>NZ_VHIP01000011.1 GCF_006494365.1 Aestuariibacter sp. GS-14
TTGGAACCACCAAACCTGTGCAACCAAGCCTAGCTAAAAAGCCTGCCAGTGTTGCTGAGTGGGTAAACTTCTATGCGAATTGGTATTTGCCTGTTTACTTAATCTTCACCGTAACCCAGTGAACGCAGCGCGCGCTCATCATCGGCCCAGCCAGATTTTACTTTTACCCAGAGTTCTAGAAACACCTTATTGTCGAACAGGCGCTCCATATCCAGTCGGGCTTGCTCACCAATGGTTTTCAGGTGCTTTCCGCCTTTCCCAATCACCATGCGCTTTTGCGTTTCACGCTCAACCAGAATCAAACCATTAATACGGTATACCCCGTTTTCAGCCAGCTTAAATTGCTCAATTTCCACTGTAGTGGAATAAGGCAACTCGTCACCGGTGAAGCGCATCAGCTTTTCGCGGATAATTTCCGCTGCCATAAAGCGGCTTGAGCGATCGGTAATGTAGTCTTCCGGAAAATAAAACTCACTTTCTGGCTGACGTTTACGCACCAAATCCCGCAGTCGATCAACCTGTTTGGTTTGTTTAGCACTCATTGGAATGATTTCGTCAAAATCGTGCTTGTGTTGCAAAACCTGAAGGTGAGTAATTAAAGCATCTTCGCTGGGTACTTTATCAAGTTTGTTTACTACCAGAATGCATGGCAGGCCTGACTGCTTTACTTTGGTCAGCACCATATCGTCGTCGTTGTTCCAGCGGGTACCTTCCACCACAAACAACACCAGTCCGACTTCTCCCAGTGAACTCGCTGCAGCGCGGTTCATTAATCGGTTGATGGCTCGTTTTTCTTCGCTGTGCAATCCGGGGGTATCTACATACACTGTCTGGCAATTGCCGTCGGTATCGATACCAAGGATACGGTGCCTTGTAGTCTGCGGTTTACGTGAGGTAATACTTACTTTCTGGCCCAGTAAACAGTTGAGCAAGGTCGACTTGCCAACATTGGGCCGCCCCACTATGGCCACCAAACCGCAGCGCGTGTTACCTTCTGGCGTATCCGGTAAATCCGGTTGTTCAAAATCAGTCATTGGTTAATGTCTCAAAGGCCAGTTTAGCGGCTTGTTGCTCAGCTTTCCTGCGACTACTTCCCACGCCCTCAAATGGCGCGTCGAGATTGGCAACCTGACAATGCACCACAAAGGTTTGCGCGTGGTCTTTACCGGTGATCTCAACCACCTCATACAGTGGCAAAGGCAGCTTGCGCGACTGCAAATATTCCTGAAGACGGGTTTTGGCATCCTTAGGGTGTTCATTGGGATCGAGCTTATTAATTCTGCTTTTCCACAAATGCAGTACCACTTCTTCGGCCTGTGCTAATCCGGCCTCCAGGTAAATTGCACCGATAATGGCTTCCATGGCATCGGCAATAATTGAACTGCGACGGTGTCCGCCGCTCTTCAGTTCGCCCGGCCCCAGATTCATAAGTTCACCCACATCAGACTCACGGGCCAGTTCGGCCAGCGTGTCGCCTTTTACCAGGGTGGAACGCATGCGGGTAAGCTTGCCTTCGGGTACTTGCGGAAATTTGTCATAAAGTTCTTTGGCAATGATCATGCCCAGCACTGCATCGCCTAAGAACTCCAGACGTTCATTGTGCACTTTAGCGGCACTTCGGTGCGTAAGCGCTTGCTTAAGCAGGCTGTTATCTTTAAATTCGTAACCGATTTGACGGGACAGCCTGGCATATGGGTTAATCCCTAGCATTACTGAATGCCACCTACACGGCCAAAACGCACACCTGATGGGATCCAGGACGGCACCCAACTGCTGGTAGGTCGGTCAAACTCAAAGCTAATCCAAATGGCTACGGCTTTTCCTACCAGATTTTCATCGGGCACAAATCCCCAGAAGCGACTGTCACGGCTGTTGTCGCGGTTATCACCCAGCACGAAATACTGACCTTCCGGCACAATCCACTCGTTCATTTTAGTACCGGGCTGAGTGAAGAACTCACGCGGACTGGCTTCACCCGTTGGATGCTGCAAAATGTCATGAGGTACTTTGCCCAGTTGCTCCGTCATGCGTCGAAGTGGCGTAAGGTGCTGCACAAATTCACCGCTGCTTACGAACTCTTGTGGCATTACCGTAAACTCTTCACATTTTGCACCGCTCACACAGGCAGGCTTGATGTAAATTTTCTTGTCGCGGTAAATTACCGTATCGCCGGGTAATCCCACTACTCGCTTAATGAAGTCTACATTAGGATCTTCTGGGTATTTAAACACCACTACATCACCGCGCTCCGGCGCACCGGTTTCAATGAATTTGTGGCGGAATACCGGATCTTTCAAACCGTAAGCGTATTTTTCTACCAGAATAAAGTCACCCACCAGCAGCGTGGGCATCATAGAACCGGATGGGATTTGAAATGGCTCGTATAAAAACGAACGCAATACCAACACAAACGCAATGACCGGGAATATTTGCTGGGCGGTATCTACCAAATAGGGAAGTTTGTCATCTGGCTGTAAAGCCGATTCGCCAAACCCAGCTACCGCATTTGAGCGATCGCGGCGTTTCGGACCGAAATACACGGCGTCCAACAGCCAAATCAAACCCGATCCCAGCGTTAGGATCACCAGCAAAATTGAAAAATAATTAGCCATTACTTAGATACCTTGAGTATTGCAAGGAAGGCATCTTGTGGCAATTCCACGTTCCCTACCTGCTTCATCCGTTTTTTACCTTCCTTCTGCTTCTGCAACAGCTTTTTCTTCCGGCTCACGTCACCACCGTAACACTTGGCGATTACGTTCTTCCGTAATTGTTTCACTGTGCTTCGCGCAATAACATGGTTACCAATCGCGGCCTGAATAGCAATGTCGAACATCTGGCGCGGAATGAGTTCACGAAGTTTTTCAACCAGTTCACGCCCCCGATATGGTGCATTCTCTTTGTGCGTGATCACGGCTAAGGCGTCAACGCGTTCACCGTTGATAAGAATGTCCAGACGTACCATGTCTGACACCTGGAAACGCTTAAAATTGTAATCAAGTGAGGCAAAACCGCGACTGGTCGATTTTAAGCGATCAAAGAAATCCAACACCACTTCAGCCATAGGAAGTTCGTAGGTAACTGCCACTTGTTTGCCGTGGTAGCTCATGTTGGATTGAATCCCGCGCTTCTCAATACACAGAGTAATAACGTTACCTAAAAACTCCTGCGGAACCAGAATGTTCGCTTCCACCATGGGTTCGCGCATTTCTTCAATTTCGTTCACTGCGGGTAATTTGGAAGGATTATCAACCTGAATCGTTTCACCATTGGTTTTCAGTACTTCATAGATTACTGTTGGTGCGGTTGTAATAAGATCCAGATCGTATTCCCGCTCCAGACGCTCTTGGATAATCTCCATGTGCAACATGCCCAGGAAGCCCACCCGGAAACCAAAACCTAACGCCGCAGAACTCTCTGGTTCGTAAAACAACGACGCATCGTTCAGGCTTAGCTTTGCCAGTGCATCACGAAAATCTTCGTAGTCATCCGAGCTAACTGGGAACAATCCTGCATACACCTGCGGTTTTACCTTTTTAAAGCCTGGTAAAGGTTTGTCGGCGGGATCTTTTGCCAGTGTAATGGTATCACCTACCGGTGCACCATGAATCTCTTTAATACCGGCAATAATAAAGCCTACCTCACCCGCTTTCAGCACTTTGCGCTCAACGGCCTTGGGGGTAAATACACCCAGGTTATCAACCTGATGCACCTGACCATTGGACATGATTTTAATTTTGTCTTTTACGCTTAACTGCCCGTGTACAATGCGTACCAGAGATACTACGCCCTGATAGTTGTCAAACCATGAGTCGACAATAAGAGCCTGTAGCGGTGCGTCCAAATCCCCTTCCGGTGGTGGGATTTGCTTTACAATTACTTCCAGTACGTCTTCGATACCTACGCCCGTTTTCGCCGAGCAGCGAACGGCATCAACCGCATCAATACCCACTATGTCTTCGATTTCTTCAGCAACACGTTCTGGCTCAGCCTGTGGCAAGTCAATCTTATTCAGAACCGGAACCACTTCCATGTTCATTTCGATGGCGGTATAACAGTTCGCTACGGTTTGAGCCTCCACGCCCTGCCCCGCATCCACCACCAGCAAAGCGCCTTCGCAAGCCGCTAGTGAACGCGATACTTCATAGGTAAAATCTACGTGTCCGGGTGTATCGATAAAGTTGAGCTGATACGTTTCGCCATCGCGGGCCTTGTAATCCAGCGTAACGCTTTGCGCTTTAATGGTAATTCCACGTTCCCGCTCCAGATCCATAGAATCCAGTACCTGCGCGGCCATTTCACGATCCGATAAACCGCCACAGGTTTGGATTAGGCGGTCTGACAACGTGGATTTTCCGTGGTCGATATGGGCAATAATCGAGAAGTTTCTGATGTGCTTATGTTGCATAATGCTTGGAAATTACCTGAAAAAATTAATGTAATGTCTGAAATAAAGTAATTACAACGCGGACAAACCAAGGCTGCGCATTGCCTTGCGTCATGATTTCAGACAGTATTCAAGGGTGCGGATTTTACCTATTTATTGAACTAAAAGCGAATGTAGTAGGTAACAAAACGCGATATTCATCGCCATTAAGTCGTTTACGACCGTACAGGGGTGTCTACGTTGCTGATTTTGTTTACGATCACAGGCTCATAACGGCCATTGCGTTGACGCCGTAAACGCGATGCTACCCATCTGAAGGTCAGCCAGGTAATGCCGCCCGAAAGCGCAAAAACGGCCAACTCATGCAGTGTGCTCAGTTCACTTAGTATTACTGCACTGCCAATCAAAACCAGCAAAGGCACGACATACATCATCCATGATGCAGATAGCAAATGTGCTTCGGGAATACCCAGAGTAACCAAATCACCGGCTTGCAGCGGCAATGGCGAAACCAAATCGAAGGTTTGCTGCTTAGGCGAAAACGCTTTTGCTATTGCACTGGTGCCACAGTCTTCAGCCGCCTGACAACTACCACATGCCGTTTTCACCGAAGCGCTAACGGTAACTTTGTCACCATTTACCGCAACAACGGTAGCCGTTTCAGTGATCACCCATTGGCTCCCGAAGCGCTCAGCGAATGCGCAATTTCATAAGCTGTTGCCGGGGGTATTTTACCGATAACCGTGATTTGTACCTGACCATTGGTAAGCGACAAGAATGTGTTAGTTGAATTGCGCAGCAGTACATCCGAATCGAGTGAGTCTTGTGCCGGTTGCACGTAAACAGATACGTCAACCAATCCGTCGCTGAATAATTTGTATTCAACCACTTGCCCGGTAAGCGCCAAACGACGGGTTTCACGTTTCACTTCATGCATGCCCAGCGGTAAAAACCTGACATCCCACTCATGTCGACGGGACTGCGGTGTCATTGCGACGGCCATGGGCAATGCTTCGGGGTTAATTTTATTAAAATACGGCGGTGGTGTTTCGGTTAAATTCACCCCGGTTACCTGAACCTGTTCAAGTAATGTCCCTTGTAAATCCACCATGTTGAGTTTCAACAACATGCCGGTTTCTTCATCAAGCCATAACTGGTAGTTGTAGCGATTATTGTCCCTGCTCACAATGCGGATTTGTTGTGCAGCCCTGCCGGACACCCTGGTGCGGCCAATGGTAATAAACTGATAGCCTTCCGATAGTTTTGACGGCTTATAAAGTAAGTCAGCTGGTACCGGGCCGGCAATAGCCGTTGCATAGATGCTATAGGGCTGCACATCCGGTTCAAACACACTCACTATGTTATCAATTCGGATCATTTCCTGGCCTGGGCCATTTTGGAGATTCAGTTGCTCGACTTCCGTACCGTCATCCAAAACCGCATGGCGCCATAAGTAGGGGATCACTTCTTGCCCGGGACGGGTTAACACATAAGACACTTCAAAATTGCGGTGGCGATTTGCCTGTGCAAGCCTCACCAGCCATTCGTCCGGAGAATAAACCGCAGGCAGCGCATTTTGCTGCTCATCCTGTGCATCGGCCCCTTGTTCGGGCGTGGACTCTGTTTCGGTGGATACGGCTTGCTCAGTATCGCTTTGCTGGGCAATTGCGGCTGTAGAAAGTGCTGTAATGAAAAGCACAAACAACAAACGCACGGTCTCGACCGTGCGTTTGATTAGATAAATCGTTGAAAACATATAAAAACTTATGGCTGATTAGGATTATCTTCTGCCGTCTGCTCAGATTGCTCTTCTGCGCGTTTCAGTTTTAATTGTTGTTCGTGATCAGCGAGCAGCGCATTAATTTGACGACGTTTTTCCAGCAACGCTTCCGTATCATTGTTGTTGCGAAGCGTCTGGCTCTGCTCCAGGCTCACAGGTGCAAGACCGGCCTGCGGCGTACCTGTGGTCTGGAATGTAGTAAACGGTTCAGTAGGCACAGGCTGATTCATTTGCTGCACACCCAGAATTACCGCAGCGGCCACAGAGGCTGCAACCGCAAACTGACCAGACTGGCGCATAAAAGGAACAATTTTGTTCACACCCGGAATTGCACGCCATTTGGATTTTGGCGCCAGTACGGTGGCTTCATTTTCCAGCGCGGCGGCGACCCGAGCAGTAATGTCAAATTCAGGCATTACTGTCGCTTCTTTACGAAGACCACTGCGAATAACGTGGTAACTACGCCATTTAGCCTGTAGTTCACTATCGTTTTTCACGCTGTCGATAAACTCTGCTTCGTTGAGTTCACCGTCCATAAAAGCCGATAATTTTTCGTGTTGCTGCGTCATAAAGTACGTTTTCCTGGTGTGACCTGGTTGCTATTCCCACAACCGGCTACCGTTTCAAATTCTACTGTACATCAAAAGTGGCAAATTGCCTACTTTCACGACTCCAGTAATGGTTGAATGACCTTATCAATCGCTTCCCTAGCTCTGAATATCCTGGAACGTACCGTTCCAACCGGACAAGCCATTACGTTTGCTATTTCTTCGTAGCTTAACCCCTCGATTTCACGCAGGGTAATTGCCATACGCAAATCATCGGGCAGTTTTTCTAAAGCCCGAAACAAGGTTGATTCAAGCTCTTCAGACAGTAGCGTTCGCTCAGGGGACGATTGTTCCTTTAACGCATCGCTACCATCGTAGTAATCTGCTTCTTCTGCATCAACATCACTGGCAGGCGGCTTTCGGCCTTGTGCCACTAAATAGTTCTTTGCACTGTTTACGGCTATGCGGTACAACCAGGTGTAAAATGCGCTCTCGCCCCTGAAATTGGGCAAGGCCCGATAGGCTTTAATAAACGCATCCTGTGTGACATCTGCCACATCACCGGTGTTCTTTACATAGCGCGATACCAAATGCATCACTTTGTGCTGATAGCGCGTTACTAACAGGTTAAACGCATTTTTATCGCCCTGCTGGACGCGTTCAACCAGTTGTTGGTCTGTAATCTGCTCGCTCATTCGAGCTATTTCTCCTACCTACTAAACTCAAACAGCTCATGCAAGCAAATGAGTAGACTGTGGGGTTTGCAAAAAGTTCGCAAAGATTGTGATCTTTTTTTCAATCGATGAATTATTCAGGATGTAATGGTGTGAAAAAACGCCGAAAATCCGCGTTTTCCTTTTACGTTTGCCCTGACTTTTATTAGACTTGCCGAAAATCACGCATTGTGACCCTAACCGCACATGAATTCAAATCCAACTTCTTCTGAATCGTCATTATCTTCTGCTGACAACGATAATATGTCCCCCAGCTGCGAACACAGCTGCGATGTTCTCATCATCGGTTCGGGAGCGGCGGGTCTTACTCTGGCATTATCGTTGGCCAACTATTGCAGAATCATTGTCCTGAGCAAAAGCGACTGTAACGAAGGGTCAACCCGTTATGCGCAAGGTGGTATTGCTGCAGTGTTTGACGAGCGCGATTCGATTGAATCACATGTTGAAGATACGCTGGAAGCCGGGGCACATCTATGCGATGAAGACGTGGTGCGATTTACCGCCCAGAATGCCAAATCGGCAATGGAATGGCTGATTGCACATGGCGTACCCTTCGACCAGGAAAAATCGGATGACGGGGAAAACCGTTACCATTTAACCCGTGAGGGAGGACATAGCTTCCGTCGCATTCTGCACGCTGCAGATGCTACTGGCGAGGCATTGCAAATTACCCTCAACGAAGCGGTGTCACAACATCCTAACATTCATATTTTTGAGCGTTACAACGCAATTGACCTGATTAAAAGTACCGATAATCCAGACAGTTGCAAAGGCGTGTACGTTTGGAACCGCCGCCGTGAGCAGGTAGAAGTGATCCGCAGCCGGTTTATCACTCTGGCCACAGGTGGCGCCAGCAAAGTATACCAGTACACGTCAAATCCGGACGTGGCCAGCGGCGACGGGATTGCCATGGCCTGGCGGGCAGGATGTAGGGTTGCGAACATGGAGTTTAATCAGTTTCATCCAACCTGTTTATTCCATCCGCAGGCCCGTAACTTTCTGATCACCGAGGCATTGCGTGGTGAAGGTGCACGCTTGTTGCACGCCGATGGCACACCGTTTATGGAGAAGTTTGATCCCAGAAAAGAACTGGCTCCCCGCGATATCGTCGCGCGTGCAATCGACTATGAAATGAAACGGCTGGGTGCCGACTGCATGTATCTGGATATCAGTCACAAACCGGCTGATTTTATAGTTAAGCACTTCCCAAATATCTATCGCCGCTGTCGGGCACTAGGTATTGATATTACCCGCGAACCTATTCCAGTGGTACCTGCCGCGCATTATAGTTGCGGTGGAGTAATGACCGATCTGAATGCAAAAACCGATCTGGACAACGTGTATGCCGTGGGCGAGGTAGCCTATACCGGTTTACATGGCGCGAACCGCATGGCATCCAATTCGCTTTTAGAGTGCGTTGTGTTCGCGCGTTCTGCTGCCGAACATATTCTGTCGCGATTGGATGAGCCCACCAGTAACGAACAGATTGCCCCCTGGGATGAGAGCCAGGTAACGAACTCCGACGAGGAAGTTATCATCCAGCATAACTGGCACGAACTGCGTTTGTTCATGTGGGATTACGTAGGTATTGTGCGCACCAATAAACGGCTGGAACGCGCTATGCGACGCATTAAGTTGCTGGAGCAGGAAATCAGCGAATATTATTCAAATTTCCGCGTGAGCAATAACCTGCTGGAACTGCGGAATCTGGTAACGGTAGCTGAACTCATTGTGCGCTGCGCGATGCAGCGGGAAGAAAGCAGGGGATTACATTACAATCTGGATTACCCTGATCGCGCTGAACATTCTTCGCCTTCAATTTTGGTACCATCAAAACGCACCCCCATGTCTGCGCCAGGCAATCTTTCTGGCGGATTTGACCAGTAGTCAGTGTGTGATTTGAGCAGTGTTTGATTTGAGAAGGAACGCTTATGGAACATTCAGTCGCTTTCTGGTTAGTAGCGATTGCAGGCGTGGTGCTTACCGGCATATCTAAATCCGGATTTGCCGGCGGCATAGGGATTGCCACCGTTCCAATATTATCTTTGGTTATGTCACCCATTCAGGCGGCTGCCATTATGCTTCCTTTGCTTATTCTGATGGACGCCTTCAGCGTGAAAGCCTGGTGGGGACAACAGAACAATCACTACCTGAAGCTATTAATCCCATCCGCCATCGCTGGCATCGTTGTTGGCTATCTGTTGTTCGAATACCTTAACGAACACATGCTTAAACTGGTACTGGGTGTGATGTCGCTGTGGTTTGCATTGTGGGGGTTAAGCAATGGCATGCAGCGGGTTACCTTTGGCTCCCGGCTTGCGGGCAGAGTGTTTGGCGCCATTGCCGGGCTAACCAGTTTTGTAGCACATGCTGGCGGCCCGCCGGTAAATATTTACTTATTGGCGAAGAAACTGCCCAAAGCGCAGTTTCTGGCTACCGCGGTGATCTTTTTTGCCGTGATTAATGTGATAAAACTCATCCCCTATACCCTGCTAAATCAATTTAACAGTGACAACCTGCTCATTGCGGCACTGCTGATGCCCTTTGGCTGGGTGGGTGTACGTCTGGGACTGGTGATCCAGCGCAAACTAAACGACCGGCTCTTTTACCGCATTATTCTGTTATTACTGCTAGCGATCGGAACCAAACTGATACTCGACGCTATTGTTGTTTAACATTGCGGGTTAGTCAGTAAGACGACCAATAAGATAAACCGATTTTTCGTTAGCGCGTCCATCGGCCATCACCGCAAAGGTATACTCGTTCCCGGCTGTTTGTTCTACTACCGCGTTAGCTTTGCCTGGTAAGAACAGAGGCCGTTTAAAAAGCACATCAATTTTCTGACCGGCAAGACGTTGAGATTGCTGCAAATCGCTAATTACACATGCAGCTGTCCACATACCGTGAGCAATAGCACGCTTAAAACCAAATAGCTTCGCGGTAAGCTGGCTTAAGTGAATAGGATTATAATCACCTGAAATGCGGGCATAACGACGGATCAAGGCACCACTGGCGCTTAATGGCGTAAGCTCACTGCCCTCTTCCGGGATCGCGGTTTCATCATCTAGCCAATCGGCTAAGCCTGTCGCTGAATGTGGCATTCGAGCTAAATAGGTACCCACGGCAGAATACACGGGTATACCGCGCTGTGAGGCCGTAACCACCACTTCAAATGCATAGCCCCGGCGGTGTTGAAATATCTGCCCGAAGCGCACAATAAGTTCACAGGGGATATCTGGCCGACACTCGGTGTAGTCGGTTACGCGATTACTGAGATGTATTAACCCCAGCATTGCAAATGGACTATGTGCGCCAGTAATCAGTTTTAATTGTAATGGTAATGATCTGGCCTGCCAGTATAACGGATGTAAGGTATCGCTCTGAGTCCACCCCACCAACTCGCAGTATTTTTGGTACCGCTTATTGTTTGGCAACAGGTTTTCCCATAGTACCGGCGCGCGCTGAAGGCTTTGAGCATCAGCGAGAGAAAAAGGCTTTGCCTTTTTCATGGCAGCTTGTAAATAGAGTCCCAACATTCAACTTAATCCTTGGCGGTAAATAACTCTGGCGAGTCGCCGGTAACACATATCATCAATCTGATCTTTCCATACCCACACATAGCGAGTGGTGTTGCCATATTGACTACGGAGAGCCACAAACAGCGCAAACGGCAACAGTTTCGACTGTGCAATGAGCCGCCAGTGTTCTGCTTCACCGTCGCCGTCTTCAGCCCTGCGCTCACTCCATTCGCCACTCTCGCTGAGCGTAATAAAGCGAGTGAAGTGGGGCTGACGCTGATATGGCCGCAGAATTGCAACGAACACCACCAGTCCAGCCAGCCATAGCCAGCCTGCGGGGGTGATTAAGGTTAAAAACAACATGGCAGCGCCCAACTGAATCCATGGCCAAACCTGTTGGTAACCGGAAGGCGCTAACGTAAAGTTATACTTTAACTCGGTTAACAATGATACTTACCATCTTAGCCAGCTCAGGATCATTACATTGCTGATGACCCATAAACCACGCAAATAAATCCGGATCATCACTGGTGAGCAGGCGCTCGAATATTTCTTTATCTTCATCTGAAAGGTCGTGAAACGCTTCTTCCACAAACGGTTGCAGTAATACATCCAGTTCCAGCATACCCCGGCGGCATGCCCATTTTAAACGTGCATAGCGTTTTTCAGAAAACATAATCGGTGTTCATTCCTGTCTTAAATCAGGCGGCAAATATAGCACGGATGTGCAGGTGTTGATACTGGACGAAAGTCGCCGCAGATCAATATAGCGAGGGCCAACTTAGCACAGGTTTTGGCAGTTAAAGGGCGCTTTCTTCGTATTAATATGTGGCGCAACAAATCCGTCTGTGCACACAGGTTTTGTATAGTGCTTGAAGTTTGTAAAAACTCCCCCACTATAAAGGTTCAGTTTTTGATTAAGCAGACCAGAAATGCAAACGATTCATCGCTTGAGCGAGCTTGAAAGCAACTATGCTATACCCCATCACCGCAGCCTGTTATTGGTATCGGGTAACGATGCCAAAACGTTTTTGCACGGGCAACTTACCGTTGATGTTGTCCACTTAGAAGCAGGACAAGTGCGGCGCACCGGTCACTGTGATCCTAAAGGGAAAAGCTGGAGCGTTAATTTGATAACGCCTGTCAATGACGCACTGCTGATCACCGGACACAAAGTGGGCGTTGAAGCGTCGCATGCCCAGTTTAAAAAATTCGGCGTATTTTCAAAAATTACACTCAACGATGCCACCAATGACTACGCCTCCTATTACATTAGCGGGGCTCAGGCAGAATCGGCTGTCGCATCGGTAATGGGTGCGCTGCCTGAACGGCCCATGACGTCATCCAGTAGTGACGCTGGTATCTGTGTACGCCTGGATTTACCGCACAACGGTTTGTTGGTGTTGTGCCATAACAACCAGATTGATTCATTAAATCAGGCTTTGGCGCAGGCTCAAATAACACAGTACACGCCTGAAGTACTGGATGCCATTCTCATTCGCGCGGGCGTACCAGAGATTACCCGACCTGAATTAGTGGGTGAATTCGTGCCGCAAATGGTTAATTTGCAAGCGTTAAATGGCATCGATTTTAAGAAAGGCTGTTATATGGGTCAGGAGGTGGTTGCCCGCACGCGCTATCTGGGCAGAAACAAACGCGCCGCCTTTATATTCAGAGTTGATGAACCGATAGAAGACATTGCCAGCAAACAGTTGGAAAAACAATTGGGCGAGCACTGGCGAGGTGGTGGCACCATTCTCAACGCAGCCACGTTGGGTGACGAAAGCTGGCTCCTGGCTGTACTCAGCAACGATACCACTACGGAAGATGTCTTTAGGTTGGCGGAAAATCCAGCTTCACAGTTGATCCCTGTCGACTTGCCGTATACGCTTGAACAATAACGTACCACTTAACACCATCAATACAAGGTAACATTATGCAAATATCTGAAAACAGTGTAGTCGTTATGCATTACACTGTGAGCACGGAAGACGGCACAGAGCTGGATACCTCTCGCAATGGGCATCCTCTGGCAGCCCTGTTAGGCGGCCGTTTCCTGATCAGCGGGCTGGAAGAAGCCCTGCAAGGTAAACAAGCCGGTGACAACTTCTCAGTTACGATTGGTCCGGAAAAAGCCTACGGCGAACGTTTGGATCAACTGGTACAAGAGGTACCCCTGGCCATGTTTAACGATCTGGATGTGGAAGTGGGTATGTCGTTTCGCGCAACCACGGACCACGGTGAACAATCTGTTGTTGTGATTGATAAAACCGATGATCAGGTCACCATTGACGGCAATCATCCGCTGGCGGGTATTACACTGTCGTTCGAAGTCGATATTATTGAAGTACGTGAACCTACTGCGGACGAACTGCTGCACGGTCATGTTCACGGCGCCGGTGGCTGCGGTCACAACCATTAATAGTGAATGAAGTTACAGCAAAAAGGGGCATGATTGCCCCTTTTTTATTGTATTGAGCCCATTAAATGGCTTCGTCATCCTGCTCAGACGTGCGGATACGAATGGCTTGTTCAACTGGATAAATAAAGATTTTACCGTCACCGATTTTGCCCGTTTTCGCTGACTTTAAAATCGCTTCAACCGCCACATCCACGCGGTCATCAGTAAGAATAATGTCGATTTTTACTTTTGGCAGAAAATCCACCTGATACTCAGCACCACGGTACAATTCAGTATGGCCTTTCTGACGACCAAATCCCTTTACTTCAGTCACTGTCATGCCGGCAATACCAACGTCTGCCAATGCTTCTCGTACATCATCGAGTTTGAACGGTTTTATTATTGCTTCAATCTTCTTCATGTTCGCTTACTCTTCGTAAATAGTAGGAATAGGTACACGTTTGTGCTGTGTTCTCTGATAAATATACAACAACTTTTCAGCAACTTCTGGTGCGACTTCTTTGCCTTCCAGAAAATCGTCAATTTGATCGTAAGTCAGTCCCAGCGCCTGCTCATCTGCCTTCTGTGGTGAAAGCGACTCCAGATCGGCTGTGGGTGCTTTATAAATCACTTTAGATGGTGCGCCCAGGTGTTCAGCCACCTGCCGTACCTGGCGCTTGCTCAAACCAAACAGTGGCGCCAAATCACAGGCACCGTCGCCGTACTTGGTATAAAACCCGGTAATGTTTTCCGCAGAGTGATCGGTGCCCAACACCAGGCCATCTACCATACCGGCAATTTCATATTGAATAACCATGCGGGTACGGGCCTTTACATTGCCTTTTACGAAATCCTGTTTACCTTCATCGGCGGGCAACAAGCCTGCGCCTGCCAGCGCATCGCAGGTTTGTGCATGAATAGCATCGGCCCCTGGTTGCACATTTACCGCTAACGCTTTAGTTGGCTTAATAAAATCAATCGATGCCTGCGCATCTTCTTCGTCGGCTTGCACATGGTACGGCAAGCGCACAGCAATAAACTGATAGGCTTTGTGATGTTCTGCATTCAGTTCATCCACGGCGATTTGTGCCAGACGCCCCAGCGTGCAGGAGTCAATTCCACCGCTAATGCCCAATACCAGCGAAGTCATGCCAGATTGCAGTAAATGCTTCTTAATAAAGTCCACTCTGCGGGTTACTTCGTAGTCGACATCAATAGCCGGAAGTACCTTCATTTCATCTATAACGGCTTGTTTGTCCATGAGTCACCATTTACGCTTTTTCGAATGTGTACAGTCTACGTTAAATACAGGGGCTTTGTCAGCTTAGAAAAGTTACCAAAGTCTATGAAATTTCACGCCTTAGTGGCACAAGTTTATACGCAAAACATACCAAAGTGTCTATTATCATAAGCTTGACCCATACACATACGTTACACTAACGGTTACAGGATTCAATTCAGATTAGTTATGCGCCAATCGGGATATACGTTACTTGAACTCATGGTTACCATTGCCGTACTCAGCATTGTTATTGCTGTGGTGGTGCCTGGTGCCCGTGATCTGGTGAATCACACCCGCTTAAGCAGTGAAATCAATGAATTAAGTAGTATGGCGAGACTCGCTCGATTTAGAGCCATGGACGAACAATCCAATGTTATTGTGTGCCCTACCCAGGACTACAGTAATTGTTCAACCAACTGGACTTACGGCAAGATGGCGTTTGTTGATATTAATGACGATGGCGTACGAAACAGCAACGAAGCCATGTTAGCTTCCACTGAAGTAATGCATGGCAGCCTGAAGATATTCGCCCCATCCCAGGCCCTGGTCTTTGACCGTCGCGGTGGCGCCAATCTCACCACCACCATCACACTATGCGATACAACCCTAAAAGCGTCTGCCGCAGTAGGTTTAATCATCAACGGCTATGGCAAAATTGCCATCGCTGCCGACAGTGATGACGACGGAATTAAAGAGAATCACGCAGGGAATAAACTCGCCTGCTCTTAAGGCCTCCGGACGCAATAACCCGTCTCAGGAACAGTTACTTTTCGGTTTGCTACATTTGAAAATAGCCGGACGTCACATGTTACCCGGTATTATTCAATGAAGTTAATAACTGTATCGTTGCTCACCTGTTCTGCCGCATGTTGCTTTTGCTATGCATGAATAGTATCAGCTATTTTTACTGCCTGTTGATGTCGTTAATTCCATTAAATGTGCGCTTCGGCAAGCAACCTATCGGGAAAGTGTGGCGGGATAACGGACGGTATCGCGGCTACGCAATTTTCCGTTATCCCCCTGTACTATTTGTTAGTTTCTCATTCCTCAGTAATTGTTTTATCACCTGAGTTAGGGTGTGCTATGCATTGCGTCGTTTCGCACGTAAAAACAAGTAGAGGTGAGATGCCATAGCGCCGGTACTGTAAGAAAGCAGCACCATTCCTTTGGCACGATAAACACTGAACAATAACAGCAAGCCAACAAAAAAGGCCACAATAAAAAGCCATACGCTGCCTTCTGTGTTGGCATCCGGATCGCCTAAAGCACTCTCGAGGAAAGGGCAAATCGCGCCGCAAAGAAAGCCAACGGTAAAGTCAAATTCAGGCAAGAAGGGGGCTAAACCAAAGGCAATCAGCACAGAAATAAGAAGCGCAATCCGCTCTCTTAATAGAGTGATTCCCATTGAAGATAACTAGCAAGACCAACAATATTCGCCGGCGGATATGCTGCCGTCATTATTTTTGTCCCACGCTTTGCGGCCATCGCTGAAGATATATAAGTTACCATCGCCGGCCTGAGCAGTGCCACTCACCGGAATGGCGCGCAGTTCAAAGCTGTTGCCGTCGGTACTGACACTGGAAATCGTCAGTGTGTACTTTTTATCAGAAGCCGACTCGGTAGAGGGTGAGTAGGTAGCATAGATTGCGGGCGCGCCGGTATTGCCGCCTCCACTTGCCGCGCCGTTATAACTGAATGTGGTTGCATAGTGGCGCTCCATTGCCGCAGCCAGGCTCATTAAGTCTGCTTTGGCAGTGCCACGGTTAGTGCTTACCATCATGGATTGATAAGAGGGGTAACCCACCGCCGCGATAATACCCACTATTACCACAGCAATCATTAACTCGATTAAGGTAAACGCTGACTGGCGTTTCATATTATTGCTCCACTTCTGTCGACCAGCTGCCACGCATAACCCGCTGGTAGCGACCGAATATGTTCTGACTCAAACACTCAAATGCCGACGTACAGGCTTCTTCGTTGCCTTGGTCGTCTACAGACACTACGGCCGATACACACTCTGTACCCAAACATATTGTGGGGTTAGACGCATCTTCAATCAATATTTTAGTGTCCGGTGCAATACCGGTTTGCGTTAGCGTTATAAAACGGTCGTCATTAGTCAGATCGCCGTCGGCATTTAAATCACCTGCGGCGTTGCCATCGAGCAGGTTAACCAGGTACGCACGGCTGTTACCGGCTGGCGGAGCACACGAGCTTGTGCTGCTGGCTGCCGGTACATAGGTAGTAAAGAACACCTTGTAATTAACAATAACCGGGGACGACAACACTTTTTCGCCAGACGTTTGCAATTGAAGGTACCAGCCCTGTTTCGACGCATATTCGCTGATTGCAACACTGCGGGTAGCGTCATCGCTGGACGTTAACGCATGGCTGGTGGCATCAAACAAATCGTTTTCGGTAATGGTGCTGGGGAAGGTAAACTCGCCGCCAGAGTCCAGCGTAAACACCCCGGTATCCTTGATCATATAAAAGCGATCATTCACTACCTGATCCAAGGGGTTGGCTCGCCAGCCGCTGCCGATTACCACAGCGTAAAAATTCTGACTGCCCAAGGTGACTTCGGATACGTCAACCCCGTAATAGAAGTGACGGTTATCGCCGTTTGCACTACCCGCCAAATCCGCAATACGCTGCCCTTTTATAAAATCGCTGCCGGACTTACCGTTATATACGTCAAAGCGGAATACCTGCCCGCCCATGTCGGTTGCATACAGGTGATCGGCCAGTCCGTCGTTATCGCGATCAATTGCCGCAACATGACCCGGTATTGAATAGGTCATATCCGACAAATTTAAGTCTGCGCTGCCGTTAGACGCCTCCCACAATAGCGCGCCAGTATCAGCATTAAATATCATTACGGCATTGCCAACCACATCCGGCGTTCTGGTTGGGTGGGTATCCTGTCCGACATCATAGCCGCCGCCCACTACCATGACGTTGTATACGGTGCCGCCCATATTCATTTTGGTAATAATCGGGCGAGACCAGGTTTGCCCTAGATTTTCCAGTCCGCTACTGCCGCCCTCAATGGTAAAAACCAGGCTTGGTGATGTTTTAGAAGTAATATCAAATACATAGTAATTTCTGCCGCCGCGACGCATACCTACATAAAGGTATTTTTTATTATTGAATTCACGCAGCACCATGTGTCCGTCCAGCCCATAGATATGCTGATAGCTGGATGCGTCCTGATAAAAGTCTTTGGCATTGGCCAGCATCTCTTTTGGCGCAACGGCGAAATATTCGTAGCCGGTGTCTGCGTCAAACGCATGCAGATAACCGTGGTTGGTGGCAATGTAAATAACCGAGTCGTTAGTACCGTAGTTCACAATTACGGGCTGCGAATGAATGGGATCGCCCATTTGCAAACGCGCTTCGGTTAAATCGCCATCGCCATCAAAATCGCGTAAGTCTATCCCCCTGCTCCATTGCAGTAATTGAGTACGCAACCCACTGGGATTGCTTTCGGTATCGGTATCCATGTCGGCAGTTGAAATTGCTGAGTTGTTTTCATGGATCTGATTACCACTCTGGATAATGGCACCCGGGCCATCAAAGAAGTAAATATTCCGACTGCCATACAGCAGTGACGCCGCGCCGCCTTCGCGTACATCCGCGCCGTCAAGCGTAGGCGACCAATAGCTGTGTGAACTGTCGGCAAAGAAGCCGGTATTTTCATCTACCGCCACTAAGCCGTTTTGGTCGAAAACCTGATCGCCGGAAATACGGTATTTCTTGAGGTTCCCGGGCCACAAGGTGCCTTCGGCAGGTTTAAATAACGCGTAATATAACTCATCCTGATGGGTTAAGCGGTTGAGCTGGTTTACCGCTACCCCAGGTGATACGAAGGTGGCGTTGACATCTTTTACCGAGCGCAGAATAGTTTGAAAGGCAGCCAGTAGATCGGTGCTGTTACTGGCAGTATAAAAACCGCCACCGCTATTGAGTGCCAACTTATACAAGAAGTTATTTGCCGTATTGTTCGCTGCGAATCCAATGGTGTGAGTAATTACCTTTGAATTAATCACCGAACTGGCCGATTTACTAATATTCGACACCAAATCCAATCCGCACAGTTCACCTGAACTGGCAGACTGACACGATGTACTCAGCAAATTTTGAATTTTAGATGCACTGTGGTTGCTGTTCGCTTCACCGTCTGACAATAACACAATGTGGTTATTGGTTTGACACTGGAGATCCTTAATTGGACTGATGTATGTTGCAGGAGAGGGAATGTATTCCCCGGTACAGCTGCTGTCACTGAGATTATCCGCAGTACAGCCATAAGGGAGAACCGAGTCAGCTCCACTGTAGGAATCACGATGACTCACACGGGTGTTACGTCGTACGGTGGACGATGTATCCGACTGACCACGCGCCAACCCGTAATCCACGTTTAATCCGCCATAATACAAAGACGCTTCATACAAGGTATCCACTATCGGCGTATAACCACTGGCAGACAAGTCATCTACTTTACTTATCAACAGGTCTCTGATGGTTAATGAGCTACCCGCCTGAGCATTCCCGCTAAATTCAATGTATAAGCGCGGTGCCTGGGATGGCTTTCCGGTGTAAGAATAGGCGCCACGAACACTGGTAAAGTTACTCAACACAAAACCAACTGCATTACCTGCCTGCCAGCCGCCACGGGCAACGATGGCATTTAAAATACTACTGACGTCGACGGTTTGGTAATCACGATTGCGCCGGAAATCAGGCATAGACCAGGTAACACCAGCCGTTTTTGCGACATTTCGCAAATAGTGTTTACTGTGAGATCGGAAATTACTCACATCGTCAGCATCAATCCCCTGAATCAACATAGATGCTCCGCTGTCATAGTCGGAATCATATGCCGTGAACTCGAGATAAGCCGAGGAAATTGTAGCGCCCTGGGGAATATTCAGCGCTTCAAATCTTAATCCAATATAGTTGTTCGCATCACTGCGAAAGGTCAGTTCCTTACCGGTAGATTCATTACCCTGAGTATTTTCTTCTACGTTGTCGTACTGATCGGTAACCTGGTATTGCGAACTATCGGCAATACAACCGGTTGCGGTAGTTTGATCGTATTCAATAATGAGTTGTGGCGCATTGCCAGTACCATCGTCGTATCCCACTGCTTTGCGCGAACTTGCCGTACTGTTGCCCTGAGCATTCAATATAATAGTGAGAGCGTTACCACCACACCAGGTTGATAAATCAACAATTTCCTGAATTACCGGCGTGATATCCGGGGTACTAACGTCACTTCCTGCAGACGGGAATTCGTTACCCGTGCTCCAATCCACTGTTGCAGTGGTTTGAGTTTTCGACGAAATCGATCCAGAGGTGGTTGTGAGTGCCGACGAATTACCCACGCTTTCACCCGCAATGGTAATAGAAGTGTCTGCGATATTGTATGACGCAGAGGTAAATTTTAAATACGCAGAGGTGATGACCGATCCCTGTGGGATATTCAGTGATTCAAAACGAAAAGCAGATGTTACCGGGGTGGTTGAATAACTGATCACGATATCGTTTGAAGTGGTATTAACACTTGAACTCATCTCATAACCATCGTTTTGAGAACTTTGAGTAGAGGTACTCATTTGTACATCGATGGTTTGATTAATATTGGTAACCGGATACAGAATAGGACCACCGTAATCTGAAAATCGCATCAGCCCAGCGTTGATATTGGTGGCCTCGGCTAGCGCGGTTTTCAGCGCATTTTGTACCCGCAGCATGCGCGACTCTGTGCCCCCGTCCATAGACGTCATACTTCCCGACGTATCCATAATAAATAGTACGTTGGGGTTATAGGTTTGCGCGCTGCTCGACGTACCAATAAAAATGTCCAGGTCGTCTGCAACCGCAACATTCAAAAAGGTGATAAGAGAAAAGCTGCAAAGCCAGCTTACACTGCGAAATTTCATTATTGAGCCTCCGTTGAAGGACCAAACACTGCAACGGTAAGCGTATTCGCTTTGGTTACCCGTTTTCCTTCAATTTGACCACATCCCCGAATTACAAATACGTGACAGCGCAATCCACCGCTGCCAATAACGTTGCTGGATCCCCGGCATGGCCGCTCTACCACAAACGCCGTGCGCGACCAGCTATCCACATTGGGCTGAGTGTGAAACTGCCCGGTTGCGGTGTGCTGCTGCCCTTTCGACAAACCACTTGCGGTTAACTGGCGGTTTGTCCAGTCTGCACTGTTGTCACAGGCAAGATTGGCATTAGCCGGGTCAAACTGGGTCCCTTGTCGCGCGGCAGTAAGCGGATCGTCAATGTTGTCGTCGGTTAAAATAGTGTCGTCTTCAGACTCAAATATCACTCCCGCTATAGCGGCTTCTGCCGCGTCAAATGCCAGGCCCTGAGCCTGCACAGAACTGGCCATTTTTGTTTGACTAACACTACTGCTTACTGCCGCTATCCCTAACAAGGTAACGCACAATAAAAACACCAGTGCAATTACCAGCACTACACCTTGCTGAGACTTCATAACGCAGCACTCCCCACATAATTCAGGCTGTTTCGCAGCGCAACAGACACCGCAAAAACCTGGTAATAATGTTTTACATCAAGGGTTAACGGGGCTTCGGATAGCAACCTGACCTGGTTGGTTGCCGTATTTTGAATATTGGTAGGATCGCTTTTCAATAACAGTTCAATACGAATACTAACCACTTGCTGATTCGCCAGCCTTGCTGCTGCCAGCTGACTGGCATCAACAAACTGCACTACCTGACTGTTGTTATTGTTTACATCATCAGACAACCCGTACTCCACCTGAAAGCTGGCAACATTGTCTAAAATGACCACTTCACTGCTGGGCGTTGTATTGCCCACCAACCCTCGTAAGTACCGGCCACTGTAGCCAATACACTTTAATTGGTCGCCGTCGATAAAATAGCGATTCACCACATGCATTTCCTGTGGTGCCACTAACCCGAATGTATTGCCGGTACAATCTTCGCCAGCCAGTAAATTCACCACCACTTCATCACTGCTGGTGGTACTTCCTTCGGCACTGCCTACACTGCCCTGCGCATTGTAATCGCCAGGTAATGCTACAGGCTGGCTTTTTACAAAGCTGGCTTCCAGCAGTAAATCTACCGAATTGTCGACACTGGCTACCGTGGTGTCGTAGCGTCCCGCTTCCATCAACTCTTCCTGCAAGCGCATCGAAATATAGCGGCCAGACTCCTGCACCTCGGCAATCGCCTGATTCAACGTATTAGTAGCCCGAGTACTTACCAGAACCTGAATAACGCCCACCGTTAACACCAGCCCTAACAGCATGGAAATCATTAACTCAACCAGTGAGAAGCCGGACTGCGTTTTCACAGGGTGATCTCCTTAATTACGCAAGCCCGGTTAGTACTGCCGGTTATTGCACATCGCGAATCGGCCTGCACACTATTACCGGTGCTGGATTTTACCGGCCAGCTAACCGCGATACTGACCAGAGAACCAGAAGTACACAATTTAGCATCGCCTGCATCCCGATCGCTGCAGGTAACACTCAGCCACATATTGGGGTTACTCCGGACAGCCTGGCAGCTCGCTTCCCAACCGGTAAAGGTAGCAAGATCATTTACGGAACACTGCGCCCCACGGCAATTGGGAATACCTGCGGGTAGGGTTAAACAAAGACACTGGTAATTATTGCTACTGGCATTACAGGACACGTTTTGAAAGTTGTACACGTTGGCATTGAAAAAGGCATCGTCAATTTCCCAGCCATCATCGGTGCTGGAGGGTTCTGCCACGGCAACAAGTTGCTCCGCTACGTAACGCGCCACCAGCTCACCCTGACTGCGGCTGACCGACTGCACGTTGTTAAAGGTACCGGTAAACTGCAAAGAGGCGACACCTAACAGCCCAACAGACAGCACAAAGAGACTGACTAAAATCTCCATCATACCGACGCCGGTTTGGGTTGTAGGACGTTGTCTTATCATTTCCAATACCTGTTTTGATCAGAGTGGTTGCTGGTTGCGGGTGTTAACACATTGCCAGATATCCCTGGATTCCGTGTTGTACCTAACAACATCCACTATTACGTTCTAGCATAGTAGATAAATTCGCAGAGAATTGCATGAGATTAGGGTAGCTGTGGCGGCGATTTCGTATGAGTTTGAATAACTGTTCCAGCTCCACCGGCCAACTGCACCTGAGCCCAGCATTATTATCGGAAGGAATGCGCTATGGTTGAGTCATAACGCACATAAAGGACTGCTCATGCAAACAAATCACCGGGGACGATCTGTAATTGAGCTGCTTATTTGCCTGTTGGTAATATCCATTTTACTCACCAAGGGGATAAGCAGTTACACGGCCATGCAGAAGCGCCAACAGTTGATTGGCGCGGCGCAAACGAGCTATTTTTTCCTGCAACAGGCGCGTAGTGAGAGTATTCGCGATAACGCCGCTATATACGTCGATATTCATGCAACCGGCGCGGCCTGCCTGGGGCTAAGCGAACAGCCGGGCTGTCAGTGCAATATTGCCAATAGCTGTTTAGTGAACCAACAACAACAGGTGCTTGATTATGCTGAATACCCCAGCGTAAATATTGCCAGTGTATCATTTGGCAACCCGCCTCAAAGCCGCTTTTTACCGCCACGAGGGATGGCAACAGGTTTTGCCGGCAGCTTGCAATTTACCAATGGCGAGCACACACTAAAGGTAATTTTAAGTAACATTGGCCGGGTACGGATATGCACTACCACGCCCCCATTTTCACCTTTTAAGAGCTGTTAATTGCTGTTTTGTTATCGGTGAATAGCTAACAGCATTGAATGTAATTCAAATTATTGAATAACTAACCGCCGTGCTGGCCAACAGGCTTGCCATGATATACGGCCTCTACCCGATTGCCTGATGGGTCAAACAAAAACGCGCCAAAATAGTGTTCGTGTTAGTGTTCGGAGTAGTGTGGCCGAATCCCGGGGGCACCATTGCATTGCCCACCATGTTCGATACCACGTGCATAAAATTATGTCACCGCTTCTCGTGATAACGCCTTAAAGCACCAGTGTCTGGCATCATCCGTGTTGGCATTAGTTGATTCGTATACGGCAAGGCAGGTATGCCCTTCCTCGCCCGCCTTACACCGTACGCGTTACACCGTACGCGTTACGCGGTTCACCATACCCCAAAGATGTTGCAGTCTGATACACTTTTTCACAGCCCAATGCCTGCATTACAGCATTATAAAAATCAACGCAGCTTGCCAGGTTACGTACTGAAATAGATACATGATCCAATAATTGCATTGCTCTTCCTTTTTTCGCGTTGTATCTAAAAGCCGAGCAATCTGCGAATGTTCAATTACCCGGTAAAGCATTGCCAGAAAACGGGACTGGAATCGGTGTATTATAAGGCGTGAGTGCAGCCGCTGCCCTGACGGCGAGTAATGGTGCAACCAACCCTTCGGCTTCAACCTGCCTCAACGAACCATCGCGGTCTGTCCAGCTAATAGTAACAATTACCTGCTTAGCTTGCACAGGCAACTGATGTGCACTATGGCCGGGTGAAAGCTGACTTGCTTTCACCCAGGTATCAGTTATGCCGTCGCCAGTGGTATCCACAAAATAGCGGTCCTGGGCTTGCCAGTTGCGCTGAAACCCAATAGATACCGTACTTGATAGTGGATGACTAAACGGGCCTGGCGGCAGTGCGCCGCCTGTATTGGTTGCAATGCTAATAAAATCATCAGCGGGATTTCCTGTTGAACTCAGCCACTGAAACTGCGACAAATCATCCAGCTTCACCTGTGCCAGGTACCAGGCATGCGTACGCATCACCCGCTCTTCATCCATTTTCCCTAAGTGCGCTTGCAGCGTTATCATGCCCGTACCACAGAGTGCAACCAAGGCAGTAGCAATTAACAATTCAATAAAAGAAAAGCCCCGCATTGTGTGTCCTTAAAAATCCCGCCAGCTACCCGGCACCATAGCAACGCGGGTAAAAGGCGGCTGCTGTAGGTTGCGTAAAGCGGCGGGTTCGTACACAACCCTTAAATCGGTGCTGGCAGTGTCAATCTGCTGATTAGATAACAAAGCCCCCTCAATGGTGGCGCCACTCCCCATAATTAGCTGATAGGCACCTGTTCCCGTTGGTGAGGAAGCCCAAAACACCATGCCGTAAATGCTTGCACTGGCTTGTAGCGACAGATTGCCGTTAACCACAACAAGTAATACGGGTTCATTAACACTCCCCACCGTTATACCGGGCGCAATCACACAATTACCGGTTATCCAGATCATTCCGGTTGACTGACTGGACAGTCCTGAACAATCAACATCGCTAATACTTGCCTCTTGCTCCAGCACAAGCGCCTGAGGTGTAGTCAAATTAAATGCATACTGCCACAGGTCGGCAGGAAAGAGATTGTCGGCGTCGAGTATATCTGTGCCCTTATTGCCCCCGCTGCTTAATAGATTGCCGTTGCAACCAGCGGCTGAAAAATTGGCGGGCAGACAGCTCGTTATGCTGCTCTGTGAAGACGACAATGTTGCCGATGTCCAAACCGATAACGGCATTCCCTGCCCTGCACCATTGATATTGGACCCGATAGTCAGTGAACTCCCGGTTGCACTGGCCTGAGATAATGCAGATGCCCCTCCGCCAATCATAACGGGTACCGGTGGAACACGAGCCAATAAGGGGTAAATAATTGCATCTGCCGATACGTTTGCCTGAGTAAGTCCGTCGGTACTTGTGCCAACCGACATCACCGCGACGCCGCGATAAGAAGATGTACCCGGTATGCTTGGAATATCGGTTGTTAGCATTGCAAATTGGCTTCCAGATGTAAGCGTTTGAGCAGAACCATCCGATACCCAGTCTGGCGCAACCTGTAAAGTAGCAAGGGCCTGATATAAGCCGGTACTGGCAGCGTTCAACGCCTGTTTTCTGTTCTGCTCGTTATTTACAATCTGATTTTCCAGCGATTTAACTTTGGCAACATAACCAGTTACCAGCGTCGCCAGGATAAGTAGCAGCAGTGTACTGCTAAATAAGGCCATACCACGACAGGAAAAGCCTGATTGCTTGTTAGCCCACATGGTTCTTCACCAATACTGTAGTGTGATAGGTTTGCGATAGCGCTGGATTGGCTTTTAAGTAACCCGACAAGGTAATGGCGACATGGGTAACTGGCACGCCGTTGAGAAACTGAGTGACTGGCTGAAATTCCAGCGCGGTTACCTTCACCACATCGCTGTCGGTAACATCCTCCCAACCTTTTGCTTTGCAACTGGCACCGGCTTTACGAATTTCCACAGTGTTATTTTGCATCCGGTAGCCAAACTGTTCATTTGGCAACAGCGTATCGAGTGCACCGTTACCATTCACATCGTAACGAAAGGTAACACAGGAATTAGCTCGCTCTCCGCTGTAGGCATCGAACACCAGATGCTGACTAAACACCCCGTTAGCCGGCCCGTTTTGCATTAAATACAGGCTATCCCCGTTGTATCCGGCACGGCGAATGTCAGCCTGAATTAACGCAAATACATTACCCAACTCCTCGTGCAGGCGAGCGCTGTTGAGTAACCGGCTGTTTAGCACCATAGAGCCAGCCACCATACTGGTTAATGCCAGTAAAACGCCGCTCCCTAAGCCCATCACGATCAGGAGTTCCATTAGTGCCATCCCGCTTAGCCAACGCCTATTCATCTGTGTTGCTTCCTGAATCCATCATCCGTAGAAAACAGTGTGCATCAAGGCAACACCAGGAAACACTGGCCTTCTTATCAGTTTTTAATTCACCCGGTTTCAAAGGGCGTTATTTAATATAAGTACGCTTGGCTTATCCCTTTAATCCCGCCTGTTCTTTCTGGTACGGCAGCCGCTTTTACTGGCCTGTTACTTGCTTTATGTCAGTGACGAAGTAGCCGGGTCGCGACTTACTTGTCTGTTGTTGTGGAAAGTTGCACCAACTTGCACATTGGAAACACTAAAGCTCACCATTTTAGTGCAAGACGCGAATGTGATGACCAACACATAAATAACTAGAGGTCGTCTGCATTCATCGTTACGATGGAATTAATATGACAATTCATTTTCTCAGTCGGGATAAGCAGGACGAATAACTATGACCATAACGGTTGGCATTACGCACCACACGGAATATCACTACGACAAAGCCATTAATATGAGTCCACACGTGTTCAGGTTGCGCCCCGCACCGCACAGCCGAACACCTATCCAAAGTTACTCGCTAAAAATTTTTCCGGAAAACCACTTCATTAATTGGCAGCAGGATCCGTTTGGCAACTATCTGGCCCGTGTGGTTTTCCCAGAGAAAACAACGAAATTTTGGTTCACTGTTGATTTAGTCGCGCAAATGACGGTGATTAATCCGTTCGACTTTTTCCTCGAAAGCTACGCCGAAAAAATCCCTTTCGACTACGAAAAAAGACTCAAAGCAGACTTATTACCCTATCTCGAAGCGGAACCGGCGTCAGAACAATTCCAACAGTTAATTGATAAAGTGCGTCCCAAAGAGCCGATTGCCGCGGTGAACTTTTTGGTAGACGTCAACCGGGCCATTTTTGATATGGTGGCGTATGGTATTCGCTTGGAGCCGGGCGTTCAGTCGGTCGATGAAACACTCAGCTTAAAATCGGGTTCTTGCCGCGATTCTGCCTGGTTGCTGGTACAGCTTTTCCGCCATTTAGGGTTGGCGGCCCGGTTTGTCTCCGGTTACCTTATCCAACTCAAGTCCGATGAAAAGTCACTCGACGGCCCAAGTGGCCCGGAAGAGGATTTCACTGATCTGCACGCCTGGTGCGAGGTCTATATTCCGGGTGCTGGATGGATTGGGCTTGACCCCACTTCAGGCTTGTTTGCCGGTGAGGGCCATATTCCTTTGGCTTGTACCCCAGAACCTTCATCTGCCGCACCGGTAACCGGTGCCGTAGACAAGTGCGAAAGCACGTTTGATTTTTATAACAAAGTAAAACGCATTCATGAAACACCGCGGGTAACCAAGCCTTACTCAGATGCTGAATGGGCACAAATCAACCAGCTTGGCTTACAAGTCGATCAAGAGTTGGATGAATTGGGTATCGATTTAACTATGGGCGGCGAGCCGACGTTTATTTCGATAGACGATATGGAAAGCCCGCAGTGGAACACCGAGGCCGATGGCGAAGACAAACGTCAGTTAGCACACCAGTTATTTATAAAGATGCAGAATGCTTACACGGCGGGCGGATTCCGCCATTATGGGCAGGGAAAATGGTATCCCGGTGAGCCACTGCCGCGCTGGCAATATGCCTGCTACTGGCGCAAAGACTCAACCCCCATGTGGCACAATCAGGCATTGCTGGCAGATTTAACTAAAGTGGGCTCCACCACGTTGGAACAAGGCGAACTGTTTGCCAAAACTCTAACCACTCAACTCGGCCTTTCGCCGGATGCGCTGAGTACCGCGTATGAAGATGTGCTTTATCACTTGTGGCAGGAAGGCAATTTACCGGTTGATCCGGATGCCAAAGTGCCTGAATTGCTTCACGCCATGACCCGTAAAGGTTTCTTAAAGAAATTAGAAAAAGGACTGGATAAGCCAGTTGGCTTTATATTGCCGATTCAGTGGGATTTCGCCTTCAATGGGTGGCAGTCCTGTGTATGGCAATTCAGACGCGCGGCGTGTTTCCTGCTGCCAGGTGACTCCCCGATGGGTTATCGCCTGCCTTTAGCCAGTTTAGGCGCGCCAGGTGCATTACCCGATAGAGACCCCTGCGATATTCCCGCAACCTTCGCTACCGATACCCCTACACAAAAGGGTTATGTGGGCAGCAACATGATTAAAACCGCTATGTGTATAGAGGTCCGTGATGATCAGTTACACATTTTCATGCCGCCACTTTCGCATTTTGAACACTATATGCAGTTACTCAGTGCCATCGAAGCCACTGCAGAAAAATGCCAGATCCCTGTGGTACTTGAAGGCTATACGCCACCCTACGATAGTCGCGTTGAAAAATTTGCGGTGACGCCTGATCCGGGTGTGATCGAGGTAAACGTGCATCCGGCTACCAGTTGGCCTGCGTTGGTTGAAAACACTACCCGCCTGTACGGACTGGCTCGCGAGTCGCGTTTGGGCACTGAAAAATTCATGTTAGACGGCCGCCATACGGGTACCGGCGGAGGCAACCACGTTACCATGGGTGGCCCCACGCCACCGCAAAGCCCATTCCTGCGTCGTCCGGACATTCTGCGCAGCTTCATTACCTACTGGCAGCATCATCCTGGCTTGTCGTATCTGTTCTCCAGTTTGTTTATCGGACCCACCAGCCAGGCACCACGGGTTGATGAAGCGCGGGATGAAGTGCTTTACGAACTGGAAATCGCCTTTTCACAAATGCCCTATGGTGAAGTACCACAGCCCTGGTTGGTTGACCGTTTACTGCGCCACCTGCTGACTGACCTGACCGGTAACACCCATCGCGCCGAATTCTGTATTGATAAATTGTACAATCCGGATTCCGCAACAGGTCGCTTAGGTCTGGTAGAATTCCGTGGCTTTGAAATGCCTCCTCATGCCCGAATGAGCCTGATGCAAATGTTGCTGTTACGCACGCTGCTGGCGTGGTTCTGGCGGGAGCCTTATCATCGTCCGTTGGTGCGCTGGGGCACAGAGTTGCATGACAAATTCCTGTTACCGCACCATGTAAAAGAAGATATTCGTCAGGTTTGCTTCGACCTGCAAAGAAGCGGTTATCCGGTTAAGTTAGATTGGTTCGCACCTTTCTTTGAATTCCGCTTCCCTACCTGCGGACGTCGCGATGTCGGCGATATTCATCTGGAACTGCGCAATGCCATAGAGCCCTGGCATGTATTGGGTGAAGAAGCCAATGGTGGCGGAACGTCCCGATTTGTTGATTCATCGCTGGAACGGGTGCAACTGCGCGTTACAAACATGCCCGAAACCCGCTATGTCATTACCTGTAACGGGCGTCGCGTGCCATTGCGTCACACTGGAGTTAGAGGCGAAGCAGTGGCAGGCATTCGGTTCCGTGCATGGCAGCCGCCATCAGCCTTACACCCCACTATAGGTGTGCATGCGCCATTAGTATTTGATGTGTACGACACCTGGGCCGGACGGTCAATTGGTGGCTTTACCTATCACATTAGTCACCCTGGTGGTCGAAACTTCTCCACCTTCCCGGTCAATTCATTCGAAGCCGAAGGGCGTCGTATTGCACGATTCTGGGATCACGGTCATACTCCTGCAAAAGTAGATGCAGCTATGCCGGTTTGGTCAGCTGCCAGCACCTCGCATCGCATCACGGAACACGATGGACTATCCGATTTCGTTCTTCCTGCGGAAGAGCCAATCAATGCGGATTACCCCAATACGTTAGATTTGCGACGCAAGGCCACCTAATGTTGTGAACCTATGACCGAAATAAACAAACCCAACACACCGAGTTTACCCGCATGGCTATCCAGTTTTTTAGTGGATGGCCCATCCAGCGGCACAGTGCCCTCATCCATGACAGCCTTGTTTGAGCATCTGAGTAAACTGAACGGCGAAGACATTAGTCAGCGAGCGCAGGAAATCAGGCGCTTGCTGCGCAACGGCGGCTTTATTGAAGCCGGCGAAAGCCGACGTTTTCAGTTGGATCCCTTACCCTTTTTGCTAACCCAAATAGAATGGCAGAAATTAAATGACGGCATTATGCAGCGCGTTCGGCTGCTGCAATTTGTACTCAATGATTTGCAAGGCCCAAAAGAACTGATAAGCGGTGGGTTTATATCGCCCTCATATTTAATGCGCCATCCGCAATACCTGCGCGAATCCTTTAATCTGAGCATAAAAAACCGCGGTTTGTGCTTGCTCGGCATGGATATTGGACGTGACGAACAAGGCAATTTATTCCTGTTAAATGACCACTGCCAATTCCCCCGCGGACTGGGCCTGTTGTTAGAAAACCGTATCGTTGCCCGGCGGGTAATGAGCGAAGAATTTGCCGAGTGCGGCGTTCAACGCATTGCTGGCTTTTTTCAGGAATTCCAGCAAACCGTTAATGAATACACCAAGCATTTACGCGATCCACGCGTTGTACTGCTAAGCAAAGGTCCTGAAGATCCTTACTATTCGGAATTAGCCTATCTGGCTACTTATCTGGGTTACACCCTGGTGCGCAGCGCAGACTTAACCGTGCGTAACGGCACTGTATGGCTAAAATCCCTGGATGGCCTGCACAAGGTAGATGTCATTATTCGCTGGATTGAAGACCGCTATCTGGATTCACTGGAGCAGTCTGATTTTTCTGAACACGGTATTCCCGGTCTGCTGCAGGCTGTGCGAGTGGGTTCAGTGCAACTGATCAATCCATTTGGCAACAGTATTCTGCAAATCCCGGCTGTAAAAAATAACTATGCGAATATCGCGCGCCAGTATTTTGGTGAAGAATTGATTCTGCAGGAACCGGAAACGCTCTCACCTGCACAACTTGATCCAAGCCAGTGGGCAGGCTGCGAATTGCGCAGCTATGTAGACCCGTTGGTTAAATTGGATGGAGAAATCGATCGGGCCGATATTGCTTCACTGCTGCAAAGTGGCAGTTCCGACTATTACTTTTGGCGTAAAGTACCGCTTAGTCAGGCGCCATTCTGGCAACGCAAACAGCTAGTGGCGAAAAAGGTCATGTTGCGCTGTTATGCGTTAGTGACAGAACAAGGCGTGCACATTTTGCCCTCTGCCTTGTGTACTACCTTGTCCAGCGATCACAGTATGGGCAAAGTAACTATAAAGGATACCTGGATCCAGAGTCCTACCGGCCTCCCCAGCGATCTGCCAAGACTCCCGAAAACCATGCGCGTAGCGGGTGACATGGCGTTGGTTGAAGGTCTCATTCCCAGCCGCACGGCAGAGAGTCTGTTTTGGCTTGGGAGTGCGTTGGAAAGAGCAGAGAGCGTTTGCCGTTTGGTGCGTCTGTTCATCGACCGCTTTACTGAGTTGTCGATGTATCCGGATGTACGTCATTTAGACTCGTTGCTGATGATGCGTGATGGGTTGGAAAAACACGCCATTATTTACCCTTACACCAGCATTGATACATTACACATTGAGCCGTCTGAGAATAGTTATAAGCAGTTATCCCACCGGGTGCTGTATGACCAGACCATGGCGGGCAGTTTATGCACTACCCTGAGCAGTATCATTGGCAGTTCAACTCAGGTACGCGAGCTACTGTCTTACGATTCATTGCGTATCGTAGAGAATTTGGATACTGAATTACGCAAGCTGGAAAAGACCCATCCTTCATCGGCCACCCACTTATTGCAGTCCAGTTTAGACCGCATAATGGGATTGCTAATGGCGTTTAACGGCTCGATTGTAGACACCATGTCCAACAGCAACGGGTCATTTATGCTGGAAATTGGTCGTCGTGTTGAGCGCGCCATTCAATTGATCGCCATGCTGGAAACCCTGTTGCAAAAAGAATTGCCAGAGGCGGAGCAACAAAGCGTGCTGGAAGCCCTGCTAATTGTGCAGGTGAGTTCAATCACGCACCGTCGTCGTTACCGCATGTATCAGAGTGTTAATACAGGGCTGGAGCTCATATTACTGGACACCGAATATCCGCGCTCGCTGGCGTATCAAATTGAACAATTACATAGCTTGTGCGGTCGCTTGCCAATTAAAACCCGCGCGGGTTTTGTTGAGCCAATCGAAAAAGCATTGCTCAATATCAAAATCACGTGTCACAAATTGCATCAAAATGAATTGTCTGAGGCAACCGACGGTAAACGGCTGGCGCTCATCGAGTTATGTCAGGATTTGAAAGCACAGTTTAATGCATTCAAAGAAATCGTACAGACCCAATACTTCTCGCACACCAAGTCGGCGCAAAAACGCAATTGGAGCGCGGAGCGAGGTAAATAGTTTATGCGTTACAGTATTAAACATGTCACCACTTACCGCTACGCAGACAAAGTTAGTCTGAGTCAGAATCACGCCCGCCTGATTCCACAAACCAATGACTATCAGCGTTGCCTTACGCATCGCCTGGAAATCAGTCCGGACGCAGATTACACATCTGACTTTACTGACTATTTCAACAACCAGGTCACGGTGTTTGAAGTACCCAGCCTGCACGAAGAAATGATTGTTACCGCATACAGTGAAGTTGAAATTCTTGTCCGGCCGCAACAGCAGTTATTTGCCGCGCATGTGGCCTGGGAAAGCGTTCGCGATGCATTGCGCTCACCACAGGACAGTCAGCAAATTCATGCTGCTGAATTCAGCTTGCCCACGCGTCAGACCACCCCAACCGCTGAGATTCGCCAATACTGTTTGCAATCATTCAGCGAAGGACGGTCGATCATGGAGGCCTGCAACGACCTGATGCAGCGAATTTTTGATGACTTCACCTTTGACCCGGAATTCTCAACCGTCAATACGGCGGTTACCGATATATTTCAGCATCGGCGCGGCGTGTGTCAGGACTATGCACATTTTGCCCTTACCTGCCTGCGCAGTATCGGCTTAGCCGCCAGATATGTAAGTGGCTATATAGAAACCATTCCGCCCGAAGGTCAGGAAAAGCTAACCGGTGCAGATGCAACACACGCCTGGTTTGCGGTGTATATTCCGGGCTTGGGTTGGCTCGATTACGATCCAACTAACAACCTGATCCCGACCGATCAACATGTCACCTTAGCCACAGGCAGGGATTTCGCCGACATTACCCCTCTGAAAGGCATTATGTTTGGTGGTGGATCACATAGTCTGTCTGTAGCGGTAGACATGAATCGAATCGAAAATTAATAAAAATACCAACAGGAGTAACCAATGGTCTTGAATAGGATGCAATATGACACTAAGGGATTCTATGATGAACTCGTGGATGAAAATGGTACGCCGAGACCACACGGTAAGCAGCTCCTGGATTATCTCAACGGACTGAGTTTTGACGAAATATCATCAGCCCGTTCGGCTGCTGAATTAGCCATTAAACAAATGGGAATCACCTTTACCGTGTATGGCGAGGGCAGCTCGATCGACCGCGCCTGGCCATTCGACATCATTCCACGCATCATTCCGAAAAAAGAATGGCTACAGGTAGAGGATGGCCTGATTCAACGTACTGAGGCGTTAAACCATTTCATTCACGACTTATACCACGACCAGAAAATCATTAAGGATGGTATTTTCCCACGTGAATTACTGGAAAAGTCGGTTAACTTTCGCAAGCAATGCGTTGGCATAACACCTAAAAATAATATCTGGGCGCATATTTGCGGTTCAGATTTAGTGCGCAATGATGATGGCACTATATACGTGCTGGAAGATAACCTTCGCGTACCCTCTGGTGTGAGTTACATGCTGGAAAACCGCTCAGTAATTAAACGCGTTTTCCCGGAAGTATTTGAGAATATTGATATTCTGCCGGTGAATGATTACCCATCACAGTTATTCGATATGCTGGCCGCAATGTCGCCCAGACCTCAGGACAAACCCGAAGTGGTGGTACTGACCCCAGGCATATTCAACTCAGCGTATTTTGAACACTGCTATCTGGCTCAGGAAATGGGCTGCGAACTGGTAGAAGGTCGTGATCTGGTGGTGAATGATGACGATTGTGTGTACATGAAAACCATTAATGGTTTAACACGGGTAGACGTGATTTATCGTCGTATCGACGACATGTTTATGGATCCCGAAGTATTCCATAAAGACTCACAATTAGGTGTTCCCGGTATTATGCGCGCCTGGCGCGCCGGTAATGTGGCGCTGGTTAACGCCCCTGGTGCCGGTGTAGCCGATGACAAAGTGGTGTACACCTATGTACCTGAGATGATCAAATACTATCTGGGCGAAGAGATGAAGTTACCCAATGTGGAAACTTATCGCTGCTATGAGCCTTCGCAACTGGATTATGTCATCAAAAACATCGATAAACTGGTGGTTAAACCGGCCAACGAATCGGGTGGCTATGGGTTGCTGATCGGCCCTAAGTCCACCAAAAAACAACAACAGGAAACCATTGCACAGGTGAAAGCCGATCCCCGTAACTGGATTGCGCAACCCACATTAAGCCTGTCGACTGTACCAACCCTGATTGACGACAAAATAGAAGGACGTCACGTTGATTTACGCCCCTTTATTTTATCTTCAGGCACGTCTACCTATGTTACAACAGGCGGATTAACCCGGGTTGCCATGGTGAAAGGCTCATTGGTGGTAAATTCCTCACAAGGTGGTGGAAGTAAAGATACCTGGATCGTAGAGGAGGAAGCCTGAGATGCTGTCACGTGTAGCTGAAACACTTTATTGGACTGCCCGCTACGTAGAGCGGGCTGAAAACCTGGCGCGTCTGATCAACGTTAACAATTTACTGATGATGGATTTGCCACGCGGCGTGTCGCCTGGTTGGGCCCCCTTAATCGATATTATTGGGCATCGTGAATCGTTCACGCAGTACTACTCTGATTATTCCGAGAAAAACGTACTGAAATACCTGACCGTGGATAGCCGTAACCCGTCTTCTATAGTTAATGCGTTAAAACTGGCCCGCGACAACACCCGTACCGTACGCGAAGTGGTACCCAGACCAGTATGGGAAACCATCAACAATCTGTACCAAACGGCCAAAGAAAAACCCAATGATTTTCTGAGTAAACGCGACCGCTTTGCCAGCTTAACGCATGTAATTGAAGGGATTCAGTTATTCTTTGGTGCGCTGGAATCCACCCTTAACCACGATGCGGGCTACGTATTTATTCGCTCAGGCTCCTTGCTTGAACGCGCAGACATGACATCGCGGATTATTGATGTGCGTTCCGCCGTACTGGGCTCATTAACCAATGACAGTCCTTACGAGAACTTACAATGGATGAGCGTACTGCGTTCGTTAAGTGCTTACCAAATGTATCGCCAGCAAATGGGCGTGAAAGTGACTCCACAGGACGTACTGGAATTTATGCTGCATAACCCGTACTTCCCGCGTTCGGTGTTATTCTGCCTGAATCAAATGCGCAGTTTGCTGATCACCATTCCAAACAGCCCAACTATGCTGGAGCGTATCGACCACAGCATTACAGAGCTGAACAAAGTGCAATCCTCCGATTTACAAGGTGCTGCCTTGCACAAATACATTGATGAACTGCAAATTGATTTAGCAGACATCCACAACCAATTTGCTGAACAGTATTTTCTGGTTTAACGATAACGAAGCATCAGGCAACTGATGCTTCGCTGCTTTGACTTGTTATGTATTTTGCCTGGCACCTTTATAAATTTGAAAGCCAATACTGGAAATGCCGATAAGCTGCAAAACCAATATTACGCACTCTGCTACCATAAATACCAGAGCTGCAATGTCTCCAAACTGATAAATGATATAACCCATTAGACCCAAATGGAGCACAATGCTAATACCCCACATTATTGCTTTGGAACGTACTGGTTTACCTTTGCTCACGTGAATTAGCACGAGGGAGATTGCGTATACAATCAGAAAAATGAGTGACTGTACAAAAAGTGAGTCCTCAAAGGGATTATCTTCCCCGACAAATAGAATGCTAAAAAATAGTGCCCCAATTAATAGATACGACGCTCCCGCCACGTTCACAATGTATTTCGCTAATCGATCTTCCATACTTGTATGCTTACTTTCTAAAATAGGGGGCACAATCTCGTCGGGCATAATAGCGAAGCAGCCTGGTTATTTGTGTCTTAGCCAACTCCCCGAAATGATTTTTTGTTAAGTGCGACTACGGGACATTTTAAATAAGCCTACCGCTAACAAAAGAACGTTGGCAAAACAAAAAACTACGTGTGCTATGAAAAGAACAAGGTATTCTTCTCTGGTAAATACGTAGTTTTTGAGAGTAAATTCACCAGTAATAATTGCGTCAATGCCAATAAACGTAATTAACGTCATCACGAAAAAAGACACCCAATCGCAACCCACAAGTCTTTATTATCTTGTTTCGCTTTGCGCAGGTCTTTCTCAAATTCGTTACTACGTGACTTTATTTCTAATTCCAATTTTCTGTAGCGTTCGGGGTACTTTATTTTATCGATAGAATCAATCGCCTCCTGCAGTTCTAAATTTGAATATTTCGAATAATCTGGTTGCACAAACAGATCCCCCTCAGAACCTAACGTCTTCTTTTAGAGAATTCACAGTAACACACGGTCTTACTCATCCTTGAACTCGCTACATAATTTATTGATAACAATACCTTAATCTGATTGATGACTGGTTGCCAATGAATTATTGAGGTTGAGCTAAAAAGGGGGTGTTTACGGCTCACAAGGCTTTTATGGGAGATCCCTGATATCACTTCGTGATTCAGGGATGACGCAGAGAAACACCTGACATCGCTTCGTTATTCAGGGATGACGAAAGGAGCATGAAACTCCATTACGCCCCAATCGTAATACTGGCCTTATTAACGGTTTTTACCATCCTGTACCAAAGGGCGTTGGTCTGCCCTGCGTGTTTTAGTAGCCTGACTATCCGGTAATCAGGGATAGGCGAAACAGCACCATGACTCACAGCAAAATGATGGGATTTACCTTACTGGAATTAATGATTGGATTGGCAATTGTGGGCATTTTGAGTGCGGTGGCAATGCCAGTGTATCAGGAGCAACTGCGAAAGGTGCGTCGAGACGCCGTAAAAATGCAATTGTTGAGTTTACATATCGATCAGCAAGCGTACCGACTGCAAAACCCGAGTTTTGCGAGCGGGCAAGCACTAGGCCTGCCCAATTCAGATTATTATCAGTTTTCTATTGCCAATGTTACGTCACAAACGTTTTTGCTCACAGCAAAGGCTACAGGCACGCAAAAGCAAGACAAAGGCTGCGCCAGCCTCACCATTGACCAATCGATGTTCAGGCAGCCAGCAGCGTGCTGGTGAGGCTATGAATACGTTTCGGCAGGGGTATGAGGATAGTAGGTTAGCTAACTAGCTAACCTGCTTAATACGCAGTTCTTTAGGTACCGCGAATTCAATATTTTCTTCGCGGCCCGGGCGTTCTGACGATTTAACCGCACCCCAGTCTAATAAACGCTGAATGACGCGTTTAACCAGTACTTCAGGCGCAGACGCCCCGGCGGTAACACCAATGTGTTCAACACCGTCCAGCCACTCTTTTTGGATACAGGCTTCATCTGCAATGAGATAGGCTTTTGCACCAATTTTCTCGGCCAGTTCGCGCAGTCGGTTGGAATTTGAGCTGTTTTGCGCCCCTACAACCAGCAACACCTGACAATCCTGTGCCAGTTCACGCACCGCATCCTGGCGATTCTGTGTGGCATAGCAAATATCGTCTTTGCGCGGGCCTTCAATTTTCGGAAAACGTGCACGCAGTGCATCTATCACGTCGGCGGTGTCATCAACCGACAAGGTAGTTTGGCTGCAATAGTAAAGCGCATTGGGATTTTTCACTTCCAGCGTATCTACATCGGCTACCGATTCAACCAGATATATCCCGCCTTTGGGGTTATCGTACTGCCCCATAGTACCTTCTACCTCAGGATGACCAGCATGGCCAATTAGCACGCATTCAGTGCCACGCTTACTGGCACGGGTAACTTCCAGATGCACTTTGGTTACCAGCGGACAGGTAGCATCGAATACCTTTAAGCCACGGCGCTCTGCTTCCTGGCGCACTGCCTGAGATACGCCGTGCGCAGAAAAAATCACAATATTGTCGTCGGGCACTTCAGTAAGTTCATCAACGAAAATCGCACCGCGCTCTTTCAATCCATCTACTACAAAGCGGTTGTGTACCACCTCGTGACGCACGTAAATTGGCGGCTGAAAGATTTCCAGTGCGCGTTCAACAATGGTAATGGCCCGGTCAACACCGGCACAAAAACCACGCGGATTGGCTAAATGAATTTGCATACCACAGTGCTCCCTGGCCTATGCGTTGATCACGTCGATGATTTCAACATCAAATACCACAGTTTGTCCAGCCAGCGGATGGTTAAAATCCACGGTAACCGAATCCCCCGCCACGCTGCGCACGATCCCTGGCACTTCACTGCCGTCAGGTTGTGCAAAAGCAATGATGGTACCCGGTTCAATATTCATATCACTGCTGAACCGGCTGCGATCCATATGGTGAATATTGTCGGGATTGGATTGTCCAAACGCATCGTCCGGGCCTAACTCGAAAGACTTCTTATCGCCGGTTTTTAATCCCAGTAAACAGGCTTCAAAATTAGGCGTTAAACTGCCATCGCCCATAACCAGCTTTGCAGGTTTTTTATTTACCCGCGTGCTATCAGCGGCGGAACCGTCGGATAATTTCAGGTCAAAATGCATAATAACCTGACTGTTTTGGCCAATGACCGGTAAGGCTTGTTCGCTCACGGTTTATTTCTCACTTGCAGATTGGGTTGTCGTATCGCTGGCGCTGTCGGACTTATTGGTTAACATGTCCCAAATGAGTAGCGCGGCACCAACGAAGATGGCGCTGTCGGCTAAATTAAACGCCGGCCAGTGCCAATCATTTACGTAAAAATCCAGAAAATCGATGACATAACCGTGTGCGATACGGTCGTAAACATTACCAATGGCGCCCCCCAGAATGAAACTAAAGGCCACCGGCAGCAACTTCTGTTGCTTAGGTGTTTGCTTAAGCCACCACAGGATCACAACGCTCACAGCGATAGCAATTGCCGTGAAAAACCAGCGTTGCCAGCCACCAGCGCCATGTAAAAAGCTGAACGCTGCGCCGTAATTGTGTACATAGGTAAAGTTGAAAAACGGCGCTAACTGAATGGATTCATACAAATCCATGGTGGCCATTACTTCATACTTACTCCACAAATCCAGCGCAATCGTTACAACACTGATCCATAAAAAACGCAGCCCGGTCTGGCTTACCACATTAAGCATAGTGACGTACTTCTCCGTCGCCATCTACGTTGGTTACGCAGCGTCCACACAGTTCTTCGTGTGCTGCGTGGGTACCCACGTCTTCACGGTGATGCCAGCAGCGCACGCATTTTTCACCAGCGGTTTTCGCAACACTAACATACAGCCCGGAGACGTCTGTTTTCACAGCATCGTCAGATTTGTCTGCAAGGGCTTTTACCGATGCACCCGATGTGATTAACACAAAGCGCAGTTCATCACCTAACAGGTTAAGTTGCGTTTTTAATCCTTCATCGGCGTACAGGGTAATCTCGGCTTCCAGCGAACCACCCAATACCTGGGCTTTACGGGCCTGTTCAAGCGCCTGGTTAACCGCATCTTTTACCAGCATGATCTGTTGCCAGAAATCATCGTCCAGCGCGCCATCTTGCGTAAAGCTGTTAAAGCCGTTGTACCAGGTTTCAGTAAACACAAATTTACCGCGCTCACCCGGCATTTCCTGCCAGATTTCCTGAGCAGTAAAACTGGTAATTGGCGCCATCCAGCGAACCAGCGCTTCCGCGATATGGTACAAAGCGGTTTGACATGAACGGCGGGCTACGCTGTCTTGTTTAGCGGTGTACTGTCTGTCTTTAATGATATCCAGATAGAAGCTGCCTAAATCCAGTGAACAGAAGTGCGATAGCTTTTGCGATACTACCAGCAGATCATAACGTTCATAGGCGGCAATCAATTCTTCCTGCAGTTGTTTAGCGCGAGTCACCATCCAGCGGTCCAGCGCAACCATATCCTGCTCTGCCACCAGATCAGTAGTCGGATTAAAGCCATTCAGGTTTGCCAGCAGGAATCGGGCGGTATTGCGCAAACGACGATAGTTGTCGGCGGCGCGTTTCAGAATTTCGTCCGATACTGCGATTTCACCGCGATAATCGGTTGATGCTACCCACAAACGCAGGATATCTGCACCCAGCTTGTTAGTGACTTCCTGAGGCGCAACAACGTTACCCAGCGACTTGGACATCTTCTTGCCCTGAGCATCTACAGTAAAGCCGTGAGTTAATACTTGCTTGTACGGCGCACGGCCGTGCATGGCGGTAGAAGTCATTAGTGACGACATAAACCAGCCGCGGTGTTGGTCGGAACCCTCCAGGTACAAATCCGCTGACGCAGGAATGTCATCACGGCAATCCACCACGAAGAAATGCGTCACACCTGAGTCAAACCAAACGTCCAGGGTATCAGTTACTTTTTCGTATTGATCAGCATCTGCGCCTAACAGCGCTGCATCATCGATATCCCACCAGGCCTGAATGCCTGATTGTTCGATGCTTGCGGCAACCTGCTCAATTAACGCAGATGTGTCGGGGTGAAGCTCACCAGATACCTTGTGTACGTACAGAGGAATGGGTACACCCCAGGTACGCTGACGGGAAATACACCAGTCTGGACGCCCTTCCACCATTTTACTGATGCGGTTTTCGCCCCATTCCGGGATCCACTGAGTATTGCGAATTTGCTCTAAAGACTGCTCGCGCAAGCCAAGTTTATCCATGCTAACAAACCACTGTGGCGTGGCACGGAAAATAATGGGTGTTTTGTGACGCCAGCAGTGCGGATAGCTGTGCTCGTACGCCACGTTCAGTACCAGATTGCCATGCTCAACCAGCGTGTCGATAACCGACTGATTCGCTTTAAACACATGCTGACCAGCAAACAGTGGCGTGTTTTCCAGATAAACACCGTTATTGCCAACCGGGTTGTACACTTCAATGTCGTATTGTTTACACACGTTAAAGTCGTCAACACCGTGTGCAGGCGCAGTATGAACACAGCCTGTACCTGAGTCGGTAGTAACGTGCTCACCCAGTACGATAAGAGAGGTTTTATCCAGGAATGGATGCTGTAAACGCGCTTTGTCTAATGCGCTGCCTACACAGGTTGCTACCACCTTGAACGACTCGCTACCGTAACGCTTGGCACAGCTCTCAGCCAAGTCACTGGCTACAATCAGCCAATCTGATACGCCTTCAAGGGCGATCAATGCGTACTCTAATTCCGGATGTAAGCTCACCGCAAGGTTAGCAGGCAGTGTCCATGGGGTCGTGGTCCAAATTACCACACCCGCGTTATGCGCTTGCAGTTCATCTGCGCTAACGCCAAATGCCTCAGCAAATACTGCTACGTCTGCCAACGGGAATTTCACGTCAATGGCAGGCGAGGTTTTGTCTTTGTACTCCACTTCCGCTTCGGCAAGTGCTGAGCCGCAGTCTGTACACCAGTGAACAGGTTTAAACCCTTTTTCCAGATGGCCAGCTTCAATGATTTTGCCCAATGCACGAACAATATTGGCTTCTGAGGCAAAATCCATGGTTTTGTAAGGGTTGTCCCATTCACCCAGAACGCCCAGACGTTTGAAGTCTGCCATTTGACCGTCGATTTGCTGTTGTGCGTAGTCGCGGCACTTCTGACGGAACTCAGCCGCCGTTACCTTAACGTCGGGCTTGCCCACTTTCTTCTCTACCATCAATTCGATGGGCAGACCGTGACAGTCCCAACCAGGCACATAAGGCGCATCAAAATCAGACAGGGTTTTAGACTTTACAATAATATCTTTGAGGATCTTGTTTACCGCGTGACCAATGTGAATATTACCATTGGCATACGGGGGGCCGTCGTGCAGCACAAAAGGCGTTTTACCGGCTTTGGCTTCACGAATTTGCTTATACAAACCTTGCTGTTCCCAGCTTTTCAGCATTTCGGGTTCACGTTGGGCCAGGTTTCCACGCATCGGAAACTCGGTTTCCGGCAAATTCAGTGTGGCTTTGTAATCACTCATAGCGTTTGTTATTTCCGTCCGCGTTATCGGGAGGTTCCCGTTTCAGACCTTTACAGGTCGGTATTCATTTTTAAAATCCGCTGTGCCTGGGCAACATCACGGGCAATCTGTTGTTGTAGCGCCGCCAATCCATCGAACCGTTGCTCGTCACGAATTTTTTCGACCGGCACTACCGTTATACGCTGACCATACAAATGGCCGCTAAAATTAAATATATGCACTTCCAGTTGCTTGCGCTGTCCGTTCACCGTTGGACGTGAGCCGATGTTTGCCACGCCATTGTACGCTAGTCCTGCAACGGTAAGTTTAACTGCAAACACGCCTGTTATGGGGGTTTGGCAACGGTTTAACAATACATTGGCGGTTGGAAAGCCTATGGTTCTGCCTTTTTTCTCGCCATGCACAACCCGCCCGCTGATAAAAAACGGCCGCCCCAACATATCCTCGGCCAACTCAAAATTGCTGTCGGCCAGCGCTTCACGCACGGCGGTAGAACTTATCCGGCAATCTTTCATGCGAAAGCTTTGCGTGCTGACCACATCAAAACCGTACTCAGTGCCCGCCGCTGCCAGCATGTCAAAGTCGCCCTGACGCGCTTTGCCAAAGCGAAAGTCATCGCCAACTACCAGAAACTTTACGCCTAACTTGCCAACAAGCCATTTTTCAATGAACAATTGGGGCGATTGTGCGGCGAATTGCGCATTAAACCGAACACACAACAAGCGATCAACCCCTTGCGCTTTCAGCAACTGATATTTCTCAGCCAGTGGGCTGATTCGGGCTGGTGCGATAGCGGGTGTAAATACTTCCTCAGGGTGCGGTTCAAACACCATTACGGTAGCTGGCAAACCGAGGCGTCGCGCTTGCTGGATAACGTTTTTCAGTACCGCCTGATGACCAAGGTGAACGCCGTCAAACTTGCCAATGGTTAATGCACAACCAAAATGACTGGCTTTCAGATTATTCAGGCCCCGAATTAGCTCCACAATGCACTACAACCTTATTGATGACTAAGCTACAAAGCCGGCGATTATAAACTACCCAGCCCGCAATACCAATCGCTAAGCGGGGTTAAAATTGCGGGATTTAAAATGACGGAAGCGAATCCCCATCGCAAACAGGCTGCCGCCAAACACCGCAACGGCGAGACAGATTGTCAGGATCAGCGAGATAACCTGCTCTTCGAAAACCAGCGAAGTAAAGGCCACGCCGTATTGCATCCACACTATAGCCCCCGTCATCGCAAAGGTAGCTACCATCACCCGCAGCACAAATCCCCGGGTTAACCGACTGAATCGGTATACGTTTTGACGATGCAGGCCCATATATAACAACCCCGCATTCAGCGTTGCCGACAAGCTGGTAGCAATCGCAAGACCAATGTAACCGTAAGGAATAGCAAAAATCAGGTTTAACACCATATTGGCTGCCATACACCAAATGCCGTATTTTACCGGTGTTTTGGTGTCCTGACGTGAGTAATAACCTGGCGCCAATACCTTTACTAACATAAAGCTCAGTAATCCAAAGGAATAGGCGGTAAGACTGTACGACGCCATGCGGGTTGTTTCGGCAGTGAAGGCTCCGCGCTGGAAAATCACCGCCAGAATGGGCTCGGCTAACACCCCTAATCCGGTGGCGGCAGGAATGCCCAGCAAACAAATCATGCGCACTGCCCAGTCCATGTTACCGGAAAAGCCACTTTCGTCTTTGCCAACGTGATTGCGCGACAAGGTAGGCAGAATTACCGTGGCGATGGCAATGCCAAACAGGCCAAGAGGGAATTCCAGCAGGCGGTCTGAATAATATAACCAGCTAATCGAACCGGTTACCAAAAAGCTGGCAATGAAGGTGTCGAGTAACAGGTTAATTTGCCCCACCGACACACCAAACAGCGCAGGGATCATCAGGGTGCGCACTTTGATTACACCGGGATCATGCCATCCCCATTTAGGTTTAACCAACAGGCCTGCACGATACAAAAAGGGTAACTGAAACCCCAGTTGCACAATACCGCCCAGGAATACGCCCCAGGCCAGAGCAAAGGCGGGTTGCTCCATTTGCGGAGCCAGTAACCAGGCGCAGCCGATAATACACACGTTCAGTAATACTGGTGTAAACGAGGCTACCGCGAACTTATTGAGAGTATTGAGAATGGCGCCCGACAAACCGGTTAACGAAATAAACGCAATGTACGGAAAGGTAATTTTTAACATGGTGTTTGCCAGTTCAAATTTCTCGCCACCCGGTTCATCGTTGAGATAATCAATGAACCAGCCTGTACCGAACAGCGCGGTCATCACTGGCGATAACACCACCCCAATAAGGGCTGTTACAAAAACGATAGCGCCCAGCGTTCCTGAAACATAGGCTACGAACGCTTTTAATTTGGCATCGTCTTTTTCGGCGTGTACTTCAGTCAGTACCGGAATAAAGGCCTGGGCAAATGCGCCTTCGGCGAATAGTCGTCGCAAAAAGTTGGGGATTTTATTGGCAAAGAAAAACACATCGGCGGACGCGTCGGCGCCCATCAATTTTGCAATAACCACATCACGGATCAGGCCCAGCACACGAGACAGCAAGGTCATCGTGCTAACAATCAGGCCTGACTTAATTAACTTCCTCGACACAGCAGTTCCATTCAGGGCGAAGCGCCCAACCAATACCAACAAGTATCGCCATTCTAGCGTAAAGTCAGCAGGTTAAGCTAATGCTCATTGTGCAAGCAGTGCCATTTATCAACCAGATTGAATGGGATTATCCGAGCTTATCCATTTTGTCGATCAACATCATCGATAAATTTACGAAATCGGTAGAAGTAACGATACCAATAACCTGCTTGTGATCATCAACCACCGGCAGACAGCCATGTTTATTACGCAAAAAGAACGGCGCGACATCGCGAATGAAATCGCTTGCCTTCACGGTGTCAAAATCCAACACAGCAACTTCCATAATGTTGGTATCTTTTTCGTGCTGTTCCAGCGCGTCATTACCGTATAACACCAGTAAACTCATGACTTTTGCAACCAGACTTTTCTGCGTAACCACTCCCACAATTGCCTTGGTGTCCTTGTTCACCACTGGCAGATGTCGAATGCCCCGATGACGCGTAATGTAATGGGCATCGTGGAGGGTATTACCCTCGTGTAATTGAAGCACCGGGCAGGTCATGATATCGGCAACAGTAAGCATATTTAATCCTTTCATTTTTTTCGTTAGCCAGATTTCAACGCTTGCTGGCTACGTATTTTTCTGTTCCACAGTGTACGCATACACAGACTCTTACGTTGTGACCTGTATCAATTCCGCAGGTTCCGAAACACAGCTAATTTCACAAAAAATCCCGTTCCGCAGAACAACAGCCATTTTCCTGGGCCATAATGCTATGTACACGTGTTTAAAGGCTTTTATTTTAGCCGCGGTACAGGTATTGTAACGCCCGCCAGATTAATGCAAGGCTTATTTAAGAAATTGTTTGACAAATAGCCGATAGCTAGGCACAATCCGCACCCTCGTTTTTGACATGAATTTTTTCTGGGAGTTACACCTTGGCTAACACTAAGTCTGCTAAGAAACGTGCAATTCAAGCCGAAAAGCGTCGCCAGCATAACGCCAGCCGTCGCTCCATGACTCGTACAAGTATTAAAAAAGTAGTAGCGGCTATCGCCAATGGCGATAAAGAAGCTGCGCAGGCTGCACTGGTTGCTGCCACACCAATTCTTGACAGAATGGCTACTAAAGGTTTGATTCACAAAAACAAAGCTGCTCGTTACAAGAGCCGTTTGGCTGCGCAAGTTAAAGCGTTGGGTTAATCCACGATTAACGAACAGTGTAAAAAGCGCCTTCAGGCGCTTTTTTTATGCCTGTTTACCACCCATTCTGCCCTTCCATTCGGTGTCACGTAACGTTCAATAACTCGTCACCGAAACGTCAAACAGACGTCACTTAACTGTAAATTGGTTCCACTAAAGTAAACCCAGCGAAACCACATTAAACCAGCAGGGTGACGTGATGCCAAAGCTCCATTACAAAGCAGTATGGCTGTCTGATATTCATTTGGGCAACAAAGACTGTAAAGCAGAATACTTACTTGAATTTCTTCACAATATCTCTGTTGATACACTGTATTTGGTGGGCGATATTGTAGACATGTGGCAGATGGAAAAGCAGTTTCGCTGGCCGGAAGCCCATAACCGCGTGATGCATAAAATCATGTACATGAGCAACAATGGCACTCGCGTAATATATCTGCCAGGCAATCACGATGCACCTATACAGAAATACGCCGGTATGACATTTGGCGATATTCAAATAGAGCGGGAAATTGTACACGTAACGGCTGAAGGCAAGCAATATCTGGTGTTGCATGGCGACCAATTTGATACCGATGTGACACTGGGTAAATTTCATGCCTGGATTGGCGATAAGGGCTACGATTTACTGCTGTTTTTAAACCGTTGGTACAACCGATTCCGTGCCTGGCGCAACAGGCATTACTGGTCACTGGCTGGCTATATTAAGCAACACATTAAAGGGGCCAATAAAGCCATTGAACGCTATCGCACCGCAGGATGTGATTACGCTAAGGCAAAAGGTCTGGATGGCATAATTTGCGGCCATATTCATCACCCGGAATCGCTAATGGTAAATGGCATTCATTACATTAACGATGGCGATTGGATTGAAAACTGTTCAGCACTGGTGGAAGACATGAGTGGAGAATTGTCGTTGATCCACTTTAACGAATACCTCAAGCAAAAGGCGACGGTATCGGTACTTGCTGATTTTGTGAACGGTAATCAGGCAGCTTAAGCTGTAAAATAAGTGACATACAACTGTGCTTTTTTCGTCACATTAGGTTGATATCGTGTGGCGAAAATAGCAAAGGTGTACTGAATATGTTTACTGTAGACGGTCTAATCAATGAGTATTATCCGCAGGTTGCCAACAACCGCATCCTGAACAAACCCCTGTGTTTTGTTCTACGTCACCTGCTGCACGAAAGAGAGATTTCAGAATTCGGACGCACCTATCCGCACTATCACGACATCGATTTTGTAGAACAGGTGCTGGAATACTTCAATGTAAGTACCTCCATCAGAGATAACGAGCGGGAGCGTATCCCCAGCGAAGGTCGCGTGGTTATTATTGCCAATCACCCGATTGGTTCGATAGACGGCCTGGCTTTAATTAAGCTAATTTCGGAAATTCGTCACGACCTCAAGGTGGTTGCCAACCAAATGCTGATGGCAATTGAGCCACTCAGGAACATGTTGTTACCAGTGAATAATATGCAAGGCGGCACACCAAAGCAGCATCTCTCCGCGATTCACGAGCACCTGGCGAATGACGGTGCAGTGCTGATTTTTCCGGCCGGAGAGGTGTCACGCTTACGTCCTCAGGGCGTGCGGGATACTCGCTGGCACAGTGGCTTCCTTCGCATAGCCCGCCACGCCAAAGCGCCGATACTGCCTATTTTCATAGATGCCAAGAATTCACCGCTGTTTTACGGTGTATCCATGATTTATAAGCCACTGGCAACCGCGTTGTTGGTAAAAGAAATGTTTAACCAGCGTCGTAAATCCCTGCCCATGCGTATTGGCGAATTAATTCCCTACAGCAGCTTCCAGTCTATGTCGATCCCAATGCCCGACCAGGTAAAATTGTTTAAGCGCCATTTGTACAGTGTGGGTACTAACAGAAAAGGGGTATTCACAACGCAGGCAGCGATTGCCATGCCTGAAGACAGAAAGGAGCTGTCCCGTGCGATTCGCCAGTGTGAGCACCTGGGCGAGACGTCAGACGGCAAACACATTTATTTGTACCTGCATAAAGGTAGTTCGGTGATCATGCGCGAAATTGGTCGCCTGCGTGAAATTGCATTTCGGGCCGTGGGTGAAGGTACGTTGCAACGGCGCGATATCGACCGATACGATAACCATTACTACCATCTGATATTGTGGGACGATCAGGACCTTGAAATTGTGGGTGCTTACCGCTTTGGTGATGCTCAGCGATTATCGCAGCCAGGGCACGAGACCGGCCTGTATTCTGCTACATTATTCAACTACGCCAGCGAAAACCCAGCCCTGTTCGAATCGGGACTGGAACTTGGCCGCAGCTTTGTGCAACCGCGCTATTGGGGCAAACGCAGCCTGGATTATCTGTGGTTTGGTATTGGGGCGTTTTTAAGCCGCTACCCTCACTACCGGTATTTGTTCGGCCCGGTGAGTTTGAGCAACAGCTATCCGCTGCCAGCCAAGCATTTAATAGTGCAGTTTTATCAAACCTATTTCCCGGCAAAATTTGGGGAAGCAACCGCCAGGATCCCATTTGCACCGCCTGGCGATAGCCTTAAAGAATTTTCGGGTAATGATTACAAAAAAGAGTTCACTCAACTCAAGCACTTACTAGCCAACATGGGCGTAAACGTACCTACTCTTTACAAGCAATACACCGAAGTATGCGAGCACGATGGCGTAGCCTTCCTCGATTTCAACATTGATCCTGACTTCTGTGATTGTATTGATGGGTTAGTGGTAGTTGATACCGATAAGCTACTGCCGAAAAAACGCAAACGCTACCTGCAATCTCACCAATTAGCTGAAAGCGCTTAGTCATCCCCAATTGGGCAGTCATGTACTGCCCTGACGCGTATCGCAAATATTACACATCCTGTGAAAAATACTCCGATTACTGCCTGTATCCCGGTGTATTCGTATCTAACGACATCTCGTTACATTTGTTCTACGCATTGATTTTTATTACTTATTCCTACACAACAAACCAACTGGCACTGCGTTTGCTAAAGATATTTGCTAAAGATAATAGACAGCGTGATTAAGTAAACGAGGAATGCAACATGAAAAAGTTAATGGCGATGATGATTTCAACAGGATTAATCCTTAATTTAACCGCCTGCGGGACAATTTTGCACCCGGAGCGCAAGGGCCAGTCGAGCGGCCGATTGGATGCGGGTATTGTACTGCTCGATGCGGTTGGTTTACTTTTCTTTTTTGTACCTGGTGTCATTGCGTTTGCGGTAGATTTTTCAAATGGAACGATTTACCTGCCTGACGGTTATACGCAGCAACTCACCGAGGACGAACTTGAGTCTGTTACCACAAACGGCAAAGTTGACGAACAAAAACTCAAAGCCGTTATTGGTAATAAGACGGCTCTGAACATCCCTGATGAACCGTTAACAGTAACGTCACTCAATGATGCAAGCCATATTGCAAGTTTATTGAAAACATACTCACCTCAGCTTATTGCAATGCAGTAACGCTTGTTTAACTGGCGATACGCGCGAATGCGTTTCGCCACCACCCTCCCCCACAAACCAGTCAGACTCTGAGGCAGGATGTCTGTCCGAATGTTATCGATATTTGTCTGCTTCAACGATTTACCCCACTTGATTACCGCGAAATAATGATGTGAATTCATTCGACGCGACTGCGTGCTAATCACCCTGGGTAAGGAGTAACCATGTTGGAAATACGTCCTAATTGTGAGTGTTGTGATATCGATCTACCGCCAAATTCAACAGAGGCAATGATTTGTAGCTTTGAATGCACATTTTGCACTCGCTGTGTTACTGACATTTTAGCCAATGTGTGTCCCAATTGTGGTGGCGGGTTTATGCCACGACCCATTCGCCCGACAATAGCCAGAAGGACTGGCGTAAGCCTTGCGCACAAACCCGCGTCAACAATGCGAGTGCATACCGAATATTCTATTGATGAGCTCAGGGATTTCGCATCTGGCATAAAGCACATTCGCCCTGAACACAGGTGATGTCACGCATACTCATAATATTACGCGCATGACCCTACAATCACTCCGAATTGCCTGAATTGCGCCATAAACGCACCCGATTTACTGCCTACTATGCAAATTGGTATGACATGCATAAACAGCTATACAGGTGAGTTATGAGTAAATTTTTTGCGTTGTTAAGTGTGTTGGGTACAGGGTTTATTGTGTGGGTTATTTATTTAGCCAACACTGGTGCACACAGCGTGTTTTTTGAACTTGTTCAGCGTATTCCATTCGGAGATAAGCTTGGCCACTTCGGGCTGTTTGGCACCTTGTCATTTTTACTGATAGCCGCATCAGGCGGGCGAACTATTCTCCTGGCCGGACGCGAGATATTTATTGCCAGCGCGATTGTCACACTGTTTGTAACCGGCGAAGAATTGAGCCAGCTGTTTATTACAACCCGAACATTCGACATAGTAGACTGGCTTGCAGATGCAGCCGGTATTGCCGCTGCATCATTGGCATATTCACTCTACCGTGACTGTCGGGATAACATACCGCCCTGGCAGTCATGAAGCCTGATTATTCGGGTTCTGCGGTTCCGGTTTTGCTTGTTGATTGCCCCTGCTTAGCCATCCTACAAATAAATCCGTAGCGCCAAATCGACATTGCCGCCAAACCAATAGATTCCATGTCTAACGTTGGCTTCAATGTTACCGTTTTAGCGGCATAATGATTCACTTTATAAGACGTAGCTCATCCGGATGCATAGTGGCGTTATTCGCTTGTTTAACAGCAAAACAGAACTTTTGAATTATTTCCGAACAATTCAATACGTTACCGTAAATTAAAAGTGGGTATAGTACAGCCTGGAATCAGTGTTAACACAAGGATTGGAATATGAGCAGCAATACCCTGCCCATTCGGGCTAGCAAACGCTACTACGAACTGGATTGGTTGCGGGTAATACTGATCCTGGCGGTATTCCTTCATCACGTTTTTATGCCGTTTAATGGAGACGACTGGCACATTACTAATACCGATTCCAGTAAATTACTGGACGACATTATGGTGTATTTTGAGCAAATTCGATTGCCCGTGCTGTTCTTTATTGCTGGTGCGGGAAGCTATTTATTGTTGCAGCGTGCATCCGTCTGGGCGTTTCTAAAAAATAAGCTCTTACGGCTGGTGGTACCGTTTTTTGTTGGCATGATGTTGATTGTGCCGCCTCAAGAATACTTCGAACACCCTGAACAGTATGACGGCTTAATGGATGCCTACCGCCAGCGATTACTGGCATTCGAGCCGAATCACTTGTGGTTTCTCGAATTCCTAATCGTGTTTATGTGCATTGCGATCCCGGTGAATGCCTGGCTCAGGAGTGCAATGGGAGGTGCTTTTACCATGTGGATAGCGCGTATAGCCCGCTTTCGATTAGGCTTATTTGCTTTGGTATTATTCATTATAGCCATACGTTGCTGGCTCAAAGCAACAACAGTCAATGAGGGACACGGTATCGACAACCTGGCGCTCTCTGCCTTCTACGGTCTGTTTTTCCTGTCAGGATTGCTATTTATGAGTAGTCCCAACCTTTGGCAATCTCTCGCACTACACAGGCGAACCAGTGCCACAGCAATGGCTGTGTGTTCTTGTTTATTCTATGCCTATTACCTGATTGATTTTAGCAATTATGCGTCTCTGGAAGTCCGCTGGGCGCTTTGGTGGGTTATGTGTTCATTGGTATCCTGGTCAGCAATGCTAACCCTCACCGGCTATGCCAGTGCGTATTGCACATCTTCGCCAGCCTGGCTTCGTACTGCCAATTCACTCATCTTCCCTTTCTACATATTGCATCAAACCGTTATTGTGGCGCTGGCCTATTATATTGTTCAATGGCCAACTACGATTTCCGTTAAATCAATCACGCTGTTAGTAGTCTCATCCGCTATTTGTGCTGCAAGCTGTTACGTTATAATTCGACCGTTTACACTTACACGCAGGTTATTTGGCATGAAACCATTACCCCCTGCTCAACATTAGGACAATAAAATGAGAGCCCTGCTGGTTGTGTTGTTTATCGGTTTATTGAACGTCGATGCCGAAGCACACGAGCCGCTGCCCAATGTGATGCAGGTAGACAATCAAACCCCTTCTCCGGCTGCCACATTAGAGGCAGTTGCATGGCTGGCTGGTCATTGGCGCGGTAATGCGTTTGGTGGCGTAGTTGAAGAAGTGTGGTCCACTCCCCTTGGCGACTCCATGATGGGCGCATTTAAGCTGGTTGTAGATGACACAGTGGAATTCTACGAACTTGAGACCATAGTAGAGCAAGAAGGGTCGCTGGTGTTTCGGCTGAAGCATTTCAGCGGCGACCTGACCGGCTGGGAAGAAAAAGAAGAGTCGGTCGACTTTCGGCTGGTTAAACTTACCGATAGCACAGCCTACTTTAATGGTTTAACCCTTGAGCGCATGGATGACAACACCATGAATATCTATGTTGCCATTGAAGATAATGACAAAATAACCGAACATAAGTTTCACTACACGCGCGTAAGTACGCCGTAGAATGCGTTACGCATCGCGCAGAATAGACTGCACATTAGCAATCTGAATTAACGTATTGTTCGTACAAAGAGCACTGGTAAAAGGTTAATCCATAATTATGTTAAGAATCATTATTCTGCTGCCATTAATATTAAGCCTGGTTTGGATTGGTTATTTGAAATTTAACCGCTACAGCCTGGCTGATGGCAAACAGGGTTTTAAATATATTTTTATTTTCTCTTCGGTAATTGCAGCCTTTTTTACGTTGATGTATTTCGTTACTCAAAGTTAACGCCAGATAATAACCGCCGCATATGGTGATTCGCCAAGGGTTATAGGTACAATGCCGGGCTTTAAACAGGAAACCGGTGTTTCCGCGCACATAAAGGAGCCGGTGTGAGCAAGCCTGACCGGGGCTCCCTTTATCATCGTCTTTGCCCGCCCAATCATGCTACTTACCTGTATATGGATGAGTTTGCTGGGCGCATGTGTTCTGGCGCAGTTTCTACGATAAAAAAGCGTGTGGTTAAAATTAGTGGGAACAGCACCAAAACAAAAGGCCACCCGAAGGTGGCCTTTGTTGTTAAACACGTGTGTTGCGATTATAAATTAATCTTCACGTCTGCGGCATTACGCAGTGCGTCAATAAACGCCTGATAGCCGGTTTGCGCATTAGCGGTAGCAATTTGCTGGGCTAATGCAGCGCTGTCTTCTTCCGCGAGCGCTGCTGGCTGATTAACCGCGGTTACCTTAACAATGCCTACATCACCTGAACCCAGTTCCGCAATGTCGATATTGTTTGGTGCGGTGTTGCCCAGCGTAAACAAGGTTTCAACCATGGCACGAGGCAGCTCTCCACTATTACGGGTAAGCGCTTCTTTGCTTTCCCATGACAAGGTAACATCACCCAGCTCCAACGATGGCGTCTCGCCAGCTTTCAGCTGTTCAACCACATTAGTGGCCCATTCTACTGCCGCTTGCTGAGCTTTGTCTGCACGCAGTTGCGCCAGAATACGAGTGCGCACTTCATCCAGCGATTGAGTGCGCTGAGGTTCATGCCCAGCGATTCGAACAAACGCCACTGTGTCATCGTTCAGCTCAATCAAATCACTGTTCAAACCTTCCTCGATAAACGCGGGATCAAATACGCGACTGGTTACCGCAGGCACATTCAACGGCGCAGGTACCATCTGCGCATTTACCAATCCGGTTTTTTGCACCGACTTATTAGCCACACCAGCAACATCTTCCAGCGTATCAGCAACTTCAAAGGCCAGATTCGCCATTTCAGATTGCAGGGCATAGAAACGGTCGGTAGCTTTGTCCGTTGCCAGTTGCGCGCGAATGTCGTCGCTTACGTCGGCCAGCGGAGTAACTTCTTCTGGCTTGATATCAGTAAGTTTAATCAGGTGATAACCAAATTCTGTTTTAACTACGTCTGATACATCGCCTACATTCGCAAGGGCAAAAGCCGCATCATCGAACGCTGGGTCCATCATACCCTGAGTCAGAAAATCCAGGTCACCACCATTATCGGCAGTGAATGTATCTGCAGAATTAGCCATTGCCAATGCAGCAAAATCAGCCCCATTCGCCAGCTCTGCGGCCAGAGCTTCCACTTTGTCTTTCGCAGCCGCTTCGTCGTCGCCAAATTCAATTAGAATGTGTGATACCCGACGCTCTTCAGTGGTTTTATACAACGCACTGTTTTCAGTGTAATACTGCTCAATCTCGCCGTCAGTTACAGTGACATCGCCTTTCAGGTCGTCCACAGACAATACCACATAGGCAATATCCACTTTTTCCTGGGTGTCAAACTGAGCCAGATTCGATTCGTAATAGGTATTCACATCTTCTTCGGTGATTTCAACCGATGACGCAAATGGCGCGGAATCAACAATCAGGTATTCTGCGTTGCGCGTTTGCTGTTGCAGCGCGTTAGCCAGTGTAATCTCGGCTGGCAAGGCAAAGTCACTTGCACTTACTGCACGAGCCAATTGCTCGCGGGTCATCTGCTGACGCATGTAATCGCTGAACGTTGCAGGCTGGAAACCATTCTGACGCAACAGCATTAAATAACGTTCGTTGTCGAAAGTGCCCGCAGTCTGGAACTCTTGCATCTGCACAATCGCTTCGCGAATTTGCTTGTCGGATACACGTAAGCCCAACTCATCTGCTTTTTGCAATACCAGCGTATCGGCAATTAAGCGGTCCAGCACGTTTAAGCGAAAATCACGCAGGTAATTTTCATCGCTAAACAAGGCGCCAATACCTTCGCCAAATTGCGCTTCAAGACGCGCACGTTGCGACTGGTAGGCACGCTCAACATCTTGTTGGCTAATTTCTTCACCGTTTACTTCAGCCGCCGCAGTCACACCTGAAGATGTGACATAACTGCTAACGCCTGCCAAAACGAAACTCAACACTATCAGTACAATGATAGCCATCGCCCAAGGGCCTTGAGAACCTTCTCTGATTCTTTCTAGCATGACTCGATTCTAACTCCGTTACATACCGCTACCCGAGTCCACACCACAATGATTGCAGTCTCGGCAAAATAAGCCGGGATTATAGCCTAACATTCACCCGGATAGAATGCTGGAACGACATTCCTTATGTCGATACCAATAAAAAAGGCGATGGAGTTCCATCGCCTTTTCAAAAATCTGACTGCTTATTAGTTACAAGCGTCTTTCAGTGCTTTACCAGCTTTGAAAGAAGGCACTTTAGCTGCAGCAATTTCGATAGTCTCACCAGTTTGAGGATTACGACCACTGCGTGCAGAGCGCTCTCTTACAGAGAAAGTACCAAAACCAACCAGTGCTACTTGATCGCCATCTTTCAGCGCGTCAGTTACCGCGTCAGTAAAAGCGTCTAATGCACGGCCAGCAGCAGCTTTAGAAATATCTGCACCAGCAGCAATTTTATCGATGAGTTGAGACTTGTTCACTTTTAAGATCCCCTTCGTTTGTTATTATGCTCTCGTCCGCAAAAACATTAATTCAATGCACAGACGTTATAGCAAGCTTAATCAGTAACATCAAGCCAAGCTTTACAATTTTTTAACTTATTATTGAATCGCTGCCATCCCTTTAGTGACAAGGCTTCAAGCGAATACAGCAGTTAAGGTAACACAACTTTTCTGACTTTGAAGCCCCTAAAGTTAAAAAAAATGACTTTTAATACGCCATCTGGACACTTTTTAAACAAATACAAACAAAAAAGCCACGCAAGCCCTGTGCAGACTGGCGCGGCATGGTTTTTACATGGATAAGTTTTAGCCGTTTAACGCAACGGGTTCAAAGCTTTCTACAGGTTCCTGTAATGCTAAATCCAGTACATCATCAATCCACTGGACCGGGTGAATAGACAGGTCGCGTTTAACATTTTCCGGAATTTCTTCCAGATCGCGTTCATTATCTTTAGGGATAATCACCGTTTTAATCCCGCCTCTGTGCGCCGCCAGTAGTTTTTCTTTTAAACCACCAATCGCCAGCACTTCACCGCGCAGGGTAATTTCACCGGTCATAGCAACATCACATTTCACCGGATTACCGGTTAACGACGACACCAATGCCGTACACATGGCTATACCTGCACTGGGGCCATCTTTAGGAGTAGCACCTTCAGGAACGTGCACGTGAATATCCCGTTTCTCGTAGAAGTCACCGTTGATTCGCAGCTTCTCAGCGCGAGAGCGTACGACGGTCATCGCTGCATGAATCGACTCCTGCATAACATCACCCAATGAGCCGGTTGATGTCATTTTGCCTTTACCAGGCACAGAGGTTGTTTCAATGGTGAGTAAGTCACCACCTACCTGAGTCCACGCCAAACCGGTCACCTGTCCAATCTGGTTGTTCTTATCGGCTTTGCCGTAATCAAAGCGCTGCACGCCCAGGTAGTCTTTCAGGTTGTCCTGATTCACCACAACTTTACTGGTAGATTTGTTTAACAGGATGTCTTTCACAGCCTTGCGACACACTTTGGAAATCTCGCGCTCAAGTGAACGCACACCAGCTTCACGAGTGTAGTAACGGATCATACCAATAATGGCTGAGTCTTCGATTTCCAGTTCGTTTTTCTTCAGGCCATTACGCTCCATTTGTTTACTCAGCAAATGGCGCTTCGCAATGTTAAGCTTTTCATCTTCGGTGTAGCCAGACAAACGAATGACTTCCATACGATCGAGCAGCGGTCCCGGGATGTTCATGCTATTAGAGGTGGCAACAAACATCACATCGGACAAATCGTAATCCACTTCCAGGTAATGGTCGCTGAAGCTACTGTTTTGCTCCGGATCCAGTACCTCCAATAACGCTGACGCAGGATCACCACGCATATCTGACGACATCTTGTCGATTTCGTCTAACAGAAACAGTGGGTTTTTCACTTCCACTTTGGCCATTTTTTGGATCAGCTTACCCGGCAAAGATCCAATGTAGGTGCGGCGGTGGCCACGAATTTCCGCTTCGTCACGCACGCCGCCAAGTGCCATACGCACGTACTTACGACCCGTGGCTTTGGCAATAGACTGCCCCAATGACGTTTTACCTACACCCGGAGGCCCAACCAAGCACAAAATCGGTCCTTTGAGCTTACGCACACGCTGTTGCACGGCTAAATACTCAATAATCCGCTCTTTCACTTTTTCTAACCCGTAGTGGTCGGCGTTTAAAATCTCTTCGGCTTTGGCCAGATTCTTTTTCACTGCTGACCGCTTATGCCATGGCACGCTGGTTAGCCAGTCGATATAACTTCTGACTACCGTTGCTTCGGCTGACATAGGCGACATCATTTTCAGCTTTTGCAGTTCTGCCCGGGCCTTGCCTTCTGCCTCTTCCGGCATTTTGGCTTCTTCAATTTTTTTGCTCAGCGCTTCAAACTCGTCAGGCGCGTCGTCCAGTTCACCCAGTTCTTTTTGAATGGCTTTCATTTGCTCATTCAAATAGTACTCGCGCTGCGACTTCTCCATTTGCTTTTTAACGCGGGTGCGGATCTTCTTTTCCACCTGCAGCAAATCGATTTCGCCTTCCATTAGCGCCATTAAGTACTCAAGGCGCTCGTTTACACCACGCATCTCAAGTACTTTCTGCTTTTCTACCAGTTTAAGTGGCATGTGCGCAGCCATAGTGTCAGCCAGGCGAGCAGCATCATCAATTCCGTTTAATGAAGTAAGCACCTCTGGTGGAATTTTTTTATTGAGCTTTACGTAGCCTTCGAACTGTGACACCGCAGAACGAATGAGCACTTCTTGTTCACTCTCTGGTAAGGCTTCATCACTCAGGCGATTGATGCCCGCCACAAAGAAAGGTTCGGTTTGAATATAGTCAGACACTTCGCCACGAACATTCCCTTCAACCAGTACTTTTACTGTGCCGTCCGGCAATTTAAGCAGTTGCAGGATAGTTGCAATAGTCCCTACGTTATAAATATCGCCGGTATCAGGCTCATCAATGCCCGCATCTTTCTGAGCAACTAAGAAAATTTGTTTGTCGCTGTCCATGGCCGCTTCCAGGCAGCGGATCGACTTCTCACGTCCAACGAATAAAGGTATGACCATATGGGGGTACACAACCACGTCCCGCAAGGCCAGTACAGGTATTTCAATGCGATTCTCTCGCTCTGATGTCATACTTCTTCTCTGATTATTTCTAATGTGTCTTTATATGGGGATGGGCAAACAAAGTTCAATAAATCCCCGGCATCTTTTGTGTAATCTACTGCAAAGCTTGCGCAAAAGCAGTAACTATTCCCGGATATCAGAAATAAAAAAAGGCCCGCAGGCCTTTTTAAATGTAGTGGAGTATTATTCACTTACCGCTTTTTTTTCCGCATTGTCGTAAATGAGAATCGGCTTGGACTCACCTTTGATTACGGTCTCGTCAATCACTACTTTACTTACGTTGTCCATTGACGGTAACTCGTACATAGTTTCCAGAAGCACAGCCTCAACAATTGAACGCAATCCACGAGCACCGGTTTTGCGCTGCATCGCTTTCTTGGCAATCGCAAACAATGCATCTTCGCGGAACTCCAGCTCAGTGTCTTCCATTGCAAATAACGCAGCGTACTGTTTGGTAATTGCATTCTTCGGCTCTTTCAGAATCTGTATTAACGCTTCTTCGTTGAGCTCATCTAAGCTGGTTACCACGGGTAAACGACCGATGAATTCAGGAATTAGTCCATACTTCACCAAATCTTCCGGCTCAACCTGACGGAACAATTCGGAAATAGCCTTTTTGTTTTCCTTGGATTTCACTTCTGCGCCAAATCCAATACCGCCGCCTGCACTTGCACGCTGATCGATCACTTTGTCCAAACCAGCGAATGCACCGCCGCAAATAAACAGGATGCGGGATGTATCGACCTGCAGAAATTCCTGCTGAGGATGCTTACGACCACCTTGCGGTGGGACCGACGCGACGGTACCTTCAATCAGTTTCAACAACGCCTGCTGCACACCTTCGCCGGAGACATCCCGCGTAATTGAGGGGTTATCTGACTTACGGCTGATTTTGTCAATTTCATCGATGTATACAATACCGCGCTGGGCTTTTTCTACATCGTAATCGCATTTTTGCAGCAGTTTCTGAATTATGTTCTCAACGTCTTCACCCACATAACCGGCTTCGGTTAACGTGGTTGCATCTGCCATGGTAAACGGCACATCCAACAAACGCGCAAGCGTTTCAGCCAATAATGTTTTACCACTACCTGTTGGACCAATCAGCAGAATGTTGCTTTTGCCCAGTTCAACGCCATCGTGCACATCGCCATTACGCAATCGCTTGTAATGGTTGTATACCGCAACCGACAGAACTTTCTTTGCATGCTCCTGACCAATTACGTAGTCGTTCAGGTGCGCATGAATTTCCTGTGGTTTGGGCAGTGAGTTCTGCTTTTGTTTATTCGGCGCGATCTCCTTGATCTCTTCACGAATAATATCGTTGCACAACTCTACACACTCGTCGCAGATGAACACCGAGGGACCGGCGATAAGCTTTCTGACCTCGTGCTGGCTTTTGCCACAGAACGAGCAATACAGAAGTTTATTGTCGCCGTCGCTTTGTTTATCGCTCATAGATTATTGCCTCTATACTGCCCGGCAAACGTAATCAATAACACCGGGCTTATATAACTATACTACTTAGCAGCCTTTGCGTCAGATCGATTTGTTAAAACCTGATCGATTAGCCCGTATTCTTTGGCTTCTAGCGCACTCAAAAAGTTGTCGCGATCTGTATCCTTAGCGACTGTCTCATAATCCTGCCCGGTATGCTGGGCCATCAAACGATTTAACTTCTCTTTTATGCTTAAAATTTCACGGGCGTGGATTTCAAAGTCAGATGCCTGCCCCTGGAAACCACCTAATGGCTGGTGAATCATTACGCGGGCATTAGGTAAACAATAACGCTTGCCTTTAGCACCGCCTGATAATAAGAACGCACCCATGCTGGCAGCCTGACCTACACATACTGTGCTTACGTCGGGCTTAATAAAATTCATGGTGTCATAAATGGCCATGCCTGCAGTAACAGAGCCGCCAGGAGAGTTGATGTAGAGGAAGATGTCTTTTTCTGGGTTTTCTGCTTCCAGAAACAGCATTTGCGCGACGATAAGATTGGCCATGTGATCCTCTACCTGACCAACGAGGAAAATCACATTTTCCTTTAAAAGACGCGAATATATATCGTAAGAACGCTCTCCTTTAGCGGTTTGTTCAACAACCATGGGGACCAGAGCGTTCATCGGATCAAATGGGCTATGCATTTTGCGATACCTTACGTACTAACAGAAATAAAAATGCTCGGACTAGACCGAGCATTTAAACAGTTGCTTGTAGGTTAAGTCAATGTAGGAGTGTAAAATTACCCCTGTTTGTTCATAACCTCGTCAAACGCTTTTGCTACGTCGGTAGTTTTTGCTTTGCTCACTACCCACTCAATAGCTTGCTCTTCAAGCGCAACGTTTTGCATTTGCTGCATCAGTTCACGGTTGTTTTTGTAGTACTCAACCACTTCCTGAGGATCTTCATAAGCAGATGCCATGGTTTCAATCAGGCTATCAACTTTTGCCTGATCGACTTTAATTTCGTTTTGCTTGATGATTTCGCCCAGTAACAATCCAATTGTTACGCGACGCTTGGCGTTATCTTTAAACAGGTCGCCTGGCAGTTCTGGCAGGTTTGCACCGCCGCCTTGCTGGCTGAAACGTTGTCTGGCTTGCTCACGCAGTGCATTGATTTCTTGTTCAATCAACGCAGCAGGCACGTCCAGCTCGTTCTTTTCAAGCAGTTTAGCAATCACTTTTTCTTTCAGTTCGTTTTTCAGTGTTGTGCTCAGCTCGCGTTCCATGTTTTTACGCACTTCAGCTTTTAATGCTTCTACATCACCGTCTTCGATACCGAACAGTTTTGCAAACTCTTCATCTACTTTAGGCAGCGTCAGGCCTTCAACATTCTTCACGGTAACCGCGAATTGTGCTGCTTTACCTTTCAGCGCTTCAGCGTGGTAATCTTCAGGGAAGGTGACGTCAACAGTCACTTCGTCACCTTTCTTCGCGCCTACCAGTGGCTCTTCGAAACCAGGGATCATGCGATTTTTGCCCAGCTCCAGCGTGAAATCTTCGGCTTTACCACCGTCAAACTCTACACCGTCTACTGTGCCAACGAAATCGATAACAACGCGGTCGTCTTTACGTGCTTTACGACGTACTTCTTTCCACTCACCGTGTTGCTTCTGGAGCGTTTCCATCATGTTGTCCAGGTCAGCATCGCTGATCTCAACAACAGTCTTCTCAAGCTCGATTTCATCTACGCCCTTCACTTCTACTTCAGGGTAAACTTCGAACTTGGCTACGAATTCTAAATCTTCACCGTCCTGATCTTTTGTTAATTCAAAAGAAGGCATGCCTGCAGGATTGATTTTTTCCTGAACAATGGCCTGGTAGAAGTTTTGCTGCATAACATCACCAGCAACTTCCTGACGTACGGCCTGGCCGTAACGCTTCTTGATTACGCTTACTGGTACTTTACCTGGGCGGAAACCGTTAATACGCTGGGTTTTAGCTAACTGCTGTAAACGCGCTTTAACCGCATTATCTACTGACTCAGCAGAAACAGTAATAGTAAGACGGCGTTCTAACCCTTGAGTCGTCTCGACTGAAACTTGCATTGTATTACCTCAACTGTGCGCCTAAGACGCTTTATTTTCCAGCCTTAATCCTTTGGCAGTGTTGATTTACTTACCAGCAGAAAAAGGTCGATTCTTCGCGCTTACTAATGTGCGCTGCCATAAAAAGACGCAGTAGTATACAGTTTGCTAAATGCAGAGTCGAGCGATAAAAACGAGTTTCACAGTAGTGAAATGCGGAGTGGTCATAAAAACAGCAAAATTGCGATTTGCGAAGCTGATAAATGGTCGGTGAGACAGGATTTGAACCTGCGACCCCTTGTACCCAAAACAAGTGCGCTACCAAGCTGCGCCACTCACCGACACGAAGAGATATTTGCTGAAGTGGTGCGGAAGGAGAGACTTGAACTCTCACGCCGTGAAGCACTGGAACCTAAATCCAGCGTGTCTACCAATTTCACCACTTCCGCGAAAAATGGGGTGGACGATGGGACTTGAACCCACGACAACCGGAATCACAATCCGGGGCTCTACCAACTGAGCTACGCCCACCATTGAGGTGTTGCTGATTATACAAATAATAGCTGTGGTTTGGTAACTATTATTTGTTTATGCTACGTTTTTTAACCAATTCGGACAAACTGTCTGACCTGGCGTTTCACCCTGCCGACCTCGCTTTGGCGCGTCCGGCAGGATTCGAACCTGCGACCCACGGCTTAGAAGGCCGTTGCTCTATCCAGCTGAGCTACGGACGCTCGGCGAATCTACGCTAGCATAAAGTGGTCGGTGAGACAGGATTTGAACCTGCGACCCCTTGTACCCAAAACAAGTGCGCTACCAAGCTGCGCCACTCACCGACTGCGTAACAGGAGCAAATTTCCCTCTCGTTACGGGGGGCGCATGTTACCGATTTGCCCCTACCTCGTCAAACACTTTTTTCACGCAAAATGTTCATATGCTCATTAACTCATCAACCGTGTTATTTTTTCGCCAATTTGGGGGGCTGAGGCACATAATTCCCCTCGGCTGTGTAAATAGTGAAATTATGGCTGCGAGCGCACTATAGACGGAATGCTAACTTCCTAAGCCGGGCTATTTGTGTGAAAATATCGCACTCCCGTTTTTTAATTCACTGGAAGCAGCAAGCAACTATGACCGCGCACCTTATAGATGGTAAACAAATTGCCAAACAAGTCCGACAAGACGTCGCCAGTTATGTGAAATCGTTAAACGACGCCGGAAAACGTCAACCTGGCCTGGCAGTGGTACTGGTAGGTGCTGATCCTGCTTCTCAAGTGTATGTCTCTAACAAACGCAAAGCCTGCGAAGAAGTTGGCTTTTTATCCCGCTCTTTCGATTTACCTGCCGACAGCAATCAGGATGAATTAATTGAGCTGGTTGATAAGCTCAACAATGATCCGGAAATTGACGGCATACTGGTTCAATTACCCTTGCCTGCGGGGCTCAACGCCGAAGCCATTTTAGAACGCATACACCCGCACAAAGACGTTGATGGCTTCCATCCATACAATATCGGCCGATTAGCACAACGTATTCCAGCGCTGCGCCCTTGTACGCCCAAAGGCATCATGACCATGATTGAAGCCACCAAGCGCCCGGTGAAAGGACTGGATGCGGTGATTGTTGGCGCTTCAAACATTGTAGGACGCCCGATGTCGCTGGAGCTATTGCTGGCGGGCTGCACGGTAACCACCTGCCACAAATTTACTCAGGACTTAAAATCGCACGTTAGCCGCGCAGACTTGCTGGTCGTGGCCGTAGGCAAACCTGAATTTATTCCAGGCGACTGGATTAAGCCAGGCGCCATTGTGATTGACGTGGGTATTAACCGCACCGCAGAAGGTGGTCTGGTAGGTGATGTGGAGTTTGACAAAGCAAAAGACCGTGCTGGCTACATCACACCGGTGCCCGGTGGCGTGGGTCCTATGACCGTTGCAAGCCTGATTGAAAACACGCTGGAAGCTTACGTTAAGTTTCATTCATGAGCATGATACCAGACACCCCGGCCAGCCTGCATGTGCAGCGCTGGTTGGATACCATGGTAATTGCGCATAACTTTTGTCCATTTGCCCGTTATGTGCGTGAGCACAACCAAATCCGCTATGCAGAATGCACAAGTGCCGACATGGCCGATGCACTCACCGCGCTGCAAGATGAATGCGATCTACTGGACAACGACCCGGCAATTGCGACCACCCTGTTAATTTTGCCTTCCGGTTGGGACCAATTTGACGATTTCCTGTTGCTGATTGACATGGCCCAACAGTGCATTGACCACTGGGACTACAGTGGGATCTACCAACTTGCCACCTTCCACCCTGATTATTTATTCGCAGGCGAAGATCCGCAAAGTGCCAGCCACTACACCAACCGGTCACCGCACCCGGTTTTGCATATCATCAGAGAAAAAGACATTACTGCCGCGTTAGCGCACTATGACGATCCTCATGCGATTCCGGATACCAATATCGCTAATGCACAAGCAATAGGGTGTCCTCATCTGGCCGCACAACTGGCAGCCTGTAAAGCGTAAAACCGCATAGGAAAGGTTAAGGTGTATATTGGCCCGTCCAGCGGGCCAATTTCAGAGTGCACTGACCTAGTTCAATTCAGGCGATTTAATTAAATCTGAACGTTGGCTAAGCAGGCCTCTGGCCTGAAAATCAGTGAGTTTGAATACCCAGTTATCAATGCCATCAGGCGTCCATATAGCGCCATCACCACTCACTGGTTGTATGATTACACGGTAACCGGTCTCGCCCTTTCTGGCGTTGTATAACTTTATCGCAAGCTCATTGGTGTCATTGCGCAAGGTAACAGACTGCACAGCCTTCCCCAGCACTTCTTCCGGCAGCCGCACCCGTACATCGTCATAACTCATGTTCACAATGTCATTTAAGGTTTGCGACAAAATCCCCGGATACGCCAGTTCAGACACTGCCACATCAAACAGTTGCCAATCACCGCTGTCATTACGTGTGAGCGTGTAGGGTTCTTTGCCTTCCACCCGCACTTCAGACAAACTGTTTACAGACAGCGAAATAATTTGCCTGAGCAACCAGTCGGCATTGCCAACCGGTAATTCCAGCGGCTTATCGATCAAATAGCTGCGCTGCTGCGAAGGCTCACGGACATACCTCCCCATGCCACTGCTGGCAAGATTGCCCATCAACACACGCCATTGTTTGCTTTCGGTAGCCAGGGTGATCAGTGTGCTTTGGGCACCAGGTTGCGTGACAGGCTCAACGCCCAGCCGCGAATACTGACTGGCTTTTGCTGTTTTGGCTTCCAGTACCGTGGCCTGGGTTAACTGACTGACAAAACCAGACAACTCATCCAGATTAACCGGAAAAGTTAACAGGCTATCCAGATGGGTAGCTACCCACTGATCCTGGTCGCGGCGCGCACTAAAAACGACGCCTTCGGCCGTTTCAATCGTCACAGCATTTAATAGCGCCGCATTTTCTTCTAATCCGCCCAACAGAACATGAGCAGGCGCATTGTTAGCTGTACTTTTGACGACAGTTAAATAATAAGCCCCTGCTAATGACATCACGACCAGAATAGCTAGCACGATGATTCGCTTCATGCTGATATCTCCTCCCTGACTTTCTTACCTGCCCTGCGCCTAACCAGCCGCGAGAACAACCACAGCAAAGTCACCAGTAACACGGGTGATGCAGCAATGTTCAACAATTTCAGGTAGTTTCCCAGTGTGTCGATATCGCGCTCCAATTGATACCTGACATCCCGCAATTCCCGGCGAATGGCGGCCCGTTGGGCAATAAAATCATCAAGCGCGGCTTGTTGTTCAGTGGTTAACGTAAGTGCGCCTGATTCACTTTGCGCATTTTGTAATTGAGCTAACTGCGCTTCCGTTTGCTGTAATTGAGCCTGTAAGCGTTCTTCCTGTTCACGGAAACGGGCCTGAGCCTTGGCTTCTAACGCTTGCACTACCACAAAAGGACGCGCATAAGTGCCACGTCCGCGAATACTAATTAACGCATTGCTTCCGGCCAGGTTTTCACTGGCGTTAATAATGGCGTCTCCGTTGTTTGCAAACGGCGTGAACAGTGTCTCGCCAAAGAAATTGGTTTGTTGTACCCAAAAACGATCTGCCAGAAGGTCGGCATCAGTAAACACAATCAAATTAAGCTGCGATGTCTGACTGGCATGGGCAGCTTGTACGATGCTGACTTCTTCCGACTTTGGCGCACTCTGAAACGCTGAATTTGCGTTACCGGTAACTCTCGCCGCCAGGGTAAACTGCTGCTTGTTAGTATCGAGCATACGTTGTAGAACCTGCGGTTCACGGGTGAGTGCATAATCACTACTGTTTACCGCCACACTCGCAGGCGAAGAATAGGCTAACGGAGTCAGTCTCAACTGGCTATTTTCAATTAACGACAGCGGCGCAAAAGAAGCACCGTTAATGAGTTCCAGATTCGCTGTAACAATATCTTCGCGGTTTAACTGCCCGGCAGTCAGTCCTACGATACCCGGGTGGCGTGAAACGCCACCTTCGGGCGTGCGAATTTCCAGACCCAGTCTGGCATCCAGCACCACTTTACTGGTATCTACCCGCACTCCCCATTTCTCAAGCAATGGAAATACGGATGAGTTCGCGCCCATGGCGCTCATCATTGCCATTGGATCGGATTCAAAATGACTGTCCATAAACAGTAAAATGCGCCCCTGCTTCATGGCAAACTGGTCGATAGAATACAACAACGACTCCGACAGGTTTTGCGGGTGAATGACTACCAGTACGTCCGTCTCATCAGGCAACTGCATGGCATCACTGCCAATGGTGGTTACCTTGTACAGCTGATTTAGCTGACTGTAGAAGGTCATGGGCGGCGTGTATTGACCCGACATCGGATTTTGTCCACCCAGCAGGTTTACATCGGTCAGCAAGGTAACGGATACCGGTTCTGGATCGCTTAACTGATAGATCAGCTTGCTAATGTCATATTCCAGAAAAGTTTCTTTTTGCGGGTCAAAAAAGCCAATACTGTGTTGATCGTCAACCGCATTGGTACCCGCCAATCCAAAATATATTGCTTCGCCAATTGGCCCTAGTGTCGCGCCGGTTAAACCAAACTGCACCGCTAAATCCTCAGACTCAGAAAACGGCTCAGGATCGATAATTTTCAGGGTTATTTTGCCATTGGCTCGCGACGCATATTCCTCAAGTAAACTTTGCACCCGATTGGCATAGTTGCGCAGGGCCGTCATGCCTTTGGAGGCCGAATCGGAGAAGAAGAAATACAATACGATTGGCTCGTCTAAATCATCAAGTACATCCTGGCTTCCGGGCGACAGCGAATACACTTTATCTTCGGTTAAATCCACACGGTAATGACCTAACAATTCGTTGTTGATCACCACTACGCCAAAAAACAGCACAATCAGCAGAGCCAGTGTAGTAAAGGCAGTTGTTTTTCTCATGGTTAGTCAGCCTTCTTATGTTCAATAACAATCAGACTGGCATACAGCCAAATCACCATAATAATCAGAAAGTAACCGACATCATTCATGGCCAGTACGCCCTTGGCCATGGCTTCGAAATGGGTGAGGAAACTAAAACTGGCCACGGTATCAAGCACCAGATTCCCGGCCCAGGATTCAAAAGCATCAAGCACAATGCCACTGCCAGACACCACAAACAGAAAACACACCACTACGGCCAAAATAAACGCTACCACCTGATTGCGGGTGAAGGCAGACATGCAGGTGCTGATAGCCAAAAAGGCACCCGCCATGAGCCAACTGCCAATATAGGCAGCCAGAATAATGCCGTTATCGGGTTGCCCCAGATAATTCACGCTGAGCCACAAAGGAAACGTCAACATTAACGACAAGGCCAGAATCAGCCATGCAGCCAGAAATTTACCCAGTACGGCTTCACCAATACTCACAGGCAGCGTCATCAGCAATTCGATCGATCCAGACTTGCGTTCTTCTGCCCAGCTGCGCATTGCCATAGCAGGCACTAAGAACAGATACAGCCATGGATGAAAATTAAAGAATGGGATAAGGTCGGCCTGACCGCGCTCATACACGTTACCGATGAAGAACGTAAACACGCCAGACAGCATTAAAAAGATGGCAATAAACACGTAAGCAACCGGCGTAGCAAAGAAGCTGCTGAATTCCCGGCGCGCAATAAACCACACATTAGCCATGTGATACCTCCCGGGTAGTGATATCCCGAAAGACTTCGTCCAGCCGCCCTTGTTCTAACGTAAGCGTTTCTACCGGCAGGCGTCGCTGGGTAACGTACTCATTGATCACATGAAAAATATGCTTTCCCGGCTCAGGAAATAGCGTGACCAGACCTGTTTTGCGGTCGATTTCCATTTCTTCAACGCCATCCAATTCGGCAAGACCAGATATATCTGCCGCGTAACTCATTTTCAGACTCACTGCGTTACAGAATCGCGACTGATGCCGCAGCGCATTGGGCGTATCGTCAAAACGCAACTGCCCGTTAGCAATGATCATTACCCGGTTACAAACCGCAGTAACTTCTTCCAGAATATGGGTTGAGATCACCACAATTTTCTCTTTCGATAAGTCTTCAATTAACTGGCGGACATGGTGCTTCTGATTGGGATCGAGACCATCGGTAGGTTCATCGAGGATAAGGATATCCGGGTCGTGTAAGATAGCCTGCGCCAGCCCTACCCTGCGTTTAAACCCTTTTGACAGGTTGTCGATTGGCCGGTTAAGCACGTCAGCTAATTCAACCCTGGCGATCACGTCATACAATCTTTGCTTGCGCGTTTCGCCTCGTAAACCACGCACATCCGCAATAAAATGCAGAAATTGCCAAACGGTCATATCACCATAAGCAGGCGCGCCTTCAGGTAAATACCCGATATTGCGTTGAATCGCCTTGGCATGAGTGGCATAGCGCCGTTCCTGAATAGTGATATCGCCTGACGTGGGCGGCAAAAAGCCTGTCAGCATTTTCATGGTAGTGGATTTCCCAGCCCCGTTAGGCCCCAAAAAACCCACAATATTGCCGGGGGCAATATCGAAAGACAAATTATCAACCGCTTTAAAATGGTTGTAGTGTTTGGATAAGTTTTTTACTGAGATCATAGTCATCCTATTTACGATCTGCGACGCTTATTCTTTTCGTTTTTCACAACAGCAAAACAGGAGTCACAACGGAAATCGTTCGCGACAATACACGGATGCAATTGTGCGGTTGATATATAGTGACACACGTGCAAATTTCAATCATGTGTTATGTGATGAATTCACTAAATTCTGCTGTATGGGTTAGTTGATTTCTAACGCTTGAGGAAAAAAGTGTCGCCAGCCAGCAAGGCCAGCGACAAAATGCTATGTCCAGGGAGGACGTTAGTTGGGCTATCCCGAAAGAGCTAGCCAGAGTAAGATACACGACAAATATGTGTGTAATGTGTCAGAACCACTACAAAAGTGTTGCAAACTATGACAAAGCCAAAAGCGTATTCAATTGACCCCATTGGCGTCATTGAATCGCCATTTAAGCAAAAATTTGCTATTCCGAGACAACCGGCGCTAGCCAAAGCCCGCGGGAAAGTGAAATTAATCGCCCCCTTCGATGATGTTAATACTCTGCGGGAAATTGAGACTTACAGTCACGTATGGTTGCTGTTTTTGTTTCACGAAAATTTGCACAAAGGCTGGTCACCCACGGTAAGAGCCCCCAGACTCGGCGGCAACGCCCGCACAGGCGTGTTTGCCACTCGCAGTACCTTTCGTCCGAATGGTATTGGTATGTCAGCAGTGGAAAATTTAGGCGTTGAACAAACGACTTCGGGAATTTATTTGCATGTAGGCAATATCGATTTACTGCACGAGACCCCGATTATCGACATTAAACCGTATATTCCCTATAGCGATAATGTGCAGCATGCCACTGCCACCCTGCTGGAGGATAAACCTGTCCCTGCGTTAGCGGTGAATTTTACCGACAACGCCCATCGTCAACTGGCACAACAGCCACACTCTGATTTGCAATTGTTGATTGAAAACTGCCTGTCTCAGGACCCCCGCCCGGCCTACAAACAGTCGATTGCGGATGATCCCAAAACCTATCAGGTACAGCTGTACAATTGCGATATTCACTGGCAGGTTTACCAGGGCGCCGTATGGGTAAATGCAATTGTCTTATTATCCTAGACTTCAGGCTTTGTAAGCGCCGTTAACGCTGCTAGAATACGCGGGTTTAATAATCAGAAATAGGTAAACACTACCAATGCGTACCAGCCAGTATTTGTTATCCACGCAAAAAGAAACCCCTGCTGATGCAGAAGTCATTAGCCACCAGCTTATGCTGCGCGCGGGCATGATCCGCAAGCTTGCTGCCGGTATGTACACCTGGCTGCCAACCGGCCTGCGTGTATTGAATAAAGTTGCCAATATCGTTCGCGAAGAAATGAACAAATCCGGTGCCATTGAAGTGCTGATGCCTGTGGTGCAGCCTGCTGATCTGTGGGAAGAATCAGGCCGCTGGGAAGAATACGGTCCAGAACTGCTGCGCATTAAAGACCGCCACCAGCGCGATTTCGTGCTTGGTCCTACGCATGAAGAAGTGATTACTGCGCTGGTTCGCAACGAAATCAGCAGTTACAAACAGTTGCCAATTAACCTGTACCAAATTCAAACCAAATTCCGCGACGAAGTACGCCCTCGCTTTGGCATTATGCGTGGCCGTGAATTTACCATGAAAGATTCGTACAGTTTCCACATGGGTCAGGCATGTCTGCAAAATACTTATGACGTGATGTACAAAACCTATTGTAATATTTTTGAGCGTATGGGCCTGGATTACCGCGCGGTTATTGCCGATTCAGGTTCTATTGGTGGCAGTGTGTCTCACGAATTCCACGTACTGGCAGACTCAGGTGAAGATGCCATCGCCTTCTCTACAGAATCCGATTACGCGGCCAACGTTGAAATGGCTAAAACGCTACCGGTTGACGCTGCATCTGAACAGGCTCTGCAATATGTGCTGGTTCAGGGTGAAGCAGAAGATGATGCAGAAAAATGGGTATTGTTAGTGCTGTCAGCACAGCATACTTTGAATGACATCAAAGCTGAAAAACAAACGTCGGTTGCCAGCCCGTTAGTGATCGCCAGCGATGAAAAAGCCCAGGCCATACTAGGCGTTGCATTGAGTGATGTTGACGTTGCAGCGGTTAACGTACCTGTCATTGCCGACTACGTAGCAGCAGCGGTACTTGGCTCGGCCTTTAGCGGTGAAGCAGCTGATTTGCGCAACATCGAAGCCGGCGACCCGTCTCCGGATGGCAAAGGCAACATCGAAATCAAACGCGGTATCGAAGTAGGCCACATTTTCCAATTAGGCGACAAGTACTCCAAGGCAATGAACTGCGGTGTATTAAGCGAGTCTGGCAAGCATGAAATTTTAACCATGGGCTGCTACGGCATTGGAGTGTCCCGCATTGTTGCTGCGGCAATTGAACAAAATCACGATCAAAACGGTATCATCTGGCCAGATCCGATTGCACCGTTCAAAGTAGCGCTGATCCCAATGAACATGCATAAATCGCAGCGCATCAAAGATGCAGCAGAAGCTATTTATGCGCAATTAGTTGAGCTGGGCGTTGAAGTGTTGTTTGACGACCGTAAAGAACGTCCAGGCGTAATGTTTAACGACATGGAGCTAGTGGGCATTCCTCATAGCATCGTTGTTGGTGAACGCAACCTGGACAATCAGGAAGTGGAGTACAAAAACCGTCGCACGGGTGACAAAACGCTACTAAACTTAGCAGACGTTGCCAAATTTATTGCAACGCTTTAATAATAAGAAAAAGGCCAACGCCTCAATTGCACCTCCGCATTGAGGCGAATATGCGTAAGGAGCGAACATGCAACTCACCTTCTATGGTGTGCGAGGGTCAATACCCACACCCGGCGAAGATTATGTGCGATATGGTGGTAACACCGCCTGTGTGCATGTTGTGTCCAGTGACGGTACCGATATCATATTAGATTCCGGTACCGGTATTCGCTTGCTCGGCCAACAGTTAATCAAAAAAACGACGCCTATTCACATTCTGCTGACGCACAATCATTGGGACCATATTCAGGGGTTTCCGTTTTTTACGCCTATTTATCAGTCGGGCAGAGAAATTAATATCACCCCAGGGCTTACCACCCTACCGGAACACGATGCCATTCTAAAACAAATGCAAGGCTCAGTTTTTCCGGTGCCTTTCAGTGTTTTACAGTCAAAAATTTCAATCACGCCTGTGCCCGAGTCAACCAATCACTGGCAGATTGGCAGTGCTTCCATTGCGCGGCTCCCCATGAATCACCCCGGTAAAGGCAGTGCTTACAGCATTTGCGACAAGGGTATCAAGATTGCCTACATTACCGACAACGAGCTGTACCCGCCGTATAAGAAAGAAACCGATTTTCTAACCTTTGTAGATTTTGCCCGGGATGCCGACTTAATAATTCACGACGCACAATACATGACATCAGACATGCCAGCGAAAAGCGGCTGGGGCCACTCCGTTGCCGAAGAAGCGGTAAAACTGGCCATGGCATGTAATGCAAAGCGCCTGGCGCTGTACAGTCATGATCCATGCAGAACGGATAACGACATTGACGACATAGTGGCGCATTGCAACGAGTTTATCAGCGCGGCTGAATCGCCCTTAAACATGTTTGCCGCCTACGAAGGACTTTCCATTGATTTTAGCGAATAGGCCGTACGCTCTTTGCCTGAATATGCGCAAATACGTTGCGCTTTTTTGTGCGTTGGCTTCGGTTAGCGCCTTGGCGCAGGACATTAATGAAACTCAACAACCAGAACTTGAACCCGGTGTGGAGGTACGCCCGAGTATACTTACCAAACGCTTTGAGTCAGATCGCACGGCACTGGCAAATGCCTTTTCTATTACGCAGTTTCAACGCAACTATATTTTGCCTTATAGCCATGTTACCAATCCCAATGCGCTAGGCAATGAAGCGTTAACCAGCGACAACGTAGACAACAACGAAGCTAAATTTCAGCTGAGTATTAAATTACCGCTCTACACGCCGGAAAATACGGTAGAAGGCCTGTATTTTGGATTTACGCTTACATCGTTCTGGCAGCTCTATAACAGCGAAGTATCCAAACCTTTCCGTGAAACCAACTACGAGCCTGAAGTATTTTACCAATGGAATACCGATATTCGTATTCTGGGGTTTGAGTTCAATGCCTTACAGCTTGGCTTTAATCATATGTCGAACGGCCAGAGCGGCATTCGTTCACGCAGTTGGAACCGGGTAATACTGACGTCACTATTCAGTGACGATGATGATGTTTACTACTTTAAAACCTGGTATCGCGTGCCTGAAGATGAGAAAACAGACGACAATGACACCAGTGGCGATGACAACCCTGATATCAATCATTACTTCGGCCGCGTAGAGATTGGTTACGGTACACGCTGGGAAGACTGGGGTATCTTGCTGCGCTTTCGCAACAACCTGGAATGGTCGAAAAACCGGGGAAGTGCAGGCATTACATTCAGCTATCCGGTATCTCCCCGCTATGAAGTGGTGCTTGATTACTTCAACGGTTACGGCGATTCACTGATTGATTACAACCGAAAACAAGAACGAATTGGTATTGGTTTCCAACTAGCACTCTTCTAATCAGTGTCTAACACACCCGCCGCCCGGAATAATTGTAAATGCACCGCCACCAGCGCAGCGATATCGCGCTGGTAACCACCGCCAATCACACAAGCAACAGGCAGCGTGCGTTGTCTGCAGGCGCTCAATACCATTTTGTCGCGCAATAGCACGCCTTGTGTGGTGATGTTTAAGTGTCCCAAATCGTCATGTTCATGGATGTCCACACCGGCGTCGTATATCACGGCATCCGGCGTGTAAGTTCTGAGCGCCAGCGACAATGCTTCGTCAACCACATTCAGATAATCGCTATCACCGATACCTTTAGGTAACGGAAAATCCATATCTGACTGTTGTTTACGATGCGGGAAGTTCTTCTCGCCATGTACCGACAGGGTAATAATCTGCTCGTCCTGCTGAGCCAACAAAGCAGTACCATCCCCCTGATGCACATCTAAATCGATAATGAGTATTCGGTCAATACCGGGCTCTTCCAGCATGGTCTGTGCTGCGAGGTACAGGTCATTGAATAGGCAAAAGCCAGAACCATAGTCGGCACCTGCATGGTGGTAACCACCAGTAAGATTAAGTGCAACACCGTGTTTGAGCGCTTGTTTAGCGGTTAGCATTGTTCCTCCCACTGCGGTGAGACTGCGTATTATGAGTTGTTCAGACCACGGAAAACCGATTCGCCGCATGGCCTGGTAGTCCAACTGCCCGCTTATTAGCGCATCTACATAAGCGTGATCATAAAACCGCTTAAGGTATTCAACTGAGATAGGCTCGGGCGTAACAAAGCGATCTGGTTGCACGCCACGCGCTATCAGGGCATCGTAAATGCCCTGATACTTTTCGATGGGAAACCGGTGTTTTACCGGTAAGGATAGCTGGCTATAAATGGGGTGAAAAGTCAGGTTGTCTAACAGCATACTGCCCTTAACCGATTTGCGTTTAGGCCAATTGTACGCCAAAAGTTGACGTTTAGCTCAACGCCGACACCACCGATGTTACATTCTGTGCCATCTGTCCGATAGCTCTGGATATGCCGTCGTCTTTTGCCAGTGTGTGATATTCCTCAGAGGATTTCATTACTCTGGAGGTTACGCCATCCAGTTGCCTCACAATCTGCGACTGCTCCCCCGCCGCGTCATTCATTGCAGCCACAACACTTTGTGTTTCTTCAATGTAGCGCACCAACTCAGTAAGCAACTTTAACGCTCGCTGTGCGCTCTGGGCATTAGCGTCGGCGTGTTGCTGACCATTCTGCATTGCAGTCACTGCCTTATTGGCGTCTGATTCAAATGCGCTTAAAATGCCGTTAATTTGTTGAGTAGACTGCTGGGTTTTCGCTGCCAAGGCTCTTACTTCATCGGCCACTACGGCAAATCCCCGACCATGCTCACCGGCCCGAGCAGCTTCAATTGCAGCATTCAGTGCAAGCAGGTTTGTTTGATCTGCAATCTCATTTATCACATTCACCACGGTAAGAATACTGGCGCTGCGGGCCTGTAATTCATTCACAATGGTACTGGCATCAGTTACGGTTTGCGCTAATTTTACAAATCCCTGATTAGCCGATTCAAATGTTTGGTAGCACTCGTTCGCCTGCGTTTGTGAATTACTCGAGGCTACAGACACCTGTGTCGTAATGGCAACCAGACTTTTTACAATGTCATCCAGTTTTGCATTAGCCGCAGCTAACGCGTCTGAAGACTCATATTGCGTCTTTGCACCGCGCTCAATGGCATGGCTTACATCATCCAACGTATCATGAGAATGCTGCATCTGAAGTTGCGCTTCAGACAACAGCATAACCGTGTCTTGAAGCTTGGTTTGCAAATGGCGGGTTGCGCTGGCCACAGCCCCTAACTCATGATCACTGCGATAAGACAGCGGATAGTCGTAACGCTTTTGTTCCATTTGACGCAAACAGGCGGCGATATCCCGGGTCGGCTTAACCACATTTTTGCGCAGGTTGACTACCAAATACCATATGCACACCGCACTTACTACAACTGATACCAGCAGAATCATCCACAAGCGTTGTTGGGTTTGGCTGGCAACGTCGGCTTTGGCCTGCCTTGATAGTAACGCTATGCTATCGGCCGTTTTCTGAAGCAATTCAGCGGGCTCGCGGTCGATGCCGCGAACAAATTTGTCGCCAACTTTAGGATCAAAGCCTGCGGCAACAAACGCTTCATAGCCTTCGCGGTAACGGGCTCCCATAGTTCCATGTGCAGCAAGAAAATCCTCTATTGTGGCAAGTTGTTCTGGTTGCAACTGCTGCACACTCACCATAGATTTCAGTTGGCTCTTTACATCACGCTCACGTGCCTGAAAACGCTCCCAGTATTTAACCCGGTCTTTCTCTGAACTACCGCGCAACAACACGTTTTTCCATTCCTGTACCTGAGTTTTAAATTCAGAAAGGACGTTGGTGATTTGTCGTTCTGATTCAACATGCGTTCGCTCCACTTGTTCAGTGTTGGCAATAAGCGAAAATGCGATGGAGATCGACAAGGCATTAAGTAAAACTAAAATACTGATAATGGCCAGCACCGGCGTCATGATCAGGCGATTGATACTGGTGAAACGTATCATGTGGGTTCTCCGGAATTTAACGAGACAGCTAACAACCACCGTCCGTGTGCGGTAGCCCACAATTAAATAACGATTGAGTGACACTTTTGTGACAGGGCGTTCAAAAAGAAACCAAACACCGAATGAATGTTATTCACACTCGGTTGGCGCGATGAAGATATGGCTTTTAACAGTCTAAGACACAAGAATAAAGGGACGCGAAGCCGGAATACTGCGCGCCCAAATCAAATTAGCCGTAACGGTAGATGCGTTAAAATTTAGCCTTTTGGCGACGTTTAAAAAGTAAACCTACACCGAGCATAAGCAACGCCATACCAGCTGGCGCGGATGCTGGTGTTGGAGCAGACGAGCCAGTACTGAGTGAATACTGCATATTCGCCATGCCATAATCCCCTTCAATATGCGTGTTGCAGCTCGTTAGCGACGTATTCGAACAATAGCCATAGCTATTGAATGTAACATCGCTGGAAAATGTCCAGGTGCCATTACCCTGAATATAGCGATCACTTCCGCTAACGCCAACCAGTCGATACTGCATGCCAGCGAATAACGTGTAGCTAATCGCTGAATATCGATACGCGCCTATCAGTGGGTCCGATGAATTTACCAGCGTTGATACTAATAACGAACCATCAGATTCATTGAACAATCCGACCAGAATGCCATTGCTTACAAAGCCATCACCCAAATAATCGTAAGCGCCTAAACCGCTAACATCGAGATCCGTTGCCCCCACGGTAAAAACCGTCCCAAAACTCCAGGAACCATTTGTACCCGGCGAATTTTCGCTGATTAAATTCCGAATAAAGGATGCATTTGCTGCACTCGATATCACCAACATCACCAAACCAAGCATTAATTTCTTCATGTTGCACCTCGAATTTATTAACAATATTTTAACATGCAACATTAACACCAGTATCTAAGCTGTTGTATTGAATAGCCTAAAAATCACACTACTCTCGGTGGTGTAAAAATTTATGACAGACTTAAAATACAAAGACAATCTAAAAAAACAAATAAATTCTTTATTTTTCATAATTTTAATCGAAAAATAAAAAGTTACATACAGAATGCAGCAGAAGTATTTAACCTATTCAGTGTAAAACTCGCTGTTCGGATAACAGAGGCAACTAGATATCCAGCGCTTCAAAGATATACGGAGCAACATAACGCGAGCCAAATACCGATAAATGACTCTGGTCTTTATACAGTAATTTGTCATTAACCACCGCAGTGCATTGGCCGTTTTCACAGAGTATTGAGGCTAAATCAATCACGGTTACATTTGGGAACTGCGCGGCGACAGAAGCAACTACCTTGTTATATGTATTCACCAACTCATTACTTCGGTGCTCTTCTTCACTTTCAATACACGATTCCCGCTTGGAATAAAGTGGTAGGCGACTTTTCAGGCATCGATTGGGCAAGGACTTTAAAAAGGGATTATCCAGCACAATCAGCACTTGCTTCTCTTTTTCCTGCAGCTCCGTCAACGTGCGTTGAAAGCCATTCGCCAGTATCTCCTGGTAAGATTGAGAATGCGGCAAAATGACATCTTTAATAGAGGTATCACAGCGCGGTGAATGCGCCAGCACAACGTTTTGTATTTGGTCGTTTGCCAATACATAGTCCAGGGCCTGGCTGATAAGTATATGCCCGTTCTCCCGCATAGATGCGACTTCAGCAGTATTCTGAACAATGTAACCGGATGAAACACCCCGTAATGGCGACTGACAGGACGCAGGAAACAAGGCAACACTATGCCCCCTATCGGCTGCCACTTCAGCCAAGCCGTCAAACAAATGACCTGCATGAGAATCACCAATAACAGCAATCGTATTGTGAGTTTGCTGGAAACGGCAGGTGTTGTCGTTGAGTTCGTTCCATTCGGAAAAAATCTGGCTACATGTTGCGGCAGTTAAACTTTGGCTGAATTTTTCTGGTGTTATGCTGGGATAATTAGAGACAAATGAAAATGCAACTAAGGCAGCGCCAGTTGCAACCACGACAGATGCCGGCACAAATCGGCTCACGACAGACCTGACTGAATAAATCTGACGACGAACGCCTTTTTCTATCAGATTATAGGTTAACCAGGCTAGCAAAACAGATAACGCAATAGCACATGCCAACTCAAACGTACCAGGCTCGCTCCCTTTTATTATGCGCAGGAACGACAGTACTGGCCAGTGCCAAAGGTACAAAGGATAACTGATCAATCCCGCCCAAACCACTAATGGATTGCTCAGTAACCAGCGGTTAAATAGTCCCCCTTCGCCTGCAGTGATAACACACACACTCCCCAATACAGGTAACATTGCCCAGTAACCGGGAAACGCAGACGTTTTATCGATGACCAGATAACCACCGGCCAGGCACAATAGTCCTATCACTGAGAGCGAGTTGGCAACCATTGGCTTTACCAAAGTAACCCTGTTGTATTTGAATAGCACCCACGCCAACAGGCTGCCTGCCAGCATTTCCCAAAACCGACCAAAAGGCAAAAAATACGCCCCTGCCGATTGGCTATTTACCAACACCAGGTTTGCTGCAAACGACAATATGATGCAAAGCATTATCACCAATGGCAAAGCCCGGCGCCAGGTGAGCAATATCAGACAAGGCCATAACAAATAGAATTGTTCTTCTACCGCCAGACTCCACAAATGAAGAAGCGGTTTTGTTTCTGCAGCGGTATCAAAATACCCCGCCTCGCCAACCAGTACAAAGTTAACAATAAAGCCCAGACCACTTAACGCATGTTTGCCAAGTAGCTGAAATTGGTTGGCAGATAACGCAAACCAGCCGAATACCAGGCAACTGATTAGTACCACCAATAAGGCCGGAAAAATCCGCCTGACCCGACGTGCATAAAAACCAGCGAAAGAAAACGAATGCTTCGCACAGTCGGTAAATAAAATGCTGGAAATCAAAAAACCACTGATGACGAAGAAAACATCTACCCCGGTAAACCCACCAGCCAGTTTATGGGGAAACGCATGAAACAACACAACACCGCCAACGGCCAACGCTCGCAGTCCGTCGATATCTGCACGGTACTTCATTTCTAATCCATTAGTATAAGTCCATTACCTATCCAGAGTACCCTATGTCATATATTCTGCAACGATCAAATTTGTAAAAACACTGTAAATACAACGACTAAAAATGAATACGCTGATGAGCTTTAACAAATGTAATCAATCGATTAAGTTATACATAACCTCGTCCACACCCCATCTGCGTAAAGTAAACGAAATTGATATCGGGTATTTGCTGCAGTCTACTTTTAAACAACAGCTTAAATAGAGCAAAAAACAAACAAAAAAACAGAATTTCAATGATTTACTAAATATTTACACTTGCCTGTAGTACGGTTTTTCAGGTTGGGGCGAATGCCGGGCAACAGATTAGCATTGGATTAACCCAGTTTTCCGGGGCTGGATTTGGTGTATCAGGCTTAGGAATAAATGGATTGAGTCTCACCGGTTCAGGGATCAACCCTGACGATGTCACAGGCGCATCTGCGCTATCAGCCAATCAGGTGCTGTTTAACTTTCAATTTTCAGGGCCTGCAACGTCAGGAACTTATAGCTTTGCCGTATCCAACGATGGTGGTGCTTCCTACAAGGAAGTGACGGTTTCACTCTCAAATAATATGGCAGATTATGCTGCGAATAATGCTGCGGTGTTAAATGCAGTTAATGGTGCGTTAGGCTCGTCAGTACTAACTATTGAACCCTCATTTTCACAAGTTGCAGTTAATGGTAATCAGCCTCATTTTCGCATGGCAGCGAGCTCTGATAACCCGGCTTATCCTAACTCAGGCACATCAGGTACCTATACCGATTCAGGTTCGGGAAGCGGCACCAGCCTGACGACCATCGATGGTGCAATTTCCAGTCTAGGCTCAGTGCGCGCAGAACTCGGTGCAACGCAAAACCGTTTTCAGTCGACCATTCGCAACCTGTCAACTATTTCCGAAAATCTAAGCAGCTCACGAAGCCGGATACGCGATACCGATTTTGCTGCGACGACGGCAGAACTTACCCGCAATCAAATTATGCAACAGGCTGCCACTACTGTGCTTGCGCAGGCTAATCAGAGGCCGCAGACTGCACTGTCGTTACTGGGTTAGTCAACTAACGAACTGAAAAAGGCGTTCATAATATTAACGCTTTACTATTATGAACGCCGGAAAAGCAGAAAGCCTTGCATCGCAAGGCTTTCTATATGTTGAATCAACGATTAATCAGTAGCTTACTACCTGATGGGTTATTCCCACTCAATTGTTGCCGGTGGCTTACCAGAAATGTCATACACTACGCGGGAAATACCGTCGATTTCGTTAATAATGCGGTTCGACACATTACCCAGGAAATCGTATGGTAAATGCGCCCAGTGTGCTGTCATGAAGTCGATGGTTTCTACCGCCCGTAGCGACACAACCCAGTCATACTTTCTGGCATCGCCCATTACGCCTACTGATTTAACCGGCAGGAATACAGTAAAAGCCTGACTGACTTTGTTGTACAAATCGGCTTTGTGCAGCTCTTCAATAAAGATCGCATCGGCACGGCGTAGCAAGTCACAGTACTCTTTCTTGATTTCGCCCAGTACGCGTACACCTAAACCTGGTCCTGGGAACGGGTGGCGATACAGCATGTCGTAAGGCAAACCCAGTTCCAGGCCAATTTTGCGCACTTCATCTTTGAACAACTCGCGCAATGGCTCTACCAAGCCAAGCTCCATGTCTTCGGGTAATCCCCCCACGTTGTGGTGAGATTTGATCACATGCGCTTTGCCGGTTTTCGAACCCGCAGACTCGATTACGTCCGGATAAATCGTGCCTTGCGCTAACCATTTTGCATTAACGCGCTTACTGGCTTCTTCGTCGAATACGTAAACAAACTCATTACCAATCACTTTGCGCTTGGCTTCTGGATCTTCTACACCGGCCAGTTTAGCCAGGAAGCGTTCTTCGGCATCCACTTTGATGATGTTCAGGCCAAAGTGGTCTCCAAACATATCCATTACCTGCTCGCCTTCGTTTAAGCGAAGTAACCCGTTGTCTACGAATACACACGTCAGGCGATCGCCGATTGCACGGTGCAACAACATGGCGGTTACGGAGGAGTCTACCCCACCCGACAGACCAAGAATGACCTCGTCGTTGCCAACTTGCTGTTTGATGCGCTCGATCGCGTCGTCGATAATTGCTCCGGGTGTCCAAAGCTTTTCACACTTACAAATATCCAGCACGAAATGAGACAGAATTCGCATGCCCTGATGAGTGTGAGTGACTTCCGGGTGGAACTGAACGCCGTAGAATTGTTTTTCTTCGTTTGCCATTGCCGCATGTGGACATGATGGCGTAAGCGCGACGGTTTCGAATCCATCCGGGATCGCGATAACTTTATCGCCATGGCTCATCCATACGTCCAGTAAGGCATTGCCGTTTGCATTGAGGTGATCTTCAATGTGCGCCAGTAATGCGCTGGACTTGATCACTTCCACTTGCGCGTAACCAAATTCACGCTTGTCTGAGCCCTGTACCTGACCACCGAGCTGTTGCGCCATGGTTTGCATGCCGTAACAAATACCCAGTACAGGCACGCCAGCTTCGTATACATATTCAGGAGCGCGTGGTGAACCCGCCTCAGTTACCGATTCCGGACCACCAGACAGGATGATACCCGTTGGATTAAATTCTTTAATCTGCTCTTCGCTGACATCCCATGCCCAGAGTTCACAGTACACACCGATTTCACGCACGCGGCGGGCAATTAGTTGAGTGTATTGCGATCCAAAATCCAAAATAAGAATTCGATGCTTATGGATGTTTTGTGTCATGGTTCTCGCCTTCCAATAAAAATAAGCAGGCTGGTTTAAAAACCAGCCTGTGAATATCGCTTCGGGATGTACTTAGCCTAAACGGTAGTTAGGCGCTTCTTTAGTAATGCTTACGTCGTGAACGTGTGACTCGCCCATGCCCGCTGCGGTTACACGCACAAATTGCGGCTTAGTGTTCAATTCAGGAATAGTGGCACAGCCGGTTAATCCCATGGCCGAACGCAATCCGCCCATTTGCTGATGAATGATATTGGCAATAGGACCTTTATACGCCACTCGGCCTTCAATGCCTTCTGGTACCAGTTTCTCGGCGTTGTCGCTCTCCTGGAAGTAGCGATCAGATGAACCGTTGCGCTGATTCATGGCACCTAATGAACCCATACCGCGATACGATTTGTAGTAACGTCCCTGATAAAGTTCTACTTCACCCGGCGCTTCTTCGGTACCAGCCAGCATGCTGCCTACCATTACGCAACTCGCACCGGCAACCAGTGCTTTAGCGATATCACCAGAGAAACGAATACCACCGTCAGCAATTACCGGAATACCGGTGCCTTCCAACGCGGCAACCGCATCAGAAATCGCCGTAATTTGCGGTACACCACAACCAGTAACAATTCGGGTTGTACAAATTGAACCTGGGCCGATACCTACTTTCACCGCATCAACGCCTGCTTCTGCCAGTGCTTTTGCACCCTCACCTGTAGCCACGTTACCTGCAATAATTTGTAAATCAGGGTAATTCGCGCGCACTGTTTTAACGCGATCGATTACGCCCTGAGAATGACCATGCGAGGTATCGATAAGCAGAACATCGACACCAGCATCTACCAGTAACTCGATACGTTCGTCGGTGCCTGGGCCTACGCCCACTGCAGCGCCTACGCGTAAACGACCTAACGAATCTTTACAGGCGTTAGGCTTGCTTTCAGCTTTTTGGAAATCTTTTACAGTAATCAAACCTGCCAGTTTGAAAGCATCGTCAACAACCAGAATTTTCTCAATGCGGTGTTCATGCATCAGTTCCAGTACTTCTTCGGAACTGGCGCCTTCCTTTACGGTTACCAGGCGCTCTTTTGGCGTCATGACTTTGCCAACGGGAAGATCCAAGCGGTTTTCAAATCGCAGGTCACGACCAGTAACTATCCCAATCAGGTTATTGTCATTGTCGGTAACCGGAAAGCCTGAATATCCCATGCGTTTGCTCAGAGCAATAACCTCGCCAAGCTTAACGGATTCTGATACCGTTACCGGGTCTGAGACTACGCCGCTTTCGTATTTCTTAACTTCGCGAACGTGTTTGGCCTGTTCTTCCGGGGTCATATTTTTGTGAATAAAGCCAATGCCGCCTTCCTGAGCCAGTGCAATAGCCAGACGCGCTTCAGATACGGTATCCATTGCTGCGGACACCATAGGAATATTTAAGGCGACCCCACGGGTCAGACGGGTTTGTAAGTTCGCAGTATGCGGTAACACGGTTGAGTGTGCTGGGATAAGCAAAACATCGTCAAATGTGAGTGCTTCTTGGGCGATTCTGAGCATGCAATATTACCTGTGTAGTAAAGGCCTAATTGCGGCGCAATTGTAGTGTTTTTTCAGTTTCAGGTAAACTCTAATTGTCTTAAAGGTGAGGTTTTTTCATTCGATGCTAAGTAACACTGCCCCTCAAGGGCAAAAAGTTCACACGGTAACAACATTAAATCGCCTGGCGCGTAACATTTTAACCAGTGAAATTGGCCTGGTGTGGCTCACAGCGGAAATATCCAACCTCACCCGTGCTGCGTCAGGGCATTGGTACTTTACCCTTAAAGACGACAAAGCTCAGGTACGTGCGGCCATGTTTCGCGCGGCTAACAGCGCAGTTCGTCAACCTCCCAGAGAAGGGGATCGCGTGTTGGTGAGAGCCAGTGTTGGCTTATACGAACCCCGGGGCGATTATCAACTGATTGTTGAAACCATGCAGCCCGAAGGCGAAGGACAATTAAAACTGGCTTTCGAAAAATTAAAATTTTCTTTACACGCTGAAGGGTTATTTGATCAAAGTCGTAAACAATCCTTGCCAAAGGTAATTCGACGCGTAGGCGTAATTACCTCGGCGCAAGGTGCAGCATTGCACGATGTGCTGAGTGTACTTAAACGGCGGAGCCCGGCTACGGAAGTCATTATTTATCCCTCAATGGTGCAAGGTGAACAGGCCAGTAAACAACTGATGCATCAGCTTTGGATTGCCAATCAACGCAATGAAGTAGACGTACTCCTGCTTACGCGCGGCGGAGGCTCCATGGAAGACCTGTGGTGCTTTAACGATGAATCACTGGCCAGAGAAATTGCCCGCTCGGCCATTCCGGTGGTAAGTGCCGTTGGCCACGAAGTGGATGTAACGATAGCTGACTTTGTAGCCGACCTGCGTGCACCTACGCCATCGGCAGCGGCAGAGCTGGTGTCGATGGACCAATCCGAATCGGTGTCGCTAATTCGCCATCTTACCCGGCGATTAGCTCAGTCTACCCAATCCCTTATCCAACGGCAGACTCACCGACTGATGGCCCTTGAGCAAAGGCTGATACGGCGGCATCCATCCACTCAACTTAACCAACAAAGTCAGGGTATCGACCGGTTAGAGCAACGTTTACATTTAGCCATGAATCGTCAACTTTCACAGGCTCAACGAATGGTGCAGCAACAAGCTCATCGTCTGCAACGTCAGCACCCTCAAATACGGCTTGAAGCCTTGCTCAGCCGATGTCATCATAGCCGGCAACGTTTACTCTCTCTTATGCAGCGCAAACTGGAATCCAACGGGCAACGTCTGGCGTCAATGGCGCATCTGTTGCAATCGGTAAGTCCGTTAGCGACGTTATCACGCGGTTATTCAATCACACTTAATAACGATAAAGCGATAACATCGGTAGCGCAGGTTACTGCACAAGATACATTGGTGACCCGGGTAAAAGACGGGGAGATCACCAGTTTGGTGACACACTGCAAGCCGCTTGAGGACAGTGATAAGTCGCTATAAGGAACCTATATTTGTTTATTTCCAGTTGTCGATGGATAGCAACAGCCTCTGTGTTGTGTATCCTGGGTTGTGCTCAGCAGGTTACACGTCACCCCCCTGCTCAGCCTGCGTTACCGGTGCCTGAAAATGTGCCTATTGCGTTGGATATTAATGTATTTTCTTCGTATCTGAGTCAGGAAGGCATTGCTAACTGCGCAAAGGACTTACCAGCCGCTTTGCAATGCAAGAACGACGGTATCGGGGCAGCAGATTTTTTAACGGCGTTGTCATCGTTAAACCTGTTTAACAGCCTGAGCCCATCAGTTAGCCGCCATGATTACGAACTGTTGATTGGCAATCAGTTAACCCAGGCAACGCCAAACGCCTCTTTTACAGGTTTGCGAAAAAGTATCACGGAATTTTCTGTTGAATGGCGAGGTGTCGCTATAGATTCTTTTTCAGTTGAGTACTGGCACGCCAACAATGCCCAGGTAGCCACGGAGGATATTAATCAAATCGTCCTTACCTGGTGGCAGCATGTTGAACAGGAAAAAGTATTCAGCGCGAACTTTTTGTATGCCGCCATGGGGGCCAGTGACTACAACACCCTGTTAACGCTGCCTGACGCCATTGATACTTTTATGCTATCGCAAAGATACATGTACCCCGACCCGTTTCGCGGCATTATTGCGCGCTATACGCACCCGGAATTTGAAGAAGCCATTCTGGATATTGCGATATATCCTATCTTGTCTGTTCTGACTGCGCCCTCTGAAGAGTTAGTTAATGCAGAGCTTAAAAAGGCTGTAGACACAGCCAATGACGTAGCCAAGGCCCGCGCCATGGCCGTTACTATGCAGCAATTAAATACCCCTTTTGCTTCCGAGTTGTTGCCAAACAGAGGCGTGATGGCAGAAATGTTTGCTGAAAGTGAAAACGGCGAATCATTGTTTGCCAGCATTTATGTCTTCCAGATAGAAGACAAGTTTGTGAAATTCAGTACTACTTTTCCTGCGCGTATTGGCGATCCGCTGGTGAAGGCGGCTCTCCCGCAGTTACGGGTACCACCAGAATCTGAATTAATGAAAGAAATCCGGCGGGCTTTGAAATAGCAATAACTAAGTCACCAGTTTCAAATCAGCAGGTAAATCCGGCTTATACCAATTAAACAAAAAAGCGAAAGAACCCGGTTCTTTCGCTTTTTTGTATTTCAGACTTATTTCTTCTGTTTGTGGTAAGCCATCATTCGCTTGCGCTTGCGCTGCTGTGCGAGGGTAAGCTGATTTTTCTTTCCTTCGAATGGGTTGGCCCCTTCGCGGAATTCAATCTTAATGGGTGTCCCCATTACCTCAAGTGCTTTGCGGAAGTAATTCATCAGGTAACGTTTATACGAGCTTGGCAGGTCTTCAACCTGATTCCCGTGAATCACGATCACAGGTGGGTTATAACCACCGGCGTGAGCGTACTTCATCTTAACCCGACGACCACGCACCAACGGCGGCTGATGGTCTTCCTGAGCCATTTCCATTACCTGAGTCAGCATTGAGGTATTAATACGTTTTGTAGCACTGCGGTAAGCTTCATTCACCGACGCAAACAGATTGCCCACACCAGTACCGTGTAATGCAGAAATAAAATGCAAACGGGCAAAATCAACAAATCCTAACCGGCGATCAAGTTCGCGCTTGATGTCGTCTTTAACGTCAGTATCCAGACCATCCCATTTATTCACCGCAATCACCAGTGAGCGCCCTGAGTTGAGCACAAAGCCCAATAAGCTCAGATCCTGATCGGCAATACCTTCACGCGCATCAATCACCAACAACACAACGTTGGCTTCCTCAATGGCTTTCAGTGTTTTTACAATAGAGAACTTCTCAATGGCCTCGGATACTTTTTTGCGCTTTCTTACGCCAGCGGTATCAATGAGGATGTATTCGCGGTCATCGCGGGTAAGCGGTATATAAACGCTGTCGCGGGTAGTGCCCGGCATATCGTAAACCACCACGCGGTCTTCGCCTAAAATGCGGTTGGTCAGTGTAGACTTACCCACGTTAGGTTTACCCACAATGGCCAATTTAATAGGTAAGTTCTGCAGCTGTTCTAATTGTGCTTCGGGGTCCAGTTCCGGCTTATCTTCCGCTTTTTGGATCGCCATTTCCGGAAACATCTCATCAAGTGGGGTCAACGAGTCCTGAATCAATTTAGCGACTCCTCGCCCGTGCGCAGCCGCTATCTGGTGAATATCACCCAGGCCCATTGAATAGAATTCTGCACTTTCACTGTCGCCGTCGATGCCGTCTACTTTGTTTGCTAACACAAACACGCGTTTGTCGGTTTTTCGGAGATGATCAGCAATTAACTGATCGGCAGGTAACAAGCCAGCGCGGGCATCAACCAAAAAGAACACCACATCGGCTTCTTCAATCGCCAGTAAAGACTGGGCAGCCATGCGGGCGTCGATGCCTTCTTCGTCGCCGGTAATTCCGCCGGTATCAACTACAATAAACTGGCGCTGCTCATAAGTTGCCTGACCATACTGACGGTCGCGGGTCAGGCCGGGAAAATCGGCAACCAGTGCATCCCGGGTATGAGTTAATCGATTAAACAGGGTGGACTTACCCACATTGGGCCGGCCTACCAGCGCCACAACAGGCAACATAGTGATGTTCCTTACAGAGTTAAACAAACAGACGGCCGCGTCATAGACGCGGCCGTGTAATTATATATACATTTTGCGCAATATTCAGCGCTGAGGATTATTTAGCAGACAATGCAGCTACATCCCCGTCACGTGTAATAGTAACAACCAAATCATTAACCAGGATTGGCGCGGCGTAAATGGCATCGTCTTCGTCGTCGCCACCCAGATCATACCGGGCTGCCAGTGAGCCATCTTCCTGATCAATCCAGTGCATTAAGCCCCATTTATCACCTACTACCACGTATTTCTCAGTTACCAGTGGCGCGGTGAGGTTACGCTGTTTCAAGCCACCCTGAGACCACAACTCCACGCCGTTTCTGCGATCAAGCGCGTACACGATAGAGCGGTTATCAACCACGTATATCTTGTTGCCGCTTACCGCCAGGTCACGGTATGAACCATATTCGCGTTTCCACATGATACGACCACTGCGCAGCTCCAGCGCCGCCAGCGTGCCATCGTAGGAGACGATATACACTGTAGTACCAAACACGACTGGCGTGGAATCAACATCAATAATTCGTTCCAGTTCAGTTGCGCCGGCCGGGGCAGTAATAGCCGTCTCCCAGGCAGGAATTCCGCTTTCCAGAATATTGACCTGAAGTTTGCCTGTAGGCGTACCCACTAATGCGCCACCGTTAGAAGCAGCTGGGCCAGAAATACCACGTAAACTTAAAGGCGGTACGTCCGTTTCGCTGCGCCAAAGCTGCTCGCCGGTTTTAACATCCAGGCCAAACAGAATACCTGCACCGGTGTTAACCACCAGAATACCTTCATCCATAGCAGGCGTTGCAAGAATCTCACCTGCAACAGAGGCTTCCCACAAGGTATCACCGGTATCGACGTTTAACGCACGAATTAAACCGTCTTCAGACGTTACAAATAGCATATTGTAGCCCGAAGCTACCGCACTGAGTTTGGCTGAAGCACCACTTCGCCACAGACGCGCAATACCATCCCAAAATGATTCGTCAGGGAAAATAGCAAAGTTTTTGTGCCACAACGCTTTGCCTGTATCAGGCGCAAGCGCCGCAACTTCACCATGACGTTCAGCTACGAATACTTTGTCATTGGCAAACACAGGGCGCAACTGAGAGTAATAGTCGTTAACGCCATCGCCCAGGTTGTAATCCCACACGACTTTAGGGGTAATCTGGTTTTGGATGGCCGGGATCCGGCGAATTTTCAGTTCTTCTTCGTCGGCGAACCAGTCTGACATTGTAGAACATCCTGTCAGACCCACCATCAACGCGCCAACCACTACCCGCTTAAACATACGGCTACACAGTAATGCGCGGTTCTGTGAGATGTTTCGAGTTATTGCTGTCATTCACTATCCTGCTGTTACTGCAAGGTTATCGAGTTTCATTTGCAGTAAACGGTTGTTTGTATTTTTTTCCAGAGCAGTAGAATAGGCCATACGAGCCTTGTCAAAGTTCCCTTGCGCCGCGAAAATATCGCCTTTAGTTTCTTCAACCTGAGCAATAAATGCCTCGTCTTTTGCGATTTCCAGAGAAGCCAGCGCTTTGTCGTGCTGTGCCAGTGCCAGTTGTACACGGGCCAAACGCACCGCGGCAACCTGCTTGAGGCTCTCGTCGCTGCCGTTAGCAGCTACTTTCGACAAATAACTCGCCGCAACTTCCAACTCACCTTTGTCTGCTGCTTGCTTAGCCGCAATGAGACTGGCCAGATCGGTATAACCTGCTGCAGAACCGGTTTCGATAAGTGCTGAAATGGGACCGGCATTATCGTCGGAAACCATGGTTTCCAGTGCGCTTTGATAGCTGATAGAAGCAGTTTCTTTCGCTTCTTTTTGCGCGTCACTGTAATACTGCCAGCCAAATAAGCCAGCCAATCCCAGTACTGCGCCCAGAATCAGCGATGTACCATGATCTTTCCAAAACTGCTTAATCGCTTCTACCTGTTGTTCTTCTGTAGCGAATTGTTCCATGTTTTACCTCTGTAATTAGATGTTGTCTGGCTTACCCGGCAAGTATGCCAGCCAAAACGTGTGGCAGTTCAGACACTGCAACCGTTACTTGTTCACCATTATTTCTCAATGGTTTTACAGACACCTGCCCGGCTGCCATTTCTTCACTGCCAATAAGCAATGCAACAACAGCCCCGACTTTGTCTGCGCGCTTTAATTGTTTTTTAAAGTTACCACCACCGCAGTGCAACATGATGCGCCAATCGGGTTGTTGGTCACGAAGTGCCTCTGCTACCTGACTGGCATACGCCAGTGTGTCGTCACCCATGGCCGTAACGTAAATCTCGGCCGCAGCATCGGTGGAATTAATTTTTTCCAGGGTTTCGAGCAACAATACCAAGCGCTCCAGACCCAGAGCGAATCCTACTGCAGGTGCCGCTTTACCGCCCAATTGTTCAACGAGGCCATCATAGCGGCCACCGGCACACACTGTACCTTGTGCGCCAAGGCTGTCGGTTACCCATTCAAATACCGTGCGATTGTAATAATCCAGACCGCGCACCAGTTTCGGATTAACCTGGTATGGGATGCCTGCTGCGTCCAGAAGTTCACATAATTTTTTGAAATGTGTATCAGATTCTTCGTCCAGATGGTCCAGCAACGACGGCGCATTAGCAACCACTTCCTGTACCTGCGGATGTTTGCTATCCAGCACTCGCAGCGGGTTGGATTCCAAACGACGAAGCGAATCTTCATCCAGCTGAGATTTATGTTCGCTAAGGTAGGCGGTTAGTGTTTCTTTGTAAGCCTGACGCGCTTCATTTGATCCCAGAGAGTTAATCTGTAATGACACCGCGCTTTCAATACCGAACAGTTTCCACAATCTGGCCGACAACAGTATGACTTCAGCATCGATGTCCGGACCATCCAAACCATAGGTTTCTACACCAAACTGGTGAAACTGGCGATAGCGTCCTTTCTGCGGGCGCTCGTGACGAAACATTGGGCCCATATACCATAAGCGTTGCTGCTGATTGTAAATCAAGCCATGCTCATTTCCGGCACGTACTGCACTGGCGGTACCCTCCGGGCGCAATGTCAGGCTGTCGCCGTTGCGGTCCTCAAAGGTGTACATTTCTTTTTCAACGATATCCGTTACTTCACCAATCGACCGTTTAAATAAATCGGTACTTTCCACTATTGGCGTGCGTATTTCCTGATAACCGTAACTGGCCACCACCTGACGGATTGTTGCTTCCACCTGTTGCCATTTACCCGACTCTGTCGGCAGGCAATCATTCATCCCGCGGATAGCCTGAATTGTCTTCGCCACTTATTTCTCTCAAGCTTACGTAAAAGCCCCGCATTATAGGGGCTTTAGCGTTAAACAACAAACTTTCTTGCCGATTAAATCGGCGTTGAAATCCGGGTAAGTCTAGTCTTTGTGTGTCACAGCAATTGCGTTGCGTTCATCCAGCATAGCGGCTTTGGCGCGAATGCGTTTTTCAAGTTGCTCAACAAGGTCATCGTTGGCTAAACGCTCTTTCTGGCGCTTACCGTCCAGATAAAAACCACTCATGTTGCGCGCACCCGTTAAACCAAGATCAGACACTTCTGCTTCACCAGGGCCATTCACCACACATCCAATAATAGACACATCCATGGGCGTGAGTACGTCTTCCAAACGCTGTTCCAGTGCGTTGACCGTACTGATTACATCAAACTCCTGACGCGAACAGCTTGGGCATGCAATGAAGTTGATGCCTCTTGAACGGATCCGCAGCGATTTCAGGATATCGAAACCCACTTTGATTTCTTCTACCGGATCGGCTGCCAACGACACGCGCAGCGTATCACCAATACCTTCCGCCAGTAACATTCCCAAACCTACCGCGCTTTTTACCGCACCAGCGCGCTGTCCGCCAGCTTCTGTAATGCCAAGATGCAATGGCTGATCAATTTCCTTTGCCAGTAAACGGTACGCCCCTACAGCCAGGAATACATCTGACGCTTTAACCGATACCTTAAACTGATCGAAGTTCAGCTTGTCGAGGATATCAACATGACGCATCGCCGATTCCAACAGGGCTTCCGGTGTTGGCTCGCCGTATTTTTCCTGCAAATCTCGTTCGAGAGAACCGCCATTGACCCCGATGCGAATCGGAATATTTTTGTCGCGGGCGCAATCCACTACCGACTTAACCCGTTCTATGTTACCGATATTGCCTGGGTTGATCCGTAAACAATCCACGCCGTATTCCGCTACTTTTAACGCGATCCGGTAATCGAAATGAATATCGGCGATTAACGGCATATCAGTCTGTTGGCGAATCAGCTTAAAGGCTTCTGCAGCCTCCATAGTTGGAATCGACACGCGAACAATTTCACCCCCTACCGCTTTTATCCGATTAATTTGCGCCACGGTTGCAGCCACATCGGTAGTGGGCGTATTGGTCATTGACTGAACCGCGATTGGCGCACCATCGCCAATCGGTACGTTCCCTACATAAATACGCGTAGACTTTCTGCGCTTAATCGGGCTTTCAGCAAACATTATTGTTCCTGCATTGGTAAATAGAACTTCGCGGTGCGTTTGGGATCAAACCCCGACATGTCAACCGCATCACCATCGTAATCAATTTGCACTACATGTGGTGCACCCAGCGTTACTTCAAACGGGGGAATGCCTGAAACCGACATCACATATCCCTTTGCTTTGATACCAAATGCTAAGGCTTCACCAGTTGAATCGGTTACGTTTACCCAGCAATCATTAGTAAAGGTAAAGGTTAATCCGATAGTAGTTACTTCAGGTATTGATTCGCTTTGCGTTTCTACAGGCTGGTCAGTGTCAGTATCAACCGACAGCCCATAGTCAGCTGGGGTTCCCTCGGCGCTGTCACCTGAATAATCATTAGTACTTTCCGGCGAGGCGATTTCATCTTCTGTGTAGGTGAGAGTGTTGTCTGTCTCATCACTGAATTCATTTGCTTCGCCAGAATCATCACCTGTTTGTGTATCAGTATACTGGTTATTTGCCGCAGGCTTTGCTTTGGGAACGGCGGTTGTAGGTGTTGTTGAGGATGAAAAATCTGTTTCGTTAGCAGGCTGCTGATACCACCACACCACCACTCCAGCCAGTAAAATAATGGCAATAATATACGTAACCATCATCCAGCGATCGTCATGAGCCTGTTTAGCTACACGTTTCGAAAAGCTCTGTAACTTAGCCGGTGGCTTGGGCGCCGTGTGGTATTTTTCAAATAATGAAATTAATTCTTCCGACTTTAAACCAACATTTTTGGCGTATAAACGCACGTACCCCTTAATAAAGGTTACCGACGTATTTTCATCCAACCGGTTGTCTTCGAGGTCTGAAATAATATTGACGCGCAGAAACAACTTATCGGCAATAGCTTGTTGCGATAACCCCAGTTTTTCGCGGGCTTCACGTAAAACCTGTCCCGGGCTTGGCGTTGCCGGCACGTGCTGTTCATCAGCTTCTAGCAGCTGCTCTTTGTCCATTTATTTACCCAGATTACTGTGTCTGTTCAGCTGGCGGCACCAGCCATAATTTTGTTCCAATTTTGATATCCCCGTTGTTACCGAGGTTGTTCCAGGCTTTCAGGGTATCAAGTTTTATATTGTATTTCAGTGACAAACGATAAAGGTTTTCTTTCGGCTGGACGATGTGATATTTCACTGTATCACTATCAACATTTTCAGCAACAGAACCGCTATTCGTGCTTTCACTAATTTGAGCAACCGCAGTCTCAGGGGCTAACTGTGTTTGTACAGTTTCATCTTCATTCTGTGTTGCGGGCTCCTGCATATCAGCATCGTCTGATTTGCTTGCCTTCAGTGCGTCTATACCTACCGATACCGGCTCTTCAACTCGCTGCGGTTTGGTTTTTACTTTGATAACCGGCTGTGGCAACTTTTGCTGCTTATCGATATACAATTTAGTTAACGGGCTGTCGGGATACATGGTGAGCAGCATGTCACCGTAACCGTTTGCCGTGAGGAGATCACCTTTACCCGTCGCAATTTCAATAGCTAACCATAGCGAATCGGGTGACACACGAGCGACTTTTTCGTATTTGCGGAGCGTTTGTTCAGCCAACTCGTACTGTTCGGTGGCGACGTACATTTCAGTGAGAATAAATAAGGTTTTGGCTCTGCCAGGCTGATGCTTAAGTGCACTGTTCAGATAATCAATGGCATCTTCCCCTTGCCCCTGACTTTGTGCACACAACGCCATATTTTCATAGGTGGCGGCAGAATTAGCGTACTGACGGGAATTTACAGCCTGCAGGAAAAAGGTTTTGGCTGCCTCGTAATCGCCTTGCTGGCACAAAAACGCGCCATAGCTATTGGCAATATCGGCATTGCGCGGTGCCAGGCTCATAGCGGTTTCGTAAGCTTCTCTGGCGCGTTCAGCCTCACCCACAACCTGATAATAATACGCCAGGCCAAAATGCGTATCGGCCAATCTGGGCGCAAACGACAAGGCTTTGTCCAGATTCATTTTAGCCTGGGTATAGTTGCCGTTTTTTAAATAGGTTAACCCCAGAGAAATACGTGTTTTCGCCGCTTCACTCTGATCAAACTCGGTACTGAAATTACCGCCCTGATTTTCGCTTACACAACCAGACAGCCATAGCAGTGCTACTAACGTTAATATTCTCATTGCGGGCGTTAACCTCTTTTATCTTTTGTATTAATGAGACATCTTCACCGAAATCGACTCGCCCTTCATCTGTTTTTTTAACATCCGTTTGGTGCGGTCAACCACGTCGCCCACTAATTGGCCGCAAGCAGCGTCAATATCGTCGCCCCGGGTCTTGCGCACAATCACGGTAAAGCCATATTCCATCAACACTTTGGCGAATCGGTCGATGCGTGAATTACTGGAACAAGTATAAGGTGAACCTGGATAAGGATTAAATGGGATCAGATTAATTTTACTGGGTGTTTCCTTTAACACTTTTGCCAGTTGATGTGCATGGTCGGTTGAATCATTGATTTGATTCAGCATTACGTATTCAACAGTCACCCTGCCCTGATTGGCTTTTGACTTACTTAAATAACGGCGCACACCAGCAAGGAAGGTTTCGATGTTGTATTTTTTGTTGATTGGTACGATTTCGTTGCGCAGCTCGTCATTGGGTGCGTGCAATGAAATAGCCAGCGCTACATCAATCTGGTCACCGAGCATATCGAGTGCAGGTACTACACCTGAGGTACTTAAGGTCACACGACGTTTGGATAAACCAAATCCAAAGTCATCCATCATGATGTCCATTGCTGGCACGACGTTTTTCAAATTCAGTAGTGGCTCACCCATGCCCATCATAACCACGTTAGTGATTGGACGTTTAGCACTGTCTTTTGACAGGCCCAGTGTTGTGGCTACACGCCACACCTGACCAATAATTTCGCTTACCGACAAGTTGCGATTGAATCCCTGCTGCGCGGTTGAACAGAACGTACATTCCAATGCACATCCAACCTGTGACGAAACGCACAGTGTTGCACGCTCAGTTTCGGGTATCCAAACCGTTTCTACTTCCTGACCACCTTCTAAACGGAGGGCAAACTTTATGGTGCCGTCGGTTGCGTTTTGCTGATACGCAATTTCCGGTGCAACCACCTCACAGTGTTCAATGAGCTTCGCGCGCAGATGTTTATTCAGATTACTCATCTGTTCAAAATCGCTGACGCCTTGCTGATAGATCCACTTCATGACCTGATCTGCACGGAAAGGCTTTTCGCCCATTTCAGCGAAAAATTCGCGCATTCCCTGCCGATTTAAATTTAATAAATTTGTTTTAGCCATAAAGCAATTAACCTACTGTGAACATAGTTAAGGTTGCAACCTGCATAGGATACCATGGGATAACCCATGACGCACAGACGCAAAAGGGAGCCTAAGCTCCCTTTTTAATCAGAACCTGGCAACTTAGCGAGTGCGTGGGCAGATCTCTTCTTCAGAGAAGAAGTAAGCGATTTCGCGAGCAGCAGATTCAGGCGCATCTGAACCGTGAACAGCGTTCTCGTCGATAGACACCGCGTAGTCAGCGCGCAGAGTACCTGCAGCTGCATCAGCTGGGTTAGTTGCACCCATAATTTCACGGTTTTTAACCACTGCGTTTTCGCCTTCTAACACCTGAACCATAACCGGACCAGACGTCATAAACGCAACCAGAGCACCAAAGAAAGGACGCTCTTTGTGTTCTGCGTAGAAACCTTCTGCTTGTTCTTTGCTCATATGAACCATTTTAGAAGCAACGATGCGCAGACCAGCAGATTCAAAACGATTGTAGATTGCACCGATTACGTTTTTAGCAACGGCATCAGGCTTAATAATTGAAAAAGTACGCTCAAGAGCCATCTTCTGTCTCCGGTTGTAATAGTAAAAATTTGGCCGCGAATTATAGGCAATCTTTTACGCTGTGCCTAGGGGCACAGCAACAAATATCAAAAAATCTTCACAATACGCGCGAAGGTCGTTCAGGCAGTTTGTTTTGCCAGTGTTTGTATTTTACCCACGATCGAGCGCAAGCCATTGCCACGGGTAGGAGAAATATGACGTTCAAGGTCCAGCGCCTCGAAATAGCCGTCGATGTCGAAATCCAGAATCTGTTGCGGCGTTTTATCGTTGTAAGCTGCCATCACCAGCGCTAACAAGCCATGCACGATGACTGCATCGCTGTCTGCATCAAAATGCAGTTTGCCTTCGTTTACCGACGTAACCAGCCACACGCTGCTTTGGCAACCTTTTACCAGGCGCTCGGGCGTTTTTTGTTCGTCCTGCAAACGCGGTAACGCTTTGCCTAAATCAATGATGTACTGATAACGCTGTTCCCAATCGTCAAAAAAGGCTAAATCTTCAATGATTTCTTCGCTTGATGGTAATGCCATAGTCAGGAGTTACTTATTTTGCTAATTAAAAAAACAGACCGGCTTCGAGCTGTGCTTCTTCGCTCATCATCTCTCTGGACCATGGCGGGTCGAAGACCAGTTCTACTTTTACCGACTTCACATGCGGTACCAGACCAACGCGGTATTCAACATCCCCAACCAGCACAGGCCCCATTCCGCAGCCTGGCGCAGTGAGAGTCATATCTATGGTGACGGCGCCTTGCTCCTGTTCCAGTCTTACCGCATAAATCAAACCCAGCGACACCAGGTTGATTGGAATTTCCGGATCGTAGATAGTTTCCAGCGCATCCCATACCTGTCGCTCGGCGATGCGTCCATCTGTTGGCACGTCAAAATCAAGTTGCTGAGGCTTACGGCCAATGGCATCGGCATCAGTACCGTCAATACGCAGCATGTTACCACGCCAGGTAACCGTATAATTGCCACCTAAATCCTGGGTGAGATTAACAAACTCACCAGCGGGGATCATGACCTTTTCGCCAGAAGGGACTTTGCGTGACCGCACTTCACGCTCGGTCACCACCATTTTTTGCTTCATTGTGTCTGGTTATCCAACATTAAAGCTTTCGCCACAACCACATTCATCCACAACGTTGGGGTTATGGTATTTGATCACCCCGTTCACACCTTCGTGCACGAAATCGATTTCCGTGTTGCGAATAAGTTGCAGTGCGTCTTTCGCCACAGCAACAGTGAGTACATCTGATACGTGGAGTATTTCGTCGTCTGCTTTACTCGCATCGGCGAAATCCAGTACATAGGCATAGCCTGTGCAACCACTGACCTTGGTAGACAAACGAATGATCTTGCCGGGTTGCTTGGCAAGCTTGGATTCAAAGTGTTTAATGGCGCTTTCAGTAAGGGTTACCACATCCTGACTGGGCACAAACGTTTCAACGGTCATTGTATGCTCCTGTTAAGCCAACATGCTTTGCGCCTTGCGAAGCGCAACAAAGAATGCGTCAACTTCATCAAGGGTGTTGTATAAAGAAAATGATGCCCGCGCGGTACCATTAATACCCAAACGGTTCATCAGCGGCTGCGCGCAGTTGTCACCAGTGCGGATAGCCACACCCTGACGATCTAAAATAAAGCCAATATCTGCCGGATGCGCGTTATCCATTACAAAACTCAGAATGCCCACTTTATTCGGCGCCGTTCCGATCAAACGCATCCCTTCAATGTTTCGGGCCTGTAACATAGCAGATTCAATCAAGGCCTTTTCGTGTGCTTGTACTGCAGCCAAATCAAGCGAGCCAAACCATTCAACCGCCGCGCCTAAACCAATAGCACCAGCAATATGCGGTGTACCCGCTTCCAGTCGCAGTGGCAAAGCGCCCCAACTGGCAGACTGATAGCTCACTTCGGCGATCATTTCGCCTCCAGTCATCCATACTGGCCAGTCTTCCAGCACAGACCTACGCCCCCACAGCACACCAATGCCGGTAGGGCCAAACAGTTTGTGGCCGGAAAACGCGTAAAAATCACAACCCAGGTCCTGCACGTCAACGCCGCCATGAGCAATGCCCTGAGCGCCATCAACCAGCACCAGAGCATCGTAACGCTTAGCCATGGCAACCAGGTCTTTTACCGGGTTCAGCGTTCCCAGCGCATTAGATACGTGCGGGAAGGCTACCATACGGGTATTTGGCCCCAGGTAGCTTTGGAATGTCTCGATATCCAACTCGCCGTTATCAAAGATAGGTGCTACACGCAACGTGGCGCCACTTTGAATACAGGCTTGTTGCCAGGTAACCAGGTTAGCGTGGTGTTCCATTTCGGTTACCACTACTTCGTCACCGGCTTCCAGCTGTTTGGCCAGGCCATGGGCAACTAAATTAATACCTTCGGTGGTACCCGCAGTCCAGATCACTTCTTCGCGACTGTTTGCATTAATAAACGCCGCCACCTGATCACGCGCTTTTTCATATCGGCGAGTAGCTTCATCCGATAATTTGTGTGCTCCGCGATGAACGTTTGCATTAGTTTGCGTGTAAAAGCTCATCAGTGCGTCAATAACCGCCTGTGGCTTTTGCGTTGTCGCTGCGTTATCCAGATAAATCAGAGGCTTGCCGTCAACCTGTTGCGACAAAATAGGGAATTGCGCACGTACCGCCTGAACATCGAAGCTCATTTGACCTCCATGCTGACAAAGCGCTCACGTAAAGAGTGCAGTAACCAATCGCTGATTGCGATATTTGGAATTTGGGTGATTAATTCCTGAATAAATCCAAAATTCAGCATAATCAACGCCTGACTACGGCTGATACCGCGCGTTAGCAGGTAGTACAAAGCCTTCTCTTCAATTTCTGCAACGGTAGCGCCGTGAGCACAGCGCACGTCGTCTGCGTAAATTTCCAGCTCGGGCTTTGTATTGATGATAGCGCGGCGGGATAACAACAAATTTCGGTTATTCAGTTCCGCCAGGGTTTTCTGTGCATTGCGATGAATGTGAATACGGCCGTTAAATACCGCTTTGGCGCGATCACCCACAATTCCACGCGCATTTTCTTCGGTGGTACAATTCGGTACGGCGTGCTCAATGGTGGAGTGCAGGTCGAAAAGCTCACCTTCTGCCAGCAAATAAATGGCGTTTACGTTGGCATTCGCAAATTCACCTGTGTATTCCACGTCCACGTCCAGACGCGACAACACACTGCCGTAACCCACAATATTACTGGTAAGCTGCGCTTTCTCACCCACCTTGAAGTGGCAACTGCCTACGTGCATGGCTTGCTGTGTATACATGGCAAATCGATAGTGCTCTAACTGCGCCTGCGCGTCTAACACGTATTCGCTTACGAATGTATTCAGGCTGTCTGCATCGCCGAAGCCATCTTCAATAATGGCGACTTTGGCACCTGATTCGACATGCACCAATACACGTAAGTGCTGATCACCTACGCTCGCTGCAAGCTGTGACAATCGAATGGGCGTATCAATAACCGTGTTAGCAGGTACGTGAATATACACGCCTTCTGTCATCAGGGCGTCGTTTACCTGCCCGAACAAATGATGTGATGGCTTAACCTGACTCAACAGTGCTTTGATAGTGGCCTGCTGTTCTGTATTGGCATTTGAGAACAAAGTAAACGTAAGCCCGGCGGGCACACTACCTTGTTGTGCTGCTAACTTATTGCCCGCAAACGACACACTGTAAGCGTCGAGTCCATCGATAACCGGTGCTGAACCATGTTGTTCAACTGCGGCAGCCAGACTCACACTGCGCTTTTCTACCGGTAACAGAGGCGTAAATCGCCAGGCTTCCTGACGGCGCACTGGCCATTTAATATTCGCTAGTGCTTCGGTTGCCTGCTGACGGTGACCAGCCAACCAGTCGGTTTGACGTTGGCCTTCAGCAATTACTTCTGACAGCCACTGGCTCATGCCTCGCTCTCCTCGTAGGCTTTGCCCAGAAACGCATAGCCGGATTTTTCTACTTCCAGCGCCAGCGATGCATCACCGCTTTTTACAATTTTACCATCAGCCAGAATATGCACGAAATCGGGCTTGATGTAGTCGAGCAGGCGTTGATAGTGAGTAACTACAATAAAGCTACGCTTACCGTCGCGTTGGCTGTTCACGCCATCGGCTACTACCTGCAGCGCATCAACGTCAAGACCTGAGTCAGATTCATCCAGAATACAAAGAGACGGCTCAAGCAGGATCATTTGCATGATTTCGTTACGCTTTTTCTCACCACCGGAGAAGCCTTCGTTAACGCCACGCTTCAGAAAATCCAGAGGCAAATGTACTTGCTTACATGCCGCTTTAGCTTTTTTGAGGAATTCAGCAGCAGTCAGTGGCTCTTCGCCACGGTGCTCGCGCATGGCGTTAACCGATTCTTTGAGGAATTCCATATTGCTTACACCCGGAATTTCAACCGGGTACTGAAATGCCAGAAATAATCCTTCACGGGCGCGTTCTTCAACTTCCAGCTCCAGCAGGTCTTTGCCGTTTAATGTGGCACTGCCGTCGTTTACTTCATAACCGTCGCGGCCTGACAATACATAACCCAGGGTACTTTTACCGGCGCCGTTAGGTCCCATGATGGCGTGAACTTCGCCAGGCTTGATGTCTAAGTTTAGCCCTTTGATGATTTGCTTTTCTTCAACACTGGCGTGTAAATTATTGATGGATAACATTAAATTCTTTACCCCACAGAACCTTCTAAACTAATTTCAAGTAGCTTGCCGGCTTCAACCGCAAACTCCATTGGTAACTCTTTAAATACTTCCTTACAGAAGCCATTGACGATCATAGACACCGCCTTTTCCGCATCCAGACCGCGCTGCTGACACAGGAACAACTGCTCGTCACTCACTTTTGATGTGGTGGCCTCGTGTTCAACAATGGCGGAGGGATTACGGCTTTCGATATACGGGAAGGTGTGAGCACCACATTGATCACCAATGAGTAGCGAATCACACTGCGTAAAATTACGAGCGTTATCGGCTTTCGGGCCCATTTGCACCAGACCGCGATAGGCGTTGTTACTTCTGCCTGCTGAAATGCCTTTTGAGATAATGGTCGACCGGGTGTTTTTACCCAGGTGGATCATCTTGGTGCCGGTATCAGCCTGCTGGCGTCCACGCGTCAGCGCAACAGAGTAAAACTCGCCGACACTGTTATCGCCTTTCAGTACGCAACTTGGATACTTCCAGGTTACCGATGATCCAGTTTCTACCTGAGTCCAGGAAATTTTCGCATCGTTGTGACAAATCCCACGTTTGGTAACGAAGTTATAAATCCCGCCTTTGCCGTTTTCGTCGCCCGGATACCAGTTCTGTACGGTTGAGTACTTGATGTTGGCCTTATCCATAGCTACCAGCTCAACTACGGCGGCGTGCAATTGGTTTTCATCGCGTTGCGGCGCAGTGCAGCCTTCCAGGTAACTTACGTGACTGCCTTCATCGGCAATGATCAGTGTACGTTCAAACTGGCCGGTATTTTGTTCATTAATGCGGAAATAAGTAGATAATTCCATGGGGCAGCGTACCCCTTTTGGAATGTACACAAATGAACCATCAGTAAATACGGCGCTATTTAATGCTGCGAAGTAGTTATCGGTGCGAGGTACAACCGAGCCAATGTATTTTTTAACCAACTCAGGGTATTTTTTTATCGCCTCAGAGATTGGGCAGAAAATAACACCAGCTTCTTCCAGTTTTTCGCGGAAAGTAGTTACAACCGATACAGAGTCGAATACTGCGTCGACCGCTACGCCAGCCAGCATTTCCTGCTCGTGCAGAGGAATACCCAGTTTGTTATATACATCCAGTAAGTCGGGATCGACTTCGTCTAATGACTTGGGCTTGTCTTTCATACTTTTTGGTGAGGAATAGTAAGAGATAGCCTGATAGTCGATTTTTTCGTAATCAACATGCGCCCACTCAGGCTCTTCCATCTCTAACCAGGAACGATATGCCTTCAAACGCCATTCAAGCATCCACTCAGGCTCATTTTTAATTGCCGAAATACGCTGTATTACCGACTCGTCCAAGCCTTTTTCGAAGGTATCGGACTCGATTTCAGAGTAGAAACCGGCCTCATATTGTTTCGACAATGCCTGTTCGATCTGCTCGCTCATTGACTCATCTCACTTAACTGGTCTTTGATTGCACGCCCTTTCGTGGGTGCTGTGTATCCGATGTATGTTTCGGACGCCATGTATCCCTTATTTTTCGCGCGGTATTCTATAATACCTGAGTATTTCACTCAACTATTGAAGACAATACCTGTAATAAAGCGAATCCATGCTTGCGTTATTATTTTGTACGGGCATCTGGGGGCTCGGGATCTTGCACTATTCTCCCCGAAACTGCAAACCTTCACTGCCTGCTCTACGCCAGAAGTCTTAGTAGCTTGCCGACGCTCTGGCCTGCCTTAAACGGGTTACCACAGTCGTAACGGTGTCAGCCGCAAGATCCATCTCATCTTCCGTAGTAAAACGCCCTGCGGAAAAACGAATACCGGCATGTGCTAGCGGTGCACTCCGCCCCAGCGCAGTTAACACATACGACGGTTCAAGGCTTGCAGATGTGCAGGCAGATCCGGTAGAAATAGCAATATCGGCTAAGCCCATTACCAGACTTTCGCCATCTACACCGCCAAAGCTAATGTTAATAATGCCCGGGACGCGCTGGGTTAAATGGCCATTAAGAGTAACATCGTCTAACTGACTGATTCGTTTCCAGAAGCGTTCCGTTAACATTCGTAATCGTTGCGCTTCAATGTTGAGCTGTTCACCTGCGATTTCGCACGCTGCGCCAAATCCCACAATTTGATGAGTAGGCAATGTGCCCGAACGCATACCACGCTCATGACCACCACCATGCATTTGCTCTGCCAGCAATACACGCGGCCGACGGCGCACAAATAGCGCACCTATGCCTTTTGGCCCGTAGCATTTATGTGCAGAAAATGACATCAAATCAACGGGTAAGGTTTGTAAATCAATGGGCAGCTTACCCAGACTTTGCGCAGCATCAACATGAAATACAACGTTGTGCTGTCGACAAAATTCGCCAATTGCCTGTATATCCTGAACAACGCCAATCTCATTATTCACCTGCATGACCGACACTAAAATGGTGTCTTCTCTGAGAGCGTCTGCAAGCTGTGATACCGAAATCAGCCCCTGTGGATCGGGTGCCAAGCAAGTGACATCAAAACCTTGTTCAGCAAGATACTCACAGGTGTCCAACACCGCTTTGTGCTCAGTACTCACGGTAATAATGTGATTACCCTTCTCGCGATATTGCTGCGCGACACCTTTTAATGCCAGGTTATCGGATTCCGTTGCCCCTGACGTAAAAATGATTTCCCGTGGATCGCAATTTACCAGCCCAGCAATTTGATTACGCGCCACATCCACCGCTTCTTCCGCCTGCCAGCCAAAACGGTGAGAGCGTGACGCAGGATTGCCAAATGTCCCATCTAAGGTAAGGCATTTCGCCATTTGCTCAGCAACGGCGGGATCAACTGGTGTCGTTGAGGCGTAATCGAGATAAACGGGGGTGTTAACCTGTGTCATTTACAGTCGAATGCTCACGTGAATTTCTTTATCTATATTGGCGCGCTGCTTATCCTGACGGCCCGCCACGGCCTGAACATCGCCTTTCGCCATTAACTCGCCCAGACTAATGCTGTCGAGGAAGTGACCGATGCGATCACTGAGATCCTGCCACAAACTGTGTGTCAGGCAGCGCTCGCCAGCCTGGCAATCACCCTGCCCCTGGCAACGGGTTGCATCAACTGACTCATCGACGGCTCGAATGACTTCACCAATGGCAATTTTGTATGCATCACGACCCAGTTTGTACCCACCGCCCGGTCCGCGCACGCTTTTTACCAGGGTTTCTTTTCTTAAACGCGAGAACAATTGCTCCAGATAAGACAAAGAAATTTCCTGACGGGCCGAAATATCAGCCAGCGATACAGGGCCTTGTTGAGAGTGAAGCGCCACGTCCAGCATGGCTGTAACCGCATAGCGGCCTTTTGAGGTGAGTTTCATAGCGGGCAGCAATAGTCGAACATGGCAAAATTGTTCCATACCCGACTAAAATGGTCAAGTATAAAACCTACTAATTTAGTCAGGTATTAATATCCCTGCCAGCTATGCCTCAAATATGTGGGTCGAAGGCGTCGTGTTTTTGCTGTTGAGTTTTGGGTGCCACCGGCGATAACCCAGTACAGGCAAAATCCGCTTCCGAAATCCCTTCTAATCTATCGGTACTTACATTGCCTCCCATTGCCTGAATGACCTGGCACAATTCCACAATACGCTCATCCATTGCGTGTATGTGCTCCACCATTACTCCCATGGCACTGGCTACCGGATCGGGATTATCACTGGCTACTGCGTACGCATCAAAGCCGTATTTAGCAGCAATTTCGTAGCGTTTGTTGTTTCCTGCGGTTTGCGCAGGTGCAGCTTGCACTATTCTCCCCGGAATACCCACAACCGTGGCGCCGGGTGGAGTATCTTTTACCACAACAGAGTTGGAACCAATTTTGGCCCCCTCACCGATCTCAATGGGCCCAAGTACTTTAGCACCTGCTCCGACAACAACATTGTTGCAAAGTGTCGGGTGGCGCTTGCCCGCTTTCCAACTGGTACCGCCCAGAGTGACACCGTGATACAACGTGACATCGTCACCGATTTGTGCGGTTTCACCAATAACCACGCCCATGCCATGATCGATAAAAAAGCGGCGGCCTATTGTGGCACCAGGATGGATTTCCACGCCGGTTAGCCAACGGCTAAAGGTGGAAAGTGTTCTGGCCAGCCACTTTAATTCCAGCTTCCAGAGTTTATGACTGACCCGATGTAACCACACCGCATGAAGGCCGGGGTAATTAGTTAATACCTCAAACGTATTTCTGGCTGCCGGATCGCGGGCAAATACACCGGCGACGTCTTCCCTGATTCGTGCGAACATTAATTAGCTCCGCTGGATTTATCGATAGCAGCCAGGATCCCTCGCAAGATATTGAGTTCCTGAGCTTCCGGACGGGCCCGGTTAAACAGGCGTCGTAAACGGGTCATCACAATCCCAGGGTGATTTTCATTGATAAACTTTACATTGCTAAGCGTCGATTCCAGGTGAACATAAAAACGCTCCATGTCTTCACTTAACGGATATTCTGTTTCTTCCTCTGGGATACGTGTTTTGTTCAGCCATGCCATGCGAATTTCATAACTCAGCGTTTGCACGGCCGCAGCCAAATTCAATGAACTGTAATCAGGATTGGCTGGAATACATACGTGAAAATGACATTGCTGCAGTTCTTCATTGGTCAGGCCATTATTTTCACGGCCAAATACCAGTGCTACCGGGTACTGGCTCACCTCAGCAACCAGTTTTTCGCCACACTCTCTGGGTTCAAGCATCGGCCAGCTCAGCGTGCGCGAGCGGGCTGATGTGCCAACTACCAGGCCGCAGTCGGCTACAGCTTCACTGAGTGTGCTCACTATTTTGGCGTTTGCCAATACATCACCCGCGCCTGCTGCTAGTGCACTTGAATGACCATCAGGTTCATCCACCGGGTCAACCAGATACAGTTCACTTAATCCCATGGTTTTCATTGCCCTGGCTGCAGAGCCAATGTTACCCGTATGCGATGTATTAACCAGGATAATTCTTATCTTTTCTAGCATGCGTAAATCGTTAATTACCTATATTTGGTCGAGAGTTTAGCACAGCAACCGCAGATTCACATCGGTGAACTCCTGTGAGCAGGCTCACTGTGAATTCAATATCGCTGTAACGATTGTTGAACTTTTAATCAATTTTATTATTGATCTGGTACCGGGATCGGATTGCATTATTGAGATTAACTGGTACACTGCGCGCCGTTTTCTATTCGATCTTTTACAATTGGTGGTTCCTAATGCATCCGATGCTTAACATTGCGGTGCGCGCAGCGCGCGTGGCTGGCTCTATTATTGTGCGTGGTTTTGAAAACCGTACAGAGCTGGTAAAAGAAGTCAAAGGCAGTAACGATTATGTTACTCAAATCGACAAAGAAGCCGAAATGGCAATCATTCATAAGATTCAGCAATCTTATCCTGCACACAGCTTTCTTGGCGAAGAAAATGGTGAGGTAATCGGAGAAGCGCCAGAATTTCAGTGGATTATCGATCCGCTGGATGGTACCACCAATTTCATTAAAGGCATTCCGCACTTTGCTGTGTCTATTGCCCTGCTCCACAAAGGCCGTCTTGATCAGGCTGTAGTTTTCGACCCTATTCGCGGTGAACTGTTTACTGCTTCACGCGGTCAGGGTGCGCAATTAAATGGCTACCGCATCCGTACTACCAAGCCTCGCGATTTAACGGAAACTATTCTGGCGACAGGATTCCCTTTTAAAAATAAAACCCAGTATGCCGATTATGCCGTTCGTTTTAATAAGATTTTCCACGACTGTGGTGACGTGCGCCGAGCGGGTAGTGCTGCATTGGATCTTGCTTATGTAGCAGCCGGACGCCTGGACGGTTATTGGGAGCGCGGTGTAAAACCCTGGGATATCGCGGCTGGGGAATTACTGGTGCGTGAATCAGGTGGTTTGATTACCGATTTCTCTGGTGGGAACGATCCTCTGTATAAAGGCGAAATTATTGCTGGTAGCGTAAAAGTAGTGCAAGGCCTGGTTAAACACCTGAAAGCCTAACCGCTCTTCTGTGAATACAAACAATAAAGCCTCCAATTGGAGGCTTTATTCATTCAAGTCTTACTTAACCGTTTAATGAAGCAAGATACGCCTTAAACTCTTCACCTAACTCGGGGTGACGTAGTGCATAATCAACATTTGCTTTCATGTAGCCAAGTTTGCTGCCGCAATCATGACTCTTGCCTTTCATATAATAAGCATCAACCTGCTCGACTTTCATTAAAGAAGTAATCGCGTCGGTTAACTGGATCTCTCCACCTGCACCAGGAGGAGTGAATTCAAGCAGTGGCCAGATTTCCTGAGACAACACATAACGGCCCACAACGGCCAAATCAGACGGAGCCTCTTCCAATGCTGGCTTTTCTACCATGTTGTGAATTTTTGCTGACTCACCAGGTTTAATCGATTTGCCTTCAAGATCCACAATACCAAACTTAGAAATATTTTCCTGAGGTACCTGCTCTACCATAACCTGACTTACGCGACTGGTGTTAAAACGCGACACCATCTCAGCAAGGTTGTCTTTTTTCGGATTACTGGTGTATTCGTCAATAATGACGTCTGGCAGTACAACAGCAAAAGGTGCATCACCAACCATAGGATGGGCACACATGATTGCATGTCCTAACCCTTTGGCCGCCCCCTGACGCACATGCATAATGGTGACATCTTTCGGGCAAATTGACTGTACTTCTTCCAACAACTGACGCTTAACGCGCTGTTCCAGAGTCGTTTCTAATTCGAACGACGTATCGAAATGGTTTTCGATGCTGTTTTTACTGGCGTGGGTAACCAGAATAATTTCTTTAAGACCAGCTTTAACACACTCACTGACCACGTACTGGATCAATGGTTTGTCAACTACCGGCAGCATTTCCTTTGGTATGGCCTTGGTGGCCGGTAACATACGTGTTCCCAGACCTGCTACAGGTATAACGGCTTTTTTTACCTGACTCATAATTGTTGTCCTTTAATTGATAGTCCTCTACCTATCGCATAGTAATGCAATCCGTATTCCGACATGATTTTCGGGTCGTACAAATTACGCCCATCAAAAATCAGCGGCAGCGATAGTTTTTCTTTAATTCGGTCGAAATCAGGCGCGCGGAAAGACTGCCATTCAGTACACACTACCAGGAAGTCAGCACCATCCAGCGCGGCTTCTTTTGTGCCCACCAGTTTCAGATCTGGACGGCTGCCATAAATGCGCTGGGTTTCTTCCATGGCTTCGGGATCGAACGCTTGTACCGTAACCCCTTTCTCCCACAATAACTCCATCAGGACCCGGCTCGATGCTTCGCGCATATCATCGGTATTTGGCTTAAAGGATAAGCCCCATAACGCCACCGTTTTACCGCCGATATCGCCATCGAAATGGCTCATAATATACTCGAACAATTTCTCTTTTTGCGTGTAGTTAACCGCTTCAACAGATTCCAGAATTTTGGCTTCGTAGCCCACCTGGTTTGCACTACGAATGAGCGCTTGCACATCTTTAGGGAAACAGGAGCCACCATATCCACAGCCGGGATAGATAAACTGATAGCCAATACGCGGATCGGAGCCAATGCCACGACGCACATTTTCGATATCTGCACCAAAACGCTCTGCCAGGTTTGCCATTTCATTCATAAAGCTGATTTTTGTGGCTAACATGCAGTTTGCGGCGTATTTGGTTAATTCCGCGGAACGAATATCCATGATGATTACTTTGTCGTGATTGCGGTTGAACGGCGCATAGAGTTCGCGAAGTTTCTTTTCCGCTTTTTCACTTTCGATACCCAATACGATGCGATCAGGTCTCATACAATCGTTTACAGCAGCGCCTTCTTTTAAGAATTCCGGGTTAGATACCACGTCAAACGTGACTGACTTTTCAAGTTCAGCCAGTGTTTCGGTAACTTTGGCTTTTACCCGGTCAGCCGTACCTACCGGTACAGTCGATTTGTTGATAATAATCTTGTGCTTTTGCATATGGGTAGCAATTGTTTTGGCCACAGCCAGCACGTATTTTAAATCTGCAGAACCGTCTTCGTCCGGGGGCGTACCTACCGCGATGAAGATCAATTCACCGTGCTCAACACCGCGTTTAGCATCCGTAGTAAAATCTACCCGGCCGCCTTCATAGTTACTGGTAACAAGTGGAGTAAGACCCGGCTCGTAGATGGGGATTATCCCTTTCTTCAGATTATCAACTTTGTTCTGGTCAACATCCACGCAAACCACATCGTGGCCCACTTCTGCAAGCACAGCGGCTTGCACCAGGCCTACATACCCGATTCCAAATACTGTTACCTTCACGTTCTTTTCCTTTGTTTATTTCTACCCACCTGCTTTTAACAGGCGATATTCCAATAGTTTATTCTTGATTCATTAAAGCATCATGACGATGCAGGCTCAACTGAAACTTTTAACCTCAGCAAAAACCTTGATTTACTTCAGGGGCCCGGTTTTTCGTGTAATGCCGTGTTTGATACCAAGCCACATATATTTACCGCGCTCTGCCTTCTTATCAAGTAAAAACCGGTTTACAAGCCAACGCAATGGCAGGGCAACAATATTCCTTAGTTTCCAATACAGGGGTACATAAGGCCTTGGCAATAATAGCAACACATTCCTGAACTGGAAATACAGCCTGACCGGTTGGCCGACCTTAAAATCCACGCCCAATACATTGCGTCTTGCGTCGCCCTGTTTGTGGGTCATATGCAGATTGCTGTCTATCAAAATTTGATAACCCGCGCTTATTGCACGCCAGCACCACTCGTGATCCACACCATCGATAAATAAGGCCGTTTCCTTAAGCCCTACTTCTGCCAGGCAATCTACGGATATCACCATGCCAGACGCAATTATTTGACGGGCCGACAGATAACCGTTGGATAACACTTTGGGCTTTTGAATGGCTGGCACAACGGCTTCATTATTGAATTCACTCACGATACCCGGGCCAATCGCTGCCACCTTGGTATGTTGTTGTTTGGCCCGTTGAATACTTGCCTGCAAGCCGGTAAGCAGAGACTCACTCAGTAAGCTGTCCTGATCCAGCAACAGCGCAAACTGACAGCCTCTGTGCAGAATGTCTCTTAAACCGATATTCTGTGCTTCTGCAATACCGATATTGTCGGGGCAGTGGGTGTATTTAACGTGTTCAGGAAACCAATGGACATGCGACGAAGGGGAGTTGTCTACAATAACAACATCCCAATTTGTTTGGTGGAGTAAGGCAATATTACCCAGTAAACGAGCTTTGTCCGGGTGATAGAGAATAATGATACTGGCAAACATCAATGTTTGATAAATCTTTCCAGGTAATGACGATCGAGTTTATACGCTAACTTTACAACACTTGCAGGCATAAGTCTTAAGATCAGCACCGATACCGCATAAAACAAATTATACAGCGACATCCGCTTAAGTTTGCGTAAAGCTCTGAAGCGCGCTCGGAACTCGTTAAACGATTTAACGAAGCCCCTGCGCTTGTAAAAATCCCCAACTCGCCGAAACTTGAGGAGCTTGTCTTTCAGATTACAGAAGATGTACCCATGTGACGCCAGCTCTATCCACAACAGATAATCTTCCACAAAGCGTAAACTGTCATCGTAACGATGACCATCATTAAAGACCCGATAACGAATACATACGGTTGGGTGATTAACCGCACAACGACGGGGTAGTAAACGGGTTATCTGCCGGTTAGTTAACGGCATTACCCGCGAGCCGACTTTTTTGTCTTTCTCATTAATTTCAGTCAGGCCAGTCCCAAGAATTGAGATATGGGCGTGTTTTTCAAGATAGTCAATTTGCTTTATGAACCGGTCCGGCTCAGAAATATCATCTGCATCCATACGAAAAAAATAAGCAGGCTGCAGCGACAAAGACCAATCTATTGCAAAGTTCATGCAGGTCGCAAGACCACAATTTTGTTTGCCTTCAACAATAACAATGCGGTCGTCTTCCTGGGCATGAGCGGAGATAACAGACATAAGCGTGTCTGGTATGGCTCCGTCAACAACAATAACATACAGGAAATCAGCATAGGATTGCTGACGAATACTCTGAATAGAACAATCGAGCCATTGCGGATTATCTTTACAATACACGCCCATGGCTACAATAGATTCAACGCGATGAACCTGATAACGCCTGTGCTTTATTGAAAAATTCGGGGTCAATTGCTTGTCCGGGAAAAACGACTGGCAAAGAGTGTAACGAAAAACACGCTTAGTTTGCACTCATTTGAAGCATTTAATTGCCCAAAAGCAGGCGTTTTGTATCCCGGACCACGCGGATAATCTTCCAGATATTCATCAGTGCTACGGTATATACCACCAGCAGCCCCATGAATGACCAGAACATAACATAATCAGGAACCTGGTACACTTCACCGAGTATTCCCACCACACAATAGCATGCGCCGAGGCATAAAATGGCAACCAGAGAGCGGCGAGAGTCGAGCCCCGCGCGCATAAAAATATTGTGTAAATGCTTGCGATCAGGTCGAAGCACTGACTGACCTTTCTTAGCACGACGGAACATAATCGCAGCCATATCCATTAATGGCAATCCAATGAGCCATACACCGGTTATGGGGCGAAGAGATGCAGATTCCCCCTGCGTGTGATCAACCAGCAGCCATACAATGGTAAGACCAACAAACATACTGCCTGCATCGCCCATGAAAATCTTATTACCTTTAAAGCCTTTGAGACTCAGGTTAAATGCAAGAAAAGGTACAATGGCAGCGATGATTACCAAGGGCTCCATTATCGCAGCGCCATTACCGGAAATCAGTAATAAAGACACGACACTTGCCAGTACAATAAGGCTCATCCCACCAGCCAGACCGTCGATGCCATCGATCATATTAATGGCATTGATCACCCCAACCACACAAATCAGAGTGAAAAAGTAACCGCCTAAGCCCAGATAGACTGAACCAAAGCCGAAAATGTCGCCCAAGGAAGTAATGTAATTCTGAGCACTCCACGCCATGATGGATGCAACACCAAACTGACACATCAAGCGCCCTTTGGCACTCAGGTCAAATCGGTCATCCAACATACCGAGTAATACAATAAAAGCAGATGCAGTAAAAAATAGCGGGTTGTTCTTCATCCACACATCAGTAAGCACACTGGCAACGAGCACTGCAACAAAAATGGCAACGCCACCCGTTAAAGGGACAATTCCACTGTGACGCTTGCGATACGATGGTTGATCCACCAAACCAAACTGATGTGCCAGCGGTGTCATTACCACAAGCAATATCAAGGCGACAAAAAACGCCGTAAACAACGGAATAAACTGAAGATATGTTAACATTCGATCACAGTCTCCACTGTTTCCCAGTATACAAACCCGTCACACTATCCACCCTGTACAAAGGACAATCCATTAACCCACAAACTCCATTGAGAATACTGACGAACAAACTATGTTTCGTGGAGAGATATCTGAAAACTCGCTCTATAATAGTAAACATTAGTATAACTGACTACCCCTGTTCGAAAATTTAAGTTTGATTGGCGTTTTTTTGCACGGCACTGATCGTTTTACTCAATTGTCGGGGTCATTTTCCCAAAGTTTGCATGCCTTTTGCTTCGCTTATGTTATTCTTAGCGCCTATTTAAATGGACGTATGCCAATAACGATATGAAATTATTTATCGCCGCTGTTTGGATTACCGGATTGTGCAGTATAGCCGGATGTGTTTCGCAGCCTACTGCCGTTAAGGCGAATTTACCGCTGGTTGCTACCGGCCAATCTGTTCAACTTAAGCAAACATCCTCTTCAACAGTTGAACAGCAAGCAAAAGCCATTCCAGAGTTAACCATTTCCGCTGGAAAAACGGTCATCGAAAATACGCAATACAGGGTGTCTGAACAGTACTTGTCAGCATTAGGTCTGACATGTTATCAGTTGGTTGCTTTAGAGCAGACTAATGAAAACGCCAGCCAAACAAAGAGCCGCACATTATGTCAAAAGCAGAATTTTTGGTTATTGTATCCGGCAACGACGACGTTTGTCGCACAGTAAGATCAGGAAACATATGAACGTTAATAAGTACCTGGGTACATTGTCACTGACTTGCATGCTATTCGCCGGGCAAGTCTTTGCGCAAAGTGCAGAACAGATTCAACAAATCCAACAACAACTGAGTCGCCAGAGTAATAGTAGTAATGCTGCTAGTGCCAGTGGCATCAACCCAATGCAGCTGGGCATGTCACCCACTCTGCAAGCGTCGTCTGGTAGCGCTACACGCGCCAGCAACGGCCAATATAGCTCCAATCCCAGAAATGGCCTGGTATTGCCAGGAGAACCGACTCTTGAGATGGTTTATCCATTGCAGGAAAAGATGGCCAACCCGCCTTTTGCTGCCAACCTGTTTATTGGCGGTTTTGAATCGGAAAGGGTCTCCAGTGTTAATGAAAATTATCTGGTTGCACCGGGTGATCAAATTTCAGTGTGGATGTGGGGGGCTATCAGCTTTTCCGATGTTGTAACCGTTGACAGCCAGGGCAATATCTTCATCCCGAATATTGGTCCGATCCAGTTAATGAACGTGCCAGCCAGTCAGGTTAATCAGGTGGTAACCAGCCGTATCAAATCTGTTTATACCAACGATGTGAATACCTACGTCAACCTGCTTACTGCTACGCCTATTTCATTATACGTATCGGGTCCGGTGCTGCGCCCTGGTCAATATGCGGGTCAGGCAACCGATAGTGTTCTTTACTTTTTAAAACGTGCCGGTGGCATTGATTTTCTGCGTGGCAGCTTTCGAAATATTGAGGTCATTCGCAACGGCGAAGTAGTTGTGTCAGTAGATTTATATGATTTCGTCACGCAGGGCACACTACCCTCATTCTCGTTCCAGGACAAAGACGTTATTTTAGTTAAACCCATAGGTCCCACCGTTACTGTTAGTGAAGGTGCACGTAATAGTTTCACTTTTGAATTAAAGGGTGAAGACATGCATGGCCAGACACTCATTAAATTTGCCAAACCTGGCGATTTTGTAAGCCATGTATCGGTGAGCGGACTGCGCGGTCAGCAACATTTTGCCACCTACAGTAAATTACAGGACTTTAATGCGCTGGTGTTGCAACCTGGCGACCATATTGAGTTTAAAAACGACCACGAAGTTCAAATCTATCCGATCAATATTGCAGGCAGCTTCAAAGGCGAATCACGCTACATGGTAGAAAAGGGTGCACGTTTGCATCAGGTACTGAGCAACGTAGAAGTTGCTCCGGCTCTATCTGATTTCAAAAGCATCTATTTGCTACGCGAAAGTGTCGCAGAACAGCAACAACAAATTATAAATCAGGCTTTGGATCGCTTAGAGCGCAGTATTTATACTGCGCCGGTTTCTTCTACCGGCGAAGGCGCCATTCGGGTACAGGAAGCCCAGCTTATTTCAGACTTTATTGCCCGCGCCAGACAAATAAAATCCTTGGGTAAAGTGATTGTATCTGACGGGCCCAATGTGGCTGATATTTTGTTAGAAGCCAATGACACAATTGTTATCCCTGCAGTAACGGATCTGGTGCATATCGGCGGTGAAGTATTAATGCCGCAGTCCGTGGTTTTCAACCGGGATGCCGATCTGGAAGACTACGTCGCATGGGCTGGTGGCTTTAGCGAGCGGGCCAATGACAACCGTATTCTGATTATCCGTGCAAATGGCATGGTTGATTTTTACGATATTGACGACAACGCTGATCTGGCAGCTGGCGACCAGGTAGTCGTATTACCCCGCATAGACGCTAAAACTTTGCAGGCCGTTAAAGATATTACCCAAATTATTTATCAGATCGCCGTAGCGGCCAACGTTGCGCTTAATTAATGAAAGTGTCGTTCAGAAAGCAACTCAAGGTATGGAAAAGCGTGTTGTTCGCGCTTTTTCTGCGTGAGATGCAATCTCAATTTAATGACAAACTGGGCTTAGCCTGGGCATTTTTGGAGCCTTTTGCTTTTATTTTTGGCTTGTCTTATATGCGAAGCATGATGGGCGGCGGTGATGTTCATTCAATTCCGGTATTTATCTTTATGATGATTGGTATGATTAGCATTCAATCTTTTATGACCCCTATCAATACCACATCAAACGCTTTCAAGCGAAATAAACCGCTCTATGCATTTCGCCAGGTGCAACCAATATCCGCATTACTGGTTTCAGGATTTGTTGAATTTTCCATTAAAATCGTAGTAATTACATTAGCAGGAATAGCTTTGTATCTCCTGAAAATTCAAGTGCAGATTGACAACCCCATTTTACTAATCTGTATGTACTTTTCGTTATGGATTTTTACAATAAGTATCAGTTGCATCGTGGGAATCATCGTTGCATATCTTCCTGAGTTTCATAAGATCACAGGACTATTAACCCGCCCTCTTTTTTTCATTTCTTGTATATTTTTTAGCTTGCAGGATATTCCAATGGAATACTGGCACTATTTAACCTGGAATCCGTTAGTGCATTTTATTGAGTTATCCCGATTTGCTTGTTTTGAATCGTATGGGTCCAATGGCGTATCAATTGGATTTGCCTTGGGGGCGACTTTTACTGCTTTCTTTTTTGCCCTATGCCTCTACCATTTAACCTGGAAAGGAATTCTTTCCAGATGAGTATTAAACTGATAAATCTGACAAAATCCTATCCTAGTAAGCTGGGCCCTCAGTATATTTTCAAGGACCTGAATTTCACTATTCCTACAGACAATAGTGTCGCATTATTGGGTAAAAATGGTGCGGGGAAATCCACTCTATTCAGACTCATAGCAAAAAGCGAATACCCCGACCGTGGGAGGATTCTAACGGAAAAATCGATGTCTTGGCCCGTAGCTTTAGCAACGGGTATACATCCGCAAATGACGGGAAGAGAGAACACCCGATTTATCGGTCGTATAAATGATGTTCAAAACCTTGCAGAATATGAAAGAAAGGTAAAGGCGTTTGCTGAACTAGATAAACAGTATGATTTACCCGTAAAAACTTACTCATCAGGCATGCGCACGCGGTTGGTATTTGCCTGTTGTATCAATATCGATTTCAATATTTATTTAATTGATGAAGCCACTTCTGTGGGCGACCCAAAATTCCGTAAGAAAGCAAGGGAAGCTCTTGTTGAAAAATCAAAGGAAGCCGGCTTAATCATGGTAAGTCACGAATTAGATCAAATTCGAGAATTTTGCCAATCAGCAGTACTAATTGATAATGGCCAACTCACGTACTTCAGCGATTTAGAAGAAGCCATTAAGATATACATGGGATAACGAGAATAAACATGTTTAAAAATTACCTAACCCAAGCACGCATTCTGATAAAAAAGCGACCGCTTTTGCTGGTTGTTATACCGTGGGTTATTTATGCTCTGTATCTCACTCTAATTGCAGCGCCTAAATACGAAAGTACCAGTCAATTGGTAGTCAAATCTGCCGACGGAGCGAACAGCTTCGACCCGTCAGCTTTATTAATGTCTGGGGTTACGGGTGTGGCCACGTCGAATGAAAGTCAGCTTGTGCTTGCCTTTATTCAATCAAACGATATGTTGCATTACCTGGATTCTGCAATCCGTTTGAGCGAGCACTACACGTCATCACAAGGCGATTTTATTAGCCGATTAAGCAGCGACCACAGTCAGGAAGATTTTTTAGCTTATTACCTGAATAACATAGACGTGCTCATCAATTCTGACTCCAGCGTGATTGAATTGTCGGTTCGCGCGTTTGACCCGGACTACGCCCAGTTAATTAACCAGACGATAGTGAAACGCGCAGAGCAATTTATCAATGAAATCAGTAATAATCTGGCGAAATCGCGTTTAGCCTTTGCGCAAAGCGAACATAATATCGTTGAGGAAAAATTACAGCGGGCAAAACTCGCACTCATTGAGTTTCAGTCAAAGTACAATGTGTTAGACCCAACCGCCGAAGGCGCAGCGTTCCAGCAAATAGCGTTTTCACTTGAAGCAACACTGGCTCAAAAGCAGGCAGAGTTAAGCACTCTGTCGGGCATTATGTCAGTTACAGCACCAGAGATTGTATCACTCAAGCGCCAGATAAATGCCTTGGAAAAGCAGATCACCGATCAAAAAACCAAGATCAATGAAGCACAGGCTGGGGATGCAAAACTGTCTATCAATCAGTTAATGGCGCGGTACTCGAATCTACAGGTTCAGGTCGAACTGGCATTACAAGCCTATGGTTCGTCACTGATGACACTTGAAAATGCAAGGGTCGACACCTACCAGCAACTTCAGCATTTGGTAACGGTAGAGTCACCTACCTTGCCTGATGACGCCACCTACCCCAAAGTCATTTACAACCTGGTTTTGCTGGGTGTATTACTGAGCATGGCCTTCATCGCCATAAGAATTGTGATTGCCACCATTCGGGAACTATAACGTCAATTAACGTGCAGTACTTTTACTGCTGGCGAAATTATAAGCTCCCCTTCCTGAATAGGTTGTCTATAAAGGCAACCTCTAGTATAAGATTGATCTGAAGTGGTGTGTTTAGTCATCCATTACACAACACACCCAATTACCAATAATAACTATATGGAACTCTGTTGTGACAACAAATACATCTAACGACACCAGCTTCTTTGGCCATCCAAATGGTCTGAGAACGTTATTTTTTACCGAAATGTGGGAGCGCATGAGCTACTACGGTATGCGTGCTCTGCTCGTGCTGTTTATGACAGCCAGCTTACAAACACAAGGCCTTGGCTTCACTGTAGCGTCAGCCGGCGCCATTTATGGTCTGTATACCGGCGCTGTATACTTTCTTGGTTTACCAGGTGGTTGGCTTGCTGACCGTCTGATTGGCGGTAAAAAAGCCGTTTGGTATGGCGGACTAATTATCTTCGCCGGACACATTGTACTGGCAGTCGACCTGCAAAACCTTTTCTTTGTCGGACTTATTCTTGTAGCTACCGGTACAGGGTTACTTAAACCAAACATTTCTGCCATGGTTGGCCAGCAATATGGTGACGATGACAGCCGTCGGGACAGTGGCTATGCCTTATACTACATGGGCATAAACATCGGTTCATTGATCGCCTATCTGGTCACTGGTTACCTGCAGGAAAACTGGGGCTGGCACTATGCATTTGGTGCCGCTGCCATCGGCATGGGTTTAGGACTTATTCAGTACTACTTTACAAACCGCTCTTTGGCTACAGAGTCAGTGGCACCCGCTAACCCCTATATCGGCGCCGCAAGACAGCGTGCCTGGTTATGTGTTTTAGGCGTGTTAGCCGTAGCTGTTGTGATTATCATACTGGCCCATCTGGGCACCATCATAATCGAACCTGTCGCGCTTGCGGAAAAAGTCGCTATTATCTTCACAGCCATATTCTTTATTTATTTTGGCTACATCTATTTCAAAGGTGATTTAAGCGATAATGAAAAACAACGTATGTGGGCATTGTTTTTAGTTTGTATTGCCTCTGCATGCTTTTGGTCTGGTTTTGAACAAGCTGGATCATCCCTTAATTTATTTGCGCAGAACTATACCGATCGCGCCCTGGAAAGTGGCTCATGGCTAACGTCATTGTTTGGAATGGACGCTATCCCTACCGTATGGTTCCAGCTTTCTAACTCTCTCTTTATTATCATTCTGTCACCATTCTTTGCCGCTCTTTGGATTAACCTTGCCAAGCGCATGATTGATCCTTCTTATACTATTAAGTGTGCAATTGGTATTGTGATTATGGCGTCAGGCTTCCTTGTTATGTTTATGGCATCCCAATATGCGGCGCAAGGCCTTAAAGTAGCCCCTATGTGGCTAGTAACGACTTACTTCCTGCATACCGTAGGTGAACTTTGCCTTAGCCCTGTAGCACTTAGTGCAGTCAGTAAATTGTCTCCGAAGCGTTTTGCAGGTCAGATGATGGGCGTATTTGTACTCACCTACTCTATCGGTAATATTATTGCTGGTTTGCTCTCGGGTAATTTTGATCCTGAGAACGTGCAAGAAATGCCAAATCTGTATCTTCAAATCGCACTCTTTAGTATTGCTATTGCTATTGTAATTGGTTTGATGAGCTTCAAATCAAGATTCTGGGAAAAAGCCGGTATCAAGGAAAAAGCACAATAACGACACCTGTGTTTTAAACACTGGCAGATTGCCATACAATAACCGCCGTGACGTCATGTCCCGGCGGTTTTTTATTAAGAGCACTTTATGCAATTCTATTTTTCGACGCGCAATATTCCTGGTTTATCTGGCCTTCCTCTGGCAGAGCGTATGCGCCTACTGGAGCGGGCAGCCAAAAAACTTACGGTTCCGGAAAAGACTGTACTGAACATACTTAAACTGCTGGTGATTGTGCCGGCGTTTACACTACTTCTTCGCGTAGCAGCCGACTGGACGTCTTTATTGTGGGCGTTGCTGGTTTTCCTGCTGTATCCCATTATCGTGAAACCTGTACAATACTCTTTAAGCGCTAAATATTTAGAATCGTTGTCACAAAAGGATAAGCAATGAAAACAATACTTGTCACTGGTGGAGCCGGCTATATCGGCAGTCACACCGTACTGCAATTGCTGGAGGCAAATTATGATGTAGTGGTATTCGATAACTTGTGCAATGCGTCACAAGAATCGTTGCGCCGCGTAACCGCAATCACGGGAAAGCCGGTTACCTTTATAAAAGGAGATATTTGTGATTCTGACGCGTTAGATCAGGTATTTGCTGAGCACAAGATTCATTCTGTTATCCACTTTGCAGGGTTAAAAGCCGTTGGAGAATCAGTACAGAAGCCATTGGAATACTACCAAAACAACGTATTCGGTTCAGTTAACCTATGCAACGCTATGCGTCGTCATAATGTGAAGAACCTGGTATTCAGCTCGTCAGCAACCGTATATGGCGACCCGGTATCCCTGCCCCTGCGTGAAGATTCGGCCACGGGCCATCCAACCAATCCTTATGGCATGTCCAAGTTGATGGTTGAGAATATTCTCAAGGATCTGCACAAATCCGATGAAGAGTGGAATATTGTATTACTGCGTTACTTTAACCCGGTGGGTGCCCACCCGTCAGGTCAGATCGGTGAAGATCCCAACGGTATACCTAACAATCTGATGCCATACATCTCTCAGGTTGCTTCGGGTAAGCTGGCTCAACTGGCTGTTTTTGGCAACGACTATGACACGCCGGACGGCACTGGCGTTCGCGATTATATCCATGTTGAGGATTTGGCAAATGGCCACTTAAAGGCCATTGAGCGCATCGCTCTGAACATGGGGCTGGACATCTACAACCTGGGTACGGGTCAGGGTTATTCAGTACTGGAAATGATGGCAGCATTCGAAAAAGCCTGTGGTAAACCCATCAATTACAAAATTGCACCTCGTCGTCAAGGTGACGTTGCTGCATGCTATGCCGATCCAACCAAAGCTGCGGCCGAGCTGAACTGGCACGCACAAAAAACACTGGAAGATATGTGCGCAGATGCCTGGCACTGGCAATCGCAAAACCCTATGGGTTACGAAGGCTAATACTGTCTTTCTTATACAAAAAAACCGCTGTCTTCAGCGGTTTTTTTATTAGGACGATTTTGTATTTATACCAATTAGCTACTTCTAGCTACTTCGGGTCAGATTCGACTTTTACGTCGTCCTCTAAATCTACATCGTCAAACAACGATTCAAATTCCTCAAACTCTTCAAGCTGTTGCGGATCAGGTGCCTCTTCTACACTTTTGCCATCCGTTACCCTGAATTCCAGGTTCTGGAAGTAGATATTTTTAACCATTTCATAGTCGTCAACGGCATTTTCAATTTGCCCTTCCTGCCCCAATAACTGAGCACGACCTTCCAATGCACTGATAGTAAACCTGGCAACGTTCATATTGCCTGTTAGTACGGAAAGCGGGAAATACAGGTTATCGACCACATCACCCGTGAAGCTACGTGCGTCTGTCGGGCCTCTTGCTGGCAACATGACGAACGGACCGGTATCCACACCCCACACGCCTAATACCTCGCCAAACTCTTCTTCCTGACGCTGCAGACCCATGGCACCAGCCACATCAAATAATCCCACCACACCCACGGTTGAATTGATTACAAATCGGGTGAAACTGTCGAATGAAGGACCTACTTTTCCCTGCAACAGGTTATTCACCATATTGCCCGGTTCAGACAGGTTTTCCACCGCATTCGAAAGGCCAGTTCTGGCAAAACCAGGCATAACTGTTACATACGCCGTAGCAGCAGGCTTGAGTAAAAATCGGTCTAATACTTCCCAGTTTAAATCCCACATCACCCGGTTTACGGGCTCAAACGGATCTCTGGGATCGCGTTGTTTGGTATTGGGTGTGCCAGAGGTTTGCTCTGTTGAAGGCTTTGCTGCACAACCGCCTAACAGGGCTGTACAGACAATAAGAGCAGCAAGCTTATTGTTTATCGATATCACTTGATTTCCTTGTTGATCACAATCGCGGCGTCCAGAATATTCCCCTGAACAATATCACTAATAATTATCCCTTCCATATCACCTGCTACCGCAGGCGCTTCCTGATCGGCAGATATCCGGGCCAATAATTTCACCTGAGACAACTGCCTAAGCGAATAATTCGGTGTCATGGCATTTTCTTGTGTCAGTGTTACCGTTACTGGCAATGCTGAGAGCGGCATTCTGAGTACGGCGGCAGGCATGCGATTATCTGAATTTGCATCCTGCGCAAACACGAACAAATAACCATTTTCCGGTAACTTAGCAACCAACGCTTCACTCACACTAACGTCAATCTTAAACCCGGTTAATTCCTGAGCTTCTGTAGTGTCCGATTGCACTGATTCGCCGCGAAGCTGCGCTAACCGTGATTGTAGTTGCACCATCAATGGATTATCAGCAGGCAATTGACCATCGAGCTTAGCCAAATTAGCTGCCAGTATGGCTTCGTCGCCTAATCGGCCAGCAACCACAGCCAGCATGAGCACCAAATTGCTGTTGTCGGGCTCATCCTGTAATAACGCTGACAACAACTGTCTGGCGCTTTGTAATCGCCCTTTATCGTCGCTAGCCATCAGGGCTCTGGCATAGTTGGTTCTGACATTGCTGTCGTCAGGTGCATAGTGAATAGCCTTTTCATAGGCAGCAAAAGCCTGGTCCTGCTGATCCAATGCCATCCAGATTCGTCCAAGATACATCCAGCCCTGACCGTCTTCCGGTTCCATTTGCAAGCGTTTGCGGATAGCCAGTGTTAATTGCTGAAAATCGGTCGGCGTAAAGTTCTCACCTCTGCCTTCAGCCAGTTTTGTACTCAAACCGGGCAATGCGTCTATCGCTTCCTGAGTCGCATTTAAGCGCTGTAAATTGTTAGCCTCACTATACGCCCATCCGCCTACAAGCAAAGCAACTAAAGCGCCTGAGATTAACACCAATGCACCAGACCTTGAGGTTTTAATTTCTGCCTGGGATTCATCCACCAACGCTACTTTAATTTCGTCCCTGGCCTGGCGCATATCCTGTTCGCTGAGCAAGCCTTCACTGACTTCCCGTTCCAGCTCAGCTAACCGTTGCTTTACCACAGACACGTTTGCGGCAGAGACATTCTCCAAGTCATAACCTTTGCGAAACCAGGGAAGCGCTATCAATATCAACAGGACGGCAACGAGTGCGGCAACGCACAATCCAAATTCTATTAAGGACACTACTTATCTTGCTCCAACATTGCTTCTGCTTTTGCCAGTTTGGCTGCCATATCTTCGGGAGGGCTGGTACGTCTGCGTAAAAACACCACCAGCAATGCCACTATCGAAAACAGTATGGGTGCCAGCCACAGCCATAACGTAACCGGTGTAACGGGTGGCTTATAATGAATAAAATCACCGTATCGCGATTTCATATAGTCAATGATTTCGTCTTCGTTCTTGCCCTGTTTGATAAGGGAATACACCTTACGACGCATATCATGGGAAATCATGGCATCTGAATCTGCAATGTTCTGGTTCTGACACATCGGACAACGCAGTTCAGCAGTCAATGTTTGAAACAACAGTCGTTGCTGTGGCGTATCAAACTCATAGGCTTCTTCCGTAGCCAACGCAAACACAGTGACCATTAACAACATGCCTGATAGTAATACTCGTATCATAAGGTCTGCCCCGCTTGCTCCTGAACCAACTGCTGATAGAGCGGCCCCACTTTGTTTCTCCATACGCGCTCATTGATATCACCAATGTGATGCATGCGGATCACACCGTTGCTATCAATTAAAAAGTGCTCTGGCGCGCCAGTAACCCCTAAATCGAGTGACGTATCGCGATACACATCAAAAATATGGAATTGATACGGATTACCAAACTGTCCCGTAATTTCAATGACTTCCTGCTGTACGCGTTCAATGGTTTTGGTGCCGAAATCGGGATCCAAATCCTGATCGAAGTAAAGCCCCACAATATTCACTTGCTCTTTCTCAACCAACTCTGTCAGATATGGCAATTCTACTGCGCAGGTAACACACCATACGCCCCACACATTTAACAGCGTCACTTTTCCTTTGAATACCTCGGGAGTGTACACCTGTGACGGGTTCATCAGGTCCGGTAAAGAAAAATCAGGTACCGGCTTTCCCTTTACCTGCGAGTCCAACGCACGTGGATCAGAAAACAACCCACTAAACAAAAAGCCAACAAGAATAATGAATGCCAGTAGCGGTACACCAAAAACTACCCAACGCTTCATGCATTTTCTCCTGCTGCCGTGTTCCCCGTTTGGTGACCCGTTTGGTGACCCGTTTGGTGACCCGGTTGGTGACCCGTCACGATTGTCTTTTTAACCGTGGCCAGTTTAGCCATACGGTAACGTTTATCACTGATAGAGCATATCCCGCCCAATGCCATAAATACTGCACCGGCCCAAATCCAGGTCACGAAGGGTTTTATGTAAACCCGAATAGCCCAGGCGCCATCGTCAAGCGGTTCACCCATGGCAATAAATAAGTCCCGGAACACCGTGGAATATATGCCTGCTTCCGTCATTGACATACGTTGTACAATGTATAAGCGTTTTTCCGGCTCCAAATGCACAATTTTTTCGCCGCCCTGAAACACATCAAAAATGCCCACATCGGCGGTATAATTTGGCCCATTACGCGATTCAACACGCTGGAAGGCAAATTCATAACCGCCCAGCGAAACTGATTCTCCCGGCACCATACGCACATCACGCTCCACCTCGTAGTTGCTTACCAGAGTAATACCGATAATGGTTACAGCGAAGCCCAGATGGCCAAGGATCATGCCCCAATGGCTGGGCGTTAACTTGCCAAGACGAGTAAATAACGACCCAGAGGCCAATGCATTTACACGCTGCAGTACTTCCTGTGTTGTGCTCACTAAAATCCAGGCACTCAGTACTAATCCCAGCGCAGCAAAATACGTGGGTGCATCGTAACTGAAATTAATCAAAATACCTGCGCTGATACTCAACCCCAGCGCGATATACACCGTTTGCTTTATTTGTGCTACGGGCTGATGCTTCCAGCGCGTTAATGGCCCTAATCCCAAAATGAAAACAAAGGGCACAATCAGCCAGGTAAACATCTGATTAAAAAACGGCGCTCCCACCGAAATAGAACCCAATCCAAGCTCTTTGTGCACTAATGGCAACAGTGTACCCAGAAACACCACCAGAGTGGCAGCACACAGAAATACATTGTTACCAATTAAAAGTACTTCGCGTGAAAATGGCTGATAACGCCCGGGGCTTTTCAACTGTTGTGCACGCATGGCGTACAACACCAGGCTCATACCAGTAAGCACAACTAAAATCCCCAGAATAAATAAGCCGCGGGACGGATCGCTGGCAAATGAATGCACCGAGACAATCACCCCTGAGCGAACCAGGAATGTACCTAACAAACTTAAAGAAAAAGCAGCGATAGCCAATAACACAGTCCAGGATTTAAACACCTTGCGCTTCTCGGTCACTGCCAAAGAGTGCATTAGCGCAGTACCAACCAACCATGGCATAAAGGACGCGTTTTCAACCGGATCCCAAAACCACCAGCCACCCCAGCCCAGTTCGTAGTATGCCCACCAACTGCCAAGCGCTATACCAACCGACAAAAAGCTCCAGGCAGCAATTACCCAGGGGCGGGACCATCGGGCCCAGGTAGAATCTAACTGACCAGAAATCAGCGCCGATACGGCAAACGCAAAGGCCACTGAAAACCCCACGTAGCCCATATATAACATTGGCGGGTGAATGATCATGCCAAAATCCTGCAACAGAGGATTTAAATCGCGGCCATCAACCGGAAAGAAGGGCAACATGCTGTCGAATGGGTTGCTGGTGAGTAGCATAAACAAATAAAAACCAATCGCGACCATACCCAGTACCGACAATACCCGTGCTACCATGACACGCGGTATACCCGAACTGAACACGGCTACGGCAACTGTCCACACCGACAGCATTAACACCCACAACAAAAATGAGCCTTCATGCCCCCCCCACACTGCCGTTACCTTGTAATACACCGGCAGGCGACTATTGGAGTGTTGTGCCACATAGTTCAGCGAGAAGTCATCAGTGACAAACGCATAAGTTAGGCAAGCGAATGCGATTGCGGTAAAGCCGAACATACTCACGGCCAGTGGGCGCGCAGTAGCCATTAATCTAACGTGCCCGCTTTGCGCCCCCCACAACGGATAAATGGCCAGTAAAATGGAGGTGATAAGGGCCAGTGCTAACGAAATATTGCCGATCTCTGGTATCACTATTCGTCGCTCCCCTCAGCGGGTTTAACATGCTTAATGCCTTTCATTTGTTCAGCCAGTTCCGGCGGCATATATTCTTCATCGTGTTTAGCCAGCACTTCTTCGGCTTGAATAACCCGTGCATCAGACAGTACCCCTGTTGCCACAATGCCTTGTCCTTCGCGGAACAGATCCGGCAGAATACCCGCGTAGGTCACAGTAACCTGTGGGCCGGTGTCGACCAGTTTAAACGTCACTTCCAGGCTTTCGCTGTCTCTGGACACACTGCCAGGCACAACCATGCCACCAATGCGCAAACGTTGCCCCACGGAAGGCTTCACACCATCTTTACCTTCCACAATTTCAGAAGGGGTATAAAACAGGTCAATGTTGTCGGTTAAGGCAAACAGCATTAATGCTACAGCTCCAACAATTAATAATCCGGCACCGCCTACTGCGGCGAGTCTGCGTTGACGTCTTGGATTCATACTTCCTCTCCGGTCACATTGTGTTTGGGGGCTTGCTGATTAGCCTGCTTTGCTGCAGCGATACGCTGTTGACGAGCAGATTCCTGCGCTACGTCTTTTAACAGTTTTTTATGTGTGCTGGCACTGCTATACACAATCAGGCCCATTGCCAAAAACGTTACACCAAATGATGTCCATACGTAAAACGCGTAACCACCCATCTGCCAGAAGGCCTGCCAGCTATCAAACTGCATGGTTATTCTCCTGTGCCTGTTGCACCATCTCTTTTACCCATGGACGGTGATATTCTCTACGGATTATTTCGTTTTTCATGCGCATTACGGTCACTGCTGCAATAAACAGGGCGAAGCCCAATAATGCCACTAACAATGGCCAGAGCATTTCCGGTGCAATAGACGGTTTATCAAACTTACTGATCGTTGCGCCCTGATGCAGGGTATTCCACCACTCTACTGAGTAATGAATAATGGGGATATTTACCACGCCCACCATGGCCATCACACCCGCCGCTTTGCCGGCTTGTTGTTTGTCTTCAAAGGAACCGTACAGGGCCATTACCCCAAGGTAGAGAAACAGCAGAATCAGTTCTGAAGTCAGACGTGCATCCCACACCCACCAGGTGCCCCACATTGGCTTACCCCAAGCTGCTCCGGTAAATAAAGCTACAAAGGTAATTACCGCACCAACCGGTGCCATGGCGATCATAGCCATAAACGCGGTTCGCCACTGCCACACTATCCCCACCAGTGCAGCTACTGCCATTGCAACATAGGTGCTCATTGACAAAATCGCGCTAGGCACGTGAATATAAATAATTCGGAACGAATCGCCTTGCTGGTAATCTTGCGGCGCAAAGGCGAGCCCCCACACCGAACCCACCAGAATACAAAGTAGTGCCGGCCATAAAAACCAGGGTTGTAACGTTGAACACAACTGATAGGCCCGTTCAGGCTTTGCGTAAGGATGTAACCACTTCCACATTAGTTTTGACTCACTTTTAAAGCATAAGCAATCGCCATGGGTGCGGCGGCCATGGCGGCTAGCAGCATGGCGCCAATAATAGCAAGATGCGCCCGATAAGGTAATTGCAATGCCGCCGCGTCAACGGCCGAGGTAGCAAATATCAGTAACGGGATGAATACCGGAATGAGCAATAGTGCCAGTAACACCCCTCCGCGCTGTAACCCAACCGTTAGTCCTACGGCAATTGCACCCATCAAAGACAGTAACGGTGTACCCAACAACAATGTCAGCATCAACGCCGCGTACATCTGTACGGTTAAATTCAGAAAAAGAGCCAATAATGGCGATAAAATCAATAAGGGTACAAAACTCACCAGCCAGTGTACCAGCACCTTCACCGCTGAGATTGCCCAAACAGACTCTCCACTCAGCAGGTATTGCTCCATAGAGCCGTCCCAAAAGTCGTCGCGGAACATACGATCCATAGCAAGCAAAGACGACAAAATAGCGGCAATCCAAATTACACCGGGCCCGATTTTCTGCAAAGTTGCAGGTCCTGGGCCCACGCCAAGCGGAAACAGCGTCACTACCATGAGTAAAAACATCAGAGGTTGTGCCAATTCAGACCGCTGTCTGAATGCTAACGCCAAATCGCGTTTAAAAATACCAGTCCACAACGCCGCTGAAAATGTCGTCATATCTGGTACTCCAAATCCAGCAATGCAATGTGTCCGGCTAACTCGCTCAGAGGTTGGTGCGAAGTAGTAATTACGGTCCCCCCTTCTGCCACATGCGACTTCATCAAGGATTCCAGCAATGCCACACCATTTATATCCAACGCCGTAAAGGGCTCATCGAGGATCCAAATAGAGGCTGACTTAAGCCATAAGCGCGCAAGTGCTGCCCTGCGTTGCTGGCCAGCTGAAAGCATGCGTACGGGTATATCTTCCAGTCCCACCAGTCCAAGCGTGGTTAATACGTCATAAGCGCGTTCAAGCGAGAATTCAACCCTGTGCTGGGCGCACCAGAATTGTAAATTTTCAATAGCGGATAAGGCACTGTTCAGCCCAGGCTTGTGCCCGATATAAATCAATGAGGAGTGAAACTGTGGCAGACATTCAGCAATAGGAACGTCGTTAAACGTGATATGGCCTTCGTCGGGCAAAGACAGTCCGGTCAGCAATCGGAGCAGGCTGGTTTTACCTGCACCATTGGGGCCACGCAGATACGTCAGGCTTCCAGCTTGCAGCCTGAACGACAAGTCTGAAAACAGCACTCTGTCCCGTTTTACACAAGTTAACGCATGTGCAGCTAATCCTGCCAAGGTAATTCCTGTTTTACTTCAATAAAAAATCGCAGCATTCTACCATAAATAGGTGTAATCGCATCTTACCTGAAAGACTGTTCAGCGAATTTCTGATCTAATTCAAACTTCCGCAGGATTGACAGACTAAAATTCAGGGTTAGCCTCACTTTTTTTGGTTTATTTAAATGTGATTGCTAACTTAACGATATACTCATAAAACAGCCGATGTCGCCGATAACGTTTTATGCAACCGATACAATCAACACCCAGTTTGTCGCCCGAATCCAGACAGGCGTTATTAACTGCGCTAACTGAAGCAGGCATGAAGCCTGAGGCTGTCGCGCGATTTGCTCAATTGATGCAAGTTGCTAATCCCGTTCAATCAGGCTTGTTGCGCTCGGCGCCAACTACATTGCAAAACAGCGATAAAAGCCTGTTGATAGAACTTGCCAAACGACTCGCGATTAAGCCTGCTGACCCGTTGTTATTAATGCGATTATCTACCGCGTTACCCATCGTTCAGGTTCAGGGCCAGGCGCAGTCTTTGTTGCAAATATTGCCTAACCAGTCGCTTCCAAACGAAATTGCCTTATTGGCTAGGCTTACACCTCAACAGGTTAGTCAGCCAGTGGACAAGGCACTGGTTCAACAGCTTGTTGCAGACATCGCTATCAGTAACACGCAGTCCATTCAGGTGAAAGCAACGATTGCAACAATTTACTCTGATACCGTGCAATTAAGAGTACCCGCCAATCCTCGGCAGGATTTACTGGTGCCTAAAGTTCTATTAAATTCGCTAAGGGAGCTTAAAGACAGTCCCGAACAGCTGGTCGGAAAATCAGTGGTAATTGAGGCTAAACCTACCAACGGTAAATGGGAAATTCAGCTACGGCTGGTGAGCGAAAGCCCAGTGAATAACATAGTAAGCAAAGCTGCGAATTCAGCTGAAGCGGCAAACCAATCTCTGGTATTTGCCAGAGAAAACCCGATAGTTAAGAGCCTGATCCAAGCGCAATTGCATCAGCAAGGCTTACGTATTGAACGCGCCTCGGAGTTACTCCCTCAATCGCTAACTCAACTAACTGCGCCTGTTAAAGAAGCACTACAATCAGCCAGCGAGGCATTGCCAGTCACGTTGAAAGCATCGGCACATCAGCTGTCAGCTCGATTACTGCAACCGCAACCGCTGTTACTGGATATAGCGCCTGGCAGTGCCTTGCTGTCTGCTTTGCCTAAAGTAACGCCACAAACGACTCCGGCACTGGCGATGTCTGCCGCAATGATGTTAAAACTGCCGCAAACCACCCTGCAGGTAATGACAAACCCACAAACACCTGCGGAAAGTCAACAAGGTACTCAGGCACGCAATGGCAAAGCAACGTCAATCCCAGCTAACCAACCTACAAATCAACCACAGTTAACCGCCGGTGCGGCAGAACATTCTCTAAAACCGACATCGGTAAATATACCCGCAGATAAGCCGTTAGTGAGTTTATTGCCTGCTCAGAGTGGGATCAAAACAGACATTCAGCAGCTCATTCAAACCCTGCAGCGTTTCAACGCGGTGAATGTTGAACCTACGCCTGCCAACATGGCAGATCTAACTCAAACACTAAAAGCAATCATTAATCAAAGTGCACCAGAGAGTAAGCAGGTACTCACAAACATTTTGCTAAAGTTGCAAACAATGAATCCATTGCTGGAGCACAATCCAGTTGACGTAACGCCAGAAAATGACAAACCTGTCACGCAACCCGCTTCGCCAAAAACGGTGGCAACGGAATCCCTTGTGTCACCACAATTGCTAAGACAGTTGTTTTCATCAGCTACCTGGATGCAAAGTACGTCTGTGTTAACATCACCTCCAGCGGGTCAGGGTATGCTTAGTGGATTAGTACAGCTATTTCAAATTGCCCTGTTAGGTAAGCAGGTAAAAAGCCTTGATGAACTTGAACGGCTACTTCAACAACAACCCAAGGCCAGCAGTGGTCAGGGATCGCCTCTTCAGGGGATACCGGTTCGGTTAGTTCGCGATGTTGCCACTGCCGATGCCCAGCATAACCTGTTAAAGCAAATAAAGAGTCTGTTGTCTTCCCATCAGCAATCAAAATTGTCCGGCACAGATCAAACACTGCAAGGTCAGGATACCTTTTACTACCTGTTACCCGCTTTTCAGCAGCAGCAAAAGCACACTGAAATACTGGTAAAAAGGGAGCCAGAGCAAAAATCGAAAGAAAGAGATAGCGCGCAACAGCAGCAATGGCAGCTAACAATGAAACTGGATGTGGGCGAGCTTGGTCAGCTACTAACCAAAGTCAAAATCGTAGATACCTGCATTGATTTGGATATTTATACGTCTAACCAAATCCTGTTGGAAAAAGTTGCCAATACGTTGCCCTTCCTGCTCAAACGATTCTCACAGCTAGGTCTTGAGGTGGGGCACCACAAAGCACAGTTAGGCAAAATCCCCGACAGCCTGGCAACCAAACCGTATCAGATACTGGAGACGATAGCGTGACCAATAAATCAAAACGTGCGGTAGGTATTAAATACAATGAAACCGACGGTGATACAAAGCCGACCATCGTCGCGAAAGGCTATGGCGATTTGGCGGAAGCGATCATTGCCAGTGCACAGCAGAACGGTGTTTTAATTCATGAAGATCCCTACTTAAGTGAATTCTTAACCACTCTGGATTTGGGCCAGTCTATCCCCGAGTCTTTGTATTATGTTATTGCCGAATTACTGGCTTACTCTTATGTATTGCAGGGCAAGATCCCGGAAAGCTGGAAGCAGGCAATGCCTGGTATCGAAGAGAAAATATAGCCTGTAATCCATGTCCCTGTTCCAATAAAGCTAACAGATCATTGGTATTAGTCACTGAAGAAAAAAAGCCCATCCTAACGGATGGGCAAATCTATAAGATGGGCTTATAGGGGGAGGTTCCAACGCTTGGTTGAAATGATTTCATCCGATATTACAACGCGCCTTCTGGCTCTACGTCATCGGCCTTAACTTTTTTGCTTAACAGCAGTTCAGCACGGATCTTCTTCTCAATATCCGCGGCAATGTCAGTGTGTTCTTTGAGGTACTTCACCACATTGGCTTTACCCTGACCAATGCGATCGCCATTGTAGCTGTACCAGGCTCCGGCTTTATCAACCAGTTTCTGCTGCACACCAATGTCAATTAATTCAGCTTCTTTACAGATCCCCTCACCATACATGATTTGGAATTCTGCCTGTTTAAACGGTGGAGCCACTTTGTTTTTAACGACTTTCACCCGGGTTTCGTTACCCACAACTTCATCGCCTTCTTTTACAGAACCGATACGACGAATATCCAAACGAACTGACGCATAGAACTTCAGTGCATTACCACCTGTGGTGGTTTCCGGGTTGCCAAACATCACGCCAATTTTCATACGGATCTGGTTAATGAAAATACACAATGTGTTTGAGCGCTTGATGTTACCGGTAAGTTTACGCAGCGCCTGAGACATCAAACGCGCTTGTAAACCTACGTGTGAGTCACCCATGTCGCCTTCAATTTCGGCTTTGGGTGTTAGTGCCGCAACAGAGTCAACAATAACCACGTCAACAGCACCTGAGCGCACCAGCATGTCACAAATTTCAAGCGCTTGTTCACCAGTATCAGGCTGTGATACCAGAAGGTCATCAATGTTTACGCCCAATTTTTCAGCATAAATCGGATCCAGTGCGTGTTCGGCATCCACGAAGGCACACGTTTTACCTTTCTTCTGCGCTTCGGCGATAACCTGAAGGGTTAACGTAGTTTTACCCGATGATTCAGGACCGTAAATTTCAACAACCCGTCCACATGGCAAACCCCCTATACCTAATGCAATATCAATGCTCAGTGAACCCGTTGAGATGGCCTCGATGTCCATCGCCTGGTTGTCACCCAAACGCATAATTGCGCCTTTACCGAATTGCTTTTCAATCTGGCCTAATGCTGCCGTTAATGCTCTGGATTTATTGTCATCCACGTTGAAACCCTCTTATTATCATCGCTGATGAGTGATTCACACTTTGTGCGATGTTTAGTAACTGTAATGGTGAACAATACTATACTGTATGATTATACAGTGCAATACTGTGTTTTGGATTTTCTGTATTTTTTCAGATTAGACAGGGTTTGCAACTAGCCAATGGTGCAGTTTGTGAATGGCAAATACAATTGCACTGGCGCGCACTGCCTGCCGGTCACCCCGAAAACGCTGGCACACACTAACCGTTTGCTCACCAAAGCGAAAACCAAACCACACGGTGCCTACTGGCTTGTCTGCACTGCCGCCGCCCGGTCCGGCAATGCCACTTACCGCAATCGCACATTCAGAATTCGCGGTGCTGGCTGTGCCAGTAACCATTTCGATGACCACCTGCTCCGATACTGCACCGTGCGTCAATAGTGTATTTTGTTGCACACCTATCATCGACGATTTAGCGTTATTGGAGTACGTCACCCAGCTCTGCTTAAACCAATCTGAACTGCCTGCTACCGAGGTCAGTGCGTAGGCAATTCCCCCCCCGGTACAGGATTCGGCGCAAGAAACTGTCCAACTGCGTTTTCGTAAATGCTCACCTATTTGTACTATTTGTTCAGAAAGTAATCCCAAATGCAGTTCATTGTGGGAAACAGTTGAAAATGGTTGGCTCATAGGAATAATACGACTATCGAGAATGGCGCTATTATGCCGCGGACAAATTACTAATCGCAAGCTGAGGATTTTTTGGAATCACACACTCCCATGATGCGCCAGTACCTGGCAATTAAGGCGCAACATCCAAACATATTGCTATTTTACCGAATGGGCGATTTTTACGAATTGTTTTACGATGATGCCAAGCGCGCCGCTGAGCTGCTTGATATTTCTCTGACCGCGCGGGGCAAATCCGGAGGCGAGCCAATTCCCATGGCAGGTGTGCCTTATCATGCCGTTGAAAGCTACCTGGCACGGTTAGTAAAAATGGGTGAATCAGTAGCCATTTGTGAGCAGATTGGCGATCCTGCTACCAGCAAAGGCCCCGTTGAACGTCAGGTTCAGCGAATCGTCACACCCGGCACCGTAACCGACGAAGCCTTGTTAGAAGAACGCCGCGACAACGTACTTGCCGCTGTGTACGGCCATAAAAACAACTTTGGCCTGGCCTGGCTGGATATCACCAGCGGGCGTTTTTTGGTTACCGAATTGCAAGGCGAAGATCAGCTAAGCGCCGAACTCCAGCGTTTGCACCCGGCGGAACTCCTGTACCCGGAAGGCTTTGCCTGGTTTGAATTGATATCTCATTTAAAAGGTATTCGCCGTCGCCCAGAATGGGAATTCGACCAGCAAACTGCCGCTCAACAACTCAACGCCCAATTTGGCACACAGGACCTCAATGGCTTTGGCATAGGCAACATAACACTGGCATTAGGTGCCGCAGGCTGTGTACTGCAATACGTGAAAGATACCCAACGCACAGCACTGCCCCACATCCGCGCCATCACGCTGGAACAGCAGTCAACACGCGTACAACTTGATGCCGCTACACGCAGGAATCTCGAACTCACCCGCAATCTGTCTGGTGGGGTTGAGCACACCTTATTTGCCGTACTGGATAAAACCGCCACGGCGATGGGCAGTCGTTTATTGCAACGTTATTTGCATGCCCCTATAACCGATCGCGACGAACTCACCGCTCGCCAACAAGCCATCGGCGCGTTACTCAATGGCGACTATCCACAGTTACATTCGCAATTAAAACAAATTGGCGATATAGAGCGCATCATGGCCCGTCTGGCGTTGCGTTCGGCAAGGCCTCGTGACTTTGCCAGACTGAAGCAAGCGCTGAACGCATTACCCGATTTACAGGAAAATTTAGCCCCTTACACGGCGTCACTACTGCAATCACTGGCATCCACAGTCAGCACCTATCCTGAACTGGCTGATTTACTGGACAACGCCATCATCGACAATCCGCCGGTGGTGATCCGAGACGGCGGTGTGATCGCACCAGGATACAACGCAGAGCTGGATGAGCTTCGGGACTTGTCGCAGGGCGCAACTGATTATTTGCACAAACTGGAGTTGCGTGAACGCGACGCTACCGGGATTGCCACCTTAAAAGTAGGCTATAATAGGGTGCATGGATTCTTCATCGAAGTATCACGAGCCAACAGCAACGCCGTACCAGCGCATTATATCCGTCGCCAAACGCTGAAGAACAACGAGCGCTACATTACGCCAGAGCTGAAAGAGCACGAAGACAAAGTACTTACCAGCCAAAGTCGCGCCCTGGCGCTGGAAAAGCAACTGTACGATGCCCTGTTCGACCATATCACTCCCTTTCTGGATAAACTTATCGACAGTGCTCAGTCGCTGGCCAAACTCGATGTACTGGTCACCCTCGCTGAACGGGCAGAAACCCTTGAGTACCATGCGCCCACACTCACTGACGTGCCGGGCATAACTTACAAACATGGCCGCCACCCCGTGGTTGAAGAGGTCATGGACGGGCCGTTTATACCCAACCCGTTAAACATGAATACTCAACAACGTACTATGGTGATTACCGGTCCCAACATGGGGGGTAAATCAACCTATATGCGCCAAACAGCGCTGATTGTGCTACTTGCCTATATTGGTAGTTATGTGCCAGCTGAACAGGCTGAGATCGGGCCGGTAGACAAAATATTTACCCGCATAGGCGCGTCAGACGATTTGGCATCCGGTCGCTCTACCTTTATGGTTGAGATGACCGAAACCGCCAACATCCTGCACAATGCCACGCCTTATTCACTGGTTCTGATGGACGAAATTGGCCGGGGTACCAGCACCTATGACGGACTGTCACTGGCCTGGGCCTGCGCGGAATACCTCGCCACCAAACTGAATGCCTTCACGCTCTTTGCAACGCACTACTTTGAACTTACCGAACTGGCAAACCAACTCAACGGCGTATGTAACCTGCATTTGGATGCAATAGAACACGATGACACCATTCGTTTTATGCATACCGTTGAGCGCGGCGCTGCCAGCAAAAGCTATGGTTTACAGGTTGCGCAATTAGCTGGCGTGCCAAAAGCCGTGATCAGTGCGGCAAAACTGCGCCTTAAACAACTGGAGCAAAGTGGCAGACAAAGTGCATCGGTGCACAGCGCTCAACAACATAACCAGAATATTGCGCAACCCTCGTTGTTTGTTGAACCAGAGCCTTCTGCCGTTGAAATCGCACTATCGAAAATCGACCCGGATGAGCTCACACCAAAACAAGCGCTGGCGCTGATTTACGAACTGAAAAAACACAGCAGTTTGTAAGCAAACCAGCGTGCTAATACCTCCGCAATGATGCCAGATTCGCAGAATGTGTATCTGTGCATCATTGCAGATTGCCCTACCCTCTGCATGCAGGTATCTTATTGCTTGTTATAATTGTGAACAGCCAGCTTATTGGGTATACTGTTGCGCCGTCTATAGTGCTGTTTCAAGGGACTGTTTTCCCTGACAATGCATTACCCAATAAATAACCCAACGTCTTAGGTTTCGCATGACTAATTATATTTTCGTCACCGGTGGTGTCGTTTCATCGCTTGGTAAAGGCATTGCTGCAGCATCACTTGCCGCCATCCTTGAAGCACGTGGTCTCACGGTGACCATGCTAAAACTGGATCCGTATATAAACGTTGATCCAGGTACTATGAGTCCAATACAACACGGTGAAGTGTTTGTAACCGACGATGGTGCCGAAACCGACCTGGATTTAGGTCACTATGAGCGTTTTATCAGAACGCGCATGACAAAACGGAACAACTTCACCACCGGACGGGTTTACGAAGAAGTATTACGCCGCGAGCGCCGCGGTGATTATCTGGGCGCCACCATTCAGGTGATCCCACATATCACCAACGAAATTAAGCGCCGCGTGATCGATGGCGCGCAAGGATTTGATATAGCCATTGTTGAAGTGGGCGGTACCGTAGGTGACATCGAGTCACAACCGTTTATTGAAGCCATCAGACAGCTGGGCACCGAAGTCGGTCGCGACCATGCCATGTTTATGCACCTGACACTGGTGCCATATATGCCAGCCTCTGGTGAACTGAAAACCAAACCCACCCAGCACAGCGTAAAAGAATTGCGCTCAATTGGTATTCAACCCGACATTCTGGTGTGCCGTTCGGTTGGCGCTATGCCCAATACAGAGCGTTCTAAAATCGCGCTGTTCACCAACGTTGCAGAAAAAGCAGTTATTTCGCTTAAAGACGTCGACAGCATTTACCGGATTCCAGCAGCGCTGAAAGCACAAGGGCTGGATCAACTGGTAGTTGACCGCTTCCGTCTGGAGTGCAACGAAGCCGACCTGACCGAATGGGAACAGGTACTTTACGCCGAGTCTAACCCGGTAGGTGAAGTGAATATTGGTATGGTAGGTAAATACGTAGAACTGCCCGATGCCTACAAGTCGGTTAATGAAGCCCTCAAGCACGCCGGTTTGAAAAACCGCCTTACGGTGAACATTCACTATATCGATTCACAGGACGTCGAGTCAAAAGGCACGCAAATTCTGGAAAAACTCGATGCAATCCTGGTTCCCGGTGGATTTGGTGAGCGTGGTATTGAAGGCAAAATTGCGGCTGCCCGTTATGCTCGCGAAAACAAAGTACCTTACCTGGGTATTTGTTTAGGTATGCAGGTTGCGCTGATTGAGTTTGCCCGCAATGTTGCAGGCATGGAAAAAGCTAACAGTACCGAGTTTGATTCATCCACACCTTACCCGGTAGTGGGTCTGATTACTGAATGGCTGGATTCTGACGGTAGCACTGCTGTGCGCGACGAAAGCTCAGACTTAGGCGGAACCATGCGCTTAGGCAGTCAGCTATGTCACCTGATCCCAGGCAGCAAAGTGCATCAGGCATATGGCAGCGAAGAGATTTATGAGCGTCACCGTCATCGCTACGAAGTGAACAATAACCTGCGCGACCAAATTGAAGCGGCCGGTATGAAGGTAAGTGGTTTGTCCACTGACAAACGCCTTGTTGAGGTTATCGAAATCCCGGATCATCCGTGGTTTGTTGCAGGTCAGTTCCACCCGGAGTTTACTTCCACTCCGCGTGACGGCCACCCGTTATTTACCGGGTTTGTAGCAGCAGCGCAAAAATACCAAAAAGAAAATCACTAATTTAAAACCTGGTACTTCTCTCTCCCGGAGTACCTTTTTACTTGTTGAGGAAATTAAAATGGCGAAGATCTCGCGTATCATTGGACGTGAAATTCTGGACTCCCGTGGCAACCCCACTGTAGAAGCAGACGTATATCTGGACTCAGGCGTAATGGGACGCGCTTGTGCACCTTCAGGCGCATCTACGGGTTCACGCGAAGCACTGGAACTGCGCGATGGCGACAAAGCCCGCTACCTGGGTAAAGGCGTAACAAAAGCGGTGGCTGCGGTTAACGACGCCATTGCACCTGCCCTGCTTGGAATGGATCCGGTTGCGCAAAGCGATATCGACAAAGCCATGATCGCCTTAGACGGTACCGAAAACAAAGAAAAGCTGGGTGCAAATGCTATCCTGGCAGTATCGCTGGCAGTAGCGAAAGCAGCCGCAGCCGAAAAAGGCGTGGCGCTATATGAGCACATCGCCGATCTGAACGGCACGCCTGGTCAGTACTCAATGCCAGTACCTATGATGAACATCATCAACGGTGGTGAGCACGCAGACAACAACGTTGATATTCAGGAATTCATGGTACAGCCAGTAGGTGCGAAGAGCTTCAAAGAAGCATTGCGCATGGGCGCAGAGATCTTCCACAACCTGAAAAAAGTACTGTCTGCTAAAGGCCTGAACACTGCAGTTGGCGACGAAGGAGGTTTTGCACCAAACCTGAGTTCAAATGCTGAAGCCCTGGCTGTTATCGTAGAAGCAGTAGAAAAAGCCGGTTACAAAATGAATGAAGACATCACACTGGCACTGGACTGTGCAGCGTCTGAATTCTACAAAAACGGTAAATACGTGCTGTCGGGTGAAGACAAGTCATTTGATTCTGAAGCGTTTGGTGATTACCTGGCTGAACTTGCTGCCAAATACCCAATCGTGTCTATTGAAGACGGTCTGGACGAAAGCGACTGGGATGGCTGGGCAAGCCTGACCAAGAAAATTGGTAGTAAAGTGCAACTGGTTGGTGACGACCTGTTCGTCACTAACACCAAGATTCTGAAGCGCGGAATCGAAAACGGTATCGGTAACTCGATCCTGATCAAGTTCAACCAGATCGGTTCACTTACTGAAACCCTGGAAGCCATTAAAATGGCGAAAGATGCAGGCTTTACCGCCGTTATCTCTCACCGTTCAGGCGAAACTGAAGATGCCACTATTGCCGACCTGGCAGTAGGTACTGCAGCGGGCCAAATCAAAACAGGTTCACTGTGTCGTTCTGACCGTGTTGCTAAGTACAACCAACTGCTGCGTATCGAAGAAGCGCTGGCAGGTAAAGTGGCTTACAACGGTCGTAGCGAAATCAAAGGCCAGTAATAAATATGGGGCAGGCCAAACAGCCTGCCCCGTTTTTTATTGCCGTACCGATGACTACTCATGACGCAGCCTTCTGATCACGCTGATCTCGCGTCACAACAAACAGACTTCTTCCAGGCGGTTGAGTCTGACACCTCACAACGAGAACTTGCCGAGTTGTGCAACGCCCTGTATGAGCGGGAATTGCAGAATTTATCAGCCTCCGGCCCCAGGCAAATTAACCTTTTGCGTCGCAGACTGGCGGGCTTAAGCCATCATGTTAAACGCACTGCACGCTTTTTGGTGAGTCGCACCACGCCACTTACACTGGATCAACACAATGCCAGCTGGCAAGCAAAACAGCCGGGTAAAAGTCCGGCCAGAAAAGCAGAACCCGACGACTGTTTACACTGGTTAGCAAAGTACGCGAAAGCAGGGCTGGTAGTACCGGTACGCGTACAGGAGTTTGATAACGAGCACATCGAGCTGGATTCCATAGATAAGGTACAAACCGAAAACCAGACGCTGCACATCAATAAATTCGGCTGGTTTGATTTTTATGGCAACTCGCTGGAAGATGCGCAGTTTACGCCCCGGCAGATCAACCTGGTTAAACCCACCAAAGCCATAGTGACGTCGGCCTGTTGTGGCCATAGCTGGAACCACAAAGGTAAAACACTACCGCGCCGCCTATCTATTCGCGAAATGCTACTGGTCAGTACACTGGACTGGCGTCATTTTAGTGCCGCCAAATTGCCACCTAAATACTAGGGGCTGTTGGCCCTTGCTGTATATTTTTGCAGCGAGTTGTGAGTCATTTAGACAAGGCAGAATCCACATAGTGTAGTTATTTTTTATAAGCGGTCGATAACGCGACATAAATGACTAACAACTGCTGCCCTTCGGGTTCGTTATGGAACCAAAATGATACAGCAAAGGACAACAGCCCCTAATTACAGCCCACTACTTACGGCCAAAGATGATTTTTATCCTAAAAATGGCCGAATACCGTAATTTATAACTAAAACTTATAGCGAAAATTGGATTCAGTGGTTGACCTTATCCCCCGCAGCCTGTACATTGAGCCGCATTGAAACAGTCGCAAACATTCTGCTTTTCAGGACAACCATGTTTAAGCAAACGATGATTTTATCTCTTCTACTCCTTATGGCAGCAAGATTGCACGGGTAGATTGCGACTGAGCGAACAACACACAAAAACCCGTGCTAAGCACGGGTTTTTTTTTAACTTCACAACATGAGTACCAAGCCATGACGAATCAGGTAAAAATATTTGATACGACCTTGCGTGACGGCGAACAAGCTTTGCCAGCCAGTTTGAGTGTAAAAGAAAAACTGCAGATCGCACTGGCACTCGAGCGTCTTGGTGTGGATATCATTGAGGCCGGTTTCCCGGTGTCTTCTCCTGGTGATTTTAAATCGGTGCAAATGATTGCCCGGGAAATAAAGAATGCCACGGTAGCCGGATTGTCCCGCGCATTGCCCGGCGATATCGACGCCTGTGGTGAAGCATTGCGGGTGGCGGAACAGTTCCGCATTCATACTTTTATTGCTACGTCAGACATTCATGTAAACAGTAAACTGAAAAAATCTCAGCAAGACATTGTTGAAATGGCAGTTGCCGCGGTTAAGCATGCTGGTCGCTATACCAATGACATTGAGTTTTCCTGTGAAGACGCTGGCCGCACCCATATCGACTACCTGTGCCGCATGGTAGAGGCCGTTATCAACGCGGGAGCCACCACGGTAAATATTCCCGATACCGTTGGGTATACCACACCAACAGAGTTTGGTGGGATCATCAAGCAATTGTTTAACCGCGTACCCAATATCGACAAAGCCACCATATCTGTGCACTGTCACAACGATTTGGGATTGGCTGTAGCCAACTCGCTGGCCGCGGTAGAAAACGGTGCGCGTCAGGTTGAATGTACCATTAACGGCATTGGCGAGCGGGCGGGTAACTGCTCTCTGGAAGAGATTGCCATGATCCTGCAAACGCGTCAGGCCATGTACAACCTGAATACCAACATCAATTCGAAAGAAATCAGCCGTACCTCTAAACTGGTTAGCCAGTTGTGTAACATGCCGGTTCAGTCAAACAAAGCCATTGTGGGTAGCAATGCGTTCAGCCATTCGTCTGGTATTCACCAGGATGGTGTCTTAAAAGCGCAAAATACCTATGAAATCATGACACCGGAAAGTGTGGGGATTAACAAAAATCACCTGAACCTGACGTCGCGCTCTGGCCGTCATGTCATCAAACACCGTTTACACGAATTGGGCTACAAAGAAACCGATTACGATTTGGAAGCTATTTACAATGCCTTCCTGAAACTGGCCGACAAAAAAGGTCAGGTGTATGACTACGATCTGGAAGCATTGCTTTTCTTTGATCAACAAAAACACGAGCAGGCGCATTATCAGTTAACATACCTGCACGCCACATCGGGCAAGGAAATTATTCCCAGTGCCACCGTGCAGTTAAAAATTGGCGGTGACATTGTCACACGCAGCGAAATAGGGAATGGTCCGGTCGACGCGTCCTATAAAGCTATTATGGCCATGCTGGGCCATAACGATTTGGAAGTCGTCGACTTTAAACTGGATTCCAAAGGCGAAGGTGCAGACGCACTGGCCTCAGTGAGCGTGATCACTGAATACAAAGGCCGCCGTTTTCACGGTATTGGCCTGGCAACCGACATTGTAGAAGCCGGTGTAAAAGCCCTTATATTTGTATTGAACAACACGTATCTGGCTGATCAGATCGATCAGCAAAAGCATCAACAAGACCGCGTAGCAGGAGTATAAATGAGTCAGTATAACATTGCCGTACTTGCCGGAGATGGCATCGGCCCGGAAGTCATGCAGGAAGCCAATAAGGTACTGGATGCCATCGAACAAAAATTTTCTGTCTCATTTAACCGTACTGCATACCCTGTTGGTGGTTATGCCATTGATACAGAAGGCGAAGCGCTACCAGCCAAAACACTGCTTGGCTGTGAACGGGCCGATGCGATCCTGTTCGGCTCTATTGGTGGTCCCAAGTGGGACACCCTGCCGCTGGAACAACGCCCGGAGCGCGCAGCCCTGTTAACACTGCGCAGTCACTTTGATCTGTTCAGCAACCTGCGCCCGGCTAAAATTTACGCGGGTCTGGAAGACTTATCGCCATTGCGCAAAGACATTGCTTCCAGTGGTGTAGACGTACTGGTCATTCGTGAACTCACCAGTGGCATTTATTTTGGCAAGCCCAAAGGTCGCGAAGGTGAAGGCGAAGAAGAATACGCCTTCGATACCATGCGCTACAGCAAGCGTGAAATTCGCCGCATTGCTATCAGTGCTTTCGAAGCGGCAATGAAACGCAATAAACGCGTAACGTCTGTAGACAAAGCCAACGTACTGGTGTGCAGCCGCTTGTGGCGCGAAGTAACCGAGGAAGTGGCCAAAGACTACCCAGAGGTAGAACTGGAACACATTTATATCGACAACGCGACTATGCAGTTGATAAAAGACCCGGCACACTTTGACGTGATGCTGTGCTCCAATTTATTTGGCGACATTATTTCTGATGAATGCGCCATGATCACCGGCTCCATGGGTCTGCTACCTTCAGCAAGCCTGAATGGCGACGGATTTGGTATGTACGAACCCGCCGGCGGCTCAGCGCCTGACATTGCTGGTAAAGGCATAGCGAACCCTATCGCACAGATTCTGTCGGCATCCATGATGTTGCGTTACAGCCTGAACCTGACAAACGCAGCAGATGCTATCGACAATGCGGTAGTGAGCGTACTGGAAGCAGGTGTACTTACCGGCGAACTGCTGCCAGCAAGTCAACGTCACAAAGCGGCCACTACCGTACAGGTGGGTGACGCCATTGTTAAACACATTCTGGCTTAGGAGTACCCACACTCATGGCTAAAACCCTATACGATAAAGTCTGGCAAGCGCATGTGATTGACCAGATTGGCGATGACAGCTTAATTTATATCGACCGTCATCTGATCCACGAAGTCACCTCACCCCAGGCGTTTGCCGGGTTGAACGAGAAAGGTCGCAAGGTACGTCGTCCGGATCGCACGTTCGCCACGATGGATCACAGTATATCTACGCGCAGCCTGGCATTGGATGCGTGTGGTCCACAAAACCAGCTTCAGTTGCAAACACTGGCAAAAAACTGTGAAGAACACAATGTACAGCTATTCCCGGTGGGCCATCAAAAGCAAGGGATTGTGCATGTCATGGGCCCTGAGCTGGGTTTGATTTTACCTGGCATGACCGTGGTGTGTGGTGATTCTCATACGGCCACACACGGTGCGTTCGGCGCACTGGCGTTTGGCATTGGTACCTCACAGGTAGAGCACGTACTGGCTACCCAAACACTGAAGCAAAGCCGCGCAAAAACCATGCAAATCAAGGTCAATGGTAAGCTGGCAACCGGTATTACCGCCAAAGACATCATTCTGGCCATTATTGGTAAGATTGGTCACGCCGGTGCGACTGCCCACGTTATTGAATATTGTGGCGAAGCCATCGAAGCCTTATCGATGGAAGAGCGCATGACCATTTGTAACATGAGTATCGAAGCGGGTGCGAAGGCTGGCATGATTGCGCCTGACCAAACGACCTTCGATTACTTGCAAGGCCGCGAGTTCGCGCCAACAGGAGCCAATTGGGATGCAGCAGTGGCATACTGGAAAACCCTGTTTACCGATGAAGGGGCAACGTTCGATACCGTGGTTGAACTTCAGGCAGCTGATATTGCTCCTCAGGTAACCTGGGGAACTAACCCTGGTCAGGTGATCGGTGTCACAATGCCTGTCCCTGGTCCGGACGATTTCAGCGATCCGGTAGAAAAAGAGTCAGCCCGCAAAGCATTGGCTTACATGGGGATTAAAGCCGGTGATAAGTTAGCTGACATTCCGGTTTCACATGTGTTCATTGGCTCTTGTACTAATGGCCGAATTGAAGATTTACGTGCCGTAGCGTCGATTGCTAAACAAGGCAAAGTTGCCAGCAACGTAACGGCAATCATCGTACCCGGCTCAGGCGCCGTAAAACGTCAGGCCGAAGAAGAAGGTCTGGATAAAATATTTACTGATGCGGGTTTTGAATGGCGTTTACCAGGCTGTTCGATGTGTTTGGGTATGAACGATGACCTGCTGCAAGCCGGTGACCGTTGTGCGTCTACCAGCAACCGTAATTTTGAAGGCCGTCAGGGCCGCGGTGCACGCACTCACCTGGTGAGCCCGGCTATGGCCGCCGCTGCAGCATTGCGCGGTAAGTTCGCCGACGTCAGAGATTTTCAGGAGTAAACCATGAGCGAACCGACTACCGGAATTAGTGTATTAACCGGCACAGCCTGCCCATTGGATCAGGCCAACGTTGATACCGACCAAATTATTCCCAAGCAATTTCTGACCAGCGTAAGTCGCGCCGGATTTGGTAAGCACCTGTTCCACGACTGGCGTTATCTGGATCTGGAAGAAAAAGTACCGAATCCTGAATTTGTGTTAAACAAACCAGAGCATGCTGGCGCAACGATTTTGTTGTCACGCGAAAACTTTGGTTGCGGCTCCAGCCGTGAACACGCGCCTTGGGCACTCACTGATTTCGGATTTAAAGCCGTGATCGCCACCAGCTTTGCCGATATTTTTTACGGTAACTGCATGAACAACCAATTGCTGCCAATTGCACTCAACAGTGCACAAATGGACAGCATTTTTGCAGCGGTGGCCAGCAATGCGTCGGCTGAAATCAGTATCGACTTACCGTCACAAACCGTTGCGGTGGCAGGTCAAAGCTGGTCTTTCGAGATTGCCGCCCATCACAAAAACATTCTGGTGAAAGGATTAGATGCGATTGGTCAGACACTGGAGCTGGCTGAAACCATTGAAACGTTTGAAGCCAAACAACCTGCCTGGCTGTAAAAACCGGTTCAGTTAGCCGCTGTCAAAGGCGGCTAACTCGCTGTTCTCCATAAAATATATTCAGTTAATCCCATATTAAACAAAAGTTTAATTACTTATTGCTAAACTGCACTATAATTGCTTTTATTGAACGATTTATTGCCTATGTCATTGGGAGTGCGCATGCTTCGGTGTATCACCATCGATGAGTTATTACCTGGAATGTATGTCAATCAGGTACTCGATGATACGGGTAAGGTCAAAGTTCGCTCAAAGGGCGTGGTACGCTCAGAGGACGTGATTGCTGTATTGCGTTCTAAAGGGGTTGAACGGGTAGAGATTGATTGCTCAAAAGGACTGGCGCCGGCAGAAGAAATGCAGGCATTACAACCATCAGCCATTGATTCGCCAGATGATAACATCACCGATAAGGCCCTCCTTCCGCCTCAGCAACAAGGCATTACCTCTGAAAGCCTGCAAGATGCAGAAGTGTTGTATCAAAAAGCCGTTACCATCCAGCAGCGCTTTCTTGAACAAATCAAAATGGGAAAAGGCGCTGATGTATCAAAGCTGACAGCCCTCACACAAAATATCCTTGAGAGTGTACTGGAAAATAAAGATGCGCTGATGTGCCTGAGCATGATTCAGCGTGGTAAGGACTTCCTGCTTGAACATTCAATAAACTGCAGTATTTACCTGGCCATTCTCACAAATGAACTGGGCTACTCGCAAAAGGAAGTCGAGCAAGCCAGTCTGGCCGGACTGCTAATGGATACCGGTCTGGTCACTCTGCCCGATGAATTGTGTGTCCACGACAAGCACCTGAATGACGCACAACGCAAACAATATCAACAGCATGTCGCGGAATCCCTGGCGTTACTATCGCAGTCAGAAGGCATCACTGACACTGTAATTGACATTATCGGTCAGCACCATGAACGAGTGGATGGTTCTGGCTATCCCAATCAGTTACATGAGGCGGATATTCTTCCGCTGGCCAAAGCAGCCGCTGTTATCGACGAGTTTTCTCGCTTGGGAATGCCTGGTCCGTTTGGACGATCGTTACCGAATAACAAGGTGTTAAAGGCTCTGTCGCAGAATCAAGGATTGGATCAATCACTGGTTAACCGGTTAATTGGTGTATTGGGTATTTACCCGGTTGGCTCGCTTGTTCGATTGAGTAGCGGCAAACTGGGTATCGTGAGCCAGAAAAACCCATCGAATCTACTCACACCGGTTGTGATGACGTTTTACAGCATAAATACCGGTCATTATTCCGAAATCAAACGCTTGGATCTGGCGAAAACCACTGACGAAATTGTTGCCAGTATTGGCCCTGAGGAATTTGCGATTAACCTACCCAAATTCTTCTCAGAGGTATTTATTCACCAAATGCCTGCCTGACGAATTCTATTGTTGTTAGGATCAACTCAGGCTCAACGCACGCTCACCAATCGGTGAGCGCTGTCATCGCAAATAACTCACCTTCAAAGCGCAATATCACACGCTGTGCCTCAATGTTGACGATTTGCACCCTGTCGTCGATCCAATCGCCTTCCGTTTTATCCTGACCATTCACTCTCACCCAGCGATCTCGTGGGATAGTTGCATACATGTGCGCGCTGAAATCCATCGCAGGTAAGCGCGTCAATAAGCGCGCTGGTAATTGGTCGATTCTTTTGATGTCATCGTGCACAGTTACCTTCGGCGCCGCGGGTACCGGTTCCTCACCGCTGTCTTCTTTTTCTAAATCCGACAACACCTTATTAAATCTTGCCATTAGTTCCGGCGACACAGATACGTTATCATCCGGCTCAGCATTGATTATGTTTTCGTTGCTTTCAACTGCGGGTTGAACCACATCGGCATTTGACACAGCAGCACTATTCGCAAGCGGTTCAATTTGCTCCGTTGAACCAGAAATATCAGCAGGTACAGGCTTGTCCTGAGCAACAGGATTACTATTTAAACTGGCCTGTAAGCTCTCCGCTGCCTGCTGCGGGGGCACTGAAACAGGATGCCGAACCACTGGCACAGGAGCAGTAATTTGAGAATACCAACCCGGCAACTTTGCCAGTACATAACCGCTCGCCAGCCCGCCAAACCCAATTAATACATATAAAGCTGCGGGCCGGACAGCGCGCTGCCACCAGTTTGGCAACGCATTAACGGTAGGCAAAAACAGACTGCGGTTAAACTGCTCGTTAATGGCCGCATCCGTCTTTCTGGCCTGCGTATCAAATTGCCCGCGCAACAGCGCTTGTGTGGGTGTACTTACACTTTGCTGTGCATCATCAGCACAAATTTCTACTGTTTGTTCAGGGTCGATTTCTACTTCCTGAACCCCCATTTCAATCAGGCCCTGGATCATGGATGCACTGGTTATCAATCCGGATTTACGAATTTTTACCGGACCATTTTGTTGCGTGATCCGCACTATCATCATACCGGGCGTGGTGTCCTGAATGGCTAAAATTTTCATACCACACTACCCCACCCGTAGCCTATCACCAGCATAATGCAGAACACGGCGGCCATTGTCAGGGTCTTTTGCCCTTTCAAACGCTGCTCGACTACGTCTTCCCCCAGGATCTGACTGGCGGCCGCCATTAATAAATGCTTTTTCACAACCGCCTGCTGTTGGGTAAATGCCAGTGTCATTGCCCGGTCGCACAACAAATTAATTACCCTGGGTATACCCGCGGTTACTCTGTACATTGCACGCAGGGTAGCAGAACTAAAAATACTGATATCGCCCCCCGCCACACTCAAGCGGTGTCCAATATAGGCCTTCACCTCATCAGCATTGAGTGGCAATAAGTGATAGCGCGCGGTGATACGTTGGGCCAACTGACGTAACTCATTGCGTTTAAGTAGCTGCTGTAATTCAGGCTGACCAATCAACACTACTTTAAGCAGTTTCTCGCGATTGGTTTCCAGATTCGTCAGTAAGCGCAACTGTTCCAATACTTCTGGTAACAGGTGCTGTGCTTCATCGATCATCAGTACTGTGTTTTTGCCAGCCGCGTGATTAGCCGCTAATTTGTTGAGTAGTTTATCGGTAAAGTACTTCAAACTGGCGTGCTGTAAGTCGTATTCAATGCCCAACTCATCACACACCGTTGCAAGCAGCTCAATGGCTGACAGCGTGGGATTGAGGATCATTGCGACTTGGGTGGAGTCGGGCAATTGTTGTAGCAGTTTACGGGAGACCGTTGTTTTACCCGTTCCCACCTCACCAGTCAGCATGACAAACCCGCCGCTTTCTCTTAAACCAAAGGTCAGATGAGCTAGCGCCTCTTTGTGACGTGGACTCATATAGAGATAGTCTGGATTGGGGGCAATGGAAAACGGGTTATCGGTTAACCCGAAATAATGTAAAAACATGTCTGGCCGATCGGAAGTTCCCTGTTGCCGGTAAACTAACAGACTCGGGGGCTAAGTCAACAACCCCGTGTTTTCATGCGCTTACTGAGGCATAATATCGGCTAAACAGTCAGACGAAAGAGACCTCATGCAAACCTATTTAGTTGGCGGCGCCGTACGCGACACCCTGCTTCACCGCCCCGTAACTGAGCGGGACTGGGTAGTAGTGGGCGCAACACCGTCACAACTATCAGACAAAGGGTTTCAACAGGTAGGCAAGGACTTCCCGGTGTTCCTGCATCCGAAAACCAAAGAGGAATACGCCCTTGCACGCACGGAGCGAAAGTCTGGCGCTGGGTACACCGGCTTTCAGTGTTATGCCAGCCCTGACGTGACGCTGGAAGAGGATTTGCGGCGCAGGGATTTAACGGTAAATGCCATGGCGATGGCCAGCGATGGCAATATTATTGATCCATTTAACGGCCAGCAGGACCTGGCCAACCGCATACTGCGCCATGTTAGTGAGGCCTTTAGCGAAGACCCTTTGCGGGTATTTCGGGTAGCGCGTTTTGCCGCGCGATACCACGCTTTGGGGTTTGTGGTTGCGCCCGAGACGCTCGCGCTGATGAACGACATGTGCAACTCACCCGATATCAGCGCGCTCAGCCAGGAACGCGTATGGAAAGAAACCAGCCGCAGCCTGATGGAAGACTCCCCTTCGGTCTATTTCAGTATTCTGAAAACCGTGGGAGCTTTACAGGTATGGATGCCCGAGTTTCATCAACTCGAGTCGATACACGCAGTATTATCCCAACTGGATAAAGCGGCTTCCGAAGGTGCGGATTTACCCACTCGATGGGCAGTACTGTGCGCAGATTTATCTTATAGTCAGGTGCAAGCACTGGGAAAACAACTGAAAGTACCAAATCTGGAACAGGATGCCGCCCTCATCGCCTGCCAGTTTGTCAGTCAACTGACAAGCGCTCAGACAGATGCAACCCTGCTATTAGATCTTCTGAATGCCGTTGACGCCTGGCGCAGACCTGAGCGATTAACGCTCTTGTTAAATGCGGGTCTGTATTGGCCAGTAAAACAGGCATCCCCACTGTTAATTGAGCGCTTTACAACAGCGCTCAACCGAGCCCGGCAAATTGATGTTCAAAGCATCATTGCAAGTGGCGCAAAAGGCCCACAAATTAAATCCCGGCTAACTGAGTTACGATGGCAATCAATTTCTGAATATCTGGCTGAATGTGGCGGTGATCGCAACAATTAGTGCTACAATGGCACCATTAACGATGTATATACCTGACTCTAGATGACATTTGAAGAATTAGAACTCGACGACAAACTTTGCCACGCCCTAAAGGACATGGGCTTAAACCGCCCTACGACCATCCAAAGCATGGTGGTACCGGTTGCGATGGAAGGCAAGGATGTGCTGGCGTCAGCCCCCACCGGAACAGGAAAAACCCTGGCGTTTCTTTTACCTGCCTGTCAGTTTTTACTCGATTTTCCCCGCCAGCAGCCCGGTGCAACACGTATATTAATTTTAACTCCAACCCGCGAACTTGCCTTGCAAGTACATGAGCAGGCCGTGGCGCTGACTCAACACACTAATTTGGTGTGCGGCGTGATAACCGGGGGAATTAACTACGGTACCGACAAAGAAACACTCAGTCAGAATCTGGATATTCTGGTTGCTACACCAGGGCGGTTATTTGAGCATATTCAACAAGAAAGTGCCGACTGCCGTGATATTGAGTGCCTGATCCTGGATGAAGCCGATCGCATGCTCGACATGGGATTTTCGGCCATTGTAAATCAAATTGCCTCTGAAGCACGCTGGCGTAAACAGAACATGTTGTTCTCTGCCACGCTTGAAGGACCCGGCGTAAAGCATTTCTCAGAAAACCTGCTCAATGAACCAACGGTGGTAGAAGCGGATCCGCCGCGCAGAGAAAAAGCGAAAATTCACCAGTGGTACCATCTGGCCGATGATCTGGACCACAAAGTTGCGCTGCTAAAACACATTTTAACCACCCAAACCACAAGCGCTGTGGTATTTGTTAAAACGCGCGAACGCTTGCAGTGGCTTAGAGAGCAACTACAAAAACAAGGCATCGAAGTGTGTTACCTGCAAGGTGAAATGCCACAGGACAAACGCATTGCTTCCCTGGCGCGCTTTAAAAGCGGTACTGTTCCTGTTCTGCTGGCCACCGATGTAGCCGCCAGGGGCATCGACGTGCCCAACGTTAGCCACGTTATTAACTTTGATATGCCACGTAAAGCGGACGTGTACGTTCACCGAATCGGCAGAACCGGTCGCGCCGGCGCCAAAGGCACAGCCATCGCGCTGGTAGAGGCCCATGATTTTGAAATGATTGGTCGCGTAGAGCGTTACATGGGAGAACCTATCAAAGCCCGGGTTATTGCCGAGCTGCGCCCCAAACACAAAGCGCCATCGACAAAGGGTAAAAAGAAACCCGCTAAAACCAAAGCACAGGTTAAAGCTAAAGCGAAGAAAATAGCCAAGGCAGCAAAAGGAAAACCAGGTAAATGAGCTTTCCACAAAAAATAGTACTGGCCACGGGTAATGCGGGAAAAGTAAAGGAATTTGCCAGTCTGTTTGAATCTTTATCCATTGAAGTAGTGCCGCAAAGTGCGCTGAATGTTAGCAGCGTACCTGAAACCGGTACCACCTTCGTGGAAAATGCCATTATTAAAGCGCGTCACGCAGCCCGGGAAACGGGCTTGCCGGCGATTGCAGATGACTCAGGCTTAGTTGTGGATTTACTTGGCGGCGCACCGGGCATTTACTCTTCCCGTTATGCTGGCGAAGACGCATCAGACGACGACAATATCAGCAAACTGCTCGAAGCACTGGGTGACAGCAATCAGCGTAATGCCCATTTTCAGTGCGTGCTTGTGTTTATGCGCCATGCTGATGATCCCGTTCCCTTGATCAGCGAAGGTCAATGGCAAGGCAGTATTACCCGTCAACGTCACGGTGACGGAGGATTTGGTTACGATCCGGTATTTTACGCAAACCGTTTTAAGTGCACTGCCGCTGAACTCACCAAGGCACAAAAAAACGACGTAAGCCACCGTGGTCTGGCTATGCAACAATTACTCACCAGTATGAAGCACACCTTTGCGTAATCCGTCGTTAAGCCTGTACATCCACATACCCTGGTGTGTTCAAAAGTGTCCATACTGTGATTTTAATTCACACGCGCAAAAAGGGGCTCTGCCTGAAAAGGAATACGTAGCGCACCTTCTTGATGACCTGGCGACCGACGCCAAGCTTACCGGCGAGCGGGAAATCACGACCATTTTTATTGGTGGTGGCACGCCCAGTTTGTTTACACCTGACAGTATTCACGCCTTACTGGCAGGGGTAAAAACTCGCGTCCCCTTAGCGGCTAATGCCGAAATTACCATGGAAGCCAACCCAGGCACCATAGAAGCAGCGCGATTCGACGGATTTGTGCAAGCTGGAGTGAACCGATTCTCGGTGGGTGTGCAGAGTTTTCAGCCAGTGCATCTCAGCGTGCTCGGGCGTATACACGATGACGTTCAGGCGCGCTTTGCACTAGGCCAAGCAAAGCAAAGCGGTGCGCGCAGTATGAACATTGATTTAATGCACGGATTACCAGAACAGACGCTGGAAAATGCACTGCAGGATCTTGAAAGTGCGATAGCCGAGCAACCGGAGCACTTGTCGTGGTATCAGCTTACTATAGAGCCAAATACCCCATTTTACTCCCGTCCGCCGGAATTACCGGATGACGACATACTCTGGGACATTCAGCAGGCCGGGCACGCCATGCTTAACGCTGCCGGTTTTCAACAGTACGAAATTTCGGGATACAGCAAGCCAGGTTATCAGTGTCAGCACAATCTGAACTACTGGCGATTTGGTGATTATATTGGCATTGGCTGCGGTGCTCACGGCAAGATTACCGATGCCCTCAGTGGCACCATTACACGTACTGTAAAAGTGAAACACCCTCGCGGCTATATGGCGATCGGCAGAGATTACCTGGATACTCAACATCAGGTAATACATCAAGACCTGGCGTTTGAATTTTTTATGAACCGCTTTCGCCTGGTTGAGCCCTGCCCTAAAGCCGATTTTGAGGATTTTACCGGCACGACACTTTCTGCTGAACAACAACATGAACTGGACCGGGCTGTGGCACAAGCTTTGCTGGTTGACTCAGGCACACACTGGCAGGTCACTGAGCGTGGAAGACGCTACCTGAACAGTTTACTCAGTGCATTTGTGTAGCACATAGCCAAACCAGCTCAGCTGATTTCCATGAATTCAGGAAAATCGATAATAAAAAACCGGGTTGTCTGTTCATATCCGTGTCCGTATGCGGCGTTAAAAGACACACCAAGCGTATTCGCGAGTATTGCTAACTGCAAAATATAGGGGTAATCTCTTATTGTATTTTGCAAAGTATTGTCAATCTTTTTTACACAATGCCTGTTCAACACCCATTTACAAATTGCAAAAGATTTGAAAATGAATAAGTTGCAATATTTGGCACATATTTTTCATACTGACAATATATTTCTTTTGAGAAAGGATCGAGGAGAGGTAAATGGAGTCAAATAAGTCAAAACAATCACGTCGCAGTTTTATCAAAAAGGCGGCGGCCGGTGCAGCTATTACGTCGTTACCGGTTAAGTCTGTTTGGGCGACGACCTCTTGCAGCATGTCAGGCCAGTTGTCAGGAAATCTTTCTCAAACGTCAGGTAACGTTGAACCCGTTTGTGACGTGCCCATTTTGTCTGGCGGTCGCTCTCCCGGTTTTTGGTACAACGGTAACCAGTTAGACGTGAGTAACCCTGGTAAAGCGGTTAATGACGTATTCCCACAGATGGGCAAAAAAGCATCCGAAGCAACGCAAAAATGCTGGGTTAGAATGATACTTACGGTTCGAAACAATAATCAGTTAGGTATTAACTCTACGCTGGCCAATATGATCGGCGTAAGCACTTCAATTACCCTTACACAGGCGTTCATGTACAGTGGAACACATAAAGATGTGTTGAGACACGGTGCAGCTGTGTACTTGAATACTTACTTCGAACTGTATAATGGTGTTGCAACTAGTTTTAGTGAAGCACAGTCACGTATGGCGGCAGAGGAAGTCGCTAATATGGTGATGAACAAACTCTATCTTGAAGGTAGTTGGGCAACAGACAGTAACCTTGGCTATAACGACGGTTACTCGAAAGCGTCTTCTTCGAGTTTCTTATTCTCAAACATGTCTTGCTAATCAAGCGGGTTTGAAAAAGTGGACGTTTGCCGCATCTGTTGAGATGCGGCCATTTCTCGATAATTCTGGTATTGTGTTGTTTGATCATTTCGCCAGTCAGACACATCTCCTTCGTTTCGTCCCAGACTTACAGTCTACCCCCGATTTTTCAGCCCCCTTTACATCCGACGACATCAATACGTGTTTTGGTTCTGAAAATGGCACGCTTAATATACTAGTCGGTCGAAACCTGGTTGTGCCGCTTGAACATTAATTACTTAAATATAGGCCTGTTACAAGCTGATTGCATTGCCCTGCCTGATGCAGCAATGCAAAGTGCCAGTCTTATCTACGGCGACGCGCCCCGGCAGGATATTTCCAGTTTCTGTGTGGCGGTAAAACCAGCCTCACTGTTACGTCGTTTGATTAAGCCTATTGTGCAATTTGAGTGTAATTTTAACGTGCCATTCAAGCCGTTGCCGCAAAGCCAAAGTTATGCGTTGTTGGAATGGGGGCTAAACTGGTGTCTGGCAACGGGCCACTTTAATCATTTGCTTCTGCATGCCGCAGTGTTGGTAAAAGATGGGCAGGCTATTTTATTTCCTGCGATGCCAGGATCAGGTAAAAGTACCTTAACCGCTTGGCTGGGCATACATGGCTGGAAAGTGTATTCCGACGAAATGGCGGTGATTGATTTGGTTACTGGTACCGTTCAACCACTTTATCGCCCTATTTGTTTAAAGAATCAGTCAATTGATTTGGTAAAGCAGTGGTCGCCAAACGCCATACTCACTCCTACTTGTCACGATACCGCTAAAGGGAGTGTGGCTCATCTTAAAGCGCATCATTGGCAAGAGTATGCAACATTTCAGCCCGCGCGCATTGTAGGTGTGGTATTCCCCAAGTATGACGCTTCCGCCACAGAGCCAAAACTATTCACCGTAGACAAACTACAAACCTATGAAAGCCTCTATAGCAATGCATTCAATTACCATGTTTTAGGACAACAGTCGTTTGAGATCCTGCTTAACGTGGTCAATCACATCCAGGGCTTTGAAGTACATTATGCCTCGCTTGATTTCATGAGTGACTTTTTACAGGATGAATTGTTGTCGTGAAGCAGCTGCAATGTACTGATTTTATTTCGATTATCGCTAATCCTAAACTTGCTTATTCGCTTGCATCTGAGGATTGGCAAAGTGTGTTGTGGATTTTAGAAACCGCTCGTCTGGATGCCTGGTTGGCCGCGCAGTTGCAACCATTAGACGTAATAGGTAGCCTGCCGGATACTGTGAAAATCAGGTTATCCAGTGCTATTACTTACGCTAAAAGACAACAACAGCAAGTGACTTACGAATGCGTAACACTGACAAGGCTATTGGCAGAAAAGCATATTGAACCCTTGTTCCTGAAAGGAGCCGCCTATGTTATCAGCCCTGTCTTTCAGAGTGCCGGTAGAATTTGTTCAGACATCGACGCATTGGTCAAACGCGAAGAATTGGAAATAGCAGAACGTCATCTGAAGATGAACCTTTGGCTTTCTAAAGAGGTAGATGACTATGACGACAAGTACTACCGCGAATATGCTCACGAAATTCCGCCCATGATGCAAGCTGAACGGGGCACGATACTGGATTTACACCATAATCTGTTTTTACCAGTGAGTGGCCGCGCTCCCGACATTGCGCAGTTCTGGGGCACGCGAATTCAAACAGAAAACGGATTATCCACACTATCACCTGCCGCCGCGCTGGTTCACAGTATGATTCACCTGTTAATGAACGAAGAAGTCACCTTTGGCTTGCGCGATTGTTTGGATATGCAGTCTATAATCGATACTCACAATAGTGAATCTTTCTGGCAAGACGTTCACCAATTAGTCGCAGACAATGGTTTTCACCAGGAATTTCAATTGCTCATGTCTCTTCTCTGCTGCTTGTTTAACCGTGATACAGTTAAACAGCAAATCAACCTTGAGCATTTCAACAATAGCCTTAAAAATCGTTTCTGGCTTTGGTGTTATTGCAAAGCTGTGTTGCCAGATCATCCTTTGCTACACAACCCGTTCGCTGGCATCGCAAGAGCTGCGGTATATTGCAGGGGGCACAGTCAAAAAATGCCTCTGGTAACCTTACTGAAACACAGTACGGTAAAAATGTACAAAGCAATGCGAAAAGCGCTGGTAGGCGAGCCGGATGAATAAACCCGATAGGTTTAATTTCATATGTGTGACAGGCGTACTGCACTCAAAAAGGAAGCAGGATGATTAACGAAGTACAACTACATCAATTAGCCGACATCTGTCGTCTGGCGTCCGATGTCGAAATTTTACCCCGCTTCCGGCATCTCGGCGAAGAGCAGGTCGAACAAAAGCAAAATCACAACGACCTGGTTACCATTGCCGATAAAGCCGCAGAAACCTTTATCATGGCAAAACTACGAGCCATGTTTCCGGATGCTCTGTTAATTGGCGAAGAAAGTGTGTACGCAGATGACTCTGCGTTGGCGTTGTTCAACGAAGCTGAACTCAGTTTTGTGTTGGATCCCATTGATGGTACCTGGCACTATGCCAATGGTTCTGTGAATTTTGGCGTGATGTTAGGCATTGCGCACTTTGGTGAAATGATTGGTGGGATTATTTTTGAGCCTGTCACTGGCGACTATCTTTGGGCCATTAAAGGCAAAGGCGCCTTTGATCGAATAAAAGGCGTAGACCATCCGTTACGCGTTGGCCGTCATGCCGACCTTGCGCTTTCAGACACAATAGGATGCTACTCTTTTGGTGTAACCAAGGGAACTGAGCGCGATAAAGCCGTTAAAGCGGTGATGCAAATGGGAAGAATAATGGATTACCGCTGTGCCGCTGCAGAATACAGATTGCTGGTTACCGGCGCTATCTCATATACCATCTTCCAAAATACGCTAAATTTATGGGATCACGGAGCCGGGCAGTTAATTGCAACCGAAGCGGGCGCATGTTCCAAAATGTTGAATGGCCAACCCTATGAAGCGCAAATTAACGGCAAGCTGATTGTGGCCGAAAGCGATGCTCGTTGGGAAGAACTTGCAGCCCTGTTCCGCTAATAGCAATTACCTTTGTAATTATTTAAGATACCGGTTATTAGCTGTAGCACACGCGCTTTGCATATCAGGGATCAATAGCTAAATGGGACTTTTGAAAAGGATTAACCTGGCTTTCAGTCGGCGCGTTCACTGGCGTTTACCCACAGCACTCACCGAGCCGTTATTTCCTGAATACGAACAACTGATCTGGCAATACAGTAACCAACTGGAGGCCGGAATAATACTGGACGTGGGGGCGGGATATCTACTCCCCGATTCACTAAAGAACCTGCGAAAGGCAGAAGTAAAGCTTATTGGTATGGATATTCTGCCATCGTCGCTGAATAAGAATACCGACCTTGATGCAGCCATCGTCGCTGATGCCTGCAAACGCTGGCCATTTGATGATAATTCAATTGATCTGGTGATCAGTCGTTCTGTAATGGAACACCTTTACGACAATAAAGCCTTCACAAATGAGATGCATAGATGCCTCAAACCCGGAGGAAAATGTGTACATGTGCTGCCCGGTAAAAACGCCCCATTTTCTTTGCTTAACCGCTTGCTCCCAAACAAGGTAACTACAAAGCTGGTGGAATGGGCATTCCCGGAAAGAAAAGGTGAGCTGGGCTTTGTTGCCTATTACCATTATTGCTCCTACCCCTCATTAAAACGCTTACTGGAAACACAAGGCTTCAACATTGAGTACAAGCGGCTTCGGTATTACCAGTCAGCCTATTACGTTGCGGTATTTCCGGTGTATTTAGTATCTGCTATTTATGACTGGGTAATGTGGAAGTGTGGAGCCAGAAGACTGGCATCGCAAATTCTGATTGTTGCCAACAAGCCAGATATAAAATAATTCGCGTCCTTGTTCCAGTTACTCTGGCATTTCACTTTCCCCTTTTGCATCCATACACTACATTTATTGCTAGTAATGTTAATACCACTGGCACATGGATGATTAGCCATAGGAAGTATCAGCCGGAGTTTCTATGTCAATTCAACGAAAGTTTTTAGCTGCAATATCAACTGTAATCGCTGTCTTTGCTCTGGTCATTGCCGGGATCACAGTGATTACCACCACGTCGTCAGTAGACGAACAAGTCTCTACACAAAAGCAACAAACGGCAGACCGCCTGCTGAATATATTGACGGTTACCGACAGCCTGATGCATGAGCGGGTGAAAAGCAGCATGACGCTGTTAAAACAACGTGGTCTTGAGATTGGGACACCGTCGCAGGGCGATTTTGTGATGGTAAAAGAAACCTCAGCTCAACAATTACTATTGGGTAATACCCCCCAGGCAAATAACTTTGCTTTAGTTGACGACCTGACCGCAGTCATGGGCGGTACCGCTACCTTGTTTAGCAAAACCGGCGAAGATTTCATTCGGGTTAGCACCAATGTAATAAAAGACGGTCAGCGCGCTATTGGTACAAAGCTGGCGCCGCAAGGCAAAGCCATGGCAAACATACGCAAGGGCATCGCCTACTACGGTGCCGTAGATATTCTGGGCAGCCCGTACCTTACCGGATATGAACCGATGACCAATTCGTCCGGACAGGTGATAGGTATTTGGTATGTGGGTTATTCGGCTGATTTGAACGTACTCGAACAAGCAATTAGCCAGAGCCGGTTACTGGAAGAAGGTTTTGTTGCTCTGCGTGACGGTAAAGGCACTATTCGAATGCATTCAAGTCATGTATCTGATGCCGATGTAGAACGTGCCCTCTCCGACAAAGACGTCTGGTCTGTAACGGTTATCCCCTTCGAGAAATGGGGTTACGACCTGGTTCTTGTTGCGTCTCAAAGTGAAAAATCTTCTATGGTGAGCACTGCCGTATTTGGCGTTCTGGTAAAAATTATTCTGGCCAGCGCAGCCGTTCTCGGCACCATATTTGTGCTCATTAACCACATTATAGGCAAGCCGCTCAATGAATTTATCAACGTTGTTAATGATCTCGCCTCTGGCGAAGGTAATCTGACTTTCCGGTTTAATTCAGCCCGAAGTGATGAGTTTGGCCAGATGTCGCGGGCCTTCAATAAATTGCTGGAGCAATTACAAGACACACTCAAGTCAGTGGCGTCTGCTACCGATGCAATGTTAAACCAGTCTCAACAGCTTAAAGATACCGCGCAGCGTTCCAGTAACAGCGTGTCGGCACTGTCGAAGGAATCTCAGGCCATTGATAGCGCCATAACCAGACTCCAACAAAATGCTGCCGCAGTGTGCGATAACATTGGACGCGCCACAGAAGCAGCCTCTGCTGCCGATAAAGACACACGCACGAGTGTGAGTGTACTAACCGCTACCATTAAGGATATCGAAACCCAGGCTCAGGACGTAGATGCATCCGTTCAGGTGATCAGTGAACTGGCGAAAGCCAGTGAAGAAATCAGCGGTGTAATGGATGTAATACGTAACATTGCAGAACAAACTAATCTGTTGGCACTGAATGCTGCTATTGAAGCTGCTCGTGCCGGTGAACAAGGGCGTGGATTCGCGGTAGTGGCCGATGAAGTGCGTTCTCTTGCCAGTCGTACACAAACGTCAACCGAAGAAATACGCTTAATGATTGAAAAACTGCAACAAGGGAGTCGTGAAGCATCGCAAAAAATGCAGAATAATAAGGAAAACGCCTATGCAACCGTGTCGGTAACGCAAAATGCCGGCACATCCCTGCAAAAATCACTAGGGGCCGTCGCCACCATAACCACACTGAATAAAGAGACGTCGGATATGGCTAGCCATCAAAATGATATTGCCAGAGAAGTCAATAAACGCCTTTCAGGTATTCAAAGCGTTGGACAGGAAAATCTGACCTATGCAGCTTCTGTGTCTGAAAACTGTTCGAAGTTGGTACAACAAATTCAACAAATGCAACAGCAGCTAAAACGTTACCGCTTCTGATGTAAAAAGGACAAACGCTGTTGAGCGTTTGTCCTTCTGCTTTCTGTTAATACCAAATCGTTATCTCAGGGCAAATACACTAAACCCTGCAAGCGATAAGCAAGCATCCCGTCAATGTCCAAAATACTGATCTCATGACGCTGTGGACCAAAGTAACACACACCAGATGTTTGATATAAGTCTGCTGCAGTTGAAGGCAACGCAGGTGCAATACTACAGGTATCCAGCGGAAAAATACTCATTACAGATGATACAACTAAACCCACTAACGGATAACGCTCGTTTCCATCCACAATAATTATTCTTGATGGCTCAGCCGTAGATTGTTCCGTATGGTGACTTCTGCCTGTTAAATCAATAACCGGTACTCGCTCATCCTGCCAACAAACATAACCCACAATGTCAGTCTGCTTTTTGTATTCCTGAGCTACTAGCGCGGAGAGTCGCTCTACAGACTTTACACGTGAACTATCAAGTGCGATGGCGTGCTCGTTTAATGATACACACATATACTCTGTCCAATGATGTTCACACGGCAATTCCGCCTTGCCAGGTGTCGTTAAAAACGAAGACAAACTATCAGGTGAGTCGTAAGCAAGACTCATCCAACTTTCTTTCGTATCAGCTCTCTCGGGATTGACTAGTTGATCGTCTGATTCGACGTTTTCGAGTTCAAAAGCTAACGCTTCCTGCTTAAGCAATGCGTTTATAACAAACGTCGAATCCCCTTTTTTGAGCAAATGACGATAGGTAACCTGAAGGATAGTAGGAGTACACTGCAACATAAAAAATCCAACAACTACACGGATTAATACACAGTTTCAATGTATCGTATTCAAAAACTATTATGGTATTAATTCAAATACCATTAAATAAAATACAAGACCAAAATAGCTTGCATAATTTATGAAATATGCATTTGACACCAAAAATCAAAATACACTAATGTCACTAAAGTCATATCATGTGTATATAAATGAATATCTTACGCAACTAAACCATAACTAACAATGTATTAAATTATCGCCCTGGACCTTTGTTTATACAAAAGTAGAAAGAAAAATTTATTTTCTATATTTACCACTTTAGTTAAGGTACTTTTCACGATTCACTTCGGGTAAGTTTAAAAACGAACGCTCTGTTACTCACTATCAAGGCACTGTTTGGTTACTTCACTGTGCAGCCGGAGTCACAAAATCCGTTGCTTTACAGCTTCAATAATCGCGGCATTGGCTGCTGGAAAATCAGCTGGATTTAAGGCTGACAATGGTAACCATTTACCCGGCTGCCCCTCATTGCCTTTAGGCTCTCCAATAAAGCCGTCAACAATAAAAACGACCAATCGAACTTGTTTGTCGCCGTAGTCATGTGTGATTGTCAGCAAAGGCTGCGTATGAGTAACAGTAATCGCAATCTCTTCCTGCAATTCCCTGCAAAGCGCGTGTTCAGCAGTTTCGTTTACCTCTACCTTGCCACCGGGAAACTCCCACTTGCCCCCCTGATGTTTATCACTGGAACGTAAACAAACAAAGGTCTGGTCCTCTCTGATCACTACGCCAACCGCAACGTCTACCACTTTCATATTCACCTCTAATAAAAAAGGGGCAAACTGCCCCTTTGATTAACACGCTTTCAGTATTACGACAATTTACCGTGACACTGTTTGTACTTTTGACCTGAACCACATGGACAAGGGTCGTTGCGGCCAATCTTAGGGCCTGTGCGCGGCATCGCTGCCTGTGCAGCTTGTGGACCACTCGCTTGCGGACCAGGCTCGCCATCTGCACTGGCGTGCTGATAATTCTTCGGCACATCATCAGCCTGACGGCGCTGTTCTTCCACTTTTTCAACGTCAGATTCAGCACGCACCTGTACACGGCTCAGAATGGTAATCACTTCACTCTTCAGTGCTTCCAGCATGGATGAGAACAATTCAAAAGCTTCGCGTTTGTATTCTTGCTTAGGGTTCTTCTGCGCATAACCACGTAAATGAATACCCTGACGCAAATGATCCATTGCAGCCAAATGTTCCTTCCAATGACTATCCAGATTTTGCAACATAACGGCTTTTTCGAACTGACGAAGTACCGCTTCGCCCACCATCTCTTCCTTGCCTTTATAAGCGGCCGTCAGCTCAGTCAGAATCTTATCACGCAGCTTTTCTTCGTAAAGTTTGTCATCTTCATCAAGCCACTTCTGAATAGGTGCATCAAGGGCAAAATCGGCTTTCAGGCGCTGCTCAAGGCCGGCTACATCCCACATTTCTTCCAGTGACTGAGGCGGAATATACTCATCCACTACGCCACCAATAACATCTTCACGAATCGCTTGAATGGTTTCGCTGATGTCGCCTTCGTCCAGCAATTCATTTCGTTGCTCGTAAATTACCTTGCGCTGATCGTTTGCCACGTCATCATATTCCAGCAACTGCTTACGAATATCAAAGTTACGGCCTTCAACCTTGCGTTGAGCATTTTCTATGGCTCGGGTTACCCATGGGTGCTCAATGGCCTCACCACGCTCCATACCCAGGCGTTTCATCATGCTGGCCATCTTCTCAGAGGCAAAAATACGCATCAAGGCATCATCAAGTGACAGATAGAAACGCGAAGAACCCGGATCGCCCTGACGACCTGCTCGACCGCGTAGCTGGTTATCAATACGGCGTGACTCATGACGCTCAGTACCAATGATATGTAAACCACCGGCTGCCAGCACTGCCTCGTGATCTTTCTTCCAGGCTTCTTTGATTTTAGCCTTTTGTTCCTCTGTTGGAGACTCAATCTTCGCCAACTCTGCCTGCCAGTTACCGCCCAGTACGATATCGGTACCACGACCGGCCATGTTGGTTGCAATCGTAACTGCACCAGGACGACCTGCCTGGGCAACGATATCGGCTTCCTGTGCGTGGAACTTGGCATTCAGTACTTTATGCGCAATTTTTTCTTTCTTGAGAATACGCGCAATTAGTTCAGAATTTTCAATTGAAATGGTACCTACAAGAACAGGCTGACCACGTTTAACACAGGCTTTGATGTCTTCAACAATCGCTTCGTATTTTTCCTGAGCGGTAAGGTAAATCAAATCCGCCTTGTCATCACGCACCATCGGGCGGTTAGTAGGGATAACCACCGTTTCCAGTCCATAAATATGCTGGAACTCGAAGGCTTCTGTATCCGCTGTACCTGTCATACCCGACAGCTTTTCATATAAACGGAAGTAATTCTGGAAGGTAATGGATGCCAGAGTCTGGTTTTCATTCTGAATTTTTACACCTTCTTTGGCTTCAACAGCCTGGTGTAAACCTTCAGACCAACGACGGCCTTCCATTGTGCGGCCAGTATGCTCATCAACAATAACAATGTCACCGTCTTTAACGATGTAATCAACGTCTTTCGCAAATAACTTATGTGCACGAAGTGCAGCATTGATGTGATGTAACAGCGAAATATTTCCCGCGTCGAACAAAGATTCATTTTCAGGCAGCAAGCCCTCGCGCTTGAGGATCTCTTCTACGTGAATTTGGCCTTTTTCAGTAAGGTGAATCTGTTTGGCTTTTTCGTCGATAGTGTAATCGCCGTCGCCATGCTTATCTTCTTCGTCTTCTTTATCTTGCTTAACCAATTCCGGAATAACGCGGTTAATACGCAAATATAACTCTGAGCTGTCTTCAGCAGCCCCAGAGATAATCAGTGGTGTACGGGCTTCGTCGATCAGTATGGAGTCAACTTCATCGATTACAGCAAAATACAGATCACGCTGAACGCGATCCTGTGGGCTGAACGCCATGTTGTCACGTAAATAGTCAAAGCCGAATTCGTTGTTGGTACCGTAGGTAATATCAGCCTGATACGCTTCGCGCTTTTGCGCAGATGCCATGCCTGGAACGTTACAACCAACCGTTAAACCAAGGAATTCAAATAAGCTTCTGCTCCATTCAGCATCGCGGCGGGCAAGATAGTCGTTTACCGTGATGACGTGAACACCACGACCGGTCAACGCATTTAAGTAAGTAGGTAAAGTCGAGGTGAGTGTTTTACCTTCACCGGTGCGCATTTCTGAAATCTTACCAGAGTGAAGCACCTGGCCACCGAGCATTTGCACGTCGAAATGACGCATCCCGTACACGCGTTTACTCGCTTCTCTTACAACAGCAAAGGCCTCAACCAGGATATCATCGAGCGTTGCACCGTCTTTCAGTCGCTGCTTGAATTCATCAGTCTTCTGCTTCAATGCAGCGTCGTCCAGTCCTTCAAACTCGGCTTCCAGAGCATTAATGGCGCTAACCTGCTTTTGTAATTTTTTTAATAGTCGGTCGTTGCGACTGCCAAAAACTTTTCTGAGAATGCTTGCAAACATTGTGTTGGTATTTCCACTGCTGTAATCAAAAATAACCTGCTCGGGCTACCCCAGGGCAAGTCGCGTTTCAGACTGGTTTGATAGAGAGTACGTTATTTGTTGTAAACGTAAGGAAGAGGATCGACTTTCTGGCCGCTCTTGATGACTTCATAATGCACGTGTGCGCCCGTCGAACGACCGGTACTGCCCATTTGTGCAATAACCTGACCCTTGGTAACCAGATCGCCTTTATTCACCAAAAGCGAATCGTTATGCCCATACCGTGTCACAAGCCCGTCTCCGTGCTCGATTTCTACAAGTTTGCCATAACCGTACCTGTCACCTGACCAGGTTACTATGCCCGCAGCCGTGGCAACAACATCGTCACCTACTTCGCCGGCGAAATCCAATCCACTATGCATGGCAGGCTGGCCCGTAAACGGGTCGGCTCGCATACCATAGTAAGACGACAACCATCCTTTCTCTATCGGACGACCCGATAAACTAATCTGTTCATCTATATGGTGTCCGGTAACCAATCTTTCAAGGGCATCCAGTTGCTGCTGCTTATAAAGCAACTGATTGCCTAATTCTTCTATAGGTGTAAGTAACCTGTCCTGTTCTTCCTGTAGCTGTTTAGCGACAGATACCGACGCCAGCCCGAAATCCTGAACTGACTTCTCGTCAATGCCCATCGCCTTTGCGAGAACCTGAGTTTTAGCATCGATTTTGTCCAGCGTAAGTCGCATTTCACTTAACTGTTCAGTAAGTGCTTTAACCTGCTCACCCGTAGCAGATTTTAATGCTTCGACCTGCTGCTTTTCGGCTTCAAGGATATTTTGCGCAATTTTAACGCGCGCGAGGTCTTCAAAGGAAGAATCAGTAGAACGGCTGGAAACCAGCACAAACAGCGACGACAATACAGTAAGGCTCACAATAGAGCGCACGCTCATACTGTGACGAACCCGTCTGTTTTTGCCTATAAATGTGACTGTTAATTTCATCGCTGTGTCTTAAATGCACTATTGTGCGCTGCGTTCTTTTGTTCTGATACTTGTTACAAACTTGCTAAAAATAACACGTTTTGCGCTATTCTAACGACAATTACCTTAAATAAACAACAAAAAAGCCGCCACAAGGGCGGCTTTTTCAGCAAAATCACTTATACCAGAGCAGGTTGCGCGTAACGAATAGGGGCTTCGTCTGACGACTCGTAGGTCACATATTCCCAGCAATCCTGTTGAGCCAACACTGCGTTTAGCAGTTTATTGTTGAGTCCGTGGCCGGTTTTATAAGCTGCCAACTCACCAATGATGCTGTGTCCACCTAAGTACAAATCGCCGATGGCATCCAATATTTTATGTTTCAGGAATTCGTCATCATAACGAAGTCCTTCCGGGTTCAGTACGCGATAATCATCCAGAGCTACAGCGTTTTCCATGCTGCCTCCCAGAGCCAGATTATTCGCATTCATGTATTCCAAATCACGCATAAAACCAAAAGTTCTGGCGCGGCTCACTTCATTGACGTACGAGCAGGAATCAAAATCCATTACCATGTGCTGGCGAGTCTGGCTGATCACCGGATGATCAAAATCAATCTGGAAATCTACACGGAAGCCGTCATAAGGGCGCAATTCAGCCCACTTATCGCCGTCTTCAACGCGCACTGGTTTAGTCATTCGAATAAACCGCTTCGGCGCGTTCAGCTCTTCAATGCCGGCCGATTGTAATAAGAATACGAATGGGCTCGCACTACCGTCCATAATCGGTAGCTCATTACTGTTTACTTCAACAATAATATTGTCAATACCCAAGCCTGCCAGCGCAGACGCCAGGTGCTCCACGGTGTGAATACTGACGCCATCTTCGTTGTTCAAACACGTACACAACATTGTGTTACCCACGGCGTTAGCGCGTGAGTGGATATCGACATGCGGATCAAGGTCAATACGCCGAAACACGATTCCCGTGTTCGCAGGCGCTGGCCGGAGAGTCATAGTGACCTTGTCTCCTTTATGCAACCCAATTCCAGTTTCCTGGACAGCATGTTTAATTGTACGTTGTCTAATCATCGATTTCGTATTACCTACACAAAAACGGTCGGCAATTATAGGGAGCCGACTATTACTTGTCAAAAATCTGTCATGAATATTACCGCATTACCAGCAATATTTAACGTCTCGACTGTAAAAGCTGTGTAAAGTTCTCTTTACTGGTTTAATCTGCTTGCTTACGCAGGAACGCAGGAATATCCAGATATTCAAGATCATTACCAGGCTGTGCGCTTTCGTCTGCCTTTAGCGCCTGGTTGCCGTCGGTACCACCTACAGCGCGGCTCTCACCGCCATTGTGATACTCACGGGCAGATGCCGATAAACGCGCACCTTCAGAACTAACCAGTGCAATATCAGGCTTACGCTCCGCACCAATACCAGTAGCGACAACGGTAACCCGCAGTTCGTCGGTTAACTCCATGTCGATAACCGTTCCTACTACTACCGTTGCGTTTTCAGAAGCAAACGCCTTAACAGCATTACCTACAGTCTCAAATTCATCGATTGCAAAATCCGGACCAGCTGTGATATTCACCAGAATCCCACGGGCACCTGACAGGTCGATATCTTCCAGTAATGGACTGGCAATAGCCGCTTCTGCCGCTTCTTCAGCGCGATCCGGACCGGATGCTTTGCCGCTGCCCATCATGGCTTTACCCATTTCAGACATCACAGTGCGTACGTCGGCGAAGTCAACGTTAATCAGACCCGGGCGGGTAATTAATTCTGCAATACCTTGTACTGCGCCGCGCAATACGTCGTTTGCCGCACTGAATGCCTGCAACAATGGCGTACCAGGACCCATTACTTTTAACAGTTTTTCGTTCGGGATAGTAATCAAAGAGTCTACATTTCGCGACAGTTCTTCGATACCCTGATTAGCGAAATCAGTACGCTTCTTCCCTTCAAACGGAAATGGCTTGGTTACTACCGCAACGGTTAAAATACCCATTTCACGGGCAATTTTAGCCACTTCTGGTGCTGCACCTGTTCCAGTACCACCGCCCATACCTGCGGTGATAAATACCATGTCCGCGCCATCAAGCGCCTGACGAATGGTTTCACGGTCTTCCTGCGCTGCTTCACGACCCTTGTTTGGATCGGCGCCAGCACCCAGACCTTTGGTAACATTTGAGCCGATTTGTAACGTTACATCGGCTGATGAGCTGCGTAATACCTGCGCATCGGTATTTACTGCAATAAATTCCACGCCTTCAATGCTGTGCGACACCATGTGTTGCACTGCATTACCGCCGCCGCCACCAACACCGATGACTTTGATTACGGCTTCTTCACCGTGGCTATCCATTAATTCAAACATACTTACTCTCCGGTTTTGTACGTCTATACACACTTAACCAAACACAGTTATTGTGACAATTCCGTCGTCACGGTTGTGCGTGATTAAGCGCCCCCTAAAAAATAATTAAAATTCACCCTTGAACCAGCTTTGAACCCGCTTCCACATACTGTCTGTGGCGCGCTGCTTACTGGTTTTTTTATTATCAAATTGCATTTTTCCATATTGCAGAAGCCCAACTGCCGTTGCAAAACCTGCATCGTCTGTGTACTCCGACAAACCAACAATGCCCAGTGGCTTGCCCACTCTTACCGGCATTTGAAAAATTTCTTCTGCAAATTCAATCGCGCCTTCCATTTTGGCGGTACCGCCGGTCAATACCAGACCTGCAGCAATTTGCTCCTCAAAGCCACTGGCTTTGATTTCTTTATGCACTAACTCAAACAGCTCCTGGTACCGGGGTTCAATCACTTCTGCCAATGTATGGCGTGACATTACTCGTGCTGGGCGTCCGCCGACACTGGGTACCTCAATGCTTTCTTCCATACTCACCATGTCTTTCAGCGCGCAGGCATAGTTCACCTTGATCTCTTCTGCGTTGCTGATGGGGGTACGGAATATCTTGGCTATGTCACTGGTAATTTGGTTTCCGGCCAGTGGAATAACCGCTGTATGACGAATGGCGCCATCAGTAAAAATCACAATATCCATGGTGCCGGCACCAATATCAACCACCGCAACACCTAATTCACGCTCGTCGTCGGTAAGTACGGCATAGCTGGATGCCAATGCCGAAAATATCAGCTGGTCCGCGTGTAATTCGCAGCGCTCAACGCATTTAACCAGATTTTTGGCCATGTCATCGGCACAGGTAATAATGTGCGCTTCTGCTTCCATTCTGACTCCCGACATACCAATTGGGTTTTTAATTCCCTCTTGTACATCGATAGTAAATTCCTGCGGTAACACATGCAGTAAGCGGCGCTCTGCTGCAATTGGCACAGACCGGGCTGCGTGTACCACGTTGTCTACGTCTTCCTGGGTCACTTCCTGATTGTTAATCGGCACCATGCCACTTTCGTTCTGGCACTTTACATGACGCCCTGAAATGGACATAAACACAGACGACACCTGGCAATCTGCCATGAGCTCCATTTCATTCACGGCACTTTGAACTGACTTTACTACTAAATTCAGATCGTTAACGCCGCCTTTGTCCATTCCACGTGCGACATGGGTACCCACCCCAACAATGCTGATTTGTTCATCATCCAGTAATTCACCGAGGACAGCTTTAACCCGGCTGGTACCGATGTCGAGTCCTACAATTAAATTACGTTCTGCCGCTTTAGACATTTAATTCTCTTAACTTTTTGTCGTGTTATTGTCGTCCCAGCCAACAGCCAGTCCGGTATCGTATCGCAAATCTACGTATTTCACTGCTTTGGGTTGCTTCGCCAGTAACGGATACACATCCACAAAACGCTGTAACCTGTCTATAAATTCCTGCCTGCCCAGATTCAGTTCTATACCGTTCTGTAACTGTACCTGCCAGGCGTACCGCTCACTCAGCGAGAGCTCCGCAATCGCCAGGTTCTGTCCTGCCAGCAGAGACTGCATGGCGTTATAACCTTCCAACGCGGTTTTTTCACTGCCACCAGGCCCAAATAATTTTGGCAGCCCCAGTGTTTTTCCCTCGGCGTTAAAGCTTTCGCCGTAAGGATTCAGCATTAAATCTTCATTCCAGCGTGCTACCGGCATTTGCTCAACCAAATACACCTTAAGTCGATTTGGCCATTGCTTGCGCACCGATGCGCGATAAACCCATGGCTGTTGTTCCAACAGCTGATGGATGTCATTGACGTCCAAGGCAAAAAAACTACCGGGTTGAGACTGTCGTATCAGCTTTTCGAGTTTCAACACGTCCAGATGCTTAAAGCGACCGGAAAAATCAATTACCTGCACCGGCGCCCGCTGCTCATCCTGCATCCAGGAGTAAGTTTTAATACCCGTTGCGACTAACACAGCAAACAACATCACCAAAAAAGTAATGCCGCCCCAAGGCACAGAATGCTGTTGCGCTGTCATGCTTATGCAGGCTCCATACTGGTTGCTAACACGGCCAGTACCAATTCCTGAAAACTAATCCCTGCCGCTGCTGCGGCTTTGGGAACCAGACTTTTCTCTGTCATGCCCGGCACCGTATTGGCTTCCAGCAAATAAAACTGACCTGTGTGGCGGTCCTGCATTACATCTACCCGGCCCCAGCCGCTGGCAGATAACGCTTCAAACGCATTGGTACACAACTGTGCCAGCGTACTTTCCTGTTCATCAGAAAGGCCACTGGGGCAAAAGTACTGGGTAGTATTATCCTGGTACTTTGCTGAATAATCGTAAAACGTATGTGGGGTTGACATGCGGATTGATGGTAAAGCTTTACCCTGTACAACCGATACAGTGTATTCAAGACCATCTACGAACTGCTCTATCAGGACCTGATTATCATAATTAAAGGCGTCCTGAACGGCGGTTTCTAGTTGTTTAGCGCTTGTCACTTTGGCCATCCCAATACTCGAACCTTCCCGAGCGGGTTTGACCATGACTATTCCCCCTAATTTTTCCATTATAGCGCCGCATGATCCAGCTTCAAAGCGACTTTTTACAGCAATTTCATATTTCGCAGTAGGAAGTTGCAGGCATTGCCAGATTTGCTTGGTGTGGATTTTATCCATCGATAAAGCAGACCCCAAAACACCGCTTCCGGTATAGGGAATACCCAGTTGCTGAAGCGCGCCTTGCATGGAGCCATCCTCGCCTCCCCGACCATGTAGCATTATCATTACACGATCAACATTTTCCGCTATTAAATCAGTTATTTGCCTTTCAGCAGTATCAAAGGCAAAGGCATCTACTCCTGCTGATTGCAACGCACTCAGTACGGCTTTCCCGGAGTTCAGCGATACCGCACGCTCAGCCGATTCACCGCCCAGCATCACGGCAACGCGTCCGTATTGTTGCGCAGAATACGTGGTAAATTTCATGACGTTTGCCCCTGAAGATTTGCGGGTTCCATACCGGTTGCCGCCAGTTTTTTTGCGAGTTGGCCAATGTTACCCGCTCCCTGAGACATCACAATATCACCATCCTGCAGTTGATTGGCCAGAATTAGTGGTAATTCTTCGTGGTTACTCACGTATACAGGTTCCAGTTGCCCCCTGGCGCGAATCGATCTGGCAAGCGCCCTGCTATCGGCTCCTTCGATAGGCTGTTCGCTGGCCGCGTAGACATCCAGTAACAACAAACAATCTACCTGGGATAACACTTCCACAAAGTCTTCGTACAAATCGCGGGTCCGGCTGTAACGATGCGGCTGATACACCATCACCAAACGTTGGGATGGCCAGTTGTTGCGCGCAGCGGCAATTGTTGCTGCCACTTCTGTAGGGTGATGACCGTAGTCATCTACCAAGGTGATATGTCCTACCGAAGTATCAAATTGGCCCAGTATTTCAAATCGGCGGCCTATTCCACCAAAGGTAGAGAGTGCCTTGCTAATAGCATCATCTTCGATGCCTTCCTCGGTGGCTACCGTAATGGCTGCCAGTGCATTGAGCACATTGTGTGTGCCGGTCAGATTTAACTCAATGGTGAGTGCAGGTTTGTTCGGTCGTGAGACATCGAAACGGGTGCGCCCAAAACTAAACTGAATATTGGTAGCCCGCACGTCGTTGTCATCTTTCAATCCGTATGTCAGTACGCTGCGACCTATTCTGGGCAGTAACTCGCTAATGACCGGGTCGTCGCCGCACACCACAGCCTGACCATAAAATGGCAGGTTGTGTAAGAATTCAATGTAGGTGTCGGTCATTTTAGAAAAATCACCGTCATAGGTAGCCATGTGATCGGCTTCTATGTTGGTCACTACGCTCATCATGGGCTGTAAATGTAAAAACGACGCATCGCTCTCGTCCGCTTCAGCAATCAGATAGCGGCTCTTGCCTAGTCGGGCATTGGTGCCTGCGCTGTTGAGTAATCCGCCAATCACAAAAGTAGGATCAGTCTCTGCTTCTGCAAAAATAGTGGCTATCAGACTGGTTGTGGTTGTTTTACCGTGTGTACCCGCTACCGCAATGCCATGGCGAAAACGCATTAACTCCGCCAGCATTTCTGCGCGCCGGATAATTGGAATGCGCTGTTGCCGCGCATACTGTATTTCCGGATTGGATTCATTGATCGCACTGGACACCACTACAACGTTGGCTCCTTCCACATTTTCGGCCTTGTGACCAATGGCAATGCACGCTCCCAAAGCCGACAGACGCTCTGTCATTGCGCCAGCCTGAATGTCGGAACCGGCTACCTGATAGCCTTCATTCAATAACACCTCAGCAATGCCGCCCATGCCGGCACCACCAATACCCACAAAAAAGATACGCGTAACTTTGCGCATCTGCGGGCTTTGAAAAGGTGTTTGTAAAACCATGTACTACTCTCCAATTACAACGTGTTCGCATGCGTCAGCCACCAGGCCTGCTGCGTTATGCGGTGCATACTGTTTCGCTTTATGCGCAATCAGGCTGCACTGCTGTGGATCATCGATCCAGCTTTGAATTAAACCGGGCAGCAATTCACTCAGTTTTGCCTGAGGCACCAACGCTGCCGCGTGATTGTCTGCCAGCGAGCGGGCATTTTGCGTTTGGTGGTCGTCTACCGCGTGCGGCAGTGGTATAAAAATGGCTGCCTTTCCCGCTGCTGCGACTTCGGCAACGGTAAGCGCGCCGGCCCGGCACACAATAAAATCCGCCCATTGATAGGCTTCTGCCATGTCATCAATAAATTCTGTCACTCTGACGCTAGTTTTACCGTATGCCTGCGTAACAGCATCGGCATTACCCTTGCCACTTTGATGCCAGATATTCAATCCCGATAGATTTTTGCACAATGGCGGGATCTGTTCGTTCAGAGGACGTGCGCCAAGGCTGCCCCCCACCACCAGCATATTCAATGGCAACTGTGACGTTGCCTTAACGCTCAAAGCAAGAATGGCAGAGCGAACCGGATTCCCCGCGTTCACACATTTTTTCTGCTGTTTACCAAAGTGAATTTTGGCCGACTCAAATCCCAGCATAATGCGCTTTGCCACTCTACCCAGTAGTCGGTTAGTCATGCCAGGTACAGCATTTTGCTCGTGAACCACCACCGGGATACCAAGGCTCCAGGCAGCGAGTCCACCTGGTCCACTGGCGTAACCGCCCATGCCCAGCACGACATCAGGCTTGATTGACTTAACCAGCTTACGTGCGGCAACCAGTGATTTTAGCAGTGCCCACAAGCCAGTTAGCCGGGCCTGAATACCTTTTCCGCGCAAGCCCTTAACCGGAATAAAGTGAATAGGATATCCATGCTGAGGCACTACCTGGGCTTCCATGCGTTCAGCCGTACCCAGCCAGTCGATATGCCACCCGCGTTTTACCAGGGTATCAGCCACTGCGATCCCCGGAAAGACGTGTCCTCCGGTGCCGCCTGCCATGATAAGACAACGCTTAGCCATGCTGCGTCTCCTCATCATCAAGTAAGCTGGCGTCTTCTGCCATATCCTCAGCACTTTGCATCGCTTGTTTTACTTTGGCTTTGGCTTCTTGCTTTTTACTGCGCCTTGCTTCCCGTTTAGCGTCGGCTTTAGCGCCTTTGGTGAGCGCCTGTACACCCGATACGCGTAATTCAAAATCAATGCGCAACAACAACGACACGGCGACCGCCATTACGATAAGGCTCGAACCGCCATAACTGACCAATGGCAGGGTTAACCCTTTAGTAGGCAGAATACCGGCACTGGCGCCAATGTTGACAGCGGTCTGAAAGCTGAACCAAATACCAATTGAATACGCCATGAAGCCATCAAAAGGCCGATCGCTGGCGAGTGCTTTGTTGCCAATTTGCAACGCTCGCAGTACCAGCCATAACATCAGCATCAACACCATCATTACGCCAACAAAGCCCAGCTCTTCTGCCAGGATTGCCATAACGAAGTCGGTGTGAGCTTCGGGTAAGAATTCCAGTTTCTGTAAGCTGTTGCCCAATCCTTGTCCAAACCAGTTTCCCCGGCCATAGGCCATTAAGGATTGTGTAAGCTGGTAGCCGCTGCCAAATGGATCGGCCCAGGGATCAAGAAAAGACGTTACCCGCCTTAAACGGTATTCCTCAAACACAATGAGCGCGACAACGGCCAGAATACCGACAAACATGAGTGCGAAAAACTGCCATAACCTGGCTCCGGCCAAAAAGAGCAATCCAATGGTGGTAGCCAGCATGACTACCACGGTACCCAAATCTGGCTGGGCCAATAGCAACAATGCCAGAATGAAGAACACGACCAGAGGCTTAATAAAGCCTTTCAGATTTTCAGTTACTTCGTCGTAGCGACGCACCAGATAGCCAGCCAGATAGCAGAAAAAGAACAGTTTGGCTGGTTCAGCAGCCTGAATGGTAATAGGGCCAATAGCAAGCCAACGGGTAGAGCCATTTACGTTGCGCCCGATCAGTAATACGGCAACCAGCAAACCGATCGCCAATAACAACATGTAGGGATTAGCGACACGCCAAAACTGCATGGGCAGTTGCACTACTACCATAGCGGCAATAATGGCAGCAATTAAATAAATACCGTGTCGAATGGCAAAATAAAATGGGTTGTCATGAATCCTGTCTGCAATCGGCATGGATGCAGAACACACAATGACCAGCCCAATTGCCATCAGCGCAAAAGCAACCAGCACAATACTGCCATCGAAAACAGGCTCACTGTGCACGGATTGATCGTGACGGGCAGAAAACAGCGACGCAAGCTGGCTGGTCACGGCGTTCATGCTGGCAGCTCCTGTATTGCATTAGCAAATACTTCGGCTCGGTGCTGATAGTTTTTAAACATATCGAGGCTGGCACACGCAGGCGAAAGCAGAACCGTATCCCCCGGCTGTGACATCGATGCGGCCAGCGCAACGGCCTCTGGCATGGTAGCAACGTAATGTCCGTTTGTAGCAATGTCGCTGAGCACTTTACCGTCACGCCCCAGTGCGATTACCGCATTCACGTGTTTATCGAATAACGGCTTAAGCGCGGTTAAATCTGCACCTTTCGCGTCGCCTCCGGCAATGAGTATCAACCGGCCGGCCAGTGTCGGACCCAGGCCAATCAGTGCGGCTTCCGTTGCGCCAATGTTGGTCGCTTTTGAATCGTCGATATAGGTAACCCCGCCTTTCACCGCGATTTTTGCACAGCGATGTGGAGCAGGTTTGAACGTTTTGACTGCCTGAGCTGCCTGCTCAACATCCACATTCAATACCGACACTAACGCCAGCGATGCTTGAATGTTTAGCGCATTGTGCAACCCTACAAGTTGTGTGTCGGCCATACGAAGTATCGGCTGACCGTTGTACAGAATAGTCTGTGTTTCACCTCGCCAGCCAAAACCGGTGCTGCACTCAGTTAAACCCGTTTGAATAACGGGTATAGCCGAATCTGTCGGCAGGGTTTCGTTGTCATCACGGTTTACGGCAGCGCACCGGGCGTGAAAAAATATCCGTTGTTTGGCAGCCCGGTAGGCATCTAACGTACCATGGCGATCCAGATGATCGGCAGACACGTTAAGTAAAGTCGCGGCGTGCAGATTAAGTGATTCGGTGGTTTCCAACTGAAAACTCGATAACTCCAGAACAGCAACCTCAGGCTTGAGCGACAGTGCGTCAAGCGCGGGCAACCCCACGTTACCTGCCGCAATGGCATTGATACCCAGTTGTTGAAGTATATGCGTAGTTAGCAGTGTAACAGTGGTTTTGCCGTTTGAGCCGGTAATGCCAATCACTGGGCATTGCACAGCCTGGGCAAAGAGTTCGATATCGCCAACCACTTGTACACCACTGGATGCCGCGCTCTGAATGGCAGGTAGCGCGGGTGAAATACCGGGACTCACCACCAGTACTTCCACTCCCTGCCAATAATTATCCGGTAATTCACCGCATACAACGTCAATAGTGAGCGTGTCAGGTATTTGGGCATGCGGGCGGGTATCCCACAGTTTCACCTGCTTTCCCTGATCCAGTAAATAACGCACGCAGGACAGCCCCGAGAGCCCGGAGCCTGCAACAACAAAATGTGTAGCGTTATTCAGTAAGTTATTCATTAGCGCAGCTTTAACGTTGCCAGACCAATCAGAACCAGGATCAGAGAAATGATCCAAAAGCGCACTATAACGCGTGGTTCCGGCCAGCCTTTTAATTCGTAATGATGGTGGATAGGCGCCATTCTGAAAATGCGTTGCCCACGCAGCTTGTACGACCCCACTTGCATGATCACCGAGAGTGTTTCGATAACAAATACGCCACCCATGATAATCAGTACAATTTCCTGTCTGACTAACACTGCAAGTATGCCAAGCGTACCGCCTAGCGCCAGTGAGCCTACATCGCCCATAAATACCATGGCCGGATAGGTGTTAAACCACAAAAAGCCCAGGCCAGCACCAACAATAGCCGTACACACAATCACCAGTTCACTGGTAAGCGGTATGTAGGGAATATTCAGATACGCTGAAAAATTCACGTTACCCGTAACGTACGCAAAAATCGCAAACGCACCGGCTACCAGAATGGTAGGCACAATCGCCAGGCCATCCAGACCATCGGTTAAATTTACCGCATTGCTGGTGCCTACTAACGCGAAATACACAATCGCAATATAGAAAATCCCCAACTGCGGTAGCACATCTTTGAAGAAAGGAACCAACAAGGCTGTTTCTTCCATTTGCTGTGCGCTGCTGTACAGGTAAAATGCAACACACAACGCAATGGCCGACTGCCAGAAGTATTTCCAGCGTGCAATCAGGCCTTTGGAATCCTTGCGGATCACCTTACGGTAATCGTCAACAAATCCCACAATGCCAAAAGTAACCACCACAAACAGCGTAACCAACACGTAACGGTTACTCAGATCTGCCCATAACAGTACGCTTGTTACTATAGCCGCAAGTATTAACAAGCCGCCCATGGTAGGTGTGCCCGCTTTAGACAAATGCGATTGCGGGCCATCGTTGCGAACCGTTTGGCCAATCTGCATCATTTGCAGCCAGCGAATCATCTTCGGACCAATTAATATGGCAATCAGCAGAGCCGTTAGTGTGCTCAGAATTGCACGCATAGTTAGATACGAAAATACGTTAAACCCAGTCTCAAACTGCGTTAGCCAGTCGGCGAGCCAGATCAACATGCAATTTTCTCCCGCCGACGATTAAGCTTTCCCAATGGGGATTCCTCCAGTGCTGTAATTACCTGTTCCATTTTGGCGCTGCGCGATCCTTTCACCAGAATAGTCAGGTCGCGTTGCTCACTACCCAAATCATTCACGATCGCCTCAATCAGCGCGGGCTTGTCGCTAAAGTGAAAGGCCCCTTGTCCGAAAGCCGTGGTGGCACTTTGGCTCAGTACGCCAACGGTATACAGACAATCCACACCGCGTTGCATGGCGTATTCGCCTACCTGTTCATGATAGTAACGGGACTGCTCACCCAGTTCAGCCATGTCACCCAGCACCAGTACCCGCTTACCGGCAAAGCTGGCCAGCGTATCAATTGCGGCTTTTACCGAGCCCACGTTCGCATTGTAAGTATCATCCAGTAAACGCACCTGGTCGGTAAGTGGCACCACTTTGAGGCGACCGCCTACCGTTTTCATTGCCAGCAAGCCAAATTTCACGTCTTCGAGTGTTGCGCCTACCGCCAGTGTCAGCGCAGCGGAGACCAACGCATTGCCGACGTTATGCATACCGGGTACCGACAAACGCACTTCTGCCGTGCCTTTTGGCGTATGCATAACAAATTCAGCACAACCATTTAAATCAATGGTGATATCTGACGCATAGTAATCGGCTTCTGTACTGGCTGAATCTGGCGCAAAGGTTTGCACTGGCTGATATTTGAGTTTACCCAACCAAAATTCTGCAAACTGGCTATCGCGGTTAACAATGGCCAGGCCGTTTTCCCCTAACCCTTTAAAGATTTCACTTTTTGCACGCGCTACGCCAAGCAAACTGCCAAAGCCTTCCAAATGCGCTGCGGCCGCGTTAACAATGGTGGCCACATTCGGTTTTACCAAATTAGTGGTATACGCAATCTCACCCAGGTGATTCGCCCCCATTTCAATTACCGCGTATTCGTGCTCTGGAGTAAGACGCAATAAAGTCAGAGGTACACCAATGTCGTTATTGAAGTTGCCGGCGGTTGCCAACACGTTTCCGCGCTGTGCCAAGATTGCCGCACACATTTCTTTCACTGTGGTTTTACCGCTACTGCCGGTTATTCCGATAGTTTTTGGCTGAACAGCTGCCTTCACAGCTGCGCCTAATTCACCCAATGCGGTTTTGGTATCGTCTACATAAATGACCGGTACCTGCGCAGCAAGCCCGGCAGCAATTGGTGTACTGGCGATGATGGCACTTGCCCCCGCGTTTACAGCGGCCTCAGCAAAGGCGTGACCATCAAAATTGTCACCCTTTAATGCCAGATACACGTCGCCCTGGTTCAACTGCCGGGTGTCGGTGCTCACCGCACTTACTGTAATATCGTTACCTTCCAGTCTTCCCTGGATCTGTTGTGCAATCCATGCCAGCGTGGTGTTTATCATTTGCTGCACTCCTGCTGCAAACGGGCGATCACTGCCCGTTCGTTATAGTTAATTCGATGCTTACCAATGATTTGATAATCTTCATGTCCTTTACCGGCGGCCATAATTAAGTCGTCTTTGTCTGCATGTGTCAGACAATAGCGAATGGCCTGCTCGCGATCGGGAATATCCATTGCCAAATCAGGCTGAGTGAGTCCGGCCTTGATGTCGTTGGCAATGGCTTGCGCCAGCTCTGAGCGACTGTTGTCTGTTGTGATCACTAGGTGATCTGCGCCTGCCTCTGCGGCCTGAGCCATGAGTGGCCGTTTTCCTTTGTCACGGTCGCCACCACAACCAAATACACACCACACTTTACCCGTGGTGTGACTGCGTAGTGCCGACAAGGCTTTTTCCAACGCATCGGGTGTATGGGCGTAGTCCACTACCACATTAGCGTGATTCGCAAACTCAAACACCTCTAGTCGACCGGGTACCGCATGCACTTGTTCCAGTGCACTAACCACATTGGCGAAACGCTCTCCCTGACATAACAAAGCAGCCGTTGCACTCATCAAATTAGCGATGTTAAATGCGCCTAATAACGCTACCTGCACCACAGTTGTCCCCCACGAACTCGCGAGTCTGAACTGACACCCATTGGCATGGTATTGCACATTTGTGGCAAAACAATAGCGCTGTTCGGGCAAATTCTGCGGTACTTCTGCCAACACATTGGTCCACACAACCTCTATGCGTTCAGCCGCCGCTTTCTGCCATGCTTCACTCGCCGGATCAGCCTGATTAAGCACAATCCGACGCATGCCTGGCAGATTGAGTAATGCGCGTTTGGCTTCAGCATAAGCATCCATTGTGCCGTGATAATCAAGGTGATCGCGGGTAAGATTTGTAAACACGCCGATGTCGGTTTTTACTTGCTTCAGGCGATCCTGAACCAATGCATGGGAGGACACTTCGTAGGCAACATGCTGTACTTCCTGTTGCACAAATTCGGCTAGCAGATACTGCATATAAATTGCGTCGGGAGTGGTATTGCCATTACTGGCCGGCGCATAGGAAGCCTCATCGCGGTAGATACCACTGCCTAGCGTACCAATCGACGCGGCGCGGTGACCCAACCGATGCTTCATTTGGGTAATTAATTGCACCACAGAGGTTTTGCCATTGGTGCCGGTAACACCAATAGTGGCAAGTTTATTGGCTGGATAATCATAAAACGCAGCAGCCAATGCAGACAGCAGTGTTCTTAATCCCCAAAAATGCATGATAACTGTGTGTTCACGCATAGTGATGTGGCCATGCTCGCTGGCGTCATCCGCTTCAGCAAGAATGGCCCTGGCCCCCAAACTGATAGCCTGAGGAATGAAATCACGTCCATCCTGCTGATGCCCTTTAACTGCCACAAACACCATTTTTGGTGTGACGTCACGGCTGTCCAGCGTTAAACCCTGAACGCGAATATCCGGGGCATTCACACCGAACTTCAACATCAATGCATGCAGACTTTGGGTAAAAGCACTAACCACCATGAGACACCCTCTCAATTACCTGCGTGGCACTCATTTGTCTGTCGTCCGGAGCAATATTAAGCAACTGTAAAGCGCCACCCATTATTTCTGAAAACACCGGTGCGGCAGTGTCACCCGCATGATACAAATCGCCACCCGGTTCATTAATCAGCACCACCGTTACAAGCTGTGGGTTAGTGATAGGCGCAACGCCGGCAAAAATATTGACATATTCTTCGCCGTAACCACCCGCGACTGCCTTGCGACTGGTACCTGTTTTACCGCCTACCCGATAACCGGGAATGCGCGCTTTCACCCCTGAACCGTCATCCTGGGTAACGGTTTCCATCATGGCCAGAATGGCCTTAGCATTGCTTTCGCTGATCACGCGTTCTTCTGCAGGTTTATACGCCGAAGACTCAGTATCACGCACAATATTTAACGGGCGCTTTATACCACCGGCGGCAATAGTAGCGTACATTCTCGCCAGTTGCGCGGTAGTCACCGATATCCCATAGCCAAACGACAACGTAGCCAACTCAAATTCCGACCAGCGATTGCGCTCGTGGAATATGCCCGTACTTTCACCCGGCATATTTACGCCGGTATCCGACATCAGACCCATGTTGTAATACGTATCCAGCAGGAACTGTTTGGGTACCGACAAAGCCAGTTTTGACGTACCCATGTTACTGGAATGCTGAATTATTTCGGCCAGGCTGAGCTTGCCGTAATTGCGAACGTCCTTAACCAGACTCCCCCCAAGGCGCATCCAGCCGGGCGAGGTGTCTACGATATCGTTAGGTTTTACCACGCCAAATTCCAATGCACTTAACACTGCCAGCGGCTTTAGCGAGCTTCCCGGTTCAAACGCGTCGGTGATCACGCGGTTGCGCATACGGTGGGGAGAAATATCACTGCGATCATTAGGGTTGAATGACGGAGCATTCACCATAGCCAGAATATCGCCGCTGTGCACATCTACCACGATGGCCGACGCTGAACTGGCCTGGTAATACAACATAGCTTCTTTAATTTGCTTATAGGCCAGTGCCTGAATGCGCTGGTCAATAGTAAGCGCCAGGTTGCCAGCGGCTTCGCCGTCTGTGCTTTCAAGTACTTCTACCTGGCGGCCTTTCGCATCGCGTCGAATCTTACGACTACCAGGCGATCCGGTTAACCAGTCGTCATATAACCGTTCCAGCCCTTCAATACCCTGATCATCTACGTTGGTAATGCCAATGAGCTGTGCACCTACTTCACCGGTTGGATAATAACGGCGAGATTCTTTGCGCAAATAAACGCCCGGAATATCAAGTTGCTCTACATAGTCGGCCATAGCGGGGGAAACCTGACGTTGCAGGTATACAAAGCGTCGCTGAGGATTGTCTACTTTGCTAACCAGCTCATCCACGTCCTGCCCAATGACTTCTGCCAGTGCAAGCCAGCGACGGGTCTGGTTAAGCGCATTGGCATCGTGAATGACTTTGGGATCGGCGTAAATTGCACGTACCGGTACGCTAACAGCGAGTTCCACGCCATTGCGGTCGGTAATCAAACCGCGATAAGTTGGCATGTTGCGGGTACGCAACGTACGGCTGTCACCCTGCTGGATCAAATCGTCAGGCTCGATTACCTGAATAAACGCGGCCCGCATGGCCAATACCAAAAACACCAGAATGATAACGCCCAGTACCACCAGGAAGCGCCATTGCATTGGGCCCGGCCGGTTATTCATTTTTGCGCCGCTGGTCTTTGACTTACTGGCTTTTAAGGTAATGGTAGTCATTTTATACGCACCACCACTTCGTCTTCTGCACCAGGGCGCTGCATATCCAGATGCTTCTCTACCAGCGCCTCAATGCGATTGTGTTCGGTGAGCGCACGCTGTTCTAATACCAGATTCCGCCACTCTACATCCAGGTCGTCCTTCTCGCGCATCAGCTGTTCTAATGCGATGTTTTGCTGACGATTATGGTGACTGCTCAGGATCACCGCCAGCGCACTTGCAATGACCGCTATAAACAACAAAACCCGCACTTTATGGCGGGTCAATTCGGTAACCAGGATGAGCAGTAAATTAAAGTTCGTCGTTGAGCTTGTCATCGTTTTTCCGCCACCCTGAGTACCGCACTTCGGGACCGGACGTTAACCGCCAGCTCATCATCGCCAGGCTTGATAGCCTTGCCTATCAACGTCAATACTTTATCTGCATCGATCTCCCGTTGGGTTAATGGCAAGCCGTGTGGAACGGCTTTACCTTTGCTTTGTTCCTTCATAAATCGCTTTACCAGGCGATCTTCCAGCGAGTGAAACGAAATCACCGCCAAGCGACCCTGAGGCTTCAGTATGGCGGTAGCGGCTTTCAAACCCACGCGTAATTGTTCCAGTTCGGCATTAATGTAAATACGGATGCCCTGGAAAGTGCGGGTGGCCGGGTGTTTGAATTTGTCTTTCACTGGCATGGCTTGCTCGATGATCTTCACCAGCTCAGTGGTACGGGTAATAGGCTTTACCTTGCGCTCGTTCACGATGGCATAGGCAATACGCTTACCAAATTTCTCTTCGCCAAATTCCTTAATAACCTGTGTAATATCCTGCTCATCAGCTTCTGCAAGCCATTCAGCAGCACTCAGGCCACGACTGGTATCCATGCGCATGTCTAACGGACCATCGCGCAGGAAACTGAAGCCTCGCTCGGCATCGTCTAATTGCGGTGAAGATACGCCTAAATCCATCAGCACACCGTCGATTTGCCCCGTTAATGACATCCCTTCAATAACGCTGGCCATATCGCCAAACGCAGAATGAACAATGGTAAAACGCTTGTCATCAGCAAAACGCTGGGCTGCTTCAATAGCCTGAGGATCGCGATCAAAAGCAATCAGGCGGCCGTTTTCGCCCAACTGAGATAAAATTTCACCGGAATGGCCGCCACGACCAAATGTGGCATCAATGTAGATCCCATCAGGCTTGATCGCCAGACCATCGAGACATTCCTGTAGTAGTACCGACGTGTGTTTGAAGCTGTCGCTCATAGAGAGAAGTCCTGTAGTCGCTCGGTCAGTTCAAATCCACCTGAACGTTCCACTTCCATATCAGCATCAATTTGCGTTGCCCAGATTTCAGCATCCCAAATTTCAAGCTTATTGAGTTGACCCACCAACATCACTTCTTTATCGAGTGCGGCGTGTTTGCGCAATGGCAACGACAGCAAGACGCGGCCGCTTTTATCCATTTCGCATTCTGTTGCATAACCCAGCAGTAATCGCTGCATGCGTCGTTCAGACGGGATCATGCTCGAAAACTTACTCAGTTTTAGTTCAATTTCTTCCCATTCGGGAAGTGGGTAAAGCAGTAAACAGCTTTGTTGTGTGTCAATAGTGCAGACCAGCTGTCCGTTGCAATCATCCAAAAGAGACTGTCGATACTTCGTAGGTATGGCCAGTCTCCCTTTTGTATCCAGATTGATTGCATTAGCGCCGCGGAACATTCCCCTAGCCTTTTTTATTTTGATCTTGTTGTTCTTGTTTTTGAGATCCGATCTGCAAAACCTTGATTATAGGATCCACTATTTACCACTTTTACCCACAATTGACAGTTTAGGTATCAATCCTTCCCACTGTCAAGCAAAAAAGACCCCGAATATGAGCGTGATTCCGACATCCAATTTCTGAATATTAAGGGCCAAAGCCGAAGTGGCTGATAACAAGTAAGAAAATGGAAAAGCCTGCGTAGAGGCAGGCTTTTTGCAGGAGGCTCAATTGACTTAAAATAATTTCGCGGGCTTATACCAATTCGCATAGAAGTTTGCTCACTCAGCAGCACTGGCAGGCTTTTTAGCTAGGCTTGGTTGCACAGGTTTGG
>NZ_VHIP01000012.1 GCF_006494365.1 Aestuariibacter sp. GS-14
CAAACCTGTGCAACCAAGCCTAGCTAAAAAGCCTGCCAGTGCTGCTGAGTGAGCAAACTTCTATGCGAATTGGTATTGTCACTGGCCCAGTAAATATGATCAGGTATTTTGGCCATATACCGATCCCCATGGAATATGGGTTTGTGAGGCATCAGGCTTTGTGGGTTTAATTGGTGACTTTGCACTCACCGAGCAGGAAAAAACCGCAATAGCCTCCTATTTAACGTCACGGCGTTCAGCGCCCGGCACCCTTGAAGAAACGCTGACTGCACTTGAAAGCGTGTACGCACTGCGAGATCTGGACATTCACGGTAAAAATCACCTAAAACGCCTGCTCGCCCGCTGGTATCAGGAACTGGGCAATACCGACAAAGCGACACAGTATCGCCAGGCAGCACTGGAAGAAATTCGCGATATGTTGGCAGGCGCTGAATCAGGTGCCATTAACGAATACCAGCACCTGCAATATCTGTATTTGGCGGCAGCCTACAGTCACACTCTTGAACAGCCAGCACAAAGCCAAGCGTATCATATCGCTTTTGAGCAGTTAGTCAGTGGAATTAAACAACCGGATAACCTGGATTTTGCCGATTATCTAAGCGAGATACTGCAAGATATAAGCAAGATGCCCCGTAATGGTGAACTTTTATTACCGTTGCAGGACTAACCAGTAACGTAATAACCAGGATAAATGAAATACAAGGAATGTGATGATTACACCAACATTGACATTAACGCCATCGCGTATTGGCATCATTGCTGGTGCACTGTATGGACTGCTATTCCGGGTAATATGGGAACTGGACTCACTTAGTCATCTCAATGGTCTGGTTACTCTATCTTTCTTGTTTCTAGTGCCCTTTGCTGTGGGTTATCTGCGTCTTTATTGTGAATTAAAACAAGGGAGCAATGTATCTTCCTCCAGTGCCATTCGACTAGCCTGGCAACCGGTTTTAGTGTGTTTGTTGGTAACTGTAGTGACACTTCTCGAAGGCAGTATTTGCGTAGTACTTGCCTCACCGGCTTTTTTCTTTTGCGCCAGTATAGGCGGTTTAGCCGCGCGTTGGGTTCACTTACATCGTAAAAACGCGCCGCACAAACCGCTGTTATCGGTAATGTTATTACCCATTGTGTGCACACCGGTTGAGTTAACTGCATTTTCATCTTCCTATCAATATACCGTAACCGACAGCATTCTGATTGCGGCCACGCCAGAACAGGTTTGGCGAGAAATTGGTAATGTGGATGTAATAAGCAAGCAAGAATTGCCGTGGTCATTTGGGCAGTTAATCGGTATACCACGTCCATTACGAGCCTCAATGACCGGATTAGCCCACAATGCGATAAGAACCAGTGAATGGGAAAAAGGGGTTGTGTTTGAGGAGGTGATCACCGCTTGGGAACCAGCTAAACAGATGGCGTATCAGTTTAAGATTGATCCTGAACGCATACCCGACCACGCGTTAGACAAGCACGTAAAACTGGGTGGCGAGATATTCTCACCACTTTATGGCGCCTACACACTCGAATCCGCAGAGGAAGGATTTACCCGCTTAACCCTCAGCACCACACTGGAAGACAATACCAACCTGGGCTGGTATTCAAGGGTGTGGGGGCAGGTAATTTTCCACGATTTTCACGTGATGTTACTCGGGCTAATGAAACAGCGAGCTGAACAACGCTAAGCGAAATCGTGGCTAATTAATGCTTGCCTTTGACATCGCAAGCGCGTTTTGCGAACCACCAAAACACAAGCCAAACACACTGATTACAACAATCAAACAAAATAAACAAATAATTTACAATTTATTGTTTTATAAAAGATTTCCCCCTCAAAATACGCTCAGTTATTTATCGCAAAATTTTGATTGTTTGCAGTAAAAAACACTGAGTTCCCGCAATTCGGCGCGGTAAATATCCGGCTCGCCGCGACTTTACACCATGATAGCTTTTAACTATCACCGAGTAAGATATTAAACTATATATTTATCACACACTATGATTGTCAGATTGTTTTATTTTCTATTCTCATTTCGGAGCGCTTCTTATGGATCACGTAATTTCTGGCGTCGCTAAATTCCAGCGAGATATCTTTCCCGAGCAACAGGACACTTTTAAGAAACTGGCCAATGGTCAAAGTCCGGAAGTATTGTTTATCACCTGTTCTGATTCCCGCATTGATCCCAATCTGGTAACGCAAACCGCACCAGGCGATTTATTTATTTGCCGCAATGCAGGCAATATTGTACCGCCACACAGCAACCAAACCGGCGGCATGACCGCATCCATTGAGTTTGCCGTTGCTGCGCTGGGGGTTAAGCACGTAGTAATTTGCGGGCACACAGACTGTGGAGCTATGAAAGGTGCAATCGCGCCAGAAAAGCTCGACAGCCTTCCCCATGTAAAAGCATGGCTGGGACATTGCAGATGTGCCACGGAAGTGATTAGAGAGAAACATGGCGAAGTAACTTTAAATCAGCTTGATGACGTTACCCAGGAAAACGTGCTTCAACAGTTGCAACATATTAAAACTCACCCTGCAGTAGCGGCCAAATTGGCCACTGGCGCTATTCAACTGCACGGTTGGGTGTACAACATTGAGCACGGCACAATTGCTTGCTGGAACCCGCAAACCAATGCCTTCGAAGAAATGGAACAAGCGTATGCCGAAGCCAAACTGGCGGCAGGAATGTAAGGATTAAACAATGAAAATGGAACTCTCATTTAAACACATCAAGCAGGATTTACCTGCCAGTATTGTGGTGTTTTTCGTTGCCCTTCCCTTGTGTTTAGGCATAGCGCTGGCATCCGGCGCACCACTTTTCTCCGGTATTATTGCCGGCATTGTAGGTGGTATTATAGTTGGCATGGCAAGTGGCTCTCGTCTGGGTGTAAGCGGACCGGCTGCTGGTCTGGCGGTTATTGTATTTGATGCGATCACCACCCTGGGAAGCTGGGAACTCTTTTTGTGCGCCGTGGTACTTGCGGGTATTTTCCAAATCGCACTTGGGTACCTGCGCGCTGGATTTGTCGCATACTTTTTCCCCACCTCTGTCATTACGGGTATGTTAACGGGCATAGGTTTGCTGATTATCCTTAAACAACTTCCCTATTTACTGGGCTGGCATGCAGACTTTCTGGGTGAACAGGCGTTCCAACAAACCAACGGCGAAAATACCTTTTCTGCCATCACCCATGCGATCTCCCAAATTTCGTTACCTGCATTGTTGATATCAGCATTTTCCCTTTTGTTGCTTGTTGTATGGGATAAATACCTCACACCACGTCACAAGGTATTTCAACTTATTCAGGGGCCCATCGTTGTTGTGCTGTTGGGTATCCTATTCAGCGTTATATTGAGTCAGGCAAGCTCGCCACTTAGTGTTGATCAATTAGTGTCGCTGCCGGTAATTAATAGTTTTGCCGATCTTACCAACGAAATGGCGTTCCCGGCATTTACACAGATGTTCTCGCTTGATGTACTGACTATTGCAGCAGTCATGGCTGTAGTGGCCAGTATTGAAACGCTGCTCAGCGTAGAAGCAACGGACAAACTGGACCCACAAAGAAATACCACGCCAGCAAACCGTGAACTAAAAGCTCAGGGCTTGGGGAATATTGTGTCCGGATTATTGGGTGGCTTACCGGTAACACAGGTCATTGTGCGAAGTTCAGCCAATATTGCGTTTGGCGCCAGAACGAAACTCAGTGCCATTATGCATGGTTTCTTCCTGCTCATTGCTGTTGCAGCTATTGGCGGCTTGCTTAATCTTATCCCGCTGGCTTCTTTAGCGGCGGTACTCATCATTGTGGGTTACAAACTGGCCAAACCGGCTACGTTTAAAGTAATGTACCGCGCCGGCTGGGAGCAATTTCTGCCGTTTATGGCAACCATCATCGTAATGCTGGTAACTGATCTGTTATCAGGGGTTATTGCAGGCTTGGCCGTGAGTGTGTTTTTTACCTTAAAGCACAGTTACAAAAACTCCTTCCACTTCCGCGATACGGTAGAAAACCAACACGATATGGAAACCCACCACATTGTGCTCGCTGAAGAAGTGTCGTTTTTCAACAAGCCCAGTATTTTAAAGAAACTGAATTCACTGCCAGATAATTCAAAAGTTATTCTGGATTTTACTAACTCAAAATCCGTGGCGTTTGATGTAGTTGAACTGGTGAAAGACTTCAGTGCCAAGGCCCATCACCGCAACATTTTGGTAGAAACGGTCGCGCTAAAATACTAAGCTTTTCACTCTGCCGGAGCAGGCCCCTGCTCCGGCTTCTTCCCAATAGCCCAGCCCTGTTGAAAATTATTAAATTAGCGCTATGTTTAATCCAGAGCATCTAAAACGGAGTGTGATGTGAAAGGTACCGGCGATTTTGAGATTTGGACAACGGGCAACATACTTAACGCCAGTGTTAGCGGTGTGTGGAACGAGGCAATTGCGAAACGCTATCAAACTGCGTTTGTAAAACACGCTTCTGCAATATCGTCCTCTCCCTGGGCACATATTGTTTATCTGGATAGCTGGGTATTGGGCACACCTGAAATAGAACCCATCATTCACGAACTGGCGCTTTGGTGTAACCTGAACAATCTGAAATTAGCCGCCCACGTTTATAGCCCGAACATGCTCAAAGAGTATCAGTTGAACCGCATGCTGGCTCCGGGCAGTATTCGCTTTATGCTGCATCACTTTAACGACGTTGATACCGCCATCGTGTGGCTGCAACACGAAGGATTTAATGCACAGTATCCAAAACAGGTAATCGCAAAACGGTTTGCCTGACAAAAACATCTCGTCATACTGTTTAATTTCTGTTCATTACCCCAATAAAATAGACATAGGGTGGTATTCGCCACCCGCCGCTTTTTCAATCCGGACAAGGAACGCCCTATGCAACTCGCTCAACTAAATGTAGCCAAAACCCGTTATCCGTTAGACGACCCTAGAATTAAAGATTTTGTTGATAACCTGGACCGCGTAAACGCCATTGCAGAAGCGAGCGAAGGGTTTATCTGGCGGCTCAAGGACGATGCAGGTAACGCAACCAACATCAAAGCCTTCGACGACCCGGATGTAATACTGAATATGTCGGTATGGTCTTGCCCGCAAACATTAAAGGACTTTCTGTTTAAAACCATCCACCGGGATTTTTTACGCAGAAAAAGTGAATGGTTTTTTGCCCCTCAAACCAATATGTATGTACTATGGTGGATTGAGGATGGTCATATTCCTACTATTGATGAAGCGCTCGAACGACTCACCCTGCTGCAGGAGCTAGGGGAATCGCCTGAGGCCTTTTCATTTAAATCAAATTATCCGGCACCCTCACCCAGCACCTGATTCGGCAACAGGGGGAATGGCAAAACGGATTTACCGTTCAGTAAGTCACCACAGCCTCCGGATCGGTGTTGATGGTACTACCATCCTGCATGGTAAGTTTAAACATGTACCAGTATTGCGTCCCTTCAACCAGATTTTGGGTATCCAGAAAACTGCCGGTTTCGGCAGCACCCGGGTTTATGCGGGTACGGCCACTCAATTGCGCACTGGTGTTGCGGTAAATCTGCACACTGCGGATGGGTTGTGCAAAGCCAGCCAATGACCAGTTAAGCTGAATACCGCCCTCTGCCTTTTGACTCGTCAGGTTGGTTTGCGGCTGTGCACTTATCTGCGAATAGGTAATGGCCGCTTCGGGATCCGTATTAACAGTACTACCATCCTGCATCGTGAGCTTAAACATATACCAGTAAGTAGTACCCGGCTCTAAACTTTGCGAATCAATCATAGAACCTGCTACAGGCGCACTTGAGCTGATCCGCGTCCGGCCACTTAATTGCTCGCTGGTATTGCGATACACCTGTACGCCTTGTATTGGCTGGGAGAAATCCTCTAACGACCAGCTGATTTGTATGCCCCCCTGAACTTCTTCGCTGATTAAGTGCGTTTTGGGTACTAAAAAGCGCTCTGCAAACACAGGCCCCTCTTCCACCCGCTCGCCACTGGTGGTAATGAACGCCAACCAGTAATAGTAACGCTCACCGCCTACACTGGTTGTGTCTGTCCAAGTGGTATCTGATGGTGATAGTGTGGCCACAGTAAGTCTTGGAAATGAAGCAGGATCGGCTGAGGGATCAGTCAGTGCTGCACGGATAATTTCAATACCAGCAATATCAATTTCACGGGTAAACCACGACAAGCTTACCGGTGCATCGCTGCTAACCGGAAATACTTTCACAACCGGCAGCAGACTGCTGCTCAGCGATGCATACGTTGGAGGTAATGAAACAGTATTGAACTGTCTTACCAGATCCAGTTCTGCCCAATACAGATATGTCACATCAGGTTGCACATCGGTGTCGGTATAGCGCGATTCACCTTTGCTGAGGGTTGCAATTAGTTGCTTATTGTCAGGATCATCCGACGTACTGCGATACAGTCTGGTATGGCGAACTTTATCACCGTGCTGATAAACATTTACCGTAATATGCTGCTCAAATCCATTTGCAGAAGCGGCATAGAAAGGCGCAAGTTCTGCGGCAGAAACCTGATAATCCGGCGCATCCTGCATATCATTGCCCAGATAAAAAGCAGGATGCGGAGGCTGATTGTAGCCCACATTTTGCCACGCAATAGCCACCCGGTATTGGGTTTCCTGCATCAGGGTTGGGAAGCGATGTTGAGTGGTATGGGTAGTTGAGAATATCCGCAACTCACTGCTGTCTGCGGTGGCCCACATCACCTCTTCACGCCAGTCACCAAATATGTCCGCTGACAGCGCGGGGGTAGCCTTGGTACCGTTGTTCGACACAACACCGTAATCCGCGCCTTCCAGTAAGGTTGTAGTACCCATCACCTCAGGTAACCACTTAGAGATAGTGGTTTTATCGAGTAATTCACGGCTTAAATCACCATCCCACCAGGTGGCAAAATTCACTGGCGCAGGCCGGTTACTGCTGATAACGGTACCATCAGCCGCAACCAGACCTCCCCGTGTAGCCCAATTCTCATTACCGGGATAATTCGGATCGATATCGGCACTCACGCCGCGGCCAACGTCGGCCTGATTGCTGGGCCGATACCACAAAATGTCACCTGTTGCAGCATCGTGTAACTCAACGCCGTATTCCACACCATTTTTGGTATAGGCTGAGGGCGTTTCGTGCACCATATAAATTTCCATGCCCGGACGATTGGGATCAATATCAGTCATATGCTGGGCGTCACCATGGCCCAAACCAGTGGAATAAAGCAGGTGTCCATCATCGTCGATCGTTGCGGCGCCATACACGATTTCATCCCTGCCGTCGTCATCTACATCGCCTACCGTAATGCTATGGGCGCCTTGGCCGTATGCCTGCGTATCTGCACCGCCATTATTGGTATCAAATACCCAACGACTTTGTAATTTGCCTTCAGACCAGTCGTATGCAGCCACCACAACCCGGGTGTAATAACCGCGAGCCATAAATAAACTGGGCTTTTCACCATCTAAATAAGCAACCCCGGCCAGGAAGCGGTCAACCCGGTTACCATAGCCATCGCCCCAACTGCTCACATCGCCTCTGGGCGGCTCATAATTGATCGTGTCCAGTGCCTTGCCGGTAAGACCATCAAACATTGTCAGGAATTCCGGCCCCGACAAGACGTAGCCAGCATCATTGCGGTGATCAGCCCCCGCATTACCAATCACCTGTCCTTCGCCGTCTACCGAACCATCTGCCGTTTTCATGGCCAGTTCGGCCCGGCCATCGCCGTCAAAATCGTAAGCAATAAACTGCGTATAATGCGCACCCGAGCGGATATTCGGCCCCAGGTTTATTCGCCACAACTGTTCGCCTTGCTGAGTATAAGCGTCGATCAGCGTTGGGCCGGTAAACCCGGCTTGCGAATTATCCTTTGCATTATCGGGATACCATTTGATCAAAATTTCGTACTCACCATCACCGTCGAGGTCGGCCACTGAAGCATCGTTTGCCGAATAGCTGTAGCCCTGCCCCCGGATCCAGTCGTCTTCAGGCTTTACCAGTGGTATCGACAAATAGGGGTTTTGCCATGGCAAAACCTCCTCAGACACTGCCGCCCCGCGCACTTCTGGTTGAAAGCGACCATGCTGGCGACTGTAAAATGCCTTTACCTGGTAACGGTCCGTTGCCTCTCCCTGCTCATCAGTGAAGAAAGTGGCTTCAGTAAGTTTAGCTGAATTAATTTTTTGTCCGTTGCGGTATACATCAAACGAGACAGTATCAGGATCATCTGCCAACAAGCGCCAGCTGAGATGATTGCCATTGTCAGTTGGGATCACTACCAATCCCCGGTCTAAACGCTCTACTTGAGCGCCCTGTGACGACGCAGATAGCTGACTGGTTACCTGCCTGTCAGCCAGTTGTGCTGCACAACACGCGCTCAGTAGCATCGGCAAGCCTGCCAGCGCAATTCGCAGTGGAGTGAACGACTTATTCCTGTTTACCATTATTTTGTGCCCTACCTGTTTACCTTGTTACCTGAATTACCCAAGCAACCCCTTTAGTTAATAAAATGTAAATTAGCCAAACAAATAATCAACAACAAGCAAGATCACGCACTAACAATCACTTTGGTTAAAATGCGAACTTTTCAAGACAATAAAATGAGCACCTTTGCGATAAACAAGTGAAAAATAACGAGGAAGGTGGTTATTACGCTGGAATAAATAGTAACTTGTGGATTAGAAAAGCTATTCAAAACCGCAGTTTTGATGGTATGTTTACATTTATGGTATTACGTACTCGAAAAGAACAATAATGATGAGTACCGAACAAGACATTATCGAACGCTATGGCTCGGTGATAAAAGCGCTGATCCCCTACCAGCAACGAGGCAGATTGCTTGAGGGGTTGAACCGCTTTTCATCGCGACTAAGTGCACAAGCCCGCAACGTGATCAAAAACGAAGTCATTCGTTTAACCTCGCAAACCGACGCGCCAGCCGATAACTCGGCGTTTGCCCAATTTCCGGTTAAAAAGTTTGCCCACTTTGGGATCACCATGACGCTCGACCGCGTAGGCGCAGAGATTCTGAAGCGGGAAACGGCCAGGTACCTCGATCAATACACGGTTGGTGTGTTTGAATCGATAACCAACTCCGATTTTTACAAAAACCAGGTTACCCGCAAACTACGCCAGAAGATCATTCAAGCATTCACCGTGCAATCACAAAGTTACAAAGACATTGTGTTTGATGATGATTTGTCGATTACCCCCCACTTTTCCGTATCGACCATAGCGTATCAGAATGGCAGAAGTCTCACCGTAGTAGCACTCAGCGCAACAGAAATTACCGTAGCGTGCACTCGCTCGCCCAAATTTGCCGATGAACCACTGCCGTTTACGTTTCCCGACATTATGGGATTGTGTAAAGCCAACCAGGAAATTCATTACCGATTTAAAGATGTGGAGTTTAGCAGCCGCACTCAGCGTCATCATGCTACCCTGACACTGGCCGAGCAAGATGCCGAGTGGCAGCCTAAAATTGCCAAATACCTTGCTGGGGTAGCGTTGCGTTTGCCACTGGAACGCGATTTGGAAATTGAACGGACCATGCAAGCGTTGGATCGCGACCGCATAGTAGAAAACTCGCCCTGGATCCCAGTGTTTCTGCGCAAAGAGCAGGAAACCTTTATTCCGACCATGGTAATGCTTACCGGAACCAATACCGAGCGCAACCCTGGCTGTCGGGCTACGCGTTTTTTACCGGGTAAGAGCCGCTTTAAACGCATCATGGACGAATTACAGCGCTACAATGAAACTTACGTTTTCAGAACTACCGTTACGGCAGGAACCGGCAAGCCCATAGAACTTTGCGCGACCCTCAGAGAATTAGAACAAGTACAGCTACTAGGCTTTTTTATTAAGCTGGCAGAAGAATCCGACGGCCTGTCGATTTGGCAATATCGCTTGAGTGAGATACCCGAAACTGACCGTAGCAATGCAATGACCATTCAGGACATCAGCTGTGAAGATTCAGAGCTGATCCCACAACTCAAGCACATTGTTTATGTGCGAATGGTAAATGACGAGCTGGGTAAGCTCAAAGCATTTATCCCCATTGAAAAAGCCAAATTACCTAAGCAAATTAGCGATGCCGATGAATGTTGGCCCCTGCACTTTGTAATGGAGGAAGGCAACGATCGCCGGGCAGAGCCGCGTTACCGCATTGAAAAAAGTGCCAGTGTGAAGTTTGGTTTATTAACCAGTTACGATGCCATTGTGCGTGATTTTTCGTTGAGCGGTATGCAAATTGAGTTGCTAGGCCCGCCGCAGGAAAGTCCCCCGGAATTCATTAAAGTGAATGTACCGGATTTAAAAATGAAGGGCATGCGTTATCAGGTGTTGAATTATTCACCGCAAAATTACGTTATGCGTTTAAGACTGGAAGCCAACGATGCTAACAGTAAGCTTGCCACCAAAATTTCAGGTCAGAACGCCTCTCTGCTTAAGATTCGCAATATCGAACAGCAGCAAAAAGTGTATTTTCGCTACTTGTGGGAACTGGCATCGCGCAATCAGCCGCATATAGCCATTCAGGTTATTCACGGCAGACAAATGTATAGCCGTTTAAAAACGGTGTACATACCCGAGCAGAGCAACGATTTGTACCCGTTTAAACAGGTTACCAATGAAGTCCCATTGCACGGGTTTGTGGCTGATATGGACAAATCACCGCCCGACTCCAGCGCGCTAAAACGGTTATTACAACAAGCCAATCGCTATCACATGGCTATTCACTGTGAACGCAAAGCCGATCAACGGTTGATTGCGTTAACCGCCCATGAGTGCTTTGCCAGCAAGTTGCGCAAGCAAATCGTGCAGTATCTGGAAGAAAGTAAAGTGATCCTGTGCGCAACTACATTGGAGTGTCACCCAAATGTGCGCGTTACCACGCCAATGACCAAACAGCGGCTGGCACTACTCTCTAAAGTGGATATGGATGTTTATGAAAAGCTGCTAAACCTTCAGCATACCTATTCTCATGTGATACATCTGATCGACATATCACCATTGGCTCAAGCACTAACACTGGCGCAATACGTGCCTACTGAAAGCAGCGACACTGGAGCAGTTGAAGGCGGAGAAAACACGCCTGCTTAGGCAAGCCGTTCGATGACCCGCCAGGTTTCAAATTCCATTTACAATGTGCGGGTCATAAAGCAGCTGTTTGGGTCGTCGGTATAGTCCGCGAAAGGCCCGCAAAATTCAAATCCGTGACTTAAATACAGTTGTCTGGCGGGTTCAAAAAACGCCATCGAGCCGGTCTCCAGATACAGTGTACGAATACCGCGTTGCTCTGCAAAGGCCATCAGATGCTTCAGCAGTTGTTTGGCGGTCCCTTTGCCTCTTGCTGCTTTAGGCGTGCGCATGGATTTAATCTCAGCTTGCTGAGCATCCAATAGCTTGATAGCAATACATCCCAGTAAGGTTCCCTGTGAGGTTCTCTGTAAGCTACCCTGCTCCCAGGCGCTGAAAAAAGTAATCGAAGGGTGACGCAAACCTGTCAAATCCAGTGCATGTACACTCTCTGGCGGTGACGTTGCGCGCATATCAGCCAGATGTTCTTCCAATAAAGCGTGAATAGCCGGATGGGTGAGATCATCTACAATAATGTGCATTATTAAATCATGCCTTTTAAGCGAGCCAGTCCAAATGCATTACAAGTGGTGGCATCCATAATGTCGCCGGCCAGGATTTTGCGCTCCAGCTCAGCAACCGGCATTTTATAAACTTCCAGGCCTTGTTCTGTCTCTTCTAAATCCTGGGAAGACTGAGACAGCCCTTTGGCCACAAAAATATGATAGCGCTGCGAACACATGCCAAAGGCCAGAAACTGTTCTGCAACCGCAAACCATTGTGACGCAACTAAACCGCATTCTTCTCTCAATTCAGCTTTAGCAACGGCTAACGGCTCAAATTCAGCATCCCCTTCTTTCGCGCCCTGAGGAAACTCAAGGTGACGGCCTTTAACCGGATACCTGAACTGCTCAACCATGTAAACCTCATCGCCCTCCAGTGCAATCACCACAACAAAATCCGGTTTATCTACCACGCCATAAATACCACGGTAGCCATCTTCCCGGCCGATGCTGTCCTCACGTACCGTCATCCAGCGGTTCTGATACACCACTTTTGTGTCGAGAGTAAAAATTTCGTCTTGTTGCTGGTCGTCCATGGCATCTTTTCCGTTGGGTTTAAAATGAAAAAGTGGAGCTTAGGCTCCACTTAGTAAGAAGAATTATTACTAGATATATTCTACCGCAACAATTTCATATTCCACTTTGCCTGATGGCGTTTGAATATTCACAATGTCGTCAAGCTCTTTACCAATCAGACCACGGGCGATAGGCGAATTTACCGAAATTAGGTTTTCTTTGATGTTTGCTTCATCGTCACCCACTATGCGGTAAGTGGTTTCTTTGTCGGTGTCCAGATTCATAATGGTCACGGTAACACCAAAAATGACTTTGCCATTGTTTGGCATTTTAGTCACATCGATGATTTGTGCGTTTGACAGTTTACCTTCGATATCCTGAATACGTCCTTCACAGAAGCTTTGCTGCTCGCGGGCTGCATGGTATTCAGCGTTTTCCTTTAGGTCACCGTGCTCTCGGGCTTCGGCAATGGCAGCAATAATTCTGGGACGTTGAACCGATTTGAGTTCGTTCAGTTCTTCACGCAAAAGCGCTGCCCCACGAGCTGTCATAGGATATTGCGTCATTGTGTCATTCTCACTTTTACAAATTGTTGCTCATTAATGAAAAATGCGCCCGGCAGGCGCAATTTTCAAGATTTATTAACTGGATGAACGAACAGGATACTAGGTATCCTGTTCGCTGTCATCAGCCGTTTATTCTGGCGTGCAATTCCTGCACTGAAGTAACCTTACCGCGGTCATCGGCTGATTTGGCCTGAACCGTCGCAAATGCCGCATTCATGGTAGTAGTGTACGTTACTTTGTTAAGCAGAGCTTCTCTACGGATATACACCGAGTCGGTGATAGCCTGACGGCCTTCCGTAGTGTTTACAATGTAAGCGTACTCACCATTTTTGATGGCATCCACAATGTTCGGGCGACCTTCAGACAGTTTATTCACTACAGACACTTCAATGCCCTGAGCGCGCAGGAATTCTGCGGTGCCGCGGGTACATTCAATTCTGAAGCCACTGTCAATCAACTTCTTAGACAAATCAACCAGTTTTGCCTTGTCGTTCTGGCGAACCGACAGCAATGCTTTACCAGGCTTAGGTAATGGCGCACCAGCACCCAGGTTAGCTTTCGCGTACGCTTCTTCAAACGTATCGCCTACACCCATAACTTCACCGGTAGAGCGCATTTCCGGGCCTAACAGTGGATCTACGCCCGGGAACTTGGCAAATGGCAATACCACTTCTTTCACCGAGTAGAATGGCGGGATCACTTCTTTGGTGAAGCCCAGCTCTTTCAGTGATTTACCAGCCATTACCCTGGCAGCAATTTTTGCCAGCGGCACACCGGTAGCCTTAGATACAAACGGCACGGTACGGGCAGCACGAGGGTTAACTTCAATCAGGTATACCTCACCGCCTTTGATGGCAAACTGCGTGTTCATCAAACCAATAACACCCAGTTCAAGCGCCATGGCTTTAACCTGTTCACGCATCACGTCCTGAATCTCTTGTGACAGTGAATGCGATGGCAGTGAACATGCTGAGTCACCCGAGTGAACACCGGCTTGTTCAATGTGTTCCATGATGCCGCCAATCACAACATCGGTGCCGTCACACACGGCATCGATATCAACTTCAATGGCGTCGTCAAGGAAGCGATCAAGCAGTACCGGAGAGTCGTTAGACACTTTCACTGCTTCGTTCAGATAACGTCTCAGATCTTTCAGGTCGTACACGATTTCCATTGCACGGCCGCCCAGTACATACGAAGGACGCACCACCAGCGGGAAGCCGATTTCTTCAGCTTTGGCCAGAGCCTGTTCCATGTTGCTTACCGTGGCGTTAGCTGGTTGTTTAAGACCCAGTTTATTTACCATCTGCTGGAAACGTTCGCGGTCTTCTGCGCGGTCGATTGCCTCAGGTGAAGTACCAATAATCGGTACACCATTGGCTTCCAGAGCGCGAGCCAGTTTCAGCGGCGTTTGGCCACCGTATTGCACGATAACGCCTTTCGGCTTCTCTACTGCAACGATTTCCAGTACGTCTTCCAGAGTCACAGGTTCAAAGTACAGGCGATCAGACGTATCGTAGTCGGTTGATACGGTTTCTGGGTTACAGTTAACCATAATGGTTTCGTACCCATCTTCACGCATAGACAGTGCAGCATGCACACAGCAGTAATCAAATTCGATACCCTGACCAATACGGTTTGGACCACCGCCCAGAACCATAATCTTTTCGCGATCCGACGGCGCAGCTTCACACTCTTCGTCGTAGCTTGAATACATGTAAGCAGTGCTGGTAGAAAACTCAGCCGCACAGGTATCCACGCGCTTGTACACAGGAGAAATACCCATGCCACGGCGGGTATTACGTACATCGCTTTCGCCCACGTTAGTAAGGGTGGCAATGCGCGCGTCAGAGAAACCTTTGCGCTTCAGTGTACGCATCAGCGTTGCGTCGATTTGGCTTAAACCAATTTCGGCAATGTGATTTTCCAGCTTAACCAGTTCTTCAATTTGCACCAGGAACCAAGGGTCAACGTTAGTCAGGTTAAAGACTTCGTCTACACTCATGCCCATACGGAATGCATCAGCAATGTACCAAATGCGTTCTGCACCGGGTTCACGCAGCTCATAAATTAGCTTAGTGCGGGCTTCCGGGTCCTGCAGGTCAACCATTGGGTCTAAACCGCTGGCTCCCACTTCCAGGCCACGCAGTGCTTTTTGCAACGATTCCTGCTGGTTACGGCCGATCGCCATTACTTCACCCACAGACTTCATCTGTGTAGTAAGACGATCGTTTGCGCCAGCAAATTTTTCGAAGTTAAAGCGTGGAATTTTGGTAACCACGTAGTCAATCGCAGGTTCAAACGACGCTGGGGTTAAACCGCCAGTAATATCATTGGCCAGTTCGTCCAGGGTGTAACCTACTGCCAGCTTGGCAGCCACTTTCGCGATTGGGAAACCGGTTGCTTTAGAAGCAAGTGCTGATGACCGGGATACGCGCGGGTTCATCTCGATGATGACCAAACGACCTGTTTTTGGATCCACACCAAACTGTACGTTTGAACCACCAGTTTCTACGCCGATTTCACGCAATACTGCCATGGCGGCATTACGCATGATTTGGAATTCTTTGTCGGTTAGGGTTTGCGCTGGCGCTACCGTGATTGAGTCGCCAGTGTGCACCCCCATCGGGTCGAAGTTTTCAATGGTACACACAATAATGCAGTTGTCTGCTTTATCGCGAACCACTTCCATTTCATACTCTTTCCAACCAATCAGTGATTCATCGATCAGCAGCTCGTTGGTAGGTGACAAGTCCAGACCACGGGTACAGATTTCATTGAACTCATCAATGTTGTACGCGATACCGCCACCGCTGCCACCCATGGTGAAAGACGGACGGATAATACACGGGAAACCAATTCGGGTTAGCACATCATGTGCCTGTTCCAATGTGTGAGCAATTTCCGCTCGAGGACACTCGAGGCCAATCGACTTCATGGCTTTGTCGAAACGTTCGCGGTCTTCTGCTTTATCGATTGCATCTGCCGTTGCGCCAATCAGCTCAACGTTAAACTCTTCCAGTACGCCTTCACGGTTCAAATCCAGCGCACAGTTCAGTGCAGTCTGGCCACCCATTGTAGGCAGAATGGCGTCCGGGCGCTCTTTTTCGATGATCTTGCGCACAACTTCCCAGTGAATCGGCTCGATGTATGTCGCGTCAGCCATTTCCGGGTCGGTCATGATGGTAGCCGGGTTCGAGTTAACCAGAATTACCCGGTAGCCCTCTTCGCGCAGGGCCTTACATGCTTGGGCGCCTGAGTAATCAAACTCACAAGCCTGGCCGATTACAATCGGTCCGGCGCCCAGAATCAATATACTTTTAAGGTCGGTACGTTTTGGCATTGGGCTAATTCCTACTGCTTTGACTGTTCAATAAGGTCGATAAAATGATCAAACAATGCAGCTGCATCGTGCGGCCCTGGGCTCGCTTCAGGGTGCCCCTGGAAGCTGAACGCAGGTTTGTCGGTACGATGAATGCCCTGCAGGGATTTATCAAACAATGAAATATGGGTCACTTTCAGGGTGTCAGGCAACGATGACTCGTCTACCGCAAAACCGTGGTTCTGGCTGGTGATCATCACAACATTGCGTTCGAGATCTTTAACCGGGTGGTTGGCACCGTGGTGTCCAAACTTCATTTTTACTGTTTTGGCGCCACTGGCCAGGGCCAGCAACTGGTGGCCTAAACAGATACCAAATACCGGCAGTCCGGTATCAACAATCGTCTTAATGGCTTTGATAGCATAATCGCACGGCTCAGGGTCACCAGGGCCATTCGACAAAAACACGCCATCAGGATTCATCGCCAGCACATCTTCCGCCGGAGTTTGTGCAGGCACTACAGTTAATTTGCAGCCACGGTCTACCAACATGCGCAGAATGTTGTGTTTGGCACCGTAATCATAGGCAACGACGTGGTATTTATAATCAGCACCTGTTTTATAGCCGGTGCCCAGTTCCCATACGCTGCCATCCCATTGCTGCGTTTCAGTGGTAGATACCACTTTGGCTAAGTCCATGCCTTTCAAGCCGGGGAAAGCTTTGGCTTGCGAAAGCGCTTCGGCTTCGTCAAGCGAGTCGATACACATGATGCAACCATTTTGCGCACCTTTGTCTCGCAATATACGCGTGAGACGTCGTGTATCGATGTCTGCGATACCAACAATATTGTTAGCTTTTAAATAATCAGACAGGGTTTGTTCATTACGAAAGTTACTGGCAACTAAGGGTAGATCGCGAATCACCAGGCCTCTTGCCCAGATTTTGTCGGATTCGACGTCTTCCTGGTTAGTACCTGTGTTACCAATGTGGGGATAAGTCAGAGTTACAATTTGTTCAGCATAAGAGGGGTCAGTCAGGATCTCCTGGTAGCCGGTCATTGATGTGTTAAAAACTACCTCACCAACAGACACGCCTTGCGCACCAATTGCAGTTCCTTTAAAAACAGAACCATCCTCTAATACCAACAGGGCGGAATTAGCCAAGTCAACCTCCAAATTAAGGATAACCGAGAGTTTATGCCAGTCACAATAAACACTCACAAAAAACGGGAGGTAACGACATACTTACTTCCCGTTTACAATTATTTGCAGCTAATTAAACTGCGCTGCGTACCAGCCAAATCAAGGCTAAGCACTTTTCAAGCGCAAAATTTTGGCAAATTCCGCGGATTATATATGAACTATTCCAAAAGGTCTAATCCAATCCACAAAAATTGCAAAAATATCCACTTTACGCAAAAAAACACTTAAACACGTCAAAAGTATTAATAATGGTATTTATTTTTGCAGCGAAAGTACATCATTCATGCCGTATTGGGCCGCAGGCTTACCGGCCAGCCAGCAGGCAGCATGCACTGCACCGCGAGCAAACGTAAGGCGGCTAGACGCCTTGTGCGTGATTTCAAGGCGCTCTCCGATGTCGGCAAACAATGCGGTGTGTTCACCTACAATATCGCCTGCCCTTACCGTTGCAAAGCCAATAGTATTGTGGTCTCTGGGCGGCTCTTTGCCTTCCCGGCCATACACTGCACACGATTTTAAATCGCGCCCCAACTCGCTTGCAATCGCCTCGCCAATGGCCATGGCAGTGCCTGATGGCGAGTCCAGTTTAAACCGATGATGCGCCTCAATAATTTCGATATCGGCAGTGGCGCCCAATGCTCTTGCGGCCTGTTTTACCAGTGATAACATAAGGTTAACGCCAACACTGTAGTTTGCAGCAAACACCACAGGAATCGATTGCGCGGCATTGGCAAGACTGACAAGTTGTGTATCCGACAACCCGGTTGTGCCAATAACAACCGGTTTAGCATGCTTTACACACCAGGCAAGATTGCTTTCAAACGCGGCAGGCAGGGTAAAATCAATCATCACATCCACATCGTCAGGATTGAGACCTGACATGCCTACACACGCGGTATTGAGTTTTCCAATACCCGCAAGTTCGCCCACGTCCATACCAATCCAAGGGGAATCATCGCGCACACTGGCTGCCGATAAACTGGCTTGTTCGTGCTCATTCAATGCTTCAATAAGCACGCGCCCCATTCGACCATTTGCGCCAAAAAGACCTACTTTCATGAAAAATCCTACTAAACAATTAAAAACACCAATTATGCCTGATACATTGTGCCCGAAAGTGATTTGGCAGGTGTTGTTGTATGTGCGCAAATTGTGCCCGAAGCTGACCGAGATGAAAACCGTGAATACGCGTTCATCGAGATGAATTTGTACTGTGATAGATCAAATTTTGCGTTAATCAGCGTTGCCTGACCACAATATCTCGTGCAAGCTTTTGTTTTTTATCAATTGAGTTAATTGGAGTGGTGCTCATGGAAAAACGTCTTATCTGGGATATTCCTACCCGGCTTTTCCACTGGCTGCTGGTAGCCTGTATTGTTGCTCAGTACCTGACAGCAGAAGTATTTGATGCCATCGACTGGCATTTTAAGATTGGTTATTTCACTCTCGGACTCATTTTGTTCCGCCTTTGCTGGGGATTTATCGGCACAACCTACGCGAAGTTCAGCCAGTTTGTAACCGGTCCGGGTAAAGTCATTGCTTATGCAAAAACACTGGGAAACAAGCACTCCGAAGAACACGCGGGCCACAATCCGATGGGAGGCTGGATGGTCATTGCGTTACTACTGTTAGTTGCCTTACAAGGTATCAGCGGATTGTTTATTACCGACGATATTGTTAACAATGGCCCATATTACGACGCGGTATCCGAAGCCACACGCGACATAATGAATGCGATACATCACACCGCATTTAATGTGTTGTTAGCCGCCATAGTGCTGCACGTGGGCGCGGTGGTGTTTTACGCCCGTTTCAAGCAGCAATTACTGGTACCCGCTATGCTACACGGCAAAAAGTCCACTAACGCCCCAGGCATCAGCTCATCGCGTTTAGTGCTGGCAGCCATACTGGCCCTGGTTGTTATTGCACTGATGTATTGGGTAATTGAAGTATTGCCACCTGAACCTGTGGTTGAAGAATTTTTCTATTAATCAAAGCAATAAAGGGGCACATTGCCCCTTTATATCGTAACTGGAACAAATAAGCCGCCTGTTAAATGTAACGTCGTCTTTCGGCAGCCAGTCCTAGAGCAAAAAACGCTACAACGAACGCCAGGCCACGATATTCATAACCAATATAATTGAATAAGTGATGCACGAAAGGCGCACCATACACGGTTAATGCGCCATAACCAAAGGCGCATAACACCACAAACAATATACAGCGGATCACAAAGTGATAAGGCGCCAGACTGCGTTTAACCTGCTTATTGATGATATCGCCATAGACCACCAGTAAGGTAGCCAGCAGCATCAGACTCATTTCGTCAAAATATTCTGCCAGAATATGGCTAATGTGGATGGTATAGGCAGACAACTCAACAACTCCAACCTCAGTAATTTGGCGTATTCTGAAAGGCCGAACGCTTACTGTCAAAATAAAAAAAAGCCGGTAAAGCATACCGGCCAATACAGAGAACGCACTCTGTTGGATGTTGAAATTAAAACGCCAAATGGTAAGGCGATTGTGAATTACTCTGACGCCACCAACCCCTGCGCTTTCATAATGGATTCGATTTCCGGCACACTTGCCGGGTCGTCGATTGTAGATGGCACTGCAACTTCCTGATTAGCGGCAATCTGACGCAATAATTTGCGCAGAATCTTACCCGACCGGGTTTTCGGCAATCGCGGTACTACAACAGCCCGTTTGAAACACGCAATAGGCCCAATTTCCTTCCTAACCATGGCAACCAGCTCTTTTTGCAGATCGTCGTGATCGATGTCGTAACCATCTTTTAATAACACGAGCCCTACCGGCTCCTGCCCTTTTAAGGGATCATGCACACCAATGACGCTGCATTCGGCCACTGCATCGTGTGCCGCCAGAATCTCTTCCATTTCGCCGGTAGACAGGCGATGACCGGCCACATTAATTACGTCATCGGTACGCCCCATAATAAACACGTAGCCTTCATCGTCCTTATAGCCACCATCGCCTGAACAGTAATAACCAGGGAAATCGCTGAGATAACCAGATTTAAATCGATTCAGGTCGCCCCAAATGGTAGCCAGACAACTAGGCGGCAACGGCAACTTGATGGCAATGGCGCCCTGCTCACCGGCCGGTAGCTCATTACCACGTGCATCCAGAACCTGCACATTAAATCCTGGTGTGGGTAACGTTGATGAACCCGGTTTTGCTGGTTTTGGCTCAACCCCCATCAAATTTGCACAAATTGCCCAGCCAGTTTCGGTTTGCCACCAGTGGTCTACCACCGGCTTACCGGTTTTATCAACGGTCCATAAATACGTGGGCGGATCCAATCGTTCACCGGCCATAAATATAGTGTCCAGCGATGAAATATCGTATTTGCTCAATTCAGCCGCTTCAGGGTCTTCTTTGCGAATCGCTCTGAACGCCGTTGGCGCGGCAAACAGGGCTTTAATTTTATACTCGTCCACCATACGCCAGAACGCACCGGCATCGGGTGTGCGCACCGGCTTACCTTCATAAACAACGGTAGTGCAGCCGTGTAATAACGGGCCGTAAACAATATAGGAGTGACCCACCACCCAACCTACATCGGATGCGGCCCAAAACACGTCGCCGGGCTGCATGTTGTATACCGCTGACATGGAATACTTCAGCGCAACAGCATGTCCGCCGTTTTCACGTACCACGCCTTTTGGCTTTCCAGTTGTGCCAGAGGTATAAAGAATGTAAAGCGGATCAGTACCTTTTACCGAAACACAATCCGCTGGTGTGGCTGCTGCCATTGCGTCATGCCAGTCGATGTCTCTGCCAGCAACAAGTGCAGCCTTTGCCTGTGGCCGCTGCAGTACTATACAAGCTTGTGGTTTATGTGAAGATTGTTCAATCGCATTGTCGACAAGTGGCTTATATTCAATCACCTTTGCCACTTCTATTCCGCATGAGGCGGTTACAATTAGTTTAGGTTCAGCATCTTCAATTCGCACCGCCAGTTCATGAGGTGCAAAGCCGCCAAAAACCACCGAATGAATCGCACCAAGACGCGCAATAGCCAGCATAGCCACAACCGCTTCGGTGATCATTGGCATGTACACAACAACCCTATCGCCCTTCTCTACTCCCTGGCTTTGCAGTACACCGGCAAACAAAGCAACCTGATTTTGTAACTCTCCATAACTCAGTGTTTGCTTGGTTCCGGTAACCGGAGAATCGTAGATGATGGCGGTTTGATCACCTCGCCCCTGCTCTACATGGTAATCAACGGCCATGTAACAGGTATTCATTTCACCGTCGTCAAACCAGTGATATATACCGTCGTTGTCCTGACTCAAAATGGTTTGTGGTGCGGTGTACCAGGGTAACGCGCGGGCTTGTTCTGCCCAAAATAATTCTGGTTGTTCAATAGAACGCTGATATTCGGTTTGGTATGACATACGCGTGCATTTCCTAATTATTTTATGGCAGTTCTGAAACATGCTTTGAAAGTTTCACTGTGCCATTACATTAATAGAAAATGAGAAAAATGCGCATAAGACTATGGGCTTATATGTCGACAATTTTACTTATTATGGCTATTTATCAACCGCCTAACTTAAGACATTTTCACTCACCAGCACTTTGTCTAGCCAGGCATCTTCTTTCAGTGGTTTAGAAAAATAAAATCCCTGAAAATAGCTACAACCGCGGTGTTTTAAGTATTCCCACTGAAATGCATTCTCTATACCTTCGGCAACAGTACTCACATTCAGGGCATGAGCCAGATTGACAATTGAGTCGACAATCGGCACATCTTCGTCTTGGAAGGTAATTTCATCAACAAAATACCTGTCTATCTTCAATTCAGATATGGGAAGCTCTTTTAAGTAGCTCAAACTCGAATAGCCAGTACCAAAATCATCAATTGAGAACGAAAACCCTTCGTGCCCCAGTGATTCCATACGCTCCCTGACTAATTCAACGCTGCTTATCAGTGTGGTTTCTGTAATTTCCAGCATTAACATATCCGGACTCACACGCCATTTATTCACCGTATCCAGTAACTGTTTGGCAAAATCTGCACGCACAATATGCCGCCCACTAATATTCACCGCGATACGCGTTCGCAGTCCCTGGTCATAGCAATGACGCAGCAATCTGCATGCTTCGTCCATTACCCAGTTACCAATGTCGATAATGGCATCACTCTCTTCAGCGACAGGGATAAATTCAGCCGGACTAATGAATCCCAGTTCAGGATGTTCCCAACGGATCAGGGCTTCTGAACTGATGATTTGCTCGCTGGCGTCGTACTGAGGCTGCAGCATAAGGTAAAATTCGCGATTTTCTAAGGCGCGGGCAAATGAGTGAGAAATTTCCTGATAGCGATCGTAGTCGTCAAATGCCGTTTTATCCAACGCAAGCATGCCTCCAGGCCCTTGCTTTTTAGCTCTTTTCTTGCCAAACGTAAGTACGCCGTTGATCTTTTCGTAGGTCGCTTTTTTGGCCTCCAAACGACACGAAGCAATGGCGGCAGTGACATTGTGGACTAATTTGGAAATAGTGAGCGGCGCAGAAATTTGCTTGTGGCATTCCCATTCAATACTATCGAGTAACACACCGGACTGCTTTGTCTCGTTGTCTATAGGCGTGGTAGATAAAATCATAAAATTATCGCCAATGCCCCGGTAAAGGGTTAGCTCTGCTGGTAAGAGTTTTTTAAGCCGCAGACCCAGAGTTTTTAGAATAGCATCGCCAACGTGTTTGCCAAACGACAGGTTGTATTGCGTAAAGTTATCCATATCAATCAGGCAACAGTATATATCCACTGAGCGGAACTGACTGGCAGACTGCTGTAACAAACGCTCCAGATCTTTCTCAAATGACCGCATATTAGGTAATTGGGTCATAGCGTCAAAGTAGGCAGCGTTGTAGATATCCTCAATGGCTTTCTTGCGCTCCGTGATATCTTTAACAATACCCACAAACTGTCGCTGGCCGTGCTGAATCACTTCTGAAATCGACAGTTCAATTGGAAATTCAGCTCCACTTTTGTGCCTGCCAGTTAACTCTCTGCCAATGCCAATGATTCTGGCCTGCCCGGTTTCAACATAATGATGGATATAGTCATCATGGTATTTACCGTAAGACTCAGGCATGAGTATTTTTATGTTCTTGCCTATCACTTCTGCTGGCAAATAGCCAAAGACAGACGCGAGGGATTTATTAGCTGTGAGGATTTTTCCTGACACATCAATGGTAACTACGGCATCATTCAGATTATCCAGAATCGCCGACAGATACGCGGTGTTATTGTGTTCAGTTTCAAGTAAACGGTATGCCTCGGTAATGTCTTCTAATGCGCCGTAAATGTGCGTTACCCAGCCATTTTTATAACGCGCTTTACCCGTCGCTTTAACCCGAATCGACTGCCCATCAACTCGGTTCAGAAACCCCTCATGGCAATATTCCTTGCCTTCTTTGATAACCCGGTTAAATGCCTCCTCAATGGCAATTCTCGACTCAGGAGGAAAATAGGTCATCGCGGTTTCAATGGTAACTGGCGTACCTGGCGGCAAGCCATATAGCGCGAACATTTCGTCGGTCCACACCACCTTTCCGGTAGCCAGTTCAACTTCCCAACCACCGGTTTTTGAGATTGCACCTATTTCGTTGAGTAAATCCAGTTTGCGATGCAATTTTGTGTTGGTTTGTAAGGCCGGGCACACACTGTGTAATTGCTGAGTGAGTGCAAAACTCAAACGCTCCGCGGCAATATTTAACGCGGCTTCAACCAGTGGCGCTGAATACCGATCGGGCTCGTTAAATGACACAATACAGCCTACACGCAGGTCATCGGGGTAACGTATTAAACGTGCAGAAAGTACATACTGTGATTCGAATACAACGCGATCGATATGTAATGATGTAATGTCCAGGAAATCAGCATGGGGTGCCGCCCTGGCTTTAGCAATAAAGTGGATAGATTGCGTTGCGGTAGCCTTGTGACCAACAAAACAATACACCACGTGCAGAGGCGTAAGATCGTCTGCAAGTGAAATAATAGCCCCACCCGCACCGTTAGCAAGAGACACCAGTTGTTCTGTGATATCCCTAATATCTACGCCGGGTAATGACTCAAGTACGTTTTGAGGTTTCTGATCCTGAATATCCGACACGTTGTACTCGTTTAAAATGGCACGCGCACTGTGAAATTTAAATCAGCAGCGTGTAATACTTGTCGACAAAAGTCCTGGCGAATGACGCTAATCTAATAATAGGAAACAAAATTTAAATTTACCAACGTTGTGCAGAAAATCAGCAAAAATCAGGTAAATTTAGCGTAAATAGTAGGATGAATAACAACGCAGTTGGTGCAAAAACAGCACAGGCAGCGTTAAAAACACTGCCTGTGCTTTATCGCTGTTACTCTTTGTAATCGTCGTGGCACGACTTACAGGTACCACCTAAACCAGCAATGGCTTTTGCATAAGCACTTTCATCGCCTGACGCAGAAGCAGCCTGAATATCCATCGCCACTTTTTTCAGCGCGGCAATTTTGTCTTTTGCATCGGCTTCATTGCTAAACAATGCAGGCTTTGCATCGGTAGGCACGTCAAATCCGGTGGTATCAACTAACAGATAGTCAGCCATCATGTCTGCCAACTGCTCCAGGCGCATGCCATTGGTTTTCATCACTGCCGGATCAAACTTCTCCATTTTAAGCATGCCAAACATAGGAGCCGCATTGCTTTTTACCAGTTGGAACAACGACTGACGATACTCCACTGCCGCTTCAGCATGTTTTTCTGACGCCGCTTTAGCTGCCATTGCACTGCCGCTTAATACTGTACCTGCTGCACATACTGCCAGTAATCCTGAGGCTATGACTTTTTTCATGTTGCCTGTCTCCCTAATCGTTTGGAAAGTGAATGTTATTTTTTAACAAGAAAATAGATAACGCACACCAGTGACTTGACGGTAATTTCTGGCGCGCACATAAAAAAACACGCAATTGCTATAGTGAACAATTGCGTGTCTCTCAACAAGGTTTATTCGGTTAACCGAACAAAAAAGCGCGCTGAGCTTAGTTGGTCAGGTCGTCGAAGAACTTCTTCACACCATCAAAAAAGCCCTGCTCTTTCGGACGGTGTTTCGCTGCGTCCGTACCCTGCCCCATAGAATCTTCCAACTCACGCAGTAAGTCTTTCTGTTTTGACGACAGGTTTACCGGTGTTTCTACCACCACTTTACACAGCAAATCGCCAACAACGCCACTGCGTACCGATTTCACACCTTTGCCGCGCAAACGGAACATACGACCAGTTTGAGTTTCCGGGCTGATTTTCAGTTTTACTTTTCCTTCCAGGGTAGGTACCTGTAATTCACCACCCAATGCGGCGGTAGTAAAACTCAACGGCACTTCGCAATACAGGTTATTGCCGTCGCGCGTAAAGATATCGTGCTCGCGTACGTGAACCTGAACATACAGATCCCCTGGCGGCGCACCGTTTTCGCCAGCTTCACCCTCGCCACTCAAACGAATGCGATCGCCGGTGTCCACACCAGCCGGGATTTTAACTGATAACGTTTTCGTTTTTTCGGTGCGGCCCTGACCATGACACTCGTTGCATGGATCAGAGATAATTTTGCCGCGACCTGAACACGTTGGACAGGTTTGCTGTACTGCAAAAAAGCCCTGACGCATTTGTACCTGACCATTACCATGACAGGTTGGACAGGTTTTAGGGCTACTGCCTTTTTTAGCACCTGAACCGTGACACGGTTCACAGGCCACTAGCGTAGGCACACGAATTTCCACTTCTTTACCACGAACCGCTTCTTCCAGCGACATTTCGAGGTTGTAACGCAAATCTGCGCCCTGGCGTGCTCTTGACTGACGACCGCGGCCACCACCAAAGATATCGCCAAACACATCACCAAAAATATCGCCAAAGTCAGCGCCGCCGCCAAAGCCGGCCCCACCGCGATTCGGATCAACGCCCGCATGACCATACTGATCGTAAGCAGCGCGTTTTTGTGAATCAGTCAGTACTTCATAGGCTTCCTGGATTTCTTTAAACTTTTCTTCCAGTGCTTTATCGCCCTGAGTACGGTCAGGGTGGTACTTCATAGCCAGTTTTTTGTACGCTTTTTTAATTTCGCGCTCGCCGGTTCCTTTGTCCACGCCAAGCACTTCGTAGTAATCTCGTTTCGACATATCGCTCGCTATTCCTACCCGATTATCACAACCCTGACGGGCTGTAAAAATTCTGCTTCATTTACATAAAAAGGCGCAACAAGCTTTTCCCTGCTGCGCCTGAGAGTGCAACCTGACCCGGTGCTTCACCGGGCTGGGTACAACTTACTTCTTGTCGTCTTTCACTTCTTCAAATTCAGCGTCAACAACATCGTCTTCAGGCTTGCCTTTGCTTGCACCAGCATCTGTTGCACCGGCACCTGCCGCAGCTTGCTGGGCCTGAGCAGCTTCCATCAGTTTAGAAGACGCTTGGATCAGCTCCTGAGTCTTCGCTTCGATGGCCGCTTTATCTTCGCCTTTCGCTGCAGTTTCCAACGCCGATAGCGCTGCCTCAATTGGCGCTTTATCGTCGGCACTCAGTGCATCGCCCACTTCTTCAAGTTGCTTGCGAGTAGCGTGGATCATGCCGTCAGCCTGGTTGCGCGCCTGAATCAGTTCTTCGAACTTCTTGTCGGCTTCTTTATTCGCTTCCGCGTCAGCAACCATTTTCTCGATTTCTTCTTCGTTCAGACCAGACGATGCCTGAATGGTGATCTTCTGCTCTTTTGCTGTGTCTTTGTCTTTCGCAGACACGTGCAGGATACCGTCAGCATCGATATCGAAGGTTACTTCGATTTGCGGCACACCGCGCGACGCAGGACGAATACCTTCCAGGTTAAACTGGCCTAGTGACTTGTTGCCAGACGCCTGCTTACGCTCACCCTGAAGTACGTGTACTGTTACCGCAGACTGGTTGTCTTCAGCAGTAGAGAAGGTTTGCGATTTCTTAGTAGGAATCGTCGTGTTCTTCTCGATTAGCGCCGTCATTACGCCGCCCATGGTTTCAATACCTAAAGACAGAGGTGTTACGTCAAGCAACAGTACGTCTTTTACTTCACCAGACAATACACCGCCCTGAATCGCCGCACCCACCGCTACTGCTTCGTCCGGGTTAACGTCTTTACGTGGCTCTTTGCCAAAGAATTCAGTTACGTACTTCTGAACCAGCGGCATACGAGTCTGACCACCAACCAGGATGATGTCATTGATATCGCTAACCGACAGGTCGGCATCTGCCAGTGCCTGTTTAACCGGGTTCAGCGACTCTTTCACCATGTCTTCAACCAGTGATTCCAGTTTCGCACGCGTTAATTTAATCGCTAAGTGCTTAGGACCTGACGCATCAGCTGTGATGTAAGGCAGGTTCACTTCGGTTTGTTGTGAAGACGACAGTTCAATCTTCGCTTTTTCACCGGCTTCTTTCAGACGTTGCATTGCCAGCGGATCTTTGCGCAGGTCGATGCCTTGATCTTTCTTAAACTCTTCAACCAGGTAGTTAATTACACGGTTGTCGAAGTCTTCACCACCTAAGTGCGTGTCACCGTTGGTAGCCAGTACTTCAAAAGTGTGTTCGCCGTCTACTTCATCAATTTCGATGATAGAGATATCGAATGTACCACCACCTAAGTCGTAAACCGCAACAACGTTATCGCCTTTCTTCTTGTCCATGCCGTAAGCAAGGGCAGCAGCTGTTGGCTCGTTGATAATACGTTTTACTTCCAGACCTGCAATACGGCCTGCATCTTTAGTGGCCTGACGCTGAGAATCGTTAAAGTAAGCCGGTACAGTGATTACCGCGCCTGTTACTTTTTCGCCCAGGAAATCCTCGGCGGTTTTCTTCATCTTTTTCAGTACTTCAGCAGAAATTTGTGGAGGCGCCATTTTTTCGCCTTTCACTTCTACCCATGCGTCACCATTGTCTGCCTTGGCAATTTTGTAAGGCATGATGTCGATGTCGCGCTGTACTTCTTTATCTTCAAAACGACGACCAATCAAACGTTTGATTGCAAACAGTGTGTTAGTTGGGTTAGTCACCGCCTGACGCTTTGCAGACTGACCTACCAGTGTTTCACCGTCGTTGGTATAAGCGATAATTGAGGGCGTGGTGCGGTCACCTTCCGCGTTTTCAATTACTCGCGGTTTGTCGCCGTCTAGAACTGCGACACATGAATTTGTTGTACCTAAATCGATACCAATGATTTTACCCATTACGTGTCTCCAAAAAGTATTCTGTAATCTTGCGTAATTAGTGGGGTTATTCCCCACTGATTTCAATAGTTGCTGTAAAAATTTTTAAGCCTGGGTGTCCACGCCGTTACTTGGCGCGCGCGATACCATTACCATGGCCGGACGTAACAGGCGCCCGTTCAGTTCATAACCCTTCTGCATTACGGCCATTACCGTGTTTGGCGGGAAATCGGCACTTTCCTGCATCGACATGGCCTGATGTAATTCAGGGTTAAAGGCCTGACCTTGCGGATCAATGGGGGTCACATCAAATTTTTCAATTGTGCTGATAAACGATTTCAGCGTCATTTCCACGCCTTCCAGCATTGGCTTGATCGCTTCGTTTTCAGCATCGGCTAACATAACCGCGCGCTCGAGGTTATCGATAACATCCAGCAGTGAACCAGCAAAACGCTCCAGTGCAAATTTGCGGGCTTTTTCAACTTCCGCTTCGGCACGACGGCGGGCATTTTCCATTTCAGCACGGGCACGCAGCACTGAATCCTGCTGCTCATTAAATTTGGCTTCTGATGCGGCCAGGGCTTTTTCCAGTTCGGCAATTCGCGCTGCCGCTTCGTCAACCACTTCACCTTCAACAGCAACAGTTTCTGCGGCTTCAACCTGCACATCTGCTGTTTGGGCAGCGGCTTGTTGCGCTTCGGTTTGGTCTTGTTGTTCTGATTGCACGTCGCGTGGCTCGCTCATGCTTTCCTCCACAATGTTTTTAGGTAATTACTCACAATGTGCCTATTTATGGGGGTGGTTTACTGGCCTTCAAGGGTATCCACAATTTTTTTATGGATTCGATATTTGTGCTAACGTAAGCCGGTACAAAATAAGGAAAAGAAATTCGCCATGCTGAGTATTTGGAGTGTTGGGGCCATTGTTCTGATTTATTTGATCGGATTATTTGTGCTGGCCTTTTGGGGTGACAAAAAAATAGATAGAAATCAACAGCATCCAATTCTCTACAGTTTAGGGCTAGGGGTACATTGCACGTCCTGGGCGTTTTTTGGCACCACCACCCAGGCAACCCAATATGGCTGGCCGGTGTTTCCTACCTATGTTGGCATAGTGTTGGTTATGATCTCTGCCTTTCCGGTTATTTTGCGTATCAGCCGTATTTGCCAGCAACACAACGTTAGCTCACTGGCTGATTTTATAAGTTTGCGTTACGACCGTTCTCATACACTCGCCGCCATTATTACCCTGTTGTGTTTTTTCGGTGTAGTCCCCTACATCGCCCTGCAACTTGATGCCATTACCGCAAGCATCGCGCTCATCACCTCAGACAACACCACTGGCACTGGTACGGTTGGCTTTTACGTGGCTGCATTAATGGCCTTGTTTGCCATTCTATTTGGTACCCAAACGCTAAATCTTACGGAAAAACACCCTGGTTTACTTGCCACCATCGCAGCAGAGTCGGTGGTTAAACTGGCAGGCTTGTGTGTAGTGGGGCTATATGTGTGTTACAGCCTGTTTGACGGCGTATTTGACTTGTTTGCTCAGGCGGCTCAACACGGCCCAACCCGGGAAATATTCTACGCCGATAAAGGCTGGGGCGTATTTTTCAGCCACGTGTTACTGGGCATTTGCGCGATGTTTATTTTGCCCCGCCAGTTCCATATGAATTTTGTAGAAAACAATGGCGAAAATGAACTGCGCACTGCGCGGTGGTTATTTCCTTTATACCTGCTGGGCATGACCGTTTTTGTGCTGCCGATTGGTTTGGCGGGCAGCCTGCTGATGCCAGACGGTATCAATTCATCCGATGCACTGGTACTGGCCCTGCCCATTCACCACGAACACACCCTGGTGTCGGTTATTGCTTTTATCGGCGGGTTATCTGCCACTACCAGCATGATCATAGTGGCAACGCTGGCACTTGGCATTATGATAGCCAACAACCTGATAACGCCTTTATGGTTTACCGCGGTATTTAAACGCCAGCCTCAGCATTCGTTGCAGGCAGGTCAGTTGCTGTCGATACGACGATTAACCGTGCTGGTTGTGCTGTCGGTGGCGTTTTGGTATCACGTAAATATCAGCCAGTCTGCGCCGTTGGTGAAAAGCGGCATCATTGCCATGGCATTATTGTCGCAGGTTTTTCCAATCATGTTGTTCAGCCTGTACTGGCAGCGAGCCAATAAGCCTGCCGCCATTTGCGGATTGCTGGCAGGTTTTAGTTGCTGGGTAGCCTGGATGCTCTACCCCAGCCTGTTATCCAGCTATTATTTTGAGCCTATTCCCACCGATGACGAGCTGGGCCAAAGCTATCTGTTTAGTCTGCTGATTAACTGTGCCGTGTTTGTCACCGTGGCGTTGCTCACCCCCAAAACACGAATTAATGCAGATGCCGACCAACAAGATCTTCCACCCGAGCCGGAATTGGCGATTAAAATAGGTGATTTACTTACTCTCACAGAACGCGTGCTGGACCCAGCTGTGCATCGCGCACTTGCCAATCAGCTATCCATAGACAGCCATCAGCCTCAGGGTTATGCCAGCCAAGGGCTGCTAAGTAGGGTTGAGAAGTTACTGGCAGGCCAGGTGGGCAACCCCAGTGCGCGATTGTTGTTAACGGCGCTGGCAGAAACACAGCCGCAGGGGTTATCGAACCTGGTCCATTGGGTAGAAGAAGCCTCACAGAGTTTTCAGTTTAATCACGAAGTACTGCAATCGTCGGTACAACATATCGAGCAGGGTATTGCGGTACTGGATCGCAATCTCAGTATGCTGGCCTGGAATGAACGGTATCTGGAGCAATTCCATTATCCGCCTGGCTTTGTAAAAGTGGGCATGCCCATAAAAGATTTACTCCAATACAACGCGGATCGGGGCTTGCTGGGTAATTCAGAGAACATTGCTGAAGAAATCAATAAACGCATTCGCTACATGGCAGAAGGCAGTCGCTACAAATATGTGCGCAAACAAAATGACGGCCGGGTAATTGAACTCAATGGCAGTCCGCTGCCAGGCGGCGGATTTGTAACAACCTACAGCGACATCACTGAATATATGCGAATTCAGGAAGAGCTCGAAAATGCCAAGTCGGAGTTAGAAGCTCGCGTAGTAAGGCGCACAAAACAGCTGGAACAAGCTAAATTGGAAGCCGATAAAGCGAATGAAAGTAAAACCAAGTTTCTGGCAGCAGCAGGCCACGACTTGATGCAACCGTTTAATGCTGCCACTTTATTTGCTTCAATGCTGGCTCAGAAAACCACGGGTTCTGCACTGCAATCGCTAAGTGAAGGGCTGGTGAATTCGCTCAACAGCGCTGAGTCGTTGCTATCAGCGCTCCTGGATATGACCAAGTTGGAAACCGGGCGCCTCACCGCGCAAAAAACCGATTTTAAGCTGGACGATATGTTGGCTGGATTGTGTCAGGAATTTGCATTGATATGCGAGCAAAAGTCCCTGAGCTTGCGTTATGTGCCCACGCAATTGGTTATTCACTCCGACCCCAAACTACTGCGAAGAGTGATTCAAAACCTGCTGTCGAATGCTGTTCGCTATACCCAGCAAGGAACCGTTTTAATTGGCGCACGGCGCCGGGGTAACCACGCGGCAGAAATTTGGGTGGTCGATACTGGTCCCGGTATTCCTGAACATCAGCAAACCGAAATTTTTAACGAATTCCATCAATTAGACGTTCACCAAAATCAGGGACTCGGGCTGGGATTAACCATTGTCGATAAGATCAGCCATTTATTGGGCCATAATGTGGCACTAAAATCCGTACCAGGTAAAGGGACCCGTTTTAGTGTCAATGTTCCTCGCTCCCACCAGCGATTAGTATCACAGCGCAACACGCGCTCGGCTGAATTATCAGAGAGTGCTCAACTGCTGGCTGGCAGAAATGTACTAATCATTGAAAACGACGAACAAATCAGCATCGCAATGACCCGTCTGTTAGAAGACTGGGGCGCACACGTGTGGGCAAGCCGTAGTTTCGAGGAAGCAAAATCGGTGAATAGAGTGCCTGATTTTATGATGGTTGATTACCATTTGGATCATGGCGAAACGGGTATTCAGGCCGCGACACGGCTGAGGGAGCATTGGAATGAGAACGTTCCGGGGATCCTGAACACAGCAAACCGCCATGATGGTGTGCGGGACGAAGCCAGAGATGCGGGATTACTGTATTTACCCAAACCGCTTAAACCCGCAGCATTGAAGCGATTATTAAAGCAATCGAAACTGCTGAATGGATAATACCAATTGGCATAATAATCGATTATACAGAACGAACGGTTTTAACAACCCCATGCGAGGAAATCTGTTTATAGCTGTTTAATGCCGCTTGTGCGTGTTCTTTCATCAGCGCTTCTGCACGCGCACCCTGACCACTTGCAATGGCCTGTACAATGGCGTGATGTTGCTGATGAGCATAATACAAGCGCTCGTATTCGCGTTCCGTTTGTTCAGGATTAAAGACCAGCGCATTCACTGACGCCATGGGTAAATGTTCATTCATTTGCAACGCCATTGCGATTGCATTGTTTTGACTCCCTTGCACCAGACAATCGTGAAACCGTCGGTTTATCTCAACATAATCCTGAATCTTTTCTTCGTTAAAATAGCGCTCCTTAAACAACTCATCTCCCTCTGTGAGGCATTGTGTTAGTGTATCGAGAACATCATCAGACAAGCCTTTTTCAACAATTTGTCGAGTTGCAAGCCCTTCCAGCGCACCACGCACCTCAACCGCGTCGGCTATTTCATCCCCACTAACCAGCCTGACCTGATATCCGCGTCTGGGCAATTTGGTAAGTAAGCCTTCTTGCTCCAAAGCCCGAAAAGCAATACGAACCGGCGTACGTGATACGCCAAGCATATCGGCGGTTGGGATCTCAGCCAATCTGTCTCCTTGCTGTAGTGCGCCAGACAGGATCTTATCCCGCAATATGCTCAACACGGCATGTTTGTCTTTATTCATATGTGTTTTTCTCATTCCTGTTAACCCGAAAACCCACAGGGTTAATACCCGCGTATTTTGCGGTGTAATACGGCTGCATACAAGCCATTAGCTGTCTGTAAATGGATCCAAAATAGAACAATGTATATCAAATTCAGGGTTATTTAACCGATTTACCCTACCAACTGGATCCAATATTAGTAAAAAATGGTGGAAACAAACCATTAACATTGCTAAATTGGATCCAATTCGACAATGTAACGATCGGACAGGATCTCATACATGAGCCATTTTATTCGCAATACCTGGTACGTTGCGGCTACCAGTGATGAAGTAAAACCTAACACGCCTCTGGGCCGAACCCTATGCAACATTCAAATTGCCTTTTTTCGTGACAGTAAACAACATATCCAGGCGGTTGAAGACTTCTGCCCACACCGGGGAGCCCCATTATCTCTGGGCTATGTAGAAGGTGACAACCTGGTTTGCGGTTATCATGGGTTACAAATGGGTAGCAATGGTAAAACCCAAAGCATGCCGAGTCAGCGAGTGGAGCACTTCCCCTGTATAAAGCAAATCCCTGTGGTGGAACGCTACGGTTTTATCTGGATTTGGCCGGGAGAGCACGACAAGGCAGATCCAGCGTTAATTCCGGAATTAACCTGGGCATTGGATCCAAAATGGGCTTACGGCGGTGGTGTTTATTACATCAAATGTGATTATCGACTGATGATCGATAACTTAATGGATCTCACTCACGAGACTTACGTTCACGCCACCTCCATTGGGCAAAAAGAAATTGATGAAACTCCGGTGAAAACCACCATGGAAAACGGACAGGTTGTCACCAGCCGATATATGGAAAGCATCCTGCCACCCCCATTCTGGCAACAGGCGTTAGCAGCCAACGGCCTGCCAACCGACCAATTCGTTGATCGCTGGCAGATTTGTCGCTTTGACCTACCTAGCCATGTGATGATTGAAGTTGGTGTGGCGATGGCTGGAAATGGTGGGTATTCCGCGCCAGATGCCCTAAAAGCCGGCAGTATTGTGGTTGACTTCATCACCCCAGAAACCGACGGCACTATGTGGTATTTCTGGGGCATGGCACGTAACTTTAAAGCAAACGATGAACACTTAACCTCTGCCATTCGCCAAGGTCAGGGCAACATTTTTGCTGAAGATCTGGAAATTCTGGAACGTCAGCAACAGAACCTTGACAAGTTCCCAGATCGCCAGTTGCTCAAGCTCGATATTGATGCCGGCGGTGTTCAGGCAAGGCGTCTGATTCAACGAGCCATGAAACAAGAAGATACCCGTGTTAACAAGGAGACTGCGTAACATGATGATGGTGCGTGTTATACAAAAGCAGTTAATTTCACAGCGTGTTTGTTTACTTACGTTAGCACGTGAAGACAGCCTCCCCTTACCAACATGGCAACCTGGCGCACATATCGACGTATTTCTGCCTGACGGGATGATTCGGCAGTATTCGCTGTGTGGTTCTCTACACGCGGCTACGTATAGTATCGCGGTGCAACTGGAGCCTGCGGGTAAAGGGGGTTCGCGTTACATTCATGAATCGTTAGTGTCCGGAGCAAGTATCGGGATCAGCGAGCCTCGCAACCACTTTGCTCTCACCGATTCTGATATACCCTGCGTGTTTATGGCTGCCGGCATTGGTATAACGCCTTTTGTGCCAATGATGGAACAATGTCTGCGTCACAATCGCTCATTTACGCTGTATTACGCCATTGCTCATCAACAGGATAATTTGCTAAGTGGTGTATACCGAGACTTAGAAAACGTAAATGTCCACAACAAGGCCCTAGCGGGCGAGCGATTAAACATTAGTCGGATACTTCAGGACACGCCACAAAACAGTGATATTTTTGTGTGTGGTCCGGCTGGCTTTATTAGTGACGTGTTGGAAACTGCAACCCAAAAAGGCATAAGTTCCAGTCGTCTTCATCGGGAATATTTCTCTGCCGCTCCTATCGATCACAGCAGCGATGGAAGTTTTGAAATTGAAATAGCCAGCACCGGTCAGATTGTGAAAGTAGCTAAACATGAATCTATGCTAGCAGCACTTGAAGATAATGGCTTTTTCGTTCCGGTTTCCTGCGAGGAAGGGGTCTGTGGTACCTGCATTACCCCCCTGCTTAATGGCGAAGCAGATCACCGGGATGTGTTTTTGACCGATGAGGAAAAGGCCCTAATGAACAAGATTGCCGTTTGCTGCTCCCGTGCCAAAAGTCCGCGATTGCTGATTGACTTGTAAAATGGTTACTCCTGGCTCTGCCGCCGATATACAGCAGGGCTGGTACCTACTTTTCGCTTAAAAAACTTATTAAAATAGCCCGGATCAGAAAAGCCCAATCGCTCTGCTATTTCTGCCACCGGCATATCGGCGAACACCAAATAACGTTTGGCTTCGTTAAGCAGCACTTTGTGTATCAGGGCCAGCGCATTTTCGCCGGTTTGCTCACGGCAAATTTGATTTAAATGCGCCTGACTAACCCGTATCTCATTCGCATACCAGCTAACCTGATGGTACTGGGTAAAGTGCCGTTCAATCAGTTGCTGAAACTGCCGGACTTTGCGTTCAGATTTTGACAGGTTGGACTCTTCCTTGTTGTCTGTGCGAGCGCGAAGTAACCAGATCAATAACTGCTGCAACAATGCCTGCAACATGGCTTCCTGATAAATAGCAGGCTGATTCGCTTCCTGTTGGAGCAGATTGCACAGTTGTGTCACGAAGTCTCTTTCGGTGTCGGGAATGGCTGTGATAAACGGCTGATCAACTCTGCGATGCAAACCCAGACTACTCAGGGCTTGCTGCAACATAGGACTTGCCACCGACAAGACAACCCCCTGTGACTCAGCCTGCCAATCGAAGCCGTGCATAACCCCCTGAGGGATAACAATCACCACGGGAGCTGACCGTTTATATTGTTGTGTGTCCAGCCGCACTTCAACGCCCCCCTCTAATACAACAAACAGTTGCGTTATTTGCCGGTGGCGATGAGGCTGAATAGTCCAGTTATGCTGTTCACTGCGCTGTACCAACGCTTCGCAATAAAGCAGTGTATGCGGCGCAAAAGCACCGTCTTCACCGTAAAAGTCAACAAACTCAAGATTTCCAAACATTTTCATTACAATCTACAAAATACACCACCAAATAACTAATTTACCCCTTATAAAGATTAAAAATCTACATAAAATACCATTCAAGATATAAAAAAGGGGCTTCCCATGAACTGGAAAAAACAAGATTATGACGATATCCCGGGCACGTATGTGTTCGACGGACAACGCGCGCATCCGGCTTACGCCATTAATAAGTTGTTATTTACCTTTAATGACCAGGCCTGTCGCGATGAGTTTGACGCTGACCCAGCCGCCTATTGCGACAAATTGGGGGTTACCGGCGACTTCAAAAAAGCCGTGTTGGAACAGGACTTTCTGGGGTTACTTCGCATGGGCGCCAATATCTACTTTTTGGCGAAAATGTGTGTACCACGCGGTGTGTCAGTTCAGGATGCAGGGGCTGCCTTTCAGGGGATCACCACCGCTGAGTTTCAGCAAAAACTATTAGACAAAGGCAATGGTCTGGAAGCAATCCTGGCCAAAAGAGGAGATTACTGGAATGGCTAAAATTATTGGTGGAATTACCAGTTCGCATATTCCTGCAGTAGGTAACGCAATTTCTCAGGGGATCACTCAGGAGCCATACTGGAAGCGTTTTTTCGACGGTTATGGTCCAGCCAAAGACTGGCTTGCTGAAGCGAAGCCTGATCTGGTGATTGTGGTGTATAACGATCACGGGCTGAACTTTTTCTTAGACAAGGTTCCCACCTTTGCGCTGGGTTGTGCCGACATCTATGAAAACGCTGATGAAGGTTGGGGTTTAAAACCGGTACCTTCATTTACCGGTGATGCCAAGCTGTCGTGGCACCTCGCACAATCGCTGGTTGAACAGGAATTTGATATTTGTACCTGTCAGGAAATGAAAGTTGACCACGGCTTTGTTAACCCTATTCGCGCGTTATTTGGCGATCAGGAACCCTGGCCGGTAAAAGCTATTCCGCTGGCAGTGAATACCGTTCAGCACCCGGTGCCTAGTGCCGCTCGCTGTTTGAAGTTAGGTAAAGCACTGGGTAAAGCACTCGAATCTTACCCGGAAGATATGCGCGTAGTGATTCTGGGAACGGGTGGGATGTCTCACCAGTTACAGGGTGAGCGTGCAGGTATCATCGATGTGGAATTTGATTTGGAATGCATGGATAAAATTGCGACGGATCCAGAATGGATGACGCAATTCAGCAATGCCGACATTATTCGCAGAGCGGGAAGTGAAGGGATTGAAACCATTATGTGGTTAGTGATGCGTGGCGCGTTAAAAGATGACGCCAAGGTGATTCACAAACACTACCATGCGCCCATTTCCAACACAGGTGCGGGTGTACTGGTACTTGATAACCAGTAAACCGGACTCACTGACCGGTGCCCCGGTCAGTGACTTTCATCGTTATTCATCATTTGCTTAAATAGCACGCCTGCCTTGGTGCGATTGATCACCTCCAGCTTGCGCAGTACCGCTGACACATGTTGTTTTACGGTTGATTCAGAAATATCTAATTCGTAGGCAATTTGTTTATTCAGCAAGCCATCTGCCATCATTTTTAACACTTTAAATTGATGCGGCGTTAACTGTGCCAGTTTATCGGCAAAGGCTTTATCGTGCTGATTTTCTAACTGCGTAATGGCATCGTTGATATTGGCCGGTAGCCATTGTTCACCGTCGAGCACTTTATTCACTGCATCGGCAATTTGCGGTAAAGGCGTGGATTTTGGAATGTAGCCACTGGCCCCCAGGTCGATGGCCCGCCGAATAAGTGTAGGATCTTCCTCGGCTGAAACAATCACCACTAACACACTGGGGAATTGGGTTCGTAGCTCGGTTAACCCTGTCAGCCCGTCGTTGCCCGGCATATTCAAATCTAAAAACACCAGTTCAATTTCATCGTGTTGCCCTACCGCCTCGTAGGCTTCGGAAAAGCTGGCCACTTCCAGAATATTGTTGCCTACGATATCCACCAGCGCCTGCCGCATGGCTGCACGAAACAAAGGATGATCGTCTGCAATTAAAATACTGGTATCCACCGGATTACTCTTTTTTGTTTAATTTTAAACAGTTTACAGGAAAAAAATCTGAAATTGACAACGAACTTCCCTGCTTACTACTTGCGTTATGCCGTGAACGACAAAGTCAGCCAGGGGATATCCCATGGCTGACTCGTATTCTGTCGTTAATTCGCTCAGATTAGAAGCGATAGCCAACGGTTAACTGTACGGTCATTGGGTCGCCATAGTAACCAATCAGCGTGGTATCACCACCCAGTCCAGGGCCGTAGCTACCGTCTTCGTTACGGGTAACGAAGTCATAACCACCTACCAGGTACTCTTCGTCGGTCAGGTTCTTGGCGTGAATACCGCCATACCAGTTGCCTTCCACACTTTCCCAGTTCACGCTCAGGTTCACCATACCATACGCATCCTGTTTGATTAGGTCGCTGGTTTCAAACAGCAAATAATCATCGCGATAGTAGTAGTTAGCATTGAATGTAAACAAGCCCATATCGGTATCAAGATGATATGTAGCGGCCATGTTCAAGGTGTTCTCAGGCGTACTTGCCAGGCCAATCAGTGGCGGTACCGCGTCGTTCTTTTTAATTTCAAAATCAATGAAACCGTAAGCCGCAGACAGAGTCAGATTGTCGGTAGCAACGTAAGTTAACTCAACTTCCACCCCTTTTGCAGCCGTTTCTGCTGCGTTACGCAGACGTTGCTCTAACGCAGTAGGATCGTCGCTACCACCTTCAATACCAATGTACTGACGATCTTTGTGATCGTAAGAGAACAAGGTCACGTTAGCACGGAAGCTTTCTGTTACGTCACTCTTTATACCCAACTCATAAGAGTCTACCACTTCCGGATTCACACCCGGTTCGTTAATGGTGGCACGTGGGTTAAAGGTACCTGATTTAAAGCCCTGGGAGTAACTGGCGAAAATCATGGTGTCATCAGACACGGTGTATTCCATGCCCAGACGCGGCGTAAATCGCGACCAACTTTGTACTGCAGGCGAATCCAGCGTACCGTCGCCGTCGCTGTCTGAACCCAACACCTGTGGTGTTAACTGACCATCAGGACGCACATAGCCAGGGATCCAGCCTGAGTATGGATACACGTTGGCAAAAATCAAACCGTTGAATACGGTAGCTTGTTTTTCTTCGTCGGTGTAACGCGCTCCCACTGATACAGACAGGTCGTTAGTAATGTCGTAATTTAACTGGCCATATACCGCCCAGCTTTCACTGTTGTTACAGCCAGATACTTCGCGGGTTAAACCTGGTACACCAAACGCGGCACGGCCAAGGAAACCCAGGATAGCGTCGAAATTACCACAGGACTCACCGTCGTAAAGGTAAACACCGCTTACGATAGAGTAATTATCACCTTTCAGGTTTGCCTGAATTTCATGGGTATCATTGCTGTCGTCATACTCGGCCGGTACGTCAAAGATGTCCAGCGGCGTGTTGTCAAAATCGATGTTGGTGGGTGAATAGCTTTCGCGGTGTGACCCCACGTATTTCAGTTCTACGTTGTCGCTTAAATCATAGCGCAATAACCAGTTATAGCCTTCCAGCTCTACTTTGTTCCAGGTAGGCAAACTGGTGTATGAATCGAATTTCGATTTCGGTACTGGCGCATCAGTCAATAAACTGGGTAGTAAGCGATACCCGCCTTTAGCGTTTGAGGTATCCTCGGTTTTATCCCAGCCTAAACGGAAAAACAGCTCGTCGGTAATGTGTGCTTCTAATGTTAAACGCGCTGCCCACAGGTCTTTGTTGTAGTTTTCTTTATCCTGACCTTCCAGCGCGCTTTCCAGGTATTCCCCATAACCATCGCGGGTCAGATTGGCGTAGCCAAATCCCAGGTATACTTTGTCGTCAACCAACGGATACTGTCCAGTGAGTTTTACGTCTTTACGCGCGTAGTTACCAATTGTGCCTTCGATATTCAGGGTGGGATCACCGGTCATGTCTTTGGTTACGTATTTAACCGCCCCACCTATGGTATTTTTACCGTACAGGGTGCCCTGCGGCCCGCGCAGAATTTCTATGCGCTGTACGTCCAGCAAATCCAGTACTGCACCCTGAGGACGGGCAATGTACACATCATCCACATAAATCCCTACGCCGGGCTCGTAACCCCAAAGTGGATCCTGTTGACCCAAACCGCGAATAAACGCAGTCAGTGTAGAGTTTGTACCACGGCTGGTTTGCAATGTGGTATTCGGTGAAAATTGTTGTACTTCGGTTAAAACGCTAATGCCTTTAGATTCCAGTTCAACTGCGCCGATAGAGGTAATCGCTACCGGCACTTCCTGTAAACTTTCTACCGTTTTACGAGCAGTAACTTCAATTTTTTCCAGCTTGCCCTTGCTTTCGTCAACATTACTGTCTTGTGCCAGCGCGCCAGTGCTGCCAAGGCATGCCAGTGTAACGGCCGTTGCACAGAGCGTGCGGGTGAAACCATTTGTGTGTACAGAAGTGTGTTTCATAAGGTGTCCCTTTTATTGTTTAATTCAGTGTTCATGTTGTCTGAAGGGTGCGGTCGTTAATTACTGTAGAGACTTTTAACATTTTCGTAACTAGTACCATCGTACTATGGGCAGAATGGGATTATCAGGCCAAACTTTGCCTACTTTCTGAAGATCTGCGGTCACAGAATCTAATTAAAGGAAAGTAACATTATGTTGAGTTTACTAGGACTCGTTGGTGGACTTGGGTTATTGATAGTGCTGACAATTCGCGGGATGAACCTGTTTATTGCAGCACCGCTTTGCGCCCTGATTGTTGCACTGACCAGCGGATTACCGGTATTTACCGGCGACGCGAATTTTGTGGCCACGTACATGAGCGGGTTTGCCAACTTTATTGCAGCCTGGTTTTTCATGTTCCTGCTTGGGGCCATTTTTGGCAAATTCATGGAAGATACCGGTGCTGCTGATGCCGTTGCACGGTGGATAGTAGGCAAACTGGGATTTAAACACGCGGTTCTTGCCGTGGTGCTGGCCTGCGCCATTCTTACCTATGGCGGTGTAAGTCTGTTTGTTGTTGCCTTTTCTGTGTACCCCATGGCCGTCAGCCTGTTTAAAGACGCTAACCTGCCCCGCCGGTTTATCCCGGCCACCATGGCGTTTGGCTCGGTAACCTTTACGATGACCTCGGCAGGTTCACCGGAAATCCAAAACTGGATCCCAATAAAATACCTTGGCACGTCCCCCTTTGCAGCCTGGGAAGTCAGCTTAGTAGTCGCTATTTTCATGGCAACCTTCGGCTACTGGTGGCTAAAGCGTATGATTGGCAAAGCCATAGCAAAAGGCGAAGTATTTGAAGCCCGTGAAGCCGACCCTAAAGTACCCATGCGCGATCTGCCCCATCCGCTTACCGGTGTAATTCCGTTAATCGTTGTACTGGTATTAAGCTTTATGCTGCACGATTCACTGGCTCAACTGGCGTTGATTGTGGCGCTTGGCGGCGGTGTGCTTACGCTCATGGTAATTAATTTTCAGTACTTCCACGATTTATCCAAAGCCATTAACACAGGTACAACCGGCGCGTTAGTTGCTATAGGCAATACCGCTGCCGTAGTGGGTTTTGGTGCCATTGCAAAATCAACCTCGGCATTCCAGTCTACCGTTGAAGTGATGACCAATATTCCAGGCAATGAGCTCATTGGTGCTGCGATAGCCGTGAGTGTGATAGCGGGATTAACCGGCTCTGCGTCGGGTGGACAGGCTATTGTGCTGCCGTTGATCGGACAACATTACATTGATAAGGGCGTAGAGCCTGAGCAATTACACAGAATTGTGTCGATTTCATCAGGTGCACTGGACTCTTTACCGCATAATGGTTACGTTGTAACCACGATTCGCGCAATCTGCCATGAAACCCACAAAGCGGCTTACGGCTCGGTTGCCGCGCTGACTGTTGTGGTGCCGCTGTTAGGTTTGGCAATGGCCATTGCGTTATTCAGTATTTTTTAGGAGTAATACATGGCAAGGACTCTTGCACTTTGTTTTGCCTTGTTGCTAAGCGCGTGCAGCATTGCCGCGCCCTCTGCTTCTGAGCCACTGTTAACCACTAAACAGCGGTTCACCTTACCCACTTATAAAACCGTGGGCGGGCGCACAATAAAACAGTTACAAATCGGCTGGGAAAGTTACGGCAAACTCAACGCCGCCAAAGACAACACCGTATTAGTCACGCATTATTTTTCTGCTACCTCCCACGCTGCCGGTAAATACCACCCGGATGATGCCGCTGTGGGTTATTGGGACGCCATTATCGGCCCAGGTAAGGCTATTGATACCAATCGCTATTTCGTAATAAGTGTAGATAGCCTGGTTAACCTTAATGTATACGACGAGAATGTGATCACCACCGGGCCAGCAACCATCGATCCGGATACCGGCAAACCTTATGGGTTAAACTTTCCGGTAGTTACCATCAAAGATTTTGTGAATGTACAAAAGGCCGTGTTGGAAAGCCTGGGCATAAAGCAATTGCACGCTGTAATTGGGCCATCAATGGGGTCTATGCAAGCCATTGAATGGGCAGCCAGCTACCCTGAATGGGTACCGCGAATGATTTCGGTAATTGGTACCGGCGATAGCGACGCTTGGACTACCGCGGCACTTGAGCAATGGGCCATCCCTATTCGTCTCGATAAAAACTGGGCAGAGGGCAACTATTACAATGGTACGCCTCCTACCGACGGGCTGACCGCTTCGTTAATGCTGATCACGCAGCAGGCTTTAACGCCAGTATTTTTCAATCAACAGGGTACAGCGTTACACTATCATCCGCTGGAGACCGGCCCACTCAACAGCATTACCCAACAGCACTCCATTGTAAAATGGCTCGATGAGCGCGCGCGTAACCGGGCAGCTAAGATGGATGCTAACCATCTATTGTATCTGGTGAGAGCCTGTCAGCTGTTCATGGCTGGCCACGGCGACAACCTGAAGCAAAGCCTGGCAGCAGTGGAAGCCAAAAGCCTGTTTTTACCTGCCAGTACCGATTTACTGCTTATGCCGTACATGGCAGAAAAAGCCCACAAACATTTATTGGAAAATGGCAAAGACAGTCGCTATACAGAATTGTCTGGCCAGCTAGGACACCTTGAAGGCGTAATGCGTATTGCTGAACAAGCCGACACTATTCAAGCGTTTCTACAGTATTAGGACACTGACATGCAAAAATTAACTTATGGTCTTATTGGTGCGGTACTCTCTACGTCTGCCTATTCAGTGCTGGCAAAAGACAAATTGCCCGCGCTCAATCTGGACACGCAGCACATTACCGTATCCGGACTTTCGTCTGGTGGATACATGGCCACGCAGTACCACATTGCCAACAGTGATAAAGTAGTTGGCGCAGCAATGATCGCCTCTGGCCCCTATTACTGTGCACAAAACGACATTGGTATTGCGCTGGGACAGTGCGTTAACAAAGTGGATGCGCCGATTGATGTTAAAGCGCTGAGTGCGCAGGCTCAGCAATGGGCCGATTCGGGAGCTATTGCCCCGTTGGAAGGGTTAAAAAACAGTCAGGTATGGATGCTACATGGCACCGCCGATACACGTGTTAACAGTGCTGTAAATAATGCACTTTACGCCCAGTATCAACAGTGGGTGCCTGGCACGCAATTAACCTATGTGAATGATCAGCCATTTGCCCACGTATTCCCAACGCTGGAGCAAGGCGGAAGCTGCACTGATTCTGCTTCACCCTACATTGGCCAATGTGAATACGATGCAGCCGGCGAATTGCTCAATGCCCTGCTTGGCGAATTAAACGCACCAGACGACGAATTAACAGGCTCGGTAGTCTCTCTGGATCAACAGGCCATTGCTGGAGACAATGCCAGCACCTTGGGCGACACCGCTTATGCATATATTCCAGCTGATTGTGCCGCCGGTGAAGCCTGTCGCATTCACGTGAGCTTCCATGGCTGTAACCAATATGCCGATGCAGTAAAAATGGCCTATGTTGAGCAAACTGGCTTAAACCAATGGGCTGACGACAACCAGATTGTAGTATTGTATCCACAAACGAAAAAATCACTGCTGATGCCCATGAACCCCCAAGGGTGCTGGGACTGGTGGGGTTACACAGGTGATCAGTATGCCACCAAAAACGGGCCGCAGCTCAAAGCAGTGGACGCCTTAATTTCTCATCTTGCCACACACTAAGGATGTTTCATGTCTTCGTATAATGTTTTTATTACCGGTGGTGCCAGCGGCATCGGCTTCGGCATCGCCGAGCTCTTGGCGGCCAAAGGTCATCATATTCTGATAGCTGACATTAACCTTGAAGCAGCGACGGCTGCTGCTGAGAAACTCATTGCAGCCGGTGGCAGTGCACAACCGGTGGAAATTGACGTTACTAATGCGGCGGGTATCGCAGCGTTACCCGAAAAACTTAAAGCTACGCCGGTGGATATTCTGGTAAATAATGCGGGTATTCAACATGTGTCTAAAATTGAGGATTTTCCACCTGAAAAGTGGCAGCTCCTGATTAATATAATGTTGGTTGCGCCTGCCCTGCTCACACAGGCATTTCTACCACGTATGCGCAGTAACAACTTTGGCCGTATCATTAATATCGGCTCAATTCACTCTGTAGTGGCATCCCCATTCAAGTCGGCTTACGTAGCAGCCAAACACGGTTTGCTGGGATTTGCGAAAACTATCGCTCTGGAAACAGGCGATTGCAACGTTACCATTAACACCATTTGTCCGGCCTATGTAAAAACGCCATTGGTTGAAAAACAAATTGCCGCCCAGGCAAAAGAAAATGGCATTACGGAAGAAGATGTGGTGAATAAAATCATGTTGGAGCCTATGCCCAAGAAAGCCTTTATCAGCCTGGAAGAGCTGGGGGAAACTGCTGATTTTCTGATCAGCAATGCCGCGCGTAACATTACCGGCCAAACACTCATCCTTGATGGCGGCTGGACTGCCCGTTAATCTTTTCAACACTATTTTTGCCGGTGGATAGCAGATAGCGCTGCCACCGGCTTTATTTTGCTTCACCGGATATGTTAATGTCGCCTCAGTAAATGGGGATTACACACATATGCCTTATAAAACGGTTGGACTTATCGGCAAAGCGGCTCATAAAGGAGCCCACGCAAGTTTAAATGCACTGGCCGACTATTTACGCGCTAAACAATGCAAAATTCTGGTTGAAGAAACCGTTGCCGCAGAAATGGATTGCGACGATTTTACTGTTTGCGATTTGGTAACCATCGGCAAACAAGCCGATCTGGCTGTAGTAGTAGGCGGCGATGGTAATATGCTGGGAGCCGCCAGGGTCCTGTCCCGATTTAATATTCATGTGGTTGGTGTTAACCGGGGGAACCTGGGGTTTCTTACCGACATTCACCCCGACGAAGTGGTTCAGCAGATGGATCTTATCTACAACGGTGAAACCATTGTAGAGCAACGCTTTTTACTGGAAGTGGAAGTGTATCGTCACGAACTGTTGAAAAGTAACAATTCAGCCGTTAACGAAGTGGTGCTCCACCATGGTAAAGTAGCCCATATGATGGAATTTGAAGTGTTCATAGACGACCACTTTGTCTTCAGTCAGCGCTCAGATGGGTTAATTGTAGCAACCCCTACGGGTTCAACTGCTTATTCTTTGTCGGGTGGCGGCCCAATTCTGATGCCGCATTTAGATGCCCTCACCCTGGTCCCCATGTTTCCCCATACATTGAGCAGCAGGCCAATTGTAGTAGATGCTAACAGCACCGTTTCCATGCGGGTATCCAAAGTTAACTCCGACAGCTTGCAGGTAAGTTGCGATAGCCACATTGTTCTGCCCGTGCTACCCGGTGACGAAATCAGGGTGCGCAAGGGCAACCACAGATTGTCGATGGTTCACCCTAAAGATTACAACTATTTCAACGTATTGCGTAAGAAGCTGGGCTGGGGTAGCAAGCTGTATTAATTAAGCCATCATTCGCTCTGCGACATACTTTGAAATGAATTTTTGCTTGAGGAATGGTCGGGTTTGCTGTGATTCTATATACATTCAACACAACCGAAAATTGTGAGTACCGCCATTGCTTAGTGTCAACAATGTATCCTTGTGTTTTTCGCACGTGGCTTTATTTAGCCAATTAACTATAGCAATACCTGAGAAACGTGTGGTGATCACCGGCGAAAATGGCAGCGGTAAAACTACATTATTGCTACTTGCCGCAGGATTAATGCAGCCAGATTCAGGTGTGATACAGTTTAACCAGCTATCGGTGAATTCAATTGAAACCAAGTCACGAATAGGTATCAGCGCAAATAAAATAACGTTGCCTACCTTTTTTAGCGCCCAGGAATTACTAACTTTTCACTGCCATATGCACAAATGCAAGCTGGATTTGAATATGGCGCATGCGCTTGGCCTAACCCCCTTCCTGCAAACAAAAGTAGCTGATTTATCACTGGGGAATTACAAAAAGCTAAGCTTACTCACTGCCCTGCTTCATAAGCCTGAATTACTGTTACTCGATGAGCCCACCAATGGACTCGACAATGACGCCAGAAACGCAATGAATACCATTCTGAACGCGTTTACCGGTCAGCTTATTATTGCCAGTCATGACACCGCGCTACTCACGGTGCCATTCGAGCGGGAAATCCCCATGCAACAGATCCGCAGTATCAGCTAATGCTCTACTGGACATTCCGGCTCGCTATTTATCAACAACACCTGGAAGCCTGGTTAAACAGTATTAAGCAAGCTGCCGCTGGCTTGGTGTACCTGTTCCCAATGGCCCTGCCCGCTTTGTTTTTACTCCCGTTATTGGCATTGGGCATACTGGCAGATGCCGACACCCCAACCAATCAATTTGGTCTCACGTTATGGGGATTTCTGCTGCTCACCCATAGCTGGATTGTTCTGCAAAAAGACGGCATTCTGGCTACGCCGAACAAATATTACAATGCCAGCCTGCCCGTTTCTGCCCCACAACGCTTTATCATAACGTTGCTGGTTACGCTTTATGCTGCGCATATTTTTATAGCGGGCCCTGTTCTGCTTTTTCTAATTATGGCACTGGGTAATACTGAACAATTACTCTCTCAGCCTTTTACGGAATCCCTGCACCAATTATTCCCTATCGCAGCGGTGAGTTTACTGGCCGCACTGGTGATTGTGTTGGCGTTATACAGGCGCTACCCGCTGTTTAGCCTCATTCTGGCACCGCTAATGCTAATGCCCGCTATGAGTGTATTTTCAACACCAGTGTTAGTAGGCAGTTGGACAGTGCTTCTGATTACTGAGCAAATACTTCCCCCCGTAAAACTGCGCGTTCGCTGGCTACCAGCGGGCATGTTACGTTTATTTATCACAGCGGATATCGCCTCTCCCAACAAAGGCATGCTTAGGTTGATTTCGCTATTGATCCTGTTGATTTGCGCCCAGGTATTTATGCAATCTGTTGCGCCTGAAGCATCCAATGCGGCAGGTTATCTGTTTAGTTTTATTGTGGGTATTTTGCTGGCAAGTAAGCTAATCGATACTCTGGGCGTTAAAGCACAGTACCAACACTACCTAAACACGTTGCCAGTAAGTATTCCCCAACAAACAGCGATGGCTGTGGCATACAGTACACTTTACTGTATACCCTTGTTAGCAACAGTTGCGTGGTTTGCTACATTTCACTTAGCACATTGGTATGTACTTGCTGCCATTTTTACCGCGACAAAAGCAGGTATTTTATTGAATAGAAAATACTTTTTAGTATTACCTTGCTGCATAGCGCTGGGGTTGTGGTGGGTGATGTGAAATAATTGCGTCCCCCCTCTTTACATCATCAAAATACTGTATATATTTACACATACTGTATAAATATCGAGTTAGTTATGTTATCTCATCTTTCGGTTAAAAATTTTGCGGTCGTAAAAGAAGTCAATATTGCATTTGAATCGGGAATGACTGCGGTAACTGGTGAAACCGGTGCGGGTAAATCCATTGCTATTGATGCGCTCAGCCTGTGCATGGGCGAACGCGCAGATGCCTCAGCGGTGAGAAAAGGCGCCGATAAAGCCGAAATTATTGCCTATTTTTCGTTGCTGGATAGCCCGAAGGCCAGAGAATGGCTGGACGAAAACGATGTAGTGCTCGATGATGACGCCAACACGTGTTTTATTCGCCGTTTGATTTCAAAGGAAGGCCGTTCCAAAGCTTTTATAAATGGTGTACCCGTAGCCCTGCAACAATTAAAACAGTTGGGGCAGCATCTTATTGCTATTCACGGTCAAAATACGCACCTACAACTGCTGAAAGACGATGTACAACGCAAACTGGTGGATGATTTTGCCGGACACACAAAAGCGTTGGAACAAACCAGAGCCGCCTATCAAAAATGGCAATCTCTGGCCAAAGAGCTAACAAAACTTCAGGAAGCGGCGCAACAACGCGCCGATCGCGAGCAATTACTCAGTTATCAGGTATCGGAATTGAATGATTTTGCGATAGAAGATGGCGAATTTGCCGAGTTAGAAGCTGAGCACAAACGCCTGAGTAACGGTCAGACACTGCTCGAGCAAGCGCAAATGAGTTTTTACACACTGTACGAATCAGACGAATTTAACGCGCTGCAAGCAATTCGAACCAGTATGGATAAACTGGGCGAATTAGAAGAGCACGATCCTACGCTCACCCCGATTGTAGCTTTGCTAAACGATGCCGCCATTCAAGTTGAAGAGGCTGCGCATGAATTACGCAGTTACTGCGATCATCTGGAAATTGATCCACTGCGTTTGCAACAGGTAGAAAAGCGTTACAGCCAGGCATTGGAACTGGCCAGAAAACATTTTGTGATGGCCGAAGATCTGTATGCACATCACCAGGCATTAAGTGAAGAGTTAGCGAATTTAAACGCCGATAGTGAACGTCTTGATGAAATCAGTGCAGAGCTTGCCGCAGCGCATCAACACTATATGGACGCCAGTAAAGCATTATCAGACAGCAGGGTAAAAGCGGCAACTGCACTCGCTGAACAAGTACAAACGCAAATTCGTACACTGAATATGCCTCATGCCGTATTTACCATTGAAGTAAATTACAACGTAACCAATAAGCCTGCCGCTATTGGATTAGATGACATTACCATGTTGGTATCGACCAACCCGGGTCAACCAGCTGATCGACTCGACAAAGTCGTTTCAGGTGGTGAGTTATCGCGAATTGGATTGGCTTTACAAGTTATTAGCCGTGACAGCGATTTAACACCAACGCTGATTTTTGATGAGGTTGATACTGGTATCAGTGGTCCAACCGCCTCAATAGTTGGGCAATTGCTACGCCGCTTGGGTAAAGAAAATCAGGTAATGTGTGTTACCCATTTACCCCAGGTAGCAGCGCAAGCGCACAATCAGCTGTTTGTTACCAAAACAACAGACGGCAATGAAACCCAAACCCATATTCTGGCGTTAACCGCACAGGCACGGATTGATGAATTGGCAAGGTTATTGGCGGGAGACAAGATCACTCCGAATGCACTGGCAAACGCACGTGAACTTTTAGAGAATGTCCAACCGAACTAATTGATGTTTTGTGGGTCGAAGTTGACGTACTGGCACGGAGCGATTAGCATGCTCATCGTCCAGTATGTCTGGCATACCGTTTTTAGAACAAATTTAGGGTATGCAGGCCCACTATAACGATTACAAACTGTTTTAATTGGATTTTTCTGTTAATGAAGCTGTCTCACCTGATTGTTGTGCTTTTGCTCACTGTATTTACCAGTGCCTGTTCTAACTGGATTTATCGAATTGATATTCCACAAGGAAACTTCCTTGACGAAAAAGACGTAAAAAAATTGCGAATTGGCATGACCAAAGAGCAGGTTGAATTTGTGTTAGGCCGCCCTATTCTTAAAGATGCCTTTGATACAGATACCTGGTATTACTACTACGAAATGAAGCGTGGTATGAAAAAACGTGGTGAAGACTTCGAGAAGCAAATGGTCATTACATTTGTGGATGAAAAAGTAAGCACAGTTACTGGCGATTTTGAGTTGTCAGAAGACTTTAACACGCCGCTGGATCAAGAATAGCGACACCCAGGTCGAATTGAGAAAAGCGGCTACCAGTCGCTTTTTTTATGAATGGGAAAATTAGCCCGAGTTAATACCAAATCAGCAAAGCATTCGAGTGCAAACGTTATTCCTTGAGTAGAATAACGACGGCATGACTTCTACTATAGAGCGACAATTAACTTGATCGGACCGGTCAAGATAGTTAACGTTCTATAGCCTCTACAGATGATGCGGCCATACTGGCTCAATTTTTAGACAACATAAGTGCCGCTTTATCGGTACGTCTTAGTGTAGATTATTCAATTACACTGGGCGCTGGTAATGTGCTAACCTATTTAGGACCTATGGATTCCCATTCGCGATTCTGAGTGATAACCCAAACAATATTTCCGCCTATCATTTTAATCCAGCGCCACAGGAGGTATCTGAACCATCTGCCGGCCCATACTCCTATGTAGCCCTCGACTATTTTGCCTCGCTATCGTAATGAACGCTGGATAGGGTTTGATTATCTACCGGTACAACGCGCTGATGCGGTAACTACCATAGATACGTCGCTGCAGTTTGAAACAAGGGATGGCGATTGGCAGGTTATGGCCTACGCCCGCAATCTTACCAACGAAGGTGTAGAGTCTATTACTCAAACGCTCGGTTTGGTAGACAACGTAATATCTACTGTTTACGAACCTCCTCGAACAGTTGGCATTCGGGTTAGTTACCACTACTTCTGATTTTTACCAACCATGTCTCCGGGGTATCTGCCCCGGTGTTTCTCGTTCACCTTAATACACTGTTTAAAAATGTGTCTGTCGACACACCTTGTAAAGAATTTGCGGTCTGCTTTGCACTGCGCCAATGGTAAAGTGTAAAAAGTTTTATTAGCAGGCGAACACATTATGCAACCCACTAAACTTCCTCTTTTCCGAACCCTGGTACTGGGCGTAACTTTGACTCTGGCCTTGTCTGGCTGTGTTATTCATGTTGGCGGTAATCACCACAGTGACGACTATACCGGCAGTGTTAGCAAGGTATTTGGCGGTATCGATATTGATGATCATCGCACTGTATCGGATTTATCTACCGTGAATGGCGGAATAGAACTGGGTGATCACGTTAACGCTGGCAGCATCAGCACGGTAAATGGTGGCGTAAGTATTGGTGAACACGGCAACGTTGCGTCCATCGACGTAGTAAACGGTGACGTAGAGAGTAATGACCATCTCTCCGTTAGTCATGACATCACTACAGTTAACGGCGATATCGAATTAAGCCGCCACGCCAACATTGGTGGCAGTTTAATAACGGTAAACGGCGATATGGATGCTTCCGACATCACAATAGGTGGCAACGTTGAAACGGTAAATGGTGATATCCGCTTTACAGGTCACTGCCAGATAGACGGTGACATTACCTTCAAACGGCCCAATAAAGGTAACACCAGCGACACCCCCAGCCTGCATTTGGATGAACACGTAATGCTTACCGGCAATATTATTTTAGAGCGCGATGTAAATTTAACGATCCCAGACAGACTAAAATCCCGTATTCTATGGCAAAATTCTCACCAGTAATGGTTAACTCACGGGTTTTACATAATGGATTTCAATACAATTAGCGTAACCAACAGCAAAGGCCAGTCTGTACCACTTTCAGATTACAACGACAAAGTGCTGTTAATTGTAAATACCGCCAGCAAGTGTGGTTTTACGCCCCAATATGATGGTTTGGAAGCGCTATATAAGGAATACCAGGGCATGGGACTGGAGATTATAGCTTTCCCGTGCAATCAGTTTGGCAAACAGGAGCCAGGCGACAACACAGCCATTCAGGAATTTTGTTCGCTAACGTTTAATGTAACGTTTCCGGTAATGGCAAAAATTGAGGTAAATGGCGATAACACAACGCCGCTATACCAGTACCTCAAAAAAGCGGCGCCGGGCGTGTTAGGCACTCAGGGTATTAAGTGGAATTTCACCAAGTTTCTGGTGAGCCGCGATCGCAAAACCATAAAGCGTTATGCCCCTAAAGACAAACCCGAAGCATTGAAAGCCGATATTGAAAGCATGCTGAATATCTAGCAACAACAGGCCCTGAGACACCGTATTTTTCATATACGGTGTCTTTCCCTTACCTACTTGCACTACCCAATAACCCAATTCCATTGGATCTGCGGTTCACCCCAATCCCTCTTAAACTGGTCGTATCTTCTTTATTAACAAGCTAATAACAGTTGTGAGCATCATCTGCTGTGTTAGTCTGCATGCATAACAAGAATGCACCAAGACAAGAGAGCCTAAAAAATGAAAGCGCTTCCAGCTTTTGCTTTATCCATGATATTTATGGGTACCGCCATTAATACTCATGCCAGCGACAACCAACTTTCTGAGCAGGAACAACAACAGGGATGGCAATTGCTGTTCGACGGTAAGTCCCTATCGCATTGGCGTAATTACCAGCAACAGGATATCAGCCCCAAATGGCAAATTCAGGATAACGCCATCACGCTCACAGAGGGCGGTGCTGGCGACATAGTTACCCGCCAGCAGTACAACAACTTTGAGCTAAAACTGGACTGGAAGATATCCGAAGCAGGTAACAGCGGTATATTTTTCCTTGCCGATGAAACCGGAAAATACGTGTTCTCCCACGCGCCGGAAATTCAGATCATCGACAATGAAAAACACGCCGACAGTAAACTGGACACCCACCGTTCTGGTTCGCTTTACGACATGGTAGCCGCGCCGGAAACCGCATATAAACCTGCCGGAGAATGGAACACTGTAACCATTTCGCTGAACAATGATGTGCTACAGGTTTGGCAAAATGGCGTAATGACCGTTCACATTGTGATGCACTCTTCCACCTGGGACAAGCTGGTTGCTGCCAGTAAATTTGCCAACTGGCAGGGTTTTGCAGAACAACCCCAGGGGCATATTGGCTTGCAGGATCATGGTGACAAAGTGTGGTTTAAGAATATCAAAATCAGGGAGCTGCATTAATGAGCAAGGCGGATTACGACGTACTCATTGTTGGTTCTGGTGCTGGCGGCGCCATGGCAGCCTACGAACTGACCAAAGCAGGCATCAAGGTACTGCTGCTGGAAGCCGGTCGCCACTATGATCCCAAAACTGAAACCCCCATGTTCAAACGCAATGCCGATGCGCCACTCATGGCGTCTGGCAATACCGACAAAGATTTTGGCTACTATGATGCCACAGTTGACGGTGGATGGACGGTACCTGATGAACCCTACACTACCGACGAAGACTCCGAATTTTTATGGTGGCGGGCTCGCATGCTTGGCGGTCGCACCAACCACTGGGGTCGCTATTCTTTAAGGTTCAGTGAGCACGATTTTAAAGGTAAGTCACGAGATGGTCTGGGCGCAGACTGGCCTTTCGAATACAGTGACATTGCGCCCTGGTACGATAAAACAGAAGCGCTGGTAGGCGTGTGTGGCACCAACACGGGCCTCGACGACATGCCAGATTCCGCACCAGACGTGTTGCAACCACCACCAGCGCCACGCGTACCGGAATTACTGGTAGCGGCAGCAGCCAATAAGCTGGGGCTCAAAGCGGTACCCATGCACCGAGCCGTATTAACGCGCCCCAAAGACGATCGCGCAGCCTGCTTCTATGCCACGCCATGTGGGCATGGCTGCTCCATTGGAGCGGCATTTCAAACAACCACCTCATTACTACCCATGGCACATAAAACCGGCAATTTAACCGTGATCACCAATGCCATGGTGAAGCAGGTTACTACCGATGCTAACGGACAGGTTACCGGGGTAACCTATATTGATAAAACCAGTAGTGAGCAGTTAACACTCCCTGCCCGGGTGGTTATTTTAGCCGCCAGTGCCTGTGAAAGTGCGCGTATCATGCTCAATTCTGCGTCTGACTCCCATCCCCAGGGACTGGCAAATTCAAGCGGGCAACTGGGTAAGAATCTGATGGATTCTACCGGTGCAGGACTCGGTGCAACCATCCCCGCCCTGCGCAATCGCCCTCGCTATAATGAAGACGGACATACCGCCAATCATTTGTTTATTCCCTGGTGGGGCCACAAAGCACAGGAAAACGGCGAACTGAATTTCCCGCGGGGTTATCACTTTGAAATAGGCAGCGGATTTCGAGAACCGGGAGCCTGGGTATCCGGCGACTTTAAAGGCTACGGAAAAGCCCTGAAAGACGAAGCCAAAGCCAATTATGGTGCGTTTGTGTATTTTGCACTGCGCGGCGAGATGTTACCGAACCCCGACTGTTACATGGACATCGACCCGGATGTCACCGACAAATGGGGTATTCCGGTTGCGCGATTCCATTGGAAATGGTCTGAGCACGAATTAAATCAGGTTGCACATGGCCTTAAAACCGCTAAAGACCTTTTGCAAACCATGGGGGCGACGGTAGGTGATTTGCCCTCACCCGAGCAAGCTATTGCCAAAGGGGGGCAAATAATTCATGAAGTGGGCACAACTCGCATGGGTGAGTCGAAAGAGGATTCGGTAACTAATCAATGGGGGCAAACCTGGGATTGTCCGAATTTGTTTGTCATGGACGGTGGTGTATTCGCCTCCAATCCTCATAAAAACTGCACCCTCACCATATTAACGCTGGCAATGCGCAACGCAAACTGGCTGGCCAACCAACTTCACAAAGGAGCCTTGTAATATGTCGCTCTCACCCTTCGCATCCAGGCTCCCGCAAATGACTCGCCGTGAGTCTTTGAAGCTTTTCGGGTTAATGGTGGCAGGCGCTGCCGTGCCTGGCCTGGCAGCCTGTACCAGCACACCTGAAACGGGCACAGCAGCGTTGCAAAACGCCACACCACAAGCAGGTCACTGGCCCACTACAGACATACAGCCCATCGTACTAAAAGGTTATGGGAAAGACCCCAATCTCATCATTCCTCCCACGTCGCCCTGGCCAAAAACACTCAGCGAGGCGCAATTACAGCTCGTTGCCCGTATCAGTAATGTGTTGGTACCAGCGGAAAACGGGCAGCCGGGAGCGCTTGAAATAGGCGCGCCTCACGTAGTGGATGAATGGATAAGTGCCCCCTACAGCGGGCAGCAGCGCGATCGCGATACCATATTACGGTTGTTAATCTGGCTGGATGACGAAGCTATTTTACTGCATAGTGAGCCATTTTCAGCACTGGATAATGCCCGTCAAATGGTCATCCTGAATACCATTGCATTTGGTACCGAAGATGCGCCGGTTGAATTCCATCCACCTGCTCAGGCATTTAATCGCTTGCGCACATTAATTTTGGCAGCGTATTTTTGTTCTGTGCCCGGCAGTAAGGAAATCGGCTACATGGGGAATGTGGCTATTGCAGGGGATTATCCGGGCCCAACTAAAGAGGCCATGGATCACCTTGATGATGTGCTGGCTTCACTTGGTCTCGCGGAGTATGCCTACACGCCTGTTGGTGGGTAAATTTATTCAGTCATAACGAACGGAATGTTTTCCGTTCGTTATGCTGAGAATTACACTGTAGCGTCAAATTTAACGGCTTCAGTTTGGTTTGTTTTCAATACAACGGTGCCAGCCAGTTTGTCATGCCAGCCTTGTTTACGTTTGTCCAATCCCACCCAAATCAAACCCATAAATAATGGAATGGCAGACACATAGTAAGCCAGGTATCGGCCAATATATTGCCCTTTGGTAGGGGCATTTCCGGTCTTTGCATCGACAATCGTTAATTTCAACATCATTTTGCCGGGTGTAGCTGAACGGTAAATCCAAAAAATAATCACCACAATGGCGGGGAGTAAATAATTTACAACCAGATCCCAAAAGCCCAGTATATAGTGTCCGCTGGTCCAGTATTGCAAGCCGTATATAGCGGCCATAAGTGGCCAAATCACAATTAACAATAATACTGAGTCAATTAGCGCCGCGCCTACTCTCAACCAAAACCCAGCATATTCCTGACTCATCGACATTTCTTCTCCTTCATTGAGTGTATAAAAGACTAATTACAGATGGGTAGCTCTCGCTAATACATGGCCTTCTGACCTACATAACGGCAAATTAGTTTCCGTATATTCGCTGCTTTTGTATCCTGGATTTACGCTATACTCTGTCGAACAACCGCGCCGAGTAGCCGGATTACTAAAACAAGGATTGAATGCTGTTTATGCAAAACGTTCCCAATTTCTTTTTAATTGGTGCTGCAAAATGCGGAACAACCTCGATTGCAGATTATTTGAATCAACATCCGGAGGTGTATTTCTCCGCCTACAAAGAACCCAATTATTTTGCATTGGTTAACGAAGATTTATCGCACCCAGGGCCGTTGTCGCCAAAAATGAATTTTCATATTCAGTACAGTCGCTCGCTGGTTACTGAAGCAGATTATGAACAGGCTTTTGTGAATGCCGGTGATGCAAAAATTCGCGCCGATGCATCCGTGCGCTATTTGTATTACCCTAAAACTGCACAACGCATTGCCCAGCATGCGCCGGATGCAAAGTTAATTGCAGTCCTGAGGGAGCCGGTGTCCAGACTTTACTCCCATTACTGCATGAATGTGCAATTTCAAACTGAGCCACTGTCGTTACAAAAGGCGCTGGAAAGCGAGGACAGCCGTGTAGCTGCGGGATGGGGATGGGACTGGCATTACACGCGATTGGGCAGATACACTGAACAGCTCGAACGATATTATCAGCACTTCGATAAATCCCAGTTATTGGTCATTCTGTACGACGATTTGGTAAAGCACCCTCTTGAGACCTACCACAGGATTTGCCGTCATTTGGGCATCTCAGATACATTTACGCCTGACATGAGTAAACGTGGAAAAGTCCCTACCCAACCCAGAAGCCGGATGTTAGACAGATGGTTAAACTGGCCTGATTCATCGCGCAAAACACTTGAATCCTGGCTTCCTCCGCGGATAACGACCAAAATTACACAGACTTTGAGCGAAATAAACAACAAAGCCGTCCCTAAATTATCGCCGAGCTTGCATCAGGAACTAGCGAGTTTGTTCTACGACGAAGCAACCAAACTGGAAACATTATTGGAGCGGAAAATCCCTTGGTACAAATCGTCTTGATAGCATAGCACTGGCTTAATGATTTGCGCCCCAAACCTGCCATAATTCGTCATAGTTTGTTGCTACTAATCCATGTTCAGCGCCTCATGGTGACACTTTTGTTTGATTCAATGACATCATTGTTCATTCACTTGTTGTCATTATGTACCCAAAACGTATCCCCAAGCACCTGATCTTCGACCCGCACCCCAAACGCAAATCCAAAGCCTGGCTGTGGTGGCTGCTAGCCATTGCGCTTGCGGCGGTGGTTTCCTTGTTCAGTATTGACGTACTGGCAGCGCCAAATGACAGCGAACATGCGGGCCAACTAACCTTTTCCGATGAAAGCGGACAGCGGTTGCCTTCATTGCACCTCGAAACAGTGGTAACGGCATCTATTAGTGGTCTGGTGGTAACCACCGACTATATTCAGCGATTTAAAAATAATTCGGATCAGTGGGTAGAAGGCGTGTATGTGTTTCCACTACCTGAAATGGCTGCTGTGCAGCGACTTGAGATGAAGGTTGGTGAGCGGCGCATTATTGGCGAAGTAAAAGAGCGGGCAAGCGCAGAAACCTTGTATAAAAAGGCCCGTTCAGAAGGCAAACGTGCCGCGCTCACGTTGCAACAGCGCGATAACCTGTTTACGCAAAAGGTCGCCAATATTGGCCCGCGTCAAGAAATAGAAATCAAATTAACCTTTATCGATACCGTTAAGTACCAGGCCGGAGTATTTGAATGGCGGCTGCCTACTACCCTCACGCCACGCTACATACCTGGTATATCTCTGCCCGCAGAAGCAACACATAACAACACCAGTAGCACCATAAATACCAGCCCTTTTGGCTGGGCAACCGCTACGGATTTGGTGCCTGATGCTCCCGACATTACGCCAGCCATGATCGCCGCACCTGTCTACGGATTGCAGAACCCCCTGCAGCTCAACCTTTCCCTTCAAGCCGGTATGGAACTAGCCTCAATTGAAGGCCTTTATCACAACATAGAGGTAATAAAGCAGCCTGAACAATATCAAATTAAGTTTACTAACGACCTGGTAGAAATGGATCGGGATGTCGTGTTGCAGTGGACACCGGTAGCCTCATCGCAGCCTCGTGCAGCAGTATTCCAGCAACAAACCGATGGCGACACCTATGCCATGGTAATGATGATCCCGCCTAATGCGCCGGTAAAACAGGCACTGTCCAAAGACATCATTTTTGTTATCGATACGTCTGGCTCCATGCAGGGGAATTCCATGATCCAGGCCAAATCCAGCCTGGCGCTGGCGGTTGATCAACTCTCCCCCAACGACCGCTTTAACATTATTGCGTTTAGTGATCGGGTGCAGCGTTTTAATGATCGCACCGTGCTTGCCAGTGCCGATCTCAAACACATTGCCAAACAATGGATTGCCTCGCTTGAAGCGGATGGCGGTACCGAAATGTACCCAGCCTTGCAGGAAGCTTACGGCCAGCTTGCGCAATCGGAACGCTTGCAACAAATCGTATTTATTACCGATGGCGCAATCGGCAACGAAGAAATGCTGTTTAACTTAATAACCGAACCCGGCCACAACGCACGATTATTCACCGTTGGCATAGGCAGTGCGCCCAATGCGTTTTTTATGACAAAAGCGGCGCAATTAGGCCGTGGCAGTTATGAGTTAATTGGCTACCGTGACGATGTGCACAGCAAAATGTCACGCTTGTTTAATAAGCTCAATCATGTTGCGGCCACCAATATCAACATTAACTGGCCACAGGAAGTAGAGCCCTACCCTTCACAGTCTGCGGATTTATTTCATTCTGAAGCGCTGTTGGCCTTCGCAAAACTATCTCAACCTCTGCAACACATCAATATTAGCGGCAATACCGCGCAGCAGCCCTGGCAAACCACTATTCAGGCCAATAATGCCGTTTCTACAACCGGGATTGGCGCGCTGTGGGCCAGGCACAAAGTGGCTGATATTGAAGATCAGGGCAGACGTGGCCAGCTAACCAACGACTCAGTGCGCGATGCGATATTAGACGTGGCATTACCCCACAGCCTGCTTACCCGTTTTACCGCATTGATAGCCATTGAAGACACGCCTGTAAGGCCGCAGTTGTTGCCGCTATTTGGTGAGCCCGTTGCCAATGTTATGCCCGATGGCGCATTGCAGCAGCGCATGCAATTTGCCAATACCGCTACCTCTGCAACGTTAACCTTCTGGCTGGGTCTTTGGGGTGTGTTGGCCATGTTTATTCTGCATTTCAATCGGGTACGTTCAGCGTGATTAGTTTAACCCGTTTTCAGAAACCGGCAATCCAGGTCAAGCGTCATTCAGCGAAGCTGTTCAGTTTGTTGCTTTGTGCGTTTGTGCTGATGTGTTGGGGGAACACGCTTTGGATAAACGCAAAAGCCAGTGTGGCGCAGTATCTGATTGCCGATGCCTGGCAGCAAACCCTGCACACAGGGCAACATACCAGACCCTGGGCCTGGGCCGACACCTGGCCAGTAGCAAAGCTCGTATTTCCCGGGCAAGCAACATCACTCTATGTCTTATCCGGCAGCCATGGTACCAGCCTGGCTTTTGGCCCTGGCCATGCAGACGGTACAGCCCTGCCCGGAGAGCCGGGCACGGCTGTTATTCATGGTCACAGAGACACGCATTTTGCAGCGCTTGCCAATTTAACGATTGGAGATATTTTGAGGGTCCAGATACGGTCTGGCATCTGGATTCAATACACCATTGCAGATATTTTTGTCGTTGATACCCGCACAAACAACTGGTCAATTAATCCCACAGACGAAGCCCTGTATCTGATTACCTGCTATCCCTTCGATGATCTCAATGTGAATCCACCACTTCGGTATATAGTGCAAGCCAAACAGTTAAACAATTAATAGCCTTCAGCCCTTCGCCAGTCTGTTAGTCTTTCGTTGCTATAAGGGTGACTCTGCAATCATACCGTGCATAGTCAGCCAGCGGCTGAAGGCATTAAACCAACCCGTACTGGTTGTTTCTTTTTGATACATGCCGAAACCGTGACCACCTTGTTCATAAAAGTGGAATTCCACTGGTCTTTTGGCCTTGCTCCAACTTTCAATTAATCCAAAGTCATTGCCAGAAAAAATGGGATCATCCGCAGCAATAGCAACAAATAAAGGCGGCGCATTGGCAGGTGTATTTACCGCGCCCAAAGGACCATAGATATTCGCTATGAAAGCCGGCTGTGATTCATCAACAAGCAAGGTAGTAGACAGTGTCAGCATGGCACCGGCTGAAAATCCAATCATGCCTACCCTGTCCGGATCCACATGCCATTCATCCGCGCGTTTTCTTATGAGCGCAAAAGCGGCTTTTGCATCTTCCAGTTGCGGTGCAATAGCTTGTTTCATCTCGTCAGGATTAAACGTTGGCCGTTTGCGTGCTGCATTCGAAAACATGCTTGTCATCGCGTGCTGAAAATCGCTTAGTTCTTTAGGCGTTTCGTTTAGCCGGTATTTTAAAACAAATGCGGCTATTCCTTGCTCGGCCAACGCGGTGGCCACCTGCCAGCCTTCATTATCCATGGATAAGCTTCGAAAACCGCCCCCAGGCGCAACGATGACCGCAGCACCTGTCGCATTCGCAGGATCAGGAAGTACAGGTGTCAACGTTGCCACTGTCACGTTTCGAACAAACCGACTACCGTATTGGGTGTACCAGGATTCCTCTACTGAGTGGACACTGCTCACAGACGTTCCAAGTTCGATTGCATTTGGCTGAGCGGGCTCTGCAATGATGGTCATTTCATCATTTGTCTGAGCACCTACAGCGTATGACGTTAAGCCCACCAGAAAAAAGACGTTAGTAAGTAAAAACCGGCCTTTTGCTAAGGCTAAAAAATGGAATTTCAACATGATAATTTTTCATTCTCAATTAATGGCACATCCGGTTTCAGACTTGAAAGCCAGGACATGCATGTAAAACGATACTAAATTCAAGTGAGCTATCTGGAAGTACGCACTATAGGTTTAATGGTGCCATCGTCATTAAAGTACACTCTGTCTATGCAAACTGAACGCCGATAACTTCCTCCACCGGGTAATTCGGCATTGTGATAGGCAAGATAGGTACTTCCTTTAAAGTCGAACATAGCAGGATGAATAGTAGTAGTCCCCGCTAATGGTTCCATTATGATGCCTTGGTACTCCCATGGACCGGTAACCGACCGACTTGTTGCATAGGCAAGGCTTTCTGGAAATCCCGCGGCATAAACCAAATAATACAGTCCGTTGTGCTTGGACACATAAGGTGCTTCTTCAAAGTTAGGTAGGGTATCAACGGCGTGAATTTCGACATTTTTTGTGTTGCGGCTCAGCATTGTTCCCTGCTGATCACTTTCATACTGCTCCCCTTTGAGATGAACGAGATCTGCGTCTAATTCAACCCACCACAATTGTTTGTTTCCCCAATATAAGTAAGCACGACCATCATCATCCACAAAGACTGCAGGATCGATGTTTCGCCATGAATGCTCTTTATATTGCGCCGTATCTTCTAATCTGATGAGAGGCATTCCACGGGGATCGGTAAAAGGTCCTTCTGGGCTGTCAGATACCGCGACCCCTATTGCGAAGCCAAATTCCCCGTCTACTTGCCCACCTTCCACTGTAGCGTAAAAGTAATATTGTGATTTTCCATGATTATCCTTTCGGTGAATCACGTGATGAGCATAGGCATTACCTGTTTTCGTGTCACCTCTGGCCCAATCGAAGTCTGAGTACGTAAAAACGGCTCCTCTTTTATTCCAATGCTCAAGATCATCGCTTGACCAAAGGCGATAATCGTACATACGGTAATCTTGCCCTTCCGGTGTCTGTTCATCATGAGTTGAATAGAGGTAAACCGTGCCGTCTTTCACCATAACCGCCGGATCAGCGGTATAAATGAGGTCACCAGGTGTTCTTGTCGGGTCAGGGCTGTCGTATTTTATTATCGGATTATCAAATACAACTGGTGGTGCTGCAGTATTTGCTCGTTGCTGACTACAGGCGCTCAGAGAGACTAAAACGGCTAGTAAGCATAGTGGCGTGACTAATTTAAATTGATTGCAAAAAGGCAAGTACATGGACTCCTCCGTGTTAATAAGTGACACGCCATTAGTTTGTTAAAACTTTTAACAAACTAATACAGCAAAACCATTACGAATCCACACAGTAAACTTACCTTATTTAGCGACATATCAGCCGTTGATACACCGTTTGCCTTATTGCACAGATATTCTGCCATTTCTACAAATCATGAACATTACTCATCATTCAATGAAATAAAACCATTTTTTTTCATGATAGGTTGCGCGTATAACTTACACCGTGGTCTTGCAACCGGCCTGCACAATTGCACTGGGTTTAGCGGCAAGGCACACATCACAGGTTATATCTCACCAGAGAAACGGGCAGAACATCATGAAGACAGATTTTACGTTTACCATTAAAAGCGTGTGCTTTGATGAGCACTATCAACCAGCAGACAACACCCGTATCACCACCAATTTTGCGAACCTGGCGCGCGGCGACAAGCGACAGGACAATCTTCGCAACGCATTGCGCATGGTGAATAACCGCTTTAACGCGCTGGCAAACTGGGACAACCCAAATGGCGACCGTTATGCCGTTGAACTTGAAATTATTTCGGTAGAAATGGATGTTGCGGGCAGCGGCCACGCCTTTCCGTCTATTGAGATCCTGAAAACGAATATTCTGGATCACCAAACCCAGGAGCGGATAGAAGGTATCGTTGGCAACAACTTTTCTTCTTATGTACGCGACTACGATTTCAGCGTGTTATTGCAAAATCACAATAAGAATCAGCCGCAGTTTAGCGTGCCGGGTAACTTTGGCGATCTGCATGGCAAACTGTTTCAACACTTCGTGAGTTCGCAGGCATACAAAGCGCACTTTAAAAAGTTGCCGGTGATCTGTCTTAGCGTGTCAGACAATAAGGTGTATTACCGCACCGAAAACCAGCACCCGGTTTTGGGTGTTGAGTACCTGGCCAATGAGTCGTCGCTTACCGAGCAATACTTTAAAAAGATGGGGCTAAAAGTGCGTTACTTCATGCCACCCAACAGCGTGGCACCGCTGGCGTTTTATTTCTTTGGTGATTTGCTTAACCACTACACCAACCTGGAGTTGATCAGCACCATTAGCACCATGGAAACGTTTCAGAAGATTTACCGCCCTGAGATATACAACGCCAATGCCGTAGCGGGTAAATGCTATCAGCCAACACTGAACAACGCTGATCATTCCATTACGCATATCGTGTACGACCGGGAAGAGCGCAGCCGCTTAGCTATTGCCCAGGGCAAATTTGCCGAGGAGCATTTTATTAAGCCGTACCAGCACATTCTTGAACAGTGGTCTGCAAGCCACGCCTAACACAGAATAACGAGAAGTATCATGAAAACACTGTTACCTACTTCAACGGCCGGCAGCTTGCCTAAGCCATCCTGGTTAGCCGAACCTGAAACACTGTGGTCGCCCTGGAAGTTATCTGATCAGGCCCTAACAGAAGGTAAAAAAGACGCACTGGGATTATCCTTGCAGGCACAACAACAAGCCGGTATTGATATCGTGAGTGACGGCGAACAAACTCGCCAGCACTTTGTCACGACCTTTATTGAACACCTGAATGGCGTGGATTTTGAACATCGCAAAACCGTCACCATTCGCAACCGTTACGAAGCCAGCGTGCCTACCGTAGTTGGCCCGGTATCGCGCTCAAAATCGGTGTTTGCAGACGATGCCAGATTGCTGCGTCAGCAAACCAGCCAGCCCATAAAATGGGCGTTACCTGGCCCAATGACCATGATAGACACATTGTCCGACAACCATTATAAAAGCCGCGAAAAACTGGCCTGGGAATTTGCCAAAATTCTTAACGAAGAAGCCAAGGAGCTCGAAGCAGCAGGCGTGGATATTATTCAGTTTGACGAACCGGCGTTTAACGTATTTTTCGATGACGTGAACGATTGGGGTATCGCTGCGCTGGAGCGAGCGGTAGAAGGCTTAACGTGCCAAACAGCGGTACATATTTGCTACGGGTACGGCATTAAAGCCAATACCGACTGGAAGAAAACGCTGGGTACAGAATGGCGACAATACGAAGCAGTATTTCCTAAATTACAGCAATCCAGCATCGATATTATTTCTCTGGAGTGTCATAACTCTCATGTACCCATTGAGTTGCTGGAATTGATTCGCGGTAAAAAAGTTATGGTGGGTGCAATAGATGTAGCCAATCACGCAATTGAAACCCCGGATGAAGTGGCGGCTACCCTGCGCAAAGCGCTGCAGTTTGTAGATGCTGAGAATTTGTATCCGTGCACAAACTGCGGTATGGCGCCGTTGCCCAGACATATTGCCAATGCGAAGTTGAGCGCCTTGAGTGCGGGAGCAGCCATAGTGCGACAAGAGCTACAATCAAACTGCCTATGATTGCTGTTAATTGAAGAACGGTTGCGCGGTAATGAGGTATACAATGACCGCATTACCGCCAATTATAGGTAACGGCGTCAGAAAACCCGCCAATTAAATTACCGACGCGGGGATCTCGGTTACCAGCCAACCTATTACAGTTAACGCCCCCGCATACATCAGCATTCCGGCAACATTGCCAGTCAATGCCATAGGAATAAACGGCAACGCCAAACTCCACGCCAGCGCTTTACGTGCTGCCAGCGGCAAGCCTGCCCGCGTGGTTTTACCACTCACTTTCTGGTGCAGCTGGCGACGACGTGGATCCGAATAAGCCAACACGCCAATAATCACCAGGCTAAACAGAATATACGGCAACGTGGCAATAAGATGATTCATTTTGCTACTCCCGCGGTATCATTCAGTGATTCGTCATGAACTATCGCATCAGCATCGTTGGTATTACTTTGCTTCGCCTCGCTGCTCACATAAATGCGATGGAAACACCAGCCACTGCAAAGCAGTAAAACCGCATCGATAAACATCAGCGACACATTGCCCTGCTCTATCGCCTGTAACCAGCCAAATTCAGACGTAAGGTAACGAATTACCGGCAACAACAGGCACAACAGGCCGTTTGATGCTAATAGCAAATTCTGTAATCGCACAATGGATTTTACCGTTAAGGCCAAAATAGACACCATTGCCGCAGCCAGCACAAATGCCAGAGGTGTCCACACACTCTGATTGGCCACTAATGCACCACTGACAAAAAAGGCGAGCGCACTGCTCAGCGAACACAAAGGTAAGCCACAGAATCCCCACACGCACAGCCTGCTGAACCAACGCCAGCCTGACGCCTGTTTTTCATTTCGGAACGCATATAACTGCAGGCCGGTAACGGTAACATAGCAAGACGCCACCCCCAGGCTTATCCAAATGATTTTCGACATGAAGCCAGCAAACGTACCAAAATGCACAGGGTAAATAAGCGACATGATCACGCTGCCTGTCGACGGCACCGTGCCCACCTGAGGTTTGAATTCAACAAAGTCGCCATTAGTTGCGTTATATACCAGTTGGGCAAATCCCACTTCCCCGTCGGATGGCATAAAAAACGCCATCATACTGGCCGATTCCGTGCCCCAGTGCGAAATGGCAATAAACGTGGGCACTGCGGATTGGCGGCTAACTGCATCGCTCAGCATGGTATTAACACTGGCAGATGGCTGAGGTGCCTTGCTCTTGTGTTGTTGCTCCCCTACCAGCGTATGCATCATGGCTTCCTGATCACCACCAAAGGCCACTATTGCCATGGCTGGCAAACCAAAGGCCGTGGCAAAGCTGAAAAAGCTGCCGGTAAAGGCAAGCAAAATTGCAAAAGGAATACTCCAGGTACCGGCAACGGTATGCGAGTCTCGCTTGAGTGATTTTCCATCGCGCTGCTTTCTGATGGTAAATAAATCGGTGAATAAATGGCGGTGCATCATGAATCCTGACACTGCCGCGATGAGCATGGCTAAACCAAGCATACCGGTTAAGATCAGGCCCCAGGGAGCAGGTAAATGCAATTCGGTATGAATAGATACCAAAAACCGGCTTAATGCATAACTGTCGTCCTGGGCATAGATATCGCTGCCAAATCCTTCCTGCTGTTGTACGATGTTGCCGTTGGCATTCACCTTATACTGCACGCCGTATTCATCCATTACACCGTCGGGATTTTGTCTGTGCGTATGAAAGAAGAACACCAGATTTTGCCGGTGATCCTCGTAGGCTGAAATTTCTTCCAGGTAGTCGCTGTTCGTTTGCGCAGCAAGCTGAGACAGCACCTCATCTACATTTTGTGTAGCCAGCAATTGTTGATGCTGATTGCTGTTCGACCATTCGCCTACTTCGTCGGATACAACAGCCACCGTGCCGGTAAATATCACCGCGTACAACAGCATGCCCAGTGCAATGCCCGACCAGGAATGCAAATTCAGCAGTGCCTTTGCCTTCGAACGCGGTTGCGATTCAGTTACATTACTCATGGTTACCCCCAGAATTGCCAGGCCAGCACGGCGCTGTTCAGGATCAGTAAGCCACCCAGTATCCACCATGCCTGGTGCATATGGCGGGTGAGATACGTGTAGAAAAACAACACTGCCCAAATGAGTGGAAACATCACCAGCGGCATAATGATGTTGTTAACGTTTCCCGCGCCGGGCGGAAACCACGCGACCATGGCCAGCATCACCACCAGCGACACAATGAGTGTTGCCGGGCCTGATAACCAAAAGCGCGGATAGTTCAGGAATCGAAGTACACGATAGTGTTCTTTCATACCGTTTTCCTTTTGATTAGTATTTACCTACTGCATAAAATGCATCACTGTAAAACGCGAAAACGCCCGGTGTGTTCATCGGGCGTTTTTTTACCTGTTCAGGTGGGTTAACCCAAAACAGATTCGGCTAACTTAGTAGGTCCAGTTCAGCGTCAGGCTGTAGTTTACTGGCGAACCGTAAAACGCTTGCTCTGTACGCACCGCACTCAGGTACTTTTCATTCAGCATGTTGTCTAGGTTCAGGCTCACTGAAATCTGCTCGTTTACGCTGTACTGAACGTAGCCGCCCAACAACGCATAACTGTCTTGCGAAATACGGCCATAACCGGTGTCAAAGTAGGTTTCGCTTTGCCATCTTACCGACACACCGGCTTTCAGCTTTTCTTCCCAGCTGGGCGAGTAATCGGCCAGTAATTTCAGTGTGCGACGAGGAATAAAGGTACGGGCTTCGTTGCCGTCAGCGTCGTCCATGGTAAGAGCGGTAAATCCACCCTGCACAAACCATTCATCAGATACCTTGCCCGAAACTTCCAGCTCTATACCGTTGGAGTCTACCGTTACGCCGCGATACAGTGCGTAGTTAAAGTCGTCTGAGTAATCGTCATCGTCAACGCCATCACCATCGCCGTACTCAATGAACTCATACAGGTTTTCCTGCTCGGTTCTGAATACAGCAAGGCTAACCAACAGGTTGTTTTCAAGGCGTTTCTTCATGCCGATTTCGTAACTGCGGCCTTCGGCTGACCCCAGTGGCTCAAGATCTTCATTCAGGTAGTACTGCGGCTGATAAATGTCGCTGTAACTGCCATAGATGTTGAGGTCTTCTAACACTTCCCAGGTAAAGCCCAGGTAAGGGCTGCTGCCATCTTCAGTGGTAGACGTTGATGCACCCCAGGACTCACCCTCGTTCTCGTAATCGACGAAACTGGCTCCCAGCACTACATCAAAGTCTTCTGTAACCGCCAGTTGAAGCGCACCGTAGTAACGATTCAGGGTAATGTCGGTAAATCCCGCCTGATAGGGGTCTGCCCAGGTGGGACGGGCTACTTCTGTACCCGTCCAGTCTGGCAGTGCAGGCATTACATCGAAGCCGGTTAACGCACCAAAGTCCATATCGCTGGTCTCAGCATCGGCCAGGCTCACACCAAGGTTGAAGGTGTGCTCAAGCCCCCAGGCCTGGAAACTCCCTTGCAGGTTGTTGTCCCAAATCAGGGTTTTATCGTCGGCGGTAAATTTGCCGGGATAGCCCAGCATGCCCAGACCGGTTTCACTGTCTAACCCCGTATTTGAATAGGTGTAGAACAGTTCAGACTTGTCTTCGTAGTTGATGTAATTCACCTTGCTGGTGAAGTTAAGGTTGTCGTTAATAAACCAGTTTACTTCGGCAAACGCGGTTTGATTCAGCGTGTCCCAATAGGTCCAGTTCATCGCGCTGGTAGTAGAGACATCAAACTCTACCTGTGTGCCGTCAGAATAGATTTGCGGCACGGCTCCCCAGGTAACGCCATCACTGTTGTTATCCTGATGGCTATAGCCAAACGTTACCGTTAGCGCATCGCTGATCTGCCCATCCACAACACCGTAAAACACCGTGCGGTTATTTGAGTAATGATCCAGCCAGCTGTCTTTGTCCTGGTGCACTACAACGGCACGGGCAGCCCAGCTGCCTGAATCAGTCAACGGCGTGGATACGTCGGCCATAGCACGGAAATTCGACCAGCGTCCGGCAGTTAATGACACACTGGCCTGCTTGTCGTTACTTGGGCGTTTACGCACGTAATTTACCGTGCCAGACGGGTTACCAAGGCCGGTAATCAAGCCATTTGAACCGCGAATAAACTCCACTTTTTCATACATTGCCGTATCCAGATCGCCAACAAAAATGTCGCCAAACGGAATTCCTGAGCCATCGATGTGCATGCTGGTGATGTCGAAACCGCGGGCATTAAAATAGGTGCGGTCGGTTTCGCTTTGATCAACGTTAATTCCCACAACTTGCTTAAACAAGCTGTTGATATCAAACAGGTTGTATTTGGCAATGGTGTCGTCTTCAATAATCGACAGCGACTGTGGGGTGTCGAAACTGTTAAGACCTAATCCCGTTGCACCTGAACTAAAACGCTGGATCCGGCTTTCAACAATTCTGATCACTTCTACATCGTTATCGGCTTGTTCCGCTTCAGTTTGCTCTTGAGATGTTGCCTGTGCATGCAGGCCAAACGCCAGCATAATGGGCGACAGTGCAAAAATTTGCTTCTTGGTCATAGTGTTCTCTGCTCAGTGTGGCTTATTGAATTGCACGCATTATAATTCCTACACACAATTATGCAAATGATAACTATTATTATTTGCATGCTCGTTTAGATTTTGAGAGGTTCTGTGGTGAGATGAGATTCCGACGAAATGAGAAATGGGAAATGTAAAAAGAAAAACAAACAAAAAAGCGAACCGGTTTAGGGGTTCGCTTTCATCATAGAATGAACGATTGGGTGTTATTTACTTTGGCGGCGCTGTGTTTGTTCTTTGCGCATTTTGTGCTTTTTCACCGAGCGGCGCATGCGACTTAAGCGAGCGTGATCCAGTTTATTCTGGCGGTCATCTACCATGCTTTCGTTTTCTGCAGGTAACTGCACTAAGTCGCGCAACGCGTTCACATCGCTCAATGGCAGTTCAACCCACGCACCTTGTGGCAAACGTTTTTGCAGTTCAATCGGCCCGTAACGAACGCGAATCAGTCGGCTTACCTGACAATCCTGGGTTTCCCACAAACGGCGTACTTCGCGGTTACGCCCTTCTTCCAGTGTTACGTTAAACCATTGGTTAACACTTTCATCGTCGTTGGGACGTTGCTTAATGGTGGTAAATTTGGCAATTCCATCTTCCAGCTCAACCCCTTTGGTAAGGGCCTGAAGCGATTTAGCGGAGACTTCACCAAAAATTCGCGCAGCATATTCGCGCTCAACTTTACAACGCGGGTGCATCAGGCGGTTGGCCAGTTCACCATCGTTGGTGAACAACAGTAAACCACTGGTGTTAATATCCAGGCGACCTACCGCAATCCAGCGCCCTTGGCTTATATTGGGTAAGCGGTCGAATACGGTACTTCGCCCTTCCGGGTCAACACGTGTGCACAATTCACCTTCCGGCTTGTTGTACATCAGTACGCGGCACACCGGCGTTTCCTGGATACGCGCAACAACGTGTCCGTCTACCCGGATCTGCGCGGTTGCATCCACGCGGTCACCTAATTTGGCAATGCCGCCGTTAACCGATACCCGGCCCTGCTCAATCCAGCGTTCCATTTCCCGGCGAGAACCGAGGCCATGATTAGCAAGGACTTTCTGTAATTTCTCTGTCATTAGTGTAATGGCTCTGTTTGGTCGCTATCACTCAATACATTTAATGATGCATCTGCTACGTCTTCCAGTGACTGCATAAAGGCATCGGCATTGGGCAAGTCCGACAAGGACTTCAGCGAAAAGTAATCTAAAAATTGTTTGGTGGTGGCGTACAGGGCTGGTCTGCCCGGCACTTCTTTATGACCCACTACCTTTATCCACTCACGCTCTGTGAGGGTTTTGATGATATTACTGCTTACCGCTACGCCCCTTACCTGTTCAATCTCACCACGGGTAATGGGTTGTCGGTAGGCAATTAATGCCAGGGTTTCTAACATTGCACGAGAATACCGTGGACTGGTTTCCTGCCATAACCGGCTGAGCCAGGGGCTTAAGCTGTCGAGCGACTGAAACCGGAACCCGCTGGCAACTTCAACCAGTTGAATGCCACGCGGACGGTAATCGAGCATTAATTCATCAAGCGCTGATTTTATCGCTTTATCGGCCACGGTAAAATCCGCAAGCACAGTATTTTTCAATTTTTCTATCGAAACCGGCTCATCTGACACAAAAATCGTGGCTTCGATCAGCTGTTTTAGCTGCTGCGCATTAATCTTCTTCATGATGACTTCCCAACTTCACATGAATTCTGGCATAAGGGCCAGCTTGCACCAGGCGAATACTCTGTCCTTTTACCAGTTCCAGAATCGCCAAAAAAGTCACTACTACGCCTGCGCGCCCCTCTTCCCTGGTAAACAACGCTTCCATGGGTGTATAGGTATCGGTACTCAGGGTTTGCAGTATCATGCTCATGCGCTCCCGGGTACTCAGTGCCTCCGGCGCAATATGGTGATGTTCAAAGGCCGCAGCCCGTTGCATGGCCACCGAGAATGCCAGCACCAATTCCTGCAGGCTAACATCGGGCTGAATGATCACAGGCACAATGCTGTCGGCGGGGGTAACTGACACTTTAAAGATGTCGCGCTCCATGCGCGGTTGTAAATCCAAATCTTCTGCTGCTTGTTTTACCAACTCGTATTCTTGCAAGCGGCGAATCAATTCTGCGCGTGGATCGGCCTCGTCATCATCGTCACCTGAGCGCCGGGGCAATAGCAATCTTGATTTGATCTCCGCCAAAATCGCAGCCATTAGCAGGTATTCTGCCGCCAACTCCAGCTTTAACGACAACATTACGTCAACGTATTCCATGTACTGACGGGTGATCTCTGCCACCGGCATACTGGTAATGTCGAATTTCTGTTTGCGGATTAAATACAACAATAAATCCAGCGGGCCCTCAAAAGATTCTAATATGACTTCCAGCGCATCGGGCGGAATGTAGAGATCTTCGGGCTTTTGGATAACCGCTTCGCCATGCACAAAAGCCAGCGGCAGCGGCTGCTGTACTGGCTCCTTGGAAGGGACTGTCAGGTTATCGTTGGTGTCGGTCATTACAGAAACGGCTTAATATCGCCTGCGCCTTCACGCACAATTACCGCGTCGCCTTCACTCAAATCCACTACCGTTGTTGGCTGTTCGCCCAAATAACCACCGTGTAAAATTAACCCAACCTGCTTTTCCAGCTTGTCGCGAATTTCATCCGGATCAGACTCAGCCACCTGTGCGCCGGGCAGAATAAGCGAGGTCGACATCAGCGGTTCGTTCAATTCTTCCAGTAACGCCAGCGCTATAGCGTTATCGGGTACACGGAGCCCAATGGTTTTGCGCTTGGGATTTTGCAACCTGCGTGGCACTTCACGGGTGGCTTTTAACACAAAGGTATACGGCCCAGGCGTATTATTCTTAATTTGACGGAACGCGGTGTTATCTACTTTGGCGTACACCGATAATTCCGACATATCACGGCACATCAGTGAAAAATTGTGATCGGTGTCGATTTGACGGATCCGGCAAATTTGCTCTAAGGCGCGCTTGTCTTCCATCTGACAGCCAATGGCATAGCCTGAATCGGTGGGGTACACAATTACCTCGCCCTGGCGAATCAATTCAACCGCTTGCTTAATTAAACGGGTTTGCGGGTTATCGGGGTGTACATAAAAAAACTGGCTCATATCGTTTATCCCTTTGGAATACTGGCAGGAATAATCCCCCAGTCGTGCCACACTGGTGTCAGTGTATCGCTTTTTAAGCCACAACGCCCGAGTTCTGTCCATCGGCCGGGCAAATGAAAATCGGACCCCGCTGAGGCTAAAAAGCCGTATTCGGCTACCAGTTCACATAACAACTGCTGTTTTGACGGATTAGCAGTGGGAAATACCACTTCAACGGCATCGCCATTGGCTTGTTTAAAGTCGGTAAGTAAGCGTCGTAACCATTTTGTGGTCATATCGTAATGCAACGGGTGCGCCAGTACGGCCTGTCCACCGGCGGCATGAATCGCCTCTACTGCTTCACTGATGCTGGCCCATTCAGCCTTCACCGCCGCGCGTTTGCCCTTGCCCAGGTACTTCTTAAAGGCGGATTCCATGTTGGATACTGAATAGCAATCCACCAGCACCCGAGCAAAGTGCGCCCGGGTTATCTGGCCATCACGGGCATAGCGTTTTGCCCGCTCAAGGGTGCCTTCAAAACCGCATTTAGCCAGCTTGTCGGCAATTTTAGCCGCACGTTCATCACGCTTTTGTTGTTGGGTACTTAGAAATGCCTGCAATACGCTGTTGTGTCTGTCTATATTTAGCCCCACAACATGAATCTCAAAACTGTGCCAGTGCGTAGAGATTTCCACCCCATTTATCAGGCGCAATGCCGGATAATGCGCTGCCACGCCCTCATGAGCGGCGTCGAGACCGGCGGTAGTGTCGTGATCGGTAATCGCCAGCACGTCCACTTGCATGTTTTGCGCCCGCATTACCAGCTCCGCAGGCGTTAATTGTCCGTCGGAAAATGTCGTGTGACTGTGTAAGTCAATTTTCATGTATTTTCAAATTTAAGGTTGACACAGTGTGCGTTTTGTTTTCTTCTATAGGCCAAGTATACGGATTGATAGCGCGAATGCCTATCAAACTTCAACGATAAAGAATTAAGACAGAATACGACAATGCTTACACAACCCCAAAACAGCCACAATGTGGCAACTATCTGGTGGTGGCACTCCCTTCATTAAACGGGCGGTGTGAGCGTTAGTGCGCAGAATAAACAAAAAAAGGCCCGTTACATACGGGCCTTTTTTTTAATTTTTTTAACCGGAGTAAAGCAATGAGTTTGGCCGAATTAGGCGTCGTACCGGGAAAAGTGGAAACCATTGAACGAACGGCAACCTACGTAAACGATCCGCTGGCAGCCTTTGCCGGATTATGTGGCAATCAGCCCCATGCCCTGCTGCTGGAATCCGCTGAAATCGACAGCAAAGACAACCTGCAAAGTTTATTAATGGTAGATGCCGCCCTGCGCTTCGAATGCCGTGGCCAGCAGGTTAGCCTGGAAGCGCTCAGCGCAAACGGCAAAGGCATGCTGCCCCTGTTAGCCAACCTCACCATCGCGGGACTGGAATGTACGGTACACAGTGACACTCAGCTAACGCTAACCTGCCATACCAGCCACGATGAATTAGACGAAGACGCCCGACTCAAATCAGCCAGCGTGTTTGATGTACTTCGCAGTGTTGTTAACCAAATCAAACCTATCCGCGCGCACCACAACGCGGTGTTTCTGGGCGGTGTTTTTGCCTACGACCTGTTAGCCACTTTCGAGCAATTACCCAATGTGCCTGAAGGCGACAACGACTGTGCCGACTATGTGTTTTATCTGGCCGAAACCCTCATTACCTTCGACCACCAGACCCGTCAGGCAACGTTACTTGGCAGTGTATTCAGTGGCGCTGAAGTGGCCACCAGCTACTTTGCCATCGCGCAGCGACTGGAGCATCTGGCTGCTGAACTGCAACGGATACCGGCACTGGATTTAACGCCAGTTGAGGTAGAAAATGCCGACCTCAGCGTAGACAAATCCGACGACACATATTGCCAGGACGTGCTTACGTTAAAAGAACACATACTGGCAGGGGATATTTTCCAGGTTGTTCCATCCCGTACTTTTTCATTACCCTGCCCTGCTCCGCTTACTGCCTACGCTGCACTGAAACAACAAAACCCCAGCCCTTATATGTTTTACATGCAAGACAAGGATTTTACGATTTTTGGCGCCTCGCCAGAGTCGGCATTAAAGTATTCGGCACAGAGCAATGTAGTGGAAATCTATCCTATTGCTGGTACGCGCCCACGTGGCAAGCGCCCCAATGGTGAAATCAATCCGGATCTGGACAGCCGCATCGAGCTTAATTTGCGCGAAGATCAAAAAGAAAAAGCCGAACATTTAATGTTGGTAGACCTGGCCCGTAACGACGTTGCCAAAGTGTCTGAACCCGGCACACGTTACGTGAAAGATCTGCTAAAAGTAGACCGTTACTCGCACGTAATGCATTTGGTTTCACGCGTAGTTGGCCAGTTGCGCAAAGATTTGGATGCGCTGCATGCGTATCAGGCGTGTATGAACATGGGCACCCTGGTTGGCGCCCCCAAAGTGAGTGCAGCCAATCTAATCCGCAAAGTTGAACAAAAACGCCGGGGAAGCTATGGCGGCGCGGTGGGCTATTTAAATAATGCCGGTGATATGGATACCTGTATTGTTATCCGTTCCGCATTTGTGAAAAATGGCACTGCGTATATTCAGGCCGGCGCCGGTGTGGTGTACGATTCTGATCCCCAGGCCGAAGCCGACGAAACCCGCAACAAGGCGCAGGCGGTAATTAATGCAGTGAAAAGCGCCATGGTAGTAAAAGGAGTATCAGCATGAGTCAGCCCGTTACCGTATTCCTGCTCGACAACGTCGACTCCTTTACTTATAACCTGGTAGACGAACTGCGCACCATGGATTTAAACATCGTGGTTTACCGCAATAACGTGTCGGCGCAATTATTGTTCAATAAAATGCAGGCAGCGGCTGAAAGCGGACCGGTTTTACTGTTATTATCACCCGGCCCAGGCGCACCGCATGAGGCTGGATGCATGCCGGAACTGTTATCGCTGGTTCAGGGGCATTTCCCGGTACTGGGAATTTGTTTAGGGCATCAGGCTATAGTGGCACACTACGGTGGTAAAGTAGGTCGGGCTGAAGATGTTATGCACGGTAAATCATCGGCCATTGCCCATACCGGCGAAGCCATGTTTGCCGGATTGCCTCAACCGCTGCACGTTGCGCGTTACCACTCGCTGATGGCCACTGAATTACCCGACGATTTAACGGCACTAGCAACCGTGGGCACCACAGTTATGGCAGTATACCAGGCACAAGACAATATGCTGGGTTTTCAGTTTCACCCTGAGTCTATTTTAACGGCGCAGGGCAGCCAATTGTTGCTGCAAAGTATTCACTATTTGACCAAAGGGGCCTAATCCCATGGCTGACTACACGGATATCATTGAGAAGCTGTTCACTGGCCAGCATTTGGCGCAGGCAGAAGCATTCTCAATATTTAATCAGGTGATGCACGGTGAGTTATCTGATGTAAAACTGGCCACATTGTTAACCGCACTGAAAATGAACGGCGAATCGCCCAATGAAATCGCTGGCGCAGCCAGCGCGATGGTGTCGAATGCGCGCCCTTTTCCAACGCCAGACTACCCGTTTGGTGACATTGTGGGCACCGGTGGTGATGGCCATCACACCATCAATATTTCCAGTGCCGCTGCACTTGTGGCGGCTAGCTGCGGTGTTAAAGTAGCCAAGCATGGCAACCGCAGCGTATCGAGTAAATCAGGCTCTGCCGACTTTTTTCGCGAATGTGGCATTAAACTCGATATTTCGCCCGACGTAGCACGACAGTGTATCGACGATACCAACTTCTGTTTTTTGTTTGCACCGGTTTATCACGCAGGAATGCGCTTTGCAGCACCGGTACGCGCGGAAATGAAAACCCGTACACTGTTTAATATTCTGGGTCCACTGGCAAATCCAGCCGGCCCAACCTTCGGCGTATTTGGTGTATATACCCCATCGTTATTAGAAGTTTACGCGCAAACACTGAATTTATTGGGCCAACAACGCGCTTTAATCGTACACGGTGATGGCCTTGACGAACTAGCGTTGCACGGCCCTACCCAGGTAGTCGAGCTTGAGCATGGTATTACTACTCAATACACATTAACGGCCGATGAATTTGGGTTACAAAGTGCGCCGTTAAGCGCCATCGCAGGCGGCGAACCACATGAAAACAAAGCCATGATTGAAGCGGCCCTTTGTGGCAAGGGGCAGGAAGCGCATATTGCCGCCATTGCCATGAACGCGGGAGCACTCATCAAAGTGGCCGGTGCAGCAAATTCGTTTAAGCAAGGCGCCAGTATGGCGCTGGATGCCATGGCCAGTGGTGCACCATTAAAACTGATTAAAAATGTGGCTGAAGTCAGCCAACAGGAAGTCACTGAATGAGCAACGTACTTGCGAAAATTGTAGAACACAAACACGTTGAGTTAGCTGAGCGTATGACAGCGTTACCGCTGGAAACCGTAAAGGCCAATCTTACGCCGTCTACCAAAAGCCTATTCGACGCACTCTCTGCGCCCAATGCCGGTTTCATTCTTGAGTGCAAGAAAGCCTCTCCGTCGAAAGGGCTGATCCGCGAAAAGTTTGACCTGGATGAAATTCTGGCAGCGTATACACCCTATGCCGCGGGGATCTCAGTTCTCACCGACGAGAAGTACTTTCAGGGTAGCTATGATTACCTGGCTTATGTAACCGAGCGCGTTGAACAACCCGTATTGAACAAGGATTTCTTTGTAAACGAGTATCAGGTTTACCTGGCCCGTTACTACAACGCTGACGCTATTCTACTCATGCTGTCGGTGTTAGACGATGAGACCTATATCCGCTTGGCTGAGCTGGCTAACAGTTTGTCGCTGGATATCCTTACCGAAGTGAGTAACGAAGACGAAATGACGCGTGCAATTGCGTTAAAAGCCAATATCATTGGCATTAACAACCGCAATCTGCGCGACCTCTCAACTGACCTGGCTACTACAGAAAAGCTGGTACCCATGTTAAAAGCTGCCACTCACAACTATGTAGTGATCAGCGAATCCGGTATTTATACTCATCAGGATGTATTGCGCCTTGCACCGCTTTGCCAGGGCTTTTTGGTAGGTAGTGCGCTTATGGCTCAGGCCGATCTTAATCTTGCGGTTAAGCAACTGGTGTACGGCAAGGTTAAGGTATGTGGCATGACCCAGCCCGAGCAAACCGCGCACGCGTTTGCCAGTGGCGCCAGTTATTGCGGGTTGATTTTCGCTCCGCATTCCAAGCGCTGCGTTACCCCTGAACAGGCCAAAGCTATTGTTGAACAAACGCCGGGCCGTTATGTTGGGGTATTTGTAAACCAACCAATTGAAATGGTTTTACAGGTTGCGAATGAGCTGTCTTTAACAGCAGTGCAATTACACGGTGACGAAGACACGGTTTTTCGTCAGCATTTGCGCAATAGCCTACCCAAAGGCTGCGAGATTTGGCAGGCCATCGGTGTTGCCGGTGAACTCCCCTATCTCATTCACGCGCTGCTGGACGACGACACGCTCGATCGCGTGTTGCTGGACTGCCAGGTGGGCAGCCAAACCGGTGGCACTGGCCAGCAGTTTGACTGGTCGCTCATTCACAGCGAACTGGAACTGGACAAACTTATTATTGCCGGTGGCATTTCACCTGCCAATGTGGCAGATGCACAGGCAACCGGTGCCGACATGGTAGACGTGAATTCGGGCGTTGAAGTAGCGCCCGGCAATAAGTCTGACCAACAGGTAACAGAACTCTTTTCGGTGTGTCGCCGATATTAATGAATCAGGACCACAAATGAATCAATTAGACTCAAAATTTGGGGAATACGGTGGCATGTACGTGCCCGAACTGCTTATTCCTGCACTCGATCAACTTGAACAGGCTTTCCTGGAAGCCAAAGATGATCCGGCCTTTAACGCAGAGTTTTTGTCGTTATTAAAAGACTACGCTGGCCGCCCCACGGCCATGACGCTTACCCGGAACCTGGTGGCGAACCCCAAGGTAAAACTGTACCTAAAGCGTGAGGATCTGCTTCACGGTGGCGCGCACAAAACCAATCAGGTATTGGGTCAGGCCCTGCTAACCAAACGCATGGGTAAAACCGAAGTGATCGCCGAAACCGGTGCCGGACAACACGGTGTAGCCACGGCGCTGGCCTGTGCACTGTTAGGCTTAAAAGCCCGTATTTACATGGGTGCCAAAGACGTTGAACGTCAGGCGCCTAACGTATTCAGAATGCGATTAATGGGCGCAACGGTGATCCCGGTTGATTCTGGCTCAGGCACACTGAAAGACGCGGTTAACGAAGCGTTGCGCGACTGGTCAGCCAACTACGACAAAGCCCACTATTTACTCGGTACCGCGGCGGGCCCTCACCCATTCCCCACCATAGTGCGCGAATACCACCGCATGATTGGCGAAGAAACCCGCGCGCAAATGCTGGAAAAAGAAGGTCGTCTGCCGGATGCCGTCGTTGCCTGTGTTGGCGGTGGCTCAAATGCCATTGGTATGTTTGCCGACTTTATCGACGAACCGTCAGTGCGACTGGTAGGTGTAGAACCGGCTGGAAAAGGCGTGCATACCAAGGAACACGGTGCGGCTATTGGCAAAGGCACCAAAGGAATTTTACACGGTGCTTATACCTACATAATGCAGGATAAGCATGGTCAGATTGAAGAAAGCTACTCGGTATCTGCCGGCCTGGATTACCCGGCAGTAGGGCCACAGCATGCCTATCTCTCCGATATTGGCCGCGCAGAATACGTATCGGTAACCGACGACGAAGCGCTTAATGCATTCCAGTTGCTTGCGCGTAAAGAAGGGATCATTCCCGCACTGGAATCGTCTCATGCCCTGGCCTATGCCCTGAACATGGCCGACGAAGCAGAAGAAGAAACAATCATAGTGGTAAACCTGTCTGGTCGCGGTGACAAAGACCTGGGGCACGTAATTAAGATTTTGGGAGATCAGGTGAATGGATAGATATGCAGATATGTTTGCCCGCCTAAAGGCGCAACAGGAAGGGGCATTTGTACCTTTCGTAATGATAGGCGATCCAGACCTGGAAACCTCTGAAAAAATCATCACCCAGCTTATTGAAAGCGGTGCGGATGCCTTGGAGTTAGGGATCCCGTTTTCGGATCCGGTCGCCGATGGTCCCACCATTCAAAAAGCCGCTATTCGTGCGCTGGACAATAGTGTTACGCCCACGAAGTGCTTCGAACTGCTGGCCCGGATCCGCGCTAACCACCCCGATATTCCAGTTGGCTTGCTGTTGTATAGCAACCTGGTACTGGCCAAAGGTGTAGACGCTTTTTACGCTGAGGCAGCCAAAGCGGGTGTCGACTCTATTCTGATTGCCGATGTGCCGATTCGCGAAGCAAAACGCTTTATTGACGCCGCCAATGCCAAGGGCATTAAGCAAATTCTGATTGCACCACCCAATGCGACTGATGCCACCTTCAAGGCAATTGGCGATTTGTCTGCCGGGTATACCTACCTGTTGGGCCGCGCCGGTGTAACCGGAGCAGAAACCGCCGCCACCATGCCAGCTGCGTCACTGATTGAAAAACTGGTGAGCGTGAATGCGGCTCCGCCGTTACTCGGCTTTGGTATTTCCAACCCTGAGCAGGTAAAACACGCCATTGAAAGCGGTGCCGCCGGTGCCATTTCCGGTTCGGCAACCGTAAACCTGATTGAGAAACACCTAAATGACGTGCCAGCCATGCTGAACGCGCTGAACAGCTTTGTGTCTTCCATGAAAGCCGCAACGAGGAAGTAGCCATGTTTTATATGATTTGTGCCACAGACGTAGAAAACAGCCTGGAAAAACGCATGGCTGCGCGCCCTGCTCATCTGGCCCGTTTAAACGCGTTAAAAGACGAAGGGCGTTTGCTTATTGCAGGCCCCTTCCCGGCTATCGACAGCAACGATCCGGGTGAAGCGGGTTTCACAGGCTCACTGGTTGTGGCTGAATTCAACAGCCTGACAGACGCCCAAAACTGGGCCGATGCCGACCCGTATATTGAAGCCGGTGTGTACGCCTCTGTAGTAGTTAAGCCATACAAAAAAGTCCTGCCATAACGCGCAAACAATAAACGCAGGTGCAATTTCATTGCACCTGCGCCACGCAATGATAGTATATTCAGACAACATTCAGCCAGACACAGTTATGCTCACCCCATAGTTGTTAAGGTGATTACCGCCGTCGGAGTATTATGTTCAGAATAAGTGCCCTGTGCGTTGTATTGATTATGTTGCTGACCAGCCCTGCTGCATTTTCACAACAAGATCAAAACAAGCCGGTCAAAAACACCGCCCAAGCTGCCGAACAAGCCAAACGGCACGTTGACGGCCGCGTGTTAAAAGTGGACAAGACCCAAAGTGCTTACCGGGTAAAAATGCTCAAAAAATCCGGCCGGGTAGTTACCTTAGATGTAGATAAACGCTCAGGCGAAGTAAAGCCGAGCAATGGCAGCAAGGACGACCAGTAGTATGAGAATGTTAATTGCCGAAGATGACAGCCGGTTGCTGATGCAACTCGACACTCTGTTGCAACAGCAAGGCTATAGTGTGGATTTGGCCGACGATGGCAACAAAGCCCTGTTTCAGTTAAAGGAAGTAAACTACGATTTAGCCATTGTTGATATTGGCCTGCCCAATTTGGATGGCTTTGATGTGATCCGTCAGGCCCGTGCCGATGGGGTAACCACGCCAGTATTAATTTTAACCGCACGCGATCGCTGGCAGGAAAAAGTAGAAGGACTGGATGCCGGTGCCGACGACTACCTCACCAAACCTTTCCACAACGAAGAATTACTGGCGCGGGTAAAAGCACTCATCCGACGCGCGTCAGGCCAAGCCAGTTCACTGATAGAATTTGGCCCGGTAAGCCTGGATATGCAAGCCAAGGAAGTGCAGGTAAATGCCAGATCCATGGACTTAACCGCCTACGAATACAAAGTAATGGAATACCTGATGCTGCATCCCAAAAAAGTGATTTCAAAAACGGAACTCACTGAGCACATCTACGACCAGGACTTTGATTTAGACAGCAACGTAATTGAAGTGTTTGTTGGCAGGTTGCGCAAAAAGCTCGATCCCAATAATACCCTGAAGCCCATTGAAACCCTGCGAGGGCGCGGATACCGCCTGAGTCAGTCACTTACTGGCGAATAACCGCGGGTGCGCAGTTTATCACTTCGGGTACGAAGCCTGCTAATAGCCTGCGTGGCGTTGTTGGTGTTTATACCCGTAACCGTGCTAACGCTGTCGCAGGCTTACACTTCCAGCCTGGAAGAAGCCAAGTATAACGAACTCAAACTCATGACACTGTCGCTCATCTCGGTATTCGAGATGGATGACGGTGCCCCCGTGATGCCCGACATGTTGTTCGACGAACAGCTTAACCTGCCCAACTCCGGTTATTTGGGGGTAATACAGCTTACCCAGGCCACGGTTTGGATTTCTGCATCGGGATTGGAAACGCACATTGAATCACTGCCAGCTGCACCAGATGTAGGTGGCGAATTGTATGTGGCCGAACATGCGCTGGACGGACAGCACCCCACTTATTTTGCCTATAGCTACACGGCCGAATTTGAAGACGGCGACAACTATTTGCCGGTGACGTTTTTTGTATTCAATAACAATGCTGACTTCGAAAACGAACGCCGGATTTATTTGCGCTCAGTGTGGCAATACCTTATCGGGTTAGGGCTGGGGCTGATTGTACTGTTGGTACTGGGTATGAATACCCTACTCAAACCGGTTCGCGCACTGATTAGTGAAATTGAACATACCAGCAATGGCCAGCAACAACAGCTTACAGCAAATTACCCCAGCGAGTTTACGCCATTAAAACAAAGTATAAACGCCCTGCTTAGTGCGGAAGCCGAGCAGCGACAGCGTTATAAAAACAGTTTGGGTGACCTGGCTCACAGTTTAAAAACCCCGCTGGCTGTTGCATTAGGCACTCAGGGATTACCCGCATCGGCGCAAGAGCCGCTGCAACAAATTGACGCCCTTATTCAGCGCCAGCTAAAACGGGCCACAGCGGGCACCACAAGCTGGGATAAAGGCATAGCCATTGCGCCTGTTGCACAACAAATAAGTAATGCTCTGAATAAAGTATATCGAGACAAAGCGTTGCAAATTGCGGTTAACGGCCAACAAGGGCAGTTTTTTGGCGACAAAACGGACCTGATGGAAATACTGGGTAACCTGATGGACAACGCCTGCAAAGCAGCAGATCGCCGCATTCAGGTAACGATTAACGAAACCCCTTATCAAACCGAATTGTGCATTGAAGATGATGGCCCGGGCATTCCACCAGAACAGGTTGAACGTCTGCTCACCCGCGGACAACGCCTGGACGCCTACACCGAAGGTCAGGGCATTGGCATGGCTGTTGTTGCCGACCTGCTCGCCGCTTACGAAGCCAAGCTGGCCATTGGTCGCTCAGAATTAGGCGGCGCCATGTTCACCATTACCTTCCCCGCTCCCATTCGCATGTTGGGTTAGTTGGGTATTTTAGTTTTTTGATTGATTGAATTGCGAGGGATAAACCTGTTTAAGCTTTAAAATAAATTCGCTTCAAACCTCAGGTTTTGAATGAATGCCTAACTTTTAAAACAAGGACAGTCGCGCAGGCTTCAATGCGAAGCAGTCTACCTGTTTTTGTCCCAGTCCGCCGCGCACGACTTGAAACGATTAATAGGTCTTAATTGCATTGTGTAATACCACCCCAATTGTCGTTGAAATAAACTTGGTGGTATGTTGTTGCCCACGATGGGCGAGAGAGATTTAATTTTTCTGGATGAAAAATTATTTCACTACTACAACCCCCAAAAACGAAACCAGCTGAAAATATAGTGATTGATACATTCCCAGTGTAATACTCAACAGCAGTCGTCTTTGTAGTTTTAAACAATTGAATATATTCATCATAGCGCGAGCTTGTTAATAGATAGGTACCCGAAACGACACTAAAAGGTACATATTGACCGTAACTTTTGCTCCAGCCTTTTTCGGTTAGCTCATATTTACCTATTCTTCCGTCTCGGATTTCAAAGTAATCATGTTCACGAGAATCAATAGCGATCATTTCCTTCAATTTCTCTAATCCGCTTTGATTTTGATTGAAGTACTCTATTAATTCAGCTTCGCTAGGAGCTTCATCCGAGTTATGGGCGCATCCAATAAAATTTATACAAATGATTAAAAGAAAAAAGCGCATAAATTCAACCTTAGGCATAACGCCGCCTACAAAGGCCGAGTGTTAGCGAGGCCCAGCCAGCACGCCTTCTGAGCTGGCGATAGTACTTAGCATCGTTAGCTGATGATTTAATACACTTGACCATTCAGAGAAATGCCTGATTTGTTAAAAAGAAACAGTGAAGCGCATGAAGTAAGAGCAATGATAAATAATAAGTAATATATTCGGTGCATGATTTTCAGCTATTTCCTTGAGAATCGGAGCAGTTTCGCCGCGACCGGCGCCGTAGGCGCGTAGTTGATTGATCTGTTTGGGTTAAGTTACTGTGCATACTCTATGATCCTTACTAATTTAGGATCTATCTGTAATGTCACATTTGAACCACTTTGAACCCATATTTCACCAGTTTCACCATTACTTAGGGATAACGTTGATTCTCTACCAATGAGGTACTTTTTCTGCTCTCCAACATAATAATAGCCATCTACAGATATTTCATAACTACAGATTCCATCACAGTCAGACCAATTCCATTTTATATTCCACTCGGTTTCTGGCGGGACTTCTAAGCTAAGGTTATCCATGAAATCAGACGATAGACTAACTTCCCTGATTTTTTCACCGCGCTCATAAAATGTTGAGTAATTTTTTTGCTCACCAATCTTTAATAGCGTTGCGCAATCCAAGGCACTTTTATCGTTTGGAACTATTTTCTCCTTGCGACACAGCCAATACCTAGAATGCTCAGGATTGTATCGCCAACTATATTGATCAATGTAAAACCTTGAAAGAATATCCATCGATTTTACGTCACCGCTATTTGCTTTGTCATATAACTGTTTGTTGGCTGTCAGTATGTCACCAGCATACACATAGATGCTTAATACTAATCCAAAAAATAACACGAAATGCCAAACTTTCATGAGTTACCCTCCCCCCATAAGAGGCTAGTACCTGTGGTCTAAAATACGAAACGAAGTGACAGGAGCCTACGTGTTAGTATCCCGTAGCGTTGGCTTGTTAGGTGATTTCACTCACTACTACCTTGATAAAACTGTCTAGTTCATCCCTGTACGATTTATTAACTCTACCGAAATAGCAACCTATGTTTTCGTGGCCGACAACATGGCATCCGTACGCCTTTTCGATAGGCAGCGTTTTCAAATCATCTCTTCCCGAGAAAGCGATAGTAAACTTTGGAATCCCATTTGGCCGCGCGACTTCCCAATAAGCGGAGATGTCGTAATCGTTTCCTGGCAATTCGTTTACAACATGCCATTTACTGCGCTCTAAGGCGTTTCTTAAAAGCTCTAAATGTTCAATGCTCACAGTATCACCTAACACCTAAATTTGCGGCACAAACAGACAGGCTATAATAGCGAAGCCATCTTGCTGTTTGTGTTCCAGCCCGCCTGCGGGCGACATAATTTTATGTTATACACACTCTACCTCAATTTTAGTCGCGACTATTCTCTGACTTAAACATGTCTGAAATACTGTGTGGGCAACGACATTGACAAAAACTTGCCAGAATTATTTTTGTCATTACACCAAAAATTACCTTCACCTAAATAGTCTGTTGCGGAATTTGATTGAAATTTAAGAGTGCAACAAAGCTGGACAACATCTCCATCTACTTCTTTGTCTGTCAATTGTCTGGTTAGATCAAGCTCAAAAAACTGCCCCTCTCCCCAATCAAAAGTCCCCATTGAAAAAGTAGCATATCGCCATCTGCTTCAGTGTAATTTGGGAATTGAATTGACTGATATAGCTTCACTTGTTCCGCAAATAAATCGAATCCTGATTTGACCTTTAATAAAGGGACCAATGTGTCTAAAGCCATTGTTATTCCAAGTATGTAAACGCCTTACCAATGGGCGCATAAATGCTTGTCTAAAATTAGCGACAAAGGAGCTCAAGCCAAGCGTTTTATGTCCTTTTAAGTAACTTGTTATGAGCCGCTAGCAACTGACTCTTTAACAAATGCCAACCACCTATCATTTTCTGATTTGATGATTTCATTTGAATGTGCATGCCCCCATGACTCGCGAAAAACTAAGTAAATTTCACCGAGTTCGTAGGTGAATGCGATATTACAAATTCCGCCTTTTGAAATTGGTGAACGTCTAACTAATAGAAAGTCAGACCAAAAAGCCGGCTCAATATGACGATTAAAATCAGTACTGATATGCTTAACTGACTTAGGTATTCTTGAACGACGCCAGAAAAACTCTTTTTCACTCTCGCCTTTAATATTTTCGACGACTTCAAATACTACAACTTTGTCAGTTATTTTAATGGTTTTTGCCAACACTATCGTTGAAGTATTCTCGATTAATTCAGCGTGTGGTAAGCCATATCCAGGAGGTGGTGCAGGACAAGCACTAACTTCTAGGTTGAACAATACTGAAAATATCAATGTGTATAGCGAAACTTTCATAGGCTCATAATTTTTAAATAAAGGGCGCAGACATGTGGGCTAAAATGCGAAGCTGCCCACATGTATGCATCCCAGCGAACGAAGTGAGTGACTTAATTTATTTGTTAAGTGCGTGCTTGTTCATAACACTCTAGCATCTGATAAGCGATCTCTTGCTGTTCGCTGTTTAGGACTTCTGTTTCTGAAAGTGACCTGGCCAAACGGTATTCCAGTTCTTTTTTAATGCTACCTCGATTTGCGATTTTCATGAATTCTCTGAAAGTTTTGTTCTGTATTGAACTTAACGAAGGTAAACCAATAGATAGCAGGTTTGCATCTAAAACAGCTTGCTCAGTTTTGCGCATGTGAGAAGAAATTTCTATCGCGTCATTTGCAGCAAGTCGAACTGAGGTTAAAGAGCCTTTCATTAAACTCTCTTTAGAGAAGTAATCGAAAGCTGAAGACTCACTAGTTTTAAAAACTAGCGTGATGAATTCAGCGAGGATTTCCTTTTCTGTTTTCATGAGGCACCTAAAAGCTTATTACTCAGACTTCATAGTAACACCCGTTTCCTCTGGAAAACCATATTCTGTGTTTTCAGAGGACAGAACATAAAATCTCACCTCACGCACAAAACGGAAAACGGAATACAGGTAGTCATTCATCTTTGCAAGATTAACCTGAGTAATCCCTGTAGGTACCGAGTACGCGAAATTATCGACTCACCTCAGTGAAATATCACTTCAAGCCAGCTTATTATTCGCAAACGGGCTTATGGCGTTCTGCATTGCGATTTGCAGCAATCCAGCGCTAGTGTTAACTCTATGCCACCGGCGCCTTTTCAACCGGCTTTAAGTCGTCTTCACTGGACAGTAAAACAGCCAGCCAGCGGCTTTCTTCGCGGGATTCCAGGGCAATTTTTACAATCATGGTAAGCGGTACCGACAACAGCATGCCCACACTGCCCAACAGCCACCCCCAGAATATCAAAGACAGGAAAACCACCAGCGTGGATAAACCTAAACCACGGCCCATAAAACGCGGCTCAATCACATTCCCCATTACGGTGTTTATAACTACGTAACCCAGGGCCACCAAACCGGCTTCACCCGCACCAAATTGCACCAGTGCCATCAGCACCGCTGGCACGGCGGCAATGATAGAGCCAATATTGGGTATGTAGTTAAACAGGAAAGCCAGTACTGCCCACAATAAGAAGTGATCAACACCTAAAATGTACAACCAGATGCCCGCCAGTAAACCGGTGAACAAACTGATCACGGTTTTAATGGCAAGATAGCTGTTAACCGATTGAATAAAGCGGTCGATGTGATGCATTTTCATGTTGGGATCAGCCAGGGCCACGTGTAACCGGCGCGGCATGCTCTCCGCTTCAAACAGCATAAAGATAACGGTTAGCAAGATGAGAAACAGATTCGACAACACACCGCCCATTCCACTTAAAAAATTGGTGGCCATCGACATCGCCATCCCCGGATCCAAATAAGACACAATAAGATCTTTGTCTACGTGGATATTAAACGTTTGCAGCTGCGCCACTACCCAGGCAAATTCACCCGACAGTTTTTCCCGGTACTGGGGCATATTTTCTTTGAATTCACTCATTGACTGGCCCACTAATCCAGCCAGCATAAAACCAAAAATCACGATCAACAGTATAACTAAAGTAATAGATAACCAGCGGGGTACCCGGTAACGGGCCAGCCAGTTAATTAAAGGGCCGCACGCTATGGCAATAAAGCCAGAAAGAAAAAACGGCACCATAATGGTACTCGCTGCTTTGATGCCGGCAAAAATAACAATTAAGCTGGCGAAAATAAGCAAGGCTTTAGCGGTAGGCGATTGAATAGGCATAGTTTTATTCTGGTCCGTGAAACAAAGGACCACGCTACCAGATTTACTACTTTTTAGGTAGTCCTTGCTCGCAGCATTCAACAGGAGCATTCATGCACATTTTAATTACCGGTGGCACCGGTTTGATCGGGCGTCATTTAATTCAGGCACTGATCAAAAAATCACAGCCTGCTAACGCTATTACTGTGCTTACCCGCGATGTTGCAAAAGCAACCTCTGCGTTACCAGGCCATATTAACGCAGTAACGTCGCTGGATGTCTTTGAGAACTTTGATCAATTCGATGTAGTAATAAATCTGGCGGGCGAGCCAATAGCCGATAAACGCTGGACAGAGGAACAAAAAGCCCGCATTTGTAACAGCCGTTGGGATATAACCCAGCAAGTAGTCGATAAAATTCAGGCATCGCAACATCCCCCACACACGTTTATATCTGGCTCGGCGATTGGCTATTACGGCAGACAGGGCAATACGCCCATTACCGAAGCGCATGCTAACGTACATGACGAATTTACCCATCAGGTATGTGAAAAATGGGAACGTATTGCCCTTCAGGCTGTAACAAAAACCCGGGTTTGTCTGCTGAGAACGGGTGTAGTGCTGTCGGAAGACGGCGGTGCACTTAGCAAAATGCGCTTACCGTTTTCTTTAGGGTTGGGCGGTCCTATTGGCTCAGGTAAACAGGTAATGTCGTGGATCCACATTAAGGATATGGTGGCAGCGATTGTGTTTTTACTTGAACGCCCGCAGTGTGAAGGTGCATTCAACCTCACTGCCCCTTCGCCTGTCACCAATCGTGAATTTGTGAAAGCATACGCCGCTTCACTGGGCCGGCCGGCCATCTTTCCCATGCCTGCATTTGCGTTAAGGTTAATGATGGGTGAAGCGGCAGACCTATTGTTAACCGGACAACGCGTTATCCCACAAAAACTGAGGGATGCAGGATTTAAGTTTACGTTTTCCGACATACAGTCGGCCTTTGCTGATTTAACCTAAACGGATGTACCGTACCCCAACATAATCACTTTCAAAGTGCGTTAATTCAGGCTATGTTGTTGCAAAAGTTTCAAGGAAGAATTTATGCCTGCAATCTCTCACAGCCGCTGGTTTAAGCGGATTGCCGTACTATGTAGTTTTGTATTCATTCACTGCGCTGGTTACGCGTCTGCGTTGCCCGACTTTCCGTTTGTAACCGTACAAGGCACCGCCAGTAAGGAACTCCCGCCCGACCGTGTCGATGTGTCATTCACTATTGAAATCTTTGATGAAAAGGCGGAAGCCGCAGATCGCGCTCTGGCAGATACAACAGTAGCGGTGCTGGCAATACTATCAACACTGAACATCCCTGACAGTGCCATTACGGCTTATGAAATCAGTAAATACACTAAACGTGAACGAGGTGACAATTATCAGGACCTGGCGATACTGGGTTATGAGATGTCGCGAGATTTCACGGTAGAACTAAGCAATATTGATGATTATGCGCCGCTGTTTGAAGCACTGATGAAAATGCAAAATGTGGCCGATGTTGGCAGTAATTTTTCAGTTTCCAATGCCGATGAAATAACGCTGTCACTCATATCAGCCGCCGCCGCGAATGCAAAAGCCAAAGCCCAAACCATGGCGGCCGGACTCGATGTAAAATTAGGAAAGGTGTTTGCGTTTAATGATTCAGGCTCGTTTGACAACTTTTTTGCCAGCTTTGGGGTTGAGCAACGTTATAGTCTCGAAGCCTTCGAGGTGAGCGCCACTCGTACTCGACAACAAAGCACTACAGTTTTTATACCCCAAACTATCGAACTGTCGAAAACCGTAAATGTGATTTACCGCATTGAGCCCTGATTAACGGCCTGAATTCGCTACTTTGTTAAACCGGTTTTGAGTACCCGGGCTGTTTAAACAACAGTTCGGGTTTGCCTTCAATTTCCGGCTCGTACACCACACTGCCCCAGTCGTCTGGCTGAATATCTTCAATCGCTACCGACACCGACGCTTCCGACGATCCCAATACATCCTGCAGGCACTGCGACAACGCATCCGCCAATTGTTGCTTTTGCTGTTGGCTCTTCCCTGGCCACATTTGCACTTTAATGTGAGGCATAGACTAAGTCCTTTAAAAATCATGTTTTTATGATATTGTCATAAAACTCTATTTAAGTAATGAAGTTTCTTTCAATATCACTATGACTTCTACGCCAAGTGTCAGACAACCACGCCAAAACCGAAGCAAAGCTTCCCAGGAAAAAATATTCAAGGGCGCAATAAAACTGCTAACCGAGCGCGGCCCAGAAGAATTTACGCTTCAGGAATTAAGTAAACGCACTAAAGTGTCTGTTGGCTCTATATATTATCGCTTTGAAAATAAAGAAATTTTATTATCGGAACTGCAAAAGCGCGAATATCAGAAAATGTGGGATCAATTATCGCTGGCCATCGAATCCGTTGCACAGCGCTGTAAATGTTTAACCGACATTCTGGAAAATGCCAACCGGACGTACGCAGAGCATTTGCGTGACAACGCGCCGTTGATCCGCGCATTTATGAAAATAGCGTTAACCGACAAAAGTATCTCAACCACCGGCACCAAGATTTATCATCAAAGTCAGGCGCTCTACGAAAACCTGATTTTAACGCATGCCAACGAAATTCAGCGCGAGCAGCAGGAAAAAGCGGTTCACTCCTGCTTCCGCATTTTACACGTATCCATTGCCCGCTATCTGGGCTTTGGTAGCCTTGAGCCCATTACCGACGGACTCAGCTGGGAAGAAATACTCAGTGAAATCGCTGAGATTCAGCAATATTACCTGTTATCACCCACGCTTGCTCGTTAACGCTCATAAGTCATATCGTGAGCATTGCTGTAGTCATTTGAATTGGCATTATTGAATAGACAATAAGCTATCGATTACGTAAATACGAGTTATCAGCAAAAAGTGATATACCCGTTAGAGTGAGTCGGTTAGCCTTGGTATATTCAATCAAACGCCAATTCTAATTATGCAAAAACGACTCACCACTTTAGCAATGGCAGCACTGTTTCTAAATGGCTGCTCCCAGGCCCCGGCGCCAACAACCAGCCAGGTTTTAATAAGCAGCCGAACTATACCTGTGATTGAGCAAGGCGGATTAACCTTTCGCGATCTCAACAACGACGGCTTATTAACGCCTTATGAAGACTGGCGTTTATCGCCCGAGGCCCGTGCAGACGATTTAGTTGCTCGTATGACGCTGGAAGAGAAGGCTGGCCAAATGGTGCATGGCACCCTGCCCGGCTTACAGGGCTTTGCGGGATTTTCTTCGGTAGGTTATGACATCGATGTCTTATCAGTTCCGCTGCTCGAACGCAACATATCAACCTTTATTAGCCGCCTCTCTATGGCTCCTGCCGACATTGCCGTGCAGAACAATTTGGTGCAGCAACTGGCAGAACAAGGTCGGCTTGGCATCCCGGTGAGTATTAGTACCGATCCCAGAAACCATTTTCAGTATGTAGTAGGCGCAAGCTCCGCCAGCAATGGCTTTACTCAATGGCCGGAATACATTGGTTTTGGCGCATTGGATAACCCAGCCACTACCGAAGCGTTTGCCCGTCAAACCGCAAAAGAATACCGTGCAGTGGGCTTTCACATTGCCCTGTCGCCCCAGGCTGATTTAGCTACAGAGCCACGTTGGCCGCGCATTAATGCTACCTTTGGTTCCGATCCACAAAAAGTCAGCCAGCATGTGGCCGCTGCCGTTACCGGAATGCAGGGCAGTAATAAGGGTTTAACGTCAGACGGCGTATTAACCGTTGTGAAACACTGGGTAGGCTATGGTGCTGCAGTGGATGGTTTTGATGCGCACAGCTATTACGGGCGTTACGCCGACGTAGCCAACGAACAGGCCTTTGCCCAGCACATTGCCGCCTTTGACGGCGCGTTCAGTGCCCATACCGGCGCCATTATGCCCGCCTACCCTATTTTGCAGCACGCCAGTGTAAATGGGGAAGCCATTCCGCCAGTGGCCCCTTCGTTCAATCACATGTTACTAAACGATGTACTGCGTGGCACCTATCAGTTTAACGGTGTGTTAATTTCTGACTGGGGCGTCACCAACGATTGCAGTGACGAATGCAAAGCGCCTACCCGGCGTCAGGGTCCGGGCGAAATTGCTATGCCCTGGGGTGTTGAGGATATCTCTCAGTACGAACGCTTTGTGATGGGGATCCGGGCGGGTATTGATCAGTTTGGTGGCACTGAATCGGTAGAGCCAATCATTCAGGCGGTACAGCAAGGCGATTTAACCTTAGAGCGTATCGATGAATCGGTAAAACGGGTGCTGATCACCAAGTTTGCTCAGGGCTTGTTCGACAATCCCTACGTAGACGTTGATGCCGTGGCAAGTGTCGTCGGCCAACCTGCAATATTGCAACAGGCTCACGAAGCGCAGGCTGCGTCTCAAGTGGTGCTTAAAAATAACAGCGAGTTGCTGCCATTTAACTTTGCAGCCAAAAAGGTGTTTGCCCCCGGCATGTCGGCCGAAGCAATTTCAAACACAGGCGCGGTGCTGGTTGACATGCCAGAAGAAGCCGATTTAGCCATTATTCGTACCACCACGCCCAGCGAAAAACTGCACCCACTGTATTTCTTTGGGGCCATGCAGAATGAAGGACGGCTGAATTTTGTGCAGTCTGACGAAGCCATGAAAGCGTTGTTGAGCCTACCAGAGCAATTGCCAGTAGTACTGGCGGTGTTTCTGGAGCGTCCGGCAATTTTAACGGAGATAGCACCACTGTCTGATGCCATTGTGGCAAACTTTGGGGCCAGCGACAGCGCCCTGCTGGCCGCGTTAAGCGGCGACATCACACCGCAAGGTAGCCTGCCCTATGCACTACCTTCCAGCATGAGCGCAGTAGAAGCGCAATCGCCTGCCTTACCCAACGACAGCGCTAATCCGCTGTATCCGGCAGGCTTTTCGTTATCCTACGCAAAGTAATACTGAGTTGGCCCTTTGCGGCCCTTTGGAGATAACGCAAAGGGCCATGGCGGGAAGTTAAATCTTATTTTGTTTTAACTGGCTGGCAGCAAAGGTAGCTGCCCTGGCCGTTAACGCCATATAGGTAAGAGACGGGTTCTGACACGCCGACGATGCCATTGCTGCGCCATCGGTAATAAACAGGTTATCGATATCGTGAGCCTGGTTATAGGCATTAAGCACAGAAGACGTTTTGTCTTTACCCATTCTAGCGCCACCCATTTCATGAATCGCTGAGCCGCCCGGATTAGGCCGGTCTGAACCAAACAATACTCTTCCACCCGCTTTCGACACCATCGCCGCTGCCTCTTCCTTAGCAGCACGCAACAGTTTGTGCTCGTTTTCACCAAAGGTAAAATCAATGCGCAATTGCGGTAAGCCGTCGGCATCCTTGTTGTGCCAATCCAGGGTAATTGCGTTGTGTTCGGCCGGTAAACACTCGGCAAAGGTCGTCAAAACAAATTTCCAGTCGCCAGGGCCGCGTAAGTCCTGTTTAAAGGCTTCCCCTAAACCGGCTTGTTTAGTGCCTCTAGACCAACTGGGCCGGTATGCCCCGCCCTGATACGAAAAGCCGCGCAGGTAGGATTCTGATTGCTCCGCTAGATTCACAAACCTTGGGATCACAATACCCGTAGGCCGGTTACCATAGTAATAGTGCTTTTCAAAACCCGGCATAATCGACGCAACACCCAGTGTAGAGGCGTGATCCATAATGTACTTGCCAAGGGTGCCACTGTGATTAGCCAGGCCGTTGGGAAAGGATCCACTTACCGAGCGTTGCAGCAACGCCACTGTGTTAAATGCCCCGGCACATAAAAACACCATGCGCGCCCGGTATCGTTCACGTTGTTTGGTTTCCCGGTTTATTACATTAACGCCAGTGACTTTTTTATGCGTGGCGTCATACTCAACGGTATCCACCACGGCATCGGTTTTGAGGGTTAAGCGGCCCGTTGCCATAGCAGCCGGTAACGTTGAACTTTGCGTACTGAAATACGCTCCGAAAGAACAGCCTCTGCCACAGATATTGCGGCGCTGACAGGCTACCCTGCCTTCACTTAACTTCGCTTCGGTTAAGTTCGCGGTGCGGCCAATGGTCAGGCAACGCTTCGGATAATGAGCAGCAATTTGTTCACGCATATATTGCTCAACCGGCGTTAACGCCATGGGCGGCTGAAACTGCCCATCAGGCAATTGCGGCAGATTCTCACTGGCCCCTGACACGCCAATGAACGCTTCTACTTCATCGTACCAGGGCGCAACATCGGCGTAGCGAATCGGCCAGTCAGTGCCATGACCATCTTTACCATTAGCAGCAAAATCGGTATCGCTCCAGCGATAACACTGCCTGCCCCACATAATTGAGCGGCCGCCCAAATGATAACCCCGGTACCAGTTAAACGCGGTATCATCCGCGGTTTGATAGGGATGTTCAGAGTCATTTACCCAGTAGTCCTGAGTCCATTCATCCAGGTGTCCGTTGTGCTGCTGAACGGACTTATGGCTGTCCAGATAACGCTTATCGCCTTTGCCCCGAAAGGGTAATTCCCAGGGCGCTTTCATTTCATTTTTATAGTCATGGCGATGGTTAACATTGCGCCCCCGCTCCAGTAATAATACGCGTAAGCCTTGTTCGCATAAGGTTTTGGCTGCCCAGCCACCGGTTATTCCTGAGCCCACTACAATGGCATCATAGGTTTGATTACTCATCCGAATTTTACTCCTGTCCAGTCGCTGGAAAATGCACGTGTGGTGTTATCGCAAGGTACATCGGCATCAAACCGGCCGGGCACCAGCACATAGCGAAGCTCCTGGCTGCCGCCAACCTCTGAGGTGTAATACCCCGTCACAATGAGTGTTTTAATGGCTTTCCACAGCGTAGGCGCATCGCCCAGGTGGTTCACCGGCGCACGGCTGAACGCCGCGTCATCAATAGTGGTAAGCAGTGATAATTGCTGTTGTGGGTTAAGCGCTACAAAATCTTTCCCGGCCAACAACGCCAGCGCCTTATTGAAATCAACCAACGCCGTTGCCGGGCAGTTTGCCAGCCCGTGTTCAATGGCCGTTATCACAAATGCCGGTACGCCTGCTTTGCGAGCGCCGGGCGTGTCGGTATCGGGTAATGTGATATCGCAAAGCCTATTCAGTAACGGCGACTCGGGCACGGCTTTTATCGCTGCCCATACCTGTTGTGGCACTACGCTCATTCCCGCTGCGGCAAGCATGGTCCCCAGAACAGCCCGACGTTGATTATTTATTGAATCAGCCATGCTGTGCCTCCTTTGCAGGGATATTGTCGGGTAAGTCACTGGTCATTGAGGCAGAAAGCCGTTTGGCATTTAACAGCCACATTGGCAACGCTACAATAATCAGCCCAACCACCAGCATGGTTACGGCACTGCTTGAAGTAAACGTATCAATTGTGGTGAGCACCAACGGCGTGGCAAAGTTTGCCAGGGTATACACCAGCCACCAGAAACCGGAATAAGAGCCGCTGAATTGAACCGGTGCAACATGCAGCACATACGTGAGTGCCACCACCAGCATTAAGCCGCCACCGGCTTGCTGTATGATCACAGCAGCAGTTACCGTTGCAGTATCCGACGCGATACCAAGCAATATTAATCCGGCGCCCATCAAGGCCATGGCAAGCGCCAGTGCTTTACCAAACGCCCAGCGTTTTACCAGTCGCGCCAGTATTGCCCCCACCGGTGAGCCAAAAATCAATCCCATCGACATGATTTGACCCACCACGGCCGGTGAGCCTTGTCCTAACTCCTGCAATACAAAAGACAACTTCACCGGCACGGCATAAAACGCCAGAGAGCCGGGTATGGCCAGTGCAACCAGCAGTAACATGGTGTTAAGCGGAATAACGCTGCTCGCAGATGAAGAGGGTGAAGAGGCCGGAGTGACAGGTGCGGCTAGCGATCCTGAAGCGTTGCCAGTAATAGCCGGTTCGTACAAGACTGCGGCAGCAGCAATGAATACCAAAAAGCTCAAACCGTATAAAGCAAAGGTGTAATGCCAATCGATACGACTAACCTGTCCTACAGCAAACAATAACGCAGCACCAATTAATGGCAGCGCTATATTTTGATAGGCAATCCACTTTTGGCGTTCATCACCGTTAAAATACGCTGCGGTGAGCACCATACTCCCGGTAATGATACCGGCTTCAGCCACGCCCAGTAATAAGCGGCTCGCCAACATACCGTACAATGAATCCACCAGCATGGGAGCAGCGCCCATCAGACCGTAAAAGGCCAATGAACCTACCAGTACTTTTTTACCCCCTATGCGATTAGCTAGTTTACCGGCAATCGGCGAACACAACGCCAGGCACAGTGCAGGCGCAGTTAATAACAAAGGCACCAACACCCGCGCATAGGCCTGTCCGCTAAAATGTTGAAACAACGTGCCAACAATGGGCGAAATCAACACGGGTCCCAGCATGATAAATACCGGTACAAATAGCAGCACAATGCCCTGCGGTCGGTTGTGATTTCCTGTAACCATAAAACGATTCCTCATATAAACGCGTAAAGGCCGCCTGTTCAGGCAGCCTTACTATTGAGTTTGAGCAAGTTAGAAGCTGTAGCTGGCCCGTAAGCCAATGTTTCTGACCGAATTAAAGCCCCAGCTCTGCACAACTGAAGCCGTGCCATACACTGCGCTGTCACCCGCGTCAATCCCCGTTGCTGCCGGTACTTTTTCGTCGGTACAGTTTTTACAATACAGAGTGAGATCCCAGCCACTATCCAGACGTACACCGATGTTCAAACCGAACTGATCCACATTGCCAACACGTGTTTGAGGCGCGTTGGAAATCAGGTAGTTGATTGGATCGCGATGGTAATAGTTGAACGTAACAAAGCCATAACCTTCGATTGGCAGGTCAAACTCGTAGGTTGCCGATGTAGTAGAGGTAAACTTCGCTGCGGTTGGCGGGGTTAATCCGGCCGCATCAAAGGTGCCGTTTTCGCTACAATCTGGCTGCTGCGGATAACAAGCTGCGCCAGGGAAACTGTCGAACGACGAATCCATCACTGTTGCCGAGGCATTAATAGTTAACGACTCAACCGGCATTGCCGTAATACTCAATTCTACCCCATCAGAGCTCAGGCTGGCTGCGTTCTGGATCACTGACTGACTAATGGTGGCGTCAAACGACTGTACCTGATAGTCGTCGAACTGCTGGCTAAACGCCGTTGCGTTGACAATCAGGTGATTGTCGAGCCACATGGTTTTCGCGCCAATTTCGTAGTTATCCACCACCTCAGGCTGAATAAAGATGTCGGTTTGTTCTGCTGAAGGCGTATCGGTATAGCCAGGGCCTTTGTAACCACGTGAATACGAAACGTAGAACATTTTGTCTTCGTCGTACTGATATTGCACCGACAGCTTGCCCGACACGTTGTCAGCTGAGTTAGTCTCTTCACGCAACGCAGGTGTGCCAATGCGACTGAAGAAGTTATAGCGCTGGAAGTTCGCCAAATCGATGTAGATTTCATCGTAGGTATAGCGCAGGCCTGCGGTAACAGTTACATCATCGCTTACCAAAAAGTCGAACTGACCAAACACTGCCGTGCTGTTAGTGTCCATACTCATTACCCGATCAGCACCCAGGAAGTAGTCGTTGCTTATGCTGCACATCCCACCCTGGGTAAGGTCTGCTCCCACGCAGAACGGAAAATTGGGTTGCAGGAAGCCAGGCAACAAACCGTCACCCGCTAAGAACGTATCCTGAAACTGTTCTGAGTGAAAGTAGTATAAACCCACCTGCCCGCGTACCGATTCGAAGTCCATCGCTAAACGAATTTCGTTACTGAACTGGTCGTATTCACTGTCGGTGAAGTTAATATTCAGCTCGTTCGACGCCATGTTGTCGTCGGTGCTTTGCAGCAACTCGTAATAGCGCCAGGCCATAATATTCGACAGTTCATAGTTGTCGTTGATGGCATAGGTAAGTTTTGCCATTAACCCGCCCATTTCAACGTCGCGATAATTGTCGCCATCGGCACCGTATTCCAGGTTTTCCTTACCGGGAGTCACCCCATCCGCTGCAACATAGTTTGCTTTGCCACTGCCTTCGCCCAGTGAACGGAAAGTGCGGTCAAAGTTACCCGCCACGCCCGATTCCTTGTTGGTATCGGCAATGATATACAGGCTCAGATCATCGCTCAGTTCGTTCAGATATTTTATCTTTACGCCGTAGTCATCGGTGGTTTCGTCCAGCTTGGGATCACCAACGACTTTAATAGCACGGGCCACCGGATCTTCTGAAGCATAATGGGCGTTAATGCGAATAGCAGATGTGTCAGACAACGGCAGGTTATACATCCCCCGGGTGATGATGCTGGCGCCATCTTTGGGCGTGGTGTCGCGTAACTGGTATTCCACATCGACTTTCCCTTCGGCAAAACCCAGTTGAGGTTTCGCAGTGGTGATATTCACCAAACCCGCCGAGGCATTTTTACCAAACAACAACCCTTGCGGGCCGCTCAATACTTCGATTTGTGAAATATCATTGAACACTGCGCCCATCAAAAAGCGACGGCCCAGGTTAACTTCGTCAAAGGCAACCGCAACACTGGAATCCAGTGCAGTAGAGAATGCCAGGGTTCCCGCGCCGCGAATCGACATAGAGTTGTCTTCACCAATCTGAAAGCTCGGCGCATTAAGACTCATCTGGTAAACGTCAGACACGTTCTTACGCTCCAGATCCACGGGCGATATCACCGTCACGCTTACCGGTACTTCCTGCAAGTTTTCAACACGGCGCTGGGCGGTTACCTGAATCACTTCCAGACCAGATGATGCTTCTGCTGTATCCTGCTCAGAAAGTTGCTGCGCCAGAACGGCCGGAGAAGCCAATAATGACGCAACAACAATGGCACTCTTTTTAAAGGCAAATTTTTTCATAATAGTGTTATTCCTCAGTTATTTAGAGAACAATATAAAACTTGAACTAGCATTCGAGTTTTAACTTAACTCCAAAAAAAAGCTGGGGGTCAGTCAGCTGTTTAACGTTGGTTGCGCAAAGCATACACTTCGCAACAATGTTACACAAACTATAACTTTTATTAACATTACTGGTTAAGTGAATATTTTTCATACATACCATCTAAACGCTGAATACCTGTTAAACCAACTATCCGTTACTTTAATAAATTACGCAGTAGCGCGTGTTGACGACGCACCTGGTCACGACCGCGGTATGGCTCACGACGACCTTCGTATTCACTGGACAGCCAGCCTTTCCAACCCGCGTTTTGCAATGTTTCTACAATGGGTTGCCAAGGAATATGTAAGTCATTCAATTGATCGTCAATTTCAAAAAACTTGGTTTGAATAAAGTAAACATGCTGAAGGATTTCCTGTAAATCCACCATCGGCACGTTTAATGGTTCCAGGAATGGAGGACGCTTACCGCCTTTTACCTCGATGCCTTCATGGCCATCATCACAAGGCGCAGTCTGGAAAATACCTGTGTCGATCATCAACTTAAATTTTGACGACTTATGGGTATTAATAAACTCAATGTAGTCCTGAGTAACCTTGTGTTTGATTGGCGTTGGGCTATGGATTTCCGGGCAAATCACGATATCCAGTTCTTCGGCCAAATCCAGTGAGCGCAATACGGATTCCTGCCAGATTGGATGCGGATCCAGCTCCATGGTGGTAACACCAAATTTGGGCCTGATTGACGTGAAGCCCAGCGACTTAGCCAGTTGCAAATCATGACGGATTTGCGCAGTGCCTTGTTCTACAGTGAGATCGCTGGTTTGCCACATGGCAGTGTCTACCCAGGTACCCAGATTGGTTGGCGTAAGCTGATATTTTTCCAGTAAGCCAAACCACTCATCCCGCCAGGCATTCGAGGGCGTCGGATACCCCGGTATGTTACCTTCGGCCAGCATTTCAATGCCTGTGGCACCCATGTCAGCAATATCCGCCATCACATCTTCCAGGGTCATCAGTGTATACATATCACCGGTATAACTGTAAGTCGACACGCTGAGCTGCGGGCCGGTTAGTACACCACTGTTCACCACCACGATTTTGGCACTGGCTCTGAAAGGAGAGCGACAAAACGGTCCCGGAATATAGGGGCGGCGAATGTACACACACACCCGTAAATCGTAAATACCATTTGGCAAAGGCGCATCAACGGGAATAGTTACAGTAGCCAGCTCGTCAAGTTGCCAGCGCGCAGATGTGCTGCTAAGTACTTCCTGTAGTGAATAGGTTTGCCCTTGCAGCGTCCATTGAGCCGTCTCACAAGGATAGGATTTACCATTCAGGGTAACATCAATGCCATCGATAAGGCTGGCTTGAACGCCCCGGTAATTGGGGTTTCGCAGTTGAAACTGAAAGCCGGGTTGGCCGTTTTCCAGTACTACGTTCTTCGCGCCCCTGCTCTGAATAATCGATCGTTCAATCATAGATTTCCTCGCAATAAAAAAGCAGGCCTGCCGGAAATCCAACATGCCTGCAAAGGGTTAAACGGGTTTGTTAAATGGGCTTGGCTAACGCTATTGCTGAGTCACGCATAATGGCTGTGTGCTCTTCTTTATCGCCGCCTTCAATTTCAATTTCTGCCAGGCGACCCGAGTTCTCCACCACCATTTTGCAGCGTTCATAACGGCGCGCCTGGAAGCCTTGCAGCGCTTCTTCCAGCGTTGCTTTGTTAGCCACTTCATCAGCCAGCACCAGCGCATCTTCAATACCAATACAGGCACCACTGGCAAGGTGCGGCGTAGTGGCGTGTACGGTGTCACCAATCAACACGATACGGCCTTTGTACCAGGGTGCTGGCATCATTACGCGCTCAAGCGGGCGATAGTGAATAAGACAATCTTTATTCAGCATACCCGACAAGGTTTGCACCATAGGCGCAGGAAAGCCCTTAAGCAGACCTTGTAATTCCTCAATGAAGGTGTCAGGCTCACGAAAATCATTCTGCGCACGGTTCTCTGTAACAAACATGTACATTTGATCTTTCGACATGGGGTTCACACCCGCTTTGATGTGCTGACTCACCCACATCATGGTATTTTCCACTTCAGGTAAGCGCGGCAGTACAGCACGCCATACGCCCTGCCCAATGTATTTGGGAGCGGCAGCATCCGGGAATAGGTGATTGCGCACTTTTGAATAAACGCCGTCAGCACCCACTACCAGATCATATTGTTTGGTGGTGCCATCAGTGAACGTGACTTCTACGCTATCACCCAGATCATTGATGGATTCAAACGTAACGCCCAGACGCACATTGGTGCTGGTACTGCGGGTTTTATTGGCCAGGATTTTTGCCAGTGCCGGGCGCATAATTGCACCACCACCGGGTAGTCCTTCGCCTAATGGTGGCGCAGGAATATGTGCCAGATGCACGCCATGCGGCGCAAACACATCCAGCCCACCATGACCGCTACCGGCCTGCAGGTATTCGTCCATGATGCCCAGTTGCTTGAAAGCACGCATAGTCGCGCCGCCAATGCTGATCCCGGCACCATCGGTACGCCAGTTTGGATCGATTTCAACTAAATCCACCTCAACACCGGCTTTGCTTAACTCAATGGCCGCAGACATACCTGAAAAGCCACCACCAATTATCAGTACATTGTTAATACAGTTGCTCATATTCCTAGTCCTCCAGAGTGATCCATAAATAGCCATCGGCTTCGCAGATCACGGGTATCGGTCGCAAAGATTCACCTTTGCAAGGACCGGAAGTACATAGTCCAGACCGAATGTTAAACAGTGCGCCATGTGCAGCGCATACGATGTTGTCACCTGCTGCATCCAGGTATTCGTCTTTTTTCCATGGCAGGCTGGTGTCGCCATAATGCGGACATACATCGGCATAGGCGAAGTAATCACGGTCTTGCCTGACCACGAAAATGGTGTCAAAGCCATGCCGCTCGGGGTCAAACCCTTGGGCACAGAAATCGGGAATATCGTCTTCGCGACACAGCCTGACACGCTTGCTCATTACGCCCCCGCTTTAGGCGGTGGCGGACCCATTGGCGCCCATTTTTCGCGATATTGCAGCAGGAACACCTGGGAATTGTCAGCGCCAGGCATGGCTTCCCGGGCAGCCCATTGCTCGTCGTGCAAGTCCATGTCTGCATCGAATTCCATGTTGCAGCCAAACGGGCTCTTGAAGTACCAGAACCAGTTTGAACCAAAGATATGGCGGCCCGGGCCCCAGAAGCTCTGATAACCTTTATTCACCATGTTGGTACCCGCTGTCACAACGTCAGTAGGCCCGCCCATATGGAAGGTAAAATGCTCAATGCCTTTCATGTGCGGTGGGGTTTGAATAAAGAACACGGTATGGTGATCCTGAGTACCAGCCGGGCGCATAAATGGGCCCACATGGGTGAAGCGATCGGTAGTGACAAATCCAAGACGGTCGCGGTAGAACGCTTCCTGTTTAGGCGCATCCGGTACAAAGTACACCACGTGTGACAAGGTACGTGGCTTAGGCGAGTCTTCTTTCGTTACCGCTATCTGGTTTACGCCGCGTTGCGCGGGTGCCCCCGGTGCATTAATGGTTTCCGCTGGCATATCCAGCACCTGGCGCACCGTTACCTGAAAGCCCAGCACAAAGCCATGATCGTCTTTGGATTCAATGCTGCCATCGTCGAATCGGGTGACGTCACGGTCTTTTTCCAACTCTGCGGCAATCGCATCCACGGTGGCCTGATCCGCTACACCGTACACGGTTTTGCGCAGCATAGTGCCGGTTTCCATGGCCGCAGGTAATTCATCATCGTGCTTGCTGCGGATTTCAATGCCGGTGCCATCCAAGGCAACAAAACGGTGTTCACCGCGGGCAGTTAAACCGTAATCGCTGGCAAACTGGCGGCAGGCATCGACGTCATCCACGCCAAATACCAGTAAATCGGGTCCAATAATATTCATGGTGTTCTCCGGTGTGTTACGCGCCTGCTTATGCAGTGCGCGCATTGAAGTTTTCTGCTACCCAGTCCGCAATGTACTGGCCGGCATTGATACTGTTGTCAAAGCTTGAGTGCTGAACGCCGCCCTCGCGTTGAGTGAAAATCTTTAATTCACGTTTTGGGCTGTTAACTAACTGGTCGTAAGTGCGCTGTGCCCATTTCAGTGGAATTTGCGAGTCTTTTTCGCCATGGGTAACCAAAAACGGCACTTTGATTTTTTCGATCTGTCCGTCCAGGTGCACGTTCTCGGCAATCTGCATAAACTCGTCGATGTCTTTTGCTCCCCACACCCAGCAAACGTGCTGCCAGTAGTGCGGTACCGGGAAGTCGCCTTCTTTTTCCAGACGGCGTTTTTGTACGTCACGCCAGTCGTGGTTGGCACCCCATACCACACCCAGTGCGATACGCGGCTCGTTGGCTACTGCGCGCGGGCAGTAGTAGCCACCCAGTGACACGCCTTCCATACCAATGCGGCTGTTATCCACTTCCGAATGTTGCTCCAGCCAGTCGACCACTTTTGATGCCCAGTGTTCACTGTCGTAGCGAGCAGTAAAGTTCTGTAAACGCAAGGCTTCACCGGTACCAGGCTGATCAACGATGAGCGATGACACACCGCGCTTAGCCAGCCACTCAGGCAATCCCACGCGGTACTTCATTTCTTTAGTAGAATCCAGGCCGTTTACCTGAATGAGAATGGGTGCTGGGCCTTCTACCCCTTCGGCTTTCACATACAACGCCGACAGGTGTTTACCTTCATAGGGGATCTCAACGCGCTGGCAGTTTTCTTTGCCCAGCTCCACACTCTTTTGGAATAATTCCAGTGAGCGTTTATACAGATCCAAACGCCCTGGCGCATTGTGACCTTGCAAACGCTCACACGTGATCAGATAGCTTGATGCACGCTTGTACTTTTCGCCGGCAGACAGTAAACGTCCGCGTTCGATATCTTCTGCTGCCAGGCCACACAGCTTGTCAGCCATGTTTGCCCAGGTATTGCGAAATGCATGGGTACCCTCTTTGTCGGGTTGTTTAGCGGCCTCTTGTAAAGGCGCGCACATTTCTTCGATTTCGCCGATCCGTGCGCCCATTTCGATGGCTAAATCAACTGACAGGTTCCACACGTAATTGGTTGGAAAATACTTAAACATTGTTTGTCCTCATGGGTTCATCCCTCTCTTACACCGGAGGGATTCATGATTAGTTTGTTACTTTGGGTACAAAGGCGACTGCCCGCACGAAGCCAGCAGAAGCATGTTTGATTTTGTAAGGGAAACAAGAAACCCAGAAGCCCGTTGTGGGCAAGGCTTCCAGGTTGGAAAGCTTCTCCATCTGGCCGTAGCCAATATCCCGGCCGGCCTTGTGGCCTTCCCAGATAATTGAGGCATCGCCCGACTCGGCAAAGCGCTCACGGGTAAACTTGAAAGGCGCATCCCAGCTCCAGGCATCTGTGCCAACCACTTTTACACCGCGCTCCAGCAGGTACATGGTGGCATCGCGCCCCATTCCTACACCGGCTTCCAGATAACCAGGCTGACCAAATAACGCGCCAGCACGGGTATTCACTACTACAATATCCAGCGGCTGAAGCGCGTGACCAATTCGGGCCAGTTCAGCTTCTACTTCGTCAGCGGTAACCACATGACCATCAGGCAGATTGCGAAAATCCAGCTTAACACCAGCCTGAAAACACCATTCAAGCGGCAATTCATCAATACCGTAGGCAGGTTTGCCGCCATCGGTGGTGGAGGCGTAATGCCAGGGCGCATCCATGTGCGTGCCGCTGTGAGTGGTAATGTGTAACCGCTCCGCCGCCCAGGATTCATTGCCAGGTAACTGGTCGAGAGTAAGCCCAGGGAACATGGCTTCCATCTCTGGCCAGCCCTGCTGATGATCCATGTAGTCAATTTTGGGCAACAATGGCGGTGGATCGGTGTTGGGGTTGTTGTCGAGGGTGACCGACAAATCAATTAAGGTAAATTGAGCAGGATTAAACATGTTGATTCTCCACAACCACGTGCTGGCGAATTTCACCAAACAGACTATTACCGGCGTCATCCGTCGCTTTTAGCGTGACGACTTCGCCGTGTTGTAAAAACAGGGTGCTGGGTGCACCGTTGGCAATCATTTCTTTTGCGCGAAGCTCGGCAATACAAGCCTGCCCCACAGACGGATCTTCATTTGACACCGTGCCCGACCCTACAACTGTGCCGGGGTGTAACGAGCGGGTAAGCACAGCGTGTGCAATTAATTCGTCGAAACCAAAATGCATTTCTGCCCCATGAGGCGTACCGAATTTTTTGCCGTCGCGGTGAATAACCATGTTCAGGTGAACCCGGGCGTTCTGCCAGTGGCAGCCAAGCTCATCCGGTGTAACAGCAATGGGAGCAAAGGCAGTTGCCCCTTTGGCTTGCACAAAGCCGAATCCGGTTTTCATTTCACGTGGCGCCAGCGCCCGGTAACTGATGTCATTGAGCATCACAACCAGGCGAATTGCCTGCAAAGCCTGCTGCGGTGTACTCCCCATAGGCACGCGGTCGGTGATCACGGCAAACTCGCCTTCAAAATCAGCGCCATGTGCCGCATTGGCAACCACTATGTCATCTTTAGGGCCGCTGAAGTTGTCGCCAGCGCCCTGATACATCAGCGGGTACTTGTCGGCATCTTCAATGGGGTCAAGATGAAAGGCCTTTTGCATTAGATGCCCGTGATTCATAAAGCACGAGCCATCCAGCCATTGCCATGCTCGTGGCAGCGGTGCATCCAGGATCAACTCACCCAGCGACTGCGTATTTTTAAGCCTGCCGGCATTCAATGCGTCATACCGCACCTGCAGTTCAGGCGCACAGCTATCCCAATTATTCAGCGCTTCCTGCAGTGTGGCCGCGATGTCGCCTACCGACACCGTAGTGCATAGGTCCCGGGAAACCAGAATGAGTTCGCCATCGGGGTGTGATGTTCTTTTGGTTGCAAATTTCATGACACAGCCTGTTCAATATTCAATTTATAATAAAATTAGAATGCTAGTTATCATAATTGAAATTTAACAATTATGAAACAATTAGTAAAAGCGATGTTAATGCAGTAGAATGAATTGATAAAATTGAAAGTATTGATTACTTCTATCGAATTGGTAAATACATTAACATTCTAATAGCTTTACTCACACCGATAGAAAAAACACCGTAACGTTTCACTGAGGTATTGCTTGTGCGTGTTGAACAGCTTGATCTTAACTTATTGTTGGCACTAGAAATTTTACTTGAGGAACAGAATATTACCCGCTCTGCCGAGCGCCTGCACCTGTCTCAGTCTGCCACCAGTAGCATTTTAGCCAGATTGCGCAGTTATTTTGAAGATGACTTACTCGTGCAGGTTGGCAGGCAAATGCAACCTACTCCCTATGCGCTGGAGCTGGAGGCGCCGGTAAAACAAATATTAGGCATAGTACGAGCATCAATCACCAGTAAACGACAAAATAATCCAGAGCTAAGTCAGCGTCATTTTAGAATCATCGCTTCAGATTATATCACTCAGGTAGTGATCTGCCCTTTACTGGCAAAAATCAATCAACTGGCGCCTGCCGTTACCTTTGAATTTTTAACGCCATTCAGCCACGGTGCGGAGTTGCTGGCCAAGGGGGGCGCGGATTTCTTTATTTCTCCTGAAGCGAGAATGATAGACACCTATCCACATGAATTCCTGCTCGAAGACGAGCTGGTGTGTATTGGCGATCCGGCGTTTTATCCCGGTCAGGACGCAATAACAGAAGACGCTTTTTTTGCCACCGGCCATGTGTCTGTGGGTTTTGAACGTATAAGTCGCTTTAGTTTTGAAGACTGGTTTAAAGAAAACCTGGGCCACGAACGCAAAATTGATATCATCAGCAATGACTTTAACACGCTGTGTCTGTCGCTCATTGGGACGCCCCGATTAGCCATGATCCCGGCCAAGTTCGCCGAACAACAATTGAGCCGGTTACCCCTGAAGCAATTTGACATTCCGTTTACCCCGCCTAAGTTACTGGAATACGCAGCCTGGCACCCCACTCTGGATGGCGATCCTATGCACCGTTGGCTCCGAGAATTAATTTTTTCTTCGCTGAGATCTGCGCAATCCTGAATGTAATAAGTAAAGAATCCACCCACTGAAGAGGGAGTGTTAAGGTAGGCAATAAAAAAACCGGCGCACGAGGCGCCGGTTTGACTTCACACAATGACACAGAAATTAAAAGAAGTTGTAAGACACCTTCAGACCAAACGTTCTTGGCGCGCCGAATGACCACAGCTGCACGTCTGCTGGGCCCGCTGCGGTGTAGGTGTAATAGCTCACCGGACTTTCGTTTTCGATGTTGCGAACGTACAACAAGGCTTCCCAGGTTTCGTCAGACGTGGTGAACTTCAGCGTAGCATCGGTTTGCGTGTACGCATCCTGCTGGCTGTCACGGTCGTTAAACGGTGACAGGAAGTAATCACTCTTATAGCGGGTAAAAATGCTAGCTACCAATGACCCTGCTTCCAGCTCCCAGTAATGGTCGTAAGACAACGTAATGATCCATTCAGGCGCGTTTGAAGGCACATTGCCAGCCAAACTAACCAACTCACCGTCCACTTCACTCACTGCAGTTGTACTACAACCACCCAGACACTGTACTGGTATAGCGCCAGCAAACTCAGTGTATTCAGCATTCAGGTAGTTCAAAGATAAAGCAAGACTATCAGACTGAGTTAACCAGGTATCATAAGTACCTTCCAGCCCCCAAATACGGGCTTCACCGGCGTTGAATACCTGACCACCTTTGTTGGTATCCAGCAAAATAGCTACCTGCAAATCGGTGTAGTCGTAATAGAATGCAGAACCAGTAATATTGTAATCATCGCGGTCCAGTTTCAGGCCAGACTCAAATGAATACAGTATTTCAGGGTCATAAATTTGGCCAGTACTGTCGAAACCACCCGCTTTATAGCCTTTACTGATCTTACCGTAATAAAGGCTATCAGAATCGGGCTGATAGTTCGCACCCAGCGTCCAGGTAAATTCGCTTTCTTCCGATAACAAGTCACTCACTACTGCACCAGCGGTATCAATAGGACGAATCGTTGGATTTTCGTCAAAGGTTAAACCGCCAGGCAAGTTAGTCTGGGTAGCAGACTTGCGGTCCTTGGTATAACGACCACCCGCCACAACGGTAACGGTATCACTTACCGGTACATCAACCTGACCAAATACAGCGGTAGATTTAGATTCAACATCCGGACGATAGAACGTATTTGCCCAGAAGCCTTGCGGACCATTCGGGTAAGCACCGATGTAAACTAACAACGCTGAGTTTACGTCCTGCTCTTCCTGGAACTGGAATACCCCACCTTGCCAGAAGAATCGATCTTCGCCGCCACTAAAACGCAGTTCATGGCTGGTTGTTTTGATGTTGGTATTGCGATAGAAAATATAGTTTGGATGCAAGGCTTCATCGGCATCCACAGTGCTGTCACGATAGCCGCCGCGATAGCTGATCGTCATCGCATCCATACGGTAGTCGATTTGCGCACGCAGGGCGTCACCATCGACTTTGTGGAATGCAAATCCAGCCGTTGAAGGCGCAGCGAAGTTCTCGCGATCCACACTGGCTAAATTGTTGGTTTTTGAAGGAGTACACAGTACTTCACCATTTACCGTGGCGACTTCTTCCCAACCAGCCGCAACATTACACTGCCCATTTCCGTCGTCAGCCTGACCGGTGACGTTTGCATCAACTGCTGCAAAAAATGGCGCTTGCTGCTCTAATGAATTTGTTTCAAAAGCAAAATATGCGGAGAGGTTATCTGTTGGCTCCAGTTGCAAACCAATCCGGCCTGCCTGAACATCTTTGTCACCCGACTTTAAACCAGCGGCTTCATGGGTTCTGAATCCGTCGTGTTGTGATGAGAATCCAGCTACACGAACTGCTGCCATATCACCCAGTGGTATATTTAACGCACCGGTAAATTCACGTGAATTGTAGTTGCCTACATCGGCAGAGAAGTCGCCATTAAACTCACCAATTTCGGGCTTGTTGGTAATGATATTCACTGCACCGCCGGTGGCATTACGACCATACAAGGTACCTTGTGGGCCGCGTAACACTTCCACGCGCTGAATATCAAACATGGCCGCGTTCATTACACGAGGACGGTTTATATATTCGCCATCAATACTGATAGTAAGTGACTGGTCGGCTGCTTCATCGTTACTTTCGGTACTGATACCACGCAGCGACACCCGTGTAGAAATGGAGTCATTCGCGGTAACAAAGTCCGGTGCAACACGGCTTAATGACTGAATATCGCTTACCCCGGCATTTTCCAGTAATTCGGCACTCACCACGTTCATCGAAATTGGAACGTCAGAGGCAGACTGAACGCGGTTTTGCGCGGTCACTTCAATCACTTCTAATTCTTGCTTGGAACCTGACTGCTCGGCTTCTTGTGCATAGGCACCGGCCGACAGTGCCATTAGCACTGCTGTAGATAAAATGGCTTTCTTATGATGTGTATTCAACATGAAACACCCTCTTGTGTAGGCATTGGTGTATCAACCTCGATTATATGTGAAGTCCTGTCATTCAGGATCTTGTAACTTCACATCCCTTTCCCAGCCACCCACACATGAATGCGAATGACCATTCACATTTAACCACAAGATAAAATTAGATCAACAACAATTACACAAATAAATAACAATAATTTATGTACTCACACCAAGCACACACAAATAATCCTTATTTATCATTATTTTATAAAATTTGATTTTTTTGTAAATTTCATAACAAATACATATTGTTAATTAGAATTAACAATCTTATTTTTAAAACAAGAGGAGTCGTCAGTAAAGGTTATAGGTGGAATTGATTGCGCAAATACGAAAGGGAGGAAATCGGTAGCAAAAACTAAAAAAGCAGGTGCGAACTCATTAGTCGCAACCTGCTTTTGTAAATGATGATAATGGCGTAGTTATCAAATAATCTGCCAACAGGCTCCTTTTTCGGCACTGCTTACAGCGGCTTCAATAAATCGCATTCCTCGCAGTCCATCAGCAATCCCCGGATAACCACCCTGAGGCTGCTCATCCCGCGCGACGCGGCGAATGTCCTCAATAAACAGTTTGTATAACCCCGCTAAGGATTCGAGAATCCCCTCAGGATGCCCACCAGGTGTTCTGGTTAGGTGCAAAGCCTGCTCAGAAACCAAACTGACGGCAGTTCGCAAGGATTGCCGTGGTTTGCCCTGTTGCGTAAACCACAAGGTATTAGGCTCTTGCTGATGCCACTCTATGGCCGCTTTGGCACCATAGATACGAATTGCCAACGCATTTTCCTCACCACACGCTATTTGCGAACACACCAGCGTGCCCTTGCCGCCACCAGATAACCTGATCAGCATATTGGCATCATCGTCGAGTTGGCGTCCTGCACCGAATGAGGTTAAATCTGCGCAAATTTGGTCAATCGTTTCACCGGTCATGAACTCCACCATATTGGCAGCATGCGTACCAATATCGCCAACACAACAACTGATCCCGGATCGCGCTGGATCAGTGCGCCATGACGCCTGTTTATTGGCATCCGGCCCCGATTCCAATGCCGACATGAGCCAGTCCTGATTGTACTCAACCAACACTTTGCGAATCGCCCCCAGCTCGCCACTGGCGATTTTTTGCTTCGCCTCGTGCACAGCGGGATAGCCGGTATAGGTATGCGCCAATCCGAAAATTACCGGATGCTCTTTAAGCGCTGCTTCAATTGCCTTCGCTTCTGCCAGATTCATTGCCAGTGGCTTTTCGCACATCACATTAATACCCGCATTGATAAAGGCAACGGCTACCTCTGCGTGTAAATGATTTGGCGTAGCAACAATCACAAAATCAATGCCATCTTCCCGGGCAGCTTCCTGCTTAGCCATTTCGTGAAAGTTGCTGTAGCTGCGCTGTAAATACCAGGCTTTTGCACTGTCGTGCGCCACGGCTTCTCGCGACGACAACGCGCCGGCAACCAGCACCGCCTGACCGTCGAGTTGTGCAGCCATACGGTGCACGGCACCAATAAACGCGCCGCTACCACCGCCAACAATTCCCGCCCGTAAAGGGCGTTGTTGCAGACTGTTTTGATAAGTTAATTCCATACTCACTCCATAAAGCCCGTTGCGTTAAGACCGGTAAGCTTCGCGCCCAGTCCCTTGCACAGGAATGTTTAATCCAGGCAGCATCTCATGCTGTATGCTGTACATTGCGGCGGCAGCCTCATCGATGGCTCTGCAAAAATCCACCGAGCCTTTTAACAACGGTGCCAGCTTGGTGCGGTCCTGAATACGCGCTGCCGGATATTCATGCTCAACAACCAGGTAGGCATTGGCAATATCCAAATCGAGTAATTCCCGAGCTGCCAGCTGATGATCAAGCCAGTCGACCGAGCGATTCTGCAAATAAGCCAGCGGATCGTGGCGCGCAGTACCGGGCAACTCATGCTCACACAGTACGGTTTGCTTTTTCCAGGCATGAATTAAATCTGCTGGATTGTCTGATGGCTCGCCATTCACACAATCGCCACGTTGCATTGTTTGACCGCCGTAGCCCCAGGCAGAGACCCCTTTAGCGTCGATAACCTGCCCTTTTACGTGGAAGCCGGCAATTAAGAATCCATAGCCTTCATCTTTTAAATACTGGAACATCGACCGGGTATCCTGCCCCATCAGCACAGAATGAGACGGGTCGTAATGGATACGGAACTGATCGCCCACACCGTGCTTCTCACAGATACGGTGCAGCGCAATCCAGGTAGCGGGCGTGTAGGCAATATTATTGTGCCACCGATCCGTTGGATTCCAGCCTGGCATTGGGCATTGCTCAACCCGGTAAGTCAGCCCTCGGGCTTTAGCTTCTTTGAGTAGCGGAATAAACTGCTCTTCAAACATGATCAAATTCTGATCCATCGACAACTGGATATTACGACCCACAAAGCCGCACACAGCGTCGGTACCCAGCAAGGTTGCTGCGTCGAATACCTTTAGCATAAACTCGTGTTTGGCTTTGCGTTCGGCATTGCCGTGCACCAGCATATTGTCGAAGTACGCAAGGTCCGACAGGCCAACACCGGTGTGACGCATAGCGGCTAACACCCGGTTAGCCCGTTCGGCATTGAATGCGTCCCGCAAGTCCAGGGTATTGGCTACCGGATCAATCAAGGCTTCGGGTGGCACATCTGCAAGGCTGGGATGTATAGCAGCTGACAATTGAATATTCGGGCAAGCCATTTCGCTGGCAAACGCCAGCCAGTCTTCAATCGCTTTGTCAGGATCCGCATCGCGAATATCGCGCGGGGTTAATTCCTGCAACGCCGCAGTGAGAATACTCAGCTTCATATGTTTGGGCTGATAACTGATGGGTGTTGTCATTATTGTCTCCTGTATCTCATGCATTAAGATTGCGCCAACCGATTGGCTCGCAGTAACAGCATTATGGCACACGCTGCTAACAGTGCAGCAATTACAAACGGAATTCCCGGATACACCGGATAGGCATTACCTGGCGTGGTAAACAGATGAAACAGCCAGGGTAAAGTTAAAGGCGTAATGATTGCGCCAACACTTCGGGTTGCCGCAAAAGCGCCCTGCAGCGTGCCCTGACTGGATGGATCGGTATGTGAAGACATGTAGCTCATCAACCCCGCGTTGGTCATAAAGCCCATTGCACTGGGAATGATAAACGGCAGCAACCAGTACTGATTACTGATCACAGCAAATGCAACTGAACCTATGAGCAAGCCCACCATGCCAGTAAGACTGGCCGCCAGATCGCCGAATCGCTGCGAAATTCGGCCAACGGCAATGCCCTGGGCAATGATACTCACTATGCCGTACATCCCCATGGACAAGCCAATTTCTTTCGGCGTCCACTGGAACTGATAAGCAGTAAAGTACGGCCACACCGTCGGTACGGTATTCAATGCAATGTGTAAGCAAAGAACGACCACCAATAAGCGGGGAATTTGCTTGTTCACACTTAACTGCATAAACACGCCCCACGGACTGGCATTCACCAGCTTAAAAGGTCGGCGCAAGTGTTTTGCAAGGGATTCTCTGAATACGAAGAAACCTAATAAAGCGTTAGACAGTGTAAGCAGTGCTGCTACAAATATGGGTGTACGCAATCCATACTCCGCCAGCAATCCACTGAGTACCGGACCAAACATAAAGCCCAGTCCGAAAGCCGCGCCCAGAGAACCATAACGTTTTGCCCGATTTTCTTTCGGCGTGATATCGGCGATAAAGGCACCGGCCACAGCGGGCGTTGCGCCGAACAAACCCGCCAGAGCCTGAGCTAAAAACAGCCATTCAATAGAGGGGGCAAAGCCCATAAGAAGATAATTGATACCAAAAGCGGTAAACGACACCAATAATACGGGTCTTCGCCCAAACGCATCACTCAACGCCCCCAATAATGGCGTTGCAAAAAACTGAATAGTGGCAAACAAGGCAATTATTGCCCCGCCGTACAGCGCCGCTCCGGAAATATCCACATCAGCCAATTCCCGGATAAGATCAGGAATAATAGGTGCCAGCAAACCGTGTCCCATTGCATCCAGAAACACCGAGACCAGCACAAACCACATGGCAATTTTGGGGTTCGACTGGCCACTGTTCCTCACATCTGGTACTCCATTGTAAGCCCCTTAAACTGCTTTGGTCAGATTTGCCGAGCCGTTGTATTCACTTGCAATGAATTCAGCGGCTCTGGCCGTTAACGCCATAGTGGTAAGCGTTGGACCACCGGCTCCGTTAGACACAAAGCAACTGCTGTCGGTAACAAACAGGTTTGGGATGTCCCAGCTTTGGTTGTATTTATTTAATACTGACGTACTGGGGTCGTTACCCATTCTGGCACCGCCACACTCGTGAATGGCCGAGCCCAGCGCCAGACTTTTCTGATAGGACAGTTTAAACATAGTACGCTCGAACCAGCTCGCATTAGGCATCAGGTTGTCGCGGTTATGAATATCCAGAATGCTGGCGGCAATCTCAATGTTCCACCCCATGGTATTGACCATTTCCAGAATCGCCGCCATTTGCGCTTTGGCCATGCGACGCTCGTTGTCACCCATTCGAATATCAATATTGGCAACCGGTATACCCCAGGCATCTTTTTTACGGGTATTCAGCGTTATGCGGTTTTCCTTTGCGGCAAGCATTTCCCCCTGAACGGTTAAGCCGAATAACGTAGGAATGTGGTTCGGTACAGGAATACGCCCTACCATGCCCTGAATGTTAAAACCGCGAATAAAATCGTACTGGCTGGAGTCGGTCAGGTTTTGGAAGCGCGGAATGTAGAAACCGCCGTGATTATCACCAGGGTGTTTGCCGTCTACCAGTTCAAAACCGGTTGCACCAGGCACTGAACCAAATACCACGCCATTGGTTTGATCCATAAAGTACTGACCCAGTACCCCGGAACTATTGGCAAGTCCCTGAGGGAATGTTGACGTGCCGGAATTCAACAACAAACGCACAGTTTCAATGGTTGATGCGCACAACATCACCACATTGGCGCGAACCTCATGCTGTTGTTTGGTCTCGCGATCAATAAAGGTAACACCACTGGCATTGCCGGTAGCCGGATCAATATTGACTTTGCTCACTACGCTGTTTGGGCGCAGTGTAAGGTTGTCGGTTGCGGCTGCCGCAGCAATAGGTGATGTGGTGTGGGTTTTCCCTTCGGCGTCGGCGCGAGTTGCATCAGTCGCTACATAGCGCCAGGGCGTAAATTTCCGCTCTGGCCATTTGTCTTGTACCGTATTCTGAAACTTCTGTTCGAAACTACTTAAACCGGCTTCGTTACTGAATTGTCCATCCGGCAGGTTGGCGATGTTATCTTTTCTGCCGGTGATTTTCAGGAATGACTCCACGCTGTCGTAATAGGGCACCAAATCCTGATATTCGATTGGCCAGTCGTCGCCATAGCCATCGTGACTAGCGGCTTTAAAGTCGTAATCTGACATACGAACAGCTACTCTTCCCCACGACTGAAAACGTCCGCCTACCTGACGACCGCGGATCCACAGAAAAGGATCGGCGGATGTTGTATAGGGGTTTTGCAAGTCGTTGACGAACAATTCTCTCTTATCTGGAGAAAACCAAGAGCAGCGTGCCTGAGTGTGTTGACCTGTTGCCCCTGCTGCGATTCGGTCCCAGGTATTCACTTGCCGCTTTAAACCCGGACGCTGGAAAATCGCTTCGTCTAACGCAGGGCCAGCTTCCAGTAATAACACTTTGAGTCCCTTTTCGGTCAGTTCCTTTGCGGCAATACCGCCCGTCGCGCCCGATCCTACAACAATAGCATCATAGTTCATGTTCTTATTCTCAACTTCGATATCAAATTTTATAGAATTTTAATTCTAATATTTTTCAGTTGCAAGTGACGAACGCAAATATTTTTACACATACTCTTAACAATCATATAGTTACACTTACAAATCAAGTTCATAAGCAACTGTATTTCATAGATAAAACAAATAAAAGAATACAAAAAACAATATTAGAACTATTGTTTTAATATGAAAAAATGTTAAATTTCAGATCACCATATTAGAAAGAGGAATCAATCATGACTCTGGAAGCCAGTGTAATAAAAGATGATGCGGTGCGAAGTACCCCATCAGGATATGAAGTTGACGTAAGAATTGCTTGGTATCGTTCGCTACCTATTGCTTGTCTGGAAAACCTGTCTGTTTCTATTAATGAGCAACAGTTTACTGCAGACCAAATTTCAATCCGGGTAAATGACATTCTGATACCCGTAAACAAAGCCGGTGAACTATTAGACGAGTGGTGGTTTACGCAAGACCCTATCACCGCCATTCTGCCGACATCTTCGCCTTTGAGTAGCGGGGAGACTGCAACGGTAAACGTGTCTTTAGCCACACGTATTCCCTACATCATTATCGGACCGGACACTGCCTTGGTTCAACGCACCGACGTAAGCAAAGAGGTAACTATTCAATGAGTATCATGTTAGGCACCACGATTTATTCTATGACCAACGAATGGCTTGCCGGTCAATTCACACTTCCTCAATTAATCGATGAAGTGGGACGTCGTAAACTGGGCCCGGGTCTTGAGCTGATTGGTTTTCAGAACTTGCGCGGTTTTCCAAACAAAGTCGACAAACAGGACATAAAGGTCTTTCTCGATGCGGTTGAACGCAATGAGCTCACGCTGACTTCACTGGCGGGCAATGCCGATATCGCGTTAAATCCAGCGAAGTGGATGGACACCGATCAATCCGTTGAGTACATGCGGCCACAAATCGAAATGGCTGGCGAACTGGGATTCCCGGTAATGCGTATTCAAATTGGCTTAACACCAGAAGTACTAACAAAGCTGGAACCGATCGCAGCCAAAGCCAAAGTAAAACTGGGCATGGAAGTACATGCACCAGAAGGCCCGAACACCCCTAAGGTACTGGCAACGCGTGAAGTGTATGAAAAAATCGACTCTGAATACCTAGGATTCGTGCCGGACTTTAGTTCGTGTATGCGCGCCATTCCACCTGGGATGATGGACAAACTTGGACAAGCTGGCCTTTCAGAGGCAGGAAAGCAACTGATTAATCAGTACTGGGAATCAGATGGTCATCCCTTCCAGCGCTACATGGCTTTTGCAGAGCAGGCCCGTGCGCAAGGCGAACCTGAACTACCTATTTCACAGGCAAAACTGATCTTTACTATGTTCGGCAGACAGCAGCCTGAAGAGTGGGCAGATATTCTGGATCGCACAGTACACATTCACGGCAAATTCTATGAAGTGAATGAGGAGTGTACTGATTCTCCGTCGATTGATTACCACCGTATTCTGCCTGTGTTTGCTAAAGCAGGCCGCACCATTAGTATGTCCAGTGAATGGGAAGGTCATGCTTTCTGGGATGCCGATGAAGTATGTGCGTTTGAAATGGTGCACCGTCATCACAGAATGTGCGAACACATTTTAAACAAGTAACGCGTTGTCGAGCCTGCTTCAAACCCAACAGAAGCATTGCTCAGCTCAGGCCTGCCGCACAGTGCCCGTGCGTTGCAGGCCTTTTTCAATTTATACGCAACTGAAGTTTACTCACTTCCATTGAAGATGCCGCGAACAGGGACTTACTGGTGATTAACCGCAGACAATTCTTAAAAAGTAGTACCGCATTCAGCCTGATGAGTTTCCTTCCGGCCTTTGCATCAAAAGCCAATACGCTTCCCCGCTATGATGGCGACTGGCAGACACTGTTTAACGGTCAGGATTTAAAGGGTTGGAATATTTTCGATGAGCAGTCTGGCTTAAGTAACACCAGTAAACTCGTTAATGTTCAAAACGGCATCATTCATATTCTGGCACCGGAGACCTATTCAGACACTACTTCCCCATTTGGCTATATTGCTACGGAAAACGCCTACAGTAACTATCACTTAAGTCTGGAGTTTAAATTCGTTACCACCCGTTATGACCCGAGACGTCTTGCTAAACGCAATAACGGCGTTTTGTATCATCTCGATCCGAATGTGAATAAAATTTGGCCAAATGGCGTAGAGTTTCAGTTACAGGAAAGTGACATGGGCGACGCAATTCTTATCAATGCGCAATGCTGGCCGGGCGCCGATCTGGGCGGTACGCCTGCATGGCCATATCAGGTTCCAATAACGCCAAAACCTGCTGACTCCATTCCTCCTGAACCACGCAGAGATATAGAACGGCAAAGAGTGATAAAAAACGGTAACTTTGAGCGTGAATTTGAGTGGAACAAAATAGAGGTAATCGCCATCAACGATAAAGTAGCGCATCTGGTTAATGGCCGGATCATTAACACCTTGTTCGACATTCGAGTTCAGCGCAGTGACAACAGAAATGCGTTTATTCCCTTGACCAGCGGACGTATCGCATTAGAAATTGAAGCCGCAGAGGCAATGTTCAGAAATATTCGAATCAGACAAATTGCCGTTTAATTTAATATTTCTGAAGTCCTGAGTCTGAACGTGTTGTGTACTTCAGACTCTGAATGAACAAATTAAAGTAGTCAGATCACAGAAAGTAGCTAATCAGCCTCAACCTCTATCCCCAACTGCGCCAGCAATTCGTGCTGCTGCCATTGCGTGATTTTGATACCGGTGACATCCACCCTGCGAATATCCAGGCCCACTAAGTCACAATGACGTAAATCGGCGTTTTGCAGTTGGCACTGATACCAGCTTTCCGGAGAGAATTCCCCCCGGGATAGATCAGAACCCTGCAAACTGGCACCACTAAGATTTGCCTCGGTCCAGCGGTTCCCGGATAGTTTGCAGTCTTCAAGTCTGGCGCGCGACAGGTTGACGTAACTCAGATTACAATCCGTAAACACAGCAGAACAGAAGAAGGTTTTGTGATTGATTTGATTGCTAAAACTTGCCTGAGAAAAATCCGCACCTTTAAGGTCGCACTGGTTAAATACTACGCCTAAGCAATCGGCCCCTTTAAAATTTACCATCGCCATTTTGCAATGCTCGAAGCGCGCGTCAGCTAATTTACTGAAACTAAAAGAGCAAGCGCCCTCTGCGCCCGGTTCCACAAAACTGCAATGCTCAAAAATCGCATCGGTTAAATTACACCGGTCAAACCGGCAACCAAGAAACTGACAGTGTGAATAATACTGTCCTGACAAATCCTGACCGGAAAAGTCAACGTGTTCAAATATTTCATTTTTCATTGTGTACAACTTGAATAAGTAGCGGTGCTTCGATGAACACCTCTATTACAAACATTAAATCAGCCCTTTGGCCAGTTGCGATGCGGCGTAATCTGCCGCTCTGGCGGTAAGTGCCATATAGGTTAACGACGGATTCTGACACGCAGAAGAGGCCATTGCCGCGCCATCGGTAACAAACAAATTGGGCACATCGTGGGCCTGATTATACCCGTTTAACACTGACGTATTGGGATCGCGCCCCATTCGCGCGCCACCCATTTCATGAATGGCGGAGCCGCCTGGGTTTGGCCGGTCTGAACCGAACAACACTTTACCGCCCGCTGCGGTTACCATTTTAGCCGCTTCTTTCTTTGCAGCTTTAAGCAACTTGTGTTCATTTTCGCTAAACGAAAAATGAATTTGCAGTTGCGGGAATCCATCGGCATCGGTCCTCGAAGGGTCCAGGGTGATATGATTTTCGGCTCGAGGCAAACACTCGGCGAAACTGGTTAGCACAAACTTCCAATCGCCCGGCCCTTGCAAGTCGTTGGCAAAGTCTTCGCCAATACCTGCTTGCTTGTAGCCGCGAGACCACCCAGCGCGATAGGCTCCGCCTTGATAGGAGAATCCGCGGGTGTAGCCCTCTTCCGGTTTGTCTAAATTCACAAACCGCGGGATCACCACGCCGGTAGGCCGGTTACCGTAGTAATAACGGTCGTTAAAGCCGGGAATAACCGACGCCACGCCAACGGTACTGGCGTGATCCATAATGTATTTACCCAACACACCGCTGCTGTTGGCCAACCCGTTTGGAAACGCCTCAGACGTTGACCGCAGCAATAAGCCTACCGAGTTAAACGCCCCCGCACACAAAAACACCAGTTTACTGTGGTAAGTGGTGGTTTGGCGGGTTTGGGTGTTGAGCACTTCCACGCCGCTAATGCGATTAGATGCGTTATCGTGGATCAGGCGAGACGCCATACTGTTGGTCAGCAGAGTTAAATTACCGGTTTTCTGCGCGGCTGGTAGTGTACTGCTTTGGGTACTGAAATACGCACCAAATGAACAGCCCCGAGAACAAATAGAGCGGTTCTGACATGGCGCGCGGCCCTCATCCAGCTTGCCTTCAGTCAAGTTTGCAGTTCGTCCAATGGTGAGCCTGCGTTCAGGAAAATGTTCAGCAATCTGCTCACGCATGTATTGCTCAACCACATTGAGCGCCATCGGCGGCTGAAATTCACCGTCAGGCAATTGCGGCAAACCTTCCTTGGCCCCGGAAATTCCAACAAACTGTTCAACATGATCATACCAGGGCGCTATATCCTGGTAGCGAATTGGCCAATCGGTGCCATGACCGTCATTGGCATTGGCGCCAAAATCGTAGTCACTCCAGCGATAACACTGCCTGCCCCACATGAGCGATTTCCCGCCCAGATGATAACCCCGAATCCAACGAAACTGGCTGTCGCCCGGTGTTTGGTAAGGCTGTGCTTTATCGTCTACCCAATAACTCTGGTTCCACTCGGTTAAATGCCCGGAATGTTGTTGTACCGGGTAGTGCTCGTCGATGTACACCTTGTCACCCTCACCGCGAAACGGCATTTCCCAGGGCGCGCGCATTTCATTTTTATAACCGGTGCGGTGAGGTATGTTCTCCCCCCGCTCTAGCAACAGTACTTTTAAGCCTTTTTCGGTAAGCGATTTGGCCGCCCAGCCACCGGTGATCCCAGAGCCCACCACAATGGCATCGTATTGCATTTCACTACTCATGCGTATTTGACTCCTGTCCAGTCGGTGGAAAAGGCCTTGGGATTCTCACTGAGTGGAACATCCGGGTCGAAACGCCCTGGTACCAGCACGTATCGCAGTGCCTGACTCGCACCAATCTCAGAGGTAAAATACCCCACTACGATGAGCGCTTTCAGCGCTTTCCATGCGGCCAGTACTTCGGGCATGGGTACGCCTCGTGGATGACTGAATGCAGCGGCATCAAGTGCCGTTAGTGTAGTCATCTGTTCTTGCTCGTTTAGCGACACGAATCGGTTTCCGGTATGTTCGTTTAGCAAGGCTTCGAAGCCACTGATTTGCTCAGCTTTAGCGCCCTTCATGCCATGTGCGGCGGCTAGGGTAATAAAGTCTGGCACCTTGGCTTTAACAGCCCCTGGCACCGATGTATCAGGGATCACCAGATCACACATCAACGTGAAGAACGGGTTATCCGCTAGTGATGATTTATCCAGCGCGGCCCATACAGTTGAGGGCGTCAGTGCCAGCCCACAGGCTGCCATGGCCTGCTTTAACCAGGTTCTGCGCTGCGTATTGTCAATGGTATTCATAGGCTGCTCTCTTATTGATTAAATGCGCGGGCTTTGGCTCCAAGGGGAATCGTTACACTACCCGTTGCAGCCCACTGCGTTCCGCGCAAAATTAAACTTTTCACACCATCGTGTAACAACGTATCCGGGCCATGCCCAAGGGCAATACAAAACACCCTGCCTTTGCCATATTCCACCGTCCACACTTGTGGATTATCTGCTGCCATCGCTTGCATAGCAGCGAGTTTTTCAGGTGTATATAAGTGCGCAGGGTACTTAGGGCCCGCAATGGTTTGAGAATATAACGCCGGGTCATCATAGGCTGTTGCCAGTACACGAATTTTAGCGTTCGGATGCCAGTACATGTTGGTGTACATGTCATCGTTCATGGTCCACACATAGTCACGCATACCCTGGGTAACGGGATGCTCGTGATCGGTAATATTAACCAGAAACGCATCGGGTGGTGAGCGACGACTGCCCTGATGCGGGCGCATAGTGCCACCAGCGAGCTGTTCGAATTCAGGCCAGCCGGGCGAGCCCATATTCAGCGAGGCGTGATACAACACTACCCCACCGCCATTTTTGGCATAATCAAACAATGCCTGCTCGGCAACGCTGCCCCACCGGGCTTCTTGTGCGTCGGTATAATTCCAGCGGCCCAGATAGTTTACAAATACTGCGTCGTAGCGATTCAACATAGCCAGCGTGAGTACCCGCGGATCTTCAATCACCCTTACATCGAGCTCGCCGGTTTCCAGCATTAAGCTTCGCAAACGGGTATTCACGCCGGTCCAGTCGTGTTCGTATGAACTCTCACCGGTCACGATGAGTACCCGACTGGCAGTATCAGACGGAACAGCAGGTACAACAACCCGTTGCACCGTTTCCGGCGGGCGGTAATCAGGCACGGGTATCACCACGCTTTCTGCTCCGATAACAGGAAATACACATGAGCAAAGCAGGATGAAAAAGAAAGTATGTTGGTGGTCGGTTAGTTTGTTAACCAACCGTTGAATAGCAGAATCCAGCATAAAGGCCTCCGCGCAAACACCGGTACAAAGCAATACGACACAGCTCTGTACCGGCAGGTTGGTTTACAAAGACAAGGTTTTTATATCACGGGTGGTAGGTACAAACGGCAAATAGGATACCCGCATGGTAATGGCCACACTGATCTCATGCTCACCGGATGCTACTGGCTCATCAGTCAGTGCAATCACTTTGGCTTTTTCGCCAAAGTTCCAGCGATCACCATATTCGGTTTCCATTTCGTCCAGGGTCCACATGTTGCCACGTGCTGCAAATCGCACCTTACTGCGCTCGATCTCTTTGCCATCGACAGTTACCGCGATGTTTTCGATCATCGACAAGCCCAAACCACGGTAATAGGGCAAACGCGCTAACACGCTTACGCCTACACTGCCGTCACTCAGCGTTTCAGCGGCCAGACTATCTTCAACAATAACTTTATTATCAAACATACGACCTCCTACTTACCTTGTTGACTGATTAAGGTTTCCAGCATTTTTTGCTGTCTGGATACCTGTGTAACAGAATCCACTTCTTCAGCGTCTTCTATCCAACGGTTACCTTCGTACTCAGAACAGATATAGCCGTTGTAGCCACCTTCGGTGAGTACTTTAACAATCTGATCGTAAGGAATGGATGGTTCAACAAGATCTTCGGTAATCTGATAGAACTTGCCGTGAATATTGTGAATACGATCCATGTGCGCCAGCATGCGGTTTGGCTCGTACGCAGCGTTATGACGCAGGGTTTCAGCCATGCCCAGCGCAGGACCTACCCCGCCCATATCGCGCACGTTTTGGATCACGTATTCACTGAGTACGCGATCTTCGTAAGCTTTTTCAATGTAGTCGGCAATTTTCTGCGGTACACCGTTGCGAATAAAGCGCGCTTTCCAAACCGGCGGGAACTTCTCTAAAAACATCCCCATGTCTGGCAGGAAACCCAGCGCATCAGAACCTGATTTATCGTACGCCTCTGCGTGGCGCAAAATCCAGGGATGGTCAAAATGCAGTGGTGCATGCACTTCAAGTAACAACTTCACGCCCGCTTCTTCGGCGTATGGCGCGGCGGCCACCAGCACATCTGGATCAATGGATACCAATGCACGTAAAAATGGCGTACCCAGGCGCTTGGCAAAATCGATATCGCGCTTAATGCTCTCAACCTGCTCGTCGAATGGCATTAAGCGCCCTTTGTAACGCTTGTAGTCCAGCATGAAATCATGGGCAACCGGCGTAGTGCCGTATTTTTCCATTAATGCATGCCAGTGTTGAATATCTGCTTCTTTGGCGGGTTGTTCCGGGTAGCCCCAGAAACTTTGTTCACCAATAACCTCGATGCCATTAGCACCTAATTCAGCACAAGTGCGAATGCAATCTTCAAGGTTCATTTTCCCAAGGAAGGTCTCATGCTGAAAACTATAAAGGCTGACGCCTCGTTTTATCGACATAACTATCTCCGATAGCGTTTTCATGTGTCTGCTTTGCGAGTAATTAGCTCGCGCGTTGGCCCTGCATTGCCCTCACCTGTTAAATTAACAGTTGCAGGTGTCCGGTATTCGCCGCCGCATTGTTGTGCAAGCAACGAATCCGAATATTGATGTTAACGTTGAGTAGGGACAGGCTGGCCTTTTGCCCTGCTGCCAAAGTGTGCAATCAACGCCACTACGGCTGCGGCAATGCCCACATAACCGGCCACTTCGAATGCGCCCTGAACGGAACTGGTTGTTTCTTCCAGCCTTGCCACCAGCCAAGGGCTGGAAAACTGACCAAAGAAGAAGCACGAGGCCCAGATTCCCATGCCGCGACCTCGATGCTGTGCAGGCACTTTGGTTTGTGTCCAGGCGATTAAACAAGGTACTGACATGCCTGCGCCGGTTTGCTGAATTACCAGACCAGCTACTAGCATTGGTACCGAGTCAGCCATGCCCATAATCAACAAGCCACTGCACAGCACGAAAAAGAACGCGCCGAGTTGGATAGCATTGGACTGCTTACCCAGCAGTCTGAATATCAGCGCGCCCACCATGACAAATAAGCTGGGAATAGCCGACAGTTCACTGATACGAGAAGGCTCCGTGACGCCAATTTCTCTGAATACCAGTCCACCCGAAATAATAAACACGTAATACAGTGCAGAAGCCAGTAGCGTAACGCCGCCAATCATGGCCATGGTAACAACTGGAAACGGTGTTTTTGCCATCGCAGGCGTTTGCTGAGCCTGTGTATTGGCATGCGCTTTCTTTGCTGGTTCAGTTAAGTAGCGCAGCATCAAAGCAAATACCAGGAATGCCACACCATAAATAATAAACACACCGTTCCACTGGATTTCAGTAGCCGGGCCAGCCAGGCGAATCACAATAGCACCAAGGAATGGGCCCGCAAGACCTTGCAGGAATAACCAGTCGCGGCGACCTTCGTCTTCCCAGTAATCGGCAATCAGCGTGTTAACCGCAGTAATAATAATGGCTTCAGAGAAACCCAGCAGAAAACGACTGCCCATCATCATGTACAGGTCGGTGAGGAAAAACGGTGCAATACCAAACACGCCATAGAAAAACGTTGCCCACAATAAGGGTTTCACCCGGCCGAATTTGTCTACCAGAATGCCGGCAAATGACGCCGTTAGCGCAATTGCCAGTCCGGGTGCAGACACCATAAGCGGTACCAGATCCCTTGCATTTGGGTGATCTTTAAAGTGATCGATGATGGAGGGCAATGCCGGAAACATAGACACAATGGCAAATAACGGCAAAAACGCCGATATCACAATAATCAGCCCTTGGGGCACCAGGGTTAAACGCTTAAAAAAGTCGAAAATCTTGCTCATCTGCAACCTGTCCTGCAGTTAACTACTCGAAACTATTTTATAGAATAAGGATTCTAAAAAATGAGTCAAGACAATTTCGTTAATTAATTTTTTACAACCTGTAACATAACGGAACATGTGCGCCAACTTTACAGGGGCACACTTGAATTAAATTTATAAATATTCTTTAAATTCAAACTATTAAACCAATTCAAATTGATAAATAGTCTATCATTACCGGCACCAATAGAATTTGTGCAAGCCACAGAAAATGACAAGCGCTCTGATTGAGAATGGTAAAAACGAATTCTAGTATTTTTCAGGGTATTGCAAAGATCACGTAGAATGTTCAGAACCAAAAGCATCAAACTTTTTATTAACATCCAAAAGCGAACGTTGTATTCTAATATGAATTTCAAATCATTTTAGCCCAAACGTCAGGAATATAGCGTGACCGCAGCCCCTAAAAATTATTTAAAAGAACCCAAACAGAATCGTAGTAAAGCGTCTTTAGAACGCTTGCTCAATGCGGCATGTGAGTTACTGACAGAAAACGGCTATAAAGATTTCACCCTACAGGAAGTAAGTAAACGCGCCAAAGTTTCCATAGGTTCTATATACAACCGCTTCAAGAGTAAAGAAGACCTGATTCGACTGTTACAAGTTCGCGAACTGGAAACGCTGGAAGTGGAAACGGCCATGGTGATCACCCGTATTCGCCGCAAACAACTCAAGCTGCGTTTGCTGGTACCGGAAGTGATTACTGAATACGCCAACCTGCTCAAAACCCACAAAGGCATTTTACGCCCTCTTATGGAAATCAGCGCCGTGGATGAAGTGGTAGCGAGCTATGGTAAAACCCATGCCGCACAAAATATTGCGGATTTCATACAACTTTTGCTGGAACGCAAGGAAGAGATCTCTCAGCCAGACCCGGCGCGTGCCGTCGATCATATATTCAAAGTCGTGTACGCCGCGCTGGCGCGTTACTTAGGCCTGGGTATCATGGATGGCGTTTCCGGTGAAGGTGACTGGGAAGAACTGCTCGACGACTTAAGCCAAATTACCCTGCATTATTTGCTGGGTCATCCGGATAATCTGAAAGAGTAATAAGACTGCGCTCTGCAAGCAGAGCGTTCATCTAACGTTAAACAATCTCTATTTCTACTGCCTCACCCGCTCTGGCATGGGGCGCTACCCACAGTGTTATAGTGCCGCTTTCCAGTACCTTGTTGAGCTTCTGATCCAGATAGGCAAACTGACTGGCCGACAGAGTAAAACTCACCGTTTGCTGCTCTCCTGGCTGTAACGTCACCTTTTTAAAATCCAGCAATTTACGTACAGGCTGCACAACTTTGGCGTAAGGATCCTGCATATAGCACTGCACGACTTCTGTAGCCTCCTTCTCTCCGGTATTGGTGATCACTGCACTTACCGTAACCAAGCCGTCTTTACTCACTGAAGCCGTATTAACTGTAGGAGTATGGTATTCGATGGTGGAATACGTCAGGCCGAAGCCAAAGGGGTATAACGGATCGTCGGGTATGCCAATAAAGTGTGATTTAAACATCGGCGATTCGCCCACTGGGGTGGGTCTGCCCGAACTTTCCCGCGCGTAGTAGTAGGGCTGCTGCCCCGATGCTATGGGAAAGGTTACCGGTAATCGACCCGACGGTGACACATCACCCATTACGATATCGGCAATAGCATGGCCGCTTTGCGTGCCTAAGAACCAGGTTACTACTATGGCCTGAGCGTGTTTCACCGCGCCTTCAAGTGCCAATGCCCGGCCATTGCGAAGTAGTATCACAACAGGCTTGCCTGTCGCCGCTATCGCCTCTGCCAATTGTTGCTGCACCACAGGGAGCGTAATGCTTGCCCGGGATGATGCTTCACCCGACATTGAAGCAGACTCGCCCACGGCCAGCAACACCACATCAGCAGCTGATGCTGCTTCAACTGCGCACTCGATACCGCCTTCGATAGCCTCTGAAATGCCACAGCCGTCCTCAATGATGAGATTAGACGGCGAAAGTTTCGCTTTAAACCCTTCGGCCAGACTCACCGAGACAACCTGTGGCGCAAAGGGTGACCATGCGCCATCGACATTTTTAGTATCGCGGGCAAACGGCCCGATAAGCGCGACTTTGGCGGTGCTGGCAAGGGGTAATAGTTGCCCGGTATTTTTAAGCAGCACAATGGATTTATGCCCGGCTTCGCGAGCGAGCGCCAAATGGGCAGCACGCGCTTTGTCTGCCGCATGAGCCTGATCAACCCGAAGGAATGGATCGTCAAATAATCCGGCGCGCATCTTCACATCCAGAATGCGGTAAACAGCCAGGTCCAGTACCTTTTCATCCAGCTCACCACTTTGCACCAGTTGTGGTACATATTTGGGGTAAATGCCACTGACCATGCCTATGTCGCATCCGGCGTCCAGCGCCAGCTTAGCTGCTTCGCGCTCGTCTTTAGCAAAGCCGTGATTAATGAGTTCAAGCTCCGACTGGAAATCGGAGATAACCACACCACTAAAGCCCATTTCGGTGCGCAATAAGTCGGTTAACAAGGCTTTATTACCGGTACTGGGCACGCCGTCTACGGTGTTAAATGCCGCCATGGTAAATATTGCGCCCGCATCAAAGGCCGCTTTAAATGGCGGTAGATACACTTCGTGCAAGAGTCTGTCAGACATAGCAGTACCGGCGTAATCCAGGCCGGATTCAGCCGCACCATACCCTAAGAAATGTTTAGGGCATGCAAGCAGGCCTTTGGGATCGGTTAAGCCTTTACCCTGAAAACCTCTCACCCGGGCGGCTGCAAATCGCACCCCAAGTAAAACATCTTCACCAGCCCCTTCCATTACCCTGCCCCAGCGCTGATCGCGGGCAATATCCACCATAGGCGCATAGGTAACATCGATACCCAGATTGGTGGTTGCCTCTACAGCACTGGCACGGGCAGTTCGCTCGGCCAGTTCTGGCTCGAAACTGGCTGCCTCGGCCAGTGGTATGGGATAAATGGTATGGTGACCATGAATAATATCGGCACCAAATATCAACGGGATTTTTAACCGGGTTTCCTTAACGGCGGTGGTTTGTGCGTACACTACCGAGTCAATGTCTTCTGGCGAAGTCATCATGCCCATTTGCCCGCTGCGGATCTGCGCCTGCTGGGCCGCGAGTAATCCAGCGGCTTGCTCTGGCGTAAAATTAGGCGTGAACGGATTGATCTTCTGAAAATTAGGCTGCACCATTTTAGGTGACAGCACACCATCCATATGCAATTGCCCGGCTTTTTCGGCCAGCGTCATTTTGGCGATCAGGCTCAGCAGATAACTGTCTTGCTGCCCTTGCACCTGTGATGCGCATCCGGCGATTGAGGCTACGATGGCAGTGGCAACCGAGCCCTTGAGAAATTGTCGGCGATCTACATGTAGTTCAGTTGTCTTCTTCACACTCTTTTCCTGTATTTTGACTGATAACGCCACTACTGACATTCAAGTTTGATATTGCCTGCAAGGCCAGCCATCCTCGGCGCTGTTCCTTGCTGATACACATTGGGCGCAAACCCAGGCTCGCTTTGCTGCTGATTAGCCTGGGCAATCAAGCGGTTGGCCCAGTAATTCGCTACGTTTATTTGCAATTGATTGTTACCGGCCTGAATAAAACCGCTGATGTTGATGCGATAAGGCGGTGTCCACACATACCCGGCTTGCTTGCCATTCACTAACACTTCGGCCAGGTCGCCCACGCTATCGGCCTGTAAATACAGATCCCCGGCGCATTGCTGGTTTACGGTAAAATCACTCTGATAGCGCGCAATGCCGCTGTATCCCTGCCAGCCGATGTCGTCCAGTTCAGAAACGGGCGTAAGCGCGGCAAGTGAGAGAGCTGGCACTGTGCCGTAACGCTCATCGCCACTTAACTGCCATGGACCGGTTAAATTTTGCTGCCAGTGGGAAGCAGTCTGTGTTGGTGAATCATTACTTACGCCACTGCCATTGCCATTGCCATAGCTTTCAAACAACAGGAATGTGGAATCGTGGGCCTCAAGTGCAAAACTTACCCCACCGTTCACCTGTTCTAACACGCGCTGCTCGCCGGTTACCGCATTGAGTTGCCACACCGTTGAATTCTCACCGGTTGCTTTATCAGGTAGTGAAACCGACATGTGCTGTGCTTGAGAATGAGTATTCACCACAAACAACAGCTCGCCTTGTTCAAGCGAACGGCTTTCTACCAATACCGAGTCTGGCTTAGCGCTTGTGATTTGGTATTGTGCTGACAGGTTCAGCGCCTCAATGGCTTCGCTGATAGAGGTGAGTGCAAGCGTATTCGGCAATGACCAGATGCGGCTAATCAGTGCAGCTACGTCATCCGGGGAGTCATTGAGCGACGGACTGTCTTTGGGTGGTTGTCCAACGATGATTGCGCCGGATGTAGCGAGACGCTCGATGGCTTTTAGTGAATTAAAGGTGAGGAATTCTGAATCGCCGCCCAGGAATAAAAATGCGTACTCAGTGCCTTGCCGGGTGCGTAACTTGCCTTCCGGCGTTACCGTTAACAAGGCTAGTCCTGCGGGTGATAAGTAATCGTAATCGTAGCCTTGAGGTACCTGTGGCTGAGTTTCACCAAACAAGGAAGTAACCGGCGCTTCATCGCCAATAAAATAACCCAATGAGGCGCTGGGATGGCCTTGTTGCAATAAATACTGCGTGCGGGTTAAATACTCAATCCAGGGCTTAGCCATGTCCGCCCAGGTATTGTTGCGGTTAAAATAATGCCCCAGTAATGGCATCATGGGTTTACCCGGCGTGTAGTTAACTCCGCCACTTTGGTGCACCGAGCTGTGCAGCATAAGGCGGTTGCCGCCGTGAACAAAGGCCAAATCCGCCGCGCGTTTTAGCTCTTTTGGCCCGACGGCCCAAGGGTGACCAAAGGTCGTCATGGCTTCCACTGCCACTATGTTTGACCCTTTTAACGCCGCCACCGACGCCGCGCCTTTAATGTCGGCAATATAGGTAGGTTTAGGCGATTTACCCGGCTCAACATACCAGAATGCGCCCATTGGAATGCCGCCTGCCAGGCGAATATCCAAATCGTTACCCAGTTGAGGGCGGTGATCTTCCAGTGCTTCGGTGTAATAGGTTAACCCGTGCTCGCTGGCATAATTAGCGATGGTGCCATAATGGGCCTGCGTTAAGGTATTGGACACATATCGGCGCAGGTCATACAGGAATTTGTCGGTCTCTCCGGCAGTCCCCACTACTTCGCCGCTCAGCGCAGGTAAAAACGCTACCGGATCGTATTGCAACACCGCACTAAACTCATCGAGTATTGCTGCACTGGCATTTTGTGGCCCGGACTCAATAGAATCACTCAAAATACCCGTGATCCCAGGGAAAAATTCACCGTCGCTGGTTTGGTAATACGCAAAATAGCTATCCAGATACTCGCGCACTAAAGCGGCATCCAGCTTATCCACTTCCAGACCGGTAGCGTTACTTTGCGCCGGGCCATTTTCATGGCCGGTAAGACTATAGCCCAATCGCATAATTTGCCAGTTACCCTTTGGCACCTGCCATTGTAATTCACCAGCTGAGTTAACTTTAGCCGTTAAATCGATCACGCTGTCAGGCTGAATGCCTGCTTCGTTGCTAACAGGTGCTGCAAGAGGGTAATAACGCGGTGCGGCGGCAAAACCGGCTTTTTCTTCGGCAGAATGGATAACCGCCCGATGATGCAACTGCACTTCTGAAATAGCGTAATGGCTGGCATGGGCAGGAAATGGCAATTTGCTGGCGCCGGGCGCATAGCCCAATGTGTCGATAAAGCCAGGGGCTGTGTCGCGTACCAGTTGCAGTTTAAAATACTGCGCAGTTACCGCAGGATATGCGGCCGTTCGTGTGAGTGCACGAGTAGCAGGTAATTCACTTAATAACTCACAATGGCTGGCTGGCTTGTCTTCACAAGCATACCACCGCGCCACCGGCGGGTTCGGCGAGCCAAAACCTCTGGCGCCTGGTAAGCCCAGGGTTACGCCATAGCTTGTTTGTGCGCTGCCACTGTCAAAAACCAGCGCCACATTGCCGCTTGCGTCAGTTTGAATACTTGTAGCGGGCCAAAAGGCACCGTCCGCTAACAACGAAGTTAATTCAGGGTGCGTTGGTGTGGTTAATTGAATAGCTGGCGATTCTGGTATCGGATACGCCAGCACTTTTACGTCTTTGGCAAAGTCGGCTTGCTCATGACCGCCATGCCCCATCGCGGCCAGCGGAATATCCTGATAAGGCCCGGCATGGGCGGGCAATGGCGGTAAGGTAATATTGAGTGTTTGCCCGCCTTTTACGGTGGTAACAGACCACACCCATTTTTTCATGGCCTGCTCTTGGGTTACCCATGGCCCACCGGTAGCGCTCCAACCCGGTGACGTAGTGATCACAAAGTCCATGCCAAGAGACTGGGCTGTACCTGCACTTAGCTTAACCGCATCGCGCCAGGCATCGCTGCCAAAGGTAAGGGGTTTGTCTGGCGCTGGGCCCATGCCCGCATCAAATAACTGTACGCCTGCGATACCTTGTTCAGATAACCAGGTTAAATCGGCCACCGCCTGCTCCGGACTTACATTTCCATTCATCCAGTGCCACCAGGCATGGGGGCCATATTCAGTAGGCGGTGCGGCAAATTGCGCCCGCACATCGGGATTTGTTGTAACGGATGGCTTAATCGACGTGTTGTTTTGTAGCGCGGTTGATGCCGGTGGCTCGTCTGAACATCCCGCAAGGATCAGCAATACACTTAAGGCAATACACCTCATGAAGGTAGCCCTTTGTAACGGAAGTCACGAAAACGCGCTTGCCCCTTGCCACAGGCAAACAAGGCTGGCTTAAGCCCCTGTAAATCGTCCACGGTATTGACATGGTAGCCAGACACTTCGCTGCGTAATCCGTGGCGTTGCCAGTCAATACCATCGGTACTGTAATAAAAGCCAACGATATGGCGATCATTCACAATTTTAAGGTGCAGCGTGTTGGTGGTAGGCGCACGCTCACGCCAGTGGCTCGACTTTCCGCCCCGGTAAGTCACCATGCCCTGCTTGCTGTGGCCCATACCAATAAATAAGCGACTATTGTAAAACAGCAATAACCCCGCTTCGGTATCGGCATCGATATCCACTACTACAGAAATTTCGTAGGCGTGATCGCCCACGGTTTGCACCAGCGGCGCGCTGTCGGCAGGTGACGAGCCCGATGCCACAAGAGTCAGGGTTTTGTTACTCAAAGAAAGGCGCTGCTGCTCGTTGGCACTGGCACCGAAGAACACCCAGCGGGTACCTAATAATAATTCACTGAAATCGTCGGCATGGGTGAAACCGTGGGGGCGAGACGTTGTGCCTGCGGCCAGAGGTAACGGTAAAGGAGCAGAGAGATCGCCGCCTAATGCCACGGGCCAGTCGTTTTCATCCCAGGTCATAGGTTCGATCAGCGTTTGGCGCCCTAACGAGCGATAACCATTTTCGTAGCCGTGGTATACCATGTACCACTTATTGGGATTGCCTTCCGGGCCAGGTACCATAGTGGCGTGGCCGCGTGACCACCAGTATTCCTGCTCACTTTCGGTACGCACAATGGGATTGTGCGGGCAGTTTTCCCATGGACCTTGAACAGACGTAGAGCGCGCCACAATCACCATGTGCCCGGTGGCAGGCCCGGCCGTTCCGCCTACTGCCGACACCAAATAAAAGTAGTCGTTACGTTTAAACAGCTTGGGGCCTTCCAGCGCATAGGCTTCGGTGATCCACTTGTCGGGATACTGCCAGCCGTCGTAGGCATGGTGAACCTCACCAACAGTAGAAAGACCATCATCGCTCAGTTGAATGCGCTTAACACCCGACAAAAACAAATACCGTTTACCGTCTTCGCCCACTATGTGGCCAGGGTCAATATAACCGCCAATGTTTAAATCCACCGGCTCACTCCATGGCCCTTCAATGTTGTCAGCATGGATCACCATAATATTGGCAAAACTCTTGAGAGGCGGCGACCATGGGGCTTTCATAAACGGAATATAGATGTAATAACGGCCGTTGTGTTTTACCAAATCCATGGCAAACACAATGCCCAGCGGTTTTGCGAGCGCAGGCCCAACTGGCTGCCAATTCACCAAATCCTTAGAGTGCCAAATTAAAATACCCGGCGCAGCATCAAAGGATGAGTGCGTCATGTAATAATCGTCACCGTCCTTTAAAATGGTTGGATCGGGGTAATCGCCAGCCAGTACCGGGTTGAGGAACGTCCCGTTTTGCAAATCTGCTTGGCGGTGCCCTTCTGCACTCACCGCCCAGCTTTTGGGATTTACCTTTCTCACTGTTTCCGAGGCCATGGAAGCACCCGCCACCAGCCCCCCTGACAGTGCCAAAAACTGCCTGCGATTTACACTCATTGTGTTCTCCGACAATAATAATAGAACAAGAATACTATTATTTATTACAATGAATTAACAATCAATAATGTAGATAACTTCTAGATAAAAGATTAATACCCCTTCAGTTTCAAATACGGTAAATTTATGTTTTTTGATGATTTTTTTAATTTTAAATAGAATTTAATGAATTACAGATGATTTTTATTAAACAATATGTTGCGAAATGACACATATTCAGATTAGAATCAAAAAACCAATTAAATTTACATTTTTATAACCAAACAGTCGCCTGGGCCAATTTTACGGTCGTTAGTGACTCGTCTGCATAAGCGCCAGGACATAAAATAGCGCACCCAAGGTGCCTAGTTATGTGTTCTGAAAAGAAGCGTGAATCCTGCTTACCCCGTCGTGAAGTGATTGCCTACGGTTTAGGTGATGTATCAGCCAGTTTGGTGTGGAATGCCGTAAGCGCCTTCGCATTGCTGTTTTATACCGATGTGGCACTGTTGCCTGCTGCCGCCATTGGCACATTATTCTTTGTTTCCCGTATTGTTGATGCCTTTTTTGATGTGGGCATCGGACTGGCGGTTGATCGCACCCGGTCGCGCTGGGGCCGCGCCCGGCCCTATTTGTTATTCGGCGCGCTGCCATTTGGTGTTTTCGGTGTACTCACCTTCTACGTGCCTGATATTGGCAGCGATGCGCGTTTTTACTATGCGCTTATCACGTATTTTGTACTGGGTTTGTTGTTGTCGGTGGTCACCATTCCTTACAGCGCCATGCTGCCGATGATGAGTAACCACGGTAAAGACCGCATCGACTTAAGCGCGGCCCGCTCTGTGGCTACGTCACTGGGTGTTATTGTGGTAACGGCGCTATTTATGCCGGGCGTTGCCTACTTCGGTAATGGCGATCAGGCACACGGTTTTTTTGTGATGGGGATTATTACTAGCATAGCGGCCACCCTATTACTGTTTTACTGCTTTGCTCTGTGTAAAGAAAGAGTGCCCGCCCCGCCTACCGAAGCGCTCAACATTAAAACTGATGTGCTTAAAATGTTTAAAAACCGCGCCTGGAATGTGGCTTCGGGTTTTGCATTGCTTAATTTTATTCGCTTTGGCGCACTGCTGTCGGTCACGCCTTATTTTGCCATTAATGTGCTTAAGCAGCCGTGGATGATTTCGGTGTTATTGCCCACTTTGTCGGGCACTTTGCTGGTTGGGGCTTTTCTGGCCCGCCCACTGTTAAACCGCTTTGGCATCGTAAAAGCCGATACCTGGGCATTAATTACCGGGTTTATTTGCTACGCCGCACTGCCTGTCTTTGAACAGCAGCCAGCCGTTTTCATTACCTTGTATGTGGCGTCGTCACTGTTTATCAGTATCACCATGACCTCTATTTACGCCATGGCCTCTGAAGCCGTGGATTTTCATCAGCACTGGTTTGGTACCCGTCAGGAAGGCTTACTGGCGGCTGGCGTATCGCTGGCCATAAAAATTGGTATGGCTTTTGGTACTGCAGGCGTTGCCTACGCCCTGGCCTGGGGAGATTACGATCCATCTACGGTATCTGACTCAGCCGTGCAGGCTATGTCACTGGTGTACTACGCCCTGCCCCTTGGCATTTTTGCCCTGCAAGGCGTGCTTATTCAGTGCTACCCCGCATCCTCACTATTATCTAACACGCACCGTTAAACAGGAGACATCATGAAACTCACCGCGTGCATCGAATGGTTATTTGAAGACGAAACAAACGATTTTGCCGAGCGTATTTACAAGGCAAAAGAAGCTGGCCTGGCTGGTGTGGAATTCCACTTATGGCGAGATAAACCCATTGCCGAGATTAAAAAGGCGCTTAATAAAACCGGTATTACCCTTACCAGCTTTTGTGTTGATCCGCGCCGCAGCATTGTGGATGAATCACAACTGGATGAATTTGTTACTGCGGTAACCGAGTCAGCCGCTGTGGCAAACGAACTTAACTGTAAACAAATGATCATTGCCTCAGGATTTTTACTGCCGGACACCAGCCCGGAACAGCACTTTGAGCTCGCCCTGCGCGCCCTCAAACTGGCGGCAGAAATTGGTGAGCGAACCGGCGTTACCTTGTTGCTGGAGCCCATTAATACCCGGGTCGATCACCCCGGCATGTACCTCGACAGCAACAAAGTCGGGCTGGATCTGGTTGACGCAGTTAACAGTCCTAACCTGCGCTTACTGTACGACGCCTATCATTCCATAGTGATGGGCGAAGACATTGAAACCATTATTGCGGGTCGTACCCAGTGGGTGGCACATATCCAGGTAGCCGACATGCCAGGACGCGGCGCACCGGGTACTGGCAGTGTGAACTGGCCAGCGGTTGTGCACATGCTGGAAACTGAACAATACGACGGCTGGGTTGGGCTGGAATATAAACTTAACGACCTCACCACCCGTGAAGCCATTCGCACAAGTCGCGCGACGTTAGCTATTTCGGAATAAGGAACACAGGTATGTTTACACTCTCAAGTAACCTTGAATATATGTTTAAAGAAGCCGGCGATAAACTGGAAGATCGCATCGCAGCGGCAGCGCAGGCCGGTATCACCCACGTTGAGATTTTCTCCATGGAAGGGCGCGACTTGCAAGCCGTGGCTAACGCGCTTTCAACTCATAATGTCACCTTGCAAAGTATGTTAGTTGATCCGCGTACCATGCTGGTACTGCGTGATACCCACGAGCAATTTCTGGCAAATGTAAGGGCCACCGCCGAGCAGGCCATTGCCTTAGGCTGCAAACACCTGGTGTGCGGATCTGGTACAGGCGCGCCGTTTCTACCACGTGCGGCCTCACTGGATATCGTATGTGAAGCCATTGATAAAGCGGCTGATATTGCCAAAGAGAAAGGACTTACCTTACTTCTGGAAGCGGTAAATACCCGCGTGGATCATCCAGGGGTATTTTTTAGTAACACCTCAGATACCTTTTATATTGCCAACAAGCTCAACCGCCCTGAAGTCAAAGTACTTTACGACCTTTATCACTCTGCGGCTGAAAACGAGGACGTGGTGTCAACGCTGCATACCATTGCCGGGCAAATTGGCCATATCCAGATAGCTGACTTTCCGGGACGCGGCGAGCCGGGTGCTGGCGAGCTTAACTGGCCGGAACTGCTGAATCATATAAGCAATACCGGCTACAGCGGTCCCATCGGTGTGGAGTGCTACCCTACTAAAGCCAGCACGGTAGAGGCATTGTCTTACATTCGCTCGCTCACTCAGTAATCTCAACCCGGCGCAGTGTCGCCGGGCTAATACAGAACAACACAGGACAACATTATGTCTGCATTTCACTATGCTATTAGCCTGGATATGATCAACCGTCATTATTCAGAGCCTAACCGCAATCGTTATGAATCAAAGTACTACTGGGAAGAACTGTACACGCTGATCGCCGCAGCCGGCTTTAACCGAATTGAAATTCCCTATGAGCCCGTGTGGCAATTTGGTGGCCGCAGCGGCGTACCCATGACCCAGTATTCCATTAATACCAAATATGGCGATGCCAAACAGTACAAAGCTTTTCTTGCCGATGCCGGTATTGACGCGGTAAGCGCCATCAGTTTTGACGCCAATTTGTTTGTGCGCAACAACCAGCTTGGCTTTTATTTTGGCGCCAGTGGCCACTTTGCCAGTCAGGCCATTGAATTTGCAGAGGAACTGGAAGCAGAATGCCTGGTGCTATCACCCACAGCCTATGCTGGCCGGTTACAGCATTACCATCCCAATCTGAATGTGGATGACGCCTCTTTTATTGAGCAGACCCGCGAGCTTATTAGCAATCTCGCCAGCAAAGCCAAGGCCGCTGGCGTGAAGCTGGCCTTACGCCCTGAATACTGGAGTTTGTTGTCGATTGAAACACTCACCCATTTAGTTGCCGAATCCGACAACCACGTGGGCATTGCCCTTAACACTGCGCACTTGCAACTTGCTGGCGCTGATACCACCGCCTTTATTGCCGATAATGCTGCACGTATCAGTTACATCCAGCTAGCAGACACCCAATTAAACGACTGTGCGTCGTTCAGGCACGCCGCCAATCCGGCATTCCCACCCGCGCAGGCCACTCAGGTTTTCAGTGATGTGGGTTGTGGTGAAGTGCCACTTACTCAGGCAATGCAATCGCTGCAACAGGCAGGCTACAACGGACAAGTGAGTTTGTGTAACCACCAGACCCGCGACCCAATGCGCGCCCTGTTGCGCAACCGCCGTTTTGTAAACCAACTTGCCACCCAGTTAACCGGAGCCTGATCATGCAGAATATTCATTATGCCTATATGAATCACTGGAAGAATATTCCGTACAAGTCTATTGCTAATTTTCGCGAGTTTTACTATCAGGATAAATCCAATACCGCTTACTACAGCGACTGGGATAACCTGCTGAAATATCAAAAAGCTCTGGGCTTTGACGGTATCGAAGTCGCCCCCTGGGATCTGGCCGACATTTTACCGTTGTTTGGCTCGGCCGACGCATTCAGACAGTTTGCTCAAGAGCGTGGCGTTGCTATTACCGGTATGTTTCACGGTGCCCACGCCAGCCATGACAAAGCCAAGTTTGATGAAGTCTTGCAGGCAGGAAAACAAGCGGTAGATACGATTGCCGGTTTTGGTGGCACGCAAATGAACACCTGCCCAACCGACAATTACTGCGGCATTGGCCCGCTATCCAGGGAAGAAGTAGCTCAATGCGCGAACGTGATGAACGAGATAGGCCGTTATGCCACGGATCATGGCATTAAACTGGGATTACACAACGAGTTCTTCTGTGGCATTAACTTAAGTGATCACCGCGAATTCATTGAGTTAACCGACCCGCGCTTTGTTCACTATTGTATTGATACCGCACAAATTTCGATTATGGGCGAGGACTTGCTGGACTTTTACGATACCTATGCCGAGCGTATCAGTGGATTCCATTTAAAAGACACGGCCGACATTAATCAACCAGACAGTGTGCGATTTTCCCGCGATCCGGAAATTCAGGACGACGGCAAACGCTGGTTCTGGGAATTAGGCCAGGGCGTACTGGACTTCCCGGCGCTTTACGAACTGCTTAAAAAGCATCAGTACAAGGGCTGGATCACACTGGAAACCGACGGTTCACCCGACTACCTGGCGTCTATGGCCATGTGCAGGTATTACATTGATAAAGAATTAAACCCGATTTACCGCTAACATCTTAAATGACGCAATCAGGCCTGCTTAATGTCGTAGGCCTGTTGCGCAGCAAACACATCATCCATATGGCGCTCTGCCCAGTGCGCCAATCCTGCTACGGCATCGGTTAAGGTGCTGCCAAGCGGGGTGAGCGCGTACTCAACCGTAACCGGCACCGTAGCAAATGCCTTGCGCGACACCAGGCCATCGCGTTCGAGCTTTTTAAGGGTTTGCGACAGCACCTTTTGAGACACGCCCTTAATTATTTTGCGCAACTGATTAAACCGCATCGGCTCATGTTGCAGGCAATCCAGTACCAATAACGACCATTTATCGGCGATGCGATTTAACACCGCCCGGGTCGGACATTTATCTTCATATACATCAAAGGGATGCTGCATAACCTACTCCAACGGTTACCCACAGGTAACTTTGTCACAAAAAAGTGCCTTCTTCCGCTTACTCTCTCACAGGTTTATATTGTTTACAAGGTTTCAAAAAGATACCAAATACCATTTAGTTTACATACATTGTTAAATCTGGAGATTTATTATGAAAAAGATTGCTGTTTTGGGTGCCAATGGCACCGTTGGTCAACATATTGTTCCCGCGTTAGTGGCCGCAGGCCATACTGTTTTTGCAGCCAGCCGTTCAGGCAAAACAGTTGAAGGGGTAACCGGCGTGGCGGTGGACTATGACTCACCAGCGTCATTCGATACACTGTTTAGTGCTGTTGATGTGGCTTATGTGATGCTGCCTACCGGCTATGTGGATATAGAGACAAAGCTGCTACCTGTGGTCGCACTGGCTGCTGAACATGGCGTAAAGGTCGTTTTTCAAAGCGTGTTTGGCGTGGATGCCGATGACAGCATTCCTTATCGCAAGGTGGAACTGGCGCTTGAAGCCAGTGGCACACCTTATGTAATCCTGCGTCCTAACTGGTTTATGGATAACTTTCATTCATTCTGGCTGGCCGGTATTCAGCACGGTGAATTGGCACTGCCTGCGGGCGATGCGCAAACCAGCTTTATTGATGCACGGGATATTGCCGACAGTGCGGTAGCCGCCCTCACCAATGATCGTTTTGATGGCAAGGCGTTTAACCTTACCGGCGGCGAGGCATTAAGTTATGCCGAGGCCATTAAGTTAATCAGCGATGCCATTGATAAACCGGTTACTTACGTTGCCAATAGTGCAGCGGCCTTCACAAATGGACTCATTAACGTGGGTGTACCTGCTGATTACGCGCATTTTCTGGCGGCGATTTTTGAGCCGGTGGCAGCAGGTTATACCGCAGCGATCAGCGGCGATGTTTTACAATTAACCGGGCACCAGCCCAGACGCTTCGCGGATTATCTGGCAACCAACGCCGCCCGATTCTAACAAAGCAAAGGGAGCAACATGCTCCCTTTCAAATTTTTTACACCATTTTCCGCAGTAACTGGCCAGTATTGAGCGCCAGCAACCGGTAACAACCCACTGCCCCCAGGATCCCCACTACCAGCGCACCAACAGTAGGTGCAATAACCCAATACTCCCAATGCATAGTGGCCTCCATATCAAAAACCCGGCTTTGCAACATATACAAACTGAATTCGTTGGCCATGGCGGCCATTAAACCGGCCACGGTGCCAATGATCAAAAACTCGTTGATCACACTGAAGCGAATAAGTGTGCCTTTCGCTCCCAATGTACGCAGAATGGCAAGCTCTTGCTGACGCTCATCCATACTGGCCTGCACCTGGGCAAACAACACCAGTGAACCTGCCACCAGCACCAATACCAAAATAAACTCCACCGCCAGTGACACCTGGTCGATAATTTCGCGTACCTGATTAATCCGGGCATCCACATCGAACATCGTTACAGACGCAAAGGGCTGCATCAGCGCGGTTATTTCTGACTTGCGATCACCATCCAAATGGAAGCTGGTGATGTAAGTAGCGCTAAACTCCTGCATCGCTGCCGGGTGAATAACAAAGAAGAAATTAGGTTGCATGGTTTGCCAGTTTACTTCACGAATACTGGTTACTTTGGTGAGCACAATTTCACTACCCACGTTGAATGTGAGTGTGTCGCCTAAGGCAATTTTTAATCGTTCGGCCACACCTTGTTCCACTGATACAGGATAAAGAGGCGATTCCCCTTCAGGTGTCCAGTTGGCATGCCAGCTACCTTGCACCACTTTGTTTTCGTGCTGTAGCACATCGCTCCAGGTTAAATTGGCCTCGCGCCCTAATCCTCTGCGTCCTTCCGTCGCTTCTGGATCCTCTTCTTTGGTCACTTCGGTATTTACACGCTCGTCATTCACCGCCACAAAGCGACCGCGTATCACCGGGTAAAACGCCTCAATATTCACGCCGTTATCAGCAAAGTGCTGTTCTAAAGCCGGCTTTTGCTGCTCGGTGATATTAATTAAGAAGTAGTTTGGAGTATTTTCCGGTAACTGCGCACGCCACTGGGCAACCATATCGTTGCGCATCACTAACACTACCAGCAACAACATGATGGTAATAGAAAAGCTGATGAGCTGAACACTGTTGTCCATTGCGCGGCGGCGAATACGTGCCCAGGCCAATTGCCATGCGCCCATGCTGCCATTACCAAGCTTACGACCAAGAGCAATCAAACCAAAGGTTACCAGTACCAGTGCGCCTACTAACAATGCACCAGATGCAAACAGGATGGCGCTGATTTCAATATCGCGACTGTATACCCACATTAACAGGAAAATAGCACCACCAGACACGCCAAATTGCAGCCCTTTTGAACTCATGCTAGCGCCCATGTCGCGGCGTAATACGCGCAGTGGTGGTACAGAGAACAGTCTTAGAAGTGGATATAGTGAGAATAAAACCGCACAAATAGTGCCGGTTAACACAGCGATAAACACCGGTCGCCAATGCCAGACATCCAGCGACACGTCTACCTGTCCAGCGAGGGCAGTCACCACCAGTTGCTGAATAACCACACCCGCAATGATGCCGATGACAATGCCTAACACCGTTATGAACATCACCTGCAGAATATAGACTCTGCGGATGAGTTGTTTACTGGCTCCCAGGGTTTTAAAAATAGCAACCGGATCAAAATGACGCTGACTGTAACGCTGCGCAGCCACTGCAATTGCCACTGCCGCCAACACTATCGCCAACAGGCTGGCCAGCAGGAAATAGCGCTCGGCTCGGGCAATCGAACGCCCAATAGCCGATTCATCGTCGCCCACGGTTTGCCAGCGATGTAACTCGTCATCCAGTTGCGGACGCAACCAGTCATAATAACTCTCGATGACTGAGGTATCACCCGCAAAATAAGCTTTGTATACCACCCGACTACCCGGGCCGGTAACGTTGGTTTTCTCAATATCTTCCAGCGCGATCAACGCCATCGGGTCGGTATTGAACACACTGAATCCCTGATCAGGAATTTCGCTGAGTACGCGGGTAACGGTAAATTTACTGTCGCCAACGTAAACGGTACTGCCAAGTTCAACGTCGAGCAATTGGAATAGCCGCGAGTCGATCCAGATTTCACCCGGTGCCGGGCGCTGCTGTGTAATCGATGGCGTACCAAATGGCTCATTTGCCACTTTAATGTCGCCTTTTAGCGGATAGCCATTACCCACTGCCCGCAAATCCACCAGCGCCATTTGCTGCTCGCCAAATGCCATAGAACGAGTACTGACCTGTTCCGCGGTTTCCAGCCCCTTATTGCTAGCTTCGGTTAACCATTCTGGAGCGATAGGATCGGCAGCCCTGAGCTGGCTGTCGGCTGCAATAAACTGAGAGGAGCGCTCTACCAACGCGCCTTGTAATCGTTCACTGAATAACGATAGCGACAGTACAGCCGCCACCGACAAAATAATCGCGAATAAAATAATTGTAAGTTCGCCGCGTCTGGCTTCGTGTTTAAACAGTCGCCACGCAAGATTTGTCACCATTACCGGCTCCCTTCACCTGCTGAGGCCAAAAACGGCTTTACATTGCGTTGTGAGGTGATTTCGGTAAGTTCGCCCGCCTGCATGCGCAACTGCCTGTCACATTTTGAGGCCAGCGTGTTGTCGTGGGTAACTAACACCAGTGTTGTGCCCACTTCGCGGTTTAACTCGAATAACAAATCTTCAATTTTTTCGCTGTTGGCGGCATCCAGATTACCGGTAGGCTCATCAGCAAACAGTATTTTGGGCTTTCCGATGAACGCCCGGGCAATGGCCACACGCTGCTGTTCACCGCCAGACAACTGATTGGGATAGTGATGTGCGCGATGGCTTAAACCCACTTGCTCCAAAATATCCTGCGCACGCTTTTTGGGATCAGATAGCCCGACTATTTCGGCCGGTAACATTACGTTTTCTATAGCGGTAAGGCTTTGGACCAGCATAAAGCTCTGGAAGATAAATCCAACCTTAGCACCGCGCAACTGCGCGCGCTGTTCTTCATCCATGGTATGCAGTGGCGCATCATCCAGATAGATTTCACCAGCACTCACTTCATCCAGCCCGGCGAGCAGACTGAGCAAGGTAGATTTACCGGAACCCGACGCCCCTACAATGGCAATCGACTCGCCCGGCTTGACTTGAAATGAAATTGGCTGAAGGATCTGTAACGAACCTTCACTCGTAGTTACGGTCTTAGTAATGTTTTTAGTTTCAATCATACAGGAGTAATCGTTGTCGTGTTTCGAAATGCTATCATTGACCTGATCGCGTCATGCAAACAGGTAACAAAGCTCGTACTAGTAATACCGCTGCTAGTGTATTCAGATCACCTGTTAGCAGCAGATGACAGCTCAACCGAAACGTCTGTCGGACAAACTGCAGATATTAAGTTACTGATCCTGGGTGATAGCCTAAGTGCCGGGTATGGGTTATTGCAAGCACAAAGCTGGGTTAGTTTGTTACAAAATATCTGGCTAGACGAGAATCGTAAGGTCGAAGTGATAAATGCTGCGATTAGCGGCGAAACGTCAGATGGTGGTCTGGCAAGACTGCCAAGGCTACTTAATCAGCATACGCCAACGCACGTGCTTATCGAGCTAGGCGGCAACGATGGGCTACAAGGACACAACGTAACGAAACTGCAGGAAAACCTGTCCAGCATGATTGAGCTGGTAAAAGCCGATGGCGCCGTTGTGTATTTACAGGATATGGAAATTCCAACCAACTACGGCCGCCGTTACAACCAGATGTTTGGTGATTCGTTTGACCAGGTCGCTGCGCAACAGGCCGTTACACTTATTCCCTTCTTTATGCAGGAGATCGCCCTGAATGACGAACTGATGCAGCGCGATGGCATTCATCCCAATGAAAAAGGTCAGCCGTTAATTGCCGAATTTATGCACAAACAGTTAACGCCGTTGTTATTTTCAAACGGGAAATAGTGGTTATCGTATTTGTACGTATTTTGCCCGGTACACTATACTGATTAAAAGTTACTTACCACTCAGTTAATACATGAGGATATTATGGAAATCAGCCAGTCGTCTTCTGCTCAGGTTTCGCCTCAGCCAGCGCCGGTTCGCAACGAACAACCCGCGCCGCCTGAACCTCAGCGTCAGGCCTCGTTAGAAGCGAGCCGTGAACCTGCACCGGCTCCAGAACCCAGACCTGCGCCTACGGGAAATGTGGGTCAAAATGTGGATACCTACGCCTGAATGAGTAATAACCGGAGCTCATACCCGGCTATGCTGCAGGTACTTTGACTCAAATTGCGCCAAAGGAATAGGTTTGCTGTAGTAGTACCCCTGAACCCATGTACAGCCGAGTTGTTGTAGCTGCGCTTCCTGCATCTGTGTTTCAACACCTTCTGCTACTACGCTCATGCCAAAGTTAGCGGCCAGATCGATAATGGATTTCACCACTGCGCCTTGCGTATCTGTGTTTAATTTGCCGGTGAATTCGCGATCTATTTTCAATTTGTCGATAGGCAATTTATCCAGATAGGCTAACGACGAATAGCCCGTACCAAAGTCGTCAATGGCCACAGAGAAACCCGCCTCTCTGAGAGATTGCAGGATATTCCTGGCCGACTGAAAATTCTCAATAATGGCACTTTCTACAATTTCCAGCTCAACTCTGCTGGCGTCAACCTTATGTTGTCGCGCAGCGGTATTCATGGCATCTACCAGCTCAAAGTCGGATAAATCAAGGGCTGACACGTTAAACGACAAAAACAAATCGTGTCCTTGCGATTGCCAGCGCTCCACAATGGAGAAGACTTCTTTAACTAACCACTTAGTGACATAGCGAATAGACCGGGTTTGCTCAGCAATTTGAATAAAGTCAGCCGGAGTTAAAAATCCTTTAACCGGATGGTTCCAGCGCAACAATGCCTCTGCACCAATGATGCGCTGATGTTTAATATCGAATTGTGGCTGCAGAAACAGTTCCAGCTCATTTTCTGCTACCGCGCGTTTTAACTCTGCCGCAATGGTTAAGCGATTATTGGCTTCAACCAGAATATCCTGTGTGTAGAACGCAAAATTTGCCCCGCCTGTTTTCTTCGACCGATACATGGCCGCATCAGCTCGTACCAGCAGGTCATCTGCATTATTGGCGTCCTGCGGGAATCGCGCGATACCAATAGACACTCCCACATTCACTTCATGCTCGTCGCTTAAGTAAAACGGTTTGCTTAATTCTTGTGTCAGATTACTGGCCAGCGTAACCAGTTCTGATTGCTCCCGGTAATCTTCAATCAGCAAAACAAACTCATCGCCGCCCATCCGCGCCAGAATATCGGAATGCCGTAATCGTGACGTCAATCGCTCTGTCACTTTGATAAGTAATTCATCACCGGCAATGTGCCCCAGTGAATCGTTTACCACTTTGAAGCGATCTAAATCCAGGAACAACAGCGCGCAGGATGATTTGTTTCGCTCAGCCCGACAAACCGCATGATGTAAATGCAGTTTAAATTGCACGCGATTGGGCAACCCGGTGAGTGAGTCGTAATGTGCGAGTCGTTCGAGCTTTTCTTCCGATTGTTTTATGTGCGTAATGTCTGAAAACACGGCAACAAAGTAATTAATCTGTTCATCGTTGTCTTTTACAACTGAGATACTCAACAGTTCCGGAAACACAGTGCCGCTTTTGCGCTTATTCCAAATTTCACCGCGCCAAAAGCCCTCAGCATTCAGTTCCTGAAACATCTTTTTGAAAAACGCAGGAGGATGAATACCCGATGACAATATACTCGGCTTCTGCCCAATAATTTCCTGTTCAGAATATCCGGTGATTGCACTGAATGCCGGATTTACCGACACGATGTGCTGGTGTGCATCTGTTACCATAATGCCTTCCAGGCTATGGTTAAACACATGCTGACTCAACTCCCAACGCGCCTGATATTCAAGTCTTTCTGTAATATCAATGATCAGCGTAAACAGAAATGGGCGCTCTGCAATTTCCACGGGAGTAGAGAACGCTTCGATATGTCTTACCGACCCATCGGCTAACCGATGTTTGCGAACAAAGCGGCTTGACGCCCGCATAAAAGCCCGCTGAATGTTGCCCTTTACGGTATCATCATCAGACTGGTCAATTTGCTGCATTCGCATACACACCAGTTCTGAGACAGGATAACCGTAATATTTTCCAGCCGCTTCATTAGCATCAATAATATTGCCTTGTTCATCCAGAATGAGCATAACAACAGCATGAGAAGAGAAGAACTGCCGGAATTTTTCTTCCGAACGCCGTAACGCCTGAAACGATTGCAAGTGCAGGCTCCGGTTATTTTGACGAAGCTGAGCAACATAAAACGCTATTAACGTAAGCAATGTGGCTATGAACCAAAAAATCGGGTGAAAATGCGTACCTGTCCAGCCATCGGCTGGCTCGGCTTCTATGAACCATTCACCGTAAGGAAGTTTAACCGGCAACGAAACCGGCTCAACAAGGCCTGCACCAGCGGAACTAGCAAAAATGGCTGTTGTATTGCCGTTATCGGTGCTCTTCTTAAGCACAACATTCAGTGACGCGTCTTTTGACAACCCCGCGCCCTCAATCACTTTTTCGTAATCCAGCACCACAGAGATAACGCCCCAGGTCTCATCCCCCACAAAAACAGGTAACCTGGCAATCAGCCCAACGCCGCCCTGTACAAGTTCAACAGGCCCATCCAGAATGGTTTTGCGCACAGCAATGGCTTTGAAAACCGACTCGCGTTGTGCGGGAATGTCGCGATAATCAATACCCAGCGCTTTTTGATTGCCTTCTACGGGGTAAATCATACGCACAACAAAGTCTCTTGCTCCGCCAATATTGATAATACTGTTGCGTTGTGCAAGTAATCCACTCACAAACTGAGAGAACTCTTTTTGACTGAGATTGGGATTTAATGCGACGTAGGCCGAAACCCCACGCATAAGTTCAACGTTGGTGTAGAGTTCAAATTCAAGGTTGGCGCGCAAGGAAGCCAGACGTTGGGTAACATCATTAATTTGCTGTTCCCGCTCCCATTTGGAAGCCAGAAAATCAGCCAGTAAAGACAACGCGACCGCAAGCAGTGAAATAATTGCGAATGCGCGCAAAGGAAACGTTTTAATAATCATCAACGGTATTTTGAATTGACTGCAACTAAAGTATCAACCACCAATGCAATTATTCAACAGGAATTTGGAAATTAATAACATTATAAGGTAGATCGCCCGTATTTTTGATGATCTTGCAAAGAATCACATTATCATTTTTAATACGTTTGTTTGTATTTGTACAAACAGAAAACGCCCCGCATAGCGCGGGGCGCAGGCTTAATGATCATCAACAATCACGGCTTATCTGATGTATTGCGACGCCTTGGGTGAGTCAGCAAATTCCTGATACCGCTGTTGAAGTTTGATTTGACGGGATGTGTGTTCAACAACCTCACCGTTAATCAGCACAGTTTCTGCCGCTTCGGTAACTTCCAGCGGATCACCGCTCCATATCACCAGATCCGCTCTTGCTCCTTTGCTTAAACTGCCAATAGTTTCCGACATCCCCAGAATTTTCGCAGGGTTCACGGTTAATGCAGCTAACGCAGCATCATGAGGCAATCCATGTGCTACGGCGTTGCCCGCATGCTGAGTAGCCAGACGAATATTATGCGTTTCCATGCCAATAGCCACAGTAACGCCTGCTTTATGTAGTCGCGCGGCATTTGCTAACGTAGCCCCCATCTGATCAAATCCACCAGGTAGATTAAACTCGGGGTCGATGATCACAGGTATTTTTGCAGCGGCCAGTTCATCAGCCACTCGCCAACCTTCCATGCCTTTCACTAACACCACGTGAATAGTTGGATGACGCTGTTTAAAGGCAATAACCTGACGAATATCGGCAGCGCGATCGGCATGAATAAGCAAAGGTGCATCGCCATTTAATACCGGCTTTAAGGCTTTTACATCGAGCCGGCTGTTAATGCCATGCCACTCTGTGGTAGCAGAAAGTGTTTTAGGTGCTTCCTGGGCCTCCACAATGGCATTCTCCAGCATTACCCAAAGCGCCGCACGTGATCCCCCGACATCATCAACCCCCGCATTGCCCACATTCACCGCTACAAAAGCCCTGGGTTTCAGTACCGGTTGCGCATCACCGTCCAGCGTAATCACCGCGCCCTGACCGTGGAACAGGTAGTCGGTTTTCGAGATTGTGGTTGCAGCAGAGGTAATCCCCTCAACCCGACTGATTGCCATTAACGTAGAATCGGGATTGACTGCATAACTCACATCATATGCGGCCCCGGTGCTCGACACTGGCAGCGCAGTAACAGCGCTGTCTACCGTACCCGCAGACATGCCCACTTCAACCAAACCCAGCTGAGTATAAGCCCCTACCAGTCCAGGCGTTACGTATTTGCCGGTAGCATCGATAACCGTGTATCCAGCGGGTACAGTAGTGCCATTGGCGACACTCACCACTTTGTGGTTATCAATCAATACTGTTGCAGACTCCAGAGTCCCCTGGGCAGTACCGGTAAACACCTTGCCACCCACAACGGCAATTTTTTCAGCCATGGCCGAGGCACTTACTGACAGGAGTGCAGCCGTTAATAATAGCGTTTTCATTTGCTGTCTCCTTCGCCTACCTGACCTAATTCAAAATCACCAACCGGCCAGGTCTGTGGATCGTTCAAATCGTAGGCCAGCCCCCCATCGATATACACTTTTTCTGCCCTGGCATAGGTAGAAAACGGATTGGCCGTCCACAGAACTACATCGGCATTTTTGCCTGTTTCCAGTGAGCCGGTTTTATCGAAAATACCCAATGATTTCGCCGGATTGGCAGATAGCCAAACCCAGGCTTGCTCCTGAGGGATATCTATGCCGACACGACGGCCATCCGCCCAGGCTTTGGCAGCCTCCTGATTAAGGCGCTGAATACCTAAATCACTGTCTGAGTGAACAATGGCGCAAGCGCCCGCTTTGTGCACCATAGGCACGTTTTCGCGAATGCCGTCATAGGCTTCCATTTTAAAGCCCCACCAGTCTGCCCACATGGCAGAACACACGTTATTTTCGGCCAGAATGTCAGCTATTTTGTATGCTTCAACGGCGTGTTGAAACGAATAGATCTGGTAGCCAAATTCCTTCATCATGATCCTTAACGGTAAGGAAAATAATACAATTTTTGTATGGGTGGGTAGGTTGCTTCTTAATTTTACTGACTTACTCTTATCACTGCACACAAAGTCGTGTACAAAAAAGGTAGCTACTAAATCTGCAACATAAATAATTACTAACCTAAAGATGTTAGGCTACATATTTTGCAAATTGACACTTCTTCAGCCACTAGAATTTCCCCCGCATCAAAGCGACGTGCAACGTCCTTCTGCTCCGTTTAACTCTCCTTTATTTCTACGGGGTGGAATTTCACGCAATGTCACTCTCTTTTAAATTAGCTATAAACAGTTTGTGTTTACTGTATTTAATGTCGCTAACTAATTGAGCATACAGCGTCCAGATCACCCGCTATACTAAAACTACTCGCACATTAAGAGACTGAGACATGTCAGCAGATTCAGAAGATGTAGAAATTACGATCGAAAAATTGCAGCAAGAATTAAGAATGTTTTTCTGCAACGATGATACAACCATTAACGAGTGGCTCGACTTGCCCCTACCAGTTCTGAATGGCGAACGTCCCAGAAATATGTTTGATACGGCTGAGCGACGTCAGCAACTATTTCAAATAGTTGAAGAAATGAAGTATGGCGAAATGGCTTAAGGTAAACCGTCATAATTAGCCATTTAGCTTATACGAATATGTTTGAAGCCTGTTCGGGCTGGTTTGTAACAAAAGTCCCTACCATCTGTAAGATTGGGTTTGGCTCCAGAGCGACCTTCCTCGAATTAGTAGTCAAAATACACCTAATGCTAATAAAAGCAGGTCGCGCTTTTTAAGTGTATGTGGGCAGAAACTTGCAAAGCGTGAAATTGCGAGAGATAATCACAGCAGTTAAGAGGGAGACTAAGTCGGTTTGAAAAATCCTCCCCGCCCGCTAGCTACGAGGTGTTTTGAGCGAGTAACGTCGGATCCTAACATACGCTAGCGCTTACGCCAGACGTAAGAGGAAATAGGTGAACCGGAAGCAACACCCTAATCAAGCTCCGCATTCGTAGAGCTAGCATTCTTATCGAGAATGCACTAATCATCTATCGTATATATCAAGCCAACCATTTACAGCAAAAGCTTAAACAGAAGTTTATTCATAGCTACATGACTTTTCTAACGGGACAGTAAAAGGTAACCATATGTTTACTTTTATGAGCATTTTACCCAGAATGTACTTATATGATTACTTTTTGAGAGCAAAGTGTGAAATATACGGTTGGATACTTTGATGGCGATATGTTGAAAGAGAAGCGAAAACAGCGAGGCTGGACACAAGCATATGTGTCTGAGCGAACAGGACTCAGTAAGCCACAAATAATTAAAATAGAAAAGGGACTGTTTAGCGGTGGGATTAAATATCTTCGCAAGTATCTTGAGTTGCTTGACTTAGAAATTACTATTACTGAGAAACGGAATGAGGTGCCACAACTTGACGAACTTGCTGAACTATTCGGCGATGACTAACTTGAATAAGATTCAACTCCACCTGACAAAGTACAAATGTAGATTTCAGATCGATTCTGACTTGCCCGATTCAGACAAACAACAGACATATACGAAAGTCATTTCATTCTTCCTCTAAGCGCCACTTGCAGTCGTTCAAACAACTTTCTGAGACTCAAATCGTCAACTGAGTATAAAGTACGTTAGTGGGTAACATAATTTCATATAATGTTACCCCGTCATACACTCTTGCAATATTCAGATATTAACGGCGTTTTACAACCCCTTCATCAAGGAGCCACTCAATATCTTTTGAGAATGTTGGAGCTGAAGGCACATGTTGCTTGCATATTTGATAAAAGGCTTCACTAAGCTCGGACTCTAATACACCATAGTTTCGGCCATAACCCGGTAAAATAAGGTATTTTTGTGAATATCGCTGACTATCCGAAATTGTACTGGCGTTGTTTACCGCAACATCAAGAATTAACAAACGCCTCGCAATTTCGATTCTGTTTTGATTAATAAAAATATCTGTTGCAGTACTTTCGATAAACCCTTCTTCAATACAGGTGTTGATAACTCGTTCTATTTCGTTTTCAGGATACTCCTGATCAGCCAACTCTTTGATAACTGTTTTTTTATCATTTGACATTGTGGTGAGTAACACATGCTCTAAATCAATCGGTGTCAGAAACTTGATTACCTGTAGTTCTCTTCGAAGCCTTACGAGAATACTCTTAACTTGAAAGAACGAAGCTGTGTTGGAGAAAGCTAGCATGTGCTGTAGATCTCCTCTCAAAGACGCGTAGTAGCCAGCTCCGTCAAGATATTCAACAAACCTTGCAGTTGGGTATTTTTCTAACGTAAAAGCTCTAGAGCTTTGAGTTTGATCAACCACCTTGTGAGAGACACTGCCCGAATCACCAGCATAAAATTGTGACTGTATGAACAATTTGGGTTTAGGTTCCCAGTTTTTTACGTTAAAAGGAAGAATAAAATCGTAAGCTCTCGTTTTTATCTTCCGTTTTCCTCCTTCTTGAACCACTTGTTCCCCTACAATCACATCATTGAGGTTGTAGTCGGTATTTGGTCTAAGACCTATCTTATTTAATTTCTCACGAAGGATATCTTCAGGGATGTGGCCGCCTGACGCAGATACGCTGCCTCTCACCTTAAAAATAGTGCAAGAGTTAAGGAGGTACTTGCCCATATTAATCTCATTTTGGGTGTCATTGAGACGAATGTATGAACTGCAAATGGCCCAAAATTGCATTATTTCATCTTGATCTTCAAGAATAAGGCTGGTGTATTCCTTTAAAAAAACAGCAAGGTATTCATAAAGATCAAACAAAGGTTCAGTAACCACATTTTGAGCATAAGCCTCATGTGATCCGACTAAACACCCCGCTAATAATTTTGAGATATAATCAGACTTTGTTGTGGAGGGTAACTGTACCAACTTAAATTTAATTGTTTTCTTCGATGGCCCCCTTTTCGGTATCATCGGGTTTATTTCGTCGTCTTTCAGTTTAATTAAAAAATGATTCTTTAAGTTATTATCGGTAGCGCCGGAAGTTAAGAAAAGCAAATTAAAAAAGGAGTCGATGAATTCCGAAATGAGCGTCTCATCTGAGCTGAAATCATCACCTGAAACTAATTCAGAGCAAGCGTCGATCAATGCCAAGCAAAGTTTGTCGATTTCACAATCGTTATGATCTCCGAAGCTTTTTAAACGAAGAGATAGTCTCTCAATACAGTCACAAATCGAGTTGATCTCCATATTAAACTTCTCAGTGTCTTTTACCCGCTCTAGCTTTGCAGTCATCCACTGATCAAATTCATCTAATTGTTCTGAGACACTTATATTTTCAGGTAACAACCTCATCTATCATCCTTATGTTTTTATGTTTTCCTAAGGTATAATAACCTTAATAAGAGGTGTGGACATGTCAATATTAACAAATATAAAAATCAGTAAGTTAGCGAATTCTCTAGGTCTAGATGTTGAGCATGATGCTTCAATTGATAAAGACAGTACTTACTGTATGAACAATTTTCCGCTTGACCAGTATGATACGCAGTTATTTATTGGTGATAACTTAGTCCATTTGCAAGAGTTAGCATTACATTCGTCACAAGTCGTGGATGTTTGCTACATAGACCCACCATACAACACTGGTTCAAAGTTTATTTACCAAGACAACAGAAAATCAAACAACCATCCTTTGTTTGGAAGTCATGCTTCTTGGATGAGTTTTATGTTACCAAGACTATGTTGGGCCAAGGAGCTGTTAAAAAAATCTGGTGTGATAACAATAAGCATCGATGATTACGAGTTAGCGTACCTCAAGCTATTGATGGATAGAATATTTGGCGAAGATAATTTTATTGCCTGTGTCATCGTTTGCCGCTCAAAGAACGGAAAAGGTAGTAAAAAAAATGTAGCTACTAATCACGAATACCTGCTTGTTTATGGTAATACTTCTGATTCATCTCTAATTGGAGAATTGGACGACAGCGCTTATCCTAAGTCTGATGAATATGGGTCCTTCCGTACAGACGGCTTATTCAGAAAAAAGGGTGATGCCAGCTTGAGAACGGACAGGCCAAATATGTATTACCCACTCTATTTTGATGGTAATTCTGGGAAAGTCTCTGTTGATCCTATTGACGGTTGGGAAGTTGTTTATCCAACCGATTCAAAGGGAATGGAGCGTCGGTGGCTGTGGGGACCTGAGACGGCAAGAAAGAGACAGTGGCAATTGTTTGCAAGTAAAAAAGGAGTGATTTACGTTAAAAACTACGCGTCTCAAGGTGGTGATGAACCAAAGCGAAGAAAAATCAGAACAATCTGGTCCGACACTAGTTTTTATACCGAAAGAGCCACTAACGAAATTACTGAAATGTTCGGTAGTAAGATATTTGACACTCCTAAACCTATTGATTTTATCAAGAAAATAATTGATGTTTGCGGTGAAAAAGATGCAGTTGTTTTAGATTTTTTTGCAGGTTCCGGTACAACAGCGCATGCCGTTCATTCGCTCAATAGAGGTGATTCAGGAAATAGAAAATGTCTGCTCATGGAAAACGATACCCCCATACCGAATAATCACGCAGCTCGAGAATTAGGCTATAAGAAAATCTCCGATATCGTTACCGCGAGATTGAATAAAATTCAGAAGATTGACCAGAGTTACTCATATACTTGTATATCTCTATATGACGCATACTTTGAGGAAAAGATAGAAGCAACTTCCTAAGTGAAACTTACAGAGAAACTCTTTTCAGTCCTAAGCGCTTTTCCATAAGTTCAATATAATCAGGATTATGATCGCACAAAATTGCTTTGAAGCCATTCTTGTTTGCAATTGCACCAGTTGTGCCAGAGCCTGCCATAGGGTCAAAAACGAGGCTTTCTGAATTAGCAGTCATTTTGAAGAGAGTGTCATATACCTTTTCAGGTTTCTGTGCAGGATGACCTGTTTGTTCATTTCGTCCTATAAAACCAATATTTAATGCTGCTTCAATAACGCTTGGTGGCCCCGGAATATAGCGTAGTTTTCCTTCCTCTTTTTTTTGAAGTTGCTTTTCTGTTAAGAAAGGCTCTAGGAAAATTTGGGCTTCGGAGCGTGATAAATGCAAACAAGTTTGCTGGGCGGATCGCCAACCACGTATTACAGAAGGATTGTTTTTATAGTACCAAGTCAGCCAGCAGTTATACTCTAAAGGCGAGGGAATCCTCGAAACAAAATTTGCTACTATCTCTGGAAAACCCCATAAAAAAACGTGCTGGGAGATTCTTGAAGCTTTCGTCAATAAGCTCATTACAAACTCATTATAGTCATCTCTGACACCACCGATACCTTTATTATACCAAGGGTCAAGCATGCATACGTCAATATCACCAACATTGGTTGATACCAATTCAAAAGATGTAGAAACGTCCATTGGTGGTAAAATTACCAAGCCATTTTTGTTCAGTTCTGACTTAATAACCAAACTTAAATCTTTAGCAGCAACATCGTTTTCTAGCAATTAAAGAATCCTCTAGTCCGTTATAACCAACCTGAAAGGTTATGAGCGAATTTAAAATATAGTTAAACATCGTTTAGTAAATCGGAGAATTTTGTATGTAATCAACCATTGCGTTTTGCATTTATCCATATGTTACTAGTAGTTTAGCTACTGCCATTTTACCTCTGAGTAGGTACTCTATACGTTCTTTGTTTATTTTCGTGTAATTGTACCCAATCTAGACCTTAAAGCCTGATTATTACTTCCTAATTTCTACAGAACCACACAGTAATTAGTATTTTATTTACACAGAATCATCCAACAAGCCATGCGAATAGTACCCAATTTGTATATCGGGCACTTTCTGAGCGCTTTTACTACCCAATATGCACAGAATCACCCGGCATGACACAGCGATTAGTACCTAATTAGCACATCGGGCATTCTTTAAGCCCTTTTACTACCCAATTTGCACAGAATCACCCGGCAGGACACAGCGA
>NZ_VHIP01000013.1 GCF_006494365.1 Aestuariibacter sp. GS-14
CTACTGCACTTCGGGTCAGTTTACTGAGCACACTACGAGTTTATTTCTACAGGTCCTAAAGCTCGTACCGTATAACAATTTAATATGTATCCAAATGGTGTAAAAACTTACGCCAAAATAGTGTATATAATTCGTTCATAATAATCCTAGAAGTTCTTTTTTTACAACCCTTTAATATGCTCTTTTGCGGTGCGGTATGGATGTGAGAGTGTCAAATACACCGCTACGGGTAATTATTTTTTTTGCCTTTCGACAATCCCTTTATGGCGTTCTGATTTTTCCCATTTTATGCTGGGTAAAATCATAAAAAACGCGCCCTAAGTTCAGTTAGCGCATTGTGTGTAGCATGATAAATTTCTGAAAAAAGGAATTTACATGCGGTCACCATTTATCAATGCGGTCTACGAATTCATGATGCTCAAACGGTATGCTAAACGCACTATTCAGAGCTATTTGATTTGGATTGCCGACTATATTCGATTTCACAAATATCAGCATCCGAAGAAAATGGGTGATCTGGAAGTGCGCGTTTATTTAACCCATTTAGCGGTTAAACGAAACCTTTCAGCCAGCACCCAGGCCAGCGCACTCAATGCATTGGTATTTTTGTATAGCAAGTACCTCGAACAGCCGCTTAGCACTGAGATAGACTTTGTAAATAGTGGTCGCAAGCCCAAATTACCAACCGTATTAACTATTAGTGAAGTGCAGCTTTTGCTTTCGAATATTCCTGAACGTCAGTCGTTACCTGTATCAATGCTCTACGGCAGCGGATTAAGGCTAATGGAGTGTGTGCGATTGCGTGTTAAAGATATCGATTTCGACTACCGCTGCGTGAAAATATGGAATGGTAAAGGCGGAAAGCATCGGGTTGTTACGTTATCCGACACCCTGGTAGCGCCGCTAAAAACGCAAAGAGAAAAAGTACAACACCTACTCGAGCGGGATAAAGCCAACCCCAAATACGTTGGTGTTTGGATGCCCAACCAACTTGCCAAAAAATACCCGGATGCCAATCAGTCGCTGGAATGGCAGTATTTGTTTCCGGCAAGTAAAACCAGCATCGATCCTGAATCTTCGCTAAGACGCCGCCATCATATTGATGAAAAGCAATTGCAGCGCGTGGTGCGTCATACCGCGCAGGAAATTGGTCTTAAAAAATCCGTTACACCACATACATTGCGCCATTCATTTGCAACGCATTTACTACTCAAAGGGGCAGATATTCGAACCGTGCAGGATCAACTGGGCCACAGCGACGTGCGAACTACACAAATATACACGCATATTTTACAGCGGGGAGGTAATGCAGTAGTAAGCCCGCTTGAACTGTTGTAATCCAAACGGGCCAAAAGCGCTGCCAGGTTATTCCTTGTCGTAAAGAATATCCATAACGGCAGCAAGTTCGGTTTTGCCTGCACGAACTTCTTCTTCGCTCATGTCGGCGATTTCGTGTGGGAACACTAACCAGTCATCGCTTTCGTTTACAAAGTAATCCGGCACAATGTCGGTTTTGTTGTTTGCCGGCTTGTAATAAGGGCAAGCAATACGGATGTCTTTGGGCATATTCAACCGCATCAGCTTTTTAATCTGCTTGATTAATGCGTCTACACTGCGCCCGGAATCGAATACATCATCCACAATCAGCAACGCGTCATCGGCATTGGCATTCTCAATTAAATAATGCAGGCCGTGTACGCGTATGTCTTTGCTTTGTTTGTTAATACCGTAATAAGAGGAAGTGCGAACGGCAATGTGATCTGTAGGCACTTTTTTAAATTCGAAAAATTCTTGAACAGCAATACCTATGGGTGCACCACCGCGCCAAATACCCACTATAAACTGCGGGCGAAAGCCATCTTTGTACACTTGCGACGCGAGACGAAATGAATCCTGGAGCAAATCCTGCGACGTAATAAAAACTTTATTCATAGTGTCGGAACCGGGCGAAAAATAAAAACGAGATTATAGGTAAAAATCCGTAATATTGCACGGACAATACATAATTTCCTGACCATTTATTCAGGTTTTGCTTTATTACTGGTGAAACTAACTCAGACTGTTCTAGCCTTCTCGTTGTAAAATTCTGGCGGGCTGTACTTTCATCGCCCGCTGCGCCGGGTACCAACTGGCCAGCAAACATAGCATCAGCGAAAACAGCGTCACCCATACCACCTGTTGCCAGCGCATATCTACAGGCAACCCACTACCATCGGCCGATAACGCCAAATGAATACCCAATAAATCCAGCAAATCGTTAATAAACAGTACAGCTAAAATGCCTAATACCGCGCCAATGGCCGCCCCTTTCAAACCGTTTAGCACACCATTTATCATGAAAATAGCGCGCACATTACTTACTTGCATGCCTTGAGAAAGCAAAATGGCAATGTCGCTGTTCTTTTCAGACACCACCATTACCAGCGCAGACACAATGTTAAACGCCGCTACGGCAATAATGAGCAGCAACATTAAAAACATCATATTCTTTTCCATTTTTACCGCGTCAAACAATGGGCCCTGACGGGAACGCCAGTCTGATGTAGCATACCCGGCAGATTGCAGCGTCTCCACAACCTCCTGATACTCAAACGCGTTATCTAAAAACAACCGGGCATCGGCCACGCTGCTGGCGGGTTTACGCATTAACCTTGTCAGGTCATCTACGTGCAAATACATTACTTTGTCATCAAGTTGGGAACCTAGATTAAACACCCCGGTTACCGTTACCAGTCGTTGGCTCGGCATTCGGCCATAAGGCGTATAAACGCTGGCACCCGCTACCATAATGCGGATCTGGTCTCCCGGCGTGACCTCCAGTTCCATAGCCAGCGCCCGGCCAATGATCACACCAAACTTAGTGGTATTGAGCCGGTCGAATGTGCCCTCCAGCATGTTTTTAGCCACAATGCTGTGCTGTTGCATAGCGTCTGGATCAACCCCTTGCAGTTGAACGCCACGCAGTGCCTGACGAGACTGTACCAGGCCTTCGGCTTCCCGAAATACACTCACAGCCCGCACGCCGGGCAAAGCCAGACCGGTAATCTTTTCAACCGGTGTATCATGGGCCACCACTTGCGGCACTATGCCTAAAATACGCTGACGAAGTTGGGCTTCAAAGCCGTTCATTACCGACAGCACCACAATCAACGACATCAAGCCTAGCGCAATGCCAGCAATGGAAAATCGGTTTATAAACGCCACAAAACTATTGTGTTTGCCGGCAGTCGCGTATCGTGTTGCTATTAACGCACTCAGTGGTAATTGCATGAATTTGGGTTCCGGTACAGTGTTTCTGGCCCGGCGGGTTATGCCGTTGCGCCGCTGCGCGCACAATTCAAAACACTGTTATAATAAACAAAAACTTAAGCTCGCTGCATAATACGTGTAAGCTACTCAGCGCACAAGTCAGCCCGGAGAGGTAACGTGGATTCACTCACCCTGGAACAGAAGCAGGCACAATTTAACGAGTTCTTTTTAATTAGCCACGCGCTAAAGGTTAATGTACGCACGCTGCCAAGCGATTTTGTACTGCCTGAGCCGGATAGGTTAGAAGAACATATGCCTTATGCTTTTCGCATTGCCAGTGAGATGTCGTCAATCGAAACTCAGGCACTTCGCCCGTTACGAAATCTCAGCACGCATGCATCGGATTTAGTCAATTACCTTACTCACCAGTCTCGCAAAATCGATTTGATGATGTCGTATATTTTGCACCAACAGGACGATCCAAATTACCGTACCGATAGTATCAGGTTCGGCGGTGGCGGTGTGGTTGTGAACCACAACTCAGAACTGGCTGTAGGCACAGTGGCTGAACTTAAGATCTTCGTAAGCGAAGAAGCCGCTGCCGTTTTCTGCTATGGCGAAGTTATTGCTTGCCAGCAAGAGTCTAATGGCTACCATATAGCCTTTATTTTTACCCGAATTCGAGAACAGGATCAGGAGCTATTGGTACGTGCCAGCCTGCATTTACAGACGCAGCAGCTAAAAAAACGCAATCAGTCCAATCAGCCTTAGTCCCGCGTGCTTGCGTGATAGCACCCAGCGCGCCTACATCACACTGAACAGGAATTATGACAGCCTCGCTTCTTTCATTGCCGTTACCTAAAGCCAGAACGTCCGCCAGTCATCAGGATCACCAGCAATGGGGTAATTTACAAGGCAGCAGCCGTGCCCTTGCCGTGGCGCGTGCCAGCCAACAAGCCAAAAAGCCATTGGTGTTAGTCACCGCCGATACCCCCTCTGCGCTAAAACTTGAAAAAGAAATCCGTTATTTCCTGGGTAAAGACGAGGCCACCACGCCCGTTACGCTGTTTCCCGATTGGGAAACCCTGCCCTACGATACCTTTTCACCGCACCAGGACATTATTTCTCAGCGGCTGGAAACCCTGTTCCGCTTAACGCAGGACCCAACAGGGATCTTTATCGTACCGGTGAATACCTTAATGCAGCGACTGGCACCGGTAGAATACATCGGCCAGCATTTATTATTGCTGAAAAAAGGCCAGAATCTCGACCGCGATACCTTCCGCAGACAATTGGAACAGGCCGGTTACCTGCACGTAAGCCAGGTGCTTAGTCACAGTGAATTCTCGGTTCGCGGCAGTATTATTGATTTGTTCCCCATGGGCAGCAAACACCCTTACCGCATCGACCTGTTTGATGATGAAGTCGATAGCATCCGCGTATTCGACACCGATACTCAGCGTTCAAGCGATCCTGTAAACGAAATTCGCATGTTACCGGCCCGCGAGTTTCCTACCGACAAAAATGCCCTTAACCTGTTTCGCAAACAGTTTCTCGACCGTTTTGAAGGCAGCAATAACGACGGTTCAATATTTGGGCAGGTTACCCGTGGCACTATGCCAAGTGGCGTAGAATACTATTTACCGCTGTTTTTTGAGAAAACCGCCACCCTGTTTGATTACTTCCATCCCGATACTCAACTTGTGCTGCACGGCGACGTAAACGACGCCAGTGAGTTCTTTTGGGCTGATGTGTCCGAGCGCTACGAACAATATCGCTACAACAAGGCGCGTCCGCTATTGGCGCCCAATGAATTGTTCTTACCCGTAAGTGAACTATTCTCGGGCATAAAACAGTGGCCAAGGGTGTCGTTGAGTCAGGAAGTATTGGATAACAGCGCAGGCAAACACAATCTACACTGTGAAAAGCTCGACGACATCGCGCTTAATCCACAGAAAAAACAACCTGCGCAGGCCTTATTGGCGGCAATCGATGACGCCAAAGTACGCGGTGCAAAAATACTGTTTTGTGCTGAGTCTCAGGGCCGGCGTGAAAACCTGCTGGGCGTGTTGCGTAAATACCAAATCAAGCCGGTTGAGTTCAGCCATTTTAACGACTTTCTCACCAGCCATGAGCCTATCGGTATCAGTATTGGCATGGTGGAACACAGCTTCCGCTGGCGCAATCCCGACGGCGAATTGCTGTTTATTACCGAAACGCAGTTACTCGGACACAAAATTAGTCAGCGCCGTCTGCGTACGGCGCAAAAAGCCACCGATGAAAACGCCATTATTCGCAACCTGGCGGAACTCTCCGTGGGTAAGCCGGTTGTGCATCTGGATCACGGTGTAGGCCGTTACATTGGCTTGCAAACCCTCGATGCGGGTGGCATTCCTACCGAATACCTGTGTATTGAGTATGCCAAGCAGGCAAAGCTATATGTGCCTGTATCATCGTTACATTTAATATCGCGCTATAGTGGCGGAGAGCAAGACAGCGCACCATTGCATAGCCTGGGTTCAGATGCCTGGGCCAAAGCCAAGAAAAAAGCCGCCGAAAAAGTACGTGACGTCGCCGCAGAATTACTCGATGTCTACGCCAAACGCGCAGCAAAACCGGGGTTTGCCTATCCCATCAACTGGGAAGATTATCAGTTATTTGCCGATACCTTTCCGTTTGAAGAAACCCCCGACCAAATGCAAGCCATTAACGCCGTTATTCAGGATATGGGCGCGCCCCAGGCTATGGATCGTCTGGTGTGTGGTGATGTGGGCTTTGGTAAAACCGAAGTGGCCATGCGCGCGGCATTCCTGGCGGCCAATCAGGGTAAACAGGTAGCCATTCTGGTACCCACTACCCTGCTAGCACAGCAACATTACGAGAACTTTAAAGACCGTTTTGCCAACCTGCCATTCAGAATCGAAGTAATATCGCGCTTTGTTAGCGGGAAAGAACAAAAAGCCGTGCTCGATGGCATTGCCTCTGGCAACGTCGACATTGTAGTGGGAACACATAAACTGCTTAGCAATGACGTACAGTTTAACGATTTGGGCCTGGTGATTATCGACGAAGAACACCGATTTGGTGTACGTCAGAAAGAGAAGTTCAAAGCACTGCGTGCCGATGTGGATATTCTTACCTTAACCGCCACGCCGATCCCTAGAACGTTGAATATGGCAATGTCAGGCATGCGCGACCTGTCCATTATTGCCACGGCACCAGCGCGGCGATTAGCTATAAAGACCTTTGTGCAGCAGCGCGACAAAGCAGTGATCCGCGAAGCCATTATGCGCGAAATTTTACGTGGTGGTCAGGTGTATTTCCTGCACAATGAAGTAGACACCATTGCCAAAACGGCAGAAGAAATTGCTGAAATCGTACCTGAAGCCCGCATTGCGGTTGGGCACGGTCAAATGCGTGAGCGTGAACTAGAGTCGGTTATGAGTGATTTCTACCACCAGCGCTTTAACGTACTGGTGTGTACAACCATCATTGAAACCGGTATCGATGTCCCCACCGCCAACACCATCATTATGGACCGCGCCGACCATTTGGGTCTGGCCCAGCTCCACCAGTTACGTGGTCGTGTCGGCCGTTCGCACCATCAGGCCTACGCGTATTTGCTAACCCCACATCCCAAGCGCATGACGCGTGACGCGGTTAAACGCCTTGAAGCGATTGCCAGCCTGGAAGACTTAGGCGCAGGTTTTGCCTTAGCCACGCACGATTTGGAAATCCGCGGAGCCGGTGAATTACTGGGTGAAGATCAGTCAGGGCAAATCGCAACAGTGGGCTTTACCCTTTACATGGACATGCTGGAGCAAGCAGTAGAGGCCCTCAAAGCCGGTAAAGAGCCATCGCTGGATGAAGCTTACAGCCAGCAAACTGAAATTGAGCTTCGCATTCCTGCGTTATTGCCCGAAGATTACATCGCCGATGTAAACACCCGCTTATCGCTATACAAGCAATTGGCCAGTTGTAAGCACAACGACGACATTGAAGCATTCCAAATTGAATGTATAGATCGCTTTGGCTTGTTGCCCGACGCAGCTAAAAATCTGATTGCTGTTGCCGAACTGAAATTAAAAGCGCACAAGCTGGGCATTCAGAAAATGGATTTCACCAGTATTGGCGGTACCGTAGAATTCAAGCAAACCACCGCGGTAGACCCCGGTTTTATTATATCGCTGGTGCAAACACGCAGTCAGATGTTCAAATTTGAAGGCAGTCAAAAACTCAGGGTAGTAAAGAAAACCGAGACAGCAAGGGAACGATTAGCTATGGTGGAAGCGCTTATTGATGAATTTGCCAGGGAGACCAAATAAGCATGAGGCGGATTACTGCTTGTCTTATCGCACTCACTACCCTTTCAGGCAGCCCAGTGCTGGCCCAGGAAGACGATAATTGGTGGTTCGACATCGAAGTGGTGTTGTTTTCGCGCGCAACACCGGTAAACGAACTATCGGAGTCATTTAAAACGCAACAGCGCCTTACACCGCCTAAAACCGATTTGGATTTACTGTCGCAGTATTTTCAGCCTGACTTAAAGTGGGTGTATTCTTCGTTACCTGAGTGTAATAAGCCATCGTCGCCCATTTGGGCAGAGGCACCCGATTTAGAAGAGATCCTGGCTACATACTATGTGCCAGAGCCAACAGATCCGTACGCATCTGCACCGGAAGCCATCCCGGAATCAATGGAAAGCAGTGATAATGATGATAGCAACACTGACAGCGCAGACCCTCTGGCGAACAACGATCAAGGTTACCAACAGGACACGGTCAACGACGATCTTGAAGCGCTAACCGACAGCGAAGCAATCATAATCCCCCCATCACCTGAGTCGATTGCCGCCTATTGGTTGGAATCCCATGTTGGCGAGGCCATGCACAAAAACGTGCTTCCCCCCAAACGCAATCTGAGTTGTGTTGCAAGCCAACACCCAGAATTTGTTACCAGCTCAGCGCAATGGCATTGGCAAGGCCCCAACCTGCATGTGCCCTTCCCAAATCAAACACCGTTAATTATTCACGGCGCAGACTGGGCGCGTTCGCAAACGCCGCATTTGTTGTCGGAAGAACAACTTACCCAACAATCGCTATTTACCAGTGTGCGCTGGCGCAAAGGTATCGACCGGTTGGCGCACTTTGCCTGGCGTCAACAAGTCAAGTTTGGGCAGGATAAAGCCGACACATTTCGTTTGTTTGCTGGCAAAAACTATGCTGAGCAATTTACGCCTGAAGGCGAAATGCGCCCTGCGCCTGTTGAAGGCGTATTGGAATTAACTGATGCGGTAAACACAATCGCGGATGCGGCATTTATTGATCCACAAACGCTGAAAGCAGAACAAACTGCTGCGTTTTTTAACGAGTTGAATACACGCTTATCTCAGCCACAGCCAGTTAGCTATGCAACCATGACTGCACAACCCGAACAAGAACCAGGCATCAGTGTCGATCCCTACAGTGCGCAATTAACGCCTATTTGGGAACTGGACGGGTTTATTCAGGTGTTTCTAAAGTACATCAACCGGGTGCCTTATTTGCACGTTAACAGCGAGTTGTTTTATCGTCAACCAGTACCGGTTAACACCTCACAAACAGTGCAACCTGCTAATACCCAGGCTTACGAACTGGTGTCGGTACCGTTTAAACAGGTGCGCAGAGTGATCAGTACCCAATTGCATTATTTTGATCACCCGTTGTTTGGCATGGTGGTGCAAATTCGGCGCTACGATCGCCCACCGGCTGATAAATCATCTAACGCGGTAAAAAAATGAAAATCTACACCAAAACCGGCGATGCCGGACAAACCCAGGTTTATGTAGACAAGCCCATTCGGGTGAGTAAGCACGATCCACTCATTGAGTGTTATGGGGCAATAGACGAACTGAATGCGCACATGGGCCTGCTTCACGCTCAACTGCAGGAGCTCTGGTCACATCACACCAGCGAACATGGCATATCGCTGAACTGGCTAACCCGCATTCAAAACAATTTGTTTAGTGCTGGCTTTGCCATGTCGGCCAGTTCACGATTACCGGAATCGGCAGTAGCTGAACTGGAGCAACAAATCGATACCATGCAACGGGTTCTGGCACCACAGACTCAGTTTATTTTGCCCGGTGGCAGTGTGCTTGCCTCGCAAGCCCACGTTTGTAGAACAGTGTGTCGTCGCGCTGAACGTCAATTGGTAAGTGCCAGCGAACACACCGATATCGCAGCGCCGGTTTTGCAGTTTATAAACCGCTTATCAGACTGGTTGTTCGTATTCGCACGGTATGTAAACCTATTGGCTAACCAGCCCGATACGCCGGTTACACCGGCTTAATCAATTATTAAGATACTGCACTTGATATTCAATTAAGCAGGTTACCCGGCTACAGCCGGGTAACCACCACCACGCCGGTAATCACCAGGCCCACCAGAATATTTAACACAGTCCCCTCGCGTACCATAGTTTGAATGGGGATGCGGCCGCTGCCGTACACAATGGCATTAGGCGCGGTAGCCACTGGCATCATAAACGCACAGCTTGCACTAATTGCCGCAGGCATCATCAGCACAATAGGATCAACCCCAATGGCTGCCGACGCGCTGGCCAATATAGGCATTAACAAGGTTGCGGTGGCAGTATTGGAGGTGATTTCGGTTACAAAACTTACCGCCAGGCACAGCAGTAGCAGGGTTAATACCACAGGTAACACCGACAGTCCGGTTAATGCTTCGCCCAGCATTTGGCTTAACCCCGAAGCGGTAAAGGCTTTCGCCATACAAATGCCACCGGCAAATAATAATAGCATACCCCAGGGAATGGACTCTGCGGTGCGCCAATCCAGTAACTGCCCGGGCTTTTCTTTGTCCCCATCAGGTACCAGAAACATTAACACAACACCCGCGATGGCAATGGTGCTGTCATTCACCAGCGTCATGCCAGTCCAGGCCGACCAGTAGGGGCGGAAAATCCAGGCCAATGCAACAAAACCAAATACGGTTAACACCCGCTTTTCCGCTGGACGCCAGCCGCCGGCTTTGGGTAAGTCACACGGAGGCATTACATTTAAGTGACGGGTAAGCCAGAACGACATAATTGGGATCGAAATTAGCACCACCGGCACCCCGGTCATCATCCAGTTTAAAAAGCTGAGTTCGATACCGGTGGTTTGTTGATACACGCTCATAAAAATAATATTCGGCGGCGTGCCAATGGGTGTACCCACACCGCCCAGGCTTGCTGCATAAGCAATCCCTAACAACAATGCCGTAGCGAGTTTTGGCGAATCCATCGAGGTGATAATTGCCATTGCAATGGGAAGCAACATTAACGCTGTGGCAGTGTTGGAAATCCACATGCTCAATACGGCAGACGTTAGCATAAAACCCAATACCAGCCGTTTGGCACTGGAAGAACCACATAATCGCAACATGTATACCGCGATGCGTCGGTGAACACCGGATTTTTCCAGGGCTTTAGACAACATAAATGCGCCCATCAGTAACAGGATCACATGACTGCCTAATGCCGACGACGCTTCTTTGTAATCAATCACCCCTGCCATGGGAAATGCCACAAACGGAATGAGTGAGGTAACGGGGATCGGCAATGCTTCGGTTACCCACAGCATAGCAATCAACAAGGTAAGTGCTGCCGTTAAGCTCAACGTAGAGGGATGTCCATTGATATCCAATACCCACCAAAGCAAACCGCTTACCACGGCACTAAACACAATGACGTTATTTTTTATTTTCATAGTATTGCCAACCCGTACTGATCGTACGTACTCCTGTTTGCCTGAAGCAGTTGTGGCGTCCTGACGCTGTAAACGGGCCTGAATAACGCTCACTGCCCTTAATGTAACGGTATCTGTCTGAAAACATGCGTACAGATGGCATCGCTACTATTTGATTTTATGGATGTTATTGTTATCGGTCTAATGACCTTTTAGCCAGCTTACCGCGAGATGAGATTTGAACCAATACCCCTTCGTCGCAATCCGGTCAGACCTGTTTGCTATAATTCACTGGCATTTGCATTTCATCGTCTTGTAAACTGTTCCGATTAAGCTTCTGTTTTCATGCAGAAATGTAATTACAAGGACCTTCCCATGCTCAAGTGGATTAAATGGTTGTTTATTGGCGTTATTGCCATTGTGCTCATCGCCGGTGCAACGGTGTACGTTACCCTATCGCAAAGCTTACCGGTACTCGATGGGCAAATGCAGATTAGCCATATCAGCCATCCCGCCAGTTTATCCCGTGATGCACTGGGACAAGCTGTGATCACTGCGGCAAACCAAATGGATGCCGTTTATTTGTTAGGCTATGCCCACGGACAGGACAGACTGTTTCAAATGGATTTACAGCGTCGTGTTGCCGCAGGAGAGCTATCGGAGTGGCTGGGAGACGTAGCGCTAAACGTCGACAAAAACAACCGCTTTCATCAATTCCGTCGCCGTGCAGAACGCATTCTGCCCACTTTACCAGACTGGCAACAACAGGCACTGGCCCAATACGCTAAAGGCGTAAACCAGGCCATCAGCGAGCTGGGCGCAAAACCGTTTGAATACATCCTTACTGGCTTCGATATCAAACCCTGGACGGAAGCGGATAGCCTGCTGGTGGTATACAGCATGTATCTGGATTTGCAGGGCAATACACTTGAAAGAGATTTAGCTTTAACCGAACTGGAAAAGCAGTATGGCCAGCCCATAGTGGACTTTATTTTACAGTCCAGTCAGTATCAGGCAGCGCTGGATGGCAGCCGTCAGCAGTTCGAGGCTGAAATTCCCCCATTGCCGGCAGAGGCACTCACCGCGCAGTTGAACACCAACGTGCTGCCGTTTAATCCGGAAGTGGGCAGCAATAACTGGATTGTTAGTGGCGATCTCACCGACGGTGGCGGTGCGTTACTGGCCAACGATATGCATCTGGGCTTCAGGGTGCCGATTATCTGGTACCGCACCCAGTTAAACTACGCCCGCGATGACTACGATGTAAACATTACCGGTGTATCGCTGCCTGGCGTACCCGGTATTATTGTGGGGACCAATGGCCATATTGCCTGGGGCTTCACCAATGCCTATATCGATACCGCAGACTGGGTGGAAATTCGCGATCCGGCCAGCCTTACCGAAGTAGAAGAAACGATTCTGGTAAAAGGCGAAGCACACCGTTACATCCGCCTCGAGAGTCAGTGGGGGCCAGTAAAACAAATCGGCGATCGCTATTACGCATTACAATGGGTTGCACATCAGCCCTACTCTGCCAATTTAAATCTCATGCAAATGGACACGCAGTTAAGTGTGCTACAAGCCATTCCAACTGTGCGTAAACTGGGGATCCCGGTACAAAACTTCGTCATGGGTGATACCGGCGGCAATATTGCCTGGATGCCAGGCGGTGCCGTACCTGGGCGTCAGGTTCCAAAAGACATCGCGGTACCTGAATCACAAGCCGCCAGCGGATGGGATATAGATGAGATGGATTTGCCGGTTGTGATGAACCCCGATACCAAGCGCATCTGGACCGGTAATTCCCGGGTAATGAGTGCCGACGATGCCAAACGCTTCGGCGATGGTGGCTATGCACTGGGGGCACGCGCGCAACAAATTCGCGATCGTTTATTTGACTACAACCAGTTCGACGAAGGCCGTTTCTATCAGATCCAGTTAGACAACGAAGCCCGCTTTCTGCAGCCATGGCATGCTTTGTTGCGTCAGTTACTCAATCGCAACAGTGGCTATTTTGCCAGCGATATCAACGCGCTGGAAAACTGGGGTAATTGTGCTTGCGCCGATTCAGTAGGTTACACGTTAGTGAAGCACTTCCGTCAGCAGGTGATTTCTGCTGCATTTAATCCGGTTGCCGACGCGTTATCCGCTAAAGATCTCTCACTGCGACCATTGAGCCGGTATTTAGAGCCAGCTATATGGCAACTCATTCGCAATGAGCCTCCGGGCTGGTTACCCAAAGGTCACGATGATTGGCAGTCATTTATGCTGGCGCAATATGAAGCGGCCAAAGCGTCACTGGAAGCCGATTTTGGTAAAAGTGAAGACCTTTCTTCCCTGCGCTGGGGCAAAGTGAATACGCTGGCCATTACTCACCCGTTTGCTAAGCAAATTCCGGTACTGGGTAAATACCTGAACATGCCGGAAGTTGAAGGATTTGGCGATACCTATATGCCGTCTGTTCAACAGCCTGCATTTGGTGCATCAGAACGATTATTTGTGCGTCCGGGCAAACTCGATAGTGCAGTGCTGACACTTCCAGGTGGCCAGTCGGGTCATCCGTTGTCGCCGTTCTACCGGGCTGGGTTTATGGATTACGCCGAGCAGCGTTTAACGCCGTTACTTCCCGGTACGCCCGTCCATACCTTATCCTTCACACCTCAATAGGAGAAAATGATGACACCGGGTATTGTGGCTGCTGAGCGAAAGAAAATTGCCCACAAAGTGCATAAATATACGCATGACAAACAAGCTGCGTCGTACGGCTTGGAGGCTGCTGAAAAGCTCTCGCTGCCGCCTGAGCAGGTATTTAAAACCCTGGTGGCAGAATTAGACACAGGCGCGCTGGTGGTCGCGGTGGTACCCGTTACGCATCAGCTCAATTTAAAGCAGTTAGCTAAAGTGGCAGGCGCAAAAAAGGCGCAAATGGGCAATCCGCAAAAAGTGGAACGCACCACCGGCTATGTGCTTGGGGGAGTTAGCCCTTTAGGCCAGAAAAAAGCCCTGCCCACCTTTATCGACGCTTCGGCAGAGCCGTTTAGCACTATATTTGTAAGTGCGGGTAAGCGTGGCCTGGAAATCGAATTAAGCCCGCAGGATTTAGCCAGCCTGACACGGGGTAAGTTTGCCGCGTTAGCAGGCTAGTTTTAGTTTATGACGGAACTGGAAACTGCATCTCTGCCTTCAGGTTACGAACTTATCAGCGGCTTTTTGTCTTCAGCCGATTGCCGAGTTATTTGTGAAGAACTGGACCAGTATAAACTCCCCGTAGGTACGGGCGGTATTCGCAATGCCGACAAGAAATTTGAGGCGATTTACCAACTCGCGCACGCCGATAAATTGCAGAATGTTGTAAAGCAATATCTAACTGGTAAAGCACAATTGGTTCGTGCCATCGTATTTAACAAAACGAGTGATAACAATTGGTTGGTCTCATGGCACCAGGACAAAACGGTATCAATTTCAGCCAGAATCGATGAGCCAGAATGGGGCCCGTGGAGCACAAAAGACGGTACATTGCATGTCCAGGCACCACTTGCCGTCCTGAACAATATGATAACCATGCGGATACATTTAGATCCGGCAAATGCTGACAATGGCTGCTTAAAAGTTATCCCTGAAAGTCATCAGCAAGGTTTGCTTTCGCACATCGACATTCAACGAATAGTTCAACTAGAATGCACGGTACTTTGCGAGGCAGCTATTGGTGATGCGCTTGTAATGCGTCCGCATTTGCTCCACGCCTCGTCAAAAGCACAAAACCCGTCACAACGACGGGTTTTGCATTTGGAGTACAGTGGTTACTCGCTGCCAAAGGGGATTAACTGGGCCTGAGTGTAAGTAACTAATTGCGCTTAGTTACTTGTAAAACGCTGTAGCCACAGACGTCGGGCTTCTTCCAGTGCCACCTTTTCAGGAGGATTTACGCCACCAAGCTCAATGGCTATTTCATTGATGATGGCATCGCGTTGCGCAATCATGTTGTCGGCTTTAGCAAACAAATCCTGCGCTTGAGGGTATTGTGCTTTTAAATCGTCAATGCCAGATAAAGAATGGTAACGTTGCAGTAGTTCATCGTTGAACAAGGCACGATTTGCGTGAAATTGCAGGTATTCCAACCCTTCATTAGACGCAATAAACTCAATGTCCTGTTCACTCAATTCTGCGGCTTTCGCTACGTCCACCGCTTTTTGTTGCCACGCTTGAAGCGCTTGTTCATCTTGCTGCTTAATGGCCACTTTAACACCCGCCATTAAATCACTGGCGTGCAATATTTGCTGACGAAATGACAGCGACGCCAAGTCAGTATCGTCTTGTTCATTGTTAACTGGCTCGACAGATTGACTTACCCAAATCCCGGCAGCGGCAAATAGCAAAACAACGGCTAATATTAAGCCTTTGCGAAATGTCATAAGCAATTCCTACCCCAAAACTACGTGTAGGTTAGACGGTCTGTTAATAAAGCCATGCTTTACAAACAGCATCAGATGGCCAGCAGAACTGCTGGCCAATCCATTTAAGATGTTATGTCAGACAATTACTCAGTAGGCGGTTTGGAGTTTTCCACCCGACTTTTGAGCTTCTGACCTGGGCGGAAGGTAACCACGCGACGTGCTTTGATCGGAATGTCCTCACCCGTTTTTGGGTTGCGGCCAGGCCGTTCATTTTTATCGCGTAAATCAAAGTTACCAAACCCGGAGAGTTTCACTTGTTCACCGGATTCCAGTGCGCCTTTGATTTCTTCAAAAAACGCCTCCACCAAATCCTTAGCGTCTTTTTTGTTGATACCCAGTTTTTCGAATAAGTGTTCAGCCATCTCGGCCTTGGTTAATGCCATAATTTACTCTCTTAACGCTGCCCCGAATTCAGATTCAAGCCCTTTAACCACTGAATCTACCACCGCTTGGATCTCTGCATCTTCCAACGTTTTGTCGGGATCCTGCAGGATCAGTGATAAGGCCAGGCTCTTATAGCCCTCGGCTATTCCTTGACCAGTATACACATCGAACAAGTTTAGGCCAACTAATTGATTTGCGCTATTTTTTTCAATGAATTTTATTATGTCACCTACCGCTACGTTTTCTGCCACCGTAATAGCAATATCACGGCGGTTTGCAGGGAACTTGGAAATGGCTTTTGCCTGTGGCAAATCGCGCTGTGTTACCGCGCTTAATTGCAGCTCAAATACAAATACGCGTCCGTTAGTACCCAGCTTTTTGGTGAACTGCGGGTGAATCGCACCCAGCCAGCCAATGTGTTTGTCGTCCAGATACACGGCGGCAGACATACCAGGGTGCAAGGCTGAGTGCGCTTCAGCTTTGAAGCTCACCTGCTTGCTCTTACCCGTTAATCCCAGCAGCGCCTCAACATCGGCTTTGGCATCAAAGAAATCAACGGCTGAATCAGTGCCGTCCCAGTGTTCAGCTAAGCGCCGACCAGCAAGCACACCCGCCAGCATTGGCTGCTGATTAATGCCATTAGGCGCAGCGGCATCAGGCACAAAGCGCAAGCCAGTTTCGAACAAACGAATGCGATTCTGCTGGCGCTTTTGGTTATAAGAGGCGGCTTGCAATAAGCCCGGCCATAAACTTACACGCATAATCGACATGTCAGCCGAAATCGGATGCGGCAGTACCAGTCCATTGCTATCAGGGAACAACAGATTTTGAATTTTAGGATCCACAAACGAATACGTAATGGCTTCGTTGTAGCCGCGATTGAGCAACACCGATTTCACGGTATTCAGCGACAATGTTGCCTCGCTGGCCGGTATCATCGACAGTGCTGCAACCGGCGCCATATTAGGAATACTGTTGTAGCCGTATACACGGGCCACTTCTTCAATCAAATCTTCTTCAATGGCAATGTCAAAGCGATAGGACGGTGCTTTCGCAACCCAGCCTTCGGCTGATTCTGCTGCTTGCATACCCAATCTGGCCAGAATTTCAGCCACAGTGGCGTCGGCAATATCAATACCCAGTACGCGCTTCAGGCGCGCTTTGCGCAGGGTAACTTCCGGTTGCACAGGTAATGTTGCTTCATTCACAGCTTCCACTACCGGGCCCGCTTCACCACCACAGATATCCAGAATCAGGCGTGTTGCCCGTTCCATTGCGGTAGCTTGTAATTGCGGGTCAACACCTCGCTCATAGCGGTGCGACGCATCGGTGTGCAAACCATACTGGCGCGCTTTACCCATAATGGCATCCGGCGCGAAGAACGCACTTTCCAGCAGAATGTCAGTAGTCGTCTCATCAGTACCTGAGTGCAGGCCACCAAAAATCCCCGCCATTGCCAGCGCTTTGTTGTCATCGGCAATCACCAGGGTGTTGTCTTTCAGTTCTACCGTAGTTTCATCCAGCAGTGTCAGAGATTCACCGGCATGCGCCATACGGACATTAATTCCGCCTTCAATGGAAGCCAGATTAAAAGCATGCATTGGGTGACCCAGTTCAAGCAGCACAAAGTTAGTCACATCAACAATGGGGTCGATGCTACGAATGCCGCTGCGACGCAGTTTTTCCGTTAACCACAGTGGTGATTGGGCTTTTACATTTACGCCCTTTACTACCCGGCCAAGATAGCGCGGACATGCATCCGGCGCACTTAACGTAATGGCCAGCTTGTCTTCAATAGTTGGCGCAACCGCTTCAATCTGAGGTTCGGTTACGTCGGCATTATTTAATACGCCAACCTCGCGGGCGATACCGCGAACACCAAGACAATCGGCGCGATTGGGCGTTAAATCTACTTCAATCGTAACATCGTTTAAGCTCAGGTAATCGCGGATGTCTGCACCAATGGGCGCATCCAGTGGTAATTCAATAATACCGCTGTGATCGTCACTGATACCCAGCTCAGAAAAGCTGCACAGCATACCGTGAGACGGCTGTCCTCGCAGTTTTGCTTTCTTGATCTTAAAATCACCCGGCAATACAGCGCCCACTTTGGCGACAGCCACTTTCAGGCCAAGACGGCAGTTTGGTGCACCACAAACGATGTCCAGTAATTCGTCTTCGCCTACGTTAACTTTTGTTACGCGCAATTTGTCTGCGTCAGGGTGTTGTCCACACTCAACCACCTCGCCTACTACTACGCCAGAGAAATCTCCCGCAACCGGCTCAACGCCGTCTACTTCCAGCCCCGCCATGCTAAGCTGTTCGCACAGTTCATCCTGTGACGCAGCAGGGTTAACCCATTCTCTTAACCACTTTTCACTGAATTTCATGTTGATGCCGCCTTAGTTGAACTGCTTGAGGAAACGGAGGTCGTTTTCGAAAAACGCGCGCAAATCATTCACGCCGTAACGCAACATGGTTAAACGCTCAACGCCCATTCCAAAGGCGAAACCAGTGTATTCTTCCGGGTCGATACCCACCGCACGCAGTACATTGGGATGCACCATACCGCAACCGAGTACCTCCAGCCACTGGCCATTCTTACCCATTACATCTACCTCTGCAGAAGGTTCAGTGAACGGGAAGTAAGATGGACGGAAGCGTACCTGTAATGACTCCTCGAAGAAGTTTTGCAGGAAGTCGTGCAGAATGCCTTTCAGCTCAGTAAAGCTCACATTTTTATCAACCATCAGGCCTTCTACCTGGTGGAACATAGGCGTGTGAGTCTGATCGTAATCGTTACGGTAAACGCGTCCGGGTGAAATAATACGCAAAGGTGGCTTTTCTGCTTCCATGGTGCGAATTTGTACACCCGACGTTTGCGTGCGCAACATAATTTCCGGGTTAAAGTAGAAGGTATCATGGTCGGCACGGGCCGGGTGATTAGCCGGAATATTCAACGCGTCAAAGTTGTGGAAGCTGTCTTCCACTTCCGGACCGGTTTTAACCGCAAAGCCCAGTTCACCAAAGAATTGCTCGATACGCATGATAGTGCGTGACACCGGATGCAAGTTACCTGCAAACTCTGTACGGCCTGGCAAGGTTACATCTACCGCTTCTTCGGCCAGCTTTTGATTCATCTCGGCTGCGCGCAGGGCATCGCCCTTTTCGCCTATGGCCTGTTGAATAATTTGCTTTGCTTCGTTAATTTTTTGCCCGGCGAGTGGACGTTCTTCAGCAGACAACTGGCCCAACCCTTTCAACAGGTCAGTTAGTTTGCCCTTTTTACCCATGAACTCCACCCGAACCTGGTCGAGCGTGGCTGCATCGCTGGCAGCATCAATCTCGGCTTTCGCCTGACTGACTATCGCTTCAAGCTCCATGATTACCCCAATTTGGTACAAAATTACTGTGTGGCAAATCCGGCTTGGCTAAAGGCATCAATGCTGCTAAACGGCCGGATCTGTAAAAGGCCGACATTTTACACAAAGGATAAAAGGCACGGCTACCCTAACGGGCTGATTTCAGCAAATAAAATGCAAAAACCTGCAAAATTGCAGGTTTTTTATGGCTAAACGTGTGTTCCGCTATTTTACAAGCGGCAGGATTGCTTTAAATTCGGGTATATCGGCCCGCTGTAGTAACTCATACAGTGCCATTTCCACACAGGTTAGCACAGCGCCTGAACGTTGCATTTTATCCAGCGCCAGGGCTTTGTGTTCCGGATTTCTGGAAGACACAGCGTCACTCACCACGTGTGCGTTGTAACCTTTTTCCAACAAGTCACATACGGTTTGATATACACAAATATGTGCTTCAATGCCGCAAACCAGCCAATCTTTGCGCCCGGTTGATGCTATAGCCTGTGAAATTACGCTGTTGCCAAGCGCACTGAAGGTTGATTTAGCGTAGGGTTCACAACCACTTAAATGTGCTGCAACTGCCGGTAGGGTTGCACCGAGTTTGTCTGGCAATTGCTCCACCCAAATCACGGGCAGTCCCAGTAATTGCGACCCTTGAATTAACGTACTTACCGCACCCAGAGTTTCGTTACTATTGGCGACCAGTGTGGCCAGCTTGCCTTGCACATCAATCAGTATCAGGCCGGTATCTGACAGGGTTAACATAGTGATTGCTCCTCATTGGCACTGGCTATTTTGCCCAGTGCCAATGTATCACCTTTATGATTGAAGTGCGTTAAATTCGCGACGGGCTTTTTCTTTGCTCATGCCATATTTTTCCTGCATTTTGCCGTAGAAAACCTCAAACTTTCCTTCCATTTGCTCAACTTCATCCTGGGTAAGTTTGCCCCACTTCTGCTTAACTGTACCAGTAAGTTGTAACCATTTGCCTTTCGCTATATCGGTATTCATAGTTCGCTCCATAGTATTCAGAAGAATTACCCGAACAGACCTTCGCCGGGCCTTATGCGCTGTGCCATCACTAGCTGTAGCAATCTTGCGCATAAATGGATATCTGCTAAATACGTACCATTATTAACCTTATTAAAACCAATAAGTTACGAATCAATTAGCTGTGCAGTTTGTAGCGAAGTCATACCTGAGTGAAATACTTACAAAAAACCCGGCGTGGTGGATCAGGCCGGGTTTTTTATGGAATTTTCGTTAGTGAGCAGGCTTTATTTTAAATACCAGGCTGTACAACACCGGCACAAACACCAGCGTCAGTAAGGTGGCAAAGCCCAGACCAAACATGATCACCACGGCCATACTGGCAAAGAAGTCGTCAAACAACAGCGGGATCATGCCCAAAATGGTAGTAATTGCCGCCATGCATACCGGCCGCACACGACTCAAGGTTGCATGAAACAAGGCAGAATAAGGTGCTTTGCCTTCTTCCAGTTCCAGCTTTACCTGCTCAACCAGCACGATACCATTTTTAATGATCATGCCCGACAAGCTCAGGAAACCCAGTAACGCCATAAAGCCAAACGGTGCGCCGGTAATCAATAATCCGTAACTTACTCCGATGAGTGCCAATGGAATACATGCCCAGATAATCCCAGCGATTCGCGCAGAGGCAAATAGCAATACGGTGGTAATAAACATGATCAGGTAACCCAGCGGCAGCGAACCAAAAATGGCTTTTTGTGCTTTGGTAGAGGCCTCAAACTCGCCCCCCCACTCCAACTCATAGCCCACAGGTAATGCAATCGCTTCAATTTGGCCACGTACCCGAGAGAAAAGCTTGGCAGCCGTTTCAGTACCTAAAATATCGTGATCGGCCATCACCGTAATGGTGCGCTTGCGGTCGCGGCGCATAATAATAGGATCTTCCCATACTACGTCGAACTTGCGCACAATTTGGGTAATCGGAATAAACTGCTGTGCAGTAGACGAATAAATTTGCAGGTTTTCCAGATTATCCGCCGTAAGGCGCTCCTCCGGTGGAGGCCTGCTGATGATAGGCAGCAAATCTGTACCATCGCGATACACGCCAATTTGGGCACCGCTGAAGCTGGTTAACAACAAGCTATCCAAGTCAGCTTTGCTAATGCCTACCCGTCTTGCGGCCGCTTCATTAAACACCGGGCGGATCACTTTGGTTTGCTGACGCCAGTTATCGCGAATATTACGCGCACCGGGGTCGCTTTCTAATACGCGTTTGGCTTCTTCCGACAATTGACGCAGTACCAACGGATCGGGGCCACTAAAACGCGCTTCAATTTTAGCATCGGTAGAGGGCCCAATTTCCAGCCGCTTAATTTTGAAGAACATCTCGCTATGCTCAGATTCCATATAGTCACGCAACTTGGGCAATTGAGTTTCCAGCGCTTCTCCATCGCGCATGCGGATCACCAACTGAGCGTAAGTGGGATAGCTTTTTTCGGTTTTGTAAGTGAGCATGAAGCGCGCCAATCCCTGACCAACCGTGGTAGTAACTTCCTCTACCCCATCCTGCTGTAGCATGTGCTTTTCAATTTCACCCATTTTCTGGGCATTCACACGAATATCGGTGCCGGCTTTATGCCATACGTCAACCAGGAACATGGGGGTAGTCGACGGCGGGAAAAATGCCTGCTTAACCTGCCCAAACGCAATAACAGCACTCACCAGTAACGCAACCATGATAGTAACGGTAAGCCAGCGCCAGCGCAGGGCAATGCTCAACGCGCCACTGAACACATCAAATATGATGCCTTTGTAAATGTCTTCACTGTTTTTAAGTTCGCCTTCATTACTATTGTCCTCATCTTTAAACAGTAATGAAGCAAAGAAAGGCGTCAATGTGATTGCGGTTACCCAGCTCAGTAACAGGCTAACAAACAATACCCAGAACAGGCTGCCAGCAAACTCACCGGTAGCATCGCTCGACAGGCCAATCGGCGCAAAGGCAATGATTGCAATCACTGTGGCACCTAATAGGGGCCACATGTTCTGGCTCACTACCTGTGCAGCGGCATCGCGTTTGCTCATACCGCGCTTCATGCCTATCAGGATCCCTTCGGTAACCACAATGGCATTATCAACCAGCATCCCCAGGGCTATAATTAATGCTCCCAGTGAAATACGCTGCAAGTTTATGTCCATCTGCTGCATAAAGATAAACGTGCCCAGCACAGTAAGCAGCAGTATAAGTCCAATTAACAGCCCAGACTTGAGTCCCATAAACAGCAGTAGCACTACAATCACTATGCCCACGGCTTCGGCCAGGTTTAACATAAACCCGTACACCGACTTATCTACCTCAGCCGGCTGGTTATAAATGAAATCAGTATCCATACCAACCGGACGCATGTATTCAAGCTCCTGCATGCGTTGCTGAATACGTTCCCCCACTTCCACTACATTCACGCCATCGGCGAATGAAATCCCCAGCAGCAAAGCCTGTTGCCCGGCGTAATGGATTAAGTTATCTGGTACTTCTTCATAGCCCCGGTAAACACGCGCTACATCACCTAAGTAAATTTGCTCAGACGCGCCCGCCTGGCTAATTAACAGGTTTTCCAGTTCTTTAACCGACTCAAATTCGCCGGTTGGGTAAATGCGAATATATTCATCACCAATTTTTACCTTTCCGGCATTGGATACCTGATTCTGTGTAACCAGCAAAGAGCTGATACGACTTGGGCTGATCCCCAGCGACACGATTTTAGAACGCGATATTTCTACGAAAACCTGCTCGTCCTGCTCGCCTTGCAGGGTAACTTTGCCTACCCCGTCAACCAGCACCAGTTCGCGCTTTAAGAAATCCACGTAATCATTAATGTCTTTATACTGATAGCCATCACCAGTTACAGCGATGAGCATGCCGTACACGTCGGCAAAATCGTCGATGATTTTGGGCGGGTACACACCCGATGGTAACGATGGTGTCAAATCATTGATTTTACGACGCATCTCCTCCCATATCCCGCGCAGGTCGTCTTTGCGGTAGATACTTTTCATTTCTACCATGATCTGGGATTTACCGGCGGTTGAAACAGACTGAATATTGTCTACATAAGGCAATTGCTGAATAGCATTTTCTATGGGATAGGTTACCTCTTCTTCTACCTGTGTAGGCGAAGCGCCCGGGTACAGGGTGATCACCATGGCTTGTTTAATGGTGAACTGCGGATCTTCGAGCCGCCCCAAATTTAAAAACGCAATGATCCCACCTAATAACAAAATGAGGGTTACCATCCAACTGGATGTGCGATTATTAACAAAATAACTGGCGATGTTCACAACTACAGCCCCCGTTCTTTTTGCCAAATCCGTACTGTATCGCCAGCGTTCAGGCGGTGAACCCCCGCTTCAACAATTTGTTCTGAAGTGTTTAACCCCTGGATAATTTTAAAACCCTGCTCCGAAATACCGCCGAGCGTTACCGCCCGTTTTTCCAGTGTCATAGTGTCAGTGATCACAAACACATAACTTTGCTGGGCATTTTCAGCATCGGCAAACACGGCTGATGCGGGTACATTCCAGCCACCACTCTTCACTTTCATTACCTGATCCAGCTGTGCACGCACCGTGGCCGACATGCCCGGAAATACGTTAAAGCTATCAGGGCGGGGTAACTGAAATACCACCTTATAGGTGTTGGTTGCCGGATCGGCATCAGCGTCATATTCCTTTAAGGTTGCGCGAAATACTTCATCCGGATGCGTGTCGAATCTAACCTCAGGCTGATAGGTAGCTTCTTTATCCAGGTTAGACAGCAAATCTTCCGGAATTTGAATGGCCACATCCACTACCGTATTTTTCTGTAACGAAAATACGGGCTGTTGAGCGGTGACACTTTCGTAATTTTCTACAAAGCGCTGTGCAACTTGTCCACCAAACGGTGCATGTAATTGCGTATAGGCCAGGTTGGTCTTGGCTGACTTTAACGCCGCTGCGGCCACTTGTAACTGCGCATTGGCTTCATCAAAACCGGCTTTTGACGCCAATTGCTTCTCCAGCAATGTTTTTGCGCGGTCGTACTGCACTCTTGCCAAGTCGTAATTGGCCTGGGCCTGATCTACAGCGATTTGGTAGTCAGTGGGGTCTAATTTCGCCAGTAGCTGACCCGACTGTACCATTTGTCCGGACGTTACCAATAATTCCGACAACTCACCGGATACGCGAAACGCCAGCGTGGCGTCTTCACTGGCTTCCACTACGGCGGGGAATTCACGGTAGCCCCCCGTATCTCCCAAAGTGAGTGTAATTGCCTTCACCAGCTTGGTTTGATCTTTACTTACCGGCGCCACATCAGCTTGTCCGCCACAGCCTGCCAGCACGCCAACCAATGCCAATACGGCACTGATTTGAATATGAAATCGTTGGGTCACACACATTCTCCTAAAGCTTATGCTGGCAATATACGCCAATCCATACCAAAATAATATTTAATCTATTTTAGCCATATATTAAATTAAATTTATGACCCTTGAACAACTCCGCATGTTTGTAACGGTAGCCGAACTGGGGAGTATTGCCCGTGCTGCCGAGCAGTTACATAAAACACAACCCGCAATATCCATTGCCATTAAACGGCTACAGGAAGAATTTAAGCTAAGTTTATTGCAAAAAAGCGGTAACCGCCTGCAATTAACTGAAGATGGACAGCGCATGTTGCCGCACTGCCGGTATTTACTCAGGCAACAAGCCGATATATCAGGCCTGGCTGCCCACCTTAACCGTGACCACGAGCGTAAAGTTGAGCTGGTATTTGATACCATTTGCCAGCAGTTCAACATTTACGATGCAGTTATCAATACACAACAGGCGTTTCCTCACACAGAGCTCTACTTAACCTCGGTGGCCCGACTAGGCGCGTTGCAGAAGGTTATCAAAGGCACTGCAGATATTGCCATTACCCCCTGGATGCACAGTTTCCATGAACTAGCGACGTTCGACACCCTGCCTTTCGGCCAGTTTGAAGTAATTGCCGTTTTACATGTTAGCTGCCTGCGGAATTTGCACACACCGCCCAAACATTCCAGTCATCTACACGATTTGCCTCTGCTGATGCCCCAGGCATTCGATATTGATATTGATATTGAGAAGATGATGGGCGTGGTACCCGCATTTACTATTCGTACAAACGACAGCGATACACAAAAAGCATTGCTTATGAAAGGCGCAGGATGGGGTTATATTCCTCGCGATAAAGTATCGGAAGAGCTGGCTTTGGGGGAATTAGTGGCTTTAAACTTAAGCGATGTTACCAGCAGTATCCGCGGAGAAATTAGTGCCGTACGTAAGCTGGGTGAACAATATGGCCCGGTAAGTGAATTTCTGTGGCAGCAATTAATTAACATTGTGCAATCACAAGGACTCTCAACGTGAAACGCAGCTTAAAGCGCAAATGGTTTACTAAACCTGAAATGCTGGTGGTGGTAATACCAATTGGCAATCAATTCAGCTTTCATTGACCGGGCGTATGCCAAAACGTCGGTGTGGCCCAGCGTGTTAATAACGTCACAACAAAGGTAAACGGGCAATAGTGTCGTCCGGGCGGGATGTTTCGGTATTTGTGGTTACCGAGCCGGATTTGGTGTCTGTACTTCAAGACGCCAGTTTTGAGGTAAGTCTGTGTTACTATTCCATTTACGAAGACTGCTGGATAGCCTCAGGCATTAAAGCACCACAAGCGGTTAACGCTTGTGTTTTAAGCGATAAGAGCAGATTTATACAATAATTCTTTCGCTGAAACGAAAAACGGCGAGCATCCCGCTCGCCGTTTTCCGAAAGAACTTAAACTTAATTAAATAATTAAGCTAATGCGCCTTTAGCCGCTACGACTAATGCGCTGAAAGCCGCTTTGTCATGTACTGCGATGTCGGCAAGGATCTTACGATCGATTTCAACAGACGCTTTCTTCAGACCGTTAATGAAACGGCTGTATGACATGCCATTTTGACGAGCCGCAGCGTTAATACGTGCAATCCACAGTTGGCGGAATTGACGCTTGCGCTGACGACGGTCGCGATATGCATATTGACCAGCTTTAGTTACAGCTTGTACCGCTACGCGATAAACGCGTGAACGGGCACCGTAATAACCTTTAGCTTGTTTTAAAACTTTTTTGTGACGTGCACGTGCGATTGTGCCGCGTTTAACTCTAGCCATTATTCAGTCTCCTCAAACTTAAACGTAAGGCAGCATGCGCTGTACTAATTTAGTATCAGAGTCATGAACCAGTTTTTTGCCACGCAGGTGACGTTTACGCTTAGAGCTCTTCTTAGTCAGAATGTGACGTAAGTGAGACTGTTTGCTTTTAAAGCGGCCAGAACCAGTTTTTCTAAAACGTTTGGCTGCACCACTAACAGATTTCATTTTAGGCATTGCTAAAACTCCGCATTGTTAATATCGGTTTGGGGTGTGCAGTCACCTTTCTACCGGTTAATATTTATAGCAGGGTGTTTTGGGGTGCAGATTCCCAAAAACTTTAAACCACTACTACTTCTTAAGTGGGGCGAGCACCATGATCATCTGACGACCTTCCACCTTTTTAGGGAAAGATTCGCAGTTTGATACGTCCTCCAGGTCCGTTTTTACACGTTCCAGCAGTTCGATACCAATATCTTGGTGAGCCATTTCACGTCCGCGGAAACGGATCGTAACTTTGGCTTTATCGCCACTTTCCAGAAAGCGACGCAGGTTGCGCAGTTTTACCTGGTAATCGCCTTCATCAGTGCCAGGGCGAAATTTAATCTCCTTGACCTGAATGAGTTTCTGTTTTTTCTTTTGCTCTTTTTGAGCTTTACTTTTTTCAAAGAGGAATTTGCCGTAGTCCATCACTTTACAGACCGGCGGCTCAGCATTAGGACTAATCTCAACAAGATCCAAACTGGCTTCTTCGGCGGAGCTGAGTGCTTCTCTTAGCGATACCACTCCTACCTGGCTTCCATCCGCAGCAATTAAGCGGATTTCTCTTGCCGTAATTTCATCGTTAATCCGGGCTTTATCGCCCTGAGCCTTATTGTTAGCGCCTTTAATGTGCTAATCCTCCAACATTTTTAATCTTCACCTGGTTCTATATATTTGAAAGAAATTCTTTAAAACCAGACACTTATGTTTTTGCTGTTACCAACGAAAACTCGCGGCACAATTGTAGTGCGCGAGTATACCGTTATTTGATGGATTTTCCAGCGATTTCTTCGTTTGCCAGACTAATAAAGGCATCGATTGGCATACTGCCTAAATCTTCGCCACGGCGCGAACGCACTGCCACCTGACCCGATTCCATCTCTTTGTCGCCCACCACCAGCATATAGGGTACGCGCTTGAGCGTATGTTCGCGAATTTTAAAGCCAATCTTTTCATTTCTCAAGTCAGACTTTACGCGGAAACCCTGTTCCTGCAGTTTTTCTGTAATTTGCTTGGCGTAGGGCGCCTGATTGTCGGTAATATTCATGACTACCATTTGCTTCGGCGCTAACCACAGCGGGAAGAAGCCTGCATACTCTTCAGTAAGAATACCGATAAAACGCTCCAGCGATCCCAATACCGCCCGGTGAATCATTACCGGTACTTTGCGCTCGCCGTCTTCTGCAACGTAAGTAGAGCCTAAACGGCCTGGCATAGAGAAGTCAGCCTGCACGGTACCGCACTGCCATGCGCGATCAAGGCAGTCATACAGGGTAAATTCAATTTTAGGACCGTAAAACGCGCCTTCACCAGGCAGATACTTAAACTCAATGCCTTTGCTGTTAAGCGCATCGGCCAGGGCTTTTTCAGCCTTGTCCCAAATCTCGTCACTGCCAACACGGTTTTCTGGTCGGGTAGACAATTTTACTTCGATTTTTTCAAAACCAAAGGTGCGATAGGCGTCGTAAATCATGTCAATACAGCTACACACTTCGTCCAGCATCTGTTCTTCTGTACAGAAAATGTGGGCGTCGTCCTGGGTAAAACCGCGCACACGCATCAGGCCGTGTAAGGCACCGGATGGCTCATTGCGGTGACAACACCCAAATTCAGCCATACGCAATGGCAGGTCGCGGTATGACTTTAACCCCTGGTTAAATATCTGTACGTGACCCGGACAGTTCATGGGCTTAATGGCGTATTCACGCTTTTCTGATTCGGTAGTAAACATGTTCTCTGCGTACTTGTCCCAGTGACCAGAACGTTCCCACAGCACGCGGTCCATCATCAACGGACCTTTTACTTCATCGTAGCTGTAACGGCGCAGCATGTTGCGCACAAATTTTTCCAGCTCGGTATACACCGACCAACCATCGTTATGCCAGAACACCATGCCGGGTGCCTCTTCCTGCCAATGGAACAGATCAAGCGTTTTACCGATTTTACGGTGATCGCGCTTTTCAGCTTCTTCAAGGCGGGTTAAGTAAGCACTTAACTGCTTTTTGTCTGCCCAAGCGGTACCGTAGATACGCTGTAACATTTTGTTGTCGCTGTTACCGCGCCAGTATGCACCTGCCACCTTCATTATTTTAAAGTGTTGGCAAAACTTCATGTTAGGCACGTGAGGGCCACGGCACATATCAATATATTCTTCGTGGTGATACAACCCTGGGAAAGAGTCCTTCGGGATATTCTCGTCGAGAATTTGCATTTTGTAAGTTTCGCCGCGGGCTTCAAAGGTATCTCTGGCTTCCTGCCAGCTCACGTTTTTCTTAACCACATCGTAATTCGTTTTTGCCAGATCCAGCATGCGCTTTTCCAGCTTCTGCAGGTCATCCTGGGTCAGGCTGTGCTCCATATCAACATCGTAGTAGAAGCCATTGTCGATGGTAGGACCAATGGCCATTTTCGCATCTGGCCATAACTGCTTAATTGCATGACCAATTAAGTGCGCACAGCTGTGACGGATGATCTCAAGTCCGTCTTCGTCTTTTGCGGTGATGATTTGTAACGCAGCGTCTGAATCTATTACCTCGCAGGCATCTACACGCTCGCCGTTTACACGACCAGCAATGGTCGCTTTTGCCAGACCGGGGCCGATATCGGCAGCAACATCTAATACAGAGACAGGGTTATCGAAAGAACGCTGACTTCCATCAGGAAGAGTAATAACAGGCATGAATCATCCTTACAGTGGTGACACCTACTCTGTGCCACTTGTGTTTGCTTTAATCATAAAAAAACACCCTGAGATGGGTGCGTGAAAGGGGTAAATCCCCTGTGTTTGCACGGATTATAACGCCTTCGATCTTTCATGCAACGCTTAAAAGAGAAATATCGTTGCCAATCAGCTTGCTTTGCAAACGGGTATACAACGCACAAGGCTAAATAGGAGGCAAAAAATCACAAAATTCCTGCATGCTGAACTGGCAATGGCATCAAATTATTCCATACTTACAGTAAACCCCATGACATTACCTGCACATGTGGCAATTCATCAGCGAAACGATTTCAGAGGTAACCGGTAATCTATTTGTGTGTCAGCACAGACAAGTGCTGCACGGCACAGACTCGCATCAGAGCGTAATGATCCGTGATGACGCCAGGCGATACTTTGTTAAACACCGCACCATGAAGCACTCTAACGACCTGGTACTCGATGCCGAAGCTGAGGGATTAGCCGCGTTAGCCGCTACCCAATGCATGAAAATACCCTCTGTCATCTGCCAGGGCGTCATTGAAGAAAACGGTGGATTACAGGAATACCTGGTACTGCAATTTTTGAAGCTGCAACCTGCCAGCGGAGCACTCTGGTGGCGCTGTGGCGAACAACTGGCTTTGATACACCGCGCTCCCACCACCAACCGATTTGGCTGGCACCGCCACAATTTTATTGGTCAAACGCGCCAGGCGAATGAATTCACCTCAGGCTGGGCGCAATTTTATGCAGAATTTCGCATCGGCGTTATGCTGGAATCGCTGGCAAGACAAGGCCACAAATGGTGCAACATTGATGTATGCGTAACGCGCATTCATACGTTTCTACAACATCATCAGCCCCTCCCTTCACTGGTTCATGGTGATTTATGGCATGGCAATATTGGATTTTACCATAATCAACCCGTTATCTATGATCCTGCCGTATACATAGGCGACCGTGAAACAGACATCGCCATGACCGAACTGTTCGGAAAACTGCCTGAGGCATTCTACGAAGGATACCAGTCAACCTGGCCTTTAGAGCCTGATTACACCAAGCGCCGTAAACTTTATCAGCTTTACCACGTACTCAATCATGCCGTATTATTTGGTGGTCAATATCTCATCACCGCGCAACAGGACGTCAACCAGATTTGCCAACAGTTGTAGATAACACTTCAGGGTTAACAAGTATAAAGCGATCTCAGCTTTGCTGGATTTGGCTGACTTTTGCCTTGTTAACGCCGCTCATTGGTTGCGCCCCGGAAAATTCTGCCGCTCACCTTCAGGAATACCAAACCCGATTAGCGCGCACACTGGATATCAGCATTCCTTCCCTACCTGAAGCTCTGCCACTGCCTTACCCGACCCGCCACGAGTTGCTCAAGCATCCAACGGAAATCGCCATTGACCTTACTGAGCTGTACAAGATTCAAACCTGCGAGCTTGGCAGCCTGGTTGCACAGCGCAACACTGCACTTGGCAAAGTTCAGGCGTATTCAGTTCGCTTGCACTATGAACACACATTGCTTGCAGCTCTGAGCCAGTGTATTGCATTTTATCAGCAATCTGAGGTTACCTCAGAGGAGTCCATATCACTCCTGCCTACGCTGCAACACTGGCAAGCAATCAAGCAAGCAGACTTAACCGTTCATTGGAGCAACATGCTCACACTCAGTGAAGAAACTAAACAGGCGTTTAGCCGCCCAATACCCGATTTACTGGTGTCGCCACAGCTCGATATCACTGGGCAAGTAGCCGGACTGGCACAATTAAATGCGTATCAGACTTCCGGTACGTCTCAGGCGAAGAAGCTGGAAAACCAGCTTCAACAACTTGCGATATTGCGATTACCTGCAAGTGTCTGGCTGACTCAGCAACAATTGGCCCTTGGCCTGCCGGTTATCACCAAAGTACTGGACAGTGCATTACCGGCTCAATCCTGTGGTAGCGGACGCAATGACGATACTGCCGCCATTCTGCGCAATGTGTTTTATTTGTTTTTTATTGAGAAAATCCAACCGGTGGGTGGTCGAATCAATGCGTTCCACTATGCATTTGAGCAGGTTTCAAACGAATGGCAACAACACCCTGATTTACCTGACGCGTTTAAAGCCTATTTACAGAAGCAAGCGCAGGAATTTGAACGGTATCAACAGGCCATGAAAGCACACATTAACGTTTGGCAAACGTTTTTGGCTCGCTGCAATATGTCCCCCATGGCCTGATTCGTTTGCAGCGTCAACTTGCGAATTGGTATTACAACGTGTGCTGAATCGACAGAAACGACCCCAGCCCAATCGTGAATAAAAAGCAGCCCCATAAAGAGTGCTCCACAACAACAACGGCCGTAGAGCGGCTCTGCATGTAGCGCAATCCAAACACTGCCCCACCAATAGCCGACACCACCACCGCTATCCAATTGCCATATATGGCATGCGCAAAGCCGAACAGTAAGGTGCTTGCGCCCACCCTAATGTACCGTGAGGGAATAATTTGCTTATAACGGTGGAAGAAGAAAGTGCGGTAGATAATCTCCTGCGGCACCACCGACAACAAGGGATAAAGCACCAGTGTCATGAGCCAAAGCGAGGTTTGTTCTGCGGGCCATTGCAAAAATGCGTCAGGCAACCACCAGTACACCATCATGGCGGTTAAACACGCCCAAGGAATAAATAGCTTTAATGAAGCCAGCAAATGCGGCTTGCCCTGCTGCCAGTTCCACAAGCGGAAACGCTTGAACGATTTGTCGGCTAATAACAGCCACAAACACACACCACCAATGACTACCAATGCAGCCAACAGGTATGGGCCAGCGTACTGAATACCAGCAAGAAACAGCAGAGGTAGTAAAACGAACAAAGCTACCAGCTCCGTCCACAACTTATTTGGCGACACGGTTAAATCACTTCCACGCAAACATGAACAATTGATGACAGTTGCATGAATTTTACACGACGAATGCGCAATTCGCTAATGTAACATTTACTTAAATCGCAGATTCCGGATGGTATCCTGCACTTCACAGCTAAATCAATATTTCATTAAATATCAACGCTATACAAAAAATCAGTCACAATATCTAAAACCATATACTGCGAGAATATTACGCCTTAACATGACGTCATCCACCACCGGTTTTGAATTAAAATCAGCGTGTTACTGTTGCATCCCGAATTCTTAAGATATCCTTAAGCAAAGGATGACATCATGATCACAATTTGATTAACCAACGCACAAGCAGCGCCGCATGAATATATTGTTAGTTGAAGATGATTTGGCTTTGGCCAGTGCCCTAGGCGATTCTCTGCGCAGGCAGAATTATGCCGTCAACACAGTACACACCGGAAAGGACGCCCTTGCGGCGGTAAAGCAAGCCGAAACCGACATGGTAGTGCTGGATTTGGGACTGCCTGATATGGACGGTTTACAAGTGCTAAAAACTCTCAGAAGCCGCGATGCTACCCTGCCGGTGCTCATTCTTACGGCCCGCGACAGCATGAATGACAAAATTCTGGGGTTGGATGGCGGTGCAGATGATTACCTGCCAAAACCGTTCGATATGGCAGAATTGTTTGCCAGACTCAGGGTGCTCGAGCGCCGTATGGGCAATGCAACATCCAGCAGTATTAGTTTACACGGCGTTGCGTTAAATCTGGCTGAGCACACGGTTAGCGTAAATGATCAACCTTTATCCTTACCCCGCAGAGAATTTATGGTGTTGCGAATTCTAATGGAAAATGCCGGGCGGGTGCTGTCAAAGCAACAATTTGAAAGCAAACTGTACGAATGGGGCGACGAAGTGGCATCCAATACCATTGAAGTACACATCAGCAATTTACGTAAGAAATTGCCCGACAGCTTTATCAAGACCATTCGTGGTGTGGGTTACACCACTCCGAAAGGATAAATGTCTCCGCTATGAATTCCATTCGCCGCCAGGTCACCTGGCTGTTGATAGCCCTGATTGTACTGGTCACCTTTAGTGCGGCCATTACCGGTTATCGCGCCAGTATGCAGGATGCTACACGGTTGTTCGACGGCGAACTACAGGCCATTGCCGCAACGTTGGTTGCCTTACCAGCCAGTCAAACAGCCAGAGCATCTGAAATTGAGAGTCCACCGGATGTGGCATGGCAGATTTGGCAACAGGATCACCTGCTGATGCGCTCAGCAAATGCGCCAGATAGGCCTATTGGCAAAATCGAAAAAGGATTCAGCGCCGAGAATTTTCTGGGCAACCGATGGCGGGTGCTCACGTCCATCAACCCCGCCAATGAAGTTGTTGCAATGGTTGCACATCCTCTTGGGAGTCGCGATACGCTTACAGAAAGCCTGATTTTGGCAGCCATGACACCATTAATTATCAGTATCCCTGTGCTGGCATTATTGATTTATTGGGTAGTAAACCGAGGCTTACGTCCACTCAACGCCCTATCGGCTCAACTGGAAAACAAAGCCCGCAACAATTTAGAACCCATTGCGTTAAGTAATACACCAAACGAATTGACGACCGTTATTGACACACTTAATTCCCTGTTTTTAAGACTGAACAAAGCATTTGAACGCGAACAACTTTTTTCTGCCAATGCCGCACATGAATTGCGCACCCCACTAAGCGTTTTAAAGATAAATCTGCATAATTTGCATGTTTCTGATTCGCCTGGTAAAGATGAAATTGCCAGATGCCAACGCGACACCGATCGAATGATTCGGGTAATTAATCAATTATTGTTGCTTAGCCGGACCAATCCGGAAACAACTCAGGCCAATCTTGAAAATGTGGAAATAGAGTCCATGTTGCAAGAAATTATCAGCGAGATGTACGACACCATTGATGCCAAACATCAGGCTATTTCGCTCAACAGTTCACCTTGCGAGCTGCAAGCGAATTCGTTTGCGTTACATACCATGTTCACCAACCTGATAGGTAATGCCAGTAAATATACCCCGGATGGTGGTGAAATTGAAATAACCACAAAACTTAAAACGGACAGACTTGAGATCCAGGTTGCCGACTCAGGACCAGGTATTCCACCGGCTGATTATGAAAAGGTCCTCACGCCTTTTTTCCGGGTCGCCAACGTGCAAACGCAGCGGCAGTCAGGCAGTGGCATTGGTCTGGCAATTGTGAATCAGGTTGTCATGTTACACAAAGGCAAGCTCAGTCTTGGTGAATCCAGATTTGGTGGATTAACCGTTACCGTTACCCTGCCCCGGCATAGCTCATCACAGGAGCCGCTATGTTGAGAGTCCTGTTATCTTTTTGCCTGCTTATTATTAGCGTGGATGTCCTGGCGGCCAGGCCCGAAGTAGTAGTGCGCATTAAGGACAATCTGTTTCACCCGGCGAATATCTATGTACCGGCCGACAAAAAAATCAAACTCACAATTGTTAACGAAGACGACGAACCAGAGGAATTTGATAGCTTCGCGCTGAACCGTGAGAAAGTGATCTTCGGCCAGTCGAAGGCGAATATTTTTATCGGGCCACTCTCCCCCGGCCGTTATCCGTTTTTTGGTCAGTATCACCCTACTACCGCGCAGGGAGAAGTCATTGTTCTGGCCCCCGGCGAGGAGGCTCCCGATGCTAATTAACACGGTTATTTTAATGTTGCGCGACGCGCTGCCCATCGCCTTACTCATCAGTTTTATGTTACTGGCTTTTCGGGTTGAACACCGCGCGATATGGCAATTAGCGCTTGCATCGCTGATAACCACAGCGCTACTGGTGCTTAGTCGAAATACCGTAAGCGACCTGCTCGACGGCACTGGCTATGAATGGCTAACCGTTATGCTGCTGGTTGTTGCTTACGTGTCTGCATTAGCAAGTATGAAATCACCCGTTCAGTCGCACTATTTGATCCTGACAGCCGCCCCCATCATCAGCCTTCATGTGGCAGATTTTGCACTGTATCTGGTCGCCTTTGGCAGTCATTCAGAGCGTATTCCGGCCATTTTTATTGGCTCAGTACTTGGCTGTGGGATCAGCCTGAGCATTGCCATTTTATTGGTTGTGTTACTTGCGCCTTATCGAACTGGGCTGGCGCTGCGCTGCTTGTGGATGCTGTTTATGGCGGCGCAAGCCAGTGATGTTATTCCCCAGTTACAACAAATTGGCGTGATCGATGAAACGTCGCCGCTTTGGAATAGCAGCGCACTGGTTAGTGATGCCAGCGAATACGGACATTTGTTAAATGCATTGATGGGTTATGAATCACAGCCCGGTATAGCATATTTCGCTAGCTGGGTATGTTTAGTGGTTGTAGCCCAGTGGTTTGCCCTGCGCAGTTATTTTTTACTTCGGCCTCGTGCCGCCGAAGGAGTATTTTCATGAGACTTATGCTTACTTTTCTTCTGGCCGGTGTGCTGCTGTTGCCTTTGCAAACCGTGCAGGCCGAGCCGTCATCTGGCGTGGTTGACCGGGTTTACCATCCTTATATTTTGCCCTTCGAACGAGAATTGGAATGGCGTTTTATGTCGCGTCAAAACGAAGACGGCAACGAACTGTTGCAACGCATTGCTTTTGGTCATGCCTTGAGCGAAACCGTGATCGCCAAATTTTACGCAGTAGGGTCGCGCGATGAACAACATGACGATTTTGGTTTGGAAGGCTATGAATTTGAAATTCGCTGGATGATGACGGAACAGGGTAAATACTGGGCGGACTTTGGCACCCTGTTTGAAGTGGAAAAATATCACAACGAAAAGCGCTGGGAAGTCACTACGGGTTTGGTCATGGAAAAAGAAATTGGCCCCACCAGCTTAACCGTTAACACTCTGTTGGTGTATGTATGGGGAGATGTGCCCGACCAGGAATTAAAAACCCAGTTACGGGTAAAATACCGTTATCGTTGGATGCCGTTGTTACAACCGGCTATCGAGTTGTATACAGGTGATGACTTTATCGGCATTGGCCCGGCCTTTATGGGTATCCAACGCTTTGACAGCCGTCGACAGTTAAAATGGGAGTTGGGTTTTATTGCTGCGGTAGATAGCGTGGTAAAAGATCACACGTTGCGTTTTTCGCTGGAATACGAATTTTAGCGCGGCACCAGGCCGCGCATCATCAGATGATTACTTGACAACACCTTTAAAATTGATCGACGACTCCTGCACAAATACATCCAGAACATTATTAAATTCGTCAATATCGGTATCAGCCAATGCCTTCTGCGGCATCGTCAGACTGGTGGTAACTTCAAGTTGATTCGATTTAACCAGACGCACTGCTCTGGTTAACTCACCAAAACGGGTGTTCAGTTTGAGTTTGGCGGGCGCACTCTGCACTTTCCAGCCAGTTGGCAGGTACAGATTATAGGTAGAGCCAATCTGCAGCCCCGGAAAGGCATACCCATAAGGCGCTTCTGACAACTTCATCAATCCCAGTTCATAACGCACCCACGCATCGTATTCCGTTAGCACAAATTCTTCCGCCACATCAAAGTAAGGCGCAAACTCCGTGGTACTTTTTACCGTTACCGGTTCGCTGATTGAGTCAATGCCGCTTATGTCAAATACGGGCTCTACACCACTCGCTACCACATCCTCGTACACTGATGTCAGCCATTTATTCTGCTCTTCACTGTTTTTACTGGCGAGGTTGCCGCGCATCGAACTGGCATACTCATCTTTAAATATCACCGTTGTTTGTTCTGTTTGTCCCCCACCGGTTGTATACCGAATATCGGTGGATTGCGTTACTTGCCAGCGGAATTCTGACTGTGGCAATAACGCAGGCTGAGCATCCGGCGTGAGTGGCAGCGACACATGCCCCTGGATCCAGTCAGACAAATAATACCAGTCACTGTAAGCGTCGGTAGCATCCAAGCAGAACTGCTCACCATTCAACTCAAAGCAGGCAACCGCGTGATCAAAATAATTCATGCCGGGCAGTGCCACTGGTGCGAGCGATGCCCGGTCTGTAGACACTAGTACCGGATAAGCCTTCAACCCAATTGCATTAAGCATGGCAACCAATACCACGGTTTTATCTTTGCAATCGCCGTAGCGATTGTAGATGGTTTCATCAACCGTATGCGGCACAATCGCGTGTCCGTTATCAGACATCGACACATAGCGGATATCTCTGGCAGCGAACTCGTGAATAGCCGAGATCTTTTGTTGCGTAGACATATCCTTCGTAATTAAGCCTTGCAGGGTTTCTGCCACTTTGGACTGGCTGTTCAACGCCTGATTAAAGCCACGGTTCACACGGCTTATCATACCGTTCCAATCTGGCGTAGTCGTCACCACAATCTGGCCAATTTGGTCCAGCCAGTTTACGTTATCTTTGGTCACTAATGCCGGTAATTGATTGCCTTCACAGAGCAGCGTGTGCGCGTCGCGGTTACACGTAAGTACATCATTGTAGATGTTGTGGTTAAAGTAACTGCCATCCGCAGAACTCACCGACAAACGATAATAGTTAACCGGCGAAAACTGCTGCGGGAAATGGGTGTGCGACCAGTCTTCAATACCTTTGGTGCGATCGTGTGTTAAGGTAAACGACAACACCGAGATACCTTTATCCTGCAACCCGGGAAAACTAATAACCTTCCGCTTTCCGTCGGTAAAAATATTGTAACTGTCGTCTTCGATTTCTTTTATGTTGTCGTCTTTTACCCATGTGATCCGTCCGTCTGGCGCAATCGAAAAGGCATTAATGTCCGATACCACTTCAGAATACTGATTGAAATTCAGCGTTTCATATCCCGATTCCTGCACCAGCGCTTTGGTTGGGTAGAACCAGGCTTTCGTTACCTGCGTGACTATCTTGTCCTGATAAATGGTGTGGCTTACGTCTGTATAGACTTTGGTTAATGACTCGGCGGAATAACTTTCCGAGGCGGCCATCCACTCTTTTGCCTTAGCGGTGAGCGCTGTGTTTGATAACGCCGCAGCCTGACCATTTGAACACAAGGCCATCAATGCAACCAGCCCGGACAGTCTGGTTGCCATTCTGGTAACCATAAAGAATATTAGCTTATTTTTCATAACGAACGAGTCCTTGCGCCTGGCGGAGGAAACCCGCTTCCTGGTCTTTGTAGGTCAGCTTGGCAGCACTCATATAACCATACAGTTCGAAAATTTGATTATCCACGCGAATGAAGTGATGTGTCGCAATAGTGGGATCGCCCATACTGGTGCCTTTACACACTACAAAGGCTTCTACGTTCAACGATCCGGGCGAGAAAATACGGTTTTCGGAACATTCCTTCACAGTAAAATCATCGTAATTTTGCCCAATACGCCACTGGGTTAAATCCGATAAGGTGTAATCGTCATCGTGCTCAAACGCAATGAAATACTGGAAATCAAGCGGGCCAGCAATCTCAAACAAACCACTGCCATCTGAAAAGGTCCCAATTTCGACTTTGTGCCAGTCGGCCTCAACCACAGTAAGCTCTATGGCATGCTTTTCGTCGCTGATCACCGTGTTTGTGGCGAGTGGCGCAACTTTCGCCAGATACGGCGATATCACCATGCTATATCCGATATACAGCACAAAGGGCACCCCCACCACCACCAGCGGCCAGTGCCACCAGGCATAACCTGCATAATAGCGACGTTTGGGATTAACCGCTTCATCACGCAATACATCCATACGCGCGTTTAACAGTGCAAAACAGACAGACCAAATCACCAGAACCAACAAAACCCAACCTATGTGGATTTCAACTCTTCGTGAAACGGCAAAAAACAATCCTGAGCCACAGGCAAATAACAACCAGGAACGCTCCTTCCATTCACTCCAGCTTCGCAGGTTGTGTGATTGTTCCGCCTCGTCAATGGCATTCAGCAAGCGAGGAAGCATTATAAGCTGGGCTATAAACACAATAGGCACCAGGAACCAGGCCCAGGGTTTGAAATCTTTGTTAAACGCGCGCTTCAGATCATTGGTGGCAGTAACACACCAGAAGCAGGTGTAAATACCAAACGTACAAAAGTGAAGCAGAAACTCCAGCAAAAAAGGTCGACGGGGTTTGATTGCAGGCAATGTGTCGGCATCAATTGCCAACGGTGCAGTTGTGTCAGTCACCTCTGACATCCTTATCATTATTAACCACTTAACGATTTATACCAGATGGCTACAGGGATGAAAACAGAAATCGCCAACACATAAGTTTTCCTTAAGCTTCCACTTTTACACTCAGTTTAATTGTAAATATTGAGGATGTTATATGCGTCACCTACCAAGGATCGCCCGCAGGTTGAGTTTGTCACTGGCTATATGTGCCACTCTGCTTACTGCTGACGCACTGGCCAACCAACCCGCACCCGATGTGCCATTAGCTATGGCAGACGGCCAGCATCAGTTAGCTGATTACCGCGGGCAAGTCGTGTATCTGGATTTCTGGGCCAGTTGGTGTAAACCCTGTCAGCGCTCTTTTCCATGGATGAATGCCATGCAGAATAAATACGCCGACAGGGGGTTTACTGTGATTGCGATTAACGTGGACACCGAGCGCGAGCTTGCCGATGCCTTTCTGGCTGCTATGCCTGCAGAATTCCCGGTAGCATTCGATCCGCAAGGCAATGCGCCGGCGCTGTATCGCGTACCCGGTATGCCAACCAGTTATCTTATTGACCACACAGGTCAGTTACGCCTGGCACATCAGGGCTTTCATGTACAAAAGCAAGCCCAGTACGAACAGGAAATTGTGGCCCTGATTGAGGAAATGGAGTCATCAAAATGAAACGTAAATTAGTCTATGTATCTGTGATAGTCGCGCTAAGCCAGCTTGGCGGTTGTGCGTCGTTAGGTGTGCAACCCTGGGAGCGGGATTTATTGGCAAAAGACGAAATGGCGCTGGGCGCTGAAGGTGTCGATTTGGGGCTGGACGACCATATTTACTTCAGTAAGGAAGCCACCAGTGGCGGACGTTCATTTGCGGGAGGCGGCTGCGGATGCAACTAAGTCATAAAGGCAGTATTGCTGCAGCTTTAGCCGGTGCTACCTGTGCATTGTTAGGGCAATCCCAGGCGCATGCTGAAACCGATTCATCAGTACTCAAAGACTGGAAATTCGACACTGCTATTTTGTACTACGGTGAAACTGACCGCGTTAGTTTGGCAGAAGGTGTGGTAAGTGCCACCAAAACCAACAGCGATGACAGTATTTTTAACGTAAAACTGGTACTGGATACCCTTACCGGTGCGTCGGCCAACGGTGCCGTTGCGCAGCCAACCGTGCAAACTTTCTCGCGTCCTTCAGGTAAAGATTCGTATCAGGTTGCCGCGGGTGATACACCGCTTGATGATACCTTCCATGACACCCGTGTGCAGGTTGCGGCGTCGTGGATGCAACCGTTTGCGGATACCTGGCGCGGTACCGCGGGCTTCAACGTATCCCGCGAATATGACTATATGTCGCTTGGGGTAAATGGCTTACTGGAAAAAGACCTGTTTCAGCGCAACACTACCCTGTCGGCCGGATTGTCATATCAGTTCGACAGCATCGATCCGGTAGGCGGCAAACCCACGCCATTGTCCAGTATGATGGTGCCTGCAGATGACGACTACGACGATGAGTTTGAAGGTGAGGACGACGATCACGGCGCTAAAAATGGCAGTGATGACAAAACAACATTGGATATGTTGTTTGGTGTCACTCAGGTTATCAACCGCAGAATGCTTATGCAATTTAACTACGGGCTGAGCATTGTAGACGGCTATACCACTGACCCTTATAAAGTACTAAGTGTAATAAACACCAACGGTGTAACCCAGGATATTGTGTATGAGAACCGCCCGGATTCACGTACTAAGCACTCATTCTTCTGGCAAACCAAGTATGCGTTGGACAACGGTGTGGTTGACGTATCTTATCGCTATGCAACGGATGACTGGGAAATCGACTCGCACACTATCGATTCGCGCTTGCGGTTCAATTTGTCGGGTAACAGCTACATTCAACCGCACATTCGCTATTACCAGCAATCGGCTGCCGATTTCTATCAGCCTTATCTGAATCAGTCTGCTGACCTGCCGATGTATGCCAGCGCAGATTACCGGGTAGGTGAAATGACCGCATATACCGTAGGCTTGAAGTACGGTCGTACATTAGAGAACGGTCACGAATGGGCTGTGCGGGCGGAATACTATCAGCAGGATCCGAAAAATGCCGGATTTGAACAACCTGGTGTGCTGGCCGATTTAGATCTCTACCCAAGCGTAAAAGCCGTTATACTACAGTTTAATTATCACTTCTGAACACTGTGAATATGGCTGAAAACGCGTTACCGGCGGCTACACCGCCGGTTTCTGTTTCCAAACAAACGGATTTTTGTATTGGCCGGTTCGATGCTATGGCCAGCCCATGTGAAATTCTGATTGAAACCAGTGATGAGCAGCTTGCTCGCACAATAACACTGCTGGCAGCGACAGAAGCCAAGCGCATTGAACACAAATTCAGCCGTTACAGGCCAGACAGCGTGGTTAGTAATATAAACACCAGTGAAGGTCGGCCAATACCCGTCGATCCCGAAACCCACCGATTACTCGCCTTCGCTGAAACCTGTTTTCAGTTGAGTGATGGTATGTTTGATATTACCTCGGGTATATTGCGAAACGCGTGGAAATTTGACGGTTCCGACAACGTACCCAACGTGCGGCAGATCAAACCCTTACTATCGAAAATTGGCTGGCAACATACCAGGTTAAGCAACTCTACCTTTACCCTCCCCGAGGGCATGGAAATCGATTTAGGCGGCATTGGTAAGGAATACGCGGTAGACAAAGTCGCTGACACCATAAAAACAGGTTATCGCGGAATATCTGTTGTAGTGAATTTTGGCGGTGATATTCAGGTTACTGAACGGCGTAAACATGACCAGCCCTGGATGATAGGTATCGAAAATCCGGCTTCAGCGGCTGCCGTAACCGATACCATCGTAAAAATCTATCAGGGTGGCCTGGCGACCAGCGGCGATGCCAGACGATATTTACTCAAACACGGCAAACGCTATAGCCATATCCTGAACCCGTTTACTGGTTATCCTGTGATTTCCCCCCCTCGCTCCGTTACCGTTGCAGCAGAAAACTGCACTCAGGCAGGCTTATTAGCCACACTGGCCATGTTGCAAGGTAAACATGCAGCTGAGTTCCTTGCTGAACAAGGGTTAACTCACTGGATCTATAACTAAAATAATCAACCGTCGGATACCTGTACTGCGTGACTCAGTGACTCGCTGACAATCTGGCGAATATGATTGCCCAGTTCCCGGAAGAAAATACGCCCCGGCGCGGTATTTCGCCAAATTAAATTGTGCTGACGTACAATGGGTTTGTCTTTCAGTTCGCACACATGCAGCTCGTCCGGCCGGTGTAATTCAGAATGCACGTATAAACCGGGCAAAAACGACACCCCCATACCCATAACTACCATTTGACGCAAGGTATCCAAACTGGTGCCTTCGTAATCCCGTGCTAGTTGAGCACCGATTTCGCCGCAAATATCCTGCACCTGGTGGTGAAAATGATGAGTATCTTCCAGTGCCAGTACCGTTTCACCACGGATGTCCTCTGGTTCGACATACTTACTGCCAGCTAACGGATGATCGCTCGGCATGACAAACTTGAGTGGCTCAACAAAAAGTTTGGATACGATGAGCTGCGATGACTCCTGTGAATAAGGTGAAATAATTAAATCGTAATCACCATTAAACAATCCCTGTACCAGTTGCGATGGTGCGGCTTCCCTTACATAGAACTTAAGCTTTGCAAATCGCCTGTGTAACTCTGGCAAAATATAAGGCAGCAGGTAAGGCCCCAATGTAGGGGGAATACCCAACCGGTAAGTGGTTTGCGCGCCCCCCGCCAGATCTTTTGCTTTTTCTTCGAAACGCAATGACGCTTGTATAGTTTCTTCCGCAAAAGGCAATAGTACCCGCCCCTCTGGCGATAACAGGGTGCCACTTCGCGAGCGTTCAAATAGCGCAAGTCCCAGTGACTTTTCCAACGCATTAATCTGCGCTGTTAACGTGGGCTGACTAATACCCAATAGCTGGGCCGTGCGTCGATAACTTAAATTTCGCGCCAAAGCGCAAAAGTAACGCAATTGTGTATTGGTTGCACTCTTAGATCCTGATGTCATACCCAGCCAATTCTTTTAGATTCATTTCAACTAATAGATGAAGGCTATCACGAAGTAAGCTATATTTCTATTAGCCTATCAGGTAAAACTACAGCGTTGTTTTAAAAATGTTAATGAATTTATTTAGGAGTGACTAAATGGAACATGTAATTTCTGGCGTCGCTAAGTTTCAGAAAGAAGTTTATCCCGGTAAAAAAGCGGCTTTCAAAAAGTTAGCAAACGGCCAAAATCCGGAAGTTTTATTCATTACCTGTGCTGATTCCCGCATCGATCCAAACCTGGTAACACAAACTGAACCAGGCGACCTGTTTATCTGCCGCAACGCAGGTAACGTTGTGCCGCCACACAGTAATCAAACCGGTGGCATGACTGCGTCTATCGAATTCGCCGTTGCCGCACTGGGCGTTAGTCATATTGTAGTGTGCGGACACTCAGACTGTGGTGCCATGAAAGGTGCAATCAACACCGAAGCCCTCACTTCATTGCCTCACGTAAAAGAATGGCTGGGTCATTGTCGTGTAGCAACCGAAGTAGTTAAAGAACGCTGTGGTTGCAGCGAGTTGAGTGCTGAAGAGCATCTGCTAATGGTAACGGAAGAAAACGTAGTACAGCAGTTACAGCATTTGCGCACACACCCTGCAGTAGCAGCTAAAATTGCTACAGGCCAGGTAAAATTACACGGCTGGTTTTACAACATCGAAACCGCTGCAGTAACTTGTTATGACGAAGCACTCGGCAAGTTTGCGCCGATGAGCCAAACCTACGCAAAAGAATTGAAGGCGCACAATCAATAATAAGTAGGAGTATTAAATGAAAAATTTACTCGCGAACGTTAGAGGCGACATTACCGGCGGAATTACCGCTGGTATTGTTGCTTTACCACTGGCACTTGCCCTAGGTGTGGCATCGGGCGTTGGCCCGATGGCTGGCCTGTACGGTGCGATTGCCGTTGGATTTTTTGCCGCCCTGTTTGGTGGCACCCCCTCACAAATTTCTGGCCCAACCGGCCCAATGGTCGTGGTGTTAGCTGGGTTATTCGCCAGCCTGTCTGGCGACGTTGAATTGATTTTTACCGCCGTTATGCTGGCGGGTATTTTCCAGGTAGTCTTTGGCTTCCTGGGCGTCGGCAATTATATTCGTTTGGTACCCTACCCGGTTATCTCTGGCTTTATGACCGGTATCGGGGCCATCATTATCATCCTGCAAATTGGCCGCTTATTAGGTCATGAACCACCGGGGGGCACACTGGGTGCGTTAGGCTACCTGCCAACTGCGCTGGCCGATATTAATTTCTCTACACTTGCTTTGGGTGTTGGTACGCTGGTTATTGCCTACAAATGGCCACCTAGTCTTGGCAAATACGTACCGGGAGCACTGGCGGCGTTGATCATTGGTACGCTGGTGAGCTTGTTTGCCTTTGAAGTGCCTGTACTGGGCAATATTCCAACTGGCCTGCCGAGCTTGCACTTGCCTGTATACAATCAGGAAAAACTGCTGTTAGTCCTTGAAGCAGCATTCATTCTGGCTGTGTTAGGTGCGATTGACAGCTTGTTAACCTCACTGGTAGCAGACAACATGACCCGAACCCGCCACGACAGCAGCCAGGAGCTGATTGGTCAGGGCATTGGTAACGCCGTGTCCGGTCTTATCGGTGGTATTGCCGGTGCCGGAGCAACCATGCGTACGGTTGTAAACATTCGCAGCGGCGGTAAAGAACGCTTATCCGGTATGATTCACGCCTTGGTACTGTTAGCCATTGTAATGGGCTTAAGTCCGTTAGCCAGTGTTATCCCCCATGCGGTACTTGCCGGTATTCTGGTGAAAGTAGGCCTTGATATTGTGGACTGGAGCTACATGAAACGGGCGCATACTGGTCCACGCTGGGACTTTGTGTTGATGCTGTTGGTATTGGGTCTTACTGTATTTGTCGATCTTATTACTGCTGTAGGTGTGGGTGTAGTGCTGGCTGCATTGGCCTATGTTCGTCAAATTGCGCAACTGCAAATTGAAGAACTCGGTAAAATGCCTGAGCAGCTCAATGATCCACAAGAAAATGCCTTACTTGCGAAAGCCAAAGGCAAAGTGAATATTTTCAGCTTTGGTGGGCCGTTGAGTTTTGGGGCGGCCGCAGATCTTGGCCATCACGTTCGTGAAAATGTGAAACCCGGTTCTCAGGTACTGATCCTGGACTTCTCCCGTGTGCCTACTATGGACGTATCAGCGGCCATGGCAGTAGAAACGGTAACTTCGGATGCCAAGGCATCTGGCCGCAAGCTGTTTGTCAGCGGTGCTAATGAAGAGGTACTTACTGTACTGCATAAAATTAATGTGTCATGGACCGAAGTGGATACCTTTTCTTCACTCACGGAAGCCCTGGAAGCCGCCAATGTGTTGTTGGAGAAAAATGACGCAAAGGGAGCCGGGCGTCTGAATAAGCAGGCGCTGCAACACGCATAGATCCCCTTGACAAGTTAGGTGCATCACATTGATGCACCTAAATTTCTTGACACATTCCCCTTACCCTCCGCTACACTAACACTGTGTATTCTTAAATTTCATTGGCTGATAAGTGTCTGAAAACAACGGTGTACTAGCCAGGATCCGTGATAAATATCCGGAGCTGTCCCCTTCTGCGCGAGTGATAGCCAATTATTTGCAGCAGTTCCCGCTAACCATTATCAGCGACTCTACGTCAGAGATTGCCGCTAAAACTAATACCTCAAAAGCCACTGTCAGCCGCTTGTTCCGACAATTGGGTTATGCATCACATCAGGACGCCAAACAGGATCTGGTGTTACAACGCGACGCGGGGATTCCGGTGAAGCAGGTGCTCGACCAGCACGATTACATTGCCGCGGAATTAGGCAATTTACAGCGTACGCTGGAATCGATTCCGGCGGAACAAATCAATCAGGTGGCAGAACTTCTGGCCAACGCGCCGAGAATTACTCTGATCGGCTACCGCAATAGTTATCCGGTTGCGCTGCACTGCCGACAGCAACTCAAACAAATCCGTCCAAACGTACGCTTACTCCCCCAACCCGGTCAAAGCTTGAGTGAGGACATCATGGACTTGTCATCTGATGAAATCATTCTGGTGTTTGGATTTCGCCGCCGACCGCGTATTTTTGCCCGCATGATGGAAGCCCTCCCACCAGAACGCACCCTGCTATTTACCGACCCAACCGGCCAGGTGTATCAGGAACGGGTAAAACACTTGTTGTTGTGTCAATTAGGCAACCAATTTGCTTTTGACAGCTATGCTGCCCCTATGAGTCTGGTTTCTGTTATTTGCAACCAGGCCTATACCCTGTTGGGTGACGAAGGTGACCGACGTGTGTCAACCATCACATCGCTCTATGCCAAAATGGGCGAATTAGATCCAGAATAGTCACGCCTGTTTTTGTTAAAAAAATCACGCAAATTTAACAAACGTTTCACTTGACTTAATCATGAAACGATTGTTTCATAGAGCTATCCTCCTGCAACATTTCAGCTCATGAAACACCACAGCGTAACATCGCCATTTGTTTGGGTGCCAGACACTCAAACCACTAACCAGCAAGACGTGCTATCGAATACCGATACAGCAGGCTGCCCCTTGTCCGGCAAACGCCTTGCGGTTAAGGATCTGTTTCATATTGCCGGTCTGGTAACCACAGCCGGCAACCCGGATTGGGCGGCGACCCACGCCGTTGCCAGTCATACCGCATCAGCCGTTAGCGCATTGTGTAATGCCGGTGCCACGCTGGTTGGCAAAACCATTACCGATGAACTGGCCTACAGCCTGAATGGACAGAATATTCACTATGGCACGCCAGTGAACCCGGTCACCCCAGAGCGGTTACCCGGCGGTTCATCCAGTGGCTCGGCGACAGCAGTGAGCGCCGGACTGGCGGATATTGGCTTAGGCACCGATACGGGTGGCTCTATTCGGGTGCCCGCCAGTTACAATGGGTTGTTTGGCCTGCGCCCTACTCACGGTTTGGTTAATACCGATGGATTGGTAGCACTGGCACCAGGTTTCGATACGGTAGGCGTATTAACGCGGGATATCGCCACCCTGGCAACGTCCATGCAATGCCTGTTGAAAGGCAAACCTCAAGTGGCACTTAATTCGCCCAGTCTATGCACGTTAGATGGTAGCATTTCGCGTGCACAGCACAGTGAACTCATTACCGCCTGGCTGCAATCCTGCGAGTTTACACAAGTTTCAGCCGATGAAACCGAACTTGACGCACTTGCATTGTCTGAAGCCTTTAGGGTGTTGCAGGGAGATGAGATTTGGCAACAACACGGAGCATGGATCACACAGAACAAACCGGTTTTTGCCAGTGACATCGCTGATCGTTTCAACGCGTGTGCCACTATCTCAGGAGCAGAAATAGAAGCAGCCAAAAGCGTTCAGCGACGCGTAAAACACTGGGCAGCAAAAACTATTAACGCTAATACCATTGCAGTGATACCTACCACGCCAGGCTGTGCTCCCCTGCTTAGCACGCCAGCAACTGCGCTGGGTGAATATCGAAAACAATTATTAAATTTAACTGCCATTGCCGGTCTGGCTGGTTTGCCGCAAATACATTTGCCGTTATTTACCCTCAACGGCGCACCCTGTGGCTTATCATTGATTGGACCGGCCAACAGCGATCTAGCGCTGATTGACCTGGCACAAACCCTACTGGAAAAGTAAAGCATGACAACAACACAACATACTGCATTTACTGCCCCCCACTACGCAGCGTCAACGGTGGGCAACGAAATATTACAACGCGGTGGCACTGCCATCGAAGCCATGGTGGCGGCGGCCGCTTCTATTGCGGTTGAATACCCGCACATGAATGGATTAGGCGGTGACGGCTTTTGGCTGATCAGCGAACCCGGAAAAGCCCCTGTCGCCATTGATGCCTGCGGTACCGCCGCAGGACTGGCCACCCCAGAATTCTATGCAGGCCAGACAGCAATCCCGTCGCGCGGTGGAAAAGCCGCGTTAACGATGGCTGGCGCGGTAGCCGGGTGGCAAAAAGCACTCGATATCAGCGCAAGCTGGCAACCTGCCATGCCGCTGTCGGAATTACTTGAAACCGCCATCAGCCAGGCTAGCTGGGGGATTGAAGTGACCCAAAGCATGTCAGATGCCAGTTTTAAAACCTACGACGACCTGGCACACAACGAGCACTTCGCGCCCTTTTTAATTAAAGGCAACGCCCTTAAAAAAGGTAAAATCGTTAAACTGACTCAGCTTTCTGCTACCTTGCAACATCTGGCGGACAAAGGTCTGAACGATTTTTATCACGGCGACATTGCTCATCAACTGGCGACTGATTTGCAGGATGCCGGCTCACCTATTCGCCTGTCCGATTTTCAGCAGTACGAAGCACAATGTGTTACCCCGCTGTCTGTCACCACCAAAATGGGCAAACTGTATAATTTGCCTGCGCCAACACAGGGCGTAGCGTCACTGATCATTCTGGCGCTATACGACCGCGTGGCGCATTTGGGTAAAACCGATGCTGACATGGTGCACCTGTTGATTGAATGTACCAAGCAGGCTTTTATAAAGCGCAACCAATACGTTACAGATCCAGGTCGTTTGGCCGTAAACCTCGACAGCCTGTTAAGCGATACTGCGTTAGATGCCATGGCTGCCGCTATTGATCCAGCGCGCGCATTACCGTGGCCCCATGTTGCCAAAACCGGCGATACCATCTGGATGGGCGCCTGTGATAATCAGGGTCGCATGGTGAGCTACATTCAAAGCTTGTACTGGGAGTTTGGCAGTGGCGTTGTTAGCCCTCAAACTGGCATTGTCTGGAACAACCGGGGCACCTCATTCAGCCTTGAGCCGGGTAATCTGCAGTACTTGCAACCAGGAATGAAACCGTTCCATACCCTGAACCCCGCGTTTGCCGAATTGCATGATGGACGCCGCATAAGCTACGGCACCATGGGGGGCGAAGGTCAACCGCAAACCCAGGCGGCCTTGTTCAGCCGTTATGTTTATCACAATCAGCCGTTAGACAAAGCTATTTCTCTTGGGCGCTGGCTGTTAGGCCGTACCTGGGGCGACCAGTCACACAATCTGAAAGTCGAACGCGATCTGGCTGAGTATGTGGGCGACGATTTGATTTCCCGCGGGCACGATATGGTTATTGTCGACGCCTGTAACGAACTCATGGGACATGCCGGTGCAATAGTACTTCATCCCGATCAAAATACAGAAGCCGCCACCGATCCGCGCAGTGACGGAAAGGCGTTCGCACAACGTTTTCAGCCAGTTTCAGAGGCGTAATTAATGCAAGTATTGTTAGATTTACTCCCCACCTTATTAGCCCTGTTAGCCACCGGGGTATTTGCGGGACTGTTAGCCGGTTTGCTCGGTGTGGGCGGCGGCATTGTCATTGTGCCGGTTTTGTACTTTTTGTTTCAGGCACTGGGCGTCAGTGCCGATTCGGCCATGTTAATTGCAACGGCCACATCATTGGCAACCATCATCCCTACGTCATTAAGTTCAATTAAAGCCCATCGCGCCAAGGGCAATGTCGACTTTGAACTGTTAAAACGCTGGGGACCTTTTATTTTGCTGGGCGTATTGCTGGGTAGCTACGCCGTTACGCAAATCGACGGCGACATTCTCACGCTGATGTTCGGTATTATCGCCAGTCTGTCGGCACTCAATATGTTTATTGGCAGTAAGTCGGCCTGGTTTACCGCGCTGCCGGGCAACGTTGGTCAGCGTATTATTGCGACATGCATAGGCTTGTTTAGTTCAATGGTAGGCATTGGTGGCGGTACGCTTACGGTACCTACTTTGACGTTTTGTAATTACCCTGCTCACCGCGCGGTGGGTACGGCAGCAGCGGTAGGGCTAATCATTTCGCTTCCTGCTGCAATCACCATGTTAGCACTGGGTGAAACACCCGCTGACGCCCCAACCGGCACTTTTGGTTTGGTTAACCTGATTGGGTTTGCCGCCATAGTACCGCTTACTGTGCTATTTGCGCCTGTCGGCGCGGGCCTGGCCAGCAAACTGGATGCCGCCAAACTGAAAAAAGTGTTTGCGGTAGTGTTGCTGATCACCGGCGTGCGCATGCTTGCCCAAAGCTTACTTTAGGAGCAACGATGAAGCCTTTAACTCTTCCTCCACGTTTATTGATGGGCCCTGGCCCGATTAACTGCTATCCACGCGTACTTCAGGCCATGTCACACCAATTGGTGGGGCAATATGATCCGGCTATGACCGGGTGCATGAATGAAGTGATGGCCCTGTATCGCCAGGTATTCGACACCCAAAACCAGCATACCGTGCTGATTGACGGCACCTCGCGTGCGGGTATTGAGGCCGTGTTGGTGTCTTGCATTGAGCCAGGCGATAAAGTACTGGTGCCTATTTTTGGCCGGTTCGGGCACTTGTTGTGTGAAATTGCAGAACGTGCCGGTGCGGATGTGCACAGCATTGAAGTGCCATGGGGCGAAGTATTCGAACCAGAGCAAATTGAAGCGGCCATTAAACAAGTGCAGCCCAAACTGTTAGCCATCGTACAAGGCGACACCTCTACCACCATGCTGCAACCCTTGGAGCATCTGGGTGAGATTTGTCGCCGTCACGATGTATTGTTTTATTCCGATGCTACCGCGTCTATTGGCGGCAACCCGTTTCATACCGACGCCTGGGGGTTGGATGCGGTGTCGGTTGGCCTGCAAAAATGTTTAGGCGGCCCATCAGGCAGCGCACCAGTGACATTAAGTGAACGTTACGTTGAACTGGTTCGCACCCGTCATCACATCGAAGCCGGGATCCGCGAAAAAGGTTACAAAAGTGCACGCGGCAGCCGTATTCGTTCCAACTACTTTGATATCCCCATGATCCTGGATTACTGGGGAGAGTCGCGCCTTAACCACCACACTGAAGCGGCGTCCATGCTGTTCTGTGCACGTGAATGTGCGATTAACCTGCTGGAAGAGGGAATTTCACAGAGCATCACCCGACACAAAACAGCCGGAGACGCTATGCTGGCGGGAATTCAGGCCATGGATTTAGTCCCCTTTGGCAACCTGAAGTACAAAATGAATAACGTGGTGGGCGTGGAAATTCCAGACTGTGTAGATGGAGAAGCCATTCGTCAGCAGTTGTTACTGGATTTTAATATTGAAATTGGTACCAGCTTTGGGCCGCTGAAAGGCCGTATCTGGCGCATTGGCACCATGGGATATAACGCGCGTCAGGATGCGGTACTGCATACCCTGCAGTCACTTGAAACGGTGTTGCGTCGCGCTGGTCACAAAATGGCACTGGGCGAAGGTGTGGATGCTGCACTCAACGTGTATGCAACATCGGGAGCCGCTAATGAATGAGTTTGCCGAACTGGCCAATGAAGTGTTAAGCCGCTGCGATCAACTTGGGCTTATCAGTCAATCGCCAGGGATGGTAGACCGTCGTTACCTGACTTCGCAGCATCGCCAGGCCAATGATCAGGTTGCCCAATGGATGCAACAAGCGGGCATGCAAACCTGGCAAGATGCCGCCGGAAACCAGTGGGGGCGCTATAAAAGTGCCACCCCCGATGCGAAGGCATTTGTATTTGGCAGTCATCTGGATACCGTACCCAACGGCGGTAAATACGACGGTATGCTGGGCGTTATTGCGCCTCTGGCTGTGGTGCAGTATTGCTTCGAGCAAGGTATTCGCTTTCCTTTTCATATTGATATTGTGGGGTTTGGCGATGAAGAAGGCACGCGCTTTGGTTCTACCCTGTTAGGTAGCCGGGCGTTAACCGGTCGCTGGCAGGAAGACTGGCGCAATCTGCGCGACAAAGATCAGGTATCACTGCCCGATGCCCTAACCCATTTTGGTTCATCGTTTGAAAATATCGCTCAGGCGAAATTAGACCCTGCAACTCTGCTGGGTTATCTGGAAGTTCACATAGAACAGGGCCCGGTACTGGAAAATCAAGCTCTACCGGTAGGTTGGGTAACCGCCATTGCCGGCGCTAAGCGTTACGACGTCACCGTAAATGGCATGGCGGGTCATGCTGGAACCGTCCCCATGTCGTTGCGTCAGGATGCCATGACTGCCAGCAGCGAAATGGTGCTGGCGATTGAATCTATCGCCACTGAGCATGCTGTGGTGGCAACGGTTGGACGCATGGACGTTAAACCGGGTGCGGTAAACGTAATACCCGGTCAGGTGAAATTTTCGCTGGATATTCGCAGTGAATACGACGATATGCGTGACCGCGCTCTGGATGCCATGTTGCTCAAACTACGTGACATTGCAACACGCCGACGGGTAGACATTAGCTGGCAAATGACCCACATGGCTAACGCAGTACATTGTAACCCCGCGTTATCCCAAACTCTGGCTCAGGCCATTGAATTAACCGGGATAAAGCCACTGAGTTTGCCTTCTGGCGCCGGCCACGACGCCATGGCAATGGACGCTATTTGCCCGGTTGGTATGTTATTTGTACGTTGTAAAGGTGGAATAAGCCATCATCCGGGCGAATCCGTTACCCACGCTGATGTACAGGCAACACTGCAGGTATTGCAGCGATTTTTGGACAATTATTCTCAACACTAACAAGGAATACCACGTGAAAATACCTCGAATTTATCATGATGAGCAAGGCAAGAGTCACTTTGGTGAGGCTGAGATCCCGTTGTCTGATGGTGGCCCAATCGGCTTACTTTCAGAGAAGATCCCCGCTGGTTCGATTATTTTTCGCGAAACACCGGCTGATTACAATTTTAAATGGCACCCTGCCCCGGCACGCCAGTTGTTATTCATCCTGAAGGGCCGTGCTGAGTTTACTGTGTCGTCTGGTGAGCGCCACGTATTTGGTGCTGGTGACGTATTGCTGCTTGAAGATACTGAAGGCGAAGGCCATTGCAGCAGAGCCATGTACAACGAAGTACGCCATTCTATTTTTGTTACCCTACCTGACGGCTTTCCGTATTAACATTCCACGCCTGAGAATAGCGGGCTGATTCGATATGAATCAGCCGCGCCCTTAAATGGTGCAGACTAAATAACATTGCGCCAATCCTGCTTTTAGCATCCCGCTAAACTTCATTAATTTCATACTGTTAAAGATTAGCAGCCCAAACAGACCAAGTGGTCAGGTTTTTGCTTTAATGCTTTATCCAATAGTGTGTCATGGGAAGCAGTAATTGATGTGGGGCAAAGAGGTGTGTCGGTGGCGTGTTAAGCTTATTTTAGAGCTTAACATCAGGCTTAAATTAGTGCTCAGTGCATGGCGCCTTATGGGGCTTTGTGTTGGGGTGAGCCTGTTCAGCTTCACAGCAACAGCAGCAACAACTGACATGGACAAGTGGTTCCGCAGCTTTAAACAGCAAGCCACCGATAAGCAGCTTTATCAGTTGTTGTGGGCTTTGCCCAAAGGCGGCGACTTGCACCATCACCTGAGTGGCGCAGGTTTTAGCGAATGGTGGTTCGACATTGCCACCTCCCCCGATCGCAACGGTGGCTATCGTTACTACACCAAAACACGCATTCTGCAATGCCGCGGCTACGGCACCAATGAGTATGGCGCTGATCCGCAATTCCTGTTATTTCGCACCATCCAGTCGTCTACCTGGCACTCATTATCTGACTGCGAGCAACAGGAGTACCAACGCCTCGAAGCGTTAACTGATGAGCAAAAGCAGGCGTTTCTGAACAGCATTCGGCTAGACAAAGCCCACGAAGGCCGTAACGAATTTTTTGAAACCCACTGGCAGCGACTCAATGAACTGGTAGTTAATCCCTATATTGGCGCGCACATTTTACTGAAAAATATGCAGGCCTTCGCAGCTGAGGGGCTCCAGTATCTGGAAACCCAGGTCAATGTTGATCGCGCCCAGGATAGCAACGGCAACCCACTTACCCCGGAGCAAACCCTGACGGTGTATCTGGATATGCTTGCAAGCCCTGAGGCCAGGGCCACGGGTGTGACCGTGCGTTTTCAGTATGCTCTGCTGCGCTTTTTGCCTAACGCGGAACAGCACCTTACCTGGATGTACGATTTTGTGGATCAACATCGCGACATTTATGTCGGCATTAACATGGTAGGCAGAGAAGATAATGACAAGGGCTATCCATTGCGTTTCTTGTCTACGCTTCGCTCACTTCGCCAGCGTTACCCCGCTATAAACCTGGCCATTCATGCAGGCGAAGTGGACGAGCCCAATCAACATGTGCGCGATACCTTGTTATTGGGCGCACAGCGTATTGGGCATGGACTTAACACGATTACCGATCCGGATACCCTGCTGCTGATGCGCCACGGGCCTTATCTGATAGAAATAAACCTGATCAGTAACAAGTTGCTGGAATACACGCCCGACTTGTCGACTCACCCGTTTCCGGAATATCTGCGTACCGATATCCCCGTTGCCCTCACCACCGATGATCGCGGCATGTGGGACAGCACCTTAACCGATGAATATTTTGTAGCGGTTCACCACTTTAACCTGTCGTGGACTGAACTGGTGTCGTTGGGTGAAAACTCGCTCAAACACAGCTTTCTGGCTCCGGAAGATAAAGCTATCGCGCTTAAGCGCTATCGCCAGAGCGTGGCGGAATTCGAGCAAGCCGTGCGTTCAAACTCCGGTACATTGCCCGCACTGCCGTCAATGAGAGGCTTTATGTGCGAGCACTACCCTACTTTATGTGAAAAAGGATAACACTATGCCGCAATCTCAGGTTTTATATGGTCTGGAGGACTGCCCCAATTTCGCGGTGAGCCTGACGGCGGCAATTCAGCATGTACTGGCTAGTTTCATTGGTGTAGTTACCCCTACCCTTATCATTGCATCGGTGTTGGGCCTGCAGGCCGAAGTGCCTTATTTGATTAGTATGGCGCTGCTGGCAACCGGCCTGGGGACCTATATTCAAACTAAAGGAATTGGGCCGATAGGCAGCGGTCTGGTGGCCATTCAGGGTACCAGCTTTGCTTTTTTAAGTGCCTTAATACTGGTTGGCAGCACCGTAAAGGAGCGCGGGGGCAGCAACGAGGATATTCTGGCTATGATGCTGGGGGTGTGCTTTTTTGGTGCATTTATTGAAATAGTGCTTAGCCTGTTCATACAGCAAATTAAACGCGTGATCACACCGGTCACCACAGGCGTTGTGATTATTGCAATCGGTATTTCCCTCATCAAAGTGGGCATGACCGATTTGGCAGGAGGATTCAACGCCGACGCCTTTGGCAGTGTAGAAAATCTGTCCCTGGGATTGGGCGTGTTACTGGTGATTATTTATTTCAATGCCTGTAAGAACAATTGGTTACGCCTATCTGCTATTTTCATAGGCATGGCTCTAGGCACATGCGCCGCATTTTTCATGGGTATAACTAATTTTTCCAGTCTGGTTGATTTACCGTGGTTCAGCGTGCCCCAACCGTTCAGGTACGGCATCAACTTTGAGTGGGATTTGTTTTTGCCCATCGCACTGATTTACTTTTTCACTGCCATTGAAACCGCTGGCGACCTGACAGCCAACAGCTTGTTCTGCAAACTTCCCATTACTGGCGAAAGTTACTTTAAACGCATTCGCGCTGGTATTTTAGGTGATGGTGTCAATTCACTGATTGCGGCAATACTGTGTACCTTTCCCAATACCACTTTTGGGCAAAACAACGGGGTGATTCAAATGACCGGCATTGCCAGTCGTAAAGTGGGTTGTTTTGTTGCTGTGGTGTTCGTGTTACTGGGTTTGTTCCCCTTTATTGGCGCAGTGTTGCAAGTGATCCCAAAACCTGTTTTAGGTGGGGCTACACTGGTGATGTTCGCCATGGTCGCGGTGGGTGGTGTTAAAATATTAACCAGCGAGCCGCTTGATCAGCGCAACAGTCTGATTACCGCTTGTTCGTTAGGCATGGGATTAGGTGTCATGATGGTAGGTAACGTGGTTGCCCAACTGCCGGCTTGGCTGGGCAATATGCTCACCTCACCGGTGACTACCGCGGGCCTTACCGCCATTGTGTTATCGGTGATTTTACCAAGACAAGCCCCCACTCAAACCCCCGTTATATCAGAATCTTAAGCATATTCCGCAGTCACTGTAACAGACTTAGTTTCTGTTACAGTGACCAGCTCCCCTCGCCCTATCGTAAAGAAAACATTCCACCGATGAAAATCTAACCACTGGTCTTACGTTTCTGGTGCATTTAGAATCCGCGCCTCACCGCTTTGGTGCATTCAGGCATGGATAACAGTAGCATTAACATATCGCTAACAATCCCTTTCTTTGCCATTGATTTTTTATCTAAAAATATCAATCACTTAATCCAAAATAAAATCCTGACCACATGGACAGGAATCTGGCATCAAAACTGCAATATAGCAGCCGTAAAGCTAGAACGTTATTACTCACAAGAACTCTTACACTCGAGGAACACCATGAAAACCACAAACTTCAGTGTGGCGCCAATTGCGCGTGCCGTCACTACCGGGTTACTGCTTCTTGCCCCTGTAGCGGGTTTCGCTCAGGAGACGCCCAGTGACTCAGAGATCGAAAAGATCGAAGTAAAAGGCTCACTAGGCAGCTTGCCTGGACAGGACGTTGAAGCCGTTTTCGGATTTGGAAAGTCTATTTTGGAAACGCCTCGCTCGGCCTCCACTATCAGTGATGAGCAAATGGAGCGTTTTAACGTATCAGACATCGACGAGCTGGTTGCGTTTGCACCCGGTACGTTTACTCAGTCATTCTTCGGCGTTGCAGGATCACTCGATATTCGTGGTAATCCTGGTGAAGCCTATTTCCGTGGCGTAAAACGCCTGGACAACCCGGGTAACTACCCTACGCCAATTGGTGCATCAAGCCGTATCGACATCGTACGTGGTCCGGCGTCGCCAATTTATGGTCCATCTAAAATTGGTGGTTACCTGAACTTTAACCCTAAATCTGCACGTGCCTCTTCTGGTCAATACCTGGAAGAGCCAAAAGGCGCTCTGTCTTACACCCACGGAACCTGGGAAAAGAGTGTCCTGACTGCGGAAGTTGGTGGACCAGCTACCGTTGCGGGCAAAGAAATGGGTTACTACGTTTACGGTGAAGTAGAAAACTCAGGCAGTTACTACGAAAACAGCGCAACAGACCAGTCAATTCTGCAAGCGTCTTTTAACGTTGATTTAGCCGATAACCTGCGCATTGAGTTTGGTGGGATGTACCACAAATACAACGGTAACCAGGTTGCTGGTTGGAACCGTTTAACCCAGGAACTGGTAGACAACGGTACTTACATCACAGGTACTGCGCAACCACTTGATACCGACGGTGATGGTTCAATCTCTCACGCAGAATACGGCGCGGTAAACCTTTCAGGTGCCAGTTACTTCTACGTACCAGGTGCGTCGTTCACTGATGCTGAAGCACTGCCATTAATGGCTCTGGAAAACGTTGGTACCACTACCCTGCGCGGCGACCAGGTATTGGTTGCTGCTGATGACCAGTTGGGCAACATTGCCGATACCTACTACTTCGATATTATTTACTTCGCTGGCGACTGGGAAATCAAAAACCAGTTGTTCTACGATGCCTACGACAACATCAACGAAAACGCTTATGGCTTCTCTCAGTTCCACGACAGCTGGGTGGTTGAAGACAAGCTGATTTTTGCAACCAGTTGGGAAATTGACGATCTGTTTGCACAGGTTCAAATCTCTCCATCTGTACGTTACACCGACTTCCTGCACGGCGATGACTATACTTACGAGTATTTCAACCGTCGCGACCTGACCATGCCTTCATCGGCACTGGACCGTCGTGAACTGGCTACCCGTATTGGCCGTAACTTCGACAACTACGACGAAGGTAATTACCTGGATCTTGGTTTCGCAGTAATGACTGACTTAACCTGGGACTGGGGCTTAAATGTTGTATTAGGTGCGCGTTATGACACCATCGACATCGAAAGTACCTCTCACGTCAATCTGTTGTTAGGTTCAGACGGCACGGAAGCGCCTGTTACTGAAAAAGAAACCGTTGACGGCGTGTCGTGGAACACCAGTATTTCATACACCACCCCAATTGGTTTGATCCCTTACATCACGGTAGCTGAACAAGCTACACTGGTTGCGGGTCAAGGTGCGGAAATCAATATCGACCAGTTGAACAACGCTGACGGCAGCGGTGCATTCGATACGTCTGAACTGCTTGAGTACGGTTTGAAAGGCTCTCTGCTGGATGAATCCTTGTACTTCGCAGTGTCATTCTTCGAACAGGAACGTACAGATTACAGCACGCAAAACACCGTAACCAACAATACTACCCACAACGAAGGTGTGGAGTTTGAGTTGCGTTGGGTGGTTAACGAGAACCTGGTTGTGTCTGCTGGTTACTCAAACGTTGAAGTAGTTAACTTAACTGCTCAGGAAAACGGTACACAGTTCGGCTTCCTGGGTGCAGAAGACCTGGTTAACCTGACTGATCCGTCGCTGGTATTCGGTGGTAACGTAATTGGTTTGAACCTGGTAAACCCAAGCAGCAGCAACCCAACGGCGAAGAAAGCCGGTATGCCGGAAAACATCTATACGTTAACGGCAACGTATGACTTCCAGAATGGTTATGCTACCAGCGTAAGTATTATCGATGTTGACGCCGTAGCTTCAGGCTTCTCTGGCGCGGTTACCCTGCCAGCTTACACCCTGGTAAACGCCGGACTGTCTTATCAGAATGAAAACTTCGGGGTTAACCTGACCGTGAAGAACTTAACGGATGAGCGTTACTTCCGTGCGAACTTCCCTGACCTGTTCGGTAGCCAAATCGTACTACCAGAACTGCCACGTCACTTTAACGTGAAGTTCTCTTACAAGTTCTAAGTAATGTGTTGAACGTGTAATCACAAAGGCATGCTCTGGCATGCCTTTTTTTTGGAGCAAACTATGCGATTATTATTTGTACTGGCTGCTGTATCTTTGTTGGCAGCTTGCCAGCCAGCGGGCCCCGGCCCCGGCGAACATGGACCAGGATTTGAAGGTGGTATGCCACCGCCACCAATGCCCCGGCCAATTGAAATAAAAGCGGTTGTGGTAACTATGTTTGAAATGGGTGAAGACACCGGCGACAAACCCGGTGAATTCCAGTTCTGGCGTGAGCGCTATGGCTTAACCGAACAATTTGCGTTCCCACAATCCTTTCACGACATCTACTTAAATAGAGAAAAAGGCGTATTGGGTATTGTAACCGGAATGGGGATCAGCCGGGCATCGTCGGCCATTATGGCACTGGGTCTGGATCCGCGCTTTGATTTAACCAAAGCCTACTGGCTGGTTGCCGGTATTGCAGGTATTGATCCGGAGGACGGCTCAATTGGCTCAGCGGTGTGGGCTGACTATTTAATTGACGGCGATCTCGCGCACCAGATTGACGCCAGGGAAATTCCGCAAGACTGGAAAACCGGTTACTTCCCATTATTCGCCAACGAACCTTATCCGGAAAACGGCGCCGAGAATGTTGCGCGCAATGGCGAGATGTTTCAGCTCAACACCGGCCTGGTAGACTGGGCTTTTGCGCTTACCAAAGACATATCACTAACCGACACACCAGCCATGCAAGCCTTGCGTGGTCAGTACATCAGCATGCCTAATGCACAACTGCCCCCCAAAGTAATGCGCGGCGATCACCTGGCGGCATCGACGTTCTGGCATGGTAAGTTATTTAACGACTGGGCTAACGACTGGACGCGTTTTTGGACCAATGGCAAAGGCAATTTTGTAACCTCAGGCATGGAAGACACCGGCAGTTACCAGTCTATGGTGTACCTGGAACAAGCCGGAAAAGTGGATAAATCGCGCTTTATGGTGCTGCGCACAGCCAGTAACTTTACCATGCAACCCGACGGTTTAACGGCTGCTGAAAACCTGGCAGCAGAAAGTACCGGCGCAGGTTATGCCGGCATGCGCCCATCGTTGGAGGCGGCTTTCGTAGTGGGCAGCACGGTAATTGACGAAATCGTAGCAAACTGGGATACCTTTCAGACAACACTACCAGGCAATGAATAATCCGTTAGCCCGCTAACAAAACAGGCCTGGTTTATCGCAGGCCTGTTTCATTTTAAGCTATCGTTTTACCTTGAAACTCACCTTCCGTTGCGCTTACATGCCAACTAACTTATCAATTTCCCTCAGCCAGCGATTTTTCTCTTCGGCCGGTAAAAACGATGCAACAAAACTGTTCTTCACCAGCCTGACTAATTGCGCTTCATTCATGGCCAGGTGGGTCATCAGGGCACGGTAGTTATCGTTTAGGTATCCACCAAAATAGCTCGGGTCGTCAGCATTTACCGTAACGCACACATCTTCATCCAGTAATTCAAGGATATTGTGATCTTTCATGTGGTCAAACACACACAACTTGATATTACTCTGCGGGCACACGGTTAGTGGCATGCCTTCATCCTTCAGGCGCTGCATCAGTAAAGCATCCTCACTACTGCGAACACCGTGATCGATGCGGTCGACGTGCAGTAAATCCAGTGCCTGCCAAATATACTCGGGCGGCCCTTCTTCGCCAGCGTGAGCAACGCATTTAAACCCCAGCGCCCGGGACGCAGCAAACACCTTAACAAAATTTTCCGGCGGATTACCAAGCTCCGAGCTATCCAGGCCCACGGCCTTGATCATGGGATAGTACTCTCTGGCCTGATTGAGTGTGTCGATGGCGTCTTTTTCAGGCAAATGGCGTAAGAACGACATAATTAAATATACCGACATGCCCCACTGCTGCTTCGCCTCAGTAATAGCGCGGTTAAAACCAGGCATAAATACATCAAAGCCCACCCCACGACTGGTATGGGTTTGTGGGTCAAACATGATTTCGGCATGCACTACGTTATCAATGCGGCAACGTTGTAAATACGCCATCATCAACTGATAGAAGTCATCTTCGTCACGCAATACATCTGCCCCCTGGTAATATAAATCCAGAAAGCTTTGTAAATCGTCAAACTGATAAGCGGCCTCAATCGCTTCCACTGAATCATAGGGAAGCGTCACACCGTGTTTACTGGCCAGTTCCCACATCATCGATGGCTCCAGCGAGCCCTCTATATGCAGATGTAATTCCGTTTTTGGCAGTGTCTCTATTAATTTTATTAAGCTCATGAGTTCCTTACTGGCTAACACGCGCACACATAGTTAGCAACATCACCATTTTGGTGCAATCTTAGCCCCATTTATGCCACAATACGCGGTAATAAACGGGTTAATTCTGGCGTTCATCGCGAGCAATGCACGCATTTTGTTATTTCCTATGGAGTCTAGCAGATCCCGCACCAACTCATTGACTAAATGGTCAGTTTTTTGCTTGTGTTCTGCTCATACCGAATTATAAACATCCACTAAAAGAGAACATTTATGTCATCCCCGCTACTAGAGCGCCTTTTTAAACTACAGGCACATGGCACAACCGTAAAAACCGAAGTGATTGCTGGCCTAACCACCTTTGCTGCCATGTCGTATATTTTGGTGGTAAACCCGGGCATTCTGGGCCTGAGCGGTATGCCCGCAGCCGGACTGATCACCGTTACTGCGCTGGCTGCCTGTTTGGGCACACTGCTAATGGCGTTTATGACAAACTACCCCATCGCCCTGGCGCCCGGCATGGGATTGAACGCGTTTTTCGCATTCACCATCTGCATGACGCGTGAAATTCCCTGGGAAGCGGCATTGGGTATTGTATTTTGGAACGGTGTGCTGTTTTTATTGCTCACGCTCACCGGCGTAAGAACGCTCATAGCAGAAGCTATTCCCCCTTCACTTAAAATTGGTGTGCAGTGCGGTATTGGCTTGTTCATCGCGTTTATTGGGTTGAAAAACGCGGGGTTAATTGTGGCCAACCCGGCTACCTTCGTTACCATTGGTGATTTGTCTAACCCCGCTGTAATGCTGGCCCTGGCGGGTATTCTGCTCACAGTGGTACTGGTGATGAAGCGGGTAACCGGCGGTATTCTTATCTCTATCGTCTTGCTCACATTAATCGGCACACTCATTCCAACCGAAAATGGTGCGTTAACGGCCACGCCGGAAGCCATTGTGGGCATGCCCGAACCCATCAGCGACACCTGGTTTGCCATGGATATCATGTACCCGCTGGAACACTTTGCCGAAACCTGGGATCTGATCTTTGCCCTGATGTTCGTGAATATGTTCGATACCATAGGCACACTGATTGGTGTATCGCGTCGTGCCAATCTACTCGATAATGAAGGCAAGCTGCCTAAAATCGGTAGCGCCATGACCGCAGATGCCACCGCCAGTGTGGTTGGTGCTGCATTGGGTACCTCACCAGTGACCAGCTATGTTGAATCTGCCGCTGGCGCGTCTGCCGGTGGCCGAACCGGGCTGACCGCCATTGTGGTAGCCATCTGCTTCCTGCTTGCGCTGTTTTTAACGCCATTAATGAAAGTGATCCCATTGATGGCGACTACACCCGCATTGGTCATGGTAGGCATTTTGATGATGGAATCCATTCGTCATCTGGAGTTTGACGATCTGGGCGCTACCGCCACTGCCGTAGTGGCGCTGATGGCGATGCCGCTTACGTTTAGTATTAGTGAAGGGATCGCACTGGGTTTTATTACCTATGTAGGGGTAAAACTCGGTGCTGGTAAATACAAGGAAATCAGCCTGATCACTTACTTGTTAGCCGCTGTATTCATATTGCGTTACTTATTAGGCTTATAAACCAACATACAACAACGGGGCATTTTGCCCCGTTGTATTTATTCCTTTTTTTATTGTGGTATCACAATGGAAAATGGGTTTGCCAGTGACGCGCGATTTGCTCGCGGGTACACAACCAAACGTTGTCGTGACCTTGCACATATTCCACAAAACGCTTTAATGCAGCGAACCGGGCTGGCCGTCCTACAATGCGATTGTGTAATCCAATCGACAACATTTTAGGTTGCGTGGCGCCTTCTTCGTATAGCACATCAAAAGCATCTTTAAGATAGGTAAAAAACTGATCCCCACTGTTAAACCCCTGTGGCGTGCCAAACCGCATATCATTGGTATCCAGCGTATAGGGCACTATCAGCAAAGGTTTACTGTAGTGTTTATCGTAATAGGGTAAATCATCCGCGTAGGAATCCGCGCAATATAAAATGTCATCGCGCTCGGCTAATAATGCCAGTGTATTGGGGCTGGTTCTGCCGGTATACCAACCCGCGGGCTTTTTGCCAGTGAGTTGTTCGTGCAATGCAACGGAAGCTTCCATTTGGGCGCGTTCTTCTTCCAGTGGCATAGACTGATAATGAATCCAGCGCATAGCATGACTGGCAATTTCCCAGTCGGCATCCAGCATGGCTTTTAATGCCTCAGGATGACGTTGTAGTGCCATCGTCACCGCAAATACGGTAACCGGAATGTTGGCTTCAGTGAACAATTTGTGCAATCGCCAGAACCCGGCACGACTGCCGTATTCATAAATCGATTCCATGCTGAGGTGGCGGTCCGGATAAGGTTGCGCGCCAATGATTTCCGACAAAAAGATTTCCGAATGGGAATCGCCATGCAGCACACAGTTTTCACCGCCCTCCTCGTAGTTCAATACAAATTGAACGGCGATACGCGCGTTCCCTGGCCATGCAGGATGAGGGGGATTCGCACCGTACCCTACTAAATCGCGTGGATAATCACTCATTCTGCTGTCTCCAGATATTTTTGTGGCACGGCCAGCCCACAGCCGGTAAGTACCAGACGCACCAGCTCTCTGGTGGCATCATCAAAATCAGCCCGCTTCATGGTTTTACCCCGCAAACTGCTGATTTGGGCAGAGAAGTCGGCGTAATGCTGGGTACAGGCCCAGATATGGAACAACAAATAACTAGGATCCACGGCCTGCATTTTGCCCTGAGTAATCCAGCTTTCTATGATGGCTACCCGGCCATTCATCCAGGCAACGTGCTCGTTGCGGAAAAACTTCGTCAGGTATGGCGCACCATTTAATACTTCCATTGCAAAAATTTTCGAGGCCAGCGGATGCGTGCGCGACATCGTCATCTTCTCAGCAATGTAATCAGCCAGCGAGATGGCGGGGTCGTCCTTACTGGTAACCATGTCGAAACGCGAATTCCACAACGCCATAATGTCCTGCAACAGCGCAACATACAGTCCTTGTTTAGATTTGAAATAGTACAGTATGTTGGTTTTGGGCAACCCTGCTTCATCTGCAATCTGTTGCACCGATGTTCCCTTAAAGCCGTGTGTAGCAAAGGCTTTCTCAGCTGCACTAAGAATATTTCGCTTATTCTTAGCCCCAATGCTGCCTTCCATTTTTGATTTGCTTACCATCGATACCACTTTTTTTAATTAATCTGGTTCACACCCAGCAAAATCCTGACCAAGTAGTCATCATTTTTGCATTGATTTGTATTCTGTTCCAGCCAATGCCAGGCGCTCTTTTATGTTACCGCTGAATCGTATCATACATTTAAGACAAGTTTATCGATATAAATTACCTTGCAGCACGCGTCTGACCAGTAATTCACCCAAAAAATCTGACCAAGTGGTCTACTTTTTGAATGGATTATGCTTATAATATTCAACAATTTCTGGGGAATGCATCCTCACACCGTGGCCCGGAGCCAGCAATGATAGAATTTTTACTTAATAATGAAAGGGTTAGCCTGGAAGAATGTGACTCAGGTATATCCGTGCAGCAGTATCTACGCCAGCAACACAGGTTAACTGGCACAAAAGAAGGCTGTGCCGCGGGCGATTGTGGTGCATGCACGATCGTTCTTGGTGAAATTACCACAAATGATAACGCCATCGCCTACCGTTCAGTGAACAGTTGTATCACCCTGGTGGCGAATTTACACGGCAAACAAGTGCTCACCGTTGAGCATCTGGCAAAAGGTAATCAATTACACCCGGTGCAACAGGCTTTGGTGGATCACCACGGCAGTCAGTGCGGTTTTTGTACGCCGGGCATTGTGATGTCAATGTTCTCGTTGTATCACACTGACATACAACCCAGCCGGGAGGCAGTTAACAAAGCACTGTCAGGCAATTTGTGCCGTTGTACGGGATATCGCCCCATTATCGATGCCACCACGGAAGTGTGTGAAAACCGTCAGCCAGATCAATTCAATGCGGCTGAGCAGCAAACGCTGGCAATATTAAAAGAAATCCGGCACAAGCACGTTGATGTATTTGCCAATCGGGTTCATTTGCCTGACTCGCGGCAAGCCATGGCGATATTACTGGCAGCGAACCCATCCGCCCGTTTGGTGGGTGGCAGCACAGATTTGGCGCTGGAAGCCACGCAGCAGTTAAAAACGTTACCTGTACTTATTAGTACGCAGCGCATGCAGGATTGCAGGCAAATTACCATTTCCGACGATACCATTTCAGTGGGCGCGGCGCTCCCACTTAGCTACATTGAAGCGGTGCTGGTTGAGCATTTTCCAGCGTTGCATGAACTGATTGAACGCTTCGCTTCGCTCCCCATTCGCAACCAGGCTACCCTGGGCGGAAACGTCGCCAACGCCTCGCCCATTGGCGATATGCCACCGGTACTGCTGGCGTTGAACGCCTGTATTGAAGCTGACAATGGCACAACTACACGAATAATTCCGGCCAGCGAGTTTTTTACCGGTTATCGCCAAACCCAGTTAATTCAGGGTGAATGGATCAAAGCAATCCATTTCCCGCGTCTGAGTCCCAATACCCATTTGCGCGCTTATAAAGTCTCCAAGCGTCACGAAGACGATATTTCCGCCGTGTGCGCCGTGTTCGCCGTCACCATTGAAAACGATGTGATAACCGCCATTGCATCCGGCTTTGGTGGTGTTGCCGCCACGCCGGTAAGTTGTAATGAACTTGCCATCCAGTTAATGGGTAAATCCTGGCAGGACGAACACGTTAGAAAACGTGGTCAACACATTCTGATGGCGGCGTTTAACCCCATTGATGACGTACGAGCCTCTGCATCCTACCGCAAACAGGTGTTGGGTAATTTGTGGCAACGATTCTGGTTTGAAACCCAGTCTGACCTGCTAGTTTCCACACGGGTTCCACATTATGCGTAAACTAATAGACCAACCACAACATCAAACCAGTGACTCACCCCTGCTGAAGTCTTCAAAACATGAAAGCGCGGTGCGTCAGGTGGCGGGTAATGCCCGCTATGTCGATGATATTCCGGTGCCAGCCAATATCGCCTATGCCTGCGTAGGTATTACTCAGGTAGCAAGCGGCACATTATCGGCATTGGATTTAACAGCGGTTAAACACGCTCCTGGTGTGATTGATGTCATTACGATTGATGACATTCCAGGTCACACAGATATCGGACCGGTGTTTGAAGGCGATCCGATTCTGCTGGACGGCGAGATTAAATTCCATGGCCAACCGGTATTCGCGGTACTGGCCGGTACTGAAGAGCAGGCCCGCTACGCAGCAACACTGGCCACCATGGACATCGCTCCAGCCAGCGCAATCCTGACGGTTGATCAGGCTTTGGCCGTCAACAGCACAGTTAGACCGCCCCATGCGTTTGGTCAGGGCGACGCAGGTGCTGCGCTCGAACAAGCGCCGGTGACTGCACAAGGGCATCTCAGTATTGGGGGACAGGAGCATTTGTATCTGGAGGGTCAGGTTAGCCTGGCGTTGCCGGAAGAAGAAGATCGCGTGATGATTTATACCTCCAGTCAGCACCCCAGTGAAGTGCAAAAACTGGTTGCAGAAGTACTAGGGGTAAAACTACACAAAGTCACGGTAGACATGCGCCGAATGGGCGGCGGTTTTGGCGGTAAAGAGTCACAAGCTGCCCAATGGGCATGTTTGGCGGCAGTGTTTGCAATGCGTCAGCGCCGCGCTGTAAAAATGCGGCTACCGCGTGCACTGGATATGCAGGTTACCGGCAAGCGTCATCCGTTTGAAAACAGCTATAACATTGGTTTTGATAGCGAAGGTAACATGCTGGGGGCAGAGATTACCGTAAATGGCAACTGCGGAAATTCACCAGATTTGTCTGACGCTATAGTCGATCGCGCTATGTTTCATGTAGACAATGCCTATCAATTGGGTGCTACGGCGATCACTGGCAACCGATTGAAGACGCACATGGTATCGCACACCGCGTTTCGCGGATTCGGCGGGCCCCAGGGCATGATCATGGCCGAATTAATGATGGATGTAATCGCGCGTCGCACCGGGTTAGATCCGTTAACCGTGCGTATGCAAAACCTCTACAGCGAAGCAAAGGGCCTTACCACCCCGTATGGAATGACGCTGGAACAAAACATTCTCCCTGAGTTGATTTCACAATTGGCAAACAGCAGTCAGTACTGGCAGCGCAGAGAAGAGGTCATTGCATTTAACCGCCACAGTCCCATTATCAAAAAAGGGCTGGCTCTCACGCCGGTAAAATTTGGTATTTCGTTTACTGCCAAACACCTGAATCAAGCCGGTGCGCTCATTCACCTGTACACCGACGGGAGTATTCAGGTAAATCACGGCGGCACCGAAATGGGTCAGGGTTTACATACCAAAATTGGCCAGATCGTAGCCCATGAATTTGGGGTTGAACTGGACAATATTGAAGTCACCGCCACACGCACCGACAAAGTGCCCAATACCTCGCCCACTGCCGCTTCCAGTGGTACCGATTTAAATGGTAAAGCCGCACAAAATGCCTGCTTAACCTTAAAGGCGCGATTGGCGGCGTTATTTGCTGATACCTATCAGGTTTCAGCCGATGCGGTGACGTTCGCCAACGGTTATGTTAGTGCAGGCGAACACGCTGTTGCATTTGCCGACGTGATTCAGCAAGCTTACATGGCGCGAATTTCGCTGTCGGCAACCGGTTATTACCGCACGCCGAAAATTTTTTACGACAGAGAAAAAGGCAGTGGCCGCCCGTTCTTCTATTTCGCCAACGGTGCAGCGGTATCTGAAGTAAGTGTAGACACCCTGACCGGCGAATACACGGTAGACGCAGTAGACATCCTCCACGACGTAGGTACCAGCCTCAATCCAGCTATCGACAGAGGCCAGATTGAGGGGGGCTTTATTCAGGGTATGGGCTGGGTGACCACTGAAGACTTGCGCTGGGATAACAACGGCAAGCTCATCAGTAACAATCTGGCCACCTATAAAATTCCCGCAGTGGGCGATACGCCTGCTCACTTCAACGTGGCCCTGTTTGACCGCCCGAATAATGAAGACAGTATCTATCATTCCAAAGCAGTGGGTGAACCCCCTTTTATGCTGGCGATCTCAGTGTGGTGCGCCATTAAAGATGCGGTAGCCAGTCTGGCAGATTACCAACAGGACCCCGATATTGCAGTCCCCGCCACACCGGAGCGTGTGCTCGAGGCCATTACAGCTCTCACGGAGAACCAGGATGCATAAGCCAGAATACCTCCTGCCAATCCCAAACTGGCAGATTCAGCGCTGGTATGAAGCCGTGAATCACTGCGAAAGTGCGGCCGAACCTTATGCACTGATCACAGTACTCACCACAGCGGGTTCAACCCCTCGCGATCAGGGCACTAAAATGGTGGTTACCCCCGACCGTCAGTATGACACCATCGGCGGTGGACACCTTGAATTTAAAGCCATTGAGTTAGCGCGTAAAGCACTGGTAGACGCCACACAGCAACGTAGAAACCAGCAAACTCTGCATTCATTTCCCCTTGCCAGCACCCTTGGCCAATGTTGTGGTGGTGCGGTAAAACTACTCATTGAAACCCATGTGAGTCATCAACAGGTGATTGCTCTGTTTGGGGCGGGCCATGTGGCGCAGGCGCTGGTACCGATTCTGGCCCAGTTACCCGTGCAAATTCGTTGGATTGATAATCGCGAAGCCCTTACCCCTAAGCAAATGCTACCGTCGAACACAACGTTTACACTGGACGATACCCCCGCGGGTGAAATCGCCCTGCTTCCCACTGATAGCTGGGTAATTATCATGACCCACGATCACCAGCTCGACTTTGAACTGGCTGAGAAAGCACTGAAACGACAGGATTTGCCTTATGTAGGCATGATAGGCTCCGACACCAAAGCCAGACGCTTTCATCAACGGTTGCTGGCTAAAGGCGTTGCGCAATCCAGACTTGATGACTTTATTACTCCAATAGGCGAACTGTCAGTACCCGGCAAATTGCCCATTGAAGTTGCGGTATCGGTAAGTGCGCAAATTATTCAACGCCTGCACAAACGCGACACACTGTCGCAAGCACACCACGCACAACAGGAAACGTATGACGCTTGAACAACTGAATTCATTGCCGGCGCAGGACGCTTACCAGTGGTTTGAAACCACCTGCAGCGCGTCAAACTGGTGTAAAAAAATGGCTGAGCAGCGCCCCTATAGCAGTATAAATGCGCTGAAAGACACGGCCAAAACACTGTGGGCAACAATGGAAAAAGCCGACTATCTGGAAGCGTTTGAAGGCCATCCGATGATCGGCGACGTAAACAGCTTGCGGGCAAAATATGCCAATACCCAGGCAACAGCCGCGTCGGAACAACAAGGCACGCAGCAAGCCAGCGAAGCAACCCTGCAGCAGTTGCACGAACTGAATCACGCCTATAAACACAAACACGGCTTTATTTTTATTATTTGTGCAACGGGATTAAGTGCAGAGACGATGCTCAATGCACTGAAAGCCAGATTACCTAACGACACCCAAACCGAGTTAGATAACGCTGCCGCGCAACAAATTAATATTACATTACTGCGTATCGACAAGGGTCTTACCCCATCGAACCAAGCAGGATAACCAAAAGGATTGCCAATAGGAAACCATCATGATCAGCTTATCCAGCCACGTATTAGACACCACATCCGGTAAGCCGGTTGCCGGTTTACCGGTTACGCTTACCTGCCCCAATGGCGCACAGGTAACCGTTGAAACCAACGCCGATGGCCGCTGTAAAGAATGGCCGCGCATTGCCTTTGAGGACGGCACCTATCAACTGCGCTTTCATTGTGAGCGCTACCTCATCAATACACATGGCGCGTCTTTCTACCCCTTTGTGGATATACATTTTTCAATGACGTCTTCAGGCAAGCACTACCATGTGCCCTTGTTAATTTCGCCCTTTGGCTTTAGCAGTTACCGGGGTAGCTAGTGTCTCAAAAGCAACTCATTCGCGGCGCCGTTCATCATTTTCCGGTGGCCACTACACAGTATCACGCTGACATCGAACAGTTTCGCGACGGTGCGCTGTTAATCGAGGGCGGCAACATTGCGGGTGTCGGGCACTATGATGCCTTACGCGCATTACATCCGGATGTGCCGGTAACAGATTACCGGGATTGTTTGATATTGCCGGGTTTTATTGATACACACCTGCACTTTCCGCAAACCGAAATCATTGCCAAATATGGTGAACAATTACTTACCTGGCTGGAAAATTACACCTTTCCGGCTGAGCGCCAGTTCAGTGATTGCGACTTCGCCACTAAAATGGCAGAGGTGTTTTTAACCGAATGCCTGAAGAACGGTACAACAACGGGTATGGTCTACACCAGTGTGCACAAGGCATCGGCGGAAGCGTTATTTCACGCCGCAAGCCAGCGCAATATGCTAACCATCGCCGGAAAAGTTTGCATGGACAGGCACTGCCCACCCTGGTTGCAGGATACCGCCGCATCGGCACAGGCTGACAGTGCCGCGTTGATTAATGACTGGCACGGCAAAGGCCGCAATTATTATGCGCTTACTCCGCGCTTTGCCCCCACCAGCTCGCCCGAACAAATGGCAGCGCTGGGAGAGCTGGCACAGCAGTACAAAGATGTGTTTATTCAAACTCACTTGTCGGAAAATCACGATGAAATTGCCTGGGTGAAGACCCTGTATCCCGATTGTGAAGACTATCTGGCGGTATACGAGAAATACCACATGGTGCGCCAGCGCGCGGTATACGGCCACTGTATTCACTTGTCTGACAGTGAATGGCAGCGCATGGGTGCGCAAGGCGCGATTGCCGCTTTTTGCCCTACATCCAATCTATTTCTTGGCAGTGGGTTGTTTGATATGGCCAAAGCAAATCAGTATAACGTGCCGGTTACACTGGCTACCGATGTAGGCGGCGGCACCAGCTTTAATATGCTGAAAACCCTTGGCGAAGCCTACAAAATTTGTCAGTTGCAACAATACAAATTGTCGGCTCTGGAAGGCTTATACAAACTCACTCAGGGCGCGGCGGTGAGCCTGGGCCTGAGCGATAAAATAGGTAACTTTAACACCGGCAGCGATGCCGACTTTGTGGTACTAAACCCGCGATTCGATACCCTTACTGCACTGCGCGTGAGCGATCCTACTCAGGCAGAGGATGCCTTATTTGCACTCACCATGCTGGGAGACGATCGCGCCACAGTGGCCACCTGGGTGGCAGGAAAACCCGTTTATCAACAACAGGAGTGTACGCATGCCATGGCTTGATTGGCTGTCTTTATTTGTTCGCTGGTTCCATGTGATTGCCGGGGTAGCCTGGATAGGTGCGTCATTTTATTTTATCTGGCTCGACAACAACCTGGATACGCCGCCCGAATGGAAGAAAAAGCAAGGGATCAAAGGCGATTTATGGGCCGTGCATGGCGGTGGCTTTTACGAAGTTGCCAAATACGCTTATGGCCCGCAAACCATGCCGGAAAAACTTCACTGGTTTAAATGGGAAGCCTACTCTACCTGGTTAAGTGGTATTGCCCTGCTGGTGATCGTGTATTACTTCGCTGCAGCAGCCTATTTGATTGATCCCGGCGTAATGGCCATGAGCGAAGCACAAGCCATTATACGCGGTATTACATTAATTGCCGTTGGTGCCGTGCTATACGAAATCGCCTGCCGCACCAAACTGGCTAACTATCCCAGGGTGTTTGCTATTGCGTTGGTGATACTGCTGGTAGTGGTAAGTTATCTGGCCACGCACTGGTTTAGTGGGCGCGGCGCCTATATTCATGTGGGAGCACTTATTGGTACCATCATGGTGGCAAACGTGTGGCTGAATATTATGCCAGCGCAACGCAAAATGGTGCATGCTGTCGCTCATCAACAGCCCATCGACCCCGCTTGGGGAGCAGGCGCGAAACTGCGTTCTGTTCACAACAATTACCTGACGTTGCCGATCTTGTTCATTATGATCAGCAACCACTACCCAATGACCTATCAGCATCCACAAAACTGGCTGGTGCTGGTAGCGCTGATGGCAGTAGCAGCCTGGATTAGACACTTTTTTAACCTACGCCACCTAGGGCAGGTTAAGCCGTCAATTCTGATCTCTGGTGCAATCGCCATGTTGGCGATTGCGTTCTGGGTGTCACAACCCCGGGCGGTTGATGCGGGTAAAGCAGCTAACCAAAATACAGAAGCCAGTTCAGTTACAATAAGCAGTACGTCGTTGCAACCGGACACTGAACTGGATAAACAGGTAATGGCACTGGTGGAAACACATTGCCAGGGGTGTCACTCAAGCGCCCCCGCCGATGACATATTCAGAGTAGCGCCACTGGGGGTAAAGTTTGATAATTGGGAACAAATTACCCGTCAGGCACCACAGCTGGTAAACCGCACCACTGTGACCCGGGATATGCCATTTTTGAACAAAACCAACATGACTGATGAAGAGCGGGCAGTAATAGCCCAATGGGCTGCGCAACGCTAAAACTTAAATACCCTATTGTACCGCCCGCCGGTGGCTGTCACACAGGTGGGCGTACTGTTCATATTACTCACAAACCGTTGGTTTCTTTACCGCTTTTACTTCGTACATCCCCTGATCGGCTTGCTCTATCCAGCCCTGAATATCTTCAAACTGAGGCTGCCATTGGGAAACTCCCACAGAGCAGTGAATACTGATTAATTCACACTCTTCATTCTGAACCTGAACAGGTTCGGCGAACACCCGATGTAATACCGTTTCGGCATCCTCTTTAGTTGTGTCGCGCAATAACAACAAAAATTCATCGCCCCCATAACGCCCCACTATATCGTTTTCGCGCATGGTACTGGTAAGACGCTCAGACAATGCCTTCAGAGCCAGATCTCCGACGTTATGACCGTAGGTGTCGTTGATCCCCTTAAAATCATCCAAATCAATGAACGCCAGAGTCGAAGTAGTTCTGTCTGAAATGCGGGATAATCGATTGTGCTCTTCCTCAAGCCTACGCAAACACTCGCGGCGATTATCTATGCCGGTTAATCCATCGGTACGCGATAACACGTTGAGTTTATGATTAGCAGACTTTAGCGCCTCGTTAAGCTGTTTGTCTTTGCTGATATCGTCTGCGGTAACCACCACACTGGTGATATTTCCAGTCAGGTCACGGATCAACTGCCCGCGCTCCCGAATGTATCTCATTGTGCCATCGTCGCGCATGATCCGGTATTCGTGTACCCACGGCTCGTTCAGGCCTTTTTGGTATTGTTGTTGTATGCGGTGACGGTCGGCAACGTGAATATGCCGAATAAAACTGGTAGGGTCGTCAAACATTTCCTTCCCTGCCCGCCCCCATATATGGGTATATCCTTCATTCAGGTAGATCAGGTGCCTTAAGTCGGGCGTAGCCACCCACACAACCATGCGATCAGAGAGGGCACTAACGATTAAACGAAACGTTTCCTGTGACTGCTGATACCGAGCCTCAAAGCGCTTTTTCTCATCAATATCTTCCACCACGGAGATAAAATACTGTGGTTCACCTCGTTCATTCCTTACCAAGGTAACGGTGAGTTTTCCCCAAATGGTATGCCCGTCGCGGTGAACATACATTTTGTCCATTTGGTAGGAATCATAAAAGCCGTCGATGAGTTCACTTACATGCTGTAAATCGTTATCCAAAAAATCAGGATGTGTGATGTGCTGAAAGTCCAGTTTGATCAATTCTTCAGGGGTATATCCCAGGAAATCACTTAACGCTTTATTTACCCTGATAAAATCGCCAGTGGGGCTGACATGTGCCAGCCCGATACCACATTGTTCAAATGTTGACTGATAAACGTCTGATGGAGCCACTTCTGCCATGAATTCCTCCGCTCTGATGAGCCTGCTACAGAAATATATGTTCTGTAATGTCCTTGGGTTTTTAACGATCCTGTGTTGTATTCTTCACTGCCTGAACACGATAAAGCCTGGCTGCGATAAATGCTTTGCCAGGTTACTTAAGTAATGGAAGCCGAATTAAAAAACACGTACCAGATGGTCCTGTCGACTCCAGTTTCAATTCACCGTTACTTTGTTCAATAATAGCCTTAGATATAGATAATCCCAGCCCGGTACCCAGTCCTACCGCTTTAGTGGTAAAAAACGGATCAAATATGCTGGCCTGAACCCGCTTATCAATGCCGGGACCATTGTCTTTAATTCTGCATTCAATGTGGGATACATCGGCTATCACGTCAATATTGATCTGCCCAGTACCCGGATTAACCGCCTGAATAGCATTAGTCACAATATTAATAATCACCTGCGCAAGCTGATTTGCGTTGGCACTCACCGTTGCGTTTTCCAGTGACGTATCAAAATAAATATCCACAATGTTTTTAGCCTGGGTGCGAATAATAGTGAGTGCCTGGCGGACAACAGCCAGAAAATCGAGCGGCTTAATGGTTTTCTCATCGGGATGTGAGAACGCCTTCAGGTTTTGAATAATGTCGGTTGCCCGTTTCATCCCGTCCAGCGACTCATCAACCAAATCAACGGTATCAGTTAAAATGTAATCCATATCCAGTGCAGTAAATGTGGATTCAAGTTCGCTATTTGCCTTGCTGGCTTGTCTGGCAAACTGCTCAATGCGGGCAACATAGTCGCGTAAACTCGATAGGTTGCTATTGATAAATCCCAGCGGATTATTCAATTCATGGGCAACCCCGGCAGCCAGCTGACCTAACGCGGCCATTTTCTCTTGGTGCACCATGCTGCTTTCAATGCGCGCGCGCTCTTCTAACAAGGCTTCTTTTTCGGTAATTAGGCTACGCTTCTCAAATTGCGATAAGGTATTGGCAACAAATGCACTAAAGGATACAAACACTTCTTCGTATTGCTTGGAAAAAGCGCCAATTCCGCTTTCAGAAATAAGCCAGATATACGCCGCCTGTGCAGTGTTGATTGGATGAATCAGAACAGACTGAGCCTCAGGCAACCACTGCCCCATACTAGCGCGCCACTCAGGGACCAGCTTTACATTCGACAGATTCACGGTTCGTTCAAAAAAATGCTGTAAATCAGGGTATCGCAGTGGTACAGAGTTTCCACGCTTATGGCTTCTGCACACAGGTACTACGGTATTCTGAGCAGCATCGAGGTGCGCGATCAGGATTTGATCACAGGGTAATATATCGCTGATCACATCAAAAAGCCTGGCAAATACTTCGTCGTGGTTTTCGGAACAAAGTATGGCATCCAGACCTTCCAGCATGAGACGGTTAATTTTCTTAAATCGGCTTAGCTGAGCATTTTCATAACTGAGCTGCTGGATTGTTTCGTGGAGCTTTTCAATATCTGTCACGTGTATTCATCCAAACACCGTTGCCGAAATCATCAGGTTACCATGCCTGCTCTTACCATCCGGAAAACAGCCTTGCTCACCAAAGGTAAATGCCACCACAAACGGCAGGCCTTGCGCTTTATTTAGTATAGACCGTTGAATATCGGCCAGTTGATCTTTTACTGCCAGCATGCAACCTCCGCAAAATACCAGCAACAGCGCCTTGGGCTGAGTTTCGTAATTGAGCTCATGGGTTCGCATTGCCACTTCCGCCACTTCCGCCGCCCGCGAAATTAAATTGTGACGCTCGCCATGCATCAGCGTTAATACTTCACCCTCTTTAAGCGTAGCAAACAATTCCAGACTGTTATCGTCGTTAAGTCTGGAAGGGTGACTGAGCAACGAAATAGGATCAGACCGGGTGCCACGATTGCGACCAAGCGGAAAATACGTGCTGTCAGATAAAATGCTGCCCGGTTTGAGCGCGGGCTGCCCAAACCGTTGAAGCCACTGGTTGTAGACATCGCCAGCCGGTTTGCCATCGAGAGTATATAAAACCCGGCCTTCTACAGCCGTTACCGTTGCTTCTGTTGAGGTGGCCGTATACCCCGAGCTGAAGTAACAGGAAATGGGTTCCTCGGTGTACATCACAGCAATAATCAAACCGTTACTGAATAGCTGTGTTCCATCAAACTGCAGCCATTTTCCCTCAATGGCGTTGTCGGCACTGGAGCCACCAAACACCGGTACTGCGTTGCCCAATACGGCCTGCACACCACTTAATACCGCTTCTTCCTGACCGGGCGCCTGTATAATCCATACCAGGCTAGGCATTTGTCCGAGCCGGTTGGCTTTCTGCATGGCAGACACAACCGTGGATTCCGCCAATTCAGACACATTCCCCTTGCCCATATCGCATGACGCTACGCCAATCACTCCCTGAGTTTCAGATATGGTCATCACATGGACATAACTTTCTCCCATGTCGGTACCCAGATTACTCATGGCACCCAAACAACTGGTAGACGCAAGCCAGTTAGCTTTGCCTTTTGCTATTGACGCTAAAGAAGAAATTGCATCAACGTCACCAAAGGCTATATTTAAATCAGCATCGTAAATATTGCTGCTGCGCAATTCATCAGCAAATCGCTGTGTTTCATTTACGCCTATTCGCGTGACTGTTACCTGCATAATACGGACCCCACTAGTGTCACAAAAGTCACCAATGACACATTGTGAACTTGCATTTAATGGTTTACATTGATTTATATAGGTCAATGTCGCTAAACTTGCAAAACAAACTGGTATATATTTTTATAACAAAATGAATGGACGGGCGTTATCTAAAGCAATAAATTAAATTGGCAGGATGCTATTGGAAATAAAGGGCAACTGACAGAGCAAACGTGATGAATGAAAATTACGCAGTATTCATAGATGACGACGAACTCATGCTAAAAGCAATCAGGCGAACTGCAAAACGCCTCTTCGCCGATTGGCATGTGTCGTTGGTTGATACACCACAAGACTGGCGAAAACAGATTGGTCACTCGCCGCCACCGGATATCGTATTTTGCGATTACCGCATGCCAATGGTTACCGGTGCGGAGATTTTAAAAGACATCGCAGACGCATTCCCTTTAGCGATAAGGGTGTTAATTTCCGGCGATATAAGCGACGACGCTATTGTTACCTGCAATAAGGTTGCCCATACGTTACTTGCTAAGCCGTTTACCGATGATCAATTAATTGAGTTTTTGAATCATGTAGCCATACTGAAAACATTGGCGCTATCCGAGCAAGAACGCCGCTTAATATGCCAGTTATCGGATATTCCCGTGTTACCCAATGTTGTAACCCAACTGCGCACTGCTCTGGCCGACAATAGTACTGACTTGCCTCACCTGGCAGCCATTGTCAGGCAGGAGCCGCTTGTCGCTGCGCGTTTACTGCAGATGGCCAATTCAGCGTATTTGGGTTATCACCGCGCAACAGATTCACTTGAAGAAGCCATCGCCCGCATTGGGACCCAGCTTCTGCAGGCCATGATCATGAGCTTTGCTGTAGAAAAAGCAACGGAGCATCTGCTGTCGCCAAAAGCCCATCAGGAGGTGTGCCATTACACCGAACAATACGCTCAACTTTCGCGAAGTGTTATGACTAGACTTAGCAATAATCCACTGTTAAGTGAACGGGTGTTCATTTGCGCTGTACTCAGTGGTATAGGCCGACTCATTATGGCGGCGCTGTCAGAATCTGACCAACATGCCTATGAAGAGTTTTGTAATACCCATCCGCAACCTGCCATGTTGATCAGTGCCTTTTTATTAACGCTGTGGTGTTACCCGGACAATTTACACGAAGAACTACTGAAGGTTCAGACAGGGCCAGTAACAGGCGATACTGATATTGTTCACGTGTTATTGCTTTCTCAGCAGTATCTTTGTCTCGAAAATGAACCTGCACCTTTGCAGGAATGGATAAATAAACTACCACAGCCATATGCTGAAGCGTTTAAATCCGCAGGTAAAACTAAATAGCTAAGCCGAAAGACTGTTGGCAATGACGCGTGTATTAACGTTAACAAGTTCTTTGCTGTTACCTGTAAAAAGCAGCGACTGAGCATCACACATTGCTAACACCGCGCGAATAGAGACGCAGGGCTTGGCTTTAATCAGTTCAGAGAGTGCTCTCTCGTAACGGGGCGTTATAGGTATGGCGACCGGTAGAAAGCTGTCGGCAAAATAGCAGGCGCGCTTTGCGCTAGAGGTAGTTTCCAACAGGATGTTAATGCTGTCTGTTGACAGACACGGCATATCAACCGGTAAAAAAATGGCAGTACCGGAGCACTGCCCGATTAATTGCAGCAGCACATCAGCTATTGCCCGGCCCGGGCCATGCAGAGGAGTGCGTTCCGCAAAGGTACTAAAAGGCCCACCCAGCACGTAATGGTGATGGAGGGGCGCTGTATCCAGCAATTGCCGGGCAGTGTCGAGCATGGCTTGCCCGTTTACACTAACGGTGGCTTTATCTTGCCCCATACGGGACGACAACCCACCAGCCAGAATAAAGCCCAGCTGTCTGTACTGCAATGAAGACGTGTCCTGAATACCGGATACAGCGCACATGATAAAGCCTACATTAGAATTTAGTACCTACCCACACCCACAGTTTATCAGCATCTGCTTTAATGTCACCCGCTGAGTAGTTTGCGTATTTCACACCCAAAGTGAACTTCTCAGCCACTTTGGTGGTGTATTGAACGTTAATTTCACTGCCTAAATCATCCACTGTCGCACTGGCTTCATCAGCATCAAAGTTGTGGTATACAAACAACCAGTTACCGCCTGCAAAGTTTGAAGCTACACTGGCGTAGATATCCTGTAAGCCCTGATTGGGTGTTGCCAGCCATTGATCAGACCAACCATTGAACTTGTGCAACGTGGCAAGTGGCGTAGAGAAGCCATACGCGCCATCGTCAGAACCCAGCAACTCATAACCCAGTTTTGCAGTAATACCAGAAACGGTCGCGCCGCCTTCCAGCAGCAAGTAGCTTGCAGAAAAATCCGTAGTGGCAGTTTCACTTGATTGCTGGGCGAATTCAGCGCTGTATAACCATTTAACTGAATCTGCCTGATAAGCACCACTGTAACTCACGCCATACGTATCCAGGCTGTTCTCAGTGTCGTTATCCACTTCCAGTAAATAGGCATAGGCAGTGAGTTTGCCTGCACCCGTTTTGTAGCTCACATTCAGTAAATGATCGCTTGAATCCAGATCAGCCGCTTCAGCAAAAATACGGTTGCGCTGGGTCAGGTAAGCGTAAAATGCTGTCAGTTTTTCATTGGCCTGATAGTTCACAGAAATGGCATCAAATGTTTGCCAGTCCTGACGCCAGCCTACGTGACCAACAAAACGGTGGCCATCCAGAGCAATGATTTGACGACCGGCTTTTACTGTTACACCATCGCCCTGATATTGCACATAGCCCTGGTTCAGCTCAGTGGTTTCCGGATCAGCAATAACGGCATATTTGCCTGTGTTGTATCCAGCTGGCCCTACAGTGTAATCACCCTGCCCCATTACAATACGCACATCTTCCAGATCAGCTTTAAATGAAAACCCTTTGTAGCTGCCCGACTCATAGCTCAGTAAAGTGCGCAGCGTCAGTGCACTGGCATCTTCCACGTTATCCTGCGATACCCCTTCGTAACGCAGGTTAAAATCTGCAGACGCTTTGGAAGCAGATAAGGCTTCGTACCAGCCCTCGGCTGATGCCGCTGGTGCCACTGCTGCGGCAACGAGTAAAGAAAGTACTGCACGTTTGGTTGAAAAAGTAGTCGTGTTCATAGTGTTTTCCTAAATTCAGATTGAGATTGCCTGACCCGGCCCCGAAGGACCGAGCTAACTCTATGTTTTTATTAAAATTCGTTAAGCCGCGTTAGATTTTTTCGAATCGCTGCTTTTCTTCGCCGACTGACGGCTGGATACCGTTTCCACCTTCTTTTGCTTTTCGTAAAGGAAGGTCAGTACCTCATGTCGGTAATGGTTGTATTCCGGGTTGTCTGCCAGTGCCAGACGATCGCGTGGCCGCGCCAGTTTCACATCAAGCACTTCGCCGATGGTGGCCGACGGGCCATTGGTCATCATCACAATGCGATCCGACAGCAAAACCGCTTCGTCCACATCGTGGGTGATCATGATCACCGTGTTGCCAAGTTCAGCGTGGATCTCCATCAGAGAATCCTGCAAATGTGCTCGGGTAAGCGCATCAAGTGCACCAAACGGCTCATCCATTAGCAACACCTTGGGTTCCATGGCCAGCGCGCGGGCGATCCCCACTCGCTGCTTCATCCCACCAGAAATTTCCGACGGTAACTTCTCGAGCGCATGGGTCATATGCACCAGTTCAAGGTTGTGCATTACCCATTCGCGAATTTCCTTTTTGGACTTATTCTTCTGGGTTTGCTTAACCGCCAGTTCAACGTTTTTATAAACCGATAACCAAGGCAGCAGCGAGTGGTTTTGAAACACGACTGCGCGCTCAGGGCCGGGTTCGCGAACTTCTGAACCGTCGAGAATGACGCCACCCGTGGTTGCCGTATGTAAGCCAGCCACAATATTCAGCACCGTTGACTTGCCGCACCCTGAGTGTCCGATAAGAGAAATGAATTCCCCTTTGGCAATCTTCAGGTTAACGTCAGTTAATGCAGTAAACGGGCCTTTAGGGGTAGGAAAATCAATACCTACCTGACTCAGTTCCAAATGTTTAGATTGCATGGATATATCCTCTCAATACCAGGCGCGGCTTAACGAAGCACCGCATTTTTATCCCAACTGACCAGGCGCTGAACGGATAACATCAGACGGTCAAGCAGGAAACCGATAATTCCGATCGTGATAACCGCGACCATGATTCTGGCCAGTGATTCGGAACTACCATTTTGAAATTCATCCCACACAAATTTTCCAAGTCCGGGGTTCTGCGCCAGCATCTCTGCCGCAATCAATACCATCCAGCCTATGCCCAGAGAGAGGCGTAAACCGGTGAATATCATGGGAATAGACGCAGGCAACACAATTTTTTGTACATGACTAAGCGGTTTAAGGCGAAGTACTTTACTTACGTTTACCAAGTCAGAATCAATGTTTGATACACCCACTGCCGTGTTGATTAGCGTGGGCCACAGGCAACACAGAGACACAGTAAACGCCGACGTAATAAATGACTTGGAAAACATCGGATCTTCACTTACGTAAACAGCACTGACTACCATTGTTACCAATGGCAGCCAGGCCAAGGGAGAAACCGGCTTAAAAATTTGAATAAGGGGGTTCATTGCTGAATAGGCAGAACGGCTCAATCCACACAAAATACCCACTGGCACCGCCACAATACTGGCAATAACGAATCCAACCATAACGGTGTACAAACTCGTCCATATCTGGTCAAAAAACGTGGGGGCGCCTGTAAATGGACGAATTTTCGGTTCAAAGCTTGGATCTTTCGCCAGGCGCTCGGCATTGCGTTCTTCCTGACGAGCATAGAAGTCACTGGCTTTATCACGCTGCGCAATGTGTTCATTGATGAGCGTTAAAGACTGCTCCCATACCTGCGCAGGACCAGGAAACTGGCCCAGAGAAGTATCGATAGTCTTAGCAACGCCATTCCACAAGGCCAGGAACAGTAGCAATCCAACCACCGGCATCAACAGTTTCGGTATGGTAGACATAATACTCCCGAGTATATTTTTGTTTCGGATTTGGCCGATTTGACTCACAACGCTTGCTGATTTACTCATCAAAGTAACCCCCTTTTAATCGACACGGTTATAGAACCGTGTCGCCTTTCAGACCAATGCTGAACTGTTCCAGGTATGCATTCGGCTTAGTACCATCAAACGTTACGTTATCGATAAATTCCGTTTGCGGCGGCTTGAAGCCAGATTCGGTTGCAAATTCAGGGAAATCAGCCGGTGACGCTTTACCTTCAGCAATCAATGCCTTAGCAGCTTGTGCATAGATATCCGGACGGTATACCTGTTTTGCCGTTTCTTTGTACCAGTCGTCAGATTTGGCATCAGAGATTTGGCCCCAACGACGCATTTGCGTGAGGTACCAGATAGCATCACTGTAGTAGGGGTAAGTCGCGTTATGACGGAAGAATACGTTGAAATCAGGCACTTCGCGCTTGTCGCCTTTTTCGTATTCAAACGTTCCTGTCATGCTGTTTGCAATAACGTCTTCGTCAGCACCTACATAGCTGCTTTTAGCCAGGATTTTTACCGCTTCAGCACGGTTTGCGTTGTTGTTCGCATCCAGCCACATAGCAGCACGGATCATGGCTTTCACCACGCGAATATGGGTATTCGGGTTAGCATCAGCCCAGGCTTTACTTACACCAAATACTTTTTCCGGGTTGTTTTTCCAAATCTCATAGTCAGTAATAACCGGTACACCAATACCTTTGAATACGGCCTGCTGGTTCCATGGCTCACCTACGCAATAACCGTAAATGGTGCCTGCTTCCATAGTGGCTGGCATTTGCGGTGGTGGGGTAACTGACAGCAGAGCCTGAGCGTCAATTTGACCCGAGGTATCCCCTTTGTGTGGCGCATAATAACCAGGGTGAATCCCGCCAGCCGCTAACCAATAACGCAGTTCATAGTTATGTGTAGATACCGGGAATACCATTCCCATTTTGAATGGCTTGCCAGCGCTGCGGTAGCTGTCTACCACGGGCTTTAAATAATCAGCTTTAATAGGGTGAACTGGTTTACCATCCTTTTGTGGGATGTGTTTTTCCATTTCAGCCCAAATCTCGTTGGAAACAGTAATGCCGTTACCGTTAAGATCCATACTGAAAGCAGTGATGATATGAGACTGGGTACCAAAACCAATAGTTGCGCCCAACGGTTGACCCGCCAGCATGTGCGCACCATCTAACTGGCCGTCGATTACGCGGTCAAGCAACACTTTCCAGTTTGCCTGTGCTTCCAGCGTGACATACAACCCTTCGTCTTCGAAATAGCCTTTTTCATAGGCAATCGCAAGTGGAGCCATATCGGTTAGTTTTATAAAACCAAATTTCAGCTCTTCTTTCTCTGGCCAGCCAATATCTTCGGCATTTACCACACCAGACACAGAAGAAGCCATTACTGACGCAGCAATCACCAGTGAAGAAGTAATGCGTTTAAGTCTGGTTTTTATTTGTATGTGTAACATGTGCGTTCCTTAAACCAAAAAAAAAGCCCACCAGTAATGAACAATCATTACTGGCGGGCTTCGTTGCCTGTTTCCTGCTGCTGTATAGCAGGAACGAAATAAATTGTGTGCGTTAGCGTGCTAGCATTCGCTGACATTACTAATACATATTTGATGCCAAAATGTATAAATCAATAAAAATCATGAACTTAACATTTAATAAACATTAAAATTTCGAAAAATTTGAATCATCCCGGTGCGTTTTGTACAAAAGCTGTGCAATCAATGATCGCATAGATGTGCATTCTGGATCATCATAGGGCGACAGATTGCACCGCAATCGCACGTTCAACCCGATAAAAACAACGACGAATGCAGGAAAAACTAACTTTTCGTCGCTGAACAGACCGGAAAAATACAGAAAAAACGAAAGTACCTGGACATTTTACACAGATAAAACAAAGCCGCTGAATGCGGCCCTGTAACGGTGAGTATTTGCTTAGTCAAACAGGCCCAAAAGGCAGTTGGGCTTTTTCCCTGTTTTCCCACATGGCCACAGCCTGGCTTTTGGCTGCGTCATGAGTGAGGTTGTGCAACAGCATAAGATAAGCACTCAGACTGGCGATAACCGCCTCTTCAGCGTAGTGGTGCGATTGCTCGCCGCGCCACACCGACAGCATGGTTTGTGTGCTGATATCCCGCTCTTTCATAGCCCACCCTGGTGAAGCCGGATACACCACTTTTTGGGTTTGCCCTGCCTGGGTAAAGTACAGATCGGTTTCGCGCTCGGTATTCACTTCCGGGTCGCCACCATCGCCGCGAAACACCAGCGATGACTGCTTGAATTGTTCATTCACCAGTGCATGACGTTCATCAAGGTGAACATGGTAAACCCCCTGCACGGCAAAGGGAGCATGACTGGGATTAAGTAAACGGGCCAGCGTATTAGCGCAGGAACGCAAACCAAACAGTTCCCGTAGTTTAATTAAACGGTCCAATTCAGGTAGCGCAATACCGAGATCAAGATAACTGACATTACAGGCAGCCTGATGATGTTTGGCCTGTTCGATTGACTCAGCCAAGGGTAAGCCTAAATCCGGTAACGCATGGCTGGCATAAAAACGCTGTGACCCCGGTTCAGATGCGCCATGCAGACAAACCTTAACACCACTCGATGCCAACAACGCCACACTGAACAGGTACCAGGGCAATTGCCGGCGTTTACCTGCATAACAGCCTATATCAAGTTGTGCGTTTAATGCCGTCAGCTCTGACGGAACACGTTCGCGACAAGCGCGAATAAAGGCGAGTAATTCTTCGACGGATTCTTCCTGCATACGCAGTAGCATTAAAAATGCGCCCGCTTGTTCAGGCGCAATACTGTTGTCGAGTACGCGGCCCATGGCATCATAGGCCTCATCAAACGTCAGATGACGCGCACCCTTTTGCCCTTTGCCAAGGGCTTTAATATATTCACTAAATGGCAAGCTTCTCATAGGATTGATTAAGCAGCTCTAAAGAGACAGATTGGCGGGCATTTACAACATGTCCAATTACTACCAGTGCAGGACCTGTCATATTTGCTTGCGCAACATGTTGAACTATATCGCTAATAGTCGCAGCGATGACCTGCTGCTGATTACAACACGCGTTCTCGATCACCGCAACTGGCATATTGGCATCTACGCCATTTTCCTGAAGCCGCTGACACAACAAGGCAAGGCGCGAAAAACCCATATAAATTACCGTGGTTTCACGTTCAGCATTGCGCGCAATCGACGCCCAGTCGGCTTCTTTCTCAGGATTCTGAAACTGCGCCGTCATTAATCTAACCGATTGAGCCACACTGCGATCGGTAAGGGGAATGCCCGTGTAGGCCGAAGCACCGGAAGCGGCCGTTATTCCAGGGACAATCGCAAACGGAATATTTGCTTTGGTCAGTGCATCGGTTTCCTCACAGGTACGCGCAAACACGGCAGGATCGCCGCCCTTCAAGCGCACTACCCGCTTTCCTGCAAGCCCAAGCTCAACCATCCGCGCACAAATTTCATGTTGAGGCACACTGTGTTTACCACAGCGTTTACCCACAAAGACTTTTTCAATGTGACGCGGAATACAATCCAACACGGATTGATCCACCAGCCAGTCAAACAACACGATATCGGCGGTTTGCAGCAAACGGTATGCTTTTACGGTGAGTAATTCAGCGTCGCCCGGTCCGGCCCCAACAATAAAGACTTCGCCGGTTTTGGCTTCGCCATGTCGATCCGCGGTAAACCCGCTATTGAGCCCACCGAGTAAGCCACGCTGCGTAAAACTGCGCAGCCTGGTTTGGATGCGTAACGCCCCTTCAATAAGCGGCGCGGTTACAGGATTAAATAATACGCTCATAAGGGGTAGATTCCGTGTCAGTTAACGTTGATGCCTCGCTCGATAGCAAGGAAGCCAGCTCGCTTTTACACGAACCACAATTTGTGCCGCACTTGAGTGTTTTGCCCAGTGCTTCCACGCTGTTACAACCATTCTGAACGGCTTGCTTGATGGTATTTTCACGCACACCAAAACAGCTACAAACCAGTTTACCCAGCAAAAATGCATCGTCGGGTTGCTGATTGAGTAAAGCACTTAGCTGTTCAGACGTCAGTGTGTCTGCCACTAACAGGCTATCTAACCAGTCCAGAGGCACATTCAGTGCAGTGGCGCTGAGCATCACTGCCAGCACCAACGCATCGTTGCGCGTAGCAATTACGCTTACTGCATCAGGTGTTTGTCGAGTCGCCCATTGGGTATCCTGCGGCAACAGCTTGTAAAGCATTGCCACCAGTTCCTGAGGCGCTTTTATATCTGCAACCGTGGCACTGTGCGCTACCTCAGTCGGGCAAGCTAACCAGTAGGTAAATGCATTGCGGATCGGACCAACATAATCAGCGCCGCCATACACCAGACCGTATGAGCCCATCTGCGCTTTTTGTGCACTCACCGCGCCGTGTTTCAACTCAGGCTGGCCAGACAAAGGATCGTTTGCACCGTTTAATAAAGCGCCTACTTTGCAGTGAGATCCCCAGGTGGCTGACCAGTGAAACGGCGCAAACATGTCGCCCTTTCGCTGCTTGTCATCAACTTTAACCGGTAAAATAACGCTCGTATCTTTTGCGCATTCTGCATTTAATTGCAGCAGGTCACCATCGCCTACTCCTAGCGCTCTGGCATCTTCACTGTTCACACTCAACCAGGGGCGATCCATGTGTTTTAGCAACCTTGCAGTGTTGCCAGTGCGGGTCATGGTATGCCATTGATCGCGTACTCTGCCAGTATTGAGCGCATAAGGATAAGCGACTGAGGTTGCTTGCGCGGGCAACGCAGGGCTCACCGCAATCATCCGTGCTTTGCCGTCTGGCGTATAATAAGTGCCATCTGAAAACAGGCGGCTTGCGCCGGCGCGATGTACGTCACTAAAAGGCCATTGCTGTGGGCGCATCAGGTCGTACTGTTGTTCTGTTATATCTTTTAGGGGCGATAGATCCAGTGCCCGACGCCCCGTGTTTTCAGTGCCGGTTAACGCACAATGTTCACGGAAAATCTCAACCGGATGCTGATAGTTAAACGCCTTACCGAAGCCCAGTGCACAGGCCACTTCACTGATGATTTGCCAGTCGTGTTTGGCTTCTCCACTGGGTGGGACTAAGCCGCGCTGACGTGAAATCCGGCGTTCTGAATTCGTTACCGTGCCATTCTTTTCCGACCAGCCGGTGGCCGGAAACACCACATCAGCAAACTTAAGCGTATCGGTTTGGGCTGCGGTATCAGACACAATCACCATTTCACATCGCGAAAGCGCTGCTTCAATTAATTCACGGTTTGGCATACTGGCAACCGGATTGGTCGCCATGATCCATAACACTTTAATGTTGCCATCGGCTGCCGCCTGAAAGGAATCCACCGCTTTCAGGCCGTTTTTGGTAACCAGATTGGGCGCTTGCCAGAAATCCCGCACAATGCGCTGATGCTCAGGGTTATCAATGTCCATATGCGCAGCCAGCATCGTTGAGAGGCCGCCAACTTCCCGTCCCCCCATCGCATTGGGCTGACCGGTAATCGAGAATGGTCCGCAGCCGGGTTTGGCAATTTTACCACTGGCAAGATGACAGTTAATAATGGCATTCCCCTTGTCTACGCCAGTGGTAGACTGGTTGATGCCCATTGAGAAAAAGCTGATCACACGTGGAAGTTGCGTAAACCAGCGGAAAAACGTTTCTATAGTAGCCAGCGGTAATTTACACACCTCTGCTACCCTTGCGCTATCCCATTCGCGGGCAATAGCCATTGTATCGTCCAAACCGGATACCGACTGTTCAATATACGCCTTATCCAGTCCATCGTGTTGTGACAGGTAATTCAGCAGACCACAATACAGCACGGAATCAGTGCCTGGCGCCAGTGGCAGATGTAAATCGGCCAGCGAACAGGAATCGGTTTGGCGCGGGTCAACCACCACCACTTTCATTGCTGGATTATGCAATTTGGCGCGCTCTATACGCTGGAATAACACCGGGTGTGTCCAGGCGGCATTGCTGCCAACCAGCACCAACAAATCGGTGTTTTCCAGATCGTCGTAGTCGCACGGCACTATGTCTTCACCAAAGGCCCGTTTGTAGGCAACCACTGCTGACGACATACACAGGCGGGAATTAGTATCTATGTTTGCACTGCCAATAAAGCCTTTCATCAGCTTGTTGGCTACGTAATAATCTTCAGTGAGTAACTGTCCCGAACCGTAAATAGCAATAGCATCGGGCCCATCTGTTGCCAGTACATCACGGATTTTATCGGCTACCGTTTGTATAGCGTGTTGCCAGTCAGCGCGCTGCCCATTCACCATTGGAAACAACAAGCGGCTATCCTGCCCCAGTGTTTCCAATAAATGGGTGCCTTTAATACAAAGGCGACCAAAGTTAGCCGGATGTTCCCGGCTACCCTGTAAATCGCTTAACTGTGGACTCGCTGCCCCCTGGCGCACGACATCCACGCCACAACCTACTCCGCAATACGGACAAGTTGTTTGCAGTAACCGTTTACTGCTCTGAGGATTGGCTGTTGGGGGTAATGAAGTCATTGCAGATTCCGGTTTTTACAGTTCAATTAATACGCGCTGTGCTTCCACTCGCACAGAATAAGCATTCACACTTACGTCATCGCGCTCAAGACACACGCCAGAAGCCAGTTCGTAATGCTCTTTGTAGAGTGGCGAGGCAACCACAATTTTGCCTCCCAACGATCCTACAATACCGCGATACAAGACGTTAGCTTCACCAATCGGATCCCAGTTACTGATCGCAAAATACTGTGTGCCTTCGCTGTTAACAACTTTGAAAATAGCAACCTGTTCGCTACCAATCAGTGCACAAACGCCGCTGTTGGTAACCAGGTCGTCTTCATGACATACATCATGCCATTGTGGGGTATAACTTTCTTGTGCTTGCATGATTGCTCTCCTATACCAATTCTACCGGGATGGCTTTTTCACCTGAAAATTTTTCGGCTTTGGTGGCCGGGCGAATTTGCTCGCGCTCAGTAACAAACTGAATATTGCTATCGGTTGCGTCACTGTTCACAAACTGGCGGAAACGTTTAAGGGCTTCCGGCGATTCAATGGTGGTTTTCCACTCGCACTGATAGGTATCCGTGATGAGTTGCATTTGTGCTTCAAGCTCTTCACCGATGCCAAGAGAATCCTCAATTACCACCTGTTTCAGGTAGTCCAGACCCCCTTCCAGGTTTTCCATCCACACTGATGTGCGTTGCAGACGGTCAGCCGTTTTGGTGTAGAACATCAGTACGCGGTCGATGTATTTCACCAGTGTTGCGTCATCCAGATCGGTTGCGAACAGGTCTGCGTGGCGAGGTTTCATACCGCCATTACCACACACGTACAGGTTCCAGCCTCTTTCAGTAGCAATTACACCGATGTCTTTACCCTGTGCTTCAGCACATTCACGGGTACAACCGGATACGGCAAACTTGATTTTATGCGGGGCACGCAGGCCTTTGTAACGATTTTCCAGATCGATAGCCATGGTTACTGAATCCTGCACACCGTAACGACACCAGGTGCTGCCAACGCACGACTTAACCGTGCGCAGCGCTTTGGCATATGCATGACCCGTTTCAAATCCACCCGCTACCAGGGCTTCCCAAATGGCTGGCAGTTGGTCAACACGGGCGCCAAACAAGTCGATGCGCTGGCCACCGGTAATTTTGGTATACAGGTTATATTGCTTGGCCACCTCACCCAGCAGGATGAGTTTATCAGGGGTAATTTCACCGCCAGCGACGCGAGGGACAATCGAATAGGTACCGTCTTTTTGCATGTTGCCCAGATAGGTATCATTGGTGTCCTGCAAAGGCTGGTGTTGTTGCTTCAGAATGTAGTCGTTCCACACCGACGCAAAGATCGAACCTGCGGCGGGTTTACAAATATCACAGCCCATACCACTGCCGTGCTTCTCAAGCAGTTCATCGAAGCTCTGAATCCCTTCTATTTTAATCAGGTGATACAGTTCCTGACGGGTAAAGTTAAAGTGTTCACAAATCGCTTTAGACACCTCAACACCACGCTTTTCGAGTTCGCTGTCTACCACGTTCTTCAACAAGGCAGCACATCCACCGCAACCAGTGCTGGCACTGGTAACGCCTTTTACTTCGCCAACCGAACAACAACCGCCGTCGATGGCGCTGATAATGTCGCCTTTGGACACGTTGTAGCACGAACATATCGTTGCGGTATCACCCAGTGCATCCGCGCCTAGTACTGGTGCATCACCAGATGAAGGTAATATCAGCGCTTCCGGTGCCTCGGGTACCTTAATGTTGTTTAATGCGTATTGCAGCAGCGTGTCGTAGTCGCTGGTATCGCCAACCAGAACAGCACCAATCACAAAGGATTTGGTAGGATCCAGCACCAGTTTTTTATACACACCATCAGGTTGGTTGTGGTACGTGTAAACCAGTGCGCCAGGCGTTTTTACATGCGCATCACCAATGGAGCCTACTTCTACGCCCATTAATTTGAGTTTGGTACTCATGTCGGCACCAGCAAACTCGCCTTTACCGCCGGTAAGATCGGCTACCGCTGCTCGGGCCATGGCGTAGCCAGGTGCAACCAGGCCATAAATGCGGTTGTCCCACAGGGCACATTCACCAATAGCGTAAATATCGGGATCCGACGTTTGACACTGGTTGTTGATCACAATACCGCCGCGCTCGCCCATGGTCAGCCCACTGCTGCGACCCAACTGGTCGCTGGGTCGGATCCCGGCTGAGAACAAAATTAAATCAGTTTCTAAAAAGCTGCCGTCAGAGAAATTCATACGGTAGCGGCAGGATTCGCCTGCAACAATTTCCTGAGTGGCCTTCTGAGTGTGCACTTTCACACCCAGCTCCTCAATTTTCACTTTGAGCTGTTGACCGCCCATCATGTCCAGCTGCACGGCCATTAACTGAGGTGCAAATTCCACCACGTGGGTTTCAAGACCGGCTTGTTTCAGTGCATTAGCGGCTTCGAGCCCCAACAATCCGCCCCCCACTACAACGCCTACCTTGCTTTGTGCAGACGAAGCGCTGATTGCTTCCAGATCTTCAATGGTGCGGTATACCAGACAGTGTGGTTGATCGTTGCCCGGAATAGGTGGAACAAACGGATAGGAGCCGGTAGCCAGAATAAGCTTGTCGTATTCAAATGTTTCACCGCTCTCCAGAGTAACGACTCTGGCGTCGCGATCGATAGTGCTCACCCGCGCATTAATTCGTGCATCCACGCCCCACTGCTGATAGGTCTCAGGCGTGGTCATAGCTAAATCTTCTGCCGTTTTACCTGCAAAGTATGACGATAAGTAAACCCGGTCATAGGCCAAACGGCCTTCACCGCTTAAAACCGTAACGTGGCAATCATGCTGGCTGTTGATTAACTGCTCAACAAAATGATGGCCTACCATGCCGTTTCCGACAATGACGATGCGTTGTTGTGAAGAAGAAGTCATTTTGTTCACCTTTCTTGGAGACAAAAAAAAGCCCACGACCTTTCAGGGTCATGGGCTCCGTTGCCTGTTTAGCGTTAGCTTTTAAATTGTGTGATGGCGCAATACAAATGAATCGGCATCTTAATGAGGTACAATCAAGATCGATGCCAATAATTAGACACGTTAATTTTCAATGAGTTAGTAATTTACTCGTACTTCCTCACAACCTAAATCGCACCAATTTGATGCAATAACGTCTGCACAGGTGCACTATCATGGTTAAGTGGGTTGCTTATCGAATTAACGCAAACGCCAATAACACTGCTAATACACCCGACACAGTTTGCCAAAACCTCACCGGATTGCGCTCTGCCAGAGGCAGAACTTGTTGATATCCCGGGTTTGGATGCTGTAGGTCATACAGAAATTCAGACAGGCTTGGGTAACGTTTGCCAGCCTGCGGATGACATCCGCGTTTCATCGTTTCATCCAGCCAGACAGGCACCGACACATCCCTTTGAAGCAGACGCTGATAACGCAATTTGTGTAATGCACTGTAACTGGTTGTCCTGGCTACCGATGTGCCATAGGGATGACCGCCGGATAACGCGTAATAAAGCACACAGGCAAGCGCGTACTGGTCAGCCTGCTCATTGGCCCACAGGCCCACAAAATATTCAGGTGCGCTGTATAGTAAATCACCGGGGATAATAAGTTGATTCGGGTCGTCTAAAAACTGATGGCCATCAATACTGGCACTGCCAAAGTCAATTAATACCAGCCTGCCGGTGTGGGTTAACAGTATATTCTCCGGCCTGATATCCTGATGTAGAATGCCTTTTCGATGCAATGCAGTAAGCGCAGTAACTAATTGAGCGGCCCACTCGCGGACTTGCTTCACTGTTGCCTGACCGTTGTCTAGCAAGTGCTGGCGCAGAGTTTGCCCGTCAAGATATTCAGTTAGGGTGTAAAACGTACTTCTATACTCATCTGACTCAACGGTTTTCATTACATGGGGATTGTTTACCCTGCGCGCTATCCACTCCTCTTTGGCCATGTCGTCCAGGAAGCCAGCATTGTTACTTTGCGTGGTTGACGGCACTTTAAACACCGCCCGCTTTAGCGTGGTTTCATGCTGTGCAATGAACACATCGCTGCGATCAGAACGACTCAGACAGGTTAACAATTGCCAGTTGTCGATAGTAGCACCGATGTCCAGATGCGGATTTCTGGGCAGAATGCCATGTTCGTCGTATTGGGAATTGACACCGGTTGCTGTACTGGCTACCACCAGTAATTGAATCGTCAGGTTGTCCGAACTACCAGCAGCCAAGGCGTTCTCTACCACCTGTTCACAGTACTCGGTAAGCTGATTGTGGTTTTCCGGCATACCGTTAAACAGGGTTGCTGCGTTCACGTAGTCTGCCACCCCATCGGTCATCAACGCAAATTTGTCGCCGGGTTCAATATCGATGAGTTGAATATCCACGTCGAGTGCCGGCTTTATGCCCAGTGCATTGGCAAGGTACTGCTGACCACTTTCTGATACGCCCGTGTGCGCCTGGGTTAACTGCGTTACGTTATCACCGCGACAATGCAATATTGTACTGTCACCACAGTGAATAACGGTTGCACTCTTGTGCTGCAGGATCACACCAGAAAACGTACACACATAGCCCCTGTCCGGATTCCCCTGATAGGGGCTATGAGCGCTTTTTATGTATAAGGCGGTGTTGATGGTTTCCAACACTTTTCGCGCTGCTCTGGCAGATGACCAGTTTTCGCTGGTCAGCAGGTAATCGCGATTAAAATGTGTAACAGCCAGTTCACTGGCGTATTGACTAACCTGGCTGCTACTGATCCCATCCGCTATGCTTGCCACCAAACCCCGCCGCCCTAAAACGGCACAATCAGGCACTGTCATTGCCTGACAGTCCTGATTGATTGGCTTGATACCGCTACTGGAGCATGCGCCCCAGCGAACAGTTAACACAAACGTTATACCTTATCGTTAACCTTGGCTGCTGGAACAGCTTTAGGCACACCGCCACCCGCAAGAGTGCGTTTAGGTGCCGTTTTGTAGTGGGTTGAGTACAGGGTCAGACCGGTAAATGCCAAACCACCCACCAGGTTACCCAGTGCAGTTGGAATTTCATTCCAGATAAAGTAATCCATGATGGAGAAGTCACCACCCATGATCAAACCAAACGGGAACAGGAACATGTTCACAACCGAGTGTTCAAAGCCCATAAAGAAGAACAACATGATAGGCATCCACATAGCCAGCACCTTGCCGCTCACGTTAGTTGAAATCATTGCGCCAACAACGCCCAGTGATACCATCCAGTTACACAGCATGCCGCGAATAAAGATAGTGATCCAGCCTGCTACGCCATATTCTGCATAACCCAGTGTACGCGCTTCACCAATACCCGCTACTTTTGTGGCAATAGCACCGCCATCGGTGTTGTAACCCATGGTAAAAATGAATGACATCATAAATGCCACGGTTAATGCGCCAGCAAAGTTACCCACAAACACCAGCCCCCAGTTGCGCAATATTTGCGGCCAAGTTACGCCGGGGCGTTTGGCAAGCCAGGCTAAAGGTGCCAGTACGAACACACCGGTTAACAGGTCGAAGCCCATTAAGTAGAGCATACAAAAGCCCACCGGGAACAAGATAGCCCCAATCAGGAATACGCCGGTTTGTACAGCAATGGTTACTGCAAATACGGCTGCAAGTGCCAGAATGGCTCCTGCCATATAAGCCCGAATTAAAGTATCACGGGTAGACATGTAAATCTTAGATTCACCCGCGTCGACCATCTTGGTCACAAACTCCGAAGGAAGTAGATACGCCATAATCAATCACCTTACTGTTATTAAAGAGTGCACAGCGTTCACTGCTACGTTCGCTGCCGTTTTTCACGCACAAAAAAGCGCCCGCACCACTCCCGTTGAGGAGCAGTCGCGGACGCCTTTGTCCAATCTCGTGCTGTTGGCAAATCCCTAAGACTTGCACACTTCACGTACCAAGTTTCTTGCCAACTTGGTTAAGATTAAAAATTAACCATAAAAATCAGCCAGATAAATCTTTTAGAAAGAGACAAGTGAATACCCAAACCTCAATTCAAATGCGCCAAAATGGCGCAAATTCACCAAAATAGTGCCTCGTTTAACTATGTATTCGCACAATTAATAGTGATATTCGAGCTATGCACCGGAAAATTGCCTATAAACCCATCAATTTAATCTGTTTTTCAATGATTTATGCAAGGAACACTAAACAGGAATGGCTTTTGCTTCAGTTTTATATCAACACGCTATTTGAGATCGCCATGGGAAAACACAGCGAAATTACCAAGCGCTTTTTGCTGGCAGCCAAGTACCAGGAAATTCAGGCACTTCACCATTTATCGTCGAACTGTCGTACCGTGGAAGCAATTAAAGACATGATCCACCAGTTGCAACGGGAACGTGGGATGTCTAATGTGTTTCTGGGTTCCAAAGGGGATCGCTTTTCAGCCCAACGCGAACAACAAATTCAGAGTAGTCAGGAATGCGAACAGGATTTGCGAAGCCTGCTTAAATCACTCTACCTTGGCAATCACGATAACGGTCAGTCGATGCGTTTGCTCAGCAGCATCACGTTTGCCTTGCAGGGCATGGATCACTTGCCAAATTTACGTGAAAAAGTATCGGCTTTACAGGTAAATACCCTTGAGTCGACAAACGCTTACTGCCGTCTGATTGCCGGATTACTTGACGTTATTTTTGAAGCCGCCGATGTGGCCAGCGATCCGGAAATGACCCGTCTGCTGGTTGCCTTGTTCAACTTTATGCAAGGTAAGGAATACGCTGGACAGGAACGCGCCTGGGGCGCAATTGGCTTCTCCGAAAGCCAGTTTGACAGTACGTTATGCGACAGGATCCACACTCTTACTGAGTCCCAGCAGCAGTGCTTTGAAACCTTTTCCAATTTCGCTGATACCGAAGAGCAAGCGATGTGGAACGCGCTTGCCACAGGCGAAGTGTCGGGCAATATTCAGCGGCTGCGAGAAATGATTTGTTCACTGGCAAAAGGCGGTGGCTGTTCGTCGGAACTCAGTGAAGTATGGTACGACATTGCAACACAGCGTATTGATGCCATGCAGCTCATTGAAGAACACCTGACTACGCGACTTAACCAGCAAGCTGAGCTAAGAATTAAGCAGGCTGAGGATGAATTGCGTAATCACGAACTACTGGTTGCGTCGTTAAACAATACGCCTGCACACGCTGGTTCACCGTTTACCATGTTGTTTGATAGTTCGGTTAAAGGCTTGCGCGGCGCTGAGATCAGAGAAGACGATCTGGTTGAATCCGCTACCCTGTCAGCGCACAAATCCTTTTACGAGCTGATTCGTGGGCAGTCTCAGCGCATTGAAGAAATGGCCGGTCAGCTAGCCGCAGCCAAACAAGCCCTCAACGAACAAAAAGTGATCGATCGAGCTAAATTACTGCTTATGCAACAAGGTAAAATATCCGAACAACAGGCTTACAGAAAACTGCAAACATCCGCAATGGAACAAAATATTCGGATAGCTGAACTCGCGCAACGGGTTGTTCAGCGGGCAGCGAAATAATTGTTGCCTGATGTTGATTAACGTTAAGTTTCACATGTTATACAAAATTCAATAACTATTCGCTTACGTTTCGTTCTTGTGGTTTTCTCGTGTGGTTTTATAACTTCAACAAGCGAGAAATAGGATGCTGCGTAAGCACGTAACACCATTATTGATAGGCGCCGTACTGTGTGTTGCCCTCGCCCCTGACAGGGTATTAGCACAAATAGGCGATACCTTTGCGTCTGAACGCAAAGTCATTACCGATCCCGTGACGGGTGTAAACATCGCCTTTCTGACCAGTCAGCCCGCCGGCGATTCCAAAATATACCCTACTCACCCCCAATGGACTGCCGATGGCAACTGGCTGGTATTTCGCAGTAATCGCGTACCGGGCGAAGCCATGGCCGTTAACGAACAGGATGGTACGCTAGTTCAGGTAAGTGAAGGTGGCTATTTCGGCATGTTGGTGAATGCACAGCGTTCCAATAAATTGTACCTGATGCGCGATGCCACTTTTGCTGCCGATGCGCAACCGCGTTACGGTAACAGCGAAAACGACAAGCAAATCGTCGAGGTGAATACCGGTGCGCTGCTTGCCGATGTCATGGCAAAACGTGTTAAGCCTGCCAGCCATTATCAGCGTGTAGTGGGTATTGTACCTGGCAGTATGGGCGCGGGTGGCGATATGGCACTGGACGCTGCTGAAGATATTATCTATTTTCGAATTGGTCGCGAAGAAGCAGCACGGTACCTGCCTAAGGGCACCAAACCCGAAAGCAACTTTGGCCCCCGAAACATGGGCGCAGGCCCAACGGGCATCGCCAGTATGGATCTGACAACAGGCAAAATTGCCATGGTAGTTGCGCTGCCTTTTCAACTTGGACATATCCAAACCAATCCCTGGGTATCCCGGGAACTGATATTTTGCTGGGAAACCGGTGGTAAGTCACCGCAACGCATGTGGACCATGAAAGTGGGAGGTGAAGTAAAACCCCTGTATCCCGAAGCGGATTATGAATGGGTAACACATGAAGCGGTTATCACCCGCGATGAAGTCGCTTTCGCCATTATGGGTCATCGCGATGTTGGCACCCATGATGATTGGGGCCCTTCTGCGAGCCGCCTTAAACCCACCGGGCTGGGGATAGTGAATTTGCGCACCAATGAAATGCGTATAGCCGGCCAAACCCGCAGTGGCAGTGGTCTGTGGCATGTACATGGTTCTCCCGACGGGCGCTGGGCAGTGGGCGATGATTTTGAGCGAAACTTATATCTAATCGACCGCACTACCGATGAGATGATACTACTCAGCGCAGGGCACAAAACCACAGCCAAAGATCATACGCACCCCACATTTAGCCGGGATGGCACTAAAATTCAGATCCAGTCGGCCATGCTATCTGATGACGATCGCAGTTTAAATATTGCCGTAATCTATATCCCAGAAAGCTTGCTAAACAAAGACTATAGCCAGGTTAAAAGGCTGGACTAAATAACTCGAGGCCGAATTCACGGCTTCGCAAGCCGCTTCGTTCACAGCCCTGTGTAAAATAATGACAGGGCTTCGCAATTGCGCTTTACCCGCTTAAATCCCCTGCTCGTCTCAACGCTTTTTTAACCCTGATTATTGGCATAGTAACTGCTGCCACTGTGGTTATTTGAGCCTGAACCTGTGATCAGGTGTTTCATTGCGCAAAGAGAGTGCAGATGTTGACACGTTCCTCCCCAAAGTTGGTCTTTGCCCCATTCAGGGTCGCTGTTTTTCTATCCGTCATGCTGTTAAGCAATTGTCAGTCGGCCTTGTCCGATTCACCCGAGACGTCTCTTACCGCTAAACAGGCAGATCGATTACTCTATGACCGCTGTGAAGACTGTCATAACGATTATATTTTCGATGGCAACTGGTCGATTAGCGATATCAACGTTAACGACATCGCACAGGGTGACAATCTGGCACGCTGGGAAAGTATTTTAAAATCGGTAGCCATGGGCGATATGCCGCCGGCCGATAAAAAACAGTTAACCCCGCAGGAAAAGGCGTCGCTGCTGCACTGGCTGGGTTCGTCACTGGATAACTTTGCTGAACAGCATCCCAATCCGGGCCGCTCAACACTGCGGCGATTAAACCGAAGCGAGTATGCCAATTCGGTGAGGGATCTGCTGGCACTGGATGTGGACATAACACCATCGCTTCCCGGCGATGACTCAGGCTATGGTTTCGACAACAATGCCGATGTGTTGAGCGTTTCAACTACCCATCTGGAGCGATATCTGAATATTGCGGGTAAAGTGAGCAATCTGGCCATCGGCATAGTGCCAGACTCAGCGACAAAGGTAAGCTATGTGGTTCCCAAAGACGGCTCAGTAAAAAATAGCGGCGTACCTTCTTATGATCTGAGAATGAGCGACGATTTACCGCTGGACTCCCGAGGCGGTGGCAGTTTTACATTTTACGCGCCGATTACCGGCGAGTACGACATTGCGGGATACCTGAATGCCAATACCAATAACGAGGTCGATCGCCTCGATATTCACCGCTATAACTACACGCTTACCCTGAACGCCGGCAGCCACACCATTGGGATGGCGTTTCGCAAGCAACTGGCGCTGAATGAACACGTACCAACGGTGCGCAAAGGAACGGATTACGTTGTATTGCCCGATCGCCCCCCAACAGAGCTGACATTGGATTTTATAGTTGATGGTGCACGGGTGAATACTGTTCAAGTGCCTTCGTATCACCTGTCTTCACGCTTCTCCCAAGCGGCTTTTTTACGCGATGTAATGGAAATAGAGGTAATTGGTCCGTTAGCCAGTAACGCAACCATTACAGCGGCCACAGACACGCCCAGTACGCGTAAAATATTTATTTGCCAGCCAGAAAATACCGATAGTACAGCCGCGACATCCCCCACTGAAATCGCCTGTGCCAAGCGGATTTTAACTAAACTGACTACCGAAGCGTACCGGCGTCCCTCCACACCTGACGATATTGAGCCACTTATCAGTGTATTCACCTACGCGCGCAAGGATTTGGATTTCAAAGCCAGTATGGCAACCGCGCTACAAGCATTACTGGTATCGCCAGGCTTTTTCTATTTGCAGGAGCCCGCACCTCAAAACATTGACCCGGGCGCGGTGTATCAGATAAGTGATACTGAATTTGCCGCCCGGCTCGCCTTATTTTTGTGGAGCAGTATTCCTGATCGCACCCTGAGAGAGCTGGCGCAAAGTGGCCGTCTCAGAGAGCCTGAAATACTTAACAACGAAATTGAGCGAATGCTCCGGTCTGATAAAGCCCTGGCGCTTACCCGCAACTTTGCCGGCCAATGGCTCTACTTGCGTAATCTTCCTTATCATGCCCCTGACGTATTTGAATTCCCTCAATACAACGTACCGTTACAGCAATCAATGAAGCGGGAAACAGAGTTATTCTTTACCCGCATTTTACAGGACGATCGTTCCATTTTTGACTTCTTGAATGCCGATTATGGCTATTTGAATGAGCAGTTAGCCACACATTACGGCATTGAAGGCGTAAATGGACAAGCGTTCAGACAAGTAAACTTAACCGAATATTCGGACCGAGGGGGCCTGTTAGGTCAGGCCAGCATATTAACGCTTACGTCCAACCCCAATCACACCTCTCCGGTTAAACGGGGAAAATGGATACTGGACAATTTATTAGCGGCCAGTCCTCCTCCGCCGCCACCCGATGTACCTGCACTGGTGGCGGAACACGATGGCATAGCCTTGTCGGCCCGCGAGCAACTTAAGCGGCATCGCGAAGATCCTGTGTGCGCCGCCTGTCACAAAAGAATGGATCCACTTGGGCTGGCCTTGGAACAATATGATGCTGTTGGCGCATTCAGAACCGAATATGCAGGACAACGCATTGATGTTACCGCGCAAATGCCTGACGGAACCCAGTTTGAAGGATTACCCGGATTACACGACATTTTGTGGGAGCGCCGCGAGCGCTTTGCACTGGCCTTCACAGAACGGTTGTTAACCTATGCCCTTGGCAGAGGTTTGGAAGCCCACGATCAACCCACAATCCGACATATTGTTACAACGGCAAAAGCGGATGACTATCGCATTCAAAGTATCGTCAAGGCCGTCATAGCCAGCATGCCATTTAACTACAAAAAAGCACCCGAGGCGCCCGATGAAAAAGAACAAATCGCAACAGCACACTAGTCAGGGGCTGTCTCGCCGCGCATTTTTGCGAGGATTGGGCGTGACCGTCACCCTGCCGGTAATGGAATCGTTGCTGCCTAAAGCTCATGCACAAGTGCTTGAAAGCCGCCCCAAGCGCATGACAGTATTTTATTCACCCAATGGGGTTAGGATGCAGCGCTATACCCCTACCGAAACGGGCTACAATTACACCATCACACCGGTGTTGAAGCCGCTTGAAAAAGTGCGCGATAAGTTTTCTGTTATTTCCGGTCTGGCTCACTATCAGGCCAGTGCGTTCGGCGCACCACCTGCCGGACACGGACGAAGTTGCCCGGCCTTTTTAACCGGCGCACACGCTAAAGCAACGGAAGGGGCTGACATCTACTGCGGGGTGTCTGCCGATCAGATAGCGGCACAATTTTTTGCAAAAGACACACAGCTTGCCTCACTGGAATTAGGCATCGAACCACCCAGCTTATTGGGGAGCTGCGACATTAATTACAGTTGTACCTATACCAATACCATTTCATGGAAGAGTCCTACCCAAGCCTTACCTGCAATGGTTGCCCCAAGTGATGTGTTTGAGCACCTGTTTGGCAATGGTAACAAGATAGACGAAAACACCAGACAAATGCGACTTGCCCATAAAAGCAGTATTCTCGATTTTATCCAGGGCGAAGCAAAGCGGCTTAATCGGCGTTTAGGCAGTCACGACAGGCAAAAAATGGAACAGTATCTGGAATCCATTCGCGATGTGGAAAGGCGCATAGAAAAGGCTCGACTCACTAAAATCGAGATGAACTTAGCAGACGTGACCGTGCCTGCATCAATTCCAAATGATTATGAAGAACATGTAAAGATAATGCTGGATTTACAGATGCTTGCCCTGCAAACCGACATGACCCGCGTGAGTACTTTTATGCTAGGACGCGAACTGAGTAACCATGCTTACACGAATCTGGGTATTCCCGACGGTCATCATGCGTTAAGTCATCACGCCAATGATCCCGACAAAATCAACAAACTGGTGAAAATAAACGCTTACCACATGCAACTGTTCGCAGACTATTTGGAAAAAATGGCCAGTATCCCCGATGGTGAATCCAATTTATTAGACAACACCTTTGTGATCCGAGGCGCCTGTATTGGTGAGTCGAATGACCACGACCATATGAACCTCCCCATTTTACTGGCCGGGGGTGGCTTACCAGGTAACCGTCACATAGCTACCGACAAACACACACCTATGTGTAATCTGTTGCTGAGTGTATTGCAGCACATGGGCGTGCCAATTCAGCAGTTTGGTGACAGTACCGGGCCATTGGCCGCATTAACCGCGTAAGAAGGTAATAGAATGAAAGGAAAACTGTTTGCATTGGTGATAACAGCCTGTATCAGCGGATGCCAGAATGAAGCAGTCAAGCCGGCTTCAGACTCGTTGAAACACACACAAGACCAAACGCAGCTATTACAAACAAAGCGGGCGATTCTGGCATTAGATACATCACAAGTAAGAGCGTTAGCGGCACAGATTGACGTAAATACCCCCTTACCGGATCAATCCAGCCTATTGGCCTGGGCCATCGAAACACAAAGTCCCGAACTGGTTGAGATATTACTTAAACAAGGTGCAAAAGTGCAGCAAACAGGGGAAAACCGGTTCAGCCCAATAATTCAGGCATGCCGTTACGGCAATGCACGGATAATTAATCTGTTGTTAGACCAAGGCGCATCGCCTGAGGCCAGAATTGAAGATGGTACCAGTGCACTTCATCTTTGCGCCGGCACCACGTCAGCCGACACCTTGTCGAAGATGCTAAGCATGAGCGATAGCATCGAAATCAATTCGACGAACGAATACGGACAAACGCCATTGATGTTTGCAGCCAATACCGGCAACGTAAACGCACTCCTGCAATTAATCAACGCTGGGGCTGATATTAACAGGCAAACCCTACAGGGCTACAGTCCGCTGTTTTTTGCCATTAAAAGTCAGCATCTGGCCACCGTAAAAGCTGTGATAGCCCATGGGGCAGATGTACTTCATACCGCACAAGATGGTACGTCCGCTTCCCAACTTGCGGTGTATACACAAAATTTCGAATTTTTAACCTGGTATGCCCAAACACTGCCGACATTAATGAACCAGGAAGCAATACACACACTATTAACCGCCTACGACCGAGATGGCGAGCAACTGCTTCACAAAGCGGTTAATGCCAATCAAGCAGAATTAGTAAGTGAGCTACTGAAGCTGGGGGCAAACCCTGCATCCCGCAGCCAGCCCTCTTCGCTCACCTGGCGGTACGAAGCCAACTTTAAGACAGAATCCTACCAACCCCCACAGCTAACGCCGTTGGAAATAGCGCAGAAAAACAAATTTGATCATATTGTCGCGTTGCTAAATGGCAGTTTAAGTACAATCTGAAAATGTGAGTAAAAAAGCAGATAAGATGGTGCGTCTAGCCTGATTCGAACAGGCGACCTCTACCATGTCAAGGTAGCGCTCTAACCAACTGAGCTATAGACGCATAGACAAACGGTGAACACCGAGTGGCGCGTATAATAGCGATGCCAACACACGGGTGCAAGTATAAATTCTTTATTCACCCATTGATTGCATAAAGATCGCACAAAAGCCTTATCTGCATCGCTTCACCAGACTCTTCTTTTAGCGCTTGTTCATGCCGGTGTTGCGCTTTTTGCTGGCTTGCAGGCAAAGGGAATGGACTTGGTATAGCGCAGAATCTCGCCTCTGGAAATGGTTTGCATCAGGAATTCGCCCAGCCGGTCGGATTCAGACAGCACTTGTTGCCAATACTTAATACGCGTTTTTGCATCCAGCGTTTCAAAATCCTTGCGATCCGGGATTTTACCGTAGGGAAGACTTGCCACAAATTCTTCAGACGGCACCAGCATTACCACATTGTCAAAGCTCGCCTTGTGGGGGATCCGGTGTTTTAACGCTTTGTCGAACCAGCCCGGAATAGCTTTGGGATAAAAATGCGGATACAACACCAAACCAGACGTCGGGCCAAATTGTAAATCAAAGTGGTAATCTATAATGCCTCCGTCGCGATAGACTCCCTCAGGGGCTTCGGTAACCTCTTGCACTCCATTAAGTACAAGTGGAATGGAGCCTGATGCCAGTAACGCGTCTTTCACGTTACTAAACGACAAATCGATATATTCTGTACGCAAATTATAAGGGTCAATTATCTCAAATTTGCTGTTGGGTGCGGTAAACACACTGCGAGTGTACAGCTTTTGCAATAATCGTCGGTTTACCAGATTGGCCGCAGCACTGATGCCAAGCCCAACCATCTGACTGGGTTTGTTGTAATGTTGCATTAAACCATGGCAGCGTGCCGTGATAATTTGTAATTTGTGATAACGATTGGTCATTACCTCAATGATCCCCTGCTTACCCATTACATAATGAATAAGCTCACGGGCTTTGTCGGTAATTTCCCAACTGGTCGGTTTCTCAGAATAAACAGTAGTAGAATAGCATTCGGCCAGGCGATTGATTGCTGCGTATGGGTCTTTTTGAACAAAACACGCAGCGCGAAATGCCCCAGCCGACGAGCCGATAACATTTACCCGATGGGCGCTTTTTAAGAACAATTCAGGGAAAATAACTCTGTCGAGACCTGCTAAAACAAACCATTTAGGCCCGCCAGACGCTCCCAGAAAGTGATGAAACAGTTGGGCTTTAAAACCGTGCTGTTGTATTTGTCTTAGTGCTTTGGGACCAGCATAAATATTTAACGGCGCGCCCACGTATTCTGTCCTTTTTTATTTAGTCTGATTTAGGGTAATCCTATCCTAAGGTAGAGGTAAGGTAAATCGGCCATCGGTACAGGTAAACTATGTTTACCGATAAGACAATAAAAAGTGGACAGGGCTTCAGATACTGACCCGGTAAGGGTAAACGGTTCCATCTGCACCACACTACCCGACGGATCAGATCACATACAACGAATATTTTCATAAAAAATTGTGGATATTTGCTAAAAACTATGCCGCAACACAACTGTGCAGTTTATAACCAACCCATTTTAATTGTATAAATACAATAAGTTACAACTTACCCCATAACTACTCAACAAAGTTATCCACAGATATAGTGGATAACATTGAACAACGCGTTTCGCAGTGGGATCTTGATGGATTTATTGATACATTGGGCCATGTTTCAATGGCCTGATCATCATGAATTACTGCTTTACTACCCGGATCACAGATAGCGCCCCCGTTGCTAAAAAAGCGGCTCTGCGCATAACAAGCCCGGCTACCGGTGCAATTTTGTCATTGTCAGACTCTCCGTCAGCGTTCTACCGGGAGAGAGTCCTGGGCGAAGGAATAGGCATTCAACTCACCCGTGGCGAGGTGTATGCGCCTTGCTCCCTTGTTGTCTCCAGTATCGATCCGGCTAAGGGCTCGTTAAATGCAGTTACCTCAAAAGGTATCAAATTGTTATTTCAGGCAGGGCTGCCCGAATTCACCGGCCATGGCGAACGCTTGCAATTCCATGTTGGTACAGGCGATACGGTAAATGCTGGCATGTGTTTGTTTACCTGCGATCCCTTGTGGATGAAACAACAGGGTCAGCAACCCTGTTTGTATTTCACGTTGTTAAATGCGGCACCCCTTGCCGCAATTCAGTGCCACGCCTCTGGCAGTATTCTCGCGTTGGACGATCTGCTTTTTACGTTATATGTTCATCCCAAATAGCCTCTATACAGCGTAAGGGATATAACATATAGCGCTTGATGATGGAGACTAATCAGCAATCCTTTGCAAGCCTCAAGCGGGCAATATAGACTTGCACCTCACAAGATTTATCAAAAGTAAGAGACACTTCCATGAATGTAGTAATGTACGGGATCCCAAATTGTGACACGATTAAAAAGGCCAAAACCTGGCTGGCTGATCACAACGTGGAATTTGAATTTCACGATTACCGCAAACAGGGTGTTCCTCAGGATACGTTGCAGCATGCCCTCAACACTCTGGGATGGGAAACTTTGCTGAACAAACGCGGTACTACCTACAAACAATTGTCAGAAGAACAAAAAGCGTCTGTCTCCGCCGACACGGCTCTGGCCCTGCTAACCGCACATCCGGCAATGATTAAACGTCCTTTATTGTTAGTTGAACAAGATTTCCATGTTGGCTTCAAAGCCCCACAGTATGAAGAGATTTTTGCGTAATGCGTGATGTACTAGCGGTCACTAAAGACCTAATTAACCGTCGCTCGGTCACCCCTGAAGATGCGGGATGTCAGGACATGATGAAAGACTGGCTGGCAGAGCTTGGCTTTAATAACGAAACTATGGTGTTTAACGACACCACCAACCTGTGGTCCCGTCGCGGTACGGATGGCCCGGTGTTCTGTTTTGCCGGCCATACCGATGTGGTACCCAGCGGTCCGGAATCAGCCTGGAAGACACCGCCGTTTACGGCAACCGAGAAAGAAGGTGTGTTATATGGTCGTGGTGCTGCTGACATGAAAGGCAGTCTGGCCGCCATGTTAACCGCAACCCGCCAGTTTGTTACTGACTACCCGGACCATCATGGCAGTATTGCCTTTTTGATCACCAGTGACGAAGAAGGTCCGTTTATAAACGGTACTACGCGCGTAATAGACACCCTTGAAGCGCGTAACGAAAAAATTAAGTGGTGCATTGTGGGCGAACCGTCCAGTACTAATACGGTGGGTGACGTAGTAAAAAATGGCCGTCGCGGCTCTCTCACCGGCGATTTAATCGTAAAAGGCATACAAGGTCATGTAGCCTACCCCCATTTGGCTAAAAACCCGGTACACGATGCCTCACCAGCCTTGGCGGAACTAGCCAGTGCACACTGGGACAACGGCAATGATTTTTTCCCACCTACCAGTTTTCAGATCTCTAACATTCACGCTGGCACGGGCGCAGGTAACGTGATCCCCGGTGAGCTGCATGTTTGCTTTAACTTCCGTTTTTCTACTGAAGTGACCGATCGCGAATTGATTAAACGCGTTGAAGAGGTACTTGCACGTCATAAGCTGGATTACGACATCAAATGGACCTTTAACGGGCAACCGTTTTTAACCGATAAAGGCAACCTGGTTGAAGCAGCCCAAAAAGCCATATTGGCTGAAATGGACTTTAACACAGAGCTTTCCACCGCAGGCGGTACGTCTGATGGTCGTTTTATTGCCCCTACCGGTGCCCAGGTCGTAGAGTTGGGGCCGGTAAACGCCTCCATTCACAAAATTGACGAACACGTGCGCATTCAGGACCTGTATCATCTGGAACGCATTTACTACCGCATTATGGAGCACCTGCTAACGTGATCCATTCCGACGCATGGCTAGGCTTACACAATCCTTATTTGGTTGATGTTGGAAACGGACATCAACTGCATCCTGATGTGGCCAAGGCTTTTACAGCCATGCAGTCTCATGCGGCCATAGACGGACAAGATATACAAATAGTCAGCAGCTACCGTGGATTCCAACGGCAGCTGTCTATTTGGAATCGCAAATGGACAGGTGAGCTGCCATTGCTCGACGAGAACGAACAGCGGCTTGACGTAGCAGCCCTGACTGACGAGCAAAAAGTGTACGCCATACTCACCTGGTCTGCCCTACCCGGTGGTAGCCGTCATCACTGGGGTACCGATTTGGACGTTTTCGATAAATCCGCTGTTGATGCGTGTGGCGGAAAGCTGGATTTGGTGGATGCCGAATACCGTGATGGCGGCCCCTGCTTTGCGTTGGCTTGCTGGATGGGAAATCACCTGGCAGAGCATGGTTTTATGCGTCCGTTTATGCGCAATAATGGCGGCGTTGCCACCGAGTTATGGCATCTGTCTTATGCACCTACAGCGGCAGAATTTGAAGCGCTACGCAATCCTGAGCAGCTTCGGCGATGCATTGAACATGCGGATATGCAGGGTAAGTCTACAGTACTGACCCTGTTTGATGAACTGTACCCAAGGTACGTATTAAATGAAGGCCTGAAGGCATGAATACCTGGTTTATTATTGGCATTGTTGCCCTGGTACTGGGAGTGATTGTGAGCAATATTCTGTTGCTGCGATCCAGCACCAAATTCAACTTGCCACCAAATTACCGCGCGCCGGAAAAAGAGCACGACGACACAGATGACTCTGCGTCATCTGCATTCACAAAAACCAGCGAAGACAACAACGACAAATCAAAAACGTCCTGAAGCACAGCCGCTTGTTAGCGTCTGTGATGCAGTGTTGCCTATTCTGCAGTGACTGCCGTACCGCTGATACTAACCATCAGCATACTGTTTTTATCGCCCAGTACTTCGTAGTCCAGATCAATGCCCACCACGGCATTCGCGCCCATATTGCGGGCTTCCTGCTCCAATTCGCGAAAAGCAATCTGACGCGCTTTGGTTAATTCGTCTTCGTAAGCACCGGCGCGCCCACCCACGATGTCGCGAATAGATGCAAACAGATCTTTAAAAATATTGGCGCCCATAATGGCTTCGCCAATCACAATACCGTGATATTGCTTAATGGTTTTACCCTCAATTGCAGGCGTAGTAGTTAAAATCATGATCAATCCTTAATCGATAACAGCGTTTGAAATTGGCTCACTAACACGTTAGCTTGCTCAGCAGTATACGGTTTTACCGGATACTTTCCCCAAATAGGACCTGGCCAGGCTACGTCAGTATTGAACCGTGCGACATGATGAATATGTAACTGTGACACAACATTGCCTAGTGCGGCAATATTCAGTTTAGCATCAGGATAAGCCTGCAGTATGGCTTTTGCCACCAAACGGCTCTCGTTGCTGTAAGTCTGATAATCAGCATCAGTTAAATCGGTCAGCTCAACCGCACCCGCCACGCGCGGCACCAGAATGAGCCATGGATACTGACTGTCATTCATCAGCAATACCCTGCATAACGGTAAATCCCCTACTACCAGGGTATCAGCAGCCAGTCTGCTATCGAGATTAAACATCCAGTGTCTCCAGTGTCGTGGGTATAACAGTTAACAATGCGCGTTGGCCTATTGCCACATTGGCATTCGGGAACACAATCGCTTCACCGTCCTGCTGGGCTTCGTAGCGGGCACCAGACTCACTGGCCAACAAAGTTCCTGCCTTAAAATCGGTAAAATTCGGTGTGTCATCACCAAAATGCAGCGAAAAGTCGTCTTTGTAACGATTAACAACCTGATTCACTTTATACAGTGTCAGCTTGTCGAGTGATACCATTGGCGCAAAATCGTCTTCGCTAATCAGCTTGATTAGGCTGTCACGCGCATCGGCAAACCTTGACATGTCGTTCTGCCCAAAGGGTTTAACCTGCCCTAACTCCACAGTAAAGCCCCTCGCCTTATGAGCGGCACTGGAGTAATAGCTGAAGGTTGTGGTAGGTGACGACGACAACAAATACGTATTGATGCCACAAGCATGTAAAAAGCCAAATTGTTTCGCGCTGTGATGACGGCCATCATTTAAAAATGGCATCACAACAAACTTCTCGTTTTTGGATTCGCGGATCGCAGTGTGTAAATCGTAATGCAGCTTTTCGTCGGTATCGCCGGCTTCAGCAAAAAACGCTGACACCACCTGTTCCAAATGGGCAGCCCGTTCTTTTTCCGGATTAGAGGGGCCTTTAGCGTGCTCACCACTGAACAGGCGATTCATATTCTCCTCAACAAAGCGCTTTGCAATATTCATTGAAGGCAGATTGCCGAAAATCAGTAACACACGGTGTTTAACAACAATGTTTCCCGTGATCACATCGTCGAGAATATCGGAACATATTTCGATTGGCGCAGTTTCATTACCGTGAATACCGCAGGAATATACGATGTGCTTTAGCCCACTTGGCGAAGGCTGCGCAGGTGTTATCTGCACCACGCCAGGTACAACAATGTGTAGCTGAGTACCGTTGGATAGCGCAATAGTTTGCCCACATGGCAGTAATTCAGGGTTAAAACGGGAAAGGTGTAAAAATTGGCCATTAGCCAGTAACGCTGGTGTCATGTGATTACGTGCAATAAGGAGTAAAAACAGTAGTGTATCGCGTCAGGTTTCGCGAAAAAAGTAGCCACGGCAGTTTTGTGAAATAGGCTAAATTCAGTTGTAGCGAGAAGCTTACAGCCAGTAGCGTTTATACTGCTTTCATCTGGCGATAAGGCGAGTCGCCTACAATGATATCCTGTTGTGCCAGTGCAATAAAAGCCTGATGCGGGATGGCCTTTGAAAACAAATACCCCTGCCCATAGCGAATTCCGATATCACGTAACAGATGTAGTTGTTCAATGGTTTCTACACCTTCTGCGATCACTTCACTTCCCTTAGCCTCGCCGATAATTCTTGCGGCTTCAATGATGGCTTTGTTAATCGAGTTATCGGTTAATTCCATTACGAAGGTCTTGTCGATTTTAAGCGTATTCAGTTCTAAATCGCGAATATATGCCAGATTAGAATACCCTTTGCCAAAATCATCTACGGCGACTTTAATGCCCAGCTGCCGAAGCTCTGCTAACTGCTTTTTCACCATTAACGAGTTAGACACAGCGATGTCTTCGGTTAATTCTAACTCGAGTTGCTTCATATTCACGCCATAGCGATGAGTAAGGCGTTTTAGTGTTGGTATTAACTTGGTATCGTAGAGCTGCGTGGGCGAAATGTTGACCGACAGCGTAATATCGAGTCCATTCGCTTCAAAGCCTACCAGGCCACGAATGGCACTCTCCAGTGTCCAGTAACCGAGTTCATTCATCATGTGGTACGACTCGGCAGCTTCAATGAGCGGCCCGGGAAACAGTAAGCCATCGGTGGGATGATTCCATCGCAACAAACACTCCGCCCCCACAATGCTGAGCGTCGCCAGATCGACTTTTGGCTGGTAGTACAGTTCGAGTTCGTTGCGGGCTAATGCACGCTGTAAATCTGCTTTCAACGCAAGGCTGCGACCGGTTTCGGCTTTGTCGTGCATGCTGAGCAGCGAAAAGTTTTCGTACTTGTTTTCTTTTGCCTGTTTCAGGGCTGCTTCGGCGCGGGATACAAATAAGGTCAGGTCGAAAGCGCCCTGAGATTTACTCACTACCCCCACATTGAAATCAGCGATAAACGCGTGACCATCGTAATACATGGGCGTTTTAAAGTGTTCAACAAGGTATTCGAATTGCTGCTGCAATACCACCGGCGAGTGAATACCCGGCAGGACCACACCAAATACATCGCCGCTAATCCGGCCGAATTCAATGTTATGATGGAACAAACGCTGTAATCGATTGGCAATTTCTAACAGAAACTGATCGCCCACTTCTATACCAAAACTCGTAGTGACATCCGAGAAACGCACCACATCAATCAGCATCAGCGATAGCTGAGTATTGCGCTCGCCGCTCGTCGCAATCTTGTCGATGAATGCGTAGCGGTTTGGAATTGTCGCTAATGTTGTATGAGAAACGGTCATAAAACGCGTTTGGCCTTAAAAAGCTGAATAAACAGTACGTTATTGATTAATGGCTATGGAAACACTGAACTAAAGTCTATGCAAGCACTATTGTGTATTAAAATATATACCCGTGTATTAGTGCCTTGATAGGCGTATTCAACAATTGGCTAAATTGTATAACGTATTGATCTTTAGGAGACTTTATCTTACTGACAAACTCACACCACAAAAATGTTTACACCCCGTTAACAATAAGGCTTAGCGCTGAATTGCCCGAGTGAATAGTTCCTTTTGTACCTGGCTGTGGTAATTCTGAAAACGGGAAAACCGGGAAAATAAGCGCAAGCGATATTCTACCTTTAAATACAAACTGGTCATACCTGAATACTAAAAAAATAAAAAAAGCCGCTATCGGTTTCCCGATAACGGCTTGGTTATTTCTGTAAAACTCAGGCTTTGGTTACCGGGCAGGAGCGCAGTTTCCAAATTCTTTCAACATAATCGTTGATCGAGCGGTCAGAAGTAAACTTACCCATCTTCGCGGTATTGATGATAGCCATACGCGCCCAACGGTCTTTGTCGCGATATGCTTCGTCAACGCGTTTCTGCGCTTCAGAGTAAGCTTCGTAATCTGCCAGTACCAGGTACGGGTCGCCGTGATCAAGCAAGCTTTGTTTAATCGATGACAATGCGCCTGGTTTACCTGGCGTGAAGTAATCGGTTTCCATCCAATCCAGTACCGCTTTGATTTCGGCATTTTTATAGTAGTAGTCGTAAGGTTTGTAACCCGACTTTTTCAGTGCATTCACTTCATCTACCGTTAAACCGAAAATAAAGATGTTGTCTTCGCCCACTTCTTCGGCGATTTCAATGTTTGCACCATCCAGCGTACCAATGGTAATGGCACCATTGAGCGCCAGTTTCATGTTACCGGTGCCCGACGCTTCTTTACCCGCGGTGCTGATTTGCTCAGACACATCCGCTGCCGGAATCATTTTCTCGGCTAAACTTACGCGGTAGTTAGGCAGGAACGCCACTTTCAGTTTCTTGTTTACACGCGGATCATTGTTGATCTTATCGGCCACTTTATTGATAGCGAAAATAATATCTTTCGCCAGCTTATAACCAGGCGCTGCTTTCGCACCGAATATAAAAACGCGCGGGTGCATGTCGTAATCCGGGTTTTCCAGTAAACGACGATACAGCGCCATAATGTGTAACAACGCTAAATGCTGACGCTTGTACTCGTGCAAACGCTTAATCTGCACGTCAAAAATAGCATTAGTATCAACATCCAAATCCAGAGAGCGCTTGATCTCTGCGGCTAACACTTCTTTATTTTGCTGCTTCACCTGCATGAATTGCTTCTGGAACGCTTTGTTATCGGCAAATTTTGCCAGCCCTTCCAGTTGCTTTAAGTCTAATGGCCAGTCTGCCCCAACTTTCTTATCAATCAGTTTAGACAGGGCTGGATTACAGGCTTTTAACCAGCGACGTGGCGTGATCCCGTTTGTGACGTTGGTCAGTTTTCCTGGCCACAGTGCGTCAAATTCCGGGAACAGGTTTTGTTTAACCAGTTTAGAGTGAATTTCCGCAACACCATTTACCGCAAACGAGCCAATTACCGACAGGTTACCCATACGGACCATCTTTTCGTTGCCTTCTTCAATGATCGACAGCTTGGCTTTCACTTCGTTATTGCCAGGCCACTTCTTATCCACCTCTTTCATAAAGCGGTGGTTGATTTCGTAAATGATTTCCAAATGGCGCGGCAGGATTTTTTCAATCATTCGGGCCGGCCATCTTTCCAGCGCTTCAGGCAGCAACGTGTGGTTGGTGTAGGCAAATACCTTGGTACAAATTGCCCAGGCGCTGTCCCAATCCAGTTCGGCACGGTCAACCAGAATACGCATCAGCTCAGGGATTGCGATAGCCGGGTGAGTGTCGTTTAGCTGAATAACAACCTGATCAGTGAAACGGCTCCAGTCATCACCATGGGCGCGTTTGTAACGACGAATAATGTCTTTTAACGAGCAGGCACAGAAGAAGTATTGCTGGATCAAACGCAATTCTTTACCGGCTTCGGTTTCGTCATTCGGGTACAACACTTTTGAAATGGTTTCGGCCTGAACGTTTTCAACCTGCGCGTCTACATAACCACCAGCATTAAATACGTCCCAGTTAAAATACCCCGACGATTTACTCTGCCATAAGCGGAGCACGTTTACGTTTTTACCGCCGTAACCCACTACCGGGATATCCCACGGTACCCCTTTCACAATGTGCCCAGGGTGCCATTCTTTTTGAATACGGCCATTTTCACCGTATTTGGTTTCCACATAACCATACAGAGAAACTTCCTGAATGGATTCAGGACGGCAAATTTCCCATGGGTTGCCGTAATCGCGCCAGCTGTCCGGACGCTCAATTTGCGCACCGCCCTGGATTTCCTGACGGAATAAGCCGTGCTCATAATGAATGCCGTAGCCTATTGCAGGCAGATCCATGGTTGCCAGTGAATCGATAAAGCATGCTGCCAGTCGACCCAAGCCACCATTACCCAGCGCCATGTCTGGCTCTTCTTCCAATACATCACTCAAACTGACACCCAGTTCATTTAATGCGTCATTCGCCACATCAAATAAGCCAAAGTTTTGCAGGTTATTGGAGAGCAGACGTCCCATAAGGAACTCGGCCGAAAAATAGTGAACCGCACGGGTATCGTTTAAATAATGGGTTTTCTGGGTTTTACGCAGCCCTTCCAGCACTTGTTCTTGCATGGCCGCACAAGTGGCTTTCCACCAAGCGTGGCTGTTGGCTTTATTTTCGTCAGTGCCAAGGGTGCAATGCAGGTGTTTTACCACCGACGCTTTAAACGCGCTTTTATTAATGATGATTTCTGGTTCAGGATTTGCTTTTTTGCCGCTCATGGGTGATCTCACTCTATCGGTCAAAGTTTAAACACTTAATGTAATTAACTTACAACTCATAGAGCGAATATAGCAGCACTAAAAAACTTTTTTTGTAATTTTTTTGTTAAAAAACAAAAAATCCAGTACAAACTTTAATCGCTTGACTGGATTTTTACATTTATTTAACAATAATGAATAACGCCGACATAAAAATCAGCTGTTATTTAATGATTTTAGCAACGAGCTGTTCTGCTTCTTTTATCAAATCCTGTAAGTGACTTTCACCATTAAAGCTCTCAGCATATATTTTGTATATTTGCTCTGTGCCCGATGGACGTGCTGCAAACCAACCGTTTTCAGTAGACACTTTCACCCCACCGATGGCAGCATTGTTGCCTGGCGCATGGGTTTGCACATTGGTAATCGCTTCACCAGCCAGCGATTCACTGGTCACCACACTGGCATCCATTGCTGACAATTTGTCTTTCTCTTCCAGGCTGGCCGCCACATCGACACGTTGGTAACAAGGCGCACCAAACTTCGCGGTAAGCGCGTTGTAGTGCTCACCCGGGTCTTTACCGGTAACCGCCAGAATTTCAGCAGCCAGCAAACACATAATAAAGCCGTCTTTATCGGTTGCCCAAGTTTCACCGTTGCGCTGCAGGAAAATCCCACCAGCACTTTCTTCGCCGGCAAAACCCAGTTCACTGTCAGACAGCCCCTGTACAAACCACTTAAAGCCCACCGGCATTTCTGCCAGATCACGGCCCATGCTTTTTACCACGCGGTCGATCATGCTGCTCGATACCAGTGTCTTACCTACTTTTAACGAAGCTGGCCATTCCGGACGATGCTGATAAAGGTAGTTGATAGCAACTGCCAGGTAATGATTGGGATTCATCAGGCCACCGCTCGGACATACAATGCCATGGCGGTCGAAATCGGGATCATTACCCCAGGCGAGATCAAACTTATCTTTTAGTTCGATTAATCCAGCCATGGCATAGGCAGAAGAACAATCCATACGCAATTTGCCGTCTTTGTCGCGACGCATAAAACCAAACTGCGGATCCACTTTAGGATTTACGACTGTGATATCCAGACCATAGTGCGCGGCGATATGCTGCCAGTAGCCTACACCTGCCCCGCCCAACGGATCAGTACCTAATTTGAGACCGGCTTTTGCAATGGCTTTCATATCGACGACTTTTTCTAAGTCGGCAATATAATCCATCATAAAATCGTCTTCACTTACGAACTCAGATGCCATGGCGGTTTTTAAATCAAGCCGTTTAACGTTTTTATTGCCAGCAGCAATTAACGCGTTCGCTCGCAGCTGAATTATTTTGGTTACATCGCTATCTGCCGGACCGCCATGAGGCGGATTATATTTAAATCCACCATCAGAAGGCGGGTTGTGTGACGGGGTAATCACAATACCGTCGGCAAAAGCGTCTGTGCGACCGCGGTTGTAACGAATAATCGTTCGCGAAATAACTGGCGTGGGTGTATAGCCCTTCGACGAATTGTCGGCACGCTGAATCACTACCTTTACATTATTGGCGCTGAGCACTTCAATCGCCGTTATCATGGCAGGCTCAGACAACGCATGCGTGTCTTTACCAATAAACAACGGCCCGGTAATTTGCTGATGCTCGCGGTATTCCGCCAGCGCCTGACAAATGGCAGCAATGTGCATATCGGTAAAGGTCGTATTTGCTGCTGTACCACGGTGACCTGAAGTACCAAAACTCACTGCTTGGGCAGGGTCACTCGGGTCGGGTTGGTAACTGAAATACTGACTAACCAGCAGTGCCACATTAATTAATTGCTCTTCTGCTGCGGCCTTGCCTGCCTCGGGGTGTAACGCCATGAAATTATCCTTTTAACGTTTAAATGAATTACTGCTCAGAAAATGCCTCAGTAATGGATGCCACTACCTTATCGCTATATCCCAGGATCTGCAAAACCTGCGACAACATGGCCAGCTTTTTAGCAGTGTTATTGTTGGTAACTACCCAATAACCGCTTTCTGGGATCGCTTTTGGATTGGTGCTGCTGCCAGTTGCCAGTAACTCTTCTTTACTGGTGGCAAAGTACTTGCGGTTTTTACCTTTTATAGACTCAACCTGTGCAAATTCGACGGGCTGTAATACAAACGCCTGTTGCAGAATATACAGAAACTGATCTACACGCTTATCGAACTGTTTCAATGTTGTTGGATTAACTAACTTGAGCAGTGCGTCATCATCTGCATTTGCAGGCGTTGCAGTTACAACGTTAACAACGGCAGGTATCTCAGTAACAACTTTAGCTTTGGTGGATTTTGCAGGGGCTTTCTTGACGGCAACCGGCGTTGGTGCAGTTTCAGCATTAGGTTGAGTAGCATCGGCTAAATCAGACTCAACTGGCGCAACGACATTCCCGTCTGCGGCAACTATCTCGTCGCCAATTAATAAACGGCGCAGAATTTGCGACGCGCTTTCGCCAATATGCTTGGTTTGACCCGCAATAAAGGCATACAAATCATCATCTATTTCTATTGTTTTCATTATGACTTCCTTCTTTTGGCGCACATTATAATCGACCCCGAAAAGGATCACAGCCCTTTATCAGTACATCTTTTCATCCCATAGCATTTTATACCAATTCGCATAGATGTTTGCCCTCTCAGAGTGATCCCTGAGGGCAAACTGGCAGGCTTTTTAGCGTTGTTACGCTTGCTTGATTTGGAACCACCAAACCTGCGCAACCAAGCCTAGCTAAAAAGCCTGGTAGTTCACCCTCAGGGGGCTGCTGAGTGGGTAAACATCTATGCGAATTGGTATTAGCGCGCCAAGACATAACAACAGGCATGACAAAATGCAGGCAGTGCCTATACTTACGTATTAGTCTGATTACGTTTACGACTATTTTTGCCGGTATACTAAACCGGCAAGTACACAGAGCGTATTGAATAATAAACCAACCCGGAATGGCCAATGCACACAGCACTCTCTCAGGCAATCGCAACACTCAATCAACATATTCTGGGCAAGCCACATCAGATAAAGCTTGCCGTTACCTGTTTGCTGGCCAACGGACATATATTGATTGAGGATTTGCCGGGCATGGGCAAAACCACACTATCTCACGCCTTAGCGAACGTATTTGGACTGGGATTTTCGCGCATTCAGTTTACCTCGGATCTATTACCTGCGGATATGCTTGGCGTGAACATTTATAATTCTCAGCAGCACAGTTTTGAATTTCATGCAGGACCTGTGTTCAGTGAAGTAGTGCTGGCAGACGAAATCAATCGCGCCAGCCCGAAAACACAAAGCGCCTTATTAGAAGCAATGGAAGAAAAACAGGTAAGCATTGATGGAACCACGCACCCATTGCCAGTACCGTTTTTTGTGATCGCCACTCAAAACCCGTCATATCAGGCCGGCACTTACCCGTTGCCGGAGTCTCAATTAGACCGTTTTCTGATGCGTATCAGCCTGGGTTATCCGGATACTGAGGCAGAAAAAGCCATGCTCAGACAGCAAACTCATAGTCAACCGGTAAAGCCGGCTTTAACCGAAACGATCAGTCCGGCACTGTTAACCAACTGGCAACGCAATGTTGAGCAGGTACATGCCAGCGAGCCCATACTGGACTATTTGCTGCGATTGGTTCAGCTAAGCCGGGACAATAGCGAATTTCCCTTTCCCCTTTCGCCAAGAGCCAGTAAAGCGCTGTTAAGAGGCGCCCAGGCCTGGGCTTTTCTTCACAATCGTGATTTCGTGTTGCCCGAAGACATTCAGGCAGTATTTACTGCGATTGCAGAGCACAGATTGCGCGGTAGCCAAACCGATTACCGGGAAGACGGCTTGCTTAGCCAGCGTATTTTGGATCTCACCGACCCACTGGCGGCTTAATCGTGTTTGCCAGGTTGTCTGCGCATTTTCATCAAGTTCATGAACGCTGGTTACGCCGTCGGATCCCGGCCAGTAATCGCTATACCCTGCATTTGAAAAATGTGTTTATTTTTCCCACCCGTTTTGGCATGGGATACCTGCTTACCTGCGTTAGTTTATTTTTATTAGGCACAAATTATCAGAACAACCTGATGCTGTTGCTGTGTCAGTTTTTGCTGTCTGTATTTTTACTCCATCTGTTTATTAGCTACCGTAATTTCACGGCCACCACGTTAGCACTTAATCCCATTTCTCCCGTTGTGGCAGGTGAACACGCGCTGCTTGTTATGCAACTTGAAGACAAACATGCGCAGTTGCCGTTCCACGGCGGCTTGCAAATGACAGTACGCGGCACGTCGCTGACTGCAGTTAATCGAAGGGCAGATCGGGAAAAACAACTCAAACTCTTGTTACCTACCTCAAACCGAGGCGTGTTTACCGTGCCCAGAATCACCATTCAATCTACCTACCCGCTGGGGTTGTTTCGCTGCTGGACGCACCTGGACTTTAACCAACAACTGGTGGTGTTCCCTGCCCCTATTCCATCGTCATTGCGATTAGACAGCAATGATACTGCACAAGGAGACACCAGTGGGCCGACACCTGGCATTGATGAGTTTGAAAGCCTGCGGCAATTCCAGCACGGTGATCCGATGCATCGGATTGCCTGGAAGCAAGCCGCCAAAGGTGGCGAGCTGGCCACTAAAACCTTTACCCAATCGCAACAGGAAAGTGGCTGGTTGAGCCTGGCATTATATCAACATGAACCATTGGAGAAAGCACTGGGCCTGCTGAGTTATCAGGTCAACCGACTCACCCGCCAGCAGCAAACATTTGGCTTAAAGCTGGATAATCAAACCATTGGGCCTGGCAGTGGTGAATTACACAAAATCCAGTGCCTGATGCAACTTGCTCGTTACCGCACAACGGTTACCCCTTATGCAACCAATTGATAAGCCAATACGAAACCAAACCGCCAGCCTGTTGATGGCCGGTGTATTTTGTGTTTTGAGTATCAGCCTGTTTGAACCTTTGCTGTTTTGGGTGTTATTAATTGCTATCTGTGCAACGGTTATGCGTATTGTTATGTATGTTGGCTGGTATCAACCTGTGCCGAGTAGCCGTACCGTAAACTTACTGGGTCTGTTGTGTTGTATTTGTCTGGTGTGGTTCAGCTTCTCTATTGGCTTATTGCTCACCATGGTGAACCTGTTAATACTGGCAGGGGCACTCAAGCTCATGCTGCTGAATGCTCCCAGGGATCTATTTCACCTGTTTTGCACCACGTTATTTGTAATAGGGATGGGATTTACCTTTCACCAATCCTTTGTTATGACGTTGTTTTATGGTGTGTTAACCATTGCGTTATTAGTTGCACTGGCCCGTTACTTTACGCCATCCCAGTCTGTGCTTTGGCATGTAAGGCGGGTGGTAACCATGGGCTTGCAGGCTTTACCTATTGCAATATTACTGTTCCTGATTATCCCCAAGCTCCCGCCTTTATGGAAAATGCCGGTAGCCAAAAGCACCGAAACCGGGCTATCGGATACGGTGTCACCAGGCGATATTGCGTCGCTCACGAAATCGTCCGATCTGGTTTTTCGCGCTACGTTTGAGGGTCCGGTGCCAGAACCTCATGAACGCTACTGGCGGGCTATTACACTAGAGTATTTTGACGGCAAGCAATGGTCGGTGAGCCCACTTCGCAAGCAGGCTCGTCAGCAATACCGATTACTCAATTATGAGTTTGCACCTAAACTCAGCGGCAGTTGGTGGCAATACGAAGTGATTGCCCAGCCAACCAACAAGCACTGGCTTTACGGAATCGATATAGCCGTACCGGCTGACCATGCCAGCGATCAAATGATCTGGCGCGGCGCGGATTACCAGATTCTCAGTGAATCACCGCTATCTACCAGACGGGCATACCGTTTGCGCTCTTATCCTAATGCCGATATGAGTCAAACACTGGAATCTTTGGATCACAGGTTAAACCTGCAGCAACCCGAAATAGACGCATTGAACCCGCGCACCCAGGCTTGGGCAAAAAGCATCGCAGAGCAAAATAACACGCCGGAAGCACGCATTCAGGCAGTATTAAACTTCTTTGTTAGCCAGGGATTTACCTACACGCTCACGCCACCCGCTATGCCAGACCAGCCGGTGGATGATTTTCTGTTTACCCACCAGCAGGGCTTTTGTTCCCACTATGCCAGTGCAATGGCTTATGCGCTGCGTTTAATGGACATTCCTGCAAGAATGGTTGCCGGTTACCACGGCGGCGAAATACTCCAACCGGGTGTACTGAGCGTGTATCAGTACGACGCCCATGCCTGGGTTGAAGCATGGATAGGCCAACGAGGCTGGGTGCGACTGGACCCTACTGCCATCATTGCACCCGATCGTATCCAGTTTGGCATTCAACAAGCGGTGGAAGAAGACGCTTTTCTGGCAAACAACCAGTTAGCCCGCTTAAAGCAATTACCATTTCTGGCTGAGTTACAAACATTCTACAGTTTATTGGATTACCAATGGAGCCGCTGGGTGCTGGGTTTTGATGCCCAGCGCCAGCAAAATTTATTGGCATTATTGTTGGGCAATGTTACCGGTGAAAAAATCATGTATCTGGTACTGGCCATCATGGGGCTCATCAGCCTGCTACTAGCGTTGTACTTTATACCCCACTGGCGCAAACAGCGCATAGCGCCGGTTAAATTCTGGTATAGAAAGGCAGTTTCGGCAGTGTCAGGCTGCACTGGTATAGAGCGTGTCAATCAAGGCCCTCAGGCGTTTGCTGTTCAGGTTCAAGCGCATCTCTCAGAGGTCGACTCGGCAAGCTTTATTAGCCTGAGTAAGCAGTTTATTCAGCTTGAGTATCAACGCGACACAGCTTCACATGAATCAAAGGACTTTGTGCGCAATTGCCGGGCGTTTATCAAACAAATTCGGCGATAGCCCAGTAGCTATGACAATAAACCCGAAGCAGATAACAGAGGAGCAGACGCTCCTCTGGTTTAGCTAAAGAAAACCGGGTTTATTTACTTGCTAGCTGGGCCGCCACCCAATGCACACTTAACTCGGCATACATTGCACTGATTGCAGCTTCAACATTTTTGAGGCGGGCATTCATTACCTGTGAAGCCCTTGCATTCAGCTTAAACAAATCGCTGGCCCCCTTCTCAAACCTTTGCTGTTCCAGCCACGACAGCTCTTCCTTCACCTTGGCATTTTGTTGCTGTAACTCGGCCACCCGTTGAGCCTGTTCCCACTGCACAACGGCTTGCTCAAACTCTTGTCTTAGCTGCTGTTCGGCCAAGGTGAGTTCCAGTTGGCTGGCGGCTAAATCGGCTTCCGCTTTAGATAGCTTGGCTTTTGCTTTGCGGTTGCCCAACGGATAAGAGAACTGCAACGCGACCTTGGTTTCGGTATCGTCCAGATTCGCCGGACCACTGCCAAAATCCTGCGCAACCGCCGCCTTCATGTCGAGTGTGGGCAGCAACTGATTTTTTGCCAGTCGCTGCTCGTTGATAAGCGATTCCACATCGGCAGCGCGTACTTGCAACACTGGATGCTGACGCAGCGCAACACGTAATTGCTGCACAGAAGGCAACGACAGTGCATATGGCCAGTGGATATCGATGTTCTGCAAACCAGCAGAGGTTGCCGAAAATGGCGAGGCCCCCCCCTTGGACTGCCAGAAAAATGCCAGGCTTTGCACTGCCACCTGACGGGATTGCTCCAGTGTCGCCAGCGCAAGCTGCTGTTCCAGAATACTTGCATCGAACTCTGTGAGCGTAACTGCAGGTAAATCGCCATTGTCTACCCGCGCTTGTAAGCCGTCTCGGCGGATTCTGAGTGTATCTATCAAATCATTTACGGTGGCAATTTTCAGGGTGCTTTCATACCATTTCAGGTACTGGCTAAGCCCTTTAAAAATAAAGTCGTTGCGCATGAGCGAAGCTTCTGCCTGCCATTGCGCTATCGCCACCCGTGCGTTGGTTACCGCCGTGCGCCTTGAATCCGTGTCGCGGTTTCGAAGCAACGATAATGCCACACCAATACTTGCCTCACCGCCAGACAGTGTATCCAGTTGCTGTTCATACACCGGGAAATTGCCACCAGCAACCCGGTATTCGGTAAACAATTTGGCGTTCATACCTTCAAGCGGTTTAACTGCCCGCTGTGACACCTGATTACCATTGTAATAGCCTGATAACCGCATGTTGACATCCTGTTCCAGCTTAATGTCGAACTCACTCTCAGCCATGGTTAGCGATGCGTCATATTTCACGCCTTTCTGTTCTATCAAACGCCAATAAGGGTGTGACTGCGTAATGGTTTGAATAAATTCCGGTACACTGGGCACTCGCGCAACCGAACCTTCGATGGTGGATGTTTGCCCAGCAACGTTGCCACAGAACAGGAGCGCCAGCGCGCCCATACCCAAGCGCACACCAAAGTAACGCACGGTCATTTAGCGGCCCCCTGTTCGGTGGTGGACGATTGCGTTTGCTGGGGCGGGAAGTTATTCAACTGTCGCCATAGCTCATATCCCAATCTGACCTCCTCCAATAACACCCAGGCACGCACCCTGCTCCCTAATCGCACTACGTTAGCATTTGGCCAATCGATGTCATTGGGATCGGGTTTTATCCATACCTGGAATGCGCCCATTTGATTGGCGACCGGTTCAACGTATTCAACCTCACCGCCAAAGGTGCCTACCGCTGTATCCGGCCAGCCGCTGAACTGGATCACAGGCCAGCCTTCAAACTGAATACGGGCTTTGGCACCCGGTTTAACCAAGGGCGCATCTAACCCGCTTACCGTAATTTTAACGTACCGGTTTACGCCATCCGGAATAAAGTGCCCCAACACATCGCCAGCTTTAACAAAGGTGGCGGTGCCACCCGCAAACAAACGCACAATGGTACCATCTACCGGCGCGACTTTAGTCAGGGTGTCCTGCCGGGACAACACCATGCTTACGGAATTGATATCGGCCAGCGAACTCGCGGCCTTGGCGCGAAGTGATTCAAGCTGAATTTGAGCTGATTCAACATCGCGCTGAGACACCAGCCCCTGCTGAAGTAAGGTCTTTTGTCTGGCCAGATTCTTTTGCGCATTTTCTACCGCTGTAAGATCGGCTTCATGGCGCTGCCTGGTTGCCGCGAGCTGAGATTGCAGTTTATCAACTCGTTGGGTATCCACGTCAGTAAGCGTTACTATAGGATCGCCCGCTTTTACCTGCATGCCCTCGCGCACATGCCAGGTTTTAATTTGGCCATCCACCAGTGCTGATATGGCTTGCATTCTGCCATTAGGTTCCATGGAATCCACACTGCCCTGACCAAAAGCGGTTTGGATCCAGGGGGTAAACCACAACACAGCACCGGCAATAATCAGCGCCCCCATTATCAGTCCTGTTACTACCTTGTGAGTACGGGGTATCGACTGCTCGGATTCCGACACAATATTCTGAAGAAAACGTTCTGTACTATTCATGATCGTTCTCCGCGTTGTCGTCTTGGCTCACTTGTTTAGCCGGTGAAGCACTGGTAATTTCCAATGTGTCGTGGAGATTTAAGATACCGTCAAACTCCCCTTCTACTGGTGTATTAGTGAAATACAACACCGTCCAGTTCATGCTGTAAATTCGCCGTAGTAGGCGGGCCTTCAGCTCGTTGGGAATGGCGTCGAAGTGCTGATTAATCAGCAGTACCTGAGGGCCGGATAATATCGCAGCAGCCAGTTTTAGTAACAAAAACTCTAACGGCTGTAACGGTGTACCCAAATTCGCTATCCGCGTACCAAGTTTATCGGGAAGCGCGTCAATAACAGCTGTAAGTTCAACCATCTCAAGCGCTTCGCTGATTTTTGCAAAGGTAACACCGGGCGCTGATAATTTTAAAAATTGTTCAATGGTGCACTCAACAATCAACGAGCGATCCAGTGCATAAACTGCCTGACGTAATTCGTATTTGTCATAATCAAACAAATTGTGCTCGCCCAGCGTAATATCGCCCCGAATGGGTTTATCAAAACGCTTTAAAAAACTACCTAGCTGTTTCTGTACCCAGCTTTTCCGCGTTGTAATGAAGTACTTTTTGCCGGCCTGTACGGTAAAATCAATATAGCAGGCATCTTGCTGATGCCGCATGGTTACACGCTTGAATTCCAGTTTAGAACCGTTAGGAACTAGGCTTCCCTCTTCCTCGTGCAAAGCCTCCTGAGGAATAGACAAGGCGCCACCAATTTTCTCAGACGCTCCGTACAGCTCGTAGTAGAGTTTCAGGTACTGTGAAAAGCGCGACAGCCCGAAAAACACCGCAGACATAATTAACTCAGCCGCAACCAACTGACCAATTGAGAGCTGTCCGATTACCACCAGATACCCGCCTATACCCAGTAGCGAGGCGCTGGCTACAGCGTACAGCAGCAGAAAGGTAACGGCTTGCCTAAAGGTAAAGTGAAAGTGTGCTTTGTGCTTTTTAACATAGGATGCAATGTAGTGCTCGGTATTGCGACCCGCATAATCCAAATGATCAGCTGACTTAAAAAATTCATGGGCACTGGCCATATCGTTCAACCATTTTGCCGAATCATACTTCGACTGTGATAATTTAACCGCGGTGCGCTTGGCCTGGTTACCCCATAATTTCCAGATCGCATACATCATAAGTATGATCAGCAGGTTAAACATCAGCAAAAAGGGATGGTAAAACGACACCAGTGTGAAACCCACCACCAGTTGAAGAACCAGCGCAAAACCGTCTACCATGAGCGACGGCACGTTTTTCTGAAACGTCATAATATCGAAGTAACGCTGCGTAATAGTGGTGTTGCGCTGACCATCAAAGAAACTCTGTGGAGCCATCATAGTTTTGGCTGCAAGTTGTGACATTAACCGCACATATACTTTTCGCTCGTAATGCTCCATCACCCGCATTCGCATCGCACTTAGCAAGCCAGAAATCACTAACGTAAACAGCAATACCAAAGACAAGATAACCACCGCCCGTACTGAGCCGATATTGGCAATACTGTTTATCAGCGTCTGAACTGCAATGGGCACCGCAAGTGTAAGAAAGCTGATTGCAACACCGTAGGCTATGGCAACATTGAAAAAGCCAAGTTCAGGTTTGAGTAACGCGACCAGGTGCTGCTTTATTGCTCGTAAATCAATGGATTTTTCCATTTGAATGATTTCACTCCATATCACAATGAGTTGCTACTTTACCTAAACAACAAGTAAGATAAAAACTGATATTTCCTTACTTGTTCATCGAATAATTCTACGTTATGTATAATCTTAACTTTCGTCACCTCTATTATTTTTATCTGGTTGCAAGAGAAGGCAATATTGTAAACGCTGCCAAACTTTTGCATGTAACGCCGCAAACGGTAAGCGGGCAGCTAACTACCTTTGAATCACAAATTGGCTGCCAGTTGTTCGACCGCATCAATAAGCGCTTGTATCTAAACAGCAAAGGCAAAGCAGTGTTTGAACATGCAAGTGAAATATTCCATCGAGGCAATTTGCTTACCGACATCATTCGCAACGATCACGAAGCAAGCCAGCAATCGTTTGCCATAGGGATCACTGATGCTATTCCCAAGGTACTGGCTTATGATTTTTTTGCCAATACCATGCGTGAATATCCACACATAAAATTTCAGTTCAGAGAAGGCAGCTTTGATACGTTGCTGAGCGAGCTGGCAGTCAACCACATCGATTTGGTTATTGCCGATCGCGGCATTGCGCCGGGTACCCAGGTGAGCGCCAACAGTTATTTTTTAGGGGAGTCTCATCTGGCCTTTTTCTCTTCCGACCCCGATATAGCCAAAGGATCCGGATTCCCAGCTTGTCTTGATAATCGAAATTTATTGCTTCCGGGAATCAAATCAGGCATCACTCTGGGCCTGACAACCTGGTTCGAAAGCCAGCACATCTTTCCCCATGTCGTAGCCGAGTTCGACGACAGCGCTTTACTGAAATTATTTGGTAGCGAAGGTTTTGGTGTTTTCTGCGCGCCGTCAGCAATAGCAGAACATGTAGAGCAACAATACCAGGTAATAAAGTGTGGTGAAGTACCTGAAATAAAAGAACGCTTTTATGCCCTCACCGGTAAGAGCCAGGCACAGCATGGAATTGTTAAAGCGGTATTGAACGATGCAAGAGCGCTGCTGGTGTGATGAAACGCTGTCTACACAGGCTCTTGAAAATAAGTCAAAAGCGTTAAATAATCGTTAAACGACATGGAATGTTAAGTTAGGCAGTTTTAGCTGTGCGCTTCGTGTTGTATTTATAACAACAAGAGAAGCCCTGAATGAAAAAAGCCGCCTTTTGCCTGCTACTCTGCCTTGCATATCCTGCTGCACAAGCGGAATCCTGCATGGAAATGTCTGCCAGTGTCAGTGCAGACTATATCAATGAAATCGAGTCCATCCTTAACGACTACAAGTCAAATTTACAGTCGGTGAAAGAAGACTATCTTGTCGTTCAGGCAGATCCCACTGTTAGTTTTGAAATGTTGGTAGATGTATGGCAGGCCCACCATGACTACACCCGCCAGTACAATTTTTATGTAGAAGAGCGCCCTAATACGTTCAGCACTGCTTATCAGTCTGAAAAATGGCAGAAGTTTTGTGAAGATAACTCACTTGAGAGTATAGCTGAGGCCAATGCAGAGAAATTCGAGAAGATAACTGACGAGATTATTGTCAGTCTTGAAAAGCGCGTAGTACTGGAATCTCTTGAGCCTGACGAAGGGCTTGCCGCCATTGCCGCTTATTCCCATGGAGTAGCACCACAAATCACACTGAAAAGTGAGCGATTTTTGGGTGGTTTAATCCGGATTGGTCCTTTGTTTCACAGCCAGCATTTCGAATTAATGAAATTAAAACAGGGCAAATATATCTGGGACCGGGTAAAACTGGGCTGGTCATCTAATGGCACAGCGCCCGTTTATACCTATTTTGATTTTGCCGACAGGGAGTTAAATTTTGAAGTAAACCCTGGGTACTTGAATTTTACCGGCGTATTTGAATTTGATCGCTTGGGAGACAAAGCGGGTGCTGATTTACTCGACCGCCCAGCAATTGTGCTGCAATCCCTGGAACAACAATATCCTTATTTACTTAAACGCCTGGCCTGGTACAACGCCCTTGCTCCCGACGATCCATTTTTAAATTTCTATTACACCAAACGCTACGGCAAGGAGTCAGCCGAATGAAAGCGCAGACCCTGATATTACTTTTTGCTCTCTTTACGGCGCTAGCCACACAAGCAGACGATACACTGGACGTAAAGGACTTTCATCTCAGACCCGCCGTTGAAACGGCCAAACTTAATCCCAGTGGCAACTTAATTGCCTACGAGAAATTTGGCGATGTGTTTGTAGGCAATGAACATGTACCATTCAGCAAAATTTACGGTGTAAATAACTGGCATAAAATTCACACCGTGAGTTGGATATCCGATTCGATTTTAGCGATCCAGACACGCAATAATGGCAGCGGAAAAATTGGCTCCCACTTTTTTGACCTGCTGATTCAGGAACATGACATTAAGGTGGTTAGAAAAGACTATATCGATAATCAGGGATACATTGTAGACAGGTTGCCGATGTCGCCGGAAAACATTTATTTCGGTCAGTATCGGTGGAATGATGATGGTCATGTGTATGCAGACGTACACAAAGTACCGCTGTTTTCCGAAACGCCCTATCGCTTTAACAAAAACCAAAAGTTAAACAGCAACAGTGGCAAAATAATTGAGTGGATAACCGATCAAAACAGCCTCTTGCAGGTAGGAATGAGCTATGAAGACAACCTGCCCCATCTGTGGGGCCGCAAAAGTAAGCGTTCCAATAAAATGGAGCTTATCTGGACGGGCAATGCCGATACCTATTTCAATGTGTACGGTGTAGATCCAATAAAACGTCATATTTGGGTAATTACCGATTTTGAACGCGACCGTCGCGCTGCGGTAGTGTTTGATTTAGAAACAGCCACTGTAAATGAAGTGCTTTATGAACACCCTAACCGCGACGTTAATGGCATCGTTATGGACGCCAACGGTGAAAAACCACTGGCAGTTACCTTCATAGACAAAGGGCGGTTGGATTATTACTTTCTGAATGATGAAGCCAATGCTGTGCTGGCCAATGTGAAGCAGCATGCGCCGGCGTTTACTTATGCAGTGTACGATACCTCTCCGGATTTCGCCTCCATGCTGGTTGTAAAATTCGGTCAGTCTGAGCCTGGCGTAATTATGCATTGCAAACAACAGGGAACAGATTGCAGCCCATTGGTAGACTTGTATCCATGGCTGGACCATGTACAGCTGTCTACAATGAAAGTACTGCAAACTCCCACTACCGGCGATTTAAACGTGGAATCGTTTATCTCATTCCCAGCCAATGCCGATTTGAACACAACAGCAACACTACCACTGGTGATTATGCCCCACGGTGGCCCAATTGGCATTTATGATGCGCCCTTTTTCAGCAGTGACGTGGAGTGGCTGGCATACAACGGCTATGCCGTTTTACGCGTGAACTACCGCGGTTCAGGTGGATACGGGCGAAACTTTGAAGAAAGTGGAATGCAACAATGGGGTCGAGCAATAGAACGTGATATCAATGCGGCGGTTGAGGATGTACTGAAAAAATACCCTGTTTTAAATGCAAACCGGATGTGTCTATTCGGTGCCAGTTATGGCGGCTATTCATCCATTATGGGTGTTATCCAGCATCCCGATAAATACAAATGCGCAGTGTCGTTTGCTGGCGTTACCGATTTACCCCTGCTTTTTAACAAGCGTTCAGTTCAGAACAACGAAACGCTCACACAAATACTGAAAGAAATGATTGGCGACCCTGCATCGCAAATGACCGAACTGATGGCCTATTCACCCGTTTACAATGCCGACAAAGTTGAGCGTCCTGTGTTGTTGATCCATGGTACCAAAGACTCGATTGTGGATATTGAGCACAGTTGGCGATTATCCCGAATGCTCTCATTTTACAATAAACCTCACGAACTTAAGATTATGCGCGGCGCAGAACATTCTTTCGACACAACCGGTGAGGTAAAGATTATGTATGATTGGGTGATGCCATTTTTGGCTGAGCATCTCAATCACCAACCCAACGAGGTAAAGACGCAAATGGCAGAATAGTGGGTGATACACAATTAACAGTGTCGGATCAAACTGAATACACCACACGGATGTTATTTAACTACTAGGGCGTGTTGCGATAATGCCGTAAAGTTATCGGTTGGCTGCGAATGATAGTATTCCCTGATTTGTTGAGACAGGTACACGCTATCGTCCTTAAGCTGTTTAAAAATCACTGGATCTAACAGCAATGTGAACGCAATCACGGGTGGACATTGGTGATTAAACAATAAGTTTGTGCCCAGCTTTTTAAGGTCTGGAAACATAGAGAGCATGTGCCCTTCATCAAGAAAAATCACCGGTTTGGCGGTTAAAATTCGCCGATAAACTGAAAACGAAAAATAATTCCAAAAAAAGGCACATTCGCAAGTGTCCAGCATATGGTTATACTGACTGAATGACAGTGTGCCATAGCACTGAATTTGTGAATGCAGCATATGAGAACATAGCTCCGCCTTTAACGCTGATGTGCCTACAATTTGCACCACATAGCCCTGCTCTGCCAGTGTGTTCACTGTTTTAACAAACTCAGACACAAATGAGGGATGATTAGTCAGTAATCGGTAATAGTCGATTTCAGCAATAACAAACACCAGATGCTTTTCATTACAAGGCTGCTGCGCAATCGCCTCAAAAAAACAATTTGAGCGATAATAAACAGGCTGCTTCACATTAATGCGATCGGTTACTGGTACCGGGTAAATGTGGGTGTCATTTGCGAAATGGCGTCTTAATACCTGAAGTCGGCCAGCAAGATAAATCGACTTGATGTAGCTTTTGGTTAACTGAACTATGCTGCGGCGCTGCCCACTGCTAATAGCAAAATTGCCCGACAGTAATTTTATATCAATGCCCAGCAGAGGATCACTGGTCAAAACCTGTACGCCATTCGACTTTAATCTGGTGAGAAATGCCGTGTATTTAATGAAACTGTAGGGTTCGTGGGTGTAAAGCAAATAACCAGAGAATAACACAACAACAACAGGCTTATGCTCTTCCAATATCTGCTCGCAATCCTGGAATGTGCGGTAGCAAACCTTCTGTTTAGGGTCCAGATGGTCGGCAATGTCCATTCGATTTTGTGGAATTGCCACTTTCACATCCCATTCCTGATACAATGTCAAAAAATACGTAGCGTGCCCCAATTCGCCAAAATCTTCGGACACAATCACTAGCATTTTTGGTGATTGACATTCAGTCATCCGAGTTCCTTTTTACTCCAGAGTTTATTTTAATAGGACCATGATAAGGTGTTGATGAGTTTAAAAAACTGAGTACGCCTTTAAATTCAGGATATCGTGTAATGTACTGCAAAAAAATTGCCGAATCCCAGAAAAGTTTCAAAAAAAAGATTGCACCCCAAAATACAATTTATCAAACTAGGGTTGTTTATTTTTTAACTGATTTCAGGATATTTGTTTGGCCAGGGAAAAGCCCATTTGCTTATCTCTGCCTCTTTATATCACTACAGACCAATCCAACGTTAACGCAGCTTATGCCGTTTCGCCACAAGCGAATAGAAAAATACGCTAACCGGATTGGTGAAAAACAAAAATACGGAACATCAAAATCATAAGCAGATGCGTCTGTTTATCTATACAACAACAGGAAGCGGAAGAGTTTGTGATGGAAGTAAAACAACGAGTAAGCCGCAACGCCTTCGCAAAAGGCTGCTTTTCATTTTTAGCCTTAGTGAGCATTAACCTGATGTCTGGTTGTTCGTCTCCCTACTCGCCGGTTTCTGTTGAAGCCTCTACTCAGGTGGTAGAGTCATTGCAGCGCTATACCAGAGATTACACCTTGCAGGCTGGCGACCAGGTTGAAGTCTATGTTTACCGCCATCCTGACTTTTCAAAAACGGTAACCATTCGCCCGGATGGTTATCTGACGCTTCCGGTGTTAGACGATATAAAAGCTGCAGGTCTCACCCCTATGGAACTGGACAGACTGGTAACAAACGCACTGTCCGTAAGATTAAAAGAACCGGAAGTGAGCGTATTTGTAGAAAACGTTGTTGAACCCATGGTGTATGTTCACGGAGAAGTTCAGGTTGCCTCTGCGATACCAATAAGAAAGGCGAAAACCGTTGCTCAGGCACTCGCCCAGGTGGGTGGTATAAAACGCGAAGCTAAAATAGAGCAACTTGCCGTGATCCGCTTACATAAAGACGGACATTTACGCGCAATCACACTGGAACTCGCTAATCACAGCCAGTCTTCCTATTTTCTTGCCATGCAGAATATCCGACTGCTGCCCGAAGACATTATTTTTGTACCAGAAAGTCACCGTTCGCAGTTTGTACGCGCTATACAGGACTTTATTAATACTCCTCTCACAGGCGTCAATCAGGTGTTAGCTCCTTACTTCCAATTTCGCTTAATTGAAGAACTGGACGACGTTAACGGAACTACTGAAGTGATCATAAACTGATGTTTGAAAAAGAAGCGATACCTCATTATCCGGAAGCAGACAGCTTTGACGTAAAAGCGTCACTCAACAATATAAAAAGTTCGATCATCGGTCACCTTTGGGTGGTACTCCTAGTATTTGTCCTAACGTTGTCTGCGGTTACCTTGTATATCGCAACCTGGCCGCCGGTATTTGAAGCCAGCGTGGTTATTTCAGCCGATTCAGAAGAAGACCTGACCCGCAATGCCTTTTACCAGCAATGGAACATTTTCCGCAGGGAAGCAACCGGTGATGAAGCGATCCTGATGACCTCAGACCCCATTCTTCGCATTGTGATAGAAGAGATGGATTTGAAATATGAGGATGTCTACCACCCTTTTATGTCTTACGTCGTATATTTGTGGGGTGAATCATGGTTAGGGAGAAATTATCGTGCATTAAAGTACAAAATTTTTCCGCCACCTCCCCTTCCTCCCGGTATAACCGAGGAGATGCTCGAAAAATTCAAAGTACTTAAAGATTTTCGCGAAAGCGTGATTTTACAACCTATTGGCGAGAATAACATTGCACTTCTGATAGTGAGAGGCCCTACCCCCAAGGTAGCAGATATTGCAAATAAGCTGATAAAGGTTTATTTGGATGAGCGCCGCAAACGGTATGTCAATGAAGCGAAAACGGCCAGTATTGCTTTGCAAACTGAAACAGAAAAGGCGTATGCAAAACTGGTTGTCGTTGAACAAGAACTGCAACAATTTTATGCCGACAACAGCTTATACCTGACCTTCGAGAAAGACCGCGTTGAAATGACTCAATGGTTGGACCTACAAGCTGAAATTAGAGATCTGCAAGCGCATGAAGCTCAATTACTGCGTACCCTGACTGCACTGAGAAAACAACTGGACGAAGAAGGCCAGACACTCCTTAAAGGTCAGATTTATCAGGATGATTTGCTTGAATTGCGTGACAAGCTCACACAATTGCAAATATCACTGCGGATTGCGCGTCAGATTTTTCAGGAAAATTCTCCAGAAGTTGTTGAATACAAACGTCAAATTGAAGCGATTGAAGAGATTCTCCAGGAAAAAGGCGTCCAACTGCAGGGACAAACCAATAAAACCCGCAACGAATTTTACGAAACTGTGCGCTTAAAAATAGGCCAGATAGAAAGTGATTTGGCAGGAGTACGCGCAGGTATAGAAACAAAACAAAATACCGTTAAACGCCTTCAACCGATTATGCAAGAATTGCCGTCAAAAATGCAAAAAGCCTATCAATTGCAACGTGAGCAAATGGTATTGGAAGGCCAGTATAAAGCATTAAACGAAAAACTGGTTCAGGCTACCGTTTCTATGACTACCGCACAAAGTGCGCCATCAGCGATTAGAATCGTCGATCAAGCCTATGCGCCGGATAAACCTGCCTGGCCAAACACCAAATTAATGCTGTTAGTAGCGATGTTTTTTGGTGTTGTGCTGGGTGTAATCTGTGCACTTGGCCTGGATCTGATATTTGTTCGGGTAAACCGCTACAAACTGTATAACCACAAGCAATATCAATTGTTCGCAGTGCTCGAAAATGACGCAGCATTTGTCGACAACATTTATCAATTAAAGAAAAAATAAAGGATACAGTGTGGTTACCTCTCAACGGAGCAAAGGAAATTTCATTGAGCGACTGAATAGTTTTCTGGTGCATAAGCTTACCGGTAAACCCAAATATGCCTCGGTATCATACCGTTATATGTGTAAGTCTATTCAGCGTGAATTAAAACACGTCAGCCTGGATCGCGCCAAAATGCTGGCTTTATCCGGCATGCCAACGCCTGCTTTTGCCGTAAATCTGGCGTTGTTTTTAGGTTTTTCCCTAGCCAGCGAATTAAATGCAAGAGTGTTGTTAATTGATTCGGTGGTACGTCACCCCGATGATACCCTGTCAGACAAATTGGGGTTAATCGGTGAAAAAGGCTTTTTTCAACTGTGCACTCAATCAGAAATCGAGGCACTATCGCTGTGTAAAAATACCCAGGTAAAGTCGGTAGATGTGCTGCCTTCAGGACAATTTGAATTTGCTAGTGCAGTTATTCTTGACCATGGTTTACTTGACCAGCAGATCAGTAAGCTGTCTCAACATTATGATTATCTGATTTTTACACAGGGTGATATTCGCGAAGACACGCGCTACATGGCAATTTCAGAGCGAGTTGATTTAAATTTACTGGTTGTAGAAGAAAATCGAAGTTTTATGCACGACATAGACGAGCTGTATCGATTATTCCGCGATTCAGAACTGGATAATCTGAAATTAGTCATGACAACCTGATCTCACTATGAAATCCGCACTTATAAAACGCCAGGCTTTCGTTTTAACTATCGTGATGTTTTTTGCGATTTTGGCCGCATCAGCGTCCATTTTGTTAATAAACGGCGATAAACTGGTCAAGGTAGCGGTTGTCGGCGGTATATTCTTCCCTTTGGTATTATTTTTGTCGGGTAATCCCCGATTATTTTTTTTATTTGGTCTGGTATTAGCCGCCCCGTTGGGTTTGTCTATCAATTTTAAAACTCTAATCCACATCGGTGGTGCTCCGTCATACAGCGTGGATCTCGCCGATTTTTTCTTATTTCCGCTGGTTATTTTTCAAATCAGAGATGCCATCACCGGCTACTACCGGCACTGGTCGTTCCCTACGCTAAATTATTGGTGGCTGGGACTCATTGGTCTTGGCTTATTTAACATCGCGATAGGACCATTGCGACATTTGCCAGGTTTTGAAGTGATGCGCATGGTTAAATGCATGATTTTATTTGTTGTTGTAGTTAACGAATGTAAACGAATAAAGCAAATCAACTATGTGGTTATTGGACTGGCTGCGGGTATGTGTATACAAGTGGCTGTCGGTGTTGCGCAATTTGTTTTCAAGAGGAGCCTTGGCCTCCAGGCGCTTGGCGAAGCTTCTTCAGAGGCAACGAAAGGGGCTAACCTTGGTGTGTATCTAACAGAGAACGCTGTATATCGCATAGGGGCATTGATGGGACATCCCAACTTGCTCTCGGCTTATCTGGCTTTATTGCTGCCCATCTTTATTGCGTTGTTTTTCTGTCATTATAAACGCTGGGTAAAGGCCCTCCTCGCAATGATCATTGCGGGCGGATTGATGGCATTGGTATTCACGCTCTCTCGTTCAGGATGGATTTCTTTTGCAGCAGCATTCCTAACGCTCATTACACTGAGCGCTTTTGACGGTCATATTCGGGCTAAGTATCGCGCTATTCGAGTTTTCATGATAGCAGGTACTGTGGTGGCAGGATTGGTAGTATCCGGTCCTATCATACAGCGGATTACAAAAAGTGACGCGGGTGCCGTAGACTTTCGGTTCGAATTTATGGTGGTAGCCGCAAAAATGATTGAAGCCAAACCTTTAGTGGGATTTGGTTTGAATACGTTTGTTTACCATATGGCGCCCTATACTAAATATCAGAATGCCGCGGGATTACAAAAAGTGTTTGGTGAACACTGGCCAGCTGTACACAATACCTACCTGCTGGTGTGGTCGGAGCAAGGTACAATTGGCATGGTGCTGTTTTTGGGCTTTCTGTTACACGTATTTAAGATATACCGGCAAAACCGACGTTACCGAATCAACGAATTCACCCATGCCTTAAATCTGGGCATTATTTGCGGTTTTATTGCCATTTTAATCGATGGAATGGCAAGCTTTTTCATTAGAGTGCCAGCCCCGGGACGGGTGTTTTGGATTGTTATGGCGTTATTAGTAGCAATTAATCTGTGGAACAGACGCAATTATCAATGCCGAATCGTTGCGTCAAGGAAGTTGGCCGAACTGGAGGCCCAGGATGGCAAAAAGCAATAAACTGCCACTTATCGCGATTGCAAATTTTGCCCTAAAGGCCGGCGGAGCAGGTTTAAATCTGCTCATTCAGCTTGTGTTGGCAAGATTGCTGAGTTCAGAAGACTTTGGCATTTTTATTATTGCATTTTCATTGTCGACTTCGGTAATGGTAGTCGCGTCATTGGGCATTCCACTCTCTGCCATTAAGTTTGTTCCACTTTATCGACATAATAATGAATGGCCCCTGATTCGCGGCTTTTTTAATGCAGGCTTAATCACAACCCTTCTAGGCGGCATTGCATTTTCTGTTCTTTCGTTCTTAATAATCAACGTCATAGTTGACAACCAATCGTTTCCCACACTATACAACGCACTGATTATTGCCACTATTTCCATTCCTTTTTTGGCCCTTTCACAAACACTGGTGGCCTATTTGCAGTCGCTTCAGCATGTTATTACTGCTGAATTTGTGGCAAACATTATTCGCCCTGTGGTCACTCTTGCCGGTATTGGCATTATCATAATGCTGATTCCAAATTTAGGTGTTAAAGGTGTGCTATGGCTGACGTTTATTGGAATATGTGCAAGCGTGTTGGTGGGCATTAAACAGTTTATTCGCTACGCACCTGAACAGCTGAATAGCATATCCAGCCAGTTTGATTTTCGCCATTGGTTTGCAGCAGGATTTTCCACTATGGTGATCATGGGAGGCGTGATCCTTAACGAAAGGATAGATGTGATGCTGGTGGGCTCGTTATCAAGTATCGAAGATGCCGGTGTTTATGGCGTGTGCGCCCGACTGGCGTTTTTTGTTGGGTTTGCCTTAACGGCAGTCAATGCCATATTAGGACCACAGTTATCGGCAATATTTGCCACTAACGATATGCTCAAATTGAGAAAAGTAGCCGCCGCTGGTGCCGCAATGTCAGTTGTGGCTGCCACCACACTATCGCTTATCCTGATCCTGATGGATACCTGGGTACTGTCATTATTCGGCACACACTTTACTGCTGGCCAGTCTGTGCTGCAGATATTATTAATGAGTCAGATTGTGGTGGCTTGCTTTGGCGCTACGGGCGCTGTAGTTGTATTGCTCGGAGGATATCGGATTACCATACTAAGTGTGCTAGTGGCGTTGTCTGTTAATGTTGTGCTCAATCTACTCCTTATTCCAGAATTTGGCCCAACGGGTGCCGCACTGGCAACCCTTATTGGACAATTTATAGGCTGTGGTATTATTGCGCTGTGGTGTATTAGCCACTCAAGAATAAATGCAACTATTTTCGGCGTGTCAGTCTTATTCAGAGCACGCAAATCAGTAACTTAACAGACTTCACTGCATAGTGAATCGAAGGGATTAGCTCAATCATGACTCAATTTCGTAAAGGGTATCTGCATAGTTACGGCGCTTTTTTTCTAATCCTGGTGGCGTTTTTTGATGTGTTAGTTATCGCGGGTAACTACCATTTTGTTTTATTCGCAAATCAAATTGAAGTCTCAAAGGATTTAACGTTTGTTCTGGTATTAACGCTCATTGTATTTATTTCTATTGCTACCAGCCATTCTTTCTATCGCTCTTACCGAACGTCAAAATTGCTTACCGAAATAGGTGAATTATTCAGCTATTGGGTGAGTACATTTGCGATAATAGCCACACTGATTTTTGTCTTCGAAAGTAAAATGCCCATGCCGTCTGATGTTCTGCTGGTATGGTTTATTTCAACTCTGGTTTTTCTGGCCATTTCCCGGGTAATACTCCGAACGTTCGTTTATAAACTCAGAGCTTACGGTCGAAACTTCAGAAGAGTGGCTATTATTGGTGCGACACCAATTGCAGAAAGGTTGCATCATTCCATTACTAGCAATAACTGGATGGGTTTAAAGTTCTCAGGTTTCTTTGACGACAGAAGTCACGACCGGTTCTCAGAAGCTTTTCAGGGTCAGTTGGTTGAGTCAGTAGAGACACTTCTGGCCTATATTGCAAAAGATGACATAGATATCGTTTATATTACGCTTCCAATGAGCGCACAGAAGCGCATAAAAAGCACCATTGATAAATTGTCGCAAACCAATGTATCTATTTATTACGCACCGGATTTTTACACCTTTGACCTGTTGCGGGCACACTGGGACAGCATCGAAGACCAACCGTTAATCAGTATTATTGAAACCCCGTTTGTGGGTGACAATACCGTATTAAAACGCTTGGAAGACATTGTGCTTTCCAGCTTAATTTTATGTGGTATTGCCATTCCAATGTTAATTGTAGCCATGTTGATCAAATTCGATTCGTCCGGCCCGGCAATTTATCGTCAGAAACGATATGGTCTGGATGGAAAGTCGTTCACTATTTATAAATTCAGAACCATGCGGTCAACACCCGACGACAAGGTATTTAAACAGGCTACTCAAAACGACCCCAGAGTCACGCGTCTTGGTCGCTTTTTACGAAAGTATTCTATCGACGAATTGCCGCAATTTATAAATGTGTTGCAGGGTCGCATGTCAGTGGTTGGCCCACGCCCCCACCCGCTGGCCCTGGACGACGAACATTTAAACCTGATAAAGCGCTACAACCTGCGATTTAAGGTCAAACCCGGGATCACGGGCTGGGCTCAGGTTAATGGTTATCGAGGAGAAACCAAAGAACTTCACGTTATGGATAAGCGAATTCAACTCGACCTTGAGTACATAAAACGCTGGTCTGTATTATTTGACTTAAAGATTATCTTTTTAACGTTTTGGACAATTATCAAGCCAGTTAATGCCTATTAATCTACAGAATAACTGACCGTTCAAATTATTAACGCAACAAGTTACGGCGAAACACCTGGTCAACAGAGATTTTACTTAATTTGGAACGATAACCACGGTATACCTGCTCTGGCAACGTATCGTGCCCTATTACGGCGCCGGAGTCGATGACATTAAACTCTGCAATACAAACATTCGGATTAATCGTAGCATTCAATCCAATGAAGGTATTATTGCCAATTTTACAGCGTTCTCCGATAGTGGCCGATGTGATCCAACAGTGTTTTCCTATTTCCGTGTGCATTGCGATCCGGCTACCGCTCCACACAATCGAATTATCGCCTATCGATACTCCCGGGTGAATAAGGCAGCCTTCCATAACCATCACATTTTCGCCAATACTCAGCGGCCCCAGCACAGAAGCCTTACTGCTGACAAAACTGGCAATGCGATAGCCATCTTCCTTAACTTGATTTACCTTTTTTGCCCGCAGTTGATTGCACTGTGAAATACCAATAGCAATAAAAATCGAAACAGCCTGCATATCATAAATGTCAGCTAAACGCTCATAAGCAACCACAGGAAGTCCCAGAAAATGGGTTTTATCGAGATATGCTTCATCAACTGCAAAACTTACCACGTCAAAATTCGACTCTGACTTAAACTGATAGTAAGCCAACTCTGCAAACTGTTTATCACCCAGGATAATAATTTTTTCCATCACGCACCTTGGTTATTTGCGTTCAATAACAGGGTCAGGATAGTTTCAATGGTTTCTGTTTGCGCGTCTATTTTTGGCAAAAAGCGTAAATTGTGACCAAACTTTGAAACCAGAAAATGATGCGATAATAAGATATCAAACAGGTTATTTGCCTGCACCTCAGTACCGCAGGCCAATACCCACAAAAGTCCCCGCCCCTGTAATTTACAATCCATTGCCGCAAACGCTGGCTTCAGACGTGAGAACACCTGATCAATCTCCGCTATGTGCTTGGTATCAAGGCGAGTTGAAATCGCCTCTAACGTAGCAATTATAGCGGCACAGGTGACAGGATGATCGGAGAAAGTACTGCCTTTTAAAGCTAACTGATGTAACGCCGGACTAATGTTCGATGCGACACAACTGGCAGGTACGCCGTTACCTATCGATTTTGCAAAAATCAGAATGTCAGGAAATCGCGTCAATTCGCTGGCAGTAAAAAGAGGACCCGTTCGGTACAAGCCAGTTAAGGTTTCATCAAAAATGGACACAACATTAAATTGCCTACACACACTCACCAGTTGTTCGCGAAAGGTGACACTGGCAACTGCGCCATCACAGGAGCCGCGCAATGGTTCTAAGTAACAGCCCGCATACTCCCCGGATTCAAGGCACTCAATTAACATTGCCAGCACAGTTACTTCATTCGCATCGGTGGGATATGGCAACAGTGTATTATTACCGCATTTCACCGGCGCATTGCCCCAGCATAAACTAGAGGTAAATACCGATTTACCATGCATGGTATTTTCAAATGCAATAAATCGTTGTTTACCTGTAACAACAGCGGCCAGTTTGCCGGCATACTCGTTGGATTCCATACCCGTAGAACATATAACATCAAGTCCGTGTCCCTCAGGTAAAAGCTGATTTACTGCCTCAAAACACCGGGTTCTGATTTCAGAAGGTAATCTACCCACAGCACTGAACAATGTCATTTGCTGATGGACAGCATTAACTACCGTCGCTTCTCCGTGTCCCAAGAATACCGTTCCAAATCCGGATATCAGATCATAATACGCCTGGCCATGTTTATCATATAAATAATGACCATTCGCTTTGGCTATCTCGGGAAAATCCAACCAATCTCTCCTTGTTTACTAAAATCGGTGCGGTGTTAACGTTTAAACTCGCACATTTGCGCATCGAAATCCTTAACAAACTGTTGCCAGGTAAATCGCTTCACTCTTTCAGCCCCGGCCACGCCTAAGGCTTCAGCATGAGCAGGATCTGCGGCCAGTTTAGCAATCCCCTTTGCAAATTCGATGGCTATCCCATCAACCAAATAGCCTGTCTCTCCATTGGCAACGACTTCTTTAGGGCCGCCTTTATTCACTGCAACAACAGGTTTACCCCGACTCATAGCTTCCATTGGAGTTAATCCCAAATCTTCGTTAAACGCGGTAAATAATGTGGCATAGCAATTCGAATAGAGGGTCTGCATTTCCTGATCTGAAGGGCCAATAACAAATTCAATATTGTTGTACCCTTCTGCTAACGCCTTTAGACCAGCATAATAAGGCTCACTTTTTTTATCTACCATGCCGGCAATAACCAGCCTGTAATTGTTGCCATGCTCGTTGCAAAAGTGCTTGAAGGCTTCAATACCCAATTCGATATTTTTAGTCCACATAATACGGCCTGGCAGAAAAAAATAAGGTTCACGCTGCGGGCAAACCTGTATGTGATTTTCGTCGATACCAGGGTAATAAATAACGATGTCTTCTGGCTTGCACAACCTGGCTGCCAGTACTCGCTCCTCGACGGCTTTACTGATACAAATAATTTTGCTGTATTGTTTCCAGCACCATTTATCCACCAGCTTGTAACCCCATTCCATTAAGTGGGCAATCCATTGTTTTTGCGAATGCTTTTGTAAATGCCGCTTTCGATACTCGAGATCATAAACCGCACGAAGAGGCGTAAAGCACAAGTTAATGGTAGGAATATCACGGTTTCTGAACTGCAGGAACGAACCAAGCCCATCGCAACATATAACCAAAACATCAAAGTCATCTAGTGGTAAACGGGTTGCTGCAATGGTTTTACCGGCTGATAAAACAGCACCATAACTACGTTCAACGGAAACCGGGTTAATTTCGACAATTCGGTAATTTGCCAGTTCGGGATACGTGCCCTGTTTGTCGAAGTGACTGGTAAATACAGTAACCTCGTGTTTTGTTTGTTTACATATCTCGAGAATCGTTCTTTCAAGGCCGCTTTTTAGATACACCCATGGATGATAAATGGCGATTTTCACGTTAATTGTCCAAATTCTGATTTGATGATTGAAGAGTCCGTTCATACACTTTTAGCAATGCCTCAATGTGCGCATTCCATGTGTAGCCAGACGCTTTTACTGTATTTTCCTCGCCATAGCGCGCGCAACGTTCCGGATCTTCTACTAAACACCTGATACCCTCAACTATTGCGTGGCTATCATCCGCTTTTACTTTAATGCCTGCAAAAGGCAATTCACTACTCGACACAATGGCGCATCCCGAAGCCATCGCCTCTGCAACGGCCAAACCAAATGTCTCAATTCTGGTGGGAAACACAAACACGGCAGCATGAGACAGTAAACGCGCCATCGAAAGTCTGTCCGTAAATGCCTCGAAACGGACATTCCGTAATGATTCTACCGATTGCATTGCGTCATCACTGCCCCAACCAGTGATGACAAATTGCACTTCTGGTAGTTGTGTTGCGGCGTTAATAACCTGTTGAAGCCCTTTCCGTGGGTTGAGTTTGCCGGCAAACATGACATAGGATTTTTCTGCCGAACGATAATCTTCAAGGCTGATACCTGGTTCAATCACAATGGCATTTTGAGTAGGTATGCCCAATGAAGCAGCGTAATGCCTTGAAAAATCACTGATATAAATATCATGTGATGCAGGCATACGAACCAGTTTACGCTCAAACCACTCGAACAACCGTCCCACAACAGGTCCTTTCATTGTTCGCCATTCCTTGCCAAATAGCGCAAGCATCATTTTAACCAAAGGCTTGCCCAGCTTGTTGGCAATTTTGCTTGCTGGCAGAATGGAATGGTACGTAAAGGCTTGAATAACATCAGCATCTCGACAATATGGCAGCAAAGTTGATGCTTTAAGATTAAAAGCGTAAACACTGCAAGGCAATCTGACGGTGGTAATTCCGTCATAACTGGTGAGAGCAGGATCACCTGTGGTTAACACGGTGACTTTCACTCCACGCAGTTGCAGATGTTTCGCCATTTGATAAACAACATATTCGCCACCACCGGCATAATCTGGAGGAAACCGCTCATGAATAATCGCAACCTGTTTTAATGCCGTCACAACAGGATACTCCGGTAACGGATACTTCCACTGGTCAGGGCATACCAGGTAAATAAGCTTCTGGGTAAGCCAGCACCAATGCGAATGACCCTGAGAATAGGATTAGGCATAGCACTACCACTGCGATAGCGCTGAATAACATAGGGTAAGCAAAGCACACTAAACCCGATATGTGAAAACAACGTAAGCACAATACCCAATAATAAAAGCTGGAAAAACGCCGTTTCAACGGTTAAGAAATACCTATGCCACATGAAAGACCTTAATTCCGGGTGTTTGTCCATTAAGTAAGGTAAATGCTTAAAAAACAGTGGTTCCTTGAGCCACTTCCAAAACGATACGTGGAAAACATGATGGTAAACGGTGGCGCTTTCCTCGAACACCACCTCAAATCCCGCTTTTTTTACCTTCCAGCCTAAATCGGTATCCTCACCGTAAAATTTATCCATAAACTCGGTAGAAAAGCCCCCTACCGCGTCAAAAGCAGCTTTACTGTAGAAAATATTGCAGGTTTCAAAGAAAATTGATGCGCTGCTAATATTGACCGTTTTCTCCAAAAAACGACGTGGATGCGATGGATTAGGTAACGTTTTCCCCTGTACCAAGCCAACTGGCCGCTCACTTAGAGCAGAAGCAAATTGCCTTGCGCCATTCGCTATCCAGTCTGGTTCGGCGATACAATCGTCATCAATAAACGCAATAATATCGCCTTTTGCATGTGTACCACCGTAGTGTCGGGATGGAGTTGGTGTGTTGTTGTGTTTTTTTACATAATGGAGCGGAACTGGCGATATCTTTCGCCACTCTCTCACCGCCTCTTCAGTTCCGTCATTGGAATAGTTGTGTACCACGACAATTTCAAATTTATCATGCGAATAGGTTTGCTTATAAAGGGATTCAAGTAACTGTTGCAACAGCGCCTTTCGTCCATGAGTGGGCACAACTACCGTTACATAAAGCGCATCTCCCATCATAAACCTACTCCGTTATACAATGCCTGATATCGATTAAGATAATGCGGCCCCAGTTGTTCCCAACTAAACGCGTGGGCGCGTTGCTTACACGCATCAGCGGTAGTTTCACCTATCGAGGAAATAACAGCGAGAATTGCAGCCTCCAGCCCCTGCTGGTTAGTTGCCAATCCATTCTGCATTTCTGGTTCAAACAGTTGACCAACCCCATACGTATCAATAATGTCTGGGATCCCAGCATGATTACAGCCAACCACAGGGGTTCCCTGCATTAAGGACTCAACTACCACCAGACCAAACGCTTCCCACACCGCAGGGAGCACAGTTACCGTAGCGTTTGAGTACAACTCAGGAAGGTCGTCTACATTTCCCCTGCCCAGAAAATGAATATCACTCTGAACATCACGCACCCCCTGCTGTTGCAGAATTGAAAACCTGACTTCCTCACTCACATTTCCTGAGAACGTCAGTGTCGCTTCAGGATACGTGCGTTTTATGGAAGAAAATGCGCGGGCAAGCAAAGCTGCGCCTTTACGTGGCTCATTGCAGTCTCCAACAAATAATAATGATGGCGACGTTGAATACAGGTTTACTGGCTTGTTTTCGGCGAGTGCAGTACCAAATACTGGAGGGGGGAAAAGCGCCGATGAGCAGTTGAAATCCTGTTTTAATTGTTGCTGCGCGAAATTCGACAATACCCAGACTTCATCAGCATGACGAAGCGTGGTGGAAAAGAACCACGCATCCAATGGCACCGCTCTGAAATACCGCTTAGTGGGAATACCAACAGCATGAAATACAACCTTACAGGAAAGTTTGTAACGCTTACGAGCAATTATCGCAGCATAGGCATCAAAGTAATTCAAACAATGGATTACGTCTGCGCGGGACTGCGCTAATCGCGAACTCAATGCAAAAGCAAAGTAATGGCATTCGTTCCACTGACGAAATCGTGTGTGCCATTTAGTAGCTATACTGTGATGTTCGATTTGTCCTTCCTGCCAGGTTTTGCTTTCAGGCGCCAATGAATAAGTTTCAACAGCCACGCCCTGACCAGACAAATACACCGCCAAATCGTTTAAAATCCGTTCAGAACCACGTCTGACAAACGGCCAGCGATATGGATTGGTGATCGCAATGACGTTGTTTTTCATGTTATACCCGATCATCGGCTTTAGCTGACGATTCTTCTTTTTCTGCGCCTTCCATTTCAACCGGCCTGCGGCGCTGTCCATTCAATGGCGTCGGCGGAAACCATCGCTTTTCGCCCAATGCAAAAATTTGTTCATCAGTGACTTTACGCAACGCCTGGATTACTTTTCGCTGAGTTAGCGTGGTTTTTAATTGCCCAACATTCCAGACAAGGGCAGAAAGTTTGGCGTGTCGATAAGGCTTAAGCACTAAATCGATAGCACTGAAAATCAGATACGCCAACACCCTGCCAAAGATACCTGGCGCTTGCGCATTTTGAATAAGTGAAGCCAGACGATTTTTACAATAATGCCTTACGATGATTCCGTTTGCTTCTCCAGGTTGAGCCTGCACTTTATGATAGGCATGTAATTCAGGATGCACCCACACAGAGTAACCAGCAATATTCAGCTTCCAGCCAATATCAGAATCTTCATACCCATAAAAATAACGTTCATCAAACCCGCCAACCTGCTCCAGTGCATCGGCATTTATCAGCATCGCAGAACAATTAATCCAGATCCGTTGTTCTGGCTCAGATAATCGATCAATACTCACGTTTTCACAGAGATCCCACGCAAAGCCGAAATAACCGATATCGCCTCCAAATGCATTCACCCGTTGGCGGTCAAAGTCATAAATTACTGCACCACCCACGCCAGTAACGGCGGGCTGTTGTGTCAGAAAATCCAGCGCCTTTTCTATCCAATCGGGCTTTAAATTAACATCGCTGTCTAAAAATAAAACTCTGGGCGCCCGTCGGTTTACTAACCCCAAATTTCTTGCACTTGCGGGACCATTTGGCGGTTTAACCAGATAACGTATCGGCACACGACTATGAGTTGCCATATTCGCAACCATATCCGCCGTGTTATCTGATGAACTGTTATCTACTACGATAATTTCAAATTGCTCAACCGTTTGTTGTAACAAATGCAACAGGGTTTGCTTTAATTCCACTTCACGGTTATAGGTTGGAATAATGACTGTAACCGCTAGTTGCGTCTCCATACGCGTTTCCATATTCTGATTACTTCTTAAAAACCAGTTTGGTTATGCTTTTGGGAGCAAAGGATAGCTGTACTGTTTGAATACCATTATTGGAATTAACTGGTAATACTATCACGTTGTGCTGGACGCTAACTTCGCTATCTCCCCCTTGATGAAAACGCGAAATGTTGACCTGACTTGCCCATTCCAGCCCAGGAATAACAGGTAATTGTGTTCCTGTATTCGCATCAAGCGAATCTGCGGTCATTTCAGTCTTATCGTAAGACGTAAATGCTGCTGTGCCCTCAAGTGTCAGTGTGGTGGCAACTGACGAAGTAAAATGCTTATTCACCACCATAACAATTAGCTTACCATCCTTCTCAACTGATACTACATCCAGATAGGGCACCGCCTTCACCGCATCAATGACGCCAATTGCTCTTGATGAGTAGCTATCAACCGCTACCGCACTTTCAACAACATTGCCTTCAATCACATCGGCATACATATCAAATGCCATCATGGGGGCGGTAGGCACAAATTTACCATTCCTATTGCCCAGCCACCCCATAAATCCCATGTCTGTTAGCTTAAAAGCATTGGCAATTTCAACGCGGGGCTGTCGCAAAAATGTATTAATGGTTGCACCTACAAACAGTGATGATCCAAACGTTTTTACATGATCTACCCATTTACTACTTGGTAAAACATGGAAAAATGGTCCCCATTCAGTTATCGCCACACTAATTTGCTTATTGGGTTTATCGTAATTTTTTAACAGGCTATCCAACGACTGAATGTTCTTTTCTATATTGAGTGGGGCTGCCAGCATGGCTTTATAGACTTCACTTGGATCAGCGTTTTCGCCTCCCCCCATTAGTACCGGCGCATAAGCATTGTGAACAGCGAGGAAATCAACGTTACTGCCAACGCTATCAAGTACGGTTTTACTCCAGTTATCTGCTTTTATAAATCGATAACTGCCGTAATTTAATCCTCCAATGGCACCTAATTTTATTGAAGGATCAACAGCTTTCATTGCCTTGGCAAATGCTTGATATCGATTTGCATATTCCTTTGCATTGATTTCTGCTCCCGACAAATCTCCATCCATGTAGAGTTCATTACCCACTTCCCAAAAAGTAACATTTTGTTTTTTCTTATTGTTCAGATAATCAACCCACTCAGCAGCCATAGCAGGCGTGCCATGTCCGGCATTCACCGTAATCAAAAGGTCAGCACCGGTTTGTTTACTTAAATAAATCAGTTCGTCCGTGCCAAAAACATGCTGGGATTTAGGCCCCCCCGGATAATGCAACGCTGCGGGACGAGCTCGTTGCGTACCAACTCCTTCCTGCCAATTGTAATAATCAGAGAATACGCCACCAGGGAACCGAAATAACGCAAACGACGATGACTTGATTTCCTCAACAGCTTGTTTATCTACTGCATTAGCTTGGGTGGACCATAAACCCTGACCATTGTTGATCCACTCAATATTAGTTCCGAACAAAGATCGGGGGACTTTCCTGATAACGTTGCTGGTATCAATAGTGACGGTTGCTGTTATTTCAGCATCAGATTGTGCTTGTTTCGACGCAGTGTCACTCAGTCCGGTAAGAACAATGTCATCAAAATAGGCATGGCCGGATGTGGTGTTTGTGATTGCGTAAACAATGATATTACTGGCGTTGGCGGCCACATTCAGCTTTGCTTCGTGATGAACTAACGCTCCTTTCGAATCAGATTGTTTAAACTGAATGAAATCAAATCCATCCCCTTCACCCAATACATGCACTCCCACAATAGCTAACGCACCACCATCGGCTCCTACTAATGCAGAAACATTAATCGTCCCGCCGGCAAATTTACTCGCATCAAGCATTTGGCCTGCGCCTAATAAATCGCTGCCGGTATTCTGAGAGTTAGGCGTTAGCCTCAGTACATTTCCCGATGATGAGTTTGTTATGTCTATCGTGCCTTTGCCCTTCACTTTCTGGTCGATATGCCAAAGGGCTGGAGCGCCGTTTGCTATTTGTTCAAAGCCCGTATTTTGCAAATCTACCGGAAGTCCGGCACTTGTTTCACCGCAACCAGCTAACAGCAGCGACATCGCTATTGAGACAGTGCGTAACATAGCTTTACATTGATTCCAGTCTCTCATTGTTCATCTCTTTAGCCCTCAAAAAGGACAGGGTTCAGGTAATTACAGCACCAGAGTGCGGTAACGCAAACTGCCGTATACCAGCGCGCTACACATAACATAATTTCGTATAGTATTCAGGACCAGCTTGCCCAACGCTTTTGCCACTTTACCGGGAGCCAGTGTTCCGGCTTTTAATGCAGCGACACCAACCGCTACAAAAGGGAGCCAAATCAGTAAACTGGGCGCGAATAAAATCACCAGTACAAAAAGCACTGCCAACAAGTAATAAAACGCACTCGGGGGATAAAAAAACACCCCTTTAGTAAGCAGTTTACTTCGCAGTGCCGGGTGCATTTTTATTAATGCTGGCAATAAAAATAACCGCAGAGGTTCAAGCAACCATTCTACCGGAGGTAGATGCTGAACTTCGTGATAAACAATAGCTTGAGGCATGAACTGATAAGCCCCTCCCCCATCCCTTACACGCCAGGCAAGGTCGGTATCAGCTGCCTCGACAGATTGACCAAAAATATTGGGAAACGACAAGGATTCATCGAAACCGCCATGGGCTAAAAACACGTCGCGTTTATAAAACGAATTTGCCGTAGGGTAAGTGGGATGTTCTTCTAATGCGACGACTGTTTTGCGAGAGAAAAAACCTATTTGAGTGACTTGCTCCGGCTTAAAATCAATAACACCGGTTGCCAGTGACAACGACGGATGGCGCTTAAATACAACCGCAGCAGCGCTCAGCCAGTCTTCATCCGGACGACAATCGCTGTCGAGAAAAGCGATAACCTGACCCCGCGCTTCACGTACCCCAAGATTCCTGGCTGGTGCTGGTCCGCGCTCACAGTCGGGATTCCGGATCACATTCAGCGCAAAAGGATAAGCCTCTCGATCAGCACTTAACGCTTCAAATGTGCCGTCTGTTGATCCGTTGTCAACAACTACCACTTCAAAATCACGGAACGACAGCGTTTGCGCGGCAAGACCGCGCAGTGCGTCTTTCATAAGTGTAAGCCTGTTGCGAGTAGGTATAACGACAGAAAATAACATGCAACACTTACCTCTGTTGGTTAATTATGCTGCTGAAAATACTGCTTATACCAATCGACCGTCTCAGTTAACGCTTGTTCCAGCGTATAAGATGGAGACCAACCCAGTACCTCTTTGGCCTTTGCATTACTCAGGTATTGATGCGGTATTTCGCCTTTCGCTTCATTTAATATCACTGGCTTAAGGTGTGTTTTACCCGTAATTTTAAGAATTTGTTCGGTAATTTCTAACGGATTCAATTGCAACTCTGCGCTGTAATTAAACGCATGACCGTGGATTTTTTCATTTTCCATAGCTTCAGCAAGAATCAGATAAAAATTAACGATATCCTTTACATATACATAGTCGCGGATAAAGGTGCCATCACTTCGAATAATGGGGTTTTCATCATGCAACACAGAACGAATAGTGCCCGGTACAATCCGATTGAAGTTTAAATCACCGCCACCAAAGAAGTTCCCACAGCGAGTAATAGTTACCGGTGTTTTATAGGTATTGTGATACGTTTGAGAAATCAGGTCAGTACAACTTTTTGACACGTCATAAGGGTGCATGCCCTGCAAAGGCATAGATTCGTCGTAAGGCAATACCGGTTGTTCACCATATGCTTTATCACTCGACGCTACGAGAACACGCTTAACTGTATTTACCTGACGGCATGCTTCAAGTACGTTCCAGGTACCTTTGATATTTGCTTCAAAGGTTGATACCGGATTGCGATTTGCCACGCCAACAATAGGTTGAGCCCCTAAATGAAAGACCGTATCTACTTCGTATTCATTAATTGCACGTACAATGGTTTCGTAATCTTCCAGGCGCCCAAATACAGCGTGTTTAGGCGTAGTATTACCAATTAACAAATCCTTTTTACTGCTGTTCACATCGCGAATGAGGCCGACGGTATTTGCCCCCATAGCGTTGAGTTCTTTCATAACCCAACCGCCCAAAAAGCCTGTACAGCCTGTTACAAATACGTTTCTGTTTTCCCAAAAAGATGTTGTGATCATACTTTATTCCTGCAATGTGGAATCACTTCGTGTTTAAAGCCAGTGATTCAAGTTCTTCGTGATGGTAAAACGCGACGTTATGGTGATTACTCTTAAATAAATCGATATTACCAACCCGACCTTGTTCAATCATTTCTTCAAGTTCCTTTTGATCTTTTTGCGTATCCATAGACTTAAAGAAACCGTCGTGCTTGTAGCAGAATAATTTGCCCTTACTGGTTAACTTGGGCAACACCTGTTGCTCCAGATTCGAACCGTCCCAATCATCAAAAATTGCCTTTTCCATCACAAAGAATCCGGCATTGATCCAATGACTTTTTAATCTGGGTTTCTCAATGAATCCGGTCACACAGCCTGTATCGTTGGTTTCTACCGTGCCATATTGCGACTGAAGTGGCACACTGGTAAGTGTTGCCAACCCTTCATGAGAATCATGAAATTCGATGATTTTATTCACTTCTACGTCGCATACACCGTCACCATAAGTTGCGAGAAATCTGTCGCGTAGTAAGTGTCGGCAATTAAATATCCGTCCGGCAGTATCGGTGTCTTCACCGGTATCAACAATCTTAATGTCCCACTCGTAATCTTTATTTGAGAAATAATCCAGGATAACTTCTTTGCGATGTCCAACCGATACAATAAATTCTGTGTGCCCTTGCGAGGCAAACAGCCGCATAATTTGTACCAGCATTGGTTTTCCACACACTGGCATCATCGGTTTTGGCAGATATTCGGTAAATGGGTACGCTCTTGTTCCCTTACCGCCGGCGAGTATGACCACTTGCATTGCGTTCTCCTGTTTTCCTTTCAACGTTAATTTAACGATTAACTCGAGCTACATTATTGATTTATAGTACTGAATTGTTTTCTCTAACCCATCACTCAATGGCACTTTAGGCTCCCATCCAAGCATTTTTTTAGCCAATGAAATATCTGGCTGTCGCTGCATAGGGTCATCTTGAGGCAAGGGCTTATAAATGATTTCGGGTGAGTCTGGTATTTTACTTTGCACTAATTCCGCCAACTCTTTAATTGTAAACTCAACCGGATTACCCAAATTAACCGGACCGGTTACGTTTGCTGTATTCATAAAACGAATCAGCGCATCAACTAAATCGTCGACAAAACAAAAAGAGCGGGTTTGCCCGCCATTGCCGTATAACGTAAGTGGCTCACCGCGCAGTGCCTGCGCGATAAAGTTAGACACAACACGGCCATCATCAACGGCCATTCGCGGCCCGTAGGTATTAAATATCCGTGCTACGCGTATATCTACCTTATGCTGACGATGGTAATCAAAACACAGCGTTTCGGCACAACGTTTGCCTTCGTCGTAACACGCTCTGGGGCCAATCGGGTTGACGTTCCCCCAATATGCCTCAACTTGCGGATGCTGGTTTGGATCACCATAAACTTCACTGGTAGACGCCTGCAGCAGTGTAGCGCCAACCCGCTTTGCAAGCCCCAACATATTAATGGCACCATGAACGGCCGTTTTTACCGTTTGAACCGGATCATACTGATAGTGAATGGGTGAAGCTGGACAGGCAAGGTTGTATATCTGATCAACTTCGACATAAAGAGGAAAAGTGACGTCGTGCCTCAATATTTCAAAATTTTCCAAACCCATTAACTGGCGAATATTTTTCTTGCTACCGGTGTAGAAATTATCGACGCACAGAACATCATGCCCTTCTTTTACCAGGCGGTCACAGAGGTGTGAGCCTATAAATCCGGCACCACCCGTTACCATGATCCTCAGTTGTTTTTGTGGCATCGTTATTCTCCCCGCAATGCGAAATAGATTAGCTCTTTGCAAAAATCGGCCGAACAATCCAGCTTACTGCGCTTCATACATCCACCTTAATGTGTCTTCCATTGTGTGTTCGAACACGTTGCCAATCTGGCTCACCAAGAGCTTATTACACCCAAACAACTGTTTTATCTCATTTTTCCTCACAAATTGAGGGTCAACATTCACTGCTAATGAATGCCCTGAAATGTCTGATAACATACTAATAATCTCGGAAATGGAACACGAATTTCCACTGCAAATATTAACGACGGAAGAATTGACGCCGCTTTCAAGTAAACGCAAATAGGCCGAACACACATCCCTGACGTCAGAAAAGTCTCTTGCAACATCCAGATTACCCAATGACAGCTCCGGGGCCTTTACTCTGAACGCTTCAACAATTTTGGGTACTAAAAAATGCGACGCCTGGCCCCGGCCGGTATAATTAAAAGGACGAACAATTTGAATGGGCAAATCTTTCATTCTCAGGCTAACAGCCTTTTCCATCGCCTCTTTCGATATACCATAGTCATTTACCGGGGCGGTTGAGAAGCCTTCATCAATCGGCATATTGGAGGGCGTTCCATAAACAATACCACTACTTGATAACAGCACCTTTTGAACCGCCGAATTACACTCCATCAATGCTTGTAATAAGTTCAAAGTACCAACAATATTGGTTTTGTAGAGCTCTGAAATATTATCATGCTGTACAAAGGTAACGGCACCAAGATGCACAACATACTGGAAATCAATAGAAGCCAATCTATGCGTTAATTGGTAGAGATCGGTTAAATCGGCCTCAATACAGGGGCACAGATCGAAACCGGAATCCCGAACCAAACCGATACACTGATACCCACTATCCATAGCTTTTCGGATGAAATGTCGACCCGTAAAGCCCAGTGCGCCTGTTACAAGAATCGTTTTCATATTAAGTTTTGAGTGTATTCATGGTTGAAGTATTCCCTTACTACAATTGGCGATATTTAGTACATAATCACGTCATTTACGTGTGACGTAAATACACTAAATCCGGGTAATGAATTCGATAGGCAATAATTATTATTAGAATGATGACGAATTAAACTACAGATTACAGGATTTGTTCAGAATAACAACACGACCTGCTTACAATTCAACCAACTATTTTGCTGGTAAGATATGTTAAATATCTGCATGAATAGCCAAAACGTGAGTATTTGAAAACATAAGTATAAAGGCAATAAATCAGTGGAAATATTGGTTGGAGGACTAAAGTGAATGATTAATTTTTGGCAAGCACTACGCAGTTTGGGAGTGGCTACAGGAATTTTGTAGAAATTAGACTGCCGCTGAAAAAACGGCATTGCAGCCGTTTTGTCGCCCATTGAGTCCGGGTTCTCATCTTACTTTTCTCCGGATATAAAAAAACCGCCACAAGGGCGGTTCTTTTATATCTGGCGGAGAGAGAGGGATTCGAACCCTCGATACGCTATTAACGTATACACACTTTCCAGGCGTGCGCCTTCAGCCACTCAGCCATCTCTCCAAACTTTGTGCAAACATCATTAGTTTGCAATGGTCTGACGACAATACATCAAACCACTTAAATCAATTCAGCGCGCGTATAGTAGGGAAAGCTGAAGTTCGAATCAAGAACTACCCGTAAAAATCTCACTAACCGCACACAATTTAAGCGTTTATGCAGATTTTCTGGCTTTTAACTGCGCAGAAAAATCCAACATACGATTAAGTGGGATCAACGCTCTTTCTCGCAGTGCGGCATCCACGTGAATTTCGTGCTCAACTGGCGTATCTGAAGACAGAGAACGGTAAATTGCCTCTAAACCATTCATTGCCATCCACGGACAATGCGCGCAGCTTTTGCAAGTTGCACCATTACCGGCAGTTGGGGCTTCTATAAAACGCTTTTCAGGCATGAGTTGCTGCATTTTATAAAAAATACCCTTGTCGGTAGCAACAATGAAGGTTTGATTAGGCATGTCCTGGGCTGCCTGAATAAGCTGACTGGTTGAACCTACCGCATCGGCCATTTCTACCACGCTGGCAGGTGATTCTGGATGAACAAGCACGGCAGCATCAGGGTAAATTGCTTTCATGTCGTTCAGTGCTTGTGAAGAGAACTCATCATGTACAATACATTCGCCCTGCCACATTAGCATATCAGCACCAGTTTTCTTGGCAATGTAACTGCCCAGATGGCGGTCGGGCCCCCATATAATGGGCTTGCCCAAACTGTCTAGGTGCTCGACTATTTCCAGAGCAATGCTTGAAGTTACTACCCAATCCGCCCGAGCTTTTACCGCCGCAGAGGTATTGGCGTACACTACTACAGTGTGATCGGGGTGCGCGTCACAAAATGCAGAAAACTCTTCGATTGGGCAACCTAAATCCAGTGAACAGGTTGCTTCCATTGTCGGCATGAGCACTTGCTTTTCAGGGCTAAGAATTTTAGCGGTTTCGCCCATGAACTTCACACCAGCAACCAACAATGTTTGTTGACTGGCATCGCGGCCAAAGCGCGCCATTTCAAGTGAATCCGCTACACAGCCACCAGTCTCTTCGGCAAGCGCCTGAATTTCAGGATCAGTGTAATAATGCGCCACCATAACAGCGTCTTTTTCAAGCAATAACGCTTTGATTTTATCCTTAAGCTCTTGCTTTCGCTCATCACTCAAAGCCGCTGGCTTGGCGGGAAACGGATAGTCAATTTGCTCAATACGATACGCTAATGTCATGGATTTTCTTACCTGCACGGGATTAACGGTAAACCGGGCCGCGATTATACCTGAGTGTCACAAAAATTTCATATAGAAAGCACGCCAAGTCAATCAACCGAATATTGCGCGTCATATAGCGCTCATATGAGGCTTGACGAGCTTAATAAAAATCTTGCAGTCCTATTCATCTTCACCTGCTTGAAAGCGATAGCGCCATTCTGGGGCGATAATTTAACGCTGGTAGATTAGCGTTAGAATTAATGCCCTGTTTTCAGTATGCAAAACCCGGCGCGGGCAGTGTTTGTTTTTTAGGAGTGTGTTTTCTAGGAAAGATTATTTGAAGTGGTGGGTCGTGCTGGATTACTCACCTCTTCGAAGCTGGCCCTGCGGGCCGTGCTGTCGCACGTTCATTTCGCTTCGCTCATGTCGAACAGCTTCGCTGGTTCAAATCCGGCGCG
>NZ_VHIP01000014.1 GCF_006494365.1 Aestuariibacter sp. GS-14
CCATGTAACAGTAGAACACCGCCCGCGCCGGCTACGGGGCTCCCAATTAAAAGAAAGGCCCACTCGATTGAGTGGGCTTTTTTGTTTCTGCAAATCAACGGGCTTCCTGAAAAGTGCAAAGCAAAAGAATCGTCTTCACGCAAAGTGCAAAACCTCACACCTGTCTTCCCGGAAAGTGCGCAGCACTTGTCCGGGACCTTTGGTAAATAATCACTAAAGCAAACCATCCTGTTTGATACGCTCGCGTCTCTATGCCCGGAATTCACATAGAGGTTAAAAGTGCAAGGCGGTTTTAGCGGCTAAGTGATATATTAGCGCTGATAAATACAATTCGGGTTAATCAGGTTTGATACAGAAACTTTTTAAAACCAAAGGGTTTGTGCAGGGAAATATTGTGGTGAATGCAAAGGGCCATAATATCGATCTGTCCGCTTTTCCACCGTTTTTGCGAACATTACTTGTAACAGATGGTACCGTAACGAAATCTATAGAGGCTTATTATTGGGAGCGAGTAAATGTTCACAGTTTGCTTCACCAGCGCATTGATAAGCCGGAGTGTAAATCCAGTCATATATCGAACAGTAACAGTCAGTATTTACATCGAAAGGTGCTGTTAACCGGGCAGGAAAGCAAGCGTACCTATGCTTCAGCCGATTCTTATATATTACTGGACGTTCTCCCAGCAAACACCGCGCAACGCCTGGTGGAGAATAAGATTGGAATTGGCGAGCTGTTGCGTGACGAAGGTGTGGAGTCTTATCGCGAAATTCTCGACCTGGGTGTTGAAGCTGCTACTGAATCCTTCTGGAAGTCAGATGAAGAACTCGCTTACAGAACATACGTTATTCATATTAATGACAAACCCGCGATAGAAATTACTGAGTGGTTTCCCATTGATCTCTACCGCGATACGCCGATTAATTAAAATATCGTTCTTCTACCTGACCACAAAGAATGTGCCCTAGCAAAATATGGCACTCCTGAATGCGCGCTGTGTTGTTAGAAGGGATCTGAATGGTAGGGCAGAGACTGTCCATTTTACCGGCGCCTTTGCCTGTCCAGCCCCAGGTCTTAATGCCTTTTTCGTTGGCTACTTTTACCGCTTCAACCACGTTTTTACTATTACCACTGGTAGAAATAGCGATAAACACATCGTCTGTGGATGCAATGCTATCCAATTCACGTGAGAAGATATATTCAAATCCGTAGTCGTTACCAATTGCACTGAGTGTTGAACTGTTGGTTCCCAAAGCCAGAGACGGTAGTGATCTTCGTTCTTTTTCAAAGCGAGCGGTGAATTCAGCAGACAAATGCTGAGCGTCTGCAAAGCTTCCGCCATTACCACAAAATATCACTTTTCCGCCTTGCTTTAATGAGTTCAGGCAAGCGTTAATCAAGGCATCAAATTCGGCCAGTAATACGTCATCGTTTAACAATAATTCTTTGGTTGCAATAGAGTCTTTAATTTTGGCTTTAATCGTGTCTGACATGGGCAATTTCATATATTTGTGTTTTCCGTAGTATATATGGTTAGCGATGATGGTGCTTGTTGTATCCGAAAATAATGTGAACTACGGTATACTCTTTACCATTTCCAGACACGGGTATGCATTTACAGTGAAGGCGTTTTTCTTAGATCGGGACGGTGTGATTAATATTGATCATGGATACCTCTCTTCACCAGAGCAGTTTGATTTTAATCCTGGCGTATTTGAGGCGTGCAAGATCATCAAAGAAGCAGGCTTTGCTATTTTTATCGTTACCAACCAATCAGGTATTGCCCGAGGCTACTTTAGTGAAGGGGCGTATCAAACACTCAACAAGTGGATGTTAGGGCAATTTTCAAAACAGGGTATTACCATTGATGCAGTGTATTATTGCCCGCATCACGCTACCCATGGCATAGGTGATTATCTGCAAGACTGTGACTGCCGAAAACCCAAGCCAGGTATGTTGCTTAAAGCGAAACAAGAATTTGGCGTAGATATGGCGGCGTCCGTAATGATCGGAGACAAATTGTCAGATGTTGAAGCGGGGCACAATGCCGGTATCAGCAAATGCTATTTGATTGACTCGCAACCGCATTCGCGAACAGAAACAACAGGCTATGATGTGGCCGGTTCTTTACTTAATGCTGTTCGTAAGGCCATAAAGAATTAGTTAAGGCACGCACTAAACGTGCCTTTGAGTCAGGTAGGTTTAGAAACCTACACTCACACCCAGAGAAAGTACGTCTGTACCACTGTAGGATTCATAGCGTAACTCAAGTGATGTGCTCTCACTCACTTGATAACCCATGCCGCCACCAATGCCAAATTCCCAATCACCGTCTGAATCAGACTCAGAGTATTCTTCTATGGTGTAACCGATTTTCGCGTAGGCATAAGACGGGTTCGCAAACACATAAAACTGGTCGGTTAATTCGTATTGTGCACGAACGGAAAGTGCAGTAAACATGTCCAAATCGATTTTAACATCGGTGTAAAATACTCTTACTGTATCGTCAGTAATACCCACACCCAAACGCAATTCAGGCATGATGGTTAACTGGTCTGATACAACGTAGTCATAGCTGACATGACCAACGATACCGCCCAATGAAATATCTAAACCCTCTTCGCTGTCAGACAGGTTAAGGTAGGATAAGCCAGCGTTCCAATCGGCATTGGCAGAAGCAGAGGCAGTGGCTAACAGGCAAGCTAATAGTGTTTTTCTCATTTGAGGTCCTTTCTCTAAGAGTGAATAGTTGAATGAACATGCCATTTGTTGAGTGCATGTCACTAAGCGCATGTTTTATAGTAGAAATTAACGTTTTGCAAAGTAAATACCGGGTCAGATTTGTAACCATTTATTACCTGCAGGAAAATTGAAACTATTAGTGTGAATTTGCTGGAAATAAATGGGAAACAATTGGTTTGGATATGAAAAAGGGGCATAAAGCCCCTTTTAATTGTGTTTACACTGTGAGGGTTACACGCGTTCAAAAATGGTTGCGATACCCTGACCCAAACCAATACACATGGTAGCCAAACCAACAGATTTATCGTTTGCTTCCATCAGGTTAATTAGCGTAGTGCTAATCCGTGAACCAGAGCACCCCAATGGGTGACCCAGTGCAATGGCTCCGCCGTTAAGGTTAACTTTCTCATCGTACTTTTCCAGCCAGCCGAGCTGTTTAATACAACTTAGCGCTTGTGCTGCGAAAGCTTCGTTGAATTCGGCTAACTCAATGTCGTCCATTGTCATGCCTGCACGTTTCAGTGCTTTTTGCGTGGCAGGAACTGGTCCAAAGCCCATAATAGCGGCATCACACCCAGCAACACCCATAGACTTAATACGAGCGCGCGGTGTAAGGCCAAGCGCTTTGGCGCGATCTGCAGACATCAGTAACATTGCCGATGCACCATCAGAAATTGCTGATGAAGTTCCCGCGGTTACGGTGCCATTTACCGGATCAAATACCGGGCGCAGTCCCGCCAGTGTTTCAACCGTTGTCTCCGGGCGAATTACTTCGTCGAAGTCGATTAATTTTAAAACACCGTCTTCATCATGGCCTTCAGTGGCAACGATTTCGTTTGCCCAGCGGCCTTCCAGATGCGCCTGGTGTGCGCGCTGGTGTGAGCGGGCTCCAAATGCATCCTGCATTTCGCGGGTTATGCCATTCTGGCGGCCAAGCAGCTCTGCTGTCATGCCCATATTGCCCGACGCTTTTGCCGTGTACTTTGCTAATCCAGGGTGGAAATCCACATTGAATGTCATTGGCACGTGACCCATGTGCTCAACGCCACCAATCATGTAAACGTCACCCTGACCAGTCATGATGCCCATAGCTGCATCATGTAGCGCCTGCATAGACGAGCCGCATAAGCGGTTAACTGTTACTGCTGCCGTGCTGCGAGGAATATCGGTAAGCAACTGTGCATTACGCGCAATGTTAAAGCCCTGCTCTTTGGTTTGCTGAACACAGCCCCAGATAATGTCTTCAATTTCGGTAGGATCAACACCTGGGTTTCTAACCAACAACGCGCTCATCAAATGCGCGGATAGGGTCTCTGCACGTACGTTGCGGAATACGCCACCTTTTGAGCGACCCATTGGGGTACGAATACAGTCGATAACTACAACTTCTTTCATGTTCTATTCTCCTAAGGTGATTAAGCGAAGTAAGATTTACCAGCAGCGGCCATTTCGCGAACGCCATCTGTAATTTGGTAAATCGGCCCAAGGTGAGCGTACTTGTCAGCAAGTTCAACGAAGTTCGCTAATCCCATAGTTTCAATATAACGGAAAATACCACCGCGGAATGGTGGGAAGCCCAAGCCATACAGCAGCGCCATATCAGCTTCTGCCGCACTCGCTACAATACCTTCTTCCAGGCAACGAATGGCTTCGTTAGCCATCGGGATCATCAGGCGAGCGATGATTTCCTCGCTACTAAAGTCTTGTTTGGCCGCTGCGTTTGGCGCAATTAACTCATAGGCTTCCGCAGCCGCTTCTTTAGACGGACGACCGCGCTTGTCGGTGCCAAAATTGTAGAAACCTTTGCCGTTTTTCTGCCCCAGGCGCTTCGCACTAAACAGAAGGGTTACCGGGTCATTGGCAATCTTCTGCATGCGCTCGGGGATCCCGTCAGCCATTACTGATGCTGCGTGATCAGCGGTGTCCATACCTACTACATCAAGCAGATATGCCGGGCCCATTGGCCAGCCAAATTGTTTTTCCATCACTTTGTCTACGGCAACAAAATCTGCACCGTCTAAAAGTAACTTAGAGAAACCAGCAAAGTACGGGAACAATACGCGGTTAACCAGGAAGCCTGGGCAGTCGTTTACCACAATTGGCGTTTTACCCATTTGCAATGTAGCAGCAACTACCGCTGCAATGGTGTCGTCCGTGGTTTTTTCACCGCGAATAATTTCTACCAGCGGCATGCGATGCACTGGGTTGAAGAAGTGCATACCACAGAAGCGCTCGGGCTTTTTAAGGCTTTCTGCTAGCTGGTTAATCGAAATAGTAGAGGTGTTTGAACAGATGATCGCGTCTTCGCTAACATGTTGCTCCGTTTCTGCCAACACAATGCCTTTCACTTTTGGATTTTCAACAACGGCTTCAATTACCAGGTCGGCATCTTTGATCGCGCTGTATTCAAGAGTAGGGGTAATGGCATTCAGTGTCTTTGCCATGACTTCAGGCGTCACCTTACCACGCTGCATACCTTTGCCCAGGATCTTGGCGGCTTCTGACAAACCTAAGTCCAGTGCTGGCTGAGCGATGTCTTTCATCACTACCGGTGTGCCTTTAACTGCACTTTGGTATGCAATACCGCCGCCCATGATACCGGCACCCAGCACTGCATTTTGCTTGATGGCTTTGGTTGATGCTTTAGCCAGCTTCTTACCTTTGCCTTTTACCAATTGGTCTGCCAGGAAAATCCCGATTTGTGCTTTGGCGGCATCAGTTTTCGCCAGCTTAACAAATCCCTGATTTTCAAGAGCGAGCGCACCAGCGCGGCCAAGTACAGACGCGTTCTTAACGGTTTCTACCATCATATGCGGCGCAGGATAGTGTTTACCTGCCTGAGCAGCTACAAACGCCTGTGCAGTAGAGAAGCTCATCATCGCTTCATTCTTGTTTAGCTTAAGTGGAGAGGTTTTCGCTGCGCGACGGGCCTGCCAATTGATTTTACCCGCTGCTGCATCGGCAACCATGCTGAATGCTGCAGTCAGCAATTTGTCTGGTGTTACGACAGCGTCGACCGCACCTTCTTCAAGTGCTTGCTGACCTTTGCGATCTTTGCCGGTTGTCATCCACTCCAGCGCATTATCTGAACCGATAATACGGGGTAAACGCACGGTGCCACCAAAGCCGGGCATCAGGCCCAGTTTAACTTCCGGTAAACCGATAGCCGAAGTCGTGTCAGCAACACGCAGATCGCAGGCAAGCGCCATTTCGCAGCCGCCGCCTAAAGCAAAACCATTAATGGCTGCAATGGTTGGCACAGGGAGATCTTCAAAGCGATCGAAAACTTGCGAGGTTTTACTTACCCATTCCAGTACTTCTTCTTCTGGTTGGGCGAACATACCGGTAAATTCAGTGATGTCGGCACCCACGATAAACGCAGGTTTTCCACTGCGAACAACGACACCCTTGATGTCGCTGTTGCCGGCAATGGCCTGGGTCGCTTCATCCAGCTCATTAATTGTTTGACGGTCAAATTTATTAACTGAGCCAGCTGCATCAAATACCAGTTCAGCAAAACCGTTATCTAACAGTTTTACCGTTAGATTTTGGCCTTCATAGATCATTATTGTCTCCTTTCCGCGAAACGCATGAAGTAAAATTGTAGGGAGGCGCGTACTAGTTATAGACCCTGATTCTTTCCAAAGCAGAGAAAAATTTCAACTATAATTCAAACAAGTGTTTCAATTTAACGAAGTATATGGTGGCAACTGGTTTAGTTTCAAGCTGTTACCGAGACATTTAATTTATTTATAGATATGTATAGCATCATCATCAGACACACTTTCAAAATAAATTCCCAACCCTGTATGCTGTGTATTGTCTACAATTCTAATGTGATTCACCGTTTTTGCCCCGTGTATAAGGGGAAGTCCATTATGATGATGTAATAAGGGACCTAATATTCAATTCATTATTCGATGCAATGTCGAACAGTTTAGCTATGTAACGAGGGAATGGTTGTGCGTAATAGAAGGTGGCGCTACGTTTTAGTGTTCAGCTTGAAAGTGTTAAGCGGATTAGCCATGTTTGCTCATGCCGGGGATTCGCCTGACCCCAAATTGCTTGCTCAGCGCGAACAGTTTTTGCTATTGGAAAAAAACATTGAGGTTATGCAAAAGCGTGATCCCAAAGGATTAGATACTGAGTTAGCATCACTAAGTGATTACCCCCTCTTACCTTATCTGACACTGCAAACGCTGTCAGAACGATTAGCCAGTTTGCCGGTCTCAGACGTTGATCGCTTTTTTTCCCGTTATGCTGGTACTCCGCTGGAAACAACGTTGCGAAAGCGTTGGCTCACTGAGCTGGCCAAGCAGTCTTTAGGCAAGCAGTATATTGAAGCTTATCAGCCTCATTTGGGCACTGTTTACACCTGTCATTATTTGAATTTTCAGTTAGCAGAAACCGAGAATCCGGCGTTTTGGCTGGAACAGGTTAACGATATTTGGTTATCGGGCCAGTCACGTCCGGATGAATGCGATCCTGTGTTTAAATTGTGGCGACGTGCCGGAATGATGACCATTGACATGGTCATGGCCAGGGCAGAGCTTGTGGCTAAAGAAGGCAATACCCAGTTATTGGGTTATCTGCAAAGCCGTTTACCACAGACACATCATTATCTTATTGGCCTGTGGCGGCAAATTAAGCGCAATCCGGTAACGGTTACCCGGTATCCAAGTTTTCCACTCAAATACACAGAGTATGAATTGCCAGTAATTTATTATGGGATAACCCGATTAGCCTGGCAGGATCCCAACAAAGCTATTCGTGCTTTTTCGGTATGGCAGAAGAAAATCGAATTCAGCGAGCCACAGCTGCAACAAATCTATAGGGCCATTGCAATTAGCCTTGCCATTGATAACGACGAAAAAGCGATGGAGTGGTTAGCTAAGGCCAATGTGCCAGCGGCTGATTCGGATGTGAGGCACTGGCATTTGGCCTATATGTTGCGTCAGCACGACTGGCAAGGTGCACTTGGCGTGATAGACAGTGCGCCAACTCAGGAACAGGCCGATGAAGCGTTTCGTTACTGGCGTGCCAGAGGGATTGGCGAGCTTGATGCCAGTGCAGCGCAAAATCAGTTGTTTGGTGAGCTGGCCAATGAGAGAAATTACTACGGTTTTCTGGCTAGCGCCAGGCTGGCAAAGCAGCCAGATCTGGCCACACAGCCATTAACGGTAAGCGATGCCTTACTGGCAAAAGTGAGTTTATATCCTGCGGTGAAGCGCGCAAAAGAATGGTTTGAACTGAGTCGTTATGTCGAAGCCCGTCGGGAATGGTCTTATCTGAATAAAAAACTGAATAAAGACGAAAAGCAGGCTGCTACCATTCTGGCCAGTAACTGGGGATGGTACGATCAGGCTATCTTTGGATTTGCCCGCACCGGCCATTTTGATGATGTGGAACGCAGATTTCCATTGGCGTTTGCCGATCAGTTTCAACAACAGGCATCGCAGCACAAGGTTGATCCTGCCATGGCCATGGCGATTGCCAGACGAGAAAGTTCATTTATGGTTGATGCCGTATCGCCGGCAGGAGCCCGTGGATTGATGCAACTGATGCCCGATACCGCGAATTACCTCACGTCCTCGCGGGTTGGCACTAACACGCTGTTTGAACCCGATAAAAACGTGTCGCTGGGGATTCAGTATTTAAAATACCTCAATGACAAACTGGGAGAAAACCCGGTGTTGGTAACCGCATCTTACAATGCCGGCTGGCAACGAGTGATGCAATGGCTGCCCGCGGAAGGCGAACAACCTTTGGATGTGTGGATTGAAAACATTCCGTACCGGGAAACCCGACACTATGTTAAAGCGGTAATGGCATATCGCTATATCTATCAGAAGCAACTTGGACAGTCTTCCGATTTGTTTGATACTTTGAGTCGCATGAAAGTGTCGGCAGACAGCCTGACTTTACCCTGATGGCGTGATAGTGTTAGCCGGTAAAACTATTCCAAAAAAAGAGGCACTATGACAGTTCAAGTTGACCGCTACGCGGCACATATCGAAACCTTGCAGGAACGCACCCGTCAGGCGATACAGCGGGAAGGGATCGACGGCCTGGTGATCCACTCCGGGCAAAGCAAACGATTGTTCCTCGACGACAATCACTATCCGTTTAAAGTCAATCCGCAGTTTAAAGCCTGGTTACCCGTGGTGGATAATCCAAACTGCTGGCTAGTGGTGAATGGTACCGATAAACCAAAACTGATATTTTACCGCCCACTGGACTTTTGGCATAAAGTGCCACCCGAGCCTGACGCATTCTGGACCGATTGTTTTGACATCATTATGCTTAAACAAGCTGACATGGTTGAGAAGCACTTACCTTTCGACAAATCGCGTTATGCCTATATCGGCGAGTATATTGAAGTAGCCCGGGCACTGGGATTCGACAACGTGAACCCAGACCGGGTATTACACTATTTGCACTACCACCGCTCCTTTAAAACCGACTATGAGCTTGCGTGTATGCGCGAGGCTAACCGAATTGCAGTGGGGGCACATAAGGCCGCTGAAGCTGCCTTCCTGGCCGGTGAGAGTGAGTTTGGGATCAATCTGGCATACAACGCTGCTGCGCGGCAAGGTGAGAACGATGTGCCTTACACCGGGATCGTTGCGCTAAACGAGCATGCCTCTATTCTGCATTACATGATTTACGACACGGTGGCACCCTCTGAGCATCGTTCGTTTCTAATCGATGCAGGGGCCAGTTGTCATGGCTACGCCGCCGATATTACCCGCACATATGCCCGGCAATCAGGTGCGTTTGCCGACCTTATTACAGAAGTGGATGCATTAACGGTTGCCCTGATTAATGAGCTGAAACCCGGTGTGCCTTATCCTGTATTGCAAACGAAAGCCCATGACGGTATTGGTCGTATCCTGCAACAGGCGGGTATAGTGAATCTGTCTGCAGAGGATTGTGTGGCAGAAGGGATCACGAAGACGTTTTTCCCACACGGAATTGGTCATTTCCTTGGCTTACAGGTCCACGATGTAAGTGGATTAGTGTCTGACGATCGCGGGACGCCATGTCCTGCACCTGAAGATCATCCGTTTTTGCGATGTACCCGCACCGTGGAAGCCCAACAGGTCTTTACGGTAGAACCTGGATTGTATTTTATTGATTCACTACTGGCTGATTTAAAAGCCAGTGAGCAGTCAAAGTTTATTAACTGGGATACCGTCGCCGCCTATAAACCATTCGGTGGTGTACGCATTGAAGATAACGTGATTGTGCACCGTGATCGCAACGAAAACATGACCCGTGAAGCAGGTCTGGAATAGGCCTGTTAATCATTCATGGCTGAGCCCGCACTGGTATCCCTGCTGTTAATTGCCCTGTGTGCTGGGCTTGCCATGCCTGCCGGGGCATTACTGGGATGTTATGAGCGGGTTTTTCCCGCCTGGTTAGACGAAGAGCTTCGGCATGGCATTCTGGCGATGGGGGCTGGCGCATTAATGTCAGCAGTTGCCCTGGTATTGGTGCCAGAAGGTATTCATGCTGTGAGCATTCCCGCTGCCAGTATAAGCTTTCTCGCCGGTTCGCTGGCATTCATGTGGGCGGATATCTGGCTGGCTAAACATCAGTTTTCGGCAAGTCAACTGGTGTCAATGTTAATTGACTTCATTCCCGAATCCGTTGCTCTTGGCACCGCAGCCGCGATTGGCAGCGGTAGTCTCTTGTTAGGTGTTCTCGTGGCTGTACAGAACTTTCCTGAAGGCTTTAACGCTTATCGCGAGTTAAAAGACCAGGGGCATTTCAGCAACCGTCGTATCATTGGTCTGTTTACGCTTATGGCGTTTAGTGGACCTTTGATGGCGCTTATGGGGTTTTACTGGTTGGCAGACTATCCGGCCGTGGTGTCGTGCATTATGTTATTTGCCGCTGGTGGTATTCTGTATTCGCTATTACAGGATATAGCGCCGCAGGTTAAGATGGACAACCACTGGGCGCCACCGTTAGGTGGCGTACTGGGATTTATGATTGGTCTGCTGGGCTATATGTTAGAGCGGGGCGGTTAACTGTTTCTGTCTACCGCAATATGTGCCAGGGCAATTAATGCCTGCTTATAATCGCTTTCGGGGATTGCCGATAGCGCAGTAATGGCTTTGTCGGCTTCTTCATTTGCTTTCTGACGAGTGTAATCTAGCGCACCGGTTGATTTCATTACTGCCAGTATACGGTTTAAATGCGGTAAACCGTTGGCTTCTTCAATCGCTTCGCGGATCAGTGCCGCATCGTCTTCATTCGCGTGCCACATTGCATACAACAGTGGCAAGGTAGGCTTACCTTCGGCTAAATCGTCCCCGGCATTTTTACCCATGGCTTCGGCATCAGACTCATAATCCAGCAGGTCATCTGCCAACTGGAATGCCGTACCCAAATGTTTGCCGTAATCCTGCATGGCTCGCTCGATGGTGTCTGGCTGACCTGTGATCACGGCGGCCAACTGCGTGGCCGCTTCGAACAGGCGTGCTGTTTTGCCGTAAATGACGTCGAAATAACTGGCTTCCGTCGTGTTGGGGTCGTTGCAATTCATTAATTGCTGCACTTCGCCCTGGGCAATACGGTTGGTAGAATCCGACAGAATTTCCATTACCCGCATACTGTTCAGGCTTACCATCATTTGGAATGAGCGTGTGTACAGGAAGTCGCCAACCAGCACGCTGGCCTGATTACCAAATAGCGCGTTGGCGGTTTCTCTGCCGCGGCGCATGGTAGATTCGTCAACCACATCATCGTGTAATAGCGTAGCAGTGTGAATAAATTCAACGATAGCGGCAAGGGTATGATGCTGTTGAGACTGTATGTTGAGCGCGCGGGCTGCCAGCACGGTAAGCAGGGGCCTTAATCGTTTGCCGCCACTGTTCACAATGTAAAAGCCCAGTTGATTAATAAGGGCAACGTCTGAGTCAACCTGTTGCTGAATCAGTTTGTTGACTGCCTGCATATCAGATTCTGCAAGCGCCTTGATTTGCTCTGTATTCATAATGGTAAGTAGCCGTCCGGGACTCATCCTCAACTGGCAGCAGATTGTACATAAATAAACGCTCGTATCCAGTGAATAACAGGAATAATGCGCTTACTGGTGCGAATAATACTGTAAAACGGATCACTTACCCCTTTTAAATCTCCCTCTTAAACGGCGTTGAGGTCATATTATCGGTCAGTGGTTATGTGCAAGCATTCAACCTGTCTGAAAGCAATTAAAAATGTTCGCATTGATACTTACAAATTTGCTGGTTAGCTTGTTGAAATCCTGTATTATTCGCAATTTGAATGGCTCGGAATAAACGTGTCTCATCATTAAAATCAACGGTTTCGAAACCTTTAAAACATTTAGCTCGAAAAATAATCTTTTTTTCGCATTTGTGGGGTTGAGATCGTTTGGTGATTCACGTACAATTCGCGCCCTGTTTTAGAAATGATGAAGCGCACATTGGCGCAGAGCGGAGAAAGTTATGTACGCGGTTTTCCAAAGTGGTGGTAAACAACACCGTGTGGCCGAAGGTCAGACCGTTCGTCTAGAGAAGATCGAAGTTGCTGCAGGTGAAACTGTAGAATTTGACAACGTATTAATGGTTAGCAATGGTGATGACGTTAAAATCGGCACCCCATATGTAGCCGGTGGTAAAGTGACTGCTGAAGTGGTTACACACGGTCGTGGCGATAAAGTAAAAATCGTTAAGTTCCGTCGTCGTAAGCACTCGCGCAAGCAAGCGGGTCACCGTCAGTGGTTCACTGAAGTGAAAATCACTGGTATTAACGCATAATAGGAGCATAGACACATGGCACACAAAAAGGCTGGTGGTAGTACCAAAAACGGTCGTGATTCAGAAAGCAAACGCTTAGGTGTTAAGCGTTTCGGTGGTGAGTCTGTGTTAGCTGGCAACATTATTGTTAGACAACGCGGTACCAAATTCCACGCTGGTAACAACATGGGTATTGGTAAAGACCACACCCTGTTTGCTCTTGCTGACGGCAAAGTTAAGTTCGAAGTAAAAGGACCTAACAACCGTAAGTTCGTGAGCATTGTTGCTGAATAAGCGCAATCGTTGATCGATTTAAAAAACCCCGCGCTTGCGGGGTTTTTTGTTGTAAGTCTCAGTATTTTGGTGAGATCTGGCCTGGATAGGCGCCATTTAGTCCTATCGTGTAAAATGCAGTACAATTAACGTCTAGGGTTCGTTCCGGGGAAAAACATGAAATTTGTAGATGAAGCTGAAATTCGGGTTGAAGCTGGAGACGGTGGTAATGGCACCATCGGCTTTCGTCGCGAGAAATATGTTCCCAGAGGCGGCCCGGATGGTGGCGACGGTGGTGACGGCGGCAGTGTTTACCTGATGGCCGATGAAAACCTGAACACCCTGATCGACTACCGTTTTGAGCGCTTTCACCGCGCCGAACGGGGTCAAAACGGCCAGGGTGGCAATTGTAATGGCAAAGGCGGTAAAGATCTCGTCCTTAGCGTACCCGTTGGAACCCGAGCAACGGATGCTGACACTCTGGAAGTGTTGGGCGATCTCACCAAGCATGGTCAGAAAATGAAAGTGGCACAGGGCGGCTATCACGGATTAGGCAATGCGCGTTTTAAGAGCAGTGTTAACCGGGCGCCACGACAAAAGAGCGATGGCACACCAGGTGAAATTCGCAATCTTAAGTTAGAGCTAATGCTGTTGGCTGATGTGGGTTTACTTGGGTTGCCAAATGCCGGTAAATCTACGTTCATTCGCTCCGTGTCTGCGGCTAAACCTAAAGTGGCCGATTATCCATTTACCACCTTGGTACCCAACTTAGGTGTTGTGCGCCAGGATTCTCAGCGCAGCTTTGTTATTGCCGATATTCCCGGCTTAATTGAGGGCGCAGCAGAAGGCGCAGGTTTGGGAATTCGCTTCCTTAAGCACCTTGAGCGCTGCCGTGTTTTGCTGCATCTGGTCGATTTAATGCCTGCCGATCAGTCTGATCCGGTGGAAAACGCCAGAACAATTATTCATGAACTGGAGAAATACAGTCCTAAGTTGGCAGCGAAGCCACGCTGGTTAGTCTTTAACAAAATTGATTTGTTGTTGGAAGAAGAAGCTGACGCGCTGTGTAATGACATTAAGGATGCGCTCGAATGGGATGGTCCAACGTACCAGATTTCTGCTTTTCAGCGCCTGAATCTCGACCCCTTGTGTTACGACATCATGAATTACCTGGAAAATCTACCTGCCGACGTTGAAGCAGAAGATGAAAGGAAGAACGTTGAGTTTTCTTGGGATACGCACCGTAAAGTCCCCACTGATGATTTTGATTTTGACGACGATGACTGGGATGACGAAGACGACGACGATGATCATGACGTCGAGGTTATTTACCGTAAATAAAGGTAAGGGCGGGGTATGGCAGAGGTAAAAATAGCAATGATTGCGGCTATGGCGAATGATCGGGTGATTGGTGCCGATAACGCTATGCCATGGCATCTGCCAGCAGATCTGGCCCATTTTAAACGCGTTACACTGGGCAAGCCTGTCATCATGGGGCGTAAAACCTATGAGTCAATTGGCAGAGCGCTTCCCGGGCGTTTGAACATTGTGATCACCCGAGATAGCGGCTACGCATTGACCGACGCAACGGTAGTAACCAGTCCTGACGCCGCTCTGGCGCTTGCATCTGAACAGGACACTCAGGAAGTGATGATTATTGGTGGTGGCAATATTTACCAGCAATTTTTATCAATGGCTGACACCTTGTACCTTACCTTTATTGATTTGGATGTGGCTGGCGATACCCGCTTTCCCGATTATCACGAAAGTGGTGAATGGGCATTGGCAGACGAGCAGAGCATGCAGCCTGACGAAAAGAACCCCTATTCGTACCGCTTTGTAAAATTAGTCCGATTGAAGTAACGTTACTCTGCCGTATTCCTCTTTGTTCTCTACACGATTGCGTAACACCTGGTTACGCAGTGTATTCTGAAATGGGGATCTCAATAATAAATCGCGCGCCATCCGTGTAAGTCGGATCAAAGTACAAGTCACCCTGTAACTTGTTTTGCGCTAATTCTTTGGCTATCGACATACCCAGTCCGCTGCCGTCCTCGCCCCGACGTGTGGTAAAGAACTGTTGGAAAATCAATGGCTGATGGGCTTTAGGAATGCCAACACCGTTGTCGCTATAGATCACCTTGAGGACGCTTCGCTCGCTGTCATAGTCACTCGACACACTGACAACCGGTGACTCAATCCCCTGAAAAGCGTGCTTTACAGAATTAAAAAACAAATTGGTCATGATTTGCGACAATGCACCCGGCACATTCTCGGTGATGGCTGCTTGAGGCAGCGCTAGACGTAGTTTGATCCCATGGCGTTTTAATTCTGGCCCTAGACTGGTGGCAAGCCCTTTGATCCGTTCTGATATATTAAATTTGATCGTATCCTGCGCAGCCTGGTCAACGGCCGTTTTCTTAAACCCGTTTACCAGTTCAACAGCCCGGTGAATGTTAAAATCCAGTAAGGTACAGACCTCGGCACAGCTTGCCATAAAGTCCTTGAACGATGTTTCCGTGAGTGTGCCACTAATAAATTGATCGTTGAGAGCGTTTACCTCGTCAGTCAGGTGCGACAAGCCGGTAACGGCAACACCCAACGGGGTATTTATCTCGTGTGTTACCGATGCAACAATGCCGCCTAGCATGGCCAGTTGCTCGGTTTTAACAACCTGTTGCTTCATATCCTTAAGTAATTTGAGGTAATCTTGATTTTGACGTGCAATCGCGCAATGTAAGAACACACGCGCCAGCTTTTGCAAGGGCAGCAGATCAAAGTTATTCGGCAGTCCAGGTTCGCAAACCAGTAAACACAGGATGTCAGCATTGTGATCAGAAACCAGTGTAGCGCTGCCTTTTGTTTTAAACAGCAGATGATTCTGTAACACTTCACCATTGGGTAAATCACTGTTTCGGCCAACATGGGTTAGCGACTGGTCGCGCACTAATTGAGCAAACTCCGGTGCTAATGACAATGGCAGCAGGGTATCGCGATAACAATTCTCGTTGGTATCTCGATAAACGGGTTGTAAAGAGGCGTCTAAGCGACCAAGCCACATACCAAAAGCCGTTGTGCCCGCAGCATCGGTAATTATGTCGGCAATGATTTTTGCACAGTGGGCTGTTTCTCCCATTTTAACTTCAGGGCTGAGCGCCAACTCTACAATACGGGATTGAACATCCATTATTCTTCTCCTGCGTCGGGGAATGCCTCTCTGATTTGCCAAAATTCATCGAAGTTATTGAGCAGAATATCAACCAGCCGAGGTTCAAAGTGCTTCCCACGCTCCTCGATTAATATTGCTTTAATCCTGTCAGTGGTCCAGGGCTCCTTATAGCATCGGCGAGAACCCAGGGCATCAAACACGTCAGCCAGTGCAGTGATGCGACCTGCGAGCGGTATAGCTTCACCTGCCAGACGATTAGGGTAGCCTTGTCCATCCCATCGCTCGTGGTGGGTACGACATATCTCCGCCGCAATTTTAAGGATGGGCTTTTTCGAATTACGCAATATTTCGTAGCCGATTTGTGCGTGGGTTTTCATTTGTTCCCATTCTTCCGGTTCCAATTTTCCCGGCTTGTGTAAAATGCCGTCCGGAATGGCTACTTTTCCCAAATCATGAAGCGGCGCACCGCGTTTAATCAGCAGTGATTCGTGTTCGTTTAATCCATAGAGGGAGGCGAGTTTATAGCTGATAAGCGACACGCGCTTAACGTGAGCACCCGTTTCCTTACTACGCATTTCCACTGCGTCACCCAGTAAATAAACCAGCTCGCGCTGTGTTTCTATTACGTCTTCACTCATCAGCAGATTGTCGTAAGCCAGCGCAACATTGATACAGTAAATCTCTAAAAACTCTTGCTGGCTGCTGGATAGCTCCCCTTGAGTGTCTATATACAGCAGGTTCTCGTTACCTTTGTCGGTTTGTAGATAAAAGATAAAACCGTCTTCAGAATGAAATGAACGCTTTAGCGTCAGCGCTTTTATAAATTTTGCTTGTACCTTTTCCGGTAAATCCGATAACGCTGCGATCTCCGGGTCGATAGAAAGTTGGCCGGTAGAAGCCAGAATACGGCCATTGCTTCTGATAGCATCGGAATTTGATCCGGTTGACCAATAAATCGCACTGGAGTCGATTTGCAAAATATTCATAATTTCTTTCAATACGGCAGTTGCAAACGCGTTCAATGAATTTGAACGAAGCATGTTACCGGTACTTTCAATAACCTGACGCAGTCCTTTGCGATGTGATTCAATTGTACTGATGTCCCGGTATGAGCGCAGACCGCTATACATAAGGGTTTTAAGCTTTTGACTGGTGAGTTCAGTCTTTTCCTTGTAGTCGTTAATATCGTACTTTTCGATCACCTCGTGTTCTGGGGCCTGACCCGGTTGCCCGGTTCGCAGTACTAACCGACACATAGTATTGTTTAGCTCTTTGCGAACCCAATGTACCAGATCCAGACCCGCATGGTCGTTTTCCATCACCACGTCTACCAAAGCCAGTGCAATATCCGGGTTTTGTAAGAACACGTCTTTTGCTTCTTCCGCTGAGTAAGCATGAAGGTACCGAATAAGTTTTCCTTCAAAGCGAAACCGTTTAAGGGTGAGTTCTGTTACCCGGTGTATTTCGGCTTCATCGTCAATAATGAGAACGGTATACTCCGGCTTTTCTTCCGGTTGCTCTACGGTGTTCTGACTGGTGCTTGCCTGATTGGCAAATAAGGGGTTCATGATTTACACACCTTCTTGTTTGTTTATATCGTGCAAAATAAACGAAATGCAAAACCCTTCCCCTGGTACGCTGTCGTAATGCACATCACTGTCGAGTTTACTTTTCACCAAATTATAGACTACGCTCAATCCCAGCCCTGCATTGCCTGCGCCGCGTTTGGTGGTAAAAAAAGGTTCAAAGACTTTCTTTAAGTCCCGTTCGTTAATACCTATTCCGTTGTCACAAAACATAAATTCATAGTCATTGCCAGAAGGTGTCAGGGTAAGAGTAATTTCACATTGTTCCTGATCAGGTTTGATGGCATGGATAAGTGTGTTAGATGTTAAGTACGATAGAATTTGTGTGATCACAGTGGGATAGGTTTTTACTATTGCCGATGAGGGGAGTTGTAGCGTAAACAGAATCTTACTGGTATCGGAATTGACCCGGTAATTAGCTACGTATTCAGTTATTACTGAGACAACATCTACTTCTTCGGTTTGGCTGGCGTCATCTGAATTCAGCACCGCAACCCGTTTAAAACTCGATACAAGTTTTGACGCTCGTTGCATATTATTTATCGATAGATCGATAATATCTTTGGCTGACACCAGAAAATCTTCGAATTTTTGTGAATCCAGCACACCCTTCTTAAAGTCTGCTTCCAGTTCTGCAAGCAGTTCTCTCATGTGGGAGGTACTGGTAATGCTAATCCCCAGTGGTGTATTAACCTCGTGGGAAATGCCGGCTACTAACCCGCCCATTGCGTTGATCTTTTCTGCCTCGATGATTTTTTCCTGAGCAAATCTGAGTTGTTCAATTGCCTCGGACTTTTCATTATGGAGATGCGAAATTCGAACAGAATAGGTGTGCAGGGAGTAAATAAAGAATGCAATTACGGCAGACAGCAAGGGGATGATTAAATACCAGTATTGCTCGGGGCTGAACTGACGTCGAATAGTGATTTCCCAGCTGCGATCAAAAAAATCCAGTTCGGTAACATAGGCATCCAGCGATAACCTGTCTTTGCTGATATGGTCGTACAAGAGATAGGGTTTTCCATTGATGTACTCATTCAGTACAAAATCTTCTGCAATTTCATTGTCCAGGACCAGGCGGAACGCTTTCTCAAAGTCATACAAAAATAGCAGTATGCCCTCGCTGTCAGGCATGTTGTAAAAAACACCGATCAGGTTATGTCCATACTCATTGAATATAGGCGTAGTAAGGGCTTCGCCCACCGGCAACTGAGACAAGGTTTGTACGTTTGTTGCGTGGAATATTGCCTTTTCCAACGTGCTTTCATCGATACCAGAAGACGTTTGGAAAAGAGGCGCTTTACGGGTAAATATTTCGTTGCCGAAATACGCTACACCGGCAAGTGGCTTAAAGTGTTCAAACAAAACGGCGGTGTAATTATCAAACTCTTCTTTAGACACTGCGTTAGATGCAAGGTAGAAGCTCTCTATTGAACGAACCGGATAAGCCAGGTTTGAAAGTTCTTCCTGGGTAAGTAATACAAATTGTGTTACTGGCGTAACAAAATTCAGTTCTTTGTCTTGTTTTATCAGCGCACTGGCAATGTAAATTGCGCTAAAAATCAAGATGGCTGATGCCACTAATACGTATTTCAGTGATCTCATAAAACCGTTCAACACAACCTGCTTACACTAACTTTAATACAAAAACAAAATATTGCGTCTTTTCCTCTAGATTACTGGTATCAGTGCAAGAAAAGCAGAATGTAATGGATTAAAAAGAAGAGAATTCAAGCAACAAATAACATGCTATATTCGACACGGAACAACCGTGTCGAATACGCATCTGTTATCTATGAACTAGTTGAATTTGTTGAACAAGCTTTCCAGATCAAGACCCTGGTGGCCTAACATGTCTCGCAATCTGCGCAGACCTTCAACCTGAATCTGTCTTACCCGTTCGCGGGTGAGCCCAATTTCGGCACCCACATCTTCCAGCGTTGAGGGTTCATAACCCATCAGTCCGAATCGACGAGCCAGAACTTCGCGCTGCTTGGAGCTTAGCTCCTGTAACCAGCCAACAACATTGTTTTTAATATTGTTGTCTTGTAACTGCTCTTCAGGACTGGTGTCGTTGTCATCAGCCAGTATATCCAGCAGCGCTTTATCGTTTTCCCCACCTATTGGTGTATCAACCGAACTAATGCGTTCGTTCAGGCGCAACATTTTACTGACTTCGTCAATCGGCTTGTCCAGGAATACGGCAATATCTTCAGCGGTCGGCTCATGATCCAGCTGTTGTGCCAGTTCACGCGCAGCGCGCAGGTAGACGTTAAGCTCTTTAACGACATGGATAGGTAAACGAATAGTGCGCGTCTGGTTCATGATCGCACGTTCGATTGTTTGGCGGATCCACCATGTAGCGTATGTCGAGAATCTGAATCCTCTTTCAGGATCAAATTTTTCCACCGCCCGGATCAATCCCAGGTTACCTTCTTCAATCAGGTCCAATAATGCAAGGCCCCGATTGTTGTAACGGCGTGCAATTTTCACTACCAGCCGAAGGTTACTTACAATCATTCGTTTTCGGGATGCTTCACAACCTTTTAGTGCTCTTCGGGCAAAATGTACCTCTTCCTCAGCTGTTAGCAGAGGTGAAAAGCCAATTTCGCTCAAATAAAGCTGGGTTGCGTCTAAGTTTTTAGCAACTTCCTCTTGGTTAAACCAGGTATCAACCTGGTTGTCGTCGGTTTCTTCAGTGAACTCATCATCGGCTGTATCAGCCATATCGATGTTTTCAAGTTCGTCTTGGGGTGTAGCTTCGATGACAGCGTTATTTTGTTGACCCACAACTGTATCTCCTGCGTTATGTTACCTTTCGACGTTCTCCGGTTTCCTTAAATATTATTATTATTTATTGTTATTATTATGGTTGTTTGGGCAGATACTTGAGAGGGTCTAGCGACTTTCCGCGGTATCTGATCTCAAAATGTAATTTGTTCGTTGTGGTGCCTGAGCTACCCACTTTACCAATCACTTGTCCGGCTTCTATCCAGTCTCTTTCGCTAACAGCAATACTCTCGTTGTGAGCGTAAGCACTTAAAAACGAGTCCGTGTGTTTTATTATTATTAGATTTCCGTACCCGCGAAGCGCGTTACCAGCGTAAACCACTTTTCCCGCCGCGGCTGCAACCACATTGCTGCCTGGTGGTGCGTAAATGTCTACGCCATTGACTCCGGCTTCCGCACCATTTTGTGACTGTTCAAACTTTCCTTTTGCAGGCCATTGCCACTGGCTGACCCGCTCTGGAAACTCGTTAACTAACCGTTTGCTTTTTTTGATATTCGCTTGTGTTACAGGTTTGTTAACATTTGGTTCACAATCACAATACGCCTGGCTCTCTTTAGGGTCAATAGACATTTTTGTATTTTTTTTGCTGGTCGTACCAGTCGGTTTTTTGACATTAGACGAAGGTCTTAGGTTACTCGCGAGAGGTTGTAAATGCAGGGATTGGCCTGGATAAATAACATAAGGTGAAGCGAGATTATTCCACTTAGCAATATCCTGATAATCGTTGCCGGTATACCAGGCAATGGCAAATAACGTGTCACCGGATTGCACTGTATAGCTGGTTTGTTTTGGTGTATCAGGTAGTTCAGGCTGGCTGTTTAGTATCACTAAAGGTGCGGGGCGAGACGGACTACTGCAACCTGCAAGAGAGAGGGTCAGGCAACAGCAGGCTACCATGATCCGCCGAAGCGGGGTTAACGCAGGATAAGATAAGCGGCTACGGCTAGAATAATGACAGCCCATCCTATGACCTCAACATATTTTCGTAATTCCTGTTCCATTCTGGCACCGCCCCAGCGCATGAGTCCTGCCACCAGGTAGAATCTTGCTCCACGGCCAACTGCCGATGCTAACAAGAAGGGTAAGAAGGCCATTTGAAGAAAGCCTGCACTAATCGTAAACACTTTATAGGGGATGGGGGAGAAGCCGGCAATAAATACAATCCACACACCGTATTGTTCAAACCAACCCATAGCGGTTTCTAGTTTGTGCGTATAGCCTGCCGACTCTATTATTGGCTGCAACCAGCTTTCAAAAGCCAGATACCCCAGCACATAACCAGCAATGCCTCCTAAAATTGAAGCAATGGTTGTGATCATGGCAAAGTGCCAGGCTTTATTTGGGCTGGAAAGCGACATGGGGGCCAGCATCACATCGGGGGGAACGGGAAATATAACCGATTCCGCAAAACTCAGACCTGCCAGGTAGCGTGCTGCCCAGGGATGTTTTGCCCAGCGTAATGCCAGATCATAACAGGGTTGAAATAGCTTCAAAGTAGCGCTCCTGCTACTAATGGTACAAAACGGACGGCTTCGATAGTTTTTTCCTGGAGTTGGCCGTCGATTTTATCGATACACAGCAATTGCTGGTTATCATCGCCAACCGGAATAATTAACCTGCCACCTTCATTTAACTGGTCGGTTAACGCTACCGGCAAACTGCTGGCTGCTGCGGTAACAATAATGCGGTCGTAAGGCCCTTTACTGGCCCAACCTTGCCATCCGTCACCGTGCTTCATTTTCACATTGTGTAAATCGAGCTGGTTCATTCGACGCTTGGCCTGAAACTGCAGGGCTTTTATTCGCTCAACTGAAAAAATATGAGGAAACAACACAGCTAATATGGCGGTTTGATAGCCTGAGCCTGTTCCAATTTCCAGTACATTATTGGCAGGTGTCGCAGACGCAAGCAGCAATTCACTCATTTTTGCCACGATATAGGGTTGTGATATGGTTTGCCCCTGACCTATGGGTAATGCCGTATTTTGATAGGCCTTGTGTTTTAGTGCATCGGGAATAAAAATCTCCCGCGGGACACTGGCAATCGCATTTAATACCCGCTGGTTGCTCACGCCTTCATCGCACAGTAATTGTGCCAGTATTTCGCCTTTTGTTGTTTTTCTCATGCAGTTGTTATCTTCGTTGAATGTTGCTGTGTTGGCAGTGACTACATTGCCAACCACTTCTCCATGTCTTTAATACTATCCCGGGCCGTCATATCAACGGTTAACGGTGTAATTGAGCAATAGCCATTTGCAATGGCGTGAAAATCTGTGCCTGGTCCGGCATCCTGTTCTGCTCCAGCCGGACCATACCAGTAAATTTCCCGACCGAACGGATCGGTTGCCTTTACCATCCCTTCTGCACGATGGCGACGCCCCTGACGGGTTACTTTTATGCCAGCCAGTTCTGCATAGGGCACATCGGGGACGTTGATATTCAGAATCTGATTTGCCGGTAACGGATGACTCAGTAGTTTTTCAATGACATCGCATACCACCCGCGCAGCGGTTTCAAAGTGCTTACCTTCATGACTGCATAGCGATACGGCAATTGCCGGCAGCCCCATATATCTGCCCTCAGTTGCCGCCGCTACGGTGCCCGAGTAAATCACATCATCGCCTAAATTAGCGCCGTGATTGATGCCCGACACCACTAATTCCGGATCTTCCTCTAAAAAACAGTTCAGGCCAAGGTGCACACAATCTGACGGCGTCCCGTTTACAGCGTAAAATCCGCTGTCCATTTGCTGAATTCGCAATGGTTGATGCAAAGACAAAGCATTGCTGGCGCCACTGCAATTGCGATCAGGTGCAATCACGGTAACGTCATGCTTCTCTTTCAAGGCGCGATACAAAACGGCAATACCTTTTGCAAATACGCTATCGTCGTTACTCAATAAAATCTTCATAGTTGCCCTGATGTATTGGTGTGCTAACCAGTTAACTGATCATACTTAACTGCCCAATTCCGTGATCTGCGCGCATTCGCGTAGCACGGACGTTGCAAAGCACCCTGGAGGCAGGAAAAATCGAATGTTTAATGTATCACCTTGGGTGTTGCATTCAAGCTGTCGGGGCCAAATAATTGCGGCGCGTCGCTCCATTTTTAGCCCTTGCCCGGCCAGAAAGGCCGTCACCTCGCCATACTGGTTAAACGTGCTGTGCTCGAACGCCTCTGCCTGCCCCTGGCTCCCCAGGTCACCCTCGCCCCACAAAGGGATAGTGGTAGAAATATCTTTGTCAGCCAAACGTTGAGCTAATGAGCTATCGTTATCACCGGCAATAAAAATACTGTTTGAACCGCTCAGATTCATCACATCGCCTGGCAATATTGTGCTCAGCTTGCCCGCATTCAGACGAATGGATAGTCCCTCGTTAAATAACCAGCTGCGCAGGGCTGATAAGGCCATTGAACGTTTGTTGCGATTGCGAATGTCCTCGCCATTTATCATGCGCTCAGCCATAAGCAGATTGCCACCGCGTTGTACTTCACCCGATTCCTGCAGGCGTTGTACACCAAATCGCTGGCTGCCATAGTAGTTTGGCGCGCCTTCACTGGCGATCTGATTTAAGCGTGCCAACACTTCATCTTGCCCGGTTACGTCGCGCAGTGTGATATCAAAATAATTGCCCTTTAACTGACCAGTGCGCAGTTTTTTATTGTGGCGTTTTGCTTCGATTATTCGGGCGCCCTCAAGCACAAAGGCAGACCAGTCAAACGCCTGTTTTCCCGGCACGTGTATACCAAACCACTGGCGCGTAACTGCGTACTTGTCCTTTCGGCCTGCATAAGTCACCTGGCGAAGTGGCAATTTGCAAAACTTCGCCAATTGTTCGGCAACAAAGGCTGTGTTCAGGTTCGTTTTTTCCAGATACACATAAATGTGTTCACCGTCTCCGGTTAAGTCATATCCCAGACTTTCGTTAACCTGAAAATCCTCGGGCTGCTGTTTAAATACAGCGGTGGCAGATGGCAGGCCAAATCGGAAGGCCCAGTGTTCAGTTGTTAGCTGCATTATGATTTCGCCATTAATAACACGACGGCGTATGCCGCAATGCCTTCTTTACGGCCAGCAAACCCCAGCTTTTCTGTGGTGGTGGCTTTTACATTTATATTATCAATACTCACACCACAATCCGCAGCAAGAAGGTTGCGCATAGCGTCGATGTGAGGCGCCATTTTAGGGGCTTGCGCAACGATGGTCGTGTCGGCATTGCCAAGGACGTATCCCTTTTGGTTGATTAAACGCATTACATGGCGGAGTAACACCCTACTGTCTGCGCCTGAATAGGCTTCATCAGTATCCGGAAAGTGTTTGCCAATGTCGCCTAACGCCATTGCTCCAAGCAATGCATCACATAACGCATGTATCAGCACATCGCCGTCTGAATGCGCCAGCAAACCCTGCTCGTAATCAATCTTTACGCCGCCAATGGTAATGGGCCCATTACCGCCAAATTTGTGCACGTCGTAGCCATGCCCAATTCGAATCATTGCTGTTCACCTTGTTGAAGATAAAAAGTTGCCAGCGGCAAATCTGCCGGGCGGGTTACTTTTATGTTGGCCGGATTGCCATCTATCAGCAATACGTCTTTGCCCGCGAACTCCATTGCCGATGCTTCATCGGTAATGTCGGCACCGGCGGCGAGTGCCGCGTTAAGCGCCCGACGCAATTCACCAGCGCGAAATAGTTGTGGTGTAAGTGCGTGCCACAAATTGTCGCGACTTTCGGTATGTGCAATAACCGCAGGCACACTGTCTGATTTAGCACGCTTCATAGTATCGCGCACTGGCGTTGCCAGAATGCCGCCATTGAAATCCGCTTTTTGAATATGGCCAATGAGTGTGTCTAAATCCTGCTGGCTGATACAGGGACGGGCAGCGTCATGTACCAGCGCCCATTCATCCTCATTAAGGGCTGCCAGCGCATTGTTAACTGAGACGGCCCGGCTATCGCCGCCCTCTACGGTTGTTAACCAGGGCGCGTTGTGAATAGAAAGCTGGTGGAAATACGTATCATCAGGGCTGAGGGCTACCACAATTCGCGAAACCGCAGGGTGTGCTTTTAACGCTAACAGCGTGTGTTCCAGAATAGTGTATTTGCCAATGGTTAAATATTGCTTGGGTTTATTGGCTTGCATGCGCGCCCCAATGCCAGCCGCAGGGACTACGGCCACAATTGTCGGAACAGTCATTTGCTATTCTTCTTCTGAGGGTAATATTCGATAAAAGGTTTCGCCGCGCTTAATCAGGCCCAGCTCGTTGCGGGCACGTTCTTCAATGGCTTCAAGACCAATGGTAAGATCACTGATATCGGCTTTCAGCAGCGCATTGCGCTGCACAAGATTTGCATTTTGCAGGGCCTGCTTTTCCGCTTCCTGCTGTTTGGTAACGTAGTCCGGGATACTGTTTTTACCGAACCACAGGCGATACTGTAATAAGCCCAGTAGCCCCAGTAATACCAACAATATCCACTTATCTCGCCACACAGTGTTTACCTGTTTTTTTAATTGTATCCGGCAATTTACTGTGTTTACCGAATGGTTTTCATTAGGGCTGAATGGGCTGTTACCAGGCCCTTCCGGCTGCGGCCATTGGATACTTGTTCAGGCTGGCAGCCGGTTTATTATGCCGCGCTCAGTGTTTAACGTCCATCGCCTTTGTTGAACAGTTTATTCAACAGTTTTTCCTTTTGTTTTTCAACGGCATTGTTCAGGGTGGTTTTTAACAGTTCATCCAATGTCGCGCTATCTTGCTGCGTATTGCTGAGTAATCCGGACAAATCACCTAACTCGGTTGATAGTGCAGATGACTGTGTGGCCACCATTTGCTGCAGGCGATTTTGCAACTTGGCTAACTGTGCTTGCTTTTCTTTATCCAGCGATGCAAGTGCTGCACTGGCTAATCGTGTGTCTAAGTCTGATGCTAAGGCGAACTTGGGCGCAGTGAGACTGCCGGAAATGTCGAGGTTGATCCCCAGGTCGTGCAAGTCTCCCAGTGCACTCGCTACGGCATTAGTGACTTTGTCGCTGCCTGCTGCCGCCAGTATCAGTTCAGATAAATCAACACTGCCACTGCCACTGAGCTGGTTATCGGTAATGGTAAGCGCCCCTGCGGAGGCCAGTAGTGCCTTTTTAATCGAGGCATCAAGGCGTTTGTTTTCAGTAAGGGGAATACTGTCTAACAGCAGGCCGGCAATTTGCCAGCTTTGTTTGGCATCCAATCCGTTTTCGTCCAGGAAGAACTCGCCTTCAGTGCGGAACTGCTGTTTGCTCTGATTCGCTGCGTTAAGTAAAAACGTGGTGGGGTTGCCAAAAATACTGTGTACGTTGGTAATGTTTTTCCAGTCTCCGCTAAGCAGTGTATCCTGCCAGTTAACCGATACATTGGCCTGGCGTATCAGTACCTGCATCGGGTCGGTAACTTCTTCGGCTTCCTCCGCTGCGGGTTCGCCCTTGAGTAATGGCACAATAATGTCAAACGCAGCAAACAAGTACTGATTGTATTCTGCTGCTTTAGGTCCAAATACCGCTGCTGTTAGTTGCGAAAGTGCAGCCTGATCACCAGCGTAAATCCCCTTGAGCAGTTCATAGTCTTCCTGAGGTGCTGATTTGAGCGCTTGCAGTGAATCTGACATGGCAGACTTTGCTTCCGACGCTTTGTCGGTAAACGCGGAGATTAGCGCTTTGTCCTGCTTAATGGATTCTTTCAATTGTTCAAGGGTTTGCTTGGCCTGCAGAATCGCGGCCGGGTCTTTTAAATTGGTTTCTTTCAGCGCTTTAACCTGGGCTTTGTATTGCTCAAGTTTGGCTTTGTCTGGCAATGCTTCGTAGTCTTGCTTCAGACCGTCGGCATAAGTGTTATAGGTTTGCTGGGCTTGTTCCACCGCGGCAGTGGTTTTTAAGGGGGAACGGGCCAGTAATTCATCTACGCCAGGCAGCGCTTCTTTGGCTTCTGCCAGTAGTGCTTCGAAAGATTGCCCATCAGGCTGTTTCAAGACCATACCTGGCCTTTTGCGGGGCTGATCAAATGCTACGTTGGTAACGGCCAGTTCATTCATGATCAACTGGTTGCTAAGTAATGGCCAGAACTCCACGTCGCCTTTTAGCTGGCCAACCACTACCTGATTGCGATCTGGTTTGGCCGGATTCGTTAGTTCAATGGAATCAATGCTAACGCTAAGCGGAAATAAGTGGTGCTCAAACTGCCCAATATTCACCTCGGCACCATACGACTGTGTGAGTTGAGACTCCAGCACAGACTTGATCAGACTGTCTGCGAACAACCAATACAGCACAACTGGCACTAATAAGATGGCCAGTGTCCAGGTTGCCAGTTTTCCCGCTTTACTTTGCATGAATCACTCCTTTAAAAAATAGATGTCCCGGCTGCTGATTTTGCATTCTGACAGCGCCGAACAGCACGCTTTATATACGGTTCACCTTCACATACCGCATGAATCCCGCTAAGCGTCGGGATAGCCTTGACGCACCCATTTCAGCCCGATACTGTGGCAACTAAATAGTACGTTACTACACGCGTTATCTGCGGACCGTTAATCACAGAGCATAGGCGGCGTGTCAGCCTTTCGCTACACTATAGGGATTAACCTGATGCGTTCCGGCAAAACGCAGTGGCAACGTAAACTACTACCGCATGAAAGACGGTAAGCATATTAACTTTTTATACGACAGATTGTACACAAAGGGGTTCAATGTTAACGCAACGCACTTTTTCTACGGCCAGTCCAATCCGCCAGCGGATCAGGGATTTCTATCGCATTCCTGAGACCGACGCGGTTGACCAGATTTTACCTATCGCGGAAGTGAACCCAAGAGCGCGCAGCCGCGCTTGGGAACGAGCACGCCGTATGGTGCTGCAAATTCGCCGCGAGCAGGAAAGTCATGGCGGCGTGGACGCACTGCTAAATGAATATTCGTTGTCCACTGCTGAGGGTGTAGTACTTATGTGTCTGGCAGAAGCCTTATTGCGCGTGCCAGATAAAGCCACCCAGGACGAATTGATTCGCGACAAGCTCTCTAAAGGACAATGGACACCGCATTTGGGCAACAGCGAATCCTTATTTGTAAATGCCTCTTCGTGGGGATTGCTGTTCACCGGTAATATGGTGAATTACGCCGACAAGCGCAAGAGTGAGCAGTTCGGCCTGCTCAAGAAAACATTAGGGCGTCTGGGTGAACCTGTAATACGCCGTGCCATGAATATTGCCATGAAGGTAATGGGCCGCCAGTTTGTAATGGGCGAAACCATTGAAAATGCCGTTGAGCGGGCGATTGAGAAAGAAAAGAAAGGTTATGTCTACAGCTATGACATGCTGGGCGAAGGGGCGCGAACTGCCAAAGATGCTAACCGCTACTATGAGTCGTATGTAAAAGCGATCAAAGTCATCGGTAAAGCTGCTGGTGGAAAGGGGCCACGTAAATCGCCCGGGATCTCGGTAAAGCTGTCTGCTATTCATCCGCGCTATGAGTTTGTGCAGTATGAGCGTGTAATGGCTGAGCTGCCAGCCAAACTCAAAGCATTGTGTCTGATGGCAAAGGAATACAATATTGGATTAACGGTTGATGCTGAAGAAGCGGATCGCCTGGAAACTTCACTGGATATTATTGAAACGGTGTTCCGCGATCCTGAACTGGCAGGCTGGGAAGGGTTTGGCCTGGCGGTGCAGGCCTATCAGAAGCGTGCTATTCACGTAATTGAATGGTTGCGGGAACTCACCCAGGATGTCGGCCGTAAGATGATGGTGCGGCTGGTAAAAGGCGCGTATTGGGATACTGAAATCAAGCTTACCCAAATGGCGGGATTGGATGGTTTCCCGGTGTTTACCCGTAAGTCGTCAACGGACGTGTCTTATCACGCCTGCGCAAACCGCTTGCTCGCCTACCGCGATTCTATATATCCGCAGTTTGCCACTCACAATGCCTACACCGCGTCGGTTATTATTGAGCTGGCCGGTGACGATAAGCAAGGTTTTGAATTCCAGTGCCTGCATGGCATGGGCGATACGCTGTACGACCAGGTCGTGTCAGAAGAACACATTCAGTGTCGTGTGTATGCCCCGGTGGGTGTACACGAAGATTTGCTGGCCTATCTGGTACGCCGGTTGTTGGAAAATGGTGCCAATTCATCATTCGTGAATGCCATTGTAGATGACAGCAAGCCGGTAGAAGCGTTATTGGAAGACCCGGTAGAGAAAACCCAGCGATTAACGTACCGTTACAACAAACAAATTCAGCAGTCTTCTGACCTGTATGCGCCCGAGCGGATTAATTCCAAAGGGTTGGATGTGACTGATCTCAACACTGTGGGTAACCTTAAATACAGTTTATCGCGTTGGGCCGAGCATTATCGTATCGATGCTTCAGCACTGCCAGAACAGGCCGTAGCCGTGTTAAACCCAGCAAACCATAACGATGTAGTAGGGTATCACCACTACACTAGTGAAGCCGGCATCCGGGCCGCGTTAGATAAAGCTGATAGCGGTTTTGCAGCCTGGTCATCGCGCTCCATGAGCGAACGCGCGCTGTTGCTGAATCAGTTTGCCGATGCGTTAGAACGTCACACCGACGAACTGATCGCGTTGTGTATCCGGGAAGCCGGTAAGGTAACGCAAGACTCAGTAGATGAAATTCGCGAAGCGGTGGATTTCTGCCGCTATTACGCTGCCCGTGCGGTCGAGTTGGGACAAGACGATCGCCTGGTGCCGCGCGGAGTCGTGCTGTGTATCAGCCCCTGGAACTTCCCGCTGGCAATTTTCCTGGGGCAGGTTGTTGCTGCACTGGTAACCGGTAACACGGTGGTTGCTAAACCTGCTGAGCAAACCAGTATTATCGCTGTGCGTGCAGTGGAAATAATGCGCGCCGTAGGGTTGCCGGAAGATGCGCTGCAACTGGTTGTTGCAAAAGGGCCGGATGTGGGCAGCGTATTATTGCCCGATGAACGTGTGAAAGCGGTCATGTTTACCGGATCTACGCAAACCGGTACGTATATTTCCAAAGTGCTTGCACAACGGGGTGGGGAGCAAGTGCCGCTGATTGCCGAAACCGGTGGTCAGAACTGCATGATTGTTGACTCCACGGCGTTACCCGAGCAAGTAATTGATGATGTTATCCATTCCGGCTTCCAAAGTGCAGGGCAGCGTTGTTCTGCCCTGCGCGTGTTATTTGTGCAGGAAGATATCGCCGAAACCATCATCAGCATGTTAACCGGGGCGATGAAAGAACTACAGATTGGCAATCCAGCATGGTTAAGCACTGATGTAGGCCCGGTTATTGATCAAAAAGCGCTCAAATCGCTGAAAGAGCACGAAGTGTACATGCAGCAAAATGGCAAGTTGTTGTATCAGTCTGCTATTCCTGAGGAATGTGCAACCGGTACATTCTTCCCACCAACCTTATACGAAATCCGTGATTTGAGCGTGCTTACCCGCGAAGTGTTTGGTCCGGTTGTCCATGTTGTGCGTTACAAAGCCAAGCAGTTGAACGATGTGCTGGCCCAAATAAACGGTACCGGATTTGGCCTGACCATGGGGATTCACTCCCGTATTGAAGAGCGGGCCAACGAGTTGGCAGCGCATTGCCGGGTAGGCAACGTGTATGTTAACCGCAATATGATTGGTGCGATTGTGGGCGTGCAACCGTTTGGTGGTCGCGGCTTGTCTGGCACGGGGCCAAAAGCGGGTGGTCCGAACTATCTGCCGCGACTAATGATGGAAAAAGCCACGCCAAAGCCAACCCGCTTAGCTGGCGATGTAAGTCCGGATTTGGCTCTTACGGGGACGCCTGAACAAGCCAAACAAGCTGCGGAAATCATGCGCAGCGCCTGTGAAGTTGAAGAGCTGTGGAGACATACTCCACTGAACGAGCGTATATCCAAAGTACGTCAATTGCTGGCCAAACTGGCTACCGTTGACAGCGTTGAGGAATTGGCTGACGATCTCAACCGTACGCTGGCTTCCGCCCGCTCACAACTGATGAGTATTGAGAAAAAGCTGGCCCGGCCGTTGACGTTACCTGGCCCAACGGGTGAGTCGAACAAGCTCTACCTTGAGCCGCGTGGTGTACTGGTGTGTTTTGCCGATAAGGACGTCACCTTTGAATACTGGGCGTTGTCGATAGTTACTGCGCTGGCAACCGGTAACTGTGTGGTGTCGGTTGTGTCTGAACTGTTCTACGAAGAAGCAATGGCGGTTAAGGATAAGTTTAAAGCCGTTGGCGCGCCTGAGGCTGTTTTCCAGGTAGCGCGACTGGGGCATCTGGACGCGTTGCTCAAAGATCAGAAGCTGGCCGGTGTAGTGGCAGACAGCAATACTGAGCGAACTGCGCACATTACAGCGATGCTGGCGGAACGTGAAGGGGCTATACTGCCCGTGATCACCGCTGAATATACCGACAAGCTGATTCAGCGTTTGATGACAGAGAAGACCATCAGCACCGATACAACCGCCTCTGGCGGTAATACGTCGCTGATGACCATGGTAGAAGAAGACGAGTAATCCCGACAACTATCCCGACGACTATCCCGGCAAGACTGACGCTTATCGCAATGTGTTGGTGAATGCCGGGTGAAGTGGTATAGTTCGCATCAAGGCACAGGTGCAAGCTTTAGCAAACCTGTGCTCTTTCTGTGTTAGGGGAGTAGCTTTCTCAACCGAGAGTCGTTATCAACATACTTGGAACGCATTTCCATGGTAACGGCGTAGTTGGCATCAACTATTAGCAAGACCTAAGACGATAACCGGTCCTACGCGGGACGCCGGCTGTTGTCTTATGTCTGTACTGTCCCGCCGGAAATTTTAATGGAAGCATTTCTTTCTTCGTTAACCACGGTAGCCATTGCCGAGATTGGCGACAAAACTCAACTCCTGTCTTTACTGCTGACTGTCCGTTTCAGGAATAACCTGGCGATTGTGGCTGGCATACTGGTAGCAACGCTACTAAATCATACTGTGTCTGCGTGGGCTGGTATTTGGCTGGCCTCCTGGTTTACCCCTGCGCTAAGTAACTGGCTGTTTGCCGGTGCATTTATTGCTGTTGGTCTGTGGCTGTTGATTCCTGATAAAGACGAGGATGTGTCGTCGTCATTCGATAAATACGGCGCATTTCTGGCGTCCAGCGTGTTGTTTTTCCTGGCCGAAATGGGCGACAAAACACAACTGGCCACGATATTACTGGCAGGTGAATACCAAAGTATCGCCTGGGTGACATTGGGCTCGACGCTGGGAATGATGGTCGCCAATGTACCGGTAGTATATTTAGGTGAGCCGCTGATGCGGGCAATTCCTATGAAGCAGGTGCGCATAGGAGCGTCGGTGCTGTTTATTGCGTTGGGGATCTACTGGCTGGTGAGTTAGCTTCCGCAGGCGAAGTGCTTGATAAATCAACCCGGCACTTCGCCAACCTGGCTGTTTTCTACATCCAGGTGTCGTTGCGACGTCGGCGCTTGGGAATAAAGGTTACGATTATCCCCAGTAATACTCCGGCGCCGGCTACGATACCGCCATAGGTAAACATACGGTACAGCTCTTCGTTATCCTGAGATTGAATCTGCGCGGTTAACTGCTGTATGCGCTGTTGAGCCTGGGCCTGATCTGATTCCAGTTCACTGATTTGTTGTTTAGCTTCAACCAGTTGTTGTTGCAATTTTTGTTGCTTTGCTGTGAGCGCGCTAACCTGCTGATCGCGTTCGGCAACACGTTGGCTCAGCTCGGGTAACTGCGCCCGACGGGAAATGGTATTGATTAAAAATTGTGTTTCAATCCAACCTTCGCGTTCTTCTTCATCCTGAATTTGCGTGTATGATCCGTCGTCGCTGCGCCCCAGAATGGTTACTGGTAAGCCCGCTTCAATCGATCCTACGATGCGGTAATTGCGGCCCGGGCCGGAATGCATGAAAACGTACAAATCATCAGCAACATAGGCACCTGGCTGGTCGGCAGTGTCCTGGGCACTGGCTGGTAATGAAATAACCAGTAAACCGAAAATAAAAGAGAGCAGTCTCATAACGTTTCCAACAACCTGAACGAAAGCCCTGATGTTAGGGGGTGTTGCCCAGAAAGGCAAGTCTACAGGCTCGCGAGCACCACACAGTAACATTGCCAAAGGTGCGACAGGCAGGTAATGTACCAGCCATTATCCGCGTTGTTATTAATCTTTGTTCATCACATGTCAGAAACTGAAATAAAATTTGTTGCCCGGGAAAATCCACTTGAACAGCTGCGAAGCGCTGTGTTTCCGTTACTGCAGGAAAAAGGCATTAGCGTTCAGGAGGAAGGGGAGTCGTATTTACAAAATGACTATTACGACACCTCCGATCACCTGTTTCAGCAACACAAAATTGGCATGCGGGTGCGCGGAGCCAATGGTCAGTTTGAGCAAACCATAAAAACAAACGGTCAGGTGAGTGGCGGACTGCATCAGCGCCTTGAACTTAATGTGCCGCTGGCAAATGAGCAGCCGGATTTAACCTTGTTTGACACCATGCAATGGCCGGAAGGTGAAAGCGCCAGTGCGCTGAATGAGCGGTTGGCTAAACAATTTGGTACACACTTTACCCGCACACAGTTCGATATTGAGTTTGACGATGCACACATTGAACTGGTGGTGGATATCGGTCAGGTGAGCGCACCGCAGCAACAACATCAATCACCCATTTGTGAGATTGAACTGGAACTCAAACAAGGCAATTTACAGCGTATGTTTGAACTGGCTAACCTGTTACCGGGCAAATTGCCGGTGAGACTTAGCGATACCTCGAAAGCGGCACAGGGCTACCAGTTGCTCCACGGCATTCCAAATCGCATTACGCCGTTACCAGATTTTCTGCCGCTTACCGAGAATGTCAGCACTGAATCTGCATTTTGTCAGGCATTGGCATGTGGTTTAAGGCACTGGCAAACGCACGAACATCTGTTTTTCGAAACCCGTTCCCCCAAAATGCTGGCTGAAATTTCCCGCGCTGTACGTATGCTTATGCAAACGGTGTCGCTGTATTTACCGGTATTGCAATGCCAGACGATGCTGTCTTTACACAAAAGCCTGATGCGCTATGCCGAGGCCTGGTTGTGGCAGGATGATTTGCATAGCTTGCGTATGCTTCTGTCGAAAAAGAGCTTGTTTAATAAGCGGTTATCGCGGTATCCGGCACTGTTGAGTTATCTGCAAGGCCGCCAGGCTGGTTTGCTTCATGCGCATGATCCGGCGAGCCGATTGTACGAGGATACCCCCTCGCGCCTGAAATTGTCGATTGCACAGGTGCTGGAACAAAAGCCCTGGCGCGGGGTGGCAACCGGCTATGATTTACCTTTAATGGAACATGCGAAAGGATGGTTGTCGCAAGGATGGCAAACCGTTCAGCAGACAATGCCTATTCAGCGCCAGATGCACGCAGCAAATTATACCGCAGTGGAAGTGTTACTTCGCCAAACCCTGTTTAACGGATTTTTGGTTGCTGATTTATTTGCACAATCGCGGGGCCATTTTCGCGCGCCCTGGTTGGACATTCTTACTGGTATCGATGAACTCAACGCATTGCTGTTGCTGAAAAAATCCGTGTTCGATGCGGAATTGGCCGAACAGCAGGAGATACTGGAGTGGATTCAGCAAAAAACACAGAGTTTATTGCGTGTTATGGAGCGAAGTCGCCAGGCAGCTATGTCTGGTGATATTTACTGGTAATGAGGCATACCAATGAGCTTGTCTAATGATTCAGTGTCGGTATGGGTTACCGCACTGCTTACCTGTGTCTGGTTGATATTGCTGGCGATAAGCATTAAGCAGAAGCCTGCAAATACCGGCAGTGGCGGGCGTACGTTGATGCTGTTGAGTTGGCCGTTGTTGGTGTGCAGTGAATTATGGGCACTTGGTAATGGGCAAGGGCATTCGCTGCTTAGCCTACTGGCACTAACAACTGTGCCGTTGCAATTATATGGCATGCAAATGAGTTCAATGGCGTTGTTGTGGCGTAAACCTCATTACGCCCGTTGGCCATTGCTGATTATTGCGGTGGTGTTACTCGCGTTACTGGGTTATCAGTTATGGGTATTTTTACCCGAATTGTCAGGCTGGAAAGGGCTGGCCCCTTATGGTGAACCTTTGGTGTATTGGCCCGTGTACGCCAGTTGTCTGTTGATAGCCTTTGCGATGTTGTATACCGCCATAATGCAGGTAGAGCATATTCAGCAATATCATCACGATTTGCCACTACAGGCAGTGGATACCCGTCAGCACAAAATTAAAGGCATCGCTGGCGCTAGTGGGTTTACTGTTGGCGTGGCGTTTTTTCTGGTGGTGATAACGGCATTGGTGGCGTTTGGAATATTGCCTTTTCAGGGGTGGCTTGCCTGGTTCCACTGCGGAGTGGCGTTCAGTATGTTAACGGTATTGATGAATCTGTGCCGAACGCAAAACACCTCGCCTTCGCCGTTTGATCATGCCGCGCTTCATGCCGCGCCGGCACTTACCGAGGGACGCGCCCTGGCCATTATTAAACATGCTGATGCTGCGGTGATCGAATCGAAAGCGTATAAGCAGGTGGGGTTAACGCTGGAATCGTTTGCCAACCAGGCGCAGTTGGATCCTACTGTGTTGTGCCTGGCGCTACTGAAAGTAAAAAAGCAGCATTTTCGAAATTATATCTACCAGTTCAGAATGAAATACGCCAAGCAATTATTGCTGCGTTCGGATATTAAGCTGGACCAGGTAACCAAGCGTTTGCAATTAGGCAACAAAGGGACGGTTAGTCACACGTTTTTAAAATACCTGGAAAACAAACAATAGCGGAAATTGGCCGTTAGCGACGCAATCGTTAGTGCTGCTAACGGCATTCATTCGGCAATCCATTCGGCGATCCGTTCGGCAATTACGCATACATAGCGGCGTATTTTTCTGCCAGGGCATCCAGACTTTCTTTGTGATCAGGGTCGGTCACAATACACTCAATGGGACACACAGCCACACAACTTGGCTCATCGTAATGCCCCACACATTCGGTGCACAGTGATGGGTTTATCTGATAAATCTCTGCGCCCATGCTAATAGCCTCATTCGGGCATTCAGTGGGACACATATCGCAGTTTATACAGTCGTCGGTAATTAACAGTGCCATGGCGAATTCCTCAGCGTTGCAATTAGGGTTGCTGGTTTGCCGATGACTTTATATAAGCTTAAACGAATATGCAAAGCCTAAACTGCCCCTGCTTGATACAGGTCAATAGTGGCCAAAATGCTGCTGTAAAATCGCGTGGGTAAACTGCTTGCGCAAATAAAAACCTCGGGGGCGGGTTTTGATACGCTGGCCTTCTGGCCCCAATGCATCGGTGAGCACTTTGCCGCTGGCGGCCTTAGGGCGCAGCTGCATGTAATCACCGTGCCGAGCGGTTACTGACTCTACCTGGCCTAATGCGATGAATTCCGTTAACAGTTCCCAGTCGTGCTGTAACTGCTGAGATTGTTGCGCTGACGGGTGCCAGATAAACGGCGTGGCAATCCGGCGCTCAGGAATGGGAATGTCGCGCTGGCCTTCCACGGGTACCCACATTACGCATTGCAACTTATTGCGCACATTGCTCCGTTCCCAGGTCATCATGGGTACAGGAATTAAGGGGGCATAGCATACGTAGGTAGTTTCCAGCGGCATCCCATTGGCATCAATGGGCAAGGTTTTCAGCTCAACACCTAAATCAGGAAAGTCCTGTGTGGGTTTGGAGCCTGCAGTTGCGCCAAGCCATAACTCGATAAGTTGCCCGGTCCAGCCTTTTTGCCGCTTAAAATCGGCGGGCAATACAATGTTTGCCATGGCGGCCAACTCACCCAGGCTAAGACCGGCAATACATGCAGCCCTGGACGCCAGCTCAGTAATATCGCGCGGTGCACTTGTGGGTACTCGCAAACCCGCTACCTCTTATTCTGCAAACTGAAGACCGCTGAGCGGGCCCCAAAATGCAAGGTGTTATCAGAATGTTTTTAATACTTTGAATGCGCAAAGGATTGTGAAAGAATGCTATCACATAAAAATGTAAAGTGCCCGGGAGTCTGAGTGATAGATACCGATGGATTCCGTGCGAATGTGGGCATAGTGATTTGCAACAAAATGGGTCAAGTATTTTGGGCAAGGCGTTATGGTCAGCATTCATGGCAGTTTCCTCAAGGCGGAATAGATGAAGGGGAAACTGTAGAGCAGGCAATGTATCGTGAGCTTAATGAGGAAGTTGGGCTCACACCCAAAGACGTAAGCATTATGAATGTGACGCGTAACTGGGTGAGATATAAGCTGCCCAAGCGGTTAATTCGCCAAGGCAGTAATCCTGTTTGTATCGGACAAAAGCAGAAATGGTTTTTATTGCAACTCGAATGTCATGAAAAAGAAGTCGATGTGCTAAAAACGGGTCACCCGGAGTTTGATGACTGGCGCTGGGTGAGTTACTGGTATCCGATACGCAATGTTGTGTCGTTTAAACGGGATGTGTACCGTCGTGTGATGAAGGAATTTTCCGGCACGGTGATGAGTATGCAGCCCCGCAATGTAAATCAGTCTAAGCAAAATCGCCGTCGTCGTCGCGGCTAGAGGAATTTTGTGGCGGGAATGCAAGGTGGAAAAGGCAGTATCCTTACTGTCCTAAAAAGCATTGTTCAGGAGGTTAACCAGATACCCAGGTTAACCGATGCCTTGTTTCGTCTCGCCGCCAGAGTAAAAGAAACCATGCAGGTGGATTCCTGCTCCATTTACCTTGCCGATTACACTCATCAGGAATTTATATTAAAGGCGACTGACGGTCTGGCTCGTGATGCGGTGGAACGGGTAAAAATTGGTTTTTCAGAGGGGCTTATCGGGCTGGTCGGACAGCGCGAAGAACCACTGAATATTGAAAACGCCCACCAACACCCGCGTTTTAAGCACTATCCTGAAGTAAAGGAAGAGCACTATAACGCTTTCTTGGGTACCCCTATTATTCACCAGCGCAAAGTGCTGGGTGTTATTACCATGCAGCAAAGTGCCATGCGCAAATTCAGCGAAGACGAAGAAGCTTTTCTGGTTACGCTGGCTGCGCAAATTGCACTGGAAATTTCCAATGCGGAAACCCGTGGTGCACTGAACCCTCACGCCGGTATGTATGTTGGCAACATGCAAAAAAACGTCAGGGGTGTACCAGGCTCGCCAGGTCTTGCCATGGGAGTGGGGTATTCACCGCATGCCGCGTATACTCTGAAGACCTGGGTAGTAAAGCAAAGTACCAATAATCAGCGCGAAATCGACTTTTACCGCAAAGGGGTTGAAGCGACCCGTGCGCAGGTGGAAGTGTTGTCTGACCGCCTCGAAGGGCAGGTGCCTGATGATGTCCGGGCTATTTTTCAGTTGTATCACCAACTGCTTGATGCCAACAGCCTGGGACGCGAAGTGGAGGCAAAAATCCGCGAAGGATGGGATGCGGCCTCGTCACTGAAGTTGGTTGTAGAAGCTTATGCTGCGCGTTTTGAGGCGATGGAAGATCCGTATATGCAAGAGCGGGCCATCGATATTGTGGATTTGTCGAACCGGATCCTGCTGAATATTCTGTCTGAAGTAAAAGGTAAGTCTGTATTCGAACGCGACCGACCTCAACAACCTTGTATTCTGGTTGCTGAAGAAGTGTCGGCCCCTATGCTGGCAGAATTCCCCAAAGCAATACTCGCCGGTATTATTTCGATAAAAGGTTCCAACAACTCCCATGCTGCCATTCTGGCAAGAGCGATGGGCGTGCCTGCGGTGATGGGGTGCCAAAACGTCTCTCCCACGCTGTTAGAACACAAAGAAATACTGCTCGATGGTTATGCCGGAGAAGTGATCGTATCGCCGGAAAAAGCGATTCGGGCAGAGTTTAGCCAGTTAATTGAAGAAGAACGTTTACTGTCTGTCCGCATCGATAGCGAAGCAGACAAAGCCTGTGAAACATTAGATGGCTGCGAAATTTCACTGATGGTGAATGCCGGTTTGTCTACAGAGCTAGAGACTGCTACGACGTCGTCTAAGCCAATTGGTATCGGTTTGTACCGCACCGAGATCCCGTTTATGCTGCGCGAGCGTTTCCCATCGGAAAGTGAGCAGGTGGTGCTGTATCGCAAAATACTGGAAAGCGCCCCAGACAGCGAAATTGCCATGCGAACACTCGATGTGGGTGGGGATAAGCCTTTACCGTATTTCCCCATCACTGAAGAGAATCCGTTTTTAGGATGGCGGGGGATTCGCTTAACATTGGATCACCCAGAGATATTTCTTGTTCAAATTCGAGCCATGCTACGCGCCAGCATTGGTCTGAAAAACCTCAGTATCATGCTGCCAATGATTTCCAGCGTCGCTGAGGTCAACGAAGCCCGTCGGCTGGTAGAGCAGGCATTTTTCGAAGTGGAAGAAGAAGCCCGGCATCAGGGCGTTACCCTTTATCGCCCACGTCTGGGTATAATGCTGGAAGTGCCATCGGTGCTTTATCAGTTGCCACAACTGGCAAAAAAAGTGGATTTTTTTTCAGTAGGCAGCAACGACCTTACCCAGTATCTGTTAGCCGTTGATCGCAATAACAGCCGTGTAGCCAGTTTGTACAACACTTATCACCCGGCGGTATTGTCTGCACTGTTCGACATTGTAAAGCAAGCCGATCAGCATCATGTGCCTGTATCGATTTGCGGCGAAATTGCCGGTGAGCCCGGTGGCGCTGTGCTGCTAATGGGTATGGGCTACCGCAAGCTCAGTATGAACGCATTCAACCTGCGCAAAATTAACTGGGTGATCCGCAACGTCAATCTGTCTGAGGCACAAGCTTTATTATCTCGGGCGTTGACCTCCGATAGCTACGAAGAAGTGTATCACCATATCAATCAGTACCTGGAAAAACGCGGATTAGGGGGCCTGGTTCGCGCGGGCTCTTAACTTAACGCCTTACCCTGCATTCCCGCATTTAAATTCAAGATTCGCAGCGACAAAAAGTTGGCAGGATGTGTTAAAAAACTGACACAACTCGTATAACGAAGTGTGGTATGCTTGGCGCCGAAAAAGCAGGAGTGAGCTGGTGGATGCGCTAATCATAATATTTTTAAGTTGTATGGCGCTGGGTATGGTTACCGGTACGCTGGCCGGTATGCTGGGGATTGGCGGTGGATTGATCATTGTGCCGGTACTCTCTGCATTGTTGACCGGCGTGGGAAATATCGATGTGCAACTTGCCATGCCGATGGCCATTGCGACGTCTTTATTCACTATTATTGTGACGGGTTTCTTTTCAGCCAGAGCGCATTACCAGTTAGGGAATATCGTTCCCCGTGTAATCCTCTGGTGTGGTTCAGGCATTGCGTTTGGCGCTGTCATTGGGGCGCAAATAGCCAGTTTGATGCCAGCCGCACTGTTACAGAAAGTATTCGCTGTGTTGGTAATTGTGATTGCTGCACAAATGGTATTTGGAAAGCGGCAAGCCTCGCGTTTTTCCGCAACACCGTTGATTTTTATAGTGGTAGGACTGGTTGCCGGCGTAATATCGGCATTAATGGGCATTGGTGGTGGTGCACTGTTGGTACCTGCTCTGGTGTGGTTTCAGGTGCCAATGCGACAGGCAATTGGTTGTGCTGCGTTAAGTGGTTTGGTCATCGCCCTGTTTGGAACCAGTAGTTTTATTCTGGCCGGCTGGGGGCTACCACAGTTGCCGGAGTGGGCGCTGGGGTATGTGTATTTGCCAGCAGGCGCTGGCATTATGGCAACGTCTGTGTTTACAGCTGGATATGGCGCCAGATTAGGGCAAACACTGCCTACCGATTTATTAAAAAAGATTTTAGCAGGCATACTGGTCTTAGTAAGTATCCGCATGATTATGGGAATGGAATAGTTGCATGGTTGGAACAGAATATCTGGTGTTTCCAAATATTGATCCGGTGATCGTAAGCCTTGGGCCGTTGAGTGTCCGCTGGTATGGCATGATGTATCTGGTGGGATTTATTGCCGCTTATCTGCTGGCCAGGAAACGCCTTCCACAGTCGCCTTGGGATCAGGAGCAGTTAAGCGATCTCCTGTTTTGGGGCTTTGTTGGCGTGATCATTGGTGGCCGTTTGGGTTATGTGTTTTTCTACCAATGGGGCATGTTTATTGCCGACCCCACCTACTTATTTAAAATTTGGACGGGTGGTATGTCGTTCCACGGTGGCTTGCTAGGGGTTATTGCCGCTATGGTATGGCAGGCTAAACGCTTAAACAGCTCATTGCTGCAAGTAGGGGATTTTATTGCACCACTCGTCCCTATTGGCTTAGGCGCAGGACGGATTGGTAATTTTCTGAACGCCGAATTGTGGGGGCGTCCAACCGATGTGCCCTGGGCATTTGTTTTTCCCGGCGCCGGGCCAGAGCCGCGTCATCCCTCTCAGTTGTACGAGTTTGCACTGGAAGGCGTATTACTGTTTATCATTCTTTGGCTGTATTCGGCCAAACCTCGCCCAACTGGAGCTGTAGGTGGTTTGTTTCTGGTCGGATATGGTACGTTTAGATTCATTGTAGAGTATTTCAGGGAGCCCGATGCGCACATCGGTTTATACCAGGTAGGATTGAGTCAGGGGCAGTTGCTATGCCTGCCCATGATTATCGCAGGACTGTTCCTGATGGTGCGGGCTTATCGCAGTAACAGCGTCCCTGCAAAACAGGCAAAACAAAACTAGAACACATCTGTATTATGAAAGAGTATTTAGCATTGATGCGCCATGTCCGTGATCATGGTGTAAAAAAAGAAGATCGCACCGGCACGGGCACAATCAGTGTATTTGGCTATCAAATGCGCTTTGATTTGGCTGAGGGCTTTCCGCTTGTCACTACCAAAAAGTGCCACCTGCGATCTATCATCCACGAATTACTGTGGTTCTTAAAAGGTGAGACTAATATCGCTTACCTCAAGGAGCACGGTGTATCCATTTGGGATGAATGGGCTACCGACGAAGGCGAATTAGGGCCGGTTTATGGCCATCAGTGGCGCAGCTGGACGGGTGCGGACGGTCAGGTTATCGACCAAATCAGTGATGTAATACAGCAAATCAAAACCAATCCCGATTCACGTCGATTGATTGTAAGTGCATGGAATCCGGCCGTATTGCCCGACACCACCGTGTCACCTAAAGAAAACGCCGCCAATGGCAAACAGGCGTTGCCGCCTTGCCACACGTTATTCCAGTTTTATGTGCTGGAAGGAAAACTGTCTTGTCAGTTATATCAGCGCAGTGGCGATGTCTTTTTGGGTGTGCCATTCAATATTGCCAGCTATGCGCTGTTAACACTGATGGTGGCCCAGGTTTGCGACCTGCAGCCCGGTGAGTTTATTCACACACTGGGCGATGCGCATCTTTATTTGAACCACCTGGAACAAACCGAATTGCAGTTAAGTCGGGAGCCATTTGCGCGCCCAACTATGCGAATTAACCCTGAAGTCAAAGACATTTTTGGTTTTACCTACGAAGACTTTACGTTGGAAAACTATCAGGCCCATCCACACATTAAGGCGCCTGTCGCAATTTAAGGCTTGAGGGAATGAGCAAAACAAATGTATTAATCTGCGACGATTCGGGCTTTGCGCGAAAGCAAATGGCCCGTTCCATTCCGGACGGCTGGGATATCGAAATCCATTATGCGGAGCACGGTCAGCAGGCATTAGAGCAAATTCGCGCCGGTAAAGGCGACGTGATGTTTTTGGATCTCAACATGCCGGTGATGGATGGTTATGAGACCATGGATATAATTCGCCGGGAAGATCTACCCTGTTTGGTTATTGTAGTGTCTGGTGACGTGCAGGAAGAAGCGCGCACCCGAATGCTGGCAATGGGCGCACTGGACTTCATACGCAAGCCAATCGACAACGAAAAACTCATCACACTCCTGAAACAGTACGGCATTTACACCGGTGACGGCAACGCTGAAAAGCGTAAAAAAGTAAACGTACTCTCTACCAATAGTGAAAACGATAAATTTGACGCTTACCGTGAAATGGTAAACGTAGCCATGGGACGCGCAGGTGAAAACCTGGCCAGGCTGTTAGGCGAGTTTATTGATCTGCCCATTCCCAATGTGAACGTGATTGAAAATAACGAGCTTCACATGGCGATTGCGGAAGTAAACCGCAATAACAGCGTGTCGGCGGTATCAAAAGGTTTTGTGAGTGCAGGGATTAACGGCGAAGCGCTGGTGATTTTTAACGATACTGATTTTGACAACATCATTCAGTTACTCAATTACGACCAGTTAAGTACCGCGCCAGCCCAACTGGAAGCGCTGATGGATATTTCCAATATTCTGATTGGTGCCTGTTTAAACGCGCTATCTGATCAGCTCAATGTGACCTTCAGCCATAGTTCTCCTATTATCCTGGGACGTAACCGCGATCTCGATAGTATGCTAACCACCACTAAGCAGCGGTGGCAACGCATTATGGCAATTGAAATTGGTTATGCGATTAAGAATAAGAACATACACTTTGATTTGTTACTGCTGTTCCCTGATACGTCAATGGAACGCATTTACTCTAGACTGGTTGATTTTGAGGAGTAAACCGTGACCGCTGACGTTATAGAAGAACTAAGCCGACAACACTGGATGCACGATCTGCTCAGCTCGCTGGAAGTGGGTATTGTGGTGTTGGATCGCGAGTTTAAGGTGGAAGTGTGGAACCAGTTTATGGAAAACCACAGCAACCTGCGCCCCAGCCAAATTGTGGGTACCTGTTTGTTCGACAGTTTTCCGGAGATCAGTGCCGACTGGTTAAAACTAAAAGCCGGGCCTGTATTTGATTTGAAAACACCGGTATTTCTGATTTGGGAACAACGTCCTTATTTATTTAAATTTGGTTGTAATCGTCCCATAACGTCAGAGCTGGACTTTATGTACCAGAATGTGACGTTATTCCCGCTGTCGTCGTTAACGGGAAAAATAGAGCGCTTGTGTATGCTGGTGTATGATGTAACCGACCAGGCCACAGGGCGTTTGCACATTGAAGGTTTGAATGAAAAACTCACTAACGTCAGTCGTTTAGACGGGTTAACCGGATTGTACAACCGCAGATACTGGCAGGAACGCTTTGAGAAGCAGTTTAAACTGGCGCGTCGACGCGGTGCCCTAGAGACCGCGATCATGCTGGATATCGATCATTTCAAATCGGTAAACGATACCTACGGGCACCAGGCGGGTGACAAAGTTATCCAGGCGCTGGCAAATGTGATAAAGCAATGTGTACGCGAAACCGATTTAGCCGGTCGCTATGGCGGTGAAGAGTTTGCCGTGATACTAGCTGATGCCAAGCTGGCCGATGCGTTGCTAGTCGCTGAGCGTATACGCCGTGCGGCAGAAAATACCGTAGTGGAACACGAAGGCCAGCAGATAAGGTTTACAGTAAGTCTGGGCTTAGCTGAATTCAACGACTCGTTCGCCAACGAAATGCAATGGCTCGACCGCGCAGACCAAGCGCTGTACAAAGCCAAAGAAGGCGGCCGTAACCAGGCGGTAACGCTGTAACACAAATACAAAACGCGATAAGGCGAATACCCTTATCGCGATGTTTCTACCTCTGCAATTTTGTCTTTTAGTGACGTAAGAATAATCAGGCTTGGGATCACCATAAGTGCCGTGATCACAAAAAACAGCGCCCAATTCCCCCCTAATCCATCAACTAACATTCCGCTACCTGAAGCAAGTAATGTGCGGCTCAGAACACTGAGTGACGCCATCAGCGCGTATTGCGTTGCAGAAAAAGCCCGGTTGCACAGCAGGGAAATAAACGCCACCATGGCTACCGTACTCCATGCAGAAGTAAACCCATCCAGAACGATGGTTACTACAAACCAGCCTTTATGTGGGCCAACCACTGCCATCAGTGCGAACAACAGATTACTGGCAGCCATTGCAATCCCTGCTATCAGCAGCCCTTTAAAAATGCCGTAGCGAATGTTCACCATGCCGCCCAGTACTGAAAAGATAATCGTAACCCACCAGTTGAGTAACTTTGAGTAAGTACCGATATCGGTATTGCTAAATCCCAGCTCTTTGTAAAACACAATACTCATGCGTCCAAGGAAAGCCTCGCCAATTTTGAAAAGGAAAATAAAGCACAGCAGCTTGAGTGCCAGACGGGCACCACTGCGCTGAAAGAACTCCCTGAATGGTTCTACCAGCGTGATCAGTAACCAGGCAGATAAAGCACTGGTTACCGATTGTGCGTTGCCCAGTAAATTGCTGTAACGTGCTTTAGCATCCTGTAATAACGCTTCACGGTCGATGTCGGGTTCGCTTGCAAGAAGTGTGGCCAAAAAGCACAACGCCATAATGGCGGCCAGTACCTGGTAGATTGCCTGCCAGTGCCAGCCCGGCAGATCTGCCAGCAGAAAGGGAATAGCGCCAAGTCCACCATAACCGGTCCACCATCCTGCTGTTGCCAATGAGGACGCTGCCGACATGGTGGCTTTTTCCTGTTCGCCAATCACGTCAATACGATAAGCATCAATAGCAATATCCTGGGTGGCAGACGCAATGGCAATTAACAAACCACACAGTGCAATCAAAAATAAATCTGTCTGGGCATTGAGTGTCGACATCCACGCGCAGAATCCAATGATGAGGAGTTGCATCTGCCCAATCCAGCCGCGTCGCTGGCCCAGACAGAACGGCTTCACCCTGTCGATAAGCGGTGCCCAAAGCCAGTTGAATGAATACACTGCAAAGATGGCGCCGAACAGGCCGATGGCTGAGCGTGAAAGGGACTCGTCTTTTAGCCAGGCAGATAATACCGAGCCTATCATCAGCCAGGGAAATCCACTGGCAATACCAAATAGAAATATACTGATCAGGCGTTTATCGCGAAATGTGGCAAAAGTGGAGGACACCGAATCCCTTCCTCAACGTTGTAAACTGATAAGTCTATTGGATCACGGATAACCAGTGTGAGCAAGCAATAACTCAGGGGATGCGCAAAGGAAACCGGCGCAGTGAATGTGGAATACCAACCAGACGACTTCTATGCGAATTGGTATTAAGGCCTGATACCAATACAATCAAACGGAAACACGGTGCCGCCTTGTAAAAAGCGCACACATTGTTTTAGTTCGTCACGCAGAATGTCGTCGTTGAGCAGTTGATCTTCGCGCCAGTAATGTATTTGGTGCAGTAAGTGCCAAAATACCCTTTCTGTGTGTGAGTAGGGCTCGGCATCATCGCATCGGTAAAGGGACCATTCTTCCAGGGTGTCCCAAAAGAAATAATTCAACTCCTGATAATCCAGTGCACCGCTCCAGAAAGCGTGTAAATAGCAACACAACTGACGGGACTTTTCTTCAATAAATGGAGTAATGCTCACGCCGCGGATCCAAGAATTCGACACTCTGTGAGTATAGTTCAAAATTGGCAGAATTTTGCAAATTACACGTAAAGTTATCAACGCCGGTATGAAATTAAATAACTACCAGCCTAAGTATCTCAGCCAGCTATAAATTTCCTGACCAAGCCAGGCCCCTGCCGGGTTTGGCATCGATGTACCGGCACCGGCATTGCCAAGCCCAACGGTGGGGAGCAACTGGCGCTGGCGGTAATGTCTTTTCAGGCTCACTTTGGCAGCCGTTAAACGGGCATCTGCGGTGGCGGATTGCCACTGACTAAGCATGGGCATAGTTAAATCAAGTACCGGATAGCTGCTTTCTGCCAGCCAGGCGATCAGTTGTTGATTTTTTTCATATTCAGGCCAAAACGCACCAAGGCTCACTAACGTGTCGGGCATATCCAACGCGCCTCGTTGGAATGCGTCGATAAGGCTGGCGCTGGTCATGCCTTCGGCAATGATAAATGTATATCCCCGGTATTGTTGGGCAAAGCTATAGGCGGCGTTAACACGGCCGAGTACTTTGGTGTAGTAACTATCATAGTCTGCGGTCATGCTGGTGGTGTTATCAATGGGCTTTAGTGGCATCGCCGGCGTTTCAGTTGGCAACACGGCAGGGCGGTCAACCGGAATGAGTAGGCAATGCCAGCCCTTTGCGGTAAGGGTGTCAGCCAGTATAAGGCCGCCATCCAGATTAAGCGACTGAGACTGCGCGTCTACCAGTACAATCGCCACGCCCCGGCTGAGTGGACTTTTTGAGGGGAGTGTGAGCGCTGCCACCTGCTCGTCGAGTACGGCGAGTTGGGTGACTTTTTCAGAGGGGAAATAGCGGGTGATGTCGTCTGTTACCGAACCACAGGCATGCCTTGCCAATGTACACAGGCAAAATGCAATTAGGCTGATTGTGATCTGAGATACCCGCATCTGTTGTTCAGTCTGGAAAGTTGATACCAGTATAGTAGTATCGGCAGCGGTTATGAAAAGTTAACCTGTAACATCCTGAAAGGGTGCGGGTGTAAAGTCGCCAAACGGCAGCGGTGCACTAAAGCACATCGGCTCATTGTAGGTGGGGTGAGTGAGCATTAAAGATTCGGCGTGCAACTGCAGGCGATTAGCTTTGGCAAGTCCCGCGGGTGGACTATAAAGGCGGTCGCCAAGAATTGGATGCCCCAATGCCAGCATGTGTACCCGTAACTGATGCGAGCGACCGGTAACCGGGCGCAACTCTACCAGCGCTTCGTCTGCGAGTTGTTGCACTACCTGATAGTGCGTTAACGCCGGTTTACCGTGTTCATGGCTTACCATTTGTTTGGGGCGATTGGGCCAGTCGCATATCAGCGGCAGATTAACTTCGCCGCATTGTTGAACAGGCACGCCCAACACTCGCGCGTAATATCGCTTGGTAGTGTGGCGGGTTTCAAACTGTCGGGAAAGATGCTTATGACTGGCTTTGTGTTGAGCAATTACAATCACCCCCGACGTTGCCATATCGAGCCGATGAACAATACGCGCATCGGGAAACACCGTTTGAATACGTGAAGCCAGAGAGTCGCGGTGTTCGAGGGCTTTGCCGGGAACGGTTAACAACCCACTGGGTTTGTTGGCTACGATGATATCGTCATCGTAGTACAACAAACTCAGGTAAGGTGAAACCGGCGGATTGTATTCAAAGTCGGGGTTTGCACTCACGGGTTATTCACCAGTATACGAACGGCGTCTAACTGTACGTCACAGCGCTGTAATACGTCGGTGAGCGCAGCAATTTGCTGCTCAATAAACGTAATTTCACTGTCGCGAATAGCCGGGTTCTGCTGCTGTAAATCGCGAAGACGCTGCGCCTCACTGCCTAACGACTGCTGCATGCGCTGCAATGCATCCTGCAGAATATGGTTGGCGTGCTGATGTGCCTGGTCACGGGCGCGCTCTAACTGCTGTTGCAACTGTGCGGTGAGCGCCTGAATGAGCTGTTGCGCAATTTTGCGACCCACCGGGCGCAGCCCCTGATTTTCCAATTCCGTATGCTGCCCCTTTATGTTCAGGCATAAACGAATTGGTGTGGGCGGTAAAAAACGCTCCAACTGCAAATTCGCTGGTGCCTTGCCAGACAACACAAACAAGGTCTCCACAAAATACGCGCCTTTTGGCTGTTCTTTGTCGGCAATAAATCCAACACTGCTCTTGCCGTGCACGTCGGTAAGTACTAACTCAATGGCGTTGTGAATGAGTGGGTGGTCCCAGGTCAGGAAATGCACGTTTTCAAGCGTTGTCGCGGTACGGCGACGGTACGTCACCGTCATGCCTTCAGGGTCGAGCCCCGGTAAATAGCCAATCATGGATTCGGTAGGGCGCAGAATAAAGCAATCCTGGCCCTTTTCTTCCTGTGCAATACCGATTGCATCAAACAGTCTGCCGGCGAACTTGGGCAAGTCGGCCGAGCTGTCGCGGGCAATGATTTGTTCAAGCAGGTTATCCACGCGGCCCACGCCCGCAGCATTCATTTCTAGCAGTTTGTCTCTGCCTGCGTCGAGTTTGGCTTTCAGCTCACTATTCAGTGTATGGCTTTGGCTTATCAGTGTGCCAATTAACGCCGTGTCATTTGGGGTAAGACAAGCGGTTACTAACATCTCCTCTACGTCTTCGTACACTTTTCCACCCGTTGGGCAGGTGTGTTCAAACGCATTCAGGCCTTCGTGGTACCACTTCAGCAGCACGGCTTGTGCTGAATTTTCTATTACCGGCACATGAATTTGTACATCCTGGGTTTGTCCGATGCGGTCTAATCGACCAATGCGCTGTTCCAGCAGATCCGGAGTGAGCGGCAGGTCGAACAATACCAGGTGATGGGCAAACTGGAAGTTGCGGCCTTCACTGCCGATTTCGCTACACAACAGAATTTGAGCACCCTCTTCCGGATCGGCGAAGTAGTGGGCTGCTTTGTCGCGGTCCACAATGCTCATCCCTTCGTGGAAAACGGCCTGACGGATACCCGTTTTTACGCGAATGGTTTCAGCGAGTTGCTGAGCAGTGGCGGCGCTGGCGCAAATAAGTAATACTTTGCTGGGTTTTACCGAAGGTAAGAAGTCCAGCAGCCAGTTCACTCTTGGATCTTCTGCCAACCAACGCTCGGATAAGCCCGGCTGACGTTCCGGGAACATGGCAGAAGCCAGTGAGTCGATGGCTTCAACCGGGTAACATTCAGGGCGAGGCAGGGCATAACTATGCAACTGACGGCCCGGGAATCCTTCAATAGCGGCGCGACGGTTTCTGAACAGTAAACGCCCGGTACCGTGACAATCAATTAACTGATGTAACAGTGCGTCGCGGGACGCGGTGTCGTTCAAATCGTCGAACTGACTCACAATGTCTGGTGCCAGTTGGTGCAATGCATTGAACGCGTCTTCCGACAGGGGCTCACCATCGATAAGTGGTGCAACAGCATCGGCCAGCGCTGAGTACTTTGATTCTTCTTCCAGGAAGGTGGCGTAATCGTAAAACCGGGCAGGATCCAGAAGACGCAAGCGCGCGAAATGACTTTCGTGACCCAACTGATCCGGCGTGGCGGTAAGCAGTAATACACCCGGAGTAGCCTGAGCCAGTTGTTCAACCAGCTGATATTCATCGGAAGGCGCATCCGCCGACCAGGCCAGGTGATGAGCTTCGTCTACCACCATTAAATCCCAGCTGGTTTGCTGGATTTGTTGCTGGCGTTTTGGATGCTGTGTCAGCCAGTTTAAGCCACACAGAATGAGCTGGTCGTTGTCGAAGGGATTACTGCCTTCTTCACTCTCTGCCAATGCCTCACAGCGGCTTTCGTCGTAAATAGCGAACGCTAAATTTACCCGACGCAACATTTCTACCAGCCACTGGTGGATGAGGGTGTCAGGTACAATGATCAGCACTCTGCCTGCCCGGCCAGTTTGTATTTGCTGATGGATGATCAGCGCCGCTTCAATGGTTTTACCCAATCCTACTTCGTCGGCCAGCAGTACCCGCGGGGCATGACGGCGGCCTACTTCAGACGCTATGTGCAATTGGTGCGGGATCAGTTCAATGCGAGCGCCCACCATACCAATGGTATCCGACTGAGCATGCTGGTGCTGGCTGCTCAGAGCCGCTTCGCGAACATCAAACCAGTTTGGATTGTCAAACTGGTAGTTAAACAGACGCTTTTCCGGTTGATTCAGACGAATATGGTGATCAAGATGAGGTTCCGCAAGCGTCACCGATTGTTTGGTATCTTCCCGCAACCCTTTGTAAATCAGCACACCTTGTTGTTCGATAACTGATTCGACATACAGGCTCCAGCCTTCCTGGGACTTCACAGTCTCGCCCGGCGCAAACGCCAGACGGGTGAGCGGCGCGTTATCTTTTGTGTAAATACGGCTTTCACCCGTGGCAGGGTAAAGCACCTCAATGGCGCGAAAATCTACCCGAATAATGGCACCCAGGCCCAGGTCGGTTTCGGTGTTACTTAACCATCGTTGACCAATGGCAAATTGTGTGTCGGAACTCATCTCAATTACTACTCCGTTATAACGGGGGGCGTATTGTACTTATCGGACAGCGGCATGTCTTGTTCAATATAGCAATCTTCAGGAATTACGCGTATTGAACCTGTGGGATAACTGCATCAGGAGATAATTTTTAAAAAATTAGCGCGAAAATAAGTGAATAAGTTAGCAAACTGGATTATGGTGGAAATGTAGGTCGATGTGATGCGGAGTTTTACGGTCAGAATCGACACCCTAACTCCGTTCATACTGGCCCTGTTAGCGCGTCGTTGTACAGACGAGCTTGGTTATGTTCATTGGAGTGACGGATGCCAAGAAAATCAAATACAGACACAAGAATCTACGTCCTAGATACCAACATTCTGCTACACGAGCCCCTCGCTTTCCTCTCTTTTAAAGAAAATGACGTTGTTGTTCCTATGACCGTTCTGGAAGAACTGGATTACATAAAAGACAGCAAGAAAGATGTGGCGCGGGATGCGCGGGTGTGTATTCGGGCAATGGAAGACTTACTCAGCGAGGCGACGCCTGAAGACTTGCTGGAAGGTGTACCGCTGGAGGGAATTGGCGCAGGAGAGAACCGACCTACTGGCGCGTTGTCGATTTATGCTGATTTAAACATGAAGCAATCGCAGCAAATTTTCAGCAGCGATGCCAACGACAACCGCATCATTAACGTTGCGCTGCATTTGCAGCATAACTTTGCGCCCAGACAGGTAGTGCTGGTAACCAAAGATCTGAACATGCGGTTAAAGGCCAAGGGAGCGGGGCTTGCGCATGTTGAAGATTACCGTACCGATCAGCTGATCACCGATATCAAATACCTTACCAAGGGTTACCACAAATTTGAGGGCGACTTCTGGACGCAGGTTAAATCGGTGGATAGCCGTTCAGAGGGTCGCGATACCATTCATACTGTACCACGCTCCTTGTTGCCAGAAGCCTATGTGAATGAGTATCTACTCGACGATACCCAGCACTTTGCAGGCTTGGTTGAGTCGATGACCAGTGACAACCTGGATATTCTGGATTTGGGCTACGAGCGCTTAATGTCGCGTCACGCCTGGGGAATTAATCCTAAAAATATTGGGCAGGCTATGGCACTGCATTCGTTGCTGGACCCTCACATCGACCTGGTGATCCTTACCGGCCCGGCGGGGAGTGGTAAAACACTGCTGGCGTTAGCTGCGGCACTGGAAATGGTGGTTGAGCGGAACATGTACGACAAGATTATTGTTACCCGGAATACCCCTGAAATTGCGGAGTCTATTGGATTTTTACCCGGCACCGAAGAAGAGAAGATGGCACCCTGGTTAGCGGCCATTACTGACTCGCTTGAGGTGTTGCATAAACATGATGAAAACACCAAAGGCTCAATGAACTACATCATGGAAAAGGCCAACATTCAGTTTAAGTCGATTAACTTTATGCGCGGGCGCAGTATCCAGAATGCGATCGTGATTTTGGATGAGTCACAAAACCTTACCGCCTCTCAGCTAAAAACCATCATTACCCGTTGTGGTGAGGGGACTAAACTGATTTGTAGCGGTAACCTGGCACAGATCGACAGCAACTACCTGAGCCCGGTAACCTCCGGTTTAACTTATCTGGTGGAAAAATTTAAGGATTTTGCGGGCAGTGCCACCATTAACCTGGACGGAGTAGTGCGTTCGCGTCTGGCAGATTTTGCCGAAAATCATTTGTGATATAAACGTTTACTGAGGCGCCGACGAGGGAATGTTTTCCAGAATATAGTTTCGGGAAGCAAGCCCTTGTCGGGTTGAATCACTCACTTCACCCAATTTCAATTGCCCCGGACCGGTTGGGTCCAAGAGGATAAAAGGCAACCCCTCTACCATCAGCGTTTCATCCGTAGCCAACGGCGTCATACTGATGGCCAACAATGCGTGATCGTGCAACAGCACCAGTTTCATGGGATTGCCGGGCAAAAATGCGCGTATGAGCGCAGCCGCCAGTACCGCTTTGCTATCGCAGTCTCCCTTGTTTTGATTCAAAATTGCCAGCGGTGGTGAAAATCCCGAGCCATTGCTAGTGATCCTGTTTTCCAGGGTGTCGTAGGGTATAGCCTGGGCCCAGCTTAATAACAAATTTAGATAAGAGCGGGCATTGGATTGTTCATCCACTATGTCATAAATCGACTGAGCCGCCGGGATCAGTGGAAAGACACTTTCAGCAATATATCTGACGTGATTGGGTTTTACTGCTTTTTGCAACAAAGGTGTGGTGTAGTGCTGATAATAGCGTTCTTCCAGGTAGGTATCTAACGTGGCCTTTTGGGTGTCTTTGAGCGATTGAGTAAGCTGTTCAAGCTGCGCATCATCTTTACCTGAGAGCGTGAACGACAAGGTATCGTGGCGCTTGACCAGAGAAAAACGGGCAACTCTGGGATCAATCTGTTGCGCGGCCTTCAGTAAGGCGACTTCCACTTCCCGCATGGCCAGTGCAGGTTGGTAGTTTAACTGTTGCTGAGGCAACATTTGCAGGGTTTTCTGCGGCAAAGTAAAAGCAATCCTGCGGGCTTTGCCATCGTGATCCAGCCAGCGGTATTCGTAGCGAGCGTCATCTCCAACCGCTTTACGCAGATACTGGGTTTGCTCGGCGCTCACGTAATCGCAAAATGCAACCAGAGCAAGGAGTGTCATTGGAAAAAGGCGAGCCAGCATACTGAGGTTAACGTTAATTCCCGACGGATGATTACCTGAGTATAGTGGCTATTTGCAGATTAATGCGAATTGTTGGGGGCTGTTGACCTTTGCTGTATCATTTTTATTCTATATGGAAGCGTTTCAATCATGAAACAGGCCTGCAGGCATAGTCATTCTACGTCAAAGGTCTGTGACAAAGAGTAAAGCGCTTCCATGACGAACCCGAAGGGCAGGGTCCGGTAACCGGCAAGTGTGCGTCATTTATGCCGCGTTATCGTCCACTTGTGTAGAGCAACTACACTACATGGACTCTGCCTTGCCTAAATGATGCACAATTCGCCGTTAAAACATACAGCAAAGGTCAACAGCCCCTTAGTATTATTCGAACCAGTTAAGCTTTGCCTGCAACGACACCACGCTGCCAACAATGATCAACGTAGGTGGCTTCATGTCACAGAGTTCTGGATGACTCAATATGGTAGATAGCGTGGCAGTAATCACTTTTTGTTCACTGGTGGTGGCTTTTTGAACCAGAGCAATAGGTGTATCTTCGGACAGTCCGTGTTTAATCAACTGCTCACAAATAATAGCTAAACCGGTTAGCCCCATATAAAACACGATGGTTTGATTAGGGTGCGCCAGACCTTGCCAATTCAGGTCGATAGTACCGTCTTTAAGATGCCCAGTGGCAAATACCACAGACTGAGCGTGATCCCGATGTGTAAGCGGAATACCCGCATACGCACCCGCACCAGCGGCAGCAGTGATTCCGGGTACTACCTGAAAACTGATCCCGGCGGCCAGCAGCGTTTCGATTTCTTCGCCACCGCGTCCGAAAATAAACGGATCACCACCTTTTAAGCGCACCACGCGGTTGCCGGCTTTAGCTTGTTCAACCAAAATCTGATTGATGTCTTGCTGTGGAACAGTGTGATGGCTTTTGGCTTTGCCTACATAAATCTTTTCGGCATCGCGGCGCACTAGCTCAAGAATTTGTGGTGATACCAGTCTGTCGTACACTACCACGTCAGCCTTTTGCATCAAACGCAGTGCGCGGAAGGTAAGTAAGTCAGGATCGCCCGGACCGGCACCCACCAGATACACCTGGCCTTCGGTTTGCTTTTGCGCGGCAGCGTCGTCCAGCGCCGCTAAAAATTTTTGCTCGGCTTTACTATCGTTGCCTTGGGTGACTTCTTCGGCAATATCGCCTTCCAATACTGATTCCCAGAAATAGCGTCGTTCGGTAACTGTGGCAAGAGACTGCTTTACTTTTTCGCGGAATCGCTCCGAGAAAGAACCCAGCTTACTGAGGTTTGCTGGCAGGACAGACTCCAGCTTCTGGCGCAAATAGCGCAGTAGTACAGGCGCATTGCCACCGCTGCTCAGGGCAATTACCAGTGGGGAACGGTCGATAATAGATGGCGTAATAAAGCCACAAAGCGGCGTGTTGTCTACTACATTCACCAGCATGTTGCGTTCGGTCGCAAGTTTGTGAATGTCTGCGTTTAGCGCCTCATCGCTGGTGGCAACAAACACCATGCGGTGATTGTCCAGATCGCTTTCTTCGAATGGTCTTTCAAGTAGAGTAACTTGTGAGGATTCTGCTAAATGACGCACCGTTGTGCACACTTGAGGTGCCACCACCGTAATGATTGCCGGGCTTTTTAATAACAATTCCAGCTTGCGTGCGGCCACTTCGCCAGCGCCAACAATCAGCACCTGCAGCGCTTGGGCATCAATAAAAATCGGGAAATATCGCATAGCAGACTCTTGTCACTGTAACTGTGTTTAGTTTGCCTGAAATTTATATTGTATAAATGAATTAAAAAATATTTTTCAGATTAAAAAGTTATTAGTGATGACTGATTTTGGCGGAGCTTAACGAAAAACCGGCAGGGTGATAATCACGCTGCCGGTTGATTTTATTTAACCACGAGGCTTCGGAGCCTTTTTCCGCGCGGGTGGTTTATCTGACCACTCGCGTAAGCCTAAACGTTGGCCTGATACTCGGGTATCCTGCAGCGTTTGCTTCACATCTTTGGGCATGCCTTCCGGTAAATCTACCGTAGAGAAGTTATCGAATATTTCGATGGCACCAATGTATTTGCTGTCGATGCCAGCTTCGTTGGCAATGGCACCTACGATATTACCTGGTTTCACGCCATGCGTGTGGCCAACTTCGATGCGGAAACGCTGCATGCCTTCTTCAGGACGGCGGCTGTCACGCGGCGACTTGCGGCGACTGTCTCTGCCTTCACGGCCTTCGCGACCTTCACGGCCCTCACGACGTGGACGCCCTTCGCGATCGCCACCCCGGCGGTCATCGTCACCACGCTGGCGGGCAGAATGCAGATCCGGACGGTCAGTCTCTTTTAACAGCAAGGGTTCATCGCCCTGCGCCAATTTAATTAACGCTGCAAGCAACACTTCCGGGCTGGCTTCGTTTTCTTCAATCAGCATATCCACAATTGGCATCAGGCCTTCCAGACTGTCGTCTTTAGTGGCTTCCATAACGCTCTGCTTGAACCTGGTTAAACGCGTTTCGTTCAGTTCGCTGATCGACGGAATCGGCATCGCTTCAATTGGCTGGCGAGTGGCATTCTCAATGGCATTCAGTAAGCGCTTTTCGCGATGAGAAATAAACAAAATAGCATCACCGCTTCTACCGGCGCGGCCGGTACGGCCAATGCGGTGAACATAGCTCTCTGTGTCGTATGGAATGTCAAAGTTAACAACGTGGCTAACGCGTTCAACGTCAAGTCCACGGGCAACTACGTCGGTGGCTACCAGAATATCAATTTTGCCCTGTTTCAGGCGGTCTACCGTGCGCTCGCGAGCGGCCTGCGGAATATCACCGTTCAGTGGCTCTACATCAAACCCGCGTGCTGCTAACTTTTCAGCCAGTTCCAGCGTGGCGGTTTTGGTACGTACGAAGATGATCATGCCATCGAATGTTTCCACTTCCATAATGCGCGTCAGCGCTTCCAGTTTGTGGTGTCCGGCAACCTGACAGTAACGCTGACGAATTGTGCTGGCGGTACTTACCTTTGACTCGATCTTCACGTGCTTGGGATCGTTCAGATATCGCTGTGCAATCTTTTTGATTGGACCTGGCATGGTGGCCGAGAACAGTGCTGTCTGACGTTCTGCTGGCGCGTGACTTAAAATCAACTCTACGTCATCGATGAAACCCATGCGCAACATCTCGTCTGCTTCGTCCAGAACCAGGAACTTCAGTTTGTCGAGTTTCAGCGTACCGCGATTGATGTGGTCAATTACCCGTCCTGGTGTACCAACCACAACCTGAACGCCACGCTTTAACTGGCGGATCTGGTTGTCGTAAGACTGTCCACCATAAATTGGCAGTACGCGGATTTTTTGTGAGAAGGTGGCATAAGCCTGGAACGCTTCGGCTACCTGTATGGCCAGTTCACGAGTGGGAGCAAGCACTAAAAGCTGCGGATAATTGCCTTCTACGTCAAGATTTGCCAGCATAGGCAAAGCGAAGGCAGCCGTCTTCCCGGTACCAGTTTGAGCCTGACCCAGCAGGTCATGGCCATCCAGTAGTAACGGGATACTTTCAGCTTGAATTGGCGACGGTTTCTCGTAGCCAACTTTCTCAAGGGCCTGTAAGATAGGTTGCGGTAGTTTGAGATCGGTAAAGGTCAGTTCGACGTTTGTGGTCATTAAATTAAAGATCCTGGATAACTCGGACGGGCATAGCAGAAAAGCCAGCGATATATATAAAGTGCTATTATAGGCCAATAGTAGTGCGGATACCATTATTGTATAGGAAACCGACTGGTAAATTTATAGGGACAGTATTAGGAATCATGAGCAAGGTAAGCACAATGAAGAAAAGGTCATTACACCGCCGGGTACTTCTTTCGGCTATTCTTATGGGGCTGAGTGCCACGTCTTTAACAGGCTGCGGGCAAAAAACCAGTGAAGAACACTTACTCGCGGCGCGCCAGTTTATAGAGGCCAGGGACACAGAATCAGCGATTCTGGAGTTCAAAAATGCGATTCAAAAAAATCCTCAGGATCCCAATCCCCGCTTCGAACTGGGTCAGCTTTATGTGGATGAAGGCAATTTTGCTGCCGCAGAAAAGGAATTGAACCGTGCACTGGAACTCGGCTATGACGTTTCCGCAGTCATTCCTCTACTCACACTGGCTTATCAGGAAACCAACGCAGACGTTGCGCTGGCTGAAATAGACCACAGTGTTGATGGCCTAACAGCAGTAAAGCGTGCAGAAGTGACCTTCTATAAACTGGAAGCGCTGATCAAACTCGATAAAAAAACAGAAGCACGCCAGCTTATCGATGAAATCCGCGAGCTGGATACCAACAGTGTGTACAAAGGCTTATCGCTGGCTTACGAAAGTATGCTGGATGAGCAATACGAGAAAACCCTTACTCAGGTTGAAGCCCTGCGTGAACAATCGCCACTTAATAAAAACGTGCTGCAACTGCTGGCGCGTTTGAATTTGTATCTGAAGAAACCAGACCAGGCAATTGAAGCTTATCAGGCCTATGTTCAGGCCTATCCTGAAGACGCGGAAACCTCGTTCATTTTGTCGGCGCTGTTAATGGACAATGAACGTTACGACGACGCAGAACCGCTGGTAGATAAATTACTTACCAAGAGTGCAGGTAACCCGCTGCTCAATCAGTACAAGGCGGTTATCGAGGTCCGGGCCGGTGAGTTTGCCAGTGCCTTACAGCATGTTGAGAAAGCGATTCAGGGCGGGCGAACTGATCCGTTAGCCCGTTTAGTCGGCGGATACAGTGCTTATCAGTTAAAAGATTACGCGGCCGCTACACGGCACTTGTCGATGATTGCGTCTAACTTGCCGCCGACTCACCCTGCATTGCGCATGTTGGCTGACAGCCTGTTGTTTCAGGGAGAAAACGAAGAAGCAATGGACGTACTGAGTCGTGTAGACGGTGATTTTAGTACCGATGCCACCCTGTTTTCAAAAGCGGGTTATAAGTTACTTCAAGACGGCAATGTTGTTGATGCTCAGGCAATGATTGAGCGGTCGGCGGATTTGGCCACCACGGCAGAAGATTTAACCCGGATTGGCGTGCTTCAGCTGTCTTTAAATGATGCCGACGGGATCCTTAATCTTGAAGAAGCCGTAAAGAAAGCGCCTGAGATTTCAAGTGGTCAGCAAACGCTGGCGAATGCATACATTGCAACCAAACAGTTCGACAAAGCCTTGGGTGTTGCCCGTGAATGGCAGGAAAAGGAACCGCAAAACGCCGAGCCGTGGCTGACCATTGCGCAGGTGAGCATTTTAAAAGATGACTTTGCGGCAGCGACAAAGGCCATTGAAAAGGCTGAAACCCTCGACTCCGGTAACATCAAGGCGAAACTGCAGCGTGTCTCCATTGCGATGAACGAGAAAAAGCCTGATGAAGCCGTAAACTGGTTAAAACAGGCATTGGAAATCGACCCGACGCATCAGTCTGCGCTGGCCATGTATTACATGATCAAACAGCAAGCCGGTAAAGCAAACGAAGGGATTGATTACATAAAAGAGATTGCCTCGCGCAATCCGAAATCTGACACGCCAAAAATTGTTCTGGCGCGCATCTTGTTAAGTGAAAATCGTTACGAAGAAGGCCTGAAAGTGATTAATCAGGTGCCTCAGCGCCCCGAGGTTGCGATGCCATACTGGGATACCAAGGGCAGGTTGTTGCTGGCGAATAATCAGGTAAACGAAGCAAAAGCGCTGTATACCGAATGGTTGTCTATATCGCCTAACAACAAAACCGCTACGCTGGGCCTGGTGATGATTCTGGATGTGCAGAACAAATTTGCCGACGCACTGGAAGTAACCAAAAAATTCCTCGAAAAGCGCCCGGATCGTCAAATAGAAATAGTGAAGTCGTATTTGCATTCGATGTTGCGTGAAATCCGCGAAGCCGAAGCGATACTTGGCAAACTGACCCCCGAAGAACGCATGTTGCCGTTTGTACGCGGTGTAGAAGCGCGTTTGCAAATCTATCGGGAAGATTATCTGGATGCGGTGCCGAATGCCCTGGCTGCCTATGAGGAAATCCCCAGCACACGTAACTTACTGGTGCTGATGGCCGCCTATGAGCTTTCTGGCAGTAACGATAAAGCCTTTGCCGTTCTGAACGCGTTTTTACAGAACAATCCGGCGAATTTGCAGGCCAGATTATTATTCGCTGAGCGCATGATTCCAAAAGATCGCAAACAAGCGATTGGCGAATATCGCAAAGTCGCGAAGGACTGGCCAGATAACGCCATTGCACTGAATAACCTGGCTTTCCTGGAACTGGAAGAAGGGATGTTGGACGACGCCGAAGAGCATGCCCGTCAGGCATTAAAAGTGATCCCCAATGCGCCTGAAATCGCCGACACCCTGGCGCAAATACTGATAGCTCAAGGGGAAATGGAAGAGGCTAAGTCCATCTACGATAAGATTGTGGACGAAAATGTGCGCAGTGATGAAGTGTTTCTCAACTATATTGAGTTACTGTTGAAGATGGATATGAAGACACTGGCAAACCGGCGTTTAGGGAGCCGCGTGTTTGATGCACCCGAATCCCAGGCCCGGGTTGCAGCGCTCAAGAAAACCTACAATATCTAATCTGATAAACAAACACGCCCGGTTAAACCGGGCGTTTTTTATAATGAGCACGAGCGTTGTGCTAATCCACTTTATTGTTAATGTTTTGGTCCAGCTTTTTTTCTAGAGCGGCCAACTGCTCTGCGATGTCTTTCAATGTGGGTTCATCTTTATGCGCTTCACGCCACGCTTTGGCGTTTTCTTCTTCCATTACGTTCACTACTATTCCAATTACCATGTTGAGGAACGCAAAAGCAGTAAAGAAGATAAAGCTTAAATAGTAGAACCAGCTGAGCGGATACACTTCCATGGTTTCGTACATTACGTCAGTCCAGTCTTCAAAGGTCATCACCCTGAATAGCGTAAGTAACGAGATAGTAATATCGCCCCACAGTACCGGATTGATTTGCTCGAACAACGTGCTGCCCACTGCGGCGTAAATATAAAAAATAATGAACATTAACAGCATCACGTAGCCGAGTTGGGGCAATGCCTTCATCAGTGACACCAGTAATATGCGCAATTCCGGAATAATCGAAATCATCCGCAGTACCCTGAAAACCCTGACCAGGCGGGCAATAAGTGCGGTATCACTGTTTTCCAGTGGTAACAGGCTCACTAATACAATAATGGTATCGAACCAGTTCCAAAAGCTTTTGAAAAAGTCGAGTTTACGTCGCTCTGCCAGGAAGCGGATGGTGAGTTCGACCAGGAAAAACGCACTGATCAGCCAGTCTAATATGTTGGTGGCATGGTTTACCGCAGCTGGCATATCATAGGTTTTTGCGCCTACCAGTAAGGCGGAAAATAGGATCACGCCAATAACAAAAAGCTCAAAGGCTTTGTTAGAGCGAATGTGTTCAAATCGGTTTTGTAATTGAGACGCTTGCATAGTTGAAGTGTAAATATTGAGAATTATTACTATTTAGGCTTATACTTAAGTGGAAATCACTTCCATTCAGAGCAGGCTGTATCATGGACGAGAGCAACAAGAGTTTGCAAGCAAAATTATCCCAATTGAACGACCAGTTAGACAATTACTCTTCCAGCGTGGACGACATACAAGCATTAAAGCTGGCAATGCAGGACATTCTTGAAGATCTGGAATTGCTGTCAGATTTACCGGATTCCCAACGTATAAACTAAAAAGCGCCCAACCGGGCGCTTTTACGTGAGTTAAATAAAGCCTTACCCGGCTGCTTTCATGCCTTGCTCGAGTAATTCGATATCTTCGGCTTTTAAGTTACCAGCCGCTTGTTTAAGCGTAACCATAGCCTGAATAAAATCGTAACGCGCTCCAGCCAGGTTGGCGCGAGCGTTAAATAAGTTACGTGTGCTGTCCAGCACGTCAACAATGGTACGCGTACCTACGTCAAAACCAGCTTCGGTTGCTTTTAGTGCACTTTCCGCTGAAATAACGGCCTGTTCCAGTGCGCGAATAGTCGAGATTGACGCTTTAACATCATTGTAAGAACTGCGAACCGACTGAACAGTCTGACGGTAAGCCAATTCCAGATCCTGACTGGAAGAGACATACAAATCACGGGCACGGTCAGCCTGAGCTGATACTGAGCCGCCCTGATAAATCGGTACACTTACCGACAAGCCAATACTTTGGCTGTCAAAAAACGGTGTGCTGTTTTTAAAGAATGGTGATTCAGTAGTTCCTTTTGAGGCACCATACGACGCACTTAAACCCACGGTTGGATAATGCCCTGCGGTGGCAATATCGATGTCCATTTTGGCAACGTCAAGCGCAAGACGTTGGGCTAATAATGTCAGGTTTGCATTTTCAGCAATACTCAACCAACCATCAACATTTTCCGGGCTTGGTGCGGTTGCCGAAAAACGCTCGGTGTTTAATATATCCAAACGATCATGGTATTTGCCGGTAATAACACGCAGCGCTTCACGAGCCAGTTCAATGCGGTTCTCCGCTACAATTTCCTGCGCCACTGTGCTGTCAAAGTTAGCTTGTGCTTCATGCACGTCTGTGATCGCCGTTAAGCCCACTTCAAAACGCTGTTTAGTTTGCTCCAACTGACGCTCAATGGCACGTTTTTCTGCGCGAACAAAATCCAGATTGTCCTGGGCACGCAGTACGTTTAAGTACGCGGTAACTGTGCGCACAATCAGTTCCTGAGTTGCGGCAGCATAGCTGGCATCACTTTGTTCCGCGGTTAATTCTGCGCGGTCAAGGCCCAGCCAGTTAGAGTGGTCGTACAGAGACATCGTAAGATCAATGCCATAGCTGGTGGAATTGCTGTCAATGTCAACATCAACGATGTTAAAGCCGGTTGAGCCGTCATCGTTGCTTACCTGGATAGTTTGCGTGGTTTCCCGTGATGACTTGGAATACCCCAGTGAACCGGAAATTTGAGGAAGTAATGCGGCGCGGCTTAGCGGAATACCTTTATAGGCTGCATCGCGTTGAGCCTTGGCACGATTAACGACCGGATCGTTAGCAAGGGCCTGTTGATAAACTTCCAGTAAACTATCGGCTAATACCGGTGTAGTTATACCAAAACCGAGCATTAGTGATATGAGTGTTCTTTTCATTTGTGCGCCTTCAATCTCAACTGTTTTGCGTATTCAAGGTGTGTTGATGGACTGTTTATACGGTGGTAAGGTGCCTGTGTTACATCGGGTAACCCACACCGGGAGACCCACACCTCAACGCCATTGAATACTGTTCCATAATCTGTTTCGTACTTTAAGTAAGTCAACGACTAAAAGATACTTATAAGACGTAACAGAGCTTGAGCAAGTGTAACAGAATATGTGTTATGTCTGCCCAATCGTGTATTACTCAAATTATAAATACACGGATGATCGTAAATGTTCAAATTCGTATATTAACCGGTTTACACAGTAAAAGAGAATGCAATGAAAGCGAAAATTCAGCGTTTCAACTCAGCTGACGTCGAAATACTCAGTAAAAAGCCTGTCTACAATGGCTTTTTTACCATGATGCTGTATGAGTTCAGACACAAAAAATACGATGGTAGCTGGAGTGATATTGTTCGCCGTGAAATGTTTGAACGCGGCCATGCTGTAGCGGTATTGCCCTATGATCCGGTTACCGAAGAATTCGTACTGATTGAACAGGTGAGAATGGGCGCGCTGGCCACCTCTGACTCGCCTTGGTTAATTGAAGTGATTGCCGGGATCATTGACGAAGGTGAAACTCAGGAGTCAGTATGTCACCGGGAAGCGGAAGAAGAGGCGGGTATAGCTTTAACCCATCTGACGAAAGCCTTGAGCTATCTTGCCAGTCCTGGAGGAACAACCGAACGTTTGCATATTTATATGGCGAAAACCGATGCCACTCAGGCATCCGGCGTGCATGGCTTAGCTTATGAATCAGAAGATATTTTAGTGCATCGGGTGGCAGAGAACGACGCCCGTGAGTGGTTGGCAAACGGCAAAATAGACAACGCAGCGGCCATTATTGCGTTACAATGGTTCTTTATGAATAAGCAAAATTTACTGGCGAGCTGGCAATAACGTGGCAACCCCTTTGCGCAAATATGTACCAAATCTTCCTACGCTACAGGCAATCTGCGAGCGTAATTACGTGCATTTGTTGTCGATGCTGCCAGACTGCGACACTCAGGCCCTTACCTATCGCTTCAGCGCAGGCAAAGGACTCTGCTATCAGATCAGGATTGTCGACTCGGCCCGTTATACCAGTACCCTCGATATAGAACAGGTTGATACTGGCACACCCGATTACATGAAGCCGGCCATGACCGTGCGCTTGTATCACGACGCCAGAATGGCAGAAGTCACGTCCAGTCAGAACGCGGGTGCACTGGCTCCCTCTTATGAATATCCCAATGCCAAAATGCGGCTGCGCAACGAAAAGCACATGGTGAATTTATTTCTTACCGAGTGGCTGCATTTTTGCCTTAATCACGATGCCCAGCCGATTGCTCAACCGCAATGAAGCTGATTCAACTCTCTGATTGCCATTTGCTGGAGAACCCGGAGCGCGAAGGGTATGGCGGTATTAATCCACTGCAAAGCCTGCTTGCGGTATTAAACCTGGTTGCAACGCAAAAGCCGGATGGCATTATTGTAACCGGCGACATCAGCGGTGATGATTCCGATGCCAGTTACCAGTTTTTTATTGATGCACTGAATCAATGGCTGCCAGATGTGCCGATTAAAGTAATTGCCGGCAACCACGACAATAATCCATTGTTTAACTCGCGCCTTGCTCGCTGGCTTTTAACGGCTGACACCTGCTGGGAATTTGGCGATTGGTGTATTCATGGGCTGGACACCCGCTCGACGGGGACGCTGGGGATTATTAACCCGAACCAGTTGCAACAGATCAGTACGCAAATACAACATCATGCCGAAAAACAACATTTGCTGGCACTGCATCACCATCCGGTAGCCACAGAAAGTTGGATGGATAAACACGCGTTACAGGGTGTGCAGTTACTTGAAGCCTGGCTTGCCGAGCATCCTGTTGCCGCGCTGTTACACGGGCATATCCACGCCGATAATCTGGCTAGTCTGGCTGGCCGGCCGGTTTACGGTGCACCATCGACTTGTTGGCAGTGGGCATTAACGCCAGAATTTGGACTAGCCGACGTGGCACCAGGATTCAGACAATTCAATTTAACCTCATCACTGAGCACAGAAATAGGGAGAGTGGCATGAGTGCCATTTTGTATTTACACGGATTTTTAAGTTCCCCTTTGTCGGTAAAAGCCCAGCAAACGCGTGCCTATTTGGCAGAGCATCATCCTGATATCGAGTTCATTTGCCCTGAATTGTCGAACCATCCGGCCGAGTTAAGCAAACAACTCCTTTCGCTTATTACTGCGAATCCTGTGTTAACCGACAACGGCTTAAAAGTGATTGGCAGTTCCATGGGCGGCTATTTAGCCACCTGGCTAATGGCGCATTTCAACGGCAAGGCTGCACTGATTAACCCAGCAGTAAAGCCCTTTGAATTGCTGGAAGGCTATTTAGGCGCGCATATCAATCCATATACTCAAAAGCAGTTTACATTGAGTAAATCAGACATTGAGCATATCAGGCGGCTCTATGTGCCACACATTACCAACCCAGCCAACTTTAAAGTACTGTTACAAACTGGTGATGAAACCCTGGACTACCGTTTGGCGGTGCAGCATTACCAAGGGGCAGAGGTAGTTGTGGAAGAGGGTGGCGATCACAGTTTTGTGGATTACGAGCAGCATTTGCCAGCGATTGCGGCGTTTTTGTTTTCAGCCTAAGGCTGAAATTGCGCTTCCTCCAAGTGCCTGATAACATCGGCCAAAACAACGCAGTTTTTTTAGCCTGGAACAGTCTCCTGCGCTTGAGTACTGAGTAACCCAAACACCTGACAACGAAGAACAATCACAACTATGTCGAATCAATATAATTCTGATGCAATTGAGGTGTTAAATGGCCTTGAGCCGGTAAAACGCCGCCCGGGAATGTATACCGATACCGTTCGCCCTAACCATTTGGGTCAGGAAGTTATCGACAACAGTGTGGATGAGGCGTTAGCGGGTCATGCAACAAACATTAAAGTAATATTGCATGAAGATCAGTCGCTGGAAGTGATCGACGATGGTCGTGGGATGCCGGTGGATATTCACCCGGAAGAGCGTATCTCTGGCGTAGAGTTGATCATGACCAAGCTGCACGCCGGTGGTAAGTTCTCAAATAAAAACTACGAGTTCTCCGGCGGTTTGCACGGCGTGGGGATCTCGGTAGTAAACGCGTTGTCTACCCGCGTAGAAGTGACCATTCGCCGCGACAGTCAGGTGTATTTTATTGCGTTTGAAAATGGTGATAAAGCCGAAGATTTGCGCGTAATCGATACCTGTGGCCGTCGTAACACCGGTACCAGTGTGCGTTTTTGGCCTGACCCGCAGTATTTCGATTCAGCTAAGTTTTCGGTGTCGCGCCTGCGCCATAATTTGCGGGCGAAAGCGGTACTCAGCCCAGGCCTGCGGATTAAGTTCGACGACAAGGTTAACAAAGAAAGCCACGAGTGGTTTTACGAAGATGGCTTGCAGGATTACCTGTTAAGTGCCGTAAAAGAATATATCACTGTGCCGGAAGATGTGCCGTTTATTGGCAACTTCAGCGGTAATGGCGAAGCGGCTAACTGGGCTGTCATGTGGTTGCCGGAAGGTGGTGAACTACTTACCGAAAGTTACGTAAACCTGATCCCCACTGCTCAGGGGGGGACTCATGTAAACGGCTTGCGCCAGGGATTGCTGGAATCCATGCGGGAATTCTGTGAATTCCGCAACCTGTTGCCAAGGGGGGTTAAATTAACCCCTGATGATATCTGGGAGCGTTGCGCCTATATTCTTTCAACCAAGATGCACGATCCACAGTTTGCCGGACAAACCAAAGAGCGGCTATCGTCGCGTCAGGCATCGGCGTTTGTATCAGGCGTAGTAAAGGACGCCTTTAGTTTGTGGTTGAATCAGCACACTGACGTTGCCGAAGCGCTGGCAGACATGTGTATTAATAACGCTCAGCGTCGTTTACGTCAGAACAAAAAAGTTGCACGTAAAAAGGTCACACAGGGCCCTGCGTTGCCTGGTAAGTTAACTGATTGCTCGTCGCAGGACATTAACTACTCAGAGCTGTTTTTGGTGGAAGGGGATTCTGCGGGAGGTTCAGCCAAACAGGCTCGTGATCGCGAGTTCCAGGCCATTATGCCGTTACGCGGTAAAATTCTGAACAGTTGGGAAGTCGATTCCAGTCAGATACTGGCTTCACAGGAAATTCACGACATTTCCGTTGCGCTGGGCATTGATCCTGATTCAGAGGATTTGTCGGGATTGCGGTACGGTAAAATTTGTATTCTGGCCGATGCAGACTCCGATGGGCTGCATATTGCCACCCTGTTGTGCGCGTTGTTTGTACGCCACTTCAGAGCGTTGGTAAATGCCGGTCATGTGTATGTAGCCATGCCACCGCTGTTTCGCATTGACGTGGGTAAGGAGGTTTTTTACGCACTGGATGAATCAGAAAAGCAGGGCATTCTGGACCGCATTGAAGCCGAAAAACGCCGTGGCAAAATTAACGTGCAGCGGTTTAAAGGGCTGGGTGAAATGAACCCAATTCAGTTACGGGAAACCACCATGGATCCCAATACACGAAGATTAGTGCAGCTTACTGCTGATGATGCCGATGACATGCTGGAAATGATGGATATGTTATTAAATAAAAAGCGCGCTGGCGATCGCAAGCAATGGCTGGAAAGCAAAGGTAATATGGCTGAGGTGGTGTAACGCCCCTCATTTTCACGGAAGACTAACGATTGAAAGCAATTTTATTCGACCACGACGGCACACTCATTAATTCCGAGGCCGTCCACTTTGCGCTTTGGCAACAAGTTCTGAACCCGTTCAATGTGGCATTAACCGAACAGTACTACAATAGTGTGATGGCGGGTATTCCCGTGCCCCAAAACGCAATCGACGCTGTAAGGGATTTTAATTTACCTATTACTGCTAAAGATCTTGCAGAAAGTAAGCAGTTACTTACTAAAGAGCATCTGATGAAAGCCCCGTTCCCGTTAATGCCCGGGGCTGACGAAACGCTAAAGCGCTGCAAGGAAAAAGGACTCCGGATTGCTATTGTTACCGGCGGTAGCCGTTTGTCGGTGATGCGTACCATTGAATGCTATGGTTACGAAGAGATAATTGAATGCGTGGTGGCTGTTGAGGATGTAGAGCACAGTAAACCAGCCCCCGATTGCTACCTAAAAGCGCTGCAAGAGATGGGCATTTCAGCCTCTGAAGCGATGGCGGTAGAAGACACTGAGCACGGTTTAAAGGCCGCCGTGACAGCAGGGTTGCGCTGTGTTGCTATTCCTACCATTCAATCTGAGTCTCACGATTTTAGTGCTGCCAGTGCCAGGTTTGCCAGTCTGACCGATTGGGTGAGTGCTGAAATAACCCCATTATAATTGCGAGCGGGAGAGTCACGCTTACATGTTTCGACGTTTACTGTTTATCATCTTGCTAGTGCTGTTAGTCGGCGTAATCGGGCTGGCGTTCTTAACACTTGATCAGGCCCCCATTGTCACCAGGGAATCATCCAAACAGGTAGATAATGCCGATACCGTTAAAGAGTTGTTGAGGCAGTTAAAGAACAGTGTGGAAGACCGCCATGCGCAACAACAAGTACATATATCGCAATCGCAATTTGAAAGTTTAATGGGCTTTGCTCAGCGGGCGTTACCAGGCTTTCAGGGAGCGGTTGATATTGCGCCACATAAAACGCTGATCCAGGCCAGTATGGCATTGCCTGCACCCGCAAACAGTTTATACATAAATGTGACTGCACAGGTGTTTCCTGCTGATGGGGTAGACATCGACTACGTGCGTGTGGGCAGTTTGATTATTCCGGGTGAAACCGCACTGAATATGGCGGTGTGGCTGGTAGACAAATTTACCAAAAGCGATGTGGCCAGCACGGCGGCAAATCAAATCACCCGGGTTACCATGACCGACTCGCAGTTGACTCTGGATATGCGCCCCCTCGATGAACTGCTGGCACAAATTGATGTAGCCCGTGGCAATATCAGTAGCGGCGAGGATCCGTTGGGTGACCTCACTACGGACTATCTGGCGTACTTAGACGCTTCACCTTTGGGGAATTCCCCAACGCCACAAACCCTTGCGAAATACCTGAATCTGGTATTGAGCCGGGCGGCTTCACTTAGCGGTGAAGACGACGCTGTTTTGCATAATCAGGCAGCGCTGTTGTCGTTGGCTATTTATCTTGGCGATCACCGGATTTCGCAATTGGTGGGGGCAAGTCACCCAACGTCTGGTGAAATAGCGCAGCCGCGTGCACCGGCCGTACTTGCCCAACGCAATGATTTAGCCAAGCACTTCACCATTTCTGCGGCCATTCAAATTTTGTCACAGCAAAATATGACACTCGCCATTGGTGAGTTTAAAGAGCTGATGGACAGAGCCATGGGCGGCAGCGGCTATAGCTTCGTGGATCTCGCTGCGGATATGTCTGGTATGGCATTTGGACGCGTAGCAAGTGAGGCTACAACGGCAACCCAGGTGCAGGTATTAGCCGAAGCACATTTTCGCGAGCGCGATATTTTGCCGTATATCGGCGGATTACCTGAAGGGCTTAGCAAAGCTGAATTCCGACGCCGATACAGTGAGGTAGACAGCCCTGCTTATCGTGAACAAGTAGCGGACATTCAGCAGAGAATTGATAAATTGCCTCTTTACCGACTCGGCGCGCAGTAGCGCGCTGTCGGTATGAGCAAGCATATTACTGATGTGATACCGCAGTAAACTGTTGAAGCGTGGCCAGTGCCAGTTCAATTTTCTTAACCAACGGCACCAGTGCCGCTTTGGCTTCGTCGTCTGACTGCGATTTTAATGCCTGCCAGTCCTGGGCAATTTCTTCCACATAAGGCGAAAAGCGTTTCGCCCGTGTTGTAAAACCACTGTCCTCGGCAAAGATTGCCACAAACTTGCCTTTTTGCTGTTGTTGCAACTGATCGAGCCGTGCGTCAGCGTCTACTGCCTTGCGATATAACGTTTGCAGCGTTTCTTGTAATTGCTGGTGTACAGAATCCAAGTGAGCGCTCCTGTAAATTTCATTAAAGTTAATTAAAGAGTGGCCGATACAGCCATGAGGTGGGCAATTCTGCCCACTTTTTAACATTGCTACAAGCAAATAAGGAAACTGGTATGGATATTCAAGGTGCAGGTGCCTCTGGAACGTCCGGTGCGTCGCTTGAGTTGGCATCGCTGAAACTGGCCAAAGACCAGCAGAAGCAAGATGGTCAGGCTACGCTTCAGTTGCTGGAATCAGCTGCTGACGTACCAAAAACCGCATCCGCAAATCCGGCTATCGGCGCCAACATCGATACCTATGCGTGATTAACGGAGCGTTGCTCCTGTGGATGAAGACGTAAGTCGACCGGCGTTTTGCCAGGTTGGCCACCAATTTCGGTAACGAGTTTGGGAACCATAAATCCTGGCTGACGCTTTATCACTTCAGCCATTAATGCCCTTGCTTCTTTTAGTGATACATCAAAATGCGCAGCGCCTTGCACTTTGTCGAGTGTATGCAGGTAATAAGGCATTATGCCAGCATCGAATAACGCTTCATTTAGCGCCGTTTGCGTGTCTGCTGTATCGTTTACGCCTCGCAGTAACACCGCCTGATTCAGCAAGGTAACGCCCGCCTGTTTAAGCCTGGCAAGGCGCTTTATAAGTTCAGCCGATAGCTCATTTGCATGATTCACATGTAATACCATAATGCGCTGCAAAGGGCTGGTGGCGAACCAATCGAAGAATGCACTGTCCAGTCGCTCGGGTAACACAACGGGTAAGCGGGTGTGAATACGCAGGCGCTTGATGTGCTCAATACCGGCAATCTGCTGAGCCATATCACTTAAGTGTGAATCTTTAGCCATGAGTGGATCGCCGCCTGAGAAAATGACTTCGTTGATGTTGGTATTCGCTTCAAGATAATTTAAATGCGCGGCAAACTCCTGCTTCGACAGGCTATTATCGCTGTAGGGGAAGTGGCGTCTGAAACAATAGCGGCAATTCACGGCGCAGCCGCCTCGCACAATCATGAGTACCCGACTATTGTATTTGTGCAGTAACCCCCGCCCTGCGGTGTCGTGTTCGCTCAGTGGATCAAGGACAAACCCTGGCGGTGTTAAAAATTCCTGGCGGTCGGGCAGAACCTGAAGTAACAACGGATCGTGGCGGTTTCCCTTTTCCATCAGACGGGCAAAATGGCGCGGCACACGCATGGGAAACAGGCGGCGGGCCTCGGCGTCGGCAGCAAAATCAGTGTTGTCGATTTGCAGGTAATCCAACAGGGAAATGGGATCGGTAAAGCTCATGGCCAATTCTTTTTGCCAGTTTTTCTCCACAGATATGCTATTTTTTTGTATTATTTGCGCCACTAAATCTAAAACCTACAAGAGTTATTGAGGAATTATGGCTTTTTTCAGCACTAACGAGTTCAAATCGGGCCTTAAAATTATGCTCGACGGCGAACCTTGCAACATCTTAGAAAACGAATACGTTAAACCAGGTAAAGGTCAGGCATTTAACCGGGTTAAAATTCGCAAACTGATTTCAGGCAAAGTGTTGGAAAAAACCTTCCGCTCAGGTGAGTCAGTTGAAGGCGCAGACGTATTGGATACGGATTTAGCCTACCTGTACACCGACGGCGAATTCTACCACTTTATGAACAATGATACATTCGAACAAATCGCTGCGGATCAAAAAGCCGTAGGCGATAACGTAAAATGGCTGGTAGAAAATGATATGTGCACTATTACGTTGTGGAATGGCACGCCAATCACAGTTACGCCACCTAACTTTGTAGAACTGGAAATTACCGAAACCGACCCCGGTCTGAAAGGCGATACCGCTGGTACGGGCGGTAAACCTGCTACGCTGTCTACCGGTGCAGTAGTACGTGTACCCTTGTTTATTCAAACCGGCGAAGTGATCAAAGTAGATACGCGTTCGGGTGAATACGTGTCTCGCGCACAAAAATAGTTCTGTTTTGGTGCAGGCCAGTGGCCTGCACATGCTTATTGAGCATTCTGCATGTCTAAGCCTCTCTGGCAACCCACCGCATCGTTACAAGCCCTCCAGGCCAGGGCGAACTTGTATCAACAGATCCGTCAGTTTTTTGCCAGCCGCAATGTACTTGAAGTGGATACGCCAACGTTATCTCATGGCACGGTAACCGACGTTCATCTTGATGCGTTTAGTTGCGAATTCAAATACAGCAGTACGGGTAAAACCGAAACGCTGTATCTGCAAACCTCGCCTGAATTTGCATTAAAGCGGTTGTTGGCTACCTATAAAACCTGCGTATATCAGTTGGGTAAGGCCTATCGTCACGAAGGCCACGGGCGTTGGCATAACCCTGAATTTACCATGCTGGAATGGTATCGGATTGGATTTGACCACCATCAGCTTATGCAGGAAGTCAGCGAGTTGCTGCAGCTTGCTTTGGATGTATCAGAAACTGAAATGTTGAGTTATCAGCAAGCGTTTCTAAAGCATCTGGCACTGGATCCACTTACGGCAACCACCGCCGAAGTTGCCACTGTGTTTAACCGGTGCAACATTGATTTGAGTGACGGTTATCCTATTGATCACGACGGTATGTTGCAATTGTTATTCAGTTACGAAATCGAACCTAATATTGGCCAGCAGGTACCTTGTTTTATTTATGGCTATCCCGCGTCCCAGGCGTCGTTGGCACAGTTAAATAAACAGGATCCCAGAACCGCCGACCGGTTCGAAGTGTACTTTAAGGGTGCCGAGCTGGCTAACGGCTTTCATGAACTGCAAAGCGCACCTGAGCAGCGACGCCGTTTCGAACACGACAACCGTTTGAGAGAAACCTTCCGTCTGCCGGAAAAGCCCATCGATGAGCATTTTTTAGCTGCACTGGATGCTGGCTTACCCGCCTGTTCCGGCGTGGCGTTAGGCGTAGACCGTATACTCATGCTGAAACTCGGTGCACAACACATTGAAGACGTAATCGCCTTTCCGGTTAATCGCGCGTAGTACTCCCCACATATAATCCCGTTCAAACAGCAGTTGCCTGCGCAGGTCAGTATTCCTGGGTAGGTTAAATTCATTTACTAACGACAATCAGTAAAAAAATACCGTTGAATGACAGTTGACGACTCCCCGATAAATTGGGTAATGTTATATTATAACGTTTCGTGGTGAAGCGCGGTTTTCACATTATTCAGTAAAAGAGCAGTCAATGAAGAATAAAACACTTATCGGTTTAGCCGTATTGGCAGCACTTGGATCGTCGCCTGCTATGGCCAAGGTGGTTAAAGGCACGGTAAACAACGCACAGGGAGAACCCGTGCAAGGCGCAGAAGTGCGAATTGAAGGCTCAAAGCGGGTAACGTATACCAACGAACTTGGCCACTACCTGTTCGATAACGTTAAAATTGAGCATATTCATTTGCATGTGTATTCCTCTGACTATGTACACGGCGACAACGACCTTGGCAATGTGAGCAGCGATCAGACAGTGGATTTCACGTTGGTTCCCGTCTCGGTTGAAAATATTGTGGTAACCGCCAGTGTGTTGGGTTCATCAGTACTGGAATCGGTTACACCGGTGTCTGTTATTGGTCAGGATGAACTTCGCAGGCTCCAGGCCGAAACATTGGGTGAAACATTAAAGAAAACCCCGGGTGTTCACAGTACCTATTTTGGCCCGGTCTCCAGCAGCCCGGTGATCAGGGGGAATGACGGCCCACGGGTTAAGATTGTACAAAACAGTCTGGATGTATCAGATGTGTCCCGTATCGGACCCGACCACAATGTGGCAGCCAACAGTAGTAGTGCTACCCAGGTTGAGATTCTGCGCGGACCGGCAACGCTACAATATGGCAGTGGGGCTATTGGTGGTGTAGTTAACGTGGTAGATCAGCGTATTCCAAACGAAGTACCAGCAGAATTATCCGGTGAGGTAGAAGCAAACTACGCTACCGTAAATAACGGTAAATATGGGCGTTTTAACCTTAATGGTGGTCAGAATAATTTTGCCTTTCACGTAGATGGCTTCAGCCGTAAAACCGGTAATGCTGATATTCCGGGATTTGCTTCTGCTGAGCCTGACGGTGACGAAGAGGCTGGGGTGCTTGAAAATAGCCAAATGGACACAACCAGTATTACCGCTGGCTTATCACTGGTAGACGAAGAAGGGTATTTTGGTTTTGCGGTAGAAAAACTCGATAACCTGTATGGCGTGCCCGGCCATCATGGTCACCATGAAGACGGCAAAGAGGAAGGCCTCGAAGAAGAACATGAAGAAGAAGGCACTCGTCTGGATGTCGATATGACACGCTATCAGGCTGCCGGAGAATGGTATTCACCGATTGCCGGACTAAGCACAATCAAGTTTGCTGCAGCCTATACTGATTATGAACACGTTGAGCTGGAAGGCGACGACATTGGTACCCGTTTCAGCAATAAAGGCAGCGATATGCGTTTAACCGCACACCATAAGGACATAGCTGACTGGCATGGCGTTGTTGGAGTTCAGTATCACAACAGCGACTATATCGCAGATGGCGATGAAGCATTCACGCCGCCAACCGAAACCCAAACTGCGGCGATTTTCCTCATTGAGCAAAAGAAAGTCGGTTCTGCCCTGTTTGAATTTGGCGGGCGTTTAGAAACAACAGAGTACAGTGCTCAGGATATGGATTTTGAACTAGAAGCTGTAGCACTTGATCACGATGAGGAACATGAAGACGCACATGATGAAGAACACGCCCATACGTTTTCATTCGATGACTACCGATTTGTAAGCAGTTCATTGTCTGCAGGCGTTAACTGGGAATATACGCCGGGTTATTCTGTGGCCGTAACATTATCGCGCAACGAGCGCGCGCCCAGTCAGCAGGAATTATTCTCAGCCGGACAGCATTTAGCTACGCAAACCTTTGAAGTGGGTCTGGTATACGACATGGACGAGGACGGTGAAGTCAGCGATACGTTAAAGCCAGTTAAAGAGGAAGTGAGTACTAATTTAGATGTTACTTTCCGCAAATTCTCTGGTATCGGCGGTTACTCGCTATCGTTCTTCTACAACGACGCAAGCGACTATATCTATCAAAGTGCAACCGGATTGATCGCATTGAGTGAGCACGAAGAAGAAGGTGTGGAAGAAGAGGCCGGACATGAAGAAGAAGGTTTACCTGTGTACTACTTCCGTCAGGCCGATGCCAGGTTGTATGGCCTGGAAGCCGAAGGCTTTATTGACTTATCCAATACCCTTCGTGTGAGTCTGTTCGGTGATTATATAAGGGCTAAAATAGACAGTGAGGACTTACCTCGTATTCCGCCACTAAGACTGGGCTCAACGCTGAGTTATCAGGATGATAGCGTGAATGCCGATGTGTCGGTTACCTGGTATAACGAACAGGACAAGGTTGCTTCTTATGAAACAACAACCGATAGCTACACTCTAGTAGATGCGTCTGTTGAATACACGATGCCCGGGGATCTTGAGTGGTCTGTGTATGCACGAGCAAACAACTTGCTTGATGAAGAAGCTCGGGTACACACGTCATTTATTAAAGACATGGCTCCATTGCCGGGCAGAAACTTCACAGTAGGTACGCGCCTGGTGTTTTAATGTAGCCATTACATTAACTAACAACGCAACGTTTCCCAATAGTTGGCGGCCTCAGTGCCGCCTTTTTTGTCTATTTTTATGTATTTCACAGCAGGAAATGTGAAGTAACGGTCAGTAAATGTCAGCGATTGCAAAGGTTGTGTAAAGAGTCGAACCACCCGGCTCCGGTAACGTCTTTACACGTGTACCATACGCGCCTATGCGTTAATTCCGTTTTTTGCAAGGACATTTACATTTATGCACATCCCGTTAGTCAAGACCCTGTTTCGCGCTGCCAGTGCGCTATTTCTGGTGAGTGTTCTCACCGCCTGTGGTGGCTCAGGTAGCGACAGCAACAGCGACTACACCTATGCTTATTTACATTTTTACAATGGCTCTCCAAATGGCGCAACCGTGTACGTTCGCGAACTGGATGGCGACGACCTGGGCGCGGCCCAGTTTGGTGACAGCAGCTCGCTGATTGCGCTGGATTCAGGTGAACTGGAGCTGGAATTTTATCGCCTTGATTCTGATGATCAGGAAGTGGTAATTGACGAACTCACCGTGCAAATGAAGAAATCGTACAAAACGGTTGTGATCATGCGCGGAGACTTTGATGCACCCACGTTTGAATCTTACCAGTTCAAGCGTGAATCGCTGGACGAGCACTTTCGTTTAATGGCCACGTCAGTATTACTGGACGACACCCAAACGTTCGACTTATACATGAGTGATGCTGGCGACCCGTTTGAAGCGTCAAATTACCTGGGAACTATTACTGCGGGTGAATTAACCGAATACACCTATTGGGACGGTGATTCTGACAGCGATGATTTCAACGAAGACGAATACACTATTTATCTGACTAATGCGGGTGAAACTGACGTTGTGTTTGAAACCCCAACAATCAACTTTGCCTACAACACTGAATATGTATTGGTTATGCGCGATATTTCGGGTGCTATTCAAAACGGTATGGCTATGGATGTGTTGTTGAACTCTTCAACGGTATCTGAAGTGACCGACGTTGACGCCCTGTCGCAGTATCGGATTTACAATAGCTTAAACAGCGACTCACCCATTACCGTTACCTTTACCGGTGACGACGAAGGGGAAGCCATTACGTTAACGCTGGCCGCGGGTGAAGTGAGTGACTTTACTGAAATTAACTATGGCGATTACCGCATTTCAGCTTCAATTGGCGATACGAGTCTGACAGCGTTTAACAACAAGCTGATCACACTTAACCAAAGTGAGAGTAAAGCCATTGTTATCTACGAAAAGTCTGGGGCATTGGCTTCGCTAAGCTTTGTTGAGAGCTCGCTATCACAGGCATACGACAAAACCATTAATTTCGTGAACCTGGTAGAAGATTACGACGATGTGGATTTTTATCTGGTTCGTCACGATGAAACCATCGATACGGCCGAGTACAGCGTGCAAAACGTAGAGTTTACTGAAACCGACAGTGATGTTGTGCCTGCTGATTACTATGAAATCATTGCCGTACACGAAGACAGCAACGAAGAGCAGTATTTGTTGTACCGCTTGCCACTGCATGCGTTTGATGAGGACACTAACTACATCATTACGGTAGAGCCGTCAGACAATGCATCAGGTTATGAAATCGTGGTAGTAGACTAATCTGAACTACGAGTGGTAGTAGACTAATCTGAACTACGATAAGTACCAAGCATCAAACATCGCCGGGTAAAACCGGCGATTTTTATTGCTAATTAAAATTTACTGTTAATTAAAAAATAAACGGGATAAAATACGCCCCGTTGTTGAGATATTGCAACCCAACCCCAACATTGCTTACAACAGTGAAATTCTGGCCAGACAAAGGCTTAGCAAGTAGTGTAAACATTCAAACACAGCGCAATGGCTGTGTGCACTGAGTTTTTCTCGAATTAGTCAAAAATAATTCAAATTCCAACTACCTTCTGTGAATCTTTTCTGTTATTATTTCGCGCCCTTTTTAGCGGGGTATGGTTTAAAAATAGCCCGAAATGGTTGTTTTTAGCACAGTAGGCGACTCGAGAGAGTCATATTAAATAGCGGAGCACTAACATGATCCAAATGCAAACTAACCTGGATGTTGCCGACAACAGCGGCGCTCGCAGGGTTCAGTGTATTAAGGTTCTTGGTGGCTCGCATCGCCGTTATGCAGGCATCGGTGACATCATCAAAGTTACTGTTAAGGAAGCAATTCCTCGCGGTAAAGTAAAAAAAGGTGATGTACTGAACGCAGTGGTGGTGCGTACTAGAAAAGGCATTCGTCGCGCTGATGGTTCTACCATCCGTTTCGATAGCAATGCAGCTGTGTTGTTGAACAACAACAAGCAACCAATTGGTACGCGTATCTTTGGACCGGTTACACGTGAGCTGAGAAGTGACAACTTCATGAAGATCATCTCACTGGCCCCAGAGGTACTATAAGGAGTCACGATAATGGCTAATAAAATTCGTCGTGATGATGAAGTAGTCGTATTAGCGGGTAAAGACAAAGGCAAGCAAGGCAAAGTCGTGCGTGTTATTACGTCTGAAAACCGTGTAGTCGTAGAAGGTGTTAACCTGGTCAAGAAGCACCAAAAGCCTAACCCACAACTGGGTGTAGCTGGCGGTATTGTTGAGAAAGAAGCATCAATTCACGTTTCTAATGTTGCGGTAGTTAACCCGGCTACGGGTAAAGCTGATCGCGTTGGTTTCCGTTTAGAAGAAGGCAAAAAAGTACGTGTCTTCAAATCTAACGGCGAACTTGTTTAATTAATTGGAGAGTACGATGGCGAAACTGCATGATTTCTATAAAGAAACAGTAGTAGCTGAACTTGCGAAGCAGTTCGGATACAAAAGCGTCATGCAAGTCCCTCGGATTGAAAAAATCACTCTAAACATGGGTTTAGGTGAAGCAGTTGCTGACAAGAAAGTTCTTGAGCACGCGACAGCCGATATGGCTGCTATCGCTGGTCAAAAGCCAATTGTTACAGTTGCACGTAAATCAGTAGCGGGCTTTAAAATCCGTGAAGGTTATCCGATTGGCTGTAAAGTAACCCTGCGCGGCGAGCGTATGTGGGAGTTCTTAGAGCGCTTAATTTCGATTGCAATTCCACGTATCCGTGACTTCCGTGGTCTGAACGCTAAGTCGTTCGACGGTCGTGGTAATTACAGCATGGGTGTGCGCGAACAAATTATCTTCCCTGAAATCGATTTCGATAAGGTAGATAAAGTTCGTGGTATGGATATTACTATCACCACCAGTGCTGGCACTGACGAAGAAGCGCGCGCGTTATTAACCGCGTTCAACTTCCCATTCAGAAAATAAGGTGTAGGGTTATGGCAAAAGAATCAATGAAGGCCCGTGAAGTAAAGCGTGCGAAGCTTGTTGCTAAGTATGCTGAAAAACGTGCTGCGCTTAAAGCGATTATCGGCGATGTTAACGCTTCTGAAGAAGAGCGTTGGGATGCTGTATTGAAGCTGCAACAACTGCCACGTGACAGCGCCAAAACGCGTCAGCAAAACCGCTGCCGTATAACTGGTCGTCCACATGGTTTCCTACGTAAGTTCGGTCTTAGCCGTATCAAGTTGCGTGAAGCAGCGATGCGCGGTGAAGTCCCTGGCCTGAAAAAAGCCAGCTGGTAAGGAGTAGCTGATATGAGCATGCAAGATCCTATCGCGGATATGTTTACCCGCATCCGTAACGGCCAAATGGCACAGAAAGTTGCTGTAACTATGCCTTCTTCAAAACTTCGCGTTGCAATCGCTGAAGTACTGAAAGCAGAAGGTTACGTAACTGACTACGCTGTTTCTGGAGACGTTAAGCCTACTTTAGAAGTGACTCTTAAGTACTTCCAAGGTAAGCAAGTAATCGACACTATCGAACGTGTTAGCCGTCCTGGCCTGCGCATCTATAAGAAAAAAGATGAGCTGCCAAAAGTAATGGGCGGACTGGGTGTCGCTATCGTGTCAACTTCTAAAGGTGTGATGACTGACCGTGCTGCGCGTAAAGCAGGCATGGGCGGTGAGATCATCGGTTATGTAGCGTAATCGGAGGAGTTGAAATGTCACGAGTAGCAAAAGCCCCAGTTGACGTTGTATCTGGCGTAGAAGTATCTATTTCAGGTCAACAAGTCACTATTAAAGGTAGTAAAGGTACACTGACTCGCGTATTTAATGACGCCGTTGAAGTAGTACAGGAAAACAACCAGGTTAAAGCACTTCCACGTGAAGGTTTCCTGGATGGTTGGGCGCAAGCCGGTACTGCACGCGCATTGCTTAACGCAATGGTAATCGGTGTGTCTAAAGGTTTTGAGAAAAAACTGCAGTTGTTAGGTGTTGGTTACCGTGCACAAGCACAAGGTAACAAACTGAACCTGACTCTGGGTTTCTCTCACCCTGTAGCATATGAAATGCCAGCTGGCATTACAGTTGAAACTCCTACACAAACTGAAATCCTCGTGAAAGGCGCGGATAAGCAGGTAGTAGGTCAGGTTGCGGCGAACATTCGCGGTTACCGTCCACCAGAGCCTTACAAAGGTAAAGGTGTTCGTTACGCTGACGAAAACGTACGTCGTAAAGAAGCTAAGAAAAAGTAGGTGGGTGATACGATGGATAAGAAAGCAGCACGCTTGCGTCGCGCAACTCGCGCACGCGCTAAAATTCGTGAACTGGCCGCGCATCGCCTGGTGATTAACCGTACACCTCGCCACATCTATGCTCAGTTAATCGCTCCTAGCGGTGCTGAAGTACTGGCGGCGGCTTCTACGGTTGAAAAAGATCTGGCTAAAGATCTGAAATCAACTGGCAACGCTGAAGCAGCGGCTTTAGTAGGTAAAGTAATCGCAGAACGCGCAATCGAAAAAGGCATCAAACAAGTTGCTTTCGATCGCAGCGGTTTTAAATACCACGGTCGCGTTAAAGCATTAGCTGATGCAGCTCGCGAAGCTGGCCTTCAGTTCTAGGAGTTAATAATGGCTAAACAAGAAGTTCAAACAGGTGATATGCTTGAAAAATTGATCGCCGTTAACCGCGTTTCTAAAGTGGTTAAAGGTGGTCGTATTTTCAGCTTCACTGCATTGACTGTAGTGGGTGACGGTAATGGCCGTGTTGGTTTTGGTTACGGTAAAGCACGTGAAGTGCCAGCCGCTATCCAAAAAGCGATGGAAAAAGCCCGTCGCAACATGGTTAGTGTTGATCTGAACGGTCACACGTTGCAGCACCCAATCAAGGGTCGCCACTCTGGTTCTAAAGTTTACATGCAGCCAGCATCTGAAGGTACCGGTATTATTGCCGGTGGTGCGATGCGTGCAGTACTAGAAGTAGCCGGTGTGCAGAACGTACTTTCAAAATGTTACGGTTCTACTAACCCAATCAACGTTGTTCGCGCAACTATCAACGCTCTGACAGAGATGAACTCTCCGGCTGGCGTTGCAGCGAAACGTGGATTATCTGTAGAAGCAATTTTGGGGTAATTCGACATGGCAACGATTAAAATTAAGCAAACTAAAAGTGCGATTGGCCGTCTGCCAAAGCACAAAGCAACGCTGAAAGGCTTGGGTCTGCGTAAAATCAACCATGTCCGTGAGCTGGAAGATACACCAGCAGTACGTGGCATGATCAACCGTGTAAATTACATGGTTGAGATTGTGGAGGAGTAAGACATGCGTTTAAATACAATTTCTCCAGCAGAAGGTTCAAAACCAACTGGTAAGCGTGTAGGTCGTGGTATTGGTTCAGGCCTGGGTAAAACCGGTGGCCGTGGTCATAAAGGCCAAACCAGCCGTTCAGGCGGTACTATCAGACCAGGCTTTGAAGGTGGTCAGATGCCTATTCAGCGCCGTCTGCCTAAGTTCGGTTTCACGTCTCGTAAGAGCTTTGTTACTGATGAAGTAACACTGACTGAAATCGCTAAGGTTGAAGGTGATACAGTTTCTTTGGACACTTTGAAAGCAGCGGGTCTTATCAAGAAAGACGTACTGTTCGTTAAAGTTATGAAGAGCGGTGAAGTATCGCGCGCTGTAACTGTAAGCGGGTTGAAGGTTACTAAAGGTGCCAAAGAGGCAATTGAAGCTGCTGGCGGTAAAGTAGAGGAATAAGCTAAATGGCGAAACCAGGATTGGATTCGGGCGCAAAAAGCGGCTTGAGTGAGCTTAAAGCGAGATTGTTGTTCGTACTGGGAGCAATTGTAGTATTCCGGTTAGGCTCTTATGTGCCTATTCCTGGTATCGACGCTGCAGTACTGGCACAGTTGTTCGAGCAACAAAAAGGCACCATCGTAGAAATGTTTAACATGTTCTCTGGTGGCGCGCTTGAGCGTGCATCTGTTCTGGCTTTGGGGATTATGCCTTACATTACTGCATCAATTATTATGCAGCTGCTCTCTGTTGTGCATCCGCCAATGGTTGAGTTGAAGAAAGAAGGTGAAGCAGGCAAACGCAAGATCAGCCAGTACACGCGTTACTTAACGCTGGTACTCGCGACTTTCCAGTCAATTGGTATTGCAACTGGTCTGCCTAACCTGATTTCCGGTTTGGTGATTAATCCTGGCTTTGGATTTTACTTTACAGCGGTAGTGAGCTTAGTCACTGGAACCATGTTCCTGATGTGGTTAGGTGAGCAAATTACCGAACGAGGTATCGGCAACGGTATCTCTATCTTGATTTTTGCTGGTATTGTTGCCGGTCTGCCAACAGCGATAGGTCAGACTGCGGAACAGGCAAGACAGGGTGACATCAATATGTTACTGCTGTTGTTAATTGGTGCCATTGTTATTGGTTTGACATACCTGGTTGTGTTCGTAGAACGCGCTCAGCGTCGAATCGTGGTAAACTACGCTAAACGTCAGCAAGGCCGTAAGGTGTTTGCAGCGCAAAGTACACATTTGCCACTCAAAGTGAACATGGCAGGGGTTATCCCACCAATTTTTGCGTCCAGTATTATTCTGTTCCCTGGCACCATTGCGGGCTGGTTTGGACAGAATGAATCAATGGCGTGGCTGCAAGACGTAGCATTGTTACTGTCTCCTGGCCAGCCTTTGTATGTGATGTTGTATGCAGTGGCTATCATTTTCTTCTGTTTCTTCTATACTGCGCTGGTATTTAACCCGCGTGATACAGCAGACAACCTGAAGAAGTCCGGTGCATTCATTCCAGGCATCCGCCCGGGTGAGCAAACATCGCGTTACATCGATAAGGTAATGACTCGTCTGACACTTGCTGGCGCTCTATACATAACCTTTATTTGTTTAGTGCCCGAGTTCATGTTGATTGCGTGGAACGTGCCTTTCTACTTCGGTGGAACGTCACTGTTGATTATCGTAGTTGTAATCATGGACTTTATGGCACAGGTGCAGACCCATTTGATGTCAAGTCAGTATGAGTCTGTTCTGAAGAAAGCGAATCTTAAAGGCTACGGCCGTTAAGATTAGCCTACTACGGAGTGATGTAATGAAAGTTCGTGCATCAGTAAAAGCGATTTGCCGTAACTGTAAAATCATCAAGCGCAACGGCGTTGTGCGCGTGATCTGCAGTTCTGACCCTAAGCACAAGCAGCGTCAGGGCTAATCGAAAGCGGTGAATAATTTGTTACTACTGTAAGCAGAACCTGACACCAGGTTCTGCTTTCGGTGTAACTAAATTAATCATCTATCATTTGCAATTTGTTCGACGGATAAGTATCCTAACGGGCTTTTTAGGTCGTCGACATATTATTAAGAGGAGTGCTGTTAATGGCCCGTATCGCTGGCATTAACATTCCTGAGCACAAGCACGCTGTGATCGCCCTCCAGGCTATCTATGGCGTTGGTCCTACACGTGCGAAAAGCATTTGTGCAGGTGCTGGTGTTGCAGAAGATACAAAAATCAAAGAGCTTGACGAAGCAACTATCGAGAAGCTTCGTGAACAAGTGGCTAAGTTCCTTGTAGAAGGTGACTTACGTCGTGAAGTTTCTATGAGCATTAAACGTTTGATGGACCTGGGTTGCTTCCGTGGTATTCGCCACCGTCGTAGCTTGCCTCTACGTGGTCAGCGCACTAAAACTAACGCGCGTACCCGTAAAGGTCCTCGTAAGCCAATCAAGAAGTAAGCGAGGGATAAGTTATGGCAAAAGCACCAGCTCGTAATACGCGCAAACGCGCTAAACGTCAGGTTGCAGACGGTATGGCTCATATCCATGCGTCTTTCAACAACACAATTGTGACTATCACAGACCGTCAAGGCAATGCACTGTCATGGGCAACTTCTGGTGGTTCAGGTTTCCGTGGTTCACGTAAATCTACCCCATTTGCTGCACAGGTAGCTGCTGAGCGTGCAGGTGTTGCTGCACAAGAATATGGTCTGAAGAACCTTGAAGTATTCGTTAAAGGTCCAGGTCCAGGCCGTGAGTCTGCGATCCGTGCTCTGAATGCTACTGGCTACAAGATCACAAACATTACCGATGTGACCCCTATTCCTCACAACGGTTGTCGTCCACCGAAAAAACGTCGCGTTTAATCGACGGACAGTTGGAGAAAGAACATGGCAAGATATTTGGGTCCAAAACTCAAGCTTAGCCGTCGCGAAGGTACAGATTTGTTCCTGAAAAGCGGCGTTCGCGCAATCGATTCTAAGTGTAAAATCGATACAGCTCCTGGTCAGCATGGTGCCCGTCGTGGCCGTTTGTCTGACTACGGTGTTCAGCTGCGTGAAAAGCAAAAAGTCCGTCGTATGTACGGCATTTTAGAAAAGCAATTCCGTAACTACTACAAAGAAGCTGCGCGTCTGAAAGGCAACACTGGTGAAAACCTGTTGCAACTTCTTGAGCAGCGTCTGGACAACGTAGTATACCGGATGGGATTTGCCAGCACTCGTGCGGAAGCGCGTCAGCTGGTTAGCCACAAGGCTATTATGATTAATGGCAAAGTGGTAAACATTCCATCATTTAACGTTACTGCCGAAGACGTGGTTTCTGTTCGTGAAAAGGCTAAAAAGCAAGCGCGTATCGCGGCTGCTTTGGAACTGGCTGATCAACGTGAGAAGCCAACCTGGATTGAAGTAGACAGCAACAAAATGGAAGGTACGTTCAAGCGTGTTCCTGAAAGAACAGACTTGTCTGCCGAAATTAACGAACAGTTGATCGTCGAACTTTACTCTAAGTAAAGCTAACTAAAGAGGAAGCATTGTGGGTTCTGTGACTGAATTCCTTAAACCGAGATTAGTAGAGATCGAAAACGTTTCTCCTACTCGTGCCAAAGTAACTTTGGAACCCCTGGAGCGTGGTTTTGGCCACACTTTAGGTAACGCCTTACGTCGCATCTTGCTGTCGTCTATGCCTGGATGCGCAGTAACAGAAGTGGAAATTGATGGCGTACTTCACGAGTACAGCACCAAAGAAGGTGTTCAGGAAGACGTAATTGAAATCTTGTTGAACCTGAAAGGTTTAGCTGTTCGCTTAGAAGGCAAAAACGAAGCGACGCTAACTCTGGTGAAATCTGGCGCTGGCCCTGTTGTAGCTGGTGATATCCAGCATGATGGTGACGTAGAAATCGTTAACCCTGACCACCTGATTTGTACTTTAACCGGCGAAACTGAAATCAGTATGCGCATTAAAGTAGAAATGGGTCGCGGTTATGTTCCAGCGTCTACTCGTCGTTCCTCTGAAGAAGATGATCGTCCAATTGGTCGTTTGTTAGTGGATGCTTCCTATAGCCCTGTTGAGCGTATTGCTTACACCGTAGAATCTGCGCGTGTTGAGCAGCGTACAGACCTGGACAAGCTGATCATTGATATGGAAACGAATGGTACTTTGGATCCTGAAGAAGCCATTCGTCGTAGTGCAACCATCCTTGCTGAGCAATTGGATGCGTTTGTTGAACTGCGTGATATCTCTGAGCCAGTACAGAAAGAAGAGAAGCCGGAATTCGATCCGATTCTACTTCGCCCTGTTGATGATCTGGAGCTGACAGTACGTTCTGCGAACTGCTTAAAAGCAGAAGCTATCCAGTATATTGGTGACCTGGTTCAGCGTACCGAAGTTGAGTTGCTTAAGACTCCTAACTTAGGTAAGAAATCGCTAACTGAGATCAAAGATGTTCTAGCATCTCGTGGACTTTCTCTGGGCATGCGCCTGGAAAACTGGCCACCTGAGAGCATCGCTGAAAAAGATTAATCAGGTTTATCGCAAACTGATTTGTAGAAGGATAAAACTATGCGCCATCGTAAGAGTGGTCGTCAGTTGAATCGCAACAGCAGCCATCGTCAAGCTATGTTCAAAAACATGGCCGGTTCTTTGGTTAAACACGAAGTGATCAAAACGACGTTACCTAAAGCGAAAGAATTACGTCGCGTAATCGAGCCTCTAATCACACTGGCTAAGCAAGACAGCGTTGCAAACCGTCGTCTGGCAATGGCCCGCACTGGTGATAAAGAGGTTGTTGGTAAACTGTTCAACGAGCTTGGCCCGCGTTATGAAGCTCGCCCAGGTGGATACACTCGCATTCTTAAATGCGGTTTCCGCGCTGGCGACAACGCGCCTATGGCTTTCGTAGAGCTAGTAGACCGTCCAGTTACTGAAGCTGCTGAAGAAGCAGTAGAGGCAACTGAAGAGTAAGTAATTACTCGAATCGCATACGCCGATTTAATTTGAAAAACCCGCCTATTGGCGGGTTTTTTGTTTTAAATATAGATTTCATTTTGAGCATTGTTAGATGTGATTAACTGACAAAATATGGGGTAGTTGATTATGTCAATTTGAGACTTTCAAAAAATAAAATGATAGTATTTCCAATTGCTATCGAGCTGTATTGATAGAGTATGTCTTTTCTTAGGTAAGTTTATTATTCATGGTTGAATCAACATCCCTAAAGCATTTTGGTTTCAATTTTTGTGGGCCAATTGTTTACAGTTATATAAAGAAAGTATCTGAATATCTGGATGAAAATCCTAAGCAAGTCTACTGTTTAGCAAGAGAAGGTTATCTTTTAAAGGCAGCACTCCAAGCCTATCTGCCTGATTTGCAATGTCACTATTTATTGGTTTCCCGTACCTTTTTGTTTCGAATCCTACTTAGTGACGAACAATCGTGGCCTTATAGTTTAGGTCATGCGTTTGAAGGCGAGTTACTAAAGTTCTTCGTATCACGATTTGGCTTCACGCACGAGCAAGCTGTATCGTTTCTAAAAGATAATGAAATAAAACAGACGGTTTCGTTACCTGAAGATGCGTCAAAGATTGAAGATATCTTTAGAAGAGAATCTTCTGCGATTGAAAGTATTATCAAGGACTCGCGAAGCCTATACCTATCGTATTTGTCTGATATTGGCTTAACTTCACAAACACTGAATAACGCGCTTTTACTTGATGTAGGCTATTCCGGAACTATTCAAAAGCTATTATCTATCTTGTTAAGTAGTCATAGTCATGGCATGTATTTTATAACCACGGATTCAGACAATAGCAAAGCAGGTAATTATACAGCCAGATTAAACTACGTTTTTAAAGATAAAGTGAAAATGGGGAACGGATATACATTGTTAGACCGTTCTATGTTTCTTGAATCGCTTTTCACTTCCCCAGATGGCCAATTCTTGGATTTGCTGGTAAGCCATGATGGTAGCTACATTCCTTGTTATGGTAAGAGAAACTACACACAGCATCATTTCGATAAGTTAAATTTAGTTTTTCAGGGTGTATTGGACGCAATCAAACATTATAGATCCAATAATATTGATTTTTCTGTGGATGAAATTGAGTCTTTATACGCGTTGTATGTAAGTAAACGTCATTTGTTGCCTTCAGTAAGTTGGCCTTTGTTTGAATTTGACGACGCCATATCAGGGTTCGGAAACGTAAATTCACTGCAGTTTTTTGGAATGTAATTATGAAAACAAGCATTAAGAAAATAATACGTTCTTTACAGGCTGGTTCAGAGAAAGTTACGAGCCCATCCTTAGCTAAAGCATATAAGTTAGCTAAAAAGAGTGGGTTATTTAACGCCAAATGGTATCAGGAACATTACGGCAGTTTTATAAGTGATTGGCACGCCTTTAAGGATTATGTTGCAAAGTCTACATTTGCAAACGTGAACCCATCACCTAATTTTGATACCGAAACCTATAATCGTTGTAATGTCGACGTTTACCATCAAGGCATATCTCCCCTGATTCATCATATGTATCATGGACAATATGAAGGGCGTGCGTCTTCAAAAGCTATCAATCGTTGGATCCCAACCGACAGCCTGGTACCAGTAGAAACCGGTACATGGCAAAATCAGAAGATAGCTTTGGTTCTACATATCTTTTACCCCGATTTTGTAGACAAATTCTGCGAATGTATTAAATCGTTCCCTACTAAGGTGGATGTTTTTGTTACGGCTTCAACTGAACAAATAGCTATCTCTGCAAAGAACAAGTTTTTAAGTACCGGTAAGGCAAACGCTGTAAATGTGGCCGTTTGCGAAAACAGAGGCAGAAATTTCGGTCCGTTTTTGGTGCATTTTGCAAAAGATTTACTGGAATATGACCTAATGTGTCATGTTCACTCAAAGAAGTCTCTCTACAGTGGGCGTGAGCAAACACAGTGGTTTGATTATCAAAATCAATTCTTACTAAAAGATAAGCACGTAGTAACGTCAGTGTTGCGATTATTTGATGAGCATTCAAAGTTGGGCATCTACTATCCAACTTCATTCTGGATGATGCCAGCGTGGGTTAATCACTGGACATGCAATAAGCCTTTCGCTCAAGGTTATGTTAATGAGTGGGGAGTAAACATTGATGATAATTTTATCAATTACCCTGTTGGCGGAATGTTTTGGGCTCGTCCCAAAGCACTTACCCCATTACTAAACAGTACATATGAATATAGTGACTTTCCAGAAGAGCCTTTACCGAATGATGGCAGTGAGTTACACGCTTTGGAACGGTTATTAGGATTATTGGCTGAAAAAGAAGGCTACGAGCAGTTTTTTTATTATCCGCCATTAGGTAGGTTTACCAAAGACAAATCTTATATATCGACCAGTTATTATAAGCCTCCTCAGGCATTACTTAATGACTTACAGAATTTTCAGGTCGTGTCGTTTGATGTGTTCGATACAGTTTTGCGAAGAAAATTTACTGAGCCAGATTATGCCAAGACCTTATTAGGTAAAGCGCTCACTGAATCGGGGATTTTTAATAGCCCTGAAGAGTTTGTCTCATTGAGAAATGAAAGCGAGCTGATTTGTAGAAAGGAACGAGGTTTCAAAGGTGATGTGTGCATTACAGAAGCCTATAAAAAGTTAGCTGACACAATGAATGTCGAATACACAGTTGCGTTAGAATGGATGACAAAAGAATTTCTACTTGATTTAGACATGTCTGAGCCAAAAGACGAGATGGTAGAAATTGTTAAGCAATTGAGTTTAGCCGGCAAAGAAATCTGGTTTGTTACTGACATCTATTACACTAAACAGCAAATCGAAACTATGCTGAAGAAAATTGGTATAGCGATTCCTTACAAGTTGTTTGTGAGCTCAGATTTAAGGAAGAGAAAAGATGCTGGCACAATGTGGGAATACATCAAAAAGCTGATAGATGAAAAAGGGCAATCTTTCATCCATGTTGGTGACAACGTTCGTTCTGATGCCCAAATTTGTGGTGACTATGGATTGCAAAATATTCACATTTTGAATCCTTTGGATAAATGGGCAATTGCTGGATTTGATGATATCGCCAAATTCAATAAGCCAAGTGAAAATGACGTGCTCAAGTGGGGCGCGCAAATTAGTCATTTCGGCAGATATCCCTTTTTTGGCGAGTAGTATTAGAAAACGCATATGAAAATAGCAATTTTAATGATGCAGAAAAATGAATCTGAACTCCTAGAAAAGTGGATCAGATATCATGGGTATTTGGTAGGTTTTGAAAATCTATATGTATACGATAATGGCAGTGTTGAACCGGTTATTAAGGAAACATTGAATGTATTTGAACATTTGGGTGTAAATGTCGAATATGGTTTTAATGAAAGGTGCCATTTTGAGTCAAAGGGCGAATTGTTCTGTAAAAAAATAAAAGAATTAGAATTCGAAAAACCAGAAATCGATTTTTTCATTCCTTTAGATTGCGACGAATTTCTAGGCTTTTTGGATGATGAAGGCAATGTGTCATGCGATAAAACAGGCCTTTACTCATTAATGTGCAATTATAAAGGTCGCAGAGAGTTGTTGCTGGTTGATAGTCAGTACTATAACAATTCTGTTAGTGACTCATATTTTAATAAACAGCCGTATCGCAAGTGTTTCTTTTATAAAAATACGATTAAAAGTTTGGACGTTGGTTTTCATTGGGGCAAAGTAAAAGATTCGGAAAGTGAATATAAAACCAGATTGGTACACTATCATTTTCATAATAAGCCTTTTACCGTAGGTAAGGCGCATGCTCGGGAAAAGCTAAAAGGGAGAGTGGATAATTTCGAACCGCAAACTATCGCAGCTTATAAGGGAGCAGGGCTTCACCTCGTGCGTTTCTTTACACAGGATGAGTCAAGTTACGTTAGCAATCAGCTCAACCTGCAGCATATCTATTCAGCAGCATTAAAACTGAAGTTTAACGAACTCGGTATTGCCTGGCCATATTCGAGCGAGCTTATTAAGTCTCGGAATGAACTTGGATTAAAGACCCCGCAGGAGGGGTTTCAGAATTTAGTGCCATATTTTAGCGGCAGTATTGATTTTCTGGGATTTGATGTTAATTCAAGAGAACTTGCCATTAAAGGTTGGGGTGTATATCAGAAAGGTGTAGCACCCGAAATATTTTACCTCAGTTTTGCCTCAGGATTGGATATTAAAATCCAAGTGAATAACCGGGTAGTAAGGGCTGATGTATCTAAAATGCTCAATATGAGAGTTTCGGAAATCGGTTTTGAAGAAACGTTAACTATTCACGATGATATTAAGCTGGAAGGTGAATTCACAGTTGTAGTTAAATCGAACTATCATTCCAAATGCTATCAATTTGATATAAGCAAAAAGTATCAAAATTTATTTACAAAATCAGATGTCTAAAAAGAAAATACTCATTCATGTTGGGCCACCTAAAACAGGCACTTCTGTTCTGCAGCATTGGTTCAATAACAATAAAGACTGGTTACTGAGCCACAGTGTCTATTACCCTGCTCATGAAGTAGATAGTAATAATGTTAGTTCTGGGCATAAAAATCTGTTTTTGGAAAGAAAACCCGATACAACAAGGACTTCTTTTAGCACGATACTATTCGAAAAAGTACTTAAAGAGTTCAAGTTAAGTGGATGTGAGACTTTATTATTAAGTTCTGAATTCTTCTTTTATCAAATACCTCAATTTTTTTCATACAACGATGAATTTGACCTTAAATTTATTGCGTATGTGAGAGCTGATATCGACTTGGTCGAGTCACTTTATAACCAATCAGTAAAGCGGAATGGGCAGGTAAAGCCTTTGCCTATAAGAGCAACTTTACCGTCAAGTTATCTTGATGATTTGGAAACGTTCATCAAAGATTACTCTGCAGACATGTTTTCATTGCGAGCATACGGTGATGATTCAGTTTTCTCCGGACAGGATATTGTTACTGACTTTATGTGTGAGTTGGATATCGATGTTCTTAGTAGACCACCATCCAATTCTGCAAAGATTAACTCATCGTATAGCTTCGAAGCATTAGAGTTTAAACGGTGGTTGAATCAATTTTCTCTGGGAGAGTTTGAGAGCGAAATTGATTTCTTTCTGCAAGCTATATCGTCAGGGTATATGTCATATTCTCTGATACCCTCTGAAGCATTTGAACAATACAAAGCTCAAAGTATTGCCAAAATTGAATCGTTAAATCAGCAAGCAGTTATTAATAACTGCGATAAACTATTGCACTATCTAAATAATAAAGTAAGAGCAAACTATATGCACCAGGAGCTCTATCCTCAACATTTAAATAGAATTGTGCAACAACTCGCAGGCAGCAATCCAACATTGCTTAATCGCTTAACTATGGCTTTGTTGCCTCAGATTTGCTCTGAAAGAGATAGTATTCACTTTCAGACAATTACACATTGGAATAATTTGGTAAACGACTCGCGAAGCAAACCCAAAAATCGGTTCATCAAAGCATTAAATTGGTTAAATAAAAGACGTAGTAAATAGCATTTAGTACCTAGCGAGTATTATGATGAAAGAAATAACTGTTTGCCCATATACATAAAATTGACCCGGATAGCCCAAGATTATCAGGAATGCATGGACAGTCTATAAGAGCTAATATTAATCGGTAAACGCAATATCGAAGCCGCACATTTCCGCGAATGCGCTTTAAAATATTTGTAGTACGTTCAGAATGCGAAAACCTATTATAAGTAATGCTACGTTAAATACTTTTGGTATGTTGAATCGCCAAATTCTACGACAAGTCTTCGGGCTGAAGAACCTATTAAGTCAAGCCTCTCGGCTTTAATTGATGCATTTAATAAATCAATTAATCCAAGCTTGTTTGTATCTTCTAAACAAAGTGATTTTGAAGCGGAGTTAACCGCGCCGTCATAATCCCCAAGTTCAAGCTGTATTCTGGATTTTAACCGGTAAGCGTTAGCAATGTTTGAATCGCATATCAGTGCTTCATCTACATATACCAATGCCTGTTGATACTTTTTTTGTCTAAGTAAACATTCCGATATGTTTATTAGAATGAACGTGCTATGGCCTGCATAGCGAATAATTTTTAAAGAAAAATCAAGCGATTCTTGAATTAAGCCAAGATCTGAAGCTCTTTTAGCGATAATGAAATATCCCCTTGCGACGTGAGGTTTGCACATATCATCTCTCGACTTTAGAGAAATCTTATCGAATTCTAATATCGCCTTATTTTGTATCTTCTGCATTAATTCATTCAAAAGCCCTGGAAAGCTTTCCGGTATTTCGTTCAGCTCGAGTAATTTTAGAACACAGCTAAATACAACAGCTTGATTCTGTGTATGTAAGCCGAATACATGATAGTAGCGGGCGATATTTTTCCGCTTTCGAGCAATAACGTTACAGTCGTGAGGAGTTAGTTGTTCCGAAAAAGCGCCCTCCAGAAAATCTTCTAATATGTCAGCTCGTTGCAGCCACATCATGATGACATGACCTACAAATGGCATTTTTAAAGGTATTAAATTATTGACATCATTAACTATTCTGGAGATGTGTTTGTTATCTTCTACACAAAATGGATCATAAGCAACATATATACGTTTTGCATTTCTAGCATATCGCCTAGCATCATTGAAATCGCCATTCCAATCCTGTGATGTTCCTTGTGGATACCTTTTGTCCCATTCAGTGAGCTCGGGTATCAGAGTGGTTTGGGGATTAAAAGCGATTACGGTTGAATTTGGTACAGCGTCTGAAAATACCATGGCTGCAAAGCCACCCATGGAAGAGCCATAGAAGAACACTTTATTAAAACTACTTGCGAAGGCTTTGAAATCACTTGAACGAAAAAATTGATGGAGACATTTTCCTCTGTACCAGTCGACTACCTTAGGTTTTATTCCTAACACACAGTAGCCTTTCTTGTTCAGGTAAAGGCTGCCCCAAGCATATCTCAAACCATCAGGTCTGGGAATATCAGGTTTATCTGCATTCTCAAATGTAATTACTAACTTATTAAGATCACCAGGGACGTAATCTATAAAATAATGCTGGGTTTCTATTTGGCGAAATCGGATGCCATTCGGATAAGTCAGATCACGTTCGAACAAGTTTGAGCCCTTAAACTATTAAACTTCAGATCCTGCAATGTTCTTAACACAAGAAGATCTTATCGCTATTATCAAAAATTATCATATTTTACAGATTAGTGCATTCAACTTAGAGAGGATGACGGGTATGAAGTGTTAAGGGCATATGGTAATGTAATGAATAACCCTATAGGAAAGGATGGACATAACCATCACCCAAAGATTGGCTTGGCTTGGCTTGTCTTGGCGGAAAAACTGGGATCGGCTGAGCTTCTTCTCCAACAATCTTTATGAAAACCGTAAAGTGATTTACACCACTTATGCCATCGGTATTCGACAGTGGTAAATTTGTGTTTCACCTGAACAAACTTGCATTACCTATGTTGTGAGCGCATATCATTGCGCCTGGCATAAAATCCATTCGTGACTAAGTTCATGGCCGATGATTTTGCCTAAACCAGCAATCTGCTCTGGGTCCACTTATTGTTAAACACAAACTAAAAAAAAGTAATCTTCAGTTCCGATATCTAAAGCTTTGTGGCCAAGTTCACTATGCCACTACACTTTGCGCTGGCATCAGAAGTCACATCACGCTTTTTACCTGAGTCTACTCCCATTTTATTAACCCACGCCCTTAACGTCTCTAGCGTACAACCAATTTTAGATGAAACTGACAGCAAAGCAGCCCATCTCGAAGGGGCTTATGTTCTGACGTCAAAAACATGAGAACTGCTCGCTCGCTGACTTCTGGGGAATACGTTACTCTTTTGTTCATTGGCTAATCCTCTCAAGATAATTAGCCTCCGACAAACCCGGATTGATTCACAGTTTGATTAATGTGATTACGCCAAAATCGCTTGGTGGTTTGTAGCGGTAGAATCTATTGGTAATCACACCAATCCATCTCAGTGTTCAAAATAAGCTATCACTTTTAAAAATGTTAGCCTGAAAATCATGCAATTAGGTCTGAGAGCCTGTCAAGACTATAAATATTATTTTGTTCACAAAATATTTTCCAATCTTCTACTTCAGTCCATTCACTGACGAACACAAAATCAAGTCCAGCATTCGTCGAAGATTGGAAGTCGTACTTACTGTCTCCAATAAATAAGGCCTTTCCGGAAATGTTTGAATTAGATAATTCTCTTTCAAAAATGATGTCTTTAGAGTCTGGACTACCAAAAATGCCATTTGGAAACAAATGATCCAATTTACGTTCTTTGAATAACTCACGAAGCTCACTTTGGGCTCCACCTGATACTACCATCCATTTTGCATGAGGTGTATGGGCTTTTAGTAAAGGTAGTGAGGGATTAACTTTGCACGTAGACAAACCCTGTGCTACTTCAGCAGCATAATTATCCAATAGCTTATTATAGGTATCATTAAAATCTAAATGACTTAAATACTGATTTATAACCCATTCAAATTTCTTAAAGCGAGATATCCCTCCATTCGCAACATGATAGTCTCTAATTGCTATGGCAGCTTCTTTGCTAAAGGTAACAGTAGCATTATAAAATGCGTTTGTTTTTACCTTATTTGAATCAAGGATTATACCGTCGCAATCGAAAGCGATAGTTTCGTAATGAGATATTGGTATAGTACTCATGAACTTAATACCTTTCTAAGTTCGGCTTCCACAATCGCTACATCTTCTGGTGCATCAACGGCATAGCTACCTGGTTTTGTTTCAATCATCTTGATCGGAGTGCCGAACTCTAGAAAACGAAGTATTTCAATATCTTCACTGTGTTCCAGAGTACTTTTCCTACCAAAGTCTCGAAATAACTTTAGTTCGGATTTATTAAAAGCATATATACAAACCTGCTTCTTATAGGAAGCTGGTGCATTCTTTAAATCCTTGAAACCAGGGATTGGTAAACGCGACATATATACAAGGTTGTTTTCTTCCGTCGTAATTACTTTAGGGATATTTACATTCTGAGGCTTTTCATTCTCATTTAAGTAACTAAAACCATTGATAATCATATTTGGGTATTGATGTTTGGCATTTGCTATCTTTTTAATGTCGTCAGGATCAACTAAAGGTTCATCTCCTTGAACATTCACAATAATATCAGCTGTAATAAGTTCTGCTGCCTCCGCGAGGCGATCGGTTCCTGTTAGAGCCGGACCTGTCATCACTACTTTAAATCCTGCAGATTCCACCGCTATTTTTATACGCTCGTCATCAGTTGCTATATAAACGTGTTCATTACCAACAGCTTTAGCTGATAATTCTGCTACCCATAGAATCATTGGCTTTCCAAGTAGCTTTACTAACGGTTTGCCTGGATAACGTGTCGATTCATATCTTGCTGGAATTACTACTGCAACGGTATTGTTTATTTGCATTTTATAAGCCGTAAACCGAAATTGATGGGATATCGTAAGTAGTGTTTGTGATCGATATCAGAGATATACCTGTTTTATCTGTAAACAAATTAAAAATCTTTTGCATCTCTTGGGTGCGGTTATCTGATGCACCAAAACCATCGAATCCTGCCAAGTATATCTGATTACAGTTCCCTGAGGCAGCGACAGCCAAGGCATAGCTGATAACAAGGGAATTGGGTAAAATAGCATTTACAGGATTTACAACAAATTCATTTCCACGCACTTGTAATCCAAAATTCAGACAGTGCTTATTACCCAGCGACTTTAAAACGTCTGCTGGGAGAGCTTCAAGAGGCACAATAAGTGGTTGAGGCAATTTAGCGTGCTTATCGCAGTCGGCTAATAACCTGACAGGATGGCTAGCTATCCTCAGATCTATCTTCTCTTCTGGCAAGACAGACTGAGTATTCATTGCAATTACAATAGGTTTGTATTTATCAATATATTTCTGTACAGCAAAACTATGCTCGCTTAGGCCTCGCCCAGCACCTAAGATTAGAACATCTTTTCCAGATAAAACTGAACTTGGCTCCCAGCTGCCTTTAGGTGGGTTAGCATAAAAATTACGAGTAGCGTCTAGGGTATCGTAACTAAACTTAGCTCCGCCCTCAATTCTTAGGTGTTCCAAAGTAGCAAGAATATCTTCTTCATCAAAACGAGGGTCTGATAACATTTCTTGAACAAAAGTTGGATGAATTCCGTATTTTCCAGAAAGATAATAATATGGGTTTGAGCCCCAACCACATTCGTTTTTCAATGGTTGGAAGTAATTTTTTATAAGAGACAATAACGGAACCAGATTCACTGACTCACCTCTTAGGCTAGAAATTTCAATAGCTAGCTCTTCTGTCCTGGCATTACCTGGGCCCCGTCCCATCCCTGTAACAGTTGAATCTAACCATGTAACGCCTGCTTCTATTGCTGTAAGAGTATTCTGAAGTGCTTTACCCATGTTGTCATGAGTGTGGATACCTAAAGCACCGTCCCAGTATTTTCTGAGCCAGGATATTATTTTTTTACATTGTGCGGGATCCATACTTCCCATAGAGTCAGCGAAATATAGTGCATCAATATCAAATGCTGAAGCAGCCTTGGCTAAATTTTCAACTTCGTGCTGAGCACGATCAGCCACCTGCATTAAATTAAAACCGACCTTAAACCCTTTCTCTTTAAGCCATGTTGTAGAAGGTAATGCAGCTTCAAATTCATGAACATGACATGCAATTCTTACTATTTTGACAGGAGATAAACTTGAGTCATTCGGAAACAGTTTTGAAAGAACTTCCGCTATGGGGAAATCTCCAATAAGTTCTGACGCATTAACCATAACCGCGACATCAAGGGACTCGGGGACATTCAATGAGGTAATATATTCATCAGTAGTGTAAGCAGAGGCCCCTTTAAATCCTGAATTTTTCAGTGACCTAAGGCCTAGTTCAACTATATCTACTTTGGCGGCTGACATGGCTGTTAAATATTTGCCAACAGTTTCCGTTGGAAAATTCCAACCATTGTAATAACCGCCGTCTCTTAAGGTGCAATCTAAAATATACATGATTTTTTCCTAACGCTTATACAACTGAGTTTCGAATTAGCAAATGGTTTGCATATTTGGCCGCTGGGTCATCAATAATTCTTGCGAACCATTTCATTGCTATGCAGGAATCACTGCTGTGTTTTGTAATCTCAGTATTTATGTCTTCGATCTTAACGCAATTTTCCGAAACGTCTCTAGGGTCTTTGCCATCAGAGGTTGGCTTAAGTGGCTTAGTGACTACAATATTTGGGGTAGTACTCTTATACTCCGAATAATTTTCTTTAATTAGTCTATTAGCCAATGTTGGCACTATTCCTTCTTCAACTGGCCATAGTAAATCTTTTTGCTTAAAAAAATCTGGCTTGTAAAATTTTTCAAAATGGAAGGACATTTCTTTCCATAGATCTGCGGGAAAAAAAGCCCCCTCCTGTCTTCCCATCACAATTTCATCGGCACTAATATTAAAATATGCTCTCAGGTCAGAAAAGCAGGGGTCATTCATCATTCGATTATAATGTGGCCATGCAGGTACAGGTTTCTGCTGTAAGTAAGCACATTTTTTCTTTTTAACGAATTCCAACAAGTTACCTTGAATTATGAGATCTGCGTCAGTATGAATATAAACATACTCGATGTCGTGAGCATGTGAAGACGAAAAAAGCCTTTTGGAATTGGCTATTTGTCCACCAAAATTGCATAAGTTACTTGTTTTATACTCCGAACTTGATGCATTAACGTTGATACCTGGAATTTTTTCAAGAGAGTCAGCATTAATATCACCATCGGAAGCAACATGGAGAAAATGTATAGCATCATCACCATGACTTAAATGATAGTTTTTTAATTGTCTCTCTATTAAGTCAGTTCTAAAACTAACTGCAGACAGCACGGCTAGTGACTTTAATTTACTCATCTAACAGATGTTACCTTTTGATTTTTAGGTACATTAAAAACTCAAAATATTGCTTCGAAGCAGTTCATAGAGCAGGGGCTCTGAGTGTATTTCAGAGCCATTTTAGCTCAATAAATGATTGAGTATCATGTATTTCCCGATTAAAGCTAATTTGTTCTTTTGTATATCAGGCAAAAAAAGCCAAATGTTGAATGGCACAGTTTTCGTGTGTTAATGGCTTATTGATATTCTCAACGCATTGTTCCCAAAGAATCTCTGAACTAGCCGCAAGTTTCATTTTACTTGCCAGTGCGATTGGGTTTCGTGCACTAAATTGCAACCCATCAATACCATCTCTCACTTTTTCCTTCATGCCACCTATATCAGAAACAATTAAAGGTCTCCCTGCGGTAAATGCTTCCTGTATCACCATTGGAGAATTTTCCCACCATATGGAGGGAACAATAACCCAATCAATTTCTTTCATTCGGGCCAATTGTTCCTCTGGTCGGTATGGACCAACCCAACGCACGGTTCCTTCTTTAATAAATTTCTTTGCCAATAGTTTTACTTTTTCCTGAAATTCTCCCGATTGAACCTCTAAATTGGCACCATGAATTTCAACTGACATTGTTGATCGCTCTTCTTTGGTCATTGAGCGCAATGCTTCCATGAGGATGTCTATTCCTTTATAGGGATTCACCTGGCCAAAATAAGCAAATCGGTTTCTTTTTTCTCCAGCTTGCAACAAGCGAGGAGCTAAAGGCGCAATGTCTTTCTGGCCATTTTCAATTACTATTATGTCATCTTCTTTTATACCCCATTGGATATAACGTTGGCGCAAAAATTCGGACGGCGAAATAAAGCCGTCAATCAAATCAAAATGACGTTTAAAGTAATTTTTACGTAACCAAAAATCTTCAGCAGTATTATCAGGGAAACATTGACGGCACTCATCGTAGGATTCGCTGCTACATAACTTATGGCCTTCTCCAGTTTTAACCATTTGACCGTTATGTTTACAAATTGCCATGTACTCATGCAGTGTAAGGAATATACGTATTTCCGGGTTAATAGCTTTAATAACCCTTATAAATTCCAGCCCCATATGTGCATAGTGATGCATATGAACAATAGACGGCTTTAATGCAGTAATTAAATCAGTAAACCAGGTTGTTAAACAATCCTGATTTACAGCTTTCATCATATGCCAGTCATGAATAGACTGTTCCCACAAATATTCATTATCGCGTCTTTTTCTAATTTGACCGGTCGCACCGCGACCTCTGTCTGCACGAGCTAAAAACCAGGCTTCTTCTATATCCGGGTGTTTTTTGTATTCGTTATATAGATTATATGCGGCGATTTCCGCGCCACCCAGGCTAAAATCTGGGTGGGCGTGTGATACTACTAATATTCTCTCTTTCATTGTCTAATCCGTTACACACTTGCCGGTGACTCAATAAGTGAGCGCCATTTTGATTGGTGTTTTGTCGCGTTCAATATAACCACTTTCGTTCTGAAATCTTCTGTACCAGTAATACCGAAAGACTGTCTTTCCAAGTGTGTTAATTCCACTGTTGGTAGGTAGGCTACCTTTTTACCCGTGTTTCTAATCTTTAAACACAGATCTGAATCTTCAAAATCGCCGATTAAATAGTCTGTACTCCAGCCTCCAATATTATCAAAATCTACTCTACGCATAAGCATGCATGCCCCTGTTACCGAAGGACAGAAAGTAAGTTCCTTATTAGGATCGAGTTCAGGGTCGAGGCCCATATTGGGGTGGTGGTTAATCCATATGTTTAAATCGGTACGATACAGAAAAGTCATTCCAGCATGTTGAATCGAACCGTCTGCAAAAACTAATCGAGGTGTAATTACGCCAATTTCTTCATTACTCTCTATCGCTTGTTTCAGACTCTCCAGCCATCCAGGCTGTTGTGGGAAAACATCGCTGTTTAAGAATAGTAAGTAAGGGGCGTCTGCATATTCTGCTCCAAGATTATTGGCGCCTGAAAAACCTCTGTTAACACCGCCCCAAATTAGCTTAAAAGGTATTTTGTATAACTTGTAAAGGTTCTCGGCTAACGGTCTTATTGGAGCCAGTAAGTTTGGATCATCAACTACAAAAATCAGTTGCGCCTTTTCCTTTATATACGGGTCATCTGCAAAACTTAATAATTGGCTTTCCACGAAGTCAATCCGACCATAAAGTGGAATAATTATGCTCACGTCAGAGGAGGGAGATACACCGAATTCGTAAACTCGATGAGGTAATTTGGCAACTTCTGTTCCTCTCGCTTCCATTAAGTTCGCTATTATTAGTCCATCAAATTCATTAAAACGTGAACTGAGCAGGTGCATTGGCGTAGGGAGACCGAATAACCACTTGGCAGCATCTACCGGATTACTTCCAATATTGTCGGGAACAACTGATGCGAGTATGTGAATACCGCGTTCAGATAATCCTTTGAAAGTTAATTCCACACCTGCCTTAATGTTCTGTATCCGAATGGCAAAGCCGAGGTTAGCGCTAACCACTGGAATGGCAGAGTTTTGAAAAGCCTGGAAAACATCTTGTCTTGGATATTTATAAAAAGCATCAATGAAATACAGCGCTCCAAATTTATCTTCTGCCCAAATGATTTCAACACCGGCAGATAACATCCAACCGGTAATACATCCTTCCATACCGCTGTTAAAACAAACTGAAGCTTCGGGATTAAACTTTATAAATGGGTGTGGCGTGTCTTGTTCGTCTAAACCGTCAAGAAACTTTGCCCAACTTGTTAAATCGCTATTGTTTATTGCATCTTGCTTTGCTAATTGCGCTTCTGTATAGACTTCTGAGTTTGCGAACGACTTTGCTACTACTATTGGTGACATTTCAGTCATTCCAGCAATATCGAGATCAGGCTCTTTGAAAAGTCTGTGCTCATGCTTGCCATATACAACATAATGGAAAAACGGGTTTACGCCGCTTTGTTTTATATCAGGATTCAGTTTTAAATAGCCGTCTACAGAAAACCAATCACATGGGTCATACCCTTGCTTCCAGCCTTCTGTTAAAAAGTGATCAATTGCTTCATCATTCTCTTCCGAAATTCCATATGTTTCGCAATAGTAATGTTTGTCGAATTCCTCCGTGATAACTCTTTTCACATGGCTATCAGGCGACTCGGTTGTGACTGGTTTGCTTTTGCGAAGTTTGAGCACTTTCTTGTATTCCTTCAATTTTCATATTTAGTAGCGATTAGGCTGATACATTTTCCGCTTTAATCTTGTCAATTTAGCTATTTCATACACTGTATCTAGCTATCTTACAAACAATAGACGGCGGATTACGGACTCAATGTTTTGTGGCGCTACTATATCAAAATGAGTTTGATATTCCACATTTAACCCTTTGCTGCTTAAGTTTTGATAACTTGAGCCTTTATTGATTTCGATTATTAAAACGCGAATTTATAGCAAATGATTCACATAAATTTGTTATATCCATGACTAAAGTAGGTGCGTGAAGTACACTAGCAAACTAGGTTGTGATTCATTGCAGCACAATGAATATAATGGCAAACTCCCATTGCAGCCAAATACGTTGGAATAGATGCACGGGTCAAATGAGTAGATTGGAATAGTTACAATGGAAAAAGATGTAAATGTTGTTCAGGCTGACAAAAAAGCAGCCAAATATGCAGGTGGTTTTGATTCGTTAGACGGTGGCATCTTGGCCGGTTGGGCAGCCGACGCAAATAGTGCAGAGCCGCTGAAATTTGCCATTTATTGCAATGGTGCGTGTATAGGGAGTGGGGTTGCTAACCTAAATCGACCCGATTTAAAAAAGGCAGGTTTTCATGAAGGGTTACACGGCTTTAAAATTGAAGTTAATCAGGATCTGCTAATTCACGATATGCCTCTTCAGTTGCGAGTATTCGAATCTGACGCAGTTATCCCCAGCAATGCTTTTAAGGTAAATTTACTTGAACAACATTTTTGGGCCGAAGTCCAGTCTTTCCATAATGGTCAATTGTGGTTCTCAATAAAGTCAGAAGGCATTATCGGTAAAAAGACACTGGTATTTAGTAGCAATAATGTAAAGTTTGCAGAGTTAGAGATTGATACTAATAACGATGCTTTACAAGAGCATATTTGGCTACCGGCAAACCTCCTGGATGGTACCGCAAAACTCATAGAGATTGGAATGAAAGGCTATCCATTGTCTCTTGGTGGCGGTGAAATCCTCGCAAAAGCTATTTCAACACCTTGGCAATACATCAAAGACAGTTACCGAAATCCGGGCATTTTATCTTTATCAAACCAAGCAAATCACCGATACGAGTCTTTGCATTACCACTTAGAAGAGATTGCAAAAAATCGTTCACCTTTCAATGTTAGCAATCTAATTGCTATTCATAATGTTGTCGTTGAGGGCTACGAAGGGCGTAAAAAGTTTCCTTCATTCGAATTGCCAAAATTTGATAAGCCGGAAGTGAGTATTATTGTTCCAGCGTATAATAAGTTTGAACTGACTTATCATTGTATCGCATCGATAGCTTTATCATTTAACCATACTTCCTATGAAGTAATATTGGCTGATGACTGCTCAACCGACCAAACCACTAATGCTGAAGATATTATCGGGAATCTCGTTGTCTCGCGTAACAGTGAGAATCTGCGATTTTTGCGCAGTTGTAATGCTGCAACTGGATATGCAAAAGGCGAGTTCATTATTTTCTTAAATAACGATACCGAAACCACCTCCTACTGGATTGATGAACTGGTTAAACACTTCAAAGAATGTAATGGAGTGGGTCTTACAGGTTCGAAACTACTTAACCTTGATGGCAGCATGCAGGAAGCTGGTGGAATCGTCTGGGGTAATGGTCAACCTTGGAATGTTGGTCGTAATGCTAATCCAATGCAACCTGAATATAACTATGTGCGTGAGGTTGATTATGTTTCAGGTGCTGCTATGTGTATCCCCAAAGCGGTGTGGGAGGAAATAGGAAAATTCAGCGAGGAACTGGCACCTTGCTACTACGAAGACACAGATTTAGCCTTTAAAGTTAGAGATGCTGGATTCAAAACTCTGTATGTGCCAGCCTCAGTAGTTATTCACTTTGAAGGACAAAGTCATGGTACTGATGTCACTAAAGGTTTGAAGCGCTATCAGGTTGTAAATGAGAAGACGTTTCGAAGCAAATGGTTTAAAGCATTTAAGCATAATGGCAGCCCTTCTCTAGAAAATTTAAAAATTGAGAAAGACCGTAATATTGATCAGCGGGTTTTGGTAATTGATTATGCAACTCCAAATGCGTCGCGTGACGCCGGAAGTTATGCCGTCATTCAAGAAATGAAATTGATGATCGCCCTAGGATTTAAAGTCACTTTTGTTCCTGAAAACCTGGCATATTTTGGCAAGCATACGCAAGCATTGCAATCGCTTGGTATAGAAGTGCTTTACACGCCGTTTTATACATCAATGGACAATGTTCTCGATCGTCGACTAAATGAGTTCGATGCAGTGTATATTGTTCGTTATTATGTAGCTGAGAGATACCTTGCGAAGATTAAAAAAGCAAACAAAAAGGTATTATTTAATAACTGTGATCTTCATTTCTTGCGTGAATTCAGGAGTGCTTTAAAAGACGGAAGAGATGAAGAGAAGTTAAGAGCAGCGTTAACTACCAGAGAAAGAGAGCTTAACGTTTGCAATGAGGTAGACGCTGTACTTACTTACAATTTAACCGAACATGCTGTAATAACATCCCATATTTTAAATGCAGACAAACTGCATTTAACACCTTGGGTGCTTGAGAAAAAATGCGCCGGAAAAGCCTTTTCTGAAAGAGAAGGTATCGTCTTTCTAGGTGGCTTTGACCATACTCCAAATAGAGAAGCAGTTGACTATCTGGTTAGTACTATTATGCCTGCGCTCAGTAAAGTGCGACCCGAAATCATGCTTTATATTTATGGGAGTAATATTCCAGACGAAATTTACGAAAAGGAATGTGACAACGTTAAAGTTGTTGGATTTGCTGAACATTTGGATGATGTTTTCCATAACCATAAGGTGTTTATTGCACCGTTGTTGTCTGGTGCTGGCATTAAAGGGAAAGTTCTGGAGTCAATGGCCTATGGTTTGCCTGGCGTTATGTCTGATATTGCAACAGAAGGCACAGGTTTATCTCATTTGATAACCACTTACATTGCTGATGCTGAAGAAGATTGGGTTGATGGCATTATCAAACTATATGACGACGAAAAACTATGGAATCGATTATCTGAAAATCAACTAACGCTAGTTGAAAATAGCTTTTCTTTTGAAAGTGGATTACGCCGGTTTAGGGATATATGTGAATCCGTTAACCTCTTCTCAACTCACTAACTAAAGAAGATTTATGCGAAAAGTAATATTTCATTATCATTTGTTTAAAAATGCAGGAACCTCCCTCGATTTCGCTTTGCAGCAGCAGTTCTCGAAGCAGAATGGCGAGTGGGTAACTGCCGAGTTTCCTGCTCAGGAAGGTAAAAACAGAGCGATGGTTCGTGAATGGGTTGCAAAAAGTGAAAGCGCTAAGTGTTTTTCTTCTCACACCGCTTATCTACCCGTCCCCGTTATTGAGAACGTTGAAGTTTTTCCAATAATCTTCATTCGCCATCCAATTGATAGGATTGCCTCTGCCTATGCTTTTGAAAAAAAGCAAGGTGCAGGCACCTTTGGTTCAGTTCTTGCCCGAAATACAAATCTAAAAGGTTACATTGAAACTAGGTTATCTATTCCGTTGGATAGGCAATGCAGAAATTTTCATACTCAACGTTTTGCAACTAAATATCCCGCAGCAAATATATCTGAATTTGAAAAAGCTCAGAAGGCGGTTACCGAGTTGCCTTTTGTTGGTATGGTCGAAAAATTTAGTGAATCGCTGGCATTATTATCATCAAAATTAGGAGAGTTTGGCTTCGACGGTTTATCGTTAGAAGTATCAGAGAAAAATGTGAGTCAGAAAAAATCGCTATCACTGGAGGAAAAGATTGAAGGAATCGAGACTGAAATCGGGAGTGAGCTATTCTCAAAGTTAGTTGAAGCAAATCAGGAAGATTTGGCGTTACACCGAATTGTAAGTGAAATCTATGAGTAGAATTAAAATAGCCGTTATAGGAAATTGCCAAGCCAGACCCATCGCTGATATTTTAGAAAAAACAAATGAGAACATAGAAATTTCTTGCGTAATTATCGTTCATTTGGCAACCGACAAAGAAGCTGGAAAGTATACTGAGTTTTTAGAAAATTCAGATTACATTATCACTCAGGTAATCGCAGATAATTACCCCTGCCAATTCGTTACAACTAAGAATATTTTAAGAAGCTATTCAAACAAAGTAGTGAAGATAAATAACCTGTTTTACAACGGTTATTTCCCCGATTTTAGGTATCTGAGAACTTCAAAAGGGAATCTTGCTGGGCCTTTGACTGATTATCACTCAGAGTTTATTGTTAAGTGTTATCAAGCTGGTTTATCTGCGGAGTTTACTAAGCTCGGATTTGAACAGAAAAATGTTAGGGTAAGGGCGTATCCGAATCATATCAAAAGCTCTTTGAACGAACTTAAAGCTAGGGAAAATGCTGCTGATGTGAAAATTTGTGATTATTTAGAGGAACAATTAAATACAAACAATGTCCTGTTTCATACATTTAATCACCCGAATGCAGCGCTGCTTGTAAAATATGCTAATCGCATACTTGAATATTTATCTCTAACTTTTGATGATACATTTTCTCTAGCTTGGGAGCCCTTGGGGCAAGTAAAACTTCCCGTTGTTACAAACAGTAGTGATTTATCTATTACAAATAAGATAGAAGGGTTTGAATTGCTATTAGGCGCTGAAAAAATATCTCTGGGAAGTAAATTTCACTATGAGTTAGATGACTTAATCAGTCGCTATTTTGAAGCCTATGACCATTATTCTGCAATTTACCACAAAAACATTCTTAACGAAGTGAAACTTTCTGCCTTGACACTTTCAGATATTTTCACTCTGATTGAAAATGTTGAGTTATCAGAAGCTGATTTGAAGCTCGCTTTGCATTTAGATGTGGGTGATCAAGTTCAGGCGCCATACATTTTCATGAAATCCTTGGTGTTCTACCTGAGGGAAGGGTGTTTGGCGCAGTCTAAGCTTATCGTTGATGTAATGGCTGAGAAATTAGACATCTTTGATAGTGAGTTTCTAGATAACTTATGTGACAAATTGGTTGTATGTCGGAATACAGAAATACAATTACGGTTTCTAAAAAAATGCGCTCATTTAGTAAAAATAGACGACGGTAAATCTACAAAGTCTCTCTCTAAATTAATTGACAGCTTATTTGCCAATAATGGCTTTAGTGTAGTCAGTGCTATCGATAGCAATACTATCGCTACACTACAATCTCTTGATATCGACCTTAGCGATTATTTTACTGAACTTGAAAGCATTAAATCTGCCAGTTTTACGACGAGAACAATTGGTTCAGATATAATAGTCACAGAGCATCCTGCTGAAGAAGCAGTGGTCTGCAGAACTGAAAACGCTGCAGAAGAGCACTATATTTACGCATCTAAATTTGGTGTGAAAAAGGCGACAAAAGTAATAAACCTTAAGGGCGGTTATTTAACCCTCGATTTTTCAAAGCGTTATCAATTTTGTTTCTATTTTTTTGATGGTAATAGCAACTTTCTTCCTGAGTTATCGTATGGAGACCAGCCATTTTTAGATAGTAAAGCAATGCTTATTCGCGAAAAGGTGGCATTTTGTGAAGACCGCTTTACGGTATTTAATATCTGCCATTATTTATTAGATAAAATTGGACGAATCGCTGAGTTTGACGGTGAGGATATAAACTCATTTTTGTTTTTCCACCAAAATCCTTACACCGATTATATTAGTAAAGGATTAGGTGTTGAGCAATTTAACATCAACCTTTTAAAAAAGTTTAAATACGTCACGTTGAAGTTCGACGAACTATTCGTATCCTCCAATAGCACTACCGATTTCGTTCATCCAGCTCAAAATTTTCCAAAGAGGGTTAACCAGCAAATTACTCGCCTTAAATCGACCATAAACAGTGGTAGTAATCACGAAAGGATTTTTATTGACAGAAATGGTGGTAATTCACGTACTGTTATAAATTACGAAGAGCTAAAAGAGCTGTTAGAAGAGAAGCAGTTTCAGATTGTAAGATTAGAAGAACTTAATGTTGCAGAACAACTCGCCACTTTTAAAAATGCGAAGTTAGTTTTAAGTGTACATGGCGCTGGTCTCACAAATGTTATGTTTGCCCCTGGTGATGTAAAGCTCGTTGAACTTATGCCACCATTGTGTGCTTCGCCTTCGTTTTGGATGATGGCCTGTGGGCTCGGTTTGGATTATTATTCGATTCTGTGTGAAGACAGTGAATACCCCGTTCCGGATTATTCTGATTGGAAACATGATGTAGCTAGATTTAATCGAAGAAATGTCATCGTTCCTATTGAAAAGCTAGATGCTTTATTAAATTCAATTATATAAACAATATTGCAGGAATTATTTTGAAAGATCGTATATTAGTTACCGGTGGAGCCGGGTTCTTAGGGTCGCATCTTTGTAAACGATTATTGGATGAAGGTAACGAAGTTGTCTGTTTGGATAATTACTTCACCGGTAGTAAATCTAATATCGTCGAGTTATTAGAAAATCCGTATTTTGAATTATTAAGACATGATGTGACCATGCCGTTATATGTCGAAGTTGATCAGATATATAATTTAGCTTGTCCCGCTAGTCCAGTTCATTATCAATATGACCCAGTCCAAACGACAAAAACAAGCGTACATGGTGCGATCAATATGCTTGGTTTGGCCAAGCGAACTGGTGCTAAAATTTTTCAGGCATCAACAAGCGAAGTTTATGGCGACCCTGAAATTCACCCTCAACCAGAATCTTATTGGGGTAAGGTAAATCCTATTGGCATTCGAAGTTGCTATGACGAGGGTAAGCGCTGTGCAGAAACGTTGTTTTTTGACTATCACCGCCAGCATAATCTCGATATTAAAGTTGTCAGAATCTTTAATACTTATGGGCCGAACATGAACCCATCTGATGGTAGGGTTGTTAGCAACTTTATTGTTCAGGCGTTAAAAGGTGAAGATATCACGATTTACGGAGATGGAAGTCAAACCAGAAGTTTTTGTTATGTAGACGATTTAATTGAGGGTTTTATTCGCTTAATGAATACCCCTAAAGGTGTTACCGGGCCAGTGAATATCGGCAATCCTGGGGAATTCACAATGCTTGAACTTGCGGCCAAAATTATTGAATTAACAAATTCTTCAAGTAAGTTAGTTCAGCTCCCTCTGCCTCAGGACGATCCCAAACAAAGAAGACCTGATATTAGTCTCGCAAAAGAGCTTTTAAACTGGGAACCAAAAATTGAGTTAGAAGAAGGTTTGAAGAAAACCATTAACTACTTCGAAAAAATCGTGCTTTGACAGATAGAGAATAAGAAAGATGAAAAATGTAATTGTTACTGGGGTCACAGGGCAAGACGGGGCTTATTTGGTTGAGCTACTATTAGGGAAAGGGTATAAGGTTTTTGGCACATTCAGGAGAACCAGTTCAGTTAATTTTTGGCGTTTAGATGAAGTTAACATGTTAAATCATCCAAATTTAGAGTTACTGGAATATGATTTGACTGATTTAAGTTCGAGCATACGTTTAATTGAAAAGACTCAGGCTGAAGAAGTGTATAATTTAGCGGCTCAAAGTTTCGTTGGAGTGTCTTTTGAGCAGCCGGTTACTACTGCGGAAATTACTGGAATTGGTGCTGTAAATTTGCTTGAAGCAATCCGTATAGTAAATCCAAAATGTAAGTATTACCAAGCATCCACTTCTGAAATGTTTGGGTTGGTTCAGCATATCCCGCAGTCTGAAGACACGCCGTTTTATCCCAGAAGTCCATATGGCGTAGCGAAACTTTACGCGCATTGGATGACCGTTAACTATCGGGAGTCTTACGATATATTTGCAGCAAGTGGCATATTATTTAATCACGAGTCGCCACTGCGAGGCCGCGAATTTGTTACCCGTAAAATAACAGATAGCATAGCTAAAGTGTCATTAGGTCAAATCGATAAGTTTGAACTAGGTAACTTAGATGCAAAGCGAGATTGGGGGTTTGCTAAAGAATACGTTGAAGGAATGTGGCGTATGCTGCAAGCAGACGAACCTGACACATTTGTTTTAGCAACTAATCGAACTGAAACGGTGAGAGATTTTCTCGCTATGAGTGCTAAGGCGGTAAATATAGACCTGGAATTTACAGGTAGTGGTATTAACGAAAAGGCAATCGACGTAAGCACGGGAAAAACGATTGTTTCAATCAATGAGAAGTTCTATCGACCGGCTGAAGTTGACTTGCTCATCGGTAACTATGAAAAGGCCGAAAAAGTACTGGGATGGAAGCCAAAGACAACGTTGGAAGAATTATGTCGGTTGATGGTAGAAGCGGATGTTAAGCGCAACACAATCGGTTTTTCATTTTAAGGTCGATAATGAAAAAGGTTCTGGTAACAGGTTTAGATAGCTTCACTGGCTACTATGTCAATGAGCTTTTGGTTTCTGCTGGATATGATGTATTCGGTTATTGCCGGCAGAATCCAAATAATGATGCTCAAATTATACAAGGCGATTTACTTAGTCCGGATAGACTTGAAGCAGCAGTTAAGCAAGTTCAACCCAATTTTGTAATTCATTTGGCAGCTGTATCATCGGTACAGCATTCTGATAAACTTGATATTTATCGGACGAATGTCATTGGAACGCTAAACCTTCTTGAAGCGATAAAAAAAGCGAAAGTAGGTATAACTAAAATCATCCTAGCCAGTTCGGCGAATATTTATGGGAATAAAACAGAAGGGATGATTAGTGAAAGTCACCCTGCAGAACCTGTTAATGAATATGCTGCGTCTAAAGCTGCTATGGAAATGGCGATCAAACCATATGCTATGCAGCTACCAATAACAGTTGTACGTCCTTTTAATTACACTGGTGTATCACAAAGTCGAAATTTTTTGATCCCGAAAATAGTAAGTCATTTCGTTGAAAAGAAATCAGTATTGGAACTCGGAAATATTGACGTTTCTAGGGATTTTTCTGATGTGCGTGACATCTCACAATACTATGTCGGCTTACTCGAAAATGAGGAAGCGATAGGAAAAATATTTAATCTATGTAGTGGTGTTAGTCACAAACTTGCGGATGTTATTGGCTATTTAGAATCAATTTCAGGGCATAGACCAGAAATTAAGATTAACCAGGATTTTGTTAGAAAAAATGATGTAAAAGTATTGTTAGGCGACAATACCATCCTGCTAAAAACCATTCATAAAAAGCCCAACTATACATTGATGAATACACTTGAGTGGATGTATTTTTCAAAATAAGCTTAACCGTTAGTGCACTTTTAAAAAGTTATCTACATAAACAATATGATAAAAATTGATATAATTACAAAGTGTTAGATATGCTCCGGACCGGTAGATGTTTCTTAACCGAATCTGGAGACAGTCGATGAGATTTTTTAGGTTCCCAATTATTTGTGGATGAGAATATATTAATCGAACCCCATGTCGGTTTTCTTAGGGGGAATGCTTTGAAAACAATAGGTTCTTTCAGTTATGTCAATTCACCATTAACTACAAAACCCATCTCGATCGGGAGATATTGTAGTATTGCTGGGGGGAAGTTCAAGGGCCAGAACATCCGTTGGATAGAATTACTACTTCGACCATCATTTGTCATGCCAAAGCGGCTATTTTTTCAGAAGCGATCAAGGACAATGATTCAAGTTTCCAATAGGAACCTAAATTCCATGGGCGTGGGGTACAGCTCATTCTGATAGAGCATGATGTATGGATAGGAGAAAACGTTATATTATGTCCAGGAGTATAAATAGGCACTGGTGGTGTAATTCGTTCGAATTCTCTTTTCACTAAGGATGTGGAACGTTATACGATTGTTCCACTTCGGAATTGAATTCGCGGGATATTATTAAACAATTGTTTGATATGAAGTGGTGGGAATACGCCTTCTTCGACTTTGGTAATCTCAAGGCTGATATGCATATTGAAGAATTTTTGGTTTATTTAAAAGACCGTATAGAAAATCCTGAATTGAAAAGGTATTGCCCTCCAGCGATTTCAATTGACGACTTTTTAGCTTGTAATGAATAGAACTATTTATCATTGAAATTAATTCCAATGCAGAGGTTGTTTTCGACTAATCTGTAGCGTTGGAATGATGATGTTTTATATCTGCTGTTAGAGTGCAAAGTAGGTGATTAAATCTAGAATTTTTGTTCGGTGCTATGAATAGATTTAAAATAAATCATTGTTGTAGGCGTTATTCATACAGACTGCGAAGTAAGTGTGAAGATTAACGGAGTATACAATATGACAAAAGGGCATAAAAATGCATTGGCAAGCTTATCAATTTGTTTCAGCTATTCGAACGTGCTTTCCTTCCCATTTTCGAAACAAATCTGTTTTAGAAATAGGCTCCCATTCGGTAAATGGTAGTATTAGAGATTTGTTCGATACGGAGGACTACACTGGTTTGGATTTATCTGAGGGTGAGGGCGTTGACGAAGTTATTTCCGGTCATCTTTACAGTTCTGATAAGCGATTTGACGTTGTAATTTCTTGTGAATGTTTTGAGCACAATCCATATTTTGTGGAAACATTTGAAAATATGATAAATCATCTTGCCGAAGATGGTTTACTCATTTTTACATGCGCTACTACCGGGAGGCCGGAGCATGGTACAAGTCGAACAGATCCCTCGATGTCACCGGGTACTTCCTCGTTAAATTGGGACTATTATCGAAATCTAACAGAAGCCGACTTTAAAGGCTTTGGTAAAGAGCTTAGCGGTTCCCTTTTTTTTACTAATGAATATTCGCAAGATCTTTACTTTATTGGTGTCAGATCAGATTCACTGGTAAAGCAATTGAATAAATCCACGCCCGATCTCAATAGTTCTATTAATGCTTACCGTGAAATAAGTCGAGATAAGATGACTGTTTTTTCTCAATTCACAAGCATTAAAAATAACTTATTTTGCCCGGATTTTATTTTTTACACTTATAATCAACTGAAAACTTGCGGAATTGTTCAAAATGAAATTTTCAGTAGATCAGTAAGACAATCGTATATTTACTGGCCTAATAATGCCAAAGTAAATTTTGTGTTGGCAAAGATATTAGATAATGAAGAGAATTTAGATGCTGCATATTTGTATAGAAAGGCTTATTTATATGCAAATGGTAACGCGTTTTTTAGTAACGCGTACGCAGATTTTCTGGCTGGTATCTACGATTACAAAAATGCTCTCAAAGTGTTAATGGAAATTCCTCATGTTGTAGAGCAAACGGGTCTCGTTATCAAGGTGGTAAATTTGCAAGTGAAGTTAGGTGAATTTAGCAGATCTCTTGAATTCATAGAAAGAGCATTAGATGTTCAACAGAATAACCCTTTGCTTTTGAATTCTAAGCTTAATATTTATCAAAAAAGTGGTGCTGATCGAAACTTAATCAGATCGTTGGCTGATAAAATTTTATTAGAAAGTAATCCACCAGAATGGGTGGAATCGCGTTGCCGAAGTGTACTGATGGGGCTCGGTAGTTGATGTTAAGGCGTAAGTTATTGAACTTCCGAATTGGTAGTTATGAAAATTTCAGCATTTGTTATTAATTACAATGGGATAGATACCATTGAGGCATGTTTAACTTCACTGGCATTTGCCGATGAATTGATAGTGATTGATAAAGGCTCATCTGATGGTAGCGAGCTGGTGTGTAAAGAGTATGCAACAAAATATGTTGAAGTGCCTTGGTCACCGACAGTTGAGCCTACTAGAAATGTAGCATTGGAGTACTGCCAATTTGACACCATCGTTTTTCTTGATTGTGACGAAGTCCTTTCTGTGGGGGCTATAAAGTTTATTCAAGAAAATGTGTTGCTAGATAGCTTTGATATTATTGAGCTGCCGTTTAAAAATTTTATATTAGGTACGTTTTCAGAGACTGCATATTACTGGCCAACTAAGCATTCTAGGGTGTTTAAAAAAGATAAATTGATATTTGGTGACAAAGTTCATGGCGGGTTAGAGTACCATTCTAAGAACATTTTAAAAGCAGCCTTTGATTCTGACGTTTTTGTTTATCACTTGTCGCATGCTGATACCAAAACATGGGTAGAGAAGACAAATCGCTATACAGAACAGATAGAAAGATCGCATTCTTATCAAACTAATATGGATCTTCTTAAGTACGCCAGTGATAGATTTATGTTTTGGACAAGCAAGCTTCAGGATGATAGTAAAAAGTATGATGAAGCGGTTGTTCTGTTGCGGTATGTTTATGATATTGTCGATGCAGTGAAACTTTTTGAAACAGAAGAGTTAAAAAACAAACCGGGAAAATTTCGGGATATTTCTTTGGAATTAAAAGCTCAACTTGACGAATTCTTCACTAATAGCAACCGATAAGATACTTCGATAGCTAGTTTTTATAACTAAATTGACGTAACAAAAGTTACAACTGCATAAAATTAACCCAACCCAAATGCTGTTTCCCTGGATAATTACAGTGCGTTGTTACCTCTTTTCTGAACTCCTCCGGCTTCCAGATGTGCACATCGGGAACTTGTTGGTGCTCAGTGCACCATTCAATATATTCGGCCAGGCTCGAAATTAATAATCCTGGCCCGGTTTTAAACCAGGTCATTACTTGTAATCTGTTATTCAATGCATACTTAGCGCGTTCTAACGCTGCGCCTATTACAGGGTGTTTGGGGGCTACTGCGATAAAGTTGTTGCCTACTCCATAAGGCTCTTTCATTAAGATTAGGTTTTTATCTGTATCTAATAGCGAGAATAAATCGCCCACAAGAATATCATCTGCATCTGCATAAATACCGCCATGTTCCCAAAGGTAACACAACCTGAAATAATCTGATTGCTCTGCAGGTAAAGCACATTTATTCATTGTCGCTGCAAAGTTGTCTATGTATCCTTTAAAAAAGGCATTTGCTGAACTTGTGCTGAAACAATCATAAGCAAAACCGGGGGCTGTACTCCAGGTTTGCATATTCAGGTTGATTTGTCTGGGTTTGATTTTCGTATTCCAAAATTGCACTACTTTTAACGGTATAGAATTAGGACTTTCTGTATTTATATTTTGTTGGGTATCTAATGATTGATAGTAAATACTTACAGTATCTATACATTTACCAAATTTCGATTTTTCCTGAAAGTTATCTGGAGCAAGCGCAGCTTTACATATTTTCACATTCAATGACGTACGATTACCTGATACAAGCTCTGATGACATGACCTTTTGAATTTGTTCTAACTTCAAACCATCTAAATTGGTACATTCTGTATAGCTTTGGTAAACCACATCTGGCAGTTTGTGTATTAACTGCTGTTCCAATAAGCCTTCAGCTTTTTGTAAAACTTCTCGATAATTGCATTCAGCATAATCTATGTCGAAATTTGCTTGGCGCATAGGGTCTAGTTGAGCAAACAATTCCGGGTAGTGCGTTGCCAACTTTCGGGCCTGTATAAACATGCCTTGTCGAAAATGAGCAGTTAATAACATATTTAAATGGTGAGCGGTTTCTCCCACTCCTAGTGCTGAAGTTAACAAATGCCTATACAGTGGCAATTGTCCTGCTGAAGTGAATATGTCAAAACAAGAGGGTAGTAGTGAAATAATTTGATGTGTGGGTAATTTAAGTAAGTATTGTAGTGCATAGTTTGCACCAAATATCAGATCATAAGCTTGAATTACAAATACTTCCTGCTTAACTTTTGCAACTTTATTTTTGAAAATGCGAATTGTATTTAGCAGTTCTTTAGCTGTTAGATATTTTGTATTGAGTTGCAAGATATTAATTGCACAAGCCGTTTCTAATTTGTTTGTTTTGTTTGCGTATAATAATAATTGAATACAAGCTTCCCGGGAGGCTTGTTTCACTTTACTGTTGATTAGTGCAAGAGCATGGCGATACAACAAAACATCGTCGAAAGGTAACTTTTCATGGAGTGATGCTGCAAATTCAACCGCCTGATCATAAAGTTTTAATTGATTTAACGAATCTAGCTTCGCCAGCAAGACCCAGCGGTCGTTAGGTAATAGCGCTGAAAGTTCATTTAGAATAACGAGTGCTTGTTGAGGATTATCTTGCTCGTTGAGCAAACTAGCCTTCACTAAGAGGAGTTGTTCCTTGTCTTCGCATGATGCCAGGCCTTCGTTTAAAGTGTTTATAGATAACTCATTTTCTTTTTGTCGGTTATATAGCTTTCCAAGTCCAATATAGGCCCATGAGAGATTGGGATTTTGTGATATAAGTTGTTGATAAATATTTAACGCCTCAGGCAATCTGTTGAGTTGTGTTAGTGCATCTGCCTGTTTCAGCCGGACTGTGGCGTCATCTTTCCACTCTTCATTTGTTTCACTAACTCTTTCTATAATCTGGGTAAACTGTGCATTTTCTAACAAATTATCCAATTCACTGATAAACGATTCAAATTCCATAGTGCCCGCAATTTTATGAAGCCAAAACAAAAATTCGTATAAACGATACTGCTTTATAGTTAGCAAAGGCGTTTATGGTTTAATACTAGGTTATAGGAGGGCGAATGCAAATCAGAGGTTTTATAAGGCAAAGCAGTGCTCTATCTTGATTAACAGAGCACTAGCATTTAATAATTCTCACCAAGGCTTTATTTCAGCGTTAGCGGGTTATTACTGTTCGCTACTAACGCCGCCCAGTCAGTAGAAGTAGTCGTTATCCCCAGTTGCGTTTTTAACGCGTCTGGCAAAAGTAAAGAATCAGTTATTCGTGGGACATTCATCTCGGGAATAATCCGTTCCACGCCATAAAAATCTACGTACTCCTGATAATTATCGAAAGAGCGCCGGTCTGGTGCATCAACAAAAGTTTCGGCTGCGAGACCATTGGCAATGATGGCTTCATGTTCATCAGTCTCAATATGCCAATAGGTGAAGCTTTCAGGCATTTCACTCATAGGTATATATCTGATACTGGTGTCATTACATAATGCACTGGCATTTATAAGTACATTGTCGATGAGTAATGCGTGCGAACCCGTTAAGTAAAGGTCCTGGTTCGGTTTGTTAGTGCCAAAAGTATGGGCTGAGATACATACAGGCTCGTGCTGAGCCGATGCTTTAAACCCTCTATGAATAGTTTGGTAGCCCATCCATCTGATTTTACTTACCTTGCCAGTAGACGTAACAACTGCATCCCCAATTTTTAGTGTTTCTATAGCAGCTTTACCCTGTGGAGTGCTTATCTGTGTCCCTTCTAAAAAACAATAGACGTATGTTTCGCTGGTATTCACGCTTAAAGTCGTGCCTGACGTATATGACGTATTCGAGAGTAAATATTTATTGCCTCCGCTTTCAATGATTATTCCATTGGGCGTTGTTCCTCGAAATGTATAGCTGAAAGAGAAAAGTGTAAGGCTACTTCCTACAGTGGTGCTACCATCTGTTGAACCGTCACTGTTATCAGATACGGTGTAGCTCCCGGAAAAGCTACTTGTGTCAGTTTGGTAGTCAGTGCCTAACAATGTTAAAAATGTAAACGTCTCTTGTGTAGCCATTTCGTCTTCCTCATTTTTCAATTCATTAATGTGTTATGAATATTAGATTAGTTTGAATCAGGCTCAATAATTCTGGCAGCGGAATTTTTCATAGAGCGCCAAAACGATTTACTACTGTGCTCCTTAAAGATATCTGGCGGTAGAATTGTTTTTCTTTTGCGAACAGTTACAGTTTTGTGTACCCGATGAAGTCCGTCCATACCCAAATTGGCGTCAAATGCTGGCGCATCGTAACTGACATCACTGAAATTGTGTTCGAAGTAATCCTCTTCTAAAAAAGAATAAATAAGCCTGAACACTTCTTCCGGTCTGGCTACCAATAAATCATAGTCTACTAGCATTAGTCTATCCGCGTAATCTGAATAGCAAGCTTCCCTGAGTGCATGCCATGCATACCCGACCAAACCATTAGCGTTTGCCATTGCTTCAACCCTTGAATAAACCGTTGCACGTTGTTGGGCATTAGCGAAGATACGGGTGTTTTCAAAAGGATTATTTCTAAACTGGCGTTCCATCGAGTCCATGATCCATGCAACATCTCGCACCAGGCAGATTACCTTAGTGTAGGGGAATACCGACAACAGTGCGGGCAATTTGGCCGTCCAGCTTCTATTCGTATCAAATATTAGTTCTTCTTTATTTTCAGAGTAGTAACTTTCAAATAGGCCTTGTAGCAACCGTTTTCGTTGTTCGGCGGTAACCATGCTAGCCATCTCTGTACCAGCTGATACTTGTGAGATCATTCCCTCAAATAACCCTGCGATTGGACCACTCATTGATGCGTGAAATCGTGGATTTTGTTTCAAAATTGCTGCTGTAAGAGTGGACCCGGAACGAGGAAGGCCAGATATAAAATAATATTGTCGCTTCAAAAATTATTCCCATCGTGTGTTTTCAACCAAATTAGCAAATTTGTTTGAATAGTCAAAAGCTCATTACTGTTTAGTCTTCGTCCTTTATCTTTGACCTTAAATCCATTTATACTAGTCGCAGCGGAGCCTTGTTGAGTTCCTATATTTTTGTAAAAGCTGTAACTGGGAAATGAAATGAGAAAAGGAATAATCCTCGCTGGCGGTTCAGGCACGCGCTTGCACCCGTTAACGAAAGTCGTAAGTAAGCAACTTATGCCTGTTTACGATAAGCCCATGATATATTACCCGTTATCTACATTAATGATGTCGGGTATTCGCGATATTCTCATCATTACCACGCCGGAAGAACAAAGCAGATTTGTAGATTTGCTGGGTGATGGCAAAGCTTGGGGTTTGAACCTTCAATATGCAGTTCAGCCTTCTCCGGATGGTCTTGCTCAGGCTTTCTTAATCGGTGAGCAATTTATCGGAAATAATAGTTGTTCATTAGTTTTAGGTGACAATATCTATTACGGTCATGACCTGCGCCTTTCTTTGAAAAATGCGTATGGTCAAACTCACGGTGCAACGGTATTCGGATACCACGTGAATGACCCCGAGCGTTACGGCGTGGTTGATTTCGACAACGACTGGAACGCCCTTTCAATCGAAGAAAAGCCAGCTAAGCCTAAATCTAATTATGCAGTTACAGGGTTGTATTACTACGACAATCGCGTGGTGGACTTTGCTAAAGAAGTTAAACCTTCACCTCGCGGTGAATTGGAAATCACCGACCTGAACAACATGTACCTGCAAGATGGCTCGCTTAAAGTAGAGCTAATGGGTCGTGGCTCAGCCTGGCTGGATACTGGCACGCTGGATAGTTTGTTGGATGCAGCAAACTTTGTGGCAGCTATTGAAAAGCGCCAGGGCCTGAAGATATGTTGCCCCGAAGAAGTGGCTTATCGCATGGGGTACATCGACGCCGAGCAGTTAGAAAAACTGGCCGCTCCGCTTAAAAAGAGTGGCTACGGCGATTACCTGTTAAAAGTGATTCACGACCGGGTTAAGTGACGAGTTTATACCTCATTATTAGGATGATGCGATAGATGTAGTTCTCGACGACGGGGAACTCGTATAACTCCAGTTATAATGGGCCCTTTAGATTTCGTCATCCCCGCGAAGGCGGGGATCTCTATGCGGTCTGGTAATATTGCGGCGAATTGAGATTTGAGAGGTCCCGGATAATTGCTGCGCAATTTCCGGGAAGACGGGATGTGTAATTACCGGGATGTCAGGGTAGAAGTAAATCCCTATGACGGGAACTCTTATAACACGGTTATAATGGGCACTATAGATTTCGTCATCCCCGCGAAGGCGGGGATCTCAATGACAGGCTGGTAATATTGCGACGAATTGAGATTTGAGAGGTCCGGATAATTGCTGCGCAATTTCCGGGATGACGGGATAGATTTAATTCCAGGATTCCAGGATTCCAGGATTCCGGGATAGGCATAATTTCGGGAAGAGGGAAAAGACGCCATTTCCGATATGATGGCTTAGGTCGATGCCCGGGATTCCAAGAGGTAAAAGAATAAACAATGCAAGTAATTAAAACCGACATCCCTGATGTCAAAATTATTGAGCCACGTGTGTTTGGTGACGAACGTGGCTTTTTTATGGAAACCTTTCGCACCGATTGGTTTAAGGCTGAATGCGCCGACGTGGATTTTGTGCAAGACAATCATTCTAAATCCAAGCAGGGTATTCTGCGTGGATTGCACTATCAGCTTAAGCAAACGCAGGGTAAGTTAGTACGCGTAGTGTCGGGCGAAGTGTTTGATGTTGCCGTAGACATGCGCAAAGATTCAGCCACGTTTGGTAAATGGGTTGGCGTATATCTGTCGGCTGAGAACAAACGCCAGTTATGGGTGCCTGCCGGGTTTGCTCATGGCTTTTATGTTACCAGTGAATCGGCTGAGTTTGTGTACAAGTGTACCGATTATTACCATCCGGAGTCGGAGGTGTCGGTTAGGTACAATGACCCTACCATTGGTATTGAGTGGCCGCTGGTGAATGGCGAAGCGCCGTCGTTGTCGGGCAAAGATGCCAACGGCACTGCGTTTGTCGACGCCCCAACATTTTAAGCCCGTTTGTTAAAGGAATACTGATGTCGCAACTGGTAGTGATTGGAAAAAGTGGTCAGTTAGCCTGGGAAATCGCGCGGCGGGTGCCAGATGCTGTTTGTTTAGGGCGTGAAGATATGGATATCACGTCGGTAGCCAGTATTGCTAATACACTGGATAAGCTAGCGCCTGCCGCGGTCATTAATGCGTCTGCGTATACCGCGGTGGATAAAGCCGAAAGCGATGAAGCCAATGCGTATTTGTTGAATCAAACCGCCGTGGCCAATCTGGCCTCGTATTGCAAAGCCAACAACGCGTTTTTTGTGCACGTATCCACCGACTACGTATTCAACGGTGAAAAGGGCTCGCCTTACACGGTAAACGATACCATTGCGCCGCAAGGCATGTACGGTAAAACCAAAGCCGCTGGGGAAGCAGAAGTAAAAGCCATTCTGCCTGCACAAAGCGCCATTATTCGCACCTCCTGGGTGTATTCGGCGCACGGCAATAACTTTGTAAAAACCATGCTGCGATTGATGGCTGAAAAGCCGCAACTGGGTGTGATTGACGACCAGATTGGCAGCCCAACCTGGGCGAAGGGGCTAGCGCAAGCCTGTATTGAAGCCGCCACACAACAACATGCCGGTGTTTTTCATTGGTCTGACGAAGGCGTGTGCAGTTGGTATGACTTTGCTGTTGCCATTCAGCAATTGGGACTAGAAAAAGGGCTGCTAAGTCAGGCCGTGCCAATAAATCCTATTCCCAGCAGTGCGTACCCTACACCGGCTAAACGCCCCCATTACAGCGTGTTAGACAAAACCCTCACACGCGAAACGTATACAACCCCTCTTACACACTGGCGCGAACAGCTCAGCGCCATGATGGATGAGCTGGTGTAATAGCAAGAGAAATAAATAACATGACAGCAAAAACCATTATTGTTACCGGCGGCGCAGGCTTCATTGGCTCCGCTGTGGTACGTCACTTAATTAACGACACCGAGCACTCGGTAGTCAATCTCGACAAGCTCACCTACGCGGGTAATTTAGAGTCGCTTAAAGAAATCGACCAAAGTGAGCGTTATCACTTCGAACAAGTGGATATCTGCGATGGCCCGGAAGTGAAACGCGTTCTGGACACCTACCAGCCTGACATCATTATGCACCTGGCAGCAGAGAGTCACGTAGACCGTTCCATCGATGGCCCGGGCGAGTTTATTCACACCAACGTAGTAGGTACTTACACGCTGTTAGAGCAAGCGCGTAGCTACTACGCCACGTTAAGCGATGATAAAAAAGCCGGATTCAAATTCCACCATATTTCCACCGACGAAGTGTACGGCGATTTACCGCATCCGGATGAAGTGGAAGCCGGTACAGCGCTGCCTTTGTTCACAGAAGAAACGTCGTATGAGCCAAGCTCGCCATATTCTGCGTCCAAGGCGGCATCCGACCATTTGGTTCGCGCCTGGTTGCGCACGTTTAAACTGCCTACGGTCGTCACCAACTGCTCAAACAACTATGGCCCGTATCACTTCCCGGAAAAGCTGATTCCGCTGATGATACTCAATGCGTTAGCAGGTAAGCCGTTACCGGTGTACGGCAAAGGCAATCAAATCCGTGATTGGCTGTATGTAGAAGACCACGCCCGCGCATTAGTGGTAGTGGCTACCACCGGTGCCATTGGCGAAACCTACAACATTGGTGGTCATAACGAAAAGCAAAACATCGATGTGGTACACACCATTTGTGACATCCTCGATACAGTCAAACCCAAAGCACAAGGCAGCTACCGCGACCAAATCACCAGCGTAGCTGACCGCCCGGGCCACGACATGCGCTATGCCATTGACGCCAGCAAAATTAAAAGAGAATTGGGCTGGGTACCACAGGAAACCTTCGAATCGGGCATTAAGAAAACTGTGGAATGGTATCTGAACAATGAAGCCTGGTGGAAAGCGGTGTTAGACGGCAGTTATCAGGGTGAAAGGTTAGGTGCTGTTTAGGGCTCAGATTAATGCCGCTGTCGCAGCTTCGCTAAGGTTTTTAATAATTGTAATTGTGCCTGCATTCGGAGTCTGACTTCGAGTGTGAGGCCGGTTACTTGATATGCATATTGTTAACATCTGCCAAAGAACCGTTTTAAGCGAACGATTATACTCAACCATGTGATAGTGATACTATCCAGTTGTTTTATTGCGCCGACTCTGGCGCATTTTTGTTTAAGACAGTATATGAACGGACAGACAGTCACTTTTTCATGAAAATTGTTATTCATTTTGGCCCACCCAAAACAGGTACTTCAACAATACAGCACTGGCTGGTTAATAATGCGCAATTATTAGGTGAACGTGGGGTTTATTATCCAGGGCATAAAGTTGATGAAAATGGAGTGAGTTCAGGAAATTTAGAGTCATTGTTTGACACGTGCGGAAATGGATTTCTTTTTTCGCATACTAAGTTTCTGAAAGAGGTTGCAAGAGCCGAACAGAAAAAGGCACATACACTGCTTTTTTCGTCGGAGTTTTTTATGCGGCAACTTTCTGTTATTGCCGAAGCAATCCCAGATGCATCTTTTTTGGGATTTGTTAGATTTCCACTCGACACGCTTGAGTCAACTTATAACCAAGGTGTTAAACGTAACGCTAATCCACAACCATTTTCAGTCGGTACTCATCCCAGAGCGCCTATTTTCGATATTGTTGCGGATGCTGTGAAGCGCATTGGTAAAAACCGCTTTGAATTGTTACCTTTTGAAAAATCATTTTTTGTAGATGGCGACCTTACTAAAACGTTTTTAGCTAAGTTGGGACTTGATGTTGATGTAATGATAACCCCGAAAACCGTTAACACTTCGTATTGTTTTGAAGCGTTGGAAGTAAAACGATGGTTTAACGGCTACCAATTTCAACTAATTGATTCCCCATTAGATAAATTCCTACAGGGCTATACAAAAGGCACAAGCAAGTTTTCCCTTATACCGCCTGAAAAATTCGAGTTGATTAAAGAGCATTACCTTGCAGTAACGAAAGAATTCTCTGATGAAGTGGGCTTGTCACAAAGCGAACACTTTATAAGATTGCAGCGTGAAAAGCCGCAAAAGCGTTACATAACTCAACAGCTTACTCCCGAGATATTTGAGCCGGTGATTCAAGACTGGCTCGAAACGCGCCCCAGCGCAGCCGAACTGTTGCGCCGTTTTATTACTCAGGTTACTCCAAATAGCCCGGCAGAACAGGTGTACTTCGACATTATACGTAAGGCTATTCCTGCTTCTCGCAGTTTAAAAGCTTTCGTTTCTGGCTTGTCCGAGAATAGGTCATCAATTAAAGCTGTTTTAAACACCTTGAACGTGAAGGCGTTTGCCTCCTTTCGTAGAAATGGAATGAAAAAACTTAGCGTACGTTCGGCATTAAATCAGCGTGAGTTTAACAATGCTACAGGTTCACTTCCTGTGCATCAAAAAGTAGAGTGGATATCACATCACATACCAAAAACGGCTGGTCCATCAATGCGGAAGTTGTTAGAGCAGGCGTACGACACCGACGCAGTCTATTGTATCAACAAAGGAAGTGGTACCGCTGAACTCTCTAGAGGCAATAGCATCTGGCTACCCGCAAATGTAAAAGCGATTCATGGGCATTTTCGAACCCATAGAAACCATCAGCAGTTTTTTCCGAATGCGAAACGTGTAGTTTGGATTCGAGACCCAATCGAACGAGCATGGTTATTGTTAGGTCGTTTACTTGAGATAAAAGAAAATGATCAGTTATATAGCAGACTAAAATTCCGATACATCGACAAGGGAATTACTGACAAGTCTGAGTTATTCAGAGCATGGTTGCTTGATAGCGAACTAAACTCTCCTCTATTCACGTATTCACAATACTTCCGAGAGGTTGGCATTGAAAAGTTTGATTTCGTTGGCTCAATACATACCATGGAAGAAGATTTAACCAGGCTATCAGAAATGTTGAATATTCAATTAGATGTTATACATAGCAATGCTTTGGATGACGGAATTGAATTACCTCCAGAAATCAGACAATTGGAATCATACTTGGAGAAAGAGTATGCGATTGTTGGTACATATTTAGAAAAAAGTAGTAGGTAAGCTGCAATGTCATTAAGACGATATTCCATGATGACTCTCAAATTTGGTATAGGAATGATCCCTAAGCCTCTGAGAGACTTGGCTAAACGAAATGCTGCACTTACTTCTTTTTATAGTCACTCTTTACAAAAGTCGGGCCTGTTTTATGGATTTCCTAGCAAAAAGAAACTACAGGAACTCTACTCGCATACGCTTTCCTATCAAGCCATTTTTATTGAACAGTTCGTTTCAGAACAGCCTGTGGTAAATCAACATTTTCACGTTGTAATACGCGCCTACAAACATTCAAATATTGTTACGACACTTAAAAGTCTGTTGATTCATAAAGACTACGTTTCTGATATTACGATAATCGGTGAGGTAATTTCAGAAAAAACTATCAGCGATGTTTGTGCTTCAGTATTCAATGTGAGTGTCTATAACAGTTTCCAACATTGGGATGTTAGAAAAGGGCTAACTCAGGTTGTTTTTATCAACTCCGGCGATACGCTGCATCATCGCTTTTTCGACGTATGCAGCAGAGTAGATAATCAGGGTTTGTTATATGTCGATACTGACTTTGTAAATCTCTCCGGAGAAAGAGAAGATGCCAGATTATTGCCTGACTGGAATCCCTACCTTCAAATGAGTAGTCATTATATAGCTACGGGCATTGTTTTAAATATAGAAAAGTTGCGCAGTTTACTGATACGGTCGCTTGGCAAAGCCTCTACTATTGCATCTTTAATCAATGTACTAGCTAATGAACAATCTGAGTTACCAATCAGCCATATAGCACTTTCATTAGTACACCATACGAACAATAAGACACGCTCAGCACTTGAATCTAAAGAGACTTCAAAGTACTTAAATGAAAAGTACGATGCTGTTAGCAAGAGAAATAAAGATACCGAAACACTGGCCATTCAATGGCCCCTAACCAAACAGCCTTTGGTATCACTCATCATTCCAACCAAAAACGCTAAAGCCTTGGTGAAGGACTGTATTGAGTCTATCCTCACCAAAACAACTTATAATAACTACGAGATTATTCTTGTAGACAACAACTCAGACGAGCAGGCAAGTCTCGACTATTTTGATGAGCTTAACCAACACCCCAAAATTACACTGCTGAAATACCCACAGCCTTTTAACTACTCGGCAATCAACAACTTTGCCGTAAAGCAGTGCAAAGGTGAGGTGATTGGGCTGGTCAACAATGACATTGAGGTGATTACTCCCACTTGGCTTGACTTCATGGTAGGCCATGTCATGCGCGAAGACATAGGCTGCGTAGGTGCCAAACTGCTTTATTCGGATGGGCGCGTGCAACACGCAGGTGTAGTAATGGGCTATGGCGGTGGCGCAGGTCACGCACATAAGTATTTTCCCCGTTACCATCCCGGATACCTAAATCGCTTGATTGCCACCAATAACTTTTCTGCAGTCACGGCCGCTTGCTTATTAGTAAAAAGAACACACTACGAAGACGTAAACGGCTTAAACGAGAAAGACCTTACCGTAGCATTCAATGACGTCGACTTCTGTTTGAAAGTGAGGGAGCTTGGAGTACGGAATTTATATTGCGCAGAAGCTGAGCTTTACCATCATGAGTCAGTGTCCAGAGGACTTGATGTAAGTAAAGAAAAAATGGCACGGTTTAATCGTGAGCTGGCTTATCTGAAGGAGCAGTGGGGCCACATAATTGAACATGACCCGGCTTACAATCCTAATTTAACGTTGCGGCATGAAAACTTTGCAATTAAAGACGAAAAAGAAAGGCGCGAGGAAGCCCGCAAATCCGCTAAGGCTTAACGGTTTCCTTTACGTCATCTTCATGTGCGCCGCCATTTAAGGCATATTCTTTTAACTTTTCACTTTCTACGCCAGCTTGCTGAGCAGTTTCTAAAATCCTACGAACCTGCTCGCGCTGGCCAGCCGATTCCCTTACTGCAGTGGTTACAACCGCTTCTGCTCTTTCAGGGAAAATGGCGAGCAATGCATTCACTACATATTCACCAACCACCGGTACGGCCTGGATGGCCGATGCTAAAATGTCTACCAGCTCATTGGGATGTTCTTCCGTAAGGGTTTGCACAATCGTATCAGCCGAATCAGGTTCGGTAAGCACGGCAACACGAACTATGTCTTTTAATTCTTCCGGGCTGGAATCAGCAGCTGCGCCAACCACGAAATCTACGTAACTAGGATCGGCCTCTATAGCGAGTTGTACTATATTAGGGCAGGTGGTGACTTCTTTATTTATTGCGATCTGTACAATTTTGGAGGTGGCAGTAGGCTGCGCCGAAATAGCGGCGTGGATAATTTCGCGATAATCGTTTGGATACATGTCCAGTGCAACAGATACAATTGTTTCCGCTTCCTGGGGATAGTTGCTGGTTATAGAGCGCACAGCACGACCAACAGACATGCTTTGATTAACCTGGCGCTTAATAAAATCCTGCAATACTTTATTTTCTATTTCTACTACTGTGTTATTTTCTATCGCCATTACAGTATGGCTGGCTAACATTAATAGAGAGCCCAGGATACAGCCGCAACTACGTTTCATGATCAAACCCTACTTCTTCTTAGGTTTATAGCATTTTAGGTTTTTAACTTAACACTTAGCTAAAATTTGAGCAGCTAAGGCATGAAAAGTTCAAAAAAAACTTACAAATTTGTCGTATTGATTACAAAGTATCCATTCGAACAAAAAAATACAAGAAATTTTAGGTATGGGTGTTGACCTTTAATTATAAATCTCTAAAATGCGCCCCACTTCAACGGGGAACGCCGAAAAGCAACTTCCCGGCATAAAGCGAAAGCCTTATGTGAAGCGGT
>NZ_VHIP01000015.1 GCF_006494365.1 Aestuariibacter sp. GS-14
CCATGTAACAGTAGAACACCGCCCGCGCCGGCTACGGGGCTCCCAATTAAAAGAAAGGCCCACTCGATTGAGTGGGCCTTTTTTGTTTCTGCCAGTCAACGGGCTTCCCGAAAAGTGCAAAGCAAAAGAATCGTCTTCACGCAAAGTGCAAAACCTCACACCTGTCTTCCCGGAAAGTGCGCAGCACTTGTCCGGGATCTCAGCCAATCCACATGTTGAAGCCAATCAACCTGTTTGAGTAGATCCCGGATCGAGGCCGGGATGAAAGATGTATCAGTAAACACACCCGTCTTCCCGGAAAGTGCGTAGCACTTGTCCGGGACCTCAGCCAAACTTAATATTGAAGCCAAACAACATGTTTGAGTAGATGCCGACACAACGCCGAGATTACCGTACGTTGAAATGAATCGAAATTAGATGATGTGGAAGTGTGTCAGAATCGACGAGGTGTAGTTGAATCCTGCTATTGTGCTAAGCCAGTTTTAAGTTCATTTAATACGGTAAGGGGATTGCTTAATCCATACTGTTTCTTCAGATTTGAAATCACTTTCGGATGCTCATTAATATACTTACTTATATCCGCTACAAGTTCGGGGTTGTTGAGAGTAGACAAGCAAAATTCTACCGTAGTCACGGGCAAATCCGGGTCTAAAATGAAACGGTCTATATCGTCCATAGTGTTCATTAAGTAGTTTGCGACAAAGTAATCCATATCAACTGCATCAGCACGATCGAGTTGTGCAAGATACAGTGCTGCTTTGTTGTCTGTTACCGATATTAGTGTGGTTTTGCCGTTGTCGATTCGATCTTGCCAATACAACGGAGAGAACCCCAGAACAATGGCCAATTTACGAATTCGGCTAATGCCCTGCCCATAACGCTCTTGTTTAACAAATGTTCCAACCAGGCTATCTGTTAATGGTGCACTGTAATACTTGGTGGCATTGTCGTTTACCGGATTCGTCCATGTAGGGTGGTCAGGATAAACAAGATCTACATTGCCCTTTTCCATTTCAACCTGGAGGCGCAAAACGGGCATTGCAACATATTCAAACTTAACACCTGTGTGCTCTGAATATGCTTCGAGTAGTGCCCAGGCAAAACCTTTGTCAGCATCTGCGCCAAATTCATAGTGTGGGAAGTAAGGGATATTCTGTGAGGCAACTACATAGGTCTCTGCAAATACATGCAAAGGTATAAGAGAAATGAGTACAAACAGAATGGAACGCAATGAACGCATACAAAACAACCTCAGTTTGATACCTTCAAACTTAGCAAGTATGCCAAAGAATACAAGTGTTAGATTGTATAATGCCTATTCACTTTAGTAATGGGTAAAAGAACAGTGTTTCTGAAATAGGAGAACAAACAACATTTTGGTCTAATGAAAATCCCTGGACTTGATCATGAGCTCATCAAACAGGTCATTTCTGTTAACCAGCTTACCAGCGATAACATGGCACACACCCTCTTTCGACCTCTCAAGAATGCCGTGAATTTCCAGAATGCGTGCTGTTAAAAAAGTCGCTTTTTGCGCTCTTGCAGAGTTTTGCCAAACAATTACATTAATATTGCCCGTATGATCCTCGATAGTAACAAAGGTTACACCGCCAGCTGTAGCAGGTGCTTGCCTGCCAATCACATTGCCTACTACCCTTACAGGTTTCTTGTGCCCAATGTTTATCAAATCCCGGGCAAAGGTAATACGTGACAATTTTCCAGCCTCTGCTAGCAGCGCAATGGGATGTTTATCAATAGACAGTTGTAATGACGCGTAGTCTTCAATCATATCTTCTGCTACCGACGGGGCTGCAAGCGAGTATGAATGAGTTTCGGCCGTGGTAAATAAAGGAAGTGACTGTTGAGTATCGGCCACTTTCCATCTGGCATCGTACCTATGTGCAGAAATCGTCGAAAGGGCGTTTGCACTTGCAAGGGCGGCAATATCTGTTTGGCTTAGACCGCAATTGTGCAGCTGACTTAAATTGATGAAACCCGTTGGCGGCCGTGTATTAGCAATATGTTTTGCAGCTGTTTCGCTAAGCCCTTTTACTTGTCGCAACCCTAATCTAAGTTCCCCAGCCTTCGTAAGCGAATGATCATATTGGCTGTGATTAATACATACCGGTAAAACTGTAATTCCATGAGCCTGTGCATCTTTTACTAATTGCGCAGGGGAATAGAAGCCCATTGGCCAACTGTTGAGTAAGCCGGTATAAAACTCAGCTGGAAAATAAAACTTTAACCACGATGAAACATAAGCAAGTACTGCAAATGAGGCTGAATGCGATTCAGGAAAGCCATATTCACCGAACCCACAAATCTGGTCGAACAGCTGTTGTGCAAATGCGGCTGTATAACCTCGCTCTGTCATTCCATCAATGAGCTTGGATTTAAATTGATATAATTTACCCGTTTTTTTCCAGCTAGCCATAGCGCGGCGCAATTGATCTGCTTCCCCACCCGTAAAACCAGCAGCAACCATCGCCAGTTGAATAACCTGCTCCTGAAAAATTGGCACGCCCATGGTTCTGCTCAACACTGATTTAACTTCTTCAGAGGGGTAAGTAACCGGCATATCGCCATGACGACGTTGTAAATACGGGTGAACCATGTCTCCTTGGATTGGGCCAGGACGAACGATGGCAATTTGTACCACAAGATCATAATAGCAGCGGGGCTTCAACCGAGGAAGCATCGACATCTGGGCCCGTGACTCAATTTGAAATATGCCAACCGTGTCGGCTTTACAAATAGCGTCAAAGACTTGAGGATCATCACCGTACTTCGACACAAAAGGAATTGAAACAGGTAATTGGTAACGTTGTTCAATCAGCGCGAATATTTTCCTGATGGCAGTAAGCATGCCTAATGCCAGTACATCGACTTTAAGCAGGCCAAGCGACTCCAAATCGTCCTTGTCCCATTGAATAACAGTGCGGTCCGCCATTGCAGCATTCTCTACCGGAACCAGTTCGTACAAAGGTCCTGCGGAAATAACGAATCCGCCCACATGCTGTGAAAGGTGTCGAGGGAAACCCAGCAGCGACTCTGTAATGCTAAATAAATGGGTAATGGCCTTACTATTCCGATCAAGACCTAACGACGCGAGTTGCGCTTTCCAACCAACAGTACTGTCGCGCAGGTTGATTTGTTTTAGCCAGAAACTCAATTGTGCTTCTTCAAATCCTAATACCTTTCCCACTTCCCTGAATGCACTTTTAAAGCGGAATGTAATCACGGTAGCGGCAAGGGCTGTGCGCTCACGGCCGTATTTTTTATAAATGTACTGAATGATTTCCTCCCGGCGTTCATGTTCAAAATCCACATCAATATCCGGTGGTTCATTGCGCTCTTTAGAAATAAACCGTTCAAAAAGTACGTTAATTTGCCGGGGATCAACGGCGGTAATTTCCAGGCAATAGCACACAATAGAATTTGCCGCTGAGCCTCTTCCCTGATACAAAATTTGCTGAGACTGTGCATACTGAACAATGTCGTAAATAGTGAGGAAGAAGTACTCGTAGCCCTCCGAATGTATGAGTGCGAGCTCCTTTTCGATGGTGGCGCGAATACTGTTGGATACCCCTTCAGGAAATCGCTTTACAATGCCTTGTTCAACGCAATGTCGAAGATAAGTGGTTGCGCTAAACCCTTCAGGTACTAACTCACTGGGATACTGATATTTCAGTTCTCCGAGCGAGAAAACGCATTGCTTTGTCAGGCTTGAGCTTTCGGCAATCCATCCCCGGGGGTACAAACGGGTGAGAGAAGTAAGCGGTTTTAAACTTCGTTCGTGATTTCTGAGTGCCTCAAAGCCCAATTCTTCAACGGTTTTCCCCGTTCGAATAGCGTGTAAAACGTGTTGGAGTGGTTGCCTGTCGGGATGATGGCAAACCGCCTGCTGAGTAGCAATTATCGGAAACTGAAATTGTTGACTCAGCCTGGTTACGTTAGCAAAGAGCAGAGAATCTGAGCCGTCTAGTAATCGGGAAGCACCAATCCAACAACGACCCAGATGATGTTTTGCTAGCCACTGACCCCAATGTTCATCCTGATCGCTTCCTGTGGGAAGCCAGATAATAAAGCAGTCGCGAACTGATTTTATATCCCATTCGGCCAGCGAATATTGCCCTTTTGGCGAACGGCGTCGGGCATTGGTGATGATGCGACACAACTCGCTGTAGGCTCGTTTGTTAGGGCACAACAATGCAAACCGAAAAGCAGGGGAAAAGTTAAACAAGCTCCCAACAACAAGTTTTACCGGTAAGTTGCTGGATTTGATCTCCTGCCATGCTCTTACCACGCCAGCCACAGAGCATTCGTCGGTAATGGCAATGGCCTCGTAGCCATAAAATGACGCGGTATTTACCAGCTCCTCCGGGTGAGAGGCGCCCTCTAAAAAGGAAAAATTACTCTGACAAACTAATTCGGAAAACATGTCAGCTAAAATATCCATGTACAAACCACTGAGAATCATGGTCTCTGAATACCCAAAGTCGCTGACCTTTCGCATTGGTGGCAATAAAATAATCACGCTTTACAGGATAGTTATCCCACCAACCCGTTTGTAAACGTTCTGGCCCGTATATGATCCGTGTTGAATCAGTTAACGGCCGGGGAGGTGAAATTAACCAGCAGGGTTGCTGACCTTGTGGAATAACAGCCTTGGAGTTTTCCTCTTTGTCTTTCGAAAAGGGTACCTGAAGATCCGCGCGGTGGTCGGCGCGAACCTTTGGGCGCTGAACGGCATTCTGCCCCAGTTTTGCCAGTAAGGCGCCCATCAGCATATTCTCAGCATGCTTGCTAAATCGCTCGGCAAACAGGTGATCGCTAGTGGCGTGAAATACAACTGTGTTGTCGCAGCAAAGCTGAAACCCCCGTAAAGGCGAAGTGAGTTCTATCTGCTCCAGTTTTAAAGAGAGCAAGCTTAACCAATCCTGAGCGTTGTGAAGGGGCGCACCCGAACGGATATTAATCTGTTGCTGAGGAGAATCGGCCAAATGCAACATTAACACGAGTGAGTCTGTGGTGAGGTTATGGCTTTTAAGGAATGCACAGCATTGCTCTACGGGGTGAGTTAAAAAACGGAGCAACCTGGTACTGTCTTCTAATTCAAAAGGCAATTCACACTGATACTGAAATCGCTGTGAGGGATGGAAAACGGGCCGTGGAGTGTGCTTGTTTCCTTTCAGTGCCAGCACATAACTAATTAAAGTATTGTCGAAACGCTTGCCTAATTCTTCCAATGGTATCTGAAATACGGCATGTAAGCTGCGGATCCCCATACGGTTAAACTGGGTGATGTGTTTTTCTGACAGCGCAGTTACGGCCAAACTGGCCGATTGTAATGCGCAAATCGCCTGAGCGTTTGTTTCATATATTGTATCTACTTTACCCTTTGCCAGCGCCTGTGCGGTTTCTACAGTTGGGCCAGTGGCAAAGTGATATCGCAATCCAGTTTGTTGAAGCGTGTGATGAAACAACGCCACGAAATTTCCCACAGACTGGTAATAATGAATGATAGGGTCCAGTTTAATGGCTAATCCCTGAGGCGCTAATAACACAATGTCTGATGCGATCTGGTAAAGTTGACTGGCTAACAGTGTGAGTAACCGGTTTTCAGACTCAAATGAATACGGTAAAAGCTGAATGCTGCTTTGCAGAGCACTTGCCTGAGCCAGGCCCATGCCTCGTTGAATGCCTGCACTGGCAGCTGTGCCAGATACTTGTAATATCTCATTGTTAACAGGGCAGAAAACAACCAGCGCTGCGTGCTTATCTTCAGCAAGCTCATGAATAAAGTGATCGAGCTGCAAAAAGGGAAAGTCAACATAAAGCCATTGCATAATCGCGTACTGCCTAACTGGCGGTGAGACTGGTTTCATGCAGGGTACTTGTTTGGAGCATGGCTGATTGAATAGCTTCATTGCTGGCAGGCAAGGGATTGCTAAGCCTGATGCCTGCTTTGGGCCAGCTGCCAACTACCCGGTGTACGTCAATAAACCATTGCTCTCCCTGCAAATACAACTCGCAATCTATATTTACCGGCAAGGTAGCGAGTGAATGCCGGGTATAATCTACATTCAGTACCAAACACTGATATTGTTTGCTCAATACCTGCAACCGGCGTGCAGCTCGGACATCCAGCGTATCGAAACTATACACAATCAGACTGCAGGCCTGACTGCGAATACACTGTTCGCACGCCCACAATGCTTGTTGCGAGGTAGAGGGGGTGATCAGCCAACTGTGTTCGATTAGTTGTTGCCTGGCAAGCCATACCGGATTAATCCGATAGTACCCGTAGATCCAGAGTATTTTTTTTCCTTGATGAATAAGCGGGTTGAAGATGGCTTGCAATAACTGTAATTCGCCACTCCCTACACCACAGCGAATGCGCGACAAACCAGCACGGGGAATGCCTCCCGCAAGCGCACTATCCAGTGTTTCTATGCCGAGCGGAAGCCGCTCAATCCCTTGCTGAGAAGATGAGTTTGCGTTTCCCAGATAGATATCCGGGTGTTTGGTGAGAGATTGGATTGCGCTTTTCATAATTCAATTTACTGTATTTATATACAGTATTGTAGCGCAAAAAAATGCCTCTGCAAGAGGCATTCATGGTGTTCAGTTGTGGGTAAAATCCTTAATTGCTGGCTGCTTCCGTTTTTGTTACGGGAAAGCTCATGCCTTTACAGGCAATAATAAAACCTTCCAGCGTATTTTGACTCCAGGCCACTCGGATTTCACTGGGTTGCAGCTTTACTTTTTCCCGCACGGCTTCAATGGTTAAGTCGGAATCGTGTAACACAGAATTCAGCGCTTCTTCAACAGTCATGCCCTTGTCCATACAGAGTACAGCGATGGTGCTGATATTGTGAAAAACGAATTGGAATACTTCAAATGCACCCGTCTCAATCAGGCCGCGTTTGTGCGACGATTCAAGACGTTCTACCAAAAAAAGCTGAATTTGTTTAGCCAGAACAACCATACCGCTGGTTGAGTCATTGATGCGGCGATTACTGGCTTTTAAATTGGATTGCGATAACACTAGCGCTCTTTGCAGATTCTGCACGCGCATTACAAAATAAATGAGTAACAAAATCAGCGCAGCTATAAAAGCAAACATCACCATCGGTTTCTTAATCCTGTTTTATTGGTGTTTATATTGTCAGTCTTTCTTCGGTGTATAAATTGGACTGGGGAATGCAGTTACTTTATCAGATAGTTGGGTGATTTTGGCAGTCCCTTGTTTTTTTACTGTATCAATACGTAACACATTGTGCATTGGAATATAGGTACGAGTGACGTCAGCAAACTCATTCTTGAGTTTTTCATGAGACGGGTCAAGGACTAACTGAGTGTGGTTGTCCCAAACAAAATCGCCAATTTCCACAAAGCCAAACAATCCGCCCTGAGACAATTCCCTTACGTACAGCTCATAACGTTCACCGTTACTAACAAATTGAATACGATACAAAATTTGCTTATCGGTCATAACTTCTCGCTAATTACACAACAGATATACGTGGATGAAATGGATGTTGAACGTGGCAGCCAGGCTGCCAGCAGCGAATTATAACTATTTCTGACCGGCGTACCAGAGGAGGTCGATGTGATTATGCCGCCAGAATCGGGTTGATCAACGCGTGAGTCGCTATGTGCAGTTCTTCTTTGGATTCGGCCAGAATACTGTTAATGGCAAAGCCCTGAACAAAGCAGGTAAGCTGAAGTGCGATAGCCTCCACGTTAATCCCTGCTTTAACAGTTCCCTGGCGCTGAGCTTGTTCCAGGCAGCCAATAAACCCAAGCTGCAAGCGATCAAGGTAATGGCGGCCCATCGATCGAATAGTGTCATCGTCATGACCCAATTCCGTAACCATATTGATCAATAAACATCCGCGGCCAAACATGGCGGAAATATACGCGTCAAAAAAGGCTTCAACAGAGGCAATACCGTGATGGTTTTCTAACTGCGCAACAATGGGCGCCAGCTTATTTTCCTGATAGAACTTCAGGGTTTCGTACAGGAATTGCTGCTTACTGCCAAATTCCAGATAAAACCCTCTGCGGTTGAACTCGGTGCGCGCAATAATTTCTTCCATCACTGCACCGTGATAGCTGTGCTCAAGGAAAATATCAATGGCTTCACCCATGATAGTGTCTACATCATACAAAGACTGTCGTGGCATGCGCTCGCCCGGCTCAATAAAGAATAAACGTTCTAAAGGTAGTGCGAATTTTCAAAAATGCAAGCAGCGGTGCAACACACCGCTGTATCAAACTAAATGAAAAAAGACTGCTTAAAGCACGCCCAGTGCTCGTTGAAATGCTCGGTAGGTTTACGCTGAAAACCACTGCGAATAAACTGATTAATTCTGCCGTCGGTAAAGCAAATCATTGTGTTAGCAATTAAGGCTTCGTCGGCAGACAACTGCTTACCTTCACGCAAACGGCGTTCGCGCAGAATTTGCTTGAGTTGTGTTTCTAAACGTTCGAACAGCTTGGCAATCCGCAAGCGCAAGCGCTCTTGCTCACCCAATAGTGCATCGCCATTTAAAATTCGTGTAATGCCCGGATTCTTCTCAGCAAAACCCAAAATCAGATGCAGAATCAACTGACAACGCGCCGCGGAGTCTTTTTCTTCATTAATGATTTTGTTGATACGCGAAAACAGGGTTTCCTCAATAAATTCTATCAGGCCCTCAAACATTCTGGCTTTGCTGGGAAAGTGCCGATAAAGAGCCGCTTCTGACACGCCTACTTTTTCTGCCAGTTTGGCTGTGGTAATGCGTTCACCCGGATTGGTCTCGAGCATCCCGGCTAACGCCTGAAGAATTTGTGCTCTGCGATTGGTTTTTTTTGCGGCAGGCATAATGAGCGTGCTTCCTCCATTGTCGGCGTGCCTTTTGGCTTACCGAATAATGCGTTCAATATAAAGTTAACTGTTTTTTAATTGGTATCGTTCGTTAATCAGCTTCAATAATGCCAACGCCAATTCCGTTTTTGGCTGCGGCGGTAGTTCAATGCTGCCGTCTTTCCAAAATACCTGTAGCGCATTTGCGTCACTATTAAAGCCAAGTCCTGCCCGTGTAATATCATTGGCAGCAATCATATCCAGTTTTTTATCGGCCAGTTTCTTTTGAGCATAAGCTTCAACATTCTGGCTCTCTGCCGCAAACCCTACACAAAAGGGAGGATTAGGCAATCCGGCAACCGTTTTTAGGATATCAGGGTTTTTTACAAAAGTAAGTGTTAACGTATCGGCTTGCTTCTTTATTTTGTTGTCTGCAATATCCGACGCCCTGTAATCGGCAACAGCAGCGGTAGCAATAAAAATATCATGGGCAGACACATGTGCCATCACGGCTTCAAGCATTTGCTCAGCACTTTCAACATTAATGATGTTGGCGCCAGGCGGCGTTGCCAAATTAACCGGACCCGCAACCAGTGTTACCCGCGCGCCCAATGCAAGGGCTTGCCGGGCAATGGCAAAGCCCATTTTTCCAGAGCTGTGGTTTGAAATAAATCGCACCGGATCCAGGCTTTCCCGCGTTGGGCCTGCGGTGATGAGTATGGATTTCCCAGTCAGGGGCTGCTCCCGGCTAACAAAGGTTATCAGGCTTTCAACAATATCCTGTGGTTCCAGCATACGCCCTGGCCCAACATCGCCGCATGCCTGCTCCCCATCAGCGGGTCCTACCAATAACGCGCCATAGTGCTGAATGCGATTAAGATTGGCCTGAGTTGGCATGGCTTTCCACATTTGCTGGTTCATTGCGGGGGCAATAACAACCTGCGCGGTCGTTGCAAGAAACAGTGTAGTGAGCAAGTCGTCGGCAATACCATTTGCCAGTTTAGCAATGGTATTGGCGGTGGCCGGGGCAATCAGTAAGATGTCTGCCCATTTAGCCAGCTCGATATGGCCCATTGCAGCTTCGGCTGTTGGATCAAGTAAATCCGTACTCACCGGATTGCCGGATACCGCCTGTAACGACAGTTCACTCACAAAGTGTGTTGCTGACTGGGTTAACACCACTCTGACTTTTGCACCCTGAGCAGTGAGTTTTCTTACCAGATCCGGGGTTTTGTAAGCAGCAATCCCACCGGTAACACCCAATACAACATTTTTACCTGCTAACGACATATATATTCACCTGACTGAATAAACGCCGAAAGACTACCACGCACACACTTTTCTGTGTAGCGATAGATCAACAGCATGGTGCACTTTGCCAGAGTGTGCGCCAAAAATGTGCATAAAACCCGGCATAAGTGCAGTAGGCAGCAATTTATTGTCTGTTTAAGCTATCGACTTCTTAACTGGCAGGGACCATTCATGACATTACTGAAGTTGCCTGAACAAGCCCGGCCCCGGGAGAAGTTATTGGCACAAGGGGTGGCACAGCTTTCTGATATTGAATTGCTGGCAATTCTCATTCGCAGCGGCAATCAGGGGCTATCGGCACTGGATATTGCCCGTTGCCTTTTGCAGACATTTGGATCGCTACGGGGTGTAATGACCGCCTCAAAAGCGCATTTGTGTAAGGTAAATGGCATCGGCGAAACTAAATACTGTGAGTTTCAGGCGGCGCTGGAAGTCAATCGTCGTCAGCTGGCAGAGCCATTACACGAGCGTTCAATGTTTCACAGCGCCGACGACGCCAAGCTCTTTTTGCGCGCGCAGTTGCGCGATCTGAACCAGGAGGTATTTGCCATAATGATGCTCAATAGCCAGCACCATTTACTGGCGTTTCGAAAGATGTTCACCGGTACGATTAATGCGGCCGCGGTGTACCCAAGAGAACTGGTAAAGCAGGCCCTGACCGATAACGCCGCCGCGGTCATTCTGGTACATAATCACCCTTCTGGTAACCCCACTCCCAGTCAGGCAGACATTGCTCTCACTCGTGATGTAAAAAAAGCCATGGATTTAGTGGATATTCAGGTACTTGATCATTTTATTGTGGCAGACAATCAGGTAAGCTCACTGGCTCAGCAAGGATTGCTGTAGAAAATTTAGCCAGATTTTATTGTAAAACAGCTTTTTGGCATGAAACATGGATAGTTTTCAGACTCAGGGCAAGGACAATTAATGACTGATTAATTTTTCTTATCCTATAGTCATCTTGTGCTAAATGCACTAATATGCCTTACTGGCGGATATCCAAAGAAAGGACTAATCATGAAGAAAACATTACTTGCTACGTTGATAGGTGCGTCTACTATCCTGTCAGCTGGTACTTATGCCCAGGACGAAAGTGCTGGTGGTACGGGTGCCGCTGGTGCTGCGAGTGGTAGCGTAGTATCTGCTGCTATTGCAGCGGGTGCAATTGTAACCTCTCTGGCTGCATCAATCATCGCAAACAACAAAGGCAAATCTACAATCATCGGCGACGGCGACGGCGACGGTGATGGAGATGGCGACGGCGATGGTGACGGCGACGGAGATGGTGACGGCGATTGTAACGGCGACGACGAGTTGGTTGATGGCGTTTGTATCGGTACCACCGTAACAAACACAGTTACCGTATCTGGTACGCAAACAATCACTGTGCCTGTAACAGTTACCTATATCTACGCACCTGGCGAACAGTAAGCGTAAAAGGTTTTGAAAAAGCCGCCTTCTGGGCGGCTTTTTTATTGTGTACTATGGAACCTGTTTATTCTAAGGCTTAATTTGCAGCATGACCGTTAGATTATTTCGCAGCCTGGTGTGTATCGGCCTGGTTGCCACATTTCTTGCAAGTTGTTCCTCAACGCATCGCTTATATCTGGATTCATTGCGACTGGCATTTCGCTCCGGTCCGGAAAAGAGTCTGGCTGACATTCAACAAAGCAACATCGATTTATTGCAGCTGGAGCTGGGCAACAAAAATCCGGTTTTTCTGGCGCTGGCTTTCAAAGAAGACAACACATCGAAGTGGGTATCAGCTGATCACGCGGTGTTTGTATTTCATTACGATAAACTGGTTAGAACGTCCGGCTTCCCTAGCGATTTACTTCAAACCAGTAATCTCACAGAAAACCATCTTGCGCCAGCGTTGAAGCCCAGCAGTACATCCTGGCAATATACCCTGGACATTGCCAACCACGAATACGGGTTACCGGTGAATGCAACGCTTGAATCATCTGGCAGCGAAACCATGGAATTTTACGGGCACACATTCCACTTGCAGAAATGGGTTGAGACCCTGCAGGCAAAACCCTCCACGCCTTACTGGGATTCCTCGTATACCTGGGAGAATATTTACCTGGTGGAGCCTGAGTCTGGCTATGTGATTTATAGCGAACAACGCGCCTCGCCGTTCACCGACGAAATGGTGATCACTTATGTGAGTCGTATTGCCAGACACCTTAAAGCACAAGAGGAGCAAGTACATGAGTAAGTATTGTGTTGCTCTGATGTTGGTGTTGGCAATGGGTAACGGTGCAATTGCTGCACAATTATCATTTAATGCACAAAACACCATCATTACCTTTGATAACCCGGTAAAACTGGCTGACGTATTGGAAAAACTGCCCAACCCACATGCCGCTTATTGGGCGGGAGCCGGTATTTACGAGCTCGATAGCGCCCAGGCAGAAGCGCAGCGTGCACACGTGATGAGCCTGTTGGCAGCACTGATCCACGAGCAAACTGACGGCACGGAACGTCACATGTTGCTCAGCAATATGTACAGGGATATCAGCAATTGGCATTTAATGCGGCGATTGGATATAGATGTCGATTACGATCAGGCGCGGCTAAATTCAAAGCGCAATCCTGGCTTTGTGTCAGGTCGATATTACATTAAAGCGAAACCACAAGTAGCCAGTATCGACCTTATGGGTCAGTTACAAGAATCGGTTACGCTGGCCTTTGAAAATGCGTTTACGGTAAGTGATTACCTGGCAAGCGTTGAGTCTTCCGACTACGCCGACAATGATTATGTGTATGTTATTGAACCTAATGGCAAGCTGACAAAACAGGGGATCGCCTATTGGAATGACACACACTACAAGCCCATGCCGGGCAGTGTGATTTTTGTACCGCTTCAAACCGGTTTGTTCAGCAACGACATTGACCAGCTCAATGACCAGATTGCCAAACTGCTACAACACAGGATGTAACTCTTGACTGCATTAAACTTAAGACTTGCCGTTGCAACGGCATTAATGAGTGGTGTGGCGGTAGCAGATGAGATACCGGCCGCAGACAACCCGTACAGCGTTACGCCATCGCAGATGGTGCAAGGTGGCGTGGGATTATGGCAAACGCCAACGGCCAGAATGATGCCCGAAGGCGCGCTGTCGTTAAACTATACCGATAACAATGAGTACCGTTTCTGGTCGGTGAGCCTGCAGCTTTTCCCCTGGATGGAAGCCACGGCGCGCTATACCGATACCCGCACACGCTTATACAGTAACGTAGACAGCTTTAGCGGCGATCAAACCCTGAAAGACAAAGGGTTGGATGTGAAATTCCGCCTGTGGGAAGAAAGCTATTACTTGCCTGATATTTCGATTGGCTTCAGAGACTTTGGCGGAACGGGTTTCTTCGACAGCGAATTTGTGAACATGAGCAAGTCGGTAGGGCCATTTGATTTCCACGCAGGTTTAGGCTGGGGATACATGGGTACCCACGACGACCTCACAAGCCCCTTCTGTAAACTGCGTGAAAGCTATTGTGAGCGGCCAACGGGGTTTTCTGGTCGGGGTGGTAAGGTTGACTATCAAAACTTCTTTAAAGGTCCTATGGCGTTCTTTGGTGGGGTTGAATACCGCACGCCGGTAGACGGGCTTACCTTGAAGGCAGAATACGAAGGCAACAACTACGTTGACGACCGCGCCGGTGAACTACCCCAGGATACGCGCTGGAACATTGGCGCCTTGTATCGCTGGAAAGGCTTTGATTTCTCGCTGAACTATCAACGCGGCAACACCGTCGGGTTTGGGGTGAGTTATCGATTGAATATGCACACCATGAAGCAGCAAAAAGTTGATCGTCCACCTATGGATATTACCAACCGTACGCCTGCTGCCGATGTGGAATCCATTAACAAGCAACGCCTGGTCAGAAATTTAGTGTTCAGGGGCGGGTTTGTTCCAAACGACATGGACATCGAAGCAACCAGCGCAACGATTTACGGTGTGCAAACCTCTTATCGCGACAACGAAGAGGCCACTGAGCGGGTGGGGCGTATTCTGGCGGCGGAATTGCCCGATTCCATTAAGGAATACCATATTGTAGAGCACGCAGGTAACCATCTCATGGTGGATACCGTAATCGATGCCGACAAGTTTAAGCAGCATGCCAGATATGAAGTGCCGGAAACGGACCTGCCGTCCACCTACCACAGACAGTCTCCTGACGACAAGGCGCGGGCTAATTTCACACCCAAAACCGAGTCAGGACTATTGTACGGGGCGGAATTCTTCTGGACCCAGTCTATTGGTAACCCGGAAGCATTTTACATGTACCAGGCAGGCTTGATGTTCACCGGCGGCTATCAGTTTAACCGCAATTTTGGCGTGTATGGCACGGTGAGCGCCACTGTGCTGGAGAACTTCGATAAGTTTAACTTTAAGGTAGATAACGAAGACTCAGCATTACCCCGCGTACGTACCCAAACCCGCGAATACGTTACTAATGGAGTGTTGTCGATGAACTCGCTGTATGGCGCGTGGTACGACACTTACGGCGAAGACTGGTATTACGCTGGCTATGGCGGTTACCTTGAAACCATGTATGCCGGTGTGGGTGCCGAGGTGATGTATCGGCCACTCGACAGTCGCTGGGCATTTGGGATTGATGCAAACTACGTACAGCAACGCGACTTTGAAAATGAATATGGATTACTGGATTATAAAGCCTTTACCGGTTTTGCCAGTGCCTACTGGCAGCCGGAAGTGCTGCCCGATGCGCGCATTCGTGTGAGCGTTGGACAGTTCCTGGCTCGCGACAAAGGGGTCAACATTGAATTTGCCAAGCGCTTCGACAGCGGCGTAGTGGTAGGGGCGTTTGCGTCTATCACCAATGTGTCGGCTGAAGAATATGGCGAAGGCAGTTTTACCAAAGGGTTCTTTATTTCTGTGCCCTTTGATTTATTTGTGTTAAAACCAGCAACCGGACGCGGAACATTCCCGTGGATCCCCATCGCGCGCGATGGTGGACAAATGCTGAATCGCCCGGTTAACCTGATTAGCACTACAGAAAAACGGTCGCCCTTTTTTGACTGATACCAGCCGCAAACGCAGGCCATGATCGGGTTTGCGCGACTTTTTTCGCTTTATGAGTTGAATTTGTCGCGCATTTGCTGTATAAAATGCGCCCTCTTTATTAAGGTTATATCGTCATTTGCGTCGCCATAAAAATATGAGCGAAAACAACTGACGCGACAAAATTCGTTGTTCTGGAGACAAATAATGTCAAGAGTATGTCAAGTAACAGGTAAGCGTCCTGCGGTAGGTAACAACCGCTCACACGCTCGCAATGCGACTCGTCGTCGTTTTTTACCTAACCTTCAAACTCACCGTTTTTGGGTTGAAAGCGAAAACCGTTTTGTGAAATTACGCCTTACTCCAAAAGGTATGCGTATTATCGATAAAAAAGGCATTGATTCTGTATTAGCAGACATCCGTGCCCGTGGTGAAAAGATCTAAGGAAGCCAAATCATGCGTGATAAAATTAAATTAGTTTCTTCAGCTGGTACTGGTTTCTTCTACACCACTGACAAAAACAAGCGTAACATGCCGGGCAAAATGGAAATCAAAAAGTATGATCCAGTTGTTCGTAAGCACGTTATGTTTAAAGAGGCCAAAATCAAGTAACAAAACTTGCTTTTGTCTCCACGAAAACCCGGCCCGCGCCGGGTTTTTTGCGTGATAAAAATTCAAATTAACAGGTAGTCAACATGGCCCGAATGTCTAAACGTGGATTTAACAACGTGGTGATTTTTGCCATGCTGGGCATGATATTCCTGTTTAATCTGAACAGCTTTTTACCTTCTGCGCCTGTTCCTACTGCTGTGCCGCTACTTCCCGCAGACAGCTATGTGTTGAAAATCGAACAGGGCAACTACAAACTTGAGCGCGTTGGACAGCAATGGCGCTGGAGCGGTGTAAGGCAATCTCTTGCCAGTACCCCTGAACAACATATTGACGTGTGGCGAAGCGCCACCATGGAAATCACACAACCTCCGCGAACCGTGTTACAAACCGAGCCATTGATCACTGTGGTCTGGTTGGCCGGTGCATCGCAGGGTTTGGTATACGCAATTGTGCCTACTTCCCAAAAGGTCTGGATCCAGTTTAATGGCGACTGGTATGTGCTTAATCAGGTGTCGGTGAATGCACTGTTACCCTGGTTAGGTGATTCGGAGGAAATGTAATGCCCGAATTACCCGAGGTCGAAGTATCCCGAATGGGCATTGCCCCGCATTTAGAAGGGCAAACCATCAGCCAGGTAATTGTTCGTGATGCGAGGTTGCGCTGGCCGGTCCCTGACACTATTCAGAATGCCGTTGGCAATGACGTTATCTCAGTTGAACGACGGGCAAAATACTTACTGATCCGGCTGTCCAACCAGGCTGTGATTGTGCTGCACCTGGGGATGTCGGGAAAGCTACGCGTATTGCCTTCTGCCACACCACCCGTGAAGCACGATCACATTGATATTGTGCTGAACAATGGCGTGTGTTTGCGCCTGAACGATCCGCGCAGGTTTGGTGCTTGTTTGTATCAGGAGCCACATGAGCCGCCAGGTAAGCTATTTGCTAACCTTGGACCCGAACCACTCACTGACGAATTTGACGCCAAGCGCCTAATCACCCTGGCAAAAGGCAAGCAGGTTGCGATAAAGAACTTCATCATGGATAACGCTGTGGTGGTAGGGGTGGGAAACATCTACGCCAACGAAGCCTTGTTTATGTCGCGCATCGATCCACGACGCAAAGCCGGTAACGTAAGTGCAAAACGCTACACAGTGCTAACCGAATCTATCAAGATAGTATTGGCAAAAGCCATTGAGCAGGGTGGCACTACACTCAAAGACTTCACGCAAAGCGACGGTAAGCCGGGGTACTTTGCACAATCTTTGAATGTGTATGGGCGAACGGGTGACCCCTGCTTTATTTGCGAAACGCCCATCAAAAGTGTGGTGATAGGGCAACGCAACACATTTTATTGCCCAAACTGTCAGTCTTAGCGAACGTTAGCGCTTGTGAAGCTTTTTCTCCAGCGCTGCTTTTACTGCCGGGTCGCAAAACTGGCCAACGTCGCCGTGGTGAAGTGCCACTTCTTTCACCAGCGTAGACGAAATAAATGAGTTTTCTTCGGCCGGGGTTAAAAACACGCTTTCCAGATCAGGATTCAAGCGACGATTCATGTTCGCCAACTGAAACTCATATTCAAAGTCGGCTACTGCGCGCAATCCCCGAATCAAAATGGTTGCCTGCTGCTGACGAGCAAATTCTGCCAGCAAACCACTGAATCCAATCACAGTTACGTTCGCTAAATCCTTTGTCACTTGCGTGATCAGGCTCACCCGCTCTTCCAGCGTAAATAACGGCTGTTTACTGGGATTGGCCGCAATACCCACGATCACTTCGTCAAACATTCGCGCGGCACGCTCAATCAGGTCGGCATGGCCGTTGGTAATGGGATCAAAGGTTCCAGGGTAAATAGCTCGGGTTTGCATAGTAATTACCAAAAAAGTGGATAGGGTAAAGGACTGACACTAACGGGTATTGAGCTAACTTGCAATTGGCTGCAAATAGCCCGCAGTGAGTGCCTGCCAGTTGTCGTCATTGAAATAATAGTGTTGCTGCGCTCGCGATTGTTCCTTTAGCAGAGAGCGCTGTAAACGGTCCAGATTACCGGGCTTCCAATCGCCGCCCTTTTTTAAACCGCATTTATCAAAGTCGATGAGCCAAAGTTTGTCGTGCTGATCAATCAGTATATTGTGGATATTCAGGTCATGGTGGTAAACCTGCTTATCGTGCATGCGCCTGATCACGTGGCCAATATTCTGCCATACCTGATTATCAAGAGGTGCACCAAGCAAACGCTGGTGAACTTCCTGACAGTGGGGGATTTGCTCCATCAGTATCGAAGCCTCATAGGCCAGCCCAAATCGACTCACCCGGCCAGCCAGCCCCATGGGGACCGGTAAACCAGCCTCACGCATAAAGTGCAGTAGTTGTAATTCGCGAAAGGGTCGTGAAGACTCCAACGTGGTAAACATAAACCGGCGCTGGGAAAAATGCCGGATTAACCCGCCCCTGCAATAGGTGCGAAGTACCATGGGCGCTGGTTGATCAATCATCACAGCGTCGCCACGGCCACTGCCCGGGACGCTATGTGTGCGCTGAGTCCAGTAAGCGGTGAATAACCAGTCCGGCGCGGGAGGCGAAATCCCCATCTCTTCACATGCCTGCAGGTTGTAAAGCACAATGTTGCGGCCATGTCGTGTTGGTACAAGATCAATCAAACGTGTTTTTCTCAGACATTAGACTTGTTTCTTGCTCTTGATTGTAATCAAATTACGGCGGTTTATCAGTGAAATGTGGAAGTTTATTTGTCTACCCTCAGTAAAATTACCGTTCCTCAAAATGGGTCGTTATGCCTGTTGCGGCTCTCTGCCATTGGTGATGTCTGCCACGCCGCTGCGATGGTGCATCGCATAAGAACACACCGTCCGGATATACGTATTACCTGGATCATCGGTAAGATTGAATACCAGCTTATGAAAGGCTTGGATGGCGTTGATTTTGTGGTATACGACAAGAAAACCGGCCACCAGGGTATGAAAGCCATTAAGGCGCAGTACAAAAACATGCATTTTGATGTGCTATGCGTTATGCAAATAGCACTGCGGGCTAACTTCTTGTCACGGGCGATCAGAGCCAGAGTACGGCTCGGCTTCGACAAAGCGCGCAGTAAAGAAGGGCACAGCTTGTTTATAAACAAGCGTATTGCGCCACAGCATCATCCGCATGTGCTGGAGGGGTTTATGGCCTTTGCCGATGCAATGGGTATACCGCCCGCTGAGCAATTGCAATGGGCATTGCCCTTGTCATCCGACGACCTAAAGGTGGGTGAGGGGCTTGCCGATACACTCGGAAGCTATGCCGTTATTTGTCCTGCGGCATCTAAAGCCGAGCGCAATTGGACTGCAGAAGGATACGCAAGTATATCAAAATGGCTGGTAAACCAGGGTCTTAAAGTATTATTGTGTGGTGGGCCTGCACCCTTGGACCGTCAAATTGGCGATGCCATTTTAGCTGCCGGTGGCCATGTTGAGCAGGACTTAATTGGAAAAACCACGCTTAAAGAACTTGCTGGCGTGCTGGCGAAGGCAAAAGTGGTTATTGCGCCAGATACCGGGCCGGCGCATATGGCAACAACGGTTGGCACACCTGTGGTTGGGCTATACGCACATTCAAACCCTGTGCGTACCGGACCTTACTTGAATCGGGACGATGTTGTATCTGTATACGCTACTTGTGTTGAAGAACAATTTGGCAAACCTTGGCAGGATTTACCATGGGGTACTCGTGCCAAAGGAAGCACTTTGATGGAAAAAATAACGCCTGAACAGGTTACACAGGTACTATCCCGGGTACTCAATCAATAGAATTTCACAGACTGTTGCTTTAATTATTGCTGTTCTTTTCTACACTTAGAGAAGGCTTTCTTTTGCAGTATGATGTTAAGTCCGCAAGGGGATGTACCAGGCTGAAACCGAAGTCTGTTTGTTAAGGAGCAACATTGCAAAGCGGAATGAGTCGAGCGCTGTTTTTAGTATTGTTCACATTGGTGTGTTGCCCTGTCAGGGCCACTGATACCGTGATCAATATACTGGCGAATGAGACGGTGAATACCGAAGCTCTGTCGCCGGCACAAGTGCGCTTAATTTTTGCTGGCAGAACCCAGTTTTGGCCAAATGGCGAACGGGTGAAAGTATTTGTGTTGCCCGCTTCCAACCCCACTCACACCGATTTTTGTCGCAGTGTTCTGCAAATCTATCCTTATCAGCTGGAAAGGATCTGGCAACGTATCACGTATTCCGGGCAGGGTGATGCACCTGTCATTGTTACATCAGTTGAAGATATGGTGGCAAAGGTTGCCGCCACTCCTGGATCCATTGGCTATGTCAATTTCAACGGGACTCCACCAGAAGGAACGTACTTATTACAGATTGGGGAGCGGGAATAATGCAAAAACTCGCAGTTAAAGGGTTTATTGCCTTTTTGGGGTTGTTCGTTGGTTGTGTGCAGGCCAATGATGATCTTTCCTGGCACGGCTTTATTGCGCAAGGAATAACACAGTCTCAGCACAGCGCTTATATCACTGACGACAACGCATTTACCTTCGAGTCTACCGAAGTTGGTATCAATGCCATCTATACTTTTAATTCAAACGTAAGCGTAGCCGGGCAATTGGTATATCTGGATGGCGGAAACCGCTATCGCCAGGGATCGCGAGTAGATTACCTGTTTTTAGACTGGCGGGTTGCTCAGTATTTCGACTGGCAAATGAACCTGCACCTCGGTCGTTATAAAAACCGTCATTGGTTGTATTCCGCCACGCAGGACGTTCCCCATACGCGCCCTTCCATTATTCTGCCGCAATCGGTGTATTACGATGGCAATCGGGATATGGCGCTGAGCAGTGATGGCATCGCTTTACAGAGCACCAAAGTGGGTGATTCTGGCAGTTGGGAAGTACGTTGGAGTCTGGGGCGCTCGCCACTGGCCAGGGAAGAAACAGAAAAGTTCTTAAGTCCTCTAGCGCAAGGGCGCGTAAAACAGGACATCGTTCATCAGTTTAGTACCTACTGGCAGCCAAACTTTTCTCAGTGGCAAATTGGTTTCAGCTTGCTTCAATCTGATTTTACGTACAAGCCGGCAGAGCAGGATATATTGCTTAATGGCAATTCTACTATTGAACGATTAACACTGGCGGTACGTTACGACAGTGAAAACTGGGAATTCAGCTCAGAACTGTTGCGCGATCGCTTGCGATACAGAGGCGACTTCACTCAAGGTGTTACGCTGGATATCGACAAAACCGGCGAAGGCGGCTATGCACAATTTCGTTATTTCCTTACCGACGCTATCACCGGATTAATGCGAATCGATAGCTACGACGTAGACAGAAAAGACCGTGATGGCAGGTTGCTCGATCTGAACCCGCTGGGACCGATTCCGCGCTACTACGGCTACATGGACACCGCTACGCTGGGTCTCAGCTGGGATTTTGCCCAGCAAATGCGGGTAAGTGCAGAGCTCTCCAGAACACGCGGTGCGGGCAGACTGGCAACGGTATTATTTCCTAGCTCACTCATTCAGGCCGATCCTTTCTGGAATACCTGGTCGGTGCAGTTTATGTACTGGTTCTGACCATGCGCCGATTATCCATTAGCTACAAGGTACTGTTCGTTATGCTGATCATGGTCAGCATAGTGTGTACGTTAGTGGTTGGCTTACTGCTGAAACAATCCTCCAGCCAGGAACACGAAATCAATCAATCGTTATTTGCCAGAGATGTTACCCGTTATCACCAGCTTCAGTCTTTACTCGGCGACAGGCTGTCGGTATGGGTAGAAAGCCTTAAGCACCAGGGCGAAGGGGAAACGTTAACCGAAGCACAGTTGCAGCTACAGTTACAACGTAGCAGTGACTTTTTGTTGCTGCAATGGGATGTATCCAGTGTATGGCTGATAAATGAGCTTGGTGAAGTAAATTTCAGTGAAGGTATGTTGCTACCCGATTCACTCAGGCCGATGGTGATGCAAACTCTGCAACAAGGGCGCCCTCAACAGGGTGTATATTGCGGCAATTTTTGCGAAATGGTGGTTAGCACGCCGATAATGTTAGCCGGTGGCAAAACCTATGCAGTAGTCATGACCACATCGTTACAGGAGTTACTTGCGCTGCTGAGCGAAGCCTCCCAGGCTGAGCTTGCTTTGGTGAGACAACCTGATACCGAAGTTGGCTATCAGTCCAGCCGGCTGTATCTCAATAGCACATTAAGCGACAAGCAATCGCTTATGATGCGAGGTGTGCTAAGAGATTTACCTAAGCAAACAACTATTAAACGACTGATTACCCGGGGCATCGAAGTAGTAAGTGGCAATAACGCCTATTACGCCATGTTATTGCCTTTGTTCAATAGCAACGCCAACGGGCATTATGTGATGTTTGTTCACGATATTGACGATCGCAAGCGCACCTTCAAAATTCAAAAGCTGATTATATTCTTAGGTGGACTGGGTTTGGTACTTACCTTTGTGGTGAGCATGTTTGTATTGTTACGCCGATACTCGCAAAAGCTTGAAGCGCTCTCTAACATGCTGCCATTATTGGCTAACAAGCGATTTGACGAATTTAAAGAGCAAAATAAGCGAAGCTTTTTTCGCAACCAGTGGTTTTCTGATGAACTGGATGTCTTGGGTAGCGCAGCCGAAGAACTGGCTGAAAAGCTGGAAACGTTGGATCAACAAGTAACAGTAAATACAGCAAAATTAGAAAAAATGGCTATGTTTGATAGCCTGACCGGTCTACCCAACCGTAACATGATGACCTTTCAAATTAATAAGTTGCTGGCGTCAGTTAATCGCGAAAAAGGGGGCATTGCACTGCTGTTTATTGACCTGGATAACTTCAAAAAGGTTAACGACAGCCACGGCCATCACTTTGGCGACGAGGTGGTAAAAGTAGCCAGTGAACGTTTGTCCAGAGCTCTACGTGAATCAGACCTTATCTCACGCTTCGGCGGCGACGAGTTCGTTATATTGCTGAATCATGTTGAAACCAACGAACAAGTGGAAAGTGTGGCAAAAAAACTCACGGCTGAATTCGTTGAACCCATGTGCATCGCTGAGCATACGTTTTATATTACTATCAGTATTGGTATTGCTTTCGTGCGGGATTCAAAGAGTAATGCGCTGGAAATGATGCGCCATGCCGACACGGCCATGTACGAAGCCAAATTACTCCGGGGATCCAGCTACCGGTTCTTCGACGCGAACATGAATAAGAAAGTCATGCGTCAGGTTGAGCTGGAGAGTGAAGCGCAGATAGCCATGAAAGAACAACAATTCTTCCTTGCACTGCAACCCCAAATATCACTTAAAACACTCAAGCTGGTGGGCTTCGAAGCATTACTAAGATGGCGTCATCCGCAGCGCGGACTGGTTTCACCTGGTGAGTTTCTGCCATTGCTGGAACATACGCCCATGATGGCAGAGTTGGATTTCTGGGTAATGGAACAAGCTATTATGTTGCTGTCGGAACTTCGAACACGGGGCTATCCGGGAGTGAAAATGGCGATTAACCTGTCGGCTGCGCAATTTGCTAACGAATCCCTGCAACCCTATCTTACAGAATTGATCGCCAAGTACTCGGTAGATGCCAGTTTAATTGAGCTGGAACTTACCGAAACTGTACTGGTAGCCGACATCGAGCGCGCCGTTCAGGTAATTCAGCAAATTCGTTCGCTGGGCTGCCAAATCGCTGTTGACGATTTTGGTACTGGCTATTCATCACTGACTTACCTGCGTTCGATCCCAAGCGACATCATTAAGATTGATCGTTCTTTTATAGCGGGCATGATGGAGGCGGGTACCGATCGCAATATCGTGGATTCAACCATTTCCATGGTGCGTAAAATGGGGTTAGAGGTGATTGCTGAAGGCATTGAAACCGCCGCCCAACTCAATCAGTTGCACAGTATGCAATGTCAGTATGGTCAGGGCTATTTTATTAGTAAGCCTATAGAACAACAGGTACTTTGGCAGGTGCTACAATCTCAGGTAATAAATGGGCGCTGGGTACTGCTTCACAACACCTGAGAACGTTTTTCTTTATAGTGGTTACTTGCAAGAAAGCGCAATGTTTACCTTTTGCGTGCTAAAAAGTTTACACCCTTCCCGTTTACGTAAAGGTCTGAAACGCGCTTCCGTAAGGCGTAAGTGCAGGCAGTTAGGTACAATAATCCGCATATTAAAACGAAGGGAGCCGCGCTATGTCAGCGTCATTCATTTCTCATATCGAAGCACAACTTGCCGCCACCAAAGAAGAAGGGCTGTACAAAGTTGAGCGTGTCATTTCATCGCAGCAGCAAGCCGATATTGAAACGCAGGACGGTTCGCACGTTATAAACTTCTGTGCGAATAATTACCTTGGTCTGGCTAACGATCCCGCACTTATCGAAGCGGCAAAAAATGGCCTGGACAGCCATGGTTTCGGTATGGCTTCCGTGCGTTTTATTTGTGGAACTCAAGACATTCATAAGGCGCTGGAAGCCAAAATAAGTCACTTCCTGGGCACTGAAGACACTATTTTGTATCCGTCTTGCTTCGATGCCAACGGCGGATTGTTTGAAACCATTTTAGGCCCGGAAGACGCGATAGTGTCTGATGCACTGAACCACGCCAGCATCATCGACGGCGTACGCCTTAGCAAAGCCAAGCGTTATCGCTATGCCAATAACGATATGGCGGCGCTGGAAGAACAGCTTATACAAGCCAGGGCTGATGGTGCGCGTTTTATTCTCATCGCTACCGATGGCGTATTTTCAATGGACGGCATTATTGCCAATCTGAAAGGCGTGTGTGATTTGGCCGACAAGTACGATGCCATGGTAATGGTAGACGACTGCCATGCAACCGGCTTTTTAGGCGATAACGGACGGGGTAGCCACGAATACTGCGACGTCATGGGTCGCGTAGACATTATCACCGGCACATTGGGTAAAGCCTTGGGCGGTGCGTCAGGCGGTTACACGTCCGGTAGCAAAGCGGTAATTGAATGGTTACGTCAGCGCTCACGTCCGTATTTGTTTTCCAACTCAGTTGCGCCACCGATTGTATCGGCGTCACTTAAAGTGTTCGACATGATGGCCGACGGTCATGCCCTGCGTGAACAGCTGTGGCGCAATGCAGCTCATTTCCGCTCGCGTATGGAAGCTGCGGGTTTTACCCTGGCGGGTAAAGATCACCCTATTATTCCAGTGATGCTCGGTGACGCTAAGCTGGCGAATGACATGGCAAACAAGCTGATGTCGAAAGGTGTGTATGTGATTGGTTTCTCGTTTCCGGTTGTACCGAAAGGGCAAGCGCGCATTCGTACGCAAATGTCGGCTGCACATACCATTGAGCATGTTGATAAAGCGGTCGACGCGTTTATTGAAGTGGGTCGTGAATTAGGGGTTATTGCATGAAGTCGCTGGTAAAAAGCCAATCCAAGCCTGGCATTTGGCTGGAAGATTCTGTCAAGCCAGAAGTCGGGCATAACGACTTATTAATTAAAATTCGCAAAACCGCCATTTGTGGCACCGACATGCACATTTACAACTGGGACGACTGGGCCCAGAAGACCATTCCGGTGCCCATGGTAGTAGGTCACGAATACGTGGGTGAAGTGGTTGATATGGGTCAGGAAGTGCAAGGCTTTAAAGTAGGCGACCGGGTATCAGGCGAAGGCCATATTACCTGCGGATACTGCCGAAACTGCCGTGCTGGTCGTCGTCACCTGTGTCGCAATACCCAGGGTGTAGGCGTCAATCGCGCGGGGGCGTTTGCCGAATATCTGGTTATTCCTGCATTTAACGCGTTTAAGATCCCGCACAATATCAGTGATGACCTGGCGTCTATTTTCGACCCATTCGGCAATGCGGTACATACGGCGCTGTCATTCGATTTAGTGGGCGAGGATGTATTGATCACCGGTGCTGGCCCTATCGGCATTATGGCTGCAGCAGTGGCCCGTCATGTAGGTGCGCGTCACGTTGTGATCACCGACGTCAACCCTTATCGACTGGCGCTGGCTGAGAAAATGGGCGTCACCCGTGCGGTTAACGTAGCCAATGAAAGTCTGAAAGACGTTATGAAACAACTGGGTATGACCGAAGGCTTTGACATTGGTTTGGAAATGTCAGGCGTGCCAGTGGCGTTCCGCGATATGCTGAACAACATGAACAATGGCGGCAAAATTGCCATGCTGGGAATCCCTCCCCAGGACGTAGCAATCGACTGGAATCAGGTGATATTTAAAGGTCTGGTGATCAAGGGGATCTACGGCCGTGAAATGTTTGAAACCTGGTATAAAATGGCCAGTCTTATCCAAAGCGGACTGGATATTTCGCCCATTATTACACATCAGTTTTCAATAGATGAATTCCAGCAGGGATTTGATACTATGGGCTCAGGACATTCAGGAAAAGTAATCCTTAACTGGCAGTAGCTCTTATTATGCAAGCGTTTAAACATATTTCTGTGGCACAAGTTGCCGAACAACTTGGTGATGTTGTGGTAGCCGACATCCGTGATGCCGGCTCATTTCAGGCGGGTCACATCGAAGGGGCGGTTAACCTGTCGAATGACAACCTGGCTGAGTTTATGGAAAACACACCCAAAACTCAGCCCGTGGTAGTGGTGTGCTACCACGGTGTAAGCAGCCAACAGGCAGCGCAATACCTGGTTGGACAGGGCTATGAACAGGTATACAGCATGGACGGCGGTTTTGAAGGCTGGCGATTAGGTCAACCTGTGGCAACCAATTAACAGTGGCCAAACCCCTCATAGCGATTCGCCAGCTACGGTATGCCGACCTGCTGGCGAGCTATTTAACTTCCCAATATATCGATGTCACAGTTGTTCACGACGCCGCACAAGACCAATACGTCGTGCAGCTTCATAACGAGCAGGACATGGATAAGGCATTGGCAATTTGTCATGCGTTCGTGAAGGCCCCTAACGATCCAAAGTATCAGCAGGCGGCCTGGCAACACTCTGAACGCACTGATGTTATTACACCATCCAAACCCACATTCGATACAAAACGCTGGCTGATCTGGCTTCGCAGAGCACCATTTTGCGGGTCAATGTTGTTTATCTGCACCGCTGTGTTTGTGTTGTCGTTTCTGGGCTTGTTCCCCTTTATTAAAGACCAGCTAATGATTCAGCCGCTGGGGCAGCTTGCTCAAAATAACCAGTGGTGGCGATTACTTGGGCCTGCGTTTATCCATTTCAGTATGCTGCACTTTGTGTTTAACCTGCTGTGGTGGTGCATGCTGGGTGGGCGTATTGAACACAAGCTGGGTAGCAGTTTTTTGATTCTGCTATTTGTCATTACTGCGGTAGTGAGTAACCTGGCGCAACTGATCGCTGCAGGGCCCAACTTTGGTGGCTTGTCTGGCGTGGTGTACGGTGTACTGGGCTTTGTTTGGATCATTGGCTGGCTTCGCCCTACTTGGGGGATTAACCTGCCTAAACCGGTAATTGGCTTTATGCTGTTGTGGCTGGTGCTCGGCTATGTCGATATTCTGTGGGTGAGCATGGCCAATGCGGCCCATACTGCCGGCTTAATCAGCGGGTGTATCATTGCCTGGATGTTGCACCTGGGCTCGGGTAACAAGGCCAGTCCCGCACAGTAAGCGGAAACCGGTGCAGACAGATAAAACAAAAACGGCAATACACCGTATTGCCGTTCAGTTCATTCGCACCTCGTATCGCGCTAGCTTTGATGCAGGTACTTGGTAAAGATAATTTCTTTAATCACCGGAGCGCCGGTTTCTTTCGACATAGAATCCTGAAACGCAGCCAAAATAGCCCGGCGAATGTCTTCGCGTCCGGTTAGTGACTTCACTTTTTCTTCTGGCTGGCGGCCAAAAATTTCAATCGCAGTAGAGCGCAGCAATGGCATGTGGTGTTCAACTAACTCGAGTTGATCAACGTTGCCTACCATCACTTCAATCATTACCCGAACGTAGCCCAGTTTAATAGCACTGGTGCCCAGGTAATTGGTAACAATTTCAGGTTCAATACCAATATAGGCGTAAGAAGGTTTGTCCTGGGCAAGCGCCGGGGTGGCGAAGAATATGGAGCCCACTAACATAACCAGCAGAGCAAATTGCTTCATTAAGAAGATTTCCAGAAAATTTAATTGCTTAAATTCTAGTTGAGAGAACGAACACGTACAACCTACTTTAGATTAATGTCGTAGGCTTTAAAGGGTGTTACACTGCCATTTTTAAGCATTAAGCCCTGAAACAGAGCTAAATAGCCTGTTCGCGGCAGAGTACTTTGATTGTAAAACATGTTGTTGACGCTACAAAACCTTCCTCACTATAAACGCTTAATGCGGCTGGATAAGCCCATAGGTATTTACCTGCTGTTCTGGCCTACATTGTGGGCGTTAATGCTGGCAGCCAAAGGCATGCCGCCGCTGCTGGAACTGGTGGTGTTTACGCTGGGCGTGGTAGTGATGCGTTCGGCCGGGTGTGTGATCAACGACTATGCTGACAGGCACTTCGATGGCAGTGTTAAACGCACGAATACACGCCCGCTGGTGGCAGGGGATGTTACCGAGAAAGAAGCATTACAATTGTTCGCCATGCTCATTGGCGTGGCGTTCGTGCTGGTTTTACAGCTTAGCTGGCAAACTATCTTATTGTCGGTAGTGGCGCTTGGACTCGCCGCCTGCTACCCCTTTATGAAGCGTTATACGTATTTGCCTCAAGCTGTGTTAGGTGCGGCTTATGGCTGGTCGATTCCCATGGCCATTATGGCGGTGTACGGCGATATTCCCGCCTGGGGTTGGCTGCTATTCATCGCTAATCTGCTGTGGACGATTGCTTACGATACCTTGTACGCGATGGTCGACCGCGACGACGACGTGATCATTGGCATTAAATCCAGTGCCATTTTGTTTGGCCGGTTCGACAAACTGATTGTCGGCACGTTAGATATCATTGTGCTGGCTATGCTGGCAGTCGTGTTTGAACTAACCGGGCGGGGCTTGCTTGCTTACGTGGGACTGCTTGCGGCTGCTATGCTGTTTATTCACCAACATTACAGCATACGTTTTCGCGACAGAGACGCTTGCTTTAAAGCGTTCCTCGACAACCACTATGTGGGCATGGTGATTGCCATAGGATTAGCAGCCGACTACGCGTTCGCGCTGTAGCTGGCTATTTACCGGCTTGCTGGGCTTCAAGGGCAGCGATGCGGCTTTCCATGGCTTCCAGCTTTTCGCGGGTGCGAATTAACACCTGAGTTTGAATGTCGAACTCCTCACGTGTAACTAAATCCAGTTTAGACAGTTGTGCCTGTAACACCTGCTTAATTTTTCCTTCCGCTTCTTCGGCCATGTGTTTTACGCCGGGCGGAACAGAATCGGCAATCTGACGGGCAATCTCTTCCAGTTTCTTTGGATCTAACATGTGGGTGTCCTGATATTGCGTTTTACGTGAAGCTCTATTCTAAAGTGATTTGCAATACAATCAACACTCGGATTATTGCGCGGGGTCGATTACAATACCGCTCCTGCGTGTTCGCTATGCGCATCTGAGTCTGAAACTAAATTCACCGAGCCTTTTACGAGCTATTTGCGTACATGAAATTAAATCCCGCCCAAGAAACTGCTGTTACTTATGTGTCCGGCCCCTGTTTGGTGCTGGCCGGTGCGGGCAGTGGTAAAACCCGGGTGATCACCAATAAAATTGCCCACCTGGTACGCAATTGCGACATGCCAGCGCGCTACATTGCGGCGGTAACGTTTACCAATAAAGCGGCGCGGGAAATGAAAGAGCGTGTGGCACAAACGCTGGGTAAACCTGAGGCCAAAGGTCTGAAGGTGTCTACCTTTCACACTTTGGGCTTAAACATTATCAAGTCAGAAGTAAAAGCGCTGGGGTTAAAATCGGGTTTCTCGTTGTTCGACGATAAAGACACCATGGCACTGCTGAACGACCTGACCGCACATTCCATAGACGGCGATAAAGATCAGCTGAAACTCTTGCAGTCGTGCATTTCAAACTGGAAAAACGACCTGCTCACGCCTGATGTGCTGCTAAAAAAGGCGACCAGTCAGGGTGAAAAAGAATTCGCTGGTTACTATCAGGAATACCAGAATCACTTAAAAGCGTACAACGCCTTAGATTTCGACGACCTTATTATGCTGCCCACGTTGTTGCTGAAAGCCAACGAAGCGGCACGTACCAAATGGCAGTCGCGCATTCGCTATTTGCTGGTGGATGAGTACCAGGACACCAACACCAGTCAGTATGAACTGGTAAAACTGCTGGTGGGTGAGCGCGCAAGGTTTACCGTGGTGGGCGACGATGACCAGTCTATCTACTCCTGGCGGGGCGCCAGACCACAAAACCTGAACCTGTTGCAGGAAGATTTCCCGCGCCTGAAGGTAATCAAGCTTGAGCAAAACTACCGCTCCTCCGGTCGCATTCTGCACTGCGCGAATATCCTGATCCAAAATAACCCGCATATCTTCGACAAAACCCTGTTTTCAGCATTGGGCTACGGTGATCACCTGCGCGTACTGGTGGCAAAAAACGAAGAGCACGAAGCTGAGCGGGTGGTGGCAGAACTGCTGGCGCATAAGTTTACCAATCGCACGCAGTTCAAAGATTACGCCATCTTGTATCGGGGTAACCACCAAAGCCGGTTGTTTGAAAAGTTGCTGATGAGTAACCGTATTCCCTACAAAATCAGCGGTGGGATGTCGTTCTTTGGACGCACCGAAATTAAAGGCATCATGTCTTACCTTCGCCTGCTGGTGAATCAGGACGACGACAACGCGTTATTGCGTATTATTAACACCCCAAGCCGGGGCGTAGGCAGGGCAACCCTGGAAAAACTGGGTAACTTTGCCAACCACCTGGGTGTGTCGATGTTCGAAGCGGCCTGTCACGACAGTTTAAACAGCGTATTAAGCGGCAAGGGCTATCTGGCGGTACACAACTTTGCGCGCTGGATTGTTACGCTGTCGGATGAAGCTGTTCGCGGAGATACCGCCGCCACACTGCGCGGCATGATCCGCGCAATGAGTTATGAAGAATGGTTGTACGAACATAGCCCAAGCCCTAAGGCGGCAGAAATGGCCATGGCCAACGTGAGTACGTTATTTGGCTGGGTAACCGACATGCTGGAAGGCAATGAACTTGATGCGCCCATGACGTTACAGGAGGTGGTAAACCGCCTGATCCTGCGTGACATGATGGAGCGTGGCGAAGAAGACGGTGAAGCCGATCAGGTTCAGCTGATGACCTTACACGCCTCTAAAGGTTTGGAATTCCCTATTGTGTTCCTGGTTGGCATGGAAGAGGGATTGCTGCCGCATCAGAGCAGCATTGATGAAGACAACGTAGAAGAAGAGCGCCGGTTGGCCTACGTGGGCATTACCCGAGCTCAGCGCGAACTCATTTTTACGTTGTCGAAAGAACGTCGTCAGTTCGGTGAACTGATCCAGCCCGAGCCCAGCCGCTTCCTGTATGAGCTGCCACCCGACGATCTGCAATGGGAAGATAAAAAGAAAACCGTAACAGCAGAAGAGCGCCAGCAAAAAGGGCAGGCGAGTATTGCCAATTTACGCAGTATGTTAGGGCAGTCGAAAAGTTAGCGTGTGCGCCGTTTAGCCTGGTTGGTGGGCTTATTTGGCTTCTGAGCTATGGCTTTTTGTATTTACCTGCATGCTGGGCAGCAACTGCGGTGGCTCAAGGAATCGTCCTTGTCCGTATACACACTCAATTTCTTTGAGGGCGTCCAGTTGCGAGATGGAATCTATCCCTTCTGCGATCACATCAAACTTCAAATGGCCCGAAATTAACATAACCGACTGGATCAGTTTTACGTTGCGCAGTGAGCGTGGCAGCGACTTAATAAACCGGTGGTCTATCTTGATAAAATCGAAGGGGTACGAGAACAAATAGCTCAGTGACGCCAGTCCGCTACCAAAGTTATCCAGTACCAGCGTTACACCGGCGCGTTTGAGCTTTTTAATAGCAGGCAATATGTACTGCGAACGGCGATTCAAATCGTTTTCGTCAAACTCAAATACCAACTGCGACGGCTTCACGCCCGACTCATTAATAATGGCCAGGATCTTGTTAACCAGCGAAGCTTGCAACAAGTGGTTAATAGACACGTTAACGCCAATACGCGGCTCGCGTCCGGCGTGGGCGGTTTTCGGCCACGATGCTAATAGCTGACATGCAGTGCGAAGCTGATACATATCCAAATCGAGGATCAAACCACTGTGCTCGGCAACCTGGCGGAATTGCTCGCGCGCCACTTTGCCAATGGTGGGGTGTACCCAGCGAACATAAATTTCGTGGTAAAGCGGCTGCTGATTACGAAGATCAACAATCGGCTGTATATAGCACTCAAATTCCGAATCGCGCAGCGAACGGCGAAATTCGTTTTCCAGCTCCAGTTCTTCCAGTAAGCGCTCGCGCATACTTTTATCGAACATCACATAACGGCCACGGCCCAGTGATTTGGCCTGATACATGGCTGCGTCGGCGTCGCGGATCACTTCGTCGGCGCTACGGTAGTAGTTTTCAAGATGTGCAATGCCAATACTCGCACCCGAATACATTTCTTTGCCGTCTAAAATAAACGGCTCAGAAATAGACTGGATAATGCGCGCAGACACTTCCTGCACATCATTGGAATCGGCAAAGGCGTCCAGCAACAACACAAATTCATCGCCACCTAAACGGGCCAGTAAATCGTGACCGCGAATACAGTGGGTGATGCGTTTGGACACTTCAATTAAGAATTCGTCGCCGGCATGGTGACCCAGTGTATCGTTAATGATCTTAAAGCGGTCCAGATCGATAAACAGCACTGCAAACATGTTTTCTGGATGGCGCTGCTTGTTGGCAATGGCCAGTTCAAGGCGGCTGGTAAACATAGCGCGGTTGGGCAAGTCGGTAAGCGCATCGTGATGGGCGTCGTGGATCAGCTTGCGCTCAATTTCTTTACGTTCTTCAATTTGCTGGCGTAACACTTCGTTGGCTTCGTTTAGCTCCTGCGTGCGGGCTTCAACGCGCTCTTCCAGCTGCTCGTTGTATGCCTGAATCGCATCTGCCCTGAATTTGCGCTCCAATGCTACCGCAATGTGGTGCGATACAAAGCGCAGTAATTCCAGATCGCGCGGCGTGTACTTGGCCGACTTACCGTAGGTTTGCACGGCAATCACACCGTAAACTTCGCCGTCGATAATCAGTGGTGAACCCAGCCAGGAGTTTGCTTGTTGCAAAATTTCCTGGGCTACCGATACATCAATTTCACCCGATTCTGTGAGCGATAAAATACGCGATGGGTCAATTAGTTCAGCCTGTCCCCGGCGAATAACGAATTCGGTAAGGCCAAGGCCCAATGCCCGGCGACCCGGCATTAACGCCTGGGTATCGCTAAAATACGGAAAATCCAGGTACTCGCGGGTGTCATCCAGCGTGGCAATGTAACAGTTTGGTGCACTGATCAAGCGGGCCAGAATATCGTGCAGTGCCTCGTAAAACGAATCCATATCCTTGCCGGCGGTGGCCGACAATTCCGATATTTCAAACAGTGCTTGTTGCAACGACTCTACCTTTTGGCGTTCCAGAATTTCTTCTTGTAAGTCGTCGTTGATTTGGCGTAACTGGCGTGTGCGTTCACGAATAGTGCGCTCGGTTAACTCGCGGTTTTTAACCCGGTCTACCGTGGTAACAATGTGCTGAGATACGAACAGCAATACCTCTAAATCTTCGTGGGTGTAGGCCACATTGGGATCGTAAGTTTGTACCACCATGGCACCAATCACCTGGTTACCACGTTTTAAGGGGACGCCCAGTAATTCATGTGGCGGGCTGCCAATTTCCTCAACCTGAACCTGTCGCTTGAATTCTTCTTTGTCTTCGTTGCGATAAAAGATGTGGTTGCCGGTATTGAGTATGTAACCAGTGAAGCCGTGCTTGAGCTTTTCTGCGGGGAGTTGCTTAATTACTTGCTCGTCGAATTCGTCAACAAAATACGCCATGTTCACGTATTCACTGTCGGCGTCGCAAAACGCAACGAAGAAATTTTCAGCTTCCATAAAGTCGCCGATAATTTCGTGAATAGCCGTATACAGATGAGACAAATTGCTCACCGAACTGGCTAATTCAGAAATATTAAACAGTGCCTTTTGAACGCGTTCGGCACGTTTATATTTGTCGGTAAGTTGTTGAAGTTGAGGAATAAGCTCCCTTAACTCCTCTTCAGACAACTCATATTTTGACGAATCGGATGACATGAAATTTGCTGCCAGCGCTCCTGCACACGGTAAACGATTAACGTACCTTATTCGCAACAAAAATTCTAGCGCTTATTCAAGCGCCAGAATTCTAAAAATAAGGCAAATTTTTGCAGCAGTGAGAAGCGCTTACCTGAGCGCAGAATTGGCTCAGACTGGCTAAATCAGCTTATACGCCTTCGGTCATGTACTCGATGGCAGCTTTGATATCATCATCGCTACACGCGCCACAGGTACCGCGAGGAGGCATTGCATTGAAGCCATTAATGGCGTGAGATAAAACGGTGTCGAAACCTTGATCAAGACGCGGTTTCCAGTCTGCTGCGTTGTGTAAGCGAGGTGCACCCAGCACACCAGAGCCATGACACGCTATGCACGCTTTTTTGTAAACATCTTCACCAGACAAAGCGCCTGCAGGAGCAGCGGCAGCCGCGCCAGCAACGTGAACAGCACCCACTGGCTTAATACGCTCTTTAATTGCGTCGTTAGACATTTGTTGCGCATTTACTGCGAAAACTGCAAAAAAAGCAGCGCCCATAGCTAACAAAGTTTTTAATTTCACTTTCGTCTCCAGGCAATACGGTCTTAAAAACATTAATCCGCATGATTATAAAGGTTAAAACGGCGGCGACAACTGTTTGAGACTAATTGATTAGCCAAACTACAACAAAATATGTAGAAAACTGCATTTTTTAGCCGCCTCACAGGCATTTAGATCACCGCACCTGCCAATATTCAGGCCGTCCAATGTAAAAACAGAGCAGATTAGTGTGCAAGCAATTGTGCCATGCTTTGATCCAGTGTGGCTTGCATAGCCATAGCCGCCCTGCCAACCGCTGCATCGTTAATGCCTGGCACTTCTGACTGCACGGCTAACGTAAATTCCCGGCCGCCCTGAACCATAGGCAAACAGACATGCGCAAGCAGTACTGTTTCACCCTGTTGCCGGGTTTCACTGGGGCCTGCGCCGATTTTTTGGAATATACGCCATTTCCCCGCAGTGAGTTCATCCAGCACCACGTTAGGTTCGCGTTTATCACCTGGCGCCAGGGTAGCAGCAATTGAACGCGCCAGCATAAGCCCAATTCCCGACATCATACCGCCCACGTTGCCAGCCGCACTGTTATGGCCCGGCGCATAAAGCAGCATGGTGAGGTCGCTGTTATCAAACCCAGGTAATTGTGTGAGTGGTTCGCGTTCGCCCGACATCAAGCGCTTTAAAAACTCCGCTTCGGCCAGCGTAGACATTGGCTTGTTACCGGTTAGTCCGCAATCGTCGCAGCGATAGGATTGATAACCCGGATCGTCTGGCCCTTCCGCATAGTGTGCAACGGGGTGGGAATAGCTCAGCGACGCGGAAGTCCATAAGTCAGATTCAGGCATAAACGCCACCGGCCCATAAGCCCCACGAAATCGCACATTGGCGTTTGGCGTGTTTATCCAGCCACTATGAAACAACTGCGTTAAATAATCGCGCCCCGCCACATTGGCAAAGTACGTTGCAATGGCATTGGAATTGCCATCGGCCACGCCCGCTTCGGCATAGCTGTGTACACTGGTTACCAAATCGGCCAAATGCGCATTACCTACCAAGGTATCTGCCGCAACACCCGGTTCAAATTTGCTGAGCGCCCCTACAATGGCCATTACCTTAGACGAGCTCCAGGGCTCATACACCACACTCTGTGTATTGGCATTGGCTAAATAGCGATACCCCAGGCCTGAAGGGGTTTGCGCGTAGTCGATCACCGTAATCTTACTTTGCGAAGCCGGTACGTTAAAAAAGGCCCAGTCATGGGCAACACGATTGTGCCAACCCGCACTCATCCCAGACTCCGCAACCGTTTTATAGTCAGCAGAATCCAGCGCCCGCACACACGAGGGTAAATAATGCGAAGTATCAGCCGGTTCGTAAGGCGCCGCACTAAACACATCTTCATAAAACGCCAAATCACTTTGTTCATCGGCGCTACACACGTTAATTCCTACCACAAAACAGGCTAAAAACGGTGAGGCAAAACACAGTAGTTTACGCATAAAATACCCGGGTATTGAACGAGTTAACCAGCCTAGGGTATTCGAAAGGAATAAGCAAAACCTGTGTGCATTGACCAAAAACCAACCAACCCAACACCCCATTTGAATTTTTACTGTAAATCTTGCAGCCGACCTCTTATAATGCGCCACTCAATACGCACCCGTAGCTCAGCTGGGTGAGTACCGTTCGCCTCAGGCGATTCGGGGTGACTTAACGTCACGCCGAAAGGCACGCAACGCCGCAACAGGACGTTGCGGCTGGAATGACCCACCAGGGACGGGTCAGAAACAAGTTCATAAAGTACGCACCCGTAGCTCAGCTGGATAGAGCGTTGCCCTCCGGAGGCAAAGGTCATAGGTTCGAATCCTATCGGGTGCGCCAGATATAAAAGAACCAGCCTTGTGCTGGTTTTTTTGTGTCTGCTGTATTCCGTGGATGAGAACCTAAGTTCGACAAAATTGCAGGGAGCAATTTTGAACGCGCTTTAGCGCGGCCCGAAGGGCGAGGCGCAGGACGCGCCGAGTAATCCTATCGGGTGCGCCATTCTCTTTATGAGTGATGGCAATGCAAGTCAATGGAATTTCGCCAATGCACCAGAAGTGAAAATAACTGCGAACGCATAAATTCATCCGTGGCAACCCGTTATCTTCATTCAGCAATGCCGCTCACTTCTGCCTACTCAGCCCGCGCTTAAATTACACGCTCACATAATCCGCAACGGATCCGCCAACACATTTTGTACTCGCATCAAAAGCATGAAATACTGAGCTTCTCATGGAGGTGAGGAGTAAAGCCTTGAGTGTAAGTAATCTTAACTATCAAACCGATACTGCTGCGGTTGAGCAGTTAACTGCCAGTCTTTACGAGCAATTAAAAAAGGTAGCCAGCACACAGCGATGGATCATTGGCACTGGTAGCGAAACATTGTGTACTACAGTGCTGGTGCATGAATCGTTTTTACGGCTTCGCGATGTACACAACTGGCAAGACGCAAACCACTTTTTGCGCACCGCCAGCAAGGCAATGCGATTTGCCCTTATCGACTACATTCGTTCGCAAACGTCCAGTAAACGCAATGCGCTGGACTTGCAAAGCTGGGTCACAATTCTGGACGGGCAAACACCACCCGGAGACTGGTTGCTTGAGCTTGACCAAGCCATTATTGCGCTGGAAAAAGAAAACGAGCGGCTTGCCCGGGTAGTAGAATGTTTGTTCTTTGCTGGCTTAACCGAGCAGGAAACCGCCAGCTTGCTGGGCATAAATGAACGCACCGTGCGGCGCGACTGGCAAAAAGCCAGAAGCTGGTTGTGCGTAACGTTAAGCGAGCAGTTACGCTAGAAACTGGCCAGCCGTCCGGCAAACTCTGCCGACACATGTTCCCGTGCTTTTTCGAGCACAGCTAGTGTAGCTGCCTTGTCCTCTTGTGATGAAAAGTAAAAGTACGCACTTTGCAGGGCGGTTTTAAGCTTGGCTTCTGTTTCCAGTTCCGACTGCAATGCTTTGTTGAACAGGACATCAAAACAGGTTGAGCTGCCAAGGCCCAGCAGCGCGTCAATTTCACACAACTGCGCTTCTATACCAAACGCTACCTGATGCTCCGACAGCGCCAGTGTTTGCATGTCTGCCAATGCCATTTCTGCCAGCTGTTTGGCTTCCTCTAATTCACCGGCGTCCAGTTTTAAGTTAATCAACCCGTTGATTTCTGCCGTTGCAAAAAGCGATGGGCCCAGGCTTTGCCGACGGGCACGAACCACTTCTTCGAGTAACTGTTTGGCTTCACTGTGTTTGCCGCTGGAATCCATGGCATAAGCCAGTAAATTCTGGGTGGCAAAATACCCACTGCTTTTGCCTAAACCATCGCGTTGCATTAACTGTAATGCCTGATTTGCATGGGCGGAACCGGCTTCCCACTGGCCGTTCAGAATGTACGATTTTGCCAGTGATCCATACAAACTGGCGATGGTGCCGGTGTTATTTGGGTACTGCTGCTCAGCTTCGTCTATGAGCTGGGTTAAGCGGGTAATGGCTTGGTTTAATCCGGCCTCATCTCTGGCGGCCTTTACTACCGTAAGATGATTGCTGAGTTTTCTAACCAAAAAATACTCGTAGTTGAATTCCTGTTGATTACGCTCAAAAAACGCTGCTGCTTTATCGAGTGCGAGCGTGGCATCCTGATCCCGATTTACGCCGTTTAGTGCCTCGGCGTAGCCAAAATAAAACCACGCCTGCTGATAGGCGTCGCCCTGGCTTACAAAAGGCTCTGCTTTTACAAATACGGCTACGGCGTGTTCGGGTTTATTCATGTCCTGATAGAGCCTGCCCATTTCAACTAACACCGGCAGTAACTGCGTGGCATTGTTGGGAAGCTGGCTGAGCAGGTCGTTAATGGTGGCTTCCAGCGCAGCATCAGCCGGTAAAAATTGTCCTTCGGCTAATGAATTTCTGAACACCTGCGACAGGTAATGTTTGGTAACGGCCATGCGCTGTTCACTGCGGCTTAGCTGGTCGCGTTCAATAATGGCGCGCTGCCCCTGAATCAACGCTACGCCTAGTAAGCAGGCAACGGTAAATGCCAGCACACTTCCCCATGGATTGCGCCGCACAAAGCAACGCAGTACATAAGCCATGCCGCCGTAATGTTTAACAGGGCGTTTATCCAGCAGAGCTTCAATGTCCTGACGCAAAGCAAGCACCGACGAATAACGCTGCTGAGGATGAGTTGCGCAGGCCTTGTTGATGATGGCGGCCAGCTCACCCGGCAATAAAGCTAACTGAGTATGTTGTAGCGCTGATTCGGCAAACATGGCTTTTACCAGCAGCCCCAGGTTTGATTGATTACGTCCGGGTTTGTCACCGGAACACAGGCTATACAGCACCAGTCCAAGGCTATAGATATCCTGGGTTACCTCAGGCGTGGCCTGCTGCCACACTTCTGGTGCCGAATAAGCTGGTGTACCCGCCTCTTTCGTCTGTGCATCCCCGGGTTCAGCGCTGATCCCAAAATCCAGCAACTTTAGCGAGCCGTCTTCGGCTACGATCATGTTTTCTGGTTTGATATCGCGGTGAATTAACCCAAAACTATGCAAATATGCTACCGCCTCGCAAATCCGTAAAAACAGTTTCAGACGTTCCCGCTGAGGCAATTGGTGCTGCTGGCAGTATTCCACTGGATCGCAACCCTTAAGATATTCAACTACCATAAACAGCGTATTGTCGGGGGTTTTGCCACCGTCGATGAGCCTGGCAATGTTCGGGTGGTTGAGTTTAGCCAGACGGCGTCGCTCCAAGGCAAACAGATTGGTGTCGCTCTCTTGCGGTTGCTTAACTAGCTTCAGGGCGGCGGGTTCTTTGTGTACATCGTCGTTGCGGGTAACCAAATAAATGTTACCGCTGCCGCCGGTGGCTATTTTTTCCTGCAAGCGCCACACGCCCAATTGATCATAGGGCAAGGGCTCGTGATGTTGCGGCTTATCAGAATCATAAACAAACAGCATTTTGTGCAGGGTATCTGCAATACGGGGTGACACGGTTTTAATGGCGGCCAGTTCAACGTCGCGCTGTGCAGCTGGGAGTGCCACTAACTTCTCAAACGTTTCAATTACATCCATTTTCCAAACCGTCCATTAAAGCCAACTGCCTGTATTGTGTGCGACTACTCCAAAAAATAACAAGCCCTGTTTGTGTTTTTTCCACCACCTTGTCCGCTTTTCAGTGCGCTTTGCGATTAATCAGGTAAACCCCAATACCCAGTGTGAGTGATTGTTTGTTATGCGCGTTCTGAAATTAATGGTTTTGCTGCTGCTCTGGCAGGGGCCGGTACTTGCCGATACCCGTTGCCCGGTGATCTATACCGGTAACCAGGGGGCAACCCTGAATCCGGGCGAGGTAGTAAGCTCACCTGATGTACCCGTAGCGGATCCATCGGGTTTATTTGCCTGGGTAAAAACCGGCCAGCATGACGGCTACCTGTTACCTGTTGAAGGCGATGCCAGTAAGCTGCATTTTAACCTGTTATGGCACCCAGCGTTGCCGTGGCAGGGCGGGCAGGCGCAAATTGTGTTAACCAATGGTGAGACTGCCTGCCCAGCGGTTACCGTTAACATTGCACCGTTGCAGCGGGCTGATGGCGCGTTTGATGCCATGTTAGCGTTGCTACGCCAAGGCGTAGATAACGAAAGCGTGCCATTGGGTCAGGATTACGAGAGTCTGAGTACCCAAACCGACAGCGGCGTGCCGGCATGGCAGGTGCTGGCGGCATTTTCTGCATCGCTGTACGACAATGACGATCCAAACGGTTTTGCCAATGCGCTGGCGCAGTTGCGTGCCGACCCCGAATTAAGTGAATCGCTGGCACTCATGGAAGGCTTGTTATTTGCCACTGGCATATTGGAAACCATGTACAACGACCTTGATTTAAGGGCTGAGGCATTGCGAGCGCCGGATAACACCGAACCCATGCCGCCGCAGTCGCAATTGTGGCGGCTGCCCGATGCGGCGCTTCGCCAATGGTATCCCCACACAGCATTAACCCCGCTGTTATACGAGCCTGAACTACACGACACCGCGCTTCAAATGCAGGTGAATGCCAGCACAAATGCCCCTGCGCCGTCACTTAACATTGCCGTATTTAAGGATGCCAGGTCGTTGTCGGAAGCCATGTATGCACAGTTTCACTCTGAAACCGGCTTATTGCCCGATGTGCAGATATATCGCGACGCGGCGGGCTCATTACTTACTGCAGGCAGTGCGCTTGCCACGGCACATGGTGCCAAGCTACTTGCCTCTTTTTACAGCCGGGTAGGCGAGGGGTTGTTCCTGTGGACCATGCTGGACAAACTGCGCGACGGCCTGTATCCCAACGCGATGATCGACATGAAAATAGACGCGTCGAACAACCTTATTTACGTTCAGTCTAAACCCGATAGCGGTGTAGTGAATGCGATTTGGGTAACGCCCAAGGCCAAAGGGCTGGATATGAGCAAGATTGCACTGGACTTTGTATTGCAGGTGTTACCAGTGAATAAGGTGGCAGGCGCGCGCTCTGGATCTCACGCCCGGCGAACCGCAAATCACGAAATTCTGGGGCGACCACTCACTGGCGCGGCCGAACAACAGTTTCAGCGTACCTTACAAAAAGCCCACCTGAACGACGGCATGCTGGAAGGGGTACTCGATACGTCAAAGTGGACAATACTGGGTAAGATCATTGAAAAACTGCCGGGCAATGGTGTGATTGCGCCATTTACTTATCCGCCGGTGAATATTTATCAGCGCGGCTATGTGGATTTGAAACTGTCTAAAACCGGCGTGGTTACGGTGGATTTTCCGGAAGACGGACTCATGGTGTATCAGGCGTCGGCGGCAGGCCGGGTGCTGCTAAATGCGTACACCCGTTCAGGCAAGTTTGGTAACACCAACGCCACGGCAGAGTACGAAGTGCGGGTAAGAGAAAGCCAAGGGCTTTACATTAGCCCAGCCAATCCCATTGTGATGCCCGGTGAATCGGTGCGGTTATTCATTGCTTGGGGTGGTGAAGAGCAGGCGCTGCCGCCTCAGTTTGCAGTGAACGTAGATACTTTACCGGGTGGGCATCAGTTTACGCTATCCAGTAAACCCGAACGCCTTACCATAAACGGCTATCCGCAGTGGGCATACACACTGGATGTAACCACCCTAAGCAACATGCAGTTGTTTCCGGTGCACGTAACGGCTTCATTAAAAAGCCGGCCAGAAATATCGGCAAAAGCGCGCATCGACCCTACTGCCATAGTGCCCGGCACCGGCTGTATTGAACCTGATAGCAGCGTAACGTTCTCAGTGCCGATAACCGGCGGTAAGAGCATGCCGGGTATAAGCTGGCGGGTGGCGCAGGGGCCAGGGCAAATTAATCAGAGCGGCCTGTATGAGGCGCCCGCCAACGCTAAAAAAGGCGAACAGGTACGTATTGAAGCCCGCTCACCCAAAGGCATGGTACTTACCCGTGATATGCGTTTGTCTTGCGGGTGCGAATGGCGCTTAAACGCCTATGGGCAGCAGTGGGAAGGCAACAATGTGTATGTTACCCGCTACAACGACACTAACAACCAGCCCAGCCATATGTTGCATGCGGGTAATGAGGATTCAACCATTGTGGTGGCGTCGGGGCAGGCGCCGCAACTGGGCTCACTGCTGGGCGTACTGAATGCAACGGTGGGGGCGTATAACCTGTTCACCAACGGCTGCAACGACGAAAACCGCGATAACCTGTGCGATCCGGACGAGCCGCGCGAAGGCGACCCGGTTGCGCCGCCCCCTGCCAGTTATACCATTACCGCCACCGACGGCGGTTTTGTGCAAGGCGTGATCTCGGGGCAAGCCATTGAAGGACACCGGCTCACGGGTAAACAGTCTATTCTGCCTGCTACACCCTTTAGCTTTCATTTTCGCGCAAAAGTGGCGCAGTTTAACATGCAGGATTTGGGCATTGCTCAGGCACTGGCGATGTCTGCGGGGGATACCTCTGAACAAACGCTGGCGCAATTTGCGCAATTAGGAGCCTTGTTTGGTGGTGAGAGCTGCAATACCGATCCGGAATGGGAAGATGCAAAGCGCAGGCGGGGGCCTAACGGGCAAGACGATGATGACGCGTATACCTACCCGGAGGAAGACGACAGCGCACAACCCCCTGAGGATGACTCAGGGCAAATGGAAACCGAAGATACTGATAACCCCTATGACTACGCCGATAACGATGAAAATGCCGACGGCGCCGATTCATCGCAAAGCACCAATGCGTTGCCCGACCACAGCATTCCCCTGCTGCCGGAGCTAACCTGCATAGCGCAGGGTCAGGTAATTAATTTTCACTTGCCGCCTACCCATAGCCCGCTGCGCGAGATGTTGGTGATAAAAGTAGATGAAACAAGGCAACTGGGCCCCGACTGGCGCTACCAGGCACCGGCAGTATTCAGTAGCCCATTTGTGCGCGTAGGCTTGTATGAGAAGTATACAGGCATGCGACTAGCCAATTATATTTACCCGGCTGGCTGTAGCCAGCCGCACTAAAGGATTAGCCCAATGAAATATACTTATTTGTTTTCAATGATGTTTATGTCGCTGGCATTTGCCAGTAATACACCGCCTGCAAATGTGCCAGCCAATGTAGCAGCCAATGTACCTGCCGCGATTATTGTGGATGCGTCTAATTCGATGTGGGGGCAGGTAAATGGCGTCGCTAAAATCGCTACCGCCAAAACGGCATTGCAGCAGCTTTTGCATAACTGGCCGGCCAATCGGCCTTTGTCGGTGTGGGCGTACGGCCATCGTTCCAAATCGTCTTGCGATGACATAGAGCAAATCGCCACGCCAGATAACGCCGATCCGGCCGCGCTTAAACGCAGTATTCTGGCGTTGTCTCCCAAAGGCAGAACCCCGCTCACTGCGGCGGTAGAGCAGGCAGCCACCTCCATGCAGGCCACTGGCGGTACTGTCATTCTGCTTACCGACGGCATTGAAAGTTGCGACCGCGACCCCTGTGCGCTGGCCGCTGAATTACAAGCTAAAGGCATAGCCTTTACTGCCCACGTGGTGGGATTCGACATAACCAACGAGCGCGACAAATCCCAGCTGAGCTGCCTGGCTACCAGCAGCGGCGGGCGCTATTTTGATGCTGGCAACGAGCAGGCACTGCTCGATGCGTTAGAACAGGCTCAGCAGCCGCAAGAACCCGCCCCGGCGCCGCAAATTGTATTGAGTGGTGCAGAACAAGTGGTTGCGACCCATCGGTTTACCTTAAGATGGCAGGGGCAAGCACAAATCGAAGACAAAGTGGTATTAGTGCCGTTAGGCGTTGCGCCTTCGCCGGGCAATGTGGTTGCTGAAGCCAAAACCTATGGGCGTAGCGAGGCTGAATTACTCGCCCCGGCCCAGCCGGGCCAGTACCAGGCGCATTATGTGTTCGATAGTTATAACCGGCGCGAAAGCATTGCTACACACACGCTTAATGTGGTGCCACTCACGGCCACATTACACTGGCAATCAGCCCCAATGGCAGGTAGCGAACTCACGGTACAAAGCGATATTCAATCCGACGCCGAATTAAGCCTGGTGCTGGTGGAGCATGGGCAAAACAGGCTAAGTGCAAGTTCTCGCGCCAGTTTTGCTAATGGCACAGGTAAACTGCGCTTAAGTAACCAAAGCGGTGAGTACGATGTTATTCTGGTGTCGAACTGGCATGCCAATGCAGAAGAACTGATCCGCCAGCCACTCACAATTCAGCCGTTGCAAACCCAGCTAAACGTAGCCTCGATACAGGGCCAAACCTTGCACATTGAATGGCAGGGGCCGGGTGCCGAGGGAGATAAAATCGTGCTGGTGGCTAAAGGTAATCAGGATAGCTGGGGCGGGGCACTCGATGGTGATTTTCCTGCGGGTACCACGCTTACGTTAACGGCCCCGGCACCGGGCCAGTACGATGTGCTGTATATCAGTGACTACTATGGCAATCAAACGGAGCTGGCGCGGATAAGCGTGGATCTGCCCTGAGCGGGCAGATCGCAACGCAGATAGTTATGAAGGTCGACACGTAGTTCAGAACTTGCCCTGCTCGCTAATGTGATTTAGCACCTGCTTAACGGTGTCGGGCGAGAGGTTGGCGGCAGACACCACTACCAGCAGGTCGCCAACCCGCAATATACCCTGAATTTCTTTGAGTGAGCCTACCGCTGCCTCGCGAACAAATCCCTGGCCACGGCCCATCTCTTCAACCGCCTGGTTGCCGCTGATCCTGTCCCAGTTCTGGTTAAAGTCCAGGCTTGTGCCATTGCCTTTTTCTTCCCGCAGCTTGTTTCCGGCTGCATAACTGTCTGGGTTATACAGGCTTAAAACGATCGACGGTTGTTTAAACTGCTCCGCAAAGGTGTTGGGTGCGGGCAGATCCACAAACAGCACTTTGCAGCGCGAACCCAGGCCGCTTTTACGGCGTTCAAAGTTATCAACTTGGGTAACCTCAAACGCTACCGGCGTTGCCAAAATGGGTTGCAGATTGTCTTTTTCAACCAAATTACATGCAGCATCGGCCTCTAGCGGCACACCTACTACCTCGTTACAGCCAATAAGCAGTGTTAGCAGGGCTAATGCAATTGTTTTACGCATAACACATCCTTAAAAAATATCCTTCAGAAAGCCTTTAATCTTGTCTTTCACTTTATCTTTAACCTGTTGCTGGGCTTCTTGTTTGGTCTCTTCAACTGCTTCTTCGCCAGCGTCTTGCATTAAACAAAGTGGGTTGTATTCAGCGCCTTCGGCGTTACAGTCCAACATGGCAGACGCCATGGAGAGATCCTGAATTCGGGTGTTGGGTGGCAGTGCGTAATAATCATCGGGCATGTCTTGCTGCGAGAGCGACAGCAGAACCATGCTGTTGTCTTGCCTCAACAGCCCGCCGTATTGATTTAGTTCGGAGCTGGTTTGAGCGAAGCTGTCTGCCGCCGACATATTCGCGCCCGCCATTTTTGCCCAGGTGGATGTCATGCTCATTAACGCACTGCGCACCTGCGCCAGTTGCGGATCCTTACTCAGCACTAATTCCGAACGCATTTTTTTGCCGTCCTGACGGTACGTTAAAACAAACACGTTGCCTTCAAAGCCCGCCACGGTTTCGGTTTTTCCGGTATTCACCACGCTGAATTCCGGATCCTCGCCGGTAGATGTGTTGTCTTGCGAGCCAAACGATACAGCAGCTATGTCGTTTAACGAGATGGCGGTGTAGCCTTGCGCATCGCTGCCACTTACGCTGTAAATATCGTCGCCTTGTTTCAATAAAAACTGACCCTGCGACATGTTCATGCGAATGTGCTGGTTGTTGCTAACCACTATTTCAACCTGTGCGCCAGACGAACGGTACGTTGCCTGAATGTCGGCCAATACAGGAGCCGACACGCAGCCAGCTAACAAGCTCAATAAAAGAGTAGAGTGTTTCATGGGGTTACCCTCTGGCCAATTTACGACGACACGCAATCCCCACCAAACCCAGCATAAACAGCATTAAGCTGGCAGGGGAGGAGGCGTTTGTGGTGGTATTTGGCTGTTCGCCATAAAAGTTAACCGTGTCTAACCAGGCATCAACGTAGGTGTAGGTTAGGTTGCCGCCGCGCTGGGTAAAGTTAAAAAATGCGCAGCGCACAAAGGTATTTGGCTGATCGCCACAGCCGTAGGCAGGATCGCTCCAGGTGAACGACTGGGCTAGGTCTACACCGTTCAAAATGGCCGCTTCGTATTCTTCAACAAAAAACGATTTCGAAATCGACGTATTGCCCGTAGGCGAAGGAATGAGGTTGTAGTCGTGTACGCTTACGTAATCTTTGGCTTGAGAGGTGGTATAAGACAGCGCGTCGTAGCTGGCGGTACCCGTGAGTAATCCTTCAATATCGAAGTCTTGCAGCTGCCATTGAATATCAACCCAGTTGTCATTCAAATCGACGTCTTCGTAACGCGCAGAATTGGCATTTAAGTCGCGGTCTACCACCTGGGCCGCAGCCGTATTAATGGTAAAGGTGCCAAACACGCGCTTGCCATTCGCAAAGCGCTGACCCAGCGAAATATCGTTGGAAAAGCTGTTGTATACAAAACCGGAAAAATCCCCGGATATCAGCGCGGCATTCACGTTACCGCACTGAGTAAACAAACCCATTGCAAGCGCAACAGGTATAAGGCGTTGAGAGTGTTTCATTTGGTATCCCTGTGAGTGTGTTGTAGTGATAAATCGTAACAACACAGGAAATCCGGACAGGGGTTGGGGAATTTTATTGGAATAGCGTTATTTTATTTTGTTGCGCCTGTTTTTATTCCTGTTTTAGGAAAGGTGTTTTCAGCTCTCTCACTAAAACTCGTCAGTACGCCGCATGGCTAATTGTTCAATCTGATGGTTTATCCGATCCAATGCCGAGTTATCTAATATTGGTCTTTTGGAAATGCTGTAATACTTGGTAAGTGATTTATGATTCATTACAGGCACAGCCGGCTTTTGTTTAATTTCAATATACCAACCAGGGATAACCACTAGAGGCTGCGTGACCACTTCCATTCCGGTGCTTTGCGTTAGTTCTTTAGATAACCACTGAGCTTGTCGTTTGGCTTGCTCGATAATTGATCTGTCGGTGAAGTTAGGAAACTGAATAGTGTCTCCCTCCACAATCAGTCTATGGGAATCCTTAGCTCCTTTAATATTGGGTTTTCGTCTGCCTTTTGTTTCGATAGCTAAAACGCCACCAGGATAGGTAACTACGTGATCAATGTTAAAGTTCGGCCCCTGGATATCATGAAAAACGCGCACGTTTCTGTCTGTTATTTTTGATAGAGCGTAAGAGACCGCCCATTCGGCTTCTATACCCAGTCTGACATTTCTTAGTTTGCTAAATTCTTTTATAGCTTTAAGTAAGTGATACAACGCAGCCGCAAAGAACAAACAAGCGTAAACCCACCAATGCGTAATTTTGATATCAAAACCCAAGAATTGAGAAATGGTTGGAATTGAAAATGGAAGTTGAAAATAAATGGTGGCCAGCATCATCCACGCCACCATATTAAAGTTCAAATCTTTCTGAGATTGGATAAGGGAAAAGGCTGGTATCCTAGCCATGTCATTGTATTCAAAGGGGATGCGAGATTTCTTCGATATCACCTTAGCGATAAAAGCAATGGCAAAGAAAAAGACTAAGATTGGCACCATTGCGAAAAAAATGACATAAAGTAATTCCAATTATTTCATACTCCAAAATCTGTGTAGCGTGACTATAACGAAAAGTATCTACCTATGTTTTAGCTACCCGACAACAACTCCCAAGTCACATTCATTGGCTTTTCGCCGTTGTGTTCAACGTACGAAACCTCACCATAAAACATAAAGGGAGCGGCTGTTTTGCCGCGTAATTTGCTCTCTCTCACGAATAAGTAAACTCGGCTACCCAGTTTCTTATGTTCTATGATTTCTTTGCCACGTTTGTTACTTGGTGAAGTGCTATTTTGTGACTGCCAGTGAAAGTGTTTCTCGTCTTTGAAGTAATCGTGATATTGGTGCTCACTACCTTTCCCTTGCTTGTTAAGCGTGACCAGTAACACCTGCGCGTTTTTCTCATTCAGTACCACATGGCCTGATTGCCAGTTTCCGGGGTTAAAAGTTTCGTTGAACAAGGGTGGTATGTCTTCGCGCATAAATTCTTGCCCTACGAATAACTCTAAAGGGTCAACTTTTCCTTTCAGGCGTGCGAAGGTCACCATGTCTTCACTGGCTTTGATATCAGCGTAGTCGGGGTTAGCTGCCCTGAGCGTGTAGCCATCTGCATCTTTAAGCACTTTTCGCAGTAGATATTGGTTGTCTCCTGCGGTGTCTTGGCGTTCAATGGCAACCGTGGCATTGCTAATACTACCAGCGTTGCTAGGGGTAATTTGTTCTAGCAATAAGTAGTCGCCGTCGTAGATTGGATTTTTCCCGCCATTCATTGAATTGCCCGATGCTCTAGCTATAAAGTGTTTGTTGGCGTCCAAATTGCCAAAACCGCTAGGGGCGTTAACTAGCTCTGATGCTTCAGCACTGCCGGTTTTGAAATGACCACAGGCAATTTTAATGTCAGGGAAGAACGGTAGCTGTACGGTTTTTGGGAATTGAACAACATTACTGGAATGAGCAGACGTTGGTAATCGATTCTGTTTGTAAGCAGCGAATCGTTGATCAACAACCTCTTTGGTCATGTTTACAAAGGTTTTGCTGTGGTCGGCCTGAATGCTTTGGTTGAAGCTAAATGTATGGCTGGCTAAGGTAAACCAAGAAATGTTGGATTCTGGTTCTTCAGTACACCAAAATGTGATCGGGTTTTCTCGCCAATGGCGCTTCCAGATTGATTGCGTTACTTCCTGAATATTTCGCTTACTTTCGGGTAAGTCACTTATCCATACTGGATTGTTTAGGTACCACTTGCGCGACCAGTCTGCCAAATTATCAACGCTGATGTGTGCTTGAAATGCATTATGTTCGATTAGCGTATCGAGCAAAATCAGTTTGTAGGCTTTGGAAAGGCGTGTAATTGCTAAGTCTTTAAACCATTGCAGATGCAATTCCAATACTTCGAGTTCGTCAGCAGATATATCCCCTTTAGAATCTACGAATTCCCACCATGAACCGCGGTTTTTGCGGAGTTTATCAATGCTTGCGCCGCTATTAAAAAACTCTGTATAAGTAGGTCTGCGTCCTAACGTATCTTTTAGCTTGTCGTATTGAATATCTAATTGATCTGTAGATAGGCTCGCTAGAAAATCAATAAACTCAAGATCGAAGTTTACGTAACAGCCGTCAGGTAATAATTGATTTGGGTTTTTTGCGATCTTAACCAATTGGTGCCTGTTTAGCGGTTTATTGCTAAGGCCAGCAAATAGCATTTCTGGGCGATTTAAAAAGCTATGGTGGTTACCTACAAAATCCAAGATAACTAATCTGTCTTTTCCTTCGCTTTGGCGTAATCCCCGGCCCATTTGCTGCAAGAATAGAATTTTGGATTCAGTGGGACGAAGCAGCATTACGGTATCTATCTGAGGTAAGTCCATTCCCTCGTTAAATAAGTCGACTGAGAACAGCACGGAAATGTCGCCGCTACTGAGTTTCTCTAGGGCCTCACTTCTTGTTAGCGCGGAGTCTGAATGCACGCTGGCCGCTTTCACGCCATGTTCATTAAAATAATCTGCCATGTAGTCTGCGTGTTTTCGGGACACGCAAAATGCTAGCGTCACTTGCTGAGACTTTTGTTGCCACTCTTTCAACACATGTTTAGAGCGGCCCTTGGTTGCTAACTTATTTGAAAGCTTTTCTGGGTCGAATTTGCCGTTTCGCCAAGGCAAATGTTCGTAGTCGACTTCTTTGTCGAAGATACCGTAATACGAAAAAGGGCATAGCACTTGCGCTTTAACCCCGTCGAAAAGATCTTGTTGATAAATCAGGTTGTTGTCGCACAATTTGAGAATGTCGCTGCCATCGGTTCTGTTTGGCGTAGCAGTAAGCCCAAGCATAAAGCCCGGGGTAAAGTGTTCTAACAGTCTTTGATATCCATTGGCAGCAGCATGGTGGAATTCGTCGATAATGAGATAATCGAAAGCGTTTGAGGCAAACTTGCTTAAGTGGGCGATTTGCCCAATTGTTTGCACTGATGCAAATAACAGATCGAACTCTGCATCCTTTTGCTTACCGCTATACCTGCCCACTTTTTTACTTGGTAGTATTTTTAAAAAGCTTGCTTCAGCTTGCAGTAGGATCTCTTCACGGTGCGCAACAAACAGGACTTTTCTTGCGTTAATATTCGCTACATCGAAAGCAGCCAAATAGGTTTTACCCATACCTGTGGCTAATACTACCAATCCTTTTGTTGCACCGGCATCACGGGCTTGCTTCAAAGCAACCAAGGCTTCAGATTGATGTTCTTTCGGGGTTGGGATTTCGTGCTCATGTTCACCGGGAAGTGAAGCTGATGAATACATTGGGGTTACAGTTCTAGCTTGCTGGTATCGGTGTTCGTATTTAGCTATCCAGTCGAATGACAGCGAGGTGACCTGTGGCAGGGTCAATAGATAATTGTACTGTTCTCGGATTTCTCGAATACGCGCAACCGATTCAAGATCGTTGTCATTTGGGTAGTCAATGCGGTAGTTCCACTCTATACCGTCTGTAAGTGCGGTCTTACTGATATTACTTGAACCCACAAACGCCCGCGCTGAAGCCATGCCTTGTAGGTCATTTCGAACAAAAATGTATGACTTCAAATGAAAGCTGGTGGCTTGTTTGCTCTCATAAACACGAATATCAGCGCCACGCTCTCTTAATAACATTAAACGCTTTAGCGCTTGGGGCTCAGTAATATTCATATAATCTGAAGTGAGCAGAGACAACTGTACATTTCTCAGTGAAGACGACATTGCAGCCTCGATGTCTTCAATGATCAGATTTAAGCCAGAATTTCGTATAAACGACACCGCAATTTCAATATTGGTTGCTGTTTTCAGCGCTGTTCGAATTTCGTGAAGCAGGTAGTGCTTGTCTCTGCCAGTAATTAAATAGTTAGTGGCTGTCATTCTGCTTCTTCGCGTATCAGTTCTGCTGTAACCCACGCCACTTCTTTGCGACTCAATGTGTCTTGGGTGGGGACTGGGCTTAAATTGCGCGCAACTAATCTATTTTCTGACGCAAGCGCTTCTAGCTCTTCGTAACTTACGGGGTGCATCGGGCGAGCTTCGTCGTTTGGCCCAAATCGCAAGCTTATATACATTTTACCGCTGGGAGAAAGTAGCGTTGCTAGCCGAGCTAGTGCAAGGGGACGAACTTCTGCTGGCAAATGCATCCATACGGCCGAGAGCAAAATTAAATCGAATTGCTTGTTAGTAATAGAGGTAGCTTCTAGGGTGGGCAAGCTAGCTTTGCACCAATTTACATTATTATGAGCACGATGTTGTGCAAGCTCTCTCAGGCCGTCAGCGGGTTCAACAGCAATTACTTGCCAACCCTTCTGGGCGAGCCAATTCGCATCTCGACCACTTCCTGCACCTACGTCTAAAGCCATACCTGGTTTTGTATTGTCTAAAAACGTATTCCAGTCATTGTGCACTTTTTCTGCATCTACAGAATTATAAAGCGCAAAGTAATGCTGGGCTTTGTCACTATAATGTTGAATAGTCCTGTTCACTACGTTGAGAGTCCTTCCTGCTGTACCGACATACATTAACTTGATATTGCACAGCTATCTACGGAAAAGTAAATAGTCACTGATTTCCTATCCACTACCCTGTGAAATAAGCAGCTAAAAGAGAAATCCACATAAACACAAAAACCAGCCCGCAAAACCGTTAAATCCGCTATACTCCAGGCTGTTTTTTAAAGGTGGAGCTTGGCAATGCGTGTATGTGGTGTAGAACTGGCGGGAAATGATGCAAACGTTGCTCTATTGGAGCTGGATAACGACATGTTTCGTCTTCCTGATTGCCGTACCCGTAAAGTGAGCTTGCAAAAAGCCGCTACTGCCCATGAGCTTAAGTACTTTCAGAAAAGCTTCGCGCAACTGGTGCAGGACTACAAAATCGAAACCATCGTTATTCGTCAGCGTCCGATGAAGGGCAAGTTTGCGGGTGGTGCTATTGGTTTTAAATTAGAAGCGGCGCTGGAGTTGTTAAACGGTGTGCAGGTTATCATAATGCCACCCACCGACATCAAAACGGCATTAAAAGATAGCCGTATTTTCATCGAATTTAGCGAAACGGGTTTAAAGGGTTTCCAGAAATCAGCCTTTGAAACGGCGTTTGCTTATGTGAGTCAACACCTGTAATTCACGCCCTAACGGCTTGTTTGCTGGTTTATGCCCTAAACAACGTAGCGTTGGGGTATTCCCTTCGCCATGCTAATTCTGCATAAAAGGGTTTAACATAGCCTCGCTGATATGGCTTGGGAGTCTGCGTTCAGAGTTTATTTGCTCTGGAACGTTCACTGCACCGCCAGAAGATAATGGTGTGGTTTTCTGTGGTTGCCCCACCCAAAACAACAACCCCATAATTTAATATCATAATTTCTTTCGCAACTTGAGTTGATAACCTTCTGTTAACAAAACTACAGGAGTGTTTGTGTGATCAAGTCTGTTCTCTATTCTGCGATTGCCAGTGCGCTGGTGGCTGCGCCCCTTATTACCTCTGCTGATGCCTCTGCCAATGGGTCTGCTGCTGTGCCAGCGCTAAACGATAAAGCCTATTTTTCTCAGCCTAGCCTCGACATTGTGGTGTTTAGCAATTGGTATAACGGGTTATTCGGCGATTCTAAAATCAGTGGGGTAGAGCTTATTCACTTTGGTGAGCGCATTGCCACCAACGGCGATGTGCGTTTGAGCGCCACGCCTGAGCAGTGGGATCCCATCCCTACTTTTGTCGAGCGCAAGGTTAACAATAACACCCATACAATTAGCGCTACCTTGTCGTATCCAGAGCATGACTTTACTTACACCATAAGCGCCACCCCCATTGAAAATGGCGTGGAAATTACCTTGTCGTCGCCGCGTCCAGTGCCTGCTGAGCTGGTGGGTAAAGCGGGCTTTAATATGGAGTTTCTGCCGGCTAATTACATGGAAACCAGTTTTTTGGCCGATGGCAAACCGGGCACGTTTCCGCTGTACCCTACCGGGGTAAAAGAAGTGATTGGCCAACATGAACCGGTGCCACTCGCTTCCGCTAAGCAACTGGTATTGGCCCCTGAAAACGATACCAAGCGGGTTAGCATTGAATCATCGGTGCCGCTAACGCTTTACGACGGCAGAGCAAAAGCACAGAACGGCTGGTACGTGGTGCGCGGCGTGTTGCCTGCCAATAAACAAGGCGAGTTGCTCACCTGGCGCATTACCGCCAGTACTAACGATGCCTGGTTGCGCAATCCCATGATTGCCCATTCGCAGGTAGGGTATTTACCCGGTCAAACCAAGCGCGCAGTGATTGAATTAGACCAACGCGCGCCGGTAAACGGCGTGGCAGAGCTGCTAAAAGTGAATGCCGATGGCACCAAAGCGGTGGTGAAAAAGCAGTCACCCGGGAAGGTGGAAAACTACACCCGTTACCAGTACGCCACGTTTGATTTTACCGATGTCACTGAGCCGGGTTTATACCAGTTGCGGTACGAGGGCACTACCACCGCCTCGTTCCCCATTGCTGAGCATGTGCTGGATGCCGCCTGGCATCCCACGTTGGATCACTATTTTCCGGTACAAATGGATCACGTGTTAATTAACGAGGCGTATCGCGTGTGGCACGGTGCTTCGCACCTGGATGACGCCCTGCAAGCGCCGGTGAATCACGAGCATTTCGACCTCTACGCTCAGGGCCCCACCACCGATACCCAGTACAAACCCGGCGAACATATTCCCGGATTAAACGTGGGCGGCTGGTACGACGCGGGTGACTACGATATTCGTACTCAAACCCAGTACCGCACGGTGCGTTTTTTAGTGCAGGCGTTTGAGGAATTTGGCATCAGCCGCGACACCACGCTGGTGGATTACGACCGCAAATTTGTAGATATCCACGTGCCCGATGGCAAACCTGATCTGCTACAACAAATCGAGCATGGCACACTGGCATTACTGGCGCAGTTCAAGGCGGTTGGGCATGCCATTCCAGGCATTATTGTGCCGGATATCAGCCAGTACACCCATTTGGGTGATGGCTTAACCATGACCGACAACCTGATTTATAACGCGTCGATGGCAGACACCGAGTCCAACGGCATTGAAAGCGGTGTATTCGACGACCGCTGGGCGTTTACCTCTAAATCCACACCGCTTAACTACGGTTCAATGGCTGCGTTGGCGGCAGCCAGTCGCACGTTGCAAGGTTACAAACCGGCACTGGCAAAAGAGAGTCTGGATACGGCCATCGCCGCCTGGGCAACCGAAGCCGATAAGCAGCCCGACTTGTTCCGTGTAGGTAACACCACCGGTGGCGGTTTGGAAGAAGAAAAGCTCAAAGCCGCGGTGGAGTTGTTAATTACCACCGGCGACACCCAGTATCAGCAAGCGGTAAACACCTTGTTGCCACACATTGAGGAGCACTTCGGTAGCAGTGCGGTACTGGCTATCCGCGCACTGCCGTTTATGAACAAAGCCTATCAGCAACGCATTCGCGCGGCGGCAGAGGCCTACAAACCCAAGCTTGAGGTGGCAACCAGCAAGAATCCGTTTGGCGTGGTGATCACTGAATACGGCTGGGCGGGCAACGGCACGGTGCTCGACATGGCAGTCACCCAGTACTATTTGCATCAGGCGTACCCTGATTTGTTCAGCAGCGATTTGATTTACCGTTCACTGGATTATTTATACGGCACACATCCCGATTCCGACATCTCGTTTGTGTCGAACGTAGGCACTGTGTCGAAGAAGGTGGCTTACGGTATGAACCGGGCGGATTACTCATTTATTAGCGGCGCCATTGTGCCTGGGGTATTGATTCTGCAACCGGATTTGCCAGAAAACATGGAAAACTGGCCGTTCCTGTGGGGTGAAAACGAATACGTGATCGACCTGGGCGCGTCGTACCTGTTTACCGTGAACGCAGCGCTAAAACTGGCAGGCAGACATTCACAATAGGTACAAAACACCAAAAGGGCGCTGCATATGCAGTGCCCTTGGTGTACTTAAGTGAGGCCGCAGGATAAGATTTTTCGGCTATCGCAATATAGTGGCAAATAACGGCAACATGAATAAAAGTGAGCAAACAGTGGGTGCAAGGATGTTAAAAAGGGTAATTGCGTTAGGGCTGTTAGCCTGTCTGCAAGTAAGCGTTACGGCATATGCCAGCGTGGTACCGGCCAATGATGCGGGGTATATGTATACCGGGCGTATCGATTTTGCTAACGCCAGTGCACCGTATTTAAGCTGGCCTGGTTCGTCGGTAAAGGCACGCTTCACGGGTGAGTCGCTTTCGGTTACGCTAAAAGACGATAACGGCAAGAATTACTTTAATGTAATTGTAGACGGCAACAACAGCTTTCCGTTCGTTATTGAGGCCAAGCAAGGCGAACACGAGTATTGGATCAGCAATACCCTTGGCGCAGGTGATCACTCGGTGGAAATATACAAGCGCACCGAGGGCGAAGAAGGCGGCACGCATTTTCTGGGTATTCGTATAGATGACGCGGCCAGGTTACTAGCGCCTCCTACCAAACCCACGCGCCGCATCGAAATCTACGGTGATTCGATTTCAAGCGGTATGGGCAACGTAGCGCCTTATAACGCCGGAGACAGCCTGCCGCGCGATAAAAACCACTATGTTAGTTACGGAGCCATTGCGGCCAGAGCACTCGATGCAGAGTTGCACACCATCTCGCAAAGCGGCATTGGCATTATGGTGAGCTGGTTTAATTTTATTATGCCGCAGTTTTACGATCAGTTAAGCGCGGTGGGTAACAACGATTCCCAGTGGGACTTCAGTACCTGGACACCTCAGGTTGTAGTGATCAACCTGATGCAGAACGACAGCTGGCTGGTGCCTGATCCTAAGCGAATATCTCCAAAGCCAACCGAGTCGCAAATCATTGCGGCGTATCAGGCGTTTGTGAGCACCATTCGTGCTAAGTACCCCAATGCGCATATCATTTGTGCGCTGGGCAGTATGGATGCCACTAAAGCCGGCTCGCCCTGGCCGGGCTATGTTGAATCAGCAGTCGCTAACTTAACTAACCAGGGCGACGACAAGCTGTCTACGCTGGTATTTCCGTTTAACGGTTATGGTCAGCATCCCAGAGTAAATCAGCACCTGAGTAATGCAGCGTTGTTAACCCAGGCCATTAAACAGGTTACTGGCTGGCAGTAACGCGTTTGTACCGACGTACATACCATTCGGTGCCCGCAATACTCAGCAAAATAGTGGCCATCCTGCAAAGGTTGGCCATTTGGTTGCCAATAGCAGTGGAGTCTACCTGCCAGAGCAACCAATAAGCATTCATAAGCGTATGCAGCGTGATCACAATCCACAGGTTATGGCCCCAGCGATAAAACAACCAGGCAAACCACAGGCCTCCAATGGCCGTAAACAGTGACGCGGTGGTAGCTTGCACAAGGGTTGCGCCCTGAAACCAGTGCCCTAAACCAAAAACAACCGCGCCTATTAAGGCAGCAGGCACAAAGCGCCAACCTGCCATTGCAATGAGTAAGCCCACCAGAAAGCCCCGAAAGAAGAGTTCCTCAAAGAATCCGGGGATCAGGCTTTTGGTAACCAATGCAGTAATCGTCGGCGCGGAAAACTCAAAAAACACAGCCAGCCCAACTCCCATTGGCAGTGAAAACAGCAGGCCAGCTACAATGCCGGTTAGTGGCTGGTTCATCAGCCCAATTGCCCCTATGTATTGTGTGCGGTGTTTCAGCAAAACGCCTGCTACCAGCATGGCAACTAGCCAGCAAATATAAGGTATGGCGTAGCGAATTACGTATACATCCACTATTGGTTGTATTGCCTTGGTAGCGAAGATAGCTAAGGTAAATGCAGTTAAAATTACCGCTGTGCTGATTGCCTGGCCTTTTTCCATTTGATTGCTCCCATCCTGAATAATGAGTTCACAGCCTATCGCTATTTGTACGCTGGCAAATGTGCCAAAAGTCACGCTGTGCCGATATTGAATTTACCCGGCGTGATTTGGCCGCGTTTGGCTAATCCAAGCCGGGTTAATAGAAATAGGCAAGTAGCCAAGACGATCGTTCTAACCCCCTACCTGTGTGCCGGATTAGTCTGTACACATACGAAATGGCGCAACCAGTATTCTTTAATACAGTGCCACTTACGGAGAGCATTGTGACTAAGCAAAATCGTGTGTTAGGCAGTGTGTTAGCGGGCGGTGTCGCTACCACATTATCGGGCGCTGCTGCGGCAGCTTCAGCGGAAGATATGCTTGCTTCTCAAATTCATTATCCCGTTAGCGAGCACCAATTTTTTACCGGCCCGGAAGCGTACTTTACCGGTAAGGTAGAAGTAGAAATGCTGTTCCCACCCAATGAAACAGCGGCTTACTCTGGCGCTTATGTAACCTTTGAAGCAGGGGCTCGCACCGCATGGCACTCGCATCCTGCCGGGCAGCATATGATTGTGATGACCGGTACTGCCCGTACTGGTACGCGCGACGGTAAGGTACTGGAATTTGGTCCTGGCGAAGCACTGTGGTGCCCGCCGGATATCGATCACTGGCACGGTGCGACACCCGACGCTCATATGAAACACCTGGTACTCACCGGCGTGAAAAACGGTGAAAACGTTGTGTGGAAAGAAAAGGTCTCCGACGCCGAGTACGGTGCGGATGTTAAGGCAGAAAAGCAGGCAGAATAGTCACCTGTTCACTACCCTTAGAACGAAAGGTTGTACTTAAGATAAAACGGGTAAGGTATTACAATGGTATTACAGAGTTTACAACAATCCATGGCCGCCACGCTTACTCGGCTGCAGGCCGATGAAGGGGATATCGGAACCGCTATCCCGGGGTTACTGTTGTTTCGCCGTAATCAACCATCTGATCCCGCTTTTTGCCTGGTAGAGCCCAGTATTGTGTTAGTGGCTCAGGGCCGAAAACAAATGGTGGCGGGCGGGGCTGCCTATCCCTATGACACCAGCACGTTTATCGTGAACTCGGTCGATTTACCTGCCAGTTCGCAAGTAATTGAAGCCAGCCCGGATGCCCCCTGCGTGGGATTGGTGCTAAAACTGGATTTCCGATTGCTGGCCGATCTGGTGTCTCAGGTAAATACGCCGGTAGTGGATGACGGCGCTGTGAAAGGTATAAGCGCAAGCTTAGGCACCATGACGCCAAAGTTGTTCTCGCCACTTACCAGGTTAGTGGAATTGTTGGAAGAGCCTGATGCTATTGACGTGATGGCGCCTATGCTGAAGCGCGAAATTCACTTTCGGCTGTTACAAAGCGACAAAGCCGCCATGCTGATGCACATAGCGTCATTCGACAGTCAGGCATTCCGGGTATCGAAAGCCATTAACTGGCTGAAACAGCATTTTAATTCCATGGTGCGGGTAGAAACACTGGCTAGCATGGCGAGTATGAGCCAGCCCACGTTTCATCTGCATTTCCGGCAGCTTACCGGTATGAGCCCGTTGCAGTATCAAAAATGGCTGCGGCTAAACGAAGCTAAACGCCTGATGATGAACAGTCAGTGCGATGCCTCTACTGCTGCCTTTGAGGTGGGATATGAAAGCCCGTCCCAATTCAGCCGGGAGTACCGGCGGATGTTTGGTGTGCCGCCCCGGGCCGATTTAGCTCAGGTACGAAAAAACAGCTCCCTCGTTTAACTCATATCCGTTAGTACACCGTTCAGTACCTCTATGTGTTGGAAGCCAGCGATGATCGTTTGCTTCAGCCTGTGGTGCTGCGAATCGGTCTTCATTCCACCCCAAGAGGTAATCATGCAGACACACCAATCGAGTCTCGACACGCCAGTAGATGAGCAGCCTGAAACACTGCAACCCGCCTATTGGAGCGGTGTCTTTGCAATGTCGCTCTGCGTATTTGCTTTAATTGCCTCTGAGTTTATGCCGGTGAGTTTGCTAACCCCTATTGCCAGTGCTTTTACGGTATCTGAAGGTCTGGTTGGGCAAGGCATTGCGATTTCTGGCGCATTGGCCGTGATAACCAGTTTATTTATTCCGGTGATTGCCGGTGGATTCGATCGCAAGTATCTATTACTCGGCATGACAGCGCTAATGGGCGTGTCGGGCGCAGTAATTGCGCTGTCGGGTAACTATTTTACGTATATGCTGGGTCGGGCATTAATCGGCGTCGTGGTTGGCGGCTTTTGGTCGATGTCGGCGGCAGCCGCTATGCGTTTGGTGCCAGCGCACAAAGTACCCCGTGCGCTGGCCATTTTTAATGGTGGCAATGCACTGGCAATGATTGTAGCGGCACCACTCGGCGCGTATTTGGGCGCAGTAATGGGCTGGCGGGGCGCGTTCTTCTGCCTGGTGCCCTTGTCTGTGATTACGTTCGCCTGGCAGTGGCGCAGTTTGCCGCTCATGCCAGCAGAGCCATCCGCCCATAAAGGCAATCCTGCACTCCAGGTTATTGGATTACTTTCCCGCCGCCACGTGTTTATTGGCTCCCTGGCGGTGGGCACGTTTTTCATGGGGCAATTTGTTTTGTATACCTATCTTCGGCCATTTCTTGAATCTGCCCTGGGGGCAAGCGTTCAAACCATTTCTACCATTTTACTCATTATGGGGGCAGCCGGTTTTGTAGGCACGTCGTTGGTGAATCGCGTGCTGGCAAAAAGCGTGAATAACACGCTGATTGTCATACCGCTACTAATGGCTTTGGTGGCTGTACTGATCATTAGCATGCAAGGTGCGTTTATTCCTGTGGTGGCACTGTTGGCGATATGGGGCTTTATTGCTACTGCCGCGCCTGTTGGCTGGTGGGCCTGGCTCACCCACAACCTACCCAACGACGCGGAAGCGGGTGGCGGCTTGCTGGTGGCCGTTATTCAGTTGTCTATTGCGCTTGGCTCAACCTTGGGTGGGCTGTTGTTCGATATGAGTGGCTATGTGCCCACCTTTGCTGTGAGTGCGGCTATATTAACGGTGGCTGCTGCGTTGGCATTCACGGTATCCAAGAATCTGAATTAATTAAATTTACCTCAACCACTGGCACAGGGTTGCCATACAACAATGTATAGACTAAACCTAATAAACAAAGGTAAGCCGTTGTGGTATGCATAATTGATATTATGAGACCAGCAACCTTCTGACCTTCAGTGGTTTACGTTATTCTGCGTGTCTTAGCTACAAGGACGGTTAGCGATGATCTATAAGCCCAGAGGCAGTCTTCGCGTACCTTTTTTAAGAGGTGCAGGTATTGAAATCTCATTCGTTAGATCATTTTAAAGCACTGGTTAGCTCTTCTTCCGATGCCATTATCAGTAAAACGCTGGATGGCACTGTAACCAGTTGGAATGCGGCTGCAGAACGCATTTTTGGTTATACCGAGGCCGAAATGCTTGGCCAGAAAATGCTGGTGCTGTTTCCACAAGCATTGCTTCACGAAGAAGATCGTATTTTGGATGCCATACGCAGTGGCAACACCATTGAGCATTTTCGTACTGCGCGTATTCACAAGTGCGGCAGAACAATCGACGTTTCCGTTACGATTTCACCTATTTACGATCACAAACACCGCATCATGGGTGCGTCTATCATTGCTCGCGATGTCACCGAGCACATGTCATTGCATCGCAAAGCCATTCATTTTGAATCCATAGTACAAAATTCCGACGACGCTATTGTGGGTAAAACCCTGGATGGCATTGTGGAAAGCTGGAACAAAAGCGCCGAAAGAATCTTCGGATACACGGCCATTGAGATGATAGGCGAAAGCATTTTGAAGTTGTTCCCCGAGGACCGCCTGGCAGAAGAAAAAGTCATTATTAACAAAGTGGCGCAGGGTGAAACCGTTGATCATTTCAGAACACAACGGCTACATAAAAATGGTGACCTTATTGATTTATCGGTAACCGTGTCACCTATAAAAGATCTGGAAGGCCGGGTGATTGGCGCATCAAAAATTGCTCGTGATGTCACTCGGCAGGTACTGTCTGAGCACCAGTTACTGCAGTTTCAGGCCCTTATTGAATCGTCGGAAGACGCCATTATCAGTAAGAGCCTGGATGGTCGCATTACCACCTGGAATAAAGCAGCCGAGCGCCTGTTTGGATACACCGAAGCGGAAGCGGTAGGGCAAAATATTGTCATGTTATTTCCGGAGGAGCGATTGGCCGAAGAAGACAAACTAATGAAGAGTTTGTTGGCCGGCAAATCCATAAGGCACTTCAGAACCACGCGCCTTACCAAAAGCGGTGAGAGGGTTTTTGTGTCGGTTACCTTGTCACCTATCCGGGATAAAGCCAAAAACATCACCGGCGTATCGAAGATAGTGCGCGATGTATCCTACGAAATAGAACAGGAAAAAGTGGTGTGGCGGCTTGCCAACTACGACAGCCTTACCAACTTATTCAACCGTACTGGCATGACCGCCTGTATAGAAGAGCTGGTGCAGCTTTCCATTGTCAGGCAGCGCAAGTTCGCATTGCTGTACCTCGATTTGGATGGGTTTAAGGCCTATAACGACAAATTCGGTCACGACTTCGGCGACCGTTTGCTTATTGCAGTAGCAGAAAAACTGCGAAAAGCGGTGCGCAGTTCTGATGAAGTTGGCCGCCTGGGAGGCGATGAGTTTGTTGTGTGCATGATGGGATTTGAAACCATTAAGCACATTCAGGTCACCATAGAAAATATCATCGGTGCCATCCACAGTATCGACGTTATTGATGATGTGGACATTTCGCTTACGGCCAGTATCGGTATTGCGATTTTCCCCGAAGATGGTCGAAGCTGCCAAACGTTGATCAGCCGGGCTGATCACGCCATGTACAGTGCAAAAAGTAAAGGCAAGGACACCTTTGAGTTTTACTCTGGTGTAATTGAAACGTCTATTCAGCAAGACAACTCCATGGTGAAAGAACTGCGTGATGCCATTGCTCACAATGGCCTTGAGCTGCGGTTTCAGCCGCAAGTTAACGCCAGCACACTGGAAGTGAAAAAAGTAGAAGTGCTGGTGCGCTGGAATCATCCCCAATTGGGCTTTGTCCCACCGGATACCTTTATTCCGCTAGCGGAAAAATATGGCCTGATCCGGGATTTGGATGCCTGGGTGATGGATGCGGCGTTAGAAAAGCTGGTGAAGTGGACAGGATTGTTCGGTATGGACTTTCAGGTGTCGCTGAATAAATCAGCTTATGAGCTGGTGGACGCGGAATTATCCATAAGCCAAATCCGCAATAAATTGCACGCCGTTGGCCTATGCGGCGAAAACATCATTATTGAGCTTACCGAACGCGCATTAATGGTTGACCCGGAAAGTGCGGAGAAAACCCTGAGGCAATTTACGGCGATGGGTATAGAGCTTGCCATCGATGACTTTGGCACGGGATATTCTTCGTTGGCTTACCTTAAATACTTCCCGGTGAAATACCTCAAACTGGATAAAACCTTTGTACACGCGTTCCAGCACAGCGAGACCGACAGAGTGTTGGTAGAAGGCGTACTGAATATAGCCAAACAACTGGGCATAGCGGTGGTGGCCGAAGGCGTGGAAACCGCAGAGCAGGTAGCCTTACTGAATGAACTGAATTGCGAATACTATCAGGGCTACTACTTTGCCAAACCCCTCACAGCCGACGAGCTGGAGAGTTTTGTGTTAGAAAAATGTGCCAATAAGGGGCACTAGGCGTACATGAATACTCTGGCTATACAGCACTCAGTTATATGCTTAACATAGCAGGCAATGTTAACTATGGGTAGTGAGCGGCGTTTGTGCACGTTGGTCATCACTGGGAAGGTATGTTTTGACAAAGTACAACGTTGCCCTGGGGTGTGGGTACTTTGCCATTTTCTTTGTGAGCCATGGCATTGGCACACTGGCTATTCCGTACTATCAAATGACGTTGGGGGTTGATCCACTATTGCTTGGGGTGGTGTTAACCATTCCGGTATTTGTGTCTGCGTTAATCAGCCCTTGGGTGGCGAATGTTATTGATGCCATTGCGCCACTAAAACACAGTCAGCGCATGTTGCTGATTGGCTCAGGTTGGATTTGTGCTGCAGCCTATGCCGCGATGTGGGCTGTACCAGTGCATTGGAGCGTCAACCAAAGCATTGCGTATTTGCTGGCGTGTTCACTGGTATTCTATTTCTTTGCTACCTTCATGACGGTGATCATGCGGTGTCAGGCGATGGAGGCCACCTCCGATACGCACGGCATTACCTCGGTGATGGGATTCACTTCCGTATTTGAAAAACTCGGTTCCATTCTGTATTTCTGGTTGTTTCCGTTGGCGCAATCCAAGTTGTTTAGCTCGCTGGCTGTGGGTATGAAAACCATTGGCTTGTGGGTGGCAGTGCTGCTGATTGGTGTGCTTTCTACTCTGGCAGGGATATGGGGAAAGTCGCGTAATGTTACAGCGATTGCTTCCCAGGTATTCAGTACCGAAAAATCGGTACCGTTTAACCCACAACTGTTGAAGCAAATAAATCTGCTGTTTGTGGTTACCGTGCTGCAATTTGGGTTAATTGGGGCCTGTATCAATGTCGATTTTTATTTGCTGGTGTACTTTGTTGAGGGCGGTGACATTGCCCAGGGGGCGTTCTGGAAGGGCTATTTGTCTACAGCCTATGCGGTAATGGGGCTCGTTACGATTCCTGTAATTGTGAAAGCAGGGAATAGGTTTGGTAAGAAACAAACCCTGTTTGCTATTTACCTCATCAACTGTATCAATGCCATGTTTAAATGGGTGTTGTATCAGCCCGATATGGATTACTGGCTGGTGTTGGATGCTGTACTTGGTGCGTGGATCTGGACCGCGCATTCAACGCTGATCCCTGCTTTGCTGGCCGATGTGTGTTACGAAAACCAACAGAAAACCGGTGTGTTAAGCGACAGTTTCGTCGTTGGGCGGCACAATCGGTTTTTAAATTTCGGGTTAGTGCTATCCTTTGTGTTATCTGGCTGGATGCTCAATGTTATCGGGTTCAACGCCGATACACCTGGTGCACAACCTTCAGGTGTTATCTACGCTATGCAGGCAATTTTGGTGGGCGGCAGTTTGCTTGTCAGTGTGTGTGCCATGGCAGTACTGTCGCGTTTTACCTTTCAGCGAAGCAACAGTACCGCATTGCGTTAATTCGACGGCGCGTTGGCGACACTTTCTCGTTCTATCATTGACGAGGTAAATAAATGGGTTTTGTTTTCCGGAGTGGTCGCATCTTTTGCCAAATCAATGGCCAGCTTCACGGCATACTCTGCCATTTCTTCAATGGGGTACTTTATGGTGGTAATGGTTGGCAGGCACGCTTTGCACATTGCAGAGTCGTCAAATCCCACAACCGACACCTGCTCGGGCACCTTGTAGCCATTTTTTACCAGTTCGTGAATGACGCCAACCGCCATTAAATCGTTATAGGCAATTACCGCAGTAAAGTGTTCATCGCGCTGGATAAGTTCCTGGGCACAGGCTTTGCCCCCTTCCAGGTTGGCAGTTGATTCAACCAACAGATTGTCGTTAAACGTTAGGCCCTGCATCATGAAGCCCTGGCGCACCCCCAATAACCGCAACTGTGGATCGCGATTCTGATAAATGCTGGTTGCAACGGCAATGGCTTCGTGGCCTTTTCTGGCAAGTAAATCAACTATTTGCGCGGTAGAGGCTACGTTGTCGAACCACACACAACGACTGGCAATTTTCGGAATGTAGCGGTTAATGATCACCAGGCCTTTGTAGCGTTCACTGAGCTCGATGAGTTGTTTGTCGGTCAGATAGTCGCTGTGCAGAATAATAGATTCGCAGCCTTTAGCGTGCAGGCTTTCAATCGCGGCAATCTCAGACTCTTCTTCGTACAGCGAGTTACAGATCAGCAGGCTGTATCCCACTGCGCGGGCAGAGACTTCTGCGCCTGCAGCCAGGTTGCCAAAAAACTCCATGGATATTTTAGGGGTAATGAGTCCCACATTGGTGGTGTGGCGATTAACCAGGGATTGTGCCGACGCGTTAGGCTTATACCCTAATTCCTGAATAATCTTCTGCACTCTGGCTCTGCAGGCATCACCCACCTTGCCTCTGCCATTTACCACACGGGAGACGGTGGCGGGAGACACGCCAGCCGCGCGGGCTACATCATTAATTTTTACCACTGTGAATCCTTTGCCTTTGCTGAATCACGCCATAGTAAATGCCATTTACTGCGCAAGTCAAAATGCTTTCCCTGATATTTCCCTCGCACATCGATGTGCAAGCAAGCGGTTTGGGAAATTATTTCCCTTTAGTGCGGGTATGGGTAGCGTTTTCACATTTTTATTTCTAGCGTTGTTAATTAATTTAACTTCATGTTTATTCGTTATTTTATCGTAAATTTAACTGCTTCAATTTCAGTTAATGCCTATGCCTGCATCATCTCCGACTTGAGTTGTTGTTAATATTCATTAAATAATAGGGAAAACGTTTACTTTGAATTAACGCAATGAAAACACAACATACGTTATGGTTGGTGGCGATCACACTACTGGTGTTGTTCGGGTTTACCCAATGCCGAACAACTGAGCAGACAGCCACACAAGCAAATGCTGAGTCACTGAATATGTACTCCGATTGGCATTTTATGCTTGATGATAATCCTGAATTTAAACAGGCTGACTTTAACGACAATACCTGGCGGCGTGTCACGCTGCCGCATGATTGGTCCATAGAAGATATACCTGGTACCCAAAGCCCTTTTAGTGCTGCAGCGAAAGATGCCTACAACACCGGTTATGCGGTGGGGGGCACTGGCTGGTATCGCAAGCACTTGCCCGGTATTGAGTCTGGCAAACAGTATCTGCTTGAGTTTGATGGCGTGTACATGAATGCCACTGTGTACGTTAACGGGCAGGAAGCAGCCCAACATTATTACGGTTATACCGGTTTTCAGGTCGACATTACGCCTTTCTTGCATCCGGGGCAGGGCAATGTCGTAGCCGTGCGGGTTCACAATAATGAGCAAAACAGCCGTTGGTATAGCGGGTCTGGATTGTACCGGCAAGTTACCTTGCATACCCTGTCGGCAAACCATATTGCTCGCTGGGGCACATCGGTTATTACCCAGGCTGGTAACCAAAGCGATAGCGCAGTACTGGTTGTTAATACGGCACTGCAACGGGATGAGCGTGATAAAGCTGGCGGGCTGACACTGGAACAAGCCGTTAAGCTAAACGGAAAGACGCTGGTAACCCAACGTGTGCCGGTAAGCAGCGACAAGATTTCGCAAACTATCAACATTAATCAGCCGCACTGGTGGGAGCCTGCATCGCCAGTGTTATACACACTCTCTCAGCGGCTGCTAAAAGACGGCGAGGTTATCGACAACATGGATACCCGGTTTGGTATTCGTACCGTAGCGCTGTCAGCCGAGCAGGGATTTTTGCTCAACAACAAGCCGGTATTACTAAAGGGCATGAATATTCACCACGACAACTACCTGCTCGGCGCGGCTGCGCATCCTAAAGCCGAGCGGCGTAAGGTAATGAGCATTCTTAATGCGGGATACAATGCGGTTAGAAGCGCCCACAACCCGCCTTCCAGCGCCTTTTTGGCGGCTGCGGATGAGTTGGGATTGCTGGTGATAAGTGAAGCGTTTGACGCATGGAATAAACGCAAGTGGGAGAATAAGAACGACTATTCTTCTGTATTTTCCAGTAACTGGCAGGGCGACTTAACGGATTTTATTGCCCGCGACATTAATCATCCCAGCATCGTCATGTGGAGCCTAGGTAACGAAATCCCGGAGCAGGGGGATGCACTGGGAGCACAAACAGCAAAACAACTAACGGATTTTGTACGTAAGCTGGATGCCAGCAGGCCGCTTACCGTTGGGGCGAATATGTCGGGTGAGCATGCACGGGCTTATCTGTCGGCTTTTGATGTATCGGGTTACAACTATGAACCGGGCAACTACGTGCACGACTTCAACGCGGGTATCTCGGCGGTAATGTATGGCTCAGAAACCTATTCAAAAGACGCCTTTGCCTACTGGCAATATGTTGAAGATTATCCTTATGTGATTGGCGACTTCGTATGGACAGGCTGGGATTATGTTGGGGAAGCCTCTATTGGCTGGACCGGATATGCCCCGGAGTGGGCTGGGCTGGCGCCGTTTCCCTGGACGCTGGCGTACACCGGTGAGATAGACGTACTGGGCAATTGGCGACCGGCTGCGTTCTATCGGCAGGTGTTATGGCACACCGGGCAACACGGCATTTCTGCTTTTGTGCAATCGCCTTCGCCATCATTGTCACCCACACCAAACCCAACATGGTATGACTACTGGACTTTCCCGGACATTCACCCAAGCTGGAGCTGGCCGGGGCAGGAAGACAAATCCCTCGAGGTCACCGTGTACAGCGTGTATCCAGGCGTTGAGTTGTGGCTGAACAATACCCTGATTGGTACTGCTCAAGCGGGTAAGCAAAACCAGTATATTGCAAAATTTACTGTGAACTATGTGCCTGGAACACTGGTGGCAAAAGGGCTGGATATTAGTGGAAATGTGCAGGAAGCATGGCAACTTACCACCGCAGGACCGGCTGCCGCGATTGCGATTAGTCGTGAAGATCAGCAACTGCGTGCCGACGGCCTGGACATTAACTATCTGCCCATACAGTTACTGGACGAAGCGGGCAATGCAATTTACCACTGGGAGCAGGATCAGGCGTTAACCGTAAAAGTGGAGGGCGCAGCAACATTAATGGCACTGGGCAATGCGCGGCCCGATTCGGCAGAGAGCTTTAAGCAACCATTTCGCCATACGTTTCGCGGTAAGCTTATGGCAGTGGTGCAATCTACCGGCACTGAAGGTGATGTCGTTGTAACGGTATCGGGGCAGGGGCTGAAACCGGCGTCAATCCGCTTTAACGCGCAATAATGCACACTCAATGTATGCCCGGTCATTTACCACCGGGCACATCGAACAAAAACGCATTCCACTGGGGCTGGAAACGCAGTTATGCCGATACCGAATCGTACACCACCACTTTGCTCCACAGATGCGAGCACTGCTCAACAAACTTCACATGCAGCGGATGGGTCTGGTAGGCGTCCTGATCCTCTGTTGTATTAAACAACATCAGCTCCGATACCTGATAGCTGCTGTCAATTACGTCGCGTTCTAACGTTGAGGCTGGCACGCCAACGTGCAGTCCCTGGATTTGAGGAATGGCTTTCAGGCTATTCAGTCCGGCAATCAGGGCGTCGCGATCGGCAGCGGAATCGGGATTTTTTAACCAAAAATACACCATGTGAACTACCGGCCCTAAGGTATTGCAGCCGGTGCCTGATGCTAACGCTGATGTGCTGGTAAGTGTGGCTGCGGCGGCCAGCGTACCTGCGGCTGAAATAAATTGGCGGCGATGTTGATCGGTCATGGTGTACTCCTTGTTGAGTAGCAAAATAAAGCATCATCCTACGGTATAAAAATACCGCTATGCAATGAGATTATTTGGCAAATTTTAGTAATAACTAAAGCAAAAATTACAATAAAAATGAACCGGTTCATTTGTGTAATGTCTCATGTTCACAGGATTTAATGCGTTTGCATAATAAGTCATAGTGTTATCTGTTTATAGTATGTTAAGTTAATTAACAAATCGAATGAAATCTGCCGTCAGAGGATAATATGCAGAGTCAGAACCCATCCCGCCGTACCATGTTAAAGCGCATGCTATTGGGCTTAGGTTTATGTGCTTCCGAAGGGGTATTGCTGAACAATGCCGTAGCGGCTGCGATGTCGTATGACGCCGCTACGTCACAAACCGGCTTGTTTACCTTACAGGAACGCGCAGTACTCAAGGCCATTTGTGAGTGTGTGATCCCGCGAACAGACACGCCGGGAGCTGTGGATGTGGGCTGCACTGAATTTGTAGAACATCAGTTGTTGGTGGTGTTCTCTGCAGACACCCAGCAAGACTGCAAGTCGGTATTACAATCCATTTATCAACGCTCGGCAATCGACACGGGTAAGTCTTTTGAATTGCTAACCACAGACGCACAAATTGCCTTGCTGGAAAAACTTGAAGCGATGCAGCAACCGTTCTCGCAGGAACAATACGGGCCATTTAAGCAACTCAAAAGCCTGATTGTGTTTGGTTACTACACATCCATGCCTGGCGCTACTCAGGAACTTACCTATCAGGCCGTGCCTGGACGCTTTGTGGGCTCAGTGCCCTATGCCGATATTGGCAGTGCGTACAGTTCCAAAGATTACTATTAAGCCAACGTCGCAGCAGGATTTTTAACATGACACAACATCGCTACGTAAATGAATCTGCGGAAGTCTACGACGCCATTGTAGTGGGCTCTGGTATCACCGGAGGCTGGGCCGCCAAAGAATTGTGCGAAAAGGGGCTCAAAACCCTGATGGTTGAGCGCGGCCGGGTGGTAGAGCACAGAAAAGACTACACCACTGAGGCCAAGCCGGTTTGGGAATACCCTAACCGAATGAAAGTGGCCAAGAAACTGATTGATGAGGAATACGCCATTCAACAGCAATGCTATGCGTTTCACGATGGCACTAAACACTTTTTTTCCAGCGACAAAGACTATCCTTACCACACCGAACCAGACGCGCCTTTTAGCTGGATCCGCGCCAACCAGTTGGGCGGTAAATCGCTGTTGTGGCACCGTCAGTCTTATCGCATGAGCACATTTGATTTTGAGGCAAATGCCAAAGATGGTCACGGCAACGATTGGCCCATTCGTTATGAAGACTTAGCGCCCTGGTATGATTACGTGGAGCGTTTTGTGGGGATCAGCGGCAATGCCGATGGTCTGCCACAGCTACCCGATGGTATCTTTCAGCCGCCATTTGAAATGACCGCACCGGAGCGGGATTTTACCGCGTTAATGAAAGACAAGCACCCCGACAAACCGGTGATCATGAGTCGCTGTGCTCACTTAACCGCACCGCAGAAGATCCAGGTGGACTTAGGCCGTATGCAGTGTATGGCGCGCAACGAATGCCAGAAAGGCTGTTCGTTTGGGGCCTATTTCTCTACCCAGAGTGCTACGCTGCCAGCCGCAGCCCGCACCGGTAATTTATACATTGCGCCGAACAGCGTGGTGGAGAGCGTAATTTACAGCGAACAAACCCAAAAAGCGGTGGGCGTGCGGGTAATCGACAACGACACCCTTGAGCAGCGCGAGTACTTCGGAAAAATGGTATTTTTGTGCGCTTCTACACTGGGCAGCACGCAAATTATGCTCAACAGCACCAGCAAACGTTTCCCAACGGGTATTGCCAATAGCTCGGGAGTGTTGGGACATTACCTGATGGATCACAATTACAATGCCTATGTTACCGCGTCTATAGAGGGTTACGAAGACGAGTATTACATAGGTCGTCGGCCCTCGTCGTTGTACATTCCCAACTTCCATTTTGAACCCAAGCGCTACCACAAAGCCTTTAAGCGCGGCTATGCGCTGGCAGGTAGTGCGGCACGCGCCGACTGGCAAGGACTTGGCGCATCTGATGGCTTTGGTACGAGCTTTAAGAACATGCTGCACAACCCAGGTAAGTGGGGGATTGGTTTAGGGGCGCAGGGTGAAATGCTGCCAAACCGTGACAACCAGGTGCAATTACACCCCACCAAAAAAGACAAGTGGGGCATGCCGCAACTCAGCATCAACTGTAAGTGGTCGGAAAACGAAACCCTGATGATGGAGCACGCCGCCGAGGTCTCGGTGAAGATGTTTCAGGATGCGGGCTTTGGCGATATTCATGCTAATGTGAATTACGCGCCGCCGGGACTGGCCATTCACGAAGTGGGGTCGGCCAGAATGGGGCGCGATCCCAAAGAGTCGGTATTGAATGGCTATAACCAGGCCCACGATGTGCCTAATTTGTTTGTAACCGATGGCGCGAGCTATTGTTCTACCGGTGTAGGGAATCCATCGATTACCTTTATGGCCTTAACCGCTCGCGCCGTAGATTATGCGGTGAAGGAATTTAACGCAGGAAGATTATAATGATAAAACAACTAGCAATGCCTTTCGCGCCCTTGTTGGCGGCGCTGACGATGGCCCTGATATTAACAGGCTGTGGAGACTCTGAAACAGAAACGGCACCCGTTGCGACGGCTGATGTGACGTATCCGGATTTTGATAAACCGGCTATCAGCATACAATTGTGGTCGGTTAAAGACGACGTAAAAGCTGATTTTGTGGGTACACTGCAAGCGCTGGCTAACATGGGATTCGACGGTGTGGAATTTGCCGGTGATTTTGGCCCGTATCAGCACAATCCAACCGGATTAAAAGCCAAGCTGGCCGAGCTGGGGCTGGCAGTAAGTGGCGCGCACGTTGGCTTTGATGCGTTGCGAGGCGACAACCTGGTAGCAACCGCCTTGTTTCATCAACAGTTGGGTACGCCCTATGTGATTGTGCCTTGGGATGATCGTGCGTTTGCTGCAGAAACTGTAGATTTGGTTGCGCAAGAATTAACTGCGATTGCTGAGCGGCTGGCGCCCTATGGTTTACGTGTGGGTTATCACAACCATGCGCAGGAAATGGCAGACTTTGGCGATATTACCTTCTGGCAGCACATTGCCAGTAATACCCCCGATTCAGTGGTGTTGCAGCAGGATGTGGGTTGGACACTGGTAGCAGAAAAAGATCCGGTTGCCATGGTTAAAGCCTATCCGGGCCGAACCCTGACAGCGCATTTCAAAGCACCTGAATATGACACACCCAAAGGCACGCCAATTGTGGGTAAGGACGGCATCAACTGGTTACCCATTTATCAGGCCACGGCAGCCATTGGCGGCGCACAGTGGATTGTGCTGGAACAGGAACAATATCCTGACGGATTAACGCCGTTAGAAGCCGTAGCCGCGACCAAACAAGGCTTCGATGCGATTATTACAGCGGGTAACTAACACTAACTGAGCCGATTGGTATGGTTAATTGGTATGGTTAAGTGGATTGCTGTTTGGCAATCCACCCACCTACCAGATTGCGAATAGACGGGAACGCAATATCCTCCAACCGGATATCGGCAGGTAACGCCCATATCAATTCACTGATTTCATCTTCGGCTACGGTTATGTCCGGCTGTTGGCTAAGCGTAGCCTCAAACGCACAATCACAGGTTTTATAGGTAATTCCGTTGTACTGGTAGGTGTTAGGGCGCGAACACACATAGCGCCAGTGGCTAATATCCAGCGCTAATTCTTCCTGTAATTCGCGGCTTAGCGCTTCTTCGAGGGATTCATTGTGATCCACAAAGCCGCCGGGTAAATCCAGCATGTCTTTACCCGGGTTACGCGCTCTGCGGGTGAGTAGCAGCTTGCCTTGCCACTGAACCAGCGCGGCAACCGCAGTAGCGGTATTGTGAAAGTACTCAAAATGACAGGACTCACACACAAAACGATGTCCGTTGGCAGAGCTGATAGTGGTGGCGGCGCAGTGGGGGCAGTGGGTAAACACAGCAGACTCCGGGTTAACTAAGATTTACAGGGCCTACGCTGTCGCGAATGATGAATTCGTAGGGCAATACATGTTCGCGGATCGCGGGTGGGTGTCCGTTTATTTGATCAATCAGTAAGCTGGCAGCACGTTCGCCCATTTTTTCTGCTGGCTGCGCAATGGTGGTTAACGTAGGCGTTACGTAACGCGCCACTTCCATATCGTCAAAGCCGATTACCGACATGTCTTCGGGTACCCGTAAGCCACGATCGGCAAAACCTTTAATGGCGGCAATGGCCATTTCATCGCTCATACAGAATACCGCAGTAGGGCGGTTGGGCAATTGGCAAAACTGCTCGGCAGCACTGATCCCCGACCAAAAGTTAAAATCGCCTTCAATCACCAACGTCGGGTCAAATTCAATACCCGCTGCCTGTAATGCCCGGCAATATCCCTTTTGGCGATCAGCAGTATGCGGGTTGTCTTTTAAGCCGGTTACCAGGCCAATGCGCCGGTGACCCAGTTTTACCAGGTACGACACGGCTTTTTCGGCAGCGGCCGCATTGTCTATGCGTACACTTACACCAGGGGTGTTTTCACAGCTGCTGGCCGTTACCGACAATACGCCATCTCTCGCTAACAGCGGTTCGCAGGAGCGGCTGGGACGCAGGTTGATTACGCCGTCAGCAAGGCGGGTTTCTACCATGCGAACAAACGCTTCTTCGCGTTCAAAGGTGTCTTTAGTATCACCCAACAGCACATTAAATCCGGCCTGTTGAGCGACGTTTTCAATGCCACTGATGAGTTGGGCAAAAAACAGATTAGCGATGTCGGGTACCATAACCACAATGGTATTTGCACGACTGCTGCGAAAACGCCGGGCAAGTAAGTTGGGTTTATACTTGAGCTTTTTGATGGCCGCTTCTATTTTCAGACGGTTTTTGGCTGACACTTTTTCTGGCGTACTCAGCGCCTTGGATACGGTACCCGTAGAAAGGCCCGCTTCTTTTGCGACGTCTCTGATAGTAGCCATGCTGTCCTCTTAAACTGGTAACGGATACAAGGTAAACCAATTGCTCCGGCGAGTCACTCTTTGCACTCCACTTCTAAAAAGCCAATCGTATGACGACTATTTTTCAAACTTATCTCCCAACTTCAATCAAACTCGCTCTTTTAAAATCAGCGCTTGCAGGCGATGTATAAATCAAAACTATGGAAATGCGAAAATTTAATATTTTACTTTTGTTGATGAAATGTAAATTCTTAGTGCGGTAAGTGTGAACCAAAAGCTTGCCGTACTGAAGGACACTATAATGAAACCAAAGCACATACCCTTGAAAAAACTGGCCCTGGCGGTTTGTACCGGCCTTGGCTATTTAGCATCGTCTGCTGCCATTGCTCAGGAAGCACAACAAACCGAGCAGGAAGTAGAAGTTATCTCTGTAACCGGTACCCTGATTGAAGGGGTGAATCCGGTTGGTTCAAACGTGATTGGTCTGAACCAGGAAAAAATTATTGAGCAGGGCGTTACATCTGCTACTGACGTGCTGCGTCGTATTCCACAAATGGATGCGTTTAACGAAGTACCTGAAAACACACTGAGTTCATCTATTCCGTTTGAGCCACCGCAAATTCGCGGTATTGGTGGCTTAAGTGGTATGGCAACACTGGTATTATTAAACGGTAACCGTTTAGTACCGGTGGGTCCGCTCAACTGGGTTGACTCGTCGATGATCCCTGCCAGCTTACTTGAGCGTGTGGAAGTTATTCCGGATGGTGGCTCGTCGATTTATGGTTCTGATGCGGTTGCCGGCGTAATCAACTTTATTCCTAAGAAAGACATGGAAGGCGGTGAGATCAGCGTACAGTACGGCATGGGTCACGGCGATTACGACCGCATTGATGTGTCGGGCGGCTTTGGTCACAGCTGGGACAGCGGAAACCTGGTAGCGGCGTTTTCTTATGGCGACCGCAGTGCCATGTTTGGTAAGGACCTCAGCTACATCAAAGAAGATTTAACCGCTCAGGGCGGCGCAGATTATCGCGCAACCGGCTGTAACCCAGGCAACATTCTGCTGAACAATACCTTGTACGGCTTACCGGGTGTGGATGCTGCCAATCCAAACTATTGCTCAAGCTACGATAATCAGTCGTATTATCCGGAAGAAGAGCGTTACTCGTTGTTCACTAACCTGAATCAGGAACTGGCGAAAGGGTTAACCCTGGACGTGCTGGCTTACTATTCTCGTCGTGATGCTGTGGACTATGACCCGGCTGACATTCGTACCTCTGCTACCATTACCTCAGACAACCCCTATTTTGTGGCTGTGGGTGATGAAACCTCTAACACCGTTGCATTCAGCTACGAAGACGTGTGGGGCAAAGCGGGTAAAAATCCTTCTGTGTATGAACAGTGGCAGGTAACACCCACCCTGACGTATCAGTTAACCGATAGCTGGAAGTTAAAAGGTACGCTGAACTACGGTAAGAGTGAATCAACTTACAACGATTATCAGATTAACTCTGAAGCACAGGCTGCGGCACTGGCTGCCACAACCACTGGTCAGGCGCTTAATCCATACGATGTAAGTCAAACCAGTGCATCGGTACTGGCGTCTATTGCCGACTGGCAGGAATACACGCTGTCTAAGCAGGATCTGGCGGAAGTAAAACTGATTGCTAACGGTGAACTGTTCGACATTACCGGCGGCACAATGCGTGCTGCGGTAGGTACCGAATACCGTGAAGAGTCGTTCTATCAGGTTGTAGATACCGGTATGACAGGCAACCCGTCAACCTCATCGGTTCGCGATATCGACCGCAGTGTGAAGTCAGTGTTCGGTGAATTGTATATTCCGTTGGTGGGCGACAACAACACCCTGCCACTGGTGCAGCATTTGGATGTGTCGCTATCGGCACGTCATGACCGTTACAACGATGTGGGTTCATCTACCAACCCGAAAGTAGCGGTAACCTGGAACCCAAGCGAAGATGTTACCGTACGCGGGACCTGGGGAACTTCGTTCCATGCACCGGCACTGGCTGACTTAGCGGCACCATTGCAATATGAACTGTTCTTACCGTTCAGCCCGTTCCGTGCGTCAGACAGCCCATTTGTACCGGACTTCTTTAAGCCAACTTTCCTGGTTAGCGGCGCGTCTGAAGGCATCAAACCTGAAAACGCAGAGACCATGTCTTTGGGTACCGACTGGTATGCTACCGACGAATTAAGAGTGTCGTTAACTTACTGGAGCGTGAAGTACGAAGATCGTTTGGATCAAAACGCTGGCTTCTTCTTCGGCCCGTCGTATTACGACGAAGAAGTGAACCAGGATTATTTTATTCTGGGTCCAACATCGGCTGAAGAAGTCATTGCGAAATTTGATGATTTACCCGTGGCGGGCTTCGATAGTCTGGAAACCATGTTTGCCATCTTCGGCACACCGTATGTGGTATCTGACCAGCGTAAAGCTAACATGGGTGCTTATGAGGTTGACGGTCTGGATTACTCTATCCAGTACTTTACCGACGTAGCACTGGGTGAGTTGGATGTAAATTTAAGTGGTACTTACATTCTGAACCGCGATAAGGAAAACGTAAAAGGCGCAGGCTTCAACGACACCCTTAAACAAGGTGACTTCAACAGCCCGATTTCCGCCTTTAACAGTGTAGCAACGGTGGGATTACGCAATGGTGACTGGTATGTATCAGGTACCTTGTTCTATCGCGGCGGTGCAGACGTGGGTGACGAATCAATCGATTCATTTACCACGCTGTCGCTGTTCACCAGTTATGATATTAATGAAGATACCCAGGTGTCATTCAACATTGATAACGCGCTGGATCAGGACCCGCCATTCCGTTTAATTGACGAAGGTGTGGCCTATAAGAGTATGGGCCGCTTTATGTCGGTTAGCTTAAGAACTAAGTTCTAAGCGCCTTGCACTTACAAAGGCTGGCCAGGTGGCTGGCCTTTTTGTTTTTCTTTTTCAATGTAAAGGATGCTGTATGCGATTTTCTCTTTTGCCGGTAAGCCGGGCTATTCGCACACTGCTGGTGGGCAGTGCTATGACGTCATTGTCTGTGGTAGCGGGCTCAATGAGCGACGCTGAGTTCCAGCAGCCACCTCAATATGCCAAGCCACTTGTATGGTGGCATTGGATGAGCGGCAATGTTACCGAAGACGGTATTGCCAAAGATTTGGCCTGGATGAACCGCGTAGGCATTGGCGGTGTGCAAAACTTTGATGCGCACCTGATGACCCCCAAAATCGTGGATGCGCCAGTGCAATATATGAGCGACGACTGGCAACAAAAGTTTCAGTTCGCACTGACTCAGGCACAGCAATACGATTTTGAATTTGGTATTGCGGCGTCGCCGGGCTGGAGTGAAACCGGTGGTCCCTGGGTTGCGCCGAAAGACGGCATGAAGAAAATCAGCTGGAGTGAAACGTACGTAACGGGCGGCAGTACGAAGCCTATTAAGCTGGCCCCGCCACCACAAACCACCGGCGTATTTCAGGACTACGCCCAGGGCACAGAGATGTTCCAGGATGACAGTCACGCCAAAGTTCACGTGCCACACTATTACGAAGATATCGCTGTGTACGCGATACCGCTTTCTGCCACACCCGTAGAGATTAAAAGCGTAGCAACCAGTTACGGAGAGCCGCTGTCGCTGGCGTTAATGCAGGATGGTTCTTATACCACCGGTGCTGCCACTGTATCTGGCCCACATGAAGCGCTGACGATTACCTTCGATCTTGGTGAACTGCGCACGTTGCAAAGCGCGTCGTTCGCCATGCCGATTCCCGGTATGTTCCTGCCTGCCGCGTTTGCGCCAGTAGTACAGGCCAGTGCTGATGGTAAGCACTTTACTGACGTCGCTGACTTTGTGGTTGAAACCAGCGTACAGAAAACCGTGTCTTTCGCGCCGGTACAGGCCCGGTACATGCGTTTAGTGATGCGCGCCAACCCCAATGGCAAGTTTGAATTGCCATCGTCTTCTGCGCCGGGTGCGGCACCTCTACCGGGTTTCAAACTACCAACGGGAGAGCCTCAGGCATCACCAGTAAACCTGCTGGAAGTGGCCTTTTATGAACAGCCTCGTGTACACCGTTTTGAAGACAAAGCCGGTTTTGGCATCGTTGAGGATTACTATCCACTGTCGTATCAACACAATGGTGAAGGTGTACCTGCCAACGACATTATTGATGTAACCGACGCCTTACAAGCAGACGGTACCCTTGCCTGGACCCCGATTGAAGGTAACTGGAAAATTCTGCGGGTAGGCTATTCGCTCACCGGTAAAGAAAACCACCCCGCCACGCCGGAATCTACCGGACTGGAGGTGGATAAGTACGATCCTATTGCCGTGCGTAATTACATTGAGTATTACCTGCAGAGCTACGCCAAAGCCAGCGGCAGCAACAAGCTGGGGGAGGGCGTAAAAGCCCTGCTGAACGACAGTATTGAGGTGGGTCCCTCTAACTGGACGCCGGCTATGTTTACAGAGTTTAAACAACGCCGCGGTTATGATTTACGCCCCTGGTTACCTGCGCTCACCGGTGTGGTGGTGAACAACGCCCAGGACAGCGACAAGTTTTTGTATGACTTCCGCCTGACGCTGGCTGAAATGATTGCCGACAATCACTATGGCGTGATCAGCAAGGTACTCGATGAGTACAACATGATTCACTACTCCGAAGCGTTGGAAAGCGGCCGTCCATCATTGGGTGATGGCATGCGGATGCGTCGTACTGCCGATATTCCAATGGCCGCGATGTGGTCGTTCGATACCAACAATAAAATTGGCCCTGCGCCGCAGTATTGGTCGGATATTCGAGAAGCGGCGTCGGTTGCGCACATATACGGACAAAACAAAGTGGCCGCTGAGTCACTCACGGCTGCTGCATCGCCCTGGGCTTTCTCTCCTCGCGATCTTCAGCCTATGCTAGACATGGAGTTTGCGCTGGGTGTGAACCGACCGATCATTCATACCTCGGTGCATCAACCGCTGGACAACGGCCCGGGCCTGAGCCTGTTTATTTTTGGTCAGTACTTTAATCGGTTAGAAACCTGGGCAGAATTTGCCAAGCCTTGGGTGACCTACATCAGCCGCAACACTTACATGTTGCAACAAGGGCGCTTTTACGCAGATGTAGCGTATTTCTATGGTGAAGAAACGCCACTTACCGCACTGCACAACGACAAGCCGTCGCAAGACGTGCCGCGTGAAAACGGTTTCGATTACGTTAATGCCGATATCATTCGCGATTTACTGCGTGTAGATAACGGTCAGTTAGTAACGCCAAGCGGCCAGCGCTATAAGGTGCTGTACTTAGGCGGTACTAGTGAGTACATGAGCTTGTCGGTACTGAAGAAACTGGCTGCTCTGGTAAAAGACGGCGCGACGATAATTGGACACAAACCGTTAGCGTCTCCTTCATTGCAGGATGATCAGGCTGAATTTACTGCTCTGGCCAATGCACTGTGGTCGGGCAATAGCGGCAGAGGACGGGTAATCGAAGCGGATGACATCACCACTGGCCTCAAAAAAGCCGGTGTTAAAGCCGATTTTGCTTATAACGCCAAACGCGATGACACTGAGCTGTTCTTTGTGCACCGTCATACCGACAGCGAAGAGATTTATTTCTATACCCATCGCCAAAACCGCAACGAGCCGGTCACGCTGCGCTTTGCGGTGAGTGATAAAACGCCGTATCACTACAATGCGGTAACCGGTGAGATTACCGCTGTTGATTACAAGCAAAAGCGCGGTGTGACTGAAATCAAACGCGAGCTTGCTCCGTTTGAGTCAGGCTACATCGTATTTGCCAGCGATGAGCGGGTAAGTGCGAAAAAGCCAGTCAAAGCCCGCACGTTTGCCTCTCTGGACAACAACTGGACGGTAACCTTCCAGCCCGGACGTGGTGCACCATTGGAGCCAGTAACCATGCAGGCTGGCAACTGGGCCAATAGTAACGACGAGCGCATTAAGTATTTCTCGGGAACCGCCACTTACCAGCAAACGGTTGAACTAAAGCAGTTACCCAATGGCAAGTCGCTGGTATTGGATTTGGGTGATGTACGGGAGCTGGTGGAAGTGAGTGTTAACGGCAAGGTAGTGGATACCTTGTGGAAAGCGCCGTATCAAATTGATGTTACGGACTTTCTGACGTTAGGCAATAACACCATTGCACTGAAAGTAACCAATCTATGGGTTAACCGTCTGATTGGTGATGCTCAGCCCGACACCAAAGACACCTTCACGTTTACCACCGTGCCTACCTATGTACCGGATGCACCGCTGCGTGAATCTGGCTTGTTAGGGCCGGTTGCGATTCTGACGAAATAAGTACTACAACATGAGGGGCAATATGCCCCTCTATTTGTCCTTCCGACTTCACAGTCTAAATTCGGAGTTAACCATGCACACCGTAACCGAAGCCCTAACCGAAGCCCTAACCGAATCCGTGACCCTGTATGCCTCGCCCGGTGCTTGTTCACTGGTCACTATGATTGCTCTGGAGCATGCCAGGGTACCCTATACATTGCGCAATGTGATACTGGCCAAAGGGGAGCACAAGCGCCCGGAATATCTGGCAATCAATCCCAAAGGCAAAGTACCTGCGCTGAATCTGAACGGGCGGGTGATCACGGAAACGCCGGCCATTCTCATCGCCCTGAATAGCGCCTGGCCGCAAGTGCGACTGTTCCCTGAAAGCGTAGACAGTATTCAACGCTTCAGTGATTTAAGCTATTTAGCTTCGGGCGTACACCCACTGGTAACCCGCTATTGTCGACCCGATCTTATCGCTGGCGATGCGCTCGTGACGGAAGTGAAAGAGCGAGCTGAGACCGCACTGGCAGGGATATTCAGTCAACTGGATGCAACGCTCACTCATCAGCCCTACTGGTATGGCGATAGCTGGTCTGCCATGGATGCATACTGGTTCTGGGTCATTCGTCGGCTGACGGGAGCGGGTTTTGCGCTGAATACCTATCAGCATGTCACAATGTATTTTGAACACATGCACACACTTGACGCGGTTGAACTCGCACTCAAGCATTCCACAGTCCGTCATCCCTGAATCGCAAAGCGATGTCACAATAGCCGTCATCCCTGAATCGCGAAGCGATGTCAGGGATCTCGCTTAAAGGCGCACGAGGTTAAAATATTCCTCAACCCGCCTTGCCGGAATCGCGAAGCGATATCAGGGAGCTCATTTAACACGCAATCGTGCTATCATCGGGGTAATTCGCCATTACTTCATTTCGATATGCTCTACCACATCCTGGGCGCGCTCAGTGCCGTTCTGTTTATTCTAACCTGGCTGGGATTGTGGGCACAGATCAGGCGTATTCATCTTCACCGACAAAGCAATGCGAAGGGCACGCAAAGTTTGTCGCTAAACCAGTTTGGCTCCAGCTTTTTTGCTTTCTACGCAAATTTTATGTTTGGCATAGCCGTAGAACCATTCAATCATTATTTAGTATGGACTCGCTGTGGCGCGCTATTACTTACACTGGTTATCCTTTGGCGCATCTGGCAGGAGCGGCGTACATCAACCACATTGATAACGCTGGTTCTCGCAGGTTGTGCCCTGACCAGCGGGTTTATTTCCATGGGCTTTCGCCCTTTTCCTGCCTTTGCTCAACTCGGGACCAACGGGTTAATGCTGTTGGTGACCGCCATTTTGATTCAGGGAACATTGCATCAATGGCTGATTTTGCGTCGTTATGGCGAGATAGGTGCGCTGTCTTTCGGTTTGTTTCGAAGCATATTAATTAAAGATGTCAGTACCTTGTTATTTGGCTTAACTATGCCGCTCAATCAGAGTTGGCCGTTGCTGGTATTAAATGGCGCCAGCGTGATTATGCGCGGCAGTGTGTTGTTGCAGATGGAGCTGATAAAGCGTAAGAACGCCTCGACCCTGAGGGCTCGTGGATAGTGTTCACCTTGCTGCACGCTAATTAACTCAAAGCACCCCGGGTATGCAGCGGGAATGAATATAACGGTGACTGAATGTCGTTATTACCTGGTACGGAGAATTCACAGTGGCTCGTATAGCTAAACAAGTACAAAGCGGGTTTATGCATGGCATTAAGTCACTTTTTGCCATTCAATCCGTTCCACGCCCACTCTCACTGATCGTCATTTGCTCCTTCTTCATGGCTATGCCACTTATGGCTGGTGTGCTTGCTGGCTACCCTGAGGTTGGGCTGACGACTTGTGTTGGTTCATTATTGGGGCTATATGGGGCGTCTTTTACGCCTGGTTATCGGGCCAGCGCACTTCTAAAAATGCTGCTGCCATTTGCAGGTGCTTATATTCTGGGCCTGGTTACTCAGCAAAACTTAGCGGCATCAGCCTTTTTCCTTGGGTTGGTTGCTGTCATTGCCATCTACCTTGCTCTGTACAAAAGAATGCGTCCTCCTGCGGGGTTCTTTTTTATTATGGTGTGCTGCCTTAGCAAAACTCACCCTGTTGCACTGAGTGATATTCCCGTTATCGCCGGTGCATTTCTGGCGGGCAGCCTAATGGTAACGGTTGCGGTTTACTTGCACGACCTGATAACCGTAAAGGACAAACCGCAAATAGAAGCAGGTCCTTCACAACCGTTTTGGCAGCTTGCAATAGCCGTGAAAGCGCTGGTCGTTGGGGGAACCGTGGGGGGAAGTTATTATTTTGCCAGTGTGGGTGGCATTGATAATCCCTACTGGGTGTCCATTACCGTTGCTGCCATATTACAGGGGCAGCGAATGACTGATTTCTGGCAGCGGTCATTGCACCGCGCGACGGGCACTGCACTGGGGATGTTGCTGGCAACGGGCATTTTTGCCTTTTCTCCTTCGCCATTAGTGCTGATTATTTTGCTGTTTGTGCTCGCGTTCACCATTGAAATGCTGATCGCTAAAAATTATGCGCTAGCCTGTATTTTTATCACGCCCTTAACCGTTATCCTTGCTCATACCGCTTCCATCGAGTCTGGTGCAGATATGTTGATACTGGCCCGCATGATTGATGTGTTAATAGGGGCGGGGTTTGCTCTCGTGGCAGGAGGGGTATTAAAGGCGTTACCGGTAGAGTATCGCTGACTAGTAAGCCAACCAATGCATCACATTAAGCAGAAACGGTGCATTCTGTGCTCCGCCGCATTAGATTAAACTCCTTGTCGGGCGTCGCCTTTTCTGTGTTGTGCTAGAGGCTTGCCGTAACCTCAAATGCATAAAGCGGTGCCTGCAATTCCTGTAATTGCAGCACCGCCTCTAAACTTATAAATCTTTAACCAGTTTCAACTGATACAAATCGTGGCGACGGTCGCGCATGGTATGCACTGCGCCATGGTTATGCAGTTGTTTTAGCAGGTCTAAATTTACGTCCACAATTAAGGTCATTTCTGAATTGGGGGTGGCTTCGGCTTTTATGCCCGTTGTGGGGAACGAAAAGTCTGACGGCGTGAATAAAGCCGACTGGGCATATTGAATGTCCATGTGATTCACTCTTGCCAGATTACCAACAGCGCCGGCAATGGCCACATAACACTCATTTTCGATTGCGCGTGCCATAGCGCAATGACGAACGCGGGTATAGCCGTTTTGCGTGTCGGTTAAGAAGGGAACAAACAATATATTCATGCCCTGATCAGCGAGTAAGCGGCTGTATTCAGGGAATTCAACATCATAGCAAATCACTATGCCTATTTTGCCGCAATCCGTATCGAACACCCGAATATCGTTACCGCCCGACATCGCCCAGTTGCGCACTTCAGAAGGCGTGGGGTGGATCTTATCATAGCGCTCACAACTGCCGTCCCGACGGCAAAGATACCCGGAGTTATACAGTTTGTTGTTATCAATTAGCGGCATGCTGCCGGTGATGATATTGATGTTGTAGGTAATGGCAAACTCAATAAATTTATCGCGGATGGCATCTGAGTGTTTAGCCAGTTGTCGAATCGATTCGGTAAAGTTAAGGTGATTAAACTCTGCCATCAGTGGCGCCTGGAAAAGCTCCGGGAACAAAATGAAATCGCTTTTGTAATCAGACACTGCGTCTACATAGAATTCCATTTGTTCGAACAACTCTTCAATGGTATCCATGGGGCGCATTTTCCACTGCACTAATCCCAACCGCACTTCTGAGCGTTCCGCATTTATCAGCTTTACCGATTTGGTGTAAAAAATATTCGCCCACTCAATTAGTGTGGCGTATTCCAACGACTCAGTATCGTCTGTGAGATACCCTTTGAGCAGTTTGCGCACGTGAAAATCGTTGGCGAGCTGAAAGCTCAGTACCGGGTCGTAAAACTCTTTTGCTTTCACCTTTTCGATGTATTGTTTGGCAGACATCTTGTCTGAATACTGAACGTATCCAGGCATACGTCCACCCGCTATGATTGAACGCAGGTTCAGGTTCTCACACAGTTCTTTACGGGCATCGTAAAGTCGTCTGGCTAAGCGTAAACCACGGTACTCCGGATGAATAAACACTTCGATTCCATACAGCACATCGCCTTTGGGATCATGCGTGGTGAACCGGTAGTCTGCTGTAATGTCATCATAGCTGTGATCATCGCCAAATTTTTGGTAATCAATAATCAGTGATAGCGCGCAGCCCACGACTTTTCCGTCTACACAAACACAGATTTGTCCTTCCGGAAATTTGGTTAATAACGTTGTGAGGATCTTGTCGTTCCAGGCAGCAAGGGTAGAGTTTACGTACACCTCTTTACAGGCTTCCCTCAGCTCAGTCATGTCTTTAAACGTTAAATGGCGCACTTCTACATGATTAGCATCCACAATGGCCTCCGGTTTATGAAATAGGTAAAGTTAGCCTTCTTATACAGCCTGAAGCTTACAGCATTAAAGTCAAGCATAACCGCTTGTTAGTCTCTCGCTTTACATCCAGTAACCCAAAAAAAAGCTGCTAACCGTTAACCGGCAGCAGCTTTAGTAGAGTTTAGACGTAGTGGGGTTTTGCCCCCAAACAAACGGCGTTATTCGCGTACGCAGTCAATGCTGTAATGGGTTTTGCCGTCTTTTACTTCTTTTACCAGGCCATGAATATAGGTCTCGAAGCCTGGGAATCTTTCATTAAAGTGGCTGGCAAAACGCAGGTATTCCACGCAGGTTTTATTGAAGCGTTCACCCGGTATCAATAGCGGAATGCCCGGTGGGTAAGGCGTTACCAGCATGGCGGTAATACGGCCTTCCAGCTCTTCAATAGGTACCCGGTCAACTTCCCGGTGCGCCATTTTCGACCACGCATCGCCTGGGCGCATAGCCGGAGTAAGGTCGCTCATATACATGTCGGTAGTGAGTCGGGCAATGTTGTACTGAGCGTACATCTGGTGGATTTGATGACACAAATCCCGCAGTCCCATACCTTCATAACGGCGGTTGTTTTCTAAAAACTCCGGCATACAACGCCACAATTGCATGTTGGTGTCGTAACAATCCTTAAACTGCTGTAATTCGGTTACCAGGGTGTTCCAGCGGCCTTTGGTGATACCAATGGTAAACATGATAAAGAACGAATACAGACCGGTTTTTTCTACCACAATACCGTGTTCACTCAGGTACTTGGTTAAGATACAGGCCGGTATGCCTACTTCGGCAAACTGTCCGTCAACGTCGAGCCCCGGCGTTAAAATAGTGGCTTTGATTGGATCCAGCATATTAAAACCATCAGCCAGATTACCAAAGCCGTGCCAGCGTTCATTTGCACGTAATGTCCAGTCTTCATAAGGACCCATGCCTTCTTCGGCCAACTCATCGGGGCCCCACACTTTAAACCACCAGTCTTCACCCCAGGCTTCATCTACGTTGCGCATTGCACGTCTGAATTCCATCGCTTCGGCAATAGATTCCTGAACTAACGCAGTTCCACCTGGTGGCTCCATCATGGCGGCGGCCACATCACACGAGGCAATAATCGAGTACTGCGGCGATGTTGATGTGTGCATCAGATAGGCTTCGTTGAATAATTCTTTATCCAGAGAATAGTTCTCGGCATCCTGCACCAGAATTTGTGATGCTTGTGAGATGCCCGCCAGTAACTTGTGAGTACTTTGGGTAGAAAATACCAGCGATTCTTTACAGCGCTGTCTGTCCTGTCCCATGGCATGAAAATCGCCGTAGAAATCGTGGAATGATGCATGGGGTAACCAGGCTTCATCGAACAGCAGTCCGTCTATCTTGCCGTCCAGTTCCTGCTTGATTTCCTCTACGTTGTACATCACGCCGTCGTAGGTGCTCTGTGTAATAGTTAGCAGGCGTGGCTTGGCGTTTTTATCGGTAATAAAGGGGTTGGCAGCAATTTTCTTCTGGATGTTTTCCCAATCAAATTCACTGCGCGGAATGGGGCCAATAATGCCGTAGTTGTTGCGGGTTGGCATTAAAAATACCGGGATAGCTCCCGTCATAATAATGGAGTGCAACACTGATTTATGGCAGTTGCGGTCAACAATAACCACATCGCCAGGCACCACGGTGGAGTTCCACACAATCTTGTTCGACGTAGAGGTACCGTTGGTGACGAAAAATAAGTGGTCTGCGTGAAATATTCGCGCAGCATTGGCTTCACTCTCTGCTACCGGTCCGGTGTGGTCGAGCAACTGGCCTAATTCTTCTACCGAGCTGCACACATCGGCTCGTAGCATGTTCTCACCAAAAAACTGATGGAACATATGCCCAACCGGGCTTTTCAGGAAAGCTACGCCGCCAGAGTGTCCGGGGCAGTGCCAGGAATACGAACCATCGGCTGCGTAGTCTACCAGCGCGCGGAAGAAGGGGGGCGGCAGTGCGCGAATATACGCTTTGGCTTCTCTCACTACGTAGCGGGCAATAAACTCTGGCGTGTCTTCAAACATGTGAATAAAGCCATGCAATTCACGCAGTATGTCGTTGGGAATATGGCTGGACGTACGGGTCTCGCCATACAGAAATATGGGTATGTACTGGTTTCGGTGGCGCAATTCCCCAACAAAGGCACGTAGCTGCGCCAGCGTGTCCTCCGCCCGGTCATCACTGAACTCCTCGTCATCAATACTTAAAATGAAGCAGGATGCCCGACTTTGTTGCTGAACAAACGACGTGAGGTCGCCGTAACTGGTTACCCCCAGTACTTCCATTCCTTCGTCTTCAATGGGTTGTACCAATGAACGGATACCAAGACCTGAGGTGTTTTCTGACCGAAAATCTTCATCAATGATGATGATGGGAAATTTAAAACGCATTACGAATCCCGTTTTAGTGTGATTAAGCAGGGGTGCCTGAATGTAAACTTCCACGCATGCCCTGATATGACGTAAAGGAAGCTATAGCCAACCTTATGTATAGGAAGTATATACCACTTTGCCAATACTTTTTTTACAGTACCATCTTGCCCGGCGATATTCATCCATCGATTGTTGGAAGGGTAAAATAATGCGATATAGGTAAGCGAGGGAGCGTGCATATCTGCTTACCACTTCCACGCAAATTGGCATGAGTAAGCGTTGTAGCAAAACTTTCAGGTGTGGGAGTATTACCCGTAAGGCTAACAGGGGCATGGTTAGCCCCTTTCTAATCAGGCAGCGTAATCGCGCAAAGCAAACTGCAGGGCAATGTACGACACCATGCCGCCGAGCAGGCCGCCCCATACCGTTTTCAGGATAAGTGCCTGAGTAAACGACACACTGCCAATGGCTGCCGACAACAGAACAAACAGCAGCAATGACACTACACCACTGGCCAAGGCAAATAAGAGTGCCCGTACAAAAGGATGGGTGGGTAATTTCGAGGCTGATTGCGCGCTGCTGTCAACGCTTACCTGGCCGCCTTTTATGCGTTTACGGGTTAAAAACGACGGAAAAAATGCCCCCATCAGGCCAATGGCGAGCCCCTGAGGTACTGAGTCGATCAACAAACCGCCTTCGCCGGTCATGCCGATATGCGATTGACCAGAGAATATCAAAAACACAAATAGCACACTGAATATAGCGTTGATCACGGCACCGATGAGCGTTTCGGTGCGCACATAGCGTTGTAGGGTAGGTGAGTTCATAGCTTGCTCCATGTAATTATGTTGTTAACAGTAAGCGAGCAGATAGCACAGCAACACCGGAATTTATGCATACCTGCTATAACGATTTTCGATAGCCATTAGACTATGAACAACGCAGTGTTAGCGGTGAGCGTTAAGAATATCGTGGATGAAGCCAACGATTTCATCAGCCAGGCGAGTGTCACTGGTGCCGAGGTGTCCAGCAATCGAATAATGGTTGTGACCAGACAACACTAATACGCGATCTAGGCGCTGATTATGGATGAATCGCTGTTCAACCAGACCCAGCCACTCCTGTTGGAAGCGCGAAGGGTCATATTCGCTGCAAGCTATAAATAGCGGTAGTGGGCACTTACTTATTGTTGGCATTGCCATACGCGTTTCGTAAAGCGCGTGGTCGCCATAGTAGATCGTGTCGCGGTCATCCAGTGGGGTGGCACCGTACAAGCCAGAGAGGAACAGCAAGCCTTTCACTGTATCCTGTGCTTGGTATTGCTGATGGTAAGTGGCAACGTGATTGGCTCCGGCCGACGTACCCATTAGAAATATTGCATCCGGGTTTCCGCCGTAGTCAGCAATGTGCTGCTTCAGCCATGTCACTGCAGCAGCCAAGTCATCAGCGCCAGCGGGCCAGGTATGCTCAGGCGCAAGACGGTAGTTAATCACTACGCCCAGCATGTCATATTCGGCTGCCATGCGGCCAACGCAGGCATTATACCAGCGGGTGGTATCGCCTTTGTCGCCTTTCAGAAAGCCACCGCCATGCACAAATACCAGCACCGGGCGCGACGAGGTTTTACGCGCGGCTAGGTCGTTGTGCAAAGCAGTTGGGCCATAAATGTCCAGTCTGTGTCGAGGGTGTTCGCCGTAGACAACATCGGTAGCGAGCGCCGGTTGGCGTGCAACCAACGCGGTTTGCTCTTCTGCAAATACGGCTAGCATGCCTTCCATCATGGCGGGCCCCATTTCGGTGCCAAGGGCCGCTATGCCATTACGCGCTGACGCAGACTGTTTCATGGTGTTACTCCGCTACAATAGTGTTGCTAAGCGTGCCCATTGGGCCAATCTCTACGGTTACCGTGTCACCGGGTTTCATCCACAGCGGCGGTGTGCGTTTCGCACCTACACCACCGGGCGTACCACTGGCAATCACATCGCCGGGCTTAAGCGGGGTAAAGCTGGAGATATAGGCGATAACCGTTGCGATGGGGAAAATCATATCACCAATAGGCTGCTGCTGAACGACTTGATCGTTTAGCTTAGTGGTGACATTCACCTCAGACAGATCACCCGCTTCGTCAGGTGTGATCATATACGGGCCGAATGGGCCGGTAGTTGGGAAGTTTTTACCCGGTGTAAACTGGCGGCTGTGCCATTGCCAGTCGCGTACAGAAGCATCGTTAAAACAAGCGTATCCAGCTACATGTGACATGGCGTCGGCTTCGCTGATATAGCGCCCACCCTTGCCAATGATAACCGCCAGCTCGCCTTCGTAATCCAAATCGGTAGACACTTTTGGCATAACGATAGGCTGATTATGTGCGCCTAGGGAGTCGGCAAAGCGCACGAAAATAGACGGATATTCCGTTGCCGCGCGACCGGTTTCCTGACGGTGGGTTTCGTAGTTGTGACCTACGCAAAATACCTTGCCTGGATTGGGAATAACCGGTGCCAGGGTAACGCTTTCAAGTGCAAGCTGTTCGTCGCTGCTCAGCGTAGCCAGGGTACCGGCATCCAATGCCGCTTTTAAGTCAGCAGCCTGACTGGTTAACACTTCAATGCTGTCACCGTGCAAACGGCCAAATCCGGCGCTGCCATCACTAAGGGTAAAACTAACGTATTTCATATTGATTGCTCACTTACTTACTGTTCAGGCTGGCTGCCAGGTACGTTTAAAGGGGAAGTTCGCTTCGGCTACTTTTAAGCCAGCAAAGTCTTTGTCGGACATGCCCCATTGATCAATGCGGTTTTCCGGCCAGGTCCAGTCTTCTGGTGCACCGGCCTGATAGTCTTCAGGTACAATTTCTACTGCTGTTGAAAATTCAACAACGGCGCCAAATGGCGCAATAAAGTAGGCAAATACGTTGTCGCCGGGGCCATGGCGACCTGGTCCCCAGGCTGGGGCGTATTTGTGATCACGCAGGCGGCCTACGCCGCGCATCACTGCGTCCAGATCGCTCATTTCAAAGGCAATATGGTTAAGTGAGTTGAAGCCTGCACGCGCAAATGCGGTGCTGTGGTGCGAGGCATTACAGCGCACAAATACCATGCCTTTGGTACGGTCTGACACGGTAAAATTTAAAATATCTTCTACCGCCAAACCGGATTGTTCGGCATCCACTGAGTTACACACCACATGGGTGAGTTTTACCGGCAATTCCGGATCGTCGATGGGGGCTACTTCTTCACTGCCGGCTAAAAAGCGGAACAGTTCGCCTTCTGGCAATTCCACAATGATGCCCTGACCGCCGCCCAAATCAGCTGACGTTTCAGCGGTCACATTGAGGTTTTTGGCCCGCGCGTTGCGTTCGATGCGCTCAATATCGTTTGGTTCGCACACAAAGGTAACGCTGCGCACGAACGACTCGTTGCCTTCTTCTAATGCAACCAGGTACGGGAAGCTGCCCGAACCGCGAATATAATGGGTGTTGGCTTTGGCGTCCGGGCGGTTATCCGCCGGACTGGCTGCCAGTTTGGTATGCCATATGTTTACCAGAAAGTCCGCGGCTTCAGCGGCTTTTGGCAGAACCATTTCAATACTGCGTAATCGCATGGTTACTTATCCTCGCTAAATTGCAGCGCTGCGATACCCGCTATTGCGCATTGTTCGTCTACATCACCGGTGTCACCGCTAATGCCAATGGCGCCGAGCAGTGTGCCATCGGGGGCTTTAATTAAGTTGCCGCCAGGCGAAAGAGCGATTTCGATACCTGGGATTGCGGTTAGGCTGGCGAAGAAAATGGGGTTGTTTTTGGCTTTCTCGGCGATGCCGCGTGTGTTAAAGCCCATGCCCAGTGCGCCTTTTGCTTTGGCATGTGCAATGTCACCCCGGTATAAACTGGCACCGTCCTGACGTTTAAATACTACGGTATGGCCGCCCGCATCCAGAATGCTTACTGCCAACGGTGATACGCCATGTTCGGTAGCGTAGGCGAGGGTGGCATTTGCCACACACTCGGCTTGTTGTAGGGTCAGAGTCATTGCACTGCTTCCTGTTGTTCATGGTATGCCGATGCGCCAAACAACTGATTGGCCAGTCTGTTCAGCAAGTCGCTAACAGTGGTTTCAGTGGCTGTGCCGTACACATAGTGATCGGGGCGAAGTAACACGGCGTCAGCACCTGCATCTGCTAACCACTGGCTTAAGGCATCGCACTTAATGGTGGAAAGCAGGGTTGCCTGAACATCGAGTTGTTGTTGCAGGCCGGTTAGCACTTTTTGGGTTGTGGCCGACAAAGCATTACTATTAACCAACAACTGCCACTGACCACTGGTCACGTCGTCCAGCAACTTGTGCTCGCCATTAACGTCAACCCAGGGTTGAATAAAGCGTGCACCGGCCTTTGCCGTGCCATCTGCTACCAGGCCGTTGCGTACCGGCGGAATAAGGTCGGCAGCAGTGGTGGGCAATTCATTGCGCTTCACCTTTTCGCGAATAGTGGCATCGCGCTGTGCGGCTTGTGCCGGGTCGAGCATACAAATGTAGCGGCCCGCATCCACGGCGGCGTTAATAACGGCTCGCACATGCGGATCTCGTTCGGTTTGATAGGTATCGAGTAAGCTATCCGGGGATAAGCCCTTTAACACCAAATCCAGTTTCCAGCTCAGGTTTACCGCATCGCGGAATCCATGACACATACCCTGTCCAAAAAATGGCGGGGTCTGGTGAGCGGCATCACCGGCTAAAAATACATTACCTACCCGCCATTGTTCGGCTACTAAGCCGTGGAATCGGTAGGTTGCAGCGCGCACAATCGTGTGGGGCACGTCTTTAAGCCAGGGTTTGAGCAATGCTGCTACGTTTTCCGGTTGCATCATTACATCGTCATCTTCACCGGGCTTAAGCATTAATTCCCAGCGACGGTGATTTCCCCGTCCTGGCACTACCGTAGCCGGGCGGTTTGGATCGCACATCATCACTGAAAGCTGCTGAATATCGCAGTCGTCTGGCAAATTGGCGATGGGTGGGAATGTTACCGGGCCGTCTACTTCGGCATCTACTACTAACCAGGGCTCTTCAAACTGTAAGTCGTCCAGTTTTACACCCAGGGCTTTGCGAACCTGGCTACGCGCACCATCACAGGCGATCACGTATTTCGCGCCAGCTGTGTATTTGTTGCCGTCGCACACCAGCGTAAGTGTAACGCTGGACTGTGTGCTGTGCAGATCAATCAACTCGGTACCCAGTTCAACTTTCACATTGTCGAATCGGTCCAGTGCATTACGCAGGTGATCCTCCAATTCGGGTTGATAGAAAAAGTAGTCGTTTGACCAACCAAAAGGACGCGGCTTGCCCGATGTACCCATGTAACGCAATACGCCGTGGTCGGCCCCTACGTGCAGGTGGCCTTCGGTATCCCGCATGTCGGGCAAAATGGTGTTGTGCAGGCCAATGTCCTGGAACAGGCGCACCATTTCGTGATCCAAATGTACGGCCCGGGGCAGCGGATAAGGGTTGGCTTCGCGTTCTACCACCAACACACTCCAGCCTTGCTGACCCAGAAAATTGGCCGCAAGCGCCCCTACCGGCCCGCAGCCGATAATTGCTATATCATACATAGTGACAGCTCCTAAGCGGCGGTGGTCAGTAATGACAACGGCAGTTTGTAGGCGTCACCGTCTTTCATGATCAGACTGATATTGGCTTTGTTTTGCAGTATCGTTACGTCTTCTGTTGGATCGCCGTCAATCAGCAGTAAATCGGCCAGATAACCGGTTTTAACCAAGCCTAACTCGTTGCCCATGCCCATGATTTCACCACCGAGTTGCGTGGCTGCATGCAGCACTTCTTCCGGTGTGTAGTTGAAATGTCGCACCCACAGTTCCAAATCACGCGCATTGCGACCATTGGGGTTGAATGGGAAGCCATAGTCACCGCCGGGTAGTAGCTTCATGCCACCCGCTTTGAGTTTTTCTACCAGTTTGATTTGGTGGGCCAGTACGTCTGCCGCATCTTCCTTCATGTAAGTCATGTCCATGTGCGGAGGTGGTGTGGCATCCAATGTGGCCTGAACAATACCAATGGTAGGCGCAACAAACATGTTGTCTTTGTTGGCCAGCAGCATGTCGATGGCTTCGTCATCGGCGTACGTGCAGTGATAAAGCACGCGGAAACCGGCACGCACGCCAAGCTTAACCGCTGCGGCAGCGTGTGCATGGCCGGTTAACCATACGTCGCTGGCTTTAGCTTGTTCGCCGGCGGCTAGGATTTCTTCTTCTGAATACAGTAATTCGTGAGATGCGCCGGGTTTTAGGGCGTTTTCACCAGAAATAAGAAACTTAACGGCTTTTGCACCAATATCGGCGCACTCTTTTACGAAGGCTTTCACGCCTTCCGGGCCGTGGGCATGCTGATCAGCTTTACCCGGATCCAACGCTGAATCATTTGGCGGCTCTCGCTCAACTGACGATGGAATTAATCGTGGACCCGGTAATCCGCCACTGGTGAGGTGCTCGTTCAAACTGATTTCGAGTTTTTTGCTGAGCGCACCGGCGGAGTAAGCGCTGGTAAAACCGTGATCAAGCAGAATACGCGCATTGCGTGCAGCAGTGAGTGCCAGTTCTTCGGGGGGTAAGTACATACCCGGCACAAATTTCTCTACTGACGTTGGCCATGTCAGGTGAGCATGCGCTTCCACCATGCCGGGCATCAGCACACGGCCGTCGGCATTGATGATCCTGTCACCGCTGTTAGCGGCGATGTCGGTGTCACTGACTTCAGTTATACGGTTGCCTTCAACGGCTACCGAACCGGAAAATGGTTTGCGGCCAGTACCGTCGAAAATACGGGCATTTTTTATGATAGTTCGCATGTAGGTTGTCCCTGTTTACGTCTGGGCTATCGCTATTTTTGGCCGCAGGATATATTTGATCAAATATTTATTTTTTTGTTAAGTATAGGTAAAAACTATGGATTGGCGTAACTTACCACATAGTCTACAAATGCTTGGGCAATAGGTGATAGTTGCCGCTCTGCCATCCACAATAAACCCACCTTGCGCTGGAAGTTAATTCCTTCAATGCCTACCGCACGTAACGAGCCCGCTTTGATTTCGGTGCTTACCAATTCGTTTGGCAATATGGTGATGTACTGGCTGTTTTTCACAATTGCTTTGGTTGAAAGAATCGAGTCAGACAGAATGACGTTAGCGGGCAGGCGTGCGCCACTGTTAATAAACAGCGCATCAATTTGCTTGCGGAATCCGCCCACGGCATCGGGCAGTACCCAATGACTGTTGCTTAGCTCACTCAGCTTTACCGTGTCGCCTATGTGCTCATTACCTGGCCCCACAATGACCGAGAAAGGATCGGTTAATACCGGTTGTTCACGAAACTCTTCGTTTGTCTCGCGCATACCCGATGTAACAATGGCCAGGTCAATTTCGTAGCTGCGCAACATGTTTTGAACAACGGTGTCAGGCCGCTCCAGAATGCGCAACTTGAAGCGCGGGTGCTCGGCGGAAAAGCCACCGATAACACGGCCCATGGTGGTAGATAGCGCCCCTGGTGTGCCCCCAATGGTAAGCGGACCGCCAATGTCTTCGGCCAGAAGCTGGATTTCTTCCTGGGCGCTGAGTAGCAGGCTTTCAACTGCACGGGCTTTCATTTCCAGGGCAATACCCGCCTGGGTTAATTCGATGCCCTGACGATTGCGGGTGAACAGCGTGGTTTGCAGCACCCGCTCAAGCTGGTTAATGGCCACCGACACAGACGGCTGTGACAAATGCTCTGCTCTGGCCGCGCCGCTGATGGTTCCTTCACGGCAAACAGCTAAAAATAAACGTAAGGTGCGTGGGTCGATTCTCATTGCCTGAATTCTCTTTGTATAGTCTGAAACTATATTAACAATAAAAATTATTATTTTATTTGTCACGTTATTCACGATATTTTTACAATCAGGCTATAAAAACTTAATGAATTCGAGTGCTGTATGATTAATCGACGTCAATTTCTGGCCATGGCCACTGCTACCGTTAGTGCACCGTTATTTGCAAAAGCGGCTACGTCTTCAGGTGAAGCAGGGCAGCCATTTCCGGATGATTTTTTCTGGGGTGCGGCCAGTGCAGGCCATCAGGTAGAAGGCAACAACGTGAATTCCGACATTTGGTTGCTCGAGCACGTACAGCCCACGTTATTCCGCGAGCCATCCGGCGATGCTTGCAACAGCTTTATGCTGTGGGAAAAGGATCTCGATTTGTGTAAGGCATTGGGTTTCAGTGCCTACCGCTTTTCAATTGAATGGGCGCGTATTCAGCCCGAGCCGGGCTTGTATTCACAGGCCATGATTGATCATTACAAGCGCATTATTGACGGCTGCCACAAACGCAATATGGTGCCGTTGGTGAGCTTTAATCACTTTGCCAGCCCGGTGTGGTTTGCCGCAAAAGGCGGCTGGACTAATCCTCAGGCTCCGGCGCTGTTTGCTGAGTATTGCTCAAAGGCCGCTGCACAACTGGCGGATGGCATAGGCTACGCGGTAACCTTTAATGAACCGAATCTTCTGCGTTTGCTCAAAGTGCTGGGGGTACCAGATTTTGTGTGGGACATGCAGGACAAAATGCTGACTGCCGCGGCTAAAGCCACCAACAGCGAGTATTTTTGTGGTTTGAACTCAGCCCGATTGGGTGATTTGGATGTGATCAATGAACAATTACTCATTGGTCATAAGCTGGCGCGTGAAGCCATTAAAGCCCAGCGCAGCAACCTCGATGTAGGCTTTACCCTGGCGATGCTGGACGATCAGTCCAAAGGCGGCGATGCCATGCGCGATAAAATGTGTGATTACAATTACGGTGCCTGGTTAGCGGTAGAAGAAACCGACTTTATTGGCGTGCAAAATTACGAACGGGTTGAATGGGGGCCAGACGGTAAGTTGCCGATTCCGGCTGATGCACAGTTAAATCACTCAGGACATTGGGTTGAGCCCACCTCACTGGCTAATTGTGTGCAATACACTTATAACAAAACCAAGAAGCCGATTGTGGTAACCGAGCATGGTATAGGTACCGAAGACGACAATCAGCGCAGCTGGTTTATTCGCGAGTCATTGCGCAATCTGCAACAAGCCATTGAAGACGGGGTGCCGGTAAAAGGCTATATTCACTGGACACTACTGGATAACTACGAATGGATCAGCGGTTACAACGAGCACTTTGGCTTGCATACCGTTGACCGCACCACCTTTGAGCGCAAGGCCAAGCCCAGCGCCCACGAATATGCGGCTATTGTGAAACGCAATCGCGTATAAAAGTGGCGGCGGGGAAAAGTGCCCTTTCCCCGTCGCTACGCCCTTTGGGTTGGTATTAGTACCGATAGGTATAGCTTATCCCCATCATGCATTCAGACAGCGTGTCATCGTCATACCCATCCTTAGCTGGCTCAAAATCATCGTAATTTACTGCGAAAGTGATTTCGGAGCGACGCGATAAATTCCATATTCCGCCCACAGCGGCATTCATAGAATTGTCCTGGTAGAAGTCGTTTAACTCTCGGTATTCGCCCTGAGCAAATAGCGTAAGTTTAGGATGCACCTGATATAACACACCCACATCGGCACGTATTTCACTGCGATTATCGCGCTCGTCTTCCAGCCACACTGCGTAATGGGTGCCAAACGTAAGCGCCAGTTCAGTCGACACCCGGTATTTACCGCTTATGCCTGCACCTACTGCATAGCTATCACCAAAGTCTTTGGACTCGTAAAAGCCCATTAACCCGCCTTCAGCCGCAAGTTCCAGATTGGGCATGCTGGCGTTATCAAAGGCGTTGAAGCGGTAGCGGACGCCCAGTGGACCAATAGTGACATCATCTGTTACACCATAGGCAAACGCAATTAACGGGGTTGTGATACTCTCACCATTGTGAGATTCGCCATAGCCAACACCAGCTATCACCACGGCCTCTTCGTCTTGCAATACTAAAGAGCGGGTTACCGGGTTGGGATCACTATAGACTTGCTCAGCCATTGCGCAGGGAGCAAGCAACAATAAGCAGTAACTTAATACAGAATATTTCATTTGGTTTTCCTTAGGAGTTTCTCGATACATTGTAAGTTGGAACCATTCTGTATGAGGCGCGGTCAAGCTAAGGTGAAATGAACGTGTTAAAGGACAACCTCGATTTGGAAACTAACCCATATCAAACACAGTTAACCCGATTGCGAGCCGGTGGATTTGCCGCCTTTGTGTGCGCGCTTTGTTATGTGGTTGGTATTGTCATGATTCTGGCTGTCATGCCCGATATCAATAACGATGGTGATGAGCGCTTAAAAGCGATAATGGATCACAGCCGGTTAATTCAGTTGTGGTATCTGATTATTTTTGTACTGTTCGGCCTGGCTTTATTGGTGTTGAACCGCAGTTTATACCAGCCCGCTTATCAGCAGTCAGGGCACTTCCAGCTTTTAGGTGCGCTTCTTGGGTATATGTGGGCTGCCTATGTGTTTGCCAGTGGTCTCATCGCTGTGCTTACCATTGAATATTTGATCATGCAGCCTGTCGATCAGATTGAACGAATCTGGCCGGCTATTTTTGCGATTCAAATGGGGCTGGGTGACGGGGTGGAATGGGTAGGCGGTGTGTGGATGCTAATGGTAAATACCAGTTTGCAGCGCTACCAGATCGCATCCAAACCAGTAACGCATTTTGGATTACTCACAGGTGCAATAGGCACTCTTACCGTGATGCCGGACATGGCGCTAGCTGGCCTGATATTTGGCTTGCTGCAAATAGTGTGGTTTTGCTGGCTGGGTGTGTTATTCATCACCGGCGCGGGCAATCAACCCGTCTATGCTTCCGCCATCAAGGGCGTTAATACCACGCGGTAACAAGTTTCGGTTTGCTCAAAATCGATTTTCCATTGCATCACACTGGCAATGCGTTGTACCAGATACTGCCCGTGTCCTAATCCCTGGTAATAAGGGCGATTGCTGGTGTCGGCCAACGGATTCTCAAACACCCATTTGCCGTTTTTCAGGCTAATGTTCATGCCTTTTCCACCACCGTGATATACCCCGTTGTTCACCAGGTTCTGGCAAAGCAGCGTCATAAGATAAGCATTGCCAGTTACCTTCGCGTTGTCGTCGATATCCAGTTCAGCAACAAACTTCAATTCTGGATGCACATGGTGTATCGCCAACAATACGCGTTCCAGAATGGGCAATACGGCTACGGCGGAAAATTGCAGGTTTTCCTTGCGGGCCAGTGCCAGCAGCACCTCAACGGTTTGTTGCAACGTGTTGGTGGCTTGCTCTAACAACTGACGTTCAGTGTCATTGGAATGGGATGTGGGCTGCACCGCCAGGGTGTTTTTTAGCAATGTAATGGGCGTACGCAATTCGTGACTTACATCGTGCGTAAAATCGCGCTCGCGTTGCCATGCATCCTGTAAGGCCGAGTAGGTAGACGTAAAGTTGGTGGCCAGTGTGCCTATTTCATCCTGGCGTTCGGTACCGGCAATGGAGCAGGGCGAATCCGGCGTTTGCGCTTTAACCGATGAGGCCAGCGCTTGGAGCGGCTTGGCAAGCCTGGAGGCTAAAAACCAGGTGCTGAGAATGGCAAGTATCATGGCCGCTGCCGACGCGCTGAATAAAAATACGCTGAACACATCGGTAAAGCTCGATAGCGGCGTAAGTGCGGAAGAGCGCATGGTAACGCCGTCAGCCGGTATGGCGGTATGGTTGAACGCTTTGAAGTACATCACTTCTTCGCTTTGTTTAGCTATCAGCATGCTATTGTCGATAGCGGCGCGCTGCCACGGACTGCTCGCTGGTTTGTCAGAAAGTGAAAATGCGTCAGAAGATAAGGCGCTTAACGCATGCTCAGAAAGCCAGTGATGTTCCAGGCGCTGAATTTCTAAATCCAGTAAATGCGACGCTACAATGTCTTCTGTTACATCCACAAACAGCACACTAAGGCGGGTGTAAAACAAATTAATTACCAGTACCAGGCTGCCAAACGCAATGAACAACTGCGCCTGAATGCCGCTAAGCTTCATGATTGAGCCCTGTTAGCTTGTAACCAATACTGCTAATGGTTTCCAGAAGGGGTTCGCCACTGGTTTTTTCCAGGGCTTTTCTGAGGCTGTACATATGAGATTTTAACGCATTGCTCTCGGGCGGTTCATCGCCCCAGATATGCGTGATTAAATCGCTGCGACTAACCGGGTAGGGGTATTCCACAAGCAGCTTGTGCAAAATACTGAAGCCAACCCCGGTTACTGTAACGGGTTGCTGTTGCCAATGTACGGATTTGGCCCGCGTATCAAGCGTTAGATGCCCTTCGCGAATCTGGGTATTGGTGTGTAATTGCGGGCGTCTTGCCAATGCTTCCACGCGAAGTGCCAGTTCGCGAAAATCAAAGGGCTTGGTTAGGTAGTCATCCGCGCCCTGCCCAAAGCCTTTGGCTTTATCCGTAAAGGCATCCCGTGCAGTGAGCATAAGCACCGGCGTTACGCGTGTAGCGTTTTGCTTAACTTGCTGGCACACGTCCAGGCCGTCCATGTCGGGCAGGTTTAAATCCAGAATGATCACGTCAAAGGTATGGGTGAGCGCAAGGTCGATACCTTGTTGCCCGGTGGCGGCAAAATCCACCTGCCATTTAAGGCCTTCCAGAAAACCCGCCACTTGTTTGGCAATCGCCAGGTTGTCTTCTACCAACAATATTCTAATGGATTTATTCATCATGATGCCTATTTTTGGTCCCTGCCTGGCTGACGCTATCAAACCTGTGCACACCGAACAAGTTTCAAAGGATAAATAAGCCCGGGTGAAATGAAGGTAAAGCAACTCAAAATACTTGTTTTTACAGAAGGGTATTCTACGCTTTTAATAAGTTTTCCAGGTACCCAGAATTCACCCGTGACGATCTATCTCTATATCGGCAGTAGCACTGAAAATCAGGATGTTGACCAGCAGGCTGAGCGATTGGCCGAGGTGTATCCTTACGACATCATAGTGCGGGAGCCCAACGCCGACCCCGGTGCCAAACCTAAACTCGACAGACTACTAAAACGCTTGCGATCGGGTGACAGGCTGATCGTGAAAGATGTATCCCGACTTGGGCGTAGTATTACCCAGGCTGCAAGAGTGGCCAAGGATCTGAAGTCGCGCAACGTGAAGCTGGTGGTAGATAACCTGGAGCCCCTGTGTAATCCCACATTAAGTGTCTTTACCCTGATTGAATGCGCCGCCCAGATGGATCGTGATTTGTTAAAGGACCGTCAGGCAATTGGTATTGCCAAAGCGCGCGCTGCCGGTAAATACAAAGGCCGCAAAGCCATCCCCTCAAAGTTGGTAAAAAAAGCCCAGGAATTGATTGCCAAAGGAATGAAGCGAAAAGATGTTGCCTCCACACTCAGTATTGGTGAGTCCACGCTCTACAAGTATCTGGCATTGGCCAAGCAGAAAGAAACATAACAGAGAAACTCTTCTTTTGATGTAAATCAGAGCTCTAAAAGGTCACCCCTGATAGCGTAGACTTTCAGGGAGGCTTCGCGTTTGTCTGCTGCGCAGAGCCTGCTATTTCCAGGTATGCCTTTCCCGGGAGCATGGTAATGAATGAACAGAATGCGTCATTTCATACACAAACCGGCGATGAAGTACTCAGCGCCCTTAACTCAACTGCGTCGGGTTTAACCGATGACGAGGTTGCTGCGCGTTTACAGCAATACGGCCCGAATAAACTGCCACAGGCCCCTCAGCCGGGCACCTTTACCCGCTTTATTAAGCAATTCGCCAACCTGTTGGTGATTGTACTTATCGTGGCTGGTGTACTTACCGCGTTGCTACAACACTGGATAGATACCTTTGTTATTTTTGGCGTGGTGATTGTAAATGCCATTATTGGGGTAATTCAGGAAGGCAAGGCTGAAAAAGCCATGGATTCCATTCGCAATATGCTGGCGTTAAAAGCGGCGGTGGTGCGCAACAGTAAACGCAGAACATTAGCAGGCGAGGCGCTGGTGCCTGGTGACATCGTGCTGCTGGAAGCCGGCGACAAAGTACCTGCCGATTTACGAATACTCCGCTGTCATGGGCTGGCTATTCAGGAAAGCCTGTTAACGGGCGAGTCGTTACCGGTAGAAAAATCCGTTCAGGCAGTAGCAGAAGACGCTGCGCTGGGCGACCGGGATTGCATGGCGTTTAGTGGCACTAGTGTCACAGCCGGTCAGGGCATGGGCGTTGTAGTGGCTACCGGCGCCAATACCGAAATCGGCAGAATTGGCGGTTTATTATCGGATGTGCAAAAGCTCACTACGCCACTGGTAGAGCAAATGGATGTGCTGGCCAAGTGGATCACCGGGATTATTCTGGCCATTGCCGTGATACTGCTGATGGTGGGCACCTGGGTGCTGCATCAGCCGTTTACCGAGTTGTTTTTAGCCGTTGTGGGGTTGTCGGTAGCGGCTATTCCGGAAGGATTGCCGGCAGTGCTAACCATTACACTGGCCGTTGGTGTGCAGGCCATGGCGAAACGGCATGCCATTGTGCGAGTGTTGCCAGCCATTGAAACCCTGGGGTCGGTGTCGGTGATTTGTTCAGACAAAACCGGCACCTTTACCCGCAACGAAATGATGGTGGTGAGTGTCGTCACTCACAATGCCAGGTTTGAGATCGACGGCGAAGGCTATGCGCCGGTAGGGGATATTCTGCGTGGCGGCGAGCCGGTGGATACCGCTTCGCAACCTGTACTCACCGACATTGCCAGGCTAAGCGCACTGTGTAACGACGCTGAAATACACTGTAAAAACAGCGTGTGGACTATTGAAGGCGACCCTATGGAAGCGGCACTGCTTTCTTTTGCTGGCAAAGTGAGTCTGCCCGATGGCGAGGATTACCGCCACGACTGGCCACGTACTGACGTGTTGCCGTTTGATTCGTCTACACAATTTATGGCAACGCTTAACCACAACCACAGCGGCACTGGGTTGGTACTGTTAAAAGGCGCGCCAGAGGTGATCCTGAAGCGTTGCCATTTGGCGATGTCGGATACGGGAGACGGTATACCTCTTGTATTGCAGGATTGGTTGGATAAAGCCGAAGCGTTGGCGCGGCAGGGGCAGCGTGTTTTGGCATTGGCTGCTAAAACGGTGTCTGCAGAGCATACCGTACTGGCTACCCGCGATACCGATGGTGAGTTGTGTTTATTAGGGTTGGTAGGCTTGATTGATCCACCACGTCAGGAGGCCATTGAAGCAGTGAAAACCTGTCAGGCCGCGCGAATCCAGGTAAAAATGATCACCGGTGATCATGCCGTTACCGCCCAGGCTATCGGTAAACAGCTGGGGCTAGCGCACGGTAGTGTGCTTACGGGCACGCAAATAGACGGCTTGACGGACGCCGAGTTAAAACAAGCCGTTCAGACTACGGATATCTTTGCCCGCACCACGCCCGAACATAAATTGCGTTTAGTGATGGCATTACAGTCACTGGGACTAACCGTGTCGATGACCGGTGATGGGGTAAACGACGCCCCGTCGCTGAAACGGGCCGACGCGGGTGTAGCGATGGGATTGAAAGGCAGTGAAGCGGCCAAGGAAGCCGCTGCAGTGGTGCTGGCTGACGACAATTTTGCCTCAATTGCAGCGGCGGTTGAGCAGGGGAGAACGGTTTACGCCAACATCAAAAAAGTGGTGAGCTGGACGTTGCCTACCAACGCCGGCGAAGCATTAACTATTATAGTGGCGCTGTTAGCGGGATTGCCTTACCCCATCACACCGGTGCAGATCTTGTGGGTGAATATGATCACTGCGGTTACTCTGGGAATGGCGCTGGCGTTTGAACCTACTGACAAAGACACCATGAAAAAGCCCCCTCGGCCGCGTGGACAGGCACTAATTCAGCCCGCTTTGGTGTGGCAAATATTGCTGGTGGGTAGCCTGTTTTTCCTGGCCGTGTTCAGTATCTATCAGTATGCCATAGAGGCCGGACACGATGTGAAGTACGCGCGTACACAGGCTATGAACATGCTGGTGGGGCTGGAAATCTTCTATTTGTTCTTTATTCGCACTATGCACCGCCGTTCAATATCGCTTGCGGGTATCAAAGGCACCAGGGTTGTGTGGTATGCCGTGAGCTTTGTGGTGATTGCACAACTGGCAATTTGTTATATTCCGCTGCTGCAAACCGTGTTCGGAACCCAGGCGCCCACCTTGAGTGATAACCTGCTAATTGTGATTACTGGCCTGATGATGTTATTGGTACTGGAAATAGAAAAGGTGTTGCGGCTTAGCCTGTATGCAAGGGTAAAAAAGTCAAAATAGGGTAGAGACCACCGGCATTTTATCTGGCAGACTGAATTTAAAAAGCAAAGACAAACGGATAGGTGGCAGGCTGTATGACTCAACGTCCATTACTCAGACATATTCGCGATCACAAAGCCTTGTTTATGGAAATTGCCCGCTTACGGGATGAAGCAGTGGCCGGAATGGGGCTGACTCACTACGAGTTTCATAAAACACCCAAATATATCAGTAGTACCGGTGAGCGGTTAACTATTGAGCCAGAGCGCAGTATTATTCTGCCCACTACCGATCTGCTGAAAGGCGTAAAAGGGAAATTGCTACGCGCTATTGAAGGCTTTTCCATTGTGCCTCACAGCGATTGTGGTTATCGCTATCCCACCGCGGCACTGGCCGGAAAAGACGCGCCGTTTATTAAACGCCTAAGATCAGAATATTTTCATCGGGTTGACGAAGACCGCAGTATTTGCCGGCCGGTAAACCTGTCATTTGGTATTAAAAGCCGCGGGAAAGCCGATAATCGCCAGGAATACGAAGTGTGGATCCCCGAGGAGTTACTCGAAGACGATCCTTCGCCATTACTGGTTAATCAATACGGTGAAGACTTGCCCGACGACGTTCGCCATTTTGCACAGCAGCCAGCAGTGATCCATGGCTGGATGGGAGTGAAACGCGCGGCATTTGAGGCCCTCTACCGTCCACCAGCGCACATGGGTGAACTGTTATTATGTGTGGGGATGTCGGTGGATGCCTACAACATTGGTGCGCGCCCCGACTTATCGTTTTCACCGGAAGCCGACAGTTCCATTGCGGCAAGCAATGCTGAGCTGGAATGGGAAATCATGGGGTATTATGCCCCTGTTGGCGTGCATTACGACCATGATACGTTGTGGGCGGCAATTAATCACACTCTGCAAGCCATTGCTGAGCCGCTCAATACGTTGTACGCCAAAGACATCATTCCGATTATGGAAAGTAAAACCGAGCGTATTTTAAGTGCGATTGAAGCCCACGGCAGCACGCCGGAGGATATTCAGCGTTTAAATTTGCGTCCGTGGGAGTTTCTGCAAACCAGCAGCGAGTCGCGGGTAAAAAGACAGGATCCCAATCGCTCGGTAAATTTCCTGGGCAGGTTAAACCGCTTGTTTTACCAACCAGAGCACAAATTACCGTCTATTAGTTCTTTGCACGATCTCATTGCTGATGACCGCTGATAGCGAGTCGTCAGCAATAGTTTCCAGCCTTTGAAAAGCCAGCTTTACGCACTGGATAAACCAATTGCGCTGGTGTTGTTCACATACAAAGGGGTAGGTGTATCATCCACGCGGATTGGTATAAACCTTTGGCACACCCGTGTTGTGTCCCTATCCCTCTGCCACAGCACAAGCAGACGGTAAACAAGGATTAATGATGTTTGAATCGGTAAATGCCTACGCTGGCGACCCCATATTATCGCTCATGGACACCTATATGCAGGATACCCGTGACGACAAAGTAAACTTAACCATTGGCTTTTACTACGACGAAAATGGCATTGTGCCTGACATGGCCGCAGTGAAGCAGGCCAAAGCGCGATTGTTTGCAGAGCCGCCTGCGTCGCCAACGTATTTACCCATGGACGGCTTGCCAGAGTACCGTGCTCGCGTGCAAACACTGGCTTTTGGTGACGCCCTCGCTGATGTGCAGGCTAGAACCGCTACCGTGCAAAGCCTGGGGGGCTCCGGTGCGCTGAAAGTCGGCGCTGATTTTATCAAGCGCTATTTTCCGCAGTCGCAGGTATGGGTAAGTAACCCCACCTGGGAGAATCACCATGCCATTTTCAAAGGCGCAGGTTTTGCGGTAAACACCTACCGCTATTACAGCGCTGAAACCAAAGAGCTCGACTTTGCCGGTATGCTGGAAGATTTGAATCAGCTACCCGCCCGTTCAGTGGTATTACTCCATCCGTGTTGTCATAACCCAACCGGTATTGATTTAACCGCACAGCAGTGGCAGCAGGTGATTGGCGTGATTGCAGAGCGGGAATTACTGCCGTTTTTTGATATGGCCTATCAGGGCTTCGGGCAAGGGCTGCAAAGTGACACCCTGGCCATTGCGCTGATGGCAAAAACAGGCCTGCCATTTTTGCTCAGCCATTCGTTTTCAAAAATCTTCTCGTTGTACAGCGAGCGCGTGGGCGCACTCAGTGTGGTCTGCGAAAATCCGGCCATTGCGCACAATGTGCAAGGCCAGCTTAAGTTTACCGTGCGCAGCAACTACTCTACGCCGCCAGCGCACGGAGCGCGCCTGGTGAATCTGGTGCTCAGTGATGCAGGGCTTACCCAGCAGTGGCAACAGGAGTTGACAGACATGCGTAATCGCATGCAAGCCATGCGCAGCGGTTTGGTTAAGCAACTCAGTGAGCATCGGCCGGATCGGGATTTTGGCTATTTGCAGCGTCAGCAGGGTATGTTCAGCTATACCGGATTAACGTCACAGCAGGTTGCGCGTCTTAAAGACGAGTTCGGCGTGTATATGATTAGCAGTGGCCGAGTGTGTATTGCCGGTCTGAACAGTACAAACCTGGAGCGTACGGCAATCGCCATTGCTGCGGTGCTATAAAAAGCGCTTAAAAAGCCGTCAATCACTTTGCAAAGTCCGTGTCTTCGCGGCAAGATGTGAACAGATACTCTGCCACAGGGAGGCGAGTGATGACGGCATACCGCTATCAGCAAGGACTAACGCTTTATCGATTCGACAATCTTGCCGATGTAATGGCCAAAGCGTCGCCGCTGCGCTCCGGTGATCAATTAGCCGGTATAGCCGCGATTACGGCTGAACAGCGCGTGGTAGCGCAACGCATATTGGCAGACTTGCCATTAAGCACCTTCTTAAATCAGACGCTCATCCCCTACGAAGACGATGAGATCACCCGTCTTATCATTGATACCCACGACAAGGTTGCCTTTGCACCGATTTCCCACTTCACTGTTGGCGATTTTCGTAACTGGTTGTTGTGTGAAACGACTACCACCGACCTGCTTCAGGACGTGGCACTTGGCCTGACACCTGAAATGGTGGCTGCGGTCAGTAAAATCATGCGCAATCAGGACCTGATTCTGGTGGCACAAAAATGCCAGGTAGTCACTGCGTTTCGCAATACCATTGGACTGCCCGGACGCTTCTCAACCCGACTACAACCGAATCATCCAACTGACGACTTAAACGGTATTGCCGCCAGTATCTTTGACGGCCTGATGTACGGCAGTGGTGATGCGGTTATCGGTATTAATCCCGCCACCGACAATGTTGCCCAGACAATCCGGCTGCTCAGTATGCTGGATGAAGTGATTCACCAGTACGGTATTCCTACTCAGTCCTGTGTGCTTACCCATGTCACTAATACCATTGAGGCAATCGGGCGCGGTGCGCCGGTGGATTTGGTGTTTCAGTCGATTGGTGGAACTGAACGAACCAACATGAGCTTTGGTGTGAACTTGAGTTTGTTACAGGAGGCGCGAGAGGCGGCATTATCCCTTAACCGAGGTACCGTAGGTAACAACGTGATGTATTTTGAAACCGGGCAGGGCAGTGCACTGTCGGCGAATGCCCATCACGGAGTGGATCAGCAAACCTGTGAAGCCAGGGCCTATGCGCTGGCCAGGGTGTTGGATCCGTTACTGGTTAATTCGGTAGTCGGGTTTATTGGGCCGGAGTATTTGTACGACGGCAAACAAATTTCCCGAGCCGGCCTGGAAGACCATTTTTGCGGTAAATTACTCGGCCTGCCGATGGGCTGTGACATCTGCTACACCAACCATGCGCAGGCTGATCAGGATGACATGGATAATCTGCTTACCCTGCTGGCCAGTGCCCACTGCCAGTTTATTATGGGGGTACCGGGGGCCGACGATATCATGCTGAATTACCAGACCACGTCGTTCCACGACGCGTTGTACATCAGGCAGTTATTTGGCTACCGGCCTGCGCCTGAGTTTGAAGAGTGGTTAGCCCGGATGAAAATTTTCAGTGCAAACCGCGACAGTTTACTGCAAGACACTATGCCAGCTAAATTTGAGCTGGCCCTTCGCTCATTAGAGGAGGACAGATAGCGGATGTCTAAAACAACAAAAGCCCCTACAGCAACCGTTACTACTAATCCCTGGCAAACATTATCTGCTTTCACCGACGCCAGAATTGCACTGGGCAGAGCCGGCACCAGCTTGCCAACGCGAGCCTTGCTGGACTTTCAGTTGAGCCACGCTCAGGCAATTGATGCTGTGCAAGCGGAGTTGGATGCATCGGCTATTCGCTCAGGTTTGCAAGCGCTTAGCTATCGGCAGAGTCATCCCGAGGTATACGACGTTAAAAGTCAGGCAGGGCATCGCCAGCAATATCTGCAACGCCCCGACTTAGGCCGCAAACTCAGCGAAGCGGATACGTTTGCACTTCAGCAGCAACGCACTGAACAGGGTTTTGATTTGGCTATAGTGATTGCAGATGGTTTGTCTGCCTGTGCCGTGAATCAGCATGCCGTTGCGTTTGTTGACGCACTGCTAAAGGAAATGTCGTTTGCCCAATGTGGCTGGTCACTCGCCCCAATTTGTTTGGCACAACAAGGCCGGGTCGCGCTGGGTGATGATATTGCCAGAGCGTTGCAGGCACGTATGGTACTGATGGTCATTGGAGAGCGCCCCGGACTGAGTTCCCCCGATAGTGTAGGACTGTATTTTACCTGGCAACCTCAACCCGGTTGCGACGACGCAAAACGCAATTGCATCTCCAATGTGCGTCCGAAAGGTTTGAGCATACAAAACGCGGCAAAACGCTGCCAGTATTTAATGCAGGAATCCTACAACAAACAACTGTCAGGGGTCGCCCTGAAAGACCGCTCCGACGATGCTTTGTTGACAGGTACCGCTCAGTCAGAGATATTTTTGCTCACAAGTACCACGAAGTGATGGCATTACTTTAATTTAACTTTCACTTGAACGGTATCAAAGAGAATTGACACCTCTAAAACGATAACAAAAAAACAAGAATAGGCTTAGCAATGAAGTACGTATTTAAGCTAGCAGGTAGCGTTAGAATGGCGCAGCTAATCGGATTGGTTGCGCTGGTGGGCCTGGCAGCCACCGGCGTTGCGCTGGCCAGTCAGAGCGATGAAACCTTTGAGGCACTCTATCAGGAAGAGTGGCAGAAACGACAGCAGCAATATGCGGTAGATGAAAACGCTGAAGTCAGCCGGATTCCGGTGTCGTTACCTGTAGTGCATGCAAAGGCTCAGGCCGACCGACTGGCTTACTGGGAATCAGTTCAAAGCAGATTGGCCGCGATACCGCTAACCGCATTGTCGGCAGAAAACCAAATTAATTACCGGGTCTTTTCGTTTCAAATTCAAAGTCTGATCAACGATCAGACATTCAAACTGTTCGAAAAACCGCTTACGGGTGATACCTCGTTTTGGGGCGACCTGACTTACATGCCCAAAGGGCAGTTTCTTACTCAACAGGATTACGAAAACTATCTGCTGTGGCTGGCCGACATTCCGCGCTATTTTGATGAGCAAATCATTAATATGCGCGCGGGTCTTGCCCGTGGCTTTACGCCGCCCGCCATTGCGTTGGTTGGCAGGGAAGCAACCGCTGCGTCGGTAGCCAATGCTGCATCGCCAAAGGACACTATTTACTTCAAGCCGTTTTCGGCCTTTCCGGCTACGTTTTCCACCGAACTGCAACGTACCCTTACCGCCAAGGCAAACGCGGTGATTAAGGCATCGGTTATTCCCGCTTATCAGCAATTGTTAGCCTTTTTAACCGATACGTATATTCCGGGTGCGGTTACCGAGCTGGACGCGTTTTCGTTACCGGATGGCCGGGATTTCTACCAGTCACAAATCTTCAAGTACACCACACTTACCCTTACGCCCGAGGCAATTCACGATATCGGCCTGAGCGAAGTAAGAAAAATAAAAGCGCGCATGCACGATGTAATGCGCGAAGTGGGATTCAGCGGTGATCTGGCTGAGTTTCTTAGCTTCCTGCGCACCGATCCGCAATTTTATGTCACGACGCCCCAGGCACTGCTTGATCGTGCAGCCTGGACTGCGAAAGAATTTGATGCAGTAGCCAAAAACTGGTTTGGCCGACTGCCGCGCAGCCGGTTTGCCATAATTCCGGTGCCCGACGATATTGCGCCTTATTACACTGCGGGTCGCGGTGGGCCGGGTATGTACCTGGTGAACACCTACGACTTGCCTTCACGTCCTTTGTATTCATTGCCTGCATTAACACTGCACGAATCCGCGCCCGGGCACGCTTTTCAAATGCCGTTAGCGGCTGAAAATACCGATATTCCGGCGTTTCGTCGCAATACCTACATTTCGGCCTATGGCGAGGGATGGGCGCTTTATTCCGAAAAACTGGGCGAAGAAATGGGCATGTACCATACGCCTTATGAAATATTTGGCATGCTGAGTTATCAGATGTGGCGGGCAGCGCGACTGGTAGTGGATACCGGCATTCACGCCAAGGGCTGGAGCCGCCAACAGGCACAGGATTTCATGAAGAACAACACCGCGTTGTCGGTACATGAAGTTACTACCGAAGTGGATCGCTATATCGCCTGGCCTGGGCAGGCATTGTCTTATTATCTGGGGCAGATGAAAATTGAAGCACTACGCGCTCAGGCCGAACAGGCGCTGGGTAGTCAATTCGACATTCGCGCGTTTCACGATACCGTGTTGCAGCTTGGCTCAGTGCCCTTGTCTGTGCTGGAGGCCCGTATTGAGCGCTTTATCGCGGAGGGTGGTCCGTCGTCCTACGCGAATAATTAAGCGGCTTGATAATCGTTACTGATGGGTGGGCTGGGGTGGCCCACTCGTGGCACAGGTCTGCGACATAGGCCACTACATCGGATTCTGCTACCGTTGATGGAATGATAATGTCGGTGGCAGCGCGTTTTTTTCCTTCGTTGCCAGCATAAAAGGCCATCCAGCGGTCGTTGCGTTTTACTACTTCGACCGCCCGTCCAAATACATCCAGTTTCATTGATTTTCCACGCCTTGGGCCTGCTGTGTAAAAGGGTTGTCGTTACCCGCCAGTTTTCGTGACTGAATGATAATGGCAATCGCGCCTACAATACCTGGAGCAATCCAGAATGCGAATTGCCAGGCACCGATGTCGGCTAACAGGGTGCGCCCGCCAAAGGCAAAAAAGGCTGTGTAAGCACCGATCCCCGAACCAATATAGCCCGACAGGTGTTCAATTAACCAGGCGTGTTTGCCCACTTCGGTTGCATAGGTAAAGCGCAACTGACTAATCGCATTCATTAAGCCAAGCGGCGCAAAAATCATCATCAGTACATGATTATGCATTAATCCGGTTATACCAATTACCAGGCTGGAAGTCACCAGCATGACGGCCGGAATCATCCTTGATGGACGGCGCATTGCACTGCGATCGTGTCTGGCTGACAGCGCCCAGCGCCCCATCATCAGATTACAGTACATCAGAATAGACAGGTGAATCAGAAACATTGCGAAGCGCTGCAAACGTTCAACTGATGCGCCAATGTTGCTGGATTGGCTGAAAATATCTGGCTTTACCTCAAATGGCATCATAATGAGCAGTAATGCCATTAACGCACCAGTAAACAGTGAAACCAGCATCACCTGCTGGTAATAGCCGCCAAAGCGGCGGTGATTAAGCGCGCCTTTGCGGGTAGCAATGGGTACCCAGAACAGTACCAGCGCCGCCACACTGGCAATTACATGGGTTACTAATAAGGATTGGTAGAATAAAGGCATGGTTGATCTCCGTGTGTACTCGCAGCAATGCATTCAGGTTACGCAAGCGGCGCCCGGTACATAAGTGCCGAAAGTCACCATGTAAAAAATGACTTTTGGCCTATTTCATTACACGGCGTAATCTTCAATACTACCGCTTGGTATAAATCGGTGATTAAGGACGACATGACGCTGGGTAATCTGTGGCGCAAGCTGATATCAAAAGAAGACGTTAATGCCTTGCTGACGGTGAGTTTGGTAATGGCCGCCAACATCTGGATGTTGCTGGGTCATGACAGCTTCACCGTTGCGCAGTTGTGCCTGGTGATTGCGCTGTTCGTGGCGTTTGCAGTGATGTTTCTGGTTACCACAAGGGATAAGTCATTCAAGCGCGACCGCCTCACCCGTCAATATTTACTGGCAGTGCAATACGCCATTGTACTGGCATTGTTTGCCGCCAGTCCGCTGGGCTTTAACGCCATTTTGCTGGTGGTATGGTCGGCGCAATTGCCGTATTTCTTGCCCTTGCGGTGGACATTATTGAGTTCGCCTTTATGGTCAGCCTTGCCTTGGTTTCTGTACGCGTTGGTATGGCAAACCAACGGTCAGTGGGTGTCAGGTTTGTTGTTCTGGACGTTTAATTTATTTGCGTTGCTCATGATGGAGAACCGCCGTAAAGCCGAGATGCAACAGCAACGGGCAGAGCAGGCAACCCGAGAGCTGCAGGCGCTACAAAATCTGATGCAGCAGGCCAGCAGAAAAGACGAGCGTACGCGCATCGCACGGGATATTCACGACGTAGTAGGGCACCATCTCACGGCGCTGTCACTGCATTTGCAGGTTGCCTCACATACGGTAGATGCTGCGCATAAACCGGCGATTGAGCAATGCCTGTCGATAGCCAGATTGCTATTGGCTGATGTGCGTGAAGCCGTGTCAGACATCCGCGAACTGGGTGAGTTGGATTTGTGTCAGGCCATTGACACCCTGATAGAGCCACTCAGGCATAGAGTTGAGTTTACCCTCAGGTGTGGCGATACCTCCGCGCTGTCGTTGTCGCAGGCGCAAACCGTATTGCGCTGTGTTCAGGAGTCGGTAACCAACAGTTTGCGGCATGGTCACGCCACACGCATTGAGATAGCCATCACACACGAAGCAGGCCAATATGTGGCTGAAGTGAGTGACAATGGCAGAGCCACCAGCGAATTTGTGGCTGGTAACGGTTTAACGGGTATTCAGGAGCGCATGGCAATGCTCAACGGTGAAGCCACCTTTAACGCCAGTTCAAGTGGCTTTGCTACCCGTTTAGTGTTTCCGGAGGCGTTATGACCATTAAGGTACTGGTAGTAGACGATCAGCAGTTGCTGCGCCAGGGGCTATGCAGTTTGCTGGCATTGTCTGATCAGGTAAAGGTAGTGGGCCAGGCAAGTGATGGCGAGGACGCGCTGAGCTGGATAGCGCAGCACCCCGGCCAGGCAGACGTAATGCTGCTGGATATTCGCATGCCAAAGCTGGATGGAATAGGGGTACTCAGGCAGCTTCAGCAAACCAACCAACACATACCAACGATTATTCTTACCACGTTCGACGACCATGACAGTTTGTTGCAAGCCATTCGTGCTGGTGCAATGGGCTATCTGCTTAAAGACGTGTCTTTGGATACCCTGGTAGAGGGGATTGCCAGTGTACATGCAGGTAATACGCTTATTCAGCCTGCGATCACAGCATCATTGCTCAAAGGGCTGCAAGGCCTGGGGCCGGGTGAAGATGCGGTGGCACCGGTGGAAACACTGTCTGAAAAAGAAAAAGCGATTCTGCGTTTAATGGCATCGGGCTGTAGTAACAAGGAAATTGCCCAGGCGCTGTTTAAATCGGAAGGCACGATTAAAAATCAGGTATCGGGTATTTTAGCTAAACTCGATGCCAGAGACCGAACGCGTGCGGTGTTGCGGGCAGTGGAACTGGGGATCATCAGCTAACAGTTTTTACACACATAGCAGCTTTATTACACATTTTTGCTTACACATTGCGTCTTGTAGCACGGTGTTTGAATGATTAAGTTTGCGGATACGATGGTTGCAACTATACACAGCACATGAGTCAGCATAAAGCACTGCCTAATCACACCTTGCAAGGGCAATTTTGGTTACCACTGTTAGCGTTATTTGCGTTAACGGTAGTCACGCAAATGAGCAACGTGATTTACCAGAAAGTAATGAATCAGCAGTCATTTGCAGACACCCTTGTACCAGGTATGATTTTCCTGTCAGTGCTTACCCTGCCTGCTTTGCTGATAGGGCTCAAGCTTGGCAGGGGCATGGGAATGGGGCTAATTAATCAGCGCGCATTGCAGGAAGGTGGTGCAGCCGCAGGCTTGAGATTTGCGGTTGCGCTTGCCATTCCGTTAGGGTTGAGTCTGCTGACGTTGCGCTGGCTATTGGTTGATTACCTGCCTCCGGAATTACCCGCCTATGGCTTCAGAGGGCCAGTTGGCGGGTTGCTGGTTTCTGTGGGCGCCGCCGTGGGTGAAGAAATCTGGTTTCGCTTCGGGCTGATGACGCTGCTGTTATTCATTGCCGTTAAAGTGCGCAAAACGGCACTTACCACTCATACCATTCCAATGATGATGATATTGCTGGTGGGGCTGGGATTCGGACTGGCACACCTGCCAAGCGTGGTAGCCTACGGTGCTCATTCTGGCTTTGCTGTGTGGGCAACCATTGCGGGAAATACGGCAGTTGCCGTACTTTATGGCTGGTGTTACTGGCGCTATGGTCTGCTGTCGGCCATCACTGCTCATTTTAGTGTAGATGTCGTACTTCACGTGCTGCCGGCGCTGGTTTAACCGGTAATCTGTTACCGGGAACCAGTAACAAGGCACGTTAACACAGCAACAGGTTACAGCGCCTTTTTGGTAGGAAATACTACGTTGGCGAAGATGAGTCCTGCTACCAGCGACATAAAGATCAAGAACACATCCTGGCCAAGGTGTTCAACGTTCACAAAATCCTGGCCGGAAATAAACGAATTTAACCCAATGTAGGTTTTAGAGCCTGGCACCAGCACAATCAGGCCATGCATCGCTACAATGGTGGCTGGCTGATTCGCGATGCGGGTAAATGCATTGGCCAGAAGACCCAGCGAGAACGCGCCCACGAAACTACCGATGCTTTGCGGCAAATAATCCGATGCCAGTGCGGTACTACTGTATGCCAGCAACGCCGACGCTAACGCCCAGGGAATATGCTTGGGACGGGTCTTAAAAATCGCAACCAGGCCAAAACACAATACCAGCACGGCCAGCCAGGTCGACCAGTACGGCAGGGATGACGCTGGGTTGTAGGTGTTTTCGCCGAAGATACTGAAGCCAGTAGCTACCCCCAGGTAGGCACCAAAATACAGCTTAAACAACTGCATTAAGGCATCCATGATCCGCGCAGTGCCCGACACCATATTGCGTGAACTTAGTTCGGCAAGACCCATGGTAAGCGCCAGACCGGGCACAAAAATAATCACCGATGACAAAATGATCAGCGGAATGTTTATGCCCGGGTCAAAATGACGACTAAACCCACAAGCCAGTAACGCAACCACAAACGCGGCAACGGGTTCCATCATCAGCGCGACACGTTTGGAGCGCTCCGACCACAACACCCAGAAATACACCACAAAGCCCAGCAGTACACACCAGCCCATCTCCGACCAGCTTGCACCCATCAGCAGCGAAAACGCACCGGTAGACATGCCATAAGACAGCCCCGTTACCCATTTGCCATAGGGGCTTGGCATGGTATCTATTTCGTTGAGTAGTTTGTCGGCTTCTGCCAGCGTAAGCTGACCGGTAAGCAACTGATTAGCCAGTTCGTCGGTACGCGATAACGAGTTTAAATCCAATTCTCCCGGATCTAACCGCGCCGCATGGCTGTACTCGTCTTCGTGCCGATCGCTCCAAATCACCACCGACAATGACGTTGGCGTAGAAATAAACGAAGCATGCACACCCAGATAGCGTGCTACCTCGTTAAGATAAGCTTCAAGCCGGAATGCGGGTGTACCGTATTTATGGAGCATCTTACCCAGTTTCAGTATGAAACGGCGGATTTGAATAAATTCTTTAGTGTCCAACGGTTAACTCGGCTTCGAAGTGATAATTATTAAAGGGAATAGGGCGCTAAATTACCATGTAGGGCCGGCAAGCGGAACCTTTAACGTATTTACCTGCCTAATTCCCGGTAGTAAACAAGCCCCAAGACATGGCTTGCAAGGCGCCTAAGGGCAGAAAGGGGAAGAAATGAAATACACACTGATGATTACGTTGTTGAGTTTGCTGTTAGCATCATGCGCAACGTCGCGTTTAAGCGACGAAGCCATGGAAACCTTAATTGAAGAATTTATTGCCAGTGAACAACTCGAAAACCAACATTCCGTTTCAGCTTTCACGTTAGACAGTTACGGTCAGTTGAACGATCACTATGTAGTGTTTCGCAGTGCGCCCATGCGCCATTTTCTGGTGAAGCTGGCACCGCGCTGCTCGGAACTGAGTTTTTCTATGGGACTGGTGCTACACCGCCGGTTTGGCAATACCCTCAGTGAAGGGTTGGATTACGTATACGTACCCGACTCTCTGCCGTTTAAGTGTTTTATCAATAAAATTTACCCGCTCACCAAAATGCAGCACGACGTGTTGCGCGCCAGTATCAAAGCCGAAATTAATGAGCTGGAGCTGAAGGAAGAGCAGGAAAAAGGCGATCAGGGCACAATACCTGCCACTAACTAATACCAATTCGCATAGAAGTTTACCCTCTCAGCAGCACTGGCAGGCTTTTTAGCTAGGCTTGGTTGCACAGGTTTGGTGGTTCCAAATCAAGCAAGCGTAACAA
>NZ_VHIP01000016.1 GCF_006494365.1 Aestuariibacter sp. GS-14
TTACCGTGGTCAACGTGGCCGATAGTACCAACGTTTACGTGGGGTTTCTTACGTTCAAACTTTTCTTTTGCCATTTTTCTCGTTTCCTAAGTTAAAAGTCCGACCCAATAGAAGACCGGACCGAACCTTCAAAATTTAGTTTCGTGCCTCAATGATTACTTTCGCAACATTGCTTGGGGCTTCTGCATAGTTGAAAAACTCCATTGAATAGGAGGCGCGCCCCTGCGTAGCTGAACGCAGGTCAGTAGCATAACCGAACATTTCGGAAAGTGGCACCTTTGCGCGAACAATTTTTATGCCGCCAACGCCATCTTCCATACCTTCGATCAAACCGCGACGACGATTTAAGTCGCCAACAACGTCACCCATCCAGTCTTCCGGAGTGGTTACTTCAACTTTCATAGTGGGCTCAAGCAAGACAGGATTCGCGTCGGCGGCACCTTTTTTAAAGCCCATTGAACCGGCGATCTTAAACGCCATTTCAGAAGAGTCAACATCATGGTAAGAACCGTCGAACAACGTAACCTTTACATCCAGTACCGGATACCCTGCCAACACACCATTTTGCATTTGCTCCTGAATACCTTTGTCTACCGCCGGAATATACTCTTTAGGTATCACGCCGCCTACAATTGCGTTAACAAACGCGTAGCCTTTGCCTTCTTCCTGCGGTTCGATGCGCAGCCAAACGTGACCAAACTGACCCCGGCCACCTGACTGACGGACAAACTTGCCTTCCACTTCCACAGATTTGCGGAGCGTTTCACGATAAGCCACTTGTGGCTTACCTACGTTACACTCAACCTTGAACTCGCGCTTCATGCGGTCAACGATAATGTCGAGGTGCAACTCACCCATACCAGATATGATTGTCTGGCCGGTTTCATCATCTGTATTTACGCGGAAAGATGGATCCTCAGCAGCGAGCTTACTCAGCGCAATACCCATTTTTTCCTGATCTGCTGTAGATTTTGGCTCTACAGCAATCGAGATAACAGGCTCTGGGAACTCCATGCGTTCCAGTGTTATCACGTGGTTTGGATCACACAGCGTGTCACCGGTAGTGACATCTTTAAGTCCGATAGCCGCGGCAATATCACCTGCCCGGACTTCTTTAATTTCTTCGCGATCTTTAGCGTGCATTTGTACAATACGACCAAAGCGTTCGCGCTTGCCCTTCACTGGGTTAAAAACGGTGTCACCAGTATTTACCACACCGGAGTAACAACGGAAGAACGTCAATGTGCCCACAAATGGGTCGGTTGCAATCTTAAACGCCAGCGCTGAAAAGGGCTCGCTGTCATCAGCATGACGCTCACCTTCAGAATCATCCGGCAAAATACCCTTAATGGCCGGCACATCCGGCGGTGAGGGCAAATAACGAACTACCGAGTCCAATACCGCCTGTACACCCTTGTTTTTAAATGCACTGCCACAAGTAGCCAGTACAATTTCGTTGTTCAGTGTACGGATGCGCAGACCTTCGTGAATCTCTTCTTCACTCAGTTCGCCATTTTCCAAATACTTTTCCATTAACTCTTCATTTGCTTCGGCTGCCGCTTCAATCATTTCGGTGCGGTATTTTTCTGCCTTAGCCATCAGTTCTGCAGGAACATCTTCATAGGTAAAAGTCATACCCTGATCTTCTGCATTCCAGTTAATGGACTTCATTTTTACCAGGTCGATAACGCCGCGGAATTCTTCTTCCGCGCCGATGTTAAGCTGGATAGGCACGCAATTGGCACCCAAACGCTTACGGATTTGACCAACAACCCGCTCAAAATCCGCTCCTGCACGGTCCATCTTATTGACGAAGACCATGCGAGGAACGTGATATTTGTCCGCCTGTCGCCAGACGGTTTCTGATTGAGGTTCTACACCTGAAGACCCACAAAAGACCACAACGGCACCATCAAGTACGCGCAAAGAGCGCTCAACTTCAATAGTAAAGTCAACGTGTCCGGGCGTATCAATAATATTGATACGGTGCTGTTCGAATTGCTGTTGCATACCCGCCCAGAAACAAGTAGTTGCAGCAGAGGTAATAGTAATTCCCCGCTCCTGCTCCTGCTCCATCCAGTCCATGGTTGCCGCACCATCGTGCACTTCACCAATTTTATGCGATAAACCGGTATAAAATAGTACGCGCTCCGTAGTCGTGGTTTTACCCGCGTCTACGTGCGCCACAATTCCAATATTACGATAACGTTCAATTGGGGTCTTACGAGGCATACATCTCTCTCAGATTATTCCGTTGATTACCAACGATAGTGAGCGAACGCTTTGTTCGCTTCGGCCATACGGTGCACGTCTTCACGTTTCTTAACCGCAGAACCTTTGTTATCTGCCGCATCCATCATTTCTGCAGCCAGGCGCTGAGCCATTGACTTCTCGCCACGTTTACGTGCAGCTTCTACCATCCAACGCATACCTAATGCATTACGACGAACCGGACGCACTTCTACTGGAACCTGGTAAGTTGAACCACCAACGCGGCGTGACTTAACCTCTACAGTAGGACGAATGTTGTCCAGGGCTTCTTCGAATACATCCAAGTGTGCCTTGCCGGTTTTTTCAGCAACAATATCAAGCGCACCGTAAACGATTCTCTCTGCTACAGATTTCTTGCCGTCGAGCATTACGACATTCATGAATTTAGCAAGTAACTGTGATCCGAACTTAGGATCTGGTAGGACTTTACGTTGACCTACGACTCTTCTTCTTGGCATCTTCTATTCTCCGTGGAATTCAGGGATAACCCAAAACTCTTAAATTTAAGTTTGGCCTTACTAACGGAGAACCGTTAAGACTTGGGCCGCTTCGCGCCGTATTTAGAGCGCGCTTGTTTACGTGAGTTAACACCTGCGCAGTCCAGAGTACCGCGAACAGTGTGATAACGAACACCTGGTAAGTCTTTAACACGACCACCGCGAATAAGAACAACGCTGTGCTCTTGCAGGTTGTGGCCTTCACCGCCGATGTATGAAGAAACTTCAAAACCGTTGGTTAAACGCACACGACATACTTTACGCAGTGCTGAGTTTGGTTTTTTAGGCGTAGTAGTATATACACGAGTACATACACCACGTCTTTGTGGACAAGCTTGCAGGGCAGCAACGTTGCTTTTTTCAACGGGCTTTCTGCGAGGCTTGCGCACTAACTGGTTAACTGTTGCCATTAACAAGCTCCTGATTAATAACTATAAAAACCCGGGATGTATCCGGGTAGAATGATTGGCGCTTTCGCACCAAAGATTACGTGCTCGTCGTAACCTTTTGCGGCTCTAAAAATAAAAAACCGCGCCCTGTGTAGGTTGGCTTTTAGCCTACCGCCTATTTCGGGTCGCGGAATATTAATGATCAAAGCCCAAGCTGTCAAGCTGTACAAAGGTTAACCACAGGATTAACTGTGAATTCCCCCTGCCAGCCGGACCTCTGGTGATTGCAGAACAATCACCAGATTCTGCTTATTCTTCGGAGGCTGAATCTCCAGACGTTACTTCTGCATTCAATGCTTCGGTAAGCGCTTGTTCTGCTTCAGCCGCAGACACTGACAATTCTGCCATTGCCTGTTGGCGGCGCTGAGCGCGTTTTTCGTGGTATGCGAAACCGGTACCAGCCGGAATCAGGCGACCCACAATAACGTTCTCTTTCAGACCACGTAAGTCGTCTTCTTTGCCTTGTACTGCTGCTTCTGTCAGTACGCGGGTTGTTTCCTGGAACGATGCTGCAGAGATGAAAGACTCTGTAGACAGTGACGCTTTGGTGATACCCAGTAACTGGATTTCGTAAAGCGCTGGCAATTTGCCCTGACGTTCCATTTCGCGGTTAGCAATTTTCACTGCTGCCACTTCAACCTGTTCGCCTTCCAGGAACTGTGTGTCACCCGGGGCAGTAATCATACACTTACGCAGCATCTGACGGATAACTACCTCGATGTGCTTATCGTTAATTTTTACACCCTGTAAGCGGTAAACTTCCTGAACTTCGTTCACGATGTAGTTAGAAACTGCACTTACGCCACGTAAACGCAGAATGTCGTGTGGAGACTCAGGACCGTCAGCGATAACTTCGCCGCGCTCAACAGTTTCACCTTCAAACACGTTCAGCTGACGCCACTTAGGAATCATCTCTTCATACGGATCACCGTCTTTTGGAGTAATTACCAGGCGTTTCTTGCCTTTAGTTTCTTTACCGAAACCAATGGTACCAGACACCTCGGCCAGGATCGCAGGCTCTTTCGGCTTACGCGCTTCGAACAAGTCAGCTACGCGAGGCAGACCACCCGTGATGTCACGAGTCTTCGAGCTTTCCTGAGGAATACGGGCCAATACGTCACCGGCCTTAGCCAGCTTGCCTTCAGATGCTTCGATGGTAGTGAAGCTTGGCAGACGGATTTCCTGAAGTCCGGTTTCATCGCTTTCCAGGATCAGTTTAGGTTCTTTCGCGTTAACCTTAGACAGGTCTTTCACCACGATACGGGTCAAACCAGTCAGCTCATCCTGCTGCATTTCAGTGTTTGAATCATCGATGTCAGCAAAGGTAATCTTCGCATCACGCTCAACGATAATTGGGTGACTATGCGGATCCCAGTTAGCGACAACATCGCCAGCAGATACGCTTGCACCATCATCTACGGTTAATACCGCACCGTAAGGTACTTTATAACGCTCTTTCTCACGACCCTGGTCATCAATCATGGTCAGTTCGGTAGAACGAGATACGATGACAACCTTGCCGTCAGTATTACGCACGTATTTAGCGTTGTGTAACTTGAGGTTACCTGCTGTTTTAACCTGAACACTGTTTTCTGCAGAGGCCCGCGATGCTGCACCACCGATGTGGAACGTACGCATCGTCAGCTGTGTACCCGGCTCACCGATTGACTGAGCAGCGATAACACCAACAGATTCACCTTTACCCACGATATGACCACGGGCAAGGTCACGTCCGTAACAGCTTGCACACACGCCATAGTCGTTGTCACAAGTGATTACTGAGCGCACTCGAATCTGATCAACAGAGTTCGCTTCCAGCATGTCTACCAGTGCTTCGTCCAGCAGCGTATTACGCTCAACCAGCATTTCATCACTGCCTGGCTTATACACGTCTTCTGCTACAACACGACCCAGTACGCGTTCACGCAATGGTTCTACGACGTCACCACCTTCGATCAGAGGTGTCATTAACACACCTTCGAATGTGCCACAGTCAGAGTTAGTGATAACCAAATCCTGCGCAACATCTACCAGACGACGAGTCAGGTAACCTGAGTTCGCTGTCTTCAATGCGGTATCGGCCAAACCTTTACGCGCACCGTGCGTAGAAATAAAGTACTGAAGTACGTTCAGACCTTCACGGAAGTTTGCCGTGATAGGGGTTTCGATGATTGAGCCATCCGGCTTCGCCATCAGACCACGCATACCAGCCAACTGACGAATCTGGGCGGCACTACCACGAGCACCGGAGTCAGCCATCATGAACACAGAGTTGAATGATGCCTGCTCTTCTTCTTCGCCTTTGGCGTTGATCACAACGTCAGTTTTCAGGTTATCCATCATGGCCTTAGCTACTTTTTCGTTAGCGTTTGACCAAATATCGATAACTTTGTTGTAACGCTCACCCGCTGTAACCAAACCGCTCTGGAACTGTTCCTGGATCTCGATTACTTCTGCTTCTGCTGCCTCGATAATATCTTTCTTGGCATCTGGAATTACCATGTCATCGATACCAACAGACGCACCCGCGATCATCGCGTAGTGGAAACCGGTATACATGATTTGGTCTGCTGCAATAACAGTATCTTTCAGACCAAGCGTACGGTAACACTCGTTCAACAGTTTAGAGATCTGCTTCTTGCCCATTGCCTGGTTGATAATTTCAAACGGCAGGCCTTTTGGCAGAATCAACGAGAAAATCGCGCGACCAACTGTAGTATCAGTTAGTGTTACTTTTTCTGTTTTAGTACCATCTTCTGCAACATCGTATTCAGTAATACGAACTTTTACACGTGAGTGCAGTTCTGCGTTACCGGTACGGTAAGCTTTCTCGGCTTCGTGCGGGCTGGTAAATACCATGCCTTCGCCCTGACCGTTAATCTTGTCACGGGTCAGATAATACAGACCCAATACAACGTCCTGTGAGGGTACGATGATCGGCTCACCGTTCGCTGGAGAAAGGATGTTGTTGGTTGACATCATCAGCGCACGCGCTTCTAGCTGTGCTTCGATAGTCAACGGAACGTGAACCGCCATTTGGTCACCGTCGAAGTCGGCGTTATAAGCCGCACACACCAATGGGTGCAACTGAATCGCTTTACCTTCGATCAGGGTAGGTTCAAACGCCTGGATACCCAATCTGTGCAGCGTTGGTGCACGGTTAAGCAGTACAGGGTGTTCACGGATTACCTCGTCAAGCACATCCCATACTTCCGGCGCTTCGCGCTCTACCAGCTTCTTAGCAGCTTTGATAGTAGTAGCCAGACCACGAGCTTCTAATTTGCCATAGATGAATGGCTTGAACAGCTCCAGTGCCATTTTCTTAGGCAGACCACACTGGTGCAAACGCAGAGTAGGACCAACGGTGATTACCGAACGGCCTGAGTAATCAACACGTTTACCAAGCAGGTTCTGACGGAAACGACCTTGCTTACCTTTGATCATGTCGGCAAGTGATTTCAGAGGACGCTTGTTAGAACCGGTGATTGCACGACCACGACGGCCGTTGTCCAGCAACGCATCTACCGCTTCCTGCAACATACGCTTTTCGTTGCGTACGATGATGTCAGGTGCCGCCAGGTCAAGAAGACGCTTCAAACGGTTGTTACGGTTGATTACGCGACGGTATAAATCGTTCAGGTCAGACGTAGCAAAACGACCACCATCCAGCGGTACCAACGGACGTAAATCGGGTGGCAGAACTGGAAGAACAGTCATGATCATCCACTCTGGCTTGTTGCCAGACTGTTGGAATGATTCAAGCAATTTCAGACGCTTGGTTACTTTCTTACGCTTGGTTTCAGAGTTGATAGAAGGCAACTCTTCACGCATAGACGCAACATCCGCATCAACATCCAGGTGTTTCAGCAGATCAAAAATAGCTTCCGCACCCATTTTGGCTTCGAATTCGTCGCCATGCTCTTCAAGTGCATCCAGGTATTCTTCTTCGCTCAGCAATTGGCTGCGCTCAAGCGTGGTCATGCCAGGCTCGGTTACAACGAATGATTCGAAGTACAGTACGCGCTCGATATCACGCAGTGTCATATCCAGCATCAAACCAATACGAGACGGCAGTGATTTCAGGAACCAAATGTGCGCTACCGGACTCGCCAGCTCAATGTGACCCATACGCTCACGACGTACTTTGGTCAGCGTTACTTCAACGCCACATTTTTCACAGATTACACCACGGTGCTTCAGACGCTTGTACTTACCGCACAAACACTCATAGTCCTTAACCGGACCAAAGATACGCGCACAGAACAAACCGTCACGCTCAGGTTTGAACGTACGATAGTTGATGGTTTCTGGCTTTTTAACTTCACCGTATGACCACGAACGGATCATGTCTGGTGAAGCAAGACCGATACGAATATTATCGAATTCTTCAGTCTTGTTTTGTTGTTTTAGAAACTTTAATAAGTCTTTCACAAATACTCTCCCGGCGGAGTCAGTCTCTATGGCCCGGCGAACCGGGCCAACTCAATCAATTATGGCGAATGCCTGCTTATTTCTCTTCCAGCTCGATATTGATACCGAGTGAGCGGATTTCTTTAAGCAATACGTTGAAGGATTCAGGCATGCCTGGTTCCATTCTGTGATCGCCATCAACGATGTTCTTGTACATTTTGGTACGACCGTTAACGTCATCCGACTTAACAGTTAGCATTTCCTGCAGGGTATAAGCAGCACCGTATGCTTCCAGTGCCCACACTTCCATCTCACCGAAGCGCTGACCACCGAACTGTGCTTTACCACCCAGAGGCTGCTGTGTAACCAGGCTGTATGAACCGGTTGAACGCGCGTGCATTTTGTCGTCAACCAAGTGGTTCAGTTTCAGCATGTACATGTAACCAACCGTTACCGGACGTTCAAACTCACGACCGGTACGACCGTCGAACAACGTAATCTGACCGCTTTCTGGGATATCAGCCAGCTTCAGCATGGCTTTAATCTCAGATTCACGCGCACCGTCGAATACAGGCGTTGCTACTGGTACACCCTTACGCAGGTTGTTAGCCAGACGCACTACTTCGTCGTCGCTGAACGTGCTGATGTCTACCTGTTGTGGGTTGTCACCCAGTGAGTAGATTTCTTGCAGGAAGTTGCGCAGTTTAGCCATTTCTTCCTGTTCTTTCAGCATGCGATCAATCTTCACGCCTAAGCCGTGAGCCGCCATACCTAAGTGAGTTTCAAGGATCTGACCGATGTTCATACGCGAAGGTACACCCAGCGGGTTCAGAACGATGTCTACCGGCGTGCCGTTCTCGTCGTAAGGCATGTCTTCTACCGGGATTACAGTAGAGATAACACCCTTGTTACCGTGACGACCTGCCATCTTGTCACCAGGCTGAATGTGACGCTTAACAGCCAGGTAAACTTTAACGATTTTCAGTACGCCAGGTGCCAGATCATCACCTTGTGTGATCTTACGACGCTTAGCTTCAAATTTCTTATCGAAGTCTGCTTTGATTTCGTCGTGCTGCTGACCAATTTGGTCTAAATCCAGCTGCGCATCTTCGTCTTTCAACGGGATATCAAACCATTTTTCACGCGGCAGACTGTCAAGTTTAGCCTGATCAACGCCCGCTTTTAACAGCAGGTTTTGCGCACGTGCGAAGATACCGTCAGCAAGAATTGAGAACTCATCGCCCAGGTCTTTCTTAACCTGACGCAATTGCATATCTTCAATTTCAAGTGCGCGTTTATCTTTCTCTACGCCATCACGGGTAAATACTTGTACGTCGATAACCGTTCCGTGTACAGAGTTAGGTACACGTAAAGAGGTATCTTTAACGTCAGACGCTTTTTCACCGAAGATCGCACGTAACAGCTTTTCTTCTGGGGTAAGTTGCGTTTCGCCTTTAGGCGTTACTTTACCTACCAGAATGTCGCCGCCTTTCACTTCCGCACCAATGTAAACAACGCCAGACTCATCCAGCTTGCTCAGTGCAGATTCACCCACGTTCGGGATATCGGCAGAAATTTCTTCTGGCCCAAGCTTAGTATCACGAGCGATACAGCTTAATTCCTGAATGTGAATGGTAGTGAAACGGTCTTCCTGTGCAACGCGCTCTGAAATCAGAATCGAGTCTTCGAAGTTGTAACCATTCCAAGGCATGAACGCGATACGCATGTTCTGACCCAGTGCCAGATCGCCTAAGTCAGTAGACGGACCATCAGCCAGTACATCGCCGGCTACAATCGGGTCGCCAACGTTACACGTAGGACGCTGATTGATACAGGTGTTCTGGTTAGAACGCGTGTATTTAGTCAGGTTGTAGATATCGATACCCGCTTCACCAGCGAACATCTCATCTTCGTCAACTTTAATAACGATACGGCTGGCATCAACGTAATCAACCACACCACCACGCTTAGCGACAACGGTTACACCGGAGTCAACAGCGATAGTGCGTTCCATACCCGTACCAACTAATGGCTTATCAGCACGTAATGTAGGTACAGCCTGACGTTGCATGTTCGCACCCATCAGTGCACGGTTGGCGTCATCGTGCTCAAGGAACGGGATAATGCTTGCCGCAATCGATACGATTTGCTGTGGTGAAACGTCCATGTACGTGATGTCTTCTTTAGGCATCAGCGTGGTTTCACCGCGGTAGCGACATGGAATCAGTTCATCTACCAGCCCGCCTTCTTCAGTCAATGCAATGTTCGCCTGTGCGATTGCATACTGACCTTCTTCGATAGCCGATAAATAATCGATTTCTTCTGTTACCACACCGTCTACAATGCGACGGAAAGGCGTTTCTAGGAAACCGAAATCATTGGTACGCGCAAAGCTTGCCAATGAGTTAATCAAACCGATGTTTGGACCTTCAGGGGTTTCGATTGGACACAAACGACCATAGTGAGTCGGGTGTACGTCACGAACCTCAAAGCCTGCACGTTCACGTGTCAGACCACCCGGGCCTAAGGCAGAAATACGACGCTTGTGCGTAACTTCTGACAGCGGGTTGTTCTGATCCATAAACTGCGACAGCTGCGAAGAACCAAAGAATTCTTTAACGGCTGCAGAAATAGGCTTAGCGTTGATCAGATCCTGTGGCATAACGTTGTCCAGGTCACCCAAAGACAGACGTTCTTTAACCGCACGCTCAACACGCACTAAACCAACTCGGAACTGGTTCTCTGCCATTTCGCCTACTGAACGAATACGACGGTTACCCAAGTGGTCGATATCGTCCACTTCATCTTTACCGTCACGGATTTCGATCAGTTGTTTCATCACAGCAATGATGTCGCCCTTGTCCAGTGTACCTGAACCAGTCAGTTCTTCACGGCCTAAGCGGCGGTTGAACTTCATGCGACCAACAGAAGACAAGTCATAACGCTCTTCAGAGAAGAACAGGTTATCGAACAAGGTTTCTGCTGCGTCTTTCGTTGGTGGTTCACCAGGACGCATCATGCGATAAATTTCAACTAACGCTTCAAGGCGGTTAGTTGAGCTGTCGATACGCAGGGTATCAGAGATATACGAACCGTGATCCAGTTCGTTTATGTACAGCGTAGTAAATTCAGTAATACCGGCTTTGCTCAACGACGCCATGTTTTCCATGGTCACTTCGTCGTTAGCACTTACCAGTACTTCACCTGTTTCTTCGTTGACGTAGGTATCACCGTATACGCGGCCAACCAAATACTCAACAGGCACTTCAAGCTCAGTAATGCCCGCTTTTTCAAGTGCACGGGTGTGACGCGCAGAAATACGGCGGCCATGTTCAACCAGCACGTTTCCTTCGCCATCCAGAATGTCGAATTGTGCAGTTTCACCACGCAAACGGTCTGCTACGATTTCCATCATCAGCTTGCCGTCAGCAATACGCACCTGAACTTTGTCGAAGAAAGTATCAAGGATTTCTTCAGTACCCATTTCCAGAGCACGTAAGATTATCGTTGCAGGCAACTTACGGCGACGGTCGATACGTACGAACAGGTTATCTTTCGGGTCAAACTCGAAATCAAGCCACGAACCACGGTAAGGAATAACACGTGCGTTGTACAACACCTTACCAGACGAGTGTGTTTTACCTTTGTCGTGATCAAAGAACACACCAGGAGAACGATGCAGCTGAGAAACGATAACGCGCTCGGTACCATTAATGACGAACGTACCGTTCTCTGTCATTAATGGGATTTCACCCATGTACACTTCTTGTTCTTTAATATCTTTTACAGTACCGGGTGCCGCTTCTTTATCGAATAATACGAGACGAAGTTTCACTCTTAAAGGAGCTGAATAAGTTACGCCGCGAATCTGACATTCTTTAACGTCGAATACCGGTTCGCCAAGACGATAACTCACATATTGTAATTCTGAATTGCCAGAGTAACTTTTTATTGGAAAAACAGAACGGAATGCTGCTTCCAAACCATATTGACCATCGGGATCGATATCAATAAATTTCTTGAAAGAATCTAGCTGGATTGAAAGAAGGTATGGAATTTCCAATACCTGTGGGCGTTTGCCAAAATCCTTACGGATACGTTTCTTTTCGCTATAAGAGTAAACCATGGGTTCCTCAGCCTGCTGATTTTAGACCCAACCTGTTGCCTGTAAACGACCAGACAACAAACTTCCAGTACCCTTGCACAGGGAACAATCCGACAGCATACACCAAAAATTAACCAAATGGTTAGTTAACTGGTTGGTTTATTGCCAATTTTTTTGTTCCGCGTGGTAACGCATGATGTATATGGTCAAGGGTAATAAACCATACACCCTACAGCGCAAAAAGGCTGGTGGTCTAAAAAACCACCAGCCCAGGCCATTTCTGGCGAGCAATCTGTTAATTCAGATTACTTGATTTCAACTGTTGCACCAGCTTCTTCAAGCTCTTTCTTCAGTGCTTCAGCTTCATCTTTGCTTACGCCTTCTTTGATTGCTTTAGGAGCAGCTTCTACTACGTCCTTAGCTTCTTTCAGACCTAAGCCAGTCGCGCCGCGAACTGCTTTGATTACTGCAACTTTGTTTGCGCCGAATGAAGTCATTACAACGTCAAACTCAGTCTTTTCTTCAACAGCAGCAGCTTCACCAGCTACAGCAGGACCAGCAACAGCAACAGCCGCTGCAGATACACCGAATTTCTCTTCAGCTGCTTCGATCAGTTCAACCAGTTCCATTACTGGCATTTCAGCGATCGCGTTTAAAATATCTTCTTTAGTCAGAGCCATTTCTCTAAACTCCTGGGATTAAAATGTTAAAAAAATCAATATGCCAAAAACGCCAATTACTTGGTGTCTTTGACCGCCGCCAATACACGCACAAACTTGGCAGGAACTTCGTTGATTGTTTGAACGAACTTGCCAACTGGTGCTTTGAAGGTCGCAAGCAATTTCGCAAGCGCTTCGTCGCGGGTAGGCAGAGCTGCTACTGCATCCAGTTTGTCTGGACCCAGTAAACCACTACCAATTGAAAGTGCAGTTACTTGCAGTTTTTTGTTTTCTTTGACGAAATCTTTAAACAGACGAGCTGCGCCGCCTGGTGCGTCTAAAGAGAAACCATAGATAAGCGGACCGGTTAAGGCGCTATCTAAGTCTGCAAATTTGCTGTCAGCCAATGCACGTCTAGCCAGAGTATTACGTACAACCTTCAGGTATACGCCTTGCTCACGGGCTTTAACACGCAGAGCTGTCAGTTCTGCAACTCCCATCCCACGGTATTCAGCAACGGCTACGGATAGAGCGCGAGACGCAACTTCAGAAACTTCTGCTACGATCTCTTTTTTTGCTGCTAAACCTAGTGCCACTGAGTTCACCTCTTCAAATCTGATCATCTGCAATTAGAGTGATCAGGGTTCACAGATTGATGCCATTATTGGTTACCCGCCAACGGCACCGCTCTACGGTGTTCGTTATCCCAGAGAGTCTGAGTCGAAACCACCGTCTGCGCAGGCTGTCGTGATTAAGTAGTACATTGAATACAAAAGTTCTCTTACCTCTTTTGCTGTAATACACCTGCGGTCTTGGACGGGAGCTACCGATATTCGCTTTTGGCGATATTCAACAGCTCCAACCCATAACCTTTAAGAGAAGCGTTAGCCTGGGCTAACGCAAAGCATTACTGACCTACTGACGCTTTGTCGATAGATACGCCAGCACCCATTGTGGTGCTCAGGCTTACTTTCTTGATGTAAGTACCTTTTGACGTAGAAGGCTTGGCCTTCTTCAGAGCGTCTAATAATGCTTCTAAGTTTTCTTTGATCTTGTCTGCTTCAAACGCGATCTTACCAATGCTGGCGTGGATGATACCGTTCTTGTCGTTGCGGTAACGAACCTGACCCGCTTTAGCATTCTTAACTGCAGTCGCTACGTCTGGTGTAACAGTACCCGTCTTAGGGTTAGGCATCAGGCCGCGTGGACCTAAGATTTGACCTAACTGACCAACTACGCGCATTGCGTCAGGGCTGGCTACCACTACGTCAAAGTTCATTTCGCCTTTCTTAACCAGCTCAGCCAGGTCGTCCATACCTACGATGTCTGCACCTGCAGCTTTTGCTGCTTCAGCATTTGCGCCCTGAGTGAATACTGCAACGCGAACGTCTTTACCAGTACCGTTTGGCAGTACAGTTGCACCACGAACGTTTTGGTCAGATTTCTTCGCATCAATACCCAGGTTGATGGCAACATCAACGCTTTCTGGGAATTTAGCGGTCGCCAGTTCTTTTAACAGGGCAACTGCGTCAGCAATTTGGTATTCTTTGTTTGAATCTACTTTTTCACGGATCAAACGTGCGCGTTTAGTTAATTTAGCCATTCGATTAACCCTCTACCTTCAGACCCATTGCACGAGCAGAGCCCGCGATAGTACGAACAGCGGCTTCTAATGAAGCTGCAGTCAGATCTGGCTCTTTTACCTTGGCAATTTCTTCCAACTGAGCAACAGTTACCGTACCCACTTTTACAGTGTTAGGACGGCCTGAACCGCTCTTGATGCCAGCCGCTTTTTTCAGCAGGTAAGACGCAGGAGGAGTTTTGGTAATGAATGTAAAAGAACGGTCTTCGTACACAGTAATTTCTACTGGTACTGGAGCGCCTTTCTCAAGACTTTCTGTTTTAGCGTTGAAAGCCTTACAGAATTCCATGATGTTCACACCTTTTTGACCCAGTGCTGGACCAACAGGTGGAGATGGGTTAGCAGCACCAGCTGCAACCTGAAGCTTAATTAAGCCTGTTACTTTTTTAGCCATTTTACATGCTCTCGTTAATGGGTCTGACGCCTCGCAAGTATCGAGATTACTTGCTCAATCGGCTTCCCGGTTCCAATAAAAGGGGCGCGAATTATAGGCTAACAAATAGCCCGACGCAACCTTATATTTTTTGTTTTTTAGATAAATCTTAAAAAACAAAAAAGTGCCATGCGCAGGACACAGGGCACTTTTTTTATTTCTTTGGCTTTTAGCCTTTTTCGACCTGGCTGAATTCCAGTTCTACTGGTGTAGAGCGACCGAAAATAAGCACCGATACTTTTACCCGGTTCTTCTCGTAATCCACTTCTTCTACCACACCGTTGAAGTCTGCAAACGGACCTTCGATAACGCGAACCACTTCGCCCGGCTCGAACAATGTTTTCGGCTTAGGCTTATCAACAGACTCTTCAAGACGATTCAGGATCGCGTCTGCTTCACGCTGAGAAATAGGCATTGGGCGATCTGAGGTACCACCAATGAAACCAAGCACACGCGGAACACTTTTAACCAGGTGCCATGAGTCTTCGTTCATTTCCATTTCTACCAGTACGTAACCCGGGTAAAACTTACGCTCAGATTTACGCTTTTGTCCAGCACGCATTTCAATAACTTCTTCGGTAGGTACCAGTACCTGACCAAAGTATTCTTCCATCTCGTGCATCTTGATGTATTCAAGTAATGTTTTCTTTACACGTGATTCGTACTGAGAGTATGCCTGAACAACGTACCAACGCTTTTTCTTTTTTTCTTCAGTCATTCGCTTATGCTCCAATACCTGTCACTAATGAAACAAGCCAAACCAGGACACCGTCAATACCCCACAATAACAGTGACGCTACAAACGTAGCACCTAGCACGATGAGTGTAGTTTGGTTTAACTCTTGACGGGTGGGCCATACCACTTTGCGTACTTCTAAACGCGCTTCTTTGGCAAACGTTAAAAACGCCACGCCTTTCATTGTGGTGGCAGCAATAAAGCCTGCAACAGCCACACCCACTAACGCACCAATAGCACGATATAAAATCGACACTTCACCATAAACATAATTGGTAGTAATTACACCTGCAAGCAAGGCAAATACAATCAACCACTTCAGCATGTCCATTGAGTTGGATGAATTTTCCGTTTTTTCGCTCATTTCACGACCCTAGCAATACGGCTTGTTATGCAGTGCACCTGCACTACACCATTATCTGGCAGGGGTGGAGGGACTCGAACCCCCAACCATCGGTTTTGGAGACCGCTGTTCTACCAATTCGAACTACACCCCTAAAACAGCTTTTGGCTGATTTTACTTACACTACCCTTGTGAATGTTTGCGTCTTTTTTGGAAAAGTGCGGATTCGTAAGGGAGGGACGCGTATTATACTTAACAAGACTTCAGATACAAGCGCTTTGTTAAGCAACTCACATTATGCGAAACAGGCCCCTCGGTAGAAGCAATAACAATCGTTTTTTGCTTTTCAATAACCGCGCTTATTACAGACCAGGTGTTTATGCCAATGCGCTTACCACCACTTCTTTTCACTGGCTGACAAGAGTACACTGGGCGTGCTCATGAGCCTCCTTCGTGTTTATAGCGACTGTCGTAAATCTAAAACCGCAGTGATATCCACCACGCAGGTAAGCAGTAACAGAAACGTCTAAAGGATTTTTATGTTTCGATACAAAAAAGTGTTAACGCTTTTCATTTTTTCTGGTGTGCTTTCGGGTTGTGGTAACGGTGCCAATAAGACCCTCGATGAATTAAACCGAAACCGCGCTAAATGGGAAAGTACCAACATACAGACTTACCAGTTTGAATACCGGGTTTCTTGTTTCTGCCTGGATGAATATACCCTGCCCCGCCTGGTTTTTGTTGATGGTGATCAGGTAGTCTCTCAAGCAGTTATCGATACGCATGTTGCGCTACCGTTGGATGACAACAACGCAATGAGCATCACGGCGCTGTTTGAACGCATTGCGCTGGAAGAGAGTCGGGCTGAATCCCTTTACGTTGAATACGATCCAGAACTTGGCTACCCAACCTTAATTCAGGTTGATGAAAATAAGCAGAGCGCCGACGACGAGTACACGCTTTATGTGAGTAATGTGGTGAATGCTGATGATGTAGGTTGCACCGCATCAGTGGTTAACGGCCTGTCCATTAAAGTAACGGATGACTCAACTCAGTTACCTGCTGCATGCGGTGTTACTGTTACGGTAACAGACGGCAATTACTCTGAAACGTTCACCAATAGCGATGCAGCCTGCGACGACAGCGATGCCATTTCCATGCTCTCTGAACGCCCAGGGTTTTATTCCATATCGATCCAAAAGTCTGGGTATCAGGCTTTTCAGGCAGATGATTTTGGCATCGGCAGAGACATATGCCATGTGCTACCCCGTCAGCTGGACGTAACACTTCTCCCTGAATAAATTTCCTCCAATCTTACAGGGCGCTTCTACAAGCGCCCTGCGCCCTCATTAAACCGCCTTACAAAGCGCTACCTTACTGGACCGCCTGGTGCTCATTCCATTAACTCAGTAATTTAAAACGACTTGACCAATTCCGCATAGCGGATATATATTTCGCATCAATCAATAAAAAATGGGAATAACAATGCACAGCAGATTAATCAATCCAGCGGATCTTAACTTTTTACTTTATGACGTATTAAAGGTTGATGAACTCTGTAAATTCCCAAGGTTTAACGAACACGGTCGTGAAACTTTCGACGCAACAATTGAAACGGCTTATTCTATTGCCAGCGACTGGTTTGCACCGTGCGCAGCGAAGTTAGACGAGAATGAACCTGAATTTGTCGATGGTAAAGTAACCATGATCCCAGAAGTGGCTGCCGCACTTCAGCAATACTACGACGCCGGGTTTGGCGCCGCTACCCATGACTACGAACTAGGCGGCATGCAATTGCCCTTTTCGGTTTCAGTAGCATGCAAGGCTATATTTGGCGCGGCAAATATGCCGGTTCTCTCTTATCCTTCACTAACCAACGCTAATGCGAATGTGATCCGCAACTTTGGTTCAGATGAGCAAAAGCGCCTGTACCTGCAGCCCCTGCTTAATGGTCGATTTATGGGTACGATGGCGTTAACCGAACCCCAGGCAGGCTCGTCGCTGTCCGACATAAAGACTCAGGCTACTCACGCAGAAGATGGCACTTATCGCCTCAAAGGCAATAAGATTTTCATTTCTGGTGGCGATCACGAACTGTCTGAAAACATTATTCATTTGGTATTGGCGCGCATTCAGGGCGCTCCCGCCGGAGTAAAGGGGCTCTCGTTGTTTATTGTGCCCAAGTTTCTGGTTAACGATGATGGTTCATTAGGTGAACACAACGACGTAAGCCTCGCCGGGCTTATTCATAAAATGGGGTGGCGCGGCACAACCTCTACCATGCTCAACTTTGGTGAGAAAGACGGCGCTGTGGGATACCTGATCGGCGAACCCAATCGCGGCTTGTTGTATATGTTTCAAATGATGAACGAGGCCAGAATTGGCGTAGGCGTGGGAGCGGTATCCCAGGGATACACGTCTTATCTTCATGCCCTGGATTACGCCCGAAATCGCCCGCAAGGGCGTCATCCCCACGAAAAGGATCCGCAGTCACCGCAGGTCCCCCTCACTGAACATGCCGATATTAAGCGCATGTTACTGGCAGCCAAAAGCTACGCAGAAGGTGGCTTGTTTTTATCGTTGTATGGCGCAACGCTGGCGGATACACATGCGCACTGCGCTGATCCCGAAGCGGCAAAGCGTGCAGGCACCTTACTGGATATTTTAACGCCAATACTGAAATCCTGGCCGTCGAAATATTGTCTTGAAGCTAATTCCATTGCCATTCAGGTACACGGAGGCTATGGCTATACCCGTGAATACCCGGTAGAACGCTTCTATCGCGACAACCGGCTCAACCCAATACACGAGGGAACCGAAGGCATTCAGGCCATGGATTTGCTGGGCAGAAAAGTGAGCATGCAAGACGGACTTCCTTATACCCTGCTTGGCGAGGAAATCCTTAGCACCGTCCAGGCTTGTCAAGCTGAGCCACAGCTTGCCGAATTTGCCAACGCCCTGCTTCAACGCAAAGCCAAACTCAACGCCACTACCCAAACTATAGTGGCTGCGATGCAGGCGGCGAAGTCAAATCTGGCTCTGGCCAATGCGACACCCTACCTGCACGCCTTCGGCCATATCGTAATGGCCTGGCTGTGGTTAAGACAAGCTCGGGTTGCAGTACTGGCAATCAATACTGAAACCGGCTCTGATAGAACGCTATTGCTTCAGGGAAAGCTGGCCGCATGCCGTTACTTTTTCCGATATGAGCTGCCCCAGGTAGATGCTGCACTTGAATTAGTGCAATCACTTGACGATACCTGTTATGAACTCGAGTCGAGTTGTTTATAAAAACAACTTACGTTTGTGCATCAACTGTGTTTCCCGAATTCAGGTTGATTTGAGGTAGTCCGCCTGTTTTGCCAGGTCCCGGCTCGAGACCGGGACGACGGGAGATTGAATGGTCTTTCCTGCACCACATGTACGCTATTTCCGCCTATCTCGTTGTCAGCCCCGCGGCTCCAAGTCATCCCCGTCCCTTTTCGCATCCAGCAACCTACTCGTCATCCCGCAACCTACTCGTCATCCCCACGCTACTATTTGCCATCCCCACGCTACTCTTCGTCATCCCCGCGAAGGCGGGGATCTAACCAATTCAACAAGCGGCGCGCAAAACTCGGTGAAGGGTTGTATTGGGGAAGTAAGCCTGTTTCAGTAGGTCCCGGCTCGAGGCCGGGACGACAACGTATTGGAAGGCTATCCCCGCTCCTACTCGTCATCCCGCAACCTACTCGTCATCCCCGCGCTACTATTTGCCATCCCCACGCTACTATTTGCCATCCCCACGCTACTCTTCGTCATCCCCGCGAAGGCGGGGATCTAACCAATTCAACAAGCGGTGCGCAAAACTCGGTGAAGGGTTGTATTGGAGAAGTAAGCCTGTTTCAGTAGGTCCCGGCTCGAGGCCGGGACAGGACAAATACAGGAAGTATCGAAGGAGTCAGTCTGCTCGATTAGGTCCCGGCTCGAGGCTGGGACAGGGGATTTCTATGGTCTGAATAAGCGCGCAAGCGTGCTTATTCAAGACCAAGAAATCCACCTGTCTGGTGTGCCCACAGTTTGGCGTAGATACCGCCTTTATCGAGCAACTCCTGATGTGTGCCTTGCTCCACAATCTCGCCGTTATCAAGTACTAACAAGCGATCCATCTGCGCAATTGTAGATAAGCGGTGAGCAATAGCTAATACCGTTTTGTTTTCCATCACTTTGTTCAGGCACTCCTGAATCGCTGATTCTACTTCTGAATCTAGCGCAGAGGTGGCTTCGTCCAAAATTAATACAGGCGCATCTTTTAGCAATACCCGCGCAATAGCAATGCGTTGACGCTGTCCACCAGACAACTTCACGCCACGTTCCCCAACCTGAGCATCAAATCCGGTTCTGCCGTCTTTGTCGGAGAGCTGCTGAATAAACTCAAACGCTTCAGCTTGTTTAGCAGCAGTGATCATCGAGTCTTCGTTAGCATCGCTACGCCCATAAACAATGTTGTCGCGGACCGAGCGGTGCATTAACGATGTATCCTGGGTAACCATACTGATTTGTGCGCGCAGCGATTCCTGCCCGACACTACTGATATCCTGGCCATCGATCAATATTTTGCCGCCTGTAGTGTCGTAAAACCGCAGCAATAAGTTAACCAGCGTTGATTTACCGGCACCGGACCGTCCTACCAAGCCCACTTTTTCACCGGGTTTGATGGTTAAATCGAGGTTTTGAAACACCGGCACAGGGTGGTTATTGTGACCCGGATAAGCGAAGTTAACCTGCTTAAATTCAATCTGCCCACCGTTCACTTTGAGCGGTTGCGCGTGCTGTTTATCTTCGACAGCAATAGACTGTGCAAGCGTATTGATACCATCCTGTACGGTGCCGAGGTTTTCAAACAGTGATGCCACTTCCCACATAACCCAGTGCGACATGCCGTTTAAGCGCAAACACAAACTCACAGCCAAAGCAATTTCGCCGGGCGTGACCATTTGCTGTAACCACAGATACACCGACAGTGCGCCAACGCTGAAAATCAGCAGTGCGTTACTCAGTTCAACACAAAACTCCAGAATCGTTACCAACCGCATTTGCGGGTAAACGGTTTGCAGGAATTTATCCATGCTGTCCTTCGCATATTCGGCTTCACGCTGACTGTGCGAAAATAGTTTTACCGTGGTGATATTAGTGTAGCTGTCAACGATGCGGCCGGTCATCAGTGAGCGGGCATCGGCCTGATGCTGTGAAACCTGTTTTAATTTAGGTACCAGAATTCGCAGAATTACGCTGTACACCGTTAACCAAATCAGTAATGGCAACGCCAATCGCCAGTCGGCAGTAAATATCAGCACCACCATGGAAATAAAGTACACACTGATGTACACCATCAGATCAAGCAACTTCATTACGGTTTCACGCACCGACAATGCCGTTTGCATTACCTTGGTGGCAACCCTGCCTGCAAACTCATTCTGAAAGAACGTGAGGCTTTGACTGAGCAGGTAACGGTGCGCCTGCCAGCGTATGCGCATAGGGTAATTGCCAAGCAACGACTGGCGGGAAAAAAGTGAACGCAACAAAATAAAACCGGGAATGAGCACAACCACTACCAGCCCCATCACAACCAGACGATTGCCTTCATTTTCAATAAAGGTACTGCGATCCTGTTCGGTAAACCAGTCAACCAGTTGTCCCATAAAGCCAAACAAGGTCACTTCCAGCATCGCCACAATCGCGCTCAATGCCGATACGCATAACAGAACGGGCCACATGCCCTGAGTGTAGTGTTTACAAAAAGCCACCATGTTTTTTGGTGGCTGTGTGGGGTGTGAAGCAGGAAACGGGTTTGTCAGTTTCTCAAAAAATGAAAACATGCATTACTCAACATCAGGCGTCGCGGTATCCCAGTTTCGCCAGGATGCCTTCGACATTTTCATGGTGTTTGGCTTGCCATTCATCCAGTGTCATTCCACCGTCTTTCTCGGCGCGCTGCCAGGCAATTTGAAATGCTTCGGCGGCTGACGCTTGTGGGATAACAGCAATACCTTCTTGATCAGCCACTATGATATCACCGGGATGCACAGTAACACCACCGCACTGGACCGGTTGATTTAACGGATCAACGCACTTTTTGGCGCCCGGCTTAGGCACAACACCACGAGCATACACAGCAAAGCCCATTGCTTCGACTTCACCGATATCGCGGATCACCCCGTCCACCACAAACCCTGCAATGCCGCGTTTTTGCGCGATAGCACATACATTACCACCCGCAACAGCAAACTGGTCATCGGCTTCAACCACAATGACATCACCGGGATTTGCGCGATATATGGCAGCATGCAACATCAAATGGTCGCCTGGCTGACACTTAACGGTAAACGCAGGGCCAAATATTTTAGGTGCCGGTTTCCATAGTGAATGTATTGCGTAGTCCATAAACTGTTCACGCGGCAGTGCATCCGCGTACTCGCATACCGATACGTCATTAAAATTGATGCTCATGGTGTAATCCTTTGAGTCGAAGGTTTGCTTGTTCCTCACTATATCAACCCCGTTTCATTTGGGGAGTAGATAAGGTGTATTTTCAATATAACCAGCTGTGTTATCTTGGCCCTTTTATTTCGCATGGAATTCATTGCCTGCTATGGAATTCATTAATTTGCATGTAATTGCTGCGCTGATCTATTCCGGCCTTGTGCTGTTAAGTGCACTTTCTGCAAATAAAATCCTGCGCTACGGCATTCCACTACTCTCGATTTTGCTATCCGTCGCCATTGATACCGATGTTGTCTTTGTCATGCAGGCAGTTGGTTATATTGGCGTCACTTTTTTACTGAAAACGCAAAAAGGATTGCCAGATTGGCTAAAGTACTTTCTATGGGCCGTTTGGGGAATTCTCAGCGTCGGCCTGCTAACGCACACATTACCAGGCTACAGCGGTATTCAGCTCACTGTCCTTGAGTCGGTAAAAGCCAATAGCTTAGCTACTATTGTTTACCTGAATACAGATAAAGTATTGATTGCCTGGTCTTTACTGTTGTGGATTCCGATTTGGCAACGCTGTGCAACGTTCACACACTCACATTCGCCAAAATGGCTGCCTTTTCTCATCGCCATTACGGGCATCCCGGCAATTTTGTTTTTAGCAACGCAATTGGGGTTGATTCAATGGCAGCCCGAACTGAACAACCTTATTGTTATTATCGTGATTTCAAACCTCCTCAACACCTGTTTTACCGAAGAGTTACTGTTCAGAGGCTTAATGCAATCATGGTTATCCACAAAGTTGGGCGTGGTTGGTGGGCTTTTGATTACCGGCATGTTATTTGGACTCGCCCATTTTACAGGGGGATATCTCTACGTCTGCCTGGCCATTATGGCGGGACTCCTGTACGGGCTGATATATGTGCTAAGTGGACGTCTTATTTGGTCTGTTATGTGTCACTGGATGTTGAATAGCGCGCATGTACTTCTGTTAACCTGGCCCGTAGTTAAGCCAGGTTAACAATATCGTCTTATTCTGGCCGAACGGCAGTGACTTCAATTTCAACCAGATAATGCGGGTTTGCTAAACCTGCAATCTGTAACGCTGAACGCGAAGGCAGATTTGGCTGGGCTTCTGTGCCGAAGAACTGCGTGTATCCGCGCATAAAACCGGCGAAGTCCATCTTGCCATCCATTGCCGGATCGCCTACCAGAAAGGCTTGCATCTTAATCACATCGCCCATGGTTAATCCCAGACTTTTCAGGTTTTCGTCAATGCGATTTAACACGCTCACGGTTTGCATTTCAGTATCACCGTATGCTTCCGCGCTATTTGCAGGCGCATCCGGATTACTCACGCCTGGGACTGCACCGCTTAAAAACACAATAGTGCTGGTAGCCGGTACTTCCGATGCACGTAAAATGGGGAAGTCTGAACCAATCAACCCATGACGGATCACGGTTTCTTTGGCGGGAGGGGTGGCATCGGCATCGTTACATCCCGTCATGGAGACCAAGGCACTGAGCAAAAGTGGGGCAATAATTCGTTTTTTCATGTTTGCGTTCCTGTATTTTATCGTTGAGCAATGGTTTTTACGTCGTTAGCACTAACGGCGTCGGTAAAGTGATTACCAAAATGACTGCGTGTGTAATTCACCACTTCGGCGATTTGTTCATCTGACAGATACTGTTTCAGCGGAGGCATGCCGCCCATGCCGTTGCTTACCATGTAAATCACATAGGACGCGGCGGCGAGTTTAGGGTTTTGCGCCAATGCAGGATACGCTCCCGCGCCTTTAGCTCCCTGTGCCATTGGCATATGGCAGCCCTGGCAAATGGCGTGATACAGCGCCTCACCAGTCACTTCCTCAAAGTTCGCACCTTCGGAAAAGCCCGCGTCATCTGTTGCATAAATGTAAGTGCTTACACACAGCATATTTACTAAAAATAATAGTTTTAATGATAATTTCATTGCCTATCCTCCGGGTTAAACTGCCGTGCTTAACACTTTTTGATGTAATCGCTTAATGGCATCATGCGCAGACGATATAGCTCCTTCCTGCCAGGCAGGAAGATTGGATGCGTGTTCACCTGCCAGCACCAACCGTCCATCAACCTGACACAGGTTCTCGTAGTGTTGCTCACGTGATGCCTCTGTCCACATGCCATAACATCCCTGAGTCCATGGCACCCGGTGCCAGCCTACTGAAATACCATTGTCGAACTCGTCTGCATATTGAGGGTGTATTTTTTTGCCGTATTCCACCGCTTTTTTCACTCGCTCCTCAGGTGTCAAAGAAGTAAATTCAAACGCGTTGGCTCCCCACACATAAGCGCCCAGCAATACACCTTTGCCTTTGTCACAGAATTTGGTGCTGGGATAACTGATATTGGTAATAGGCAGATTGGTATAGCTTACGCCGCCATAAATGGCATCGTCTTGCTCCCAGAAGCGACGTTTGAATTCGAGACCTACTTTCACCGATGCCGCATAAGGCACTGCGCGAATTGCGGCCTGCATGCCAGAACTCGCCTTAACGGGAATTTGGCTGAGAATAGACAGTGGAATGGTACATACACACCAATCCGCCTGAGCGGTTTTAGCAACGCCTTGCTGCTCATACTCTACGCTAACGCCTTTGTCACTTTGGTTAATTCTGGTGACTTTGGCGCCGTAATGAATGGTATCACCTACGCGCTTTTCAAACGCCTTGGCAATATTGTCCATGCCGCCTACCGGTTGGAAAATGCTGCTCTGAAACTCAATATCCTGACCATTAACAATGTACTTCCAAAGTTCAGATTGCAGCAGGGCGCTTCTGTCCATCAGTTCGCTGGGTTGCGGCTTGGGCGATAAACCGCCGCCAGGAGGAATGGCAAATCCGCGCCGTAAGCTCACTTCGTAAGACTTTTTGTATTCTGCGTTTTCATTCAGTGCGCCCCAATGACGCATCGATTCAAAGAGCTTTTCCCTGTCTTCCACAGAGAGTGCTTTATCCAGCCCACTTTGATTCGTTACTTTGGCGAGCAGCTCTGCAGCATAGCCCTGATAGTCGGCCTGTACTTCGCGATAACGCTGAGGCTTACCATCAAACGCGTGGGTAGAGTGAACCAATGCGTTGTAATTCACCTGGATAAACGGCTCAATGGGAATGTTGAACTCGTTGATATACGACATCACATGATGATGATGGTATGGCACACGCCAAGGGCCCGGGTTAATGTAGTTCCCTTCGGCGAACTGGCACTGTTGCGTTGCGCCGCCAAGTTCGGTGTAGGAATCACCGCCACGAAGTGTCCAGCAGCGACCACCAGCCCGCTGATTAAACTCAAGAATAGTAACCGTGTATCCGGCCTTACGCAGTTCATATGCCGCTGTCATTCCCGCCAGCCCGGCACCCAGTACCAACACTGATGCACCTTTTGGGGTGCTGCCCAGATTAAGTGTGCCGGGATGTGTCGATTCCGCTGCAAACCCAAGCGATGTCATAGCCTGATACATGGCACCCGCACCTGCGGTCTTGCCGATCCAGCTCAATAACGCTCGTCGGCTCATTGATAGGTGATTCAAGAAAAGCCCCCCTTTATTTGAGAGTGAAAATGGTTGGGTGGCCTGACTATGCAGTAGCGGTGCCATCGGTGCCGCACTTACGGCAAAGTGTATAATATATACGACAACACCAATAAACTGCCCCGATATGCACTAAAAACTGAATTCCGGCGTTCTCTACGCTCGCCAATGCGCTCGCCAACGCGCTCACCAATAGTGCACAAAATGCACTATCAACATGCATCAGTGAGGATTTTTCACCTCGGCTTTACCAGGACGGCGATAACATTTGCTTACTTCAAAAATTTGCTCAGCGTTTATAAGCGTGTAAGGCTTCTTATTTTTATCAACAGGATGTTTCGGATGAATCGATTCGGTCTTTTACTGATCAGTTTTTCAGTACTGCTTGGTGCTAACGCCTTTGCAGACTCAACCATGGACGAGCCCCAAAATTGCTTCCGAGGGCCTTTCGAAAGCTACGAGAAGTGGGAGACCGTAATGAACAAGAAAAAGCCGGGTTTTGATATTGAGGCTTTCCATCGCGCTTTCCCCGCTGAGAAATTTAACCAGCGCAAAGCAGAATTGGACTGCACAGACTTCACCTATCAGTCAGATCAATTCAATGTAGAAGGTTTTTACCTGGCTCCAAAATCGCCAGAAAAGCAGCTTCCTGTGGTTATATTTAATCGCGGTGGCAATGCAGGTTTCGGTTATATAGTCTTCGGCACAAAGATGGATTTACCAGCGGAGCTTGCCAGCGAGGGGGATATTGTACTGGGTAGCCAGTATCGCGGTGCCAGTCGCCACTTAAGCAATAACGGCAATGATGAATTTGGCGGTGCGGACGTAAATGATGTACTGGCGTTAATTGACATCGCCAAAACACTGCCACAAGCCGATACATCGCGCATTGCGCTGGTTGGTTGGAGTCGCGGTGTGATGCAAAGCTACCTCTCTGCCAAACAGTTACCGAAGCTAAAAGCGATAGTATCGATAGCCGGCAATGCCGATCTTACCCAAGCCGTAGTTTGGCGCCCGGCAATGGAAAAAGTATACGCGGCCCGAATACCAGATTACGCCACCCAAAAACACCAGCGGCTTGCGGAGCGTTCGGTGATCAATTGGTTGGATAAATTGCCTCCTGCGCCAATCTTAATGCTTCATGGCACTGCCGACGAACGCGTTAGCGCCGAACAATCCGTATTACTTGCCAAGGCTTTAAATGGAGCAGGTCATAAGAATAAATTAATACTTTACGATGGCGATAACCATAGCTTGTCGAACAACCGTATCCAGGCCTTTACTGAAATCAAAACCTGGCTAAACCAATATCTGTAAGGACACAATACTGCGGTTGGTGGCAAAAAATCGGGTTTGTCGTAAACTGATGTAACAGAGAGTTACTACGCACTAACCCCGGCTGGCATTATGTTAAACACATCGAGTCTGCGCTGTAAGCGAGCTATTTTTGCTGTTGTGCTAATTTTATTTACACAGGTTGGCATAGCAAATCAACCTGAACTGGCAAAAGCGGAAGTGGCCGTTTTCGCCGTTGAATATCCCCCGTTTACTACGATGGAAGCAGCAGATCGGGGCATTAATTTTCAGCTACTTGCCAAAACGATTGGGCATAAATTCACGATATCCCCCCGCTTTGTGCCCCCTGCCCGAGCAGGAGAAATATTGCGCCATGAGCCATGGTGCATCAGCTTTTATCCACCGAAAGGCATGGACGATACAGTACGCTTTTTCCCTTTGTCTGAGCAGCGCGTTGAACTTGCGTTTTATCGGGCCGCCAGTAACGCACCCACTATTTCAAACCTTGACACATTAGCAGGGCAACGTGTTGCTGTGCTCCGGGTTAAAAAGCTTGGTACATTTCATCAACCTCTGCTGGATGCTGGTGCTGAATTAGTGATGACAGAGTCGGTTGCGCAAGGATTGGAATTACTAAAGTTTGGTCGGGTAGATCACATTCTTGCCGATGAGGTTGGTGTGTCAGAAGCACTGAATAAACTTGATAATATGCCGGTGATGGAACGCTCTGAATATGTTTACTTCGAAACGCATGTGGGTGCCCACCTGAATACCCAATGCAAACACTACAACGACTTAGTTGCGCTATTTGGCAATATCCAGTCCCAGTAATTAGTTGGCCATCACTGGAGAGGATAACGCCAACAGCGTTACCATTGCCAATTCAGCATAAGCAGCAGGCACAAAAATGTGATCGTGATAATACGCTGCCACCACATTTGCACTTATGCCTTTTGCGGTCAACGCCGCACTCATTGCCGCAGTCATACCCACCGCCTCCAGACTGGAATGCACCTTACAGGTTATGCAGCGAAATACGCCGTTATACACCAATCTCGCATTAAGTGCGGCGTTCTCAGTCAGGATCAGTGTGGTACCTTCGACTTCCTGGAACATGCCTATTGGTTTTAGTGAGTCGAACAACTCTGAGCTAAAACCAGGGAGAGTCACAAACACATAATTTTCCGGGAGCAGTTCAGGTGACAGGCCTTTGAGCAAGCTGTTTAAATCTGTTTCGCCACCCATTATACGCTCCCGTTATTTAAAGCTTAAAAGCCCGTACGCGCTTGCCTTTAATTTTGCCCTCGCGGAACAAGGCCAATGCGCGCTTTACACTGCGGGTTTTAACCGCCACGAAGCTTTCATTAGCCTGCACTTTTATTTTACCAATGTCGTCGGCGGGTACATCACCCTCCTGAGTTAATGCGCCTAAAATATCACCTGGGCGAAGCTTGGCTTTTTTACCGGCGCCAATGCGCAGGCATTTAAACTCAGGCTCGATAATGCGGTTGGCATGAAAGCGCAGGCCTTGAGCGCCTTTGCGTTTCAGATCTTCACCGGTATGGATCTCGATAGCGGCCAGCAACGCGCCTTCATTCTCACTCATCAGCGTATAAGCCATTCCCGGTTGTTCAGCACGACCCGTTCGGCCAATTCGGTGAATGTGTGCGTCGGGGTTTTCGCTTACTTCGTAATTCACCACACAATCTACCGCTGGAATATCCAGCCCTCGTGCAGCAACATCCGTTGCAACCAGAATGTTCAGGCAGTCACTGGCAAACTGCATAAGCACCTGATTGCGTTCGCTTTGCTCCATGTCGCCCTGAATAGCAGCAGCCACAAAACCTTCCTCAGCCAGTTTATCGGCCACTTCCTGCGTTGTTTTGCGCATGCGACAGAACACGATAGCACTCTTAGGTTGCTCCGTGGTTAACAAGGCTTTGAGTGCATTAAAGCGTTGCTTGTCTTCCACTTCGTAAACCAGTTGCGACACTTTGGCCCGGGCCGCAGAGTCAACTTCAATGGTTTCAGGGGAGGTTAAATACTGCTTTGCCAGCTGAGTAGTAGCATCGGTAAAGGTAGCCGAGAACATCAGCGTTTGTACCGGTGCGCGCAAGCCACTAAAAATAGTGGCCAGATCATCCGTAAAACCCATGTCCAGCATGCGGTCTGCTTCATCAAATACCCGAACGCGTAGCTCATCCAGCGAAACTCGGTTCTTTTGCACGTGATCCATCACGCGCCCTGGCGTACCCACAATAATGTGGCAGCCGTGTTTAAGTGAGTTGATTTGCGGCCCCATTGGCAGCCCGCCACACAAGGTTAATACCTTCACGTTAGGTAAATCCTTGGCCAGCAGACGGTATTGCTCTGCTACCTGCTCAGCCAATTCGCGGGTAGGACACAGTACCAGGGTTTGCAGCGCATTCAGGCTAACATCCAATTTTTGCAGGCTACCAGCAGCAAATGCCAGGGTTTTGCCCGAGCCGGTCTGCGCCTGAGCCAGTACGTCTTTGCCCTGAACAATAGCTGGCAATGCAGCCTGTTGTATGGGGCGTGGCGCGTTAAATCCGGCCTTTTCAATAGCCAGTAACAACTCTGGGCGTAACCCGAATGCAGAAAACAACTCACTCATAAATAATTACGCCAGTTTCCAGTTTAGTGTTTGACCCGCAAAAAACGGGACCATTTCAGTGCCATCCGCCAGCGTTACCAAGTCAGGCACCTGCCAGCTTTCTTTCACCAGGGTAATCGTGCCCGTATTGCGTGGTAAACCGTAAAAATCCGGGCCATTCTCGCTGGCGAATGCTTCAAATTTATCCATCGCGCCCAGTTGCTCGAAGACCTCGGCGTACAGCTCAATAGCACTCCACGCACTGTAACAACCCGCGCAACCACAGGCGTTTTCTTTGCGGTGCTTGGCGTGCGGTGCTGAATCGGTACCCAGGAAGAACTTCGTGGAGCCTTGTGCAACCACTTCGCGAAGACGCTGCTGATGGGTATTGCGTTTTAAAACGGGTAAGCAGTAGTTGTGCGGACGCACGCCGCCTACCAGTAAGTCATTGCGGTTTAGCAACAAATGTTGAGGCGTGATGGTAGCGGCAATGTTATCACCGTTACCCAGAACGAAATCCGCAGCATCGGCAGTAGTGATATGCTCGAATACTACTTTCAAACCCGGAAAGTCTTTTACAATCTTCGCCATGTACTGGTCGATAAACACTTTTTCGCGATCGAAAATATCCACATGCGACTCGGTCACTTCACCATGGATCAACAGCAACACGCCGTCTTTTTCCATTTGCTCAAACACCGGATACAACGCATTAATGCCTTTTACTGCAGCATCTGAGTTGGTGGTTGCGCCAGCCGGGTACAGCTTGCACGCTACTACGCCCGCAGCCTTGGCAGCTGTGATGTCAGCGGGTGTGGTTTGGTTGGTCAGATACAAGGTCATCAATGGCTCGAACTGACTTCCGGCAGGACGTGCCGCTTCGATACGCGCTTTGTACGCCATCGCCAGTTCAGCATTGGTTACCGGCGGCACCAGATTGGGCATCACAATCGCGCGGGCAAAACAGCGCGCCGTGGCTGGCACAGTTTCAGCCAGCATATCGTTGTCGCGAAAATGAAGATGCCAGTCATCTGGCTGACGAAGGGTAATTGATTGCATTGCACCGGCCTCAAATACAGGTTAATTCAAGAAACGCGCGCATTATAGCAAGAAACCCTCCGCTTTTGCTTTTTATTCAGACCGCTTATTACGCAGAATGATTTATCACTACCGGCACCGATTTTGATGTTGGCGTTGCCGATGCCAACCCGACACTTTCAAACGGAATGAGCGGGTTCGTTTCCGGGTAATAACACGCCACATTACCTTGCGGAATATCGTAACGCATAGCGCGAAATTGGGTCACTTTACGTTCTGTGTCGTCATCCCAAATGGTACTAATATCCACCAGCGAGTTATCGGTTAATCCGAGCAGACGCATATCTTCGGCATGCATAAACACCAGTTGGCGTTCACCAAATACCCCGCGATAGCGGTCGTTCATGCCATACACGGTGGTGTTGTACTGATCGTGGGAGCGCAGGGTTTGCAGGGTGAATACCGGCGAGTCTTGCTGAGCAATTTTGGCCTGAACGCGATCGGGAAATAACGCATCAGGTAACGCCACTGCGTTAAATTCGGCCTTCCCGGACGCTGTATTCCACTGCAAATTTGCCGCGCTGTTGTACAAGTGAAAACCTCCTGGCTGCTGTATTTGGGCATTAAAATTATCAAAGCCGGGGATCACTTTGGCAATGAGCTCCCGTATGTTGCTGTAATCAGCAATGAGTGACTCCCAATCCAACGCAATACGATCTTTTAATGTGTACTGTGCAATACGCGCGATGATTTCTGTTTCAGACTTCAATAATTCACTGGCTGGCGGTGTATTGCCACTGGACGCATGCACCATGCTAAAGGTGTCTTCAACCGTAATTGCCTGGTTCTTTCCGCCGGTGGTGTCGGCTTCGGTTCGTCCTAAGCATGGCAGTATCAAGGCGTCTTGTCCTACGGCCAGATGCGTGCGGTTGAGCTTGGTGGCGATATTAACCATCAGTGTTGTTCGTCTGAGCGCTTGCTCTGTATAAACGGTATCAGCCGACGCGGCCGCAATATTGCCGCCCAAACAAATTAGCATTTTACTTTGCCCGGCATGCAGGGCTTTAATCGCGTCGTAGACTCTATGCCCCGGCTTTTCCGGTGGCGTAAAATTAAATACTGCCTGCATAGCCTGATTAAACGCGGGCGTTGGCGCTTCCAGAATGCCCATGGTTCGGTTGCCCTGCACGTTACTGTGGCCTCGAACCGGGCACATACCCGCACCGGGTAAACCTATTGCACCTGTTAGCAGATGCAACGACGTAAGTTCATGAATGGTATCCACCGAATGTAAATGCTGAGTGATCCCCATTGCCCAACAGGTAATGGCTTTCTTGCTACGCACGAACACATTGGCTGCTTCGGTGATGTCGGCGCGAGTTAACCCACTGCGCGTTTCAATATCCTGCCACTGCGTGCTTTTTACTTGCTCGATGTAAGCGTCAAAGCCATGCGTGTGCTCACCGATAAAATCCTGATTCAGATGTTCAGTCAGCTCTTCAATAATAACCTTGGCCATGCCTCGTGCTACGGCAAAATCACCGCCGAGTTTGGGTGTGTAGTACCGTGCACTGATATCAACCGCTTGCAAGCCCAATAATTCGGCAGGCTTTTGTGGGCTAGCGAAGCGCTGTAACCCAACCTCGATGAGATTATTGAACGACACAATAGTCCCACCGCGCTTTGCTGCACTGCGCAGCGCATTTAACATTCGCGGGTGATTGGTACCCGGATTCTGACCAAACACAAAGATAGTATCGGCCGCATCAAAGTCCTTAAGCGTCACTGTGCCTTTGCCCACACCGATTGCGCGCTTGAGCGCAATACCGCTGGCTTCATGACACATATTGGAACAATCAGGAAAGTTATTGGTCCCCAGTGCCCGACCAAACACCTGATACAAAAATGACGCTTCGTTGCTCGCTCTGCCAGACGTATATAACTCAAGCTCATTTGGGGATTGCAGGGCATTAATACCATCAGCAATGTGCGTGAATGCCTGCTCCCAACTCACCGGTTCGTACTTGTCGGTTTGCGAATTGTAGCGAAGCGGTTCCACCAGCCTGCCCTGGCTTTCCAGCCAGTGATCGCTTTGCTTGCGCAGTTCGCTAACGGTGTGTTGCGCAAAGAACGGAGCATCCACTTTTTCAGAGGTTGATTCCCAGGCTATAGCCTTAGCGCCATTCTCACAAAAGCGAAACGCGCCGCGCTTGTCATCGCCCCAGGCACATCCAGGGCAATCAAACCCTTCATGTTTGTTAGCATGATACAAATTCAGCATGTTTCGGCGTACCTGCTTACTTTTAATCAGCTGATTCACCGTAGATTTAACGGACGCCATGCCCCCGGCTTTAGACGATTTATTCGGCATAATTTTCCTTTGCATCATACATAATGAGTTGGTTATTTCGCGGCACATACACCAGATTCAGCCCGGTTTGATGCGCTAAATCCACCGCCATAGTGGTGGGAGAAGACAAACAATACAGCGTGGTAAAACCACAGACTGAGGCTTTTTGCACCAGCTCCACACCGCAACGGCTCGTCACTGCCAAATAGCCCTTTCCAGGATGGAAACCTGCGCGTAAGGCTTTGCCAATCACTTTATCCAGTGCGTTGTGGCGACCAATGTCTTCACTGCACAGTACGGTATTCGATGCCGCACACACAAACATGGCGGCATGCATGGCGCCGGCTTTTTGATTGTATGTTTGGTTTGCTTCAAACAATGAACGTAACTGACTGACATCACATTCCGCCAATGGCCGTTTATCGGTCTGCGCTTCATTCGGCGGGAACGCCTGATCCATAGCGGTTTTATTGCAAAGACCACACCCAGCGCTCACCAAACTATAACGTCGCTGCTTTATTTCCCGCTCGCGACGACCGGTAACGGTTACCCGGGCTTCAAATCCCGGAGGCATGGGTTCGATCTGAATATCTTTGATTTCTACTACCGACTTTACAATCCCTTCGGTAAGAAAGTGACCGGTAATAAAGTCGTCAAAATCAAACGGCGAGACCATCATGACAGACAGCACCATGCCGTTTATTACAATAGCAAGCGGCACTTCTTCAGCCAGGTCGTCGTAATGACGAGGGGGATGCTGTGCAGACAGATTTACCTTGTTACCCATTACAGGCATGGAGGAATCACTAAGCTAAACATGACATGTTTCAAGATTACCACAGGTTATTTCACTACGCTGGTGTGATGCCTTAACTATGCGGTTTTTAGCGGTAGATTTGTATATGATGAAGAACACTCGTTGAAAAAAGCGTTGTCCGGATACTGAATAATCACCGGACAACGCGTTTGTCGCTCAACTAGCCTTTCTTAGTATAGGCAGCAATGATCACAATAGTTTGACCGTTGATTTTGCCTTCAATATGAAGCGGATTTTGCGTGAGGCGGATGTTGCGCACTGGCGTACCACGCTTGGCAGTAAAGTTTGCGCCTTTTACGTTCAAATCTTTAATCAAGTGAACGTTATCACCGGCCTGAAGGGCTTCACCGTTGCTGTCTAATGTTGGCTCGCGATCTTCTGGCAAGCCAGCTTTGGCCCAGGCCTGGGTGTCTTCGTCCAGGTAGACCATTTCCAGTAAGTCCTGTACCCAGGTTTCGCTTTCCAGCTGTTTAAGCTTACGCCAGGCTACCACTTGCGCAGCAGGCAATGGCGACCATACCGCTTCATTCAAACAACGCCAGTGATTTACATCGGTATCGGTTTCACCGTTTAACTGACTGGTGCACGTAGCGCAGGTGGCAATTGCACAGTTGTCGGAATCGTTTGGTGATTCGGGCACCATGTATAAGGCAAGGCCCTGATCACTCCCACATAATTCACATACATTGTTAGCGCGGGTAAATACCGCTTGTTGATTTGCCATGGTTACTGCCCCGGATAGATTCATTTCAAGAAAGGCGCGAGTATAGCACGCCTTACTGGTTTACCATAAGCTATCATGGCATTTACCTTTGACTATGCTGTTATGCACAACATCAGGATGCCTATTGGTGTTCAACCCAAATAAATGAATCAGTGGCATAGCCCAATGACGTTGCTTTTTCTATCAGATAGGAGCGCACTTCGTCGGAGAGTTCGGGTTGTCTGGCCAATATCCACAAATACGAACGGTCCGGCCCGGTTACCAGCGAATACTGGTAATTGTCTTTGTCGAGTTCAGCTATAACGTAGCTGGCGTAAAACGGGCCGAAAAACGACACCTTCAAATGGCCTGTTGTTTCCTCGCCTACAAAATAGGCTTTACCTTCAGCTTCATCCCATTCTCCGCTAGCGGCGTCGTATCCCTTATTCAGTACCTTGATGCCCCCATCATCGCGCTTGCTGTAAGTAGCAGACACCCGGCTTAGCCCTTGTTCAAAACTATGATCAAAGCGCGCTATTTCGTACCAGGTACCTAAATACCTGTCAGCTTCAAAGCCGGTTACCGGTGTTACCCCCTCCGGCACACTGGTACAGCCAGCTAGGCCAATCAACAATAAAAGTGCTGCTATGCGTTTCATGTTTTACCCTATGTTTTTATAATTACAGGTATTACGAAATTTACTTTAATTTGTATCACTTGCCTTACCTGTTAGCATACGTATTCATTCGCCAGATAAACTGGTATCACTTACAGTAACTGCATTGCATAAAAGAAGAAAAATACAATGATGAAACACTATTTTGAACATGCTTCCTCCGTGGTATTCGGGTGTATGGGTCTGGGTGGCGAATGGGCAGCCGACGCTTATACCGCAGAACACGTAAAACAAGCCACCATCGCGGTAGAAGCTGCATTAGAGGCTGGTATAACAGTATTTGATCACGCTGACATTTATACCCTTGGCAAGGCAGAAAGGGTATTTGCCGATGTATTAAAAGCTAACCCAAGTTGGCGTGAAAACATGATCATCCAATCCAAGTGCGGTATCCGCTTTGAAGATGCAACCGGCCCCAAACGCTATGACTTTTCGCCAGCTTACATTGCTCAGTCAGTCGATGGTATTTTACAACGCCTGAATATGGAAAGCATTGATGTATTGCTGCTGCATCGTCCGGATCCGCTGGCCGATTTACCGGCCTTGGGCGAATGCCTTTCCAACTTGCACGCCCAGGGCAAGTTCCGCTATTTGGGCGTATCGAACATGCACTGGTATCAAATTGAAGCCTTACAGGAGGTAGTGTCGTTTCCCATTATTGCGAACCAGCTGGAAATGAGCCTGGCTTACAGGGATTGGGTTGAAGACGGCATGATGGCTAACAGCGCACTGAATCGACACTCAGGATATACCGCTGGTACGCTGGAATATTGCCAGCGCAAAAACGTGCAATTGCAGGCATGGGCACCGTTAGCTCAGGGTAAATATTCAGGTCGAGGCCCGGCAGATTGTTCCACATCGGCACTGGTAAGTAAGCTGGCAGCAGAATATGGCGTGAGCCCTGAAGCCATCGTGCTTGGATGGTTAATGCGCCATCCGGCTAACATTCAACCGGTGATCGGTACCACTAATCCTGCGCGAATCGCAGCCTGCGCCCAGGCTATGCATACACAACTATCCAGAGAGCACTGGTACGCATTACTGGAATCTGCGCGCGGCCAGGAAGTGCCCTGATGCGCTATACTGACATTAAGCAGTTGAACGAATGAAGGTAGAACAGATGTTAAACGGTATTCATCACGTCGCGATCATTTGTAACGATTACCAGCAATCCAAGCATTTTTACACAGAAATACTGGGATTTTCTGTGGTAGATGAAAACTACCGGGCTGAGCGTGATTCATACAAATGCGACATTGGTTTACCTGACGGCACGCAAATCGAATTGTTTTCGTTTCCCGGCGCACCAGCAAGGCCAACTCGCCCTGAAGCCCAGGGGCTGCGACATCTCGCTTTCAATGTGGACGATATAGATAAGGTCATTGCCCACCTCAACAGCCACGGTATCGAATGTGAACCGGTACGCACCGACCCTTATACGGGTCGGCGCTTTACGTTTTTTTCGGATCCCGATAATTTACCGCTGGAACTATACGAACGCGCGGGTTAATCAAGCAGAGCCAGGGCACCCAGCATGCCAGAACGTGTGCCAAGCCCTGGTGTGCAAATCACATCGCGCATCGACACGCCTTCTGGGAACACAATATAACCATTTAACGTGTGTTCGGTCGTTGCAATAACCTTATCCACGATCCCCGGCTTTTGCATTACGCCACCGCCTAAAATAATTTTCTCGGCACTTAGCAATACCATCAGGTTGTGACACATCTTCCCTAACACTTCCACAAGCCCATCCCATGCCGGGTGGTCATCGTCGAAAGTATGTGATGGTTGAGACCAAATCTTGCCAAGTGCAGTACCCGATGCCAATCCTTCCACACAGTTAGCATGAAAAGGACAGGTGCCAGTAATCCCGGCAGGCGGCTCCACCAGCATATGGCCAACTTCAGGGTGAACCAAACCATGCAGGGGCTTGCCGTTCACCACAATGCCGCCACCCACACCGGTACCCACCGTAACATACACGGCAACACCTGCGCCCTGGGCTGCGCCCCAGCGATACTCTCCTAATGCGGCGCCATTCACATCGGTATCAATAACAACCTCGCAATCCAGTGCGCTACCCAATGCGTTTGCCAAATCCGTATTGCTCCAGTTTGGTTTGGGGGTTTTGGTTATAAAACCATACGTAGCCGACGCTTTGTTTAAATCTAACGGCCCGAAACTGGCAATGCCTAATTTATTGAATGTGTAACCCGCCTCGCGCTGCGTGTTGAAAAAGTCCACTGTGGCAGACAGTGTTTCCTCCGGCGTGGTAGTAGGTATACGAACTTCGGCCACAATGTCGCGATCTGGCGTAACAATGGCACAATTAAACTTAGTGCCACCCGCTTCAATCACTGCATAGTACGGATCAGTTAACGCCATATTCGCTTGCCTCAATCTCTGCTAATCGTTGTTGTGTTGGGTTAAAAATATAATTAAGTAGCAGTCCTGCAAATAGAATAGTTGCGAATACTGTGGCTACCATAAAACCGTACTTTGCATCGCCGCCATTGGCATCACTCACCAGCCCCATGATGAATGGGCCTGCCGCTGCGCCCGCTGCGGTGAAAAACAAAATTACGCCAGCTACACTGCCATGTTGATGTTTGGGAAAACAGCTGATCCCTTTAGAGTTAAACGTAGGGTAAATCACTGACATAAAAATACCGGTTAACGGGAATAAGTACAGCGCAACCTGTTTGCCCCCCATTAGGCCACCAGCAAAGCACACTACTATTGCACCACTGAATAGCGTAAGTACCAGTGCCCAGTTAAAATGGCTCATCATCCAAATACCTACAAAGCGGCCAAGTGCTCTGAGTACGAAAAAGGCGGTAACCGAATAAATAGCCAACGTTTGCGCACTGCCTGCCGAATAACACTCGTAGGTAGCTTTAAGGCTGGTTACGTCACATACCAGATAGCTCGGCATCCATACGTAAATTGCACTTTCTGCCGCAACGTATAAAAATGCACCAATCGAGAAACCCAGGGCATACGGGTTTTTAATTAGTTTCAGGCTCTGAAGCAAGGATACTTTTTCAGCTTCAGCGGCATGCGTGTGCTGGTAAGACGGGTATTTTACAAACAAGGCAATGGTAATAAGCAGCGTACATACACCACCTGCAATCACGTACAACCACTGCCAGGCAACGCCTGAGTGAATAAGATACGCAACAATCAACGGGCCAATAATCGCCCCTACCCCAAAGAAAGCTTCCGCGCCATTCATGGTAGCGGTGTGCTGTTTGGTAGACGATGAAATATCACCAATCAGTGCCAGCGCACCGGTTTTAAATATCCCAACCGCAATACCCGACAACGTCATCAGGCTCACAATGAGTACAAAATCGTTAGCTGCCATAAAGCTGTAACAGGCCACACCAAACACAGCCAAGCCAAGAATAATGGTGTTTTTGCGGCCAAAACGGTCGGCAAGAAATCCCAGAAACAGCCCCGACAAAGCAATACCCAACATGGGTAATGAGTGCATTAAACTGGCCTGCGCATTAGTTACCGAAAACGCTACCTTTACCTCTTTTATAATTTCGCCAACAGAATCTGATGTCATCGCAAACATCATAAACATCATATAGGTCAACCAACGAATGTAGCGGCTGCTGGTGCTTGGTTCAGTCATACTATTTATCTCTTTGTCAGGTACGAGCGGTTTACGGCTGCATATACCAAAGTTTAACCCATTATTACCATTTACAAATCAGCAACATTACACACTGACTTAATCAATTAACTTTTTTTAAGAAATTATGTTTAAATTCAGTCCCATCCCAATCAAACACTGAACAAACAAGAATAATTCCATGTAAATTTCTTGAAAAAACATCTTAATCGTTTAAGATTAAACGTAGCAAAACTGATAAATGCTGTAAACCAGTTTGTGAAACTTTTGTAAAACTACTTACAGCTATTCCAATATAGACCGACGCTTTGTGGAGATCGCAATGAATTACGCCGCTTCGAGTGAACAATGCCTGCAACGTATTTTGGCTGGACTCGATCTTTCCTTTTTGTCACAACGAGACAAAAAGTTATTCAACGAGCGACTGGCACTCCACTTTGATGAACTATTTGCGCGCTATGTGAATGTGTATGGCCATCAATACGATTGTTATTACCATCTGGAACAGTTAGTACTCACCCTGGCAAAAGGGCTGAAGCAGCGTTCGGCCGATTTAAAGCGTCTCGACAAACAACGAATCGATGAGCAGCAAGCCTGGTACAAAGGCGAAAATCAAATTGGTATGGCGTGCTATGTTGACTTGCTGGGACCATCCTTACGCGAGCTGGAAAAGAAGATCCCCTATTTCCAGAAACTCGGTTTAACCTACCTGCACCTGATGCCACTTTACGACGCCCCAAAGGGAGACAGCGATGGCGGCTACGCGGTGTCAGATTATCGCAAGGTGAATCCTGTTCTGGGTGACATGAAGGATCTTGAATCGTTATCCAAAGCATTACGGGAAGCGGGTATTAATCTGGTACTGGATTTTGTATTCAACCATACGTCAGATGAACACCGCTGGGCAGAAGCTGCACTGGCGGGTGATAAAACGTATCAGGATTATTACTACTTATTTGACGACCGCACTGTGCCGGATCAGTACGAACAGACGTTGCGCGAGATCTTCCCTCAGGTGCGCCGCGGCAGTTTTACGTGGAACGACACCATGCAAAAATGGGTGTGGACTACGTTTAACAGCTTCCAGTGGGACTTAAATTATTCGAACCCGGCTGTGTTTAATGCCATTACCGACGAAATGCTGTTTTTAGCCAACATTGGCAGTGCCGCGTTACGTTTGGATGCGCTGGCTTTTATATGGAAAGAAATGGGCACCAACTGTGAGAATCAGCAAAATGCTCATACGCTCATTCAGGCATTCAACTGCTGTTTGCAAATCGCCGCTCCTGCGGTTGTATTTAAGTCTGAAGCGATTGTTCACCCGGATGAAGTGGTGAAGTACGTTCACAAAAATGAATGTCAGTTATCGTACAACCCGTTGTTAATGGCACTCATCTGGAACTCACTGGCAACCCGCAAAACCCGTTTGCTTACTGCGTCGATGCAAAAAAGCTTCAGCATTCCGCAAGACTGTACCTGGGTTAACTATGTGCGCTGCCACGACGACATTGGCTGGACCTTTGACGATGCCATTGCGCACCAATTAGGCATCAATCCTTATGATCACCGCTTTTTCCTGAACCAGTTTTTTACCGGGCGGTTTAACGGCTCATATGCTAACGGCGTGCCCTTCGCTGAAAACCCGTCTAACGGTGATTGTCGGGTTTGTGGTTCACTTGCCTCGCTTTGCGGTTTGGAAGGCGCACTGACGAACAACGATGAAGACGCTATTAATACCGCTATCCAACGCATTATGCTGGTACATGGCGTAATCATGAGTATTGGTGGTATTCCTCTGCTCTATTCAGGTGATGAATTGGGCCTGTTAAATGACTATCACTATCGCCAGGACCCAGCCAAGGCTCATGATGACCGCTGGGTGCATCGCATAGCAGTCACACCAGACGATTTAGACGGTGTTGATGCGCCCATCGCGGCACAAGACAGTATGCAGCGCAGAGTGCAGAAACGCATCTTTGCAGGTTTACAGCAACTCATCCAATTGCGCAAGCAGTTGCCCGTGTTAGGTGCTGCGCCTACGCGCATTTTGCAAACGGATAACCAGCATTGTTTTGCCTTCTGTCGTGAAGCAGATAATGGCGACAAACTGTTGGTACTGTGTAACTTCAGTGAACACGCTCAATCAGTCAACGCCAGTGTGCTTAGCGTGTTCAATGGCGAACACACCAAAGACCTGCTATCAGCACAACAGTTTACCAGCGAGTTGCCCATTGTGCTGGCCCCTTACCAACAGCGTTGGTTAGCAACCAAGTAACTACTGCACGCTCGGTTAACACCGCGCTAGGTGGATTGCATTTCAAATGCAATCCCCTAGCGTTTGCTCATTTGTGCTTCCCTCGTAAAATTTGTCTGACAAATAACCAATATTCCCTCGCTTTTTTCAGCGACTGCTATACTAATACCAATTCACATAGAAGTGTGCTCACTCAGCAGCACTGGCAGACTTTTTAGCTAGGCTTGGTTGCACAGGTTTGGTGGTTCCAAATCAAGCAAGCGTAACAACGCTAAAAAGTCTGCCAGTGTTGCCCAAAGGGAGTGGCCAAAACGACTTATATCTGTGTTGCGCCCTCTGGACATAGAGTGACTATGCCTCAGAGTGCGCGTCGTGATCTAAGTCGTTTTGACTCACTCTGAGAGGGCAAACTTCTATGTGAATTGGTATTAACAGAAAAACCGGTTGGAGTTAATAATTTTCAGCACGGTGAGAGATACGCGTAAGTCGGTTCACTTACTTTATGGGGAGCTGTGCCTGCATGGAATATCCCCAGGCATCATTAACAGCAGATCAGCGCAGTTGTAAACCAGGTGGGCTGTACAAGGATTTTATCTGCTGAGGCAAAGAAAGGAATAGAGCACATGGGAATTTATAGTAATACATTACTGGAGTTCAGGTGTCCCTTATGTGGTCACGTCAACGCCATTTCACTCGACACAGTAAAAGATATGTACAAGGAACAACGGGAGCCCTGCCAGCAGTGTCATCAGATGCTGGAAATTATTCCCGCCAATGGCGTTAACGACCAAATTAATCTGATTGTGTCGGAAGCCTGATTTTTTAAATCTTAAAAAACGAAAGGCCAGCATCAATGCTGGCCTTCGTTATTTATTCAATTTATTGCCTGTTAAGAAAAAAACTCTCTTCTTAATTCGGCATCAGCAAGGAACTTTCCGCCCAGCGCCGATGTTTTGGTATACGACAAGCTGTCTCTTATGCCCCGAGCCTTCACGCAGTAGTGCGTAGCATTTATCGACACAGCCACATCGTCGGTGCCAGTTAAGGTTTGCAATGCTACCAATACCTGTTGGGTAAGACGTTCCTGTACCTGCGGGCGCTGCGCAAAGAAGCCAACAAGGCGATTGATTTTTGACAAGCCAATAACAGTATTTTTTGGAATATAAGCAACAGATGCAGTGCCATCAATTGTCACAAAATGATGTTCGCAGGTGCTGGTAAGACTAATACCTGATACCTGAACCGGCTGACCCAACTGCATTTTGTTTTCGATCTGTGTGATTTTGGGAAACTTGCGGTAATCCAATCCCGAAAAAATTTCATCGACATACATTTTTGCAATACGCAAAGGCGTATCTGCCAAACTGTCGTCAGACAAGTCCAACCCCAGGGTTTGCATAATATCCCGCATCGCACCTTCAATGCGCTGTCTTTTGGCTTCGTCGCTCAACCCTGTTTCAACCATTGGAGTCTCAAGCCCTTTGGCAACCAATGCCTCATGGACCATCAATGCCTCTTTAGACATTCCCAGCTTCACAGCGTCGCGTACAATTACCGCTTCTTTTGCTAACATTCACCCATTCCGTAATGACGACTTACACACCTTATACGACTCGGACCGCTAATCGGGATTACAATGACTGAAAAAAATGTCATTAAAACGATCTGCAAACACGGTAAAGTCGTATTCAGTACCAAAAATAATCGGAGGTATTTTTGTCTTTACCTATTCTTATTACCGGAGGCAGTCAGCGCCTTGGCCTTGCCATTGCGCAGGATTTACTCTCCAGGGACCAACCGGTGATCATTACCTACCGTCGGCATAAGCCTGCCGTAGACCAGCTAAAGCAAGCTGGTGCAACCGTGTTGGAGGCGGATTTTAGCACTCAGGCAGGCATTTCGCGAGCAATTGACGAAATAAAACGCATTTGTACCGGCTTGAGAGGCATAATTCACAATGCATCTGACTGGGCACCTGAATCACCCGAGCACGACTCAGGAGAGCTAATGCACGACATGATGATGGTTCACACCAGTGCACCCTATCAGCTGAATTTGGCGTTACACCACCTGCTGACACAACACAGCGGGCTCACCGACATTATTCACATGACCGATTATGTGCAGGAAACGGGTAGTCAGAATCACATTGCTTATGCTGCGAGCAAAGCGGCGCTACACAACCTAACGCTTTCGTTTGCCCGCGTATTTGCGCCACGTGTGAAAGTAAACAGTATTGCGCCATCACTACTGATGTTTAACGACAATGACAGTGATGCCTATCGGGCTGAAGCCCTCACCAAGAATTTGCTCGGCTCAGTACCCGGCGCGCAGGAAGCAGTTAAAGCGGTGAATTATCTGCTGGATTCTGAATTTGTTACCGGACAAACCCTGCATTTAAACGGCGGGCGAAACCTGAAATAACTGGTCGCGACTCCGAGACTGGGTATAATCGGCGAGTGTAATTTATTTAATTCAGGAATGACTGTGACTAACACGTTAATACCCGAATGGCAGGCAACCGAGGCGGTGATCCTCGCCTGGCCGAACGACGGTACCGACTGGGCGCCGTGGATCAACGAAGTGCGGGACACCTATTTATCCGTTATCCGCACCGTGAATGCGAATCAGGCTGGTATTGTTTTATTGTGCCGCGAACAGGATATGCCCGATATTGAAGCCAGATTGCCCGCCGATGCCAAGGTGCTGCTGGTTGCAGCCCAATACGATGATACCTGGGCCAGAGACTTTGCATTTTTAACCTGTGGGCCTCTGGACGCTCCGTTTCCGGTTGAATTTACCTTTAACGGTTGGGGTAACAAGTTTGACGCCAGTCAGGATAATAAGCTTAACCAGACTTATCTCGCGCCCTTGTGCCAGCAACCGTTGCGTTCAAGCCAGGTAGTAGCAGAAGGCGGCGCACTGGAAATTGATGCTACAGGTCATTTGCTGTCTACCGCTTCATGCATGTATAACCCTGAACGCAATGGCAACATGTCGCTGGAGGAATATCAGACGGCATTTTCTGATATGCTCGGTTACAGTGAATTTACTGTGCTGGAGCACGGTCATCTCGAGGGCGACGACACAGACGGTCATATTGATACACTGGTCAGATTCACACCTGAAGGCAATCTGGTGATCCAGGCAGCCCAAAACCGCCCTGAAGACAGCCACTATGACGGTCTTCAGGCATTGGTACAGGAATGTCTGGCCAAACTGCCCGGCAGAGAGCAGTTTTTACTTCCGCTGCCTGCCATTTATAGTGCCGAGGGAGACCGGCTGCCGGCATCGTATGCCAACTACCTGATTTGCAATCGCGCAGTGTTGTTACCTGTGTATCAGCAGCCCGAAGACGCAGACGCCATTGCTGTGCTGCAACGCGCGTTCCCGCATCACAACATTGTGCCGGTTAACTGTGCTTCGCTGGTACAACAATACGGCAGCTTGCATTGCATCACCATGCAAGTCCCCTGCAACACATTCAAACCTGAAGTCGTTAAACAACTGAATAAAGGAGTGACGCGATATGTCTAAGCGCACCTTAAAAGTGGGTCTGGTTCAACAATCCGTTGCCGACAACAACAAAGCCACCAACTGGAATAAGAGCGCTGAGCAAATCGCCAAACTGGCAGCCCAGGGTGCAGAATGTATTTTGCTGCAGGAACTCCATAGCACCCTGTACTTTTGTCAGGAAGAAGACACCAACGCCTTTGATTTGGCGGAGCCCATTCCAGGCCCGGCAACGGCGTTTTTTGGCGAACTGGCTGAAAAACACAACATAGTGCTGGTAACCTCGCTGTTCGAAAAGCGTGGCTCAGGTTTGTACCACAATACCGCTGTAGTATTTGATCGCAGTAAAGAGATTGCCGGAAAATACCGTAAAATGCACATTCCGGACGATCCGGGTTTTTACGAGAAGTTTTACTTCACCCCCGGAGACATCGGTTTTGAACCGATTCAAACCAGCGTAGGTAAACTGGGTGTACTGGTGTGCTGGGATCAATGGTACCCGGAAGCCGCTCGACTAATGGCAATGAGAGGCGCGGATTTATTGTTTTACCCCACCGCCATTGGCTGGGATATGACCGACACCGATGACGAGCGAGCGCGTCAACACGGGGCCTGGCACACTATTCAGCGCGCGCACGCGGTAGCCAACTCGGTACCCGTGATTGTTGCCAACCGCGCCGGGTTTGAAGCCTCTCCCGTTAAAGGCGATCCGGGTATTAAATTCTGGGGCCAGAGCTTTATTGCAGGCCCACAGGGCGAATTGCTGGCTCAGGCAGGCGTTGATGAAGAAACTATCCTGTTGGTAGATTTGGATATGTCACGCACTGAGCAAGTAAAACGTATTTGGCCTTATTTCCGCGACCGTCGTATCGATGCTTACGAAGACCTCACCAAACGCTGGCGCGATTAATTACTATCTGGCTGACCAGCTGCTCAACTGCCTGACGGCAACGGGTAAACTCTGCCACGATACAGCATCCAACACTGGCGTTCCTTAACGGGCGCCAGTGACAACATCGCCGGATCCTGAACAGACAATCCACCGGTAAACTGCCCCAAAGCAGGCATCACTAACAGGGATGGGGTAGCAACCAGGCACTTACCTCTGACGACGCCTTTTCCCATAGCCAGTTGCCCTTTGGGATGAAAATGCCCCACTATCTGGTATTGCGTTGTCAGTGTTGCGTCCGGTTCGTGACAACCGATAATCTGATGGCCAGCAATGGCCACTTGCCAGTGCTCAACCACGTTACCAGCAACACTGGCGGGAATATCCGGATCGTGATTACCCACAACCCACACCCATTGAGATACGCGTTTTGTGAGTGCCAGTAAGGCTTCGCTGTCCTGACAAGTAATGCGGGAAAATGCGCCACGATCGTGAAAACTATCACCAAGGCACACTACCGAAGCCGGCTGATAACGGTCGATTAAAGCGGATAATGCAGTGATTGTGGCCCGGGAATCGTATCGGGGAACAGGCGAGGCATACTGACTTAAATAGCTGCCTTTCTCGAAATGTAAATCAGCCACCAGCAAGGTGTCGTTAGCCGGACAATACAGTGCGCCTTTGCCATCCAGAATCCATACGGTGCCTGCAAAACGAAATAGACCTGCGTATCTTAGCCTGACCAGCTCGGCCAGTGAATCCGGGTTAATCAATCAGTTTCCTTTGGGCATGGCAGCGAAGTATGCCCATTTGCCAATAACACTCTTATTTCGTCCAACATCGACTCTGCTTCTGCATACAATGCCGCCTGATCCAACAGCGCTTGCTCTCCGGCCCCTTTTATTTGCTCACTACGCACATCCAGCACAATAGGGATAGCCATGGGCGAGACACGTGGCAAATTCACAAACTCTGTTTTACCTACAAAGCGAATCAGCATGTCTGCCAGGCGGCGCAGATCCAGTAACTCGCGTTCCGCGTCATCGCGAGCCACCTTTAGCAAAATATGATCAGGTTCATATTCCCGTAATGTATCGTAAATCAGGTCGGTCGAAAACGTTACTTGTTTCATGGTTTTATGGGTACTGTGATAGCGCTGCTCAGTGAGCCCGCTTACAATCGCAACCTGTCGAAACGAGCGCTTCAGCATGGGCGCATTAAGCATCCAGTCTTCCAGTTCGTCACCCAGTACATCTGGCTGAAACAGACGTTCGATGTGGGATGACTCAACTGCATTGAGCGCACTCACCGATAACCCGTAATCCGTTACACTAAAGCTTAGGGGTTTGAGCCCCATCTTTTCCATGCGGCGGGTTAACAGCATCCCTAGCGTCTGATTCGCTTTGCGCCCCTCGAAAGTGTAATACAAGGTGCTATACGCCTGGCGATATGGAAATTGCTCAATCAACACCTTGTCTGGCTGAGGAATTACCGAAAATGCCTTTTGCAGGTTAAGCCATTCCTGAACTTGTTTGGGTAGATCTCGCCAGGCTTTGGGCGTGTTAAGCAGCGCTCTTACTCCATCTGCAAGGTGTGTAGAGAGTGGTAACTGCCCACCCACATAACTGGGGATTTTGGGGTCCTTGCCTTTGGCCGGTTTGGCATGCACCTGCATGTCGCGAATGGCTTCAAACTTCAGCATTTCTCCGGCAAACAGAAAGGTGTCACCCGGGGTGAGTTGTTGCGCGAAATACTCTTCCACTTCGCCGATGATCTTGCCCTGATTACCTCGCCGTATACGCTTTACTTTTAATTTCCCGGCTTCCACGATGGTGCCGATATTTTGCCGGTGGCGCTGAATAACACGCAGATTAGCCGGCTGATAGCGTCCATCGTCCAGCTTGATTAAACGCTGATAGCGTTCGTATGCCTGTAAGGCATATCCACCATCTACGGTGAACTGCCATAACTGATTAAATTCGTTATCCGCTACGCTTTGATAAGGAAAAGCGTTCAGCACCTGCTGATAGATTTCATCCCGCGAAGCTGGACGTGAGCACAAACAGTTCATAATAAATTGCGGCAAAATATCCAATGCACCAATGTGCGGCGTATCGCCGTCGCGCTCGCCCATTTCAATGGCTGTCATAGCCGCCCGACACTCTAATGCTTCAAAGCGATTGGCAGGTACAAGCAACGCCTTGCTCGGTTCTTCAAAACGATGGTTAGATCGCCCGATTCGTTGCAATAACCGACTTACTCCCTTTGGTGCACCCACTTGAATAACACGGTCTACGTTTCCCCAGTCAATACCCAGTTCAAGTGCCGAAGTTGTTACAACAGCGCGCAACATCCCACTCGCCATCATACTCTCTGTTTTCCGGCGCTGCTCTTTACTCAATGAACCATGATAAAGCGCTATCGGTAATGCCTGAGTGTTTTCAGACCACAGCATCTGAAATAGCAGCTCCGCTTGCGCCCGGGTATTGACGAACACCAGGCTTGTTTGCGCGTCGCAAATTGCCTTATAAATATCGCCAACCGCGTATTTTGCCATGAAGCCACCGAAGGGCATGCGCTGCGCAGACGCCAATAACTGAATATCAGGGCGTTGCTGTTCTTCCACTTTGATAATATCGACCGGCGCTCCGGTAGGCCCCAGCCAACTGGCAATTAACGCAGGATTTGCCACCGTAGCAGAGAGTCCAATACGCAAGAAGCCCGGCGCGAGTGTTTCCAGTCGCGCCAGCGCTAACGCCGTAAAATCACCGCGCTTGTTCCCTGTCAGGCTGTGCACTTCGTCGATGATCACCGACTTTAATTTACTAAAGATTTGCGGCGCTTCAGCATACGACAGCATTAACATCAGTGATTCCGGCGTGGTTAACAGGATATGCGGCGGCTTTTTTCGCTGTCGTTGCCGTTTATGTGCGGGGGTGTCACCAGTACGGGTTTCAACACGGATTGGCAGGCCAATATCTTCAATGGGCTTCAGCAGATTTCGATGAATATCGTGAGTTAGTGCTTTAAGTGGAGAGATGTAAAGCGTATGCAAATACTCACTTTCAACATTGCTCAATTGGTGAAGTACGGGCAAGAAACCCGACAAGGTTTTACCTGCACCAGTAGGAGCAATAAGTAACACAGACTGTTGCTCTAACGCCTTAACGAATATCTCAGATTGGTAGCTTCGAAAAGTCCAGCCTTGCTGGCTGAACCATTTTTCAAAAGCAGGCGATAGCGACATGATGTTGAATGAGCTTACTTAAACTCGTTAATACGCCAAAAACAGATTTTGGGTTTAGCAACAGATTGAAAAACTAACTTTTACTGCGCCGGTTACTATCTATACGACGACCCAGGGATCGCGTGCACGTTTTCTCTGGCATAACGCGCACCAATCAGATGCGGCACTACTTCATAAAAAGACAAAAACACAAACAGTGGCCAGTCGTACCAGCGTAAGTATTGTTTTCCAATACGTTTAGCGTGGAACCAATCCAACTTTAGCTTTTCTTTCATTAACAGCGATAGGCTTTTGTGCGCGCTAACCGACATACACTGATGTCCTTTATTGCGCTGTAAATCCCATAAAAAAGCCAGCCCACCAATAGCATGCTGCATAGCCCCCTCGCGAGCGATATAAAACACATGGCCTGCAGCTCTGATTTTATCGTTGCGCAACTCAGCCGACAGAAAGGGGGTCGCGGCATGCGGGTAAGGAAATACTTCTAAAATGTCACGGCGATAGATTGCACCATTGTTCGACACTTTACTGGTTGGCCCCGATTTACCCGGGTCGTCCCATGCGCGGTGCAACAGATTGCAAACCCGCCGATAGCTGCTGAATTCACCATAATAAGTTCGACCACTTGATGCCGCATAGTCTCCGGATAAAAGACCCGACATTAACTCGCGCAGCCAGTTATTTGTAGGTGTACAATCTGACTCCAGTACCGCTATATATTCATGCTTACACTGACTAACACCGTAGTCTTTTAGCACTGCTGACTGAATGGAGTCATAGTAGAGTATTTGAAGATGGGGAACAAAAGCATAAAGCTGATCGGGGACAGGCTGATCCTTCACCTGAGTACTTTCTACCAACACCACATCAAAACCTTCTTCTATATCTTGGTTTGATAGTGCCTCCAGCAACGCCAGTTCGTCGTGCCAGGTTTTTTGCTCGCCTGCTTCATAATCTGATACAGAAATGACACAGAGCCGGTTCGATGATGTAGTCATAAAACATCCTTATTTATTGTTATTATCAGGATAATACTTTAGTACTATACTGCTGTACGTTTTTCATACTAAACGAGTTATGCGTGTATGCAAGCTATTTTAAAAGAAATTCTGAAGGATCGTTAGGATGCTTTCAAACTAAACGCTCACTCTGTGTTGTGATAAACTCCAGGCAAACCATAACATTAGAATAATCCACAATGATGCAGCATCGATACGCCCTGATACCATTACTGGCCTTTACACTCATTGCGTGTAATGACAACAGTTTGCCTACCATTGGCCGTACCCAGGGCGATTTCCCGATGCAGACTTTATTGCATTTTGACAGTGAAAATAAGTGCTATCGCTTTGCGCAGAATGTGTTGTTTGAAGCCCCCTTTGCTGACGGGATGGCGTATCCCAGGGACACCTGCCTGGAAAGTGCTAAGAAAATTGGCAGAAAGACATCTGAGGAAGTCGCAGCGTTGCACGTGTCACTTACGTACAACGGCGAATATTACATCGTAAAAAGCGGTTACTAACACGCGTCAATCCAAATATCTCCTCAGGCGTATAAACGTTGTATATACGATAACACCAGACTGGGAGAGAATTTACTTTGGATGCTTCACAGTGGTTACACAAACAACGACAAGGACTCTATTGTGAACCTGCCAACTGCTACATCGACCCGCTTCACCCCGTAGAACACGCATTAATTACCCACGCGCACGCGGACCATGCCATTGGCGGTCATAAGTCGGTAACTGCCACAGCAAGTACGCTGGCTATTATGCAGAGCCGCTATGGCGAAGGCATGGCTGGGTCGACTCAAGCGGTAAACTACCGCGAACAGATTTCGTTGGGTTCATCGCACGACCCAGTTACCTGTGTGTTTTATCCGGCAGGCCACATACTGGGCTCCGCGCAAATCCTACTATGCTATCGGGGCACCCGGGTGGTGATATCAGGAGATTATAAGCGACAGTCAGACCCTACCTGCCTCCCGTTTGAACCCGTGCAATGTGATGTATTCATAACTGAAGCCACTTTCGCACTGCCGGTGTTTAAGCATCCCTCTATCGAGCAGGAAATGTCGAAGCTGCTGGATTCATTAGCTGTTTTTCCGAAACGTTGTCACCTTGTTGGTGTTTATGCCTTGGGTAAGTGTCAACGAGTCATACTGGCATTGCGGGCGATAGGCTATACCGCGCCCATTTATCTGCATGGTGCACAGCGTAAACTGTGTGATTTATATGAACGCCAGGGCATTGAGCTGGGGGAGTTAATTGACGTCGCCGAGGTGAACGACAAGCAATCACTGGCTGGTAACATTGTGCTGGCACCGCCTTCTGCATTGAGCGACCGCTGGTCACGTACCCTGCCTAATGTGAGGCGAGCCATGGCGTCAGGCTGGATGCAAATTCGCGCCAGAGCCAAACAAAGGCAGGTTGAGCTTCCGTTGGTTGTGTCGGACCACTGTGACTGGCAAGCTCTACTCGACACCATTGAAGAGGTGAACCCTAATGAAGTGTGGATCACCCATGGCCGTGAAGATGCGCTATTGCATGCGTTAACACAGCAAGGCCGCACCGCTCAGGCGCTGAGTATGGTGGGTTATGAATCCGATACGCAGGATTAGCCATGCAAGCATTCAGTGAATTACTCGAAAACCTCTACTACACCACAGCCAGCAATGAGAAACAGCGGTTGCTACTGGCTTACTTAAAGAATACACCCGACCCGGATCGCGGCTGGGCCATTGCTGCGCTGGCCAGCACGCTGCGCTTTGAGTTTTTTAAACGACATACCGTAAAAGAACTCATGTTAAGCCGGGTTGACCCGGATCTGTTTGCGATGAGTTATGACTACGTGGGCGAAGTCAGTGAAACGGTAGCGCACTTATGGCCTGATGCTACCGAGCAAACGGCAGCTTTGCCTACGCTGAACGAACTGGTAACAGCCTTCCAACAGGTGTCTAAACAAAAAGTCAGTGCACTACTTGCCGACTACCTGTCGATTATGACGCCACCGCAACGATGGGCGCTTATCAAATTAGGTACCCGGGGACTGCGCGTCGGTATGTCGGCACGCAGTGTGAAAAAAGTCCTGGCGACTTATGGCAATGTACCTGTTGAAGATATCGAACAACTGTGGCACGCCCTTTCTCCCCCCTACGCTGAATTGTTTGCATGGCTGGACGGCAAACAACCTAAACCCGATATATCCAACGCTGTGACGTTTCACCCGGTGATGCTGTCACACCCGGTGCAAGATGACGATCTTGAGGCTATTAAAGCCCAACCTGACGAATGGCAAATTGAGCACAAATATGACGGTATTCGCGTACAGTTGGTATGCAATGCCAATGGAAAAGCCATATACAGCCGCACCGGTGATGATATCAGTCACGCCTTTCCCGATGTGTTGGAACAACTGCATTTTCATGGCGTGGTAGACGGTGAATTACTGATCATGAAAGACGGTAATATCGATAGCTTTAATGCGTTGCAACAGAGACTCAACCGCAAGAAACCCACCAAGGCATTGCTTGCATCCCACCCAGCAGGCGTCATGCTTTACGACATTTTGAAGTACCAGCAATCAGACGTTACCCGGCATTCCCTCGATGTGAGACGTGAGTACCTGGAAAAGTGGGTAGCCAACAATCAACAACCGGCCTTTCAACTGTCGCCGATTATGGCGATTCACGATGAAGAGCAGCTTGAAGCAGCGTATCGGCAAGCCGCTGACAATCCTTCCGTTGAAGGCTTAATGCTAAAGCGCCTGGCTAGCCCTTACACCGCAGGCAGACCCGTTGGTCAGTGGTTTAAATGGAAACGCGAAGCGCTGTTAGCAGATGCGGTAGTCATGTACGCCCAGCGCGGTCACGGCAAGCGTTCAAGCTTTTACTCCGACTATACGTTTGGCGTGTGGGAAGGCGACAAATTACTGCCGATTGGCAAAGCCTATTCTGGCTTCACAGACGAAGAATTGAAAAAGCTCGACAACTGGATACGGCGACACGCAACCGGGCGATTCGGGCCGGTACGTGAAGTCGAGAAAGCCCTGGTTTTGGAAGTGGCCTTCGACGCAGTGCATCCATCAAGCCGCCACAAATCCGGCGTAGCCCTGCGCTTTCCTCGCGTTCACCGCATCCGCTGGGATAAACCGGCCAGCGAAGCTGATACCCTGGATGCAGTGAAACGGTTGATTCGGTGATGCTGGAATTGGTAGGCGCTACGAACCAAACACAGAAACACAACTTTGAGAAGTTTGATGTAAACCAACACAAAAATGCCTAACGGAAATTTGTCCGCTGCTTGGGCTTGTTAAGCTCACCTCTGACGATACTTTTCGATGATTGTATTGGCCGTTATATTTAGCTGCTCTTGTGCGGTTTCAGATACATAGGGTGTAACAAGGAATATACCTAGTCCTTCTTTGGGATAAATGGATATCCAGGCTGACGTGCCGAAAGTACCACCGCCGTGATAATACTGCCCCTCTGAATCTAATCTAAACGTATTCCAAATATAGGCTCTGCCTAACCCGTCTTCGTCTCCAGCCAGCAAAGTTAGTGCCTTTTCAGCTATCTTATTGTTGCTGTTGAGATAATAACTTAGGTATCTGCCCATATCTGGCACTGTGGATTTTAGGCCTCCCGCTGCATTAAAGTAGTCAGACGCGTCAGGTGTAGGGACACCGTTTTCATGTATCCCACGTCTCCACCTTGCACGTTCACTTTCAGAAAATTGAGCATAAGTCTCGATTTGCCCTGTTAACTTAAAGACATAGCGCTTGAGAAGTTGCTCTATCGGCGCATTGTATAGCGCTTCCAGTACGATACCGATGAGCCGAACGCCTGCGTTTGAATAACGATATCTACTTCCTGGTTTTTCTTGAAGTGTATATCCGTTTAATATGTTGATTAGATTTTCATCATCGTGGGCAATAAAACATGTCAACCTTTCATCTGGTAAGAGGTTAGCCCCGTCACACGATAGATCTGTTGGTAGTCCAGAGATATGTGTCGCTAAATGCCTGACTGTGATTTCTACGCCTTGATATTGTAATGCGTCTTTATTAACCCTTTCGAGGTATCGAGAGATTGGCGCATCAAGTTCTATGAGTTCATCAGATACGGCTTGCGCTAAGATTAATCCAACATGCGTTTTGGTAATAGAACCTATGTCGTACAGGGCATTGTCGGATGGAATTGAACCATCGACAAATTCGCCGTAATGATATGTACTCACGGCGCCTTCTGTTACGAATGCTACGGATACTGCGCTAATCTTAGTGTCAGCAATGAGCTTACCAACTTCTTCATTGATTATTTCAACCTGTTTATCCTGCTCAGTCATATTAGGCGTTGAACATCCCAAAACGAAAACGCAAGCTATGAACATCGTAAAAAGACGCCGTCTTTTACGTTTTTTTAAAATAGTCGAATAACACATCAATCTCTCCTTGAAACCTTTGCTTTTAACCCAGAAGGGAGGTGTTAAGCATGAGGCTTTAATGCTCTCCTACTCCACTTGCCTTGAAGATGTTTTAGTGCAATTGAAACAAGTATTTCCAGTGAATCACATACGCTATCTAAGCAGAATATCTGATTGTGATTTACGCCTAGGGGGTCGTCACACACGTCTTTTGAATAATTGCCTGACTGGCTTGTTCTCCATATTCATCACCCGTGGATTTTGCGACAGCCAGATCGATGCGCGCAGTGTCGCATTGACGCTGCAACGCCAAAGACATGAGGTAGTTCTGATCTTTTTGCTTTTGTGCCAAACCCTTTATTCCATTGTATTCGGTTCGGCTTTCGGGGCTTTTCCCTCGCTCATAAGGCGGTGCAGAATTCGTTGAACAGCCACCTAACAGCAAAATAATAATGCCAGTCAGAACAGTGTATTTGAACAAAACCATCACTCCACGTTGTACCAGATAGTATCACCGTGAGTTTATGGTATTAATTCAGGATTTTAGTGCTGATACGCCGGACTTTTTACCCGTTTGTACACACTTGGGAAGTTTGGGAATACCGAGCCCCCTTATTCTTACTTGTTATATGCCAAGTAAGTCGGGGTTTTCCAGAAAAACCCGCAAGCGCTTTTTCTCTGCGTCACTGAAATGTGTTGCCATGTATTGTTCAATAGCCTGTTGTTGCTCTGCATCAGTCATTTGCTGGTCTTGTTGCAATGCATTGTGCCACTGCTTGTAACTCTTTACCTTTTTCTGCCAGGCCTGACGTTTCTCCGTAGTTGCCTGCAGGCGAGCTGCCACCTCGGCGCCGAACTCTGCCGATGCGGCGTTATACAAAGTTTCGCCTTCATATTGAATGGCTAGTTCACGCAATGCTTTGACTTCCATCGAGTCGGTAAAACCTTGCTTTTGAGACTCGGGCAGCGCAGCCAACTGCTGCTCAATAAGCGCCGCTTTTTGCGCTTCGGAATAATAAGGATCCTGAGATATTCTCAGGCGCTCAAACGCAGCCAGATCAAACGCAACATCTTCGGCGAACAGACATTCATACTCCGGTTCCGAAAAGTAGTCGTAGCGCATCTGTGTTAGCGCGTCCATTCTTGCAGTAATCGCTTCCAGGTCCGGTGTAGCAAGGCCATCTTCTGGTTCGAGGGCCAGCAAAGCCACTTTGTATTCCACGTACCGTGTGAACAAATCCATGTAAGCGGCGAGCTGTTCTCCGTCGTAACCTTGTTGAATTTTGTTTTCCCGATATTCAGCCAGCATAGCGTCTGGTCCGAGACCTTCTCGCGCAAAAATAAAAGCGTCAAACTCGTCCTTTAGCCCCGCATGCAATGTAAACAGGCGCTCGGGGGGAACAGGGTTAATTGAATGGTGAGGTTGCGTGGTGTCATCTGAAACAACCAATTCGGTTGGCTCCAGATTGTTATCCGATGTTGCCCTTTCAACATCGTTTTCGAGTTGTTGTTGCCTTGACGTGGTGGTGAGCTTTAACCCCACCACCAGCACCAAAAGCGCAATCAGTATTACGCTCTTTCGCACGTTACAGGCCCATTGACTTAAGGCGCTGTGCCTGCTCTACAAATACCTGTACCGGATCGGTTTCAAACCAGTGATGAATACCAAAGACCTGATTTACCTCGTCCAGGTGATTCATGCGATAGCGGTCATTAATAACGTACCCTAACTGTGAACTGCAACTGGACACCAAGCCGTCGTTGGTTTCATCAAACGCTAAGCCGGTTAACACCATAAACGAGTCGCTTACATCCAGTGCATTAGTCAGCGTTTTACCACCACTCCATGAAAAATAGTAAACGCCATTCTCGGCCAGCATATCACCGTCATTTGTACAGTAACCGCTTGGCATGCCCTCTGGATAGCGAGCGTTAAACTTTGCAGCGCCTTCTGTGGTAAGTGAGTCCAGTGCGGCTACGCTGTCTGTTGGCAACGCTCGCGGGTCCGATCCCGTGACCAGCTCAATCACACTAGCAAAAGCATTAAATACTGTGGCGGCAACGCCTTCCTGAGGAGAGTCTTCAGTCAAACCTGCCCGAACAATATCCGCCACCTTACTGCCCTGATTCACACCTGCAACCGAGGTGGCTGATGCAACCAGCTCGGGCGCAACACTGGCGACGTATCGGATAGTTGGACCACCATGACTGTGACCAATCAGGTTAACCTTTTCAGCGCCTGAATGTGCTAATACCTCCTGCACATAGGCCAACAACTGCTCGCCTCGTACTTCACTGGAATTGGCAGGTGACACTGTAGCGGTGTATACCTTCGCGCCGTAGCGTGTCAGTTTGTTGGGTACCTTGTAAAAGTAATCAACGCCCAGGGCGTCATCAAATCCAAACAAGCCGTGCACAAGCACAATCGGATATTTGGTTGAGGTATCAGGGGCCGCGTAGGCAGGTACTGCAGCGTTAAACAACCATGCCAAACAAGCGAAATAGAGTGCTTTTTTCATGTGTGTGTCCTGTCTTGTATATTTTCAGTTGTCATTAATATTCTGTCGTTAGGATCTCATCAGAGGTCTAACCATTGTTATTATTTTGTTAACATTCCATTAATTTTTGCAACTTTCAAGTGAAATATTACTTTTGGGACATGCCATTTTTGCTACACGATAGCGGCAAGACTGGTAGTATTTATTGAATTTTCCTTATAAATTAGCGCATTATTCACGAAATATGCGGGTGGCACGGCCCATTAGCCATATCATTCACCATATGAATGCGCATCATGGATAGCAGAAATACATTTGAGATAATAAATACGTCGAGACATCGGTATAAATGATGTCTCTTTATTAGGAATGGGCACCCGGCTTTTGAAACCAGACTGGAAAATTGTGGGTATTTAATTCAAGCTGATGCGCTGGCTCTTGCGCTAACCTGTTGATGCCAACGCTTCAGATTTTCCTGATGCTCGGCCATTCTAATTTTAACTACGCGAGCAAAATCAATCGCACATAGCGCAATAATATCGGCAATAGTGAAGGTATCGCCGGCAATGCAGTCACTCTCACCCAAACGAGCGTCGAGAATATCCAGAAATGCCACTACATCTTTACCCGCTTGCTCTCCAAAAGCAGGCACAGGGGTCATACGATCCTTAAAATAGCCGGTGGTATGCTGAAAGCACTGGGTAACCGGTAACATTAAGCTCTGATCAACACGCCGCTGCCACATGCCAATAATGCCTTTTTCCAGCGGTGTCGTTCCCATTAACGGCGGTTCGGGATGCATGGCTTCTATGTACGTACAAATGGCGTCGGTTTCACTTATGCAGGTGCCATCTGCCAATTCCAAAATGGGTAACTTTCCCATCGGATTCTTAGCCAGCATCTGGGGTGTGCGGTTTTCCCCTTTTTGAATGTCGAGTTGCACATAGTTCGCCGCAATGCCTTTTTCCGCCAGGAACATGCGTACCCTGCGCGGATTCGGCGCCCGGGACGAATCGTAAATGGTGTATGACATAGTTTGACTCCCTGTTATCTGACAGCCTAAGGTCTGTTGATCTGATTTACTATCAGATTAATCATTAAAGTAACGCTTATAAAGCTGGATATAGTTCACTCTCATCGACGGGCACAGTCGCCACCGACCGGAAAACGGATTTAATTTCATGCCGGTCTCGTAAACAGGTTCAAACCTGTCCGACTTCACCCAATCAGCTAATTCTTCAGGTTGGACAAATTTTTTCCAGTCATGGGTGCCAACAGGCAAATAGCGCATTACGTATTCCGCCCCCAAAATTGCAATTAACCAGGACAACCAGGTCCTGTTTAACGTAGCCAGTACTAATGTCCCTTTGGGGTTAACCAACTGGGCGCATTGCTTAATTAATGCGGGTTGATCTGGCACGTGCTCCACTACTTCTGCGTTGATCACAACATCGTATTGATTACCGTCGGCGATTTGCTGATCGCTCAGTTGATGAAGATAACGAATCGTGAGCCCGGATTGCGACGCATGTAACCTGGCAACTTCTATACTCACTGCACTGGCATCAATACCCGTTACCTTGGCACCTTCTTTGGCCAGCGCTTCACTGATAAGCCCCCCACCACAGCCGACATCCAGTACGGTTAAATCTCGCAGACACTGAGGACTTTGTGGATCGCGATTATGACAATACGCCAGATGCCTGACCATATAGGCAGAACGGGTAGCATTAAACGCCAATGCGGTTTTAAACTTGCCGGCAGGGTCCCACCATTCCCTGGCCAATTTATTAAAACGGGCCAACTCCTTAGCCGAAGTATTTTCTTTAATTGGTTGACTTAGCTGACTTTTGTCTAACATCCGACAATTCCAAAGACGCCATTTTATGGGCATGAAGTATAGTACAGCCTGAGTCTGATGATGAAGATTTGTGTAAAGCAGACTGTATTTATGCTCATCTCAATTAATTGATCGACGGTGATTAAGCGTTGCCTGTTGTTACCCTCGCCGAATCAAATGTGATCACTTTGAAAGAGATGCCAGCAATAATTTTATACTAAAGTTGAAATTTAATGATTTGCACACTACGTTTTGTTTTAGTGATTTGCGAAAGGAACACACCAATGAACCTGCAATTTATCGATTTGCACACTGAGCCACATCGTTCATTGATTGTGGTCGCAAAGAAAACAGGCATGCAGCTTACGTATCTGGTTATATCCTTGGCATGCTGTGTTTTGGCAGGGCATCTTCTGGATATTGAGTATTTATATCGTCCGGTTCAGGATGGTCCGTCTACGCATCCGCTCACCGCATTATTATTCCTGCTGCTGGCGATGGCCTTGCTCTTTCAGTTTACGCACCGGTCTGTTTCCTTAGGCTTGCAATTTATTGTCGCTTCAATATTGGCATCACTATTCATGGTTAATGCAACATCGCCTGATCAGCCATTTCTGTCTTTGTCATCGTCTAAACACCTGGCAGACATTTTTAATCTTCAGCCCTCTAACCGTTTGTCGGGCAATAGTTTCGTTGTGATAGGTTGTATGCTGTTTTCAATATGGGCCCGCAAGCGCAGACATCACATACTTTGCCAGGCCCTCGCATTAATGTCGCTATGCATCGCTACCACGGCTCTAATAGGTTATGCCTATCACACTCCGGCTCTTTATCAGGATATGTCATTGTTTACGGTAACCCTTAGCTTTTTCCTTGCCGCTTCGGTGCTGGGGATTTCAGCAAACAGAGGAACAGTTCGCGCGGCACTCTCCCCTCATCTGGGAGGTCAGATAGTCCGGATACAATGTATTGTGGGTGGGGTATTCTTCTTTGGTACCGGCTACCTGGTGTTTCGCTCTTTAGCCAATGCGCAGGTGAGCAGTTTATTCGGAAGCTATATGATCGCTGCTTGTTGGTTCCTGTTCGTGGTGCTTATGACCGGGGCGAGTGTATTTGAGCAAACCGACCGTACTCGGCGCAAATTGGAAAAGAAACTACGAGCGGTGGCGCTCTACGATGAACTCACCCAATTATTGAATCGTCGGGGATTTAAACAGATCATTGACCAACAACTTGCACATCAACGCAGAGTCGGTGGTGGAATGGGTCTAATGCTGGTAGACATTGATCATTTTAAGCAGGTAAATGACCGCTATGGCCATGACATAGGAGATAAGGTTATTCAGCACGTGGCCTGGCATCTTCGCCGACTGGTAAGGGATACCGATTCAGTATGCCGCTATGGCGGTGAGGAATTTGCCATATTGCTGCCGCATACGGATCCCGAAGGTGTAATCATTGCCGCCAACACTCTTCAACATGCCATTGAAGCACTCAGCATGCCGCTATTTAACGACTCGCATTCGGAAACTCTGTCAGTAACAGTATCGATAGGTTGCTCTAATGTGGTGAATGGGTTAACTGAGAAAGCCTTCAAACGCGCTGATGAAGCGTTATACGAATCTAAACGCGCAGGCAGAAACTGTGTCTCCGGGCGATTCGAAGCGCCACATTCCGATTATTCCAAATCCAGGAAGGCACACCGGAGCCGTCATTTTTTCCGTACCGCCAAACAACAAAGTTAATTCGTTACGATTGTTTGGCAGCCCAGTTTGCCAATGCAGCCTGAGCATTGGCATCGATAGCGGCCTTGTTCTGGCTTACCCAGTATTTTTCCATCACGCGTACATTGGCTTGATTTGCCTTGTAAAAGAAGTCGGCTATGTCACCTACCACAGGTATAAAACCTAAGCCAAAATCGAGCAGTGCATTGCGCAACATCACTTTTACCAACCCGGTTGGCAACCCCATTTGCTTACCCAGATAAACAATACGCAACGCAGCGATAAGCATAATTGCATCCCCTACTCCGGGGATTAAACCAATAATGGCATCAAATCCAATCCGAAAAGGCACAAATGGGAGCTTAAACGCAGTGTCTAACCGGTTAGCCAGCTTTTGTGCTTTCAGCAACTCAGTAGGCGCAGTAACTCCCGTTGTGTTGTTCATTGTTTGCTTCCTAGCTCCCTCGCCAGCTGTTCACGCTGTGCATTGTTACCTGAAACCTGCCAGCCATGCAGGTTTTCTTTTACCAGTTCAAACAACATATTTATATGTGCTGAATCGCTGTTAAGTGCGGGAATATATTCATAACGCTCTCCGCCAGCTTCCATAAAGTACTCGCGATTTTCTTCGCCAATTTCCTCAATCGTTTCCAGACAATCGGCAGAAAAGCCTGGGCATACCACCTGCACTGACTTCACGCCCTCTGACGGCAAACCCTTAAGGGTTTCATCGGTATAGGGTTTCAACCACTCTTCGCGGCCAAAACGCGATTGGAAGGTAGTCATATACTCGGACTTTGTTAATCCAAGTGCCTCAGCGATTAGACGTGACGTTTTGTGACACTCACAGTGATACGGATCGCCATTGTCCAGATACCGCTTCGGAACACCGTGATAAGATAAAATCAACTTATCTGCCCGTCCGTGTTGCTGCCAATGTTGCTGAATCTTATTCGCCACCGCCTGAATGTAGCCAGGACGATCGTGGTAATGGCTGATAAAACGAAAATCCGGTAGCCAGCGACGTTTAACAAAATCATGCGCTACTGCATCAAACGTTGACGCAACTGTAGAGGCACTGTACTGAGGATAAAGAGGCAGTACCAGTAACTTGCGAACCCCCGCATTCAGCATGCGATCAATAGTATTGCTAACGGAAGGCTCACCGTAACGCATGGCATACTCCACCACCACGCTGTCACCGAATGCTTTTCGACATTCCTCTGCCAGGGCCGTGGCCTGTGCTTTGGTATGCACCATTAATGGTGAGCCGTGTTCAGACCACACCGAGGCATAGGCTTCTGCGGAACGCTTTGGACGCACATTCAAAATAATACCGTTTAAGATAAACCACCATATCAGGCGGGGAACTTCCACCACCCGGGGGTCAGACAAAAACTCCTTAAGATAGGGCTTAAGCGCGGCTTTAGTAGGCGCCTGAGGCGTACCTAAATTGGTAATTAACACACCAATTTTATCTGACTGACCATGGGTAAATCCGGTATTTCCAGTGAATTTCATTTAGTTACTATTCCGCGTTTATAACTTGCTATGTGTGCATACTACGAAAAGTACGCCCAAACAGACTACTACGGCTGATAATAAGTCGCGGCACCCGGACCAACCGGCATCCCCAACACAAATACCCAGATGAAAAACAACAGGGTCCAGCCAATCATAAATACCATACTGTAAGGCAGCATCATGGCGATTAATGTGCCCATACCTACATCCCGCTTATATTTAGCTGCCATAGCCATAATTAAACCAAAATAACTCATCATTGGTGAAATTACGTTGGTAACCGAGTCACCAATCCGGTAAGCAGCCTGAATGACCTCAGGCGCATACCCAACCAACATGAGCATGGGCACAAAGATAGGCGCAGTCACTGCCCATTGAGCTGAAGCGCTACCCAGTGATAAGTTTACTATCCCGCACATTAAAATAAACAGCACGAACACTTCGGGGCCATCGAGCCCTAACTTCTGTAACAGTGCCGCACCTTCTACTGCCATTACCGTGCCCAGATTGGTCCAGTTGAAGAACGCGACAAACTGCGCGGCAAAGAATACCAAGGTGATATATAACCCCATAGATCCCATGCTTTTAGACATCGCATTAATGATGTCGCGATCGTTTTTCATGGTACCGGCAAGGCGTCCGTAAACAAAACCAGGTATTGCAAAACTGATAAAGATAAACGCCACAATGCCTTTCAGGAAGGGCGAGCCAGCCACCTCTCCGGTGTTGGGGTGTCGCAATATGCCATTGTCAGGTATCACCGTTAGCGCCAGTACAGCACAAACACTGAAAAACGCCACACCCGCCCATTTGAGGGCACGGATTTCAACGTCTGAGGGCGCTTCCATTTTTTGCTTGTCCAGCGCAACAGACGCCTCGTTGCTGTCGTACTGGCCTAATCGGGGCTCTACCACCTTCTCAGTAACAAGCGTACCCATCGCTGCAATTAAAAAGGTACTAATAAACATGAAATACCAGTTTACTTCAGGGCCGACAACATAATCCGGATCGATCATGCGGGCAGCCGCTTCAGTAATCCCCGACAACAGCGGGTCCACCGTTCCCAGTAACAAATTAGCACTGTAGCCCGCCGAGACACCGGCAAATGCCGCAGCCAGTCCGGCCAGTGGATGACGCCCCAGCGCATGAAAGATCATGGCTGCAAGGGGAATGAGTACCACATAGCCCAATTCTGATGCGGTATTGGAGATGATGCCGGCAAACACAATGGCAAAGGTTACCATGCGTTTGGATGCATTCATTACCAGTGCGCGCATGGCGGTAGACAGCAATCCGGAATGTTCAGCTACCGATACCCCCAACAGGGCAACCAGTACCGTGCCTAACGGCGCAAACCCAGTAAAATTGGTGACCAAGCCAGTAACAATGCGTTGTAAGCCTTCGGCGCTCAATAGTGAAATCACAGGAATCATGCCATCCGGTGAACGGCCTTTAGCCCCTTCCGGTCGTGGATCAACGACTGAAACCTCAAAATAACCCAAAATACCGCTGAGAATAACAATCCCCAGTGCGAGCAATGCAAATAGCGTAACCGGATGCGGCAGAAGGTTTCCAAGCCACTCTACAGTGGTGAGAAACCGTGAAAAGAGGCCTTTTTGCGGCGTCGATTCTGTCGGTTTAGTGATGTTTTCTACACTCAAAACATATCCTCTGTCGTTTATTATTATGATGTTGCTTTTATGTCCTGGCGGATAGTGATTATTACCAGGCTATTTTTAACGCGAAGTTTACCTCATTTCGCGGTATTTGGGCAGCGAATCAGCAGTATTTGCGGCAGTTAGCGGTATGTTAAAGAACGTGACAACCGGTATTGGTATAGTAGAAAGCTTATCGCTATGTTTCTATTAAGCCTAACGAAAAAAGCCGATGCAGTGCATCGGCTTTTTGTATTTGCATTAGTATGCGTTGCGGTTATTTGCCGCCTGTACGTGACTTCATATAACGGAAGAAATCACTGTCAGGTTCTACCACTAACACATCGTCCTTGCTGTTAAAGCTTGCCCGGTAAGCATCCATACTACGCAGGAAACCATAGAACTCAGGGTTTTTAGAGTAAACTTCAGCATAGATTTGCGCTGCGGTTGCATCGCCTTCACCGCGCAACTGACGGGCATTACGCTCGGCATCAGCCAACATAACCGTTACTTTTGCTTCGATGTTAGCCTTAATTACTTCAGCCTGTTCCTGACCTTGAGAGCGATGCTCACGCGCCACACCGGCTCGCTCAGCACGCATACGCTGGAAAATAGAGTTACTGACTTCGGTAGGCAGGTTAATTTGCTTAACGCGAACGTCAACAATTTCAATACCCAGCTCGTCAGAAGAGGTTGCAGTTTGTTCCATAGCGCGTTCCATTAGCTCGGTACGCTCACCAGACACAATTTGCGAAATAGTACGGCTACCAAACTCTGTTCTTAAACCGTTGTTTACTTTCTGCTTTAACAACGCCTCAGCCTGCAGTTTATTGCCACCATTAGTAGACAGATAATAACGGGCAAAGTCCTTAATACGCCATTTCACGTATGAGTTAACAATAAGGTCTTTTTTCTCAGAGGTAACAAAGCGATCCGGTGCACCGTCCAGCGTTTGAATACGTGCATCCAGTGAACGCACGGTGTCAATGAATGGCAATTTAAAGTGCAAACCCGGTTCAAATACCTTAGTTTGCCCAGTTGCGGTATCACGCTGCACTTTACCAAACTGAATTACAATGGCACGCTCACCTTCTTTCACCACAAACAGTGAACCTGAGCCTAATACAACAAGCGTAATTAATAACGCGATAAATAAATTTTTCATTAGTCGTTATCTCCCACCACGCCCGCTGTCACTGCGCAAGCCAGACGAAGTCGTCGGTTGCGTTACGCGAGAGCCACTGTTACTTGCGCTATTCACGTTCTGGAGACCTTCAAGAGTATTGCGCATACGATTTATAGTTGCGCTACCTGAGTTCTGGCCTTCCATGATTTTGTCCAATGGCAGGTACATAATGTTGTTCCCACCTTCGCCACTGTCGACCATGATTTTGCTGGTGTTAGAGAAAACCTGTTCCATTGTTTCTAGATAAATACGCTGACGGGTAACTTCAGGCGCTTTTTCAAACTGGGGCAGTAACTCGCTGAATCGGGCCACTTCACCCTGGGCTTCCAGGATTACACGTTCTTTATAAGCCTGAGCTTCTTCGTTCATACGATTAACCTGACCACGAGCACGTGGCTCGATTTCCCGGGCATATGCTTCGGCTTCACGAATAAAGCGCTGCTCATCTTCCTGTGCAGAAATAGCGTCATCGAACGCATCTTTTACTTCTTCAGGTGGGCGGGCATCCTTAAAGTTCATATCGATAATAGCAACGCCAACATTGTAGGGAGCAAGAATGGCTTCCAATTCTTCCCACACGCGCTGACGAGTTACTTCGCGGCCATCAGTTAGCACATCATCCATGGCTGAATGTCCAACCACGTAACGAATAGCACTGTCTAACGCCTGACTTAAACTCATTTCAGGATTGGTAACGGCAAACGTCCAACGGTACGGGTCAACTACCCGATACTGTACTTCCATTTGCACGCTAACTACGTTTTCGTCTTCAGTAAGCATGGAACCTGAAGACGACTCATAGCGAATTGACTGCACATCAACCGGAATGACTGAGTCGATAAAGGTTGGCTTCCAGCGCAAGCCAGGCTCAACCTGCGAATGGTACTGTCCAAAACGCAACACCACACCCAGTTCAGCTTCTCGAATGGTGTAGAAACCACTGACTACGTAAACCACGATCAGCAAAGCAGAAATCAGCGCAGCACCTACACCACCCAGCTTTTTACCTGAGCCGTTACCGTCGCCGCCGCCAACTTTGCCGAGCTTGCCAAACAGATTTTTAAACACGTCATCCAGATCGGGCGGCCCTTGGTCACGGCCACCGCGATTCTTCCACGGGTCGTTATTTTTACCACCCGGCTCATTCCAAGCCATGCTAATACTCCGTAAAAAAAGATTATTATTTAATACTGAATTTTATTCGTTTTAGATTGCAATCCTGGAAGGCCTTGCACGAAGTTATTCATGATTACGTACTTTAACTTGCCATTATAGGTGCAAATGCCCCTATGCTGTATTAATGCTTTACAACAAACTGTGACAAACTGTTTTCGAGTCGCTTTTCCAAGCGATTCCAATCTGCCGCAGGCATGCGCACATCAACTACCCAATCACCCTGTTCATCGTAGGATTGCTGCGAAATACAGTCCAGTTCATATAGAACGCCCCGCAGACGACTTTGCGCCGGCGGGATTTTAAGCGTGTAATTTACCATGCTTTGCGCTAAACAATCAGTGAGGGCAGATAGCAGAAGATCAACCCCAACCCCCGTTTTAGCCGACAACCATACCCGGATAGGCATGCCGTCTTCGTCGCGGTCTATCTTTGGTTCAATTTCTTCGAGTTGATCGATTTTATTGCACACAATCAACTGAGGAATATCACTGGCTTCGATTTCATCCAGTACCGCATTTACCTCATCCATTGTTTCCAGATAATTGGCAGCAGAGTAATCCACAACATGCAGAAGTAAATCCGCTTCCTGCGTTTCTTGCAGTGTGGCCTTAAACGCAGCAACCAAATCGTGCGGCAAATGTCGGATAAACCCTACCGTATCGGCCAGAATAACAGGACCAAGTTCTTTCAGTTCCACTTTGCGCAGGGTTGGATCCAACGTGGCAAACAACTGATCTGCTGCATAAACGTCAGCATTGGTAATACGATTGAAGAGTGTGGATTTGCCGGCGTTGGTATACCCCACCAGCGATAACGTTGGGATTTCGGCCCGCTTTCGGGAACGACGCCCTTGTTCGCGCTGCTTGGCTACTTTTTCCAATCGGCGAATGATGGTTTTTATCCGCTCACGAAGTAATCTTCGGTCGGTTTCTAACTGTGTTTCACCCGGCCCGCGCAATCCTATACCCCCCTTTTGACGCTCAAGGTGTGTCCAGCCTCGAATCAATCGGGTAGAAATATGGCGCAACTGTGCAAGCTCAACCTGAAGTTTACCTTCGTGAGTTCTTGCTCGCTGGGCAAAAATATCCAGAATAAGTCCAGTGCGGTCGATAACCCGGCACTTACAAATAGCTTCCAGGTTACGCTCCTGGGAAGGCGTAAGTGCGTGATTAAAAATCACTACATTCGCCTCATGAGCCTTAACCGCGGCCGCAATCTCTTCCGCTTTTCCCGAACCAACGAAAAACTTGGATTTTGGCGAACTACGTGACGTAGTTATTACATCAACAGCATTGACACCCGCCGACGATACAAGAAGTTCCAGCTCAGCTAAGTCTTCTCGACTGTCTTCGTCGGCAAAATAGACATGAACAAGTATAGCCAGTTCACCGGCTTCATAACGGTCAAACAAGCGAGTTACCTATGTAATTACTCACCCTTGCTCTCAGCGTCCCCTTGAGTGCTTGGCATTGTGATGGCGCGAGAAGGCACTACTGTGGAGATCGCGTGCTTATACACCATTTGGCTTACTGTATTTTTTAACAGGATAACAAACTGGTCAAATGACTCTACCTGCCCTTGGAGTTTGATACCGTTAACAAGATAAATGGAAACGGGTATACGCTCCTTGCGTAATGCGTTTAAAAATGGGTCTTGTAATGATTGCCCTTTAGCCATTTCAAATCCTTAATTTTTATTATTAAACTGACAAATTTATTAATTTGTCCCAGCGCTTTTGCTTTATATCACACTTCCTTTATTTAAAGTGTGACTTTTGCAGTAATTTTAGTCAAATTATCTTTAGCAAATGTGTCGAGCCACGTTAAGTCCGACCAGCCACGTAACCAGGTTAATTGCCGCTTTGCCAACTGCCTTGTAGCAATAATACCTTTATCACGCATGTCTGCATAGCTTAGCTCACCATTGAGGTATTGCCACACTTGCCTGTATCCCACCGACCGAATCGATGGCATATCTTCGTTCAGGTCGCCGCGTTGTTGCAATTTCTCAACTTCGGCCACCAATCCTTGCTCCAGCATTATGTCAAAACGCTGGGCTATACGATCATGTAACACAGCACGGTCCTGAGGTGCAATGGCAAATTGTTCTATGTTATACGGACAACGATGAGTTGCCTGCTGCTGCCAGTGCGTTAGCGTTTTGCCACTACTGCGATACACCTCTAGTGCCCGGGTGAGTCGTTGGGGATCATTCGGGTGAATACGGGCAGCCGCAACAGGATCGATCACTGCTAATTCATCGTGCAAAATTTGCCAGCCTTTTTGCTCGGCTTCACGGGCAATATCATCACGAATGTTTGTGTCCGACTTAGGTAAGGGCGAAATTCCATTTATCAAGGCGTTAAAGTACATAATTGTACCACCGGCCAAAATGGGCAGATTTCCCCTGCTCTGTATTTCGCCAATCAGGCGCGTCGCGTCTTTTACAAACTCCGCAACCGAGTACGCTTCATTGGGCTCAATGATATCAATCAACCAGTGAGGCGCGATCGCCATTTCTTCTGCTGTAGGCTTGGCCGTACCGATGTCCATATGACGATACACCAGTGCGGAGTCTACGCTGATAATCTCAGAGGGGATGTGTTTCGCTATTTCCAGGGCAAGGCCGGTCTTACCAGACGCCGTTGGCCCCATAATGGCCACTACCGGGCCTGTCTGACTGGTCATCGTCTTATTCTTTTTTCATCCACTGCACGAGGGCTTGCTGCGATTTTTTGACACCACACTCGTTAAGTATGGTCCATTGTGAAGAAAGCGCCAGTTGGTCGAACCAGCGCCACAAGGTGTCCTGTTGAAATGCCTGGTCAGACAGTGCCTTGGCAAGCATAGCCTGAAGTGTTGCTAAATTGTCTGGCTGTGACTCGCAGATTGCCGGGAACAGTGCCGCCCAGGGCAAATGGCGAAGCGGAGCAGGCACTTTTAACAACCGGGTTTTCCCTGCCACACTATGCAATTCAAATGCGTTTGCAGCAAAAACCTCCACTGCACCAGGCTCAACAACGCGATTTACACTCACTGGCATCAATAGGGGCTGTGCAACTAATTCGCCCTCAAAAACAGCACTAAGCCAGGCCCGATAGAGTTTATCTGCAGTCAACAACCAACAATGCTCGTCTCTGGTATACAGCCGGCTAGCCTCGCCTACTGGCACATAGTGCAGGTTGTTGCTAGCCTCCAGGTCTGTTCGCCCGGCGTTTAACGCCTCTTGCGAAGGCGTCATGAGCTGCTGATAATGTTGCTGATAGCCAGCCGACACGCTGTTTGTGCCAGCCTGATAGGGCCTCCCCCCCGTATTGCGCGCTACAAATGTGCCGCCTGATACTTGTTGAGATGGGGATTGGTGTCGGGGTTGGGGTTGGGTCAATCTTTCAACGGGGTATTCCTGATGGGGAAATGCCGTCGGCAGGTGTGATTGCCCAGTTACATTAGGTTCGCGGGCATTGCCTTGCGCGATGGTCGATAACGGACGTATATAGTCGTGCCCCGTTTCATTGCTATCCGCAGGTTTAAGCAACATATCCGCACCTTCACTCAGCGCATCACAAACTGCTTTGCAAATAAAGTCGTGAACTAATCGACCTTGTTGAAAGCGTACTTCGTGTTTAGCAGGGTGCACGTTCACATCGACTTCGCGCGGATCGATAGTCAGGTATACAACAAACGAAGGCTGCTCGGCACTACCCAGTACAGAATCGTATGCCTGCCGAAGGGAATGTAAAATCAGCTTGTCGCGCATGCCTCGACCATTGACAAAACTATACTGGCAATCGTTACTGCTTCTGAGCTGGCGCGCATCGCCCAACCAGGCTTCAAGTGTAATAGAAGCGTATTCACATTGCGTGTGAATGGCCTGCTGAATAAACTTCTGACCACACACTTGCGCAACGCGAACGCTCCGGTCTTGGGTACCAGCAAACCGCTTGGTCACGTTACCGTTATGCCGGAGAATAAAAGTTACTTCCGGTCGGCTAAGCGCAATCCGTTTGATAACCTCTTCAATGTGCTGGTATTCAGTCTTTTCTGTTCGTAGAAACTTTCGGCGGGCGGGCGTATTGTAAAAAATGTCCATCACATCAATAGTGGTGCCATCCGGATGCGCGGCAGGTTGTATTTGTACCGCCATATCGCGACCTTCGCAGCAGGCTTGCCAAGCCTGTTCCTGCCCGGCTGGCTTGGACGTTAGCGTAAGACGACTTACCGCTGAAATACTGGCCAAGGCTTCTCCACGAAACCCTAAAGACAGAATTTGCTCCAAATCATCCAGCGTGGCAATTTTACTGGTGGCATGGCGGGATAACGCCAGTTCCAGTTCGTGTTTTGCTATACCACTACCGTTATCACGCAGTTTTATCCGCTTGTGGCCACCTTTCTCGATATCCAGCTCAATGCGGCTCGCACCCGCATCAAGACTATTCTCAACCAGCTCCTTTACCACAGATGCAGGGCGTTCAACCACTTCTCCGGCAGCAATCTGGTTGGCAAGTCTTGGGGGCAACAGCTGAATAGGCAAAGGCGTTCCTGTTTATCGCGTTATAAAAAGTAGGTGTTCGCTGTGTTGCTCAGGTGCTGGGAATGGTCAGCACCTGGCCAATACGCACAACATCGCTGGTAAGGTTATTGGCACGCTTGATACTACTCACTTTTACATTGTAGCGCTGCGCCAGTAACGACAAGGACTCACCACTTCGAACCCGGTGCGTACGGTTCTCCGCTTTGCGGGAGGCCCACAGTGTACCATCGGGTGGGGTTTGCTCGAAATAGCGCTTAGTAGCATTGAACATGGCATCCGCCAATTGTTGACGGTACTTTGCCCAGTTCAGGTTTTTCTCTTCCTGAGGATTTGAAATAAAACCGACTTCTACCAGAATAGACGGAATATCAGGCGCTGTAAGCACTGCCAGACTAGCCGCCTGCGGTGAGTGTTTGTGCAGTTGAGTCACATCTTTTAGCTCGCTGATCACTTTCTTGCTCAAGTCATAACTGGTAGACATGGAGTGATCCATTGATAAACCCAGTATGGTTTCGGCTAGGTAGCGCTCAGATGCGTTATCGGAAATCACTTCGGCCGCCCCACCGAGCAGCTCTGAATGCTGTTCGGTTTTCTCCAGCCAGCGACCCAGTTCACTGTCGGCGCGACGCATAGACAACACCCATACCGAACCACCGCGAGGTTCTGGCTCCGTAAACGCATCGGCGTGAATTGAAATTAACAGGTCGGCTTTATGTTGACGCGCAACATCAGGACGTTTGTTGGGGGAGATATAGTAATCACCATTACGGGTCATCACTGCGCGCATTCCCGCTTCTTTATTGATTCTTTCCTCCAGCATTTGCGCAATACTGAGTGTAATGTTTTTCTCGAATGAGCCAGAAGGCCCGATAGAGCCGGGATCTTTACCGCCATGACCCGCATCGATGGCTACAATAATATCCCGATCTCGGCTCGATTGATTCATGTCCAGCACAACACCGCTACTTTGAGGGTCAGAATCGAGTAAATCCACCACCAGTCTATGACCAAGATCATCGGCCGGTGGCACTGCAAATATAGAGTTTTCGGCTTTACGGGCAAGTTCAAGTACCACCCGTGTAGAGGCTTTGTTTTTCGGCGTGGAATACCGAATTCTAGTGAGTAAACTGCCTGTATTGTCTATTTTAAGCGGGGTGTCACTGCGGGTGTCTACGAGGTCAATGACCAGTCGATGTGGGTTATTCAGGGTAAAATAGGTAAACTCAGGGGCGTCCTTAAGATCAAACACCACACGGGTACTGGCGCTGGTAGGCCACACCCTGACATCTTTGATATCGTTGCTGGCATTAACGTTAAACGCTAGTAAGCACCAACTAATGAGTATTAAAAGTTTACCGCGTAACATCACAAGCCCTGGTCATCATTTCTATTTATCAGGCCATACATTCATTGGGTACGTTCTTTGTTCAGTGTTCAGGTCCGCACTAAATGCGTTTACACTGCTGCAAAATCGCTTGCCCTGTTTTCGACACTGCTTTCACACTGAACCGACGTCCAGTACCGTTGGGTTCTATACTAATCACTAAATCCGCTGGTGCCAAGCAGTGACCCCCATTTTGAGGCCACTCGACCAAACAGATTTGGTTGGTATCGAAGTAATCGCGAATCCCCATAAACTCCAGTTCTTCTGGATCGGCCAATCGGTAGAGATCAAAGTGGTACAGTGTTAGCTCACCTAATTCGTAAGGCTCCACCAGCGTATAGGTGGGACTCTTAACATTACCTGAATGACCAAAAGCACGAATAAAATACCGGCTAAACGTGGTTTTACCTGCGCCTAAATCGCCCTGAAGATAAATAATTACACCCTTAGCCAGTTGCGACTTTGTGGCCATGGCCAAATCAGCAGCAAGCCTGGCCGTATCATCTTCACTTGCCGCATAAAAATCACCTTGTGCAGTGGTCATTGTTTAGCTTATCTTCCTCTCATCGGCACGAACATATGCCTTTACTGATTGATCAGCGCGCGCACAGCTTCAAACAAATCGCTGGCCAGCATGCCACGCTGCCCATACAAACGCGCTACCTCGTCACCGGCCTTGGCATGCAGAGAAACGCCGTATTTGGTGGCGATATCTTTACTCAATCCCTGAGCAAGCAAAGCACCTAGAATACCACTTAATACGTCACCCATGCCAGCAGTGGCCATACCAGGGTTACCATGCTGACAAACCCAGGTTTTGGTTTCGTTATCAATAATGGTACCTGCGCCTTTCAATACGCAAGTTGCGTGGAATCGCTGGGCACACTGTTTTACACTGTTAAAGCGATCGGCTTCCACTTCATCTACCGACATATTAAGCAAGCGAGCGGCTTCACCTGCGTGGGGCGTAAGAATGCAATCGGTTATGGAATACGACATGGCATGCTTGCTGAGTAAATTCAGTGCGTCGGCGTCAATTACCATGGGTTTAGGATGAGTCTGGCAGTGCTTCATGGCCAACTCAAAAGCACCCAGAGCCCAATCGTCCTGACCTAAACCTGGGCCAATTACCACGCATGACGCCCAGTTCAGTGCTTCGTGCAAATCATCACAGGTGACCATTAATTCCGGACGACCGGCACTCACTTGCACGGTTGAGCCTTCATGACAAAACACTTTTACCAACCCCGCGCCACTGCGCAATGCCGCTTCGCCGGCCAGACGGATTGCGCCCGCCGTACCCCGGTTTCCGCCAATGCATAGCAACCGGCCATAAGTGCCTTTATGGCTGTGCACATCACGAGGTGCCAGGCCTTTAAATTGCTCAATATTCAGCAGGGAACCCGATGAGCGCGCCAGTTCGACAAACTGTTTGCCAATCCCTAAATCATCGAAGACCAACGTACCGCAGGACTGCTTACCTGCCCCCGTTGTTAAACCTGGCTTAATCCCCACGAAGGTAACGGTAACATCGGCTTCAATACAACGTCCGAGCGACTGCCCGGTGTTGGCGTCTAACCCGGAGGGCACATCAATACTCACCACCGGCTTGCCGGAGCCATTTACGGCGTCAATCACATCGGCAAACTCATTACGTATGTAACTGTTAATACCGGTGCCCAGCAGGGCATCGATGATCAGCCCGCACTTTTGCAAATAGTCGGTTTTGAACGGCTCAATTTTACCGCCCGCATCCAGCCACTTTTGCTGTGCTTTACCGGCATCCCCTTCCAGAATTCGATGCGGTTCAATGGCACACAGCAACACCTGCTTTCCGGCCTTTTTGGCATGAATCGCCGCAATGTAGCCATCGCCCGCGTTATTCCCCTGCCCGACTAATACCAGATACACATCAGTATTAGGCAGTAACAATTGCGATTGGTGAAATACCGCCTTACCGGCGCGCTTCATTAAGGTAAACATGTCAACACCGGCTTTTTCCGCCGCTGTGCGTTCATTTTCACGGACCTGGTCGGCGCGATAAAGTTTATATGGTAAGCTGTCGATGAGTTGGGTATCTAGCATGTGTACATGTCCGAGTTACAATCGATAGATCTTTACAAGTTGGTAGACGATATCAAGGCTTGGGCCAATGCGCTAGGTTTTCAGCAGGTTGGGATAAGCGATATTGATCTGAGTCAGCATGAAGCTGCGTTGCAATCGTGGCTGGATAATCAGTATCACGGCGACATGGCGTTTATGGCCAGCCATGGTATGAAACGCGCGCGCCCCGCAGAACTGGTGCCCGGTACAGTACGGGTTATTTCGGTTCGCATGGATTATTTACCACCCGATGCGTCCTTCGCTAAACACCTGAACAACCCGGATATTGGCTACGTATCCCGATATGCACTTGGCCGTGATTATCATAAAGTGCTGCGCAATAAATTAAAAAGGCTGGGTGAAAAAATTCAGTCTGAGCTGGCTAATACTCAGTTTCGCCCATTCGTGGATTCCGCACCTGTGCTGGAACATGCGATTGCGGAAAAAGCCGGCATTGGCTGGACTGGCAAACACAGTCTTACACTCAACAAACAGGCTGGCTCCTGGTTTTTTCTTGGTGAGCTATTTATTAATCTGCCTTTGCCAGTAGACGAACCTACAACAGAAGAGCACTGTGGTACCTGCACAGCCTGCCTGACCATTTGCCCCACTCAGGCCATAGTGGCGCCTTATGTAGTAGACGCCCGACGGTGTATATCATATTTAACCATAGAGTATGATGGCGTGATCCCTGAAGCATTGCGCAAACCCATGGGCAACCGCATATACGGCTGTGATGACTGCCAGCTTATTTGCCCCTGGAATCGCTACGCGCCACTAACTGAAGAAGCTGATTTTCATCCTCGAAAGGTACTGCACGGGCAAAGTTTAGCTGCGCTATTTAGCTGGGATGAACACACATTTTTAACGAATACCGAAGGCTCACCCATTCGCCGTATTGGGTTCACGAAGTGGCGACGCAATATCAGTGTTGCCATGGGTAACGCGGGCTATGACGAACGCTATGTAACTTTGCTAACTGAGGCGCTATACGGTGCTTGCGATGTGCTGCGACCGCATCTTGAATGGGCGATACAACAACAGCAACAAAAAGCCGGAGAAATGCTTACCAGACCGCGCCAAATAACCCGGTTGGTGCGAACAATAGAGAAAGGGCTGCCACGCGACGCCTGATGCAACGTATAATACCAGGCGTCACAGGTTACATTACTTGTGGTAAGGCTGACTCAGGCGATGAACCGCTTCTACAAACACACCGGCATGCTCAGGTGGTACATCGAGGTGAATACCATGGCCAAGGTTAAACACGTGTCCAGTGCCATCACCGAAGCCAGCCAGAATATCGGCAACTTCCTGTTCGATACGCGCAGGCGGCGCATACAGCATCGACGGATCCATATTACCTTGCAGAGCAACTTTATCACCGACACGCGCTTTCGCATCGGCAATATCAATGGTCCAATCCAGGCCCACCGCATCACATCCCGTCGCGGCAATGGCTTCTAACCACATGCCACCGTTTTTAGTAAACAGCGTAACCGGTACTTTGCGACCTTCGCTTTCGCGTGTCAGGCCATCAACGATCTTGTGCATGTACTGCAATGAGAATTCTTTGTAATCACGAGGAGACAACACGCCACCCCAGGTATCAAAGATCATCACTGACTGGGCACCTGCGGCAATTTGCGCATTCAGGTACGAGGTAACTGAATCGGCCAGAATAGACAACAACGCATGCAGGGTTTGTGGCTCGCTGAACGCCATTTTCTTGATTTTGGTGAAGGCTTTACTTGAGCCGCCTTCCACCATGTAGGTTGCCAATGTCCAAGGGCTACCAGAAAAACCGATTAACGGCACATCACCTTTGAGTTCGCGTCGAATGGTGCGCACGGCATTCATTACATATTGCAGCTCACCTTCCGGATCAGGCACACCTAGTTTCGCAACATCGGCTTTGCTTTCAATTGGCTTGTTAAAACGCGGACCTTCGCCAGCTTCAAAGTACAAACCCAGCCCCATGGCATCCGGAATTGTCAGAATGTCTGAGAATAAGATAGCCGCGTCCAGCGGAAAGCGGCGCAGTGGCTGTAGCGTAACTTCACAGGCTAACTCAGCATTTTTACACAGCGACATAAAGTCACCGGCTTCAGCGCGTGTGGCTTTATATTCTGGTAAATAACGGCCAGCCTGACGCATCATCCACACCGGCGTCATGTCTACCGGTTGTTTTAATAATGCGCGAAGGTAACGGTCGTTTTTTAAGGCTGGGCGTTCAACTGTGCCGCTCGAATCTGCCATGCTTATCCCCAAGTACTAAATATGGATACTGAAATTGGCGGCGAGTATAGCAAGAATTCCGTTTTCATGGGTAAAAATGAAATCGATGAACGTGATTGAAAGAATTTACTTGATTTATGTCAAATACGCAGTTAACATTCCATTCACAAATCGAAGAAGCTCGACTACGGGCCCACGCTAAACCATACTGACCTCGCTTCGGCGGGGTTTTTTATTGCCTGCAAGTATCCCTTCATTAATTGCATCATAACGGCGATTAACGCATCGCCGCTATTACCTGTTCAATTTGCTCAGGGGTATTGTAAATGTGCGCAGACAAACGGAAACCGCGCTTGCGTACATCAAAATGCACATTCAACGCCGTTAATCGCGCTTCAACCTCTTGTCGATTTGGGGGGGTAACAACCAGCGTACCGGTGCGAAATTGATCATCATTGGGCGACACCAACCAGGATGCCGGCAAAGCATCAATAAGTTGTCTGCCTAGCCTAATATTGTGCTCGCGCACGACTTGCACTCCAATAGAATGCATTTGCTCAATGCTGTTGCTGGCAATGGCATACGGCAACACAGACGGCGTACCGCCCCAAAAACGTAGCGCGTTGTCGGCATATTCAAAATTATGGATATCAAATTCAAATGGATTCTTGTGAGAGAACCAGCCTACATCAACAGGTTCAAGCTGATGCAGTACATGATTATTTACCCACAAAAATCCTGCACCGGGGCCGCCGCAAAGCCATTTTACGCACGATCCTGCTACAACATCGGGCTGCCACTGCGCAAAATCGATAGGGATCACACCAGCAGTTTGTGCGATATCAACAATGCTCATTACCCCTTGCTGACGAGCAATACTGATAACGTCTCTTACTGGCACCAGCTTACCTGAATTGTAGTGGCCGTGAGTAATGAGTACCGCGTAAACCTGGTCGGTTAGATGCTGTTTCCAGATCTCGATATCCAGTACGTTTTCTTCATCTTTTATAAACTGGATTTCATAGCCATAGTGCTTTGCCTGCTGCATCACAAAGCCAATCGACGGAAAGTCATTTTCGGTTATCAGAATAACATTGCGGCCCTTGTTTTTACTGGCGTGAGGGAACGCGCTGAGTAATTTACTCAGCCCGCTCGACACATTTTGCTGTGGGCAAAACAAATTCGGATCTGAATTAAACAGATTTGCCAGGCTTTGCTGAAACCGGGAAAAAACCGGAAACCAGCGGGCCCACGGATCCGGCGTGCCCATTTCCCAGGCGTCGAAAAACTGCGATTCTGCCACATCCCGTGTATTGGCTGGCATACAACCCACTGAATGATTTAATAAGTAGATGCCATCTTTTTGGGTAAATAATTGCTGAATACTCATAGATTACAGATAGCTCCTTAAGGTTTGTACGTCTTTATACCGGCTGGGAATGTCTGTGCGCGGTGCAGCGGTACGTAAATCATGCAGTTTTTGTAAAGCAGCCAGCAATACGTCGAGTGGCGGCCCGCTGGCTGTCATATCCTGACGTTCAGTTAATTCGTATTTCGCCGCCGGGCTCTCGATAAACCGGGATATCAGTTGGGAATGATGCTGACGGGCGGTTTCACCGTGTGCCTCACACACCGCCAAGAAGGCTTGCAGATGTACCTTGAACCAACTTGCACTGCGCTCTTCATCGGAGGCTGATAGAAACGCATCCATCAGGCTGGTCCGGCGCATGCAATCCCGCAGAATCAACTGCTCTTCCGGACGCATGAACAAAAATTTATCCACCAGCAATTGCGAATAATACGGATCATCGCCACGGCACAGGCCTAGCAGTAAGTCGATAACGTTAATGCCAGCAAAATCCCCGGCATTAGCCCCGCGGTACTCGTGACGCCCTACTTTGTGGGTTTTGTAATAAGGACGCACACTATAAAAGAAACGGTCGACATCCAGTTCGTTAAACAACGCCGTGTTATTTTCAACTACCTGTTCCAGCGCAAACTTAGCGACATTCAGTAAATCAAGGGTAACCGGATGCGAGATACCTAACGGCAGGGTATGCAGCAACGCTTCAGATGCTCGCACAAACCCAAATACGCCGCGGGTGTTGTAATCCAGAAAGATTTTTTCGTCTTCGAGATGGGTAAAGGTTTTGTATTTGCCGTTAATGGCGCGATTGTGGGTTTCCAGGTGTGCTGATGCAAAACGCGGTACCACCCCAAGCGACGCGCCCAGTTGCATAGCCAGTGCCGACGCATTCTTTAACGTAGGGTGCTGCTCGTTTATTTCGTGTCTGCGGCACGCAGCCATTACAAAACCCACGTTCCCCAGTAAATCGAATCCGCTGTCAAAGCCCTCGTCGGTATTGCCTTCACTCAGTAATAGCCTGATGAATTCACCACTTTCTGCAAGCAAGGCGGCTTTGAGTTCGTCGCCGGTTGCGCTGACCTCTTCTTTGCGGGTTTGCGCAAAATACCGCTGCTCCAACTCCGTGTTGATATCAACAAACCGGCTGCGGATCCAGTGATCAAAATCATCCACCAATGGAGTACTCATGCTAGTGCCTCGAGATTGTTTATGCTGGCAAATATTGCATCTAGTATAGCTGAGACAATATGGTCATTTAGGCCAGATACATCTATTATTAACCATTAAATTAGCAGTTAAATTTACCAAAAAGCAGTTATAGAGCATTTTATGTCAATTACCCTGGACAAAACCGATATCGCAATATTGCGTGCCCTGCAAGATGACGGCCGCATGACCAATGCTGAACTGGCAGAAAAGATACACCTGTCACCCACGCCCTGCTTACGTCGGGTTAAAAGGCTGGAGGAGGCCGGTGTGATTGACCACTACACAGCCGAAATCAACCGTTCGTTAGTGGGCATTGAAATTTCTGCGTTTGTGTTTGTGCAACTTCAGCGCAACTCAAAAGAGAATGCAGCGCAGTTTGAGCGGGCGGTAGTGGAGCTGAACGAAGTGCAGGAGTGCTTTGTGGTAACCGGGGGGCATGATTACATGCTGAGTGTAGCTACCCGAAACCTTGCCAGCTACGACCGCTTTATAAAGGAGAAGCTGGGCAGTATTGAGGCAGTATCCAAGGTGGATACCACCATTGTACTCAATCAGGTTAAAAGTCGCAGGCAGTTGCCGCTCTAGCATAATGCAGCGCGTTACTGCCCGTCTCTGTATCGTTAATCCTGGGCTCTGAGTCGCTCTACCAGGCTGTTAACCATTTTACCGGCGATAGACAGCGTTGGCGGCGTGGTTGGCAGGTTGTCGATGTGATACCAGTCAGCCTCAATAATTTCCTTTTCATCAATGGCGATGTCGCCGCTGTCGTATTCAGCAAAATACCCCATCATTAATGAATGCGGAAACGGCCAGGCCTGACTGCCATAATATTCAAGGTTTTTCACCTTCACGCCCACCTCTTCCAGAATCTCGCGATGGGTTGCCTGCTCAACGCTTTCACCACTCTCTACGAAGCCAGCGATGATTGAAAACATATCGGAATGCCGGTGACGCACGCTTCTTGCCAGTAAAATTTCTTTACCGCGGTAAATAGCCACAATAGTACAAGGCGATACTCTTGGGTAACAGCGATGGCCACACCCTCTGCACTGCACAGCCATTTCCCAGTCAATCGCCTGGGTAGGCGATCCACACTGCCCACAAAAACGGTGAGTACGCAAAAAGTGAATGTACTGCCAGGCTCTGGCCAACGCTTCATAAGCAATGCGGCTTTCGCTTACTAACAGCTGTCTGAATGAAATAGTTTCCCAGCCAGGCTCATCAATTTGCTCTGCGCCCACATCAACAACGTACAGCGGCACCTCGAGTGGTAAGTCAGCGGCATTTAACTGCTTAACCTGATCTTTATAGTGATGAATGAAGTGTAACGATTGCCAGGATAACAATGGCATAGTGGCTTCGCCTGCCGGTACAATAATCTGATCCCGGCTGACAATCAGCCATAACCCGGCTTGCCCGGCAATGCTTGTTGTTAACTCCAGCACGTTTCACTTCCCGTCATAACTGTTAAGGCCAAGAGTATAACGCAGCGCTCTCAGTAAGCGCAGCAGTAATAACAATCAATAATGAAGATTGCTTGCTGATTTAGCGCTATATTTGTGTCAACGCTATGAATTGGTAAATATTAGTGTCTGTGATTTGTACGTCTGTGAGGCGGTGTTATACTCAATTAAAAGGGTAATACAGCCAGGGTATTGTTGGATGTTAAAACAGGTAGAAGTAGCCAAGCAACGCTGGGGTGGCGCAAACAAAACCATTGATGGGTGGCTGCTTGGTAGAAAACAGCTACTTATTCAGTATTGCGAACTGGCTGGCGTAAACTATCAGCGGCGCGATGCGCTGCCCGACGCCAGTGAGGTAAGCGAGTTTTGCACACTGCTTATGGATTATCTCTCTGCAGGTCATTTTGAAGTATATGAAATGCTGGTAAGCGATAACGCTGATGGTTTAGCGCTCAAGCAACGTATTTACCCGTTAATAGCGGCCACTACGGATTTGGCATTAGACTTCAACGACAGCTATGCTGATGACTTTCATCCGGATCTTGCAGCAAAGTTTGAAAAGTCTGTTGCTGCCCTGGGCGAAGCGCTGGTAGAGCGGTTTGAACTGGAAGACGAGCTGATTCAGCATATGCATGGACTGGTGCAAACACCTGTAACTGAGTAATTACCTAGAATCAATAAGTTATTATCTGTAAAGTAGACCGGGTATACACTGAAGTAAGAACATAACAACGCATGAAGAACGCAACAATAGTTAATAAAGCCAGGGCCTACTGCGAACAGCGCGGCGCCCGATTTACCCCGCTGCGGGAAAAAGTCTATGAACTCATGCTCGACAAACACGGTCCTATGGGTGCTTATGAATTGTTAGACAGTTTAAAAGAAACCGAATCCAGCGCCAAACCGGCAACTGTGTACCGTGCGCTGGACTTTTTACTCGACTTTGGGTTGATTCATCGACTTGAATCTACCAACGCGTTTGTTGCCTGCTATCATTTTGGATGTCACCACCCGGTGCAGTTTCTTATTTGCGACAGTTGTGGTGACGTCTCTGAGATACAATCTGAAGGTCTGAAAGAAACACTCGACAATCAGGCTAAACAGCATGGATTTAAAATTTCCAAGCAAACTATAGAAGCTCACGGACTTTGCGCCGACTGCCAGGAAAGCGAGTCGTTGGCGCTGGGAGAAGAACACAATGAATGCTGAGTTTGTAAACCCTTTTATAGCGGGATTACTCAATGTTCTGGAAACCATGGCACAAACCACACTGTCTCCAGGCAAACCCAAACGCAAAAATTCTGATGTTGCGTCGGGCGATGTGTCGGGACTGATTGGCATGGTAGGCCCAAATGTTAAAGGTTCCATGTCGATTACCTTTGAAGAAAAGCTCATTCTCGACATCATGCTGAAAATGGTAGGTGAAGCGCCCAAGACCATTGATGCGGAAGTTGCAGATCTTGTAGGAGAAGTCACCAACATGATTTGCGGCAGCGCCAAACGCGATTTGGCAGAGAAAGGGTTTGAGTTTGGTATGGCTACCCCCGTGGTTGTATCCGGAAAGCAACACTCTATCAGCCATCAGGTAGATGGCCCAAAGATAATCCTGCCATTTAATCATGAACTTGGAAAAGCCTACCTGGAAATCTGTTTTGATAAATAATTCCTGGTACTGTGAAAAAATTACCCTTCGCCCCTACGCCAGGGGCTTTCATTTAATCACAGATGAAATCACTTCCGCACTACCTCAAATAAAACACTTCGAAGTGGGTTTATTACACTTGATGTTGCAACACACAAGTGCCAGTTTAACCATTAATGAGAACGCGGATCCGTCGGTAAGAAGAGACCTGGAATCTTTTTTTAATCATACAGTTAAAGAAAACTCAACCTATTTTACTCACACCTATGAAGGGCCGGATGACATGCCCGCTCATATCAAAAGCAGTTTACTGGGCTGCCAGTTAACCATACCGGTTCAACGTGGTAAGCTTGCACTCGGTACCTGGCAAGGTATCACCCTTGGAGAACACCGCGACCAAGCGGGCCCACGCTCAATTATTGCGACCTTACAAGGCCAGTAATTATTTCTGTTAAAAGCCTAAAGTACTATGCTGGCACAGCTTTCGCATAGTACTCAGGACACACATTATTGCAACACAGGAAGTCAACAATGAAAAAAACTACTATCACTCTCGCTCTGATTGCCGCAGGCTTAGTGGCTACTCCCGTTATGGCGCAAGAGACAAAGCCTGACAACTGGGTAGGTGGTTATGGCATGTATTACAGCACTGACGCTGGAAAGCCTCAGCCAGCTGCACAAATTGACGATGGCTTTGGCATTGGTGCCGAAGCTGGTTTCCGTTTCGACGAAAACTGGGCAGCACGTATTTCTGCCTCTTATCTGGATTTAGATGGCGCAAACGGTGGTAACGGCGAAAGCGGTCCACTGTTAGGTGTGGACGCCATGTACTTCTTTAATGACGACCTTTTCTACGTATTTGGTGGTCTTTATTACGAAAATTTAGACGACAACTATCAAATGCTGGGCTACGGCTTAGGTAAACAATGGGCTGTTTCCGACAAATTTAAAGTGATTACTGAACTGGCTGCTTACCGCGATTTCAGCGAAAGCTATTACGACGTAAGTGCGAAGCTTGGTTTGTCTTACACCTTTGGTGCTGCAACTCAGTCGACGTACAATGCACCTGCACCAGTAGTGGCCGCGCCAGCTGATTCTGACAAAGATGGCGTTGTAGACAGTTTGGATCGCTGCCCAGGCACGCCAATGGGTTCACCTGTTGACGAAATGGGTTGTGACGCCGACAAAGACGGTGATGGCGTAATTAACAGCAAGGATCAGTGTCCTAATACACCAGCCGGTACCGAAGTTGACGGCAAAGGCTGTGCAATTGAGCCAGATTCCGATAACGACGGCGTAGTAGACAGCAAAGACATGTGTCCAAACACACCAGCAGGGGATGAAGTACACCCTAACGGATGTACCATTTTCACTGACGAACAAGTGTCAATTGAAGTACGCATTCTGTTTGCTAACAACAGCGCCGTAATTGAAGATACCCGTGACCCACAAATTGTTGAATTAGCACAATTCCTGAGTCGTTACGGTAAAACTAAAGCCGTTATTGAAGGCCACTCTTCTGCACCAGGTGCCGATGCATACAACAAAGATTTGTCGTTACGTCGCGCCAACGCATTAAAAGCGGTATTGGTAAAAGAATACGGTATCGATATGGCTCGCCTGAGCTCAGTAGGTTACGGCGAAGAACGCTTGTTAGACACAGCTAACACGAAAGAAGCGCATCACATTAACCGTCGTATCGAAGTTAAAGTAAGTGAAACCATTTCTGTACCGAAGAAATAATCACTAAACTAACTTAGTAAACCGTCCAGACGCCCGCATCATGCGGGCGTTTTTATTTCAGGTACAATGGAAAGCCGATATTCGGTAACCGGGAATCACGTTAACTGCCCCCCTTGTCGATTCCTACTCCCTTTTGCTCCGCTCATTTGCGCTTATACCATCTGTTGACTACATTCAATGGTGTCTTAACTTTGTATGGCTAAGCCTATGTTGTTCGGAAACAGCCGTTATTTAATAGCCTGTCTGTTGTTGGTGAGTCCTTGCTCATATGTAAAGGGGGACGAAGCCATTCAATGGAGCAGTTATGGCGGCTTTACTAACGATAACTCGCAGGTATTCAGCGGCGGTCTGGATGAAGGTTTCACCAGTAGGATTCTCATAGACAGCGGTATTGAAGCAACGCTGAACAACCACACCCTGTTTGCCAGCATTCAAATTCAACGAGGCAAAGATGGTTCGGCTGACACGGGTGACGCGCAAGCATACTCAAATATCGACGAAGCCAATTTCGCGAGGATTTACGAGCTTTACTATGCCTTTAGCACCGACTCGGGATTTATTAGGCTTGGCAAGCACGACGCAAACGGTGAATTCGCCTTCACAGAGCACGGCGGGGGCTTTATTAACTCATCAATGGGATTTAGCCCCACCATTTTCATGCTGCCCACCTACCCCACGCCAGCACTAAGTTTGAACGGTGGTATGGCCATAACCGAATCAATAACCTGGCTGGGTGGCGTTTATGCGGCCGAGTCTGCAACAAACTTCGACGAACAGTTTTACATCACAGAACTTCAGTTTCAGTTAACCTCTGACATACAGATAAAAACCGGCTACTGGAGAGACTCTAACCCGGTTGTCTCTGAAGAAGACACCTTACTGGCCGAGCATAGTGATGGTATTTACGCCATTTTTGACAACGCCATGCCGACACTAAACTGGCTAAACAGCTCAAAGGTAAGCCACTTCATTCAAGCGGGATACACGAGTGGAGACGTCAGTGAAATTGACCTTCACCTGGGCACCGGGCTGGCATTTGAAGACGTTTTTTCAAACGATGGTCATCAGGCCGGGATCGGCATTACAGCGGTTCGATTCAGTGAACAATTGTTACCGGATTCAGGATGGGAAACTGCTCTGGAAATCTACTGGCAAATTCCTTTCAGCGAGCACTTTACGCTGCAACCCGACCTTCAGATTATTCAACATCCATCGGGTGACACAACCATTAACAATGCCTGGGTATTGACCTTGCGCATAGACGCGTCTGTCTTCTAAGGAGCAATGAGATGACCCTATCCAAAAAAGCGACATTGGGTTTAAGTTTGATGGTACTTACCGTTGTACTTATTGCTACGACCGCCTTTTATGGCATTAACCGCCTCAGCAATACACTGGAATATCTGGTAGGCCCGGCCTGGGATGCTGCCGACGGCGCAATGGAAACTACCATAGAACTACAGCAACAGATCCGCATGATCGAACGTATGCTGGCAGGCAAACCGATTGATGACAACGAATTAAACGCGTCCCGGGATGCCGCGTCTGAAGCGCACCAGCGCCTGGAAAACGCCGGCATTGTAAATTCACGCAAGCTTGAAGCACTGCGGGTACAGCGCAAAGAATGGGAACAACAAGGCAATACGCTAAAAAGCCAGTATACCGAATTTTCGAATCTGCTAAGCGCATTTCGGGACACTACCGCTGAATTAGTTGCACTGCTGGAAGAATTGGAAGAAAAAGGCGACGCCGCCGTAGAAGAGTTGGAAAATAACCCTGGTACGCGCATCAGTTGGGATACCGGACTTCGCGAAAAATGGGAAGCGGCCGATGGCGGCATGGAAACCACCATAGGGTTACTTCAGCAGTTGTATTTTTTAGAAAGACTCCTGCGTGGTGAATCTGCCCAGAGTATTCGCACAGAAATTGCTGAGGCAGCCGACTTCACCCATGGCGCGATGGGCAGTATGCTTGGCACCAATAGCTTTAACGGCCGTTCCTCTATTGTGCCGGGAATGAGTCAGGCTCAGGCACTGCAAACGCTAATGAATGATTTTGATGAGCAACGGGACAGATTAATCTCGCAATACATCACATACACCACAACTAACGAACGCTATCAATCAACAACCAAAGCGTTGCTTGCCATGCTCGAAGAAGTAGAAGAAGCCGGCGACAGTATGGTGGAAAGCCAGGTTGAGGCAAGTGCCGGAACGGTGTCGTTTGTATTTCTGCTTATGAGTATTGCATTTATTGCGGGTTTGGCAATGGCAGGCTTACTGACCATCATGACACGTAAAGCCGTAGTCAGACCAATCCGCTCAATTGCTTACCGCATTCACAATATTGCCACAGGCGATGGCGATCTAACTAAGCGGACTGCGCTTCACCGAAATGATGAGATTGGCGATTTATCGAGTTATGTAGATGAATTTATAGAACGTTTACAAGTGATGATAAAACGCATCAAACACAGTGGGAGTGCTATTCGGGTATTGGTAACTGATACCGGCAAAAGCGCAATAACCATTACCACCAGCGCTCAGCAAACTGCGTCCCAGGCAGATGAAGTGGCGGTAGCCAGCGAACAAATGTCGCAGGTATCAGCTGAAATTGCCAACAACTGTGTGAACGCTGCGCAGAATGCTGAGAAAGCCAGTACGTTGGCACAAAGCGGGCAACGCAGGGTTCAGGATACCATTTCCAGTATGCAGGCTATTACAGATAGGGTAAGTGCCAGCTCTGAATCCATCGCATCGCTGAAAGATCAGGCCGATAAAATTGGTGAGATTGTGTCTGTGATCACGGCCATTTCTGCCCAAACCAATTTGCTGGCTCTTAATGCCGCCATTGAAGCAGCACGTGCTGGCGAGCAAGGACGAGGATTTGCCGTGGTCGCTGACGAAGTGCGTACTCTGGCGCAAAAAACCGATTCTTCTACCAGCGAAATTGGCGAAGTCATTAAAGCCATTCAGGATCAAACGCAGCGCTGTTTCGAGCTTATGGAAAGTTGTGTAGATGAAGTGAGCAAAGGCAAGATACGTTCGGGAGAAGCAGGTGAGTCACTAACGGAAATTCGTGCGCAAATGGACGATCTCACCATGATGATCAATCAGATATCCGCCGCTACAGAGCAGCAAACCATTACAATTTCAGACGTGTCTTTGAAGGTACAATCGATCGCTGATCTCGCTCAACAGTCCAACGCTGATGCAAAGCAAACCCAGAATCACGTTTTACAACTGAACAAAAGCAGCGATGAATTGGACTCCGAATTGGCTCAGTTTAAGGTTTAGGAATAAACCGACTGTTCAGGCGGTTTAATACTCATCATCAAACGCCGGGCCTGCGTAATTATCGAACCTCGAAAACTGCCCCTGGAAGGTTAAACGGCAGGTACCAATTGGACCGTTACGTTGCTTACCAATAATGATTTCGGCGATGCCTTTATATTCGCTGTTCTCGTGATATACCTCATCACGGTAAATAAACATGATCAAGTCGGCATCCTGCTCGATAGAGCCTGATTCACGCAAGTCGGAGTTAACGGGGCGTTTGTCTGCCCGTTGTTCAAGACTCCGGTTTAGCTGCGATAGTGCAACCACCGGTATATTCAGTTCTTTTGCCAACGCTTTCAGTGAGCGTGAAATTTCCGCAATTTCCAACGTACGATTGTCAGACAGCGATGGAACACGCATTAATTGCAAGTAATCCACCATGATCATACTTAGACCACCGCGCTCACGAGCGAGTTTACGCGCCCGGCTCCGCACATCCATAGGTGTCAGACCGGAAGAGTCATCTACGTACAGATTGTCTTTCTCTTTGAGCATCGCCATGGTATTTGAAATACGCGCCCAGTCTTCGTCGTCTAATCGGGCAGTACGAATTTTGGTTTGATCCACCCGGCTAAGCGATGCCAGCATACGCATCATGATCTGTTCAGAGGGCATCTCCAAACTGAACACCAATACCGGCTTATCTTCTGCCAACATGGCGTTTTCACACAGGTTCATTGCAAACGTGGTTTTACCCATTGACGGACGTGCCGCCACAATAATGAGGTCAGAACCCTGTAAACCGCTGGTTTTCTTATCTAAATCCTGAAATCCGGTTGTAACACCAGTCACTTCTTTATCGGTTTTGATCAGTGCTTCTAGCCGGTCAATGGTTTTCCCCAGCACCGATTCTATGCTTTGCGGACCTTCTGATTCACCGGTTCGGCGTTCGGCAATTTCAAACACCTTGCTCTCGGCCATATCCAGAATATCTGCACTGTTGCGCCCTTCCGGGTTATAACCTACCTCGGCAATTTCATTCGCTACACCAATTAATTCGCGGGTAATTGCACGTTCACGAATAATTTTGGCATAAGCGGTAACGTTTGCTGAGCTGGGAGTGTTGCGGGCAAGTTCACCCAAGTAAGCGAAGCCGCCGGCATCGTCGAGTTGATCATTTTTTTCCAGCGCCTCAGACACGGTGATCAAATCTACCGGGTTGTTGTTGGCCAGCAAGCCCAAAATCGCTTTAAAAATGATTTGGTGTGAGCGGTTATAAAACTCGGTGTCGGTTACCAGTTCCGTTACTTTGTCCCAGGTTTCCGGGTCGATAAGCATACTTCCCAATACCGCCTGTTCAGCTTCAATGCTGTGCGGTGGGATTTTAAGCTTTTCAACGCTTTTGTCGGAACTGGAAGAAACGGCTTTCACGCTACCTGACTACCTGATTAATGCACCAAATCGGTATTATGCGATATTTCGAACCACAATGCAGCATCGGGATGTAATCAATGCATTGACCGTATCTTTACGTTACCCGTCTCTAATTAGCTTGAACACATCGATAATACTGCCAGCATAATAATCCGAATAAAAAGCAATCACGTATCGCCACCATCATCAGCGAATAACCTATCGGAGCCCTTATGACAGCAATATTCGATGCTTTTAGCACGCCGATAAAACGTAAAATGAACCAACTCATGGCCGTTGCCATAACCAGCAGTGCAGCGTTGTGCACTCAAGCCGCCTCACTGGTAGACATAGAAAGTTACCCCGAACCGGGTGCATCACGCCCTATGCCTGCTTTTAAAGTAGATGCGGCCTGGCCGACCTTGCCCGACACCTGGTTGATTGGACAGGTACCCGGATTAGCCGTAGATAAACAAGACAACGTGTGGCTTTTGCATCGCCCCAATTCGTTAAGCCAACTGGATCTGGCCTTAGAGCAATCGCCCAAAACCGGTTTGTGCTGTGAAGCGGCGCCACATGTTTTGCAGCTCTCCCCTCAAGGCAACGTGCTCAAGAGCTGGGGAGGAGAATCTATCGCTCCGTCGATAAATGGCGTTAATCAATGGCCACAAACAGTGCACGGATTGTACGTGGATGATCACAATACCGTTTGGGTGGGAGGTAACGGCAAAGGCGATCACGTGGTATTAAACTTTACGTCAGACGGGAAGTTCATTCGTCAGTTTGGCGAGCGGGAGCGTACTGATGGCAATGTGAGTGAGTCGGCATTAGGCAACCCGGCAGACATTCACCACGATACCCACACCGGTGAAGTGATCATCGCCGATGGCTACATCAACAAACGTATCATCGGCTTCGATACCCACAGCAATGAATTCTCCAGATTGTGGGGAGCTTATGGCACCGCACCGGGTGGCGGTACGCGCGATGGCGACTTTGATGTGTCACAAGCAACGGCAGGTGCTGAAGACATTAATTTGGCCGCTCCGAACTTTGGCGACATAGTACATTGTGTAACCAAGTCTCCCGATGGTCGAATATACGTTTGCGACCGTCGTAACAATCGCCTGCAAATATTTAAAGACGACAATAATGGCGACCTGACCTTTGTTCGCGACCTAGTGATTTCGGGCGAAACCATGGGCCTGGGCACCGCCACCGATGTAGCTTTTTCGCCTGACAATAAATACCTGTATGTTGCAGATATGATGAATGGCCGCATTTGGGTTTTGTGGCACGACACTTACGAAGTACTGGGCAGCATTGGCCGTAATGGCCGTTACGCTGGGCAATTTACCTGGCTTCACAGTGTCGTTAGCGATAGCCAGGGCAACTTGTATACGTCGGAAGTGTCCACTGGGCGACGGGTACAGAAGTTTGTGTTAGTAAAATAGCGCAGCCTGCTTTACCAGCGCTGTTGATGGACTTTTAGTCTTACCCCAATAATGATCCAGGTTCATCTGGCTTATTGATTTTACGGTGGATAGTGTGTTCAGAAGGTGATAGACAGGTTGAGGAACCCCATCCCGAATAGCATGACAATATTAAGGCGCAGTTGCTAACAAAACCTGGTACAACTACCGGGAGCATTCCGCGATAAGTGCACCAGGTTCATCTGTTTTTAATTCGGTGTTTGCGTAACCAATACTCTCGCTTTAACGGCGAGAGACAAGAGTTACCGAAGGTACAGAGCGGCACTCACATACAACAAACCGTATTGTTAACGATTCAGTACAAAACGAAAACAGGTTGTCTGTTTAAACGTCACTGCGTTGTAGGTTAATTATTTGCCGAAACAAGCCAGCAAAAGCGCATTATTCGTAGTGACGTTCCATCCACATGATCTTCATTTTAAGATCGCGAATTTCTTGCTTTGCATCGGCTAATTCCTCAACAATCGAACGATCCTGTACTGCGTTATCATCATATGAAGTGTTCAGAGCACTGCTATCTTGTTGTGACATAAGTATTCACCGCGTTTTGTTTAAGATTAAGGGTACGAATAAAAATGTAATTCTACATGAAAACATACAACAATCATTACAAAAAACCCAAAAAAACTAGCGAATACTAATCATTTTTTTGAAAAATGATTGGAGTTTTAACTTCAGCCTTGACCAAAAACATTCGCAATCACACTCAGAAAAACATAAAAAATACTTACAAAACATAAATTTGAAAATTAGCCATTATAAAACACTAACGCTTCCCACCGTACCCATTTTATTTTTTGAAAGAAGCGCTTCAATCCACAGATAGAAAACTACTTGTAATTTAATCTGTAACTATTCACTAACAAATTCCAACAACAACGTTCCGAAACGCTGTGGTTATAGGCAGATCCCTGATATCGCTTCCCGATTCAGGGATGACCGACAGTGGTTCATTTTAGTTAGCCAGCCATTTTAGGGAGATCCCTGATATCGCTTTGCGATTCAGGGATGACGGAATTAGGTTATTTATAGTGAGCCAGCCTTTTTAGGGAGATCCCTGACATCGCTTTGCGATTCAGTGATAACGGAATTAGTTTTTTGCAGTGCGCCTGCTTTTTTAGGAAAATCCCTGACATCGCTTGGCGAGTCAGGGATGAATGAAAAAGGCAATGTAGGTTTACTTATCCAGCGTGATGCGGCCATTTACGGTAGACACTCTCACCTTACCTTCACCGCTACCCATGGTGAAATCAATCCAGCGGCCTGGGCCGTATTTCGACTTTTTCACTTCGGTGTCATTCAGGTTATTGATGATCTTCCCGCCGGCGTGTGCTTCTACCTCGAAACGGGCCGACACGTCAGGCTGGAATGAAAGCTCAATACGCCCGCCTACTGAATCCACTTCCACTTCGCCGCCTTTGGCAAGTTTCATGTCTACTTTGGCATTCCCGTTTACCGACGTCATATTCAGTTCGCTCACATTGCCTAGCATCAGCTTGGAATTACCATTCACGGTTTCCAGTGAAATCACTTTACTGTTACTTTGCAGGTCGATTTCGCCATTTACGCTAGTCACCGTTAAGCTGTCTTCGCTTACGTGCTGTACTTCCATATCGCCGTTAACCGACTCAATTTCAACGCTACCCGATACCTTTACCAACTCAATGTTACCATTCACCGACTCCACAATGACCCGGCGGGCAACGTCTTCCAGAAAGATATTGCCGTTCACCACTTCGACTGACGTTCCGCCTTGTACTCCACTTACTTTTACATTGGCGTTAACGGTTTCATACGACACTTTACTGTTTACCGGCACATATACGACCAGGTCATCCTTGGCGTCCTCTTTGTCTTCCCAGCGATAGTGGTTGTTCTTCACTTCTACATCAATCACCACCGTATTGCCCCTGGTTTCAAAGGTAAACTCTTCGGTTAGCGAGCCCAGTTTACCGCTGATGCTCACCTGATTTTTGTCCCAGGTTTTAATTTCAGCTTTGCCGTACACATGCTCCATTTCAACCGTTGGCGAACTGTTGGTATCCAGTGTCTGATCGATTGTTTGTTGTGCCGAGGCCATACCTGATGATGCCAGTACGATTGCACCTACACCTATACGGCGTAGCAAAGAGGTATTAAACGTAATATTCATGATCGTTCCTCACATTTAAATTTGTTGCCATTTGGGCGCGTGCACTCGCTCAATCAGGTCAATTTGTTGTTGATACACAGTTTGTAGCATGCGAAGCAGTGCTACGTTGTTCGGGTCGTGCTTCAGCGCCGATTTAATGGCTGCTGCTGCGTCTTCCAGCTCGGTTAACTGAGCCTGCCAGTTATCCGTTAGTGCGGGTTTATCCTGGTAAGTCACCAGCAATGACGATTTCTGACTCTCGTATTGTTCACTCAGTTGCGCTATTACTGCCGCGCTATCCAGGCCCGTTACCGCGGGGCCAGATAAATCCGACATACTGAGCCACACAGCCACAGCAGGGACTAAAATACTGGCTGCTACTGCACCATACATCCAGGACCGGGGCTTTGATTTACCTGCGATTGACGGTTGTTCAGTAATCGCCAGTTCAATCCCCTGCCATAAGTCGCGATTTGGCTGTACGCTGTTGGGGAGCGACTGTAGCTGTTGTTGTAAGCTGTCTTGTGATTTATTGGTCGTCATCACCTAACCACTCCTGTAATAACTGTCTTGCCCGATGAAACTGCGCTTTACTGGTGCCTGCTGCCATATTCAGCATGTCGGCAATGTCTTCGTGCCGGTAGCCTTCGATAGCGTGCAGCACAAACACCTGCCGGGCCCGCTCGGGCAATTTCAAAATACATTTATCGAGTTGCGATAAGTCTAACGACTCGCTCGCTGTAATCTGTTGTTCGTTGGCACTTTCCAGGCCAAACATACGGTGAAACCAACCCCGTTGCTTGCGCATGTAAGATATCGTTACGTTAGCCGTTACGCTGTGCAGCCAGGTAGAAAACTGGCTTTTGTGCGAAAAGTTTTCCAGTTTTTGCCATACCTGCACAAACACTTCCTGGGTAGCATCTTCTGCCAGTGCCGCATCGCCGGTAAGACGTAAACTCAATGCGTATACCTGACCCACATACTTTTGATAAATGTGCTGATACGCCTGCACATTTCCCTGTATGGCTGCCTGCAAGTGCTGCTGTAATTGTTGTTGAGCAAATGCATCGGTAGCATCCACTACATTTCCCTGGCCGACTGTCATGTCATTGGGCTCTCTTTCGTTATTTTTTGTTGTTACAGGGCATTAGTCGCAACGCTTTTAGCGAAGGTTTAAAGGACATGAAAAAAATTAAAAAAAAACACAAAACCATCATAACCCGTAATGCTTTGAATTAAATAGTAATGACAGCATGTCGTTTGGAAATAGGAAGCAGGTGTTAGAAAACAAGGCATGATAAGAAAAGGGCAACTCGCTGGCTGCCCTTGTGTTGTCTATTTTAGCGAAGTCCACCAGGGCGATTCGGGATAGTCACTTCCTACTGTCACGACCTCACCCACTATAGGTGTAGTAAGCGATACGCCTTTTTCAGCCGCAGCGTGACTGACTCTGTCGAGCGGTTCATACCAGGCGTGAAAGGCAAGATCGAAGGTGCCGTTGTGAATTGGCATCATCACTTTTCCCTTTAAATCTGAATGTGCCTGTACACTTTGCTCGGGCGTCATATGAATATCCTGCCAGTCTTTATCGTATGCACCGGTCTCGATAAGGGTGAGATCAAATGGGCCATATTTGTCGCCGATAGTTTTAAATCCATCGAAGTAGCCCGAATCACCGCTGAAATATACACTCTGAGCAGGTGTTTTGATAACCCACGACCCCCACAAGGTTGCATTGGCGTCCCCTAGCCCTCGCCCAGAGAAGTGTTGAGTGGGCGTAAACGCAATGGTGGTATTGTTAAACGAACGCGACTGCCACCAGTCAAAGCTATGGATTTTTTCAGCTTGGATACCAAAGCGTTGCAGATCGCCTTCTACGCCTAACGGTACGTAGAAGTTTGCGACTTTTGATTTCAACAAGGTAATGGTTTGCTTATCCAGATGATCATAGTGATTGTGCGAAATCAGCACGCGATCGATAGGAGGTAGGTCTTCCAGACTGATGGGGGTATCCTGAAACCGTTTCGGCCCCAAAAAACGAAAAGGCGAGGCGCGCTCTGAGAAAACCGGATCGAGCAACCAGTACTCTCCTTCTACTTTCATTAAAAAAGAAGAGTGACCTAATTTCACCAGATGTATCCCCTGGCTTGGTATCTCTGCTATCGCCCCGGCAGTGAGGTATTTCATCGGTAACGGTAGGTTTGGCTCGGTATCTACGCGCTTCTCTGTAATAAACCGCCACATAATCTTAAGCGTCTTCGACAGACTATTCGGCGAAGTAGGCGCGTCATTCACAAATTTGCCATTGTGATAATGCGTCGACCCAGAGAGATCGGCTATCACTTCTGCATTTAAACTCTTGATCATCAATCCAGCTCCAGTCAGCACAATAAGGGAAAGGGCAATACCTAAATACTTCATTTCAGACTCTTTAGTAAACTACACTGTGTAGTTTACTTTTAAAGTACAAAAAGTAAACTCAATAGTGTAACTTTTTATGTCATTGGGCTATGATGCCTGTTGTTTAGTAGCGATGAATAACAAAAAATACAGTGACATGAAGCTCTCGGAAAAAAAGCGATTACAAATTGTTGAAACCGCAGCACGTTTATTTGCCAGCAACGGATTGGAGGCCACCAGTATGGATGTTGTGGCAACGGAGGCAAAGGTGTCAAAGCGTACGGTTTACAATCACTTCGCCACCAAAACGGCCTTGTTTCAGGCGGTGTTGGAATCTATGTTTGCTAAAGTCGACCAGGGAGAGCAAATTGCGTTTGATGCCAGCCAACCTTTGGATTTGCAGTTAAAGGCCATCGCCGGTAGTGAAATAGCACTGCTTACTTCCCCTGCCTATATTGCTATGGCACGAGTGGCGTTTATGCAAATGCTACAGGACCCGGAATTGGCCAAATCCCTTAACGGGCAGTCGGTCGGCTGTTTGCGCTATCTCGATAATTTTTTAACTGCGGCCAGCCATGCCGGCGTGGTTAATATTCAGGATATCCAACTTGCAGCAAAACAGTTTGTTTATCAGCTCAAATCGTTAATTTTTTACCCGTTACTGTATGGTATTGTGGAGCGTGATGATTTGAATTGTGATTACATAGTCGACGAAACCGTAAAGCTTTTTGTCGCCAGATATACCTAACATTACTTTAAGGATGCTGCTGTGATTGTTTCTGCGTTGTATGCGGGGCAACCTGCTCCACTAGGCCCCCGAAAGGCACTATCGGCTATATGCAAACAGCCGGTAAACCAACTCACGGTGCATATTGATCGCACCGACGAAGACCAGCAAGCGAACCTGCGTTTGCATGGCGGCCCGGAAAAAGTACTTCATCAGTTTAGCCTTAGCAGCTATAACACCATTGAAGCTCACTTCCCGGCACTTGCCAACAAACTGCTGCCTGGCAGTATTGGTGAAAATATTTCAATAGATGGCATGACCGACGAAAATGTGTTTATTGGCGATGTTTACGCCATAGGTGAAGTGATTGTTCAGGTGGGTGCACCGCGTGCGCCCTGCAACAAAATAAACCACCGTTTCGACACGCCTAACCTCGATCAATTTGTTGGTAATAAGGGCGTAACGGGTTGGTACTACCGGGTAAAACAAACCGGCGTAATCAACGTTGGCGATACGGTGGCGTTAATTGAACGTGCCGCCAACACGGTAAGTGTTGGCGAGTTAATGCGCACGGTGTATAACCCTGAATATTTTGGCAATGCTGCCAAATTGGTAAGTATTCCGGTATTGGATGACGAATGGCGGGGTAAATGTGAAAAGGCTGCTGCTAAAGCCGCTGGCTAAATTACCCTGCAACAAGGTGCCGGTATTTTGCTATGGCACCCTGCAGATACCGACATTACAACGCATCCTGTTCGGACAGCGAGTACGTGGTTGTTCAGCCAAATTGTATGGCTGGCAACGCTTGATGAGTCACGACGGCTATTGGTTTATCACTCCCAAACCCGGCGCTGTGGTGCGAGGCAAGGTCATCTGGCTGTCTGTTCAACAATTGCAGCATTGCGATAACTGGGAAGAGGTACCTTACTATCAACGCGAGCGTGTAAGGGTGCTACAAGGCAATCGACACCTCTCCACTTACGCATACACGCGGCGAGGCGCAAAAGGCAAAGCCAAATCAACCTCTTCGCTGTCGGCGTTTCCTTTGCCCACAGTGTTCAAAGCGGCTAAACAGAGTCGCTTTGCCGCTTCGCCCTAATAGTCGCACGGCGGGTATTGCGCCACTGTCTCACTGGCCGCTTGTTTCAACAACGCCTGTACATTTGCCGGTACATCAAGGGTATGAAAAGTGGAAAGCAAATCTACCGATTCGCCGGTAATGGATTCCGCCAGCACAAACGCGGCAAGCAATGTACCGGTTACATTCGCGTGATTCCCGTCGGGAGCATACAGTGAGATGCCTGGGTCCACCCCAATGGCCCAGTCCCAGGCAAGACCCACAGGTGCCACACAAGCACCACTTTTTTCGGCAATGCCTTTATGAATATTATGAATATACTGACCATCAGAGGGATCGCTTTGAATGCCCCACTCCGGAAATAATACCGGTTGCGCGTAATTTGAATACGCTCTTCGAATAAGTGCCTCAGCTCCCTCAGTAGAGTAAACCTGCGTATGTGATACCGAAACGCGCTGCGCCTGCAATACAATATGGCTCCAGGTTTGCGAGTCGATAGCGGATAACACCTCACTTGATTGGGTATGCTGATATAGAAACGCAATTTGCTGGATCCGCTCTACACGAATCGTTTTTTCAGGCACTAATGCTTGTAATACCATTGCCAGTGTATCGGGCAGGTTAACCGAGGCAGTGTGACTGTTACCCATCATTAAAACACTGATCGTATTGGGGTCGAGTGGCGACGGCCCCGATTGCGGCTGCGTAAAAGGCGGTATGGGTTCTCCGCCAGCAGTACCACCTGACGAACCACCGCATGCGCTAAGCCCTGTAACCAACACCATCAGTACTATCCGTGTCGCCCAGTGTCGACGTTGTTTATTGTGCATTTTCCAGCTCTGTTCAACTACCCGCCACAACATTAGCAGGGCTTAATCCTTCACGCACGCGCTTTTATTGTCTATTATTTGAACAGCAACTACAGCATAAGGACAATCACACATGGACGTAAAAGCAATGATCGATGCCATCCTGGCAAAAGAAGGTGGCTACGTTAATCATCCCGCAGATCGCGGTGGCCCCACCAATTTTGGCATCACGCAAAAAACATTGTCGCGTTATCTGGAAGTGGTAGTTACCGCCGAAATGGTGAAAGCCATGGACATAGAAACCGCGCGTGATATCTATGAACTCAATTACTATCGTAAGCCCCGAATCGACAAGCTCCCGGAACCCTTGCAGCCATTTTTGTTCGACTCAGCGGTAAATCACGGCCCACGCCGTGCGATCAAGTTTTTACAGGAAGTGTGCAATGATGCCGGTTTTGGCCCCCTCACCGTGGACGGGCTAATGGGTCCGAAAACCAAAGCACAGGCATTTGCGTGCCTGGAAGCACTCAAAGACTGGATGCTGGTTGCCCTGGTAGAAGAACGCCAGATGTTTTATGTGGAAATTGCCACTAACGATGAATCCCAGCAAGTCTTTCTGAATGGATGGCTAGCCCGCGCCCGCAGTTTCCTGCCCACTGAAGCAATAGCGTAAGGATACTCTCATGAGCAAACTATTAGACAATCCCGTATCGGCGATTGCATCGTCGGTATCTAATACCAATTCGCATAGAAGTTTGCTCACTCAGCAGCACTGGCAGGCTTTTTAGCTAGGCTTGATTGCACAGGTTTGGTGGTTCCAAATCAAGCAAGCGTAACAACGCTAAAAAGCCTGCCAGTACTGCCCGAAGGGAGTGGCCAAAACGACTTACATCTGTGTTGCGTCCTCTGGACATAGAATGACTATGCCTCAGAGAACGCGTCGTGATCTAAGTCGTTTTCGACTAGCCCTCAGGGATCACTCTGAGAGGGCAAACTTCTATGCGAATTGGTATAAAGGCGTAGAAACCGTGGCGGGAGTATTCACTACCAATAAAGAAAAAGAGGCACAGCGTTCTGCCGATGAACAAATGGCACTGCTACGGGCGTATCAGGCCGAATTTAACAAACTGGAAAATCGCAACTGGGTAGATTCACTGGCAGACGGATTTAACCGCTTAATACGGCCAATGATTGTATCGCTGATCCTGTTTATCTTTGTGGTGGCTTACATTTCACCAAAACATCTGGCAGAAATTACCCTTGCCATTAGTGCCATCCCAGATGGTTACTGGACACTGTTAAGTGTAATCATAGCCTTTTACTTTGGTGGCAGAATGCAGCTAAAAAGCCAGCAATTCCGGTTTAGTGAAACCCAGGCGCAAGCGGTTAAAGCGTTAATTGAAACCAAAGCCGAATTCAGAAAACTGGAAATAGATAACGATGAACCTGATCGCCTGATTGGCGACAGTGCCGCAAAAGAGAGTGACTTTGACAAGCGCCGAGCGGCACAAATTAACACGGCAGTAGAATCGGCTCTGCAGCACGCGGTTACCGACCCAACAGATACAACACAACTAGCAGCCAACCAGCAGGCACTTGCCAGTAAAGTAACCGAGATGCTAAACGAATCACCGGATTCACTTAAAGCAAGGCGAAAGTTTGGGCCTCGGAAGTTAGGCAGGAGGTAACATAATTGAATTACCAGCTTGGTATATTTAATAGAGCAATACAGCGTAATTTCAGCGTAGAAATCAGGTTGCGTGAATAATGCCTACAGCCAGCCCTACTTTTTTAATACGCATAAAAAAACCGCGCCTGAGCGCGGTTTTTTCGAATCGTTTAGCAATTAAGCTTCAGCGATAATTACAACTTTAGCAGTTGCCATTACTTCTGAGTGCAATTGCACGTCGATGTCGTATTCACCAGTTTCACGCAGTGTACCTGTAGGCAGCTTAACTTCTGCCTTAGTTACCGCTACGCCAGCAGCAGTGATTGCTTCTGCGATGTCACGAGTACCAACAGAACCGAACAGTTTACCTTCTTCACCAGCTGGTGCAGCAATAGTAACTTCGCCCAGTTCAGCAATTTTAGCAGCACGCGCTTCGGCAGCAGCCAATTGCTCAGCAATTTTCGCTTCCAGCTCAGCACGACGCTGTTCAAATTTTTCAACGTTAGCTTTAGTTGCAGGAACTGCTTTACCCTGTGGGAAAAGGAAGTTACGTGCAAAGCCAGACTTAACAGTGACAGTGTCACCCAAACCGCCTAAATTGGCGACTTTATCCAGTAGAATGATTTCCATCGATGCTACCCCTTATTCTTCGCCAAATTACTTGTGTGAGTCAGTGTACGGAAGCAACGCTAAGAAACGCGCACGCTTGATCGCACTAGACAGTTGGCGCTGATATTTAGCGCTGGTGCCGGTAATACGGCTAGGTACAATTTTACCGCTTTCGGTGATGTAGTTTCTCAACGTAGCGATATCTTTGTAATCAATCTCAACAACACCTTCTGCAGAGAAACGGCAGAATTTACGACGTCTAAAAAAACGAGCCATTGTTAATTCCCCTTATTCTTCGCTTGCTGTGGTTTCTGAACGATCTGCGCGCTCGCCACGAGGTGCAGAATCTTCACGACGTTCACGACGCTCTTCCTTCATCATAGGAGAAGCTTCAGTTACGGCACCTTTGGTACGCATAACCATGTTACGCAGGATAACATCGTTGAAACGGAAAGCAGTTTCCAGCTCAGCAACAGCTTCAGCAGTAGCTTCAGCGTTGATCAGAACGTAGTGTGCTTTGTGCAGCTTTTCAATTGGGTAAGCCAGTTGACGACGGCCCCAATCTTCCAGACGATGGATTTTTCCACCTTCTTGCTTCAGGATAGTGGTATAACGCTCGATCATACCAGGTACTTGTTCACTCTGGTCAGGGTGAACCATAAATACGATTTCGTAATGACGCATTAAACGCTCCTTACGGTTGTAGTCTCGACAGAACAGCCGGCTGCATGGAGACAAGGAACTTGATTTAGTTGGCTGTAAGGGCGCGCATTATATAGGTGAATATCTGGCCGCACAAGAATTATTCGGTGATAACGCGTAAAACCGTCTGCAATCGCGAAAATCGTTGCCAGGCAGGTCAAAAAGCCATGCGAATGGTAGTGGTTAACGGCAAACTCAGGCCTTTAAGCGCTTGCTAATCCAAGCTTCACACCAAAATACACAAATAACCCGCCTGCCGCTTTGTTTAACCAGAAACCTAATCCTTTTACGCCACCCAGTTTAGTTCGCATGAAGGCCGTAGCCAGCGCCAGCAAAATGCACCAAAGGGTACCGGTAAAAACAAATATGCCACCCAGCGATATGAACGCCTGCGTTTTATTTACTACATCGGCCGGAATAAACTGCGGCACGAAGGCCAGGAAGAACAATGCCACTTTTGGGTTTAGTACGTTGGTAAGAACACCGCCGGTATAGATTCGTCGAAAACTGGCGGGCTTCACATGGGGCTTTTCTACTGTGTCGATATTATCTCGCTTTGCAATCAGTAAGCTGATGCCCAGATATAATAAATACAAACAACCCGCCAGCTTCACGGCAGTAAATGCCCAGGCAGAAGTGGCAAGTAACGCCCCTAATCCCACGGCTGCGCCAAGAATATGTACACTCACACCACTAATTATACCCAGCGTAGCCACAATACCGGCTTTTGCGCCCTGACTTGCTGCGCGCGCAATAATATATAGAGAATCAGGTCCTGGCAGGATATTCAGCAACAGGCACGACAGCACAAATGCCCACAAATTGGTTACGTCCATTTATTTACCCTCAGCAAGTCACAGTTGCTTAGAATTTACGCTAACCACACTAAAATAGCTACGCCAGTGAGCGCAACCAGCGACCAGATAAACGTAGGGCGGCCAACCCGTTCACCGGTTGCCCAGGCAATGCCTAGCGACAGCACCACGCTACTGGCAAATAAGGTTTGTACCACCGCGGCTTTGGTAGCCGAAAACGCCACCATTTGCAGGTAAATTGCCAGCACGGTGCCAACCAGGGCGGTTAACCCGAATAGCATCCAGGTGCGCAGACGATTTGGCGTATGTGGCAACCAGCGCTGCTTAAAAACCAACATCAGTACCGTAATAATGGCGATGCCACCGAACAGGCGTATTTGACTGGCGTGAAAGGCATCCAGCTCCACACTTACCAACATGTCCCTGCTGATTACCGCTCCAACGGCCTGACACAGCGCAGCAAGCGCAGCCAACACATATCCAGACACGGAAAAGAGTGCCAGAGAAGCACGCTTTTGTAATTTAACAATCATGTCTACCGACAGGATCACCATTGCAATACCCAACCACTGTTGCCAGCTTAACCATTCGCCAATCCAGGCCATCGCTAGCAAGGCGGTAAATATAGGCGCCAGGGTTTCCGCCACCAGCATCGTTTGCGCATCGCCAATTTTATTCAGTGCCTGAAAGAAAAACGTATCGCCCAGGCCAATACCAATGGCCCCGCTTAGCAATAACCATCCCCAAACTGACAACGGTAAATTCACCGATGGCAACAAAAAATGAGTAATAGCACTCAGCACAACAATGGCAATAAAGCCCTTCCAGAAATTCATCGCTAATGGCGAGAATGAGCGGCCTAATAATCGAAACAACCTGGCAGCAATGGCCCAACACAATGCTGTGGTAATGGCGGCTAATTCACCGGTCATGACATTTCCTGATCAACGGGCAGAAACATGGCTGGTGCGGCTAAGGCATTACTCAACCGCGGTTTTACTGGAATGCCGAACGGCAGCATTCAACGCATTTAGCTCCTGCTCCGTGAGGTTGCGCCACTGACCAGGACGTAAATTGCCTAACGTAATGTGCATTATGCGAGTGCGCTTCAGCTTAGTGACTTCGTAGCCTAAAAACTCACACATTCGGCGGATCTGGCGATTCAACCCCTGAGTAAGAATAATATTAAAACCAAATTTGCCTTTGGGCTTTAAGGTACAGGGTTTGGTTACCGTGCCTAAAATGGGCACCCCTTTTGCCATTTTTTGCAAAAAGCGCGGGCTGATGGGTTGATTAACGGTAACTTCGTATTCCTTGTCGTGGGCATTTTCAGCGCGCAAAATTTTATTCACGATGTCGCCGTCGCTGGTGAGCAGAATGAGGCCTTCCGAGGGTTTGTCCAGGCGGCCAATAGGAAAGATGCGCTCTTTGTGATTAATGGCATCAATGATATTACCTTTCACATGGCGCTCCGTAGTGCAGGTAATACCGATGGGTTTGTTATACACAATGTACACCCGATCAGACTTGTCTTGTGCAACCGCGCCAATGACTTTGCCGTCAACTTTTACCTTGTCGCCGGGGTTCACTTTGGTGCCTAGTTCAGGTTGCTTGTCGTTAATCGTGACCCGCTTTTGTTCTATCAGCTTGTCGGCTTCTCTGCGCGAGCAAAAGCCCGTGTCACTAATGTATTTATTAAGACGTTTCGCCTGATCTGAACTCATTATTACCTGTCCTGACTGTCGCGGTACCCGCAGAGAATGAAAAAGAAACGGGAGTATAACCGAAGTCAGGCGTTATTGATAAATGGCTTTATGTGAACTGCTGCCGACTCGAACTAGCAGAAGGTAGATGTAGAGATCAACTCAAGCTGTGGCTTGTGCTTTTGGTCGTACGCGGACGTTTTGAAATAGTCCACTAAGTTCACTGTAGAGCTAGTAATTTTACTGAAGCGGATATCGACGCTTTGCGAAGTGGCAAATGCGAGCCCACCGAGTATTTGTTCCAACCGCGTTGCTCAAGGCTAACTGACGCAACTTGTTAGGCATACTAAGGTAATTTCCTTATATTGACGTAACCTACTGCTCCACAGCCTTCACTCGCTGGGGATGGCCAATAAACTTCCAAATACGGAACAAATGAAACTCGATCCGGGACAGTAAAACTGCCCAATAGTTTTTCATACATCTCGCTGAGATCGATAACCGAGGTAAATTGAGATCCATCCATCTCCAATTTTTCAGGTCTATATTTCAAATAAGCAGTCGGCCTCCCGAAGTTTCCGACCTGAATGGGAAGTTCAACCGTAAAATCTTCTCTCGATTTTCCAAAACTAACTTTAATAAGGTGATTAAGTGCGAGACTGCTATTGGGAACTCTGCACGCCAAGCTCTCAAAATTTACCACTACTAAAAAAAGTATCAGAACTCTATACATTTTTGCCTAACGCAGCCATCACCCGCCGAAGGCTATTAGCGACTTTTTTGCCGGGGTTTGGCAAAAAAGGTGACAATGGCCGGAGGTCAGGTGCATTCCTTGTTATGTTCCTGACTTAAATACATCATCGTTTGTTGTTGCTAATACTAACGCATTGCCATTTGGTGATGAATCCCAACCACCAGCTATTGCTTTACGTACGATAGTAGCAACATGACTAGGCCTGATTACAGGATAATTATCTATTTCGTAATTTTCAGAATCCGATATATCCAGCCAGAAATTTCGAGTGACTAGGCCTTTAACCTGCATAGCTTTGCCATTAGCCACATCTCTCAGTACAGTCAAATTTAGAAAGAAATTATGATTCTCATCTAATTTAGATGTGGAAATTTGAAACCTGTAAGACTCTCCATCTACAGTAATTGGTCGGCTTTTCTTCTTTGACAAAGTCACCGCTCTACCTCGGGAACATAACTTTTCAACAACGGGCGCAGACACGTGGGGCATAGTGGCGAAGCCGCCTTGCGTGTCTGCGCCCCAGCGAACGAAGTGAGAGAGTTAATTGAGTTGTTATATTCAATCTGTTAAGACTTCGATCGATGTTTTCGATTTAGATGCAAGCTCCAGCACCTGCTTGTAAGTTAGGCCATCTAAGTGCTTGGACAGTAATTCGTAATTTACAAAATTGCCATCTGGATTCCCCAAAATAGTCAATGGGTTTTCAGTTACATCCATTTGTATAGATAGCAGAGCAAACATGAACTCACGTTTTTTCCTGTTTGGGAGAGATTCTACGATTGTGTTTATATCGTTTTCGAGTGCAGTAGCAGACTTTCCATTTAATACCAAGTTTTCATCTACACTGGCGCAACCTGCAATAAGTAAGATAGATAGTGTAAAAAATAAAGATTTCATAAAATTCCTTTTTGAATATAACGCTTTAAACAGCGGAAAACGCGAGATCTGCGAGTGGTTTTCCGATGATTTAATTTGTTATATCTCACTTTTACTCCCCTTTTTTACTACAAAGTAGTCCAAAAAATACAGGGATATAACCGATACAAACCCGATTAGTTGTGGTTGAAGATTTATCATATCTCCAACTAACTGAATCGGTATCAATACAATAAAAGCCAATGTGCCTAAGCCACCATCATCATAAGACGTACCATTTTCCCATGTGAAAGAAATTAATAAACTTACCAACAAAATAGAAGCCACCACGGACGGGATATGTAGTTGACTTAGCCTCATAACTTCCTTATTGAGATATAGGCACAATGACTCCCTGTGAAATACTAGCCTCCGCATATTCGTGGGTTAGCTGAAAGCCACCGGAGCGCCGGCAGGAACCATAAATTAGTTTGTTCAATACTAAATCAATTTGGAGGCTAGCGTGAACAAACATAGCATGATTATTATCGGATTGGATACGCACAAAGAATTCCAAGTAGTCGCGTATTGTGAAGAACAACGCGGGGCGAGTCCGGTTCACTATGGCCGTATCCCCTCTTCCAAAGTGAGTGTTAAAAAGCTGCTACGTCAGTTTGAATCGAATATTTTGAGTGAGAAATACAACTAATTATTGACTGAAAGAGTGTCAGGGAAGCGCTCGTTCAGGGTTGACAAAGGGAGTCATACCAACGCTTCAAGCAGGGGCCCGCGTTAGCGGGTCCTGGCGCGAAGCGCCCTTGCTGCCTTGACTTGTTACATGGTTTCCGAACATTTGAAACCCAAGTCATGAATATTGCCCAAGCTGACAACCTCCCAGTCTTCCGAGTTGTGGACTCCGACTCGTAGTGCGGCTCTGTATTTTACAATGTTGTTTAGGATACATTCGATTTTTACAGGACAAGCCGGCTCTTCAAACTGGTGGCTCACCAGAAAGGTATGCCCCTGCTTACTGTGAAAGCATGACTTGCCAGGCTCCACGCCACACTGGATTTCCCCCCTCGTCAGTAACGTATCTCCGTCAAAAAATGCTAGTTCAACGCGCATTGGGTCGAGCACTCCAGGCCATGTAACACCCCGCTTAGGGGCTTTTAATAGTTGGCTATAATGTGCAGCGAAGCGGAACTCAGCCAACTGTTAAAAGTCCCTACCTGCATTGGCTTGTTATGCATCATACATCCCAAATAGACTAGTGTAGTTTTTTTTGTAAATGGAAAATGTAACCCAAGGCCAAATTATCATACCGTTTGGTATTAATAAAAACAGCACTAACCAAGCAAATGGATCAGCAAAATCAAATGGTAAAACTAAACCTACAAGAGCCCCGGCAGACAACGTTAGTAGTGAGTAATACTTATACCACTTTATGTTTTTGGCGAGTATTTTGATTTCAACTTCTGATTCAAGCCCAGACAACAACATAACCAAAATAATCAAAGCAAAAAAAGATATTACGATGCTTATTGCACTCGATTCTGATATTGCTAACCCTATTAAATAAAAAAGTAGGCAGACAAAGAACCAACTTGCTGATGTCCCTTTTACGAAAATGTATTGATCAATAGGATCTGTTGAAATCGGTTTGCGAGTCATAAATAGGGTGATGCATAACGCCGCCAGAGGGGCCTTGTTAGCTGTGATATTGTTGAACATTGAGCTTTACCATGCCTGAATGATCACGATCAGCAAAGTAATTATGATCTCTGTGTTTAATTGCATCTATGGCTGCTTTAGCGTCTTCTGAGGATTCACGTTCACTTAGTAAAGTTGCCAGGGGCTCTAATGCCGTAGACCTTTGAGCGACGGCAAGAAGCAAACAAGCTTGATACCTGACTTTTTTAGACTTATCCGCAAGCGCCTCAATAGCAAGTTCATAAGCATCCTCGCTAGCAAGTGCATACTTGGACACATGATAAACACAGGACAAGCGCTCACCCCATTTTTTCGAATTTCGATATTTGGCTAGGAGCAGTTTTGGAAATTCCAAGCCCAGAACACTCAGGGCTTTAGCCGCATCGTATTCTGCATCCGAGCCCCGACCATCTAGTAGCGCTAATTTTTCTTTAATATCCATATTCTATGCGATGCAATGTAGTGGACAGCTAACGCCTTTATAACAGGCATTTTTTGTGTAGTGGAGTTTTGCGGTAAAGTGGCGAAGCCACCGCAAAACGGAACGTAGCAAAAAATGTCCTGTTGACAAACTTGTTAGCTTTTAAACTGTGCATTCGCTAAACCTCCATCACACCATTGGTCATAATCAAATTTGGATGGTTTCTGAATAAGATCCTTTGAATGCTCTACAAACTTCAACAAAAATGTATTTCCAGTTTTCTCAGCTTTTTCTAAGAAAACTTCAACATCATCTTTGCTTTCTGTTTTGTAATCTGTACGTACCGCATCACCTACAATTAAATATGCACACCTCACAAAAAACCTTTGTTTCGGGCATGAGTCATCGGATGCTAGCTCCAAAATGATCTCCGATAGGTATAGCTCTCCCACCGCAAGATCAAAGTCCTGAGTTGGCCAGAGAGCATCTGCATCAAATGCCCACTCTCGTAACTCTTCATTTATTGGGTTCCATGGATCTTTCATCTTGCTCCCTTGAGAAGCTAACGCCTAAATATGGGGCACAAACAGCTAGGCTATAATGGCGAAGCCGCCTGACTGTTTGTGTCCCAGCCCGCCTGCGGGCGACATGATTTTTTTGTTATGTGCCACTTACCGCACCTTGATTTAATAGATATTGATACATTAACTCAGTTAAATCACAAGGATATTCATAAAACTCGCTATCTAAGCTATCAAGTTTTAATGCACCAGACTCTTCCAAGGCCTCTAGTGTATTTTGTCGTTCTATTCTATTGGTTGGCGGAGTTGAATTAGGAAAGTTTGCTAAAGCGGCCTTTACGATACCTGCCGTTTCTACAGCTCCTATATTATGAAGTGAGCTTACTACCTGGTTTGCGAAATCCCCTGATGAATTCCAAAAATATTGATTGAAGCCGCCATTATTCACATCGGCTTCAAGTAACCAAACTGAAAGTATCGTAGTTTCCAGCTCAGAAAGGCTATCTGAGCCTTTTTTCTCAAGTTTTTCTATTACAGGTTCTACAAACTCAAATACTACGTCTAAAGAATCAGCCATAACTTTCCTTGTGGCACATAACGCCTAAATATGGGGCACAAACAGGCAGGCTACAATGGCGAAGCCGCCTGCCTGTTTGTGTCCCAGCCCGCCTGCGGGCGACATGATTTTTTTGTTATACGCAAATAACATGCTAATTACCAAAGTTTTAAATTGAAAGTCAAAAACAGAAACAAGAAGTTAATTGAACATATAACAACACCGCCTAATGCTTGCAGTGTGCTTGTTGATTTATGTGCTTTCCATGAAACAAAAGTGCCAAAAGCAACCGTAATTGGGTAAGACAACATTAAAAATGCAGTAAACCATGTGGCAGGATTACTTTGTGAGTCTGGAGCGTCAAAAAGAAAAATACTGGTATATGCTACAAACGGCCACAATAAAATGGTTAAGCAAGTTAACCCTGTGAAACCAAGACAAAGAAAAGTAATTGGGTTACCGTACAATGCTAATCCTTTTGCGTATAACGCCCAACTTAGGGGCAATAACACGCAGGCTAAACTTGGAGCGGAGCGACTGGGCCTGCGTGTTATTGTCCCAGTGAGCGCCAGCGAACGACTACAGTTTTTTGATACTCATTGAGCCTCCTCCCTATCAGCATAAACAGAGTTTATCCTAATAGGCGACCAAACCGAGGGAGAAAA
>NZ_VHIP01000017.1 GCF_006494365.1 Aestuariibacter sp. GS-14
CTGCGAACATGCGCCGCGATCGCTGAACACCTAGAACGAACAAAATTAATACAGCAAAGATCAACACGCCCTAATAACAAAGCCCCGGACGTTTTATACGTGTCGGGGCTTTTTTATGAGTAGGATTGATTAACCCAGCAATGCCTTGGCTCTGGCAACCACGTTGTCTACTGTGAAGCCAAAGTGTTTCAGTAGCGCTCCGCCCGGGGCTGATTCGCCAAAGGTTTGCATGCCAACTACGTCGCCGTCTAATCCCACATACTTATACCAGAAGTCGGTATGTGCCGCTTCGATGGCCAGTCTGGCAACACCTGAAGGCAGTACGCTTTGCTTATACGCTTTAGATTGCGCGTCGAATTGCTCTGTACTTGGCATAGACACTACGCGTACACCCACACCCTGCTCGCCCAGAGCGGTTGCCGCATCAACGGCTAACTGAACTTCGGAACCCGTCGCAATCAACACGACATCGGCTTGGCCCACACAATCTTTCAGTACATAGCCGCCTTTTGCCACATCAGCCAATTGACTCTCACTGCGTGCCTGCGTCTTGGTACCCTGACGCGTAAAGACTAAAGCGCTTGGGCCATCTTTCTTAAGCAGTGCCTGACGCCAGGCTTCAGCCGACTCAACTGTGTCACACGGACGCCAGGTAGTCAGATTTGGCGTTAAACGTAAGTTAGCCAGTTGCTCGATAGGCTGGTGCGTTGGGCCATCTTCGCCCTGACCAATAGAGTCGTGGGTGTATACAAAAATGGATTTTGCTTTCATTAACGCTGCCATACGCACCGCGTTGCGCGCGTATTCCATGAACATCAGGAAGGTCGCGCCAAAGGGGATAAACCCGCCGTGTAAGGCAATGCCGTTCATGATGGCACTCATGCCGAATTCACGAACGCCGTAAAATACATAGTTACCAGCTGCATCGTCCTGAAGACCTTTCGCCTGTGGCCAAAGTGTCAGGTTAGACCCCGCCAAATCCGCAGAGCCACCCATGATTTCCGGTAGCTGATTGGCAAAAAAACCAATCGCATTTTGCGATGCTTTGCGAGTGGCCATGTCCTGCATATCGGCCTGACACTTTCGCACAAATGCATCGGCTTTTTCGTTGAAATCTGCTGGCAACGCCTGGTCGATTACCCGACGCTTGAAAGACTTAGCCAGTTCAGGGTACGCCGCCGCGTATTCTTTAAACAGCTTATTCCACTGCGCTTCGGCCTGACTGCCTTTTTCGTTTGCATCCCACTGAGCGTAAACGTCTTGTGGTACTTCGAATGGCGCATAGGGCCAATCCAGTTGCTTACGCACTTCTGCCACTTCAGCATCCCCCAGTGGAGAGCCATGGCAATCGTGACTACCCGATTTATTGGGCGAGCCAAAACCAATCACGGTTTTACAGCAAATCAGGGTGGGTTTATCGGTAACCGACTGAGCCACTTCAATGGCGGCTTTCAGCGCCACTTCGTCATGTCCGTCAATATCTTTAATCACATGCCAGCCATAAGCCTCAAAGCGCGCCGGGGTATTATCGGTAAACCAACCTTCAACGTGCCCGTCGATAGAAATACCGTTGTCGTCCCAAAACGCCACCAACTTGCCCAAGCCCAGCGTTCCCGCCAGCGAGCATGCCTCGTGAGAAATCCCTTCCATTAAGCAGCCATCGCCCAGGAAGCAATAGGTATAATGATCGACCAACGGAAAGCCTTCGCGGTTAAACTGCCCCGCCAGCGTTTTCTCGGCTATCGCCATGCCCACTGCATTCGCAATACCCGCGCCCAGAGGCCCTGTTGTGGTTTCTACGCCTTCGGTATAACCATATTCAGGGTGGCCCGGCGTTTTCGAATGCAACTGACGAAACTGTTTTAATTCATCTATTGGCAAGTTGTACCCACTCAAATGCAACAGTGCATATTGCAACATGGAGGCATGGCCGTTCGACAGTACAAAACGATCGCGGTTTGCCCACTTTGGATTGGCGGGATTGTGCTGATAAAACTGTTGCCACAACACAGTGGCAATATCGGCCATGCCCATGGGCGCGCCAGGGTGGCCTGATTGTGCTTTTTGAATTGCATCTACTGCCAGCATGCGGATGGCATTGGCAGAGCGTTGAAATGTAGACATACGTCACTCACCTTTAATTACTATTATAGTACAAATGATAATGTAAACTGTGTGTTAAACACAACCGCTATATGAAAAAAGCTGTAAAAAGCAGGCTATATCCCAGGAAATGTACTTTTCATACTTTTCCAGCTCTAGGTAATTCGTTATGTTAGTCAAAACGTTAGCCAACACGTCGTGCAAATTTCAGGAGTGACCTAACATGGCCGAAAGAAGACAGAGTATCAATGCAGTTGGCCTTCTGGTACGTGATTACGATGAAGCCATTGCGTTTTTCACTGAAAAGCTAAACTTTGACTTACTGGCCAATGAAGCCCACGACAGCGGTATTCGGTGGGTACTATTGCATCCGCCGGGTCTGTCCAATACCGGCATCATGCTGAACCTGGCGCACAGCCAACTGGATGAAATGGTGGTGGGAAAACAAGCTGGCGATCAGGTGTTGTTCGTCATGCAAACCGATGATTTCTGGCGGGACTATAAAAGCATGCAAAGCAAGGGCGTTACCTTTATCGAAACCCCGCGCGATGAAGCATACGGCACGGTAGCCATATTCGAAGACTTATATGGTAACAAATGGGATCTATTGCAGGTTAAAGACGAGGAGTAACCCTTTGACAATACCACCGCTTTCCAGCGTAAACGCGCTTTAAGTGCAGTAGAGATTGTTTAAATCAATCAATATCGTATATGCTTCAACTGCCTGCCCTGCTCCAGGGCAATTACAATAAGAGGATGTTGAGCATGGAAGTATTACTCGATTTTTTAGTAACTCCCCAGTTATTTTTACTGGTATTGGTGGTGATTGTACTCAAAATCTCCATCAAATTTGTACCGCAAAACCGCGCCTTCGTCATTGAGCGATTCGGTAAGTACCAATCCACCAAAGAAGCAGGTTTAAACTTTATTTTTCCCTTTATCGACCGCGTTGCCGCCGACCGTTCGTTAAAAGAACAGGCCGTAGACGTGCCTGAACAAAGTGCTATTACCAAAGACAACATTTCACTGCATGTAGATGGCGTGCTGTACTTTCGCGTACTCGACCCGTACAAGGCCACTTATGGCGTAGATGACTACGTGTTTGCCGTTACCCAACTGGCCCAAACCACCATGCGTTCCGAGCTGGGTAAAATGGAACTGGATAAAACCTTTGAAGAACGCGACCAGTTAAATACCAACATTGTTGCTTCTATTAACGAGGCCAGTGGTCCGTGGGGAATTCAGGTACTGCGTTACGAAATCAAAGACATTGTGCCACCCAATTCTGTAATGGAAGCAATGGAAGCCCAGATGAAAGCAGAGCGTGTTAAACGCGCGCAAATTCTGGAATCAGAAGGCGATCGCCAGGCAGCCATTAACCGCGCAGAAGGTGCCAAACAATCAGTGGTTCTGGCCGCTGAGGCAGATAAAGCCGAGCAGGTATTAAAAGCCGAGGGTGAGGCTCAAGCCATCCTTGCGGTTGCGGAAGCCCAGGCCGAAGCCTTGCGCAAAGTGGGTGCGGCTGCCGATACCGAAGAAGGTCAAAAAGCCATACAACTGGATTTGGCAACCAAAGCCATTGAGGCCAAACAAGCGATTGCCCGTGAATCGTCAATTGTACTGCTGCCTGATGGGTCTACCGATGCTGCCAGTATGGTTACACAAGCCATGGCAATCATTAACAAAATGAACAAAGGGTAACGGATATGGATTGGTTATCAGACAATTTGGCCTCTACGCTGGCAGTGATTGGTCTGTTACTGTTGGCCATTGAGATTGCCGTTCTGGGTTTTGCTACTTTTGTGCTGTTATTTGTTGGGATTGCAGCGCTGATCACATCCGGACTATTTTACCTGGATATTGTGCCTGCTACGTATCTGAATGCGTTTATCAGCGTAGGGATCCTTACTGCGGTGTCGGCCGCATTGTTGTATCGCCCGTTACTGCAAATGCAACAGCAGGTAGAGAAAAAGCCCGTCACCAGTGATCTCAATGGCGTTCGTTTTGTCTTAGCGGAAGCCATTGGCCCTTCAGCGGTTACTACCCACGCCTATTCCGGCATTCACTGGACGGTGAAGAGTCAGCTTCCCATTCCAGCAGGAACAGAAGTGGAAGTAGTGAATGTGGAAGTGGGCGTGTTGCATGTTGTGCCTGCGCTAAAAGCATAATAAAGCACACAAAGCGTCCAGGTTTTTTCTGGGCGCTCTGTTACAACACAATGTTGGGTTAACTTAGGCATCGGATTTTGCCCCCAACATTTCATGTAATTGCTCCATGACTCTGGCTTGGCTGGCATGTTGCTGAATAGCCATACGATTCTGCTGAATTTGTTCTTCGGTCAATGGAGTGAACGCCTTAGCTGCGGTCGCTTCAGACATGAGTTCCACATGTACACCCCAATCTCTTAACGTCCGCAAAGCAGGTGTATCGTTGGTAATTAACTTAGCACCATTCATCAGCATCATAAGAATATTACCGAAACCTTGTGGGCGCAGAGTATTGATTAACATAAAGCCACAATCCGATAGTAGCGCAATATATTGGTCGAAACTCATGTAATCAACTACAGGAACAAAGTTTTCGCCCAGTCGGGCTTGTGCATATTCACATATCATGTCTCTATAGCTGTCTTGCCCGTAACTCAATGGTGTAATGACTTTGCGGTCGTCCAAATCTTTGCCGACCAGCCAATCAATGGCTTCCATATGATTATTGGTAGCTGTAGCTGAATTGCCAAACAGAATATGTTTACCCGGAGCTGGCTTTGCCGCCATGTATCCCAAATCAAACAGTGAACCGACTGCTCCAAACCGATATCGCGTTCTTTTTCCCAACAGACCAGCTTGTTGATACACCACATGATTATGGTGAAGTAATGATACAAACTCATCGACCCGCCTAAGATAGCGATATCCGGCGTAATAAATTTTAAGATCATCCAAAACTTGCTTCATCTTATTGCTTAGCGAATCTTTGGGCTGAACCCAGGCTTTGGTTTTTTCCAAATAGGTAAACCGTGCTTTCAGCTTTGGCCAGGTTTGGTAACCTTCATAACCCCATCCATACCAGATCACTCGCATTTTTGCGGGAATATGCTTCAACCAACGCCAGCAAACAGGGGGGAGCGGATTAAAAATAATACCCTGCCAATCGCTTCGGGACGTCAACACTCTGGTGAATTCGGCCTCATTGTTAATTGGTAAGCACTTACCGAGATCAGTTCCGGCTTTTGGAAATAACAAACAGAATTGATGTCGATCGGGCGCTGCCTTTTCAAACATATCAATTAAACCCGGAGTAAACTTATCATCTGAAATAATATGTAACCACATTGCCGTATGTTTTCCAGCGCTATAGCGAAACGCTATTGAGTAAATTCTGTCCTGATGTATATCTGGCAAGCTGTTGAATGAAAAAATGCTCTAAATGCGATGCTCGCTCGGCGCTGTGTGCTGCATTGTGAGGTGTAACTAATAAGTTCGGTGTTGTCCACAACACCGAATTCTTATTGCGATAATCCTGTGGTGTTACATCCAGCGCCGCTGCCCCTAATTGTTTATTTAGTAGCGCATTGCACAATGCGTCCGTATCCAGAGTTTCTTCCCGCCCAACATTTATCACTATCGCGTGCGACGGCAAGTTTGCAAGTACCTCAGCGTTAACGCAATGGGTTGTCGTAATGTCTGCTGGCAATGCCATTATGAGCACGTCAGTTTGTGGTAACGCCGCATACCAATTTTTACCTGTGTAAACCTGCTCAAAGCCCTGAGGCTTATTACCTGAGCGATTCACGCCCGATACAGAAATTTGGTCTTTATTCAGAATGTCGGCCAGCTCCGTACCTATGGAGCCTGTACCAAGCACCAAAACCCGCTTGGGTTCGGGTAAAATCTGGATATTGGTGTTGTAATCCTGGTTTAGCTGGTTTAGAAAGGTATGGTGCAAACCGCGAATCAGACTCCACATCAGCGTATAGGTATGGCGGGCTATAGTTTTACTACCCAAGGTTGAGCGGGTTAAGGTTACACCCTTAGCTTTCAGGTCATCCAGTGGCAGCCTGTCCATACCCGCAGCAGTAGATTGTACCCAGTGCAGGTGCTTTGAAAATGGCATAACCTGCCGTAAATAGCGATGGCCAAATATGATTTCAGCACTTTTGGCCGCTTCAATTGCATGCTCTTCTGATGTTGCAACAACTACAGAATCTAACCCCAGATAATGTTCAGCTGTTTCGATATGTTGTATTGAAGGCTGATGAGTGCTGTACATCATTAACAATTTACAAGGCATTTTTTATCGCCTGTGCCGTTTGAATAAAGATATCCCGATCATTCTGAATTTCAGTTATGGAGCGAGCCAGACATGTGTCCCAATACTCTCTAACCTTATTGCATTCTTGTCTCGGGTCAAGCGTTTGAATATCCCTGTAAAATGAACGCCGCAAGAAACTAAAGCTGCAACCCAGTCGAGCCATTTCCTTTACCAACAATTTGAACGGAAGCGGATAACCATATTCCAGTAACGTTATCCCTCCAAATCCCAATTCTCTCCCTGGAAGTTGCTCGTATATCCAATCCACGGTGCCATCTATCAAAGGATCCCATATATAATTTCCAGAGCGGGAAATCATTAAGTCGTTCAGTCCAATAAACGCAGTTTTCCAAGGCAATTCTTTAAGACTGGCAATATCATCAAGTAACGATTGCGTTTCTATCATGATACAGGGCTCGGCCTTATCCCCTACAATAGAGATAAATTCCTCAACTTCTTTTGCAGAATGAGCAATGGGCAGTAAGACTTGTGTTGCGCCACCACTAACTGCTAACTCAACCTCGGAATGAGTCCCTTCGTAAAAGCCGTTGACACGCACCATTAAAGGCTTTTGAGAATATTTTCTCACAGCGTTGAGCACTTCGATGTTCAAGTTGTTGATCTGTGTGTCGTAACCACTTTGTCTGCTTTCTTTTCCTCTGGTTTCCCAGTCCAGCATGATCCCGTCTATTCCCGCTTTTTCAGCCAGCATAATTTGTGCTTCGCTGTCACAAAATAAATACATCCCTATTTGCTTTTTGTTCATCATTTTTTCCGTACGGCCTGGATCAGATAACGCGTTAGCATTACTACTTAAGTTGCATAATGCGAGAATAGCAGCACAGAATCAATAATTGAACAGTAATGAGAACTATTGCTTTTTGACGGCATGATTATTTTATTAACTTGCTTGCAAAATCCAAAAAGGATCAAACATAGCGTCTAACTATGCCGTTAATTTAGTTAAACGCTGACTTAGGTTTTTCGAACCTGTTGAGGAGAACAGAGGCATTGAGTTACGCCCACTGTTTGATAAGCGCGCGGGCCTCAAGTTCGTTAAAGTCACTATCGACTTTCAGGAACAACAGGCCCTGTTGTGCGTCATATAAGCATTCAATAACGCCGGAATGACGCTCAAGTAATTGCAGCTGAGCTGCTGCAACCTGCACACCATTGTCGAGAGTAAGGGTAACCCGCTTAAACTTGTCGGTAGTGCGCAGCCCCATCATAATAAAGGCCCATAAAATCGCCACCACGATGCCACTGATGTATGCCCCTTGGGCACCAAACTTCGTAGCAATTGAACCTGACACCACGCCACCCAGGAAGGCACCGAAGAACTGGAAGCTAGCATAAATCCCCATTGCGGTGCCCTTCTGGCCGGCAGGTGCAATACTGGAGACCAGCGCAGGGAGGTTTGCTTCAAGGTAATTAAAGCCGGTAAAAAACACTACCATAGCGGTAACCACAAACCACCAATTCAACATACCGCTGCCCAGCATGGCAAAAGCAACCAGCAGCATGGCAATGGCCGACATCAGCATACGCCTTGGCGCTTTGCCCCGGCTGCTGCGCATCATGCCACCGAGCAACACAACAGATACCAGCAGTACAGGTAAATACAAAGTCCAGTGACTGTCCAGTTGCATACCTAACGCCACCAGCGACAGTGGGATCTGCACAAATAACAGGGTAATCATCATGTGCAGAAGCATCACGCTTACGTTTAAGCGCCATAACTGCGAAGAGACAAACATAGCCCACACCTGGTCACCGCGTGGCAGGGTTTCAGCGCTAACACGCTGCGGGCTGTCTGGCACCGCCCACTTCACCATGGGCAAGCATGCTAACGCCAGCACACCGGTTACCCAGAAGATACCGGCAATGCCCCAACTATCGGCAATAATGGGGCCGATCAGCACTGCAAGATAAAACGAAAATCCAATGGCAATGCCGATAATCGCCATCACCTTGGCGCGTTGTTGTTCGCGCGCAACGTCTGTAGCCAGCGCCATAATTGCACCGGCAATGGCACCCGCGCCTTGTAGTACACGACCTGCAATCATCCAGGCCATTGTATCAGCCAGTGCCGCAACCAGACTTCCCAGAGCAAACACCGACAGACCAAGCAAAATCACCGGCTTACGCCCCCAGCGATCAGACAACATACCCATAGGGATTTGCAGCGCTGCCTGGGTGAGCCCGTACCCCCCAATGGCAATGCCTACCATCATAGGTGAATAATCAGGAAACTGCGCTGCGGCAACGGCCAGTACTGGCATTACCATAAACAACCCTAACATACGCAATACGTAAACTAGCGCCAGTGTGCAAGCGGCCCGGACTTCTAAAGCATTCAAGGCAGTGGATTCTCTGTTGCTTGGTTAAAATGGGCGCGCAGTGTAGCACATTTTACCACTGTGTACCTACCACCTGCCCTTTGTGTACACCTACTGATCTGATTTCGGCAAAGTGGCATATTCAAGAGGTCGCCGGTTATGGCATACTGTTTCTTTTGTCTCGCAATCAGGTTCGAATGGATAACATAGAAGTTCGCGGTGCCCGCACCCACAATCTGAAAAATATCGATATCACTATTCCCCGTGACAAACTGGTGGTGATCACCGGCTTGTCAGGCTCCGGGAAATCATCTCTGGCGTTCGATACCTTATACGCTGAAGGCCAGCGACGTTATGTTGAGTCGTTGTCAGCTTACGCGCGTCAGTTTTTGTCGATGATGGAAAAACCCGATGTTGATCACATCGAGGGGTTGTCTCCGGCGATATCCATTGAGCAAAAATCCACCTCGCACAACCCGCGCTCAACCGTGGGTACGATTACCGAGATCTACGATTATTTGCGTTTAATGTTTGCCCGGGTAGGCACGCCGCGCTGTCCGGAGCACGATGTAGCACTGGATGCCCAAACCATTTCTCAAATGGTCGACCGCGTACTGGAATTACCGGAAGGCACCAAGCTGATGCTGCTAGCACCAGTAGTGCAAAACCGAAAGGGCGAACACGTTAAAACCCTTCAGTCGCTGGCGGCACAAGGTTACATTAGGGCACGTATCGACGGTGAAGTGTGTGATTTGTCGGATCCACCCGAATTAGATTTGCACAAAAAACACACCATCGAGGTGGTTATCGACCGCTTTAAAGTGCGCGACGACTTGCAACTGCGTCTTGCTGAAAGCTTTGAAACGGCGTTGGCGCTGTCGGCAGGAAATGCCAAAGTAGCGTACATGGACGAACCGGATACGCCGGAAATCATCTTTTCAGCTAACTTTGCCTGTCCGCATTGTGGCTACAGCATTAGTGAACTTGAACCGCGTTTATTCTCTTTCAACAATCCGGCCGGTGCCTGTGGCACCTGTGATGGTCTGGGTACACGCCAGTTTTTCGACCCGTTCAAAGTGGTTACCAATGACGAAATCAGTTTATCTGGCGGCGCCATTCGTGGCTGGGATAAGCGCAGCTACTATTATTTTCAAATGCTGCAGGCGGTAGCTGATCATTACGGCTTTAGTCTTACGGTACCACTTAACGAATTATCCGATGAACACAGAAACATTGTGCTGTTCGGCTCTAAGGGCAAGTCGATCAATTTCCGCTATATCAACGATCGCGGCGATATTATGGAGCGCAAGCATCCATTTGAGGGGATTATCCCGAATATGGAACGCCGTTACCGTGAAACCGAATCCAATACCGTTCGCGAAGAACTCTCCAAGTTCCTGAGCCAGCAACCTTGTAACAGTTGCGGCGGCACGCGCCTGCGCACAGAAGCTCGCCACGTATTCATTGAAGGCACCAACTTACCTGCTATTGCAGATATGTCGATTGCCGGTGCTTACGACTTTTTTGAGCATCTGAATTTGTCGGGTCAACGTGCACAGATAGCTGACAAGATATTAAAAGAAATTCTCGACCGCTTGCGCTTCCTGGTAAACGTGGGTCTGAACTACCTGTCACTGTCGCGCAGTGCTGATACGCTTTCCGGTGGCGAAGCGCAGCGAATTCGTCTCGCCAGTCAGATTGGAGCGGGCCTTGTTGGGGTGATGTATGTTCTCGACGAACCCTCAATTGGATTACACCAGCGTGACAACGAACGCTTGCTGAAAACCCTCACCCACCTGCGCGACCTGGGTAATACCGTATTGGTGGTAGAGCACGACGAAGACGCCATTAAAGAAGCCGATTATATTATTGATATTGGCCCTGGCGCGGGTGTGCATGGCGGTCAAATCATTGCCCAGGGCACACTGGATGACATTCTGAATAACGAAAACTCGCTAACCGGAAAATACTTGTCTGGCCGCGAGAAAATTGAAGTACCTGCCGAGCGCAACAAAGCGAAAGACGGCCAATGGCTGGAATTAACCGGCGCAACGGGCAACAACCTGAAAGACGTGACATTGCGTATCCCGATAGGCGTGATGACCTGTATAACGGGTGTTTCAGGCTCGGGTAAATCTACCCTGATCAACGATACCTTCTATCGCATAGCACACCGTGAACTTAACAACGCCACTACCAGTGAGCCAGCACCGTATAAGTCAATTACCGGCCTGGATAAACTCGACAAAGTGGTCGATATCGATCAAAGCCCAATTGGACGCACACCGCGCTCAAACCCGGCAACTTACGCTGGCATATTCACACCCATTCGCGAAATGTTCGCCGGCACGCAGGAAGCCCGTTCACGCGGCTACAAGCCTGGCCGCTTTAGCTTCAACGTAAAAGGCGGTCGCTGTGAAGCCTGTCAGGGCGATGGGGTAATAAAAGTTGAGATGCACTTCCTGCCCGACGTATACGTGCCGTGCGATGTCTGTAAAGGCAAGCGCTACAACCGCGAAACGCTGGAAATTAAATACAAGGATAAAAATATTCATCAGGTACTGGAAATGACCGTTGAAGATGCCCGCGAGTTCTTCGACCCGATTCCAGCTATTGCCCGCAAATTGCAAACCCTGATGGATGTTGGTTTGTCTTACATTCGCTTAGGTCAGGCTGCTACCACGTTATCGGGCGGTGAAGCTCAGCGTGTAAAACTGGCCAAAGAACTGTCTAAACGCGATACCGGCCAAACCCTGTATATTCTGGATGAGCCGACTACGGGTTTGCACTTCCACGATATTAAACAGCTGTTGGGTATGCTGCACCGCCTGCGCGATCACGGCAACACTGTGGTAGTCATTGAGCACAACCTGGACGTCATTAAAACGGCCGACTATCTGGTAGATTTAGGACCGGAAGGTGGCTCAGGCGGCGGACAGATCATTGCCGAAGGCACGCCGGAAGACATTGCTGAAAGCCCGGTTTCACATACTGGCCGTTTCTTAAAACCGCTTCTTAAGCAGGTGTAATATGTTTGAAATGACAACCAATGTGCGTTTCAGCGAAACTGACGGCGCAGGACATGTAGGGAATACCGTAATGGTGGTGTGGTTTGAAGAAGGCCGTACCCCCTTGTTCAAAATGTTTACCCCCTCGCTTGAGCTGGAGAGCTGGCCACTGATACTGGCCAGTTATCAGGTAAATTTTCACGCGCAAATTTTCTATGGCGAACCCGTTACCATTAAAACCTGGGTTAAACGCATTGGAAACAGCTCTTTCGAGGCTTATCAGGAAGCCTGGCAGGGTGGTAAGCGCTGTAACTCTGGCACTACCACCATGGTGCACTACAATTACGAGACACAGAAAACCGCAGCAATCCCCGACAATATCAAAGCCGCATTAAGCGAGCACCTGCTGCCAGAAGGCCACGAGTAAGTAACATGACCACATTCATTGAAGTGATTGATAATGCGTTACCCGCCCAGTTGTGCAGCGACATTATTAATACCTTCGATGCCAGCGGGCAATTAGCACCGGGGCGCACCGGTGGAGGTGTAGACACCGACAAGAAGCGCTCAATGGATGTGTCTTTTTCACATAACCCGGAATTCCAGTCCTATCACCAGCAGGTATTTCAGGTATGTGGTAATGCCATTTTTAATTACCTGAAAAAGTACTACTTCGCCATAGTAGGGCCGCTTGGACTAACACTTCCTGATCCCAATACTGGCCAACCGGTAAAACTCACATCAGAGAACTTTGAAACCCTGGGATTACCACAATTGCCGATGTTAATTCAGCACTTGTTCCGATTGGGCGATATCAACGCCCAGCGCTATGAAAAAGGCCATGGCGGCTATCCTTACTGGCATTCAGAGGTGTTTCCACAGGCACCACACAACGAAGCCCTGCACCGCATTCTGCTATTTATGTTTTACCTGAATGACGTAGAAGAAGGCGGCAGTACCGATTTTTATTATCAAAATGTATCTATTCAGCCAAAAGCTGGCCGCATGGTGATCGCCCCAGCCTATTTTACTCACACTCACCGAGGCCAAATCCCGGTTTCAGACAACAAATATATCCTCACCTCTTGGGTGCTGTTTAATCGCGCTGAACAGTTGTATGGTTAGCGCTGAGAACCCTGCTGTTACTCTACAATCTCAGTCTTACCATCAACAGCACACCGGTATTTATATGTAGAGTTCCAGCCCATCGCTGGGCCGTTAGCCTGTTACCTCATCCACACAGAAACATCAGTTGATGTGATTGCGCTCGGTAATCAAATCAAAACATGATTTGAATAAACAAGCTAATCCCTGCACAGAAACAATGCCATCGTCCAAGACAACAATGCACCGGCTAGCGGTGCATTGACGTACAGGAATAACCAGAGCTGAATTACAGGTTGTAACCGCGCTCGTCGTGACTGGAAATATCCAGGCCCTGATGTTCTGTTTCGGTATCCACGCGCAACCCTTTGGTTAACACCGCTACCACTTTCAGCAGGATCCATGACACCACCGCGGTGTAAGCAAATACGCTTACAATGCCAATGATTTGCACAGTTACCTGATCACCAATACTGGTGTTGTCGCCACCAAAGCCATAGCCGCTGAACAGGCCTAGCTCTGGTGAACAGAATACACCGGCAAGCAGTGTACCTAAAATACCGCCCACACCATGCACCGGGAATACGTCCAGCGAATCATCGATTTTCCACTTTTGCTTAATCAATACAGTACAGTAGAAGCAAATTACGCCAGCCGTTAAACCGATCACCAGACCCGCTGCCGGACTAACAAATCCCGATGCCGGCGTAATAGTGCCCAACCCCGCAACCATACCGGTTACAATACCCAGTACAGACGGCTTACCATATTTCACCCATTCCAGTGTCATCCACGCCAGCGAACCCGCCGCTGCGCTGATGTGTGTAACCAGCATAGCCATTGACGCGTCACCGTTAGCTGCTACAGCACTCCCGCCGTTGAAGCCAAACCAACCTACCCACAGCATACCTGCACCACCAACCGTCATGGTTAGATTATGTGGAATCATGGACGAGCTGCCATAACCGTTTCGGTTACCAATAACCAGTGCGGCCACCAGCGCACCCACACCTGCCGTAATGTGCACAACCGTACCGCCAGCGAAATCCAGTAGGCCCATTTGTGCTAACCAACCGCCGCCCCACACCCAGTGACACACGGGTAAATACACCAGCACAAGCCACACAAGCGCAAAAATCAGTACGGAAGAAAACTTCATACGCTCAGCAAAGCCCCCTACCATCAGCGCAGGCGTGATAACGGCAAACGTAAGCTGGAACATAAAGAACAATGGTTCTGGAATAGTACCCGACAAACTGTCTTTAGTGACGCCGTCCAGAAACACTTTAGAGAAATCACCAATAAAGCTGTTGCCTTCAGTGAAGGCCAGGCTATATCCCGCAATTAACCAAATGAGTGATGCGCCGCATGCAATGGCAAAACACTGCATGAGCACAGACAACACGTTTTTGCTGCGTACCAGACCACCGTAGAAAAACGATAATCCTGGCAGGGTCATAAATAACACCAGTGCGGTAGAAGTAAGGATCCAGGCAGTGTCACCACTGTCGGCGGATTCCTGCGCGAATGCCGAGCACGGCAAAAGTAAAGCAACAGCTAAAAGCCAGTTACGCATATTGTTGTCCTGAATTGTAATAATGAGTTTTGGATTTATCTGCCTCTATTCAAGGCTTATTTTATTTCTGTGGGACGTTGTTGCCGAAAACTGTTCAGTGATTCGACAAATCCGGCCCGAGCCGCGCGATGTTAGAATTATTTTTTACGAAGCGTATTTTTAGCAAAAATATACCTGACACGCGTATTATTAAAAAGTCTAAATTTATGCATATTTATTCATGATTATGCTTTTTTGATTGAATACAGGCCTGACTGGCCGATATTTCCTGCCTCGCAGCGCCGTTCACAATTTTCGCAAACACACTAACAAATTAAGTAAATGGGAAATACTGGTGGCTTTTTAATCTGTGCTATTACATTGTGCCGACCCGAAAGGCGAAGGCTGGTCAATTTATGCTATCTGGGCAGACAGCATCGACGGTTGTATCGATCCTGGCCATATAGTAGGTGAAGACGGTAAACGCTATCTCTTTGTGAATGGCATCCGCAAAGTCAGATTAACCGACGATGGACTGGCTACCGTCGGTAAGCTGGAAATGGCATAAACACAGCAGGTGGCACTGAGATTATTTAGCTGCCACCAGCTTTTCTAGTAAGGCTTCAATGCGTTTTACGCTAGCGGTTAATTCCTCCAACCCGGTATCACCTGACTCGTCTTTTGTCTGGCTGGATATTGGTTTGGCGGTCATATTGTCTTTTTGCGTTAATATGGCCTCCCGGAATTCGGCAGCATCGACAATGCCAATTAGCGATACCAGCGCTCCAGGCCCTGACTGACCAGCGGTTTCGAAGCTCAGGCGCTGCAAATTGAAAGCACGCATGAGTGGCCCCTGACTCATAGCTACGTCGGTTATTTTTTCCAGTGGGATGGATTTCTCCACCTTAAACAATATACCGCGTTTGACTACCAGCTTGCGCTCGGTAAGCGTAGCCGACATTGCGCTGAGCATTTTACCGCTCACCAGCAAAAAAATGGGGATAGAAAGAATCAGTAAAGGGATACCTATTAAGGTAAGCACTGACACCAGTAACCAGCTCATCAGCCAGTACTGTTTTACCGCTGGATTAAATGAGGCGCTTAACAGCACGTTTTCCGACATCAGTCTCTCCCTGAACCTGTGGGTGTGAATGCCTGTTATCGCACGAGCCGGTGCAATATGCAACGCACAGACCCGCCTGATTAATATGCCGTTACAGTTTTGCCTTGCATGCTGTAGCCCGCCGCCGCGATATCACCTTCCCAGCGCACGGTATTGAATACACCCTCTACCCACACCGCGTCATACAGGTTTTCTACCGGCACACCTTCGTCCATTTTGACATACACGATTTGATTCGACGCAGGGGGTGGAACGTGAATACAAGCGCCAAAAAACGGTACCAGTAAAAATTCGGTAGTCAATTCGGCGGTGCCTTCCAGCGGTACAATAAATCCCGGTAATTTCACCCGCTTATTATTATATACCTCTACCACTGGCGCATTCGGCTGTACCTGCGCCATTTTATTGTTGTGATCAGTTTTTCCCGGAGCCAGTTCATTAAAGCCCGCTGGCACTAAATCTTCCCAGTACAATTCGATGGGCTCAGCCGCCGTCGCAGTACCCATGGCAAATAACAACAATAAGCCTGTATAAATCAATTTAAAAGACAACAACTTAACCATGAAAACCCCAACAATAAAAAAGGCCCGTTTTCACGAGCCTTCAAACAGATGAGCACAAAATGCTTAACGGCTTATTCGCCTGCTTCGTAACGCTTAACGCTGTTTACAATTTCAGCTTTAGCGGCGGCGGCGTCTGCCCAACCGTCAACTTTCACCCATTTGCCAGCTTCAAGATCTTTGTAGTGCTCGAAGAAGTGCTCGATTTGCTTTAATAATAGCGGTTGAACGTCAGACGTTTCAAACACTTCACGGTACAAAGTAGACAGTTTGTCGATTGGTACAGCCAGTACTTTGGCATCTTTACCTGATTCGTCGGTCATGTTCAGTACGCCGATTGGACGACACTTGATTACTGAGCCAGCCAGCAGAGGGAATGGCGTAATTACCAGCACGTCTACCGGGTCACCATCTTCAGACAGCGTGTTTGGCACATAACCATAGTTAGTTGGGTAGTGCATACAAGTCGCCATGAAACGGTCAACGAAAATTGCACCGGTTTCTTTGTCTACTTCGTATTTCACTGGATCAGCATGTGCTGGGATCTCAATGATTACGTTTACTTCATCAGGCAGTTTCTTGCCTGCAGGTACGGCATTCAAGCTCATGCTTAATTGTCCTTTAGTTAATCGAAAAAAAGTGCGACAAGTATAAGGCCAACACAACAAAAATAAAAACCCATGTGGCTATTTTCAGCCATACTCATGGGCTATTTTTACTAACCAATTAGTCGTAATAACTCAGACAGGTCTCAACTTCTTGTTTTGAGCCGAGAATAACCGGCACGCGTTGGTGAATTTCTGTGGGCATCACTTCCATGATCCGACACTCACCGGTAGACGCCAAACCGCCCGCTTGTTCCATCAGGAAGGCCATTGGGTTGGCTTCGTACAATAAACGCAGTTTACCGGGCTTAGCCGGGTTGCGCTTATCGAAGGGGTACATGAAAATACCACCACGACACAGCACGCGGTGAATATCACCTACCATCGCCGCAACCCAGCGCATGTTGTAGTCTTTGCCACGCGGACCTTCTTCACCGGCCAGCAGGTCGGTAATGTAGTTCTGCATCGGCGCTTCCCAGTGACGCTGATTAGACGCATTAATGGCAAATTCAGACGTTTCTGCCGGCACTTGAATATTGGCGTGGGTCAGCAGGAAACCACCGTGGGTTTTATCCAATGTGTATATGTGTGTGCCGCGGCCAGTGGTCATGGCCAGCATAGTTGACGGGCCGTACAATACGTAACCGGCGGCAACCATTTGCGTACCCGGCTGCAAAAACGCCGACGGGTCGTTTGGCTTCATCCACTGTGGTGCGTGGGCAATCGAGAAGATAGTCCCAATCAGACTGTTAATTTCCGTGTTAGATGAACCATCCAGCGGATCAAAGCTCACCAGGTACTTGCCGTCCGGGTGACATGGCACAACGTCATCTTCTTCTTCAGAGGAGATGGCTTTAACATAGCCTGATTCTTTTAGAATATCTTTCAGTATCTGGTTGGAAATCACATCCAGTTTCTTTTGCGTTTCACCCTGAACGTTTTCACTCAGAGTAGAACCCAGTACACCTGCCAGAGCACCCTGGCTAACCCGGAAGGAAATTTCCTTACAGCCTGCCAGCAGGGTTCTGATCAACAGAATGAGTTCAAGCGGTGCGCCGTCTTGTTGCAGTTGAGAGTTAAGTCGTTTCATGATTTGCGTAAGCCTTTTTTATGTGTAGGGTAACTTCGCATTAAACGGGAGGCATAATGCTGGCTCTCTCCGTTGCTGCCTGCCAGCAATCGAGCCTGTATAGATTGTAAACTGACTGGGCCCCGAAAGGAAATCAGATGTTTAGGCAACACCGCAGGCTTCTGTTAAAGTATCCGGATATGAAATTACTGCAGGAAGGTTAATGCACGTACATATTTTGGGGATTTGTGGCAGCTTTATGGGTGGTATTGCCGCGATTGCTAAATCATTAGGTCATACCGTAACCGGTTCAGACCGCAATGTTTACCCGCCCATGAGCACGCAGTTGGAGTCATTGGGCATTACTCTCACAGAAGGCTACGACCCGGCACAGTTTAATCCGGTTCCGGATATGGTGATCATTGGTAACGCCATGTCGCGCGGCAATCCGGCGGTAGAATATGTACTGGATCGCAATCTGCCTTATACCAGCGGGCCGCAATGGTTACTCGACAACCTGCTCACCGAGCGTTGGGTGATTGGAGTTTCTGGCACCCACGGGAAAACCACTACGTCGTCGATGGTAGCCTGGATACTCGAATACGCGGGCCTTGAGCCGGGTTTCCTGATTGGCGGTATTCCTCAAAATTTTGGCATTTCAGCCCGTGTAGGCGCGAGCCCCTTCTTTGTAATCGAAGCCGACGAATACGACAGCGCCTTCTTCGACAAACGCTCTAAGTTTGTACATTACCGTCCTCGCACGCTGGTGATGAACAATCTCGAGTTTGACCACGCCGATATATTTGCCGATTTGGCAGCGATTCAAACCCAGTTTCATCATTTGGTGCGCACCGTACCAGCGACGGGTCTGGTATTATCGCCGCAGCACGATGAAAACCTGCAAACCGTGCTGGCAAGGGGTTGCTGGAGCGAACAACAATACCTTGGCCGCCACTGGCATGCAGAACTGATTAATCAGGATGGTTCGGCATTCTCAGTATTTTATCAGCAGGATAAGGTAGGCGAAGTGCACTGGCAGTTACTTGGCCAGCACAATGTGGATAACGCGCTGATGGCCATCGCAGCCGCCCATCACGCCGGTGTTACGCTACCCGATGCCGTTGGCGCACTCAGTGAATTTGTAAATGTAAAACGCCGTATGGAAATCCGGGGCTGCGTTAAAAATATTACCGTGTACGACGACTTTGCTCATCACCCTACCGCCATCGACACCACTATTGACGGGCTGCGCCGAAAAGTAGGCAACGCGCGTATTTTTGCTGTGTTGGAACCGCGTTCAAACACCATGAAAATGGGCGTACACAAGCAACAACTCGTGGATTCATGGCAGGCTGCCGATGAAGTGTTGTTATTTGAACCTGACAATTTAGGCTGGTCATTGTCGCAGTTGGCCAAACAAAGTAGTGCGCCGTGTCACGTGTTCAGAAGTGTAGACGCCATTATTCATCAGCTCGCCACGCAATTACAATCTGGCGATCACGTGCTAATAATGAGTAATGGTGGTTTTGGTGGGATCCATCAGAAGCTATTGGATGTATTAGCCGGTAAAGCGTAAAAAAGGCCATTATGAAAAAGTCGATCACCCTTGCCATTACAGGCGCGTCTGGCGCACCTTATGCCCTGCGCCTGCTGGAACAACTGGTTGCCGCAGGCTATCAGGAAATCTTTGTATTGATTTCCTCAGCCGCGAAAGTGGTATTTGCTACTGAAGAAGATATGAAGATCCCTGCGCAACCAGACGCTGCCAGTGAATTTTTTACCCGTCGGTTTAACGCAACACCAGGCCAAATTCGCGTATGCGGTAAAGAGGAATGGTTTGCCCCGGTTGCCTCAGGGTCTGCCGCGCCGAAACAAATGGTGGTATGCCCTTGCTCAACCGGCACCCTGTCGGCAATTTCGATAGGTGCCTGTGATAATCTGATAGAACGCAGCGCCGACGTAGTGCTCAAAGAGCGTGGGCAGCTTATACTGGTACCTCGGGAAATGCCGCTGTCGACGATCCATTTGGAAAATATGCTAAAGCTGTCGAAGATGGGCGCAACCATTATGCCGGCGGCACCGGGTTTCTACCACCAACCCAAACAGATCAGTGATTTGGTTGATTTTGTGGTTGCCAGGATTCTCGATCATCTGGGCGTAGACCAATCATTGATGGCACGCTGGGGTTATCAACCCGATTCAAAATAACAAGTATCAAAGGAAGACAGAATGTTCCAACGCGCTATTTCAAAATCAGCCTCACTGGTGTGCGCAGTCTCTATAGTGATGAGTTTACCTGCATTAGGCTGGGGTCAAACCGGCCACCGTGTCACCGGAGAAATTGCCGAGCGTCATCTTACACCATCAGCAAAGCAACAGATTGAAGCGTTAATTCCCAATGAATCGCTGGCCGAAGCATCCACCTATGCCGACGATATGCGTTCTAATCCGGATGTGTTCTGGCAGAAAACAGCCGGGCCATGGCACTACGTTACTGTGCCCGCCGGAAAACACTACCACGAAGTAGGTGCGCCAGAGCAGGGCGATGCCGCTTCAGCGTTAGCGTCTTTCACCAAAACGCTTAAAGATCCAAAAGCATCAAAGGCAGACAAACAATTAGCGCTGCGTTTTATTGTGCATATTATTGGCGATTTACATCAGCCTTTACACGCAGGTAATGGTACCGACAAAGGCGGCAATGATGTAAAAGTGCGCTTTTTCTGGGAAGACTCAAACCTGCACCGCGTGTGGGATTCGCAAATGCTGGAGCAACACGATCTGTCGTTCACTGAATGGACTAACTGGCTGGATCGCAAAATCACAGAACAGGACATCAAGAACTGGTCAACAACAGATCCGGAAGTATGGATTACAGAAAGTACGGTGATTCGGGATACGATTTACCCTGAAGACGCGAATCGTATGTCCTGGGATTATCAGTATGAACATTTGCCTACTGCAAAACAGCGTTTGCAGCAGGCAGGCATTCGAATTGCCGCGTATTTAAACGCAGTATTTGCGGATTAATCGATATCCAGTGGCTCAGGCGATAAAATCACGCCTGTGCTGTCGGCATACAGGTGATCTTCCGGCAGGAAGGTCACCCCGCCAAAGTTTACTGGCACGTCTACTTCACCAATACCTTGTGTCTCAGCATTTACCGGAATGGCATTAATTGCAAAAATGCCGATATCAAAATCTTCAAGAAGATCGACCTCGCGTACACAGCCGTAGCAAACAATCCCTTCCCAGTTATTTTCAACCGCTAACTGAGCGGATTCAGAATCGAGTAACGCACGGCGCAATGAGCCGCCACCATCGATCAATAAGACTTTGCCTTCACCAGGTTCGCTCAGTACGCGGTCGATTAATTCACGGTCTTCAAAACACTTAACCGTGGTTATTTCTCCGCCAAACGAATAGCGACCGCCGTAACTAGTGAACATTGGCTCCACCACATCCACATTATCGGCGAATAAATCACATAACTCAGAAGTGTTGTAGTCCATGGTAATACCTTTATCAGAAACATGCGTGTGTTCCGCAAGCATAGCACTGGTGTGACCTTCACAGCTAGGCGTTAAATCAATAAATTGTGTGATTAATTTCGTTATTTGACATTGTCATAAAGGTTTCGCAAAAGTGTCACCCACACTTCACAGAGGCTTTTTAACCTGACACAGTCAACTAACAGGAGCCTTTGGTATGGGCCTGAAAAGCGTCACTAAATACGATACTGTCTTGTTTCACTGGCTGTATGGATTAACGCTGAATCGCGATTGTCGCGCAATCATCTGGTTATCCCGCACCGGCGATGGCTATCTGTATTTAGTCATTGGCCTGGCCCTGATGGGATTTGAGCCTCAATACGGTGAATTATTTCTGTACACTGCGTTAATGGCTTATGGCCTGGAATTACCCGTATACGTTATGTTAAAGCGCGCATTTAAACGACCCAGACCTTGCGACTTTATCAGTAACCTTACCGCACACGTCACCCCTTCTGACAAGTTTAGCCTGCCTTCCGGCCACACAGCGGCGGCCTGGTTAATGGCTGCCATGATTGCGCATTTCTATCCGCCCTTTGCGGTGTTGGCGTATTCCTGGGCCACTTTAATTGGTTTGTCCCGCATTTTACTGGGCGTACATTACCCCACCGACGTTATTGCTGGTGCATTGCTAGGCATCACGATTGCACAGCTGAGTCTGACTATTCTGGTTTAATATGAAAGTGTTATATGGCGTACAAGGCACCGGCAACGGCCACATTGCCCGCGCTCGCATTATGGCGGCAGCCATGGCTGAGCGAAATGATATCGACGTAGATTTTGTCTTTTCGGGTCGCGAACCCGCTGACTATTTTGATATGGAATGCTTTGGAAACTACCGTACTTTCAATGGCCTGACGTTTGTTACGTCTAAAGGCAAAGTCAGTCAGTGGCAAACCCTTACACAGGCGAAGCCGTTACAGCTTATTCGCGACATTAAGCAATTTGATGTGTCTGGCTACGATGTCCTGCTCAACGATTTTGAACCCATTACGGCCTGGGCGGCCAAACAACAAGGGCTCACGTCAATATCAGTGAGTCACCAGGCTGCGTTTGCTTATAAAGTACCGCGTGAAGGCGAAAGCTTCAGTGACCGGCTGATTATGCGGGCATTTGCTCCTACCGATATCCAGTTAGGCGTTCACTGGTACCATTTTGATCAACCCATAGTGCCGCCGTTTATTATTGATAAACCAGCCATGCATCCCAGTAAAGCGCATACGCTGGTTTACCTGCCATTTGAAGAACTACGGGACATCCAGCAGTTATTGGAGCCCCTCACCGAACAGCAGTTTGTGTGCTTCCACCCTAAAATCAAAGCGCCGTCTGTGCAGGGTCACATTCAATGGAATCCCCCTTCAAAGCCCAGCTTCCGACAAGCACTGCAACACTGCTCAGGCGTGATCAGTAATGGTGGCTTTGAACTCGCCAGCGAATCACTGCAACTTGGCAAAAAACTGCTGGTTAAGCCTTTGCATGGTCAGTTTGAGCAACTCTCCAATTTACGTACCTTAATTACCCTGGGCCTCTGTCAGCCACTGTATCAACTTGATACCGATACCGTGGAAGAATGGCTGGGTGAACCAGAAAACGAAGGCATTGAATTTCCTACCGATCCCACACCAATGCTCGATTGGCTGGTAGCGGGTAACTGGTCTGATACACGACAACTCTGCAATGCGCTGTGGCAACAGGTTAAATTTGGTCCAAAGACGCGTGAAAGGCTGATGTCGCTTGCATTTTAATTTCGCTCTGCGATGATATCGGCTTCTTTTTCTTTGCTCTGGGAGTTGGCGCGTGACCAAACGTGTATGTATGCTAGTGGCACTGGTAAGTATGCTGAGTGCCTGTGGATATCGGGGTGCGTTGTATTTGCCCAAAGAAGCCCCTGCTACACCCGCCAATAACGCTGCTCAAGCAACTCCCTCTTCATCCGGAGATGTTCGCTAGTGGATCACTTCAGTTATCAAAATCAAACGCTGCACGCCGAAGATGTCAGTGTAAAAGACCTTGCCAGCCAGTACGGCACGCCACTGTACATATATTCCCGCGCCACACTTGAGCGCCACTGGAAAGCATTTGATGAAGCATTAGGCGACCACCCACACCTGATTTGCTATGCCGTTAAAGCGAACTCAAACATTGGCGTATTAAGTGTGCTAGCCAAACTGGGCTCAGGTTTTGACATCGTATCGGGTGGCGAACTGGCGCGCGTAAAAGCTGCCGGTGGCGACATGAGCAAAGTGGTGTTTTCGGGCGTAGGTAAAACGCCGGAAGAAATCGAATTTGCGCTACAGGAAGGCATTCATTGTTTTAACGTGGAATCGGAGCCGGAACTCCACCGCATCAACGACGTAGCAGGCAAACTGGGCAAACAAGCCCCCATTTCCCTACGTATTAATCCTGATGTAGATGCGAAAACCCACCCGTATATCTCTACCGGTTTGAAAGCCAACAAATTCGGTATTGCCCGCGAACGCGCCATCGCTGTTTACGAGCTGGCTAACAGCCTGCCACACTTAAATGTAGTGGGTATGGACTGCCACATTGGTTCACAGCTTACCGAAACAGGCCCGTTTGTAGATGCGCTGGAACGCTTGTTATTACTCATCGACGAGCTGGCTGCTAAAGGTATTCATATCAAGCATTTAGACGTAGGTGGTGGTTTAGGCGTAACGTACCGTAACGAAACACCGCCGCATCCACGTGAATACGCTGCCGCGATTGCAGAAAAAATGAAAGGCCGTGAAGCACTCACACTCATTATGGAACCCGGCCGGGCCATCGCAGCGAATGCCGGTATTATGGTAACCAAAGTAGAGTTTGTGAAATCCGGTGTTGAAAAGAACTTTGCCATTGTAGATGCGGCCATGAACGACCTTATCCGCCCTTCATTGTACTCTGCCTGGATGAACATCATTCCGGTTGAAGAAGGTTTAGCGCGCGAAACTTACACTTACGACGTTGTAGGACCGGTGTGTGAAACCGGTGATTTTATTGGAAAAGACCGCGAGCTTGCCATCGAAAGTGGCGACTACTTAGCCGTAAGAAGTGCCGGTGCATATGGCTTCGTTATGGCCTCTAACTACAATAGCCGCTGCCGTCCCGCAGAGCTAATGGTGGAAGGAAATACCGTTCATGTTGTGCGTGAACGAGAAAATCTAAAAGATCTCTGGAAAGGAGAGCACAAACTTACGTAAACTAGGGGGAATTCTAATAATTATTGTTGCGCTGAAATGCTGGTAAATTTTTCTAAAATGCACGGGCTGGGTAATGACTTTATGGTCATTGATAACGTTACCCAGAATGTTTTCTTTTCCAAAGAGAAAATTCAGCAACTCGCCGACCGTAATTTTGGTATTGGGTTCGATCAGTTACTAATGGTTGAACCTCCCTACGATCCCGACCAGGATTTTCACTACCGTATTTTTAATGCCGATGGCTCCGAAGTCTCTCAGTGTGGCAACGGTGCCCGTTGTTTCGCCCGTTTTGTAAAATTAAAGGGGCTCATCAACCGCAATAAAATTGTGGTGAGCACCAAAGCAGGTAAGATGATCCTGTACCTCGAAAAAGACGGCCAGGTTACAGTGAATATGGGCATTCCTAACTTCACACCGGCTGAGATACCACTGAAAGCCAATAAGGAGGAAAAAACCTACCTTATTCGCGCCGACGACAACACGCATTTTTGCGGTGCGGTATCCATGGGTAATCCACATTGCGTGCTGGAAGTAGACAATGTAGATACAGCCGAAGTGGGTACGATTGGCCCAACGTTAGAACGCCACGAGCGCTTTCCTGAAGGCGTTAACGTTGGCTTTATGCAAATTGTGAATGAAGAACATATTCGCCTGCGTGTTTTTGAGCGCGGCGCGGGCGAAACACTGGCTTGTGGAAGCGGCGCATGCGCAGCAGTTGCAATAGGCCAGATTCAGGGTAAATTAGGCAAGGACGTTCGGGTTGATCTGCCCGGCGGCAGTTTACGAATTCGCTGGCAGGGTGCGGGTACCCCGTTAAAAATGACAGGCCCAGCCGAGCATGTATACGACGGAACAATAACTATATGAATGATTTAGCAGGTCAGGGCAATACCTCATTACAGTTCGATACCGAATTTCCGGAAGTCGGCGATGTAACGGCGGAGCAAGTTAGCCAGTACTTAATCGAGAATCCTGATTTCTTCATTCAACACCCCAGCATACTGGAACAATTACAGGTTCCTCATGCTCAAAAAGGCAGCGTTTCGCTGGTAGAAATTCAAAGCGAACAATTGCGTAAGAAAGTGCGTTTGCTTAATTACAAACTCACTCAGCTAATTAGCATTGCCAAGCAAAATGAAAAAATATACCGCGCCTATGCCGACTTAAACCTCCGGTTATTAACCTGTCACACCCTCGCCGATATCTTATTAGCTCTACAGGAAACCCTGCAGGAAGAACTTGGCCTGGCCACGGTTGAATTTAAATCATTTAAAGGCCCCAACGCTTTGCCAGAACTGCAACGCCGTTTATTTCTGGAAAAACGCTTTAAAGACTCACCGTATTTCTTTGGCCGCCTGAGTGAGCACGAACGCCAGTTAATGTTTGGTGGTCAGGTAGCAGAATCTGCCGCACTGATCCTGTTGGGCAATCTTCGCGACATGGGTATTCTGGCTGTTGGCAGTCGCAATGCTGATCATTTCACACCGGATATGGATACACTGCTGCTGAATCAACTTCGCGAAGTGCTCAATTACGTTTTACCTACCAAACTGCCCTACTAATGCGCAAAGAAGCCGCAGTGCCTGACCTGCAGCTTGCTCCCGATTGCGCGCACTGGTTGCAGAAATTTCTGGCATTTTTGCGCTATGAGCGCGGCCTGTCGTCTCATACACTCAGTAACTATCAGCGCCAGCTGACTCAGGTAGCACTCTCTCTGGATCTTCAGCACTGGCAGGCACTCACCCAATCGAAAGTGAAACAGGCACTGGCAAGCGCGCGAAAGCAACACTTACATCCACGCAGCATTGCACTGCGACTCTCAGCATTAAGGACGTTCAGCAACTACCTTATGCAGCAGGGTGTGTTAGATAGCAACCCGGTAGACGGCGTTTCCGCACCCAAGGCTGATAAACCCTTACCAAAGCAACTCTCGGTAGACGATATGGCGGTGTTGCTCAATGAAGATGAAGACGAAGACCTGCTGATCCGCGATCAGGCAATGTTTGAACTCATGTACGGCTGTGGTTTGCGTTTGAGTGAACTGACCTCTCTCAATGTATTCGATTTTACCCGTGATCATCAGGTACGGGTTACCGGTAAAGGCAACAAACAACGCTTACTGCCAGTGGGGCGAAAAGCCCGCGAAGCCGTTGCCAGGTGGCTTGGAGTAAGACGACAGTGGCTTACCAAAGACGGGGAATCCGCGCTGTTTATCAGCAAACGGCAAAATCGCATATCAAACCGTCAGGTAGCCAACCGGTTGAACGAAATGGCCAAGCGCCAGGCTATGGGACAAGGCGTTAACCCACACAAATTGCGCCATTCCTTCGCAACGCACGTATTAGAGTCGAGCGGCGATTTGCGGGCTGTACAGGAGTTGTTAGGGCACGCCAATTTATCCACCACTCAGGTCTATACGCATCTGGATTTCCAGCATCTGGCCAAGGTATACGATAACGCGCATCCGCGAGCGCGCAAAAAGTAGTTTTTTATTCTGGAGTTTGTAATGCAATGTTATCGTCCGATCTATCCGGTTAAAGCCTTTACGTTTGATCTTGACGACACCCTTTACGATAACGAACCCGTTATCCGTCACGCCGACGCCGAACTGAATAAAAAAATTCATCAGCGCTACCCGGCACTGCGTTCAATGACGAACGACGATTGGTTTGCTATTAAAAAAGCACTGATAAACAACAATCCAAAGCTGGCATCGGACATGGGTAAACTGCGCTGGCAAACCCTGTTTACCGCTCTGGGAAAAACGGGTCTACCGGACGACGAACGCGCCCAGGCAGCAAGTGAATTGTTTGACTTTTTCTACGCCGTACGCAGTGACTTCGAGGTTGCGCCAGGTGTTAAAGCCGTAATGCAAAAGCTCGCAAACAAGGTCCCGTTGGTGGCTATAACCAATGGCAATGTGGATACCCATAAGATAGGCCTGGCACCGTATTTCAGTTTAACCTTACACGCCAGTGTAACCCGTCCCCGCAAGCCTTATCCTGATATGTTCGAGGAAGCCATAGCATACCTTTCCCTGCCATCGCAGCAGATCATGCACGTAGGCGACAATCTGATTAAAGATATCCTGGGGGCGCATCGGGCAGGTATGCAAACCGCGTGGTTGGCCTGTAATCGTAAAATGGATTTGCGCTCGGAAAAACTGGCTGTGTTACCCGGCATTCAATTGTCGTATCTGGACGAATTATTAACGCTGGTTGAGTAATTCCCGTCTTCCCGGCATTGCGAAGCAATGTCCGGGACCTCAACAACTTCCGTCTTGCCGGAATGGCAAAGCAACGTTCGGGACCTAAACAACTCACGTCTTCCCGGAATTGCGATGCAATGTCCGGGACCTCATTAGCTGCGCCTAATCAACAGGCTGATTATCTTCCAGTACGTTCTGTTGCATGGAGTCGCACGGGCGGCTACAACAGGGTCGGCCCACCACTTTGGCAGGTACACCTACCACTGTAACGTGCGGAGGTACATCATTGAGCACAACGCTTCCGGCGCCCACTTTAGACCCTTCGCCAATCTCAATATTGCCGAGGATTTTCGCGCCGGAGCCCAGCATTACGCCCTGACGGATTTTTGGGTGACGGTCACCGCTTTCGTTACCGGTACCGCCCAGCGTTACGTTTTGCAGTATCGACACATTGTCTTCTATCACTGCCGTTTCGCCTACCACAATGCCGGTTGCATGGTCGAACATCACGCCTTTGCCAATCGTGGCAGCGGGGTGAATATCTACCGCGAAGGCCTCAGAATTGCGACTTTGCAGGAATAACGCTAGCTGATAGCGTTTGTGTTGCCATAAATAATGCGCCAGACGATGCACTTGAACCGACTGAAATCCCTTAAAGTGAATTAGCACAGTAAGGTAATCCTTTACCGCTGGATCGCGATTAAATATCGCCCGGATATCTTCAATGGCGGCATCAACAATGGCCGGTTCAAGCAAATAGGCTTCGTCAAACACTTCGCGAATCGCCAGTGCGGGCATCACATCATCGGCCATTTTATTCGATAAAATAAAGCTCAGCGACGACTCAAAATTATGGTGGGTGAGAATACAGGCATGAATAAAGCTCGCCAACAGCGGTTCCTGCTCAACAATACGTTTGGCTTCCTGCTTTAGCGTTAGCCAGAAGTCGGTTGTTGCGGTCATTGCTTGCATATTACTTTCCCAATGTTTAAAAGCGGACAAAATACCGGATAACCCCGCGAAGATAGTAACTGTTACTTAAATTTCAAGTACACCAACCCATCACAAGCGATAAACCGCGTGGTTTTCTGCTCATTTAATGGCTAACTACATTGAATACGCGTGAGCATATCATAAAGATGACTATATTTTCACCGTGTTGTAGTGATAACAATTGCCTAACCGCGTTATTCACGAAGGCATTAAGGTTTATCGCACAACGCATTAATGGCATACTCTCATCATTAACTAACCCCTGAATAAAAATACAGGCATTTTTCTCTATGGATGTCTCCGAGTTACTCGACGAATTAAACGATAAACAACGCGAAGCCGTTGCCGCGCCATTGTCTAACAGCCTGATCCTGGCGGGTGCCGGCAGTGGTAAAACCCGTGTACTGGTGCACCGTATTGCCTGGCTAATGCAAGTCGAGAACATCGCACCCTACAGTATTTTAGCGGTCACCTTCACCAACAAGGCAGCCAAAGAAATGCGCGGGCGCATTGAAAGCCTGATGGGGCGTCCGCTCAATACCATGTGGATTGGTACCTTCCACGGCTTGGCTCACCGTTTATTGCGCGCACATTATGCCGAAGCGAACCTGCCAGAGAACTTTCAGATCCTCGACTCCGATGATCAATACCGTTTGGTGCGCCGTGTTCTAAAAGCCATGAATCTGGATGAGAAGCACTGGGCACCACGGCAAATTCAGTGGTATATCAACGGCAATAAAGACGAAGGCCTGCGGCCGCAGCATATCGAAACCCATGGCGACCACACGCAGCAAAAAATGCGGGATATTTATGCCGCTTACCAGGACGCCTGCGACCGTTCAGGGTTAGTCGATTTCGCAGAGCTGTTGCTGCGTGCCCACGAATTATGGGTAAAGAACCCGGACTTACTGAGCCACTATCAGCGCCGATTCCGTGCTGTATTGGTAGACGAATTCCAGGATACCAACAATATTCAGTACGCCTGGCTGCGCCTGCTTTGCGGTCACGACAACAATATTATGATTGTAGGCGACGACGACCAGTCCATTTACGGCTGGCGCGGCGCCAATGTAAACAATATTCAGCACTTCCTTCGCGACTTTAACGATGCTGCAACTATTCGTCTGGAACAAAACTATCGCTCAACCGGTACCATTCTCAAAGCAGCCAATGCGGTTATCGAACACAACCAGGGGCGCCTGGGTAAAGAGCTATGGACAGAGGGAGACAGCGGTGAACCCATTTCCATTTATGCCGGCTTTAATGAACTGGACGAAGCGCGGTTTATTATTTCGCAAATAGCAGACTGGCATAACCAGGGTAATCAATTGCGCGAGAGTGCCATTTTATACCGCAACAATGCCCAGTCCCGGGTACTTGAGGAAGCGTTATTACATCAGGGGCTGCCATACCGGATTTACGGTGGTTTGCGATTTTTCGAACGCCAGGAAATCAAAGACGCCCTGGGTTACATGCGACTGGTGAGCCACGCCCATGACGATGCGGCATTTGAGCGGGTTGTGAATACACCAAGCCGGGGCCTGGGTGAACGCACCCTCGCCACTATTCGCGAACACGCCAGAATTCAAAATTGTTCAATGTGGCAAGCCAGTCTGCAGTTACTTCAGCAAAAAGCGCTGACTGGGCGAGCTGCCAACGCCCTGGAACAGTTTATTACTCTGATCACATCCATGGACGAAGCCTGCGCCGAACTGCCACTGGAGGAACAAGCCGCATACGCGTTCAAACAGTCGGGCTTGTACGCCATGTACCAGGCTGAAAAGGGTGAAAAGGCCCAGGCAAGACTGGAAAACTTAGAAGAACTGGTAACCGCCTGTAAGCAATTTGTAGTGCCCGAAGAAGCCGATGAGATGACACCATTAGCTGCCTTCTTGGCTCATGCCTCTTTGGAAGCAGGTGAAACTCAGGCAAGCGGCGAACAGGACGCAGTACAACTCATGACCATTCACACTGCCAAAGGGTTGGAATTTCCGCTGGTGTTTATGGCCGGAGTAGAGGAAGGCATGTTCCCCAGCCAGATGACTAACGAAGAGCCCGGTCGTATGGAAGAAGAACGCCGTCTTTGTTACGTAGGCATGACCCGGGCGATGAAAAAACTCTTCATGACCTACGCTGAAATGCGCCGCCTGTATGGCCAGGAAAAATACCACACAGCGTCGCGCTTTTTGCGCGAAATCCCGGTGGACTGTGTTGAAGAAATCCGCCTTAAAACCACTGTATCACGGCCCGTGCCCAATCGCTTCAGCCGCGCCGTGTCTCACGAAAGTTTCGAGCAAAGCGGGTTCTCGTTAGGGCAGCGCGTAAGACATCGCAAGTTTGGTGAAGGAGTTGTGCTAAACTATGAAGGGAGCGGGGATCATGCCCGGGTTCAGGTTAATTTTGACGAGTTTGGCAGTAAGTGGCTGGTGTTAAGTTTCGCGAAACTTGAACCTGCATGAGGGTTTGTCGATGCAACAAAAGGTCCTGGTTATTGAAGACAGCAGCACCAGTCTGGCGCTGCTTCGCAAACTTGTAGAACAAGCAGGGCTTAAACCGGTAGTGGCCACTACGCTGGCCGAAGCCCGGCATATATTTTTACACAGCGATCCCGAAGACTACCTGTGCGCCATCGTAGATTACCATTTGCCCGACGCCCCTCATGGCGAAGCCATTGATTACGCAATAGAAAGCTTTATTCCCACGATTGTCTCTACGGGTAGCGTTGACGCCGAGACACGCAGTGTAATCCTGGCCAAAGACGTGGTGGATTATATTCCCAAAGAAAACGCACAGGTGTTCGATTACCTGATGCGGCTACTTTCCAGACTTGAAAAAAATAAGGGCATTGGCGTGATTGTGGCGGATCCCAAACGGCAAAATCGCACTGCCATGGCCGCACTGCTGCGACGCCACAATTTTATTACGTTTGAATGCGCCAATACGTCTGAAATTGAAGATTTGCTGTCGACTTACTCAAACGTGAAATTACTGCTGATCGACAGCGAGGTAAAAGGCGAATTACCGACTCAGTTTGTGGCACATTTGCGCAAAACCCATAACAAGGAATCCCTGGCGATCCTCGGGCTGTCTGAAGACGAAAATAACCTGCTGTCGGCCCGGTTCATCAAAAGCGGTGCCAATGACTTTGTACGCAAACCCTTTTGCCACGAAGAACTGCTCTGCCGGATTATGCTAAACATTGATTTAATCGAAAAAGTGGAAACCATTCGTCGTACCGCGAACACTGATTATTTAACCGGACTTCCCAACCGTCGTCATTTTTTCTATACCGTAGAACAATGCCAGCAATCTGCAATTAAGCACCAATCCGTTGCCCTGCTCGACCTCGATCACTTTAAACGAATTAACGACACCTATGGCCATGACGCGGGTGATCTTGTGTTAAAAGCGATAGCCAAGCGCATTGCGCAAAGTTGTAGCGACCTGATTGTGTCGCGTTTTGGCGGTGAAGAATTCTGTATCTACTTACCCAATTTATCCGCACAGGAAGCCGTTAAGCGTATAGAGCAGCTACGTCAATTCATTGCCGCCAAGCCGGTAAATGCAGAAGGGCAAGTCTTGCATATTACCGCCAGCATCGGCCTGACTACGGTTTCCTCGCCCAACATTCATGACATGCTCACCCGTGCCGACCAGTTGCTCTATCAGGCTAAAACCGGAGGGCGTAATCAGGTGGTTCACGACTAACTCACGTCACTCATCAGGCACATTGTCTACCCATCCCTCTTATCGTATTGAAGCATCCCTACGTCAGCTCCTTCATTCTCTACTCTGCAATGAAGATTAAAAAACGTTCAATAATTAGCTTGCATAATACTTTACTACTCAAGTATTATGCAACCAACTTAGTAATGAGGAACTATCAATGTCATCACTGACACATCCAATGCAATTGATTTTGACCTTGGTAAAAACACACAATCAGGCGCTCAAACCACTGGAGAACACCCTGTCTGTTCATGGTCTGAGCTTTACAGAATGGCTGGTTTTGCATCGCCTGAGTCAGTCCAGTGATCACACCATCAAACGGGTATCTCTGGCAGACAGTATTGGTGTTACAGCTTCTGGGGTTACGCGTTTACTGTTGCCCATGGAAAAGGTGGGTTGGGTTGAACGCGTTGCCAATGCCAGAGATGCCCGGGTGAGTTTAGTCAGGCTTACCCATGGCGGGCTTGAAGCGTATCAGCAGGCAACCCAAAGTATTGAGTACGCTGCCGAGCGCGTAACCAATATGATGAATCAACAACAGGTAGAGCAATGCATGGGCCTGTTATCGAGCCTGCATCTGTCTGCAATCGATGCATCCCAGTTGTCGTAAGGCGGCTTAACTGGGTCAACCTAATCCAAAAACACCAAAGAAATACAAGAGAAAACACCTGAGACAACCATGGAAGATCTTACGCAGGGTTCAATCCCTAAACACTTAATTAAACTGGCTGTGCCAATGGCGATGGGCATGCTGGTACATACCCTTTACCTGATGACGGACTTGTATTTCGTAGGTCAGTTAGGCGACACATCCTTAGCCGGGGTAAGCGCTGCCGCTAATATCTCTATGTTTGTACTGGCCCTCACGCAAATGCTAAACGTTGGTACTGCCACGTTAATCTCGCATGCAGTTGGTCGCAAAGATCAGAATGACGCGAATCATCTGTTCAATCAGTCTTTGTTTATTTCCCAGTTACTGGCCATTGCCGTATTGGCAGCAGGCTATCTGCTTACCCGGCCGTACATGGACAACATGACGATGGACCCAGAAGTAAAAACAGAAGGCGCGCAGTATCTTTACTACTTTTTACCCAGTCTGGCTTTGCAATTTTGTATTGTGGCAATGACTGCAGCAATGCGTGGCACAGGGATCGTAAAGCCTGCCATGCAGGTACAAATGCTGTCTTTACTTCTGAACATACTGCTAACGCCCGTTTTGATTCACGGCTGGTTAACCGGTTACGCGATGGGCACCGCAGGTGCGGGTCTTGCCAGTTCACTCTCTGCACTATTTTCTGTATTGCTGCTATGGCGCTATTTTCAGCGAATGGAACAGTATGTATCGGTGAATAAGGTGCAACTTAAACCGCAGCTCCATACATGGAAACGGTTATGGAAAATTGGCTTCCCTGCTGGCGCTGAATTTTTTCTGATGTTCACCTACATGGCGCTGGTGTATTGGGCAATTCAAGGGTTTGGAGCAAGTGCCACAGCAGGATTCGGATTGGGATCAAGAGTGATGCAAGCGCTACTACTGCCAGCAATGGCTATCGCGTTTGCACTGCCCGCCGTCGCCGGGCAGAATTACGGGGCCCAGCAGCCTCATCGGGTAAAAGACGCCTTTCGCTACGCGCTGATAATCAGTTGCGGATTAATGGCAGGATTAACCCTGCTGTGTTTATGGCAGCCCCAGTTATTACTTGGCAGTTTTTCTGACGACGCGAGCGTCATTGCGGTTAGCACCGTGTTTCTTACCACGATTTGCTTTAACTTTATTCCATCGGGGATCATTTTCAGTTGCTCTGGCATTTTTCAGGGGGTCGGCAATACCTGGCCGAGCTTGTGGAGCTCTGCCACACGACTGGTCACCTTTGCGGTGCCGCTTATGTGGCTAACCGCTCAGCCAGACTTTTATATTGAGCAAGTCTGGTACCTCTCGGTAACCACAGTATGTGTACAATCGGCCTTGTCTTTGTTTTTAGTGAGACGTGTTTTGCGCCCGCTTCAACGTGACACAGGTTCGGTATCGACTAGCGCCAGTTGATACTAATTCGCATAGGTACTCGCTATTTTCGTACCGGCGTGTAGTGCGCCGACACAATTGTGGCGACGCCTTCATGCTCAGCTATTACCCAACTGCCGGTCATGGTAAAGCGGTTTTCTTTACCGTCCGGCATCGTCATAGCAAATACGACACGCCCGGTCACCACCGCGGTTTGCTGATAAACTCGCACATTGAGATCGCTCAGTGTCGCTGCAGGTCCTGGGCGCTTTTTTGCGGGATCGTAAAACGCCACAACCTGCTCTTTGGTGTCAATTTCACCGACGGGAGAGACTTCAAGGTAGCTATCATGCAAAATACGTTTCAGCGTATCGGCGTCAAACGCAAGTTGTGCGTCAATTTGTTGCTGCACCAGCGCTTCAGCCTGTTCCGGCTCTAGTTCAGCGGCGTGCACAAACGACGTCCAAAGCGCCGCAACAACCCATGCCAGTAAACCCCATCGTTTGGTCTTCATCATTTGGCTTCCTTTCTTCAAACAGAAATAGTAAGCCAGAAGCTAAACGCTATTACGTGGACTGTAAACTGATGAACTGTTACCAATCATGTCGCTAGCAACACGCTGAAACGAGTGAGTTTGATCTGCTATGGCGACGATTTACTCCACCACGCTGGCAATTACTTTGCGCTGTTTTTTAAAACCGCGCCAGGCATCCACGCTGAATAACAGCAACCCGGTCCACACCAGTGCAAATGTGATCAGGCGCGCAGGTTCCAACGATTCCTGATATAGCCAAACGGCAATTATAAACATTAGCGTTGGACCGATATACTGAAACAGCCCAAGGGTGGTAAACAAAATGCGTTTTGCGGCGGCATTGAACGCCAGGAGAGGCATTGTGGTTACCACACCTGCTGCAAGCAGCCAGCCATTTAACGCCCAGTCGTTGGTAAGCATATTGCTCTGCTCGCTGGCAAACATCACCCAGTACAACAATGCAAAGGGCAGTAGTACCAGCGTTTCCATAAAGAGTCCGGGCATCGGCTCTACTGGAATTTGCTTGCGAATAAGGCCATATACACTGAACGTGCAGGCCAGCGTAAGCGCAATCCAGGGCAAGGTACCATGCGCAATAATGATATTTGCCACACCAGCAATCGCCAGTAACACAGCAAATTTCTGTAATGGCCGCAGGCGCTCCTGCAAAATCAACCGCCCGAGGAATACGTTAATAATGGGGTTGATGTAATAACCTAAACTGGCTTCCAGCATGTAGTTACTGTTAATCGCCCAAATGAACAGCAGCCAGTTTGCGCCCAGCAGTACGCTGGCCCCGGATAAGCTATACATAAGTCGTTTACTGGCAAAAACAGCTCGCATTTTGCCCATCTGCCCCAATGCCAGTAACAACACACACAATAACAAGGCAGACCAGATGACCCGGTGCATCAGAATATCCGTAGGGGGCACCTCAACCAGTTGCTTAAAATAGAGCGGTGCTACCCCCCACATGGTATAGGCCGCGATGGCATACAACATACCCGATAAGGCAAACGGCTTGGCTGACACAGCAACTCCTACAGTAAAAACAGACTACCTAAACCTAAAAATGCAACAAACCCAACAATGTCTGTAACCGTTGTCAGGATCACCGAACCCGACAGCGCCGGGTCAATTTTCAATTTATCCAGCACCACTGGCAGCAACACGCCTGCCAGCGCAGCAGCCAGAATGTTCAAAAATATCGCCAGGCAAATCACTACGCCCAGCAACGGATCACTAAACCAGAAAAACGCTACAATGCCTATGACCAACGCCCAGATCACCCCGTTTACGCCCCCCACCTTCAGTTCTTTGGTCATCAGGGCTTTTAAGTTTGCTCCGGTCACCTGACCGAGGGCCAGGCCCCGCACTATAAGCGTAAGCGTTTGACTTCCGGCAATCCCGCCCATACTCGCGACAACGGGCATCAGTACCGCCAACGCGACCACCTGCTGTAGGGTGGCTTCAAACAAGCCAATAAACCACGAGGCTAAAAAAGCAGTGAGCAGGTTAATTCCCAGCCACAAGGCGCGATTACGGGCACTTTTTGCTACTGGCGCAAATAAATCCTCGTCTTCGTCCATACCGGCAGTTGCCATCACCTGACGTTCGTAATCTTCGTTTACCAGTTCACTGGCACCCAGAATATCCAGCCTGCCGAGTAACTTATTGTTGTCATCCACCACCGGCAAGGCAGCATAGCCACTGCGTTGAACCTGAAGCGAGCCTGACGTACTGTCGTCGGTTCCCTTAATAACCGGAATAAATTCTTCGGTTAACTCCACCAGCGGTAAATGTTCCGGCGCACCAAACACGCGGGTTAACTTCACTGCCGCAGAAAATTGCCCGGAGCGGTTTACCAGAAAAATAGTGTCGCAATGCATCGGCACATTGCGGCGAATACGGCGCAAACCATCTCGCACTTTGGCGTTTAACGGCATGGTCAGGCCATCGCGACGTATCCAGTGCCCCACTTGCTCGTCGGGATATTGTGTTGCGTCGCGGAAATACCCCTGCTGCTGATCATCCAGCGCCTGATACGCCAGCTCCATCAATTTGCTGGGCAATGAGTCCATCAGTTCCAGCAGGTCTTCGGCATCAATACCGGTTAGAATTTTACTCCACTGATGATCTTCGGTGGCCGAAATCAGCACTTCACGCGGATCGCTACGCATTTCAACCAACACGTCGATTTTGCGATCATCGGGCAAGGCATCCCACAACAACAATCGGTCGCCAACCGGCAAAGATTCGAGGAGTGTCGCTATTTCTATGCTTTCGGCACCCAGTAAGGATTCCGCTACCGATTCCATGTCGTCTTTCTTTTTGTCGGCAACAACTTCTTCAATCAGGGTAGGTAAGGGTTCGGCCATGGAAAACTCCGCCTTGGACAGAATATCTGGGCGCAACTATAGCACTTTTAATCAAATTCCGAATGAGAAAAACTGATCTTAAAAAGGCCTGATTATTTCCACAAAAACGCGTAAAATCGACGCCCAATGACAGCGACATCTCTATCTTCACTCCCACAGCAAAACGTACCCACGGACAATTCCGAGGCGTTAAACCGTGCCCAACAGGTTCTTGAAGATACGTTTGGTTACCGTGAATTTCGCGATGGTCAGGCGCAAGTGATTGCCCAGTTGATAAACGGGTCTGACGCGCTGGTTTTACTGCCTACCGGTGGCGGTAAATCCCTGTGTTATCAAATCCCGGCAATGGTACGCGACGGCACGGGTATTGTGGTGTCGCCCCTGATTTCGTTAATGCAGGATCAGGTAGAGCAGCTAAAAGAAGCCGGGGTAAACGCCGCTTTTATCAATTCCAGTCTTGAACCCGAGACACTGCACAGCACTACGCAAGCGTTGAAAGACGGCGAGTACGATATGGTGTACGTTTCACCTGAACGCCTGTTGCAACCGTATTTTCTGAATATGCTGTCTGAACTGCCCATTGCACTATTTGCTGTGGACGAAGCGCACTGCGTATCGCATTGGGGGCATGATTTCCGCCAGGACTATCGTGGACTAGGCTTGCTTAAACAGCGCTTTCCTACCGTCCCCTTAATTGGTTTAACCGCCACAGCCGATACCGCCACCCAACAGGATATATTGATTCAGTTGGGATTAACCGATCCGTTGGTGTATCGGGGCAGTTTCGACAGGCCCAACATCCGCTACCGCGTGGTGCCCAAATACAAAGCGTTTGATCAAATAGTTACTTACATAAAGCAGCAGGAAGGCAGTGGCATAATTTACTGTAATTCCCGCGCCAAAGTAGACGATATCAACGCCAAACTGTACCGTCAGGGCATGCGCTGTGCTGCTTACCATGCAGGGATGGATGCCGACGAGCGCGCCTTTGTTCAGCGCCAGTTTATTACCGACAAAATTGATATCGTGGTAGCGACTGTGGCGTTTGGGATGGGCATAAACAAATCCAACGTAAGGTATGTAGTGCATCACGATGTACCGCGCAGTATTGAAAGTTACTATCAGGAAACTGGCCGGGCCGGGCGGGACGGACTGCCTGCAGAAGCCATGCTGTTATTCGATGAAAAAGACAGTGCCAGGGTTAAGCAATGGATAGAACAAGGTGAAAACGCCGAGCGCAATAATATTGAACTGCAAAAGTTCAGCGCCATGGAATCCTTTTCCGAAGCCCAAACCTGTCGTCGTCAGGTATTGCTCAATTACTTTTCACAGTTTAGCGACAAAGCCTGCGGCAACTGTGATATTTGCCTGGATCCACCGCGCCCCTTCGACGGACTTGTGAATGCCCAAATGGTTTTGAGCTGCATTTTGCGCCTGGAGCAACGCGTGGCGACTCAGTATGTTATCGATGTGCTGCGTGGAAAATCGCTTAAGCGTATACAGGAGTCCGGACACGATAAACTCTCTACCTGGGGAATTGGCAAATCGCAAAGTGATCAGTACTGGCACAACATAATCAACCAGTTAATCCATCGCGGCTATGTGCGTATTGACGTAACAAACCATGCCGTATTGCGTCTTACCGAAGCCGCCAGAGCGGTGTTAAAGGGCGAAGTACCAGTAGAGCTGGCAACCCCAAGACTCGAAATCAAGCAGGACAAGCCGGCAAAAGTAGCGCTGAAAAATTATGACAAAGCCCTGTTTGCCCGCTTAAAGCACCTGCGCAAGGTACTGGCTCAGGAACACGATGTGCCGCCATTTGTTATCTTTAGTGACGCCACGCTGGCAGAAATGTCAGATGCCAAACCTGCCAATGCCAATGAACTTCTGGCGGTAAGTGGGGTTGGGCGTACCAAACTTGAACGCTACGGCGATGCCTTCTTGCAGTTGATTCGGGATTATTCAGAGCGCGATAACTAGGGCGTGTTGATCTTTGCTGCACACTTTTAACAGCGGTGCTCGCCTCACACTGCATTGCAATATGCAAAATCTCACCCAACACCTTTCACAAAAAAACACTAACCAATTGATTTAATTTACATATTTTATTTGGCACACAAATCGCTGTTATCGGGTATTGATTTTACTACCCACTAGGAAATGCGATGAAAGCAAAGCATGCCATCTACACTGCCATAACCCTGGCCCTGGTAGCCCCAACCACACCGGCAGTAGAAACGGTTAACGGCCAGTACGTCTGGCAGTTTTTAAACGGCGAAGCCTGGCCGCAAGGCTATAACCAGTCAACCGGAAAACCCGATAATGTTGTTTTTATTGACACCTACCCCACTGAATTTTTCGATCGTATCGCTAATGCCTTACCCGAAGCCGAACTCAATGAAGCGTTTATCATCGACGATGCCGGTTCTACTATTCATCTGGCAGAAGAAGGTGAGGTGTTTGTTACATTTCTGCACGAAGGCGCAGGCTATTTAAACTCATTTGGTTATTTTACCTTTGACGCCAGCAACCCGCCGGCGTCTAAAAACGAAGTAAGGGAAACCATTGTATTTCCCAACCTGTCTTATCCGCATCTGCGTCAGGGTGACAGAGTCAGTCTGGGCACATTCCCCGCTGGTACCAGTATTGGCTTTTTTCTGGCAGCGAATGGCTTTTCCAGTAGCACAGGCGTAAAAGCTGGCGCTGTACCTTATTATTACTCGCTTAAACATTTAAACCCGGAATCGACTGATAGCTTGCGTCAGCACATGGCCGCACTGTACGACCCCTATGTGGATGAAGTGGTGTTAGGCTTTGAGGATCTTCCCCGTACCTGGGGCGACAACGACTTTAATGACGCCGTGTTTTCGGTAAAAACCACGCCAAGCACTGCGCTCGATAAAAGCAATCTCATTATAATGCCCGAAGCTAACGACAGCGATGCCGACGGCATTGCCGATACCCTGGATCAGTTCCCGAATAATTACCAACGGGCGTTTAGCAGTTACTATCCGTCAAACAGCGACTACGTGTCGTTGGCCTACGAGGACAAATGGCCTCAACTGGGCGACTACGATATGAACGACCTAGTGATCCGCGAACAATTGCAAACCATTTACAACGCAAATGGCGACATTACCGGATTCAAACTCAGTGGCTTCATCGACGCACGCGGTGCTGACTTTAACAACGGCTTTGCCGTGCGTCTAATGGGTAGCGTACCATCATTGTTTAAAGAAGGGTCCATACAGGTTGGCAGCAGCTTGTATACGCTGAAAGCAGAACAAGGCCAAACCAACATGGTGGTGGTGTTGTGGGATGACACCCATGACTTCACAGCCTCCGGTGATGCTGGCTGCAAGTTCTTTAATACCGAAAAAAGCTGCCCTGAGTACGATCCTGTGCCGTTCACAGTGGATATTGCATTCACCAGCGGTATCAACTCGTTACTGCATTCGGAACTGGACTTCTTTATTTACCGGACCGCCAAGCGGGGACATGAAATTCACTTTGCTGGCTATCCGCCGACAGACAAAATGGATACCAGCTTATTTGGTAAACACGCTGACACGTCCGACCCGGCAACCGGCCGCTACTATCGCAGCGAAGCCAACCTCCCCTGGGGCCTGAAAGTCAGTGGTGCCTGGTACTACCCACAGGAATACAAAGACATCGTGTGGTGTTACCCCCAATACGAAGCCTGGGTAGAAAGTTCGGGCGAACAAGCCCAGGACTGGTTCCGCACCAGCCCCCACGACCACCTTTACTATGTACCAACACGCTAGGAGATTCAGGCCATGACAATGCAAGTGAACAAACAAACGATACAAATTGCTGCGATATGCCTAAGCCTGAGTTTACTCACAGCGTGTGGCGGCGGAGGAAGTGATAGCAGTAGTAGTACGCCACCACCCAGCGCGCCAGCACCAACCAGTGCACCAGCACCCGATTACACACCTGACGCCACGGCATTGGATTCGTCAGCGAATAAATCAACGGATTTGTATGTGGAAACAGACTTTACCTTTGACACCTACAAAGTGGTTACGCTGGATATCAGTGCAACTGATCCCAATGGCAACGCACTGGGCAATACACTGATGTTCATCTCGGTTATCGACAACGAAATTACCGAACTGGACGACGAGCAATTACAGAACAAGGAGCTACTGTCCGTCGCTAAAACCGACGCAAGTGGCAGTATGTACAGGCAAGTTGAAATTGCCAGTACGGTGACCAAATTGCTCATTGAATTAAATACGCTGGGTATCGAAAACGAAGTAATTGTTACCATTAACGCCGATAACTACGTGAGTTATCAGTTCAAGTAGTTAACTTACTTTGGAGTTAATTTGCCGAGGAAGATTTCCAGGGACGTTCAAAAATAGGCCAGAACAACACCGAAAAGTCACTCAACGCGCTCTGTTCAATCAGAGCGCCATTAGAATACGAGTCATGGGGCGAGTTGATTTTTCTGTGCATACTTTATTTATCAATGTATCCACAACCACATCATGACAAATCTGCGCCTCTAGCAAAACGGCGAATCGTTCAACAGGGGTTATCACAGGCTTTCAACTTTGGGCTGTCAGACGATAAGTCTCGAAAATATACGAATTTGATGATCCTGTTTTAAACCCGCGAATGGTTCTCTTTATAAAGCAGGGTCAATATTAAATGTATACGCCATAAATTGATCCCATAACATTTGCGCAACCGGGCCTAATAGTTCGTCTTTGTTTTTGAAAAGGTAATAGTCTAAATTTATCCGGCTGTGGATATCATTTAATTTGAGTTCAAATAATTTTCCTATATCCAAACTTTTTTGGATCTGATGCTGAGGCAGTTTCCCCCACCCCATACCACTCTCAATTAACATCTGCTTTGTTGCAAAATCATTCACATACCAGCATCGCTGCCCGTCTTGGATACCCCATTTTTTGTCTCCCGAATATTTGCCCGAATCCTGAAGGACAATTTGATATTCGTTAATTAATTCTGCACTGGATTTTAAGTTCGGATGGCGAGACAGTAATTGAGCAGAGGCAACAGTTATAAGACTACCTGAACCCAAAAAATGAGACGTGAACTGCGTATCTAACAGCTGAACTGGACCTGACGGGGACAAACATAAGGTTGCTTGTTTTTCAGAAAGCGCCCCTAGCGCACCGGTTAAACGTTCTTGTCTCAACAGAATTTGTGTATCAGGAAATTGAGTTTGAACATGCGTGAGCAGCGGAATAATTCCCCTTAAATCAAACGAAGCTTCGGTTGCCAACGTAATGCTCGGTTCATTCCCAGCGCTAAAATGTTTGGCCATGTTCTGCATAGATGCAGCTTCGTTCAATACTCTTAACGCCTGCTGATACAAAATGTGACCGTGTTGTGTGAGTTCTAAACGATAGCCAGCGCGACTGAACAAGGCTACACCCAGTCCTTCTTCCAGTTGCTTGATACTTTGGCTTATTGCGGGCTGTGTTTTGTATAAATGCTCGCTTGCACGCCCCAATGAACCCAATTCTGCGACCGTCTGAAACGCCTCTAATTGCTCAAGCTTCATAATTTCTCCTCGACATATAAACTTATAGTTTATGAGATACAAAAAAACATTCAATATTTTTTATACTATTACTCATTTACAGTAGGTTGAACGATTGTTGTCGTTCCACAAAACGAAGCGGAGAAAGACATGAGCAAACCTAAAAAGATTATGATGTTAGCTAGCCTTGGTTTAGCAAGCCTGGCATTTGCAGCAGCGGGGGCGGCTAAATTAGCCGGGGTCGAAGCGGTACATACCTCTTTTGCAACTATGGGGCTACCGGTGTGGTTTGGTTACTTTGTCGGGTTGTGTGAGTTAGCCGGCGCTATTGGCATTTGGCTCCGACGCACAAGATCATTCGCCAGCGCGGGGTTGTTTATCATTATGCTTGGCGCAATCTATTTCCATGTAGTCTACGAAGCCATACCAAACGCAATACCAGCTATTATATTAGCAGTACTTACAGCCTTTATTTTCAAGACCCCAACAGCAGAGTCCAATGGCAACGCTTAGTCAGTGTGCTGCCGTAGGGCTAATGCCGGTAGCTTACGTCCCTCATGGTGGCGGACCATTTCCACTTATGGGGGAACCGAATCATGCGGAACTGATTCGGTTTCTAAAAGCACTGCCAAGTCTTATGCCCAAGCCGAAAGCCATCGTCATGATTAGTGCGCACTGGGAAAGCAATGTGATATCTGTATCTTCGGGTTTGACCCCTCCAATGATTTATGATTATTGGGGATTTCCCGCCGAAACATACGATTATCAATATCCCGCGCCAGGTGACCCTAAGCTTGCAAAATATATAGCTAATTTAATTATTGGCGAAGGGTTGGAGTGCACGTTCGACTCACATCGAGGCTTCGATCACGGCACTTTTGTTCCCCTCATGCTGATGTACCCAAAGGCAACTATTCCGGTTGTTCAGGTATCGTTAAAGCAATCACTTGATCCCGCTGAACATATCGCTTTGGGCAAGGCGCTTGCACCTTTAAGGGCTAAGGGTGTTTTAATTATAGGCTCGGGGATGTCCCATCACTCAATTAAAGCCAGCACTAAAGAAAGCGAAGACTTTGATAACTGGCTAACCCAGACACTAGTAAAAGGAGCCCCCCAGGACGTCACTGATCAGTTGATTTATTGGGCGAAGGCCCCAGCGGCAAAAGCCTGTCACCCGAGAGAGGAACATTTAATACCATTGCATGTATGTTGGGGCGCAGTTAGCAACCAATGTTATATGGCAGAAAAAGTATTCTCTGCTCAATTAATGGGGAAATGGATTTCTGCTTTTATATGGCGATAGTGATTATTTGTCTGTTTTACATGTAAACGAATTAATTTGAGGAAATAGCAATGACATCCACAACAATTAACAAGATCTGTATTTTAGGAGCTAGCGGATTAATCGCTCAAGAAACTATCAAAGCTTTTGCTCTAGAAGGATTTTCGCTCAGGCTATTTTCGCGCAATATCGCCGCCTCAAACTATCCTATGCACGAAACCCTTAGAGGCGATGTATTTAACGATAGTGACTTGGCTGCTGCAATTGATGGCTGCGACGCGATACATATCACTTTGTCGCAGCTAGATGAGTATTCCGCTGTTCAACGAATTGTTAGAACAGCGAAAGATAATGGCAATATCAAGCTAATAAGCTTTGTCAGTGGTGCCACTGTCTGTTACGAAAACAGCAAATTGTTACCCTTTATTGCTGCTAAATATCGCTCAGAGCAACACCTTAAACAAAGCGACATCCCTTATTTAATATTGCGACCAACGTGGTTTATGGAATCTTTATCAATTATGGTTCAGAACGGTAAGGCCAATGTAATGGGTAAGCAGCCCAATAAACTACGGTGGCTTGCAGCCAAAGATTTCGGTAGCTTATTAGCACACGCCTATAAAAAACCTGAAACCTACAATCAGGAGTTCAATATTTATGGCCCAGAAGCATTAACGATTAACGAAGCTTTATCGGAATACGTGAAAGTTAAACACCCCCAGATTCCCAAGATTAATAATGCGCCGTTTGGAATGTTAAAAGTCATCGCATTTTTGACTCAAAATCAAAAGTTAAAGGCGTTTATTCCCATTTTTGAGTATTTCGAAAAGGCCAGGGAGGTGGGCGACTCTTTTACTTCGGATATCTTGATTGGGAAACCAGTTACAACCTTAAAGATGTGGCTGAACTAGAGACTATTTTTGAGCTGTGTTCAAGAAACAATCGACATAGCGACAAGGTGACATGCTTTTCCAAAGTCGCTATACCGAAAGAGATGGTATGCCTCGAATCGCAGTAAAAGATATTCCGCCGGAAGTGTTACTCCATGCTCTAATAGCAAGAAAGTGCATTTACTAAAGTTATAAGCAAGATCACCGTTCTAGATTGCTAAATGTATAAATGTTGAATCGCATCAATGAAATAAATTCATACCGGGAGCTTGCTACTTAGCAAACCAACGTAGCCAATCGTAGCTACCGGTATATCTCGACGAAAAAATAAAGAAAAGACAATACTACTTACGCATAAGCGTATTTACCGCCTTTTTCCAAACCGCGCTGATAGGCTTCCCGGGCATGGATTTTTTGTACAAAGGCATCGATATGCGGATATAACCCTTTCCCTACCCGCCCCTGCATAGCCTCCAACGGAAAGCTCATCTGAAAGTCGGCGCCGCTCAGGGCGTCTCCTGCAAACCACTCATTATTTGCCAAGTGAGCGTTTACATACTGCAAGCTCTGCTCCAGGTTGGGCCCGTAGTAAGCAGCAATAATTCCATCCACCAATTTATTCACGATAGGTTTAATAAAAATGGGGCCTGCCTTTTCACGGGCTTTACCCAACACCAGGCGCGCCACCAGCGGCGGCATCAAGCTACCTTCAGCAAAATGCAGCCAAAAGCGGTATTGAATTAATGCCTCTGGTGATGACGGTTTTAATTGCGGCGCGTAGGTTTCGGTAAGGTATTCAATGATGGCACCAGACTCAGCCAGCACTAATGTTCCGTCGGTCAATACGGGAGAACGCCCGAGCGCGTGAACCTGCTTAAGTTCGGCAGGGGCAAGATTGGTTTTTGCATCACGCTGATAATGCTTAACGGTATAAGCGACGCCCATTTCTTCCAGAAGCCAAAGAATGCGCTGCGAGCGACTGTTGTTCAAGTGATGTAACACGATATCCTGTGGGGTTTTCATTATGGCTCCTGGTGACTAAACCTGTTGTATACGAATTCTATCGGCATACAGATCATCACATTGTTTGGTTACGAAAATGACGCGCTCAATGGTACGATACGTCCATAATGCGTTTTTGGATTTTCTATGCAGTTAAGTCATCACTATGCCAGTGAACTGACCGATACAGTCAGTTTGGTCAGGCCACAACCACTTAGCGATATATCGCTTCGTATGACCAATCACGCACTGGTACAGCAGTATCAGTTGCCTGATGCATGGTTTAGCCACCAGGGCATTATAGAGCAGCTTTTTAATGAGCAGGGCATGCTGGCCCAACACGCCGTGGCACAAAAATACGGCGGTCATCAGTTCGGTCAGTGGAATCCTTACCTTGGCGATGGCCGCGGTCTGTTACTCGGTGAAGTTACCGACCCCAATGGCAATCAAATGGATCTGCATTTAAAAGGGGCCGGACAAACCCCTTACTCACGCCATGCTGATGGAAGGGCGGTACTGCGCTCCACCTTGCGTGAATACATTGGCTCTGAAGCGCTGCATCATTTGGGCATTCCGTCCTCCCGGTCGCTTTGTTTGTTCAGCAGTAGCGAGCGGGTATACCGCGAATTGCCCGAGCCCGGTGCCATGATGATAAGAATGGCGCCCAGCCATTTGCGCTTCGGCCATTTCGAATATTACTTTCACAGTAAAGCGTTCGATACGCTCGACAAGCTCATGGATTTTACCTTAACCCGGCACTTTCCGGATTGCGCAGCGCACGCAGAGCCGCATAAGGCACTGCTGAAAGCGATTACGCTGCGCACGGCGCGCATGGTTGCGTTGTGGCAGGTACACGGCTTTGTTCACGGCGTAATGAATACCGATAACATGTCGATTCACGGCATTACGTTTGACTATGGTCCCTATGCTTTTATGGAGCAGTTTAAGTCTGACGCTGTGTTTAACCACTCTGATCACGAAGGTCGTTATGCCTTCGACCGTCAGCCTGGTATTGCGCTGTGGAACTTAAATGCGTTGGCCTATGCGTTTTCCCGCTATATCAGCGTTGACGACATTAAAGCTTGTTTAACCCAGTTTGAGCCTGCATTTTTAGCGGTGTACCGGGAAACCATGCTAGCCCGCATTGGTCTGGATAACGACAAAGAACACGAACCTTGTCTGAACATGTGGCTGGCGATGTTAGGGCAAAACCCAATCGACTATACGCAAAGCTTCCGCTGGCTGGCAGAGGCCGATCCTACGCAATCTGTGTCTTCGCTGCGCGACCATTTTATCGATCGCAACAGCTTTGACGGATGGTGGCAGGATTACCGTCAACGCCGTCTGTCTGCAGCCCATACCCCGGACTCGCTACTTGCCAGCAATCCGCTGGTTGTAGCGCGAACGCAATCGTTGCAGCGCGCTATTGAAGCGGCGGAACAAGGCGATTACTCGGTGGCAGAACAACTACTACTGGCACTGAATACGCCGTATCAGGCTACCGACGCCAGCGCACCATTTGAACAGCCTGGTAACAGCGATGACACAGTGAGTTTATCATGCAGCAGTTAACGCAATCCGAACTGTATAGCGCCCTGCGCATGTCACCTGATGGGTTGCTAATGATTGATCTTCCGTTGCCCACCACACCACTGGCCTTTACCCGCCTTTGCGACAAACTGGGTACCTTATTGTGCAAATCGCATACCGAATTAGAATGGGGCGCAGACCGTGCGCAGGCGCGATATTCCCTGCACGACATGGATTTGTTATTACAGGCTGAATGGTTGTGTGAAGCCATGTGGTTAACGCCATCGGGCTACGCGCATGGCTACCCAAGTGCACACGATGCGCTTAGCGCGCTACTTTCCCGCGTGGCTTCCGGGTGAAAAAATGCTATATTGTATCAATTGTGGGCTTGCAAACCCTGTCTCGACCCCCATATAGCACTATCAGTTTTAACCGGCATTGAGTTTCATGACCAGTAAATCCTCACAGTATCGCTTTGTTAGCGCGGCCAAACTCCCTACCCGAAAAGGTGAGTTTACCATTCATGGTTTTGTTAAAGACGGTGACACCGAGCACGTTGCGTTGTCTTATGGCTCATGGCAACCCGACGACGTAGTACCTATTCGCATTCACTCCGAATGCTTAACCGGCGACGCTTTGTTTTCTACCCGTTGTGACTGTGGCTTTCAGTTAGAACGCGCCATGGAAAACATCGTTGAACGCGGCTTTGGCGTCTTATTGTACTTACGTCAGGAAGGCAGGGGCATTGGCCTGATCAACAAGATCCGCGCCTATCACCTGCAAGACAACGGCATGGATACCGTTGAAGCTAACGAACATTTGGGCTTTGACGCCGACATGCGCACCTACGATATGTGTAAGGTGATGTTAGATACCCTGAAAGTAAAAAACGTAGAGTTGATGACCAACAACCCACGTAAAATCGCTGCATTAAAAGCACTGGGTATCAATGTAGTGGCGCGTAAGCCAATTGATCACGGCGTTACCCAGGACAACAAGCACTACATCCGCACTAAAACTGAAAAGCTCGGTCACGCTTTCGATCCACACGTTTTGGGCGACTAACCAGCCATACCTGAACCAACGGGTTGTAATTGGTTCAGGTAAAGTTAATTTACACTTGCGTATAACGATATACAGACCAACTACACAGCGCCAAGGCGCGAGGAGTCTGTATGCACAAACGCATCCTGTCATTACTATTTATTTCACTGCTGGGCGGCGGCCAGGTTCACGCGATGACTGCCCCGGAAACCGTTGATTTGGTTCAGCAACAACGTGTATCTGAAGCCGAGTTAGACGCCCTATTGGCGCCCATTGCACTGTACCCTGATTCAGTGGTCACGCACATTCTGATTGCCAGCACCTACCCGTTGCAGGTGATTGACGCCCAACGCTGGCAACAAGCCAATTCGCAACTGAGCGATGAAACCCTTAGCGCCCTGCTGGAAGAAAAAAGCTGGGATCCAAGCATAAAAGCACTGATGCCATTCCCGGATATTTTGTCGCGTATGAGTAATGACCTGAACTGGCTGGAAACCCTGGGCGATGCGGTCCTTACCGATGAAGACTGGGTGTTAGACCGGGTACAGGCGCTGCGTTTGCAAGCCTGGCAGCAAGGCAACCTGGAAACCAACGACTATCAGCAAGTAAGCTATGAAGACCGGGTGATTGTAATTGAACCCCGTCAGCCCCGCGTAGTGTACGTACCTTATTACGACCCGTTGATTACCTATGGTCACTGGCATCACCCCATTGCGCCGGTTATTTGGCCAGGCTACGCCAATGTGCATCTGCACCATGGGTTTTATTGGGGTAGTCGGGTAACCATTGGGGCGGGTTTTTACTTTGGCCACATCTTTTGGCCCGAGCGTCACATTGTGATAAGCCACAGAACGGTTCATCATTACCCCAGCGTGTCCTATCGCCAGCGTTATAATGTTCGCGAATATCACAGGTGGGAGCACAATGGCGCAAACCGCCATGCTCGATACTCACACCGGGTGGCAGAGCGCAATCCAGCTATAGTGAAAGAGCACAAAACAGTACGTTACCAACAGCTACCCACGGCACATGCTCAACGCGATAACGCTGTCCATCAGCAACGGATTGAGAAAAAGTTAAATCAGCAACCTCATGTCATGCCACACAGGCGCGAGCAGGAAAAACGTTACACTCAGGGCAACAAACCGGAACGTCATGGACAGGCAACCGACAGGCAACGTGAACATGCCCAGCGTGCACAACGTAATGAGGCTGGATCAGAACGCTCTGCACAGGCTGCGCAAGTAAAGCCCACTGTTCAGCCCGACAGGCAACATTACAAACAGGAAAAACACGAGAATAAAACGAATCGCGAAACAGCTATGCAACGACAACCCACTCAGCAACGCCAATCGCATTCAAATAACCAGGCAAGATCGCACCAGCGCGACATGGCGTCCCACCAGGACAAACAACGCACAAAACAACACTAAGCACATCTCAACAAAGCACCAACTGCATCGAGGCATACCAAGGTATGCCTCGATTATTATTAGTAACCTGCTATTTATCTTCCGCGTATCGTAAGTAAGCGTCTACAAACTTTTGCGGCGAGGTATCGTCCAGATTAAAGTAGAGCGAAGGTTCAATCAGTTCCAGTTCAATAATGCACCACTTGCCCTGATGCTGCAGCAAGTCCACTCTGGCATACAAATACCCGGTTGGCATGGCACTCAATGCCTGCTCAGCACTCGCAATCACCGCCTGTTCAGGCGTGATCACTGCAAGTGTGCCACCGTGTTCTTCCTGTACCCTGAAGTCGCCTTGTTTGGGCGTTTTTAGAATCGCATGGCTCAATTCACCGGCAAAATAAAACAGCGACACTTCACCTTGCTCTACAACACTCGTTACGAATGGCTGAACCATAGCTGGACGCTTTGAAAACACCTGTGCCAGTTGCGCTTGCCTGAGATCCAGATCAGCGCGGCTAAGGCGGAATGTATCGTCTGCATTTGCACTGATACAAGGCTTTATAACAATCTCATCACAGCCAAACGCTTCGAAGGCATTAACGAGTGTCTCATGGTGATAGTCATCCAGCCACAAGGTAGGCAGTACGGCGACATCGGCACTGGCTAATTCGCGTAAATAACGTTTATCTACATTCCACTGCATCAGCGATAGCGGATTCATCAACCGTGTTTGTGAGTCGATTTGTTCAAGACACGCCATAAAGGCTTGCGGCGCTTGCTGATAATCCCAGGGGCTGCGAACGATCACCGCCTCATAACCGCTGTAGTCTTGTTCTGAGTTGCGCCAGGAGACCGTTTCGACCTGATATCCAACCTGACCGAAAGGGGTAATGAGCAAGTCATCATAAACAAAGAAATCGTCGAGGCTGTCCATCGACAAAAAGGCAATTTTCTTCATAGGGCTAAATTTCAATTAACAGGCCGTTTGGCGTAATCTCAACGCGCTTGGGTTGGCGAATTCCCCAGGCAGACAAATCGAGCTGGTCAAAGTCCAGCAGCAATATCAGCGGGAAACGCTTGCCTTCCATGCGCTTTACACTGCTCAACAACGATTCCGGTACCAGGTTGGGATTATCTTCCCAATACAATTTTTCCAAAACCGGTTCTTTGATTTGTACCTGAGATGACTCTGCGTCATAAAAAAGTTGCCCCGACAGCGTGGCATTGGCTCTTAATTGCAGTGTGCCGCGCTCTGCCAGTACGGTTACGTTTACACTGATTTCATCGTTCGACCGGCCCAGCTCAATCCGCGGGTTAGAGAAAGTGAATATAGTGTCTTCGTAAATACGGGTTTGCGGAAATACCGCAGACACCATTGAATTCAGCTGAGTTTCAGACAGAGTTAAGGTAAACGCATTAGCCTGATTCACTCCGGCTGCGGCCCACAACCACAATATTACAACGCCAGCAAAGATGTACTTCATAAACAAATAGACACCAGTAAATTTGCCGCATACTAACATAATTTTGTATAAAAGAATTGCCCCGCTTTAGGGTGCGCCTTTATTATGTGACGCAAATTCTAACAACGGTTTTACCCATGCAAACTTTTGAACAAGTTAAAAACTTTCTGTCTACGGAGTTATTTACCCTGTTCGACGTTACGTTTACGGCAGGCGACTTAATTATTGTCCCCCTGCTTTACGTAGTGGGCATCTGGGCTATCGGTAAACTGGCCCACCTTGCCACCTACAGGTTAAGAAAAACAGGGGCGAGCCCCGACACCATTCATTTATTTAAGCGGTTATTTTACATACTGGCCATGGCCATTCTGGTGATCACGTCACTGGATTTAATGAATGTACCGTTAACCGCCTTTGCATTTTTATCAGGCGCGGTAGCAATTGGTGTAGGCTTTGGTGCCCAGAACATTATTAACAACTTTATCTCCGGCTGGATATTAATGTGGGAGCGGCCTATTCGCATTGGCGACGTACTGGAAGTCGATAACGCCAGGGGTGTGGTTGAAGCCATTAACACCCGCTCCACCCGCATTCGTCGAGTGGATGGGGTACACATGCTGATCCCTAACAGCAAGCTGTTGGAAAACACCGTAATCAACTGGACCCTCATCGACTTACTTACCCGCACTACGGTTAAAGTAGGTGTGGCTTATGGCTCAGACTGTCGCCTGGTTGCGAAATTAATTGAGCAGGCGGTACTTGAACAAACTGAGATTCTACCCGAACCAAAACCCATCGTTATTTTTGATGATTTTGGTGACAACGCGTTAATTTTTGAGGTGTATTTTTGGATAAATGCCACTGCAGAACGGGATTTACGCAAAATCCGCAGCGATATTCGCTTCACAATTGATGCCTTGTTTAATCAACACAATATCGTGATTGCCTATCCTCAGCGCGATGTCCATTTGGACGGCACGCTACAGTTAGTAAAAGCCCCCGAGGATAAAGCATGACCAACACAGAGCCAGCCTTTTTGTGGGCTTATGATATAAGCAAAACGGGCCAGATTAACGCAATCAGTGAAGCAGAATTACACGCGCCAATTGCAGAAAGCAGCTACCGCTGGGTGCACCTTCAATCTGATGAACCCGATACTGAACAGGTATTAAGTGCACTTGCACTGCCCTCATCGGTAGCCGACAGCCTGATGACGCTGAAAACCCGCCCCAGAGTAATTCCGCTTAAAGAAGGCGCACTCATATTTTTGCGCGGCATTAACGTTAATCAGGGGGCAGACGCCGATGACATGGTTTCACTGCGTCTGTGGCTTACGCCAAACCTGATCGTGACGGCGCGGCGTCACAATCGCAGAGTGATGAGTGTGCAAGATACCCGGGCCATGTTAGAAAGTGGCGAAGCACCGGCTGGTACGGCGGAACTCCTGATTGCACTCCTCACCCGTTTGGCCGACCGCATTCACGACAAACTTGAAGAGATCGATGAGCAACTTGGACAGTATGAGATTGCGGATTCACTGAACAAGCAGGACCGTCAGCAACTTGCTATGTTGCGTCGTCAAACGGCTAACATTCGTCGTCACCTGGCTCCCCAGCGCGATGCGCTGGACACCCTGATTCGGCTACCCAACCTTATCCACGACACTTTACTGTTTGAGTTGCGCGACCAGGCCGACCGGATGACACGTTATGTGGAAGACTTAGACCTCGCCCGTGAACGCTCAATTGTATTACAGGACGAATTACGCAACCAAATTGCCGACCAACAGGGCATTCGCATGTACTTGCTGTCGATGATCACGGCGATCTTCCTGCCGTTATCATTTTTAACTGGCGTATTTGGTATGAACGTAGCGGGATTGCCCGGCACAGAAACACCTGATGCGTTTAACACCTTAATGATGTCAATGGGCGGCATTGCCGTGGTAATGCTGATAGCCATGCTCTGGAAACGCTGGCTGTAGTTGTAATTTCACCATCATACTGGGGCCTGCCGCGCCCCACGTATTAAACTTTTAGCCAATCGACTGATCTTTTCTTTTATTTAATAATTACTTATCTGCTTTATTACCTTCGTGTTCAGTTAGAAAGTTTCTTTAACCATTGATAGCAATCAAACCAAATTTTTGGAATGTGAACTATCCTTTACAAATTAACTGGCGCGTTATAAATGCTGTCCTACACTTAGCGTGTAAAAGGCAAATTGGAGTGAGTTGTATGTTCGCATGGGTGAAAGAAGGCCATCAAATATTCCGGGTTATTTTGATTGTTCAGTGGGTTATTGCTGTAATAATTGGATTAATCACTGGCGAACTGATGATTGCATTTTGGCTGGGTATTCCTATTATCGCACTGCCACTCTTTTTGAGTTACAGCAATCCGGAATCAGAAATGAGCGGTCACGCCGTGGGGATTGGTGTGCAGTTAATGACCGCACTTCACATCCATCAGGCATTCGGACTCATTGAGATCCATTTTGAAATATTTGTGCTGCTGGCCATGCTCGCCTATTTCCGCAACTGGCGAATTATTGCAACGTCAACTGCTACAGTAGCCGTTCATCATATAGCCTTTTTCTTTATGCAGTCGGGTGGCGCGGGCGTATTCATTTTTGAAGCAAACCACATTAGCTTCTCGATTTTACTGCTGCATGCCGCCTTTGCGCTGGCAGAAGGCTTAACGTTAATGTACATGACCAAGCGCAGCCACGAAGATGGTGTGGGTGGCGCCTTACTTGAATCTGCGATTGCAGAGATTATTCGTGACAAAAACAGCCTGAACCTTGCGGTGAAAATCGACAAATCCGTACCGGTTATGCGAACTTTCGATGAATTATTGGGTGCAATACGGCAGCTGGTAAGGGATGCATCCAAGCTGGCTGATGATGTTGCGGACACCAGTGTGTTTATGCAGAATGCGACGCGTGAACTGAGTCATCACGCTCAGCAAAGTCAGCATGAAATTGGCAGTATTTCCGCGGCGTCTGAAGAAATTGCAGTCACCATGCAGGACACGTCAGAGCGCACCAATGCCGCGAACGACATTACCCAGGAAGCAAAATCCAATACATCAGAATCACGCGCTTCTGTAGAGGGCACCAAAAAGACAATCAGTTCGTTACGCGACAGACTAAACAGTGCAGCCAAAACCAATCAGGAACTCAACGAGCGCTGCGCCAACATTTCCGATGCCATGCGGTCGATCACCGCAGTAGCCGACCAAACCAACCTGCTGGCACTGAATGCGGCTATTGAATCTGCCCGCGCTGGAGAGCACGGCAGAGGCTTTGCGGTGGTGGCAGACGAAGTTCGCACCCTGGCAATCCGCTCGAAAGAAAGTGCCGATGAAATCACCACCATCACTGAGCAACTGGTTTCCAGTACCGCCTCGTCGGTAACGCAAATGAAGCTGTGTATTGAATTGGTTGATGAAGCCGTAGGTGCATCAGATCGCGCAGCCAGCCATATGCAGGGCATTGAGGCGAAAATCCAGGAAGCATCCAACAACATGATGGAAGTTGCTACCTCGGCGGTTGAACAGGAAACGGCCTCATCGTCAATTGCTTCCAGCACGGCCAAAATTTACGAGCTGGCATCACATGAAGCGCGCACCGCCGCTGAGCTTGAGCAAAAATCCAAGGCACTGGCAAGCTTGTGCCAAAACCTGCAATCCATGGTTAGACGCTTCGTAGTGTAATGAACAGCCGGATTGTAGTTATTCTGATTGGACTATGGGCAACCTCAATAATGGTTGCCCTGTTAATGGCTAACGGGAATCAACTAAAAGACTTCGACCCGGACCTCACCCTGGCGCAGGCTGCCAGCAAACAACATTTTGATGAGTCCTTTGCAGATATCCTGCAGGACGCAGGTATCGGACACGGTACTGTTGTGCATTTCACTGCCAATACCCGCTGTTTTTGCAACCAACTGAGCGAATCACATCAACTGGAAATATCAAACTCACTTGCCAATAGTGGCTATGGTTTTAGTACAGTTTCAATTAGCGAACACCCTGCCATTGGCAATGTAATAAACCATTTTCCGGCTCTGGCTGTTATCGATAAACTCGGAAAGTTACGTTATCTTGGCCCTTATGCAACGGGGTTGGGCTGTTTTACCGGTAACAATCTGGTGGCTGATATTGCCCGTATCGCCACCTCGGAACAATACCTCGGCGCAACGGTGAACACCGAAGCCCGCGGCTGTTTTTGTGCGGCGTAAACACTATTCTGCTGCGTAGAGAAATCACATTAAATAAACGTATCTGCCTGTAACATCGACATTTTATTCACTAAATAATCTACCAACACCCGTACTTTTGCCGGTAATTGACGGCCATGTGCAAATACCGCATGTATGGGTAACCCCGCCGGTTCCAGCGGATATTGTGATAGTAATGCTACCAGTTGATTGTTCACTAATGCGTCTTTTACTGCCCACTCCGGCACCATAACTACGCCAACAGAATCTATCGCAAGTGCTCGCAATAACGACACGCTATTGGCCTGAACGTTACCCTCTACATTTACGGATAGGATATTATTGCCCTCTTTGAACGTCCAAATTCGTCGGCCAGCTCTTACTTTAAACGACAAGCAATTGTGCTCTTCCAACGCTGTGGGATGATGAATACTCCCGTTCCTGGCCAGGTATTCCGGGCTTGCACATACTACCGATTGTCCTTCACCCAGTTTTCTGGCATTCAAGCTGGAATCTTCCAAATGCCCCAATCGAATAGCCAGATCCATTTCACCCGCAACGAGATCCACCAGATCGCTACTCATATGAATTTGGACAGAAATATCAGGGTACAATCTCAGGAACTCCGCCAATAAGGGTGCCAAACAAACCGTCGCAAAATCGGCTTCCGCTGAGAGCTTAACAACGCCGGATGGACGTTTCGAAAGCTGACTGAGCATGTGTTTTGTTGTGTCTATTTCCGATAACACTTTCTCTGCATGCCGAAAATATAGCTGTCCGCCTTCAGTAAGTCGCTGAGTTCGGGTGGTTCGCTGGAACAGCAAAATACCTAACTCTGCTTCAAGCTGCGACATCTGCCTTGAAACGCCTGATGGCGTGCTTCCCAGCGTTCGGGCTGCAGCAGAAAAGCTACCGTCTCTCACCACCCGCACAAACACTTGCATGGCCGAAAATTCATTTATCTTTGACATTTCCTCACAAATCCTTTGACCGAATACCTATTTTTCCCATTCTGCGCACAAATCATAATGCAATCAACCAAACACATTACCCGTTCTTTGTGTTTGCATTTTTCAACAAACAAGGAAACATCACATGACTAAAGTTGTTTTAATCACAGGTACATCAACTGGCTTTGGGCGCGATACCGCCAACACACTGGCTAAGGAAGGCTTTGCTGTTTTTGCTGCAATGCGCGACATTACCGGTAAAAATAAGCAGCATGCTGACTCACTGCGAAATAGTGGTATTCAGGTAGTAGAACTGGATGTAACCAATGTGCATTCGGTTAATCAAGCGGTTGATGAAGTACTTCGTCAGGCTGGGCGTATTGATGTACTTATCAATAATGCGGGGGTGGCCTATGCAGGCGTGTCCGAAGCGTTTACAGATGAACAGGTTCAGCAACTTTTCGACGTTAATGTAATTGGCGTTCACCGGGTCTCGCGCGCAGTTTTACCCATTATGAGAGTCAGGGGAACAGGCTTGATTATTAACATCGGCTCCATACTGGGCCGTGTTACCTTCCCCTTTTTCGGACTTTATGGCGCTACCAAATTCGCCCTGGAAGCCATAACAGATAGCCTTCGATACGAACTGTCACCGCTTGGTATCGACGTAGCTTTGATACAACCAAGCGCTTATCCCACGCAAATGTACGCAAGTGTAAGCCAGCCAAATGACAGCGCACGAGCAAATGACTATGGCCAGGTAGGTGAGATTCCCTCGTCGATGTTTGCCAGCTTTATGGCAATGTTTGCATCAGATAATGCGCCTGACCCACATGATGTTGCAGAATCCATTCTGCAACTGGTTCAAACGCCACATGGTCAACGACCTGATCGAACCGTGGTAGGTGAAGGATTCGGAGCCAACCAGGTAAACGATGCTGTATCCTCGATTCAGTCGGCAACCATTAAAGCACTAGGGTTACAGCAGTTGGAACCTAAACACGCCGCCTCACAAGGCTAAAGCCGCGCCTGAAGCGCTTGGTACTTTACAAGCGCTTCTCTATATTCACTTCCACGCTGGAGGTGACATCGGCTCCTTCTATGGTGAGCCACATTTGACCATCCTGAATGGTGGCCTGAATTTGCATAGAACGCTGCACCGCTTTCACCAACGCTTCGGCCAGTTCATCCGGAACGGTAAACACTGACAGATTTTTCCTGACCTGTAGTTTGGCATGTTCTTTCTTCCACCACATATCAAAACTGTTATCGGCATAGGCAAAAATCTGCATCTGCTGACTCTGATTACAGCCCTTTTTGATACGTTGCTCCGACGGCTGGCCCAATTCAATCCATAGCTCAATTTCATCGCTGTAACTCTTTTGCCATAAGTCGGGCACCTCATCATCGGATAGCCCTTTGGTGAACTGTAACCGCTCATGCGCATTGGCAATAAACGCTATGATGCGCAGCATCATTCGCTCATCGTTTTCCGACGGATGACGGGCTATCGTGAGGTTGTGGCTTTGATAGTAGTTGCGATCCATATCCGAAATGGATATGTCAGCTTTAAAGATGGTTGCTTTGAGTGCCATGCAGGGTGTTCCCAGGTTACAGATTACGCCAGCAATACAAGGTAAAAGTTAACCTGTCTCTGGTAAATTTCGTCGGTATGGTAGCAGCTTTTATAGCTTGCCGTCATGGATTGCCGTTATGGATTGCCGTTACGGATTGCAGTCAAAGCTAGCCGTGCATTTTCCGCTGAGTTATTGTAAGTAGCAGCGTACAGTACTTTTAGCCTGTCTGGCTGAATTCAGGTAATCGTTACCTCAGGAACAGTGAGTGTTAGGATGAAGCAGCACAATCGGGTTCAATTAAGCTTTCCCTCCATTATTAAGATATTTGCCATGTATGGCCTGGCTTTGGATGTTGTTTTCATCCTGTTATATCTGCCCACTACGCTAATCGGCTCTGATATCGCGGCATGGGTTGAGTTTACGGGCGCACTGATTTTATGCCCTTTACTATTCTTTCTGGTGGCAACGTTAGGCTACCCGTTTTTTGCACTCATTAACCGCGCCCGTGGCGGTTTGATGTTAACCGTTGTTCGCACACAGGATAAAAGCGGTAATTAACCCTTGTTGCCCGTTAATGGTTCTGCTCATCGCCGTGCAGGCCTTTTATATGCGCCACCACACTGCGTCCCAGTGCACTTAAGTTATAACCACCTTCCAGCATACTCACAATGCGGCCATGACACACTTTGTCGGCGACTTTGCGCAATTGCTGGCTGATCCAGTGGTAATCGTCCTCTCGCAGGCGAAGCTGGCCCATGTGATCTTCCGCATGGGCATCAAAGCCCGCGCTTATCAGGATGAGTTGAGGCTGATAGTTTATTAGCGCATCAAACCAATAACTTACGGCTTTGCGAAAGGCCTCACTGTTTGAACCGGCTTCCAATGGCGCACAGAGAATATTACTGGCAGACACCGGAGAACCGCTATGCGGGTAAAACGGATGCTGGAATGACGAACACATCATGATGCGCCGGTCCCCACCAATGATATGCTCGGTGCCATTGCCGTGATGAACGTCGAAATCCACAATAGCCACCCGCGATAAATCGTATTTTTTTATCGCATAGCGCGCGGCTACCGCAATATTGTTAAACAGGCAGAAGCCCATGGCGTTGTCGTATTCAGCATGGTGACCGGGTGGTCTTACCGCGCAAAATGCCTGTCTGTTGCTGCCTTCCATTACCCAATCCACCGCATCGCAACCTGCACCAGCCGCATACAATGCCGCGCTCAGTGTAATTGGTGTCATACCGGTGTCCTGTTCCAGCCAAATCACGCCGGTTTTGGGTGCGCGCTGAAAAATACTGTCGATATAGTAAGGGTCGTGCGCCAGCGCCAGGTTTTCGCGTTTTACTGGCTTGGCATCGGCGTGCTGACACACCATGTCCAATCCGGATGACAGTAACTGATCGTCGATGGCGTATAAGCGGTCCGGATGCTCGGGATGTTCACCAGAGACATCGTGATGCACGCAGTCTTTACCCCGGAAGATTTTAATAGTCATGCGCTTTCCTCCTGATTGGCGTCCTGTAATGGCAAAGCAAGTTCGACTTCACTCGGATCGCCGCTGAACAATCGCTTAAATCCGTGGTGTTCAAAAATGGCTATCATGGGTTTATTGTCGGCCCGGCAGAAAGCCAGCATTTTGTTAATCTTACGTTTCTGCGCAATATCGATGAGCGTTGTCAGCAGCTTGCTGGCCATGCCCTTCCCCTGCTGGGTTTCCCGGGTCACAAACGCCGCTTCACAGGTATTGTCGTGCTCGTTGTAATAGAACCGGCCAACCGCGTGAATGGTGATACGCGAGCCTTCCTGCCGCACAATACACAAGGCCGCATCAGAGCTTTGATCCACACTCACCAAATTACAGGATTTCTCCCGGGACATTTGTTTAGGGTCGTAGTTGTAACGCAAGCGCAGGGTTTCTTTGGTATGGGAGTAGAAGAATTCCTGCAAGCGTCGCTCATCGGCTGGGTTAAGCGGGCGCAAATAAAACGTTTCGCCATTTACCACCATTTTATGAAGCTGAATAGCACCCAGTTCAGGAATATCCGTGGGGTATTTTTGCTGATAGTGCGGTACCCAATAGTTCTGACGTACCTCGGCGAGTAGCTTGGCCCGGAATTTAGGGTGGGCCACCCGAATAAGCTCAAGGGCACGTTCGCGTATACTTTTACCACGCAACGAAGCAATGCCGTATTCGGTAACAATGTAGTGAACATTGCCGCGGGACGTCACTACACCAGAGCCTTCGGCAATGTGCGGTACAATACGCGACACGGTTTCATTTTTGGCCGTAGAAGGCAACGCAATAATAGGCTTACCGCCCTTGCTCATCGACGCACCGGAAACAAAATCGACCTGCCCACCAATACCACTGTAAAAATCGAAGCCCAGTGAATCGGCCACCACCTGACCGGTTAAATCCACTTCCAGCGCACTGTTAATGGCAATCATGTTGTCATTTTTAGCAATATTGGTGGGCTTGTTTACATAGCTGCTAGGGTAAAACTCGATATGCGGATTGTTGTTCACAAAGTCATAGAGTTTCTGACTTCCCATACAAAAGCTGGTGACGATCTTACCTGGGTGAAAGGTCTTCTTGCGGTTACTGATTGCACCTGCAGCAATCACTTCCATGATGCTATCGGAGAGCATTTCACTGTGGATACCTAAGTCTTTGTGCCGCTCCAGGTATTTCAGGGTCGCGCTGGGAATTTTTCCCACGCCAAATTGCAACGTGGCACCGTCTTCTACTAGCATGGCCACATACTGACCAATCCGTTCGGTAACACTGTCGATGGGCGGTGCTTCGATTGTTTGTAGTGGCTGGTCGGCTTCAATGACGGCTGAAAATTCGCTGATGTGTAGGTAAGAATGCCCAGCTGTTCGCGGCATTTGCGGATTAATCTGCGCAATCACTTTATTGGCATGACGCGCAGCTGACATACAAATATCTACCGACACACCCAACGAACAATAGCCAAATTCATCAGGCGGGCTCACCATTACCAACGCCGCATCCAATGGCAGCGTGCCGTCACTGAATAAGCTCGACATCTCAGACAGGAACACCGGTGTATAATCCGCCCGGCCCTCGTCCACGGCCCGACGCACTTCATCACCATGGATAAAAAAGGTATTTACCTTAAACAGCTGGCGATATTCCTCTTTAGCCCAGCGGTTGTCGCCAAGCGCCAGCATATGCACCAGTTCGATATCGGTGAATGCCTTGCTGTTCGCAATTAAATCGTCAATAAGTGCATAGGGCACGCCTGCGTTCCCGCCTACAAAAACCCGGCAACCGGATTTAATCAGCTGCGACCAGTCTGGTCGCGGGGGCAATACTACTGTCATCGCTGTGCTCCCTGTTCTCGGTATTTCCTAATACCGATTCACCTCAAATTCACTAACAGTAATGATGCCACAGAACGCATTTCAGAACAGATTGAAATGGCGGAATATTGATCTGGTTTAGGGTATTTACTACCAATGGATTAGGTGGCAGGGAAAGAGAGGATGTAACCGATTGCGATGCCGACAACAAGCCCTATCAAGCCACACGTAATATTGCGGCTACCCAACCAGGCGCTGCTTGCTTCGTGCTTTGGCGCAAGGCCCTCTGAATCAACAATAACCGCACTTTCTGCTGATTCAACGTAGTTGATGTCATCCGAAGCTGGTGGATGCTCTGTTGATTCCGTCTCGCGCAAGCTCATTACTAATTGCTCAGATGACACAGGGGCATTTTCTGAAATTTGAATGGTCTCAATAACACCGGCCGATGGCGCGACCACTTCAAGCACAACTTTATCTGTCTCGACGTCAAACAGGTTTTGATTAAACGCAACCACTTGCCCCTCAGTTACGTATAGTTGAGCTACAAAGGCATTTGAAGTATTTTCTGGGAGGTGCGGTACCTTGATATCAATGTTCATAAACCGTCCTTGGATTAAACTCGTTTTCTGCGAAGCGCTTAGTGTCATGCTCGTATCGGAGCTACCCTAATGCACGCGTATTCATGAATAACCATACATTACACCTTTTATCTGGTTGTTTTCCATTGATAATTTAAAACAGGTTTTAAAAGCCGACTCAGGAATACCTGTTGTGTTGGAAAAGGGTTTATGACGTAATACCAATTCACATAGAAGTTTACCCACTAACAAAAAACCCGCTTCAATGAGCGGGCTTTTCACTTTGAAGTGCTTAGTTCTGTTTGGACCTGGAAAATTTGGATATCAACACGTAGAACATAGGTACGAAGAAGATAGCCAGGAAAGTGGCTGCCATCATACCGCCAATTACCGTAATACCAATGGCGTTTTGACTTGCCGCACCCGGACCGTTGGCAATAGCCAGTGGTGTTACCCCCAGTATAAATGCCATGGATGTCATCAGAATTGGACGGAAACGCTGCTTCGCAGCCATCGTTACCGCTTCCATTACCGATTTGCCTTCTTCTTCCTGCAGTACCTTGGCAAACTCCACAATCAGAATGGCGTTTTTCGCCGCCAAACCAATGGTGGTAAGGAAAGCTACCTGCAAATACACATCGTTAGACAGATTAAACAGGTAAGCGGCAACTACCGCACCCAAAATACCCAGTGGCACCACCAGGATCACCGAGAATGGTACCGCCCAGCTTTCGTACAACGCAGCCAGACACAGGAACACGACCAGAATAGAAATGGCGTACAGGAAGCCCGCCTGCGAGCCTGCAGCACGTTCCTCATAAGACAGCCCGGACCACGCAATTTCAAAGCCTTCAGGTAACACCTGCTCTACCAGATTAACCATTTCCTGCATGGCTTCACCTGAACTGATCCCCGGCGCGGCTGACCCTTGCAGGTTTACCGAAGCAACACCATCGAATCGTTCCAGTTGCGGAGAGCCGTAGGTCCATTTGGATGAAGCAAATGCACTAAACGGCACCATGTCACCCGAGCTGTTGCGCAAATACCACTTGTTCAGATCGTCAGGCATCATACGATGCGGCGCATCGGCTTGCAGATACACTTTCTTGATGCGCCCATCGTCAATGAAGTCATTCACGTAGGATGAGCCCCAAGCGATTTGAAGTGTGCTGTTAATGTCACTCAGTGATACACCCAAGGCAGTGGCTTTTTCACTGTCGATGTCGATTTTGTATTCAGGCACATCTTCCAGGCCATTAGGACGAACGCCTACCAGTTTCGGATTTTGTGATGCCGCACCCAGTAACTGATTTCTGGCTTGCATTAATGCTTCGTGTCCGCGACCTGCTACATCCAATAGCTGTAAATCAAAGCCTGAAGCGTTGCCCAGTTCGCGAATGGGTGGCGGGAAGAATGCAAACGCGCTGGCATCGATAATTTGCGCCAGTGCCGGATAAGACCGTCCAGCTACCGCTTCTACGCTAGTGCCGGGCTCGGTGCGCTCAGACCAATCCTTCAGACGAATAAAACCTAACGCTGATGACTGTGCGGAGCCCGCAAAGCTAAAACCGGTCACGGTAAACATGTGTTCAACCAATTTACCTTCGTTATTCAGGAAATGGTCTTCAACCTTGGCAACCGACTCGAGCGTACGCTCCGCACTGGAACCCGCCGGCGTGTTAAGCATCATCATCAGGAAACCCTGATCTTCATTTGGCAGGAATGAACCCGGCAAACGCAGGAAGATCACTGCCATACCCGCTACTAACAGGGCGTAAAGTGCAACAAAGCGCGCCAGGCGATTTGCCATGAAACGGGTAGCCCCCTGATAGCGGTCGCGGCCTTTATTAAACGTGCGGTTGAACCAGCCAAAGAAACCGGTTTTTGCCTCGCCTTCCGCATCAGCAGCGCGCAGGAACGTGGCGCACAGCGACGGCGATAGAATAATCGCAACCAACACCGACAACACCATGGCTGAAACAATGGTAATAGAGAACTGACGATAGATAGCACCAGCAGAACCAGCGAAAAACGCCATAGGAATAAATACCGTAGACAGTACCGCAGCAATCCCAACCAGCGCACTGGTGATCTGACTCATGGACTTTTTAGTGGCTTCTTTGGGGCTTAACCCTTCTTCGTGAATGATACGTTCAACGTTTTCCACTACTACAATGGCATCATCTACCAACAGGCCGATTGCCAGTACCAAACCAAACATGGTGAGTACGTTAATGCTAAAGCCGAACGCATAAAGCACGGCGAAGGTGCCTAACAATACTACCGGCACGGCTATGGTAGGAATTAAGGTTGCACGCCAGTTTTGCAGGAACAGCAGCATTACAAGAAACACCAGTACAATCGCTTCAAGCAGGGTTTGTACTACCGATTTAATCGACAACTCAATGAACGGGCCGCTGTCGATGGGATACACCACTTTTACGCCAGCAGGTAGATTGCTTTTCAGTTCTTCCACCCGGGCTTTTACGCGATCAATTGTATCCAGGGCGTTGGCACCCGAAGCCAGTGACAGCGCCATACCCGCAGCAGGGTGGCGTTTATAACGGGAAATAACGCCGTAGCTTTCTGAGCCCAGTTCAACGCGGGCGACGTCACGCAACCGCACCTGTGAACCATCGGCATTCACACGTAGCAAAATACGCTCAAAATCTGCTTCGGTTTGCAGGCGGGATTGCGCTTGAATAGTCGCGTTTATTTCCTGTCCTGAAATAGCAGGCAAGCCGCCTAATTCACCGGCCGAGACATCGGTGTTTTGTACGGCGATGGCACTTTGCACGTCTTGCGGTGTTAAGTTATAGCTGTACAAACGCTGCGGATCTAACCAAATACGCATGGCTTTTTGCGCACCAAAAGCACGCACACTACCTACCCCGTCTACCCGTGAAATTGGGTCGCGAAACTTAGACAGCAGAATGTCGCCCAGCTCGTACTGATCAATACTGTCGTCTTCAGAATAGAAGCCCACAGCCATCATAAAGCTGTTGTTTGACTTGGTAACCGTTACACCCATTTGCTGCACAGCCGACGGCAACTGCGATACCGCGCCCTGCACTTTGTTTTGGGTTTGCACCTGAGCTATGTCTGGATCGGCTTCCGGTTCAAAGGTTAACGTAATGGTCATACGACCATTGGCACTGCTCGACTGGAAATAGCGCAGGTTATCTATAGCAGTAAGGCGCTGCTCAATAACCTGAGTAACCGCGTTCTCCACCGTTTGTGCAGACGCACCGGGGTATGACGCAGACACGGTTACTGATGGTGGTGCAACCGTAGGGTATTGCTGAATAGGCAAACTGGTAATTGCCATTACCCCAGCCAGCATAGTGATAATAGCAAGTACCCATGCGAAAACCGGGCGATCGATAAAAAATCTAGCCATGAATGGGTCCTGTTATTAAGCGTCTTTCGACAATGGAATAGCCATGACTTTGGCACCGGGACGAAGCTTGTGATAGCCCGCTACAATAATCTGCTCACCTGCGGCCAAGCCGTTGCTTACCTGCCAGTTGCCGTCGAACGCTTGTAGTACGCCTATGCTGCGAAGCTCAGGGTTATCACCGTTCACAACCCACACTGATAAACTGCCGTCAGGTTGACGAATCGTGGCGCGCTGCGGTACTACCAACGCACTGGTGTCAGCTAAATGAATAATGGCACGCACATATAAACCAGGTAACAGGATATTATCCGGATTGGGGAAGCGGGCGCGAATAGTAACCGAACCGGTAGACTCATTTACGATCACTTCTGAAAACTCAACGGTACCTTCAAGGCCCGCCAAAGACTGGTGTGATCCTGGAATGGATAACCCCACAGTTAAACTGCCTTTGTCACGCAGTGCCATTTGCAAACCGATGGCTTGCTCGCTGGATACCTGAACGTCAACATACACAGGATCAAGTTGGGTAATGGTGGCCAGTGGATCGGTTTGGTTTGCCGTTACCAGCGCGCCTTCAGTGTAGAAAGTACGACTGATGCGGCCACTAATTGGCGCATACACCTTGGTGTAGTCCATATTCACTTCAGCCAGCGATACCTGCGCTTCAGCTACACTCACCGCAGCCATAGCCTGATCCAGTTGCGCCACAACGTCATCGTACTCCTGGCCACTGATCGCATTAATTTTCATCAGGTCTTTATAGCGGGCGGCTTTTGCTTTCAGTGTTTTTACGTTTGCATTCGCCGAGGCTACATCCGCATTAGCACTGGCAAGCGCAGCTTTGTACTGTAAGTCGTCTATCTGGTATAGCTGCTGGCCTTTTTCAACCACTGTACCCTGTTCAAACAGGCGCTTAGTGATAACACCGGTTACCTGGGGACGCACATGAGACTGGCGAAAAGCACTTACCCGACCAGGCAATTCAAGGGTGGTGGAGACAGTTTGCTGTTCAACAGTGACTACATTCACGGGCACACCCGATGGCGCCCTCTGGCCACCGGCAGCTTGTTGACCGGCAGATTCCTGAGAACAGCCGGTAATAGCGATAACTGACACTGACAGTGCAGCGATAACAAATTTTTTGATCATAAAATTCTTTACTTAGTAAATTCCTGAGGACTGCTGAGACAGGAAAGCTGGACAATTAGGCAACTTAGATATAGTTTAAAATACATTCGTGTATGTATGTTGTCAATCAGACCAAAAAAGTCAAAAATGCGACGAACTAAAGAAGAAGCCGAACAAACCCGTGCTGCTATCCTTGATGCCGCGGTAGATGTCTTTTCAACTCAAGGCGTTACCCGTGCCACACTGGAGCAAATTGCAAAAGCAGCCAATGTGACTCGCGGTGCCGTCTACTGGCATTTCAAAAACAAAACCGACATCTTTATGGCCCTTTACGATGAACTGCATAAGCCGTTCATACAAGAACTGGTAGATGGGTTAGAGAAATCCTACGATGACCCGCTCCACCAGTTGGAAAAGGTGTGTTGCGACCTTACCATCCGGCTCGAAGAAGACCCACATTTACAGCGCGTATTATCGCTGTTTCTGCTCAAATGCGACTACAGTGGAAGCCTGCAGGTTTGCCAGGAAAGGACTCGCATTGCAAAAGAAGAAAAACAGCAGGTTCTTGAAAAATTCTTTGCGAAAGCCCAGGCACAAGGCACCTTGTCAGCCGACTTAGATCCGAAGATTTTAACGACTGCCCTGAACTGCTTTTTCCGCGGTATTGTAGTGGAGTATCTGGAGAATCCTGGTGAGTTTTCACTTATTGAGATGGCACCAAAACTGTTTGGTGTGTTCTTCGGGAAGTGGCGCTAGTCCATACATACGAAAACTCAGGGAAAGTCCCACTAGCCGTAGTCCAGGAAAGGCCAAACAGTGCTCCCGTCTTCCCGGAAAGTGCGAAGCACTTATCCGGGACCTCGGCCCCCATGTTGAAGCTAATCAACCTGTTTAAGTAGGTCCCGGCTCAAGGTCGGGAAGACGAAATTAGAAGGCCGGCAAGACGATATGATGGCCGGCCTCTCATAGAATAAATCGATTGTGATAAAACTGACGAGCGATAAACTATATTACTGCACAGGTAAAGGAATTCAGCCACATGCCAACAAATCAGTTTGCCAACAGCCTGCATGATGTATTCAGCGGCTTGGGGCCTATACATTTAAAAAGGATGTTTGGCGGATATGGTGTGTTTTATCAGGGGAAGATGTTTGCATTGGTAGTCAGCGAGCAGCTTTATATCAAGGCCGATACACACATGCAGCAAGCACTCGCTGAGCGTGGGTATTCACCGTTTACCTATGTTAGACAAGGCAAAACAATAGCATTGAGTTATATGGAAGCGCCGGAAGAGATATTTGAAGATCCCGATGAAGCCACTGAATGGGCCCGTCGGGCTAATGCAGCCGCACTTGCCAGTTGAGTTAAATGGATTCTGAGAAAAACGCCTCTACATCAGCTCTTTCACAACGATAACCATGTTCTGTTACCCAATCCATCGCCTCTTCCAGGGATTCAAAAAATGCAATGGTAGCAGGCAAGTCTTTGTATATCCGTGTCATTTGCATTTTTGCCGTCGTTTTTACCTCGGATTTGCACATCACCACAGCAACATGCCGAAGTCCGGTCTGAATGGCTCTGGCAATTCGAACCTGTAAGTCGCGTTCAGCTTCGGGCACCAGTAAACTTTCACCCTGTAGCATAATAATGTCAGCCCATTTGGTGGCTTTCGTGGAATACACACTCTCACCGTAGCGCAGCCCAAACTGCACAATACACTCCAGATTCCAGGGACCGACTGCGTTGGTAAGCACCAGATCCTGAATCATCTTAAGGCTAAATTCACCATGCTGTTTATTTAAATACTTCGCCACACCTAGTCCTCACTACACCGAGTTACCTAAGTGTAACAAAGAATGAGACGAGGAAAGTATTATTGAGGGAATTTGAGTATAAAGTATAAACAAACGGGGGCAATGCCCCCGAATATCCGTTTATTTAGTTTTAAGCTGCAATAATGTGAGATAAGGCTGCAAACGAAGGCTGGGATTGAATATCCAATGGAACACGCAAAATTCGGGCAATATCACTCACACTGATCACACCGCGAATTTCATGCTTCTTCTTGTCGATCACCAGGCAGTGCATTCTGCCGTTATCCTGCAGGGTATCTACCACATCCTTTACTGTCGCCACTTTCAGCTCATGATAATCAAAAGCCTGCAAAGCAGATTTGGGTTGCATCATATCAACAACCAGTAGTTCTGAGCGCGGCAACCCCAGTTGCACTACGCGTTGGAGAATTTTCTGTTCGGTAATATCCGCCAGCGTAACAATACCCACAAATTGCTCGTGTCTGTCTAAAACCAGTTTCATTTTTACGTGCGATTGACGCATCAGACGCTCAAGTTCAATGGCTCGTACGTTGCCATCGATCACCAGTGGCTGCTGTTCATGAAAGTCGGTAAAAATGCTCAGTGCAGAAGACGATAATTTAACGTGTTCGTAAGCTTCAGGGTGAGCAAGAGTGTCAATAGCTTCAGTTTGGCAAAGTGTTAAACGATGCATGAGTTAATCCTCGAAAAATTCAAAAAAGTTGGCGTTATACGCCGCATTGTCGATTGATTAACTTAAAACTGGAGGGGCTCTTATTGCATTACCGGCAGATAGTGAGGCTAGCTGTAAACCCATATCGTGGGCCAAAATTGCCAACACATACAGGTGTACCTGAGAAGGCAAGCGATAAACCACCGCATCAGGGCTATCGCCTTGCTGCTCAGATCCAATGGCTTCTTCTGCTTCAACGCTAACGGCTTCGAGCAGCACTTCATTAACGCTGCTCCATTGACCATAAATACCCGATGGCGCACCCACACTCATACCCGGCATACCCGCCAGGGCAGTCAGTGTTAGTATGAGTAAAAACGCTTTCATCGAAGAGTACTATTAATGGTAGTTGTATAGCTTAGAGCTAAGATGCGCCTAATCAGTTCCCAAATATACTGCCTTGACGACCAACTGCATAAAAAATTCGCCAGATTGCATTCGACTGAATATAGCCTGGTGACTTGGCCTATTTTTCAATACAAAAATGCAACCAAAGTACACGTTTCGTCCGTTTTTTTAGAATCTTTTACTCGAATTATTGTACTGTTTAAGCTGCAAAGAGTCCGATATTCTGCTTTCATAGCAATGATGTGATAACCCAATTTACGTTGTTTTGTTAAGGAATTTAAAGTGACTACTCCCAAAAACTGGCCATTCTGGCTGATCGCAGTTCACTGGTTAACTGCACTGGTTGTAGCCGGTATGTTTGGCGTAGGGATATGGATGGTAGATTTAACCTACTACAGCGAATGGTACCGCACCGCACCCCATTGGCATAAAAGCGTAGGTATATTACTCGCAGCCGTCACCCTTGCCCGACTGTTCATGCGCTCACGCACTCAGCGTCCCGCCAGGCACGGTAACAAACTGGAACAATGGCTTTCCAGTGTGGGGCATCTGGCTATTTACATACTGTTGCTGGTGATTTTTGTAAGCGGTTATCTGATCTCAACAGCAGATGGGAGAAGTATTGAAGTATTTAATTGGTTCAGCGTACCCGGTGCAGGCGAGTTATTCACCGACCAGTCTGATATTGCTGGCGAAGTGCACGAATACGCAGCGTTCGGGTTAATCGGTCTGGTTGTGATACACGCTCTTGCAGCGTTCAAACATCATTTTATTAGTCGCGATGCGACCCTGTCGCAAATGACAGGCCGTCATCGGTAAATCACACGTTATTTAATTTACAGGAGAGTGAAATGAAAAAATTAGTTATTGGTGCGTTATTAGGATTCTCGTCACTGGCTGCCAATGCCGCTGACTATGTGGTTGATACCAGCGGTGCCCATGCCTCTGTTAACTTTAAAATCCAGCACCTGGGTTATTCATGGTTAACCGGGCGCTTTAATGATTTCAGCGGTAAGTTCAGCTACGACGCAGCGAATCCAACGGCAGCAAAAATTGAAGTTACCATTAAAACAGACAGTATCGATTCAAACCACGCTGAGCGCGACAAGCACTTGCGCGGCAGCGATTTTCTGTCGGTAAGCAAATACCCGGAAGCTAAGTTTGTAAGCACTAAAATTGAAGATTTAGGCAATGGCAAACTGAAAGTTCACGGTGACTTTACCTTACATGGCAAAACTAACGCCATTGTAATTGATGCGCAAAAAATTGGTGAAGGTTCAGATCCATGGGGTGGCTACCGTGCTGGCTTCGCGGGCACGACTACCATTGCCATGAAAGACTATGGCATCGACTACAACCTTGGCCCGGCATCTACCCATGTAGAGCTGTCTTTACACGTTGAAGGCGTTAAGCAGTAATGCTAACGCGCGTTTTCAAGAACACGCTCAAGCCGGATGTTCGCATCCGGCTTTATTATTACTTAGCGGAGCCCGTTCAACTCGGTCATGTGCAGTAACTCATCGCCAGGCCCCCAGACATAAAATACCTTTCCCCACGACTCCTGTTGAATCTCAGATATTTTGGTTTTGTGCTCACTGTTATTACAGCGCTGAAATGCGTCTTCTATGTTATCTACGCAAATTTGTAGCATAAAGTTGTTGGCCAGTTCTGGCTGGTAAAAGCGTTGCAAAAAGAACGTACACTCGCCGTTTTCGCACAACGCCAGGTCGTCGGTAACATATTCCACCGAGAAACCGAGATCGCGGTAAAACGCTTTTGATATATCGTAGTCTTTGCTGGGGACAAAGGCTTTAATATCCAGAACAACCATACTTGCTCCTTACTATGGGCTCACCACCTGACTGTGGTGACCTTCAGTGGCATTAATGAAAGGCCGGTTTTAACCCTAGTACTTTGGTATCGGCTTGTCATTATTTGCCCAAATTGAGAATTAATAAAGTGAAATATACTTGCTAATTAATTGTTACAAAGCCGCTGCCAACACCCTGCTTTCGAGCGAAATAATCCAGTAAAAAGCCGCTGAAAGTCAGGGTAGTTCAACAGCCAAATTGTTAATAAACTTACAATAATTTAACGCAGATAAAATCCACTTTCAGGGTTCAATTTTCGCTCGATTCGCGTACACTGTAGCCAAGTAGTAATACTTCCCTGGATCAGCAGACAGGGCATAACTGAGCTGGCATACCTGAACTGTTAAAGGAGAACCGTTATGCCTGCTACTCAGCGCATTTTTATTAAGAACCCTCTTTGTATTTTCACACCAGATACCGCACAGGCCCCTACAGGTCTGGTGATTGCCAATGGCATCATTGAATCATTGCTGTTTAACAATGACACGCCAAACACCGCTTGCGACCAGGTATTTGACGCTACCGGACTGGTTATCCTTCCTGGTCTAATCAATACCCATCATCATTTTTATCAAACACTTACGCGGGCCTGGGCACCGGTGGTGAATCAGCCATTATTCCCCTGGCTCAAAACCCTTTATCCGGTATGGGCCCGACTCACACCCGACGCACTGCATTTAGCCAGCCAGGTAGCCATGGCGGAACTGTTACTATCGGGATGTACCACCGCAGCCGACCATCACTACCTGTTCCCTGAGGGCCTCAATGATGCCATTGATATTCAGGTAGATGTGGTAAAACAATTGGGTATGCGGGCCATGCTGACTCGCGGTTCAATGAGCCTCGGTGAGGCCGATGGCGGCCTGCCGCCACAGCATACGGTTCAATCCGGCGAAGCCATTTTGAAAGACAGCGAGCGCCTGATTAAGCAATACCACGAACGCGGCCCGAATGCGCAAATTCAGATAGCATTAGCCCCGTGTTCACCCTTCTCCGTCACACGGGAAATCATGCAGCAAAGCGCAGACATGGCCAAAGCCGAAGACGTGCGTCTGCACACGCATCTTGCTGAAACCCTCGACGAAGAAGCATTTTGTCTGAAGATGTTTGGCATGCGCACGGTAGATTATCTGGAAAGCGTAGGCTGGTTGAGTAACCGCACCTGGCTGGCTCACGGCATTCATTTTAACCCGGATGAAATTCGCCGCTTAGGTGAAGCAGGTACCGGAATTTGTCATTGCCCGGTGTCAAATATGCGTTTAGCTTCAGGCATTTGCCCCACGCTGGATCTCATTGACGCCGGTGCACCCATTGGCCTGGGGGTAGATGGGTCAGCGTCTAACGATGCCTCAAACCTCATGTACGAAGCGCGTCAGGCGTTATATTTACAGCGTTTAAAATATGGTGCTCAAGCCATTACCCCTGAAAAAGTGCTGGGTTGGGCAACGGCAGGCTCAGCCACCTTACTGGGCCGAAGCGATATAGGCCGCATTGCAGAAGGTATGGCAGCCGATTTAGCCTGTTTCCGACTGGACGAATTGCGCTTTAGCGGGGCACATGATCCTATTGCTGCATTGTTGCTATGCGGTGCAGAGCGCGCTGAACACGTTATGGTAAACGGCGTTTGGCGGGTAACGGATGGTTGTATAAACGGATTGGATTTACCCGATCTGATAGCACGGCACAAAGCCGCGGCCAGCGCACTGATAGCAGGCTAGCAAGACAGCCCGGCGCGAGCCGGGCTTGTAGAGTTTAGTGAAGCTTTAAACGCGGGCTCACCAGATTACTTACCTTGCGGGTTAGCAGAATCAGTGCGCCTTTCAGCCATCCATGCACGGCAAATAAATGCATGTTATACAACGAAATATAAACCATTTTAGCGAGCCGTCCTTCAATAAACATACTGCTGTTCGACAGCTTGCCCATCAGGCTTCCCACGGTGGAATATTTGCTCAAATGCACCAACGAGCCGTAATCGGTGTACGTGTATTTTTGCAGCGGCTTATGCATAAACAGATTCACCAGATTTTTGGCTACCAGGCTTGCCATTTGATGAGCCGACTGGGCGCGTGGCGGTACCCATTTGCCGTTTTCCTGCAGGAATCCACAGCAATCGCCAATCGCAAAAATCTTGTTATCAACCGTACTTTGCAGTGCCGATGTCACCAGAATCTGATTGGCTTTATTCAGTTCAAACAGTTTCAAATCGGCAATAAAATCAGGCACTTTCACACCTGCCGACCAAACCATTAAATCCGCCTCAATGAGCTTGTCTTCAGCAGTGATAAACCCTGCTTTTTCCACCCGGGCAACCCGCGTGCCTTCCAGCACATCAATCCCGAGTTTGGTGAGCGCTTTGCGCGCCGATGCTGCGATCCGCTCTGGTAAGGCAGGCAAAATGCGGGGGCCAGCTTCCAAAATAGATACTTTCAATCGTTCCGCAGACATCTCCGGCATACCATAGGCACGAGCCAGATTTGCCACATGGTGCAGTTGTGCAGCCAACTCTGTACCAGTAGCGCCAGCACCGACTATGGCAACGTGAATACGGTCTTTATTAGTGCCTTCCTGATTGATCTTAAGCAATTGATTTAACAGGGCGCGATGGAAGCGCTCAGCTTGATTCAATGAATCCAGGCAATAGCAATGCTCGTCTACACCCAGGGTGCCAAAATCATTGGTTACACTGCCAAACGCCAGCACCAGATAGTCGTATTCAACGGTTCGCTCAGGCAGTATTTCCTCGCCATCGTCGTCGTATAATGGATCCAGATAGATACTTTGGTTTTTCTGATCAATAAAGCTCATGTTACCCAGCTGAAACTGGTAATGGTGCTGGGCTGCGTGCATGCGGTAGTCCACGCCGTCGGACGCTTTATTGATGATACCGGCCGCCACTTCGTGCAGCAGAGGCTTCCACACGTGGGTGCGACTGCGATCCACCAGGATAACTTCTGCCAGCTTTTTCTTGCCGAGGGTTTTACTTAAACGGGTAACGAGCTCAAGACCGCCCGCACCACCGCCAACCACAACGATTTTTTTCATAACAGACCTATTAATAAATGTGAATTGGTCTGCACAGACGTTCTGCACAGCTCAATCGACACTCATAAATCAGCAAGATTCGGTGGCGATGAAACCATAATATGTTAACAAACTCGGTAAATACCAGAGGCCATCACATGACATTTTGGGTGCTCAGAATAGCACTTTTCAGTCAGGTAAAAACCCACCTCTTTATCCAGCACTTTAGTAGTACACCTTTAGACCAGCATTCATTGACGACTAAAGTGTGACGCAAAAGGCTCCTTTGTGGAGTACTCAATTTACCCCGCCTAAACAATACTCATTCCAAAGAGTGGCGGCAATGAATCGCTACCGTTTGATGAGAGTGGCAGTGGGATCGAAATAAGTGTTACTCCGCGCAAAATCTAAAAAATATAACGAGGGTTACACATGAAAAATATGAAATTTGCGTATAAACCACTATCCATTGCCTGTCTTACTCTTGCAGCGGCTTCAGCGAATGGTGCAGTGACCATTTATGACGATGCAGAGGTAGCAACCGTGTCAGTAGACGCGTCTTTTAACACATTTTACGTTAATTCTTCGATTGATGGCGGCCCGAATGGCGACCGCGAACAATCACGCGTAAAAATGGGCTTTTTGCCAAACTGGCTGGGTATGAGCTTCAGCAAACAGGTTGGCGACGTAAAAGTAGGCGGTCGTTCTTCGTTTTGGGTAACCATTAACGACAGCAACAGCGGTGTAACCAGCACAGGTATCGACGTGCGTCAGTTCTACGCAACTATCGATGCTGACTGGGGTCAGGTGTTACTTGGCAAAGACTTTACACTGTTCAATCGCAGCAACATCTTTCTTGACGAAATTCTGCTTGGTTACGGCAACGTGAATGACACCCTGGGACTGGTTGATGGTCAGGGCGTGTCGTTCGGTAACATCGGATCGGGTTACACCTATCCCTTCCCGGCATCCCAGATTCGTTATACCTCTCCAACTTTCGCCGGCGGTCTGAAAGTCGCAGTAGCGATGATCGATCCATCACCAGTAAACGGTGCCGCCGACCGCGAAGAGTCTGTTCCACGCATTGAAGGCGAAGTGACCTACAGCAGAGAGTTTGACGGTGGTTCTGTTACCGCATGGGCAGGTTTCCTGAATCAGTCTTCAGAATCGTCTATGGGCGATGTTGACTCCACTGGTACCTCTTACGGCGTAAAAGTGGGCTTCGGCGGCTTCTCATTGCATGCATCAGGCTACAGCGGCGAAGGCATTGGCATTTTACTTGGCCCAACAGAAGCAGCGTTAGGCCTGGCTCAGGTCACCATGTACGACACCGATTACAACGAGCTGGACAGCCAGGGTTACCTGTTACAAGCCTCCTACAAGCTGGACGCTAACCGCTTTGTACTGTCGTACGGCGAAAACGAAATTGAAAACGCTGACTACATTGGTCACGAAGGCATGCAAGCCGCGTGGTTCCACTCGTACAACAGCAACGTAACGTTTGCGGTTGAGTACTCAACCAGTGAATTCAGCGGCATTTTGGGTGAAGAAAAAGCAGACACCCTGGCAGTAGGTGCCATTGTTAACTTTTAAAGCTGTTTGATTGCCAGAAAACAGCTTTGCATTACGGCCGTCGATGCCGTTGCAGGAGGTAAAACGCCTCCTGCGCAATCGACAAACTGGCAACGCTTTTATAATTGATTACCGGAGTAAGCAACATGATCTATGCAGCACCTGGAACAGAGAACTCTGTCGTTACATTTAAACCACGTTATGGCAATTACATTGGCGGTGACTGGGTAGCACCTGTTAAAGGCCAATATTTCAGCAACGTATCACCTGTTAACAACGAAGTATTTTGTGAAATTCCTCGTTCTACAGCAGAAGACATTGAGCTGGCGATGGACGCCGCTCACAAAGCCAAAGCAGCCTGGGGCAAGACTTCCGTAGCAGCACGCTCGAACATCCTGCTGAAAATCGCCGATCGCATCGAAGCAAACCTCGAAAAGCTGGCAGTAGCCGAAACCTGGGATAACGGCAAAGCAGTGCGTGAAACCCTGAATGCTGACATTCCGCTGGCGGCCGATCACTTCCGCTACTTCGCGGGCTGTGTACGTGCACAAGAAGGTTCAATCGGCGAAATTGATGAAAACACTATCGCGTATCACTTCCATGAGCCGCTGGGTGTAGTGGGTCAAATCATTCCCTGGAACTTCCCACTGCTGATGGCAGCGTGGAAACTGGCCCCCGCTCTGGCAGCCGGTAACTGTGTTGTATTAAAGCCAGCTGAACAAACACCTGCGTCAATTCTGGTGTTAATGGAAATCATTGGCGACCTGCTGCCACCGGGCGTACTGAACGTAGTAAACGGTTACGGTAAAGAAGCGGGTCAGGCACTGGCTACCAGCAAGCGCATTGCGAAAATTGCGTTCACAGGATCAACACCAGTAGGTTCACACATTCTGAAATGTGCTGCAGAGAATATCATTCCTTCAACTGTAGAACTGGGTGGTAAGTCTCCTAACATTTACTTCAGCGACGTAATGAAGCACGAAGACGAGTTCCTGAGCAAGTGTGTTGAAGGTACCGTATTAGCCTTCTTCAACCAGGGTGAAGTATGTACGTGTCCGTCACGCGCGCTGATCCAGGAAGATATGTACGACGACTTTATTTCTCTGGTTATTGCCCGTACTCAGCAAATCAAACGCGGCAACCCACTGGATACCGACACTCAGGTTGGTGCGCAGGCATCTGCTGAGCAGTACGACAAGATCCTGGGCTACCTGGAAATTGGTAAGAAAGAAGGTGCAGAAGTATTAATCGGCGGTGGCCCTGCTCACGTAGAAGGCTTCAGCAACGGCTTCTATGTACAACCAACACTGCTGAAAGGCACGAACGACATGCGTGTATTCCAGGAAGAAATCTTCGGCCCGGTTGTAGGTGTAACCACCTTTAAAACCGAAGCAGAAGCGCTGGCCATCGCCAACAACACCGAATTCGGTTTAGGTGCGGGTGTATGGACACGTGATACTAACCTTGCCTACCGTATGGGTCGCGGCATTGAAGCGGGTCGTGTGTGGATGAACTGCTACCACGCTTACCCGGCTCACGCGGCATTCGGTGGATATAAGAAATCAGGGGTGGGCCGTGAGACCCACAAGATGATGCTAGACCACTATCAGCAAACCAAAAACCTGCTGACAAGCTACGACATCAACCCTCTGGGCTTTTTCTAAAAGCGTTGCCATTACTGGCGTAAGTAACGATCTCCGCGTTCGCGCGGAGGTCTTTTCCTGCGTTAGCGAATCACCTGCAGATTCATGCTTACTTTGAGGTTAGAAGTGAACGTATGAGAATCACTGTTCTTATCTCTTATTTGCTACTTTCTATACTGCTCCCTGCAGCACGGGCTGCTGATACACTGCCAGTATTGCGCGTTGGCGTACTCACTTACGGCACCCTTAACTGGGAACTCGACATTGTCAGACAAGACACCCCCGAAGAGGTTGGTTACCAGCTTGAGCTGGTGACATTAGGTTCCCCGCAAGCGTTAACCATTGCCCTGCAAGGCGATGCGGTAGACATGATTGTGGGAGACTGGCTCTGGGCCGCCCAGCAACACGTTAATCAACGAGAATTTTATTTTTATCCTTACTCAACTGCTGCGGGTACGCTGGTAACAGCTTCCACACTGAGCAACCAGTCCGTTAGGGCTCTGGCAGGCAAAACCCTTGGTGTAGCTGGCGGCAAAGCCAATAAAAACTGGATCTTGTACCGCGCTTTTGCGTTGAAGCAATATCAGTTTGATATAGCCACCCAATCCCAAGTGAAGTTTGCAGCGCCCCCCATGCTCAATCAGCTTGTACAGCGCGGCGACATCGACGCAGTGCTTACGTTTTGGCACTACGCTGCCATGCTCGATAGCACCGCATTTACATCGCTGGTTACCATGCAAGAAGTACTTAGTAGCTTTGGTATACACAACGACATCCCGGTACTGGGTTGGCTGTTTAAGCGAGAGTGGGGAGATCAGCACAGTAGCCTGGTGAACGCCTTTTTAAGCCGTTCGTACGCGATACGACAAACGCTGAATGATCAGGATGATGCATGGAAGAACATCAGTTCTTTTACCGAAAAATACCCTGCAGCGGCGCATAATGCGTTAATAAAGGCCTATCGGGAAGGCATACCTACCCAATGGGGGCCAGCAACCTGGCAGGATATGCAAACACTCTTTTCAGTCATTAAACAATATGACGATGAACAGGCACTCACCGGGCAATTGCACAGCATCCCCACATCGATATTTTGGCAAAACAACGTGTTAGCAACACATGAATAAGGCAACCCAATCCTATGCTGCCTTTATTCGCGCCTGTTCACTCGTAGGGCTGGTGTTAATTTGGCAACTGGTGGTTGTAGCAATTGAACCCGACCTGCTGCCATCCCCCCTTACGGTACTCCAAAGCTTATGGACACACATCGAATCGGGTGATCTGCCGCACCATTTAGCTGTTACCCTAAAGCGCATCGCCATCAGTTTTGCTATTGCCATGTTATTAGGCAGTGCGCTGGGCATGCTGATGGGGCGATATAAACACCTCGATTTATGGTTAGACAGCATAGTAACGCTCGCACTGAATATTCCGGCACTGGTAACCATCATTCTTTGTTTTATTTGGTTTGGGTTAAACGAGTTCGCCGCCCTTACCGCCGTGGTACTCAATAAAACACCGAACATTGCCATCACCTTGCGGGAAGGTACACGCGCTATCGACGCCCGATTATTGGCCGTTGGAAGAGCATACCGTGTATCCAGGTTACACACGCTCACCCGCATTTATTTACCACAACTGTACCCGTATTTTTTAGCGGCAGCGCGCAGTGGTCTGGCACTGGTGTGGAAGATTGTGCTGGTTGTTGAGTTGCTCGGATGCAGCAGCGGAGTCGGGTTTCAGCTATCGCTGTTTTTCCAGTTTTTCGACATTACCAGTGTACTGGCCTATACGTTGGCATTTGCCTGTATTATTTTCGCAATAGAAGCAGCCATCCTGCGTCCCTGGGAGCGGAGGGTATTGCAATGGCGTTAGTTTACAGAGCATGCATCGACAAAAAACACTACTTGAATTCTGAGTATTCTAATGAATATCAATCTCCGGTGATCAGCGAGTTTTCACTCACGATTGAGCCTGGTGAATTTGTAGCGCTGACCGGCCCGTCCGGAGCAGGAAAAAGTACGTTACTTAATATTATGGCAGGACTCGATACAGACTATACGGGTTCAATCTGCTATGGCAACAATGCTCACACTGCGCGAGTAGCGCTGATGTTTCAAGAGCACCGCCTGATGCCTTGGTTAACACTGCAAGATAACATTGCGTTGGTAGTGGAAGGCAAGCAAGCGGACCGTATTGAACGCGCCAGATACTGGTTAAACGAGGTGGGGCTGTCGGCCTATCAGCGCTATTATCCGAATGCCCTTTCCGGCGGCATGCTCAAGCGGGCCGCATTAGCGCGGGCATTTGCCTTTGAGCCCGACGTACTCTTACTCGACGAGCCATTCTCGTCTCTGGATATCCATACGGCAGCAGAAATAAAAGAACGTTTATTATTGTTATGGGAAAAGCAGTCCATTTCGGTGTTATTGGTTACTCATGATATCAACGAAGCAGTATCGCTAGCGGACAGAGTTGTGACTGTGAGTCATTCTCCCATGCGGGTTTTGCACAGCATCAGCATTTCTCAAAACCGGCCTCGCCAGCTGAATCACCCTGATATGTCGGCCATCGCAACGCAAGTGAGCACGTGGATATACGATCAGTCAAAACAAATGCCACCAAACCGGCAATCGGTGGGGTAAAAGCAACGTGCTGAACTTGTTAATCAATTGTGAAGCAGATAAAATCAAGCCTTGTCAGGGAGTTTTTATGCTGTCTCAATCTATTCAACACGCTGTTTCCGAAAAGTACGCCCCCGCAGTGGCCAGGGCAGGCTCTGAAAGCCTCGATCCGGTGATTGCGGCAAAAGAAATCTATGCAGCGTTGTCGGGATGTGAAGCAACCTGTGTTGTATTTTATTGCTGTACACGATATCCCCTTGAGCAGCTATCCAAAGAACTCAGTCGTTATTTTGGCAACATCACCGTGATTGGCTGCACATCCGCCGGTGAAATTACGCCTCTGGGCTGCCGTAAACACTCCATCAGCGCCTTTGCACTCAGCAAGCAACATTTTGCGGTAGAAACCGCACTCATTGAAAACCTGGCCGCGTTTTCCAATGCGGATGCCGATAAACTGGTGAGCGGTATGCTTGAGCAACTCAAAGGTAAGGCCGTGTCTGAAGGTCCCATTGAGCAGCATTGTTTTGGGCTTACCTTGCTGGATGGCTTATCGATCCGCGAAGAACTGGTAATTAACGCCCTTAATCTGAGTATGCAGGATATCCCACTGGTAGGCGGCTCGGCAGGTGACGACCAACACTTTGTGGATACCCAGATATTTTATAACGGCCGTTTTTACAGCCATGCTGCCGTCTTCATGCTGGTTAACACTAATTGTCAGTTTGAGGTGTTCAGTTATCACCACCTCGCACCGGAAGAAGATAAGCTGGTAGTAACACAAACAGCGCCGGGTCAGCGCATTGTTGAGGAATTCAACGCCGAACCGGCGGCATTGGAATATTGCAGAATCAATGGACTCAAACTGGAAGAACTCACTTCCGAAGTGTTTGCCATGAATCCGCTGGCGGTACAACTTGGCGATCAGCTGTACATCCGCAGTATCCAGCAAGTTAACGATGATCTGAGCCTGACCTTTTTCTGTGCCATCGATGCCGGGATTGTACTTACCAGAATGCAATCGAGTGGCCTGCACGCACATACCGCCATGGTGCTGAAGGAGCTGCAACAGCGCCTTGGTAACATCGATTTATTGATTGGTTTTGACTGTATTCACAGACGTGCTGAAATCGACAAGTTGGATTTGTGTGAGTCGATGTCGTCACTTTATCGCGATCACCACATGATTGGATTTAATACCTACGGCGAGCAAATTAACGGCTTACACCTGAATCACACCTTTACCGGTGTAGCCATTGGAGCACCGCTGCGGAGCGCGTCTTGAGCAAACTTGTCAATGCCGATGTAACTTCTACACCGCCGCCTATAGAAGCCGAAAATCCCTCTGATGAGCTGGAACGCCTTCGATACGAGAACGAAAAGCTCAAAAAAATCAATAAAGTACTTATGCGTCGTGTCGAAATGGGTTGGGGTAATCACTCCGACGCATACCAGTCTTTTGAAGACGCAGCCATGCTGGCAGACAAGGTAAAAGAACGTACCTACCGCTTACAGCAAACCCTGCATCGGCTGGAAGAATCCAATAAAGAATTGGAACAAGCCAGATACGAAACAGAAAAAAGCCAAATCCAGGCAGAACAAGACCGGCAACGCCTGCGCGATGCCATTGAAAGCATTTCTGACGCCTTCGCCCTGTTCGACGCAGATCGCAAAATGGTAATGGTAAACAGTCGGTGTGCCGACTTCTGGCGCCAGCACAACATTCATTTTGAACTGGGGATCACCACTTTTCAGGAAATTACCGCCGCGTCGCTGGTAGTGGTAGACAAAGACGCAAAGGCACAAAAGAAAGTCAGTGTGCATCACGAGCCCATTACGCAAACCATTTTTAAACTGCGCGATGGCACCTGGATTCAAATGCAGGAGCGCCTTACACACGACGGTGGTTTGGTCGTGGTGTATACCGACATCACGTCAATCAAACTGGCGGAAGAACTGCGTTACGAAACCGCCATGACCGAACAGGCAGAACTGCTGAAAGCGACCCTGGAAAACATGTCACAGGGCGTGGTTCTGATTAACGCTAACGGCGAACTGGAAACCTGGAACCAGCAGTTTTTAACGTTTATTGGCCTGCCCGACTCAAAGGTTACGCGGGGTGAAGACTTTGCCGCACTGATGTCGCAAACACCCGCGGCGCAAACTCTGTATCGGGCCCTCACGTTAGATCAGGCACACGACACCCCCTTTGTGGAAGTAGAAACTGTACTGGCAGATGACCTGGTATTACTCAACCGACGAAGCCTTATTTCGTCTGGCGGCATGTTGTTTACCTTTGCCGATATCACTGAGCGAAGCCGCAGCCAGCAAGCATTGAAAGAAAGTGAACAGCGCATTCGCCTAATAACCGATGCCATGCCAGCGCTCATCTCCTACGTTAACAAAGATCACTGCTATGAGTTCGTAAACCGCGAATTTGAAAAGTGGTTTAACCGGTCGCGCAAAGACATTATTAATCATCACCTGAGTGACGTACTCGGTGAAAAAGAATACAACACACTGTCGATACACATTGCCCGCGCTATGCTTGGTCAGGCTGTTAACTTTGAAATTGAACACAGCCGGGACCCCGACAACGTGCGGATCTCGAATAAAACCTATATTCCCCACTTCGATGAACAGCGCAATGTAATTGGTTTTTTCGCTCTTGAGCAGGATGTAACCGAACAGCGACGCACCGCACGCGCGCTGAAACACGCCTACGACTACATGGAGCAGCGGGTTAACCAACGTACCAAGAAGATTTCCGAAATAAACCTGCAGTTGCGCAACGAAATTGAAGACCGTCAGTTGGCCGAAGTAAAATTACTGGAAGCTAAACGCGAAGCAGACAAAGCGAACGAATCCAAATCGCGCTTCCTTGCAGCCACCAGCCACGACTTACTCCAGCCAATGAATTCAGCCAGGTTGTTTGCCGATGCGTTAAACGATTTATCGCTGAGCGACGAAGCCCAGAAGCTCATGACATCACTGAGCTATTCGCTGGAAAATCTGGAGTCGCTGATAAGCGCCCTGGTAGATATTTCCAAGCTGGAAGCGGGCTTGATTGAGCCCGTGCTGGACGATTTTGAAATCGACGACCTCATTAGCAACATGGCAGCGGAATTTGCGCCACAGGCAAAATCCAAAGGGTTGAAGTTTAAAGTAAAAACCACTCAAAAACTGGTGCATTCCGACAACTACCTATTGGCCCGTATCCTGCGTAATCTGTTGAGCAATGCGCTGCGTTACACCAATGAAGGCGGTATATTGCTGGGTGTTCGTCGGCGCAAACAGGGCGTGCAAATTCAGGTTATCGATACCGGTATTGGCATTCCTCACGACAAACTTTCTGAGATTTTCCGCGAATTTAACCGCCTGGATGCCAAAAAACGCCGTCACGACAAAGGGCTTGGGCTCGGTCTGGCAATCGTTGAGCGGCTAGCCAGTGTGATGGGCCTGGCGATTTCGGTGCGTTCTGTGGAAGGCAGAGGCTCAAGTTTTAGTCTTACCCTTCCCTATGCCGATACTACCAATCAGCCAGCCAAACCGACACCCGCGCCATTGATTGACCGCTTTAACGACAAGCTTGAAGGGGCGCGTATCCTGTTAATCGATAATGATGAAGAGATCTGCAAAGGCATGGAAACCGTGCTGGGCAGCTGGCATTGTAATGTAACCTCAGTGCAGACACTGGAAGAACTCAACGATCCGGAGTTTTTGGCGGAGCTGGACCCGCAACTGATTATTGCCGACTACCATCTGGACGACGGCGATACCGGTTTTGACGCACTGGCGATTACCCGCGAACATTTACAACCGCATCCACCAGTGATCATGATCACCGCCAATTACACCAATGAACTACGCCAACAGGTACGCGAGCAGGGTTATTCGCTGCTGAATAAACCCGTTAAGCCTCACAAAATGAAACTGGCGCTGTCTAACCTGTTATCCAATCAGTAAAGCAGCCACGATAATCAATGCTTCCAGTGCCACATAAGGGTACATCACGGTAGGTCGCAATGATTGCTTCACATATTCAGCGATCAGCGCGCCACCTGAATTAGCCTGAGCTAAATATGCCGAATTAAACTGGCAATCAGTGGTAGCACCCAACGCGCGGATCTCAGCTTCAATAGCCAGCAAACGCTGCTCAAAACGCCCCTGAAAGGTTTTCCAAATACCATCCTGAAGCCATAACACGCCAATTAACGCCATCGCAATCAAAGTGGGCAACTGCGTAAGCAGGGCAATTGCAGTAAGCAACACGGCCGACAGTTTTATCATCAGACTGTATTTTTCGTAACTGTCGAACTGATTCTGCAGTGTTTGCCACTCCAGTGACAACTTCTCTTGTGTCATAGGGTTATGTCCTTATTACAATGTGCAAAGTGAACGATTATTAGCGCCTAACCAACTACGCCGTATTTTTTATACCACTGGCTTGCTTGTTCACGTAATGGCGATATACCAGAGCAAGTACAATACACATGCCGGCTGGCACAAACAACGCGTAAAACAGCCACATCCGGAAATACCATGCCCCACACGTACCGCCCACTATAAACCCAACAATAATACATAAGAACAGTCGGGCCTTGCGTTTATCGAATGCCTCACCGCGAATAGCAGAGCCCAGCATGATACCCAAATCGGTAAATATGCCGGTGAGGTGGGTAGTGCGGATCACCGCACCACTGTATTTGGTAGCCAGGGCATTTTGTAATCCGCAGGCGGCTGACGCAAACAAATGGCCGTAAAAAGAATGCGATAAAAGGAGCCAGGCACCTATGATCAGCAGCCCAGCTTCGCAATATAACGCGGTGTCGTAGTGCCGGCCGAGTTTTAAGGTGGAATCGTGCAGCAAGTAGCCCGACACTGCAGCCCCCCCAAGAAATGCAACCAGCACACTGATCAGATTCAGCGTTTGTTGCATACTAGCGTTGAGTAGCCCCACACCCACCTGCGTTGCAGTACCGGAGACATGTGACACAGGCTGATGCTCAAAGCCCAACAATCCCACCGCATTCACATAACCTGCAATCAATGCAAGCACAAACGCGCCTGATTCAACCCACTTGGGCAATCGCGAAATCACTACACTTCTCCCGGCAATTACCATCAGCACAATAGCTAGGATTAGTTATACACCGAAAGCTTAAGACTACAAAAGGGGGATGGGGATCGCGTTAAACTTAGGCTGGAGCAGACAGAGCGGATAGTGGCACTACCCGCTCGGCTTACGTGTTGCCCCAAAGCAAATGCGTTTAGTTGCGCATTAAATACTGATTAAAGTCGATACTGGCAGCACATAGGGCGGCCTGAATGCGGTTGTGTACGTTCAGCTTGGTCAAAATGGCAGACACATGGGCCTTCACTGTGGTTTCGGCAATATTAAGCTCGTAGGCAATCTGCTTGTTGGACTTGCCCTTTGCAATGCACTCAAACACCAGCAACTGGCGTCTTGTTAACGCCCCAATCAGTTTTGGATCGATTTGCTGAGAAGCGTGATCATCGCGCGTTTTACTGGTACCACCTTTACGGATAATATCGGGTGGCAGGTATACCTGGCCAGACAACACTTGTTGCAGTGCGGCCACGATTTGCTCGCAACTGGACGACTTGGTAATAAAGCCTACCGCACCGTAGGTAAACGCTTGTAGTACCACGTTTTTGTCTTCTTCGGCAGACACAATCACAATGGGAATTTCCGGATACTGATTGCGAAAACGCACAATGCCGTTGAGGCCGTCCATACCCGGCATATTCAGGTCGAGTAAAACCAAATCAATATCAGGATTTTCTTCGGCAGTATTAAGCGCCTCTTCCAGATCGGTACAACTGATCGTTTTGGTATCAGGAATATTACGCTCCACGAAATCCGTGATGGCGTACTGGAACAAGGGATGGTCATCTGCAACTAATATTTCTACCATGTTTTTCGCCCTGCTTAATTATTATTTAGTTATATTAATGGATGTGGACCTGTTTCGCGAATCTGCCACACCCGTGTGCGCGGCCTCAGCCACCTGCTTTGCGGCGTACCATGCCACGCTTGGGGTCGTAGCCCCAAATTGCCAGTCCTGTGAACGCCAGAGTACAACCCAAGGTTACTGCTAACGCCTGAACGTTAAACTGGCTGTACATGGCAAAGCGTATTAACTCCACTGCATGAGTAAACGGATTGAACAGACATAGCTGATAAAGCCATTCACTCGACTCCTGCATTTTCCACAATGGGTACAGTGCCGAAGAGAGGAAAAACATGGGAAACACCACAAAATTCATCACTCCGGCAAAATTCTCAAGTTGCTTAATAAACGATGACAGTAACAATCCCAGCGCGCCCAGCATCAAAGCCGTAAGCAGTAACGCTGGTAACACCAGCACATAACCCGCTGGCTCAGCCTGCACATCCAGCAGCCAGGCAATCACAAAAAAGGCATACACCTGAAGCGTAGAAATTAACGCACCTGCCATCAGTTTGCATACCAGTAAATATGATCTGGGCATGGGGCTGGTAAGCAGCACTTTCATACTGCCCATTTCGCGGTCGTACACCATCGATAGCGAGCTTTGCATACCATTGAATAACATGATCACACCGGCAAGTCCCGGCATGATATACACTTCATAGGTTATGTAGGTTTCGTAGGGCGGTATAATCGCTACCCCTAATGCCGCGCGAAACCCCGCCGCAAATACCACCAGCCACAACAGTGGCCGAACTAATGCACTCAACAACCGCGAACGCTGCTGCCAGAAACGCAGTAATTCGCGGGTTAAAATCCCCAGAAAACAGGTGAAGTACACCATTATTGCTCTCCACCGATGTGCATTTGACGATAGAGTTGCTGCACCGAATCAACGCCCAGTGATGCCATGGCTTCTTGACACCGCTGCTGAAGCTTAACCTGTCCATTCAACAACACAATTAACTCATCGTTTGGCTTCACTTCGTCGATCAAATGCGTCGACGACAAAATGGTAATCCCCTCATGGCTACACAACTCGCGCAAATGCGCATTCATGGCATCGCGGGTATTCTGGTCGAGCCCTACAGTGGCTTCATCGAGCAGCAGCAACCTGGGTTTGTGCAGCAATGCCCGGGCAATTTCAACGCGGCGACGATGGCCGCCATTTAACGCGCGTACTTTGTCTTTCTGCCGGTTGGCCAGGTCAAAGCGAGTCAGTTCTTCCTGAATTCGCTGGCGGGTGAGCTTTCCCGGCATACCTTGTAAACTGGCGTGATAGCGTAGATTTTGCTCAACCGTTAAGTCAAGATCCAGGGTGGGCTGCTGGAATACAATACCCAATTGCTTTAACGCATAACGGGTATGTTGCTGGGTGTCTTTTCCCATCAGATGTAACGACCCACTTACCGGGCGCAGCAACTGGCAAATCAGCGAAAACAGCGTACTTTTGCCCGCACCGTTCGGCCCAAGCAACGCATAATACTTTCCCGGTTGCAGTGATACCGACACATCACTCAACACCGGTTTGTTACCGTATTGAAAGCCAAGCTGATGAATTTCCAGCACCGCTTCACTCATGGTTTTACTACCACACCCCAGGGATAACGCCCGGCTTTTATGGTTTTCACTACTTTGAGTTTGTTTACGTCTATCACCGACACATCGCCGCTTACTCCATTGGTAGTGAGCAGCTTAGACTGATTGTCGGCAAAGGCCAACTGCCATACGCGACGACCAACCAGTAAGTAATCCAGTACCTCATAAGTGTTGGCGTTGACTACCGCCACATGGTTGGCAGGGCCAAGGGCGATAAAGGCATATTTACCGTCGTCGGTAAGCTTTATGCCTACCGGTTGAATTTTGTCGCGGTGTACGCCGGGAATAGCAAAGCGAATGGTGTGATTAATCGACCGGGTTGCCGTGTCAATAACAGCAACCGTGCCTCCAATTTCCGCAGACGCCCATACCAGGCTACCCTCTTTGCTAAATTCCACATGACGCGGCCGCTGGTCTACCAACGTATTATCTGCCAGCTCGTGGGTACTGGTATCAATCCAGTGCAGCATATTGGTGGTTTCAGAGGTATTAATCACCCACTTACCATCCGGGCTCACCGCCATACCCTCTGGCTCAATGCCCACATCAATCTGCGCAATAACGGTTCGAGACTCGGTATCCACTACCGTTACTACCGCGCTATCTTCATTGGCGATGTATAGATGGCGGTTGTTGGGGTGCAGGGCGAATTGCTCTGGATCCTCGCCTGACGGCAGGTTGTGTAATATGCGGTTAGTGGCTACATCCATTACCTGCACAGCGTCTGATTCGCTGGCACAGATATACAGATACTTATAATCCTGGCTGAAAATAATGCCTCTGGGGCGCATGCCCACATCTACGGTATTGATTACTTCCAGCGTGTTAGTATCAATTACGGTTAACGTATCGCTTTTCTCATTCGATACATACGCTGTATCGGCCAGTACCGATAATGGCAGCATCAACAGGCTGACCAGCGACAGTTTGGTTAAATGGGTTACATTGCACAGATTCATACTACTTCGCCATGTTGCAACGCACTTCGGGTTTGTCGAACCCCAGTGTGTCTAAATCGGTAACCGGATGCATATAGCCATCCAGCGGTAACAGTGCCGTGAGTCCATTCGGATGCACCAGAGGAATGGGCTGCCTTAGCTGACCACTCCACGCCCTAAAACTCAGTTTTCGCCCTTTAAAGGCGGCTAATTCAAAACCATCACTGATCAGGTAGTCGTATAGTGCACCGGGTGCAACCGACTTAGTTCTGGTGACCGCCTCGCTGATCGCGCGAACTGCCAGCCAGGCAGCATAGTCAGACTCGGTCATTTCACGGGCAAACTGGCTGTAAAACCGATTCTGCAATTGTGTTGCGCCCCACTGTTCCAACGTCCAGTGCCAGCCTGTCGGCACTAACCCTTCTGTACCAACAACAGGCCGGGGTAACCAGGTATTACCCGGAAAGTACTTGTCGAACGCGTGCTGTTCATCGGCTACCACCACCACATCATAGTCGTCGTGCTGGGTAAACAACGGAATCTCCTGTTGCGCCACGCGGCGTAAATCGGTGTCGAATGACCAGTTCTTCTGTTCAACAATTTTGGCTCCAAAGCGTTTTGCTGCGCGCTGTAAAGCGCTCAAATACGCCTGATCATCTTTGGTATTGCCTGCCACCACAAACCACTCACGCCAACGGCGCGACATGAGATACTGCGTCATCGCATCGGCCAACATGGCGCGACTTGGCACAGTATGCAGCAGCCTGGCCCTGCACTGAGACTGTCTAAGTGCATCGTCGCGATTACTCACATTCATTACCAGCGCACCATGGCTTAACACAGCGTTGCTGATGGCACTAAATTCACTTTCCGGCACATCAACCAATACTGCGACCGGGGCATCCTGCGCCGCAAACAAGGCATTCAGTTGGCTTATCAACTCACCAGTATTGCTACCTTCTACTACCGTTAACTGATAGTGCTGTTTTAAAAACCGGCCAGTGGTGTTGCTATCGTCAATAGCCAGTGTTGCACCTGCCAGCGTTTTGTTGCTAGCCGCTTGCTTAAGCAACAGGGGTTCGGCTGACACATCCTGGCGCTGCTGCACATACAAAATGTTGATATTTTGAACAGCCGCCTGGGCACTTTGTTGCCACAAAAATAGCCAGCACAGCCCTTTTGTAGTGATGCCGATATGCCGCCAAAACCACGTTAAAGCTGTGTAAATATTGTAATAAGCCGGATTTTTTATGTTCAAAAACAAAACCATTTATTAACGTTATGGTGCAATAGTAGAGCATGATCATGCCCGGATGAAATGAGCAAAAAGGATGAAAGGTTTACTACCTAAGTACAATTGGAAGCTTAGTGCATATCTCCTAACTTTCACGGTGTGCTTTGTTGTAGTAGCGGAAGAATAAAAAGCGAGGGCGTTTTTACAGCGAAAAAAAGCATTCTCACAGGCAGCTTTTGGAGAAACATAATGAAGAAGTATTTAACCTTTATGCGCAGCGCGATGATTGCCTCAATGGCATTAACATCTGCCCATGCGCTGGCTCACGGTGACGTGACGCCACAGGCAGTAGACACCAGTGCACTACCCCAGTTGGGCGATGAGTGGCTGGCTACTAACCCATACACCGGAAATGCAACAGCAATTAAAATCGGTGACTCGGCTTACAACCAGAACTGCGCGCGTTGCCACGGTTTGGAAGTGATTTCTGGTGGTATTACACCAGATCTGCGTAAACTGAACGATGAAAACGAATTTTTCAGCCAGGAAGAAGCGGACGATTGGTTTATGACACGCATCCGTAATGGCGCGGTAGTAGATGGCCGGGTTTACATGCCTCCGTTCGAAGGCATCCTGAGTCAGGAAGCAATGTGGGCAATTAAGTCTTACATTGAAACTCGTGGTACACCCGAGTAAGTTGTATTAACACACCGACGTTGAGGCAGTAATGGTAATACGAATTCTGTTCCTGATTTGCGTTGCGCTCAGCAGCTACGCAAACGCCCGAAGCTACGAAGATATAATAGAGTCAGGCCAGATCACCATTGCTGTCTACAACGACTTCCAACCCTATTCCTTTTTAAAAGATGGCGAACCTGCGGGCGTAGACATTGATGTTGGCAAACACATTGCCAAAGCGCTGGACGTAAACGTTGAATGGCTGTGGCTTAATGCCGACGAAAACCTGGAAGACGATTTACGCAATGCCATTTGGAAGGGCCATATCATTACGCGCCAAAAAGCCGATGTTATGCTTCGCGTGCCTTACGACCGACGATTTGCCTATGCAATAGACGGCTACGGATTACCCAAAAACGAAATGGTGGTGATGTTCTCGCCTTATCAGCAGGAAAACTGGGCGCTGTTACGGGATCATGAAAAAACCAATGACATTCGAACACTGGCGATTTTCCAATACGAAAAGATCGCTGTAGAACTGGATTCACTGCCAAGTTTCTTTTTAGGCGCAACCATTGGTGGCCGCCTGCGCGACAAACTGGTACACGTGGACTCTGTGTTTGCGGGCATTGATAAGTTAAAGGCCGGTGACGTAGCTGCGGTGGCGGGTATGAAAGCTCAGCTCCAATGGGGCATGGGTCCGCTCACAGAACGATACGACATCAGCGCCGATGGGCTGGCCGCCATGAGCATTAAATCCTGGGATATCGGCATGGCCGTAAAACAGGACTACCGTGAACTGGCTTATACTATTGAAAGTATTATTGAGCCAATGGTTAAAAACGGCGAAATGGAAAAGCTGTATTTGCAATACGGTTTAAGCTACGACATACCAGACTATTTCCGGACTGAGTAATCGCAACCTACGCCTTGTTTTGCCTCCTGCTCAGTCTCTCGCATAGGCTCTCGCATAGCCTCTCGCTTAGCCTCATGCATAGCATATTGCAGAACTGCTTATTTAGTCTTTTGTTCGATTTTCAGCATATCCCCAATTCTTAGCAAACATTTGTTAACAACTGCCCCCACTTGCTTAGTTCAACTTGAGATAAACCCAGCATAACCACATTGTTTTTTGCTTTAAACAATACATTTACGCATGCCCAAAGCCCAGATAAATAGTGCTTCTCAGCTAAGTAGTACTACCATCGGACTAAAAATGATAATCCAAGGTTTAATGGTTGTTAACAAATTGATGACAGATACTGATTCTGACACCTTTTGTGGTTGAGTTGGCTGTTAGTCCTACACCACAAGACAAGGTTAACAACAATACTCAACCTGTCGCATGCTGAACAAATTCAATTCGCGCTCGTTGTGAACAAGGGGTAATACAAGCCCTGAGTACCCGTTGAAACACTGGAGAAATCTGATGAAAAGTAGAAGAGTTTCAGGTCACTTATTAAGCTCTGCGTTCTGTCTGACACTGTCTTTAGGGGCATTGTCTGGCGTCGCACAAGCGGGCGTGACTGACAAAGACATCCTGAACGATCAGGCCACCACCAATGACGTTGTGACCTATGGTTTAGGACCGCGCGGTCAGCGTTTTAGTCCACTGGACAATTTGAACACCCAAAACGTGAAGAAAATGCACCCGGTATGGGCGTTTTCATTCGGTGGCGAAAAGCAACGTGGTCAGGAATCACAACCCCTGGTTAAAGATGGCGTAATGTATGTTACCGCGTCTTATTCGCGTATTTATGCTATCGATGTAGCAAGCGGTGAGGAACTGTGGCAATACGAAGCGCGTTTACCCGACGGCATTATGCCTTGCTGTGACGTAATTAACCGTGGCGCAGCAATATACGACGACCTGGTTATCTTCGGTACGCTGGATGCCATTCTGGTAGCACTTGATCAAAAAACCGGTAAAGTGGTTTGGCGTAAGAAAATGGGTGACTACAAAGCAGGTTACTCTTTCACCGCCGCACCTATGATCGTGAAAGGCATGGTGGTTACCGGTATCTCTGGTGGTGAATTCGGTATTGTGGGTAAAGTTGAAGCCCGCGATGCGAAAACAGGTGAACTGGTGTGGAGCCGCCCAACGGTGGAAGGCCACATGGGTACACTTAATGGCAAAGACAACGGTATTACCGGTGGCGAAGCTAACAAAACCTGGACTGGTGACCTGTGGAAAACAGGTGGAGCAGCAACCTGGTTAGGCGGTACTTACGACCCGGATCAGGATCTGATCTTCATGGGCACAGGTAACCCCGCTCCGTGGAACTCTCACTTGCGTCCTGGAGACAACCTGTACTCATCTTCACGCCTGGCTATCGACCCTGACACCGGCAAGATCGTTTGGCACTTCCAGACTACGCCACACGATGGTTGGGATTTCGACGGCGTTAACGAACTTATCGCGTTTGATTACAAAGACGGCAGCAAAACAGTTAAAGCAGCGGCTACCGCTGACCGCAACGGCTTCTTCTACGTACTGAACCGTGAAAACGGCGAATTTATTCGCGGCTTCCCATTCGTAAGTGGCATTACCTGGGCGAAAGGCCTGGATAAAAACGGCCGTCCAATTTACGACGACGCAATGCGTCCGGGTAACCCATCAGATAGCGAAGATGGCAAAAAAGGTAAAACCGTATGGGCTGTACCTTCGTTCTTAGGCGGCAAAAACTGGATGCCTATGGCGTTTAGCCAGGACACAGGTTTGTTCTATGTTCCTTCAAACGAATGGGGCATGGACATCTGGAACGAGCCGGTTAACTACAAAAAAGGTGCGGCATACTTAGGTTCTGGTTTCACTATCAAACCTATTTACGACCACATTGGTTCACTGAAAGCGGTTGATCCGAAAACAGGTGAAGTGGTTTGGGAATTCAAAAACAATGCGCCACTTTGGGGTGGTGTGTTAGCCACTGCGGGTAACCTGGTATTTACCGGTACACCTGAAGGCTACCTGTACGGCTTCAACGCGAAAACCGGTGAGATCGTGTACAAGTTCAACACTGGCTCTGGCATCGTAGGTTCTCCGATCACTTGGGAACAAGACGGTGAGCAATACCTGAGCATCGTGTCTGGATGGGGTGGTGCCGTTCCGTTGTGGGGTGGTGAAGTTGCCAAGAAAGTCAAAGACATTAACCAAGGCGGTACTGTCTGGACGTTCAAATTGCCTCGTAGCTAAGAGGCCACGCGACGAACTGTTTAAAGTCCCACCATTTCGTCGCGTTTTTTCTCTCCTCGGGGGTGGATGTGTGTAGTTGTACATTCACCCCTTTTTCAGTGTGTTGAGGGAGTCAGATGAAACGGTTTGTTCTGATTGTCTGTGTTATTTTTCTCAATAGTGTCTTTATTGTGTTGGACTGCCGGGCCAGTGACACCATAAGCCCTGAGCAGATTCAGCGCTTGTTTCCCAAGGCCACCGTGATTGGCAACAAAGCCGAAGACTTCCCCGTTTACCCGGTTTATCAGCTACAGGAATTATTGGGTTACGCCTTCGAAAGCAATGATTTAGTAGAATTCCCCGGCTTCTCCGGCGACCGCATTAACCTGCTTATTGGCATGGACGTGCAAGGCAATATTGTTGGTATTGACGTACTCCATCATCACGAACCCATTTTTTTACACGGTTTAGGCCCCGAGCCAATGAACCGCTTTATAGATCAGTATATCGGACAGAATGTGTCTAAGCGGGTTATTGTTGATAGCGCCGCCAATGACACAAATCCCAACGACAACACCGTGCACGTTGATGGCGTAACCAAAGCCACTGTGTCGGTAATTGTGATAAGCGATACCGTATTGCTTTCAGCATTACAGGTAGCCCGTAACAAACTCACCGGCTTTGCCAGTGCCCCGGCCGCTAAAGCGAAAGCGGATACATTTGAGCCACTTGATACTCACGACCTGATTGCGCGCGGCTTACTGCAGCACTGGGAAATCAGTCAAAACACCTTTGAAAGCGAATTAGGGGCAAGCCTGGACGACTACCCTGATGGTACGTTTTACTCGCAGGACGGCGATACCTTTAACGTGTACTTTGCCTATTTAAACAGCCCATTAATTGGTAAAAACCTGCTGGGCGAGGCCGACTTTACCCGGCTACAAGCAATGTTAAAACCTAACGAACAAGCCTTCATGGTGATGTCGTCGGGCTTTTTCAGCTACCTTGAACCAGAGTTTAAGCCCGGCACCGTACCCACTCGCGTTAGCCTGCTGCAAAATGACTTGCCTTTTGGCATGCGTGACCTGAATTTTTACAGCTTTGAACCACAGCAACTTGCCGGTGGTCTAGAGGCCACCAGCAACCTGCAGATATTCGCGGTGAATACCCAGTCGGGGTTCAACCCCAGCTTACCCATGCAGCTAAGCCTGAACATCGACATTGCCAAAAACCATTTAATCAGTCAGCAATTACAGCTTACGCATACTTATGCTGTGCCCACTGACTTATTTGATATCGCAGCACCGGTTGATGAATATACACCTGAACCGGCCTGGATAAGGGTATGGAAAATGCGCTGGCCAGTGATCACTGTACTGGTACTCAGCCTGATTGCAGTAACCGCTATTTTTGCGCTGCAACACAAGCTATCCGCCAATGAAAATTGCTTTCGATGGGTGCGCTGGAGCTTTATGTTTTACACCCTGATCTTCATTGGCTGGTATGCCCAGGGCCAACTGTCGGTAGTAAATATTTACCCTATTCTGCAAAGTGTAAAATCCGGCTTCGATTTGCAGGTTTACCTGATGGATCCGGTGCTGTTCATTTTATGGAGCTATGTGTTCGTTAGCCTGTTCATTGTGGGCAGGGGGATATTTTGTGGCTGGCTTTGCCCATTCGGTGCCTTACAGGAAATGGTGGGCTGGGTGGCGAAAAAATTCCGTATCCGGCAGCGCAAAATACCGTTTTCTGTGCACCGCAAATTATGGTGGATCAAATACGCCATTCTGGGCGGACTGGTGATTGTGTCTTATCTATCGCTGTCAGACGCCGAGGTATTGTCTGAGGTAGAGCCCTTTAAAACCGCTATTACGTTACATTTTGTGCGCTACTGGCCGTTTGTGTTGTACACCGTTGCGTTGCTCGCCGCCGGGCTGTTTATCAATAAGTTTTATTGCCGGTACGTATGCCCGCTGGGTGCAGGGTTAGCGATACTCGGTTACTTTCATAAGTTCGAATGGCTCACCCGCCGCAAAGAATGCGGTAAACCCTGCACCATGTGTTACCACAAGTGCGACATCAAGGCGATCACGCCACAAGGAAAGGTGGATTACAACGAGTGCGTGCAGTGCCTGGAATGCATTGTGTATTACAACAATGACCACCTTTGCCCGCCGCTTAAAAAGGCCGGCAAATCGCCTCGCACCGCGCCAAACATTGCAGATTCACTTGCGGTGGAGATCAGATAACACAATCGCATAGAGGTCTATCCAGCGAGAGACCAATGTGTATGGTAATTTGATTGACACAAACTCAAATACTACCCGTAAACTGTGTTGGTAAGGCTCGCATCTTATATGTTTATGAAAGGGATCCGTCATCTTTTATTAGCGTTAGCTTGTTCAAACTTATTCCTGCCTGCTGCTGGTTTCGCAGAGGTGACCTTGTATACCGACAATCAAGTCACCCGGAACGTATTAGTGAATTCTGATTTGCCATCAGGTTCACTCATTAGCGATAGTTACCGCTATGTGCTGTCACACCTGGACAGGTTTCCCGATATATATTTCGAAAATCAAATCCGCGCCGAAAAATTACTTACGCCCGACACTGCAGCGTGTCAGATAATGAAAGTTCGCACTGAAGAAAGAGAAAAGCACTATTTGTTTAGCGAAGCTACTGATGTGTATCTGTCTCACAAGCTCTACGTGCAACAGGAATACACTGCAACGATTAGAGACAATTATCTGAACAAAGAGGGCGAAGTAGCGTCAGTATCTGCCATTTTTCAAGATGCCAAAGACAGGGTTTTACTTCTGATTACGGGGCACTCTTACGGGCAGTACCTGGATGCCGAAATTACCCATATCGACAATTCCCAGCGGTATTATTTAGGCGCATCCGACCCCTATGACTTATATTTCAAAATGTTTAATCAGGAACGTGGGCAGTTTGCCTTACTAATCCCAAGCGCGCTGAAAAATTCAGACACACCACTGCAACACTACACCAGCTTTGCATTGGCAAACAATCCGCCCTACATAACCGGCCACATCATGTGCAGTAAACACCCGGAATCCGTGCAGTTTATAAAAGACGTTAACGCGGTTTTGTATGAGTACTACCGGTCAGGGACATTCGAAAAATACGCTATGCGCTATTTTCCTGACGAAGAACTCGGCACGCTCCGGCATTTTATTCATGCTCAGGTTCAGCGTTTACAGCCTGGTAATTAAATCGGGCTCACTCGCCAATAGGCAACTGCACACTAAAGTAAATAACGTTACCATCCAGTCTCACGGAAATGTTGCCGCCAATAGCCTTAATCAATACAGACACAATGGTTAAACCTAATCCGAAATTCTCAGTGGACGTTCTGGCTGCGTCTTTCTGCCATAAGGGTTCGAAGAACTGATTGAGATCCTTTTCAGAATAGTCATCTGAAGGAATATTACTAAAATGTACCAGCAATGCGTTGTGAGAGTGCTTTTCGATTCGACACTTTACCGTTGTTTCAGGCTTACTGTGTTGCAAGGCATTGGCAAGCAAATTGGTAAACGCAGACTCCAGTGCAAACAGATTACTAGTGATTTCAAACGCAACACCTTCCTCTGCAATCAACACTATTCTATTGGTGTTTTGTTGGCGAATAATTCGTGTTAACAATGCTTGCACATTGACCACTGTGGAACAATCGAGTTGTTTACCGGAATAACCATGAATAGTCAGGATACCGGTAATAATTGATTTCATTCGATGGGCAATCGACAACACTTCGGGCTTAAACGATGCTTCCAGTGATTCATCGCCCGGGAATCGCATGGCAATTTCAGATAATGTTGTTAACTCTGTCACCGGTGTTTTGAGCTCATGTGCAATGTCGGAGGTAAGCCGTTTTTGCTGTTCGTAGAGCCTCAAATTTTCGATTATGAAACGATTTATACTGTTCACAATTGGCTGCAGTTCTTCTACTGATCTATCCAGTGACAAACTCAGATTTTCACTGCCGAAATTTAGCCTACTAATTTTCGTATTAAGCTCATTAAGTGGATTAAGTGCGTAGGTGACCGTGTTTTTTACTGTGAAACGAATAATCAATGGCACCAGAATTAATGCCAGAATAAAAGAACCATCTATTAACCAAAGTGCGTAGTACAACTCTTCCGTTGACGCTGCGTAAGCGAGAGTCATTGTATTGCGTGGAGTGTCACCCTGCTGTTGGTAAAAATCAGCACGTTTGTCTGAGTCGATTTGCGGAATAAAGCGAATATAGGCAATCCGCCCCGTTCTGCCGTCGGGCAAGGTGTAATCTTCCAGATGAAATGTATCGAGTGGCAGATCCACAAATAACAGTGAATTCTCGCTCACCAAGCTCAACGTATCGGATTTTTCGAAAATCTCACTGTTGCGCCATAACTGAAAATATTCCGGATCACCCGTACCTTCAAACTCCGGCATAAACTCACCGGCAAAATCAAATTCAACACCCTCTGCATCTTCCTTGACCAGGGTTTCCAACATGCCGACTTTTTCTAACATCGATTTATTAAATTGATTTTCAATCCAGCCATCCACTGCAACATCGGCAATAATTAATACCGAGATCACCAATACTGAAATGGCCAGTGACAGACGTCGGGTCAGCGTTTTATAAATTGATCTCATGTATTCTCAGTAACGATATAGCCGAATCCGCGTTTACTTTTCACAGGTAATTCGCCTCCCAACTCCCTGACTTTGCGACGCACACAAGAAAGGTGAACTTCGATAGCATTTTTTGAAATACTGTCGTAGCTTCCTGCTATTGATTCGCTGAGGCGTTCGGGTGTTATCACCCGTGTTTTGTTCAGGAAAATACATTCGATTATCTTAAATTCGTTGGGTGTAAGCTCCAGTTGCTCACCTTTGTAGCGCATTACCTTGCTATTCAAATCAAGGGCAAAATCATTCACAACAACTTCGTCATTACTGTAAAGCAGCTTGCCTCTGCGCATCAGATTGATCAAACGCACGGTTAACTCATCGAAGGAAAACGGCTTGGATAAATAATCATCCGCACCTGCCAGAATACCGCTGACTTTGTCGTCTGGGTCAGATTTAGCAGATAGGATCAAAATGCGAATTTCTACGTTCTGCTTTCTAACGACCTTCAGTATTTCCATGCCATTCAGGTGAGGCAGCATCAGATCTAAAATTAAAATGTCATAGTCGCCAATCAGGGCCATATTCAGCCCCTCTGTGCCCGTTGCGGCTGTGTCTACGGCATAGCCTAGTTTTTGTAATCCAACGGTCAGGCTCTTCCTTAGCGCATCAGAATCCTCAATCAGTAAAATTCGCATATTCTGTTTATTTAAATTGCTCCGATAAAGAGTGTAGCTCTGTATTCTTAAGTTTGTCTGAAGACCGCGGCTAACGAAGTATCACAGGGTATTTATCAGCGATTCTTCAGTCAAACCTAAGAATAACCGGCTTATCTGGCGATTTGCTTGCGGTCTCACAAAGGTAAATAGCGTTCAACTCTGATTTAGTGGTATCAACAAGATACTCCCTAACAATTTTCCATCGCTCTCAACGAGCGTTTCAACCTAATAGATTGTTGTTATTACAGTTATAAATTAATAACCGCATTCAAAGTTAAGCTTAAGTGTTTCCACAGCGTTATTACCTAGCATTAATGCAACATGTTTTAGTGCGAGGTAGTTGTGTTCGCAACGTTATCTAAAAAGCGGCGTTTTACCAATTCACAGTTGTTAGTGATCACCAGTGTCTTCTTTACTGTCGTTGTAAACTTCCCATTTTTAAAAGCGGTGTATCTTGCATCATCGCCATCAACAATCGGCGACTGGCTATTTCTTCTTTCCGTGCCAGTGTTACTTTGCTCGTTACTGCTCATATTCTTCACGTTGTCCGGCGCACTGTTTTTTACCAAAAGCGTATTAGCTATTCACATCATAGTGTCATCACTGCTTTTGTACGGCACTTTGGTGTACGGGACGCTATTTGACACAAGCATGATTCAGAATGTGGTTGAAACCGACTCAGGTGAAGCCCTTTCTTATCTCAACATGAGCCTGGTTATCTTTTTTATTGGACTGGGGTTGCTTCCTGTATTTGCCATTTTTACTCAGCAAATCAAGGGAGCATTCACTACAAATATAAAAATGCTGCTGAAGGTTAACCTGCTTGCAATGCTTGCTATCGCGGTTATTGCTGCCACGCTTTACAAAGAATATGCCGCGATAGGCCGTAACAATAAGGGACTGATTAAATTTGTAACACCATTGGCATTTTACGACTCTGGCTACAAATTTTTACGTGATACTTATCTGTACCCACCGCTGCCCTATCGAATTTTAGACAGTCACCCAGCCATAGCAGAAAAAACAAATAATACACCGACAACACTGATAGTGGTGGTAGGTGAAACAGCCAGAGCAGATAAATTCAGTTTAAATGGCTATGCCCGAAACACCAATCCCAGGCTGGAAGCGCTGGATGTTATTAGTTTTCAAAACGTGGATTCGTGCGGCACGGCCACGGCCATTTCAGTACCCTGCATGTTTTCCAGACTTGGCAGAGAAAAATACAACAGCCGTTTGGCATTCAGCCAGGACAACGCGCTGGATATTATTCACAGGGCGGGTTACCACGTTGAATGGATAGATAACAATAGCAGTTGCAAAGGGGTTTGCACGCGAATCCCCAATACACCGTATGATCCCAACCGAAACAGTCAGTTCTGCGATGGCCGGTACTGTAAGGATGAGATACTGCTGACACAACTATCCCAGGCACTCGCCGCTCAATCCAACAAAAAGCCCCGGGTCATTGTGCTTCATACTATTGGTTCACATGGCCCAACGTACTATCAACGCTATTCTGATCCATATCGACAATTCATCCCAGATTGTCCACGCAGCGATATTCAAAACTGTGATCTGCAGCAGCTCACTAATACCTACGACAACACCATTTTGTACGCAGACTTTATTCTTTCCAGTGTGATAGAGCAGCTTAAAAACATACCCAATTCCGCTCTGCTTTATATTTCCGACCATGGCGAATCATTAGGCGAAAAAGGACTCTATTTACACGGTTTCCCCTATAGCATTGCTCCCTCTGAGCAAACGCATGTGCCGCTGATTTACTGGAGTCAGGGACTGGCAGACGCGAGTTATCGGGAATGTGTATCCGAACAAGCTGACAAGCCGTTGTCGCATGACAATGTATACGACACCTTACTGGGACTTACCGCAGTAAACAGCACCACTTATCAACCAGAAATGGATATTTTTTCAACATGCCGATAAACAAAGAAACGCATTTCGACACATCGAATAAACCCACTGGTTTAAAGCGTATAGCGTTAGCCATGGGTAACTCCATTCGGGCAATTAACTGGCTTACCAAACATGAATCAGCATTCCGTCAGGAGATGTTGCTTTTACTGTTGTCACTGGCCATTCTGTTTTATTGGGACATTTCGTTGCCTGAAAAGGCCGTACTACTGGTTTCTATTTTATTTATTTTGTTTGCAGAAATAGTGAATACCGCTATTGAAGCCACCATAGACCGAGTGGGACTTGAGCTTAATCCGTTGTCGGGGCTTGCCAAGGATTTAGGCTCAGCGGCTGTACTCATTGCAATTCTCATTGGACTAATTAGCTGGGGAACAGTAATTATTACCCACACAGGATTACTGCAGGATAGCTGACTTATTGAATAAGGTTAATCCCCAACTGCCATATACTTCGCAGGCATCACGGGTGGTTGTAAACTGTTAGATTGTGCTGGCGCACTAAGTATGCGATGGTCTGTATTTCACTTAGCGATAGTTAACGCAAGTCGCATTGTTAGCAGAGGACTGCCACACAAAATATGGATGTTGTTTTTAAAATCACGCTATTAGGCGTACTGCTTTTCTTTGCCGGATTCCAACTGTTTCAAACTTACATCAAACAAGTTAAGAAAATCGACATTGAAAATGTGGGCTGGTGGAAATTTGGCATGATACTCAGAGGCTCCGCATTTGTGCTCTTTTTCAGCATGATGCTCTCTGTTACAGGGTTAACCATCGCAGTTGCGTTTGGCTCATCACTTTTCGAACACTATTGGAATCAGTGGTTTTAGTGTGTTTAACCACGGGCTAAGTACATTCCCCCGCCCGAGGCATAATCAGAGTAAAGTGATATCGCCAACGAACCCAGCAACCCAAGACGCTGTTAAACATAACTTTAGTGTCTCATATTGGTTACATTAAGCCCGCAAAACCCTAATTGAGTAACCAAACTGAGCCTTTATCGGGATTTTACAAGAATCTTTCAAGAGAGGCTGGCCGGAGGAAGAATCTGCTTCCTCTTCTGTGATATCGTCATCGGTTGTAGGCACCGTGCATGCACGATGTTTTGAAGGCCGCTTACGCTCATTTGAGTTTCAAACAGCCACTGCCAAGTCTGAAAATGGTCAAAAGCGGTCGTTTCGATAGAATCCACAAAGCTCACTCTGGAACTAATAATTTTGCTATAACGGACATGAACGCTTTAAACAGCGAAAAACGCGAGCACAGCGAGTGGTTTTCCGATGATTTAACTTGTTAGTGTGAACTTGGGTCAAAACCATAACGCCACTCATTTAGCCTACCATCCGATGATTCAATGCCATATATGTCCATTAACTTTTCAATGTAATATAACCCTTGATCCATTTCTTCTGAGTCCATGGTTTGAAGTTGCATTGCAGCTGACTTCAAAATGGTCCAAAACTCTTTTTCACTCAAATTGTTATCTTTTGAAGCTAGTAGTTCATCTACGACATCATTTATGATGCTTTCAGCCTGAAGTCTAGTTTGTTCATCTGGCGCACCAGGGTAAAGTTCACTTAGGTCTTCAACAAATTTCTTTTGAGACTTAAAATTTACAAGTGCTTCTTTAATGTCAATTCCATTAGGAAGAAATTTGCCTTCATCTTTATTGCACCCTTGAATAATCAAGCAGACTAGTAAAATTATTATGAGCTTCATTCGTTCACACTAACGCCTAAA
>NZ_VHIP01000018.1 GCF_006494365.1 Aestuariibacter sp. GS-14
GGGCGGTGTCCTAGGCCTCTAGACGAAGGGGACAAAAAATCTTCTTTGCGAAGCAACGCTTCGCAGATTTTTTGTAAGGTGAAGCGAGCTCTGCGAGCTGAGCGACATTACTCCTTACTGACTTTTTGTCAGAGAGCGAACTCTCTAAGCCTATTCCACAGTATTAGCCGACTGTGACGCGGTGTATATGGCGTCCCCTAGGGGATTCGAACCCCTGTTACCGCCGTGAAAGGGCGGTGTCCTAGGCCTCTAGACGAAGGGGACAAAAAATCTTCTTTGCGAAGCAACGCTTCGCAGATTTTTTGTAAAGGCGAAGTGAGCCAGCGAACTGAGCGACCTTGCTTAATACCTTTGCAAAATGATTTTAGTCCTGAAAGCAATTAAGCTTCCGGCCTACCCCACAGATACCAAGACATCTATGAGCAGAAATTTGGTGGAGCCAGGCGGGATCGAACCGCCGACCTCTTGCATGCCATGCAAGCGCTCTCCCAGCTGAGCTATGGCCCCGTATCATCGGAAATTTGTCAGTGACTGTTCCGTGACAGCGGGGCGCATTCTAGGCATCCGGCGTTTTCCTGTCAACGGTTTTTTTAGGAATTTTCTCTGTTTGCTATAAAAGTGAGCGCCTTGTTTATTCTCTCAACAACTTTTGCTTTTGGCAGCAAATGTAAAGTCACATCCAGCGATGGAGAATTACCGCTTCCCGTTGCAGCAACACGCAGAGGCATGCCAACCTTACCCATACCTACACCCAACGAATCTGCTGCACTGTTAATGGCATGATGAATAGTTTCTGGTGTCCATTCGGTTAATGCTTCCAGGTGCTGCTGAACGACTTCCAATGGCTCTTTCGCGACCGGGCGAAGGTGCTTCTTAGCTGCATTGTCGTCGAACTGGTCGAAATCCTGATAAAAATACACACTGATTTCAGCCAGCTCTTTGAGCGTTTTTACACGTTCGCACTGTATAGCAATCACGTCTTCTAATGCCGGTCCATTGGTTAAATCTACATTCAATTGCTCAAAGTGCCATTTGGCATGTTCTGCAACGTCAGACGCTGGCAAGGTTTTAATGTAGTGTTGGTTCAACCAAATCAATTTTTCGGTATTAAATGCCGACGCAGACTGACCAATCGCATCTAAACTGAACAGCTCAATCATTTCCTGTTCAGTGAAGATTTCCTGATCACCGTGTGACCAGCCCAAACGGACCAGATAATTCTTCACTGCCTGAGGCAGGAAACCCTCATCCCGATATTGCATCACACTTACTGCACCGTGACGTTTTGACAACTTTTTACCGTCGTCACCCAAAATCATAGATACATGCGCGTATTCAGGTACCGGCGCACCTAACGCCTTTAAAATATTAATTTGGCGGGGAGTGTTATTTATATGATCTTCACCACGCACAACATGTGTAATCCCCATGTCCCAATCGTCAATTACCACACAGAAATTGTATGTCGGAGTGCCATCTGAGCGCAGAATAATCAAATCATCTAATTCACTATTGCTGATTTCGATGCGACCGCGAACGTGATCGTCAAATACCACCGAACCTTCCAGTGGGTTTTTGAATCGAATCACATAAGGTTGCCCTTCGGGGTGATCGGTACGGTTGCGCCAGGTTCCCGGGTAACGCGGTTTTTCGCCGCGCTCTTTTTGTCCTTCGCGAATTGCATCCAGCTCTTCCGACGACATAAAGCACTTATATGCTTTACCTTCATCTAACATAGTTTGAATGACGGCTTTATAACGATCAAAACGTTCGGTCTGATAAAACGGGCCCGTGTCCCAGGTTAACCCTAACCATTGCATGCCATCCAGAATGGCCTGTTTGGCTTCCTCAGTTGAACGTTCAATGTCGGTATCTTCTATACGTAATACAAACTCTCCGCCCTGGCTTTTGGCATATAACCAGGAATACAGCGCTGTTCGTGCGCCACCAACGTGAAGATAGCCGGTCGGGCTGGGTGCAAATCGGGTAACTACCGCCATGATTCATCTCTGCAATAAAAAAGTGCGCGCATTTTATCAGTCAATGCCCCAACCTACCAATCCCTAGCAACAGATTGATGATGATTTCACCAAATTGAAGGGATTTTCAGCAATCTAACGCCCTATAGGTTATATTTCAGGCAAACGATTATTTTTTTAAATTTTGTTGTTGACAGTTTTTCTCGCCTCCCTATAATACGCCCCACTTGCCGAGTACGGCAGACAAAAAAGACGGACGCATAGCTCAGTTGGGAGAGCACCGCCCTTACAAGGCGGGGGTCGCAAGTTCAAGCCTTGCTGCGTCCACCATCTCTTTTCTTGTCATCAAAATACAATATGGACGCATAGCTCAGTTGGGAGAGCACCGCCCTTACAAGGCGGGGGTCGCAAGTTCAAGCCTTGCTGCGTCCACCATCTATTTTTATATCCCTATATCAAACACTTTATCCTGTTTTTCGTGACAGAACTGTTTATTCAGGTTTTAATAATATTTTCGGCGTGATTGCCGATAAAGCATTATTAAACCAAATGGATAAGGCGGTAATGAACTTAAAGCTGGCCAGACAAACACGTGTTTTAGTGATCGATGATCAGGTGCTTGCCAAAGGCTACCTTAAGTACTCACTGGAAGAGCTCGGTTTTCAGAATATTGAATACGCCGATCGCGCCAGCACTGCCCTGTCGGCGATTCGCCGCAATCATTATGATTTGATCATTTGTTCTTACGATTTGAAAAATGAGCAGGACGGATATTTCCTTTACGACCAGCTTAAAGAACATAATGAACTGCCTCCCAGTACCGCATTTGTTTTTATTTCTGCCGACACCACCGCCGATATTGTTCACAGTATTGTAGAACTTCAGCCCGACGATTTTCTGGCAAAGCCGTTTACGGTACGGGAACTGGATCGCCGTTTGGGCCGTTTACTTACCCGTAAAAAAGCACTGCAGCCGGTGTACCATTTAATTGAGCAAAGCACATTAGACAAAGCGCTGCTCGAACTCGAAAACTTCCTGACTGAGCCCAAGAACTCTGAATTTTTCCCGCTGGCCTTAAAACTAAAAGGCGAACTATTACTCGCTTGCGGTCATTACGAAGAGGCAAAAGAGTTTTACCAGGCCATCATCAATGTTCAGAATTTTACCTGGGCACAGTTGGGGCTGATTAAAAGCTTTATCTCACTGGATAAAGACGAAGAAGCCGAAAAGCTGGTGATTGAACTGGCACTTAAGCAGGATTCCATGCTAGCTGCTTACGATTTACTGGCCGCGCTGCAAATAAAGCATCACGAATTTGAGGACGCACTGGAAAGCGTGGAGGTGGCCAGCGCAATTTCGCCCCGCAATCTGCATCGTCACGCCAAAGCGCTAAACCTGTCCCGCTTGACGCACGATTATGAGTCGCAGTTTGAAGCAGCCAAAAAGATTGTAAAGATTGCCAAGAATTCCATTCACGACAAGCCAGAGATTTACCTCAATGTTGCGCGTGCTGGCATTGACTTTGCGATGACAGCGGAAGAAGAGCATACAAAAAAGCTGATCAAACAATCTACCGAATTCCTCAAGCAGTTAAAAAGCAGCTTCCCCAAGGCAGACATTGACGACCAGTTAAAGGTAATTGATGCCCGTTTGCTGTATTTGGAGGATGAAGTGGATAATGCCATTGCCCTGCTCAACCAGTTAAATAATGACTCCTGGGAAACTGAAAGTATTGAAGGGCTGCTTGATAAAGCCAAAGCATTCCACGAAGTGGGCATTCAGGACCATGCACTGAAGATGCTCGATATGATTGAGCGTCGCTGTAACAGCGATCCAGCGCAAAGCGACTTGTTCCTGCAATATGTACAACAGGAAAAAGCAGAAAAGACTGAAATTAAACTCAGTCCTAAAGAGCTTAACAATAACGCGGTAATTCAATATCAGCGCGGCGATTTGAAAAAGGCACTGGAAACCTTCCGTCAGGCGTTTACCATTATGCCGAAAAACCCCTCTATTGCGCTTAACCTGCTACAGGCCACGGCGATTAATTTAAAAGAATCCAGTAGCGATGAAGCCAAAGAATCGCTCAACAGCACATTAATTCACAATTGCCTGAAGACCATTGAATCTGGTCGCTTAACCGAAGAACAGGAACAGCGTTATCAGCGCGTTAAAAACGTGCTTAAAGATCTGACTTAACCACTTCCCTATCTGCTTTTTACCTTGCCGCTTTTATATAGTGCTGCGGCGCAAGTTATTGCGAATTTTATAATCTGTACTACTTTTGAATAAACCGTTTGCTGAAAATTAGTGCGACATTTAGCACTGTAAAGCTGTTCTGAAGCCCTCATTCTAATTTAAAAAGACGGCGACTATTAAACGACGTTATTAAGGCGAACGCCTTTTTATTTATATAGTTAACTATTGAAAAATGAACCAAACGCTAATCGAGAAGTACGGTCTTCACAGACCTGAATACGAAACATTACTCACGCAATACGTGCAATCCGTAGCCGCACTTTTTGACGTGCCCGTTGCATTTTTAGGTATCAGTGACAATGACACCTTATGGATTAAAGCCGGAGTAGGCACAGCGGTTGAACAGGTGCCGTTACACGATGCTATTTGCAATTTGGTATTTGAAACCAATGATCTTGTATATATTCCCGATACCACACAGGACCCGCGTACAAGCAAAAAACCGGCGGTGATTGCTGATCACGGCGTAAGATTTTATGCTGGCGTCCCCTTTTCTATTCAAAGCCATACCATCGGCTCGTTTTGCGTTATTGATTCTGTTAGCAGAACCATGTCAGAAAAAGAACTGAAACTGCTTTCTGGCTTTGCCCGGCACGTTGGCCAGCAAGTCGAACTGATCTACAAAAATATACGTACAGAAGACGAACACCAGTTACTGAACAATTCGCCAGCAGCACTCATTCGCTGGCAGTTACGCCCCAATTTTCAAACATCCTATTTGTCAGCCAACATGAGTAAACTGCTGGGTATCACCATTCCGCAGGATGTGTCGCTGTTTAAACTGGACAGCGTTATTCATCCGGATGACACGGATAATTTTTTGTTTACGGTAAGAAACCATCAGCAGGGTGCTGAGATTTGCGAATGTGACTTTAGAATTAAAGTGTCCGGTAACCGGGCAACCTGGTACAAACTCGTTTCTCGCGCGATATTTGAAGGGAAAACGGTTATCGCCATTCAAGGATTACTGTTAAACAATACCGAGCAAAAATACCTTGAAAGCCGAATTATGGATACCAACGAGCGAATGCGCTTGCTGCTGGAAGCATCAGGGTTGGGGACATCAGATTGGGATATAGAAAACGACTCGTTAAGAGTAAACAATCGCATTTGCGACATGTTAAAACTACATCCCGATAGTGTGGACACCCAAAGTATGTTCTGGATGCAATTAGTTCATCCTGCAGACAAAGAAAAGCTGGTATCACAAATCGAGCACAGCCTGAAAAGTAAAAATGCCGTTGTTGATATTGAATACCGAATCCGGGACGCTGAAGGCCAGCATTTATGGGTTGAAACCTACGGCAAGGTAGTTACACGGGATGAGGATGGCCGGGCACTTCGATTTGCAGCCACTCATCGCAATATTACAGAGAAAAAACTGGCAGAACTGCATGCGGAAAAACAGCGCAGGCTATTTGGCTTTATAAATCATGCCCAAAATCTGTTCGTAGCACAGAAGGATTTGCAACTTGCCTGCGAGCAGATCTTTCCCGAGTTAATGGAACTAGCGGAAAGTGCCTACGGTTTTATTGGCAAAATGGAATGTGAAAACGGCGTGCCTTGTTTGCAAATCTATGCCATTTCTGATGTAAGTTGGAGTGAGTCATCGAAAGCCGAATACAACAAATTCAAGCAAGGAGAACTTCGGTTTACTAATTTAAACAACTTGTTTGGCCACGTAGTGACCTCCAACTCCCCCGTGATGGCCAATAAGCCTATGATGCACAAAGCCTCCAAAGGTACGCCTTCCGGTCACCCTGTACTTAAGCGCTTTCTGGGATTGCCGATTCAGCGGGAAGGAAAAGTGGTGGGCATGATTGGATTGGCAAACAAGCTGGAAGATTACACTCAGCAAGATGTTGAGTTTTTAACGCCATTAACTGAAACTCTGGCCAACCTGTTTAAAGCGGTAGAGGTTGAACAAGCCAGATTCGAAGCCGAAGAGCGACTGGCTTACCTTGCAGCAACTGACCCGTTAACCGGCTTAATGAATCGACGGGCCTATTTTGATCAGATCCAACAACGAGCTGCAGTAAGCAATGCCCCCCACGGCCTGGCTATCGTTGACATAGACAACTTTAAGTTATTAAACGATACCTATGGGCATCCGGTTGGCGATAAGGTACTCAAAGAAGTGGCCGATGTGTTACGTCGAAATATTCGCAACAACGACATGGTAGCCAGATTAGGCGGCGAAGAATTTGGCATCTATCTGGATACCGAGGATAACGCAGTGTGCCAACACATTTTGCAAACCATGCTGGAACAAATTCAACAAATAACGCTGAATACCGAACAGGGGCCGCTTAACCACATTACCGTGAGTATTGGCGCAACCATGTTCAGAAAAAGTCCGCAGGCTATCGATACGACCTATTTTGACGTTGCTATGAAACAGGCAGATGATGCACTTTATGAGGTTAAACGCTCAGGTAAAGCCAACATCGCCTGGTATGGCAAGTCAGTTACAGCGATCAACAAACCCCAATTGTCTGAAGTGAAACACTAGAGTGAAACACGAGAGTGGAACACTGCCGTGGAACACTAGGCCGTTTGGTACACAACCACATTCTCACACCACACCGAATCTTGATAAAGCTCGGAATAACGATAAGTCATACCCAGCTTTTTCATGATTTGAATAGACGCCGTATTTTGCGGCAAGGCAATAGCACAAAAAGCCGCACTCCCAAGCGATTGCATGTATTCCATAACGGCTTGCGCCGCTTCAGTAGCATATCCCAGGCCCCACGCTTCGCGTTTAAATCGCCAACCCAGTTCTATTACACTGTCGTCTCTTTGGCTGCTGAAAAAGCCTTTGGGCCTGACTAAAATCCAGCCAATCGCACTATTGCTGTTATCGTTGAGTGAAACCTGCCACAATCCCCAGCCTGCCGGCGCATTGCGGTAGCTGAGCATTCGGGGTATGAAAATATCGTTAATGTCTTTTCTGCTGGTTTTGCGGCCACCGTTCAAAAACCGCATTACCTCTTCGTCCTGATCCAGCTCCCACAAAAAATCGCCGTCGGTTTCGTCCAGTAAGCGATAATTCAGGCGTGGCGAGGAAGGCAATGCAATTGCCATCTATCCCCCTAGCATGGATAAGTTTTTAGTAATGCCGGTTACGCCATCCTGTAAAAAGTGAGACACTTTTTTATCAGCCAGCTTGTCTGTAATGAAGTCCTGTAGCCCGGCTACATCGCCTTGTAGTAAATAATCACGCAACGACAAGCCGTTATCGCTGAACAGGCACAAATGAAGTTTGCCCAGCGCGGTAACACGCAAGCGATTACAGCTACTACAAAAATCAGAGCTGTAAGGCATAATAAAACCTATCCGGCCAGCGTAATCGGGGTGTTGTAGTTCTACCGCAGGCCCTGCGTCTGCCCCGCGTTTTAACACTTCCCACCCCTCGGCTTTTAAGCGCGCAAGATAAGGCTCTGCACTGGTGTGATGAGACTTAAAAAAGGCTTTATGCTGACCGGTTTCCATGAGCTCAATAAAGCGTACCGTTACCGGCATATCCTTTAACCAGGCCAAAAACGTGCTCAACTGGGATTCAGCGAAAGGCCTGAGTAAGACGGTATTTACCTTTACCGCCATACCGTGGATCAGGGATTCATTCACGCCATCGAGTACCGCCGCCAGTTTATCCTGGCCACTAATCAACGCAAACTGAGCTGGGTCCAGGCTATCCAGGCTAATGTTCACCTGGCTTAACCCTGCATTCGCCAGTTGTTTAGCATAGCTGGCCAATTTGCCACCGTGAGTGGTCATGGCCACTTTTTGGATACCCGGCGTGCTAGCACAAGCCGCTACAATATCGCTGACATCTTTGCGAAGCGTCGGTTCGCCACCGGTGACGCGAATTTTACAGGTCCCCAAACCCGCAAAGCCTTTCACCAGGGTATCGATTTCTTTTACTGACAAAAACGTTTCGGCCTTGCCTTCGTATCCATCAGGCAGGCAATACTGACATCGAAAGTTGCATACATCAGTTATGGAAAGTCTCAGGTAGTAAAAGCGTCGGCCAAAGGTATCTTGTAGCAAGGTTTTACACTGTGTATTTAAACCAGAATGGCATCACGGTAACATAGCGCAGCGGTTGATACCAATAGCATTCCGGACTTACTTAAAACAAATCCGGTGGTCGAAGGCGTTTGACTCGCTTTGCCTGCAACGATATTTTATGTACTGCCTCGCTTTAACCAGAAGAATACATGCGCCCTACCCGATTACCCGTTAACCCCGACACGCCCATGCAATGGCATGTGTTTGCACGTTTGTGGCCCTATCTACTTGAATTCAAGCAACGCGTTGCACTAGCCATGTTGTGCCTGGTTGCGGCTAAGTTTGCCAGTATTGGCTTACCATTTGTACTAAAGCACACAGTTGACAACCTGAACCAGGATCCCATTGTTACGCTTGCTGTACCGATTGCGCTGGTTGCCGCCTATGGTGTTTTGCGTTTAATCAATGTGTTGTTGGGAGAAGTACGGGACACCCTGTTTGGCCGGGTAACGGAGCGCGCCATGCGGCGCGTGGGCCTGGAAGTTTTTGAACACCTGCACCGTCTCGACTTAACGTTTCATTTGTCCAGGCAAACCGGGGGGCTGTCACGCGATATCGAACGCGGCACCAGCGGCATCAGTTTTTTAATGCGTTTTATGGTGTTTAATATTGGCCCAACAATATTAGAGATTGCGCTGGTTGTAGGCGTTTTACTCACTCAGTACGGTATGAGCTTTGCCATGATCATTCTGTGCTCAGTAGTGGCCTATGTGTGGTTTTCCATGAAAGCCACCGACTGGCGAACCGAGTTTGTGCGCCAGGCGAACCTGGCGGACTCAACGTCCAACACCCGCGCCATCGACAGTTTGCTTAACTACGAAACCGTGAAGTACTTCAATAACGAACAGTATGAAGCCAGTCAATACGACACAAACCTGGCCAACTGGGAGCAGGCACGTCGCAAAAACCGCTTATCGCTGTTTGCGTTGAACGGGGGACAGGCATTAATCATTGCCGCATCAATGACCTCAATGATGCTGTTAGCGGCATTAGAGGTGAGTCGCGGCAACATGACCATTGGTGATTTTGTACTGATTAATGCCTTCACCATGCAGATTTTTATGCCATTAAATTTTCTGGGTTTTGTTTACCGGGAAATTCGCGGTTCGCTGGCCAATATTGAAAACCTGTTTAATTTACTGGGCACGGTTCCTATGGTTGCCGATGCCGATTCCGCCAGAGAGCTTAATATCCAACAGAGTCGAATTCATTTCGACAACGTGAGTTTTTATTATCGCCCCGAGCGACGTATTCTAAATCACGTGAGTTTTACTATTGAGCCTGGTACCAAAGTCGCCGTGGTAGGCGAAAGTGGTGCGGGTAAATCCACCCTGGTAAAACTGTTGTTTCGGTTTTACGACCCGGTTTCAGGCGCAGTGCGAATTGACGGACAGGATATCAGCGAAGTTACCCAGCACAGTTTACGCAAGCATATTGGCATTGTGCCGCAGGACACCGTGTTGTTTAACGATACCCTGGGGGAAAATATTCGCTATGGCCGCCCCACAGCCAGCGAAGAAGACATTCAGCAGGCAATTCGACTCGCCCACCTTGAACATTTTATTGCCAGTTTGCCGGATGGTATTCACACGCAGGTTGGCGAGCGCGGCTTAAAACTCTCTGGCGGTGAAAAACAACGTGTTGCTATAGCCCGCGCAATACTAAAACGCCCTGCCATTATGGTGTTCGATGAAGCAACCTCCTCACTGGATAGTCAGTCAGAGCAGGCCATTTTAACCGCCCTGCGTGAAGTAGCTCAAGGTCACACCAGTCTGGTAATAGCACACAGACTGTCAACCATTATCGATGCCGACAACATACTGGTAATGCAGCAAGGTCAAATTGTTGAGCAAGGTACGCACAGTGAATTACTGTCTCGTCAGGGGATTTATGCCGGTTTATGGCAGGCACAACAAAAACAGGCAAATCGCTAATGGATCCGCAACAACTTAAACTCACCATTAATCAAATCATGCCTTTTGGTAAATATGCAGGCAGAAAACTGATCCATTTGCCAGAACCCTATTTGGTTTGGTTTGCCAAACAAGGGTTTCCGGAAGGCAAACTGGGCCAACAACTCGCCCTGATGTATGAGATTAAGCTCAATGGCATGGAATCCATGCTCACGCCACTCATCGACAACGATTAACGGGGTTTATTTTGGTTTATCAGCGTAAACGCCAGCAACATCAGCGCATCGATCAGCAAAGTCAGCAATTGCATTTGTGTATTGCCCAAAAAGTACTGGCAAAGCCTGAACTCATGGATACGGTAACCGAACGGTTAAATCGGCGTTACCAAGACAAATTAATGGGCTATGGCAGTTATTTGCACTGGCAGGCAATTCTGGCCGAATTTCCTAATAATGAGCGGTTTATTGCTGCAATGACATCCAATGACAGTACAACCACGCGTTTGCGAAGAGCCACTATCTTTACGGGTATATTAAGTGAAGAAGAGCGCAACGATTGCCTCGCTGCGCCCTTTGAATAAATGAAGGGTGTTTCTGAATTACTTGATTCGCAGGTGTTCTGACACAAGGAACGCCATTTCCAGTACCTGATCGGCATTCAAACGCGGATCACACTGGGTTTTATAAGCTTCCGCCAGATCGTCATCGCCAATCTGGTAAGCGCCACCGGTACACTCGGTTACATGCTGCCCCGTCATCTCCAGGTGAATACCACCAGCATAGGTTCCTTCCGCCTCATGAGCCGAGAAGAACTGACGTATTTCACTTAAAATAGCGTCGAAGTTGCGGGTTTTGTAACCACTGGAAGCACTAAAGGTATTACCGTGCATGGGGTCTGAACTCCATACTACATTGCGACCTTCTGCTTTCACACGGCGTAATAAACGCGGTAAGTTGGCTTCCAGTTTGTCAGCACCCATGCGCGTGATCAAGGTCAAACGCCCTGGATCATTCGTTGGGTTAAGTGCGTCTATCAGGCGAATCAGCTCATCTTCTACCATCGACGGACCCACTTTCACCCCAATCGGGTTGTGAATACCGCGGAAGAATTCAATATGCGCATGGTCCAACTGACGGGTACGCTCACCAATCCACACCATGTGCGCCGAACAATCGTATGGCTTGCCAGTGAGTGTATCAACACGCGTAAGCGCTTCTTCGTAATTCAGCAACAAGGCTTCATGCGAAGTAAACAAAGACGTTTCGTGCAAAGTTGGCGTGTTAGTGGAATTAATACCAATCACATCCATAAACTCGAGGCTGTCCTGAATACGACGCGCAATATCCAGATATTTATCTTTCAGTGGATTATTTTCCACAAAAGCCATGTTCCAGCGGTTTACTTCATGTAAATCGGCTAACCCGCCCTGAGCAAAAGCGCGCAACAGGTTAAGTGTGGCAGAACTGCGGTGGTACGCTTCAATTAACCGCTTTGGATCAGGGCGGCGCGCGGCCTCTGAAAACTCGAAGCTGTTGATAATATCACCGCGATAGCTTGGCAGGGTAATACCGTCTTTGGTTTCATAGTCTGATGAACGCGGCTTGGCATACTGCCCCGCCATACGGGCCACTTTAGTTACCGGACATCGGCCCGCAAAAGTCATTACAATAGCCATTTGCAGTAACACTTTAAAGGTGTCGCGAATTTTCGGTGCATTAAACTCGCTAAACGACTCGGCGCAGTCGCCCCCTTGCAGTAAAAAGCCCTTACCTTCACATACCTGACCAAGCTGACGGCGCAACTCGCGCGCTTCAGCGGCAAATACCAATGGAGGATAGCTGCTTAGAGTCTTCTCTACCTGGGCCAGTTCGGCCTTATCGTCGTATTCTGGCTGTTGCAGAATTGGCTTGCTTCGCCAACTGTCTGGTTGCCAATTGTTCACTTAGCACCTCATAAAAAACGGGAAAATTCAGAAAATGGGCTTACCTGATGAATCAGGCTATACCGAAACGGGTACAAAAACGCCGCGCGGTTCGCGTTCAAGAAAATCAAATTGACAATCAAAGGTTCGCCTTAGATTGTTCAGGGTCATGACATCTTCGACCGGGCCGCTTGCCAGCAACTCCCCTGAACGCGCTAACCATACCGTATCCGCGAAGGTATTAGCAATATTAACGTCGTGACAACTCATGACTATTTGATTTCCTCTTATTCCTAAATCAGCTAACCAGTGCATTAATGCCAGCTGATGGCGAATATCGAGACTTTGCAAGGGTTCATCCAGTATAAGCAATGCATTGCCCTGCATCAGTGGTTCCCACACCTGAATAAGCGTACGCGCGATGAAAATGCGTTGCTGCTCACCACCGGACATGCGGGTGTAGGCCTTGTCGAGTAACGCAGACAAACCTAGCTTTTCAATCAGTAATGCGGGAATATCCCCCGAGTCACTGACATTGAAGAATTGCAAGCAGTCTCTGCCGGTTAGTTCAAACTGCATAGAGGGTTTTTGAGCAAGATAACCCCGTGTTCGGGCGAGTTCCATCAGACTCATGTGGGCAACCGGCTGATGATTCCAGCACACATCACCTTCGGTGGTGGGTGTTAATCCTGCCAATACCTCCAGCAATGAGCTTTTACCCGCACCATTTGCCCCCAACAGGCATACAATGCCCGACCCGGAATGATGTATCGACAGTCGCTTAAAACGGCCTGACAGGCAAATGTGCTCGGCTTGAATAGTAAGGCTCATTTAAGTTGCCCTTTTACCAATGCAAACAGCAGCAATGGGCCGCCAATGGTGGCTGTTACCATGGAAACCGGTAGTGCCGCAAACGCGACCCACTCACTCAGTAGCGCCACCAGCAGTAAAATGGTTGCACCGGACATCGCACATGCAGGTAACAAATAGCGGTTATCGTAGCCAAGTAGCAAACGCAAATAATGCGGTACCAGCAACCCCAAAAAGGCAATAGAACCGGCTATAGCCACTGCTGCGCCCACAGCCAGGGCACACGCTACCATAATGGTGAGCTTTAATTTCTCCGGATCCACGCCGGCACTTTTGGCTGTAATGTCACCAGTGTAGAGTACGTTGAGCGCCCCGGCATGACGGCCAATAACCAGTAAACTCAGCACAATAATGGGTGCACTCACCGCCAGTACCCATAGGTCGGCCTGATGTAAACTGCCCATGATCCAAAAGGTAAGGTTGCGCATGGATTGCGCATCGGCAAACAAATACAGCCAGCCCATAATTGCGCTGGTGAGTGTAGTAATAGCAATCCCTGCCAGGATCACAGCGGTATTCACACCTCGCATTCTTACTGATAATCGATAAATCAACCAAGTAGAGAACAACGCCCCGGTAAAACACGCAACAGGCAAGGTATAAGGTAAGTGCGCCACCAAGGCTTCTGGCGCCAGAATGAGTACAAATGCCGCTACCAGACTCGCACCGCTGGAAATACCGATGATCCCGGGATCGGCCAGTGGATTGCGTAGCACCACCTGCAATGACGCCCCACTCACACTCAGCGCTGCGCCTGTGATCATCGCCGTTATCGTTAGTGGCAATTGCAATTGCCACAATATCCGGCGATTCACGTCTACGGATAAATCCCACTGCCAACCACTAAATAACAATAACCCTGCCGCACACAGCATAAAGGCAAACAACGCTGCCAGCCATTGGGCAGGTGCTTGTTTCATCGGGATTGCAGACTCGTTATCAATCCGTCGCTGGCACTTTCAATTAAATCCAGTACCAGTTCAAAGCCCTTTTTACCACCGTAATAAGGATCAGGCACATCTTCGTGCTGATAACCTGCGTAGTCCAGAAACAGCTTTATTTTGTGATGATGACCAGGATCGCTCATGCCTCTCAGATTTTTCAGATTATCGCTGTCCATGGCCAGAATAAGGTCAAACTTTTCAAAGTCGTCTTCGGCCACTCTACGGCATTTTAACCCTTTAAAACTGTAACCACGTGCCTCTGCGGTTGCCTGGGAACGCTTATCTGGCGGACTGCCGATGTGATATCCGTGTGTGCCCGCTGAATCGATAGTTAACGTTAATCCGGCTTGTTCGGCTTTTTGACGAAACACAGCTTCCGCGGTAGGTGAACGACAAATATTGCCAAGGCAAACAAATAGTACTGAAACAGGTAAGGTTGAATTGGTCATTAACTTTGCTTTCTTTGTTTTATGTGAAGTCAGTGATTACACCAACTTCGCTCCGGGGCTGAAGTTAGATAAAAATGGCTGCTAAGAGTGCCACAACCTGGCGGTATTTGGAACGGGTTTAACCATCCGATTGAACGGTGTTAGCGTAAACCTGCCACTTTCTCACCTCTGTTATCTGGCAGTCTGGCCCATAACTTGCGAACAACAGTTTAAGACCCCCTAAACCACAATAATTCGCAGTTTGAGGTTGCAAAATGAAAAAACAAATTTGCATTATGATTATGGCACTATCCGCCATCTACGTCTGTCAGGCCACCACAGCACCATTTACGGCCGTATCACTAAACCGGCAAGTCTATCAGGGTATGCCGATGCTGAGCGACTCAGAGAATACCTCGTCGGCGTTTTACATCAGCACTCCGCACGTGTCTTTATCAGAAACGTCAGTGCCAGCCGAACACGACGCAGACAAAACAGGGGACACGGTCTTTCAGGCAGATACCCTGTTTTCCATTATTATGGCGGCGTTATTGGTGATTTCATTGCGCAATCCCAAGTATCGTTATCGTCGCCGCAGAAACCAGTAAGCCGCATTCATCGTTGACTGTGCAGGTAGATGCAGCATGACAAATTAAGAGGTTGATAACACTCAAGGTATCTGGCCAAATATGCACATTGTTGCCGGGAGAGCGCAAAATCATGTTAATCCTTCCCGGGCAATCACATGCATTCGACCGGAAGAGACTATGACACATTCTGCACATCACGTACTGATGCTATCGAGTTCCCGCATGGGCAACGAAGCGTACCTTACCCACGCGCGTCCAATGATTCTGGCACACCTTCGGGATTGCCGCGATGTGCTGTTTATCCCCTATGCAGGCGTTACACTCGGCTGGGATGACTACGTAAATAAGGTTCAGCAAGCGCTACCTGAAGTCAGAGTCCAGGGTATTCATACCGCAGCCGATCCGGTTGAAGCGGTAACGTCAGCCAGCGCGATAGTAGTAGGTGGTGGTAACACGTTTAACTTACTTCACCAGCTATACGAAAATGCCGTACTGCAGGCAATTCGCGAGAAAGTAGCGGCAGGTACGCCCTATATCGGGTGGAGTGCAGGCAGTAATATTTGCGGGCAGAGCATACGTACTACCAACGATATGCCCATCGTTGAGCCACGCAGCTTTGCGGCACTGGGATTTTTACCCTGCCAGTTAAACCCGCACTACACCGACTATCAGCCGCCTAATCATAACGGCGAAACCCGTGATGATCGCTTGTATGAGTTCACAGCGCTCAATCCCTCCACCCCGGTGCTGGCGATTCGCGAAGGTTCAGCACTGCTATTAAGCGAACACCGATTAATCCTGAAAGGCAGTTTATCTGGATTCGTGTTTAGTGGTGCTCAGAAGCAGGCTATTGAACCAGAGCAGGATTTAACCGAGTACCTCAATTAAACCACTGAGATCAGGTTCATCACGATACGGCACCAGGCCGAGCCTGGGTGCCGGCATAAGTGCATCCAGTGTTGCCAGGTTTTCTTCAAACACAGGCATGTTGGCCGACAGTTGATTGGCCACCCAGCCTTTTAGGGTTAATCCATCCGCTATTATTGCCTCGGCGGTAAGTAATGCATGGTTTAAGCAGCCCAGCCGCATGCCCACTACCAGAATCACCTCCAGCTGTAGGTCTCTTACCACATCACTCAGAAATCGCTCTTGAGATAGGGGTAGCCGCCAACCTCCCGCGCCTTCCATCAACAGAATATCGGGCTGATATTGCTGCAAAGACTGTAGGCCATCCACAATCACTTTTTCGCTTATTGTATTGCCCTGACGCTGCGCAGCAATGTGAGGCGCAATAGGTTCAGGTAATGTTATGGGGTTAATCTCGGCTAATGGCACATGCAAACTGGATGAAGCTTGCAGCGCCAGTGCATCCTCGTTTTCCCATTGGTTGTTTTGCCATTCGCACCCAGCAGCCACCGGTTTATAACCCAACGCAACTTTGCCATGCTGGGTAAAGGCTTGCAGGATTTTACAACTGGTGTAGGTTTTGCCCACTTCGGTATCAGTACCGGTAACAAAATACGCTTTTGTCACAAGGGTTTCTCCAGACTCACGTGCAGTATGCGGTAGGTATTGAATAATGTCCCATCAGACTGTTGGGCAATGGCTTGGCTGACGGCTTGCAACTTGTTGCGCGTTAACGGGTCGCGTTGTCTGGCGTCCGTTTGACTGCTTGCACCAATGCCATTGATCGATTTAAGCAGCGAAATAATGTCGTAAAATCTGTCGGTGTAGTTCACTACTTCCTGGTTGATGCTAAGCCAGGGCTGCTGGCATATAACATCGAGCCAGTATTCTGCGGTGGGCAAGGTATTAAGCGACAATGATATACCAGTTTTGCAGGCTGCCTGGTTTAACTCGGGAAATGACCCCTCTACCATAACAGCTAGCTCTGCACATCCACCTGGCTGTAATACCCGGTGCACTTCACTGATCACCTTATCCGGTGAATCACACCACTGCAGCGCCATCGAAGAAAACAAGGCATTGAAACTATTCGATTGCCATGGAAGCTGCTCAGCATCACCTTGCACAAAGCGGATAAAGGGATAATTTGCCTGTGCCAGTTTTAGCATACCGGGCGCTAAATCCATACCACACACGTCTTGCCAGATATTGATTAGCTTTGCAGTATTGCGACCCGTACCGCAACCAATATCCAGCGCAGATATTCCCTGAAAATTACCGGTACTACCCATTTTGCTGAGTCGCGATAGTGCTGCGTCAGCGATAATGTGCTGAATCCCTGCCAGGGCATCATATTTTGCCGCGGCCGCGCTAAAACGCGCAGCAATGTCCTGCTTGTCGGCACAACGCTGAGGTGAAGTTACGGGTTCGATCAGTGCCATGCGGTTACCCGTTAATTTCTGAGCAGTCGTTATTAAACTGCACTCGTTGCTGGGCCAACATTAATCCATCGATAAGTGCGTCGACATCGCGCTCTGCATGACTGGCGCTCAGGGTAATGCGCAGTCTGTCAGTGCCTTTTGGGACGGTAGGGTGACGCATCGCAGGCACCCACAGCCCTCGATTTGCCAGCTCAACCGACAACGCCATAGCGCGTGTTGGAGAACCTACCACAACAGGCTGGATTGCGCTCTGGGAATCCATTAATTGCAAGCCTTCCTGCCTCGCTCTTGCTCTGAAATGGGCAATATTGCTGTGAAGTTTCTCTCGCTCGCTTCCTTGAGTTACCCGTGACAACGCGTGTAACGTGGCAACGGCCTGTGCCGGTGGAAATGCGGTGGAATAGATATAGTGACGCGCATAATTTACCAGGTAATCAATCAGGGCATGGCTGCCGGCAATAAACGCGCCGGCGGTCCCTACAGCTTTGCCAAAGGTTCCCATCACCACCGGGCACTGTTGTTGTGACAGCTGATAGGCGTCGATACTGCCCAAACCAAACTTACCCGTTACACCAAATGCATGAGCATCATCCAGCATCAGCCAACTGTTCGAGGATTCGGCATGCCCAACCAACTGAGCCATATCGGGTGAATCGCCATCCATACTGAATACCCCTTCAGATGCAATCAGACGATGCTCAGAAGTGGATTTCGCCAGTATTGCTGACAGGTGTTCATAATCGTTGTGCGCAAAGCGTCGTAAACGTGCTGCACTGGCAGTTGCCCCTTCAATAAACGAAGCATGCATGAATTTGTCGGCGACAATATCGCCCTGCTCCGCAAACAATGCCTGACATAGCGCCTGATTAGCCGCAAAGCCCGACGAGAACAACAACACGGCATCGCGGTTCAGCGCTTCTGCCAGTACCTGCTCCAATTCGCGATGCGCTGCACTGTATCCGGTAACCAATGGTGACGCACCACTGCCACCACCAAACTGGGCAAGCCCTTCTACCCAGGCTTGCAACACCCCCTGATCGTGGCGCAATCCTAAATAGTCATTACTACCAAAATTGAGATAATGTTTACCATTAATAGCAATCACACCATCGCGTTCGTAATCAATGCAGGTGCGCTGTCGGTAGTAACCATCCTGCTGACGCAGTGCCAGTTGGGTGTCGATAAACTCAAAGGCCATTATACGGTCTCGGCTTGCTTACCTGCTTTTTTGCCTGCCGTGGCATCGTAAAATAGGTCGTCCGGGGCCTGTTGCTGTTGTTCCATGGCTTCTTCAAGCAACAATGCGTGGGCTTCGTCAGAATAATCCCTGGTGCGCTCCGTATTAATGCCCAGCTTTTTAAACAGCATGACATCTTCATGGGTGTCCGGATTAGAGGTAGTCAGCAGTTTGCAGCCATAGAAAATAGAATTGGCACCTGCCATAAAACACAGCGCCTGCATTTGCTCGTTCATGTTTTCGCGTCCTGCAGATAAGCGAACATGCGAAGCTGGCATCATGATACGGGCAATGGCAATGGTGCGAATAAAATCAAACGGCTCCATGTCGTCCAGTTTATCCAGCGGCGTACCCTCTACTTTCACCAGCATGTTAATAGGCACACTTTGGGGATGTTCTGGCAGATTCGCCAGTTGCATTAATAGCCCGGCGCGGTCAGCAACACTTTCACCCATTCCGACAATACCGCCTGAGCACACATTCATCCCAGCATCGCGCACGTGCTGAAGCGTGTCCAGTCGGTCCTGATACGTGCGGGTAGTAATTATGTCTCCGTAAAATTCAGGCGAGGTATCCAGGTTGTGGTTGTAATAATCCAGCCCGGCCTGTTTCAAAGCCAATGCCTGATCCCGGGTTAACATGCCCAATGTCATACAGGTTTCCAGTCCGAGGGATTTTACTTCGGCGACCATTTGTGTGAGATACGGCATGTCGCGCTCTTTGGGATTACGCCATGCAGCCCCCATACAAAAACGCGTAGAGCCAGTTTGCTTGGCTTCCCGGGCGCGCTGGATCACTTTTTCTATTTCCAGCAAGCGCTCTTTTTCAAGGCCGGTATCGTAGCGGGCGCTTTGCGGACAATATTTACAATCTTCCGGGCAAGCTCCCGTTTTAATTGAGAGTAAGGTACTAACCTGTACCTCATTTGGGTCGAAATGCTGACGGTGAATAATTTGCGCCTGAAAGAGCAAATCATTAAATGGCATTGCATAAAATGCCTCTACTTCAGCGCGAGTCCAGTCATGACGGATCGCAGAATTACTGGCGCCTTGCGCCGATTTTACAATATTGTGCTGTGTGACAGACATCGCCTATCCTTTACTCTTACTTAATGGTGGCTTAGTCTATGCAGCCAACGCACCTTGTCAACCAAATTAACATTAAATACTTTACTACTGTGCAAAATATAAACAACATCGAATTTGATAAGCATCACATCTGGCATCCGTACACCTCTTCGGTTAACCCGCTGCCCTGTTACGAAGTAAACGGTGCCCGGGGCGCAGAAATCTCGTTGGCCAGTGGGGAAGTCCTGGTAGATGGTATGTCCAGTTGGTGGGCATCGATTCACGGATATAACCATCCGGAACTGAATAAAGCCGCGCATGAACAAATTGATGCATTTAGCCATATTATGTTTGGCGGCCTTACCCACGATCCGGCTGTTCGTGTGTGTAAACAACTGCTGGATATGGCGCCATCGGGTATGCAGCGTGTGTTTTTGGCGGACTCAGGTTCTGTCTCAGTAGAGGTCGCGATTAAAATGGCAGTGCAGTACTGGGCTTGTCAGGGACGGCCGGAAAAATCGCGCCTGATTGCGCCGCGTAATGGTTACCATGGCGATACCTTTGCTGCGATGTCGGTGTGCGACCCAGTTAACGGCATGCATAGTTTGTTCAGCAAAACACTTCAGCCGCAGATTTTCGCACCGGCGCCGCAAACCCGCTTTGGACAGCCGTTTAGCGAAGATGATATTTTGCCGCTGGAAGAATTATTTGTACGTCATCACCACGAACTGGCGGCACTAATTCTGGAACCCGTGGTACAGGGTGCAGGTGGCATGCGCATGTATCATCCTGAATATCTGAAGCGCTGCAGACAACTCTGCGATAGTTACGACGTACTGTTAATCTGTGATGAAATTGCAACAGGCTTTGGTAGAACCGGTAAGTTGTTTGGCTGTGATCACGCGGGTATTTCACCCGATATCATGTGTCTGGGCAAAGCACTGACCGGAGGCTACATGACGCTGGCTGCTACATTATGTACCGAGGAGGTTGCCCGGGGCGTATGTGAAGGTAGCCCCGGCGTGTTTATGCACGGGCCTACCTTTATGGGCAACCCGTTGGCATGTGCAGTTGCCAGCGCAAGCCTGTCCATTATAGCCAGGGGAGACTGGAAGCAACAGGTTGCCAGCATTGGCAGTCAATTGCGCGCTGAACTGGCACCGTGCCGGGAACTCGCCTGTGTAGCTGATGTCAGAACCCTGGGCGCAATTGGCGTGGTGGAAACACGACATCCGGTTGATGTAGCGGCCATTCAGAAGCGCTTTGTCGCGCAGGGTGTATGGATAAGACCTTTCGGTAAGCTGGTTTACATTATGCCACCTTACATTGTGTCTTCTGCGCAATTAACACGACTGACGCAGGCTATTTACACCAGTCTTAAACAACTTTACGGGTAAGTATTGTGGGGATCATAACGCGGTTAATCGACAAGGTACTGTTTGCGATGTTGTTTATTGCAACGCTTCAGGTACCTGTGCTTAATCAGCAATACCTGCAGTATTTAAATGGCTACCTTGACGCTACCGGCGATGAAGTTGCTCACTATGAACAGCTTGCCCGCCATCACGGGTATGCCAGTGTGAACGACATGATTAACGCGTTACTTAGCAACCCGGCTGCGCTGGTAAGAGACGATGCCAAACACAAGCTAACCGTAATTGAAGCGTATAAAGAAGCCCAATATGCCGCAGCGTATTTGCAGAATGCGAACTACTTTGAACAAGTCAGGTATTTTGCGCAACCCAATCAGTACTCGCGTTTAACCAGCGTACTTAAGTTATTTGAACCCTCGCTCCCCCTTCAACCTGATTCAGTGGGTTCAGCGTTAGTAACCACCCTCATACTTTACCTGTTTCCCTGGGCTGGCGTAGCACTTGTGCGCAGGCGTAAACCATCCAGGCAGCGGCCTTTTGCCTGACGCTGTGCATTACATGAAAAATAATGCACATCAGGCACACTACTTGCAAAACTTCTTTCAACTGAGAAATAGGCGTACCGCCAGGTAGTTGCATTTCATACCTGAACAGCGTGTTAGGTATGAAATTTACTACCTACCCAGCGTGGTTTACACCCTATTTACAATATTTTTTGTTTAATATTCAAGCATCATCGCATTAGCCCGCCATTTATTATGGGCACAGCGGTTAATGTCAGGAGAATGAAGATGACCGATACACCTAAAAATCAAACATTAGTAATGGGCCAACTGTTGCAAATGAGAGACAAATTAATTGCCAAGCGCCACCTTATTCCGGCTAATTGCTTGTCTCAGTGGGCTGAACTTGAAAAAGAAACGTCAGTGTTTGACCCAGCTAACCAGGGTCAGCTGAGTCATTCAGGAAAAACAATGGTGACCAAACACTCATTGTTCCGCGGCAACATCGAAGATTTGATGTCGCTGGTTGACCAATTGCGTCAATTAAACAGCCAAATCAAGGTCACTACACACTAATGATTGCGCTTGTAGGCGCAACACAAGCGCCGCTTTGATTTTACGTTTGCCATAGCTGGCCATACGTATAAAGTCTTCCCGGGCAATAGGAACATGCTGATAGTCCATTGCCCCCGGGGTAGACGGATCCGGATCGTGGATGTATACGCACTGATCATCAATAGCCGTAACCACTACCCAATGAGGCGCCTTTTTGCGGTCGAACCGATAGGTACTGATCAAACACACCAGCGCACAATCCTGCATGTTCTGATAATTGTCCAGACGGGTTAACCAATCCAAATAGAACACCGGTAACTGTTGCTGTTCAGCTTCGTTAAAGAAGTTCTCTTCTACCGTCTGCAATGTCCGCCGTTTGTGTTCATTGCGCACTCCATCAATGAAAATGGGCGCGCCCTGGCTCAGATACACTTTAACGTCAAACCCTCTGTTTTGCGCCGCCATTGCCAGGCCGATTGGATGTGTCCCGGCCGGACCCGTTGTCATATAAACGGTATTGGCTTCCCGCCAAATGCTAAACTCATCGCGCTGATTTGGGATCAACGTATGATCCAGCATCGCCATGGCCATCAGTAAACTGGCTGGGCCACAGGTAAACGAGGTAGTTTGCTGATACCAGGGACAACGACGTAATGTTTTCTCTGGTCCGCTTAACGGCAATGCTTTTTGCATACGAATAGCGTTGGTATCGTCCTCGTAATAATGTTCAAACATACCAAACGGCAGGAAGCCTAATCGTTCGTACAATCGCTGTGCGGCTTTGTTATGTTCGGCAACTTCCAGTCGCATATAACGTTTGCCACGTGCGGTTGCGCGCTGCTCCAGCCATAACAGCATACCTTCCGCCAACCGCTGGCCTCGTGCACTCTCGTGCACCGCCAACGAATAAAGACGGGTTAACAGGGTACCGCGGCGAAGTAACAACAATCCGTAGCCAACTATCTGGCCGTCTATTTCAGCAACAACCAGTTCTGCATTTTTGGCCGTCAGGTAGTGTCGGAAACTGCGTCTGCTCAACCGGTCGTTACTGAAGCAATGATTTTCCAGGGCCACCAGCTTAGTTAAATCGCCCAGAGCGCCGGCTCTTAATTGCCACTGACCCACTGAAATAACCATGATCATCTACCCCTGCGTTCTAAGCGGCTGGCAAATTCCTGCATAATCAACAAGTATAATTCCTGCCCCAGATATTTATCTTCTACCGCCGAATCCACGTTGGGGTTATCGTTTACTTCAATAACGTAAACCTTGTTACCGCGTTGCTTAATGTCAACACCGTACAAACCAACTCCAATCACTTCCGCAGCACTGATAGCGGCTTTCAACACCTGACGCGGTACCTCAAACGTGGGCAAGGTTACGAAACCACCTGAATCAGCCTTATCGCCTTTGTGGTTGTAAATCTGCCAGTGGTTACGCGCCATAAAATACTTACAGGCGAAAATAGGGCGACCACCCAGCATACCAATACGCCAGTCAAACTCAGTAAAGATGTATTCCTGAACCAGCACAAGCGCCGATTCTTTCAGCATGCTTTCGAGTTTTTTAACCAGTTCTTCTTTCGTTTCTACTTTGTACACACCACGGGAAAACGAACTCTCTGGCAACTTCAGGATCAACGGCAGATTTAATTCTGCAATTAATTCTTCACAGGTAGCATCTTCTGCGTCGGTGACAAACAAACTCTTAGGCGCGGGCACCTTGTTATAGGTAAACGCATCTTGCAAAAACACCTTGTTACAGCAGCGCAAAATTGACTGTGTATCGTCTATCACCACCACGCCTTCGCGCTCGGCTTCGCGGGCAATGCGATAGGTTGGATGGTCAATTGCGGTTGTTTCACGCACAAACAGTGCATCGTATTGTTCAACATCACCAATCGTTTGCGATGTAACAACTTCAGCATGAAAGCCCACTTTACCGGCGGCTTTCACAAAGTTAGCAATGGCGCGCTTGTCGCTGGGTGGTGTAGGTTCATCCGGATTAACCAGAATAGCCATATCCCAGCGAGCCTGTTTGTTGCGTGCATTAATGGTCCAGTGCTGTTGAGTAAACTGTTTTAATCGCTCAAAGAACGTTGGCTGAAGGCTTTCAGGCACTTCGTTAAGGCCCACCGCACTGCAACGAACTTCCGACACTTCACTGCTTAATACCAATTGCAACAATGGACTTGGATACTGAGCAAACGCCTGTTTCGCCAATCGCTTTAAACGGACGTCAGACGTTTTACCAAAACACACATATAATTCTCCCCCCAGACTTTCCAGCGCTTCGCGCTCCTGGGGTTTGATTGAAACGGAGGGTGACTCCAGTTCTTTTTGACCAGGACGCAAATCGTTAATGGTGTTTACACCAGGAATTACACGGTGCTGTCTCGCTTCTGCTAATAAAGAGCAATAGTACCCCTGACTCAGGTATTTTCCTGTGTCACACAGGTTAATCACGCGCGTTTTGGGCTCGTTCAGTTTGGGGTAATCCTGCAGGTATTGCTGAAAGGTCAATACCGTTAAGTCTGGCAAGTCGAGTTGTTCAGCGATGTCCGTAATAATTAAAGTGTTGTGCATAGTTGCGTTCAGATTTCCTGATTGTGCCGCTATGCCCAAACACATACACAATTGCATGCGCAGCATAGCGATTAATTAGTCATCAAGTTTAGCGAACTCTGACGTACATCTAAAACGGATAATTTTTGTCGTCACGACTGCTATCGTTAATACCCGCTAAATTTCCCGACACCGCCAGATCATTTTGTTTCATAGCGTTATTTGGGTAGATTGGTCGGATCAGCAGTTCACAATTCAGAGGTTATGCACTATCCTGCTGAAAGCGCTATAACTAGCGCTGCGTTACTGAAGGAGTGTGTATGCTGTTAGCGATTGTCGCTATTGTTTTAGGGTTACCGTTGTTGTTGTGGAGCGCCGATAAATTCGTTGGCGGCGCAGCATCGGTGGCGCGTCATTTTGGTTTATCACCACTGTTAATCGGGATGCTGATCATTGGTTTTGGCACCTCAGCACCCGAAATCATTGTGTCGGTTATTGCTGCAATGGAAGGCAGTTCGGGTATTGCGCTTGGCAATGCTTTTGGTTCGAACATTGCCAACATCGCATTGATTTTAGGGATAACCGCACTCATTAGCCCTATTGCTGTCCGTTCTGAAATTATCCGTAAAGAATTGCCCATTTTGCTGGGGCTAACCTTTTTTGCGGCCTGGCAATTACTGGATTTCACCCTCTCTAAGGACGACGCCTTTTCTTTATTGGGTTTGTTTATATTATTGGTTTCCTGGAGTATCTGGACCGGGATCCGCGGAGACAAAGACGCGCTCGCCGAGGAGTTCAGCGAAGAACTCAATAGCAAGCCCGCAAATTTAAAAAGCGATGGTATCTGGCTTGTAGTAGGACTGTTATTACTGATCATCAGCTCCCGAATCCTGGTGTGGGGTGCGGTCGAAATTGCTACGTTTTTTGGCGTAAGTGATGTCATTATTGGTTTAACAATTATTGCCATTGGCACATCGTTACCCGAACTGGCTTCATCGCTGATTGCGGTTAAAAAGGGCGAGCACGATCTTGCTCTGGGCAATGTGATTGGCTCGAACATGTTCAATACCCTGGCTGTGGTGGGCATTGCCGGCGTGATCCAGCCTATGGAAGTTGAAAGCAGTTTTATGTACCGCGACACGCTGTTTATGTTAGTGGTTTCTGTAGCGCTGTTTATCTTCTGTATCGGAATAAAAGGACCTGGCCGTCTGAACCGACTTGAAGGCGGCGCATTCCTGCTCGCTTATATTGGCTATACCTACTTACTGATCACCAGCGCGTTCGTGGGCTGAAAAACAAAAAAGGCTGAGCGATTCCGCTCAGCCTTTTGCACATTGTTGAGAACCGAAATTACCGGGTTGTAAAACCGGCTATGCCAGTAACACAGAATTAATCGTCACCAGACTAACCGTGCTGATCCCTGCCAAAATAAATAAATTCACGCCGTAATGGTCTTCTTTTCTGCGGCTGCGACGAGAGCGTAAGAACATCGTCAGCAAACTGGCTCCCAGGCAAACCTGCAGTAATCGGATTAATGCGCTCATGTACTCGGGTGACCAGCTGGTACGCCCGTCAATCCCCCAGAATTGCTGCACACCACTCACCATTTCCGGACGTGCAAAATGAAACAGAATGAGACATACCACCAACGCCAACCACACCAGGGAATTCAGGGTTATGACGATCCGATAGTACGCATCCTGTTCGCGCGATTTCTTGCGGCGATCTTCACCAAATCGAATAGCCTGTTGTACTGCCATACTGCCTCTCACTTTTCTTCGCAACCTTGTTTGTTCGAAAATCAATCAAACCGTAAATTCCAGCGATACAAATTTGACCGATTCACTGTAGATATCGGCATTTTTCGATTTTTGTTTAATAAATCTGGATGCAATCAACCAAGGGCTGTGCGATGATTTGCGTTTTAGCACAAAATCTATTTGTTGGAGAGAATAACCATGACACACGCCCCCGTTGTCGACGTACTTGCTGGTAAGTACGCGGTTGGCGAAACGGTAACTGTAAAAGGCTGGGTTCGCACCCGTCGTGATTCAAAAGCCGGCTTGTCGTTCATTGCCTTGCATGATGGCAGCTGTTTTGACCCTGTGCAGGTCATTGCGCTGAATTCGTTACCTAATTACGCTGACATACAACGCCTGACGGCGGGTTGTTCTTTAGCAGTTACTGCCACTGTGAAGGCATCTGAAGGCCAGGGCCAGGCGCTCGAATTAGATGCCGTCGAAGTAAACATTGTGGGTTGGGTGGAAAATCCTGACACGTACCCAATGGCTGCAAAACGTCACAGTATCGAATACCTGCGTGAACACGCGCACCTGCGTCCACGTACTAATGTGATTGGCGCGGTAACCCGCGTTCGCAACTGTTTGTCACAGGCGATCCACCGGTTTTTCCACGAACGCGGCTATTTTTGGGTAAGTACGCCCATTATCACTGCCAGCGATACCGAAGGTGCGGGTGAATTGTTCCGCGTATCCACGCTGGACATGATGAACATCCCAACCACCGATCAAGGTAAAGTGGATTACAGCCAGGATTTCTTCGGTCGTGAAGCTTATCTGACGGTATCAGGTCAGTTGAACGGTGAAACCTATGCCTGTGCGATGTCAAAAATCTATACGTTCGGCCCGACTTTCCGTGCTGAAAACAGCAACACGTCCCGTCACCTCGCTGAATTCTGGATGATTGAACCGGAAGTGGCTTTTGCCGATTTAGGTGACATTGCGCAATTAGCGGAAGACATGCTGAAATACGTGTGTAAAGCGGTGTTGGAAGAGCGTGCGGATGACATGGCCTTTTTCGCTGATCGCATCAATAAAGATGCCATTAGCCGCCTGGAAAAACTGGTAAACAGTGACTTTGTTCGCATGAACTACACTGACGCCATTTCTATTTTGGAAAACTGCGGCAAAGACTTTGAATTCCCGGTTAGCTGGGGAATCGACCTGTCGAGTGAGCATGAGCGCTACCTGGCGGAAGAGCATGTTGGTGCACCCATCATCATGCAAAACTATCCGAAAGACATTAAAGCGTTTTACATGCGCCTGAACGACGATGGCAAAACCGTAGCAGCCATGGACGTGCTGGCACCGGGCATTGGCGAAATCATTGGCGGCTCGCAGCGCGAAGAACGCCTGGATGTATTTGACAGCCGTCTGGAAGCAATGGGCCTTAGCAAAGAAGACTACGGTTGGTACCGTGATCTGCGTCGATACGGCACCGTACCACACGCCGGATTTGGCTTGGGCTTTGAACGTCTGGTTGCTTATGTAACCGGTATGCAAAACGTGCGTGACGTTATCCCCTTCCCGCGTACACCTGGTAACGCAAGTTACTAAACCGGGCATTAAAAAACGAACACAAAAGGCAGCGTCATCGCTGCCTTTTTTATGTTAATTATCAACCTTCTCAATCTATCAGACTACAAACAAGCCCTCATCTGAGGTAATCTGTGTATCTACATGTTTGTTGGCGCTCATCATGTCCGAAACAACCTCATCCTGCGAACTCATTTGCTCACAATGCGAAGCCACCGTGAATGTGCCGCATTTGCAGCACAAACAACGCGCAGTTTGCCCAAGGTGCGGTCACACTCTGAGCATTTATCACAAACAGGATTACGCACTTTGCTTGTCGTTAGCTGTTAGCGCGCTGTTTTTTCTGTGCTTGTCATTGCCTTTTAACTTTTTATCCTTTCGTGCCAGCGGCCAGCAAAACAACATTGATTTACCCGGAGGCTTGTCTGTGCTGATTGACCAGGATTATCTCTCCCTTGCAATTATAACAGGTCTTGCCACGCTTGTTTTACCCGGGCTCGTGTTACTTGGGTTAACGATATTATTGTGGGGCCGCCTGTTTGCCACCCCTCAAAACTGGATGAAGACCGTATTATTTTGGGTAGAAGTGTTAATGCCCTGGAGCATGGCGGAAATTTTCTTACTGGGAACGCTGGTGAGCCTGATAAAGATAACCTCTCTGGCAGATGTCGCCATTGGCATGTCGTTTTACGCTTTCGTGTTATTCAGTGTTTGTATGAGTGCTGCACTATTTTACTTTGACGATACGCGTATAAAAATCTGGCTGTATAACGGCGATTTACCTCAAATTAAGCCGCTTAGCCCGGCAGCAGCGAGTCTCAGTATTCAGCGCACCTGGGCTTTATTGTTTACGGCCGTGCTACTTTACATACCGGCTAATGCGCTCCCCATCATGCATACTGAATTGTTTGGCAATGACGAACCCAATACCATTATGGGCGGTGTGATCAGTTTATGGCAAAGCGGATCCTACCCTATTGCAGCGGTTATTTTTGGTGCTAGTATACTCATCCCTATAGCCAAACTGGTGGTTTTGGCTGGTTTGACCTATGCAGTTCAATACCACGAGCTAACCCGGCCTGACAGGCAAATCCGCTATTACCGCTTTATTGAATTTATTGGCCGATGGTCGATGATAGATGTGTTTGTTGTTGCTATTCTGGTAGCGCTGATCCAGTTGGGCAGTACCTTATCTATTTATCCCGGACCGGCAGCGCTGGCGTTTTGTGCCTTAGTATTTGTTACCATGCTGGCTGCAATGACATTTGATACCCGACTAATCTGGCAGCAAAGGACAGTCTGTACACCATGACCCAAGATGCAAATATAAAACCCACTACCCCCATCTCCAAGGTTTGGGTAATTCCTATTCTTGCCTTACTGGTGGGTGGCTGGATGGTGTATTACCAGTGGAAAAATCAAGGGCCGTTGATCACCATTAACATGCCTTCAGCAAGCGGCATCGAAATCAATAAAACACCGATTAAAGTGCGCGATTTAGACATCGGCCAGGTAAAACGCATTGAGCTGAACCCCGACTTAAACGGTGTTACAGTAACCGCCAGAATCGAAAACAACGCAGCACATCTGCTAAATGAAAACACTCAGTTTTGGGTAGTCGCGCCGCGTATTTCGGTGTCAGAAGTCTCGGGATTAAACACGCTGCTTTCAGGTAGCTTTATTGCTATGACTGCAGAAAGTGGCGATAAGGAAACCTTTCATTTTACCGCGTTGGAACGACCGCCGGTTACACCACCAGGCACACCGGGGCTCCACGTCAAACTTACCAGTCAGAATGATGAACTCACCTATAAACCCGGTGACACTCTTATTTATAAAGGCTTTAAAGTAGGTGAGTTTGAAGAAGTTATCTTCAATGTTGAAGAAGGGGTAATAGAATACCGCGCCTTCATACACGATCCTTACCATAACCTCATCAACGCCAATACCCGCTTTTGGAATGTCAGTGGCGTTAAATTGCAATTGGCCTCAACCGGCCTAACCATTCAAACCGGTAGTCTGGAAACTCTGTTAGCCAACGGCGTCACCTTTGGTAATCCGCTGGGAGTAAGCAAAGGCGCAGCGATAGAAAATGACGCAGAATTTGTTATTTACAACGACTACGACGCTGCCGCAGATGAGCGCTACAAGTACGCGGCGCAATACATATTGTTGATAGAAGAAAGCGTGAGGGGCCTGACTGTGGGCGCACCTGTGGAATACCGTGGTTTACAAATCGGTAAAGTAGCTGCCATTAATTACGACGCAATTGAACTGGGTAGTTTACTTGACGATGACTACCCTATTCCCGTACTCGTGAATCTCTATCCGGGGAAAGTTCGTCTGGAAGACAGCGAATCCGGTCTTAAATTATTACGAGAGCGTCTTGCCCGCTGGATTGGCAAGGATCTGCGTGCCACATTGAGAATGGGTAATGTGCTGACTGGCGGTTTGTACGTTGATTTACAGCATGTGGATGTTCAGCAATTAGCCGCAATACAAACCATTAACGGCTACGATGTTATTCCTACCGTATCCAATGAATTTACGCAGCTAACCCAGAAGGCTGACGCTATCATGGACAAAATCAATGCCTTACCGCTGGAGGATTTGATTTCCCAGGTAAGTGATGTGGTAAAAACCCTGGAAGCCGCAGCGGTTTCGGTAAACCAAACCAGCGACAACTTTGACGCAACACTTGCCGCTTTCAATACAAAAGAGCTAAACGCCCAAATTCAACAAGCGTTACAGTCTTTTGAATCCCTTTTGAAGCACTACTCTCAAGGGGGCTTAAGTAAAGCGGAAATTGCTGAAACCATGAATGCACTTCAAGATACCTTACGCGCCATACAGCCATTGTTGCGTCAATTAAATACCACGCCAAACGGGCTGATATTTTCAGATAATGCCACGGTTGACATTCAACCCAAAGCACAAGGGGTAAACCCATGACCAAAACAGCACTGAGTTTTTTAATGGCCATGGCAATAGCCGGTTGCAGCAGCAAGCCTGTTACCATGAACTACTATTTGCTTCACGAAACGGCGCAAACCGCTGAAATTCAGGACATTACAAACTGGCCTGTGATAGAACTCCGATCGCTCACACTACCCGATTACCTGAAACAGCAAAGTCTGATCGTTCAGCTCAGCAGCAGTGAGTTGCACTTTTCACCGCAACACCTGTGGTCAGAACCCTTTGAGCAAGGCTTTGCCCAGGCGCTTAAAGACAACCTGGCAAATACCCACAAAATAAGATTACACACACAAAGTGTATGGACAAATGCTACACAGTCGGGCTACATTTTAGATATCTCAATTGAAGATTTTATTCCCTCGCACAATGGAATGGTCATACTGCGTGGCACTTATCGATTAGGACGATCACCGCAATCCGGAAAAATCGTTGAGTTTGCTTTTAATTCGCCACTGAATAAAGACGGATTTGCGCATTCGGTTGAACAAATGCGTGAGCTCGTTACGAAGTTAGCTAACCAGATCGTGACAGGAATTGAGCACTATTAATATCCTCACCAAGCGCATTACTCGTTTTGTAAACTGGCTAATCACCAGTGGTTGTAAACAGGTTTACGATGAAGATACCAATCGGAAAATCATTGTCATTAATCTGTTTGCCATGGTGGGGATGTCAATAACGTTAATGTTAGGTGTAAGGGCTCTCACAGATAACGACAATGTGCTGGGTGCTGTGCTGTTGAGTTCAGCTACCCTGTTTGGGCTGTGCAAGGCATTACTCTTACATTCCCGCTTGCTGTATAACCATGTACTTGCGCCTTTGATTCTGGTGGTGTCACTGGCGGGCTTGATGTTATTTCTGGTTGCCTCCGGCGGTGTAGCCAATACGGGTCCGCTTTGGATTTATGTGCTGCCACCCGTTGCGATGTTCTTTGCCGGCGTGGTTTACGGCGTGATCACGGTTATTGTGTTTATGGCGCTGTGTAGTTACTTATTGTTTGCAGCCGATGGCATATTTATTGTTGCTGAATACACAACCGAATTTAAACTGCGGTTGCTGTATTCCTTTGCAACAGTCACCTTTTTGTCGGCATTCTATGAACACAGTCGTCAAACCAGCTTCAATATTGTAAAAGATCTCAGTACCAAGTTTGAGAAACAGGCACAACAAGACACGCTTACCCTTTTACCTAATCGCCGCGGCATTCAACAATTTATTGAGTTTGAAACTGCGCGGGCCAGACGTCAAAAAGCCCCGCTCACTCTGGTGTTATGCGACATAGATCGGTTCAAAAGTGTTAATGACACCTACGGCCATGACGGTGGTGATATTATTCTTAAGCATGTGTCATCCCTTTTTAAATCGTCTATCCGGCAACAGGATGGCGTGGCCCGCTGGGGTGGCGAAGAATTTTTGTTTGTGCTGCCCGACACCGATGAATCAAACGGCGTGGTACTTGCAGAAAAAGTACGCCAGACATTAGCCTCTGCACCGATCGAAATTCAGCAAAAGAGCGTATCAGTGACGGCGAGTTTTGGCGTTGCTCAACTGGATTTTGAACAAGGTTTGGACAAAGCACTCTCACTTGCCGACAAGGCACTTTACAAAGCCAAAGAAAAGGGTCGCAATAAGGTGTTATCTGCGTCATCATTAGTAAGACTATAAATTGTACTAAGTTACCACACTGATTCCTTAATTCGACTTGCTGTTATGGCAGGCATTGTCGGTGTGCCTTAGCTGCGCTTTGCAGACTGACGTTCGGTTACAAATCACAATGATAAACGCACAACTGTGACGGTATCTTTACATTACTCATAGACAGTTACATTTGAGTTCTCTGTTTAGCGCGGGATATCGTCAATAATAATGATAACAGTGCATCAACAAGGGTTATTGGAAGTTTTTTACTATGAAATGGATCATAAAAATCGGTCTACCCGTTTTAGTTTTGTTGGTAGGTTTTGGTGCCATGAAAGGCGTAACGGCGCTTGGTGAGGAAGAAGGTGAAAACAAACCTTTGGATACACGTCCAACCGTGAAAATAACGCAATTGACCCCAGTGGCGTATCCGGTTGAAATTGAAGCATTCGGCGAACTTTCACCACTAGAATCCACTAATCTGTCAGCGCAAGTCAGCGGCGAAATCACTAGCTGGAATCCGCAATTTTTAGCTGGTGGCATAGTTAAACGCGGTGAAATTCTATTCAGTATCGAAAAGGACGCTTATGAAGCTGCGCTGCTTCAAGCGGAAGCGAATCTTGCTTCCGCAGAGTCTGCTCTGATTCAGGAAAAAGCGCAGGCACGTGTGGCCGAGCGCGAAGCCGCCACCTTACCCGATGCACAGGTTACTGACTTGTATCTGCGCAAACCGCAAATTTTGAGTGCCCAAGCAGCATTAAAAGCGGCTCAGGCACAATTGAAAATAGCCAAGCGCGATTTAGCCAACTGTGATGTTACTGCCCCTTACGATGCGCTTATTGTTTCGCGCAACATTGGCAGTGGCGATTTTGTTGCTGCCGGCAGTACAGCGGCCTTGCTCTATAATATTGAAATGGGGGAAGTGGTATTTCCACTGGCTCGTTTTGATCAAGCGTTTCTGCCAGGGCAATTTGGCGATGTAGAAGCCACGATTACCTTAATGAACCGCCAGGACGACATTATTTCCCGCGTGGGTACTATACATCGCGATACGGGCATTGTTGATACCAGTACCCGCATGACGCATCTGGTTGCCCGCGTTGACGACCCGTACGGCATCAAATCAGGCTTGCCAGCACTAAAATTCGGCGCTTACACCCAGGTTCAGTTTGTCGGTAAGACGCTTGAAAATATCTACAAAATTCCGCAGGAACTCATTAACAAACGCCAGATTTGGGTATTGGACAGCGAAGATAAGCTGATACCCAAAGCGGTAACCGTGGTCCGAGAAGTAGGCAGTGACTTTCTGATCCGTGCTGATATCAACAGTCAGGATCGCATTGTAATGACCTTACCTGAATACCCGCAAAGTGGCATGGCTGTGAAAGTAATAGCCAATGAGAAACTGGTCGCGAAGCAACCTTAAGTCACGGAAGGCATGAAATGAAAGATCCTTTAGATACGCAGAGTGGCTTAATTGCGTGGTTCGCACGAAATCCGGTTGCCGCTAACCTGCTGATGTTTTTTATTCTGATCATGGGTGCCACCGGTTACGGTAGTATTCAGCGACAGATGTTTCCGAACATCGAAATTAACTACATAAATATAAGTGCCCAGTATCCAGGCGCCTCGCCTCAGGAGATTGAAGAAAGCATCCTGATTAAAATTGAAGAGAGCCTGAAAGACGTCAGTGAAATTAAGCGCACGATTTCCCGTGCCTACCGTAACAATGGTCGGGTATCACTGGAAATCGATAAAGACGAGGAACTCGCTGACGTACTCGACAAGGTAAAACTGCGCGTTGACAGTATTGCGACCTTTCCTGCCGATATGGAACCGGTCACCATTTCACAGGCTGAATTCCAGCAACAGGTATATGAAATGGCGCTGGTGGGTGATATTCCGCTGGAAGAACTCAAACCTATTGCCCGTGAAATTGAAGATGAACTGCTACAGTTATCGTCTATCTCTCTGGCCAATGCCCGCGTACCTACCGATGAAATTGGTATAGAAGTAAAACCTGAGATGTTGAGGATGTATAACCTCACTATTTCTGATGTAGCAAATGCCATTAATCAGTACTCTGCCAACGTATCGGCAGGTCAGTTACGCACAGATGCTGGCCTGGTTTCTGTGCGTATTGAAAACCAGTACTACGATGGCGATGAGTTCGCAAGTATTCCGGTTAAAGTGGGTCCGGACGGTGCAAAAGTGCTGCTGTCGGATATTGCCGTCATCAAAGACGGTTTTACGGAAGGCGAACGCTACTTCCGCTACACCGGCCAAAATGCCGTTCTCATAGCGGTAAATGCCACCAAATCACAAAACATCGTGCCCATTGCCGAAACAGTTAAAAACTATATGGCGCACAAAAATGAAGAACTACCAGCCGGTCTAAAACTAAAAGAACTGGTAGACATGACTTACTACCTGAATGCCCGTCTGGAAATGATGCTGAACAACCTGATTCAGGGTGCGATTCTGGTAGCCATGATGCTTACCCTGTTCCTGCGTTTTCGCCTTGCGTTCTGGGTAATGGTTGGTCTTCCGCTTTGTTTCCTCGGCGCTGTAATGCTGATGCCGATGTTCAGCGTGAGTGTGAATATATTGTCATTGTTCGCCTTTATTATGGTGCTGGGGATCGTGGTTGACGATGCCATTGTTATTGGTGAGAGCGCCTATTCGGAAATAGAGTCCAAGGGAGGTGGTGTTGATAACGTTATTCGCGGCGCCAAGCGAGTTGCAACGCCAGCAACCTTTGGGGTATTAACTACCATCGCGGTTTTTGCCCCTTTCACACTTAGTAGCGGCCCTGAAGGTGAGTTCTTTTATAACATTGCGGTGGTAGTGATCCTGTGTCTGACATTCAGTTTAATTGAATCAAAGCTGATCCTGCCCGCACACATCGCCAACATTAAATTCCAACCGGTAAAACCGAATGGCTGGCGTGTTAAATTTAACAACCGGTTTAATGCCTTTGTTAATGGTCCATACCGTCGCACGGTAACCAGAGCCATTGAGATCCGCTGGCTGGTTCTGGCCATTTTTATTGCGCTGCTCATGTTAAGCTGGGGCTTGGTAGCCGGCAATCACGTGCGTATTGTACCCAATCCCAAGGTGCCTCACGACTTCCCGTCAATTGGCATTGAGATGAACGAAAACGTGTCGGATATGGCTACCATTGAAGCCCTGAAAACCATTGAAAAGGTTATTTGGGATATCGAAGAACAAACCATCCGTGAATACGGCAGTGGCATGATCAAGGACTTGTTAGCATTCAATGAATCACGCACGGAAGCCCGTTTGGTAATTCCTCTTGTAGACGAAGACAAACGCCATTTCAACACCTTCGAATTGGCCCGCAAGTGGCGTGAAAACATACCTGAAATTCCAGGTATGAAAAGCTTCAGTATCGAAGATGACGTTAACGGTGGCGGTGATGACGGTGAATTTGGTTACCTGATTTATGGTGCCGATATCAAATCCCTGAACGAAGCGGGCTTGCGCTTTATTCAGATGCTGCAACAGGAAAAAGGCTTATACGATATCAGCTCCACCATTGATCCTGCCAGCAAAGAAGTGCGAATGACCCTGTTACCGGCAGCGTATGAACTGGGGCTGACTTTACGCAGCATTGCCAATCAGGTGGGACTGAGCTTCTATGGTGGCGAAGCGCAGCGCGTCATTCGCGACGGTGAGGAAGTCCGGGTTATGGTGCGTTACCCTCGCCTAACCCGTGAACGTTTCTCTGATTTGAAATATACAGTCATTCAAACACCCAGCGGTGTTGAAGTATTACTGGGTGATGTAGTCGCGCTCAGTGAAGAGCCCGGGATAAGTTATATTCGCCGCGAAGAAGGCTTCCGCTCAGTGTATATATGGGGCGCGATTGACGAAGAACTAGTTGAGCCTAATGCAGTAGTTAGCACTATCGATGAAAAAATCCTGCCAGCTTTGCTTGAAGAATATCCAGATATTCAAATGCAGTTAGGCGGGGATATTGAAGAACAACAGGCGCAACAAGACGAGCAAGTTATGTTCTTCACTGCGGCCATGATCATGGTGTATATCCTGTTAGCGATTCCGCTAAAAAGTTATGGTCAGCCTATTATCATTATGTCGGTTATCCCCTTCAGCTTGACCGGGGCGATTTGGTCACACTTCCTATTGGATCTCGATCTGAGCCTGATGTCTACTTTTGGCCTGATCGCTGCTGCCGGTGTGGTTATCAACGATTCACTGGTAATGACCGATTACATTAACCAAAAACGCGCTGAGGGATATTCTATTCTTGACGCCGCACGGCAGGCTGGTAGTGCACGATTCAGGGCAATTACCCTTACGTCAATTACCACTTTTGCGGGTGTATTGCCGATTTTGTTTGAAACCAGTCTTCAAGCCAAGTTTGTTATCCCTATGGCCGCAGCACTGGGGTCATCGGTACTTTACGCCACACTGGTAACACTGATACTGGTGCCTTGTTTGTACCTGATTTTGCAGGATATTAGCAATGGCGTAAAATGGCTGATAGATGGCGCTGCGCGCACCAAACAAAAACTGTTTCCGCAGTCGCCCCAATCTTCTGATCTTTGACGTATAAACCGCATCAGGTGTTGCATAGCATTACCTGATGCGTCTTTAGGATTTGAATAATGACTTGTACAATTCGACCGGCCGTTATTGACGATACGGCAACCATTCTGCACTTTATTCGCGAGCTGGCCATATACGAAAAGGCCGAAGACGAGGCGAAAGCCACTCCTCAGCATGTTCATAACACCCTGTTCTGCGATAATCCCAAAGCCCATGCGATTATTTGTGAGCTGAACGGTGAACCGGTTGGCTTTGCAGTGTATTTTTTCAGTTATTCCACCTGGCAGGGCCAGTATGGTATTTATTTAGAAGATTTGTATGTATCGCAATCCCACCGAGGGATTGGTGCGGGCAAACTATTGCTCACTGCACTAGCGAAAATAGCGGTAGATAACCAATGTGGACGGTTTGAATGGAGCGTGCTTGACTGGAACCAGCCCGCCATCGATTTTTATGAATCTCTGGGTGCAAAGCCACAAAGCGAGTGGATAAAGTACCGGCTTGATGGTCAGGCTCTGCTCGAATTAGCCGCTAAAGCCTGATGTAACAGCCAAAGGCGCCTGACTCAGGACATGCGCCTTTGTGCTACCGATGCGGCAAAATACTTAAAAATATCCCGCCAGCTTATTATGCCAATCGGCTTGCCACGCTCATCCAGCACCGGTAAACAAGAAATTTTATGTTTATTAAACAATTCAATGGCTTTAACCATTGTATCTGTGGATTTTAAGGTAATTAATTCCCGCGACATGATCTGATGCACGCGTTTATCCAGCGTTGCCCGATCGCGAATTCGTTCGGTTACGGTATCAATGAAAGGACTGATAGCTTTAAGGTAATCGCGGTCAGACACCACGCCCACCAAACGGTTTTCCTCGACTACCAGTAAATGATGAAATCCGCTGGCTTCAAAAATGTGCCGAACAGTATCCAGTGAGTCATCCATCATGACGCACACCACACGCTTGGTCATAATACTGGCAATACTCATACACCCCTCTCTATCAATACGCCGACTGTGGAAAAACGCGAATCACCATGTCATAGTGTGAGTATACAACTCCGGTCACAAATAGGCAGTGTTGTAAGGCAAAATTGCTTTGCACGTTAAGGCCATTATAACAACACAAAGGACGTCACATGGCTAACAGGTCTGCATTCAGGCTGTATAACTACCCCATTACCATTATTCTTATCAGTCTTATTGCTATCGCAGGTCTGGCAACCGGCGGCCAGTATTTGTACTTCCGCGGAGATTACAAAACCTTTTTCAGAGAAGACAACCCTCAGCGCGCTGCGTTCGAAGAAATGCAGGATACGTTTAATAAAACGGAGTCCGTTAATCTGCTCATCGTGCCAGACACCGGCAATGTGTTTAATGCCAACACCCTGGATTTAATAAAATCCCTTACTGAACAGGCATGGCAAACACCCTATTCAATTCGGGTAAATTCTGTAACGAACTTTCAGCACACCTACTCTGAAGGTGACGATCTGATCGTAGACAAACTTTACCCCGACTGGCAAACGTTGTCGGATGATCTCATCAACAATATTAAATCGGTAGCACTGACTGAACCCGACGTAGTAAATCGATTAGTGTCGCCCGACAGCCAGGTAGCAGTGATCAGTATTACGGTAAGAATGAGCGACGGCGACCAAACCAAAGAAGTAGCCGAAATTGCCCAGTTCATCAAAGCACTCACCAGCGAGACGGCGGCAACACATCCCGATCATCAGTTCCACCTTACCGGGGTGGTGATGCTAAACGATGCATTCCAAATAGCGGCTAACGACGATGCCAGTACGCTGGTTCCTGCTATGTTTGCCATCATTATTATTTTAATTGGCGTGCTTCTGCGTTCCCTCTGGGCAGCGCTGGCAACGCTTTTAATTGTGGGAGCAACCATCGCTGCCACCATGGGTTTTGCTGGCTGGGCGGGGTTTTTCCTGAGTGTTTCAACCGTTAATGTGCCCACCATGGTAATGACCTTAGCAGTAGCAGACTGCGTGCATATTATCGCGTCCTGGTTTCAACATATGCGCGACGGCATGTCTAAACAGGATGCCCTGCAACGCGCTATTACGCTTAACAAAATGCCGGTGATTATTACTTCCGTCACCACTTCCATTGGCTTTTTAACCCTTAACTTTTCCGATGTGCCCATTTTGGTGGATCTGGGCAATTTAACGGCTATTGGCGTTATGCTGGCCTGTTTACTGGCATTAACCCTGCTACCCGCACTGCTTTCTGTTATGCCGGTCAGGCCACCGGCGAACCGCTCATCGGGCCTGGCATTGAATCTGATTGCGTTGGGTGAATGGGTAATTCGTTATTTCCGCCGAATTTTGCCTTATAGCGCTATTGTGTTTATTGCTGCAGTGATCCTTGCATCCACCAACCAACTTAACGACATCGCAATTAAGTACTTCAGCCAGGACAATACCTTTCGTCAGGCCGCCGATTATCAGTCGGACCATCTCAGTGGTCTGGCTACGATTGACTTTGCTATTTACACCGATGAAATGTCGGGGATTAATAAACCTGAAGTACTGACATCCGTTGCTGCATTTACTGAATGGCTCAGAGTGCAACCAGAAGTGGATCATGTGTCATCGATTACGGATACCTATAAGAAGCTCAACAAGAACATGAATTTCGACAATCCGGATTTCTACCAGTTACCTCTGGAAAAGGATTTAGCTGCGCAGTACCTGTTGTTATTTGAAATGTCCCTACCCTATGGCCTGGATCTGAACAACCAGATAGACATGGACAAATCCGCCACGCGCATCAGCGTAACGTTGGATAACCTGGGCAGCAAGGAACTCACTGCGTTCGAACAGCGCGCAGCTAACTTTTTTCACAAGCTAGCGCCCGATTTGCGAATCACGGCTGCCAGTCCAGCACTCATGTTCGCACACATAGGCGAAACCAATATGCAAAGCATGCTGAAAGGTTCGCTGGTTGCTTTGGTACTGATTTCGATTCTGCTGATATTTGCCCTTAAATCCTTAAAACTAGGTTTGATCAGTCTGGTGCCTAATTTATTACCTGCGGGCCTTGGCTTTGGCATATGGGCCATGCTATCTGGCGAAATTAACATGGCGTTGTCGGTTGTACTTAGTATGACTCTGGGCATTATCGTGGATGATACCGTGCATTATTTGAGTAAGTACCGGGTAGCACGGGAACAGGGCAAGTCTGCAATAGAAGCCAACCGTTACGCGTTCAAAACCATTGGGCAGGCGCTGGTGGTTACCACATTTGTGCTGGCTATAGGCTTTGGTGTATTGAGCCTGTCCAGTTTTGCGCTGAATTCTGATATGGGTTTATTAACAGCTATTATACTGGTGAGTGCACTGGTCATTGATCTGATATTCCTGCCAGCATTCCTGCTTTGGCTGGATAAGTCGGAAAATGACACAGCAACTACGCAATAATTGAGTTTAATAAGCGAGTGTGATGATGCTTAACTGTTAGGGCCTGTTGTTCTTTGCTGTTCAATTTTGCAGCAGTCCGTGTGTCATTTAGACAAGGCGACTGTTTGCAGGTCTAGTGGACTAAATCAAAAACAGTCAACACAGTATAAATGATACACGCTAGCCGGCTACGGGCGCTGCCCGAAGGGGTCGTCATGAAAGCATTTTACTCTTTGTCACAGCCCTTTGACGCAGAACAACTATGCCTGCAGGGCTGTTTCGCGATTAAAATGCTTTCATATAGACCAAAAGTTGTACAGCGAAGAACAACAGGCCCTAGGCCAGATTGCGAATGTTTGAAAAAATAGACACGATTCTGGCCGCGCGTTTAAGGTTAGCTAAATCGTCGTCACTCCATTGCACAATTTCGCCCACGCTTTCACAACAAATTATGCCAAATGGCGCAAAATCATTGCTGAAAATGTAATCCAGTAAGGAGTACACATTAACGGCAGGAAAGTAATTTTTATTAAAACACCGGGTAAACGGGTGATTACGTGCATCTGGTGCACGAATAACATCGGACGCTAGAATAGCATTAAAATACTCAGGGTAATCTTCCGCTTTTAACACTACGCCTTCAGGCTCGGTAAATTCCCCATCGGCTAACATGGCTGTGCAAGTTATAGTCGTTTTCAGCTGATCAAACTTCCATAAACTGACGCGGTTAGCCCCTTCAATGGTATCGGCTATGGCATAACACACCATTCTCAGTTGTTTGGATTGTTCAAGACTGGGATTGGACAAATTTATACTGAGCTGCGTGAGCGAATCGATATCCATTTATATTTCTTAATTCGATGAGAGTCAGGTTATTAACTGTAGTCTAGTATAGTGCTAAAAAATTAGGAAAACGTATCTATGTGAGGCTGGCCGCCATCTTCGTCACAGTGGTGTTCGGTTTCCCCGTGGCTGTCGTAGGTAATGTCATCGTCAGCAGCTTCGTCCGACATCTGTTGTTCTGCCTGCTTTTGAGACTGATCCGACGGTTCCCCACCGCCCTCTTGTTTTCGCTGCAAGCGATACTGCTGCTGTTCACTCACCAATCGCTCTTCGTCATGGGTTTCCTTTTCTTCGTCCGACAGCTGTTTTGTGCGCGCTTCTTTGCTCACCCGTTTAACCCGTTCGTCTGCGACAACGGGGGTTTTCCCTTCTCTGGGGATCACAGAAAACAACAGATCGTTACTCATTTCGCTATCATCCAGTCAGCGTTGAAATAAGATGCCCTATACATTTGGTCAAAATAACATCAACAACAAATGATTCATACCAAAATCGTAGCACTTATAACTGTTTGATAGTGCATTTATGCCCCAATTCGTAGCAAAAGGCTTGCAATGATTGCGCGACTTGGCTATTGTTTGCGCGTCGAATTTTAGTGAACAGATTTCAAATGACTCAACGCGCCGCCATGCATCACCACCATCATAGAGCATAACCTTTCAGGTTTGTGCTGGAAGGTTATTATTTCCTTCCAGTGGCGCAGATACAGTTATCGACCCCCGGAAGGAGACTTCCGGGGGTTTTTCGTTTAAGGCGTACCAAATTCAGGACTTTACAGAGGAACATCACCATGAGTGATAGCAGAAGATTACGTATTGCAATTCAAAAATCAGGTCGCCTGAGTGACGACAGCATTGCACTACTCAAAGCCATTGGCATTAAACTTAACATTCGTGATCGCCTGCTGATTGCCCATTCCACCAATGAAAATATTGACCTGCTGCGCGTCCGCGACGACGACATTCCCGGTTTGGTTATGGATGGCGTAGTTGACCTGGGATTCATTGGCGAAAATGAGCTTGAAGAGAAAATGCTGGAACGCCGCGCTGCGGGCAAAGCCTCAGACTTCGAAGTACTGCGTCGTTTAGATTACGGCGGTTGCCGTTTATCGATTGCCGTTCCCAACGAATTTAACTACGAAAGTGTTAAATCACTGGAAGGCAAAAAAGTAGCCACTACATACCCTTACCTACTGGAGCGTTTCTTCAAAGAGAGCGGCGTTAATGCCAAAGCGGTAATGTTAACCGGTTCAGTAGAAGTAGCCCCTCGTGCAGGTGTGGCCCACGCAATCTGCGACCTGGTATCAACCGGCGCCACACTGGAAGCCAACGGCCTCAAGGAAGAAGAAGTGATATTCCGTTCAAAAGCCGTATTAATTCAACGCGCCGACGGTGAAATCAGCGAGGAAAAACAGGCGTTGATCAACCGCTTAGTGCCTCGTATCGACGGTGTGATTCAGGCAAAAGAAAGTAAGTACATCATGTTACACGCTCCCAAGGCTTATCTGGAACAGGTAAAAAGCCTGCTGCCAGGTGCGGAAAACCCAACAGTTCTGCCGCTGGCGGGCTCTGACGATACAGTAGCTATCCACGTGGTAAGCCCTGAGAATCTGTTCTGGGAAACCATGGAAAAATTAAAAGCACTGGGCTGCAGTTCAATTCTGGTAATGCCAATTGAAAAAATGATGGGTTAACTGAGAGGTTATCAATGATTAACTGGTCAACGCTTTCCACTGCCGACAAAACCGCAGCGCTGTCGCGCCCGGCAATGGCAGACAGCGAGTCACTGCGCAATACCGTAGCGGGCATTCTGGCCGACGTAAAAGCGCGCGGCGACGACGCAGTGCTGGATTATACGCGCAAGTTTGATTGCCCTGAGCTGTCAGCGCTACCTTTGTCAGTTGAAGCGCGGGATGCGCTTGCAGCGCAAGTTTCTGCAGAGGTACAAAGTGCCATTCAAACCGCATTCAACAATGTAAAACAGTTCCACCAGGCACAATATCCTGAAGATATTCGCCTCACCACTACCCCTGGCGTGGTTTGCGAACAGCGCTTTACCGGCCTTGAAGCGGTTGGTCTTTACATCCCGGGCGGCAGTGCGCCATTGCCGTCTACGGTAATGATGCTTGGCGTCCCTTCGCTAGTTGCAGGCTGTGAGCGCCGCGTGCTGTGCACACCGCCCAATGCGCAACAGCGCATTGCACCGGAAATTGCCTACGCGGCCAAATTGTGTGGCATCGAAGAAATCTATTTGTGTGGTGGCGCGCAAGCCATTGCTGCAATGGCATTTGGCACTCACACCATAGCAAAGGTCGACAAGATCTTTGGCCCGGGTAACAGTTTTGTAACCGAAGCCAAACAACAGGTTAGTCAGCGAGCTGATGGCGCGGCCATCGACATGCCTGCTGGCCCATCTGAAGTACTGGTGCTGGCTGACGCCAATGCAAGTGCGGAATTCGTAGCATCTGACCTGCTTTCACAAGCAGAACACGGTCCGGATTCTCAGGCCATTCTGGTTTCAGAAAGTCAGGCGCTGATAGAGGCAACGAAAGCGGAAGTCACCGCTCAACTTGCGCGTTTGTCGCGTGAAAGTATTGCAAGCAAAGCCATGCAGAATGCCCGTTACATTCTGGCCGACTCAATAGAACAGGCCATTGAAGTCAGTAACGCTTATGCGCCGGAACACCTGATTGTGCAAATAGACAACGCCCGGGATCATTTGCCAGCAATTAAACACGCCGGTTCTATTTTCTTAGGGCCATGGTCACCAGAAAGCGCTGGTGATTATGCGTCTGGTACTAATCACGTGTTGCCTACCTATGGCTATGCCCGTAATTATTCCAGTTTGGGCCTGCTCGATTTTATGCGCCGCTACACCATTCAGGAGTTATCCGCTGACGGCATGCGCAATCTGGGCCCCGCTATAATGCAACTGGCTGATGCCGAAGGGTTAGACGCGCACCGCGATGCCGTGCGCTATCGCCTGGAAGCCTTGCAACGTAACGATTCGAAGTAGAGATCCGTATATGAGTAAGTTAGTTGATACCCTTATCAACGCCAATTTGGTGCCACTGAAGCCTTATGAGTCTGCGCGCCGGTTATTTTCCGGTGGCCAGGACTGGCTCAATGCCAACGAATCGCCGTTTGCTAACCCCTATAGCATTGACGACAGTAACTTTAATCGTTACCCGTCTTGCCAACCGTCGGGCGTGATTAAAGGTTACGCCCGTTATACAGGATTAGAGGCATCCCAACTGATGGTCACCCGGGGTGCCGATGAAGGCATAGAATTACTGATTCGTACCTTTTGTACACCGGGTAAAGATCGCATTCTGATTTGTCCGCCTACCTACGGAATGTATGCAATTAGCGCAGAAACCTGTGATGTGGGCATAGAGCGCGTACCACTTAAACCAGATTTCAATCTCGATGTGGATGGCATTTGTGCAGTAGACAACGTCAACCTGGTTTTCATTTGTGCGCCCAACAACCCTACCGGCACACAAGTTAAAGCAGCCGATGTGGAACGCATTCTGGCCCACTTTAAAGATCGTGCACTGGTGGTAATGGACGAAGCCTACATTGAATTTGATATGGCCAATACCTGGGCCACTAAATTCAGTCAGTACGCCAATCTGGTGGTATTGCGTACGCTGTCTAAAGCCTTTGCGCTGGCTGGCTTACGATGTGGCTTTACGCTGGCAAACGAAGAGATTATTCAGGCGCTGATGAAAGTGATTGCGCCTTACCCTATTCCGGAGCCGGTGGCACAGATCGTGACCCAGGCACTCAGTGAAGAAAACGTTGCCCGCATGCGCGAACAGGTGAGCTACCTGAACACCGAACGCGATGCCCTTCGCAGCGCCCTCGCCGTGTTGCCGGGCGTGACTATGATGGGCGATGTAAAAGCCAACTATATATTGTTCCGTCACCCGCAAAGCAGTGACATCATGCAATTTTTAGTAAGCGAAGGCATGCTTATTCGCGATCAGTCCAAGCAACTGAATTTACAACACTGTTTGCGCGTTACTGTTGGCAACGCGGAACAAAACCAGCGACTGCTGTCGCTGCTGAATACATTTTTTAATCAGACAGGAGCCAAGTCATGAGTCAGCAAGCCATTTTATTTATCGACCGTGACGGCACACTGGTAGAAGAGCCACCTATCGATAAGCAGTTGGATTCGCTTGAGAAACTGGCCTTTGAGCCGCAAGTGATCCCGGTGTTACTCAAGCTGAAAGCGGCTGGCTATAAGCTGGTTATGGTAACCAACCAGGATGGCCTGGGCACCAATAGCTTCCCGATGGCCAATTTTGAAAAACCACACAATGCCATGATGGCGGTTTTCGAAAGCCAGGGCGTAACCTTTGACGACGTGCTGATTTGCCCGCATTTCGATGCCGACAACTGTACCTGTCGGAAACCCAAACTGGGACTGGTAAAAGACTACCTGCAACAAGGCAAAGTCGACTTTACCCGCTCTGCTGTCATTGGCGATCGCATGACTGACATTCAATTGGCCGAGAACATGGGCATAGTGGGCATTCGCTACGATCGCGACACCCTGAATTGGCCAATGATTGAAAAGCAACTGCTAGCCTCAGCCCGCATTGCCGAAGTGACCCGCACCACATCTGAAACCGACATTCATGTGCGCGTGGATTTAGATTCTGCGGCCAAGTCCAGTATTCATACTGGTATTGGCTTTTTCGACCATATGCTCGACCAAATTGCCACCCATGGCGGCTTCGAGTTACAGGTAAAAGTTGACGGCGATTTGCACATCGACGATCACCACAGTGTTGAAGACACCGCGCTGGCATTAGGCGAAGCACTGAAAAAAGCCCTTGGCAATAAACGCGGCATTGGACGCTTTGGATTCGCGCTGCCCATGGACGAGTGCCGGGCGGAATGCATCATGGATATATCTAACCGCCCTTACCTCAAATTCGAGGCAGATTTCAGTCGCGATCAGGTAGGCGAAATGGCCACTGAAATGGTAGAGCACTTCTTCTATTCGCTGTCGCAAAGCATGGGACTTTCCCTGCATTTATCTACCACTGAGGGCAATGCGCATCATCAGGTTGAAAGCTTATTCAAAGTCTTCGGCCGTGCATTGCGCCAGGCGATTACGCGTCAGGGTGATGCCCTGCCAAGCAGTAAAGGAGCCTTGTAATGTCACAACAAACCATTGTGATTGTTAATACCGGCTGTGCGAACATTTCATCGGTAAAATTTGCGCTGGAACGTTTAGGCGTTGCCGTTACCGTGTCAGACGATCCATCCGTCATCAAAGCGGCCGACAAAGTGTTTCTGCCCGGCGTGGGCAGCGCGGGCGCTGCGATGAAGAGCATTACCGGTAAAGGCCTGATCCCTACGCTTCAACAGCTCACGCAGCCTGTACTAGGCGTGTGTCTTGGTATGCAGTTGATGGTGCAGCAGTCTGATGAAGCCACCAGCGGCACGATTGATTGCCTTAAACTGATGCCCGGTGAAGTTACCCGATTGAAAGCGGGCGAATTGCGATTACCGCACATGGGCTGGAACACCATTTCGCCAAAAATAGATTCAGCCTTATTTGCAGGTATCGATGCAGGTACGTATTTCTACTTTGTGCACAGTTTTGCGGTGCCTGTGTATGAACATACGCTGGCATCGTGTGAATATGGCCAGTCCTTTTCGGCAGCCATTCAGCACAATAATTTCTACGGTGTGCAATTCCACCCTGAGCGCTCTGGTGAAGCCGGTGCACAACTGTTAACTAACTTTGTGAACATGTAATGATTATTCCAGCAATTGATTTAATAGACGGCGCGGTCGTTCGCCTTTATCAAGGCGACTACAACCAGAAAACTCAGTACACCTTAGCACCGGTTGATGTGGTGCATAGCTATGCCGACCAGGGTGCAGAATGGCTTCATATTGTGGATCTGACCGGTGCCAAAGACACCAGTAAGCGTCAGCTTACCCTGATTAAACACATGGTCGACACCAAACGCATGAAGTTTCAGGCTGGCGGCGGTATTCGCAGTGAGCAGGAAGTGGCTCAGTTGCTAGAGTCCGGCGTAAGCCGTGTTGTCGTTGGTTCTCTGGCGGTAAAAGAAACGGCACTGGTGAAGAGTTGGGTTGAGAAATACGGCCCTGAACACATTGTGCTGGCCCTGGATATCAACATTGACGAACAAGGTAACAAGTTTATTGCCACCCACGGCTGGCAGGAAAACTCGGGTGTGTCACTGGAACACATCCTGAGCGAGTTTGCTGAAGTCGGTGCTAAACATGTTCTGTGCACCGATATAAGCCGTGACGGTACTTTACAGGGCTCTAACGTGGCGCTGTACACCGAAGTGTGCAAACAGTTTCCGGCAGTAAGCTGGCAGGCCTCCGGCGGCATTGGTTCGCTGGACGACATTCGTGCCTTACGCCCTACCGGCGTCGGCGGCGTGATTTTAGGCCGGGCGTTACTGGAAGGTAAATTCAACGTTGAGGAGGCTATTGCATGCTGGCAAAACGGATAATTCCTTGTTTGGATGTACGCGATGGCAAAGTGGTTAAAGGCGTACAATTTCGCAACCACGAAATCATTGGTGACATCGTACCGCTGGCGGAACAATACGCGAAAGCCGGCGCAGACGAACTGGTGTTTTACGATATTACCGCCAGCTCAGACCAACGCGTGGTAGACAAAAGCTGGGTGAGCCGCATCGCGCAGGTTATTGATATCCCGTTCTGCGTGGCCGGTGGTATCAAATCAGTTGAAGATGCAGGCCGCATCCTTGAAATGGGTGCAGATAAAATATCAATCAACTCACCAGCGCTGACCAATCCGGACCTGATCAACGAGCTTCACGATGTGTACGGACAGCAGTGCGTGGTGATTGGTATCGACAGCTTTTACAACAAAGACAACAACCAGTACGAAGTATACAAGTTTACCGGTGACGAAAGCCGCACTCAACAAACTGCCTGGCAAACACTGGACTGGATCAAAGAAGTACAGCAACGCGGTGCCGGCGAAATCGTACTGAATTGTATGAACCAGGACGGCGTGCGTCAGGGTTACGACCTTGCTCAGCTAAAAGCCGTTCGTGATATTTGTAATATTCCGCTGATTGCTTCTGGCGGTGCGGGTGCCATTGCTCACTTCACCGATGTATTTAAGCAAGCCGATGTGGATGGCGCGCTTGCAGCGTCTGTTTTCCACAAAGGCATTATTGACATTGACGAACTCAAAGCCACGCTGGTTAGCGAAGGCATAGCCATGCGCGAACGCTTTCGCCAGGGTTAACCAACAAGGGTGTAAATATGAAAGTGACACAACAAACACTTGCGCAGTTGGCGTGGGATAAAATGGACAACCTGCTACCGGCTATTGTGCAGGATGCCGTTACCGGCAAAGTACTGATGCAAGGTTATATGAATCAGGACGCCCTGACGACAACACTGGAAAGTGGCAAAGTCACGTTTTTTAGCCGTTCCAAGCAGCGCTTATGGCAAAAAGGCGAAACATCGGGTAATACGCTTGATCTAGTCAGCATCAGTGCCGACTGTGATGCCGACTCCTTGTTGGTACTGGCTAAGCCAAATGGCCCAACCTGTCACACCGGCGAAGAAAGCTGCTGGTTCCATGGTGAAGTTGCTGATTACACCTTTATTGGCGATCTTGAGCGCATTCTGGCTGAGCGTAAAAACGCCGATCCAGACTCCAGTTACACCGCCAGACTTTACAGTAAAGGCGTAAAACGCATCGCCCAGAAAGTAGGTGAAGAAGGGGTAGAAACCGCATTGGCAGCTACTGTTATGGACACCGAAGAGCTGAAAAACGAAGCGGCCGATTTGCTGTATCACTTAACGGTGCTGCTGCATGCCTGCGATATGTCGATGTCTGATGCTATTGGGATCCTTCGCGAGCGCCACAAGGCGTAATTCGCTAATCGTTACGGGAGCGGTTAATTAAATAACTTGCTCCCGTTAGTCGTCTTCCCTATTCACCATCACTGACTTGCATAGCGATATCGGGAAAAACGGTTGAGTTTGTAGTCTTTCTTACCAAGGAGACTTGCAACATTATCACCGCGCTCAATTCTGTAGCAGCTCAATACCCATCCAAATTGAGTAGTACATCTGCTTTCTACTCGCCGCCACCCGCTGATGTGCTTGCTGTAGCAGCAATAATACCAGCGGTAGCCGCTGAAGACTGCTGAGCCTGAATCTGACTGGTGATCAAACTGGCATTTTGGTTTTCACTGGCAATTATACAGGCACCATAGCCAAAGCCATCCAGTTTGTTTTCCCAGAGAATTCTACCGTTTTCTGCATTAACGCAAAACAAATGCCCACCGGAATACGCAAACACTCTGTTGTCTTCAAATAGCAGATTGGTAACGCCAGAGGTCGATTTTAGTTTGGTATCCCAAAGCGTCTTTCCCGTCGCTTTCTCCAGGCACACAACGTGGCCTTTAATGCCTAAAAACAGTTTTTCCATTTCTGTCACTCCATGGTGAGATTCAACGGCTGATTACCTGCCTAGGGCCGGTAACCAATTTCGTTGGCGGCGCGGCGTAATCGGGCAACAATTGCCGGCGGCATTGTTGAGCTGGCAGCCAAATGAGCAGTAACCGATAACTCAGGGATAAGTTGGTGCATGGTGACGTCGGTAACCTTCAGGCCCACTAATTCAGCTGTATCGGCAACTAACCGGGGATCTTCGATAATAAAATCCACTGTGCCCCGTTTGAGCTCTTCCCATGAACAAACAATATCAGCACAGGCGATCAGATTTTGACCTTCCTTAAAGCCGAGCTCCTTGAGCCATTTTTCGGCTATATCACCCCGTTGCGTGGCAACGGAATACGCCGTTAAATCACGCCAGTTTGAAATTGAAATGTCGTTGCGGGCAGAGAGTGCGAGAATACCCAACTCAAACTGAGTTACCGGCGCAATCCACTGATACTGATTTTCCCGCTCTGGTGTACGGGCAATTGAAAATATAAGCGCCCGATTGTGACGCTGCGTGTTCAATACCGCCCGCGCCCAAGGAAATACTTTGAATTCAGCCGTATACCCTGCCCGCGCTATAATGTTGCGCACTTTGTCTGTTACTTCGCCAATTACTTTGCCATTTTCTACATAATGATATGGCGGGGAGCTTTCTGTGAAGACCATCAATGATGAATCAGCAAAAACACCATTGCTTAGCATGACCGTCACACTCAAACACACACTTCTGAATAACCTTTTCATGCTGTTTAAAACGTCTGGACACATCCTGCTACCATAGTACCGCGATTCGCCTGTCATGCAACCTTGGGAAATCGCGACAACATTGAGTTATGGCAAGCATGGGCGCAGCAAAAACAAAAAAGCCAGTCAATCCGTGACCGGCTCTCTGTGCTATTTCATTTGCGTTGATGGCGCTTAAGAACCATCGAATTCACGCTCACAAATAATTTCGGTAATGCTGCTGCCGGTTGGACGATAACGCTTACAGTTATGCTCTGTAGCCTGGGCACCATAGGTTTCAATATGATGGGCCACATCAGCTTGCCAGGCAGTTTGAATTTCTTCAGGAATAGCGTCGGCTATTTTCTTAAACGAATGGTTCCACTGTGAATTGCGCGCTTCCATTGCCACGTTTAACCACAACCAGCCCTGCTTATTATCAATTTCTGTTCCCCAGCCATTGAAATAACTCATCGCCAGATAAAACTGCGATTGCTTGTTGCCAAAACGGGCACCTTTCGTCAACAGACGGTAAGAACTTTCGTAGTTCTTTGCGTGCAGTGCCAGCATCGCTTGTTCAACGGCCAGGCTGTATTCCTGTTGATTACGACTCAGGATTGGACCCTCTCCGCCTTCAACGGTGATCACTTCAACATCCTGTGCAAAGGATAGCGCAGGTAATGCGCTTACCGCTGCTACCAACAACATTTTCTTTAATTTGCTAAAATCCATTTTGTGGCTCCTCTTAACGAATATTATCAGTTAGCAACCATGACTCAGTTAACTACGCTAAACAACTGTACTAAGTATCTGTTGCGTAATTGTGATCATAGAGGATCCTTTGCTGTACACAACCAAACAGGTGTAACAATGCTCGCTAAGCAGTAACCAAATGTGTCGATATGTATCATTTGTAACGTTTGATACCAATTCGCATAGAAGTTTACCAGCCTGAAATGCGTGACCAGACGTCCTTTACATTGCCTTCGGTATCGACCACCTGATAAGCCTCAAATTGTGCGGCGGTTGCACAGGCATGTATAGGCAGAATACGCAGCATCGTGCCATAGCCAAACAATGCGTCATCAGGTTGCTTGCCATCGATATGTGAAATAATGCCGTGCTCCTGATTGGTGCTGCTGACATACCAACCATCCAGAATTTCCCCGTCACTGTTACAGACCAACCCGTATCCGCAGTTTTTAGCATGTGAGGCTGTGCCTTGGTCGCGGGACAGCGCCATCCAACCCGCATCAACAATCACCCAGTTTTTGTCTTTCTGATGACCAATTACACTGGTTAGCACCGAGAGCGCAATGTCGTTAACAGTACACACACCCAACCCTGCCATTACGCAATCAAATGTAGCGTAAACGCCAGCGCGAAGCTCATTAATCCCTTTATGACGAGTATTTGCCAATGCGGTAGGTGTTGATCCGGCAGACACCAATTCGCATTCAATCTGGTGTTCGGCTAATCGCGCTGCCGCTTTCGCAATTAACTGGCATTCCTGTTCAGCAATCGCATCCCGCGCTTGCTGGGTAAAACAATCATAACTGCCACCCGCGTGTGTCATTACCCCTCTGAAATGGAGTTGTGGCGTACTTACGATGGCTTTTGCACATGCAACCAGCTCATCAGACACAGGTAACAGTCCGGCGCGGTGGTCATCCACATCCACCTCCAGCATCACCTGTAACGGATGTTCCAGCTGAGTGGCGTAGGCTATCAGTGCATTCACGGCTGCCATGCTGTCCAGTACCACCGTAAATCTATTGGCTCGTGCTGAAAGCGCTGCGACACGACCAAATTTATTAGGCACTAATCCCACTGCATAAAGAATGTCTGTGTAACCCGCGCTGGCAAAACTCTCGGCCTCGGCCAGCGTCGATACCGTTATCGGGCCGCTGGCAGGTGCATAAAACTCTGCCGCAGCCAAAGACTTTAAGGTTTTTACATGTGGACGCAGCACCAGATTATCGCGGGCGGCAACAGCCTGCATACGGCGGATATTGTGCTGAAACTTAGCTGCATCAATTACGCAGGCGGGGGTCATTAAAGACGTAAGCTTACTCACAGAAATGGCATCCAATAAATCAGCGTTAAATTAATACAGGCAATAATAAACAACGTGAGCAACGTAAGTACCATACCCACCAATCGCTGCCAGGTTGCGCCAGCGGAATGGCGTAATCCGTACGCATGTAAAACCCGCCCCATCACCAGAGCGCCGCCAAGCAAGTGAATCAACAAGGTGGATTGACTGTTAATTTCTAGCACCGCAAGCAGGATCAAGGTTAACGGTACGTATTCCGCGAAGTTACCGTGTACGCGAATAAGTCGCTGTAACACGTCACTGCCGCCATCGCCCACACCAATGCGATTTTGGCGTCGAAAGCGAATAACCAGCGCTGTAAGATAGAGATAAACCAGGGCAAGAATACTGGCGTAAAAAGCGGTAACTGGGAGTAACAACATGGCACTGTTCCTTCAATTAATTCGGTGCCATTGTGACAGTTTGCCCGCGAGCAGGTAAAGGATTTGTTAGCGATTTTATACCAATTCGCATAGAAGTTTGCTCACTCAGAGTGAGTAAAAACGACTTAGATCACGACGCGCACTCTGAGGCATAGCCATTCTATGTCCAGAGGGCGCAACACAGATATAAGTCGTTTTGGCCACTCCCTTTGGGCAACACTGGCAGGCTTTTTAGCGTTGTTACGCCTGCTTGATTTGGAACCACCAAACCTGTGCAACCAAGCCTAGCTAAAAAGCCTGCCAGTGTTGCTGAGTGGGTAAACTTCTATGCGGATTGGTATTATTCAGCGAGCGCACAAACAAAAAAGCTGCCAACCGGCAGCTTTTCTTAGATGGTCTGATTAACCAAGTAGTGCAGCCAGTTGCTGACTAACCTGATCAACCGGCTGAGTACCGTCTAATTTGTGATAAGCACAATTTCCGGCAGCAGCCTCGGCAGTGTAGTAATCTACCAATGGCCGGGTTTGTTCGTGATAAATGCTTAAACGATTACGTACCGTTTCTTCTTTATCGTCATCACGAATAATCAAATCATCACCCGTTTGATCATCTTTGCCTTCCACTTTAGGCGGATTGTAGACAACATGATAAACGCGGCCCGACGCAGGGTGAACGCGGCGGCCACCCATACGGTCGACAATAACGTCGTCCGGCACATCAAACTCGATGCAATGATCAACGGTAACGCCCGCTTCTTTCATGGCATCTGCCTGAGGAATTGTGCGCGGGAATCCATCCAGTAAAAAGCCGGCTTTACAGTCGTCCTGCGCAATGCGCTCTTTTACCAGACCAATGATGATATCGTCGGATACCAACTTCCCTTCGTCCATTACTTTCTTAGCAGCAAGCCCCATTTCTGTACCTGCCTTGATTGCGCTACGCAGCATGTCACCCGTAGAAATTTGCGGGATACCATATTTGCCCATCAGAAACTGCGCTTGTGTTCCCTTACCGGCACCTGGTGCACCGAGAAGTATTATTCGCATATTTGCGCTCTCCGCTTGTATTAACTTATAACTGTGGGGCACTTTACACACTCCAAACCCGCGTGACAAGTACTGTGCAGGCCAAGCAGGTGCGCTTAAGACTAATAGCGTATGTAAATTGAACGAAAGACCAGTACGACCGCCGTTTAACGCCCCCTCGATAAGCCTGTTTTATGCTAACTATAGTCGTACAGAATTCTGTACTGTGCCGGCCTGCTATAACCACAGACCAGCAACAGGACGATGTGAGAGTACATAACTATGTACTCACTACTATGTACTCACTTCTCTCCAATGTGCTTATTCAGAAACGTTAGCATGGCTTCGTAAAGCGCCTGCCTGTTTTCCTCTTTGTAGAAACCATGTCCTTCTTCCGCCCGTGTCATCCACTCGTAGGATTTTCCGGCTTCATCGAGTTTTGATTTCAATAACAGAGCGTGATCGTAGTGTGCTCGCTCGTCTTGTTCACCATGCACAATAAACAGTTCGGCCTTTATTTTGTCGACATGTCTGGCTGGCGAGAACGCATCCAGTTTGGCTTCGTCCTTACTGAGCACTTGCTTTAAGAAATTCTGACCAAAGCGACTGTCTGGAATATCGCCCTTCTCAAACATCATTGCCATGTCGTAAATGCCAACATACCCTACCGCACATTGGTACAGATCCGGCTCTTTTACCACCGACATTAACGACGCATACCCACCATACGAAGCGCCATAAATACAGATGCGATCCGGATCAGCCAGGCCGTCTTTAATCGCCCATTTAACCGCATCGGTCATGTCGTCAATCATCAATCCGCCCCACTCACCGTAGCCTGCGGATTCATGCGCATTACCATAACCACCGCTGCCGCGGAAATTCACCTTGATAGTTGCAAATCCATTGTCGTTAAGGAACGCGACATCATCGTCGTATGCCCAATAATCGCGAGGACCATGCGGCCCGCCATGAGGAATAATTACCAGCGGCAGGTTTTTCTCTTTACCTACTGGTGTAGAAACATAGGCATAGTTGGTGTAACCATCCCGCGCTTGTATCGCCACCGGGAAACCGCTGCCTATTTGTTTAGGATCAATCCAGGGTTTTACTTTAGCTAACTGTTCCACCCCGCCTTTGGTGGTATCAAACAGATAAAACGAACCAGGATCCCGATCACTGCTTACGAATACCGTTAACTTGGTGAAATCTGCGGTTGCAGAGGTGATCTGCACGCGGGCACCGTTGAACGCTTTAATCAGCGGCGGGTACCATTTTCCGATTGGGTGCGCAGGCTCAACCACTTCAGTGTATGAGTAATCTGGCTCTACCTGCACCGCATACAACACGTTATTGCGGTCTATGTCAAAGTCAGAAATGTCTACACGATCATGCTGATAAACCATGGTCATTTCTTCGCTGTTCAAATCGTAGCGATAAATACCATCGCGACCATTCTGATGATCAGACCGTATGTAAATGCCTTTGTTATCAGCAGTAAATCCCAAAGGCTGAAACGACGAGTCATCATCGTTATCAAATTCCTTTTGCAATGACCAGTCAGCGTCATTGTCTTCGCGATAATAAATTTGCAGTACGTTTTTGCCCTCTTTGGCCGTAGCACCCACTGCATAACGCACTTGCTGGTTGTTATCTGACAACATTTGAGCTTGTTTCAAAGGGGAGCGGGTAATCTGGCGCTTTCTGCCATTGTAAATATTCAACCGGTACACGTTGGTTAAATTTGACGAATCATTATTAACTGGAATCCCCTGAATCAGGATGTGTTTATCGTCGTCCCACATCATGTCCAAAACCGATGGAGATTCAAAAACCGGGTTAAACGCGACCCCCTCTTCGCTGCGGTAACCAAAAATATTTCGGCCTTTTGAGCCATCGTAATTAACTGCGTAATATTCGCCGGTACCCATAGGCCTGGCGAAATAGCCCAATGTGATCTGCAAACCTACAACCAGTCTTTCATCGTTTGCCCAAAAGTACGAACCGGCCTGTTCGTTGCCTCTGAAGCGAATCACGTTCAGTAGCTTGGCCGGTGAACGTTGTACCACAGCAATCACCCGTTTGCCTTCTTCCAACGCGGCAAACGCAAGGTATTCTCCGGTTGGTGATATCTTAACTGACTGATACTGAGCGTGCTTTGCGAATGATTCTAATGGGATGGAATCGGCATTGACTGAACCTATGTATGCACATAGCAGCAGTAGTGCTGTTATTATTTTTTTCATGTTAGATCCTTTCTACGCACCATTGCCCTGCCTCTGACAAAGAGACTGCAAGAGTACATAACTTCCTGAGTGTTAGATAAATGAAACGCAACCCATATGACTGTTTATCAAAACAATTAGGGTACGTTTACTTGTTATTTTTAACATATTTTAAGCGCAGGAGTCATCCAACTATAGTGTAAATCGCTAATCTTCCCGTGACATTTACTCTCTGTTAAAACGAAAAAAAGCGCGCAGAGAACACTCTGCGCGCCTTTACCCACACGAGGTTACACACTCATTACATTTTGGCTTTAACACCAAGGTAGAACACACGACCAATCACGTTACCGCCATCAAAGCCGTTTGCGTCATCAAAGTAAGGCGCTTCGGCATCAAACAGGTTGTCGATATTCATGGTGATGTCCACGTTTTCGAAGCTGCCCATATCACCCAGCGAGTAGCTGGTAAATACATTCACTGTAGTTAATGAATCCAGAGAGGCATAAGCGTTCTCCCAGCCATCGCTATGCAGCACGCGGATCAGACTGTTTGTTTTTTCAGTCGACAGACCCACCGATGCCACTACGTTGTATTTACCAAATGTACCGGTTTCTAATTCATCAACATACGCATCACCCGCTACCGCCTGAGCTTCACGTTTCAGCGTGTAAGTACCAGACACACCCGCACTGATCTTACCCAAATCCACCAGCCAGCTTTTCTGAATATCGAAATCCAGACCAGACAAGCGCGTGGCCGTCATGTTGTAACGACGGGCATCCGCTATCATGTACGCAGAATTTCCATCTGCATACAGCGACTCTACCGGCGCACCGTCTATGCGGAAGCCTTCAGTGGCAGCCAGCGCCTCTTCAAGGGTAGGGTTAATGGTATAGTAAGCTGCGTACCCAGGCGTATTAAAGTAAACGCTCGGTGTATAAAACGGTGCAAGGTTGATTGCACTGGAGTAATCCACGTTGTAGTAAGTAACGCTTACGCTCAGGTCGTCGGCAAAATCCGGCGTCCAGTCAAAACCAACGCTGTAAGACTCAGATTCTTCCGGCTTCAAACCATCGCTTCCACCCGCCAGTAGAATAGTGCCGCGGAAGAAGTCCGTACCCGCGGCATCACTGGCCAGCCAAGGGCTAACCGGTAATACAATTGCCCGAGTGTCTACCGCTGCGCCAGTATCCGCTAAACTTGGCGCCTGGAACGAGGTGCCCCACTGCGCACGCAGGCGGGTGTTTTCAGTTGGTTTGTAATCAAGACCAATTTTGGGATTAGTAGTGCTGCCTACATCGTTGTAATTGTCGTAACGCAATGACGCGGTAAAGTTAATTTCGCCAGCCGATGAGTCCATCAGAGGCATCATCACTTCACCAAATACCGATTTAACATTACGCGACGCTTCTGCTTCAACCAGATCCAGCGCACCTGCAGCACCGCCACCATACGCAACTTCATAGTCTTGTTTAAAGTATTCAGCGCCTACGGCCAGCATGACTTCACCGGCCGGTAATTCAGCAATCGCGCCGTCCAAAGTAGCCCGGATTTGGTGGTGACTTTGTGTTGCATCACCGTAGCTGCCGTAATACCCCAGAATACTATCGAGCACACTCTGATCAGTTGACGCAACGTCATAAGGATTCAGCGCTGAACTGGTATCAGTGCCCGCCAGTGCTGCAGCCAGCGCAGTGGAGTTAATTCCGCGTTCAACACCCTTGGTGTGTGCCAGACCATAACTGTAAGCCGCTTTTAAACGCCAGTAGTTGGGCAATTCGTAAGTAATTTCAGGAATAAAGGCAAACGCATCAAAATCACTGCCGTTTTTCGCACCCAGTCCAACCACGTCGCTGAAGTCGAATGCCACTGAATGGCTGGTTTCAGACCCAATGGGTGAAAAATAAGGGTTGTCAGAGGTAATCGTGCCTGTCGCGCCAATATCAGACAGCGAATTAGTGGCGTCACCGGTAATATCTGCGCTCCACTCACTGTAATAAGTCACCACATCTACATACGCACTGTCGTTAAGATCCTGCTGCAGTGACGCATAGATTGTGGTTTTCTTCTCTTTGGGTACGTATGTAATACCATCTGTTGGATCACAGATATTTGAGCCGGCTTCACGGGTGTCCATTTTATAGTTCACTCCGTCAACCGTAATGGTCCCCGGATTACACAGATTGGAACGATAATCGCCACCGCCGTTGGCTGTGCTATTGCCGGTAATAAAATCGCGATCTTTACCAAACACTTCATCGTTTTGTGCATGGTAAATCGAGATCATGCCTGAACCTGTCGTCCAGTCTTTCCCAGCCGTAATATTGAAAGTGCTGGCAGAATAGCTGTCGCCCACACCACCTTCAGCACTGAACTCCACGCCATCAAATCGGTCGCGGGTAATAAAGTTAACCACCCCGGCGATAGCATCGGAACCGTAAATAGATGATCCACCGTCCATCACAATTTCAAGGTTGCTGATTACACCAGGCGGAATAGCAGACACGTTCGGAATAGTCTGAATAATACCAGACCCCGGCATACGCATGCCGTTCAACAACAGCAGTGTAGTGCTACCGCCACCTACACCGATATCACGCAACTTCGGCATTGGCATACCCTGACCAATATCGGTTCCCATCGTTGGGCGGCTGTTAAAGGTGCTGCTCATTTGCGGGATTTGTGCCAGTAGCTCATTGCTGTCTGCCACACTGATCGCTTCAACCTCGGCGGTGTCAAATCCAACCACATTAGTACCAACAGGCGTTGCTCCACGAATAAGTGTTCCAGTTGCCTGTGCTCTTACTTCAATCTTTTCGACATCGTTGTCATTTTCTTGTTGCTTTTCTTGTGAAAATACGTGGCCAGAAAACGCTGTGCTAACAAGCAAAGCTAATAAAGTTGGCTTGAATACGCCGAAGTGTTGTCCTGATTGTGCGTTCATTTCAGTCTCCGAAATGGGGTAAGTCCCCTAAATTTTTTGTGCCCGACGCTAAACAATTCGTTAACATCTGCGTAATAAATTAACTCAACAATCATGTTCGGTCAACAGTAATCAAACGCAAACATTTGAAAGCACACAAACCAAACACACTAAAAAAAACCATAAACACCATTCAATTTCAATAACTTAAATATAAAAACATAGCTTTTAGAAAAATCATAAATACTTGCTATCGATAAGATCAATGTAAGCAGCCCGTGTAAATAAATGTACAAATAGCGTAAACACCTCGGTCAACTCCAAATTAGAAACAATCATTTCATTGCAAAATCATTCACTGCAATTATAATCGTTTGCAACGAGTTATTTACAATTACCATTAACTGTTATGCTGGTAACGCCCTCTCGTGACATCGATAGCAATGGCAAGCTATTGCCTGATACACGTCTGGCATCCGCTAACACAAACGTCGGAGCATATTGCTTGTGAAAAACGTGTTCTTATACCTAGGAGTGCTGTGCTTCATAACGCACATTACCGCCTGCGCCCCTGCATCGTCACCCAATAGCGAAGATGTGGCTGCACTTTCGCTCTACAAATTAAACACCGACTACACTGACGCACCGTTGGGAATAGATGTTCAACGGCCTCGATTCAGCTGGGCTATGGCTACAACTGAAGAGCAGCGCAATATAAAGCAAATAGCCTATCAGGTAGTTGTTACGGATGAATGGGGAGAGACTGTCTGGGATAGCACCAAAGTAAACAGCGATGTATCGGTACACGTTCAATATGCAGGTAGTCCGCTTAAACCACGCACTCGTTATGACTGGACCTTAACCGTATGGGATAACCAACAGCGCCAAGTATCCAAAAGCGCCTGGTTTGAAACAGGCCTGCTCAATCCTGACATTAGCGCGTGGAATGGTGCACAGTGGATTGGTGCTGATGACAAAGCAATTACCTTTCACCCCGATTACCTGCCACTGTATGATCTGTCTGTCGGGATAACGATCCCGGTGAACAGCCATGAAGCTGGTTTGGTATTTGCTGCAAACGATCCCCGATTATTGTCCCCGCATCTCAACGTGTATCAGTTGGCCAATAAACACAACGAAAGTTACTTTAAGGTTGTGCTGGACGTGGGTGGACTGTCGAAAAAACCTGCAACGCCAGCAACACTGAATGTTTATCGCGCAGGGTATACGCCAAACGACAATCCTGCCGTGCCGGTTAGCACCTTTACCATTAAGCAGGATGTGATAAACGCTGGCAATGCCCATGCGCGTCACGCCCTGCTCATCCACAATGAATACGGTACCCTTACCTTACAGGTAAACAACCGCAGTGATTTCTTTGTCGGTGCTGAGAATGTCCCCTTTTCGCCGTTTGATATGTTGTTCCCGCCTTTGGTTAAGGGCGCCAAAGTAACGCTAAACCCATTGGGACATAACCACGACAACCTGACCTACGGTATGTTAAATGGAATCGGTTTTTACGTGCCAAAAGGCCAGACTGCTGTATTTGATGCACTGGAAGTGCGCAATATTCACGCACCCAATAACGTTGTTTTCGCTGATGACGTATCAGGCGAGCAGAACAGTATCTTCGCAAACACTCCCGAAATTTCAATACAAGAGGCGCGTTATGTAGTAACTGCACAGGAACAGGATACGCTGATTACCGCTCACCCACCGGCTAACGGTGCACCTGTGCTCAGAACTGCTTTCGATGTATCGCAAAAGGCCATAAAAAAAGCCAGATTGTATGTTACCGCCCGGGGCATTTACGATTTCTATATTAACGGCAAACGGGTAAGCGACGACTACTACAACCCGGGTCTTACGCAATACAACAAAACTCACCTGTATCAAACCTATGACGTAACAGACGCACTGGTATCGGGTAGCAATGCAATGGGTGCAGTACTGGGCGAGGGATGGTGGAGTGGCCTGTTGAGCTTTGGTAACACCTGGAACGCATTTGGCGACAGACAATCACTACTGGCGCAACTGGTGGTTACCTACACAGACGGCTCTGAGCAAGTACTAACAACCAATGAGAACGACTGGCAGTACACACAGCAAGGGCCAGTGCGTTACGGCAGCCTGCAGATGGGCGAAGTATACGACGCCCGTTTGGAGAGCGCATTTGAAACCTGGCACACAACCGTATTTGACGCATCAGCATGGCAAAACGCTATCGCAGTGCCATTGGATGGATCTGCCTCTAAAAACGTTCGCCCGAACATGGCAAGAGATAGCCAAAGTCTGGACTATTCACAAATGCAGTTGGTGGGGCAGATTGGTGAAACAGCCAATGTCTTCACCACGTTGACCGCACAATCGGTGAAGGAAGTGAAGCCTGGCGTGTTCATTTACGACATGGGCCAAAACATGGTAGGCGTGCCATCGTTGCAATTTGCTGATGGCAAAGCCGGTCAAACCGTTACATTGCGAGTGGGCGAAATGCTCTACCCTGACCTGCCGGAATCCGGTCCGAACGTAGGCATGCTGATGACAGAAAACTATCGGGCAGCACTAAGTCAGGATATTTACGTAATGAAAGATGGTGAGCAAACTTACTCTCCACGCTTTACTTCACATGGATACCAATACCTTGAAATCAGCGGCTTGGAAAACCCTTTACCACTGGATTCTGTAAAAGGGTTGGTCACCAGTTCGGTACAGGGCTTAACGGCGTCATATTCATGTTCAAACGATAATGTGAACAAGCTTTGGTCGAATCTGGTGTGGTCGAACGTAGATAACTTTTTGTGGGTACCTACCGATTGCCCTCAACGCAACGAGCGCATGGGTTGGTCTGGCGACATCAACGTTTTTGGCAGAACAGCCACCTTTGTAAGTAATGCATCGCCGTTCCTGCGCCGGCATTTACAAGCCATGCGTGATACCCAGTCACCGGAAGGCCGCTACGCTGATATCGCACCAGTTGGTGGTGGTTTTGGCGGTATTTTATGGGGCTCTGCGGGAATTACTCTCCCCTGGGAAAGCTACCTTCAATATGGCGATGTGGCTATGCTGGAAGAGCACTATGACTCTATGCAGCGCTACATGAGCTATTTGGAAGGCACAATTAATCCGGTTACCGGATTAATCATGGACGCGGGATTAGGCGATTGGCTTGGCCCGCAAAACAATCAGTTGGGTTCTGCCTATCTGGCCAGTGCCTATTACGTTTTTACCCTGGACATTATGGCTGATGTGGCAAACGTGTTGGGGCACAGTGACGATTCAGCGTTTTACGCACAAACTGCCAATCAACGACGCGCCCACTTTGCCAGTACATTCCTGAACGACGAGCAGAAAACCCTGGGTAAGATCAGTAATGCCTCTATGTTTGATGCCATGGCGGGTGATCTGAAAACCGTAGTAGCGGATACTCAAACTTCCTATGCGGTTGGCCTGGCAATGGGTGCATTCCAGGACGATGCGAAAGACGCCATGGCCGCGAATCTTGCGCGCACCGTGGCGCAAAGCAATGTGGATGATACTGGCACGGAACGCCCTCCATATTCACTGATGACCGGATTCATCGGCACCGCCTGGATCAGCCAGTCACTCAGCGAACACGGCTACACTGAAGAAGCGTACAAGTTATTGTTAAACGACCAGTACCCATCGTGGCTCTACCCGGTAAAACAAGGCGCAACAACCATTTGGGAGCGTTTGAATGGGTATACGGTTGAAAATGGATTTGGCGGTAACAACAACATGAATTCATTTAATCACTACTCATTTGGCGCAGTAGGCCAATGGTTGATGCAAAACAGTGGTGGCATACAGCGCGGTGAGCCTGGCTTTAAATCATTCACGCTGGCACCAGAGATTGATCCTACGGGCAGCATTACCTGGGTAGATGCCAGCTATGAATCGTTATACGGCACCATTGTGAGCCAATGGAAGCAAGAAGGCGGTACCCTGGTGTACAAAGCAACGGTACCTGCAAATACCGAAGCCACTCTGATTCTGCCTGCAACATCGGTCTCTAACATAACTGAAAATGGTGTAGCGCTTGAAAACGTGTCGGGACTTCGCATAGTTGAAGCAACCGGCCAACAAGTGATCATGACGTTAGGCTCAGGCCAATATAACTTTGCTATTAAACGATAGTTAGTAACGATGCGTTTAGCACGCAGGCTAAAAAAGCCGGGGGCATGAAAAAATGCCACCCGGCTTTTTTATATCATGTAATAAGCGTTACTAATTAAAATCGCCAATTACGCCTGTGTTTTATACCATTTAAAGTACGAAAATCCGTAAAAGGCAATATACACATAACACAGCAATGGCACGATGAATGCCAGTTGAATGCCTGCAACATCGGCGATGATGCCCTGTATCAGCGGCACAATGGCACCGCCCACAATGGCCAGGCACAACAAACCCGATCCACGACTGGCATCGTTGCCCATCCCCTGAATAGCCAGACTAAAAATGGTTGGAAACATAATTGAATTACAAAGCCCCACTGCCAGTATTGCCAACATAGCCAACTTGCCACTGGACACCATCGCCAACGCAACAAGTAATACCGAGCCAATGGCATGAATCCCAAGCACGCGAGAGGGCGAAAAGCGTGTCATGACTGCCGCGCCAATAAACCGGCCAACCATGGCTCCGCCCCAATAATAAGCTACATAGTTAGCCGCTTCATGTTCAGCCAGTCCCATTACCGTTGGTTCACCAATAAAATTAACCAAAAAGCTGCCAATCGCTACTTCACCGCCCACATACACAAAAATCCCTACTGCACCCAGAATTAAATGTGGGTAGGCTGATAGCGGTGTTTTACTGCTGACTTGCCCGGCGTTGTCTTCGTGAATAACCGGCAAATTCAACCACGCAAAAACCAATGCCAAACCAAACAGCGCAGCGGCCAACATTAGATAAGGAAATTGTACACTGGCGACCTTCTCGGCATCCGTAGTGGCACTTGTCACTGCTGCCAAAATAAGCGCGCCACCAATCAACGGAGCAATAGTAGTTCCCAGCGAATTGAACCCCTGGGTAAGCGTTAATCTGGAAGGTGCAGTTTTCGCTGGACCTAATGCTGCGACATAAGGATTAGCGGCAACCTGAAGTAATGTAATACCGCTGGCCAGCACAAATAACGCCAGCAAGAAGAACGGGTACCAATGCATTTGGGCTGCCGGGTAAAACAGCAAGCATCCAGTACCGGCAATAGTAAGGCCTGCCACCAGCCCTTTTTGGTGACCAATGCGATGCACCAATGCACCAGAAGGCACTGACATCACAAAATACGCAGCGAAAAAGCAAAACTGGATCAACATTGCCTCGGTATAGCTCAGGGCAAATTGCGCCTTTAAGTACGGGATTAAAATGTCGTTAAGGCAGGTAATAAATCCCCACATAAAGAACAAACTGGTAAGCGCACCCAGTGCAAAACGGTAGTTTCCCTGTTCAAAGTTAGACTGAGACGAGCCGGGTATTGAGACGGCCATGTAAAGATCTCCTGAATAGTTAATACAACAAAGCTTCCGGGCAGATCATGCCCGGAAGCTTTGAATATAATGAGCAGTTAAGTACATGCCCACTGGTTTACTGATAATGGTTATTGCCGGTTACTTGGGCGAGATTTCGGCAATTGGAACAGGTGGAACGAGCTCTGCCAACACCTTACTCACCACAATGGATTGGGGAATAGATACCGTAACCTGTTTAATGATGTCTTGTGACGAGTGGCCTACATGAAACGTGTAATCTCCGGCCTCTACCACCCAGGCCCGTTGCGTCTCACTGAAGGACGCCAGGCGTTTGGCATTTACATGTAATGTAAGATCCTCTGTTGAAGCTGGCGATATGTCGCCAGTTTTAGCAAAGGCTACCAGGATTTTGTTGGCTTTTGGGATATCCCCTGTTGGAGCAGAAGCGTAAACCTGAATTACGTCCTTGCCCGTAACATCGCCGGTATTACTTACCGACAAGGTAATGGTAAATTCAGCCGGTGATCCGGCAGATGAAACACTGACGCCATCGATATCAAAGCCGGTATACGACAACCCGTAACCAAAATCATAGGCTACAGGAACGTTAAATGTGTCGTAATAGCGGTAGCCTACATAAATACCGTCGACATAATCAAGCTGGGTACGCTTACCCACAAATAATCCAATATAGGGATCGGTAACGGTTTCATCTGAAGTGGGCTTGCCCGGAAACACGTCGGACGTAGGATTGTTAGCATAAGTCAGCGGGAATGTGGTTGCCAGACGACCCGATGGATTTACCTTACCGGTTAACACATCAACCAGGGCGTTGCCAGCTTCCTGCCCCCCCTGCCACGGTAATACAATAGCATCAACCTGGTCGCGCCAACTGGCCACTTCTATAACGCCGCCGGTATTGAGCACTGCAACCACTTTTTTACCGGCCTTGTGATAAGCATCGCTCACTTTAGCAATCATCGTTAACTCGGCAGCGGTTAAGTTGAAATCGTCATCCAGTTGACGGTCCTGAAACTCACCGGCATTCCTGCCAATGGTGATCAACCCCACGTCTGTATTGGCTACGGTTTCATTTAGCAGTGCATCTGGCAGACTAAATTCTGGTAGTGGCGCTTGTAACTCAAAGAAGTGTTTTTTCGGCGGACGCTTCGCAGCTTCCTCTGCCATGAAAGCCGTGTAAGCCAGTTGCAGTGGGGTAAATACAGGAATATTGGCGTTATTCAGGCCATCCACCAGCGACACGGTATAGGCTTCATTTACATCACCACTGCCGGTGCCACCCGCAATGAAGTCGTAACTGGTATTTCCAAAAGCAGCAATACGGGTATCTGCGTTTACTGGCAGTGCATTATTGTTCTTCAATAACACAACCCCTTCGGCAGCAGCCTGACGTGCCACGTTAGCATGGGCCTGCAGGTCAGGCTTATTGCTATAAGCATAGCCATTGTAAGATGGCGACTTTAATATCGTTTCAACGATACGCTGTAAATTGCGGTCTAACACTGATTCGTTCAACGAGCCACTTTTAACCGCATCAGTAATTGCCTGACGCTGGTCTGGCATACCTGGCATAATTAAATCGTTGCCTGCCTGCATTTGCGCCACTGCGCTGTCGCCAGCAAACCAGTCGGTCATTACCAGTCCTTCATAGCCAAACTCCTGGCGCAATACCGTTTCAAGTAGCACTTCATCCTGTGAGGTATACACGCCATTCACTTTGTTGTAAGAGGTCATAATGGCCCAGGGCTGAGAAGCTTCAATAGCAATCTCAAACCCGCGCAAGTAGATTTCGCGATAGGCCTGCTCATTAATGTGGGCATCCAGCCACATACGGCTGGTTTCTGCGTTATTCGCCACAAAGTGTTTAATAGTGGTACCCACCCCATGCGCTTCTACACCATTTACAATTGAGGCAGCAATAGAACCGCTGATCAGTGGATCTTCTGAATAGTATTCAAAGTTCCGCCCCGCCAATGGGTTAGCATGAATATTCATGCCTGGCGCAAGGAATAAATCCACGCCGTATTCTTTCACCTCTTCGCCCATAGCATCACCCACCTGGGTAACCAATTGCGTATTCCAGGTAGAGGCCAACGCCGTAGCAATGGGAAAGGCAGTAGCAAAATAGCTGGCTGGGTCATTCTCCCGGGTAGGGGAAATGCGCAATCCCGCAGGCCCATCAGCCAGCACCATCGCTGGGATACCTAATTCAGGAATAGCAAAGGTCGAGCCTGCCGCCCCGGGCACTTTCTCTGAGCCACCAACATTGTTTAATTGAAAGCCAGTGCCCGTGAGCAAATTTACTTTCTGCTCCAGCGACAATCTTGTAATCAGATCCGTGGCACGCAGGCTGACATCAAGCGCCGGATTTTCAAAATCATCCATTACGCCATTGTTGTTTCTGTCTGTATAGCTATCAGCGGCATTAGCGATCTCTGAGGTTGGCGCATTGCCGCCACAAGCGGTTAATCCTGCAAAGGCACAAGCCAAAATGGAATGTTTAAAACTGGGAATCATAGCATCACCGAAATGTAGACAACGTTATCAAATGCGTAAAATTGATAAATAAATGAAATTAACGGTGTCCAATGTTAAAAATATGTAGACATCCTGCATTTTTATGACATCGATGTCAATTATTGATTTAACCGTGAGAATGGTTCAAAACGTTCAACCCGCCCGCTACATCTTGCCGAATGACTAAAAGCGCAGATTAATGTTTTATTTGAACCGAATTGCGTTAAATACGTTTCGATATTCTCAAAAGTGTGTAAAGTCGATACTATATAAATAACAATAAATGACAGACAGTGCGTTTTTGCGCACAAACTGTGCAATAACAGTTCCCTACACAATAAAACAAAAGGTTTACACATGGGTAAGGCGACAATCGGCGATGTTGCGAAAGCAGCCGGCGTGTCTGTAAAAACGGTATCCCGGGTTATAAATAACGAAAGTGGTGTAAAAGACGCCACGCGTCAACGCGTTGCCGAGATTGTAAAGCAACTGGACTTTCGGCCAAACCTCAATGCTCGTAGCCTCAGAACCCGTCAGTCATACATTATTGGTGTGCTTTTTGTAGATTACAGCGGTAACTTTTATTCTCATAGTATTCTTACCGGCGCGATTGAAGCCTGCGATCAGGCAGGTTACAACCTGCTTATACGCCCGTTAAAAATCAACGACATTGGCTTTGAGCCCATTATCCGGCAAATGCATGAACTGTCGAAGCCCGATGGCTACCTTGTTTGCCCACCCTTGTGTGATGATCCCAATGTAATCGCTTTACTGGATGAGCTTGGTGTGCCCTACGTAAGAATCGCACCGCTAAATGCAGAAGGTTCACCATTTATTCGCTGTCAGGAAGAAGCAGCCAGTCAAAAGGCGGTTGAACATCTCATCAATCTGGGACATCAGCAAATTGCTATGCTGAGTTACCTGAAAGGTCATGGTGCGGGAGCCTGGCGTTTAGCTGGCTATAAGGCCGCATTAAATAAGCACAACATTCCTGTTGTACCTGAATACATTGAAGAGTATGGCTACGACGAAGAACCCAATATCCTGGACTCTGTGATACGCCGCCTGCTTACTAAAACCCAGGTAAGGCCTACTGCTATATTCTGTGTGAACGACACACTGGCAGCGTCGGTTTACCGCATTGCCAGCCAGATGGGCTTAAAAATCCCTTATGATCTGTCGATTATTGGCTTTGACGACGACCCAATGGTAGAAAACCTGTGGCCGCCATTAACCACTATTCGCCAGCCCATTTCCACAATGGGGAATTATGCTGCCAAAATGCTGATCAAATCACTGGGTAATAAACCTACCGCTTTTGAAACGCCTGCGTTAAATTGCGATTTGGTATTGCGCAACTCAACAGGTCCGTATCTTCCCAGTTAATACAGGGAAGTATGGTCAGAGTCACTATTGTTATTTTCGAAGGGGTGCGGACGAGAAAACAAGTACCCCTGACTATAATTAATACCAAGTTCTTCAACACACTGCTGAATAGCCGGAGAATTAACAAACTCTGCCACCGACAAAATACCGCTGTTACGACAGAAAAAGACAATAGCTTTTACAATTTCATAACTCTTGGTATCTACATCAATACATTTGATGTACTTGGCGTCGATTTTCAGAATATCGATTTCTAAATCAAGGATCCGTTCAAAATTTGAATATTCTGCACCGAAATCATCAATTGCCAGTTTAAAACCTGACTGCTTCAGCGACTTCAACTGTTCGATATGCGTGTTCTTACGCGAACTACTAATACTTTCCAGTACTTCAAGTACAACACGCTCAGGTTTGATGCGATACTGAGTACACAGCCCCAGTAAAAATGCCTGCAGATATTGTGCATTTAAGTCGTACTCAGTGATATTAATTGAAAAGGTATAAGTATGATTTGCCATTACATCAAATGCCCGGCTAATTACCGCCCGGGATAATGCAGGTAATAAACCGGACACCTGCGCAGCTTCCAAAAAACCCACTGGCCGGATAATTACGCCATTGTCGTTGATACGCGCAAGTACTTCAAAATGTGTGATCTCACCTGTTTTATTGTTACGGATCCCCTGAAAATAGGGCTCCACCGCATGCTGATTTAGCGCTCGGTGCAACAGGTTGTTTGCTTCCGCGTATTTATGCTGCCTGGTGACTTTTTGCGACTCTTCTGAATCGGAATAAATAACGCAACTCGGCTTGCCTAACTCGCGGCTTTCCCGCAGAGCAGCAGACGCCAGCCTCAACAAATCTGTCGTTCCATAGCTTCCCGAGAACGACAAGGAGACATAAATACTGATGTCGTCTGTAGTAACCTGATTTACCGCAAAAAAACTTCTTAATTTGCTGGCTACCGAGTTCAGTTGTACTTCATCTTCAAACAGTATCGCGTATTTTCCTGGCCCTACCCCAGCGCACAAATCCGCGTGCACCAATAATTGAATTAAGCTGCCAGTTGCCCGAATAAGCTGATCACACACTTCAAAACCGTAGGCTTCATTGAGGTAACGCAATCCATCGATGGCCACCATAAGTAACCACTTGGTTTGGCTCGACTGCATCCGTTCAGTAAGCGCAGCTTTACTGGCCAGTTTACTGAGTGGATCAGTATTCAACAGGTACAGATTGCGCTCTTCTACTGTTTTTAATCGGGTTAAATCCATATAGAGCGCGGTGTATCGAAAAACCTCGGAATGACCCACTTTGATTTGATTAACCGACACCCATTGCTTGAGCAGCCTGCCATTGGCATGTCGGTTGGTAATTTCGCCCTGCCACTGACCGGTTTGCTGAATTTGCGCCCAAAAAGTAGCGTAAAACTCCCGGTTGTGTAAGCCCGAGGAAAACACCCTGGGGTTTTTGCCAACGATGTCATTTCTGGACAAGCCAAACATGTCACAAAAGGAATCATTTACCTCAATAATTTCCAACTCTTTATTAGCAACCAGGATGGCTTCTGCTGAGCTTGTAAACATGGACGAAAATAGCTGCAGAGTTTCTTCCTTTTTACGACGCTCAATTTCCGCGGAAATACGGTGACTGGCAATTTCAAACAGGATTTTTAATTCTTCGTTGTTGGTGTTGGTTGAAAAATTCAGCGCAACAAGAATGCCGAACACTCTGGATTGAGAGTCGTGCAGCGGCATACCGAAATAGGATTTAATGCCCATGTCCACCAGCATTGTATCTTTGGGAAACTTGGCGCAAACATCGGAAGTATGAAAGCAGATATTGTCTTTCGACACGTCTTCACATGGCGTATTGGCCAGCGAGTAAGTGAAATTTTCGGCTAACTTGCCGTTAGCCGCCAGAGACAACGTTTCGGCATAAGTATGATGCTTATCTAATTTACCAATAAATACAAAGTTACAATCAAGTATGTCCGACAACGCGAGCACAACCAGATCAAAATAGTTCTGCCCACTGGTTTTGCCAACCAGGTCAGAAAAGCGGCGCAATTTATCCAGAATATTAACCATCGCACACCTAACAGGAAGCCCAATTGCCGTAATTATGTTCAACAATACAACAACAACCCTATCACAGTTTAACTGTGTAGAGCGTCAGTTCATCGCACGTGTTTAATAACTGAACCAGTACTAAGTATTTTGCACTATAGCACAATTACACTTTAGTATAACTATATGATTTATTAACATTTTTTAAACAATATTACATAATTAAAGTCACTGACTTAACATGTAAATTACAACACGGTGGGTACTGCACAAAACACAGTGGGGTATAAATAACGGGTATAAAAAAGCCTTCCACTCCGGGAAGGCTTTTTGTTCGGTATTTGCCTGGCAGCTATTTAGCTAAGCTTGCCAACAATCCATTCAGGTTCTTCACAAAAGAAGCCGGATCTTTCAGGCTCCCCTGTTCTGAGAGCGCAGCCTGATCAAACAACACTTCGGCCCAGCTCTTAAACAGAGTTTCGTCTTGCACATCCGCCAGTATTTTAACCAACTGATGCTCAGGGTTCAGTTCAAAGTGATATTTCACTGCTGGTACTGGCTGACCTGCCGCTTCCATCAGTTTCATCATTTGCGTGGTCATGCCGTGCTCATCTGCAACAATACACGCAGGCGATTCTGTAAGACGGTGAGTAAACTTCACGTCCAGTACTTTGTCACCTAATGCCGCTTTAGCGCGTTCCAGTACACCTTCAATTTGTTTGCTGGCTTCTTCCTGGGCCTTTTTGGTTTCTTCGTCGTCGAGATCACCTAAATCCAGGTCGCCGCGAGCAATTGAACGCAGTTGCTTACCTTCAAATTCATGTAGGTGTTGCATTAACCATTCGTCAATGCGCTCACCCATTAGCAGCACTTCAATGCCTTTCTTCTTAAAGATTTCCAGGTGAGGGCTGTTTTTCGCAGCCTGGTAACTATCGGCAGTCACATAGTAAATCTTTTCCTGACCTTCTTTCATGCGAGAGATGTAGTCAGCAAGTGACACATTTTGCGTACTGTTGTCGTTGTGCGTTGACGCAAAGCGCAACAAGCCAGCGATCTTCTCACGGTTTGAGAAATCTTCGGCCGGACCTTCTTTCAGTACATTACCGAATTCATTCCAGAACAACTGATACTTCTCAGCATCATTTTTGGCCATGCGCTCCAGCATTTGCAGCACGCGTTTAGTGCAGCCCTGACGCAGGTTCTGAGTAACCTTGTTGTCTTGCAAAATTTCGCGCGACACGTTCAGCGGCAAGTCATTAGAGTCGAGCAAGCCTTTTACAAAGCGCAGATAAGTAGGCATAAACTGTTCGGCGTCGTCCATAATAAACACGCGCTGCACATACAGTTTCAAGCCATGGCTCTGATCGCGGTTCCACAAATCAAACGGCGCCTTGCTTGGAATGTACAACAGGCTGGTATATTCGGTTTTACCTTCAACTCTGTTGTGCGCCCAGCTCATTGGGTCGGCAAAGTCGTGCGAAATATGCTTGTAGAACTCAGTATATTCTTCGTCAGTGATTTCTGACTTATCGCGAGTCCACAACGCCGTTGCTTTGTTCACCGTTTCCCACTCGCCATCCTGACCCGGGATCTTCTCGCCATCAGGGCCTTCGCTTTCTGCTACCGGCTCTTTCCACATTCTTACCGGAATGCTGATGTGATCGGAATATTTGCTAATGATTGAACGTAAACGCCAGTCATCGGCGAATTCTTTTTCATCGTCGCGCAGGAATAGGGTAATTTCAGTACCGCGAGTAGCTTTCTCGATATTGCCAACGGTGAAGTCACCTTCCCCGGCAGAGGTCCACTCTACGCCCTGATCAGCAGGCTGACCTGCTGCTCGGGTACGCACAACCACTTTATCGGCCACAATAAATGCAGAGTAGAAACCTACCCCGAACTGACCAATCAATTGTGAATCTTTTGCCGCATCACCCGACAGTTTAGTGAAGAAATCTTTGGTACCCGATTTTGCAATGGTTCCCAGGTTTTCAATTACTTCGTCGCGAGTCATACCAATGCCGTTGTCGGCAATGGTTAGCGTGCCAGCGTCTTTATCGACACTCAGTTTTACGCACAGATCACCATCATTTTCGTACAAGCTGTCGTTTTCTAATGCTTTAAAGCGCAGTTTGTCGGCCGCATCAGCAGCGTTAGAGACAAGCTCACGTAAAAAGATTTCCTTGTTCGAATAGAGTGAATGGATCATCAAATGCAGAAGTTGTTTTACTTCCGTTTGAAATCCATGAGTTTCTTGATGGGCCACGTCAGCCATAAACCAGATTCTCCTAGACAGATAGAATAATTCAGTTAGGAAGGTGTGGACTCATACCGGCAAATTCAACACCACGACAAGAAAAAACCGGCAAAAAAGTAAGGGATTGAATAAAGACTGAACAAATAGCGTGCGACGAAGCGGATGTCGCACGCAGAATACGTAAATCAGAGCGTACGGCGACCGGAAAATGCGTGAGTAAGTGTGTTACCGTCAATAAATTCCAATTCGCCACCAATTGGCACACCATGGGCAATGCGACTGGCTGTAACCGTGTGCTTCTGGCAAAGCTGGGCAATGTAATGGGCTGTAGCCTCACCTTCCACGGTGGGATTGGTTGCCAGAATGACTTCTTTCAGGGTGCCATCGGCAATACGGGTTTCCAGTTCATCCAGGCCGATTTCTCCCGGCCCTATGCCGTCGATGGGTGAAAGATGGCCCATCAGAACAAAATAGGTGCCTTTGAACGACATAGTTTGTTCAATGGCCATGACATCTTGCGGACTTTCCACCACGCATAGCTGCCCGCTGTCCTGGCGCTGAGGATGATTACAGATATCGCAGACACTTTGCTCAGTGAAGTTGCGGCACTGCTGACAGTGACCAATATGCTCCATAGCGTTGTGAAGCGCAGCGCTTAACGTACGGGCACCATCGCGATTGCGCTCCAGCAAATGAAACGCCATCCGCTGCGCGCTCTTGTTCCCTACTCCGGGTAAACAGGTAAACGCGCTGATCAATTCCGCCAACATTGGACTGTACTTCATAACATGCGTGCCTTTTGTTAACTAATGCGTTTATTGAAGCAGATACGTCATACTTCAATGCAGATTGGATAATGGACGTGAATTATAAAGAAATTCTGACGGAATGTTAGCTGTAAAAAACGGGATTAACCGCATCAGGCTACCACCACGTTTCCTCTAATCTGGCTTAAGCCAATGTGCGCAACCGTTCCGGCATTAAATTCAATACAATCGGATTCTATGCCATCTGAAAAAATAACGCCGTTTTCAGCCATTTTAGACGTAAGGGTTAATTGTTCATGCATTGTAATTTTGCCGAATGTTAATTCGCAGTGCGTTACATGAGAGGGAAACGGCTCTCTTACACTGTAATACAAAAAGTGACTGTCCCAGGCAAATCCTTTGTCCAGTCCAGTGCGAACCGGCTGCCCGGCAATACCGCTGGCGCCGGCCAATACACTTTTAAACCAACCGGTAGAGCCCATACCCGTAGACACAATCACCCCTGAAGAACTTTGTTCTTCAGCATGCCCACCAATGGCCAGTTTGTAACGTGCCGACGTATGAGATTTGGGCCCGATAAACAAATCGTTAACTGCCAGTAAGCGTTGCCCCAAATTCGTATTCACTTCAGCTATGCTAACCGACGAGGTTTTTATGCCCCCCTGAACCAGTTGACTCACCACAGCAACGGCATCTTCCGGTAAAAACGGTAACAACACCCCGTCGAACAAATCCGGCAATGGATTGATCCCAATGATAGGCTGGCCATTTAAGTACTTCATTACATTTGCCACCAGCCCATCCTGCCCCAGCACCACTATTATATCGTCTTTAGCAAATTGGAAACTGGGCAAAAAACTGCGCTCGAGTACCAGTACTCTGGCCAGCTTTACGAGATGACTTTGTATGTTGTCCAGGGTGTGCTGAAAACGGTTGTGTTCGTCCTGGTATCCATCAAAGGACTCCCCTAAATGCTCAAGGTAAAATTTTGCCTGCCCTAATGTGCAGTATTTTTCCTTTAACTCCTGCAAACGCGTTTTTCTTACCACGATAACCACTTTGCGATCGGTACTCATTGGCTATCCCCCCTTAACGAATCAGTGACTGTAGCAATTCGGGGGAGAAATTAAGGCTGCCCACTTTATTCTCGCCTTTAGTCAGGTTCTCAATGGCTTGTGCGATTAGCTGCTCAGGGCGTGCAGCATTCATATTCATTACTTTTAAGCGTTCCAAATCAATGTCATTGAACGCCGCCAACTGGGCTTTAAGATCATAGGCCTTGGCATCGGCCTGGGCTTTCGAATTGGCGTTTTCCAATTCCACCAGTTCCGCGCGTTTGCGCTCGTTGTCTGTTCTGGCCAGTAGCTTTTCCTGATCCATATTGAACTGCTGCTGTAGCTTTTCGCGCTCAGCTTCCAGCGCTTGTTTTTCCAAATCCTGTTGCTTGCGGGCAATGGCTTTTTCGGTTTCCAGCTCTTCTTCACGCACCTGTTTTTCTTTCTCAATACTCGACAAACGGCGGGCGTAAATGGCATTGTCTGCGTCGCGCAATAACGCTTCACGCACTTCGGCTTCCAGCGCTTTGGCTGTTTCCGGTGCCGGAGAAATTGCCGTTAATGACACCTCGGTAATTTCGATGCCTAAACGCTGAAGGTTGCTTTGCACTGGCAGTTGTTCCTGTAGCGCTGAGGTAAGCACCTTTGCACTGCTCAGCGCTTGTTGCAGATTCATAGACTCCATGGCATTACGCACTACTACCTGCACGCTGCGCATAATGCGTTCATCCAGTCCTTCCGGCTCATCCGATAAATACATGCCTTTTGCATTTATGGAAAAATTGATCATTTGTGCTGCGGCTTCAGGACGGTCAATACGAAACGTTATCTGGCCTTGCACCGTGATTTCCTGAAAGTCCTTGGTTTTCATTCGAAACACAAAGGGCAACTCCTTACTGCTCAATGGCACCGCCACAATAGACGCATTAGGTGCATAGTAATAAAAGCTGGTGCCTCGTCCCTGCAGCTTCACTGCACCATTTTTAAACAGCATTACGTGAGTAGATGGGTCAGCTTTATAAAAGTTAATTCCAAACATGATAAATTCCTCTTTTCATTAAATGTCTCAACGACACTTTTAATATATGTCTAAGAGACATTTTTGTAAATACACAAATTTCATGATTTTTTTATATTTGCAATAAGGTCTTGAATTGACGACAATTAATGTCACAAAGACACATAATGAGAAATCATCATGATCACCAGTCCGTTACTTACTATCGACAACGTATTGTTCACTGTGCACGATGGCATCCTTAAAGTGCTGATGGTGAAGCGTTCTATCGAGCCCTATTCAGGGCTGTGGTCGTTACCTGGCGGTATTGTAGATCCGGCTACCGACACATCAACAGAAGACACCGCACTGCGAAAGTTACGGGAAAAAGCCGGTGTGAAGCCGAATTACCTTGAACAACTGGAAGTCTTCTCCGGGCATGATAGGGATCCGCGCGGATTTACCGTTACCATTGTATATTATGCCCTGATTGGTTATCAGCAGGCCGAGGTACACATTCATACCGTAGACGACGCAGAGTGGGTTTCCCTACCGCAGATAGCACAATTGAATCTGGCATTTGATCACAAAAAGATCATAAACGTGGCATTGGAACGACTGCGCCAGAAAACCCTGTATTCCATGGTGCCGGTATTCTGTTTACCCAGCTTATTCACTATTTCAGATTTAAAACAAGTAATTGAAACAATTATAGAAAAGCCCATTCAACGAAAATCACTCATGCGCAGGGTTGAAGCCAGTGGCATGTTTGAAGAAGTGGACGAGAAAGCTGCTACGGGCAAGCGTATGGCACAACTATATAAACTCAAAGACAACTTTAACATTGTTAACTTCGAACGGAATTTGAGTTTTTAGGAATGGCTCAGTTTTGTATTTGAAATGCTCATCTTCACAAGCACTATTATTCTGTTTACAAAAAAGCTCCGGTAAACACCAGAGCTTTTCATTCGTTAAACTGCCCGGGCGTGATGCCCTAAGCAAAGTAGTAACGTTTATAAAAATTAAAAAGGCATTTTGAAGCCAGGAGGTAATGGCATTCCTCCCGTTACCGCAGCCATTTTCTCTTTGGACGTTTCTGCCACACGACGGGCAGCATCGTTAAATGCGGCAGCGATCAGATCTTCCAGCATGTCCTTGTCGTCTTCCATTAGAGAGTCGTCCACATCTACGCGACGCACATTGTGGTTACAGGTCATGGTTACTTTTACCAGGCCAGCGCCAGATTCGCCTACCACTTCTAACTTTGCCAAGTCTTCCTGGGTTTTCTGCATGCGCTCCTGCATTTGCTGCGCTTGCTTCATGATGTTGCCCATTCCACCTTTAAACATACTCTTTTCTCACTGTTGTATAGTCTAAAACACTATGACGTTAAAATATTAACGAGGCTGGATGCTGTCTTGCACAACCTCTGCATTAAATGCACTTACCATTGCCAGAATGGTTTCATCCTGCTGTATTACCTGTCTGGCATACCGCTGGCGCATTTGATTAATTTGTTGCTGTATCTGATACGGCGTTTTTGTTACTTCACCACAGGTTAGGGTTAAGTTAACCGGTTTCGACAATACGCTATTCAGCGCTTCGGTTAATTGCGGTACCGTGCCGTCGTTTACCAAGTGCTCCTGGCTGGGATCCAACGTCATGGTTACATTGTCACCGTCTTTCGAAAACCGTGAATTCAGCGCGATTTGCTTTAACAGCCCGGCTATTGGCATAGCTTCTACCAATGCGCTCCATTTATCAACCTGACTGGCTTGCAATAACTTATCACCATTATCCAGATATGGGGGCAGGTCACTGTCAATTTCAATAGTTCTCTCTTTGGTAACGGGCACTTCAGCAGGTTGTGAGTCTGGTGCCGACAGTGCGTTGCGAGTGTCCAATGGCGCAGAGTCGATAACTGTACTTTCTGATGCGCTTTCCTCTTCCTTAGGAATGTCTTGAGCAGAGGCCGCTTCAGCAAAACCAGTTTCAGCGCCTTCTGTTACCCAGGGCGGTGGCTCATCGGCATCCGAGGTCGCAAGATTATCCACCATGGAATCTGATGTGTATTGAGTATTACCCCCCACGCCGGGATTAACTGGCGTAGCCTCTGGTGTTGGAGCAGGTGCTTGCGCAACTGCAGGCTTAACCGGCTCAGGGCGCTGAAGGGTACGCTCCTGGCTGGGTGGCTTTTTTGCGGCCGAGGCTTTGTCCTCCATGGCCTGTTGTTTCAAACGCTGACGCAAGGCCAGCATCGCTTCCGTTGAAGCAACAGCAGGTTGTTGAGGCTCATTGTATTCTGGCGATGGCGAATCATATTCAGACACAGGCTCATAGTGATCGTCCGCCATAGCGTAGCCGCCATCTTCCGGTGGATAATCGTAATGATCATCGGGTGGCCCAGCCTGACTCTGACGACGAAAATCGTCGGCTTCATCCATTAACTGAGCAGCCTGTGCGTCCAAAGCCGGTTCGTCGCTGCAGTCTAGTTGGGCCGGCTGTACTGGTTGTGCCGGTTGTACCGTAGCGTTTGACGTTGACTGAACGGAATCAACGCCTTGTGAATTTACCGGCGATGACTTTACCGGTTCAGCTCGTTCCACTGCGGGCGTCGCGACGGTTTGAGTTTGAGGCTGAGGCTGAGAGTCTGGCACTGCAGCCGTCTCAGCGGCCTGAACTGATTCACTCTGCGCAGTTGCAGGTGAAGCGCTCGCGCCTGCGGGTTGCGCTAACCCACCACCTGACACAGGTGGATTAGTGATCAGTGTTTCAGCATCATCAACCGGGGTAACTGGCGTGAACGTCATCATGCGCAAAATAGTCATTTCAAACGCGCTGCGCCCATCACCAGCGTAAGGTAAATCTTTGCGACCCTGCAACGCCAGTTGATACAGTAATTGTACTTGCTCGGCCGGCAATCCTTTTGCCAACTGATAAATGGCTTTAGCCGATGTTGTTTCCAGTTTACACGCTTCAGGGACCCATTGTGTTAAGGCTACCTGATGCAAAATACTGGCAACTTCTGCCAACACCTGACTGAAATCCGGTGCCATCATGGCAATTTCGTCGATCTGCGACATTACCGCACTGGCATCGCGTTTTACCATGGCAAACAGTAATTTAAGCACTTGCTGGCGATCCATTAATCCCAGCATGTCGGTTACAACCGAAGCCGTAACCTGATTGTTGCCTTGAGCGATAGCCTGGTCGGTTAAGCTTAATGCATCGCGCATACTGCCTTGGGCTGCGCGCGCTAATAACCCCAATGCTGGCGCTTCAAATCCCACACTTTCTTGTTCCAGAATATGTTGCAGTTGCTGTGTGATCTGTTCGCGGGACAGTGCCTTTAAGTTAAATTGCAGGCAGCGCGACAAAATGGTAATCGGCAATTTTTGCGGATCGGTTGTGGCCAGCAAAAATTTTACATGTGGGGGTGGCTCTTCCAGCGTTTTAAGCAGGGCATTGAAACTGTGCTTGGAGAGCATGTGTACTTCGTCTATGAGGTACACTTTAAACTTGCCGCGAGTGGGTTTGTATTGCACGTTGTCGAGCAATTCCCGGGTATCTTCTACCTTGGTACGCGACGCTGCATCGATTTCGAGCAAATCAACATAGTTGCCCTGCTCGATTTCTTTACAGGTGCCACATTGCCCGCAGGGGTTTGCACTTTGCCCCTGCTCGCAATTAAGGCTTTTGGAAAAGATCCGCGCGATAGTAGTTTTACCCACACCGCGAGTACCGGTAAACAGGTAAGCATGGTGCAACCGATCGTTTTGTAATGCATTGGAAATAGCGGAAACAACGTGTTCCTGCCCTACCAACTCACTAAAGCGTCCGGGACGCCACTTTCTTGCCAGTACCTGATAAGCCAAATGCGTTTCCTTACTCGCCTTCAAATTCGCAAATGCAGTAGGGTTTTACACCCAAATCGGTTAAGCGCTTATAACCATTGAGTTCGGGTAAACCAATTACAAACCCTGCATGCTCTACTATACCACCCAAATTGCGGATAAGCTTCGCGGTTGCGGAAATAGTTCCACCAGTTGCCAACAAATCGTCGATTAACAATACTTTATCGCCGGGCGAAATCGCATCTCTGTGGATTTCCAACGTATCTTTACCGTATTCCAGTTCATAACTTTCGCTAAGCACATCACGGGGTAATTTATTGGGTTTACGCACAGGAATAAAACCCACTCCCAGTTCCAATGCCAGTGGTGCACCAAACAAAAATCCGCGCGCTTCCGTGCCAGCTACTTTGGTAAAACCATAAGGACGATACTGTTCTAACAACATCGCAATGCACTGACTAAATGCAGGGTAGTCTTCCAGCACGCTGGTGACATCGCGAAACTGAATGCCTGGCTTAGGGTAGTCAGGCACCGTTTTTACTACTGATTTTATATATTCTGAACTCATGCCGAATCCTTTAGTTATTCCGGCAAGGCATTAAGAAAAATAGAATGTGTACCAACCAGCTAACGTTGGTAATAACGGGAAGGCTAGCAGTGCAACGACTGCACCCAGAAAATACCACCAGTTAAATACTTCTTTAAAATCTTCGTTACCAGCCATGAGAAATTCCAGTTAAATTAAGCCTAAAAAAAGGGTGTAAATAGTAATCGAAACGCAACCTAATTGACAGTGCCAATGCGTTAAGCAGTCAAAATCTGACCATTCATGGATTCTATTGATGTTAAGGAATAACCAAAGGTGGAAAAGGTGATGTGTTAAGTGTCAGGCTTCGATCACTGCGCCGCAGCTTAACCACTGAGAAACCAGTTGCCAGACGCCTTGTTGAACCATATTCATTGGCAGCCCGCCAGCCTGATTATGTACCTGATCACACAAACGCTCCAGCGTGGTGGGTTGTTGATTTAGCAGTTCGAAGGTTAATGCCGCCAACGGATTCAGGTGTTGAAATTCAATACTCTGATTGCTATCGCGATACAGCAGATAGTAATGCATTTCACCGGGTTCACTGGGCAGAAAGTCTGGACCAATAAGGTGCACAGCATACGGATACCCCACAAGTTCTGTTACCGGTGAGCTGCGAAAATACCCAGGTATTCCTTCCCCCTGCCAGAAAGTCACCGCACTGTCGGTTTTTCTCACTGACAGCGCCAGCTCCAGCCATTCATAATGCGCCAGTTCTTTTAAAAATACCGGGTCGGTGCTTTTGAGTTCATAAGCATTACTCAGAAACTCTACAAACTCTTTGCTGATTTCTACAAAATAAGGTGAGCGACAGGCATGTTGCTGAAAGAAAGTTTTTACCAATTCATGCCAGTGTTCTTTGCTGAACAGCGAGTGCAGTACAGGAAATCCATTACGGATAAAGCCTTCCACATTGTTGTAAAACAGAGATTGGTATATCGCCAGCCTGCGCTGCGTATCTGCATCATGATCCCCTGCTTGCTCCGGGACGCGAATAGCTGTTGCCAGCGAAAGTAATTGCTCGTACAAACTCACCTAGGCAACTCCAACCTGCTCAGCCGTAACGTGTTGCTGAATAGACTTAATACGCCTTACTTCCTCAAGTAGCGTTGGTAGCGGTGGAATATTGAAATCTCGCTCTAACAGCGTGGGAAATACATGGTGGCGCTGATAAGCATAGGTAAGCAGTTCCCATACGTCTTCTATTACATCGGCACCGTGGGTATCCACCCTCAGATCTTCAGCTTCTTCGTAGTGACCTGCAATGTGTCCGTACACGATTTTGCCAGAGGGTAACCCGTCGATAAATGCCTTGGGGTCATAACGGTGGTTTATGCTGTTTACGTAAACATTATTTACGTCAAGCAACATCGAGCAACCTGATTCATCCAGTACTGCATTGATGAATTCCAGCTCGCTCATCCGGTCGTTGATAGTTAAATAATAGGAGACATTCTCAAGTACTAGAGGGCGCTCAAGTACATCCTGTACTATCCTGATACGTTCAGATACATGCTTAACGGCCTCTTCCGTAAACGGAATAGGCATGAGGTCGTACATATGTCCTTGTGCGCTACAATAACTGAGGTGTTCACTGTACAGGGGAATATTATAGCGGTTTAGAAACCGCTTCACGGCGAGTAAAAATCGATGATCAAGCGGATCGGGCCCGCCAATAGACAGCGACAGACCATGAGTTGTAAACGCGGCCTGAGAGGTGCACCGCTCAAAATCCTGGCTGAACTTTCCGCCCAGCGGGATCCAATTTTCAGGCGCGACTTCCCAGAAATCCACCTCAGCAGGTAACACAGGGAGCAACTCATCGAGCATTTCCCTGCGCAACCCTAATCCGGCACCGCTTATTGCTTTCATTACCATCAATAATCGTATTCAGGCAACCGCAGCGTTATGCCGCGCCACCACATTTACCTTCGCCACACTTGCCTTCTTTTTTGGCTTTGTCGCCACCGCATTTGCCTTCGCCGCATTTACCTTCTTTGGCGGCTTTGCCTTCTTTGTTAGCTTTGGCTTCACCACATTTGCCTTCGCCACACTTGCCTTCTTTGTCAGCCTTGCCTTCACCGCATTTGCCTTCGCCACATTTGCCCTCTTTGTCGGCTTTGCCTTCACCGCATTTGCCTTCGCCGCACTTGCCTTCTTTCTTGGCCTTGCCTTCACCGCATTTGCCTTCGCCGCACTTACCTTCTTTATTGGCTTTGCCTTCACCGCATTTGCCTTCGCCGCACTTACCTTCAGCAGCAAATTGCATATAACCAGATTCCAACTGCTGAGCGCCAAACGGGTTAGCGGTATCAGCAAAGGACATTGCAGACATTGAACTTAAAACCACTGCGCCAATAGCGCTAGCAACGGATGTTTTATTAACTGATTTCATGGGTACACTCCAAAAGATTGATTCACGTTGTGGTCATACTCGGTGTGATGTGCGTTGCATTATCACTTAACACTGACACCCAGTTGTTACACTTAAAGTACAAGACCGACAGTTATCCGATCATCTTTCAAATAAATTAAAAATTTGTTTGGACGGTTTCGAAAAATCATACCACAGCGGGTTATTTTTTCCCGCTGTAGTCGAAAGAATGCAGAAAAATGACTTACACTTCAGACGTTACTTGCATTGAAGCCACTCAGGCTGATGCCTGATATCCAATGCGGAATCCGCCCCAATGCCTGTTGTTAACGTAGATAGGCGCAGACAAATCGTGCATTACCTCCCCGGTGTCGCGCTTATAGGTTTGCAGCAAAAAGGTTTCCGTACTTTTGCCACAGCGTGAACCGGTATAATCATTAAAAATGCGTTTTGTGCGGCTTTTTGCCAAGTCTACTTCATAATTACCGGTCATAGGATGACTGAATTTTTTGTTATGGGTAGGAAAATAACCATTAATATCTACCGCTCCGGCATAAATAATAAAATCATTATTACTGAGAATGGGTTCCTGAATAGCGGGAAGCTGCTGATCCGTGAACGCATCGAAACGCGAAGTATATTTTTGCGGCTTTGTATTGGGTACCGGCTTATAGTTGAAATCAAACAGATCGCGTTCTGAAATCTTGCCCGCTGCGATAGCCTGTTCAAACAATTCACCTATTTTCTTCGCGGCATCTTTGGCAATTCGTTGTACCTGGGCATTGCGATTGTGAAGTTCAAAAATCTGTAATTGCCTGAAGATATCTTCTGTTTGGTGACTCAGTGATAACACTTTCTCAGATACATCACTTAATTCAGATTCCAAGTGAATCGTATTTTCACGCAACTGTAGGGCGTTAACACTAATGCCCTGATTCGCTTCGCCATATTCATTCACCGTGTCTTTCATCATAGACATAGTGTTTGCCGCTAACGTAGACGCTTCACTGGCAGCCTCAACCAGGGAAGATGACTCGTTGATGATATGCGACATTTCCTCTCCGGCAGCGGCAACGCGTTCTATTGCCTTAACGGAGTTCTGACTGTTTTTATTTATCTCATTGAGTACGTTATCGATCCCCTGAGTTGCGTCGGTGGTTTTCTTGGCCAAATCACGCACTTCGTCGGCTACAACCGCGAACCCCCTGCCCTGATCACCAGCCCGTGCTGCTTCAATTGCGGCATTTAATGCAAGCATGTTGGTTTGATCGGCCAGTTGATTAATCGTGGTCGTGATACTACCGATTGACTCGGCGCTGGTTCTCAGGCTCATCAGCATTTCTTTAGAATCATTAATTTGCTGACTCAACGTCACTTGTTGAGATAATAATTGCGCGAGCAACGCCCGGCTCTTTTGCGTTTTTTCATCAGACACCTGAATCGTTTGCTCCGCCTGGCCTGCATAGTCAATCAATTCCCGGTTACCGCTCTCAATGCGTTCAATTCTGGACGCGATTTCCTGCACACTGGCAACCTGCTGTTTAAACATAGCAGAGAGTTTATCCAGAAAATGAGAAACCGTAGCACCGCCAATTGCTATTCTACTGGCCGAATTACTGATCAATTCGCCAGTTCTTGTCATGCGGTTATCTTCCTGTTGCACCACTGCTTGTTCTGGTGTGTCTGCGGCCTGGAGAAAATAACTGCTCATTCCACTTGCTATTGCAGCCACAATGGCAACAACCCACCAAGGCGTGGCCAAAACACCTAAAACTATCAGGATGAATGCCACCACAAATAACTGAATAATTGAATTTTTCACGGCTTTTGACTTCTTCTGAAAGATTATATTGTTATCACGCTAACTATAGACCATGTTCTAATAGTTATCGTAATTCTATTACTAAATGTTAAATATTTGTTTAGTTCTTTCGTGCGAAGTTTCTAAGACTTAGCGATAATCTTGCGGATAGACGAGCTGAGAGTACCCGCGCTGAGTACTCTCATTTAGATGAGTTAATCTTGAGATTGTGCTATCAGAGAATCAAGCCGATTTCGAAATGCTGGCAGCGGCTTACCAATTCCATTGATAACTTCAATAGCAGCTTGCTTATCGCCCGTTTTTAAAAGCCCTTCTGCATAGTCCATTGCGTAAATAACGTTCTCTTTCGACAGTTCGAACGCTTGCTTCAGGCGTTTCACAGCAAGTCGGTCCTCGTCTGTATTCAACAAGGCTTTTCCACTCAGGTTCAGGTACTTTGAATTATCCTTATTCAGTGCCAGTAATTGAGCGGCATAGTTAGTCGCTTTGTCATATTGACCGTGCTCCAGCGCCAGGCTTGCAAGTGAATACAATACCACTTCATTGTCGGCAGAATAGGTTAACGAAGCTTCGAATAAATCAATCGCGGCCTGGGGATCAATTTCGTACAAATCATTGGCTAATAATATCCGAATAACATTGTGGTCAGGATTTTCACTCAAATGCTTACTAAGCAGCGATCGCGCGTCTTCTTTTCTATTCAATTTAAAAAGCAGTGCCCGCATCAGCGTTGCATACTGAATGGTGGGCTTATCGGCATAAAACTGAGCGACCTTGGGCAACGCAGCATCATATCGGCCCGCAAAATAATCCAGTTTGCCTTCCAGGCCCAGTTTCGCAGTTGCAAAGATGTCGGTTACTTCCATGCCAGCTAAGGTTAGTCGCGCCTCGTTTAATTGTCGGGTTTCAATTTGCCAGTCTGCATATTGCAACTGGATTGCGGTGTCTTCCGGCGCCATATTCAAAGCCTTATCAATTAAGGTCTTAGCCTTGTCGAAGTCTCTGGCTGCCAGGAAGAATTCAGCTAAGCGATAGAGAGGAGCAATATCGTCAGGGTAAGCCTCTCCCCACTGACGTAAGGCATCCAGATATGCATCAATGGATTTAACCTGCTTTGTGACTTCAGCATTGAGTTGCCAGTACCGCTTCGACAGTGTTTTCAGGTTGGCGTACATCGCATCCAATGCTGTCATTGCACTTGCTGCATTTCCCTGGCGATAAAGGGTTTCTGCGTACATAAGTTGCAACGTTTCATTGTCTGGCTGGCTAGTTCGCGCTTTCTGTAGTAATGGTAAAACCTTGTCTGTTTCGCCCATTTGCTGTAATGCTGCTACACCAAATAATACCGCCTGCTGGTTAGCGGGGTTATCGGACAGAATCTTTTCTACAAATGGCATTGCCGCCTGCCCATCATTACTTTTTAGCGCTTCAAAAGCGAAAAACAGATTGGCTTCTACATTGGCAGGAAATCTGGTTAACATATTTTTATAAGCAGTCGCGACTTGATCTGGCGTACCAGTAGCCCTGGCTATTTTAGCCTTTAACTGCCAGGCAACCTGCGTAGTCTGGTCAGTAGCAAATTCAGCATTCTCAACGGCCGCAAGATATTGTTCTGCTTCTTCAAATTGTCCTTCAGAGATAAGCACTGAGGCTATCGACAATTTGGCAAATAAATCATTTGGATTTGCAGTTACCAGATTTTTTAAGATCTGCAGGCCGTCTTCGTCACCAGTAAGTAATTTGGCAATACCCTGGTAATAGCCATCAGAGGCCAATTCATTGAGTGACCGGCTTTTTTCCAAAAGTTGCTGGCCTCTATTAGCATCGCCACTCACAATCAACTGAAGTCCGGTTCTATCCAGCAACACACTCGTGTGCTCGTCCTGCATGTCTTCACTTGAAAGAAATTTAAATGCTTTATCAGTTTTCTGAAGTTTTACCAGGGTTGCCAGGTAAACACGTTTGGCCACATGCCCTTCAGATAACAATGATTCAATAGGATCAAGATAGTAAAAGGCAGATTCAATATCACCTGTAAAATATGCTGACAATCCAGCTATTAACTGACTTTGCGCATTGTTGCCTGAAATTTGAATAGTTTTAGTGGCGTACTCAAAAGCATTGTCGTACTTTTTAGTTTGAAACGCCAGGGTTGCAGCCAGTAAGTTTGTTACGGGTTCATCTGGATTGGCAGCCAACAACACGTCAACCTTTTGACCAGCACCTTCTACATTACCCGATTGCATAAGTGCCTTGGCGAGCAAAAAGGCAGCAGGCAAAAATTGTGGACGTTGCTGTTCAAATCGGGAGAGTGCTTGTACAGACATCGCGTAATCTGCTTGAATGTAACTCACTTTACCAACCAGCCACAGCGCATCAGCAAACACAGAATCTACACTGATTATCCGCTCACCCAGTTTTTCCAACGTCTCCTTCTCATCATTTACCAGCGCAAAAATGTACTCGATAGCCAGCGAGTATTCCGAATCAGGCAATGCTGGAGCGCGTTGAATCAGACGCTTCGCCGCTTCTAACTTGCCAAGTTCAAGATATGAGAAAGCCTGATAGAAGAGAAATTCAGATTGTTGAGCTTCACGGGTGGCAGGCATGAGTTCATCAACGTAATCAATTAACGACTGAAACTCTTGTGCCATAAAAAGCGCCTCCACCATGAGCCCAGCTATGATAGGTTCTTTAGCTCCCAGGGAAGATGAACGTTTAAGTTCTTTTACAGCACTCAGCCCATCACCGTTTGACAGATATATTTTCGCCAGCAGCAGTCGGGCTTCAAGTTGACGTGAATCCTCAACAATCGCATTTTTCAACGTGATAATGGCTTGCTTATCCTGCCCCTGAGATAACTGCAACTTCGCTTCAGCAAGTAATTCTTCTGGCGACGGCTTACTGCATCCACTTACCAATAGTCCCGATACAGTGAGTGCGGTAATAATGTTCAAATACTTCATGATGTCCTTTCTTCGCCGTTGGTGGTGTTATTTTTATTTTGAATTAGATTAACCAAGTTTTAACGTTGTTGCACCTGTTGTAAACCGACTCGCTAACGACTTAGTTGCTCCTTTTAAACCTTTCGTATATGTCAAATAATTTTACATATGATTACAAACATTAAGCTAAACCATTGATTTAATTGAAAGGCACGCTTTTTGCTTAGTTATAACAGAACACTAGAAAATCACACACCGTGTGGCAAATCTGAGAGTTCTTGGTTTTGTAAAGTAGTTAACAATATAAGTTAACAATCACCAAGGGAATTTGATTAATGAAGAAATACAATAACACTCTAGCGACTTTGGCATTAGCGGCCATGGCTGCAACAGCTCCAGCTATCGCTGATGATACTCTCATCAGTGCTACGGGCGCTACGCCAACACCTTACATTTCTGCCGGCAACAGCGCAGGTTCGCTTGATTGGGCAGCCATACTGGCTTCCAGAACAGATGCAAACGTGTCAAGCTCGCGCTTTACAGGTGTAGTAGCAATTAACCCGGTGATCAATGGCGACAGCTATGTATGTACCGGTACAGCGATATCTCCACGCCACATTCTTACAGCCGCTCACTGTGTTGACGCTGATGGTCAGGGTAACGTTATGGATCTTAACGATCCATCAAATGGAATCGCTATCGCGTTTAACAATGACGGTGCTTACTGGCAATCAGGAAACATTGGTTTTGCGTCAGACGTAGTAATTCACCCGGATTACGATGGTTTTAACATTTGTAGCGATGGTACATCGGGCTGTGTGGGCGATGACGTTGCGATAATTACGCTTACCGAAGACATCCCAGCTGGTGTTGAAATTTACGACCTTTATGCTAACTCTGTAATGGCGACGGATAATGGTGTAGATGGTGATACATTCACCATGGTTGGATATGGTACTCGTGGTGATGGTTATTGGGGTTACTATAACCAGTATGACGATCCAAATGTATCTGGTGACATCGGTGAATTAGGTTATGCTACTTTCGATGAAAAATTAACTGGCCAGAACATTGTTGACCTTATCGACGGCGACGACGAAGCAAACTTTACTGGTACTGGTGAAGTTTGGTATGCCGACTTTGACGGTTATGATTCGTTCTTCGATGAAAATGTAGACTGGCTATGTGATAACGGTTACGCATGTAGCTCAACTCTTGATGAAAGTCTTGAAGCGAATATCGGCGGCGGTGATTCAGGCGGCCCATCATTTATATATGACGCTCTGAACGACAAATACTGGTTAGCAGCAATCAACACCTTCGGTATTAACTTCGGTTGGGCACCTGGTGCTTTTGGTGATGTATTCGGTGGTATTCTACTTGAGTCTTACTTAGGTTGGATTAACAGCTACATTACGCCTTCAGTAGCAGCGTCTGCTCCACCTGCGCTGGCTCTTATGATGTTAGCGTTTGCTGGTATGGTTGCTCGTCGCAAAATGACCAAAGCATAAGTTGACTTAATAAAACTTTTGAAAAAGCGGAATGTTCAAACATTCCGCTTTTTTTTGCGCCAAACAAAGCTCAGTTACGTTGCAAAGCCTTCCTAAAGGGTGTGATACCGGTTAATCAGATTCATATCTGCCTTTTCCTATATACATGAGTCTATATACAATCAACATCCCACCTCATCGCCTGGAAACCATTCAAACAGGTTGCTAGGATTCAATATATGGTTTAGTTGAGATCCCGGACAAGTGCTGCGCACTTTCCGGGAAGACGGGTATGTTTACTGATACATCTGACATTCCTGACCGCACATCTGTCATCCCGGCCTTGAGCCGGGATCTACTCAAACAGGTTGTTTGGCTTCAATATGAAGTTTGGCTGAGGTCCCGGACAAGTGCTGCGTACTTTCCGGGAAGACGGGTGTATTTACTGATACATCTGACATTCCGGCCCGCACATCTGTCATCCCGGCCTCGATCCGGGATCTACTCAAACAGGTTGGTTGGCTTCAATATGAAGTTTGGCTGAGGTCCCGGACAAGTGCTGCGTACTTTCCGGGAAGACGGGTGTATTTACTGATACATCTGACATTCCGGCCCGCACATCTGTCATCCGGGCTTGCTCATCTGACATCCCGCCCGCACATCTGTCATCCCGGCCTCGAGCCGGGATCTACTCAACCAGGTTGATTGGCTTCAACATGTGGATTGGCTGAGATCCCGGACAAGTGCTGCGCACTTTCCGGGAAGACAGGTGTGAGGTTTTGCACTTTGCGTGAAGACGATTCTTTTGCTCTGCGCTTTTCGGGAAGCCCGTTGATTTGCAGAAACAAAAAAGGCCCACTCAATCGAGTGGGCCTTCCTTTTAATTGGAAGCCCCGTAGCCGGCGCGGGCGGTGTTCTACTCTCACATGGGGGCGGAGGTTGACCGAATGTCCTGCGGACATTCGCAGCGACCAGAGCGGCGCGCATGGATGCGCGACTGG
>NZ_VHIP01000019.1 GCF_006494365.1 Aestuariibacter sp. GS-14
GGACATTCGGTCAACCTCCGCCCCCATGTAACAGTAGAACACCGCCCGCGCCGGCTACGGGGCTCCCAATTAAAAGACAGGCCCACTCGATTGAGTGGGCCTTTTTTGTTTCTGCCAGTCAACGGGCTTCCTGAAAAGTGCAAAGCAAAAGAATCGTCTTCACGCAAAGTGCAAAACCTCACACCTGTCTTCCCGGAAAGTGCGCAGCACTTGTCCGGGATCTCAGCCAATCCACATGTTGAAGCCAATCAACCTGTTTGAGTAGATCCCGGCTCGAGGCCGGGATGACAGAGGTGCGCGCCGGGATGACAGATGTGCGGGCCGGAATGTCAGATGTATCAGTAAATACACCCGTCTTCCCGGAAAGTGCGCAGTACTTATCCGGGACCTCAGTCAAACTTCATGTTGCAGCCAAACAGCCTGTTTGAGTAGATCCCGGCTCAAGGCCGGGATGACAGATGTGTGGGCGGGATGACAGATGTACAGGCCGGGATGACAGAATGTTGAAAGCGGCTGGGATGGAGGATCCAAAGTAAATTCTTTGAATGATTCTCAAAACAACCCAATCTGCTGACTCGCCATCGAATCAAAGCTTTCGCCAATAGTGGGTAATATACTATCGGCGATGGGGCGGATTTGTTTCTCTATATAATGGTCATAGTCCAGTGGATGGGTTTGGTATTGAGTTACCTGCGGGCCTGCGGTTGTCATAACGTAATGGATAACCGTTCGCTTTTGATATTGAAGTGGCTTACCGGATCGGCGATTGTTTTCGTCGCCCTGGATCGCTGCTTTCACGTGAGGCGGTACTGACTTTGTGTATTCCGATAATGGCTTTCTTAGCTGACGGGTATAAACCAGTTGTTCATCACATTTAGCGTCTCGGATCGCATTAACGGTACTGCTGATGTAGTCGGCAACGGTTTCTCCGGCGAAAATCAATCTGTACAGTTTTTCCTGAAATGTTTTAGCCAGTTGCGTCCAGTCTGAGCGTACGTTTTCCAGTCCTTTGAAAATGAGCTGTTCTTTGCCATTTTTATGAGTAACACCGGCATAGCGTTTCTTACTACCGGCCTCAGAGCCTCGGATTGTTGGCATAAAAAACGTGCTAAAGTGCGTTTCGAATTCAATTTCCAGCGCGCACTGTAAACGGTGTTCTTCCTCAATTTTGTTCCGCCATCGCAAATTAATGTCGTCCTGCAAACGTTTGCCGATGGCATTGGCTTCTTCTTCATTCTGACATTGGGCCAAATGCACAAACGTCGAGTCTGTATCGCCGTAAATTACGTCGTAGCCGTATTCCTGAATCCACTTCGCAGTGGTTTGCATGATTTCATGGCCGCGCAAAGTGATAGAACTGGCAAGGCGAGGATCATAAAATGGACATCCACCACTGCCTAACACGCCATAAAATGAGTTCATTAAAATTTTGATAGCCTGAGAACGCGCCGCGTCTTTTTGGCGCTTGGCTTCATCCCGTTGGCGCCACAAACTACTGATAATGTCTGGCAGGAAGTGTTTTTCCCGGTGAAACATTGCACCTTTAAAGCCGGTTATCGCGTTATCCGGATGTTTTAGTCCTTCTACCAATCCCAATGGATCGATTTTGAAAGTACGGATAATAGACGGGTACAGACTTTTAAAATCCAGCACTAACACATGTCTGTACAGGCCAGGTTTCGAGTTCATTACATAACCGCCGGGACTTGCTAAGCCTCCATGTAGTGGGCGGTTTGGCGACACATAACCTGCGCGATGCAGCTTAGGTAAATATAAGTTAACAAACGACGCTACGGAACCACCAGGACGACCGATGCGCATGCCGGTTAATTCACTTCGAAGAATAAGAAAGTCGATAAGATTCACTTTGTCGGCAATTTCCAGTACTAACTGGCAATCTTCAAAGTTGTATTCGGCAAGGCTGGCTTTGTCTTCCCGAAACAGGCGCTTAATGGTGCCGAGTTTATCGGGATCATCTATGAGCTTTTGTTTGCCCAGAAGTTGCGTGGCAACATTGTCGAGGGAATAACTGTCGAACTGATAGGTCATGGTTTTCAGCCCTTCAATTCCATCTACAATCACTCTGCCAGGAATGTCCACATAAGCCCGGTTGTCCTCGAAGGTGCGCAAATCCAGGGCGGTATTTTCCCGTCCTACTGTGAGTAACACGCCACAGCGTTGAGCCGCTGCTTGCAGTACCGGAAAGTCGAATTGTTTTACATTCCAACCCAGAAAAATATCGGGATCTTCATGCTGCACAGTTTGAATAAAGGTGTTCAATAAATCTGTTTCGTGTGTGCACCAAACATACTCAAAACGGCCGTTATTTCCTTGAGTTGGCAGAGTGTGTGGCTGAGAGAACTGTTCGCAAACTGGCTCGTCAACTGGCTCGCTAACCGGATTGCCAATCATTAGCACCCGATTGCATTTATCAGACGCCAGTCCAATGGAAAATAGGTTTCCGCGCTCGTCGCATTCAATATCTATAGACATGACGTGAAGCGGGCAGCGATACTGCGCAGGTATTATTTTTACGTCTTCAACCACATGACTGTGTGAGGTGGCATATCCACGATAGTTTACGCCCAGCGTAACGAATCGTTCCATCAGGTAGCGATCCGGTGTTTTAATATCCGCTTCGTAAAGCGTTATTCCTTTCTCTGCCGCCAACTTACGCAATTGCTGTAACAGTCTGCTTTGACTGAGTTTTACGCTGGCTACCTGTTCATGGCCAAATGTGTTAAGGGCTATAGAAGATATGTTCACTGATACGCCAAGTGACGCGGCTATTGCTGCCAGCGCGCCACTGTCTTTTTGCGTCACAAAGCACACTGATGATTCAATCGGGCTGAGTAATTTTATCGGTCCGTTTTCGGTTGCCAACCATAACTCAATAAGCTCATGTTTACCCTGGAACAGGGTACGGGCAGTCAGGATGACGCCTTGTCCTGTTGTTACCTGACGAGTCATTCGGCAGTCTTCCGGTCGCGAAGTTTGGTGTAAAGGTATACGGGAAAGTTAGCGATAATCATTAGCGAAATAAATAGTCTCGGTGGCTGCTGACCAGGTTCTCAATGCTATACTGCTTGCCCGACAGTGTAACACGGTACACCAATGATAACGCTAACTTCACATCCAACACCGGCATCCGGCGAGTGGACTCTACTGAATGAGGGCCTTTGGTGGTTGCGCATGCCACTGCCGTTCGAACTCGACCACATCAACCTTTATGTGTTGGAAGACACGAATGGAATCGTTGTGGTGGATACCGGACTAAGCAGTCGCCGGAGTAAAGCAATTTGGCAGGCCTGTTTTGAGCAATTCAATAAACCATTATTAGCTGTGGTTGTTACACACATGCACCCGGATCATTGCGGCCTGGTCGGGTGGTTATGTCGTGAGTTTGATGTGCCTTTGTATATGAGTGCGCTGGAATATTTTGCCGCTCGCAGTATTTTTGGTCCTAACCCTGGCGCTGATCTCAACACCGATAAGCGCTATTTTCAGCGAGCGGGCGTTGAGCAATCCATTATTGATCAGCATGTTAAACCCCGGGAGTCGTATACCGAAGGTGTGGAGCCATTGCCTCTTGCTTTCCAACGATTAAAACACGGTGAAACGTTGCAGGTCGCGGGCAAATCCTGGCTGATCATGACGTTTGCTGGTCATTCGCCAGAGCATGTGTGTTTGTATAACTGCGAACAAAAGCTGCTTATTGGTGGTGATCAAATTCTGCCCCAGATCTCTCCTAACATTGGTGTATACAGTCAGGAACCAGAGGCGAATCCATTGGCTGAGTATTTTACGAGCCTTTCCGCTCTGGCTGAAATGCCCGCTGATACCTTGGTTTTGCCCTCACATAATGTGCCTTATATTGGTTTACCTCACAGAGCCGTTGAACTTCGCCAGCACCATCAGGCTCAACTGGATGCGCTGGAAACCTTTTGTGAAACGCCGCGTAGCTTAGTGGAATGCTTGCCTGTTATGTACAAACGCCCGTTAACCGGGCGACATATGTTTTTTGCGGTGGCTGAGTGTCTTTCACATCTTAACTACCTGATGTATGCCTCCCGCTTAGTGCGAACTGAATCAAACGCTGGCGTATATCTGTATCAGCGCTGTGAGTGAGATTGCTCCGGTTCAGGGCATGTTGATGCGGCCGTTTAACGACTAGCAATCAACCGATTAGCAGACTTCGCTTGCTCCAATAATAGCCTGTCATTCAGCGATTTTGCGTTCTCCCAGTTCAGGGTTGCCCAGGTTAGTGCCTGTTCTGGCTGTTCTGCCAGGTGCAGGTAATACAAGGCCACCTCTGCCGCATGGGTCGTATCATTGTGCAGCTCCCGCAACTGAACGCGCTGCGCCATTTTTTTAATCCACTTATCAGTGGTGCCCACCTGTTGTTCAGCCAATGCCAAATAAAGCAACATACTGTCGTTAGGTACAGCGATGTTTTCAATATAAGGGGATAGACGGGTAAGAATATCCTGGCCTTCACCCAGTGCTATTTTTGCTTTAGACCAGCTAGCCCAGGTACTTACAGGCCAATTTTTAAAATCGGTTTCCTCGCAATGCGTGATAGCTTGGGACGGTTGTTCAGCATACAGTGCCATATCAGCCAGCACCTCATTGAGCCAGGTTTGAACATTGATAGGAGCGCGAGCACTAAAGCGAGTCAGGTTAACCAGTTGCTTATAGTGTTCTGTCGATGGGGATTGTTGCATGCGAGCTTCCAGCAGACAGGTAGTCGCCACAATCAGATCAGTTTGCCCAACTAATCGCTCGCAAAGCTGAACGGCTATTTCAGCATTACCCTGATTCAAGGCGACGTTGGCAAGCAGTAATCTTGCCTGACTGTTCAGTGGGTTTGTTTCGAGTAGTAAATTTAACTGTACCTGCGCTTCAGCAAACCGATGTTCGTGTTGCAATAGCCTGGCATAGAACATTCTCTGTTTTGCTGATAGTGCTGTTTCTGCAGCGATATGTTCCAAATAGTCTAATACCGGCGTTAGCTGTCTGGCATCGAAGTCTGGGCGTGTGCTGTTATCCAGCAATTGTTCAATTTGCCGGGGGCTGTAGATTGTCTGTGCGGTGTTGTTAGTGTCGTCATGTTCATGAACATGAGCGAACGCAGTACCGATGGCCAAAATAAAGGCCGCAATAATGGTTATACACAAGGCAGTAAAGCTGCCTAGCAGTGAAAATGGAATAGCAAGCTTGTTCTTCATAAATCCACCTGGTAGAGGCCATCCCTGGCCCGTTGGTTAGTCTTGTATCAGATCATCAAAGTTGCCAGGATTATTGGCATCCTCAACATAGGCCCGACCATTCACGCTTACCGGTTCGTCTGTTGAATTCAGCGAAAATATGTTTCGAACTGAGTCGTTAAACGATACTTCGAGCGCTTCAACGGTAATATCAACAAACCCGGTCACCGCAAATGCGGTGCCGTCAGAAACGCTGTAACTAAAGCTGTCGCTGCCGGTGTATTCAGCTTGCGGTGTATAGGTAAATGCACCGGTAGCAGATAGCGAAAGTTCGCCGTACATTGGGCTGCTGACCAACTGATAGGTTAGCGAGTCGCCATCGGGGTCGGTTGCATTAAGCTGATCGTTAATAGTCACTTCAGCTTGAGTGGTTAATACAAGCGTACCTGCAACAGGTGCCCGGTTGGTGTCTTTGGCTACGTTGTCGTTGTCTGATGAGCCTGAACATCCGGTCAGCGCTATGGCGACAGCCAGCAAAGCATACTGATATCTACGCATAGTTATCTCCTTTATTCTGAACCTGGCAGTGGTGTAGCCAGATACGGGAAGCTGCTGTCCATCATTGAGGCATCCAACGGGGCGCCATCTGTAAAGGGGACGTTACCAACATTGGCATCTTCAGGGGCACACAACCCCAAATCGGTATCAACGCCGTTAACCGGAATGGGGTAACACAAGCGCCCCATTACAACCCGAAGTGCAATATCCACCACGTCATCACCCGGGCGGCGACCATTTGGGAATCCAGCAAGGTCATCGCCTGCCACACCAGCCCATGACTGCGCTTCTGCAGGGGTTGCCGGAATAGCGGTATTTAAACGTAGCATTTCCGATGGCGTAACGGTGGCCAGTTGGTTTACGCCCGGGAAGCCGGTCAGGAAAGCCGTTACCAAGTCTATTCTGGGAATATTGGTGGGCGCCAGTGTATCCAGATTTGCGCCCAGCGTAGTATTCACCGCATCCTTGAATAAGATATTAAGCAGCTCTGGCAGAGCGGGGTGCGTAACATAGTCGGCAAACTGTCCATCATCTTTTGGATGCGCTGTCGAGAACAGATCTTTGTCGCCAATGCCAATAACTAACTCATTAACCAGTGGGTTGCCTAAACGAGAAACCTGAGTCAGTGGTCCTTGCTGCACATCCGGCTTACTGAATGTAGCGTTGGGATTCAGAATGCGCGCCTGCGGTAAGCTGGCAGTGGTCCAGGTACCTATGGTGCCGTTACCGTCACCGGTGATACAACTGGCGTGAATCTCAAGGGCAATGCTGGTTACATTTTTGTCTGCGAGGTCATCATTGCTGGTATCTTGCGTAATGCCACCTGGAAAGCCGCCAGCATCATTGGCGCCCGGTGCACTGTCGCCTTCAACGGGCACGTAGTTAACCAGGTCGAAGGTTTTTCCAAGGTTTACAACGAAGGGATCCTTGCGTTGGCCTACGAATACTTTTGCTGGCATTTCACAGCCAGGAACGGCAACACTGTACACAAATTTGTTTGCGTATCGCGCATACTCCTGTGCTGAACTAAAGGTTTTGTTGCCAATATAATCCAGCGGCTTGGCAAAGCCCATGCTGCCATCTGCGCTCAGCATCGTTTTGGTGCCGGTGCGCATCGCACCTTCAATCATGGTGAAGTTGTAGGACTCTGAGAAGTTTGACGCACTCATGTCATCGGCGCTAATCGCACCCACATTCTTAAGCGGTACCTTCACTGTTCGCTGATTATCGGCAGGGCCAATATTCAGTGCAATACCTTCGTTATTGGCAGCCAGGTTAGATGTAAATTGCCAGGTAAAGGTAATGTCTTCCACGGCATCCCCATCGTTATCAATGTGGATGGCGTAAACCGCGGCAGGATCCATTGCAAAATAGTTAGGACCGCCGTAGGCGTCCTGCAGCGGAATGTAGTTTGCGATGAGCGTAACAAACCCCTCACGGCCATCTTCATAACTGTTAAAGGCATAAAAGTCAGTGCTGTCCAGGGCAGGCGAACGCGCAATGTTCGGCGCCTCACGGTGACTGGATGCGTTAGCAAGCGATGTTATCGCCAGACTGCTTAGTAGTATTGGCAAGCTTATTTTATTCATATCAATTCCCCATGTGGGTGAGTGTTGTCGTGAGTTCCATGAAGAAGTTAACAGCTGTGTATAGGTGAAAGTACGTAGTCAACTTCTCTTATTAAACCGTACGACTGAGGGATGCGAAGTGGATGCAGCAATGTTGCGAAATTATAAAAATATTTTTATGGGGGCGATTTTTCGGGGAAATACGCGGGCTTCCGGCTTTGAAAGCCCGCGTGAAATTACACTTTGGTAAGTGGTGAGATATAGAGTACTTCGGTAGGCGAACCGTTGGGCGAACCACCAAGTGGCTCAAGACTAACCGCCAGCGCGGATACTCCGGCTAACACTAATTGAGGCGGTCTGATTAACTGAATGTCACCGTTTTTGGGTAGCAAACCGAGTGATATCGGTGCGGTACCGTCACTGGGTACCATCCATAATTCGTAGTCCTTATTCACCTGAGGCAGCAAATTACTGGTTGCCCGGGTGAAAATGTGTGTATCCGACAGTTCAATTAACCATAGAGGCTGATGAGCCTGATCGGTGACCACTGCCACACTGGTTATCTCTGGCTCTACAACTGGCTTGGTAAAGGGTAACAGTAACACAAGCAGTAACACTGCCGCGGTGCTCAGACCCGCTAATACCTGCCAGAATTTGCCCGATGGCTTTTCTTTTATAAGTGGTACAACATTATCGGGTTTGTCTATCCATCCCAATTTTTGCTGAATGTTGGTCCACACGGCCGGTGGCGGTGTAACCGGTTTCAGGCCCTCACCCATACTGTTGAGGTGCTGCTCCCATAACCAGGTTGTTTCCCTGATAGTTTGGTTTTCCATCATGAGTGTTTCGTAACGTTGCCGGGCTTTACCTTTCAGGGTGCCCAGAACATATTCTGCCGCTAATGCGTTGCACAGTGTGTCTTTTGCGTAGTTCATAATGACAGGCACCTCTGTAAGCTTACCAGGCCTCTGCGGATCCAGCTTTTAATGGTGCCCAGAGGTGATGATAAATGTTCAACTACTTCCAGGTGTGATAGTCCGTTAAAATAAGCCAGGTGAATGGCTTGCCGCTGTTGAGTATCCAGTTCGTCAAGGCAGCCCTCAAGCTTTGGGTGTGAGAGCTTCGCCTCCAGTTCAAAATGATTGTCGTCATCTGAAGCCATGCTATCCGGCTCAGTATCATCTGTTTTGCGTATGCGTTGATATCGGAGCATGTCGAGCGCACGGTATCTGGCGATACTGATTATCCAGGTCAGTACGGTTCCTCGGGCCATCTGATAGCTTGCTGCGTTATGCCAGACTTTTATAAATGCGTCCTGTGTTGCCTCTTCGGCGAGTTCTCTGTGCCTGAGTAATTTGAGGACCACGGCAAATACCTGTGGACTGGCCGCTTTATACAGTTCGGCAAAGTCTTCTCTGCAGCCTTGTGCTGTTCCGCATAGTAGCGGAAAAAGTGTTTCTTGCTCCATAACAGCCTCTTGTTGTGCTTGCGTAAGCGTTCTTAATAATCATCAATAGCGTTGTTTGTAGATCGAATTCCACACATCCTGTGCATAAAAATCAGACGTACTACAGGGTTATAACGATTCAGGATGTTTACTGGATGCAGGATCGGAAGAAATAAGATCTGCCTGCTGTTCAGATAACGCAGGCAATAAAATTTCGATAACCGTTCCTTTGCCGGGTTTGCTGTTCGCCACCATTTTACCTTTGTGATTTTCTACCACGGTGTAGGCAACCGATAAACCCAGCCCTTGCCCTTGACCTTCCGGGCGAGTAGTGAAAAAAGGTTCAAAGATTCGGCCAAGGTGTTTTTCATTTATGCCGCAACCAGTGTCCAGAATTTTAATGTGCAGCATTTGACCGCGTTGTACAAAAGACAGCATGACCAACCCTTTATCACTAATCGACTGAGCGGCATTCATCAGCACATTGGTAAGCGCTTGTTTAAGGCTGGATGATTCGCAGTACCATTTTAAGTTTGCGGGCTCACATTGCACCTTGTAGGTGGGGGCTTTGTATTGTACGCCAATCAGCTGTACTAACTGTTTGGCCGTTTCATCCAGATTTAACAATCCCCAACCCGTTTGTGTGTCTTCGGCAAATGAACGTAACGTCGATACAATTTCCCTAACCCGTTTCAGGCCATCTTTCGATTCTTCAATCAGTGGCGCAATATCGTCGCTTACCAGGTCCACGTGATTGGTTTGTAGTATTTTGTCAAACGCACGCTTTAACTCGCCGTCGGAGTGGGCATCAATTAATTGGCGACTGGTTTCACAGGCGTGTAACAGGTGCTTAATGTATTGCTCAAGCGTATTCATGTTGGCTGTGATGAATCCCATGGGATTATTAATTTCATGGGCGATACCGGCAGCCAATTGTCCGGTAGAAGCCATTTTCTCTGCCTGGATCAGTTGCGCTTGTGCGCGATCCAGTTTGCGGATCAGTTTGCGTTGGGCCTCGTGTTCCGCTTTGAGCTCCTCGGCTAATTGCGCCTGTGCTTTAAAGTAGCTGGCCTGCGCGGTGACATCCTGAATTAAAATACAGGCGCATAGCTTGTCTGTGTCGGGGTCTTTATGCGGCACAATCTCCATATTTTGCACCATTTGCGTTTCTTCACCGGTAATCGGACGGCTGCTTTTGAATGGGAAAATATGCGGTCGTTGTTCCCAATAGCTAAAGCTCGGATGTTTTAAAACGAAAACCGACTTAATTCGTCGTTTGAGGAACTTAATTTGTTCGGGAAACACGTCGTCTAAGGTTCTGCCCAGTGCATTGTCGCGAATGTCAGGGGGCATGCGATCTAAAAAAAACGCGTTCAGATAAGTGATAGTGTAATTTTCGTCAACTAAACAAATCCCAATGGGGAGTTTGTTAAGCAAAGGGTTGTCCATGACCCGCTAGCCCAAAAGCTCGTCGATGGTGGAAGTGAGCGTATTTAAAGAGGCGTCGTCCAGGCAAAAAACTACCCGCATAGTGAAAGACGAAATCTGAATATCGAATTTTACTTCCATCACCAGGCTGTGTTGCCAGCCAAGTTGTTTAAAATCGTGTTTTTCCGGGTGAAACAGGGTGGGCATTTGCAAATTGGTGGAGAGTTCCAATTGCTCCGACAGGCCCGACAAACAGGCGCCTGCCAGAATGTTACAAAGTTCCAGAATGGTTTCTTCAATGTCGCTTTCAGACAAGGGGTGCTCGTATTCCATTAACTCGGCCACTTCGGCAAGTCCCGACTGCGACAGAATAGACATTACCTCGCCGTGAATATTACCCATAAATGACTGGCGCGTGTAATAGGCTTCCTGATTGTGCCTTACCATATCAAACAGTTGTTCCGGGGTGACGGCAGTTATGTTGGGAATCGATATGCCAATTTTGGTTTCGATTAAGTGGGCAAGGCTATTGGCAGCCTGGCCCATGGAAATGTTCATAAGCTCTTGCAGGGCATCCCGTTGGTCTTCGTTAAAAGCAATTGCATCGTTCATAGATAACCTAACTCAAAAAGCGTCATGGCCAGCTCTTCTTTGTCGAGTGGCTTGCGAAGAAACTTCTTGGCACCCAACGACATTACAATGCGCTGTTTTTCAGGCTGAAAATCGGCGCTGATCACAATGACGCTGGGCGTCTGTGGCTGACTGGACAGGAACTCCAACACGCCAACGCCATCAATTTCCGGCATGGTTAAATCGAGTAGCAACAACTGAAATGGCTGTGCAGACAGCAGGTCTATAGCCTCTTTGCCGTTTGAGGCTTCCTCTATGTTAACGTCCAATTCTGGCGGAAGCGCGCGTATTACGCTTCGCCGTGATAGCTTTGAATCATCTGCTACCAGTACCGATAAACTCATGCAGCACTCCGGGGCCTATTCGTTAACCTAAGTATTTGTCATTTTCATAATCCTGCAAGTGATCTTGGAGTAATTATGAAAATTTACTGCTCACAAGTAACTTGTCAGGCATCGGGCTCAATGTATTGCGACAAATGTGACTATTGGCTATTTTATGGTAATCCGCCACATGTTATGTATGAGCCTGTATACCTGAGTATCAGGCGAAATAAGAGGTGATTCAAAGTACGAAAAAGCGGAGTACCCCGGGATTATCCGCCCCGGGGTAGGTTTAGACTACTGATGACGTTGTATAAATTCTACGAGTTTTTCGCCATTGAGTATTTTGAAGTTTTGCGGCGCGGCCGGCATGACATTTCGCCCGTCCTGCACAACCAGCATGCCCATGGGGTAGTCGTCTCCTAAAGCGTGTGAAGTCACCGCTAGACCGTCTGTTTCCGATACGCCATCTATGCCTGCCACATGGTTAATTGCTATACCAAAAGTGCCGAGCAGGCGATGATTATCGTCCAGTGCGTAAACCGCAAATCGGCTGTTGCCCTGACTGGACACGATCAGGTAACGCTGATTGTTAAAACGATAGATGTCCATTCCTTCGATATCAGCGTGTACTTGCGCGTTGGTACCTGCAATTAACTCCGGTGATGCGCCGACAGTTGTCAGGTGGCGCATCCAGATGCCCGTTGATTCCTCGCCATAGTAAAGAGTGCTGGTGGCATCGTCTATCACGCAGCCCTCTGGCTGGCTGGGCAGGGTAAATTCGCTAACAAGCTGCGCGCTTGCATGGGAGTTTTCTATTGTTAGTGCATAGTGTTCAAATCGACCATCCGTATCGTTAACCACAACCTGCAATCTGTTGTTAATGACACCCGTACACAAACCATACACGTCCGACAATCTGGTGGGCAGATTGTCCAGCAAGGCTACCGAACCTTGTTGATTAATCGAGAAAACAGACAGCGACTGCGATGATCGATTACTTGCCACGGCAATATCGACCATGTCGTGGCCGCTGGCAATACCTTGTCGTACATCTACATTATTTACCCGGCCAACCGGTAAGCTTTGCTGCAAAGTACCATCAAGGCTATATACGTTGAGACCAAATTTTTTGTCGGTACCCAGGATGAGGCTGTCTGCCGGCGCTTGAGTATTTATCCAGAACGCCGGATCATCGGCGGCATCGCCATAACGGTTCACCGGCGTGGTTTGGGCATCTGCGGTTAACATGTCGGTGCGAGAAACCACTTCACGTGTTACGGGATCCCCCGGTAAATCTAACGAAAACAGGGTGTTACTTGCCTCATCGTAGATGCCTGCGATTAGACCCTGCTCCGTAGAGGCAACACGGATACTCTTGAGTTCCCACTGTGCTTCAACCGGCCATGCGGTGTTATTATCGCTTCGTTGGTGAATAACCGGCTCACTGGTTGCCACCGCGAAATACCGCCCGTCGGGCAGTGCCGAAACAGATTCAATCTCTGGCGTGTTAGGGAAGTAATCCAGTATTCGTCCATTTTCGCCTTCAGAATCGGCTTCATACTGCCAAATACCTATTTCTTCTTCGGCCAGATAGAGCGTTGCTGTGTCGTCTGCCACACTACACGAGGAAATGTTGGGCCCAATCATCAGGGTGCGAACATCTGCTATTTGCCAATTCGACGGAGATAACTGCAATAGCGAGTGAGTCAGCAATCCGCGGGCATCGGTGCTAAACAAAAAGTAATGCTCGCCTGATTGTTGCAGGCAAACCGTTTCGCGATCAGCAATGTCTGACGGCACCTGCAATTGTGAGGTGAATTGGCCGGTGTGGGTATCCAGAGTCAGCAGGTGCAAAGCTGTGGTGTTATTGTCCAGGGCCGCGATTAACAGGGTGTCGTTGTTAAGCCAGCGCCAGTCAGCCTGGCTAATATGACCTTGCCATTGATGTTGCGATTGAAAGTCTGGTGTCAGCCAGGTCAGGCCGCTTTGTTCGCTGGTTACCAGCCACCCCTCGAGTACATTATTGGCAACCGGTAACAGGCTTTCACCTTTCACTGGTACCGCGTTAAATACAATTGGATTGGCCTGCTCTACCAGAGCGGGTGTCTCGGCGGTGACTGTGCAGCCGGTGAGCAGCAACCCAAAGGTCAGCGTTAATAAGGCTAATTTCATTGGGTAACTCCCTTGTGCGGCTGTAACGAGTAGTGGTAAATCACCTTGCCGTGATCATCAATAAACTGAATGAGTGTTTCCCGGGCATTAATACTGACTGCCGCAAAACCGGCGCTTGACGCGGCGAAGCGGGTAAATTCATGCTGGCCGGTGGGACGAACTTCTGACCCCGCGCCTGAAACGAAATGGGCCATGTGTTTACCCATCGGTTGATTGTGCTGTAAGTCGTGTTCGTGTCCGGCAAAGTAAGCGTCCACCTTGTATTGTTCCAACAGGGGTTCCAGCACTGAGCGTATGGCGTCATTTTTGCCGTATCGTTTACCACTTGAGTACAATGGGTGATGCGCAATAACAAAAGTCCAGGTGGCGTCCTTGTGTTCCTCCAGTTGCTGGTGCAACCAGGTTAATTGTGCGGTGGCGTCCTGTTCTTGTGTTTCGGCGTATTTGGTATCGTGCTGATAGTCTGGATTCAGCGGGCTGGTATCCAAAAAAAGTAGGTGAACGGTGGCACCGTCTTCCAGCGTTTTCATCATGCTGTAGTACTGTGCAGGCATATTCCAGCGGCGGCTTTTGGCACTGTATTCAATTTGTGCTTGCCAGTTTCCGCGGTAGTCATGGTTGCCAAGCACGACATACCAGTCTTTAAATAAATGCGGGCCGTGATAGATCTGCTCAAAGGAGGTTTGCCAGAAGGGATCGTCTATCGAGGCAATGCCGTTGTCGTAAAAGTTGTCGCCGGTTGAGACTATCATGTCGGCGTCAAACTGGTAGGCAGCGATGTCCATCCAGCGGGCAACGTCACGCTGGGCAAAATGGCCATTGCGTCCCCAATCGCCCACGACCAGCCAATTCCAGCTTTTGTCTGCTACTTGTTGATGTGCGGTGGCAATAGTGTGTTGCTGATAATACGCTTCGTTATAGACATCTGTTGCCAGGGAGGCTGCGGAAAACGCTAAACATGCTACGCCCCATAAAACCTGTATTTTCATTTTTTACCTTAGGTGTTGCTGTGTTGCTGTCCGGCCGGGCCCGAGCCCGTAAGCCGGACAGTTAAAACGGAGTGTGGGCGCACGTTTTATTGAGTACGCCCACACTGTGCTGTGGCTTATAACTGCCAGTTAAAGCCCAGTTCAAAGGTGCGGCCATATTCTTCAAACTGCGCGTTTTGATTGCGCTGATCAAAATAGTGGTAGTACGGTTCGTTATTTATGTTGATGGCATTGAAATACACAGTGACATCTTCGTTTACGAAGTACTTGCCGGTAAAATCGAACTGTTGGTGAGCGTCTTCCATGCGGATCATGTCACCATCGATCTCTTCCAGGTTTTTGCTCTTGTAAGCCATAGTTAATCGCAGGCTGAAATTGTTGGCCTCGTATCCCACGGTCAGGTTACCTACGGTGTCTGACTGGTTGGGCAAACTGGTTTTATAGCGCTCGCCGTCCAGTAATGTCGTCGCATCCGAGTCAGAGAAGGTGCCGTTGGCCGACAATAATAATCCATTGTCGAACGCTTTCACCCAGGACAGCTCCAGGCCCAGTAGGTCTGCACTTTCGCCATTAAGTGGCTGAATCACTTCATCAAAGCCTTCCCAGCCACTGGTGCCTGCAACATTGGCGTAGATTACGAAATTGTCGATTTGCTTATAGAATAAGCCCGCAGACAACACGCCGATGTCGCCTGGGTAGTATTCCACAGACAAGTCGTAGTTAGTTGCTTCGTAGGGCAACAGAGAGGGATTGCCTACTTCCGCTTCGCGTTCGGTAACAAATTCACCGTCGTCTTCTTCCGTTTTACTTTCAATAATCTGATAAGCCGCTGATTCTTCAAAGCGCGGACGAGAAATGGTTTGAGTAAACGCGGCACGCAGGATCAACTGGTCTGAAACGGTGTATTTTGCGTTTATACTGGGCAGGAAGTAATCGTATGAACGATCAGCCTGCCAGGGGGTATTTACCACTTCTTCTACGTCGTTTTGTTCGTCTTCAACCAGTTCAACGCGCATACCTGCGGTATCAAAATCCGTGTTTTCATAACGTACACCTGCCACAATATGCCACTGCTCAATGTCGAAGGTACCCATGAAATACGCCGCGAAGATATCTTCGTTGGTGTTATATGATGCTCCGTTAGACTCAAGTTCTGAGTCCAGCTCAGCCAATTCCAGTGCGCTGCGGTGTTGATTAAAGTAACTGCGCAGTGTTGAGCGATTCAGGCCCGGGCCGAAGTTGCCCAGTCCCCAATCGGGCTCACCGGCGGCAAACTGAGTTGGGTCTACGCCGTCAAAATCGCCGTCGTAAATGTAAATATTGCTGTCGACCTTTTTACTGCGCTGACGCAGCTTGAAACCGGCTTTCAGTTCGCTCAGGTAAGGATCATTGGCGAATGAACGTGTGATGTTCGCCTGAATACTGTGCTCAGTATCCTGAGTGTAGTTGTCTTCAAAACTGATTTCGTCCAGCTCGTAGGTGCTGAGATCATTCACATCTGCATTGTAGGACAGAGAGGGAATCTGGCGCATCAGGTCGCCATCCACGCTGCTGTTTTCTGTTACCAGCGTAAAATACAGCGCATTAGGCTCATCTTCGTCAGATTTCGCATAGCCTGCCTGATAGTCAAAAAACCACTCGCCGCGGCTGTGTTCACCGCCCAGTGCGGCGGTAAAAATAGATTGTGATTCATAGCGGTCTTTAGAATCGCGCTCAACTTCTGAGTCTTCGCCGTCGAGCACAAAGGTATTGCGCTGGCGGTATTCAGTGTCTGAGAATTCACTGAACAGGGTGCGCAGGTAATACTGGTTGTTAAAATCGGGGCGATAGTCCAGGTTTAACGCTGCGCCCAAGCGCTCGCGGGTTATGGTGTAGTGGCGTTGCTCGATTTCATCGTCGGCATTGGATTCAATATTGTCTGATCCAAAGTCGCGTTCAAAGTAACTCAGTGCAGCGGCAACACCAAAAGTGTCATCCCACAGGTTAGTGTAGGTTGCCGAGGCTTTGGGGCTCAGTTCGTCGCGCAATTGGTTTTGGCTCACTTGTGCGCTTAGGGTGGCCGTTTGGCCTTTGCGGTCGAACGCACTGACACTTTTTACTTCAATGGCACCACCGATGGCATCGGCGTCCATATCCGCAGTAACCGATTTAGACACTTCCAGGGTTTGAATCAGCTCTGATGGGATAACGTCCAGTGCAACAGACCGCACACCGGCTTCGGGAGAAGGAATGTTCAAGCCGTTAATCGTTACGTTATTCAGGTTAGGATCGATACCGCGTATGCCTACAAACCGGCCTTCGCCCTGGTCCCGCTCTATGGATAAGCCCGGCAGGCGTTGCAACGATTCCGCTGCGTTTTGATCCGGGAACTGACCAATTGCATCCGCCGATACAATCGACTTGATGTTGTCGGCCATACGTTGTTGGTTAATTGCACTGGCTTGTCCACTGCGTTGCCCGCGTACCATCACTTCTTCGAGTGCGTCGTCTTTGGCTTCCAGTGTGATCGCCGGGACCATGTTTTCCCCTGCAACAAGTGACACAGCCTGAGTAACGGGCTTGGTGCCCAAGTAAGTCACTACCAGTGTGTAATTACCCTCCGGCAGGTTGGAAAACCGAAAGGTACCGTCCCGGCGGGAATACGTTACTTTATCAAGCTCTTTTATTTCGATTTTTGCGCCGGCAAAAACACGGTCCTGCTGAACGTTGGTAAGTTGACCGATAAGGCCAGCGTTATCCGCGGCAACCGAAGCTGTGGCCGCAAAGAGTGTTCCCACTGCAACCGCGATCTGTGAAATTCTCATAGTCATGTGCGTTCTCATTGATGAAGTGTTAAACACCAACCTCATGCATGGGTTGGTGTGTATGAATGCGTGCTGTGGCTAAGGTAGAAATCAAAAATGACAGTTCTGTGAAACACACCGAGATGTTTTGGCGATAACAGCTAAAAATCCTATCAATTTGGCTGAATTCCAAAAACAATGAGCCCAAATGACCCCCTTCTAAATTATTGATTATTAATAGCTACTCGCTTTTTTAACCGTTGCTGAGCCCCTCGATATCACAGTAATGTCATATTTGTGAGCCAGAATGACCCCTGTGATTTGTGCAATAGCATTTACGCTGTGGTACGTGTTTTATTGTTACTGCAGAAAGTAGGAACTACCGAATGAACTTCAGTTTATTGTTTCGACACCAGGGGCTGCTTGCCTTTGAACTGGTGATATTAACCCTGGCTGTTGCCCTGTGTTCACTGCATGGCGAACTTAAGCCTATCAGCAGCGTTGAATGGCTGGATGTGGTGGGCGAGGGAAGTGTGTGCTTGCTAACCTTATGTTGGATCCTGGCTGTGATGATGAGCAGACCCCCGGGGCAAGTTACGTCATTATTGGCAATCGGGCTGTCTTTGTTCAGCTTTTCCGCACTGTTAGACGTGATCGATGAGTTTATGCATTACAGTAATGCGGCAACCTGGTTAAGCCTGGTGGAATCTATTCCGGCAGCCGTGGGCATGATCGTGATGAGTTATGCGTTGTACCTCTGGCATCAGGAGCAACTGGCGCTAAACAGGCAGTTGCAGCGCAGAGAACTTTGGTATCGCAGCCACGAGCAAATTGATGTAATCACGCAATTGTACCGTGCGGATTACTGGCGTGACAGGGCAACCGCTTTACAGGAGCAGGGCCTTGACGCTTCTGTAGTCGTATTAGACATCAATGATTTTTCTGAGTTTAACCTGCGTTATGGTCATCAGGAAGGTGATCGCTTTTTGCGTGAAATTTCCCAGCTTATCGTGATGAATTTACGTGCTGTGGATCTGGCCTGTCGTTACGCTGGCGACCGATTTGTGATCCTGTTACCGGATACCGGATTAACTGAAGCCCGCGAATTGGCTAGCCAACTAGAGCGAAGCATTCGCAACGTCGCGTTCAAAAGTGGCGGGCAAACAACCGCAATTTTCCATTCGGTTCGCAGTGCCTGCGCGCGGTTACAGCACCAGGGTACCCTGTCTGAGTTGATGTCAGGATTAAACCGGCAATTAGACGAAACGTCTCAGCAGGTGGCGTAAGCAAGTGCGCAAAATGGTTTGCTTGTCAGAAGTGAAAGTATGATGCATCGCTTGTGCTCAGGTTCAGGGTTTGCACCGCTGCTTACGCTTAACGACAAGGTGTTGCCAGGGCGTCAGATTGCGGCCAGCTTAGTCTCTGTCGCCGTCGCCCGTGGGGCACCGGAGTATAAGATATTGCGCGGCACGGGGATCTTCGCCGACGATCTGGTGAGTAACAACGCTTTAAGTTGCCGGCAAATTCAAAAACTCGCCGCTAACGCACAGCAATACGCAAAAGGCTATGATGTCTCGTTTCGTTTTGGGCAACAGTTGGTAACAGGACACATGCATGATGTGCTGCCGTATTTCCTGCATGCCCGACATTTTGGGCAATGCATCAGGGCTTTGCCAGTACTGCAAACCCTTGTTAGTCCGTTTGTGTCGGCGCAACGCTATCAGGATGATGTGAACGAGTATTATCTGCTCCAGGATGCTATGGGCAGCGGTAAGCAATTTGTTTTTATGGTTGAAGCTTATTGTGCAGCGCTGGTGGCGCTGGCTAAACTGTGTACCGGGAAGCGCCTGCCGTTCCATTTTGACTTTCCATTCGGACGACCCCGGCATATTCAGGAGTACGAAGCGCATCTTGGTTTCAGACTTAAATTTAACCAGCCGATGTTTGCGATCAGAATAGAAAAATCCGCGTTGCGTGTACCCTGTTTACAGGCCAGTTCGATGCTCAATGCTTATGCTCGTCATCGCCTTTTGCGGCAACGCATTTACCGAATGGGGTTACTCGATAACGTCAGGTCATTGCTTAACGCAAATGCTGCACTTACGCTCCCCGAGGCTGCGAGCCAATTGGCATTGAGTTCGTCTTCGCTGAAGCGAAAATTGGCCGAACATCACACCAGTTTTACTGAACTGCACGACAGTATTCGCCGGCAACAGGCTATCTTTTACTTACAAGTACAAAAGCTGAATAACGAGCAAAGTGCACTGAAGATGGCCTTTACCGACATTACGAACTTCAGGCGTGCGGTAAAACGCTGGACAGGCTTGACACCCAGTGAATTGCGGCAAGTCTGACATGGAGCTTTTGTGCTAAATGACATGAATGTGCAATAAAAAAGGCCGCGTGATGCGGCCTTTGACTTCCTGTCGTCTTGTACTGTCCAAGGGACTCGTTCGAATGCCGTTAGGCTTTCATTAATTTGTACATTTCATCCAGTGCTTTTGGCATTGCTGCGGCGTATTTCTTAACATCTTCGATACGGCCGGTACTGACGCGTGACCATTGTTGATAAGTACGGTACTGACCGCGAATCAATACGTCCTGCTGCTCCATGGCTTTGCGGAACGCATTGGCATCACCGTCGTCACCCAGGTTTACAAATACGAAGTTGGTGGTAGAAGGCAGCGCAGTCAGGCCATTGGCTTTTACGGCCGACATAATGATCTCACGGCCTTCTTTCACTTTGTCGCGGGAGAAGGTTTTAAAGGCTTCATCATTGTAGCTGGCAATGGCTGCGGCTAAGCCAGCCTGGTTGATTGAGTATCCACCCAGACCATACTTGTTGATAAACTCCATGTTTTCTTCGCTGCCCAGCATGTAGCCAACACGCATACCAGCCAACCCGTAGATTTTAGAGAAGGTGCGGGCAACAATGATGTTGTGACCTTCGTTGATCAGCGGGATCATGGAGTGTTTAGGACCATCTTCGATTAGTTCGTTGTAGGCCTCATCAACCAGTACCAGCGTTTTCTTGGATGCCTTGATACAGAACTCGCGAAGCTTCACCGGATCCAGAATTTTGCCGGTTGGGTTATTTGGATTACACACGTGTACCATGGCGATCTCAGGCGTGATCGCGTTATAAAGTGCATCAAGATCAATATCCAGTGCTGCGGTATTGGGCACGCGAACGATCTCCGGGCCACCCTGACGGATTGGCGCCATTGACGTGGTATCCCAGAATAAATCCGGGCCCAGGATCTTGCCTTTGCTGGTGGCTGCAAAAGCGGCGAAAGCCAGAATTAAGCTGGATCCCGCGGTAATTGACACGTTTTCTGGTTTCAAACCATTTGATTCTGCCAGCATGTCACGCAGGTACATCGCAGCGCGATACGCATAATAAGCGCCGCCGTCTTTACTGGCCTCGGCAATGGCTTTCAATGCCAGATCGCTTGGGCCGTAAGGGTTTTCGTTGGCGTTAAGTTTAGCAACGCCAGGCGTTGGTCCATACATAATGTTAGGCGCCTGCATGGTTTTCGCCGATGCCAGACCGGCGGGGGTAATAATACCTGCCGCGCCTGCCGCTGAGGCAGCTAATGAACCGCCCAGAAATAGTCTTCTTGATGGGTTATATGTCATGTGTTGTTCCTCTAAATTGAGTGTGGCCGGTTATAATGCTTTACTAAACATGGCAATGGACACTATTACCAGATAAACGCCAAACAAGCGCTTTAGCATTTTTTCGCTGAAACTATGCGCCATCGAAGCTCCAATCGGCGCAGTCATAATTGATCCCACGCTAATGGCCACCAGTGCAGGTAAATTAATGTACCCAACAGTGCCCAATGGCATGGTTTCGGGACTGGCGTTCTTCATGAATAAAAATCCAATTGCGCCAGGCAGGCCGATGAGCACACCAACACCTGCTGCGGTAGCAACAGCCTGTTGAATTGTGCGTCGGCACATGACCATAGTAATCACCGTAGGGGTGCCCCCACCGATCCCCAGCAAGGCTGAAAATCCACCAATTACAAAGGCCAGAATGGCTTTCCCAGGACCGGTAGGCATAGAGAAAGACATACCCGGACGAACCACATAATCCGGGAATAAAAAGTAAATCGAATACAGCAATACACCTGCTGCAAATACGATAGTTAATCCACCACTGCTGGTGTGGTTGGCAATGACCACACCGCTCAGCACGCCAAGTACAATCCAGATAAACCAGGACTTGAGCATCTCAAAATCCACTGCACCACGTTTCTTGTGTGCAAGGACTGAACGAGCACTGGAAATCACAATGGAGGCCAGGGAGGTCCCGATTGCAACTTTCACTAACTCATCAGAGGCTGGGGTGAAAAAAGGAAAAACTGCGAGAAGGGCAGGTACGACGACAAAACCTCCGCCATTGCCAAAAAGGCCGGATGTAATGCCTGCGACTGCGCCCGCAACGCACAAAGTGAGGACGAACCAGACGAGTTCAATCTCCATAACAACAGTGCTCCACTTGTTAAATAAAAATTCGATTTTTTGTAATATTTATAAAGTAGAAAGTATAATTTTTTGGGCGGTTTGTCGCGTGGATCGCGATGAGTTACCCGATACAGACGACCAGCCTTTCGGCTGGTCGTAATCGGGTTAGATCATCATAATGAAGCGCATCTTAGAACGTTGCGTTCAGCTTCATGTAGTAGTATCCACCTTGCCAGTCAACGATAGAGTCTGAGCGGTAGATTCGACCACAGCAAGTTTCACCCATCGCATCAGTACCTGGATCAGGGTAGTTGTCGAACAGGTTACGCGCACCCAGAGACACCGACAGTGTTTCGTTAATGAAGTAAGTGCCCTCTAAGTCAAACATGTACTCTGGATCCCATTCCTGGATTACTGCCAGAGAGCTGCTTGCTGCGTTTTCATAACCACCGTAGTAGCTCACGCGACCAGTAACGGAGAAGTCATCCATTGTGTGTTTAACCGAGAATACGCCACGGGTTTCTGGTGTGCCGTTTTCGAAGTCGAAACGGTCTTCTGCGTTAAACAGATCACCCGGGTCGCCGTCGAATTCGTTAGTGCCGTAGTTGAATGACGCCGTGATCATGGTGTCACCGTACTCAGATTCCATGCTGTAGGTAGCAACGATGTCCACACCTTCGGTTACGGTATCAAATGCGTTCTGGAAGAAGAACACACCGCCGATAGTGTTTGCACCTACTACACCAGCCTCTTCAAGTGCCAGGTAGTTGTCGTATGCGCTTCCTGAGGTTGGATCAGTTGATACATCCAGAGTTGAAATCGCGTTAACACGGTCTTCCAGCAGAATGTGGTAGTAGTCAATTGTCAGGGTCAGGCTGTCATACTCAGCGGTCATACCAAACGTAAAGTTGGTAGAGGTTTCAGGCTTGAGGATGTCTGCACCAAGCGCCTGTGCAACAACGCTGTTGGCCGGGAACAAACCAGTAGCAACCGGGAAGCCGTTTGGTAAGCGGGTAGATACGTTTGTGGTACCTTGCTGACCCGGAGTTGGGGCGCGGAAACCTGTGCCGTAAGAAGAACGCAATGCGATTTCTTCGGTTAACTGGTAAATACCTGCAATCTTGTAAACCACTTCTGAACCAAAGTCAGAGTAATCTTCGTAACGGATCGCCGCCTGCGCAAACAATGATTCAGTTAAATCACCAGAAATATCAGCATAAACCGCATAAGAGTCACGCTCGTAAGTACCGATGAATTCGTCTGAATAGCCAGGGAAACCGTTAGAGCCTACACCAACCGCGGTATATACCGGGTCACTTGAGTCGCTACAATCCAGACCATTAGCAATAGCGGTTGCAACCTGGGCGTCGGTAGCTAAACCAAAACCGTTGTCTACGCGTGAACACAGACCGTATGGATCAGGGATTGAGTGTGGGCCTACTGCATAAGAGGCTTCGTCACCCTGAGAAATCTCGTAAGATTCTTCCATGTAGCTGGCACCAAATGCCAGAATATACTCTGCCAGGTCATAGGTGAAATCAGCCTGGAATTGCAATTCGTCGTTGCTCAGGTCTCCGGGGTGGAATTTAGTTGGCGATGCACTACCCATTGACGGGTTGATGGTGTTAGCCAGCGTGTAGGAAATTTCGTTGTAGCCGTAACGACCACTTACGTCATAACCCAGTGAACCTGCGGTTCCTTTGATACCGGCGGCAAAAGAGTAGTCTGTGATGTCACCGAAGAAGCGAGGAGTAAAGCCGCCTGGGAATTTTTCCAGTGGTGAGTAAATGGTGCCGTCAATTTCACGCAGATCTTCGATCGTGCCGTTGCCTGGGTAACGATAGAAGAATGAACCGTCGCCTTCACTTTCTGAGTAGTTAGCAAAGCTGTAAAGCTCCATTTCACCAGACAGCGCATAACCTGCGTTCAGGAATACCTTAGCACCGCTGTAGTTCGGTTGGCCCCATGGCTGAACCGCGCCGTCAGTACCGTGAACTGATTTACCCATTGCTTCAGCAGCTGCAATGTACTCATCTGACTGGTCATCTACACAGAACCAGCTTTCACAGTACTGTTCGTTGCGGTAAGTGGCTTCTGAATCGGTGATTTCTGCCGAAACACTCAGGAAGCCGTCATCACCCAGCGAGAAACCTTTGTTACCGCTGATGGTGTATTGCTGGCCGTCGCCTTCATAGTACTGGCCGGCATCCAGCGACAGTGAACCGCCTTCGGCGTTGTTCTTGAGCTGGAAGTTGATTACCCCGGCGATCGCATCTGAACCGTATTGAGCGGCAGCGCCGTCACGCAGTACTTCAACACTGCCAAGCGCGGCAGCAGGAATCGTTGCCAGATCAGGACCCTGTGTACCAGAGCCACCGATTTGAACCAATGCCGCACGGTGGCGACGTTTGCCGTTTACCAGTACCAGTGTTTTGTCGGTTGGCAGGCCACGCAGTGACGCCGGACGAATAAAGGTACCACCATCAGAAATCGGCTGACGGCTGAGTGTGTAAGAGGGAACCAGCGTCATCATGATGTCGTTCATATCTGATGAAGCTACGCCGTTAATGTCGTCGGCAGTCAAAACGTCTACCGGAACAGGTGAGCTGGTTACCGAGCGGGGAGCACCACGAGCACCCACAACCGCGATTTTTTCAACGTTCTCTTCAGCTGCTTCTTCTGCTAATGCAGAGGTTGCCACTGTCATCGAAAGTGAGTAGCCGGCAAGACCTGCCAGTACTGCTGCATGTAATTTATTGAGTTTCATCATGTGTTCCCTAAATTGCCATATTGCTATGATCTTTTAAGGTGCAAGCGCGCAAGGCGTGAAATCACGCTAATGGCTAAAATTGCCCCAAAATGGTACGCGTAAGCACCAAACTTAAACATTTCTTGAGCTTAGTGAGGACGACAACACGCGCCATCGTCTGTAATGAGACTAAGAAAAGAGCACGGTAGATCGGAAGAAAAAAGAATATTGAGGGTTATAAAGAAAATATTGAGCCCAATATTTTGATCAATGAAATCATGCGTTTAAGGGGGTGTTGGTACAATAAAATATTTTATAATAAATTCCATCACCACAATAATTTAACAATTTAGGCTCAAAACCTGACCAGGTGGTGGCATGTAACTTGCTGAATTCAAATAGGAAAAGTGAAGTATATTGAAATATAAAAGGTTTGTTACAAAACGCATATTTCGTATACCAAGTTGAGGCAGTACACTTGAAGAGTCTTTACCATTATGAATTCTAAACAGCTTCAGTATTTTCTTGTAACCGTGCAAACAGGAAGTATTGCAGCTGCGGCGAGGGAACTGGATATTGCCCAACCGGCAATCAGCCAGCAACTCGCCAATTTAGAGCGGGAAATGGGAAGTGCGTTGTTTGATCGCAGTTTTAAAGGGGTGAGTTTAACTGCGGCAGGTAAGTTGTTTGAAAAGCATGCCCGCAAACTCATCGACGATATCAACAGTGCCAAAATGGAATTGCAGCAGCTTGCGGCAGTTCAGCAAGGCAAAGTGCGCGTGGGCATGTTGCCATCGATTGGTAATGTGCTGTCAATGTCGCTGATTGCGCAGGTAACAAGATGGTATCCGCAGTTAAAATTGGAAATTAGCACAGGCCCATCCTATGCGGTCAAAGAATGGCTGCAAAGCAACCAGATCGACATTGCGTTAACCTACGAGCAGGAAGTGGAGCCCCGGTTTATGTCGGTGTATCCGCTAATAGAAGAATTTATGTATCTGGTGGTTGGGGTAAATGAAGCCTCCGATAACTACACCTCACTGAAAGCCAGGGACACCATTCGTTTCTGGGAGTTGAGTCAGTTCGAATTGCTTACGCCGGGTACCAAAGATGCGCTGGGGAGATTGATCGATAAGTACGAGCGGGAAACAGGTGTCGCATTAAAGCACGACAAAGCCTATTCAGGGCAGTTAATGACAGGACTCAGGCAAGTAATTCAGGGTGAAGGGCTAATGATTTTACCGTCATCGGCCATGTACCACCTGGAAGACAGCAAAGTAGTGAAATCACTGAAAATTACTCAGCCAGAAATGAAACGTCTGGTGATTGCTGCCACAAACAGCAATTTTGCGATTACCGATGCCATTGTAAAAATGATTGCAATCATTCAGGAAGTGACCGCATCAGAACAACAGGCAGGGCACTGGCGAGGGACATTCGTAGGGCAGCTTAAACACGCTGATGTGCGCAGTTTATCAGCGCCAACAAACGCGCCTGGCAGTCTGGAAGCAACCTTAAGGGCTTACGATTAGGTCTCAGTTTGCTTCTGTTTACATTGAGGAAGCACTATGACAATTGGACCAAACCCTAATCATCTGGCCCCCATTGCGGCGGCCGAGCAAGTTACATTTCTGAAGAATATCATTCAGTCGCCCAATATCATTGTGGGAGATTATACCTACGCAGATGATCCGGAGCTTGCGCGTAATTTCGAAAAGAACGTGCTGTATCACTTCGATTTTATCGGCGACAAACTGATCATTGGCAAATTTTGCGCTATCGCGCACAAGGTCACATTTATAATGAATGGTGCCAATCATCCACTGCATGGTGTAAGTACTTATCCGTTTTATATTTTTGGCAATGGTTGGGAGTCAGTTGCACCTCAACCGGGAGAGCTGCCCTATAAAGGTGACACACGTATCGGTAACGATGTTTGGATTGGCTACGATGCCACCATTATGCCTGGCGTAACCATTGGCAACGGGGCCATTGTGGCGTCTAAATCGGTGGTCACTAAAGATGTACCTGCTTATGCGGTTGTCGCAGGCAACCCGGCCCAGGTCTTAAAAATGCGTTATGACGATACTACTATCGCTCTGCTGGAAAAGCTGAGCTGGTGGGATTGGCCGGTTGAGAAAATAACATCGGCCTTACCCGCCATCACCAGCGGCGACATTCCGGCGCTATCGGCTATGGCTGAATGAACTGCAGCGTTTTTACACGCTGCGCTTGAGTCTGGGTAAAATGTACCGTTGTTGATACCACAGCAGCGGGGCAAAAATCGTAAATAAGCCCAGGGCATAGAGCATTTTAGTGCCTAAACCAACAGCAATGGTGGCACAAAAGATACAGCTTAATGCAACCAGTGGCTGGTGACGTGCAGACAGTAGCCTTAAGGCCGCCAGCATACTCGCCAGGTAGATCAGCACAAAGACGCCGTTTACCCAGCCAATCAGATCTTCCAGATCATGCGCACTGTAGTGGGTGATCACCAGCGTTGCTGTCATTACAACCAATATGCATTGCAATGCGCGTTGCGGAACGCGGTAATTGTTCAATTGCTGAAAGTAACGTGGCAACACATTGTCGTTGCTCAGACTCCAAATCAGGCGGGATAAACTGGCGGTATACACATTAACTGTTGCCAGGCCACCTGCCACACCCAATGCGCCGATGATATAGGCGCCACCATTGCTAAATAACTGGTCGAAAACGCTAACCATACTCAGTGTGTCTGTTTGTGGCGTATCAATGAGTAAATAGGTACAACCCAGATAAATCACACCAACTAACAGGGTGCCAGTCATAATAGCGGGTACCAGATCCCGCTTGGGCTCGGCAAAATCCTCAGCCAGATGAGAAATAGCTTCAATACCCAGGAAGCTCCAGAAGGCAATGCCCATCGCCCCGAGCACCGGCGTCCAGTTTAATGGCGCTTGAAACTGCGCTGTCGTGATGATGTCAGGTAAAAATGATTTGCCTGCTACCATCGCAATCACCACCAGGGTGATGATCAGAGTGAGCATAAGTTGCAACGTAGCGGAAAACTGAATGCCCCGGTAATTCAGTAAAAACAACAGCGCAATAATACTAAACTGCACTGGTAGAGCCCATTCTGGTGATAGTCCAAATAAAGTTTCGATAAACCAGTAAGTCATAATAATCGCAGCTGGCGCACCTATGGGAACGACGAATAAAAACAACAATCCAATGGTTCTGCCGGCTGATTTGCCAAACGCCTTTTCAACAAAATACGCAGGGCCCCCGGCATGGGGAAAATGCGACGATAACTTAGCAAACACCATGGCAACCGGCAAAATAGCAAGGGTGAGCAGTACCCAGCTTAACATTGCCCAGTCACTGGCGGTTTCAATGGTCATTTGTGGCAGGATAAATACGCTGGTACCCAGCAAAGTGGTGGTTAGCAGGCCTGCACCTTGCCATCGTCCGATTTTATTTGCGGTGTGTTGCATAATGGTGTTCGATGTCCTGTTTCAGTGAAGTGTCAAAATGTGTACAGTGGTTTTTAGTGTTTTATCGTTATGATTTTAAATTGGTTTTTTATATTTTATTGTGAGGCAGACCAGCAAAAACCAAAGCTCAGGTTTTACAATGCATAAAACCATATTGCGTAATATACTGCTTTTTGTTTTTCATTGTGTGTTAATTGCCCTGCATTCAGCGGGTTGTTACCGTCATTATGACGGTATAAAGCACATTTACCGTTAAAGTGTTGGAATGCTATGGATAAATTCGATCGTGCAATTATCGCACAGCTAAGACAAAACGCACGCGCCAGCGTGTCAGCTATTGCTGATGAAGTGGGGTTGTCGCGCTCAGCGGTAACCGAGCGCATAAAAAAACTGGAGTCAACCAATGTAATTCGCGGTTATCAGGTGATGTTGTCGGAGTCGCAAAAAGAGGGAGTGGCTGCCTACCTGGAGATTCAGCATAAGCGGGCCAGATGTGCCGATGTTGTCCCCTATTTCCGGGCGATACCGGAAGTGGTGTCGTGCTACGGGGTTACCGGAGAATGCGACCTCATCGTATTAATTCGGGCCGATACTATGCGCCGTTTGCACGAGATCCGAGAGCACATAGATACCATAGATGACATCATTAAAATTAAAACTCATGTGGTGCTGAATCAATGGCTGGGTTAGTCGTTGTCGGTATAATTGACACAATTCACTAATGTCAAAAACGTGATTTTATTAAGCCATTAATAGATAACGCTATTTAAATTATGGTCCGGGATATGCACAATTTTTGTACACAATGGCATGTGCTTATTGATGTGAGACAAACAGAGAAGTAGAGGTATGTATGTCTTGTTTAACCCGGGAACTGCAAAAACAATTGGTGCGTTATGTTCAGCGCAATACCAGAATTGACTCTCGCTGTGATCCTGCCTCAGTGCGCAGTGATCTGATTAGTCAGGGCTTATGCCCGAGCTCGGTAACCGAAAGCCAAATGCGACAAATACTTGTAGCAGCTGGTGTAAAGCAAACCCTGCCTAATTAAAAAAGGCGGCGCATAATGCGCCGCCTTTTAGCATCACAAGCCCGATTTATTTCAGATCAAAGCGGTCGTTTTGCATGACTTTAGCCCAGGCTGCCACGAAGTCATTGATGAACTTCTCTTTGGCGTCGCCAGCGGCATACACTTCTGCAATGGCACGCAATTCGGTGTTAGAGCCGAAGATCAGATCTACTGGTGTTGCGGTCCACTTCACTTCGCCAGTGCTGCGATCGCGACCCTCGTAAACGCCTTCCTGGTCGGTTTTGCTCCACACTGTACCCATGTCTAACAGGTTGGTGAAGAAGTCGTTGCTCAATGTACCAGGTTTGCTGGTGAATACACCGTGCTGCACGCCCTGATAGTTGGCATCCAGCGAGCGCAAACCACCCAGAAGTGCGGTCATTTCAGGTACCGACAGGTTCAGCAGATCGGCACGTTCAACCAGCGCTTCTGCAGGAGATAAGTAGTTCTTCTCCGGTGCATAGTAGTTGCGGAATGCATCAGCTACTGGCTCAAGTACAGCAAACGATTCTACATCTGTCATTTCCTGAGAGGCATCCATACGGCCTGGTACAAACGGTACTTTCACGTTGTGACCTGCGTCTTTGGCTGCTTTTTCAATTGCTGCCGCACCCGCCAGAACAATAATGTCTGCTGTAGAAATACGTTTTTTACCAGCCTTGCGGTTAAAGTCATTCTTCACTTTATCCAGTGCCAATAATACTTTATCCAGCTCAGCCGGGTTGTTTACTTCCCAACCGTTCTGAGGCGCAAGGCGAACACGTGCGCCGTTCGCACCACCGCGCATATCTGTACCACGGAAGCTAGCGGCAGAGGCCCAGGCTACGCGAACCAGTTCCTGAACGCTTAAGCCGGTATCCAGAATTGCTTTTTTGAGCTTGGCTACGTCTTTATCGGTAACCAGTTTATGGTCTACCGCCGGAATCGGATCCTGCCATACCAATTCTTCTGCCGGTACTTCGCTGCCCAGGTAGCGCGCACGCGGGCCTAAGTCGCGGTGATTCAGTTTGAACCAGGCTTTGGCAAATGCCAGTTCGAATTGAGCCGGGTCTTCACGGAAGCGTTCTGCAATGGCGCGGAATGCCGGATCTTCTTTCATCGCGATGTCAGTGGTAAACATAATTGGCTTGTGTCGCTTAGTAGCGTCATGAGCGTCAGGTACCATGTTCGCCGCTGCGTCTGTATCAGGCTCCCACTGAATTGCGCCAGCCGGGCTGGTGGTTTTCACCCAGTTAAAGCTGAACAGGTTGTCCAGGTAGTTAGTTGTCCACTGGGTAGGTGTCACTGTCCAGGCACCTTCTAAACCACTGGTTACTGTGTCTTCTGAGTGGCCTTTGCCGCATTTGTTCTTCCAGCCGAAGCCCTGGTCTTCAATGGCACCCGCTGCTGGCTCTGCACCAACACATTCTTCCGGTTTCTTGGCACCGTGTGCTTTACCAAAAGTGTGACCACCGGCAATCAGCGCCACAATTTCTTCGTCGTTCATTGCCATGCGGCCAAACGACATGCGAATGTCTTTTGCTGCCAGTAATGGATCCGGGTTACCGTGCGGACCAACTGGGTTTACGTAGATCAAACCCATCTCAACTGCCGCCAGTGGGCCTTTCAGTTTACCAAACTTGTCGCGACGCTCGTCGGTCAGCATTTTGCCTTCCGGGCCCCAGTAAACGTAGTCTGGTTCCCAGTCATCTTCACGACCACCGGCATAACCGAAAGTTTTAAAACCCATGTCTTCCAGTGCTACGTTACCGGTAAGCGCCATCAGGTCAGCCCAGGAGATCTTGCGGCCATACTTGGATTTAACCGGCCACAACAGGCGACGGGCTTTATCCAGGTTGGCGTTATCCGGCCAGCTGTTCAGCGGATCGAAACGCTGTTGGCCACCGCCTGCACCACCGCGGCCATCATGTACACGGTAGGTACCGGCTGCATGCCAGGCCATACGAATGAAAAACGGACCATAATGGCCGTAGTCTGCTGGCCACCAGTCTTGAGATTGGGTAAGCACGGCGCGGATGTCTTCTTTAACCGCTTTCAGATCCAGTGAATTGAACTCAGCGGCGTAATCAAATTTTTCGCCGTATGGGTTAGATTCAATGCCGTGGGCGCGCAATTGGCTGAGGTCGAGTTGATCCGGCCACCAGAATTTGTTGGTTTTTGGCTCTGCTTCAGCGTGAGCTGAGGCAGTGAACACCACTGGTGATAAGGCAATGGCAATTGCCGCCGCCAGTGATAACGTTTTTTTCATTTTCATATATGCTCTCCTCGTTCGGGATAAAACCCGTGTTGTAAACAAGAGTAGTTGTAAACAGGAATAATTGTTAATGAGGAAAGGGAATTTAGATAATTAAAAAATCAGATTCAGTTGATTGGAAAAACCAAATCAGAGTGCAAGTTAATTTAATTCAATTAGTTGTGTGATTTTTTGGCTAATTTATTACGTGTTTTCTGAAACAGAAAAACCGGCAAAAAACCGGCTTTTTATCTTTCTTATTCAAATGCATTAGTACAATTTATTTTCATTTTATTTACATTGTGACTGACTATTCATCATGCATTCGAAATCCTGATAAACCCCATTGGACCAGCCAAATCCCAATTGCACTTCATACTCGCCGCCGCCGACTGCGCTGGCGGGATTCACTACATTATACTTTTCCAGGATTACGCCATGTGAAGCAAAGTGCGCTGCCATAAGAGAATTCCAACGCTGCATGATAAGCTGAGCAAGATCGTTATAGCCATACTGCATCAGCCCCTTTACGGCGAACCACTGGAGCGGTGCCCAGCCATTGGGTGAATCCCATTGCTGGCTGGTGGTGTTCACTGTAGTAACGAGTCCACCCTCGCAGAGAAAGCGGGCATAAAGCATGTCGGCAACCTGTCTGGCTTGCTCCGCTGTGGCGATGCCGACAAACAATGGCATGACGCCAGCAAGCGACAGTACGCTGGTTTGTTGCCTGGAGGGAAAGTGATAGTCCATAAAATAACCACGTGAAGCCGACCAGCAATACTGGTGTATGGCTTCAGCCCGGATTTGAGCTGAGCGACTGTATTGAATCGCAACATCGCCCGTAGTGTTGTTCGCTAAGGTTCGTTCCAGCTGGTACAGCAAACAATTTAAGTCTACCGGAATGATGTCGCAGGTTCGGATTGTCGATAGCGACTGTGGATCGCTTAACCAGCGCGAACTGAAGTCCCAACCTGACTCGCATGCGGCGCGAATATGCTGGAAGAATAACCCTTTGTCTTGGTCAGAAAAATCTTCTGCTAAGTGGCTGTCTTCGCGATAGCTTTCTGGTCTGGGAGTTGTGCTGGTATCAAAATAGCGATTCAGTATAGTCCCATTGTCTATTTGTACCGTGCGAAGGGTCGCTTCACCGTTAGCACCTGTCTCTTGCTGCATCCAAAAGCGGTACTCGTGCTCGAGACCTGCACATAAATCGGCCTGTAGCTGGTTATCGGCATTGTTGGCAAACCGACTCATTAACGCCAGTACCGGGGGCTGACTGCGCGTTGCGTAATACAGCCTGTTGCCGTTGGGTATGCAGCCAAGCTCAGATTGAATATATAGAAAGTTTTTGATCAGATGATGTACAAGTTCTGTTTTACCGCTGTGCGCCAATCCCAGCGCTGAGAAAAACGTATCCCAATAGTAAATTTCACGGAATCTTCCACCCGGCACAATGTAAGGGTGGGGAAGCGAAATCAGGCTATAGTCATTGCCGGCATCAGCCGGTTTGGTTAGCACGTCCCACATACGCACAATGTAGTCGCTTATACATGAGGGTGTGTCGCCGCCTAGTTTCATATTGACTGACGTAGGAAGTGTAAAGTTAGCACTCACAAACTCAATCAATGAAAAGTCGGGCTGCGCTCGCAATGCCAGATAGTCCGAAAGAATAGTAGCAATCGGTTTAATCGGGGTAGCATCAGCAAATGTCTTGCTGTCTGGGAATATCCCGGCGCATTGTACGTCAATAAACAACGGGCTATCGAAAAACGCCATGACTTCTTGCCAATGACGGTTTGGGGTAGCGGGGCTCGACATGAAAAACCTCTAAACCTGAGAGAAACGTTGAGTTGCGCGATGGAATTGAAACAGCGCCAACAATAAGCCGGATAACGGCACCAGTGCGAGATAGAAGGCAACCTGCCCACTGAATGCGGCAAATACACTACCCGTGATAATTGAGCCAGTGGTGCCACCCAATGCGGAAAATACCACTATTAGCCCAGTCATAGGCGCATGCTGGTGCTTGGGCAGAGAGCTAAGCATGACAGAATTTAACACCGGATAGATAGGCGCCATCAGCAGGCCAATTAACGGGAAAAGGTAACCTGCCAATGGAATGTCTAACAGGCCTTGCACACTGTTTTCTTGTACTGGTTGGGCTAACGGCAGGCTTACGCAAATCAGTATTGCCATGGCGATGAGACAGCCGTTTAAAAAAGGATACCAGTGGAGTTTGCGAAGCACGGCGCCCGCAGATAAGCGTCCTACTGCCAGTGCAATGGCAAATACACTGGTAAGCTGAATACTGATATTCACGGGTAAACCAATCACTTCGCGGTTAAATGTGGGTAACCAGGAACCGATCCCCTGTTCTATGAGAACGTATAAAAATACCGAAATCACAAAGATGAGTACCAGCGGCTGATACGTTAGTTTCAGGGTAGTAATAAAGTCTTGCCACGCTCCCGCTTTTAGCGGTGGAAGGGCGGGCTTTTCAATCGGCGCCAGCCATACTATTAGTGCAACCAATCCACCTAGTGCGGCTAAGGGGTAGTACACGTTCAACCAGCCCAGATCGCTGGGGTTTTGATGATCGATAAAGGCGGCAAACACCCAATAGCCACTCAATACACCCAGCATAAAAATGCCTTCTACCACATTCATGATCGATGAGTGGGCACGAGTGTCAGGGGCAAGCTGGCCAATAATCGCGTACACCGACACTTTAACCAGCGCAAAGCTGGTACCTACGCATGCAAATAGCAGTTTTATCATCCAGAAATCGGGTATGGATGGGGTAGCAGCGCAAGCGAGTGTAACTAAAAATAAACCGGTGAGTAATGCCGCCTTGTAGCCCACTCTGGGAATAAACGAGGCGACAAGAAAAGAGACAAAGGCAATGGATAAATCCTTAAAGCCTTCCAGTGTACTGGCATCGGGCTTGGATATATCGAAACTGTTGATAGATTGCAGGATCACAGTGCCTACGCTGTTCAGCAGAATGGCAAACAAAAAGTAACTCGCAGCAATGGCGGCAAACACAAGAAATCGCGGCATCTGTAAATACTCTGTTAATACATTTTGGCGAAGTCTAGCCTTAGCAATACAAAAATGCAAACGTTTGCATTTCGTGTTACTAAGATTCACCATTGTTTACTGGTATATAACTAGCTGGACAATCTCTTAACCAAATAGGTTTCAACCACTTGAGATGATACGGGTTGTTGATTCACCTGACACAGCAGTTGTTCCACCATCAGGTGTGCTGCCATCGTCACATTCTGATGTACGGTTGTGAGCGCCGGATGCATAAGTTCAGCAAGCATAATGTCATCATAGCCGACAATTTTCACATCGCCAGGAATACCGACATAGCGTTCCTTCAATGCTTTTATGGCACCAAATGCCACCATGTCGCTTACGCAAATTAAGCCGTCGAAGTACAGACCATGCTGTTTAATTGCGTCATTAATACACGCATGAGCGGCAGTAGAGGTAATATCAATGGGTTTGGTAAATGACGGATCGACGGTTAACCCTGCATCGCGATGCGCGTTTACATAGCCTTTATGGCGTTGTTCCATCTCTGCGTGACCGGGATCGCCCAGAAAAAGAATGTGTTTACTACCGCGCTCAATCAGGTGTTTGGTGGCCATGTAGCCACCAGCGTAGTTGTCGCCCCCAATGATAGGATAGTTGGCCGGCGTATGGGGCTCTCCCCACACTACAATAGGGACCTGTGCCTCTGCAGCCTTGTCTATTTTAACGGTACTTTTTCCCTGACCAACCACAATGATGCCATCAGCCCGCTGGCTGGACACAAAATAGCTGGCCCAATCATCGCTGGCCATAAACGAGTTCGACAACAGCATTTCATAACCGGCGGCGTTCAGTGCTTTATTCAATTCACCCACAATTTTTAGCAGAAAGGGGTCCGATACGCTTTGTTCTGTGTGATCGATCAGGTTCAGGATCACTGCAATTACATGGGTTTTTTGGGTACGCAAACGACTGGCAGCGGCGTTTACGCTAAAGTTGTGTTCACTGGCGAGCGCCTGAATGCGAGCTCTGGTTTCTTCCTTAATTAACGGATTGTCTTTTAACGCACGGGATGCGGTTGAGGTGGAAACGCCCGCCAGCTCGGCCAACTTGGCCAGGGTTAATTTGCTATCTGTTTTCAATGGTATGGATGCTCAAAATACCTTTTTATTCACTATAACGTGAATTGAGCAAATTGACACCCTGAAGTCCCCAAACCATGCACTCCTCGTAGCGTTGGCGCTTTTATGCTGAGCGTCTGGCAGGAGTACACCATGGTTTACGATTCCGGAAATGCTTAATTGCAATCGTTTGCATTTTATTATTGCAAACGTTTGCATTGTGATCTATTTTGACGTCTATACCGCACTTTGTGACAAAAAATTAACCAAATAACTGGTCGCGGTTAACAACTAATTTTGACTATCGTTCAGGAGCACACCATGAAAACAGGTTTTTCAAAATGCGTGTTAGCCAGCGCGGTTGCCTTTGCTTTTGCAGGGCATTCAGCGGTTGCACAAGAAGCCAAAAACACCCCGTCAGCAGGTGATGACACAGAAATCATCGTTGTTAGTGGTACGCCGGGTGGCGCGGGGATCAGAAAAATTGATGCCAGCTTTGCGGTAACGAATATCGACGCCAGCGACATTGAAAAACTTGCGCCTAAATCTACCGCTGATTTGTTTAAAGCCATTCCAGGGATTTGGGTTGAAAGCTCTGGTGGTGAGTCGGGCGCAAACGTATTTGTACGCGGATTCCCCGGCGGTGGTGATGCACCATTCTTAACCTTATCTTTGCAGGGATCGCCTGTGTATCCGGCTCCAACGCTGTCGTTCCTGGAAAACACGCAGCTATTTCGTATCGACGAAACCATTGAAATGGTGGAAGGGTTACGCGGTGGTCCAAACCCGGTAGTGAGCAATGGTCAGCCTGGGTTAACGACCAACTTCCGTTTAAAACGCGGCGGCGAGAGCACTGAGGCGCTGGCTAAGTACACGGTGTCAGATTACGGGCTGAACCGGGTAGACCTGGTGTTGAGCGGTGCGTTGGATGATGATCTTTATTACATGATCGGTGGTTACGTAAAGAGTTCTCCGGGGATCCGCGATGCGGGTTTTCGCTCTGAGCAGGGTAATCAATTCACCATTAACCTCACCAAGGTTTTCGAAAATGGCGAGTTGAATCTGTACACACGTCAAACTGACGATCACGGCACCTGGTACCTGCCGACACCACTGAATGTGGACGGCATTGATGCGGGTTATACACAAATTGGCCCGATGAACCGTCAGGCTACCATTACTTATGGGCCAGACAATACCGAAGAGTCTTTCGATTTCGCTAACGGCCGGGGTTGGGACGGCCACGTGAGCGGCGGAAGTCTGAAGCTGAATTTAGCAGACGGCTGGCGTGTGGTTGACCGCTTCTCCATTACTGATGGCAACGCCAATACTTTTGGTTTGGTGCCTAATGGTTCTGCAACAACGGTTGCTGACGTTACTGATGCAGTAGTAACTGGTGCCGTAACCGGCGCAACTTATGGCGGTAATACGCCGATTCAGCAAATTGGCCGCTGGGTAGTACTGAAAGACATTTTTGCTTTTACCAATGATGTTGCCGTTTCCAAGAGCTGGGACAACTTCGATACCGCCTTTGGTTTATATACCGCTACTACAGAAGCCAAAGACTGGTGGAGCCTGGGTAATCATGCCTATCACGTATTGCAACCCGGCGGTGAAATGCTAGCAGGGATCGACTGTAATACAGCACCGGAAGGCTGCGGCTGGAACTACGACATCAACTCTGCAGGTGACGCACAAACTACTGCCTTTTACGGCACGCTGTCTTACTACGGTATTGACAACCTGATCATCGACGCCGGTATTCGTCGCGAGCAGCACGAAGTTAACTACTCTGTTGACGAAGGTTTGGACGGTGTGGTTACTAAGGCCGTTCAATACGACGAAAGCAAAACGTCCTGGACGTTCGGTGCGAACTACGCACTTGATGACTTCAGTGGTGTGTTTGTACGCGTAAACCGCGGTTACAAAATGCCTTACTTTGACGACTTCCGTGATAACTGGGGTGCGTACACCGGCGGCGACGAGCTGATCAAAGAAGTTACTCAGGGCGAAGTGGGTTACAAGTATATGAATGACGAATTGCAATTCTTTGCAACGTTGTTTGCAAACCGGGTGAAAGGCGACACCTTTGTTCGTCAGCCCGGCGCACCAGCGGAAATACTGACCAACGAGGCAATGGGTATTGAACTGGATGGTAATTATGAGCATGACTCAGGCTTTAGTCTGAATCTGAATGCCACTGTGCAGGACACAGAAATTACCGCCAGCGCGTCGAATCAGGGCAATGAAGCGCAACGTCAGCCTGGCTGGCAGGTACGTATGACGCCATCTTACGAGTTTGAGGTGAGCGAGATGTACGCCAATGTGTATGCCACAATAACGGCCGTTGACGACCGCTTTGGCAACAACGAAAACACCGTTGTTCTGCCTGGTTATGAAAAAGTGGACTTTGGTGTCATGTTGGAGCCAACAGATAAACTAAAACTACAACTATCGGTAGATAACGTAACGGACGAGCAAGGCATTACGGAAGGTGACCCACGTAACGCTGATGCACCCAACGGCCGTTATATTCTGCCTCGCAGTGTGAAGTTCAGCATCTCATACGCGCTGTACTAAGCTGATTTCTGTTTCCAAAGACACATTTGTAGCCCGGGTTCGCCCGGGCTTTTTTACATTTCCACGCCGTATCATTCGTACGATAAACGTTAACTTCATGATATGCTTACCGGATTCACGCTTCTGAAGAACTTATAACACGCAATGATAGGTACCCTTCAACGTCATTTAATAAACCTGGATATGCTGCTGGCTGATCTGGAAATACTGCACGCCAGTGAATACGGACAGGCGGGGCACATTAAATTATTACGCGATATTCAAACTGTGCTCAAAGCCATTGATGACGTTGCCAAAGGCGAAACCGTTACGTCGTTTCAAAAAGCAGTCTCAACAACCGGATTGGCCAAAGCCATGGAAGACAAACGCATGCCGGGGATCTATAACCGCCTGATTGGATACGTGCTGGAATACTGGCAAACCAGTGAAAAGATCGAGGCCATTCTGGCGGACCAGTTTGACGAAAATGCCGATAAACGCCTTGACCTGCTGCAGGTAAAAAATATAAAGGCCAAGTCACAATTCAAAACGGTGGCACGTGCGATGGGCAAACACGACTACGAGTTGTTTGTACAAAATCTCGGGCTGAATCATCCCGATTGGGCCTGGCAGGCTTAAAAATCTCACCAATTTAATGTTTAAAATACCCAAATACTGCGCCGATAATGACTTTGTTGGCGATGTTAATTTGCGATAAAATTGAAAAAATATCATGTAACTGCTTGTTATTTATAGTAGTTAGGTTAATTTAAATTATTGCCATTGTCATGGAGGACTAAAACGCACAGCAAAGATAAACAGGCTTTTACAACACTTAATAATAAAAAATTCGTGTAAGCAAATAATATGGAGGTTTTATGGCACTCGTAGCATGTTGGGAATGTGACTCGCAAATCAGTGATTCGTCACCAAGCTGTCCACAATGTGGTGCTCCAGGAAAAGATAGTCAGTTAACGCAGGTTAATGCTGTAAATGATGAGGTCGCACAGGAAATTAAACGTTCTGCTGAGGCTAAGCTAATTCGGCAGGGCTTACTGAAAGAATTAGGCGCCAAATTTGCGTCAGAGACTCATGAAAAATTCTTCTCTGTGACGCAGAAAGGTAAAAAATGTCATTTATCTGTGAAGTGGCAGCCTTATATAATCGATGATCACAACAAGGATAAAGAAGTCACCACCCAGGTAACTCAGCGTAAGGGCACCACACGCAATGGTAATAGTTATGTAAAAGATGTAGATGTGAAACACACTACAACACATTATGATTACATTGATGCATATGACATTAACGGCGAGCTCTGTAAATTCCGGCTAGTGGATTTGGATTTGGATAAATTAAAGACCGGACAGGTAGTGAGTCTGGGATGGTTAATGAATTCTGATTCACAAACACAAGGGGATGACATTATTGAAACCGGTAGCGTATATGGGCAGTCTTGGGATGGTAATAGGCAGCCTTCTTTAATTGTTCAGCATCAAGATACTGAGCGAACACCAGAATATGCTTTTCAGGCTTTAAAAGCATCGGCATTCCACAGTGCAATTCATACTCATTCAATAGGAACTTGGCATTTGCTATGGGTTGGTGGCCTGGTCTATTTGGGATTTGATTTGTACAATCGTAAAATTGATTTTGGTTGGCCAGTACTTGCCGCAACTGCAGGCGTAGCGTTACTAATTAAAGGTATACGTTACTTCAATTCAGCCAAGCCCCTAAAGCAGTTTGATGAGTGGTACAGAAAATCGCTTAACGACGAAGCCAAACGCGGGCAGGAGGCGTTTGCGGTCGTTGCGAGCCGTTTTAAGTAAGCAATACCTGAAGGAGGCAGTTTGCCTCCTTCATACTTTGGGAGGAACATTTAGAAGCGGTATTCAACCCCGATACTGGCTTGCTTCAGATCCGTTTCAAAATTGGTATCTTCCAGGTCGTCAGCGACCTGATCAGCGTCCAGCTCCGTGTCATACACCACATATTCGGCATTGATTAAAAACTGCGGCGTAACCGCGAAACTTAAACCGGCACCGACAAACACACTCTCGTCGTCTTTTGTGGTTGTCGCGCCTGCTAACCGATAATCGGTTTCAGACCACAGTTGACCCAGCTTAGCGTAAGCTGATAGTCCACCAACAATAGGGATGATTCCTTTCAGCGCCGCGGTGTAACCGTCCGTTGATGCACCTGCTACATTATTGCCGTAGTCACCAAAGTCGATGTACGAGCCTTCCAGTGCAATGTAGGAATTGAATTTGTAACCCAATACGCCCTGCCATACATCTTTGTCGTCATCAAACTCGTCTTCGCCTTCAACGCGCAGGTAGCCATAATTACCACCTACATAAATGCCCGATTCATTCAGGTTTTCATCTGGCGATTGTGCGTAAGTATTAAAAGCCGTTACAGCGGTTAACGCGGTTAGTGTAGTGATCAGTTTTTTCATAACACGATTCCTCTTGTTAATGATTGGCTTCCGGAGTAAAAGGCAGCCGGAATAGCACGTTTGGTTACAAGAGATATTTCAAGTCGTGTGCCAATCATTATCTGCCTGATTGGAGGGTAAAAACTGGAATTTTTTTCATGGTTGTTGTTTTTTTGCGCGCAATTTTGACAAAAAAGGCGATCTGTAGCCATTCTGCAACGTGTTGAATTTTCATATGATTTATAAAAATTACCGAAGCTGGGTAACAATGTCGCTGGTGGTATCATCCAAATGCTCGCTTTATCAGTAACAACCGTTAAAAAGGAAATAACATGCCAGAAGGTCCGGAAATACGCAGAAGCCGCGATAAGCTTGCGCAGGTGTTAATCGACGCAACAGTAACCCACGTTGATGCAGGGCACTCTGCCATTCAATCACATCGCCAGGAATTTACCGGCAGCACAGTTATAAATGTAGAGAGTCGGGGCAAAGCCATGCTGATTCATTTTGATATTGGTTTGACGGTGTATTCTCATAATCAACTGTATGGCCTGTGGTACGTCAGAAAGAACGGCGAATACCCGAACACTAATCGCCAGCTTCGATTTGGCCTGCACACTGCCAAAGGCGCAGCACTGTTGTACAGCGCTTCAGACATCAGTGTGTGGCCGACCGCCGAAATCCAATCGCATCCCTTTTTAGTTAAACTCGGACCCGACGTGCTGAATGATTCACCCTCTGTGGAAGAGATTACCGAACGGTTGATGATGACGCGCTTTCAAGGACGAAAGCTGGCCAGTTTGTATCTTGATCAGGCATTTCTGGCGGGTATCGGCAATTACCTTCGCAGTGAAATCCTGTTTTTCGCCGGCGTGCATCCGGATTTGCGGCCTAAGGATTTGACGGCAGAACTGCTTAAGGCACTGGCTTGCGTATCAATTGAGGTTACTCAACGCGCCTATAAAACGGCGGGATACACCGTCCCAGATGCATTCTATCGGTATGCCAAAAATCACAAGCTGCCCTATGAGGCCAGCCGCTTGATGGTATTTAATCGTGATACCCAGCCGTGCCGGGTGTGTGAGACGCCTATTGTTAGAATGGAGCGTGGCAATCGGCGCATTTATGTTTGTAAGCATTGCCAGCCGGGCGGGTGAACGACCGGCCTTCGAGAGCAACTAAAAATTGTAGCGGGCAAATAACGTATATGCACTGGAGTCAGAGTATTTTACATACTCCAAACCTACCGCCAGCTCGTTAAAATTGTACAGGCTGCCCAAACGATACGCTTTTTGGTCAGAGCCCTTTTTCCATTTTTGCCATTCCAGCCCAGCGTAAACCTCTATGTCATCGGTGAGCTTGTGGCGTGCGTGCGAAGACACGCTGTAATGACTGGCAGAGTCTTCAAAATCGCCTTGGGGAATAGAGAAATCAAATGCGATATCTCCATAGTTCAAACGCACATCAAATACGGTATTCTCGCCATACGGCATTTGGTAACCAACGCCTACCTGCCAGTTGGTTTCTTCCAGTGTGTAAGATGAAATGGTGTCGTCCACCATGCGAAAACGGCCCGTTGTAAATATTGAGTCAGTAAGTTCAACGCTGCCTTGAAATTCAAAACCGACCAGATCGAAGGGCTGCAGATCCGCATAATCTGCATTCACGTAGCCAGCCTGCACAAAATTATAGGAGGGGGTTTCTGCCATAACGGACGCCGAGAGCAGGCTGCCGATAATCAATCCAATGTACTTTTTCATTTTTTATTCCTTGTAAATTCACAATCCGACCTGAGCGTACACCCGGTCGGGTCAAATAGAGGTAAAAAAACGAGATAAGTTCAACACATTGATTTAACTGCTTATTGTTTGAGCATTTAGCTGTTGTCGGTGGCGTTGGCGTGGCGAATAAAATCCTGAACATAAGGAATGGTATGGTCGACCTCGCGGACCCCTAAATAGATGTGCTTATGAATGCCACTTTCGCCAATGGCCAGACTGGTGATGGGAAGTCGGTTGGCATACTCTTCAACCAGCCATCCGGGTAGCGCACACACACAGCGGCCGGCAGCCACCATTTGCAGCATGATTTCTGTAGTTTCAATGGTTTTGTGTTGTTTTACCGTGCAGCCCGCAGGCGTTAAAAATTGACTGAAAATATCCAAACGCTGGGGTTCAACCGGGTAGGTGATAAGCACTTCATGTTGCAGTTGTTCCGGCTTCACGAACGCTTGCTGAGCAAGGGGATGGGAACGGGCAACCACCAGACGGTGTTCATAACCAAAAACAGCAGTGAAGGTTACGCCCGGTTTAAACAGCGGATCAGGCGTTACCAGCATATCTATTTCGTACTCGAATAGCGCTGCCATGCCCCCAAACTGAAAAGCCTGTTTTACATCAATATCCACATCCGGCCATGTTTCGAGAAAGGGCGACACCACCTTTAACAGCCACTGGTAACAAGGGTGACATTCCATGCCAATGCGCAACATACCCCGTTCGCCCCTTGCAATTTGCGACACCAGCAATTCCGTATGCTCAAATTGAGGCAATACGCGTTTTGCCAACCTGAGCACTTCAAACCCTGCCCGGGTAAGGCGCAACCGGCGACCGTCTTTTTCCCAAAGTGGCGTGTCCATCTGCTGTTCCAGCTTTTTAATGCTATGACTCAGTGCGGATTGGCTCAGGTGCAGGGAATCGGCAGCCTGTGTGAGGGTGCCCTGTTTTTCGATGGCATGAAGGATGGCAAGGTGGATTCGTTCTAACATTGAATATGAATTTTATGCATGAAATAACGCATAATGTATCAATGCTGCTCATGGATGTAACCTACCTTTTGCATCGATATTCGGCTGAGCACATAACAGGCCGTAAATATAGTTCTCGCCCAAACGGTGTGTTGCGGTATTTAGGACAAGGAGCCTACCGGGCCCCTTCGTCTATATTTGACATAATTCAGGAAGCGGCAGCTTGCGCCGTTTTAACCCGGTTGATATCTGTGATTGGTGGTGCACCGAACAAGCGGCTGTATTCGCGGCTGAACTGTGACGGACTTTCATAACCTACTTTATAACCTGCTGCGGCGGCTTCGATGCCTTCGTGCAACATCAAACGGCGCGCTTCGTTAAGGCGCAGGTGTTTCTGGTATTGCAGCGGTGACATACTGGTTACCGCTTTGAACGTGCTGTACAACGACGACTCGCTCATGTGCACAGCGTTAGCCAGGGATTTCACTTTTAATGGCGAATCAAAATTGTCGCGAATAATTTCAATGGCCTTACTGATGCGGTTGGCATTGGTATCATAGAGCATAAACTGACGCAACTGGTTACCGGCTGGCCCTTTGAGCACGCGATACATTAACTCGCGCTTTAACATGGGCAGCATAATCGGAATATCCGAAGGTGATTCATGCAGCGACAGAATACGCTTAAAGGTAGACAACATCTCTAAGTCGGCATTAATAATCTTAATGCTGCATTCTTTGCCGCAGGTAGGCGTGCCTACATCGGCCATGTCGATCAATAACTCCGATAACTCACGCAAATCCAGCGCAATGCTAATACCTACGTAGGGCTCGTTGTCGCATGCCTGCACGATTTCACCAATTACCGGCATCATGATGGGCACCATCAGGTAGTCCAGTGCGTTGTATTGAAATACATTTTCACCCACATACAGCTTTTTACTGCCTTGCAGTAACAAGCACAGCATGGGTTCATAAATCGCCGGGCTGGTGCAGGTTTTTGAATTACTTCGCAGCGTACGCACACCCGGTACCCGGGTTTCCATGAGCCCATTTTCCTGACTCACGCGCGCGGTCAGTTCGATTAACTCTTTTTGATAAGTATGTACCTGAGGGTTCATGGTGACTCCTGAACAGCAATTCGTTTCTGAAAGTAAGTATAGAGTGTAATATTTACTCGGCCAATTTGTAGAATCAGGCATTGTAGGATTAGGCAATGATTGTGTAGGTTTTGACAACTGCTTCTACGCAGGTATTGCCTTAAGCTATTGTGTATATTGGTTTGCGTGTATTTTGTTGTTATATTTTCTTACAAATTGGCAAGTCTTGCCTGATACTGTTTCTGCATTGCCTGATTCTCCAATGGTTAGAGGAATGTGCAATGATTGCCAAGTTTCAGATATTATCGTTCTCCCTTTCTAAATTTACACTTCTCACTTCTGAATGAGCACTCCCCATTGCTCATATTTACTTTTAAATCGTCCCAAACAGGAGTGAGACATGTCAACACGACACACCGCCAGGCTATTTTTACTAAGCGCTATTGCCACCGTTGTACTCGCTGGTTGTGGTAGCGATGCTCAACAACCCGCCCAGCAAATGACGGCGCCAACGGTAAGCGTGGCTGAAGTTGTTAATATGCAGGTTAGTGACTGGGATGAATTTAGTGGCCGGCTCAGTGCCCCTGAGTCTGTGACATTAATGCCACGTGTATCCGGTTACGTTAACCATATCCACTTTAAAGAAGGCGCGTTAGTTAAAGAAGGTGATGTGCTGCTTGATATCGACCCAACGCCGTTTGAAGTTGATGTAGCCAGGTTGCAAGCAGAACTGGACAGTGCAGCCAGCCAGTTAACGCTTGCTAAAAATGACTATGAGCGCGGTCAGCGTCTTAGCAAACAACAGGCAATCTCTCAGGAGGCCCTTGATGGTCGCTTCGCGGCATTACAACAGGCACAAGCCAATGTGTCTGCCATCAGTGCAGCACTGAAACGCGCCGAACTGGATCTGTCTTACACCAAGGTAACCGCACCCGTATCCGGACGGGTATCTCGTGCCCACATTACACAGGGTAATTATGTTACTGCCGGTCAGAGTGCACTTACCAGTATTGTGTCAGTTGACGAAATGTACGCCTATTTCAGTGTTGATGAGCAAACTTACCTGCGTTATGTGCGCAGCGAAGTCATTCAGAGTGGGTTTGATAACAACAACGCCAATCAACCCGTTGCGCTGGCGTTGTCTGGTGATAACGCATTCCAGTACCGCGGCTACATTGATTTTGTAGACAACCAGGTCGACCAGCAAACCGGCGGCATTACGGTAAGAGCGCGTTTTAGTAATGACGATGGCGTATTAATGCCTGGTCTGTATGCGCATATTCGCCTGGCAGGCAGTCAGCCACACGACGGCATTTTAATTGATGAAAAAGCCGTGGGTACCGATTTAAACAACAAGTTTGTATTGGTAGTCGCGCAAAACAACGCCATTGAATATCGCCCGATTACGCTGGGGGAATCTGTGGGTGATTTGCGCCTGGTCACCTCGGGCCTTCAACCTGGCGACACCATTGTGGTAAATGGGCTGCAGCGTGTCATGCCCGGTATGACAATCAATCCAGACCTCACCCCTATGGCCGACGACGCCACCTTAACGGCTATTGCAGCCTCGCAAGCCATGCTGGATCCCACACAAATTGCCTTGTCTGCCTCGTTTGACGTAACGGCAACGCAATAGGAGTCATTATGTTTTCCCGATTCTTTATTCATCGACCGGTGTTCGCATCGGTCTTATCGCTGCTGTTTATTATTACCGGCAGCATTGCAGTGTGGCAGTTGCCGATCACGGAATACCCGGAAGTCGTGCCGCCTACCGTAGTCGTCACCGCCAGCTATCCGGGGGCTAATCCGCAGATCATTGCTGAAACCGTGGCGTCACCGCTGGAGCAGGAAATCAACGGCGTTGAAAACATGTTGTATATGTCTTCACAAGCCAATGCCGATGGCCTGATGACACTTACTATTACTTTTGCTATTGGCACCGATGTCGATTTGGCGCAGTCGCAGGTTCAAAGCCGGGTTGATCGCGCCGTGCCGCGCTTGCCTCAGGAAGTACAAAGACTAGGCGTGGTAACAGAAAAATCCTCACCTAACCTTACCTTGGTGGTGCATCTTTATTCACCCAACGATCGCTACGATATGTTGTATCTGGCCAACTATGCCACGTTAAACGTGAAAGACGAGCTAGCCAAAATAAACGGCGTTGGCCAGGTTCGTCAGTTCGGTGCAGGTGAATTCAGCATGCGTGTGTGGCTGGACCCCAATAAAGTGGCCGCACTGAATCTCACTCCATCAGACATTGCCAGTGCAATTCAGGAACAGAACCAGCAGGTTGTGGCGGGCAGTTTGGGTGCGCAACCGGTAAAGCGAGCTGACTTTAATATTCTGATGAATGTAAAAGGCCGTTTGAGCAATGTGGAAGAGTTTGAAAATATCATCATTAAAGTGGGTGACAACGGTGCGATCAGTCGCCTGAAAGACGTTGCGCGCATCGAATTAGGCGCTGACTCTTATGCCCTGCGCTCCACCATCGATAACAACCCTGCTGTCGGTATGGGGGTATTCCAATCTGCGGGTTCAAACGCCATTCAGATTTCAGAAGATGTACGTGCCACTATGGCGATGCTGGCTGAGAACTTCCCGGAAGGTGTGGCTTATGAGCTGGCCTACGACCCGACGGTGTTCGTGCGTGGCTCAATTGAAGCCGTAGTAAAAACCCTACTTGAAGCCGTATTACTGGTTGTTGTTGTGGTGGTGTTATTCCTGCAAACCTGGCGGGCCTCTATCATTCCGCTGGTGGCGGTACCGGTTTCATTGATTGGTACCTTTGCCTTTATGCAGGTCATGGGTTTTTCGTTAAACGCCTTGTCGCTGTTTGGCCTGGTACTGGCCATTGGGATTGTGGTGGACGATGCCATTGTGGTGGTGGAAAACGTTGAGCGTAATATCAGCGAAGGCTTGTCGCCCGTAGAAGCAACTACCAAAGCCATGAAAGAAGTGACCGGCCCGATTGTGGCAACCACACTGGTGCTGGCGTCGGTATTTATTCCTACCGCCTTTATGACCGGCTTAACCGGGCAGTTTTACAAGCAGTTTGCACTAACTATTACCATTTCTACGTTTATTTCGGCGATTAACTCGTTAACGCTAAGCCCAGCATTATCGGCGTTGTTGCTGAAGGGCCATGACGCGCCCAAAGACAGGCTTACCCGATTGATGGACAAGCTGTTTGGTGGCTGGCTGTTTGCGCCTTTTAACCGCTTCTTTGCGCGCTTGTCCAAAGGATATGGAAGCGTGGTGAAGAAGATTATCCGTTTTGGTGTGGTAGTGGTGCCGTTGTATGTGGTGTTAGTGGGCGTAACGGGTTTGCAGTTTGCCACTACACCTACCGGGTATATTCCCGCGCAGGACAAGCAGTACCTGATTGCGTTTGCTCAACTGCCGAATGCTGCGTCTTTGGATAGAACTGACAGCGTCATTTCGCGGATGTCGGAGATTGCCCTTGAACACCCTGGTGTTGCCAATACCATTGCGTTTCCGGGCCTGAGTGTAAATGGGTTCACCAACGCCACCAACAGCGGCATTGTGTTTGTGACACTGGATGACTTTGCAGAACGCACGGATCCGTCTTTGTCGGCAAATGCCATTGCTGGTGCACTGAATGCGAAGTATGCCTCTATTCAGGAGGCGTTTGTGGCTATCTTCCCACCCCCGCCGGTGCTGGGGCTGGGCACCATTGGTGGATTCCGTCTGCAAATTCAGGACCGTGCTGGTTACGGCTTTGAAGCCTTGAATGATGCCACTATGCAGGTGATGCAGAAAGCCTGGCAGGATCCGGTGCTGGCCGGCGTGTTTTCAAGCTATCAGGTGAATGTACCGCAACTGGATATTGACATTAATCGCGAGAAAGCCAAACAGCAAGGCATCGATCTCAATCTGTTGTTCCAAACCCTGCAAGGCTACATGAGTGCGACGTATGTGAACGACTTCAATCTGTTTGGCCGCACCTTTCAGGTAAATATGCAGGCCGATGCGCCGTATCGCGTAACTGCCGAACAAGTGGGTCAGCTAAAAGTGCGTAATCAGGCGGGGCAAATGGTTGCTTTGGACTCTTTCATTCAGATTCGTGACGTTGCTGGACCCGACAGAGTGATGCACTACAACGGCTTTCCCACTGCTGAAATTAACGGTGGCCCTGCGCCGGGTCATAGCTCGGGTGAAGCTCAGGCAGCGATTGAAGAGATCCTGGCTGAAACCCTACCTAACGGCATGACCTACGAATGGACTGAGCTTACCTATCAGCAAATCCTGACGGGCAACGCAAATATGCTGGTCTTCCCGCTGGTGATTGTGTTGGTGTTTATGGTATTGGCTGCGCAATACGAGAGCGTGCGTTTACCACTGGCCATTGTATTGATCATTCCGATGACCTTGCTGTCGGCATTAAGCGGTGTACTGCTATATGGCGGCGACAACAATATTCTTACCCAGATTGGCTTTATTGTGCTGGTGGGGCTGGCCACCAAGAACGCCATCTTAATTGTGGAATTTGCCAAAGAGTTGCAAGACCAGGGGCTGTCGATCATGGACGCCATTCTGGAAGCAGGCAGGCTGCGGTTACGCCCAATTCTGATGACGTCCATCGCCTTCATTATGGGGGTAGCGCCACTGGTGTTTTCTACCGGCGCAGGTGCGGAAATGCGTCAGGCAATGGGGGTAGCGGTATTCTCCGGCATGATTGGTGTGACTATCTTCGGCTTGCTATTAACACCGCTGTTTTATTTCCTGCTGGCAAAGCGCCAGCCAGAAACAGCTTCGAAAGCACAATCACCAGAAGGAGAGGCGCATGCTTAAGCTTACTCGTATCGCCAGTGCAATGTTACTGACAGGCATGGTCTCAGCTTGTGCGGTTGGGCCTGACTACCAGGCTCCCGATAACGTGTCCACTGTTGAACTGACAGTGCCATATGAAACCGCTAATTCGGTGAAAAGCTGGTGGCAGGTTTTTGAGGACGAGACCTTGTCGTCTTTAATTGACCTGGCACTTACTGAAAACCGGTCATTGCACGAGGCGCTAGCCAACGTGCGCCGTGCACAAGCGGTGTTCAGTGAATCCGGTGCCCAGCGTTGGCCTCAGGGCAGTGTGTCCGCAGGCTATCAGTCGGTTGAAAATACGTCGTTGCTCGACGCCGACGATGGTGTGCAGCTGCGCGGCTTCAATACCGGTTTGTCATTGAATTGGGATGCTGATTTGGCTGGCAGGCTGGTGCGAGCGGAGCAGGCGGCCTTAGCCAGAGCTGAACAAGCCAACTTGCTGTGGCGCGATGCCCAACTGCAGGTGATCAGTCAGGTGGTAAACAGTTATGGGCAATATCGTGGGGCGCAGATTCGGTTAGTGTGTGCGCAAATGAACCTGGCCTTTCTGCAGCAAAGCCGGGACGTGATTCAGGCACAAGTTGATGCAGGAACCGCAACCACATTTGAACTGGCACAAATCGATACACAAATTCACCGGGTTGAAACGGATATTCCGTCGATGCGAATCGCGCAGGCAACAGCCAAACGCACATTGGCGGCGTTAGTTGCTCGTCAGGCTAATGAACTTGAACTTGGCGGCGCCGCCAGTTTACCAACTTTGCGAGCGCCACTGCCGGTAGCGCAAGGCGTAAATTACCTGCAATACCGTCCTGATGTGGCCAGTGCAGAGCGCGCCCTTGCCGCTTCCGTAGCGGATATTGGTGTGGCCACCGCGTCGCTTTATCCATCACTCTCTGTTAGTGGGTTTCTGGGCTTTTTGTCATCGCCAGGTCTGGCATTGAACAGTGCCTCGCAAAGCTGGAGTATTGCGCCTACGTTGCAATGGTCGGGGCTAAACTGGTCGGCAGTAAAAGCACAGGTGCGTGCAGCAAATGCTGACGCTGATGCGCAGCTGGCTCGCTTTGAACAATCCGTGATTGAAGCGGTAAACGACATGGACTTGTCGTTACAAAGCTATCAGTACAGCCGCGAACAGTTAGCAAGTGCCAAGCAGCAATTTAAGGCGAGTCAGCAATCTGCCACTATCGCCAGGATCCGCTACGAAGAAGGGAGCCTTGAGTTTCTGCAATTGCTCGATACGGAGCGCGAACTCATTGCCAGTCGTGACCAACTCGCACAAGTCGAGCAATCGCACTTCCTACGCCTGGTGGAGGTGAACCGCAGTTTCAGTGGAGCGCTAAGCTGGCAACAAGCCGGTTAATTCAAATATATGCAGCGCTGGATAATGCAATTCATCGCTGCGTTTTTCAGTTTACTTATTTGAAGAGAGGTATTAACGGCTTGCGATATACGCTTAACAACTATCTTTGGGTTATCTTTACTTTCACCCTGTTTTCGTCAACCGCAAAGGCGCTTAATCAAATCTCGGTAGACGTGCTTAAAGGCGAAGGGGAAATTGCCGGGGCCAGATTAGGGCTGTCGCCCTGGGCATCAGCCAATTACCGCCTGCCATTATTGGGCAGGGTGGCGGTTACTACCGAATTAAGCCTTACTCAACTACAGGCAGCAGGGGCGGATTCTGGATTTGATAACAACGCCGTTTATGCAGTTACGCCCGTGCTCCGCAAATCATTAGGCAGGCTTTTTTCAATACCCACTGAACTGGAATTTGGTATCGGCGCCAGCTTGTTGGAAAACCGCCATTTTGGGCAAAAGGATTTGGGATCCAAGTTTCAGTTTGAAGACCGGCTGGGCTTGCTTATGCAGCTCAATTCAGGGCTCGCGGTTTCACTGCGCTATATGCATTATTCAAATGGTGGTATAACCGCCTCTAATCCCGGACTGGACTTTATCAATGTGTCGCTGATTTATCCGCTGTAAACGCAATATTCCGGTTATGGGGTGGTTCGTTGAGTGAATATATGCTGCTTTTGCATCACCAGTTTATACAGCGTATTTACAACATCCCTGGCACTTTCCTGAACTTTAATCTGAGTTGCATCGTCAACCAGGCCTTCAACATGAAAGCGGAGTGATTCTTCAATGCCCGCGAGGGCCATTTGCCAATCGCCAAATTGCCTGGTTGCGATTTGTTCGTAATTCAATACGGTTACCGCCATGTGCCGGGCATCCATTTGGATAGACTCAAAAAGCGTTTCAATATCTTCTTGCGTACCTTCTATAACCTGACAGAAATAGCCGCCTGAGTACAAGAGTGCTCCCGTGATGTTTTTTGCTCTGTTGTTGCTTTGTGCAACCTGTAAAATACGGGTAATTTCGTTTTCAACAGTATGTTGGTTACCGACAATGGCACTGCGGCTGATATAAGCGATCTGAGAGAGCGAACTCATACCGTTTCCTCTTCAATTCGGAATGAAATTGCCTGATCAAATGGCATCGGCTTTGCGAAATAAAAACCCTGAATTAACGTCGCACCAAATGCGCCTACTAATGCCAGTTGCTCTTTGGTTTCCACGCCTTCAACAATGATGTTCAGACCAATAGATTCGGCAATTCTGATGAGACCTGAAATCATTTTCTCGGCTTTATTCCTGGTTTTCGTATCGCTACACACTAAATCACGAATAAAGCTTTTATCTATTTTTATGCAATCAAACGGCAGTTCGATTAACCTGGAAATTGCGGAAAAGCCGGTGCCGAAATCGTCGATAGAAAGCTTCACGCCAAGGTCTTTGAGTGAGGCGAGTGAGTCTTCCAGAACATGACAAAACTCGGTTGATTCAGTAATTTCCAGCTGGATTTGCTTGCTCGAAATCCCGGTAGTTTGGATTGCTCGCTCAAGCGTTGCCAATAATATCTCGGCATCCTGGAATTGAGACGGGCTGATATTAATACTGATACCAGGTGTGTAGCCCTTCATTTCGGGAATATTGGCTGCGTCCAAACACGCTCTGTCTATGATGAATTGCCCGAGTATGTTCATTATGTTGATGCGTTCTGCGATAGGAATAAACTGTAGCGGAGGGATCAGGCCTTTAACTGGATGGTGCCAGCGTATCAATGCTTCGAAATATTCTACCCGTTTCCTCGCAATATTGATGATGGGCTGGTAATACAGTTCAAATTCATTATTCGTCAGAGCCTGATGTAACTCATTGGAATTAATGAATAATGATACGCGTAAATCATTTTCTATTTCGTGGGCCTGTTGCGCTTCTAAAACCATTGTCGGGGAAAACTCTACGATATTCAGGTTCCTTCGCTTTGCATTGTTTAAAGCAATTTCCGCGTGATTAACTAAGGTTTTCCCGTCACAAAGAGACGCATTGCCTTTTGCAATTCCCAGCCGTAATCCCAGCACAATTATCTGCCCTTCAATAGCCATTGGACGTTGCGCAAATTCAAGTAATTTGCTGATTTCATCCTCCAGATTCTCAGATTGGGTAAATACCAGGCAAAAATGGTCGCCATGCAAACGACCTATTACCGGTACGTGAGAAAACTGCTTTAACAATCTGGCAGCAGCCGTTTTGATAATTTTATCCGCTGTGTCCGGACCCACGGCATTATTGATACTGCCGAAGCGAAGTAGCTCAACATCGATAATGGCTAAATGTTCAATGCCACAATCCCTTGCAAGCGCTTCAACACAAGCAATAGTTTCTCTGCGGCTAAACAGGCCTGTCAGTGTATCGAACTGTGGCATGGTTGTTCCCTTATACTGGCGATCCTCAATAGCGTTAACATGTCGCTCATAAAATGAGAGGCTGCCTGCAACTTTAGTAGTAAAAGCATAGGTGACACTTTTATATAGGTAAATAAATACATCAATAAATTGAATGAGACCGGTGATAGTGATTGATGAGTTTTTCTCATTATTCTTTGCGGAATAATTCAATAGTGCTTCGACTAATGATTGCTATAGTTGAATCTGACTAATTTATTTACGCTGCCAGGAGTGCACGCATGCCACGTTACACGTTAAACGTTAATAACACCTCCCATCAGGTGGAGGTTGAGGCTGACACCCCATTGTTGTGGGTACTTCGCGACGAATTAGGATTAGTGGGCACTAAGTATGGCTGTGGTGTTGCTATGTGCGGTGCGTGTACTGTACATCTTAATGGCAGTGCTATGCGCGCTTGCCAGTTACCAGTTTCTGCAGTTGGCAATAACGCGGTAACCACCATTGAAGGGCTGTCTGAAAACGGCGAGCACCCGGTACAAAAAGCCTGGTTGGAACACGACGTTGCGCAATGTGGTTATTGTCAGTCAGGTCAAATTATGTCGGCTGCGGCATTATTGGCAAATAATCCAAACCCCGACGATAAAGCAATTGAAGCGGGTATGAGCGGGAATATTTGCCGTTGTGCGACTTACACCCGCATTAAAGCGGCCATCAAAACAGCGTCAATCGACATTGTAAACGTGTAAGGAGAATGGCATGACAACACACTCCCCAACACAAAATGTACTCACTTCCATCGGCCGTCGTCAGTTTTTACGGGCTTCTGCCGCGGCAGGTGGTGGCTTGTTGATCAATTTCTCCTGGCTGGGATCGTCTCTGGCAGCGCGCGCCGACGCTGATAGCCTGCCTGACAAGTTGTTTAGTTTAAATGCGTTTATTCGCATAGCCAGCAACGGGGTTATAACGGCTATGGTGCCAAACCCGGAGTTCGGACAAAACCTGATGACCTCTATGCCCATGATACTGGCGGAAGAACTCGACGCCGACTGGCAGTCGATTTCGGCTGAGCAAGCCCCTTATGATCCGGCGCTTTATCAACGGCAGTTTTCGGGTGGCAGTCAGTCTATCCGGCAGGCATGGAGCAGCTTGCGCATGGCGGGCGCAGCAGCAAGGTATATGTTGATGCAAGCCGCAGCAGGTAGTTGGAATGTGCCAATGGCTTCGCTAACCACGCATCAGGGCACAGTAAAACACACGGCATCGGGCAAACAGGCCAGTTATGGCGAGTTAGCGTCGTTGGCAGCCACTTTGCCCGTGCCTGAAAACGTCGCCGTTAAATCAAAAGACAGCTTCACGTTAATAGGCTCAGCTAAAAAGAATCTGGTGGGTCAGGATATTGTTACCGGCAAACCCTTGTTTGGTATGGATACGCAGGTTGATGGCATGCTGATTGCCATGATTGTGCACGCGCCTGCATTCGGGCAAACGCTGGCAAGCGCTGACACTGACACCATTAAGCAGATGCCCGGTATTCGCGATGTGTTTGTATTTGATTCAATGACGCCGGAATACACCAAAAACTACTTCGACGTAACCGCGTTTCCCACTATGGTGGCTATTGTGGGTGATTCCACCTGGCAGGTCATGAAAGCCAAAAGGGCACTCAGCGCGCAATGGAAAACGGTTGGTAGTTATCAAGAAACCATTGACCGCTTTGGTTCGCCGGTGGTAATTAACGTGCCGGGTGGACTGGAAAGTACGGCCGGTCACAAGCAAGCCATGGCAGCTGTATTGAGTGGCAAAGCCGGTAAATTAGACGTATTGCGCCGGGACGGTAACCCCGAAGCCGCTTTTGAACAAGCAGCGCAAATCGTAGAAAGTACCTACTACGCGCCCTATCTGGCACATAACACTATGGAGCCTATGAACTTCTTTGCCGATGCCACTGGCGAGGTGATTAAAGTGTCAGGGCCGTTGCAGGGGCCGATTTTTATTCGTCAAACCCTTGCCGAGCGGTTAAAGGTATCGCCCGACAATATTGAGATAGACATGAAACGCATGGGCGGCGGGTTTGGCCGTCGGGCATATTCGCATTATTTGGTTGAAGCCGCGGTAATATCGAAAAAGGTTAATAAGCCGGTTAAGTTAATGTATACCCGCGAAGACGACATGACCATGGGCATTTACCGCCCAACGTATTCAGTAAAACTGCGTGCGGCGCTGTCTGCCAACAAAGAGTTAATTGCCTATCACGTTAGTGGCGTAGGTGTACCCGAGCATTGCGTGCATGAAAACCGCTTCCCTGCCGGTGCCATCGAGCACTATCTGGCGGAAGGCACTGCCCTTGATTCAAATATTACGGTGGGGGCGTTTCGCGCGCCGCGCTCTAATTTTATGGCCATGGCTGAGCAGGCATTCCTGGACGAAGTGGCAGAAGTCATGGGGCAGGATCCCATTGATTTACGCTTATCGTTGCTAAAACGGGCACAGCAAAATCCGGTGGGTAGCAACAATGATTACGACGCCGCCCGTTACGCCGGAGTACTGCATCAATTGCGGGAAACAGCCGGCTGGGACAGCATACCCGCCACTACGCCCAAAGGTGTGGCAGTGTATTATTGCCACAACTCCTATGCCGCACATGTAGTCACACTGAGCGCAGCCAATCCGCGCAATCCGCAGATTGATAATGTGTTTAGTGTGCTTGATTGCGGCATTGTGGTGAACACCGAAGGGGCGGTTAATATGGTGGAAGGGGCTGTCATTGATGGTATTGGCAATGCTATGTACGGCGAGATGACCTTTACCGATGGCAAACCCGATAAGCAAAACTTCGACCGTTACCGGATGATTCGCATGAACGAGATCCCCAGGAACATTAGCGTGAGTTTTGTTCAAAGCGACACTGATCCTACGGGCCTTGGTGAACCACCGTTTCCACCAATTTTCCCGGCCCTTGCCAATGCACTGTATCAGGCTACCGGCAAGCGATTGTATGAACAGCCTTTCGCGCCTCAAATCACAAAAGATTAGTGTAACGACAGTTTGTGCCCAGAGACAGCTTGTTCAATGTACCCAACGCATGACCTTGCTGTCTCTCTTCATTTTCGGTCAGGCAAGTAACACTATTTCTGTTATGGTTATTGCCAGCCAATAAGACGTAGCCTATGAAAACCCGATTAAACGATTTAATTGCCTTTATTGCTGTTGCTGAAGAAGAGAGTTTCACGCGTGCCGCTGCCCGTTTGTCGGTGTCACAGTCGGCGCTGAGTCATACCATCAAAGGAATGGAAGAGCGCTTAGGACTGCGCTTGTTTACCCGCACCACGCGCAGCGTGTCGCTCACCGAAGTCGGGCGAAAGTTGTATAGCTCCGTGGCCCCCAGGTTGCAGGATATTGAAAATGAACTCGACTCATTAAATGCCCTGAAAGACAGCCCGTCGGGTACGATTCGAATTTCAACTGCTGAGTATGCCGCGCGGAATGTGCTATGGCCTAAAATCCTCGATTTTATGCAAACCTACCCGGAAATCCACATTGAACTGTCGGTGGATTATGCCCTTACTGACATCGTTGCTGATAAGTTTGATGCCGGTGTGCGGTTAGGTGAAAGCCTCGAAAAAGACATGATTGCCGTGAGTATTTCCCCGCCACTGCGCATGGCTGTGGTGGGGTCGCCTGCTTATTTTGAGAAGCACGGCATCCCTCAAAGCCCCAGGGATTTGTCGGATCATCGTTGTATTAATTTACGCCTGCCTACCTATGGGCGATTATTGGTTTGGGATTTCGAAAAAGACGGGCGCGAGGTAAACGTGAGGGTTGAAGGCCCGTTAACCGTAAACAAGTCCTTTTTTATACGTGATGCCGCGCTGAAAGGCGTAGGTATTGCTTATTTGCCCCAGGACATGGTGAAAGACGCCGTGGCCGATGGCCGGCTTATCCGCGTGCTGGATGATTGGTGTGATGAGTTCCCCGGCTACTATTTGTATTACCCTAATCGCAGCCAATACTCCCCGGCCTTTTCATTGTTTGTAGAAGCCATGCGATACCGGGCGTAGTGCCCAAACGCGCAGATTATGACAAATGTCACATAAAAGTTGTGACACATGCTAATTACGCCAATTCATTGCGCTGGGCATACTGGTCTCCACACTAGGGAGATTCATTATGCAAACGTCTCAACATACTTTGGTCAGCGTCCGTCAGTTGTCAAAATACTTTGGCAAAGAAACTGCGCTCGACGCGATTAATCTGACCATTCACGCTAACGAGGTTGTTGCCCTGTTAGGCGAGAATGGCGCAGGAAAAACCACCACTATTAGCACACTGCTAGGCCAGCTTCGCCCGGACGTAGGTGAGGTTTTGGTGTTTAACCACAAGCCGGGGCATTGGGCTGCTAAACAACAAATGGGCGTGATGCTCCAATCTGCCGCGTTGCCCGATAACGTCACTGTGATCGAACAACTCCGGTTATTTGCCAGTTACTATCCTAACAGCCTGCCGCTCGATTACGTGCTGAAAACCGCCTTATTAACCGACCTCACCAACCGCAAGGTGCAAACGCTGTCTGGTGGTCAGAAACAACGCTTGCTGTTTGCCATGGCGATCATCGGTAATCCGCGTCTGGTTATTCTGGACGAGCCAACGGTAGGGCTCGATGCCACCGCTCGCCGAGAGTTCTGGACCTGTATTCGTACGCTGGCGGCCAATGGCACATCCGTGTTGCTCACAACGCATTATCTGGAAGAAGCCGACGCACTGTCCGACCGCATTGTGGTGCTGTCGAAAGGTCGGGTGGTGGCAGAAGGGATCCCGGCTGACATTAAAGCCAGATTAGGCGGCAAGTGTATACGTTTTCGCAGCACACACGCCATTGCCAATATTGAGAGTCTGCTACCAGACGTTCAGGTGCAACGCAGGGGGGATTACATCGAGTTGATATCGGCCACTCCAGAAGCCCATTTATATGCACTATTGGCGAGTGGAGGCAATGTTCAGGATTTAACCGTAACAGGGATTTCTCTGGAAGATGCGTTTTTGCACCTTACTCAAACACCACATACCAACATTCAGACTATTCAGGAGAAGTCAGCATGAACCTCATTCAACCTATGCCATTGTCTGTGTCGAAGCGCTGGCAAATACTGTTGCTGGAAACACAAACCGAGCTGCTAAAAACGTTTCGAAGCCCGGCATTTGTGATCCCAAGTCTGGCATTCCCGGTGATGTTTTATGTGTTTTTTGGTCTGTTGTTCAATGCCATGGGCGGGCATGCTGGTAACGCAGCGAAATACATGATGGCCACCTACGCCGTGTTCGGCGCTATTGGTCCCGCATTGTTCTCGTTTGGTGCCGATGTGGCGTCCGACAAAGACAAGGGGATCTTGAGCCTGAAGTTGGTGAGTCCGATGCCGGTGAGTAGTTATTTCGCCGCGCGGATTTTTACTGCTCAGCTGTTTGCACTCATCATTATTTTAAGCTTGTTCGCACTGGGCGCGCTGTTTGGTGATGTGGTTATGACCAGAGGTCAGTGGGTGCTTACATTGGTTACAGTGCTTGCGGGTACACTACCATTTTGCGCGATAGGCTTATTTATTGGGCTAACCGTATCGGCCAAAGCGGCTCCGGCTATTGTGAATATCGTTTACTTGCCCATGGCGTTTTTCTCGGGACTTTGGGTGCCTATTCAACTGTTCCCTACATCGATGGAAATGCTGGCTAATGTGTTTCCTGCCTATCATCTGGCGCAGCTCGCTCTGGCTATTCAGGGCAACCATTCAGGTGCGCCCTGGTATGTGCATGTGGGTGCATTGGTTGCTTACACGGCAGTGTTTTTGGCACTCTCTGTAAAGCAATTTCAGCGTATCGATAACCGTCATTAAACAAGGAGTGTACAATGCGAATGTCAATTATTGCAGTGGTGTGCCTGGCGCTGATTGGACTGTTTATCAGCTTGTTGCCTACGCCTGAGATAACGCCTGCTGCCCGCCCTTCAGCGGAGAAAAGTACCGTTGATTGGCCTGAATCAGTCAGCTACCGGCTGACCAACGTAACCGTGTTCGATGGTGAACAATGGCATGAAAATACCACGCTCGTGGTTAACAATGGCCGCATCATGGCCCTTGTGTCTGACGTTGGGGAGTTATCGGGTAACGCTGAGTTGAACGCAGTAGACGGGCAGGGCGGGTTTGTTATTCCCGGACTAATAGATGCCCATACCCACAGTTGGGGCAATGCTCTTGCGCAGTCTCTGGAATACGGTGTAACCACAACGCTGGACATGTTTACCGACCCCCAGTTCATGTTGTCGAAACGAGCACAGCGTGACAGCCTTGCCACCGTGCGCGAAGCCGACTTGTTTTCGTCGGGCGTACTGGTTACCAGTAGAGGGGGGCATGGTACCGAGTACGGTATAGCCATTCCCACCATTGCCATGCCCGGTGAAGCTGACGCCTTTGTGGCTGCCCGCTTAGCGGAAGGCTCTGATTACATCAAAATTGTGTACGACGCATCGGCAAGTGAGTCTGATCACAAAGGGCGTTTTACCTCAATAGATTATCCAACCCTTGAAGCCGTGGTAAATGCAGCGCATGCACAACACGCACTTGCGGTGGTGCACGTAATGGACTTAACGTCGGCAGAGCATGCGGCAAAGGCCGGTGCTGATGGCCTTGTGCATACTTTCGGTGGGGAACCTGCCAGTGAGGAATTGATTGCCCTGATGCAATCTCGCAACATGTTTATTATTCCTACGTTATCTATTCTGGCATCCATAGCCGGTGAAGGGCGCGGGCAGGCACTTATTACGCATTCTGCCTTTAGCGGGCATATCGGTGCTGATGTTGAACATGCCATTGCGAACGACATCGATTCTGATCGCGTGTCGGATGATTACTTTGACATTGCCAAAAAGAACACTCGCCGCATGCACAACGCGGGCATTGAGGTGCTGGCCGGTACGGATGCGCCTAATCAGGGCACTGCCCACGGGATCAGTTTGCACGACGAGCTGGCCCTGCTGGTGGACAGTGGATTGTCACCTACCGAAGCCCTGCAAGCGGCTACCTACTTGCCTTATTCCCGTTTTAACATTGGCGAGCGGGGTAACCTGAAGCCAGGGGCTCGGGCAGATTTTGTGGTGTTGGCGCGTGATCCCAGACATGACATTCGCAATACACAGCACATTCGCGCGATTGTTAAAAATGGTGCAAGCGTACCTGCCTACTTTGAAGCTGAAACCGCAACTGGTATCACGCCTGTATCGGGTGTAGTGAGTGATTTCGAATCTGATCTTACACCGCAGCTTGGCACTCGCTTTGTGGTCTCTACCGACCAAATGATGAAGGGCGATTCTGTGGCATCGATTCACTATGTTGAAAACGGCTGTGACGGAAGCGGCGCTTTAAAGGTTGAAGGGCGTATTGGCCCGGCATTCCCCTACCCGTGGGCAGGCGCATTCCTGATGTTTGGGGAAACCATGAGTAGTGGCTACAATCTGAGTAATTTCAAGCGTATAGTGTTTGATGTGAAAGGGACAAATGGTCAGTTCAGACTGATGGTGTTAAACCCTCAAACGGCACGGCCCAGTGAAGTGAGTTTTGCTGTTACCTCTGAATGCCAGCGGGTTTCTGTCGCCCTTGAGGATATTGGCGGGGTGGACTGGCACAATGTTGCAGGTATAGGGTGGGTAGCAGGAGCCGCAACGCCTGACTTTACCTTTGAACTGGACAACATCGAATTCGAGTAACTTTTTTCAGCCGTGAGTTTGAGTACTAGGGCGTGTTGATCTTTGCTGTATTAATTTTGTTCGTTCTAGGTGTTCAGCGATCGCGGCGCATGTTCGCAGGT
>NZ_VHIP01000020.1 GCF_006494365.1 Aestuariibacter sp. GS-14
CTGCGCGGGGATGACTTCCCTTACCGTCATCCCGGGCTTGACCCGGGATCTACTCAAACAACGCACCGATGCCAAACGAGATCCCCGCCTGCGCGGGGATGACGGATAAGGGCGGGGACGACAGAGAAGGGCGGGGATGACGGATAAGGGCGGGGATGACGGGGGTGACGCAGCATAGGGAGTGTTGTAAAGTAACACCACACAGAACAGGGGACGATGCCCAGGTGTCGGGTAACAATAACGGAAGTACACATGTTCAATAGCCTGCGACTGCACTACGGCTTAAAGGTTTTTCAATCCTACAAATGGTCTTTCACGCTGGTGGTAATGCTTATGGTTACCGAAACCGCTGTTAGCCTTACTGTGCCTTATTTAGTGGGTCAGCAGTCTCAGTCGTTTCTTCAGGAAGTAACTATTCTGAATAATAACCACCTGAAATACCTGTATTTGTGGGTGGCGTTATTTGCCGCGCAGGCCGCACTTCGATTTTTGTCTACCTACAATGTTAATTTGGTTGGTGCGCGATTAATGGCAGAGCTTAGCTGCCGACTGTACGACCATATTCAGGTGTTGCCCATCCAGTATTTTCAGGAAAACAAGCGCGGTGACGTACTGTCGATGCTCACTAACGACCTGGCGGTAGTGAGTTTTTTTGCCTCCAGTGTGCTAACTAACCTTATTCCTAACATTTTGGTGTTAATTGGCGCGGGTGTTCTGATGTACATGCTGGAACCCACTATTGCTCTACTTATTTGTTTTTTGGTTCCAATTATTTATATCATTTTAAAGCTGGTGAGCCGGGGCATGCAGCCCATATCGCGTGCGCTGGTGCAGCGCCAGGCCGACTCCCTTGCTCAGGCCAGTGAAAACATTGGCGCCATATCGCTTATAAAAGCATTTAACAAAGAAGCGTCGGAGTCGTCTAAATTCAAGCGTCGCTCTAAGGAAATACTGGCATTACGGGCGCAACAATTTCGTTTGCAAGCCCTGCTGTCGCCGCTTATTCAGTTCCTGGCTTCTCTGTGTATTTTAATTGTGGTGATCATGAGTGTGCTTAAATTTAATGCCGGCACGCTGAGTATTCCGGATCTGATTAGTTTGTTGCTGTATGGCATTGTGTTTACCCGGCCGTTGGGATCGCTGGCCGGATTGTATGGTCAGTTACAGCAAGTTATTGGTGCGTCTGAACGCCTGTTGCATGTGTATCATTTGGAAAGTGAACCCCGCGATGAGCATGGAGTACCGATTAGCGTAGCGCAGGGCGATATTGTATTCGATAACGTTGAATTTGCGTTTCCACAGCGTGGCTGCATATTAAAAGGCGTGTCGTTTCACCTTAAAGCCGGGCAAAACATGCTGATTTACGGCCAGAACGGTGGTGGTAAAACTACCATGCTGCATTTGCTAATGCGCTTCTTTCAGCCGTCAAAAGGGGCAATTTTAATTGATGGCCAGAATATTCAACAGGCCACTACCGCCTCGCTGCGACACGCTATTGGGCTGGTGTCGCAGGATGTGTTGCTGTTAAACGGCAGTATTTATGAAAACCTCACTTATGGTGTTGCCAATCCGGCTGCCGACGATGTGTATAAGGCGGCCAGTCAGGCCGGACTCGACAACATTATTATGCGCTTACCACAAGGCTACGAAACCCAGGTAGGCGAGGGCGGTGTAAGGCTGTCTGGCGGCCAGCGCCAGCGTATTGCATTAGCCAGAGCGCTGCTGATGAAGCCAAAAATACTGTTGCTGGACGAACCTACCTCTATGTTAGATGAGCAGGCACGCTTGAGTTTTAAAGAGGAATTTCATGGATTATTTGCGCAGTTTACCGTTATCATGATCTCGCACGATCCTACACTGTCTGATGTTGCTGATGTGGTGTACCAACTGGAAAATGGTACCTTGCAGCGTCAGTCAACCAGGTCCGACTATCAGGAGTAAAATATGTCTGCCTATCAGTTAAAGCCCGAATTGTTATTACAGAAAGTTGCCGATGAAATGGTGTTGTTAGAGCCAGAATCGGGTGAGTATTACACGCTTAACAATGTAGGCGCCGACATGCTTGAACAGTTGCAACAAGGTAAATCAGCAAAGCAAATTGCGCAGTATATCGCCGATATTTACGATGTGAGTGCGCAGCAGGCCGAGTCCGATTTTAATGTGTTAATGGCCGATTTAGTTCAGGCAGACCTTGCCGAAGCGAGCGGTGTTTAAGTCTCTTTCTCAGTTTTGGGCACTCAATAGCGCGCAAAAAAAATGGTTTGTGCGCTGTTGGTGGCAGTTTGCCATTTGGCATATCCGCATTCAGTATTTACCCTATCATTGGTGGAAGATGCGCCTATTTAATAGCCTTAATAATAATAGTGGGCGCTCACTTTCTTTTTCGTTGCAAGACGCTATTCGGCTGAGCGAAATGGCCGCACGCCATCATGTATTTCGCATAAACTGTTTACGCCGCTGTGTGGTACAACAACAATTGCTGGCTGAGTATGACTATGAAACCACACTGCATTTTGGGGTAGCAAAGCAAGACAGCCGCCTAAAAGCGCACTGTTGGTTAACACACCAGGGAAAGCTGATTAACGACGGTCCGGAAGTAGTCAGTACTTATACCGAACTCAAACTGGCAGGTGAGCAGAGCCAGCAAATTCTGGCTGCTTTACGCTAGAGCCACACGGGATTTGGGTAACAACACATCTACTCAGTGGTGTTGCTGGATCCAGCGCTGAGTTAAAATGGCGTAAAGCAGATCCACATGCATACTCACTCCATTGCCACTCAATGCCGCGTCGAAGGCTTTAAGCAGTACAGCATTATTTACCAGTCCCAGTTCAGCCAGGCGTGTGTCGTTAAGTAACTCGCGCAGTGGCTCTGCGTTGTCTTTTACTAACTGACCAAAGTGGTTGTCGAAAGTCACTTTTTTCACGTTCCAGCACACCGATTCGGGCAAATGATGTTGCATGGCATTGCGCAACAACCACTTAGGATACGGGCCGCGAATCAATTGTTTACCTGGTACAGCAAAGCTGAATTCCGCCATGCGTGCATCAAAAAACGGGTGCGCAACATTAATGCCGTATTGCCATCCCACTTTTTGGTACGACCGCACCGAATTGTATGTAGAGGTGGTTTTCATGGCGTGATAGCGGGCATAGTTAACCGGCTGCTTGCGCTGGTTAAAGGGATTCGCAATTTGGCTGGCATCGGTGGCAGCCTTTGCTGCCTGTGGCGTTAGCCAGGGCGGAATATTCGACGGTGAGTAGCCTTTTAATTTATACGCAGTATTTAACAGCCACTGAGGAATAAGCGGCTTAACAAATAGCGAACGGGCTACCGGCCAGCGCGCCATGCCGGTTTGCTTACAGGCTTTCAGCACTTCCGCAATTACGCCAAATTCCCCCGCCCAAAGGCGCTCTGTGTAGGCACTGGCATGGCCCCAACACATTTCGTCACCGCCGTTACCGGTAAGTAAGCGGTGTCCGCCAGCGGCTCTTATCAAGTCACATTCCTGATGATATCTGGGCGACAGCACGGTACCGGGCGAATCAAAGTCGGTAGGGTAGAGCGATAAAAAATCCCGATGTGCGCCAGCATCAACTGTTACCTGGATGGGATCAACCAGATTGAGTTTGGCATACATGGCTTTAATGTTGGCAGATTCATCGCAACTGGCAGAATGGCTGTACAAGTGCGACAGTGCTCTGCAGGCGCGCGGACTTTTTAGTAACTCGTTTACCAGCGCGGTAATTGATGTGGAGTCCATGCCGCCGCTCATCTGGCTAACTACCAACGAATCTGAAGGATGGATATGGCTGCTCACACAACCGCGCAATAACGCCAAAAAGGCTTCCCTGTATTCGCTGTCGCTGCCCAATATTAGTTTGTTATGCGGATCGATATCCCAGAATATGTGCAGATGCACTTTTCCTGCCGGACTCACCTCAATGCTTTGCCCAAGTGGGAGAGTGTGAATTTCGTTATATAAACACAGCCCTGGATTGGGCTGCCCGGCTAACCAGCAGGCAAGGGCGGTGGTATTTAAGGTTGGCCGCTTGGGCATCAATTTAGCGATAAAAGACGCTTCTGAACTGATTACCGTTACGCCATCTACGTTACCGTAGTACAACACATGCTGATTAAGCGCATCGCGTGATGCATAAAGCTTTTTATGTGTGTTGTGCCACGTAAATACGGTGTGTGGCCCGGTGATCACATTCGAGATCCCTGCTGGTTGTTTATCGAACTGGCTGCTTAGTTCGCTGTTCGACAACGGCGCAGTGACACTGGCAATAACATTGCCGTTTGGCAGGGAAAACTGCGATAAACTCTGGTCGCGGGCACTGCCACGAGAACAATAACTACCTACTAAACAATGCGAATTCTGCCAGCTGAGCGCCAGGTTAGTATGGCGGCTGGCCTCATCAAACAAATCTAATATAGCGTGGTGGTCTGCCGCCACCATGGCAAATAACGCGGTCATGCTTATATACGGTAATCATCCTGAGTATGGCGTCACTATGCCCGTTAAGTTCAGGGGGCGCAAGTTCAGGGGATGACGTTACCTTTACCGTCACCCCAGGCCTGACCCGGAGCCTACTCAAACAACGCGCCGATGCCAAACAAGATCCCCGCCTTCGCGGGGATGACGGGGAGTGTGCAGAGATTACTTCCTATTTCGTCATCCCGGGCTTGACCCGGGATCTACTCAATAAGGCCGAGATCTCAATAAACGTCATCTGGGGCTCTACTCAAACAACGCGCCGATGCCAAACAAGATCCCCGCCTTCGCGGGGATGACGGGGAGTGTGCAGAGATTACTTCCTATTTCGTCATCCCGGGCTTGACCCGGGATCTACT
>NZ_VHIP01000021.1 GCF_006494365.1 Aestuariibacter sp. GS-14
TAAACAGGCCTGGATCTTTAAAACGATCTTTAATTTATTCTTACAAAGCCTGCTTAAAAATTGTGCATGTGCACAGTGTTAGTGCTTATTCAAATTAATAGGCTTGAAAATCAATAAACACCATTTAAATCATGTGGTTAAATCTTTCTCAATTTGATGTATTCAATAACACCTAACTACTTCCCTAATGACCAAAACCAAAGTAAACTACGCACCAAGCTGAAAATAAGCTTATAAAACTGCATAAAAGCCGGATCGCGTCGCATTTTTAGTAATTTGTGTCGGATATTTTTACAAATAAAGCAGCCTAAGCTGCGGTGTTTGGCATTAATGGTTTAGTTAGTGTTTTTAAATGTTGTTTTATAAGTAATTTTTATTTTTGGCATAAACCTTGTATTAATACGGAAGTAGTGCACGAAATTTCGGTACTGAGCTTTTTTAGAGGACGGAAGCGATGAAAAAATTTATTTTAGCGGGTCTCCTGGCGTTTTTTGCTTGTCAGGCAAACGCAGGTTTCATTCAGGGTGTAACTGGCGAAGACATGGTAGGTGTTGAAGTTACTGCAACATTTGCTGATGGTGCTTCTGAAACAGCTACATGGGCGGCCATTACTACCGGTGCTGGTGGTGCTTTCGGTATTTTACCTTGGGGTGTGTTACTGGACGGTGATTCGTTCGGTGAGTACGATCCATTAACCGACACTCTGTACGGCGGTTTCTTAATGATGAACTTCTACGATTTCGACATGGTGTCGTTATCGTTCAGCGCACTGTCTGCAGGTTTTGTATTCGATACTGCATTCTTTGACGCTTCTGCTAACGGTTCTGGTTCTGGTCGTGAATTGGCGGCTTCTAACCCAGATGTGTTCGCAGTTTACTCAGACAACTACATGGATGAACTGTACGGCACAATGACTCTGCTGAGTTCTTCTCAGGTAGTTCTGGCTTCTGGTGAGATGGGCGTGTTCTTAACTGACACAGACCAAATTTCTGAAGAAGTTCCAGCCCCAGCAGGCTTTGCAATGATTGCACTGGCTCTGATGGGTATGCGTTTAGCGCGTAAATCATCTAAGTAATATGGAGAATGTAACGATGACTTCTATTGAACAGCGTAATGCGCACGCTCAAAAGCGCGAATACTCGAAGCCTGCGTTACAAAAGGCAGGTAGCCTGGCAGAACTGACTCAAGGTTTTTCTGGAAGCGTTCCAGACGAACAGGGTGGTCACACCAAGCGCAATCCGTTCCAAGGCTAATCGTTAAAAGCCTATTTCATCGCAGAAACCCGGGTAGAGATACCCGGGTTTTTCTTTTTGCGCTGCAAAATAGTAAAAATAGTAAATCATTGATAACACGGTGTTTGTGTGTCGGTTTATTTTACAATCTGAAAACTTCTGATCAGCATTGATCCAAAGCGATCAAATTTTTATTAATAAAAACAAGTAACTAAAATAACTACTAGGATAGGTATAATCTTTGCATTGCTATAAGTGGAAGTAGCAGTACTCTTTTTCACTTTCATTTTAAGGACGTCTAAAATGAGAAAATATATTATCGCAATGACTATGGCTCTGTTTGCCTCTTTCCAGGCTAATGCGTCATATGTTCAGGGTGTTACCGGTGCAGATATGGTTGGCATTTCTGTTACTGTTGAATTTGCTAATGGATCGAGCGAGTCTGCTATTTGGCAAGCAATATCAGCCACCGCTGGCGGTGCGTTTGGTGCTTCTGATTGGGCTTTGATTCTCGACGGTGATTCATTTGGTGAGTACGACTCGGTATCAAACACCTATTATGGTTTGTTCAATTTCTTCAACGGTCCGTTTGACGTTGTTGGTATCACACTTGATATTCTGAGCGAAGGCTTTGTATTTGACACCGCTTTCGGTGATGCTTCTGCAAATGGCTCAGGTGCTGGTCGTGAATTCGTAAGTTCTGATCCTCAGGCAACAGTAAGTTACGGCAGTCTGGTTGAAGACGAGCTGTACGGTACGCTGGATATTTCTGCATTTGTTGCTGCTGGTACTGGTTTAGCATTCATGACAGATACCGACGCAATGGCACAGGGTGAAGTACCTGCTCCTGCTGGCTTATTGTTGGTAGCGTTTGGTTTGTTAGCACTGCGTGCTACTCGTCGCGCTAAGTAAGGGAGTAACTATAATGACATCACAACAGGTAGTTGTTACGGAACAAAATAAAAAGGTTTATGCACAGCCTAAGCTTGATAAAGCGGGTAGTCTGGCTGAGTTAACGCAGGGTTTCTCTGGTAGCGTACCAGACGAGCAGGGCGGTCACACTAAGCGTAATCCTTTCCAAGGGTAAAAGCTTATTAGCTTCTACTTCTAAAAGCCCGGTTTTCCGGGCTTTTTTATAACTTCAAACCTCAAACCCCAAAAAAGCATTAGCTTGCTAAGCATGAGCACGTAATACAAAACCAATGTGCTTACTTTCTTCAGTCACCGCTATTAACAATCAAAACTTCATTGCGACTCAGAATACAAAAAATTTCATTCGCAGGGCCTTCATAGTTACCGTGAATACTTTAGAATCGATAACTGCTAATACCAGCACACACAATGGTAAGGCATTGTAATTACTAAGGCTAAAACGTAAAAGAATAACAATGAACAACCAGTTAGTAAGAAGCACTCACTTGGGCGGTGCGGTAATAATTGGCCTGGGATCGATATTGGGAACCGGCGCTTACGTAAGCGTGGGATTAAGTGCCTCAATTGCGGGTAATTGGCTGGTATGGGCGGTGGCAATTGCCGCTATCACAGCACTGTGCAATGGCTTGTCTTCAGCGCAGCTTGCTTCGGCCCACCCTGTTAGCGGTGGTACTTACGAATACGGATACCGGTTTCTTAATCCGCTAAGCGGCAAAATTGCCGGCGGGTTGTTTGTAGTAGCAAAAAGTGCTTCGGCCGCTACGGCTGCTTTGGCTGTAGCACAATACCTTAACAGTTATTTGGGCATGTCAGCTGCGGTGGTAAAAGTAATCGCACTGATGCTGCTGCTTTTGTTCACCCTGTTTGTGTTGTCGGGTGTGCGCCGCACTAACTGGCTTAATGTAATACTGGTAGCCATTAGCCTTACCGGGCTATTTGTATTTATTGGCATTGCTTTCTCCATGCCAGTAAGTCACCACGAATGGACCGACAATCAATCGGGCGGCTTGTCGGTTTTCCATGCAGCTGCACTGATGTTTGTGGCATTTACTGGCTATGGCCGCATTGCCACCATGGGAGAGGAAATTGTAGATCCTCGCAGGAACATTCCGCGTGCGGTATGGCTTACACTCACTTTGGTAAGCGCGTTGTACATAGTAATAGGTATGGCAATTTTGCATGTTTATAACGCCCCGGTATTTAATCAGGCTACGTTTAAAATTAGCGATTTGGTTGCTGATGCTAGCTGGGCTTGGGTAATCGTAACAGGCGGCGTAGTGGCTATGTGTGGCGTGGTGCTAAACTTAGTGCTGGGCGTGTCTCGCGTGATACTGGCGATGGGGCGCAGAGGTGATTTACCCAAAGGGCTGGCAAAGCTGGATGCCAGCAGCAAATCTGCGCCTGCTGCAACATGGCTAACCTTTAGCATGATGGCCGTGATTGCTTTGCTAACCGAAATAGAAGGCGCCTGGACCCTGAGTGCGTTTACCGTATTGGTGTATTACGGCATTACCAACCTGGCTGCTCTGCGCGTTAGTAAGCACGATCGTTTTATTCCCCGCTGGGTATCGGTGGCTGGGTTTTTTAGCTGTGTGGGCTTGGTTGTATTGGCCGCTTTAGCATAACCGTTATCATTGTGTAAAAGTGCGCAGGCTTACAATTGACATCCCGGGCACCATTAGGCTTGACCCGGGGCCTATTTAAACAGTGTGGGATGTGTATACAAGATCCCATGTCATCCCGGGCTTGACCCGGGGCCTACTCAAACAGGCCGGGATCTTAATTACCGTCACCCCGGGCTTGACCCGGGGTCTACTCAAACAGGCCGGGATCTTAATTACCGTCATCCCGGGCTCGACCCGGGGCCTACTTAAACAGTGTGGGATGTGTATACAAGATCCCCTGTCATCCCGGGCTTGACCCGGGACCTACTCAAACAGGCCGGGATCTTAATTACTGTCACCCCGGGCTTGACCCGGGGCCTAATTAAACAGTGTGCCGATGCTAAACAAGATCCCCGCCTTCGCGGGGATGACGGATGAGGGGGGGGGAATGAAGGATGAGGGCGGGGAATACTTCCCATTACCGTCACCCCGGGCTCGACCCGGGGCCTACTTAAACAGTGTGCCGATGCTAAACAAGATCCCCGCCTTCGCGGGGATGACTGAAAGAACGCGGGGATGACGGATGAGGGCGGGGAAGACTTCCCATTACCGTCATCCCGGGCTTGACCCGGGGCCTACTCAAACAGTGTGCCGATGCTAAACAAGATCCCCGCCTTCGCGGGGATGACGGGAAGAACGCGGGGATGACGGATGAGGACGGGGAATACTTCCCATTACCGTCACCCCGGGCTCGACTCGGGGCCTACTCAAACAGGCCGCGATATCAAATAGTCAGTCATAAATTACTTATTACAATCCATACCTAATAATAGCCACTTATAACCTACGCACGAACAAAATATGTACACTGGACTCATCAACTAGAAGGATGTGTTGAATGAACAAGCAAGACGACAGACAAGCTAAATTAGCCTACCACGCCCCCCAACTGCAGCGTGCAGGCAGCTTGCAAGAATTAACGCAAGGTTTTTCCGGCAGTGTTCCCGACGAACATGGCGGCCATACCAAGCGAAACCCTTTCCAAGGTTAGTGTGTGAAACAAAGTGTGTGTTCTCTAGTTTGCCCCGTTTTTACGGGGCATTTTTTTATCCCGCAGTTTATACAACCCCTTTACACAACTCTTTAAACCCCGCATTCTTACACCACAGGTATGGCAGTAAGCGGATTAAGGAATGTCAGTTAATACTCAACAGGAACTCGCAACATTAAGCAGCGCCCCATTACACGGTGTTACGCTGAACTGCTCCCCTGATCCCACTACAGCAGACACGCCTTACACATTGCAGGTAGCGTTCAACAACATCAGCCCGTTAAGCAATCCCGAACGCGTATGGCAACTTACCGACAAAGGTGAGCGGTACGAGTCGAATATTACGCTGGATCGCCAGCAGCACTGTTACCAGTTACACATAAACTGTGAAGGGCAGGGCAGTTTTCAGCTTCAGCATAACCAACTGGATATCGATTGGCAGGCAAATGGCACAGGCCCCTCGCATTATTTGCAAACGTTAGGTATGTCGCTATTTTTGGAGTTACAAGGCAAGCTGTGCCTGCATGCGAATACCCTGGTTAAACATGATCAGGCGCATTTATTTTTAGCGCCAAGCCGCACAGGTAAATCTACTCTAACCACGTTGCTTACTACATTAGGGTACTCACTCACCACCGACGACATGGCAGCGCTATACCACTTAAATAGCAGCTATCAGGTTTACCCCAGCTGGCCAAAGGTACGTTTGTGGCCCGATAGCGCCGAACTGTTAGAAAAACACTTAACGACGCAACAAGTGCAACAAAAAAAAGTGCACGAACGCTTCGCCAAAAAAGAAATTACCTTTACGCAGCAAAACAATCAGCAAGGCGGCCATATGCCCACACCGGTAAAGGCCATGTATTACCTGAACAGGGTAGATGCACCGGCTAACACCAGTGAGCCTTTAACAATCACACCTATCAACCCCAGTGCTGCACTAATTATACTGATACAAAACAGCATGCTGGGCGATGCTTATCGTGGGTTGGGCATAGAAAAGCAACGCATTATGGCACTCGCTGCCTTGTTGCAGCGCGTTCCTTTTTATCGGGTAACCTATCCAAGCGGATTACACCAGTTACCTGATATTGCCAGCATTCTGGATAAACTCATTCAATCGAAAACACAATAAATTGTCGGGCCAGCAAGGAATACACTGCACAAGAGTGTGAATACGAACGCAAATCAATAAAACATCGTATTTGCAGGCAGCTATGTCGCAAAAAGTGGACTTATACAAAAGTTTAATTAAACTGCCCCCAATATACACAGCCTCAAGTGGTGTACTCCCGGTTTAACGGGAGCCTAAGCAATATCTTCTTCATTTTCTTCAATGTGGTTTTAACTCATCATGAATAAAAGTCGCTACCAAAAACTAGTTGCTATTTATCTGGTTATCGGTTTGCTTTGGATTATTGGCAGTGACTGGCTACTAGCTCAGTTTATTGGCGATTTTTCAGATTCCTATGCAATATCAGCAGCCAAAGGCATGGCCTTTGTAATACTAATGTCGGGTATGTTATACGTGCTGTTAATGCGTTTAAACAAAGCAGAAAGCAAAGTTGCCACCACTATTACGCACAGTACAGAACAACTGGTGCTGAATAAAATTCCGACGTTTTTCCAGAATATTCCCATGCTTACCTATGCCCTGGATTGGGATGGCAAAACCCTTCGTACACTCTGGGTAAGCGAAAACCTACAGGAAATCCTGGGTTACTCTAACGAAGAAGCCTTGCAACCTGGTTGGTGGGAAAAATGCGTACACCCCGACGACCGCCTGCGCGCCCTGGAAGAGAGCAAAAGCATTCTGGCAAACGGTGGGGGCGATCACTACTACCGGGTTAAGCACGCAAACGGGCACTATGTGTACTTTCACGACGAACTGCGCCGGGTAGAAAGCGTGTCGGCCAATTGCTTTGTAGGCATATGGCGCGATATCAGCACCGAAGAATCCGCGCTGGAACAAGTGCAGGAATATTCTACCAAGCTGGAAAAAACCATTCTGGGTACCATAACAGCCATTGCACACATGGTAGAGCTGCGCGACCCCTATACCGCTGGGCATGAGTCGCGGGTAGGCGATTTGGCTGCCGCCATAGCGCTGGAAATGGGCTTAGACATGGATACCCAGTATGGCCTTCGCATAGCTGGGTTGTTACACGATATTGGTAAAATAAGCGTGCCGGCAGAGTACCTCACCAAACCTACACGCCTCACCGATGCTGAATTTGAGATCATTAAATCTCACGCCTGTAACGGGTTCAGCATTCTTAAAAGTATCGACTTCCCCTGGCCGGTAGCCGAAGTAGCGTATCAGCATCACGAACGCCTGGATGGCACTGGTTACCCAAGGGGCTTAAAGGGCGACGAGATCCTGCTGGAAGCACGCATTATCGCGGTAGCGGATGTAATTGAATCTATGGCCACCAACCGCCCATACCGCCATGCGTTGGGTATTAAAAAAGCCTTGCAGGAAATCGAAAGCAATGCGGGAAGGTTATACGATACCGAAGTATGCAACGCCGCACTTACACTTTTCCGCCAGAAGAATTACCAGTTGGGTGATTAGTAGGATTGTACAGTTTATACAATCATGTTCAGGAAGTATCAGAAGTTATATTGCAGGTTTATATCTCTATAATTTGAAGTATTGTTTGCCTAAATTTAAAGAATGTAGCATTTTGATGGGAAAAGGACTTTTTATGCAAAGTATCATTATTCACAAACTTCAAGATCTCAATTCCGCATGGGTGGTAATAGTAGCGCCTCACTCTAATGTGAAACCATCGCGATTTGAAAGTGAAGGATTAGTTGTTACTACAGATAGTGATCCATCTACTTTAGAATTAGAAATAATCGAGAAATATAACTTCAAAGGCTCCTTCTTTGATGATGACTCCTTAAATACTATTTCTAACTTTGCTTCTGAAAATGTTCCTAAAAAATTTAGATTAAAAGCAACCATACCTGGAGGGTTCTGGTATCGATTTTCTAATCATAATGAGAAGATGTCCACCTATATCAAGACTAATCAGTATTTGGTTATTCTTGAGGACGAAAGTTATGTTGCCGCTGTTATTGGTAGTATTGGAAAGGATATTGACTATTCCTTTCTACAATTTTCGGAACAACAATCTTCAAGAATTTCATTAGGAAATGTGGCAAAACTAATCGTTGGTCCCGGGAAGCGACGAGGAGCGATTAAAGAACTCCAGTCTTTTACTAGGGGGGCAAGGAAGGTTAGTGTAATTGATCCATATATTTTGGGTACTGTAACTGGCAAATGCGAGGTTCATGAGCAATTCATTACGTTGATAGAAAGAAAAGCGACCAGTGATTTGGTACTCAGACAGCTAAGAGAAATGCAAGGCAGAAGCTTTGGTTCAGTTGACAAGCTAACCTCTTACATTAAACGAAAGATCTCAGTATCGGATAATGATTTGATGATAATTCAGAAAATTGCTGAGAGGCTCTTTGTTAAGGAATGCTACGTTTCTGACTTTATGAAAGCTGTCGGAAACAAATACACTAATGAATTGAATATATTCTTCAGTAGTAGTCATGCTAATTCAAAGAAAGTTAAGGACGATATTGGAACTCAGTTTTCAGGGAGAACTCGGTTTTGTGATCTTGACAGCCATGAAGAATTGTTTGTACACGATAGAATTTGGGTTGTTGATTCGTCAAAGGCGGTTGTGGTTGGTAATTCATTCGGTGGGCTAGGTATGAATGCAATATCGTTTATACTTCCGTTGCCTTTAGCCGATTTGGAAGCATTAAAGAAAGAGATGAAAGCAACGGGTATAGATATTTAACGCAAATTAACGTTCGACTAATCGGTTTGTTTGGAAAATACGACAATTCGGGACATCCCAAACAACATAGTCCAGTAAACTAACCAAAATACCAGTAAAAAAACTGGCACCCCATTTGCTCATTCTTTACATTAAAAATCGGCCCTAATTACAATAACGGGCCAACAAAAAAACAAACGTAACTAAATCGATTAAAAACACGCACTCACAGCGCCAATCTACACACTGGTTTGGCATTCAGCGTATTTGCGGTATAGTTACGAAATGGTGCAAAAGCACCATTTTGGTGATTCATTTAATTGTCACGCTGGGGCAATACCATTAGAATCTCCAGCTTACGCATTCATGTTGTATTGGGAATTACCAAGGGATGGTATTCAATGAACGAAAACGGCGGATTCATTCGCAACAATATTAATCAGTTTGCCTTCATCTACCGACTGATCGATATTTTAATTATCCAGCTGTGTTTAGCTGTTTCCGCAATGGCGTACATAGGCAAATTCGACACCAAGTACTTTGTATTGGGGTTGGTGTCTAATATGGCGTATCTCTTCTTTGCCGAACTCTTTGTGTTATACCGCTCCTGGCGCAACGGGTCCTTCAAAGAGATGCTGTTTTACACCGTAAGCAGTTGGCTGCTTACGCTGTTCCCACTGTTTATATTCCTATTCTTTACCAAGCAAACCGAGTACTTTTCGCGGGTTACCCTGGGTTTATGGATAATCAGCACCACTACCTTGTTGTGCCTGTGGCGAGCTTTATTCCGCCAGTTCCTTATTTCCATTCGCAAAAAAGGCTATAACACCCGTTCAGTGGGCATTATTGGCTTAACAAAGCGCGGATTAGATTTAGCCAACGAAATAGTTAACTACCCGGAAGCAGGCTATAAGCTTACCGCCATATTCGACGAACGCGCCCCTGAACGGCTGAACGACAAATACCTGCACAAACTGGCAGGTGGTATTGCCGATGGCGTAAAAATGGCACAGGAAGGCAAAATAGAAATACTGTTTATTGCCCTGCCGCTTACCAACAAAGAGCGCATAGAAAACATATTAAAAGAACTGGGCGACACCACGGTAGACGTACACTTAGTGCCAGACATTTTTACTTTTAACCTACTGCACTCCCGCATGGGACACGTAGGCGAAATTCAAACTATAAGCATATACGACACCCCCATGCGCGGCGGGTACTCCATTATGAAACGTATGGAAGACGTAGTACTAGCGTTTTTAATCCTAACCGTAATAGCGCTGCCCATGCTGATTATTGCCACCATTATTAAAATTACCTCACCAGGCCCAGTGTTATTTAAGCAAGACCGCTACGGCATGGACGGCAAAAAAATAAAAGTGTGGAAGTTCCGCTCCATGCGGGTAATGGATAACGGCGAAGTAGTTAAGCAAGCCACTAAAAACGATCCGCGGGTAACCAAGTTTGGCGCATTCCTGCGCAGAACCAGCTTAGACGAACTGCCCCAGTTCTTTAACGTTATACAGGGCACTATGTCGGTAGTGGGCCCAAGGCCACACGCAGTAAGCCACAACGAAGAATACCGGAAAAAAGTAGCCTACTACATGCTGCGCCACAAAATGAAGCCAGGTATAACCGGGTGGGCGCAGGTAAACGGATGGCGTGGCGAAACCGATACCGTAGAAAAAATGGAAATGCGTATAAAGTACGATTTAGAGTACATCCGTAACTGGAGTATATGGATGGACTTTAAGATTGTAGTGTTTACGGTGTTTAGAGGGTTTGTGGGAAAGAATGTCTACTGAAGAAAAGTGCACATATATAATAGTAAATCGAATTAGTTATGCCGGTGGCGCCGAACAGATAGCAATAAAATCTGCATTGTATATTCGTGAAATAGGCTTTTTAGTTACAATAATATGTATATCGATAGAAGACGACGACCTCTACAATGAAATTGAAAGGTCTGGTATCAAAATAATAGTTTTAGAACAAAGAAATTATCTTTCGAAAGGAGACTCTAAAGATAAATACGAGAAATTATGGGACCAAATAAATGATATATATAATCCTAGGATAGAAATATTTATTAAAAAAAATATAAGGCCAGGAAGTATTGTTTTAGCTCATAAAATTAGAGGTTTTTCTCCATCGATTTTTAAATGGATTTCACAATTAAATTGTAATGTTTTATATACTACTCATGATTATGAGTTCTTCAATTATAACGCTAAAATAATTAGTGGTGGGTATTTATCAAAGTTGTATTATCTACTTTTTAGAATAAAATATTTAAAGTATATTGATAAAATTTTGGTTCCTAGTCAATTTTTAAAAAATGAAATTTCAAGAATATATAAAATAGACAAGAATATAGAAGTACTACATAATTTTATCGAGGATTTTAAGTATAAAGAAGGAGACATAGATAGACAATTTGCATTGGGGTATTTTGGAAGAATAGAGGATATTAAGGGGGTAAAAGAGTTTTGTGCCGCAGCAGCTAATACAGAAAGAAAAACGATAGTAGTAGGTCAGGGATCTATTTTAGCCGATTTGAAGGAAGAGTATAAAAATTCACATTTTCTTTTTACAGGAAACGTAGATAAGGAGGATGTACTTAACTATATGAGAATGACAAAAGTGGTAGTTGTCCCTTCTTTATGGAACGAAACATTTGGTTTAGTAGTTGCCGAGGCAATTTCCTGTGGATGTTTTGTATTGGTAAGTGAATTTGGTGCTTTGAAAGAAGTATTGAATTTATGCCCCAACCGAGGACGGGTTATTAGTAAATCTGAAATAGTTGATAAAAGTAAATTTTCTGAAATTTTGAAAGAAACATCTGATAAGGTAAATAATTTATATATAAATATTGATATGTTGACTATCAGTAATTATCACAAAAAGCTAATGGAACTACTAGATAATGTTAAGATTGGATAGAATTTTATTTAAGTATTATCCAATTGCATGGATTGCTGGATTAAGCTTATTTTATTTTCATATAATTGTGATATTACAATCTATAAAAACATTAAATAGAAAAAATATTAAGATAGTACCGACAGAAATCGTACCAATAATTCTTTATATTTCAATTTACTTATTCTCCCTTGCATTTAATTCATATGGCTCTCCATTAGATAGAATAATTGCAAGTGCCTATAATCTTTCTTTTTGGGTTTTAGGCGTTTTGACGGTATTGGTTCTTTATCATAATCGAGAAGAAATAGATTATAATAGTCTTAAGAGGGGAGCAGAATTACTTTTGATAATTATATTTATTTCAGCCCTCCTATGCCTAACTGGGTCTTATAATGAAATAAAATTTGATTCGTTACTGGCAAAAGCGATTAACGTTAACTCTATGCCGCAATTAATAGTTGATTCTACGGTATTAAAGGTATTCACTTCAGACTGGTTTGACGGCGGCAGCTCAGTTAGAAACGCAATCCTTTCACCATATGCTACTGCAACAGCAGCAGTATCGATAATGCTCTTTACAATTATTACATTAAAATCAAATGTGAAAAGCTTGGAGTTCACGATTTGGGCTTTGATTACACTTATCTGCGTAATATCTACTTTCTCAAGACTCTTAGTCGCTCTCTATCTATTACATTTACTTGTTCTTTATAGTTCTGAACTTAAGCGAAGTCTTAAAATATATTTAATAATGATATTTGCAACTTTGTGTATTTTAACATTTCCTATGTTATTGAAGGCTTGGAGTGAAATTAACAATTTGAGATCTGGAAGCAGTGCCATTAGATTTTTAGCATATGAAGCCACATATGAAAAGGCAATGGCCGAAAATCCGATTTTCGGCTTGGGGGTGAAAGATAGAGGAGTATTTTTTATCCCACTCGGATCACATTCTACATTTTTAGGTGCTTTTCTAAAAACCGGAATTTTTGGTTTGCTTTTTTTAATTACATATAGTGTGTTAATTATATTTAGATTTTCTCTTGAGTTTCTCAGAACAGAAGTTAATAGATGTAAAGTTAGGTTGATTTCGATTTTAATGGTTATGACTACCTTTTGGATTTTTGAAGATATCGATGCAGCACAGTTGTTAAGTGTTTGTTATTTTTTTATGCTTGGATTATATACAACTAAAAGAGAAATTCAGTGAGTAGAGATGATCAACTAATCACATCATTGAGAAAAATTGCCAATTTTGATATTTCAGACTTGGATGATAAGAAGAGTAGAGCGTATACTTTTGTCAATCCTTATTCTGTAAAGTTGCTTTCAGAATCTAATATACAAATAAATCAATTTGATAAGATTTATGTTGATGGCATTCTAATGGTTTTTATCTTGCGATTGTTATTTAATATAAGAGTAAAGAGACATAGCTTTGATTTTACATCTTTGGCGGATGTAGTCATCGGGTATGCTTGCAACCAAGATAAACCAATAGCTTTTATTGGCAGCGACTTTGAATCAAATCAATTATTTTGTAGTAAAATTCGATCTCAATATAAAGATATAAATTTAGGGTATTCGAGAGATGGATATTTCGGTAAAGAAGAATACCCAGCTCTTAGAAATTTTATTCAAGAAAATTCTATTGCTATAGTTATTTTAGGAATGGGCACTCCTAAACAGGATGAGCTTGCTATTTATCTTAAATCACAGCTGTCCAATATAATTATTTTTACATGTGGTGGTTTTATTCATCAACACGCATCAACTGAGAATGAAATTTATTATCCACATATAATAGATAAGCTGAACTTGCGTTTCTTATATAGAATTTTTGACGAGCCAAAGTTATTAAAAAGATATATATATGAGTATCCAAGATCGATATTTTGGTTATTTAAATTAGCTTTTAAGGATAAAAATGTTTAGAAGGCTAAAGGAAATATCGGAAAGGTTTTCAAATGAAAGCAATGTCTTAATTTATCAAATGGGGAAAGTTGGTTCTACTTCGCTTGAAAAATCAATACCCAATAGCATTCATATTCACACTTTATACGGTAATGCTCCGTGTTGGGTATTTCAGAAACAACATAGAAGTGGGATTCGTGCGCTATTTGGATTTATTGGTGATTTGATAAAGCGAAGCTGTATTTTAAAAAGGAAAAAAGTAAAGATAATTACTTTGGTTAGAGATCCCTATAAACGTAATTTATCTATGTTTTTTCAGGATATATCTCACTGGATTTATAATTATTTGGGCTCAAAAGGGGCTGATTGTAGAACTGATGATAATGAATTTCTCTTTCAAGTGTTTGAAAATTCGTTTGACCAGGATTACTTACATCTTTGGTTCGATAAAGAGATTCGTCGCTTTACTGGAATAGATGTGTATAACCGTAATTTTTCTGATTTGGGATTTGAACTATATAAAAAGGATAAGTTTGAAGTACTACTCCTTAGAGCTGAAGATTTGAACGATAATATTAAGATAATCGAAGAGTTTTTGGGCTTTGAAATTAGCTTTTCGTCTTCTAATGTTGGTGATAATAAGTGGTATTCCAGTTTATACAAAGATTTTAGAATTCAAGCTGAGGATAAACTTTTAACATATAAGCAAAATTTAAAAAAAAGCAGGTTTTATAGACATTTTTATAAGGTCTAGTTTATGTGGCAAATGGCACTAAATTTTTGTAAGTCAGATTTATTCTGTCAAATAGTTGTCAATTTTTCTTTAAAGATCGTAGGTGTGTTATTTGGATTTTTATTGACTCTGGTCGTTGCTCGTTACATAGAAATTTCTGTTGCAGGTGATTTTTTTTTCTTGATGTCACTTGGTTTTATTATTGGTACAGTTTTTAAATTCGGATTGGACCAGTCTACCATTCGGTTTGTCAGTACTTCTGATGTAAAAAGTCATGCGCATATAAATATAATGCAATCAGTACTTCTAATTTCTATTATTTTCACTTCGAGTTTGTTGTTTTTATGCTTAACTTTTTTATATTTATTTCACAATACGCTTTTATTATTTGACGTATATGTTTTAGTTGTAATTAATGCAATTTTTTGGGCTCTTTTCAATTTGATTGCAATGGGATTTCAGGGCTTGTCATTTAGTAAAACTTCTGTTTTCTTTATGAATATATGTAGTAATGCTTTATTTTTAATTTTTTTTATTTTGCTTCGCCCTACTAGTTTATATTCACTTTTGTTTATTCTACTTTGCTCGTCAGCTTTTTGTTTCTTGCTCTCTTATTTGTTTTTCTTTAGACAGCATCTTTTTTTCTTTACACGTTCTATTGATTTTACAATTCTACGTTCTTCTATCCCGCTTTTTTTTGTTTCAATACTGGGTCAATTATTGTTCTGGGGGGGGCAGTTATTTCTTGGTCTGTTTGAAAGTTCAGAGTCAGTCGCAATATTTGCTGTTTGTCAAAGATTATCTTTGCTTGTGAGCTTTGTGCTCACCACTACTAATTTTATTCTATCACCAAAGATTGCAAGGTTTGCTGCTGCAGGGAATTTTAAGGACATAGAGTTGTTGTGTAAGAAAGGAATCGTAATAACTTCAGGAGTTAGTTTTCCAGTATTTGTTTTCATATTTTTCTTCCCAGACTTATTATTGAATATGTTTGGAACCGAGTATGTGATTGGTACTAAGTGCCTACTTATACTGATTATAGGACAAGCCATAAATGTTTTTTTCGGTCCTGTTATTTATATTTTATCCATGTCAGGTTTTGAAAAAGATCTAACTAAGTGCTCCTTATTAGCCGGTGCGACACTAGTGTTAGCATCACTGTTGTTGATAGATGCTTATGGTATTGAGGGTGCAGCCATTGCCACTATACTAGCTATATTTGTACAGACCTTTTTAGCTAGTTTTTACGTGAAGTACCGTTTGAACATATTTTTTTATAGGTTAAGTTAGTTAAGTCTGGCATGAATATTTCTAATTACAAAAAATTAAACATATTCGATCTTTTTATTTTTAATTCGAATAAGATGGTCTTTTATAGTTTAATTAGAACACTAGCTTGTTCTGGGAAGCCAGCGGTCATTGTAACCCCTAATGTCGATCATTACGTTAGAATTTCTAAATCAACTACGATCAAAGAGTTATATTCTAGTGCTGATTTTTGTATCAACGATAGTAGAGTAATGGCGATCCTAGTAAAGGTAATTTTGAATAAAAATATCTCCGTAATTACAGGCAGTGACATTACCTCTATGATTTTGCGTAGAGGAGATTTTACTAGTTTTAAAATTTTGATTGTAGGAGCTCCGGACCCCATGTTCTCTCAAATACATCAAGGTTTAAATTCTATGAACACAAACATTTCGCATGTTTGTCCGAGTTTTGGTTTTATTGATAAACCAGATGAAGTAGATAGTATTTCTGATATTATTGTACAAGAAAATGCCGATATTTTGTTTTTAGCTTTGGGTAGTCCCCAACAAGAATTTTTAGCACATTTTATTAAACCAAGATTAAAGAAGGGTATAATTTTGTGTGTAGGTGCCAGTATAGATTACTTAACCGGTAAAGAAAAAAGAGCGCCGAAATTCATACAAGCTATGTATCTGGAATGGTTGTTTAGGTTTGCTCAATCGCCCATAAAGCGCTTCAGGCGCTATTTTATTAACTGCCCTCAAATCATTTATTATCTTTTGCGTGAGCGATTTCTATCTAAATAGCTTTAAGCGCATGTATTGCATTTGTGTAGCGATAGTACGCTTAAAACTATCAACCAGTATTATTTGCAGTAAAGCTTGCTGCAGCTTTCGTCTGAGCGATTTAACGGGGTAGTTTTTACTAAGTAGATATCTTCCTATTTTTATCCGCAATGATGCTGAGATAGGTTGATTGAATGACTTAATTGTTAGTTTTGTGTCTTCTAGTTCAGTAATGAGTAAGTGTGTAATTAATTGGCATCCCCAGGCTTTACATATTTGCTCTAAACCCCGAGAGCTCATCTTTAGCTTGTTTAAAAGACTCGATGCGTCTAAAAGGCTGTGATGCGGCAAATATCCATCACCAAATATATGTAAAGCTGCGTGAATAAAATTATGCTCTGGGCCCATTACTCTTATTGCTGGCGTATTGAATTGTGGGTGCTCTCTGCTTAATGCAAAGATGTCTGCATTGCATATAGAAAACAGTTTAGGATTAGTAAGGTCTGTATGTACATCAATAAACAGTGTTGGATCTTGTTTACTTATCCAGCTTTGTTCATACAAGCCATCAAATGGCTGTGAATCTGATTTGTTGTGTAAGTAGGCAACCTTTTGAAGGATCTGCTCCAGCTTATCTTTTTCGTTGCTTCTGATAAGCATGTCGATATCTGAATTTCCCCGACAGCGCTGATTTGGGTAGAGGTAACCATTTAGTGCGGATGATTTCAGCAAGACTACTGTTATTGAATGTAATTCAAACTCTCTGGCAATACTCCGAATAAATGCCTGTTGCTTTAAGTTGGTTGCAATTATTGCCATTTTAATTGCATTGAATTTTGCTTTTTGAGTTTCAGTGATTGGCAGGTCTGTTGTGGATTGAATTGGTAGTAAGGCGGCGAAACGTTGCAGGTGTGGGTACTTTAAAACAAGCTCGATTAGTTGTTTGCGTTCAAAGTTGGTTAGTTCTTTTCGCAAACATTGGTGATAAAAATAGTACGTTTCATTAATGGCTAATTTCATGTTTCTTAATGTTTGATGCGCCGCCGGTTTTTAAAATGCCTTGGCGCCTCAAAAGGCGCCAAGTATCTTTTAATTAGTTGTTCTCTAGGTTCTCGAACTTAAGATTTGGCTTTCTCTACACCATAGTAACTGTCTTGATAGTAATGTTCGCCGTAGTAGCTCATCTTCTGAGGTGAAGCCTGGGTAAGCACTACACCCGTTATAGTGGCGTTAACCTTGCGTAAGCGGGTAATGGTTTCTTTGGCCATACTGATCTTTGTTTCTTCCGCTTTTACTGCCACTATGGTTGCATCAACCATTTTAGCTAATACGCATGAATCACTCACCGGTAGGGTAGGCGGGCTGTCTATTACTATGTGTGTAAAGCGCTCACGCAATGAATGCAGTAGGTTAGCAAACCGTTTGCTGGAAATAAGCTCCATTGGGTTTGGAGGAATAGTACCACACGTAATTACGCTTAAGTTTGGCGCGCCTTCTACCTGATGGAATACGTTGGTATCGGTTTTACCGCTTAACAGGTCACTCAGGCCCATATCGGCTTTTATGCCGAGGTCTTTACCCACTGCCGGCTTACGTAAGTCCATTTCTATCAGCAGCGTTTTATCCATTTGGCTTAACGCCACAGCCAGGTTAATGGCCAGTGTAGTTTTACCTTCTGAGCCATTAGTTGAGGTAATCAAAATGGATTTAGGCGGGTTATCTATGTTCGAGAATATTAAACCTGTTCTTATGGTATTAATAGCCTCGGCAAAGGTACTGCGTTGGTCGGTTATATATTGCTTCTCTGGCTCAACACTGCCCTTTTTCTTCTTAACTAGTGGGGTAACCCCTAACGAAGGTAAAGCCAGTTCATGTTCAAGCTGATCTGGTGTTCTAAATACGTTGCCCATTAATTCACGAGCAAACGCAAATACCACACCAAAGAACACACCAAATACCAAACTTGCGGCCACAATCAGTGATGCACGGGGTTTAACCGGAAATTCTGGGATTGTAGCGTTGTCGATAATACGAATGTTGGATGCATCGTAATCACCAGATACATCGGCTTCCATGAGTTTACCTAAGAAGCTTTCATAAACACGGCGGTTGTTTTCTACTTCGCGTTCCAAGCGGGTAAGCTCAAAACTATCGCCCTGATAACTTTGTAAATCGGTTCTGGTTTGATCTATTAATTCACGAACATTGCGCTCTTGGGTTTGCGCTGCACGGTATTCGTTTTTAATGTTCTCTACAATTTTGGCTGCTTCTCTGTCCAGGTTTACCTGTGCACTGGCAAGATCAGAACGGGCTGCAATCATTTTAGGGTGCTTTTCGCCGTAACGTTCGCTGAGTTCCTGCACTTTACGGCTTAGGGTGGATTCTTCCCTAACCAAATCGCGAATGGTATTGCTTTGTAATACCGGCCCAATAGAACGGTAATCGCCACCACTTCGCTCGGCTTGCGTAACTTGCGCATATAATTCCTGAGCCTGAGAAAGCTGAGTTTGCGCGCGTACTAACTCAGTATTTAAAGTTTGCAGTTGCGTGTTGGCTAAGCGTTCTTGTTGCTCAGTATCCATTAAGTTTTGCGATAAACGGAAGTTACGCAGTTTATCTTCCGATTCCTGCAATGTTATGCGCAGTTCTTCTAACTGTTCGCTAAGCCACTCGGCAGTGTCTTTGATTTGACTTAAACGAGACTCTAAACCAAATTCTATATAGGCTTCGCTAATAGCGTTAACCACATCAGCTGCTAAAGCCGGATCTTCGTTCATGTAGCTGATATTAATTATTTGGCTTTGAGTACCGCCATTTACGGTCAGACCAGCTTGTATTGCCTGCGCTAGCATTGTGCGCAATTGTGAATCGCTTAATTCAACCGGGGCTTGCTTAGCTTCGTCAGATGGCAATAACTCTTTAATCGATTTTTTAATACTGCTAATTACACTTTCGTTTTCGCCAGACGCTTTTAATTCAGCCTGTTCTTTTTTATAGCGAACAACCAGATTTAACTTATCAACTACGGTTTCGGCAACTTTACGCGATTGAATGATTTCGTATTGTGTTTCGTAAAACAAAAACACCATGGAATTCATTATATATTGATCTTGAGCTGTAGCATTTGGCTGTACTGGGTCGGCTTGTATTTTTGCGGATGCCTGAAAAATAGGGGTGGCTTTCGAAACGTAAAAAATACCCAATGCAATAAAGCAAAGCGTAATTAAAGCAATGCTCCATTTGCGGCGCTTTAAAATGCGAATGTACTGGCCTAGGTCTATTACGTCGTTGTCGCTCGTGCTACGAGCGGAGTAGCTATCCATTCTTTCCATACTTCAATTCCTTTAGAAAAAGCTTTCTTCTACTGTAATGACGTCACCTGGCTGCACTGGTGTAGTGAGATCGGCTGTTATTGGCATTCCATTAGAGTTTTCGCGCACGAGTAAAATTTTGCTTCTGGAAGCGCGTTCGGTAAAGCCTCCAGCCAGCGTAATTGCACGTTGAACTGTCATACCCTCACGGTAACTGTATCCACCGGGTTTACTCACTTCCCCGTTAACATAAAACTGCCGGTATTCTACTATGGTTACAGTAATATCTGGTTTCTTTAAGTAGTCGCCCAAATACAAATTGTGAATAGCTTGCTCTGCTTGTGCAATGCTTAAACCCTTAACGTTTACTTGCCCGATTAGTGGCATGGCAATGGTGCCTGTACTCGAAACTCTGGCTTCGCGTAAGCTTAAATCGGGCTCGTCGAATACACTTACCGAAATAACATCATCCGCACCTAGTTTGTAGTGCTGTAAATCCTGAGCGTATGCACTTGTGCTAACAACTAAACACGTCAGGATTGTAAACAAGAAATAAGTGAATAATGCTCTTTTCGAATTTAATATGTTATGCATTTTATTCATCCATTGAAAATATTACATTTATTCCAAAAATGTTGGCTTCGAATTCAGCTAACAAATCAGTAGAGTCACGTTGTTCGTATGAGTAACTTAAACCTACTGCTATATTACGCAGAACTGAGTATTCTAATGCTATTTTTGAGATAAAACGGTCGTCTTTACGCGCTGTTGTAAATACCAATTCGTCGCTGGCATAACCTGCACTAGCTTCTATTTTCATCAATTCTGATAATTCGTGGCTAAGATTAAGTCCGTAGCTAGTGCGGAGAAAACCACCAGTCTGTTCTAGAGATGAATCTATTGATTCTCTTCTAGCAACCATTTCCAATGTTGTATAGGTGTTAATCGACCAATTAACTTGCCCGTTATAGGCTAGGCCATCAATATCACGAAGTGTTTCTAGATCATAATCACGGTCTTGGTAACCAATATTTATATCGCCAGAGAGTTTATTGGTAAAATCCCATGTTAATCCAACTCTATATCGCTTGTAGATATTATCCAGCTCAAATCCGTTTACGTTTTCATAGTCATTGTCAGCATATATGGTTTCCAAATAAGCACGCGTCTTTGGGGCTAATCTGAATGTAAAACGACCGATAAATTCGTCACTCACAAAATCTAAGAAATTCAGGTTGTTATTTATGTGATCTTTTTGGTTTTTACGATACTCTAAAGCTATTCTCCCAGCTGCACTTTCACCACCATAAGCAAATCCGGCTAAAAAATAGTTCTGGTTGAATTTGTTGTATTCAGTAATGTCGAGTTGAATTCGGTTTATTGAACCTGGATCTTCATGTTCTTTTTGATAACCGGCTTCAAATTTACTTGTGAATCTCAACGAATGATCAAAATTAATCTTTGCGCGAATATCATGATCGCTGTAATCAGCATCGCTGGTATCGGCAAACTTTGAATAATCGCCGTTATAGCTAAGCTCGAAACGCTGTTTGCCAAAACCGCCAATTAACTTTAATTCGGGAGCAACGGAAAGGTAGGTGTCTGACTGCGCAAGGTCGTCGGTTACACGGTAAATGTTGTCGTCGTGCGCCAGTGTGGTATCGGCTTTTGCAAAAAAGCCGGTTGCATCTTCCTGTGCCAAAGCCATTGAACTGCAAAGGGCTAAAGCAATTGTTGATAATGTAAATTTAGTACGGTTACGCATTCCTGTTACTTCCATAAACCTTTAAACCAATCCCAGATTCCCAGGGAAAAACCTTTAAATAAGTTAATTCCAAGGGCCGATTTTATTAAATACAGCACCAACAAGCCAAACAGTGTTGATGCGCCAATAAACGTAGCAATGAATAATGCAAATGTAATTGCTGATATTTGCTTTTCCCGGCGAGTTAAATCCCGACGGTTTCGGCCCATTAATAAAACAAAATAAATTTGACGCTTAACAAACGGTACAGGGAAGGTAGAACGAATATCTACTGAGTGCTTTTTCCAGCTTCTTGCGCCTAACGCGCTGTGCAGGTGCGACAGTTGTTCTTCGGTAAACGAATTGGCAACCTCGGGTGGCATTCTGTCGAGTATGCTTTGTAAGGCTGGATCGTTAGTAGATTGAGATGTACTTCTATTCACCGTGATCCCTGTAATTTACCTTTTATTATTTGCACCGTTTAAGTGCTACATATTGCAACATTTTGGCGCGTTTTGCATACAAAAAATGCAGTACGTCCAATGTGCTACAACTTACAAGCGTGTTTACGTTATTGCAATGCAATTATCTATCCAACATCTTACAGTATTGTGATGCTTACGAACACTGGTTGATGAGCATGTGTGCAAGGGGCTGTGATTTTAATTGTTGTGTGAAGTGGTTGGTGCAGTAAGTAATTAAGAATTAAGAGTAGTTTTTTTGCGCATGTGGTTGGTATTATGCAAATGTATAAAGTTTAACCTTTAAGGGATTGCAGAGTAGCACTATGAAAAAAGCGCTTATTACCGGTGTAACCGGCCAGGATGGTTCATACCTAGCTGAGTTGTTGTTAGAAAAAGGGTATGAGGTTCACGGTATAAAGCGTCGTGCGTCTTTGTTTAATACGGAGCGTGTGGATCATATTTACGAAGATCCCCGTCATGCCAAACCAAAGTTCTTTTTGCATTATGGTGACTTAACGGATACGTCTAACCTTACGCGCATTTTGCAGGAAGTGCAGCCCGACGAAGTTTATAATCTGGGGGCTCAGTCGCATGTGGCGGTATCGTTCTTGTCGCCGGAGTATACGGCCGATGTAGATGCGCTTGGCACATTGCGGTTGTTAGAAGCCATCCGTTTTTTAGGCATGGAAAAGAAAACGCGATTTTATCAGGCGTCTACGTCTGAAATGTATGGCTTGGTGCGGGAAACCCCACAAACCGAAACCACTCCATTTCATCCTCGTTCGCCCTATGGTGTAGCAAAACTGTATGCCTATTGGATTGCGGTTAATTACCGCGAATCTTATGGCATGTATGCTTGTAATGGTATTTTGTTCAACCATGAATCACCTCGCAGAGGTGAAACCTTTGTTACCCGCAAAATCACTCGTGGAATTGCTAATATTTCTCAGGGATTAGAGCCGTGTTTGTATCTGGGGAATTTAGATGCGCTGCGGGACTGGGGGCATGCAAAAGATTATGTGCGTATGCAATGGATGATGCTTCAGCAAGATACCCCGGAAGATTATGTTATTGCCACGGGTAAACAGATTTCTGTGCGCGAATTTGTGCGAATGAGCTGCAAAGAAGCGGGGATTGAAGTGGAGTTTAGCGGTACTGGGGTGAATGAAATTGCTACGGTTACTCAGGTTGATAAAAGCATTGCGCCAGGTGTTAGCGTGGGCAAAGTTATTATAAAAATCGACCCGTGTTATTTTCGCCCGGCAGAAGTAGATACCTTACTTGGTGATCCTTCCAAGGCAAAAATAAAGCTGGGGTGGGAGCCAGAGATAACCGTTGAACAAATGTGCGCCGAAATGGTGGCGTCTGATCTTCAAAAGGCACGTCAGCATGCTTTACTGAAAAAACATGGCTACGAAGTGCCTGTTGCTAAAGAATAATTAGGTTAGTTTTCGTTACTTAATTGTGTTTTATGTCGCATGTATTTCTCCATGCGATTTTTGTGTTATTCATTGCTTCTGCTGCTTTTTGCGTTATTCCCGCGTTTTTTCTACCATCATCCCCGCGTTTCAATCACTGTCATCCTCGTGTTCCAATAACCGTCATCCCCGCGCAGGCGGGGATCTTGTTTGGCTTTTGTACGTTGTTTGGGTAGGCCCCGGGTCGAGCCCGGGATGACGGAATGTGGGCCGGGTGACAGAAAGGGAGTGTCATCTTCGCGTTCTAATAACTTTCATCCCGCGTAACATTAAACCGTCATCCCCGCGTCCTTCTATTCGTCATCCCCGCGCAGGCGGGGATCTTGTTTGGCTTTGGCGCGTTGTTTGAGTAGGCCCCGGGTCGAGCCCGGGGTGATGGTTATTAAGATCACGGCCTGTTTTAGTAGGTCCCGGGTCAAGCCCGGGATGACGGAATGTGGGCAGGGTGACAGAAAGGGAGTGTCATCTTCGCGTTCTAATCACTATCATCCCGCGTAACATTAAACCGTCATCCCCGCGTCCTCCTTACTGTCATCCCCGCGCAGGCGGGGATCTTGTTTGGCTTTGGCGCGTTGTTTGAGTAGATCCCGGGTCGAGCCCGGGATGACGGTTATTAAGATCACGGCCTGTTTGAGTAGGTCCCGGGTCGAGCCCGGGATGACGGTTATTAAGATCACGGCCTGTTTTAGTAGGTCCCGGGTCAAGCCCGGGATGACAGGGGATCTTGTTTGGGCTAGTTGCGCTGCTTAAACGCGTCAATTGTATCGCTTAGGTTAATTACCGTAGGGCTGCCGAATCGGCCGGTATCAATGTGATATGAGTTGCCAATCCAAATACACTCTGGCGTAGAGTTGTGGCCGTGAACGGAAAAATCCACCCCGTGATTAATATTGTGTTTGCGTTTGGTGAAGCGCTCTCTGTCCCATAGCAGCGGCCATACACAGGCTTCGGTGTTGCCGGGCATGGTTTCCCAGCTCCAGGTAACAGGCAGGGTATGCGATATGCCGATGGTATGCCCCTTGTACTCTAATTTAATTGCAAGGGGCTGCTTAATAAACCAACGGCACAGGGTAAGCAGGGTTTGTACCGACGCCCCCTGATGCCATTTGCCGCCGTTTTGGGTCCATAGCCTCAGGGCAAAGGTGTCGCGGCTCATTAGCGACTCCATCATCATGTGTTCGTGATTGCCCAGCACCACATGCGCGCCTATTGCCTGAAAGTACTCCACCAGTGTGGCGCTATCTGGCCCGCGATCAATAATATCGCCCAGGCTAATCAGCACGTCTTCTTCGGCATTAAAATGTACCTTGCTAAGTTCTGCCTGCAGTTTTGCGTAATTGCCGTCTAAGTCGCCTACCACAAATACGCGTTGGGTATCCGGTATGGTAAGGCTTTTACACAATGGCGCTTTACTTATTGCGGTGGTTTTAACATTCATATCGCTGTGGAGGTACTTAACTTAAATTCAACGGTTTTGGCTATGTTACTGCTTACTGCGCCAGTTACCAAGGGGCAATCCTGTATGTGAGCGGTTACCAGTGCGCTAGAGGCTTGCGAGTTTTTCGATTAGTGGAATGCGTTCTATTACCACGGCCACCGAAATGGCAATGAATAGTGAAATGCGCAGCGCCCAGTGGGGTTTATGCGGGCGCTGAAAATGCAGCAGTATGCTAATGCCTAATAGGGTGCCAAGTATGTTGCGCAGAATGTCGCTCCATTGAAACGACCTGCCCACAGAGCTTTGCAGCAGTTCTATAAGCAAACTTAATAGAAACACCATCAGCAAAAAGCGGGGTATGCGCGTGCGGTTTTTACCTTTGGTAAACCGGTAAAAGGCCATCGCAAATACGCTAAAAAAGATAATGTGCCCGGTATTTAGAATGGCAGCGCCCAGTGGGCCACTCATCCATTTTGGAACGGGTACAAAAAACAGCGCCGACAATATGGAAAACACCACAACCAGAATCACCGGAAACGGAATTAACGGCCTTGATTTAGGTGGTTTGGTAATAAGTTCTTCCTGAACAGACATGTCCTGTGCCGGGTGTGTACTTGGATTTCTGTAAGAATAGCGCAAATTGTAAAGGCTTTCTAAAGAAATAGGGTGTTTTAGGGTGCTTTTGCGGTTAGTTGTTGGTTTTTGGGATAAATGTTTTGGCTTTAGTAGACTCCGTGTCAGGCCCGCGCTCCACTCACCGTCATCCCCGCGCTCCACTCACCGTCATCCCCGCGCTCCACTCACCGTCATCCCCGCGCTCCACTCACCGTCATCCCCGCGCCCTCCTTACCGTCATCCCCGCGAAGGCGGGGATCTCATTTGGCAAATTGCGGTATTTGAATAGAAGCTAAACGAGTCGATTTATTTAAATCTTAAAAAATTAGTGGGAGAAATAAGATGCGGTTGCACCTTTCTTATTATTAAGAAAAGGAGAAAATGGACATGGATTTTAATTTTATTGGGGAATTAATTGACGCCGCATGTGTCGCTTTTAGGTCAGGTAATTTAGATATAGGCAAGATGATCGTGTCGAATACACTAAATTTCGTTGCTCTACTGGGTATTCCTTTTTTTGCGGTTACTACGCAGGGTAAAACGAAAAAATGGTGGACTGCTGCATCAATTTTGGCAATTGGATTTTTCTTTCCCTTTTCATTGATTTACGGTGCTGTTAACGAACATCAGTCAAAGGTAAATACAGAAAAGCTAGTTGCAGAGTTGGTACAAGAAATAAAAGAACATGGAATTGAAGCGAAATATATTCAATTTAATAATGATACAGACTATCTAATATCAGAAACTGAAATATTCAAAAAAGCAGTAAGTGAAGGGAATTGGTATCAATATTTTGGGCAGGGCCTGATAACCAGCCTTTTAATCAAGCCGCTTATTAATTCCTCCAGCGAAACAGTGAGTAATACTGTAAATCAAAATTCACAAAAAGAGATGGTGAAGCTTACTGAGGTTTCAAATTTGAATTCTACTAAAATTAAAAGTGAAATTACTAATTTAACCACAAAGATAAACCAATATATTGCGACCGCCCAAATACCTGAAGGAAGCGTTAATAATTTTGATTCAATTTCGGAGCAGGTAAACGAGGCAAAATCAGAGATTGATACTTTGAGTACTAGTGTTGGAAAGGTAAGTAAAAGCCTTCAAAATCTGGAAGATAGCTTTAAAAATAGTCAGCTACGTCAGTTCGTTACGCGCTTTGATGAGACAACGGCCATTTTGCAATCCAGTGAAGCAAGATATCTCGCACTTTCGCAATATGTAACTTGTTTAAAAGAGCTTGGTTTTTGGGAAAAAATGTTCGAGGACGAAAAATGTGAAATAGAAAGACAACAGTTTGATGACCTGGTAAGTCCGCCACTGTCAAATGAACAAACAGCACAATTAACCTCTGACCTGTAGCAAAAAATTAAAAGGTGTGAATATGAAAAAGCTATTGATGATTGCGTTAAGTGTGGCCTTGGGAGGATGTACTAGTTTGCCGAAGCTAGAGGATGAAGCTCGATACCATCAAGTTGCAGCTAATACAAACGGCAATTTCTTATCGTTGTTTAACCATAAGGAATCTTCAGACCGGACTCCTCACTGGCAGTGCGGGCTTAATTCACATTTGGCTGGTATGGCTACTGAAATGGAGGAGTATTTTAAATCTCGCCCCGGAAAGCCCAGAAAAATCCTGATTTCTATTCATGGTGGCCTAAATTCAATTAGCGCAAATATCGACAGAGTTGAAAACCATTACGAAGATGCTAAGCAAGACGGTTACTATCCAATATTCATAGGATGGCGCTCTGGTGCAGCTACAACGCTGAACGATCGGTATTTTAGAGTGCGAAACGGTGTAGATCGCTCTAAATGGAACACTATTCCAAGCTCACCGTTTTATATCGCAAGTGACTTGCTTAGAGGCGTGGCCGCTATTCCTGAATCATTTTGGGATCAAGGGGCTAATTTTATTAATGGACACAGGTATCGACTCAGCGGATTTTATGAAAAAGATATTCAGGCGCGACTTAAAGATTTTGAACAGCCGAAAGTTTTATACACTGGTAAAGGGAGTGATAAGTCTTTTGGTGAGCAGGTTACATATGCAGCAATACAAGTGGTTCCTGGAATATTGCGGCTAATCTCTACGCCACTTATTGAAGGCGTAGCGAACCAAGCCTGGGGAATTATGCAGAGGAGAGCGAAGACCCTAATGTATCGCCAGCAAGACTTAACCTACGAAGGAGTGGGCCAGTCTTTTGGCAATAAAATTGATGACGATGACAAGCAAGTTGGAGATGTCCATCAATGTGAAGAGCAATCACCTTATTTTAAAAATGGTAAACCAAACGGCATTGTTGCTCAGTTGCTCAGAACAATCGAAACACAACAGAATGTTGAGATCACGTTAGTGGGTCATAGCATGGGCGCCATCATAGCAAATGATATAGTGAGTGAATTTCCCGGGCTTAAATACGAGAAAATTATTCATATGGCTGCAGCTGATTCACTCAGAAATTTTATGCAGAAAACATTGCCCTATCTCGCGTCCCATAAAGAAACAAAGTTCTATAACCTAATGTTGCATCCGGTAAATGAAGATCAAGAGCAATCAGCTTTTGGTGCGGCACCAGAGGGCAGCTTACTTATCTGGCTTGATTATTTACTTACCAACCCGGAAACCACCTTAGATCGAGTAGCTGGCAGATGGGAGAATGCAAAGTGGGCGGTTCCGTTATTTACGAGTTATCAGGGACAAGAGTTAAGTAACGTTCACTTAAAATTGTTTGGCTTACGACAAACAATGGAGTACCGAGACACCGGAGAGAAGGTAGCGGAGCCAATCAAACACGGTGACTTCGGTGACAAAAGATTTTGGCGGCCTGAATTTTATTGGCAATAAGCAGTAGGTTACTTAGATCATATAGAAAAGCGGAGTAACAATTCTCCGCTTTTTTATATCTGTATGAATTATAAGCACATATTAGTTGTGCACTTAAAATTACATAATCCAAATCAAAAATTGAATTGCCAGTATCACTACTGCGATTGTTAGCAGGGTAAGTTGAATGGGGAATCGGCCGCGCTCCAGAACTGCACGTTTCCTGAGTTGATATGGCGTAGGTCCAGTTAATTGTTCGTTCCATGTTGAAACGTACGTTACCAATGGCTTTTTGTACCCTAAAACACCAAGTCGAACTCCCCACCAGGCAATGTAGGCGGCAACCGGCGCTTCATTAACTGTTGTCGTTATATCCTTAAACAGTTTGTCGGCATTGTGGCGCATTTGGTAATTTTTCTTGGGTTGGGTATAAGGCAGTGCGCCATGTTTAAATGCATAGTCATGAACAATACTTGCAGTGAACAATATTCCCATAGGTCGCAGTACGCCAAAAGAAAGTAATGCGATTAACCAAGGCGCGGGAATACTGGCACCATCAATTTCTGTACCTTCAGGTATGCAAATATCAAAATCGACACACTCACCTTCTTCGTTCTCGAAGTTGAATATTTCTATGCGCCAGTTTTGCGTTAATTTGTATTTCCTGGGCATGGCCATAGCGTGTATTTTACAAGCTAATCTCAAGCCTGTAGTTTTAATCAACTGTGGCTGCACGGCAGGAAGGCCGTGCAGTATCACTTTAAAACCAGCTTTATTCCTGTTTTTCTTCGGATAGGTTAGTTTTGTATTCATTTGCAGATCTTTAGTTGCCGGTGATGAATGATTTGATGCTGTCGAACCCCGAGCGGTAAGCGAAGAAAATACCAACATCATCAGCACCCTTACCTAAATTGGCTTTCACACCAACAACAAAACGGCCGTCGTTGGGATCGGCATTTTCATCTGAGTTCAATTGCCACTCACCACGAATTAAAAGTCGTTTTTGATCTTCTAAGCCACCGTATTCCTCGAAGTTCAGATAACCCAACCAAACTTTACCTCTCGGAATGCTATTTCTGGCATTCCGCATATTTTTTCCAAAATAAAGGTATTCCGAAAGTATGCCATAGTAGAAAACTACGGCGTCCTGCTCGTCTGTAATGCTTTCACGTGTTTTGAAACCGGCAAGGCCACCAACCGTAAAGTAGTCACGCAGTTCTTTGTCATTATCATCAGTCCAGAAATTAACTGTAACCTTGGTATATATATCCAGAGAATCTGAGACATCGTTGAACGTTGGTTTTTCTGGAGTGTTGTTAGTGGGTGCTTCCGCTGGGGTTTCCGCTGGTATTTCTGCACTAGAGTCTGTGTTGTCTGTGGTGGTATCTTCGGCTGGTTGAGTTTCATCGTCGCCGATCAACGCTGGGCTACTTGCAAAAAGGCCTCCTATTTCCCAATGCAATATGTTGTAGTTATCTGAGACCCATCTACCGTCAAATCCAAATTGAGCAAATGGACTGCGCTCACCTAAGCCCTCATGTTCTTTATCTTTATTGTAAGAAGAGTTGATTGAGTAACCTACCATAAACTGATTTACCCAACTTGAGGAAATTTTGGGATCATATGGCGTATTCAGTGTTGCGCTGCAATTCTTCCCAACGTTAACAATCCAGTCTTTGCGTTGCTGCTTGTCTACATCGCTTAATGGGATACTGGTAAATTTTTTATCAGCGAAAGTTTCTAACCTAATGGTGTCTTTTGGCCGGCCTTCGGAACACGCATTGAATGCGGCATCGAATGCTTTAATTGCTCCGTCTATACAAGATTTTTGTTTGTCGCTTGAGCAATCTATGGTTAGTAAAGTTGATTCTACTTTTTCGCTACTTTGACATTCTGCAAAGTTACTAAATACTGAAAGCGTGCTTAAGGTTAATATTGGAACAAGTTGGTTTTTCATAAAAAGTCCTTTTTGAAGTTTCCTAAACTTAAGTGCTGTTAAGCTCAATTTCTCTCACATTTAATAGACTTTCATTTTTTGAGTAGACCCCGGATCGAGTCCGGGGCGACGAGAAAGGGAGTGTCATCCCGCGCCCTCCTTACCGTCATCCCCGCGCAGGCCGGGATCTTGTTTGGCACCGGTGCGTTGTTGGAGTAGATCCCGGGTCGAGCCCGGGATGACGGGGAGGGGAGTGTCATCCCCGCATTCTCCATCGTGACCCCGAATTCTCTACCGTCATCCCCGCGCAGGCGGGGATCTTGTTTGGCATTAGTACAATGTTTGAGTAGACCCCGGGTCGAGTCCGGGGTGACTGTAAGGGAGTGTCATCCCCGCATTCTCCATCGTGCCCCCGTATTCTCTACCGTCATCCCCGCGAAGGCGGGGATCTTGTTTGGCATCGGTACGCTGTTTGAGTAGGTCCCGGGTCGAGCCCGGGATGACAGGGGATCTTGTTTGGCATCGGTACACTGTTTGGGTAGACCCCGGGTCAGGCCCGGGGCGACGGAGTGGAGTGCATGCCACGCATGATTTCACCCAGTATGGATAAACCGCGCATGCGGGTGTCGTTGTCTTTGTCGTTGTAGTTTAAGCGCAAACAGTTGCGGTATTTACCCGTAGCCGAAAACAACTGCCCTGGCGCTACAATTACGCCTTTTTCTTTGGCTAGTTCGGCCAGTTTAACAGCGTCGTACTGGGCGGGTAATTCTACCCATAGCACAAAGCCGCCTTCCGGGTAGCTTACCAGTGTGCCTTCAGGAAAATACTGCTTGATGCCTTTGAGCATGGCGTCGCGAGCCTTGCTGTATTTTTGCCGCATGTTGCGCAGGTGCTTGTCGTAGCCGCCTTGTCGAATAAAACTCGCGATCGCCAGTTGCGGCAGCGTGGGGCACATAGAGCTGGTAACGTATTTTATGTGGGTAACTTTGCTGCGGTATTTACCCGGCGCTATCCAGCCCACCCTGAAACCGGGGGCCAGCGTTTTGGAGAACGACGAGCACAACAAAACGCGGCCGTCTTCGTCGAACGACTTGATTGACTTAGGCCGCGGGTATTCAAAGGCAATATCGCCGTAGATGTCATCTTCAATAATGGCGATGTCGTATTCGCGCGCCAACTGATACAGCGCCTTTTTCTTTTCGTGGGGCATGATGTAGCCCAGCGGGTTGTTTACTGTGGGCGTTACCAGAATGGCTTTAATTGGCCATTGATCAATCGCCAGCTTTAGCGCTTCTATGCTCATGCCATTGGCCGGATCCGTGGGGATTTCCAGGGCTTTTAAGTTGGCTGCTTTTATAGCCTGCATGGCACCGTAAAAGCCGGGCGACTCTACGGCAATAATGTCGCCTGCCTGGGCCACGGTACGCAAACACACCGACAGCGCTTCCTGACACCCTGAGGTGATCACCAGTTCGTCGGGATGCACCTGGCATCCGGAAGCTGCAACTAGCCGGGTAAGTTGTTCACGCAAACTGTAATCGCCCTGTACATCGCCGTATACCATGCCGTCGAACGGACGGTTTTTGTTTAATTCGTACAAGGTTTTTAAGAGTGGTTTTAAGGTAGTGGCCTGCATATCGGGCATGGCATGCTGAAACTGGCAAAAGGCGTGATTACACTGATTCAACAACATACTGAGTACATCTTCCCACTGCGATACATCCAATGGCCGCTGAGGCGGGCGAGATACCCTGGGCATGGTTACCTGCGCATGTTTTTGTGGTACAAAGTAGCCCGATTTGGGCCGAGCCTCTACTAACTGTTCTGTTTCCAGTTGTCTGTATGCTTCCTGTACGGTTGAAATACTCACGCCGTGTTCGTTCGCTAACTGGCGCACCGACGGCAGCTTGTCACCGCTGTTAAATACGCCTAGCTGTATGTGTTCGCGCAGTCGGTCGGCCAATTGTGCGTAGAGTGTCATGCTGTACCTGTGTACGTTATTAAACCATACACATTACTATACACCGCATTTCTTGGTTAATTAACCATACAGATTGCGCCACTTTGTACCATACAGTGAATGTAATCTGGCTGTTGTGTGTGGCGTTTTCGTTTCTACTGCATCTAACCGTGTGTTGAGGATTTCGTTAAGCTTTGCACACTGGTTAGGTAAGTCTTTGTAGCTTGCAGGTTAAGGGCAAAGCAAGGCCAGCAAATTCGGCTTGAGTTTTACATTGAGGAGTTAGTGTTATGGAACATTCATTGGTGTTGGCAATTTGTACGTTTGCGTTTATTACCACGGTTACGCCGGGCCCAAATAACGTTATGTTATTGGCCTCGGGCGCGCAATACGGTTACGTTCGCACCATTCCTCATATGTTGGGCATTGTATTTGGCGTTGCCATGTTATTGCTAAGTGTATTGCTTGGGCTTGGCATGCTGTTTTCGCTATATCCGGTGTTGTACTCGGTGCTTAATGTAGTGGGGGCACTGTATTTGTTGTGGCTGGCTTATAAAATTGCCAGTGCGCCGGTGGCCGAAATTCAGGTAGATACTGCTAATACCAGAGGGCCATTACGCTGGTGGGAAGGCGCGCTGTTTCAGTGTGTAAACCCGAAAGCCTGGATGATGGCGCTGGGCAGTGTAAGTACATTTGCACAACCGGGTGAATTGTACGTTCAATCGGGCGCTACCATTATGCTGGCCTTTGCGCTAATTGGTTTCCCGTGTATTTCGTTATGGGCCGGTGCGGGCGCTAAAATGCGCGTATGGCTAAGTACGCCCAAACGACGCCGCAGTTTTAATTTAACGATGGGCGCAGTAACTGCTGCTACTTTGCTGCTGATTGTCTGATGGTTGTTCCGGAGTCGACAGGCGATTCCGGGATGTCTATCTGTCTCATTCAGTAATTTTTCAATTCTAAATTCGATTTTTGTAAGATGGTGATTTTATAAAAAGGGGTGTCGTCGTTTAGCAACTGCATTGAAAATCGTTCACTGATGTTATTTGTGTCGGTTGTTTGAATATTTTCACCGGCACTTGAATGTTGTCGAATAAAGACAATTCCGTTGTTTTTTAACGAACTATTGCATTTTTCTACGTTCCTGATAATTGCACTGGTGTAGCAATAATCCAAAACGTTTGATAACGAAATGAAATCAAAAACATTCTGATTCTTATCGGAGTATTGAAATATATTACTATTTACAAATTCAACTTTGCAATTAAGTATTGCATTTTTGCAAAGAGCGTAATTTTCTTCATTTATCTCCGGCGTGGGTGCTATTTTGGGATTATATCGTCCCAAAATAAAAGGGGAGTAGAAGTAATTGTGTTTAATATCTTTTCGTCTACAAAATTTAAATAATCCGTATAAATACATGTATGCCGATTTGTATGTTTTTTTAATTTTTAATTTGTATCGTAGATGTTTGATTGATATAAATCCATTTTGAACTATTGAAGAGGTGGAGATGATGGTAAGTGCAAATATTAATCGCCATTTTATTTTTTTTAAATAGTTGCTTTGTAATTTAATGTCCTCACAGTCATGTAGCATGTTCGATTTTTTGAGTGCAAGCTTTTTAAAAATTTTAGATGATTTTACAACTTGTCTTTCCCAGTTTCCTGAGAATATTAAGCAGCCCCAATTAATTTCTTCGAACCAATTGTGCATGAAATTTTTTGCAGTCGTTCCTATTTTTAATCGTTCAAATATTTTTTTTCTATCTGAGCATTTGGCGCTTAAGTAACCAAGAAGAATACAATATTCATTGTAAGAGAGCTGCTTTACTGCAGTAATTCTCATTTCTGTAAGAAATAGTTGAAACTCGCAACTATCAATACAGACAAGTCGTTTAGGCCGAGAAAGAAATAACGGTATGACTCGTGAACCGCTACCTGCAATAGCTAGTATACTTGACTCAGGTTTCAGACAACTTACTTCCGTATTTGTATCTTCATTACAAAATGTGTACTGTAAATTCATATTTAATTGCTCCCTGAACTACGTTGGTTGTCGATTGTTTATAGTTCTAAAGTTGCAGACAGTATTGAGAAGAATACAGTGAAAAATGATAATGTTGCGATGTTTTTTTGGAATTTTTTGTCGCTAATTTTTAATGGTTTTGTTCTTTGTGATGCGACATGAAAAACAATTACAGATAGGCATAGAAAAGTTAAGAATGAAAAATGCCTGCCGCTTGCTTCAGCAAGTGCAGACAAGATGATAAGTAGTGTCGATATAATCAAGAAAAATGTAATGGAAATCGAATTTGAATTTAGGTTGCTCATAAAATTTCTCTCTCAACAGAAATGTCAAATATTTTCAATTAGAGCCTAACCCAACATATTCATGTTAATGTTTGGGTAGGCTCTGATTAAAGACTTAGTTTTAAGGACTTACAGCATTTCCTATGCCCCATCCTCCAAACGCTGAAGCGGCGATTCCGAATCCAGCAAGTGTCAATTCTCCAGCAGTAGCCGCACCAGCGAGACCGATCGGGATTGAAGCTATTCCTCCAGTTGCTACAACTGCCACACCTAAGGCAATGATACCCGCTGCTGCTGCCGCTTGGCCCCAGTCAATGTCTCCACCAGAGACACATTGAAGTTCTTCTGGACTTAGTTCTTTCATATTTTCTTTTCCTTTTGCGATTATTGAAATGTTCATTGGCGAATAGCCACGAGAAAGACTATATGCATCAACGTACTTGGCGTAACTGTCCGATTATTCTAGTTTTAGGACAGGGCAATTGATTTTCGATTTTATTTTACTAAGGCTCGTGTCGCGCTCGGGAATAAGAGATTAATAGTCATCCCCGCGCAGGCGGGGATCTTGTATGGCATCGACATGCTGTTTGAGTAGACCCCGGGTCGAGCCCCGGTTCGACGGTAATTAATATCCCGGCCTGTTTGAGTAGGTCCCGGGTCAAGCCCGGGATGACAGGGGATCTTGTTTGTTATCGACACGCTGTTTAAGTAGACCCCGGGGCGACGGGAAGGGGAGTGTCATCCCTGCATTTTCAATCGTCATCCCGCGCTCTTACCGTCATCCCGCGCCCCTCACTGTCATCCCCGCGTCCCTCACTGTCATCCCTGCGAAGGCGGGGATCTTGTTTGGCATAGGTATGGTGTTCGAGTAGACCCCGGGGCGACGGTGATTAATATCCCGGCCTGTTTAAGTAGGTCCCGGATCGAGCCCTGGATGACAGAGAACTATGAAAAACACCCCATCGCAAAATCCTTTATCGTGTCGATTAAAAATTGTGCTAGGTAGTTTTCAAAATGAGTGTTACTATCGCGCCGCCTTGTGAAGGTGCTATGTCGTTCCACTTTGTTTGCTACATCTGTTTACTCTTTGTTTGATTGTTCGTCTTTCCGATACATAAATAAATGTCAACCGATTTACGCCCCAGTGCTCCAATAGTTTCTCTGCACGTTAGGCTTTTATCTTTTAATTAATTTGTAAGGACTTTATTTATGTCTAATAAATCTACTGGCACTGTAAAATGGTTTGACGAGAGCAAAGGTTTTGGCTTTATTTCTCAAGCAAATGGCGGCAAAGACGTATTCGTTCATTTCCGCGCTATCGAATCTGAAGGTTTTCGTACCTTAACTGAAGGTCAAACTGTTGAATTCGTAGTTGAGCAAGGCAACAAAGGCCCACAAGCGGCTCAGGTTGTTGTACGCTAATTGCGCTTCAGGCAGGCGCATCTGCGTCTGCCAGCCTTCCTTCTGTTTCACTTCCCTACACAATCTGAGGTATTAATGTCTTTTTCCCAATTGGGGCTTTGTGCACCAATTCTTAGCGCTATAGCTAAACAAGGTTACACCACACCATCTCCTATCCAGCAGCAAGTTATTCCGGTAATTTTAAACGGCCAGGATGTACTGGCATCGGCACAAACTGGTACCGGTAAAACCGCAGGTTTTTCGTTGCCTATGTTACACCGTTTGTCTGAATCACCGCGAAATGTTCGTGGCGGCAGAGTGCGTGCGCTTATTCTTGCGCCAACGCGTGAGCTGGCAGCTCAGGTAGGTCAGAATGTGCGTGACTACAGCGCTGATTTGCGGATTAGAAGTACTGTTGTGTTTGGTGGAGTGGGTATTAACCCGCAGATGATGGCACTCAGAAAAGGCGCGGACGTGTTAATTGCCACGCCAGGGCGTTTGCTGGATTTATATCAGCAAAATGCTGTGTCGCTGAAAGAAGTTGAAATCCTGGTGTTAGACGAAGCCGACACCATGCTGGATATGGGCTTTATTCACGACATCAAACGTATATTGAAATTGATTCCTGCCAAGCGCCAAACCTTGCTGTTTTCGGCAACGTTTGCTCCCGATGTAATGGCGCTGGCTGAATCGGTAACCAACAATCCTGTGAAGCTGTCGGTTACGCCGCAGAACTCCACCGTTGAAGTGATTGAGCAAAAACTGGTACCGGTAGACAAAGAGCAAAAAATTCCCGCGTTGATTTCGTTGTTAAAACAAAACAATGCCAAGCAAACCCTGGTGTTTGCGCGCACGAAACATGGCGCCGACAAAGTGGTTAAAAGACTGGCGGGTGCAGGGATTCGCAGTGCTGCAATACATGGTAACAAGAGCCAGGGTGCACGTACTAAGGCGCTTAGCGCATTAAAAGACGGTAGCATTGAAGTATTAGTGGCTACTGATATTGCCGCCCGTGGTATTGATATAGACCGCCTGCCAGCGGTAATTAATTTAGACTTACCCAACGTACCGGCTAACTATGTGCACCGCATTGGCCGTACTGGTAGAGCAGGTGAGGGTGGTCGTGCCTGGTCGTTGGTGAGTGCCGACGAAGTAGCTGAGCTTCGCGATATCGAAAGCTTTATTAAACAGAATATTCCACGCGAAACGCTGGTTGGTTTCGAGCCTTCCGCACCGTTGCCTACTCACGCAGTAAAAGCGAGTGCACCAGCATCGAACAAGCCAAAGAAACCTAAAAAGCCAAAAGAAGGTCAGGCCCGTCAGCGCTCAGATGCGCCTAAACGCTCAGAAGGCAAAGGTCGGAGTGCTGGTCGTGGTGAGGGCCGTAATGAGGCTCGTAACGAAGGTCGTAACGAAGGTCGAAGAAATGGCCGAAATGAAAGCAGAAGCGAAGGCAGAACCCCACCACCCTCTAAAAAAGGTGCTTGGGCGGGTGCAGGCAGCCGCGCATAAACGCTGTTGCGCTTTAGCGTAGTGCTATTGATATAAGAATTGAACATCCCGGCGTTGCGCAAGCACGCCGGGATTTTTTATGCGCGCTGTTTGAGTAGACCCCGGGTCGAGCCCGGGGCGACGGGAAAGGGAGTCATCCCCGCGAAGGCGGGGATCTTGTTTGGCATTGGTATGTTGTTCGAGTAGACCCCGGGTCAAGCCCGGGGCGACGGAAAAGGGGGGCATCCCCGCTTTCTATCACGTCATCCCCGCGAAGGCGGGGATCTTGTTCGGCATTGGTGTGTTGTTCGACTAGGCCCCGGGGCGAGCCCGGGATGACAGGGGATCTCATTAAGATCGAGTGACTAAATTAGCGCTTAGCTATATGTGAGCGAATAACACCAGCCAGTACGCTAATGGATTTCTCAATATCAGCATGTGAGAGGCGCGCAAAACTTAACCGCAGGAACCCATCGGTGTAGGCTTCCTTGGTGGGGAAAAATGGCGTGCCTGGCAACACCAGAACTTTTTGTTCCAGTGCGTCGTGCAGAATTTGTTTCGACGATACACCTTCGGGTAAGGCCATCCAGAAGAACATGCCGCCTTTAGGGGCGTGAATGGTCATGCAATCGCCCAGCTCGCGTTGCAGTGCTGCCGCCATTACATCGCGCTTTCCTTTATAGGATGAGCGGATCACTTCTAAATGCGCAGGTAATTTACCTTCTGCGATAAACGTTGAAACCAGAGACTGGCCCAAACGGTTAGTGTGCAAATCGCTGGCTTGTTTAATTTTTACTAAAAACGGCACTACCGCAGGGCTTGCCGACACATAGCCTACCCGCAAACCAGGCCACAATACTTTTGAAAAGCTGCCCATGTACACCCAGGGCGCGCTGTTTAGCATACTGGCTATAGGTGTGATCACTACTTCGTCGTAGTACAGATCGCGGTATGGGTCGTCTTCAATCAGCAGAATATTGCTGGCATCAATAATACTGGCAATGGTTTCGCGGCGCGACAAACTGTAGCAATGTCCTGCCGGATTCTGGAAGTTAGGGATCAAATACACCGCTTTGGGGTTGTATTGCTCAATGGCTGCTTTGAGGGCGTCGGGGTTCATGCCTGTTTCGTCAGACTCAACCGTTTTTACTACCGCGCCTTGCAGTTGAAATACCTGTAATGCCGCCAGATAAGTCGGCTGTTCAGTAAGTATTACATCGCCTGGATTCAGCACCAGGCGACTGATTAAATCCAATCCTTGCTGTGAACCATTGGTAACCAATACCTGTTTGAACTCAACCGACAGCCCACGCTCGCTGATTATTTCACTGATTTGTTTGCGCAGTGCAGGTTCGCCTTCACTTGGGCCGTATTGGGCAAAAGAAGCCACGGGAGCAAGTGTGGGCAGTGGTGGCATCAGTGTTTCGTCGGGCAGGCCGCCAGCCAGCGACAAAATGTCTGGCTGTTGAGAATATTGCAGCAGCTCGCGAACCAGCGAAGACTCCATTTTTTGTGCCTGAGGCGTAAGCAGGTGTGTAAGGTTCATGAGGTCCAGATAAGTAATGTTTCAATGTGCGAAGCATACTAGCTTTGCAGCAAAAATCGTACAGATACACATGAATAATTTTCGTTCCATACAGATATAGGCAGCATAAATACGATTAATTACCGCGAGGTGACGATTGGCATGAACGCAATCGTTTGCATTTTTAAGTATTATTGCGTGTCGTGTTGAAGTTGTCGGGTAAATTTATAATGAAAAACAAAAACCGGGGTTTTACCTTAATTGAACTGATCATTGTGATCGTAATTATTGGCATATTGTCGGTGGTTGCTGCGCCAAGATTTGTGGATTTTAGCGACGATGCAAACCATGCCACTACCATTGCTACATCCAGTGCATTTAAAAGTGGCGTGGCACTGCTGCATTCCAAGTATCAGATAAAGCAAAGTTCGCCCATTTTAATTGACAACCAGTCGGTTAACTTTAATTCGGTTGGCTGGCCGGTGGGTTCTACGACCAACAGCGCAGGTTGCGCCGATTTGTGGAATAAAGTGTTCAGTAATGCTGAACCTATTTCGGTAGCTGCTTCATTTACGTCGGTGTTGAGTCCTGGCTGGAATGCGTTTGCCTACAACCAGATATGCGGATACATAAAAAGCGAGGGAGGCGAAGCTGTTTATCAAAGCAGTTCACCACATTTTGTGTATTACTCAGATGCGTTTAGTTATTCCGGCGGTGGATACAATTACGACGGCCAGGCTGGCGACGTAAAAATTTATGGTATGTAACTGCCCCTGGCACAGTAGCAGTTTGTTGAGTGCGATTAGCAGTTGGAACGGTTAATGTCGGTGTCGCACGCTTCAAAAGTACTGTGTTTCACCGGAACAATATTTTCTCGCTTGGCAAGAGAGTACAGCAATCGGGCTACTATAGATGGTGTGCCATCGTCGATGCATTGCAGCATCAGGGTTTTGTCGGCTACCGATTTACAGGTATCTGGTAAGTGCTGTTCGCGCATAAGCTGGCATAACACATGATGAATCAAGGCTCCCCGTACCGCATTTTTACACCAGAATCCCCTGCATTTGGGGCCATTCCACTGGTAGCCTTTTTTAATGATCAAACGACCACTGCGTAATAATGACACGTCTGGCGTAACAATATCGGCAGGTGGTTTGATACCAATACGCAAGTGAACATCTTCCTGTAATGTATACTTGTGACTTCGTTGGTTGCTGCTTTGCTGCATGAGTACTTCACATCTTATTCTGCTACCTACACCGTGATGTGTCGTGTGTATTTGTTTTCTCTCACTTAATTTTAAGAAATTTTTATATTCCTGTTATTCGTTGATATTCCGTGGTCTTCTACATCGCCATCCCCGAGTTCTATTTCGCCATCCCCGAGTTCTATTTCGTCATCCCCGAGTTCTATTTCGTCATCCCCGCGAAGGCGGGGATCTTGTCAGGCATCTGCCCGGTCTTCGAGAAGACCCCGGGACAGGTACGGGAATAGGCTTGGAGGTTGGCATGGCGCAATTTATAGACACTTTTTAACAATTAATCTTGCCTCATTCTCACTTTTCCCTTAGCCTCTTATTTATCATAAATTCATATAGTTAGAATGCGGTGTCACCTGAGAATAATCCTGCCATCTCGGGCTCACCTGAATCTCTGTTAAGTAGTATTGTTTCAGGCAGTAAGTCTGCAGAAGAACAACTCGTGCGCCGGTATTGGCGCGCGCTGTATCTAATGTTGTTTAACGATTGTCACGACCACAGCATGGCCAGCGATCTGGCACAGGAAGCCTTGTGTATTTGCCTGGTAAAAGCCCGGGCAGGTGACATTCGAGAAGCGGCTGCCTTAAGTGCGTTTGTTCATCGTACCGCCACCAATTTACTGATAGCCCACAAGCGCAAAGAAAAGCGCCAGAAAACCGATTGCACCGACGAACTCGATACGTTGTTTGCAGAGCTGGATGGTCCGGCTCAGCGGTGTCAGCGCGAAAAAATTGTGTCTTTGGTATCGAGCGTCCTGAATGAAATGCCGGTAGAAAGAGACCGGGATATTCTGGTTGAGTATTTTGTGCATGGCACGCCCAAAGAAGATCTTTGCGATTTACTGTCGTTGTCTCCTGAGCATTTCGACCGCGTGCTGTATCGTGCGCGTCAGCGCTTAAAACAAAAACTGAGCGCAGCTATCAATGAACCGATAAGCGATTTGTCACTGGTGTCTTTGTTGGGGTGTGGGCTGGTTGTGTTGTTGTGCGGTGAAACACTGCCAGCAGCACAAGTTCATCATGGGGTGAGAGAACCCATTGCGTCGCATCACTTGTTACAGCGGATTAATAATTGTACTTCCGCCGAAGTGTTCCATTGCCAACGTGAATGCCAACGTGGTTGTAATGAAGGGCCGAAGTGAAGGTAACGTTCATGACACAAAACATCTCAAAATTTGAGCAAGCAGAATTCCATCAGCGCTATTTACAACAAAAGCTGAAAGACAGCGATCGCATGGAGTTTGAGTTGTATTTGTTAGACCATCCAGAATTAGTCGACAAGCTGGAAATTGATCAGTTGTTCCGTCAAACCCTGGTTGAGGCAGTGAATAAAAACCGTGCTGAATCCGGCGTGTTGCAATGGATACGCACGTATTGCTGGTCAACGCCTTTGCGTGCCAGTGCGTGTACGTTGGCGGCCTGTGCTTTGAGTTTTGCGGTATGGCAAAGTGGCAGTGCGCCAGGCGGATTGGTAAGTTCGCAGGTTGAATACCTGGAAACGGTGCGTTCCTCGGCGTCGTCTTTGCCGGTGTTTGTATTGCGAAAAGATAGCGACGTAATGGCGCTCATGGTACAAACGTACTTTGCCCAACCGGATGCCACCTACTGGGTTAGGGTAACGGCAAAAGCATCAGCGAGACTGGTGCTTGAATACCAGGTAAAAGGTAACGAACAAGGGGAGTTGTTGGTGGCACTTACCCGCGATCAGGTACATGCTGGCGAGTACAGCGTGGAAGTATCAGATGAAAACCACAACACGCCGCAGGAAATTGGGTTTTATCTGGAAATGGAATAGACAGGAATAGTTGCTATGGATGGCCAGCCTCACATTGCTAAAAGCGTAACCTCTCCGTTAACCCGCGGTATGCTGATTGACTTGGGGGAAGCCATCTCAAAGGTCCCCCAGCGCGGCCTGGCGGAATTGGGAGAGCATGATCTGCCTGCCGGTTATACCTATCTTGGCCAGTTTATCGATCACGATTTACAGCGTTTTGCTACAGCCGATACACCGTTAATGGGCACCATACACGGCGACGGAAAAGTACCCAGAGCACGCCCGGAGCTCGATCTGGCAAGCCTGTACGGCACTGGCTTTAGCGAACCGTTTGTTGATCAGCAAAGCGGCAAACTAAAGGTTAAAAAACTTGGCAGCGGTGCCTACGATTTTATTCGGGGAGACGCGGGTGCGCCCTTGATAGCCGATACCCGCAACGAAGAAAACCTGCTTATTGCACAGCTTCATGTGCTGTTTATTCGCTTTCACAACGCGGTGGTTAAACAGTTATCTGCACAGCCAAATACAGCTAATAGCCCCACTGCACTTTATGACATGGCCCGGCAAATAGTCACTGCCCGCTACCTGCACATTGTGGTTCACGACTTTTTAAAGCGCATTTTATGGGACGAAGTGTGGACTGCGTACTTTGGTGCAGCAGACTGCATGGATACGCTGTTTAGTGAGCAGGAGTTAGCGGGCACTAATGCGTTCAATACGGCGGTGTTTCGGTTTGGTCATGCCATGGTTCGCCCTGAGTACGTGCTAAATGAACACAAAACGCGTTTAACGCTGCGCCAGTTGTTTAACTATCGGGCGGGCAGTGATTACTTCACCAGTGGGTTCACTCACATTCCGCCTGAAGTTTGCGTAAACTGGACGCGCTTCTTTTACACTCCCGACGAATTCAGAGCTCAGCCTAAAGGCAAGCAGGCTGCTGTGCATTTAAGCCCTAAAAACACCATTGTTATTCCCGGCCTGATGTGGCCTAACAACGTGCTGGCAATTCGCAACTTACTGCGAAGCTGGAATGAAAATACCCCGCTGGCACAAGTGTACGAAAATAAAATAGCCGCACTCCCTGTACGTGCGGTACTCAGTGATTTTCCGCTACTCACACCCGACAATATGGATACACCGGTTACCTCGCTGTTTGCGCAGGTGGCGAATGGCGATGTGTTAAAACACCACACGCCCTTGTGGTATTACATTTTGCGGGAAGCGCAATACGTACAACATACTCCGGCTATTCGCCGCAAAGGGTATTTGGGGCCGTTGGCCAGCGTAATTGTGGCATCTGCGTTTAAACAAATCCTTCAAAATTCTGTATCTGCGTTGCCGGGTGTACCAGATATGCCAGGCATGGCAAGTGCTTTGGCGGTATCAGACATGCCCGGCTTACTTACCTTTGTACTGTTAAATGAGGAATAACAATGAGTCATAGTGATTACGATGGTTACTGGAGTGTAAGCGGCCAGGGAAACGGTGGATCCTATACACATGCCGGCTATTTGCCTGTTCAGGGAGATCGGTTACTGGCTAAGTACCTGCCAAAAGAAAACATAGTGGTAATAACGGTAATGCCACAGGCCAGCGAGCCCTATATGATGGTGTATTACCCGGTAAAACATAACAATGAAGAGTTGTTTTACACCGTAAAAGAAGCGGATGACGAATTGCTGTTAGACGTGATTTCATTAAAGCAGGAAGCCGGTGTGCGCTTAATGCAGCACGATTACTATTGGTCTGATCACAAGCACTGGGCTGCGCAAAAGGAAAACGAGACGATTGCGCTGGATATGCCTCCTGGTTTAGTGAAAAAATGCATTGAGGCCAGAGAGAAAGTTGCCAAAGTTGATACCGCTAAATCGGCAACAGATGACACGCCGGTAGCACCGTTCTGGCGCTGCGAAATCTAACACAGGTTAAATTGATAAGTGGGGCGTAGGTGAGCAAATTCTGTAATTTTTCGGGTTTACTGATAATCCTTTTGATTATTAGTACTCCCTCGGCGTCGACAGAGTTTGTTTTACCTGGTCCTTATGGATTTTCTAACCTGATTTTTACCAGAAATAATATCACCTTAGAGCAATGCGAAACGCATCGCACGGAAATTAGCAGTGTTCCCCTATCTGGCCTTGAATTTGTTTTACTGGAACAAATAGCCGCAGACTGGAGTAGCGGTGTTCCGGCGGCTCAACAGGCCGCAGCATTAAGGTTAAACCACTGGCTAAACCAAAAGGCCGATCCCCATTCTTCGCAGATCCTTGCTGCCACTTTGGTTTGGATGCATTTTAATTTATATCAGTACCCGGATGCTGAACGTGTTATTACCGAATTAAGTGGTGATACTAAGTCTGAAGCAACAGTTGAAGCCGCACTTATTCTGGCCGAGATCGCGTTATTGCAAGGCCAGTTGGACAAGGCCGATGAATATCTGTCTTCACTTCAAACCTGGGATAGGGATGCCTGTGCGCCAATGGCGTTGAAGTTATCGATACTCATGGCTGAACTGGCAATTCACCAAGAACGGTTGCGGGATGCTGAAACGTTACTCGCAGAGGCCTTTGAACTTGAAAGAGAGATACCTGTTACCGCCATTGTTTTACCTGCGTTGGTTAACCTTTACGATACCCAGAGCTTTTTTTACATAGCCGAGTCGAGGCTACAACCAGACTACAAAAGTGAACTGTTGCGCAATGCGTTAAATACAGAGAAACAGGCGCTTCATATAGCAACATCATCACATGGGATACGCAACGGTGCACTACTGAAACAACAACTGATAGTGCTGTCGAACCTTGCCTGGTTATACACCCAGTTGTTTGACTATCACCATGCAGAGATCAGCTTGCTTTCGGCATTGGAGTTATTGCAATCTCAACCCGATCCAGATTTGGAAAATCACATTTATCATCTGCTTGGTATTAATTATTTTAATGTGGGCTTATACGAAAAATCGCGTGTTTTTCTGCTTAACGCCGCCTCCATTGCTCAAAACAGCAATGAAGCAAAGTATGCCCGTATACAGTGCTTGCTTACCCACATAGCAGTAGAGACGCAAAGAACCGACGAAATATCTGCCTACCTGCCAGCTTGTGCCAGGCTGTTGAATGACGAATCCGGGTCTTCGGGAGATCGTATCCTGAGCCTGGTCAGTCAGATTAAATCGGGAGTGTTCGACTCGCAGAAACAGTTGCTTTTGCTGGATAGGCTGGAAAAAGAAGTTGCTATCAGTGGTTACGATAATCTGAAAATAACCGGGCACATTCAGTTAGCTGAGTTTGCCCTTGAACACGCACAGCTCGATTTAGCAAACAGGGTGTTTAGCGCAATGCAAAGCCTGGAATCTGGCGCTTCTCCAGCACTTCTTGTTCAGGCCCGGTTGCTTAAATTTCGATTCTTAAGCTTAAAGACGTTTTCACCTGTTGCTGCAGACTTTGCTGAAAATACTCACCAGTTTATTTATAGCTTGCTGAGCAAACTGGATGCTGGGGAAATGGCTCCTGCACTTCAAAATCAAATTTTCGGATTTTATCAATTGTGGTTTGAACATCTAATGCAAACCCAGCAGGCCGAAAATACCCGTAAAGTGCTGCAAATTAGTATGCAGCTAAATCAGTTAACCAACGGCGTAACCAACACATTGAATACTTACGGTGGGCGCGATCTTACACATGTGAGCGAGCTACAGGCCGAGGTACTCGATAGCAATTCTGCACAGGCGAGTTTAACGCATCACATCGTTTGGGATTTAGAGCGCCTGGCCTATGCAAAACAGGGTTTGCCCGCTACGTCTGCGGTTGAATATGGCAGTGCGGACTTACCTGAATCTGTAAGCATTGAGGCGGTGCAGGCCAGGCTGAAACCATCCGAACAACTGTGGTTTTATGTGGCTGCAGAAACAACCGGCTATGTTTTTGGTGTAACACAAGATAGCGTTGAAACGGCCTCGTTAGGGGATTTATCTGAGCTACAACAGGTGCTTCGCAACATGCACAGCGCCATTAGCCAGCGACAACCCATAGAAGACAGCGCACTCAGATTACTGGCGGAGCGGATTTTTCCGCAAAAGCTGACTGCGGGCAGCAGGCCCATGTGGTACGTGGTAACTAATCAGGTGTTTCAGGACATGCCAGTGAACGGTCTGGCGCTCAGTTTACGGCAGCCGCCTGAATCGGTGATTAAGGTGCTGTCGCTCGCTACGCCGCAAATAAACGACGTTCAGCAAAATCGGCCTGCGTTCCGATTGTTGTCGGTGCCAGAACTTATGGTAAATAGCTCGCAGTCTATGCCTGTTTGGATGGCTGATTTACAACCTTTGCCGTGGTCGGCAATTGAAGCTGAGAAAATTACCGGTTTATTTGAGGCATCGGATGCCCGTGCCTTGGTGGGGGAGTCAGCCAGCAGAGATGCACTGTTTTCAGAAGAAGCCAGAACCTCTGCCGTGTTACACATAGCCGCGCACCATATTTACGATCCGTTCAAACCTCAGTATGTAGGCTTGGTATTGAACGCACAGGCGCAAAGCTCAATGGGATCGGCATTTATTAGCGAATTTGAAATCCGCAATCAGCAGTTTTCTAATGAGCTCGTATTTTTAAACGGGTGTGCCACGGCACAGGGCCGTCATTTCACGGGCTCCAATACCATGAGCATTAGCCGGGCATTCTTAATTGGCGGGGCGAAAAAAGTGGTCTCAACCCTTTGGGAAGTAGCTGACAGGGCGTCTTTAACGTTTGCCAGCGCGTATTACGAAGCGTATTTACGCACCGGCGATACCAATAAAGCGCTGATCAATACCATGCAAGATATGCGCAGCCAGCCTCGCTACCGGCATCCATTTTACTGGGCAGGGTACGAACTTACCCAGCGCCACCTGTAAGCTCGTTTTAATCGTTACCTGTAGGACCGGTTAACTCACAGTACAGCTTGTCGATCAGGGTTTTAAGCTGGTTCATTTCTGCTGCATCCAGGTTTTGTAACTGACACAAAAGCTGTTTGGGCACGGCCAATGCGTCGTCTTTTGTGGCATGCCCTTTAGGCGTTAACGCTACTACTTTTACCCGTTTATCATGTGACGAAGGGGTAATTTCAACAAAATCCTTCTGCGACAGTTTTTGCAGGATTAAGGTAAGCGCACCTGCGTCAATCCGGCACTTTTCTACAAGTTGCGAGATGGTTTGCTTGTCTTGTTCCCACATTGCCATCATTACCAGATACTGCGGATAAGTAATATCCAGTGATTTTAACAGCGGCCGGTAGGCGCGGGTAAACGCGTTCGACACGCTGTAAAATCGATGACAAAGCTGGTTCTCAAGTTTTAATAAGTCGTGTTCATGCATGCCTGACTACCTCTGTTTTATATTTTGCATACAAAGTAGTTGCAAGGCAATCATTGCTTTGTTATTTTATTTTGCATACAAAGTATCTGTTCCCTCTGAAGCTTCGGAGGGAAATGTAAATCACAACCAAGAGGACATGTTATGCATAAATTAGATCAAGTGTTATATACAGGTGTGGCAACAGCCACAGGTGGTCGCGATGGAAAAGTGGCATCTGATGACGGGCGCTTAGCAGCCGGTTTGTCGGTTCCAAAGGGCTTGGGTGGTGACGATGGTAAGGGTACCAACCCAGAGCAGATGTTTGCTGCTGGTTACGCAGCGTGTTTTATTGGTGCGCTTAAGTTTGTGGCTGGTCAGGAAAAAGTGAAGCTGCCTGCCGATATTAAAGTAACCGGCGAAGTGGGCATCGGCCCTATTCCTACAGGCTTTGCGATTGCGGTTAAACTTATCGTTGATTTGGGCGATGTGGATACCGATAAGCAAGCGCTGGTAGAGAAAGCCCACGTAGTGTGTCCTTACTCAAATGCGACTCGCGGCAACGTAGAAGTAACCTTCGACGTGGTATAAGCCGTTTGGTTGATTCTCTCTTTCAGCCCCGGTACGCTGTTTAGGTAGACCCCGGGGCGAGCCCGGGGTGACAGGAAGGGGAGCATCCGCGCTTCCTTTTTCGTCCTCCGCATTTCCTTTTTGTCCTCCGCATTTCCTTTTTGTCATCCCCGCTTTCTAACAAGTCATCCCCTCGTCCACCTTTTCGTCATCGCCCCATCCTCCTTACCGTCATCCCCGTCCTCCTACCGTCATCCCCGCGAAGGCGGGGATCTTGTTTGGCTTCGGTACGTTATTTGAGTAGACCCCGGGTCAAGCCCGGGGTGACGTTAATTAAGATCCCGGCCTGTTTGAGTAGGTCCCGGGTCAAGCCCGGGATGACAGGGGATCTTGTTTGGCATCGGTACGTTATTTGAGTAGACCCCGGGTCAAGCCCGGGGTGACGTTAATTAAGATCCCGGCCTGTTTGAGTAGGTCCCGGGTCAAGCCCGGGGTGACGAGAAGGGGAGTCATCGCCGCGTCCTTTTCGTCATCCCCGCGTAATGCTTATCGTCACCCCCGTCCTCCTTACCGTCATCCCCGCGAAGGCGGGGATCTTGTTTGGCTTCGGTACGTTATTTGAGTAGACCCCGGGTCAAGCCTGGGATGACGGAGGATCTAAATCCTTCGGTTTTTCAATACTCAATGATTATTTGCCACGAAACTGCAACAGTTACGGTGTACAAGTGTACGCTGAGTTATTACACTGTACTTATTGAATGGTCGGAGCAGTTATGACAACCCTAAAACACCGCGCGTACTCAGTACTGGAAGAATGGATGAACAGTATCAGCCATGGGCTGGGCTTTGTTGCGGCGATTGTGGGGTTGGTGTTTATGCTGTTGCGGGCAGAATCGTCCGTGAGTATTACGGCATCCGCGATTTATGGCGGCACGCTTATTTTTATGTTTCTGGCATCTACCATTTACCATGCGGTTACCCATCAGCAGGCCAAAGGCGTGCTGAAGTTGTTCGATCACAGTGCCATATATTTATTGATCGCGGGAACCTACACACCTTTAACCCTGGTTGCCATTGGCGGCACACTGGGTATTGCAGCAACCATTGGCATTTGGCTGCTGGCGTTGGGTGGCGTGGCGTTTAAGCTGATTGCCAAACACCGTTTTCCCAAAGTGTCGGTAATGACCTATCTGGTAATGGGCTGGATTGCGCTGGCGCTAATTTACCCGTTGTACCAGGCACTTCCTGGTTCTGGTCTGTGGTTGATTGTAGCTGGTGGGTTGTGTTTTAGTATTGGTGTGTTGTTTTACGTAGCTAAGTCGAAAAAGTTTACACATGCCATTTGGCATTTGTTCGTAATTGGCGGTTGCAGTTGCCATTACTTTTCAATTTACTATTATGTGGTGTAGAGCCATTACCTGACAGGTAGTTATGTCTACATCATTGAGCTGGTTTGCCGTTGGAGCGGGTAAAATCACCCTGGGAGCCAGACCCACTGCTGACTATATGCACGCGTTGCGAAAACAGGGCGTTACGCATATTGCCACTATTCAAACATCAGAAGAAAACAAACCTGAACTAAAAGCAGACGTTACCGCCGCAGCTATGCATTGGTTGTGGTTGCCATTTAACGTATCCGATATTTTTGTACAAAACGACACGGAAAAAGCGTTTTTACAACAGTATTTACTGGAAGTGGCGCAAACATTAAAAGAGGGCGGCCGGGTGTATCTGCATTGTGACGGCACCTGCGAGCGTTGTAGGCTGTTCCTTTACGCGTTATGTATTTACCTTAAAATACCCGCCAGTAGCGCCTACGCTATTGTACATAGTTTCGGAGCCGACAAAGCCAATCAGCTTTCGCGCCGGGAACTGCAACAAGCTGCAGCGATTGTTTGAACGAACAAAAAGATTCTATGGTGGGTTATTCCGGCACTGTAACCTGAATGCCCTGACCATTGCACAGTTGTGTGAGTGGGCTAATGGCCGGTGCAGGCAGCGCAATGTGCATGGTTACTTCATTGGCATATTCGCAGTGGTCTACTACTCCCTGATGTTCGTTAACCACATAGCGCACAAATTGTTCGTGACGAAAATCAGCCCTAACCAGTACCTTGCTCAGGGTAACCTGCTCTTTTACCGTTAGGTTTTCCATTACCTGCTGGGCGGCTGACGAATAAGCCCGCACCAATCCGCCTGCTCCCAGTTTAATCCCGCCAAAGTAGCGCGTTACAATGATGGTGATATCGCCCACGCCTTTGTGTTGTAGCACGTTTAATATGGGCTTGCCTGCTGTGCCGCTGGGTTCGCCGTCGTCAGACATTGCGGCACTCGCCGGTGAGTGCGGATTGCCTAGTAAGTAAGCCCAGCAATGATGGCGCGCGTCGGGGTATTGCTCGCGTTTACCGGCAAGGTATTGCATAGCCGTTTCGCGGTCTGGTGTGTATGCCGCAAAGGCAAAGAACTTACTCTTTTTTACTTCAAAGAGTACTTCTAAGGGAGTGTCTGGAACGGGATATGACATAGTGGGCGTAGTGTACACGCTTTTGGCGCGGTGCGGAATGTGTGGCCGCTATGGGTAATAAGCCAAATCTGTAGTTTGTTTGCGTAGGCCCTGGGGTTGCGATTATTTAGATCTCGGTCTGTTAGAGTAGGCCCCGGGTCAAGCCCGGGGTG
>NZ_VHIP01000001.1 GCF_006494365.1 Aestuariibacter sp. GS-14
CGCTTCGCTCATGTCGAACAGCTTCGCTGGTTCAAATCCGGCGCGGGCAGTGTTTGTTTTTTTGGAGTGTGTTTTCTCGGAAAGATTATTTGAAGTGGTGGGTCGTGCTGGATTCGAACCAGCGACCAATTGATTAAAAGTCAACTGCTCTACCAACTGAGCTAACGACCCTCTTCAAATTGGGGTAATCGATTAAGGATGGTGGGTCGTGCTGGATTCGAACCAGCGACCAATTGATTAAAAGTCAACTGCTCTACCAACTGAGCTAACGACCCATCGATTACCGCTGTCACCTTGTCTTGGCGACGGGCGCATATAATACTTATTTCCGGCGTGTGTGCAACCTTAAAAATGCATTTATTTTCACTTTTCTGCCAAAAAAAGTTTAAACGCTCAAAAACAAAACAAATCGGTCAAACTTTAGTCCCACAATTGCACCTTAGCAAGTTTCATCGCGTAAAAACTTAAGCAAACGGTCAGTTTTTTCACACAACAAAAAAGGAGCTCCAGGGCTCCTTTTTTTTAATTTTCCGCAAAAAAAATTACAAACGCGCTTCAGCCAATTTTCTGGCTGACGAATTTGGGTATTCTGTAATCACTTGCTGGAACAATTGTTTTGCTTTTGCCATGTCACCGGTACTTTCAGCAATCACACCAAGTTTTAATAGTGCATCCGGACGCTTGGCAGAATCTGCAAACTTATTGGCTACAATATCAAACTGTTCGGTAGCTTCCTGCCACTGCTGCTTATTAAACAACAGCTGCCCCAGCCAGTAATGCGCATTAGGTGCATAGCTGCTCTCTGGGAAACGGGCAAGAAATGCCTGAAACTCTGGGATGGCTTTATCGTACTCTCTGGATTTCAGGATCAGATTGACTGCCTTTTCATAGGCATCGGATTCTGAAAGACCCGACGCAGCTGTCGCTGCTGTTACCGTTTTAGTGGAGGCTTGTGCTGGTGCTGTGGTAGTGGGCACGTTTGCTGTGTTACCGCTCGTCACAGGTACAGTCGCTGATGATTTCAACGCTTCTACACGTTTATCGATCTCGAGATACAATTCCCGTTGGCGATCCAATACCTTTTGTAACTGGTTGGTGTGCACTTCAACCGCACCGCGCAATTCATCTAATTCCAGTTGCATGTTGTCGATTTGCTGCTGGAGGCGATGCTGCATATCTGCCCGGTTTTTAACCTGTGTTTCAAGTACAGTTAAACGCGATTCAATGTCGCTCCCGCCTACGGAGTAAACAGGAGCTCCAGTGGACTGTCCATACGCAACCGGTAGACACAGCAAAGCCGTTGTCATTACGACAACGGCTTTCAACACATTACCTTTACGGTACGTCATCTTATTGATAAACAATTACGCCACGGCGGTTCTGAGCAAACGCATACTCAGATGACCCCATTACCGCAGGTTTTTCTTCACCGTAAGACACAACTGTTACCTGGCTTGAGCTCACACCTGCGTTCAACAGATAAGTCTGAACAGCTTGTGCACGACGCTCGCCCAGTGCAATGTTGTACTCTGGTGTACCGCGCTGGTCACAGTGACCTTCAACAACAATCTTCTTACCTGGGTTTTTCATCAGGTAATCAGCATGTTTTTGCAGAACAGGGTAAAACTCAGACTTGATGTTAGAACGGTCGAAGTCAAAGTAAACTGTTTGTTCATTCATCAGCGCAGCTAAATCACGCTTGCTCTGCTCTTCCTGCATTTTTACACGTTGAGCAGCTTCGGCTTTAACTTTCGCTTCTTGAGCTTCTTGCTGAGCTTGTTCTTCAGCAGCTTGCTGCTGGGCAATGCGGTTGCGCTCCGCTGCCAGTTCCTCTTCGCTAGGACCTGATGAACATGCCATCATAGTCACCACTGGCAGGGCGATGATGAAGCTCTTCATTACTTTATTAAGTTGCATCCTCTTAATCCTTATACTTACTTATTTCTAATATGTTAAATGTTAAAACAAAAACGGTGACCAACTAGGCGATTTAACTTGCCCGTCAGCTACCGGTAACCTCGCTTTAAAGCGCCCATCCAGCGACACTAATGACAATACCTGGGTATCTCCGAATAATGTACTATAAATTATCATGCTTCCGTTCGGAGCGATACTGGGAGATTCATCTAATAATGTTCTCGTGAGTACCTGAATTGCTCCATTTTTTAATTCCTGGCGGGCGATGTGGTAATCACCGCGTGTTCGGTTAACCAACACAATCTCATCCCCATCCGGTGTAAAAGTGGCCCCAAGGTTCTGTTCACCTTCAAAGGTTAAACGTCTAACCGTGCCATTATCTAAATTTACGCGATAAATCTGTGGTTTACCACCCCGTTCAGAGCTAAAAATCAGACTCTTGCCGTCGGGAGACCACGAGGGTTCAGTATCAATGGCTCTATTCTGGGTAATTCTGCGCAAATTCTTCGTGGCTAAGTCCATTACATAAATTTCAGGATTGCCGTCTTTAGACAAAACCATCGCCAGCTGTCTGCCATCCGGCGAAAACACAGGACTACCATTAATGCCAGGAAAATCAGTTATTTTCTCACGTTGCATGGTGTAAATATCCTGAATAAAAATCTGCGGACGTTTATTCTCAAAACTCACATAAGCAAGCTTATTACCATCCGGCGACCACGCTGGTGACATCAACGGCTCAGGCGACGACAATAATCGTGTTTCGTTAAATCCGTCATAATCAGCAATCACCAACTGATAAGGTAATTTCACTGTTTCGCGGTCGCGCACAATAACGTAGGCAATTCGAGTTAAAAACGCACCGCGCACACCGGTTAACTTTTCGTATACCACATCACTGATTCGGTGCGCATACTGTCTGAAATCACCACCACCAATAACAACCTGACGCTGATCGACAATGTGATCCTTACTGTTTACCAGTGTGCCATCTTGACCTAACACCTTCGACTCACCGCCGGTGATCTGGCCACGTAACACATCAATAATTTCAAACGATACCAGATAACGGTCGGCGCCTTCGCTTTGAACTTTGCCGACCACAATGGTATCGAGTCCCATTGACGCCCAGGCAGCGTAGTCCACTTCACTGTCGGTAGAAGGATACTGTGGCATTGAGGCTGGAACAATGGGATTGAATTTACCGCTGCGGCGTAAATCAGCCATTACTACGTCGGTGAGATTATCGGGTAACAACCCCTCGCCCTGCCATTTAAACGGAACCACGGCGATTGGTCTGGCGCTATCAACCCCTTCAGTGATCACGATTTCCAATGCAGCATGCACTGACCCGATGCAACTTAGGTATGTTAACGCTATCCACAGACCCAATTTTTTCATAGGCTCTACAACTCCACCTTCAGATTAATGTTCTTTAATTCTTCATACACTGCGGGATCATCAGACACCGGCAGTTTGTCTGGTCTTAACACAGCACTTTGGGCAGCACGGCACAACGCAGGATCACCGTCTAATACAGACACCTGAGTAACCAGACCGGACGTAGCCAGTCTAATATTCAATCGACAGCTTTTGCCTTTAAAATCAGCATTCAGGTAACGTTTTATGGTTTGATGGATCAACGCCTGATACCGCTCTTTTTCCGATAAAACGTGCTGCCGGCGCTGTTGCTGCATAGCTTCCTGTTCTTTAGCAAGCTGCTCCTGCATAATTCTTTCCAACTCTGCGCGTTCAGCTGCTTCTTTTTCTTTGCGGGCTTTTTCAGCCTTTTGAGCCTCTTCCCGCTCTTTGCGCTCCCGCGCCTTTTCTTCCGCTAAGCGACGTAATTCAGACTGATGTTTTGCTTCAGCTGCTTCTTTGGCTGCTTTTTCTTCCCGGGCCTTACGCGCTGCGGTTTCGCGACGACGCTTGTCTTCCGCTGCCTGCGCTTTTCGCTCCTGTTCCGCTCGTGCCTGAGCTTCTGCCTGGGCTTGCGCACGCTGTGCGTCAGCAATGGCCTGGGCATCAATAAACGTTGCATTAATTACCGGTGCAGCTGAATCTGATACCACCGGCATAATTGGCGATGATGACAAACTGACACTAATTAGCAACAGTATGGCTATCACAACATGTAAGCCGAGTGATTTCAATAACGCGGATTTCTCTGCAGATGTCACGTTGGCTGCCTGTTATTTGTTATCAACCGGGTCGGTCATCAACCCTACGGACGGTACGCCTGCTTTTTGCAACAGCACCATAAGCTGAATTACTTCGCTGTAAGCCACGGCGCCATCGCCTTTTACCACAACAGGTGTCTCCGGTGCTTTTTCCAATTGAGCCTGTACCAGCGCGGTCATATCACCAGCATCAACCGCCTGTTCCTGGTTATCACCCAGGTTCAGGTAATAGTCTCCTTTTACATCCACTGAGGCAATAATAGGCGGGATATCCTGCTGTTCTATGGGTTGAGCGCTGGCTTTGGGCAGGTCAACTTTGACACCCTGGGAAATAAGCGGTGCGGTTACCATAAAAATAATCAACAGCACCAGCATAACGTCAATGTAGGGTACAACATTGATCTCTGAAACCGGACGACGACGTTTTCTTACGTACATAATGACTTCTCCGTGCTAACAGCTTAGTTAGCCATTAGCCTGTGCGGCCAGAGCCTGACGCTGGAGGATGGCAGAAAACTCTTCCATAAAGTTGCTGTAGCTGTTCTCGAGTTTTTCAACCTGATGACTAAACCGGTTGTAAGCAATAACCGCAGGAATAGCGGCAAACAAACCAATAGCCGTAGCAATCAGTGCTTCTGCAATACCCGGCGCAACCATCGACAATGTAGCCTGCTGCACTTCACCTAACGCAATAAATGCATTCATAATACCCCACACGGTGCCAAACAATCCGATATACGGGCTGATTGAGCCGGCAGTGGCCAGAAACGACAAACGGCTTTCCAGGTTGTCTACTTCACGGGATAACGCAACCCGCATAGCGCGATATGTACCGTCTACAATCACATTTGCATTGGTATTGCTCTTGCGCAATCGCACGAACTCTTTGAAGCCCGCACAAAAAATATGACTCATGCCCCGCACGTTTTCTTGCGCAGACAGTTGCTGGTAGAGGCGGTTGAGATCGGTGCCTGACCAAAACTCATCTTCAAATTCCTGCATGGATTTTCGGGCACCCGAAAGTGCACTTTGACGCTGAAAAATAAACGCCCAGGATGCAACAGACACGCTGAGTAACAGCAGCATAACCAATTGGACAACGAAACTTGCCTGTAAAAACAAGCCAATGAAAGTTAAATCAGATGACACGCGAAAGTTCCCCTAATATTGCTTTAGGTAGCCTACGAGGTCGCATTGAAGTCAAATCAACGCAGGCAACCTGCACTTGCACAGTAACCAATAACTGATCCTGAGCATTTTTTATCTCTTGTTGAAATGTCATACTAGCGCCTCTCAATTCTACAATCTGAGACTGAATACTCAACAGCTGATTAAAGCGAGCGGGCGCAAAGTTTTGCATTTCGACCTGTTTGACGACAAAAGCGGTGTTTTGTTCCAATAAAACATCCTGCTCAAAGCCTAATTCCCGCAACCATTCGGTACGAGCACGCTCAGCGAACTTTAAGTAGTTGGCATAGTAAACAATGCCACCCGCATCTGTGTCTTCATAATAAATGCGCACCTGCATTGAATGCATTACCCGGGCCTCTTTTGTTGTGTTTGGTCGCAATAGTAGAAGATTGCAACAAGACATGTCCAGTAAACCCAATGAATACATTACCTTTTTTGCATTTTGTTTCGACTGCGTTATGCAGCGTTGTGCACAATAAAAACGTCGCGGTGAAAATAGTGGGGTAGTCATCTGATGATATGGCTAAATAGCGACGCATTTCAGATACATTAATTAATTCGTTTAAATATCGCTGCAAATCGCAAGATTGTCGCAAACCCTGAAGTTTAGGTGCATACAGTTAGATCAACCGGAATTAACACGGCATTAACAGATTAGTTTTTCTAATTTGAAATCAAAAATATTCTCAATTGTCGAATTTTAGCAACCCCCTATAATACGCACCATCAAGTCGATACACGAACGAGTTCTTATTGAATATTCTGTTAGACATGAGTTCCCTGGATTTTTTCCTTCAACACTTGTTGTTCTCAGCCCGCTTCATTGAAGCGGGTTTTTTTTTGCCTGTTCTGAACAAATGGAATGGGGCCGGAAGCATTCCTTTTCTGAACTACGTTACAATTTGACTATCATTTTGCCCTTGTTTTCACCACTAAACAGCATAGACAACCCTTTCACTGCGTTAGCCAGCCCTTCTACGCTATGCGCGCGATATTTGATTTTACCTTGTTGCACATAAGGCGTGAGTTTTGCGAGGATTTGTGGAATTTCACCCCAATGATCGGGCATCGCGAACCCCTGAATAGTAATGCGCTTTTTAATCAGAGGGATCCAATTGGGGCCTGGTAACGGTGATGCTGACTGATAATCGGCAATCATGCCACATACTACAATTCGACCATGCGCATTCATACGATCAACAATAAGCTGTTGTATTGGTCCGCCGGTATTTTCAAAAAACACATCAATGCAATCAGGTGTCAACGCTTTGAGCTGCTGCGCCAGGTTCTCTGACTTATAATTAATTGCGCCATCAAACCCCAGTTCATTGACTATCCAGTCAGCTTTTTCATCACTGCCAACAACGCCAATTACGCGCAGGCCATCAGCTTTGGCTAATTGCCCGACAATCGTACCCACTGATCCTGCTGCACCGGTGACAATGAGTGTTTCGCCAGCCTTGGGTTTACCGAACTGATATAAGCCGGTGGTAGCCGTTAGCCCGGGTAAGCCAAATACGCACAATGCCATTTCCGCGCTAACACCAGGTTGCAGCTTATTAAACCCCTGACCATTTGAAATCAGATATTCCCGCCAACCTGTCATGCCCAGTACTTTGTCACCTGGTACAAAATCCGGATGCCTGGATTCAATTACTTCACCTACCCCACTACTACGCATCACCTCACCGAGTTCTACGGGAGGAATATAACTGCCGCGATCTTCACTCATCCAGCCCAGCATAGCGGGGTCGAGTGACATGTGGGTTTGCTTAATTAACAGCTCGCCCTCTTTAGGGCTTGGGATAGCCTGAGTCCGCGCCTCAAACAGATAATCACCAATTTCTCCATTGCGCGGGCGGTTTACCAGTACCATCGATTGATACGTTGCCATGTATAGCTCCTGTAACCCTTTCGGGATAGTTTTTACTTGTCTACTACTTGCCTACTAGATTAACAATAACGCATCAAAAAATTAAAATAACATTTATACTTATTCGGCGATATTGACGGTTAAACACACAACCGGAATCGATATCTATTTGGTGGGATTACTGTCAGGTAGCGAACCTGACAGTAACGCAATAGCTTTATTCTGGCTGAAAGCCCATGTGCAGGAAGGCTCTTGAGGTTGCAATACGACCACGTGGCGTGCGTTGCAGAAAGCCTTGTTGAATTAAGAACGGCTCAATTACATCTTCAATGGTTTCTTTTTCTTCACCAATTGCTGCTGCCAGGTTTTCAAGGCCAACCGGGCCGCCATTAAATTTCTCGATAATGGCCTGCAACAGCTTGCGATCCATGTAATCGAAACCTTCTTTATCGACATCCAGCATATCGAGTGCAGCAGCAGCAACATCACCATTTACTTCACCGTTTGCCTTGATTTGCGCGTAGTCGCGCACCCTGCGTAGTAAGCGGTTAGCGATACGCGGTGTGCCGCGAGAGCGCTTAGCCACTTCGAACGCACCTTGCTGATCCATATCCATTTGAAGATAAAAAGCACTGCGCGCCACAATATCGGTCAGATCTTTTACAGAATAAAATTCCAATCGCTGAACAATGCCAAAACGGTCACGTAAGGGCGACGTCAACGAGCCGGCACGAGTGGTTGCACCGACCAGTGTAAACGGCGGTAAATCCAGTTTAATCGAACGCGCAGCAGGGCCTTCACCAATCATAATGTCCAGTTGGTAGTCTTCCATGGCCGGGTATAAAATCTCTTCCACCACCGGGCTCAATCGATGTATTTCATCAATAAACAATACATCGTTGCGCTCCAGATTGGTTAATAACGCGGCCAAATCCCCTGCTTTTTCAAGCACGGGCCCCGACGTCGTTTTAATATTCACGCCCATTTCGTTGGCCACAATATTAGCCAGTGTGGTTTTGCCCAACCCCGGCGGACCAAATATCAATAGATGATCTAACGCGTCATCGCGTTGCCTGGCCGCTTCAATGAAAATCTCCATTTGGTTACACACATGCTGCTGACCCGTGTAATCCTTAAGTAGCTTGGGGCGAATTGCTCTGTCTATAACAGCATCGTCATCGCTTTCGTTGGCAGAAATTAACCGATCGGCTTCAATCATACTGTTTCCTGTTTACTTACAACGATGCCTTGAGTGCCTGACGGATCAGGGATTCACTGCTCATCCCGTCAGCAAAGACACTGTTAACCATTTTGCTGGCCTGAGGCGGTTTATAGCCGAGTGCAACCAATGCACTCACGGCTTCTTCTTTCACATCGTTTACCGGGACAAACGTATCGGTATCAACAGCGTCAGGATCCTGACCGAGTGTGAAGGAATCAGGCGAAGGCAACGTCTGAGAAAACTTAGCCAGTCGATCGCGCAACTCCACCACTAAACGCTCAGCCGTTTTCTTTCCAATGCCCGGTAAGGACGTGAGTGATGACACGTCTTCTTTCTGCACTGCGCTTAAAAATTGTGGCGCTGACATGCCCGACAAAATAGCTAAACCCAGTTTGGGTCCAACCCCATTAGCTTTGATTAATTCTCTAAACAGGCCCCGCTCCAGCTTATCGGCAAAACCGAACAGCAGTTGGGCATCTTCACGTACCACAAAGTGAGTGAACAAAGTACAGGACTCCCCCACTTTAGGCAGCTTGTAAAAGCTGGTCATGGGTAAGTGTAATTCGTAACCCACACCGGCTACATCTATGAGTACTTCGGGTGGCGTTTTTTCTAGCAACACACCGTGAATTCGACCAATCATGGTTACTACAAGGCTCCGTTATCGCAAGCGGCCGCGCACAGTTTTGCGCGCCTGTCCGGCCAGCTTCACTAAATTTTGTTCACTATGGGCATGACACAAGGCAACCGCCAGTGCATCCGCCGCATCTGCCTGCGGCGTACCGGTTAAACTCAACAAGTGTTTAACCATGTGCTGTACTTGCGTTTTATCAGCCCCGCCGGTGCCTACCACAGCTTGTTTAATCTGGCGCGCGGAATACTCATGCACACTTAAACTGGCCTGAGTAGCGGCAATAATCGCCGCTCCTCTGGCATGCCCCAGTTTTAAAGCGGAATCCGGATTTCGGGCTAAAAACACTTGTTCAATAGCCAGACAATCCGGGCTGAATTGCGCAATCAACTCGCTCACACCCATAAAAATTTTGTCTAATCGCGGTGCAAGAGGTTTGTCAGTTAAACGTATACAACCGCTGGCAACATAGATGAGTTTACCTTGCTGCCGTTTGATGATGCCGTAACCGGTTACTCTAGAACCTGGATCTATACCCAGTATTACCATTATTTTAGTCCGGGTACAAATGCCGTAATGGCATCTCGGTTAGAAGGCGACCACACTCTCGCTATGGCAACGCTTTTTTCCAGCCACTCGTAAGCGGAATGCTCGGTTAATATAATGGTAGAGTTGGCTGGAATTTGTGTAACGAACACAAATTCCGTATTCACATAATTATCTGGCGGGTAACGGTGCTGCCATTCCTTGCGAATGGTGTACTGATTCACGTGCTGACAATCAATAATATCTCCAGCGAATGGAGAGAGGACAACCCCGGTTTCCTCACTGACTTCGCGATAGGCAGCGGCAATCGGTGTTTCGCCGGCTTCAATAGTGCCGGTTACCGACTGCCAGAATTCCGGATCGTCATTGCGCTGCATCACCAGTACCTGATTGTGCTCATTATAGAGCACAACCAGTACTGATTCAGGACGCTTGTACGTCATTATTCTGCGCTGTCTTTCTTAACCGTGGCAATGGCCAGTTCTGCCAGTTGCTGCGGATTAGCAGGACTTGGCGCATCGGTTAACGGACAAGCGGCAGTAGTGGTTTTTGGGAAGGCCATTACGTCGCGAATAGACGTTGCTCCCGTCATCAGCATAACCAGGCGGTCCAATCCGAATGCCAGACCAGCATGCGGTGGTGCACCATAACGCAATGCTTCCAGCAAGAAACCAAATTTCAGTTCTGCTTCTTCTTTTTCAATGCCCAGAATGCTGAATACCGCTGATTGCATGGCTTGATCGTGAATACGCACAGAACCACCGCCCAGCTCTACACCGTTCAACACCATGTCGTAGGCGTCAGAAATCGCATTCGCTGGATCCACTGCCAGCTCTTCTGCTGACATGCCGCGTGGTGAAGTAAATGGATGGTGAAGCGCATGCAACTGACCGTCAACTTCCTCAAACATCGGGAAGTCCACAACCCACAAGGGTTTCCATTCACCTTCCAGCAGATTGAAGTCTTCGCCTAGCTTTAAGCGAAGCGCACCCATTGATTCGGTAACGACGGTGTAAGAATCCGCGCCAAACAACAGAATATCGCCATCTTGCGCACCGGTGCGACTCAGGATTTCACTTACGATGTCTTCATTGAGGAATTTCAATATTGGCGACTGCAGACCATCCAGCCCCTTCGCCGTTTCATTTACTTTCACCCAAGCCAGACCTTTGGCACCATAAATACCCACAAATCGCGTGTAGTCATCAATTTGTTTACGCGACAGGCTGGCACCACCCGGCACGCGAATTACCGCGACGCGGCCTTTGGGATCGTTAGCCGGACCACTGAACACTTTAAAGTCAACTGACGCCAGTAAATCGGCAACATCGGTTAATTCCAGTGGGTTGCGCAAATCAGGTTTGTCGCTTCCGTAACGCTGCATGGCTTCTGCGTAGGTCATACGTGGGAATTCACCCAGGTCAACATTCAGCATTTGCTGGAACAAATCGCGAATTAAGCCTTCAGTGATTTGCATAACGCCGTTTGAATCAAGAAACGTCGTTTCCAAATCGATTTGAGTAAATTCGGGTTGACGATCGGCGCGCAAATCTTCGTCGCGGAAACATTTAACGATTTGGTAATAGCGGTCCATTCCCGACATCATCAGCAACTGTTTGAACAACTGCGGCGACTGCGGCAATGCGAAGAACTCACCTTTATGAGTGCGGCTTGGTACCAGATAATCCCGGGCACCTTCAGGTGTAGCTTTGGTAAGTATCGGCGTTTCAATATCCAGGAAACCTTCGCCTTCCAGATAACGACGTACTGCGCCAGTTACTTTGGCACGAAATTGCAAGCGCTGGCTCATTAACGGGCGTCGCAAATCCAAATAACGGTAACGTAAACGCTGTTCTTCAGAGTTTTCCTGGTTCCAGTCTAACGGCAGTACCGCAGATTTATTAAAAATCTCCAGTCCTGTACCGATGACTTCTACTTCACCCGTTGCCATTTGCGCATTAACCTGACCTTCAGGACGCGCGCGGACAGTGCCGGTTACTTTAACGCAGAATTCGCTGCGCAGGGTATTAGCAATGGTTTGTACTTCTGGAAGATCGGGGTCGAACATAACCTGCACGATCCCTTCGCGGTCTCGTAAATCGATAAAAATCAGGCCGCCTAAATCGCGACGCTTATTTACCCAGCCACACAATGTGACAGTTTGGCCAATGTAAGATGCAGTAATTTTCCCACAGTAATCTGTGCGCATGGTCTCAGACCCCTAGTTTCTTGAGCGTTCACGCTGTAAGCCACATGCGGATTAAGACATTCCGACCGATGGTGAAGATTGCAGTTGCCCTGCCGGGCTTGCAGCGTTTTTGTTATCATTGAGTTTCGCGAAGCGGCGTATAAAATGGCTTAAAAACAGCCACTCATTGCCGATTAGCGGTAAAGGTCGCATAGTATAAACAAATGCTTGGCAAAGCCCAATGACAAATATTCAAACACCTGAAATATTGCCAACGGTTATGATTGGATTGCCACAATGGCAACACGGTCGTTGGCCAGCTACCTGGTTTGGTCATACGTCGGGTAGCAGCCTGAGCCGCTATGCCCGTCAGCTAAACAGCGTTGAAGGTAACACCACCTTTTATCACCTGCCTGCTGCAGAAACAGTAGCCGGTTGGTACAAAGCCACACCGGATCACTTTCGGTTTACGTTCAAATTCCACCAAGGTATCAGTCATCAGGGACGTCTGAGTCACAATATTTCAGAGGCAGCTCAGCAATTGTCGCTATTGAGTGCACTTGAACACAAGCTAGGTATTGTGATGTTGCAGTTACCGGCATCATTCGGGCCGTCTGCATTGCCTGAATTAGACCGCTTTTTGGCAGCCTTACCCAGTGCGTTTCATTACGCCGTTGAGGTACGCCATTTAGCATTTTTTGCGAAGGGAGAAGCAGAGAAAGCACTTAACCGGTGTTTAATAAAATACCGTGCTAACCGGGTGATTATGGATACCCGGGCGCTGTTTAGTGGCAACGCAGATTGTGAATTAACGGCCGAAGTACGCACCAAAAAACCTAAGGTACCGGTAAATGTTATCGCCACTTCCGATCAGCCTGTCATCCGGTTTGTGGGCAATAACAACCATAGCGATAACATGCGTTGTCTCATGCCCTGGATAACAAAGTGCCACGAATGGCGCTTAGCGGGGAAAACCTGCTATCTGTTTTTTCACCGACCGGACAACCAGGACGCCCCCTGGCTGGCCCAGCAGTTTATTCAGCAATACAATGCACGCTTCGCAGCCTATGCATTGCCTGAACTCACATTCAACCCAACACAAACAGAATCGCCGCAATCTTCGTTATTTTAGCTAGCTGATTTCAATAATAAGTCAAAATCAAGTGACTATCAGGATGAGCGTCTGCGACGACGCGAGCTTTGTTTTTGATTTTTCAGGCGAACATAAAAATACCCCAATCCTGCAATGATCAGAGTGAGCAAGCACACTATGCCTATCAACATATTGTTGAAAGTCGCTTCACGTCCTACCGATTCTTTTTGCATGGCCAGCGACTGACTAAGTGAGGCAATTTCACGCTGAGAGCTTTGTTGAAGTGACGCAAAATCGTCAGAAATTTGCTCCATGGTAAGCGACAATACGCGATTGCGCTCTTCATCTATCCAGTTTAACAAGGCTTCGTAAGCCTGAGTTGTGCCATTTATATCGTTTTGAGCAACGCTCAGTGCAACCTGATTGAGCAAATGCTGACGAATAGTAAGATAAGCATCATTCTCGCTTTGCAAGGTACTCACTGTTATGCCATTTTGAAGCTGGATGGCAGCCGTTAATTCACCGGTCTCAATCAGATAGGTGATTTTATCCAGTGTAAACAGCGTGCGCGGGGTTAATTGAGGGAATTCTGCCAGCCAATCGTCCAGCTTGATCATCCATCGGGTAACCAAATCCATTTGCTGACGCTGCAGATTAACGTGCAGTAACCAAAAACCCGCATTAAATTGCGCCTGCATATTGTTGGCTTCAACACCGGCTTCCAGCATGCGCATCGCCACCGCTTCAATTTCGTCCCACCGGCTCTCCGCCGCCATAACTGACAGCATATTGTCGGTCAGCGTGAACGGCATATTGCCTGACTGAGATTGCAAAAAATCGACCAGTTGCTTCGACTTTGCTAACGCTTTACTGTACCACTGCATATCCATTAGCAATGCTATTTGTATTTCAATGACGTCGCGCCAGTTCTGGTAGTTAGCCAATTGCCAAAACGCCTGCTGTGCCTGATCCAGAAAATCAAGTGCCGACATTACGTTACCGGTTTTGCTGTCGGCAAGGCCAACATCATATAAAACAGACGCTTTATCACTGTCAGACAGGCGGCGCGACAGTAATGCCATTAATTGTTGTTTGGTGGAAAGGGTATCACCCGGTGAAATTTCGGCCTGGTACGCCAATAATGCACGCAAAGCAAATCCCTGAGAACGATAATCCTGTTGACGGGTAGCGACTTGCACAACCGACTGCGCAAAGGCTTTCACCGGCTCGTACTCGCCCTGTTTAGACGCTAACAACAGCTTATAGGCCAACACCGCATTTTCGGCAGCGTCAGCACGCAACGCATTTGCATTGGCAATCAGGGTATCCAGCTTGTTTATTTGCAAATCGTAGGCAGCAGTTTTATCGCGAATAATATCGTTTAACCGGCTAAGTATTTGCCCCTCGTTTACTGCTTGCGCTGTCGCCCAAAATGGCAACAAAAAACACACTATTGAGATAAAACTTACCAGGCGAGAGATAGTTGTTAGGCGTGCATCCATGTTTATATCGCGAAATTTCTTAACATATCGGCACACTATCCCACGCCTGACGTAGTTTGCCAACAGTTTCTGGTATTTCGTCTGATATCATGTAATGGCCCGACCAGCCAGTGCCAGGCCATTGATCCTTAAGGAAGAAAGATTGTACCAAGTCGCGTAGAAGCCTTAGCGGAAATCTCCGGCATCCAGTTCGTGCTTTTTCATTAGTTTGTGCATGTCGGTACGATTTCGACCTGCCAGCTCCGCTGCACGAGTTACGTTACCATCGGTCATTTTCAGCAGTTTAAACAGATATTTTTGCTCAAATGCATCACGGGCCTCCGTTAAGGTTGGCCAGCTCTGGCGGGTAGCCGACAGTGCCTGCTCCACCAGATGCAGCGGGATAACCGGCGTTTGAGTTAATGCCACACACTGCTCAACCACATTCACAAGCTGACGCACGTTGCCCGGCCAGTCACTTTTCACCATTAGTTGCAGCGCGTCCTCGGAGAACTGTGACACTTTAACGCCATGACGTTCAGCGCTTTGTTTTAACAAGGTGCGGGCTAACAATGGAATGTCTTCCGAACGTTCTTTCAGCGCAGGCAGTTTCAGGTTTACGACATTCAAACGATAAAATAAGTCTTCCCGAAACGTCCCCTCTTGCATTTCTTTATGCAAATCTTTGTGAGTTGCAGAGATCACCCGAACGTCGATATCAACCGATTTACTGCTGCCTACCGGACGGATTTGACGTTCTTGCAAAGCCCGCAGTAATTTCACCTGCAGGGTCATAGGCATATCGCCAATTTCGTCTAAGAAAAGCGTGCCACCGTGCGCTTCACGAAATAAACCGCCATTGGCTTGCACCGCTCCGGTAAACGCACCTTTCACATGGCCAAACAGTTCAGATTCCAACAAATTTTCTGGTAGCGCACCGCAGTTTATCGCAACAAAAGGGTTACCTGCACGATCACTTGCACGGTGAATCGCATTGGCAAGCAATTCTTTACCAGTACCACTGGCACCGGTAATGAGCACGCTGACTTCCCGCTTGGCAATACGATATGCCTGATCAAGCACATGCAACATATCGGCTGAGCGGGTAACGATGTCTTTACACCATTCACCAGGCTCTGCTGCTTTGGATTGCTGTAATGCGCGACTGAGTAGCTCGCGTAACTTCTCGTGCTCAACAGGTTTGGTTAAAAAGCCAAACACGCCGCGCTGTGTAGCGTCGATAGCATCCGAAATGGTGCCGTGAGCGGTCATTAGGATCACTGGAATGTCAGAGCGAATTGCCATGATTTCTTCGAATAAGCTCAATCCGTCAAGCCCAGGCATACGCAAATCACTTAACACCAGGTCAAAGCTACCGGTTTGGATTTTTTTCAGGGCTTCCTGACCGTCTTCCGCCGTTGTCACAGTGTACCCTTCACTTTGTAAACGAATGGTCATCAGTCTTAATAAACTGCTGTCGTCGTCTACTAATAAAATGTGCGACTTAGGATGATCTTTACTGGTCATTGTTCTGTTTCCTCCTGATTCATCAGGTTCGATTCAATTTTCATCAGCGCTTCCAGCTGGGCTTTCAGCTTTTGAATCTGCCGTTCCTGTTGTGTCAGTGTTTTATCCTGCTGATTATTCATGTTACTCAATATGGTGACAGCTGATTCCAGTTCCAGCATATGACCGCTGGGTTTACTGACCACCGTTTCCAGCCAACTTTGTGCACCAGCTGCCAGCCATGGGTAGAGTTGTTCAATCCAGTGCTGAGCACGCAACCTTGCTTTATAGGGTGTATTGACCGGCTGTGACAATATTATCTTCTTCAATAACTGGTCTGGTGTGTCGTCCATTGAATCAATTAGCGTCTGCCGCTCTGGCCAGCTTACTTTATCAACCTGAATCCAGTAATCCTGCCAGTAATCCATCTCGCACATTTCAGGTTCCTGAGGGGCGATAAGAAACACACATTTGGTTGCAGCCACAATGGCCGGTGGTTGAATATTATCGGATACTTCAGTCACGGTGGTGGTGGATGGCAATATCTGACAACCTGCCAATCCCACGACAGCAGCTATTATGCCGTAACGTTTCATGTTTATTTTTCTTCCTGTTGTGGTATGCGGACTCTAAAACACACATCGGCATAGTCCACGTCAATCACGGTGGCATCACCGTGCATAATCCTTGCGCAATCCGCAACAATCGATAAGCCTAACCCTGTACCAATGACGTTATCGTTGCGGGTTCCTTCACCTCTTATAAAAGGTTCAAACAAGGTACTGACTTTATCTTTTGGAATTTTTTTGCCGTCATTGGCCACGTCAATGCAGGCAAACTCATCTTCTACTGACACTCGAATATGAATCGTTCTGTCGAGTGCGCCATGTGCCACCGCATTAGAAACCAGGTTATCCAGGATCCTGCGCAGTAGCTCTTCATCAGCGATTATATGTTTAATCGAAAGGTTGATATCTAAACTGTGTTTTTGCAACGCCAGCTTGTAATCGCCAATACACTGATTAACCATTAGATCCACATCAACCAGTTTAAATTTAGGTTGTGCTTGTTGTAACAATAAATTGTAGTCAAGCAGTCTTTCTATCAGGGTATTCAGTCGCGTGGTACTGGCATTGATCAGGCTCATGACCTCTTGCTGTGGCTCACTTAACGTCCCTACCAATCCATCGCTTAATAAAGCACAGCCTTCTTTCATACTTGCCAGCGGCGTTTTCAATTCATGTGCTGCATGGCGGAGCAACGCCGTACGGATATGCTCCAGTTGTGCTAATCGCTCACCTAACCAGTGCAAATCACGCTCAACGCCAGCCAACTCGCGTGGCGCTTTAGTAGACAACGGCGGCAGTTTGCCTTGCTGACGGGCCAGCATCTTTATTATCAATTTCAGTTTGCGAACCGGGTTTACCACTAACTGACTGCCCAACAGGATCAGGGCAAGCGAGATTGACACCAGTAAGGCACTTAACCAGGTTTGTCTGACCTGCATAGCAGACACATCTGCCTGCTGCGTAACCAGCCTGGCGGCAATGGCGTCATCCACACTCACGTCAATATCAGCTAACTGCTGGCGCAACAACGTTAACTGATTAGGCAGCATATCTGAATGCTCAAACGATCTGAATCCACGAAGATTCGCTACCGTTTGCTGTAGCCGCACACACCCGTTTATTCGCTTCTCAACATCGCAAATTGCATGATGCTGTTCGGAAAACCGACCTATTGCATTTTCTACCAGTCCGGCTGCAACGTCATTTTTTAGTACCTGATACTGTCTGAGCGCACGCTCAAGCACAATACTGGCACTTTCCAGTTGTTGCACTTTTGAGACTAAAGAAGCAATGTGCTGCGTTTCGGTAACAGTTAGCTGGCTGACTTTGGCAAGGTCTGTCTGACTCTGCCACAACAAAGCAGCTAAAGGTACTAAGGCTACAAAAAAGCACCCCAGAATTAATTGTCTTAACGATCCTAATCGCAAAAGAGACCCACTCTCAAAAAAAGAAGTGGCAAGCATCGCATAGCGTTGGGATTTCGACAATGTCTTAGCGCCTATTCCGTTATATAAATCGATCAGCGACGCGCCTAGATAGGCAGCGACAAGACTTCTCTGCCATAATCAGACGCAATTAATTCGGCTTCTGAAATCTTGCCATCTTCGTCCATATCGATATGACCAAACTCGCGCAACAAGTCAGTATTTTTTACGGCTTCTCTTAATGTGATAAAACCATCGTCATCGGAATCCATCTGTGCCATGAATTCAACGCCCGTTACTGACGCAATCGAAGAAAAGCTGGTACAGGCAACACAGACAAGACAAAGATTAAGTAATTTACGCATGAGCATGACTCCTCATTTAATTTTAGTCGTCACTGACACATTGCAGACTGCGTACCAATTTTAAATTACTCTTTAAATTCAATTAAATAACATAAAAAAGGTATTATCCCCAGAAGTAAACACCAAGATAAAGCAGGAATAATGTTGCAAATTTGCAACAACTTTGAAATTTTTATGGTCGGTAGCTTGTAGAAAGCGAAAGCGTGGCATACTTTTTATTGAGCAGGTCTAAAAAAGTATATCTATGTTATTGAATCGTTATAAATTGCACCTGACACTGTGTTGTTTATGCCTTACCTTGCCATTGCAAGCGGCAGAATCGCCCATAGAAGTGTCAGGTTTTGGCAGAATTGTAGGGGGTTTTCTCGATAATCCGGAATTGTCGTATCAGGGCTATCAGGACGAATTGAGTTTTGACAGTCAAAGCCTCGCGGCACTGCAAATCGATTGGCATGCGATGCCTAAAGTAACGGTTACCACCCAATTACTTGCGCACAGCGACAGTAACCGCAACTCAGGCATAGAGTGGTTGTATTTAACTTACGATGTGAACGAGCAATGGCAAATTCGCGTTGGGAAACAGCGAACACCGTTTTTTCGCTACTCCGATGTGCAAAACGTCGGGTTCGCTTATCATTGGGTCACTCCCCCTCAACAATTATATAACGGCGTACTGTTTCCTACCTATGATGGCCTTAATATCAAATATCGGATAGGAACGCAGGATATTCAGTTTTCACTGGAAGGTTACTTTGGCGAATATAACGATGAATATGAAATTGCCAATTTAACCATTCAGCCTGAAATTAAAAATTTTGCGGGTTTAATCGGACACGTGAAATGGGATTATTTATCGGCTCAGATAGGTTTCCACAGGGGTGACATCAACCTGTTTATGGATGAACTAAATGGCTTAGCGGCTATTTTGCAACAAGCAGGTTATCAGGATACGGCGGATTCGCTGTCCACTAAAGGCAGAGTTGAGGTACTTTTTGCCAGTCTTGCTTATCACAACATGGATTATTTTGTAGAAGCTGAAATTATTAAACTACTTAGCGAACCGTTGGTGTTCCCAACACTATCAAGCGCCTACATATCAGCCGGTTTATACTTGCCGCCATTTACACTTCACAGTACTGTGGCGACATCCCATGCATCTTATCCGCAACCCGTAAATGAAATCCCCATGGGTCTTGCGCCTCAGGTAGACCAACTCGCGATGGCCTATCGTCAGGTTTATGCGGCCCTGGAAAAAGACTCGCTGGGCAGTTTTGCGGTGGGTGTTCGGTACGATTTGTCTGAAAATTTTGCACTAAAAGCGGATATTACCCGTCTCAGGGGTCGGCGTGATGAACGAAGTTTCTTTGATATCACCCACCATGAATCAGGACGCGCGGCTACCTTGTACCAATTTTCTCTGGAATGGGTGTTCTGATGCGATTATTACACTTATTCATGGCCTCCATCCTGATGATACCTGTTTTTTTTACACTGCAGGCGCAGCAAGACGAACATATTATTGTTATCACACAACTTGATACACAACTTAATAACGTAAACAAAACCATGTTGCGCAATTTGTATATGGGTAATCTGGGACTGGGTGACATAACTCCAATCGCGCTTGCCCCCGGGGAGTTAGCCCGTTCTGTGTTTAATGTAAGAGTAGTTGGGTTAACCGAATCGAGAATTCAGGCGTACTGGGCCCAAATGCGCTTTAGCGGCAGAAAACAACGTCCCATAGAAGCCTCTGACCCTGCCGAGGCCATACTGATGGTGCAATCAACGGTAAATACCATTGCCTACGTGCCTGCTGGAACAGTGTTGCCCAAAGACGTGAAGATCATTTTTACATCGCAGACACCACAATAGTGACCAACCAATGATGGCAAACCAATAATGGCAAACCAATAATGGCAAACCAAACCAATTGCGATTAATTCAAAAGCTAAAGGTCGATTTTGTAGCTGCCAAAATCATGTGGGATTTCATGTTTATTGTCTTTAAGTTGATCTAACGGCACGGGTTTACTAAACAAATACCCCTGAACCGTATCGCAACCTTGCTCGCATAAATAATCCCATTGCGTCTTGGTTTCAACGCCTTCGGCACATATCTTCAGGCTAAGGCGTTTGGCCAAATCAATAATAGACACCGTCACTAAGCGACACCGTTCTGACGTTTCTAATTGTGTTACAAACTGCCGGTCAATTTTAAGTGTATCAATAGTAATCTGCGTGAGATAACTCAAAGACGAGTAGCCCGTGCCGAAATCGTCCAATGCTATTTTGCAGCCTAAATTATGTAGCCGTTTAAATAGCTTTTCACTGTGTTCAAAGTTATCCAGATAGGCCGATTCGGTGACTTCAAACTCAATATTGCGTGGGTTAACCTTGTATTCATTGAATGCGGAGTAAATCCAGTCAAATAAGTCGCTATGGCGTAAATCGTGTACCGATAAGTTAATAGCAACCCTGACCCTGCTGGAGAATTTGTCAGTAATTTGATGTAACTCCTCACATGCCCGTCTGATAACCCATTGTGTAATAGCGGTAATCTTTCCGGACTGCTCTGCCACTACAATAAATTCGCCAGGCATAATGTTGCCCATTTCAGGATGATGCCAGCGAATAAGGGCTTCAAACCCTACCTGTATGCCGTTGCTATCTACTTTAGGCTGGTAATACAGGCAAAACTGATTTTGCTCGATAGCATTATCGATACTGTTCGCAATCATGATCTTACGCTTATGCGACTCAGACATCTCAGGGCTGAATATGGTATACACGCCCCTTCCTCTTGCTTTGGAGCGGTACATGGCCAAATCAGCATTACTAACTAGCTGACTGAGGTCGTAACCCGCTTCCTTCGCCTTAGCAACGCCAATACTTACGCCTAATTTAAGTGACAGTCCATTGAGTTTAAAAGGTTCTGAAAACGAATTAAGTACCCGTTCCGAAACCGTGATCATATTGAGTTCTGTTGCGTCCCTGTCGGGTATGATCAGAAATTCATCACCACCGAGTCTGGCCAGAATATCGCCATCTCTTAAAATGGACTTCACCCTGTCTGCAACTTCAATCAGAATTAAATCGCCGGTCTCATGCCCCAATGAATCATTAATGCCCTTAAAGCCGTCTAAGTCAAAAAACATCAAGATCAGATCTTCATTGGATCGGCGCGCACGGGCCAGTTCAATTTTAATGGTATCCATAACAAACTGACGATTAGGCAAACCGGTGAGGCTGTCGAAATTAGCCAGGCGGGTCATGGTTACCTGCTGTTCCATTAACGTCTTAGTTTGCTGCTGATTGATACTCAACTCCTCTTCAATGGTTTCCATCAGGCGGTTTATATGGCGTCCCAACCGGCGAATTTCTGCCGTACCTTTTACTACATGTCGCGATGTGTAATCTTTGTTTTCTGTTACCGACTGCGCAAATCTCGTTACCGCATCCAGCGGTCTGAATGCCTGTCTTAACAGAGCAAAAGAAAGCAAAATAGTAGAAGTGAGTAATAACAACGCCCAGGGCATAGTTCGGAAAATCAGAGAACGGCGACTTTCGGCCAGGCTTTTATTGAGATCGAGTGCAATAAGCAGGAAACCCACCGGGAAAGCCTGTTCACCAATGCGCTCCAGACTAAAAAGTTTGCCATCAGAAATACTAATGCCCAAACTCAGCTCTGCTGGTGATAGTTTTGGATCGGGCAAGCTCTCGCTGCCTCGCCTGCCCTGCAAACCTACATAAAATTCAACTAACCGATTATCGTTGTCGAAAATACTGGCGTTAATTACATTGCGATAGGGTTCGAGGCGCAGGAGTACAACATTTAACGAAAACGTGTCCCTGGGCTCCTGCTCCATATATGGAACCAAATCGTTCGCCATGTTGCGCGTTAGCGCGAACAGGTTGTTTTGCTGAGATTCTAAAAACAGTTGCTCATGTTCAGAAACAGTGATCCATAACACGCTGGCTGATGAAGACATCACTACCACGCTTAAAATAACCACCATTGCGGTTCGTATACTACTGAACATGATTAAAAACCATATTACAAATGCTTAACCGGCCGATTGCGCGGTTAACTTAGCATGGATGTACTTACTGTGCGGAATGTAAAGTAAATCTGCAATTTTGCGAATAATATGTTCCTCCAAAGGCGCCAGTTCGTTATCTGCGTAGGCAACGTTCCATAGCCCCTGAATAACCTGTTGCTTATCCGCTTCGTTGAGCGTTTGATTCAGAACCTGAGTAAACTGCACTAAATCAACGGCTTCTTCTGAGCGTTTGCTTCCTGATGCCTGAACCAGCATCACTTCTTCATCACTTAACGAAAAGATGTCTTTCAGCATAGCAGATAGCATAGCTTGTTCACTATGATCCACCTCATTATCAGCCCTGATGACTTCATACAACAGCGCCGCTGTCGCAACCTCTACAGAATGAGCGTTTGCGGGCTCAGAAGCATTACCTGTAAACCTGGCAAGTATCGCTTTTAACATTTACTTCTCCACACTGAAAAATACGGCAAAGTGTAGACAACACAACTTTAAAAAAATGCCAATTTTCTTATTTAACCGCTGGTGGCCAGGCAATAATGTAAACCAATGACTCAGAACCAAAAAAAAACGATCAAGTTGCCTCAAAACGCCAGTGTTACAATGGTCTTTCTTCCGCCCTCTTCTACTTTCACTGATTCACAAAACTCTTCCAACAGCAGCAAGCCCCTACCATAGGTGTCGCCAGGTAGTTCAGGCCTTACGTCAAGCTGATATCCATCGCCAGAATCAAAAACAGAGATAATCAGCTTTCGCTGACATGGTTCACATTTCAAACAGATTTTAACATGCCCGGATGTTAACTGCTCTAATCTTTCTGCCCGTAACCGGTAGTATTCCTCAAAGCCTTCTGCACTTTGTTTAAGTTCTGAATCCAGCTTTAACAATCCATGTTCAATCGCGTTATTCAATAGCTCTGTAATAACGGTAAATACTTCTGAACGTATCGCTTCCAGTCCCTCCAGATTGGTGAGCTTTTGTACAATAAAGTCAGCCACGTTAGTGTGTTTTAAGTGACTATTGGTGAGTACCATTTCTGTTCTAAACGGCACCAGCAGCATACTCGATGTTTCGGGTTCATTGACTACGCGAAATGGCTCGCAACGGAACATAACAATCGTAATATCATCGTTAGCCGGGTTTCCCTGCCGGTACTCATTTGCCAGCTCAACAAATCCCCGGGCTGAAGACAAACAGCGCTCTGAAAACCACTTTTCTACGCCTTCTTCGCCAATGACGCCATGAACGGGATGAGACGACTCCATCAGTCCATCTGTATAAATCAGCAAGCGATCGCCTTCGTTGGCCTCCACATATTCCACGTTGCGCTCAAATTCATTCACGGTCAAAATACCCAAAGGCATGTGCCTTGATTCTATCTTGTTAGTGATATTGCCAAGGGCATCACGCAACACCAGTCTCGGCATGCCGCCATTCCATATCGTAAAACGGGTACCGGAGGGCGATATTTCAACAATACAGGCAACACAGAACATATCGGCAGGAAGGAACTCTAGCAGTATTTTGTTTATCTCTGCGGCAATTTCCTCTACTGACAATCCTTTTTTTGCCATTGCACTAAATGCTTTAGCAACAGGTATAGCTCCTATCGCCGAAGCAAGACCGTGACCTGTAAAGTCACCAACAAACAGATAAGCGCCTCCCACCGGGCTCTTTTCACATAACAACACATCGCCATTAAACCGGGTTTCTGGCTGGATATAGTAACTAAAATGCTTGTCGAGGGTTTCTGACTCCGCCATCGCATTGGCAAAGATGTGTTCAACAATACGGTGATTTCTCTCGACATCCTGACGGTACCAGAACAAGGACTCGTTCTTTTCCACCAGTTCAAGACTCATTAAACGGGAGCGTTCATGCGCCTTGATCTTTGCAATCAACACTACACTGTCGAAGGGCTTTGGTACAAAATCATCGCCGCCGGCATCCAGACACCTCACTAAACTTGCCTGATCATCCAGCGCCGTGATAAACAAAATGGGTAAATAACACCCGGGAGACAATTTTTTGAGTTGAGGGGCAACGTCCAAACCACTCAGACCTGGCATAACCACATCAAGCAACACCATATCCGGTGTATGCTCCTTGGCCATTTCCAACGCCTGCACACCGTTTTCAGCTTCAATGCAATCATCGTAACCTGCCGAGATGAGCATTTCTTTGAGCATACACCGGTTAATATACTCATCATCGACGATCAGGATTTGAAACATGATTCGTCACTACACAATGTCAAACTTTTTGTTGAAACGGGATATCTCCAGAATACGGGCAACCGGTGGCCGACAATTTGAAATGACATATCGGAAGGGCTTTCCAGCGAGCACTTTTTGCATATTCAACAGCATGCCCAGTGCAGAACTGTCCATGTACAACGTATCAGTAAGGTTAACTTCGATGGTTTTGATGGATTTAGGCAAGTCACTGTAAGCTTCCCGAAAGTCAGTCACCACGGAAAAATCAAATTTTTCACCCACCCGAATTTCCCAGCAGTTTTCATTTTTAACAGCAGTATTAATTGTCATCTTTGCTCCCACTGACTAAGTGCTTTTGTTACCATACATAAAATAACGGGGTACCTTCACCCTGCACTTATTATAGTGTAGACAATTATTTGAAAGGCAATGAAAAAAACATGCAAAACAGCAGACTTGTTTACAGTACAGACGGCGGCCGTATAAATGACGATTCAAATAAACAGGAATCGCGCTCAGTAAATAAAGACGGCATTGCCCGCATCCACCGAGAAACCAAAGGCCGTAAAGGAAAAGGCGTATCCATTATTACCGGTTTAGACAAAGACGCAGCAGCACTAAAAGACCTTTGCACCACATTAAAAAAGAAATGTGGCTGTGGAGGTGCAGTGAAAGACGGTACGATCGAGCTGCAAACCGATGCCAGGGATAAAATTCAACAACTACTTAAACAGCTGGGGATTGAATCAAAAATTGCTGGCGGCTAACCGGTTTAATCTTTATCTTTAGTCTATATTGCAACGAATTCTGTTTTTAGCGATAGGCAGTTTGCTATGATGTAAAAAACAGAGAATCAGTCAGATTACCCGCTACTCTGCCGGACACTTTTGGTGTTGCTGATGCAGAGACTCACGACTGACGCAACCAATAAAAGAGTACATAAATGGAAAAGCTATCGATCTCCGACCTGAATATTGTGTTGGTAGAACCCTCAGATACGCAGCGAAAAATTATTTCGGCCTTTCTGACCAAAGAAAACGTTAAACAGATAGATACTGCTGCGAACATCACTGAGGCGAAACAACTTATCGACCAGCACGGTGCCGATTTGATTATTAGTGCCATGTATTTTGAAGACGGCACCGCAATAGAATTACTCAAGTTTGTTAAAAACCACGAAACGTTTAAAGCTATACCATTTATGCTGGTATCCAGTGAAAGCCGCACCAGTAAACTGGAAGAATTTAAACAGGCCGGCGTTGCCGCCATATTGCCTAAGCCATTCGAACCTATCCATTTACAACGGGCATTAAATGCCAGCCTGGACCTGCTCAACACTGACGAACTTGAACTGGATTTGTTTGATATTCACGAAGTGCGGGTATTGTTAGTGGATGATAGCCGTTTAGCCCGAAATCACATTCGTCGCGTATTGGAAGGCATGGGACTTCAAAAAATTAAAGAAGCTGAAAACGGCGCCATGGCACTGACCTTAATTAAGGATGAAGCGTTTGATTTAGTGGTTACCGACTACAATATGCCGGAAATGGATGGTCGTGAACTGTCTGAGTTCATTCGGTTTAATCCCGAAACGTCACACATTCCCATTATCATGGTGACATCAGAAGCAGCCGACAGCATGCATATGGCAAACATCCAGCAAACCGGGGTAAATGCGCTGTGTGATAAGCCATTTGAACCTAACGAAGTGCGCGCCATGTTGGCAGCATTGCTCGGTGATTAGCAAAAACTGAATTATACTCAACCTGTCAATATATTACTCAGAAAAATGATAAGCCAATCTGTAAAAACGGGTTGACAGATAACCAGCGCCGCAATAAAGTGCAGGGTATGAAAGTACAAAATACATCACACACAGCGATTTTCTTTATGTTTATCACCTTCAGTTGAGGGGGTAACGCTGTGCGTAACACAAACCTCCTCTAACAGGAGGTTTTTTTTTGCCTGAAGTGTAAGAGAGAAGCTATGTCTGCGCCTGAATTAGATAACATCCGTGAGCGAATTACCTCACTTGATACCGAACTGCTTGGCCTGTTGGCTGAACGCCGTGGTTTAACCAACCAGGTAGCCGAAACAAAAATCAAGCACCACATTCCAGTGCGCGATCAGGCACGCGAGGAACAATTACTCATCCGCCTGATTAAAGAAGGTCAGCAAAAAGGATTAGACCCGCATTACGTTACTCAGATATTTCATGTAATCATTGAAGATTCAGTATTAAACCAGCAAGCCATGCTGGCCGAGCGCGCAAACCCAGGCAGTGCCCTTCCTCTGAATCGGGTTGCCTTCTTGGGTGATCGGGGTTCTTATAGCTATCTTGCTACGCAAAAGTATTTCTCCCGTCGTCCGGGTGATCTGCTAGAAATGGGCTGCCAGAGCTTTAAAGAGGTAGTGGGCAAAGTAGAAAATAACGAAGCCGACTATGCGGTATTACCCATTGAAAATACCACATCAGGCAGTATCAACGAAGTGTACGACCAGCTTCAGCATACCGAGCTCAATATCATAGGTGAACTGACTCACGCTATTAAGCACAGCTTACTGGTTGCCAAAGACACTACACTGGCTAATATCAAGACACTGTACGCCCATCCGCAGGTATTCACTCAATGCAGCCACTTCCTGGCTGAACTGGGGAATGTGGAAGTAAAAACGATGGATAGCACCTCTTCAGCAATGCTAACTGTCAGTGAGTTGAACCGCGAGGATGTAGCAGCCATTGGCAGTGAAGCCGGTGGTAATCTGTATGGATTGATGGCAATTAAATCGAATCTGGCCAATCAGAAAGAAAACCACAGCCGTTTTATTGTAGTAGCCAAACAACCAGTGGTAGTGCCTCTACAGGTGCCGGCTAAAACCACGTTTGTAATGTCAACGGTTCAAAAGCCTGGCGCACTGGTAGAAGCATTATTGGTATTAAAGCAAAACAACATCAATATGACCAAACTGGAATCCCGCCCTATTCACGGTAATCCTTGGGAAGAGATGTTTTACATCGACGTGGAAGGTAACACCCAGGATGGTCCAATGCAGATTGCGATTGCTGAACTGAAAAAGATAACGCGTTACGTAAAAGTACTCGGGTGTTATCCAAGTGAAGAAATCAGCCCGACTAAGGTAGCAGCAAGCAAAGCGCTGGCTTCTTAATTACAAAAAAGGCCACTGACGTGGCCTTTTTCATTTTAATATCAGGTTTTAAACCGGTTAACCATATCCTGCAAAGACACCGCAATCTTTGCCAGCTCGTCGGCAGCATTTCGGGTATGCACAGCACCGTTATGGATGTCTTCGGAAAGGTGATTCACTTCATTCACGTTTTCGCCAATGGCATTTGAGGTTGCTTCCTGCTCTACAGCGGCACTGGCTACCACGCTCACTAATTGTTGTACCTGTTCAATGGTTTGACCTAATTCGTTCATCGCCACAGTAACCAAATCAACCAGGTGAATACCTCCACCTGCTGCCGCCTCTGCTTTTTCCATGGCAACCACGGATTTCTCCGATGACACGTTCATCTTCTCAATGATCCGTTCTATTTCAACGGTACTTTCCTGCGAGCGATTAGCCAACGTCCTTACTTCATCGGCGACCACTGAAAATCCCCTACCCGCTTCACCCGCTCTTGCCGCCTCTATTGCTGCATTCAGCGCCAATAAATTAGTTTGGTCTGCGATACTTTTAATTACATTCAGCAACGACGTTATTTGCGACACTTCCGCTTTTAACGACGCAATAATAGTTGATGAATCCTGAATAAGTTTTACCAACAACTTAATATTGTCAGCAGCCATATCAGCGCGTTCCATATTCTCATTCAGGCTGTGTTCTGCTCGTGTGCCAAAATCCCGGGTTTCTGACGTTGACTCGGCAATACTGGTAATTGAATCAGTCAGTTGTGTAATTGCAGATGCCACTTCTTGCATCTGTCTGGCCTGATTGTCGGTGGTTGTTTCGCTTTGATGCGTAATAGCGCTTAACTCTTCAGAGGCAGAAGCCAGCGACTCAGACGCGCCTTTAACGCTATCGATGATGTCTCGAATTTGGCCGGTAAACTGATTAAACGCCAGCACAATTCGGTTAATTTCGGCAATACGCGTTTCTGCTAACTTCACTGTTAAATCGCCATTGCCGCTGGCCAATTGTTCACATGCGTCCCCCAACCGGGTTAACGGACGCACTAACCGACCGGATAGCCACACAATCACTACCACGGAAAGAGCTACGATTATGGCAATCGCAATAAAGACAGTAGTCACCAGTTTATTACGCAGTACAACTGCTGGCTGGAGCGCTTCTTCAACGTCGATTTCAGCGATAAGCGCGTATTGATTATCGCCAATAGAAAGCTGTCGGTACGCCGAAAACACCTCAACATCCCGATAATCTTTAACAATGCCAAATCCTTTTTGCCCGTTTAAAGCGCGTTCAACAGACACGGTATCAACATCCTGAATCCCTACTGTTGTGCCTGCGTCAGCTACTTGCTTTGCTGTTTTCGGATATAAGCGTCCAACCGCTGCTAAATAGTCATTCGGAGCCTCCAAAAAGAAACGGCTTTCGGTAACCAGCTTTTTATCAGCACTAACCAGGTAAGTTTCACCGGAATCACCGTAGCCAATTTCCTGCCACTGTTGATTGTGCTCTAAGATATTGCTGATCACATTAAGCGGGATTTGGAATATCAGCACGCCTGTTGTAGTGCCATTTTCATCGATGATCTGGGCACCTAAAAAGCCCGCCATGGCGTTATACGATGGCAGGTAGGATTCCAGTTTACTGAAGGATACTTTATCTTTGTTGTTCAGCGCTTTGCGATACGCTTCTGCAATACCGGTTTTTGCATAGGGGCCAGTTTGCAGGTTAGTTGCGTAATCCAGTTCTTTAAACACCGAGTACACCACATCACCCGTTTTGGGGTCTGCGATAAAAATATCATAAAAGCCAAATTCCTTTAGAAACGCCCGGAAGAAGCCGTGATATTTTTCGTGTACCGCAGCATATTCAGACGTGTTATTGGGTTTAAAAAGGGTATCTTTTTCGCCAATTGGAAAGCGGGAGCCGGCAATAAAATCGTACTGTAGTTTTTTTGCGGTATCAGATAAACCGTTAACAAGAGAAAGTGGGTTACTGATGTTTGTGCCATTACGCTTGCTGTACAAATTAGCAAATTCAGTATCGTAATAGCGTTGAAGCATTTGGCTTTCGTTACTTTGCAGTGGATTACGTTCAGCATCATAGCGACGATACGCGTTAGCAAATTGCTTTGATGCCTCAATAACCAGTGCTTCAGTTGACTTCAATTGTAGCTGTCTTTCAATAAAATTGAGGTACTGAGACACCGACTCATGGGTTTGAGCTACCTCAACCATCAATTTCTTCTCAGCCCCCAGGGTCAGGGCTTCGCGGGATTCGTTTACGCTGATATGCAGGGAAATGCCCGCCATTAGCAACACAACGAAAATAACTAACGGAATTAATGAAAACAGTAATCTCTGTTTCAGTGTCATATTAACGGTTCCCTACAGACAGATAACTCTAAACTAAGAAGTTTCTCGGCCTAACGCAATTATTCTTTAGGAGGGGGCTGAACCGACCTTAACATCTGATTATCATCAGCTTTTAGTAATAATTGCTTGCTGTCGACCAGGCACGTTTTGGCATAATCGCCAAACCAGTCGCCTATCTCGTTAAACTGGCGAATAAATTCCGCTTTATTGCCCTGCTCTAATAAAACTAATGCTTCACCAAACCGCTCATGAAACCTGCGAAGTAACGCAAAGTTTTCGGGATTATTATAGATGATATCGGCATAAAGGTTAGGAGATTGAGCAAATAGTCTGCCTACCATTGCAAGCTCTAATCGATAGATGGGGGAACTCAACTGAGTAAGTTGCATTAGATCCGGGTTTTCACCGGCCAGATGCGCACCATACACAAAGGTGTTGAAATGGCGCATTACCTGAATAAAAGCCATCGCTTTATCATGTTTCTGGGCACTGGTTTCAATTAGGTTAGCACCCCAAATTTGCATTTGTTGAAGCAACCAGTCGTAAGTTTCATTGCCACGGCCATGGCACACTACAACCACCTGCTTAATCATGCCTGGTGCATCAGGTCCAAACATAGGATGCAAGCCGACTACCGGCCCACTGTGCACCGCCATCATGGCTGCCAGCGGCTTGTTTTTAATACTGGTTATATCGGCCAATATACAATGCTCAGGCAAAGCTTTTAATTTTGAAATGACGTCTACGGTTAGATTAATTGGCACAGATACCAAAACAAGGCTGGCGCGTGAAAATAAACGCTCAGCGTCAGACCAGTCCTCTTTTTCGAGAATATCAACCTGGTAGCCACTGCGGGTAAACAACCCTACAAACACACTGCCCAGCGCGCCAGCACCACCAATAATCACAATGCGTTTAACATCGGGATTGGCACAGCGATAGCGATTATTCTGAATATGGTAAGACTCGCGCATAATGCGGCGAAGTAAATCTTCTACTAATGAAGGAGACACACCTGCAGACTCAGCCTGCCGCTGCCGGTCTTCTAACATGGAAGCTTCCCGGGATGGCACGTAAATTGGCATACCGGTTTTGGCTTTGATGTCGCCAACTTTAGCAGCTAGTACCGCACGTTTGGCGAGTAATTCAACGAGCTGGCTATCCAGCTCGTCAATTCCCTGGCGAAGTTCGCTCAATTGCTGAGCAAACTGTTCCGCTGAGTCTTGTGACATAAAATCAGGCTACATCCGTTCGCTTATTCTGACGTAATGGTAACACAGTAATCAGCTTGTCACGCATTTGTCCGAGCAGAGTTTCAGTGGTATCCCAGTCGATGCAGCCGTCGGTTATTGATACACCGTATTCCAGTGCATCAAAAGGCACACCGTCAGACTTCTGATTGCCAGCTTTTAAATGGCTTTCTAACATCACACCAATAATAGACTGATTCCCTTCAAGAATTTGATTTACCACGTTTTGTGCTACCAGCGGCTGGCGGCGGTAATCCTTATTGGAATTAGCATGACTGCAATCTACTACCAGGCCTGCCGTCAATTTCGCGTTAACCAGCCATTCTTCACATTCAGATACGCACACAGAATCGTAATTTGGCTGTTTACCACCACGTAAAATAATGTGGCCGTCAGGATTACCCTGAGTTTCAATAATGCTCACCTGGCCCTGCTTATTGATTCCCATAAAACGATGAGAAGACGCTGCAGATTTAAGTGCATTAATAGCAATATCCAAACTACCGTCGGTGCCGTTTTTAAAGCCAACTGGCATAGACAGACCGCTCGCCATTTCGCGGTGAGTTTGCGACTCTGACGTACGCGCACCAATTGCACTCCAACTAAACAGTTCAGCAAGGTACTGCGGGCTGATGGGGTCGAGCGCTTCAGTAGCAACCGGCAATTCCAGTTCTGCTAACCAAATCAATAATTCACGGGCCTTGCGCAAGCCGGTTTCGATCTCGAAAGTGTCGTTGATGTGCGGATCGTTGATCAGGCCTTTCCAGCCCGTAGTAGTACGTGGTTTTTCAAAGTACACACGCATCACAATGTACAGGGTGTCTTTGTAACACTCATGCAGCTCTTTTAAACGCAACGCATAGTCTTTTGCCGCTTCAACATCGTGAATTGAGCACGGCCCGCAGATCACCAGCATACGGTGATCACGACGGTGGATGATATCGGCGATAATTTGGCGTGAATCACGGATTACCGAAAGCGCACGCTCTGAAACGGGTAATTCCTGAGCCAGTGCCTCAGGCGTGATCAGAATTTTTTCTGAGCTCACGTGAATGTTGTTAATAGTGTCCTTAATCATTTGTCGCTCTCGGTCTTGGGAGTAATAAAATACCTTACAGGCCTGTTACTATGGGAAACAACTCCATTTCAACATCGTCCATTAAGTAAAGCAGAAACAGGCAATAAATACAGGTGTATAATTATATTTACATCAAAAAAATTCAACCTGATGAAATAGCGTTGACTTTTTACCAATAATTGATATGCAAAGCAAGTAAAAACTCCGTATTTGAAGCACTTTGCATGAATTCCACACTGGGAAATTGCTATCTGGTGAATACCGGTATATACGCTCAATTGGGGTAGTTTAATTGCAGGAATCGTCATTAGTAAAAAGCTAACGCATTGCGACGAAACAAGTTTTAATGCGGTGAACGACCATGCCATTATGTTACAAAAATGTTGTACTTGGCATAAAGCACAACATAGCGTGCAACAATTAAACAATGTAGGGACACATGATTACTCTGACAAACATTCGCAAATGCTTTTCAAATGGCGAAGAACAGATTGTTGCGCTCAACGATGTATCACTAACCATTCGCCAAAATGAATTCGTTGCCTTTATGGGCAGTTCAGGATCGGGCAAATCAACGTTAATGAATATTCTCGGATGTCTGGATACGCCCAATAGTGGACATTACACCTTAAACGGTGAGCGCGTTGACAGTTTGAGTGACGAAGCCCTTTCCAGCATTCGCAATCGCCATATTGGCTTTATTTTTCAGACGTTTCATTTGCTACCCAAACTCGATGCCATTGGCAATGTTAAATTGCCGTTGCGCTATTCTGATGTTGATGACGGCGAAGCGCACGAACGGGCCGTTGATTTGCTTCAGAAAGTGGGTCTTGGACACCGTATGACCCATCGCCCATTTGAAATGTCAGGTGGTCAGCGTCAGCGCGTTGCTATTGCACGGGCACTGGTGAACCGTCCTTCCATTGTGTTGGCCGATGAACCCACCGGAAACCTCGACAGCAAAACATCGGAAGACATCATGCAACTGCTCACCGAACTCCATCAGCAGGGTCAAACCATTGTGATGGTAACACACGAAGAAAACATCGCAGAATTCGCGCAACGGGTTGTCACCATGAAAGACGGTCAGATTCTCAATGAGCGGAGTAAACTATGATATCCCGTTACTTGTGTTTCGCTGCCACAATGGGATTCAGTCTGGTCTCAAATGCCAATCAGGCACCGTTAATCTTAACCGGCAAGCTGTCGTCATCAAATGTACAAAGCGTTACTGCGCCACGCACTGATCGATGGCAAATTCAGGTGCAATGGATGATAGAAGAAGGGAGTCTGGTGTCGCCTGGTGATGTGATCACCGTGTTTGATTCAGGCAGTGTGGATACGCAACTGGAACAGAACGAAGACAACCTGGCCACGCAGCAACTCTCACTTAAAACCGAAACCATGACACTTGACCAGGCGGTCCGCGATGCCGAAGCGGCATTAAACGTTGCCGACCTCGAAGTTGAAAAGGCCCGCATCGAAGCCAGCATACAAACTAACGACATAAGCGAATACGACAAAGGACAGTACAAGCTTACCCTCGAGCGCGCGCTGGTTGAGCAATTTAAAGCGCAGCAAACCCTCCAGCAAAAGCAGGCAGAACGCGCGTCCTCCCTGGAAAAAGCGCAAATAGAAATCGTTAAACTGGAAGAAACGGTGGAATATCAGCGCTATCTGCTCACCCGTCTTCAGGTAAAGGCCCAGATAAGTGGGGTGGTTAGCCATATGTATCACCCCTGGGATAACGAAAAGATTACCGCAGGCACAACCTTACAAGCAGCCATGAAGGTAATGGAAGTGCAGGACATCAGCGGTTTTAACATTGATGCCTGGGTGCATGAAATTGACGCCGATCGCATTACAAAAGGTCAATCGGCTACCATTACGCTGGACGCGTATCCTCAGCAGCAATTTAATGCCACAGTCACCAGCATCGTTTCACAACCTGCTAAGAAGTCTGGTTGGGGCGAAAGCGCCTATTACCAGCTCCAGTTAGCGTTCGATGCATTACCTCAACTAAAACTATTGCCCGGAATGAGTGTTAGAGTGGTTTTTGCCAACCAGGATCGCCTTATGGATAGCCGACGGGAGACTGCAAGTGCGAATTAATATTGTGTTGCTAGCCGCCGCCCTGCTTATGGGTTGCTCAGAGCAAAGCGCTTCTCAATCAGATGCCAAGCGGGTAATCAAACAGCCGTTAACTGCGTCAGGCGAAATCGTATCGTTAAATACAGCCAGCATTTCTCCCCCTTCCGTGCGTGGGATGTGGCAAATGAAAGTCCAGTTTCTGGTGCCAGAGAACTCCCATGTTAAAGAAGGAGACATGCTGGTGAAATTTGACGATCAACAACTGAAAACCAAACTTATCGAGCAAAAAAGCGAACTGGAAGCCGAAACCAAGAATTACCAGACTAAACAACTGGAAAATGAAGCGAAGCAAGAAGAGTTAAAGCTGGCACTGGCGGAAGCGCAGATGAATTTCGATAAGCAAAAGCGACTGGTTGAAATTGTCGATGTAGCCACCAAGCGGGTAGAAAAAGAAAAACAACGCAAAGAATTTGACATTGCCCAGGCAAAATTAGCCCAGGCCCAGCAACAACTGGAACAGTTCAGCACATCGCGTGCACTGAACGACGAATTAGCAAAAAGTAAAATCAATCGCTTACAAACCAAGCTAAGCCGCACGCAAAGCAACATTGAGAAGCTGCAGATCAAGGCTCCCAAATCTGGCCTTATCATGTACAAAGCCGATCCGGAAGGCAACAAAACAGCCGTGGGCGACACTGTTTGGATGGGGCGAACCTTATTAACCATACCCTCATTGGACGCCTTGGCCATAAAAGCGCAGTTTGATGAAGCCGATACGGCCAAACTAACACCGGGCACAGTAGTAAAAGTTACACTGGATGCCTACCCGGAAATCCCCTACTCCGGCACCATAGTGTCACTGGGCGAAGCTTACAAAGAAAAATCCACGAGTAATTTAAGCATTGTATTTGATGTGGAAATTGCATTGCACCAGATTGATGACAAGCGAATGCGACCGGGCATGAAAGCCAAAATTGAAGTGATGGAGGCCAGTTCATGAGACAACTGTTAACACTGGCAATGTGCTTTGGAATGCTAAGCGCTTGCAATGACACAGAACAACTGATCCCCACTTACGAAGTGCGCCCTCAGCCATTTTCGCTTGCCGTTCCGATGAAGGGCGAACTTGAAGCGGCGCAAGCAACCGCAATTGGTGTGCCCAGCCGTCGCCCAATGACAATTGCCTGGTTAGAGCAAGAATATACCCAGGTGAAAAAAGGCCAGCTGGTTGCCCGATTTGATGCCGAACAACTCAGTTTGGATATGCGTCAGGAGATGCTGGCCATCATGTTGCTTGAAGAAGACATGAAACTGAACCGCGAAAATCTCAGTACCGCCGAAAAAGAAGTGAACGTAGACAAGGCACTGGTAGTGAAAGAGTTTGCCTTTGCTGATGAGTTTAGTATTGATGATTTACGGGTGTATTCTCAGCTTGAGATCATCGAAAACATGCAAAATAAAGAATACCTGGGCGCCAAGGATGAATATCTAGACTGGAAAAAAGACAGCGTTGTAGAGCAAAACACCAGTGCAATTGATGTAATTGCCATTCGAAAACAGGGCAGCCAGGCTAAATATGACCAGTTAAAACTGGCTATGGACACCCTGGAAATTCGAGCGCCTTACGATGGTATGCTGGTGTATGAAGCCAATTGGCGAGGCGAGAAGCCAGCAATAGGTGAAACAGTATTCCCCGGACGCCCGATTGCCAAAATACCCGATATGTCAGCCATGCAGGCTAAAGGCTATGTGCTAGATAAAGAAGCCATTGATTTAGCCCCCGGACAAACCGTTTCCATTACACTGGATGCTTATCCCGATCAGCTGTTTACCGGTAAAGTGAAAGAAGTGTCAGGTTTTTCCCGCACAATTTCGCGTAACAATCCCACTAAGTATTTTGAAGTAACAGTGAATATTGACGACCAAACCTCTGATTTACTCACTCCTGGCAGAAAGCTACACGCCAGTATTCAGGTGAGTCAGAACGAATCACGCCTGACACTGCCTACCCAAGCAATTTACAGTGAACAGGGTGTTAACTTTGTATTTAAGCAAACGGGAAGCGAATTCATTAAGCAACGAATAGAAATTGGTCAGAAGAACCTGTTTATGGTGGAAGTTACCGAAGGACTGGCAAGCGGCGATGTTATTGCACTGGCCTACAAGGAGTTATTGTAATGGCGGGTTCGTTGAATGCCTCAACACTGAAGTTACTGATTGGCGATGCCCTGAACGAATTACTGTCTCAGAAACTGCGGACGTTTTTAACGTTGTTAGGGATGATATTTGGTGTCGGCGCAGTAATTGCCATGCTGAATATCGGCAAAGGGGCCGAGCGCGAAGCGCTCAAAATGATTGGTGCCATGGGCCTGCAAAATCTGATAGTTGAAGCGCACAGTTACAACAAGGACGAATTACAGGAAATACGCGAAGAGTCTCTTGGCCTGACATATTCAGATGTTCTGGCTGCGCTGCACACCCTGCCCTTTATCACCGACTACAGTGCTGAAAAGCAAATCAAATTGTTCGCCCTTTACAGCGATTACGCTAAAGCAGATGCAACAGCCGTAGGCGTAACCGCCAGCTATTTTACCCTGGCCAGTATGCAGCCTGGCAAAGGGCGGTTACTCTCAGAAGAAGATGAAAAACGCGTTGCCCAGGTCGCGGTGCTGGGTTCAGATGTTGCACGAACCCTGTTTGCCGACAACAACCCAATTGGTCAGTACGTTAAAGTGAATCACCTGTGGTTTGAAGTGGTGGGCGTGTTAGCCACTCCCGATTTTAACAAAGATGCCTTTCAGGGCGTGAAGTTAGGCGGTGACCGCAATCAGGTGTTTGTACCACTGGCCACCAGTCAAATGAAACTCAGCGCTGATCCGCTGGCGAATGAACTGGACGTAGTGAAATTACAGGTTGAAGAGAACTACTCTACCGTACTGGCAGCAAAGGCTGTTAGCCAGCTACTTAGCCAACGCCATGCCGGTGTAGAAGACTACCAACTTATCATTCCGGTACAGCTGTTGGCACAACAAGAAAACACCCAGCGCATATTTAACATTGTGATGGCCTGTGTTGCCGGTATCTCTCTCTTGGTTGGCGGAATCGGGATCATGAATATCATGCTGGCCAATGTGTTGGAACGCACCCGGGAAATAGGCTTACTTCGCGCGGTAGGCGCAACTCAACGTGATATTAAATTGCAATTTATTACCGAAAGCTTTGTTATTTCTGTTGTAGGCGGATTACTAGGAATCGTATTCGGTCTGGTGCTGTCGGAGATCATTGGTTTTTACTCAGAATGGGCGGTAAGCTGGTCGCTCACGGCTATTGTGCTTTCGGTGTCAATTTGCTTGTTAGTCGGTGTGGGCTTCGGCGTATTTCCAGCAATCAAGGCATCGAAACTCAATCCAATCGATGCACTGCATACCGATTAGGCAGTAATGCTAACTTATCTCGGAATGGCCTGTTTTCATCCCTGTTGGCAAATTGATGTTGATTAAGCAATTAACCAGCGCGCATTGACCCATCATAATGGTCAAATTGCAAATGTGGAGGCCGTAACAACGGTTTCAGGCAGTACCTGTGTATCATCCGGAATTGTCGCACCGGGCAGCACACTGCAACGCGCCCCCAGTGTTACATTATTGCCTATATGGATAGCGTGGGCCTGTTGCCAGCCCGCCTTGCGTTTTTGCTCTTCAATAGGATGGGTAACCGTGGCAATGACCACGCCATCTTCAATCACCACGCTTGCGCCAAGCGTGACTGTGTTGTGATCAAGGATCACCACGTTGTTTTTAATAATGAGTGGTCCGTTGCACACAATATTCACGCCGAAATCGCACGCAAACCGCTCACCTATTTCAACGTTAACTGCATGGGGAAGTAATTGCTGAATGGCATCTTTGCGGACTTGTTTGTTGTGATTTGGTTGATTGATCAGCCAGCAAAGCTGCGCAGCCCGCTCTCTCAGCGTCAGTAATGCCGGTGAATGCGCTAAATACCAGTCGCCATTTTGCATGACCTGCCAAACGTCGCTTGAGGTTACCACTTCTGCTTCATTTTATTGTTGAACATGGTACAGCATCATAATCGATACCTTGGCCTAATGCATGGACAAATGTGATGTTTGCGGGGTAAATGCCTTCTGGAATAGTCTGGATGATGCCAAGATTTGTCCCTTTCAAGACTTGTTCATCAAGGTAGTAAAAAAACTCTCACACCATGCCACTGGGGGAGGCGTCATAATGGATGTAGCAAGCAACGGTATCAAAAAAGGCTGAATCGTGATTTGGTTGGCACTGAATAAATGACATCTATCCATTGGTTTTCAATACATCGTCAAACAGAGCAATTTTATCTGTTGAAAAGTACCCGGCTAAAGCAACAGCTGATTGTTGATGGTTCAACATAGCAACCGTTTTTGACGCTACATTAACGGGGCTTGTTGCGAGGGTTAGTGAAGCAAACAGAGTTATACCAATTTCTTTCCGGCACAAAAAAGCCCGCAACAAGTGCGGGCTTTTCGAAGTTAACAGTAACGCAAGGATTAGTAATCTTAGTTAAGCTTTTCTTTGATACGTGCAGATTTACCTGAACGCTCACGAAGATAGTAAAGCTTGGCGCGACGAACTGCACCGCGACGTTTCACTTCAATAGAAGATACCGCCGGGCTGTGTGTTTGGAACACACGCTCTACGCCTTCGCCATTTGAAATTTTACGTACTGTAAAAGACGAGTGAAGACCACGGTTACGCTTAGCGATAACAACACCTTCGTATGCCTGAAGACGCTCTTTGTCACCTTCAGTTACACGAACTTTAACAATCACTGTGTCACCTGGGCCGAACGCAGGAACATCAGATTTAAGCTGTGCTTGCTCAATTTTTTTGATGATATCTTGACTGACTTTGCTCATCATATCCTCTCAATCCTAGTTAACTGTCATCTTGCTGCAACGACGCCTGAAATGCTTCTAGCAAGCGTTGCTGCTCCTCAGTCAGAGCTAGGTCGTTTAATAACTCAGGGCGACGCAACCAGGTTCTACCCAGTGCTTGTTGCAATCGCCACTGTCTGATTTTTTCGTGATCACCGCTCAACAATACCGGCGGAACCGCTTTCCCATCCAATACTTCAGGTCGCGTATAGTGCGGGCAATCCAACAAACCATGAGTAAATGAGTCTTCAATTGCAGAGTCGCTGTGACCCAGTACCCCGGGTACTAACCGGGCAATTGCATCCATCATTACCATGGCTGGCAGTTCGCCACCACTTAGCACGTAATCACCAATCGACCATTCTTCGTCAACATGGCTTTCAATTACACGCTCATCGACACCTTCGTACCGACCACACAACAAAATTAATTTGTCGTGCGTAGCAAGTGCTTTCACACCCGCCTGGTCAAGTGGTTTGCCCTGCGGAGACAGGTAAATCACTTTACTGTTTTCACCACCCGCCTGTTTGGCTGCGGTGATAGCGTCTGTAAGTGGTTTCACCATCATCAGCATTCCGGGACCACCGCCATAAGGGCGATCATCTACCGTACGATGACGATCGTGCGTGAAATCACGTGGGTTAAAATGCTCAATGGTCAGTTGCCCGTTTTTAACAGCCCGGCCTATTACACCTTGTTGAGTAAAAGGACCAAACATGTCTGGAAACAAACTGATTACACCAAACCACTTTGCCGCGGTCACTTAGAACCCCGGTTCCCAGTCGACTGTGATAACGCGTTCCACTTTATTTACCGTTTGCACGACAGAGTCGAACACAAACGGCACTAATCTTTCTTTTTGACCAAAAGCATCGTTCCCTTTTGCCCGGATGCGTAACACATCGTTAGCGCCAGTATTAAACACTTCTGTAACCGTACCCAGTTCGTAACCTTGCGTTGTTACTACCTGCATACCGGTTAGCTCCCGCCAGTAAAATTCACCTTCGTCCAATTCTGGCAGTTGCTCGGCATCAATAGCGATGTCCAGGTTTTTGATGCGCTCGGCATCATCCCGGGTATCAACCCCATCAAGCTTTGCAACCAAGGCTTTACCATGCGGTCGCCACTGGTCAACCTGGTATTCTTTTCCGTCAGCCAGTAACCACGGGCTGTAGTCAAAAATACCTTCTGGTACATCGGTATAGCTGTTGATCTTGACCCAACCTTTCACACCATACGATGCACCGATTTTGCCAATAACCACTTTGTCAGACGCGAGACTCATCTATACCACCAGTTATGCAGCTTATGCCGCAGATTTTTTAGCTTCTTTTACCAGAGAGGTAACACGCTCAGACAAGCTCGCGCCTACGCCAACCCAGTATTCAACACGCTCAAGATCTAAACGCAGACGTTCTGCTTGACCTTGTGCAGTTGGGTTGAAGAAACCTACGTTTTCAATGAAACGACCGTTTCTTGCGCGACTGCTGTCAGCCACCACTACTTGATAAAATGGACGCTTTTTGGCGCCACCACGCTGTAAACGAATAGTAACCATAAATGCCTCAAACTCGTTGTAGCGTTACCGTTAACTTAACCTTTGCCCCAGTTGTATACACAACGTACAAGGCGAAAGGCCGCGGAATTATACGTATCCAACAACAAATTGCAAGGTTAAAGCTCGATAAAAGCGTGATTAGCTTTACGTTTTTTCTGTTACAGTGGCTAATTCGTCCGAATAGTCGTACCTTTCGCCTGCTATCACCGGCAGAATCGTGATCTTTACGCATTCATCAAGGTATGATTACGCACGGAATGAGGCTCTTCTATATCAACCGCATTCCGTGCATTTCAAACTGACCAATCAGAGGTTCACTTGATCACAACAAAAGACGTCCTTAGCTGGCTGCTGGGTTTACTTGCTCCTTACAAAAAACACGTTGCACTGGCGCTCCTGGCACTTTTTATTGCTGCCTCAGCCTGGCTGTTATTGGGACAAGGCATAAAGCTTACCGTTGATGAGGGCATGAATGCCGACCAACTCAACGAGCTGAATGCCGCCATTGGCTGGGTACTGGCGTTTACAGTGCTGGGTTGTCTGGCGACCTACTTTCGGTTTTACCTGATGACGTGGTTGGGCGAGCGTATCAGTGCTGACATTCGTATTAATGTGTACAACCATTTGTTATCGCTAACGCCTGGCTTTTTTGCCGAAACCCGCACCGGTGAAGTGATATCGCGGTTTACCAACGATACCGCCGTAATTCAAACAGTGGTGGGTATGAGCTTATCCATGGCCCTTCGCTCAGTTATTGGATTTGTTGGTGCACTCATTCTTATGGCCATTACCAGTCCGCTGCTGACACTATGTGTGCTAGGTGCGGTGCCACTGATTCTGGTGCCTTTGCGGCTCATTGCACCGAAAGTAAGAGCCTATTCGCGATTAAGTCAGGACCGGATAGCTGATATTGGTGCTCAGGTTGATGAAACCCTTCATGAGATCATGGTTGTGCAGGCTTTCACAGCGGAACAGGCTGAACGCAACAAGTTTACCAACACCGTGCATTCGGCGCTGGACGCTGCTTCAATTCGCATTCATTTTCGTTCAATGCTGATTGGCATCATCATGCTGGTGAGTATGCTATCTATCATTGGCATTGGCTGGCTGGGCATTCGCCAGGTATTAACCGGGGAAATATCCGCAGGTCAGTTATCCGCCTTTTTGTTTTATGCCGTGTTCGCCGGCAGCAGTATTGCCACTATCAGCGAAGTTTTAGGGGAAATTCAGCGTGGCGTAGGCGCCAGTGAACGACTCCTCGAATTGCTTGGCACCAAGCCGGAGAATGCAGGTGGAAATGTTCATGCTGAGATATGCCAAGAGCCACCGGCTATTCAGTTTAACCAGGTAGCGTTTAGCTATAGCCCCGCTGTGCCACTCTTTAATGAGCTTACGTTAACCATTCACCCCGGCGAGTGTGTGGCACTGGTTGGTCCCAGTGGCGCCGGCAAGTCAACATTGTTTCAACTGCTCCTGCGTTTTTACCAAATCAGCGGCGGTAGTATTACCATTAATCAGCACAATATTAACGACCTCTCGTTACAAAGTTTGCGCGAGCACATTGCTTTAGTGCCGCAGGAACCGGTTATTTTTGCTGCTACGGTAGCCGATAATATTCGTTATGGCAGGCCAGGAGCCAGCGACGAGGAAGTTACAATGGCTGCACAGCAGGCGTTTGCCGATGAATTCATTCTGCAATTGTCTCGCGGTTACGCAACCGAATTAGGCGAGCGCGGTGTAAAACTATCCGGCGGTCAGCGCCAGCGTATTGCCATAGCCCGCGCCATTCTTGCCAACCGCCCTATTCTGCTGCTGGATGAGGCCACCAGCGCGCTGGATGCCGTAAGCGAACACAAGGTACAACAGGCACTCAGTAACTTAATTAAAGGCCGCACCACGTTAGTGATCGCCCACCGCCTTGCGACAGTACAAATGACCAATAGAATTCTGGTGATGGAAAATGGTGCCATACGCAATGCCGGTACCCATGCCGAACTCATGAAAAACGACACTCTGTATCGTGAATACGCTGAACTACAACTGATGGACTAGAGACCAATAGCTTCATTAGTAATAATACGCATTATTATTTGATGACTAATTTTGTTGATCAGACGAATGTCTGATCGCTATATCCATGGACACAACATGCGAACACTTAAAACAATAACAACGCCTTTATTCTTAGTCCTGGGCCTGAGTCTCGCTCAGACGCCAGCACATGCTCAAAGCTGGGGCGGCGGAAATCGCCCTAAACTGGTGGTACTCAATAAAATTGAATTCCAACACGAACAAAATACGGTTCAGGCCGTGGGTACCGCAGAAGCCATACGAGCCGTCACCCTGTATCCGGCGGTTGCCGATGAAGTCACCGCCGTCAACTTCAAACCCGGGCAAAAAGTCAATAAAGGCGATGTATTGTTAACACTGGACGATCGACGTCAGGTAGTAGCGGTTCAACGTGCAGAAATTCAGTTGAAAGAAGCCGAGCGCGCGTTACAGCGACTCATTGACAGCCAGTCCCGTGGAGCGGTAGCACAAAGCGATATCGACCTGGCTACCACAACCCGGGATTTGGCTAAAGTGACCCTCAATGAAGCCAAAGCCGATTTAGCCGATCGCAGTATTGTTGCCCCATTTAGCGGGTTCGTTGGCCTCACCGACGTTGAAGTAGGTGATCGCATTACCACCACCACCCCGGTAACCACGCTGGACGATCGCAGTGCCCTTTATGTCAATTTCCGAGCACCTGAATCGTCTGTAGATCTATTGCAAAGCGAGTCTACCGTTGAATTACAACCCTGGTCTAACCGCGACATCAGCCTCACTGCCAAAATTGCGCAGCTCGATTCTCGTATCAGCACCACCGACCGCACAATAGCAGCACGGGCATTGCTGGACAACACCAACGATCAATATCGTCCGGGCATGAGTTTCAGAGTCAATCTGACACTGCACGGTGAACGCTTCGCAGCAATCCCTGAATCGGCTTTACTATGGGGTGCGACTGGCGCATATATCTATAAAGCAGTAGAAGGCAAAGCCAAGCGCGTAGACGTTAGCGTGCATCAGCGCCTGCGCGGCACTATTTTAGTGTCGGGAGAACTGGGTGAAGGAGATTTACTGATAGCCGAAGGCATACAGCGTCTGCGCGAAGGTCAGGAAGTCACCACCTCACTGGCACGAGGAAATGCCAATGAGTAACCTCAATCAGGCGATCAATGACTTACCCTCACTGGCGATTCGCCGTCCGGTACTGATCATTGTACTCAACCTGCTCATTGCTATTGCAGGCTACGCTGCCCTGAATGGGCTCGAAGTACGGGAATTGCCCGACGTGGACACCCCTACCATTACCGTTACGGCACAGTTTCCCGGCGCCTCGCCTGAAACGGTGGATGCCGAAGTTACCGCACATTTAGAAGGGGCAGTAGCGCGCGTAAGCGGTGTAAAGAATATCTATGCCCAAAGTGAAGAAAACTCCGCCAGGGTTCGGGTTGAATTTCGCCCCGGTATTAATTTGGAGGACGCGGCCAACGAAACCCGCGAATCAGTGAGCCGCGTGCAGCGCCAGTTACCTGACGATGTGGAACAGCTATCGATCATAAAAGCAGACAACGATGCGCAGGCGGTAGTTAGCCTGGCAGTGTGGAGTGATTCACTTGATCTGGAAACCCTCACCGAGAAAGTCGATACCGACCTTGCGCCTTTATTCCTCAGTATTCCCGGTGTTGCGGATGTGCGTTTAAATGGCGATCGCGAGCGCGTGTTGCGCGTGTCTGTTGATCCCTTGCGCCTGACCAGCTTTGGCCTGTCGATGACCGATGTGGCTAATGTATTGCGATTAGCCCCCTTTGATGTGCCGGCCGGGAGTATTCAATCGAGCGACCAAATGCTCATTGTGCGTGCAGACGCAACTTCCATCACTGCTGATGACGTGAAAAACATTATCATCAGCGGCGATACCCGCATTGGCGACGTGGCCAGTGTGTATTTTGGCCCGGCTGACTCCAGCAGTGTGGTGCGTCTCGACGGTACACCCGTATTGGGAGTAGGTATTATTCGCCAGGCCAGCTCCAATACCATTGAAATTTCAGACGAAGTACTGGCAATGGTGGCTAGTCTGGATAAACGTTTCCCGGATATGCACATTGTTGTTACCTCTGACGATGCCGAATTTATTCGCGACTCGGTTGAAGAAGTGGCATTTTCACTGGCGCTTACCATTGCCCTGGTGGTATTTACCTTACTCGTATTTATCGGCTCCTGGCGCGCTACCATTGTACCTGCCCTGTCGATCCCAGTATCACTTACTGGCGCACTGGCAATAATCTGGCTGTTGGGCTTTTCCGTTAACATACTCACGCTTCTGGCCTTGGTACTGGCAACAGGCATGATTGTTGACGATGCGATTGTCGTATCTGAAAACATTCAACGCAGACGCACTATGGGCCTGGGCGCGCGTGCCGCCGCCGTGATTGGTACCCGCGAAGTATTCTTTGCGGTAGTGGCCACTACCGCCGTACTGGCATCCGTATTCATTCCCATTGCGTTCCTGCCCTCTACGGCAGGCCGCTTGTTCCGCGAATTCGGTGGTGTGCTGGCAGGTTCAGTGATCATTTCCTCGTTCGTTGCGTTATCACTGGTACCGGCACTCACCGCCCGACTGCCGGTAAAAAAACCGGGGGCGAAGCAAGGGTTGTTCGACAAAACACTGGGGAAAGCAGGCCTGGTGTGCTTAACAGGTTATCAACGCAGCCTGTTGTGGTCGCTCAAATATGCCTGGTGGATTGTATTGTTTTCCGTTCTGGCTGCCCTTGGCGCCTACTTTACGATACAGGCAATCGACAACGAATTATTGCCAAGCGAAGATCGCGGTACGATCCGCATATTCGCGCGGGGGCCTGATGGTGTAGGCCTTAATTTTATGGATCGCCAGGCTATAGCCATGGAAAACGTATTAATGCCCTATGTGGAAAACGACACGATCGAATCCATTTATACAGTGGTAGGCCAATGGGACCCCAATATTGTATTTATCACAGCAAACCTGAAACACTGGGATGAACGCGACAAATCACTGCAGGACATCGTTGGCGAAATCCGCCCTGCATTGCAATCAGTGCCAGGTGCGCCGGGTAACGCTTTTGGTGGCAACAGTCTTAACCTACGTGGGCAGGGCGGTGGACTTGAACTGGCGTTAACCGGAGACACCTACGAACGGATCTACAACGCTGCCGTGATATTTGCCAGGGAAATTGAAAACCGAGTACCTGAATTGGGTACACCGCAAATCAGTTATGAACCAACGCAACCGCAATTGCGGGTAAATATTGACCGCCGTCGCGCTGAAGAACTCGGTGTACCGCTAAGTGATATATCAGCCACGTTACGAGCGGCTATTGCAGGCAATGATGTGGTGGATTTGAACGTGGGTGATCAGGCCATTCCAATCATTTTGCAAACCAGTAACCGCAGTACCAGCAATCCTTCTGACTTAACTAACCTGTACGTGAAGTCTGAAAACGGCAGTCTGGTACCCTTGTCCAGCGTGGCCTATATCACTGAAGAAGGTGTAGCGGCAGAGCTTGAGCGTCAGGCTCAGCGCCGTGCGATTAAAGTGGCGATGGACCTACCCGAGACCATTGCTATTAACGATGCCGTTGAACGCCTGCGTGCTATTGGTCAGGATGTATTACCCGACGGCATTGGCATGATTTTCCTCGGTGAGGCACAAACCTTTGAAGAAACTTCCCAGCAAGTTGCCTTAACCTATGTACTGGCATTTGTGATCGTGTTTTTAGTGCTCGCGGCACAGTTTGAAAGCGTTAACAGCGCGGTAGTAGTAATGCTCACCGTCCCCTTTGGTATCGCTGCCGCGGTATATGCCCTATACATTACAGGCACCACCATTAATGTGTATTCACAAATTGGACTGGTGATGTTAATTGGCTTATTGGCAAAGAACGCAATCCTGTTGGTTGAATTTGCCGACCAGTTGCGCGACCGGGGTTATGCCGTGTACGACGCTATTGTAGAAGCGGGCCGTGTGCGCTTACGCCCCATCATGATGACACTGGTATCGACTATTCTGGGTGGACTTCCATTGATTTTGTCTACAGGAGCCGGTTCGGAAGCGCGCAATGCGATTGGATGGGTGGTATTCGGTGGACTTGGCATCGCTGTGGTGTTTACCTTGTATCTTACACCGGTTATCTACCTTGGACTGGCAAGGTTTACTAAGCCCCGGGCCGACGAAACCCGCCAGTTAGAACAAGAACTTGAAGCAGCGGAAGTGTAGCGACGGAATGACAGTTGCGGAATGACAGTTGCGAAAATACAACTGCGGAAGTACCGCTGCGAAAACAAAACACACCGCTCAAATTAATCAACCTGACCGGTGTGTTCCAAAAATGCATGTAATTGCAACATCATGTCATCAAAATAAGGGTTAAAGGTGAGTCGGGTAACGATTCGCCCATCCCCCTCCTGCCCCCATGGGCCATACCATAAAGAATCAGGCAACGCGCCAGTACACTGCTTTTCAATGTCAGCAGGTTGCCCGTTATCACAAATCCTGACGCTGCCATTCGGCCCGTACAGTGCATTATAAGAGCTGAACAGCATGCTCATATGCGAGGCTGCCAGAATGCGTTGCTGCTCCAATGGAAATGGCTGCACATGTGCGCGAAGCGGCGCATTTTGCGGGGAGCCCATCCACACCAGCACATTTTGCGGATGGTCAACTCGTTCAGCTAACTGCAACGCAACACTCTTTACATCAACAACACTGTCACCTTCGGCCAATACGGCAAAATAAGGTAATTGCAGTGTGTGTGTTGCAAATACCTGTTGTACGGCATTCACACTCCCCTGATAAGCTGCAAATCCCTGCATGGCGATAGAATTATAGCGGGCTGGATTGTCTTCAGGTTCAACATTGGGCCAGGGGGTGATCCCGGTAAACCAAGGGGCGAAACGCGTAACAAAAAACCGCGGTAACATAGCCGGCGAAAACAGTAACAAACCGGCGACGTCGTTGCGTTTAGACGCGGAAACAGTCACCAGATTCGCACCGGTAGAAAATCCCCCCAAATACAGGGAATCTACGTTTTGAGCGAACGCATCAACCTGCACATCCACCGTATGTTGCCACAATTGATACGTGGCATTTAACATGTCACCAGGCTGAGAACCATGACCGGGCAATAATAATGTGCGAACCCAATATCCCTGATCGCACAACGGTTTGCTGATATCAGCAAAGAAATAAGGCGAATCTCCCAAACCATGAACCAGCAAAATACCCTTACTGCTACCCTCTCCGCATTCAAAGGGGGTGTTAAGTTCTGCTTCGGTGTGTAAATCAAATTTAACCGGGTGACGATGCTCCATCAGCCACGACTTTACGGCCGACTGATAAGCAGTAAATGGGATTACATCGGTTGGCAATACCGTTGAGTCAGCGTTAAACGGCTGGGACGTCAAAGACTGGCAACCGGCAAGCCAGCCAAGGCCAACCAACACCGTTACCCCCAACCATCCACACACGTTAAGCACGGCTTTAACGACCCGTTGGCATACCATCATGCTCATTCCAGACGCGCCTTGATTAGTCTGAAGATTTAGCGCGGCGTCCGGCTTCCAACGTATTTTTTAAATCGGCGGACAGCTTTTCCAGCTCCGGCACGGCACCTCTCATGTGCGAGACCAACTGCTCCCTGAAAGCATCACTTAACGGCTGGGATTGGCTGCGCATTTTCTGCCCGATAGGCGAATGGTAGAAAGCGAGGATCTGATCCATTTCCTGTTCGGTAAAATGGGTCAAATAGATGTTAGCGATAGCGTTGTTCAGCGCAGGCTCATTCAGTTTATTGCGTAAAATGGTGTCTAATTCTCGCATAAATTGCTCAACCAGCGGTCTTTCTTCAGTGGTGATCTGAAAACGGCTTAAAGCCGCGCCTGTATTGTGTTTAAACTGCGCAATGAGCATTTCTTTTGATGCTTCGCCGCCTAGTGCCTGGGCAACCAGCATGGCTTTTTCCATGGCGGGCTCTGCCGCTTTTGCAGATACACTAAACAACGCAATAAATACACAGATCCAAATTCGCATATCACTTCCTGATTGACTAACAGACGCAACAAAGCCTACCACAGGGTTACCAAAGGGTGGCAGACTTAAAAGTAATTTTTTGGAGGGTAATAACAAATACCAATCCGCATAGATGATTAGTATGCCATTAACGTTACGATACCGTTTCGGTAAGCGCCTTAGCCAGCAACTTGTGCGTTAATAAACTCAGCAGTTCTGTTTCTTCATCACTACGTTCACCGTCCACACCGGTCATCACGGTTGCAACCTCTACAGCGCGGCTGGCGTCCATGACCAGTTGGGGTTGCAGCGACTTGAGTACGTCAGACGCTTCTCCGGCATCAATGGCCGTTCGGGTTTGATAAATAACGTCGTTTACGAATGCATCGCGACTAATCGGACTTTCCCAGTTCAGTGACTCAAGCAACTCATCAAGATAGTCTTGCTCTGTGAGGGTGATTTTGCCATCTACCTGATAAAACAAAACCGCCATTTTTATCAGTGCTTCCTGGTATTGTTGATGTGTAGATAATTGCATAATAACTCCAGCTATTTCTATCGGCATCCAGCCAATGACAACTGATTTCATTATAACTGCAAATGTAAACCAAAGGTTAACATTTTTTTAATTTTCATCGCTTACAAAGGCCTTTTTAACGATAAAAACGGCCTATTCTACCCTGCGATTCAATGTGTTACCTGAGTCCAACCATCACATCACTGATGATAAAATTACCGTTAAACACTTTGTCGGGCTCGCCCAGTGTGTCGATAGCAAAAAACTGCTTATCTTCATCCTGTAAGCCCTGATAACCGCCGATGACCTGATAAATCCACACTTCAGGATCAAATGTCAGTGATTGTACGCTGTAAAATTCAAGTGCTGACATGGATTGCCCGGAATCAATGACTTCACAAAAGTACTCATCCACCGCTTGCTGCAGCGGGTCGCGGGTTAATTCAACCTGCTGCTGGGCACTCACCTGAATTTCGGTATTTTTCTGCTCGGCTGAAAGTACCGGCTTCCTGCGATATACCGAGCTCAACGCCCCTACAAGCTGCTGCAATTCCTGCTCATGTGATACCTGATTCACATCCACACTAGCAGGCTGAATAAGCGGAGCTGCCTGATTAAACAAAATGGGGACATGGGTTAGATTAGGATAATTGCCCGGTGTAAAATCAGGCTGTTGATCCATGTGTAATAAAAAGCCTTTGAGCAGACGTGTCCGCCCCTGAAACTCCCGGAAACGCCCTAACAAATCAATTAAGCGTGCCTGTGCGACCGATAATTCCTGAGTAGCCTTCGAAAAACTTTGCTGTAGCGCAACTACCAGCAAATGGCGCAATTCTCTGTTGCCACCGGCAATTTCGCTAAGCTCGTCGAAACGAAAACACTCCAGTTGATTCAGCAATTCTGACACCTGCCCCTGCGCAAGCTCGTTTTCACGAATTTTTGCTTCCACCGAGGACACATAACCGAATTCGTTGTTGATGCGGCTGAACATCACCCGCGCACTGTTAGCCAGTGATTCAGTCAGTTGATACACATGCTCAGTGAGATCTGTCATGTACGCATGCGCTTCGTTAAAGCGGTTGTAATGCAAGGCTTCTTTATAGTGCTCTGCCAGCGTTTTTAAACTCGCGAGGGCCGAGCCAACATTGGCGTCGATATTGCGATTTCGTTCATCCTGCAGACCACTCTCCAACAGGGTTCGCACGGCACTTTTCAAACGCAATGCGCTCTGCGGATCAGGCCGCCACAAGATCCCCAGTTGCACCAGTTGATCGAGTATCTTTTTACTGTGCGCAGCTTCATCAACCACCCCGTTTACATAGGCATGCATAATGAGATCACTATGACGCCCCAACGCATTCAGTAGCCGGGTGCCCGCCTGGATAAGCACCTGACTCATAACAGACTTCCCTGTTGAATAGCCGCTTCAGCCTGCTCCGACAACGAAAGTGATTCTGTTTCGTCGATAAAGCGAATCACTTCATACAAGTGTTCAACCTTACCCGTTGCAATATAAATCTGCTTATCTGGGTTCGGCTTCATCAGGTAACCCAAATCGGTAAGGCGTTTGAAAACCTGCTTTAACTGACCATCTACGTTCACGCTGGTTGAACCAAACAAGCGGTAGCGCGAAATTTTTTCCAGTTGTTCTGCATAAGCTGGCGTGTCTTCAATCACGGTTTGCACTTCATTCAAACGAATTGCGTTACCCATGATCAACGGGCGGTCGCTTTCGCTGGCTTGCTGAACCAGTAGCAGCCATTCAACCAGCGGCACCAGGCCAGAGGTGGTTTCCTGAAACTGCTGCAACAATATTTTCCGCTCAGGCTCGCCCAGCGTCAGGTATGCAGCAAAAAACACGTCGCCTTCACCTGTGGTAGCCAGCGTTCGATTTAAAATATTTAAATGCGGTTCAACCTTGGCCGCATTGTCGCGACTCTTTAAATAGCGCCAGCCATCTTCGTCACTCACCTGACAAATAAACTGCCCTTCCAACAATTTGCTCAGCACGCGGCCTTGTTCTGTCATCATGCTGATACCTCCTGTTGTTGCTTACGGGCCTGAATTCTGGCGGATAAATCACTGGTTTTAGGCTGAACGACCTGCAGTTGCTTACTTACCTTGTCGATTAAGTATCGATTTTCAAACAGTTTCAGTACGTCGGACTCGGGGTTAGGGAATGCGCCAACCACACTGATATTGTTGCTCTGACAAGCGTCGAATATTTTCTTCACGTTGCTTTGGTGCAACGTACCCAATTCATCGATGGGCCAGTGAATGATCACATCGGCACCGCCGCGCAATAATCGGGTAAAGGCCAGCAGGAATTTACACAAAATCAGATACGCCATGCCGTGGCTGGACGACTCATTTAACTGTCGGTCGGTACGAATGATCAAATCGCTGTTGCCTTCGCGCAAGTGCAGTTCAATGTCCAGCAGCTTGCTGATCCCACCCGTTAATGCTGCACGACCAAGAATATCCAGCACGGTTCGCATGCTTTGTCCATAATCGTCATCCGGTAATTCGTGAGCACCATCATCCATCCATTGATCGTACAACGCCCTGAAACGTTCCAGTTCCGGCCAGAATTCCAGCTCACTGATACGCGAACGAATTTTAACGGCAGAGTCAGAAACACCATCGAGGAACAATTCACCGTCAACCTCTTTAGAGATACGGCGGCTCTGGCTCACTATGCGCTTATCGATGTCGGCCAGTACAAAATAGTACTGACTTAAATCGGCACCAAAGATACGCCCCTGCTCGCGCAGCCCCTGCATTTTCTGCGGCACAATCACATTGAGCAGCTGGGCCAGGTGAGTCACCATTCTGCGGTGATCTACGCCTTTAACACCGTGTGCGTTTATTACCGCACATTCTTCGCGGGCACGCTCCCAGGTGTCCGATAACCCGGTACCGGCTTGTGCCGCAATCAATTGATCAAATCGTTCAACATAGTTGCGTACATCGCTAAGCAACTCATCGCGTTCTTTAAGCAAACCCTGTGCGCGTGACAGGCGCTGTGTAATGCTCAGCTCGTCGTGTTGCCACTGCTCGCTTGCTTCAGTTTTTGGCAGGCTGTGTTTAGCCAGGGTTTTACTCAACGTATCTACCTGGGTTAACTGCTCTGCAGCAGTGGACGTCGTTTTCTCCAAATCAGCCTGTAACGTCTTTAGGCTGTCCCTGCGTTCACGGTATTCGTTTTGCAATTGAGTAAGTTCACGCTCTGCGTCGCTCAGCACTTTACGGGCTTTATTCAGGCCTTGTTGCCAGGTAACTTTGTGGCCCGTGAACACGGTTTGATACCAGCGCTCGTAGTCGGTGACTTTATGGCGATGAGTTTCGGTGCGATAAATGGATTCTTTTAGCGCTTTAAGCTCTTTCTTGAGCTTGCCGATTTCATCTACGTCTACCCCGCGCTGATTCAGTTCATTTTCCAGCCAACGCGCCATTTCCTGCTTGTCTTTGTCGGCTGACTGACGAACGCGTTTAATTTCACCTTCAATCTGCGCAATGCGCGCATCGCTATCGGCAATCAGTTGTTGCCAGTGAAAACTGTGCTCCGTTTCGGCTTCGCGTTGCTGATCTTTGACTTCGTCACGGTCGAGTTCAAATTGCGCAGACAGCTTTTTCTGAGCCTGCTGATTGTTTTCCAACTGACTGCGAGCTTGCTGCTTGCGTTCTTTCAACGCGTGTTGATATTCACTCAGTACGGCTTCCTTGTCCTGATTCGCGCGTTTGCGGGCAGCTTCTGCACTGCGAACAGCGTTGTCTTGCTTGGTAACAGCTAACTCTGCAACCCGCACTGCTTCGTTGCCTTTTGCTAACTCAGTTTCAGCGGTGTTTTGTACTTCTGATGCATTGGAAAGTTGCTGTTCAGCCTCGGCCAGTGCTTGCTTTAAATTTTGCTCTGTTTGGGCGTATTCAGGCGCTTCCATGGTATCGAGTGACAACTCAACGCCAAAGAAAGAGGCATTGTCTGCACCCGCTTTGGGTGCCAGATCTGTGCGTTCCAACAGTTCCGGACGGATCAATTTACCTACCGACCCTTCCCAATTATCAATATTGGCGCGCAAAAACTCCAGTAATGACCCTTCGCCCGGGTACAACAGCGCATTGACATCCGCCACGCGCTGCTCTGCTTTGCGGTACTGAGTACGCGCTTTTTCCAGCATCTGATTAGCACTTTCACGCGCCTGTACGGCTTTTTGGTATGCAGTCTGAGTTTGACGGTGTTGTGCCCGCACCGTATCTTCATGCACGCTGGCTTCTTTCACCGCCGCATCCAGCAATTCCAACTGCGATTGCTCAAATTCATTATAACCGGCGTTGTTTAACGCAGCTTTACACTCCGCTTCCGCAACTTTAAGGGCATTCAGACGGGTTTGATAGGTTTCAGTTAACGCCGCAATTTGCTGCGCGTAATCTTCTTTTATTCCTTGTAAGGCCTCGCGCTCACTTTGTTGTTGAGTAGCCCGTTTTTCCTGCGCTTCCTGACGAACTGCAGCCAGCTCGTCCAGTTGTTCAGAGGTTTTCTCGCCCATCTCCGCTAAACGGCGGTTATACGTTGACTCAATATCCTGATGCTGTTCGGTGACCAACGTATACCGGCTGGATAGCAACTCCAGATCACGCTGCCATTGTGGTAATTTAGCAACGTCTTCTTTCAGTTGTTCAATGTCCTGTTCCTGCCAGTGTTCAAACTCACGCTCTACCGCGTCCAGCTCTGCCGTGTATTTTTCAACGTCGGCACGCGATCCTGAAATTTGCAGGTTTAACTCATCGCGACGCTCACTCCAGTGATTATCATTCACCTTGCGCTCGTGAAGTACATCGTCCAATTGCTGACGCCCAGTTTCAACCCGAGCAGTTAACTGAGACTTATCAAGCTCAAAAGCGTGCTTTAATTCGCTTAACGCAGATTCCGCTTCCTGCAGCGCGAGGTCGGCTTGTTCTAGTCGCGTAAACTCCGGGCGAATCTTGTCGAAGGCGCGAATTAAATGACATTCCCGGATCCAATCATCAACGCGATTTCGCGACAAACTGGACACCGGTGGCTGAACGCCGTCTTCTTCCAGAATAGCAGCAATCATCGCCTTGATGGTTTCCATCTTACCTTCTTTGGAATGCACGGCTTTGGCCAGTTTCTCGATATGGCGCAAATGTTCTGACGGCTGGCTTAAACTGAATACTTTGGCGTAGCCCAGTAATTCACGCGTACTGCTGCTTTGATTCAGTACCCCCTGATCGTTTTGCAATACCGCACGGAAATCTTTGGTGGTGAGCAAGCTGGATACAATAATGTTGTTGCGTTTCATTGCCCGCGCTACTTCAGTGCTCGACAATGAGGCATGCTTGCCGTTCTTTTGCTCAAATAGATAATCGTCAAGGGAAAAAGGTTTGGCAATAAAGCGGTAGTTTACGCCGGTGCCATTGGATGTGAGCACGGCCTGACACAAATCGCCTTCGGAACGGGTATATTCATAAATGATAAAAGAAGACGTCCGCGGTAAGTACCAGCGTTCAAAACTATCGCGGGTGGCAGGTACTACCCGACTGGGATATTCGCCATAAAAAACGGGGATCAGTCGCTGTAGTGTTGTTTTTCCGGAGGCGTTTGTACCGCATATGTTGGTGTGTCCATCTAGTTTGAGTTCTACAACACCTGGCAAATGGGTATCAATAAGAATAATGCGTTTAAGGCCAGCCATAAGTTTCCTGTTTTAATATCGTCATTCGCTGGTTATTACATTGCCACGTTATAAGCAAGTGGCATTCAACAAGCAAAGAGTCTGATCGACGTTCATACCGGCACAATACCTGATTATGAACCCATCAGTAAAAAGACTGCGGCAATTAAGGATCTGCAAAAAAGCGGTTCTTGCTGCGTTGCAAACCAATTCAATCCAATCAACATGGCAGTGTATTATGAAATAAGGTCAATGCGAAGACATACAAAGCCTGCCAGCACAGGCTTGGGTGCTGTTTGCTGATTTTTCAGTCAGCACAGTAACCAGGCAAACGAACATTTGCCCTATTTCAGGGAGTATTCAGCCAAAAAACCTGATTGGCCCGGTATTCAGGATCGCTTTTCAATTGAGGAAGAACGCGATTGATGTGTTCAATTGCATTTCTCCCCCACGGACTATTGGTACAACCGATGGCCCCTTCCACGGGCGTGCTTCCCATTTCAGTAGTGGGTAAAAACACCAGGGAGTGGTCATTATCGGTAACGGAAAAATACTTAAGCGCAGATGGATAATCAATGGTGTAGTCTAGCCGTGAGCGGGCAATCTGACGTAAGACACGCATGGGACTTTCTGTTCCACCGATTTCAATAACATGTGGCTGTCCAATATATTTATCCAGCTCCTGTTGCAGTGCATCCGGGTACTTTCGTGCACTGGGCAAGCCAAACGCCAGTGTATTCATTGACAACAGCCGGGCCAGCGATACCGGTGCGTTTTCCTGTAAATCGAGCTTATCCAACAGTGCTTTATTAATAATCACACCCACTGCAGGGTATTGCATGGTTACGTTGCTGTAGAGGAAATTAGCAGAATCGTCCCGCTTAATCATACAAGGAAAACACAGGTTTTCAGACTGACTGATATATTTGTTCACTCTGGGGTGAGGGTAAATTACTTCACTGGTATTGAGTTCCGGCAGCAATGCATCGAGCTTAGTCGTCATGACATCACAAATACCATACCCTTTTAATTTGCCTTCCATAATATGAAATGGCGGAGAAGGGTTTTTAGCCCACACGATGGCCTCACTCGCTAGTACAGGCATTACATAACCTGATAGCCAGGTTCCAACTACGATTGAGATGAACTGCTTGAACCGCAACATTGCCTCCGTTCGTCGCACGGTAAAACAATATGGAATTATCAATATATCTGCTGGCAGATAATTATCAATGTATCTGTTAACAATAAACTGACAGGCTTTCATCAACACATAATCCGACGGCAATGAAACCAACACAATGTGTCTGAAATCCGCACACAAAAAAACCGGCAAATGCGCCGGTTTTCCTGACTTTTTTGACGACTATCTGGGCGGGAACATACCGCCTGGGCCACCCATTCCGCCCATTCCACCTGGACCGCCGCCTGGCGGCATCATGCCCTTCATTTGGCGCATCATTTTCTTTATGCCGCCGCCGGACATTTTCTTCATCATTTTCTGCATTTGAGTAAACTGCTTCAGCAAGCGATTTACATCCTGAATTTGAGTACCAGAACCCGCTGCGATACGGCGTTTGCGTGAACCTTTAATAACTTCGGGTTTTTCGCGCTCTGCTGGTGTCATCGAATTAATGATAGCTTCCATTTGTACGAACTGTTTGTCGTTGGCCTGATCCTTAATTTTCGCACTCATGCCACCCATGCCAGGCAACTTGTCGAGCATGCCCATCATGCCGCCCATGTTACGCATTTGCTCCAGCTGCTCTTTAAAGTCCTGCAAATCGAATCCTTTGCCCTTTTGCACTTTTTGAGCAAGTTTCTGCGCTTTTTCTTTATCGACTTTGCGTTCAACTTCTTCGATAAGGCTTAGTACGTCGCCCATACCCAGAATCCGGGAGGCTATCCGTTCAGGGTGAAACGGTTCTAACGCATCGAGCTTTTCGCCCATACCGATAAATTTAATCGGCTTACCGGTAATTTTACGCACCGACAACGCAGCACCACCGCGAGCATCACCGTCTGCTTTGGTAAGAATCACACCCGTTAATGGCAGCGCTTCATTGAACGCTTTAGCGGTATTTGCGGCATCCTGGCCAGTCATGGCATCAACCACAAACAAGGTTTCAATTGGCTTAACCGCAGCGTGTAACGCTTTAATTTCGTCCATCATGTCACTGTCGACATGTAAACGACCTGCGGTATCCACTAACAGTACATCAAAGAACTGCTTGCGTGCCGCTTCAATCGCATCGTTAACAATGTCGATTGGTTTTTGTAAAATGGTCGACGGAAAAAATTTCACACCGACATCTTCAGCCAGTGTTTCCAACTGTTTAATAGCGGCTGGACGATATACGTCAGCGCTCACCACCATGACTTTTTTCTTTTCACGCTCAGTTAAATACTTAGCCAGTTTACCTACCGAGGTAGTTTTACCCGCCCCTTGTAGACCTGCCATTAATACTACTGCTGGCGGTTGAGTAGACAGGTTAAGCCTTTCATTGGCTTCACCCATAACCGCTTCAAGTTCAGACTGAACGATCTTGATGAACACCTGGCCGGGCTTCAGGCTTTTAGTGACTTCCGTGCCGACTGCACGCGCCTTTACCTGATTAACGAATTCTTTAACTACCGGTAGCGCAACGTCAGCTTCAAGTAACGCCATTCTGACTTCGCGCAGGGTTTCTTTAATGTTGTCTTCGGTTAAGCGGCCCCGTCCACTGACATTGCGCAGTGTCTGCCCTAACCTTTCGCTGAGATTCTCAAACATTCTCTGTTTATCAACCCAATCAATGAATAATACCCGGAGTATACCGAAAATTGACCGGTTAACGTAGTGTGGATTAACGATTTATCATTTTCCGGCAGACATGCGGTTGAATTCTCTGTTATTCTGCAGTATCTATACCACGTTATTTATTATTTGCAGGTTTCAATTACTACATGGCTACCTTGTTCGCTTTGCTGGCAGTTGTTGCGTATTTTGTAGCAGCGGCGTCAATGACGGGGCGATTTTTTCACAATCAAGGCCCAAACAGGATGTTAGCGTTAAGCATTGCTGCTGTTGCAGTGCTGTGCCACAGTATGTTTTTAGGCGATGCAATTCTGGCAGCACAAGCTGGCCAGAACATGAGCATAACCAATGTGCTTTCGCTGGTTGCCTGGTTAATTACCCTTTCTATGCTGGTGAGTAATTCACTGCTCCCCAACGTCATTTTGTTACCCGTAGTATTCGGCTTTGCCGGATTTAGTGTGCTTGCATCGGCATTCATACCGGTTGAGCATATTATGCATATTGAGTTGCGTCCCGGCCTGGTAGTGCATATTACGTTGTCTTTATTCGCCTATGGTACGCTGGTTATCGCCTTTTTGTATGCACTTCAGATGTCGTATATAACCCACCAACTGAAGCACAAAGGTGCCAGTCTGTTGCACTCTACCCTGCCACCTTTAATGCTGGTTGAAGGTATTCTGTTTAAGTTGATCCTGATTGGCACCTTATTGCTGATTATCGCTCAGGTAACGGGTTTTGTGTTTTTAGAAAACATGTTTAGTCAGGGTTATGTGCACAAAACCGTGCTATCTATCGCCGGTTTGGCGGTATTTATTGTACTGCTGGCAGGGCAAAAGCTGTGGGGATGGCGCGGAAAACAGGTCATCGCATTAACCATTATTGGTGTAATGCTGCTTTCCTTGGCCTACTTTGGCAGTCGATTTGTAAAAGAAATTCTGCTCTGATAATTAACATCACCAATTAACACTTGAAACGCTCAGAGCGACTGACTACATTGGTGTTTCAAACTACTTAAAGGGATCCCTCGTTGGACGACATATCAACCAGTGCGTTGTTAATTGCACTGGCAATTTTAATTGCTTTATCTGCTTATTTTTCCAGTTCTGAAACCGGGATGATGTCGATCAACCGGTATCGGCTTAAACACTTACAAAGTGAAGGCCACCGGGGTGCAAAACGAGTCCACAAGTTATTGGAACGTCCAGACCGACTCATCGGATTAATTCTCATTGGAAACAACCTGGTTAATATTGCAGCCTCTGCCATTGCCACTATCATTTGTACCCGCTGGTTCGGTGAATACTGGGCTGTATTTGCCACTACCATTGGCTTAACTATTATTCTGCTTATTTTTGCAGAGGTAACGCCCAAAACACTGGCTGCACTCTATCCCGAAAAAGTAGCGTTCCCCAGCTCCATCATATTATCGCCAATGTTAATAGTTATGTATCCATTAGTGGCGTCGATTAACGGGATCACTAACGGTATTTTAGCCTTGTTGCGCATTAAACCCTCTGGCGAAGGTGGCGACTCACTCAGCCGGGAAGAGCTGCGAACAGTGGTATACGAAGCCGGCGCAATGATACCTAAAAAGCACCAGGACATGCTGGTAAGCATTTTGGACCTTGAGAATGTCACTGCCGAAGACATTATGGTGCCCCGCAGTGACATCGCCGCTATCGATATTAATGACGACTGGAAAGATATTCAGAAAAAACTCACCCAGTCTCAGCACACGCGAGTATTGCTTTACCGTGACAGCATAGATGATGCCGTGGGATTTGTGCATGTACGTGATGCATTGCGATTATTGTCGAAGGACCAGTTTTCTAAAGCCAGCCTGTTGCGCGCGGTTCGTGAAATATACTATGCGCCGGAATCGATTCCGTTACACACACTGATGTATCAGTTTCAGTCAGAAAAAGAGCGTATCGCACTGGTAGTTGATGAATACGGCGACATTCAGGGTTTGGTTACCCTTGAAGACATTCTGGAAGAAATCATCGGTGACTTTACCACTACTACCCTGCCAGCTTACAGCAAGGAAGTATCGGTACAACAGGATGGCAGTGTATTAGTCGATGGCAGTGCCAACATTCGGGAACTCAATAAAGAATTGAGCTGGAATTTTCCTACTGAAGGCCCCAAAACGCTGAATGGATTAATTTTGGAATACCTCGAAGAAATCCCAGACAGCAATGTAAGCCTGCGGTTAGCCGGATATCCAATCGAAATTATTGATATTAATGGGAATATGATAAAAACGGTTAGAGTAATACCTGAGTACTATCGCCCCGCTACAGTATCTGCCCCCGACCAACGAAACTAAGTATGGGTCAGCGGTAGCTGACCCATTACACCGCCAGCCAACCTTTACCCTGACTTTCGTTTAGCCAGTACTTTGGCTTTCGCAGCGGCAACCTTAGCCGACAAATCGGATAGCCTGGCCATGATTTGTGCCATTTCCTCGTCATTTTGCAGATCCGACTCTTCTAAGTGTCGTTCTAAAGACTGACGAAGCTGCTCTGGGATAGACTGACTAGACATGCGCTTTTTTGCATTTTCAACGCTGGGCGTTGAAATGATACCTTTGTTCCTCTCTACTACCTGTTTATATCGGTAGCAACGGAAAAAGCTAAAGCGAAAAGTTGGATTTGACGGCTAAATTTCAGCGCTCGAATGCAACGAGATTAGGTTGAGTACTACCCCTGAAAGTGACCCACTAAGACACCTTTACCGGTTTTAAGCTGGTATTTCACAACGGCAACCGATCCGGTGGCAAACAATGACATATTGTGAGAATCGCACAGAGCATCGAGTAAGTAAGATACAAACGGCATATGACTCACCACCAACAAAGGTTTACCGGGGTGTGTTTTCGCCATTTGATGAGCAAGTACATCAATATAATCGTGCGCAACACGAACATTACCTTCCGGCACAATGTCGCTATTTAACTCCATCTGCGCAGCATGAAATGTTTGCAGTACTTCATTATAGGTTTGACGGGTGCGTGTATAAGGACTGACCAAAGCCATTGATAATTCACGGTTCTGGCAATAGGATTCAGACAACCAATCAGAACTGATGTGAACTTCGTTTTTGCCTCGAAGCGTAAGGTTACGACTTTTATCATCGGTTTGCAGTGATTCTGCCTCACCATGGCGCATGATAAAAATAAAAATGTCGTCTTTGCTGCTTTGACCTGACATAACATTGCTAATATGATGAGGAATACATACTAACGATAGCAAAGGTCTGCCGACTCGCCTAGTACTATTATTAACTCTTAGACTAAGGTGTAACGGATGATCCGCCTGCTGTTAACCTGTCCACCGGCTAACTGCAAACAATAACACGTAGACAGAACGAAGATATTACATTGAATATTTCACAGGACATCGACAGCACTTATTCGTTTCAGTTGGAAAATGGCCTGCGGGTGTTAATTATCCACAAGCAGGAATTAACATCCTGTTGCGTTTCAGCGAGCATTAGAGCTGGGCATTTTTTTGACCCCGAAGAATGCCCCGGTCTGGCACATTTGTTAGAGCACATGTTGTTTATGGGTAACGCTGTGCTACCTCAACCCAACGCCATCAACGAATTAATGGAACAGGCTGGCGGCAATATCAACGCCTGGACCGGAACTGAATTTGCCAACTATCACTTTCAGGTGCATGCTCAGGCGCTGCCGCGGGTATTACCCGCTTTCGCGGCAATGTTAGGCGCCCCTAATTTTGACACTGAACAAATTCAGTCTGAAATAAAATCTATCGATGCAGAGTTTAAGTTCAAACGCAAAGACGACTTACGGCGGCTTTATCAGATCCACAAAGAAACCGCTAATCCTGCGCATCCTTTTACAAAGTTTTCTGTAGGTAATCAGCAAACGTTTGGTAAGTTTAGCCTGGAGCAATTGCAGGAAAAATTACAGGCTTTTCACGACACATACTACTGTGCAGCCAACATGACACTGGTGATTCACTCACCGTTCAGCGTAGGGCAAATTACGCCCTGGCTCACGCAGGCATTTGCCCCTTTACCAACCGGGCAAGCTGCAGAAATAAACCTGCCGGTGCTGTATACGCCTGAACAGTTGGGCGTCGAAATTCACATCACACCGCTGCAAGCGGCCAAACGGATGATCGTAACGTTTGCTCTGCCTCCATTGCATTTGGAAATAGCGACACGCCCACTTGATTTTATAAGCCATGTGTTAGGAGATGAAGGCGCCGGCAGTTTATTTGCCTATTTAAAAGCCAGGGGCTGGGTAACTAACCTGATTGCCGGCTCGGGTATTGAAGGTGTCGGATTCAAAGACTTTAATATTAATTTGCAACTCACTGACTCCGGTCTGGACAACCAATTTAATATCGTGTCAGCAATATTCCACATGGTTGAATTAATTAAAATGGCCGCCGGTGACGAGTGGCGTTTACTGGAAAAAGCCAAACTCAATCAGTTGGCCAGACAGTATGACGACTCACACAAGCCGCTACAAACCCTGTGTGACCTGGCAGAATTACATCAGTATTTTGATTGGGATACCATTGCCAGTGCATCGCAAAACGAAGCGCTTACCAGTGAATCATTAAACAGAGCACTGGCTTATTTTGTACCAGAAAATTTGCGTATCAAATTGATTGCGCCAGGACTTGCTACTAATCGTCGTTGTGCACACTACGACGCGGCTTATGCAATTAAGCCGATCTCCTCTGACTCGCTCGCCCGCTGGAAAAAGCCTGCAGCGGTTCACGCTATATCCATGCCCCCCAAAAACCCATACATCGGTGATAGCTACAGTCTGTGTCCACTGGATAACCGATTTGCAATGCCTCAGGAAATCAGAGAAGAAAAAGGCATGAGCATTTGGTTTTGTCAGGACCATACTTTCCGGGTACCGAAGGGTGACGTATTTATTTCTTTCGACATTCCGTCGCTGGCGCAGAACATTCACCAGGTAGCCGCTAAACGACTATGGCTTGCGGGGTTAAATGATTATTTGCAGGGGCAATTCTACCGGGCGGAAATTGCCGGATTGCACTACAGAATATATGGCCACCAGGGTGGATTTACCCTGCATACCAGAGGATTTAGTGCACAACAGGGTCAGTTGGTTCAAAAACTAACGAATGCAATTCACGCCTTTGAGCCCGACCCTCAGACTTTTCTTCAGGTGAAAAGTCTGCAATGCCAAAGCTTGCAAAATACGCTGTTAAACAAACCGATTAACCGCTTATTTTCCCGGTTAAGTGTACTCATTCAGCGAAACACTCACGCACCTGTTGAGCTGCTGGACGCTGTTGAACAATGTCAGTTTGATGATGTAAGGCGCGTTAAGGATCGCGCGTTTGATTATTACCACCTCGAAGGGCTAATTCACGGAAACTGGAGCAAAGAAGCAGCTGAACGCATTGCTGATAGTGTTATCGCGATGAGTCCTGGAGCGAAAGCATCACCACTCCCCCGCGCAATAGCCAAATTGCCAGTGGGACGCACTATGGTGCACGAAGTGAGTTGCGACCATGAAGACGCTGCCGTTGTTTTGTATCTTCAGGCACCCAGTAACGACACCTGGAATGTGGCGATGTGTATGGTACTGGAACAAATGCTGGCCGGGTCTTTTTTCAGTACGTTGCGAACAGAGAAACAGTTGGGATATCTGGTTGGCTCAGGTTATGTGCCGCACAATCAGCATCCGGGTATAACATTTTATATCCAGAGTCCAACGCATGGGCCACAGGTACTCATGTCACATATCAGTCAGTTTCTTCAGCAACAAACTCGTGAGCGAGCATTTTACGAAGGCTACTGGCCGAATATTCAGCGCAATTTACTGAAACAATTACAGGATGTGGATCTTAACCAGTCGATGCGCTCACAGCGCATCTGGCAGGGATTGGGCTCGAACGACAGCAATTTGCACCGCAATCAGCTTATCGCCAGTACAATTGAAAGTATGAGTTTTGACGATATCATTGGTTATGCCACCAATATGAATCTCAACCAGACCTTTGGCGAGCTTGTGCTGTTTTCTGCCGGAAAATTCCCCCCTTTACAAAGCGAAGAACAAGACACCATCACGCACATTGCAGACTTTAAATCCCGCGTAGAGTTCTATTTATAATGAGGGAAACACGGCTGAATACTCAAATTCAGCCGTGTTTGCTGAAGTTTTATTCACCCTGTTTTGCTATTCAAAAAAAACCTTGTAGAGCGCCTTGTAATTCGGCATATTGGTGCTTGGCTAGAACGGACGCTAACCAATTCAAATTAAAAGAAAGATAAGGCATTCATTGCCAAAGGTGTATGGTGCGCTCAACCCATAGAACGACGTTAGCACTGTTTTTAGTCACAGTGATAATTTTTATTGCCCGTTTAGCCAGTGCTAATGCGGCGATTAACGACATCCGCTTTAGTGAATTCACGCGGGAAGATGGTGTGTCTGAAGGCACCATTACATCAATTGCCGAGGATCAGTTTGGCTATATTTGGGTGGGCTCAGTTGACGGTCTGTTCCGCTTCGATGGCTATGAGTTTAAGCACTACCAACACTCACCTAAAAAACCGGATTCCATCCCCCCCGGATTCACCCGAACCATGTACGTTTCCTCAAATAAAGATTTGTGGATTGGTACTTATAATGGTTTAGCAAAATACTTGCCTGAATCAGACAGTTTCCGCGTTTATAAAACGGATAATTCACTTATCAGAAACAATGATATTTGGTCGATCAGTGAAGATACAAAAGGCAATATTCTCGTTGCAGATACCTCAAACCTCTATGTAATTGATGCAAAAAATAATGAATTAGAATTGTTAGACGAACGCATTGATTTTCCAGATGATATTGAGGTAATTCGCAATGAGCCAAGCAGAATTTGGATAGGTACCTACGGATATGGTGCATTTATTTACGATAAAATCCGACGACAGTTATTCCCACTTCGAACAGCGAATCCTTGGGGAATAAATCTGGAAGTCGATTACGTGTTTGACATCAAAGTGATTGATGGAGAGTATTGGATAGCATCCAATGAGGGTGTAAAAATCCTCAACAATCAAGGCGCTGAGATCAAATCAATAGATAAAAATCGTTATCCTGATTTATCGAATGAAACCATCAGAACTATTAGGGAAACAGAAAAAAACAGTGTCTGGCTAGGTACTCAGGATGGGCTGGGTATTCACAGTGCAATAACTGACTCACTGATTGTATATGGCACGGAAAACAGAAACCTCACGTATTTAAAAAATAATCAAATAAGAGAAATATTTAAAGACTCATCAGGCTCGATTTGGATTGCCACTTATGAAGGCTTGTACCGCAAAAATACATCAACTAATTCGCTCCGACTGTATTCTCATTTGAATAATGCTGACTCATCCGGCTCAAAGCGAATTTGGGCTATCGAAGAAGATAACGAGGATGCGCTTTGGATTGCTACGCAAAGTGCCGGTCTGGCGAAGTTTGACCTGAATAAAAGCACTGTCAATTACTATCTTGAAAATGAGCAAAACCAAATCTGGGACTTGGTTGTAGATACCGAAAATAATATTTGGATTGCCACATCCAAAGGCATTCGCCGGTACTCCTATTCAAACAATAAGTTAAAATTTGAAGAGTCTTTCATGGATAACATCATGATTGATGCAATCTATTATGATGGAAGCCAAATATGGACCTGGACCGAAATAGATGGTGTTGTTTCTATTGCAAAACGTAACGCAAAAAACACTGACTCATATACAATTACTCACCATAATCGTGATCTTGTTGCAGATATTTATTCTCCGGTATATGCAGACAGAGAGGGTAATATTTGGCTTACTACCATCGGTAGAATAGACATTTTCAGTCCTGCCCAGAAAAAGATCATAAGCAGTATTAACCTTAAACTGAATAAATCTCATAACACCTCAATTGTGAAATCTGTCTATGAATGGGGAAATTATTATTGGGTTACGACTCAATCGGCAGGGATTTATCAATTTGAAAAGAAAACATTTAAGCTAGTCAAAAATATTACGTTGGAAATCGACTCAAATGTAATTCTGGCGGCAACAGGCTTTAAAGATTCAATTTGGCTTTCTACAGAGACAGCAATCAAGCAGTTAACTCTCCCTTCACTGTCACTGGGCTTTAGCATCAATGGCGACCAGCTTGAATACAACAACTATTCGGAAGGAGCCGTGTCAGTTACACATGACAACGGTTTAGTGTTTGGCGGAGATAAAGGATTTCATTTCTTTTATCCTGAATTATTCGCTGAAGCCACTCAGAATTCTTCAGAAAAGATGTCAAATATACCTCAACTTTTTTCGTTGAAGATTTTTGGTAAGGAACAGGAATTTAGTGGTGCCAGTAGCACATTGGATAAACCGCTGTATTTAAAACAGGACCTGTCGCTTGCTTACAATGATTCCCGATTCAGTTTTTCATTTGGTATTATCAATGCGAGCTCACCAAGAACAGTAAAATACCGATACAGATTAACTGGTTGGGACCACAACTGGAGTGAGTCAGGTCCTGATCGTCAGGCTTTTTATAATGACGTTTCTTTTGGAGACTATACCTTCGAAGTTCAAGCACTCGAGGATGGCAAGGCATGGTCACCTTCGCGTACACTGAATATAACCATCTCCCCTCCCCCCTGGCTGCACCCTGCTGCCCTGGTATTCTATGGTTTCTTTGCTGCGCTAATGGCCCTTTACGTGGTACGTCAATATCACGTAAGACGTTCTCAACGTATTGCGGTATCGGAATCAGAGGAACGATTAAAACTCACGTTGTGGAGTAGCGGCGATGAACTATGGGACTGGGATGTATTCCGTGGTCAGGTATACCGTTCTAATACCTGGGGCACACTGGACTTCCCACAAGACGATATCCGTACCAACAGTGCATACGACGCCAACATACATCCGCACGATTTACGCCGCGTACAGGATGCGTTAAAAGCGCATCTCGACGGAAAAACCGAATTTTTCGAACTCGCTTACCGCGCTCGCACATTCACCAATCAGTGGGTTTGGATCCTTGACCGCGGTAAAGTCGTTCAGCGTGACCACAATAACCAGCCTGTGCGGATGACAGGGACACTGAAAAACATTCAGCATTTAAAAGACGCTGAAGAACAGTTAAATCTGTTTAAACGGTCAATCGAAAACATTTCCGAAGGCGTGTTCATTACCGACACCAAATTCCGTTTTATCTCAGTAAACAATGCTTATTGCACCTACACCGGTGAAACCCGTGAGCAAGCACTGGCGAGTTATTTGTATTTCCATCAATACCCAGAGGCCTTTACGGAGGAAATTAAAAAAACCTTGAAAGCGCGTGGCAACTGGAGCGGTGAAGTGGAAAGTAGCCGGGTGAACGGTGAGCGCTATGAAATTGAATTAAATATTGATGCCGTGCACGACGACGATGGTCGCATTTCGCACTTTGTAGGCGTATTCTCAGACATTACGTCACGCAAGAATACCGAGAAAGAACTGCTGAAACTGGCAAACTCAGATCCGTTAACCGAATTGCCCAACCGTTCATTCTTCCAGGCCAGCCATAGTAATCTGGTGCGCAAAGGTTCACATCATGCCCTACTCTGCCTGGACATGGATAATTTTAAGAAAATCAATGATTCTCTGGGTCATCAAACCGGTGACATTCTGATCAAGCAAATTGCCAAACGCATTCAGCGAATCACCGACGCCAACTCGACCTGCTATCGGTTAGGTGGTGATGAGTTCAGTGTATTAATGGAAGACGTGTCAGACATTCACAGTATTACCCATTTTGCCCAGAATGTGCTCAATACTCTCGCACGACCATTTATTATCAACAAACAGGAATTTGTGCTGGGGGCCAGTATTGGAATTGCGTTGTTCCCAGAGGATGGTTCATCACCCCAGGAGCTGCTTAAAAATGCCGATACTGCCATGTATTTCGCTAAAAACAACGGCGGCAACAGTTACCAGTTCTTCAGTGGTGAAATGAACCAAAACGCTGTGCGCCAGCTACAAATTGAGAACCTGATCCGACAGGGGATCAAAGACGATTTATTTACTGTTTACTACCAGCCCAAAGTAGACATTACCACCGGCAGACTGGTGAGTATGGAAGCACTGGTGCGCTTTGAACATCCTCATAAAGGTATTGTAAGTCCGGGACAATTTATTCCATTGGCAGAGCAAACCGGACAAATCATTGAGATTGGTGAGCAGGTGTTAAGAAAAGCCTGTCTCGACACCAAGCGTTGGGTAAGTGAAGGCTTGTTCAGTGGCCGGGTTGCGGTAAACATTTCAGCAAAGCAATTTGAATTGCCCGACCTGGATGATCGGATTGAGAACATTTTGCGTCAGGTTGGTTTATCTCCTCTTCATCTCGAGTGTGAAATTACCGAAGGCACGTTAATGGAAAATCCCGATGAAGGTTTGCGAATGATGCAGCGCCTTCGCGATCGCGGCATTCATTTGGCACTGGATGATTTTGGTACCGGATATTCTTCGCTGGCGTATTTAAAACAATTCCCGCTGAATACGTTAAAGATAGACAAAGCATTTATCGACGATATCGCAAACAGCAGCGTAGACCGCCATATGGCAGCAGCCATTATCAATATCGCCCATAATTTGGGCCTGAAAGTAGTGGCAGAAGGCGTGGAATATGAAGAGCAGTTGAACATTCTGCGTCGTTACGACTGCGAAATGATCCAAGGCTTCCTGTATAGCAAACCGTTAAATGCAGAGCGGTTTGAAAAGCTGCTCAGAGAAAACAGCCTGCTTCACAAAATCATTAATAAAGTCTCACCTGACGCCTAGCAGCTCTTTGAACGGGCTGCCAGTGTCGTGTTTAGCTTCACCCTGATGATATTACTCATCTCGCTAATATCCGCTCTCAAGCGCGCGTGGTGCGTAAATTTCCTCAACCTCTTGATAAATACTTCCCTAGCCGTTTTAACAGGGTTCAGGAGGCCACACTGGCATACGTATCACTTTTACGCTGTAACATCGAAAACATTAGTTTTACTCAATATATATTGGCTAATGTATTTATTTCTATGTACTTTTCATGCAAGTAAAAAAACAAACAACACATTTTTATAACGCTATTTGCAATAGAAAGGTAAAGAAACGCAAACTTTTGACACCATTGCCTCAAGTTTTTCCGCAAGCGGCAGATAAATGCATAGAACGGCAATAATTTCCGGTAACGGATTTTTGACGCCGCTCACATTAATAATCCAACTTGTTGTTATAAAAGGAATTATAAAGTTGGCACAATGTTAGCTATAGACATTGTGACGACAGAAACAATGTCAGTCAGTTTTGTTTGTTTTGTTTGTTTATAATAATGAGGAATGAAAGATGTTGAAAGCTTATGCAGTCGCGCTAGTTCTTTCTACTACAGCACCTGTCGCAGACCAAAAGCAAGAAGGCGCTCAAAAAGCACCTGTACAGAAAAAAGAAGTTGCAACAGAGACTCAGCAGTTCAAACCTAAGACTAACGGTGTTCGTCTTTAATCTGCAAGATTTCGCGTACAAAAAGGGAGCTTGATGCTCCTTTTTTTATGCCCGACATTCAGCGCTAAGCGCGTAACACAACGTTATTAAAGCCTGTATCACGGCGCATTCTGACATGGCGCGAAATGGTAAACATAGGCAATAATAACGGGCCTAATACGCATCCGGCTGCTGCCCAACGCTTTGCAGCTAACCCAGCTTTCAGAGACTCAACGTAAAAAAATACGCCTGACAAAACCGATACCAAAATAATCGTCAACATTTTGACACCTCGCTCAAAGAAAACTGAAAAACCGATAGTCAGAAAACGCGCGAATAATATACGATCGCACACACAAAACCAGCATTTTTATTCGTTATAATGAAAAAAACCGGGCAATGCCCGGTTTTATACAAGTTATTAACAAGTATTTAATAGAAGCTTCTATTTTCCTTTACCATTTCTTCCAGAACTGGCGCAGGCTGATACTTCTTATCAAGCTTTTCAGCGTAGTAATTCAAGCGCTCTACTACCTTTTTAATGCCAAGTTGATCCATATATCTGAAAGGTCCGCCCAGGAATGGGGGGAAGCCAATACCAAAAATTGCGCCTATATCCCCATCACGTGGATTGCGGATCACACCTTCGTCTAAACAGCGTGCGGCTTCATTTAACATCATGAGTACGCAGCGTTCAGATATTTCAGATTCACTGCGGCTCTTGTTCGGCTGAATACCCAATAAAGTGTACAAACTGTCGTCCACTTCTTTTCCTGGCTTTTTGCCTTCATACAGGTAAAAACCGCGTTTGTTTTTCTTACCCTTGCGATCATCTGCCAACACTTTGTCGAAAGCGCCTGGGGCGGTAAAACGCTCACCAAAGGCGTCAACCAGAATGGGGATAATTTTGGTACCCACATCGATTCCCACTTCATCAAGCAGCTTCACGGGACCCACCGGGAAACCAAAGTTAAGCAGCGCTTTATCGATATGGTCGATAGGCTCACCGGCAAGGATCAGGTTCGCCGCTTCGTTCATATAGGGCGCGAGAATACGGTTCACGTAGAAGCCCGCTCCGTCTTTTACTACTACTGGCGTCTTCCCTTGTTTCTTGGCAAATTCAACGGTAGTTGAAATAGTTTGATCAGACGTCTTTTCATGCGCGATCACTTCCGCCAGTGGCATTTTATCTACTGGAGAGAAGTAATGCAGACCAATGATATTTTCAGGACGCTGCGCCCCTTCAGCAATTTGTCCAATTGGAATAGACGAGGTATTCGACGCAAAAATCGTACTTTCTTTGCAATTGTTTTCCACGTCAGCAACCATCTGCTGCTTCAGTTTCACGTCTTCAAATACTGCCTCAACCACAATGTCTACATCTTGCATACCGGCGTAATCCAATGTGCCGGTTAACAGTGACATTTGCTTCTGCATTTCCGACTTCAGCATAAATTTACGCTGCACTTTTTTAACCAGCAGGTCGTAGCTGTATTTCATGGCATTGGCGATACCAATTGGCTGGATATCTTTAATACGCACTGGCACTTTCGCTTTGGTCGCCGTAACAAACGCAATACCCCCACCCATCAGACCACCGCCCAACACGCCGACTTTAGCCACTTTTTCCGGGGCAACATTCGCCACACCAGATTCTTTCTTCATGGCAGTTGTAGCAAAGAATATCTGACGAAGCTGTTTTGATTCAGGTGTCATCACCAGTTGGCCAAACGCTTTTGCTTCAGCCTCTAAACCAGCTCGCATGCCTTTGCTCAGACCTAATGCCACCACATCAAGAATTTGCTGTGGCGCTGGGTAATTTCCGCGTGTTTTTGACTGGGTTTGTTGCGCCGCTTTGTTAAACAGAATATTGCGACCTGGGCCCGTGCCTTCAAGGAATTTATTAACCAGCCCTTTTTGCGGCATTTCACGGTTTGGTTTGCCCTTAGCAGCAAAGATACCCGCTACGTCCAATAGCACTGAATGCGGCACAACTTCATCAACCAGGCCGTATTTTTTAGCCTGCTTTGGACGTACCGCACCACCGGTGAGCATCATTTTAATGGCTTGTTGAATACCGATTAATCGAGGTAAACGCTGTGTTCCGCCACTGCCTGGTAATAAACCCAGCTGTACTTCAGGCACACCCAGTTGCGTCGCAGGGGCATCGGTACAAACGCGGTAGTGGCACGCTAATGCCAGCTCTAATCCACCGCCCAGTGCAGGGCCGTGAATAGCCGCCACAAAGGTGGCACGCATTTTTTCGATGCGGTCAAAAATGTCCTGACCACCTTTGGCTAATGCCTGTGCCTCTTCCGCCGTTTTACAGGCGTCCAGCATAGTAATGTCAGCACCGGCGACGAAAGAGCTGGGTTTACCACTGATCAGCACCACGCCTTTAATGTTGCTATCAGCTTCAATTTCATCCAGGATTTTGGTGATGTCATCGCCAAACGCCTGTTTCAGGGTATTCATTGACTCACCCGGTACATCCATGGTGAGTACGGCAATGCCGTTGTCCTGGCGGCTTAAAGTAAATGCGCTGTTTGCTGCTTGTTCAGTCATTACGCTGTCTCCAAAATCATAGCTGCGCCTAAACCACCTGCCGCACAGGCAGTGATCAAACCGGTACCACCGCCACGGCGGTTCAATTCATTCAGCATTTGCGTGATCATACGCGTACCTGTTGCGGCAAAGGGATGACCATATGCAAGTGAACTTCCCATCACGTTGAATTTGTCCATATCGATTTCACCGGTAGCTTTGCTGCGACCCAGTTTTTCCTGAGCAAACTTATCGCTGGCAAACATTTTAACGTTTGCCAAAGTCTGAGCAGCAAAGGCTTCATGCATTTCAATCAGCGTCAAATCGTTCAGTGTCATGCCTGCACGCTCTAATGCAATGGGTGAGGCGTAAGACGGGCCCATCAGCATATCTTCCCATACATCAATTGCCGCAAATGCATAACTCTTAATATAACCAAGTGGTGTGTAGCCCAATGCTTTCGCTTTGCTCTCGGTCATCATCAGTACTGCTGATGCACCATCAGTTAATGGCGTTGCGTTGGCCGCAGTTACTGAACCGTATTTGCGGTCGAATACCGGACGTAATTTTGCATAGCCTTCCAGCTTTGAATCGAAGCGAATATTGTTGTCTTGCTCCAGCGCACCTTTAAACGGTTCGGCATAGGCAGTCATTACTTCACCAGCCAGTTTGCCTTCTTTCCAGCTTTGCGCTGCAAGCGTATGCGAGCGGTGCGCCAGTTCATCCTGTGCTTCGCGAGAAATACCATGGGTTTTCGCCATCTGCTCAGCAGTTTGTCCCATAGATAAACCCGTTGAATATTCAGCAACCGCCGGCGGTACTGGCAGTAAATCCTTAAAGCCAAGATGCTTAAGTACGGCCCATTTTTGACCCAGGGTTTTGGTTTTTTGCAGGTCAACCAGTGCACGGGCTAATTTTTTCGATACACCAATAGGTGATACAGAGGTTGAATCAGCACCACCGGCCACCCCCACTTCCACTGTGCCAGCCATCATAGATTCTGCGATATTCACCGTAGACTGGAAGCTAGTTGCGCAAGCGCGTGATACGCTGTAGGCGTCGGTATGCACATTCATCCCGGTGCCCAGAACGATTTCGCGTGCGATATTGGGGGCTTCTGGCATTTGAACTACCTGACCGTAAACAAGTTGATCAACTAATTTAGGATCAACGGCATTGCGGATCAGAAGCTCGTTTACCACCATTTTGCCCAAATCCACGGCGGGAACACCGTGAAAATACGTCGCCATTTTTGCGAAGGGCGTTCTAAGCCCAGCGACAATGGCAATGCGATCGCCATCACGCGTTGTAACCGATTGCTGTTTAGCCATTATTTATAACCCTTGTTGTAGACCTGGTAGTGGTCAGACCTGTTATCAATGCGCCGATTTTTACAAACAATTAAACAAATAGCAAATCCGCAGAAGAATATTTTGCAACAATTAATCTCTTGATGAGAAAAAGTAGCTTGAAACAGAATAAGGGAACCTTATATTGACTTAACAGTCAGATAGCTTCAATTCCAACACGGAGCAGTAAGTATACGCTCTGTGATTCAATAACGATAACAAGGTTAGAAAACTCTATGGCAGCTGAGCAGTTCAGGCAGTTACACGCCTATCTTGATTCACAAATTATCGGTCAGTCTCAACTCACGCTGAATATGCTGATTGCACTGCTGGCCGACGGCCACTTGTTAGTAGAAGGCCCACCAGGATTGGCGAAAACCCGGGCCATCAACGCCCTGGCTAAGGGTATTGATGGCGATTTTCACCGCGTACAGTTTACCCCAGATTTGCTACCCGCCGATTTAACGGGTACGGATATTTATCGCCCGGAAACAGGCCAGTTTGTGTTCCAGCAAGGTCCTTTGTTCCATAATCTGGTGCTGGCAGACGAAATTAACCGTGCGCCGGCAAAAGTGCAATCTGCGCTGCTCGAAGCCATGGCTGAGCACCAAATTACGGTTGGCAACAAAACCTATGCTCTACCAGAACTATTTCTGGTAATGGCAACGCAGAACCCGCTGGAGCAGGAAGGCACCTATCCCCTGCCAGAAGCGCAGTTAGACCGCTTCCTGATGCACCTGGAAATTGATTACCCGGATGCCGACACCGAACTGCAAATCCTGCAATTAACGCGCAACGAAGAGCTGAGTAAGCCCACAGCGCTGCCACCTACATTGAGCCAGCAAGATATCTTCGCTGCGCGTAAAGCGGCATTAGCACTGCACATGGCCCCCGCACTGGAAACCTATTTAGTGCAGTTGATTATGGCCACGCGTCGCCCTGAAAATTATTCACCTGAATTAGCTCAGTGGATTGAATTTGGTGCCAGCCCTCGTGCCACCATTTCACTGGATCGCTGCGCCCGTGCCCATGCGTGGTTGGCCGGCAGGGATTTCGTTGGTCCCGACGACATCCAGGCTGTGTTCCACAATGCGCTTCGCCACCGTTTGATCCTGTCTTATCAGGCCGAAGCGGAAGGCGTCACTGCAAATCAGGTTTTGGACACCATATTAAATCTGGTCGCTGTGCCTTAATCAATGATTGCCGTACAACAACAGCTCAATAGCCTGCAGTCCAATGGCATTCAGTTAAATGTAAAGGAACTGCTGCAATACAAGCAGTTTGCCGGGCTGTTAGACATGAAACCCACACGCACGCCTCAGGCGCGTTTGGCAGGTAGTTACCTGACTAAACACAAGGGGCGTGGTATGGAGTTTGATGAAGCCAGGCACTATCAGGCGGGTGATGACATTCGTGCCATCGACTGGCGCGTGACTGCGCGTACCGGGAAAACCCACACCAAGGTGTACCGCGAAGAGCGCGAGCGCCCGGTATTTGTTTTGTGTGATTTATCGGGCTCGATGCAATTTGGCACCCAACTGCTGCTCAAAGCTGTTCAGGCTGCGCATTTGAGTGCATTAATCAGCTGGGCAGCGGCGCAACGCGGCGACAAAGTGGGCGCGTTAATCTATTCGGATTATGCTCATAAAGAATGTAAACCATTAAGCCGCAAGCGCGCAGTTTTAAGCATTTGTCATGAACTGATGCAGTGTCAGAATGAAGCGAGTCAGGCGCAGCTTCCAGCCCCTCAGGCAAATCTGGAACAGGCTTTGTCCCGACTGCGCCGTCTGGCCAGGCCCGGTAGTCTGGTCTATATCATCAGTGATTTTTTGCACCTTGATGAGCGCGCGCTACAGCACTTAACCCAAATTAGCCGGCATTGTGAAGTGAGTGCCATTGCCATCACCGACCCGCTTGAGCATACCTTGCCAACGCTTCGCCACACGCAGAGTGTGAATGTTACCGACGGCGAGCAAAAGCAAACCTGGACATTAGGCGATCCGGTACTGGCTAAACACTATTCCGCCAGCCAGCAAGCGCGCTGGCAGCAGGTGAAAGACAGTCTTGGCCGCTGTAAAACTGGAATGGGCTTTATTGATGCCGGTATCCCCCTAACCGAACAACTTGAACGCTTGCGGAGGCAGCCAGTATGGACCCGTTAGCCCAGTTAAATGATATTCAAACGCCAACTGGCGTAGATTGGTGGCCGCTGGCATGGGGTTGGTGGGCAGTTATTGCGTTGGTATTGCTGGTTACCATAATGGCAATTCGCACCTGGTATCTTCACCGCCAATTTACCAAAGCCAAGCGTGAGGCACTGGCAACACTTGCCGCCTTCGCTACTGAGCCAGGCCAGGCCGCGGTAGACACCAATCAATTACTCAAACGCGTTGCGAAGCACTATTTCGACGCTGAAACCGTTTCCGCATTATACGGTAATCAGTGGCTACAGTTTTTACAAAGCGCAGTTAGCAACAAGCACGCAAAATCCGTGATGGCCGGACTGGAAGTCATGACCAGTAAGGTGTATCAGCAAGCACCTTGTACAGAAGCAGAAGCCAGCGATATTTTTTCAGCGGCAACAGTGTGGTTGAAACAAGCTAATTTTAAGCGAGTTCCCCCCATAGAGACGGCAGTTAAAGCGCGGGAGGCAAGTCATGTTTGAGTTTGCCTGGTGGTGGGCGCTGTTTGCTCTGCCCTTACCCTTCATCGTTCGCTTGCTGAGTCCTAAAACTCAGCAAACGGATGTTGCGCTGCGGGTACCGAATTTAATCAACAATCTGCCGCAATCGAAATCACCTAAGGCAGCAAAACGCGGTTGGTTGATACTGGCAACAATAATGTGGATTTGTTTGGTACTGGCTGCAGCCCGGCCGCAATGGTTGGGTGAGCCGGTTAATGTGCCAAATGAAGGGCGTGAAATGATGCTGGCGGTGGATTTGTCTGGCAGTATGAAAATTGAAGACATGATGGTAAACGGCCGTCAGGTTAATCGCCTGACCATGATCAAATCTGTACTGTATGACTTCATTCAACGCCGGGTTGGCGATCGTCTTGGGTTGATTCTGTTCGCCGACACGGCCTATTTGCAAGCACCTCTCACCTATGACAGGGAAACCGTCGCAACCTTATTGGACGAGGCCGTAATTGGCCTGGTAGGTGAACAAACGGCGATTGGCGATGCTATTGGTCTTGCTGTAAAACGATTTGAACAAAAAGCCGAATCAAACCGCGTACTCATATTGCTTACAGACGGCCAGAACACGGCCGGTAATATCACACCACAACAAGCAAAAGAACTTGCCGTGGATGCCCAGGTTACGGTTTACACCATCGGTGTAGGGGCTGATGCCATGACCGTTTCAAGTTTCTTTGGCAGCAGACAGGTAAATCCCTCGCAAGAGTTGGACGAAACCATGTTAACCGATATTGCGAAAGCCACCGGCGGCCAGTATTTCCGTGCGCGCAATGCCGCCGAATTAAACAACATTTACGCGATGCTCGACCAGCTCCAGCCGATTGAAGGCGAAGCACGTAAAATGCGCCCGCTAACGGCGTTATTTTACTATCCGCTGGCCCTGGCATTGTTACTTAGCGCACTGCCAGTGATTGGTATTTTGCTGCGAAGTATCTGGTTCAGACTGGCTGGTAGCAATGAGGCCGTATCATGAACAGTGCCTTCAATTTTCTCCCTGCAGATTTTCACTTCCTGCGCCCTGAATGGTTTTATGCACTTATCCCATTAGTGTTGCTACTTTGGGTGGTCTATCGCTGGCGTCGCACAGCAACGGGCTGGCAAGGTGTGATTGCTGGACACCTCTATCAATATTTGGTAACCGGGCAACACACGGCAAAAAGCAATACTCTGGTGAGTTGGCTTGCGCTGGCATGGCTACTCGCGGTATTCGCATTAGCCGGACCAAGTTGGGAACGTATTCCCCAGCCTGTTTTTCAGGTAAAAGCCGGTCACGTAATCGTTATGGATATGTCATTGTCGATGCGCGCTACCGACGTTACGCCAGACCGATTATCCAGAGCGAAATACAAAGCTATTGATTTGGTAAAGCTTATCAACGAAGGGGATATGGGCTTGGTGGCTTACGCGGGTGATGCGTTCACCATTAGCCCATTAACTGAAGATGCAACCACTTTAACAGCCCTGCTCCCCAGTTTGAGCCCGGAAATCATGCCCACTTCAGGCAGTGAACCTGTATTGGGGTTAAAAGCCGCGGCCAACTTACTGGAAAGTGCCGGCTATCAGCGCGGTGCACTTTACTGGATCACTGATGGCGTTGAACTGGAACAAATGAAAGAACTCAGCGACTTTTTATCTTCCACACCTTATACCGTGAATATTCTGGGTGTCGGCACGCAAACTGGCGCGCCCATCAAACAGCTCAATGGCGAACTATTAAAACGCAGTAATGGCGCAATTGTGATCCCAAAAATGAATCCGTCAGTGTTGCAACAACTCAGTCGCCAGAGTGGCGGTAAGTTCTCTGAAATCACCGCTAACGACAGTGATATTCGTAAAATTGCTGCGGTAAATCGATTTGATGATGCCGAAACTGAATCACAGGACAACAACAAGCAAGGTGATAAATGGGCAGAAGCCGGGCCGTATTTGCTGCTCCTATTACTGCCGATTGCCGCCCTGTCGTTCCGACGCGGTTTGTTGTTCGTCCTTTGCTTGTGTGTGCTAATACCCATGCAATCGCCTGTTGCCGTAGCGCAAACACAGCCAGGTCAATCACCCGTCGCAGACACCAACGAAGCTGTACAACCCAATACCATTAGTTGGTGGCAGAAACCCTTTTTGAATGCCGATCAACAGGGCTATGAACAGTACAACAGCGAACAATTTCAGGACGCCTCTGAATCCTTTGAAGATTTATCGTGGAAAGGCGCAGCGCAATATCGCTCTGGTGAATACGAAGCGGCTGCAGAGACTTACGGCCAGTTAAACAGTGCGGAAGGCTTTTACAACCAGGGCAACGCGCTGGCAAAAGCGGGCCAATTGGAAGAGGCTATTGCCGCTTATGAACAGGCGTTGGCAAAACGCCCGGATTATCCTGAAGCAGCACAAAACAAAGCGCTGCTTGAACAATTAAAAAATCAACAGGACCAACAACAGGATCAACAAAATCAGGGCGATAATCAGAATCAATCTGACGATCAACAAAACCAAAGTGAGCAAAACGGCGAGAATCAACAGCAAAATGGTGAAGGTTCAGACCAACAGCAAAGTGGAGAAAATGATCCGTCAAAAAGTGACCAGCAAAACGGTCAGGATCAACAGCAGCAATCATCAGACAATCAGCAAAATGCTGAACAGAACGGTGAGCAGTCTGACCCACAGGATGCCCAGGACGAACAACAGCAACAGGCACAACAGCCTGAAAATGGCGAGCAGGAAGCTGGCGAAAGTGAAATGAAACAAGCAATACAAGGTGACGCCGAGCGCGACAAAGAGACCGAACAACGACTCAATAATCTATTGCGTCGCATCCCTGACGACCCAGCCTTCCTGTTGAAACGCAAAATGCAATTGGAAGCGCAGAAACGTCAGTATCGTCGTCCCCCTTCTTCAGACCGGAGTGATTGGTAATGATCAGTAAACGCCTGATTGCAGGTTTATTAATGTGCGTGCTGCCTTGGATATCTCAGGCCGAAGTAACCAGTGTGACAGCCACTATCGACAAAAACCCTGTGATGCTCGACGAGGCTATCGTGTTAACGGTTGTGGCTGAAGGCGATGCCGAGCGCGATGCATTCGACAGTTCCGTTTTATTAAGCGATTTTGTGGTAGGCCGCACGTCAGTGGGTTCACAAACGTCAATTGTCAACTTCTCTACCCGCCAGACAACTACCTGGTCTACTACCTTGTTTCCGCGCAGTGTAGGCAAATTTACTATTCCGGCATTTACCATCGAAGGCAAGTCGAGTGCACCTATTACTGTTAACGTTATCCCGGTACAACAAGGTAGCAATGCGCCGGCCAGAGACTACTACGTAGCCACCGAAGTCAATCAGTCGAATGTGTACCTGCAACAACAGTTGCGCTACACCGTGAAACTCTATCTGGCATCGCAAATTGAACGTGGTAGCCTACAAGCCCCTGAGCTTGAGAATGCGCAAATTCAGCAACTAGGTGAAGACAAGCAATACACAGAGCTGGTAAATGGCAAACGTTATCAGGTAATTGAACGCAACTTTGCGATTCTGCCTCAGCAATCTGGCGACTTTACCATTCGCGGCCCGGTCTTTTCTGGCGAAGTCATTGCAGCGAATACCAATCAGCGATTTGGCTTTTTTAACCGTACTCAGGCTATCAACCGGGTTGGCCCGGATGTGGATATCAGTGTTAAACCCATTCCGCAGGACATAGACTATCACTGGCTGCCGAGCGACTTTGTGCAACTGGATGAAAACTGGCAAACCGATGAATTTGTGGTAGGTGAACCGGTAACCCGCACACTCACGCTTACCGCCGTTGGGGTAGTGGAAGAACAGCTGCCCGAGATAGCACAAATATACCCGCCCGCATTTAAGCTTTATCCCGACCAACCCGGCAGCGCAACCGCCGAGCGCGACAACCGGTTAATTGTACAGCGTACCGAATCAGTAGCGCTGATCCCCACCAAGCCTGGTGAGTTTATTATTCCAGAGGTCAAAGTGCCCTGGTTTAATACCAACACAGGCAAAACGGAATTCGCAACACTGCCTACCCGCACCATCACGGTAGCACCCGCGGCAAACATGGGTAACACGCCAACTCCAGCAACGCCGCAGGCTCAGGTGCCGCCACCTGCAATACAGCAGGTTACATCAGATCAAGGATTACCTGACGCTGATAACGCCCAGCCACAGGCTGCAGAATCACTGATATCACCAAATTCACAGCAAGGAATTGATCATTGGCACTGGCTGTTAGCTGCGCTTTGGTTACTGACTGCAGCAGGTTGGTTAATTCATGCTCAGAAAACGCGCTCAGTGAGCGCAGTGCCTTCATCGCAAAAAACGACTACTAACGCCGATGTTAAATCACTTATTTCAACCATTGAAAAAGGCAATGTGAGTGATATTCAAGCCGCCTTGCGCAGTTGGCAGGCGCAATTTTCTGCCGCACAACGATGGCAAATTCAGCAGTCGATCAAACCCGAGCTTGATCAAATGATGGCCTCGGCTTTTGCGAATCCGCCACAGGCCTGGAATAAGGCTGCACTAATTTCGGCAATAAAACGTATAACAACAATATCCAATACAAAAGACGGGGGGCTCACCCCGCTTTATCCACTACACAAATAGGGTTCTTATGCACATTCAAACACAGAAATTACGAAAGTTAAGCGCCATTGCTTTAGCAGTGAGTGGGCTAATTGCCTGCTCACCGGCAACGCAAACCACCGCCCCAACATCAGATACTGCTCAATCGGTGCAGGCACAATCTGAATCAGAACGTCTGGCAGCCTATTTTGAGCAAACCTTCCAGGACGACTTAAAACGCTCCCCGACTTTCCAGAGCTATCTGGGTATAAAATGGGACTACGACAAATGGGGTGATGAAAGCGACGCTTTTGCTGACGAAAGTATCGCCATTGCCAAAAAGCGCTTACAAGAAATTTCGCAGTTTGATATCAGCAAGCTGAGCGAACAGGAACAAATGAGTGTTCGCCTGTTCAAGCTGGGAATCGAGCGGGATTTAGAAAACGACAAATACCGCCACCATACCTATATTGTGCATCAGTTCAGAGCAGCTCATACCTCTGTTCCCAGCTTTCTGATCAACATTCACCGGGTAACCAGTGTGGATGACGCCAATGCCTACATTGCCCGTTTAAATAACGTACCTGGCAATTTTGATCAGGTAATTGAGCAAATGCAGATACGCGAAGCCCTTGGTGTGTTTCCACCCAAGTGGGCTTATGATCAAATGATTGAAGCGTCACAAAATGTGATTAGCGGCATGCCATTTGATGATTCTGACAAACCCTCTACGCTGTTGAAAGATTTCAGCGACAAAGTCGACGCCCTGAATCTGCCTGAAAATGAAGCATCGGCCCTGAAAGAGCAAGCTAAAACCGCACTGCTTACGTCTGTGAAGCCGGCTTATGAAAAGCTGATGGCAGCATTTGCCCATCAAAAGACCGTTAGCCCTGAAGGTGACGGTGTTTGGCGTTTACCCGATGGCGACAAATGGTATCAGAACCGCCTTAACTGGTTCACCACAACAGATTTAACCGCTGACGAAGTGCATCAGATTGGTCTTGATAATGTAGAGCGCATTCACAATGCGATGCGCGACATTATGAAGCAGGTTGAATTTGACGGCACGCTGCAGGAGTTCTTTGAATTCATGCGCACCGACAAGCAGTTCTATTACCCGAATACCGATGAAGGACGCGAGCGCTATCTGGCAGAAGCAACCGCCGCCATTGATACTATGCGCGAGGCTCTACCGGCGTATTTTGGTTTAACGCCAAAAGCGCCGATGATAGTAAAACGTGTTGAGGCTTTTCGCGAAAAATCAGCGGGTAAGGCCTTTTATCAAAATCCTGCGCAGGATGGCTCACGCCCGGGTATCTATTACGCCAACCTGTATGACATGAACGCCATGCCAACCTACCAAATGGAAGCGTTGGCGTACCACGAAGGCATACCCGGTCACCATATGCAGCGCGCTATTGCGCTTGAGTTGGACGGCATTCCGCAATTCCAGAAATTCCTGAGCTTTACTGCCTATACTGAAGGATGGGGTTTATACACCGAAGAACTCGCCAAAGACATGGGCTTTTACCAGGACCCCTACTCCGACTTTGGACGCCTGGCAATGGAATTATGGCGAGCCTGCCGTTTAGTGGTAGACACTGGCATTCACGCGAAAAAATGGAGTCGCGAAGAAGCGATTGCGTATTTGATCGCCAACACGCCGAATCCGGAATACGATGCCGTTAAAGCGATTGAACGATACATTGCCATGCCGGGTCAGGCAACGGCCTACATGATAGGAAAACTGAAGATAATGGAGCTGCGCGAAGCAGCAAAAGCCACTCTGGGTGATAATTTCAGTTATGCCCAATTCCATGACGTTGTGCTCAAAGATGGTCCTGTGCCATTGTCGGTACTGGAAGAAAAAGTACATCAGTGGGTTGAAAGTAAATCGTAATCTCACTCATTGTTTGATTGTGATAAAAAGGAGCTTCGCGCTCCTTTTTTGTTTTTTTGAAAAAAATCACCTACTGTTGAAATTTGTTTTACAGCGTGTCGGTCTATTCGGACATGAAAGAAAAAACTCAACGCTATGAAGCTTTAGTTCGCGCTCTGCACGCCGACGTGTATCGATACGCTTACTGGCTCACTAATAATAAGGCCACTGCCGAAGATATTGTGCAGGAAACGTTCCTGCGCGCCTGGCGCGCCCTCGACTCCCTGCAGGATGAAAAAGCCGCAAAATCCTGGCTTATCACCATTTTGCGACGAGAGAATGCACGGCGCTTTGAGCGCAAGCAGTTTGATTTGGTAGACATCGACGATGTGTCAGTTTCTGTGTCATCAGCAGACTGTCACGACAACGATACGGAAATCCGGCAACTGCGACGGGCGATGGCAAAACTGGAAGAAGACTACCGGGAACCGCTGGTACTTCAGATTCTGTTTGGTTTTAGTGGTGACGAAATAGCCCAACAACTGGATTTAAACAAAAACACCGTCATGACACGATTATTCCGTGCCCGCGCGCAATTAAAAGAAGCGCTGGCTCCCAGTCAACCTGAGCGAGGTCGCCAAAATGGATGAATTAGAATTTCGGCGCCGCATTTATGCTAACCCTGCGGATACCGACGAAGCCTTAGTGCAAGCAGCAAACGACGATAAAGGGTATGATGACTTTTGGCAGGATGTTAAACGTCTCGACGATAAACTCACACGCGCCATTGATGTGCCCGTGCCCGATGATTTAGCCAATAAGCTTATTTGGCAGCAAAGTGTACGCGAGTTCGCACACAAAAAGCGTAAAAACCGCTGGTACATTGGCCTGGCGGCAAGTGTTGCATTAACGGCTGGCGTAGGCATTACCGCCTGGCAGCAACAACATGTCTCTCTGGGTGACGCCGCGCTTGCGCATATGTACTACGCGGAACATGAAACGCCGGTAGGCGACGCACCGGTAACCGCGCAAATTGCCAATGCCAAACTGGCACAGTTCGGTGCAGAGATTGATCCGGCCATTGGCAAAATCGCGTCGGTAAATTACTGTCATCTGGATTCAATACGCAGCTTACACCTGATCATTGAAACCGCTCAGGGGCGAATGTCAGTTTTTCTGGTGCCAGAGAAAAATCACCCGGTAAAAAATAGCTTTTCTGACAAGGCGTACGAAGGTTTATCTTATGCTTTTAACCATGCCAATGTGTTAGTGGTAGGCGAAAAAGGCGCGGATATACCGTCATTTCAATCCATCCTGAAGCAAAGTTTAAAGTTCTCTGCATAAACCGTTGCACATGGCCTGCCTGAAAGCAGGTCATGTGTTCAAATCGCTTAAACACGCTAATTCCCGACTCCCGGTAGAAACCAGCCGACCCATCCTGATATAGTAACCATCACTACAATAACGATAACGACAGAAGGAAGCGCTAATGGAAGTTGGCACTATGGTCTCTCTGGGGCTGTATTTTTTAGTGATGTTAGGCATTGGTTGGTATGGCTACAAAGAGGCCGACACCAGTGTAGAAGGCTACATGCTGGGTGGCCGCAAACTCGGTCCAGCAGTAACGGCGCTGTCTGCCGGCGCATCCGATATGAGCGGATGGATGCTGATGGGATTACCCGGTGCAATGTATGTGGCAGGTATTTCGGCAGCCTGGATTGCCATTGGCCTTACCATTGGTGCCTTTTTAAATTATATTCTGGTTGCCCCTCGTTTGCGGGTTTACACCGAAATCGCCAATAACGCGATTACCCTGCCCGATTACTTCGAAAACCGTTTTGCCGATAACAGCCGCATGTTGCGGGTGATTGCTTCAGTGGTCATAGTGGTATTCTTTACCCTTTATACCTCTTCGGGTGTAGTAGCAGGCGGCAAATTATTCGAATCTTCGTTTAATTTAAGCTACGAAATGGGCTTGTATGTTACCGCCGGCGTGGTAGTTGCCTACACAATGATTGGTGGCTTTATGGCTGTGAGCATGACCGATTTTGTACAAGGCTGTATCATGTTTATTTCGCTCATCCTGGTGCCGGTTGTCGTTGTGATGGAGCTTGGCGGTGTATCCCAGGCCAATCAGATCATTACCAGTATCGACCCAGCCATGTTTGACCTGTTTACCGATGCTGCGAGCGGCACAACGTTGTCGTTTATCGGTATTTTATCGCTATTGGCCTGGGGATTCGGTTATTTTGGCCAACCGCACATTATCGTCCGTTTTATGGCGATCCGCTCGGTAAAAGCCATTCCGGTTGCCCGCCGCATCGGTATGAGCTGGATGATCCTGTCGATTACCGGTGCATTGATGACCGGGTTATATGGCTTAGCCTATGTTACTCAACAACCCGACGTGACCATTGATCCCGAGACCGTCTTCATTTACTTGTCACAAATCCTGTTCCATCCCTTGATTGCCGGTTTCTTATTGGCTGCCATTCTGGCGGCAATCATGAGCACTATTTCATCTCAGTTATTAGTTACCTCCAGTTCGCTAACCAGTGATTTCTATCAAATATTTCTGCGTAAAGAGGCGTCAGAGGGAGAACTGGTGATTGCGGGGCGTGTTTCCGTTGTTTTGGTTGCTGCCGTTGCCATTGCGCTCGCATATGATCGCGACAGCACTATACTATCGCTGGTGAGTAATGCCTGGGCCGGCTTTGGCGCGGCATTTGGTCCTCTGGTACTGTTCAGCCTGTTCTCTCGCAATATGACCCGCGCAGCAGCATTTGCCGGAATGATCACGGGCGCTGCCACCGTACTCTTATGGATTTATTTACCAGTGCAAATTCAGGGGCAAAGCCTGAGTCAGTGGATGTACGAAATCGTGCCCGGCTTTGTATTATCGAGCATTGCAATTGTGGTAGTGAGTAAATTCACCCAACCCAGGGAGAGCGTTCAGGCTACTTTTGCCAAATTTGAACAAGCATTGCATCAGCAACGTTAATGCTTATGGCGGCTTAGGGTTTGCAAACCCTAAGCCGCCATACCCTTAATACACCCTTGCAATACACCCTCTCGACACACCCATATAACCATTTGATATAAAATACATCAATGTGGTTTTAAAAAATTCCATTACGTCCTCTCGTCATACCACAGAAATCAGGCGTATACTGCTCTACCCTGTATACTCATACACAACCAGAATCCCTTAACCAGCCTCACTTTTGTCATTTGCATGAGCCGACGTCTTCTTTGTGGAAGAGCCGGTTTAATACAAAGGAATAAAAGGGCTATTTCAAATAGCTAAATGGCATAGCACAAATGCGCCTAAATATGTTAGGGTTCTATGTATATAATCATTTCGTATATAAACCTAAACTTCGGACTCGATAAATGACTGCAAGTATCCCGTCAACCACCCATTTGAAACAACTCGAAGCCGAGAGTATCCATATCTTTCGTGAAGTTGCTGCGGAATTCGAAAACCCAGTAATGCTGTATTCCGTAGGCAAGGATTCCTCGGTGCTGTTACACCTGGCACGTAAAGCATTTGCGCCAGGCAAAATCCCATTCCCGTTATTGCACGTTGATACCACGTGGAAATTCCGCGAAATGATAGAGTTTCGTGATCAGCAGGCCAAAAAGCACGGCTTTGACCTACTGGTGCATATTAATCAGGAAGGCGTCGACATGGGCATGGGTCCATTCAGCCATGGCAGTGCCAAGCACACTGACGTGATGAAAACCGCAGCCCTGAAGCAGGCACTGAACAAATACAAATTCGATGCCGCCTTTGGTGGTGCCCGTCGTGACGAAGAAAAGTCACGTGCAAAAGAACGTGTTTATTCATTCCGTGACAGCAACCACCGCTGGGATCCAAAAAACCAGCGTCCGGAACTGTGGAATATTTATAACTCGCAAATCAACAAGGGCGAGAGCATCCGTGTATTCCCGATGTCTAACTGGACCGAACTGGATATCTGGCAATACATCTACAAAGAGAACATTGATATTCCACAACTGTACCTGGCCAAACCACGCCCAGTTGTGAAGCGTGATGGCGTATTGATCATGGTTGACGACGATCGCATGCCGCTGAAAGAAGGCGAAGTACCAGAGATGAAATCCGTGCGTTTCCGTACGCTGGGATGTTACCCACTGACTGGTGCAGTTGAGTCAACCGCGGCCACACTGCCAGAAGTTATCCAGGAAATGCTGTTAACTAAAACCTCCGAGCGTCAGGGCCGTGTAATTGACCACGACAGCGCTGGCTCAATGGAGAAGAAGAAAATGGAAGGATACTTCTAATGGCCACCAATATTGTTTGGCATAAGCATGAGATCAATAAAACGACTCGTGCAGAAAGCCTCGGCCAACAACCCCGCGTGCTGTGGCTAACCGGATTGAGCGGTTCGGGTAAATCTACCCTGGCCAATTTGCTTGAAAAGAAACTACACGAACAGGGCAAACATACCTATTTGCTGGATGGCGACAACGTGCGTCACGGCTTATGTGGCGATCTGGGTTTCAGCGATAAAGACCGGGTTGAAAACATTCGTCGCATCAGTGAAGTGGCCAAATTGTTCGTGGATTCGGGATTGGTGGTACTCACCGCGTTTATTTCACCCTTTCAAACCGACCGCGATTTTTGTCGCAACCTGTTGGCAAAGGGTGAATTTATCGAAGTGTTTGTAGACACGCCACTGGCAGTTTGTGAACAACGTGACCCAAAAGGCCTCTACAAAAAGGCGCGCAGTGGCGAAATCAAACACTTTACCGGGATTGATTCTGCCTACGAAGCGCCAAGCGCGCCTGAAGTGCATTTACCGTATCAGGAAGAATCTGCCGAAGACACAGCAGAGCGCTTGTTTAACCTGTTAACCGAAAAAGGATTGTTGTAATGGCCATTACGGACCCTCTCGCGTTGCAAGTGCTTGCGATAGCCAAGGACGCGGGTGCAAAAATTATGGAAATTTACCAGCGCGACTTTGCTGTGTATGAAAAACAGGATACCAGTCCGCTAACAGAAGCAGATTTAGCTGCCCACAAGTGTATTGTGGCCGGTTTAGAAGCCATTTCAGACTTGCCAATACTGTCGGAAGAATCGGCTGATATCCCATGGGAAGAGCGTAAAACCTGGAACCAGTACTGGCTAGTCGATCCACTCGATGGCACCAAGGAATTCATTAAAAAGAACGGTGAATTTACCGTCAATATCGCACTGATTGACGGCGGCAAGCCGGTGATGGGCGTGGTATATGCACCGGCTCTGGCAAAGTCCTATGTCGGGATTGTTGGTCAGGGTGCCTGGACTGAAACCGCAGAAGGTGTAAGCGCCATTTCTGCCAAAGTGCACAGTGAAGGTGAAGTGTGGAAAGTGGTGGGTAGCCGCTCGCACCAGAGCCCTGAAATTAAGAATCTGCTGGACCTGCTTGGCGGAGAATCAGAACTGGTTGCCATGGGCAGCTCACTGAAACTATGCCTGGTTGCCGAAGGCGAAGCACATCTGTACCCGCGACTGGGCCCAACCTCTGAATGGGACACCGGCGCTGCGCATGCCGTAGCATTAGCTGCTGGCGCAAACGTGACTGTACTGGATGGCGCAAACCCACTGAATCCTGACGCTGAGGCTCTTACCTACAATCAGAAAGAGTCTGTGTTAAACCCTTATTTCCTCGTGAGTGCATAAGCATGAATAACGAAAACGAATTATTGAAAGAAGACATTCTGTCGTACCTGGATCAACACGAACATAAAGACCTGCTGCGCTTCTTAACCTGCGGCAGCGTTGACGACGGAAAAAGTACCTTAATCGGCCGCCTGCTGCACGATTCAAAAATGATTTATGAAGATCAGTTGGCTGCGATTACCCAGGACAGCAAGAAAGTCGGTACTACCGGCGACAAAGTTGACCTGGCACTACTAGTGGATGGTTTGCAGTCAGAGCGTGAGCAAGGCATCACCATTGACGTAGCCTACCGCTACTTCTCTACTGACAAGCGCAAGTTCATTATTGCCGACACCCCCGGACACGAGCAATACACCCGTAACATGGTAACCGGTGCCTCTAACTGTGACCTGGCTATCCTGATGGTAGACGCCCGCGCAGGTGTAAAAACGCAAACGCGTCGTCACTCATTCCTGGTGTCTTTACTGGGTATTAAGCACGTTATTGTTGCTGTAAATAAAATGGATCTGATGAAATTCAGCGAAGACGTGTACAAGCAAATTCAGGCAGATTACACCGCATTTGCCGCGCAACTGAACATTCCGGATATTCACTTTGTACCAATTTCAGCACTTGATGGCGACAACGTGGTTAATCTGAGTGAGCACACGCCATGGTACAAAGGCAAAACGCTGATGCAAATGCTGGAAACCATTCAAATCAACAAAGACGCCAACACCGAGGACTTCCGCTTCCCGGTACAGTATGTTAACCGTCCAAACCTGGATTTCCGTGGTTTTGCAGGTACTGTTGTGTCTGGTCAGATTAAGCCTGGCGACGAAATCACAGCATTGCCTTCAGGTAAAACCTCTAAGGTGAAGTCGATTGTTACTTTCGATGGCAACCTGGACGAAGCCTATGCACCATTAGCTGTTACTCTGACACTGGAAGACGAAATTGATATTTCCCGTGGTGACATGATTGTAAAATCTGACAACAAGTCACTGCTGAGTACGCAGTTTAAAACGCATTTGGTATGGATGGCCGAAGAGCCAATGATGCCAAACAAGCAATACATGTTTAAGTTTGCTACCAAAACCACGCCTGGCAGTATTGCCGCTATCGATCACCTGATTGATGTGAACACACTGAAGCAAAGCCAGTCGTTGCACATGAATCTGAACGAAATTGGCGTGGTAGACGTGAAGTTCACCCAGCCAGTGCCTTGCGATCCGTACAAGCGCAATCGTGCTACCGGTGCATTTATTGTGATCGACCGCTTAACCAATGGTACGGTTGGTGCGGGTATGATCATCGATGAACTTGCGAAGGACAAGCTGCATGGCGCCACTGAATTCTCTGCATTCGAGCTTGAATTCAATGAACTGGTTCGCAAGCATTTCCCTCACTGGAATGCTATCGACATTAGCAAGCTGTAGGAGCAGGATCTAACAACATGGATCTGAACCACCTCGTGGTACTGGGGTTTTTCCTCGGTACCATCGGGGCGTTGATTTTTTCAAATCAACGCCCCTCCACTATTTTCGCGCTTGCGGTGTTGGGTTTATTAGTTACTCAACAAATCAAATTTGATGAAATTTTAGCCAATCTTACTAACAAAGGCCTGATTACACTTATTCTGTTGCTGCTTGTTAGTAGCGCCATCGACAAAACCGCCTTTATCAAACGCCTTGCGCGAAAGCTGATAACCGCTAACTTTACCCACTCATTCTGGCGACTGTTCGGTTTAACCTTCTTTTCGTCGGCACTACTCAATAACACGGCCATAGTTGCCAGTTTAATTGGGCCGGTAAAACAGAATCAGTATCACCCTGCTTCGCGCTTTCTGATCCCGTTATCCTATGCTGCGATTTTGGGTGGCACGGTAACCTTAATTGGTACCTCGACTAACCTGATTGTTGATAGCTTCCTGCAAGAGCATGGTCATCCAGGCTTTGGTTTTCTCGACTTTACCGTTGTGGGCCTTGGTGCAGGGTTAACGTGTGGTGTATTAATGTATGCACTTTCTCCCCTGTTGCCGAGTATTGCCAATAAGCAAAATGACTTCAGAGAATACATTGTAGAAGCGGAAGTCAGTGACGATTCTGAACTGGTTGGAAAAACCGTTGAACAGAACCACCTGCGTAACCTACCTGAGTTGTTTTTGGTTGAAGTAGTAAGAAAGCGCAAACTGATTAGCCCGGTAGGGCCGGATTTGGTGATTCAGGGTGGCGACAAACTCATTTTCTCGGGTAATGTGAAAAACCTGGATGCGCTTTCGCACATCAAAGGATTAACCACGTTTGCCGAAGCCGATGGATTAATGCGGGAAAACCTCACCGAAGTGATTGTGTCAAACCGTGCGCAAATCATAGGACAAACTATTAAAGCACTGGGCTTTCGTGCGCTTTTTGATGCCGCTGTAGTGGCTATTCGTCGCGATGGCGAGCAGCTCTCAGGCAAATTAGGTGAAATCAAGCTACAGGCTGGTGATTTTTTGTTACTGGCCGTCGGGCCGGATTTCAACTCTCGCCATAACCTGACCAAAAACTTCTTTATACTGTCTGAACAACGCATCTCGCGTCCACTATCAACGCCACAGGAATGGATCACAGTTGGCGGCTTTTTGACCATCGTGGCCCTTGCTGCAACTGAAATACTGTCGCTGGCAGTAGGCTTGTTATTTTTCGCTGCAGTGCTGGTGGGAGCGAATGTTACGTCCAGCGGCGAAATCAAACGCAATATGCCGTTAAACCTCATCGTAGTGATTGTAGGGGCGTTGTCGCTGGCAACCGGATTGGAAAATTCAGGCGTTATTGCACTCAGTACAGACCAACTGCTGCCTTATCTGGCCGACACCAACTGGCTGGTAGCACTGATAGTAGTTTATGTTCTGACACTTGCGTTAACAGAATTTGTTACCAACAACGCTGCTGCGGCACTTATGTTTCCGTTTGCATATGGTTTGGTAGAAATTATTGGCGCACCGCTTTTACCGTTTGCACTGGCTGTTGCATTCGCTGCAAGCGCCAGTTTTATCTCACCGTATGGTTATCAAACCAACTTATTGGTGTATAACGCAGCAAACTATAAGTTTAGTCACTTTGTTCGATTTGGATTACCGGTCTCTATAGTGTATTCCAGTATTGTGATCACACTGCTCAACGTGTTGTATTTATAATGAAAAACGGCCCGTTCACGGGCCGTTTTCTTATGAACCCGAAGCGAGAGCTAACCCGCCAACATTTCAATTACCCTGTTTTTACCGGTATGCTTGGCCCGGTATAATCGTTTATCTGCAACGTCAATCAGTTCTTCCAGACCACCTGTGTTACCCTCGCTTACCCCAATACTGCAAGTCATCGCAATTTTGTGCTCGGTAAACACCAGTTCGCGTAATTTCTGCATAAATAAATCCGTGGTTTTCATTACCTCCGGATAAGGTCTTTCAGACAAAACAACAAATTCCTCGCCACCATACCGCGCTACCAGGTCATCAGAAAAATAGCGTTTTAACAGCAGAGAGAAAGCCTCTAGCAGCTTATCCCCCGTTTTATGGCCGTAGGTATCATTGATGGGTTTAAAGTCATCTACATCAATAATGGCTACCGTGACGCTTACCTTTGCATCCAGCAGTGATTCGCCATGTTCAAACAAAAACCGGCGGTTATAGGTATTGGTTAATGGGTCGATATTTGCAGAGTCCCTTACCTGCGCCATCATCTCCTGTAGCTCCAGACTATGCAGTACACGGCAAAAGAACTCTTCATGATAAAACGGTTTACTCAGGAAATCGTTCGCACCGCTTTTAATGAATTTTGCCGACAACATGCTGTTACCTGTTGCCGAAAGACCAATAAAAATAAGATCCTGGAATTGTCGCTCCTGTCGGATCCGCTTCACTAACTGGAACCCATCCATATTGGGCATCATGTAGTCTGAAATCACCAGCTTAATGTCTTTGTGCTCGTTCAGTGCCGCCAGCGCTTCAACACCATCGTTTACGCACACTACATTGAAACGAAATTTTTGCAGAAACTGGCTCAAAAAACGCTGGCTGGTCAGTGAGTCGTCGGCAACCAATACCTTGGTTGAAAGGTTCTTGCGCAGCCGATCGATGAGTTTTACCACCTGCATGTAGGAATACCTGGATTCTTTGGTAATGTAATCCAGTACACCTTTGTCGAGTAGCATATGCCTTAAATGCTCATCAAAGTTGCCGGTGAGCACAATGGTGGGAATATCATACGGTAAGATTATGTCTACGATTTCGCCGTTAGGTGCATCCGGCAAATTGAGATCAACAATGGCGGCAAGAAACGTTTCACCACTATTCAATTGCTTTTGCGCACTGGCTAAATCTTCACACAACACGCTTTGAAAATGGGGGTTATCTTCGATTAATTTAAAGAGAATTTTTCTGACAATCGGACTGTCTTCGGTAACCAGAATTTTGTGCATATTGTTTGCTCATCAAACGTCACATCTGCATCCTAAGGAGAATAACTCAGTTCTTACCCGAAAACTTGCTCCAAGCGCCAAGTTTATACTGATGTCTAAGTCTGCTAGTCCAATGGATTCTTTTTTACACACATTTTATAGATAAAAAAACATCTCTAAATTTAACGATATAAATAAACTTAGAATAGCTACATTCAGCAGATTGTTATTTCGGCTCCACATTCGGCTAACCGAACATCGTCACCCGTTTTTTTACGACAAACCCATTTTGATTAGCGCCCCGGTAAGCGTAGTGATCACAACCGACAGTAATGAGCCTATTAATACGTATTCTGTCATGCTTCGCCCTTCATCTTTGTTAAGCTCGCCAAATCTGAAAATGGATTTAGCGGCCAGCACAAATCCCACCGCAGCGTAACTGTCTGCCAGCACAAAAGTAAGAATAAGTGTGCGCTCCAGGTACCCTATCAGCTCTCCGCCATCAATAAGTCCTTTCAAGGCACTTTGTGTTTTGGCATCGCCAGTCACTACCGTGTATTTTTTCAGTATGCTTCCAATAACAATCGAACTAGGCTTGAAGATAAAAAGGTATCCGGCTAACACCATTATGGTGTCGGGAAACAGTGCGTGCTTAAATGCGTTTTCCAGCGTGGCCGACTCTGTCATATGAAAGGCAATGGCAGCCAGCACTGCAACATGCAGCAGTTGATCGATAGCGAAATACTTAAATTGTTCGCCCTCTTTGACACTGACTTTCCACCAGTCGATTAAAAAGTGACTCACGGCAACAATAACCACCATACTCACCATGGAATGCCACGATAGACCGATAATGGCGGCGGGGATTAATAATCCGAATCCGTGTAATAATGCATGGGTGTAAAGTGCCCATGAACGTATACCATGAGCTTTCTTCGACGCAATCCACGTATCTGGCTGAAGGTAAAAATCACAAAGCAGGTGTATCAATAAAAATGCGGCTATCAAGCTATAAAAATCAAACATCCAATGTCTCCGCAATCCGTGTGCTAAATTGTTGGTTGAGTGCCTGCATCAACGGCCATCCTGACGCTTTAAGCGATTTACTGGCGGTAGCTACGGCAATATTCAGTGTATCAGCTAATTCACTCACCGATAAACTGTCTTCATGTTGCAGCATGGGCAATAACACTTCGCACTGCCGGGGCGTTAACTGCATAAGCTGCCGGTCCAGATACTTTAGCAATAGCTCAAAATCAGTTACCCATTCGGTGCAATCTGAATCAAAACACAGGTATTCTGTCTTGAGTGACTTTAATCCCCTGCCTGAGCGAATAAAGGCTTCCCCCATAGATTCATCTACCAGTTCACGTATACCTTCATTGCGCGCGATGGCAAAGCTCATCCTACTGTCATACATTTTACCAAGCGACTTTATGCCTACCCGGTATAACAATACATATCGCAGCGTATTTGCCGGATCGTAAATTACGCTCTGAAATTCATCGCCCCGCCTTATACTATGGGCATTCGCCGGATGGCATTGAGAAATCCATGCTTGTATTTGCTTAATTTTACTAAGCAAACTCTCAAACTGCCGGGCTGTCAGCTTAGTTGAATTAACAATATCGCCTGTTATTACCGCAAGGGTTTTACCGGTATCGGTCATGATGAGTCCTAGGGGCTGCACATTTTCAGCATCCACCAAGATTAGCCAAAAATGGCTAAAAATGCAAATTTAGCCAAAATAAGCTAAAAACAAAAAATTAGCCATATAAGGCCAAACAAGAAAACAGCTGAGATGATGCAACTCGGAGCCACAGCTAAATACAGATATGAAGCTGGTAAGACAAAACGCAAGCCACCATGCTGCTAACTGCATGGTGGCTCAGCAGCATTACTTAACGTATTGCTGAATAATGGGCTCAATTTGCTTTGCCCATATATCGTAACCATCTTCCTTGGGATGCAGCAGATCAGGCATCACCTCATTGGTGAGCACGCCATCCTTGGTTAAAAATGCCTTACCAAAATCAATAAATTCCACTTGCCGCTCTTTGGCTAATGCTTTGAGCAAGACGTTGGCTTGATTGTTGTTAACACGCAACTCATCATCAGGCTGCGCACTGCGAGGGAATATTGCCTGAATGACCACCTGTGCATCAGGTACCTGAAGCGCCAACTCATCCAAAATCGCAGCCACACCATCCCGAATACGGGTTGGGTCGTCAAAGCGATGGCCGGTGTTGTTAGTACCAATCATCAGCATCACCAGATCAGGTTTTACGTTGCCCAATTCACCATGGCGCAATCGCCACAATACGTTTTCGGTGCGATCGCCACCAAAGCCCAGGTTAAGCGTGTCGATATCCCCAAAATAGCGCTCCCACACCGATTTACCGTCACCTTCCCAGCCATGCGTAATGGAATCACCAATCATCACCAGCTTAGCAGTGCCTTGCTGCGCCTGAGCAACCTTCTCGTTGTGACGCGGCATCCACCAGTCCACGGCCCAGTATTCGTTGAGCGTATCAGGCTGAGTCGCAATGTTGGCCGGACACTGGATTTGCTGCTCTGCCGGTACACTGGCTTCACGACGGAAATGTACATTTGCCAGCGCAAACCGCCCATCGCCACCAGTACGCAGCGTAAAAGCTCGCTGAACTTGCTTGCCATGTTCCGCATTTTCCAGCATACAATGCATAGGAATACTCACCTGTTGCCAGCCTTTGCCTTGCTTTTCCACCGCCCAATCACGCATGGCAATCATATTGCGACAGTTAATATTGCAGTCCAGGATCACATCCAGGCGGCCTTTTTCCATATCATCAATACGAATATCGAATTCCAGCGCGCCATTTGGGTAGAACGGCGACAGGTCGAGCTGACCGCCCGCAATAAACAGTCCCGACATCCAGTCTTGTTTAAAGGTCACCAGCAAGGCATCTTCCTGAATGTCCTTGTCGGTGGTTTCAACGGTGACGGTGCCATCCGGTAACTGCGCAAACGCGCCGCTAAATATCTGATCCCGCTGACTGTTATTTAAAAACACATTGAACGGCTGAAGCGGGCGACCCGCATACAATGCGATATCCTGCACACCCTCGCCAGCCACACCCGACACATCCTCATCTAACTGCGCAACGGTCTTGCCTTTCGCATAGGTCAGGCCATAGCCGTAGGCAAACAGCGGGTCGTAGTTATCATCACCCACATTCAGCGTATCCTGTAGCGGGGTTTTCGGCCAGGAAAAGGCCAGTGTGCCGGTAAAGTCATACACGGGGTCACTACTGCTATCGCCTACCAGTACATCGGCGATCCCCTGTGCTTCACTGCCCGGTAACCAGGCAGCAACAAAAGCATCTGACGCATTAATGTAAGGCGTCACCCACAAAGGTCTACCAGACAAAAACACCGACACAACCGGTATACCATCAGCCTGTAATTGCTTCAGCAGTGTCAGCGTTTCATGCTTGCCGGGGGAGAACTCCAGCGTATTAATATCGCCTTGTCCTTCTGCGTAAGGATCCTCGCCAAACACCACCACAGCCACATCGGGTTTGGTTGCATACTCGCCTTGCGCGGAATAAGTGACATTGCCACCAGCGGCAGACATGGCTTGCTCAAATCCTTGCAGAATACTGGTCGCGCCCACGTAATCAGCTTGCTGCGTGCCGGTACCCTGCCAGGTAACCGTCCAGCCACCACTTTGCTTGGCCAAATCATTCGCGCCGTCGCCCGCTACCAATACGTTGGCATTGGCGGCAATCGGCAGCGTGCGATTGTTGTTCTTCAATAGCACCAACGACTCGCGAACCGCCTGACGAGCCACGTCGCGGTGTGCTTCGCTACCAACAACGGTATTATTCCCACCTAATTCACGCTCAAGCGGGCCTTTGCCATTAAACAGACCCAGTTGTTTTTTGACCAGTAAAATACGGGAAACCGCTTCGTTCAAGCGGCTTTCTGTGATGTTACCCGCCAGCACCTGCGCTAGCGTATTGGCGTACATGGCTTTCCAATCGTAGGGCACCATTACCAAATCCAGTCCGGCATTTACCGTTTGGAAGCAGCTGTCGTTAGTACAACCCGGCAATTGCCCGTGGCCATTCCAGTCTCCAACCACAAAGCCGTTGAAATCGAGCTTGTCGCGCAGAATGTCATTCAACAAATAGCGATTGCCGTGCATTTTGTCACCATTCCATGACGAGAAGCTCGCCATTACGGTGAGTGCACCGGCATCCAGCGTCGAGAAGTACCCCGGTGCGTGTAAGCGGATCAGGTCGGCTTCTGACACTGCGGTATCGCCCTGATCATCGCCTCCTGTGGTACCACCATCGCCCAGGTAATGCTTAACCGACGCTAGCGTGTGCGACTCATCCAGAAAGGATGGCGTACCGGGTTTGCCTTGCATACCGGTAACCAGTGCCGCGCCAAGTGACGCAACGCGGTTCGGGTGCTCAGAATAAGACTCATAGGTTCTGCCCCACCGGTCGTTCCGCGCAACGGCAACCGTAGGCGCAAAGATCCACTCGATCCCGGATGCGCGCACTTCCCGCGCAGTCACTTCGCCAATGCGCGTCATTAATTCAACATTGTTGGCAGCGCCCAAGCCAATGTTATGTGGAAAAATAGTCGCGCCTATTAGATTGCCATGACCATGCACGGCATCGGTTCCCCACAATACAGGGATTGCCACTTCGCCGTTTTCACTGGTTGCCGTGGCATCATAAAAAGACTGGGCAAAGACTGCCCAGTCACGGGCGGTGGCAGCGGCCTGTCGGTTGGGAACAGAGCCACCACCATTTAAAATAGAACCAATATGGTATTGCCGGGCTTCGGCAGGCGTAATGGTTTGAATTTCCGCCTGCATTAACTGACCCACTTTCTGTTCAGTGCTCATTCGGGCCACTAAATCAGCTACAAACGCCTTGTCTTCCTCAGCATAAATAATAGGGCTTTGCAGTGTCGGCCAGTGGGGTGTTTCAACGGAATCCGCTTTCGATGTTGGATCCGGTGCCGTAGCACTGGTACAAGCGACCAGTGCTACGCTCGCAAAGGCTGCCACAATCAGCGACAGCTTGCCCTTAGTAGAAGGTGTATTCATAAACAGTATCTTACGCATAGTTAAAGACTCACACTCTGCGCAGTACCCTCATAGCGCACTACGGTGGCAGGCACCACAGAGAAATCAGCGGCATTGGTTTGTTCACCGCGAATAACTCTGACCCGGATATCACGCTTCTCTACCATGCCGTCAAACTCGCCCTGTCGCTCGCTAATCGCCAGTGTGCTGTTTGCATCATCCCAGGTGAAATGAATGGTGCTGAAGGCGCCCTGCTCGTAGCCGTAGGTTTTGCCGTCATCCTCATACAAGGTGTAGTCGCCATCGGCACCGGCGTAAATCGTCAGCAATAACGGCGCATCGGGTTGTTCGTATACGGTTTGAATGGCCGGCCCGGTGGGTAGGATAGTGCCCGCTTTTACAAATAACGGCATCCGCGACAACGGCGCATCAGCGGTAATAGTCTGGCCACCCTGATAGGTTTTACCCGTGTAGAAATCGAACCAGCCCGCTCCCTCAGGCAAATACACATCGCGGGTTGTCGCGCCTTCTTCATGCACCGGACTCACCAGGAACCCCGGACCAAACATGTACTGGTCGTTCAGGTTAATGGCGGTGGTGTCATTCGGGAAATCCATAACCAAACCGCGCATCAGCGTGTTGTGGTTGTGATATTGCTTACCAGCTTCACTGTAAATGTAAGGCATCAGGCGATAGCGCAGACGGGTGTAGTACACCATGGAGTTGTACACCTCTGAGTCTTCATCCGCAATATTGTAGATTTCGCGATAGGGGTTTTGACCGTGCGAGCGGAACAGCGGCACAAACGCACCAAACTGGAACCAGCGTAAGTTGAGTTCCTGCCACGGTTGCACATCTTCTGGCTCTAATCCCGAGAAGTGTCCTACGGTGCCATTACTGGTATAACGATAATGGTTTTCAGGGGTAAAACCGCCAATATCCATGGTCCAGTTTGGCATACCCGCCAGACTCGCGCCCAATCCGGCAGCGATTTGCTCGCGTAAGTTAGACCAGCGCGGTACGGTGTCACCGCTCCAAATCGCAGCACCTGCGCGCTGAATACCGCCAAACCCACTGCGGGTAAGAATAAACGAACGCTTGTCGCCATCGTCGCGACGCTCACCTTTGTACACGCCTTCAGCGTTAGGCACGGCATAGGAGTTAAAGTATTCAGCTCCATGCCCTACCGACATTGGCGTCATAATTTCTTTGCGTTTGGTAAACGACAGGTTTGAGTGGATGTCTGGCTCTGAGGCATCCAGCCACCAGGCATCGATACCCACCACATTCAGTTTATCCCGGATCTGACGCCAGAAAATCTCCTGGGCTTCTTCTGGGTACGGATCATAGAATCCGTTCAGGTAACCTTCGCCAATCCAGTCGAGGTTTTTCTCAATATTAACGTTCTTATTGAGCATGTAGCCTTTGGCATCCAGCTCTTTGTAGTGATCAGTGGTTGAGTAAAACTTCGGCCATACTGAAATCATGATATTGGCGTTCAATGCATGCACTTCGTCTACCATTTCTTTGGGTTTCGGGAAGTGCGCTTTGTCGAAATCGTGACTGCCCCAGGCATCCTGTGGCCAGTACGACCAATCCAGCACAATGTTATCAAGAGGAATGCCGCGCTTGCGATACTCTTTCACCACCTCCACCAGCTCCTGCTGATTGGTATAGCGCTCGCGACTCTGCCAGAAACCATAGGCCCACTTCGGCAGCAACACAGCCTCACCGGTCAGCTCGCGATAACCGGCCACTACGCCATCGTAGTTGTCTGCAACCACCACGTAATAATCAATTGATTTACCCGACTCAGAGGCAAACGACAATGAATAGCGGTCTTGCTCCGGCTGCGGCGGCATGTGCTCAACATAGAAGTAACCGCCCTGCGAATCCCACTCCATTTCAACCGGTACGGATTCACCGGCTTTCAGCGGTACTTTCACGTCGTGATACCAGGGGTTCCAGTTCATGCGCCAGCGATGCAGCAACTCTTCGCCATTAATACGCAGTGTGGCATAGCCGCTGGAATACATTTTAAACAGGTGCTCGCCATCGGCATCGGCCTGCATACTGCCTTTCCATACTACGCGTGGCTGTGTCACGTCACCCAATTCTTCCGGGAAAGGTGTTTCACGCGTGTTGTTATTGGCTAAAAACTGGTAGTCGGGTTTGGCTTCTTTTTGCTTGTGAAGCAGCTTGTCGCCATCGTAGTAATACGCCGTCAGTCCACCGGGATTGCCGTCTTCATCAAATAAGGTCAAATGCTTGTCTAGCGGCTGTGGTCCGGCAGGATCACCAAAATGCGTCATGGAGGCGTTATCCCACAACACGCCATAGTTGCGATTCGACACCACCATAGGAATGGTGATTTCCAGGTTGTGGGTGGTCATAAACAGGTTTTCACCGGCGTAGTTCATTTGACCATTCTGATGCTGCCCCAGTCCGAAGAAGCCTTCTTTTGAACCGCGGTTCCACTGCTGACGCAGAGCATAACTGTTCGCCTCTGGCGTAATAGGATCGGTTGTTACCGGGCCAAATTCACCACTGTTTACCGGTTTAAGCAACGACTTGCCGTTGGCATCAAATACTTCAACCGCACCAGTAACCAGACTGATTTGCGCTTTGCCGCCAGACGCAGAGAGGGTGACAACACCATTCTCACTGGACACGTCAAACGCAGAATTGGGTGAGGCCACCACCTGAATACTCTGGGCAACTGCGTCGAGTTGCTTGTGTGCCAAACTGGTGACCCGGAAAATATTGTCGCGATACACCTGTACCTGAACGGCCTGCGCCTGGCCTTGTGATGGATACACCACCACGCCATGCTCGGTACGTTCAAAGTTACTGGCTTGCTGCTGACTGCTTACTGCACTGGCAGAGTCACTGGCTGGTTGACAGGCGGGCAGCAACAATGCTGCGGAAACGGCAATGGCAACACTACCTAATAGCCTGGTTTTATTATTCATGTTCAAATACTCCCTGGAAAAACTTAGCGCGAATAGGTGGCCATACGTACTTTGAGTACGTGCGGACGCGATGTAAAATTCAGACCCCAATCGGTCTGGTCACCATTCCAGACACGCTCAAACACCCACTGCTGGCCATCAAAATGGCCCTCTTCCACTCGTTCGATCATGCTGTGCTGGCCAGCCAGTTCATCAGAAGGAGTCAGGGTGACACGCGCCCGAAAGGCGGTAATTAAAAACTCGTTGTCGCTTAAGCGAACAATGGCAGCACCGCCTGACGCAGGCGTGTTACCGATAGGTGGATTGATCCAAAACATTTCCCGTCCATAGGTGACTTCCGCATTCCACAAGCCCAAATCGGCGCGTTGTGTGAAGTGTTCACCCGGCACAGGCGCTGTGGCATCGGATTCAGATTGCGTAGTACCTTTGGCGTTCCACACATCGCCACTTACCGTTTTCGCATCGGGTTCAGCAAATCCCCACACCGGATGGGTAAACGACAACGCCGCCCAGGCTTCTGCCATGGAGCCAAACAACGCATAATTATCGGCAAACGGCGCTATCACTTCGTCGGTTACTGCCTTTGCGCCCAGCGGGAAGTTAGCGTAATCGGTGTAGTCCATACCAAAGGGCGCAAAACCAATGCCCTGCTCTCCCAACATAGAAAAGAAGTAACGGGCATAGGGCTGGTCGTTGCCTATTTCCGCTACAAACAACGGGTTGTCATCACGAGCATACAGCTCAAGCACTTTAGTGGCGGTTTTATGATCACGAAAATAGATATCGGGGGAAATCATATCGATATGCGGTGCCGCCACTTTCCACAAATCAATCACGTTGTCGGTTGGCCCCCCCATCGAATAGCCGTCGCCAGGATTAAACGGGTTGCGCAGCGCCACATTCACATTCATGGGCAGGTCTTTGATTGCCTGGCCTGCTGCTGCAATTTCATTCACATACCGGCCAATGTGCCAGGCGTGGAAATACTCATCGGCATCGCTACCGAATACCGTTTGCCACGAACCGTTGTTCACACCCAAAGCCTGAGTGAGCTCAACGGGCACAGGTTGTTCAAAAGCCTCATTTGCCAATTCAGAGAAGTCGCGTTTACTGCCGTAGGTGCCTACTTCGTTCTGTACTTGCACCATGATCACCTGATGCGAAGGATCGCTATCGCGCAAGTAGGTCATTAACTGCACAAACGCTTTCTTGTCGGCCTCCAGTGTGGCTTTGCCATGCGGCGACAAGGAATTAAGCAGCTTGCCGTCTTTGGTTATTACCCGGGGAAAGCGCTGGTTATCCAGCTTTACCCAGGCAGGGGCGTAATGAGGTGCATTGTTTTTCCAGGTCGCAAACCAAAGCAATACTAACTTCACATCGTGGGCTTTCGCTTCGGCGATCAGCGTGTCCAGATAACTAAAATCAAAGCGCCCTTCTTCGGGTTCGATTTGTTCCCAGGCCACCGGGATCCCCAGCGTATTAGCATGCATTTTATCCACTACCGGCCACACATCGGGCAGTGCAGCAGGATAATTTGCCGAGTTATTGGTTTGCGCACCCAGCATTAAAAACGGCTTTCCATCTACCTGAAACTGGTGCTTACCCTGCTTAGTAACAATGACCGGCAGTGGTGTGGCTGAAGCCTGTAGTCCACTGCTTTGTGGCCCCTGTCCGGTACTGCTGCAACCTGTCAATATGGCGCTTGCTATAAGTCCTGCGCCGAAGAGGGTTCGTTTGAATGTGTTCACGTCTACTCCTGAAAACGTTAGCACTGGCTTACCAGTGATTGAATTTGTGTCGCAATACGCTGCAAAAACTGTTTGCCTGACGCTTGAGATACCGCATTCAACAGCGGCTCGAAGGCCTGCTCATTGCTACTGGCTAATGCCAGTGCTTCTAACCACCGCTGGCGATGGATCATGGCGTCAGGAGGCACGGAGCAGCGGGCCGATTCGTTAAACAGTGCGAGGGCCTGAGTAAGTGGTTCAGGCAACTGTGGTAACACCTGCCAGGGTTTGCCTGTTTCCTGCTGCCGGTTTGCCATTGCGCTTAGCAACAAACAACTAAAGTCCCGGACGTGCTTGCAGTCTTGCTTAGTGCTTCGGTTGAATGCCCGCCCCCAGGTAGCAGGGGCAGGCAGACAGGGCACCACGTTTAAAAATCGTTCAATGATTCGATGTGTAATGTGCAGTGTGGACATACCCGGCATATCAATGTGATAAGCGGCCGGGCCAACGGCCAGACAGTTGTGCGATACCGGCTCACGAAAACCCGACTCACTTTCACCGGCAACACTATGAGATACAGCAAAGGTAACCGTGCGTTTTACACCGCCTATGTGTTGGGTTTGATAGTAGCCAGAATCAGTTACACACACGGCTAAACTTGTTGTGTGCGAAGCGCTCTGCTCTGTTGTTTCATCTACGTGGCACACAGGTAAGTGTGCATGCCAGCTTTCAAAGGGTTGCTTCAATGCCTGCCCAATCACACGTGCTTGCGACCCGGTAGCATCCACTACCCAATCGCACTGAATTCGCTGGTTATTGCTCAGCAACAATGAGGTGATATCGCCGCTACGTGGACAACGTTCAAACGCAATATCGTTAGAAGTCACAAACGTGACACCACGCTCTGCCGCGTGTTGTGTTAAAAACGCACAATACGCCTCTGTATCGACAACGGCGCCCAGTTCAAAACTGTTGCCCAAGGTACCCTGCTGGCCGGAGGGAAACACGGTTTTTCCAGCTTTAGCCGCGGCAGTAGCAAACGAGGTTTCAACTGATGCCGACTCACCCAGCCAACGCTTTATTTGATGCAGTTCAATGCCATTGAATAACGGCAGCCAGGTATCGTTTGCCAGCCAGACCGGCTCGTTTGGGCGACTGGCAGTTGCAAGCGACATGGCAGTAAAAAACGCCACGCCCTGACTTTGCATAAAAGCCCGTTCGGGTATTTGATAACGGCGATGAAACTCGAAAAGGTGACCGTTACAGGTATGCAAAGACGCCTGTTTAGCCGTTGCTGTTGTTAATGAGACTACGCCAACTTTGATACCAAACGGTTTGAGCGCTGTTGCAAACGCCACTGCGGTGCTAAGGCCGTGTACGTCGTCACCCACTACCCAAATCGATTTCAGTGCGCGGGTATGAGTATTTGCCGGCGTATCAAACAAATCGGCCTGCGTTAATCTGCTCATACCCGTTCTCCCGCCTGCATACCGCTTTTCTGAAGCGGTGTCCGAGCAACCAGTGACAACAAGTAGTCATCCATATTGGGCAGCGTGGCAACCTGAGCGGCAATATCTGATTTTAACTGATTCAGCATGCCGATTAACTGTTGAGGTGGTATGGCTGCAACCCGGCTATCGACATGTTTGGGATGCAAGTGCTGGCCGATACACACCGCAGGCCAGAGTCCGTATTGTTGTTTATCTACCAGGCCACATTCGCGGAAAGCTGCGATCAACTCAGTCAGACTATCGGGTATATTGATGGCCTGACAGTCGCGCCAAAATGGCGTGTCATGACGCTGCGTGAGGTAATAATGCAAAATAATAAAATCGCGGATAACCTGATACTGCTCGGTTAATTCTCGGTTGTACTGATTGCGGCCCGCATGGGTATGCGCGCCGGGTAAATGTTCAAGAAACTTGGCGATCCCCATTTGAATGAGGAAAATACTGGTAGACTCCAGTGGCTCCAAAAAGCCTGCAGATAACCCTATTGCCACACAGTTTTCTACCCATAACTGTTTGCGGCAACCCGCTTTAAAATCCAGAAAACGTGCCTCTGCCAGCGCTTCACCAGGCAATGTTGAGCGCAATGTGTGTTCGGCTTCTTCATCGCTAATATAATCACTGCAAAACACGTAACCATTGCCAATTCGATGCTGTAGCGGTATTTGCCATTGCCACCCGGCGTCTCTGGCCATGGCTTTGGTATACGGGCGGCTGGGCCCGTCTTTTTCACACGGTAACACCACCGCCCGATTGGTTTTCAACCATTCTGACCAGTCGATAAACTCAGCTTGTGGGTAGTCACCTATCAACAGGCTGCGAAAACCGGTGCAATCGATATACCAATCCGCGATGATTTCCTGCCCGTTATCTAGTGATAGCGCTGTGATAGGGCCCCCCTGGTGCGCGCGCTTCACTTCTCGAATTTGCGTTTCGACGCGCTCAACCTGTCGTTGCTCGGCATACTCGCACAAAAATCGCGCATAGGCACTGGCATCCAAATGGTAGGCATAAGTGTAGGTTGATAACAACTGCTCCGGGGAGGCATGTGGTGGCGAAAACTTGCGCTGCCGGGCAGCGACAGCCGCCACACTGAAGGATTCAATAGGTACATCCAGCCCTTGTAAGCTGGCAGCCTGCCACAAATGATGAAACTCAATGCCCGCTAACGGCTTGCCAAGTTCACCAAACGGGTGAATATAACTGTCGCCCTGCTTTCCCCAATGGGTAAACTCAATACCCAGTTTACAGGTTGCCGATGTAGCGGCGATAAACTCGTCCTCGGCAATACCAAGGGCGTCATTAAACTGTCGGATATGCGGAATGGTTGACTCGCCCACGCCTACAGTGCCAATTTGCGCCGATTCCACCAGCGTGATGCGGTAGTGTGAGCGTGGCAAGCGATTTGCCAGCGCCGCCGCTGTCATCCAGCCAGCAGTGCCGCCTCCGGCAATGCAAATGTGTTGTGGGTGAGTAACCAAACCGCGTTCCTTATCTCATTGGGTGACTCAGTTGAGCCACCCAGTGTCCTGCTTAGAAGTTAGCTCGTAGCGACAATGCATAGCGAACGTCGTTTACGTGATAGGCACCGTAATGATTACCCGGACCATTTTGCTTCATGATATTTTTAGTAACGGTATCGGCCAGGTTATTGGCTTCCAGTACCACTGTGTAATTATCATTAATCTTATAAGCAATTGAGCCATCCAGATAACCGGTAGGTGCGTTAAACAACGGCAGCGCCCAGGAGTTGTCATCGGCCTTGAAGCCGTTGGCACGGGTAGACATCAGGAACTCGTCGCGCCAGTTATAGGCTAAACGAATCGACCAGTTGTCTTTTTCATACATACCCACCAGGTTAAACGCCCGCTTCGACAAGCCCTGATAGGGCATGGTGCTGTAGGTAGAACCATCGGTATCGTAGGGGCGAGTATCATTACCCAGCTTAGTGCTGGAATCGATATAGGTATAGTTCGCCTGAATACCCAAGCCATCGAAAGGCGCTGGCAGGTTGTTAAAGAAGTGGTTAATCGTTAACTCAGCACCGGCAATATCGGCTTCGCCTGTGCTTACTGGCCAGGAAGCATTGTAGGTGTAACCACCGTATTCAATCTGACTCTGTGAGTACACCTGATAGCCCGAAATATCTTTGGTAAATAGGGCTGCATACATGGAGTTTGACTCGTCGTAATACCACTCCAGCGACAAATCGAACTGCGTTGACATCATTGGATTCAGATACGGGTTTGAATCGGCGCTTAAGGTTAAATCGTAATCATCCGGCCCCAACGGCTCGCCCGCTTCCTGCTTACCCTGACTGGATTCCTTGACCGTTGCACTTAAGGTTAAGTTAGCCCCCATTGAATTGAAGTCTGGCCTTGCCATGGATTTAGACGCGGCAAAGCGAAGCAATAAACCTTCATCCAGTTCCATTTTCAGGTTAAAGCTGGGCAGCACTTTGGCATAGGAATGCTCGGCATCCAGATCTTCATAAGCACCGTTGCCAAATTCGGTAACGAACGGATACTGCAAATGCCCATGCGCGACGTTTTTAGTGTGTACGTAACGCACACCAACATTACCGCTTATGGGGAATTTACCGTCCGTATAATCGTAATCCACCATGGCGTATAGTGCCGTGGTTTTCTCCGACTGGTTATTTTGCCACTGATCATCGCCTAAATTGCGCTGCGACCAATACGCCCAGCCAGCCCAGTCTGCATACACAAACTTGTCCTGCAGGGTTTCATAACTTTGTGGGTAATCGCGGGCATAAGCCACAATTGGCGCATACACGTTGGCTGGTGATGGTACGCGGCCACCAAAGAAGTTATCAAAGGTATTCAGGTTCAGGTCGGACGCGTCCGGCGTGATATTCTCCTGCCCTTCCACAATACCGCCTTGCAACCAGCTCACTGCCAGTGCGCTCCAGTTGTAACCGGTGTCGGCATTGTCCGCACGAGAGTCGCTGTAACGTCCGCCAAAGCGAACTGCCGACAGTAATTTCATTCCCGTATAATAAGTAAGATCCAGATCTACCGCGGTCATGGTTGCTTCGCGGTCATACTGGTTATCCATCTGGAAATTCCAGTTATAGTTACCAGGGGTAGCAAGATACTCGTTATCAGAATTCACTTTAGGCAGTGAGCCACGGAAATCCACGTCGATATAAGGCACCAGAATTTCAGTAGCAACGGTAGAATCCAGACCTTTGGAGGTGGAGTTTACGCGTTGCACAGAGCTTTCCACCTTCCAGGCATCATTAAACCAGCGATAGCGCAGAGCGAAGTCTTCGGTTTTCGCGGTTTGGTCCGACACGCGAACGTCTGATCCCATTGGAATACCACCGTCCTGATACAGGCGGCCATATTCCAGCACATTGTCATCGCCAAATACAGAATCTGTGGTAGCTTGCACGGCAAAAGGATCATTACCTACGAAGATAGCGTCTTCGTTCCAGGTCATGTCGTAGTCACTCACGAAATACGTAAAGGTAACTTCGTGATCTTCTTTGGGCGCCCATTGCAAGGCTGCATAGCCACCAGAACGCTTGCGGTTAAAATACATGGTCCGCCAGTCGGCGCCACGCGGTACATACACCGTTTCACCTTCATGACCTTCAATGTTATCGCGGTAGAAAAACGGGCGAACATACATTGAATCGTTGCGAGTAGACAATTCAGACTGGGCAACGTCTAGCAACCAGCCCACTTTACCTGCGCTGGTATCCCAGGTATTGGAATACAGCGCGGAAAAGGCTGGCTTGGTTTCTTCGATTAAGTCACCGTAGTTTGCGGTTAACGTAACCGCTGCATGCTGCTCGTTATCATGAAATGGCAGACGGGTTTCCAGGTCGATGGTGCCACCGATACCGCCTTCAATTTGGTCGGCCGACGGGCTCTTATACACGTTTACTGCACTAAGTAGCTCAGGTGGTACATCACCAAAACTCAGAGTACGACCACCATTGGCACTAAAGGTACTACGCCCGTTTAACTCGCTTCGCACCTGGGTTAAACCACGTACAATAACGCCGTTACCTTCAACCGAGAAGTGTTCCGGGTCGCCTTGGGTCATGTAGCGATCGATGGCCACACCCGGTATGCGTTGCAGCGTTTCGGTAACGCTTCGATCCGGCAGTGCACCAATATCCAGGGCACTGATCCCATCCATGATTTTGTCTGACGACATTTTGGCTTCAGTGGCGGTAATAATACTTGAGCGCATGCCGCTAACTTCAATCACCTCAACGACGTCTTCGTCTTCAGTGGTTTGTGGCTCTGCTTCTTGTGCCAGAGTAGCTGAGGCATGGGTAAGTAGCCCCAGCGCACTGAGCACACACAAGGAAGTGCGTGTTCGGCTGAACATGCAACCTTTGTGTTGGTCGGTGTGCGTTTCTTTCATTTGTATCTCCCATTCGCTTTTGTTTTTACTGCCGTGCTGGTAAGAACACTGACAGACATCTCGAGCAAGATGCCCCTGCAGGGACAATGCGCTCTATACTTTGCCTTTGCGTTGAATGCGGTATGACTGTTCTGCACTGATAGCCAGCGTCACACGGCGACCCTGCTGTGTAACCGCAATGCGATTACCAGCCTTGTCCGCAAACTCAAACAGTCCGGCATCCAACGGCAACGTTATGGTTACCTGCTGTGACCGGGGTGAAGAAATCGTGGCCTCGGCCAACTGGCCGCTTTGCCAGGCCATGGCAACGGTTATGTCTCCCATGGCTTTAATGCCGCTAACCTGACCGTTTGGCCAATCACCAGGTAATGCCGGTAAAAGCTGTAGCGCACCGGGCTGGCTTTGCAGCAACATTTCGGTGATCCCCGCGGTGGCACCAAAGTTACCGTCGATTTGAAATGGCGGATGGTTGTCCCATAAATTAGGCAGTGTGCTGTGGCGGAGCTGCTCAATTAACAACTTGTTGGCTCTGTCGCCGTCGTACAGGCGTGCCCAAAAATTGATTTTCCAGGCTTTACTCCACCCTGTTCCCCCATCGCCACGCGCGTTAAGTGTGTGTTTGGCGGCTTCTGCCAGTTCAGGCGTGCGCTCGGGTGAGATTTCCTGATCGGGATGCAAGGCATACAAATGCGAAATATGACGGTGCTGGCTGGTCATGTCGTCAATATCAGCCTGCCATTCCTGAAGCTGCCCGTACTGGCCTATGTTTAAGCCACTGGCAAGGGCCGACAGGGTATCGGCTAGTTCAGCGGCGTGCTCGGTATAACCCAGTTTCACAGCGGTTTTATAGGTATCGCGCAGTAACGCACCAACAATCTGCTGAGACATCGCCGCCCCAACTGTAAAATCGCCATGCTCCGGTGAATAAGAAGGCGCAACGACTAACATACCGCTTGTGGGATCCGTTACTAACGCATGCATCCAGAACCGGGCAGCGCCCCACATCACCGGCCAGGCGCGCTCTTGCAGGAAAGTCTCATCCAGTGAATACAGATAGTGCTGATAAAAATGCGCCGCCAACCAGGCATTGGCCTCAGGTTGCCAGAAGGCGGTTGGCCAGGAAATTAGCCCTGTAAAGCCCCAGATATTGGTGTTGAGCAGCAGTGTCCAGCCTGGGGCATTGAATAACCGACCAGCCGTTTGTTCAGCAGGTTCTCGCAGCCCTTCAACAAAATCGAACAGCGGTATGCCGGCTTCCGACAAATTGGTCATGTCGGCCAGCCAGTAATTCATTTGCAAATTGATATTAACGTGATAATCCGCACTCCATGGCGCCTGAGTATAGTTGTTCCATACCCCCTGAAGGTTCGCCGGTAACGCTCCTTTGCGCGAAGAGGCGATTAACAAATAACGGCCAAATTGATAATAAAGCTGAGTAAGCTGGCGGCGCATTGCCGGTGTGGCCGTGTCATTGATGACGGCACTGAGCAGTGCGTCGGTATTGGTATTAACTGGCGTATGCTCTAAACACAAGTTCACCCGGGAATACAGTGCCTGATGGTCGGCAATATGTTCATCGCGCAGGGCGCTATATCCTTTGCTTTGGGCAGCAGCCAAACGAGCAGTTAGCATTTTGTGTGGATGTTCCCCGCGGTACTGCGGATAAGTATTTGCGTAATTAGTGGCGCTTACCACCATCAATGTGAGCGATTGCGCGTTGTCTACTTTCCAGCCATTTTCCGTTGGTGTTAACACGCCGCCGTGCTGCGTTGCTGCAATTTGGATTTCATAAGCAAGCTGGTTATCGTGGAGGTTACCACTTATTACCAAATGGCCATGTTGCCAGCGGTAATTGACGGAGCGGTTATCCGCGAGCATTGGCACAACGGTTGCCGACAGGCGTTGCGAGCCTGCCGCTGTATACTGTGCAGCCACAACCTGACTGGGGTAATTAACAAAAAACTGGCGTACGTAACGGGTTTTCTGCTGTTGATATGACACGGTAACCAGGCCGGTGGCCATGTCCAGCTGTCGGCGGTAATCACTCACATCACTCTGATGTTCAAACAGTACATCAATGTCTAACATCGACTGGTAACTGCCGTACCCTCTTGGATCACGGCCAATTTGAGCGGCTACATCCTGTGGTGACATAGCCCGTGTGCTAAGAATATTGCGGGTAACGTCTTGCAGTGACTGCTGATAACTACCGGTGTTTTCAGGCCAGCCGAAATCGTACCCTTCGCGACTGCCGGGGCCACCAGTCCACAGCGTCTTTTCAGAAATATTGAGCTTGTCTTTAGCAATACCACCTAACACCGTTGCGCCCATGTAACCGTTGCCAATTGGCAAGCTATGCGCTTCCCACTCGTTGCCGGGCGTAGTGAAAACAAGCGAATGATCAATATTGCATTGCAGTGAACCTGGCGCACTGTCGGCTAACACCGGATTCGATGAGGTGGGAGTGACGTCGGTCTGATTGGAACAAGCTGTTAACAAAGTGCATGAAACCAACACGCCCGCACCACAAGAAAGCGCTTTCTTTGACAGACAAAATGAAGTCAGGTCGGCTTTGCACCGGCCTGACAAGCCAGAAAGGAAAACGTTTACAAATTTAGCTAAAATAACCATGTGGTATGTAAAATTTTTGTGAAAAGCGTGATTTTTCGAAATACTACGTAGCTAAAATTTGTTTATCAATGAAATTCATAAAGATTAAAAAATAAAGTAACTCACTTGTTAAATTTGATACACAAATCGCACTTACATGGTTAGCTCAGTCTTTAGTTTTTATTGATTCAAGAGGGAATAAGGCGCGAAAAACAACCTGTAAACGGATTAGTATTGCAAGCAAAAATTACAAGATTTTGCCAAAAAGCAACGGGAATATTGCGTGCGTATTACGGATAGCAGTTTTAACATAAACGCCTGCACACCTATACAAACTTAGGTGCAAACGTTTTCACTCTGAAACCTACTTCCTTATTTGAAACAAAATAAGCCGTGTAGGTTTTACTGCAAATGCCAGAGCCTGGTTACTCTATTACAGAATAACTACACTCCTGATCTTTAATCAGAGGACTCAGTCTTATTCATGCCATACACAATCCGCTGCAAAACTATATGCTATCGGCGACAGCTCTTAATAACAGCGTTCATTTTCTCCGCGCAGCCATTTTTGTCCGTCGAGATACAGGTTGTCCTGCAGTACTAATTGAAAGCTGGCCTGTTTGCCATTTAAATAAGTGAGCATCAATAAACCGGGTTGATCTAAGCTTCCTTGCGCCTGCCAGGTGCCTGTATTGCCATCGCTCATCGCGCCGCTAAAGCCATCCATACTGAAGCCGCCGGCATTAAACGAGGTTGCAAAACTGCCGTCACTGCATAACCACATTTCCTGCTTTTCATGGTAACCCGAACCAGTGTAAAAACGGGCTATATAGCGTCCTTGCATATACTGTTGCCAGCCCCCCGCATTGCGATCCTGTTCAGGTACCACGGGGGCAGACACTTCAATGCCTGCGGTGATTGCAGTTGTTAATTGCTTTAGCTCAGACGTCATTGAGGAGGCGAATACAATGGCAGCAAGGCTCAGCCCTTCACGTAATTCAGTGGCAGACACGTAAGCAGTCAGCGCTATTGCAGATCCCATAACCTGATAATCATTCACCACAATGCGCTGGGATGTTTGCGTTACTGACACTTGTGGTGCACCGGAAGGTTGTAAATAGGTGCCTTCGTCGAGGGGTATCGCCTGCCCCATCATACTTTCGATTTGGGTCTGATTAAAACGGTCGAACACCAGTAACATCGACGCTTCACCGTTAAGGGCATCGAGTACAATTGCACTTGATCCTTGCGGCAAACCACCCTGCCAGCCTTGCGGTATGGTAACGGATATGCCCAGTGTGGAGGACGTAAGTTCGGTTCCACCAGAATAGAGTTGCCCGGCTACGATCTCTTCACCGTGTGCCAATGGCAGGAGACTCGCCATTAAAAAAGCCGCGAAATACCATCCCTGTTTCATAATCACATCCTCGTTGTTAGTACATAATACCCATTCGTAAAGAAGTGTAGCAGCTAATCAACGCGCATAAAAAAGCCCGATAGCATCGGGCTTAGATAATTTAATGTATATCTTACCGGAACAAGACTTTTTCTTTGTTGAACCAATACACGCAGAAGAACAATAAACCTGCGGCTATTAGTGCTGTGGAGGAAAAAATCGCGACTAACTGGAAGTAATCCATGGTGCCTTTGATCAGCTCTTTAATGGCCAACGCTACGTTTGTAAGCGGCACCCAGGCCCAACCGCCTTTAAGCTCAACACCTGGCAAGGTTGCAAAGATCACCGGGATGATCACAGCAAACACCAGTGGGGTCATGTAACCCTGCGCTTCTTTAAAGCTTCTTGCATATATGGATAAGCTAAGCAATACCGCAGAGAAGATGGCAACAACCGGCACCAGCATAAAAAACATCAGAATAAAGTCGATAGCGCCAATCGCGCTCATAAATTCTGCTACAACTTTAAAAGCCATTCCCTGACTCAACACCATGCCCCACACTGCCATGCTACTTACCGTGATTAATGCAGACGTAACACCTGCAAACGCAATGGTTAAGAATTTACCCAACACTAAATGATGGCGTTCGATTGGCGAAATCAATAGGGTTTCCAGTGTACCGCGCTCTTTCTCTCCCGCACCTAAATCGGTGGCGGGGATCATGGCGCCTTGTAAACACAGCATAAAAATGAAGTAAGGGATCATACCGCCGATTTTTTCCCCCCAGTTTTCGCGTTTGTCCGCCACGTCCACTTTTTCAATTACAATGGGATCCATCAGGGCAACTTGCTGCTCTTCGTTTAAGCCCAGCGACGCAAAAGCTTTGGTTTTACTGGCCTGGGCAAATCCTTCAACAATTTTATCGAGGCGCTTACGCACCATATTCAGCCCGGCGTCATTCAAATAAAGTTGCAACTTTATTTGACCGCTGGCCAGCGCGTCGTCGCTAAAGTTATCGGGGATCACCAACACAAAGTCGGCTTTCTCGGCTTTAACATACGCTTTAATATCATCATCAACGTTAATCAAGACTTCATTGAACATCTCAGATGCAGACAATTGCTCGGCCAGCGCCGGGGCATATTGCGCGCCAATGACGGCGTAGTTAAGCACCTTATTTTCGGCTTTATCCACGGCTTTACTCATGAAAAAGATCGCGATTCCAATGAGTAATGGAAACACCAGAATGGGCAGCGCAATCATAAAAAACAGAGTTTTGCGGTCGCGCAGTAACTCTTTAATTTCTTTTAACATTACCATCCACATGTTATTTCGCTCCCTGTTCTATTATGCGCATAAACGCTTTGTGTAATGAGCCATCGGATTGAGCTTTAAACGCCTCAAAGGTGTCAGAAAAGTGTGTTTTACCGTGATGGATAACCGTTACCCGATCGCACAGTTCAGACACTTCGTCCAGGTGATGGGTAGAAAAAATCACCGGCACGCCCTTGTCTTTGAGGCCTTTAATAAAATTCAGTACCGTTTGTGCTGCCATAATATCCAGGCCAGTGGTAGGCTCATCCAATATCACTACTTTTGGATCGTGCACTACTGCGCGGGCAATAGCCGTTTTTTGTTTCATACCGGTAGAGAAGTTTTCGCAGCGTCGGTCTAAAAAGCTGTGCAAGTCCAGTAAGTCAGCCAGTTCGGTAATTTTGCGATCTATTTGCTCAGCCGACATGCCATGCAACTGGCCAAAATAGGCTATGTTTTCACGCCCGGTTAAGCGGCCATACAAACCGGTAGAACCCGACAGAAAACCAATCATTTTGCGCGCCAGCACCGGGGTTTTCACCACGTTGGTACCGTCTATAATAATGTCGCCCGCATCCGGTGTGAGCGCGGTAGACAACATGCGCAGTGTGGTGGTTTTGCCAGCGCCGTTCGGCCCAAGTAATCCCAGTACTTCACCCGACGAGCAATGAAACGACACGTTTTCCACTGAATGGAAAAAACGCCCTTTTAACCGTGGATCTTTCTTCTCTTGTTCACTGAGTTTTTTCGGGTTTTCCACCGCAAACTTTTTGGCAAGTTGAGAAATATCTATCATGAGTTTTCCCTGTTGTTATCGTTATTCTAAGCAACGTTCAATACTAAACTGACCGGCTTCGTGTCTTTCAGACACGCCTTCGAAAAGGGAAACGGCCTGAAAATGAAAATTCGTTACACTTTTTCACTCCCTCTGCTCCCCAATATCAGTATACTGATAATCAAATTACAATAATTCGATTAAATGTTACAAATTATAAGGAGTCACGGATGTCTGAGGTTACTAACCCAATTCAGGCTTGTAACGACATATTTTTTAAGCCTAACGGGGTGTTTAAAGCGGTAAACGAACACAATAACTGGTCGTGGGTACCGTTTCTGATTGTGATTGTACTAAGCGTATTGCCAGGCTATTTGTTTATTAACTTTGTGGATTTTAGCTGGTATCAGAATATGCTGATTGATACCCAGTACGGCGACTTGAGCCCGTCACAGCAGGAACAAATGCGCGCGGGTATGCAACATTCAGCAATACAAATGTTTATGCTGATTGGCGGTATTCTTGGCCCAATTGTGGTTAACGCCGTCGTTGCCCTGTATTTGCATTTAATGACCAAATCTGACGAACAAAACCTCAATGGTTTTACCGACTGGTATGGCTTTACCTGGTGGGCGAGCATGCCGGCTGTTATCAACGCTTTATTAGCTATTGCACTCATTGCGCTGTCTGAGAATCATCAGGTATTACCCACCATTATCAGTCCGCTGTCGGTGGCTTACTGGGCTGATGTGCAGATGTCGTCTGAGTGGTTCGGCTTCGCCCAGTCTTTGCGCCTTGAAAGCCTGTGGACCATTTACCTGATTGCAGTAGGGATTGCGCAGTGGACCAGTTTCTCCACTAAAAAGGCCACGATCATTGCCTGCGCTCCATTCGCGGTTATCTGGGCAATTTGGTTAGTGGTTAATCTGATCTAATCTGAGTTTTATATCAATGAGAAGCGGGCCTCGATGGCCCGTTTTTTTATTGCGGTTTTGGCTACGCCTGTGCGGTTATACCGGAATTAACGGTAGTTGCAATGTAGGCTTTGCGTTTGCCGACAGCGGCCTAAAATACTCAGTATTGGAATAAAAAGCATTGTTTTGCATTTCAAGCCAACCGGGGATCCCCAGCACGGGCAGTGGTTTTAGTATGTGTTTACTATGTAATCCGTCAAAGTGCACCAGCCGTTGTTCAAGCGAGTAATCTGCCATCTGATACTGTTGCTGCACTGAAACCTGCGTAAACTCGTCAGGCACTACCACCGCCAGCCATTTTGCCGTTAAGCCAATAAACGGATTAAGCAACATTTCGTAAATGGCATGCCCAAAAACAAGCGGATACACTCGCGAATACCAATCTTGCTGTAACTCACAAAATGCCCGCGTCCAATGGTGATGCGCCAATGCGTCAAGTAGCTGATTGCCTTGCTCAACAAAGGATGCCGGCACCGCCAGCACCACACCGCATTCGTCAAAATGCGTCAGCCTGTTTCGTCTTGGTGTTCTGGGATGCGCCCCAAACGTATTGATGTCGGCAATATGATATTGGTTTAAGCGCTGCTTGCTTGTTGGAAAAAGCGTCCAGATCATCGCATTGAACGCATCATGCCAACTGCCCTGCCGGGTGGGCACCTGCCCCGCTTCAGCAACAATGATTTCATAATACCGGGGGTCATGTTCAAACTGCTCAGCGTTAACAAATGCCGGCACTTCGCTCCCAGCCAGCGGCGAAAACTGCCTGGCTATCTGATTTAAAGTCGCAATGTCAGGTGCGTTTTTAGCATCTTGCAAAGAAAAATACGCAAACAAAGAGCGCAAAGGTAATGTGAGGGAAGCACTTTGGTTCAATGAATGGCTGACTGCGACGGATTTCATGCTGAATGATTGGTAGTTACGACTGATTTCTCTATACTGGGTCGCTATTGTAATGCAATAAGAGACAATAATATGAAAAAAATCGTCCTACCACTGGTGATGTCTGGCTGCGCACTGCTTACCGCCTGCTCACCCGCACCCCAGACAGAAAAGAACAACTTTGATGACGTATATGCGTCTATTACGCCGGAAAAAATTGCACCGCCACTGAAAACCCTGGCGTCTGACGAATTTGAAGGCCGTTTACCTACCACCGAAGGCGAGCGTAAAACGCTTGAATACCTCACCTCAGAATTCAAACGTATGGGTTTACAACCCGGAAATGGCGATAGCTATTTACAGGAAGTGGCCTTAATGGAAATCACCGCTGATCCCAATATGGTGATGACGATTGGCGATAATGAGTTTGTGTATAAAACAGATATGGTCGCGTCGTCAAAACGCGAGCAGTCTGTTGTGTCACTGGAAAATTCCGAGCTGGTATTTGTTGGTTACGGTGTTAATGCCCCGGAGTACGACTGGAACGATTATGAAGGCCTGGATGTCACCGGCAAAACCGTAGTCATTCTGGTAAACGACCCAGGTTTCGAAAACCCTGAAAGTGGTAAGTTCCAGGGCACCACCATGACCTATTACGGACGCTGGAGTTACAAATATGAAGAAGCCAGCCGCCAGGGTGCAGCGGGCGCTATTATCGTTCACGAAACCGCGCCAGCGTCTTATGGCTGGTCGGTGGTTGCCAATAGCTGGAGCGGCCCGCAGTACGGTCTGGTTAGCCCGGATCAAGGCGCGAGCCGCGTGGCTGTTGAAGGCTGGTTAACACTGGAAGCCGCTACCAAAGTGTTTGCTGATGCCGGGCTGGATTTTGCTACAGAAAAAGCCAATGCCATGCAAGGCCCCTATTCAAAAGCACTTGGTCAATCGATGACGGTAACCGTAAACAACACCTTTAAGGCATCTAAGAGCTACAACGTACTGGCTACGCTGCCTGGCACTGAAAAGCCGGATGAGCATGTAATTTACACCTCTCACTGGGACCACCTGGGTAAAGATGAAAGCCTGGATGGCGACCAAATCTACAATGGCGCCCACGATAACGCCACTGGCACAGCAGCCGCGTTGGTAATGGCAGAAGCCTTCACACAGCTAACTCCTGCCCCAAAACGCTCCATTTCGTTTTTGATTGTAACAGCGGAAGAACAAGGCTTACTGGGCTCAAAATACTATGCAGATAACCCGGTAATTCCATTAAACAAAACCGTTGCTAACATTAACATGGACGCCATGAACGTGTTGGGTAAAACCAAAGACGTGGCGGTCATTGGCATGGGTAAATCAGATCTGGAACAGGAACTCACTACCGCGGCCCAGCGTCAAGGGCGCGTGCTGACACAGGAAGACCGTCCTGAAGCGGGTTACTACTATCGCTCTGACCACTTCAGTTTTGCTAAAGCCGGCGTACCCGCATTATATGCCAAGGGCGGAAACGACCCGTTTGACGAAGCTACGGCACAATACCGCAAACACATGAAAGTAGTGGTAACCGGTTGCTATCACCAGGTATGTGACAAATTCCGCGATGGCTGGGATTTAAGCGGTATCTCTCAGGATACCCAGTTGCTCATGGAAGTGGGCTACATGGTAGCCAATAAAGCGGCGTGGCCAACCTGGAGTGAATCCAGCGAGTTTCAGCGTCCTTAATGTACGTTATGCGGTTATTCCCCACTGCGGGAATAGCCGCTCTCCTGCCTTGATCTTGCTACATCCCTGCTACATTCATGCTCCAATGCTACTAGCGGGGCGTTCCAGCCGCTTTTTTTATACTTAATAGCGAATTAATCAAAGATTAAGCTTGCATTTTTTACTCATGCTGGCACATTCAGTACTCGCGAGTGAAAAGGTTTATCCTGCAAAAAAATAATCCACCGCTGTATATCAAATCGAGCACCGACAGAAAACATTATCCTTTAACTATGTGACAAGAGAGAACGCTTCCTATGTGTGGTATTTTCGGTATCTTAGATATCAAAACCGATGTGTCTGAACTCAGAACCCAAGCACTTGAATTAACCAAAACGCTGCGTCACCGTGGCCCTGACTGGTCGGGTATCTGGAATAATGACAATACCATCTTATGTCACGAGCGTTTAGCTATCGTCGATGTCGACACTGGTGCACAACCGCTTATCAGCGATAATGGTCAGCAAATTCTGGCTGTTAACGGTGAAATCTACAACCACAAGCAGTTGGCCAAAGAACTGGCTACCCCGTATAACTTTAAAACCCGTTCTGACTGTGAAGTAATCCTTCCTTTATTCCAGCAACGCGGTGCAGAGTTTATTGACGATTTACAAGGCATGTTTGCCTTCGTTCTTTACGACGAAGCGCAGGATTCCTATCTGATTGCCCGTGATCATATTGGTATTATTCCGCTGTACACCGGTTACGATGAGCACGGTAATTTCTATGTAGCGTCAGAAATGAAAGCCCTGGCGCCTGTATGTAAAACTATCAGTGAATTTCCTCCGGGCCACTATATGTGGAGCAAAACCGGTGAATTAGTGAAGTATTACAAACGCGACTGGATGCAGTACGACGCCGTTAAAGACAACGAATCAAACATTGATGAGTTGCGCAAGGCGTTTGAAAAAGCAGTTAAGTCTCACCTGATGTCAGACGTACCTTACGCGGTATTGCTATCCGGTGGTCTGGACTCCTCACTGGTGTCGGCCGTAGCGGCTAAATACGTTGCCAAACGCGTAGAAGACGAAGACAGATCTGACGCCTGGTGGCCGCGTTTACACTCATTTGCGGTAGGCCTTGAAGGCGCGCCGGATTTGATTGCTGCCAAGAAAGTGGCAGACATGATTGGCACAGTGCATCACGAAATTCACTTCACCATTCAGGAAGGTCTGGATGCGATTCGCGATGTTATTTATCACCTGGAAACTTACGACACAACCACCATTCGTGCCGCTACCCCAATGTATCTGATGACCCGTAAAATCAAAGCTATGGGTATCAAAATGGTACTGTCAGGCGAAGGTTCAGATGAAATCTTTGGTGGTTATTTGTATTTCCACAAAGCGCCAAACGCCAAAGAATTCCATGAAGAAACAGTACGCAAATTGGATCGCCTGCACATGTTTGACTGCGCGCGCGCCAACAAGGCTACGTCGGCATGGGGTGTGGAAGCACGTGTTCCGTTCCTGGACAAAGAGTTCATGGACGTGGCAATGCGCCTGAATCCAAAAGATAAAATGTGTGGCAACGGCAAAATGGAAAAACACATTTTACGTGCTGCGTTCGACAATGGTGACACACTACCGCCTGAAGTACTGTGGCGCCAAAAAGAACAGTTTGGTGACGGCGTAGGTTACTCTTGGATTGATTCGATTAAAGACTTCGTTGCGAAGGAAGTAAGCGATCAACAGTTGGCCTCGGCTGAGTTCCGCTTCCCAATCAATACGCCTGATACCAAAGAAGGCTATTACTACCGCACCATCTTTGAAGGTTACTTCCCGCAAGAAACAGCAGCGCGCTGTGTACCGGGCGGTAAATCCATTGCGTGTAGCACAGTGGAAGCACTGGAATGGGATGCAAGCTTCAAGAACAACGCCGATCCGTCAGGCCGCTCTATGAAAGACGTTCACGGTAAAGCGTAAGCTTTATCAAATACAAAAAAACCAGCGAATTCGCTGGTTTTTTTTGCTTAATTTTTGTTACTGATTGGCTTCCGGCGTATGCTTTTCAGGGTCGAACCACAATGCCTCATCATCCAATGGTGTGCCCGGTGGCAATAATGGATTCTCCAGATGAAAGATCTTGCGATTACCAATGTCCATTTTTAGCAGTGCCTCGCGATGGTGGCTCACAAATATATTATCAAATGAGCCATCTTCCAGCGCACGTCTCAGTCCTGTTTCGATTAACCGGGCCATTGTAGGATTGGAGCGGTTAACGAAAAAGTACATTGCCGTTGGATAATGAATAATCAGATTTTTCTCTAAAACGATGTCGGGATCTAACGACGAATAACTCAACTCCCCCAATACTTCACTGATAGCACGTGGAAAGAAATCGCCCTGATGCATTGCCAGTCTGCTAAATGCCTCAGGAAAGTCACTGACTGTTTGCACGTTAAACCCGTTAGATTGCAGTATTTTGGTGTCTGGCCATTCCGCTCCCTGTAAAGGTGTAAACTTGGTAAGTGACTGAAAATCGGTTACCTGATCAAATCGGTCGATCATGCTTTGGTTAATTAAAAACACCCGCCAGCCTATGAGACCTTTGTGGATAGGAATGCGAATAGGCAACAATTCCTTTTCCCGCTGGGCATCGGTCATTACCCACAAGATATTGATTTCGCGGTTTTCTTTTAACTGCCGAATGGACTTGCCTTGCAACAAGATCCTTTCAGAAGGCGTAAGTGTATAGCGCACACCGGTTTTACTTAGCGCCAGTTTAAGCAACGTTAGAGGGTATTCGTGTCGCTGATCGTTTTCATCGATTGGCCGCGGGTAGTGAATTGACCAGTTGGCAGCCGACACCCACGCAGGCCACAACATAGCCCCGGCAGTGAACAGCCCTAGCGCTACTGATTTCAAGTTCATACCCTGTACCCGATTAACAACCCTGTTCCACAGCGTACCAAACATTCAGGCAATTCCCAGATATTTATGGGTTTGCAGCGACAAACGCCAGTTGCGCTCGATACAGGTTTTAATTGCCAGCTCAGTTGCCCTGGCCTGCTGACTGATTGGCTGTAAACACACTACTTTGTTGCCAAGCTCGATATTCTTTAGCAACGCATCCAGCTCATCAATGTGCTTTTGCATTGCAATAGGATGCTTTATCTCATTAGCGCGTTGAAGGGCGCTGGTTAGCACTTCATAGCCGCCTTTCATGTTGACCTTAGGCGATACCGTTACCCAGGTTTGCGGCGCGCACTTCACTTCAAACGTGCCACTGGTTTCAATTTGCGACGTATAACCGCGCTCATGCAACAACGTAGTTAACCCGGTGAGATCGTACATACAGGGCTCGCCACCGGTGATCACAACGTGTTTGGCGTGATACCCCTGTTGTTCAAACAAAGCCAGCAAACCTAAATCGGAGATACCAAAGAAACGTTCTGACTCTTCGCTTTTCCTGATCACTGCATCTACGCTGTCAATCAGGTTTTCATCGAGTACCCAGGTATGTTTGGTATCGCACCAGGGACAACCAACCGGACATCCTTGCAAGCGCACAAAGATTGCAGGTACGCCGGTGTACACCCCTTCGCCCTGAATGGTTTCGAACATTTCGTTAATATTGAGTACCTGATCTGTCAAATCTGTATTCCTGTCGTCTTGGTAGTTGGGATTTTAGCAGGGATAGCTTAAAATTCCGTTATGATTTCTATAATTATACTCCGTTATGTCTGAAAAAGTGATTGTGATCTATTCCGGTGGCATGGACAGTTTTACCGTGCTGAATAAAGCTATCGAAGAGGGCAAAACCCCTTATGCCCTGTCGTTTGACTATGGCCAACGCCATAAAAAAGAACTCGATTATGCGGCCAACGTCTGCAAAGAGCTGGGTATTTCCCACAAAATTGTAGACATCTCCGCAATTAATAGTTTGGTTGGCGGTTCGGCATTAACCGACGATATCGATGTGCCGGAAGGCCATTACGCCGAGCCCAGCATGAAGCAAACTGTAGTGCCAAACCGCAATATGATCCTGCTTTCGCTTGCGGTTGGTTATGCGGTAAGTATGGATGCCAACAAGGTATATTACGGCGCCCATACTGGCGATCACGCCATTTACCCCGATTGTCGCCCGGAATTTGTCGAGAAAATGAATGCGGTTTGCGCCATTGCCAACTACGAGGCCATTGAAATTGTTACGCCTTACCTGAAAGTCAGTAAGACGGCAATTTTAACGGATGGTCTGCGTATGGGGCTGGATTACAACAAAAGCTGGACCTGTTACAACGGACGTGAACTGGCCTGTGGAAAATGCGGCGCCTGTCAGGAACGTCTTGAAGCATTCCGTGACAACAATGCTACCGACCCACTTCAGTACGAAAGTTAATAACAATAAAAGACTGGCCAGGTAGTATGGAGTGATGGGGCAGTTATTGCTCCACACTGCTACCATACCTGGTTAGCTGACCCGTCAGTGCGGATAAATGGTAATTCGGCTTTGCTGGCGGTGACATAACCCTTAACCACTGCCAACAGGAAATTACAACAATGCTGCCGTGGCAGTAGCCTGATAACAGGCTACTTTTGACTTTCGGTAATAAAGTGGCTCAGTTCTTTAATGCAATAACGCAGCACAGGGTTGAGTCGGGTATTTTTGCCGTTCATTACAAATAATTCGTGGCTAAAGTTAAACATTTTACCGTTAGCAATGGGCACCAGTCCCAGTGCTACGCCCTGCTCTTTTGCCATGTAATCAGGCAGAATAGCAATGTACTCGCCCGTCATCATGGCAGACATAGCGGCGTCGAATGAATCGGAAAAGGTTTGAATTGCCAGGCGACTGTCGCCGTCGATGTAGTTAGCCGAAGACAAACCGGAGATCCCAATTGCTGGATAATTTTCAATCCGAACATTGTCGGGCAGTTTATCTACGTCGCGGAACTTGGCCAGCGGATGTGATGGCGCACAGTACAAGCGCCCCTTACAGGACGTACCAATGGTATGGAAAGTGACCGATTCCGGCTTCACCATATCATAAGTAGATACAACCAGGTGGCATTCACCTGAAAGCGCCACGTGCTCTACTTCGTTGTACAAGCGGGTTTGAATATTCACGTGAATATCATCAAACTTTTTCATGGTGCTTTTTACGGCACGACTCACAGCCAAGTGAATTGACAAAGGCAAGCCTGCCATCAGTACCAGCGTAATGTGACCTGAGTAATCGTCGTGCAGCGACTTCAGATTGAACACGAAGTTATCGAACGCATTAAAGATGCGCTTGGTTTCCTGAAATACCACTTCGCCTTCTTTGGTCATTTGAAAGCCACCACGACCTCGGTGACACAATACCAAATCCAGTCGTTCTTCCAGCTTTTTAATTGCCGCACTGATGTTAGGGCGTTGCATACGTAACACCGGCTCAGCAGCGGTAAATCCATTACAACTCGCTACGGCGTAAAACACCCGCAGCAGCTTAATATCTGACTCTTGCAATCGATTTAGCATGGTCGCACCATCTTTTGTTTTAGGTATAGTTATTGATACTCAAACCATAATAGGCAGAGAAACCAACATTTACAATCACAATTTGAACAGAATTTTTGTAAATTTTTGTTCCACTTAGCTCAGCGTAGTAAAAAGTCGTCACACATTAACGCAGACAAACGTATAAAGAGCCGCAATAATGTTACAAAATCAGGCAACTCATTTTGTTTTAGCAGCATGCGTATTCCCACTCTCATTGCGGCAATACTGGTTTTAATGAGTGCATGAGTAATACCCGGACACTGCTAGGAAACGGTGAACTTAAATATACAGCTGCATAGACAGGCGCCCATACTGCAGCACAAGCAACGCATTTAGCTAAATGAGACGTAACCGGCCATTGTAAGCTTGCCCGATAACACGGTAATCGAGCTGAGAGTTCAGGAAGACCACGAATACACGCTGGTTATTCAAACTATCGATGGCAAATTGAATAACGCTTATTAGTTGGATGGCAAAGAGGCAGCGTTTGATGAGCAGGCTAATCAGTGGTTTGCTGAGTATGTACCGATGATTGCGCAGGCTGTTCATTCAAAGTAGCACTTAATTGGATAAGTTCTGACCTGACGAAGTACAAATAAAGAACTCTATAAATTCTGACATTTCAGCTATTGGTAAAAAGCAGCCGTAGGGCACTTCAAGTGCCGATGGCTGCTTTAGTGTGAGTAGCGGACTTTTACAGACGTGGGACTCAACACCTGAGTTTTGTGGGAATTGTGCCTGATAGTAAGTACATCATTGTTGATTCACTCTCGCCATGGAATGCATTAGTGTTTTACAGCTTTATCCGTATTCTCCATATAGGGGAAGTAAAACTCACCTTTTCGCTGCTTTTCCAACTTGAGCGGTGTATCAGGAAATACTCCCATATAGACATCGGTTCGATTAGGTTCAACCAGCCACCATTCGGGAAATGGCGCAGCTTTAAGGCCATCCTTATTGCGTAGATTCATCCCCTCAGCCAGCTTTGCATTAAACGGTACTGACGGTTTGCTCCCATCTGCCGGCCTGAGGGCATTATAAAGCGCCTTGCGCAGGGGTAAAAGTTGTGACGCATATTTGGGATCTCTGATCAGATTACGCATTTCATTTGGGTCTGAATCCAAATCATAAAGTTCTTCGATATCCCAAACTCCGTGATATTGAATATACTTCAAATTATCTCTACGAATAGCAAAAGTGGTTGGTGTAGACGGGAACGACCATTCCCAATAATACTCGTAGACAAAATCGGGAGTATCCCAGTTTTCTTCATTGACTTTACCCGATGCTACCGGTAAAAAACTTTTACCTTCAAATTGCACAGGAGATGCCACGCCTGCTAAATCCAGAAAAGTCGGCGCTAAATCTAAATTTCTTACTACCGTATTTTTAATTTCCCCTTTCGGGAGTAGTCCGGGAGCGCTGATTACAAGCGGCACTCGTACTGAACCTTCATAAGCATTGCGTTTGTCTATCAGACCATGATCACCAATTAAAAAGCCGTTATCACTGTAAAATACAACCATTGTGTTGTCGATGAGATCGTTTTTTCTAAGATAATTCATCAATTCACCTAAACTTTCGTCAACGGCTGACAATGTTTCATAGTAATGTTTAATATACTCTTTCATGGTTAAGTCAGTGGCAAAAATAAAATCATTGCCATGCCAGCTGTTACGCTGATTATGAACCCACATCGGCTTATTCTTGGCGTCCTCTTCTGTCACTTCAGCAGAGTCTGGTAGTTTGAAATTTACATTATCATACTGACCTTTGTGCCTCTCAGCAGGTAAAGGATCTGAGTGAACAGCCTTATGACTTAAATACAAAAAAAATGGCTTTGATTTATCAATACCGCTTTCCAGCCAGTTCAATGCATAGCCAGTGAGTTCATCCGTTATGTAACCTTTCTGGTCAACATGTTGACCATCTACATTCAACTGATTTACCACACCCTGTTCTTGTAAATGGGGCGGAATATAATCGCTGGGATAGTAAGCGCCCTGCCCCGGAAAACTCACCCACTTATCAAATCCCTCTCTTGGCATATCCGAATGCTCACCCATATGCCACTTCCCAAAAAAGCCAGTTTGATAACCCGCACCCTGCAAGTATTTTGGGAAAAACACCAACCCTTCTTCTGAGGAGTTATTGTTGTCTACAATCTTATGATTTCGTGCTGTCATCCCCGTTAGAATAGTTGCCCGACTAGGCGAACAAAGTGAAGATGTAACAACTGCATTTGGAAAATAGACGCCACTTTCAGCGAGCTCATCTATGTTGGGAGTTTCAAGCTCGTCCTGTAAGAATCCCATACCGTCAAACCTGAGGTCATCGACCAACACAAAAATAATGTTTCTGGCACCGTCTGTTGACTCTGCTGAGACGATAGTGGCATTTATGAACAGCATAAAACCCACTGCATACGAGATTTTTTTAAAAAGTGAAGACATCTTAATATTGACCTTTTAGAAATGATTAATTGATGATGGTGTCCATTGACAAAGGTGAATCAGAAAATATTCTGTGACCTTGACTCAAACTCCTGAATCAGATTAATTTCAAGTAAGGTACGACCAATTTTATCGACACCTCCAATCAGATTATTCTTATGATGACTTTCTATATCGAAGGTATATGACTTACTTCCAACATGCAGCACCTGTTCAGGTAAGTCTAGTTTGAGTAACGTATCAGGCATACGCGAGACCAGGTCACCAATCTCGTCGATTGCAGCTGCAGGCAACGTTACAGGTAGAATTTGATTATTCAGGCAATTTGCCCTGAATATGTCGGCAAAACTTTTAGCCACAATAATGCGAATCCCGAAATCAGCAATCGCCCAAGGCGCATGTTCGCGACTGGAACCGCAACCAAAATTATCGCCGGTGACTAAAATCTCCGCCCCTCGATACTGCGCCTGATTAAGCACACAATCGGGATTCGGCACCGATTCCTCGCTATCAAGATATCGCCAGTCATGCAGTAAGTGTTTTCCAAATCCCTGGCGGGAGATTTCAGTTAAAAACTGCTTAGGAAGTAACTGATCGGTATCAATATTATCTTCTAATAGTGGAATTGCTTTCGCACTAACTACAGTGATTGCCTTCATATCGACTCTCCTACCGGTAACTGACGAACATCAACAAATTTTCCGTAAACAGCGGCAGCGGCAGCCATAGCCGGACTGACCAAATGAGTTCGAGCCCCCCTGCCCTGACGACCTTCAAAGTTTCGGTTGCTGGTAGAGGCGCATCGATCGCCGTCTTGCAGTAAATCGTCGTTCATGCCCAAACACATGGAACAACCGGGTAAGCGCCATTCAAATCCAGCGTTAATAAAAATCTGATCGAGGCCTTCCTGTTCAGCTTGTACCTTTACGCGATTAGAACCCGGTACAACAATAGCTGTTACTGCTGAGGACACTACTTTCCCCTTTACGACCAAGGCTGCTTCTCGTAAATCCTCTATCCGACTATTGGTACAAGAGCCAATAAAAACGTGAGAGACCGAAATATCGGTGGCCAGAGTATCAGGCGTCAGACCCATATATTGAAGAGCTTTATCGTTCGATATCCGAAGCGTGTCATCCATTGCAGAAGATGGATTTGGGACTGCTCCATCGACACCGATTACTTGACCGGGATTCGTCCCCCAGGTTAGTTGTGGGGCAAGGTCAGAGACCTCAATCGTAACAACTTTATCAAAGCTTGCGTCAGCATCAGACTGCAGTGAACGCCAGTAGGCCTTAGCTCGTTCAAAGTCTGCACCGGTCGGTGCATTCGCTTTACCAGCCAGGTACTCAAAGGTAGTCTCATCCGGTGCAATCATGCCTGCTTTTGCTCCGGCCTCAATGCTCATATTACACATTGTCATCCTGCCTTCCATCGACAGCGACTGCACCGCATCACCGGTATATTCGATCACATAGCCTGTAGCACCAGCTGAGCCAATCGCTCCGATAAGCGCCAGGATCAGGTCCTTAGCAGTGACGCCTTTAGACAATTGACCGTTAAACACCACTTTCATACTTTTAGCTTTCGACTGACGAATAGTTTGGGTAGCCAACACATGCTCGACGTCCGAAGTGCCTATACCAAATGCTAACGCTCCAAAGGCACCATGTGTGGCGGTATGAGAGTCACCGCATACCACTGTCATACCGGGATGAATTAATCCCATTTCGGGGGCCATTACATGCACAATACCCTGACTTTCATGACCTACCGGATACAATACAATGCCGTGTTCATTACAATTTTTTGCCAAGGTTCTCAGTTGCTGAGCGTTCTTTGGACCACATGCATCCAGAGAAAGCGAGCGTGTTGAAATACTGTGATCCATGGTAGCAATGGTTTTTTCGGGTCTTGCTACCTTGCGTCCTTTTTGGGCAAGTCCATCAAAGGCTTGCGGCGATGTCACTTCATGGATGAGGTGTCGGTCAATATACAACAATCCATCACCATCGATATCCGTGATGAAATGTGCATCCCACAATTTATCGTACAGTGTCTTACTCATCTTTCTGGTACTCTTTTGTATTCAATTAGTCGTCTATAATGCGATGCTGTGATTTTTCTTAAGCCAAGGCTTGGCGCGTCCTCCGGGAGAATTGCCGGTTAGCACAGAAACAAGATCAGAGGCTTTCAATAGCGCGGGCATATCTATTCCTGTCTGATATCCCATCTGTTCCACTAATAAAACGACATCTTCTGTAGCAACATTACCCGTCGCGCCGGGCGCAAAAGGACATCCTCCCAAACCACCTATTGAAGCATCAAACTGGCGTATCCCCGCCTCAATAGCGGCATAAACATTTGCTACGCCCATACCTCGGGTATCATGAAAATGACACGACAAATTATAAGCACCGACCTCATTCGCCAGCCGTCTCATTAACTTATACACTGCATCAGGATCTGCTGCGCCAATTGTGTCTGCAATCACAATTTTGCTTGCCCCGCCTTCCAGAAGTAAGGCACTTAATCGCAATACCTCATCTCCCGATACACGGCCTTCAAATGGACATTCCCACGCCGTAGCGACATAGGCTTGTACCGCCGACGCTCTCTCTTTTGAGAGTTCGAGAACAGACTGTGCCATCTCAAGGGCATACGCCGTCGTCATGCGAATATTTTTTTCGTTCATCGTTGAACTGGCAGCCAATACTAACGACATTAAGGGAACATTGAGATCTGCTCCATGCTTAAAACCCTTTGCATTTGGAATTAACGCGGAATAAACCACACCATCGGAATGATCCAATTGCTGAAACACTTCGTCGGTTCCAGCCATTGCGGGAACCGCTTTGGGTGAAACAAAAGCGCCCACCTCAATTGCAGGTAATCCCGCATCAACTAAAGCGTTAATGAGTAACAAGCGTTCATCAACTGACAAGTGTTTCGTCTGATTTTGGAGCCCATCACGTGGCCCTACGTCGTTAATCGTAATAATTTCCCTGGTCGTCATCGAATTGCTCCGATTTCACGCAACGTGGCAACTTGCTCTTTAGATAAGCCAGCAACTCGCATCAGGACTTCCTCGGTATGCTCGCCTACCTCAGGCGCGGCACTGAAGGATTCTTCGTTGGTACGGGAAAATTTGATCGGATTTCCAGGCCCTTTTGTCACATTGCCCTTCGAAGATGTGAGTTCTACCACCATATTGCGGTGCAGAACCTGCGCGTCGGACAACGCATCAGAGAATTTATTAACAGGGGCACATGGGATCCTTGCTTTTTCAAGCTTTTCAATCCAGTAAGCGGTGGCTTTCTGTGACAGAACATCATTGAGCTTATTTTCAATAAAGTCCCGCTGTGCCCAGCGGCCCGGCTGACCATCGAGTTCCGGAATGTCTAATTCAGGAATATTGACGACGCCTTTCAGGTTTTGCCAAAAATTATCGGTAATCACCGCGATCACTACAAAGCCATCTGCGGTTTTAAAGGTGTTATATGGCACATGAACAAAATGCGAGTTACCAATGGGCTCGGGGTTTTCTCCTGACAGGAAATACATAGTAGCCATATAATTGAGTAGCGATATCTGACAATCCAGCATCGATATATCAATATCCTGACCAAGACCACTACGTTCCCGCTCTAGCAAAGCGGCTTGGATCCCCATCACCGCAAACATACCACCGCCAAGATCGCCAATAGGAATACCGGCCCTAACCGGGCTTTCCGGATCCATCCCGGTAATCGACATACCACCACCGGTCGCCTGCGCCACCTGATCAAAAGCCGGCCGTTTAAAGTTTGGTCCATTGCTGCCAAACCCGGTAATAGAGCAACAAATAATGCGAGGATTAATGGCTTTCAAATGCTCGTGGTCAATTTTTAACTTAGCTGGAACGCCCGCACCAAAGTTGTTGACCACCACATCTGCAGCTTTTACCAGTTCGTAAAATACTGCCAGTCCGTCTTCAAACTTTAAATCAATACAGACACTTTGCTTGTTTCTGTTTAGCGTTATGAAGTAGGCCCCCATCCCATCCAGAGAGTTTTTCGGATCAGTTGCCAGTAACTTTCGTGTACCTTCGCCCTGAGGCGGCTCTACTTTAATCGTTTCGGCACCTAAATCAGCCAGAATCATGCCGCAGTAAGGGCCCGATAGCATATGCGTCAGGTCGAGAATTTTAATGCCATTTAAAGGTTTACTCATGGTGATCTCTAATTTTTAATAACAAGGGTTAATCTAATCATTACAACTGTCCGTTTTTGACTTTATTCGCTGCATAGGCAGCCGCTCTGGCGGTAAATGCCATATAAGTTAAAGACGGGTTTTGGTTGGCTGACGAGCTCATTGCTGCGCCATCGGTTATAAATAAATTGGGGATATCGTGGGTTTGATTCCATTTATTCACCACGGAGGTGCGCGCATCGCTACCCATTCGTGCGCCTCCCATCTCATGAACCGCGCTGCCCGCATTTTCCGGTTCATCAAAAGAGGCCAGTATCTCGCTTTTCGTCAGGCCAAGCATTGCACGTGCTTGCTGTGCGGCATCCTTAAGAAGTTTATGTTCGTTGTCGCCGTGTTTGAGTGAAATATCAAGGAGTGGCAACCCCCATTTATCCTTCTTATCAGCAAGACGAATACGATTACTGGCTACCGGAAGACTTTCCGCAAAAGCAACCATTAGTAGACGCCATTCACCTTGCTTCGACAGCTTATTCTTTAGTTTTTCGCCGGTACCGGCTTCATGGGCACCGCGTTTCCAGTTAGCTCTGAATCCAACCCCCTGGTAACTGTAACCACGAAGAAACTGTTCTGACGCCGTATTGATATTTCTGAATCTGGGAATAATAAAATTAGAAGGACGATTACCAAAATAGCTGCGATCGTTCAGTTCATCGATACTTGCAGCGACAGACAATGTTGTCGCATGGTCCATAATATATTTGCCCAACGTGCCGCTGGAATTTGCCAGACCGTTTGGGAAAGTGTCATTTTGGGAACGCAAAAGAATGCCAACACTGTTAAACGCCGACGCATTCAAAAATACGATTTTTGAAGTAAATTGCTCTCGTTTACCAGTAATGGCGTTAATACATGATATACCCGACACCTTTTTTGCTGTTGGGTCATAATTTACCTTTTCGACAATCGTATCAGTCAATAACGTGAGTCGACCGGTTTTTCGTGCAGCCGGCAAGGTAGAACTTTGCGTTGAAAAATAAGCGCCAAAACTACAGCCCCGATGACAGATATAGCGATACTGGCAAGGTGCCCGCCCCTCTTTTGGAAGCGTGAGATTAGCGGAGCGACCAGGAATCAACCGCCGATCGTCATAGGAACTTGCAATTCTGTCTGCCAATAGCTGTTCAATCGCACTCAACGGCATATGCGGTTGGAAAATACCGTCAGGGAGTTGTATCAACTCTTCCTTTGTTCCGTTAACGCCAATGAAAGATTCAACATGATCATACCAGGGCTTGAGATCTGCATATCGTACAGGCCAATCAGTGCCATATCCGTCTTTAGCATTAGCCGAGAAATCAATATCGCTCCATCGGTAACATTGCCTGCCCCAGGTTAAAGACCGACCGCCAAGCTGATAGCCTCTGCGCCACTGAAATGGCTTTTCTAACGTTGTTTGATAGGGATGGTCAGAATCTTTAACAAAATGATGCATTGACCATTCATCAAAGTTAGTACCTTTGCTTTGAACGGCATAATCTGCTGCCAGCATTTCAGGATTATTAAAGCCTTTAAAGGGCATTTCCCACGGCGACTTCATTTCATTTTTGTAATCAACGCGATGCTCAACAGCAGGACCGCGTTCAACCATCAATACAGTAAGTCCTCGCTCGGTTAATTCTTTGGCTGCCCAGCCACCAGAAATACCAGAACCTACTACAATTGCGTCGTAATCATTTTTCATGTGAACCACACTGCTAACCAATCGTTATACATCGCCGGCGTTGCTTCGGCTATTGAGATATCCGGACGCCATTGCCCAGGTACGGGGTGATAGGACAAAGTTCCTGAAGCTCCAATCTCAGAACTGAAATACAGACTCAGCAAACCGTTTTTTAAAAGAAGCCAGTGTTGGGACTCAAGCTTATCAGGGCTGTTGTAACAGCACTCATCAAACTCAGACAAAACAGCACGCTGTTGTGCCAGTGTCAGCTCAGAATATTTGTTGCCTTTAAATGAATCCAAACTGTGTTTAACCACAGCAATAGAATTCTCCGTTAGACCGAGCCACCCTACTTTGACTAAATCCTTGAGCAACTTCGATGGTTGTATTTTAAGCGCCCCGGGGATCAGCGCTTCGGCGACACAACATATAAACGCATCATTTTCATTTTTTTCAACCACGCTAAAAGTATCCATGGATACCACCAGCGGCAGCGCTGCTAATAGCTTTACCAGCGTGCGTCGCTGAAGTAATTTCGCGTTTTGCATAACTGTAAACCCACTTCTTTGCCAAAATGATTTTTTTACTTTTACTTAATTTAGAGATAAATGTAAAGCTTTACATTGACGCATCAAAACAGTGCAATTGCACTAAAATCAAACAAAAACACTCGCTAAAAATCAATTTCCAACAAAACTAGATATATAACAAAAACAACCATAAAAACTTAAATCATTGTTTTATATTAAATTTAAAAATTATCTTCAGCATAAGATAAAAATGGTTTTATTTTTGAATGATATTATGTAAACGTTATCATAAATAACCAAGTGGAGTTAGAAACTATGTTCATTAATGTCAACCGACAAATGTCGACGCTAGCAGTAGCTATATCCCTAGCACTACTTCCTCACGCAGCCCAGTCACAAACGACTGAAATGCCGAAAGAAGATAATGGGACTATTGAGAAAATTCAGGTTACCGCGACAAAGCGAGCTACCGAAGAGCAAACCACAGGTATCGCTATGGTGGTACTCGATGATAAAGCGTTGAAAGACTCGGGCGTAACTGAGCTTAACGACTTAGCCAACGTCGCCCCAACATTGAACATTGCTCAGAATAACGACAACACCCTCATCACCATACGTGGCGTATCTAGCCGCGATTACTCTGAAACGGGTGATCCTGCAGTTGCGGTCAGTATTGACAACTTTTACCTCCAGGACTCCAAAGGCCTTAATGCGGCAATTTTTGATATCCAACAAGTGGAAGTATTGCGCGGACCTCAAGGCACTCTGCATGGAAGAAATGCAACAGCCGGCGCGGTCAACATGATTACAGCAAAACCAACATTCGCCAAAGAATACCGGGCAAGTGTTGATGTTGGTAATTATGACACCGTTGATACCGAGTTAATGGCAAATATCCCCGTTAATGATGAACTTGCTGTGCGTGTTGCAGGTATCTTCCGTGACACTGATGGCTATCGCGATAACGGATTAGCTGAAAACGGCGATGCAAAACAAGAAATGGCCGGCCGTATACATGTTAGATACGAACCAAGTGAAGATTTTTCTGCCTTATTAACTGCTGAACTTGTTGATGTCGATGGCACAGGCTCAGTACTCAAAGGTATTTCCTATGAAGACATCAATAGTGATGGTACTTTGCAGTTAGGTGACGATAAAAAATGGGACCTCAATAATCAGGGCGTCCTGAATATTAAAACGCAAACGTTCCGTTGGGAGTTTAACTATAACCTTAACGACTATACAGTGAGTTATTTAGGTGGTAACCGGAACCTGGAGTTTGATCGCAATAACGACCAGGACGGCGGAACAAACGCCGGTTGGGGATTTAAACAAGGTTCAGAAGTCGACACAGTCAATCATGAAGTTCGTTTAACGTCTAACTTAAATGGCCCTTTTAACTTCCAAACAGGATTATATTATTTTGACCAAGAAGGCAAAGGACCAGCTTATTTCCAACTTGATGTCGGTGCCGATGAACCTCTTGATATCTATACCTTTGATTATGTTACAACCTCTGAATCAAAGGCCGTTTTCCTCCAGTCTACGTTTGATATTACGGACGATCTAATGTTCGAATCAGGTATTCGTTATACCGATGATAAAAAAACACAAACGGGTCAGGCTGATGTCGGTACGGGCACTTTCTCACAAGTTGATAATGCATTTTCCGATGATGAAGTTACCTGGCACCTGGGATTAAACTGGACACAGTCTGATGATCACTTCTTTTACGCCAAAATAGACCGTGGCTACAAGGCGGGTGGATTCAAAGATACCTCATCATATACCTCAGAAGAGATTTTGGCTTATGAAGTCGGCTCTAAGAGTTTCCTGCTCGATAACACCATGCAGTTGAATTCAAGTGTTTTCTACTATGACTACACTGACTTACAGGTGCAACAGACCAACCCTGACACAGGCGTAGCACAGGTATATAACGCAGGTGAAGCCAGCATTTATGGTGCTGAGCTAGACATGAAATACCGTCCTACCAAGCAGGATAATGTCACACTCAACTTATCTTTGCTGAAAGCAGAGTATGATGATTTTTGCACAGTTAGCTCTTCTACCTGTCCTTCTGAAAACGATTACAGCGGCAATGAACTACCACAGGCTCCGTCTTTTGCAGCGGCCTTTGGATATTCACATGATTTCGTGTTTGAAAACTCTCTGTTGACTGCAAAATTTCAAACACGATACCAAGGTGAAAACTACTTTAGTTATCGAAACATCGCTACGGAATATCAGGAAGCTTACACAAAATCAGATCTTATTCTGAAGTACTCTATCGACGGCTCGGCCTTTGAATACAGTGCCTATGTCCGCAATATCGAGGATCAGAAAATTCTGACATTGTCGGAAGAAGCAGGCTACGCTGGCGGATATCTTGTGCAATTTGCAGCACCACGAACCTTTGGCGTAAAAGTCACCTACGAGTATTAATTTTAGTAATTTAGATACCAGAATGTAAACGTTTGTTGGAAATCTGAAATATGCGCTTTTTATTCTGAATCAGGATGATTAACATAGGCAGATCTCCAACAAAACAGGTAATAGCCGGTGGCTAATATTAAGGATATAGCTGAACACGCGGGAGTGTCCATTGCGACGGTTTCCAGAACCCTGAGAGAACCGCACAAGGTAAAACCCGAAACTGCCAAGAAAGTCATGGAAGCAGTAGACTCGTTGTCTTATAGAACGAACATGCTGGCAAGTGGCTTAAGAACACAACGTTCTGACTCAGTCATCGTGGCGGTACCAGATATTTCCAACCCGTTTACTTCTGGATTTGTACAGGGCATTGAAAATATAGCGCGTGAAAATGGCATCAAGGTGATGCTTGGTATTACAGAAGGTAAACAGGAACTACTCGACCGGCATTACGCCATGGTCGCAGGTAAACAGGCTGATGGCATGATTATTCTCGATACGAATATCCCGGGCCCGGTGAAGCACTTAGATGTGCAAACGTCACCTACACCGGTCATATTAGCTTGTGAATATAATAGCAACGCGCAATTACCGCGCGTACGGTTTGACAATATCGAAGCTGCTGCACTGGCAGCAGATCATATTGCTAAACTGGGCCATACCAAAGTTGCCTGTGTAGGTGGTGTAGCCTCACTCCAAATGAGCAGAGACCGCCAAAAAGGGTTTCGGTTGGGGTTGAGAAGACAAGGGATCATAATCAACGAAACACTTTTTGTTGAAGGTGGTTATACCCTTGAGTCGGGCGCTAAGGCAACCAAATACCTGTTATCTCTGGATATTCCATTTACAGCCATCTTGTGCGAAAACGATGAAATGGCGATAGGAGTCATTCATACACTGGCGAAAGCAGGAATTAGAGTTCCTGAAGATGTCAGCGTTACTGGAATGGATAATTTGCGTTATGCAGAATATGCCAATCCAGGACTTACTTCTGTCGCTCTTCCCTCTTCGTTAGTGGGCGAACAAGCGATGCGGTTGATGTTAGATTATTACATTGATCCGGCATCTTCAGTACGAGAAGTCGTATTGGGTCATGAACTTGTCATCCGCAACAGCACCGCGCATATAAATTAATGCCCCTAAACCAACAACCGGACTGACCACTTGTAAGTTAGTTCGTTGGAGTTAGGAGTTAACCTTGAAACGTCGAGAATTTATCAAGGCATTATCATGCTTGGCGGCGGCGTCTTACGCTGCCCCCTCAATGGCCTTAGGACGTGAATACTATTCAAAACCTGGCCTGCAACTATTTACCGTCATGAAGTTGCTGGATGCGGATTTTAGCGGCACTTTACAAAAAGTATCTGAAATCGGATATCGCAAAGTAGAGACCATGGGCTCATTTAACCTGGAACCTACTCAGTTAAAAGCGCAACTAGACGAATTTGGCCTGAAAACGTATTCCCAGCATCTGATGCCTGGAAATTTATATGAATCGTTCTCAAAGTATAACCGCGGCCTTATCAGTTGGGATGAAATCATTAAGATATTCATCGCAGCATTTGATTTTAACCGGGTCGACGCATTCGTAAGCGAAGCTATAGAACGCGCGCAAGTTTTAGGTCAAAAATACATAGTCTGGCAGCTTAACTGGCAAGAATCCTATGGTTTAGCCGAAGTTAAACAACACATCAAAGCGTTTCATCTTGCCGGAGAACTCTGTGCGCAAGCAGGGATGAAGTTTGCCCTGCACAACCATAATCATGAATTTGCGCCGCTTGATAACAGCACTGCATACGACCTGATGGTGCAGGAAACTAACCCAGACCATGTGAAACTTCAAATGGATTTCATGTGGGCAAGTTTTGCTGGTGTTGATCCTGTGAAATACCTTGAGCGATACCCTACCAGATACCGCCTTGTGCATCTTAAAGACCACGATAAAAAGGGAAAAATCGTTTTGCCTGGTCATGGCGTTGAAGACTTTGGGCGCTTATTAAAAGCCAGCCAAATAGCCGGCGTTGAACATGCTTATTTCGAGTTTGATCAACCAGTCAAACCTTTAGAAGAAATAACCCAAGCTTACGACTTTCTATCTAAGGTCCCACGCCGGTAACCGAATGCGTCAGGTAGTTCAACCTGCATAGCACCGTATTGCTATCGCAAACACGTTAACTACCTGACCACCTGCGGTTATTGCCGTTATAAAAACTGTAAATCACCGGTTTGATTCTCAATTTCAGACCGGAGGGCACTGCTGTGCCCGAATTTAGGCACGAGCATGAAATAACCGATGAAAGCGATGCCTCACGGCAACGCTTGAAGGAAAGTAATTCGCTTTTATTTGAAACGGGTATAACCCAAAACACTCTGCATTAGCACAGAGGCAAGGAGACAATTATGGCTTACCGATTAGGTGTAGATGTAGGGGGAACCTTCACGGACCTCCTTTTAATAAACGAAGAAACCGGTGAGAAGTTCACCGCTAAGGTACCTTCAACCCCGCAGGACTCCTCTATTGGTGTTCTCAATGGGGTAAATCGAATCTGTGAGGAATCTGGCGTTGATCCTAAGAAAATAAAACGCGTAATGCACGGAACAACCGTAGCAACCAATGCGGTTTTAACCGGCAAAGGCGCTAATGTTGGTCTGGTGACCACAGCAGGATACGAACAGATATTGCAGGTAGCACGTTCTTATTGCCCTGGCGGTCTGGGTGGCTGGGTTAACTATGTCAAACGCCCATTGTTGGCGCCGCTCACTAATACCATTGGTGCAACGGGCCGTATTGATGCCAAAGGTAACATCGTCACTGAACTGGATACCGATAAGTTGCGTCAGGATCTTATCAGGCTGAAAGCAAAAACGTCGTTGGAAGCACTTACTATTTGCTTTATCAACTCTTACATTAACCCAGCCCAGGAACAACAGGCGCGTGACATTGCGGCGGAAATTTTTACCGAGATTCCGATTTCCATATCCAGTGAAGTAGTGCCGGAAATGCAGGAGTATGAGCGCACAGAAACCACGGTAGTGAATTCTTTTGTTCGCCCTGAAGTGTCGCGCTATGTACACAATCTGAGCCAGTCTCTTGAAGAGAAAATGGGGAAAGACGTTCAACTGTCTATATTACGTTCTGATGGCGGCCTCGCCTCAACAAGAAGTGCCGCAGACTCACCGGTTAACCTGCTAATGTCAGGCCCGGCTGGCGGCGTTGCCGGTGCAACCTATTTTTGTAGTCGCGCCGGATACAACGATATTCTGACCTTTGATATGGGCGGCACCTCAACAGACGTTGCGTTGATTCAGGATGCTAAAGCCATGGTGCGCCGCGAGACTATCGTGGGTGATGTGCGTGTGCGCGCTCCATCAGTTGATATTCGTACGGTTGGGGCTGGTGGTGGCTCAATTGCGTTTGTTCCCGAATTAACCAAAGCGTTGCGAGTGGGTCCTGAGTCCGCTGGCGCGGTGCCCGGCCCTGCCTGTTATTTAAAAGGTGGTGAAGAACCCACAGTCTGTGATGCAAACGTGGTGTTGGGTTACCTGCCCTCCGATGCGCAACTTGGCGGCAAGATGACAATAAGTCGCGAAGCCTCTGAAAAAGCAGTTAAAAAAGTAGCTGATGCCATGGGCATTGACATTATGACGGCTGCTGAAGGGATCATTGAGATTGTTAACGAAGCCATGTTTGGCGCACTGCGTTTGGTTTCTGTTGAACAAGGCTATGACCCACGTAACTTTGCCTTAGTAGGTTTTGGCGGTGCCGGTCCACTACATGCTAATGCACTGGGGATTTTATCCAACGCCTGGCCAGTAATTGTGCCGCCGGGCCCCGGTGTACTGTGCGCCTATGGTGATGCGACTACGCAAGTACAGGATGAAGCATCGCGAACTTACCTGACACAGGCATCATCGCTGGATAAAGCCACGCTTCTGAGCGATCTGACAGCGCTGAAAGATAAAGCCAGTGAAACCTTACTGGCAGATGATATTCCGGTTGAGCAGCATGAAGTAACCTATCAGGCCGATCTGCGTTATGTGGGTCAGGCGTTCCAGATTACAGTCAACTTTACTGAAGCTGAACTGCAATCGCAGGGCGTTAGCCTACTCACTGAGCAGTTCGATAAAGAACACGAACAGTTGTTTAGTTTCAAGCTGGAAGATGGTCACGAAATTCTCATGATCCGTGCGGTGTCTAAAGTGAAAAGTCAGTCATTGGAAATTGTAAGCAACGCCAACAGCGCCAATACCCTGGCAGACTGTAAGATTTCTGATACGCGCTTTTACTACAGCGGCCAATGGCATGACGCGGTGATTTACAATCGCGCAATGCTTCACGAAAACCTCATTGTGGTAGGTCCTGCCATTATCAGTGAAATGGACTCAACCACGGTCATTCTGCCAGACCATCAGGCTAAAACCGATGCCGTTGGTAACTTATTGATCACCCCTGTTGAGTAGGAGAGACACATGTCAGCTAGAATTATTGAAACAAACAATACACCGTTTACCTCACCTGACGTCCCTGGCGTAACGGTCGACCTTATTGAAAACGCATTGCGCAATGCCCGTGAAGAAATGGATGCGGTACTGTTCAGAACCGCCATGTCACCGGGGATCCGCGAGCAAGGCGATTGCTTTCCGATGATTGCAAACCGTGATGGCAAAATGGTCGTCGGTCAGTTTGGTTCTTTTATCCGCCCTTTTTTAGAGGTGTATGAAGCCGATATTGAAGAAGGCGATATCATTCTTACCAACGACCCTTATATGTGTAATGCAGCGGTTTCTCACCTACCCGACTGGCTTGTACTGGTGCCGGTATTTAAAGATGGGCGACTAATTGCCTGGACGTCGATGTTTGGTCATATGTCTGACAATGGCGGTATGGTGCCGGGTTCGATGCCGATTGAAGCAACCAACATCTTCCAGGAAGGTGTGCGTATTCCCCCCACCAAGCTGTATAAGAAAGGTCAGTTACAAAGCGATTTGCTGGAGCTTATTTTACACAATGTAAGAACACCACAGTGGAACCGCTTTGACTTAAACGCCTTGGTTGCTGCCTGTAACACCGCTTCGCGTCGCTGTGTGGAAATTGCAGAACGTTTTGGTGACGATGTGTTTAACACTACGATGGACGTCATGTTAAAACGTAACTTTGATGCTATGGAACATATCATCCGCAATTTTATCCCAGAAGAGCCACGTACCTTCACCGATTACCTTTGTGATGATGGCATGGGCATGGGTCCATATAAGATTCAATGCAAAATGTGGCGCGAAGAGTCCAAGGTCTTTTTCGACTTTGATGGCACCGATCCTCAGGCGCAAAGTTCGGTTAACTTCTTTATGAATGAAGACATGTTCAAAATGTTCTTCGGTTCTTTTACCATTAACGTGGTCGACCCGCAAATTGTCTTCAATGACGGATTTTATGATCTGGTTGAAGTACGCATTCCTCAGGGCAGTCTGTTAAAACCAAATTATCCTGCAGCCTTATCTGGTCGTACCCACGCGCTTGGGCGTATTTTTGACATTCTTGGTGCCTTGCTCGGTATGGGCGCGCCAGAGCAACTGCTCAACGCAGCGGGCTTCTCTGATTCACCGCACCTGTTCTACTCAGGTTACGATGACAAAGGCGAATGGTTCCAATTGTTCCAAATTGGCTTTGGCGGCATTCCGGGTCGGCCTGTGGGCGATGGACCAGACGGTCATTCCTTATGGCCAGGTTTCACCAACGTCCCTAACGAATTTATTGAATCGTATTTCCCACTGCGTGTTGAGCGTTACGAGACCATCCCGGATTCAGGCGGTGCTGGTTTGCATCGCGGCGGTAACGGCCTGAGTGTGGCATATCACTTCCTGTGTGATGGTGAAATTGGTATTCACGATGACCGCTGGTTAACTTACCCCTGGGGTGTGTTGGGAGGAAAACCCGGTGCCCGCTCCACTAAGAAGATGGTACGTTCAGACGGCACTGTCGAATGGCTGCCCGCGAAAAAAGAAGGCATTAAAGTACAAGCCGGTGATGTGCTGTACTTCAATACCTGGGGTGGAGCTGGTTGGGGTGATCCGCTTAAACGCGACCCTCAATTAGTGAAAGATGATGTTGATCGTAATTTAGTTACCATTGAAGGTGCTAAAAACTATGGTGTCATCATTACCAGTAACGGCGAGGTGGATGTAGAAGCAACAACTGCATTACGTGCGTCTATGGCTAGTGAAAGACCCGATGAACTCCCCCTCTTTGACGGCGGTAACGACATCGAAACGCTTCGCGCAAATTGCGAAAAAGAAACGGGTTTACCCGCACCCGTGGCCCCTGTATTCATTAAATAACTATGTAAATGGAGCATGCGCAAGCATGCTCCAGGAGTTTTTATGTCTCTACAATCTACACCTGTTCAGATTGGCAAACGACCAGCACTAATACTGGTAGACCTGGTAAAAGGGTTTACGGATCCGGCTTGTCCATTAGGCTGTGACTGCCCCGATGTTATTGCTGCCAATCAAAAACTGCTGGCAAGCTTCAGGGCAAAAAGCTTACCGGTCATTTTCACCACCGTTGTTTACCACAATGAAGCGCAAGCCAGTGTATTTAGGGCAAAGCTGCCTGATTTAAACGTTCTGACTCCGGACTCTGAATGGATTCAAGTTGATCACCGATTGTCCCCGTTACCGACTGAGAAAGTCATTGAGAAACGTTGGGCAAGTTCCTTTTTTGGTACATCTTTAACAGAAGACCTTAAAACAATGGAAGCTGACTCTTTAGTCGTTACAGGCTTAACCACCAGCGGCTGTGTCAGGGCAACGGCGATAGATGGCTTACAATCAAATTATCCTGTCATTATTCCTGAAGAAGCCGTAGGCGATCGCAATCAAGCTGCCCATCAGGCCAATCTGCACGATTTGAACTTAAAATACGCTTCCGTTGTGCCCCTGGATAAACTTTTATCTCAATTATCATAATGTTGAGAGAACTTCTCAGGCCAACAGACATAAAGGGTAGTCATGATTACTGAGCTTCTGAGCGTCATTGCGCCTATTTTCGTGTGTATAGGTATTGGTATATTCTGGGGACGAAGCAGTCATGCTTATCCCGCCGATTTTATTACCCGTATGGTCATGAATATTGGTGCACCTTGCCTGGTTGTCTCAGTATTGGGTAAGGCGGATATTGAGTTGCAACTGTTGCAGAAAGTTTCCCTGGCTGCTTTTACAGTGTTTACTTTCAGCGCCATCGTCATTTCTGTTATTTTGTATTACTCACGCCAAACAATAAGGCAAATTCTCCCTCCCTTACTATTTGGTAATAACGGGAATATGGGCCTTCCTTTGGCACTTTTTGCTTTTGGTCAAAGTGGATTAGCATTAGCGTTAGGCTACTTTTGGACCCTGGCGATGCTGAATTTCACGCTGGGTATTGCCATGCTCACCTGGGGCGGCAATCTCTTAAAGTCACTGTTAAATATGTTCAAACAACCATTGGTATATAGTTCAGTAGTTGTGCTCATGTTGTTTGCCACAGATAGCACATTACCGTTAGGGCTGCAGAATACCGTTGATTTATTAGCAGGTATGACGATTCCACTGATGTTAATTACGCTTGGCGTGTCATTAACACAACTTAGTATAGCTGATGTTAAAGGAAGTTTTTTTCTTGGCCTACTGCGCTTAACTGTTGGTTTTACTATCGGCTATTTAACAGCAAAAGCGCTCGATTTAGAGGGTATTTTGAAAGGTGTCGTAATACTACAGGCCTCAATGCCTGCGGCAGTGTCAAACTATTTACTGGCTTTAAAGTATACTGAAAAGCCAGAAAAAGTTGCTGGTATTGTAGTACTTTCAACCATCATGTCACTGGCTACGTTACCTATTCTGATCAGCTTTATCACACCGTGACAGCACTTATATTGAGCTTAAACCAGACGGCCTGGTATTGAAACGTTGAAGCAGTATCTAAACCCCGTTCCAATTCAAGTAATCAAAAAGCATTGAATAGCTCGAAAGAACTTGTTTAGGAACGGGCAAATAAATTTATTGACCGCGCTCACTGTTCAACAGGATTACTTTTACTACTTCTTTTACTTGCAGCATAAGCACTAAGAAATGCGTATCCTCCAATACATTCCATTGCATCTGGACAAAATTTAGCCACACCCATGTTACCGGAACCTCTATTTTTTTAATATATTTTGAGTTCCACTTAATGAATTATAAATATCAGCATCACTCCAAGAATTATCTCTACCCCCTCTGTAAATGACTCCGAGAACTGGGTCTAAAGTCAGTCTGGTTCTAAATCCAGGTGGTAGGTCGCTCTCATCACTTGCATTCACGGATAGCGAAAAACAGAGCGTAAATGCGAAACCAAAAAACTTAGAAAGTGAGCGTTGTAGTCTGTTGTACATTGCTTCCGTGCTATAACGTAGAATGTGTATTTTTTAAAAGTCAGTGACTGATAGTGCATCGTCAACTTTGAGTGATATTTAAGCAAGAAATGCATTCGCGCTAACTTAATTTCGACCTGATTTCTGTAAAGTAACCAACGGCCAATTTCAGACAACAAACAATTTGGTGAGTGTTGGTTAGGAACGATTGGAACTCAGTATTCTTTACCGCCGCTTATGTCCGCTATTCGCTCTTTTCGGGCATTAACTTATTGCAGACTGTCGGGTTTGGTTGAACTCAAAATCCCAGACTGTTAGCTCGTGTATGAGTCAGTACAACTTAATACTCACATACTTCGCTGTAAATCAGTGCTGTTGGTAAGCCTGATTTCAACAAATAACCAAACAAAACCCGCCTATTGCCGCCAGGGTGACGTTTCAACAAACGTGGCAATATACAGCTGTTCTACCTTATCTCGCGCCCATTGTGTTTTACGCAAAAATTTGAGCGATGACTTAACTGACGGATCGCTCTTAAAGCAATTGACATTCACCCTTGCCGCCAGGCCATCCCAACCGTAATGGGCTTGTAATCGGGTAACAATGTTTTCCAGCGTAACGCCATGCAGCGGGTTGTTTTGTTGTGCTTTAGTCATGTTAAATATTTCTCAATTGTGGGTATATGCCTTTGCCAAACAATCCCTTAAGACAACGACACTACCTGCTTGCGAAGCTGTTCAATTTCATCGCGCAACGATGCTGCTTTTTCAAACTCAAGCTCACGTGCGTACTCAAACATCTCTTTTTCCAATTCACCAATTCTGCCCATAATTTCGGTAGCAGAGGCAGCTTTGGCGGCCTGTTTGGATTCGGCCACCTTGCGAAGTTTAATTTTACCTGCCTGTGGCGCAACAGAATCGCCCAAATCCATAATATCGGTAATGGGTTTATTCAGGCTTTGTGGCGTCAGTCCATTCGCTTCATTGTGCGCTATTTGCTTGGCGCGCCGGCGTTCTGTTTCGTCAATGGCTTTGCGCATTGATTTAGTAATGGTATCAGCATAAAGAATGGCTTTACCATTAATATGCCGTGCGGCACGGCCAATGGTTTGTATTAACGACTTCTCTGCACGCAGGAAACCTTCTTTATCGGCATCCAGAATGGCTACTAACGAGACCTCTGGCATGTCCAGACCTTCCCGTAACAGGTTAATCCCCACCAGCACATCAAACTTGCCAATACGAAGATCGCGGATGATCTCAATACGTTCAACCGTATCAATATCTGAGTGCAGGTAACGCACTTTCACACCGTGCTCATTAAGGTACTCGCTGAGGTCTTCTGCCATGCGTTTGGTAAGCGTGGTTATCAGTACCCGCTCGTTTACAGCAACCCGCAATTGTATTTCAGATAACACATCGTCAACCTGAGTTGCTACGGGTCGAACTTCAAGTACGGGATCCAACAATCCTGTGGGCCGCACTACCTGCTCCACCACTTCACCGTCAGACTTTTCAAGCTCGTAATTTCCCGGGGTAGCAGATACGTAGATAGTTTGCGGTGAAATGTGCTCAAACTCTTCAAATTTGAGCGGCCGGTTATCCAGCGCAGAGGGCAAGCGGAAACCGTATTCCACCAGCGTTTCTTTACGTGAACGGTCACCCTTGTACATCGCACCTATCTGCGACACGGTAACATGGGATTCGTCGATAAACAGTAAGCCATCGGCCGGAAAATAATCCAGTAATGTTGGAGGCGGCTCACCAGGCGCACGGCCAGACAAATAGCGCGAATAGTTCTCAATACCCGAGCAATAGCCCAGCTCCATCATCATTTCAATATCGAACTGTGTTCGCTGACTGATGCGCTGTTCTTCCAGCAGCTTATTCACACTTAACAATTGTTTCTTGCGGTCGGACAGTTCCACTTTAATGCTTTCAATGGCCTCCAGAATTTTTTCCCGAGGCGTTACATAGTGGGTTTTAGGAAATACCGTTGCCCGCACCACATTTTTGTCTATCGAACCCGTTAGCGGATCGAACAAGCTAATACGGTCGATTTCTTCGTCAAACAATTCTACCCGTACCGCCTGCTTTTCTGAGTCCGCAGGGAAGATATCAATCACATCACCGCGCACACGAAACGTGCCACGCTCAAAAGCCAGGTCGTTGCGCTTGTATTGTAGCTCTGCAAGGCGACGCAAAATATCGCGCTGATTAATCGTATCGCCCTGGCGCAAATGCAGCAGCATTTTCATGTAAGATTCGGGATCGCCCAAACCATAAATGGCCGACACGCTGGCCACAATAACAACATCGCGGCGTTCCATTAGTGCTTTGGTTGCCGACAATCGCATTTGCTCGATATGATCGTTTATTGACGCATCTTTCTCAATAAAGGTATCAGTACTGGGCACATAAGCTTCAGGCTGATAATAATCGTAGTAAGACACAAAGTACTCTACGGCATTATTGGGAAAGAACTCTTTCATTTCGCCGTATAACTGGGCAGCCAGGGTTTTATTGTGTGCCAATACCAGAGTTGGGCGTTGTAACTGGTTTATAATATTCGCCATGGTGAAGGTTTTACCCGACCCTGTAACCCCAAGCAGAGTCTGGTGGGCAAGACCACTCTCCAATCCGTCTACCAGGGATGCAATCGCCTTAGGCTGATCACCAGCGGGTTGATATTTGGATACCAGTTCAAAACCTTTCGTCATGCTGTTACCTGCTAATCAGTTTGAGTTTGTAAAACACGTAAAGAGCGGCGGAACCAATACATCGACACCATTGCCATGCAAAGGTTAGCTGCCACTGCGCCCGCAAAAATGCCGGTTAGGCCAAATGCCCAGCCCATTGCTACTGTTATAGGTACGAAGAATACAAATAAGCGGATGATACTTAACGTTAATGCAGACATGGGCAGGTGACACGCATTTAACGATGAGTTGGTGAGAATAATGATCCCTTGTAATCCATAACCAAAAGGTACAATAAGCAGGAATAATTGGATTAGATCTGCTACCGCCTGCTCTTTAGCAAATAATGACGCAATAACTTCAGACAGCAGCCAAAGCACAATACTCAGCAACAACTGCCAGCCCATCACAAATTTTACTGACGTCCAGTATGCCTGTTTTACCCGGTCAAATTTGTTTGCGCCCAAATTCTGGCTTACGAAAGGGGGTAACGTCATCGACAATGCCAGCACCACGATGGTGGTAAACGATTCCAGCCGGCTTCCCACCCCCCAGGCTGCAACTGCTTCTTCACCATAGCCAGACACGACTCGCGTCAGAATAGCGCCAGCAATGGGCGTTAACATATTCGCGCCCGCCGCAGGCAGCGCTATATGCAAAATGGAGCGGCTACTAACCATAAACTCTGAGGGCGTGAGCAAACGCGGTAAAATATACCCCCGTTGTTTTGCCAGGAGATACAATATCCATACTGAACACACGATCCAGGATATGAGAGTAGCTAACGCGGCACCACCAATTCCCATTGCAGGGATTGGCCCCACCCCAAAAATAAGAATGGGATCGAGCACCGCATTAATACCTCCACCGGTAGCCATTATCACGCTGGGTGTTTTGGTATCGCCTCTGGCTCTCAGAACACTATTCCCCACCATCGGAATAGCCAGGAAAACCGACGCAAAGTACCAGATATACATATAATCCTGAATGAATGGCATCAGGTTGTCGGTGGCGCCGAGTAAAGAAAAAACCGGCGCAACGGTAAAGCCGCCGATTACCGCAAGAATGCCCACTAATAATGAAGATAACATTATTGCACCGGAGCCTGTTTCTCTGGCGTTATCCTGATTCCCCTGCCCGGCTAACTTTGCAATCACGGCAGACGTGCCCACCCCTAAACCTATATTCAGGCTAATAAGCGTAAACGTCACCGGGAAGGTAAAACTGATGGCTGCCAGAGGCTCAGTGCCAAGCAAACTCACAAAAAACGTGTCTACCAGCCCAAAACTCATCATCATGATCATGCCAACGATCATAGGCACCGTCATGCTTTTCAGTGTCTGGCTTATGTCGCCATTTATTAAATCTCTTGACCGGTTGTTGGCTGCTGACATGGTTTTAATCACACGTTACGGGATGAACAGCACGGCAAATGCTGACGCATTGCTATCTGATCATACGGTGGTTTAGGGTAAAGGATTTATTGTACTGGACTGCTGTAAATAACAACAGTATTTTATCGTGAAATTAATATAGCGTGCGGAATAACGCTATTCATCGCATTTTTATCAATTACACCATCAATAACGGAATCTTATTTATTCCAATCAGGCTAAAAAGGTCAGGTAATCGCAATTTGTGCCACCGATAGCGCAATTAACTTATTCTGCGCACAATATTCGGCCCATATAGCACGAGCTCGAGAAGGCTACTGCGGAGTGACGCCCCTACTTTTGTGTAAACAGCTTGTTAAACTGTCGATTTTTCAGACCAACTGGTGAATCAGTAACACACAAGCCAAATGCTGATCATTTTGGTGCATAAAACATTGACACTTTGTTACACAGTTGTGCAAAAACAATAAATTTAATAAATTAATCATACACTTAAAAAAGATAAAAGATGACAGCTATGTGACGCTTTTTTGACAACCCGTACGCGTGACTCGCTTTGAAACACATCTATCAACATAGTTATCCACAGAATTCGTGGATAACTCTTAAAGGCCCAGTATTGGCGCGGCTTTACAGCAGATCACCAAAATTTTATGTAAGTGATGACTAACCTTCTAACTTCACACAATCGGTCTCACATGCACTAAAAGCTGTACATACGAACAGTGTTCAACGTTTTTTTAATAGCTTTTAGCTATAATTATTTTGCTTTTTATTCCTTTATGTATTTTTAATTAAAAAACGATAAATATGCAAAATACTAAAACTATATTTTTCATAGCATTAGCTTGAATTTAATTTAGCAAAGCATAAAAAATAGCCAGTTAGGGGCGATTTTGTATTAAAGATCGCCAAAATGACATTTTTTAACCAAACGAAATAAAAATATAACGAAGTATATTGACACATCATCGTTACCTCATTAATATTCGCAGCCGTTGAAACACAGGTCCCCCTTAGCTCAGTTGGTTAGAGCGACGGACTGTTAATCCGCAGGTCCCCCGTTCGAGTCGGGGAGGGGGAGCCAAGTTTCAATTACCAAAGATAGTTCCCCCTTAGCTCAGTTGGTTAGAGCGACGGACTGTTAATCCGCAGGTCCCCCGTTCGAGTCGGGGAGGGGGAGCCACTTTTGGCTCAACTACCTTCGAGCATCCCGCTTAGCAACAAATCCCATAACAACTTTCCTAGTTTATTGATTAATTCGGCAGCACGTATAGATCAGTCGGCGCAAATTTCCAGTATACGTTTTTAATTACTCGAAAAATAAGAGATAATGCCGCGATTATGAATGCGTAAATTTATCCTTAATCTACTGGCCTGGTTGGTATTACTAAATCGCAATGACTGAATTTTTCCTGCTTCTTATCAGTACGGTGTTAGTCAACAATTTTGTACTGGTTAAATTTCTGGGTTTATGCCCCTTTATGGGCGTTTCCAGCAAACTGGAAACCGCCATTGGCATGTCTATGGCTACCACTTTTGTGCTCACCTTAGCGTCCGTGTGTAGTTATCTGGTAGAAACCTATTTGTTACAGCCATTGGGCATCAGCTTTTTACGCACGATTAGTTTTATTCTTGTGATTGCTGTAGTGGTGCAATTTACTGAAATGGTAGTGCACAAAACCAGTCCAACTCTCTACCGTCTGCTGGGCATCTTTTTGCCCCTTATCACGACCAACTGCGCGGTACTAGGCGTTGCATTACTCAATCTCACCGAACAGCACAATCTGATTCAGAGTATTGTGTACGGATTTGGCGCCGCTGTTGGGTTTTCCCTTGCCATGATTTTATTTGCGGCCATGCGCGAACGACTTGCAGCGGCTGACGTCCCTACCCCGTTCAAAGGCGCATCGATTGCCATGATCACCGCAGGTTTAATGTCACTGGCGTTTATGGGCTTTAGCGGATTGGTGAAAGTGTAATGATGGTAGTGGCACTGATCGCGCTGGGACTCATGGCGCTGGGATTTGGGTTGGCACTGGGTTACGCCGCCATTCGTTTTCACGTTGAAGGTGATCCGCTGGTTGAGCAAATTGACCAGCTTTTGCCACAAACACAATGCGGCCAGTGTGGCTACCCCGGTTGTAAGCCATATGCAGAAGCCATTGCCAATGGTGACGACATTAACAAATGCCCGCCGGGTGGTGAAGCGACCATTAAACAACTGGCTGATTTAATGGGGGTGGAAGCCAAGCCTCTGGACGCCGCTCACGGTGAAGAAAACGCCCCCAAAGTAGCTTATATTCGCGAAGACGAGTGTATTGGTTGTACTAAGTGCATTCAGGCTTGCCCGGTGGATGCCATCGTGGGTGCAGCCAAGCAAATGCATACCGTAATAACCGATGCCTGCACAGGCTGTGACTTATGTGTTGAACCCTGCCCGGTAGACTGTATTGATATGGTCACAGTGAACCCCACCACTGCATCCTGGCAATGGGATTTCTCGCAAACGCCTCAGGGCAATATTCCGGTGAAAGTGATTTCCTGATATGCCAAACGATTTTCCTCAAATACTTCAGCGTCTGGATCAACAAAAGCTATGGGACTTCCCTGGTGGTGTTCATCCTGACGGCCGTAAATCCCTGTCAAACCAAACGTCTATTGGTACATTAGCGTTACCACAAACACTGGTTATTCCGGTAAAGCAGCACATTGGTACTGCGGGAAGCTGTTTAGTTGCAGTGGGTGATCGCGTGCTGAAAGGTCAGCCGTTAACACAAAGCCCCCACCCTTTTTCTGTGCCGGTGCACGCCCCAACGTCGGGCGACGTAATTGCAATAGAAGAACGCACCACCGCACACCCCAGCGGACTTGCTGAGCTTTGTGTAGTGATTAAACCTGATGGCCAGGATCAATGGACAAGCATTAGTGGCTTTAATGATTACACTCATGAAGAGCCCAATGCATTGATAGCGGCAATATGTGATGCCGGTATAGCCGGAATGGGTGGCGCAGGCTTTCCAACGCACATTAAATCAACCGCCAGAAAAACCGTTGAGTTTATAATTATTAACGGCGTGGAATGCGAACCCTATATTACCTCTGACGACCGCCTTATGCGTGAACACGCCTGGCAAATCCGTCAGGGTATTGATATTTTACGTCACCTGCTCACACCTAAAGTTACCCTTATCGGTATTGAAGACAACAAGCCTGAAGCCTATGAGGCAATGCGAAAAGTGTGCGAAGACAATGCACAAATTCGCGTAGTGTCGGTGCCAACCAAATACCCTGCAGGCGGTGAAAAACAACTAATTCAGGTGCTTACCGGGCGTGAAGTCCCGCGTGACGGCCTGCCCGCCGACATTGGCGTAATGATGTTTAACGTAGGCACCAGCTATGCCATTGCCGATGCCATTTTGTACGGCAAGCCGCTGATTCAACGGGTGGTAACCTTAACGGGTGAGGCGCTTCAGCACCCGCAAAATGTGTGGGCACTGATTGGCACGCCAATTCAGACACTGCTGGCGCAAGGCAGTTATCAACCCAAGCGTCAGGCCAGCCCAACAGTGATCATGGGCGGTCCCATGATGGGCTTTACCCTGCCGTCAACCGACGTGCCCGTGGTGAAAACCACCAACTGCATTCTGGTACCGGCCAAAAAAGAACTGCGAATGAATCAGCGTGAGCTCGCTTGCATTCGCTGCAGTGCGTGTGCCGACGCCTGCCCTGCAAGTTTGCTACCCCAGCAATTGTACTGGCACAGTAAAGCAAGCGAATTGGAGAAAGCCGAAGAATACAATTTATTCGATTGTATTGAGTGCGGAGCCTGTGCGTACGTTTGCCCCAGCGAAATTCCGCTGGTGCATTACTATCGCAAAGCCAAGTCGCAAATTCGTGTTCAGAAAGACGAAAAAGACAAGGCTGAAAAATCCAGGCAACGGTTTGAAGCGCGTAAAGCGAGGCTAGAGCGCGAAAAAGAAGAGCGCGAAGCTAAACATCGTCAGGCCGCGGAAGCGCGTAAACAGGCAATGGAAGCTCAGCAACAACGCGCGGCCGCTACCAAAAATGAAGACACCGCCGCCAGTCCGGCCAAAGATAAAGTTGCTGCCGCACTGGCCAGAGCGAAAGCCAAGAAGGCAGCGCAGCAATCAGAAGCCGAAGGCGTTTCTGAAGCTGCCCCGCAAAGTACACCATCTGACGCAAAGCAAGATAAAGTGGCCGCAGCCATTGCCAGAGCAAAAGCGAAGAAAGCTCAGCTAGCAGCTGGCGCATCCGATGCTGAATCAACACCAAGTGATACCGTGTCACAAGAAAGCAGCACCGGACACGACGCCAATGCAGATCGCAAAGCCAAAGTGGCTGCTGCGATTGCTCGCGCTAAGGCTAAAAAAGCCGGCTTGACGAGCCCGGAGGAAGCGTTGGGTAATGCCCCTGCGACTACAGATTCAGCGACAACCGATAGTATTGAGACAGCAGTAACGGATCCCGCTGCCGAGCGTAAAGCCAAAGTCGCTGCGGCCGTTGCACGAGCGAAAGCCAAAAAAGCTGCGGTTGAAGCTGATAGCAACGCTGAACAAACCAATATACAAACGTCCGTCGAAAACGCAGAACCGGTTGAAACATCAGCGACTACCGAAACTGATGATGCCGAAACACAGCGCAAAGCCAAAATTGCAGCAGCAGTAGCACGTGCAAAAGCGAAAAAGGCGTCGAAAGAGTCAGATAGTGCGGTGCAGACCTCAACAAGCGAAACAGAAGAGTCAACCGGGCACGGCGACGAATCACTAAGCCCAGAAGCCCAGCGCAAAGCCAAAATTGCCGCCGCGGTAGCCCGCGCAAAAGCGAAAAAAGCGGCAACTGATTCGTCGTCGCCTTCGCCGTCGCAAGTTCAGGAAGTAGCCAGCGAGAAAAGTGAATCAGCCGACGACTCAATGAGTCCCGAAGCCCAGCGCAAAGCCAAAATTGCCGCGGCTGTTGCGCGCGCCAAAGCAAAAAAAGCGGCGCAGGAAAACAGCAGTGGCGAGCAGGAGCAAGATAACGCATGAAGTTAACCCTATCGAGTTCTCCTCACCAACACGTTCGGCGCACCACCGATCAGGTTATGCGCTGGGTACTGTACGCCATGATCCCTGGCGTCATTGCTCAGGTCGTATTTTTTGGCTGGGGTGTAATAATACAAATGCTGTTAGCGGCCATTACTGCGGTAGTCACGGAAGCGGTTATTGTCGCCCTGCGAAAGCGAGAAATAGGCCAGGCTATCGCCGATTACAGTGCCATCGTTACTGCACTGTTACTGGCGGTAAGTTTACCGCCATTGTTGCCCTGGTGGATGACCGTGCTGGGCAGCTGGTTTGCTATTGCCATTGTTAAACAACTTTATGGCGGCTTGGGATTCAATTTATTCAATCCAGCTATGGCAGCATACGTGATGCTGTTAATTTCATTCCCTGCCGCTATGAGTGGCTGGTTGCCACCATCTTCGCTGGCACTGCATACCTTGTCGTTTGGTGACGCCGTATCCGTAATATTTACCGGGTTTAGTCAATCGGGATACGATCTTACTCAGCTGCGCGCGGGTGCCGATGGTTTTACCATGGCAACCCCTCTCGACTACGTTAAAACCCAATTGAGTCAGGGATACACTTACACGGAAGCCCTTACCCCCCCATTGTTCGGCAACGGAATAACCGAAGCCGCTGGCGCTGGCTGGGGCTGGATTGCACTGGCGTACTTAGCTGGCGGCGTATTGCTCATTCAACTGCGCATTATTAGCTGGCATATTCCTGTCTCGCTGTTAGCCAGTGTTGCGGTAACCGCCGTCTTTTTGCAGCTTATCAATGGCGATTTATATGGCTCTGCCTTATTTCACTGGACCAATGGTGCGGTAATGCTGGGCGCATTTTTTATTGCAACGGATCCTGTCTCTGCCTCCACAACGCCTAAAGGCCGGTTGGTATTTGGTGCGGCTATTGGTTTTTGGGTAGTAATGATACGCACCTTTGGTGGCTACCCCGATGCCATCGCATTTGCCGTGGTGATCATGAATATGGCCGTCCCCCTGATTGATTATTACACTCAGCCAAGAGTGTATGGTCAGAAGCCCAGGAAAAAGCCTTCAGAGGGAGACGCCTGATGCCCAACAGCATATTGAAAAACGGTGGGTTATTGGCCTTATTCGCCTTAATTACGACAGCCCTCATTGCGTTTACCTACGAAAGTACCGAACAGAAAATTGCTGAACAGCGCGCCAAACGACTGCTGAGCACCTTAAATGAGGTTGTACCGCCCGCGCTTTACAACAACCAATTGGCACTGGACTGTGTGCAACTCGATACCCCTGAACTTGGCCGTGGCTTGCACGCGGTGTATCGCGCCCGGTTGGATAGCAATAATGCCGCACTGGCCGCAGAATTTACCGCGCCGGATGGTTACAGTGGCAACATTCATTTAATTCTTGGGGTGAATACCCAAGGTGAAGTACTCGGCGTAAGAGCGCTGGATCATGCTGAAACCCCCGGACTGGGCGACAAAATAGACATGGCAGTGAGCGACTGGATGCTGGGATTCAACGGTAAGGTATACCAGGCTGAAGACGCTAAACGCTGGCAGGTAAAAAAAGATGGCGGGCAGTTTGATCAGTTCACTGGAGCCACTATTACGCCAAGAGCGGTAGTTGGCGCAGTAGCCCGCACTCTGGATTACATCAATCACCAGCAGACCCGGTTATTTGATTTACCCACCAACTGCCCTGCCCAGGCAGAATCACAGGAGTAAGTGCGTATGTATCAACAGCTCACACTCGAAGGCTTGTGGAAAAACAACCCCGCACTGGTACAGTTGCTTGGGTTATGCCCGTTACTGGCGGTTACATCCAGTGTCATTAATGGTTTAGGACTGGGGATAGCCACAACGCTGGTGCTCATTGGCTCAAACGCAACGGTGTCATTAATTCGCAATTATGTCACCTCGGCCATTCGCATTCCGGTTTTCGTCATGATCATTGCTGCGTTCGTAACCGTAATTCAACTACTGATGAATGCCTATACCTACGAATTGTATCTGGCCCTTGGGATATTCATTCCGCTGATTGTGACTAACTGCGCCATTATTGGCCGTGCAGAGGCATTTGCATCCAAAAATCCCCTAGCGGCATCGGCCTTTGACGGACTGATGATGGGACTGGGCTTTACTCTGGTTCTGGTTATTCTGGGTGGTATCCGTGAAGCACTGGGCAACGGCACATTGTTACACGGCGCAGAGCGGCTGTTTGGCCCTGTAGCAACAAACTGGCAAATCACCCTGTTTAGCCCCGATAATCCGTTTTTGCTGGCCATATTGCCTCCTGGCGCATTCCTGGGACTGGGTTTTTTGATTGCATTGAAAAACATTATCGATAAACGGCTGGCCGAAAAAGCGGCCGCAAATGCGCCCAAAACCGTGGTTCGCGCACGCGTGACTGCCGAAAATTAGTAATACAAAGCGTATAAACTGGTACCCATTATGAGTAGTTCCCTTACAAAACAACAAAAAGTACAGGCCATCATGACCATTCTGGATGAACTGTACCCGGAAATACCCATTCCACTGGATCACAAAGACCCCTATACACTGCTGATAGCGGTATTATTATCTGCCCAGTGCACCGACGAGCGGGTAAACCAGATTACGCCAAAATTGTTTGCCAGGGCCGATAACCCCTTTGATATGGTGAAAATGAGCATTGACGACATCCAGGCAATCATCAAACCCTGTGGCTTGTCGCCGATGAAGTCAAAAGGTATCTGGCATCTGTCGGATATGATCATAAAACTGCACGGCGGTGAAGTACCACAGGATTTTGAGGCACTTGAAGCCATGCCAGGCGTAGGCCACAAAACGGCATCAGTGGTAATGTCCCAGGCATTTGGTGTACCCGCCTTTCCGGTGGATACCCATATTCACCGCCTGATGTACCGATGGGGCTTGTCTAACGGCAAAAGTGTGGAACAAACCGAGCGCGATGCCAAACGTCTGTTCCCTAAAGAGCGCTGGAACGACCTGCACCTGCAAATTATTTATTACGGACGTGAATACTGCCCGGCCAGAGGCTTTGTGCTGGACAACTGCATTATTACCCGTCAGTACGGCCGTAAGCGTTTTATTAACGAGGTATTGAAAGAACAAGAAAAAAAGCAGCTGTCAAAACAAAAGAAAGTTGTAAAAAGGTCAATTAAGTAGCAAGTCTAAAATTTGCAGTGCTCATAGCCTATTGACACAAATACCGTTTTTTCTGACATATTTACCTTATTTCATCATCGTTTTTTCAAGGAGAATACAATTTGGAAGCTTGGGTAGAACGCGTAATGTATGCGTCACGATGGTTACTTGCGCCTATTTACTTTGGGTTAAGCCTGGCTTTGGTGGCCTTGGGCATTAAGTTTTTTCAGGAACTCTTTCACCTGCTGCCCCACGTACTGGAAATCAGCGAAGCAGACATTGTTCTGGTGGTGTTATCGCTGATTGACATCGCACTGGTATCGGGCCTGATCATTATGGTGATGTTTACCAGTTACGAGAACTTTGTGTCGCAAATAGACCTGAAAGAAGGTACTGAAAAACTGGCGTGGCTGGGCACACTAGACACCAGTTCACTCAAGAGCAAAGTTGCCGCGTCGATTGTCGCCATTTCGTCTATTCATTTACTGAAAATTTTTATGAATGCGAAGAATATCGATAACGACAAGCTCATGTGGTACGTGTTGATCCACCTCACATTCGTTATCTCGGCCTATGCCATGGGTACACTGGACAAATCCACCCGCAAGCATTAATAGGCTCGGTATCCCTCCTGAAACCAGATTCACACCTGGTTTCAGGAAACAATCACGCTAAGCGGTTACCACTCTCAAGCGTTCAACCGGACGTTCATCAATCCACAAATGCAGTAATGCAGTGACCACCGCAATGCCGCAAGCCGCCCACCACACCACATCGTAAGAGCCGGTAACGTCAAACAAGTAGCCACCCAGCCACACGCCACTGAATGAGCCTAACTGGTGACTTAAAAACACAATGCCATACAACAATCCCATGTAAGGCAACCCAAACATTTGCGCCACCAGCCCGGACGTGGGAGGCACCGTAGCTAACCACAGTAAGCCCGTAATAATTGAAAAGGCATAAACAGAATGCGCTGACATGGGGAAATACATAAACGCGGCAATGGAAACCGCACGTAATGCATAAATACCTGTGAGTATTTTCGCCTTGGAATACTTGCCTGCCCAGGAGCCAGATAGCAAGCAACCAAATATATTAAACAATCCAATCAAAGCCAAACTGGCAACCGCAACATCAGAGGCAAAGCCCCTGTCACTCAAAAACGCCGGCATGTGCACGGTAATAAACGCCAATTGAAATCCACATACAAAAAAACCGGCTACCAGTAGCCAGTAGTGTGAATAGGTACACGCCTCGCGCAGCGCTTCCGACATCGACTGTTTCTTGACAGTACCAGCCGTTTGCCCGGTAGGTTTTGTCGCTTCACGCAGAGGGGACGCTAAAAACATCATTAACAAAGCGCAACCTGCCATCAGCATAAGCGCTATGCTCCAACCATAACCGGCAATAAACGACTGTGCCACAGGCACTACCAGCAATTGCCCTGCAGAGCCAGCTGCACTGCCCAAACCCAATGCAAATGAGCGTTGTTCCGGTGAGACCATACGGGCCATGGCCGGCAATACCACCCCGAAACCGGTTGCGGCAATGCCCATTCCCATCAAAAAGCCTGCGCCCACATTCAAGCCTTGAATCGTATCCGCTGTAGCGGTGACATAGAGCCCCAGCGCATAAAGCAGAGTACCTGCCACCACAGTTTTAACCGTACCAAACCGATCAGCAAACGCACCGGCCACCGGCTGACACAATCCCCACCACAGATTTTGCAGCGCCAGTGCAAAAGCAAACACCTCCCTGCCATAACCAAATTCGGCAGACACCGGTGCCATAAAGAATCCCATGGAAGAGCGCAGTCCAAAGTTAAGCGCCAACAGCACGCAAGCGAAGGCAATGGCGACACTGAAAAGTGATTTATATTGAGACATGTTGATTTGAGGAATCCTGTTGTTTATAGCGCTAAAGGAAATACCCACTATAACGCACTTCTTAACGTGATTACGCAATGAATGTATACCATGTGGATATCTACCTGAGTAATGCTGACATTAACTCACCCACTGCTGGATCAATATTTAAAAAACAATTAAGTTATGTTCAGATAGCATAGAACATAACCGTACAAGCGCTGGATAACCATAATAATGAACGTTTTTTTAACAGAGCTTAAACGCCGGAATGTGATTAAGTCGGTATTGGCTTATTTAGGTATTTCCTGGCTGGTTTTGCAGGTAGTAGAAGTATTCTCCGGTTTAATTGACATGCACCCGCTGGTAGGCCCAGCCGTGATCCTCACGCTAACCTGTGGACTGCCGGTTATTGCCTACCTGTCGTGGCATTTTGACATTAGCTTAGACGGGATCCACAGAACGCCCCCAGCAGATGGTCAGACTTTAAAACCCCTTGGTCCAGGCAGCTGGCTGGGGTTAGGCGGCATCGGAGTGCTGTGCGTGTTCATTGGTTTGCATTTTTTTACTGCCATCGAAGCAGACTATAAGGCAGCAAGTGAAGGCCAGCAGCAAGTGATGCAGGCTGACTCAATTGCCGTTATTCCCTTTACCGATCAAAGCCCGGAACGCGATCAAAACTACTTAGCATCCGGTTTAGCTGAAGAACTTACCAGCCTGTTGGGGCGTACCGACGGATTCAGGGTTGCGGCCTCTAAATCCAGTCAAATTCTCGCAGAAAAAGGCTTGTCGCCGGTTGATATAGGCCGTCGCCTGAATGTTCAAACCGTACTAACCGGTAGCGTAAGAGCACAAGGTAGCCGCATTAAGATTCGTGTTGAACTGGTGAATACGCAAGATGGCCATACGCTTTGGACTGAGAACTTCCTCAGAGACTTTTCAGACGTTTTTAAATTGGAAAGCGAAATTGGCCGTGCTGTGGTTAATTTGTTGCAAGACAAATACATTGAAGCAGGTTCCTTTCAGGCTTTCGCTACCACCACCAGTACCGACGCCTATGTTATGTATTTAAAGGGCAAGGAACAATACCGGCTGCAAACCACCGAATCGATGAAAGCCGCCCGCACGTTGTTTGAACAATCCATCGCCCTCGATCCGGAGTTTGCTCAGGCTTATGTAGCACTGGCCGATACGATTGCACTGCTAGCTGAAGGAGAAAGCCGCTTTGGCGTACTCAACACCAATATTGCTGCGCAGCTAGCCAAACAAAATCTGGATAAGGCCATCGTTCGGCAGCCCAACAATGCAGAAGCCTTTGCTGTAAAAGGCTACGTAGAGTTCATGACCGAGGAATACGACACTGCCCTGACTGATTTGGATAAAGCGCTAGCAGTAAACTCAAACTTGTCTATTGCGTTTATGTGGCGATATTTAGTTCATCGGGAATTAGGACATTTTGATCAGGCACTAACCGATCTTGAACAAGCGCTTTCACTGGATCCGATATCCAGAGCAAACCTGGCTAACATGGGATTTGAGTATTCCCGGCGCGGAGAATACGAAAAGGCAAGGTCATATCTGACGCTGTTAACCAACGATTTCCCTGATTATCCGCAAGCGTATGTAAACCTGGCTGACGCGAATTACCTGGCGGGTGAACATTCGGCGAGTCTGGAAAACTGGCTAAAGGCGTATTCACTGTCTAAAGACAACCTCAACTATCGCAATAGCGCAGCGAGTATTCTTATTGAACTTGGATTAACGGAGAAAGCCAGACTGCTAATTGATGAGGACGACTTGACCTATCAGGCATTTATTTTGGTACGAGAACAAAAAAAGCAGCAACTGGTGGAGTTATTAGCGTTTCAGGTAGCCAGTGATCCCGATGACTATTGGGCCAAAGTTGAACAGGCTATTTATTTAGGCTGGACGGGGGAAATAAACCAAAGTGCGGAATTATTTATCGCGCTTGAAAAAATCACTCCCGAACAGGAAATGTATGCCATGCCCTATTGCTCACCGGCCATTGAAATTGCCTGGGCACAAGCCGAATTAAAGACACACCCGGTTGCACAGAACGCATATATTTCTACCTGTCAAAAGCAACTCGATAAAGAAATAAAAATATTTAAAGACAGCATTCTAATGTATTTGTCTGCTCGAATTAGCGCCCTCAATGGCGACACTGATGGATTTATCTCGCACTTTACCAATGCATTAAATAATGGATGGTTGCAGTGGTGGACTGAACTGGATCCGCTCGTAGCCACGATGTTTCAAGAAAGCGAAGAAGCGCAGGCACTGCTTCAGCAGCACAACGAAAAATTAGCGAAAGAAAAACAAAAGGCCGACAACGTCGACCTTTCTAACTATTTGTAGTAATTATAGTTTACGTCGACGACGCTGAAACATAAACAGAGCAGCAAATGCCCATGCACCTGCCATTGCAGGTGCGGCTACTTCCTGACTTCTGGCCATAATCCGCAGGGTTTCAGTAAAGCCCTGATTCACACTAAAGGTAAGTGTGTCCGACGCGTACAATCCTCCGCTGATGAAGCAAAAATCGTCAGGGTTGGTTACCGTCATACAATCTACCGACAAACCACTGTGCTCATCCTGATAATAAAAAAACGTTTTATCGCTGCCAGAATGCATAGTGACATCTACTGTAATACTGTATTCCCCAACCGGCATGTCAAACGGAATAGCGGCATTTAAAAACACCATGCCCTGCTCTGAATACTCCTGATATCCATATTCATCGGTGTAAAGATACTGACTGCCACCTGTGTGGTCTATTGAGGTATCTGCATCCGTAAATTGCCACATTTGCCCTGCGGCATTACTGAGTGTCCAGGTAATATCATAACTGGCTGCGCCTACCAAATAAGCGAAAAAGCTGCCAAATGCGAAGAGATTCTCGTCGGTATAAAACTCATAACTACATCCACCCCAAACCGGTAAATATTCTGGCGGCGTATTGTTATACGTATCGTAATCCATTTCCTGATAGCAACCACGTCCTGGCACCGGTAATAAATGTTGGTTGCCTGACGTAAACCCGTATTTCGGGGCCTGACTCATCACAGTTTGGTAATCATATGCCGATAACGTGGTGCCATAGGGCCCCATCACTGTATCCGCATCATTGATAAGATAATAACTTTGTGGCGCGGTAGAGGTAGGAGAACCTCGCCCCCCGCTTCGAATTAACGCTGACTCTGCAATGGTGGAATACACCATTCCGGACATGACAACTAACAGTAATACTCGATTTCTGAACTTCAACATGGCGTGCTCCTGCCAACGACCGACGGTCTTGTGTGTGGTGTAATTGCTGCTTTTATTTTTATTGTGTCTGTTATCCTAGACTACTCGACCGGACTGCACAATTTTTAATCAACAGATTAGACCAATTTCGCCACTTTTCGGTTGATGACAGGTTGAATACGATCAGTATGTCCCGACTATCTCGTGCAGATGTTATGCTATTTATCAGACGATGTTGCCACCACTGGCAAAAATGACACTGGCATGTCATCAGGCTGCAATCTGATTGAATTACAGTACCCCGAAGAGGAGAACAACTATGCGAATGCTTCACACCATGTTGCGAGTCAAAGACTTAGACACGTCACTGGCCTTTTATACTGAAACCATGGGCATGAAATTGCTGCGTACCAGCGTAAACGAAGAATACAAATATACGCTGGCATTTGTGGGTTATGCGGATGAATCGGAACAGGCCGTACTGGAATTAACTTACAACTGGGACACGAATCAGTACGACATGGGCACCGCTTATGGGCATGTGGCCTTTGCCGTTGACGATATTTACCGCTTCTGCGAACAACTGGAAGCAAAAGGTGCCGATGTTTACCGTAAGCCCGGCCCCGTAAAAGGCGGTAAAACGGTTATTGCCTTTGTACGCGACCCGGATGGTTATGCCATCGAACTCATTCAACCGGAATAACTGACTATGCGTGTAGCCCGATTATTTTCTGTTTTTTTGATAACATCAGCAAGCCTGTCGATGTCAGTACAGGCATTCGAGATTATTGCTCACCGGGGCGCGTCGGGGTATCTGCCCGAGCATACCCTGGAAGCTATGGCACTGGCGCATGCACAAGGGCCGGATTACATTGAACAGGACCTGGTGCTCACACGCGATAGCCAACTGGTTGTGCTCCACGATATTCATTTGGAGACCGTAACCGACGTAGAACAGAAATTTCCAGAACGTGCCCGGGAAGATGGCAGATATTATGCGCTGGACTTTTCACTGGCGGAGCTAAAAACCTTGCATGTGCGTGAGCGCCAGAATGCCGACGGCACGCCAGTGTTTTCCAATCGGTATGCCGGCAATGGCCACTTCACCATCGCCACCTTTGAAGAGCAGCTCACCACAATAGCTGAACTGAATCGACTGACAGGCCGCAATATTGGCTATTACCCGGAAATAAAGTCGCCCGCCTGGCATCGTGCAGAAGGTTATGACATTAGTTCGCTGGTGCTGGCAACACTGCGAAAATACGAACTGGACTCTCCAACTGCCCCTATTTACTTGCAGTGTTTCGACTTTGCCGAAGTGAAGCGCCTGCGCAACGAACTGGGTGCAAAAGTGAAAATGGTGCAACTGATTGCAGATGACGAGTGGGGTGAATCCCCCACCGATTACGGCGCACTTAAAACACCGCAAGGAATGCAGGAAGCGGCAAAGTACGTGCAAGGCATCGGCCCCTGGCTAGGCCATGTTACGCAGACCAGCAACCCGACTTCATTTGAATTGGCCGACTGGGTTAAAACCGCTCAGGCAGAAGGACTGCACATACACCCCTACACATTCCGACTCGACGCGCTCCCTCCCGGCATAACCGCAGAGCAACTACTGCAATTGATTACAGGGAAATGGCAATTTGATGGTGTATTTACCGATCAGGTACCGCCAGTAAAGGCGTTTATTGAACGCTCTACCGACTGATACATTTTGCTATTTTTTAGAAGTTAACATGAAAACGGCCGCAAAAAGCGGCCGTTTTCAACTAAACCATTTCACACTTAAGACTTTGCCAGCCTAACCACTACCCGGCGGTTTGTAGCCCGCGAATGACTGTTGGTATTCGGGGATATATGACGCTTCTCACCATGGCCGGTAATTTCAATCCGCTCGGGATTCACCCCTAAACTGGTGAGATAACTTTTAACTTCATCTGCGCGGCGAACCGATAATTGCTGGTTATTCCACGAACCGCCATAGCTATCGGTGTAACCGTCTAATAATACCAGTTCAAGATTGTTGTCTTCGCGGAGGTAATCGCCAATCATAGCCAGCCGCTTCTTAGAGTATTTAGACAGCTCTACACTGTTTTTCTCGTAGCTCAGTACCGTATAGCTGATGTCGTCAAAGCTGTAAGGCAGCAAATTTGACACACAACTTACAAACTGCTGATACACCGGCATAAAGTTACTGGCATTTAGCCCCACTGCTACTTTGTCAGCCGGGTTGTACCAGTCCTGATAATAAATTGTGGGCCAGAATCCTTTTTCCAGTTCACTGAGCATGGTCCAGGCAGTGTCTTCGGGTAAATCACCATCGTATTGCGTGCGAATGGTCATATCAGCGATTTGACGTGCACGCTCTCCAGGCATCCAGGCTGGCGGCACAGAATATACCGTTGCCGTATCAAAACGCTTAGGTAAACGCTGCATGTCCAGTACAAACTCCATATTGAGCTGTTTGGATGCAACACTGGTAAACTGCGCTTCGCCGTAACCAGGCAGCGCGTGCGACAAGGTACAGCTCAACCGTGACGGTTCACTGATCTGCCAATTGGATGTTTCTACCGCAGCGTGATACTGACGCAACGCCCCCTGAGCAGAGAGCGCCGTTAAGCCCAACGCCAACAAAATTGACCTACGCAAAATGGATTTACCCATAATAGCCTCTGAATATGCCTCGTTACCTTATCGACAATCGCCGAGAAAAGTTTAGTTGCGGGTAGATACTCTCGCTTAATGTTGACATAATTTGCCCCTGAATGAGAACTGACTTTACGTTTAATTCGCGACATCCGCGATATTCGATTCGTCCACAACGTTTTTTTGAGTGATATGTCCCACACTAAACCTCAGCTAGTAAACCGTTTCAGAGGCTATTTTCCTGTTATTATCGACGTTGAAACCGCCGGCTTTAACGCCAATACCGACGCCTTATTAGAAATTGCCGCGGTCACCCTGCACATGGACGAAAATGGCATGCTGCACCCGGATCAAACTTATCATGCCCATATCCATCCATTTGAAGGGGCTAATCTGGAGCCAGCGGCACTGGAGTTTAATGGTATTGACCCGAACTGCGCGTTGCGCGGCGCCATTGACGAAGACGAAGCCATAAAAGAACTGTGTAAGACTATTCGCAAACAACAAAAAGCAGCAGAATGCCAGCGTTCCGTTATTGTGGCCCACAATGCCAATTTTGATCAGAGTTTTGTGAACGCTGCCATTGAACGCTGCAATATCAAACGCACACCGTTTCATCCATTTGTATCGTTTGACACCACTACGTTGTCTGGCCTGGCATTGGGCCAAACCGTATTAGTAAAAGCCTGTCAGGCAGCGGAAATTGCCTTCGACCAGAAAGAGGCCCATTCCGCATTGTATGATGCCCAAAAAACGGCTGAACTATTTTGCTATATCGTGAATCGGTATGCGTCATTAGGCGGCTGGCCACTTCCTTAGCAACTCAAACGTTAAATAGTTGTAAAAAATCATTGTATCTTTGCAATTGAGTTGTACACTTACAAAAACTTAAACGATTAAGATACAACTATGCTGAGTAATAAATTACTGCTTTGGAGCATTACTGTTGCCTGTGCCGGTTTCTTATTTGGTTTTGATACCGCTGTTATTTCAGGTGCCGACCAGCCTATTCAGGCGCTTTGGCAAACCTCTGACATCACACACGGGTTGTTCATCATGTCTTCTGCCCTATGGGGCACTGTAATTGGTGCACTAGGCGCGAATATCCCCTGCGACCGCTTTGGTCGCAAACCCACCTTAGTCGCCATTGGCATATTGTATTTGCTCTCGGCGCTGGGTTCTGCGCTGGCAAACGACCCGGTGACGTTCAGTTTGATGCGTTTTATTGGCGGTATTGGCGTGGGTGTTTCATCAATAGCCGTACCTGCTTACATTGCGGAAATTGCACCAGCTGCCAATCGAGGCCGATTGGTGGCGCTTTATCAGTTTCAAATCGTATTCGGCATTCTGATTGCTTTTCTCTCTAATTATTTGTTAGCGGGCGTATTTGCTCTGGATTGGCGTTGGATGCTGGGCATTGAGGCGCTGCCCGCAGCAATTTATCTGTTGTTGGTGATATTTGTGCCTGAAAGTCCTCGCTGGTTATTACTTCACAAACAGGATCACCAGGCCGCAAGTCAGATTCTTCAGGCGGTTGGCGAACCTAATCCACAGCAACTTATTAGTCAAATTGAAAGCGAGCATCAACAACGTGCCAGCGAGCGCTTGTTCAGCCATGCATACCGTTGGCCGGTGTTACTGGCATTTCTACTGGCCTTATTTAATCAATTATCGGGAATAAACTTCGTTATTTACTTTGCGCCGCGTATTTTTAGTCTGGCCGGTCTGGATAGCAGTGCGGCCTTGTTGTCCAGTGCAGGCATTGGCTTAGTCAACTTATTGTTTACGGTACTGGGTATGGTACTCATTGATAAAGCTGGCCGAAAAACGCTGCTAATCATAGGTTCAATAGGTTACATTGCGTCTTTGGCAGCACTCACTATTGCATTCCATTTATCGTTGGCGGGCAATCTGGTGGTGGCGTTTATTTTCATGTTTATTGCGTCACATGCCGTTGGTCAGGGTGCCGTGATTTGGGTGTTTATCTCTGAAATTTTTCCCAACTCCGTTCGCACCAAAGGGCAAAGTCTGGGATGTGGTACGCACTGGGTACTGGCTGCACTCATCACGCTGGTGATGCCAATGGTATTGGGCACATTTACCCCCACGATGATTTTTGGCTTTTTCACTGTGATGATGGTGTTGCAATTAATGTGCGTGCTGAAGCTGTTCCCGGAAACCCGGGGCAAGTCAATTGAAGAACTGGGAATCGCCCTATCCAACAGCCGTTGAATAAACGAAAAAGGCGCCAATCGGCGCCTTTTCACGAATAAATCGATAAGCTTACAGCTCTTCTGATTTCTCAGCCAGGTACTTAGCAACACCTTCTGGGCTTGCATCCATACCAGATTTGCCCTGAGTCCAGCCAGCAGGACATACTTCGCCGTGCTCTTCGTGGAACGCCAGCGCGTCAACCATGCGCAGCATTTCGTCGATGTTACGACCCAGAGGCAGATCGTTTACTACCTGGTGACGTACCATACCGGCTTCGTCGATCAGGAATGAACCACGGAAAGCAACACCGGCTTCCGGATGTTCAACGTCGTACGCCTGACAAATTTCGTGCTTCACGTCAGCAACAAGTGTGTACTTAACCGGACCAATACCACCTTGGTTAACCGGCGTGTTACGCCACGCATTGTGAGAGAATTGAGAGTCGATTGATACACCAATCACTTCAACACCGCGCTTTACAAACTCGTCGTAACGTTTGTCGAAAGCAATCAGTTCTGAAGGACATACAAAGGTAAAGTCTAATGGATAAAAGAAAACAACGGCTTTTTTACCCTTAATGGCATCGCTTAAAGAAAAGCTATCAACAATTTCACCGCTACCCAGCACGGCAGCAGCAGTAAAATCCGGGGCCGGACGGCCTACCAGTACGCTCATATTTTGCTCCACTTGTGTTTGTGATTTTTCCTGATGGCATTATTGCCAACGTTGCTCACGCGCTTGCGTCAGCTTCTCTATTATTGGTGCGCTTTTCAATAAAACAACAGCTTTCACAGAAACTTTCTGATAATCCGACCAGTTTTTTGCGCAAATCCCCGCTTACCGATACAGGCGTATTCAGTTCGCTACAAAATTGTTCATAAATCGCTACACTCACCAGAAATGAATATAACAGCGTTTTTCACGATCCTATTGAAAAGGCATTGCAAACAACATAAATAACAACTATTATCATTTGCAACATTAGTTAGAGGTTTTTTTATGTACGTGTGTATGTGCTACGGCATTACCGATACTGCTATCAAAAACGCTGTCAAAGAAGACGGTGTGGGTAACATGCGTCAGTTAAAAGAACTACTGCAAGTAGGTTCTCAGTGTGGCCGTTGTATCCAAATGGCACAACAAATCATCGACTCTACTATTATCGACGAAACACTCTTCAAAGACGTGGGTTAATACCCAAAACGCCTAAATACTCTTGTCTCCACTACTATTGTCTACACACTACCATTTGGCGTTTAACGCCGCAAAATAGTAACTGCCATCAATGCCCCCCGGGCTGGTTGACGGGTATTTTGCGCCAGCTACAAACCTATACGGGTTGATATCTGGCTGAGTATTAAACACATTATTTACCCCGATGGTCATACTCCACTTCGGATCCAGTGCATACTGCCACCGGGCATCCAACGTAAAACGTCCACCCGTTTCAATATCCAGCCCAGCCGCCGCATCCAGGTGATCTTCGTAAAATCCGCCGTAGTAGTTTAATCGCCAGCTTAGCTCTGTTGGGCCAAGTTGCTGATTCATAGTAATGTTGGCTCGCCAGGCAGGCAAATTATCTTCCAGCATGCGGATACGTTGCCGGGTGAGATTAGCGATATCGTTGTTGCTGGCAGTTTGATGTAATGACACCCGGGTAACCTGCGTATCTGTCCAGTTTATGCTTGCCAGCAAATCGTTTTGCCAGTTACCCAGTGGAAAACGCCAGTGAAAAATCATGTCCATTCCACGAGTGAGCGTATCAAAGTCATTGGTGAAATACTTGGCACTACGGTAGGTTTCAGCTTCTTTAAACCCCTGTGCGAGTAGCAATTCAATGGTAACTTCTGAGAGTGGAATAGCTGACGTTGTGCTGATCCGGTCGGTAAGGCGGATTTGATAGAAATCCAGGGTAAATTGCGCCACAGACGCAACCTTGGCGACCAATCCAATACTCAGATTGGTGGATTCTTCTGGCGCCAGTGCTGACGCACCCAATAGTTCAGCAACCGGATTCGACGGCGGCAGGGTAACCTGATCTTCCAGCCCATTTAAGCCAAACTTGGTACTGATATTAATAATATTGCTTTGTCCAACGGTGGGCGCTTTATAACCAGAACTCACTGAACTGCGCAGGGCCATATTTTGACTAAACTGCCAGCGAGCACTGAATTTACCGTCTAAATGCGTACCAAAGTCAGAGAAGTCTTCTGCGCGAATTGCGGCACCAAACAGCCAGGCCTGAGAGAAAGGTATGGTTGCATCAACATATATCGCACGATTGTTGCGTTGCCACTGCCCCGACGTTTCAGGGCGATAACCCGGAAATCCGTTTGCCCCTACTGAAAACCCGGAATTAACCCCTGTGACATTTTGCGCAAACGGGCCAACTAAATAGGAGGCTTCCTCACCCTGAATTTGCTTATACAGTTCACTGCGCCACTCTATGCCCATTGCCAGCGTAACGGGTTGATGCAATTGCGCGTTGACCTCCTTTACCAAATCCAGACTGGCATTTTTCTCTAATTGCGCGGCCCCACCAGGATTAAACGACGTAGGGGAATCAGGGCCTAGTGAAGGATTCACGGTATTGTCTATGTAATACTGAATCCCCGAATACCCTACTCCTGCGCTAATATCGTAAAACCAATCATTGCCAAGATCGCCGCGGATCCCAGTGTACCAGGTAGCATCTTTGACTTTGCCGCCAAAGCGCGGCGTAAATCCACCCGGAAACCATTCGTTGAACGCAAAGCAATTACGTCCGATTTCAGTGCCAGGGTCGCTAATTTGCAAATACGCCGACGACGTTAACAGATTTTCCCCAGTAACGTTCACTGAAGGACATTCAATTCCTTGTCCGATGCCGTCTAAATCCGCAACGAGCAATGCCCGCTGACCATTTATATTATCGGTAACAAACACCCCCTGACGGGATTGAGGATGCCGAAAATAAAACTCCCCTTCCATTTCGCGAAGGGTACCCAGCGCAAAACTGTACCATTCTTTGCCATTGGAAAGTGGGATCGCCGTATTCAGTGCTAACTTAATATCACTGTCCATGTCTGCACTACCCCATTGCTGAGCAGGACTGGCGATAAACGTATTACCAGCATCAATCAGATTTTGGGCATCACTGCGCTGTACACTTCGAGAGGTAGGTTGCTGTTGCTGAAATTCGCTGCTGACATGCAGAAATCCACCATTCTGAAAACCAATACCCTGGCTATATTGCACGCCAATCATTTCGCCATCACCTGCAGAATACTGACCGCTGGTTAGGGTAAATGAGCCGCTTTCTGGTGCGCTTTTGAGCTTAAAGTTCATCACACCGGCAATGGCATCCGATCCATATTGGGCCGCCGCACCATCGCGCAGTACTTCAACCTGTTCTATGGCGCTTACCGGTAATACGGAAATATCCGGACCTTGTGCCCCGTCAGACAAGCCGCCGCCCAAAAACGTGATCACTGCAGAGCGGTGACGCCGCTTGCCATTGAGTAACGTTAAAGTGTGATCCGATGCTAACCCGCGCAAATTGGCGGGGCGTACCAGCATGGCGGCATCGTTAGTGGTTTGCGCATTCACATTCAACGACGGCACGGTTTGAGTTAGCGCATCCAGCATATTCTGGCTGCCCTGAAAGAAAGGCTGGTCAAGCGCAATGATATCCAGCGGAACCGCTGATTCATAAGCGCCTCTTGCCGAAGCGCGGGTACCCAGTACCGAAATGCGTTCAAATTGGGGAAGCTTTTCTTCAACTGGCGTAATAAGGGCTGTATCCGGAGCGTCAGCGCTTTCAACGGTATTACTTTGCTCAACTCTCTGAATAATGGTTAAAAAGCCATTGTCGTCCAGATTTAAGGCCAGCGGCGTGTCGTTTAACAATAACTGCAACACTTCCTCAAGGGTGTACAACCCTTCTACGCCAGGTAATACAATTTTTTGCGCCAGCTCGTAGGGAAATAACAGTGTGGTTTTAGCCTGAGTAGCAACCTGAATTAACGCTTTATCTGCGGTTTGCGAGCGAATAGAAAAAGAATAACGCTGAGCAGTGAGCTGGCTGTTAACGCCTTGAGAGGTCTGTGCATAACTATTTACCGGCGCGACAGAGCCGCTGGTAACCAGTATCAAAAATAAAGAAGCGCTTGTCCAATACCTAACGTGCAAGGATGAATGTTAATGCTGCGTAAAATTCCGCTAATATTTACATAAACTCAACCGCAGTGCACCCATTCTCTGTAAATAGCCTGCTATGTGCGGTTAAATCGCACTATCTGCACGATGTAAATGAATATTTTGCTCGCTGTCTTTATAAGATTGAATGTCAAAACTGTTTTGCAACGCTGCCAAAAGACCGTTGATATCGCCTACCCGGAAATAGCCGGCAATACGCGTATCGACGATGCGCTTGTCATCTATGACAAATTTTACCCGGGTGTAGCGACTGATTTCATCCAGCGCCTTAGTGAGCTCCTGACCCGTAAACACAATCTGACCATCCTGCCAGGCCAGACTCTGAGCAATCTCAGACTGTGTTAATGCCGTTCTTGCCGAAACACTCTTGTTGATCAATGCCTGTTCACCCGCGAACACCATTACGCCTTCCAGTTCTATTGGTAATGGCGCACGGTTGCGCTGGGCAGACGTTGTGGCGTCGGATACTGTTTGCTGGCTTACCCTGACCTTACCCTCAGTAACCACCAGCTCGAATGCTTTGCCCTGGGTGTATTCCATATTAAATGCCGTACCCACCGCAGTGACAGAACTGTCGCCTGCAAAAACAGTAAAGGGACGTGCGGGATCGTGAGCTACATCAAAATGGGCTTCGCCTTTTAACAGCTCAATTTGCCGGAAGCCAGGAAAAAAATTCACGCGGATTTGCGAATCCGTATTTAAAAATACTTTGCTGCCGTCTGCCAGCAACACCGTTTTCTGTTCACCCACATTGGTTGCCGAGTCCTGAGAGACACTGGCAACGGCTTCTTCGGGCTGAATGGAGGGAAGCATATTCCAACTCAATGCGCCGGTTACCGACACAGCAATAAGCGCCGCTGCAGCTAACCATTTGCGGCTACTGGCTGTGCGTACCTTTTTACGAGGTTGATAGGTCACCAAACCTTGCAAAGCATGCATTACACTCATGTCATCCCACAGCGACGCCATATCGAACAGCATTTTCTGGTTAGACGGATTCGCTGCCAACCAGTGTTGCAGTTGAACCGTTTCCTCTGCTGAAATACCGCGATCGATAGCGGCAACCCATTCACAGGCTTTGGCCTGAATGGTTTCTTTGCTGTTGAATTGACTAATGTTACTCATGACTACTGCTCTGCTTTACCCCAGATTAGACTGGCTTTCGTCCCTGTTATGGGGCTGCTGTTGCCGCGCTAAAAACTGTGCACACTGCATCAGGCCTTTGGCAACATGCTTTTCCACGGTGCTTTCGCTGATTTGCAAAAGCTCTGCGATGTCCCGCTGGCTCATATCGTACACTTTCTTTAACAAAAATACGCGCTTTACTTCTGCCGACAGGTTTTCAGTTGCCTGACAAAAGTGAATAAACCGTTGTTTGCTCTCAACCTGTCGCTCTATCATTTCATCACTGAAATCGGTTGCCAGTACATCCATATTCTCAACCTGATCGTTGAGTTGATGAGCTGCCCGGGAAACGTGATTAAGCGCCAGATTCCGCACTGTTCTGAGCATATAAGTGCGTTCGTATTGTATTTCTTGCTTTAACTCTGCTTCGTAACTTTTTACAAAGGCATCCTGCACAATGTCTTCAATATCGTTGTCGTCCACAATTGAACTTATCGCCCGCATTAGCTTGCTGCGATATTTTACGTAGGTGGTAGCGATTTTCGATGTGCCGCTCATTATTCAGTCTTATTTAACCTGTTGCGATTTTATTATTATAGCTTCGGCTGAAATGGCCGGCCGGCATTATACCGGTCGACCATGGTTTCAGGGAAACAAATCACCTTAGAAGGTGTAAATACCTCTCAGGTAATAGAAGCCACCGTTAATACCGATTGGTGACGTAGTTGGGTACTTAGAACCGGCAATTTCGTTATCGTACAAGACGTTTTCGTCAGGACGCTCGTCGAACAGGTTCTTAGCACCAGCAACCAGTTGCAGGTTTTCGGTAAAGTGATAGCCCACTTCTAAATCGAAAGTGTATTCAGAACCAACCAAATCGATAGGCAAACCTGAATCAAGGTGATCCTCGAAGATACTGCCTGCATAATTCAGTCGACCCAGCACGCGCCAGTCACCATTGGTGTGGTTTGCTGTCAAGCTATAACGCGTTGCTGGCAGGTTGTTCTCCAGCATGCGAACGCGGTCAGCTGAAATGTTATCTGACGCTTCGTCTACTGTGGTTGACGTCCAGTTATATGCCAATGAGAACTTGGTTTCGCCGCCCATCATGTCCATTGAGTAGTTAGCAACGATATCAACACCTTCAGTGGTGGTATCAAAATCGTTAGTGAAGAAGCTGACTTCAGAGAAGCTTGACGCATCTTCTACACCTTGAGCTAACAGCGCAGCGATGTCTTCAGCAGTTAACTTGATACCAGAAGTCGTACTGATACGGTCAGTTACTTCGATGTGGTAATAGTCAACGGTCAGGAACAATCCGCTGTCAAATTCAGCAATCATACCAACGCTCATGCTTTCCGACTCTTCAGGCGTTAATTGCGAACCGCCTTTTTGTACAGAGATAGGATCGGTTGGAGGCAGCGTTGCACGGTCGATAAGCTTACCGTCAGTACCAAATGCCGTAGTAACGTTACGCACGTTGCTCTGACCAATGGTAGGCGCTTTAAATCCAGTGCTATAAGCACCACGGAAAGCGATGTCGTCGGTTAACTGATAACGCAGCGACACTTTACCTTTGGTGGTATCACCAAAGTCAGAGAAGTCCTCATAACGAAGTGCCGCGGTTAACAGTAAATCTTCGGTAAGTGACACTTCTGCATCAACGTACATTGCAATATTGTGACGTGACGCTTCACCCGCACTGCGCTCAGACAGGCCAGGGAAACCGTTCGAACCAATGCCAAAGCCCTGTGACGCCAATGGACCAATTGCCCAGGACGCCGCATCACCCGCTACGCTTTCGTAAGTTTCATGGCGATACTGGAAACCACCTGCTAAATACAATGGCTCAGACAAACCCACATCAAATGGCTTGTTCAGATCGATATCCAATGATTTTTCAGTTTGCGTGTATTTACCTGGTTTAAACGAGGTAGGCGTATCTGGCCCCAATGATGGGTTAATGGTATTGCTAATCGCAAAGTCCACTTCGTTCTGACCAAAGTTCAGGCTGATGTCGTAACCGATTTCATCGCCAAACTCACCGCTGGTACCCACGATGACAGACATATCCTGAACGGTACCACCGAAACGCGGTGTGAAGCCGCCTGGGAACAGTTCGTTAAACGCAAAACAGTTAGCGCCAACCGCTGTTGAATTATCTGCAATCAATGCATAATCCGCGTTATCCAGAACGTTGCCATCGCTAATGCGCACCGCTGGACATTCAATACCTGTGCCTACGCCATCGAGGTCACCTACCAGCAGCAATGGTGTACCATCATCATCGGTACCGCCATCGTAAACACCGCCACGAGTGTGCGGGTTACGGTAGTAAAAACCGCCTTCCACTTCACGCTCAGCATAGTTACCGAACATGTACAGGCGAGAATCAGCGCTTAAGTCCATTCCCAGGTTAGCAAATAACTTCACATCGTCTTTAATTTCCGGGCTACCCCAGATTTGCGATGGATTAGCCACAAAGGTGTTGCCAGCCGCAATAAGTGCCGCAGCATCATCGCGCTGTACGCTGCGAGAAGTTGGATCAGAAGTGCGGTATTCCGCAGTAATATTGGCAAAACCATCAGAACCTAATGGCATACCTACGTTACCACTCAGTTGCAGCATATCGCCGTCACCTTCGTAGTAAGAACCAGTGCGTGCTTCAAACATGCCGCCTTCAGCTGCATCTTTGAGTACAAAGTTAACCACACCTGCGATGGCGTCTGAACCGTACTGTGCCGCCGCACCGTCACGCAGTACTTCTACCTGCTTAAGTGCTGCTGCCGGAATAGTTGAAATGTCAGGGCCTTGGGCACCGTCAGACAAGCCACCGCCCAGGAAGGTAATAACCGCAGAGCGGTGACGACGTTTGCCGTTTACCAGTACCAGCGTGTGGTCTGATGCCATACCACGTAAGTTCGCAGGACGAACCAGTGTTGAGGCATCGTTGATAGGTTGGTCGTTAACGTTCAGTGATGGCACCACTGTTTGTAACATCGATACCATGTCAGTAGAGCCCTGATTTACGAACTCTTCTTCAGAAATGATGTCGATTGGTACGGCTGAATCACCGATTGAGCGAGGCGCTGCGCGCGTACCTACTACGGCGATTTTTTCTACGTTTTTCGCTTCGCTTGTTTCCTGAGCAAGTGCAGGTGTTGCCACTACACTACCCGCAGCAACAGATGCTGCAAGAATCAGCCGAAGCTGAGAAGTCAGCTTTGATAAACTTGTGTTCATAATGGTTTCCCGGTTTATTATCAGGCCATTTTAGAGGTGCATTTGCAGTGCAAAATACGCCGGCCTTTTATGTGTAAATTTAACCTTCAACTCCATCTCGAGGATCCGAAATAGCCTTTGGGTTATAGACGCTAAACCATTAGAAAACAAACAAAATATGGGAAATAAAAAATATATTTTTGGGGTATGGAGGATCGTGTTTTGCGACTTGTCTATAATATGTTAAGCCAGATTTAACTGGTAATTTTTTAGCGCTTTTTGGGCATTATTTATACAATGCTCGCTCTGCAATAAAATGTGAAATCCGGCCGAAAAAAAACCGGCTTTTGGTAGCCGGTTTTTATAAACAGTGCGAATTTTCATCAGGCCAATGGCCCGCTTTATTCCGCTTTTTGTTTAGCAGCAGTTTCTTTAATCAGCGTTTGCAATTCACCTTGCTGAAACATTTCCAGCATGATGTCGCAGCCACCTACTAATTCACCGTCTACCCATAATTGCGGGAACGTGGGCCAATTGGCATATTTTGGCAATTCAGCGCGAATATCCGGATTTTGCAGGATATCAACATACGCAAACTGTTCACCACATGACATTAGTGCTTGTGATGCCTGTGCAGAAAAACCACAACTAGGGAGTTTAGGTGAGCCCTTCATGTATAACAGGATCGGATTTTCCGCGATTTGCTGTTGAATACGTTCTAATGTGCTCAGTTCACCGTTGTTTTCCATGAATGCCTCTTAAGATCTGTTCTGAATAGCTAAAGTAGATTACCGCTAATATGGTATTAGATTGCGCTTTTTCAAGCTGCAACAAATCAGTATTGTTCTGCCGCTGCCAGCGTTGGGAGACACTTTATCACCTTTTCTATGTTTCCCCTATGCCAGCAAGCACAACTATTAAACATTTGCTTAGATCTCATCTCTCTATGGCATGCTGTTTTGAATTGATCGATTCTGCGTGGCTCGCGGTAATATACTTGCGGCGTAACAAATATTGGCAATTGCGCAAATCATCATATAGTCTGATGATTCTTAGCAGTCGCTTTTGACGAATCAACTTTGAAAAACATCAACCCATCGAAAAATCCATATTTTGTCATTGGGTTAGTAAAATTCGTCCCTATATACAACACAGTCGGGGTAACGCCCATACAGAACAACACTTACTCTGACAACAGACTACGTACAATCAACCACGAAAATGGAGACTCAAATGGCTTTTGAATTACCAGCGTTACCTTATGAAAAAGATGCTCTGGAGCCACATATTTCAGCAGAAACGCTTGATTTTCACTATGGCAAGCACCACGCCACGTATGTAACCAAGCTAAATGGTCTAATCGAAGGCACAGACCTGGCATCAAAAAGCCTGGAAGAAATCGTTAAATCTTCTGAAGGTGGCGTATTCAACAACGCAGCTCAAATTTGGAACCACACGTTTTACTGGCACAGCCTGAGTCCAAATGGCGGCGGTGAGCCAACAGGTGCCCTGGCAGATGCCATTAAAGCCAAGTGGGGTTCTTTCGACGATTTCAAAGCGGCGTTTAACGACAAAGCAGTAAACAACTTTGGTTCAAGCTGGACCTGGTTAGTAAAAACAGCGGATGGTAGCCTGGATATCGTAAACACCAGCAACGCAGCCACCCCTCTGACAGACGCTAACCTGACTCCGCTGATGACAGTTGACCTGTGGGAACACGCTTACTACATCGATTACCGCAACGTGCGTCCTAAGTACCTGGAAGGTTTCTGGGCACTGGTTAACTGGGAATTTGCAGCAGCAAACTTCGCAGCATAACAGCACATAAGCGTTAAATTTGTCACAAAATACCCGGCTTTCGCCGGGTATTTTTTTGCCTGAATCACGAGAAATCAGCGGCGTTCAAAACGCGCTTAACTGTGACCGAAAATCCCGTAATTGATACGAAAATCCTGCATCTTATACGCAAACCATCGACGCTCTGAAACCCCAATAAAACTCTGCCCTGCATGATTTTATTAACAAAATTGTTGCAAAAATAAACGATAAATAACCGATCGTGGGCCTTTGTTTTCTCGTATTTAGGGTCTATGCTGGAACTACGGGAGACCGTTTTTTATACAGGGGTATTTATGGGTATTTTCGAGCATTACCAAGAGCGCTATGAAAAACATAAGCAAGAAGAGTTCACAATCCAGGAGTTCTTAGACATCTGTAAAAACGACCCGATGGCCTATGCAAACTCCGCAGAGCGTTTGTTAAAGGCCATTGGCGAACCCGAGATGATGGACACCTCGACAGAACCAGCCTTAAGCCGTATTTTTTCCAACCGTATCATTGCACGTTATCCGGCATTCCATGAGTTCTTTGGCATGGAAGAAGCCATCGAACAAATCGTTTCCTACCTGAAGCACGCCGCTCAGGGATTGGAAGAAAAGAAACAAATTTTATATTTACTGGGGCCGGTAGGCGGCGGTAAATCATCATTGGCAGAACGGTTAAAAGAATTGATGCAGATGGTGCCGATATACACCCTGCAAGGTTCGCCGGTGAACGACCACCCGTTTTGCCTGTTCGACGTAAACGAAGATGGCCATATTCTGGAACAGGAATACGGCATCCCAAAACGCTATCTCAAAACCATCATGTCGCCCTGGGCTCGTAAGCGCCTGCACGAGTTCAATGGTGATATTACCAAATTCAAAGTCGTAAAAACCTTTCCATCCATTTTGGATCAGGTTGGTATAGCTAAAACAGAACCCGGTGACGAAAACAACCAGGATATTTCTTCGTTGGTAGGTAAAGTGGATATTCGCCGCCTTGAACAGTTTGCTCAGAATGACCCTGACGCCTATAGCTACTCAGGTTCTTTGTGCAAGGCTAACCAAGGACTGATGGAATTCGTAGAGATGTTTAAAGCGCCCATCAAGGTGCTGCATCCCCTGTTAACCGCTACCCAGGAAGGTAACTACAATCCTACCGAAGGATTCTCTGCGCTTCCCTTTGACGGGTTAATTCTGGCCCACTCCAACGAATCGGAGTGGCAGACATTTCGCAATAACAAAAACAACGAAGCCTTCCTCGATCGTGTTTATATTGTAAAAGTGCCCTATTGTTTGCGCGTGTCTGAGGAAATGCGCATTTACAACAAACTACTTGAAAACAGTGAATTATCTGGTGCGCCATGTGCGCCGGACACACTGAAAAGCCTGGCACAGTTCATTGTACTGTCGCGCTTAAAAGCGCCGGAAAACTCCAGTATTTATTCAAAAATGCGGGTATACGACGGTGAAAGCCTGAAAGATACCGACCCGAAAGCCAAGTCGTATCAGGAATATCGCGATTACGCCGGTGTGGACGAAGGCATGGTAGGATTATCCACGCGCTTTGCGTTTAAGATCCTGTCCCGTGTGTTTAACTTTGACCATACCGAAGTAGCTGCGAATCCGGTTCACTTGTTTTACGTGCTGGAACGCCAGATAGAGCGCGAGCAATTCCCCCAGGAAACCGCAGAACGCTACAAGGAATTTCTGAAAGGCTATCTGATTCCGCACTATGTGGAATTCATTGGTAAGGAAATTCAAACCGCTTATCTGGAATCCTATTCCGAATACGGCCAGAATCTGTTTGACCGATACGTAACCTATGCAGATTTCTGGATACAGGATCAAGAATACCGCGATCCGGAAACCGGCCAGTTGTTCGACCGGGCGTCGCTGAATGCTGAGCTGGAAAAAACTGAGAAGCCAGCTGGAATCAGTAACCCGAAAGACTTCCGCAACGAAATCGTGAATTTTGTGCTGCGCGCCAGAGCCAACAACGGGGGTAAAAACCCTACCTGGACCAGCTATGAAAAACTGCGCACAGTTATTGAGAAGAAAATGTTCTCCAACACTGAGGATTTACTGCCGGTTATTTCGTTTAACACCAAAGGCAGCGCGGATGACAAGAAAAAACACGATGACTTTGTTAATCGCATGGTGGAGAAAGGCTATACCCAAAAGCAAGTACGCTTATTGTGTGAATGGTACCTTCGCGTCCGTAAAGCATCTTAAGCCAGCAGCATTACGCGTTTAGCGCTTGAATGAAGGGGTTGTATGGCACATTTTATCGACCGCCGGTTAAACAGTAAGGGTAAGAGTACGCTTAACCGGCAGCGTTTTTTAAAACGCTACAAGCAACAAATTAAACGCGCCGTGTCTGACGCTGTAGGTGACCGCTCGGTGACCGACGTAGACTCTGGCGAGCAAATCAGCATTCCAAAACGCGATATTTCTGAGCCGGTATTTCACACCGGAAAAGGGGGAAAGCGCACTGTTGTGCATCCGGGAAACGATCAGTTCATTGCCGGCGACCGCATCGACCGCCCACCTCAGCAAGGAGGGGGTGGCAGTGGTCAGGGCGACGCCAGTGACTCAGGCGAAGGCCAGGATGACTTTAACTTTTCCATTTCCAAAGATGAATACCTGGATTTACTGTTTGAAGATTTAGCGTTACCCAATCTGAAAAACAGCCAGTTCAATCAGGTCGTGCAGTACGAAACTTACCGGGCGGGATTCCAAACCGATGGCGTGCCCAGTAACCTCGATATTGTGCGTTCACTAAAAGGCTCAATGGCGCGCCGTATTGCATTAACTGCCGGTGATCGCCGCAAGCTTCGGGAATACGAGGAAGCCCTTGAAGCGCTGCACAACGACAAGCACGACAACACCGTAGCCATCATGGAACTGGAGCACACCATCGCGGTATTAAAAGCGAAAATCGCTGGCGTACCCTTTATTGATACCTTCGATTTACGCTTTAAAAACTACGCCAGAAAGCCAGTACCTACCAGTAAGGCCGTGATGTTTTGTTTAATGGACGTATCTGGCTCCATGGATCAGGCTACCAAGGATATGGCCAAGCGCTTCTATATCTTGTTGTACCTGTTTTTAAGCCGAACGTATAAAAACGTTGAGGTGGTGTATATCCGCCACCATACCCAGGCTAAAGAAGTAGATGAGCAGGAATTCTTCTACTCGCAGGAAACCGGGGGCACCATTGTATCAAGTGCGCTAAAACTCATGGACGAGATTATTCAGTCAAGGTACCGGGACAGCGACTGGAATATCTATGCCGCTCAGGCTTCAGATGGCGACAACTGGGCCGACGATTCCCCTCAGTGCAGGGAAATTCTCACTAAAAAATTATTGCCGGTAACGCGGTATTTCGCCTATATCGAAATTACCGAACGCCAGCATCAAAGTCTGTGGCGCGAGTATCAGACCGTGGAGGAAAGTTGCGACAATTTTGTGTGTAAACACATTGTTTCAGTTAACGATATTTATCCGGTCTTCCGGGAGCTTTTCGAGAAGACCAAATCAACGGGCACCGCGGGAGGAAATTAATGGCTGCAAATACTGCTGTTAAACGACAGCCTTTGAGTGACGGCCCCGACTGGACGTTTGATCTGTTGGAGCAATACGAAACGGAAATAGATCGCATCGCCAAGGCGTTTCGCATCGACACCTACCCTAACCAGATTGAAGTGATCACAGCGGAACAAATGATGGACGCCTATGCCAGCATTGGTATGCCCATTAACTATACGCACTGGTCGTTCGGTAAAAAGTTTATTCAAACCGAGCAGCAATACCGGCGCGGCCATATGGGGTTGGCATACGAAATAGTGATCAACTCCAACCCGTGTATTGCGTACCTTATGGAAGAAAACACCATCACCATGCAAGCACTGGTTATGGCGCACGCCTGTTATGGGCACAATTCATTCTTCAAAGGCAATTATCTGTTTCAAACCTGGACAGACGCCAGTTCGATTATTGACTACCTGGTGTTTGCCAAGAACTACATTGCCAAATGCGAACAAAAATACGGCTATGAAGAAGTAGAACAAACCCTCGACTCCTGTCACGCGCTGATGAACTTTGGCGTTGACCGATACAAACGGCCACAAAAGCTGTCATTGCAGGAAGAGAAGAGCCGCCAGAAGCAGCGCGCAAAATATTTACAGTCTCAGGTAAATGAGTTGTGGCGTACCCTGCCGGAAGTTAAACACGAATCCAGCCAGGAAGCACCGCGTTTCCCCGCCGAACCTCAGGAAAATCTGCTGTACTTTATAGAGAAGAATGCGCCGTTACTGGAACCCTGGCAACGCGAGCTGGTGCGGATCGTGCGCAAGGTATCGCAGTATTTTTACCCGCAAAAGCAAACTCAGGTTATGAACGAAGGCTGGGCATGTTTCTGGCATTATCACATATTAAATACGCTGTATGACGAAGGGCTGGTTACCGACCGGTTCATGCTTGAGTTCCTGCACAGCCATACCAGTGTAGTAACACAGCCGGAGTACAACAGCCCTTATTACAGTGGCATTAATCCCTATGCACTGGGCTTCAATATGTTTATGGACATCAAACGCATTTGTGAGAAACCGACAGCGGAAGACAAATACTGGTTCCCTGATATTGCAGGGAAGGACTGGCTGGACACCGTACATTTTGCCATGCACAACTTTAAGGACGAAAGCTTCATCAGCCAGTTTTTATCGCCCAAGCTGATGCGTGATTTTAAGCTGTTTGCCGTAGAAGATGACGTAAGTAAACCCTATGTGAGTGTATCAGCGATTCACGATGAGCTAGGTTACCATGCCATTCGCGAAAAGCTGTCAGCACAGTACAACCTGAGTAATCTGGAACCCAATATCCAGATTTATAACGTAGATGTGCGTGGCGACCGTTCTTTAACGCTGCGCTATGTGCCGCAAAACGGTATTCCATTGGCAGACAGTAAAGACGAAGTCATGCGCCATCTGCACCGCTTATGGAAATTTGATGTAAAGCTTGAACAACTGGAGGAAAACGGCAGCACCAAAGTGATTGCCAGTTGCCTGCGCAGCAGTGCCTGACACCCTGTTAGTTAATCTGCGAGTCGCCACCACCGGGCTATATTCTGGCCCGGTGTTTAATACCAATTGCGCAGCATACAATGGGTTACCCCTGATGTAATGGATGTCGCTGATTCATTTGCTCAGGCTTGAGTAACAACAGCAGTAACCCACCCGCTATCGCGCACATTGACGCGCAAGTAAAGGTAACGAACGCCCCACTGCCCTGTTTCCACAGATGGCCAGCCGCGAAATTCCCCAGGGCACCGCCTAAACCAAACGCTAATCCAATGTAAGCAGCCTGAATGCGACCATGGATATACGACGGAAAATAATGATGAATAAATTGCATGGAGGAAGAATGGTTCAGACCAAAACTCAATGCGTGAATAAACTGGCTAAAGAATACCAGCCAGAAATAGTCGGCAAACGTGCCGAGTACCCACCAGCGTAAACCGGTAGCCAGCAAACACAACATCAACAGACGCCACACTCCAAAACGGGTGATCAGCCGTTGAGCAATGAGGAATATTCCTACCTCAACTACAACGCCAAGGGCAATCAACAAGCCGGTTTCCATACCGCTATAGCCCAAATCCCGCATGTACAGCGCAAAGAAACCATAATAAGCACCAAAGCTTACCTGCAAGAGACCATTAACTAACAGAAATATCATGACTACCCTATGGCGCAAAAAGCGCCAAATGCTGCCCTTTTGCGTAGTATTGCGTTGCATTGTGCCTGGCTGTTGCAGCGCAAGCGTACTGATAAAAAGCGCACTTAACACCAGCATAGACGCGTAAATGGGCGTTTCAGTGGCAAAAAAATCCAGCCCTTGCCCAACTAACACCGTAAGCACAATAAACCCTACGCTGCCCCATAAGCGTACTCGTCCGTATCGTTTTGAGTCACCTTCAACAGTATGCAGGGTTAATACTTCCAGTTGAGGCAGCACGGCAGTCCAGAACATCATCATTAAGCCCATGGTTAATGTAAGGTACCAGAACGAATAAGCCCAAAAGACACCAATAAAACTCATTACGGTTAGCGCGCAGCCAAGGCGAAGAATCAACAGGATCTTACCGGTTCTGTCGGCGATGCCCGCCCACAATGATGGTCCGATAATACGCGCCAGGGTGATCACTGCAAACAGCTCACCTATTTCAGATGAAGTAAAACCACGTCCATCCAAAAAAACACCAAGATAAGGATTTATTACGCCAAGCTGCCCGAAGTAAAGCGCGTAGGTAAGGCTAAGCGCGACAACGGTAAAGCGGTTTACCGTTGTCATAGCAAAGAGATTATAAAAGGTGGGATCACTTTTTCGCGTTACCAGGGATCACGGGGGTTTTGCTGAGCACATCCGCATTTTGTGCGCGATGGCGCAAACAGTGATCCATTAACACCAATGCCAGCATAGCTTCGGCAATTGGCACAGCCCGAATACCCACACAAGGATCATGACGCCCTTTGGTAACGATATCAATCGCGTTTCCATCGATGTCGATGGTTTTGCCGGGTACAGAAATACTGGATGTCGGCTTAAGTGCCATATGTACCACCAGGTCCTGCCCGGTTGAAATACCACCTAACACCCCGCCAGAGTGATTCGATTCAAAGCCCTCTGGTGTTAGTGTGTCCCGATGTTCACTGCCTTTTTGCGTGACCACGCCAAAGCCATCACCTACTTCCACACCTTTAACAGCATTGATACCCATCATCGCACCAGCGATATCGGCATCCAGGCGGTCAAAAACAGGCTCGCCTAATCCCACCGGCATATTAGTCGCCACTACCGATACTTTCGCACCAATAGAATCACCTGATTTTTTCAGGTCGCGCATGTATTCATCCAGCGCTTCCAGTTTGCTTTTGTCCGGGCAGAAAAATGGGTTTGTGTTGATTACATCATAATCAATAGTATCAACGGCAATGGGTCCTAACTGCGACAAAAAGCCATGGATTTTAATGCCATAAACTTGTTCCAGAAATTTCTTGGCTATGCCCCCTGCCGCTACGCGAATAGCCGTTTCCCGCGCGGAAGAACGACCACCGCCGCGGTAGTCACGCAGGCCGTATTTTTGCTGATAGGTATAGTCGGCATGCCCTGGGCGAAAACGGTTGGCAATATCAGAATAATCCTGGCTGCGCTGATCTTTGTTTTTGATCAGTAAACCAATACTGGTACCCGTAGTTTTCCCTTCAAACACGCCCGACAGAATTTGCACTTCGTCGTCTTCGCGACGCGCCGTGGTGTAACGAGATGTACCGGGCTTTCTGCGATCCAAATCTACCTGTAAATCCGCTTCGCTGAGTTCCAGCCCCGGTGGACAACCGTCTACCACGCCACCTAATGCGATACCATGACTTTCACCAAAGGTACTAACGGTAAAAAACTTTCCGAATGTATTTCCGGCCATTTACACACTATTCCTGTTGTTAAATCGTACAAGAGCCGCTTTCGTAACGGCAAATATCCCATGGCCCCCTTGTGCCAGCTCTACCCATTCCAGGTCCAAACCCGGGAATCGGCTGTCCATGTGCACCAGAGAATTGCCCACTTCCACTAACAACACACCATTATCAGTAAGGTGTTGAGGGGCCTGTTGTATAATAATTTCAACCAAATCCAGACCGTCATCACCGGCAGCCAGTGCCAGTTCAGGCTCGTGTTGGAATTCGTTTGGCAAATCAGCCATGTCTTCGGCATCCACATAGGGCGGATTCGATACGATTAAATCGTAAGTCTGCCCTTCCAGATGACTGAATAAATCGGAGTAAATCGGGAACACCCGATGAGATAATCCGTGCTCCTGAATATTCATTTCGGCTACCGTAAGGGCATCTTCGCTGATATCCACTGCATCGACTTCTGCATCGTCAAACGCATAGGCCATGGCAATGGCAATACAACCACCACCGGTACACAAATCCAATATGCGTGCAGGCGGCTCGCTTAACCACTGACTAAATTTATTTTCAATCAGTTCGGCAAACGGTGACCGTGGTATCAATACCCGCTCATCGACGTAAAATGGCAGGCCGCAAAACCAGGCTTCATTGGTTATATAGGGCAATGGCAAACGCGTTTGCACTCGCTGAACAACCAGCTCAGCCACTTTACTGCGTTCACTCTGTGTCAATCTGGCGGCAAACAGCCCATCACCTGTTTGGCGGGTTAATCCGTACGGTAAATGCAGCGCCTGAAACACCAGGCTTACGGCTTCATCCCAGGCATTATCGGTTCCATGCCCAAAAAACAAATCTGCGTCGTTAAAACGACTCACCGACCATCGCACCATATCTAAAATTGAATGCAAATCGGCAATAGCCTCGTCGAGGTAAAATTTGTCTGTCATGCTGCTTACCATGCCCGGATCAAAGAAAGCTGGTATGATACATAATGTTGACCAGTTCGGACATGCTTAATTTGTCCAATCTGTATTGTAATTTCACAGAGGATAGCTACGCGTGAAGAAGACCCCGACAACGTCTGCCGAAGACCTGGACGACCTGTCTCTTTTTCAGTCAGAAGTAAAAGGGATTAAGCGCTTTATGCAGGATACTTACGTGCCACCTCAGGCAACGCGTAAAATTGCCGTAAAACGCCAGCAAAAAGCCTCGCGTCACGCCCATGCAAGCTTTGAATTTTCTGATGCATTTGAAGGTTTCATACCGCCACAAGGCGCGCTTCGTTACTGCCGGGAAGATGTTCCAGCCTACGAACTTAAACAACTCAGACGTGGCGACTACAGCCCCGATTACATCCTGGATTTACATGGCATGACGAGAAATCAGGCCAAACTCGAATTGGCCAGTTTACTGCACACGGCACAACAGGAACTGGTTGATTGCGTGTGTCTGGTACACGGACATGGCACCGGCATTCTGAAACAAGCGCTACCTCACTACCTGATTCAGCACCCGTTGGTAAGGGCATTTCACCAGGCCCCTTTGGAGTACGGCGGACAAGGGGCCTTGCTGGTATTATTAACGGTGGATTCACCGTTTGCGAAAAAGCGCTAGCTTTTTCGGGTCACCTTACTTGTGATCATCGCCACTGTTATGGATAAACAGGTAGGTGTAATACGCCATCATTACACATACAATGAAAATACCTAACAGAGAGCCCCAAACTACTGGATCTTTTAATAACATACTCCACATAACGTTCACCTTTTTTGCAATTTCTATGGTTAAAGTGTGCCCCTTTCAGACATAAAAAATGCTGATCTAAATCAATCCATAAAAGCCCGCGCGCACCACAGTATGATGTAGATCAAATGTTGGAACTTATTCATTGATATGCCGTTGTGCCAACATCGTCTCACTATGATAACGGCCTGTTTAATTGCCAAAAATTCAGTGATGGCAGCGCCGAAAACTGGCCCACTCCGGAGCTAAATAAAGAGATATGAAAAAAATAAAAGAAAAACCCAATGATTACTTGATAATAATTATCATTTAGATTACGGTAGATATGCCTGTTGGGTATCTGATGATTGACGGTCTTGGGCAGATACCCACTTTTCTGGGCAGGCATTTTGCCTGCCCGATTTTTCTTGTCGTTTATAACTAGGGCGTGTTGATCTTTGCTGTATGATTTTGCAGCAGTCTGTGCGACGTTTATACAATGAAGCGCAAGTGAAGTGTAGTCATCTACATGAACTTGGGCTGAAGCAGTAGAAATGTTGCACCGGCGCTGCCCGAAAGGTTCGCTCCAGGTGTCCACCGCTTTTTGTTGCATGCTCTTGATGCAGAACCACTGCACCTGCGAACATGCGCCGCGATCGCTGAACACCTAGAACGAACAAAATTAATACAGCAAAGATCAACACGCCCTAATCAAACAATTTCCAGAACCAGCCTTTTTGTAAATCGTCCTCGCAGCCTTTTAATTGACCGGCATAACGCAATGAGCGCTCTTTAACGCGATTTGCCACTTGTTTTAACCAGGCCTTGTTGTTGTACGTTTTTTTACGATAACCGCCCCACCCCTCGTGGTAGTTCAGGTACTGGGCATAGGCATCCCACTTCGAGATACCGTTCACGGTGTGTGTTTTACTGATAAACCAGCCCATGAAATCCATGGCATCGTCAAAATCGTCGCGATTGGCGCCGCTGTTGCCTGTTTCGCGAATATAATCGCTCCATGTGGGGGTTTTGGCTTGCGAATAGCCATAGGCAGAACTAACCCTGCCCCAGGGAATTAAACCAAACAGGATATAATCCCGTGGCGGCAAGGCGTCGTGGCGAAATGAACTTTCCTGATACATCATCGCCATGGGGACGTGAATGGGGACTCCCCATTTGTCACGCATATCCGACGCGGCGTCGTACCAATCTTCCTTTTCGTAGAATATTTCACACAGGTTGCTTGTGTCTTTCGGTGGTGTTGTGGCACATCCCACCAATATCAGCGGAATAAAAACCACCCAACCTGAAAAAAAAATACAAAATTGTTTGAACTTTTTGTACATACATTGTCCAACCTAGTGTTCCGAATGTGTGTTTCCCTGGAACGAATGCTTTATGCCTGACCCGCGTCAGGCATTTTTTTTTGCCCTAATTTTGTGGCGGACGGGCAAAATACTCCTGTATAAATGTATCAAAAGACACGTTATCAGCGGCCTCGATGTCCTTTTGTGCAATCAGAGATTGCGCCGCCTCTTCAACAAAGTCAGCTTCCGACTTATAAGTATAATCGAACGCCTTAATTTCGTTGCGATACGTATCGGCCAAAGTGCGACCCACTACGGCGTTGTCACCTTCGGCGAGCAGTTTATTTAACCAACGGCCTGAAAAGGTTTTATCCGGGTCGGTGATTTTTTGCCATTCCCGCTCTATAGCCAGACTATAGCAATTGCTGTTGTAAGCTTTATCTAACAACTGGGCTACGGTGCCAAATTTAGCAAATAATTGCTCAGCCCAGCTCTGCATGCTCACTTCCTGATCGTTATTTAACAATGTAAGTCCTGGCTTGCGCCCTTCCAGTACAATGCGATTCAGGTTTACTTCGGTTTCTTTGTAACGCTCAGCAGTGAACTCTAGGCTGTCCATCAGCAAACAACTAATCAAAAATACATCCAGGAAATCAATCTGTTCGCGCGCAATACCTGTTGGACTGAATGGGTTAACATCTAATGCCCTAACCTCAATGTACTTTACTCCGCGGGTTGCCAGTGCATCGGTAGGTTTTTCCATGGTATTGGTTGGCTGCTTTGGACGAATGGGAGAATAGAATTCGTTTTCGATTTGCAGCACGTTTTTGCTCAATTGCTGGTAGTTTCCGCCTTCACCGGCGGCAAAACCCGCGTAACGCACTGAAGGCTGGTACATTGCCTGGCGTAATAACCGGACGTAATTATCCAGCGAGTTGTAACAAATTCGCAGTGAAGACTGTTCTGTACTGGTGTACCCCAATCCGCTCATCCGCAGAGACGTGGCATAAGGCAGATAATAAGTACCTTTACCTAATTGCTTGAAATCCAAACCATGTTCACGACCGGCAACAAAAGACCGGCACAGTGCGGGCGATGCCCCAAACAAATAGGGGATCAGCCAGCAGGTTCTGCGATAGTTTCGAATTAGTTTGAAATACTGCGCCGAGATCCAATCCTGAGTGGGCTGCACCTTATGCTGCGACGCAAGCAGCTTCCAAAGGCTATCCGACACTGAAAAATTAAAATGCACACCGGCAATAGCCTGCATCATGCTACCGTAGCGATTGCGCAATCCTATACGATAGGCTTTTTTCATTTTGCCAGTGTTCGATTCACCATAATACGCGATCGGTATTTCCGCTTCATTTTTAATAAAGCACGGCATGCTCAGTGGCCATACGCGTTCTTCACCTAATTGCTGAAGCGTAAATTTGTGTACATCGGCCAGTTGCGCCAGGGTTTTGTCTGCGTCAGTTTCCGGAGGGGTAATAAACTCCAGCAGTGATTCAGAGAAATCAGTGGTAATGCTGTCGTGGGTAAGTGCCGCCCCCAAAGTCTGCGGGTGTGGCGTTTGGGCAAGCGTGCCCTCTGGGTTAATTCTGAGACATTCTCGTTCTACGCCGCGTTTGATGCCGTTAAAACTGTGTACGGCAGAGGGATCACTTAACGCGCCTATATCGTAGGTAAATTCTGAAGTCAGTGGAAGCAATGTCAGTATCCAGGTAAACCTCCGCAGCGCACCTGCTGCGGAGTGGTTAATTCTGACGGTATCTTATCAAATAAATGGCTGGTGTTAATGCCTGATTATCTGAAATTAAATGGTTATCCACCGACAAATGACACTTCATGAACCGGCATAGCCAGCGCGTCTAACTGTGGTTTGAGTACTTGCTTGTCACCCACAATGATAATTTGCAAGTCATTGGTATTAAGCAAACGCCCTGCAATATTATCTAATTCCGGTTTGGCAATATTCAGAATAATCGACTTCTGCGTTTGTTTGTAATTACTGGGCAGATCATAGGCGACCAAACGCCGAAGAAAGGCGGCTTTGTCCATCGGTGTTTCGTATTCCAGCGCTTCACTCAGGGTAAAGGCATTTTGCATAAACGACAGTTCGGCCTCAGTGATCCCCTGTTGTTTATATTGATTAATTTCCTTCATTAATTCCTGAATCCCAGCCTGCGTGTACTGCTGCTTCAGCTCGGCACCCGCCTCGAACCAGCCCAGCGATTTACCGCCATTAAATGACGAATAAGCCCCATAGGTATAGCCTTTATCTTCGCGCAAATTCTGGTTAATACGACTATTAAAGTCATCACCCAATGGAAAGTTCATCAGTTGAGCGTAAAAATAATCTCCAGTTGCATCATAAGGTAGCGAACGGGAGACCATTCGAACCGTACTTTGCGTGGCTCCTGGTACATCAACCAGGTAGATATGGTTAGACTGATACTCAGGAAAACTGCCGTAACCGGGAATGGTGTAGTCGGGTCCTTGCCAATCAGCTAAAAAGCCAAGCCGACTGATCAGTTTTTCCTGCGAAACATCCCCCACCATTACCAGCGTGCTTTTGGCTGGCACATAGTAAGTTGAATAAAACGTTTTCACATCTTCCAGGGTAATATTGCTAATGGTGTCAGCAGTACCTGTTTGCGACAAACTGATGCGGTTTTCCTTGCCCCACAACACCAGCGATGTTGCACGCTCCGCCAGCGCTGAGGGATTCGTTGCCTGTGAATTAATGCCGTCAATTACCTGCTGTTTTAACCGATTAAAATCGGTTTCGAGAAAAGCAGGTCTGAATAATTTCTCTTTCAGTAAATCCAGTGTCGCGTCGAAGTTTTCCGTTAAGCAGGAAACAAACACCTGCGAATATCGACCATTACTGGAAAAACTGATTGACGATCCCAACTTAGCCAACGCATTCGACATTGCCTCATTGCTAAAGGACTGCGTAGTTTCGTTCATCATCATCGCGGTTAGTTGTGATAACCCGGCTTTCTCCATTGGGTCGAGCAACATCCCGCCATCCATATCCAGCGTAAAACTCACGGTGGGTGTTTCGTCACTGCTCACACCAATGATTTGCATACCATTAGCAAAGGTATCCCGCCAGAACTCTGGCACATTTACAACGGGCGCAGGACCAGCATCGGGAACCAAAGAGCGGTCAATTGTGGTGTTGCTTTGAACCGGCTCAGTGCTTGTCAGCATACCGTCTGTGCCTTCATCGCTCTCATTCTGCGCAGCTATCTCCCTGGGAGGCTGCACATAAGTTTGCGGCGCGGCAGCCAGCTCAGGCTGCCCGTTTGGTACTACACTCAACACCACCGCTTTTTTGCCTTTAATGTATTTTCTGAAAACCCGGTACACGTCTTCCTTCGTCACGCTATTGTATCGGTGAATGTCTTCGTTAATGAGATCAGGGTTTGCAAAAAACGTTTCGTTATAGGCCATGGTAGACACCTTGCCACTTACGCTTTGTAAACCGTAAATAGTCGACGCTTTAATACTGGCTTTTACGCGCAACAACGCATCGTCATCAAAGGGACGGGATTCAAAACTGTCCAGCATAGACTGAATGGTGTTGTACATGCTGCTCAGACTTTCTTCTGATTCGGGTGATACCAACGCCATTAAATTGAATTCGCAAGCCAATTCGCTGCACGGATGAGAAACACCTGCCTGCACGGCCTTGCCAGTTTTTACCAGCGATTCGTAAAATAGCGAAGTTTTACCACTGCCCAGAATGTTCGACAGTACGTCCAGCGCCGCTTCATCTTCGTGCCGCGCATGCACGGTAGGCAGCACGACTTGAAGAAGCGGTAAGTGAATATTGTCTTCCAGTGTAATAAAGCGATGCTCAGCCAACTGCGGTACACCGGGTGCTTGCGCATGAACCGGTGGGCCGGGAGGAATATCATTGAAATAACGTTCAATCCACTGTTTGGTTTGCACAATATCAAGATCACCACCAATGGTTAAAACAGCATTATTAGGGCCATACCAACGTTTGAAAAACGCCTTTAAATCGTTTACGTCAACGCGGTCAAGATCGTCTACGTAACCAATGGTAAGCCAGCCATAAGGATGGGATGGCGGGTACAAGGCTTCGGCAATTTTCTCATGACGCTTGCCATAAGGCTGATTATCAACGCGTTCGGCCCGCTCGTTTTTAACGGTTTCGCGCTGGATCTCAAATTTTTCCTGGGTGACTGCGGGCAATAAAAATCCCATTCGGTCAGCTTCCAGCCACAACACCTTTTCAAGTTGATTAGACGGTACGGTTTGAAAATAGTTGGTGCGGTCCCGGTTGGTTGTGCCGTTCAGCGTACCACCCGCATCGGTTACAATTTTAAAATGCTGTTCGTCTGCCACATGCTGGGAGCCCTGAAACATCATGTGTTCAAAAAAGTGCGCAAATCCGGTTTTACCCGGCAGCTCTCTGGCTGAGCCAACGTGATAGGTCATGTCAACATGGACCAGGGGATCCGAAGAGTCCTGATGCAAAATAACGGTTAAACCATTGGCCAGCTGATACTTTTCATAATTAATGTGAACAGGTTGTGCTACACTTTTACTGGTGTCCTCCGACACGGGTAAACGTGTATTTTTAGCGAACTGGCATGCAGATATCGCACAAACACATAAACCGACTAAAATGAATCTAAACGACATGTAGTGATTCCAGGGAAATTAAATGCCAGTCTGTGAAGATAGGAAAACGTTAAACTAAAGTTGAGCACTTTAACAAAAAATATAACTAAAAGTGTACAGCAAATGCGAATACCATATACAAATACCTGACTTAACAATCCACAGTTGAAACGAAAAGCGATATGACAACAATAAATGATCCCATTAATTTCGAATTTGGCCTGAAGCAATTAAATGGCAATATTGCATTACTTTATCGTTTGTTGCGGAAATTTGCTGACGAGTACAGAGATATCGACACACGTTTAACGGCGTTGCTTGAGCAACAGGATTTCGCTGGTGCAGAAATTCTGGTACACACACTGAAAGGTGTGTCAGGCAATTTGGGGTGTAACGCTGTGTTTGATGCAAGCAAAATCGTCAATCAACAGATTAAATCGTTAGAATCCAATAGTGACGATCTCACTGTTTTGTTTACACAGGTAAATGCAACGGTGGCCATTATTGATGCGTTACCCACTGAAGGCGATGCGTCAGGTGCATCTGCAACACCCCAAAGTGACAGCAAAGCAGCGGTTAAGTTGTTAATGCAGGCACTTACCAATCATGAATTCATCAGTACGGACAAGCTTAACGGCTGGTTTGACGCCATGGGCGCAACACCGATGCAACGGCAACAGATCGGTTCCGCTATTGATGAGCTGGATTACGATACGGCGCAGCAATATCTTTCGGCATTGGCCTGACACAGACATCCAACTTGAATATTCTGTACTCTCACCCCGACTTTATTGTTATTAATAAACCGCCAGGGATAACCATGCACGACCCGCAACATGGCGTTGTGCAAAGTGTTGAACAAACTCATCACTTGCAAAGCCTGCATCTGGTGCACCGGTTAGATGATGGCACATCCGGCTGTTTGATTCTGGCAACAAACGCACAGGCAGCAGCCCACTTTGAGGTATTGTTTCGCACCCACCAGGTGCAAAAATACTATCTGGCTTTGAGTGATAAAAAACCCAAGAAGAAACAAGGCAGCATTATTGGCGATATGAAAAACCGCCGAAATGGTCAGCATATACTTCTAAAGAGCCGGGAAAATCCAGCGATTACACAGTTTCACAGTGTGGGTTTTGACGGTGCCCCCCGGGCATTCATTGTGCGTCCGTTAAGTGGCAAAACACATCAGATTCGCGTTGCCCTTAAGAGTCTGGGCAGTCCTATTTTGGGCGATACCCTTTACGCAGGCAGTAACGCGGACCGCATGTATTTGCATGCCTGGGGTATTGCATTTAGCTGGCATGGCAAGGCGATCAACGTGTTTTGCTCACCTGAGCACGGCAACGCGTATGTTCATGCTGATTTTTCTGCCTGGCTGTCACAGCAACCTAACCCCGCAACATTGACATGGCCTGCTGTGCCCGGTAAATCCACAACACCTGTTAAGACCGGACCGCAATAATGCGTTGGTGTATGAATATTGTAGGCAGCGGAGCCATTGGGGGACTATGCGCAGCGGGTGCTCAGCACGCAAATTTACCTTACCGCGCTATAGTACGTGAACACAGCAATAAACTGCGCTTCGTTGAAGGCTTGGATGGCACCATTACCCATCTCGATTATGCTGAGCATGACATTGCGAAACTGGGTGAACACGACGTATTAATTCTGCCACTAAAGGCCTTTCAGATTGGCGATGCTTTGCAGCAATGGCAGAAACGGATCAATAAAGCCACTCCTGTAATTCTGTTTCACAATGGCATGGGCGGTACTGAGCTTGCTACGACATGGCTCCCTGACAATCCGGTATTTTTAGCAACCACCAGCCACGGTGCACTTAAACTGAATGCTGACACGGTAAAGCATACCGGCATGGGCAGCACAATGCTGGGCATGGCATTTTCCCATCCGCTGGCAAAAAAACTTCAACCCGTGGTGACAGCGCTTATGGAAGCCTGTATTGGCCCGGTTACCTGGCGGGAGGATATGCAAACCGCGTTGTGGCAGAAGCTTCTCATCAACTGTGCCATCAATCCTCTTACTGCGCTGGAAAACGTAAAGAATGGGGCGCTCGCCAACCCGCAATACCGAGCAACTTTACAGTTAGTTTGCCAGGAGGTTTGTCTCACCGCTCAGGCGTGTGGCGTGCAATTGGATGAAGAAAACGCGCTGGAACAGGTACTCGCGGTAGTTCGCAATACAGCGGAAAATTATTCCAGTATGCACCAGGACATCGCCCATCACAGACCAAGTGAAATTGATGCGATTAATGGCTACGTGGTGCAACAGGCACAAAAAAAGGGTATTGACGTTCCCGTCAATACCCGCTTATTTTTGGCTATAAAGGCATTATAAATAGCGCGCTTTCTTACTGATCATGACTCTCTGGTTTCATGTGTGGGAACAGGATAACGTCTTTGATCGTCGGGCTGTCAGTAAACAGCATGGTTAAACGGTCAATACCAATCCCCTCACCTGCAGTTGGTGGCAAGCCGAATTCCAGTGCGCGGATGTAGTCTTCATCATAATGCATGGCTTCATCATCACCCGCGTCTTTTTCTTCCACTTGTTTGCGGAAACGCTCAGCCTGATCTTCCGGGTCGTTCAACTCGCTGAAACCATTCGCCAGTTCACGTCCACCCACGAAGAACTCAAAGCGGTCGGTAATGAACGGGTTGGTGTCGTTACGGCGCGCCAGTGGTGATACTTCCCACGGATACTCAGTAATAAACGTAGGCTGGATCAGTTTCTCTTCGGCTGTGGCTTCAAAGATTTCACACAGGTATTTACCTGCACCCCAGATCCCATCCACGGCAGGCTCTTTAATGTGCAGCTTTTTCGCCATGGCTTTCATTTCGTCCAGGTGACCTTCAGGATCGCGAATGGCCGCTTCGTTAGCCTCCGGCCAGTATTTCAGAATCGCTTCACCCATACTCAGGCGCGTGAAAGGCTGACCAAAATCATATTTCACTTCACTTAACACGTTGCCTTCTGCATCTTTCGTGGTGTTAGTGATTACCGTATTGCCCAGAATGTCTTCTGCCAACGTTCGCAGCATATCTTCTGTCAGGTTCATCATGTCGTTGTAGTCAGCATAAGCCTGATAGAACTCCAACATGGTAAATTCCGGATTGTGGCGGGTTGACAAACCTTCGTTACGGAAGTTGCGGTTAATTTCGAATACGCGTTCAAAACCACCCACCACCAGGCGCTTGAGGTAGAGTTCAGGCGCAATTCGCAGGTACATATCGATGTCGAGCGAGTTGTGGTGTGTCACGAATGGCTTGGCAGACGCACCGCCAGGGATAACCTGCAACATCGGCGTTTCCACTTCGATATACTTACGCGACGTCAGGAAATTGCGAATACCATTAACGATTTTGCTTCGAACAACAAACGTTTCGCGGGTTTTCTCACTGGTGATCAAATCCACATAGCGTTGACGGTACTTTGTTTCCTGGTCGGTCAGACCGTGGAATTTCTCTGGCAAAGGGCGCAGTGACTTGGTAAGCAGTTCATACCGCGTCATGTTCACATACAAATCGCCTTTGCCTGATTTGTGCAATGCACCTGCTACACCAATAATGTCGCCGATGTCCAGCGAGCCGTAGCGCGCCTTGATATCTTTTTGGGTGTCTTTGTCGGCATAGGCCTGAATGCGTCCAGTCATATCCTGTAGTAACAGGAATGGACCACGCTTAGCCATAATACGGCCAGCAATGCTCACCTGATTGTCTTGTTCAATCAGCGCATCTTTGTCCAGTTCGCCAAATTGCTGTTCCAATTCGTCGGCATAATGTTCGCGACGAAAGTGGTTAGGAAAGCCATTAGCACGGCAGTTTTCCCGGATCGCGCTTAATTTAGCGCGGCGCTCAGCAATCAATTTGTTTTCGTCGAGTTGTTGGTCGCTCATATTCTGTTCACTTTCAGTTAAAAGGCTTAAAGACCTGATTTAAGGCTGGCTTGAATAAACTTGTCTAACCCGCCGTCGAGTACCGCTTGCGTGTTGCGAGTTTCAACGCCGGTGCGCAAATCCTTAATACGGGAATCATCCAGTACGTAAGAGCGGATCTGGCTACCCCAGCCGATATCAGATTTATTGTCTTCCATCGCTTGTTTCTCGGCAGTTTGCTTTTGCAGCTCAAACTCATAGAGTTTGGCTTTTAATTGCTTGAATGCCTGATCTTTATTTTTATGCTGCGAACGGTCATTCTGACATTGCACTACTATGTTGGTAGGCAAGTGTGTGATCCGTACGGCAGAGTCGGTTCGGTTTACGTGCTGACCACCTGCACCGGATGCCCGGTAGGTATCAATTCGCAAGTCCGCCGGATTAATTTCAATTTCAATGTCATCATCGATTTCAGGGTACACAAATGCTGACGAAAACGACGTATGACGACGGTTACCAGAGTCAAACGGCGATTTGCGAACCAGGCGATGTACACCGGTTTCGGTGCGCAACCAGCCGAAAGCATACTCGCCTTCAAAGCGGATGGTGGCGCTTTTAATACCTGCCACATCACCGTCGGATACTTCAATCAGCTCAGTTTTGAAACCGTGATCTTCACCCCAGCGCAAATACATTCTTAACAACATATTTGCCCAGTCCTGGGCTTCTGTACCACCCGAACCGGCCTGAATATCCATGTAACAACTGCAACTGTCGTTCGGACCCGAAAACATGCGGCGAAACTCAAGGACTTCCAGTTGCTCAATCAGTTCGTCAAGCTCGCTTTTTGCCTCATTGAAGGTATCTTCATCCTCGGCTTCTATTGCCAGTTCCAGTAAGCCTTCAACGTCGTCTGCGCCTTGCTCGAGTCGCAGTATGGTGTCAACCACTTGCTCCAACGCTACCTTTTCTTTGCCTAAGGCTTGCGCGCGCTCCGGATCATTCCAAACGTCCGGACTTTCCAGCTCGCGATTAACTTCTTCTAAGCGCTCCGATTTAACATCGAAGTCAAAGATACCCCCTAAGCGCTGCGCTGCGCGCCCGGATATCCCGAATCGCATTATGCACTGGGTTAACTTCAAACATGGGTAACCTTAATTCATTGGTGTAGATAAGACGCGCGATATTACCCAATTTAGCCTGTATTTAACAGTCGTTTGTGGGGATCGCGCGTGCAGGATTACGCGCTTTTTAGCTTAGTAGCCAGTTCGACAACCTGTTTGGCCAAACCGGCGAGTTGTTTTTTCGTTTTTTCATCGCTGATTGCACCTGACTCATCAACTTTGTCAGCCACATTACCCACCGCAACCTGCGCTGGCGCAACGATACAGCTTAAATTTTGCATTAACATACGCAGTACCACCAGCACCCGCATGCCGCCTAATGCGCCAGGTGAAGCAGCCATTAACCCAACTACTTTTTGCTTATAAGCAGCTAACACAGCTTCATCGCCCGTTTTACGCGACGCCCAGTCAATGGCATTTTTGAGTACCGCAGGATAACTACTGTTATATTCCGGACTGGCAATCAGAATACCATCGTGGTCAATCATCAACTGCTTAAACGCTTGCGCTCGCTCTGGAATGCCAAACTCCGCCTCTTCATCTTCGTTGAAGATAGGCATGGCATAGTCTGCCAGATTGATTACGGTAACGTCAGCACCTGCGTCGCGCGCTGCTTGTGCGGCACATTCAACTACTGCCTGGTTGTATGAGTTGCGTCGTGTACTGCCTGAAAAAGCAAGGATCCTGGTCATAGTAAAGCTCTGTTTAAGGTTAATACTGTCGTTATGGAGAAATGCGGCCTCTGTGGACCGCTACATTTTATCCAGTGTTTCAATGCCAAGCAGATCCAAACCCAGCTTAAGCTGTTTGGCTACCAGTGCACATAACGCCAAACGGCTGGCTCGCGTGCTGCTGTCGACATCATCTTTCAATATCGGACACGCCTCATAGAAACTCATGTAGTGGCTGGCCAAATCATACAAATAAGCACACAGCACATGAGGTGTTGCATCGCGGGCGACGACGGCCAGTTGCTCTTCAAACTGCAGTAATTGCACGGCTAAAGCATGCTCCTGAGGATGAGCAATACAGATTGATGGAGATAGTTGAGAGGCATCGACACCGGCGTTGCGAAACAAGCTTTGTGTGCGAGCAAAGGCATACTGTAAGTACGGTGCCGTGTTGCCTTCAAAGCTTAACATGGTATCCCAGTTAAACATGTAATCGGTTGTACGGTTCTTGCTCAGGTCGGCATACTTCACCGCGCCAATACCCACTTTACGCGCAACCACGTTAAGTTCATCTGCATCAAACGCTGAACCGCGGTCCGTGAGTAGCTTTGCAGCGCGCTCTACGGCTTCATCCAGCAGTTCCACTAATTTAACTGTTCCGCCAGAACGGGTTTTGAACGGCTTGCCGTCGCTGCCCAGCATCATGCCAAACGGACAATGCTCATAGCTTTGCTGAGGCTTCATAAAGCCTGCTTTACGGCCTACAATTTCGGTTTGCTTGAAGTGCAACGCCTGACGCGCATCGGTAAGGATAAGCGTGCGGTCTGCATTCAGCGTACCGCTGCGATAACGCATCGCGGCCAGATCCGTTGTGGCATACAAATAACCACCACCGGATTTTTGCACTATGTACACCGCCGGATTGCCTTCTTTATCAGCCAGCTCAGGAATAAACACCACCTGCGCGCCCTGATCTTCAACGGCGATACCTTTTGCCTTTAACTCTGCCACAACATTTGCCAGATCGCTGTTGTAGGCCGATTCCCCCATAATATCATTGCGTGTGAGGCTCACGTTCAGCTTGTCGTACACTTCCTCGCTATGGGAAATAGACACATCAATAAACTGTTGCCACAGTGCAAGACATTGCGCATCACCGCCTTGCAGCTTTACCACATATTCGCGTGCGCGATCGGCAAAGCCGTCTTCTTCATCAAAGCGTACTTTGGCTTCACGGTAAAAGTCTTCCAGGTCGGATAACGCCGTTTCTGCCACTTCATTGTGACTGAGCTTGTCGCTAAGGTGGGCCAACAACATACCAAACTGCGTTCCCCAGTCTCCCATGTGATTCTGACGAATCACACGATGCCCCAGAAATTCGAGCAGTTTTACTACTGCGTCACCGATGATGGTGGTACGCAGGTGTCCAACGTGCATTTCTTTGGCGAGATTGGGTGACGAGTAGTCCACTACAACCGTTTGAGCAGATTGCGCAGGAATACCAGCCCGCTCATCGCTCAGGGCAACATTACACTGGGCCGCTAACCAGTCATCATTCAGGTGGATATTGATAAATCCCGGTCCTGCAATTTCCAGTTTACTGGCAACATCGTCCAGTGCTACCTGCGCTAAAATTTGCTCGGCAATATCCCGGGGCTTTTGCTTGAGCGCCTTTGCCAACGCCATAGCACCGTTAAACTGATACTCACCAAATTCCGGGCGACCGCTACGTGCCACTGGTACGGGGGCATCGGAAATGCCCATTGCGGTTAATGCTTCGGAAAAACGTGATATTAGTAAAGCGTGAATATTCATATCGGTGTTTAGTGCTCGCGTGTTGTAGTAAATTCAATATCCGGATAACGCTCCTGCGCCAATTGCAGGTTTACCATGGTAGGTGCGATATAGGTTAAGTTATCACCGCCGTCCAGTGCCAGGTTTTGTTCGGCTTTACGTTGGAATTCGTCGAGTTTTTTAGCGTCCTTACAATACACCCAACGGGCCGTAGAAACGCTGACATGCTCGTATATCGCATCCACGTTATATTCAGATTTCAGGCGTGCCACTACCACGTCAAACTGCAGCACACCCACGGCGCCTACAATTAAATCGTTGTTAATCAGCGGTCTGAATACCTGCACAGCACCTTCTTCAGATAACTGAATCAGTCCTTTTTGCAGTTGCTTTTGCTTTAACGGATCTTTTAAGCGGATACGTTTAAACAGTTCCGGCGCGAAGTTAGGAATTCCGGTAAAACGATAATCATCACCCGATGTAAAAGTATCGCCGATGCGGATAGACCCGTGGTTGTGTAAACCAATGATGTCGCCGGCATAGGCTTCTTCCAGCAAGGAGCGATCGCCTGCCAGGAATGTCAAGGCGTCGGAAATCCGGACGTCTTTGCCTATGCGGGTATGACGCATCTTCATGCCTTTTTCGTACTTGCCAGAAACAATTCGACAAAACGCAATGCGGTCGCGGTGTTTGGGGTCCATATTGGCCTGAATTTTAAACACAAACCCACTAAATTTATCGTCTGATGCGTCCACTTCGCCAGCGTCTGTTTCTCGGCCCTGCGGTGCGGGTGCCCAGGCAACCAGTCCGTCCAGCATGTGATCAACACCGAAATTCCCAAGCGCGGTACCAAAGAATACCGGCGTAATCTCACCAGCCAAAAACAGTTCCAGATCGAATTCGTGAGATGCGCCCATAACTAATTCAAGTTCGTCACGAAACTCCGTCGCCAGGCCGCTCCCTACTTCCTGATCCAGTTCAGGATTATTCAGCCCTTTGATGATCCGCACGTCCTGAATGGTATGACCCTGACCCGATTTGTACAGAATGGTTTCGTCGCGATGCAGATGATAAACACCTTTGAACTGCTTACCACAACCTATTGGCCAGGTGATTGGCGCACAGGCTATTTTTAGCTCAGTCTCAACTTCGTCCAGCAATTCCATTGGATCGCGGATATCGCGGTCGAGCTTGTTCATAAAAGTAATAATAGGCGTATCGCGTAAACGGGTTACTTCCATGAGTTTACGGGTACGATCCTCAACGCCTTTTGCAGCATCGATTACCATCAGGCAGGAGTCTACCGCCGTTAACGTACGATAAGTATCTTCCGAAAAGTCTTCGTGTCCGGGGGTGTCGAGCAGATTTACCAGGCTGTCGGCATACGGGAACTGCATAACCGAGGTGGTTACCGAGATCCCACGCTCTTTTTCCATTTCCATCCAGTCTGACTTAGCGTGCTGACCGGATTTTTTACCTTTTACCGTGCCCGCCACCTGTAAGGCGTTTCCGTATAACAACACTTTTTCAGTGATGGTGGTTTTACCGGCATCCGGGTGCGAAATAATCGCAAACGTGCGCCGACGGTTGATTTCTTGTTGAAATGTACTCATTAATCCAATGCTTTTCGGTTAAAGAACTGCGATTTGGAGCCTGGCTCCACTCATTTAATGGGCGCGATTATATAGGTATTTATGCAGGGTTGGTAGGCTGGCAAGCCTGATTCCTTGATTACGCTGTAAGTTACAAACCTGAAGGAATGTGAATTCTCTAACACCATTGTGCCTAACCCATTATTGCTAGTAAATTCATAACATTAATAAAGCACTAATCATGAATTAAATAAATTTATTACTTTCTATGATCTCATCCTCCGGCGCAAACGTTAAAACGATGTAAAAATTGATACAGCCAATGGAGAACACCATGAATCTACATAAGTTTGCTGTCATCGGTTGCGCGGCATTTTTAACCGCCTGTCTGCATGACGACGATAAAAAGGAAGAGACGGTTACGCCTGCTCCGCCTACGTTCACTGCCAGCACCACGTTTGAGGTTAATTTAACCGGTAAACAGCAGGTTCCGGCCAATATGTCTGCTCAAATGGCCACAGCAACAGTTGAACTTGACGAGAATTTGGGTCTGCTCAGAGCCACTGTTGACGTTAGCGGTGTTGAAGGCGTTCAGGCGGTTCATATTCACGATGGCGATATCGGACGTAACGGTGACGTTGCATTTGGCTTTGAAGCGGGTTCCACTGGTACCTACACGCTGGCAGAAACCAGTGTAAGCAGTGAACTCATCACCGATTTACTTGAGGGTGAATGGTACATAAACGTACACACTGACGCCTACGGCGATGGTGAACTACGCGGTCAGATTGTGACCGATGACATGGCGGTAGTCACCTTCAGACTTGATGGTGATCAGGAAGTGCCTGCAGTATCAACGCTGGCAGACGGTTACGGGTATGCGTTGGTATCAACTGCCACGTACGATTTAGACTTAGTGATTTATACCGACGGCATTGATGATGCTACTGGCGCGCATATTCACACTGGCCGTCCAGGAAATAATGGCGATGTACTGGTAGCCCTGGAACAATCTTCCGAAGACATGACCATGTGGACGACGCCTGAAGGCACCATGATTGATGCTGATATATTTTCTGTACTGGCATCAGGCGGTCATTACGTAAACGTTCATTCACCTGCGTTTCCAAGTGGTGAGATACGCGGACAGATCCTCACCGATGACTACCACCTGGCCACCTTTGCCTTGAGCGGTGAACAGGAGGTCCCTGTGGTGGACACCGACGCCAGTGGCAGTGGTTACATGCTGGTGAACACCTCTACTTACTCTGTAGAAATTACCGTAGTAACAGAAGGCGTTGATGATGCCACTGGTGCACACATTCACACTGGCCGGGTAGGTACCAATGGCGATGTATTAGTGTCGTTATCACAAGCGGCCGATGACATGGGTAAGTGGGTAACGCCTGAAAACCTGGCCATTGAGGCATCGATTTTTGATGTGTTGTTGTCCGGCGGTCATTACATCAATGTGCATACGCCCGCTAACGGAAGTGGTGAACTTCGCGGTCAGATTCTGACAACTGAATATGCGCTTGCCACCTTTGAGTTAAATGGCGATCAGCAGGTACCCATGGTATCAACATCAGCGTCGGGCAACGGTTACGCTGTTGTTAATACATCAACTTACGATTTGGAATTAGTGGTGCATACTACCGGCGTTGATGATGCGACAGGCGCACATATTCACACCGGTGGTATAGGAATGAATGGCGATGTTCTGGTTGCATTAGAACAATCCATGACGGCCCCGGGCACGTGGATGACACCTGCAGACACAGCAATAAACGCAGACATTCTGGCAGTACTTGCAGCCGGCGGTCACTACGTGAACGTGCACACACCGGCTTTCCCAAGTGGTGAAATTCGCGGTCAAATCGTCACGTCTGATTATGCCATTGCCACTTTTAACTTAAGCGGTTCACAGGAAGTGCCAGCCGTATCCAGCGCTGCGTCGGGTCGCGGATATGCTCTGGTAAACACACTGAGTTACGCACTGAATCTGGTGGTTCACACAGACGGCGTTGACGATGCAACTGCCGCCCACATCCACACCGGAAGAATTGGTACTAATGGCGATGTGCTGGCTGCGCTGGAACAATCCATGGACGATCCGGGCATGTGGATGACACCAGACAATACCGTTCTCAATGCTGACATTTTAAGTGTACTGGTTTCCGGTGGTCATTACGTAAATGTTCATACGCCAGCGAATCCGAGTGGCGAGCTACGCGGACAGATTCTCACTGATAACTACGTACTGATTGCATTTGGCTTAAGTGGCGAACAAGAAAATCATGCGGTTACCACCTCAGCCACAGGCAGCGGTTATGCGCTGGTAAACACCGACGACTATAGTCTGGAACTACAGGTTGTCACCTCAGGCGTAGCAGACGCTACTATGGCCCATATTCACACTGGGGCACTCGGTGTAGACGGTCCGGTATTGCTGGCACTTGAGCAAGACAGTACGGATATGAACAGATGGATGGCACCGGACAATGCCATGCTTGATGCTGCAATATTTGCAGTACTGGCTTCAGGTGGGCACTATGTAAACGTACACACGCCAGCCTATCCGGCGGGTGAACTGCGCGGTCAAATCCAGTAGCTCAGGCTGAACTCGTATTAACCAACAATAAAGGGGCCTTTCACAGGCCCTTTTTTATGAATGACAAACAGCTAATTCAGTAACGGGTATAGACAAAAGCAGGATGATTAGCGTCGATTCCGCGCGAATAGTATTATTTTTATAACTTACGTTTGCTGTGGCTTGAGATATTACCGGCCACTATTTATCATCCTGATACGACGCGTATTTACCTGCTTTACTGATAACGCGAACAATTACAACACCAATCTAAGGGATTACCGTTTGTTACCTATTATTATTATAAATTTAGACGACAGCATTCAACGTTGGGAAAGCCTTAGCAAACAGGTGGCTGAATTAGGCCTTAGTTGCTCCCGATTTTCAGCTACCTTGGGCAGTGCACTCAGTGTTCAGGAAAAGCAATCATGGTATGACTCTGCAGCCAATACAAAGCGACATCATCGCAATTTAACTAATGGCGAAATTGGCTGTTATGTTAGTCACTATCGGATTTGGCAAAAAATCGTCAATGAAAACATTCCGTGCTGCATTGTGCTGGAAGATGACCTGACGATTGATAACGCCTTTCCGCAGGTCGTCGATGTAATTCAGTCGCTGGATACTAACTGGGATATGATAAAGCTGTACGACGGACGTCCAACACCGTTCTTTGAAAGCAAACAGCTGGATAATGAATTTACATTAGGAAACTACAAAGAAGTGCCTAACGGTACGCAAGGGTATGCCATTACCCTGGAAGGTGCCCGTAAGCTACTCAAACGGAAGCCTTTCTTTCGGCCGGTTGATGTGGACATTCAATTCCATTCTGAATTGTCTCTCAACGTCCTCGGTATCAAACCGTATAAAATCAGTGTTGATCAACGCTTCGAAAGTGACATCATTCGCATTAATAAAGGCCAGCACAACAATCACAGCTCAGCACTGCGCAATTTAAAATACCGCATCAAGATGTTTTTGGAGCGACGCAAAGTGTCAGGCAGACTGCCCGACTAACTCACACATCATTACAATGGCATCTTCACGACCCGATGCTGTCGGATAATAGCCTTTGCGGGTTTCTATTACCTGAAATCCGTGGCTGGTATATAACTGAATCGCGCGCTGATTGGATGCGCGTACTTCTAACCAACAGGTGTGCATACCCTTTGTTTTACAGTGTTCTAATGTAGCGTTTAGCATTGCCTTACCCAACCCTTGGCCTTGCGCTTCAGGTGCAACGGCAATTTCCATTAGCGTTACTTCATCCAGTACAAACAGCAAAATACAAAAGCCCAGTACCCTGCCCTCGCGCTTAATCATCCAGCCTTCATAGGGCGGCGTTAAACAGTCATCAAAGGTACTTTGAGACCAAGCCGTATATTGAACAGCTTCATGTATAGCATGCGCCTGAACAGAGTCGGCGGTGGTTAACGGTAACAGTGTCATCGCATCGTTAACATCAGGCAAGGGCAATTATCGCCTGCCAGAGCTGGCGTTTTTGCTTGGGTGATAAGGTATCAGGTTGTGCGTTAAACACGATTTCGTCTTTGCCCACGTGTAGCTGCTCACCCACAAATAGCAACGGCGATGCTTTCACGTTTATCAGCTCGAATGCCACGGCGATATCCTGCTTAAATGCAGAAAGTGACTCACCAACAGGCTGCTTGTTGGGTTTATTGATTTCAGCCATTGGCTTTGATTCAGAGGCGTCATTTACCGGGGCTGTGGTTGCAGAATTGCTTTTTGCTGCCGGTGACATGGACGCTTTTAAACTTGCCAGACGCGACTGTGCATCCGCTTTTGAGACAGTTTTAGGCTTGATGCTCGATGTGATTGCAGGTTGTGTAACCTGAGACTGCGGAGATGTTGGCTTATGTACTTCCTGTTTTTGCAATACCTGAATATTCATGGCTTGCAATACAGCGATTTGATAATCAGACAATCCCGTTGTCATGCACGACACCTGACTGCTATTTAAGATGAAATGAGTGTATCAGCTTAGAGAGAAAAGTGGCAGGGGTGGAGGGACTCGAACCCCCAACCATCGGTTTTGGAGACCGCTGTTCTACCAATTCGAACTACACCCCTAGCGCGCTGTGAATTATACGTATGCCCGATCAAAGGTAAAGTAATTTTATCCGAATTTCACCAAATTTGATTTAAGCGGGCAATTAATAACCACATCCGGCGAATTCAGGGTAATGCGGCTGTCCATAAGTCGTTGGTAAATTGAACAATGGGCAGAAATATCTCGGTTTGCTGACGCACTGTTTCGCGCTGAAAGCCCGACACCCCGGCATAGGCATCACACAAACTGTTGATTTGCGTGGTATCAAGTTCATTAATGACAATACAAGCAGCCAAATCGAAATACCGGTTACCAATCGCTGCGTATTCCCAGTCGATTACCTTGTCTCGGTTTTCGCCAACCAAATGCGCAAACGACAGATCATTGTGACAAAAGCAGTAATCATCGTAGCGACTGTGTTTTGCCAGCATCTGGGTTAGCTTGTCGCGCTGAGCCACAAATGGCCGGGCTTCTCTTGATGGTAACTGTTCGAGATAGTGTTGCCACACAGGAACCAGGGCCAACGTGGGCGCATCAACATCACATTGATGTACCCGCCATAGCGCAGTGGCTAATAAAGCGGTATCAATACATTGCTGACCAGGTGTTTCAATCCACGACTCCACCCAAATTCGCGCGTGTTTATCAAAGCCTTTCAGCGCTGGCGCAACGCCCACATCACTCAGTTGTTGCTGTAAGCGATATACGTTGGGGTAATCAACTGCACTAAACGTATCAGGCCCGAGTTGCTTTACGGCCCAGGCCTCAACATCATTACTGGCTTTAAACACGCGATTGGCTGGGCCCTGTCGAATCAGTTGCCAGCTCAGTGCAGAAGCGTTGGGTAAAATGGGAACCAGTGTCCGTACTAACTCATCGCCGGGGTATGACTCACCCACTCTTTTTTCCACTGCATATATCCATAAAGAGAGAATCCCACATAGCCAACAAACAGGCAAGCAGACAATACCAGACCACTCTGCCAGTATAAGTAAACTGCGGCGCAATTAATGAAAAACCAGTATACCCAGTTTTGCAATACTTTATGGGCAACCATAAAGGTAGTCACCACACTAAAAACATTTACCGCGGCATCTAACCACAAATGTTCGTGGTTAAACTGTGTTGCTGCCAGTTTTCCTAACAACACCACCACGCCAACTAATGCGATTACCAGCAAGCCATGCAGCCAAACCGGCCAACTCACCACACCGCCTGTGTCGCTGGGCTTGTGATGCCATTGCCAGTAGCCATAAACGGCCATTATCATGTAGAACACATTTAACGCAGACTGAAATGGCAGGGATACCTGCCAAAAAATCCAGGTATACAGTGCGGTACTGGTAAATGCCGCAAACCAGCACCACACGTTTTGACGGGCAGCCAGCCACACATACGCAATGGCCAGAACCACGGCCAGCCACTCTGGTAACGATGTCTGAGTTACTTGAGACATAAACTGCGTTGCTAACTGCGTTGCTAACTGCTCCATCGTTATTTACCTGCTTTGCATTGCGTCAAAATTCAGGAACTTGGCTACGAATACCGCCTGCCCGACTTCCTCGTGCACTCGCTGCATCTCAGTGCCCAGAATGCGCATTACCGACTGATAATCTCCGGTTACCTGTGTGCTGGTAGAACAGGTGACAACCGTGAGTTCCTGATAAGTATTCAACCGCTCAATAAAGCCCTTGATGGGCGGAATAAACTCATTCACCAGCGGATAAAGCGACAACTCAACCATCACTTGCATAGTATTAGCTCCTAAAACTGATAACGCACTGACACGCCAAACTGACGACCATTACCCAACTGATAGTAGGGTTCTTCAAATTCGTAATAATCACGAGGATCATTACTGAACCCTCCAAAGCCACGCGTGTAGTACGTTTCGTCAAATACGTTGTTTACCCACAAGGTGGTTTCCCAATCCGATTGCTGCCACACTACCTGTGTATGTACCAGCGTAGTAGCCGGTGATTTTACATCGTGGCCGTCGGAGAAACGATAGCGACTGGTGTAGTCGATTTCCAGATTCCACATCCAATCCGAGGCGAATGCAAACTGACTGAAAAGGTTAGCAGTAACCGACGGTGCCTGGGCCTGTGTTTGTCTTGCTACAAAGCTGCCATCTGCACGGGTATATTTTTCAATATAGGCATCGAGGTAACCCAACGATGCATTTACCTGCCAATTATTGGCTGCCTGCCAGCTGAGTTCCAGTTCCGCACCTTGGTTTGTGCCTAAATCAGCGTTATCGATAATATCGATAAACTCGGCTGAGTTGTCGTCGCGGTATTGCACATCGTAATCGCTCACCTGGGTGTCTTCGCGTTTCATCACGAATACCGCCGCACGCAAATTAACCGTATCGGCCAATGGCGCTTTTACACCCAGCTCGTAGTTCCAGTTAAACTCGGCGTCGTAAAAACGGCTTGCCTCCTGCACATTCTGGTCAGGGTTAATCCCTGCCCCTTTAAATCCGCGGGAGATACTTGCATACCACAACTGCTCGCCCATCAGGTAATTCAGTGCCAGTTTACCACCCAGCATGGTTTCATCGTGTTCACGGGCTAAACCCGCATTATCAGCATAAGAGAAATCGTAATTTTCAGCACGAATGCCGAAAGACAAGTTCAGATTGTCAGCCAGTTCACTGTCTAACTGACCGTATACCGCCATGGTGACAGGCTTGTACTCACTGATGAAATCTCCATCTGCGTAAGTATATTCGCGCAATACCTGCTCTTCGGTACCTTCAAGACGCGCGCCCACAACCCAACGGGTAGTGTTGTTAAACAACTTTACCTGTTCGTTGCCAATAAAACGGATTTCAGCGGTTTGGGTATCAATTTCGCGGTAATAGTGATCGGTTGAGGTATAACCCCAGGGATGGAAACCCGTATAGGTCCAGTCTTCATCATAGCCATAACCAATATTGTGACTGGCGTGGGTAACGATAAACTGCAATTCACCCGAGTCGAGTTTGGCGGCTAAATTGGCGCTTACGGCGTGAGTTTGCTGGCGGTCGAATCCCGGTTCGTCGCTCTGGGTAATATTGTCGTTATCCAGTGAAAATGCGTCGTAACCATTGTCGATATCGTACCAGCGATAGGCCACATTTAATGTGGTGGCATTGTCGATTTGCCACTTCGCTGCCAGCTTAACAGCGGACTCATCAATATTGTTGGTATCTTCGCGTTGCAAAAACGCGTTTTTAACAAAGCCGTCACTGCGATTGTGATAAACCGCGGCACGCACTGCCAGGCTATCGTTTACAGTAACACTGTTAGCCAGTTCTACCCGGTAGCTGTCTTTACTGCCCACCCTCGCACTCACATAGTTATTATCTGTTGCGTCTGCGTCATTGGATTTGATCAGCACGGCTCCTGCTAATGCGCCGGTGCCGAATACGGTGGCTTGTGGACCACGAAAGACTTCAACCTGTTGAGTGTCAAACAATATACCGGACGCACCCAGACCAGAAAAATCGAAATCATCGACCATGAGCGCAACAGAAGGATTAATCGGCTCAGCGTATTGTGAACGCTCGCCAATCCCGCGAATTTGCAAGAACCGACCGCGCGATGCACCGGCATTAAAGTTCACGTTGGGTGCTACTCGCAGCAAACCATCAAGGTGGTCGGCCTGACGGGACGACACACGGGTATCACTGATCACCGACGCACTGGCGCTGAGCTGAGCTAAACTCTGCTGATAAAAATCACCATATACAGTGACGCGTTCAATGTCGGATTCGGTTTGTGCTGTCGCTTGAAGCGCGACGCTTAATAATGATAATGAAAACAGTTTCTGTGAAACGTTCATACAGGATCTCTTGTGCAATAGTTGACCAAAAGATCCGGCTTTTACGGCAGGTGATAAGGCTGTATTGTAAACCATCCCTACGCCGGTATTATCCGGATCAGGTAAAAGGGTTCCCGCTTAGCGGATCTCAGCCTGTTTGGCACCCCTTGGTACACGTCAGTTACCTGAAAAGTACAATCAGGTATCAAAACGCGGGGGCAGTCTACCAATACGCAGCGCGAATGCAAGAGATTCTGTATTCAGAAAATAAAATGCCCGCCTGTGACGTGGCGGGCATAACTGTTATCGCTGCCCTTTAACGGACAGTTACCGGTGGTGACGTCACCGGTCGCTACAGGCACTAACTACACGGAGTAACATCGCGGTTGGCATCGCATACTCACTAGTGCCGGCAACGCAATCCGTACTACACATATCGGATTGGGTATGGTGTAACTATAGCGGCAAGCCAAAAAGGAAAGTAGGACAATTAAAGCCAGACTTTAGGACATTTTTGTTCAACTTCCTTCGAAATCTGAACGTTATATGCAATGATGGACAAAGATAAACGACGAGGAGCATTGGATTGGCCTACACTGGAACCTTCTGGTCCGCCGTATTACGCGCTTTACTTAGTCTTCGAAGAGACAAGCAACTGAGTAGTCTGGATGATGAGCAGGTAGTTGCATTACTCCCTCGGGTTGAGTCAAATGAACTTACGGCCGAACAATTGGCTGAACTAGGCGATTTATTGCTGGCAGAACACTCTGCCCTCATAGGTCAGTCTTTACTGGGCTACCTGGATTTTAACAAAATGGGTGCAGTGCATTGCTATGCCTCGTTGAGCAAAGACATCCGCTCTGCATTACAAGCAAGTGAAAACATTACCCAAGCTTGGTTTCAACCATGCGAAACCCTAACGCTTACCCTATCCGGTAACAGCGCCGCCTTGTTGGTAAATACGTCACTTCCTGTGTCACTTGTGCCTTTTCAGATTGCGTTTTTCCTGCTGTTATTCCGCCACCTTGCAGGTCGCGACTTTGAATTTCAGCAAATTGAAGTGCCACACAATGCCAATCTGGGTTTACTTATCCCCATTAGCAAAGCACCTGTAGTGGTAGTTGCCCACGAACAACATCACCCGGGAATGGTAAAACTCACGTTTGCTGAAGACTGGCTCGACAGACAGTCTTTTTTCCACAGCCCGAATTTACAACAAATCCTGGCCCGTAATTTTCAGCAATACGCCCATCAGGACCCCGAGAACTCACTCCTTGTTTCACTGTTAAAAGCCTTTGATTCGGTACCCCAGCCTGCGCGGATCCGAGCCGAAGGGATAGCTGACCAACTCAACATGAATATGTCTACCTTCCGGCGCACGTTGCGTCAGGAAGACATATCGTTTAGTGCTGTACTGAAAAGTTACATTCACGAAAAAAGTGTTCATCACTTGTTGAGCGGCAAAAAAGTGGACGACGTATCCGACTTGTTGGGATTTTCCGACCGTCGGGCTTTCGACAGAAGTTTTAAGGAGTTTACCGGTGTTAACCCTGGCCAATTACGTCAGGTAGGTAGCCGCTTGCGTTTCCAGCGGGGCAATCAGGCATTGGTTGAAATATCAGACAACCTGCCGCCCTTACCTGAAACCATTAATCAGATTATCAAGCTGCCAGAAGCACAACAAACCGTTAGCGCCTTGGTGTCGTTAATCGCTACCGATCCGGTATTTCAAGCCCATATTATGGGCAAGGCCAGCCGGGCTATATACGGCACAACACCCATTTCGTTGCAACAGGCTATCGGCCGCAATCTGGGCGTAAGTCAGGTGCGCCATTTAGCGGTATTATTTGCCGCTCAACAGTTTTTAACGGTGCAAAGTGTGCACCCGGATGTTGCTAAACTGATTGACGCCATGTTGCTCAGCCATTCCTTGTTTAATGCGCTGTTTGCCAGCGAATATGCTGAATCGCAAAGGGAAATACTCAATCAGGTTGTGATGTTTGGGCCACTGTCTTTACTGTTGCTATTTCATGCGGAGCACGTTGCAAGTAAACGCATTTACTCGGCCTGGTCGCATTCAGACGATTTCGACAGATTTATACAACAGTTGGATGCCGAGTTTAACGTGTGCCTGTATGGCGCGTCATCATTACTATTAATTAACTGGGGCATTACCAGTGAAGTCAATCAAATGCTTTGGCAGTTGTGCCGGGGCGGTGAATCTCAGGTGCTTCAGCGAATATTGTTTTGTCACAGGCTGGCATTCAACAGCCTGTTTTTTGAAAACAGTCACTTCGATGGTTTTGCAGAAGGACAAGATAAGCCACTCACACCTATGCAAATATCAATCATGCAATCGCTGATCGAGCGTTGGTAACATTAATTGAGCACCAGGTTATTTAGCCTGAGTTCTGCGCATTGGTATTCTGCACAACGGGCGCACTACACACCAATATTCAGCTTGCCGATTTCTTCGGCAGTTTGCTGTGCCAGTAATTCCATGGTTTTGCCATGAGGTGCAGGTAAACGCGTTTCAGGATCAACTTTAACAAACACGATATCGTCAGCCAAACAAATTGTTTTCTTGGTTGCTTTGTTACGCACCAGACAGGAGACACTGATAGAAGTTCGCCCCACCCCTTTGGTTGCCAGACCAAACTCTACAATATCCCCCTGCAACGCTGGTGACTCAAAACTAATCTCGCCAATGTGCTTGGTTACCAGGCAATTGGTTTCTAACTGGCAAATTGCATAAATCGCCGCTTCTTCATCTATCCACTGTAATAATCGGCCACCAAATAAAGAATGGGCATAGTTAAGATCATTTGGCATCACCAGCCGACGCGTTAAAAATCGCATTGATAGTCTCTGTGTTGTAGTGCAATTGCGGTATTTTACCTTAACCAACAAGTCTGTGAAAATGATAAACTCTGCTCGTAAACACAACCTTTGGAAATACAGGCGCGATGGCAGTCGCAATAAACCACAGTGCGTTCGGCGAAAAATTAACTACATGGCTGGTATCACGAGAGAAACAGGTATGCCACCGACAGTTGCTTTTGATCAGCGGCAGCAAAGCATTCTGCGAGCAACAACTGGCGTTTGTTACAGCACATTTCAACAATCGAACGATACATGCTTCGGGCTGTGTACTTAACACTGTGCCACAGGCGTTGGCGCTTAAGCAGACTACTCAACTATTGGGTTCAACCTGCTCACTGGCTATTTATGATGCGTTTGATGCATTCAGGCCAAGCGCACTGCTTGCGTTGGCGGGAACCGTTTCAGGTAACGGGTTGCTGGTAATTTGCACTCCTGACTTGAAAGATTGGCCTGAATATAAGGAACTCACCACAAATCACTACCTGAGTTATGGACACGATTGCACGTTTAGCGCCTTCCGCAATTATGTCGCAACAGAATTCAGGGACAACGAAGCGACGGCATTACTACAGGAAAACGGAATTTGCAGACTTCCGCCACCACTACCGGTTACCAAACCAGATTCAGTCAAGCTGCTGACGCCCTTTGCATCGTTGGACCAACAAACAACGTTTGCAGCAATGAGCAATCTTTCCGGAGAAGGCGTCAGTTTGCTAACCGCTGACCGGGGTAGAGGTAAATCCACACTGTTGGGCATGCTAGCCGCTCGCTGGTTACTATCAGGCAATTCCGTGAGTATATGTAGCCGATTTCCTGACTCGGTTTCCGCCATTTTCGAAGGTATAAAACGCATTGCACCCAATTTAGAAATCAAAGCAGACCGGTCAGTTGTTTGCGGTGAAAACGCAATAAGCTGGTTACCCATAGACCATCCTCAATTGATGGACGACACGTCTGCAGTATTAATAATTGATGAAGCAGCAAACCTGCCGATCCCTGAACTCAAATTACTATGTGAACACTTCAGCCGGGTAATACTCAGTACAACGATGCGAGGTTATGAAGGCACTGGTCGGGGATTTTTAACACGCTTTATCCCATGGCTGACCAACACTTTCTCCAGGGTTAATTATTATTCCCTCGTTACGCCGATAAGATGGTCTGAACACGATCCGGTAGAAGCGTTGTTAAATACTGTATTTCAGTTAACTACAGAGCCGGTTGAAGAACTAATAAGGCCGAAAATACCGCGCAAAACGCACAGCATATCAAGCAATGAACTGTATTTTTCTGAAGTGACCGACAAATCTCCTGAAGCCTTTGCTTCAGTACTCACGCTGCTGATGAGTGCGCACTACCAAACAACTGTTGATGAATTAGTGAGACTATGCGACACGCCCGACAACCATACCCTGGTTGCTAGGTTGAATGGCCGCGTAGTTGGCGTGCTCAACATTCAATTTGAAGGCGGAGATTTGCTGCAATCCCTTGCACAGGATGTTGCGTCGGGCAAACGGCGGCTAAATGGTCATTTGTCTGCTCAATCCATCAGCCATTTCATCGCCTCTGCAGATATAGCAAGCTATCGTTACTGTCGTGTAAACCGAATAGCGGTTGAACCGGATTACCAACGTAAAGGTATAGCGACATATTTACTTAATTCGCTTGTTAAGTGGCTCGAACCATTTGAAGTAGATGCAATAACCACCTCTTTCGGGGCAACACCGGAACTCATCGGCTTTTGGCGTACATGCCATTTTGAACCAGTAAAAGCAGGATTAAAACGCGACGCCTCCAGCGCCGAATACAGCCTGTTAATGTGGCAACCTGTATCAGGCAACGCGACAGCGCTTGCTCCCTTGGTAGCTGCTCGCTTTACTCAGGAATTAATGCTTCATCACGAACGCCACATATTTAACCTACCCGAGCACCTTCATTCGGACACGAATAGTAGCAATTCGGCTCAAGCAACGGCCTTTACCAACTGTAATATGGCTATACTCCAGCAAGTAATCAGCAAACAACGGCACATACAACATGCCAGAGGCAGTCTTGTATGGCTACTTAATCGATACAATACACTTTATGGCACACGGGACTTTGCGTTGAGTCAGGCAGTAGCAGTACTGACAAATTTTGCATTGTACTTCGATGACTTGCCAACATTTATAAGCCACTATCACTTAACCGGAAAGAAGCAGGCCTACGATTTTGCCACAGCGAAACTAATTGAAGTGATGGAGTGGGATGATGAGGGATTTCATCATCGCTTACGGCATTAATGACTGTAGAGAGATCCGAAACACAGTGGTATAACAGACCAAAAAAAAGCGCCCGAAGGCGCTTTTTTAATTAGATATTGATACCGCGATTCTTCGCTTTCTGCTTGATGTAAGGTTCCCATGCGTTCGCATTACGACGCATTGACGAATCCTTCTTAGCTTCCTTAACATGCTCGAAGGCTTGTTTAAAGTCGCCAGCGTAGAAGTTAGCTTCCATTAAGCTGAAATGTACTTTACCTGGTTCATCAGTACCACGTGCTAAAGCATTGTTTAACGCTTTGATTGCACCTTTGTAGTCTTCTGCTACCAGTAACAGTACGCCTTGCTTGCGGTAGAATTCAGGATCAGAGGATAACTCAGCCGCTTGCTCGTAATACTTCGCAGCGTCCTTGTATTCCATTGCCTGGTGATAGCTATTCGCAATCGCCGCATAGTTTTCAGCAGTCTTTTCAACCACGCCTTTCTTAATATTTTCTGCTAGAACTTCAGCAGATTTGAACGGCATGTTGTTAGTTGAATATAACTGAGACAACATCTTAATCAGATTAGGCTTGTTGAGGTGCCCATGGTTGTAGGCAATTTCCAGCGTAGACAAAGACTTTTTATAATCTTCAACCATCAGGTAAAACTGGCCTAACTGAACCCACCACTTGCCCTCTTCAGGGAACGTGTTAACAATATCTTCTGCCACTTTAACCGTTTCAGGATACATCTTACGTTCATAGTAAGCTGAAAGTTTCAGAACATACGGGTTCTTATTGGGTTTCTCATACAAAGCAATGGCTTTATCTGCCGGAGCGATCAGTTTATCGTACTGCTTAAGTTCGTAGTAAGCGTTAGCCATACGGGTATAAACTTCTGGATCTTCCATACAGGTAAAATCCAACCACGCCTGATAATACTTAACCGCCTCAGAGTACTTTTTCTCCTGAAGGCTCAAATCAGCAATCAGCTTTAACGTTTGAGCGTGTTCAAGGTCATTCAGTACTTTTGGGTTAACGGCTGAAGTCAGATAACCAAGTGCCTTCGGCCCTTGCTCATCTTTAGTCGCCAGCATGTTACCCAATAAACGGTTAACGTAAGCCTTATCGAAGTCTTCAGACGGATCAATGTCCATCAACTGAGCAATGGCGTCATCTACCAGATCTTCGCCGTAAGCTTCGTACGCTTTTTGTACTTTTTTACCAACGCGTTCGCCAACCAGCTGAGTTGTACCCTTTTCATAACCAGGACATACCACTGGCGATGACACTTGTGCCAGTGAAGGCGCTGACATTACAGCGCCTAAAGTGAATGCCACGGCAACAAGTGACTTTTTGAACATTACTGATTTCATCATCATTATTGCTCCAGTTTAAAGTCAAGTTGTACAAACATTTTAGGTTGTTTAACCGGCTTACCATCAACAATTTTTGGCTTGTATTTCCACTTTGCAAGAGCACGACGTGCTTCGCGATCGAAAATACGCTTAGGATCAGCATCGAGAACTTCGATGTCACCTACCGAACCATCTTCGTTAATCGTAAATTCCAGTTTAACCCAGCCTTCTTTACCATCACGCGCAGCTTGAGGTGGATATTTAGGATCGATACGAACGATTGGTGTAGCATCACCATCCGTTTGCATTGCACCTACACCACCAATGTTTACACCGACACCGCCGGTATCAACATTAGGGATATCCAAACTAAAACCATCTGCATCCGGCTCAGCATCTTCCGGCTCAACAGGCTCCAATTTTGGAGGCTGTTGTGGCGGCGGAGGAGGCGGTGGTGGAACACGGGTACGTGTCTGCACATCCTCTTCCTGCGGCTGCATTACGATATCAATTACGGGGGCATCCGGCACTTCGTCTGCAGGGGTGGCAGAGTTTTCAATCAACTTTGCCATTACCACGAACAGAACGAATGCGACTGCTGCACCTAATAAAAGAGAAGCAATAAATCGTACCATGTTAGTTCCTCGCAGCTACCGCTATACGGTCAATGCCTGCAGCTTTAACCTGGTCCATCACTTCAACAACAATACCGTGTTTCGCTTTAATATCCGCCTGGATAAATACGTAGTCGGTAGGTTGCTCCGTAAGTAATCTCTCTAAGTTTGCCCTGACGCTGTCTAAAGACACCTCACGTTTATCTAACCAAACATCACCATCTTCAGTAATTGCAATGAAAATGTTGGCATTTTTGTGTAGGAACGCTCGGCTCGCATCGGGCTTGTTTACTTCAATACCGGCTTCTTTTACGAAAACCGTTGTCACGATAAAGAAGATAAGCATGATAAACACGATATCCAGCATGGGTGTCATGTCAATCGCTGCATCTTCCTCTTCGGTTCTGACTTTTCGAGCCATAATCTCTCTCTCTATTGATACGGTAGGCTATCGACTAGCTTTTCCCGCGCAATCTTAACTTTTGCCTCAATACGAGTACTGACGAACAGTCCAGACAGCGCAGCTACCATTCCGGCCATAGTCGGAATTGTTGCCATCGAAATACCACCCGCCATCAAGCGAGCGTTACTTGTGCCTTGTGTTGCCATCGTCTCGAAAACGCTAATCATACCAGTTACTGTACCAAGCAGACCGATTAACGGACACATGGCTACCAGCGTACGGATGATCAACATTCTGGCATTCAGTTCATCTGAAGCCTCTGAGATCCACGTTTCACGGATTCTATGCGCATACCAAGACTTTTTATCTTCACGCGCGTTCCAGTTTTGGATGATTTGATTTCTCATCTTTGGAAACACTGCGGTCAGAAACCAGTAGCGCTCAATCATTAATACCCACATGAGAAAGAGCGCGGCAGCAACGAAATAGAGTACGTCACCGCCGGTAGCGATAAAGTCCCTGACCGATTCGAATAATCCAATCAGGTAAACCATATTATGCCTTCTCCGACTCAGCGTGAGCAGCAATGATACCCGCAGTCTGCTCGTCCAGGATGTGAACGATTGACTTGCTCTTAGAGGCAACGATGCTGTGCGTTAAGATCAATGGCAGAGCTGCAATGATACCTTGAGCGGTAGTTACAAGTGCCATTGAGATACTTCCCGCCATCATACGTGGGTCACCAGTACCGAACAGTGTGATGGTTTGGAAGGTTGCAATCATACCCAGTACTGTACCTAACAGACCCAGTAACGGAGCAATTGCAGAGAAGATCTTGATGATGTTGATACCTGCCTCAATGCTTGGCAGTTCTTTCAGAATTGCTTCGTCAAGTTTCAGCTCAAGGTTTTCAGCATCGGTGTTTTTGTTGTTTTGATACACTTTCAGGATACGACCCAGTGGATTGTTCTCTGATGGTGAACCAGGGTTTTTAAGCTGTGCACGGATTTTGCCGCCAATCAGAGACAGAGTCAGTACTTTGTACACACCGATTAACAAACCCAGTGCCAGCATAGCAGTGATGATGTAACCAACTACACCACCAGCGTGGTAACGTTCCATCATTGTCGCTTTTTGCTTCAACAGGCCCAGGATTTGACCACGTGATGGGTCAGCGTAGAAACCTACAAAACCTGAAGTTGCTGAACGCAGGTCAGCAGTTGAGTCAACCATGTAGCCGTCAGGCTGACGACCCAGAGGCTGAACTACTTTGTTTACGTCGTCGTAAGTCAGGTAACCTTCGTCACCAATCAGGTTAAATGTACCAACACGCACAACTTCCTGAGTGTTTGTACCACCGTCAAGGTTGATAACGTCAGTGCTGAAACGAACTACCTGGCCTTGTTCAGTCATTTCTGTCTGAAGTGAAAGCCACAGTTCTTCCAGCTCTGCAATGTTAGGCAGACCACGAGATTCTTCTGACATGCGTGACAGGAACTCGTCACGGCCAGGGTACTGAGCACTTACCACAGACGTTGCAATACGACCGTAAGCTTCAGAAGCAGCCTGACGTACCACACCAAACATTTCACCCAGTGTACCGGTAGCTTGATCCAGCTCTGCAGCTTTTTCGTTCAGCTTAACTTCGTTGTCAGCAAATTGCTTTTGCAGACGGTCACCACGGCCTTGCTCAGCCTTCAGGTCAGCTTCAGCTTTACGCAGCAACGCTTGCTTGTCTGCGCGGGCAGAAGTGAACTCTGCTTCGCGCTGTGCATTGATTTTTTGCTCAGATGCACGATTAGCCTTAACAGAATTTAGCAGGTCTTGCAGAGACGCAGGCTCTTGAGCCTGAACCGCTGTAGAAGACATAACCGCTACCGTTGCAGCGGCAAGTAGAGATTTAAATACTGGTTTCATTAACGCTTACTCCGCTGCTTTGATAGGAAGTTTAATCAGGTCAGCTGGAATCAGCTGTTTCGCCATTTTCACAGCGTCATTCACTGAACCTAGGTACTCATCACCCAGTTCTTCCCATGCGCGCGTGTCGTTGTTCCAAACCCAAGCGTGTTTTTGGTCCAAAGACAGTGCCAGCATTGAAGTACGGCCCATGTTGAAGAAATCAACAGTAACCGTTGTACCTGCGCTTTCCAGTGTACCCTGGTAAGACGCAATACGCGTGCCGTATTCTGTTTCGATTAAGTAAGCGTCAAGTACCTGACGGAACTGCTCAGAAACAGTAACGTTAGAGTTTGACATCAGGTCGCGCAGTCTTTCAACGCGCTCTTTACGCTCTTCCAGACGCACAGGAACGTCAAGTTCGATAAACTTGTCGAGGCTGTCGATCATGCGGAACATCAGAGGAACGATACCTTTTTTGGTATCTTCGATGCTGTCGATTTGCTTCTGTAAAGAGTCAATACCACGCTGCTGGTCAGCAACCAGGCTTGCAAGGTAATCGTTATAAATTTTCAGGTTTTCCGTTTCGTCAACAACACCACGGTATTCAACCAACAACTCCTGTGACTGCTCGAAAAGCGAGTTGATTTTTTCTTGAGATTTCGCTGCAGCCGCGTGAATCTTCGCTTCTTCGCTATGAAGATCGCTCAGCGTAGTTGCAGAGACGACTGCGCTACCAGTCAGTGCGAATGCACCCATCACAGTAGAAGCAATAAGAGTTCTCTTGCTCATTTTGGACATAGTTCCCAACCAATTTCTTATTTGAATCCTTGCGCCTGTAATAAAAATACTCAGTCGCAAGGGGCGTATAAAATTTCTATATTTAGGAAGGTAGTAATTGCCGTACGAACGCCAATACTACGAACGTCTTATAGTCACACGAGATTGTGGAAAGAGTCAAGTAACAAGCTCTTTACACACACCCGATCACCGGTTGTTTGCTCAGTGAATAAACAATAGCGAAGGGGATTATGTGAATAATTACCATTGAAAGTGTAAATAAATTACAAAACCTTAACAACACATGTAACTATAATGCGCCTAAACATCCGACCAGCTGTCTAAACATCGAGAAACGTTTACAAGCCGCACCGAACCGGCAGTAATGTAATAACGCAAAGCCGACTTTGTTACAACAGCCTGCCCTTTATTATTTAACTGACGCTTTATGCTTGCACAGTGAGGAATTATTGGGGATGCTGTTAGTCTCTTAATTTCGCCGATATAACTCAGGCGTGAAATTAATGTCATCTTTTACAATTAATCAGTTCGGAAAATAACTAATAATTAACTACTATGCCAAGTATTACACCTACGCACAGCAAGCAAATCGACGGCAAACCACTTTGGGTGGTAGACAATATTGCCAGCGCAAACGAAATAGCCAATTTATTTAATGGTCTGGAAGCCAGTGCGTTCAAGCGCAATGAAATTGCCCGTCCGGACACCGCTAGTTTTAAACATTGGGCGTTGAATCTGCAACCCCAACAGTTCAGCCAGTTGCCGTTTTTCCCGAGACTACTGGAAACAGTGAATCAACTCACCGCCGATCAGTACCAGGTTTATCGTGGCTACGTAAATTACAGCAGTTACGGTGATATGTTATTTACGCACACCGATTGTTTGCCTGAGCACCATGAAATGACGGCACTCATGTATGTTGCACCGCACTGGGATATTGAATGGGGTGGCGAAACGCTCTATTACAACAAGTTTGACGATTGTGAATTTGCTTGTACACCCAAACCCGGGCGCCTGGCGATTTTTCACGGCGCAATAAAACACGCAGGCCGTCCACCCAACAAAGTGTGTACCATGCCGCGTTACACCCTTGCGTTTAAACTTGAGAAAGTGAAATAGTCTACTAAATACTTCTACATACCGGTCCCGACGGCACTATTGCCGCTCGGATGCCGGAATCAAATCAAAGGCCACCGTTAAACGTGTTTCATCCGATGCAAATGCACGTGTGCCATGCCACATGTAAGATGGAAACAGAATTAATCGACCAACTTTAGGTTTAACTACGTATTCTGGCTCGTCGTGTAACCCGGTAATATTCGGGCGGCCAAACTCTATCCATCCTTGCCCATCCTCGTCCACCGCATCTGGTACTCCCAGATAAATTACGCCACTCAACCACCCTGCCGGATGAAAATGCGGCTTGTGATATCCGTTTTGGTGCAATCTTACAGACCATGAACCGGTGAAGAAATAATCATGTGTGTCAGGTAATCGAGACAGCAACGGGTGATTGGCATCGCGGGCTAAAGAAGCAATATGTGATTCAATCGTACTTAGAATATGTTGTTTAAGATTAACAACGGGCTGATCGGGAATATCAAAGAGTTCTTCCAGCGTTTGCGTGCCTTGTTGTAACGATTGCCCAATGGGTTGTCTCTTGCCGGAATGACTGTTTTGTAAATACTTAACCAGTGTATTGATAGTGTCAGGATCTGCCTGCCAATCGGTAATGCTCACCAACTGTTGATAGTTACATAACGCATTGTATGCTTTCGACTTATCCAGTTTACGCAAGCAGGTTACATAAAGATTCCACCATCCTTGATCCTTAGGTTCCCGTTTTATGAGCAATTGAGCACACTGAAGTGCCTGCTGATACAAGCCGTTAGCCAAAAGATTATAGCTGTGTTCGTTAATGAGCGCGGTTGCGTGAGGCTTAGGCTGCAGTGACATAGCCTTTTCGGTACATTGCAAAGCCTGAGCTAAATTACCGCATTCTCTTTCAATGGTGGATTGCAATAACAGAATATCTGCCGTGGGTTTATGATATACCTGCAACTGTTCAAACTGCTCCCTTGCCTGGTGCCAGTCGTTGCATTTGGTCAACAAATGGATGAATGCCAACCAGAAAGACAAATTTTGGGGCTGCGATACTATGGCCTGTTTAAAATATCTGAATGGATGGTCATCCCCACTGAACCACAGCCAGTTTGCCAGTTCGATATGTAGTTCACTATTCGGCCCCGCTAATGCTAAAGCCCTTTCGTACGCACTCAAGGCCTCTTCGGCATTGTCCGCAAGCGCAAGACTTCCGCCAAGGTTCCGCCATGCGCCCAAATCCTGAGGATACAACTGGGTACGGCGTTTATCCAAACTCACTGCGTCGCTGTATTTGTGGAGTCGACGGCACACCATACTGGTGTGCTGTAACAATCGGGGATGCTGGGGTGCATAGGGTAATAGCTGTGCGGCGATTTCATAACTTTGCTGTAACAACCCTCTGCTGGCAACACACTCGGCGATACTCACCCGCGCTTCAAATGCGTTGGGATTCAGTTGTAAAGCCTGAGTGTAATATTGCTGAGCCTGAGCAAACTGCGATGATCGTTGCATTGCCCGGGCAGCATTAAAATAAAACTCATACTGAGGGCCAATTCGGCTTAATCCATTTTTAAATACGCTAATCGCCTGGGAAAACTGATTCAGTGCAATAAGTAAATTGCCATAACCGTTTACCACAAAAGCCAGGTGCGACGACGTCTTGTACAAGCGTTCATAGCCTTTTTGTGCTTTTTCAACTAACCCCTGATGGCGCAACGCGTTTAAATACAACGAAGTGACCAGAGGGTCGACTCGCAGGCTGTTTTCCGGTGACTCGAAAGCAACAATTAACTGACCATATTGCTTTTGCTGATATAACGTTTGAAAAAGATGTTGATTCACAGTGAATTAATACGTTCCTCTATCGACATTTGCCAGCATACCATAGCTTTTATGCCACTGCTGCTGCGACGCAATCAGTGCTGAAATGGCAATACGCTCTTCTGAGGTTAAATCCGGATGCCATAGATCAAATATTAATACAGCACGCTCCTCTGTATGCGGGTTACCCGCACTGTGCTGAAGCGAATCGTCAAAAATCAGGTAATCCCGGTTTGCCCAGTCCCGTCTTTCGCCTTTAACTTCCAGCCATGCGTTTTTATTCACTTTTAACGGAAGGTGTGCAGTAACCTTTACATTAGATAAACCAAAATGCGGTGGTATATAGGCGCCGGGCTTAAGCACCGAAATAAACATCTCTGGCGCGTGAGGTGGACAAGTGGCCAAATCGTTCTGAGCAACGAGTTCTCGTATACGCACAAGCCGCTCATCTTCTAAGGGCATATAGTTGCCGCCCTTGATGAGAGTGGTAGACATCCACTTATTCTGGTTCAGCGCCTGCCACTGTTCCGTGCTGGGTAGATTGGCAAAATCGTCAAGATAATTTTGACTACCTAACTGCTGATTTGAGCTTGCGTAGTCGGTGAGTAGCGATGATACCAGTTCCTTAATGGTGGCAAACCCTTTGAACTCTGATTCATCATAAAATGCGCTGTCGCGTAAACCAGGTACGTAAAAATACGAAGGACGTTGCAGCTCAGGCAACGCTAACGGCTTTAGCCCCACCAGGTTTTCTATTGCAGCATTCAGTCTGCCAGAGCAAGTGCCAAAAGGCTGAATCCTGGTATAGAGGTCACGACGCGCCAGATTCGCCGCGTTTTGCACGTGCGTACGGTGATTGTTATTTTGGAATGGCCGTTGCCTGAAAAACGCAGGATTACTGCTGTGCAGTGCGGCATAATAATTTAAGGCAGAATCAAAATCAGATACAGCCAGGGCTTTTTCAATGTTTAAAAGTAATTCATTCATAGATAACAAAAGAGGTGCATGTTGCACCTCTTCGAAAAAATTCAAATTAATGTAGAAGCGACTAGTTATCTGCGCCCGTCGTCATACGAGTACGGCCGTAACGCGTCATCGCTTCATTTGCGGCTTCACGTTCTGCATCTCGCTCTTCGGCGGTACGACACACTTTCGTCATCATATTAGAACCCACCCGTTTTTCAAGCTTACACACTACGCCGTCATGTTCTTCAGCGTTAGTGTCTGCCTGAGCAGTAGTAACTGAATCTGTCGAATTACAGCCCATCATGACAAGGCTAACCATGCCTATTACTGCCAACTTTCCTTTCATTGTTATTTCCTCTTTAGAGTGTAAATACTGTGACCATAGTGCGTTGTTTCCGCCCTTATCCATTTGGTCATAATCCATTTTGTTCCTTTTACTACCGGCATTCCCGCATGATATGACGCAGTTAATACATTGAGATCGTCATCAACGTTGTCAAACATCAGTACACTGCCAGCAGGCGGATTTACCGTCAAGCCTTTACGCAAAAAGGCGGTTTCGCCTCCTTCCTCGGCTGGCTGTAAATAGCATATCTGCGTTTTAATTCGCTGACCGCCATCCTTTTGCATTTCGTGTAAAGCAGCATCGTTACCCACAAAGGCGTCGTAATGCGGCTTGTACTGCTGATATTGCTCATACTTCAGCACACTTAACGGTTCGCCCTGCGATGCGGGCAAGCCCGACAAGCTGGCAAGACGTTTCTCCACTTCAAGAGAAAACCAATCAATATGTGCACCACTGACCTGCAAATACGTACTGGTTCGTACTGAATTTGGTTTACCTTCGCCCGAAATCGGGTCGAAAATTAACGACGGCTGCATGTGAGGATTAAACTTTAGTACAAAATGCCTGCATATCATAGGGCTGAACACATTTTGATACAAAGCAATACCGACATCCTTCATTTCCAGTGTAGGTTTCAATACCCTGTTTTTATTGTAGTTATTTAGGATTTCTGGAAAAGCGACCTCTCCTACCTCAGACTGTTTTGCGACAGAACGCGGCAAGTTAAGCTGAGTGGCAGTATCAGGGGCTATCGTCCAAAGCTGATTTACATAGTAATTGTAATAGTCGGTGTTCTCCGACATCATCAGTAATACCAGCAACGCCTCAATATTAGCCTTATTAGCCTCGGCATTGAGCCAGGCAATATCTGCACTGTCGGGGGCATCAGCGCTGAAGAATACTTTATTCAACACTGCGCGATAGGCTGCCCCAATCAATCCCTGCAGAAATTTGTCAGTAAGGTATTCATATGACGCTGAAGGACTGTCGTCTAGCAACGCATCAGCATATGCAAATGTGGCGGGCACATGACGCTGCTCTGCAAGCTTGCTGAGGGTTGCTATAGCCATTGACCGCTCTGGTCCTCGTAATGCCTGAAGCGCCCAATTAAAAGATTCTTGTGGGTTCATGAACTTGTATTAACTATGTTTTGGCAAAAAAAAAAGCCTCTTTTCAGAGGCTTTTTTAACATGTTTAGCTAATTCTTAGAAGCTCATGTTTACGCGAGCGTAACCAAAGCGTCCAGGTACTTCGTACATTGATGGGTCGAAGCTATTAGCGAATGTGCTGTACGATACTTCTGGATCAGTATCCCACACGTTGTTAACACCTACAGTAAAGCGCAGGTTGTCATTAAAGTGGTAGCTGAATGAAGCGTCGTGGTAAGCCATTGCTTCCAGTTCGTTTGTGCTGCCGCCATCTGGGTTGTAATCAGAACACAGATCGTCGTCATATCCACCACCGATTGAACATGATTCAGTAGTGTTGCCGATGTAACGGATCAAATATGTTGCTGAGAAGTCTTCGTAGTTCCAGATTGCAGACAGGTTAGAACGTACGCGAGGCACAACGTCACGGTCGCCAGCCTGACCAGCATCGTTAAACTTAGTTACTTCTTTAGATACCGGGTCGATTACCAGCGTAGTACGCTCGTCAACATAAGTACCATCCATTTGCAGGCGGAAATCACCCACAGAAGTTTCGAAGTTATACGCGATTTCCCAGTCGAAACCAGAGGTAGTTTGACCACCCAGGTTTACCAGACCATTGTACAGATCAACAATGTTACCTGCAGAACCACGTTGAATTAACGAACACAGTGTTACGCCATCGCCAGCACATGCATTCAGGATAGTTTGTGCGCCAACAGACGATACTGCGTTAGTTACTTCGATATCAAACATATCGAATGTTAAAGACAGGCCTTCTACAAACTCAGGGCTGTACACGAAACCAACTGTTGTACTTTCAGCTTCTTCAGCCATCAGATCCGGGTTACCACCAACGGTGATACGGATCTGAGAGTTAGGCTGCGTGTAGCCTGCTGGAATTCCCGCACAACCAGGCAGTGTTGGGTTTGCAGCTGCGCCGCCATTACACGGGTCAGTCAGTGGAGGGAAGCTGTCGCTTTGTCCACGGAACAATTCAGAGATAGTAGGAGCACGGAATGCTTCAGACCATGTACCACGTAATAACAGGTCTTCTGTTACCTGCCACTTCACACCCACTTTAGAGTTTGTAGTGTCACCGAAGTTGCTGTAGTCAGAGTAACGAGTAGCCAGTTCAAGATCTAAGCGCTCAACTAATGGCAGACCTTCTAATACTGGTACAGCTAACTCTAAGTAAGCTTCTTCTACGCTGAATGAACCAGCTGTAGGCTGACGAGAGTTACCAGAAGTGATACCCGCTGCAATCAGCGCATCTGGCTGGTCATAACCAGACTGCCAGCGTTTTTCATAACCAGCAGCGAATGCCAGGTAGCCAGCAGGCAATTCGAACAGATCACCAGTAATGTTTGCTTGGTAGCTTTCAAGATTTGTACCCGCTGCATCCTGTGCAGTGAAGGTAATATAATCCAGCATTTCCTGCGTGATTGAACCTTCATACAGACCAGTAGAACCACCGAACAGATCTAACGGCACACAACCATCGCTGGAAGAGTTACATACGTCAACATCACCAATAGCTTTCGCTACGCGGTCCATGTTCAACAGACCTTCAGTAATTTCGTTCTGAGCGATGTCTGCATAAGTATAGCCAACATCCCAGTAGAACTCTGAGCCTCCAACTTCAAGGATACCTTCGAAGCCACCGTTGAATTGGAACTGGTCAACGTTTTGAGAGAAAATACGGTAACCCGCTTCCATCATACGACGACCAAACAGGTACATTACCGCTGCGTCCTGATTGAAGCTGCCATCAGCATTTTCATAAACGCTTGCATCAGTACTGATGTCTAAACCAGTAGGGTTGTAAGGGTTGTTAGCTGCCAGTGTGAAACCTTCATCACCAAACGCTGTACCGATGAACAGAGGCGTAGGAGCAAGTGCCTGTGCAGATTTACGGTTGTTGTAGAATGCAGTGGCAGTGGCAGTAATGTTATCAGTCAGTTCATAACGTGCCTGCGTGTAAACTGCAGTACGTTCCTGTGGTGTTGACAGGTAGTTAAATGGCGCGTAGTTAAAACGGCTGTCTGGTTCAACCCAGCTATTGATGCCACCATTGCCGTCACCCTGACCATTTACACCCCAGAAATCACCCGCCTGGTCGTAACCGTAGTAGTAGAAACGGCCTTGTGGTGGAGCAGAAGAACCGCCGAAAGTAGGCGCTGTACCAAATACTGGAACTGCAGAGATCGCACGATCACCTGCCAGTGTTTGCTCTTCTTCTACATAGCTAACGTTCATGTAAACACTGCCGCGATCGCCAGCGAAACCGAAACCTACGTCGTATTGTTCTTTGTTACCGTCGTTGTAGCTTAAGTACTGACCTTGGTATGCACTTGCGTGGAAACCTTCAAAATCAGTACGAGTAATGATGTTAACAACACCGGCGATCGCATCAGAACCGTATACTGCAGATGCACCGTCTTTCAGTACTTCGATGCGGTCGATGATGCTGGAAGGGATGTTGTTTAAGTCAACAGCACCGCCCAGGCCTGGTACCCAGCGCTTGCCGTTTACCAATACCAGTGTACGGCCAGAACCGATACCACGGATGTTGATAGTAGTAGTACCGTCACCACCGTTGTTGTTGTTGGTGTTGATTGCAGAACCAGCAGAAGGAATTGCCTGAAGAACGTCACCGATTGAGGTAATACCGAATTTTTCGATATCTACTGCTTCCATGACGGATACTGGGTTTGCACCCTCGATTTCTGTACGTTTGATACGAGAACCTGTTACGGAGATTTTCTCAATCGGCGCATCAGCTTCAGCTTCTTGAGAAAACGCAGCGTTTGGCGCTACCAATGCAGCAGACGCAGCACCGAAAGCACAGGCCAGCTTTACTGACTTAGCCAGTTTAGAGTTTGTAAACATGTATTGTCTCCCTGGACCACTATTTACTTGTTATGTATGTCGATTAAACACGACTTTTTATAGACGAGACGCAATGCGTCAGCCACGATAATAACCAGATAGCGCCAAAGGGGTCAACACTCATAGAGGCTTGTATTCCGAAAAGTTCCGGAGAATTGCTAATAAAAAATTCTTATCGTAAAGTTATCCTTACAGTGTGTTAATAAAAATTCACTAAATTGATGTTGCCATTTTAACCAGACCAACGCACTTGACCCAGCATCTTTAAGCATTTTTACCTTTAATTTCATAACCTTTACGTAAAGGTTATGAAATTAAAGCCCCTGAAATCAGGGGCTTCGACTAATTAATATCTCAGGCTTGCACTAAAACGGAAGTATCTTGGTGTTTGCCAGTTTGTTGGCTGACCATAGAAGCTATCCATTGTAGGCATCACTCCCAAAGCGTGATCCGAACTTTCGTCATCGTAAATCTCATACACTTCGGTTACCGTGTCATTGTTAAATACGTTGAACACATCTGCACGCAGTGTCAGATCGTAATCATCGCCCAGATCCATGCTATAACTTGCAGTCAGGTCCAACGACCAGTTGCTTGGTGTGGTTCCCAGTGAACCGCGTGGTACCAGTTCACCCTGTGCATAGAACGATTCTGAACCGTATTCACGGGCGAATTCGTCGGTTGGGTGATAACCAAACGCGTTGATAGGACGACCACTTTGCCACTGTAAATTGGCGCCGATTAGCAAACCATCTGCAACCTGGTATGAACCAAAGATTTTCACCATATGGCGGCGATCATTGGGCAGGTTACCGTAGGCACCATCCAATAACCCTGGTTGGTCGAATAAGGTAGTTAAACCTGCATCATCCTGACCGTTGTCTGAGCGGACATAACCTTCGTTGTTACCCCAGCTATGCGACCAAGTGTATGCCGCATTTAATAACCACTCACCATCCCAGGCTTTCTGGAATGTCAGGTCAATGGCCGCATACTTACGAATAGACTCAGGATAACCTAAATCATCGGCAGGAATTGTATAGGTATCCAGTGCTAACGGACCATCTCCATCCGGATCGGTTGTAATCGTAATTGCACTACCAGGGTTGGTCAGTACATAGTAATGGAAACCGGTACACTCGGTACAAGACTCACCATATTCACGTTCCAGATACTGGTTGAAGCCATAGTCAATTGCCACGTCCTCGATCGTCGTAGCCAGTTCACGGTAAGTCCCCTGGATTGCTACACTCCAATCATCGGTAAGTTGCAATTGATAGCCGGCAATAAACTCATCTGAGTACATTGGGTCGATATCGGCGTCTACAATTTCATCAGGTGATGGAACATCGCCATCGGAGTAAATAATGGTTTCACGAGTTTGTTCGCCGTCAAAGTTTGGAATATCCAGTGACTCATCTGCATAACCAGTCCAGGCGCGGAATTCGTGGATGTAGGTTTCTGCACCTGACAGGCGAATGTTAGTATTCGCAGCAATTGGAAGGTAGTAGCGGCCAAAGCTACCCCACACTTTAGACTCCCCATCGCCATTCACGTCGTATACAAAACCAACACGCGGCGCCCAAAGATTATCCAGTTTAATAAACGTATCACCCGCACCGTTGAAGTTCTCAAAAGAGTCGTTACGCAACCCGAGGTTTAATACCAGATTATCGGTTACTTGCCACTGGTCCTGAATGTAGAATGCGAGGTTTTCAGATTCAAAAGCCCCACCAGAAGAGTAAGTCCGTCGACGAACTTCAGTTGGCGTTGGATTTGCGGGATCAGTTACATCGTCAATGTAGATAAGGTAATACGCGCCACCAGAGTTAATAGTAGTTTGCACTGCCGTTAACTTTTCAAAATCCACACCAAAACGAATTTCGTGATCGCCCAGATACCAGTCTGCATCTAAACGCAATACTTCGCGCTCGTCATTACCTTGACCATAAGTAAAGTTCGCCCAGTTACCTACTGCAGTGTAAAGCTGATTAGCATATGAGTATTCATAGACAGCCGGGTTTACATCTAACGCGCTGGTTACTGAACGATTAGCTTTGTTCAGACCCCATTGGGCAGATACCGAAAAGTCGTCTGTAAGGATACTGGTGTATTTTACGGTATAGTTTTTACCGCCTTCCTGAGTAAGACCAACTGCATCCGCATCAGGATTGTACACACCGCTCTCGTAACGGTAAGAATAGTTAACCTGATCACTTTCATCAGAGAAACCGGTAAATTCCAGAATGTTAGAGTCGTTGATGTACCAATCGAGTTTTACGCCCCAAAACGCGTCGTCGTCTTCATCTTTGTATTTATAAGTGGTATCACCCAGAGTGTTGCCTGAATATTTAAATACATCTGAGCGTGGGTTGTACAGCACATAGAAAAACAATTCGTCTTCAATAGCTGCACCACTAGCCCACAGGTTCACATCCCAATAATCATTTTGGTCATCGGTATTATTTATGCGTAAGCCATCACCTTGTTTGGTACTTGGCTTGTCTTCGCGCAGCGCATCTGGTTCGTAAATGGCGTTCACGCCCCATTTAAATTCGTTTGAACCAGACTTGGTTTTGGCGTTAATTACACCACCAGTCACACGGCCAAACTCAGCAGAATATCCACCGGTTTTAACTTCGAACGATTCAAACATTTCAAATGGCGGGTTTGATGAACCCACACCAGTACGGAAGTTCGTCAGGTTCAAACCATTCACGTAGTAAGCGTTTTCCGCAACCGAAGCGCCACCAATTGACGGCAAATCGCCAAACGCAGAGTCGCCTTTAGTAGTGCCCGGAGCGAGTAATGCAACACCGGTAAAATCGCGTGGTACGGGCACTTTGTCCAGTGTTAACGCGTCAACTACAATACCGGTACTGCTGCTGGTAACGTCAACCATAGCTACCGTTGTTCCGACAACAGAAATGCGTTCTACGTTGTCTTCCAGTAATGTGATATCAATATTAGTTTTGCCACTGATACCTACTGTGATTTCATCCTGAATAGTGGTTTGGAAACCTACCTTTTCAGCAGTAACCTTATACGTACCGGGTGGTAGTAATGGGAAACGGAATACGCCGTTTTCCCCGGTAGTAACCGTACGCACCAAACCCGTATCCACGTTTTCAATTGTCACCGTGGCGCCGGTTAATACCGAACCTTGACTTGTTACTGCGTTACCAGTAATGAACCCGTTTGTGTTTGCCGCCAGAACGGGCATTGCCATTCCCAGCGTTGCCGCAACTGCTAGTGCAGTAAGGCTTCTTTTCATTTTTATCATGCTTGTCTCCCTGGACCACTGAAGTGCTAACTTCGTCGTAATCGATTCGTTTTTTAAACGATATTTTAGAGTTGAAGTGGGAAATCCCCGGGAGAATGGTAATAGCTAAATAGACTTTAGTTCAATTTGTAGGATGAAAAGATTGTGTAAAGTATACAATTTAAACCACTGATTAGAATAAATTAATCTACTACCAAGAACGAATAAAACAACAACTAAACAAAAAACAAACATTATTGATACATTGAAGTGGAAATAATAACCAGCCAAATATGGTTGGTTTCATTTAGCCTGATTTCGAGACGATTTGTCGCATCTTTAACAAACCTTTTCAATTGCCGCTTTTTTAGGCCTGTTTCGCTGTCAATTTCATCAGTTTTTCACATTCATTTAATAAATTTTGCGCACTTGTACTCGACATCCCAATCAGACAAGCTATAAATGAAGTGGACATAACAATCAGACAAGCTATAAATGAAGTGGACATAACAATAAGGAATATTCCGTGAAGTTAGATGACGACATTCATAATTATTACGAACATCTGGTATTGGATCGTATTTCGCATTTAGGTCTCGACCAAACTAAAACGGCGGATTACCTTGCCGATTTATGTTGTCTTGCGTTGAATCAGGTGCCGCCTCGCTACATTCGTTACGAAGTAGACATGGCGTTTTATTTACCGCAAAGCGAACGTCAGCAAATGGAAATGAACGTTGAATATGCGGTTGAGAAGGCGATTAAATTTTTAGACCAGGTTTCCCGTAAAGAAAGATAACCTGAAGTGTGAGGGATTTGGGTGGCAGACTCCCAGCCACATCCCGGCACATGAGTCGTCTGCTGCGGCTGCTCCCTTCCAGGCCTGACCGGGTTCACAGAGTATCATTGCGAGAGGACCAAGAGTCCACCATAGAAAACTGCGCTCCTTTCCAGGAGCGCGGCGCATTATGACGACTTGTGTCGCAAAGTTCAACCCTGAGTTGTAAAACGTTCTTCCGCGATTTGATTTGCAACCAGATTAGTTGCGCGATTCTCCGCTTCTGCGCGTTGGTATATCTCTACCAGCGTATCGCCAATCTTGGCAATATGAGCGCGCATAGCATCGTCAGACGAGTCATCCAGTTTCTGATGATATATATCAATAATCCCGCCGGCGTTGATCACGTAGTCAGGCGCGTACACTATGCCCTTTTCTTTTAATGCTGTGCCAAGTGATTCCCTGGCCAGTTGGTTGTTTGCTGCACCCGCGATAATTTTTGCACGAATATCGGGTAACGACTCATCATTTATGGAGGAGCCCATGGCGCAAGGTGCGATAACGTCTACCGGCAGCGTCAGGATTTCTTCTGGCGCGACAATGGTTGCTCCCAGTTCTTCCTGAGCACGCGCAAGGCCTTCCGGATAGATATCAGCTACATACAATTGCGCCCCTTCAGCATGCAACTGCTTCGCCAATCGGTATCCCACATGCCCCATCCCCTGTATGGCAACTTTTACGCCGCGCAAGTCACTTTTCAGTACGTGTTGTACCGTGGCTTTTAATCCAACAAACACACCGTATGCCGTTGATGGCGCAGGGTTACCGGTAGGGGCTTCCCCCAGGGCGTTATACTGAGCAGATGTCCCTGCAATGTGCGACGACTGTGTTGCCATTACCTGCAGATTCTCCACGCTGATGCCTGAGTCTTCCGCGGTAATGTATCGGCCGTTCAGACTTTCTACAAAGCGTCCCATCGCGCGCATCATGTCATCCGTTTTCACTTTACGTGGGTCACCAATGATCACCGATTTACCGCCGCCCTGCTTCAGGTTGGCCATGGCTGCTTTGTACGTCATGCCTTTTGAGAGACGCAACACATCGGTTAGCGCTTCGGCACTATTAAGGTACGGCCACATACGACATCCGCCCAACGCAGGACCAAGATGAGTGTTGTGGATAGCAATAATAGCCTTCAATCCGCTGGCTTTATCATGACAAAACGCCACGTGCTCGTGGCCATCAAATTCCGGGTGATCAAAAACAGACATAGGGTAAACCGTTCCAGTGCAAGAAAACGCTATACTAGCGCACAGTGCTGAGGACAGTTTTTGCGAGTTTTGTGCGTTTAATTTACGCCGGAGAACGGCAATTTTTTTCGCCAGTACTTTGTAGGATGTATATCCTAGTATTATAATGCTCACATAATAACTATCATAACGACTTACTCACGAGCACATTAATGAAACTGGACAAATTCGACCGCGAAATCCTACGCGTGCTTCAACAGGATGCCACTATCTCTATGGCTGATCTCAGTCAGCAGGTGGGCTTGTCACATACCCCGTGCTGGCGTCGGGTGAAACGCCTTGAATCAGAAGGGATCATTCTTAAAAAAGTCACATTACTGAATGGCAAAAAACTCAATTTGGGTGTGTCGGTATTTATTTATGTTTCACTGAAAAATCACGATGGGGATTCGTTAACCGATTTCGAAAAAGCCGTGCAGTCGATTGATGAAATAGTAGAGTGCCACACTACCAGTGGTGAAAAAGACTACTTGTTAAAAGTGATTGTAGAAAGTATTGAAGAATACGAGCACATTCTGAAGACCAAACTCACTCACCTGCCCTGTGTAGACCATTTAAGTTCAACGTTTGCGTTAAAGCAGGTGAAAAATACCACCGCGTTGCCCATCAAGAATCAGTAACGATTCGCGAATTATCTATTTAACTACAAGGCTCGTAACCCGACGCTATTGCGCGTCGGGTTGGTTTTCTGGTTCTGCCTGCTGAAAGGCTTCCAGCGCCTGACAATTATTGTAAATGCGGGTGATCAGTGGGTATTTCTCCATATCCACCCCGAACCGTTTGGCATTGTATACCTGCGGTACCAGGCACACATCAGCCAGTGTGACATTAAAATCGAAACAGAATCGGCCAGCCTGAGTTTGCAGGCGACGCTCGATACCATCGAAGCCTTTTTCAATCCAATGCTTACACCAGGCATTATTCTGCTCAGACGACGCGTCAAACTGTTGGGATAATGTTTGCAATACACGTAAATTTGCCAGCGGCTGAATATCACAGGCAATATCCTGAGCCAAACTGCGCACCCTTGCCCGTTCTACTGTGTGGGCAGGGATCAGTGGAAACGGTTCCGAATATCGTTCATCGAGAAATTCAATGATACTCAACGACTGGTTAAGAATAATATCCTCATCGTCGTCAACAAACGTGGGAACCAGATGCGAGGGGTTGAGTGAATCGTAAGCGGCCTGATGTTGTTCGCCGCCGTCTTTCACCAGGTGCACTGGCACGTATTCGTACTCTAACCCTTTCAGGTTCAGTGCAATGCGAACCCGGTAAGTTGCCGAGGAACGCCAGTATCCATATAACTTCAGACTCATCATGGATTTCCTAATTGTGCGGTACCTGCATGAAACAGGTACCGGTTTAGCAGTTTAACGCTGGTTCATAACGTTAGTTCTTAACGCTAGTTCGTAACGCTAGTTCGTGATACTAGTTCAGCACACGCACCCTTTGTTCAATCGCGCCAAATATGCTGTTGTGTTGATTGTCGAGCATTTCAATTCGCACTGTGTCACCATTTGACATAAAGCTGGTTGATGGCTTGCCATCGCGAATAGTTTCAATCATGCGTACTTCTGCAATACACGAATAACCAACCCCTCCCTGAACTATAGCAGATCCGTAGTCAGTGCCCTGTTTATTTGACACTGTACCTGATCCAATAATAGTGCCAGCACCTAAATTGCGGGTACGGGCCGCATGGGCAATGAGCTGCGCAAAATTAAACGTCATATCCACGCCAGCATTGGGCTTGCCAAACAGTTCATTGTTGTAATGCGTGAGTAGCGGCAAATTTACCTTGTTGTTCATCCAGCTGTCGCCCAGCTCATCGGGGGTAACAGCAACCGGCGAAAAGGCACTGGCAGGCTTGGACTGATAAAAACCAAACCCCTTCGCCAGCTCACCGGGAATCAACCCGCGTAATGACACATCGTTCACCAGCATAAGTAATTTAATGTGTTGGCCTGCAGTTTCGGGCGAAACACACATCGGCACATCGTTGGTCACTACCGCAATTTCTGCCTCAAAATCGATACCCATGGTAACGTCGGGCACCACTACATCATCGTAGGGACCAATAAAATCGTCGCTGCCGCCCTGATACATGAGCGGGTCGGTCCAGAACGATTCAGGGATTTCTGCGCCACGTGCTTTGCGAACCAGCTCTACGTGATTTACATAAGCACTGCCATCAGCCCAGTGATAAGCCCTTGGCAACGGTGAATGACAACGCTTGGCATCGAAAGCTTCGCTGTCGATTTCGCCGTTATTCAGTTGTGAATACAGTGCTTGCATCGGTGCTTTCAATGCATCCCAGTTGTCGATGAATTGCTGCATGGTTTGGGCAACCGGTGCAGCGGAAACCGCGCGCGTTAAATCGCGGCTTACCACCATTAATGCACCATCTCGCTGTGCATTCTTGTAAGTAGCAAACTTCATTCTGTTCTCCTGTTAACCTTTCCAGCTGTACACGTATTCGGCGTTCTCAACGGCCTGACTTGCGGCAGTAATATCCAGCGCATCCCGCGTATCCAGCATTACCGCCACTTCGTCGGTAAAGGTTTTCTTATGGGCCTGTCCGGCAGCGAAGGCTTTCGGGTGCGGACCGTGTGTAAAGCCAGCAGGATGGAATGTCACCATACCTGCTTCAATATTGTCGCGACTGAAAAAATCGCCCGCGTGGTAGAACAACACTTCGTCGAAGTCGTCATTGCTGTGATAAAAAGGCACTTTTAATGCACCCGGATCACTTTCAATAGGACGCGGTACAAAGGTGCAAATCACAAAGCGCTTAGCCACAAAGGTTGTGTGCGCCGATGGCGGCAAGTGATAGCGATGGCTCATAAGTGGGCGAATATCGCGCCAGTTGATCTTCATTACCGTAAGATCACCATGCCACCCCTGTGCATCCAGCGGATTAAACGGATAAGTGATCCGCGACAAACGCTGATGACGCTTTACTTCCACCTGCCAGGTATTTTCATCCTGCTGCGATAGAAACGTATCGTTGATTTCAGGAACCTTTAGCATTGCCGGGTCGAAGATGGCGTGGTTGCCAACCAGTCCTTTATCAGGTAACTGATAGCTGTCGTCCGTAGCTTCAATCATCAGCAACTGCATTTTCGAATGCGGTTCCAGTCGCCACATGGTTGAACGGGGTATCACTATGTAGTCGCCTTCGGTTACCACAAAGTGCCCGTAATCACAGAAGAAGTCGCCCTCGCCTTTGTGCACGAACAATAAGTCATCGCCATCAGCATTTCTGGCCAGTTTCCGCATTGGCTCATTGCAGTGCCAGAACCGGTATTGGCAATGTGCATTGTGCAATATCACTGGCGCACAAAACGGTGAATTGGCCTCGGCAAGCTGGTTTAATTGAGTAAGATCGAATGCGCGTGGGCGCAATTCGCCTTCCCATTCACACCAGCCAGTTGGGGCGTGTTTGTGATGCAAATGGGTGGCAGGACCGAAAAAGCCCTCCCGCCCCACTTCGCGCTCGTACAGCGCCTGCTCAGGTAAGTCAGCGTGAGCCTGACTTGAATGCAGACCCTGCTTTATGGGAAACCGCGCCGGATTACGCATTATCACCCTCAACGTTTAATACGCCACGACGGATTTGGTCCTGCTCGATACTCTCGAATAACGCTTTAAAGTTCCCTTCGCCAAAACCTTCATTGCCTTTGCGCTGAATGATTTCGAAGAACACCGGGCCAATTACCGTGTCTGTGAAAATTTGGAGCAAAATGCCGTCCTGCTCCGGCGCACCATCTATCAGGATACGCAGGTCGCGAAGCACATCTACCGACTCGCCGTGGCCAGGAATGCGAGTATTTACCGCATCATAATAAGTGTCAGGGGTATCCATAAACGCCAGACCGCGGCCTTTCAGCTCTTTCACGGTTTTGTAAATATCGTCGGTAGACAACGCGATATGCTGGATCCCTTCACCATTGTAGGCCTTGATAAACTCTTCAATTTGCGAATGATCGTCAACCGATTCATTGATTGGAATACGAATACGACCGCACGGGGAAGTCATGGCTTTACTCACCAGTCCGGTTAACTTACCTTCGATATCAAAATAACGGATCTCGCGGAAGTTACCGATGTTCTCGTAGAAGTTGGCCCACACTGCCATATTGCCGCGTTTCACATTGTGTGTGAGGTGATCGATCAATTGTAAGCCGGCATCGACATTGGCAACGCGTTCCTGCCAGTCGGGGTAGAAAGTAAAATCGACGTCGTAAATGCTTTCTGAGCCGTAACGGTCAACAAAATATAACGTGCTTTCGCCGATACCGTAAATCGCAGGAATATTCAGTTCCATGGGGCCGAGGTTTCCGCGGAACAATTTACCGCCATGAGCCAGAGCGTGTTCAATCGCTACGCCAGCATCCTTTACACGAAATGCCATACCGCATACGCTGGGCCCGCGTAATCGGGCAAATTCTTCAGCCTGTGACGCTGGTTCAGCATTAACAATGAAATTGATGTCGCCCTGACGGTACAACCATACGCGCTTTGATTTGTGTTTTGCCACTTCGGCAAAACCCAGCGATGAAAACAGCGCTTTGAGTGCGTTGATGCCTTCTTCGTTAGCAGCCGTATACTCGACAAATTCGAAGCCGTCAGTGCCCAGAGGATTGTAGTTATTAGAATGTGTTGTCATTGATGTCTCCGATTAACATGATTGCAACAATATAATCAGAGAACCTATTGCGACAGAAGCCCGCCAAATAAGAGAGTTAACGGCGGGAATTTACAGCTTTTGTAAACAAAAAGTAACAGCGAAAAACACACTTTTTGCAACCCATAAAAAAAGCCGTTCTGCGCCTGTCAGAACGGCTTTGCAAGATTCATCAACCTGTAACTATAACTTTACAGTGGCTTTATTGATGCCATATTCTCGCAGCTTGTTTGCAATAGCTGTGTGACTTAACCCGAGCTTTTTCGCCAGTTGACGGGTGCTAGGATAGGATGGATACAGTTTCTTCAACAGCTCCCGTTCGAATTTTTTCACTTCGTCGTCCAGACTGCCTTCAAAATTCTCATCTACATAGGTCATGCTGGGCGTGCAGCTGGGTAATTGAATATCTTCCTTGGTAATTTCATTACCATCGAGCAGCGACAACGCGCGGAATAAAGCATTCTGAAGCTGTCTGACATTGCCCGGCCATGGATAGTGTTGCAAAAAATCCACGCAGGATTTGCTGAGTTTAGCCGGGCGACGTCCCAGCTTTGCGCTGTGCTGCAAAATAAAGGCTTCAGATAACGGCACTATGTCGGAACGACGCTCACGCAGCGACGGTACAACCAATCCCAACACGTTAAGGCGGTAATACAGTTCTTTGCGAAACTTACCATCTTCCACCAATTGCCCCAAATCCTGACAGGTAGTGCAAATAAATCGCACGTCCACCGCTACCGGGTTTACATCACCAATGCGACGAAACGCACCGTCTTCCAGTACCCGAAGCAATTTGGCCTGCAACTGACTGGACATATCGGCAATTTCATCGAGCAGCAGCGTTCCACCGGCAGCCTGTTCTAGCAGGCCGGCTTTTGCCTGCGTCTGATTAAACGTACCCGCGGCATAACCAAACAATTCTGTTTCGGCAACGTTATCCGGAATAGCACCACAGTTCAGCGCCAGGAAAGGTTTATCGGCACGGCGGCTACTTTGGTGGCAGGCTTTCGCCAGCATCTCTTTACCCGTGCCGGTTTCACCGAATATCAGAATGGGCGCATCGAGATCGGCAATCCGCTTAGCTTCATCGATGGTTTGTTGCATGCTGGGCGACTGCGTGATCAGCTTGTCGAAGCTGCCCTTGCCATGCTGATGAAACACCGTAATTTGCTGACCAAGTCGCACTTCCGATTTAAGCATCACAACAGCACCCGCCAGAATGGCCTTATCATCTGAATCATCTACCGTAATGGGCAGAATATCGGCTACGAAGTCCTGTTGAATAAACTTCACCTTTGTACTGTGAGGCCCCGGATTTTTACTTTCTAACCAGCGGCCAAAGTTGAAGCCTTTCACGTATTCGCCAATTTCGGTATGCAACAGATCCTGTTCGTCCATTTCCAGTCCGCTGGTTACTGCATCATTGCACAACAATAACTTTCCGCGGTTGTCGATAGAAAACACCGGATCAGGTAAGGTTTGCACAATTGCAAACAGCTGATTTCGCTCGCGCTCTCCTGGCATGAATAACGTTGTTTTAACGTCTTCTATACCCGGGATTCGCCGAATTTTAGGCATTAAGTGCTGAAAATCTTCAAACTTAATGTTGGGGAAGTTAAGAAAAATTTTACCGCCTTCGTCAATCTCAATACCACGGAGGTCAATGTTATGGGTAACTAAAATATCCAGAACATCCTGGGTTATCCCAAGCCTGTCCTGACAACTGATTTCTAAACGCATCCAAACACCTGGCAGCTGTAAACTATATTTTACAGAATATCACATTTTAATAACTATTCTAGGCTAATACGCAATTAGAAACTGAATTGTTCATTTTTTGAGAAATGCGCAAAAAACCGTGCATATCAGGTATGCACGGTGAGGATTTTTAGTACAGTTAGCTTGCTTTTTTCTTGGGTTCAAATAGGGGTTCAAACAAGCCGAGTTGTTTGGCATCCTGAACCAGTGCCATTAGATCCATCGCGGAAATGTCCAGTAACTGGTCGAAGTTTTCAAGGATGTAGTAAAGCGGTTGCAATATGTCAATGCGATACGGTGTGCGAAGCACATCCATCACGTTTATGTTACGGCGTACCGGGACTTCACTTTCAAGGGCATACAGCGTTTCCTTGGGAGACGACATAATGCCCCCTCCTACAATACGCAAGCCATCGTGTTGTTTCACCAAACCAAACTCTACGGTAAACCAGTACAACCGGGCCAAAAACACGCGATCCTCTTTACTTGCCTGCAACCCTAATTTGCCATAAGTTTCAGTAAAACTGGCAAACGCCGGATTGGTTAACAGCGGGCAATGCCCCATCACTTCATGAAAAATGTCCGGCTCTTGCAAATAGTGGAAGTCTTCTTCACTGCGTATAAAGGTGGCGACAGGAAATTGCTTGTTCGCCAGTAATTCAAAAAACTCTGCGAAACTGATCAGTGCTGGCACCGCGGCAGTCTTCCACCCGGTTGCAGCTTGTAGTGCTCTGTCTATATCCGGAAGCTGTGGGATCACATCAGGTTGCAGGCCGAGTAAAGTCAATCCGTGAAAGTACTCATCACAGGCTCTGCCAGGCAACAACGCCATTTGCTGCTCGTACAGTGCCTTCCACACCTTGTTCTCAGCGTCAGACCATTGAATTATTCCGCCAGGACCAGGAGTTTTTGAATGATATTTTGATTGCTTAGCCATACACCGAATTTAGTTAACAATTTATTCACCAAAGTGTAATGATTTTAGCGTTTGGAAACACGTCTGTGACGCTTTGCTGTAGGCTTTCCCATGTAACATAAAATTTACATGCGGGGTATTTATTCGCTGCGCAGAGAATCGGTATGGCTAACGAAAAAGCCCGCTAAAACAACGTTTAGCGGGCTTTTAAAAGTGCTTGTATCGGCGTTTCGGTAAGCCGTTACAGACGGCTGATTTCCCGGTTTAACTGATACTCACGTGACGTTACATAAGTCTCAATTTTGCGCAATCGTTTCTCAATTCCCTGAAATCGATTAGCAATGTCGTGGAAGGCCTGTCTTGGTGGCTCGCCTGCCTGCCATACCTTGGTTTTTACTTCCACCCGTTCATTGTCTTCGGTATTACTTACGCTACTGTTACGCCATCCTTTACTGGTATCGCTGCTTTCGCGATGCGCAGTGACATGCGGTGTATTTTCAGGTCGTTTGTCAAAAATAAACCAACACGCGATATAGGTAACAAATACAAAGGGCCCTGCCAGTAAGAAAAACGCTGTGACGGTAAGGATACGTACTAACCAGACTTCCAGTCCAAAGTACTCGGCAATCCCGGCACACACACCGGCAATGCGGCCGTGTTTGGCATCACGATACATCGTTTTCTTGGTCATGCGCGATTTCTCCACTCCGGGGCCTCAGAATCCAGAATCGCTTCCAGGGTTTTAATTCTGTCTGCCATGACTTCGGCTTTACCAGCCAGGTCTTGCAGTGCGATTTGATCTTCGGCCGTTAACCCCTGGTTAACCTGCTTCTTGCTGCGATAGTGCAGGATTAACCATATTGGCGCCACAAAGATTAAGAATATAATCAGTGGTGCAAGTATTACTGCAACCGTGCCCTCATCCATAATATACCTCCGATATGACGCGCTGATTCAAATCAGCCAAATACGTTAATGACTTACTTTGCATTAGCTGATTTTTCAGCAGACTTTGCAGATTGCTTCATTTTGGCTTTTAACGCTTCCAGCTCATCGTTAATTTTATCGCCTGCTTCTAACTCTGCAAATTCATCGTGCAAAGACTTTTTACCCAAATCATAGGCTTCAACCTGCGATTCGATGTCGTCAATCTTGCGCTCATATTGTTCAAAGCGACCCATTGCTTCGTCAATTTTGCCACTGTCGAGTGTTTTGCGCACTTCGAGACGTGACGCTGCCGTTTTCTGACGCATCACAATGGTTTTTTGACGCGCTTTAGCATCGGCCAGTTTTTCCTGCAGCTGAGCTGTTTCGGTTTGAAGCTTACTAATTTGTTCTTCAACAATTTTCAGCTCTTTACCCAATGTCTCAGCGGCTTCATTGCTTTTCTTCTTTTCCTGCAGTGCAGCTCGCGCCAGGTCTTCGCGATCTTTGCTAAGTGCAAATTCCGCTTTAGCCTGCCAATCGGCAGCATCCGCTTCCATTTTGTTGATTTGCGCCGCAATATCCTTTTTGCTGGCAATGGTTTTGGCTGACGCAGAACGCACTTCTACCAGTGTGTCTTCCATCTCCTGGATGATCAGGCGAACCATTTTCTCCGGATCTTCAGCCTTGTCGAGTAATGCATTAATATTTGAGTTCACAATGTCAGTGAAACGCGAGAAGATACCCATAATTACTTACCTCTGGCTCGTGTTGAAAACGAATGGTTAATCTTGGTTATAACCATACAAATACCCTGCCAACTTCAAAAAATATTTTAACACTTTGTTTTTAAAGAGTTTTAATTGATAAAAAGAAATACTCGAATCGGCTTCTTTTTTAATCTACACTATTAATTGGTCGATTTGGCTATTTTTTGAGGGAATTAATGAGTCGGTTTCGCCAACAAGACAATTTACTCGGGCAAGCAAACAGCTTTTTAGAGATTCTGGAACAGGTATCTCAGATTGCGCCACTTAATAAGCCCGTGCTTATCATCGGTGAACGCGGTACAGGTAAAGAGCTGATTGCCGCACGTTTACACTTCCTGTCGAAACGCTGGGATCAAAACTACGTAAAGCTAAACTGTGCTGCACTGAACGAGAACTTACTTGAAAGCGAATTGTTTGGTTATGAGGCAGGCGCATTTACTGGCGCAGCCAAACGCCGGGAAGGTCGATTTGAAGTAGCACACAACGGCACGTTATTCCTGGACGAACTGGCAAATACCTCCGGGATGATTCAGGAGAAGCTCCTGCGCGTTATAGAATACGGAGAGTTTGAGCGCGTAGGTGGTAGTCGTTCATTGAAGGTAGATGTGCGCCTTATTGCTGCTACCAATGAGGATTTACCGTCGCTTGCCGAAAGTGGTGAATTCCGCGCTGATTTGCTGGACCGACTGGCGTTTGACGTTATTACCATTCCTCCCCTTCGGGAACGTCGCGAAGACATTTTACTACTGGCAGAAACCTTCGCCATTAATATGGCGCGAGAACTCGAAATGGAGTTGTTCAGCGGATTCACGGCCAAAGCCAAACGCATCTTATTGGAATATGACTGGCCGGGTAATATCCGGGAATTGAAAAACGTGGTGGAACGCGCGGTATACCGGTGTAATAACCCCCACCTGCCAGTTCACGATATCATATTGGATCCATTTGAATCGTCGTTCCGGCCACTGGCACGGGTTAAAACACAGGATCGCATTGCTCAGCCGCCAACTCCTGGCAATAAGGAGCAACAGCCTCTCTCTGCGCCCGTTTCCGCCCCTGCGCCATTAGCTGAACCGGCATCGTTAATGCCAGCCACCACAGGCTATCCATTAGATCTGAAACAGCTCAGCCAGGATTACGAAATCAATATGATTCAGCAGGCGCTGGCAGACAGCCAGTACAATCAGAAAAAAACCGCCGAAAAGCTGAGCCTGACCTACCACCAGTTGCGCGGTTATTTGAAAAAATACAACCTGCTTGATTCTGCGGCCGAGGAAAATTAATCATGCGCAATCCGTCAGCCGGAAAACTGCTTGCAGTGCTTTGTCTGTGTAGCCTGGCTGGTTGCTCTCCACAGAAATACAGCGAAAAGTTTCAGGAAGGACTGGTGTATTGCTCTGAGAGCGATCCGTTGTCGATGAATCCGCAATTAGATACCTCAACCACAACGGCTGATGCAACCGCTCACCAGATTTATGACCGCCTGCTTGAATTTGATACCGAAACGGGGCGCATACAGCCGTCACTGGCCAGTAAATGGTCGGTGAGTAAAGACGGCCTGAAATACCGCTTTACCTTGCGTCCTGACGTGGTTTTTCATTCCACCCCGTATTTCAAACCCAGTCGAACCTTTAATGCTACCGATGTGGTGTTTTCGTTTAATCGATGGCGTCAGCCCGATCACCCTTTTCATAAGGTATCGGGTGGCAACTATCCGTATTTTGAAAGTCTGGGTCTGGCATCCAATATTGCTGATATACACCCATTGTCGCCTTCTGAAGTAGAAATTGTGCTCAACGAGCGCGACAGTTCATTCCTGGCCAACATCGCCAGTGACTTTTCAGTGATCCTTTCGGCTGAATATGCTGACTATTTAATGTCGATGGGCACTCCCGAAGAACTTGACGAGTTGCCGGTAGGCACTGGCCCGTATCAGTATGTGAGCTATAAAAAGGACCATTATATTCGTTACCTGGCAAATCAATCCTATTGGCGGGGCAAACCTAACGGTGATTCACTTATTTTCGATATCACCCCCAAGAGTTCACTACGACTGGCTAAACTGATGACTGGCGAATGCGACGCCATTGCGTTTCCAGCCCGAGTGGATCACGAGATTATTCGCGAGCGCGACGACCTGGTATTGGCCGAGAAAGCCGGCCTCAATATCGGATTTTGGGCTTTTAATACCGAGCGCCCACCATTCGACAATCCCGATGTTCGCAAAGCACTCGCCTATGCTATCGACAAAAATACCCTGTTGGAGGCCGTGTATTTCGACAGCGCTACGCGCGCGCGCTCACTGTTGCCTGCCGCCAGTTGGGCTTATCAGGCAGACGCCGATGATACCGGCTACAACCCGGTTCTTGCCCGAAAACTACTAGACAACGCAGGGGTTCCACCGGGTTTCACCATGGATGTATGGGCCATCCCGGTAGAACGGGCATATAACCCGAATGCCAGAAAAATGGCCGAGCTGATTCAGAACTATCTGGCGGAAATAGAAGTCAACGTTAACATAATAAGTTACGACTGGACGACGTTCAGAAGGTTACTTCGCGAGGGGAACCATGACTCAGTGCTTATCGGTTGGTCTGCCGACAATGGTGATCCAGACAACTTTTACCGACCATTGCTGAGTTGCGGTGCCATTCCATCTGGTACCAACCGCGCGCGCTGGTGTGATCCCGCCTATGATGAAATCCTCGATAAAGCACTGCAAACCGAAGACATAGAGGCTCGAAAAGCGTTATATTTGCAGGCTAATCAGTTAATTTTTGAGAAACTACCGTTAGTGCCTATAGCCCATGCTTATCGCTACCAGGCCTACCGGAAGGAATTAAACGGCATGATCATCAATCCTTTCGGTGGTGTCAGATTAGGCGGAGTCAGCAAACCCCGTGATTAATATTCTGCTGCGATACACAATTCTGTTCACTTTGACATTGCTGGCATTGTCAGCCATGTCCTTCACGCTGATTTACCTGTTTCCGGCCGATCCAATCACCAACCTGACAGGGATTACGCCGCAAAATACCATTCAACATGATGCACTCGTTCGTCAGTATCGCCTTGACAGTGCTTATTTAATTCAATTCTGGCACTACCTTGAACAATTGTTCAGTGGCAACTGGGGCTATAGTCTTATTTCAGGAGAACCGCTCAAAGACGAAATTCTGTATGCGCTTCCTGCCACGGTTGAGCTCAGTGCTTACGCTATGCTGATTGTAGTGCTTATCGGTATTCCGATTGGCTGTTACAGTGGGCTTAGGGCATACACCAATGCCGATTTTGCGATCAATTCCATTAGCGTGTCGGTATATTCAGTGCCGGTTTTTTGGCTGGCTGTCATCTTTATACTGACCTTCAGTTTACAATTTGGCTGGCTGCCGCTTTCGGGCAGACTGAACCTGTTGTTTGATATTCCCAACCACACCGGATTTTTGTTTATCGACATACTGTTGTCCAACGAGCCTGACAAATCACTCGCCATGCGCGATGCGCTGTTACACTTGATTCTGCCCACATTGTCGATAGCCTGTATTTCTACCGCTGCAATTATTCGTGTTACCCGTCGCTCTATTATTGATGTACTAAATCAGCCATACATCACCGCCGCTAAAGCCCGGGGACTCACCAACCGTCAGATATTTTTCCGCCATGTACTACGCAATGCACTGCTGCCAATCCTTCCGTTGATGGCCATGCAAATTACTACGTTGATTACTAACGCGATGATTGTGGAAACCTTGTTCTCCTGGCCCGGTATTGGCAACTGGCTGATTCAGGCGATTTATCAGCGCGATTATTCTGCACTGCGCATTGGTATGCTTGCGGTATCAACCCTGGTAGTCATTATTACCATTGCGATAGATTTGTTTAACCGGTTAATTGACCCCAGCAGGGAAAAATTCGAAAGTGTCACAATTTAGTTTGTACGATGACGAAACCCGTCCCTCCCCTTGGCAACACACATGGCGGGAATTTAAATCCAGTCACGTGGCGTTGATTGGGTTGGCCATTCTGATGCTGTTTGTTTTCTTTGCCTTCTTTGCACCGCTGGTGACACCGTACGATCCCATGCATCAAAATACTGAAGCGATTCTGGTGTCACCCAGTTGGCATCCCAATGGCTCTATCGCCCATCTGTTCGGTACCGACGCGTTGGGAAGAGATCTATTTTCGCGCATTATGTATGGTTGCAGGGTCACCTTCGGCACAAGTCTGCTGGTTGTTATCACAGCCATGGCGGTAGGCGTATCAATTGGCACCGTTGCAGGTATGTTAAGCGGCGTACGCTCCAGCGTGGTAAACCACTTGCTGGACTCCCTTATGGCAATCCCCACGCTGCTAATAGCGATCATCATTGTAGGCATTCTGGGTAGTGGTCTGGTAAACAGTATGTGGGCAATTACACTGGCACTCATTCCCCAGTTCATTCACCACACCCGCGCATTTGTGAGAGCGGAAATGAAAAAAGACTACATCCAGGCTTCTACTCTGGATGGGGCAAATCGATTGCAACTTTTCTACTACTCCATTTTACCGAACATGATTGAAATGCTGGTAGTACAAGGTACGTTGGCGCTGTCAGTGGCCGTTATCGACATCAGTGCACTGGGATTTCTCAATCTGGGCGCACAAGCCCCGCTGCCTGAACTAGGGGCAATTTTAGCGTCAGGCCTTGATGTGGGATACCTGTCGCCATGGAATATCGCCATCCCAGGCATAGCCATTTTCCTGATGGTGTTGTCAATTACCATTGTAGGTGACGGTTTGCGGTCAGCGTTAAGAAAGAGGGTGAATCGCTAATGCCATTACTCGACATTAAAAACCTTACCCTGGAAATTAATAATGGCGCTCAATCTATCAAAGCGCTGGATAAAATTAACTTAACCGTAAACGCTGGGGAAATTCGCGCTTTGGTTGGCGAATCAGGCTCTGGAAAAAGTTTGATTGTGCAAGCCATTGCCGGTGCAACACCCGGTAACTGGCACCTGACAGCTGATCGCATGAGCTGGAATGGAGAGAATTTATTGTCGATGTCTGTGGAGCAGCGCCGCAAAGTGCTGCGTAAAGACATTGGCGTGGTTTTTCAGCATGCTATTGCATCGCTCGACCCATCGGTAACACTGGGTGAGCAGCTTGAGGAAGCATTACCGGATGAACTGATCGACGGAAAATGGTTCTGGCAGCGCGCACAACAACGACGCAGAGCCGTGATCAGTACTGTTCACAAAGTAGGCATTAAAGATCACAACCAGTATCTGCGCGCTTACCCCCACCAGATCCCGACTGACATTGGCCAAAAACTGATGCTGGCCATGGCACTGGTCAATCAGCCTAAAATGCTGATTGCGGACGACCCGACTCGGGGGATGGAAACCACCACTAAAGTACAGGTGTTAAAACTCCTTTCGCGTTTGAATCAAACCCGTTCGCTGGGTATTTTATTCGTCAGTCACGATCTGCTGGCTATTTCGAGTATGTCGCACACCATGACCGTACTGTATTGCGGGCAAACCGTTGAGTCGGGCAAAATGAAGCAAATTCGCAAGCGACCACTCCATCCTTATACCAAGGCATTGTTAGACAGCGCCCCGAGTTTTAGTAAAGATTTGCCGCCCAAGTCTCAGTTGTCTACGCTCGCAGGCACTATTCCAACCCTTCAACACTTGCCAATTGGCTGCCGTTTAGGGCCTCGCTGCCCACGTGCACAGCGCGCTTGTGTTAACGTGCCTGCGGTAAGAAAGATCCACGACCACAGCTACAGCTGCCATTTCCCGCTGCACATGGAGAAAATATGAAGCAGGTACTGGACGTTAGCGGCCTGGTGTTTCGGCACAGCAGCAAAAAACGCTGGCTCAAAAAACCCGAAATATTCTCCCTTGGCCCGATTGATATGCAGGTTACCAAAGGTGAAACCATTGCCATTATAGGGCAGAACCGGTCTGGCAAATCGTTGTTAGCAAGAATGCTGGCTGGTGCCGTTGAGCCAGACGAAGGTCATATCCATTTGATGGAAGAAAAATACTGGTCGGTAAGACACCGTACCGCACGAAAAAGTGCCGATATCACCGGTATCCGAATGATTTTCCAGCATAGTAGTGAATCGATGAATCCGGGTATCACTGTAGGTCAAATTCTCGATGAACCGCTGCGTTTAAATACGAACTTGTCTGAGCCAGAGCGCAAGGCATTAATAGCCGATACCTTGGTAAAGGTAGGTTTATTACGTGAGCATTTTTATTTCTACCGCCATATGTTGTCAGACGGACAGCAACAGCGTGTAGCACTGGCAAGGGCTATCTTACCAGAACCTAAAGTGTTGATTGCCGATGAACCCTTTGCAGCTCTTGACCCCACTATTCGTTCTCAAACGGTAAACCTGATATTGAAACTTCAACAGGAAATGGGCCTGGCTTTCATTTTTATTTCCCACAATCTGGGGATCGTAAGACACATTGCAGACAGAGTGATTGTGATGGATGGCGGACAGATTATTGAGAGTGGAAAAACAGAGACCATCTTCCGATGGCCTCAGCATGAAACAACCAAAAAACTGGTGTTGTCGTATCAGTCTTTGATCCCGCAGCATTCGCTGCGGTGATCTGCATTTGAGATAAATTAACCTACCAGAGCCAACAATACACCTGCGGCAACGGCTGATCCAAGTACCCCTGCAACATTGGGCCCCATGGCATGCATTAACAAAAAGTTGTGTGGGTTTGCTTCCAGACCCACTTTATTAGCCACCCTTGCTGCCATAGGTACAGCAGACACGCCTGCCGCACCAATCAGTGGATTAATAGAAGCGCTACTAAAGCGGTTCATTATCTTGGCCATTATTACACCTGCAGCAGTACCAATTGCAAACGCGATTGCACCTAATCCGAGGATCCCCAGTGTTTCAACGGTAAGGAACTTATCGGCAGACAGTTTTGACCCCACCGCTAAACCAAGGAAAATAGTAACAATGTTAATTAACTCATTCTGAGCCGTTTTGCTTAAGCGGTCTACTACACCACATTCTTTCATCAGGTTACCAAAGCAGAACATGCCCACTAATGGCGTCGCTGAGGGTAAAAATAGAATGGTTAGCAGTAACACACCTAAAGGAAACAGAATCTTCTCTTTTCTGCTGACATGGCGCAGTTGTGCCATTTCAATTTTCCGCTCTTCCGGCGTAGTCAGAGCTTTCATAATTGGCGGCTGAATGATCGGTACCAGCGCCATATAGGAATAAGCTGCTACAGCAATGGCACCCAGTAAATCAGGAGACAACCGGGAGGCCAGGAAGATCGCCGTAGGCCCGTCTGCGCCACCAATGATGGCAATGGCCGAGGCATCTTTAAGCGTAAAATCAAATCCGGGAATGAAATTAAGTGCAATCGCACCAAACAAGGTGGCAAAAATGCCAAATTGAGCAGCCGCCCCCAGCAATAACATACGCGGATTGGCTATGAGTGCGCCAAAATCGGTCATTGCCCCAACGCCCATAAAAATGAGCAACGGGAAAACCCCAGAATGGATACCTACTTCGTAAATGTAATACAACAATCCACCGGGTTCAGTAAATCCAGCCAGGGGAATGTTAGTAAGAACCGCACCAAAGCCAATTGGGAACAACAGCAAAGGCTCAAAGCCGTGCACAATCGCCAGATACAGTAGTAAAGCACCTACTGCCATCATAATCACCTGACCCAGCTCAAAATGCGCCAGGGCGGTGCTATCCCATAAAATTGCTAATTGTTCCATGGAATTACCCTAACTCAATCAGCGACTGTCCGCTGGTTACGCTGTCGCCGTCTTTAACCAGAATCGCAGACACTGTGCCGTCAAACGCACTGCGGATTTCTGTTTCCATTTTCATGGCTTCCAGAATAATCACCACATCGCCATTACTGACTTGCTCTCCCGGACTTACCAACACTTTAAATACATTACCTGCCAGCGGCGCTTTTACGGTTTGACCGCCAGTTGATACGGGTGCAGCAGGTGCCGGTGCCGCAGCAGCCACAGGCGTAATAGCGCCTAACTGGCCAGAAGCAGCCACCTCCACACTGTACACCTTGCCATCTACGCGTACATCGTAACTGGCTGGCGCACCGGCTGAAGAAGCTGTTGATGCAACCGGTGTGGGTTTAACATCTGATTGCGCTGTTGGTGCTGGTTCAAACGCATCGGGGTTACCGCGATTTTCCAGGAACTTAAGACCAATTTGCGGGAACAGTGCGTAGGTCAGTACGTCATCGATTTTGTCTTTAGCCAGTGTAATGGCTTTTTCTTTTGCCAGCGTGTCCAGTTCAGTTTCAAGCTTAGCCAACTCTGGTTCAATCAAATCCGCCGGACGACAGGTTATTGCCTCGCCACCATCCAGTACGCGTTGTTGCAATTGGGCATTTACTGGCGCAGCTGTCGCACCGTATTCACCTTTCAGTACGCCAGCAGTTTCTTTGGTAATACTCTTATAGCGCTCACCGGTAAGCACGTTCAGTACCGACTGTGTGCCAACAATTTGCGAGGTTGGAGTAACAAGAGGAATAAAGCCCAAATCTTCGCGTACACGTGGAATTTCCAGCAGTACTTCGTCAAACTTGTCTTCCGCACCTTGTTCTTTAAGCTGGCTTTCCATATTGGTTAGCATACCACCAGGTACTTGTGCCAGCAGAATACGGGCATCTACTCCTTTCAGGCTGCCTTCGAATTTTGCATATTTTTTGCGAACTTCACGGAAGTAGGCCGCAATCTCACTTAATTCAGGCAGTGACAGACCCGTATCGCGTTCTGTACCTTCCAGAATCGATACAATGGTTTCAGTTGCAGAGTGACCATAAGTCATACTCATTGAAGAAATAGCGGTATCCAGAATGTCGATACCAGCATCAATGGCTTTCTGATAAGTTGCCGTGCTCAGTCCGGTCGTTGCATGGCATTGCATTGCGATGGGTACCTGAACGGTTTTCTTCAGCTCTTTAATCAGCGTTTCGCATTCATAAGGCTTTAATAAACCGGCCATGTCTTTAATACAAATGGAGTGCACACCCATGTCTTCGAGCTGCTTGGCCATATCCAGCCACAATTGCAGGTTGTGAACCGGGCTCACTGTGTAGGAAATCGTTCCCTGAGCATGTGCTCCGCAGTTCACAGCGGCTTTTACTGCCGTCTCCAGATTGCGCACATCGTTCATTGCATCGAAAATACGGAATACGTCTACACCGTTGTCGTGCGCGCGTTCTACAAAGCGTGTTACCACGTCGTCGGCATAATGGCGATAACCCAGCAGGTTTTGACCGCGCAGCAGCATTTGCTGAGGCGTGTTTGGCATTGCCTTTTTCAGCAAACGGATACGCTCCCACGGATCTTCGCCTAAATAACGAATACAGGAGTCGAATGTAGCCCCACCCCAGGATTCGATAGACCAATAGCCCGCCTTGTCGAGTTTTTCAGCTATGGGTAGCATATCCTCTATACGCATTCGGGTAGCAAGCAGGGACTGATGTGCATCCCGAAGCACCAGTTCGGTAATGGCCAGTGGCTTTGACATGTGAGCTCCTAAAGTGTGTTAACGGTTAGCTTGGCGGTGTGCATGCACGGCGGCAGTAATAGCGGCAACGATATTTTTATCTTCATTTACCTGTGCTGGTCGTGCAGTCTTGGACGGTGTTCTGGTTAGCGTTTTAGGCTCCTGACCCGGAAAACGTTCACAGAACACTTTCAGTAAATTTACCGCCACGATCAATAGAGTAAGAAATACGAATACAAAGCCCATCCCTACCATGAGTAACGTTGCGGCTTCGAACAATAATTCGTTTATAGATTGTGCGGACATAAATTTTCCCGGCCAAATTTTGGAACAGAATAAGTACCACGACGGTACGTAAAACACAATACAAACACCTGTTTGAAATGCATAAAAAACCAATTAAATTGCGTTAACTGAAATATTTATTCGCTTTTATGAATAACATATTCATCAGGTGATACCTCTTATAGATTTCATGAATACCAAAACCATGTTAGCAAGTAGCACCCAAAACCTCACCTTAAACATAAATAGAATTTATTTAGCACATAGATTTACGTGATAATTCTATTTATACCGACGATTCATCCCACTCAAAAACGTCGTTAATACTTACCTTAAATTCCCTTGCAATCCGAAATGCGGTTTCCAAAGAGGGAGAATAACGCCTCTGCTCAATAGCAGCGACAGTTTGACGTGTTACACCTACGGCTTCCCCCAACTGTGACTGTGTCATTTCACCATTGCGTTCTCTGAGCGTCTTTATACAATTTGATATCGGAAGTAGCTTAGCCATCAGAACAACGCACTCCGATGCAACACAATGCGATAAACATAGTCCACGATAGCTGAAAGCGCCGTACTTCCGAGCACCATATAAAACAACAGATCGCCATCGTTCCAGTGCAAATAGTTCAATAAGGCTGACACAACACCAATGCCAATCACCCAACCCGACGTATAGCCAGAGCGACGCTCTATGGCTATCTCACGCTCATCGGCTGGTGTGGCTGCTTGTTTGGGTGAACGAATGCTAATGACAATTTGCCCAACAACCACTATTACGACCAGCATCAACGTATAGGATGAAATCATCGATAAGTTGGGTGACACAAGTTCCCCGGCAGCAACAGAGGCTTCGTACACGGACCAGCTACACATACCCGTTGTAACAATTAGCGCCAAGGCCATGATCCAGGCTGACTTTTCCTGAAATGACATAATGTTCTCCATGTTAAATATTTTTGACATGGCCATTATTCGCTCACCATTAGTCAATGTCAAAAATTTTTAACATGCCAAACTGTTAGCAAATATGTCGAACCGCATTCACGATAGAAAAATTGCCCGGGGAATGTCGTGATCCAGGTCATAAAGATAGATGAAACGCAACCGCTATGTGGGTGATAATACACGGTGCGATGAATGACACGTTATGAATAGCGAAGCTGGTATTGAATTGCTATAAGAGCCAGAAACAAAAAAGCCCGTTCGCTTTGAACGGGCTTTTGGAATGTGGCGCGTGTGGAAGGATTCGAACCTCCGACCGCCTGGTTCGTAGCCAGGTACTCTATCCAGCTGAGCTACACACGCGTTGTGCTAATTTAGTGAGTGGCGCGTGCGGAAGGATTCGAACCTCCGACCGCCTGGTTCGTAGCCAGGTACTCTATCCAGCTGAGCTACGCACGCGCTGATACACTAAATTAAGATGGCGGAGAGGGAGGGATTCGAACCCTCGATACCAGTAATAGGTATGGTTCCTTAGCAGGGAACTGGTTTCAGCCACTCACCCACCTCTCCGTCATGTGGGGCTGCATTCTAAAGACTAACGGATAGAAGTCAATGCTTTTTTAAGGAAAAACAAACCGTCTGCCGGGATTTTGTGCAATCCGGATTTTTTGCTTAAAAAGCCAGCAAACCAAATGGTAGTTCTGATTAATTATAGTGCAGTTTGCATGAAATACCCCATCACGTAATGCAAACGACCAATTATTGCCCGGACACAAAAAAGGCCGGGAAATACCGACCTTTGTTTGATTACTCAGCGTCTGAAGGATGCGATCCTTTTTCAGCCTGAATTCTCATATAAATTTCTTCGCGATGAACCGATACTTCTTTCGGTGCATTAACACCAATGCGCACCTGATTTCCCTTAACACCTAAAACGGTTACTGTGACATCGTCACCAACCATTAGTGTTTCACCCACACGACGAGTTAAAATAAGCATTCTTTTGCTCCTGTTCCTTTAATACGGCGCCATCCTGGCCAATCTGACGTCTCCGTCCGTTCAGACGCGGTGATGGACGCTGAAACCCTGGTGTCACGACAGGGTTTCTCCATCGATACTTGCATTATAGCTTATCTTTCAGCCATGCGTTAACCGACTGCAATGCTTCTGTTAATTTTTCTGGCTGACTACCACCAGCCTGGGCCATATCCGGGCGACCGCCGCCTTTACCACCAACCTGCTCAGCAATAAAGTTTATTAGTTCGCCAGCTTTTACCTTCCCAACTAAGCCCTTAGTTACACCCGCAATCAGGCTAACTTTGCTGTCTTCTGGCACGCCCAGAACAATGACGCCTTCACCAATGCGATTTTTCAGGTCATCCACCATGCCGCGCAGCGACTTGGCTTCAACACCCTCCAGCTCGGCTATAAGCACTTTAACGCCGTTGATCTCAACAACATTAGACAACACATCTGCACCTTGTTGGCTGGCCACTTTCTGCTTAAGGGCAGTCAGTGCTTTTTCCAGTTCTTTTTGCTGAGCCTGGCTTTGTGCTACTTTGTCAGCCACGCTAAGCGTATCGGTTTTCAGCAAACTGGCAGCTTGTTGCAGTACAGCCTGTTGCTGCTGAACATAAGCCAGTGCGCCCATACCTGACACCGCTTCGATACGACGCACACCAGAAGCAATACCGCCTTCTGAGATAATCTTAAACAAACCGATGTCTCCGGTTTGTTTGACATGCGTTCCGCCACACAGTTCCGTAGAGAATGGTCCCATCGACACTACGCGTACTTTTTCATCGTACTTTTCACCAAATAATGCCATGGCACCTGACGCTTTCGCTTCATCCAAATCCATTAACTGGGTAGTAAGCGCATGGTTCGCCTGAATTTCACCATTCACGCGTTGTTCAATTTCCACTAGCTGTTCGGCGGTAACCCCCTCAAAATGAGAAAAGTCAAAACGCAAACGATCGGCATTTACCAATGAGCCCTTCTGGGTAACATGCTCACCCAGAATCTCGCGAAGCGCTGCATGCAACAAGTGAGTAGCACTGTGGTTTTTACGAATCGCTGTCCGCTTGGTGTCATCAATGCTGGCAACGGCTTTGTCGCCTTTACGGATAACGCCTTTTACTGTGCCTTTATGCGCAAACGCATTACCCAGCTTTTGTGTATCTGTAACCAGGAATTCTCCGTTGGCCACTTTTAACACACCGGTATCACCCACCTGGCCGCCAGATTCTGCGTAAAATGGTGTGGTATCGAGCACCACTACGCCTTCCTGACCGTCAGTGAGTTCTTCACAGAATGCGTCACCCGAAATGAGTTCAACAACATTGGAATCCTGCTCACCCATATCGTATCCAGTGAACGCGGTTTCCTGCTCCACTTTCAACAGGTTGTTGTAGTCGGCACCAAACTGACTGGCTTCCTGGGCACGCTTACGCTGTGCCTGCATTGCTGCTTTAAAGCCTTCTTCGTCAATGGTGTAATTGTGTTCACGGGCAACGTCGTTGGTTAAATCAGTTGGGAAGCCGTAAGTGTCATACAGCTTAAATACCAGTTCACCTGGGATCACTGTGCCTTCCAACGCTTCCAGTGCTTCGTTCAGAATGTTCATACCACGTGACAGCGTTTTACTAAATTGTTCTTCTTCTACACGCAGTACTTTTTCAATAACCGGTTTCTGATCTTTCAGTTCAGGGTAAGCTTCGCCCATTTCTTTGGTTAACGCTGCCACCAGCTTATAGAAAAAGATATCACTGGCACCCATTTGGTATCCGTGGCGCACTGCACGACGAATAATACGGCGCAGCACATAACCCCGCCCTTCATTGCTCGGCATAACGCCATCGCACACCAGGAATGCACAGGAGCGGATGTGGTCTGCAATTACGCGCAGTGATTTATTCGACAAATCTTCAGTGCCAACAATAGAGGCAGCCGCTTTGATTAGGTTGTCGAAGAGGTCAATCTCGTAGTTGCTGTGAACGTGCTGCATAATGGCAGAAATACGTTCAAGCCCCATGCCAGTATCAATAGAAGGCTTGGGCAATGGTTCCATTGAGCCGTCGGCCTGACGGTTGAACTGCATGAAAACCAGATTCCAGATTTCAATGAAACGGTCACCATCTTCTTCAGGTGATCCTGGAGGGCCACCCCAGATGTGCTCACCGTGATCGTAAAATATTTCAGAACATGGGCCACAGGGACCGGTATCGCCCATTGACCAGAAGTTGTCGGTCGTACCAATACGAATGATCTTTTCTTTAGGAACGCCGATTTGCTTTTCCCAAATATCAAATGCTTCGTCGTCTTCGGCATACACGGTTACCAGCAGTTTTTCTTTTGGTAACTTTAATTCGTCGGTTAAGAACGACCATGCAAACTGAATGGCTTCCTGTTTGAAGTAGTCACCAAAGCTGAAGTTGCCCAGCATTTCAAAGAAAGTATGGTGACGGGCTGTATAGCCTACGTTTTCCAGATCGTTGTGCTTACCGCCAGCACGCACGCAACGCTGAGATGATACCGCGCGGGTATAGCTGCGCTTTTCGGTACCCAGAAAAACGTCTTTGAACTGGTTCATACCGGCATTCGTGAACAACAAAGTAGGATCATCTGCCGGGACCAAAGAAGAACTGGCAACAGCCTGATGGCCATTACGACTAAAATACTCGATGAATTTGCGGCGAATATCAGCAGTTGATAGTGTCATTGATAACCTAAAATCCTTTGTTGTTTATAAAGCCTGTATGCAGCGAAGTGGCACAGAAAACTCAGTCTGGCGAATCGAATACCGCATGTTCTTGAGGGTCGCAACAATACCACGGATGATGGCGCTTTGTTAAGCAATGGCGAGGTTACAGCATAGAAATAATTACTATCAGGCTAATTGATTGAGTCGATTACACCTGTGTGATTATTCCTCAGTTACCGACATAGCATAGTCAATCTGATCCTGATAAAAGCCGCGGTACTGTAAAAAGCGCATTTGCTTGTAGCGTTGCTCCCGATTTGTCACCAAACTAATACCAAATTTTTTCGCCCGCACCTGTAGTGCCAGTTCAAACCAGTCGAGGTTATTTTCGCGAATGGCCTGCTCGAACAAGGATTCACTAATTTGCCACTGCTGGCAGTCTGTTTTCACCCTGCCCGGCCCATGGCCTTTAGCAAAGCCCGCGCGCACTTTCATTTCGGCAAAGCGAGCATCACTTTGAATGCCCGCCTCGCGAAATTCATTCAAAACTGGCAGAAACGTATCTGATTGAAAGCCTTTTTGCTGTAATTTACGTACAACTTCAGCAAACGCATGTTCTCGTCGTGACAACATGCGGGTAATCGAATCCATAATGATTTTGCGGTCGCTATCTGACATGGTTACATTTAATGGTTACGTTTAATGGTTATATTTATTTTTTTGGTCAACGGGGCATACTAACGAAATGGCGTACGAAGTAAATATTCAAGGCTACCGTTTGTGTTGCCTGGATGCCATTTCAGCCGTATCTCAAACCGAGTGGGATCGGCTTGCCCGTTATGCAACAACCGGCGGCCCATTTGTGCAGTATAGCTGGTTAGCCTTACTGGAAGACACTGGCTGTGTGGGTCAGGATACAGGCTGGCAACCTGCGCATTGGGTTATCTACGAGGGCAATTCATTGGTTGCCGCCATTCCCGGTTACATTAAAACCCATAGCTATGGCGAATATGTATTTGATCACAGCTGGGCAAATGCTTACCACCAGCACGGTTTTGCTTACTACCCCAAATGGATTGCCGCCATTCCGTTTACCCCGGTAACCGGCCCGCGAATACTACTGGATGCCAACGCCGACTTTACCCGTTGTCTTCAGGCACTTTCTTCGGCGTTACAGAGCTGGGCAAACCAACAGGGGATTTCCTCTTTGCACTGGTTGTTTCACAATCACAGTCGCGATGCGTTCGAAGGGATAGGTTTTCCTACCCGTCGCAGTGTGCAGTTTGAATGGGTTAATCGCAAATACAGTCAGTTTGACGACTTTCTGAATGTATTAACCTCGCGCAAACGCAGAGACATCCGAAAGACACGGTCACGTGTGTTAAGCGGTGGTATGCAAATACACACCCTAACCGGTGACCAGCTCACCACAGCGCATATGACTACCTTTATTGCATGTTATCAGGATACCTATTTAAAGCGCAGTGGTCACAAAGGCTATCTCACACCCGATTTTTTCTTTGGTTTGTTAACCTGTATGCCAGACAATATTTGCCTGGTATTAGCCAGCCGCTCAGACAAACCTATCGCTGCAGCGCTCTTTCTATACGATAAAACCGGACTATATGGGCGCTACTGGGGTTGTCTGGAAGACATTGATTCGCTGCATTTTGAATGCTGTTATTTTCGTGGTATCGACTTTGCCATTGCGCAAAACCTGCCGGTTTTTAATCCTGGTACACAGGGAGAGCATAAAATACTTCGCGGTTTTGAACCCAAGTTTTGCTATTCACAGCACCAGTTACTGCACCCGGATTTTCACTCAGCTGTAGAAAAGTTTTTACATCAGGAAATGCCAGCTATACAACAGTATTTCAATCAGGCTCAGGATGTATTACCTTTCAACAGCGATTATATAAACACATTTGTAAACACTAACGATAAACCGTCGGATTCCGACCATACCTAACACAGAGTATTATAATGAAGTACACGCTAATCGCAGCGTCAGTTGCCGCCACTCTGGCACTGACAGCCTGCAGTAAATCTGAGAACACACAAGTACAGCAAACCCAGGCGCAAGCACCGGCAGTAGCGCAAATTGGCACCTTCGGTGTTGACCTGAGCGCCCGTGATTTAGCCGTTAAACCCGGCGACGACTTTTTCATGTATGCCAGCGGTACCTGGTACAAAAACTATGAGTTACCTGCTGATAAAACCCGTTTTGGCGCGTTCAGTGAACTGGCTGATCGCAGTGAAGAGCAAGTGAAGCAAATCATCGACGACATTATGGCGTCGGACAGCCTGACTCCCGATGAGAAATTGGTTCACGATTATTACCATGCCTACATGGACACCGACACCATTAACGCCAAGGGTATTACCCCTATTAAACCTATTCTGGAAGAAATTCAGGGGCTGAATTCGGTGGACGCGTTAACCGTCTTTTTCGGTAAGAGCTGGTTGCATGGTGCCAGTTCACCGCTATGGGGTGGCTTGTGGTACAACCGTCTTGACCCTAACGAATATCAGTTGTCTGTGGGCGTAAGCGGATTGGGCTTACCTGATCGCGACTATTACCTGAGCGATGCTGAGCGCTTCGTAAACATTCGCCAGGCGTATCTGACGCACATTGCACAAATGCTGAGTTTTGCTGGCGAAACCGATACCGAAACAAAAGCACAGACCATTCTGGCATTGGAAACCGCGATTGCTGAAATTCAGTGGCCACGTGAAAAGCGCCGGGATCGCGACTTAACGTTAAACCAAATCGCCCGTGAAGAATTAAGCGATGCCTATGCAAACTTTAACTGGAATGCCTGGTTAAATGCACAAGGTTACAAGGCGCCCGAGCTGAACATTACCCAGCCGGAGCCAGTAAAAGCAGTCATTGAGATCATTAATGATACGCCAATGGCCGATTGGAAAACGTATCTGACCTACCACACGATTTCTAATAATGCGTCTATGCTGTCTGACGACATCTACATGGCGAACTTTGAATTCCAAAGTAAAACACTGTACGGCCAGCAAGAGCCCCGCCCTCGCTGGAAGCGCGCGCTGGCATCAATGTCTGGCACCGAGTCGCTGGGTTTTGCCATTGGCAAGAGCTATGTTAAACGTTTCTTCCCAGAGAGTTCTAAAACCCAGATGGCCGAACTGGTTGAAAACCTGCGTACCGCGTTAGGCGAGCGCATTGATGGCCTGGATTGGATGGGTGAAGAAACGAAAGTGAATGCCAAAGCCAAACTGGCTGCCTTCCGCCCGAAAATCGGTTATCCGGATGAGTGGTTGTCATACGAAGGACTGTCTGTTACTGCCGATGATCTGCTCACTAACGAACACAACATCCGTAAGTTCTTCCGTGCACTGGAGCTGGAAGAAGAACTTAAACCCACTAACCGCGAACGTTGGGGTATGACACCACAACAGGTGAATGCGTATTACAACAGCTCGTTTAACGAAATCGTGTTCCCGGCTGCGATTCTGCAACCGCCATTCTTCGACCCAAATGCCGATGCTGCAGTAAACTACGGCGCAATCGGTGCGGTAATCGGTCATGAGATGGGACACGGATTTGATGATCAGGGTTCTAAGTCAGATGCCAATGGTATTCAGCAAAACTGGTGGACCGATGAAGACCGCGCTGCATTTGAAGCGAAAGCAGACATGCTGGCAGCTCAGTACAGTGCGTATGAGCCAATCGAAGGCAACTTTGTTAATGGCCGCAACAGCTTGGGTGAGAACATCGGTGACGTAGGCGGCCTGGCTATGGCATATCACGCCTATCAATTGAGCCTGAAAGGCAAAGAAGCCCCGGTGATTGACGGCTTAACCGGTGATCAGCGTTTCTTCCTGGCCTGGGCTCAGGTTTGGAAAGAAAAGCGCACAGAAGAGAGCATGCTCAATCAATTACGCGCGGGTACTCACGCACCAGGACAGTCACGTGCCCTTGCGCCACGTAACCACGATGCATGGTACAAAGCCTTCGACGTACAGCCAGGTGATGCACTTTATCTGGCACCAGAAGAGCGCGTACGCATCTGGTAATTAATGTACCAATAGCAAGAAGGCCAGCGTTTAGCTGGCCTTCTTTATTGTGATTACTCTACCTTACGGCTCGACCGTGTTTTTGATCTACCAGCTCTGTAAGACACTGAATGACGTGTGAACTGGCATTTTCTGCCGCTTCCACATGATGCAGAATACCTTGAAATATATCGTCGTTGCGCAACCAGTCCTGTTTTACCAGAGCAATGGCTTTGTGCACATTCTGATGCACGCCGGCGTGATAGTTTTCCAGCGTTCTGAATGCAGGTAACCCATTGAACATATCCTTGCCACTGCCCTCGTAATACCATTTGCCCAAACGACAGGAGAAGTGATCCACTTTTACGGCTTCGGCTTCATTGCCTTCACCATTGCGCTCCATGCCTATGTAAGCGTTTTGCATGTACACAATGTGATCCAATTTAACCAGTGAAGCAAATGAGCGGTCTTTGGTTTGGCCAATCAGATGAATAGTTTTATCGGCTGCCTGGGCTACAAATTCAAAATTGGTATAGAACTTACTCACTTCGTCGCCAATTACCTTGGTACTTTGCCCAACTTCCAGGGTTTGGCTAACCATGGTGTCAATTTTACCCGTCAGGTTATAAATAATATCGCTGATCTCTGCGGTAGACTGACGTGTCCGGTCTGCCAGGTGGCGCACTTCGTCGGCAACAACCGCAAACCCCCGGCCTACTTCCCCTGCCCGGGCCGCTTCAATTGCGGCATTCAGGGCTAACAGGTTAGTTTGCTCGGCAATATCACTGATCAGTTTCACAGTAGCGGCGATGCGGCCACTTTCCTGCCCCAGCAGGTTTGCTGTATTTTCTACCGAGACCATTTTTTGGTTTACTGAATCGAGCGATCCCTTTAGCTCTGCCACGGTCTGACGACTTTGGTTTGCACCATCACGACTTTCATTGGCAATAGATAACACATCGTCCATGTCGGTCGATAACTTCACCATTTCCTGCTGACTGTTTTTCAGATTATCCAGCAAATTACTGGTATTGAGGTGATGCATTTCGCTGAGCAATCGATTTTGACGGGCGAAGTTATCAGCCTTCTCCATCGATGAAATTGCCATATTCACGTTTTTCATGATATCGGCAAATTCACCCGGCAGGCCTTTCACCAGCCCTTTGCGATAAAACTCGCGTTTACTGGCGCGTTCAAAACTGTTCGACAATTCTTTAAAGTTGGTTTCTACCACATCTAAGAAGTCATTTAGTTCCCAAGCGACTTTTCCCACTTCACCCAGGCCCTTTGTTCTGGTTACCCTGACATGCGTATTGCCCTCTATGGCGGCAGACAAGGTTTCGTGAATGGCACTGAGTGCCTGTATCGGCTTTTTATGGTCCCGGTAAGCATAAAACGCAAATACCATTGCCACCACCGGCGACAGAATGTTCAGCAGCGTAAACCCACCTCGCCACACATTACCTGCGGCGATAAAAAAGGTAATTCCCACAAACACAATGCAGATAATCAGAAATTTCTGGGTTAAAAATGGAATATTTTTACTGACCTGGCTGGTTTGAATAATCATTGCCCTTCCTATAAATATTGCTCGTACAAACCCAACACAAACTCGTCATAACTCACACCGTGTTGTGACTCAATATGCTCAGACAACCACTTCCACGAACTACTTGCCGCGGTATCTGCTGACAAACCCGCTTCTTTTTTTCGCATTTCAGCATAAATAGCTTCAATTGCTTTCACTGCCGCTTCCGGGGCTTTTCTTCGCACTGAAAAGAAACCCTCGACTTTACCGTTCACTACATCAGGGGTTACGTTAGCAAACACCCAGTAATAATCGCCGTCTGACGTTAGGTTTTTTACAAAACCAAAAAATTCCTGGCGGGATTTGAGCGTTTTCCACATGGCGTAATACACCCCTCTGGGCATATCGGCATGGCGAATAATGTTATGAGGCTTTCCGAGTAATGCAGTTTCCGGGAAGTTAGAAATTCGCATAAAGTGGCGATTGGCATAGGTTATATTTCCCCGCAAATCGGTTTTGCTGACTATCAGAATCTTGTCTGAAAACGTAATGTTTTTGGCAACCACAGGCATTACCGTCCTTTGTTCATGTTATTGGCAGGTGATCACGTTATTACTTAAAGATTGCACGCAAACTTCAATGTGTCCAATTCGAAATCAAGCATGAAAGAACACATTGCGCCGTCACAAAGTGCGGCAGTCTGCCAGAACCCGACGAGCTATTCTTTGACCCAGATTAATAACAGATTGTTTGCAGGCATGTGCACAGTGTGTTTGAGTATTAAATCCTCACCGGCCCAGGTGATTAACTGGTTAATATCTTTGTATCCACCCAGCCCGCGGCTCAATAAATCCAGATGAAAAAGCTGGTTACTTTGAGAAGAAAATTCCCCGTTTAAGGTAAACGGCCCGTACTGACAAAACACGCCTTGCTTAGGTAATCGCTGCGCTACACTTTTCATCATCAGTGCCACTTCATCGGCAAACATGATATGCCCAGTATTGGCAGTGTAAACGGCATCGAAAGGCAACGCCGGTAAGTCATGTTTGCCAATCATTAATTCAATTGGGCGATGCAAGTTAGTGAGGTCAGCGTCGTCCAGCCAGGCGTTGATGCCCACATGATTGTGTATAACATCACTGGTGTGCCAGTGAAGGTGAGGTAAATAGCGGGCAAAATGCACGGCATGTTGCCCGGTACCACTGCCAATTTCCAATACAGTGGCACTGTTTGAAAATGCCCGTGATAATTCAGTCAGAATTGGCTGTTTATTGTTCTCACAGGCCTGGCTAAAGGGTTTAGTCATTCAGGTTGGGGCCTAACCAGCGCTGGGCAGTTTCGATATCCCAGCCTTTGCGGTTAGCGTAGTCTTCCACCTGATCAGGCTGGATTTTCGCTACTGCAAAATAACGCGCCTCCGGATGCGCAAAATACCAGCCGGATACCGACGCCCCCGGCCACATGGCATAGCTTTCAGTGAGCTTCATACCGGTGTTCGCTTCTGCATTAAGCAAATCCCAAATCAGTTGCTTTTCAGTATGCTCAGGGCATGCTGCATAGCCTGGCGCAGGTCGAATGCCTTGGTATTTCTCGCGAATCAGATCATCGTTGCTTAGCGACTCGTCTGGCGCATAGCCCCAGTAATGCTTACGCACTTGCTCATGCAGATATTCAGCGAACGCTTCAGCTAACCGGTCGGCTACGGCTTTTACCATTATGGCATTGTAGTCGTCGCCGTTTGCTTCATAAGCGGCTGCCAGTTCATCTTCACCAATTCCGCCCGTCACTGCAAAGGCACCAATGTAGTCTTTAATACCTGAGCCTACCGGTGCTACAAAGTCACTTAAACAGTAATTCGCGCCTTTGGGCTTGTCCGTTTGCTGACGCAGGTGATGGGCAATGCCCAACGTTTCAGTTCTAGTCTCATCGGCGTAAACCACCACATCGTCGTCCTGACGGTTTGCCGGGAATAAACCAATAACGCCTTTGGCCTGCAAGCTTTGGTCAGCAATCACTTTATCCAGCATGGCGTTAGCATCATCAAACAAACTTTGAGCCTGCTCGCCCACTACTTCATCAGTTAAAATCCGCGGGTACTTACCGGCAAGCGACCAGGTTAAGAAAAACGGTGTCCAGTCGATGTAGTTTCGCAGGGTTTCAAGCGCTACTGACACAGGTGTTACACCGAGCTTTTTGGGCGTTACCGGCGCAGTGCTGAAATCCGGTACATGGGCATTGTCGCGCGCCTGCTGCAAGCTCACCGGTTTACTGCGCGGCTGTTTGCGAGCGTGTTGGTCGCGTACAATGTCATATTCTTTGCTAAGCTGCTCAGCAAACTCAGCACGGGATTGTGCATTCAATAATTTCTGACACACACCTACCGCACGACTGGCATTCGGTACGTACACTACCGGAGCATGATAATGCTGTTCAATCTTAACCGCCGTGTGTGCTTTAGAGGTGGTTGCACCACCAATCAATAACGGCAGGTCGAAGTTCAAACGCTCCATCTCTTTGGCTACATGTACCATTTCGTCCAAGGATGGCGTAATTAACCCCGACAGGCCAATCATATCAACATCTTCTTCCTTGGCACGTTGCAGGATACTGGCACAGGGTACCATTACCCCCATGTCGATCACCTCAAAGTTGTTACATTGCAGAACCACACCCACAATGTTTTTACCGATGTCGTGTACATCGCCTTTAACGGTTGCCAACAGGATTTTACCGTTACTCTTCTGGCCTTCTGATTTTTCGGCTTCAATGTAAGGTTGCAGATACGCAACGGCCTTTTTCATTACGCGCGCTGATTTTACTACCTGCGGCAGGAACATTTTTCCTTCACCGAACAAGTCGCCCACCACGTTCATGCCATCCATTAATGGCCCTTCAATAACGTGAAGTGGCTTGTCGGCTGCTTGTCTCGCCGCTTCGGTATCTTCTTCTATAAAATCAGTGATCCCTTTAACTAACGCGTGTTCAAGTCGCTTGTTAACCGGCAACTCACGCCAGGCGAGATCTTCCTTAACCACCGTTTTACCGTCGCCCTGATATTTAGGCGCAAGCTCAAGTAGCTTGTCTGTAGCGTCATCATGGCGGTTAAGGATCACATCTTCAACCGCATCTCGCAGTTCTTTGGGGATCTCATCATACACTTCCAACTGTCCGGCGTTCACAATGGCCATATCGAGGCCTGCGCGGATAGCGTGGTACAGGAAAACAGAATGCATGGCTTCGCGTACCGGGTTGTTTCCGCGGAACGAGAACGAAATATTCGACAAACCACCCGATACGTGTGCATAAGGACAGGTTTTGCGGATCACTCGTGTCGCTTCAATAAAATCAACAGCGTAGTTGTTGTGCTCTTCTATACCGGTGGCAACTGCGAAAATGTTGGGGTCGAAAATTATGTCTTCCGGCGGGAATCCCAATTTTTCAACCAATAATTTATAACTGCGCTGACAAATTTCTACTTTGCGCGCCTGGGTATCCGCCTGGCCGGTTTCGTCGAAGGCCATCACTACCGTGGCAGCACCGTAACGTTTAATCAAGCGTGCCTGATATAAAAAGGGTGCTTCGCCTTCCTTTAAGCTAATGGAATTAACAATCGCTTTGCCCTGCACACACTTAAGGCCGGCTTCAATCACTTCCCATTTTGATGAATCAATCATGATCGGCACGCGACTGATATCAGGCTCAGACGCAATCAGGTTCAAAAAGGTAGTCATCGCGCTTACTGAATCCAACATGGCTTCGTCCATGTTGATATCAATAATTTGCGCACCGTTTTCAACCTGCTGGCGGGCCACATCTAATGCAGCTTCATAGTCGCCGTTTAAAATAAGGCGTTTGAATACGGCGGAACCCGTGACATTGGTACGTTCACCGATATTTATAAAATTTGAAAATTCTGCTGACACGTCAATACCTTAATGCACGAATGGTTCTAAACCGGACAACCGCATTTTTGGTTCAAATGCGGGGACTGCCCGTGGAGTGACACCTGCAACGGCGTTGGCTAAATCCCGGATATGTTGAGGAGTGCTGCCGCAGCATCCTCCTACAATATTCACTAATCCTGAGCCTGCCCATTCTTTCAGGTGACTCGCCATTTCAGGCCCTTCCATATCGTATTCGCCAAATTCATTGGGTAAGCCCGCATTTGGATGCGCCGACACCAGGCATTCTGACACCGTTGAAATTTCGTCAACATACTGGCGCAACAGATCAGGACCCAGCGCACAGTTAAGGCCAAATGACACCGGCTTTATATGACGCAGGGAATAATAAAACGCTTCGGCTGTCTGCCCGGAAAGGGTGCGGCCCGATGCATCGGTAATAGTACCAGAAATCATCACCGGCAAACGGAATCCCAGTTTTTCAAACACGGTTTCAACAGCAAATGCCGCGGCTTTGGCATTCAGGGTATCAAATATGGTTTCAATAAGAATGATGTCTGAGCCGCCTTCGATGAGGGCTTCACAAGATTCAGTGTAGGCTTCTACGAGTTGATCGAAGGTAACGTTGCGTTTTCCTGGATCATTCACATCCGGAGATATAGACGCAGTGCGGTTTGTTGGACCCAGCACACCCGCTACAAAACGCGGCTTTTCAGGGGTCTTTGCCGTAAATTCATCGGCAGCTCTGCGCGCCAGTCTGGCAGCAGCCAGATTAATGTCACGAGACTGTGCTTCCATGTCGTAATCGGCCATGGCAATGGTGGTGGCATTAAACGAGTTGGTCTCGATGATGTCTGCACCGGCTTCGAGATACTGACAGTGAATATCGTAAATAATATCAGGCTGTGTAATAGACAAGAGATCATTGTTGCCTTTTATATCACAATGCCAGTCGGCGAATTCCTTGCCCCGGTAATCTTCTTCTTCCAGTTTGTGGCGTTGGATCATAGTGCCCATTGCGCCGTCTAAAATCAGAATGCGTTTTGCCGCCAGGGCATAAAATTGCTCGTCAGTTAACCTGCTCACGTGTTACCTCTTATGCTGGTTTTTCTCTACCAGCTGATTCAAATCATACGGCGTTGTCTGGTAAACATAGTAGTTTATCCAGTTCGTGAAAAGAAGGCTGCCGTGTGAGCGCCATCTTACTAAAGGAGACTGGCTTGGGTCATCTCCCGGAAAGTAATTACAAGGAATATTTGGTTCTATACCGGCCTGCACATCGCGCTGATATTCATCAGACAGGGTTTCAGGATCGTACTCCGGGTGCCCGGTAATGAACACCATGCGCTTGTCGTCAGAGGCAACCACATAAGCCCCCGCCTCTTCCGACTCAGCAATCACCTTCAGGCCGTCTACGCTGTCGTAGTCTTCAGTGGCAATATAGCCGTATCGCGAATGAGGGGCGAAAAACTCCGGGTCAAAACCTCTGAGTAATTCATTGTGGGGATCTTTCACTTTGTGGTGATACACACCAGACAGTTTTTCGTCGCGTAATTTACGCTGAATACCATAAAAATGGTACATGGCGGCATGCGCTGCCCAACACAAATAGAGCGTAGACTGCACATGACGATTGGCCCATTCAAGAATGGTTTTCATGGTGTCCCAGTAATTTACATCCTCATAGTCCAGCAGCGCCAACGGTGCACCGGTAACAATTAGCCCGTCATAACGCTTGTCTGCAACATCATTAAAATCCAGGTAAAACGCATCCATGTGCGACTGCGGCGTATGTTTGGGTGCCATGTCATTAATACGGATCAAATCTACATTGATTTGCAATGGAGTATTGGATAACAGACGTAAAAGCTGCACCTCGGTAGCAATCTTATTCGGCATAAGATTGAGAATAGCCACCTCCATGGGTCGGATATCCTGACTCGCAGCACGCTGGCTATCCATGGTGAAAATGTTCTCACCTAATAACACGTTTTGTGCAGGTAAGTTTTCTGGGATCCTGATAGGCATAGTCACTCCGGGCGATTATCTAGTTGTGCTATTGTCGCTAAAGTTAGGGCAATGTCAACATCTTTACGTCTAGACGTCTAAATGTTTATACGGACGTAATTCTTTACAAGGCACGCCAAACGTTTCGCATCCGGAAGTAAAATCAAATTCCCCTGTCAGAATACAAACAACACTTTTACACCACTCGTATTTATATTATAGCTGGGTACCATTCTGCCCTTTTAATCCTGCGTTACAAAGAGAAGTAAATGGAAATATTGATATGCCGCAATTACCTCAAATCTCTCCCTTGTCTCGTCGTCGTTTGCTACAGGGCAGCCTTGCCTGCCTGGCCTTACCCGGATGTACTGCTGTGACGATAAATAGTCAGCCAATAAAACCAGCAACGCAATTCGTTGCGATTGACGCGCCATTCGACATGCCAGTGATCGAAATTCCTGACTTTACTGACGTTGCTAATTTCAACATCCGGGATTTTGGTGCTGCTGAAAATAATCAATCAAGCACACAAACAGCACTGCGTAACGCCATTGCCGCCGCTAGCCAGGCTGGTGCAGGCAAAGTGATTGTTCCATCAGGTACCTGGCCATGTGGGCCGGTTCATTTGCTCAGTAACGTGAATCTGCATCTGGAAGAAGGGGCTACCCTGTTGTTCTCAGCAAATCCGGCAGATTATTTACCGCCGGTAAAAACAACCTGGGAAGGCATGGAATGTTTCAACTACTCGCCACTTATTTATGCTTACCATTGCAATAATATTGCTATTACTGGTAAAGGCACACTACAGGCAAAACTGGATGTATGGCAAGCCTGGTACGCTCGGCCTAAAGCACACATGGATGCCCTGGCCGATTTGTATCACATGGCGTCACAGGATGTGCCTGTTGAACATCGCCTGATGACCTACGCCGGGGCCAATCTGCGGCCGCACTTTGTGCAATTTAATCGCTGTCAGCATATATTAGTAGAAGGCATACACATTCAGGACAGTCCGTTTTGGGTGCTGCACCCGTTTATGTGTAAAGACGTCGTGTTTCGCCACGTGAGTGTATCGGCACATGGGCACAATAACGACGGTGTTGATCCGGAGATGACACAAAACATGCTGATTGAACACTGCACATTCGATCAGGGAGATGACGCGATTGCAGTAAAAGCAGGCAGAAACCGTGACGCGTGGCGACTGAATATGCCATGCCGCAATATTGTGATGCGTCATTGCCGAATAAAGCGAGCCCATCAATTGCTCGCCGTCGGTAGCGAGCTATCCGGCGGTATCGAGAATATATGGGTACATGATTGCCATTTCGACGGCAGTGAAGTGTTCCAGTCTGACGCTCTCCCCTACAGCGGCACTGGGAATATCGTGTTCATAAAAACCAATGAGCGACGGGGCGGTTTTGTTCGCAACGTTATTGTTGAAAATGTAAAAGCCGATAGCATTGGTGGTGGCATTCTGGCAATAGACACCGATGTGTTATATCAATGGCGCCATCTTGTACCTACCTATGAACGCCGTTTAACACCCATAGAGCATATTCACATTGCCAATGTGTCGGTGAATAACGCTGCCTTTATCAGTCAGATAAAAGGGCAAGCTGAGCTACCGGTAGATGAGGTCTACTTACGTAACTTAACTGTAGAGTCAATTTCGGGACAGGCTTACTCTCACGACCACGTGAAGCGCATCGAAATTAAGTAATACGGATTTGTTAAGCGGGCTTGTGAATATTCATCAGTAGTTGTAGCTCGGCTGCCGGCAGATCGCAACTGTGCATGACTTCATCAATACTGGCACCGGCTTGCAACATCTCTGCAGCACGCTGATATAACCGGCTGTCTGGGTCCTGCTCGCTTACCGTTTTAATTTGCTTTGCCAGTGCGCTTATTTCACTTTCCAGCGATGTTACTGAGCGGGCGACGGCCATACTGCGGGCCTGTCCTTCCTCAATGGTGTTGTAGAAGTTTTGCTGCGCTTTGGTGAGCTGTTGAATTAACTTTTTATGCGCTTCGAGCTCGGCAGAGAGCAAGCGAATTTGTTTGCGCGTTACCAGCCAATTGAACACAAAGCCTCCTGTCGCCAGGAGGCAGGCAAACACTGCGATAAGAAGGGGTTTTGATACTTCCATGTAATAGTCAGGCCGTTACAGGCTGCTTAATTCGTCCCATTCTTCATCGCTTAATAATTTATTCAGGTCAACCAGAATTAACAGTTCACCGTCGCGGTTGCTTACACCCTGGATGAACTTGGCGCTTTCTTCTGTACCCACATTTGGCGCGCTATCGATCTCAGACGATCTCAGGTACACGACTTCTGCCACGCTATCAACCAGAATACCCACTACCTGTTCATCAGATTCGATGATCACAATACGGGTATTGTCAGTCACTTCTTCTGGCGGTAACCCAAAGCGGGCGCGGGTATCGATAACCGTTACAACGTTGCCGCGCAGGTTAATAATACCTAATACGTAATCCGGTGCACCTGGCACAGGGGCAATCTCGGTATAGCGCAGTACTTCCTGTACTTGCATTACATTGATGCCATAGGTTTCTTCACCCAAACGATAGGTAACCCACTGCAATACCTGATCATCTACGTTCGATGCGTTACTATTTCTGTCATCACTCATGTACTTGGCTCCAATTGACTATGGCACCTGGTCTTTACTGCCCAAGCCTTTATTCAGCATTGCAATTAACTCATCAACGTCAAGCAATGCACACATTTTATCTTTCACCATACCTGCTAACCATGGACGCTTGCCTGCTGACGATTCACGCCATTTAACATCGGCCTTTGTTAACGATACGGTATTAACTAACTTTTCGCTGGCGAGCCCCCAGGAACTATCGCCTAACATAATAAGATATTGATAGTTTAGCTGATCTGCCAGTTTTTGATCGTATTTTTCTGGCATTACCCATTGCGCAGTATCAACTACGCTTAATTTTTCTTCTCTGTGCAGCATTACGCCCATAAACCATTTAGGCTTACCAAATAGCGGGCCAATCTTTGAAATCCGGTGAATGCCACCCAAAGTGATTAATGGCACCGCCAGCGTTAACCCTGCCACTTCAAAAAACAATGCCTGAAATTTATTGTCTAACCGCTTTTCTAACGGCAATACCGGTGCATTTGGCGGCCCTTCCGCCTTGTGCTGTGCGGCCACCTGCTCTTCTACTCTTTTAAGCAGACTTTCCTGAGGCTCAGAAACCTTTCCGGAAACCTTGCCGGAAACCTTTCCGGAAACCTTGCCGGAAACCTTGCCGGACACATTGGCAACCACACGCTCGCGGGGCTTTTCCGCAATTCGATTATCGGTTGTTGGCATGTCAATGACGGGTGGGGCACTTATTGAAACATCCGGTACAACAACCGTAGCCTGTTCGAGCAATTTTGCCGTGCGCGCGGTGACTTCTGCTGGATCGTCAACATCCCGCAGCAAGCTGCTGAGGTACTCTTCCATTACCTCTTCTTTTGCAAACGGCGTATTCTTACTCATCGTTAGTCGTCACTGTCCAAAGTATTCAATAATTTCTGATACGCAAACACGCCCCGCGCTTTAGGGTAAGCAATTGAGGCCGGTGTCTGCATCTGGCTGGCATCCCTGAATCGGGTATCAACCGGAATCATGCCTTTCCAGGTTTGTTCCTTGTAATCTAACAGCAATTGTTTGTGTGCCGCTATCGCTGCATTAATCCGACGATCGAACATCGTTGGCACAATCAGCGTATCAAATTCACGCTCCAGCATCTTGCTCATAATGGTTAACGTGTGCATCATGCGGTCCAGTCCTTTTAGTGCCAGAAACTCGGTTTGAACCGGTACCACCACTTTTTGGCATGCAGCAAGGGCATTTACCATTAACACACCCAATACCGGTGGGCAGTCAATTAACACGTAATCAAATTGCGACTCAATTTGTTTCAGGGCCTTCTTTAATACCAGCCCCATACCCATTTGATTGCCCATGGAACGGTCCAACGTAGCCAACGCCATGGTGGACGGTAAAATAAACAGACTATCCAGCTTACTTGGACACAAACAATCTAAGACTTTATCGTCGCTCATGCCGGAAGGATTAGCAAAAATATCGTAAACTGAATGCAATAACTCTTCAGAATCAATGCCAAAGTAATAGCTTAACGAGGCATGGGGATCCATATCTACCAATAATACATTGTGCCCCCGCCTGGCAAGCAGTCCGCCCAATGTCACGGTTGTAGTTGTTTTCCCTACCCCGCCCTTTTGGTTGGCAATGGTCCAGATTTTCACTGCTACTCTCCCACCAGCGCTAATATCGGCTCACCGGTTACATCTCGGTGATTATGCAGCTACCTATATCATCTATACTAATATTCACTTCCGCCAGCTTATCCACGGTTACCGCTTGCGGCATACCGTAAACCACACTACTGGCTTGATCCTGTGCCCATATTTTGGCTCCTAACCCTTTAAGCGTTCGACACCCCTCACGGCCATCGGCACCCATGCCGGTTAAAATAACGGCTAACGTGTCGCCACCATAGACATTCGACAAACTATTAAAGGTAGTATCAACACTGGGTTTGTAGCCAATATCAGCGGCGTCTGATTCTGTGATCACAATTCTGGGTTGCCCAGATAACTTATCAACAGTCATCTGCTTTCCACCCGGAGCCAGGTAAGCCCAGCCATTTTGCACCACATCGCCGTGTTCCGCTTCTTTCACCCGAATCTGACAATGCTGATTCAGTCGCTCCGCAAACGCTTTGGTAAACGTACCTGGCATGTGTTGCACCAGGAATACCGGATAAGGAAATCCTTCGGGCAGAACACTAAGTACTTTTTGTAATGCAACCGGACCACCTGTTGAGGCGCCTATCGCCAGGCAACGATAACGTTTCCCGCTTCGACGAACCTGAGTAACTATCTGGGGTTCAACGGCTTCTGTGCGTCCAGCTAATAGCGAAGAACTTCTGACAAATGCTGTTTTAGGTGCATTACTGGGTAATGCCCTTGACGGGGCCGATGGAACGGGTACTGCAGTACGCGCGGTAATACCACCAGGCGATGTCAATGGACGTCGCTGGATAGATAACGGTGTACGCCTTGCCAGTAACCTGACTTTAGTTCTCAGAATAGTTGCTGCATCACTGCGATCTTTTGCGATTTCTTCAAATCGCTTGGGCAAAAAGTCAACGGCTCCCGCATCCAGCGCATCCAAAGTGGCTTTTGCCCCTTGATGAGTGAGGGAGGAAAACATAATTACGGGAACAGGACATTCATCCATAATCCGTCTCACCGCAGAAATGCCGTCCATAACCGGCATTTCCACGTCCATGGTGACGACATCCGGCCGCAGCGACTTGATCATATCAATTGCTTCGCGTCCGTTTCTGGCTTCGCCAACCACCTCAAGAGAACGGTCTTCATTTAGAATATCTTTAACCCGGCGGCGATAAAAACTCGAATCGTCGACCACCAGGACTTTGAAGGCCATTTAGCAATATTCCTCAGTTATTTTTTGAGTGCTTTTCGCGCATAGCGTTTTAACAGACTTGGAATATCCAGTATCAGTGCTATACCGCCATCAGAGGTTATTGTAGCGCCAGCCATGCCAGGCGTGCCTTGTAGTAACGCATCTAATGGCTTAATCACCACTTCTTCCTGGCCAATAAGTGCGTCAACAACAAAACCAACCTGTTGTGTACCAATTTGCACTACTACGACATGGCCTTTCTTGCGGTCGATGTTTTTGGGACCGCGGATTAACCATTCGCCGAGGAAGAATAATGGGATTGCTTTTGAGCGCACAATCATGGTTAGTTGACCATCAACAGTGTTGGTCTTCTTGATATCCATGTTAATTATTTCATTTACAGCACCCAGCGGCAGTGCAAATGTCTGTTTTCCAACCACAATCATCAGCGTAGGCAAAATAGCCAGAGTAAGCGGAACTTTGATTTCAAGGCGGGTACCCCTGCCAAGCTGAGAATCAATATTCACTGTACCGTTTAACTGATTAATCTTGGTTTTAACAACGTCCATGCCCACACCACGACCAGAGATATCGCTTATCTCTGTCTTGGTTGAGAAACCTGGAGCAAAAATAAGATTGAACGCTTCCACATCTGACATGCGAGCAGCGGCATCAACATCCAGTACACCGCGGGATATCGCAATTTCTTTCAGCTTTTCCGGATCCATGCCCTTGCCGTCATCTTCAATAACAAGCAGGATATGATCCCCTTCCTGAGAGGCAGAAAGCTTCACCGTACCCATTCGGGGTTTACCCGCTGCGGCACGGTCTTCAGGCATTTCAATACCGTGGTCAACTGAATTTCGAACCAAATGCACCAGCGGATCAGCCAAGGCTTCTACCAGGTTCTTATCCAGATCGGTCTCTTCACCTTCCAGTTCAAGCGTAATTTCTTTTTTCAGGCTTCTCGCCAAATCCCGCACAACGCGTGGGAATCGGCCAAATACCTTTTTGATAGGCTGCATACGGGTTTGCATTACTGCGCCCTGCAAGTCACCCGTTACTACATCCAGGTTTGCAATTGCCTTGGACATAGATTCATCGTTGATATTAATACCAAGACTAATTAACCGGTTACGAACCAATACCAATTCGCCTACCATATTCATAATCTGATCTAATCGGCGCGTATCAACACGAACTGTCGTTTCAGCTGGAGGCGGCGCAGCGGCAGCTTTCTTATCATCTTTCTTAGCGGGCGCAGGATCTGCGGCTGGTGCTGCTGCAGGCTTACTGGCAGCTGCGGGTTTTGCAGCGGCCGGTTTTTCCGTTGCTTTAGGCGTTGCCGCTGGCTTGCTATCGTTTTCTACTTTAACCCGTGGTTTTTCTGGCGCAGCAGGTTTTACCGGTGCTTCAGCTTTGGTTTCAGCTTTGGCTTCACCAGGGGCTTTGCCCTGACCATGTAGCTGATCAAGCAGCGCTTCAAATTCATCGTCGGTTATTTCGTCGTCGCTGGCAGTAACCGCTGCTGGCGGCGGCGTGGCAACAGGAGCAGCTTCGCTTTCCCCACCAAACTTACCTTTGCCATGTAATTCGTCCAGTAACGCTTCAAATTCGTCGTCGGTAATGTCTTCGCCACCCGCAGATGAAGCTGCAACAGGTGCTGCCTTTGGTGCAGGTGCAGGCGCTTTTTCCTGCTTACCTGGCGCACCGCCAGTGCCGTGCAGTTCGTCGAGCAGGGCTTCAAATTCATCTTCGGTAATGTCATCGATTAAACCCGATGCATCGGAAGCACCCGTATCCTCTTCCGCTTCGTCTTCCAGCTCGAAGGTTTCCTCTTCATCTGCTGCAGGCGCTGGTGCGGCTGAACCATCAAAAATACTCTCATCCGCAGATTCGGGATGGCTAAGCTTGTGCAGAATATCCACCAGAGTCGCATCAGCTGGCTCCAATGGTTCCTTCTGTTTCACTTTCTCGAACATCTCTACTACAACATCGGTTGCCTGTAGAATTACGTCCATTAACTCTGGTGTAAGTGAGCGCTGGCCATTTCTCATGACGTCAAAGACATTCTCGGCGCCGTGACAAATTTCAACTAACTCGGTTAGTGACAAGAATCCGGCACCGCCTTTCACCGTGTGATAACCACGGAAAATCGCGTTTAGCAGATCTTTATCTTCTGGGTTGTTCTCCAGATCTACCAGTTGCTCTTGTAATTGTTCGAGGATTTCACCGGCCTCAACCAGAAAATCCTGCAATATATCTTCATCGACATCAAAAGACATGTACCCGCTCCCCTAGAACCCTAAGCTGGACAAAAGGTCGTCAACATCATCCTGACCAGATACCACATCATCACGTGACTCTGCGTCAATAATTGGTCCTTCAGCTTTGATTTCATCCTTATCGGCTTTCTTGGCTGAAGCTTTGACGTTTTTCGTCACTTCAGAGCCGCCGAATACCGTTAGCATATGAACCAAACTGTCTTCGACTTCTTTTACCAATTCGATGACCCGGCGAATAACCTGTCCGGTCAAATCCTGATACCCTTGCGCCATCAACACTTCGGTCAGTAACGACATCAGTTGTTCAGCATCGCCGGTAGAATCTTCAAGTAACTTATCCAGGTCCATGCATAACGATTTAAAATCACCGATCTCGATTTCGCGATTCATCAGCTTTTTCCATTCTGGCATCACGGTATCAAGATGTGCCTTCATGGTTTCTACAATCGACATACTGTTTTCAACAGCGTCCATAGTAGTATTAGCTGCTTTTTCAGTTTCTTCAATAACGTAAGTCAAACGACTTTGCGCATCGGGAATCTCTTCATTGGCGAGACCAGCAATACGCTCGTCCAATTGAAAATTATTGAGCGCATTGTGTAATTGGCGGGTAAGCTTGCCAACTTCGGCAAATAACTCGACAGACTCTTTCATCGCCACAGCATCTAACAATGCATTGGCTGATTCGTTATCTCCGTTCTCCAGAAATACTACCAACTGCTTTGCTTCTTCCAGAGTCATAGGAACTTTTCTGTTTTCTGTCATCCAGTTATCCTCAGGCGGTTAAACACTTAACTGGATTAACCTAAGCGTTCAAAGATCTTCTCTAATTTTTCTTTTAATGTTGCTGCAGTGAAGGGCTTCACTACATAGCCGTTAACACCGGCTTGGGCAGCAGCAACAATTTGTTCTTTCTTCGCTTCTGCAGTTACCATTAACACTGGCAAGTGCTTTAATTTGTCGTCGGCGCGAATAGCACGCAACAAATCGATACCCTGCATTCCCGGCATATTCCAATCGGTTACCACAAAGTCAAAATCACCTTGTATTAACATGGGCAGTGCCGTGCTGCCATCATCGGCTTCCTGGATATTGGAAAAGCCCAGATCTTTGAGTAAGTTTTTGATAATACGTCTCATTGTAGAAAAATCGTCTACAACAAGAATTTTCATATTCTTATCCAAAATTGCCTCCAGTGAGGATAGTCATATTGTTAGTATAGTTATACGAATCCGTATAGATGTTACTCACCAGTCCGCCAGGACTTCATTCGAGCTTTTAATTTCAACATCGCCTGACTGTGAATCTGGCTCACTCTCGACTCACTGACTTCCAGAACTTCACCAATCTCTCGCAGGTTCAGTTCTTCGTCGTAGTATAGCGAAAGCACAATCGCTTCACGATCTGGTAATGTAGTAATAGCATGTGCAAGCGCTTTTTGAAATGCACCTTGCATTAAATCATCTAATGGCGAATCAGTGCCACGGGTATCTTCGGTCGTGATCACATCTTCCGTGACACCCAAATCTTCTATGCCCACCAACTTGCCTGAATTGACTTCAGACAACATCTGATGATACTCGGCCAATGTTACATTCAGTTTTTCTGCAATGTCTACATCGCGGGCATCACCACCGGTTTCTCTTTCAACCTGTGCAATGGCCTCTGAAATAGCTCTACCGTTCTTGTGCACCGAACGCGGTGTCCAGTCGCCCTTGCGAATTTCGTCGAGCATTGCCCCACGAATACGAATACCTGCGAAAGTTTCAAAACTGGCGCCTTTGCTACCATCAAAATTCTTAGCGGCTTCCAACAAGCCAATCATGCCAGACTGGATCAGGTCGTCTACAAGCACACTGGATGGCAAGCGCGCCATTAAGTGATGGGCTATACGCTTAACCAAGGAAGCATGTCGCTCAACCAGTTGCGCTTTGTCTATTTGCTGTTGATACGCTGCGGCTCTGCTATTCACAGTCAGTTACCTGCCACCTTACCTGCAACCAGTTGTTCTACAAAAAATTCCAAGTGTCCTCCCGGCTGAGCGGGAATCGGCCAGCTTGCCGCCTTGGCAGCTAACTGGCTAATGGCTACCGCAGCTGGTGATGCTGGAAACGCATCAACAATAGCACTTTGTTTGCGCACTGCCCGGCGAATATTTTCGTCAAACGGTACCGTTGCCACTAATTCTAATGCAACATCCAGAAAACGCCCGGTCACTTTTGATAATTTACTGAATAATTCCTGTCCTTCCCGAATATCGCGCACCATATTCGCAACAATTTTGAAGCGGAATACGCCGTAATCGCGGTTCAGAATTTTTATGAGGGCATAGGCATCAGTAAGTGAGGTGGGCTCATCACATACCACCACGAGGATATCCTGGGCAGCTCGGGAGAAGCTCAATACCATGTCAGAAATACCGGCAGCGGTGTCAACAATCAACACATCTACTTGTGAACGCAACTCGCTGAACGCGCGAATTAACCCGGCGTGTTGAGTAGGAGATAGTTCAGTCATCGACTGTGTACCGGATGTCGCAGGCGCAATTTTAATACCATGGGGGCCGGTAACCAGCACCTCATCCAGGGTGCATTCGCCAGACAACACGTGAGACAGGTTTTTCTCTACCCGCAGTCCTAACATGACATCAACGTTTGCCAGGCCGAGGTCAGCATCTAATACCATAACCCGTTTGCCCTGCTTTGCCATCGCAATAGCAGTATTCAGGGTAATATTGGTTTTCCCTACGCCACCTTTACCGCCCGTTACGGCGATAACTTTGATTAATCGAGACTGATTCATCTTTCTTAAGCTACTCGCTTGGTCTTCAATCATACTGCCTGTGCTGAATTTACTGCTGTATTGTCATTAGTATGATTCAATCCATACTTTTTATAAAGCTTTGCTGCTAAAGAGATTATAGATTTTGCATTTGCCACATGAATATCTTCTGGCACCTGCTGTCCATCGGCCACGTAACTCACCGGAAGCTGCGCTTCGATGACGCTACTGATCACCTCTCCCAAACTATAGCATTCATCTAACTTAGTGATGATGCAACCCTGTATATCAATGCTGCGGTATGCGCCTATGATATGCTTTAGTGTAGCCTGTTGCGTATTGCCCTGCACAACTAAATAATTTTTTATTGTTTGTCCACCCGCTTGTTGGAAAGTAGCTAACTGACTGATTAAACGGCTATCACGCTGGCTAAAGCCCGCAGTGTCTACCAAAACCAGTCTTTTGTCGCGGAATTGAAACAATAAATCGGCCAGTTGCTCACCTGATTGCGCTTTGCGCACCGGACAACCAATAATTTTTCCGTAAGTAGCTAACTGCTCGTAGGCCGCAATACGATAGGTATCAATGGTGATTAATGCAACCTGTTCGGCACCATATTTTTGCGCATATTTGGCTGCCAGTTTTGCAATAGTCGTGGTTTTACCGGTGCCTGTTGGACCTACCAGGGCCACTACGCCTTTCTGAGTGAGGATATCATCATCGTTTGTCATTAATCGATTAGACAGAAGTTTGAGCAGGTACAACCACGACTCACGCTCATTCGCCTGGGCCGGTGCATAACTCACCAACTGACGGGCCAGTGAGGCAGAAATACCCATGTCGATCATTTGTTGATTCAGAAAACGCTGAAGTGGCTTCATGCGTGACTGGTGCTGTTGCTGCATATCCGATAGTTGGAACTGTAATACATTGCGCAATGAGGCCAGTTCGGCTCGAATATCGTCCAATCCACTTTGCGGGGCGTCTGATGTAACATTGTGATCAAACGGCGATTCCATATCTGATTCGAATCCACCCAACGTTTTTTTAGCGGTAACCGGCGCGGTGTGGCTGCGCGCTGACGTTACCGCTACCGGCGTCGGTGTAACTGATGGTGCAGGATTGCCGCGTTGATTACCCGCTTGCTTTTCAAGCAATTCACGTAAACTGTCCGGGCCATCATCGCCAATAATCTCGCTCAGTGTGGGCAACGGCTTGTTACCTGAGTGCGCGGGCTTGCCAGACTGGGGTTTTGACGCCTGCAAATCCAGCCGTGCAGCAGGCTCTTTGTCGTAAGCAGCAACCAGTTCCACGCCGTCTGCCACTTTGCGATTAGACATAATTACCGCATCGGCACCCAGCTCATGCTTTACCTGATTTAGCGCTTCGCGCATGTCTTTGCCAAAAAAACGTCTGATTTTCATAATGACCTCATTGAATCGGGTGCGTCAGATTATTGACCCACCGATGCCACAATTTTTACCTGCTTGTCGTCGGGAATTTCCTGATAAGACAACACGTGCAGCCCGGTTACTGCGTTTTTCAGGAATCGGGATAACACCGGACGCAACATGCCCGATGTCAATAATACTGCGGGCTCACCCGCTAATTCCTGCTGCTGAGCGGCTTGTTGAAGCGACTGTTGCAGACGCTCAGCCAAGCCAGGTTCAATACCAGCGCCATCTTCGCCACCGGCTTGCAATGACTGATGCAACATTTGCTCCAACTCTGGCGCCATTGTAATGACAGGCAATTCGCGGCCACCATTGTTGATTTCCTGAACAATCAGGCGTTTCAGTGAAATGCGTACTGCCGACACCAGCACATCCGGGTCCTGGCTCTTCGGCGCGTATTCTGTGAGTGTTTGCACTATCGTGCGCATGTCGCGGATGGGTACGCCTTCATACAACAGGGTTTGCAATACTTTTACTACGGTAGCCAGTGATACCAGGTCTGGCACCAGACCTTCCACCAGCTTAGGATTGTGTTTTGCCAGCATGTCCAATAACTGTTGCACTTCTTCAAAGCCCAGCAACTGGTATGCATTGGTGGTTAACAACTGGCTTAAATGGGTTGCTATCACGGTAGCAGCATCAACTACTGTGTAGCCTAATGTTTGGGCATGTTCACGCTTGCCGGGTCTTATCCACACAGCATCGAGCCCGAACGCGGGATCTTTTGTGGCACGCCCCTCCAGCTTGCCAAAAACCTGCCCCGGATTAATCGCCAGTTCTTCATCGTGACTGACTTTGGCATCGCCGATGGTCACGCCCAGCATGGAAATGTTGTAGGCGTTGGGATCCAAATCCAGGTTATCGCGGATGTGCACCGGCGGAACCAAAAAGCCCAATTCCTGTGACAATTTTTTACGCACGCCTTTGATGCGGCTTAGCAATTCTCCGCCCTGAGCTTTGTCTACCAACGGAATCAGACGGTAGCCAACCTCAAGACCAATGGTATCCACATGCTGTACGTCGTCCCAACCAAGTTCTTTGACTTCGGCAGGCGTTTTGTCCTGATCAATTACAACGGGTTTAGGTGGCTCTTTAGCGCGTTGTTTTTCTGCATAATCCTGGTAATACGCATACCCCCCCGCCAGGGCGGCAAAAGTTAAGAACGCAAGGTGTGGCATACCAGGCACTATGCCCATAACGAATAAAATAACAGCGGCGATAGACAACGCTTTTTTGTTACCCAGTTGCTCTTTTATTTCCAAGCCCATTTCCTGGGTTTCATTTTCACGTGTCACAATAATGGCGGTAGCAACCGACAGTAGCAGTGACGGAATTTGCGCTACCAGGCCGTCACCGATGGTTAGAATAGTGTACACTTCAAGTGCATTGGCGAAGCCCAAATCGTGCTGAATCATGCCAATGAACAAGCCGCCCACTATGTTGATCAGCATAATAAACAAGCCGGCAATAGCATCGCCCTTCACAAATTTTGACGCACCGTCCATGGAGCCATAGAAATCAGCTTCCGCGGTGATATCTTCGCGACGACGACGCGCTTCGTCCTGATCGATATAGCCCGCGTTCAAATCGGCATCGATGGCCATTTGCTTGCCCGGCATCGCGTCCAGGGTAAACCGCGCGCTTACTTCTGAGATACGTCCTGCACCCGCGGTAACTACTTTAAAGTTGATAATCAGCAAGATGGCGAAAACCACCACACCCACGGCGTAGTTGCCGCCAATAACGACTTCACCGAACGCTTCGATTACCCGACCCGCAGCATCACCGCCTTCATGCCCGTATAACAACACTACCCGTGTTGAGGCAACATTCAATGCCAGTCGCAATACGGTAGCAATCAACAGAACCAATGGAAATATACCAAAATCAACCGGTCGTTGTGTCAGTACAGCTACCAGAATAATGACCAGAGACAGCGCAATATTGAAGCTGAATAGTATGTCCAGTAACAAAGGAGGCATAGGCAGGATAACCATGCCCATAATCGCCAGTAAAACTAACGGTACACCCATTCCCTGAGTCAGTCGTTGCAACTGCGCTTTATCTACGCGTTGAAAATAATCAGATAGCACCATAAGTCACATTCTTACCAACAGATTTTTGACACAAAAACGTCGCATACCAGAGGTATATCAATCGGCGTGCCAGCTTTTCGGTAGAAAATGTTAACTGACGACTTATTCATCACTCGTAGCAATACGCCTGCAAAAGCAGGCGTATTGGCAGGTGATTAATAGCGCATATCTGGTGGGATGGGCAGGTTTCTGGCCAACGGCTTGGGCCGTTTGCCTTTACCCGATTTATAGGCTTTCAACTGGAACACATAGGCCAGCACCTGAGCCACAGCCATAAACAGCTTGTGCGGTATTTCTTCATCCACTTCGGTGGTGTAATAAATGGCCCGGGTAAGCATAGGCGTTGCTACTAAAGGCACGCCATGGGCGTTTGCAATTTTTCTGATGTGCATAGCAAGCTCATCGCCCCCTTTAGCCACCACTACAGGCGCACGATTGCCGTTCTGATCATACTTCAGCGCCACTGAGTAGTGAGTTGGGTTGGTGACTACCACATCGGCTTTTGGTACTTCCTGCATCATACGACGGGCGGCAGCCTGATATTGCAAGCGGCGGATCCGGCCTTTTACCTGTGGATCACCGTCGGCATTTTTACGCTCATCCTTCACCTCTTGCTTGCTCATTTTCATTTCTTCATTGTGCTTATACGACTGGTATGGCACGTCAATAAGGGCAATTGGGATCATGCCCAGTGTCAGAAAGAAAAACGCCCATTCGATCATGTCTAGCGCGTGAAACACGTTGAGCGGAAAAATCTCCTGATCCAGGTGTAAGGCCTGATCCTGAAAGAACGACAGCGATAACAGCGCCATGCCGGCAATCACGAAAAACTTGGCAATGGCCTTAAGCAACTCAACCAGGCCGTTCATACCAAACATCCGCTTAAACCCTGACATTGGGTTGAGCTTACTCCAGCGCGGTTGAGCCGAATACCAGGTAAAGTTGTACCCACCCAGCGCAATTGAACCGTATATACCAGCAATCATGGCTACAATCATGTAACCAATCACCGGAATACTCACCGCCATAAGAGCTTCCCCCCAGGCAGAAAACATGTGAGTGGGATCGTAAGTTTCATCCCGCGATAAAGTAAATACGCGCTGCATCACGGCAAATAGTGCTTCAGCTATGTAGCCGCCCATTAGCAAAAACATGACGCTACTAACAATCAGTACCAGAGCGGTAGACAGTTCACGGGAGCGGGCAATCTGCCCTTTTTTACGGGCATCGCCCAACCGTTTCGCCGTCGCGTCTTCTGTTTTATCACTCGAATCAGCCACGTTGGCCTACCTCCGATCAGGTTGGACACACGGCCAGCAGTTCACACATAAACTGCAAGGCTCGCTGCCATAGATTTTCAAAGTGCGTGGTAAAGTTATCCAGCGTGAGCCAAATAATGAATAGCCCCATAATTTGGGCAATGGAAAAACCAATACTGAAAATATTCAACTGTGGCGCAGCTTTGGTCATTACGCCAAACGCCAGGTTCACAATGAGCAACGAAATGATAGGTGCCAGCGCCAGAGTGAGTGACGCAACGAACATCCAGCCAGCCCATTGGGCGATATCGCGCAGCTGTTCGGGTTCAAACCAGCTTTCGCCGATCGGAAACGCTTGAAAGCTCATCACCATCATTTGGATCATGGACAAATGACCATCCAGTTGCCAAAACAGCAGCGTGGCTAATATCAGGTAGAACTGGCCCACCGCTGGCACGTTTATCCCGTTTACCGGATCAACGATACTGGCGAACCCTAAACCGGTTTGCATGGCGATTACCTGACCAGCAAGTACAAAGGTATTCAGCACCATCATGGACACAAAGCCAATTGCAATGCCAATCAGCAATTGCTGAATACCAATTACAAACACACCTAGATCCATCAGGTTGTTCACTGGCGAGGGAGGAACAACCGGCATGATCACCAGCGCAAGGAGAATAGACAACAATCCGCGAACCGGCGTTGGAATAGACTTGGCACTTAAGCCAATCATGGCAGCGAACATGCCGCTGATACGCATAAATGGCAGCAACAAATCAGCCAGAAACTGATTAATGGCAACCAATGAGACTTCCATTTAGCCAATCACCTGAGGAATTTGTTCTACCATATGGAAAGTGAAATCCATCAGTTTCTGTACCAACCAGTTGCCGCCCCAGCTCAATGCCAGCAGCGTAACCAGCAAACGCGGCAAAAAGCTCATGGTTTGTTCGTTAATGGAAGTAGCAGCCTGGAACACCGCCACAATCAGACCGACTATCAGACTCGGTACAATTACCGCTGACACCAGCAGGATTACCATGAACATAGACTCGCGAAGAATTTCAACAAAGACTTCTGGTGACATGATGCGCTCCTACACACCCATACCAAAACTGGTAGCCAGGGTGCCAAAAATCAGGTTCCAGCCATCAACCAGCACGAACAACATGAGTTTGAACGGCAACGATACAATCATCGGCGATAGCATCATCATACCCATGGCCATCAGAATAGAGGCCACTACCAGGTCGATGATCAAAAACGGTATAAACAGCATAAAGCCAATTTGAAATGCGGTTTTGAGCTCGCTGGTAACAAAAGCCGGGATCAGAATATTTAACGGTACATCAGCTGGGTCCTGGTATTTGTCCTCGTCGCCGGCAATAGACACAAAGGTTTCCAAATCCTTAACCCGCGTTTGCGACAACATAAACGCTCGCATCGGCCCTTTGGCTTGTTCAAACGCTTCCAATGAGGTCATTTCCTCTGCGAGATAGGGCTGCAATGCGCGTTCGTCAATTTCCTCGAAGACCGGGGTCATAATAAACATCGACAAAAACAAACTCACACCAATCAGGATTTGGTTAGAGGGCGATTGCTGCAAGCCTATGGCCTGACGCAAAATCGACAACACCACGATGATCCGGGTGAACGACGTCATCATCATAATAAACGCAGGCAACAGGCTCAGCGCAGTCATGATGAACAGCGCCTGCAGGGTCATGGTATAATCCTGGCTGCCATCGCCATTGGTGGTAACCGTCACCGCCGGAATACCCTGTTGAGCCAGTACCGGAGCAGCAAGCAAATAAATGGGCAACGCCAACGCCAGCCATTTCGCGAATTTACTTGTCATCACCGCTCTCCTTCAGCGATGGGTTCATTTTTTGTGCCATCGCCTGTACCAGTTTCTGTTTGAACATGGCACCGCCAGGATTGTGCTGTTGCGTCACAATCGGCGTGGCCAATTTACTTAAGTGGTTAATGTTTTGCGCGGTAACGCCAATTAAATGTTGCTCGTCGCCAACCTGGATCACCATTACCCGTTCTCTGGCGCCAGCCGACAAACTCGCTACGACTTTTAAATGCTGGCTGTTACCGGGAGTGACATTAAACCGACGCATCACATACGCCAGCGAAAAAATAATCCCGACAATCAGCAAAAGTGATAGGAAAATTGACAGTACAGAGGTGGGGTTAGTAATACTTGCTGCGGCGTTTGCCGTGGGGGTAAGCAGGATTGTCAGCGGGGCAACAAAATACCCCACTGATTTTAATAGGTTTTTACCTGAGCTTTTTAATTCTTTCGATTTGACTAATAACATCCGTTAACCGAATACCAAATTTATCGTTAACCACTACTACTTCTCCATGAGCAATCAACGTGCCATTTACAAGCACGTCCAGTGGTTCACCGGCAACCCGGTCCAACTCAACCACAGAACCCTGGTTAAGTTGCAATAAATTTCGGATACTGATTTTACTGCGGCCCACTTCCATAGAAATGGTCACAGGAATATCCAGGATGGTATCTAATTTTTTCTTTTCTTCCTGAGTAATCGGCGCGTCATCAGAGAGTTCGTCCAGTTCTGCGACTTTTACACCATCATCGGCCTCAGCTTCAGCCTGTTCAGCCATGGCTGCAGCCCAATCGTCCATACCGTCATTCTCACTCATGATCCTGCCTCTTTCTGTTGCTTAGGATTATAAATCTTCTTCTAATACCTGCAGTTCGGCGTCATTATCGATAATGCGGCCGCCGCGGGTAAGTAACTGTAGTTCCGACTTCACGGAAGTCGGACGCGCAATCTTCTCGGTAATTTTCAGCGCCAGATTCTCTCTGGAGCGACCGAGCTTGGCCCTGAACGAGGGCAGTTCTTCAATTAACACCGTAATATATTCCGGCATTTCAACCGGAATGATATCGCCGGGTTTAAAATTCATTACATCGCGCAGGGTTAAATCAAAATCCAGCATGTGGGTGGTTAATGCCACTTTCACATCCATAATTTCATCGCGCAGCGCTTTACTCCAACGCAGATCGGTGTCTTCTTTATCGCTTTGTACACCGGCATCCAGCAGTTCGCGGATGGGCTCCAGCATTGAGTAAGGCAACGACACGTGGAAATCACCGCCACCACCATCCAGCTCAATATGGAATGAGCTGATCACCACGACTTCCGTTGGGCTCACAATGTTGGCCATCGCCGGGTTAACTTCTGAGTCGAGATATTCAAACGACACATCCATTACCGGAGCCCAGGCTTCCTTGTAGTCCTCAAAGATGATTTTCAGCAGCATCTGAATAATTCGCCGTTCAGTGGGCGTAAATTCGCGGCCTTCAATTTTGGCATGATAGCGTCCATCGCCACCAAAGAAGTTGTCTACCAGAATAAACACCAACCGGGCTTCCATGGTAATCAAACCGGTACCTTTGAGCGGTCTGAAACGCACCATGTTAAGACTGGTGGGTACAAACAGGGTGTGTATGTACTCACCAAACTTGATCATCTGGATACCGTTAATCGATACCTCAGCACTGCGGCGCATCATGTTGAACAAACTCACCCGCAAATGCCGGGCAAAGCGCTCGTTCACAATTTCCAGGGTTGGCATGCGGCCACGAACAATCCTATCCTGGGATGAGAAATCGTATTCCAGCGCCGAGGAATCGCCGGGCTCGTGGGAGACCTCTTCTTCTTCAACGTCATCTACCCCGTGTAACAGGGCATCAATTTCATCTTGGGATAATAAATCGCTCACGGCTCGCTCCGGTTATTGCATCACAAAATCGGTAAACAGCACGCGTTCTACCACTTCACTGCCTGCGATGTCTTTCAAGGCGGCCTGCACGGATGTCAGAGCATTTTCGCGCAGTTCAATTTTTCCAGCCTCGGTAACAAGGTCATCGGCGTTACTGGAACTGAATACTTGTAACAAGGTACCTTCAATTAGCGGTATATGGGTTTTGGCAGCCTCTTCGTTATCGGAGCCACGCACCATAAGTTGCACCTTGATTTGCACCAGGCGATCACGACCTGATCCTGGCACGTTAAACACTATCGGACGCGGCATCGCAACGTACAACGCGGTGCCAACACTGGCATTTGACGGCGCTGCCGCTGTTGCAGCAGGTGCTGCCCCGCCTTCTGCGGCTAATTGCTCTGCCGCAGTGGGTTCATCGCCACCGGCAAACAGGAAGAAATAAGCTGCTGCACCACCACCGATTAATACCACGGCAATAATGATGATCAGCATCAGCTTGCTTTTCTTACCGCCTGCTTCTTCAATTTGTAACTCTTCTTCCGCCATTTCACACTACTCTCAAAACTAAACTAGGCGTATTATCTATTACGGCCAGTAAATGGCAATGACAAAAACCAGTCATCTGCCTGTTCACTTTAAACATAGTCGTCAATTAACGCATTTGCCCGGCGAACCACTCGCGTTTCGTTCATTTTTGTATCTTCAGGCAAGGCGTCGTTTAATCCACCACCCGACTTGCCACCTGCCTGTTGTTCTCCGGCCTCGCCCGATTGTTGCTGGCTCACGAAAGATTCACCCAAATCAATCCCCTGCTCTGAAAACATCTCTTTGAGCCGTGGCATGGCGTCTGCCAGTATGTCCTTTGCGTGTTGCGACTGTACAATAAAGCTTACCGAAGCAGTGTCACCCGATATATTCAGACGAATTTGCATACTGCCCATTTCAGGTGGGTCCAAACGAATTTCCGCCATTGACTGACGGCCATTGACCATCCAGCGGATTTTTTCAGCTAACTGTTGTTGCCCCTGGGGCTGATTCAGCGGAACCGGCTTATCCATGGCAGCCTGTTGTTGCAAGGATTTCACATTTTCAGACTGCTGTTGGCGGGTCTCCTGCGTCATCAGGTCACGCGACGCGTGTAATAATTCATTCAACTGTGTTTCTTTTTGATCTGACATCACCGAGTTAGCGGCAAGCTGCGCAATATGCTGAGCATCCTGTAACAATTGCTGTGGAATAATCTGTTGCTCTGGCTGAACCTCTGTAGATACCTGCGCTACCAGGGCTGTAAGGTCAATGGCTGGCTGATGCCCCTGCTGCATCTGAGCCCGCATTTCCTCCAGGCCATTTATCAGCATACCTTTCATTTGCGCTTGCTGCGCCGAACTCAAGGCCGGGTTAGCGGCGGCAGCAGTGTCTGTAATCACTTGTGCCAGTTGCGACAGCGTGTCGTCACTGGCCTGCGCTACCATTGCTTGCAACGCAACATCATTGCTGATTGCATCTGTTGCAGCTTCCACTGCAACGGCTGGTTTGCTGCCAGGCGAGGAAGTGGTGGAGGCATTACTGTTTTGTTCACCCGCTTGTTGAGTCATTAATCCCAACAATAACGCGGCCTGATTTAATAGTGGATCAGCACTTTCTTCCACTTCGATAACAGCGTCAGTTAATTGCTCTGCATCCAGCGTTAACGCTGTTAACTGCTCGGATACCATATCGGCGGCTTGCACTGATTGCGCCGGCGAGTTTGTTGCACTTTCGCTGTTCAATGCCTGGATCTTTGACAACAGACTAATGGCTACCGACAAAGGCTGTGGTGAAAGCACGTCTGGGTTTTCTGTATTTTCTGTATTTTCCGCTACCGCGCCAACGTCAGCTTGAATTGTTGTGGTGCCCAATTTAGGTTCTACCGGCAATGCCAGCTCGCTGCCTTCATCATTGGCCGAATCGTTGGCTTGCTGCTTTTTAAGCTGTGCCACCAACGCCATAAAATCCGACAAAATCGCTTCGGACTGCTCAATGGAAATAACTGACGCATCTCCTTCCACATTACCCTCTGCATCGCCTTCTGCGTTCATTTCGGGCGAGTTAGCAATTTGCGCTATCAAGGCTTTAAGGTCAGTCTCTAGTTGTGCTTTGGCAGCATCCTGCTCTGCGGTTTTTACGGCGTCAGCCATTAAAGCAGCTGTAGATTCGCCATTGACTTCTTCGGTAACGCCAGTCGGTGAAGGTGACTGATGCTGTGTAGCGCCTGACCACTTTTGTTCAAACGCGCGCAGCGCGTCAACCAGTGCCAAATAGTCAGTTTCCCCGTTGACTGCATCCAATTCAATAGCAGGAACAGCGGATTCCAGGTCGTCCGCCAGGGTGGATTCAACCCACTCTGACTGCTCGATTTGTTCAGTACCCGATGTGTTATCTGCTTTGCTAAGTGTCGCGGTGTCTTCAACAACGTCTTTTGAGTCTTTGTTATTTGCAGTATAGGCTTCTTCAGCACCTGGCTTTTCAGAGGCTTCAGGCTTTGCCGCTGCTGATTTGGCGATGTCCTGGCGGTTGCTTACGGACGAATCAGACTGCGCAGTCTCTGCGCCTCTGCCTTTAACAGCAGGCTGTTCAGCAGATTGTTGATTGGCAGGCATTTTTGAGGCGTCTGCGGGACGACGGGGGGCTTGCTCTTTATGTGAAGCGGCTTGTTGCCCAGAGAACACGTCGGCAAACTGACGCCCGGAGGGCTCAGCAGTCACTGGCTCAGGCGAAAGCGTTACCGGATTATCCGGCAAGGCGGCAATTTGTGTACTCTGCGTGGCAAGCTGTTGCATCATAACCGTGTCCTCATCACCTAACTACTTGATAATTGGTGCTTGTTACTTTTATGCTAAACATAACAGCAAAGACCGTTCCAACTTTGGAAATAACCGTGCATATGCGAGCGCTAGGCGGCCTCATTGAGGTAACGTTAGCCCGCCAGATACTGATTTCGCAGAATACGCTGCAAAGCAAACTCGTCGTTCAGTTGTTGTTCCTGACGGTTTTCGAGTTGCACAAGTGTGCCTTGTTTTTTATCAATGAGCTTTTCAACGGCCTGCCGCTTGCGTTGCTGGGTTAGCCATTGACGCTTGCGTTGACTGGCAACCACACTGGCTTGGGCAATAATTTGATTTTGCTGCTCACAGGCCTTATCGAGTTTGGCCACAAACGACAACTTCTGTTGATAATGCCGTGCGCCAACACCCTTGCCACCTTCTTGCTGTAACTGACGCATGTACTCCAATCGGTACTGTTGCAAGCTCGCCAATTTGGCTTTTTGTTGCTGATGATATTGCTGGGCAATGTTGAACGCGTTAAGCGTATTTTTTTCTTTATCGATTTCAAATCGAAGTACTACCGACATTTGCTGAAGCGATTGGGCAACCTTAGTGCGGCTCATTTACTCACCCCTTTCCAAGGCCACCGGCCAGCTTTGCCATGGCCGCCAGACTCTCGTCATAGGGCAATACCTGTTTCATACCTTGCTGCAACAAGGCATTGATGGCGGGCTCTGCATTAATAGCAAGATCTACTCTGGGGTCGGTGCCACGGGTGTAGGCCCCCAGTGTGATCAGGTCTTTGTTTTGCTGATAAGTTGAATACACCTGCCGGATGCGACGCGCCTGCAACAAGTGTTCTTCACTGACGACTTGCGGCATAACCCTGCTAATGGACGCTTCGATATCTATAGCCGGATAGTGGCCACTGTCAGCCAATTGACGCGACAGTACAACATGGCCGTCCAATATCGCCCGCGCTGCATCGGCAATCGGATCCTGAAGGTCATCGCCTTCTGTTAATACAGTATAGAAAGCCGTAATTGCCCCCTGATTTTCGCTGCCATTGCCCGCGCGCTCAACCAAAGCTGGTAGGCGGGCAAACACTGATGGCGGGTAGCCTTTGGTTGCTGGCGGTTCCCCTACAGCCAGTGCTATTTCACGCTGCGCCATGGCATAACGCGTCAGAGAATCTATCAACAGCAACACATTCATACCCTGGTCGCGGAAAAATTCCGCCACGGTCACTGCGGTTTCGCAGCCTTTTAAACGCATTAACGGGGACGTATCGGCAGGCGCAGCCACCACGACAGCGCGCTCGCGCTCTTCAGGTGTCAGAATGTCGTGAATAAATTCTTTTACTTCCCGCCCCCGTTCACCCACCAGGCCAACCACCACTACATCAGCTTTAGCACCACGTGTCATCATGCCAAGCAGTACACTTTTCCCTACCCCGCTACCGGCAAACAGGCCCATTCGCTGACCAATGCCAACGGTGTTCAGGGCATTAATTGCACGTACCCCAACATCCATCGGCGTGTTAATCGGGCGGCGCGTAAGTGGATTGATAGGCGGCTTTACGGTAGGCACACGGGTGGTACTTTCCACCGGCCCCAGACCATCCAGCGGCTGACCGTTACCGTCAATGACGCGTCCCAGTAATCCCAGCCCAACCGCCAAACCGCTATCGCGGTTCAGGGGCAATACCCGGGAGCCCGGAACAATGCCGCGTACCGCTTCGGTGGGCATTAAATAGGTAATATGCTCACCAAAACCTACTACTTCAGCTTCAATTTCGCCGTCAACGGTTTGTACCATACACTGGCTGCCAACAGGCAACTGACAGCCTACTGCTTCAAGGGTTAAGCCAATACCACGAACCAGTTTCCCAGCCGCGACAATGGGAGGATTCGGTACCTGCTTTTGCAGTTGCTGCAGGTGTGAAAGCAAACTAACGCTCATCAGATAAGCCTTGCTCTAACAAGAATTTATCCAGTACGTTTTTACAGCGGCGTTCAACCGACAGATCCACGGCATTGTTTTTGGTAACAATGTCACATCCGCCGCGAGCAAGCGCCGGGGTTTCAATTAAGGTCCAGCCTTTGTTTTGCAGGGTATCTTCCCCGAAATGCGCAGTGACCAATGCAATATCGTCAGGGTGCATGTGAATTTTAAACTGCGTTTCTTCCACAGGCAGTGCCTTAAGCCCTTCGCTGAGGGCTTGCAAAATAACCTGTTCAGATAACGTCACTTCGGTACGAATAACCGAGCGCGCCAATGCTACCGCCAACTTAACGATTTCTTTGCGCACCTGTGCGTCTATCTGAAGCAAAGGTTCGTGCAGTTTATCGGCCAGGGATTGCCACAATTCAGATTGCTGATTGATCTGTGCCTGACCTTCCTCAAGCCCTCGCTTCAGGCCTTCGTCATGGCCTTGGGCCAGCCCTTCCGTTTTACCGGCTTCCAGACCTTCTGCTTTGCCTTCGTCGTATCCGGTTTGTTTACCTTCTGCGAAACCTTCATCGTAGGCGGCCTGGCGAATAGCTTCAATTTCTTCTGCGGTAGGGGGCAGAATTTCTATCGGCGCTTCGGGTGGTTCGTATTTCCAGTCACTGCGGCGATTTAACGCATTGGTGCGCGTAAGATCCAGCTCTTCGGGATTGTCAACATGGGGCAATTCCCAGTCACGGGCACCTTCGAGTTCTTCCAGCGTAAAACGTTTAATGGTTGTCATACATCATGCCGGTGTTAGAGGAACTCTTCACCACCGCCTCCGCCAAGCATAATTTCACCGGCGTCAGCCAGTCGGCGGGCCACAGACAGAATTTCTTTCTGAGCAGTTTCCACTTCACTGATCCGCACCGGTCCCAGCGCTTCCAAATCATCCACCAGCATTTCAGCCGCGCGTTTAGACATATTTTTGGTAATTTTGTTTTTAAGCTCTTCGTCGGCGCCTTTAATGGCTTTAAGCAGCGCGTCTTGCTGCACTTCTCGCAGAATGGCCTGAATTCCCCTGTCGTCCACATCCACCAGGTTGTCGAATACAAACATAAGATCCTGAATTTGTTGGCTCAGTTCTTCGTCTTGCTCGCGGATAGCGTCCATCAACTGTCCTTCGATATTGGTATCGAGGTAGTTCATGATATCGGCCGCCGACTTCAGGCCGCCCATTTTCGCTGCCTGCGTACCGGCCTGACCAGCGAATTGTTTCTCCATGATTTCGTTCAGTTCCTGCAAAGCTGCTGGTTGAACTTCTTCCAGGTTTGCCACACGCATTAACAAATCCAGACGCACTTTTTCCGGGAACTGCGACAAAATTTCGGCGGATTGCTCCGGTTCCAGATAAGACAATACGATAGTTTGGATCTGCGGGTGTTCGTTGCGAATGATGCTGGCAACCTGCTTGGAGTCCATCCATTTGAGCGAGTCCAGACCTTTGGCCCCGGAGCCCATCAGGATCTGATCGATCAGGTTGGCAGCTTTGTCCTCGCCCAATGCTGCGGTTAATGCGCGTTTTACGAAGTCCTGGCTTTGGAATCCGATGGTCGAGTAATTTTGGATCTCATCAATAAAGTTCTTATGTACGGCAGTAATTTTTGCTTGCGTCATATCCTCTATGCGGGCCATTTCGGCCCCTAGCTTTTGCACCTGTTTGGGTTCCAGGTGCTTGAGGATCTGTGCGGCATCTTCTTCAGACAAACTGAGCAGCAAAATGGCCGCTTTCTCGACGCCTTCTAATTTACTGACGTCGTAGGCAGGTTCTTTTTGTTGTTGTGTAGCGAGTTGTTCTGCCATGGTTTTACCCCTTACTCATCCTGCATTAACCAGCCTTTCACCACCTGCGCAGACAGCTCCGGCTCATTGGCCACCAGCGCGCGAACGGCTTTCAGGACATCTTCATCTTTATGTAAATCAGGTAACATCAGCGAGCCATCTGGCGCAAAGCCTACCTGACCTTCATCAAATTCCTGCGACAGCATATTAATAGTGTCGTCACCCAAATCCAGTCCTTCATCAGCGTCGAAGTCGTCGCCTGCTTTCGAATCGGCAGGGTTGATTAAGCGTGACAACATTGGACGGATCACAGCCAATATTAGCGTAAGTACCACTAAACCGCCCATTACCCACTTCACCAGTGGCATAAAAAACGGCTGCTCCCACAGCGGCAGTTCTTCTTCCATACCGGTATCGATGCGGCTGAAAGGCATGCTGACCACTTCTAAACTGTCACCACGGGTAACGTCAAAACCAATGCCGCCTTGTAATAAGCGACGAATACTTAACAGTTCTTCCGGGCTGCGGGCTTCGCTGGTTACCGTGCCATCTTCACCACTGGTTTGCAGATAATCCACCGCTACCGACACGCTTAATCTGCGAATCACACCGGTTTGCTGCTTAGTATGGCTGATAGTGGTATCCAGTTCATAGTTGCGGGTAGATTCTTTGGTGGTGCGACCCGGCACCGGCGCAACCTGGCCATTGCCACCGGCCTGCTCAGGTATGGTGGAATCAAGCGGCGGCTGATTACTTACTGCGCCGGGGATACCTGCCGCAATAGAGCCTACGGAGTTTTCTTCTACTACCATTTCACTGCGCACGGCAGGCAAATCCGGGTTGTAGCGGCGCTGAGTTTGCTCAACGGCGGTAAAATCCATGGTTACGTCAACCTGCGCAGTGTAGTTGCCAATCCCAATCACGGGGATCAGAATCGCGTCAATTTTTTCCTGATATTCGGTTTCGCGCTGACGCTCAATTTCATATTCTTTGCGCGCTCTGGCACTCAGCGAATCCTGAGAACCAGAATTCAGCAAGCGGCCGTTGCTATCGGTAACGGTTACACGCTCGGGTTCCATGCCTTGTACAGCAGACGCCACGATGTCTACCACCGCATCCACTTCTTCACCGCTGATCGCCGCACCGCGGTTGGCAGTAAGTACAACGGTAGCACTGGCCTTTTTCTCACGACGGGCAAACACATTTTCTTTGGGCAGCGCCAATAATACACGGGCCTTTTTAATACTGGCAATGTCTTCAATAGTGGCGGCAATTTGTTTTTCACGGGCGTGCTTTAAGCGCTCCATTTCAACCCGCTGACTCACGCCAAAGCCCATGTCCTGCATAATGATATCAGCGCCTTCCTGCTCGGCCTGCGCCAATCCCTCACGACTCATGCCCAGCTTGATTTTCTGATACTCATCTACGCGTACATGAACAATATTGCCTTCAAGCTTGTATTTAATTTGATTGGCATCCAGATAATCGAGCGTTTCGATCAGCTCTTCCGTATCCATTTTGGCTAATGGCCGTAAATCAGGTTCCTGTACAAATACAATGACAAAAATGGCAATCGCTACCGATATTACCAACACAACTACCAGAGTCATCTGACGCATCATGTCGGTATTATTAATGGTATCCATAAAGCCAGACTTTTGTTCAGTCTCGCCGCCAGCGCCCATTGAGTCGCTTACTGTCAGATTAGTACCCGTTGCTTCAGCCACAGTTAATTACTCCACTTACACCGGCATATTCATGATTTGCTTGTAGGCTTCCAGCACTTTGTTTCTTACCTGAACGGTCGCTTCAAAGGCGATCCCGGACTTTTCCTTGGCCAGCATGACATCTGCCATACTTAACGAGCGGTCACCCATTTCAAAGCGTTGCTGCATATCTTTCGATTCAAGCTGCATACCATTCACTTTTTCAATGGCATTATTCAGCAACTGTGCAAAGTCACTTTTGGAAGTATTCAGATCCAACTGAGGCTGCGGATTTACGTCCAGACGGGTCTGCGCGATCATAGCCTGCATTTCCTGATACAAACTGTTGGCTTTAACGTCCATAACGGCTCCTGAATGTGTGTATTTCACCGAACAATGAAAAACGGTGACAACTCTTTGACGATTATGACTGGATACAGCAAAAGCCAGACCAACTTGCAAATGCCAATAAATTCAAAGAGCTGAGTAGGATTGCCAAAAAAATGGCGGCGAAAAAATAAAGCGGGAATCAAAAAAGTAAATGCATGTCGTTTGCCAGAATGACATTTTCAATTAACGACATACAAATAGTCAGGAAAAACTTAAGGGGTATTTGATGCCAGGCTTTGCGTTGCCCCGCATTTTTCAATCCGGTATTTACATTTGCCAATGACATCGATTGTCATGTCTGAATCAGGGAATACCTTACACGCCAACACAATACCAGCACTAAGTTCATCTGTACTGACATGCTGCGCACTCATTTTCTTTGTTTGATACTCACCCGCTATTACTTCAATTTTGCACACACCGCAGCCACCACCTCGACATCCAACCGGGATCCCTTTACCTGCATAGCGCACCATGCCATGTAATAGTGATTCGTCAGGCCCGCAAAGAAAGTAATCCTGAGTATTGGCAATCTCGATCCTGAATGGCATAGCTGCGCCCCGCAGTGTTGTAAACCAATCAATCAGCCCGCTGATTGATTGGCCGCTCTGGCTTCGATTTCGGCTTTGCGCACGTCAGAAGCCAACTGACCGGCGATACACCAGTTTTCAGCCTCTACAGTGAAACAATTGCCACGAACATCACGCTTATTCACATTTAATACAGCAACCAGCATATCGGTGAAGCGGGCGGCAATGGCTTGCCGTTGCTCGATAGTGCGCCCCTTGAGCACTATAAACTCAAAAAACGGCGCGTTTGGACCGCCTTGACTCACCAGCTTGCCACCCACACCAACCAGGTTTGGCGCATGTAATTCAATAAATACGCGTATTCTGTCGATGGGGCTGTCCAGCACATCAGCATAAATAGCCGTAGCTTGTTCTACAATTTTCTCAATTTGCTCGTCACAAATATCGAAATCCACGAGATGAAATTTAACGATTGGCATAACAAAACACTCCTATGGCAAACCTTTACGACGGCCGGCATCCAACATGATAGTTGAGCCAGTCATACCAATTGCACGGTCATCCAATAAGTTGCACACAGCCCAGGCCACCTGATCAGCGGTAGTAAACTGGTGAATTGATGATTCATCGAGTAATTCATCCAGTACTTCTTCCACAGCCACACCGCGCTGTTCTGCCCGCGCAGTAACAACCCTTCGCAAGCGCTCGCTGTCAGCCGGTCCAGGCGCGATGGTATGAGCGCTGATTCCTCTGCGACCATAAGCAATGGATAGCTGGCGCATTACGTTCACCAATGCTGAATTTGCCACCCCTGCAGAGGCTGCGTACTCCGTTGGTTCCAATCCATAATGCCCGCCAATTGCTACGATGCGAGCGGATTGCGTAAAATGATCATCGGCAGCCCGGGTAAGCCGCAGAATGCCACCCACTTTAATATTCACCGCATCGACCATCGCTGAAGTTGGGGCGGTTAGAATTCCTCCCGCTACCGTCACACCCGGGCCATGAACAACCATTTTAACCGGGCGATCAATAGCTGCCCCGATAGCGTCTATCGCACTATCATTGCTTATATCAGCCTGGCAAATACTCACTTGGGCAAATTGCGAAGCGAGTGTCGTCAGCGCGTCTGCGCTTCGGCCAACCGCCAGTACATGCAAGCCCTGCTCCGTAAGTTGCCTGACAATTTCGGTACCGAAAGTACCGGTTGCTCCTACAACAATAGCTAAGTGTTGATACAACATTCGAGCACCTATACCGCTTCTTTCAGCAGGCCTTTGGCTTTAGCCAGGGTCATGGCTGTATCCTGGATCATGTCTTCCTGACCACCAATCATCTTCTTGCGCCCCAGCTCTACCAAAATATCGCGAGCCGATAACCCATACATCTGAGCTGCGCGTTTTGCGTGTAGCAAGAAAGTGGAATACACACCAGCGTAACCCAGCGTTAACGAATCCCGGTCAACCCTCACCATGTGGTCCATCATGGGTGTAATAATGTCTTCCGCGATGTCCATCAACTTGAACAAATCCGTCCCGGTGGGGATATGCATTCGTTCCAGTACCGCGGCCAGTACTTCAAGTGGCGTATTGCCAGCACCTGCACCCAATCCTGCAACCGATGCATCTATACGTGTCGCGCCAGCCTGAATAGCCGCAACCGAATTTGCCACCCCCATACCCAGATTGTGATGGCCGTGAAAGCCGATTTCGGTTTCAGGTTTCAGTTTGTCTTTCAGCATGGTAATGATTTCAGTGACATTTTCCGGCAGCATGTAACCTGCTGAATCGGTGATATACACCGTATTCGCCCCATAGGATTCCATTAATAACGCTTGCTCTGTTAAGCCCTTAGGCGTGTTCAGGTGAGACATCATCAGAAAGCCTGACGTATCCATGCCCAACTCTCTGGCAAAGGCGATATGCTGCGGCGAAGTGTCGGCTTCTGTACAATGAGTAGCTACATGTACACTTCTGGCGCCGGCTTCATAGGCCGACTTTAGTTCACTCATAGTGCCTAAGCCGGGGATCAGCAACACTGAAATTATCGTCTTCGAAACCGCGTCTGCCACCGCGCTGATATATTCTTCATTGGAGGCCAGTGCAAAACCATGTTGCAGAGAGTTCCCGCCTAAGCCGGCACCGTGAGTAACCTGAATATAAGGTACGCCGGCAGCGTCCATCGCCGTTGCGACTTTGACCATTTGTTCAACGCTGATTTGCTCTTTCTTGGCATGCATGCCATCGCGTAAACACATGTCATGCAAAATAATGTTTTTACTGGTCATTACGCAGCCTCCACAGGGGTTAAAGTGATTTTGCCATTGAGGATTTCTTCGGCGAACATCTCCGCCGTGCGGGTTGCGGCAGCCGTCATAATGTCCAGGTTGCCTGCATACTTGGGCAAATAATCCCCCAACCCGGCAACCTCCATAAATACCGCTACTTTGTTATCAAAAAACGTGGGGCCGTTTACCAGTTTGTAGCCAGGTACATATTTCTGTACTTGCTCAATCATGTTCAGGATGGACGCTGTGATCGCCGCCTTATCCGGTTCGCCTTCCGTCAGGCAATAAATCGTGTTACGCATAATGATAGGTGGCTCGGCCGGGTTAATGATGGCCAGTGCCTTGCCTTTTTTCGCACCGCCGACTTTTTCGATGGCGTTTGACGTAGTGAATGTAAACTCATCCAGGTTAGCGCGAGTACCAGCTCCAATGGATTTACTGGACAAGCTGGCAATAATTTCAGCGTATTCAACACCCTGAACCTGAGATACTGCGTTTACGATAGGAATAGTTGCCTGACCAGCACAGGAAATCATATTGACGTTCATTTCCTGTTTGTCGGCGTGCTCTTTCAAATTTACGGGTGGCACACACAACGGCCCAATTGCTGCGGGAGTAAGGTCAATCATCATTACGCCTTTTGCATTCAGTTTGCGGCTATTTTCCGCGTGCACATACGCACTGGTTGCGTCGAAGGCGATCTGGATGCCGTCCTCTTCCACATGAGGAAGCAAGCCATCCACTCCCTCAGCAGTGGTTTTCAGACCCAGTTTACTGGCTCTCGCCAGGCCTTCTGATGCAGGGTCTATGCCGACCATCCATACAGGCTCCAACCATTCACTGCGCATTACTTTATACATTAAATCGGTACCGATATTGCCCGACCCAATCAAAGCACATTTAATCTTTTTCATTTCTATTTCCCCTCTGCATTTGCTGGTAACGTCTGTACTACAGACTGTTGGGCACTCGCTCGCTCCGACATTGTCATGCCTGAGACAAAAAAGTCGTGTTCGCCATGTTCCGTGATCAAAATTCGAACCGACTCCCGTTTTACACCAAGGGATTCAACCAGGGCGTCAGTAACCGCTTTGGCCGCTGTCGCTTTCTGTTCTTTGGTTCGACCGGTCATCAGATGCATTTCAAGAATTGGCATGAATGTTTTCCCTCATCAGCCGGCTTACTCGAACCGAAGACTGACACTACCCAAATCCTGATAACGTGCGATGACGTTATCTCCCGGCTTTACCGCAACGGCAGCGGTAATCCCACCGCTCATTACAAAACTGCCAGCGGGCAGGATTTCACCCATGTCGTGCAGAATATTAACGACCATGGCTACCGCATCAGCCGGATGCCCCATTACGGCAGCGGACGATCCCATTTCAACAATTTCACCATTGAGCTCCATCGCTACACCAATGCCATCGACTTCGATATCATCAACATAGCGGGGACGACCACCTGCAACGAAGCGTGCCGACGAGCTGTTGTCTGCTATCACACTGGGTAAATCGAACTTGAAGTTTTCATAGCGCGAGTCAATTACTTCAACCGCAGGCATAACAAAATCCGTAGCGGCCAATACATCTGCGCGCGTGCAGGCCGGACCGCTTAAATCCGCTTTAGTGACAAAGGCCACTTCACATTCCACTCTGGGATGAACCATGTCGTGTGTGCTAATAGCGGTGTTTTCCGGGCGCGACATGGCGTCGGTCAGAAAGCCGATCGAGGGTTTATCTACGCCCATCTGCACCATTTTTGCTTTCGAGGTTAAACCCGCTTTCCAACCAATCAGTTTTTCACCTTGCTCAATAAATCGCGCCCGCAATGCATTTTGTACGGCATAGCCGTCTTCAACCGTCATCTGCGGAAATTCTTTGGTGAGCATCGCAATATCATGTGCGCGACGCTGAGCGCCTTCTACACGTTCACAAAAACGTACAATCTGCTCTTGCGTTAAGTTGGTTTTCATACTTTTGTGCTCCCGGCAAAATTCACTTTACAACCGCCCACTCCGGCGATGTGACACACCAGCTCGTCACCGTCGGTGACAGGGACCAGTGCAGACTGAGAGCCCGACAGGATCACTTCACCTGCTTTAAACGGAATGCCCAGTTCACCTAGCGTATTAGCCAGCCAGGCAACCGCATTAAACGGCGAACCCTGCACCGCAGCCCCAACGCCCGTTGAGAACAACTCGCCATTTTTGTAAAGCGTCATACCTGCCATAGTGATATCCACTTTACGTGGATCTGCCTTAATGTTGCTGACCACATAAACGCCACAAGAGGCATTGTCTGCAACCGTATCCTGGATTTTGATTTTCCAGTCATTGATACGCGAATCGACAATTTCGAAACATGGACTGACATAATCCGTTGCCCGGATAACATCGATGGCGGTGATCCCCGGACCAATCAGATCTTCTTTTAATACAATCGCCAGTTCCGCCTCTGCTTTGGGCTGAATCAGCTCATTCAAGTCAATCGTTTCGCCTTCCTGATACACCATCTTGTCGGTTAATTGACCGAAATCAGGCTGGAATACACCGAGAAAATCCTGCACGGCTTTACTGGTTACCCCGATTTTCTTACCAACTATTTTTTCGCCTGCATCGAGACGTCGCTGAATAAACTGCAACTGAATTTGATAAGCCTGTTCCAGCGTGATGTCGGGGTATTGTTCAGTGAACGGCACTAATGTATTGCGGGACACCATAGCTTCATACAAGGCATTCCCGAGTGTGTTAATTTGCGAATTATCCATGATGGTTCCCTATAGTTTTATGCACACGTTGCGCAATTCGGTATAGAACTCAAGGGAATGCACCCCACCTTCACGGCCTATGCCTGATTGTTTTGAACCACCAAATGCAGTGCGCAGGTCGCGCAGGAACCAACTGTTCACCCAGCAAATACCTACATCGATATTGGCCGCCATGCGATGAGCTCGGGGCAGATTGCTAGTCCAAATGGTAGTAGCCAGCCCGTACTCAGTATCGTTGGCAAGATTAACGACCTCTTCTTCCGTATCGAAGGGACGAATGTGGCAACAAGGGCCGAAGATTTCTTCGCGAACCACCGTTGCATCATCAGATAAGCCGGTCCAGATTGTGGGCTGGATCCAGTTGCCGCCTTTCAGCGCCTCAGGCACGTCAGGTACGCCGCCCCCTGTTACCACGGTAGCGCCCTCCTGAACTGCTTTGTTGTAATAGGACAGCACTTTGTTCTGATGCTCTTTACTGATTAGCGGGCCATAATTAACGCCTGCGTCTTCGGGCCTTCCGTAGTTAACGGCTTCTGCTTTTTCTTTCAGTGCGGATACGAATTTGTCGAAAATAGGGCGTTCAACGTAAACGCGTTCGGTGCCTAAACACACCTGACCGGAATTTAAGAACGCTGAACGTGAGATACCTTCGATCGCTTTATCGAAATCGCAGTCAGCAAACACGATACCCGCGTTCTTGCCGCCCATTTCAAATGACACATCGCGTGTGCCTTCCGCCGCGGCTTTCATGATGGCAGTACCGGTGCGGGTCTCACCGGTGAAGGTAATGGCATCGACATCTTTATGCTCAGTCAGGAATGCGCCTGCCGAATCCGGTCCAAAACCATTCACTACGTTGTAAACACCTTTGGGTACGCCCACTTTGTTCATCACTTCGCCCAGTAATACCGAAGTCAGTGGCGTTTCCTCTGAAGGTTTAACCACCACGGTATTCCCACATGCCAAGGCGGGCCCAACTTTCCAGGTCATTAACATGAATGGCGCGTTCCACGGACTGATAACGCCTATCACGCCTTTAGGGGTGCGAACACCGTAGTTCAGCGCGCCAGCGCCATCTGGTGTATCCAGCATGAAACTTTCCGTTGGCACGTTTTTGATAGTGTCAGCAAAGATCTTGAAGTTTGCCGCGCCGCGAGGAATAAAAACATGACGCATCACATGCGATGGCTGGCCGGTATCCGCCATTTCAGCTTCAACAAAGTCTTCGAATCGACGTGTTATTTCATCTGCCACTTCGTAGAGCATTTCAACGCGTTGATTGGTGGTAAATGTTGCCCATTCACCTGATAAAGCCGCTTTTGCAGCAAGTACAGCCTCATTCACATCACTGCGTCCAGCTTCGGCAATACTGGCGATAACTTTGCCTGTAACCGGAGATACTTTGTCAAATCGCTTACCATCTCTGGCTGCAACAAACTCCCCTCTTATAAAATTATCTACTTGGCGCATATCAATTCTCGCTTATGGCTTTGAGCAAGCCCTTAAATTTATATTTACATCTCAATAACACATAGGGTCAGTGTAAATCCCACTACACATACCGTCTAATACCATTTACCTGACAACTTAATACCCTGAGGGTATGAATTAAGTTACAAAAAAACACATCCCTGTGTGCAATGGTTGGGTAACCTGATTAAATGTTTTTGAACAATGGACTGCGCACTTGTTGCGCATCGGCAGCTGAGATAAATTTCTCGGTATAGATGTCTCTTTCAAATAGCCGCCCCTGCATTAGCGTGTTTATGCAGGCGTCGATCATAAGAGGCGGTCCACACAGATAGGCCTTATGGCCACTGAAGTTGCCGTCAAATGCCCGTTGAGCAGCTTCATGAACAAATCCGGTTTCGCCAGCCCAGTCGGGCTCATCACCAGGATCTGATAAAGCGGGAATATACGTAAAATTGCTGAACTTCTCTGCCAGCGCTAAAAACTCGTCGTGATAATAAAGCTCAGTGCGGGTGCGCTGACCATATACAAGCGTTATTGGGAGGTCACAGCCTTCCTCCAACAGCTCTACAATCATGGAGCGAGGACTGGATAATCCCGAACCGCCCGCCATAAATATCATGGGCATATGAGCGGATTTTTTCACAAAGAAGCGACCATATGGCCCACTCAGTGAAATGTCATCGCCCACTTGCAGTTGCTCGTGAATGAAGGCGGTGCCTACGCCTCCCGGCACTTTGCGGATATTCAATTCAATTTCACCGGACTCAGCAGGTGTACTGGCAATCGAGAATGCTCTGCTACCGATTTCATCAGGTAAATTCAAATTAATGTACTGCCCTGCCTGAAAATCAATGCCATCGACATCTTCCAGTTTTAACCAGATACCTTTAATGGTTGGGGTGAGATCTTCAATACGACTTACCGTACATTGATAATCCTTAACAGGCAGATTGCGGGAATCCGGATCGTCTTCAATCTCTGCTTCAATAACCAGATCGCTTTCTGGTATTGCGCAGCAAGCGAGACATTTATTCTCATCCCGCTCAAAGTCCATAAGAGCAAAACTCGATGCTTCGCCGTGATCAACCTCACCTTCAAGCACCTCAATTTTACAGGTAGCGCATAATCCATGGCAGCAGGCATGAGGCAGATAGATACCCGCCCGCAATGCCGCATCCAGAATTGTCTGGCCCTCATCCACTTCTACGGTTTGCCCCAGCGGTTCGATAGTGACTTCGAAGCTCATACTTATTCTCCCTGAGGCCTTTCTTGTGGCTTCACCAAGGTGGATAAACCCGGGGTTTTGAAACGAAATTGTTCCTTGTGAACCAACCCATTTTCCTTCACGGTTTTATTGAAATCCGGTGTCCAGGGTTTGCCGCTTTTGGTCCACTCAATGGTATCCCAATCGATTTTGTTGAAATCCGGGTCAGGCTGCATGAGCGGCTTAAGTTGCTGCTCAAGGATGTCTCCCAATTTCTGGTCGGGAGCACCAAATAACATAAAGGGAGCAGCCATAAGCATGTGGTGATCCCAACATGCAAATAGCAACTGATGCCCATAAAAATTTTCGACTCTGTCTTGGGAAGGAAATTTGTACTCGCCGTTTGCGACAACTGCCATAATTATTCTCCTGCTATCGCCTGTCTTATTGAGGCGTTGGCCACCTGCTGTAGAAGATGGCTGTTACATACTTTGGTTAGTCGGTAGACACCTGTTTACGCCATTTTTCGAAGTTTGCTTTGTCTTCTGAGTTGGCGTAGTCACCCGCTGCGGTTGGTTCAAGGCTTACCCATTCCATCCAGGCTGCCAGGTCACCTTTCAGCGGCGCTTGCATCAGCGCAGGCATGGGTAACCAGGCCTGAACATACTTTTCAGGCTCTTGGTCGAATACGTGCTGACAACCATCAGAACAGAAGTGATATTTTTCACCTTCAAATTCCGTTTCGCGATGAGCCAGTTGGGTAGGATCATCCGGCTCCGTAAACAAGCAGGGAAGCTGACAGGTCTGACACAGTTTGGGCAGACCAAAGTTATTGTATTCACCGCCTGCTTCTTTCTGAGCAATGGCATACTCCCAGCGGGGCAAATAGTATTGTTCGAAAGTTGTTGGATACTTTTCTTTTAACCACTCAATATCACTGGCGGTCGGTGTCCATGAATGGAAAGCGGTACCGAATTTCCACTGATACAATCCCAGCATGATTTGATGCGAAGTATGGTCAATTGACTTTTCTACATCATCCCAATGCATAGGTTGACGAATGCCATAGCGGGCTAAATCGCGGAATAATGCATTACCGTTTTCCACACCATAAATATTCCAGGCTTCACGCCAGGACATGACGCGCTTGGGCAACATGTAATCCATCATGGCAGCCACTAACGTCAACAAACGACAACCACGCCAGAACCACTTATCAATCCATTTTTGCACAATGGGAATGTTGGCCGGATCCTGTTCGAGCATAAACTTAATGCATTCAAGGCCCAGCGTCATATGACGCGCTTCATCAGATTGTGCAGAGAAGCCAAACGTACAGGTTGCCATATCTCCGTTGTATGCTGCACCGGACATAAAGGGCACAAACAGCAGGTTGGTAAGCACGTATTCAAAAGAGAAACCAATTGCAATCAAAAACTCAAACGGTCCGGCGGACATGGCATCATCAAAAAATGAACGCGGTACCGATGTGTACCAAATGCGGTCGCGCTGCTGCGCAAAATCCTTAAAGCCGTTATAGTACTTGTTGTAATTCGACATGGCATGAACCTGAGTCTGCGCGTGGCGAATTTCGTCAATCGACTGCATTTGACAGGCCACCTGAGGGCCTACTCCGGCAAACTCACGTCCCACTCGAGCAAACCCCCGGTGGGCAGCATATTCACCCGGACTAATCCCCTGCAGGAATAACTTGATTGCGGTTAAATAACGCGCGTCAGTCACATTCAAATGACCATTATTCTGCGCGTGAGCATCAATAATCGCGTAGTACTTGCGTTCCTTTTCAGCCTGGTATTTCCAGTACGCATCCATCGTTAAACGGAAAGGATCTTCCCATTTAGACCAATCGTGAATTTTAATGCCTTCGTAATCCACGTAGGGGTAGATTTCTTTTTCATCGCGATAACTTGGCTCCCAGGCCAGATCACGTGTCATCAAGCGATACTTCTCTTTAACGTTCAGTTTTCGAGGGGTCTTTTTAATATCCACAATAACCTCCTAGCTGTTCCAGGTGAGTGTCAGCGCGTCTTCGTCTTCATCGACGTTCCCGCTGAGCGTAATTAGGTTGATGTTGAGTTCCTGCATATCGAACTCACGGCCAATTTCTTCTTCGATGGTTTCGCGACGCACAACCAAACGCCCCTCAGCCTGCACTTTAACCATGGCGGGCTCGTGGATAACTTCAGCGAGTGGATTGTCCTGCTCGATGGCATCAACAATCGGGCGGGTATCTTCGTTAGCCTGTAAAATAATAAATACTGTTGACATGAGACTTCCTACCTGAACAGGCCTGCTTTACTGGCGCGTGTCATGAGTTCATCATGAACTTCACTCACCAGCTCGTCGGCATCATTGCCTTGGACAGCCAGCGCGACGACTGGCAATAACACAGAGGTGAAATGATTAGCAGCGCTACCTACCCACTCTTCCAGTACAGCTTTATTTTGCGGCGATTCATCGGCCATGGTTTTCAATACCGAGTCTACCCAGCGAACCGACTCCTGATACCAGTTGGTCATGAACTGGGTAAGAATGGAGATACCTGAGCCGCCAAGTTCTAACAGGTGTTTATCTGCGATGCGCTGATACACCAATGGGTAAAGCAGCCCGTCCAGAACAAAGTTCTGCTTAATAAATACTTCGACGGGATCGCGCACGCACATGAGATCTTCCAATGAACGACGCAGAGGTTGCCACGCATCACTGTTCATCCAGTCCTGTTTAGCAACTTCAAGTGATTCAACATCGCCGATCATCAGGCCCAGACGTGACAAATATTGGGCAATGCCAAGATTGTCCATGGCATGGTAAATACAGGGTTGGGTAAACACGGTACCGTAGCCGTAACCGCAAACCAGGGTGTTGTTTAAGTTTGACGCATAGTTAACGTGACGCAGAGGAATCAGCAGATCCTGAGCGATTTTCAGTACCTGATCGGGCAAATTCTCAATCAGATTAAGAGACTCAACCGTTTTGAAATTTGACTCCATGGTTTCCTGTTGCCGGGCCCGTGTCAGCGTGTAGGTGCTGTAATAAAACTGGCGTGGATCTTTTAAGTCATACCAATCAGTCATCCGGATTTTACTTAAATTGGGGTCGTAAAGTTCCTGTTCCGGTGCCCAGGTTGGCCTGTAGTGTAGATTTTCTGTGGCCTGCAGATCGTAGCTCGCCTCCTGATAGCGCGATGGTATTTTCTTGTCGCCGAAGCGACGTTTCAAATGTGTAAACGTCTGATTTTTCTGTTCGATATTGACGGTTTGTACATCTATTTGCATAACTCTTTCCTCTTAACCTGAATGGCTACTCACCACGAAAATGATGGGTGGCATCGTGCAGACTCCAATTGAAGGCGCGCTTTTCCTCGTCATCACAACCCTGGTTGTCCTGTTCAAGCAAGATCGCGTTTTGTTCGACACAGAACTGTTCAAAGTCGTGTTGCCGGAGCACCATTTCTAACGCCACTTCAGGCTGGCCTACACTAAAATCAAACTCGACAAATCCGTCGTCGCGCCTGCCCGTTACCCGCACAAAATGCAATGATGTGTCGAACTGTTCTTTGGGCGCTGCAATACTGTCGTTCATGATTTACCCTCCGGATCCTTAGCTCACTACGGTAAGGAAGCTTTCGTGTAATTTGCGCTGAGGGTAATCCAGGCCCTGAGCGAAGTTATCCCAGGTCCAGGTAATAGTGTCGTAGTCGGGGTAAGGGTGATAGCCGCCCATAAAGGTTTCAAAGCGGTTACCGGATGGATCCCAGGCGTAAATGGTGCAGCCTCGGGTGATACCATGGCGTGTCGGGCCAATATCAACAGCCACTTCGTTCATCGACATAATGTCACCTGCACGAAGCACCTGCTCCCAGCTATCCATTAAGAATGACGTGTGATGAAGTTTGCCTGGCTCAGGATATTCAACAAAAGCGATATCGTGTACTTTATGTGAACAGGACAGCCAAATTCCCATTTCAGTTTGATTGTCTTCCCCGAGCACGCGCTCAACCAGGAAAAAGCCCAGTACATCTTTAAAAATTGCTTTTACCTTTGCGATATCAGGTCCGTACAGCAGCATATGATCAAGGCGAAGTGGCGCAATTCCGTGCTCACTTTGGGAATACCAGGGCGCAGGGTTAGTGAGTCCCATGCCGTTGCCCACTTTCGTTTTCTCTGCAAACAACTCAAACTCGTGGCCCGATGGCAAGGTAAATCGAACACGCTCACCGGTTTCCAGCATATCACCCGCTTCAATACGACGAGTCTCCACGCCGTAGGCATTTAGGTCTTTTTCAAGCTTATTGAGGGTTTCACTGTTCAGCACTTTAAAGCCAACAAAATCCACACCGGCCTGATCGGCTTCGCGAATGATATAGCTGTTGTGGTCCTGTTCGTCCCAGCATTTAAAGTACACACGCCCCTGATCATCCCGACCAGTCTCAACAAGCCCCATCACCTCACCATAAAACTTAACGGCTTCATCCAAATCTAATACACGTACTGCAACATGCCCTGGCCGTAATACACCTGTCATCGCCATAATATGTTCTCCAATTTTTGTTTCTGTTTTTCATTTTTGAGTTACATTGCGTTAACTATTACAGATACCATGCCAACTATTTAAGTCGCTGAATTTATTAAAATTTATCAAATGTAAGTGTTTAAAACCGATCAATTGTTAATAAATATTTAACGATTTTGTTAAACGCTTTTAACGGCATTACATTTTTGTAATGCTGAGAGGAACAGTGACAATTTAGGGTTGAAGTAATGCGTGTATTAATGAGTAAGCACGCAACCAGAATTGAAGTGAAGTAAACGCAATTAAGACGAGAAAATTGTTCGTATGACGAAAATAAACACTGAGTGAAGGTGGCAAATAGCAGAGGTGAAACAGGTTGTCAGTGGGCTGCTGACAACCTGTATATAGAATGGCTTAACGGGGTTTTTCGTTGATTCGGTAGGCGAGTTGACGACGGGTTACACCCAAATACTGGGCGGCATGGGTCAGATTGCCATTGGCTTTTCGCACTGCCGCCTCAAAAATCTGTTGTTCGTGTTTGTGCAGATTAAACTCATCCTGCTCTATCAGCCCATCGTAATACTGATCACTTTGCGGGTCCTCACAGCTAAGGGGTTGAATCAATCCTTTGTCATTTACCTTACTGACACTGTGATGCTCAATATCAACATCAATGTCAGGCGGGCTGACAAACAAATGTTCCAGTTCGATTAAACCGCCTTCGGTAGCAAGTAATACACCCCGTTCAATAACGTTTTCCAGTTCCCGTACATTACCGGGCCAGTCGTACAATCGCAGAACCTGCATAGCCTGCTCAGACAGGCCTGACAGACGTTTTTGATAGCTTTGGGAAAACTTATCGATCATGGCATTGCATAAAAGCAAGATATCCGCCCGTCGATCCCGCAACGGGGGAATACTCACCGGATAAGTAGCAATGCGGTAATAAAGATCGGCGCGAAACTTACCCTCTTTAATAGCCTTTTGTAGATCTACGTTAGTCGCCGCAACGAGCCTGACATTGACTTTTCTGACTACATCATCACCGAGGCGTTCAACCTCGCCACTTTGTAATACTCGAAGCAGTTTTACCTGGGCTGAAAGAGGTAAATCACCCAGCTCGTCAAGAAACAGAGTTCCTCCATCAGCGCGTTCGAATCTACCCGGGCGGGATTCCTGGGCCCCGGTAAACGCACCTTTTTTCACCCCAAACAACTCTGCTTCTATGAGTTCGTGGGGAATTGCACCGCAGTTTACCGCAATAAATGCATTCTCTTTGCGGCCACTGTGTTCATGCAACCAACGCGCGAACACTTCTTTACCCACACCGGTTTCACCAAGCAAAAGCACATTGATAGGCGAATCAGCAGCGCGTTTTAACAAGTTAAGCGCACTGGTAAACTCTGGCGATGCTCCCACCAGTCCGTCAGTGTCGTAATTAGCCTGTCGTTTCCCCCGAAGCTGACTGAGTTCTTTTTCAATCTGACGTAAAGACGGATTCAGGGGGTCATCACGAAACAAGTCGATGTAGCTTTCGTCGTCCCAGCAATCGGCGGGTTTACCAACGAATTTACAATGATGATCACCTGTGCACATGCACTGGGTTTCTTTAAATACAATAAAGCGACGAAAGAAGCGGCTGGTATATCCGGAGGCGTAGCCAATAATTGTCCAGCAAGCCGGATCGTCAGACAGTCCCATAGATTGCAATTGCGCTTCTGCCTCCCAGGAATTTTCGACTATCACTTCACCGAAGAACCGCCCGGTCTCCCAGTCGATTTCCGCTTCGGTAATATGCGATCTGACATGCCCTTCAAAGGCGTGTAACTCTGGGCCGATGCGGAATACATCATAGCTGTTAATGTTGTCGGCGAGCTTATGCGCCAAGTCGGCATCCTGCTCACCTGCAACAAATCCTATGCGGATCAGTAATCGCTTTACCGTATCGTCATCCAAATAATCAAATAACTTGGTACGCAATTCCATTAACGCTTTGGCGTGTAGCAGTAATAGCCGGCTCTCGCCTAACCAAATTTTACCTGTTTCCTGATTAAAACGCAGTTTTGAGCGAAGATCGAAGCGGTCGACAACGTCTTTTTCTTCCTGCGCTATTTTTTGAGCTGCAATCATACTTCTTTCCAAAAACAGGGGTTAGGAGCAATTCGCTTCATCATACCTATTTACCGCAATAGTGTTAACACATTGTAAATGCAAAATACCGGCCATTGACAAAACCTATAATGCCTTTTCACGTTGCGTAATGTTTTTCACTGGCAATAAAAATCGCGCTAACGCGGGTAGCAGGATAAGTGCCCCTAACATGTTCCAAATGAACATAAAGGCCAGCAATATGCCCATATCAGCCTGGAACTTAATGGGTGAAAATACCCAGGTAGCTACTGCAATTCCCAGCGTAATACCTGTTAACACCACCACTTTTCCAGTAAACAGCAAAGCATCATAGTAGGCATCCGACAGGCTTAATCCATCCTGTAACCGGGTCTTCATAACAGTAAGAATATAAAGCGCGTAATCCACACCTATTCCGACACCCAGTGCAATAACGGGTAATGTGGCCACCTTTACGCCAATATTCAGCCAGACCATTAGGGCCTGACACAAAATGGACGTCAGCATTAGCGGCAAAATGGCGCACACTACGGCTCGCCAGGAACGGAAAGTAATGAAAGCAAGTACAATGACAGCCCCATATACATATAACAACATTTGGGTATTGGCTTTCTCCACCACAATATTTGTAGCGGCCTCTATACCAGCATTACCCGCCGCATTCAGGAACTGATATTTTTCGGTGTTGTACTGTGCAGCAAAGGCTTCAACTGTATGTACAACGTCGTTAAGCGTGTCAGATTTATGATCTGTCAGGTAGGCGAAAATGGTAAGCAAGTCACAGTTTTGATTGAACATTTCACGCGGAGCACGGGTAATGATAGCGTTTAGCATTCCCTGAGAACGCGGAATACCGTACCACTTTAAATTGCCTTCATTCATACCAGCATTGGCAACCTTGGCCAAACCCGCTAACGAGGACGTGGTAACCACCCCCGGAAGCTGACGTAACTCCTGCTCCAATGTATCCACCGCCATCAGGGTATCGTAATGGGCACAGGCATATTGTTCTGTCTTAACCATTACCACATAGACATCCGAACTGGTAGCGTAGTTTGCAGTCATGAAAGCATTGTCGAGGTTATAACGAGAGTCGGGCCTAAGCTCCGGTGCGCCCTGATCAGTGTCACCAATTTTCACATTCATACTGACTATACTGCCTGCAATACCTAAGAAGATGGCACTAACAACCGTAGCCGAGGCGTATTTTTTACGTGTAAACAGGTCCAGAAATGCCCAGAGTGGGTGCTTTTTGTGCGCTACATCAGCGTTATCTCGCAATTCTGCTTTAATACTCCGCTGCGCGGCAGATGCATCAACACCGGTGTAGGAGAGCAATACAGGGAGCAAAATAAGGTTGCTGAAAATCAGTACCGCAACACCAATACTGGCGGTCACCGCCAAATCCTGGATCACAGGAATATCGATGACCATCAGCACAGCAAAGCCTACGGCATCTGATATCAGCGCGGTTATCCCGGCCAGAAAAAGTCGACGGAATGTGTAACGTGCCGCCAGAAGTTTGTGAATCCCCCGTCCGATGTCCTGCATAATGCCGTTCATCTTCTGCGCGCCATGACTCATGCCAATAGCAAATACCAGAAATGGCACCAGTATTGAGTACGGATCCAATTCATACCCCAATGTAGGTAGCAGACCAAGCAGCCATATAACGGCAATCAAGGAACAGCTGACAACTAATAATGTACTGCGGAGGCAACGCGTATAGACAAACAGGACGGCGGTTGCGATGGCGATCGTTATTGCAAAAAATGCCAGTACCTGTTGGAGTCCGTCGATGAGATCACCAATGACTTTGGCAAAGCCCGTGATATGGATTTCGATACCGTCTTTCTGATATTTCAACCGAAGCGTTTCAAGCTTTTCAGAAAATGCCTGATAATCCAGTTGATTGCCATCCGGATCCACTTCTCGTAAAGGCACCAATATGATACTCGATGCATAATTGCCCGATACCAGTTGCCCTACTTCACCAGAACGTTCTACATTTAATCTCACCTGATCCAGCGATGCCTGAGAACCGTCATAGTCATCGGGAATCACCGGACCGCCATCCAGACCTTCTTCGGTAACACCTGTCCAGCGCACAGCTGGTGTCCACAGCGATTTCATAAAAGGCCGCTCAACACCTGGCATCAAAAACAATTCATCATTTAACTGTCGAAGCGTGTCCAGATAGTGCGCGTCAAAAATAGACCCTTTGGTATTATGAACTGCTATTCGCAGCGCATTGCTGGTATCCGACAGCTGTTTTCGATTATCCAGAAAATTAAGGATATACGGATGGTTACTGGGGATCATTTTTTGAAATGCGGCGCTCAGCGTGAGTTGCGCAGACTGATAACCCAGCACGCAGGTGATCAGTAAACATAGCAGTATTATCAACGGCCTGAAGTTAAATATTGCCCGCTCAAGTAGTCGACCAGAACGGGTATCAAAGTCTTCAAGGTGTCGAATAAGTGTTTCGCCTTGTGACGTTAACGGAGTGTGGTTGGTCATTATTGTACTTCCCCGCTTAGTAAATTAGTGTCTGTGACTACATGGGCACCACGTGCTGTTGAAACAGCAAAGCCATTGGGGATCTGAATAATGTCGGTGATACCACCAAATGGCGCCTGCCCCATCAGGCTGAATGATGTTGCAGCGTCGCGGCTCAGGAAAAGTTGACCGCTTTGATCGGCGAGTAAAATTGTTTTTTCGCCGGTAACCAATCCACTGGTTAAGGTGACTTCAGAATCGAGTTCAACTCGTTTCCATCGGCCTTTACCTTTGTTTTGACGCCAGACATTTCCGCGCAAACCAAACAGCAATCGGGTCCCATCTTCAAACAACAGGCCATCAAAGAAGCTACCGTAATAAGGCGTCTCAAGTGTTGAAAATGTACTGCCGTCATCGCTAGAAGTGAAAACAGCAGCCTGCTCACCAAGAAAAATCAGTTCATTGGCCGAACGAACCACTTTATATAGGTGTTTGCCTGAAGGATTAGGCAGTTGCGCAATGATGGAATGCCAGTGCTCCCCACCATCATTTGTTGCGAAAGCCAGTCCATAGGCACCAATTGCCCATCCATCGAACTGATTGGCAAAGTAAATATCTAAAATAGGCTTATCGGCACCTTCCTTAATCAGGTAACCGGCATTACTTCTTGCTCGCTCTCCTCGCACATCACCTGCTTCAATAAGTGATTCTGCCTCAGCCAAAGCGAGTTGAGCTGCCTGTTCGCCATCGAGCTGTTTGTGCCAGGTATTTCCACCATCGTTGGTTGCCAGTATCACGCCACTGTGACCAACCGCCCAGCCATTCAAAGGATCGCTGAACGTAACCGCCGTTAACGTAACTGACACAGGCACAAATTTGGCCTGAACCCAGTGCAGCCCCTGATCATCCGACTGCAAAATTACACCGCGCTCGCCAACAGAGATTAACGTGTTACCAGCACGAGCCAAGCCCAATTGAAGTGCCTGAATACTGGCCCTGTTTTGCTTTGCAGGTGACACAAGAACATCCTTGAGTGTAGATTCGGCAGTGCCTTCTGCAGTCACTGAAGATGGCGCAACCAGTAACAGAATAGCCAGAAAAAAAGAAGACGAAGAAAAGCCGAACAAGCTATCTACATTATTTCGTTTCATGAACACAATCCCGGATAGGTATCAGTGAAAAGGCCCGAAATAACGGGCCTGAACAAGGGTTAGCGAACAGCATCAGCTGCCACAGCATCACCGGTAAAGAAGGTTTCAGGTTTAACGTCAACCACCCGGAAAGTCTCTCCGTTAAGTGACTGAATGACACTCATCGTCTTCGCCTGCAAATTGAACACGGTTGCCGTTTTAATTAGTGTCGCAGGTACGGCAGGCACCACGAAAGGAGTAACCTGAGTGGTTCGCCACAAATTGCCTTCAGCGTCGAATCCGTCCATCAACAAAATAACCCAGGAATCTTCGTCTATGTAATACGTCCGGGTAGGCACAGCGTGACGCTTGCCATCTGCAACGGTTGCCTTAACTTCCCATACGCGATGCTTTTCCCAGCGAACGTGTTGTGGATTCAAGTGAAAATCCGCAATAGCTTCTTCTGCACTTGGCGCAATAAAGCCGTTGTTGTTGTAAGGAACAAATAACTCTTTCTTACCTACCAATTCCCAGCTGTAGCGGTCAATATGCCCCAACAATCCCTGAACTTCATCGAAGTAGTTGGCGCCTGATGCAACAAAGTCAGGCGTATCATAAGCAACGGTAGGCGCCCGACGAACCCGACGCTGCCCTAGTAGGTACTGCCAGGCCTTGCGCGGGTTATCAGCGTCAATGCTGTCGCGAATGACCAGTGATTCACCTGCTTTAAATGGCGGCTCCATAGTATTGAACCGGAACATTGAATATTCGCCATTCCAGTTATCCGGATCCGCATCACGGTAATAAGGCGGGTACTGGAAAGAGATTTCGTTGCGGGTTGCCAGCGTATGTGAACCATCCGCGTTACCTACCACATTTTTAAAAGTGTATTCAATGGATGGCGCTTCTACCCGTAGCAGGAAATTCCACATTACCTCAAAGCCATTTTCAGGCATTGGAAACGGAATACCACCGATACAGCCTTCGATGCTGTAACCACCTTCGGCCAGTTCACAATTGGTCACGTTGGCCTTAACTGCATCGTAAACATAGGTCGGTGCAGCGGCTGTGCGGTGCGACGGATAGATATCAAGGTAAAAGGTGTCCGGGTACTTCTTCAGTAACTCGATGGTTCCACCGGAAAGCTGCGCAGCGTATTGCTGGTAATTGCCAGCATCAATGCGATAGAGCGGTTTTTCATCAGCAAATAGTTCCAACGGTATATCTCCCGCATGCTTGCCGGCCAACTTTTCAGTCTGACCTCCAGTCCACGCCGGGATCGAGCCATCGGCATTACCCGCCGCAATGCCTCCCAATGGTGTTAATTCAGTGCCGAGTTTGGCGGCATCTTTACCAGCGGCCATGGTGGCAGGGACAACAGCCAAAGTCAGGGCCAGCGTCATTGCGGTACGAATTTTATTAAACATCATGATTCTCCTGTCTTCGAACATTAGAAAGTGCGTTGAACCGACAACGAAATGAAATCCCGGTCGCCGTGAAAGTTTTTGTAGGAAAGCGTGGGCACTGGCGTGTCGTATTGAATAACCGAGCCTGCCTCGCCGAGGTATTTGGTAAAGTTCACGGCAAATCGCCATGTGCGGTTGTAATCACCTTTAAGACCAATGCTGGCGTTTCCGCCATGCTCAGCGGGGAACAGAACCCCATTTACCGAAGAACGACCGTCAATGCCATAACCAAACCCAATAGGCACCTGCAAATCTAGGCCCGGTAAAACCTGGAAGTAATCCGGCACAAACACAAATTGAATAGCACTGGCATTTTCGGTTGCCAGCGGATCCAGTTGATCAGCATTTTCAGAGATATTCAGGCGGCGGTTAAACGCAAACTCGCCGATGAATGAAGCAGCATCCCACACACTATTTTCGTTCAATATTGTGATCATCGACGCATTAAAGTGGAAGGTATCGCCACGTGGGAAGGCCGAGTTGTCGCCCCCATCAGAAACCGTATCACCGGGCAAAATAACCGTGTTACCCGTGGCCACCAGTGCCATATCCTGACGCATCGACATTTCAGCTGCGATATTAGTTTCTCCCACCAGTGTGCTCACACTCAGGCCATAAACCTTAATATCTTCAGCAAACACCTGGGCGTAATCACCAATACCACCGTCTCTCACATTGATACCGGGACGAACATAAAACTGTGGTAGCTTGTCGTGGAATTGTGCCGCATAGAAGCCAACTTCATAGTCGTTTATTTTATAACGGGCCTGAAAACCAAATTGCCCGGAATCGTCAGCAGTAATATCTTCTGTGCGATGCACGATGGTACCGGGGCCTAAAATAACCGTTTCACCGCCCTTATCCACGAAATCGGCAAATGCAAAGTAGCTTCCCGCGGCAGGAAGGCGTGACTTGCGCCATTCAAACTGATAGTACGCAGCCAGGGTTAGCTTTGAGTTAACCTGCAGCTGAGCGGCTAACTGACCGGTGGGTCGTGCCACTTCCTTAAATTCAGACTGGGGGACTGATAATGCGCGGGCCAGATCCAGACTGGTCATCGCGCCGGCAACCGCATTCGAGCCAAAGAACAGACTCTCACCATAGAGTTGGGTAAAGCGACCCGCTTTCACATTCAGTTGCTTGCGGCCGAAGTTAAACCCGCCATACACAAATGCATCCATAATTTCGCCGTATTGACCATGCAGATCTTTGGTTTCTTCAGCGAACTCACCAGCAGGAACCGATTGCGCGTTAATCAGAGCCCCACCTAACGCTGCCGGGTTATCGTTGCTGTCGTGATATACCGAGTCATACCAGCTGGCCGCACTGACGCGAAATCCGTATTGTTTTTTGTAGCGCAAATCAAATTCTGAGAGTAAATCCAGGCGATTCGAAATTAACCCTTTACCGAAATTAAGATCACCGTCATTAGTATTGGCCTGGGGGCCAAGCGATGCGTCGGCAACGTTGGGATCAACATCAGCAACCCTGAAAGAAGCGCTGTATTTCACAGTATTGTCCCAACGGATCCGCAAATCCGGGTTACCGGTATCAATAGTTGTAGCCTCGGTGTGCGCTGAAACCGTCAACCCAAAAGCGACGGCGGCGGCGAGTGCGTTGCGTGACAACGTTTTATTATTTTGTTTCACCCACACGTCATTCATTGTGTTCCTCCTAGAGTGTTTCACTATGCTGAGTTGCGTGATAGTGCACTCCACTCCAACTACTATCGAATCCACTAAAGAAGCCGCATTCGCTACCGAGTGTGGTGTTAAGAGCACCCGAACAAACTGAATCAGAGATGGTTCGAGATGCCTTTATCACTGCATAAATCACGCGTTGTGAACGAAATGTATAATTACTGTTAATTACCTTCCAATACTATTGACACCCCCTCTTGATACCCTTAGGGTATGACAGGTTCATATAAGGAGTAACCTCTGATGGATGTTCGACAGTTGCGTTATTTCGTCGCAGTAGCGGAAGAAAGAAATATTGGTCGTGCTGCGAAAAGATTATTTATTTCACAACCGCCGTTAACCCGACAAATTCAGCAATTGGAAGATGAGCTTCAGGTAAAGCTGTTTGAGCGCACCGCTAAGGGTGTGGACTTAACGTCTGCAGGCCAACTTTTCTTACGAGAATCCCGCAATATTTTAAGCCTCATTGAACTGGCTCAGGAGCGCACGCAGCGCGCTGGAAAAGGTCAGTTGGGCCGACTGGATGTTGCCATATTTGGCTCGGGGATCCTCAATACCATTCCTGACATTCTGAAGCGCTTTAAAGCGGCCTATCCTGGTGTCAATATCGTGCTGCATCAAATGAGCAAAGCGGAACAAATTGAAGCACTCAGACAAAAGCGCATCTCAGTGGGATTTAACCGCCTACTGGCTCCCCTGCCAGACATTGACTCAACAATGATTTTACGAGATACGCTCATGGTGGCCATTCGGGAAGATCACCCCCTGGCTAGCCAAAATGTTATTGATATCAAACAACTGGATAACGAGCCTATTGTTGTATTCCCCAAAGGCGCGCGTCCAAATTTCGTAGATTTGGTGTCGCGAGTCTTTCAGGATTCAGGCACCAGTATGAATATCTCGCAAACCGTGATAGACGCGGTTACCGGCATTGCGTTGGTGTCGGCCGGATTCGGTTTTTGCCTGATCCCCAGTTCAGCCAGTGTGCTCAAGCTTCCTGGTGTAACCTATTTACCGTTAACTGGCTTACCGAATAACGCCACGGTAGATTTAAGCTGTATTTATCTAAAGGAAGATGATTCACCGTTACTGAGCGCATTTCTGGCTATTGTTCACGAATATAAAGCCAGTTCATTAGACGCAACGGTTAAACAACGCTAGCCGTCAGTTTGTAGCGCCAACATGAAAAAAGGCGCTTCAGCGCCTTTTTATTCAGTGAAAATCATGCTGGCACGTCTATGCCCTGATCACGCATTCTTGCCAGCTTATAACGAAGCGTACGCGGGCTGATCCCCAACTTCTCGGCAACATCTTTGCGCTTGCCTTTACAGGCATTCAGCGTATCTAAAATGATCTGATGTTCCTGATGACGAAGCTCTGAGCCCAGGCGACTGTTGTCTTCTTCAGGTTCATCGAACACAGGTGAACTAGCTGGTTGCGCTGACAACGACTCAATCATCAGGTCGGTTGCGTCAATAGTAGTCCCTTCACACAGGATTAATGCGCGTTGACACACGTTTTCCAGTTCGCGTACGTTACCTGGCCAGGCGTGTTGCAACAGTTTATTGCGGGCCGAAGCACTCAGCGTAAAATTACCCAGTCCTTGCTGGCTTGCATGCCGCGAAATTAGATGCTCAGCCAGTGGAATGATATCCCCACTGCGCTGACCCAAGGGCAACCAGGTGATCGGAAATACGTTTAAGCGGTAGTACAGGTCTTCTCTGAAGTCCCCTCTCGCCACAGCTTCTTTTAAGTCACGGTTGCTGGTAGCGATCACCCGCACATCCAATTCAATGGTTTTACGCGCCCCCAGACGTTCAACTTCTTTTTCCTGTAACACCCGTAACAACTTAGCCTGTAACGCTAAATCCATTTCAGTAATTTCATCGAGTAACAACGTACCGCCCTGGGCTTGTTCAAACTTGCCCGGACAAGCCTGAATTGCACCGGTAAACGCGCCTTTCTCATAGCCGAATAACGTTGCTTCCAGCATATTTTCCGGGATAGCCGCACAGTTGATAGCCACAAACGGATTAGCGGCGCGCTGGGAATTGTCATGGATGTATCGCGATAGCACTTCTTTACCTGAACCACTCGGTCCCAATACCATCACGGTGGCTTCCGAACGGGCAACTTTGCGCGCCAGCGTTAGTAACGCTTCACTGCGCGGATCGCCTACCACCGGCTGACGAGATTCCACTTTTTGCGCTGGTGCATAACGACTAACCAAATTCAGTAACACTTCAGGAGCAAACGGTTTCGACAGGTAGTCGGTTGCACCATCACGCATTGCCTGCACCGCATCGTCGATGGTGGCATAGGCTGTCATTAACAAAACAGGTAAATTGGCGTCTTTAGCCTTAATTGCTTTAAGCAGTGCCAGTCCGTTCATTTCGCCCATTTGGATATCGCTGATCACAATATCCACCGGCTGCCGCCCCAGCATCATAATGGCTTGCTCAGCGCTGTCTGCCGCGACAACCTGATAGTCTGCCAATAACAGCGTATCTACCAACGCCTCACGCAGGCCGGCATCATCTTCTACGATCAATACAGTTGTTTTTGGCATGAATTACCCCTTAATGACCGACGTTAATGGTTCAACGTCAGTGGAAAACGCCCGCGGCAGCATTATTGAGAAACATGCACCGCCGTCTGGCAAATTGGTTACCTGAATTTTACCCTGATGCGCATTGGCTACTGATTTCACCACTGCCAAACCAAGGCCTGTACCATGAGTTTTGGTAGTGAAAAACGGCTCAAAAATCTTTTGTCTTACCGTGTCGCTCACACCCGGCCCCTGATCGGATACAGCAACGACCAACCAACGATTTTGCAACCGAAACTGTACCTGAATAGTGCTCTCTTTAGGGCTAATCTGGCTGGCGTTTTGAATGAGGTTTAATACTGCGCCTTGCAGTGCAGTAAGGTTGCCGGTAATGCGCGCGTCAATATTCTGGCCTTTGAAAACCAGCTGTTGATTCATGCCCGCTGCCATGGTTTGCGCTGTGGCTTCGATAGCATCGAACAGGGTTTCAACTGAGATGTCGTTGACCACTTGTTGTTCGCCACTTTTGGCAAACAACAACATGTCATTTACCTGACTCTCTAACTCTTTTAAACGGTCTTGCAGTTTATTGGCAAACTGATGACTGGCATCAGCACCTAACCCCTTACGGGTTAAATTGGCTGCATATAGCATGGCAGCCGATAATGGCGTGCGAATTTGATGTGCCAGTGAAGCAACCATTTTTCCTAATGAAGACAATCGCTGTAAATGACTCAGGCGCGCCTGCAACTGACGGGTTTCGGTAAGATCAGTGAGCACGATAAGCTGGCCGGGTTCGTTCACCAAAGGTGTGATAGATAGCTTAACTCTGCGCCCGTCGAACAACGACACTTCATGGCCATCATCCGCTCTTGGTTTAAATGAACGGGCAATAATGGTTCGCCACAATTCACCTTCCAGGGGTTCGCCTAAAAACACTTTTGCCTGCTCGTTGGCCTGACGCACGATCCCCTGAGCATCGATTACTACTACGCCAGCGGGCATAACCTGTAACAAATGGCTCAGCCGCGACGCCTGTTGTTGGAGTGAGGCCAGTTCCTGTTGCTGAGCTTGTGCTTTGTCACGGGCAACACTTAAATCTGTGAGCGTAGCGCCGGCGCCGGACTGGGCGTCGGTGATATCCTCAATGAGGTTGGCAGAACGACTTTTTAATGCCATGGGATCCTCGTCAATTTGCAGACACTATTTAACATATCCAAGGGGATAGCATTTGCCGTGCCAAAAATTAACGACTATTTTTCAATGAGTTATAAATTGCCGCAGTGGCAATATTATGTCAATTTACTGACGAAATAGAGATAATACCAATTTGCATACAGAGGAAGTGAATTACTTAAAATAGCGATGTGAATTGCGAAAGTGATGTGGCAAAGCGCTTAATTCAGCGCCTAAAAGTACAACTGACTTATCGCTGAATATCGTATTTACGCATTTTTTCGACCAGTGTTGTGCGGCGCATACCGAGTTTATCAGCTGCACGTGCCACAACCCAATCCTGTTGTTCGAGCGCTTGTTGAATGAGATTAATTTCAAGCTCTGACAGATATTCTTTGAGGTTAACACCTTCGTCAGGCAGAAAGCCATTCATGACAGGCTCCGCTTCAGCTTCATCCTGCGCGGCACTTTCGGCGAACAAAGCATTAAATGCCTCACGCTCCAGTACTTCTTCCGGGTAGTCGGGCTCAAAAGGCTCTACATCGCCATATTGGTATTTTGGGGGTAATTCCTGAACGTCAACAATTTGTCCTGGATAGAGGATCATCAAACGCTCAACCAGATTAGACAGTTCCCTTACGTTACCTGACCAGTTATGCTCCATTAGGGAGCTGATTGCACGCTCGGTAAATTTAACCGGCTCGACACCTTCTCCGTGGATCCGGGTAATGAGCTCCTGCAATAACAACGGAATATCTTCACGACGCTCGCGCAATGCGGGGCTATCAATAGGGAATACATTCAGTCGGTAATACAAGTCTTCGCGGAATTTGTCTTCCGCTATCATTTTTTCCAGGTCCCGGTGCGTTGCAGCAATAATGCGCACGTTACATGCCATCGGCTTATGACCACCGACCCTTTCAAAAATGCGCTCCTGCAATACACGCAGCAACTTTACCTGCATCTGCAGTGGCATATCGCCAATTTCATCGAGGAACAACGTACCGCCTTCAGCTAATTCAAAGCGACCTTTTCGCGAACTAATCGCACCAGTAAATGCGCCTTTTTCGTGACCGAAAAGCTCACTCTCCAGCAGTTCACCGGGAATGGCTCCGCAGTTCACAGGAATAAACGGGCCATCTTTGCGCTCGGATAAAAAATGCACGTTGCGGGCAACCACTTCCTTGCCTGTACCGGATTCACCCAAAATCAGTACCGTTGCATCGGTGGGTGCGACCTGCTCCACTAACCGGCGCACTAGTTGAATTTGCTCGCTCTTGCCAACCAGACTACGGAACAACCGCGTCTTCATGGGCACAGCACTGTTGCGCACAGGATGACTGCGAATGTATTCCTGACAACGGTGAATGGCCTGGGTGAGCACAGGGTAAGTAATCGGCAGGTTGACATGCCCTACCAGATTGCCAACTGTAGGAACTGGCTGTTCCCCCGTGTGAACAGCCACAAAAGGATGCATAGGAAACGACTTCACCAGGGCAATCGCCTGTTCGTCGGAAGACACATCCAGCAACACCGCGGTAGGTGATAACTCGGTTAATTGTGCAGACGCTTCAGAAACAGCGAAGGAGCGGCAGGACTCGCCCAAAAATGTCAGAATTGTTTGTAAATTCTGAACCAGAGCTTGGTTGTCACTGACAAGCAGAATATCCTTCATTCGTTCCCCGAAACGCGTTTGTTATTATTCACTAGTTTATACCAATCCTCGCGCATTTGTGCAGTGGGGCAGCAAAGTTCTTTTGGAGAATTGCCATATCCCATCTTGGCGGCAGCTTGGCAGCAGCCTGGCAACATTTGTTCAAGTTGAAATTTGCCGGAGGATTGTATATTGCGCAGAGCAATTGTAGCGGTAACGCAGTGAATCGCAACGAAAAAGGCGGATCTCAGATACAAAAAAGGCTGGATAACCAGCCTTTGTCTAAAAATGCGGCAATTTAGCCGTTTAGTAAACTCAATACTGAGCCCTGTTGCTGATTTGCCTGAACTTGCACAGACAATGCAGCCTGCCCCAACACATCATTGGCAGCTTGCTGTGACGCCGCCTGCGCGTAATCTGTATCCTGAATACGACTTCTTGCTGCAGCAGTGTTTACGTCTGATTGCGACAGGTTGCGCGCCGTGCTGGCGAGTTGATTCTGTACTGCGCCTAACTCACCGCGGGCACTGCCAACCACATCTACAGCGGCATCGGCCGCTGCCAGGATATCTTCACTGGACTGACTGGTTACATCAATATTCAGCACACCGCTCAACTGACTGGCGATGTCTTTAGTGCCCACACTGATCTGCTGACCCGCTTGCGCACCCACCTGAAAATTAATGTCGCTGTCTGACGATAACAATGGCTTACCCGCAAAATTGGTTTGCTCAATCGTTTGCGAGATATTTTCCTGCAGTTGCGTAATTTCTGATTGGATGGCCTGTTTATCGGCTGCACTTAAAATACCGCTTCCCGCCTGTACTGACAGCTCGCGGATGCGGTTTACGTCGTTATTAATACCTTCCAGTCCGCCTTCAGCGACCTGCGAAAGAGAAATACCGTCATACACGTTATTGATCGCCTGACGGTTGCCCTCTACCTGAGAAGTCAGGCGGTCGATGATTTGCTGCGCCGCAGCGCCATCAGCCGCACTATTGATTTTTTTACCCGATGCCAGCTTTTCAAACAGGGAATCCTGTTTCTTTTGAACCTGCTGAAGCAACGAACCACCAGAATCTGAATTGAAGTTAATCATCATCCTCTCCTCTACCACAATCAAATATAGCAAAACATCGACGAAAAAGTAAGCAACCAAGCAGTATTCAGTTATAGCCTCTAATAACTATGTATAATTGTTCGCTCCCTATTGCGTCAATAATCTAACGCTTGGTATTGGAATGATTTTTGAATAACAACAAGATAGTTAAACTGAACATCCAGAAAGATGATGGTTACGGGCCTGATAACGGGTTAATTAAGGCAAAATATATTTAGGCCGATAACAAGTAAATCGTTGCGAATAAGTATTATGAGAACAATCACAGCCGCCGTGCTCAGAGAATGTGGCAAGCCACTGGATATAGTTAACAATATTACTATCCCTGAATTGGGTAATGGTCAGGTATTGGTTAAAATTCACTATACCGGCGTGTGTCATTCTCAGTTAATGGAAGTATCTGGTGCGCGTGGCGTAGATCGCTATTTACCTCATATGCTCGGACATGAAGCAACAGCAACTGTGATTGATATAGGTCCAAATGTATCCACGGTTTCGCCTGGCAATAAAGTTGTACTGGGCTGGTTAAAGGGATCAGGTGTCGACGCGGGGGGAACGGTATACGAATCCCCCATAGGTAAAATTAATGCAGGCCCTGTAACCACATTCAGCAATTACAGCGTGGTATCAGAAAATCGCTGCTATCCTTTACCCCCGCAAATAGGATTAAAGGAAGGCGTGCTGTTCGGATGTGCCCTGCCTACCGGTATGGGAATGGTGCAAAACCAACTGTCACTGAATCCAGAAAACAGCGTTGGAATAATGGGATTAGGTGGAATTGGTATGGCTGCGCTGATCGCTGCGGTAAATTGTGGCGCCAGACTCATTGTGGCCATCGATACCAATGATGACAAGCTGGCACTTGCCAGACGTATTGGAGCGCACGTTACCCTGAATCCAACAAGAGACGCGCTGACCGAATCAATCCAACAAGCTAATAACGGCGAACTACTCGATTACATCGTTGAAGCAGCCGGCAGTTGCCGAACCATTGAATCTGCGTTCGCGCTGATCCATCGCCAACACGGCAAGTGTGTGTTTGCCTCGCATCCCAAACAGGGTGACAAAATTCATTTAGACCCGTTTGAGCTTATTTGCGGAAAAAGCATTGAAGGCTCATGGGGAGGCGGTGCCAACCCGTTGACACTCTTGAATCAGGCTGCAAACGACGAAAAGTCACTTGCACCTCTACAACACTTTTTGTCCGACACATATACACTCACACAGATAAATCAGGCCCTGGAAGATTTAACCAATCAAAAGGTAGTCAGAGCCATCATCGAATTGGATGGTAACGCACATGAATGATAAACACGCCACACTCCAGCAGATTCTTGCCGCCAAACAAGCAGGTAAATCTGTGTGCTTTGTTTCAGGTAACTTCAATATAATTCATCCAGGGCATTTGCGCTTTTTGCTGTTCGCCGCAGAGCAAGCCGATTTGCTGGTAGTTGGTCTATACGACAGACATGAGTCTCTGAGCGCCTGCTTTGACAACGAAGAAAGGCTGATGGCACTAAAAGCACTAAATTGCGTTGATGAAGTAATTGTAGTGAACGGGGATCGTCTGAATGTAATTGCCCAGATTCAACCTGACGTGATTGTGAAGGGCAAAGAATTTTCCAAAGCCGATAACCCTGAAAAAGCCATTGTAGATACCTATGGTGGGCGTTTAATTTTCAGTTCAGGCGAAAAATTATTTTCAAGTCGTGAGTTACTCCAACAACAATTGCGTCAAAACACACAGTTATCTCAGCAACTCCAGCGCTATCATGAACGCTATGACGTCGCGCAGGATACGCTGTCGCATTTCCTTGAAAAATTCAGTAACCTGAATGTCGCAGTACTCGGCGATATCATTGTTGATGAGTATCAGGAATGTCTGGCAATTGGTATGTCTCAGGAAGACCCCACTATTGCCGTTAGTCCACTAGAGTCTTTTAGGTATCTGGGCGGAGCAGGTATCGTTGCGGGACATGCCGCAAGTTTAGGCGCAAACGTGACCTTTTTTAGTGTCTGTGGACGCGACGAGCACGGCGAATTTGCCCAGCAAAAGCTTAATGAATACGGCATCGAAGCCGTCCTCAAATACGACGCTTCCCGCCCCACCACACACAAACTGCGCTATCGTGCCAAGGATAAGACGCTCCTGCGGGTTAACAGTTACCGCAGGCACGATATTGACGCGCCACTGATCAATGAGTTTGTTCAGGCATTTGAAGCGAATGCGGCGCACTATGACATCGTACTGTTTGCCGATTTTAACTTTGGCTTGCTGTGTCCTGCGCTGGTCAATCGAATCAGTGATATATGCCGGGCGAAGAACATTCCCATCGTGGCAGATAGTCAAACCTCTTCACAGGTTGGTGACTTAGGTAAATTTAAGGATTTACTGCTGACAACACCAACCGAAGTGGAAGCACGTCAAACCATGCAGGACGACAGCAACGGTCTGATTGAGGTATCCAAAGACCTGGTGGAAAAACTAAACGCACAAAACCTCATGGTGACACTGGGAGGCGAAGGTGTACTTATTCGCCATATGAACGAGGACGGTTTACTGGAAACCGATAACCTGCCTGCGTTTGCAGACTCAGCCATCGATACGGCAGGCGCCGGTGATGCTATGTTTGTTACCTGTGCTTTGATGTTGGCCAGTGGTGCCAGTATCTGGCAAGCCGCCTTTGTCGGTAGTGTGAGCTCCTCCATACAGGTAAGCGTGAGAGGTAACGTGCCTATCGCTAAACAAGCAATTTACCGCAAACTGGGAGAGCTCTGACCCATGCAGGCAGTTTTACTGGCTGCAGGGCTTGGTACCCGTCTGCGGCCGATTACCAACTCGCAGCCTAAATGCATGGTGCCCATCAACGGACAACCGCTACTGGATATCTGGTTGAAGCAGCTTACCCACTCTGCATCGATCTCCGACATTTTTGTTAACACGCATTACTTTTCAGATGTAGTGGCAGCCTTTCTCAACGACAAATGGGCTGCCTTCCCGCAGGTGAAAAACTGGTATGAGCCTGAACTACTGGGAACTGCCGGCACTTTGAAACACAATGCTTCACAACTCCTCAGTGAGGATGTTGTGGTGATCCACGCGGATAACCTGTCGGCCTTCGACCTGGATGCTTTTATTCAGGCACATCAGCAACGCCCCGATGGCTGCGAAATGACCATGATGGTATTTGAAACCGATACGCCGTCGTCTTGTGGCATTGTCGAATTACAGGGAAACACGGTGGTAGCCATGCATGAAAAAGTGGCTAATCCGCCGGGCAAACTGGCCAACGGTGCAGTTTATATCATGAGCCAACAGATGTTGCATTGGATTGTAGAAAACGAGGCGAATGATATCAGTACTCAGGTCATTCCAGCCATGCTGGGCAAAATTCAGGCCTGGACCAATCACATGTACCATCGGGATATTGGCACACCTGAGAGTTATGCTATTGCTCAATTGGAATACAAAGCGAAGCGCTACATAACACGTGCTCCGTTTATTGAGCAAAGCACGTCAGATTCTAATAAACTCAGACCATAGGCACTTTCATTAATCGTTTAAACTCATCATCTGATAATTGCGGTGCCATTCTCTCCAACGGTAATGGCGTGCTTGTGCCATCTTCATTGAACGTTTTGTCTTGTACAGGAAACACTTCAGAACGGGGGTCAACATAGAGCTCTATGACTTGCGGGCCCATTTTTTGACAACCAGAACTTAACCACTGTTTGATATCCTGCTCTGAGCGCAAATTCACATAGTCTATGCCGTATGCTGCCGCAATATTTTTGGTTTCCGGTAAGCTTAGGTCTTGCTCACATGTACCCACAAACTTTGACTCGAAATAGTCTTTCTGGGTCTGCTTTATTGCCTGATATCCATCATTGTTAACCACAACAATTTTGATATTCAGATCGTGGTGCCGAATGGTTTGTAATTCGTGCACATTAAACTGCAGACTGCCATCACCAATAAAACAAAATACGCGATGTTGTGCCATATTGGCGGAAGTAGCAATCCCTATGGATTCAGGTAGCCCAGTCCCCATCGCACAAATACTGGTGGTGCAATGCAATTGTTGACTCCGTCTTAATTGCACCGCCTGAAACGTTGAAAACAACACGGTACCACCGCCATCCGCCACAAAGACATCCTGCTCACCGGCGTAGGCAGATAATTCGCTTATCAGTTTGTAGGATTCAACGAAATTATCAGTCATCCACGGCAGTTTACTGTAGTCGAGCTCGTTCAGGTATTTGTATTGTTCCACCGTCTCACACCAGTCTTCGATTGGCCCAGCCTCACTGCAGGTAGCCCGTAAATAGATGAGTGCATCACTTACAGGTACCGGTACCGACTTTAGTTTTTCCAGCATAGGTTGTGATAACTCATCACAATCGATGTTTACAGAGAACACCTGCGCTTCACGGGCGAAGTTCTCGGGAATATTACCGATAATGCAAGAGCCCAGACTGGTCCCCATTGCGATGACTAAATCTGCATTCTGAATACAAAAATTAGCGCCTCGCTGACCATAAACCCCAACCCGACCAAGGCAAAGTGACTGATTATCGGCTTCGATTAGATTAGCCCCTTGCCAACTCGTCACTACGGGTAAAGACAACGTTTTAAGTAAACGATTAAGTTCGGTTTTATCCTGGCGACACCCACCGCCCACTAAAAATACCGGACGCTTCGCACTTTTTATTGCCTGAGCTAACTCGATAAGCATACCGTCGGATTCAACGTCAGATGTGCACGTTTCAATCTCAACCGCTGATATCAGGCCATTCTCGGGTACATCTCGCCATTGCATATCCAGAGGGATATCAATCCAGACAGGTCCTGGCCTTCCCTCATGAGCGGCTGCCCAGGCGTCTTCAAGCATCTGGGGGAATTGCGACGGTTCCATTATGGTCTCTGCAAATTTAGTGATGGGTTTGACTAAATTCGAAATATTAAATTCCTGTAGCGCTCGCTGACGAATATTCTTAAGAGGAGCGGATAACTGCGTTGAGCGAGCCTGCCCGGACACAACGATCATTGGCGTAGAATCCTGCCACGCAGCAAGCACGCCTGTTAATGTATTGGTTCCGGCAGGACCTGTCGTTACCACCGTAACAGCGGGTACATCGTTGTATTTTGAAGATGCGACAGCCGCCAGTGCAGAGGCTTGCTCGTGGTGATTAAAATACGTTTTGATCTGCGATGACTTGGCCAGAGAATCAAAAATATGGCATGCAGCGCCGCCTGTAACACCAAAACTGTATCTGACCCCTTTTTTTTCTAAAAAGTGAACAAGATAATCGGTTAACTTCATGATTAATCCAGGTAATTACTGTACATGTAATGTTTTGCCTGGCCGGCATCGACAAGAACATTTGATCCATGAAAAAAACTTGCGCGTTTTGAACATTGTAATACCACCTGACACGCCACTTCTTCAGGTCTGCCAAAACGTCCAATAGGGCATCGATCTTTCAGGTATTTTTGAGCGTGTTCACTGTCTTCTTTATATTTTCCGCCCCAATGTCCATCTTCTGTAATAATGACGCCAGGTAATACAGCACTCATTACAACATCGTTATTCTCAATTGCCAGAATACGTCCCATTGAACGGGTATAGGCAGACATGGCTGCTTTCGAAGATGAATAAGTCACAGGGCCACTGTTCTCCAGTGCAGCACCAGCGGAAATATTTACGATACGCCCCCAATCCCGGGCTTTCATTCCGGGTAAAAACTTATTATTAATCTCGATAGGCACTTCCAGGTTTAAGCGAAATACCTTTCGCCAATCTTCGATAGCGCAATAGGGATCGGTAATACCCTGCGTCGTTCCCGCATTGTTTACTACGATATCGACCTGCTCAAACAAACTGATAGCGGCATCGTAAAGCGCATCGATTTCACCAGGAGACACCAGGTCTGTGACTAATCCACCGTGACCGCTGCTGATACTATTCAAGGAAGACAATATATCTTCGAGTTTCTTTTCATCTCTTGATGTCACAAAAACACGAGCGCCTTCACTAGCCAGTTCCAACGCAATGGCTTTGCCAATTCCCGATGCACCACCGGTGACAACCGCGTTTTTACCCTTGAGTCCCAAATCCATAATTTTTCTCGCTATATTTCGTAGGCTACATTGATGATGTTTCTCGGAGTCCACTCAATGGCTTTATTCATCATTTTTAACACATTGGCGCGAGACGATACGGCGGCAAGAATGAGTGCCACGTTTGAGAAATCAATATCACTGCTACTTTTAATTTTCTTTTGCAGGTGTAAACATTTGGTTTGATGCTTGGTTTCATCATCATCAATAATAAAGGACAGTAGTTCTAAAGCAGGAATATGGTAGGCATAAACGCTCAGCATCAACCCCGCGCCAAAGCCGACTAATGGCCCAAGACCTGCCTGTTGTTCCAGACAATCCTGAGCAACCTTCATGCGCTGTAAAAACACATCCCGGGCATGGCTTATCTCAGCCAGATTTACCTGCTTATCACTGAGTGTTGCCTTACCCTTTTTAAACGCAAATAAACCGACGCCCCAGTGAAAATGATTTATATCGAAGTATTCAAGTGAGCAGTTCAGTCTTTGTAACATCACTTCAAACGAATGACGGCTGTAGTAGTTTAAATGCTGATGGAAAACCTGATCGAACCGACGCCCTGAGCAAATGGTTTCCATGATAGGTACCTGTACCAGGAACAAGGTGTCGTCGTTGCCTTTCTCAACCAATTTTTCGATAAAGCTAAAAGGCTCTACAACATGCTCCAGAACGTCTTTACAAATAACGACGTCAGGGGTGTTTTCCAAACAAACATTTTCAAAGAAGTCAGCAACTACATGACAATTGTCGGGCAAGTCAGTGGTATCAAGCTTTCCAAGCACAGGGTCAATGCCTGTGTAGCTGGTAAAGTGATCTTTCATATACTGGATCATATACAAATCATTGCATCCGACTTCCAGCACATTGCCCATCGAATCATTATTGATAACTTTACCTGCAAACTCCAAAAACGTTTCGTAGGACTTCCGGGCGCTGTAGCTTTGCGAGCTACGAAAAATATAATCGCTCCCTTCACCGTATACGAGCTTTTGGTCAACCACGTTTTTCAGCTGACAATGCGTGCAACTTTCACAGTATTGCAGCACTAAATCAGAACGAGCATAAGTCTCAGGCACATAGCTATCACTGGGAATATAGACTTCAGTAAAGGGAAAGTCTGCCCAGCTTACTACTTCGGTTAATGCGTCGGAGTTACAAATCTCACATGTATGCCTTACCTTATCCAGTGTGATATGTTCATAATTTTTATAATTACTCATTGGCAACTCGTTTTTGTAAGTTAACGGCGATCTCGTAAATGAGGTCTTCCTGCCCCGCCACTGCTTTTCGATTAGACAGCTCCTGGCAAATTTCTTCTACTGATACGCCAAATCTTGCAGACGCAGAAAGTATGTGTTTTTGGAACGCACCACATATGCCGTAGAAGCCACTAATGACACCGCTCTCAGTTATGCAAGGCAAGGTCTCGATAAAGGTGGCTTCTGCATAAGCGCCCGCCTGAAGCAGTTTCATTAAATCGACATTTGTCGAGAATTGTTCCTTATGCAATGCAGCAACCATCGTCTCGATAGGCGTATTACCCGCCCCAGCGCCAAACCCTCTGGCTGTCCCGTCTACGATTTTCGCGCCACACTTCGCCGCAATCACGGAATTAGCCACAGACAAACTCAGGTTATTATGACCGTGAAATCCGACATCGATATTAAGTCCTTCCACCAGCGTTGAGATCTTGTCCGTCGTTTCCGACATAGAATATGCCCCGGCTGAATCCATCAACGTTACGCTGCTCGCGCCATAATCCTGAAGCTTCAATGCCTGGTCTAACAAGGTCTCTGCGCTCACCATGTGAGACATGATCAGGCTGGTCATTGCCGTTGCACCTTGTTTACGTACGAACTGAATATGCCTTTTGGATAAATCCGCTTCAGTACAATGCGTACCAAACCGAAAAACACTGATTCCTTGTTCGATGGCCGGAGCAATATCTCTTTCTACAGTGGCAAACCCTGGGATCACAAAATTACAAATTTTGATGCGTTTTGCCGCATCTAGTGCTGCACGATTAAGGCAGGCATCTGAGAACTTACTGAAACCCACTTGCGCACTTGATGCTCCCAATCCCAGGCCATGCCCGACTTCGGCAATATCCACACCTGCTGCATCAATCAGTTGTACATATCTGGCCACACTTTCTGGTGTCAGTGAGTGTCCGATAGCGTGACTGCCGTCTCTTAACGACGGGTCAAGTATGGTAATCTGTTGACTAGGCATTGGCAGCTCGCTTAACGACTTGATTCGTAGATTGAGCAACAGCAATGGCTGCAGCCGTAATAATATCCAGATTTCCGGCGTATCGAGGCAAGTAGTCACCAATCCCTAGCACCTCAATACTCACCATCAAGTTCTTCCCGTCATAAACCGGCTGCATCGTGATTCGATAACCAGGCACATACTGGCTTACAGACGCAGCCAGCTCATTGACAGAACGGGTGATTTTTTCTTTATCGTGTTCACTGAACGCGTTACGCGAGGAGGCAAATACCGTTGATTTCATGTTGATACACGGCTCCGCCGGATTCAAAATCAATATGGCTTTCGCGTCTTTCACCCCGGTTAACCGCTTCAGTACAGACTCAGTGGTGGTGATATAGTCATCAAGATTGTCTCGAGTAGCAGGCCCTGCGCTTTTTGAAGCAATGGTATTTACCACTTCAAAATAATCCAGATCAGGAATAGCCTGTTTCAGAGCGTAAGCAATAGGAATAGCTCCCTGTCCACCGCACGTCACTAAACTTAAATTTTGAGCACAATGCACGTCTTGCAGGTTAACAGAGGGAATAATTGGAATGCCGATGTTCGACGGTGTCAGGTCAACCACTTTGACATGGGATTTCTTAAGGGATTCCCAATGAGAGCGATGTGCGTCAGCACCTGTACAATCGAATACTACATCCAGTGTATTAAGTATTTTTAACACACCGTTGATGCCATCCGTGGATACAGTGATTCCGTGCTTTGAAGCAATAGCCAAACCCGGGCTGTCTTTTCTTCTGCCGGCAAATAGTTTGCAATGCATCCCATCAGTCCTGAGTACTTTGAGAAGCAAATCGGTGCCAATGTTTCCTGAACCTATAATTGCTATATTCATATTTCTATCGCTGTTTTGTAAGGCCCAACTCAAACACTACCTGTGCTTGTATAGTAAAACATATCGTTATCTGTGCTTAACTAAAAAGGCCCTTTAAACCACTCACCAGGCACGTCATGTGGTCTGGTCCGGTCATTTCCAATATTCTGATAAACACTCTTTGGTATTTCACGCTGTAATGACGACATTACCATCTTTGTAATGCTATCGGCTGTTGGGTAAAAATGTTTAGTCAGCGCAATACTGGTGGGTTCCGGGTAGTCCGGTAAGCCCATTCTGATTGGTACCTGTTTTAGTGAGCCAAAGCATTTCTCTGTTACACTGCACATTATTTCGGAAGCAACAGAAAACGACGTATGTGCACTGTCACAAATAATGACACGTCCGGTTTTTGATACTGAATCGTAAACCGGCTGCCAGGTTGCAGGTTCTAGCTCAGAAGTTTCAACCACGTCGGTCTCAACTCCGAGCGCTGACAGCTGTTTCGCTGCTACCAACGCCTCCAGTACCATGTAGCTATTCGCCACTATGGTAAAATCAGTTCCCGTTCTGTGAATCCTTACTGACTGTGGCTTTGCTGTAATATCACCAATCCTTGCCTGCTCGCACTGCTGCTGATGCAACCAGCGATGCTCGATAAAGATCACCGGACTGTCATCCATAATGGCAGAATACAGCTGATTAGCTACTGCATCCGTTGTACTGGGAACGATCACTTTCAAGCCAGGAATATGCGCAAACCACGACTGTAAATTCTGCGCATGGGTGGGCCCCTGCCCCCAGCCGCGGCCAATAATCAGCCTGATAGTCAAAGGGACTTTCATCTGTCCGTTGAACATGTAATGCCATTTTGCGGCGTTGTTGACCAACTGATCCATGGCCAGTAAAAAGAAATCCAGGCGTTGGTGTGTCATTAACACCCTGCTGCCAGCTAACGCAGCACCAACAGCAATACCGGTCATGCCATTTTCGGCAGTAGGCATATCAAATGCCCGCTGTTCACCAAAGGCTTCACCCAAACCGGAAGTTGTGCCGAAAATCCCTTTTGGATCGGTGAGGCCTAATCCAAAAACCAGCATACCCGGGTCGGCCTTCATGGCTTCATGCTGAGCACGATTGACCTGCTCGGCGAAGGTCGTCATAGCCTTATTCTGCATAAACATACTGCCCGTTGTTAGCTGGATCGGGAAACGGCGCTGCTAACGCGCTGTCAAACGCATATTCAATCTCGCGTTGCACTTGGTTTTCCAAGTCTTCAAATTCTGCTTGTGAAAGCCCTTGTGCAGACAATGCATCAGCCAATACTTTAACCGGATCCCGCGACAACCAGTGTTGTACTTCCTCCTCGGGACGGTAACCTAAATCATCGTCGAAGTTGGGGCCACAATGTTCGCGGTGTCGGTAAGTATGACATTCGATTAGTGCAGGGCCGTTTCCGGCACGAATGCCGTCAATTAACTGTGCACTCACCGACGCCACTTGCTCGACATCATTCCCGTCGACATCAACGGCGTTCAGCCCGATTGCTTTTGCTAATTCAACAATAGAACGGTTTGGGGGTTGTCTGACAGACATAGGGCTATACACGGAGTAGCGGTTATTTTCACACACAAACAGCACTGGCAGTTTCCGCAATGCTGCGAAATTGGCAGATTCGTAAAACGCGCCTTCTTCGGTAGCCCCTTCACCAAAGTAGCTCACCGACATTTCATTCAGGCACTGGACCTGCTGATGCAACGCATTTCCCACTGCCAGGGGAATACTGTTCCCCACGATTGCGGTACTGGCCACAAAGCCAGCGGCTAAGTCACTTAGGTGCATAGAGCCACCACGGCCACCCGTGCACCCTGTTTCCTTGCCATACAATTCAGCAATAAGTCGCTCGAGTGACCCACCTTTAGCGAGGTAATGCGCATGAGCGCGATGAGAACTGTACACTTTGTCGGCAGTAGTCAGGTTAGCGGATATCCCTACAGCAACGGCTTCTTGTCCTATCGACAAATGGGTAGGACAACGCATTTGCTGTTCACTGTATCGCGCCGCAATGGCTTCTTCGATTCGCCGAATACGCAATACCTGCTGATAGTACTTGAGTAATGCACTCATGGGATAAACCAGAAGTAATCGCCGGTGTAGCCGACTTCGTTAAAAAAGGCTTTCCACTCATCAACGTGCATAATCGTCTTAGCGGTGAGGTTCCATTCGTACATACGCGCTTCTTCTTCAGCATTGCGATAGGCATCAACGGTAATGAAGGCGTTGCCACGCGATACGCGCATTATTTCCTGTAGGGCCTTCCCACACTCTTCTCTTTCGAGGTTGTGTACGGTATTAACACTCATCACCAAATCAAAGCTGTCGTCGTCGAAAGGTAAGTTAGTCGCACACCCCACCTGCATGTTAGCGGCCACTTCGGGTTTTGCATTGGCGATGGCGTATTCGGATATATCAATACCCTTGCCAGTGATACCTGGAATAATTTGTTCCAGATCGTAAAGAAAGAATCCTTTGGCACAACCCACGTCCAGTACAGCACTTTCAGCACTTAAGCCGTATTGAGCCCGAAGATCAGGGATAACCGGTTGCCAAAACCGGGCATTGTAGCTAAATCCGCCATAGCCAAACTGGCGATCGCCATCGAAAAATTCGGCACCAAACTGGCGGGCAATGGCACGAACTTCTGGTGTTTTCTCTTCGCTTCGGGCCTGCGTGTTGCGCTTGGTTTTTGGATAATTTCTTAGCAGGTCGATTTCCATGTAACTGATTTCCTATTCTTTGTGTTCGTAGGAGAGCGGCTGATGCTTTAATACGTCAAAGTAAGTGTTTACCCAATTCAACGTTTGCTCAATACCACTCTCTAAACTAATTTGGTCACGCCAGCCCAATTGCGACCTCAATTTGGTCGCGTCTAATAAATAAGCTGAATCTTTGCCCGGACGGTCTTCTGTGATTTGGCATACGTTGTGTATATCAACGTGCATCAGGTCACATATCATTTCAACCAGAGCCCGGATAGTGACTGTGCGTTCCGTAGAGATATGATAGCTCTCACCCAGCGTACCCTGCTCGCAAATGCGTTGTGTGGCAGACGATACGTCGTCGATATGAATAAATGATCGCTCTGAATGACCACCGCCGTGCAACGGCAGTGTTTGCCCCAATAAAATACTCATGATGGTTTTGGGAATGATTCGATAGAGCTGCTGGCCCGGCCCGTACACATTGGCCGCACGTGTCGATACCACCGGAAACTTGTGGACGTCAAAGAAAGTTTGCAAACTCAAATCAGCTGCAGCGCGGGATACCGCGTAAGGGGTACTGGGACGATAATGATCGTGCTCGGCAACAAACCCCGACATAGAACCATAGACTTCCGGCGTGGAAATATGCACGTAACGGTTCAGGTAATCTTTGTGACGCAAGCGATTGTGAAACTTGATGGTTGAGACCGCGTTGGTCATAAACCAGTGTTCAGGCCAGTCCCAGGATTGACCAACCATACTCTGCGCAGCAAAATTCACTACCGTAGGCACTTTGTATTTATCGAGTAGCGCGTCGATAGCATCGAGATCTTTATTTAAATCCAGTTGGTGGAATGCCAGATTACTGTGCTCAACCCACTTATAAGGCAGAAGCGCATCAACCGGTTCTGCTGAACGACTGATTGCTATCACCCGTTTTCCCTGCGCTAACAGATATTTGGCATAACTTGCACCTGAAAAAGAATTACTGCCTAAAACGGCAATGGTGTCAGTCATTTCGCCAGCTCCTCATGCAAATATTGCATTAGCATATGCCCGACAATCAGTTGCAGGTCTTCGGCCACCTGCATATCGTCCACCGCATTGTGAATAGCACAATCGGCCAGTGTTAACGCCTTGCCGCCACTGTAGCCAAGTAAGGCAAATGACGTCATACCAATCTCTTTGGCCACTTCGAGTGCTTTTACAATGTTTGGTGAATTGCCGCTGCCGGACAGCACCATTAGCACATCACCCACCGAGGCTTTAACCACCAGCTGATGAGAAAAAATCTTGTCGTAACCTAAATCATTACCCAGACAAGTAAGCACCGACGTGTTGGCGGATAAGGCCTCCACTTTTAGTGCACGCTCACCACTTGGGCAAATTCCGTATAGAAAATCATTAGCAAGATGCACGGCATTACCGGCACTACCACCGTTACCACAAATAAAAACCTGCTTGTTATTCGCAATACAATCTAAAAGCGCGTCGCCAAGTTGGCTGATGGCATCTATATTCAGTGCGGCCACCTGTTCAGAAAGGCGCGACTGATACCGTTCAATGAGTGCTTTCATCAGAGCACTTCCTGCTGCATCCACTTCAGATTATACCAACGGTCTTCGTTGGTTAATGCACCTGAATGGTATGCCGCGGTGATTTCGTCAATGGCATCCTGCACTGTCTTCTTGGGAGCAAAACCGGTTGCCAGTAGTTTGTCTGAATTCACACGATAAGAGCGCGGATCATTAGAGGGTGTTACGGTAATCTGAGTATCGATACTCTTGCCGATACGATCAGCGATATCCATTATGGTGATATTTTCAAAACCGGCGTTGTAGACACCCGTGACTTCCGGATGCTCAAGCAGGAAAATATAAAGGTCGGTAATATCATCAATGTGAATATTGGGCCTGGCCTGGTCACCACCAAATACGGTGATCTCGCCATTCATCAGAGCCTGCATGGTAAGCATGTTCACCGCTACATCTAATCGCATGCGCGGAGACAACCCACACACCGTTGCTGGGCGCACAATTTGTACGGTCATGGCGTCAGCATAGCTAAGCAACACGCGCTCCGACACCATCTTAGTTTTGTTGTATTCCGAAATAGGCTCCAGCGTTAAATCTTCGGTAACCTGATCTTCGTCTTTTACGCCATACACACTGCCCGATGACGCATAGATAAAGTGTTTGATACCTTCCCGGGCTGCTCTGTCAGCCAGTTGCATGGTGGCCAGGGCACTGACTTCCCAGGTTAATTTGGGGTCTAAGTCACCACAGGGGTCATTGGCTACAGAGGCCAGGTGTATAATGGCATCGATGCCAGACAAATTGATATTGGCCGTGTCGCGAACGTCGTGTTTAATAACGTTGAGCTTTTCATGTTCAGGCAGAAAGTTACCAAACCACTGAATATCAAGGGCATCGACCGAATAGCCTTTCGCAAGCAGTTTCGGAATTAACACCGAACCTTTATATCCACAAGCGCCGGTTACTAATATTTTCATTGGATAGTTACTCCAAATTTTTGTGTTATCTCAGACAGTACATTTTCTGCGGTCACGTCGTTCCAACAGATAAATTGCCCATCCCCGCCACCTTTGATTTGATCGCAGTCTTTAGCAAATCCAATACGTTCGAGATGTTCATAAGTATTTGATGTGCAACTAGCATTATACATGCCAAACAAAATATATCGACATTGCTTCATAAGCAGACAGAGCGCCAAAGGCCCACTGCTGATGGCCAGATTCAACCAGGAAAGATCATAAAGCGCAGCTCTCATTTCAACATCGACAGCAGCCAAAGGGCATTCAACAACCCCGTCCCAGTCAAGCGGAATCAATGCTTTAGCAGTATCACGGACCACTACAACATCGTATCCTGAATTAACTAACCTGCTGGCAACTTCCCGCCAGATTTCAACCTGACTGTTTCGGCCTGTGTGCGCGTCAGACTCCCGTAATGTGATCGTTACAAGCTTATCCCGAACAACATCGCGCGTAGAAAGCCATTCTATCAACTGACGTCGACAAATTTCTGACGGTTCGACAATACGATGTTCAATATCAGCATCCATGAACCGAAATAATTCGAAGTAGTGATGTTTTGCAACCGGATTGACGAAGTTGTGATTTTCGGGATAGCAAAATTCTGCGGATTGAAATAATTTTCTTGCCTCAGCCCGATTGCCTACAAGGTGTAAATCCGCAGTCGGGTCGACCAGTTTAACCAGAGGTAACAGTAAGTGAGTAACACGGAAGTTCATCTCACTAACCGAGAAGAAATCAATATTGGCTCTGAAGCCATTATTGTCGCCTGGTGCAATAATTACTTTAAGTCGCGCTAGTTTTCGCTCATTGGCAACCAATCTGCATTTCACCAGAAATACCAGGAAATCAAACGTCGGTGGCGCGACCCGCATATCGTATATCACCGTTAGCACGCTTCTGTTATCCAGACAGGCCTGAGGGTTGTCAAAATACGGATCTGTCAAATACATTAATTCGCTTTTTTTGGCGTCAAACCAATGTAATCTGGCATCTTCCACGCCATTAATGAGTGGCAACAGTTCGCCATAATCATAGACAGCGATGACAATGCTATCGAAAGCATCGCACCTGAGCGAAGATAGTGCCTGTACCGACTGACCACGAAACTCACCTTGCCCGGATGAATTGAAAAAAGTGAAATCGCAAGATACATCGACCGTACTCAGGTATTGCTCTGCGCTGCTACCTGTACCGATAACGGCAACCTGTTGTTTTTTCATTTACTCACCGTCATAAATGTTCAGGCAAGATACACGCAAGCGACACCCTGCTCTTCGAGCGGCTCGGCGAGTTGTGCAGACGATCCCACCGACGTCAGAATAACCTGGGCGGCGGAATCTGTGTCAAAGTCAGCCGGAGTAATAACGGGTAAACCTGCAAACTGCTGCCCGGCTCGTGCCTGTGAATCAATAAATCCACTCACCTTCACCCCTTTTTTAGCCAGTGCCTCACCGACCTTCTGCGCAACCACTCCGGTACCCCAAATGTGGATGTTGTCACGGCGTGCTAAATTCATCGCCTTCGCCACCAGCTTATTGACAAAGGATTGCGCCACCAGTTGCATGTCAGCTTGCACCGTAAGATCGGATGACTTACGGTATTTTTCGACCAGGTTAAACAAGCCAAACCGTTTGTTCTGCTCCCATTCAGCAGCCTGACGCAAAATGTGAGACGTACTTTGATTGTGAGACAAAGCTATCGCCATCTTATTGAGTAATGCGCCAGCATCGAAAAGCTCGGCCATTTCCGACCAAAGGAATTCGCCAATCTGATCCTGCTGTTGTTCAACGGCCTGTTTAAATACCGCCGTTGCTTCAAATACCAGGTGTTTACCCGTATTCAGTATGGCTGCGGCTTGTTCACGCTGATCTTCGTAAAGGGCGATTTTTGCCAATGCAAAGCAGGCCTCTACCGCTTTGACATTGAGCACCGGGCAGAACGCGCTGCAATTTGCATCCAGAACGCGTTGAAATAATCCCTTTGCCCGTAAAAAATCGCCTTGCTCGTAACACTTGATAGCGCTCAGATACGCCAGTGAGACTAACCAGCGTATTGCAAAAGGATGACGTTCTGTATCACTCTCGAACTGATCCAACGCCGTTTCAGCTGAATCCAGCCAGGCATTGATTTTGGTAGAGTTAGCATCCAGTGAATAACCCTGAATGGTTAACAACAGACAGTGATCTTTTGCCCCGCTGGCTAACAGCGACTCCACGTAGCGACGACGAATATCGGCATCTTCTATGCGTTGGCCAACCTGAACCAGCTGACGGTGTAACCAGGGATTGTGATAACCCGCGTCAAAGTCCACATAGGCAGGTAATGAAGCCTGTGGGTATTGTGGGTTGCTGTATGCTAACGACTGCTGAGACTGCCACAGCGGGTGAGTAAGATCCGGCGTCGCGACCACCACCAGCCACTCTGTTTCAATTTCCCCGGCGTCTACCGAGGATTTGTCGAACCGTCGCGGTGTTGAGGTTAATTTAAACCCACCCGGTGCAGTTTGATGATAGCGTGCTTCAATCACAAAACCGTATTCAGCAAATAAGGCAGCAAACTTTTTCCAGTCGAATTCGTGAAAGTGATAGGGATTGGGATCTTTGCCGGTCTCATCCACCCACATATACGGCACGCTGGCAATTACCCTGCCATCCGGCTTCAAGCTACGCAAACACAGTTTGAAGAATGAGTGATAGTCTTTTACGTGTTCAATGGTTTCAAACGACGTGATCAGATCGAAGGGTTCAAACTGCGTATCCGCATAACAATCAATATCCAGCGTTTCATAATGCAGTTTGCCATGACCATAGACCTGATTGGCGTAACTCACACTTTCACTACAAATATCAACCGCAGTAATGTTGTTCAGGCGGTCATTCAGTGACATCAGATAACTGCCGTACCCCAGGCCACAGGCACAATCCAGTAACCTGTCTCCGGGGCGAATAAAATGCTGTGCAAAAGCATAACGGAATACATGTGCATCTGAACGACAGGAGAACTCCCTTAGCATGTCCATGTGCAAATCGCGCTCTGCCAACAGGTTGTTCAGCGTGCATAACGGGTGACCTGTTTTCTTGATTCGACGAAAGGTTGTCGTGTCAAATGCCCGGTTGTCCTGTAACCCTGCATAGTCGCGTTGCAGCCACTCCCGGGCATCCAAATGAAACCCGGCCTGATAAAACAGGTTTTCCAACGCTTGTTGTCCCAGCTGATCGTTAGCGGATTTTGCTACGGTGACATACAGTTCATGTTGCGCCTGCCACTGCCCGGTTAACGTTTCCAGATAACCAAACAGATCAGCAACATGCTGCTGCTCGCACAAGAAATGTTGGTCGCCTTGCGCGTTGGGATTGGCCAGCATGACAGGGGAATAATGTTTCGCCATGCATGCCTTAACATGTTCGTTAAACACGCTGAACACGGGCGCATCTGTGTAAGGTGCCATTGGCAAACTATGATCAGCAGACAGTTTCATGGGTATCTCACGCTCCGGCGTAGGTCGGTTAATTATGTTCTACAAACTCAAAATATTGAGGTTGCCCAGGCCACGTTCTACAGATTGCTCGTGAATATTACGGGCGATCTCTTCCTTAAACGCGAAAGACGAAATAAGAATGTTCCCGCACCCTTCATCCAGTGCCTGTTTTAACGGTTTAACAGTAAAGCCGGCAACTTCATAGGGCCCTGAGATATCCGCTTTTCGATCAATCAGATGTTCAATATTCAGGTTATATCTGTTCAGATAAGGCAGCAGTTTTTCGAAAAACAATCCGGCGCCATACACCGAAAAGGATTGCCACTGTTGATCCAGTATGCGCTCTACCAGGTTTAACACATCCGTATCGGTGTCCATCGACATCAATCCATACTGGCGGGCCAAAAACTTGTCATCACACAGGGTTATCACCGCCTGTGGCCAGTGGATTTTACCTACTTTAATTTTGGGGTACTGGCTGAACGTCAGGTAAAAATCAGCGATTGGCCACTCAGCCACTTCTTTACACTGGGCATCAGTAATAATCGGATATGCCAGATTAGAACCGAAGTTATCCTGATGAAGCAGTTCGGTAAACAACTGTGCTTCGGGTTTACACGGCAGTTGTAAATAGCGAAACAAGATAGGCAACACCTGATCTGCCGTGGCAGTTGGCAAATCATAACGATGATGCACCGAAAAATAGGCATGTAATCCGGCCAGGAACGCCTTCACATTTGCACTGTTCTCTTCAATCCTGTCAGCCTGAACCGGTGTGGCATGGGCATCGTCGCTATAGCCGGTCACCGTACCACAATCGCCTACCAGGAACGGCTCGATACACTCGGGTGAACGCGACAACAACTGACGAACGTTGCGGCTATCAGATTGCGCACCAATGAAGGTGCTGAAATGGGTTTTCTGTGCGTAGCGGTAAATGCGCTCAGAACTGTAAAACAACAGGTTAGCCGCGCTCTGACAGCAGAGAATACATTCAATGTGATGAGGAATGGTGCCGCCGTTCCCCAGATCCACCACACAACTTTCAGACAATGGTGTGCCAATGTGGTGTTCGTAATAACGCACAAATCGCGCACGCTGCTCATTAATATACGCTTCAACTGCAGCTTTGTTATCTCTGGCTTTGTCAGTAAGCAGTTTCAGTAAATTCATGCCCTGATGAAACACGCCGTCAGTATCGCGAATGGCGACGGCTTCATACTGATGATAAATGTCATCCTGTGGCAGTCGAAAATCGCGATAGAAATCACTTACTGAGTATCCCCGGCGCTGGACAAGCACATACACTAAATCTTCAAACCACTGCTCAGCCGTCACGTCGATTGCAGGCCAAAAGGTAGATTTACGCGACGCATAGAGTTTGTGGACCGCGATGCCTTGAACCTGTCGATGTGCCAGTCGCCATTCAACTATTGGGGCGAATACTTCCGCTTCGCGCATCAGACACAGAATACTGCGACTGTTTGACGATCTGGCCTGGTCGATGATCCAGTCAGCAAAGGCCAGTAATATCGGCCCCCACACAAATGTTGCGAGGGAGAACGCCGTTCCCGCACCGGTTGGCACATACAAGGTGCCGGCAATTAGCCGGGCAGCATTAAAAGGCTGCGGCGTGCTGAATAGCCCCGCTTCCTGACGAAGGATCGCGATCTGCTCCAACGCACTACCCAGTAACTCTGCATGCATACCTAACTTTACGGGCATGTCCCGATCAGCAACCCGGTTATCACCCACATGCAACCAATTAGCATAATCAATCTGGTATTGCGTCTGAACAAATTGGAACAAGGTGCCCGAAGCTTTATTCTTCTGATATTCGCTGGAAACAAATAATGGCAATGCCAACAACTGCGGATAGTGCGTAAAAAAGGTTTGTTGAATTTGTGTTTTGCTCAGATACATATCTGAAATAAGCACTACAGGCACATTCATGTCACAGAGTGCTTCAACCAATTGCACCATTTCTTCGCTAACAAAACCGAATTCGGCTTCGGTAGCGAGTTCTGCCACAAGTAATTCAGCACGCACCTCTGGCTGGAAAGGTAACCCGTCAATAATGGTTTCTAAACTCACTTCACCGTGAGTGCTTTCACGTTTGACCCGCACTTCAGTACTGACGCGCAGTTCACAATATTCGGCTGCCGTCATGGGTAACGATAGCGCAGATTGCACACGCTCAAAGGCGTATTTGAATATTTCCGCAGGCCTTGTCACCCGTCGGTATACCAGGGTATCAAAAATATCCAGAGAAACCAGTTGTATACCTTGCTCATGAACGGTCGCAAGTGCACGCTCAACAAAAGGAGCATAACCGGATACGGTTGTAGTAATGCCATTCATGCTTGAATCACTCCGCGGGCCGATAACATCTGATAAAGCAAGGCTTTGGCATAGGCCTGTTCTTTGGTATCCAGCGTCTTACGATTCTGGTCACTGCCCAATAGTGAGACCTGATTGAACAGTCGATCCATCCATAACAATTCGCCGTCGCGAATAAATCCGAAGTTTGCCGGGGAATTGCCTTTTAATGTGGCGGAATGAGCAAAGTACGCAAACTCGCGATCGTCGAGGCCTAATGAGCTGCCCAGACAATCGTAGGCATAATCAATCCCCAGTAAATCGAAAAACGTCGGAAACAGGTCAAAATGACTCGAATGCTCAAGTGTTTTCGAGGGTAAATTCGGGTGACTGAGCATAAAGGGGACGTGTATCTGTGGCAGGATCACGGAGTTGCTGTGAAAGCTATAGCCAAACTCACCAAAGGATTCACCGTGATCGCCGGTAAACACGACGATGGTATTGCTAAGGTCCAGCTTGTCACCTAATCGACGCAGAAACTCATCAAGAATAAAATCAACTTCTTCTACTGCATTCAGATATTTGGCTTTTTGACTATTACCGCGATGGCGGTTAAAACGGGCGCTATCCACAATTTCGTAAGGCATGTGGGTCTGATCGTTGATCACGTGCAAGAAAAAGGGTGTGTCGGCGACTTCCTCTGCAATCACGTCAACCATATTCCACAAGCGGTAGTCAGCCTGTAATCCGTTTGCCGGAATATCCTTGGTACCCCAAACACAATCAAAGCCAATCCGCGACAGTAAGCGATGATAATCGTATAAACCCGTGTCGGCACTATCGACAAATAAGGCTTTATAGCCGTGCTTCTGCAAGTGTGAAATATGCTGGGGTGACTTGCCCGGAAACAGCGAATCAGCCTTATTGTAAGGATTATTCGAGTAAAACCCCGTGTACATTTGATTGGTTGATACCGTGGTATTCGGACACAGGCTAAAATGCTGTTTCGACATCCAGCTATTACCAGCAAGTCGCTCTGCTAGTCTGGAATGTGCGCCCTGTCCGCTGTTAGGATTGATATAGGGATTGATATAACAGCCCAGCGATTCCATAGTTACCAGAATAATGTTCGCCTGTTTACATTGTCCGAAGTATCGGCTTTTTTCTTTGGGTGGAGTGTCAGCTGAAACGAATTTTTGATGCTCGGTACGAGCAGCAAATCCCTCGGGTGCATCAAACTCGTCACTGGCAACAATATTGGACAGTAAAGTGGGGGCAGTTAAAAATTCGTGCTGAGACACGAACAACTTGCGCATTAATATCATCAGGCCGATTAACGCAACGACACCAAGAAACGTACTGCCAGCTATGTCCATGGCTATCAAGGGTAGATCAGGTTGCCAGCTCATTACCATCACCATCAGAACCAGCAATACGCCCACTTCGGCAATACCCGCCTGAATGCGCCAGCGACACACTGTAGAGAGCAATACGCTTACAACCAGCACGTTGAGCGGCAATGTCGAAGCAATAAGTGAGACCATCGCCATACACCAAACCACCGGAATAAGTAACGTGATCGGAAAACGTGAAAACAGGGCAAGTAAATGGGGCAAGCCTTTTGCCAGCCCTCTGCTACCTGTGAAAAACCAAGCCAGCGTCTGGCGATTAATTTCAATGCGATACTGCACAAACAACACGGCGTCCAGCCACACCAACACACCGTACAATCCCATTACAACAACAGCTATCAACGTAAATGCAGGCCAGTTAACAACATGGACAAAGAGTACGATCGCAGACGGCAATAGCAGGCATACCAGATCGTCGAGACAAATCTGTTGAGTTAACGCACCGCGCTGCCCGCGCAGTGTTTTTACCGCACGCAGCAGGCATAGACTTATCAGCAGTGTAGTAAAAGCAAACGCTAACGCTTGAAACATTAACCCCAGTCCAGTTGAACATAACGAGATAGAGACACTAATAATCGATAGCCATCCCACTCTGGTGAAAATGTCAGCGCTTTACCCACCGACACGCACCGATCTACACCTTGTATCGACGGTTCGGCCAGTAACTTTAATAGTGCATCGCGTTCTACCCCCCAATAGGTAAGGGTTTGCACGCGGGCGGGTAAACAATTTGCAAGGTCGTCAAGACTATCCAAAGATTGCAGGTAAAACAGCGCATCCCCACAATGCATAACCATCATTTCAGTATTGACCTGATGGACCGGTATAACACTCACGCGGTTCATTACCAGCGGGGCGTCGGCAAACGACTGACATTGTAACCACTGAGATACTACAAGGTGCTCGTTTACTCTGGAAATACCTTCGTTAGGATTGGCATTTTCACTTAACGCTTGATGATTTAACACACGAGCAAATTCACTTTGCAGATTTTTGTTGCCCAACCAAAACAGCACACGAGGAGATGAACAGGCTTGCTGCGCATAGGGTTTGGCATCCTGCCAGAGCAACTCGCACAAGGTATTCAACTGCTCACCATCAGTGAGTTTGTCACCATTTATAACCACTGCCGAATAGCGGTCAGCGAAACTGATGTCCCGGCATCGGGGCTTTGCGGCGTACTGCTTAATGCTTAACACGCTATTGTCACCGCCCCACAACACCCTTGCGTCTGCAATCTGAGCCAATGCTTGATTACTTTCATCGCTTTTTGCGCCCTGAACAAACAGGTTTCTAAGCGCAATATCAGAATACTCCGGCAACGAAAATAATCGTTCCAAGCAGGCCAACAACAGATGTTTTGCCGGGCTATCTGCACTGCCTAGCCTCACCACATTTCGGTTTCCCATTAACAACGCGCATACCCAACTGTATAAAAACATGGTATCCACATTGTTTGGCGTGTAATGCACTACCGTACCGACGGGTTTAATTAATGCCTGTTGACCATAACCGTTTATCTGCTTCACCAGTTGTTTAATGTTGCCATCTCTCAGCCAAAATCCAAGTGCGACAATATCGGGAAACGCACGACTTGCAGGGTCTTTCAATAATGTGTCTGACAACGCCTGAATGAAATTGAGTATCGATTGTGACGCCACTGGCATCGGCGGATGTGTTACAAGGTCATTCAAAGACGATGACGCAGGTAGCACACTATCGAACAGATTATGCTTATCCATTACTACGCTCCTGAGCCCATCGAACTGCTGGTATCACTGCAGCCGCGCACTTCCACTTTTGGCAACCGCCCTTGCACCGTAAAATAGGTGCCTGACCGGCCACACATACAATCGTCCACGCCGTGTACGGTCCCGCGGTCCTCTGTTAAAATGCTATAGCCCGGGTAGGAATACGGTAACGTTGACAGTACTTGGATCAGGCCGCATTCACCTGTTTTCACTAATGAAAGATCATAGGGGTTTCTAATTAATACCTCTGCAGTAACCGGAGCATGTAGCATTCCCTGCTCACACTCCATAAAAACCGAGCCAACTTGTTCAGCCATACCATAAAAGTTGGTTACAGCAGATATTCCTGCCACAGCAAGAAGTTGTTGTTTAAACGTCTCATTACTGACCTTCTGCGCTTCCAGTTTTTTCCATCCACCACTGTGAAACAAATGTGCATGAGGTAAATGTACCGTTATACCTGACGTTTTTAGTGCGCTGACGAAATGTTGCCATACCATAAAGGTAAAGCCGAATACCAATACTGGCTGGTCCTGGTAGCGTTGGCAAAACGCAGATATCGCGTCAGAATTGAGGGTCATATCCGGGTTTAGCGCGTAAGTATGGTCGCGGCCAAACATCGCCAACCCCTGAATGCCGGCTGCTCTGGCATTGAGCTTTCCATCTGCGCCTTTGACGTCAGGACTATCAATAATCAGCATGGGTAGTCGCTGTTTGCCTAAAAACTGTTGAAGAATTTTCACCAGTGCTTTGGATTGCATGCGACTGGTCAGGCTGTCGAGGAAGATCCTCGACGGCACCTGCCCACTGGTACCTGACGACATCAAACACTTCACAACGTCGTTATCCGGCACACTTTTAAGCGCAAACAGCTTAAACAAACGCACAGCCATGAACGGCAATTGCTCCAAGGGTGTATTATGGGAAACCGGCTGTCTGAACATATTGTGGTATGGCGTGCAATGCTGACTATGATGCTGATGCAATAGCGCAAACACCGATTGTAATCGGGTCTTCTTTTCAGACTGAGATAAGCCATAAACCGGCTCATCCAATAACGCATTCAGCGCACTCTGATAGTCTTCTGCAATCGTCATAGGAACCGGTTTCCTAACCTTAATCCACAATCATTATTGTAATACGCCAAAACATTCATCTGCCTTAGTCCTTGTGGAAGGTGCGCTTTAAGTTGAAAAACTCTTTTTGCGTTACGGTTTCCCCGAGTAGATGTTCAGCACTCAAGGGCTCCTGTACCCATTCAGCTCGCCCGCCCAGCGCATCCCGAATAGCGGGATGATTGGGGTCCCGTGGAATGGCAAGATAACCGGGATACAATATAAAATTATCCCACGCGGGTAATTGTTCCACCAACTCAGACAACCACGCCAATGATGCGTCACGGTTTCCCGCCACAAAGCTGAAACGCGGGATAAACCACAGCGCATCTTCGCGCATTAAAAAGCACTTTTTCATTTGAATTTCGTACATGCGCTGATTCATGACCGGTTTGAAACCCAGGCAAATATCGGGTGCATCTGCGTCAAAATGCGGCAGTGGGACAACCATACTGTAACTGTGTTTAGCAGAAGCATCCGGCTTCCAGTCCAATGTCGGACCGACCATCGCAAGCAACCAACGACTGTCAGGTGCAAGTTGTTGCTGAACCTGATCAAGTGCTCGCGGCTCATCAGCCCAATAGATGCCCGAAGGAGCAGACAGCAGGGCATTCGAATCCGTCACGGTTTCAAACCAGTTACTATAATCAAACTCAGCGCCCGAACAACGGCCGGAAAACTGTCTTACCAGAGGTATAACAGGCTTAACCGGCAGGGCTCGCAGATATTCCCGTTCGCGCAAACCGCCAAACGATGAGGTAATATCAAAGCCAAACACATTGGCATTGATCTTAGCGGCGATTTGATTAAAACGTTTACTGAAAATTGCTAATGCCTCTTTCACAGCGTCTTCATTATTTTCTGCTGCATCGACTTTTAACAAAAACGCATTGGCGAAGTTAATCGTGCCGTACAGGTAGTAAAACAATAAAGACCGGCCTTTAGCGTAGGATGAAAAAAGTTGATTTTTTAGTCGCTCTACTAACCATGGAATATCCTGTTCACCACTTCGTGTGGATTCGATATGTTCTGCCATTTTGGCTAATTCTCGACGTGTAATAACCGATTGATAACGCTGACTAAAGTCCTCTTTGTAATTCGCTGCCTGGATCGGCGAAAACGCCTTTTCTTCCATACTAGTCATGGCCGCAACCTTCAGCGCAGGTGTAGACAACACCAATACGTTTTCGATAGGCAATGGCTGGGAGTAATTAATACGGGCACCATTGCTGGTGTTGTAACAATCCCCTTTATAATTCCTAAGTAAGTCTTCCAACAGCATTTTGGATACTTTAAATTCGTGCTTTGTACTGACTTTAGGCACAAAATTGCCCGGCACGATTAACCCTGTGTTGTTTTTCTCCTCGTAATCGTACAGCGGATTCCCCTGCTCGTCGTAATATCCCGACGACTTCGAGTGGTGATGCGATTTGTCAATGAATCCCAAATCGATACCAAACAAATAAAGTTGTTTAAATCCGAGTAAGGTAAACAAGTTCAGAGCGAAGTTACTAACCGTAGGAAAGGCAAAACTCAATTGCGCATATTTCGACTGTTCTAACAAATTCAGGTTTGACGAAGTGGATGACTCGCCTTCTTTGAATGCGACCATCGTCGATTTATACAACTCACAGGTATCAGGATGAATGCCGTTGCACGAAAGCAGCGTAATTTGTTTCAGGTATTCTTTATTGCCCAATCGCACGGCCCAATCGTAGGTAGAACGATTCTGCTCAATCTCGGCGTGATAATCGGGCACAATGCCGTGTCGATGCAAAGTCTGTAGTGCCGTACCACAACTCACAACAATCACACTATCGCGATTTTCCTTGATTACTTCTATGGAATAATCCAGAGATGGTCCATTGCCTACAAGAAAAACCGGACATTCTTTTTGGTCAGCAGATATCAACTGCGCGGCATTTTTCAGCAGATGAGGATAACCCCGACTGATCCCCTCCACCGTTTGATTTATACCGTAATATGCGTGGTCAAAGTACTCCCCCATCGCGATAACAACCTGCAACTGTTCACGCAATTGAGAGATAGCCTGGTTTAATTCTGCGTTATAGTAGGCCTGATAAAAATACGTCTGTGCCAGATTATAGGGGCCTATGGCATAAAACTGACTCAATAGGTCGCGAAACAAATTCGCGCCGTCGTCACCAATATTGATATAGATTCGATAGCCAGCATCATCCGTCTTTTTAAGAATACCGGCCCAATCAATAGCATGCAGAGACGCATAAAAAAAATCTCGATTTGGCTCGCACAGAAACAATTTTTCAACCTGGTGATTATCTAACAGAGACTCAAGTTGATAACCCGCTCCCAAACCGAACATAATCAGAGACTTAATAGTATCTGGCAGTGCGCCGTTCTTTTCACTAATCGAGCGCAACAGCGCCTCGCTCTCAAGTACCATTTTATAGTGCAGATAATGACGTAATTTAGTGCCGTTGTAGCCCAATACCAAACCATCCCTGTTGGGGTGCGAGGCATAGGCACTATATGCCACGGCAGATTCTGATTTGGGTGACTCGCCGTACCAAGTGTGCATGCTGGATTTACTGAGAAGATTACATTCCTCCTCAGCGCTTAAAACGGTCTGCCAGTTTGACGGTGAATAATCTTTAAACTGCTGATATATATCTGGGAAATAATGTTCAAACGCAGCAAGATTAAGCTGAAAACGGGCATTTTTTTCCACCGCAGGTGTTAATTTGTCAATGTCTGCTGACTGTAGCCAAAGTGGTTCAAATTCGTCACGCTTAAATACGGCTTGAATGGGCAACCCATGAGTGAGGTTTTCCTGCCAGCCTCGTTCTCTTAGCTTGCGCGATACCATGTTAAACACTGGACTGTTATAGTGTTGATATAAATAGAATTCATCAAAATCAACATGTTCACGCAATTCACTGATGTCGGCCGGGATATCACGGCCATCTTTTTCCAGTTGAATGAACAGTGCAGTGCCTTTTTGCTGAGCCAGTGAAAAAATCTCTTTCCAACTGCTGATCATGCATGAACAGGAAAAATACTGTGCCTCAGGTTCATAAATAATCAGATTTTTGATCTGCGCGGTTTGTAGCAATAATTTAATGTGCTCACCCAGGCCAACTCCCAGCACCACCATTACATCGACACACTGCGGAAGCGGCGGATATGACAGCCATTGCTGAACGCCATCCCACTGCGTCTGGTTATTTTCAGCTGCAGAAGCACTGAGCTGAACACATGGTGCATGTGTCAGAAATTGTTCTACTTGTTGCTGCACCTCGCGCTTGGGATGAAAACCGTATAACACTCGTCCGGTTCCGTAATCAACCACATTTGGCTCACCAAATTTATTACAGAAAATCGCTATATTATGGCTCACGGCATTTCTGACAAAAGACACCAGATTGGGAATATTTCTTTGGAATGCAAGGATGTTTTCTTTCAGGCGCAGCTGTATCTGGCTGGCAAGCTGCGCTTCCAAATCGGCTTGTACGGCTTCGTTGTCTTCAACGTGCAACTTAATATTTTTTAACATGCTTTATAACCAAATCCAGTCGCTAATTATTGCGGGCCTAATACCCTGTTAGCCAATTGTTGATAGTCGGGTTTGCCATTGGATAACAATGGCCACTCGCCTAAGCCAGATACCATTTGATTTCTTGCAGGCAATAATGGGTGTGTTGCCATTTTCTCCTGTAGTGCTCCCAGATGCTTTTGTAGCGCGAAAAACACAACTTTATTGTCTTCACCTACGCATCGAACTTGCATAGCGTCATCACTGTAAAACTGTTCCAATGCATCCAGATTAACCCGCTCGCCTGCTACTTTAATGATGCGCTTGATACGGCCCACTATAAAAAAATCACCCTCTTCGTCCTGCCAGGCCAGATCGCCTGTAGCCAACCAGTCTTCGGGATTTAGCTCAGCCAGTTGTTCTGCGCATTCCACATAACCGAGCATCACATTTTGGCCTTTGTAGTAAAGCTCACCCGCATCGCTATTCTGCATTCTGATCTCGAGCCTGCCACCAGGAATTGCCTGTCCGATTGAATCCGGTTTCTTCAATACCTTCTGTGGTTCAAGGAACGCTATCCTGGCAGTCGCTTCAGTTTGTCCGTACATTACGAAAAACTGTTTATGGTTAGTGTGAGCATATTCTCCGAGGGTGGTTACATCTGTTGATGCCAGTCTCCCCCCAGCCTGCGTAAAATAACGCAACGCGGGTAATTCCATGCGGGTAAAGCGCAGTCTCAGCAACATTTCGTAAAACGACGGCACACCGGCCAGAGAATGGACCGGCAGGGTTTTTACTTTTTCCCAGAATGCCTTATCAAACACGGTATAGCGGGTGAAACCAATACTGGCGCCACGCAATAAATGCGTATGCAATACCGACAACCCGTAAGAGTAGCTCAGCGGCATAGTCGCAAGGGTAATATCGTCCGATTCAATCGGAAGAAATGCCAGAATCGATTCCGCATTTGCCAGCAAATTGCGTTGCGACAGAGCCACACACTTGCCGGCTCCCGTGCTACCTGACGTTGACAACAAAATACTCAGGTTGCAATCGACCGCAATCTCATCACTGTGACGCAGCGTTAGTGCGCCATCACGGATCACAGCATGTGGCCTCAATGCGTCGCAATACCGTTGCAGAATAAGATCATCGCAGGCAGGATTGAGTAACAACACCACCCAATCCAAACTGAGCGCACTCAGATAATCCACCACACCGGCAATGCTGTTGTCGATAGTCAGCACGACCACCGCTCGCGGAGGTAATTGCATAGATAACCATGTTTGTCGACGCTGATTAATCATTTCAGTAAGCGTGCGATAGCTAACCGACTGCTCATCATCAAACAGTGCTGTTTTAGCACTGTGCTGATGTGCCCCGATAAAGGGAATGGCAGTCTGCTGATGCTTGTTCACGGCGTAAACATCCCATCTACCGGCAGAATATGTCCGGTTGTATAGGAAGACTGAGAAGACAACAAATACACTATCGCATCCGCTACTTCTTCAGGTTTTCCCGCACGCTGCATCACGGCTCGTTGCAGTACTTTTTTGCGCGCATCCGCTTCGTAATGGTCGGTGAGCGGTGTTTCAATAAACCCCGGAGCTACCGCGTTTACTCTAATTCCAACCGGGCTCAGTTCTTTGGCGAGTGACTTAGTCGCCCCCGTTAGTGCAGCCTTGCTTGCGGCATAGGCACTCATACCGGCACTGCCTTGCTCCGACACCATGGAAACAACATTCACTATGCTGCCTTTGCGCAATCTACTCATCAGCCGGGCGGCATATTGCATATGCTGATACGGTGCCAAAAAGTTAACGTTTAGCTGGAGTTTCAATTTGTCCATGCTGGTTACCGACAACGGCGATTCCATCATCACACCGGCATTATTCACCAAGCCGTACAAGGGTGGTATGAGGCCGTCTGATACCTTTTTCTGAATATCCCGGAACGCGTCTTTTACCGCCTGCTCGTTAGTAATGTCGTAAACGAGGGGATGTACGCTTTTGCCTGCTATTTTACACAGCGCGACAAGCGCTTCTTCATCGCGCCCGGCAGCCAGTACCGTTGCGCCCTGCGCCACACAACGGGCAACGACTGCCCGTCCTATTCCACCTGTTGCACCAGTGATCAGTACGGTAGAATGATGTAATGCGCCTTTAGGCAAAGTTGATGTCATATTTTTGCAATATCACTTTGGCTTGTTTAACGGAACTCATATCAATGATGTCGTCGGTATCGAGCATCACATCAAAAACATTTTCCAACTCCGCAATGAGGATCATATGTGCGGTTGAGTCCCACTCAGGAATTGTGTTGTATTGCAGTGAGTCGGTGACTGCGTCAGGCTGCACACCCAGCGCAACGGTGAACGCTTGCTGCAATTTCTGCTGATTATCCATAATTACCTCTTAACGTTGGTTGCTTTGCGTTCCCGCGAGAGAAGCTGACGAAGTATCGCGGTCTGCTCTGTATACTGATTATAATTGAGTTCCAGCACACACACATCGCCCTGACTGATAATCTGATACCCCAACTTTTCATTGTATTTCATTGCCTGAGTATTCGACGATTTCACAACGGCGCGAAACTGCTGCACGCGAAAGTGCGCAAAGCAAAAGTCATACATGGCAAGGGATGGCGCAAACGCGATAATATTGTTCTGATAGGTGTGATCGCCAATATATAACCCCGGTTCAAGCACACTGGCTTGCGCGGCGGACTTGCCCATCTCCAGGGATTTTACATTGGTTACCCCAATCAGTCTGTCACGGAACTGTACAATCCAGTGCAATTGTTTGGGATCGTAACTGGCCTTTTTAAACCAAGCGAGCTGCTGCTCTTCTGAAATCAGCGCAGTATCCAGCATTTGTTGGCGAATTTCCGGCTGATTCCGCCATGCGCGCATTTGCATCTGATGCACCTGGGCAATTGGCTGCAGGGACACCTGATAAGCGCTGAATTCCCACTGATTTACGGGTGTTTCACTACGCATGACGTTGCCTGTGTTGCGCAATGGCATCCAGCACGTTAAACGCGCCTTCAGTAAACGCAAATGCCGCTGCGCGTTGATGCATATTATTCAACGCTGCCTGATTAGCCCACAAAATGGCAGCGCGTTCAGCAAGTTCACGCAGTGGTTGCGCCCCGGTAAAATCGAACACCTCACACCAGCCCTGCTCGGCAGCCTGCTGCGTGGCGGAGCGCTGATTCTCAGCAACGCAGAGCAATAGCGAGGGAGTGTGACAAGCCGCCAGTTCAAACTGACTTCCGCCTGCGGCGGCAATGGCTAACCGGGCATTATTCCATACATCCGCCATGTCCTGACAATTTTCAATCAGTTGAATGGCGCTGGGGCTGCTCTTCACAAAATGCTGTAAGGCGAGACGTTGATGCTGACTGACTCCCGGCCCCATTACTACGCGCAATGGTGCGTCAGGTATCGCTTGTGTTATCGCTTCCAAAACGGGAAGTGTTAATTCAAATGGATCGCTGCCGCCCATATTGATGGTAAGGCTCACCCGCTGTGCCAAAGGCAGGGTAAAACCGGTCGTAAATTCGCGTCGCAATAGTCGAAATTCAGGTCCAAGACACAAGGTCGCACCCGGGTTACCCTGCATGTAGTTCGCACGCAGATGTTCCCCTGCGGGATTACAAATCACATCCGCAGCTTGCCACCCTGCTTGCTGAATATCGTCAAACATCACCAAGGGTACAGGCAGATCAGATAACTGCTGAATAAACCTCTCGGTGTAAGCATATCCGTCGATCACAATGGCCACTGGCAATTCGGTACGGCAGTAGTCAATAATACTCTGTGCCAGATGAATTTGATCGTCGCTGGCTTCAAGGATGGTGCCCACCCAATCGTGGCGCGATAAAGCCAGTTCTTTAGCTGTTTTAGTCAGCCAGAATACACTTTCGACATGCTGAGCGTCGGCAACTTGTGCAAGTGCCTGGCAGCGCATGATATGGCCGATGCCGCTTGCGGCAGAGCCGCCTGCGCAAAACAACAACTTCATGGGGCGATATGCTCCCACGACAACGCGGTGCCTTTCGCGATAAACCCCATTGCCTGCTTGCCTTGCACGGTATCCCAGTGTTTCGGCGCCAACCCAAAAGCAGGCCGTACTATTTTCAAATTATCCGGCCCAAACGCTTCTCCAGGTTTGATGTCAGTGCTTGCATAAATGGAACGACGATATTGTTTAGACTTCTCTTCCGCCCGGCTCCCGCCATAACATACCTGCCCCAGTGCCTGCCAGGCGCGTTGTGACTCAACCACCAGCGCACTGAGCTCAGACGGTTCTAAAGAAAACGCCGCATCCACCCCGCCGCCGTTGCGATCCAGTACAAAATGCTTTTCGATTACCGTAGCCCCCAGCGCCACTGAAGCTACCGCGGCACCAATGCCCCCGGTATGGTCACTTAAGCCTACCTGACAACCAAATGCTGAACGCAAATGCGGAATGGTAACTAAATTGGTATTTGCCGCTTCAGCAGGATACGTGCTGGTGCACTTTAACAGAATAATATCCTGGCAACCTGCTGCACGCGCGGTATTTACTGCCAATTCAATTTCACTGAGCGTAGCCATTCCAGTAGACATGATTAACGGCTTACCTTTGCTAGCGGCTTTGCGGATCAACGGGATATCTGTGAGTTCGAACGACGCGATCTTAAAACAAGGTACGTTCAGGCTGTCGAGAAAATCCACAGCATGCTCATCAAATGGCGAACTAAACGCCAGCATGCCTAACGAATTGGCCAGCGAAAATAACTCGGCGTGCCATTCGTAGGGTGTTGCTGCCTTTTGGTACAAACTGTATAAACTGGCGCCGTGCCACAGGCTGTCCTGCTCTTCAATAACAAAGCCCTTTTCCTGTACGTCCAGCGTCATGCTGTCCGCCGTGTAGGTTTGCAGTTTAATAGCGTGAGCACCACATTCAGCTGCTGCTTTAACCATGGCTTTTGCCGTATCCAGTGATTGGCTGTGGTTGCCGCTTAACTCGGCAATAATAAAGGGCGGTTGCTGGCTACCGATAGCTCGGTCGCCAATCATGATGGACGACGGGATCTGCTGTTCAGTCATGGTTTATTTGTTCCTGGTAGGCTTTGTACATCAGCTCAGCGCGTACCCAATCTTCTTCTGTATCAATATCCTGCACCAAATAATGCGGCAATACCACAGGAATACTCTGCGGACTGAACATAGGATGATGAGCAAGCCAGGCGTCTCGGCGCCCCCAATAGAACTGACCAGCATCGTGATACAGTGTTTCCAGATCCTGAGAGCGTTTACCGATTTGCGCCTTGTCTACCGGCGATACCCCTTGCCCATCCATTCTAATTGCGCGCTGAATTGGAAAATCAAAGGTTGTCACGGAAAATGCGTACTGCATATCGGAAGCCAGACTGAGCTTTTGGCATCCTTCAATCAGCGAAGCGGGCGATAAAAATGGCGCAGTAGCATAAATACAACACACCAGTTCAGCGGGTTGCTCGAAAGTGCGGATAGCATGCTGCACAACGGGTGTGGTGCCGGTAAAGTCATCCGCCAGTTCGGCTGGTCGCAGAATAATATCAGACGCACCGCTCGCAAGCGCAATGTCTGCGATGTCGTTGGAATCGGTTGAAACTACTATAGCGTCAAACAGGCCGGTTTGACGTGCAGCACGGATTGAATAACTGATCAGGGGCTTACCCGCAAATGCACGGATATTTTTGCCTTTAATTCGTTTACTGCCTCCGCGGGCAGGAATAACTGCAATCTTCACCTCAGTACCTCTGTTAACTGTCGGATAACCTCCTGTTGGTTATCGGCTGTTAAGGCAGGAAATAAAGGCAGTGTAATGGCATTCTGGTAATAGTGTTCAGCGTGCGGAAACTGGCCGGCTTTAAAGCCAAGACGCTGATAGTAAGGATGCAAATGAATGGGAATATAATGAACATTAACGCCGATACCGCGTTCCCGTAACGCCGTAAATACTTCAGTGCGGTCATGCCCAATAAGTTCTATGGTATACACGTGCCAGGCACTGTTCATATCCAGCACTGGCCGTTTTAACGGCAACGATTGCAAGGCGTCATCGTACACTTTTGCCAATGCTCTTCGCGCCTCAACAAACGCTGCTAACCGGTTCAGTTGAGACCGCCCCAGCGCCGCGTGCAGATCGCTTAAGCGGTAGTTGTAACCCAAGTCAATCTGCGCATAGAACCAGGGTTCATTGCGATGGGCAGCGTCAAACACCTGAGGATCGCGGGTAATACCATGGCAAGCAAAACGCCTTGCCGCATTCGCCAGATCTTCATCGTTAGTCATTACCGCGCCACCTTCTGCACTGGTAATCGATTTTACCGGATGAAAACTCAACACTGTCATAGCGGAATATTTACACGCACCCACTTTATTGCCGATAGCATCACAAGCCCCAAGCGCATGAGCGGCATCTTCGATTAACACTATCCCGAAGGGTTCAGTTACTGCTGCAATCGCCGCCATATCACAGCTACTTCCAGCAAAATGCACCACAATCAATACTTTGGGAATACGTTGCTGAGCAACGGCCAGGTGCAACTTGTCAATCAGCGCATTAACACAGATGTTCCGGGTAACCGGGTCGATATCGACGAAATCGATTTCTGCGCCACAGTAACGGGCGCAATTTGCCGATGCAGCAAACGAGTTAGGTACCGTCCACACTACATCGGATGCCGTTACACCGGCAGCCAAACAGGCAATGTGCAACCCTGACGTAGCGCTATTGCACGCCACGGCATATGTCGCACCAGTAGTTTCGCACAACGCATTCTCAAACAGGGGAACCTGTTCTCCCTGAGTCAAAAAGCCGTTTTCCAGAACCTGGGTTACCGCTTCAATATCATCGTCGAATATGCTGTGCTTGCCATAGGGGATCATAAGGTACTCTTATCCAGCGCCTGTAATTCTTCCACCGATAAAAAGTGCGGGTTGGTGCCCGAGTGATACTCAAATTTGTCGGTTACCGGCTTACCCTTTTCTTGCAACTTATTCACTTTGTAATTCACGTTTTTATCGAAAAAGATAATGGCAGGCGCAATCACATAGTGATCGTCAAATTCAATGGTATGGTGTGCCATTTCTTCTGGCACCATCACTTCGTGCAGTTTTTCGCCCGGACGAATACCTACTACCTTGTAGTCGGGTTTACCACTCATGGCTGTCACCAGATCGGTGATCCGGATAGAAGGAATTTTGGGAACAAAAATTTCACCGCCTTGCATGCGCGAGAAATTCTTCACCACAAATTCCACCCCCTCGTCCAGGGTGATCCAAAAACGGGTCATTTCAGGGTGCGTAACAGGTAATTCGTCACAGCCATCGCGCAACAGTTTTCTGAAGAAAGGCACTACCGAGCCTCTGGAGCCTACCACATTGCCATAGCGAACTACTGAGAAGCGCGGCCCTGTGGCGCCAGAGATATTATTAGCTGCAACAAACAGTTTATCGGAAGCCAGTTTAGTGGCTCCGTACAGGTTTACCGGGTTGGCAGCCTTGTCGGTAGACAGGGCGATAACGCGGGACACGTCGTTTGCAATTGACGCATCAATCACATTCTGTGCGCCATTGATATTCGTTTTAATACACTCATTTGGGTTGTATTCGGCGGCCGGTACTTGTTTAAGCGCTGCGGCATGTACCACATAATCAACGCCCTTCATGGCAATTTTAAGGCGCTCATTGTCGCGCACGTCACCAATAAAGTACCGCATACATGGCGCATTGAACTGCTGCTGCATTTCAAACTGTTTGAGTTCGTCGCGGGAGTAAATGATGACTCGCTTTGGTTTGGCTTCAGCCAGCAAATAACTGACAAAACGTTTGCCAAATGAGCCAGTTCCACCCGTGATCAGTATGGTACGATTATCAAACACATTCATGTCTTCACCGTTCTTATTTATTGTCAATGCACTGGCAGAATAAGCGCCCCGCATCGATGCGAAGGGTGTCAGTACCCCTGACACAGCGTCAATAAGTTGTCGCCCTCTTCACAATTACACACCTGAAATTGCATGCCATGGTCTCGCGTTGTAATCACTTAAACGAAAACGTATGGAATACAAATGCTTAAGTAGCCATTTCCAAAGCAAATATAGTCAGTATGCAGTTAAAAAGCTATTTAATGTCGTTAAATCCCGGCTAAATGCCGCTTATTTATACTTTTTGATCGCTGTTTGACTGCGAATAAACTGGCTAACATCGTCCTTAGCTGACTTTAGCAAGGTTTGCGCCATATTCTTCAGATTGTCGTTAACAACCATTTCCTGTTGGGCAAATTGTTTCGCTGTCGCGTTGTCGAGCTGGCCAAGAATTGAATGGATAAGCTGATCGCGCTCATTGATGAGAGTATTGAACTGTTGGTACTTGTCGGGAGAATCAGCGAGCAGACACTCGCTGATTTGCTGATTTAACGCTCGTAAGTTATCCGGCGTTAATGCATGATTTAATTGGTCGATATTCACACAGCTTCACGTTTTTGACGCTGCGCTTCGAAAGCTTCCTGTTTGGCTTCTTCAGGAATTTGAACCCAGGCGTCGCGAATAGGAGTAAGCAGGTTAGTCACTTCATCCAGCAACTGCAAGCTATTCTTTACATGCGCTTCATTGAGTCGGTCTAACATGTAATCGTAGAGGGCATACAGGTTTTCAGCTGTCTCGCCACCCAATTTTAAATCCAGCGTATCGCGTAAATTCATGATAATGGCAGACACCCGCGAAATCAGCTGTGATTTTTGTTCAAACTCACGTCGCTCCATTGCGCCTTTGGCATAGGCAATCCTGTCTAACGCGCCCTGCATTAACATCAGGGTTAATTTGTGAGGATCCGCGGTTGCAATATCTTGTTTGAGGTTGCCTTTCCGATAAGCATTAATGCCGGTAAGTGCCATGTTAACTCCTAAAAATTCGCATTAACCCAGTGCCGCTAACAACGCTGAACCGGTTTGGTTTAGCTTGGCTACGGTTTGGTCCAGGTTGAGATATTTGTCACGTAAAATTTGTTCGTAATTTGACATGCGTAGTTCAAAGCGTTCTCTATCATCATTAAGCTGATCGCGGTCATCTTTCGCTGAACGCTCGCGCAAACTAATCAATCCGCTGAAAGACGTGTATTCTTTGGTGATCTCATATAAACGCGTGGCAATACCCTGGTTTTCGTCGGTAAACAGTTTTGCAATTTCATCAAAATTATCATCAATCGCATCACTTAAACGCTCTTCACCGGAACCCAAACCAAAGTCCAGACTACCGATTTCGAGCTTGCCATCTGACGTCAGTTCAATGCCCAGTGCAAACAAGCTGCCCAGCGACGAGGAATCCACTCTCGAACCAACCACACCTGCCAGCGCCCCACTGATACCTCTGAGCAGTGAATCACCTGCTAACGCGCCATCTTCTTCCAGCTCAGATTCACCGTAACGGGTCAGGGATTTGATATCCGTAATAATTTTGTTGTAATTATCAACAAAATCACGGATTTTTTTATCGAGACCTTCTTTGTCGTAACCAATTTCCAGCGTTGACGTTAAACGCGTAATGCCGTCAACATCAAACGGGGATTCCTTAGTAGCCTCAAACGATACGTTTTGAATGGTATTTTCAAAATTGTTGGTGTCACTTTCTACCGCAATACCATCAATAGTAGCCTTCGCATTAGACGCCGACTTAATAGCAGTCAGATAGGTGGCCGTTTCTGCAGAATCGGTAGTCGTTAATTTATCGAGCTCCGCGCGGTTGCCATCATTAACGATTTTTAAATCATTGCCCGCACCGGTTACGGTAGACGAGAACACCAGTTTAGCGCCACCAGCGGCAGTACCCGTATCAATGATGTTGGCATTAACACCGAAGTTATCACTGTGATTATTAATTTCTTCGCGCAATTCCGCTAACGACATATTCTGCCTAACAGTAATAGTGAAGCTGTCGCCAGTGCTATCTATTTTGAACGTCATGGTGGCATCGCCAGCCGCGTCCGTTAACACTTTGTCAGTGCTGGCGGCAAAATCCGCATCGGCTGTTTCGAAGCGACTGCCAGAGGCCAGTTGTGATACTGCAATTTCATAGGAACCGCGTAATGCGGAGTTTGCTGCTTCCGCTGTAAAGATCTCGGAATCTTCATTGGGATGGGTAATAGTAGGCTCGCGGCCGTTGATATCGGAATCACGGCGCATTTCATCAAGCGTATCTTTGAAATCAGACAATTTAGACTTTATTTGCCCCAAAGCGGAAATTTCAGCTTCGATCTTTTCTTCTTTGGCGTTCAGTCGCTCTTCTTTTGGCGCACGCTCTGCATCGAGCAATTGCGACACCAGGTCGTCAAGCGCAAGCCCAGAACCAACACCTAACGATTGAATTGTCATAATTCACCTCTACACTTTATTGTTTAAAAGCACCCCCACACTACTTCCGATGTCTTGTTGGAGATCTTTTATACGTTCCGCAAGCCTCAACACCTCATCTGATGGAATTTGTCTGATGACATCACCTGATGAAGAATCTTTTACCGTTACCACAGACCGCTTGGTATCGTCGTCAATGGAAAACGCCAGATTGCGGTTTTGTACCTGCAAAAATGACTGTATTTCCTGAACCGCGACATCCAGATCCTGGCTACGCCCCTCTCTCTGAAAGTTATCGGCAGAATCAGAATTAGCTTGAATATCTTCTGCTGAAGGCGTGCTATTTTTTTCCAGGTTTCGCTGGTTTAGATTTTCCTCAATACGCGTCTGGCTTAACGATCGCTCGTTTTTGACCTCGTTTGCGCTATTGCTATTAATACCAGCAAAATTCTGGCCAATTTGTGACGTTGAAATTTCCACAATTAACCCCCTGATTACAAACGCCAAAACGGGCCTGCTTATAGCAGATGCCCGTTTACCATCTTAACTCTTATACCGGAATGTTCCGGTTAGCTAACTTAGCCCAGCAGCGACAACGCTGTTTGTGGGCGCTGGTTAGCCTGGCTCAGTACAGAAACAGACGCCTGCTGAATAATCTGATTTCGTGTTAATTCGGCAGTTTCTGCGGCAAAGTCAGTATCACGAATACGTGAACGTGCGCCTGACAGGTTCTCAGAAATGCTGCTTAAGTTACGAATAGTCGATTGGAAGCGGTTTTGCAAGGCACCTAGTGATGCACGCTGCGCACCAATTGCAGAAATCGCTGTATCAACCGCCGTTAATGCTGCAGAAGCACCAGTCACAGACGATACTGAAACAGTACCCACACCCAAACCAGAGGCTCCGAATCCACCTGAACGTGACAGGTTTACAGAGATAGTCTGTCCACCGTTTGCACCAACCAGGAATTTTGCGGAGAAGCCACCAGTCAGAATATCAACCCCAGCAAACTGTGTGTCTGTAGAAATACGAGACAATTCGCTTACCAACGCTGTTACTTCCTGTTGCAGTGCCACACGGTCAGCAGAGCTGTTGATACCATTTTGTGACTGAACTGCCAGTTGGCGAATACGCTGCAAGCTGGTTGTAACCTCAGACAATGCGCCTTCCGCAGTTTGCGTCAGTGAAATAGCATCGTTAGCATTACTTACAGCCTGATTTAAACCCTGAACCTGTGTGGTCAGACGGTCAGAAATTTGCAGACCCGCAGCGTCATCTGCTGCACTGTTAATACGGAAACCTGACGACAAGCGCTCAAATGATGTACTTAGCTTGTTACTGACATCAAATAACTGACGCTGTGCATTCAGGGCCGAGACGTTTGTATTTACATATAAAGACATTATCTAACCTCCTGGGGTCACAGCTGGTCGAATATAGTGAATTCTGCTAAGCTGTAACCTTACGTACCTAATTCAGCGGACTGATATCCAGCTAAACCACCTCATATTTGTAGCGCCCTCCGGCAACTACGCAATTCACAGAATGAATTACCCCTCAACTATAGGTATCGGCCATTCCTTGAGTTTCTTTAGCTTTTTTTCTTTCTTTTTTAAAATATTTTTTAAGCCATTGTTTTAAATGAATTTTAATTTAAAATATTTTGCTAAAGTTATCGAACTTAAGTGAAATACAGGCCTTTTCTCAGCTTGGTTTGAGATATTTTTCAAAAAATTTATGGGCAATATGGGCAGGTTACGCCGTAAGGTTACGCCACTTAACCAGACCAATAGCAATGCAGAATCATGACAATCGAAACGGCATTACAGTGGCAGTAAAGTCCGTTAGCGGCAACTCATCGCCCCAACGCATTGCCATGCGGCAAGGATTGTTTATGCTTTTGTTCGGATTTGGCCATAGCAAACATCTATGGAATGAAAACCCATGCGGGGATTCCCATCCTTGTGCGAGCCTTACCGAACTACTGCACAATACAAAGAGACGCTGCATCGCAGGTAATCCCTGAGACAGGAAGCATTATGAAGGGAAAAAATAAAGAATTTACGGTGTGTCAAAAAAACGTTGGCACAGGATTTGTATGGTATTACCTTGTAAGTTGACTGGTGTTTACTCGGCAATAAAAATAAAAAAGGCCGGGTCTAAAAGGCGACCCGGCCAACTTGCTCACGTTAGGAGTTTTGAGCAAATTCGGTTTCTGCTGGCTGGCAGGATTAGTAGTAGTATACTGGCCTCTCAACCTAAAATTCTACACTCTCAGTTCTGTTAGTCGGCGTTTTATTCCTTTTATTGGTGGCCTTTCGGCCGCCATCCTTGGCTGGGGTTGGCCTCTCAGTTCCACCCTCTCTTTGTATTCAAGTTTAGCCTAATAACGACAATGCTGCCTGTGGTCGCTGATTGGCCTGGGCAAGCACTGTTGTACTTGCTTGCTGGATTATCTGCCAGCGGGTAAGTTGTGCCGTCTCGGTGGCAAAATCTGTATCTTTAATGCGCGATCTTGCCGCTGACACATTTTCCGAGATACTGCTTAAGTTCCGAATCGTTGATTGAAAGCGGTTCTGGATTGCACCTAAGTCTGCCCGTTTGGCGTCGATAATCGAAATCGCTGAATCTATCGTAGTCAGTGCGCCAGATGCGCCCGCTGCTGTTGCTACGGTTAGATTATTCCCGCTCGTCAGGCCTGAGAAACCAAAGCCGCCGCTGCGCGAAATATTCACACTGATAGTCTGACCGGCATTTGCTCCCACCAGGAAAGCAGCTGAATAGGCCCCTGACAATATATCGACACCACCAAACTGCGTTGTTGCGGCAACACGTGAAATTTCCGTTTTCAGTGCTGATACTTCTTTTTGCAGTGCCAGTCTGTCTGATGAAGAGTTAATACCGTTCTGGGACTGGATAGCCAGCACCCGTATGCGTTGTAAGGCCGTTGTTATTTCTGACATTGCGCCTTCGGCTGTCTGTGCCAGAGAAATCCCGTCATTTGCGTTACGCACCGCCTGGTCAAGACCCATAACCTGGCTGGTCATCCGGTCAGAGATTTGTAACCCTGCTGCATCGTCTGCCGCGGAGTTGATGCGAAAGCCTGAAGATAAGCGTTGGAACGCAGTATCCAGACCATTTGATGAGGTGAACAATTGTCGACGAGCATTTAGCGACGACACATTCGTGTTAACGTATAGACTCATGGATTTCTCCTAACAGTTAAAGTAATCGCGTTGTATTTATTGTTGTTATCAACGCAGTTTTAAAATTCACTTCAACGTGTTGGCACAGCCTATGCATTATCTTTTGCGTCAGTGATAAAAAACTGACGCTTTGCTTGGCGAATGCCTGGTTAAGCAGCGCTAAACTGAGCAAAAGCTCTTGCTGGCGGCAGGTATGATGTTCAGACCTCATACCTCTCACTACCTCCTGGCTTCATTCCTGTCAGTCAGCAGCTTTAGCACAGCACAAAACCCCAGGGTTTTATTTAGCTTGCTTAAACACGTTGTCTTGCAAAAAACACTCTACTCATCGGTCGATTGCAGTCTGCCCCCACATATTGCAACTCGACCGTTTTTCTTAGTTTCTACTCATCGTTATTTGATTATGGACTGCAGTCTGCCCCCGCATTTTTACAGTCCTGAGCATCATCATGCGTTCACTCGATGCTATTGCAGTAACTGCAATGCTGCTTGTGGACGCTGATTAGCCTGGCTAAGTACCGTAGTACTGGCCTGCTGGATAATCTGCCAGCGTGTTAACTCTGCCGTTTCAGTGGCAAAGTCTGTATCCCGGATCCGTGACCGTGCGGCCGACGCATTCTCGGAGATATTGCTTAAGTTTCTGATAGTTGACTGGAAACGGTTTTGTACCGCACCTAAGTCTGCCCGCTTGGCATCGATAGCCGAGATAGCCGCATCGATCACCGGAAGCGTTGCTGAAGCCTGTCCGGCTGTCAGTACACTGGCGTTATACCCGTTGGTAAGGCCAGAGAAACCGTAACCGCCCGGACGAGACAAGTTAAAACTGATAAACTGACCTGCTTGTGCACCCACCAGGAATGCGGTAGAGAAGGCCCCTGTCAAAATATCGCCACCGGCAAACTGTGAGGTTGCAGCGATACGGCTGATCTCCAGTTTTAGGGCTGATACTTCTTTTTGCAGTGCCAGTCTGTCTGCAGACGTGTTGATACCGTTTTGTGCCTGAATAGCCAGCACACGGATGCGTTGCAGCGCAGTGGTGATTTCTTGCATGGCGCCTTCAGCAACCTGAGCAAGAGAGATGCCGTCATTGGCATTTCGAACAGCCTGATCAAGACCCATAATTTGAGACGTGATCCGATCTGAGATTTGCAATCCAGCCGCGTCATCTTTGGCGCTGTTAATCCGGAAACCGGAAGACAGGCGCTCAAAAGCGGTACTCAAATGCAAATTAGAGGTAAATAGTTGCCGCTGAGCATTCAGCGACGACACATTCGTGCTAACGTATAAGCTCATTTTGTAATCTCCTAACGATTTTGTATTACCCAGGTTTTTATTGTTTTTGTTAACCTGGTTTGGCCGATCATGTTGTTGTTATTGGGGCGATCAGCCTGGCACTTTTGCGTATTTATTATTTTTGTTCGCAGTGCCTTTGTAATAGTTATCGTACGGGCAGGAGAAATCCTTTAGCCTTTTTTTACTAAATTTTTTTAAGCTTATTTTTCAGTTAGTTAGAAGCAGCAAGGCGCCGGACTTTCGTCCGGCTTTTTGCTCTTTTTTTAAAGAGTGAGCCTACTCTCTGCTGTCAGGTGGATACCTGGTTCACTACCTCCTGGCCCCATTCCCTGACTTAGGAATCACGTGGATTAACCTAATAACTGCAACGCTGTTTGTGGACGCTGATTTGCCTGCGACAATACAGTAGTACTTGCCTGCTGGATAATCTGGTTACGCGTCAGTGATGCAGTCTCTGTTGCGAAGTCTGTATCTTTGATACGAGAACGTGCGCCAGATACGTTTTCTGCGATGTTGCTGAGGTTACGAATAGTAGATTGGAAGCGGTTTTGCAGAGCACCCAATTGAGCACGTTGCGCACCGACTGCGGAAATTGCAGTGTCGACTGCAGTAAGCGCTGCTGATGCTGTGGCAAAAGAGGACACTGACACTGAACCAACGCCCAGGCCTGATGCACCAAAACCACCGGTACGAGACAGGTTTACAGAGATGGTCTGACCGCCGTTGGCACCTACCAGGAACTTAGCGGAGAAGCCACCGGTCAGAATATCTAAACCACCGAACTGCGAATCAGTAGAAATTCGGGACAACTCACTGATCAGTGCGTTTACTTCCTGCTGAAGCGCCACGCGGTCTGAAGACGAGTTAATACCGTTTTGCGACTGCACAGCTAACTGACGAATACGCTGTAAAGCGGTAGTCGTTTCGTTAAGTGCACCTTCAGCGGTTTGCGTTAATGAAATAGCGTCGTTGGCGTTACGCACGGCTTGGTTCAGACCTTGGATCTGAGAAGTCATACGATCGGTAATTTGCAGACCCGCCGCATCGTCAGATGCACGGTTAATGCGGAATCCTGATGACAGACGCTCAAATGAAGTGCTTAATGAGTTAGACACATCGAACAACTGGCGTTGCGCGTTTAATGCGGACACATTGGTATTGACGTACAAAGACATAAGTCTCTCCTACACTCTCAATCCAGCTGGAGCTGGCTGCCGGGATCTCCGGCGTTACATTGTATTAGTAGTCATCAAAACCTGAGGGGTAATTGATGAACTGGCTCTCTCAAATCCTATATCGACATTCTTGAAATTCCCTTTAATAAAATTTTCAAAAAATCTTTAGCGACGGATCGGAAACGCTATACTGAGAGCTCAACAGCTTTGCCGTTGGCACAATTCAAGTGGCATCCATGTTTCAAGAGATAAAATTGAAAATTCAATTAGATAACATAAAGCGAGTGTGTACCGGGCAACGTCATAATGCCTTTGGTGATGCCGTGATCTTTCAGGATCAGTTATTCATCAGCTATCGCAGTGGTACTCATCACATGAGCGACGACGGAAAAATCATCGTTGTGCAGTGCAACCTCAACGGCCAGAGTGTGTCTTATCATCCGCTGGTACTGCCGGGTTATGATTTACGGGATCCGCATTTCACTCTCACCCAGAGCGGCAAACTCATGTTGATTGCTCACACACGCTCTTCCCCGGCACATCCAGTACCCGAAACCGTGAGTTGGTTTTCAACCGGGAATAACACCTGGTCAGGTATACACTTCCCTGGCCCCAGGGTATGGTGGTTGTGGCGGGCAAAAGAACATAATGGCATGTGCTGGGGGCTGGGTTATCTGCGCCAGGCCAACCAACTCAATTTGTATGCGGGTCAGTTACGCGGGCGAATGGAGTTAAAGCGTGAAGCCATCCTGTCGAAAAAGAAACACGGACTGGGGTATCCCAACGAAAGCGATTTGGTCTTTACGTCTGATGATCGTCTGATCGCGATTGTACGACGTGATGCCGATACCTATACCGCTCAATTAGGCATAAGCAAGCCGCCCTACACTCAGTTTAAGTGGCAGGATCTGAAAATGTACATTGGAGGGCCTGCTATGTTGTTACTGAATGATGATTCAGCATTGGTTGCTGGCAGACACTGGGATGGCAAAAATTTGCACACCCGGCTTTGGCAACTCAATATCACTACGGCAAAATTAACCACCCTGGCGGTGTTACCCAGTGCAGGTGACAATGGTTATCCGGGACTGGCAATTCACAACGACAGGTTATTGATGACGTATTATTCGTCTCACATCGATAACCAAAGCCGAATGTATCTGGCCACATTCAGCGTTGACCAGACTAGAGATAGTTAAATAAACTCAGGTTGGAAATTTTTGGAAAAGTAGACAGCGCGGCAGTTAATGCCGCTTCCTGTTTCGCGAACTCTGCAGAGGCTTCGGCATAATCCACATCCTGAATAGCTGAACGCGCTTCTTTGGTTGCCACTTCCAAATCCAGATTGGTCTCGTAAACGGATTCAGCAACATTTAAGCGCGCACCAATCGACGACACCTCAAATCCGATTTTTTCAAGTGCATTATCAATGCCCACTAAGGCATCACTCAAGCCTTCTCTGAAGTCTGAATCACTGACATTCTCATTACTTAACACGGCTTGTAGTTCATGCAGTGTTTGCGCAATGTTTTTCTTTTCAGGTGCGTCCAGCTGGAAATTAAGGGTAGAACCAGTATTACCAGTTAATGTGAAATCGATACCCGCAAATGTGAAAGGTTCGCCACTGGTATAGCCTTTGGTGGCCACAACCGCACCGGTACCGGTATTGGTGATTTGCACCTGGGTGGGCGAAATCACACTGACCTGGTAATTATTATTTGCTGCGGTTACCGGATCGTAATTATTACGGTAAAACTTATCGAAATCTCCCTGACCTGCCACCAGCGCATAATCCACGGTAATCCCTGAAGATCCGGTAATAGTGAAATTGCGGCGGGCTGCCACATCTTCAAATACTGATTGCCCCGATGTGCTGCTGCGGATCGTAACACTGCCAGATAACTGAACTTCATTGGTTCCACTGTCGCCCTGGAATGTGTACGCATTCCCCGATGCGCCCGGATTGAATACGAATGGCTGAGTTTCCGACTGATAACCGGCAAAGTAATAATCGCCATCGGCATTTTGCGAGTTCATTAAATCAAACACTTCGTCTTTGATTTGCGCGATTTCCGATGCCAGCGCTTTGCGGTCGGCATCCGATAACAACCCGTCACCGGCTTGTAATGCCAACACCCGAGCGCGATTCATGGTGTCGGTCATGTTGCGCAAAATCGATTCCTGCTGTGACAAAGAGCCCGTCACCAAATCGTTATTGCGCTGAAACTGCTTCAGGCTGTCGAGCTCTTCTGTCATACGGATGACTTTTGCCGAGCCCACCGGATCATCTGATGGCTTGTTAATGCGCTTGCCCGACGACAAGGCAAGCTGTGTATCCGCCAACCCGGCCTGATTATCCATAATGGCGCGGATATTCTGATCGTAAAGCTGATTGGTTGTAATTCGCATAGACACTACCTAACCGACGATAAAATGGTGTTAAACAATTCCTGTGCGGTAGACAGGATCCTGGCGGCAGCCGCATACGACTGCTGATATCTCACCAGATTTGCCGCTTCCTCATCCAAACTCACGCCCGACACAGAATCGAACCATTCAGATGACTGTACCTTCATCGCTTCCGCAGCTTGTAAAGCAATACTCGCCGACGACGCTTCCTCTCCGATTCGGCTCACCAGTGTCGAATAGCTCTCATGCAATGTGCGTGGCTGACTAACACTGTTAGTACTTAATTTGGTCAAGCCCTGCTTTTGTAAGCCCGCAAGAGCCAGCGCATTGGTATTGTCGTAGCTGCCGTCAGTATTGTAGCTGATGGTAAAGCTGTCGCCTGCAACCGGTTTACCCTGCAAGCTAAAATCATACCCCGGGTAGTCATTCAGCGCAGAAAACGACGCCGGCCACGCCGGAGAACCTGTCGCTTCGGCTTGTGCTAGTAAGTTGGTGTAATCAGTTACGCCACTGACACTGGTGATCACATTTGCTGGTGATTCACCATCCAGCACATTAAAACTGGTTTCCGAGGTAAATACGATTTGTAGTGGCGCCCCCACTGTTGCACTGGGCGAACCGGCCAGACCGTGTATACCACCTGAGCCATCAAACGCTGAGGCATCAGCACCTAACGACGCATCCACTTCAGTGTTTGTCACTTTAGTGGCAACCACCTGGGCATCACCCAGATTACTGTTGCTCACGTCCACCCGAATCGGGCTGGCAAACGCCAAATCTTCCGGGCGCGTAGTAGCCATCTCAATATCACTGGCACTGTATTTAACCGGCTGGAATAAAAATTCATTGCCAACGCTATAACCCGATGCAGACTGGAATTCAATTTCAATCCCGCCGGGTAATTCAGTAAATCCACTGGTTACGGCAATCCCCGTGTAAGTGACAGGCTGGTTATTTTCATCTTTTTTAGGACTGCCATCGGCATTGAGCAGTTCTACCGATACTTGTGACGGTACCCCGCCAGACACAGCCGTTACCGTAACCCGGATATCCGCGTCCGTTACAGCACTGCCCTGCCCCGGCGTAAATTGCCCCGCTACTTTAAGCGTATCGGGTGTCCCCGAATACGGTAGCCCGGTTAATTCCGGTAATGTAAAAATGTCACCGCCAAGTTGGAAATCTAAATCCATGCCCAACCGGTTCTGGCTATTCACCGCGTCGGCAAAGGCTACCGCCAGTTGGCCAATATCCCGCTGTGCCGGGCCTAATACTTCATCCCGGTAGCGGAACAAGCCACCCAGCGAGCCGCCTAAATCATCTTCGGTGATACGAATATTAGTATTGGCTTTTGCGCCATCGAACGTGGTTGCCAATTGCAGTTGTTTGTACATCACATCAGCGCTATCGGTGAGTTCAAACAAGTTAAAGCTGCCATCTTCTAATACCAACGATTCGCCACTGCTAAGATTCACTAGCAGTGAACCATTGGCGTTGCGGCTTTCGCGGATCTCGATAGACATTAATCCTGCTAGTTCGTTAATGGCATTATCGCGTTCGTTTAGCAGTGCAGTGGGCTCGCCACCGGTGTGATTGCCTTTTACAACCAGAATGGCTTTGTTCAGATCGCCAATGGTTTTGATCAGGTTATTTGAGCGGTTAACCATACTCTGAAATTCAAGGTTGAGTTCATCTTCCTTGTAATTCATAAAATCAGCAATGGAGCTCATACGGCGGAGCATGGAACTCCCCTGGCTCAACACCAGGTCGCGCGATGCCAGATTAGTTGGATCGTCAGCGGCAGTTTGCACGGAGGCAAAAAATTCACTCAAGCCGGTGGATAAAGAATTGGCTTCATTAGCCAGCAAATTATCAATGGCTTCTGTTTTGTTATAAAACGTTTCCCACTCGCCAACCTGAGTAATATCGCGACGCATTTGATTTTGTGCGAACACGTCGATCACGCGCTCGGTGGTGGCTTTACCTACCCCACCCAATATTTCATTAGTGAATACCGTACGCTCGCGAACATAGCCTTCTGAATTTACGTTGGCAATGTTGTTACTGGTGGTCGCCAACAGGCGGCTGCTGGCGTTAACGCCACTGGTTGCAATGGAATACAGATCAACATTGCTACTCATTATTCAGCCCCCCCGATTATGTGTGTTCATGGTAAATAGCCCTTGAACTGCTCACTGTTCAGCACCGACATAATCTTGTCGGCATACTGGGGATCGGTAGCGTAACCGGCCTGTTGCAGCGCATTAAAATACGCTTTTGGATCAGCCGCCTGCTCCACCGCGCCCTGATAGCGCTGTTGATTTCGAATAAAATCAACGTAGTCAGTTAATCCCTGCTCCAGCGATTCGTAGCTGCGGAAGGCCGCTTTCTGCTGACGCGCAACAGTGCCGTCGAACTCCACCGTATCTACCGTAGCCGCATTACCTTTCCACTGGCTGTTGGCTTTAATGCCAAACAAATTATTGGTGCTATTGCCTTTGCCGTCGTGGATCACGTACTGACCCCATCCGGTCTCAACCGCGGCCTGGGCAATTAACGCTTCCGGTGTTACACCAATCTTTTCGGCAGCCTGTGATGCCACGGGATACAATGCCTGAACAAAAGCAGCAGGATTGTCAAATGCGGCGGTTTTAAATGCTTGCTGTACTGATTCTTCTGACACAGATTCAGCCAACGCCTGAGCGTCGGCTACCTGCGAACGGTTACGCCAGTTTAGCGAGGCTAGATTGCCGTCGTTTCGCAACACACTGGATGGCATATACTGCCCTTTCTCAGGCTGACCGAGTTGCTGCACAATTAATTTAGCCAGCCCCATGCCACCACCACTGGCCATATCTGCAGCCATTTGCTGATCGTGCATGTCGCGGTAAAACTTCATTTGCTCAGAGTTAAAGGGGCTGTCTTCGTCAGCCATCGCATCCTGCGCTTTGCGCATAGACTTGAGCATCATTTGCACAAAGATAGCTTCAAATTGCTGCGCGGCCTCTTTCAGTGCGTCTTTGTCGTCGCTATACACCGCTTCTTTTAAGCGGTTGATACTCGACATATCATGCACGTTACGGGCGCTTTCCAGCGTAGTTTTGCTATTCAACAGGTCCATTAGATCACCACTAGCTCACCTTGCAAAGCTCCGGCCTGACGCAAGGCTTCAAGAATAGCCATCAAGTCGCCAGGTGCTGCGCCGACTTCGTTCACTGCGCGCACTAACTGGTCCAGTGTTACACCAGGTTCAAACTTAAACATACGGCTGTCTGCCATATTAACGTCAATGATGGACTGGGTAGTGACCACAGTTTCACCTTCGGCTAACGCATTAGGTTGAGAAACCTGCTGGTTTTCACTGATCGTGACGGTAAGACCACCATGGGTAATAGCGGCAGGCAACAGGCGCACATCCCGGCCAATTACAATGGTGCCAGTACGGCTGTTTACCACTACACGGGCAGGCGCATCTGCCGGGGTAAATTCGAAGTTTTCCAGGGTTGCCAAAAAGCCGACTCGCTGACCCGGATCCCGCGGCGCAGTCACACGGACAGAAGCCGCGTCTAATGGCTCAGCAATCGCATAGCCTTTCTCAGGCTGCGCGCCAAAACGCTGGTTAATGGTATCGGCCAGTGCTTTGGAGGTAGAAAAATCAGGATAATGTAGATTCAGCGTTAAACTGTCGCCAGAGGCAAATCCACTTGGTACGGAACGCTCTACCAATGCCCCATTGGCAATACGACCAACGGTTGGTGTATTAACGATAATACGCGAGCCATCCCCCCCCTGAGCGCCAAAACCACTGACTACCAGACTTCCTTGTGCAACCGCATAAATATTGCCATCAACCCCTTTAAGGAAGGTTTGTAGCAGTGTGCCGCCCTGTAAACTACTGGCTTCACCAATCGATGACACAGTAACGTCAATAGTTTGACCCGGCTTGATAAATGGCGGCAAATCAGCATGAACAGCCACTGCCGCTACGTTTTTAATTTTGGGTTTGGTGTTGGGATCAAGGCTAATACCAAAGTTACTTAGCATGGTACGGAAGCTTTGCTCGGTAAACGGGCTTTGCTCGCCCGTGCCAGGCAAACCCACTACCAGGCCGTAACCAATTAACTGGTTGCTTCGCACGCCCTGAATACTGGCTACATCTTTAATGCGCTGAGCAAATGCCTGATTGCTAATCAGCATACTACCAAGCAAAACATACATAAAAATTCGCATAGGACCTCCTTACATCGGCCACCATTCAGAGGAGAAGAACTTGGTTAACCAGCCCTTTTCCTGTGAACGGGCGAAACTACCGGTACCACTGTACTGGATGCGCGCATTGGCAATTTTGGTAGACACTATTTCATTTGCAGGAGAAATGTCAGAAGGACGAATGATGCCGGTCAAACGAATGTATTCGTCGCCGTGATTCAACGTGAGCCACTTTTCACCGCGGATCACCAGATTCTGATTTGCCAGCACGTCAACAACCGTGACAGAAATACTGCCATTCAGACTATTGCTCTGGTTCGCCTGAGCATCACCAGTGAAATCATTGGATGAAGTAATCCCTAACTGAATCGACTCAGGACCAATGTTAATGGCATTACCGCCAAGCCCGGTGATAGGCTGTAAATCAACCCCAGTGGCTTTCGACGACGTTGTTCCGGCTGACTTAGATGCAGCTGTATTTTCACTAAGAGTGACGGTAATAATGTCACCTACCCGCCGGGCAGTGACATCAGAATACAGACTGTTGGCCATGTAAGGGCGAAACAAGCCACCGTCTTCAACAATGTGCTCGCGCGGAATATCCGGGATCACAGGCGCAAACGACGGGTCGTTTGCCTGCACATAGTCAGGGCCTGTGCTGGCACAGCCAGTGGTAATCAATCCCGCAATCGCAATGAACATTAGGCGCTGCATAACCGTCTCACTTATTTGTTATAGCTGTTGAATGACCTGTCCAAGCATCTGATCCACCGATGAGATCACCTTGGAGTTCATTTCGTATAACCGCTGACTTTCAATCAGGTTTACCAGCTCTTCTGTTACGTTCACGTTGGAGGTTTCCAGCGTGCCCTGCACAATGGTACCTAACCCCTGTAAACCGGGTACGCCTTGAATTGGCGCGCCTGATACTGCTGTTTCGACATACAGGTTCTGGCCAGTAGGCATCAGGCCAGTCGGATTAACAAAATCAGATACAGTAAGCTGTCCCAATACCTGTGGCTCCGCCTGTCCACGAACCGATGCCGACACTTCGCCGTCCTGTGAAATAGTAATTTGCTGTGCATCTTCCGGAATGGTGATTTCAGGCTGTAACAGGAAACCTGCTCCAGGAGTAACAATTTGCCCTTGATCGTTTAACGTAAACTGACCGTTGCGGGTATACGCAATACTGCCGTCAGGTTGCAGAATTTCGAAAAATCCGCGCCCTTGAATCGACATATCCAACGCGTTGTCGGTTGTTAACAAGTTCCCTTGTGTATGGGCTTTTTGTGTTGCCACTACTTTTGAACCTGCGCCCACCATCAGGCCTGATGGCAATTCTGTATCGGCCGACGAGCGACCGCCCGGCTGATTAATGTTCTGATACAACAGGTCTTCAAATATCGCCCGGTCTTTCTTAAAGCCAACGGTAGACGCGTTAGCCAGGTTGTTCGACACCACGGACACGTCGGTTTGCGCCGCGTCGAGTCCGGTTTTACTGATCCAAAGTGCAGGATGCATATGATTTCTCCTCTGCCTTGTTTCTGTTGATACCGATTGGATTAGATGATGCGCAGCAACATGTTGCCGCGAGTATCCAGGGCGTCAGCTTTCTTCATCATTTTGACTTGCAGCTCGTAATGACGCTGCAAACTCAGCATATTGACCATCTCATCAATCGCGTTCACATTCGATCCTTCCAGCATGCCGGTGCGAATTGACACCGTTTCATCGGCCGCAGCCGTTGTGCCGTCCTTCATGCGGAATAATCCGTCGTTACCTCGTTCCATATCGCGGTATTCCGGTTTAACCAGCTTGAGTCTGCCTACTTCTTCAAGTACCGATTCCGGTGCGCCTTGTGGACGTATCGAAATGGTGCCGTCGGCGGCAATATTCAGGTTATCCAGTGGCACGGGCAAAAATATCGGTCCGGCATCCCCCATCACTACATTGCCATGCACATCTTCGAGCACACCATCGGCACCCAACTGAAAATTACCATCGCGGCTATAGGCTTCTTTGCCCTGCTGATCCTGAATGGCAAACCATCCGTCGCCCTGTACGGCAACATCCAGCTGTCTGCCAGTTTGAATCATTGGGCCACTTTCATAGTTGTTGGTGGGGCTTTCGGTAATGGCAAACACCCGGGTCGGCAAACCTTCGCCGTATACCGGCATAGATCGGGCCTGTTCGAGCTGCGCTTTGAAACCGGTGGTCTGCGCGTTTGCCAGGTTGTTGGCGCGCAAAGACGTTGCAATCAGGTCCTGATTGGCCCCGCTGCTGGCGATATAGAGTAATTTATCCATGACTGCCTTTTGACGCTTTTAATACACTTAGCAGTGAATGTGCAAAGGCGATGCCAAAAGTGCCAAAATAAAACAGCTAAAAGAAAAGGGCTGCCTGGGCAGCCCTTTTACGATAAGAGAAATGCTTATCGGATGTTCAGAATGGTCTGGTTTAACTGGTTATTTACTTCCAGTGAACGAGAGTTTGCCTGAAAGTTACGTTGCGCAATAATCAGGTCAATCAGTTCCGTTGTCAGGTTAACGTTAGCCTGCTCCAGAGCCGAAGAGTTGATCTCACCAAAGGTACCGGTTGTTGCTTCACCTGCAAGTGCCTCACCTGACAGAATACTCTCTTTCCACTGGGTATTACTTTCCTGCGTCAGGCCTTGTTCGTTTGAGAAGCGTACCAAGGCTACGCGCACGATAGGCTCAGACGTCCCGTTTGAGAAAGTTGCGCGAACCAAACCATCCGGGCCGATATCAATACCGGTTAAACGACCAACTGGCAGACCGTCCTGCTCGAGTGAAGTTACCTCAAAGGCAGACGCGAACTGAGTAGGTTCATTTGGCGTAGCGCCGTTAGGATCCAGGTTAAAATCAATCGCAATTTGCTGCGTTGGATCAGAGCCGTTCGCCAAAATTGTTCCGCCCAATGCTTCGGTTACAATTTTAAAATCAGACTGCGCCACCCCATCTGGCGATTCAATGCCAGTAAATTCACCGCCCTGGCTGAAAATGAGTTTTGCTGCTGTTACGCCGTTACCGGTATTGGTGCCTGCAGAATTGACGGCGGTCGTAGGGTCTGAATCCGTGCCGTCAGAGTTCACCAAGTCAACCAGCGTGTCGTCTACCGAGGCAACTACATACCATTCGTTGTCGCTACCTACTGCATTGTCTTTAATGAAATAATAGGTCATAACATGGCTGTCACCCAGCGAGTCATAAACAGTTACCGAGGTAGCGGCGTTATAGGTTAATGGGTCTTCCGGGTCGAAGCTGGCTGGATCCAGCGCGCCTTCACCTGCTGGCAGGTTCATGCGAATATCAACTTCACCGGTTTGCTGTGGATTACCTGATGAATCAGGAATACGCACAGGAACCGTTGTACTTAACGCCACTGAAGCGCTGGTACCATCGGAGTTAACCGGAAAACCAACCAGATTATCGCCCGCACTGTTTACCACAAAGTTGTCGGCGTCGAGTTTAAACTGACCGGCACGGGTAAACGAAAAATCGCGTGAGGTAATTTCTGGTACTGTGGCAAAAAAGCCGTTGCCGGTGATCGCTAAATCCAATGCGGTATTAGTGAACTGTAAACTACCCTGGGTAAACTGCTGCGCAACTTCCTGGGTTAATACACCGTCACCTACTTTTGTTTTACCGCCCGCCAATAATGATGTCGCATATACGTCACCAAACTCAGCACGCGATTCCTTAAAACCTACCGTGTTGACGTTGGCAATGTTATTGGCGGTGGTGTCCAAATCTTTTTGTGCGGCAGATACGCCACTTAATGCAATATTAAAAGACATGAGTTTTCTCTCCTACTAACTGCCGATTTGAATGACGTCTTTAAGATTAATGCTGACATCACCTGCTAAATTTAGAATAATGCCCTGACTGCTGCTTGCCAGGCTCACACTGCTAACGTGTCGGTTGATAGCGGTGGAAATAGCCACCCCTTCACCATTAGCTTCACCAGATGCACTAACAATGTATTCGCCAGCCGGCATAATATTGCCGCGGCTGTCAGTGCCATCCCAACTGAACTGGATGTTACCTGCCGCTTGCGTGCCGGCATTGATTACCCTTACCACTTCGCCGTTTGGACTGGTAATGGTAATTTCCATGTTCTGAACAGTTTGATCGTTTACCACTACACCGCTGACACCTGCGCCATCAGTAGCCATGTAGCCAATGTTGCTTTCTACCAGTACGTTCTGACCAATCAGCCCAGACGCCTGTAACGCCTGATTTGACGTCATTGAAGTGGCAAAAGTCTCAAACTTTTCGTTGAGTTTGTTGATGCCATCCGCAGTAGTGAACTGGGTCATTTGCGACACCATCTGATCATTGTCTACCGGCTTGGTAGGATCCTGGTTCGCTAACTGCTCGGTCAGCAAGGCGAAAAAGTCTTCCTGACTCAGTGCTTGCTCAGAACCATCGACTACCGGAACCGTCTCGTCCTGCCAGTACAGGTTGTCGGTTAAGCCTGTTGTGGTGTTGATTATACTCACAATAGTATCCTCTTAATGGCCAGCCATTACTGGCCCTGGCCAAGCATCATTACGCGACGGAAGATGCGTTTGGCGGTATCAGCTACCTGAATGTTGGTTTCGTAGGCTTTTGACGCAGACATCATATCGGCCATCTCTTCCACAATGTTCACATTGGGCTTGTAGATATAGCCATTTTCATCTGCCAATGGGTTGTTAGGCGCATACTCAACGTTAAGTGGTTTGTTGCTTTCTACCACGCCCAGCACTTTTACTTCGGTGCCTTTCATCTGGTCGTTTGAGGCGCGTTGCAGTTCAGCGGCAAAAACAGCATGACGTGCGCGGTAAGTTTCACCTGCACTACTGCTCACGGTATTGGCGTTAGCTATGTTGCTGGCAGTGGTATTCAGGCGAACACTTTCTGCATGCATACCCGATTCAGAAATTGACATAACATCAAATAAACTCATTGCCCTTGTCCTCCGCTAATCGCTTTTTTCATACCTTTAATTTTGCCATCCAGAAACTGAATGCTGGCCTGATAGCGCATCGATGCGTCTAAGAATTCATTACGCTCGCGCTGCACTTCCACCGTATTGCCGTCACCCGTATCCGGTTGAGAAGGAATGCGGAAACCAATTTCCGCTGACGAGGTCATGCCGCCGCTGATATGTTTTTCATGAGTACGTGTCATTTTTTGACCGCTTGCATACTGCGCCGAAGCCATAGCTTGTTGAAAGTTTATGCCTCGGGCCTTATAGCCAGGGGTGTTGGCGTTTGCCAGGTTACCGGCGCTCACTTCCATTATGTCGTTGCGAATATTCAACGCCTGTTGATGGAAGCCTGTGAGTTTGTCTAGATTAATTGCCATGAGCACTACTCCTAATACTTAGTCACAACTAAGCAAAGGGAGTGCCAATAGAATGAAAATTGGATATTTATTTAAGGAATAAAGCTAAATCAATTAGTTAACTAATCTTTCTTAGCGTAATACAACCCAGGGTTGCATTTTATCATGCGGTAACTCTCTGCCGCAGAGGCAACTGACTCTGACGCGCCAAGGAAGAGAATGCCGCTTGGTTGGAGTTGAGCGGCAATTTGTTGCAGTATTTTTTGCTTGATGTCGGTAGAAAAATAAATCAACACATTGCGGCAAAATACAATGTCAAACTTACCCAGCATGGAATAGCTGTGTAGCAGGTTCAGACTGCGGAAACTCACCATACGACGAACCTCGGCATTAACTTGCATCATGCCGCTTTCGTGCTGCGAAAAATAGCGCTGGCGGCGTTCTGCCGATAATCCGCGCGATAGTGACAGCTCATCGTACAAACCCTGCTCACATTTCTTAAGCATGTTGCTGGACAAATCCGTTGCCACTATTTCAACACTAAGGCTCTTTGCCGCAGGACTTTTGCGCTGGTATTCCAGTACAGACATCCCAATAGAATAAGGCTCCTGCCCTGAAGAACATGCCGCACTCCAGATACGCAATCTACGTTGCCGGGTGGCAAGATCGGGCAAAATTTGGTTGATGAGCAATTCAAATGGATAGGTATCGCGAAACCACAATGTTTCATTTGTGGTCATAGCGTCGATGACTTGTTGCAATAAGGCGCGGTTGTGGCCGGAAATCGCGATTCCCAGTAATTCGTCCATACTGGCCAGTTGATGCTCGTACAACAACCCGGCCAGGCGACTTCTTACCAAATACTGCTTATTATCGCCCAGCACAATACCACATTGCTGCTCAAGAAAATCCCTGAACCTGCGGTACCCTTCAGGTGATACATCCTTATTAACCAATCGGTTAGTACTCCGTTCGCTTATTCAGTGGGGCCAAGCCATTTTTGAACAGCTGTCGCCAGTTCATCCGGGTGGAACTTGGCGATAAAATCATCTGCACCGACTTTCTTAACCATCGCCTGGTTAAATACGCCACTCAATGACGTGTGGAGCACAACATGTAATTTTTGTAACTCAGGGGTATTCTTGATTTCAGCGGTCAGTGTGTAGCCATCCATTTCAGGCATTTCGATATCCGATACCAGCACACCCACTTTGTCTGTCACATCGCCGGTTTCAGCTGCAATCTCTTTCAACCGGTTCAATGCCTCAAGGCCGTTTTTAGCCATCTCAATTTCAAGCCCTAACGTTGTGAGGGCTCGCTTCACCTGATTTCTTGCCACCGATGAATCATCGGCGATAAATATTATTTTATCTTTGTGGGCATCGGTATTCAGTTTACTGGCAACTTCGGCACTCACCTCAGTATTGAGCGGCGAAATTTCATTGAGGATCTTTTCTACGTCCAGAATCTCAACCAATTCTTTATCTACTTCGGTCACCGCGGTCAAATAACTCGCTCTGCCAGTGCCTTGAGGCGGCGGCATAATCGCATCCCAATTGGTATTGATGATGCGTTCAACCGCACCAACCAGGAACCCCTGCACTGAACGGTTATACTCAGCAATGACAATGAATGCCGTTTTTAAATCTTCAATACGGCGACCACCGGTTGCCATACTTAAATCAATCACTGAAATGGTTTGTCCGCGAATATGTGCCACGCCTCGAACCAAAGGATTGAGCTTTGGCATTGAGGTGAGCGCAGGGCATTGCAACACTTCCCGGACTTTAAACACATTAATCCCGAATCGTTGCCGGCCATTAAGACGGAACAGCAACAATTCCAGTCGGTTTTGTCCGACCAACTGCGTGCGCTGATTTACCGAATCCATAATTCCAGACATACATCACCTCAGTGTTAAATATGGGCACAAACCTTGCTGCCCTGCTGTTATTCACGATGGTGTCAATTAAACGTCACTGTGACTCATTCATCGCAAAACTTGCTGATTTACTTTAATAATAGTCAAAATGAAAACATCTGAACATGAAAAAAATTAAAAGATTTTTTACACACCTTAAGAGCGCGTTCATCTTGACCACAGCTATCACAATAGCTCACTTTCCGGTAATTGCCCAACAAAACCCCCAGTCTCAGCATGAAAAAATTAGCGAGGGCGTGGCGCAGTTTATTGACTCTCAAATTAAGATTAATCAAACAGATGATTTTGCTGATAACCTGCAAATTGACGTTACCCCGGTTGACAGTCGCATTACCATACCCGACTGCAACCGGCCATTTGAGTTTGACGTAGATCCTGCAACGCTCTCGCAAAGTTACTTAACAGTGCGAGTAAGCTGCAACGACAACAACTGGTATTTGTTTACCACGGCCAGGATAACCCGAACCCGCACTATTGTAGTTACCGCCAGCATGGTAAGCCCTGGGACGGTTATTTCCTCTGACAATGCGATTCTGGCCGAGATTGACATCAAGCAGTTACGGCATACGCCCTACACGGCACTGGAGGATGTTTCAGGTGCCAGACTGAAATACCGGGTTCGTGAAGGCCAGCCTATTCAAAGTAATATGCTGTGTTTTGTATGTAAAGGCGATAGAATTACCATTACCGCCAGAGCGTCGGGAATGGCAGTAAAAACCTCAGGGGTGGCACTACAGGACGGCGTAATTGGCGATTCAATTCGGGTTGAAAACAGCAGTTCCGGCAAAACAATTGTTGCAGAAGTCGCCAGCACTCAGGAAGTTGTGGTAAATTTATGATACGCTTGTGCCAGGCACGCAATTTAGTTGTAATTAGATCTAAAGAATTTCTGCCTGAGGCCGATATATATACTGAGGTTTCAAAGGTAGTGGGAATTAATTATGGCAATTAATAATGTAAACAATGGGTTACCTAAAGCCCCTATTGACAACAAAGTCAATACGCAGCAGCTAACCCAACAGAATCAGTCTGCAGCGAAACAAGCTGCTACTGCACAGGCTCAGGCGACTGCCGCTCCTCGTCAGGATTCGGTGTCGTTGACGCAGTCTGCGCAGCAGCTTACTCAGGTGCAGAAAAAGAGCGCGGATGCGCCGGTAAATCAGGAAAAGGTCGACAAACTGAAGAAAGCCATTCAAAGTGGTGAATATAAAGTTGATCCACAATCATTGGCGCAGAAAATCGCCCGGTTGGAATCTGAAATTTTTGGACTGAAATCCTAATTAAAGGTAACAATGGCAACCTCAATCTCTGAACAGCTTAATTTGCAGATCGATCAGTTAACATCCCTAAAAACGATGTTAGAAAAAGAACTGCATTTAATTAGCAGCAGAGATGCCGAGTCGCTCATGACTTTACTCAAAGACAAAGAGCAGCTCCTCACAGATATCCAACTCCTTGATGAAACCCTAAACCCAAAGTTAAAGGCGCTTCAAAACGAAGCGCCTTTGTCGTCTGAAGTAAGTGACCTGGTTGAACAGGCCAAAACACTGCTAAGTGAATGCCAGTATTGTACAGAAGTTAACCAGGTAGCCGTAGAGCAAGGTCAGTTAAGGCTAGCACATTTACGCAACCTGATGATGGAAGTGCGCGCCAAAGAATCGCTGACTTACGACAAAGCCGGTAAAAAGAAAGGCGGCTTTTCCGGTAAGGGCGTGAGCGCCTGAATTAACAGGCACTCGATATTACTTCCGTTATTTCAACTGTTTATCAATCCACTCTTGCACATTAGCTTCCAGTACGTTAAGCGGTATTGAACCCGACCCAAGCACTACGTCGTGAAATGCGCGAATATCAAATTTGTCGCCTAACGCGTTTTCAGCCTGATCGCGTAATGCCAATAGTTTTAACTGTCCGATTTTATACGCTAACGCCTGCCCGGGCATGGTGATGTAACGGTCAATTTCGTTAATGATGTCTTCTTTGCTTTTGGCGGCATTTTGCGTGAAGTAGTCGATGGCTTGCTGACGTGACCAGCCTTTGTAGTGAATGCCAGTATCAACTACCAGACGCACTGCGCGCCACATATCATAAGTGAGTTGCCCGAAACGAGAATAAGGATCCTGATATAAGCCCATCTCATAACCTAAACGCTCGCTATAAAGCCCCCACCCCTCTATAAATACCGTAAAGCCCTGCAACCGGCGGAACATGGGCAATTCGCCGAGCTCCATTTGTAACGCAATTTGCAGGTGATGTCCCGGTACCGCCTCGTGCACACTCAGTACTTCCATTTCATACTTTGGCCGTGTGCCGGGTTCGTGAAGATTGACGAAGTAATATCCCGCTCTCAGGCCGTCTGCTGAAGGCGGTTGGTAATAAGCCGTGGTAGTATCTGGCGCAATCGCATCAGGTATAGCCTTTAAGCCGTATGGCATTCGCGGCAACTTACCGAACAACTTTACCAGTTCAGGATCAAGCCGTTTACTCACTGCCAGATAAGCGTCGAATAACGCTTCTGGCGTGTCGTAATAGAACTGGGGATCCGTTCGCAGGAACGTAATGAATTGATCAAAACTGCCATCAAATCCCACTTCTTTCATGATTTCAAGCATGGCCGCACGGTTTTTGGCCACTTCCTGCAAACCTATTTGATGGATCGCGTCAGGGGTTAGATCCGTTGTCGTGTAATACTTCACCAGGTGTTCATAGTATTCGCGACCTTTGGGAATCTCCGACAAACCATCGGTGTCGCGGCACGCAGGCAAATAAGACTGATTAAAGAAATCAGTAAACGCTGTATAAGCCGGGATGACCTGATCAGCAATTACCGTTTTTGCGTGGTTTTGTAACCGTTGCTTGTCCTGCTCACTAAACGCCTCAGGCAATTGCTTGAAGGCTTTATAAAATAAGCTCTCCTCGGCGTTTTCCACCAGTTGCTTTTCCAGCTGACCAGATACTCTGGATAACGTCTTTCTTGGCGGCAAAACGCCTGTGTCGATACCCAATTGCATTAATACCGTTGTTTGTTCAATAACAGTAGGCAGAGCCTCCAGTCGTTTTAGCCAGCGCTCATAATCAGCCACCGTATCCAGAGGGACATAGTTGGCAAAATTATCCAGAGTTTGCACTCCACCTCGTTGATTAACCTGCATGAGATAAGACTGGTACTGGTGTTCATCAATGGCCATTTCCAGTTGCCATCTGAACAAATCGAAATTTAACTGCTGTGCTTTAGATAAGCTTGCTTTGTTTATTGCCAACAATTCTGCCAGGGCATTTTGATCGTCTGTATGTCGCTGATTGATCGCGTCAAGGCTCAAATCACTCCACTGAGCGTGCAGCGTATCGTCGCCTAATCGGTAGTAGCTGGCCATTTCTGGATTCTGCGAAATAAAGCGTTGCCACTCTTTCTCTAAAAATTGAGTAAGCTGACTGTCGGTGCTGGATACAGCGATTGCTGACACACTGTTGCTGGCGGGTTGATTGGTTGTTGATGTGGTATTACTGCAAGCGACAAGGCTACAGCAACTTGCGATCGCAAGAGGGATCGCCAGAAGCGAAGTTTTCATAGTTATTCCGTCGTAATGGGTGGCCCGTTTTACAATGGCCTTTTTATAATCAGAAAGAATACCAATTACTATAGCAAGCGAATACCGTTGCGCGCATAGCAGAACAGAATGTTTGCTACCGACTTAATAATAACGCACGTTTTTCACACGCTGAGGACGGGCAGTAGATAAATAGATGTTATACACCTGCTGCATATCCAGCTGCAGCTCCGTTGCATAGGTATCCTCGCCTACCGGATAAGCCTTCACTACCTTGGCACCGCGGATCACACCTTCTACCGATGCTTGCAACTGAGCATTGTTTATCACCATGTTTGCCAGAGACTGTTTGCCGTTTATGCGTTGCCCGTATACCTGCTCAGCAAGTTCACGGTACGCATCAAGCTTGGAAGCCTTCATCGCCATGATATTCTTTTCAGAATCATTCGCGCCCATTTGCGATCCAATTGGCGCATAACCGACTGCGGTAAGTACCGGATATTCCGTTGGTTCAACAGTTTCCCATTCTACGTGCTTATCGAACAATGACGTACAGCCAGTAACAATAAACAAGGTAATAGTTACTGCTACCAGTCGTGCTAATTGCGCTAGCCGGGTGAGTTTAACTGAACAATTCATCATGCGTTGCACCGTGTCATAACCACTGTAATGCAATTAAACAGGCAATATTCGTGCCCGTGTAAAATACGGAACGAAAAATGCTTCGAGATAGTATTCACGACATGATTGACGTTACTATTGCCGTGTTGTCCGATACCAGGCATAACGCCGAACCCCGGGGAATCGCCGGAAAAACGGGCACACAACAATAGCAGTAAAAACGCTGACACCGAGTATGAATATGGGTAACAAACTAAAGTATGCGCCTATCAGCACAGCTTATCAATCGGCGCTATTCTGCCTGCTAATTTGCCTGACAGGGCAATCTTATGCCGCCTGGTTTGAAACACAGGGACAGGCTGCTGTGATAAATGGTAATAAGGTGCAAGCCAAACAGGACGCCACTCAGGAAGCGCTGCGACAGGCAATGTTGTTTGCCGGCGCATCGGTAACCAGTGTCCAGCAACTCACCAATGGCCTGCTCAACAGTGAGCGGCTGGAAATATCGGCATCCAGTGAAGTAAAGGAGCTCCAATTAGTGTCGGAAACCTGGCACGATAACTATGTTACTGTGCGAATTAGAGCAGACATATTTCCCGCTGAACAACAGTGCGACTCCGCCAGTTACATGAAAACCATTGCGACCAGCTATTTTCCGGTGATGGAGCGCCAACATACTCAGGACGGCCAGATTCAGGAAATTGGTGAGCAATTCGCGCGACAACTTCAACAAGTATTCGACAACGATGCGCAATATGGTGTGATTAATGCGCTCGAGCCTTATACCATTCGCTGGCAAACTCGCCAGGTAAGGGCACAGGCAACGGCGCTGGCTGCTCAAACTCGCTCACAATTTGTACTTACCGGGGTGATTGAAGATATCAGCGTACATCGCCCAGAGCATTCCACTCTGGCATTTTGGGAAGACAACACCCCTACCCGTAGCTTTCGTTTCAGAACCGAATTGATAGACGGTGTAAATGGCGCGCCCATATTCGCTAAAACCTACAGTATGTCTGCTGAATGGGAGTTCGACAAATTTGCCCAGTTAGATGCCAGTAACCACGCGTTCTGGCAAAGTGCCTTTGGCAAAGCGCTGCACGATCAGGTGTTACAGATACAAAGTGATATTGATTTGTCGCTTGCCTGTGTGCCTGCAACTGGTCGGGTTATTCAGGTTGTTGCCAATAACGAATTGTCCGTATCGCTGGGCAGGCAACATGGGGTAATGGTGGGTGACGAACTGGCGTTGTATCAGATCCAGGAAATCAATAACCCACGGGGTGATACCTTCCTTCAATACCGTATACATCCGGTTTCGGTAACGGTAGTTGAAGCCTACGCTAACAGTTCACTGGTGAAAGCCAGCGACGACAGTTTTCTTGCCAATATTCAGCCAAACGATTTTGTTGTCAAACGTTAATCGGGGTAACTCAAGAAACGCGCATGGTTGTTATTTGTATAGCATTTGTTTCCTGGTGAAGGTCATTCTGCTAATTAACTGATTCTGCAATCTATGAGGAACATTGGCTTTGTCCATAGCAGTAATAAACAAATCGACAGTAAGATTAAATTGCGCTTCTGTAATGTGCATGCCCCCATGTACTTGCTCCATAGAATCACCTGTATAATCACAAGGACCATCGGCGAATACACAAAGTTGCTGTGCAAATTTTTCTGTAAAACGGTCGATATTGGTGTCAGCGAAAAAAGGGAGTATTTCATTATTAAATTCAATTTCACGAACAAAGTTTTTTACTACTTCATCTATTTTCGCCTGCCCGCCCAGTTGAACATACAATGTTTCAGAACGACTAACGCAGCCAGTCACAAAGAGCAATCCACAAACTGCAATAAATAATAGACCTTTCACCATAACTGGCCTCCAACTGATAGATAAAGACCTTTTTGGGCCGGTACACCAGCAATACTGCCTAAATCAGCCCAAGCCATCGTAAAATTAACCCGCTTTGACGGAATGTAGGTAATAAAGACATCTATCCAATCATCTTCCCCTACGCCAAGATTATCGGGCTTTTGACGGTATTCCATGCCTGCCGCAAAATGACGGGAAAACAAGACCCCAGCACTGGCTTCAAGCATAAGTTCGTAATCATCATTTGTTGCACCACCAAAGCCCAACAAACCAAGCTGATTGGCTTTGGTAAGACGCCCTGAAACATTCCATACCAGATTGTACCCAGCTACTACTCCGAGATGTACCTTAGTAGCCGCAACATAGAAATCTGTTCCTTTGGTATCGTCGCTGCCTAACAATTGAGCAACAGCAGTATCCTCGAGATCTTTGTACTGTAATCCGATACTAATTTGCGGCCAGTCTGAGTAAATAACGTCGCCGTAAAGCCGCACTTTCGCACCATAGATGGATTGAGTAATCTCCCCACCCAATGAAGTAAGGCCAAACACTTGTCGCGCCACACTGAATTCCGCGCGATCAAATAAAGAGATATTTGCTCCAATTACGTTTAGTCTGTAATCCGGTAAGCTGACCTGAGTGATGAATGCACTTGCTGAAATCTGATCGCGAGTATCGTATCCTGATAGCGTTGCCCAAGGAACTATTCCGCCCCCACCACTTCCCTCAATTGTATTTAGGCCTGCTGTTCCGATAAGCTTGCCATCACCGGCAACTGCCATACTACTCACGAAAAGTAATATTATCCCCACTAGTTTTATACACCGCACGCGAAGCTCCAAACTCACTAAAAGTATTCAGTCCTATCTAACCATTCGACTAATTCTGATAAAGGTAACGGGCGGGTAATGAAATACCCCTGAGCAGTGTCACAACCCCATTCAGTTAAAATGTTCATTGTCTGAGCATCTTCGACGCCTTCAGCAACTACTTTCAAATCAAATATGTTAGACAAACTCAATATTGTATGAACTATTTGCTGATCTTCACTATCTGCACTTAAGTTCAACACAAAACTCTTATCAATTTTTATATCAGTAACCGGCAAATGCTTAAGGTAAGCCAAAGACGAGTAACCTGTGCCAAAATCATCTATAGCTATACTAAAGCCCTTATTCCTGAGAAAAGTCAGGTTATCGATAGCCAGATTGGCATCAGCAACTAAATCGCTTTCTGTGATTTCAAGGGTGATATCACGTGTAGACAAACTATTTTCATGCAATAACTGAATCAGCTTTTCCAACAGCGGTCTGTTTTGTATATCCTGCATGGAGAGGTTAATAGCGGGCTGTAAAGAAATGTTATTTCCTTTGAGAAACAAGACATCGCGAATTACCTGACTAAATACCCAGTCTGTAACTTTTTCAATGAATCCAGCTTGTTCTGCAATACAAATGAATTCGTCTGGTGGTACAAATCCCAATGTTTTACTATTCCATCGAATCAGTGCTTCCAGACCGTTAACTTTACCGTTATGTAAATCAACCTTGGGTTGATAAACCAATGACAATTCATCCTGCTGGGTCTGCAACACCTTTTTGAGTTCGGTAATAATATTGAGACGCCGTAAATAACGCTGTTCAACGTCATTGTTAAAGTATAAACACCACGCTGCTCCCTGCTCCCCCTCATCGAGAAGAATATTCATCTTTCTGAGAAGATCTTGTGTACTGGTTGCATCCTCAGGGCAATTAATGATTGTAAAGATAATCTTAACTGACATGACCACCTGGTTGGTAATGACGGGTAATTCCAGGCTCGCATGAAATGATTCAATCTGCTCCTGTGTGAGCGGCTCATTGGCAAACCAAACCAATTCGCCTCCGGACAATCTGGCAGCAGTTCCAGACCATTCTTTTATCCTCTCCGCAATGGTTACGATACAAGCATCGCCATTTGAATAACCATACAAATCATTAATTGTTCTAAAGTCGCGAATATTAATACCGATTACTTGCAGTTTTTTTCCTGAATTAAGTTGTTGCTCAATCAGCGTTTCCATATACCCCCGATTGTACAAACCGGTAAGTAAATCCTGTCGGGATTGCGTCAGAATGCTCTCCTGTCGTTGCTGAATACTGTCTTTCATTCTTACAAACGCCACAGACAACGCATTTATTTCCCTAAGCTTCCCATGGGTACGAAAACTTTTATCGTAGTTTCCATTGGCAAGTTGATTAGCTGCATCAACCAGGCTGGCCACTGGTTTACTCACTCGATGAGCCATAAACATAGATACCAATAGTGAACCTGCAATTGCCATAAGAGAGATAACCAGAATACTAAACTGAAGCGCTGAAAAATTGTCGAAATGATTCGAAACATCAACGGCAAGAGTAATCGTTACTTCTTTACTTATAGTGTCAGGCAAGGCTATTTGTCTTATCAAATACGGCGCACTTCTGAAAAACGTCACGTCAAACCAGTTGAGTGTTTGCTGATTTGCGGCAATTACACGCTCTGCTTTGTAACGTGGCAAGCTGCTGTGTAACACAACTGGATTAGAACTGCTTTGAGAGTGTAAAGAAACGATGATATCTGCTTGGATGATTGACTTCACATCGCGTAAAAACGCATCGCCATTTAAAAAACCAATTCCGGCGATAGCAATTGGATTGGGAGCATAAATCGGTAACATAATGACCTGATAAAGGCCGTCGTTTACAATCAGTGCGTCGTCCGCTCCCCCGTTTTCGAGTACAGACCGTACAATTTCAGGAAAGGGAAATGCGGTGTCTTTAGCAAAAATCGCGGGTTGGCTTTCTATAACTTGCCCGGATAAATCCAGGATTGCCATGAAGTCAGCGTCTATTCGCTGACTGTGGTTTTCTAACACACTTTGAATAGTCGGAATATCGCCTGTTGCGACAGCTTGTTTGAACCCAAAGTCATCTGTTAATACACGGGCAGAGTTTAGCAATTGATTGCTACGTTCAGCCATAAGCTGCTCCAACACCGTATTGGCTACATCAATATTCTTTGAAACCTGGTCTAATGCAGCTTTAGACGTAATCGTCCACACATTGGCCATGATCAATAATGCGGTAATAAATACGCCGAAAAACAAAAGCTGAAAAAGTGATTGCCGGAGAGAGATCGTCATTGCCGATTAAACTTACCACTGCCGAAAGTGTTCTTGTTTAAAGCAGAAGAAGACACCCGACTGAAGGTTAATTCGTAATCTCGATTAGTATCAAACTTAGCAGGCATTCGCTGTAAGTGATTGATAGAAAACTCAGGATGCCAAACCGAAAATTCTCCATCAGCAATTTCAATTTCGGCAATACCTTGGGCATTTGTTGTCCACACTCTGCCATTCTCTTTTACGTATATATAGCCAAGCATTGAGTCATGGATATTGCAACCTAAAACGACGATGCCTGGTTTGTCGAATAAAATTGGCGGGACGTTGTCATTTGCATACAGCTTAATTTCAAACGGCTTTGGTTCTGAAAAACTGTATACATGATGCCGAATGTTATCACTATTAGGAAAAGTAACTGTGGTCCCCTGATCAACAATTAAAATTTCCGGGGAAAACTGTTTATTCATTTGATCCATTACAGCAGAAAAGCCAACTGTACTTTTGTCTGAGACAGGTAATAAATCCCTTGAGCTAATCACAGCGTTAGCAAATGGTCTTCCCTGCTCATCAATGACGCGCACCGTGGCAGCAAAACTATACTGAATATGAAAACACCAGTTAAACACAATCAAACAAATGATAAGAGAGTTTCTGCTCATAGAAATCGGCATATATGTGTCTTCTATTTTTCTTTTCAGGTGTTTTGTGAAAAGTAGACTTGTTGTGGTTAACGAGAATAGCAATTTTAGATTGGGTTCTGCAAACTAATGTGCAAAAGATGCTAGTCCTTTACAAATTCCAAAAAACAAAACCTCTGACTGTTATCGCACATTCTTATTGTCTATTCGGCAGATAGTTACAATAACAGAGCATATTAAGCTCTCGACGCAAACCCAAGATTTTCAACACAGGTCAAATTACCAACAAATAAACCAGTAAATTCAACGAGGCAGTTAACATAATGCATCATAATCGTTATGATAGCCGCCTCGTCCCTGTAGTTTAATGGATAAAACAAGGCCCTCCTAAGGCTTAGATCCAGGTTCTTATGTACTATAGGGGTTAGTGCAATAGTCAAAGTCTCTAAACAGGACGTAGCTCAATTGGATAGAGCATCCCCCTCCTAAGGGGAAGGTTGTGGATTCGATCTCCACCGTCCTGGCCAATCCTTTATTTATCAATAATTTAAAATCAATTTTGCAGGTAAATCTGTATAAAATAAGAATAGATATTGGAACAGGTCGCTCTTTAATTGGTTCGAGGTAATGAAGTTACATGTGATAGGTTTAAATGCATTAACTTTGCAATTAGTTTTGTTTGACTATTCTCTTAGTTAGTTTTTTTAAGCCTATAGCGGGATCTACTTTCAATACTTCACAATACTGAACATACTCAAATACATTCAGCTTTCTTTCATGAGTTTCAACCTTCACAACAAACTGATGTGGCTCATTAAGTAATTCTCCTAGATCACGCACACTCAAACCCTGCTCATTGCGAACAGTCTTAAGCCATTGTATCAATTCGTGATAACGAGGATCATTTATGTGTTTTATCATTACAGCATTTTATTCTTCTTTTTAATTGGCACCAAAACAGTGCCGATGCTACACTCCCTTTGGCACTATTCTGGTGCCACATAATATATCAATAATTATTTAAAATGGCATTAGGAGTGTTATGAATACGGTAAAGCTAACTGCTTATGACGATTTCCAAATTCTCATGCGTGCTGGAGTAATTAAAATGCTCCACAACATTGCTTACGAAATTTCGGTAGATGAAGGTTTGAACAAGCACCTTCGAAAGGTCAGAAAAAAATCCTGTAGTACTAACTTAAACGTCAAAGTAGCTGAAGCAACTTTACATTTCGTTTATGAACATCTGCACATTGGCGGGTTGAAGGACATTCTGACAGGTCGTTACAACCTCAAAAGTATATATGAGCATGGACTCGGAATTACAAAATATAACGAATGTAATTGCTTAATCCCAGACGGTTGGGTGGTTGTCAGAACAGAGTTCAATGATGGGAAAATTATTCACCGAATATTTTCAAGCTGGGTTAAAGATGATGAGTGGCGCATATCATCCGGAGATCATGCTTTTAGCTCTTTAGTTGACTTTGGAAGCTTTTTTGTATGGAAACAAAAATCAGGAACTGTTTACAAGTTGATGAAAAATCGAGCTGACAACTTATCATCATTTGCTCGTGAAGTTCTTATTGAGCAAATATTGGAGCCTGCTGAAGATTGGGGCTTTCAGGTGTTGTGGATGAACAGTGATGATTTGCATCATGAAATAGCATTAAAAAATGATATTTTGCGCCTAGACACTCACTTACTAAACACTCTGCCTAAAGAGTCAACAGAAGATTCCGCGCTTTACCTAAGTGAATTGTTTGAAAAAATTGAATCTAGTAACTTCGGAGCGCTCTCCCTATTTACGAGTAGTGCTGAAGATATCGCGAAGAGTTACTCCGGCAATAAGAAAGAGTAGCGATTCAAGAGGCTCGTTATAACAGCGAAGTTATTCAATGTGTCTTTAAACACTGATTCCATAAATTTCTTACATATTCAGAAAAGTAAGAAAGTTGCTCGTTCAAATGAAATGGTTCATTGATAAGACACATTACATTTGCTGTTACGGTTTAACAGACATGCGGCTGCGTACCAAGAACATAAGTTCGAAACAAATTTATGCTTAATATAAACAGTTAATATTATTTATGGGACTTCTATCCATGATCGTAACAGTTGGTAAAAACCTAACTATCCCGTTACCTGATGAACTTTTGGAGGGCAGCAAACTAAGTATCAATGATATATTGCTATGTACAGTCATAGAACATAATCGTTCCATTAAACTCGAAAAATTTGAAGATCAAACATTAAGCGACGAACAAATCGAGGCCCATGGTTCATTGGCTAGAATCGAAATGCTGAACCCAAAATATTTCGAATAAGCCGTAGTGCTGAATAAGCTGTAGTTCACAGAATAAGGGAATTACCTGCTAGAGAAGCGAAAAAGGCGCTATTGCCTATTAACGGGAGAAAGGCTCATTTTATTTCAACGATTATAGTTTACATAAAGATGAAATTAGAAATTACGAACTCTTGTTCTTGCCCTTTAAGCCAAATATCTAGCATTTTTCTGTCAGTAGAAATGTAACCAGTATTATCGTCAGCCGTAGCGATGAAACTAACAGACTCAATTGGACGAAGAAAACCGTTGTCATTCATGAAATATCCAGAGCTAAGAAGCTCTTCTGTAACATCTTCAAAGGTGGTTCCAAACTTGTCTGATAGCCACTCTGAGCCATCAGATACATCAAACTCGCCACCGCGCCAAATCATTAAATTAGTTAACGTAATGGCTGCTGCACTTAACTTCGCAGGCTCCCATTTGGTATTAGCTTCTCTTTTTAGGATTTTCTCTGATGGCTCATTAGTTCTATACCACCAACCAACATTATCGCCCTCGCGACGTACTGTTGCGGTTAAAAGAGGTGCTAAATTTTCAGTTTCTAGTGTATCTTCCCAAGGCATCGTAACATCAAAGTATTGTGATATCTTTGACCAAATTATTTCCAGCATGATGTACGCTGGATTGTGTCGAGTAGAAGAAATAGCAACCCAATTATTTACACCTTGTAGAGCCATGTAAGGGAAGCCATTATTCTTTACCAAACAATAGTTATTTGCGGTAACTAATGTAGGAAATGAAGGGATGCCAAAACCATTACCATTGCTATCTTTTTCTTGGGCAAGAATATCAACAAACGCATTTCTCAATCCAGATTCAGTTTTATATCCACCATAACCATGAATAATACTAACTGGCGCGTAGCATTCTTGAACCAGCGAATAAAATAGCACACCATCTTCTGGCTCCAGATCATGAATTTGGCGATATTTTACAGGTGACGGTTTGCCAGTTATTTGGGAGAATAACTTACCCGCCACATGTAAATCTGGTTCATAGTCATATTCGATAAGTTTTTTTTCAAATAATTGTCCGTAACTTTTTCTTATTTTACTTAGGTGCTCTAAAGCGTCTTTAAAGTCAGGTTTGTTTAATGTTTTCTTTACTTCAAAAATACATAAAACAGACTCAATATCATATATGTATTGTTCAGTTAATCCATATTTAATCCCATCACCATGAACAAGCATACAGTCAATTTGTTCAGGTTGCATCTCACCTTCAATTGAGATAAAACCTGATACTACTTTTAGATCCAATGCTTTTGGGATCGTAAACCGATTATCTATACCTTGACGGGTTATCTCTTCATAGGCACTGCCTAACGTTGGCATATGGGGCATTTTGACACCATCAAGCCTTTTAGCCTCTTCAGCTATAAACTTTTCTAATATTTCGGATGCTTTTCTTATCATTTTTATGTCCTATGCCAACTAATCTAGTCCATGACTGATTTGAATCTTAATCAACAATATACATGTTGAAGCATTAGATAAAATTGGTCAATTAGCAGAAAAATGATATGTAAGTTCTCGTTATGCTAAAGGAGCGAGTCAGAAGACTGCTTGGTAGTGGACATTTTTGAGTTACGAGTCGGCAAAAATTGACAGATTTCGGATTGGAAAAAGCATGAAAAAAGCTCTAACCCTGTGGCCAATTTTTATTGTCCGCAACAGTCACTAGTGCAAACTGATATTAATTCTGAGTTATTCATTCAAATACAACTCTGCCATATCGTCTAACTTGGCTTTAACTTCTTTCCAGTTGGGCATTACTTGTGTCAGCAAACGCCAAAACTTCTCACTGTGGTTATGTTCGGCTATATGGCAAAGCTCATGCAAAATTACATAGTCAATGCACTCTTTAGGCGCTTTTACCAGGTGAGGGTTTAGCATCAAATTACCTTGGGTAGAGCAGCTGCCCCATTGTGTCTTCATGGCCATTATTCGAAATCGTGGCAGACCTTCTACCCAAGTGGCTTTAAGTAACATTTCATTTAAACGCTCATGAAAGGTTGCTTTTGCTTTCTGTTTGTACCAGGTATTCAAAAGTCCCTTAACTGTTTGTTTTTTATTAGGCATATTTGCTTTCAAGGTTACGTTAAGTTTTCCTCTGGATAGCTTTACACTTGGGACCAACTCACTGTTTTCGATTACCTTAAGCATATATCTCTTACCAAGATAAAATACAGGTTCGCCACTTATGTACTGTTTTTCAAATACATAGTCTTTTTGAGAAGCAAACTCACGTATGCTGTCCCAAATCCATCTGGCGCGTTTCAAGACAGCATTATTTATGGACTCAGTAGTGGCATCATCAGGAACAATGGCAACTACACGCTGATCTGGGTGAACTTTAATCACTACTTTTCTGGTTCGCGAAGTGTTCGACATAGCTCTACGAATAATATCGTAGTGAATAATTTCACCACCATAGGCGAACACACCGGTTTCAGACGTACTCTTTTGAATTTCTGCTGGGATAGCTTTTTTCATCATTTCTACAAAGGCTTAACTACGCGAAATTCCAAGACGAGTAATCTTTAGTACTTCTTCGATGTAGCGCTGAGCATCCTGAACTCCTAAATCTGCAAACAACATTGGCAACAATTTCATACTAATCGCATTGTCGATTTCAGAAGGGTTAATCGAGTACTCAGCGACAGCATTATTAACTACTTCATCAATACTGAAGGCATATTGGGTTAGCTGTTCATCACTAATCCCTTTATTGCTAAAGTAATCTTTGCCTAGAAGATGTTGAAACAGGCCATAGTAAGCTTGAGCGTGTTTATTGAGCTTGCCATTTTCATCATGGAAGGCATCTGGCATATCCTGAACTTTGCGCTCTTTTACATCCTGTTCGAAATCAGCGAATAAGATGTACTGTTTAACCGGGGCATCAAACATCGCTTTTGCGTCTTCAATTGCCTTTTTCAAAAGCTTTGAGAAATACTCTTGCGCGTAGGGATCATCAGCTAAATCTTGCTCGATCATTTTAGTAATACGACCGGTGATTTTATCGGTTTGGTTACGGGCTTCATCATCCGTCATGTCAGTAGGCTTAACATTTTTTCCAAGATTGCCGACCAAATATGCGCCGTCAGGCTCTTTAATCTCAATACCTGCGATATGCTTATCCAACAGGCTCTTAATATCTTCGGCATATTCATCGTAATCGATGGTTTCGTTCGCATCCTCTCTCACTTGCTTTCTAAGAGCGACGAACATTTTTAAATCATTTTTAAATAGATCTCGCTTACCTTCGAACGATTTATCTTCAAAGTAAGTCGCTGATTGCAGCGCAACTTTCATACAGTTTGAAAATGCTGTCAGGGCAGAGTAAAAGTCGTCTCGTTTTTTTATATTACTATCAACAAGCTGACCTTCGATATCTTCAATTTTGGGGGCAAGAACCTGGCGTAAAGCTGGGCCATCTTGTTTGTTTTTAACCGCACTAAATATCTGCCACAAATCACTGTGAAGGCCCGGAAGCTTTTTATACTCAGTGTCCATTCGACTATAAAGACCTTTAAGGTCGTCAATATCAAATCCGCCTTGAGTGCGTTCTGCGAGGTCCTGATACTTTTCGATTGTTGTATCAAGCTCTTTTAAAATGCCTCGGTAGTCGATGAGGTAGCCAAACTGCTTTTTGCTGTGTAATCGGTTAACTCGGGCAATCGCTTGGATTAGGTTATGCTCCTTCAACGGTTTATCAATATAAAGCACCGTATTTTTAGGTTCATCAAATCCAGTAAGCAGCTTATCGACAACAATCATTAAATCAGGGCCATCATTGTGCCCGTATTCTTCAATAATGGCTTTTGTGTAGGCTTTTTCATCATTCGAACCCACATTATTTTTCCACCAGTTTTGAACAACGTCTTTACTTTCTTTATCTACGGCATCATGGCCTTCACGGGTATCAGGAGAAGACATAGCAACAACGGATGTTAGTTTGCCTATTTTATCTAATGCTTCTTTGTAACGAATTGCAGAGGCTTTCGAATCGCAAGCCAACTGGCCCTTCAACCCTTGACGCTTGAAGTTTTGGAAATGGTCTGAGATATCGTAAGCGATCAGGTCAATACGCCCTTCGGTTTGATATATCTGACCTTTCTGTGAAAACTTTCGTTTCAGATCTGCTCTTTGCTCGTCGGTGAGTTTGCTTGTGCTTCTGTCAAACCAGGCATCTATCGCTTCATCATTCACGTTCAGCTCAGGAATACGTTCTTCATAAAGCAAAGGGGTTACTGTTTTGTCTTCAACAGCTTGCTGCATTGTGTATGAATGGATGATTTTGCCGAATTTATTTTCGGTTTTATCGTCTTTCAGTAATGGTGTACCAGTAAAGGCAATAAACGAAGCTTTGGGCAGCATCTGCTGCATGCGGATATTATTTTCGCCGTTTTGGCTCCGGTGGCCTTCGTCTATCAGAACAAGAATATTCGGGCTGTCGTTAAAACAAATTTTGTGTTTAATCGCGGAGCCAAACTTATTAATTATGGAGAATATGACCCGTTCATTCCCAGTACCAATTTGTTCAGCAAGACGACGACCTGAGGTCGCCATAGCAGACTTCTTGTCTCTGTCTGTGAGTACACCACCAGAGGAAAAGGTGCGACTAAGCTGATCTTCTAAATCAACCCGGTCGGTGACGACAATCACACGGCAATTGGCTAACGACTCCAGCCAAATCAGAGCCTTTGATAAGAACACCATGGTGAATGACTTACCGCTACCAGTGGTGTGCCAGATTACACCGCCTTCCCGAGCCCCTCTTTCATCAAAGGTGTTAATACGTTCAAGCATGGCTTTAATGCCAAAGACTTGCTGGTAGCGAGCAACAATTTTTCCGGCTTTCTTGTCGAACAAAACAAACAACCGGACCATCTCTAATAAACGCTCAGGAGAAAGTAAACTGATAATCAATCTATCCTGGTCAGTTACCGTTAAATCTCCTGCGTTAACAAGCGATAGGTAGTCATCTTTGGCCGCTCGGGTACGGTGTGCAAAAAGACTATCGAGTTTGTTTGATTCCAGCCTTTTGTTCTTGAGACGAACAAATTCGGCTTCGGGAATCATTTCTTCTTTCCATTTAGCCCAAAACTTTTCAGGTGTCCCACATGTAGCATACAACCCATCATAACCATTGACCGCTAATAGCAATTGGCTGAAAGCATAAAGGTGAGGTATCTCACCTTGTTTTTGATTGCGAATATGTTGAGATATCGCTTCAAAACAGGTTGATTTACCTTCTTTGTTTGAATCTGGTCGCTTTGCTTCAATAACAACAAAGGGAAGGCCATTTACAAAGCATACGATGTCGGGAATGCGATTTCCTATGCCCTGAGCATTTTGTACAACCATCTCTTCGGTAAAGTGAAAGCTATTGTTTTTCGGTTCTTTCCAATCGATTAGTTGAACTGTCATCGACGCCTTTTTACCGTCAATGAACTCCGTCACGCTTATCCCATACATCAATGCGTTATAAAGCTTTTCATTTGCCCCCTGTAACCCTAAATTCATTGCAGGGCTTAGCTCATGCATTACTTTATCAATTGCATCTTCAGATAACAGGTGTGATTTACCAGCAAAGGAGAAGTACTGTTTGGCAAGAAAGCTTCTCATCACAGATTGCAAAATCACTTGTGATGAACTTTTTCCGGACTTTGATAGCTGACTACCGCGCAATAACTCACACTGAGTTGAAGGTATAAACTCATATCCTAGGTTGCTAAGAAGTGCTAAAGAGGGAATTTTTGCGCTGAATTCTTCTTGGAAACTTACACTCTTCATACAGAGAACCTATCTCTAATGCTGACTACAAACTCACCAGTTCTCGCGACGCATACCTGATCTTTTATGACGAATCCTTCAACCCAATGATCACCGGTGTAGGAAGTAGATTCTATTCTATAAATTTCGTCTGAGGCTGTATTCGGCTGAGGAGATATTTCGCCTCTAAGCTGTCCTACATTTGCCGCCTCTTGCCCTGTATTTACTACCTGCCAATAAACGTCAAATGGTGCAGGAACGTCAGTCTTTAATTTGAACTTTAGTTCCTTTCCTTTGAGTAAAGGCTGTCCAGATTTAAACTCTTTCCAATATATGTTGGATTTATAACTTGCTTTAATATCCGCTGAATACATATTTGGAACGATCGGGTATCTCAGTTGTTCCTTATGCGGCACATTAAAGCTTAGTGCAGGTAAATTTGTTGGTTTGTATACATCAACAAGTGACTTGGTAAACTTATCTTCTTCGATAAAGTTTTCAATATTGATGAAGTCGTCTCTGAGCCAACCCACCCATTGGAAAAAAGCGTTTGCTCTTGCGTTATTATCCTCATGCCATCGGTCAGCGAAGTTTTCGCTTGGATTAGCTGGGTTGGGGATAAGCCACTTTCCATCAGACGTGCGAGTTATCAATGTATAGGTATTTCTTGCGTAGTAATCATTAAAAACAAAGCTATTGCTTAATTGATGAGAATGCTGATTTAAAGATGATATTAGATTTCTCAACGTGTCATAGATAGTTGCTTCATTGTTATAACAATTGGCAGCTAATACAGTAATGATCATTGAGATTGGCTTGAAGCTTTCTATATCTGATTGCGAGAATCTTACGTCACGATGTCTTTTTAATAATTGAATAGCCCTTTGTAACGGCGTTTTAACGTGAATATTGGGAACATCGTTAATTGAATTGTACAACTGTCTTTGATTATTGAAGATACGTTGCTTCTGACGATATTTTTCTAGTTCAAATGCAGCGCCATTTCTTTCGTAAAACCATTCAGCAAATCCTTTCGGGTTGCTCGTTGTCCAAGAGTAGCTGTTTTCTTGATCTTTATTTGTAGCTGCAATTGATTGGGGTCGCGCCAATAAACTGTTTTCTGCTACTGAAGGGAGAATATCCATATGGAATCCAACACCATCATCTTCAGCATAATTGAGAGTCCAGCAGCGCTTTCCTTCATCATCTAACAATCGGGCATAAGTGCCATTCTCTCTAATCCGTTGTCCAACCTGATTTTTCACAGTGGAGGCTAGTACTGCTTGTTTTAAATGCCCCAAGTTGCAGACCAAATCAATGTCATAATCTGCATCTTTACTATTTTTGAATGGGCGAATTTCTGTTCCAAGTTTAAAAGAGCCTTGAAGGTATACCTCTGGAACACGAAATGTGCCGGGATAGTCACCTTGCTCTAGATGCGATCTCATTGAATTAAAGCGATCAATCGCTTGTTTGTATTTAGTTGGAGAAATGTCCAACTTTTTAGCCGCTGTTAACAGGGCCTCTTCCCTAGAAACTATTTGAGTCACGATACACTTCCTCCCAAGACAAAGTTATTAATCTCTTTACTTCCATATGTAAAATCCTTGTCAGCTAAACTAATCAAATTATCGATTTCAGAAACGTCATCAAGTGGGAGATCAGTATCGGACTCAAAATCAATTCTTAATATTTGCTCAGGCTTCAAATGAAGCTTTAGATAATTCAACGCGCTTTGGCTCTGAAGCGATAACATAAAATTTATGAATTCTTTATGCCGCCAGCCCGTTGCAAAACCCCAGCCTCCCTTATGCTTTAAACCATAAGCGACTTTGGAATGACCGGTGCCGATGGACACCACTTGTATATCATCGTAATTTATCCCTAGTCGTTTTTGAGCATCAATAACGGCCACTAATGCGGGGTTGTTTGCCCACAGGCCACCATCTGATAACAAATACTCATCAACTTTATGAGGGTCGAAAAATGTTGGGGCTGAGCACGATGCTAGAACAGCATCTCTGACTTTGACTGACCTATCACGAATAAAATCTGGGTGATAAGCCGATTTAAATACGTGAACGCCACCATTACCTACATCTGTTGCTGGCAGAATCAGAGGTTTTGCTATTTGCCCAAGCGTATAATCATTAAATACACCTTTAAGTACGTCAGATAAGCTTCCGCTTTCATATACACTTTTAAGCATAAGCTGAGTAGCTGTACTCTGTATTTTAAAGGGAATCCTCGACTTTTTCTTTTTGAAAATATCCGCGCCATGTTCCTTGTACATGTTAACCATTTCGGCTGCACGGATGTTACATGCAACTCCAGCCGCAATTATGGAACCCGTACTAGTGCCAGCTATCATGTCGAATGACTCTAAGAGATTGATTCCGAGTTTTTCTTCGAAACATTTAAGTATGTGCGCAGGGTAAACACCCCGAATTCCGCCGCCATCGATGCTCAATATCTTAAAAGTCATATGTATCCTTACTTCTTGTCTTTAGGTGGGTGTGGGTCATTGCCATAGCTATTGCCAGCTCTGATCTTGCCATCCCGTCCATGTATTTTTGTATCTGACTGTTGGTTTCTGGCTATATCTTCAGCTCTATCTATAGCCTCTTGCTGAGTATTGGTAACCTTTGTAGCTTTGCTATTTCCCGCTCCTTTCACCGCCCAGCCATCAGGGTGTTTTACTACGTGTTGATTTTTACCTTTTGGCATTATACGACCTCCATTTCGTCAATTTTTATTCTGCGCTTGCCTGTTAACAACTGCTGCATAAGTGCCTTTTTCTCTTGCCTTAAATCAGCAAGCTGTTGTTGCAGGACTTCAACCTCTTTTTCTGCATTTGATAAACACGATGCAATGACGTCTATTTCTTCTTCATCTGACGGAATAGAGAACTTGAATTTATGTAGGTCACTAGTGTTAATGGAATTTATGGTTGCCCCTAAATTCATATTCACTTGTCTAAAAAATTCATCTGATTGGAAAAGTTGACTCACATATAGAGGGTATTTACCTCTAAAGAGTGTCATAAATGCACCATGAGCTTGCCCTATAGCGCGACCTTTAATAAGAGTACTCTTACCAATGAGATTTTTACTTCCGTTTCGAACACAAACTAAAATATCGTTTTCTTGAGTTTTTGATTTAACTTTTAAGTCTGCATTTACAAAAACGTTATCTTCGAACGCAAGCTTGCTGTCTTGAATGTTTGATGAGCGAAGTACAAGCATTCCGTCGTCGGTGGTATCAGATGGCTTATAAGTCAAACCTGTAATACATTTACCTATATCGCCTAGTTGGATCTGCTTCCAGGCCTTAGTAAATCCAACAAAACGTTTTTTGCCTGTTAGTAGTTGTTGCATTAGGGCTTTTTTCTGCTGTTTGCTGTTGTCGATTAGGTGCTCGGTGGTGCTAATCGCTTTATCCCAGGTAGATAGGATTTTGGCGATCTTTATTTCTTCTTCCTTTGATGAAGCTACCATTAATGGTAGTTCTGACAATATTGCAGTGTTCATGTTTGGCATAGTCTGCCCAACGGCATTTTGTTCTAGCCATTTTTTGACTGCGTGTTTTTGTAGAAAATATGAGAGAAATATCGATGAATGTTCTGAATTAGGTGTGGCTTTCAAACATCCTGTACCGCAAATAGCTGATTCATCTCCTTCTTCGATGAGTGCGAACCGGCTAACATCACCTCTACGACTAAATAACAAATCCCCGCTTTTTAGGTGATGTTTGGTCAGCTCACTCGCTTTTTCTACAGGGATTTTTGCTGCGGATTCATAATTTGCTCTAAAATTGTGAAGGTCTTTGGGCATTAATACCGCCACCCCCTGATCGCAATATTCATGTGCGTGTAACTGACTGCCAAAAGGGCCAGTCTGTAAATTTCCGGAACAGACCTTCCCAAGAGATGTTAGTTTCCATCCATTAGGCACCATAACCCAACTCCTTTAAGTAACCTTCCATTTCGGCTTCAAGGGTTAGTAGTTCGCTTTTTAGTTGAACGCGCTCATTACGCACTGCAACCAAATCGATTTCTGCTTCTTCTTCAAAGGTATCCACATAGCGAGGGATATTGAGGTTAAAGTCGTTCTCTTTAATTTCATTGAAACTAGCCAGGTAAGCATACTTATCGACGTTTTCACGGGCTTTGTAGGTGTCGATGATCTTCTGGATATTCTCTACTGTTAACTGGTTTTGGTTTTTGCCAGATTTGAATTCACGACTAGCATCGATAAACAGTACGTTGTTATCAGTCTTGTGCTTTTTGAAAATCAGGACGGCAGCTGGGATACCTGTACCAAAAAATAGTTTTTCTGGCAGGCCTATAACCGTATCGAGTAGGTTTTCTTCAATCAATTGCTGACGAATTTTTCCTTCAGATGATGCTCGAAACAGCACTCCATGTGGCACCACAACGCCCATACGACCTGTATCCGGCTTTAGGGTTTCTATCATATGGCTAATAAAGGCGTAGTCACCTTTGGTTTTTGGCGGAATGCCTCTTCTAAAGCGACCATAAGGATCATTGCCTGCGTCTTCAAAGCCCCATTTCTCCAAGCTAAAAGGAGGGTTGGCCGTCACCACATCAAAATGCAGTAAGCCTGAGCCGTCTTTATCCTTTAACAGTGGGTTACGGATAGTATCTCCCCACTCAATGCGGTGGTTATCCTCGCCATGAAGGAACATATTCATTTTTGCCAAAGCCCAAGTTGAACCAATGGCCTCCTGCCCGAAAAGGGCGTATTTCTTGGAACCTGAATTCTTGCGTACGATTGCGCCACATTTCATTAGCAAGGAGCCGGAGCCGCAAGCAGGGTCGCATATTTGGTCTCCTTCTTGCGGGTCTAGCACTGTTGCCAGTAAGTCAGAAACTTCTGGGGGGGTGTAGAACTCTCCGGCGGAGCGGCCACTGCCAGCAGCAAAATGCTTAATCAGGTATTCATAAGCGTTTCCAATAACGTCTAATCCACCAATTCGGCTTGGGCGAAAATCTAACGTTGCTTTCGCAAAATCTTCTAACAAGTGGCGTAGTAATTCGTTCTTTTGTTTGTCAGGACCCAACTTATCAGTGTTGAACATGATGTCCTGAAACACATTCTTAAGTTTGCCACCATTGGCTTCTTCAATCGCATGAAGGGCTTGGTCGATACGTTGTCCATTGCCAGCCTGGTGGCGTTGCTCATGTAAATCCCAAAAGCTAGTGCCTTTTGGTAACACAAAGCGCTGTTTACCCATCATTGCATTGATGAGATCTGGGTTATCGCCATACTGCTCGGTTAGCTTGTTGTACTCATCGCGATATACATCAGAAATGTATTTGAGAAACAACATGGTAAGAATGAAGTCTTTATATGTATCTGCACTGATAACGCCTCTGAACGTGTCACAGGCTGACCATACAGCTTTGTTTACGTCTGATTGAATAATATTGTTCAGTAGTTCAATGGTTTCGTTTGAGTTGTTTGCTGAATCTGTCATTTGTATTCCTAATCTCGACCAGTGGCTCTGCTCGGCTCTAATTCATTTTTTGCAATGGCATTGATTTGTTGTTGTCGATTTTCAATCAATCTTTGCAATGTCTTTCTCTCGTTCAATGCACATAGTTGCATTGAGATTAATTGCCGTTGCCTTTCGATACTGGGCAACACCAAGGGAGTATCTTCAAGAACCTGCTTTCGAATACTGACGTAAAGCGAGCCCTCAGCACTATTAAAAAAATACCGTTGTGCGGGTATTTGGTTGAGCTGCCAAGCTATGAAAGCTGGTAAAGCAACGGCATGTTTCTTAGGTTTTATCCGCACTAAAAAAAAGTGGGGTGAACACACTGATTGTCCGGGTAACGCGCCATCATCGACAATCGCCGCATAATGCTTTGCGCCTTTTGCGACAAACAAAATATCGCCTGCTTGCAACCAATCCGGCTTTTTACGCCCGGTTAACTTGGTTATTACCAAATCTGAAGCATTAATTTCACCAGACTCGTCTGTGTCTCTGACTTGAACAACATGAACATCTCCATCATCCACTGCCTTTATTGAGCCACGGAATGGATGCCCCAAACGTATGTCTGCTATATCACTCAATGTGACACTCATTGCCTTTTACCTTAATAATCAATAAGAAAGCATTTTAAACCGTAAGATAAAACTCAAGTTCAAAGGGTACTTAATATATAGGTAATTATATTGACTGGCATTTTTAGATTAGTCAACAAAAAGTGCAGTATTTAAATGCTGCACTACGCTCTTGACATAGCAAACCTTCTGAACTATTTTCAGTGCAGTATTTTAATGGTGCAGTTTGGGTTTGGGTTGATGGAAGTGTTAAGGTTTAAGAGAGTAAGATTCTATAATGATATGCTGGGGGTTTATCTTTACGAATTGATACATCCTGAAACAGCTGAAAGTGTGCCTTTCTATCTAGATTTTTTAAAAAAAGTCGCATCCGACCAAGCAAAGGCAAGGAAAAGAGCTCAGAATTCAATAGATGCTTATGCAGATGACTTAAAATCATTTCTGGAGTACGTCTATAATGCTCAAAATGTCTTCTTTGATTGTGATTTTGAGACAGAATCAACACTGTTAGCGGATATTATTCTTTCTTATCCAGATTATTTGACACTAGGTACAAGCTCCCCGCAGAAACTGGCTAGTAATACTGCTACTGTATTAAACATAAAACCAGTCTCTAGCAAAACAGCAAATCGAAGACTAAGTACCGTTAACACGTTTCTAGACGCTTCAGCTCAGTTTCACTCGATTTTAAAATCGCTATCGGATACTTCATTTTTAAACGTTGATAGAACTTCCTTAGATATTCATAGAGATCTAAATAATTGCAGGAAGTTAGCTCATAGTGAGACTAAGCGTTTAAGGGAAAAATCTGTACTTGCACAAGTTGTAAGTTGTGGCCCGAAATACGCAAAGTCTAAAGCTTTTAAAATCAAAGGTGATAGTTCGTCTCAACAATTAAGAAATAAATATTTCCCCATGGAGTATTTAGCGCCGTTGTTTCAAGCAGCAACAACATTCAGAGACAGAGCAATCTGGGCACTTATGGCAGGAGGAGGACTCCGAATAAGTGAAGTATCTCAACTATTAATAAATGACATCGATATGGTTGAAAGTATAGTCCATACCTATAACTATCAAGACCGAACTGAATGTTTTGAAGGGTTAACTAGTTCCGAATCTTCGAGTTTATCATTTAAAGGAAGGAAAATTTCTGAAGTAACATTTATAGAGCCGTTTAAAAGTATATTTTTTGATTCAATTGCTAAGTACCTAGAGTTTGAACGGCCTATGGGACTCAAACACAATTATCTCTTTGTAACGCTTGGTAATAATTCACGAGGAAAACCACTTTTCACATGTTCAAATTCAACTCTTGCTTACCCTCTTAAAAAAGCTCTTACCCTCATTGGGGGTCCACTCCGTAGTGACGATGGTGATCCCTATGGCCCTCACTCGCTACGTCATTTTTACGGATATTGGCTAGTTAACTTCCACGTAACAGCTGAGGGAAAGGGTTTTAGTTTGCTTGAGGTCAGAGATTTAATGGGCCATGCAAGTGAGTCATCAACAGCAATTTATGCCGTAATTGATCATGAAATTTCAAAAGAAAAGATGCGTAAGGCGAATCTTGTCATCACTCAGGTCATTGACCCAATAGATTCAGCTCCTTTAGATAAATTAGTAGATCTAAAAAATTCTGTGATAGCCGCATATCGCAGTGGAAAATACTAGCTATGAGAACGACAACAACAATCATTACATCACCAGAAGAAGTTAACAAATGTGCCTATATGTGGTTTTCAAGGGCATTTAGCGATCTAGATAACATATCTTGGAATAAAAATAGAACAGGTTATATTGCGAAACGATTGAGGGATTTGTTAACAGAGTCAACTGGTTGGATAGATAAGCTAAACGATATTTCTTTGTACTTCAGTAAGAGTGAAAATGATTCTAAAACTAAACGAAAGGAATTTTGCGAAGCCTTAGGCTTCTTCTCGACTCATGGAAAGCAGTGTGACTCTATGGTTGTATATATGATCAACATATTATTTGTACACTTGTCTGAGGAAGGGCATATAGCATTGCGATATGGGCATCAATTGAGGTATCCCAAGGATGCCAATTCAATGCGTACTTACTATGAATGTGGATTAGTATCTGACCTAGTAATTAAAATCTATGCGATGTCTAGCAATACTCGATTTAAATTATTTGGATTCTTGCTGAAGAAAAAAATTAGAACCGAAATGGAGTCTTTGGGCACTGGCAAAGCATCAACAAGACAGCGCTCATTTATGAATATCTTAGAGGTAGTAGCTTATTTCGGCATAACTAGATTTGAAGATATTACAGTTAAAAGATTAATAGAGTACCATATTGTTAATTACAAGCTTACTGGGAGTACCTTAGCATTCGCTTTCTACCTAAAAATTATGGATTCAATAAACTCCACCACATATTTTAATGAGTTTAATGATGAAATAAAAAACAACATTCCAAAGTTAAGACAAGAAACTGCGAAAACAAATAAAACAAAAATTATTGATGCTCCTGGATTGATTAAAAAATTCACATGCGAATCGATAGATGTTAGAACTGTTGAACTTCAACATACCAGACCTGCTTCAAAGATAATAAAATTTGGAAACTTCGAATTTAGTGTAAAGTCGAACCTGAGTTTATACCACCCCGAGAACCTAGATGTAGAAAATTATTGGAAAAAAACACAAATAGATTTCGTGAATCAAATTAGAGAGTCAGGAACCAAAAAAACTACAAGGCTAAGGTTATCATACCTTAACTCTTATCTATTCGATTACCTACCCTCATTCTTTGCGACTAATCCTGAAATCCCTTATTCCATGCCATGGAATCCATCAGATTTTATACCTTATATTTTCGTAAAACATTCTATAACTTTAGTTGAACATAATTTCGGAAGAGGAAATGATATTCCTCTACCAATATCCTTACTTGATTATATTTATACAATAACTGAAGAAAAAGCATATGAGCAAGGTTACAACAAGACTAACTCAGGAAGAGATGCCATATCCTTAATCCAGCGATACTTCAATTTCATCATAGACAAGTTTAGCTCATTAGAGGAGTGTAAATTAAACTCAAACCCAATATCTGATTGGGACAAAAATGCTAGAGCAGGCTATTCATTAGCAGGCAGCAACAAAAAATTGCTCGAACTTGATTACTGGATTTTACTAAAGGAATTCTTAAAAGTATTAGCCTATGCATTAGTTAAAAACGCCGAAGATGTAATTTTTAAAGGAAAACCCAATCAAGAGACAATAATAATTAACAAAAAAATATGTTGGCTAGAATATGAAGTTTTCATTGGCAAGATAGATCTATCCTGTCTAGGCCTATTTTCATTTGAAGATGATAAAAACCCAAGAAAAACTACAGCTTATCAGGCCGTCATTAATTTATATCTAATTGCCTGGACTGCATTGAGAGATTCAAATGCTCGCTGGCTGGATGTAAATAACTTTAACGTATATTGTGGAGAGTCTGAGGTAGTTGAAGATAGTGCCGAGCTATTCGTAAATACAGATAAAGTGCGTACAAAACCTTTCCCAATTACTATACCGAGTCATGTATTAAATTTACTTAATAGAGTTGCAAAACTGCGTAGGTCCATAAATAGAAATGGATTCAATGCTCCTATATATTATAACGGAGAAAAATCATCCAAATGGGGTAAGATCTCACCATTACTCCAATCAACTCAAAAAAATAGTAGTGTTTACGCCGCAACAGATAGTTTTCTTCTGAAATTTTGTAAATTATTCGAATCTAAGATAGAACATCACAATAAAAATTGTGACTCGAATAAAATCATTAAATATAAATCATCAATTTATACCTTGCCACTTGAAGCTAATACAAGAACTTTTCAGAACACTAGTGTGTTTTTACACGCTGATATGGATTACTCATGGGTAATTAGATACCCCGATTATGAATGCCGTTACACCCCTTTAAAGCAATCTGTTGCGTGGACACCGCACTCTCTGAGAACGACTTTTGATTCAGTCTTAACCGTCTTAGTTGATCCTGAAACCGTTGGGAAAATAGCGACAGGACAAGGAGCTGCTACTGTCGGTTACTATTCACAACTCCCGCCTCATGAAGTTGAAAGAGTAAAGTTGTTAGCAATGAATTTGCAACTGAGTAAACAATTTTCCGTTCCAATTCCTGTTGAGTATGAAATTAATAATATCGTACCAGCTAAAGATACGGTCATTGATAAAGATTTGTTATTAGAAAGCCATGCCATGGGGAAAGCTATAGAAACGTTCAACTTTTTCAGCCTATCTCATATTAATACTAACAATTTAACTTCTCCACTAGATGCCTTTAGGCAAGCAAATAGGGATCAAATCGCTATTAACAGAACTCATATATGTCCCTACAACAATAACTGTCCTAAAGACGTAATAATCTTGCTCCAAGGAAAAAAGAATTGTTCAATCTGTCCTTATGCAATTCTATGCCACGCAAATAAAGTTGGAATATCAGCTGAGTTAAAACGTCTGGGAGACCACTCAGTAGAAATTACAAAAGAGCTATCTAGTGAAAACTTACTAGAAATAGAGAGAGAAAATTTAAGAATTTTGAAAGACGAAGTAATAAACCAAATTGGAGGTTGGCTCGTGAGGCATAACTTCCTTTCAAAAAATAAAGACAATGGTTCCTTCTATATAGGAGGATCAAGTGAAAAACACCTGAACCACATTAAAAATCTAAGTAGCAGCAATAATTTGATGGGGAGGCTTATCGAAAGTCAAGGCGTTTCCACGTTACAGTCAGAAACGCTGAAACGACAAGCGAGGCAGTTAACAAGAAGGATTAAGTCAATCCTCAATAAGCACCCTAATATGTTTGTCAGTGATACATCGGAAGGTGATGATGTAACTGTAGCTCTTCACATGATCAAAACTATTTGTGACGTCCACGACATAGAAGAATCAACGCTTGTAGAGTCTCTAACCTCCCCAAACCCTATAGAAGTTGAATGGATTAAATTGATAAATGAATAACAGAGAAAGTTCATTAGATTTATATAGAGAAAGAGTCACACAGCGTAGAATTATAGATATAAGGTCAATAATTCTAAGCCTAGAAAAAGAAAGAGCTCGGTTTACCAATATTACTGAGTTGAGCGAGATTATCGCAAAGAAGCTTTCCGTAATTGAAGGAAAACCAGTTGCGAGCTCTACATTGAGACGAAATGTGAATTATAGGATATTGCTCGATGAACACTTGTCTAAATTATTACCTAAACTAACCTCAAATGAACCTGACAAAATTGTTACTGAAAAGCTAAGAGCATATAAACTATCTAAAAAACTAACCACTGCATACAAAAATATTAAAGAGCTAAAAAAAGAGTTGTTAGATACAAGAAACCTTCTATCCAGTAGGATTGCATTGGAGCATGAGTCTTTGGATAAAATGATTTTAAGGAAAGTAGATCAAATTACGTCATCAAATGATGAGTCTATCGAGTCACTTTTTGAGGTAATATATGTGTTACTAATGGACTTGGGTAGTATAGATTTTGATGTTTCTCAGGGAGTGGTTTACGATTCAGCCGATGATATAGTAAGGCTCAACAGAAATGATTTTCCACTCTTTTTCAAGTGGCTCGAAAAAAAATTATAATCTAGGAAAGCTTATATTATTTGAATTAGTCTGAATGTAATCTGTCAGTTTCGTTTTTTTTATGTGACTAGCTCTGTCAGGCTATCCCAAATCTGTTCTTCCCCAAAGTGTATTAATCAACTCTGTAAATTTAAGTCTTTGACTGAATTTTAGTAAGAGCACAAAGTTTCTATAGTACTTACAAGATCAGCATCTACTTAGTAGAAAAATAGACGAGTAAACTCGTGGCTAGGCACGATAGTTTTCAAGCTATCGTGGTAGCATACAGAAGTATTGAAAATCAAAGTTCCGCCCCCATAAACAATTAGTTAACGATTTGCCCTCTATGGAGACTGAGCAGTGCCTAATTTAGATGTAGTGTTGGATTTTGGATATGTTATTGCTCAAAAGAGGCTATCGTCAGCTCGATACCTAATGAAAGTAGGCATTAGCGTTGCAGGTCTTTTTATAGGGCTCGGCTCTTTGGTAGGCTCTTTTTCCTATGAAGGCTTTACGTTAAGTGCGGACAGTAATAGCTCTCCTGTTATACCTTTTATCATTAATGGGTTTGCGTGTTTAGGTCTGGCTAGTCTAGTTATGGGTATATTATTAGAAATATATGAGCACCTCTGGGGAGAAGCGTCAAAAGACAATCGTGCAAAAAGTATAGATTTGAGGAGCTTAACAGCTGCCAAAGCCCCAACTCTGTCTAAGTCCTTTCCTTCATTGATCGAATCATCAGGTATACATGATGCTCTGTATTTGGAGGCAAAATCTGGGGATACCCTCACTGAATGGCTCACGAGATCTACTGAAGCCTTATCTAAGTTTGCTCAAGAAGATCTAGTCAAAATTAACGACTTTGAGAGTGACCATCCTCTAGCAATGGGGGCTTTAGCTCATGTACCACATTGTTTTTCTCTTGGGTTCCTTGTTGCCAATAGAAGATTAGTTCATTACTACTGTTGGAACAGAGATTCTAAAAAAACAGAAAAAAGTCGTTGGATAGATTGCAGAGACCAAAGGACTAGAGGACAGTCTATAAGTGGGCAGGTTAATGTTATTCAATCTGAACATGTCACTACGCCTGAAGACGTGACTAAGATAGGTTTGTCAATTGAGTTGTCTATTCCTTCTAATCCCCAAAACTTCTTGGAGAAGATTGGTGTTGATGTTGTATATCAAATTGGATTGAAGAACCAGTCAATCGGAAACCTCTTCTCGGAGAAAGAACAGGTTAAAATAGTCTGTGAAATTAGAGAGTTAATTAATAATGAAATATTAACTCATTACAAGAATTTGGAAGAACTCCATTTATCTATAACTGGCCAAGCATCATTCATAATGCGACTTGGCGCAGACATGAATCAAAATCATTTACCAAAAGTTATAAAAGTTTATCACTTTGAGAACCAGAACTATCCATGGTATTTCGAGCTCAGCCCGAATAGTGACAGTGTTCAATTCTCTGTGTTAACAAACGAGGAAGGATAAGGAATGAGCAAACGTGATAATGAACAACTACTAAGTCAGCTTGTTGATGACTTAGATCTACCTGACTCGGCTTATGAAACAGCAGTACGTCGCTATGAAAATATAGGAAAGTGGTTAGGTAGGGAAGGTTCTTCGTGTGCCGATTTTGACCCTCATATCTTCCCTCAAGGTTCGTTTAGATTAGGTATCGCTATTAAGCCACTATCAGGTTTAGAAGAATATGATTTAGATCTTGCTTGTAATTTACGTTCTGGTGTTGACTCTACAACACATACACAACTGGAGTTGAAAGAGTTAATAGGTTCTGAGTTAGAGTTGTACCGTAATGCGCGAAGCATTAAGCAGCCTTTAGAAGCAAAACATCGTTGTTGGCGACTAGAGTACGCTGATAACTTAAAGTTTCATATGGATATTGTTCCTTGTGTACCTGAGAGTGAAATTCGAAAGAAGTCACTTGTTGTGTCTATGGAGAACTACGGAATTGTTGAGTCTTTAGCTCAAAAAGTTGCAGAGTTAGCTGTAGGTATAACTGATGATAGGCATCCTAATTATTCTCAGAAAGTGCCTGATTGGTTGATCAGTAACCCTGAAGGGTATGCACAATGGTTTGAGAACAATATGTATCCAACCGAATTACTAAAGGTTGCTTGTGAATCAGCTCAAGTTGATGAAGTGCCCTTCTACAAGATAAAAACACCTTTGCAAAGGGTTGTACAAATACTTAAGCGACATCGTGATAAAATGTTTGCTGATAACTCAGACAGCAAACCAATTTCAGTAATTATTACTACATTGGCTGCATCTACATATTCAGGTAGTAGTTCGTTGGAGTCAGCGCTTAAAGAAGTTTTGCTAGGGCTAAAACAGTTTGTTAATTCAGATTCGAACGAAGTACTAAACCCAGTGAACCCTAAAGAAAATTTTGCTGATCGGTGGTCGATGCCTGCATACGATGATCTTGAGTTAAAGAGAAATTTTCATAATTGGGTTAATCAAGTGAACCGTGATTTTGATTTCTTGTTGGAGTCAAATGAGCTTGAAATGATCTCAGAGTCTCTTGCGAAGAATTTATCAGTGTCCTTTGAAAGCCACAAACTAGCATCATTACTGTCGATTCCTTTAACTTCTGACGCAATTACGTCACAGCCGAAAATTGTAAGCGAGCCTGTCTCAAAGCCTTGGAGCAAAGGGCGAGGTGATTTTTGCAAATAATTGGTTTAGATGATTTTTTGAACGAAAACCCTTTGATGAACGTCCTACCAACATCAAAGGGTAAGTCTATAGAGTTGAAAGGGAAAGTTAAATTGAGTCATCAGTTTAAGCACTTTCCTCAAGTCAGTAGACTTATTGAGGTTAAAGTAAGCATTCCCGAACAGTATCCATTTTCTTCTCCTATTTTTGAGGAGGTAGGAGGGTTTGTGCCGAAAAGGGATGACTTTCATGTAAACCCTGATGGCTCGCTATGTTTGGGGACTCCATTTCGTATTGAAGCATTTATCCGTAAAGAACCGAACTTTAACACTTTCTATAAGAGATTCTTCATTCCTTATATCTATGCAGTATCCCTTAAGATTATGAATAGTGTAGATTTTGTATTTGGTGAACTAAAGCATGGGAATGCTGGAGAGTTGGAAGACTTTTGTGATATTTTTGGTGTCCAAAATAAATCCCAGATCTTAGGTTGCCTCAACTCATTGGCAATGAAAAAGCGGTTGGCTAACAAGAGGCCATGCCCTTGTGAATGTGGCAGGCGTTTGGGTGCTTGTAGATTCCACTATAAGATTAACCAACAGAGAAATATCTTACCAAGAAGTTGGTATAGAAATTTAAAGTCTCGTCTATCATAGTTTCAGCCCTATTTGTTAATTAGACTCTGAGTTGGTGCTTCACGCCCTCACTAACCTTACTAGTAAAACGTTCCTAGACTAGGTCTGGGAATTCAGCTGTTGATGCACCGGATTACTACTGCATTTAGTGCATTAGCAGAAACTAAGGTTTCACTTTTTGCACTTCCCATTTTTAGTGGGATAAGTAAGATAAATCTATATGTTCACAGCAATCTTTATAGTACATAAGAGTTCGATTCCTGGTGGGGACGCCAGTTCGACACACCCATTTTCGGTTTGTTAAACCCCTCCCTTGTACAGTTTCAAACCCTCTGTGAATGCGTAACACTTGTTTGTGTCGCAAAGAGCGACGACATTTTTTGCATTGCAAAGGAGAAACTGATGACAGAATTGAACGAAAAAGAATTAACACAGGTAAATGGCGGCTTTGGTTCGCTTATTTATTGGGGAATACGCGGTGGCATTTATCTATACCGCACTTACTCCGCCACTCAAATTGCTACAGGCGCAGGCTTCGCTGCTGGCGCTGGAATCACAATAGCAGCAGAAATGGATGACTAAGCAAATGCGGGAACTGACAACCGACGAACTACAATATGTACAAGGATCACTTGCTTTTATTCCATTGGCTATCCCATTTGGGAAAGGTGCAATGATAGGTGCTGGTGTGGCAAGTATTCTCATCGCTATGGCTGATGTTACCGACATTATTTAGCCAGCATTGTTATCCACTAGAATCAAGGGTGTGCACGCCCTTTCTTATCAGTGAATGAGGAACTTATGCCAACCACATCCCCTTCTCACCCCGTGACTGTGTCACAAAAACTCTGCTATGGCTTAACGGCCGGCTTTGCCATTGTCGCGGTTATGGCTGCGCTAAAAGCCCTGTTTATTACTCTCGAATACGGATTTGTACCCGCCTATCTGCTGATTTTTGCTGTTGCCGCATTAGCAACGCGAGGAGGAAGCAGGCAAGCCAGTCACAGCCAACTCGCCATTATCATGATCGGTTACTTTACCCTTGCTTTAATGCAAGGATTCAGCCCCAAGGTCACCCTGGTTGTGTTTGTGATTTCAATGGGGTATTTATTAATACGGTTGCTTACCAGACACCTCAAATAAGCCAGAAAAGTTGACCCTGACTGTTCAAGCCGGTATAGAGTGATCGGGATACCAAAGCAACCAGTATAAAGAGTAGCAAAGAGGGTGTTATGTACGATCACAGCGACGATTTTCAGGATTTTTTACAAGAATTAGGCGACGTAAAGCCAATCAAAACTGACGACCGTGTATTGCTGGACACCGCGCAGCAAAGGCTCGCCAAGCAATTGCGACGGGAGGCTCTCGCTGCGAATCAACAGCACGTAAACCCGTTTACAATGGAAAGCGTGAAGCCCGTTGACCCGCTTGATTACCTTGATTACAAAAAGCCGGGAATCCAGGATGGCGTCTATAAAAACCTGCGATTAGGTAAGTACGAAATTGAACAAAAAGTAACATTGAGCGGCTTGTCACTGCACGATGCCAGCGCGTTGCTGTACACCAGACTTACCGCTGCTCACCAACGCGGCGTGCGCACTCTACTCGTACAACACGGTAGAGGCGAACAAAGCAAACCATTTCCAGGCTTGAAAAAATCTTACGTAAATCACTGGTTACCGCAATTGGATATTGTCATTGCATTCCATACCGCACAACCACAACACGGCGGATTCGGTGCAACTTATGTATTACTGAAAAAACATCCTAATCAGAAACTGATTAACCGGGAAAAACAGGCAAAGCGATAACCTGCCGGGACTGGCCGAATTATCGTAATTATTTGATTTTATTACTTACTTTGAAGTGATTTGTTCTGCGTTGTTGATTTCACTGGATTGAGCCGAAGTAGCGAACGCCGCAGTAACGATCATAAACAATACCGCGATTGCAACACCGGTCAAACCGAAACCTTTACTCGAACGATTCATGTTCGTCTCTTATTATGCCAAGACCACTGCTAGGAGGTAGACAGCGATGATAACTCAACCCCTACAAGTCCTTGTAACCACTCAGCATTCCGTACTGATTGCACTACTTTAAAGCAGTATTGAGGGACTGGCAAGGTGTCAGGACAAAAATTTGACACCTTACCGTCATATTTTTGAAATTATTCTACAAACACACGTGCATTCCGGAAAATACGCATCCACGGTGAATCTTCTTTCCACTCATCGGCACGCCATGAATTGGCCACAGCACGGAAAACCCGCTCCGGGTGAGGCATCATGATGGTTGCGCGACCGTCCGTGCTGGTTAAGCCGGTGATCCCCATAGGCGATCCATTCGGGTTCGCAGGATACTGGGTAGCCACGTCCCCGTAGTTGTTAACAAAGCGCAGTGCCACATGCGACTGAGCCGCTTGCAAAGCGCCTTCACTGGCAAACTCTGCCCTACCTTCACCGTGTGAAACAGCAATTGGCATACGTGAACCCGCCATGCCGTCAAACAGTACAGACTTAGACTCCATCACTTCAACCATCGCCACCCGAGCCTCGAAACGCTCAGACTGATTAGTTACAAAATGCGGCCAGTGTTCGGTGCCAGGGATCAGTGACTTCAGGTTAGACAGCATCTGACAACCGTTACACACGCCCAGGCTGAAGGTATCCTTACGAGCGAAGAAAGCAGCAAATTGCTCACTGGCCAGCTCGTTAAACAGAATCGACTTAGCCCAGCCTTCACCCGCACCCAGTACGTCACCGTAAGAGAATCCGCCACACGCAGCCAGCCCTTTAAAGCTGTCCAGTGAAACGGCGCCACTCAGTACGTCACTCATGTGCACATCAATAGCAGTAAAACCAGCACGGTTAAACGCTGCCGCCATTTCAAGGTGTGAGTTAACGCCCTGCTCACGTAAAATCGCAACGCGTGGGCGAATGCCTTTAGCAATATACGGTGCAGCAACATCGTGGTTCAGGTCGTAGCTTAATTTTACATGTAAACCCGGATCAGCCGCATCCTGCTTAGCGTTGTGTTCTTGTTCTGCACAACTTGGGTTGTCACGCAGAGTCTGCATGGCAAAGGTAGTCTCTGCCCACATCGTGCGATAAGCTACGCGAGAACCAGACAATACCGCGTTACCATTACGTGTGAAGGTAACTGTGTCGTTCTGGTTAAGCTCGCCAATGACATGAGTAACAGATGCAAGATCGTGTTGTTTAAATACAGCCAACACGTCTTCCAGCGCACTTTCGCTTACCTGAATAACCGCACCCAACTCTTCGCTGTAAAGCGCAGCCAGATCATCGCTGCCAAGATCATCAAGGGCAACCGTAACACCTGTTTTGCCCGCGAACGCCATTTCTGCCACAGTGACAAACAAACCGCCGTCTGAACGGTCGTGGTAGGCTAACAATTTACCGTCTGCCAACAGTGCCTGAATAGCGTTAAAGAAATTACTAAGCAGTGCCGGAGAATCCAAATCAACCGGGGTTTTGCCTAATTGATTATAAACCTGAGCCAGGCAGCTGGCGCCCAAACGGTTTTGACCCGAGCCTAAATCCACTAGCAACAATCGGGTATCACCTTTATCGGTGCGCAGCTCAGGCGTTACCGTGCGGCGGATATCAGTTACTGCTCCAAACGCTGAAATGAGCAAAGACAATGGCGAAGTCACTGCTTTGTTATTACCCTGCTCATCCTGCCAGGCGGTCTTCATCGACATAGAGTCCTTGCCTACCGGAATGGTTAACCCCAGAGCCGGACACAATTCTTCACCCACGGCTTTTACTGCTTCATATAAACCGGCATCTTCGCCTGGATGCCCTGCTGCTGCCATCCAGTTTGCAGACAATTTAATCCGCTTCATGTCGCCAATGTGAGCAGCGGCAATGTTAGTAATCGACTCACCCACCGCTAATCGCGCAGAGGCAGCAAAATCAAGCAAAGCAACCGGCGTACGCTCACCCATTGCCATTGCTTCGCCGTGGTATGTGTCAAATGCAGAGGCAGTTACCGCAACATCAGCAACCGGAACCTGCCAGGGACCAACCATCTGATCGCGGCTCACTAAACCGGTAACACTGCGATCACCAATGGTGATCAGGAAGGTCTTCTCTGCAATCGTCGGCAAGCGCAACAGGCGCTGCGCAGCATCAGCCAGGGTAATTTCACTGCGATCCAGTTCAGGCGATGCCTGGGTAGCAGACGCCACGTCGCGATGCATTTTAGGCGGCTTGCCCAATAGTACATCCAGCGGCAAATCAATTGGCTGGTTATCGAAATGTGCGTCATTCAACAACAGATGTTGTTCCTGAGTGGCTTCACCAATAACAGCAAATGGCGCACGTTCACGCTTACAAATTGCTTCAAATACGGCAAGGTTTTCAGGTGCAACAGACAGTACGTAACGTTCCTGAGATTCATTACACCAGATTTCCAGTGGCGACATGCCCGGTTCATCAGACAGCACTTTGCGCAGTTCGAAACGACCGCCACGACCGCCATCGTTCACAAGCTCAGGCATTGCATTAGACAAACCACCCGCGCCCACGTCGTGAATAAACTGAATGGGGTTGTTGTCGCCTAACTGCCAGCACGCGTCAATGACTTCCTGACAGCGGCGTTCCATCTCTGGGTTGTCGCGCTGCACTGAGGCAAAATCCAAATCTTCGCTGGATTGTCCTGACGCCATCGAGGAGGCAGCACCACCACCAAGGCCGATATTCATCGCCGGGCCACCCAGTACAATCAGTTTGGCGCCTACCGTGATCTCGCCTTTTTCAACGTGATCCATACGGATATTACCTAAACCACCCGCCAGCATAATAGGCTTGTGGTAGCCGCGTACTTCAGTGCCGTTAAAGCTCGTCACTTCCTGTTCATACGTACGGAAATACCCCAGCAGGTTCGGACGACCAAATTCGTTGTTAAACGCGGCGCCGCCCAAAGGACCGTCAATCATGATATCCAGTGCACTGACGATACGCGACGGTTTGCCATATTCTTTTTCCCATGGACGAACGGCATCAGGCAACTTCAGGTTTGATACCGTAAAACCAACCAATCCGGCTTTTGGTTTAGAACCGCGTCCTGTTGCACCTTCATCGCGAATTTCACCACCTGAGCCTGTAGCAGCACCAGGGAATGGCGAAATAGCGGTAGGATGGTTGTGGGTTTCCACCTTCATCAGAATAGCGATGTCTTCATGGTGGTACATGTATTCGTGTGATTGTGGCTCGGGGAAGAATCGGCCAGCCTGCCAACCCTGCATTACCGCAGCATTGTCTTTATACGCCGAGAATACGTATTCGGGGCACACCTCAAAGGTATTTTTAATCATTTTAAACAGCGACTTAGGCTGTACTTCACCGTCGATGGTCCAGTCGGCGTTGAAAATTTTGTGTCGACAGTGCTCTGAGTTCGCCTGAGCAAACATGTAAAGCTCGATGTCATTAGGGTTACGGCCCAATTTCACAAAGTTTTCGTAGAGGTAGTCAATTTCGTCTTCAGCCAGCGCCAGCCCTAATGTTTGGTTTGCCGTTGCCAATGCTTCGCGGCCACTGGCCAGGATATCGACTGAATTAAATACCTTGGGCTCGGCTTTATCAAACAGTACACTCGCCGCTTCCAGTGAACCAAATACGCTTTCGGTCATGCGATCGTGAAGTTCAGCCGCAATAATCGCGCGGGTACCGGAGGACACATCGCCTTCTACTTCCACGAAATAAGCGCATCCACGCTCAATTCGTTCTATGGCAGACAAACCACAGTTGCGGGCAATGTCAGTAGCTTTGCTAGACCAGGGAGAAATGGTACCAGGACGGGGTGTTACGAAAAATAACTCGCCTTTAGCACTTTCCTGCGAGGCTGTTGGTCCATAGGTTAACAGTTTATTCAGCACTCCCTGCTCGGCATCACTAAGAGCCTGACTGGCAGATACCAGATGCACAAATTCGCTGTAAAGGTGAGTTACCTTAACGCCAGCGTTGGCTAATCGTTGAATCAGTTTTGCTGTACGAAAGTCAGATAATGCAGGTGCGCCACGTAGGACCAACATATTAAGCTACCCAAATTGTGAGAACACCCGCTGATTAAACGGTATGCAAAAAGCAGGGTTCTGGTTGTGAAGTCGTGTGGCGCGGATTATAGTGGAAAAGCTTCGCCTTGATAACCGCTAAGCCGTAATCAATGGCATATTTTTTGTCTGATTGGCAGTGCATTGCCGAATCTTAATAACACAACAGCCTGAAAGCCTGATAACAATGACATTGCACTCGATATTTTGCCGCCAGACCTGGCTTCGATTAAGCCTTATCCTATTTACTATTTTGCCTGTTGTGTTCTGTCATAACGCAAACGCCCGCACTATCCCCGACATTCTAACGTCTAATCAGCTAAGCGTTGGCGTGATAAACAGTCCGGTTGGTGGCAATATTGGGCGTACCGGCTACCAGGGTGAAAATATTGCGCTTGCGAAAGGTTTTGCTGATTATCTTGAGGTCACGCTTTTCATTCGCCACTTTTATAACCATGACGAGCTCGAACAGGCACTGCAAAACGATGAAATAGACATTGCCGCGCCGCTTTTCACCCCCGAAACACTAAACGACAAATTTGCTACCGGACCGGTTTTTCAGCACAGGCCCCAAGTCCGGTTAATGCTATCTGAACAGTCAAAGCCTTGTGTGATGGCCAGCGACATACTAAGAGATACCCCGGTTGAAACGATGTTACCCAAGCTGGTGCAGCAGCAAGAAGCCTGCGTGGTATTACCGGAGAAATGGTTGCAACCACTAACGCCACAGCCACATCTCAACATGATAACACTACCCACCTCCGACACATTGCCGCACCAGTGGCTGATCAAGCGTGAAGCAACATTACTGCGCGCTGCGCTATTTGATTTTACGCACCGAAGCCGTGTAAACGGTTCACTGGCGATTGCTCTGACTAAACCGGCTCCATTTAACGACCTGTCTGGCCCCTTACCTACGCGTCAGTTTATTGCCGACACTCAAACACATATAAGCGCTTTAAAAACCGCATTCAGCTATCCTGGGCAAACCTTTCCATGGCATTTGTTGGCGGCAATAAGTTATGCCGATCACATGCTTACCACTAAAGATAGAAATGAGGGTGCCGGTGTATTGGAACCGTTCACTTTACCACCCGCAATGGCCACTCCACTGGCATTAACCCGGCCCTATACTCAGGCTCAACTTGTGCAGGCGTTGGACACCTATCTGGCAGAATTAAGCCGGAAACTGCCCGCTAAATTGCAATTGCCAGACAAGCAAATGATCATGGTGGCAGCGTATGTACTGGGACTTGACCACCTCACTGATGCGATCTGGCTGACTCAGCAACAAGGCGCCGATCCGTTTTTATGGGCTAACGTTAAGCAGCAGGTTGCGCTGCTGCACGCTCCCAACGTTTACCAAACAACACGACACGGTTATGCCAATGGGCCCTTGGCAGTGCATTATGTCGAATGGGTAAACCACTTCTCGGATACCCTACAATTACTGGAAAATCAAAATTAATCGTGTCTGAATCCTTACTAACTGGGAACTTTTACAATTTTTCTTGACCAAACAGTCAATATGAATGACATTGTGACTTACTGAATGTCAGTTGACTTGTTTTTTTGTCACATCACCTTCATATAACTTTCGTAGCATTAACAAGTCGGTCATAGTGATCAAGTTACAAAAGCAACAGCATTTATTAAAGGAAATATTATGAAACTTAACCATCGTCGACGTTTTCAAACGCGCAAAACCAGCCAAAAGATATATCAGCGTCGCCGCCAATTTGCCACTTTCGAATTGCTGTTCCCAGCGAAAATCAACTAATCCTGTTTTTTCGCTGCCTTCTTTTCCGCTCTTCGTCGCTTAAAAAAATCTGAGATTGTTGTTGCACACTCCTGGGCTAATACGCCACCCGTAACCTCAAGCTGATGGTTGAGTGCATCGTGTCTGCACAATTGCATCACACTGCCTGCCGCACCGGTTTTATCGTCATAGGCACCAAATACTAAGCGGGATATCCTGCTGTGTACCAATGCACCCGCACACATAGAGCAAGGCTCAAGCGTGACGTAAAGGGTAGCGTCAATTACCCGATAATTTTCGCGCCGTGTCGCTGCCATACGAATGGCCTTCAGTTCCGCATGGGCAGTAGGGTCGTGATCACTGATTGGCGTGTTCCAACCTTCACCTATTACGGTATCGTTAGCAACAACCACTGCACCTACCGGAACTTCACCGGCCAGTTCGGCTTTATGGGCCAGCCCGAGGGCATAACGCATCCAGATTTCATCTTGGTTAATTTGCTCACTCATTAGCAAAATATACCTATTAGTTCGTCAATACCGCTAAAACGTTGATAATGATGATTACCAAATATCGCGATATTATACTGATTTTATTGATTTTTGTAATTTTGGCGAATAAATTGCTCTACTAGCTTTGTCATCGCATTAATCGACACATTAATTGCGCGACAGGTTTAACCAACTGGGGCCGGTTTTATTCATGCCTGACAAGCATGAAGTGAACATTTTTTATACAAAGATAAAAAGATGCCCTATTATAAAACATCGACGTTGGTATACCTATCGCGAAACGCTTTACTGGTTTAATAAAAAGGGAAAGAAAATGAGCTTTTTTACTGCAGCTGTCGCCATAGTGGCAATCGTAGCCGGTGTATTTATCACCTTGATCAAACAAAGATACCGTCATGCAGGACATGCAGAAAACGGCAAGGTTAGCGCACTTGAGGACGACATTGTGGCATTAAAAGACCGCATTGCAACGTTGGAGAAAATCGTTACCGACTCAAGTTACGATCTTAAAAAGCAATTTAAAGATCTGGAGCAGGATAAAGTAGCCTAATCCCCTTCAAGCAGATACCGCTCGGCGCGTTCAACGCGCCGTGGTTTACCTGCCACTACAATAACATCACCCGATTCGAGAACCCCTTCCCACTCAGATGGATCCCAGTCGACCGCGTCTCTGCGTACCGACTTAATTTTTACTTTGTTATTCAGTTTGTCTAATTCGACCAGCGTTTTGCCTATTGCAAAAGCGTTCGCGCCCAATACCACCGCATGCATAAACTCCAGTTTGTCTGCTGTACCATAACTAATTTCAGTCGTTTCGCCAGGATAGAATCCGTGTAAATGATCGTATCGTCCTTTACGCTCTTCCCTCACTCGCTTGAGTATGCGAGACATGGGTATACCGGCGTAGTGCATAACCTGAGAAATCAGCATTAAGCTGCCTTCCTGTAATTCCGGTACCACCTGACTGGCGCCGGCCTTATACAGTTCGTCCAGCTCAGCATCGCGATACGTCCTCACCATAACATCAATATCGTCGCGGCATTGTCTTGCAGCATCAATAACTAACTTAGCCTTTTCCGCCTCTGAAAAAGTGATTAGTACGAGTTTTGCGGTAAGTACACCTGCATTCAGTAAAATGTCTTTTTGCGTAGCATCACCAAAAATCACCGGCTCACCCGCACTGCGACTTTCGTGAACCCGTATAGGGTCAACATCCACTACAATGTAATCAACATCTTCCATATCGAGCATTCTGGCTACCGACTGCCCGACACGGCCAAATCCGCAAATCAATACGTGATGACTGATGTCTTCAGGCTCAAATACTCCCTGTTCCTGTGCCTGTAATACCCGTTTATCCGGTGAGAGCCATTGTGCAATCCCAAGACTCTTTTCAATCAGATAGGGGGTTAACGCCATACTGATCACGCCAATACACACAATTACGGAGGACTGAGTAGCGGTAATGACACCGTGAGAGTTAGCCAGAGCGGCGATTACAAAGCTAAACTCCCCCACCTGACACAGCTTAACGCCCGCAGACCAGGCATCCACTTTAGAAATAGCAAATAAACTTGCGGAGATGCGCACCAACGCCACTTTGGTTATCATCAGCAGCGTCACGCCAAGAATAATCCAATACCAGTATTCGAACAGCACACTGATTTTCAGTTGCATGCCAACAGTTGCGAAAAACAGGCCCATTAATATGTCGCGGAATGGCCGGATATCGGCTTCAAGCTGGTATTTGTACTGGCTTTCACCCAGCATCATGCCAGCCAAAAAGGCTCCTAACGCCATAGAAAGGCCAAACGCGTAGGTTAATCCACCCGCAAGCAGCGCAACCAAAATAGTGGTTAGCACAAACAATTCATCGGTACGGGTACGCGCCACCTCCCGGAATACCCAGGGCAGTAACCACTTCCCTACTGACATTAGCAAGGTAACCACTACCACGCCTTTAACCAGCGCCAGACTTAACGCCCAGGCCAAACTCGATGAATCCGCCCCCGATAACAAGGGGATCACGATAAGAAATGGCACGACCGCCATATCCTGAAACAGCAGGATACTAATAGCGAATTGCGTTCGGACATTATTTAAAATGCCCATTTCGGTAACCTGTTTAATCACGATTGCGGTTGAACTGAGAGCCAACATCCCGCCCATAACAATGGCTGCAGATACAGACACTTCCGTAACCAGAAAGACCACCAATGAACCCAATACCGTGGTAGTGAGCATTTGCAACAGGCCGGCACCAAACACCAAAGATCGCATAGCCAGGAGTTTGGGCAAAGAAAACTCCAGACCCAGTGAAAACAACAAAAATACAATGCCCACTTCGGCGAGAAGATGCATTTCTTCAGGATGTGCAAACAGCGAAATACCGCTGGGTCCGGCAATCACGCCGGCAAACAGATAGGCAAGAATCGGCGGCAGATGGATGCGTTTGAACAAGGCAACACTTACCACTGCAATCAGCATGAGTAAGACGATTTGTACAAAACTGTTATCTACCACTCTTTACTCCTTCGAATCGGGTAACCCGTCAAAAATAAACTAGGCATGTGTTTTGCAGAACTATCCATAAGATTAATCAAAGCACAGTTTGGCAGATTTCACGACAAAATTTTGTCATCCCGTTTTGATTAGTCCATACATCAACGCGTTAAGGGGCATTGTGTGGATATATCAATGATACAGTTTGAAACTAGTGCAGATAGTGCATTTTCGCCCATTACGGAGCGGGAAATATTATCCTCGGATCAAATTAACAGTGTATTGAGTCAGCTCACATCAACCATTGAATTATCTACACTGGGTTCACTCTATTTTACACAGTTGGCAGCATTTCTACCGGTCGAAAGTCTGGATTTAAGCGAATTCGGTGATGCAATGCGCTTTGGCCTGCGCCCACGGGAAAATCTTGAAACAATCTCATTGCCGGTTTCCACCATAAAATTTGGTGAGAGTAAGTCAACTGCCTATATACGCTATCAGTTTAGTGAGATGATTGCGCCAGCGCAGCGTCGTATCCTGGCGAATTTGCATCATATTTTTATCCGTCCACTTGGACATGCGCTTGAGTTTCGTCGTCTGAAGTTAATGGCAACCAAAGATCCATTAACCAATTTAGGCAACCGTAATGGTTTTAACGAAGCGGCCCAGCGTCTGATTAATCGACACATTCGGACAAACCAAATATTTGGCCTGCTAGTGGTTGATTTAGATAACTTTAAGCAAGTTAATGACTGCTATGGTCATCAGCAGGGAGACCGGGTATTACAGGAAACCGCGCATAATCTTATCGACAGTATTCGCGGACACGAAGAAGCATTCAGATTTGGTGGTGACGAATTTTGTTGCCTGCTGGATGTATCCTGCAGTCAGGAATTAAATACGGTTGCACAGCGCATTCAACGCGCCATGCACTCCCATCCATTACTCACCAGCCATGGCGTGACATCCAGTATCGGGGGCTCGTTATTTAAAGCAGGAGATAGTCTGGAAATGCTATTCGAGCGTGCCGATAGAGCGCTTTATGAAGCCAAAGACGGCGGCAAAGATACTTATCAGGCGGCATAACAACGCAGGCCAAAACGGCAATGAATTGCCCTAAGGGATTGCCCTAAGGGATTGCCCTCAGGGATTGCCCTAAGGGATTGCACTCTGATAGTTAGTCGATACGCAAACTAAGCGTTTGCGCTTCCCCTTCACTCAATATTATGACTTGCCTGCCAGCGGGGATAAGTAAGGCCAGCGGCACACTGTCATCGCGAATCAATAATAGCTCTGTACGCTGCCAGGGCGGCATATTCCACAACTTACACCATTGTTTAAGTGGTTTGTGATGTCGTTCACCAACCGGCTTTACCGAGGTGGTCAATGCCGCTGATTCAACAGTAATGTGATTAGGATGATTCACATGCAGTAACTGGCAGTGCTCCATAGCGCTGGCCGATAACAACAACCGCATTCCGCCTATCGATAACGCCTCGTTTTGTTTTAGCAAAGAAGGTGTTATAGGTGCATCCGAAACTGTTGCACTGCTGGATTTGACTAAGTGTAAGTTTTCCCGAAACCGGCGCACACTGTAGTTACCCAAAATCACCTCGGGTTGACGGTCGGCGCTGGCATACTGGATATTAATAATTTGCTCAACCTGCGCTGCACTGGGCAGCGGTGCATCGTGCTTTTCAATCCATCGGCGGATCAAAGCCTGTTGCCAACCCTTGGAATACAACGCTAATCCATTGAGTTGCAGGCTGCCATCAGTTGATACTAAAGATGCCAAGCGTTCATCGCACACTTCTTCCAACAGTTGCTGTTGCGATGCGCAAAGTGTAGCACTGCGACTCAACGTTTGACTAAACCCAGGCCAACGTTGCTGTATCGCCGGTAAAATGGTATTGCGTAAAAAATTGCGATCATAGCGAATATCGGCATTAGACTCGTCGGTTACCCAGGATAATCCGTTATCTCTTGCATATTGCTCTATCTCAACTCTGGCCACCGCCAGAAGCGGCCGCCAGATGTGTACGTCCTGTTGTTTACTGCAGACGGCCATGCCGGAAAGCCCCTTGGGACCGGCGCCGCGTTTTAATTGCAACAACACGGTTTCAGCCTGATCATCACAGTGATGTGCTGTGAGCACGGCAGCCTGGTATGCTTTTGCCATTGCAAATAACGCTTGGTAACGCTTTTCGCGAGCTGTTGCCTCCAGGCTGGTTCGCGGCGCTTTTTCCACCCTTACACAGGCACTTTGAAAACTTACGTCCCACAACGTACACAACGTTTCGCAGAATGTTTGCCACTCAGCCGCATTAGCGCTGATACCGTGATTCACATGCATCGCAACCAAAGGGGGCAATTGCAACAGATGTTGATTGCGCAAAGTCACCAACGCATGCAGCAATACTACGGAATCCACACCCCCACTCAGCCCTATAAGCAAAGCGTCGGGAGTATGTTCACGTAACCGCTCGGTTAACGACTGTTTAAGACTTGATAGTAAAGATGTCATGCAATAAAAAAGGAGCCTATTGGCTCCTTTAACTGATTCTCAATAATAACTTAGCAATAGCCAAAGGACATGATGCGATCATATCGTTCGCTCATCAGTTTATCCAGCGGCAATGACTGCAACTGGCTAAGCTGTTGTTTAAGTGTAGCTTTCAGATTGGCTGCCATACTGGCGTGATCGCGATGTGCACCACCTAGCGGCTCATTTACGATGGCATTGATCAAACCGAGTTCTTTAATTTGCTGTGCACTTACACCCATGGCTTCAGCTGCCAACGGTGCTTTATCGGCGCTCTTCCAAAGAATTGACGCACAACCTTCTGGCGAAATGACCGAGTAGGTGCTGTATTGCAACATGTTAACCCGGTCGCCCACACCGATGGCCAACGCGCCACCCGAGCCGCCTTCTCCAATAACCGTACAAATAATTGGCACTTTCAGTTCAGCCATTTCTTTGAGGTTACGGGCAATGGCTTCACTCTGGCCGCGCTCTTCTGCGCCAACACCAGGATAGGCTCCGGGCGTGTCAATCAGCGTAATAATAGGCAGATTAAAACGTTCAGCCATTTTCATTAAACGCAGTGCTTTACGATAGCCCTCTGGTTTAGGCATACCAAAGTTACGTTTGATTTTTTCTGGTACATCACGGCCTTTTTGATGGCCAATGATCATCACAGCCTGATCGTCCAGCTTAGCCAATCCGCCAACAATGGCTTTGTCGTCGGCAAATGCACGGTCGCCCGCCAATTCGTCGAACTCTTCAAACGCGTGCTTAATATAGTCTTGCGTGTAAGGGCGCATGGGGTGACGAGCCAACTGCGAAATCTGCCAGGCACCTAAATTTGCAAATATCTTACCGGTCAGATCGGCGCTTTTATTGCGCAAGCGGGTGATCTCTTCTTCGATCCCCACATCAAACTCACCACTTTGATTTACCAGCCTTAGCTCTTCTATTTTTGCTTCTAGTTCGGCGATTGGCTGTTCAAAATCCAAAAACTGTATACTCATTACTTGTCCTATCTTTACTTCCGGGCAAATTCACTGTGTTAATGAAAAGTCAGTTTCACTGCCTGTTCACCCAAACACTGTTTCAACTCGTGCAACAACTGATCTTCGGGTGTGATGTACCAGTGTGCACCGCACTTAAGGGAAACTGCAACATCTGGATGTAAAATATCTAATTGTACCGGACAACTTCCGCCGGAATAAGTTTGCAAAATTGATTGCAGTGACGCTAACTTATCAGGTTTACACCATTGCGTATCAACTTGCAATGCCAGTGCCCGCGCGTTTTTCTCGCGAGCCTGCACAATGTCCATTGCATCTCGGGCGGAGATTGTATTGCCACCCGAGAAATCATCAAAGCTGACCTGTCCTTTGATCAGCAGAATGCGGTCTGGTTCCAGTATGGATTCGAATTGTTCATACATATCCGGGAAGAATCGAACATCCATACGCGCACTTTTGTCATCGAGCGTTACAATGGCCCAGCGACGACCTTTTTTATTGGTCATTACCCGTACACCTAACACCAATCCAACGGCGGTGCTCATTTGATCTTTAGGGGTAGGTTTAAGATCGACCAGTCGCCCATCAATGTAATTTCGAATCTCTTCTGCATATTGATTTATGGGGTGTCCGGTTAAATACAAGCCCAATGTTTCTTTTTCCCCGTCTAACCACACTTTTTCCGGCCATTTCGGCACATCAGCAAATGCCTGTTCTACTTGTTCTGGCTCGGTGGTTAACAGCCCAAACATATCAGACTGGCCAAACGACTCCGCTTTTGCGTGTTGATCTGCGGCGGCAATGGCCTCAGGCAACGTTGCCATAAGGGCCGCGCGATGTGGGCCGAGATTGTCCATTGCACCAGAGAGTACCAGCTTTTCCAGTACCCGCTTATTTACTCGCTTTAAGTCCACTTTGGCGCAGAAATCAAATAAATCTGAAAACGCGCCATGGGTTTCACGGGCTTCTATAATCGCTTCTATTGGGCCTTCACCCACGCCTTTAATAGCGCCAATACCGTACACAATACGGCCTTCAGCATCTACGGTAAATTTATAGCGGCCTTTGTTCAGGTCAGGCGGCAGAATTTCAAGACCCATTCGACCTACTTCATCCACCAGCGTAACAATTTTGTCGGTGTTATCCATATCTGCCGACATTACCGCGGCCATAAATTCAGCCGGGTAATGTACTTTAAGCCACAGAGTCTGATACGACACCAGGGCGTATGCAGCAGAGTGCGATTTGTTGAATCCGTACCCAGCGAATTTTTCTACCAGGTCAAATATTTTCATTGCCAGGTCAGGGTCAATGTTATTGTTCTTTGCACCATCCTGAAAGGTTGAACGCTGCTTGGCCATTTCTTCGGGTTTCTTCTTACCCATTGCACGACGCAACAAGTCAGCGCCACCCAGACTGTATCCGGACATTTCCTGAGCAATCTGCATTACCTGTTCCTGATACAGGATAATGCCGTAGGTTGGCTCCAGGATTTCTTGTAAACACTCGTGTTGATATTCTGCATCCGGGTAGGAAATCTCTTCACGGCCGTGCTTACGGTCTATAAAGTTATCAACCATGCCCGATTGCAACGGCCCTGGGCGGAACAATGCCACCAATGCGATAATATCTTCAAAACAGTCAGGTTTGAGTCGCTTAATCAGCTCCTTCATCCCTCGCGATTCTAACTGGAATACCGCTGTTGTTTCTGCGGCTTGCAGTGAACGGAAACTCTTTTTATCGTCTAGTGGAATGGCGGCGATATCGACGTGTTTACCCTGCCCTTCCTTAATCATATCGAGCGCCCACTGAATAATCGTGAGTGTTCGCAGACCCAAGAAGTCAAACTTAACTAACCCGGCAGTTTCGACGTCGTTTTTATCAAACTGCGTTACCGGGTTTTTACCTTCATCATCGCAATACAAAGGTGCAAAGTCGGTGATTTTGGTGGGTGCAATTACCACGCCCCCGGCATGCTTTCCCGCGTTACGGGTAACGCCTTCCAGAATGCGCGCCATGTCGATGAGCTCGCGTACATCCTCGTCCTGATCATATAACTCAGGTAAACGTGGCTCGGCCTCAAAGGCTTTCTTCAGGGTCATACCCGGATCAGGCGGGATCAGTTTAGATATGCGATCAACAAAGCCATAGGGATGACCAAGCACACGGCCCACGTCACGCACAACCGCTTTCGCAGCCATGGTTCCGAAGGTGATAATTTGAGACACCGCGTCACGTCCATATAACTCAGCAACGTGGTCGATTACTTCATCGCGACGATCCATACAGAAGTCAACGTCGAAGTCGGGCATGGATACCCGCTCAGGGTTCAGGAACCGTTCGAAAAGCAGGTCGAATTCAAGTGGATCAAGATCGGTAATTTTCAGCGCATATGCCACTAAAGAACCCGCACCGGAGCCCCGTCCTGGCCCTACAGGAATATTGTTGTCCTTACTCCACTGAATAAATTCCATTACGATAAGGAAGTAACCCGGGAACCCCATCTGGTTAATCACCCCAAGCTCTATATCCAAACGCTCATCGTATTCAGGACGACGCTTTAACCGCTCTTCTTCATCGGGGAACAAAAACTCAAGGCGCTCTTCCAGCCCTTCTTTTGATACCTTTACCAGAAAATCTTCAGTGGTCATGCCGCCGGTAGGAAACTGCGGCAGGAAGTACTCGCCTAAGCGCACTGTTACGTTGCAACGCTTGGCGATTTCCACGGTATTGGCTAAGGCTTCAGGAATGTCTTCGAACAGTTCTGCCATTTCATCGGCACTGCGCAGATATTGCTGCTCGCTGTAAAGCTTGGGACGACGTTTATCGTCAAGGGTAAAACCATCGTGAATACTTACGCGTATTTCGTGGGCATCGAATCCAGCTTCATCAATAAAACACACTTCGTTAGTGGCAACCACAGGCAAATCAGCAGATTCAGCCAATGCTACCGCACGGTGATTATAATCTTCCTCACCACGGCGACCCGTTCGCATAAGTTCAAGATAAAAGCGATCAGCAAAATGCGTTTGATAGAACGCCAGATTATCTTCCAGCATGCGTGGATTGTTTTTCGCCAGACACAAGCCAATATCGCCGCGCATCGCTCCCGACAGTATAATCACACCCTCGGCGTGTTCTGCCAACCAGTCTTTGTCGATAACCGCGCGCTGCGCAACCTGTCCGCGTAAATAGGCTTTAGAGATCAACAGGGTAACGTTTTTATACCCTTCGTTATTCATTGCCAACAGGGTCAAGCGGAAAGGCTCTTCGTTAAAATCTTCGCTTTGTACCCAAAAATCACAACCAATAATGGGCTTAATACCGCGGGAATGTGACTCAGAATAAAACTTAACCAGGCCACACATGTTCATTTGATCGGTAATCGCTACGGCAGGCATACCCAGCGCCTGAACTTTATCCAGGATAGGTTTCACCTTATTCAGGCCGTCCATCATCGAGAAATCAGAATGGACGCGTAAATGAACAAAATTCACTGACATAGTTGTGGTGTACCTTTACTACTTGGCGGCTGAATCTGACCCGGCCAGCACGGCTTGCACGGGTTTAAAACTCTTGCGATAACAAGATAATACACCGTATTGGGCAATGGCTTCAAAATGCGCTTTGGTTGGATACCCTTTGTGCGCAGCAAAACCGTATTCCGGGTGTAGTTTGTCCAGTGCAATCATATCATCATCGCGGGCAACTTTGGCTATTATCGATGCGGCTGAAATTTCTGCATGCTTGCTATCGCCTTTCACCACCGCTTCGCCAGCGTATTGCCATTTTGGCAACCGGTTGCCGTCGACCCGCACAAATTCAGGGGTAATTATGAGCCCTTCTACCGCTCTAACCATGGCAAGCATGGTAGCATGCAGAATATTCAGGCGGTCGATTTCTTCCGGGGTTGCACGTCCAATCGACCAAGCCAGGGCATGCTGCTTAATCTGCTCGGCCAGCATATTGCGCTTTTTCTCACTGAGCTTTTTTGAATCAGCCAGACCTTCAATAGGGTGCTTGGGATCAAGAATAACCGCAGCAGTCACCACATCGCCAACCAGCGGCCCGCGTCCTACCTCATCTACACCAGCTATATAGACGTATTCATTACTCATTGATTACCTCAATAACCGCATCGGCAGCCCGCTCATCGGCATTCTGCTTTAATGATTTGTGTAAACGGGTAAACGACGCCACAAGCTCTGTGGTATCGGTAGAAAACAATGAAATCAACTCCTGGCTTAATCGCTCAGAATTCACGTCTTCCTGCAATAACTCCGGTATTAACTGTTCATCAGCCAGAATATTTGGTAATGCAAAATACTTTGGCTTGTACATGCGTTTCATCATTTTATGTGTGAGCCACGACAATAAATAGGCAGCTACCATGGGTCGCTTACACAGCATGGCTTCAAGTGTGGCGGTTCCTGACGCCAGTAATATAACATCACTGGCAATCATCGCCTCTCGGGACTTTCCTTCCAGTAAAACGACGCGTTTATCGTTTAACCAGGCCGGCAAATTGTCCTGCAAATATTCGTGAATTTGCTGCGTTCGCGCCTGATTCGCAGCAGGGATCACAATTTGGCAATCGGGCATTTTCTGCCACAATTTCTCTACCGTTTGCGTGAATACAGGTAACAGTTTGGCCACTTCGCCACGTCGACTACCCGGTAGTAATGCCAGGCACGGTTCTTGAACAGCCAGTTTTAATGTTTTTCGGGCCTGAGCCTGATCAGGCGCGATAGGAATGATATCCGCCATGGTGTGGCCAACAAAGGTATAGGGAATCTGGTACTTATCGTAAACCTGATGTTCAAAGGGAAAAATGCCAAGCACTCGGTTGGTGGCTTTGGCAATCTTAAATATGCGCTTCTCACGCCATGCCCACACCGTAGGACTGACATAGTGGACGGTTTTGATCCCCTTGGCTTTTAGCGCCTTTTCAACACGCAGATTAAAATCAGGTGCATCCACGCCAATATAGACATCTGGCGGATGTTTAACGAAGTGCTCAACCAGTGCATTTTTAACATGAAGAATGCGGCGAATGCTGGACAGTACTTCCACCAGTCCCATCACAGACAGTATTTCAATGTCAAACAGGCTGGTGCAGCCCGCAGCCTGCATATGTGGCCCGGCTATGCCTTCAAAAATGGCATCAGGGTAACGTAGTTTCAGCGCGCGGATCATCCCCGCGGCGAGAACATCTCCTGATGCCTCGCCAGCGACGACCGCTATCCGTAACGGTTCAGGAGACATGAACTAGCGAACTATACCGCGCTCAGCGCCAGCTAAAAAGGTAATTAACATACCGATTTCCGGGCATTCGCCGGTCATTTCAGTTAACTTTTTAATCGCCTCTTCCAGCGTATTGTTGTCGCGGTAAATCACTTTATAAGCCCGTTTAATCGACATGATTGTTTCAGAGCTAAAGCCGCGACGTTTGAGACCTTCAGAGTTTATGCCCTGAGGAATGTGCTTGGTGCCACTTACCATTACAAATGGAGGCACATCACGCAATACAATTGCGCCACCGCCCATAAAGGAATGAGCCCCAATCTTACAGAATTGGTGTACCGCTGTGGTACCGCCTAAAATGGCATAATCGCCAATTTCAACGTGTCCGGCCACCGCGACATTATTTGCCAGGATGGCGTTATCACCAATTTTACAGTCATGCGCAACGTGGGCGTTAACCATCAGCAAATTGTTCGAGCCAATGCGGGTTACACCTTCGTCCTGAATGGTTCCGCGATGAACAGTCACACCTTCGCGAAAAATGTTATTGTCGCCAACAATCAGTTCTGTGCGTTCACCAGCGTATTTTTTATCCTGACAGTCTTCACCTATAGAGCAAAACTGGTAGAAGTGGTTTCCCCGACCTATGCGGCTGGGGCCTTTTATCACTACATGCGATTCGACCCGGCAATCATCGCCAAGCACGACATCGTCTCCCACAATCGAAAATGGACCAATTGATACGTTCTTACCAATTTTCGCATTGGGTGAGATCACTGCAGTTGAATGAATCACGTTATTGTTTCTCTCTCATTGCACACATAAATTCTGCGCTACAGGCTTCTTCGCCATTCACACTGGCCACACCGCTAAATTTCCAGATACCTCGGCGCTCTTTTACCAGGCATACTTCAAAATCCAGTCTGTCACCGGGTGTTACCGGCCGCTTAAAGCGCGCGTTATCAATACCCGCATACAAGTATAGCTTATCGTTTTTACCTACGGTTTTAAAACCCAGAATGCCGGCCGCTTGTGCCATGGCTTCTAAAATTAACACGCCTGGAAAAATGGGATAATCCGGAAAATGACCGGTAAAACACGGCTCGTTCAGGGTGATATTTTTATATGCTTTAATGCTAACGCCCAGCTCGTAATCTGTTACGCGGTCAATTAGCAAAAACGGGTACCGATGCGGTAATAAATCCATGATTTCACGGATTTCAATAATATTAAGTGAACTGGCCAAACACTCTCTCCTTTGACACTATATTAGCAGCACGCGTCCTCAACGGTGTTTTGCTGCTATGACTTCATCTGGGCCGCAACCTTACGCGCTAATCACTTAAAAACAAATCAGACCAACACGTATGTATTGGTCTGATTTGCAAAGTTTATCGATGAAGTAAATCAGAATTACTTGATCTTGCTAACCTGATCTAACACTTTCTGAGACATGTCATGGCTTGCATCAACGTAAACTATAGCAGGTGCATCCAGCACAATGTCATAGCCTTCTTTTGCAGCAACTGCGTCGATAGCCTGTTTGATCAAGGCTAGTAGCTTATTGCGCTCTTCATTTTGACGGCGTTGAATATTCTGTTGCAGAGGCTGAACTTTCTGGCTCAGTTGCTCACGTACTGAAAGGATTTTGTCTTCCAGTTCTTTCTTTTCCTGCGCACTCATGGTAGCCGCATCGCGTTGCAGTTTCTCGGTATAGAGCTGGCCGTCGCGTTGCAACAGGTTCACTTCATCCACCTGAGCCTTGAATTCCATTTGAATGGCATTCTGAATCTCGGCAGCCTGTGGCAGCGACTGGAAGATATCCTGCACACTTACCACACCAATTTTCTGCTCCGCCATTGCTGCAGTACTAACCATTGCGCTACCTAACATAGCCGATGCGATTGCGTATTTTGCCAACTTGTTCAAAGGGTGCTCCTTTTGTGTTCTGGTCTATGCCAGCTTAATTTTAAAATGTTTGACCGATATTAAATGTGAAGAATTTAGCGTCATCACCGTCGCGTTCTTTAAGTGCTTTGGAGAAACTAAATACCATTGGTCCCATTGGTGAAATCCATTGTACCGAAATGCCGGCAGAACTTCTAAATAATGTCCAGTCGGAGAAATCCAGCAATTCATTCGCGCCGGCATTATTTAATCTTGAGTATTCCTCATAGTCAAATTCTGTATCCCAAACGTTACCCACGTCTACGAACATACTGGTTCTCACTGAGTTTGAAGAATCTTCTTCCACAAACGGCGTAGGAACGATTAACTCAATACCACCCAGCGCCATGGCGTTACCACCAAGACTTCTGCGCGATAACACATATGAGTCGTTAGACGGATCACCTGGCACTACCGTACCGTCCGGCAGAGTAACAGAGTTCTGGCTACTGGTACGTTGAATACCACGTGGACCAACCGTGTTGTTTTCAAAACCACGCAGTGTATCTGCACCACCGGCCGTGAAGTTTTCGTTAAACGGCAGAATTTGATCGCTGCCGTTAATATCACCATAACCGTTACCATAACCCAAACGCAGCTTGGTTAAGAACGACCAGCGCTGGTCGCGGGATACCGGGAAGTAGAATCGCGCATCATACACCGTTTTAAAGTAATTCACGTCGGAATTTGGTGTTGTAATACTGAAAGACGCACGCTGCGATGAACCTGCTGTAGGGAATAAACCCCGGTTCAGCGTACTTCTACTCCAGGCGATAGACGCCTGCAAACTGGTGTATTCAATAGGCGCATCCGGATCGTCTTCGTTGGTAAACTGTTCATAAAAACGGTTTGTCTGTTCATAATAACCGCGGTTAGACAGTTCTACGTCAGAGTAGGTTAATCCGAAGCTGACACGGTTAAATTCGTCAATTGGATAGCCAATTGTGCCGCCAATCGACCAGCGCTTGGAGTTATACTGAATAACGTTAAAGCTGGAGCCGTCGAACTCACTGTAAGCAACGGTTCCACCCAGGCTGATACCATCAATAGTGAAAAACGGATCGGTATAAGACAACTGCGCCTGTTTCTGGTAGGACACCGTACTTAAATTCACGCCGATTTGTTTACCGGTACCCAGGAAGTTATCCTGCTGAATACCTGCCTGTAAACCCAGCTTGGTTTGGTCACCGTAGCTGATACCTGCGTTGAACGAGCCGGACGGCTGTTCTTTTACGTTAAACTCAACATCAACCTGGTCGTCCTTACCTGGAATACGTACGGTTTCGAACTCAACGTCTTCCATGTAAGTTAAGCGCGACATGCTGTTTTTAGATGTTTCCAGCATGGAGTTAGACAGCCAGGTACCTTCCATTTGCACTACGTTTTGACGCAATACCTCGTCGGCGGTAATGGTATTGCCGTTAAAATTAATCCGGCGAACATAAATACGCTTACCCGGATCAACGCGCAGCGTCAGTTTAACCGTTTTATCTTCGTCGTTGATTTCCGGCACCGTGGTAACGGTAGGATAGGCATAGCCAAAGCGGCCCAGGTATTTACTGATGTATTCTTCGGTATAGGTAACTTCAGCCTGGCTGTACAATTCACCAGGTGTAAGAGGTAGTACTTGTTCAATAAAATCTTCATGACCAAGCAAATCACCTACCAGCTCCACGCCCGAAATAGTGTATTGCTCACCTTCGGTAATATTCAGTGAAATATAGATACCGTCTTTCTCGGGTGACATAGCAACCTGAGTCGATTCCACATTGAAGCGCAGGTAGCCGCGGTCCATGTAAAAGTTACGCAGGGTTTCCATGTCGCCTTGCAGGGTTTGCTGCTGGTAGCGCGTTTCCGACAGGAAATCATACCAGGCGGTGTTGTACTGCAATTCGAAATCTTCAAGCAACTCTGTGTCGCTAAAAATGTCATTGCCCACAATGTTGATTTGCTTAATTTCAGCTGCGTCACCTTCTTCAAACAACAGCTTTAAATCCACGCGGTTACGGGGCAGCGGCGTTACGATAGCAGTGACATCTGCATTGTACTTACCAATACTGTAGAAAAAATCCTTAAGACCGTTTTCAATTGAGGTGAGTACTGTCTTATCAAGCGGTTCACCTACGCGGATGTTATTGCCATCCAGGCTTTCCTGTAGCTGTTCGTCTTTAATATCATCATTGCCTTCAAAGATGATATTACTGATAGTTGGACGCTCAGCAACACGAATAACTAACGTGTTACCATCGCGCATAACCGCTATATTTTCAAAGTGAGTGGATGAATACAGCGAACGAATAAGTTGCGTAATACGAAACGCATTAAGCTCGTCGCCTTTCTGAACCGGGATATAAGTAAGCGCGGCACCTAACGCCACCCGCTGTAATCCTTCTACCCGAATATCTTCAACTACAAATTCGCTATTGCTTGATGCAGCGTTCGCTAAGCTAGCACTGGAGTACAAGATTCCGGCTACAACTAACTGATTAAACTTCATCTATTCTTTTTCTTCCTGCTGCGTTCGCGTTTTTCTTGCTAACGACTGACTCGGTTAAGACAATCGCGTTATGTCGTTAAAGATGGCGATGCTCATGATCGTAAACAACAGCATGGCGCCAATCTTAAATCCCCACTCCTGTATCTCTTCGGATACTGGCTTTCCTGTTAGCCATTCGATGGTGAAGTACATTAAATGCCCGCCGTCCAACATTGGCAGGGGTAATAAATTTACAATACCCAGATTCACACTGATTAATGCCAGGAAACTCAGGAAATACACCAGACCGTATCCGGCACTGTTTCCCGCCCCTTGGGCAATAGAAATAGGACCGCTTAAATTTTTCACCGATACATCACCAGTGATCAGCTTGCCTATCATTTCAATGCTCAGCGTCATTAAACGCCAGGTTTTATCAACGGCTTTACCCATCGCATCCAACACACCGTACTGGTGAGTAAATACGTACCCTTCTGGCCATGCCTCTGCATAAGGACTCACGCCCAGATAGCCATCCTGCCCTTCCGGCGTATCGCGGCGCCCAATTGTGGCAGAAAGGTCATAGGTTTGACCAGCCCTGTTTACACTTAACGTAACTTGCTGACCAGGGCGTTCTTTTACAAATGCCACCAAACTTTGCCAGTCATTCACTGCTTCGCCATTAAGCGCCAGGATAGTATCACCAACCTGAACCCCTGCTGACTTGGCAGCCGAGCCTTCGCCTACATACGCAACGTTAAGCGTTGCTGCAGGTGTAAACGGGGTAATACCAACACTGCGTAAAGGAGACTCCGATTCTGAATCAAAGTTCCATCCGTCAAGCATTAACTGGCGCTGAAATGTCATTCCACTGGTATTTTTTACTATAACCGGCATGGTAGCATCGCCAACATGAGAGATCAGTTCAAAGTTAACTGCCTCCCAATCCGGCGTGCTTCTGTTACCCACCTGTATAATTTCATCACCGGCAGTCAATCCAGCCTGAGCTGCAATACTTTGCGGTGCAATTTCGCCAATGACCGGCTTAACGGTACTGATGCCTATTAAAAACATCACATACAAAGCGATAGCCGCAAAAATAAAGTTTACGCCGGGCCCAGCGGCAATAATTGCCATGCGCTTTGCTACGCTCTGACGATTAAATGCCTGGGAAGATAACTCAGCTGGTACGTCATCCACCCGCTCATCAAGCATGCGAACATAACCGCCTAACGGGATGGCCGCTACCACAAACTCGGTGCCATTACTGGCTTGTTTACGCCACAATGGTTTACCAAAGCCAATCGAAAAACGCTTTACGTAAACACCACACAAACGCGCCACATAGTAGTGACCCCATTCGTGTACGGCAACTAATATACCCAGTGCAACAATAAACGCACCAGCGTTACGTAAAAACTCAAATACCACTTAATTATCCCCGACTAACGCCAGTGCAGCCACACGGGCTTGCCTATCCAGCTCTCGAATTTGTTGGATTGAAGAAACCTCAGTTGGTTCAAACCGATTTAGAATTTCTTCATTAATTTGCGCGATTTGGGTAAAACGTATGCGATTATCCAAAAAGGCCTGCACCGCGATTTCGTTTGCGGCATTCAATCTTGTAGTGGCGGATTGCCCTACGCGACAAGCTTCGATTGCCAGATAGAGATTAGGGTAACGGGTACGGCACGGTGTGGTAAAACTCAAATCGGCCAACGTAGCAAAATCCAGTGGTGCCACGCCTGCATCAATGCGTGTTGGATACCCCAATCCGTAAGCAATGGGTGTCCGCATATCCGGGTTTCCCAGTTGCGCCAACACAGAGCCGTCAATATATTGCACCATTGAGTGAATAGTACTTTGAGGATGCAGTACTACCTGGATGTCATGTTGCGCAAGGCCAAACAACCAGCATGCCTCTATAAACTCCAGCCCTTTGTTCATCATGGTGGCGGAATCGACAGATATTTTACGCCCCATACTCCAGTTAGGATGGGCACACGCTTCAGCGGGCGTAATGGCGTCAAAGGTACTCAAATCGCGCTGGCGAAACGGGCCTCCTGAACCGGTGAGTAAAATCTTACTAATACCGGCAGCGTCTAGTTCACCATAACGAAAATCGGCAGGTAAACACTGAAAAATAGCATTGTGCTCACTATCAATTGGCAAAATAGTGGCTTTAGACTGCTTTGCGGCCTCAATGAATAACGCGCCAGACATCACCAGCGACTCTTTATTGGCCAACAGTACGCGCTTGCCGGCTTTTACTGCTGCCAATGTGGGCTCCAGGCCCGCAGCACCAACAATCGAAGCCATTACGGTATCGACCTCTGCGGCCGATGCGACCTCTTCCAAGGCCCGTTGGCCTGCCAAAACTTCTGAACTTATTTCATATCGCTGAGCAAGTTCGCAGGCAGCAGCATAATCCTGCTCATCAGCAACAACAACATAGCGGGCATGATATTGCTTGGCCTGTTGAATCAGCTTTTCAATCTGGCGATGACCTGTAATTGCAAATACACGAAACAGTTCAGGATGACGCTGAATAACATCAAGTGTACTGTCACCAATAGAGCCCGTGGCCCCTAATATAGTAACGGTTTGCATTACGCCATCCAGGTAACAAAGCAGTATGCAAAGACTGGGAACGCTGCCGTAAGGCTGTCTATGCGGTCAAGCAACCCACCGTGACCGGGCAAAATACGGCCGCTGTCTTTGATGCCCGCGCACCGCTTAAACATACTCTCATTCAAATCACCCATGGCAGATACACCTACGGTTAAGCCACCAATAAGCAAATGGGGCCAAATCCGCGTAGACTCTACCTGATAGTGCAATGCTGCAAAGGCAATAATGGCAAATGACGCCATTACCCCACCAAACAATCCTTCAAACGTTTTCCCGGGTGAAACATTGGGGCGCAACTTGTGACGACCAAATTTTACACCTACGAAGAACGCGCCAATGTCGGCGGCCCACACAATACCCAGTACATAGAAGATTAGTGACGCGCCATAGAATGCATCTACTTCATATAATCTGGCGCGCAAGGAAACAACCGCCACCCAGGTGGGAATGAGTGTAAGCACGCCAAACAAACAGCGGATCATCCAACTTGTTTGCCAAAACTTGGAGTAGCGGGGATAGGCAATGATCATCGCGAGGGATACCAGCCACCACAAACAGGCTACCGATAAAACCCAATGGTAAATGGCGTTCAATTTGCCCTGATACCAAATCATATTGGTATCAACCAGGCTAATCAGCCCAAGGCAAACCGCTAATAACACCAATAAAAAGGCCACTTTGTGTGGGCGCTTCGGCAAGCCAGACATATTCGCCCATTCATAGCCGCCCAAAGCGATAACAGCGGCAATGGCGTACTGAAATACGTCTAATGGCAAAAACAGAATAGCCAGAATAGCAAGAGGCGCCAGGATGAGCGCCGTAATGATGCGTTGCTTTAGCATAAGGAAAGTCTTTCGTAAGAGATTGTCATGATGCGAATGAAGGCGTTCACCCTACAACCTCTTCCGCTTCGACTTGTTCACCGATCAAACCAAATCGACGCTGGCGTTCACTGAAGTCTTTAACTGCAAGATAAAACTCGTCTTCGTTAAAATCCGGCCACAACACATCAGTAAAGTACAATTCCGCATAAGCGCACTGCCACAACAGGAAGTTGCTGATGCGGTGTTCACCACCTGTTCGAATCAACAAGTCGAGTTCAGGCAAGCCTTTGGTAGACATATATTGATCAAATGCCGCTTCGTCTATATCCGCTAACGACATATTACCAGCAGCGGCATCCTGAGCCATTTGCTTAGCTGCGTGCAGTATATCCCAGCGACCACCGTAATTGGCGGCAACATTCAGGACTAAATCCTTGTTGTCAGAGGTTAATTCCTCTGCTTTGCGGATTTTAGACACCAACTTGTCGTCAAAGCGGCTCAGATCGCCCAGCACCTGTAAACGCACACCGTTTTTGTTCAGGCGCTTGGCTTCTTTATTTAATACCAGATTAAATAAATCCATCAGCACGCTGACTTCTTCTTCCGGACGCTTCCAATTTTCGCTGCTGAACGCAAATAAGGTGAGTACCTGAATATTGCTTTGACGAGCAAAACGCACCGCAGCACGCACTGACTCAACGCCAGCACGATGACCAAAGGTTCGAATTTTTCCTTTTTTCTTTGCCCAGCGACCGTTGCCATCCATGATAATGGCAACGTGCTTTGGCACCTTTAACGACGCGAGACGATCTTGTCCCGCCGTTGCGATGTCATTCTCCGATGGCTGCATAATGGCAATTACACTTCCATCAATTCTTTTTCTTTGTCTGCCAGCATGACATCCACGATTTTAATGAATTCATTGGTCAGTGTTTGTACATTCTCTTCGCCTGCACGACTTTCGTCTTCACTGACTTCCTTCTCTTTAAGCAAATCCTTGATGTCGCTGTTAGCGTCGCGACGGATGTTACGAATCGCAACACGTCCTTGCTCAGCTTCGTTACGCACTACACGGATCAAATCTTTACGACGCTCTTCGGTCAGTGGCGGAAGAGGAATGCGAATAGTAGTCCCTGCGCTCATTGGATTTAAGCCCAGACCAGACTGCATAATGGCTTTTTCTACTGCCTGGATCGCGCTCTTATCGAATACAGTTAACGCCAGCGTGCGGCTATCTTCGGCTACCACGTTCGCCACCTGACGCAGCGGAGTATCAACGCCGTAATAAGATACCTGAATCCCATCAAGCAACGCTGGGTGTGCACGACCCGTACGAATTTTGCTTAACTGGCTTTTCAGCGCACTAATACTTTTTTCCATGCGCTCACGCGCATCTAATTCAATTTCATCAATCACGGTTATATTCCTGTTTTTTTATTTTTCGACACTGTCGCTGTGCGTAATCAGTGTACCTTCAGGTTCACCCATCACTACCCGTTTCAGGCAGCCCGGCTTATTCATGTTAAATACGCGTATTGGCAGGTTGTGGTCACGAGCCAGTGTAAACGCCGATAAATCCATTACTTTCAGTTCCTTTTCCAGCACTTCCTGGTAAGACAACTGAGCATACATTTGCGCTTCGGGGTTTTTCACCGGGTCATCGTTGTATACGCCATCTACTTTGGTAGCTTTTAACACTGCGTCAGCTTCTATTTCGATACCGCGCAAACACGCTGCTGAATCAGTGGTAAAAAACGGGTTACCTGTACCGGCGGAGAAAATCACTACCCGGCCAGATTTCAGCAAGCTAATTGCTTCTGCCCAATTGTACGCGTCACACACCCCATTAAGAGGAATAGCAGACATCAGACGGGCATTTACGAATGCGCGGTGCAAGGCGTCACGCATGGCAAGACCGTTCATCACTGTTGCCAGCATCCCCATGTGGTCACCTACCACGCGGTTCATGCCAGCTTTTGCCAGTCCTTCTCCGCGAAACAGGTTGCCACCGCCGATAACCAGCCCCACCTGAACGCCCAACTCGACCAATTCTTTAATTTCCTGCGCCATGCGGTCAAGTACTTTGGGATCAATACCAAAGCCTTCTTTTCCCATAAGCGCTTCACCACTCAGTTTAAGCAGTATGCGTCGGTAGGCGGATTTTGGTGCGATGCTCATTGTTATAGTTTCCTCTTGATTCGGCTTGGGTCATAGTTCGCAGTACAAATTATGAACCAAACCGACTAAATCGGTCGTTACGTCACTGTGCGGCACAGCAGCCATGGTGGCTTACTTATAAAAAAGCACCCCCGAAGAGGTGCTCGTAAGTGTATCCGACATTGGCCGAATGCAAAAGTCAAACCGCTAATTATTTCTTAGCAGCTGCCATTTGCGCAGCAACTTCTGCCGCGAAGTCTTCAGTTTTCTTCTCGATACCTTCGCCTACTTCGAAACGTACGAAGTTGATTGCGTCTGCGCCCTTGCTCTTCAGCAGGTCACCAACAGACATTGAAGGATCTTTTACGAAAGGCTGACCAGTCAGGCTGATTTCGCCAGTGAACTTGTTCATGCGGCCAGAAACCATTTTCTCAGCGATGTCAGCAGGCTTGCCAGACTGCATTGCGATTTCGATTTGGATGGCCTTTTCTTTCTCTACAACTTCAGCCGGAACCTGTTCAGGCTTAACGAATTGAGGTACAGAAGCAGCAACGTGCATTGCTACGTCTTTTGCCAGGTCTTCATCACCACCGTCCAGGATGGCCAGTACACCAATGCGCGAACCATGAGTGTATGCACCCAGGTTGTTACCTTCTACTGTCAGTACACGACGTGGAGAGATGTTTTCACCGATTTTGGCAACCAGTGCATCACGTACGTCGCTTACTACGCCGCCTTCGATTTCAGAAGCATTCAATGCTTCGATGTCGCTCAGGCTGTTGGCGAATGCCACTTCGATTAATTTGTTGCCGAAAGCCAGGAAGCTTTCGTCACGGGCTACGAAGTCAGTTTCACAGTTCAGTTCAAGAATGGTCGCTTTACCACCTTCAACTTTAGTCAGGATTACACCTTCAGCAGCGATACGGCCTGCTTTTTTGGCTGCTTTTGCCTGACCTGACTTACGCATGTTTTCGATGGCCAGTTCGATGTCACCATCGGTTTCTACTAACGCTTTTTTGCAATCCAGCATGCCGGCGCCAGTACGTTCACGCAATTCTTTTACAAGTGCTGCAGTCACTGCCATTTTCAATTCCTCAGCAATAATTTTAAATTTAAGTTTAAAAGGGGCGATTGCCCCTCTTAGATAATTCGATTGTTAAGCAATGACCCCGAAGCAGTTGCCTCAGGGTCACAAAGCAAATTACTCTGCTGCTTCAACGAAGTCGTCTTGTTCAGCTTGTACTTCCAGGTTGTTTTCACGACCTGAATTTACTGCGTCAGCCGCAGCGTTTAAGTACAATTGAACTGCACGGATTGCATCGTCGTTACCAGGGATGATGAAGTCAACACCGTCTGGATTTGAGTTGGTATCAACTACTGAAACTACTGGAATACCCAGGTTGCGGGCTTCAGTGATTGCGATGTGCTCGTGATCTGCATCGATAACGAACAATACATCTGGCAAACCGCCCATGTCTTTAATACCACCCAGGCTGCTTTCCAGCTTTTCCATTTCACGCTGAAGCATCAGCGCTTCTTTTTTGGTCAGCTTTTCGAAAGTACCATCCTGGCTTTGTTGCTCAAGCTCTTTCAGACGCTTGATTGACTGACGAACAGTTTTCCAGTTGGTCAACATACCGCCCAACCAACGCTTGTTTACGTAGAACTGGTCACATTTTTGTGCCGCTTCTTTCACTGCATCACCAGCAGCACGCTTAGTGCCTACGAACAGTACTTTACCTTTCTTGGCAGATACGCCAGACAGGAAGTTCAGTGCGTTGTTGAACAGTGGAACCGTTTTTTCAAGGTTGATGATATGAACTTTGTTACGAGCACCAAAGATGAAAGGCTTCATTTTTGGGTTCCAGTAACGAGTTTGGTGACCAAAGTGCACGCCGGCTTTCAGCATGTCACGCATAGATACGTTTGCCATTGATTTTTCCTCAATTGGGGTTAGGCCTCCATACACCCCTTATATCGATCCGCAAGCGGACACCCCGATACGCAGTAACAGTGTATGTGTGTGTTTAAATTAAGTTTATACTCTTGAGTGTTGCAGCACTGTGACAGCACTGAAACCACATCCGAAATACGGATATTTTCAAAAGCGCGCGCTTTATACCACAAAGCCTCAAAAGACTCAAGAAAACCGGTCAAATTGTACGGATAACAGCGTGTACAACTATACAGGCGCAGCGGTATTCGTTACCATAGCCGCTCATTAACCTGCCCTCATCAAAACAAACAGGGCAGATTATCCCATTTTTTATGATTTGCCAGATGAAAGAGGATTCGGGTGGCTGCAATTATTAAAACCGCTGAAGAAATCGAAAAAATGCGTGTCGCAGGTCGTCTTGCGGCAGAAGTGCTCACCATGATTGGCGATTACGTCAAAAAAGGGGTAACCACTGACGAGCTCAATACGATTTGTCACGATTACATAGTTAACCAGCAGCAGGCTATCCCGGCCCCGCTGAACTACGGGCATCCGCCATTTCCCAAATCGATTTGTACGTCGGTAAATTACGTGATTTGCCATGGTATTCCGTCTGATAAAAAGCTCAAGGACGGCGACATAGTGAACATCGACGTTACCGTGATTAAAGATGGCTATCACGGCGATACTTCCAAGATGTTTATTGTTGGGAAACCCAGCATCATGGCTGAGCGCTTAATTCGCGTAACCCAGGAATGTCTTTACAAAGCCATTCAACAGGTGCGTCCAGGCATGCGCCTTGGCGATATTGGCCACATTTGTCAGTCGCATGCAGAAGCTCACGACTATTCGATTGTGCGTGAATATTGTGGTCACGGTATTGGTGCAGGCTTCCACGAAGAACCACAAATCGTGCATTATGGCCGTCCTGGCACTGGTGAAGAATTGGTGCCTGGAATGTGCTTTACTATCGAACCGATGGTGAATGCGGGCAAACGACATTCAAAGGTTTTGCCTGACCAGTGGACCGTGGTCACTAAAGACCGCAGTCTGAGCGCTCAATGGGAGCATACCTTATTGGTAACGGAAGACGGCGTTGAAGTGCTGACACTTCGCGAAGAAGAAGCACTCCAGCGCGTTTATCATCATTCTTAGTTACTTTACGGCCCGTAAATCCCCCGGTTTACGGGCTTTTTCTTGCCAGGTCAGCGCAACGGCTATTTTCATTACCTGGCAGTTAACCCTGAAGTCAACAAGTGGGTAGCCTAGTGAATTTACAACAGTTATGTGACAGCGTATCAACACTGGATTCTGTAGACGATATAAAAACCATAAAAGGTTTAGTGCAAAACAGCTATGATTGGCTCACGTCTTCTTTTAACCAGGCCCCCATTGATACGCTGGTAACCGGGCGCGCTACTTTCATCGATAGTTTGCTTCAGCGCTTGTGGCAACTGTACGGACTCACCGACATCAAACACCTGGCTCTGTGCGCTGTGGGCGGTTATGGCCGGGGTCATTTGCAGCCTTATTCTGATATCGACCTGCTGATTGTCAGCAAAAAGCCGTTGAAACCTGAGGTAAAAGAAAAAGTAGGCAGATTTATCACGTTACTGTGGGATATACGCCTCGACGTAGGCCAGTCGGTAAGAACAATTAAAGAAACGGTTAAGCTGGCCAAAGACGATATTTCGATTGCCACAAACCTGGTGGAAAGCCGGTTATTATGCGGTTGCAACGAGACTTTCAACGACCTGTGGCACGCTGTAAACGTGAAAAGTAGTTGGACTAGCCAGGCCTTTTTTACCGCCAAATATGAAGAGCAGCTTGCCCGTCACGCAAAATTCAACGGTACGTCTTATAACCTCGAACCCAACATAAAGGAAAATCCAGGCTGTTTACGGGACATTCAGTCGATTGGCTGGGTAGCTAAGAAACACTTTAAAGAATACGACGGGTGGAACCTGGTTGGGCATGGCTATTTTACCGAACAGGAACACGCTGAACTGATTGAATCTCGCATGGCATTGTGGCGTATTCGCTTTGCCTTACACATTGTGGCAGGTCGCAGTGAAAACCGCTTGTTGTTCGATTATCAGACCGACGTTGCGCGCATGCTGGGATATGGCGAGGAAAACAAAACCGCCGTCGAAAAAATGATGAAGGCTTTTTTCCGCACTGTAAGAAGAGTAAGCGAACTAAACCAATTACTGCTGCAACGTTTTCGTTATGACATGCTCAATCAGTCTATTCGCAATAAGCAGCCCATTAATAGTGACTTCTGTTTATCTGACGGGCGGATTTCGCCGGTACACGAAAATGTCTTCCCAACGCCTGAGGCCATTTTAGACTTTTTGAAGGTAATAGCAGATACCCCCGCCACTGTAGGCCTGGATACAGACTGTATTCGACAGCTACGCAATGCACGCCGACGTTTTCAAAGTGCTTATTACGTTGAGCGAGATGCTTGCCGGGCGAAGCTCATCGAATTATTCAGACATCCGCACTTTTTTGATTTTGCCTGGGACGTCATGCATCAGTACGGTATTTTGCAGTCGTACCTGCCCCAGTGGGATCACATAGTCGGTATGATGCAATTCGATTTATTCCATGCCTACACTGTTGATGAACATACCCATCGCCTGGTTAAACACGTTAATCATTATTTTTCAGCCAGCAATATAGAATTCCCGCGTTGCGGCCGAATTGTAAAAGAATTAGATAAACCCGAGTTACTGTATATCGCCGCTATCTTCCACGATATCGCCAAGGGTCGTAACGGCGATCACTCAACGCTGGGAGCCAGAGACGTAGCAGAATTTTGCAAGGCCCATCATATTGATGAAACTGACGCTGAACTGATCGCCTGGTTAGTAGAACACCACCTGCTGATGTCGGTAGTAGCGCAGCGCCGCGACATTTACGATCCTGATGTTGTGAATGACTTTGCAACCGCAGTACGCAGCCATAATCATCTCAATTTACTCTATGCGCTAACTCTTGCAGATATTCGCGCAACGAATGACAATCTGTGGAACGACTGGAAATCGTCGCTGCTCAGAGAGCTATACCTGATGACCCAAAAGGCATTAGACAACGGTTTGCAATGTGGCATTACAATGCAGGAGCGCGTCGAGCAACACAAAGAAAAAGCACTCGCCTTGCTATTGAATCAAGGTGTTAGCAATGATGCACTGGTTGCTTTATGGTCACGCTTTGAAGACGACTATTTTGCCCGCTTCCGTCCGGAGCAAATTGCCTGGCATTCCCAGGAAATTCTCTCGTTTAAGCCGGGTGAAGACGATACGATCATGCTGATCAAAACCAACAATACCATTGCCAAAGGTGGAACAGAATTACTGTTGTACGGTAAGGACCGCCCAGCGCTGTTTGCACAGGTTGCTTCAGTGCTGGATAGTCGCAACTGCACGATTCGCGATGCGCATATTGCGGTCACCCGCGACGGGCAGGTATTTGACAGCATGTTAATTCTGGAAAACGACGGTTCGCGTATCGACAGTGAGTCCCGAATGCGTTCTATTGAAGCGGCGATTGCCGATCAATTATTAAAACCTGGCAGAAGCCATACAAATACGCGTAAACTATCGCGTCAGCACAAGCAACTTAATGTACCGGTAAAGGTGCGTTTTTATTCGGCACAGGACGATGCCACCCTGATAGAGTTGGAAGCACTGGATGCGCCTGGAATTTTGGCAAAAGTAGGCCATGCTTTTGTCGATTGTAAACTCACATTAAAATTAGCCAAAATTGCCACCATCGGTGAACGCGCCGAAGACGTGTTTATCGTCAGTAATGAGCAAGGTAAAGCCCTGACGCCGGAAGAACAGACTGCGCTTAAAAAGCGCATATTGTTTAAACTTGATCAACTTGAAGATATCAACATACCATGACTGAATTAAAAGCCATTATTGAAGCGGCCTTTGAAGACCGCGAGAACATTACTCCATCAGCCGCCCCTGCCAACGTTAAGCAAGCGGTAAGCGATGCTATTGCCCTGTTAAACAGTGGCGAAGCGCGTGTAGCAGAGAAAATTGCCGGCGAATGGGTTGTGCATCAGTGGCTGAAGAAAGCCGTACTGCTTTACTTCCGTTTGCATAACAATGGCGTAATGGAAGGTGCAGAAAGCCGTTTTTACGACAAGGTTCCGCTAAAATACGCGAATTATACTGCTGAGCAATTCGCCGCCGAAGGCGTGCGTATTGTGCCACCAGCTGCCGTCCGTACCGGTTCGTTTGTAGGTAAGAACGTGGTGGTAATGCCTTCTTACGTTAACATCGGCGCCTACGTTGGTGAAGGCTCTATGGTAGACACCTGGGCAACCGTAGGTTCATGTGCGCAAATCGGTAAAAACGTGCATCTGTCAGGCGGTGTGGGTATCGGTGGTGTATTAGAACCGCTGCAAGCTAATCCAACTATCATTGAAGACAACTGCTTCATTGGTGCACGCTCTGAAATTGTTGAAGGTGTCATTGTTGAAGAAGGTGCCGTCATTTCTATGGGTGTTTACATTGGCCAAAGTACCCGTATTTATGATCGCGAAACTGGCGAGATCCACTACGGTCGCGTACCTGCAGGTGCAGTAGTTGTACCCGGGAACCTGCCAAGCAAAGATGGTAAATACAGCCTGTATGCCGCCATTATTGTGAAAAAGGTAGATGCGAAAACACGCGCAAAAGTAGGCATTAATGCCCTGCTGCGCGGCGCGGAATAATCCCGTCATCCAGTAATAAACCACACATAAAAAATCCACCGTGACGGTGGATTTTTTGTATGCATTAGTAATACGCTCGTAAGGTTCTTACACGTTACGCCAGCTTGTTAACAAAGCCTTTTAGCCATTCAATAACGTCAGCTTCGGGTTCCAGCGTTTCCATCGCATCCACTTCCAGCATATCGGCGATGCGTTTACCCTGTAACTCTGTTAACAGTTCCTGCCACTGTCTGCCAGCACCACAGAAAGAATCACCGTAACTACTGTCACCTAATGCAGCAACCGCGAAGGGTTTGCCATCCAGCAGCGGGAAAGCGGTGCGTAATTCATCAAAGGTGAATTCCAGATTGGGCGGAATATCGCCCGAACCGGTAGTAGATGTGATCACCAGTAATCCATCCGGATCGGTAATGTCAGTGACACTCGCATCGGTGAACACCACCGCATTGATACCTTCTGAAGACAGAAACGTTTGCACAGACTCCGCTACACTCTCGGCATTACCGTATACCGAACCTACAATAATATTTACTGTCGCCATTTACTTACCTTTTTCACAGACTCCAGGTTAAAAACGGTTGCCAGCTTACCAATAACTCATGCATTTCGCTATCGGGTTGGCACGTAATAGAAAGCCATTGGCGGCTTATTGGATGATAGAACCCCATTTGAGTACACACCAGCATAAGTCGCTGACAATGAAAGGTATCTCTCAAAAATTGATTTTGCCGCCCATCGCCATGAGTGGTATCACCTACAATAGGATGGCGCAAATGAATAAGATGACGACGCAACTGATGCTTGCGTCCTGAATAGGGCCGCAATCCAACCCAGCTGTAGCGCGCTGTTTTGTATCGCCCAACCTCGAAGGGCAATTCATAGTATGCCAACGGCCAGTAATCTGTGTGAGCTGACTGAGGTTCGACGGCCTGGGTCCGATTCGCATCCGCCATTTTGTCCCATCGGTATTTTAATGCGTAGTCGACTGTGCCATGTGCCTTAATCAATCCGCGAACCAATGCACGGTATTCTTTTTTCATCCCATGAGCCATCATTTGTGCATTCATCAGGGATGCCGTTTCACTTTGTAACGCAAACAACAATACACCTGCAGTGGGACGGTCCAGGCGGTGTAAAGGAAACACATGCTGACCGAGTTGATCTCGCAGTATCTGCACTGCAAAGCGCGTTTCATGTTTATCAATAGGGCTTCGGTGAACAAGCAATCCAGCTGGCTTATATACCGCCACCAGCCACTCATCCCGATATAGAATTTGCAGGGTTTCCTGATGATTTTCGGGCGTTGTGGGTACTAACGATTCGCTCATGCCTGCTCACTCCAGCTATCCAGCTCACCCAGTATGCGTTGCACTTCTGCATACCGGCTTCCCCAAACTATTTCCGCAACCGGCTTGATCGCCATCACAGGAACGGATATCTCTGGCGTAGCTAGCAGCGATTGCATGCGCGGTAAGAAAATAAATTGCAGCCATTGTTCCAGTGCCAGCGTATCGCAGGCAAAGGGTTGCTGGCTGGCCAATGCACTGGCGGATGGGGTTTCACTCCCCCATAATCCGGAATCCTGTAAGGCATTTTCTAACGCTTCCAGCAATAGATTCCCCCGCTTTACTGCATCTGTCATTACGCCAACCTCCAATGCCTGTTAAACTAGCGGTTATCTGAAATAGTATGAATTTGAAGCATGAATTCACAAGACATCCACTCTTTGAGTGAGTTTCTGCTACACGCAGGCACGGATTATCGCATTTTTGACCTTGGACGGGGAGTCTATCCGGTCGATTCGCAAACCTTTCTGGATATTGAGAACGGAAAAATATGCCCTCCTCATCCCCGACAACAACACGCCTGGTTCGCCGTGGTATTTTGGAAAACCAATAAGCATGCTCATCGCTACATTTGGTTTGTAAAATTGCCATTGGATGAACAAGGGTTATTAATTCAGGCTTCTCGCAATCATTTTTTGCAGATCATTGTTGACGCGCTGGGCAATCAGATTACCGGCGATGGCAAGCAGGAGAAACTGCCTGACAACCCATATACCTTTACCCCGGGCCAGCAGCAAATGGCGCAGTTTTCTGCCCTCACACGGCATCTGTTGAATGATCCAAAACACCAGGGAGTTGAAAACGTATTGCATTATTTGCAGACCCCCAGTGTAATTGACTGGCAACAATTGCCAGTGCAAGCCATCGCCGATGCGATCATGGACATAAGTGACGCAACTGCTGACATCATTATTTCGCAACTTGATCAGTACAGCCAACCTTTCATTGATACCCTATTAAGCAGCCTTGAGTGCGTGTCATTGCCACAAAAACTCACACAGTTTTTTTGTGATAAGGCAATTGAATGCAGTGTAAACGATTCACCAGGTACGTTACTTGGCTTTCTTCGCGCGGTGAGCCAGCCCACGTTTTCTCCAACAGTTAATCACTGCATTAATCGGGTCTTCGACAATATCAAACAACCTGATATAGATTTACTAAGCGTTATTGCTGCCCGACATGTTGCTCAACTGGATCTATTAACTGCGCAACGTTTTTTAGAAATTGCAGCGAAGGCCGATGCTGCTGGCAATTATCAGCATCAGTTGTTTATTGGCTTATTTACCGACTTAGTTCAGATCCCCGCACTGCGCAGGACTTTACTCATTCTAGCCAGAGCACATCAGCATAACCCGGACATGAAAGATGCTCTGGCAGCGCTATTTCAACAGGCAGGATAACAGGATGAACTTACTGGATGTATTTTTGCTGGTACTGATTGCCACAAGCGGTGCGCTGTTCTGGCGAATCAGAATGATTTCAGAAGCAGCCAGCCGCTATCTGAATCAATACTGTGATTCGCAGCACCTGCAACTTATTAGCGTTGCACGCAGGCGTACCCGCCCTATGCTGTATCGCGGCAAACTGGATTGGCGCAGTGAATTTGACTTTGAATTCTCATCAACCGGTCAGGACTGTTATACTGGCAACTTAACCATGAACGGACTGACGGTTGTGGCCACCCAAACACCGCCTCACCGTATACATTAAACATCACACAAGGACGTTTCGCACTATGCAATGTACACAATGCAAACAAGGTCAGTTAGTACCAAGCTTTTTGGATGATTTATTTCGTGCTCATACCTGCAATCACTGCGGCGGAAACTGGATCCTGATTGAAGATTTTGTGAGTTGGAAAGAGCGCAACAAAGCGTTTGAATTCAAGAAGGAAAACAGCTTTTCGGAAGATACGGGAGACACGAAAAAAGCGCTGTTTTGCCCCGTTACAGGCAGTATTATGCGCAAATTCAAAATCTCCGCCACTACAGACCACAGAGTAGACTACAGCGCCCAGGTTGGCGGCATATGGCTGGATAAAGGCGAGTGGGCGCTGCTAAAAACGGAAGGTGTAGCAGGTGTACTCAATAATGTAGTTACCCAACAATGGCAAAACAAAGTTCGCGAAGAAAGTGCAGCTTCACACTTTGCCGACATATACGTGTCTAAATTTGGTGACGAGACTTATAAGGAAATTAAAGCGTTGCGCGAATGGTTGAATGCCCAACCCAATAAAGCTGATTTGCGTGCCTACTTGTTAGCTGAAGACCCTTATTCGGCTAACTAACTATAAAAGGACGGGCGCAGTAAAATACATAAGCCCGTTCGTATTTACTCCACCGCCGTAGTCACTGGCGCTGATAACTGTAACGTTTTAGTGCACTGACGGCTGAGACGATACAGGGTTTCAGGGGTCTGATATTGCGCAAACTCATCGGGAATAAACGAGGTTGAGTAAGCAACCAGTTCTGAACAAAACCAGCTGTCAGGACAATGTTTAAACGAACGAAAAAACACGCCTTTAATGCCAACATTGTCGAAAGGTTTACCGATTAATTGCACTGCCCTGCCAATATCGCCATCAATTTCACGGTATTCAATTTCGCGATATCGCGCTTCAAATTCACTGAGATGACTACGCAATACACCAAAACCGCCTTTGGCTTCGATAACATGGGCATCATCAGTGTCTAATATTGCTACATGAGACCATTTTGAACCGGTTCTCCAACGAATCATTCTGGAAATCCAGGAGCGATTACAACCAAATACAATAATCATTAGCGCTTTCCCATCCAAACTCACACACAACCGGAATGAAGCAGGCGTACCCACAGCTGGCCAGCAGACACTTCGTCGCTCAGGGGCCTTATGCTCTTGCGTTCAACAAATATGAATTGTATTTAGTTATATCGGATGTTTTTTAAACTGTAAACAAGAGACTTGTGCAATACAAATGAAAAAGGCGATAGCTCTCACTATCGCCTCTTTATAGAAATTTGAAGATCCCTCTCTGCGTAAAGTGCCAAATAACGTCTAACGCTATTCCCCTGCACGCAATTCCTTCTTTCTCATCCGTCCTGAATGAGCAGCCAATCCCTAGCTGGTCCCTTTCCTTTATCCTTGTTTACTTTACGTCCTGTTAAAGTATTCTTCGCTCCATGAAGTTGTCCATCAACCATCCCGGTTGTATCCGCTTCCTTGTAACCGGCTTCTTGCCAGTGTGCCCCATCCTGGGTTGTCCAGTGTCGTCCTTGGGTCATCCTGACTCAACGTTTCTCCCTGTGACGTAAATATAATATCTAACCCAATAATTATCGGAAGCGACTTTTTACAGAAAAATCGTGCATAGCCAGATGCTTTCATTGAACTTTAGTAGAAAGTTTTTTAAATACAGCAACATAGAAAATTGCGTAGGTGTTAACCTTTAGTCTAATTAGAACAAGCTTACAACACTGTAAGAAATGTCGTACAAGAAGAGGGACAAAATAGGACTTTGCAGACAGAAAATCGCGACCAGCAACTACCGTAACTCTCCACAGATTTTTACTGTTTATAAGAAGTTCGCTCTGCCAGTATATCTGGTAAGGGTATGAACATCCTTGTAGACTCGCAGCACACTCATAAACAGGTGCGAGATGCCATGCAGAATATCGCCATCTTTGTTGACGTACAAAATGTCTATTACACCACCCGTCAACACTATCGTCGCAACTTCGACTACAATGCTTTTTGGCGTAAAGTTACCCAAGGGCGAAATGTAATTGCGGCCTTTGCGTACGCAACACACCGCGGTGACAACAAACAAACAGAATTCCAGAATATTTTGCGGGCGATTGGATTTAACGTAAAACTCAAACCCTTTATCCAACGGGCAGATGGTTCAGCTAAAGCAGATTGGGATGTGGGTATTACTATTGATGTTCTGGACTACGCAGACCAGGCAGATCAAATCATATTGGTTTCCGGCGATGGTGACTTTGACTTGCTTGCAGATAAAATTACCAGAGATAAGGGAAAGCAATTTCATGTATACGGCGTTGAAGCCCTTAGTGCCGGTTCGTTAATAAAGGCCGCCACTCAGTTTACGCCAATTGATACTGACTTACTGTTGTAATGGAATCCGAATTGGTATTGTCCGGCGCACAATAAAAAAACGGTGGCCGTGGCCACCGTTTTTCTGTGAATTTTGAGTTTCCTTCTCAGCGATCCATTGCGACTTAAATCGTCCCGATTAAAATCCTTATACGCCCCTTTCCATCTTTTCTCACCACATCCTGCGTGAGCTGCAAATCCTGTGCAGATCCCTTTCCTTTACTCCCTGATTCGTTACACATCCTGCGTGTAGCATTCCTCATCCCGAGGTTGTCCTTATTTGGCCGCCTGGCCGGTCCTTACTGTCCCTAAATGAAACTGCCTGTTTCATTATGCTCATCCGTGAACAGTCCTGTGGTCGTCCTTGTGTCATCCTGACTCGTCGTGTTTCCATGTGACAAGTTCATATTACCCTGTTGGGAATAGATTACTATTACGGTTCTGTCACAAATAAATAATTTATTGCCAACTACAAAAGCAGTATAAAAATTTAACTAATACTTTCATGTATTTATAAAAATTAGTCAGCCAAACACATGCTCACAAAGGAACAATGTCTCACAACTTTGTAAGATATTTCGTACAGAGCTGTGAGACACAATCTTAATCTTTTGGCTAATGGCATCATGCGATGCCGGGACAGACTATCAACGGATACCCAAAACAGGGTTATGGACGAGGTCGAAACATCACATGGCCAAACTTAGTGGTAATTTCGACCTGGGCAACTTTTTGATAAAACCCATCAGCAAAAAATGACTCGTATTTAGGCACGGTAACAAATACGCCAACGCCTTCAGAATCGCGGTGTTCCAATAACACACTGTCTATTGCACGCATCAGTAAATGGCCCAGACCATGTGACTGATGATCGGGATGTACCGCAATAAAACTGAGCAAGTGGTACTTTTGAGCTGGCATCGCACTGCGAATCTTTTCTTCTTTTTCCAACATCTGACGGGTACCGTAGTATCCGGCTGTCAGTAACATCTTCAAACGCCAGTGCCAATACCGACCAGCGCCAATGGAATTGTCCGGTCCGGTAAGACAAGCCACTGCCAGTAATCGCCCTTCATCAAATAATCCAATGATGGGCTGATCAGCTTCCCAAAACGCGGTTAGTTCCTCGCGGATCGCAGAGCGCAACCGTGATTCATATCCCTCACGCTCAGACTGGAAAATTTCCAGAAAGATGGGATCGTCGTGGTAGGCATTGTAAATAATTGACGCAGCAACTTTAAGATCTTCTGCCGACAGATAAGCCGCTCTGACATTATCAAGCTGCGGTGAGGTATCTGCTTGAACCATATTTCAATCTCCCGGTTTAACGCTGTTGTTTTTATACGTCTAAAAACTGAATACGACTCACAGCCGAAAATACACAGTAATACTCACTTTATCTGAAAATCCTCACAAAGGTAAATTTTTTGTTAATTTTTTGTACTACCAAACCGTATTTCTTTGAAAAAGCAAAAAGGCGCTCATTTGAGCGCCTTTTTAATTATTAAAAATCAGAATGTTATACTTCAAACTGGTAGTCTCTGGATTTCATTACAGTTTGCGTAATGCCTCTTCGCCCCAGCCAATTAATCGGTTATCTTCAAATACCAACGGCGTGCACTCGTCTTTGGTAGTGATACCATCATCAGCCGCACGCTGCGTTCTGTAGTAAAGCACGCGATAGGTATGACCATCCTGACGAAGTAACTCGTTAAAATCTGCAACGCCCATACTGCGGGTCACGTCTTCATAGTGTGCATCGAGTTCCAGTTTTGAAATGTGTTTGCGATTATTGTATTCCCGCTGCTCCCAGGACGAGTTGTAATTTCTGCCGTCATCATCCCCTACTGAAATAACGCAACCAGAGAGTAAAAGTGGAGCCACCAGTGCCGTGCACAACAATATTTTTTTCATGTTTAGTCCTTGTCTTGCTAATTTGAATAGGTTTCGTTGTTATGCCAATACAATCAAGATTAGGGCCAAAAATAAACCATTGATTTAAAACAACTTTTAAAAAACACACTTGGCCTGAATGTAACTTTTAGGCAAAATAGGCAATTATTTAGCTTTTCTGACCACAATTGTAATTTTTATGAACGATAAAGAGAAATTTGAAAGCCTGTTTGCTATATGTATCAGCCTGGCAGAAGCTGGCCAGTCTCCCAGCGTAGGCTTACTCCGCGGCAAAGCCCCTTTTAGGGTAAGTGTGTTGGAAGCCATTGAAGTAATTAAGCGCTTTAATCAGCACCAGCAACTGGAAGCCAATAAGCCTAAAACCCTGACAGATCAGCAAAGGATTAAAGAGCTGGAAGCCCGGGTCGCCCAGTTGGAGCAGGCCATCGGTGTAATGGAAAGCCGGCTTGCCAAGCTCGACAACATCTGAGTTTAGTTTCCCAACAAAGGTTGATTAACTAAGCCCATCCAAAAAAGTGGCTAAATCCGGTGCCAGCTTGCGCACCGGAAGCCTACCGACCTGCTCAAGCACCACCTCTCCGGAGGTATTGTCTACAGAGAGAATAAAATCATCTTCATCCGTTAGACCAAAAAACAAGGTAAGCGGTTGTTTCAATCGTTGCTTCATCATTAAATGGCCAATCAAATTTTGCTGTAAACGCTCAAAGTCATCAGCATTACACACTTGTAAAAGTTCACACTGACCATCACTGGCCTGCGCAAGTAGATTAAAACTCCAGTTGGTAGTGAAGAACTGACAAAACTGCTCATTCAGGGAGATGTTCAACGCACTTTCAATATTGGCGAAATTCAGCGGAAGATCCATTGCTACCGGCTGCCAGTTAACCGCCATTCCAGCCTGAGCTGCTTCCTGGTAGCAAGGTGATGGCCAGTCTGGATCGTATTCAATTTTGAATCGCTGTTCGATTGTATTGGTGTCAGCCTGTAATCTTTGCACTAAGTTATGCAATGATTGTTGAACGATTTGCTCCATTGCCGCTCCATTTTCGCTATAATTGCCAGCATAGTAATAAATTTGTCCGGTAGATTATAGATCTGTGCTCCACTTGAGATTATTCAGGATGTGCAAACAATCTGCCCGTTGAACCTCGAAATGGAGCCAGACCGGTTGCATGACTGAACACACAAAAAAAACAGAATTGTCGCTTCCCACTCATCTTACTTTAGGTCAAAGCGTTGATTATATTGAGAATTACACTCCTGGATTGCTACAAAGCGTTCCCCGCTCCCTTAGCCGGGACCAGATTGGTGTTTCTCACCCTTTGCCTTTCGAAGGTGTCGACATTTGGAATGGTTACGAATTATCGTGGTTAAACAGCAAAGGAAAGCCGCAGGTAGCCATTTTGCAATGTCGTGTACCCGTTACGTCTGATAATTTAATTGAGTCCAAGTCGTTCAAGCTGTATCTGAACAGTTTTAACCAAACCCGATTTGACTCACGCGATGAAGTTTTAGCCTGTTTGCAAAATGATTTAAGCGAATGTGCAAATGCGCCTGTAACCGTTACGCTGTTGGGTCCGGACCAATTTGATGCCATGCCGGTTAACAACCTCACAGGAACCTGCATTGACGATCTGGATATTGATGTAGCTCATTATTCACCAATGCCATCTCTGCTAACCTGCGATGAAACTCAACAAGCAGAAGAAACATTGGTCAGTCACCTTCTTAAGTCAAATTGTCTCATTACCAGTCAGCCAGACTGGGCCAGCATTCAAATTAAGTACCAGGGCCCCAAAATTGATCATGAAGGCTTACTGGCTTATCTGATTTCGTTTCGCCAGCACAATGAATTTCACGAACAGTGTATTGAAAGGATTTACTGTGATTTAATGGCATTCTGTAAGCCATTGAAATTAGCTGTCTATGCGCGATACACAAGACGTGGTGGATTAGACATCAATCCTCTGCGAAGCAACTACACTAGTGAAATAGAAAATAGTCGTCAGGCCCGGCAGTAATCTGCCCTGGCAGCGCTAATAACAGGACAGAACAAAAATGGACGCAAAGCAGTTGCAATCGCTCAAAGCCAGTAACGAGCAGTTAGCCGGTTTCATTGTAAGACTGACAAATTTTTACGAAGGCCTGTCTCCTGATATTGATGCAGAGCTTGGCAGGCTCCGGGGTCATTTGAGTGGCAACGTAGATTTCACGCTGGCAAAAGTGAGCATAAACAAAATTAATCAATTGTTTATGCTTGAACCTACCAACCTTAAAAACCTGACACAGCAGTGGCTGCGCCAGCTGGACAATGACATTAAGGAATTTCAGCGTCACATTGAAGACGCTGAACTGACCAAAAAAGCACTGGGCGTGGCCACTTCGCTGAGCAAACCTGTCAGCTCAGTCGGTCAGCTCCTGCCACTCTACGAAAAACTCATTAAGTGTTATCAGGCTGGACTATTAAGTGCTGCGAAACCGGGTGCTGCCAATAACGGTGGGGCAAACAGCAAAACAGTTCAACTAAAACAAGACTTGATTGAGGAACTATCGCACCTGTTGCAAACCTACTCGCGAATTAATCCCGATGATGCCTTAATTGCTTCACTGCGTGACCGCATTGATGAAGAGTTAACCGAAGAAGAATTACTCAGCAGTTGTTTGTTGTTAATTCGCATCATGGTGCAGGAAACCGTTACCGAAGCCAGCACCGCAGGTAAGATTATTCACCGTTTAAACAATGCGCTGGGCAACATCAATGGTGACGTCACTTCAAGTATCAGTAAAAGTGTTGAAAGCTTTGAAGCACGCCAGGTTCGTCAGAAATCGCTGCGCTCCGTACTGGAAGATATGGAAGACGCTTTAGAGAACGAACAAAATATCGATCAGCTGAAAGAGCAGGCACAGCACTACCTTGGTCAGCTTGCAAATTCGTTATCGGCAGGAGAAGAAGCCGATAGGGTTGAACAGGAAGGTCTGATGACGCTGTTAGTGTCGATGCAGCAACAGTTGTCTTCATTACAAAAGCAAACAGACTCGTACCGCAAAAAACTGGTTGAACAGCGGGTAAACATGTACACCGACCCGTTAACCAAAGTGCCCAATCGCATGGCTTATAATGACCGCGCCGGTAAGGAATGGCAAAAGTGTCAGCAACTCAAGCAACCCATGAGTATTGCCGTAATCGATGTAGATCATTTTAAGCGCATCAACGACCAATATGGGCACGCCGCCGGCGATAAAACCCTGCAAGCAATTGCCCGATACCTGAAAAGCCGGCTTCACGCCAATGAATTTCTGGCCCGCTGGGGCGGCGAGGAATTTATTTTATTGATCCCCGATCTTACTAGTTCTCAGTTACCCGAACGATTAGACGAGTTGCGAATTGGCCTGGCCCAGCTACCCTTTAAGTTCAAGCAGGAAAGATTAACCGTTACGGTTTCTATTGGTGGCACGGAATGCCGCACAGGCGAACAACTCGATGCTGCGTTCGAACGCGCAGACAAATGTTTGTATCAAGCTAAAGCCGGTGGCCGTAACCTGGTAGTTGTACAGGAATCCGCATGAAAAAAATTCAGTTAAACCCGGTAGGCTGGATGAGTCAGCTCTCTCAGGTTGAAGTAAGCCGACTCGAAGACACCACCAACAGTGAGCTGTACCGGATGTTTCGAAACTGCTGTCTGGCGGTGTTAAACAGCGGTGTTGATGAAGATAACTACGAAGCACTATTCTCCCCTTACGATTCGTTCGAAATCCGCCTGATTAAGCGTGAGCGCGGCGTAAAACTGGAACTCATTAATCCACCAGAAGTGGGCTTCGTCGACAACCGGTTGGTTCGTGGCGTACATGAACATTTGTTTTCAGTACTACGCGACATGCTCTACATGGGTAACAAATACGCTTTTGTTCACCGGCAAGCGCCACTGGACAGCAGCGGAATTACCGACATGGTGTTCGACATGCTGCGTCACGCCAAGGTAATTGAGTCAAACAACGACCTCAATACCATTGTGTGTTGGGGTGGCCACTCAATTGGTTTAACCGAGTACAAGTACACCAAAGAGGTGGGATATCAGTTGGGATTGCGGGAGATGAACATCTGCACTGGCTGTGGCCCGGGAGCAATGAAAGGCCCGATGAAAGGCGCTGCGATTGGCCACGCCAAACAACGTTTTAAGGAAGGTCGCTATATTGGTATCTCAGAGCCGAGTATTATTGCCGCTGAGCCACCTAATGCCATCGTGAATGAACTGGTGATCATGCCAGACATCGAGAAGCGACTGGAAGCTTTTGTGCGAATTGCGCACGGGATTGTGATATTTCCAGGCGGTGTCGGTACCGCCGAAGAGCTGTTGTATTTGTTGGGTATATTGTCGCACGAGCGCAACGCTCAGCAACCTTATCCACTAGTGCTAACCGGGCCTGCCGGCAGCGAAGGCTATTTCGAAGCGATACACGACTTTATCGGCTCTACTCTGGGTAAAAGTGCGCAAAGCAAGTACCAAATTATTATTGACGATCCTGCTGAAGTGGCCAGAGTGTTGTGCCAGGGCAGTAAAAAAGTAGAGCAGTATCGCCTGGCGATGGGCGATGCGTTCAGTTTTAACTGGTCGCTAAAAATTGAAGACGATTTTCAGCAGCCTTTCATACCCAGCCATAAAAGCATGGCAGCGCTGAACCTGCATCGGGATCAGCCGCTATCAGATTTGGCCAGCAACTTACGCAAAGCATTTTCGGGCATCGTTGCAGGCAATGTAAAAGCCGAAGGCGTGAAACAAATTCGTGAACTTGGGCCATTTCACTTGTCCGGTGAAGCCGATATTATGTCGCGGATTGATGCCTTGTTAAAACAGTTCGTTACTCAGCAACGCATGAAATTACCGGGCACGGAGTATCAGCCGTGTTATACCATTAACCGCGATTAATAATCAGTAACATTCAAGGTGCTGACAGCCATACGGAAATTAGGGTAGACTGATTGCCGAATAGCGACTACCCACTCAAAAATAACGTATAAATACATGAATAGTAAAGTTATTAAACTTATCTTATTTGGCGTGGCATCTTATGCGGTGCTGGCCTTTATGCTGATTGCATTTTATCCCGACAAGCCAGAAAACATGGACTGGCAGGACCGGGAAGAATACAACAAAGTACAAATTTCCAAGCTGGCTTTGGGGATTACCCGTGCAGAAGTGCTGGCATTGTTGGGTGCACCTGATATCACTGAAGCAAAAATGCAGGGAAGCCGCGAGATTCAAGTGATGTTTTATCGCACCCAGCATGTTCGCGCAGACGGGCTGACTACGCAGGATGAGTGTACGCCGCTGTTATTCGAAAATGAAGCCTTAGTCGCCTGGGGTGAAGGGGCATATCAAACCTACCTGAGTAGCTAACAAATTTGGATGCATTTGCCGATCAACTGGCTGATATAACACAACAAAGCTTGTCGTTACCGGTGCTTCCGGCAAAGCAATCCAGTCAAATTAACGCCTATCTTACCGTTAGTGCCAACTGGCTTGCGCTGGCAGAGCAATCTTTGCCTTTACTAGCAGCTATAGCGTTTTTGCCAGCGTCTCAACTCCAACCGCAAAGCAAATTGTGGCGCCGGCATATTGCCTTGTATGTGTTGTTGGGTCTTCGTTCCAATACCAATCATCATACGCTGCAACAGGGTATTGCAGCGTTGCTGAGCTTTTATCAGCTCAAACAATCGCAAAGTGCGCCAGCTCAAAAAAAGCAGGTAGCAGCTCAACTTGCCCGACTAGATCAACATTATTGGGCATTCAGGTTATTAAGAATAGGCGCAAATGCGGCGAATTCCGACGATGTATTCACCCTTGCCTGGCGGTGGATCACTTTTTTACATCGGCAGCCAACTTCAAATGTGGCAGATATCATTCAGCATTTGGCTTTAGAGAATAATAATTTGCTCATTCGGTCATTGTCTGCACTACTGGATTATCCGGGACTTGTGCATGAAGGAAGCCGGGTAAAATGGCAACAACAGCCAGCGCTGTTGGTAGGCCAACTGCCAGACAAAGTATTGCTGTATTTGCCGAAAAGCGAACAGTTTAAATGGGATACCCAGGATCGCATCACACCCGATAACGGGAAATCGGTGTCATTAACACAGTGGATTCAGGTTGTTGAGCGACTGAATATTAATCAGGCCGAGCAAGTTACTACCAATGGTAACGAGCAGACATTTACCCTGCCTGACTATGACTGGGCGATGCCCACGAGTTACCCGGTAAGTCGCCCGCCAGTGACTCTGGAACGTCTGTTACGCGCATTAAATGATCCGGACATTGCTATTAAAAAAGTGGTAGAGCTTATCGGTTGCGAACCGGCCTTCACCACCTTTCTCACTCAGGCAGCATCCCAGGACAACCGAATGCAACTGCCGGTTCAGGATGTAAAACACAGTATACTTACTTATGGTCTTGACCGTGTCGGGCATATGCTGGTGCAACACGCACTGTATCAGCGCCTTTCTCAGCATTATTTTCCCTTATTACCCTGGTTCAGCAAACTCACTCAACTCGCTGCGCAAATTGCCAGCGAATTAGCATCGATTAGTACATCACTAACACCACAAAGTGCCGGGCTGGTTGTTACGGTAGCCTTGTCACCTTTATTCACGTTGCCATCGGCAAAAGCGCAGATTTATCTTCCCGTCAACGCAACGAAGCTGTTCAGTGTTGCCTCGTTGGTTTCAGCACAACCGGATAAATTAGTCGCGGTTATAAGGCAGCATCAACAGTCGCTGGCTGCGGCATGGCAACAACAAACACTACAAAGCAAACTTATCGCCTGTTGGGGCAAATTACCTGAAAACGTGCCCCCTGCATTGCGTCAGGCGCACTGTATCACGGGTTTAAGTTTGATTTGGGCAAGGCAATGGTTATTAAATCAATCTGCGTGTTCATCGACTCAGGCGTTTATTGCCCAGACAAAACAGGCCTATCCTGCTCTGACATCGCAGGAATCCACCATCAGAAATAGTCTGGCGAGTCAACTTGTGTGCCCTTTGAACGAATTTGCCAGCAATCGTCATTCACCAGATAAATAGCGACTACAGCCACTGGCAAAAAGGCATAATTCACTACTCATTTCCGGGCCGATCGTTTAGACTTACTACCGGCTGTGAAGGGTTGCCTAACGGTGTGAAGCCACGTGTATAACCACGTGCAAAACACAGAATAACATCACACTAAACGGCCCCCGGTGTAGCAAAAACCGGTAGTATGAATGAGCGTCATCGGTTCAAAATCTGTAATTACAGAAATTTACGCTACACTTACCCCAAAGCAAATTACCTAACGAATCAGTACAAGTTATTAAGGATCTCTGATGACTCAACAACGTATTACTGTCATCCGCGGAGATGGTATTGGCCCGGATATCATTGATGCTGCCACGCAAATTTTAGACAAAGTGGGTTGTGACTTTGCCTACGATTATGCCGACGCCGGTCTGGTAGCACTGGAAAATCACGGTGAATTACTGCCTCAGGAAACACTCGACCTGATCGCGAAAAACAAAGTAACCCTGAAAGGCCCGTTAACCACCCCGGTAGGCGAAGGATTTACGTCAATCAATGTTAGCCTGCGTAAACAGTTTAAGCTGTATGCAAACGTACGTCCTGTGTTGTCGTTTAAAGGCACTAAAGCACGTTACGAAGACATCGACATCATTACTGTGCGCGAAAACACGCAAGGTATGTATTCTGGCCTGGGACAGGTAGTTTCCGAAGATGGAACAGAAGCTGAAGCGCTGAGTAAAATCACTCGCGACGGCGCTGAAAAAATCGTGACCTTTGCGTACGAATTAGCGCGCCGTGAAGGCCGTAAACAAGTTACAGCAGTGCACAAAGCAAACATTCTGAAGTCTACATCGGGCTTGTTCCTGAAAGTGGCACGTGAAATCGGTGAAAAATACCCGGACATCGAGTCTAAGGAAATGATTGTCGATAACGCCTGTATGCAATTGGTAATGAACCCTCACCAATTCGACGTGATCGTAACCACCAACCTGTTTGGCGATATCCTGTCAGACCTGTGTGCAGGATTAGTTGGCGGTTTGGGTATGGCGCCTGGCGCTAACATAGGCGGCGACTGTGCCATTTTTGAAGCCGTTCACGGCTCTGCACCAGATATCGCTGGTAAAAACCTGGCGAATCCAACCAGTGTTATTCTCGCCTCTGTACAGATGCTCGAATACCTGGGTATGGCAGACAAAGCGGAACGTATCCGCGCTGCACTGAAAGACGTCATTGAAAGTGGCGATCGCACTACCCGCGATCTGGGTGGCCAGCACGGTACCACTGAGTTTACCCAGGCTGTGCTTGACCGCCTGTAAATCTCATATCCCCCTGTTCTAAAGCAAGCCAATTGGCTTGCTTTTTTTATGCCTGTCCTTCCTCACTTCACTTCACTTCACGTAGCGCAGTGCAAAAACTGGCCTTTTTCAGTACTGCCCGACAAACCGTAACGGCGTTAAGGTGTATACACCCAGCCAGAAATGAGCGTTAGCCTAGCTGACAATCTCAGGTAATGGCCAGGTAATCCCATACCCATTTTGAAAAAGGAAGATAAAACATGAATACCCGTTTAATCACATTTCTGGCATTACTACTGGCCTCAGTTTGCGGCGCAAGTGTTGCGTGTGCAGAGGCATTGTCTGTAACCGATAGCGTGGAACATGTTGCCAGTAAAGAAACACTGGTAAACCTGAATGCGGCTAATGTTGAGCAACTGATGACACTGCCGGGCATAGGTAAAAGCAAGGCTGAGGCAATTGTGGCATACCGTGAAGCCGAAGGCCCGTTCAATACCGTTGACGATCTGCTTGAGGTAAAGGGCATTGGCAAAAAGTTATTAGCTAAGCTGTCAGCGTCTGTTGAAGTGCGTTAACTAAAAAAGCCGCCCGGGAAAGGGCGGCTTTGAGTCAATCAGATCGCAACCCCTAAGGCATTGCGTCTAAATCTTCACCTTCTTTTTCTACTTGCGGCGGCATCAGATCTTCTTTACTGATCCCCAGCGACAGCGCAACAGAGCTGGCTATATAAATCGACGAGTAAGTACCTACCACAACACCAAATAGCAAGGCTGTAGCAAACCCGTGAATCAAAGCGCCACCTACAAAGAACAATGCCAGCAATACCAGCACCGTAGTTAACGATGTAATAATGGTACGATTCAGTGTTTGGGTAAGTGAAATATTGATGATCTCAATGGGTTCACCCTTGCGGATCTTACGGAAGTTTTCGCGAATCCGGTCGGATACAACAATGGTATCGTTAAGTGAGTAACCGATAACAGCCAGTACCGCAGCCAGTACAGTTAAGTCGAATTCGATTTGCAATACGGAAAACAAACCCAGCGTAAGAATCACGTCGTGTATTAACGCAGATACCGAACCCAGTGAAAACCGCCATTCAAAACGTGCGGCAACATAGATAAGAATACACACTAACGCAACCAGCATGGCCAGGCCACCCTGCTCTGTTAATTCCTCACCCACGTTTGGTCCTACGAATTCAATACGACGTTTTTCCACATCCGCATTGCCCTGACGCAAAATAGAAATAACCTGATCACCGATAGTAGTTGCATTAACGCCTTCACGTGGTGAAATGCGAATTAACACATCGGTACTACTGCCGAAGTTTTGTACAACGGCGTCAGGAAAATCATTTTCCGCCAATTGCACACGTATGGCGCCCAGATCTGCTGCGTCCGGATAACCCACTTCAATCAGGGTACCACCTGTGAAATCAAGACCCCAGTTGAGGCTGTTAACCCCCAGGGATACCAATGAACCAATAATAAGCACCGTTGACAACACCATGGCCGCCATTCGCAGCTTCATGAAGTTGATGGTGTCGTTTAATTGTAGTAGTTGCATGATCGTACTCCTAGATCGCCAGTTTGCTTACACGGCGGCCGCCCCATACAGCGTTTACGATAACTCTCGTTACCAGAATGGCTGTAAACATGGAGGTGGTAATACCGATCATCAGTGTTATGGAGAAGCCTTTAATTGGGCCTGTTCCAACGGCAAATAAGATAAGCCCGGCAATAAAGGTGGTAATGTTGGCATCTAAAATAGTGGAAAACGCACTATCGTATCCTTGATTGATAGCGTGTTGCGGGCTTCTTCCATCGCGAAGTTCTTCCCGAATACGCTCAAAAATCAGCACGTTGGCATCTACCGCCATACCTACTGTTAATACAATCCCAGCCATACCAGGTAATGTGAGTGTTGCACCGGGGATCATAGACATGATACCCACCATCATGATCAGGTTTACTGCCAGGGCAATATTGGCAACTAAACCAAACGCCTTGTAGTACACCAGCATGAACAGCATCACCAAAAACAGCCCCCACACAATGGCTTGCATACCCAAATCAATGTTTTCCTGACCCAGGCTTGGTCCAACCGTGCGTTCTTCAACAATTTGAATAGGCGCAATCAGCGCACCGGCGCGCAGCAGTAAACTCAGGTCGCGGGCTTCTTTTGGTGAATCCAGACCCGTAATACGGAAACTGCTACCAAACTGAGAGCGAATGGTCGCCACGTTGATCACTTCTTCGTGACGTTCAAAGATCAATTTGCCATTGGCGTCACGATCCCCTGTGGCTTTGTATTCAATGAATACCGTAGCCATTGGCTCGCCAATATTTTCACGGCTGGCACGCGACATTTTGTTGCCGCCTTCAGAATCCAGCGAAATACTTACCTGAGGTAAACCGTACTCATCCACACCACTGTTGGCGTCGATGATGTGGTTACCTTTAACAATAACGCGCTTATCCAGCAAAACCGGGCGACCGTCTTTGTCATTCAACAACTGAGAACCCGCAGGTACTCTACCCTGCTGCGCATCGCGCACATCGTTGTCCTGGTCGACCATGCGGAATTCCAGGGTAGCTGTTGCATTCAGAATTTCTTTCGCACGCGCGGTATCCTGAATACCAGGCAATTGCACAACAATGCGCTCTGCACCTTGTTTTTGAACAACAGGCTCAGCTACACCCAGTTGGTTTACCCGGTTGCGGATAATGGTGATGTTTTGCTTTACGGCGTAATCGCGAATTTCAGCCAGTTTGGTTTCGGCAAATTGTGCGCGAAGAACCAGACTGTCGAGTTCCTGATAAGTCAGGTCGCGGTTGCGGTTTTTCAGGAAGAATTCGGCTTTATCGAGCGTCTCTTCATCGCGGAACTGAATATCGATATGGCCATCGCGCACATCTACCGACCGATAACGCAATTTCTCTTCGCGCAATGCGGTACGAAAATCACTTTCAGCGTCTTCAAGTGCTTTGGAGATGGCTTCGTTCATATCAACTTCCATCAGGAAGTGAACACCACCCCGCAAATCCAGGCCCAGCTTCATTGGCTCACCACCCAAACCTTCAAGCCAGTCTGGTGTATCCGCCGCGAGGTTCATGGCTACCACGTAGTCGTCACCCAGTTCGCGATCTAACAAATCCCGAGCACGGAGCTGACTATCAGAGTCGGGTAAGCGGATTAATATCTGCTCGTTTTCGAACTCTATGGCTTTACTTGAGATGTTATTGGCGGCCAGAATATCAGACACTTTGGACTCAAGGGCCTCAGTAACCGTTGCGTTACGCGAAGCTGAAATTTGCACAGCATTATCTTCACCGTAAATATTGGGCAAAGCATACAAGCTGCACAATCCCACCAGCACAAGTACCAGCAGAACCTTAAAAATAGAATTTTGATTTAACACGGACATTCCCTTAACCGGGCACCTATGTCCAAGGTACCCGGTGAGCGGTTATTAAATAGACTTCATTGTACCTTTTGGCAGTACAGCGCTTACCGCTGTTTTCTGCACAACAATGTTGGTTGCGTCGTTCAATGCAATTTCAATAAAGTCTTTGTCGTCAGACACTTTTGTAACGCGTCCTACCAAACCACCCTGGGTGAGCACTTCGTCACCTTTGCCCAGTGAAGAAACCAGTGCTTTGTGCTCTTTTACACGTTTTGCCTGCGGACGATACAGCAGAAAGTAGAAAATCAAACCGAATACACCCAGCATGATCAACATTTCAAGACCGCCGCCCTGAGCGCTTCCACCGGCAGATTGTGCATAGGCGTTAGAAATAAATAAACTCATAATGTTCCCCGTTTAAATTGTTATAAAGCCGGTACCGGCATGTTTTTCTGTGCGTAAAATTCTTCTACAAATGCATCCAGTGAATCACTGGCAATGGCATCGCGCAACCCTTGCATAACACGCTGATAATACCGCAGATTGTGAATAGTATTCAGACGTGCGCCGAGGATTTCATTACATTTGTCCAGATGGTGTAAATATGACCGTGAATAGTTTTTACAAGTGTAACAATCACATTTTTCATCCAAAGGACCAGTATCGTTTTTGTGCTTTGCGTTGCGGATCTTTATCACACCTTCTGTGACAAACAAATGACCATTTCGCGCGTTGCGGGTTGGCATAACGCAGTCGAACATATCAATGCCGCGGCGCACTGCCTCTACGATGTCTTCTGGCTTGCCCACGCCCATTAGGTAACGCGGCTTATTTTCCGGTATTTTCGGTGCGGTGTGATTAATGATGCGAATCATGTCCTCTTTCGGTTCACCCACCGATAAACCGCCAATGGCGTACCCATCAAAGCCAATGTCTTCAAGCCCTGCCAGGGATACATCACGCAAATCCTCGAACATACCCCCCTGGATAATACCGAATAACGCGGACGGATTGTCGCCGTGCGCTTCTTTACTGCGCTTAGCCCAGCGCAACGACAACTCCATAGAGATGCGTGCTTCCTGTTCAGTTGCGGGATAAGGCGTACATTCGTCGAAAATCATCACGATGTCTGATCCCAGATCACGCTGCACTTCCATCGACTTTTCCGGTGTCAGCAGGATCTTTTCGCCGTTAATAGGCGAGCGGAAGGTTACCCCTTCTTCAGTGATCTTGCGCAGATCACCCAGACTAAACACCTGGAAACCACCGGAATCAGTAAGAATGGGCTTTTCCCAGTGCATAAAATCGTGCAGGTCGCCATGTTGCTTAATAATGCCCGTACCAGGGCGTAACATTAAGTGAAAGGTGTTACCCAAACATATGTGCGCGCCACTGTCTTCAAGCTCTTCCGGGGTCATCCCCTTCACTGTACCGTAAGTGCCCACAGGCATAAAAGCCGGTGTCTCCACAACGCCGCGCTCGAAAACGAGACGGCCGCGTCGGGCCTTACCATCGGTATGTAGTAATTCAAATTGCATTGTGTAGATTATCCTGTCTGAACCAGATCCCGGCCGCGAAATTGGCCAAAAGTCATCTGTCCGGGTTCAATTGAGGGCGGATTATACCAGCTATTAAGCAGAGATCATGCGTTTGTCGCTTTTTCGATAAACATGCTGTCGCCATAACTATAAAAACGGTACTCCTGCTGAATGGCCTGTTCATAGGCATACAGCACATTATCCCTGCCTGCAAAGGCACTTATCAGCATGATCAGGGTAGATTCAGGCAGATGAAAGTTAGTAAACATAGCGTCGACTACTTTAAATTCAAAACCGGGATAAATAAAAATATCGGTGTCAGACTGATACACCTGCAGGATCTCGTCTTTGCTTGCTGCCAGCGCGGATGACTCCAACGAACGAACTGATGTTGTTCCCACTGCTATTACGCGTTTTCCAGCGGCTTTGGTCGCCCGCACTGCATCTACAACCTCCTGCGGCACAATGGCGAATTCGCTGTGCATCTTGTGTTCAAGAATGTTGTCAACCCGGACTGGCTGGAATGTGCCTGCACCAACGTGCAGTGTGACATACGCCAGTTTTACGCCCTTGGCTTTGAGTTTTTCAAGCAGTTGCTGATCGAAATGCAACCCTGCGGTAGGCGCGGCTACTGCACCCGGCGCCTGGTTATACACGGTTTGATAACGTTCCTTGTCACTATTTTCATCGGGTCTGTCAATATAAGGTGGCAGCGGCATGTGCCCATACTGCTCCAATTGTTCAAGTACCGTCGCATCTCCGTTAAATCGCAGTTCAAACAACGCATCCTGGCGTCCGGTCACTGTTACACTGACGGCATTTTCCAACAGTAAATCTGCACCTGGTTTCGGAGCTTTACTTGCACGTACGTGAGCCAGCGCATTGTGGTCATCCAGGATACGCTCTATCAGCACTTCAACTTTACCGCCACTGGCCTTTTGACCCAGCATGCGGGCAGGAATCACACGGGTATTGTTAAATACCAATAAATCACCAGGTTGAACTAAATCCAGCATGTGCTGGAACTGGGAGTGAGCAACCTCTCCCGTATTGCCGTTTAAATGGAGCAAGCGACTCGCGGTGCGGTCTGGGGTGGGATATTTGGCAATAAGATGTTCAGGGAGCGTAAAGCTAAAATCAGATAATTTCATGGGCATCGATACTAAATTTATAATTTTCTATGGCCGGTAACGACTAAATCATTAAACAAAAGGTTAAAAACAGTACAATTAGTTTTTTCCATACTTAATCGTTAAAGATAAGAAGAATCCTCGCAATCACACGTATTTAAGGGGATTCAGAGCAACACATTTTTTCTCGCATTAAGTTTAGGTATATTTTTCAATACTCAGGGATGCTCATTTATACACCAACGCTCTTCCCTAGTTGAATATTAGGTTTAGTATATATCCAGAAGCGATGATGTTCTCCCATCTTCCTTTTCCTTCTTACCCAGCCTTTTTGGCTGGGTTTTTATTTTCTATGGTTCTGCTGTACAAGTCCATTCATCTCTTCAGCGCTATCGGTCATTCGTGTTCATCAAGCACCGATGCAATGGTTTCAACTGATAGCGCTCTGGCGTTCAGCACAAACAATATCTGGAGTAGCAGGTCGGCCCCCAGAATCCCTTTGTTCACTTTATTTCTCAAATTATCGGCAGTTTGATCAATTCCCACTTCAGCAAGCCTGTCACTGAGCCCCTGATATTTCACGCCGCGTATCGACATTTCAGATCGCACAATGCGTTGCACCGCCATTCGCCATTGATTCCGGTCCATTAAAAACCCTTTTGTGAATTATATTTTACATTGACACATCTTTTTACACATAAAGACATAATAATTATTGACGACAATTACGCTCTTTGTCTACACTTTGTTGCGTTGATATTGAGAAAGCAACACAACAACACAGCATTGGTGGGATTTCCCAACAGGGTTTCCCAGCAGGATTTCCCAACAGGGTTTCTCAACAGGGTTTCCGATTGGGTTTCCCGCTAATTGTAGCAAAGTTGTTGCAACCAACCGATGATTCTGACTAGAGTGGTCGCGTTACTTTAATCGCTTAGGAGAGACGTTATGGAGTGGGATCTGGAAAAACTTGAATCCCTGTTTACCGACATGGATGACCTGGTAGTCACCCGCGAAAAGGAATGTTTGTTAATTGCTAATCAGGACGGGCTTGATGCCTGGCTGGCCATTAGCGGTGAACAAATAATAGTGGAGAGTTTGTTGTTTGAATCGTCGCAGGTAAAAGACAAAGCGGCTTTAGATCACGATATTCTGTCTACGCACATGTTGTTTCCATTAACTACCGTTGCCATCTCAAATATCAATGGAGAGGAATATTACACTGCTTTTGGTGCGTTAAGCGCGAAGTCGAAAGCAGAAACTATTCAGATTGAAGTTACAACGTTATTCCAAAACGTTGCGGCATTTCTTGATGCGTACGAAGCGCACCTGAAGTAACCCAAAGGAGAGTATTATGTCTGTTTGGAAAAAACTCATTACTGCGGTAAAAGGCGGGGCAACTGAAGCGGCTCAGGCAGTCGCAGACAGCCAGGCAATCAGAATCCTTGAACAGGAAATTCGGGAAGCAAAGGATGAATTGCGTAAATCAGACCATGCACGTACGCAAATTCTGGCCAAATGCAAACTGTCGCAGCAGAAAGTAGATGGTTACAGCAAGTCTATTGCTGAATATGAAGCACATGCCAGAAAAGCAATCGAAACAGATCGCCAGTTAGCTCTGGACTGTGCACAAAAAGTGAGCGACCTCAAAGAGGAGCGTGCACAAGAGCAACAATTCCTGGATCAGTTTAATGCCTCTGAAGCACAGCTGGCCAAAAACATTCAGCAGGCCAAAGAGAATCTGCGCCGCTTAGAGCAGCAGGTAGATATGGTAAAGGCAACTGAAAGTGTGCAAAAAGCGCAGGTAGCTGTGTCATCACGCCATATGGGCGCGAACAGCAAAATGAAAACAGCAACTGAATCGTTAAGTCGCATTCAGGAAAAGCAGAAGATGCGCAGTGCTGAATTGGAAGCCGCAGAAGAACTGGCCGCCAACGAATCGTCCAGCGATTTGGAAAAGCGTCTGGCCCAGGCTGGTATTAAAGGCGGCACGACGTCAGCTGATGACGAACTGGCAAGAATCCTGGGCAAATAAGCAGAATATGCTTTTGATACCCTGGCTACAAGCCAACCAACAGGGCATGCAATCCGTATGATTACGGGTTGTCATGCCCTTTCTTTTTTTGCGAAGATATAACATTCAATGTTAATAACACGGACGACTTTCTGACGCATTATGTGGATAAAAATACGACGCGTTATGCTGCATTATTTTGCAGGTTCAAGGTGGTATACCATTGCACTGGCTACCGCATTTTATGCAGCCTCTTCATGGATACTGCTGTGGGCTGCCGACGAATCGGCATTAACAGAAAGCGTTAATTTTCTGTACTGGCTGGCAGTGACGGGATCTACCGTAGGCTATGGCGATTTATCACCGCAAACAGACGCCGGCAAACTCGTTGTAGCATTTTATGTTATCCCGCTTGGGCTAAGCATTTTTGCTATGGTGATAGGCAGGATTGCGGCCTTTGTTGGCAACCAATGGAGAAAAGGATTAATGGGATTATCTGGTCTGTCGGTGTCTGATCACATTCTGGTTATTGGCTGGAACGAACAGCGCACCTTATTACTTTTAAAACTGCTGTTGCGAGAGCGCGAATCGCTTCAGGAACGCCCTGATATTGTATTGTGTGTCCGGGCAGACATCACCAACCCCATGCCGGGCAAAATTGAGTTTGTTAAAGTGGAGTCGTTCAACCGCGATGAAGATATGGACAAAGCTTGTATTGCCAGTGCGTCCACTATTCTTATTGATAATCCGCAGGACGATCTGACACTCACTACAGCGTTGTACTGTTCGCAAAAGAATCCATCAGCTCATCAGGTGGCGTATTTCGCTGATGAAAGCCTGGTGGGCTTGCTGCATCAACACTGCCCCCAAATTGAATGCACACCCAGTGTAGCAGTTGAAATGCTGGCAAAAGCCGCTTTTGATCCTGGCTCGAGTGCCCTGCATCACGATTTACTGAGTGTCGACGACGATGGACAGGCGCAATTTTCTATCACGGTGCCCGCTGCGACACAATCGGTAACATATCAGCAGTTATTTTTTGCATTCAAGCAGCGTTATGATGCTACGTTAATCGGTTTTGCGCCGTCTGGTCGTGCGCAGGATGTTACCCTTAACCCATCGCTTGATACTGTGATAGCGCCACAAGACAAGCTTTATTACATAGCAAAACAGCGTATTACCGAACTCGATTGGCATGCTGTAACGGAGTAACTTTATGTTCAGTAAATGGTTTAAATCAGACGAGCCTAAAAAACCCCGAGCGCCAGAAGTAATGGGGCTGTATCTGGGCGGGTCCTTCGAACTGGATCCCCTGAAACTCAAGTTGATCACGCCCGAGTTATGTATAGAAAATCCTGCGAATAAACACCTTATTCAGGCGGTTGGACAAGCCGAGCTCGACAGTGGCGGCACGCTATTGCGTTTCTATACTGACGACGACGCCTTTTTGCAGGTCGTGCTGGATGGTGGCATGACAGAAAACCACATCACTGACGTTAAGCTGTGGTATTTCTATTCCACCACGACGGTAGGCAACGAATCCCAGTGGAAACACTGTCTGGCGAATGACATTTCTAAACCAGAATATGCCCTGGAAGGGCATTCGTTTAAACGAGTTTGGGATGCAGTAGGCAACGATTCCCCGCCCGTCGCGGTAACAGAAAAGACCTATGAAGAAGACGGTGACGTAAGCGAGACCGACCAGTTTATGATGCTTTATGAACGAGAATTGTCAGATGGCAATACCGAATCACTACTGGTGGCGGGCGAAGAAAAAATTGTTGGGCATAACGCCGACCGCTGTCTGGTAATCAGTACAGGCTTTGATATTCAACCAGCGGATATCCGCATTAACGGCTAACAGAAGAGGAACAGAACATGGAAATAGTAATGGAATCGCTGGCCGGGTTAGCGAGTTTTGCAATGTATTTTGCCATCTCAATTGTGTACTTATTTATTTTTAAAATTGTCTATGCATTTGTTACCCCCCATGACGAATGGAAGCTGGTAAAAGAGCAACAAAATGTATCGGCTGCCATTGGTTTTGGCGGTGCCATGATTGGCTTCAGTCTTGCGTTAGCCAGTGCCGCGTCTAACTCGCTGGGACTGGTTGATTTTACTATTTGGGGCGTGGTGGCTGTATTAGCGCAAAGCTTTGCATTTGCTTTATTGCGCTTTACTTTTATGCCCAGAATTGCCGAACGCATCAGCAACAATGAAATGTCGGCGGGCGTAATGCTGGCAGCAGTTTCAGTGGCGGTAGGATTACTCAACGCGGCTTGTATGACCTATTAGGAGCCTACCGATGAGCCATTCACAAAAACGTTCAAAACATATTAATTTGCATAAAATGCGCAAGGCGTTTTCGTTAAAGCCTTTAGCAATTGGTGTTGCCATAGTGTTTTTGTCTGCCTGTGGTGAAGACGGTGATGCCTCCAAAATTTATGTGTCGGTTGATGATTGTCAGAAAGAAAACCCTGATGCAGTCAGCCAGTGTCAGGCCGCTTTCGAATCAGCAATAGAAGAGCACAACCGCACAGCGCCGCGATTTAACAGCCAGAATGATTGTGAGTATGAATTTGGCAGTGACCGTTGCCAATATGTACAGTCGCAATCCGGCAGCTTTTTCATGCCCTTTATGGCTGGATTTATTGTAAGCAGGTTATTGCAACCTTCACCCTATTATTCGCAGCCTTTGTATACCTCATTTTCTCCCTACTCGCCCTTTCGGTCGCGATGGGTTACCTCAAATGGCTACGTATTTGACGGCGATATTCGCCGCCGCTCTTATTACGCCCCATCGTCGGTCTACAAGCCCAAACCAGCGGTAAACCGCACTATTAACCGAGGCGGCTTTGGTAGCACGGTGCGCGCTAAGTCAAGCTGGGGCAGCAGTGGTAAATCCAGTGGCTGGGGCGGTTAACAGGTGTTTCGAATAGCCTGTCAGCCCAGGGCAAACTGGAAACAACTGGCTACAGAGTATGGATTTCACTTTCATACGATGTATGGTCAACCCTACTGGGATGAATCAGCTTATTACCAGTTTACCCTGAAGCAAATTGAACAAGACATTGAGGATCCCACCGCGGAGTTACACCAAATGTGTCTCCACGTAGTGAATAAAGTGATTCACGATGACAGCCTGATGCGTCGCTTTCAAATACCCGAGCAACACTGGGATTATGTTGCCGAAAGCTGGCGCCAACAGGCGCCCTCCTTATACTCTCGTTTGGATCTTGTTTACGACGGCAAACACCCGGCAAAATTGCTGGAGAATAACGCTGACACTCCAACGTCGTTATACGAAACCGGTTTCTGGCAATGGTTATGGCTGGAACAGCAAGTCAATTCTGGCAAGCTGTCACGTGGCGCGGATCAATTCAATTCACTCCAGGAAAAACTGATTAATCGCTTTGCCGAACTCAAGCATCAGCATGGATTTCATCAAATTCATTTTAGTTGCTGCGATGACTCTGAGGAAGACAGAGGCACAGTGCAGTATTTGCAGGATTGTGCGGCTACCGCGGGGGTCAGTACACCTTTCCTATTTATCGAAGAAATTGGCCTGGGCGACACTGGCTATTTTACTGATCTTGCCGATGAAGTAATTACCCACTGCTTTAAACTTTATCCCTGGGAATTTATGCTCAGAGAAACCTTTAGTGATGCCTTGCCCGGCGCAGAGGTTCAATGGCTTGAGCCGGCCTGGAAAGCGGTATTGTCAAACAAAGCATTACTGCCCTTGTTATGGCAGGAATTTCCGAATCATCCCAATTTGTTACCCGCATTTTTTGAGGATGACAACAGCCGGCCAGCCGATGGCAAATGGATTAAAAAGCCGCTTTTCTCACGAGAGGGGGCAAACATAACCTTAATCGAAGGCGGGCGGGATGCAATCTCCTTGTCAGATGGTCCCTATGGTGAAGAAGGGTTTATTTATCAGCAGTATCACGCGTTACCCAAATACGCAGAAAATTACGTGTTAATTGGTAGTTGGTTGGTCGACGATGAACCTGCTGGCATTTCCGTTCGGGAAGATACCTCTCTGATCACTCAGGATTTATCCCGCTATTTACCACACATTATACTTTGAGGAAATCAATGGCTTCCTGGACGTTGTCTACCCAGGTTCGTTGGGTTGGCGCCATCGCGCTGAGTTTACTGGGTGTTGAGTTTATTAACCTGCTAATGGGAAGCGGCCTGAATCAGTTTGGCCTTCGCCCACGGAGTCTGTCACACCTAAGTGGTATTATAACAGCGCCATGGCTGCATGCCAGTCTGACTCACTTTGCCAGTAATTTTTTACCGTTGTTATTCTTTGCAGGGCTTGCCATGCAATGGGGGCGCACTGTTTTCATTAAGAGTATTCTGTTAATCTGGCTTGGCGCAGGCATATGCGTGTGGTTGGTAGGCAGAAGTGCCATGCACATCGGTGCCAGTGGTATTGTTTACGGCTTGTTCGGATTCATTGTCGTGGCCGGCTTTTATAGCAAAAAGTTACATTTATTATTGATTTCGCTGGTGATAGCCTTCCTATATGGCGGTATGATATTCGGCGTGTTACCTACACAGCGATTTGTATCCTTTGAGTACCATTTCTTTGGTTTTGTAATGGGCGTAATAAGCGCCAGGTTATGGGCCCGGACAGGTTAACCCGCAAGAGACTGATATCCCCTATGAGTGAAACTTCGCAAAAAGCAAACAAGCCAGCAAACCAGGGCTTTCTTCCCAATTTAGCGTTTAACATTGTGATCCCCGTGCTGGTAATGAGCTACACAAGCTCTGAAGAATATCTTGGGCCCGCATGGAGTATTGTGGCCGCCCTGAGCTTTCCTTTGGGTTACGGCCTGTGGGACTTAAAACAAAGCGGCAAGGTAAATGGTTTTTCGATTTTAGGTATTATCAGTGTCATTCTTACCGGTGGGATAAGCCTGCTTAAATTACCGGCTGAGTACATCGCTATCAAAGAAGCTGCGATTCCTGGCATAATTGGCATTGCCGTGCTCATCACCCAAATGACAGACAAACCTCTGGTTAAACTCCTGATCCTCAACGAACAGATTATAAACTGGCCACATCTGAACGAAGTACTCGATAAGCAGGGTAAACAAGCGGTGTTTGGTGAAAAAGTAAAACACTGCTCGTACATTGTTGCCGCGTCTTTCTTTTTGTCTTCAGCCCTGAATTACATTCTGGCCAAGGTGATTTTAGTCAGTGAGCCGGGCACTACTGCGTATACCGAAGAGCTTGGCAGAATGACTGCGCTGAGCTATCCGGTTATTGTGGTGCCTTCAATGATCATGCTAGTGGGCGCACTTTGGTACCTGTTCAGTCAAATTGGCAAAATCACAGGCGAAGATATCGAGAGTTTTATTAATCAGTAAGAGTAAAGAAATCTGATAGAGCTGAATATATTTCATCTCAACAGACACAAAAACGCCGGCATCTGCCGGCGTTTTTATTCACTTAAATAATTACTGACATCGCCAGTCTTTTTCAAAGTCACACTGTCCGGCAGCGGATTTTGATTTTACTTCAGACGCATTGTCTGAGGCCTGGGCTTTCATTTCAGTCGGCAATAATGCAAAGATTTTCTTCGCAATATCGGTGTTGTCATATTGCCCTGTAAACGACTCATAGCCTTTGCCAAAGGCAAACACTTCTACGTCAACACCCGTATGCCCACTGGTTGTCCAACCGGTATTGGTGCGCATATCCAGTATAGTCTTGATACCTTCTTCAATCGCTCGTGTGCTTTTTAGTTTGGCCAGCGCAATTACCTGCTTCGCTTCATCTTCATTTAATGCAAAGCCTAATTTGTCGCTAACAAACGCAACCGGATCGACAGTCTGAGGCAACTGCTCGGCAATCACAGTAGGAGACGCAGACAGGTTTTTAAGCCATTCTGGCGCCCAGCTATATTCTCCGCGTGCTCCAAGGGTAAGTCCCCCTGTGCTGTGGTCAGCGGTTAACACCACCAGCGTGTCAGGATGCGTCTGCACATATTCGTAAAGATATTCCAGCGTTAAATTCAAATCGTGCATTTCAGCCATGGCCGATGCAATGTCATTGGCATGTCCAGCCCAGTCAACCTGACTTGCTTCAACTAACAGGAAAAATCCGTTGTCGTTTTCCAAGTGTTTAATGGCATGTTCAGTTAGGTAAGCCAGGCGATTTTTACGCTTGTCATCCAGTACCCAAGGCAACCCCACTGGTGCAAACAACCCAAGTACATCTTTACCTGCTGGGATAGTGGCCAGTTTGTTGTAGGTATCAACATATGCATACCCGGCATCGATAAACTGTGCGGTGATATCGCGGTCTTCACGCTCAAAATATTGTGTACCGCCACCAAGCATTACATTGGCGGCAAACTGACCGTCGACTTTATCGTCGTAAAAACTTTCTGCAATCTCGTTATAGTTTTTACGGCTTTCATTGTGCGCCATATAAGCGGCTGGCGTGGCGTGCACAATTTGCGAAGTGACGGCAATACCGGTTTTCATGCCCAGCGCTTTGGCTTGCTGTAAAACAGACTTAACCGGCTGTTTATTTACATCAACACCAATCGCACCGTTATAACTTTTAACACCCGAGGCCAAAGCTGTTGCCGCCGCGGCAGAATCAGTAACAAAGCCTGACTCGTGAGCTGGATAGGTGCTGGCATTCCCCACAAAAATACGATCGAAAATAACGGGTTCCACTTCGGGGGTAGCCGGATTATCGCGGAAATTGCGATAGGCCGTAGTGTAGGCAGGTCCCATTCCATCAGACACAATCATGATCACGTTTTTGGGTTTATCCGAAGGCTGAGACGTCTTGGGCAAAAGTGCGCTGGACGTATCGCTAAACGTGGCATTACAGGCAGTCAAAAAGAGTGTTGCGGCTGCTACCGCAAGCAAGTTCTGTCGCACAGTATTTTCCTTATGAGAAATCGAATGACCGCAGTGTACAGTGCCCACTGTTCAACCAGCAGTACGAATCCGACGAGCTGAATATTCAACAGGTTAAAACCTGACCCAGTATAACGGGCGTGCAACAGAATTCACATGAGAAAATATAAAATCAGACCAAATAGTCTGTTTTCTATAACAGTTCTCGCATACGTTGCTGAACAACGTCTACCAGCATGTCTGGCTGAAATTTGGAAATAAATCGATTACACCCGACCTTTTCGACCATTGCTTCATTAAAACTGCCGCTAAGTGATGTATTCAGGGCAATAAATAACGAAGACATTCGGCTATCAGCCCTCACTTCGGCTGTTAATCGGTAGCCATCCATTTCGGGCATTTCCGCGTCGGTAAACATCATTAGCAGCTTATCCGTTACATTAATACCTTCATTAGCCCACTCTTTTAACAACGCCAGCGCTTCAGCCCCGTTGTGGCATTCAATAATATCAATACCCAGTTGTTCAAGGGTATCGCGTATCTGCTTTCTGGCGGTGGAAGAATCATCGACTATGAGTATGCGCTGCCCTTTAAGATGTTCAACAACCTGCGCATCCAACACATGTTCCGATATGGTTACGTCGTATTCGATGATTTCTGCCAGTACTTTTTCAACATCGATGATTTCGACTAACTCTCGCTTACCCCCAATATCAATCTGAGTGATAGCGGTTAGAAAGTTGGTTTTTCCGATACTTTTTGGCGGCGGTTGGATATCTTCCCAGGATGTATTCACAATACTCACCACTTCGCCAATCATAAATCCCTGCACTGAGCGATTGTATTCAGTAATGATTACATTGCGATTAATATCTGGTTGAGTTTTGATAGCGCGAAAATGAATTGCCTGGCGCAAATCTATAATCGGAATGGTTAGCCCCCGATACACGGTTACCCCACACAGATTACCGTGTGCACCTGGCATTGTGTTCAGTTTTGGAATGGTAATAACCTCTTTCACTTTGAACACATTTATGGCGTATGTGTGCCGGGTGCCTAATCGAAAAAGCAGCAATTCCAGACGGTTTTCACCGACTAATTTGGTTCGCTGATCAACCGAGGAAAGAATATTACTCATTGCAGATTCCTGTCATTACTGTCCCTTAATAATAGTTTTTTTTCATCGCTTTGCCCATTAATCCATTGAATAGTCTTCGCATAAAAATCAATTTACCAACCCATTATCATTCACAAAAATTATGCCGACAATGAACATTATATATTTCTTTTATCCACATTCACCGCCTAGGATGGAAAAGAAGTCGATGACAACGCCCTCGGTGTTTTCACCAACGCTTATATTAATTTCGGGAAGGAGAGACAGTCATGTCAGAATACCAAAATGCAATCGACCAGGTTGCCACGCTTAAGAGTCAACACAAAGGTACTTGGAATGCCATTAGCCCAGAATTTGCTGCGCGTATGGTTGTACAGAACCGTTTTAAAACCGGTTTAGACGTTGCTAAGTATACCGCTAAAATTATGCGTCAGGACATGGCCGAGTACGATGCAGACTGCACTCAGTACACCCAGTCATTAGGTTGCTGGCATGGTTTCATCGGTCAGCAAAAAATGCTGTCTGTTAAAAAACATCAGGGCACGACTAAAAAGAGCTACCTATACCTGTCTGGTTGGATGGTTGCGGCTCTGCGTTCTGAGTTTGGTCCTCTGCCAGACCAGTCAATGCACGAAAAAACCTCTGTCGCTGCATTAATCGAAGAACTGTATACATTCCTGCGTCAGGCTGATGCACGTGAACTGGGTGATTTATTCAAAAAGTTAGATGCTGCTAAAGCAAACGGTGGTGATGTAGCTGCTATCCAGGCGCAAATCGACAACTACGAAACGCACGTTGTGCCAATCATCGCAGACATCGATGCGGGTTTCGGTAACGAAGAAGCCACTTACCTGTTAGCTAAGAAGATGATCGAAGCGGGTGCTTGCTGTATCCAAATCGAAAACCAGGTATCTGATGCCAAGCAGTGTGGTCACCAGGACGGTAAAGTAACCGTTCCTCATGAAGACTTCCTGGCTAAAATCAACGCTGTTCGTTATGCCTTCTTAGAGCTGGGTGTAGATGATGGTGTTATCGTTGCCCGTACCGATTCATTAGGTGCTGGTCTGACTCAGAAGATCCCGGTATCAACCAGCGAAGGCGACCTGGCTTCTCAGTACAATGCATTCCTGCAAACCACGCCGGTTAATTCAGTAGCTGACCTGAAAGAAGGTGATCTGGTACTGAAGCAAAACGGCGAGCTGGTTAAGCCTGAGCGTCTGCCAAACGGTTTGTTCCGCTTCAAGCCTGATACTGGCGTAGCGCGTTGTGTACTTGACTGTATCACCAGCCTGCAAAACGGTGCTGACCTGCTGTGGATCGAAACCGAAAAACCACACGTACGTCAAATCGGTGACATGGTTGATCAAATCCGTGAAGTTATTCCGAACGCAAAACTGGTTTACAACAACTCTCCGTCATTCAACTGGACCCTGAATTTCCGTCAACAAGTATTTGACGCATGGTCAGAGGAAGGTAAAGACGTGTCAGCGTACGACCGCGCCAACTTGATGTCTGTTGAGTACGATGAGACTGAACTGGCTATAGCGGCTGACGCGAAGATCCAAAGCTTCCAGGCGGACGCTGCTCGCGAAGCCGGTATCTTCCACCATCTGATCACGCTGCCTACTTACCATACTGCTGCGCTGTCTACCGACAACCTGGCAAAAGGTTACTTCGGCGACCAGGGTATGCTGGCCTACGTGAAAGGCGTACAGCGCCAGGAAATCCGTCAGGGTCTGGCGTGCGTTAAGCACCAGGCCATGGCTGGTTCTGACTTAGGTGATGTTCATAAAGAGTACTTCTCTGGTGAGCAGGCACTGAAAGCCAGCGGTGAAGACAACACCATGAACCAATTCGACTAGTTCCAACCAGCAGCCTGCCTTTTCAGAGACGTTCGGGCAGGCTATTGAGTTTTTTGGCTTCCCTCGGGAAGCCTTTTTTATGCCTGAGACACGCTATTAATCCGTTATTTGCAGCAAAAATCCTGATATTCATCTGAATTATTCAATCTAATTCATTCACAAAATATATTTCTCTAGCACAAACAAACAAAATAACCTTTACTATCAGACAAATAAAAATAAAACATCCAAAAGCACTAAGACTAATGGCCTATCTGACAAGCAGGTAATAACACAGTATAATAGAAAAGTTTAATAAACTTGATACGGGCTATTACATAAATGAATATTGCAAAGGTTGACCTGAACTTACTGGTATATTTAGACGTCTTATTACGCGAAGGCAGTGTCACCCGGGCAGCAAATCAACTCAGTATTACCCAGCCAGCAATGAGTAATGGCCTTAAGCGCCTGAGAGATTTATTCAAAGACCCGCTTCTGGTAAGAACCAGTGACGGTATGACCCCAACCAAGCGGGCACTGGAGCTGCAACCTATTATCCGGGATGTGCTGAGTAAACTGGAAAGCTCAATTCAACCAGAAACGGATTTTAATCCCGCCACCAGCGCCCGGACCTTCAGGATCATGACCAGTGACTATGCCGAATCAACGCTGCTGTTGGAGCTGGTTGGACGCCTTGCCAATTCTGCCCCCAATATTACACTTGATTTAATCACTCCCAGTGATGTTACGTTTCACGATGTCGAGCAAGGCAAGGTTGATATGGCCATCAACCGTTTTGACGAACTCCCACTGTCGTTTCACCAAAAAGTCATTTGGTACGACACGTTTGCCTGTGTAATGAGTAAAACCCATCCACTGGCCAGTCACTATGATCTTGAAACCTATTTAAAAGCGCAGCACATCTGGGTAAGTAAAACCGGATTTGGCGTGGGTGTGGGTATCGACCCCAATGAAGTTCAAAAATTGGGATGGGTAGATGCTGAACTTACTAAAATTGGTAAACAGCGGGATATTCGCGTGTTTACCCGGCATTATCACGCCGCGCTGCAAATTGCCAAACGTCAAAATCTTATCGCCACCTTGCCAAGTAAAGCGGCCAAGATTTTTAAGGATGACCCCAGCATAGTGCTACGCGAGCCACCATTCGACATTCCACCGATTGCACTGAAAATGGCTTGGAGCGCCCTGCTCCATCACGATGCCGGACATATCTGGCTTCGTCGCCTGATAGGCGAGGTTGCGGCAGATATGCAGTAAAATGCAAATCGTGCTTTTGTAATGTCGCCGGGCAACGCTTTTGCCCGGCAAGCGAACGTTATCCCTGCACCAACCAATGATTCACTATATTTATGGCTACAATAAAAACCATAAACTTAGAAATTATCTGTTAACCCTCTACACTGTAGAAAATACTTTGATCCAGGGGACTATTATGCAGGATTACATTCAACGTGGCCGTATGCAGGTTGCGTCCGTTCTCGACAACTTCATTAACGAACAGGCACTACCTGGCTCAGGTGTCGAGCCAGCTGACTTCTGGCAAGGATTTGAAGCCGTGCTTGCTGAGTTTGTTGCCCCTAACAAAGCACTATTGGAAAAACGGGATAGCTTGCAAGCGCAGCTTGATGCCTATCATCAGGCTGGCAAACCAGCGACAGGCCCCGATTATAAGCAGTTTCTGCAAGACATTGGCTACCTGTTACCTGAACCAGCCGACTTTAGCATTGAAACCAGTAATGTTGACGCCGAAATGGCAACGATGGCCGGCCCGCAACTTGTTGTGCCAATTAATAATGCACGTTATGCATTAAATGCGGCAAATGCGCGCTGGGGTAGTCTGTATGACGCCTTATATGGCACTGACGTTGTCAGCGAGGACGATGGCGCAACAAAAAGCGGTGGTTACAATCCAATTCGCGGAGCCAAAGTGGTTGCTACTGCCCGCGAATGGCTAAATACCTTATTACCTCTGGCCTCTGGCCGTCACGAAGATGCTGTAAAGTACAGCCTTGCAGGCAACACAATTACTGTGAGCATGAAAAACGGCGAGTCTGTGACGTTACAAAATCCGGACCAGTTCAAAGGCTATCAGGGTAGCGTTAAAAGACCGGATGCACTTTTGTTTGAACACAACGGCCTGCACTTCGAATTACAAATCGACAGCTCTCATCCTATTGGCAAAACAGATCCGGCTGGCGTGAAGGACATCCTGGTTGAAGCCGCGCTTACCACTATTATGGATTGTGAAGATTCAGTTGCGGCGGTAGATGCAGAAGATAAAACGCTGGTTTACTCGAACTGGCTGGGCCTGATGAAAGGTTCGTTGAGCATAACCATGGATAAAGCGGGTAAGTCATTCACTCGCAGTATGAATGCCGACCGTCAGTATCAAACGCCTAACGGAGACAGTCTGACGCTCTCTGGCAGAAGCCTGATGTTCGTGCGCAACGTAGGCCATCTGATGACTAACGATGCCATTCTGTTCGACGGCGAGGAAGTACCAGAAGGGATTATGGATGGCGTGATCACATCGTTAATTGCCAAGCACGACCTGCTGGGTAACAGCCCATTTAAAAATACCCGCACAGGCAGTATTTACATTGTTAAGCCCAAAATGCACGGCCCGGAAGAAGTGGCCTTCAGTAACGCATTATTTGGCAAAATTGAAGAGGTACTTGGCCTTGAGCCCTTTACTCTAAAAATGGGCATAATGGACGAAGAACGTCGCACCAGTGTTAACTTAAAAGCCTGTATCGCGGCAGCCAAACAGCGCACCGTATTTATTAATACTGGTTTCCTGGACCGCACTGGTGATGAAATTCATACATCAATGCAGGCTGGCATCTTCGCTGACAAGGCCAGTTTAAAAACCATGACCTGGATTCAGGCGTACGAAAAAGCAAACGTAGCCACCGGTCTTGCTTGCGGTTTGTCGGGTAAAGCCCAAATCGGTAAAGGTATGTGGCCAATCCCCGATCAAATGGCACAAATGATGACTGCAAAAATTGGTCATCCGAAAGCAGGCGCAAACACCGCCTGGGTACCCTCACCTACCGCAGCCACATTACATGCACTCCATTACCATCAGGTGGACGTATTTGGTTTGCAACAAACGCTGGCCGCCGAGCGCTTTAATGGTATAGATGATATTTTGACGATTCCATTGCTAAGCGACACAAGTAGTTTGTCGGATGACCAAATTCAACGTGAAATTGATAACAATGTGCAAGGTATTCTGGGTTATGTTGTGCGTTGGGTGCATCAGGGAGTGGGTTGCTCTAAAGTACCAGATATTAATAATGTGGGTTTAATGGAAGACCGGGCAACGCTGCGTATTTCCAGCCAACATCTTGCAAACTGGTTAGCGCACGGTGTGATTTCCGAAACACGTGTTCAGGAATCACTGGAGCGCATGGCTGCGCTGGTTGATAAACAAAATGCCGACGACCCGGAATACCTTCCAATGACGCCAGATACTGCAAGCTCAATAGGTTTCCAGGCCGCCAGTGAGTTGATATTCAAAGGCAAAGAACAGCCCAACGGTTACACCGAGCCATTGCTGCATCAAAAGCGCAAAGAAATGAAAGCGGCATTACGCGCTCAATAATTTCCAAAGCCACGTCAAATCAAAACGCAGGCCTAATTTCACTTCTTGAAATATGGCCTGCTTTGTTAATATCGTCACTAATCAACTCGATAAACCTCGTTTTTAGTATATGCTCATAAAAGGGTTCCGGAATAAAGCCAGGCCCTCAAAGTGAATTGCTAACCGTTTTACAACACGGGTGAGTGAATGCCAGCAGTAAATAAAATTGTTCCCATTTTTTCCGGAGGCGGCACCAGGCTGCTTGCGCACATTGGTATTTTAAAAGCACTCAGTGATCTTGATGTCCAGTTTTCGTCTTTGGTTGGCATTTCCGGCGGCTCCATTGTTGCAGCACTTCACAGCTACGGGCTGTCGAATACCGATCTGTACAACCTTGCGGTGAATACCGATTTTAAACAGTTCAGGGATTTTTCAATATTTCGCTTACTCCGATATGGTGGGCTTTCATCTGGTGTTAAATTTGAGCGTTGGATGGACAAACAAATCGACGGAATGACCTTTGCCGATGCACCTATCCCGCTACATATTCTTGCTACAGACGTAAACGGTGGCGGACCGGTTATTTTTAATAAAGAACAAACGCCAAACATGCGTGTTTCTCATGCGGTACGGTGTTCCATGTCGATTCCTCTGCTTTTCAGTTTTAAAGTGTATGAAAAGCACATGCTGGTAGACGGCGCGATCCTTGCCGAAGATGCACTATTTCAGGATTGGCAGCGCGATGGCACACCCAATGTGTGTTTCCGGCTTCGCAGTGAAGCGAGAGAGCAGCCGTTTAACCCCAAACGGTTCATACTGCCACAGTATATTGGCTTGTTGATCCGCACCTTTATGACGGCGCTATCGCGGGAATATGTGCATGCCGAGCACTGGCATAACACATTGGTAATCAATACCGGTTCAGCATCTTCAGTTGATTTTGATATGGATGAAACCGATAAGGAAGCCCTGTTTCAACAGGGCTATCAAACGGCAATGAATTTTCTACCGGCAAAACTTCAGCGGTTAGAGCGACCAGTCATGCCGGTTTTGTAACCCGCATACCCCTCCCCGCAAGTTACACGTTATAAAACTCACGATACCAGCTAACAAACGCCTGAATCCCCTGCTCAACACTCACCGATGGCTGATACCCTGTATCAGCAACTAAACGAGAGACATCTGCATAGGTATCAGGCACGTCTCCAGGTTGCATAGGCAGCAAGCGCTTGTCTGCACTCACGCCAAGCGCTTTCTCAAGTGTTTCTATAAAATGAAGCAGATTCACCGGGTTTTGCGCCCCAATGTTGTACACTCGATATGGCGCTTTGCTGGTGGCCGGATTCGGTTCAATGCCACTCCAGCTGTTATCAGTTGCTGCCGGATTATCTAGCGTGCGAATCACCCCTTCAACGATGTCATCAATGTAAGTAAAGTCGCGTCGGTGGTTTCCATAGTTATAAACGTCAATAGGCTCGCCTTCCAGCATTGCTTTGGTGAACTTAAACAGTGCCATATCCGGGCGTCCCCAAGGGCCGTATACGGTAAAGAAACGCAATCCTGTGGTAGGTAACTGATAAAGGTGGCTGTATGTATGCGCCATTAACTCATTGGCTTTTTTACTGGCGGCGTACAGGCTTACCGGATGATCAACATTATGCGATTCAGAAAACGGCATAGTTTCATTGGCGCCATATACTGAACTGGAAGACGCATAAACCAAATGCTTAACAGCGTGATGACGGCACCCTTCAAGAATATTCATAAACCCAACCAGGTTGGCATCAACATAAGCATGAGGATTTTCTAATGAATACCGCACTCCAGCCTGGGCAGCCAGATGTACAACGCAATCGAACTGTTGCGCAGCAAATAACGCCTCCATACCCTCGCGCATTTCCACACCGAGTTTGATAAATTCAAAACGCCCTGAAAAACCAGCCTCTTGCAGTGCTTTTAAGCGTGCGAGTTTTAAGTTTACATCGTAGTAATCATTGAGATTATCCACCCCAATAACCGTATCGCCTCTGGCTGCCAGTACTTTGCTGACAGCAGCCCCGATGAAACCAGCAGCCCCGGTAACGAGCACTTTCATTCTACACTCCTGAGATCTGTGACCCTCACAGACTTTTACTTAACTTGTTTACGAAAGCGCCGTTAGCCTCTAAATACTCTCTGGAACATACACTAACAGAACCGACGTGAAATCGTGCCAAAACAATAAACCAACTCAGTTAGCATTGCCAGCCGCGATAGATCATCCGTTGATCACATCCACTTCCTGTACATCAGATATCGATATTGTATTTGGCCGCCAGCTCTCGCAGATGCACTACGGGTATAGCGTATGATATGCCTGATGGCTTGCTGAGTACGTTTTCCTTTCCTTCAGCAACAAATACTTTATTCATCACGCCTATTACTACACCATTATCTGCACGGTACATAGCGCTGCCACTGTTACCGGGATAAGCCGTTGCATCAAGTTGATAAATCATGAAGGTTTGCTTCAGACGGTCCAGCATGTTGATTGAGAGTTGCGTTGAATTATAAGCAGGCATTGCATCGGGCGTAATAGCAGCCACCATGCCTCTGTGCGTTGCTGGGTATAACCCCAGCACAGCGCCAATCGGATAGCCGGTAAAGCCGACGATTGTGCCTTCGGGCACGTAGGTATCAGCACCAACTTTAAACGGCTTGAGAGCTTCGTCTATCTTGAGAATAGCCAAATCATGCACCGGATCGAATCCCACTACTTCAGCGCGCAGAGTACGGGTGTTTTTTGCGTTACCAACAAATACCGCACGGTATTGCACAACTTCCGGATCCAATGGTTCCGCTATCACATGGTAGTTGGTTGCAACAAATTTGCCGTTACCAATAACGAAACCCGTACCTTGTAACTGATTGGCTGGTGCATTCATTGGCGTGTGTAAGCCAATTCCTACCACCGAGGGTTTTACCTTCTGAATAATATTTACCCAGTTAACCGCGTCCTGTGCGTTGGCAACAAAACTGAAAAATAATAGAAAAAAACACAATCTCGTCATTGCAACTCCTGTCAGTTTTCGTAAGGATGATAGCATGGATGTTTCAGGTCATCGTGCATGGAATCGCTATTTATAGGCTTCGTTAAATACACCGTCAAATTAATGCTGTCACCACTGGTACTAGCATTTATAGTATTCGTTATTGCGTGGGTATGCCATTTAAAACGTCCACAAAAGCGCGTGGCATCGTGGCTCGTTACCTCAGCAATAACGTGGCTTTTTATCAGTAGCCAGTATGTTTTCAGCAATTATCTGCTACGTCCACTCGAGTATGCCTATCCGGTACTTACGCTGCAAAGTACGCGCTGGCAGGAAGCTGCGTATCTGTATACTCCCGGCTGCTATTTTTACGATGTTGATACTGTTGAAGTAAGCCAGTGGCCGCGCTGCTCACTCACCAGATTAACGCAAACGGCTATGATGGCCAGAATATCGGGCCAAACCATTATTGTAACGGCAGGTCATTTTCTGGAAGATCCGCAAACCGATTATGCTCAGGAGGCCAAACGCTTTACCGGGTATATAACAAACAGCCCGGTTATTGCCTTGTCAGAAGGTTCGAATACCGAAGAAGAGCTGATTGCACTGTACTCGTTTACTGGTGATGTCCCCATTTCGGTAGTCACTTCGGCAACTCACATGAAACGCCTGATGCTCATTGCCAAACGTGTGGGATTTTCCCAACTGATTGCTGTGCCAGTTGAACATCTAAGCCCGCCAGACTTTGATATTGTGTTAAATATGCCGTCGATTAGCAGTGTTGAACACACTCACCGGGCACTTTATGAATACGTTGGCCTTCTGTTTGAAACATGGTCAGGTAAAAGGTGAAATCACAAAAAATCCATTCAAGTAAATGTTATTTATAGCGATAACAAAAATAATCCAGTAACAACAGCACCATAAGTATAAGAACGATTTTTATCTACTTGTTTAAAAAGAGTGCTACTATTATTCCAATATGAATGATTGGGTCAACGCCTTATCCAGCCAAATCAATGCCACTGCTAAAGTGGGGTTTCGTCAGAGGTAGATGTGTTTAAGAGTACAAGCCAAAAAATCGGAAAATTATGGCAGGCCTACAAGCGTTTGCGGGAAGCTGACGCTATTTCAAAACACTTTTCTACATTTTTAACCCCGGTTATTGCGCATTCAGACCTGTTACGTGATGAAGTGTATAAAATTCGTCACAACGTATACTGCGAGGAACTTGCTTTTGAGCCCGTCAGAGAAAATGGCATGGAAACTGACGACTTCGACGCCTGGTCACAATATTGTATGATTCAGCATCTGAATACCAAGGCATATGCAGGTACCGTAAGACTGGTAACACCAAGAAGCTCAGATGAGCTGCTTCCTTTGGAAAAATATTGTCTGCATTCCATTGCCCACCCTGAATTTACGCCAGGACATTTCAAGCGAGAGGAGATTTGTGAAATATCCCGCCTTGCCGTACCTGCACAGTTCAGACGACGGGCGATGGATAAATTTGCCGGGGCAGCAACCGGTGCAATTAACGAAACCACCTACTCTGAAACAGAGCTTCGCTGCTTTCCATTTATTGCTATCGGCCTGTATTTAACGGCAGCATCATTAGCGCTTAGTCAGGGTATTCGTCACGCCTTTGTCATGATGGAACCACGACTAGCGCGCAGTATGCGTTTTATTGGCATTAAGTTTGTACAAATTGGCCCTACCATTGATTATCACGGTCAACGAGCGCCTTATTATATCAATGCAGAGTTGCTGTTAAAAAATCTGACACCTGGATTTAAATACATGCTGAAAGACATTCAAACTCAGGTTAACAAGCAAATTCAACAAAACTCCTGAACAACTCGTTCAATAATCAACCAACCCGTTATCCAAATTACCCGATACGTTGTATAAATAGTCTTTTTTGAGCAGGCGTATTAGTTAATTTAAATAACGTCAGTAAAACCGTCATATATGTCGAAAAACTTTACAGCAGCTATTTCCCAGCGACTTGAAGACAACTTAAGTTATTGTTAATTAATATTATTTAAAAACTGGCACACATGATGCTAATAGCTAAGTGCGGTAACTTTCGAATCTTAGAGGACAGTACTAATGAAAGCATTATCAATTTTATCAAAAGCATTACCATTGACGGTAGCCCTGGCTTTTGCATCTACTACTCAGGCTGCAACTATCAGTTTTGGTGGTGTAACTGCGAATGATGGTTCAGGCTTAACCAGTTCATACATTGATCCACTGACTGGTGGACAAGCAGATTATTTCATTGAATCGTTTGACCAAGCAACTAACTTTAGCGGTCTTCCAGGTTCTATTGCATACAACGACCCAGGTTTTGATCAGGAATGTTCTGTTAACAGTGCTAACGGCGGTCCTGCTGGCGTTACAGTAACTGCAAACGCTTCTGAAGTAGGTATTCGCAAAGGTTCTGTTGCAAACGTTGCAGCTGCACCAGCCGGTGACACAACTTGCTTCGGTTACCTGACCAACAACGGTTCTGGTGTTGCTACTACCGTTTTCGATTACAGCGCGCTGTTAAGCTACTACACCACTCTGTATAGCTCAAACACCCTGTTAGGTATTACTTATTTAGGTTTCTACTGGGGTTCAGTAGATACTTATAACGATTTCGAGTTCTACTCAGATGGTAACCTGGTAACATCAATTACCGGTTCACAATTGCTGAGTGCGTTAGGCGGTCAGTCTGGTAACCAGACTTCTTCTAAGTCAAACGTTTATGTAAACATCGATTTCTCTATCGCAGAGCAGTTTGACACTCTGGTAATTAAAACCAGCGGCATTGCAGGTGAGTTCGACAACATCGTTGTTGGTCTGAGCACCCGTGAAATTCCAGTTCCTGCTCCTACAGGTCTGGCACTGTTCGCTTTCGGTCTGATTGCATTAGGCCTACGCTCTCGTTTGAAAAAATAACGAGGTAGAAAGTTTACCGCTAAAAAAGCCGGCCAAGTGCCGGTTTTTTTTACACCTTAACATCCCCGTCGCTTTGCTAAATTCGCAACTCATTGAAAGATAAATTATTTATTTTTTGGCACAATTGATGCTTTATTGTTCAGTGTAACTTTCTTTTTTACAGGGGATAGTAAAATGAACAAATTTTCCAGCTTTACAAAAGCCCTCACACTCACTGCTGCGGTAGTTTTGGGGTCGTCAAATGTTGCAAATGCAGCAACTATTACCTTCGGTGGCGCAACGGCCAATGACGGTTCAGGCTTAACCAGTTCATTCATTGACCCGGTTACTGGTGGTTTATCTGGTTATTTTATTGAAACATTTGATATCGCTACAGGTGATCCTACATTCCCAGGCTCAACTGCTTATACAAAGCCCGGGTTTGAAAGTGAATGCGCGGTAAACAGTTTAAACGGCGGACCAATCGGTGTAGATGTAACGGCCAGTGCATCTGAGATAGGCGTAAGAAAAGGTACGCTTAACAATGTGGCAGCAGCCCCTGCTAACGACACAACCTGTTATGGTTATGTTACCAACAACGGCTCTGGTACATCCTCTATCACGTTTGACTATAACGATTTACTGACTTATTTCACAAGTACGTTAAGTTCCAACACGCTGTTGGGAATTACGTATCTGGGCTTTTACTGGGGTTCAGTTGATACTTACAACGATTTTAAGTTCTATTCCGGCGGTAGTCTGGTAACTCAAATTACAGGTTCGCAATTGTTGTCGGCCTTAGGCGGACAGTCTGGTAATCAATCCAGCCCAGCCTCTAACACCTACGTGAACATAGCATTCTCGATTGCTGATCAGTTCGATACACTGGTAATAGATACCAGCGGTATTGCAGGTGAGTTCGACAACATTGTAATTGGTTTAAGCACTCGCGAAATTCCGGTGCCTGCACCAACTGGTTTAGCGTTATTTGCTTTTGGTCTGGTTGCGCTGGGATTGCGTTCACGTCTGAAACGCTAAAATGACATAAAGTTTTATTTTTTGAGCCGGCTTAATGCCGGCTTTCTTTGTTTTAGCAAAAAAAAAGCTATAGTAGTGGTTACGAGGAATAACCAAGCACTATTATGGATATCTACCAAACACTTCGAAACCATTTCGATTCTCATCCACACGCCGTCATTATCTCAACTGAGCACGCAATTAAAGCTTACAGTGGCACCACTTTTAGCGACCATGCTGCACTGGCGGCAGCTATTAAGATTTCGCACAGAGAAATCATACCGTCTCTGTTAGCACTTGCGAACTCGCATAATTTTGTTGTTCACCCCGTTAGTTCCAACAAAAACTGGGGATATGGTTCAATTACTCAGGATAGTGCCAATCGCCCTATTGTATTGCTCGATTTGTCGGGCATGTGTCAAATAATGCCCACCAGTAAGTCACTAGGGCTCATTACCATTGAACCAGGTGTTACGCAGCAAATGCTCTACGATTACTTGCAGGAGCAAGACTGGCAGCATATGGTGCCTGTAACAGGTGCGGGTCCCAGTTGTAGTGTGCTAAGTAATGCGCTAGAGCGCGGTTATGGCATTACGCCGCATACTGACCACTTCTATGCCTGCACAGCACTTAAGGCATTTATTCCTCATCCTGATTTGTGCCAACAGGAGTACGCTTCTGCTGTATCAGCACTCGATAAAAGCGAAGACGATTTTATAGACAAAACCTTCAAATGGGGCCTGGGCCCTTATTTGGATGGACTCTTTACCCAAAGCAATTTAGGCATAGTGTCAGAAATGACCATAAGACTGGCGAAGAAGCCAAATGCATTCAGCGCCTTTTATATTCAGGTATTCGACGCGGAAAAATTTAAGGAAAGTGTTGAGTTTATTCGAACGCTGCTGGAATCCCAGGCCGGCATGGTTGGCTCTATTAACCTGATGGACAAACGTCGTCTGGTTTCAATGACCTGTAAAAATCCAAATATTGATCAATCCCCTATCATGCCGTTAACGGATGAACAGGTTAATTCGCTTGCTGCTGCTAAGCGCTTACCGGAATGGATGATTGTGGGTTCAATTTACGGCGATCAACCCGTGGTGAATTATGTTAAGAAATACGTCAAAAGACATGCCCGAAAACTTGGCAGAATACTCTTTTCTGATTCACTATTACTGAAAATGGCGCATCGATTTGCGTCGATGCCGCTCGACTTCATTCCCATGTTTAAAGATGTAAAAGCGCAACTTACTTCATTGCAAGAAGGGGTTGAGATTATGCTAGGCAAACCCAACCAGGTTGCACTCCCTCTTCCTTACTGGCGCAATCCATCCAAACAACCAGACAAAGCCTTACCGTTACATCCCGCGGACGACCAGTGTGGCTTACTTTGGTATGCACCGCTTATTGCCATGGATCCATCTACGCTGTCCCACTTTGTCGATTTCGTAAGAAATACAATGCTTCGATTCGAACTGGACCCTTTTATTACGTTTACCAACCTTAAGCACGATTGTATCGACTCGACAGTTCCATTGGTATTCGATAAGCAGGATCCTGCACAAACAGAAAAGGCACATGCCTGTTTGAGGGCGTTGATTGACGAAGGGTGTAAGCAAGGCTTTGTGCCTTATCGTTTACCCATCACAGAACAAGCCAGACTGGATAAAGGCACCCCGTTCTGGCAGTCGATAAAAGTGATAAAACAGGCTATGGATCCGAATAATATTCTGTCGCCAGGAAAGTACGATGCATAATCAGTATAACAATATCCCAGTTCCAGTTACCGCACTGGCCATACCGTTCGTTGAGTAACGGTAGCCAGTCCGCAAGCAAACTGTTATCTTGAAGCAGCACTGAAAAGAGTAGTAGTGAGAGGAAAGGATGCAAATAAAACGTCTGAACGCACTTTGGATTGTTATCGCGTTATCGGCCTGTACGCCAAAGTCGGCCGAAGAGCAACTTGCTAATGCAATGGCATTGGTAGCAGAAGGTGAAAAAGTTGCGGCCATTGTTGAATTAAAGAACGCCGTAATCACTGAGCCGAATAATGCAGAAGCGCGTTACCAATTAGGGCGTCTTGAATTTGAACAGGGACTCTTTGAAGAGTCAGAGAAAGAAATTCGCCGCGCGTTAGATCTAGCCTATCCGGTTGTGGATGCTTACCCAGTCTTAATCCGGTCAATTTTCTATCAGAATGACTTTGATCGCGTATTGTTAGAACTCGATTCACAACCCGTGATTCAGGATACGCAGGTTAAAAGCACACTTGCCTTGTTTAGCTATTTGTCAAAACTAAAAGGTGGAGAGCAGGATCCGGTGATCCCTGCTGAATCACTGAAGCAGGAAGAATTACTGATTGCTCAGGCCTACCAGACACTTGAGCAGGGCAACCCAACGGTTGCGCTGAACATTACACAAAAGTTTACCACGCCCTCAATTGAGCCTTTTGAAAAGCAGCTACTCAAGGGAATGATCTATTCTCTCCAGAACGAACATGTAAATGCCATCATTGCGTTCACTGACGCACTGGAGATCTTTCCCAGTTACCACGTAGCTCGCTTTTTACTTGCCGAACAGTTGATTGAAGATAAACAACTTACTCGCGCCGATGAGCAGGTAGAACGCTTATTGCTGTTAAATCCCAATAGTGGACACGCCAATTACTTAAAAGCACTGATCTATTTCTACCAGGATAATTACGAACAAGCTCTTCAACTTGCAAATGTTGCGTTGCAAAACGATGCTAAACCCGCTCTTGCCAGTTTTGTGGCAGGAACAAGTGCCTACCGCACCGGGCGATTAGAAAGTGCTTTACGCTATTTAAATACAGCGGCCAGCACTTTACCACCTGGCCACCCGACTCACCGCTTGCTCGCACAGGTTAAACTGGAGTTAGGCTATGTTGAGGATGTTGCCAGTAGCCTTGATGGCCTGAGTATAGAGCCCGGTCAGGGAGCTGAAATATATAGCCTCGCAGCCCTGCAAAAACTCCAAAAAGGCCAGCGCGCGGAATCAGAACGTTATCTGTCAAAAGCCCGGACTCTCGATCCGAATAACCCAGTGAGTTTGCTGCGTGAAGGTTTTATCCTGCTGGATGACAATCAGGCATCGGCAGTTGATTCGTTAACACAGGCGTTAAATATTGACCCCAATCTGGGTGAGGCGTGGATCCTGCTTGCGCAGGCAAAATATGAAGAAAAAGGCTTAGCAGCAGCACTCGCCGTTGCTGAGCAATGGGGTGAATTAAGCGCAATCAATGGCGAGTTCCTAAAAGGTATTTTGTACCTTCGCGACAATCAGGAAGTCGAGGCGGGTAAGCATTTTAGTCAGGTACTTAAGTATGACCCTGAAAATACTGCTGCCCTACGCTATATGATGATTGGTAAAGCTCGCCAGGACAAGTTTGAAGACGCCATGGTATATGCTGAAAAGCTGCTGGCTCTAACCCCCAATGATTTGCAAAACCTGATTGATGTTGTCAATATCAAAATCGGTCAGGGCCAGGAATCTCAACTTGAAAGCTACCTTACCCAACGAATAGCAGCATTCCCTGACGCCTCAGCCCCCGTTTCAGCCCTGGCATTTATTTATTTGCGCTCACAACAGCCAGATAAAGCCATTAGCTTACTGAAGAAAGTGGAAGACCCACAGAATTTTGGTATCTACCAGGCATTGGGTGATGCCTATGTAGAAAACGGTGAATTCAGCCAGGCCGTAGAAACGTATAAAGACTGGACGGATAAATTCCCAACCGACAGAAGAGGCTGGTACCGCTTGATTTCTACTTACCAATTCATGAGTAATTTTGACGGAGCAATGGAAGCCACACAACAAGCCAGAACCTACTTCCCGCAAGATAAGCGCCTGGTGTTACTGGAAGCGCATTTAGCCGCATCAACCGGCAAGTTTGCACAATCCAAACGTGCAATTTCTATTCTAGAAGAAGATGGCAGTGAATTGGCCGCGCTGACCCACACCCGGGGACTATTGGCACTGAATGAAAAGCGTTACTCAGACGCAGTAAAGTTGCTTACCGCTTCCTACGAAAATAACCCTGGATTTGCGGTCGCCAGACTGCTGGCTTTTGCACTGGCGGGGGCCGAAGATGCAAAGTCTGGTTTGAACTATTTACACACTGAGGTCGGCAAATCTCCGGAAAATACGTTATATAAATTTGTAACAGCCGAGTACGCTACTGCTTATGGCTTTTATAGCGACGCCATTACCCTGTATGATCGTATCCTCGTAGAAAAACCTAACGACTTTGCAGCACTCAACAATCTGGCAGGCGTTCACACTCAAGCGGGGAATTACGACAAGGCGCTGGAGGCGGCCAAAGCCGCGTTTAGTATTGCACCAGAGTCTGAATTTGCACTTGATACTCTGGGTTATATCCTGATCAAAATGGGTGATGTTAAACAAGGCCGAAGTTACATTGAAAAAGCACTTGGCAAAGCAGCAAATAACAAAGAAATCCAGTTACATGCAGCAGAAGCAATGATTCTTGACGGCGACAAAGCCAGAGCCAAAAATATGCTCGGCAGAATTTATCCAACGTCATCCGCGCAAAAATCCTTACACAAGGCGCTAATGAAGAAGCTCGAAGAACAACAATAGCGGTAATATCAGAGCATGCCGTTGCAACTGTTAGTCCAAAAGACCTTCAGCCTGAATGATGTCGCACATGCGACATCACTTCTGGCTGCAAATATTCCTTCTGCCACACCATTTACTAAGCCATTTTGGCTCATACCCTGGCTGCAGCAGAATGAAGACAAATCACCGTTATGGCTGCAATGCTTTAGTGGCGATACCCTGGTTGCCTCGGTGTTTGTGGTCCTCTCTCCTCCCAAAGGGATCCGGTCTCCCTTTACCTGCGGATGGTTCAACAAGACCGGCGACATGCTGCGCGATCAAATCTGGATTGAGTTTAACGACCTGTTAGCGCTGCCAGAGTGGCACGACAAAGCGGTAAGGTTAGTTCTGAATTGGTGTAAAAGTATAGCCCGGGAATGGCGTTTGGAAATCACTGCCAATCCCTCCTCCTGGTTGAATCACCCGGATTTTTTCGCCGAATCAACCGCGATCCCTGGCTATGCAGTTTTACTGGAACCCGCTTTTACCAGCAAGGACAATTATCTTGCACAATGTTCCAGCAATACCAGAAGCCGAATTCGCAGAGCGATTAAATACCTGCAAGCGCATTATGGAGACATCACTGTCCGCTCGTTCGGTAGTAAGCCGCCTGAACCCGTTCTGGAAGAATTAGCTCGGTTTCATGCAGACCGCTGGCAACATACCGATCAGGGAAGCGGATTTAATAACCCTACGTTTAAGGCATTTCATCAAAGCCTGATGCGGTCTTCATCAAGCGACCCACATTGTGAGATTTTAGGCTTTTTTGCCGGTGATCTCTGTATTGGTTATACGTACAACTTGATTTCAAATGATCAAGTGTATTTTTACCTGTCTGGAATCAATTATCTCGAATCCTCCAATCGTTTTCAGCCCGGACTGGTTTTACACACCTACGCGATAAGCTATTACGCACAACGCGGCTGTTCCAAATATGATTTTATGGGCGGCGAAAGTCAGTACAAACAGTCGTTATCTAACCATCATTACCACCTTTTCATGATTCGGTTATTGAGAAAAGATTGGTTAACACGTCTATTCGTAGTCGCAAAAGCGTTGAAATCTCAAATTTTTAATATAAAAAAGCAATAGATTTATCTTTTCTGTATTTTTACACAGCGAATAACGGTAGAGTTTAGCTAACAAATAATTAAACAAACTCACTTTGACGCATTCAGACGATTTGGCAGTGCTAAAAAGCGAAGTTCATAAGTTCGATCAAGCAATCTTTGACACATGCAATCACAACATCACTTTTCATTACGTGTGCCAGAATCCGGTAAAGCCGATACTGCGTCGTTTTCTATTGGCATCCCGTTGTCCCAGGGACTCTGTTATGTTCACCAGCCACTTCATTGTAAACGCAACGACAACCAACTTGTAATGTGTGCTTTTACCCCCTTGGCATGGTGGCCTGATCACTCCGTAAAATGGCTACTGTTAGAAGGTCATACGCCTGTAGCTGGTATTAACGAGAGTCAGTTCTGGGTCGAACCAAAGCAAACAGCTGCTATAAAAGTGAATCAGGAGCATGTCGCATCGCTTGAGTCAGAATCAACGATTTCACTCACTACCTGTAATTGGGCGTGCCAGTTAAGTAAAACCACATTGTTCGACGGCTATTTTATGCTGGCTGGAAAACGCTGGACGTTTTCGTTTAACAGCCAATTTACCGGTGAATTCAGCGAATACCACAGTAGCCTGACTGACTGGCATGTCGAGCCCAAATATTGCGATCAACCCGATGGCTCTCCGGCCTTTATCCACCTTGCGTTGTACTATGAATTGTCTTCCGGGCGCCCTGATTTAGCCCCAATTAAGCTTCAGGTTAAACTGGGCTTCGAGCCCGCCCTGGGGCTCGCCAGGATTACCACTACAATAACGAATACCAACCCGGCTGAACACAACGGCGGCACCTGGGATTTGGGCGATCCCCGTAGTGTATTTATCGACAATATGTCCCTATCGATTAGTAGTGAGCAAGCCTACGCAGCTATTCAGGTATCACCAGATACCGCTATTGTTTCGATTAATCTCGATGGCCACTTATGGCAACGAGCCAGTGGAGGGTCCCGTTGGGATAGCCCCAATCACTTAAACCATGCCCGCGAGCTTTCAATACATGATCCAGCTACACACTTTATTGTTGATGGCATCACTCAACAGGCGCCTGCGCGTCCAGAGCCTGCCGCACTGCTAACAAGCCAAAACGTACAGTTATCTGTTTCCCCAGACAGGTTCTGGCAAAATTTTCCAACCTCGCTGGCTGCAGAGCCCGGTAAAATTTCCTGGTCTATGTTTAAAGCTGAGCCTGGGTTGCCAGTAGAACTGCAACCAGGCGAACAAAAAACACACAGCGCGATAATACAGGCCAAGTCAGAAACCGTTGCCAAAGCCATCATTGCTAACGCAACAATTTCAGCGGATTGGTTTGCATTAACCGGCGTATTTCCCCGTTTGTCTGAACATTTGTTAAGTGACCCGTTGCAATCACTGATAGGCGAGGGCCTTGACGGACCCAGCTCGTTTTTTGCCAAGCGCGAAGCGATCGATGAATATGGCTGGCGGCACTTTGGTGATTTATATGCCGATCATGAAACCGATGGCTACACAGGCGACACTCTGTTTACATCGCATTACAACAATCAGTACGATCCCTTACTGGGTTTCCTGAAACAATGGCTCATTAGCGGCGATCAACGCTGGCGCGAACTGGCTGACGATCTGGCCAGACATATCATTGATATTGATATATACCACACCGAACTGGACAAGCCAGAATACAATCAGGGGCTATTCTGGCACACCGACCATTATTTGCCGGCTGAAACCGCAACACACCGCACGTATTCCAGGCACCACAAGGGTAATGCCTATCAGGATCATGCTGGCGGTGGCGGCCCGGGTGGCCAACATTGTTACACTACCGGATTACAACTGTATTATTTTCTTACCGGTTGTCAGGCTGCTCAACAGGCCGTGCTGGGCCTTACCGACTGGATCACAACGGTATACGAAGGCGACGATACCCTGTTTGGTTTGCTGTTAAGCTATAAAAATCGCCATCGCATCGATTTGAAGAATATCAGCACCGGCACTTACCCACTCGACCGGGGTACAGCCAATTACATGATGGCGCTGTTAGACAGCTTTGAAATCACCAACGATCTGCAGTACTTACAGCAGGTGTCGTACATTATTCGCCATACGGTATCACCAGATGACGATATTGCTGAAACACGAAACCTGGAAAATGTGGAAAACTGTTGGTTTTATACTGTATTTCTGCAGGCAGTGTGCCGCTATCTGGACATTCAGAGCGTCGTGGGTAAAAACCAGGACTATTATTACGCGGTTGCCTGTTTAGTGCATTACGCCCACTGGATGGCAGACAACGAATATCCTTATCTGGAAAAGCCTGACATTCTGGAGTACCCCAACCAAACCTGGTCGGCGCAGGATTTGCGCAAAGTAGCGGTACTGTCTATTGCTGCCACCTATACCAGTGAGGACAATGCGTTGCGTTTCAGAGCGAAAGCCGCCGAAATAAAACACTACGTTGTAAATGCAATTAGTAGCAGCAACGAAAAACACTACACGCGCATCTTAGCGTTACTGATGCAAAACTATGGCATTGATACTATAGAATGCACAACGTCGCCCACTGTCGTGGAAACCGCTGGAAAATTTCCTGTGAGTATTCAGCGCGATAAGGGCTGGCAAGGTTATGTTTTCCATGTAATAAAGAGACTGTCCGTTAAGCGCGAGTGGCAGCAGCTACAAAAACGCGTGCCAGCATTGCGAAGGAAGCTGTCATGACAAATCACACAATCAGCTTTGTGATCCCACACAAAGGGCGTGAGGAAATGCTGCGCGAGACACTGTTATCCATTGCAGCTCAGGATTACCCGGCAGACGCAATGGAAATCATTCTGGTTTCGCAAAATACCGAAGTATCGGAGGCGCTTAAGCAAGCCTGCGGCGAGGTATCGTTTCAGGTGATTTTTGCCAAACCAGAGCAGACTATCTCTGCCTCACGTAACCGGGGCGCAGAGCTGGCGAGTGGTAATTATCTTGCGTTTCTCGATGCCGATATTCAACTCTCTCGCAACTGGTTAGCGGCCTGCCTGGCGGTATTGACAGAGCGCCCTGGTACCAGACTGGTCAGCGCCATGCAAATACCATCCGACAGTCCCACTCCGTTGGAGCACATTCGCGTGGCTCTGAGCAATGCCGCTATCGACTGCCCGGTTGACTTTTTACCCGGCAGGAACCTGTTGCTAACCAAAGAAACATTTTATGCCGCGGGTCAATTCCCGGAGCACCTGATAACGTGTGAAGACTACTATTTTACCGACAAGGTAAATCAACTCGGTGAATTGTTCTATACCAGTGCAGCTCAATATGTGCATATTGGGGAAGATAAGCAATTAGGTGCCATGTTCGAGAAGGAAATATGGCGTGGCCAGTCTAACCTCGCCTCCGTTAAAGACCGTAGAATCCCATTACGTGAGTGGCCGAGCTTTATTGTGCCACTGGCCATGCCCGCCTGTCTGCTAGTGGCTTTGCTTAGCCTGATTGCAGGTTTTACCGTGTTTGCGGTATTGTGTTTGATAGCAGCCGGACTTCCAGTGCTAGCCTACAGTACACGACTGTATAAGTTAGTCAGACCAAACACCTCATTGCTTGAGGTGATAAAGTTTTATTGTGTGTATTTCCCAGCCCGCACCATTGGTACACTGGGAGGAATAATAAAAACCTTTGGAACATCGTCTTATGGAAAATAAAAAAATAAAAATATTACAGTTCATTTGTTCCACTGGTTTCTATGGTGCCGAGCGCTGGGTGTTGGCCCTTGCCAGCCACCTACCTTCCGACACCACTGAGTCACTACTGGCCACCACGCTGGAAACAGATTCACAGGATTTGGAACTGGTTAAACAGTTTAAGCAAAAATGCGGCAGAACGTTTGAACTGCCAATGAAGCACAAATTCGACATTTCAGTAGTCGACAAACTGGTAGCGCTAATTAAACAAGAAAATATTGATATTATTCATACACATGGATACAAGTCAGATATTCTTGGTGTGTGGGCGGCGAAAAAAGCCGGTATCCCTTCTGTTGTTACCCCACACGGCTTTGAAAACGCTAAGGATTTGAAGCTACGCGCTTTTATCTGGCTGGGTTGTCAGGCTATGAAGTACGGCGATGCAATCGTGCCGTTATCCACGCAACTGATGAAAGATATGCACCGCATTGGTGTTCGCAAAGACAAATTGCATTACATTCAGAATGGAGTGGACTTATCGGAAGTAGAAGCGGTTCGCACCGATGAGACTATACCGGCAGAAACCGAGAAGCTGCGAGTGGGTTTTATCGGACAAATGATCAGTCGCAAAAATATCGACGATATCCTGACCATTTTTGATGATTTACATCAGGAAGGTATGCCAGTTGAACTGTTGTTCCTTGGCGACGGAGACGACCGCGCCCGCCTGGAAGAAAAAGCACGCTCGCTGCCCAGCACACCCGATATTCACTTTTTAGGGTTCCGCGATGATCGCCTGGCTATGCTCAAAACCTTCGATTTATTTGTGATGACATCCACCTTGGAAGGGGTGCCACGTTGCCTGATGGAAGCCTGTGCCATGGGCACCCCCGTAGCGGCTTATCAAATTCCGGGAATCGATCAGTTAATTACTCACAATGATACCGGTCTGCTGGCGCCACTGGGTGAACGGGAAACACTGAAAGGCTATTGGCGTGAGATGTTATCTGATACCATCAAAGCAAAAGAATATGGTCTGCGTGCAAAAGCGTTTGTAGAGGAACACTTCTCTGCACAACGCATGGCCAATGAATACATGGCGCTTTTTAAAGACTTGCAACGCTAAGGAATGGCTATGCTGCATCAACAACCTGCTTCAACCTTGTTTATTCTCACCATTGACACCGAAGAAGAGTGGCAGTGGGATGGCCCTTTTCCGCAGGATAATTGCCAGGTTGAAAACGTGCAGCGCATTCCACAATTTCAGTCTTTTTGTGAAGAGATGGGTATTCGCCCTACGTATTTTGTCGATTACGCTGTAGCAGCTAATCCCAATGCGGTAAAAGCCATTAATCAGGCGCGTCAGAATAATCACTGCGAAATTGGTGCCCATCTGCATCCCTGGTGTAACCCGCCCTATTTTGGCCAAACCAATGAAGCAGAATCCCACGTGGTGAATTTGCCATTAGCGCACATTGAAGCCAAGCTGGACGAATTAATGCGGGTTCTCACAGAACAGTTCAATACGCAGCCCAAATCTTTTCGCACTGGCCGTTGGGGGATCGACAGTAAAGTGCTTACTTTGTTGGCTGAACGAGGCTTCCGCGTCGACTCCAGCGTATATCCGTTTTACCGAAATGAGTATTTCTCCTGTGAAGGCTCGCCTCTGGTACCTTACTGGCCTGATTTTAATGACCCTTTATCACCCGGCCACCAGCGCCAGATTATGGAAATTCCGGTTACGGCCGGATTTAACCGTCGGGACTACGGTTTTAGTGAAAAACTACACCGACTCGGAGAAACCGCGCCATTAAAATTACTCCACACCATTGGATTATTGTGGCATTCCCGACTGTTAAGAAAAATCTATCTGAGCCCGGAACTAAACGATGAGCAAAATCTGTGCATGCTGGTAGATACAGCCATAAAGCGCCAGCACCGGGTAATCCATATGTACTTACACAGTTCCAGTCTGATTGACGGCGCCACTGGATTTTTTGAAGAAACCAACTCATTGCAGATTATTTGCCAGCGTATCCGCGCGACCGTGGAACATTTGCAGCGCCTCACTCCCGTAGAATTTTGTACCATTACCGAAGCGTGCGAGATACTCAATGCCCGCAGTACACAACAAGCAGTATTAACATGAAGATAAGACCCGCCACGCCACATGATAAAAATCGTTGGGATGCGTACGTTGAAACACATCCACTGGCCACCCCTTATCACCGATTTGCCTGGGGCCAGGCGTGCGAGCAAGCTTATCAACAGCCTATGCAATATCTGATAGCAGAGGACGAGCAACAGCAGTGTTGCGGCGTGCTACCCACCATTCAATTTAAGCGTCCTTTTTCTGCAGCAAAAACCATCGCATTGCCCTATTGCGACACCGGTTATGCACTTGCCGACGACGAGGCAGTGCAAACTGCCCTGCTGCGTCAGTTGGGTGCAGGTGCCGACTACCGTGATGTGCTTCACCAACCCGCCGATCCTGACACATTGCAATCCGGCCAAAAAGTGGTGCTTAGACTCCCTTTGCCAGACAACAGTGACGCACTGATGAGCGGATTTAAATCGAAGTTGCGCAGCCAGATTCGCAAGGCTGAAAAAAACGGTTTACACACGGCGTTGAGTGACAATACCCAGCCACATCTCTCGCTGCTTCCTCACTTTTACGACGTGTACAAGCAAAACATGCGATTACTGGCGTCACCGGCGCATGCGTATTGCTGGTTTGAGGCCATCGTCAGCGAGTATGCAGACAATGCAAGAGTGTGTGTGGTTTATCAGGGTGATACGCCTATCGGTGCCGGCATAGTGTTAATCAATGGTACTGTTGCTGCCATTCCTTGGGCGTCAACCTTGCCTGAATATAACCGTCTTGCGCCAAATATGTTGTTATATTGGTCATTACTGGCGAACGTAACTGATGCTGGTATGCAAACCTTTGATTTTGGTCGCTCATCATTTGGTGAAGGTACATTTAAATTTAAGACCCAATGGGGCGCATTGCCTTACTCTTTGAACTGGCATGATGGTTCATCAGGCAACCAGCCACAGGCTGTGGAAACCGGTCCATCAGGTACTATCAGACAACTGGCAGAAACCCTATGGCCCAAACTGCCATTAGGGTTCACTGTAGCCATTGGCTCAGCTATTCGGCGTTACATTAGTTTATAAATCGGGAGAGCCTTATGTGCGGCATTGCAGGATTTAGTCGTTTTCAATTCGAAGCCGGGGATGAGTCACTTCTGACCAGCATGGGCCAGGCCATACTGCACCGAGGCCCCGATGCTGGCGGTACCTACATAGATGAACATGTTGGATTATGTCACCGCCGTCTGAGTATTCTGGATTTGTCTGCTGCAGGCAACCAACCGATGTTCAGTAAAGATCAGCGCTACGTTATTGTCTTCAATGGTGAAATTTACAATTTTCTGGAGCTGCGTGCCGCGCTGGAAACGGAAGGTCACGTATTTTCAACCCACACCGATACCGAAGTCATTATTGCCCTGTATGCCAAAATGGGCGTGGAATGCCTTGCTGAACTCAACGGTATGTTTACCTTTGCTATCTGGGATAAACAAGAGCATACGCTGTTTATTGCCAGGGACAGAATGGGTAAAAAACCGCTGTATTACACCTATGAACAAGGCAAGCTGGCTTTTGCATCGGAAATCAAAGCCCTGCTGCCTGTACCATTTGTAGAACGCGAGATTCGAGATGACGCGGTATACGACTTTTTTGCGTATCAGTATATCCCTGATCCAAAAACCATATTCAAAGGTGTGCACAAGTGTCCACCTGCTCACTACATGTTTTACAAGAATGGAGAATTGACCTGTCAGCAATACTGGGATGTTGATTTCAGTAAGGTAAGTCAGGCCAGTGAAGAGGAACTCACCAACCAACTTCGGGATTTAACCGCCCATTGCACACGCCAGCGCATGATTGCAGATGTGCCGTTAGGTGCCTTTTTAAGCGGTGGAGTGGACTCCAGCGGCGTGGTCGCCATGATGGCACAACAGTCTGAAAGTCCGGTAAAAACGTGTTCTATCGGATTCGACGAAAAGCGTTTTAATGAAACCGAATTTGCCAGAATTGTCGCTGAACAGTACCACACCGAGCACCACGAATTCATTGTGCACGATAATGTAAGTGATAATCTTGAACACATTGTCAGCTTTTTTGACGAGCCCTTTGCCGATCCGTCATTGGTACCCACTTATTTTGTATCGAAGCTAGCACGTCAGGAAGTCACGGTAGCGATTGCCGGTGATGGTGGTGATGAAGTATTTGCAGGCTACGAAAAATACAGCATTGACGCCATTGAAAACGATTTGCGCAACAAGGTACCAACATGGATAAGAAAAGCCATTTTGCCTAAAGTGGCCAATTTAGTGGCGGGCTCAGGTATTTCCGTGTTGAAAAAAGTGAAGTCGTTGTGCGATAGCTTGTCGTGTGATCCAGCTATGGGATTTTATATCACTAACTCACAAATCGACGACCGTCAGTGGCAACAGCTCGTGAAGCCCGATTTTGCCGCCAAGCTAGGCGCTTATCATCCCAGTAAAATTACCCTGGACGCTTATGAAAAAGCCAATGGTCCCGACCATTTGTCGCGTATTTTGTATACCGACATGAAAACCTATTTACCAGGCGGCATTCTGGTAAAAGTGGATCGCATGAGCATGGCACACTCACTTGAAGTGCGCGCGCCAATTTTAGATCGCGACGTGATTGAGTTTGCAGCCACCGTACCGTCTGCTTTCAAATTCAAAAACGGCGAGAAAAAACACATTTTAAAAGAAGCATTTAAACCGCTTCTTCCAAACGACATTCTGTACCGTAAAAAAATGGGCTTTTCAGTACCGCTCGACCAATGGCTTCGGGACGAAATTAAAGCCATCGCAGAAAAATATTTGTTTGCTGAACAAGCAGGCTTGCTCACTTATTTTAATGCCAGTGCCATCAAACAGTTATGGAACCAGCATCAATCGGGTTCTCACCAGCACGGTACGGTTTTGTGGAGCTTGCTGATGTTTGAAATGTGGTATCAGCGTTATATGAATAACACCGGAAAAGCCGCGTGAGTAAAGCCTTCAACGTAATGCATATTACCTATGACATGCGCATAGGTGGCACGGAGATGGTGATCAGGAACCTGATCGAGGGATTTAACAACCCGCTTGTTCGCATGTCTGTGTTTTGTATCGAGGAACCATTGGGCCCTTGGGGGCAGGATTTAGCGAGTAAAGGCATATCTATTACCACGGTAGCAAGACAACCCGGTTTCGATCGCTCGCTCATAAAAGCAATTCGGCATCATATAAAGCATAACAATATCGATATTATCCATTGCCACCAGTACACCCCCTGGGTTTACGGTGTATTAGCGGCAGCCGGACTCAATACCCGGGTGATATTTACTGAACACGGCCGTTTCTACCCCGATTTTGGCACATGGAAACGCAAACTAATCAATCCGGTTCTGGCTTGGTTTACCGATGCCAGTACGGCCATTTCAGCGGCTACAAAGCAGGCACTCATTACTCATGAACATCTTTCTGCCAGTAAGATTGAAGTGATTTATAACGGTATCCAACCGGTTAGCCCGGTCACCATTGATGAACAAGCCGCGCTAAAATCAGCGCTGGGCATAACAAAAGATCAAACAGTATTTGGCACCATTGCCCGATTTGATCCGATAAAAAATCACCTCATGATGTTGCGCGCGTTTAAGGATGTACTCAATGCGGGGGTGAATGCGGTGTTGGTGATAGTTGGCGATGGCGAAATGCGCGACGCTATTACAGCATTAATTGATGAATTGGACATTGGCAATCAGGTGATCTTAACGGGTTATCAACCCCAACCTGCCAGATACCTGTCGATTATGGATATATTCCTGTTGTCGTCTTTTAGCGAAGGGACATCAATGACACTGCTTGAAGCCATGTCACTGGGCAAGCCTTGCGTGGTAACTGATGCGGGCGGCAATGGTGAAGTGATTGCGCATCGTCAAAACGGGCTGGTAACAGAGAACGACAACCAGGCGGAGTTTGCCAGCGCGATGCTGGAACTGGTAAACGACTCGTCGCTTTATCAGGCTTACCAACAACAAAGCCTGGCCCGGTTTAATAACCTGTTTACGGTAGACGCCATGTGCGATGCTTTTCAGACGATTTATACTCGGGTAATGCAGTAAATCCCCCGGTTACCCGCAGGTGCAAAGTGAGAATGAACTATGACAGCAACCGGTCAACATCCTGTTAAAAAGCGGTTTTGGCATAAACGCCGTATTATTAAATACAGTGTTGTTTCACTGTTGCTGATCCTGATTTTTTCGTTGTCACCGCTGGTACTCCCCACACATGACTTAAGCCCATCACAGGCGGCTCAAGCTCGTGCGGGCGCAGCCAGAATTATCAAGCCGCTGATGTCGGCCAATGAAACCGCCACAATCACCGTCACCAATGAGCAGCTAACAGCCATTTCTGATACGGTAAGCTACACGGTACCAGCCGTGCAACTTCGTCTGAACAGCAGTGCCATGGGCATATTAATGGCCACGAGTATCACCACCATTCCTGGTACTGTGTACCTGAACGCCCAATGCATGTTAATGCCCAATCTGGATGGAAAACTGGAATTTACGCAGTGCCGTTTAGGCAGTTTGCCGTTGCCAGGTGTAATGGTTGAATATTTCTTTAAAGGCGTTGCCCGGGTCTTTTTTGGAGAAGAAGCATTACAAACGCTGAATAATATTCAGTCTAACGCACAGTTAGGCAACGACCGGCTGGTAATTAACTTTAATAAGCCTGGTAATTTAAAAGCGTCAGTAGAAGACAGGATCACCGACACCTTTAAAGTGATACAAGAACTTCGGCAAATTGACGGCTCCGATACAGAAACTATCCAGCTATATCTCGATTACATTCAGTCTCACGCAAAACGCGCAGACAACACCGCCGACCTGGTAGGTAAAACCTTTCTGTTTGCTCAGTCACGCTCGGTAACCGAAGATCCTGTAGACGAAAACAGTGCAGCGTTGTGGGCGTTAACCATGACCCTGGGCGCTCCAGAATTTGCGCGCATTGTAGCAATGCCGGTTGATTACAGCCTGATGTTACCGGAGAAATTTGTGCTCAGAAACCGCATGGATTTACGCCTGCACTTTTTCTTTTCTGTTGCACTACGCCTCGCCAGTGAAAAGCAATTAAGTATCAATATTGGTAAATTAAAAGAGGTAATGGACTCGGCTCAGGGTGGTTCAGGTTATAGCTTCCGCGACTTAACCGCCGATAAATCCGGTGTGGAGTTTGCCGACTTTGCCATATCATCATCCGACAATGCCCGCCGTGTTCAGGCTGTTCTGGCAGGCAGTAAAGATGAAAACCTGTTTATCCCCCTACTGCATGATCTTCCTGAAGGTTTCAGTGAGAAGGCCTTTCAGCAAACGTTCGGCAGCGAGAGCGATGAACGCTATCTCGCCATGGAAAACACCATAGACGGCCGGATTGCCGCCTTGCCGCTTTACACCGATAAAGGCACAACAACGATCAGAAGGCCACAAACAGTGGCTTCCAGTGACGCTCCCACTACCAGAGATGATATTGGGTTAAATCAGCAATGGTATGAAGTTGATACCCATATTCATACCCGTTACTCCGACGGAAATTACTCGGTCGCGCAAATAGCCAGCAAAGCGCGTGATTTTGGCTGTGATGCCATTGCTATCACAGACCATGGCGATCAGAACTTAAAGCAGGTGCTGTCAGAGGCCTTTTGGCAGGATTTGAGCACTGCAACAAAGAAAACGCCTGAATTAACGATTATGGCCGGACTGGAGTGGAATATTCCGCCATTTGCCGGCCGTGAGCACGTTACCGTGCTGCTTCCTCAAAATGAACAAACCCCTGCCATGCTAACTGCATTCAGGGACCAATTTGATCATTATGGCAACACTACCCCAGTGGATATCGACGAGTCTGCTGCACTGAAATGGCTGGCGCAACAATACGGCCAGCAGGCTGATACCCCGGTAATTATGTACAACCATCCTAGCCGCAAAGATACCTCCGAAGGTGAGAATCAGCACGACATGGAAAAATGGTTGAAGTACGGCCCCTATGTGATTGGCTTTTCTGGCGCACCTGGGCATCAGAAAAAAAGGGGTGATGACAATGGTTCTTATACCTTTAAATTCAAAACCCGGCACGGCTGGGATCCCACTATCGCCACACCAGGTAAAGATTGGGATGCGGTGCTGTTAACCGGTCAACAGGTATACGGTGCACGAGCGCCGTCCGATTTTCACAATGACAAAATGGATTATTGGCCTTGCGAGTTTTCTACCACCCACGTTCAGGCAAGTAGTCGTGAAGCCCGCCATATACTTGCGGGGTTCAGAAGTGGCCATTTTTGGGCGCAGCACGGAAAATTCGTCGCGAACCTGACGGCTACCGTTGAAGACAATAATGGCAAAACACTGGCCGAGGCAGGCGATGTAATTTTTACCTCACAAACCACATTACAAGCACGACTCACCATAAATCTTGCTGCAAAAGACTGGCAAGGTTTTCCTACGTCGCTGGACGAAGTAACGGCGGTAATAGTTACAGATCAGGGTGTTGATACGCGCAGCTTCTACCCCGAAACGGCAACGAATCCCTATGTGTTTACGGTTGAGCTGCCCAGAAACAGCTCATTAGTAGCCGTCAGGTGGTTTGGCAGAAGCATTCAGCCGGAGCAACATCACTATCAGTTTGCAACCAATGCCGTGATGATTCAGCGCTGATAAAGCTATTGTTGTTGGGTGCGACGTCGCATCCACCAGAGCGGTAATAGAATCATGGCTATGGGTAACACCCATTTCGCCACGTAAGCAAACTTTTCGAAGTAGTATTTTTTGGTGATGAAATGCGATGTACCATTCCAGACTTGGTAACCTTCCTTTTGAAGTCCAGATGCTAAAAAATATTCGCCGTCATTCACTCTTCCTAATTGCGTTTGAAAACCGGCAATAAAATTTTCTGGATTTTGACGATAGAACTCCACTCCGCCTTCGTCTAACACAACACCATAATCAGCGTCTAACAACTGCTTACCTCCATTAATTTCTACTTCAACCATAACGTGGCCAGGCAAAGTAATAATCTTATTTTTAATATCTTGTTCGTCTAACAGTCCAGACAAGGTCATTGACGCATCGCCACAAATCCCAATCCCTCTTTCCAGACTCCGGTGAGGATTACTGTAGTGATATCGCTTAAATTCAGGAATCGGCGTAATGACGCCCATTAAAAACAAAATATAATTTTCCCAAATTGGTACACGTTGATGATACAAATCAGGCTCAAATTCTTCCCACTCAAGATGAGCAATTCCCGACGCTAATACATATGTGAGTCTTCGAACGTAGTCTTCGTCTGATTCGTTCGGTTTGCGGACAATATCAACTTTAGTCTGTGAAGGGGAAATTGTAACGTCATTGACACCAAAACGTAGTACATCCGGCTCCAGTCCCTCGGGACGCAAATCTCGTGTTAATCCGTAAAGATTTATAACAAGAAGGGAGCAGCCCAGAAGGATACTGATATTACTTATAAACTTAATAATACTAGTAATTTTATTTGGCACTAAACTATCACTTAAAGTAATGATAACAATATTGTACGGTCCTAGATATCCTGCCACTGGCATCTCTGCGCACAACAATCAAAACGCTATTTCAAAAACGCATAATTTGCTTAACACAGTCATATGACGAATATGACTGCAAGTTATTGCCGCGAGACAACATCTGGGTTAGATGGCCTACACTCAAGTTCTATCACTTTTTTTAATTATCGCCCGTTAATTCGGTCAACTCAAGCAAGCATTGCAAAGGTGAACAATTGGAATTATTCTTTGTTACGACACGGCTCCATTCTGTGGTTAATTTGTGCTTGGCTGCCATTGATTGGCTAAGTATTTAAGTAATAACACTAATCAAGACGCAACCAAATGACATCAAGCAACAAAGATTTTTTACTCGGCATAGTGATACCACTTAAGTCGAGAATGGTTTCAAATTCCTGGCATGATGTAACCGACGCCCTATCCAAAACACTTAGAAGTATTCTTAACCAAACTAATAAACAGGTAAAGACTATTGTAGTCTGCCATGAGGTACCCGGCATCCCTCTCGAAAGTATTGAAAGTATTCAGTTTATATCTGTCAACCAATTCCCCCCACCAAATATCAAAGGTCTGGAGAGAAAACAAAGACAGTTATTATATGAAAAAGACCGTACCCAAAAAATCAACATCGGTGTAAAAGCACTAATAGAACAAAACTGTACTCACATTTTTAGTCTGGATGCAGATGATCTGATACATCAAGACTTCACTCAAATTATTAAAAATAATGCGCATGCTCAAGCAGTTTTACTGAAGCGTGGCTATTTAAATTTTCAACAATATAATGTTATCAATCACACCGACAATTTTGATGTTTTCTGTGGTTCCTGCTGCGTTATGAACGCATCATCTGTGTATTTACAACGAGACAACAAAGAATACACTATTTTTGAGTGGTATTCTCACCCAAATTATGAACAGTCCTTCAAAATGCTTGGTATAAATTACTTTATTCCCGAAGAATACATTGTAATGTATATGCGAGAACATGGAGAAAATATAAGCGCGGACGACGATGCGTTGCCAACACCGTCTCTATCTCTTTCCTGGAGAGAAATAAAGTGCATCATTTCGAGAATAACATATATAGCGAAACGGTACTTGCTTGCAAAATTTCGAAGTCTCTCAGTTCCCAAAAATATAAATTCTCGATTTGGACTCTAATGGTAAATCAGGTAAAATTAATAGTGAGTATAATTCAGCTTTCAGTCAAAACTGGCCTTTTTTCAGCCGAAAACGCTTTAGAAATCCCGAAATTATTCCTTGCAAATTGTCCACTGGATAAGACCAAAATGAGTCAATCTCAATAGCTGCACTGCCTGTAGTAGTTGGCGAGTAAATATCTTCAAATATGATAGGGTTTTCAATAAAAAGCACGTCGATACCCATTTTATGATAAACTCGCCAATCATCAGCTTGCCACCATATCTCATATTGATTGCTTATTAATTGACAAGCCTTGTCACTCACCAAATAAGCAACAGCACCACAACCTGAGTGATTACTATTTCCAAACTTCAACCCACTTAACTTAATCTTATTAAATTTTGGCCATTTGAGTTTGTATAGCCAAACATTCTTGGGGCTCAACTTAACGTAACCAAATATCAAAATTACCGGTCGTTCAAACTCATGATTAATAAATTCTAGATATTTCTCCTTGAACATAGGCGAAACTATAGCATCATCTTCCATGATTATAACGTTTCTACTATTTTTTGAAGTGCTTTTTATGATTTCAAAATGACTAAGTGCGCAGCCAATTTCACCGTTGGTTGGGTAACGACCATATTTTGCTTCAAATTTCTCTAGGTTAAATTTAAACTCAGACTTTCTATTTTTATTATCTATCCCATCAAAAAATGAATACTGAATACCTAGTGGATTAGAAAATTGGCGATTGAGAGATATAACTTTAACTGACATTATTGCACCCAAAACTTTTAGTGACGCTTAAAAAATTTATCATATGACTTTACCAAAATTGGCTTCAGTGTATGCCAAAGATAGCCCACTTCTTTTTGATCTCGCATGATAAGACAGAACATGAGCATAAATATTGTAGACGAGAAAAGCACAATAATACCTGTATACAATAGATTCAGATAAACATTTGAGTCAAATAACGGAAGTTCGACAAAAAAGCTAACTAAAAATGTAAAAACTATCGGAACAACATTGATTTTCATAAAAGAAGATAAACTGTCAAAGTAACTATTATATACGTATAAGATAAACAGCAACCTAGAAACAAACTCTAGCAGTATCAATGACCATACAAACATCTCAAAATTTCGTTCTGAATTAAAAAACACTACCAGTAAAAACGACATTGTCATTACGAAATCAAAAGTAAACAACTTTTTCACTTCGTCCTTTAATATAATAACTTGATTCAATACCAGACTAAATGCTCTAAAGAAATATAAACTAGAAAAGGCTGCTAGCAGAAAACTATATTCTGTCCAGTTTGGCCCCAATACAATCAATACCACGTCATGGTGACATGCGGTCAGAAATATAACTGCTGGAGAGATTAAAATAGAAAGAAACAGAAAAGTTACATTAACCCTCAATCTAACTTCATCTGTGAAGCCAATAAGCTCTCTTATATTGTTAATTATTGGGCTGGTAAGTGGTTGTAAGAAACTAGAAATGGGCATATTAGAAATAAATTTAATATTGTTATAGGCGCCTAACTCAGCTTTCCCCATAACCACTCCCGTAAGAGCTACATCTATTTGATCTCTACTGAACCCCAGTATTGATTGAAGCAGTATCCAACTTGAAAATCTAAATTGCTTGCTAATTCGAGAGGTATCAAATTTTGGCAGATAGTGATAAATCACATAGCCGCCAAAAAACTGGACTAATGTGCCGGTTGCATGACCCGCGACTAACGCCCAGTGGTTTTTCCAAATGATGGCAGTTGTTACTGTAACCGCAATACGCATTAACTTAGCGGTTATGCCAACAATGACGATTTTCTTGTACTTGTTTTCTCTCCGCAAATAAACAACAGCAGGATTATTAAAACAAGAAATCGCATTTACAACAGTCAGCGCAATGATTACTTCAGTCAGTTCTGGTGTCTCTAACCACTGAGCAACGAACTGACTACAAAGGGCTAAAACAATAAAAACGCTTAACTTCAATAGGATATTTAAAGTAAAAGCAGAGTTAATGTCTTCCTCGTCAAGCACTTTTCTCGATTGCAGATATAACTCACTTCCCGTTGCGGTAATCGTGGTGGAGAACCAGATCACCATCAGTGCCATTGTGACTAGTCCAAAATCTTCAGGAAGCAGTATCCTGGCCAAAATCAGCGTACTTAACAGTCCCGCTAATCGTTGAAGAAATCCATCCAACGCGAGTAATGATGAGGCTTTAAATAAGTTTGCTCTCGTCAAGGTAATCACCTAACCCAATTAAATCTTTCAATATCCGGTTTTTTACTGAATTGCCCTTACCGGTTAGCCAAATGACTTATTACTCTGTATTTAGTAATAAAACCTGATAAAGATCGCAATAACTCTGGTTTACTCACATCGACTTTTACTTTTTCAGAAGCTTGATCAGGCGCCTTTTAACCAGTCTTTTTTTCAGATAACCTAAATGCCCAGTTAACGTTTCAAAATTATCGAAAATCTTTTCGTTGATTCCATTCATATTTTCGGGCCAATTTTCGCAGGGAATTTCGTCCAGAAAGTGTTCCTGTATTTTACCCAGTTCGTAGCGAGCGATTCGGTTGATGTAAAGTTGAATGTCACTGCGTTTGAACAATGACAGCTTGTCAAAATTGTACCCGACACCTTCAATCCACGTAGTGCGATTAGGCAAGTTATGTTGGGTAAAATTCAAGTCTGTATTGACTGCCTTAGTTAGGAATGAATCAATCCAATTTAAACCTATTGGTAATTTAAATGGCTTCTCGCGAATACGTGACACAAAAGCGTGCTTCATACCGTATAAATTCCCAAAAAAGCATGACCTTTCCAACACTAAACTGCGATAGAAATCCACATTTCGCCCGGAAAGCGGAAGGCCTGCAATAACCATGGTACTGTCGGGAGCATCCATTAGTGCCGATGTCATCTTGCTAAAGCAATGCTCGGAGAATTGAACATCGGCGTCGGTAAAAAAATGTACATCAGCATTGTCCGCCAGCTTGTGGACGTATTTATTCCAGGCATTACATTTATCGCCCAATTCTATTTCAATAACGTTCATATTTTCGAATTGCAGTGACTTTTTAATTTCATTCGCCATTCTTACTGTATTATCACTGCAACCATTAGCTAATAAATAAAAGCAATTAAGCCCTTCATCACTATTCTGATAAACACTGGAAATAGAATTTGCGATATTGTCTTCTTCATTATATGCAAACATTACAATGTTGTATCTATAACGACTCATGTTAGCTTTTTCCTATCTTATATTTTTATTTATGATTGATTTATTCTGAAACACTTTAACATCTGATTCATATTGCAAAATTGCATCTCTATTTTTTGAATTTTTTGCTAGTACGTAATTAGCACTGATCAGCAAAAGTAAAAAATAAAATGGTTCAAATATAATGAGATCCAGAAAGAACGCACCGACAAAATATCCGACAAGACCAGACATACAAGATAGATTGATGTAGTCGAATATAGAATTGTCCCGCACTCTCTTCTTTACAAATCGATATTGCTTGTAAGATACCCAGAAGAATGACAAGTAAATGAAACCTGCAAAAAAACCTGTATTCGCGCTAAAATTAAGAAACGTATTGTGCGCGACATGTGGTGACTTACCTGGGAAAAGCTGTCTGGATGCGAATTGGAAGCGTTGAGGACCTGCGCCTAATAATGGATATTCCATAGCAATATCGATACCAACCGACCAAGAAACTAACCTGGGGTTTAATGGCTCTTCTTCTCCACTCATTTGGGCCTGCGCTACTGTATTATTTGTTCGTTGGGTTAACATTCCCCCTTGCCATACGAGCATACCAACAAACCCAAAAGCAATAGCGATATTAAGAAGTCTTGATTTTACAACTAACGCAAAAAACAACGTCACAGCAGCAGCACTAAGCAAAGCTCCGCGCGAAGCAAATAATATCAAAGCGTGCCAAATAAACGGAATAGTAAACAACAAACCATATTTAAGCCATTTTTGAGAGAAGTATCGGGCCCCAAACATCACAAAACCAAGGCCACTAGTTAACACGATAGACGTAACATTGCCATCGGCATAAGGACTTCCTCTAGGCCCCATCAAACGCCCTTGGGAAAACTGCCCCCAATTATTGCTCAAATAATGATCATTCGCCCAATATGCATAATACACAACAACAAAAATATACATAAAGCCAAAGAATTTAATGGTGTTTTCATTGTTGATCAATGGCAAAACAATAAAATACATTATAAAAATGGTGGTGAAAATGCTTACAACCAAATCACCGCTAACTAGTGAAAAATAGCTCGCGAATGGCGTAAAAAAGTTTGATAGATAGAATATCAACAAGAGAAGAAACATGCCTTTAAACTGGCCAGTCTTATAAACTTCCCAGCGTATATTTCCCTGCATTACATGCCACAGCCACGCAAGTATTGAAACACCTGCGGCAAATTTAAAAACAGAAAAACCTTCAAAGGCCCAAAACCAAATATACTGGGGCTGCATTACCGACACAATTGAATAAACCAACGCAGCTATCCAGGGGGCATTGGATAACATAAGTACGCTGGCCAGTAATGCCAAATACAAAGCGAGTTTAACCATGCAGTCCCACCACGTATTTTGTAGAGATCTTCATTATTTTTTCATTCCCATTAATTAACGGTAATCGGCAGACCGCTTTATACTCAACAAAATTATCTCGTTTTACTATCACCAAATAAGCGTGCCATTTCTTCATTGGTAAAAGCAAAGCGGTTGGCTATGATCTCGTCTATATCTGAAGGAAACTCGCCTTTTAAAGGTAAAGATCTAATAATTTTCTTCATCGATCGCAACACTATATTGTTGAAACTGAGATTAATATACTTATTTGCACATAGTTGATTGAGGTATCTCATCATTTGTAAGGCATGATAATTAGGTGACTTATTAGCGAATTTTTTTTGCAAGACTACAGGCTGATTACTTAACTTTATGCTTGACACAAAATGAAGAAGCAATTCGTCACCTTTCAAGCAACCTGATTTGCTGCCCACCTGTGCAACTTTAATTTGCTTATGGCCAAACAGCTTCGCCCATTTTTTTAGCTGACCAACATAGTTAAACACTGAGTCTTCAGTTATTGTTTTTACAAATACTTCATACGACATTCTGGCTTTTGCAGGGCCACTAACTAATTGAGCATAGACGCTTTTAGCCATTGATACCTGATCTCTGAAATAAAAAAGAATGGTCACAGAAGAAAAGACGGAATGAAATAAAGTCGCTAACTTTTCAATCGCTGATAAGTTGGAGCATTGAGAATACAAAAACTCTGATGAGATTATACAACTATGGAACCCTAATTCTTGCTTTGCTAATAGTATTTTTTGACGAAACGCCTCTGGATAACCTAATACTAAATCCCTAAGTTCATCCTCGCAAAATACCATTGTGTTTATAAAATAATCTGTATTTTGCGGATATCCTGCCCAAGCGGCAATTTTCCACTGATCCTTGTATGTAAGAGTTTCATCAATGTAAAATCCAGCTCTCATCAAAAGCGATTTATTGTCTTCAATAAATGATTGAATTGACGATGAGCCTGACTTGTGACTTCCGATATGTAAATATAGCTTCACTTCTGGGCTTGTCCTACAAGATTTTTCATGACTAGGTCATCGCCAAAATATTCGGTTACATTACGAATACATAAGTCATTATGCCCTTCTGAAACATTTATTTTTGCTAATCCTGACTCATTTGTAGATCGCCAATTAATGATATTGAACGAGCTTTCAGTTAACGTTGCATTTTTGCCGTTGAGCCTTGAACAAAAAAAGAACCAAACATCATCCGCCGTTGGAGCTAAATTCATAAACAAACTACTGTCTGTGACTTCAGGTAAAAAGCAATTTGGTGGATATAATACGCCACCTATTCCAGTTGGAAATACAATGCCTTCACTAACATTTTTATTTGATAGCCATGTTGCATAAAGGCCTAATTTACCCTCTACTATAGTAGGGCAATGCGCCCTGTACGCAGTAATGCTTTTTGTCTTAGTAAAACCGGATATAAGCCCTGCTAACCAATCTGAAGGATAACTAACATCATCATCCGCAGTAACTATGATATCGTCAGGCCAATTTAAAAGTGATGGCACAAGTTTTTTATAGGATCGAGTATCAGTACACGTTCTGATTTCGAAAAACTCCACTTTATCTTGGAGCTTTACTATTTCAGTTGGTAAATAAATTTCATCTTGTGCAGCAACCCATAGAACTAATCTATCAGGCCGTATTGATTGGTTCACCAATGTTTTCAGAGTCAAATACAAGGTATTAAATCTGGGCGGGTAAGATGTAAGGCTTACTGTTAAACTGTTTTCTAGCGAATGCCTTTGTTTGGCGGGATTAAGCGACTGATATTTAATTTTTTTTTCGGTAAGAAAAGATTCTAACTGCCAGTATTTTTGCTTAAGTGCCTGCATACAAAGGATTCTGAATTGTGAAAAAATGATTGAAAAAACCAGCTAAAACATAGGTTACAGTAAAAAGATGACTCTGCAACAGTAAATTTCTTCACTGTTATATGTGAGCAATCATCGGATGATATTACATCTCGTCGTATCAATTTTGGCTACTGCTACTACATTACTTGTTGTATACCTAAGCTAAAATGCTTCGTGACTTTTTAGTTGCTCCACAAAATTTATTTCAATCGCATTAACTTAGACGTCATTGGTCCTACGCCACAGTTTTACCCTACTGTACCGCTCAACTACGTCAAACAAGGAGAAGGTGATTTTCTGTCTTCCTACAAACTGGACAAAGCCATAGCAGATACCGATTCAGCTATGACTTCAATACTGAGGGAGTATGACGTTCAGTATCTTTCGTTGTTCTCCCACTTGTGTCAGCGTGAAGACGATAAATATCGTTGCAAGGTAGTCCTTGGCGATGAGCTATACAGCTTCGACTATGGCCACCTGACACCTAAATCTGCAGGAGTGCTTGCACAGTCACTGCTATTTGAACCGGGAATAATGTAACGAACAGGAGAGTATCGGGATATCCTGATACTTTCAAGGACGCTTTTTCACAACGTAGTGATCTACAGCCCAGTATACTTGTTTTGCATCGGCAGGTTGCCCCCATTTTAGCCCTTGAATGAGCACCTTAATGGCAAATCGCCATTGCCTGTGCGCAAGGCATTGTCCAAATGCGGTTGGCCACAACAAACGTACTCTTGACGAAAGCGCGTCCTTTACCGGCTTATCCTGACGCTTACTCAGCTTAACGGCTTCACTTGCCACAAGCACCGCAAAAGACACCTGACGGTAACCAAAACGCTTACCTATACCATCATCTCGTCTGTCGATACGAATAGTGATAGCATTTACAAAAACGTACGGCCCTTGTAACGCCACTCGCAGGCAAAAATCAAAATCATTCGAAGCCATTACATGCTGACGCCCCTGCATAGCATCAACCGCCGCCGACTTTCTTACCATCAGGTTCATCGAAATGGTAAAGCAGCCTTTCTGTAGCAATGCCACCAGAGGATCGGCAAGCACACCATCAGAATCCGTTTCAGGTAAAGCCTGTTCGGTATGCCAACTGCCATCCATCTCACCCACTTTTGCATAGGCCATTACACATTGAGGACGACATTCAAGCGCATCGTACAACAGCTGTAAATATTGTGGTTCTGCCACATCATCAGAATCAAGAAATGCAATGTAATTGCCCTGAGCTACGCCAACACCGTGTATTCGCGCGGCACTTGCCCCCTGGTTTTTCTGTTCTACCAGGCGCAACTGCTGATGCTTTATATTCCTTACCACACTGGCAGTGCGATCCGTTGAGCCATCGTCCACAACGATCACTTCAAATGGCACAGAACATTGTTGTTCAAGTAAGCTGTGAATCGCCCTCTCAATAACATCTTCACGATTATAAGCAGGAATAACAACACTAATCACAGCCTGGGATGTGGCGCTCACGGATGTTCCTTGGGTTTTGCTACAATTGACTTGCGCCCTACCATACGTGAAGGCATTTTCTTAAACAAGCACTGGTGTGAAGAGATTTTTTTGCACATTGCGTAGTTTTAGCAAAGGCAAACACTTGTTAATAATGGAATGATTCATGTAATGTTGCCCATGTTGATGAAGAAACCGAACTGCCACCAGACCGGCGAAATAAAGGCAATAGAAAGCGATGAAGTACAGAAAGGACATAGACGGTTTACGAGCACTCGCAGTGCTGCCGGTACTGATTTTCCACGCCCAACTTGGATTTTTTGAAGGGGGATTTCTGGGAGTGGATGTTTTTTTTGTGATCAGTGGGTTTCTGATCACGTCCATTCTGGTTGAAGAAATCTCTCAAAAAACATTTACCTTTGCCAACTTCTACGAAAGACGTGTGCGCCGCCTGTTACCCGCTCTGATTTTTATGACCGCTGTAACGTCGGTGCTCGCGTACCAATTTATGATAACGGTGGACTTACAGGGATACGGCAATAGTTTGGTTGCGATGTCATTGTTCTCCAGCAACATTTTCTTCTGGATGGACAGCGGGTACTTTGACCGTGTTGCTGACTTAAAACCCATGTTGCATACCTGGAGCCTGGCCGTTGAAGAACAGTATTACTTTTTCTTCCCTCTGGTACTGCTGGTAGTACTGCGCAGGTTCCCTAAACTACTCACGCTAACGGTGCTGATTATTCTGGTCTTTAGCCTCTCGCTCGCAACCTGGGGGGCCACAAATGCACCTGATGCCAATTTTTATCTGTTACCCACACGCGCCTGGGAGCTAATGTTCGGGAGTCTGGCCAGCATCCTGATTTTCAATAATGCGCAATTACTTGAAAAATTGCGGGCTGGTAACGTATTAAAAAATACCGCATTGGTGGTTTTGATTATCTGTCTGTTTGCATTTGATGAGTCGCTTCCCCACCCTTCGCTGCTTACGCTCATTCCTGTACTCGCCACGCTGATACTTATCGTCATTCCGGCACAGCAAAGTTTTGCGCATCAAATTCTTACGTTACGTCCAATGGTCTTTATTGGGTTAATTAGTTACAGTTTGTATTTATGGCACCAGCCGCTGCTGGTTTTTCAGCGCTATATCTCTGCAAAACCGAACCCCGTAATCAGCGTGACACTGCTGGTAATCGCATGCTTGCTAGCCTACCTTTCATGGCGATACGTTGAGAAGCCATTCAGACACAGGAACGTTACCAGCCGCAATCAGGTATACACCTTTTGTGGCGTAAGTTTTGCTGCCATTATCGGTTTTGGTTTATATGCCGGACAAGAGGGTATTCCGTCGCGTTACAACGCAGAGCAGCAGGTGTTGATGTCGTATCTTCAATACTCCGCACCTGTTGGCCAGCCAGACAATCAGGCGCACTGTTTTCTTGGCGAAGACGAGGATTACCAGTCTCTGTCAGCCTCCTGCTATCAGGATAAGTCCGTTTTGCTTTGGGGCGACTCTCACGCCAATGCCCTTGCAACTGGCCTGCGTGTTTTACAGGGCAATGCGTTAGGTGAAATAACTAGCAGTGCATGTTTGCCTTTAACAGACACACACTTCCCCCACAGAAAACATTGCCAGTCCACTAACGCTTTTGTATTAGAACAACTTCGTCAAGGGCAATACAATACCGTGATCCTGCACGGCAATTGGTATAGCCATGAAGACAAGATCTCGTCGTTGAAAAATACCTTATCCGCATTGGCTTCGCTCAATATAGAGGTCATTGTAATTGGCGGAGTGCCTCATTACTTACCTGATTTACCAAGCTTTTTATTAACCAAACGCTTACCACTGAATGCACAGTCTGCGCAATCCAGAGTAGAACCTACGTTATTCCACGAAATAGCCGCGATTGATCAGCATTTAGCAGCCGTGTCCGGACAGTTTGATAATGTGACGTTTATGTCTGCGTTAGCCGCATTTTGTGAGTCGCCACAACAGTGTACGGTGGTTCTCCCCTCATACACGTCGCCACAGCAATGGGTACCTACGGCATGGGATTATGGTCATCTAACTCTGGAAGGCGCGATGTATTTATCAAAATCGTTGCCCGCCAATGCCCTTGATATCGAAAGGTAATAAATAATACAAAACAGTAACTTATGGCATTTTTAATCCTGTTTATGGCGGCGTGATTTTGACTGGCATAAACATTCGTTAACACGTATGATTCAGGCATTGACGTCGTAACAAACTGATACTAACGTGAAAAAAACAATTGCCTTTGTGCACAGTGTCGCCGAAATTGGCGGCGCAGAAAGGATGTCGGAAGCACTGATTGACGGGCTGGCGCAGCATCAGGAATTTGCCCCGTTGCTTATTGTGCCTGAAGAAGGGCCATTTTCGCGCCATATCGCGCAGAAAGGCAACGCCATCATGATTACGGCATTACCCCAACCCGAATTCAGCTCTCCCTTTGTCACAATCAGGCAAGCATTTGCACTGGCCAAGCAATTCAAACAAGCGAATATTGCGCTTTTGCAATGTGCTGATTTGGTATGTACCCGGGCAGTGCTACCGGCAGCTAAAATTGCCGGTATTCCGGTGATATGCCACATGCATTTCCCGGTAGAAGCCGGCTACGTAAACTGGGTATTTAAACGCATGCCTAAACCCGCAGGGTATGTGTATTGTAGCGAAGAATTAATGCATGCAACCAGGGAGCCGCTTGCAGTGGCTTGCCCACTGGCCTGCCATGATGTCATTCACAATGGGGTAGACATCGATCGTTTCTCGCCCAACGCCGTTGTAAATACGCCTCCACGAATCGGGATTGTTGCCAACTTGCAGGAACGTAAGGGTCATATCGATTTTCTGGAAATGGCAAAGACGCTGTGTGATCAACACTACAACCTCCATTTCGATATTATAGGCGGCGATATTTTGCAGGCGCCCCGTCAGGCACTGCTTGAAGACTATGCTGTAAAATTAGGTATTCGCGAGCAGGTAACGTTTCACGGGCAGGTAGATAACGTCCTCGCCTTGCTCGGTCAGTTGGATATTCTGGTATGTGCATCTCATCAGGAAGCCTTTCCGGTATCCATTTTAGAAGCTATGGCTATGCAAAAAGCCATTGTTTCGACTAATGTTAACGGTATCCCAGAAGCGATTATCGATAATCACTGTGGAATACTGGTGCCTCCACACGATCCCAAGGCTTTGAGTGAAGGTGTAAAACGTTTACTGGATAATGCCTCTCTAAAACAACAGATTGCGGAGGCGGCCAGACAACGTGTTGTGCGTGAATTTAGCTTACAGGCTTACTTAGATAAATTTATCAGCGTTTATCGCAGAACACTTACAGGATAATAGTGAGAACACAAAAAGTCGTTATGGTTCCCGATTTCCGGGAAGGGAACCCCTATCAAAGTTTGTTAGCCAATCACTTGTTACAACAGGACGTTGAAGTTACGTTCGATAAACTGCCACTTGGGTATTTCCCGTTTTCTGAATTGTGCAAGCAACATCCACAGGCTGATATCATTCATTTGCACTGGATGTCGCCATTGTTATTTGTATTAAGCTGGACATCCTCGCCTTTTAAAGCAAAATTGCGGGGGCTTTTACTGGCACTGGACTGTTTATGGGTAAGGCTACGCGGAAAAAAGGTAATCTGGACCATTCACAACAAATTTTCCCATGAAAATTTTGACCGCGGCGTTGAATTATTTGTGCGCCGGCTTCTGGCACGCTGTGTTTCAGCAATCATTGTTCACAGTCAGTCCGCTGCCAACCGTTTGGCACACGCTTACAGCATTCCAAAGATACGTAAAAAAGCCAACGTAATTTTTCACGGAAATTATGAAGGGATATACCCTCGTCCTGTTCAATCGCGGGCGTCTTTACTTGCTACCCTTAACATTCCCCCGGAACATACTGTTATTCTGAGTTTTGGCATGCTACGTCCTTATAAGGGCATCGACAAGCTGGCTGAACTGTTTGCTTCTGGTAAGCTGCCTGAACATATTCATTTGCTGATCATGGGCAAAGCAGATAAAAAAGACTATGCAGCATCGCTGCAAGCTATCTGTGATCGTGCCAATAATGTACATCTTCGTCTGGGTTTTCTGTCCGATGAAGATCTGGCGGAATGGCTGGGAGCGGTTGATATGGTGGCCGTGCCATTCTCCGATACGCTTACATCTGGCTCGGTATTGCTAGCGATGACAGAAGGCAAAGCACTATTGCTGCCGGAACTGTCCAAAGTATTTGATTGCGTACCAGATGAGGGCGCGGTGTATTACCAGTCAGAAGAAGACATTGCCATAAAATTACAAGGTTTATCATCCTGCGATGTCAATGCTATGGGCGAAGCCAACAAGGTGGCAGCCAGTCGAATGAACTGGCCTGACGTTGCCCGAATGACAGCCAATCTGTATCGGCGGTAACGCAAAATGAAATGTATTATTGCCAGTCCGGTAGGCTGTTATCCTTCTCCTGCAGGCAATGCAGAACGAGTAAGGCAAGTTCACGCGTGCCTTGAAAGTCTTGGTTATGAAGTACATTTTGTATTGTGTCCGATACAAGCTATGTCGCCTCAATTCAACGAAGAAGCCATGACACAAGTTTTCGGCTCTCGCTTTCATCAATTAGATAATCAACCAAGACCTTTACAGGAAAAATTGATCCGATTTAAACGCAGGTACTATCACCGCATTCATAAAACTGGTTGGTTATTTGATTTTATGTTTGCTGATGGCTACGTGTCTAAGCAGAGTTGTGATGCGTTTAGTCATCTTGTTAATCGCATCGAGCCCGATCTTATTGTATTAATTTATGGATTTATGTCGCCATTGGTAAAACATATTTCGGCTAACTGTAAAGTGGTGATCGATGCTCAGGACAAATTCAGCTATCGAAATCGTGGAATACGTGCAGCAGGCAGTGAAGGATACTGGCTGAGTCTACTGCCCTATCAGGAACGCTATTTATTGTCACAATCAGACGTAGTATTGGGTATTCAGGAACAGGAAAGCGGGTATTTCAAGAGGTTGCTGAAAGGGAAAAATACCGAAGTTGTGACGCTGGATTTGATTGTTGCGCCGGATCAGCCGGAAACCAGGCCCAATATTAGCCCAGTGATAGGCTTTCTGGCATCAGGTAATCAACACAACGTAAACGGTATCAATCGCTTTCTTGACAAAGTATGGCCCATCATTACAGAAGCCTGTCCAGATGCGACGCTACTCATTGCAGGCTCAGTAACAAAGCACCTAACCACACACACACCTAATGTAGAATTACTGGGATGGGTAGAAAATCTGGCCGATTTTTACAGTCGCTGCCGACTGATAGTCAATCCCTGTGAAACAGGCAGCGGTTTAAAAATCAAAACCATTGAAGCGGTAGGATTTGGTATTCCGGTTGTGTCAACGCCCTGCGGCGCGGCTGGAGTGGAGTTTTTGCTCCCCGTTGAAAACAGATGTCAATTAACCAGTAAGGCATTTGCCGAGCGGTGTATTAGCATGTTACTAAATCAACAGGATGCTCAGCTAATTGCCGTACAAAGCTTTGCGCTTTTGCAAAAGCGGGTAGCGGAAAATCACCGTCAGTTGCAGATACTATTACAGTATCCCCTCGTCTAATCCTCCCGCTTGCCACGGTTTATTCTTCAATCAAATTGTGTATGATGGCATTTGCAGCTAGCGCAATGGATTTAAACTTAATGCCGTTTGTCTCAGTTATTGTACCCAATTACAACCACGCCCGCTTTTTACCTGAACGACTCAACAGTGTTTTCCAACAGGATTTCGACAATTATGAAGTCATTTTGCTGGATGATAAAAGCACGGACAATAGTGCCGACGTACTCGCTTCCTATGCATCACATCCCCGTGTAAGCCACCTTATACTAAACGAAAGCAATTCTGGCAGCCCCTTTGTTCAATGGCAAAAGGGTCTTGAACTTGCCAAGGGAGAGTACATTTGGCTGGCAGAAAGTGATGATGTGGCCGCTCCCGATTTTTTATCGACGTTAAGCGCTTGTGTGCAATCGGAACACGACATAGCCATTGCCTTTGCCCGGTCCTATCGAATTGATGAACACGGCAATAATCAGGGATTTAATGCCTGGGGTGAGGTCATTGAACCTTTGCGCTGGAATAAGCCATTCGTTAACAAGGGTGATAACGAAATTGCCCATTTTTTAATTCACCGAAATACCATTCCAAATGCCTCCGCCGTACTATTTAGAAAGGACTTGGGCCTACAGCACATAACCGATATCATGAATTATCGCTTCTGCGGTGACTGGCTGTTTTGGATCTTATTGGCCTCTCACGGTAAGGTGGCATATCGCCCGGATACGTTTAATTACTTCCGACGCTATGCAACCGCGACCAGCTTAAAGCGCGATAAAGAGCGCCTGGATGCCCGGTTTGCCGAGTACAACGCGGTAGTAAAAGCAGCAATGGACAGGAAAATGCCAGGAACCAGCTCACCTCTTCAGCACGATTGGATGATAGACGAGTGGATAGCAAATAAACAACATATGAGTGTATGGGATTTCCTCATGCCTCCTTTTAGCTCGCCTCTGCGAAAACGCTTTTACAAAGCTCTGTTCAAACGATTAATAAAGCGTTAAAGGAACCGCAATGAATCAAACGTTTTGCACTATCTGCACCTATAACTTCTTACCATATGTGCTATCGCTTCACGAATCTCTGAAGCAATTTGATGCTGACATTCATTTACATGTCATGATTTCTGACTCAGCAAATAAGGAAGAATTAGCACTTCATCAGAAAGACAATTTATTTGTAACAAGTTACGTAGACCTGTGCCAGGATGGCTTGGGTAAAGCGATATTCGATAAATACGAAAATCAGAATCCCGACTATTTGCGCTGGTCAATGAAACCCGTGCTTACACGCCACTTGTTGAATACCTACGACAAAGTCATTTGCGCTGATTGCGATCTGAACTTCTTCAGTAACTTTCAGTTTTTATTTGATTTACTGGATACATCCAGTGTCTTACTCACCCCCCATATGCGTTGTTCAGACCCCACTATCGATCCCCACGGCTTTCAGCTGAACTTTTTGGATGGCATGTACAACGCAGGATTCGTCGCAGCGTCAAAGGCGGGTATACCTGCCATGGAATACTGGGCAAAATGCTGTTTATTTCATTGCGAAAATAATAGCTCAGAAGGTTATTTTGCCGACCAGCGTTATCTGGATATTCTGCCAACCCGGTTCGAGGGTGTCGAATCTGTTCGTCACCGCGGTTGCAACGTGGGGAACTGGAATCTGATCGACTGTAAACGCGAACTGGTGGATGGCAAAGTAAAAATTAACGGTGAGTTTGACATCGTGTTTATTCACTTTACTAAGAGTCTGTTCCGCGGTATTTACTCTGGTGCAGATGCGTTGCTGAAACCCTTTGCCGATATTTATGCCGAGCGGGTAAAGCGATATGGCGGGCCTGACATTTGGTCAAACCTCACCAAGCAATTTGAGGAAGAGCATAGACTGGCGCAGAAAAAGGCCGATGCGGAATATCGCAAAACCAAACTAAAGCGTTTGCTCGGTTTGGGAAAAAGCGAGTAGATTCAGTCTATTGTGCGCACAAAAACCTAAGCATACTGGTGGCGAAGCATGGCAAAAAATGCTTCTTCACCAATCTCTCGTTTAAGGGATTCTATGGCCATTTTACCTGACACTGACAGCTGTGCCCGCAGAACAGAATCATTGAGTAACGCGACTATCTTATTCGCCATCTCAGTTATATCATGCTCTTGAACTAAAAAGCCCGTTTTGCCGTTTTCAATCAGATCGGCAATTCCCTGGTGCCGCGTACTCACAACGGGCAAGCCACCCAACATGGCCTCAGAAACTGATACAGGTGTGCCCTCGCGGTCACCATCACTACTCACCACAGAATGCTGAACATACACGGTAGCTTCCTGCATTAGCTCAGCAACTTCATCGTGAGTTTTGGCACCAGTGAATTGCACATTGGGAATTTTCAGGGTGTCGCAAATGCTCTTGCAAACCGGCAACAAGGGGCCATCCCCTACCATGGTAAGTGTGGCGTCGGGACAAACTTGTAACACTTGCTGAAATGCTAACAATGTTAGCCATGGCGCTTTTTTCTCTACAAACCGACCCACAGTTAGCAGGTGCTGCCCCGAATTCTGATACTGATGCTCGCCAAAATCATTGTATGGAAGACATGGAAGGTATTTAATTTTACCGGGTTCACAGCCCAATGAGACTAATTGTTCTGTCATCGATGAGCTAACTGATATTACCGTTTTAGCCACTTTAAAAAGTCTGGCGTAATGTGACTTGTAGTGTGCGATAACATCGTACTTGAACGCATCATAACCATGGAAATGCACAATCAGGTCGATGCCCAACTGTTCACATGCGTTTAATGCACCCACGCCAATTGGTCCGAATTCAGCAAAACAGCAACGCACATTATTCGACTTTAACAAATGCGCCAAAGTGTAATCGTAATAATCACTGGCGATACCCATTACCTTTTTAACACGATAAGTGAGTTTGTGCACCATAGAAGGCACATAACTCTCCATTTTGAATGGGGTACTGCCACCATAAATCACAATACCGTCACTACCCAACATATCGATATGCCGGCGTACAAAGGTTTCACTTACCTGATTATTGGATGCTACCAATACGGCAACAGTCATGACTTACTCCGTTATATTGCCAGCCCCTGACATTGCCAGAATGACCTCAGTTACTGTAAGAAAGGAAATACCAGTACAAATTTCAGTAAGTTATAAAAGCACATTCACGCTAAAATCAAAAATCTTTTCTTGAGTTTTGTTAATTATTTACAGTTTACGGCGCGCCTTACCGACTTGCTATATCGCTGAACACCGAAGTTGCCCGCTTGGCCGCATTTTCCCAGTCAAACTGACTTACCGCATGCTTGCGCCCCGCTAGGCCATATGCTTTAGCCAGCGTCGGTGACTGTAAAAATTTAACCACGGTATTACTCAGGTTATTCAAATCCGTGGCATCCACAATCTCACCGGTTTGCCCCGGAATAAGGGTTTCTTTGGTACCACCTGAGTTTCCGGCTATTACGGGCTTCGCACATGCCTGAGCCTCTACAAGTACCATACCAAACCCTTCAATATCCTGCCCTTCTGTACGGTTTGGCAGTATAAATACTTCGCAGTGCTGATAACATTTTATCATGGTGGTATCGTCACATTGCGTCAGAATGTCCACGTGCTCTTGCAGTCCTAACCGCTCCACGGTAGCCCGTAACAGGGATTCGCATTCTCCATGGCCAATGATCACGTAATGCGCTTGTGGACACACTTTCAGAATATCAGGCATGGCCTCAATCATTTTATCCTGACCTTTACGCGCCTGCAGACGCCCCACAGTAAGAATAAGTTGTTTGTCCTGCCAGCCCATGGCAGATAAAAACTCGCTATCAGTCTGTGCTGCCGGCACAAACTTATTGGTATCTGCGCCAGGATGCATTACAACTACCCTGGACATAACACTACTGTCTACGCGTTCAACAATAGCGGCGCTGTTGTGGCTGTTGCAGATAATTTTACTGGCGCTACGCATCACCATTTTCGTCAGGCTATTCAACTCGCGGGAGAGAGCGCTGGCTTCAAGGTCTTCCCCGTGAACATAACAAGCGTAGGGAATACCCATGGTTTTATTGAGAAAAAATGCCATCAGACCTTCAGGAAGGACACGCCCACAATGAATCATGTCGATGTGATGTGTTTTTATTAACCGGCGTAACTGTCGGTAACTCCGGTAATAAAATTTAAGTCCATCCAGACTGGCCAGCCCCCATTGCGGACTGTAAAGCGGCATACGTTCTATAGGTAACGAAGACTGCGCATCAAAGTCTGATGCATTGGGCTGCAGATCGGCAACTACCAGGTAATTATTGTTTAAGCGGGAATAGAGTTCCCAAAACCATCGGCCACTTCCACCCGACGCTGGGGGAAAATTCTGACTGAGCACCAGGGTTTTCAATGTGAACTCCAGCTATAACTTCTGTTAATACAAAATTATAGATGCAGAATACCCTTGGCCCCATCAGGTGTAAACAGTAATTGCCGAAGAAAACTGTTGTCATACCAATGGCACATAACTACAGAATTGATGTTCGGCAGCGAACCTGCGAGTCAATCTAATTTGATATCTTAATATTAAGAAAAACCAACAGATATTGTGCCTTTTTATTCATAATAAAGCGTAATACACTAGCACGACTGAATGAAAGCGTTTCGAACAAGGACCTCTTTTGCACTGCCTTTACTTAGCTCAGCGCGTCCCATTCCCGCCCAATAAAGGCGAGAAGTTACGCTCATTCCATCAGATTAATTTTTTGCGTCAACAAGGTATTGCCATTACCGTGGCTGCGCCAATGGAAAACGATACAGATGAATCGTATTTTCAACAGCTCGAATCACAGTACGGCTGTGCGACATTGTATTCGCCTTTGGGGAATAAGTTGTTGCGCTACGCCAATGGCATGTTCCGCAACGCTTCATTAAGCGAAGCACACTTCTACTGCCCTGCTTTGCAACATCAGGTTGACCAGCTTCTGGCAACGGGCCAGATAGACGCGGTGATTTGCACAGCGTCAAGCATGGCCGGATACGTATTTCGGTCTTCGGTATTACCAACACTCGCAGAGAAACCCACGCTTATCATGGATTTTATGGATATGGATTCCAATAAATGGGATCAATATACCAACGCGGCACGCTTCCCCATGAATTGGGTATATAAAAGGGAAGCACATTGTATCCGGCGTCTGGAAAAACGCATTGGCGACAACTTTGACGCCTGCTTCTTTGTGGCAGAACCAGAAACGGTAATGTTTAAAACAGAAAATCCGTCGATTAAGGCTAACGTGGTTACCATTGGAAATGGCATTGATCCTGCGGAGTTTCATCCTGCAGCCAGCATACCAGCGGTAGATGTGCCCAAATTATTATTTGCAGGCGTGATGGATTATGCGCCCAATGTAGACGCAATGATGTGGTTTAATGAACATGTCTGGCCGTCGGTGTTAGCCAAATGGCCAACGGCAACGCTCACCATTGCAGGCATGAACCCTACTGCTGACATTCAGCAGCTCGGCAACACAAAAGGCATAACGGTGACTGGGTTTGTTGATGACATCCTGCCCTACTTTCACCAAAGTAACGTGTTTGTTGCGCCGTTCCGTATTGCCAGAGGGATTCAAAACAAAATACTACAAGCTTTTGCCTGTGGGCTGCCGGTGGTTGCCACGTCAATGGGTGCAGAAGGCATAGTGTATTCAGAGGGCGAAAATATTTTACTGGGCGATAACCCTGCCAGTATGTTTAATGCCATTGAATTACTCATGGACAACCAGGACACCTATCTGCGCCTGAGACAAGCAGCCATAAACACCATTGCAGAACATTATTCCTGGCAAGGAAAGCTCCAGACGCTTTTAACGTTGCTGCCGGAAACGAAGGAACTATAACTTTGAAATCACTCATAAAATCCACGCTTCGCATGCTATTTATGCTGTTGGCGTTGCCATGCTGGCTGGGATTTACTTTACAATCTGCGCTGATGGGAAAAGATCAGGCCACCACCAGTTGGTCACAACTACTGAGTTTATTGCCGGGCCTGTTAGGGGTTTATTACAGAGCTGCGTTTTACCGGTTGATTTTTCGAGAAACCAGCCAGAACACGGTGATCGGTTTCGGAACATTGTTTTCCCAACACCGCACCCACATCAGTAGCGGTGTGTATATCGGGCCGCAATGCAATATTGGTATGTGTCGAATTCAGCCCAATTGCCTGTTAGGCAGTGGTGTTCACATTATGAGTGGAAAAGGACAGCACAATTTTTCAGATCCGGACACGCCGCTTAAAGATCAAGGCGGTCAATTTACGCAGGTTGTTGTAGGTGAGGACACCTGGATAGGCAACGGCGCGTTGGTGATGGCAAACATCGGTAAAAAATGTGTCGTTGCAGCGGGAAGCGTGGTGATATCTGAGGTGCCCGACTATGCCATAGTAGGAGGTAACCCCGCGAAGGTATTGGGAAGTCGAAAAGCGTCAGACTCATGAATGCATGCTGGCGCTATTTAATTCCTGGTTTGCTAGGCACTTTGGTTCTGTGGACATGTCAAGCTCAGGCCTTGGCAGCCGAAAGACAACTCACTATTGAAAACGCTGAGCAACTCTACGCCGCGATAAACGAAGCGAATCGACAAGGGGGGAATACTACCATTCAGCTTCGTTCTGGACTGTACTCCATTACCAAACCCATACTGATCAATGCGTCACATATAACCTTGCAATCTGAATCGCTAAACCCTGCTGATGTAGTGTTACGAGGGCCAGGCATGAAACAGACCAGTGCCGTATTCAGCTTATTCAGAATCAACGCTTCGCATTTTAGTTTTATTGGTATTACGGCCGAGCAAGCGCCTAATCACATCATTCAGGTGGCCGGCGAAAACAACGCAGATTATGTGTACTTATCGCGCTGCATATTAAAAGACAGCTTCGAGCAACTGTTAAAAGTCAGCCATAAACCGGGTTATCCGGAAGCAGCCGATTTCGGTGTTGTTGAACACTGTACCTTTGCCTATTCAGCCGGTATAGGACCCCAATACTATATTGGGGGAATAGATCTGCACCTCGGCCAGCACTGGCAAATACACAATAACCAGTTTTACGGCATTGCCAGCCCAGCGCGAAGAGTTGCCGAACATGCGATTCACTTATGGTACAACAGTGCCCATATCACTGTTGAAAACAATGTGATCATTAATAGTGACCGGGGAATTGGATATGGTATGGCCGATAAAGGTAACCAGGGTGGCACCATTAAACATAACTGGATTGTGCATGCAAATAACGCACATCCCTATGCGGATGCCGGTATCACGCTGGAAAGCTCACCGGGCACGCAAGTGATTGGTAATTGGATATTGCAGTACCACAACTATCCCAACAGCATTGAATACCGCTTTCCGGCTACGCAAAATGTGGTAATAACAAACAACTATACCAACAAGCGCATCCGGCGTCGAAACGGCGGCGGTGCAAGTGTTGTCAGTAATCACAGCACCGAGTCGCTGTCACCAGAGCAAACCTTAATGCTAATCGAGCGTTTTCCGCCAGATTTCAGACCGGCAGTTCGAGCTGCTTTGAACAAGGCCGGTGGCAATCCGTTCGGCAATCCGGTCGGCCAGGCAACTAACTAATCTCCCAGCCTGACGTCTTTACTGAATTGTTGATAATGATCTGTAATGAATTGACTCAGACGTTGTTGCTGGGCGGCAAGCTGGCGGCGCTCAACTTCAACAGAGACAGCGACTACACCACCGTGAGAGGCTTCACCAGCCAGCGTACTGGCGATTTGCGCAATTTTGGTATCCCGCTGACTGGCAAAAGTGGTTTTCTCCAGTACATACCAGTATGCCAGCAAACGCAATTGCCCCGTTGGTGAAGAGATGATTTCCATTGCATAGGGACTATCCGGAGTAGAAACCGGTATATCCTCAACTTTTGTCCAGTTATCCTGATCGTAGAAACGGTTTATTGAACTGATCAATTCGCCCTGGCCTGCGGCATAGAAAGCCTGGTATACCGTAATATCAGCGCCCGTAACTGGATTTATTACCAGATAACGCTCGGTGGCGGGACGGCGGTATTTAGCCTGCCATGGCAAGCGTTCAACCGCATTGCTCTCGACAACATACTGATTGCCGCGATCAAAATGGTACTCAGTGCCGCTGGATGACGGCAGCGCCTGGGCAATAAACTGGAACCACACTGCAGCAAACACGAATACAAGCGTTAATCCTGCCATTCCTGAGCGAGCATAGTGGCGTAATGTGCCGGTAGACACTTTATCGGAAGCACTGTTAGTAACACACTCCGATGCTGATACATCAGCCTTATCATCCGATGCAGAGGAGCGCTCTCGAATGAATTCACCTAGTGCGAGCAGGCAAATGATCACAAATGCGAAGAAAAACCAACCGTAAATAAGGTGATCAGCACCTACTGCGTATTTCATATCAGACATGTGTGCAATCATAATAATGCCGTATACACGCACTATATTTGCCGCCACGGGAAACAGAATAGACAGCAGCACGAACGTAGCCCGACGCCATACCGCTTGCATGTTTAGATAGGCATAAAGGCTACCTATAACTAAAGATGCAATAAAAAAGCTAATGCCGGAACAAGCCTCTGCAACCAGGAATCTGCCTTTTGGAATTTCGATATATAAACCACTGCGGTAAACCGGTACGCCACTTAATTCGAGCAGTTGTACCGAAAAAGTAGCAGCAATCTGCTGCAAATACGGCACTAACTCTTCGCCCAGCGGAATACAAAACAAGATAAACACAAGTGGAAACAGAATAGTGCGGGCAGCTCGAGTGCCTAATACAAACCAGTACAACACCGGCAGTAACGCGAACATAGCCGCGTGCATAAACAATTGTACGTCACCGGCTAAGCCAACAGCGTATAACGCGACCAATGGCACTACCAGAATAAGCGCCCACAAATTCGGTTTAATAGGCCTGTTTAATAATGAGTCGCGCTTAAGGTACATAAGATAGAACGCACCAGGCAACACAAACATACAATGATTGAAAATATCGGAGTTATACCAGATGGTAACCGCAGAGCTTAAACCACGATAAAACACCAGCGCCCAGCCAACCAACACGGCGGCCATAAGCACAGTAACAGCGGAAAAAGATAAATAAGGGGGACGGTGTCCACTGCCTGTGACTGACTGCTCCTGCATACTGCGTCCTTTACTTCAATTCGTAGGCATCGGCCATGGTGCCCCAACGATAGTCTAGAAGCAGGCGTTTCAGCTTGCCTTCCATTCTCCCAAGATTAATATAATGCCGAACCTTGGATTTGATCGGTGCGTTGGCTATTTTGGGTTGGTCAGGATCAATTTCCCACGGATGGAAATAAAAGCTGTACGGTGCGGTTTCCGTTTCCATGAAAGCCTGTATACGCTTGCGGGAAAGCCAATATGGGTATAACCGGAAGTACCCACCGCCACCAATGCCTACATTCTTATCGTTCTTTTTAATGGTAGGAATTGGGATCTCAGTGATGCCTTCAGGCCGCTGATATTTAAACCGAGGCCACTCTGGCACACCATATAAATCGTGCGAAATCGGGTAGGTACTGGATGAATATTCAAAACCTAACTCTACCAATACTTCGTAAATCCACTGATTGTTGTCATTTACAGAAAAACTCGGTGCACGATAGCCCTTCACCGCAACACCACCCGCGTCTTCCAGAATATCCTTACTGGTTTTCACGTCGTTTATAAACTCTTCACGGGTCATGGTAGTTGCCCGGCGGTGGTTTAATCCATGACTGGCAAGCTCGTGCCCTTCAGCAACTATGCGTTTAATTAGATTGGGGCATCGTTGCGCAACCCAACCCAACGTAAAAAACGTAGATTTGGCATCGTGTTCAGCAAACACATCCAATAGGCGGTGAGTATTTTCTTCCACACGTAATGGAATAGATGACCAGTCTGACGGTTTTAATACCGACTCAAATGCCGATACCTGAAAATAGTCTTCAACGTCTACCGTCATCGCATTCAGGCGTTTATCTAATAAAGGCGCACTCATCTTTATCTGCCTTTGCCAAATAACACAATTTCAACGGTGCGGATAAGAATCAGAATATCGAGCAACAAACTCTGGTGTTTTACGTAATACAGATCAAACTTGAGCTTTTCCATGGAGTCTTCAACGCTGGCGCCATACGGATAGTTGAGTTGTGCCCACCCCGCCAGTCCAGGCTTCACATTGTGACGCTGATTGTAATACGGCACTTCTTTCACTAACTGCTCAACAAACTCCGGGCGCTCGGGACGCGGACCAATGAAAGACATTTCACCGCGGAACACGTTAATTAGCTGTGGTAGTTCGTCGATACGGTATTTACGGATAAAGTGACCAATTCGTGTCACCCTGTCATCGTTTTTAGACGCCCATTTTGCACCATCTTTCTCTGCATCCGGACGCATACTTCTGAACTTAATGATTTTAAACAGTTTACCGTTTTGCCCTACCCGTTCCTGCTTATAAAACACTGATGTTCCAGTGCGGTGTCCGTCATCCAGGTAAATAATCAACGCAGTAATTAGCATGAATGGCCAGGCGAAAAACAACACAAAAAATGCTAAAACAGCATTCATACTGTAATCAAGTGCGTCGCGCAGGTAGTTTTGAGAATGGAAACCGTTAGAGTAAATAACCCAACTTGGGTACATCAGATTCACAGCAATCTGGCCGGTTTCCCGCTCCATAAAATCGAGCAGATCTGTAACCTCAACGCCACGCAAACGACAATCGAACAGCGTTTCAATTGGCAATGTGCCACGGCGTTGATCACACGCAATGACAATTTCTTCAATGTCGTTCTCAATCACAAAGTTACGCAGATTTTCGTCTACCTTGACATGAATGATCTTTTCGTTCTTTATACCGTCTTCGCGGTTGTCACCGGGTACAGGTATAAAGCCGAGCAGTTCGAAACCCAAACGGTCAACGTCCCGACGCATGCGCTTTTCGATAATAGACGCCCGTTCGCCTGCACCCAGCACCACCAAACGAACGCGACCGAGTCCGAGCAATCCCAGGCGATTGGTAAAGTAGCGGAAAAACACTAACGCGATGATATTCAGGCAGATTGCGGTGGGCAGGTAATACGAATGCATGTCCAGACTGGAAAACACGGTACCGGTAAGCACTTCAACAATAAAATAACTGATACCAAGACTTACAAAAATACGTCTGATAATGCCCCGGAATGTCTCGCGTAATTTTGCTTCGTACAAACCCACTGACAGCGAGCACAACAACACTGCCAAGGTTACAAGAAAGATGTTAATAGTGAGATTTTCGATACTTGGTTCAGTAATCAGGTCCAACTGGACAAGAATGAAACTGGTGATGTAACCCACATATGAAACAAGCAACGCTTCAGTGATTACTAACGCGTTGGAGCGCTTATTTTGTCTGTTCTTTGCAACTGCCATATTGTCTTTTACTAAGTCTGTTGAGTGCCGCAATTCCTGCGTTTGGGATTTATCATATGACAATTTTTGCGATTGAGATAGACTAATCGCACACTATCGCTTTATATTAGTAATTAAAATTAAATTAACAGGCGCATTTCCTGCCTGAAATATAAAAAAATCAGACAGGTAATAGTCGTCACTGGACTTGATTTAGTACGCACAGGATAGAGAAGCATGGATAAGGTAAATACCAGGTTATTACTCGTTGCAGCCGCACTGGGAACTTTACTGACGGGATGTAGTGGTACAAGTAACTTGCCCCAGGCAACCACCCGCCCTTCATTAACAACGGACGTAAACGATTATAAATACCTGATCGGCCCAGGCGACAGTCTGACTATTTTCGTTTGGCGAAACCCTGAAATTTCCGGCAGCTTTATTGTTCGTCCGGACGGTAAAGTTACTACTGCTCTGGTAGAAGACTTAGATGTATCCGGCCGCACACCCACTATGCTGGCCCGGGAAATCGAAGAAAAGCTATCCACCTACATCAACAATCCTCGCGTTACCGTTAGTGTTAACGGGTTCTCTGGTCCACTCAGTGAACAAGTTCGCGTAATTGGTGAAGCCACTAATCCGCGCGCTATAAACTATACCGAACACATGACTTTACTCGATCTTATGATCGCGGTAGGTGGACTCACTGAGTTTGCAGATGGTAACGACGCCAAACTGATACGCGTTGTTGACGGCCGTCAAACGACTTACAAGATTGCGATTGAAGACCTGATCAGCGATGGTGACATCAGTAAGAATGTCGACATGCTGCCAGGTGACATTGTGATTATTCCTGAAGCCTGGTTCTAGAAACAAGATGTTTCTATTTAAGTCTCTCGAGCGGTAAACGGACAAAAACATGCAGGAATTGCAACAAACAATTGAAATGGTCCTCGATTATATTCGGGGAATCTGGCTTAAAAAACGCTACATCATGCTTTGCTCATGGTTAATCTGCCCGATTGGCTTTGGTTATATAGCCATGATGCCCGATGTATATAAGTCGGAAGCGGTGGTATTTGTAGACACACGCTCAATGCTTCAACCTTTGTTGAGCGGCCTCGCAATACAAACTAACCCGCAGCAGGAAATTGCTATGATGGCTCAAACCCTGTTGAGCCGCTCGAACGTTGAGATTATTGCGCGTGAATCCGACCTGGATATTACGGTTAATAACGCAGATGCCTATAGCCGGTTAATTACTAACCTGAGTAACAGTATTAAGCTCAATCGTACGGGTCGAAATAATATCTATACGATCTCCTATTCCAACAAAGACCCTGAGCTGGCGAAACGTGTAGTGCAGGAAACGCTGGATTTATTTGTGGAAGGCAGTTTGGGTAATAACCGACGCGATACCGATACGGCCAGTCGCTTCCTTGAAGAGCAAATTGCTGAGTACGAAACTCGCCTGGTAGAGGCTGAACAACGCCTGGCAGACTTCCAGCGTCGTTACAATGATATTCTGCCGGTACAGGGGTCGTTTTACTCGAATCTTCAAGGTGTTTCGCGTGAACTGGATGCGACTAAGCTGCAAATCAGAGAGCTCGAGCAACAGGTTACCTCGTTAAAAGGGCAATTGAGCAGTGGCAAGCTAACAGACGGCTTTGATGTTCGTCAGGGCTCTTCTGATGCACCGGTCATTACCACCCGCTATGATGAACGTATCAAAACGCTGGAAGAACAAATCGATCAGTTAAGACTGCGTTTCACCGATAAGCACCCCGATGTTATTGAAGCACAAAGCCTGCTTGCGTCGTTGGAAAAATCCAGACAAGACGAAATCCAGGCATTCTTCAGTGAATCCGGTGGCGAGGATGACACTGCAAACCTGAGTCCACTTGCAACCGAAATCAAGCTGGAAATCAGCCGGGTTGAAGGTCAGATTGCCTCGTTAAAGGTACGCGAAACGGATTACAACGCAAGAATCCAGGAACTCAAAAACAAGATTGACCTTGTGCCACAAATCGAAGCAGAGTCTACTGCACTAAACCGGGACTATGGTATTACCAAACAAAAATACGAAGAATTGTTACAGCGTAAAGAAGCGGCTGAGTTGTCTCGTCGTGCTGACGTATCGTCTGAAGAACTGCAATTCCGCACTATTGAACCGCCACTTGTACCTGACCAGCCAACGGGTCCAAAACGCCTGATGTTCTACACGGGTATTCTGGTATTAGGTTTTGGTGTAGGTATTGGATTGGCCTTTATTATTAGTCAGCTCCGCCCTGTATTGGTGCGTGGCAGCCAGTTGACCAAACTCACATCGTTCCCGGTTCTGGGTGCAGTTACTCACCTGAACCTCAAGCAAATACAACGCAAAAATCGATTCAGAGTATTTGTATTTATTCTTTCGTCAGGTGCGATTATATCTATGTATGCTGTTTTGGTTGCCGCTGAAATTGCCCACGTTAATTTAGTAGAGAGGTTCTTATAATGGGTAACAGCATTGAAAAAGCCTTACAGAAGCAAAAAGAAGCGGCAGAAAAGCGCAAAGCAGAACAAGCAGCTCAGGCGGCAGAGCAACCTGAGCCAGCCAAAGCGTCGACCATAGAACGCACGCTGGAAAAACAAGCACAGCAGGCTGCGGCGCCGGCTGTTAAAGAGCAACCCGTTCAGCAGAACGCTACTGTTGCTGTCACGGCTGATGACAATGACGACACTGATGGTCACGGCGGCGTAAAAACACTGACACTGGACCTTAAGAGTCTTGATGAACGTGGATTTGTATCCGTTAACAATGCCCGTAAGTTAATCAACGAAGAATACCGTGAAATTAAACGTAAACTGCTTAAAAATGCCTTTGGCGCATTGTCTAAAACCCTGAATAACAGCAACATTATCATGGTGAGTAGTGCCAGACCTTCAGAGGGTAAAACGTTCACTGCAATTAACCTGGCTTTGAGTATTGCTTCCGAGCAAGACAAAACCGTATTGTTGGTAGACGCAGACGTATTAAAACCCAATGTAACCCGCACACTCCGTGTAGATCATCAGGACGGGTTAATGGAATACCTGCTTGATGAAGACAAAGACATTGCCGATGTGTTGTATCGCACTAACGTTGATAAGTTGAGAATCATCCCTGCGGGGCAAACCCACCATTTGTCTACTGAATTGCTGGCCAGTGAACGAATGGCCTATACGATTGATGAATTTTCTAACCGCTACCCTGATCGTATTGTAATAATCGATACACCGCCCCTGATTGGTATCAACGAATCTGCTGTATTGGCGAGTTTTGCCGGACAAGCAGTAATCGTAACCGAAGAAGGCCGTACAAAGCTGAACGACATCAACTCTATTGTTGACCGTTTGAACCCCGACATGGCGGTGGGCTTTGTAGTAAATAAAGCGGTTAACGAAAGTGCCGAGAACGGTAACTACGGTTACTATTACGGCAGTGAACCTCGTGATTAATCAGCGATAAGGGATAGCTTGTGGAAAGGATTGAACAATTTCGCCCGGCACTTATCGCCACGCTATGCGCGGCAGTATTCAGTACCGCATCGGTAGCCGATGTGCAAATTACCGGTTCAGTAAACTCGTCATTGGTACATCAGTCACTTGATTCGTCTGATGATACACCGGGCCGCTATGAAGACAGAGATACGCTGCAAATTTCTCCAACAGTGGTGGCCAGTTATATCAGCAACAAGTTAAATGCAAACGTTGCCGCTACGCATCTGTATCAGCGCTTTGAATTAGATGCCGGTAGCCGCTCTGATAGCTTTACTGAATTTACATATAACGGCACGCTAAACGTTATTGATAACGTTTTTCAGATTTTTGCCCAAGGTTCACAAGGTTATCAGTCTGTAAGACCAGGCTCTTACACGTCGTCAGATTTTCTGCTGAATAACCAGGACCTGACCAAAACAACCACTCACAGTATTGGTGCTGCACTGGCTGTAGCCCGTAACGATTTTGCAGATGTCAGTATCAGTGGCCGTTATTATCAGGCCAAGAGTGATGCATCACTAACCGATGATGAATTAGCTAACCAAAATACCGGCATTGATTCAAAAGGTGCCTCAGCCACATTGGTTCTGGCTAACGGCGACTGGTTCCGCGATGCATACTGGAACGCCAGCGCAAATTACCGCAAAATTGACCGTCAGGACTTTGGTTTTTTTGAATCTCAGTCTGCCAACGGTCAAATTGGCTACAACCTGTATGGTGACTTTGGCCTGGTCGTTACTGCTACTCACGAAGAATTTGAAACAGAGGGTCAGCTATCGGGCGGTTTTGGCTTGTTCGATGGTCAGTTTCAACGTTTCAACACTTACGGCGTCGGCTTAAATTACCGTCCTGCAGCGGGTCGTTTTTTTACCGTGACCGCAAACAAAATTTCTACTGACGGCAATGACGACGGCGAGACGTTTATTGGCGTATCAACGCAATGGCAATTCTCTCCCCGAACCAGCATTTCGGGCGACTATGGCCGCCGTTATTACGGTGAGTCAGGTAGCCTGACATTCAATTATGGTACTCGTGCTGCCAGAGCATCCGTGTCATATCAGGAGAGTACAACAACTTATTCAAGCTTATTGTTTGATTTTGCTGACGCTGGCACGTTTGTATGTCCTGCAGGTGCGGTTGATATTATCGATTGTTTCCAGCCCGATAGTCTGGACTACGAGTTACAGCCCGGAGAACAGGCTGTGCAGTTTACTGAGGTCATTTCTGAAGTAACAGAGCAAGTTGTACTGCGTCGCCAGTTGAGCTCTACGCTGGGTTTCCAGAAGCGCAAACTGCGAGTGTCGTTTGACGCCAGGTATATCGACACTACCTACAGTGAAAACAACCGTCAGCAAATCCAAAAAGTAATCGGCATGAATACCAGTCTGCAAGCTGGTGCAAGAAGCAGCCTGTACGCCCGAGCACAATACTCCATATTTGATACTGAATTGAATGGTACGGAAGGTGAATCTAATAACAAGGTTTACACTTTAGGTGTGCGTAACCAGTTATCACGAGGATTATCGGTAAATGCGGAGCTCCGGTATATGGATAACGAAGACAATCGGGATTTAACTACCCCTGCATTCACCCTAAACGAGACCCGCATCACGTTGGGCCTGACCTACAGAATGCAAACTAACGGTCGTTAGTGGTTTACAACTCAAAAAAGGGCACTTAATTAAGTGCCCTTTTTATTTTATTCATCATCCGATTTCAGTCTGACGTAAGTACGATACTTTTTCTTAAGCAACTTATCGATGTACTGAGTCAGTTTAATTTTATGGCTAATAGCATCGTCCAGTGCATCTACCAGCTCACCCAGCATGGCTTTGTAATATTCCGCATCTTTTACTTCATTGCCATTAGGCGTGATTAAACGCTGCGGTTTGCCTGGCTGACTACTTTCCTCGTTAACCGGCTGGCTTTCAGCAGCGGGTTCTTCCGCAGCTACAGGCTCATCAGGCACAAACATTTCTTCGCGAACTTCGTCGATTACCGCGTCTACGGCTTTTTCGTCCAACACCTCAAGCTCTTCCAAAAATCCGTACAGCAGGATGCGATCCATCAGCGTGTTGATTTTTCTGGGGACACCACGAGTAAATTTGTAGATGTGCTCGTAGGCTTCAGCAGAGAACAATTGAGTCCCCTTCCAGCCCGCGTGCTGTAAGCGATATTCGATGTAAGACTGCACTTCTTCCAGGGTTAGCGGTGCTAAATGACAGGACGCGACAATTCGCTGGCGAAATTGCTCCATATTCGGCGCACGTAAGATAGGCTGGAGTTCTTCCTGACCCAACAAGAAGCTTTGCAACAATGGCTTACCGGCTTGCTGAAAGTTAGACAACATGCGCAGCTCTTCAATCGTTTCCAGCGGCAGGTTTTGCGCTTCGTCCACCAGCAACAGTGCTCTTTTGCCTTGTTTGCTCAATGAAAACAAAAAGTTTTCCAGATCTTTTAATATATCCGCTTTGGTTTTGCCGGCGACATCAATATCAAACTTAGCCGCCACCATTTTAACCAGCTCATCCGGAGACAGCTTAGGCGTGACTATCTGTGCCGCTACAATATCGCTCTCGATGTCGTCCAGCAAACTGTTCGCGATGGTGGTTTTACCAGTACCAATATCCCCGGTGATAACAATAAAGCCCTCTGCCTGCGATAATCCATATTGCAGATAAGACATGGCCCGCTTGTGCCATTTACTGGCGAAAAAGAAAGCCGGGTCCGGAGTTAGCTGAAACGGCTTTGAGTTAAGTCCATAATAACTTTCGTACATTGATTGCTACTACCGCTAATGTTTCATGAGGCGCCTGCGCGCAATTTGGTTAAGCTTATCCTAAAGAGACCGCTTGTGCATTATCTCAGCGACGAAATTCACACTGACACAACGAATCAGGGGCGATTATTTCGCCCCTGATGCCATTACTTCTGTTCGAAACTCTGCCGTTTTACTATGGTTTCAATAATGCCTGTCGTCGACACGCCTTCCTCAAAGTGAAGCACTTCTACTACGCCACCATTTTGGATCACGGCTTTACCACCCGCGATGTCTTCCACCTTATAATCGCCGCCTTTTACCAGTACATCGGGTAGTAATCGGCTGATTAAGCGTTCCGGTGTATCCTCGCTAAAGGGGACTACCCAGTCAACCGCACTTAAACCGGCTAATACAGCCATTCTGCGTTGCACGTTGTTCACTGGACGACCAGGGCCCTTTAACGCCTGTACTGACGCATCGGTATTCACGGCTACGATCAGTCGGTCACCGCGTTTTGCCGCCGCATCTAAGTAGGAAACATGGCCCGCGTGCAGTATATCGAAGCAGCCGTTTGTCATTACAATACGCTCTCCGCGCCGTTTTGCTGCGTCAATGGCAATTGCCAGTTGCTCTTCGGTCATCACCCCGCCATCCGGTTGAGATTGCTGACCTGCAGCTACTGCCAGTTCGGTTGTGGATACCGTGGAGGTGCCCAGTTTACCCACTACAATACTGGCAGCTAAGTTAGCCAGTACACAAGCTTGTTGCAGCGATTCACCGGCAGCCATACAAGCAGAAAGCGTTGAAATTACTGTATCACCCGCTCCCGTTACGTCGTATACCTCTTTGGCTTTAGCAGGCAAATGGAATTCCGGTTGATTGGGCTGGAATAACGTCATGCCCTGTTCGGAGCGGGTAACTAACAGAGCCCGTAAAGACAGGCTTTCGCACAGCGAGTTGGATTTCTCTACCAGTTGCTGTTCGTTGTCTACCTCACCCACAACAGCGCTGAGTTCCGATAAATTAGGTGTAATGAGTGTGGCGTGCTTGTACTTGTTGAAATCACTGCCTTTGGGATCCACCACTACTGGCTTGCCCTGTTCAATGGCTAACTGTATCAGGGCCTGAGGATTGCTGAGTGTCCCCTTGGCATAATCCGACAAAATAACCAGGTCACAGTGTGCCAATTGGTGAGCAAATTCCGCTTCCAACGGCGATTTATCGACACTGGCAAACGACTTTTCGAAATCCATACGCAATAGTTGTTGATTGCGGCTCATTACCCGTAATTTAGTAATGGTGTCGAATTGCTCGCAGGACGTAAAGTGGCACTGGATGCCATAGCCGGTTAACCGCGTTTGCAGAATACTGGCGTTGTCGTCCTGCCCCACCAGTCCCATTAGCGTGACTGATGCGCCCAGGGTTGCCAGGTTGATTGCAACGTTAGCAGCGCCGCCTGGTCTGTCTTCAATGTTATTAATATTGACCACCGGCACGGGTGCTTCGGGTGATACGCGCGCCGTGGCGCCGGTCCAATATCGGTCCAGCATAACATCGCCGGCCACAAGAATACGAATTTTGCTAAAATCAGGAAGTGTCATTTTTTTCTATTTGGTTACACTAGTGGCGCAAGTATAACAGTGAAAGGTAGTTCAGAGCCAATTCATGACAGTTTGGTATGTTTACATTCTCAGCACCGCGCAGCAGGTTTACTATACCGGCATCACTAACCAACCCGAACGCCGGTTGCGACAACACAGTGGGCACATTAAAGGTGGCGCAAAAGCCCTCAGAGGTAAGGGCCCGCTTCAATTTGAGTGCGTCTTTGAAGTAGCCGATAAATCTACTGCTTTAAAACTGGAAGCCTGGATAAAACGTCATTCCCGCCGAGATAAAGAAGACATCATCCGACAAACGCGTCAGCCACCTGCTGATATGGCGGCCGCACAATTGGCAACCGGATTTATCCGGCAGATGAATTCAACACTCCACTCACAATAAGCGCCATGCCAATACTCAACGTTAACTCAACAGCAGCCACGCCAACATTGTGCTGTTGATCCACTTCCTGCTGATAATTCATACCGCTAAGCAGCATTTTTTTACTGAACGCCACCAAAATCCATAGCAATAATGCCAACGCTACACTGGTAACCAGCCAGCCGGTAATGTTACTCACATAGCCTTCGGGATTGTATTCAAGCAAGCCACCAGCAGAAGACACAACTAATGCTACACCTAAGAGATTTCCAGCGTGCTGCACTGCTAATGCCAGTTGGCCAGTCTCAAGGGCGCTCTGGAATGAATGATTCTGGTTTTGTAATGCGTACCGAATTTCATAAATACGCGTCATAATGAGTAAAATAGTTAGCACCACCAGGAAGCCGGTGACGATGGCGATAATGGCATTCACGTCACTGCCATTTACCCATTCCATCATACTGCGCAGAATAATTGCACTGGCGACAACACTTGACGCATCTACGAGCGCGACACTCACGCTGCGGTCGCTGATTTTATGTTGCGTATCAACCGCATCCAGCACAATCTTGTCGTGTGCGAAGCGACCAAATTTCACCAGCAGAATACCCACAAACCCAAACATCAGCATACCCAGCGCGGCTTCTTCGTACCCCTGCCCCACATGCCGCCCTACCACTGAGCTAAGCACGATGCAAAGCGACAACATGCCTCCGGCAATGCTTATTCCAAACGCAAAATTGTCTTTCACGCCCAGTTCGTCACTCACTGACACACTGGTGCGCGAGCGATTCGTCCATTTCATCACCAGTAATAACAACAATGCCAATGCCACATCAATCGCAACATACACCCACAGATCGTGGGATAACGGCACTAACTTAACCAGTGTTTCCATGTTTTACCTCAATATCATGCTTGGTAATTTGTACTTCGATGCTGGAGCCTGCCACAGGTTTGTGCCAGACTTCATCCATCCAGGTTAATTATCCTAAGTGATTATGAGTACTGAGAAAACCCAATTCCCGATTATTCAGGAAAATGCTGAGTTACAGTGGCAAAAAATTGCATCGAATATTCAGGCTTACCCGATAATTGAACAATACCAGGACGACATCAGGCACGTGCTGGGATTAAGCCCGTTTGTGGGAGAGATAATTACCGCTCAGCCAAAATGGTTAGCGGACATTCTTACCCATCAGTGGCACCTGCATGCTGACATTCCCCAATTATGTGAGTTACTCAAATCACAACTTACTGGCGTAGAAAATGAAATTAAACTATGCGAGGTATTGCGCCAATTTCGCCAGATACATATGGCTGCTCTGGCATGGCGGGATTTAACCAACCAACAATCTATCGATGTGTCGCTCTCCCAGGTGAGTGTATTGGCCGACGCTTTAATTATGGCTGCCTACCATTGGTTATATGATCATCTGTGTGAACGTCATGGCACACCGCAAGGGCCAAACGGCCCTCAACCTATGCTGATTCTGGGTATGGGAAAACTGGGTGGGCATGAACTGAATTTCTCCAGTGACATCGATTTGATTTTTGCCTACCCCTTCAAAGGTGAAACCGACCATCCACGCAAGCCACTGGAAAACCAACAATTTTTTACCAAACTTGCACAAAAATTGATTTCAGCCCTGAATAAGGTCACCGTGGATGGACAGGTATTCAGGGTTGATATGCGACTGCGTCCATTTGGTGAAAGCGGGCCACTGGTTGCGCACTTCGGCGCGCTGGAAGATTACTATCAGGATCAGGGCCGACAATGGGAAAGATACGCGATGATCAAAGCGCGTGTACTGAATCCACCCTGTCCTTACCGGACGCAACTTGAAGGCATTTTACAACCGTTTATTTATCGCCGGTATCTCGACTTTACCACGTTGGATGCCATTCGCGACATGAAGCGATTAATCAATAAAGAACTGCGTCGACGCCAGCTAACCAACAACATCAAATTGGGGCCGGGCGGTATTCGCGAAGTGGAATTTTTCGCGCAGAGTTTTCAACTTATTCATGGTGGGCGTGAGCCTCGCCTGCAATCCAGGCAGTTACTCATCGTGTTACATCAGCTAGTTGCACTGAAGCTGATTGACAAAGAATCCATCGATTCGCTTATTGAAGATTACTATTTTCTGCGCAAAGCAGAACACACATTGCAGCAATTTAACGATCAACAAACCCAATTATTACCAGACGAACCCTGGCCGCAACAGGTGCTCACTCGGGTGATGGGTTACCTTAGTTACACAGATTTTTTAGATGCTTTGCAACAGGTAACAACACGCATTCACGACCAGTTTAATCAACTGGTTGCTGAGCCTGGTGATGAACAGCAGCAACAGGACGCATTGTTTGTGCGCTGCAAGGACGCCTGGGTAGTGCCCATGACGAGCCCTGAATTTTCAGCGCTGTTTGCGCCTGAGTTATCACCGGAAAATGCCGAAGCCCTGTTTAATCAACTCAATGATTTCAGACAAAATCTGTCCCGCCACAGAATTGGGCAGAAAGGCGAGGATACGCTGGCTAAACTCATTCCGGAACTGCTGTATTTTATGCTCAAGCAATGCCCAGGGGAAACACTGGTTCTGTTTCCCCGACTATGCAGTGTGATAAGTGCTATTACCGGCCGAACAACGTATTTAGACCTACTGCATGAAAATCCCAGCGTACTCAAACAGCTCATAAAATTGTGTGCCCGCAGTGAATGGATCACCGAACAAATACGTAGCTTCCCCTTGTTGTTGGACGAACTATTAACCCCGCTATACTTGCAGCAACAGCAAACCAATATTTCATTGTGTTTTGCCGAGTATACCGACGAACTTCGTCAGGCTTTATTGCGTGTAGATCCTGAGGATACAGAACAACTGATGGAACAGTGGCGGCAATTTAAGCTGAGCCAGCAATTGCGCATCGCTGCCAGTGATATTTCGGGATCGTTGCCTATTGCCCGGGTCAGCGACAAACTCACCGCATTGGCCGAAGTAATGCTGCATGCTGTACTCAAGTCAGCCTGGGGACAGGTAACCGACAAATTTGGCGCACCAGTGCACCTGAAAGAAGGTGAATATGGCTTTCTTATTGTGGGCTATGGCAAACTTGGCGGGTATGAGCTGGGTTATGGTTCAGATTTAGATCTGGTGTTTTTACACAATGCACCCAGTGACAGTGTTACCACCGGAAGCAAGTCCATATCTGCACAGCAGTTTTACATTAAGTTGTCGCAGCGCATTATGCATTTGCTCAACACAAAAACCATGGCGGGTCAGCTATACGAAACCGATTTGCGTCTTCGCCCATCGGGCAATGCCGGCCTGCTGTGTTGTCATGAATCGGGATTTTCCCACTATCAGGAAAAGGAAGCATGGACATGGGAACACCAGGCGCTGGTGCGAGCGCGAAGCATTGTAGGCGATAGTGCCCTGCACGACAGCTTTATGCGCATTCGCCAATCAATATTGCAGCGCAAACGAGAACTACCCGCATTGGTTAATGATGTAGTGTCGATGCGTGAGAAAATGCGTGAACACCTGTTAGACGCTAACGCTGAAGGCCTGGACTTGAAGCAATGTGAAGGCGGCATTACCGATATTGAATTTATGACTCAATTTTGGGTATTGGGTTATGCCCATCAGTTTCCGTCACTCATAAAATGGACCGATAACCTGCGAATCATCGATACCGTTGCAGAGGTAGGGTTAATTTCGGTGGAGCAAGCACAAGCGCTACAGGACGCCTATTTAACTCTGCGCGATCACTATCATCAGCTCACGTTGTCGGGTGTTAAGCTTGCCAGTCAGACTGACGCACTCAACACCATTCGCCAGCGCGTGTCTGCTTTGTGGCAAGCTTGCTTAGCTAAATAACAATATCTCATTGCCTGAATAAACAGCCTGCTCTGGCTGGCTGTTTGGGCAATGAGGAAGCGTTTATCCCCGCACCCGATTGCACTGTTGGGTCAGGTATTCCGTTACGTTTTCAGTTACTACCAGTGAGCGCTGCTTAGGACAAACAAACGTAGCAACTTTTCCTTCGAAATTACTGTCTATTGCGCTGGCAATTTTTGCCAGCGACCCTGCAATGGTATTGTCCATCTGGAACTGGTGTTTGATCACAAAATCCTGATTCAAATCCCAGATAACCTGCATCCCTTCCTGTTCAGCATACGACGAAATGGCCTCTCTAAGCGTATTGCCAGCTTTAAACGTACGGTACTTGTACTCACCAACCCAGCGGCCATCGGCAGGTTTCAAACTGCTCGACATCGACTGCAACTGCGCGTCCAGACTTTGCTCGGACGGCGTAATATCCAGCACCATATCGCCCCCCTCCGCCTTTACCGGATCGTTAGACGACATTCTGAATTCGCGATAAAAATCAGACAGACCTTTTGCCACCGATCGCTCAGCCGGTGCATCTACCGGTGTTGGCGCACCTGTGTTGCTCAGTTGCAAATAAATTACCACAGACGCAACAATGATCACCGCCAGCGCCAGGCTAAGGTGTTTGGCCCAAAAGACCGCAGAAGAAGGTTGTCTTTTCATGCGTTGCTACCTATTTGCATGCTATGGTTTTGTTCAGATTCATAAATTTACTATATGACAATGTTACACTTTTCGCATTTAGTCTTTGTATAAAGACGGTGCGTCCGGATCCGGACGCGTTTTAAAGCGTTTATGCATCCATAAGTAGCTGTCGGGCTGCTCGTCTATAATGCGTTCAATATGCGAATTCAGTAGCGTAAGACCCGCTTTGTCATCCAGTTCTTTCAATTCCATTAACGGTGGGTACAACTTCACCTTATACCCTGTATCGGTATATTGCGAGGTAACCATTAGCGGAACACTCTCAGTACGGCGAATAAACATCAGTGTTGCCGTGGTGGTGGCCGTTTCTTCTACTGCATAAAACGGCACGAAAATACTTTGACTGCGACCGTAATCCTGATCGGGCAAATACAAACACAGTTCCCCAGCATCCAATGCTGAAAGCAGAGCGCGTGCATTGCGCTTGTGGATCATGTATTTATTCGATCTGGCTCGACCCCGATACTGTAGATAGTCCATCAGGGGATTATTGTGCTTGCGGTAGAAAGCCACACTGGGGTAAGTGAGTCCTAACACTCTACAGGCAAACTCCAGATTCATATTGTGAAGCGCCATGCCAAACACGCCTTTATGCTGCTCCAACACGGCTCTGGCATGTTCAAATCCTTCTACCACCCCATGTTTTTTTACCCGCCAATCCGGCCACCACCAGCCCATGGCGGTTTCAAAAACGGCCATGCCAGCACGGTACAGGTTTTGTTTAACCAACTTGTCTTGTTCCGACATGGAGAGGTGGGGATAACACAACGCTATATTTTTACGCGCGACCTTAACCCGACTTTTCGCCAACGCCGCCAGCAATGCGCCTGTGCCGCGACCAAGTAGTTTAATAACCGGATAGGGTAACCAGGTAACAATGTACAGTAACACCATACTGATCCACACCAGCCAGAATTTTGGACCTAAAAAAGATATTTGAAACTTGGGAGGGGTAATTGCTACAGACAAAAGGGCAGTGTCCTATTTATTCGATTCCGTCACTCCTGCCCGTTTCACATGTCTAGCAACAGCAGGAGGTGTTTTTCCGAATGAATTGTAGCGGATAAATAGCGGGTTTCATACACTGTAGCGTCATGAAGTCGTTTCAGTTTGGCTGTGGGTTAATAATGCGAATCGATATACCGGAGTTTTTTCTCGAACGCTTCTAAGTCTTGTGTATGCTGATAATCAAATCGGTACTGATTGTGAAATCCAAACTGCATCGACACCAGTGCATCTTGCATATACAAGGTGTATCCATCGAAGTCAGTAAACGCTAACACACCTTCCAGCCGATACTTTTCATCACACTGCTCACCGTGAGTACGAATTTTATCGAACACTTTAAGCACTAATTTACTGTCGAGTTCGTTCTTCATAGCGGTTTCCTGTTGCCTGCTGCACTTAATACACGCTAATTCGGATTTGAGATCGCCTATTGACTAACAATGACCCGTGAATCCTAATTAAAATTATAGCGGATCCCTAATGATATCAGACTGGTATCGAAGCCATCTTTACCGCGCATGTATTCCGCTTCCAGGCGCACAAAGGTTTTCGTGGCAACGTAATAATCAAAACCCAGTCCAATGATGCCTGCCGCAACCCCTTCGTCAAACTGACATACAGCCTGTCCATTCAACATACCGGCCGATTCACCAAGCAGACACTCACTGTCAGTAGATAACTCAACAGCCTGCACGTCAAAATTAGCCACACCTAATCGATAAAAGAGCTCGCCAACAGCATGCGATGCTTTACCCGTTACGCCCATATATAAGCCATTTGCCTGTATACCAAGTGTTGAAAAGTCACTTTCTGATTCAATATCTGCCAGTTGAATAAAGCCTGCTTCTACATACCATTGCCGGTGGAACTGATGACCTAAGATCAATTTATAACTGAAGGCTTCTTCTGCAGTATTACTGTACTCAAGATCACTGTATCCTGCGCTAATAACACCGTACATTTTTTCGATAGCAGCAGCTGACTGCGACGCCAGTAGAGTGGCTAACATCAACACGATTTTTGTAGTTTTCATTCATTATTGTCCATCTGGCAGTATGGCTTTTCCAAGCCAACTGGCAGTATTTATGAGGAAACCGTCTGTTTAAAAAAAGTATTCCACGTTGATTTCAATATGATCATCACGGCGCACAAAGAAATACGGATCGGTTTGCGACTGTGTGGAAAAGAAATAACCGTTCAGCGTCCATTTCCAGTTATCTGTCATGCGGCTCGATGCTTCGATAAACGCACTGTATGTTTCCATGTCGTCGAGGTCCTGAACATAGCCCGCCAGAACAGTTGTACTGTCGGGGTCGTTCCAACTCCAGCGCAAGCCTACCATCACATCATTTTGAGCGGGGACAAAGAAGCTGCTATCGCGCTCATCATACTGATATTCCGCCAGCCAGCCGATGTCGTAAACCGAATCAAATATACCCACGGTGGTATATTCAAATCCGGCTACTGCTGCCATAAAGCTCTGCGTGTTGCTCTTGCGATGGATGGCTTCGAACTTGTAAAGCACCGCACCATTCACCCACAACATATCCGCGCCAATCTGCTGCATTTGTTCATAGTACGGTCGTAACACTAAATCACTGGTTTCCAGGCTGCCTTCCACCACCAGTTGAGGTTCCCGATTAGTGCCGTCAAAGTACGACAACCCTACCTCCCAGTTACCCAGGGATTGTTGCCATCGCAGTGCATAATCAACGTTGCTTTGCTTATCTTCAGATTCGTACAAGGCATTGTCATTACTAATGGGTACAATTGGCCGTAAACGTCCTTCGGTACCGGCAAACGTCCGCTCTCTGAAGTACGGCAGAATGTAGGCACTTATGGCACCACTTTCCATCAGATACGAAGCACTCACCATGGGCTGGCCCAGTTTCTCTTCACCATCTACCCGTTCAACCGAATCCGTTTGATTAATCACATCAACAAGGTGCAAGGATTCCGTTTGGCCCCAAAACACCTTGCCAATCCCTGCCCGAAGTTCGTAACTTTCTGAGGCATGCAGCCACATAAGCTCCCGAATGTCTGCGTGGGTTCGTTCAGTGTCGTACTGATCAGCTCTTACAAACGGCTTAAATGTCAGCCTGTCGCTGCCGTCGTTCCAGTCCATAAACACTTCTGGCATTACCGTTACAGAAGTTTGAGACCGACGCTGCTCCGGAAACAAGGGATCCTGCAAAAAGTAGCGTTGTTCAATGGTTGCTGTGCCACTGAATTCCACCTCAGCATAAGCCAGGGGCGCAGTAGCACAACAAGTGAAAACGAAGAATGGGATGAACTGGCGCATGGCTTAGCGGGCCCTCTTCAGACTGTCCTGGTCCAAATCACTGTCTTTCAGGCCAGTCTTGAACTCAATTTCGTTGATGAACATCGCCGTACTTTTGCCGGTTTGTTCATTAAACATTTCAGAGGTATGCGGACGCCAGTATTTATCCAAATACAGTTCGTAGTCATCAAGGATCAGGGTTTTCAATAAATCCCCTTTTTTGTCGAAGAAATCCATTTTCAGTAAGCGGTAATGTTCTTTGTCGATGAATGCAATTTGTTTTGAGTACCCGGAAAACTCATCAACCGGCACTTGTTCCAGTACAAACACCTTCTGATCATCAAACGTATCGTCACGCAGGTAATTAAACTGATACTTCTCCAGTTCAAAAGAGGTCATGTCCTCGTAGGCAAACTCACTACTCATAAACGGGCCAGACTTATTCTGAGAGGCAATGCGCTTCACTCTTTTTACTGTGGGAAGGTACATCCACTGATCATCCGGGGTAAGCGTATTAGAAAAACTCAGAAATGCTGACCCTTTAACATCAGCAGGAGAATCAAAAATGGTAAGGGATTTATCGCCTTCTTCAGCTCGCTCCAAAGTGAATACCCGTAGCGCGCGTTCGGATTCTTTTCCGCGGGTATCCCGCAGCACCATAGTGGTTGATGCAACAGTGTCTTCCCAACCCGAATTTCTTAGCTTGCGTTCTTTAGCTATTCTCAATCCTTCTGCCGGATCGGCCAGCACAGAAGTGGCTGCCACCGCAGATAAACAAAGTCCAAGTAGCGTGTGTGCAAACACCCGTCCTATTTTAGCCATGTGTGATTCCTTCTTTTTATGCTGTAGTCACTATACCCATTGCCATAGCAAAGCACCATTGCATCATATCAATCAGTTACATAAAACGCCTAATGACGTGTTTTTTTAGTGTGATTGCGGCATTCATATTCAGCCAAACCAACCATGTGCACATTTTTTGTACTAAAAAATTGCCAGTCCCCACTTTAAAAAAGTTTACTTTTTAACCGCCTTTTTTCAATTCAGCCTAAAGGTAAGTCATTGTTTTTACCGTCCAAATCTAGTAGCACTTGGGTAAAACAATAACATAAACCAATAATATCAATGGCTTAACAATATATTTGCAAAATAAAAAAAAGGCTGTAGTATTAGCACAATCCAACTGGTCAGATGAGCGGATGAGTTATGAGTATCAGAACAAGTTTGAAGAAAGTTTTACCTCCAATTTCTATTACAGAGCAGGAAGCGTTAGACGCCGGCGATATTTGGCTGGAGTCTTCTATTTATCGCGGAGCGCCCGACATGGAGGCATTGCGTGCAGTTCCTCAAGCCAAGCTAAGTGCTGACGAGCAGGCGTTCCTCGACGGTCCTGTGCAAAAATTACTGGAAATGGTTGACGATTTTGAATTAGGTAATTCAAAGCATATTCCACAACACATCCTGGATTACCTGGGTGAGAACCGTTTCTTTTCAATGATCATTCCGAAGAAATTCGGTGGTCTGGAGTTCAGCCCCTATGCGAACTCAACAATCGTATCTACCCTGGCAGCGAAAAGCGGCGCGTTAGCAGTAACCGTAATGGTGCCTAACTCATTAGGCCCGGGCGAACTGTTAATGCACTACGGCACTAAAGCGCAGCAGGATTATTGGTTACCTCGCCTGGCTGTAGGTCAGGACATCCCATGCTTTGCATTAACCAGTCCTGAAGCAGGTTCAGATGCAGGTGGTATTCCTGATGCGGCTATCGTGACTAAAGGTCAGTGGGAAGGCAAAGAAGTTATCGGCTTAAAAGTAAGCTGGGACAAACGCTACATTACACTTGCCCCCATCGCTACCGTACTGGGTTTGGCGTTTAAAGTATTTGATCCAAACAAACTGCTTGGCGACAAGCTTGAGCTGGGTATTACCTGTGCGCTGTTACCTAAGTCACACCCAGGTGTTGAACTGGGCAATCGTCACGATCCAATGGGTGTGCGTTTCTATAACGGTACCACCCGTGGTACTGACGTGTTCATTCCAATGGACTTCATCATCGGTGGCCAGAAAAACATTGGTCGCGGCTGGCAAATGCTGGTGAGCTGTCTGGGCGCAGGCCGCGGTATTTCGTTACCGGCCATGGGCACTGCAACTGCTCAAAGCGCGTTAAAGTCAACCGCTGAATACGCCTTTGTACGCGAACAGTTTGGTTTGCCAATTGGCCGCTTCGAAGGGATCCAGGAAAAACTGGCAGAAATCGCGGGCAAAACATTCCTGTGTGAAGCAATGCGTGTACTCACTACGGAAGGTTTAGGTCTGGGCCTGAAGCCATCAGTAGTAACTGCTATTGCGAAATACCACATGACAGAAATTGGTCGCGATGTAATGAACGCAGCCATGGACGTTCAGGCTGGTAAAGGCATTCAGCGTGGTCCACAAAATACCCTGGCTACCGGCTATTCAGCATTGCCAATCGCTATCACAGTTGAAGGTGCAAATATTCTTACCCGCAACCTGATGATATTTGGCCAGGGCGCTATGCGTTGCCACCCATACCTGAAGGAAATGGTGGATCTGATTCACAGCGACGATAAGAAAGCCGATGGCGAGTTCAATAAGGTACTGCGTAAAACAATCGGGTTCAGTGTTAACAACTCGTTCCGCAGTATTTTCAAGAGCTACTTGCCGTTTACTCGTGGTGCGCAGTCAAGCCTGCCAGAAGTACGTAAGTACGAAAAACGCCTGAACGCGCTGTCTGCCAAACTAGCGCCACTGGCTGATTTATCTCTGGCGGTATTAGGCGGCGACCTGAAAAAGGCCGAGCTGCTGTCTGCTCGTCTGGGTGACATCATGAGCTACCTGTATGGTGCAATGGCGTCAATTCGCTACTACGAGCAACGCATTGAAGATCGCCAGCAGGCCAAGCCGTACTTCGACTACGCAATGCAATGGTCTTTACAGCAGGCTGAACAGGCACTGGTTAACTTTGTTCGCAACTTCCCGAACACAGCAACCCGCGGATTGATGCGCTTCCTGACTGCTACATACAGTGGCAGTGTTAGTACCATCAGTGATGATCTGGTTCGCGAACTGTCATTGGCAGCACTGCAGGACAACAGTGTGAAAGCACAGCTGACGCACCTTGTTAAAGCTACCCCAGGTGATGGTAATGACATCAATGAGCAGGCGTTTAAAGCCAAGCACAAAGTATTACCACTGCTGGGCAAAGTACAGAAAGCATTGCGCGAAGAGCCTGTTATTCCGTTCTTGTCGTTTGAAAATGCACTGAACAAGTTGCAGGCGCGCGGTGTAATTAATGCTGCCGATGCAGCCGCACTGCACGATTACAATGAAAAACGCAAACTGGCCATTCGCGTTGATGAATTTACGTTTGATATGGAATTGATTTCCGCAGAAAACGTCGCGTCAGAAGCCAAAGACGCAGCCTAATCCGTACTCAATAAGTACCTGTTTGCCGGACGCCTTGTCGTCCGGCTTTTTTTTCTCCCTGCGAATACCCTTCTATTAAATTCACAACTCCTCAGACTGGCTTACTGGCGAAATTTCACTATCATTAATATTGTTGCCGTACGAAACTGGCAAATTTCCGTAAACGTGGTACACACCACAATAATAAAAGCAATATTCACAGTGGAATGGTTACAGAGCAGGCATGCAGCAGTCCCCCTTTAAAACCAGGCTCAACATGATTAACCAGGATGTGGTAGAGCTTCTTTACTCCAACGCGTTTAATGGCTTGTTAATTACTATCCTCAGCGTAAGTGCAATTACATTTGGATTCGACTCCGGAGCCGGGCAAGAAACCAAACAACGCGTCTGGGGCATCATTTTGGTTTTTACCCTGATTCGGGGACTCGACGCAGCTTACTGGTTTATTAAACTTCGACACGCGAACTACGCGCCAGAGCTTCCTTTCTATCGCTTTTTTGTGGGCTCTGTTTTTACTGCTGTTTTGTGGGCTGTATTTGGCATTTCGTTTTTTGACAGTATGTCCACGCTGGAATTTGCCTCAACCATGACCATTATGTCAGCCATGGCGGGCGGTGCGGCAACCGTACTTGCTCCCAGTATGTTACTGGTGATCACCTATACCACCATCATGCTAATACCCATGTCATTAAGAGCGATTTATGACCATCGGGATGAATACAACATGCTGGGATTCCTTGGTGTTTTGTTTTGGATATCCATGTGTGGCGCTTCCAGCCGCGCTAACCTTTTTATTCGCAGAGCCATTGAAATAAAGCACAAGAACGACGAATTGGTCGACCTGATGCGCAACGAACAAAATGAAGTTAAACGAGTTAACCTGCAATTACTCGAATCCAACCAAAAGCTCGACCAGGCCAACAACAATCTTGAAAATGAGGTGTTACGCCGTACCCAGGAAATTCACCGGTTATCTAACCGGGATCCGCTTACAGGTTTGATGAATCGCACGGCATTCATGCAACATTTTGAATGGATGATTGAACAATCCGTACCCAGCAAAAATAAGCTCGCTATTTTGTTTATCGACCTGGATGGTTTTAAACAAATTAATGACACCTTTGGACATCAGTGTGGTGATGCCGTGTTAACCGCCGTTGCAACGCAATTGTCGCAGTTTTGCGAAACAGACTGCGCAGGCCGTTGGGGCGGAGACGAATTTATTATGGTGCTCCCCTACGCAGACGAAGTAGCAGCCACAGCCATTGGGCAGGCTGCCCGCAGCAGTTTAGCCAATATTAAACAGGTTGGTGGCAATGATGTAAGTATTGGCGCCACTATTGGTATCGCGATTTACCCAAATCACAGCGAGGACGCTGCGACATTGGTTCAGTTAGCCGACCTCACCATGTATTTTCACAAACGCTCTACCCCGGGTGTAGTGGGCGTGTTTTCTGACTCTTTGTACGATACGCTAAACGAAGAGGTGCGTCTGCGTGATGGTCTGCGCCAAGCGATACAACGTCAGGAAATTCATGTTGTTTACCAACCTATTATTGAGGCCGGAACGAAGAAACTCTGGGCTGTCGAGGCGCTGGCGAGATGGTGTTTTCACGACCAGTGGATAAGCCCGGCGGTATTTATTCCATTAGCCGAAAAAACCGGCCTTATACAGGACATTGGAAACTGGATCCTTCACCGCGCATGCATAGACACAGCCCAATGGCCTGATGACTCACTATCGGTTTCCGTGAATGTCTCTGTACTTCAAATGCTCAATGATAATTTTATTCGCCAGGTGGATCAGGCCATCAATAGTTCTGGTCTTGCCCCGCACAGATTACATCTGGAAGTTACCGAATCGATCTTCGCCGATGACATGGCCATTCTTACCGACCGGATTGCCGCTCTGAAGGCGCGCCATATCCACATAGCGATAGACGACTTTGGTACCGGATTTTCATCCCTTAGCCTGCTTCAGGCGCTGGATTTTGATCTGCTTAAAATAGACCGCGCGTTTGTACAGCAAATCACCGAAGGCAACGATACCATTGTTCGCGCCACCCTACTGATGGCAAAAGAGTTTGGTTGCAAAACCGTGGCAGAAGGTATTGAAACCCCCGAACAAGCGGCGATACTCGAAGCAATGGGGGTAGATTGTTTACAAGGTTATCTGTTTGCCAAACCTTTAGAGAAAAATGCACTGATAAAATGGTACACTAATCAACACCATTCTAAACATAATTCACAATAACATGGCTCAATTGTATTTCTACTATTCGGCAATGAATGCCGGTAAATCCACGTCACTGCTACAGTCGGCCTATAACTACAAAGAACGCGGGATGAACGCGGTAATTTACACTGCGGCACTCGATGACCGGTATGAAGTAGGCAAGGTCACCTCCAGAATAGGTTTGCAAGCGGATGCCCAGTTATATCGTAGCGAAGACAACCTTTACCAGGCAATTGGGGTTTTGCACAACAGCAAACCACTGGATTGCGTGTTTATTGATGAAGCGCAATTTTTAACCAAAGCACAGGTGTATCAATTAATCGAAGTCGTAGACGAGCTCGATATTCCGGTATTAGCGTATGGCCTGCGAACCGACTTCTTGGGTGAAACCTTTGAGGGCAGCCATTATTTACTGGCCTGGGCGGATAAGCTATTTGAACTTAAAACCGTTTGCTATTGTGGCCGCAAAGCCAACTTTGTTGTGCGATTAGACGAGCAAGGCTATGCAGTTACCAGCGGTAATCAGGTTGAAATTGGCGGCAACGATCGTTACGAATCCATGTGTCGCAAACACTTCAAAGCACTGGTGTGGGATCACCAGGAATAATCTATTCAATATACAGATTAACTTACCTATTTTTTATGCTAACCTGATGTGATTGACACCACCGGGGATTATTTATCCACTGCAAAATAGTAAAAAAAGCCAACTAAGTGGTTTTATTTACGCGCAGTAATTCAGTCCTCCCTCAGACTAAACACAGGTAAAAGGAAGCATAAATATGGTATTACGCCGGGTAGCCCAGTGTGCTCTGGGTTTGTCATTTATTACCGTTACGGCATGCGCTGCAACTAACGCGTCTCAACCTCCATCGCTAAAACAGCTGGATACGGTAATCGACAACGCGCTTGAAACTTTTCACACGCCGGGCATGTCTGTTGGGGTGATTCAGCATGGCGAAGTGTTATATGCCAAAGGGCGCGGCTTTCGCAATCTGGAGAATCGCCAACCGGTTACTGCTGATACCCTGTTTCGCCTGGCATCCACGTCCAAGGCATTTACCGCAGCAGCGCTGGCTATTGCCATAGAAGAAAATGGCCTGACCTGGCAAACCCGTGTAACCGATATTCTACCTGAATTTCAAATGCAGGATCCCTGGGTAACACGGGAATTTACCCTCCTGGATTTACTTACACACCGTTCAGGTTTAGCCAGTGGCGCTGGCGACAGTATGCTCTGGCCCGAGCCCAGTGGTTTTACCCGCACGGACATTATTCACAATTTGCGTTTCCTCACGCCGGCATCCAGCTTTCGAAGTGAATACGCCTACAGCAATGTAATGTATATTACCGCGGGCGAGGTAATTGCCCGGCTGTATAAAAAACCTTATGCAGATGTGATCAGCGAAAAGCTCTTTACGCCATTAAATATGCAATGTTTTGCTGGCGACTTGTCAGATGCAGCTCTGAACAATGTTGCAATGAGTTACGGCCATAATGACCAACGCGGGATCTATGCCATCCCGCGCAATAGCATCGAAGGACGTGAACTGGTATCTGCTGCAGCAGGTGGCATAGTTTGCAGTGCAACTGATATGCTCAAGTGGCTACAAATGTGGTTGAATAAGGGAATTGCTGCAAATGGCGCTCAGGTGCTGTCTGAGGCTCAAATCACTACCCTGCAACGCGCTTACACTGTGTTGTCGGTGACTGATACCGACGAAGAATGGGACGGCACACTGTTTAAATCCTACGCATTAGGCTGGCGCTTGTCTGACGTACACGGAAACATGGTTATTTCTCACACCGGTACCTTGTCGGGCTATCAGGCGTACGTCGCCATGGTACCTAACAAAGATCTGGCCATTGTTATTCTCAACAATGGTTCAGATTACGGTGCCAGAGGCTCTGTTATGCAACACATCCTGAAAGCGTTCATTAGTCCGGCTGACCAGCAGGACTGGGTTCAAAATTACGTGGATTATCAGGCCAAGCGGGAACAACGCTACCTGGCAAGTAATATAATACCCGTTGGCACCGGTGAGGTGATTCTGGATCCGATTGCATATACAGGACGCTTTATCGACCAATGGTTTGGTGCGCTGACCATAACGCAATCCAACAATTCCCTGCGAATTGTTTCTGAAAAGATGCCCATGCTCACCGGAACACTTGAGCCATTCAGTGACCATACGTTTGTGATCCGATGGGACAATCAAAATGCAGCCAGTGACGCGTTTATCCATTTTGATGTTAACACCCAACGCAAAGTAACCGGGCTATCCTTATACCCCTTTACCAATAAAGTAACGGATGATCACGAATACAGGGATATGTACTTTTATGCAGTTAATTCAGAAAACAAATCAGAATAATTAATTTTAATTAATATAAACGAGCCGTGATGCGCGCTATTCTGCATCCATCAACTACAAGGAGAGCGCATCATGGCTACGTTAATTAAACACATCATCGGTAAATCAACAGAACAAACAACCGCCCCCCGTCCGGTAGAATGTAACTACAGCAATAACTACTATGGAGATCAGGTTTGCCGCCCGATTGTTAACAACAAGACTGGCGACCAGTAAGACTCATTCTGTCGTAGACAAGTAGCGGTAAAAACCGCTATTCTGGGAATGAGAGTCGAACGACTTTAGGTGAGCGGGTGTTATTGTGCTGCCCAACCAGGTACATGGCACCCGATTCATCTTTCACCTGGGTTCCAAAAAACAGGAAATCAGCCAGTTCTGGCATGGGGTATGACACCGTTGTACCGCTCGTTGTTTCATAAATCAGCCATTCTGGCTCACTGCCCGACCGTCTGCTGGCACCCATCACAAACTGTTCGCCATCGATCGAAAACAAACTGGGAATATTGGCTTCACCGGCGGGATTAAAGAACCCTATTTTTTCGAGTTTCGTGTCTTTACTGCCTTCGGCGTGTAAACGGAATAACTGGCCTTTATGCAGGGTAAAAAACACATCGCCATTTTTCATGGTGGTAAAACCCACAATACCGCGATACGACGACATTCTGTTATCGGAGTACTCAGGCAACGGGAATTCATGCACCACGTTCAGACGATTGTCGAGTTCAGCTAAAACCGCGACAAACCCTTGCTCATTTGCAGCAGGAATGAGTTTAGGTACATAAACATGCCCTTCGCCGTCAACCAACAGCTGGCGGGATACGTGGCCAGGAACAGAACCTACTTCCGTTTTATGTACCCGCCCTGTTGCGGTGTCGTACTGATACAACACGTGCCCCCAATAACCCAACGCGTAAACATAGTGCCCGTCAGTATTAATAGCAATCAGGGCTTCCGGCGTATGAACTAAATGCTCCCACACTGCTTTTACTGGATCAATACGCCAAAGATGCCCGCCCCAGGTGGGCAATTGTGTATCACTTTCTCCAGCCTCATCAAAGCTGGTAAAGTACAGAAATCCGTCTGACGCCGACACAAACTGACTATGGATCTTGCCCTGACTGGCGCCAGCTTCTGCCATATCGGCTTGCTGAAGTGCCTGAAGTACATTGCCCATAACTTCAACGCGCTGATTTTCGGGCCGCCAACGAACCATGCTGGCAGAACGAGGCTCTGAATAAGACTCCGACAGCCCCATATAAATATTACCCAGGCGATCTGAGCCAATCGCCCCCCAGGACACATCACTTGCCCCTACTTTGGGAAGCACAATATTCTGAACTTCTGGCGCTTTAAAATGACGCGGACGAGCAGCGACAAAGGGGCCGCTGTCGAGCCTTATTGGCATAAAACCAGTTGAAGCGGCAACAGTACTTTGATCTGATCCTGAATCACCATCACTCACTAACCAGCCATAGGCCACCAGCCCAAACACTGCCAGCAACAACAGCAACGCGATGTACCTCATTTACAACACTCCTTTTTAGTACAGAAGCACCCTGCTTTCGTTATTGAAGAAGCAGGTTATCCGGGTTCGGATAAACAGATCACGATAAGTAAGTACGCTAGCAAAATTGTTTATCACTTAACAACAAATAATCGACGAAATTTTCTACACTTTCTCGATTTATTGGCGTCTTGGTCTAAGCTGTCTAATTAGAACAAAAGCTCTCAGCTAATAACGTATTCATTCAGACGCGAATTCAAACACCTTATCAGCACAACATGTGATTTTTCTGTTAACTGCAAAACTGAATTTGTAAAAAAATATAACTACAAATCTTCTTACATTTTGTATGACTTAATCGAAAAAATCTAAATCCATTAAGTATCTAGCAAAAATCCGCACAACCCTTAACAATCATTGTTAATTTTATTTTCTTAATTGATTAAGAAAATTACTTGACCTATTGCTAAGCTTTAACTATTGTTAACATCGATGTAACAAGCTTACGTAGATTTTTATCTGACTTAGGGCACTAAAACATGAAAACCAAACACATATTCAAACCCGCCATTTTGTCATTGGCTGTCGCGTCTGCCATGTATGCAGGCCAGACATTTGCTCAAGAAGCTGATGGTGCAACTGATCAAAACGTAGAAGTCATCGCGGTTAAAGGTATCCGCGGCTCACTGATGCGCGCTCAGGCGATCAAGATGGACAACACATCAATCGTCGAAGCGATTTCTGCCGAAGATATCGGTAAATTGCCAGACTCATCAATCGCGGAATCACTGGCGCGTCTGCCTGGTTTAGCGGGTGAGCGTGTTGGTGGTCGTACGTCAGGTATCTCTGTACGTGGTTTCAAAGAAGACTTTACAGGTACGTCATTAAACGGTCGTGAACTGATTGGTATCGGCGACAACCGCGGCGTAGAATACGATTTATATCCGTCAGAAATCATGACGGGCGCAACCATTTTCAAAACCACTGAAGCTACTCTGATGGTTCAGGGTATCGGCGGTACAGTAGACTTACAAACCGTTCGCCCATTGTCAGCAGAAGAATCGCTGACCTTTACTGGCGTATATGAAATGGGTGGCAACGACTCTGACAACCCAGAGTTTGACAACACAGGTAAGCGTTATGCGCTGTCTTTTGTTGAGAAGTTTGCAGACGACACCATTGGTATCGCCGTAGCACTGGCAACCACCGAGTCTCCACGTAACGAACGTAAATACGGTGTATGGGGCTACAACGCCAACGATGCAGGCCAAATCCTGCCTTCAGGTCTGGACACGCAGGCAATCAGCCGCTCACTGGACCGCGATACGATTTCTGCCATCCTGCAATTCCGTCCTACCGATAGTCTGGACATCGTTGTTGATGCACTGAGCATCGACTATTCTGACTCAGGTGTGATCCGTGGCTTCATCGAACCCTTTAACGCAGATCCGGCGTCACTGTCTGGAAGCGGTTTTAACACTTCTGGTACTCAAGTAGGTGCAAACCCGGTTTTACGTACCGATCCGGCGCAAAAAGACGGCGAACTGCAAAGCTTTGGTTTGAACGTTAAATACAACATCGACGACAATTGGTCTGTGATGTTGGATGCAGCGAACAGCCAGTCTAAAAAACGTGACCTGCGCGGTGAATCTTATGCTGGTTTAGCACGTAACGGCGCAATCAATACTTTTGGTACTCGTGACTTCCAGATGAGTGCTGACGGTGTAACCTTTACTGATAGCACAGGTTTGGGCGCATTTGCTGACGCTTCGTTACTGCAACTTACTGGTCCACAACAATGGGGTGGTGGTATGGCGAATATCGCCGACCAGTTTACTTCTACAGTGAACACCGTGTTTACGGATGCCGACGGCAATCCAATCCCGTTCAGCTACCTGAACGCGCAAGACGGCTTCCTGAACTATGCTGACTTCGAAGAAGAACTGACTACAGTTCGTTTAGAAACAGAAGGCCTGGTTGAATGGGGCATCATCAATAAAGCAACCTTTGGTGTGTACTATAGCGACCGCTATAAAATGAAAGACAACAAAGGCTTCTTCGCGACTGCGTCGTCTTACCCCTACTCTGAAGCTATCCCTAGCCAGTATCTGTACAACGGCCTGGCTGATCTGACCTGGGCTGGATTAGGCATGGTTGTAGCGTATGATGGCTTTGCCCCTTACCGCGATGGCGAATACACACTGAACGATGCGGGCTTACTTGAGCCAGATCGTCTGGGTGATAGCTACGAAGTAAACGAAGAAGTTACCACGCTGTACGCTAAATTCGACTTTGAAACCGAATTAAGCGGCTTCCCAGTTGTAGGTAACATTGGTGCGCAGTACGTAGACACCGACCAGTCTTCAACCGGTTACCTGGGCATAGTAGGTTCTAACTATGCCGTATGTGACGACGACAACAATGGCGTTGTTGACGCAGATTGCGTATTGTCAGGCGGCGATTCTTACAGCCACTTCCTGCCAAGCCTGAACATCAGTGTGGAAGTAGACGACAACCGCTTCGTGCGTTTTGCAGCGAATAAGACCATTAGCCGTGCACGTGTAGACCAAATGAAAGCGTCTGGTTTCGTTAAGTTCGACCAAAACATCGACCTGATTGCGATCCCTAATTCGGAAGCAGCCGTAGAACAGTACGGTACACCATGGTCTAAATTCCAGGGTAACCCTACTCTGCGTCCGCTTGAAGCGAATAACTTTGACCTGTCATTTGAAAATTACTTCGAAGACGAAGGTTATGTGTCGCTGGCGTTGTTCTACAAAGACCTGGTTAACTGGACTGACGATGCGCGTGATCTGATTAACTTCCTGAATGATGAAACGAATGATGGTGCAAACTACTTCATTCCTGGTTTCCACGACCGTATCATTCAAACAACCGGTTTGTATGGTCCGGCTAACGTTGCGTACGAAGCGGGTGACCTGGCTACACCACCAGATTATGGTTACTTCTCGTACTTCCAGGACGGTCTGAAAGGTTCGGTGAAAGGCGCAGAATTAACAGCAAACATTCCATTGGGTTCATTCGTTGACGCCCTGGAAGGCTTTGGTATTGCTGGCTCTGCAACCTTCATTGATGCAGAACTGGATAACGGTAACCCAATCCCAGGTCAGTCTGACGAAGTATTCTCGATTACTGCCTACTATGAAATGGACGGTTTTGAGATTCGTGTAGCAGCAACAGACCGTTCTGAGTTCACCACTTACCAGCGTGGTGGTTCGAACAAGATTGATACGGCAACTCGTGCGCCTATTACTCAGATCGACGCGCAAATCAGCTACGACTTTGAAGGCAGTGGCATTGAGTACCTGGAAGGTCTGCGTATTTCATTGCAAGGTGTTAACCTGACCGATGAGAAAGAAGAAACCATCGACAGCAACGGTATCGTTACCTTGCGCCGTGAGTTTGGTCCTTCTTACATGCTGAACTTCAACTACTCGTTCTACTAAGTTATACCTCAGGCCCTGCGGCGCTCGCCGCAGGGCTTTATTTTTCTGCACGATTCATTTTGCTTTTCACCCTTATTTCGCTAGAGTCAAAAGCACAGTGAATTTATCTGTGCACCAACACAGATACCGTTATCGATTTACGTAATACAGGAATACCCATGCCGCAACCTATTCAAAACGTGGTTATTGCAGGTGGTGGAACGGCCGGTTGGATGACCGCCGCATTGCTTCGCAAAGTTCTCTCTCCTGCCGTTCGTATTGAACTGGTGGAATCAGAGCAGATTGGCATTGTAGGAGTGGGCGAAGCAACTATCCCACCTATTCAGGTGTTCAATAATTTTCTGGGTATCGACGAACGCGAATTTTTACGCGACACCCACGCCACCATTAAGCTCGCCATTAAGTTCGAAAACTGGAAAACCCACGGCGACAGCTACTACCACACCTTTGGCGCACCAGGCACTACCATGGGGTTTTGTAGCTTCCATCACTACTGGCTAAAAGCGCAACAGACCGGGCTAAGCCAGTCACTGTGGGATTTCGACCTGAATTACCTGAGCTGTGAGCAAGGCAGGTTCAACAAGATCAATACGCCCAACCCACTCTATGAAATGCAGTATGCCTATCACTTTGATTCTGCGTTATACGGTCAGTTTTTGCGGAAAAAGGCCGAGCAGGCCGGTGTAGTGCGCACCGAGGGTATCATCGAACACGTGCAGCAGGACCCGGCTACCGGATATATTACGGCATTGCAACTTACCAGCGGTAAACAGGTTCAGGGCGATTTATTTATCGACTGCACCGGTTTGCGGGGATTACTCATTCAACAAGCACTGGGAGTGGGTTATGACGATTACAGTCACTGGCTACCCGCTGACAGCGCACAGGCAGTACCGAGTGAACGCTTTACCAGCACGCTGCCCTATACGCGCAGTATTGCACATAAGGTAGGCTGGCAGTGGCGCATACCGCTTACGCACCGCAATGGTAATGGCATTGTCTACTCCTCGCAGTACCTCAGTGATGATCAGGCCACAGAGACCTTGCTGAATAATTTAGACACCAAGGCACTGGATACGCCGCGTACCATCCGCTTTAAGACGGGTCGCACTGCACAGCAATGGTGTAAAAACGTTGTGGCCATTGGTTTGTCGAGTGGATTTTTAGAACCCTTGGAGTCTACCAGTATTCACCTGATCCAGTCTGGCATTATCCGCCTGATGAAGATGTTCCCGAATAACGGTATATCTCAGGCAATGACCGATCTTTATAACACCGAGTCCAAAGACGAATTTGAAACGATTCGCGATTTTATTATTTTGCACTATCACGTCAATCAGCGCGACGATTCAGACTTCTGGCGGGATATGCGCACCATGTCCATTCCTGACAGACTCGCGCAAAAAATTGCTGCGTTCGAAGAAACAGCTGCCATATTTAATGAAAAGAATGACATTTTCCGCGATGCGTCCTGGGTGCAAGTGATGATGGGACAAGGGCTCTCGCCACGTGACTATCATCCTGCCGCAGATGCAATGGACAACGCGCAGCTCATGGCTGCTATGAGTCAGATTTACCAGGCAAAACAACAGCCGCTCGACAAACTGTTGAGTCACGACGAATTTTTGCAGCGGTATACCGCATGAGTGAGCAACCATTAAACATTGTTATTGTAGGTGGTGGTACCGCCGGGTGGATGACGGCCAACCTGCTGGCTAAGCGCTGGCAACACAAAGCCGTGAAGATCACATTAGTAGAGTCACCCGATATCGGGATTATTGGTGTGGGCGAAGGCTCAACGCCCACCTTAAAGCGCTTTTTTGACGACATGCAAATTGCCGAATCAGACTGGATGCCGGCCTGTAATGCAACGTATAAAGTAAGCATTCGGTTTGATGGCTGGAGTCCTGAGTCGGGCGTGAACAGCTATGCCCATCCATTTATCGGGCAACTGGATACCTTTAGTGAGCGCGCATTTTACGTAAACTGTATGACCCGTCGTCTGGGGTTGGATGTGAATGTAAAGCCCGAGGATTTTTTGTTTAATGGTTGGCTGGCCAATTATTACCGTTCCCCCAAAACGCCGGCTAACTTCCCCTTTCGCATTGAATACGGTTACCATTTTGATTCCGGGCTATTGGGTGGATTTCTGCAGCGGTATGCACAAACCCAGGGCGTTACCCATAAAGCGTTGAAAATCACCGGCGTAAAATACCACCCTAGCGGCGACATTAAGGAACTTCACACCGCAGAAGGGCAAACCATTCAGGGCGATGTATTTATTGACTGCTCTGGATTCAGGAGTTTATTGCTACAACAAACCCTGAAAGTACCGTTTCAGTCGTTTGGTAATAACCTGTTTAACGATTCGGCCGTAGTCTGCGCAACAGCGCCATTAACCCCGCTACCCGTAGAGACGCGTTCAACGGCGTTGTCTGCTGGCTGGGCATGGCAAATTCCCCTGACTAATCGCACTGGGAATGGCTATGTATACAGTTCAGCGTATCTGGACCCGGAACAGGCAGAAGCGGAATTATGCAAACACCTGGGCCTGAACCGCGAAAACACGCAAATACGCCATTTAAAAATGAATGTGGGTCAGGTGAGCGAACACTGGTTTAAAAACTGTGTGGCAGTTGGACTTGCTCAGGGCTTTATTGAGCCGCTGGAGGCGACGGCATTGCATTTGGTTCAAACCAGTGTAGAAATTTTTATGGATCACTACGAAAAAGGCGGATTCAGCGACCAGTACCGCCATGCTTACAACGCAGTGATAAGGGAACGATTTGAGCGGGTTCGCGACTACATAGTGGCCCACTACAAACTCAATACCCGCAATGATTCAGAGTACTGGCGGGCCAATCGAAACAACGAAGCATTGTCGGAATCACTATTACAATTGTTGGATGTCTGGTTCAGACGCGGGGATCTACAACAGGAAATTCAACGTCAGAAACTTGATTCACACTTTGGTGCAACATCGTGGCACTGTTTGCTGGCGGGCTACGGGGCATTCCCACGACTTGCTGCAAATCAGCCGAATACGGGTGACTTATATAAAGAACATAACCTGGAAACGTTTTTTTCAGGGTGTTTGCTGAACTTCGCGGCGCAATAAATACAAGCAGATAGCTGATGCAGATGGCAGATGCGGGGTAAACGGGCATTGAAATACCCGTTTCACTCTAGCCCAGCGTTTCGCCTAATTTGATTTCATACGGCAGTGACATCGACTGGTTTTCACCGCTTAATAGCAATCTGGCCGCTTGCATGCCTTTCTCAACACTGGACTGACATACGGTAGCCAGGTACGGACGTGTACGTGATGCTTCTTCTATGCCGTCGAAGCCTGTGATTTTCAATTCACCCGGTACATCAATCCCCATCGACATGGCGCATTGCAGTAATTCCAATGCAATAATGTCACTCATACACAATATAACGTTTGGACGCGGTTGACTGTATAACACTTCTTTAGCGGCCTGAATGGCATAGACACCCGCGTTTTCCGGCAGATTCCATATCCAGTCTGAATCCACTTTTATATCCAGTTCTTTTAACGCCTGTGAATACCCATCCAACCGGCGGTGGGTAATCGACGATTCAGCATCCAGTAGCGGACTGTTATAAATTCGGCAGGTGCTGGGAGAATCAATAAGTCGCAAGCCCAGTATAGCAACATGGTCGCCCTTGCTTAACGCAGCCTTCGCTATTTCGTAGCTGGCCTGTTCATTGTCGATGTTGATTGCCGGACGCCCCTCAAGGTTAAAGTCTACGGTAACCACAGGTTTACTTTGTTGATTGAGTTGTTGCGACAAACCAGGATTTCGCGGTGCACCGTAACAGATAAACCCATCTACAAAATCCACAACATCGGCAATAGATTCCGAGTCTCCGGCATACAATAAAAGGTGCTTTTGATTTTCGCGCAATACCCGTGACACACCCTGTATAAAGGTACTGGCAACCGGATCGGTCACCATGTAATCCAGACTATCCGCCAAAACAAGTGCCACGATATTGGATTGTCCTTTTCGCAATATTTGCGCTGCACGATTCGGGCCGGTGTAACCAATCTTCTTGCAGGCATCCAGGATCTCAGCGCGTTTAACGGCCGAAAGCTGATCAGGCCGGTTAAAGGCATTGGAAATCGTAGCGGTAGAAACGCCCAATTCTTTGGCGACATCTTTTAGCGTAAGCTTTTTCATAGCAACTGCACTGTTCTTGAATTTTTATAGTTGTGCCTACTTCGAGCGATAGGCTGCCAAAGAGTAGACCTTCTTAATCAATTTAAGTTTAACTTATTTTTAAAAAAATATTAGCATAAAACAACATCTTAAAAAGCTAAATCGTTTAACTTTTTCGATATTGAAAGCGTTTGCAATTGGTTAAATTTAAAACAAGATTAAGAACAGTAAGTTAGCTGAATAACACACAATTAGCGGGTGCCAAATATCTTGTCTCCGGCATCTCCCAGTCCGGGCAGAATATACCCTTTCTCATTCAGTCGCTCGTCAATGGCTGCGGTAAAAATATCAACATCCGGATGCGCGTCGGCAACCGCTTTAATCCCTTCCGGAGCAGACACTAAAAACAATCCCATTATGTTTTTACAGCCTTTGGCTTTTAACAAATCAATGGTGGCGATTAAGGTGCCACCAGTTGCCAGCATGGGATCAACAATTAACGCGGTGCGTTTATCGATATGTTTAACGACTTTGTCAAAGTAAGCTACCGGCTGCAGGGTTTCTTCATCGCGGTATAAACCCACCACGCTAATTTTTGCATTGGGAATGAGGTTTAGTACCCCATCAAGCATACCCAGTCCGGCGCGAAGAATAGGGACTATGGTAATTTTTTTACCTTTAATACTCTGTACTTTAAGGGGTTTTCCTGTCCAACCAGTAATCTCTACGGTTTCGGTGGGAAGGTGGCGCGTGGCTTCGTAGGTTAACAAGTTACCAATTTCACCCGCCAATTCGCGAAAATCCTTGCTGCTAATCCGTGCTTCACGCATCAGGCCAATTTTATGTTGGATCAACGGGTGACGAATTTCGTGAATAGCCATATCAAGATCATCCTTTGGTAACAGAGTATCACAGCCAAACTATACCTTAGTGACGCATCCAGGAAAAGCAACGCTGAGGTGATCTCCTGACTACGATCTTGAAAGCACAACGCGCTCACTGTGTTGCGCAAAGACTTTACGCATTATTTCAAGCGACTGCCCGTCGCGAAGATTGATGATAACAGCATACTGCTTGTTTCGAATTGCCTCGCGAACCACGTCAATTATCTCTGTCTCGTCGGGACGTAAACGAAGTAAGCCGGCAACAAATAAGCCAATGAAAACACAGGGGCTTATCGCTGCAATACTGATACCCAGAGAGTGAGCCTGGGCAAAATGCGGCCCAAACGCTACCAGCATGTAAGCGATGGCCACGCCAATAAGCAAGCCAGCCCCACCCAATATGAGGCGCGAATAAAGCATCATCTTACCCAGTGCTTTGCTTTCGCTTTCCAACAGGCGATTGAACTGCCCATCATGAGGTGTAACAACAGTGATTTGTTGCGTTGTTAAGTCTGTCTTTTGGAGCACGTCGCCAATTGCACTTTGGGCACTGTTGTATTCAGAAAAAATAGAAGCCAATTGTGCATGTGACTGGCCAGTTACATCCGACCTTATACAGGGTTGATTTGGCATAAACGTTCACTCCTCAAACTATCAACAAGTGTGGCAGATTATGTGACACACGAAGCACGAAAGTGACTGTCACTTTCGTGTGTTGTGTACTTACAATCAAAGTTTGCGCCAAACATTTATAGCATTGATTTTATATACATTTTCCCCATCTCAAGCGTAACTAAACCACTAGTCTTCATGCTCGATAGCGCTATTTTTCGGGTTAGTCTGAAAAAATTACGCATGCTTTCGGTGTTGACCCAAATTAAAACAAGTGTTTAAATTCAGCAAAATTTAAACACTTGTTTTAATTTCTGCGAATTAATTTATTGCCCCTACACATTAAGGAACCTCAATGCTTTTTTGGATCATCGTTGTTGTTGCTATTGTTTTCATTTTTCGGTCTTCCTCATTGCGACAGCAATGGATAACCGGTCCTGCATTCAAGCTGTTTAAGCGTGTTTTACCGCCGCTCAGTCAAACAGAAAGAGAAGCAATGGAAGCCGGTTCGGTTTGGTTAGAAGCCGATTTATTCAAAGGCCAGCCAGACTGGCATAAACTGTACTCGCTGGCGTTACCCGAGTTAACTCAGGAAGAACAGGACTTTATCGATAACGAAGTAACTGAACTAATGTCACTGATTGATGACTTTGATGCGGTGCACAACCGTAAGGACTTCAGTGACGAAGCGTGGCAGTACATGCGGGAAAAGGGCTTTTTCTCGTTAATCATACCCAAAGAGTATGGCGGCAAAGCCTTCTCAGCCTTAGCCAACTCAACCATTGTGTCTAAAATTGCCAGTCGCTCATTGAGCGCTGGGGTAACGGTAATGGTACCTAATTCTTTGGGTCCGGGCGAACTACTGAGCCACTATGGCACGCAGGAACAAAAAGATTACTGGTTGCCACGTCTGGCAAAGGGTCAGGATATTCCCTGCTTTGCGTTAACCGGGCCGGAAGCCGGTTCTGATGCTGGCGGCATTCCGGATACGGGTGTTGTCACCATGGGTGAATTTGAAGGCAAAGACACCTTGGGCATTCGGTTGAATTGGGAAAAACGGTATATCACGCTTGCCCCAGTTGCCACTGTGCTAGGACTAGCGTTTAAGCTTAATGATCCCGACGGATTACTGGGTGACACTAAAAACATAGGCATTACCTGTGCGTTAATACCTACCAATCACCCAGGTGTAGAAGTAGGCAATCGTCATTTGCCACTTGAGCAGGCTTTTATGAACGGCACAACCCGCGGGAAAGACGTTTTCATTCCGCTGGACTGGATCATTGGGGGTAAAGACTACGCTGGTAAAGGTTGGCGTATGCTGATCGAGTGCTTGTCTGCCGGACGCGGTATTTCCCTGCCAGCCCTGTCTGCGGGTAATGCGCACTTGAGTGCACAAACCACCGCTATATACAGTGCGATCCGTCAGCAGTTTGGCTGTTCATTGTATGAATTTGAAGGTGTACAGGAAGGCCTGGCACAGCTTGCTGCAAATGCCTATAAAGCAGAAGCAATCCGACGGTTAACCGCTGGCGCTATCGATCTGGGGCAAAAGCCGGGAGTGGTTACCGCAATTGCTAAATATCACATGACAGAGCTTGCACGCCAGAGCATTAACATTGCAATGGACATCCACGGCGGTAAAGGTATTCAGATGGGGCCCAATAACTATCTTGCGTCTCTGTATACCGCGCTGCCTGTGTCGATTACGGTAGAAGGCGCCAACATACTAACCCGCAACCTGATGATTTTCGGACAGGGCGCAACTCGTTGTCACCCTTATGTATTTGAAGAGATGATGGCCGCAGCCGAACCCGATTTTCAGACCGGATTAGCGCAGTTTGAACCATTGTTATTCAAGCATGTGAAGTTTGCGGTGGGTAACGCGTTTTCCGCCTTCTTCAACGGTCTCACCGGCGCGCACTTTGTGAGTGTCCCTAAACAGGATGCCAACAAGCGCCACATGCAACAAATCCATCGAATCAGTAAAGGTCTGGCGTTCTGCTCAGACATTGCCATGTTGATGCTGGGCGGCGAACTGAAACGCCGTGAGATGTTGTCTGCTCGTTTGGGAGATGTGCTAAGCGAATTGTATATGGCCAGTGCAGTACTGAAGCACTTCTATGCAACAGGTGCAAATCCGCAACAGCAACCCTTAGTTGATTTTCTGATCCGCGAGAGTCTGGTGAACTGCGAAGAGGCGCTAAAAGGCTTTTGCCGCCATATCTCAAATCCACTTGTTGGCGTATTGCTTAAGCGTTTGTTATTCCCATGGGGTACCAGTTTTACCGCTGTTCACGACAAGGTAAAAACCCGTTTAGCTACCGAGCTGTGCACAAACGAAGCGTACCGCAACAGCCTGACTCCACTGTGTTACGTAGGGACACAAAAAGACGATGCAGTACGTGTGCTAAACGACGCTATGACCGCCATTAACAATCTTGCGCCGCTGGTGAAAAAGGTAGTTGCCGCACAAAAGGCGAAAACCCTGCCCCGCAAAGGCAGCATATTTCAACTTCGCGATATTGCCCTTGCTGAAGGAGTACTTTCGGAAGCTGAAGCAGCACAAGTTGCCGAAGCCGACGCGCTGCGTATGCGGGTAATTAACGTGGACGAATTTGACTTCTCATTGGCAACAGTAGTGAATAACTAATCCACAAACAGCTGTTCCACCTCATTGGCTGGCATCGGTTTTGCCAGCCAATATCCCTGAATATAATCGCACCCAAACGACACCAGTAACTCCCGTTGCGACTCGGTTTCCACTCCTTCAGCGATTACCGAAAGCCCTAGGTTTTTAGCCAGTTGGCAAATGGTCAGTACAATAGCCTGCTGTTCGGGCTGTTCATCCATATACTGCACAAACGAACGATCAATCTTAATTTTATCTACCGGAAAGCCGCTTAAATAGGCCAACGATGAATAGCCGGTACCAAAATCATCAATGGATAAGCTCACGCCCAAATCTCGCAACGCTGATAACACGGTGCGTGCTGCTGTACCGGTTTCCATTACCGATGTTTCGGTAAGTTCCAGCTCTATTAACGAGGGTGGCACGCCGTAACTGTCGAGCCTTCGCGCAATACCCTGTACAAAGTCAGGCTGCATAAACTGACGCGGTGAAATGTTAATAGCTACCTGAATATCTTTCCCCTGCTGATGCCAGTGACGTACCTGTGTAAATGCCTGGTCTAATACCCATTCTCCCAGTGGCAGTATTAACCCACTGCGCTCGGCAATGGGAATAAACTCAGCGGGAGAAATGAACTCTCCTTCGTCAAACCAGCGCAACAGGCTTTCGCAGCTTTTCACCTGCCCCTGAGCCAGGTGTTGTTTGGGCTGGAAATATAACGTTAACGCCCCCGCGCCAATTGCCTGTTCCAACCGCTGAGTAATCATTAAACGACGCTGATGACGATCACCATCGTCATTGCTAAAGTAATGCACCTGTTTGGCAGAGGATATTGCCGATTCCACCGCAATATTTGAGTGCAGCATAAGGCTGGCATAATCTGAGCTCTGCTCGGGGTACACGGTAGCCCCAAACGTTAAATGGAAGCGCATGTCACCCAAGGGAGTCTGCAGTGCTTTAGCAAACTGTTTAGCCAGATGATCAATGCATTTTGTGGCCAGGGACTCCGGAGCAACCGTTAACATGAAACAGGCATCGGCAATATGGAATAGCTGAATATCCTTCGACAAATTATTCGCCAACGCGTTAGTTTTAGCCTGTAACACCTCTGCTACCTGATAAACACATAACAGGGCATCTGCCAGACCGTAATTTTCACTCAGCACTTTAAAGTCTGTTACATCGATCATCACCGCGGCAAAACGCTTATTTTGTTGCAGGTGATCATTAATTATTTTTTCTAAAAATGTTCGGTTAGCGATTTGCGTTACCGGATGATGATACGCCTGAAACGCCAGCGCTTCTTCAGCTTCCTGACGTTCGGTAATGTCGCGCAGGTGCAAATCAAATGTCTGGTGATCGGAAATCCAGTGGCTCTGCATTAAATAATAACGCTGAGCAATTTTGCAGGTGTGTTGAGAACAAGCATCCCCCGCAAACTTAGCGGATTTTAAATAGCTGTTTAACCAATTGGCTGGAGACGAGGATTGGGGTTCTCCCTCCTCAAACAGTTCACTAAGCAAAGGCGCTGCGGCTGGATTGGCGTATAACAGTTGGCCTTTGGCATCGAGTCGTATAACCGGATTGGGGTTGCGTTTGGGAAATAACGCCAACTTTTCATTTTCAGAACTCAGCAAAATAAACCTTGCCGCATGGCGTCCTAAATAAATGCTCATACCGCCAACCCCAACAGAAAAGACGATGACGAGCCACACAGTAACCGACAGCAGTCGTTGAATATCATCATACCCTTTGGCAACAGATGCATTAATCTCGGTCTCGATTTTTGCCAACAACGGCAATGAGGCACGGCGCAGTTCGCTGATTTCGGCAAGTTGCTCGCGAGCCAAATCCCAGTCAGTTTGATCCGCGGCCAGATTTTCATCCAGCGCCTTGGCCGTATCATAGGCAGAGTGCAGGTATGCGTTAACCATACCAATTGAGTGACTGTCACCGCCATCGTTACTTACCTGTGAAAGCACATCCGTAAGCTGATGGAAATTATGCATGTAATTGTTGGCATACAATTCAGCTTCCGTAGTGGCGTAATACTCATACAAAATGCGCTCCTGCTCACTGAGCAACTGGCCAACCTGCTGTGTTTCACTGTAAAGCACCAGGTCCTCGGCCATAAAACGCATAGCAGTTTCCTGCACGGCTTGCGCCAGTGCATACACACTTAACGCCAACATGCTGCCAAGCAACGTGATGACAATATAGGTCCGTCTGGTTTTAGTAGCTAAATGCGATTCATTCATGATGTGCTTGCCCTATTATCCTCTAAGTGAAGACCCAGGAATTCCCTGAATACTTTCAATTTTTGATGAACTACCTGAACAAATTGGCAGAAGCTATTACACTTAGTATATATACGTAAAAAAAGGCTTTGCCATATGGATAAATTATCCGAGCTTTCCGACGTCGTAGAAAACTTTTTAAAGAGAGAATCGTCAGCGGGTATCATCTTAATGGCCGCTACCGCGCTGGCGCTGGTCATTGCCAATTCACCGCTTGATGTGTATTACGATAAGTTGATTTCATTGCCGGTAATCGTGGCTGCCGGCGATTTTCGCATCGACAAACCGTTGTTGCTTTGGATAAACGACGGCTTAATGGCAATTTTTTTCTTTCATGTTGGACTCGAATTAAAACGCGAGTTGTGTGAGGGGGAGTTATCGAGTCCAAGGAATTTAATTCTGCCAACCAGCGGTGCCATTGGTGGTATGGCGGCGCCCGCACTCATTTACGTCGCGATCAACTGGGGAAATCCTTCAGCAATGTCTGGCTGGGCAATTCCTGCGGCAACGGATATTGCGTTTGCGCTGGGGATCATGGCTCTGTTAGGTAGCAGGGTACCAGCCAGCTTAAAAGTGTTTTTAGTTACCCTGGCCATTATCGACGATATTGGTGCGATTGTGATTATTGCCTTGTTCTACACCGACAATATTACCGAAGTTGCGCTGATGGTTGCTGCATTGTGTTTTGCCGTGCTGTGGCTGATGAACCGCCGTAATGTGGTTGATTTACCGGGTTATATTATTGTTGGCATGGTATTGTGGGTCGCGTTACTTAAATCCGGTGTACATGCAACGCTTGCTGGTGTGTTATTAGCTGCATTTATACCCATGCGTAGCCCTACCGATCCGCAGGATTCACCTGTTCTTCGCCTTGAACATGAACTTAACTCTGTGGTGAGTTTTGCCATCCTCCCCATTTTCGCATTAGCGAATGCGGGGATCAGTTTCTCCAATATCAGCCCAGAAGGTATTTTTCATCCCGTAACCTGGGGTATCTTTTTAGGGCTGGTGGTAGGTAAACAGCTTGGTGTATTCCTGTGTTGCTGGCTGGTAGTAAAAAGCGGATTTGCATCACTCCCGGCCGGCCTGACCTTCAGGCACCTCTATGGATGTGCCGTATTATGTGGCGTTGGATTTACCATGAGCCTGTTTATTGGAGGCTTGGCATTCGAGCAAACCGGCGTTAACTCCATTTTTGACGAAAGGGTAGGAATACTCGCAGGCTCAGGCCTGTCAGCCTTGCTGGGATATGTTGTGTTGTATTGGGTTGGCCGCCCTAAAATTTAGACACTCACTTTTATTTCGATGTGACTATTTCGATGTGACAGTCACTTTTTCACAAATAAAGGATAAAATAGACACTTACTTCGTTGAAAGTGAGTGTCTAGATTTCATTATTTCAATATCACAAAGACTTGTGCATGTATTCGAAAATATAATCGCGCAAACACTGAGCGCGTTTTGACATTAACTTACCGCTCGGCCAAATCAAAAAAATATCCCGAACTTCGCCCTTCCAGTCTGGCAATATTCTTACCGCTTCTCCACTATCAAGCTCTGCTTTTACTTCGGTAAGAGGCACCAACGCTATTCCCTGAGAATCCAGAACAAAGTATTTCACAAACACCGGGTCATTGATTTGAGCGCGCCACTGAGGGTATAGCGTATAGCTCTGGCTGGTAGTCTGCTGGTGCAAAACCCATTTTTTTCGCATGGTGAGCCCGATAAGGTTGTGCTCAATAAGTTGCGACGGATGCTCAGGTGCACCATGCGCTTCGATATACGTTTGCGTTGCCACCAGCACGGTTTCCAGTTCAGCGAGTCTGCGCTGATAAAATGAGGAATCCGGCTGTTTACCAATTCTTATCGCTAGATCCGCCTGGGCTTCAATTAAATCCATTTGAAGATTGCTCAACTCCAAATCCAACTGAATATCAGGATAATCCCTGGTAAAAGACACCCACATTGATCTCAAAATACCATGAGATATATTTACCGGTGCCAGCACCTTCACTTTGCCTGAAAGCTGTTTACTCTCCTGCCCCAAAATCTGCTGCGCCTGATTAAATTGCTGGACTAATTCTGCGTAAGTTTGGAAATACACATCTCCATCATGAGTAAGCACTAACTTTCTTGCGGAGCGATGCATCAACTTCACTCCCAGGCGCTCCTCTAATCGTTGAATCCTGCGTGTTACCGTTGCAGCTGGCAATTTCAATTGCTTCGCTGCAGTTGCCAGACTTCCACGATTAACCACTTCTACGAATAACGCAATATCATCAAGCATGATTTCATTTTTGCAATTTTAAATTGGCATATAAGACATATTTAACATAAACGCAATCCATTACAATAGACTCGTTGGTAAATTAATCTGCTTATAGGAGAACAAACGATGATCAATAGCCGATATGCCCAATTAACATTCTCCTTTTTCATGGCATTATTCATGTCAGGGATTATGTCTTTAGCAGTATTGCTTGTTAACGTAGGCGCAAACACAGAGACACTCACTCGTTGGCTGACAACCTGGCCGATGACCTTTACGATTGCATTTCCTACGATTTTGCTGGTGTCGCCAGTGGTAAAACGCTTAGTTGATATTTTGATTTTCACTCAGCCTAAAGCTGAAATTGAATCTGAATAATTTGCGGTATCCCAGGAATAGATAGACCACAATGGAGACCTCAATGTGACTGTCACTTTGTCGAAAATAAAAGAAAGTGACTGTCACCTGAAGAACCAATAAAAAAGGCACCATTATCGGTGCCTTTAACGTTTATAGTATCATTTATTATTGTGCGGCGAGGAAGGCGTCGAAATCAGCCTGATAAGTATTTTTCAAACGCAGACACTGATTTGATTCATCCATCATAATGTCGTAACTGCGTGCCATACCTTCAAACTTGTCTTTCAATGGGCCATAAAACTCAATCGCCATTGCCAGATTATTAGTATCACAAGTCGTAGATACAAATTCTGGCATGCGTGAAACATGATAGGCGGGCATTTTGGCAACCAGCGCATCTGTATTGGCTTTCAACCACTTATATACAAGTGTTTGATCATCCAGATTACGAGCTACCGTTACCACCATATAAACAGTATTGGCTGGTGTTACATCGCTACTCAGTGCCAAATCAAGCAGTTTATTCACTGATTTCTCGTCGTCAAAACTCATCGAATACAACAATGTATTTTTCACGTTAGGTAAATGACTTGCCCGGAAAGTGGCCAGGATAGTGTCAAACCACTCTGTTTTCCCTTTTTGTTCTGTCGTTACGCTAAGTGCAGTGCCAGCAATACCGCTTGGGATCCTGGTAGTATCAGCAAGATATTGCTTAGCTAACGCTTCACTCTTTTCGATAAGCGCTGCGTTTTTGCTGTGATGCCCTAACAGTGAATAAAGCTGATTTCTTAAACGAATAACACTTTCTTCGTCGTTATCACCCTGAGTGAGAGTCAGTTTATCCAACAAAGGCATGTATTTGTTGTTCAGCAGAGCAGCAAAAGCATCCTCATTGTCGTCATTTACCAGATACAAGAATTCACTTAGCGTGCCAACTGACGCTCTGATCACCACCGGATCGTCGTCCTGAGCCAATGCGTTCAGTACTTTCATCACGCTGTCGATACCCACTTTGCCAGCATTCAACAGAGCTTGCATGTTATACAGTACGTTTTTCTTTTCGCGATTGTTCAACACGTTTAGGTCAGCCAGTAAGTTATCCAGCTGACTTTCCGGAATTGACCAACGGAAATAGCCCGTTGCGTTGTCGTTCGGAAATACCCAATCAGCTTCCGCTAACTGAGGCAAACGAGTAGAAGACTTATCGACAAACACGATTTCACGAGCAATCTTGCCATCTTTTTTGTAGCTGATATTCAAAGGTACCGCCCAGTTTTGAGCATCTACCGTGGCGCCTGCAAAATGATAACGTTGCTGCGTAACTGAGCCATCAGTTGCCACCTCAATCAAAGGATATCCAGGTTGTTCCAGATACGCTTTCATCATTGCGCTTAAGTTGAAGTCAGATACTTTGTCCAGCGCCGCCCACAAATCATCGGCTTGTGTGTTACCCCAGGCATGCTTTTTCATGTAAGCGCGAATACCTGTTCGGAAATTATCGGTGCCAATCAGCGACTCAATCATTTGCAGAATTGATTCACCTTTTGAATAGTTCAGGCCCAGTCCGTCCATTACGTCGGGCTGGCTGCGTACTACTTTTTTCACTGGTTTCACTGTTGGGCTGGCATCTGCCCCAAAAGCACCTTCCTGAATGATTCGGTCACGGAAATTAAGTTCCGGATACAGTTCCATCATCACATAACTTGCCATCCACGACGCAAATGCCTCGTTTAACCACAAATCATCCCACCAGGCCATAGTAACCAGGTTGCCGTACCACTGGTGTGCAAGCTCGTGTGCTATTACATTAAGCGGACCGGAGCGCTCAGCTAGTCCGGGTTCGTCTTCTAGCAGCAACAAGCTATCGCGATAAGTAATAAGACCGGCATTTTCCATTGCACCGTGTGTAAAGTTAGGTACGGCAACAAAATCCAGTTTTCGGTAGGGGTATTCAATACCGAAGAAATCTTCCAGCGCGGTTAAAATCTCAGGAGTATGCTTAACAACAAACTTGGTTTTGTCCGCGTAGCCTTTCGGCACATAAATCTTGCCCGGCACTTTCAAGCCACTCAATTCAACGCTATCGAACGGCCCCACCGTGTAAGCTATAAGGTAAGTTGGCATAGGCTTGGTTTTCATGAAGGTAACAGTTTGCATACCGTCTTTGACCTCATGTTTTTCAACCGGAGTATTCGATACAACTACCTGATGTTCAGGTGAAGTTATTGTCATTTGATAGGCGATTTTGAAGCTCGGCTCATCGAAGCTCGGAAAGGCACGACGTGCATGCATATCTTCAAACTGGGTGAATATGTAGTTTCTATTTTCAAAAGCCGACAAATACATGCCATCAGAAGAGGTATTCACCTTGCCGTTAAACTGAATCTTTAGCGCATAGCTGCCAGCAGGAATAGCCTCAGATGCCACTGCCCAGTTTATGTCGTAATCCCCTTTTTCTACAGCAAGAGGGATCATACTTTGGTTATTGATCAGTTCCGCACTATCAACTGTTAGATCCAACTGATAAAAGCCAATTCGATTGGTAGATTGAGTTACATCAATATTAATTACCGTTTCACCGCTGTAGGTAGGTGTGTCAGGATCGATATTCAGATGAATCTGTTGAAAAGTTGGCTGAATGCCGGATGGCAAACGATACTCAACGTCCTTGGCCAATGCGTTTGTTGCAAGCAACAGTAACGCACTACTGGCCCACGCCAATAGTCGCTTCATGTTTTGTCTCCACTGTCGAAAGGTGAAATATGTTTTGGTTTTTATAAAGCTCGCGATAATACCATTTCCACGCTTTTTTGGTGACTCAATAAAGTGTAACGAACTGTTGTAATGTGTAAACTGAACCGAAATACCGTCCGTTCGTCTAAAACTGATAACCCAATAGTGCAATTTCCGGGGCAAACTCCTGCTCAACAATTGCCCTTTGTTTGTCGCTGTATACTTCGCGGTAGTGGCGCCTGTCCTTGCGATAATTTCCTTTAGCGTTTACCTGCAGCGCTCCCAAGTGCGGTACACCTAATTCGTCTAATAGCGCAAATAGCTCTGACTCTAAATTTTCATATCTCAGTACCCGGTCCACCAGCACTTTCCCATGCCTGTCGCTGTAAAGCGGATAGTTCAGACACAGTTCCTTAGCTGATAAATACTCCGTAAAACTCTTTGGTGGGTTTGAGCGTTGCTTACACATGTGAAAGTGTGACAGGGTTTTGTCCCACGGATTGCGGTCGACACAGAATTTGGTGTAAGAGTTCCAAATTGAGACACTCACTCTGCTCTTCACATCTTCGGCACTTGAGTGGTTACGGAAAGGGCGGGACTTCAGCCAATCAGTTGCAGATTTTAGATTCAAGCCATTTCGTTGCCGGGAAATTTCATTTCCAAGACTCCATCGCCCTTTATAGTTTCGAGAAACATGACCAATTTCAGGAGGATATATGGGTGTGCAAACATCGCTTTCATCGCATAGTGACGAAAGCATCACCTCAATACTGGTCCCGGCAGTTTTGCGGGTTTTAATAAAAATAAAACGGTATTTGTGAGAAATAATCATTATTGAAACACTCAAATTCAAAGTAAGCACCTCTGATAGAGCGCTTATTTGTTGAGTGTTTCATTAATTTAACTAATCTTTACCCGCCCTTACATTAAGATAACGGTTACTGGTGTTTTACCCAATCGAGCACATCTGAGAACCAGTCAACGCGATGTCGCATACCAAATCCATGGCCCCCATCAGGCACAATCAACATTTGGACACTCACTTTATTTGCCCTTAACGCATCAAAGTATTGCAACGTATTTTCTACTACAACCACTTCATCATCTGTTGCATGAACCAAGTAAGCTGGCGGTGTTGTGAGTGTCACATTTTTCTCATTGGAGAAATGCGTTATTAATTCAGTGCGTGTCTCTGAATCAGAAATATTCCCCAACAGCAGATTACGCGAACCTTCGTGCGTTAGCGCGTCATTCATACTGATAACCGGATAGATCAGTATTTGGAATGCAGGTCTGACTGTTTGTTTGTGAGTGTCTAAAACAGGTGATGAAAACAACGTAGCCGAGGTTGCAGCTAAGTGCCCCCCTGCAGAAAAGCCCATTACTCCGATTTTATTCGGATCAACCGACATACTTTTTGCCAAAGCGTGGACGGTACTAATCGCTTGTTGCAAATCCTGAAGAGGTCCTTCGTTAGGAATATCCATTGTTTCGGCACTGGGCATTCGATAGAACAGCACAAATGCGGCTATACCATTAGACGCAAACCGCCGGGCGACCTCTTCACCTTCCTTTATCGAAGACAGTCCGAAATACCCGCCTCCCGGACAAATTATCACCGCAGGAGCCAGGGATTCCATAGATTCAGGTAAGTACGCAGTTAATGACGGAGACGATACGGCTGTAATAAATTTATCACCAGGACTTTCTCTGAATATCGTACCCGGATTATCCGATTTAATAGAACCAGGGATTTTACCTTCGTAAAGCCCCATTGGTTTTACAATAACATCTGCAAATGTATTGCTGGTAAACAGAAAAAATGACAGAAACACCCATTTAGATGTGGTTGGTGTGCAAATAAAGAACCGTCGCATACAATTCCTTTGTTGGATTTTTGTTAATGCAAACATTAACACTGCGGCCAGCGCACTGATATATCAAAATGCAATTTCTACGTAGTTGTGATTCAAATATAAAACGACCGGCGTTGGCCGGTCGAGTGAGTGTCTAATTTAACAAATGGCTACTGAACAAAACCTTCGTTGGCTCGAACTGTAAGTGGGTGATAACCTGGCTTCGCTTCCTCAAATGCCTTTTTCGCGAACGCTTTCCCTTCCGCTGTTTTAGATAACTCCTGATACAATGGCTTAACCAATTTGTTTCGGCCAATGCTAACCAGATAGTTATAAAGACGGGCGTACGCTGGCTGATACTGGTTTTTAACCGCAATCATTAACCAGCTGTGGGCTATTTCGTTATTTGATGACTTGGTTAAATTGAAAGCCTCATCTAATGCGTTCAATTGCTCAACGGTTAACGTTTCAGGCATATTATTCAAAAAATATAACCACTCGTGCACCGTCCAACTTTGAGTTTGAATGCTGCTGGCGAGCACTTCACCAGATAGAAAATTGGCTCTCGCCTGATCAATCTTTGTAAAGGCATCAGAGGTTGGCACCGGGGCGCCATCTGGAATACCGGGGTTAAAGATCCATTCGTGTATGCGCGCTTTATCAAGCTTATCAGCATATTCAACAAGTAACGAGCCTTCCAGATAGGTAACAAACTCATCTGTTGTGATGCTCTTAAATGCAAACTTCTGGAAATATTCTACCAGGAATTTATCGAACTCCGCTCTCCCTACAGTTTGCTCTAATTCTCTCAGGAACAGCGCGCCTTTTTCATAAGGAATATCCGAAAATACATCGTCAGGATTCCGCCCACGTAAGTCAATTGCAAGAACTTCATCATTTGCTGGTAACGCATCAATATCGGCCGTCAGGTCCTGATATCCCAGCACAGCTTCTTTGCGGTATCTGTCATGCCCATATACCATTTCCATGATTCTGTATGTTAAATAGGTTGTGAACCCCTCATTCAGCCATAGGTCTCTCCATGTCGCATTGGTCACTGTGTTCCCAGACCAACTGTGTGCAAGCTCGTGAGCGATTAATGAGACAAGGCTCTTATCTCCAGCAATAACAGTAGGAGTAATAAAGGAAAGCCTTGGGTTTTCCATTCCACCAAATGGAAATGATGGCGGTAAAATTAATAAATCATAACGATCCCAACTGTAAGCACCAAATGTACTCTCAGTGACTTCCAGCATGCTTTCCGTGTCGGCAAATTCTTCCGCAGCAGCTTCGAGTAGCGCAGGTTCTGCATACACTCCCGTTCTGGAACCCATAGCCTTAAACTTTAAATCTCCTATGGCCAGTGCAATCAAATACGACGGGATTGGCTGAGGCATATTAAAGTCGTACTCTCCATCTCTGGGTGTATCGGGATCATTTGATGCACTCATCACAGCTAACAGCTCATCTGGCGTTTTGATTTTTGCTGTGTAAGTGACACGCACTTTAGGAGAATCCTGAAGCGGAATAAAACTTCTCGCATGCACCGCCTGTGCCTGGGTAAATAAAAACGGATGTTGTTTGCCTGCAGTTTGAGCAGGTGTTAACCACTGTACACCCGATGCTTGTGGTGAAGTCTCGTAAGTGACAGTCACTTTATCAGATTGTTCAGGTAGTTGAATTCTCAGTGCAGCACCCAGCTCAGGATCTGCAGCATCCAAGGTATACTGTAAAGGCTGGCCTTCAGATGTAACAGATTGAATAGCGAGCTCTCTTGTATCAAGTACTAACTCATTAGCGTTTACAGCAATTTTTTGGAAAGTGAGTGTCACAAAACCCTTTAATCGCTTCGCTTCGAAATCCGCGGTTAAATTTAAGTCCAGGTGAGTCACTTTAACTTCGTGAGGATTTGCAAAAGAATGGTAATCCACTCCCGATTTAATTTCTGCTGATTCTGTGGTTTTGATACTATCCGTAGGCGTTTGTGAAGCTTTCTGGGGTGAACATGCAGTTACCGCCAAAGCCATTATTATAGAACTTAAAAGGTTTTTCATGTGATGTCGTCATTTGTGATTATAGTTTGGGCTATCATGCCATAATCGACGACCTGACGGCATCTATCCGTCGCAGTTTTTATATAAACCGTTTTATATAATTGGGAATTCTCAAATAACAAAAGCTTCCCACAGGAAAACTAAGCGGGCTCATTGCCACCATAACTATTAATGAATTGATGCAAGCTTAACTTTGCACTCGCTCTTGCCTCAATATTTGAGATTGCATCAGACCACTGATTTATTCTCAATTTATTAAGTACTTTGCATTTTACCTGCGCTTGACGAATGGGTTTAATGTTGCTGGATTTAGATGACAAGTCAGTTAAAAATTCCAAATATTCTTGAAAAGAAATTGGCAGTTCATCAACTTTGGCAGCCTTTGATTTGAATGCGACTAAATTGGCAGATATTTTCCTCCTGTCAGAATTATTTATACGTAAGTAAATGCTTGTATACATTGAAGTATTTAAACTACTAGTGATTCCGGCGCGAATTGGATTTAAATCAACATAAGCCATACAGGCGATGAGCGCTGCTTCGTCCAATATTGCCTGGGATTTGAATCGCCCTTCCCAAAACCGCCCCGTACAATTGTCTTCACGATTCGCTTTTTTAGCGATAAATTCATTTAACAACCGCATAAACCAGCTTACATCGAACAATCTCTTTCTGTAGATTTTTATCATTGACTCAACTGTGATTAGCTCTGCATCTGACAACAGCTGCCGTTGCTCCGAATCCACATAAGCCCTGCAAAGCACTGTGCCTTTGTGCATAGACAACCATCTTTGCATTACTTCCAGGTTACTCCACTGTAAAGCCTCATCCTTATTCACTCTGAGGACAACATGTGTATGATTGCTCATTACAGCATAGGAACACACATCGATGGCAAAAGCTTTTGCCAATAAGAGTAGACGCTTTTCCACCCATCCTCTTCGATGTTCGTAAGACTATCCGGAGTGCCTATCTTTTCCGCACAAATAGGCACGACGCACGCATCGGGATATACAATGATAATAAGATGTTTCTGACAGGCTAATCAGTTCCTTTCTCGGCTTAGGCATAGCATCTCTCCTTTTGCTAAAGCATGCCTATTTTCAGAAAGAATTACTGCTGAACCAAAGGATGTTTAATAGCTCAACGGCGCTAATTAATGTTACTGTCTCCTTCGGCACCACTAATTAATGTGGCTGTCTCGTTTGCTACCATCAAAAGTGAGTGTCTAAAGCACCCGCCATCTCTAAAGCACCATCTAAACCTCCAGCCCTCAGCTTTTACAATCGAAATTGCCCAACCAAGGATTCGAGATGTCGGGTTTTGTCATTCATCACATAGCAAGCCTGTTTATTCTCAGCAGACGAGTTGGCCAGTTGGCCAGTTTGCTCGTTAACTTCATTTACTTTAACGCTAATATCACCTGATACCTGACTTTGCTCCTGAGCTGCTGTGGCAATTTCTGCATTCATTTGGTTAATAGTTTGAGTGGCATTCGCTATAGCTATTAACGCCTCTCTCGTTGCCTCAACTTTGCGCTGGGTTTCCTGACTTTTATCAATACTCGCTTCCATTGTGGTGAGTGCAGACTGAGAGCCACTTTGCAGTCGTTGAATCATATCCTGAATTTGCTCGGTACTGGATTGTGTTTTGCTCGCAAGACTTCGCACTTCATCGGCAACCACCGCAAATCCACGCCCTTGCTCCCCAGCCCGAGCCGCCTCAATTGCAGCATTTAATGCGAGTAAATTTGTTTGAGCTGCAATATTTTCAATTACTTGAAGCAGGCTTACAATCGCATCCACATCCCCCCCTACCCGCTTCACAACCCCGCTTGCCCGGCTAATTTCATCTACTAATTCATTCATGCTGTTCACGCTTTCGAGAACAGTTTTGTCGGCAATATCACCCTGCTTCTCTGCTTCCTGGGCAGCCTCGGCTGCAGCATCAGCACTCTGCGTTACATTTAATGATGAGGCTGATAATTGTGTTATTGCTGCAGCAATTTGATCCGTGTTACCTTGCTGCTGCGCCGCGATGTTATCAAGACGGGACGCCCGATGTTCAAGTTTACCGGTTTCGTCTTTTATATCGTTTGTTACATCTCTAATCATACACATCATGCTGTGTAGATTTGCCAATAGCTGATTTACGTATCTTGCCAATAAACCTATTTCAAATTGATCATCAACGTTTACCTTTCTGGTTAAATCACCATTGCCTTCAGACAACAACCGAACGGAGTGGGTAATTTGATCCAAGGGCTTACTGATGCTACGTCGAACAAATAGCCCCGCAAAAAAGACTATCGCAACCAGCACAACACAGGTAGCCACTAGCAAAGTAACCAAACTATTTCTCGAATCCCGAACATCTTCTTCTATTCCAATAAGATGCCGCTCTACTTCGTCGATATAGAAACCGGTTCCAATCATCAAATCCCAATCAGGAAAATAGGCTGAATAAGACAGTTTAGGATATGGCGTACTGTCACCAGGTTTTGGAAAGTAGTAGGTAACATAATTACCACCTTCAGCAAATTTATTCAGTTTACCCGCTTTTACCAACTCGCGAATAAGGTAAATGCCGTTACTATCCTTAAGATCCCAATAACTATTGCCGACTCCAGCAGGGTTACTGCCATTAAAAACCCTTATACCGTTATTATCGTAGCCGAAAAAATAGCCCGACTGGCCGTAAGAAAATCGACTCAAAAGCTCAACAGCTTCATCTCGGCTCCCTCCGGCGTCGTATATCGGCTTTACCAGACTTACCGCAATCTCCACTAGCGATTTCGCTTCATGTTCGCGATCATCTGTTAATAATGACTTGCTACTTTCAACCCGGGTTTGAGCCAGAGTATTTACCTGAAAGACAGTAAAGGCAGTTAACACCACGCCCAATACAACTACAGGCACCAGCGACAATAGCAATAACTTTTGTTTTATCGAAAGTGACATAGCCACCCCTCACAATTAACAAATCAGTTACAATGCTATAAGTATGGACATTCTTAGAATTTTGCCAAACGGCATAACGCTTTATTTGGGATTAGACAAGCAGGCTTAAACGGTCAATGTAAATGATGTAACCAATTTTATTTGTAAAACAAAAAAGCCTCATTTACGGTCACAAATGAGGCTTGATGTTACGTATTGAGCAGATTACAACGAACGGCGCCGTTGCACTTCACGAATCACACTATTGCGGTCTACAACAATCGGAAAATCATGGCTGGAATCCAATACCAAAGAACTGCCATCCCGGAACACATACTGTGTTAAATCGGCCGATATTTCATTGCATTCACTACAGGTTCTAAAACAGTGAAGCCACAAATGCCCTTTATCAATTTTGAGTGCATTTTCAGCCTGTGTTGGAACTGGCTTTGTTGTTGGAAAAGCTCTTAAGGACATACTTTGTCTCCGGGGAGTTACGTGTTTCTCGTACAACTTTCGGAAGCACATTTGTGTAGGGTCACTTTAAAGCTTAGCAGTAATTCCTGATTATTTTTTGATCTGAATCTAAATTTTTAAGTTTCTTAAGTTTTTAAATCGATTAAGTAAGTTAAGTGATTATTCATGCAGAGATTTTAATGTGGCATTTAACTTAATAACTCGCCTTAACGTTAGCTATAAACTCACGCCAGGTTTCGTTTGGCTTCCAAATTGCATCTAAATCAGCCCGAGCGACTGCCTCATTCTCCTTCATTTGCGTCACTCTGTATAAATACGTAAAAGCCGAGCCCCGCCAATTCAATTTGCAATGGGTAAACACCATTTCGTTGTTTTTCATGGCCTCATCTAACACCGATTTATAGCGCTCAAAATCTTCAAGGGTTGGATTATTCCAATCAACTGGAATATTGATGTAATGCATATTCAGGGATTCTACCGTTTGCTTTTCATCCGTGCGGTTCCCCGGAATCAAGTCAACGACATGCCTGACACCCGCCTCCGCTAGTACCGCCAACTGGGCGTCATTTGGCAAACTTGCACTTAATAAAAATTCACCGTTTACCTGAAAGTTGTTGAGATCAGATAAATGAAAATCTTTTTGTTTAGGCTCAGCAACAGTATTTAAGGCCAATCCGCATAAGCAAAAGACAAAAGCTTTCAGAATTGGAAACTTCAAAATATCGGCTCCTTTTTGGCAAAGAGAGGGAATAGATAGACTGTTAAAGTAGACACTCACTGTCTATTTTAATTCATGCCTAAGTTTACGCGACATTTCTTCATTTAGATTGACAGAATCTGTAATCAGGAATACTCACGTGAGTGAATCAGAATAATATGGGCGTAAAAATGTGAGTGTGAAAGTAGACACTCACTATCTATTTTAATTCATGCCTAAGTGAAAGTAGACACTCACTGTCTATTTTAATTCATGCCTAAGTTTACGCGACATTTCTTCATTTAGATTGACAGAATCTGTAATCAGGAATACTCACGTGAGTGAATCAGAATAATATGGGCGTAAAAATGTGAGTGTCACTTTGCGTACTGTCACTTTGCGTACTTTGCATAGCGGTGATGCATTATCATCCGGCATTTTTCACGTCTATAATTTTTTCAGGCATTATCGAAACAATGTTCATGAGCCCCATACCAAATCCCGGGCCCTCATTGCGAAGCGCAGAAACCGGTAGGTAAAAAAGTCTTGCTGAAGTGGCATCCGTCATCGCCGCATCGATAATCTGCCATTCGCCATTAAAAAATACCTCAGTCCATGCATGGCCGAAAGCGGAAACATCAGTAGTCTCTTCCATTATCACTGCACCAATCACCAGCCTGGCTGGTAAACCTAACGATCTCGCCAAGGCCGTCGTCAGCGTAGCATATTCAGTACAATCACCACTCTTTTCAGTAGCAACGACAGACGCAAAATTAAAGCCGTGTATGTAACTGGGCTTGTCGATGTATTGGCTTACATAGCCAGCAATGTTTGTGAGTTGCCAGGGTTGTGACACCCACTGCATAAATCCAGCAACAAATTGTTTGGTACTGGGTTCATTAATATCAATTACAAAACTATCTTTCAGCAGTGAAATATCTGCATTCCCTTTGTAGGAAACCTGTTCAGACAATGTCATTTTTAATTGATTATCTGCGATCTGCAGTATTTCAATTCCAGCCCACTTAGCCAGATTTTGCGCGAGTTCATCAGCGCCATTGCTAAGCAATGTCAACTGTATTGCATCATCAAGAGGCAATGTTTGCTCTGTTGCTAATGTTACAGGCAGCACTGCCATTGAGGGCACCGAGTTCGCGCCCGCCAAGGCGCTATATAACACGATAGATATTGCTATTAGCGTTTTCATGGCAGAACAGGCTGTCCATGTAAATGGATTAACTCCAGTTCCATTTTTAACGGGCCACGAGACAGGGTGCCCCGTTCAAAAATCCCCAGTTCCTTCGCCTGAAACTCCATAACCAACGCCCCCATATCCAGCTTAAAATTAGCATCAGCGCTCTTAATCTTACTCAACGTAACTTCTAAAGCACTCAAGGGATCTGCTTCAGGTGTCCACATGTGAAAGCGCTCGGATGCTTTGTCGGCCTGGGCAAGCAGTTCCGTTTCCAGGTAGCTACCTAAACCTGATAACAACCACCCTGTATACTCAAGTTTGCCACTCACCGGCTTACCTTGAAGCTGCCCTTCTACCTGCCAGGATTCCTCACTAAAACTAATGGAAAACTCTGACGCTAACTTTCCATTCTCAATTGAGTATTCCTGCCCATTTATCAACGAGCCGTCTGCTCGACTCCAGGACGTTGACAATGAGTCAGATGTGGCAACAGAACTGGCGTCAACCGGAATGATGTAAGCGCTATATTCGTTAATTTCAACATCACCGTCGCTGTCGATATCATATACTTCACGACCAAACCCTACGGGCATACCATTGATTGTAATGCGATAAACCGGGCTGAAAAACGTGGTATCTTTATGTGGAGCCGCAAATGCTTGTACAAATGACTCAAAAACTGATTTAAACGTGGCTCGATAACCAATTTCGTTGTGGGTACAAATTTGCAGACTTTGCGCAGTTTGAGCCGACATGGCCTTAATCACACCGGACACTTTTTCAGCGCCTTCACCCAACATATATAACGTATCTAACTGTAAATAAGGAGTTGCGCCCGAAACGCCGCTATCAATTGCATAGTTGAACTGACCGGACAGCTTTTTATTATTTAATGCTTCAGCGCCTTGCAAATTATGCTTAATAATTGCATTCATCGAATTGGCAGGCCCATCGAAACTGGTAAAAACGTAACACTCTACCGGTGAAGCAGTTCCAACATTAATATTGTAATACCAGTAACCTTCTTCCTGTTCCACCAACGATACAACGCCTACTACCTTACCTTTTGCGCTCAACGCAGTTAGTTCAAACTCCGAAGTTTCACTTACGTTAGTTTCTCTTACCATTGACGTTTTAAACCAATCCGGAAAATCCCCAAGATTAATAAGGTCAACGGCACTGGCAACGGGAGATAAAGCGACACTGAACAGTGCAATGCTAATTGGTTTTAAAGCAGTTTTAACAGCAGAATTCATAAGACATCCTTTTATCGTTATTTTTTCCTGCCACAAGCATACCCATATGTTTGTTGTTTGCCTATTTAAAATCCTTTGAAATTAGACACTCACTTTTGAAGCACACAAGGAAGAACAGCAGCAAATTGAGAATAACGCAAATGAGGTGATTTGCTTCTGACAGTCACAATGTCATTAAAGTGACTGTCACAAAAAGAAAATATGTAAGCTCAACGTTGAAGCATCACTCCTAATAAAGAAGTGAGTGTCCAAACACAGTCCAAACACAGGACAATAACAGAACAGTGCGATTACTGTACTGAAGAAATGACAGTTTGAAGTTCTACCAATTGCATTTGGGGCGAGGCTTTTACTAACTCCCTTAACCAATATCCATGTCCATGCCCGAAGATCAGTACAACCCTATCACCTGGTACAGTTACCTTTTGCAGTTTACTGAATATCTTAGCATTTCGTAAAAACCACATAGCGTTTAAGTCTGCGCCAGCCTGATTATGTAAATCACCTGCTTGCATCAAATACATGTAGGCCTGATGCTGTTCCTTAAATAGTGCATCATCATTGAGCCATAACATTAACGACGTCACATCCGTTTCAACCTGTTTGCTTTCCAGTGACTCGTTAAACCTGGAGATAATGGCAGACACTTGCTCCATTAAAGACAGCTGACCAAACTCAGTCATGGCGTCCTGTACTTTATCAAACGGAAAATAATCGGGCTCACCGTCTGCTGGTTGTTCATCTATTCCTAGCACTTTAGGAATACCCGCCTTCATCGCCAGACGATAACCAAGCTGAATATGCTCGCTGACATGTTCAGGTTTCGTGAAATCGTCTTCGGTGAACGTCGAAAAACCGGAAATGGCAAGATCATCAGAATCAACCTGAACTTCCACGGCGACAGCGGTGGGTTTAAATGCCATTACTTGCTTAACAAACAAATCCAGTTCTTTCTGCTTTTCTTCAGACTGCATATTAACCGCTTTAACATTATGCAGATCCAAGCCTGGATTGGAAAAATGGTGAACACCAAGCACCATAACCTGAACAACAGGAGGAGGTGATACTTCAGCTTCCTGAGCCACTGCATTTTGCTCAAAAGCGAAAAGCGTCAATCCAATACTCACACAAAAAAACGGCAAACGTGTTTTTAACCAACTCATTTTCATGACATTTCCCTTATCAGAACATCGCTATCAATGTATTCCCTGTTAACAAATTGTACAATTGGCGAACGAAAATAAATTCTCATTCCGTATTTTTGTGACAGTCACATTACTCCCTTTTTTCACCAATATGTTCAACAGAATCCATGTCCATTAGCTTCCGCAATATTCTGAAAGGCAATAAAAAAACCTTCCTGCATTCAACAGGAAGGTTTTTTATTTTTAAAGAATTTTAGGTAGCTATTCACCACCAGCGTCAAAAGACGTTATAAAAATCTACTCTTCAATATAACTGTCCAACGTTGGGCAGCTACAAATCAGATTGCGATCGCCGTATACGTCGTCGATACGGTTAACGCTTGGCCAGAACTTGTTACGAGCAACACTTGGTACCGGGTACGCTGCCAACATACGGTCGTAACTTCGGTTCCAGTTGCTGTCGCAAATGTCTGCCAGCGTGTGAGGCGCATTGTGCAGTGGGTTGTCAGTTGCATCCCACTCACCGCTTTCCACTTTGGCGATTTCTTCGCGAATGTGAACCATGGCTTCAATGAAACGGTCCAGTTCGAATTTAGACTCAGACTCTGTTGGCTCAATCATCAGCGTTCCGGCTACCGGGAAGCTCATGGTTGGTGCGTGGAAACCGTAGTCATTTAAACGCTTGGCAATGTCCAGCTCAGATACACCTGACGCTTCCTTAAGTGGACGCAGGTCGATAATACATTCGTGAGCAACGCGATCGTTGCGGCCTTTGTACAGTACCGGATAATGTCCTTCCAGGCATTTAGCAACGTAGTTAGCGTTCAGAATGGCCACTTCCGTTGCTTTACGCAATCCGGCGCTGCCCATCATTTTGATGTACATATAGCTGATTGGCAGAATTGACGCACTGCCCCACGGCGCAGCAGATACCGCACCACAGTCTTTGCCCGCTCCGTCAATATTCACAACCGAGTGGTTAGACAAGAAAGGCGCCAGGTGTGCTTTAACACCAATTGGACCCATCCCCGGGCCGCCACCGCCGTGTGGAATACAGAAGGTTTTGTGCAGGTTAAGGTGCGACACGTCTGAACCGATAAAGCCTGGTGCAGTAATACCCACCTGCGCGTTCATGTTTGCGCCATCCATATAAACCTGACCGCCGTACTGATGCACGATATCACACATTTCGCGCACGGTTTCTTCGTATACACCGTGGGTAGACGGATACGTGATCATGGCACAAGACAGGTTGTTGCCCACTTCTTCAGCTTTCTTGCGAAGGTCTACCAGGTCAACGTTGCCGTTTCTATCACATGCCACTACCACCACTTTCAGGCTAACCATTTGCGCCGATGCCGGGTTAGTACCGTGTGCCGAGCTCGGGATCAGGCACACATTACGGTGACCTTCACCACGGCTTTCGTGGTAACGCTGAATTGCCAGCAAGCCCGCGTATTCACCCTGTGCACCTGAGTTAGGTTGCATAGACAACGCATCGTAGCCAGTGATGTTAATTAACCAGTCACTCAGCTCTTTAATCATTTCCTGATAGCCCTGCGCCTGATCAAGCGGTGCAAACGGGTGCAACTGACCAAATTCAGGCCAGGTAACCGGGATCATTTCAGCTGTGGCGTTCAGCTTCATGGTACAAGAACCCAGTGAAATCATAGAATGATTCAGCGCTAAATCTTTGTCTTCCAGGCTCTTAATGTAACGCAGCATTTCAGTTTCAGACTGGTAGCTGTTGAATACTTCATGCGTTAAAAACGCACTGGTGCGAACCAGATCAGCTGGAATAGACTGACTACCCTGAGTAGTCACCTCTGCATCCAGGTTATCAATGGTTAAACCGTGATTATCGCCCAGCAATACACTGAACAGATTCAGAATATCGGCACGGGTTGTAGTTTCATCCAGCGCAATACCCACTGCACCTTCCAGATCGCCACGCAGGTTCATTCCCTTTGCAGCAGCGGCTGCCACTACTGCGTCTTTGTCACTAACCTGAACGGTCACAGTATCGAAATAAGTAGCGTGCTTCAGCGCCAGTCCTTTTTGCGTTAAACCGGTTGCCAGAATGTCAGCAAAACGGTGAATGCGGTTTGCAATGGTCTTTAAGCCTTCCGGGCCGTGATATACCGCGTAAAAAGACGCCATATTGGCCAGTAACACCTGTGCAGTACAAATGTTAGAGTTGGCTTTCTCACGACGGATATGCTGTTCACGGGTTTGCAGCGCCATACGCAATGCCTGACGGCCGCGAGTGTCTTTGCTCACACCAATGATACGGCCGGGTAATGAACGCTTATATTCATCGCGGGTAGCGAAAAAAGCGGCGTGTGGGCCACCGTAGCCCATTGGCACACCAAAGCGTTGTGCACTGCCCAGTGCAACGTCAGCGCCTAATTCACCCGGCGATTTCAGCATCACCAGGCTCATTAAATCAGCCGCAACGGCAACAATCCCTTTTTTGGCTTGTACCGCAGCAATAATGTCTGACAGATCTTTTACTTCACCCGTAGTGCCAGGATATTGCAGTAATGCACCAAACACGTCGTGTTCCGCTGCTTGCTCTGCTGGTCCGGTTACAATGCCAAAACCAAACATTTCTGCACGGGTTTCAACCACGTCTAGTGTTTGAGGATGAACGTCGTCAGCGACGAAGAACAAATTGGCTTTTTTGTTTTTAGACACGCGCTTGGCCAACGCCATCGCTTCGGCTGCGGCGGTCCCTTCGTCCAGCAATGATGCCGACGCCAGTTCCATACCAGTTAAATCAATTGTAAGCTGCTGGAAGTTTAAAATGGCTTCCAGACGGCCCTGAGCAATCTCTGGCTGATACGGCGTATACGCTGTATACCAGCCTGGATTTTCCAGCACGTTGCGCAGGATCACATTCGGTACGTGAGTATCGTAGTAACCCATACCAATGAATGAGCGGTAAATCTTGTTTTTACCTGCGGTGGCTTTTAACGCGGCTAACGCTTCAACTTCCGTAGCGCCTTCGCCCACTTCAATAGGTTTATCCAGGCGAATTCCCTTTGGAACCGTTTGCGACATCAAATCTTCCAGAGAAGACGCGCCTACTTTTTCCAGCATGGATTGAATTTCGTCTTCGCCCGGGCCTATATGGCGGCGGACAAACGCATTTTTTTGCTCTAACTGAGCCAGTGAAATAGAAGCATTAGACATAATAGTGTTAAGCATTTGCAATGGGTTGGGGGGATTCAACTCAGGGCTTGGCGCCCCTTCAGGTTATGCAGTTAACCAACTCACTGCACAACCTGCAGGTTGACACGCAATTGAAGGCGTAGATTACTCTTCGTCTTCCTCAATGCTGTTGCCATAAGCCGCAGCATCCAGTAACTCCGCTAATTCGCTTTCGTCACTGGCTTTTACTTTAAACATCCAGCCGTCGCCGTACGGATCTGAGTTAACCAGTTCTGGTGAATCTTCCAGATCTTCATTTACTTCAAGTACTTCACCAGAAATTGGCGCGTACACATCTGATGCAGCTTTAACAGATTCTGCAACCGCTACGTCGTCGCCCGCATTTACCTGGTCGCCTACGTCTGGCAGTTCTACAAATACCATGTCACCCAAAAGTTCCTGAGCGTGTTCGGTAATGCCAATGGTATAAACGCCATCGCCTTCCGGACGAACCCATTCGTGAGATGATGCATAACGTAATTCTGAAGGGATATTACTCATGAGATGTTCCTGCTCTTTTCTAAATTCGTTTATAAAACACTTTTACCATTGCGGACAAAGCTGGGCTTAACCACTTCTACTTTAACCCACTTTTTGCGCATTTCCACCTCAACGGTGCTGCTGTTAGTCGCAGGTATACGCGCCATTGCAACGGAATGGCCTAATGTTGGTGAAAAAGTACCAGAAGTGATTACGCCTTCTTCGCCTTCATCTGTTTTTACTTTAAGGCCAGCGCGGAGCACGCCTTTTTCTTTCATTACCAGACCCACCAGCTTTTTGGTGCCCGCTGCGCGCTGCGCTTCCAGCACGTCACGGCCAACAAATTTGCGATCACTGGGTTCCCAGGTAATTGTCCAGCCCATATTGGCTTCCAGCGGAGAAATCGTTTCATCCATATCCTGGCCATACAGGTTCATACCCGCTTCTAAACGCAGTGTGTCACGCGCCCCCAGACCGCTTGGCTGAACGTTCAGGTCCAACAGTTGCTGCCACAATTCAGGGGCTTTTTCTGCAGGTACCATAATTTCGTAGCCGGCTTCACCGGTATACCCCGTGGTAGCAATAAATAAGTCTTCCGCCTGAACACCGAAGAACGGCTTCATACCTGCTACCGCTTCATTTTGTGCAGTGGAAAACACTTTAGCGGCTTTTTCTTTTGCATTCGGGCCCTGCACGGCAATCATGGCAAACTCAGGACGCTCAGTAATGGTTACATCAAAGCCTTCGGCCTGACCCATTAACCAGTTCATGTCTTTTTCGCGAGTGGCAGAGTTCACTACCATGCGGTAGTTCGTTGCATCAAAGTGATACACTATCAGATCGTCAACCACGCCGCCCTGTTCGTTAAGCATACCGCTGTACAGTGCTTTACCCTTGTCTTGCAGTTTTTCTACGTCGTTGGCTAATAAATGACGCAGGTAGGCTTTAGCCTGAGCGCCAGTGACATCCACAATGGTCATGTGCGATACATCGAACATCCCGGCATCGCGGCGCACGGCATGGTGCTCCTCGATTTGTGAGCCGTAGTGCAATGGCATGTCCCAGCCATGAAAGTCGACCATTTTGGCACCTGCTTCCAGATGCTTGTTATATAACGCTGTGCGTTGTGCGGTTGTGCTTGTCATAGTTGTCACTCAGGTTATGAAACGTAATGATTAAAAAGTATAGGGAGGCATTTTCGACACAACAAATTGGAAATTCTTATACATACATTTAAAATACTTATATAAACAAACCTTAGCATCAGCATTTCTAATCTTTATGAAACAGTTATCTTTAGACAATTTGCGCACGTTTGTAGGTGTCATCGAGCTGGGAGGCTACGCCAAAGCGGGCGAATGGCTGGGTAGGTCACAACCGGCAATCAGCCTGCAAATAAAAAAACTGGAAGAGCAATTGGGCAAAAAGTTGTTCACCAAAGTGGGCCAGCGACACCTGCCAAGTGCAGACGGCAACTGGTTGTACCCTAAAGCCAAAGAATTGCTGTTGCTTAATGATGCTATTTTCAGAAGTGTCGACCCCACCCCATTGCGCGGCCGGTTACGTTTAGGTATTCCCAATGAGTTTGCATCTACCCTGTTGCCTGGTTTAATTGGTGAATTTTCTAAACGCTACCCGGACGTATCTCTGGAAGTCACCTCGGCGCTAAGCCGGGAGCTGTTGCATCCTTCAAGACGCAAAGAATTTGATTTGATACTGGCATTGGTAAATCCGGATCAGCAAACCGAAGGTGAACTGGTGCTCGAAGATGAAATGGTATGGGTGGGCGACCCGCTGCATCCTGCCAACATGGATGCTATTTCTTTGGTGCTGGCACCCGATGGCTGTATTTACCGCAGCCGTGTAATAACCCATTTAAAACAGCAAACTACCGCCTGGAAAATTACTTATACCAATGCCGACCTTACAGGCCTGGTTGCTGCTATTCAGCAAGGGCTGGGGATCACGGCGCTGGCTAAGTCCAGTATGCCAGCCAACTTACAAGTTCTGAACCACCGTAACTTGCCCAAACTCGGAACAATCAATATCTGTTTGTTTCAGTTGTCGAACCAACATCCCATAGTAAGCGAAACCATGGCAAACTTTATTGTGCACCGATTGCGAGCCCAGCAGTAAAGGGATGGATTGCCGAATTGGATTGCCGAACGGATTGCCGAACGGATTGCCGAACGGACACTCACTTATTCATGAGACGTTTCACATCAACAAAATACCCACATATAAAGTGACCATATAAAGTGACTGTCACTTTTGTGATCCTTTTGAGGTCGCTTCTATGAATTAATATCTAAGGTGAAAAGTGAGTGTCTCTTTTTCTGTTGTAACTTGCCCAAACTCGGAACAATCAATATCTGTTTGTTTCAGTTGTCGAACCAACATCCCATAGTAAGCGAAACCATGGCAAACTTTATTGTGCACCGATTGCGAGCCCAGCAGTAAAGGGATGGATTGCCGAATGGATTGCCGAACGGATTGCCGAACGGACGCTTACTTATTCATGAGACGTTTCACATCAACAAAATACCCACATATAAAGTGACCATATAAAGTGACTGTCACTTTTGCGATTGCGGATTAATATCTGATGTGAAAAGTGAGTGTCTCTTTTTCTGTTAACAGAACTGGCTGTTTTCACGCCCTGCGGCCAGCTAACATCGTTTTATTCTTTCGTTAAAGTACAAACACTGCTCACAACCCACCATTTAAGAGCAGTCATGGACTAACTAAATTGGAGAGAAAGATGACTGAATCAAAACTAGCTGAATTAAATGAACAATCAATGAACCAGGTGCACGGCGGCTTTGCCCCTCTTTCGGATGGCTACCCCGTAATCCCGATGCCTGCCCCAATTGCTCCTTTAGGCTCAATTTATGATCAAATCGTTATCGATGAAGATTACCTGCGATAATCAAGCGCCGGGTATTCAATACCAATACCCGGCCATTCACACTGCGCTACAAAGATTGAAGCGGAACTATCTTACCCAAAGGCTCACTCAGTGACGTTGGGGGCTCCGTAAACCACACCGGACCTTTTGAAGTGATGTACAAACAGTCTTCCAAGCGCACACCAAATTCCCCAGGAATATAAATACCCGGCTCATTGGAGAAACACATGCCAGGATTGAGTGGTGTGCTCTCGCCGCGCACAAAATTCACGCTCTCGTGCCCTTCCATCCCGATACCATGGCCAGTGCGATGCGATAGCCCAGGCAAGGTGTAATCAGGCCCGTAACCTTCTTTAAGATAATAAGCCCGCACAGCGTCATCCACCGCTCCGGCTGATTTACCTACTTTTGCAGCAGCCATGGCCACACGCTGACCTTCTCGCACAATATTCCAGATTTTCTGCTGTTTAACCGACGGCTCACCAAACACAAAGGTGCGGCTAATATCTGCCTGATACCCTTGCACTGCGCAACCGCAATCCATTAATACCACAGATCCTTTGCCGATCACTTGTGACTGTCTCGTGCCGTGAGGATAGGCGCTGGCTTCATTAAACAACGCCAGACTCCAGGGTTGTTCACCGCCCAGCGCAGACATAGCGCTGTTCATCAGGCTTTTAACTTCCCCTTGCGACATACCTTCCCGTAACTGCCCATAAACAAACTGATAGGCAGTTAACGTGATCGCATTAGCGCGATGCATCAGCGCAAGTTCATGGGCTGTTTTATACATCCGGCAGCCGCGAGTTACTGGCTCAGCACTAACGGCTACAAACTTTGGATTCGCCTCTACAATTCCCTGGCTCACAAAAAAACGTACGCTGTGTTCAAAACCCACGCGACCAGAGGGAATACCGCGATCGTTGAGAATGGCCACTACCTGCGCAAACGGGCTTTCGTGTTCCTGCCACACCCGAACATCTTCACCCACTTGCAAGGATTCACGAATACTGGGCTCTTCAAAGAACGGGCAAACTACCGCAACGTCGCCTGTTTTAGGGATCACCATAGCCGTTAACCGCTCACTGCGCCACCACTGAATACCAGAGAAATACACCATCGCAGCGCCAGGTTCCAGCACGATGGCATCTATATTCTGTTTAGTCATAATTGCCTGAGCGTTAGCAATTCTTGTCAGGCGTTCTTCCCTGCTAATCGGTATCACGTCACCGGTCATGGAAGTTAACGCATCAAGACCGGAAGTGAGTGTCCCTTCGGGAGAACCAGTTGGGGAACCTTTTGGTGCACTAGCGTTCGCATCTGCCCAAGCGTTACCGGTAAGTAATCCTGCTGTCGCCAGGCCGCTGAACTTTATAAAGTCTCTTTTATTCATGTTAGAACCGATGTGAAAAGGTAGATTGTGACGGGATCACGTGCAATGCGCGTTGCCGTCCGTTGAAATACCACACGCCACTGTTGTCAAAAAAGGCATCTTCTTCCAGCATAATGCGGATACTTTTATCCCATGCCTCTATATCGATAGCGTTATTTAACTCTATGCTGTACGCCGTATTCAGGTGCAACGGATAGTCGCCATCACCAGGAACGCCGCCCTGCTTATCCCACATGCCTAAAGTGGTGCCAGCGGCATGCCCATGCAAGCCCAACGGATGAGTATAAATAGTAGGTTGCAAACCTTGTGCTTTGGCTTGTGTCAGACTCATTGCAAGCACTTCATTGCCCGTTCTGCCGGCAACAAAATTGCTGGTAAAGATATCCTGCAACTGATTGGCTTTGCTTAACGCATTTATTAAGTACTCCGGTGGCTGACGTTCGCCTGGTTTGAGAACGTAGGCATGTTGCTGAGTATCGGTGTTAAGCCCCATATATGTAATGCCAAAATCCACGTGAAGCAAATCACCGGGGATCACCGTTTGCTCACCATACCCTGCGGTAAAACTACTTTCATGATCAAACGCTTTGGCATCGCTGCGCTGAATAGATACCGATGGATGAAACCAGGTATCCAGTTTGAGCGAAGCCACTTTTTCCCGGAACCACCACACAATATCATCGGTGGTAGTTACACCGGGCGTAACCACTTTCTCTGAAAATCCTTCGGCAATGATGGCATGCGCTACCGCCACCATAGATTTCAGTAGTGACACCTCTTCGGGAATACGCGTTTCCAGCCAGCCAACGGCCAGCGGCTCCGCAGACACTACCCGTTTTTGATATTTCTTAGGCAGCGCATCCATTAATTTGCGGTGCTCCGTGAGGGTAATCCCATCGGCATGGGCCCAAATTTCCGATTGGTTTACCGCAATCTGTTTGGGATCGTGGCGCGCAATAAAATCGCTGAGTGCCTGCCATTGGTCGGGCTGAATCGCTTTATCCCAGGCGCGCTCAAACAGGTCACCCACTTTATACGGCGCAATAGCGTAAGTCCCTATCTTATTGTCGCCTTCCCGGGTGATCACTAAAATGGTGGTTCGTCTGGCTCTTTGCAGCCAATTAGCGGGTAGCAGTGTCTTAATCACCGGATCTTCATTGTACTCACGGCTAATTAGGATCCACATGTCAATTTGGGTGCGCTGCATTAATTCAGGTAACAATTGCGTTACCCGTTTTGACAGGATCTCATCGTAGAGACGAGCCCGCTCTCTCAACGAAAGCAAAGTGGAATAAGGATCGTCCGACGGGGCAGCGTTGGCTGGCGTCGCAAGCGCACTGTAGGTTGCAATTAACAGCACGCTCAACAAACAGGCTAACTTTTTCATTCTTGTCAGTACCTTGGTCAAACAGACCAGCCTACTGTAAGACGATACTGGCCGCGGTGCAATGGTACTGGTCTTATGAAATACGTTACCAGCCCATGGCCTGGGTAATGAATTTTTGCTTGAGGCCAGGTAACGCATTCGCTGTGCTCATCCCTACCCCACGGATCAGCTTTTTCACCGGGTTATCGCCGCCGAATAACTGTTTAAACCCTTCCATGGCTGCAATCATTTTTACCGCTTCCGCTTTACGAGCGCGCTCGAATGGGCGCAGGAAACGCGCCTGATAGAACGGCTGTTCGTTATTCACTAACTGCCCGATACGCTCAGCCAATGCAAATGCATCCTGCAATCCCAGATTGGCCCCTTGCCCTGCAAGTGGATGAATGGTGTGTGCCGCATCCCCAATGATCACTAGTCCATCGCTCAACCATTGCCGGGCATACCGCATGGTAAGTGGAAAATGCATTCGGGCGCTGTGCACTTCGATTTTCCCTACTTCACCATTCATGGCTACCTGCAAACCTTTGGCAAATTCACTATTTTGCTGCGCAAGCAGTGCCTGTGCGGTATCACTGGTTTGCGACCACACTATTGAGCACAAATGCGGATCGCGCAAGGGTAACAGTGCTAGTGGGCCGCTGGGTGTGAATACCTGCCGGGCAACCTGAGCGTGCGGCAATGCTGTGCGTATAGTGGCCACAATAGCCGTATGCCCGTAGTCCCTGAACGTGAGCGGAAAATTCGCGTGCTGACGAATCGCTGAATTGGCACCATCAGCCCCAACCACTAACCGGCACGAAACAACCTCGTCGTTATTCAGCATCAGCATAGTTTCAGATTTACCGGCCAGTACTTTAGTGATCTGTACCGATGGCAAGGTGGTTACATTCGACTGCCCAATCACTTTGCCGTACAACGCATTCACCAGCGCCTGATTCTCTACAATATGACCAAGACTTTGCGCTCCCAGTTCTTCACAACTAAATGCAATGTGCCCAAAACTGTCCTGATCCCATACTTGCATACTGGTGTATGGGCTTAATCGCGCTTCAGGCAGTGCTTGCCATGCGCCCAAATCACTCAGTGCCTGCTGATTAGCTGCATTGATTGCCGAAACCCGTAATTCAGGATCGTCAGACAGCGGCTTTTGAATAGGTGACGTATCAATCAACACAATGGAAACGGGAACGTCTTTCAGCGCCCTGGCTAATGCCAGCCCCACCATTCCGGCTCCCACAATAGCAATATCCGCCTGATACATATGCTTTTTCCTGTCCTAATGCCTAAATGGGCGCGTTGCTGGTCCAAACCCGGTGGTTTGACGCACGAAGTGTGTGGCCAGTGACTGACAATAATCCATTGCCAGTAAGCCTATATTCCTGCCCACAACCAAGGGCCAGTAATGATTAGAAAATACCGTTACCAAGCCGTCAGTTAATCCTATCGTGGCTAGTTTGTCTGCCTCGCGCTCTTTTCGATACTGGTTAAGTACCGCAAAGGCCCCGGGATCAACCTGCGCTTTCAATACAGCCACTAAATCTATAACGTCGCGTAAGCCGAGATTAAAACCCTGACCGGCTATGGGGTGTAATGCCTGAGCGCCATTACCTACAACAACAGTGCGATGACGTACGCAATCATCCGTTTGTTGCAACGACAACGGATAAGCAGAACGCTCGCCGGTTTTTACAATATAACCATGCCGATACCCTATCGCCTGCTGCAAACGGTCTGTAAATGTGTTCTCATCCCAAAGCAATGCGTGGTCTGCCTCAGCATGGGACAGTGTCCAAACCACCGAATAGCCTGCACCTGAGTCATTGCTACCCGGTGCCGTAGCAAAGGGCAACAGGGCTAAAGGGCCATGCTCGGTAAACCGTTCGTGAGCCCAGTTTAAATGCGGCTGGCTCATTTCAATATTGGTAATAATGGCAGTTTGTCCGTAATCGCGCTGAGATCGGCTAAACCCCAAAGAACCGGCAACCGGGCTACGACCACCATCGGCCAGCACTAACAATCGGGTTTTAATTTGTTTGCCGTTACTGAGCGCCACAATCACTGCATCGGTTGTTTGTGTTGCGTTTGTGACAGTCACTTCGTCAATTAATCGAAAACGCGTTTGTGGTTTGGGCAACACCTGTGCACCCAGTGTTTGAATACTCACTACCTGGCCGAAGCTATCAAGTTGATGTTCGCTGGCATGCAAATGCGTTTTGCCCAGAAACCCCCTGTCTGACACAACAATATGCTCAATGGGTGTAGACGGGCAGGCAGTGCTGTTAAGTTCAATCCCCATATCTAACAACGCATCAACTGTGCGTTGTGCAAGCGCAATCACCCGCGCGTCGAATCCCGGCGTTGATAAGTTATCTTGCGCTAATGCATTGGCATCCACCAGACAAACTGTATAGTCAGTCGACTGAAGCAGACCGGTAGCAAGGGTACATCCTACCGCCCCACCACCTACTATTAGAATATCTGTTGTATCCACCTGTCGTTATTGCTCCATCAGGGCTTCAATGTCTTCAATGGTTTTCGGCACACCGGCAGTAATCACGTCATTACCGGTTGAGGTGATCACCAGATTATCTTCAATACGAATACCCGTGCCACGGAATTCAGCAGCAACATCCGGCTCATTGGGTATGTACAAACCAGGTTCAACCGTAATGACCATACCGGCTTCCAATGGTTTGGGGTGGCCATGCTGGCTATATTCACCCACATCATGCACATCTAACCCCAAATAATGCCCAAGGCCATGCATAAAAAATCGCCTCCAGCTTTTATTTTCCAGCGCGGAGTCAACGGATTCGTTCAATAATCCCAGTTCGCACAAACCCGTGGTCAGCATTTTGACTACTTTGTTCGTTACGTCGGGCATTGTCGCACCAGGCACTAAATGTTCAATGGCCAGCAACTGAGCATCCAGTACCAGTTGATATAGCTTTGCCTGCGCGGGGCTAAATTTACCGTTTACCGGGAAGGTTCGGGTTATGTCGGCAGCATAACCATTATATTCGGCGCCCGCATCGATCAGGATCAAACTTCCGTCGGCAACGGTATCCTGATTCTCGGTATAATGCAGAATGCAGGCATTTTCCCCACCGCCTACAATAGTGCCGTACGCTGGATAGCGCGCGCCGGCCATTGCAAACTCATGATGTATTTCAGCTTCGAGTTGATACTCATAACAACCGGGACGGGCGAATTTCATCACACGGCAATGTGCGCGAGCGGATATATCAGCCGCCGTTCGCATAACGGCAATCTCATCTGCGGATTTAAGCAAGCGCATGTTGTGAATTAGCGGGCGGCAATCCACTATAGCCGAAGGAGCTCTGCATTGCTTTGGCCGGCTGCGCAGATTGGAGAGTGCCTCAAAAACAGCATCATCAGCCTGGGCGTACTCGCCTTGCGGAAAATACACGTTATCGTGATCATCGAGCCAGTCTGTCAGCACTTCTATCAGCGATTCGCTGGAATAGGCTTCGTCATAGCCCCATTCACTTACGGCGAGTTCCGGGCCTACCCGTCGGCCATGCCAAATCTCCATATCAGGATCCCTGGGTAAACACACCAATGCTCTGTAATCACCGTCAAATCTGGGATGATTCGACAACAGCAACCAGGCTTGCGGTTCATTGAAGCCGGTTAAATACCAAAAGTCACTGTGCTGGCGAAAGCCAAATTCAGTGTCGCGACTGCGGGTAAGCAAGTCGGCACCCGGGATCACGCATACACTATTTTGAGGCAGTTGCGCTAACAATCTCGACTGGCGTTGCCGGTGTTGCTTAAGAGTGATCATATTGCGCAAAATCCTAATGAACTGACGGCGTATCTTGTTGGTCGTCGAGCAGCGACTGCCCTAATTCATTGAAACACAATAACGCTGAAATTTTTACGTATTCAATCACTTCAAATAGCGCTTGCTCCGATTCTTCATCGTCATTCATGGGCTCTTCCATGCGTGCGATATCAGAAAAATCTTCCAGCACTTCGCGTACATCTTCCGAACAGTTGCTTAACTTTTGCTGGTATAAACCAAATCCGGCCATAAATCCCTGTACCCAGTTAATCAGCGCCAACCCCCGATCGTTAATAGGGCTGGTATCATCAGGCAGTAACAGCGTTAAACCATATTGCCCGTCAACCAACGACTGACAGGTTTGATTAAAAAGTGCCTGCAGGCATTCCACCACTGGCTTTTCAAGGGTTTGCCCCTGGTTCATCGTATCCTGCAACACCGCAAGCCATTGCTGTTCACTAAGTGACATACCCCCACTGAGCATACCGCACATCATGCCGTGTATCTCGGCACCGTCCACTACCATGTCGTGATTGGCTAAACATTGGGTTACCGAATCGAAATCTGCTGTTTTATTCACGCTTGCACTGTCCTGAGAATTTTCAGCAGATACTACCAAAACCGCCGGATTATTGCCAAAATTGCATAGTGTGTTTGCCAGCCAGCCAATTACCTAACCATTTGGTCAGGTTTTTTCAACGCAGGGGCTGGCAGTTGAGCGTTGTTTACACTATGATCATGCGCTGGGTGTCTATTTGAACGCCTATGCAAGGAATCGCTTGCAACCCAACGAAGAGGGGGTAAACTAATCGCCCTTTCGCGACGCATACAACAATGTTTCCTGGGGTGTTTGCCAGTCTATTCATGTCCCTGGCCGATGCTTTAATCTTAGGAAGTTGACTTATGGCTATTGTGCAGGCTCGGCTCGTACCGAGAAGCCTACGGTTGTAAAGATGCTTCCGCCCTGAACATTTCGGTTCACGGGCGAACAATAGACAGCGGCACTCTGGGAAGCGCCATTTATCGACGGATACAAGAATGGCAATAATAAATTTTGGCTCGATAAATATTGATCATGTTTATCAGGTAGACCATTTCGTAGCGCCCGGTGAAACACTTGCCTCAAAAGGTTATCAGCAGTTGCTCGGTGGCAAAGGCGCTAACCAATCCATTGCCCTGGCTGCGGCCGGTGCCGACGTTCGCCATGTAGGTAAAATCAATCAGTCAGATGTGAGCTTTAAGCAAACGCTAATTAAGCACGAAATCGATTGTCAGCATCTGCAATGCACCGAAACGCCATCGGGTCATGCCATTATTCAGGTTACCCCATCGGGTGAAAACGCCATTGTGCTGTTTGGTGGCGCAAATCAGGAAATCACTGAAAAAGACGTAATGCGCGCTTTGGACAAAACCAAAAGTGCTGACTGGGTACTTACTCAGAACGAAACCAGTTGCCTTGAAGAAATCTTGCGTCTGGCCCACGAAAAACATCTGAAAGTGGCGTTTAACCCAGCTCCCATGAGCGAGTCGGTAAAGTCGTTGCCATTTGACTGCATCGATTTACTGATTGTAAACGAAGTGGAAGCCGCCGCCCTGTCAGGTGAAACGGCACTCGACGACATAGTAAGCCACTTTAAAACCCATTGGGCACATGCCGAGGTGATTATTACATTGGGTAAAGCCGGTGTGATGATGTTAAGAAAACACGACACCCTGCAGGTAGATGCATTTGTGGTTGACGCAGTGGATACCACTGCCGCTGGCGACACCTTTATTGGTTACTTCCTGGCAGCCTACAGTCAGCATGCAGATGCTAAACAAGCATTAAGACGCGCCTGCGCAGCATCTGCCATCTCAGTAACCCGCGAGGGCGCAGCGCAATCTATTCCCAAACGTGCAGAAGTCGATCGCTTTTTGGCAAAACACGGCAGCTAACGGACAAACAGAATTTAGGAACTTATAACAATGACCCACAAAATTATTATCGACACGGATCCGGGCATCGATGATGCAATGGCAATCTTTTTTGCCTTACAGTCACCCGCTATTGAAGTAGTTGGACTTACCACTGTATACGGCAATATTCCGGTAAGCATGGCAGCACGCAACGCATTAACGCTGTGTGACGTTGCAGGTCGTCAGGATATCCCGGTTACCGAAGGTGTTGGTATGCCGTGGGTTGGCCCTGAGTCAGGATACGCACATTTTGTGCATGGTGATGATGGTTTTGGCAATATAGGCTTCCCGCCGTCTACACGTGAAGTTGATCCGCGTAGTTCAGCAGAGTTCATTGTTGAAATGGCACGTAAACATCCAGGGGAAATTACGCTGGTGGCCATTGGTCCATTAGGCAACATCGCCCTTGCGCTCCGCCTGGAGCCGAATCTGCCGAAGCTGGTAAAAGGCATCAGTATTATGGGTGGCGCGGCGTTTGTGCCGGGCAACGTAACCCCGGTAGCCGAAGCGAATATTTGGAATGACGCCCATGCTGCAGACATCGTGTTTTCAGCCGATTGGGAAGTGAAAATGTTTGGTCTGGACGTTACCTTGTTTGCGCCTACCGACCCAACATTTGTAGACGTACTGGCCCAGAAAAACCCAACAATGGGTGGCTTCGTACAAAAAGCCGCTCAGTTTTACATTGAGTTTTATTCCAAAGGCCGTGAGGAAAAAGTGTGTTACTTCCACGACGCGTTCCCGCTGGCTCACTTGGTTCAGCCGGATCTGTTTGAATTCACACAAGGCAATATCCGCGTGTCCACCGATGAGCTAAACCGCGGTCAAACCATTGTTGCACCGTTTGGCAGTACAGCCAGCCCGCTGTGGACTGAAGCGAAAACCGTGCAAGCTGCCACGGGAGTCGATCACGAACGCCTGTTCCAGCTATTCGTAGATACTTACGCTCTGTAACAGCGCTGCGCTGTGAATATCTGTTCACAGCGCACAATATCGCTGCACCGAGTGTTAACTGTACCGTTCACATGCACATCAATCGCCAAACTCTCCGTAAAACGTTGCGCCAGGCTCGCCGGGCGTTATGTTCCAGCGAACAGCAACACGCTGCGGCAGCCTTGCAGCAACAATTGAGTCACTTTCTGCCTGCCAGTACCAAACAATTGGCCGGTTATATGGCCAGCGATGGCGAAATAGATTTATCTCCCACACTTTCATGGTGTCATTCAAAGGGCATAGCCACATCGCTGCCCGTTATCCACCCGTTCTCGGGTAAGCACTTGTTGTTTCAACAATTCGATTGCAACACGGTGATGACCAAAAATAAATTTGGCATTGAAGAACCCGCATTAAACAGCACCAAAATCGTTGAACTGCTCAGTCACGATTGCCTGCTAATGCCACTGGTGGGATTCGACGCCCAGGGTAACAGGCTGGGCATGGGGGGCGGATTTTACGATCGTACCCTGGCACCACTGACAAACGAGTCCATGAATACCACTAACAGTGCCAGAAGACCGCTTTTAATTGGGGTAGCGCACGACTGCCAGCAGGTTGAGCAACTACCCATTGAAGCCTGGGATATTCCGCTGGATGTCATCATCACGCCTACCCAATGCATTGAACGTTAAAAAAAATACAATAGTTGTGTAATGATCCTGCAGTTTCGCTAAAATAACGCCTCATTTTCAGGCGGGAACCACTATGGATCAAAATGCGAAAAAGCAGGCCGTAGGCCGTGCAGCCCTTAAATACGTTGAACCAGACACCATAATTGGCGTAGGAACAGGCTCAACAGTAAATCATTTCATCGACGCACTGGCCGACATTAAACACACTATAACCGGTGCAGTGTCGAGTTCCGTTGCTTCCACAGAGCGCCTAAAAGCACTGGGTATTGAAGTGTTCGACTTAAACAGCGTCGATCAGCTTTCTATTTATGTGGATGGTGCCGACGAAGTTACCGAGCATAAACACATGATTAAAGGTGGCGGCGCCGCCCTGACTCAGGAAAAAATTGTTTCTGCAGTAGCAAAAACCTTCGTGTGTATTGTAGACGACAGCAAAGAAGTGGGCGTGTTAGGCAAGTTCCCATTGCCCGTTGAGGTGATCCCTATGGCACGCTCCTATGTTGCCCGTGAACTGGTAAAACTGGGCGGCGATCCTGTTTACCGCGAAGGCGTGGTTACCGATAACGGAAACGTGATCCTGGATGTACACAATTTGTCGATTGTGAACCCTCGGGAAATGGAAAAAGCCATCAATAACATAGCAGGCGTCGTAACTAACGGCATATTTGCATTGCGTGGTGCCGATGTTGTGCTGGTTGCAACCAACAATGGCGTGGTAACCCGATAAGATTGCCTGTGGGTCGGTAGGTAATACCGGCCTATAAGTTAAATAAATGCATATTATTCCAAACTGAACTATACAAACCGCTTTCACCGCTGGAACAGTTTGTGTTATTTTAACCATATAGACGTCCAGATGTCTCCCAACCCCTGACTGAGAAGCGATGTAATGAGCAAATATTCACTTTCTAAAGACAAAATTCGTATCCTTTTGCTGGAAGGCGTGCACAAAAGTGCTGTTGAAACGCTTGAATCAAATGGTTACACCAACATTGAATACCTGAAAACGTCTCTGCCGGAAGACGAATTGATTGAAAAAATCAAAGATGTTCACTTTATTGGTATTCGCTCGCGCACGCACATCAGTGAGAAAGTAGTAGAGGCGGCCAGCAAACTGGTAGCCATCGGCTGTTTCTGTATCGGCACCAATCAGGTTGATCTGGCCGCTACTAAGGCACGCGGTATTCCGGTATTTAACGCGCCCTTCTCCAATACCCGTTCGGTTGCTGAATTAGTACTGGGACAACTCATCCTGTTGCTGCGTCGTATCCCTGAGAAAAACGCCCTGGCCCATCGCGGTGGTTGGGATAAATCAGCGGTAGGTTCATACGAAGCCCGCGGTAAAACTCTGGGGATCATTGGTTACGGCCACATTGGTACACAGCTTTCGATTCTGGCAGAGCACCTGGGCATGAAAGTGCGCTTCTTCGATATCGAAGATAAGCTGGTACTGGGCAACTCAGAACAAATCAAAACTATTGACGAGCTGCTGGCGATGTCTGATGTAGTGTCATTGCATGTGCCTGAAACACCACAAACCAAGAATATGATTGGTAAAGCGCAGCTTGCTAAAATGAAACCGGGCGCAATTTTCATCAACGCCTCTCGTGGCACTGTAGTTGATATTGACGCACTGGCTGAGGCGATGGCGTCTGGCCACATTGGTGGTGCCGCTATTGACGTATTCCCGGTTGAGCCAAAATCAAACGATGAAGAGTTTATGTCGCCCCTACGCGCGTTCGACAATGTGATCTTAACGCCGCACGTGGGTGGTAGCACTCAGGAAGCACAGCAAAACATTGGTATTGAAGTAGCGGGTAAACTGGCTAAATACAGCGATAACGGTTCTACGCTGTCTGCGGTTAACTTCCCTGAAGTATCATTGCCTGAACATGGTGGACGCTCACGTCTGTTGCACGTTCACGAAAACCGTCCGGGTGTGCTAACACAAATTAACCAGGCGTTTGCGGAAAAAGGCATCAATATTGAAGCGCAATACCTGCAAACCAGTGCGGAAATTGGTTACGTCGTTATTGATGTAGAAGCCGACAAAGCTGACGAAGCGCTTAACGAACTTTCAGCAATTAAAGGCACCATTAAGACTCGCGTACTGCACTAAGTTACGAAACCTGCCTATCCGGGTGTCATGGCATCCGGATACAAAAAATCCCCGCTGTGTTGCCATAGCGGGGATTTTTTATATTAACTTTTGGAGCTGCTACGCATTTTTACCTGCGTAGCTTAGCACTACACTACTTAAAAGAAGTTATAAACCAAGGTTACCGCCGTTTCGGTATCCAGGTTTTCAATATCCGACGCTACCTTGCTGTTGTGGTCCAGTCGCAATGACACCTTCATCGACAGCGAGCCGCTAATAGTGGCACTTAACGCTGATTCCGCACGAGACTTGGTGTTTTCAGAACCCACTTCTGTACTCAGTGTTTGCGTGAACTTGGCGGTATCCGAAATAAACCATTTATAGGCCAGTGAGCCACGAACAATGAAGCTACTGGTATCATCACCGTCTTGTGTTTCAGAAAACGCATAACCCGGACCGATGCTGTATTCAAATGCCGACTTGTTGGTTTTCCAGACTTTCTGAGACCAACCACCCGCTAACGTAGCCTGGTAGGCGAAGTTACTCAAACGGTCATCTTCATACGAAGAGAACACGAATAAACGGTGATCAGGATTATCTAATTTGTAATTACCCTGTGCAGAAGCAAAGAATTTCTGGGCAGATGTACGCTCAACTTCTTCCCCGTCAACTTCAACGGTTTCTTTTTTGTACAATCCTTCAATGGCGTAATCGTTCGACCAGCTTTCAAATTCCTGCTGAGCAGTAATACCGGCTGTCATAGAAGATGTCTCGGTATTACCTGTGGTAACAATGAGACCAAACTCACCGTCCATCGTAAAAGGCTTAGTTTCATCCTGAGCAACTGCAGACGAAGCAACAGTGGCAATAGCCGCGGCAAGGAGTAGTTTTTTCATGGGATATCCTAAATTGACTCAAATCCTGACAGGCCTGACAGAAAACAGGCCCTGATGACGCTATGTTAAAGCAAACCGATGTAAAATCAACGAATCTATTCAGACCTTCTTACTGCTAATGAAAGTGATCAGAAAAAGCGATACACCACGGCAACTGACGTTTCAGTATTTAAAGACATATTGTCGCTGGTTGGATTGGTGTTGTGCTGCATTATAAAAGAGAGTTTTAAAGCCAGTGATTCAAACAAGTTTGCCGACAATGAGGTTTCTGTTCTGGATTTAATGTTGTCTTCACCAGCCTCGGTACTCACAAACTGACGCAATTTTGCCCCGGTCGGCCAAATGTAATGATACTCGGCTGACGCTCGAACGATGAAACCATGAATGTTTTTTGCTTTTTCACCTGAGTCCAGCTTGGCGAAACTGTAACCCGGCCCAACTGAAAACCGAAAATCACTAATTTCGTTACGCCAAACCTGCTGAGACCAACCTCCCGCTATTGACGAGCGGTGATCATAACCGTTGAACCTATCATCTTCGTAATCGCCGTACACAAACAACCGCTGGTTTTCTACCCGGAGCTTGTAATCAGATTGCACATACGTATACAAACGTTGGGCTGTGGTTTGCTTTAAAGTGCCTTCGTCACTATCGACTTCCGACTGCTTATACAAAAACTCCACCCAATACTGATTGGCGAACATGTCGTTTTCATGCTCGGATTTGAGGCTGCTTTTTATTGACGTAGCGTTGGTATTACCCGACGAAAAGATAATACCCAGCTGCCCGTCCAGCGTGAAACGGTCTTTGGGCTCTTCATCGTATTCAACAAAATCGGCATGATAGAGCGTTCTGATCAAATCTTTGTCGGCAGCATTAGCGCAAAAACTGCTACAAATCAGTGAGATCAGCGCACTGAGAATAATTCGGTGTACCATCTGAAAGTGTTTTATTTGTTGTTATGTGCCTGTTGGTGCTACATCACAGACATTGCCACTTTATTGGTTTCCTTTTGTGCATAAAGTTTGGCGTTTTGCAGCACTTCGTCATCAATTGGCAACAAACGAGTCATATCAGGTGTAATGATGTCCAAATCTGCGTATTTATCACGCTGATAATGCGTTGTTGTAAGCCTTATGGCACAGGTTAACAAAGACACGTCTAAGTCGCTAGCCAATTTAACCCGATTATGTGCAAACTTAACCGGATAATACAGCGGCATCGGCAACCGCCAGCGTTCCATTATCTCACCACTACATTCACTGAAACAAAAGCCAAAATGTTGTTGCTGTCGCTCCCAGGGAGTGCCCGGATGGTCATCTTTCATGTAGGCCTGGTATTTCTTTGCGTCTTTCTTGGCAACCACCAATTCGCTGAGGTTTTGCAGGATCCCCATGACAAAAAAGCGATCGCTGCCGCGTACATTAAGTTCTTTGCCCAGATACTTGGCCACCATGCCAGTAAACACCGATTGTCGCCAGTGCTCGTCTAACATCAGGCATTCGTTATCAAAATGCTTAAACGCAATATTCGCAGTTTCTGCCAACACCAGATTATATAACGCTTCACCGCCGATTACGCTTACCGCTTTGGTAATGGAATCTACCTGCGAAGGAAAGCGAAACAAAGCGCTGTTTGCTAAACGCAGGATTTTAGCTGTCAGGGAAGGATCAACACTGATTAACGCGGCGATGTCGTCCATATCTGAACGGGGATCGTCCAGTACATTGCGCAAACGCAGGCAAATGTCTGGTAAGGTGAACGAATGAGTCGCGTATTCGATATATTGGTTCATTAATGCTAAAACCTCTCAATTTTCAAATAAGTATATCAGCGAATTTGAAAGTTTCCGGGATTTTTAACCGGTAATCTCAGGCTGCGTTGGTTACCGTCAGAAAGCGTTACCCGACGTCATCGGAAAACAAACTGCCCTGCTCAGTCAGGTTATCCTGCATACTGTTCTGATCGCCCGATTGCCGACGCTGCGCGTAACGCTTGCGCCGCTGACAGGCTTCCAGGATAACCCGGCGGGTAGCATCATCAACCTTCAACCAATACAGGCGCTCTTCCCGTGAGCGGAAACACCCTTTACAAAACCCTTTTGGCCCACTTTGGCACACGCCAATACATGGGCTTTGCAAAGCAAAAAACTCTAACTGGGCTGGTTGATGTTGATCTGCCATAGTCACTTACATAGGCCATTCACTATAAATAGCTTAGCATGGGTTGGGGTTTCATACCTATAATTGCCTCGCCCAATCATTAATCAACCAGCGTATATTCTATGGTTGATACCACTCTCACTATTTTGATATGTGGATGCTGGCTGTCGCGTTCAGATATTGAAAACTGCCCTTGGTTGGCGCGTTTAATTTTGCCCAATGTACTGTTTGAATCATTGGCAAACTTCTCTGCCACTTCCCTGGCGTTTACCGTTGCCTCTTCAATCATGGCTGGTTTTACCTCATTGAGGCGGGTGAACATGAACTCGGTACGGGCCTGATAACTCTCGGTGCTTAACGCAACCCCTTTTGCCAACAGCTCGGACATATGTTGCATTGCAAGGCGCACAGTTGGAACATTCTGCGTATAAACCGTTACCGTTTGCGTTGCACTGTAACGAAAGGTAACGTCCTCATTCCCCCCGTAGCGCTGGGCAAGTTTGTCTGTCACTTCTGGCAAGCCAATGGTGATTGACGCTTCATCAATGCCCTGCTGCAATAAGAATTGTTTAACCAATTCACTGTTACGCGCGGTAGACGCGTACAGCGCCGTTAAGTCGTTACCCGCTTCGATAAACTGCACAGGCCAGATAACCTGATCTGCCAGATATTCCTGTTCGGATAACCCTTTCACTACCACTGAGCGCTCCCACTGTTTAGCTTCAAGCAACGCCGAGCCAGTTAAACTGCCTAGCGCAGATAATCCTGCAACCAAACCAATAGCAAGAATTGCCGCTGCACCTTTGTTCATTGTTGTACGTTCCTTTGTTCGGGTATTAAGGTAATCCTAATATCAGATTCTGACCACAAAAAGGCAGCTTAGTGCAAATCTAATTGCATTTGGATGTCGCAGCGACAATAAGGTGATGGTGTGCTCTGTGTTAGTTCATAAAAGCCCAGCTTTTTGTATAAACTGATTGCAGGCGTGAGCTTGCGATTGCTTTCTAAAAACAAGCGTTTTGCTTTTAGGCGTTTGGCAAGATTTACGGCAGCCAGGCCAAGCTCATACCCTAAGCCCATCCCCTGATGAAGATCGCTAACCGACATTTTTGCCAACTCGAAGGCACTTTTTGGCATAGCAATCAGTGCCACTGTGCCGCATACACTGTTATCTGGTGCCAGCATCAACAGTATTTTTCCGCCTTTATCCAGGATATAGCTTTGCGGTGCAAGCAATGCGGCCTTGTCGGACTCTTCCATTACAAAATAGCGCTCAATCCAGGCCTTATTCAGTTCATAAAAGGCGGTTTCATCTCCGTCTCTGAAAGACACTATTCGGTATCCTTCTGGCAATCGCGCGCGCTGCGTTACCAAGTCCAGCAAACAGGTGTGCTCCAGTCCATCTTCCAGCTTCGTTAACGCACAAAGCAAATCAGGCGATACATCGTTTAACCAGGCATTAAGTGCGTCTCCAATATCATTCACCTGCCTGTCTAGTACAGGCATGATGGCCTGCCCTTTTTCACTCAGCACCAGCGTATTTACCCGCTTATCTGTTGCCGATGGCACACTGCAAAGCAAACCAGCAGCCTGCATTTGTTTTACTATTTTGCTGATAAATGGATGCGATTGGCCGGTCATACCTGCCAATTCCGTTATACTTGCTGACGTCTGCTTACTCAATGCATACAACACCGGAAACCAGGTAGGCTCCAGCGCCAATTCATAATACCGGTATACGTCGGCCGCCTGCAGCGATAAGCGTTCTGCCAGCCTGCGAAGGCGGCTGCCCAATGCAGATGCGCCGGCTTGTTGCAATATATCCATACTCCACCCTCAAATATATGTAACTAGTTACATATATTTAGCGCTTGCTGAATTTTTTTACAAGTAAAATTTTCATTGGCAATAAAAAACCCCGGCAAACCGGGGTTTCTTTAACACGTAATTATCGAATTACTTTTTCTTCGCTTTTGGGTTAGGCAAATCTGTAATGCTGCCTTCGAAGATTTCAGCGGCTAAACCAATCGATTCATTCAGCGTTGGGTGAGCGTGAATGGTTAATGCAACATCTTCTGCATCTGCACCCATTTCAATTGCCAGGCCAATTTCACCTAACATCTCACCAGCGTTAGTACCTACCATGGCACCACCAATTACACGACCAGAGTCTTTATCGAAGATCATTTTGGTCATACCGTCAGTGGCGTCAGACGCAATCGCACGGCCAGAAGCTGCCCATGGGAATACCGCGGTTTCGTAGTTTACGCCTTGCTCTTTGGCTTCTTTCTCAGTTAAACCAACCCAAGCTACTTCTGGCTCAGTATAAGCAACAGAAGGAATGCAACGTGGGTCGAAGAAGTGTTTCTTGCCCGCGATGTTTTCAGCAGCAACATGACCTTCGTGAACGGCCTTGTGCGCCAGCATAGGCTGACCAACGATGTCACCAATTGCATAAATGTTGGCAACGTTGGTTTTCATTTGCTTGTCAACGTTAATGAAACCACGCTCGTCTACTGCAACACCGGCTTTCTCAGCGTCAATCAGTTTACCATTCGGGCGACGACCCACTGCTACCAGCACTTTGTCGTAACGCACTGGCTCTGCCGGTGCGTTTTTACCTTCAAAGGTTACGTACAGGCCATCGTCTTTTGCTTCTACGCCAGTCACCTTGGTTTCCAGCATGATGTTGAATTTCTCTTTGTACGACTTCATGAACACTTTGATAATGTCTTTGTCTGCCGCAGGGATCAATTGATCCAGGAATTCAACCACGTCAATTTTTGAGCCCAGTGCTTCGTACACAGTTCCCATTTCCAGGCCGATGATACCACCGCCCAGTACCAGCATTTTTTCCGGAATGTCTTTCATTTCCAGTGCGCCGGTAGAATCGATTACACGGTCATCCTTTGGAATGAATGGCAGTGATACTGGCTCAGAGCCAGCAGCAATAATGGCCTGGTCAAACTTAATGGTCGTTTTACCGTCTTTGCCTTCCACTTCCAGCGTGTTGGCACCGGTAAATTTACCCAGGCCCTGTACATGCTGTACTTTACGCATTTTAGACATGCCAGCCAAACCTTTGGTTAGCTGACCAACAACGCCGTCTTTGTACGCACGGATTTTATCCAGGTCGATTTGAGGCTCGCCAAATGTAACACCGTGGCTGGCCAGGTGCTTGGCTTCTTTCATTACCTTAGCTACGTGCAGTAATGCTTTAGAAGGAATACATCCAACGTTTAAACACACACCACCAAGGGTTTCTCTTGCATCAACCAAAATCGTTTCGATGCCCAAATCAGCAGCACGGAAAGCTGCTGAGTAGCCGCCTGGTCCGGCGCCTAGTACCACTAACTGCGTTTTAATTTCGCTCATCGTGACCTCAAATCTGTCCTGTTCGTCTTGCGTCGTATTGCATATGTAGGGTGAATTCTAACTAGCTGTTGCCAGTTGGTAAAGCCAAAGCCGCGAATTCGTTAAAAGCGCATCCCGCTGTTAAAAGCGGGATGCGACAATGATTTACAGAATTAACTGGCGTAAATCTTCCAGTACGTCTTTCAGGTGTACAGCAAACCTTGCTGCGACCGCGCCGTCAATAACACGATGGTCGTACGACAGCGATAAAGGCACCATCAGACGTGGTTCAAACTCTTTGCCGTTCCACTTAGGTTTAATGTCAGACTTAGACACACCTAAAATAGCCACATCCGGCGCATTAACGATTGGCGTAAAGCCAGTACCACCAATGCCACCCAGGCTGGAGATTGTGAAACAGCTGCCCTGCATGTCGGCCGCTTTCAACTTGCCGTCACGCGCTTTTACACTGATTTCCATTAGCTCATTCGACAGCTCGTAAATGCCTTTTTTATCAACATCACGCACTACCGGCACAACCAGGCCTCCAGGGGTGTCTACTGCAATACCAATATGGTAATACTTTTTCTGAATTAAAGACTCGCCCGACTCAGAAAGTGAAGTATTAAATACCGGATAGGCTTTAAGTGCACTTGCAGCAGCTTTCATCATAAATACCAATGGCGTGATCTTCACACCCAGCTTGCGTTTTTCAGCAACGGCATTCTGATCTTTGCGGAACGCTTCCAGATCAGTGATATCAGCTTCTTCAAACTGTGTAACATGTGGAATCGTTACCCAGTTGCGATGCAGGTTTGGCCCTGAGATCTTTTGAATACGGGTAAGTGGTACTTCTTCCACTTCACCAAACTTCGCGAAATCAACCTTAGGCGGCGGCAATACCTGTAAACCACCACTTCCGGCAGCCACATTGCTCGCTGGTGTCATCTTCGGACGCGACAGTTCGTATTTTACGTAAGACTGAATGTCTTCTTTCAGAATACGGCCTTTCGGACCTGAACCAGATACCTCAGCAAGATCAACACCAAACTCACGCGCTACGCGACGTACTGAAGGTGAAGCATGCACTTTACCCGTTTTGCGCTTTTCGCCCGCAGACGGGTGATGCGGAACCGGTGGCGGTTTCGGCTTGCCAGGCTCTGGCGAAGCGGTAACTGTAGCAGATACACTGGCAGCGGCTTGTGGTGCAGGCGCCGCAGGTTTAGCAGCCCCTTGAACCTTAAGGATACAGACCTTGGCACCTTTAGACACTTTATCGCCCGTGCTAACCAGCAATTTGGTAACTACACCGGCTTTTGGCGAAGGCACATCCATGGTGGCTTTGTCGGTTTCCAGGGTAATTAAACCATCTTCAACCGCAACGGTATCGCCTTCCTTCACCAACACTTCGATTACGTCCACGTCGCTGGCGTCGCCAATGTCCGGTACGGTAACTTCAATTTCTTCTTCTGCCGCAGCCACGGGAGCTTCGGCTACTGGTGCAGGTGCAGCAACAGGTGCAGGCGCAGCGGCCGGAGCACTTGCAGCAACGGGAGCAGCAGCTTCAGCAGCTCCGCCAACTTGCAGTAACAATACCAGCGAGCCTTCGCTAACTTTGTCACCTTCTTTCACTTTCAATTCAACAACTTTACCAGCCTGCGGACAAGGCACGTCCATCGTGGCTTTGTCGGTTTCAAGCGTGATCAAACCGTCTTCGGCCTGAACGTCATCCCCTACTTTCACCAGGATTTCAATAACGTCTACATCAGAAGCATCACCGATATCCGGTACAGTTACTTCAATGGTTTTAACGCTACCACTTGTTGCCGGGGCAACGACTGGAGCAGGCGCTGCTGCAGAGGCTGAGGCAACCGGCGCTGCCGGCGCACTGGCAGCGGGGGCTGCTGGCGTAGCACTCACACCTGCGCCCGCTACTTCCAGCTTGGCCAGTAAGTCGCTCTGTTTAATTTTATCGCCAACCTTTACGCACAGCTCTTTTACCGTGCCTGCAAAGGGGGCCGGTACGTCCATGCTGGCTTTGTCGCTTTCCACGGTTACCAGTGCATCTTCAGCTTGCACACTGTCGCCAGGCGACACGCAAAGCTCGATGACTTCAACTTCATCTTCACCTAAATCCGGTACGAGTACGTCTTTAATGTCTGACATCGCTTCTAGTCTCCCTGAACTTATGCGTACAGTGGGTTGATCTTATCCGGGTCAATGCCCAGGTCCTGAACCGCTTTACTCAGCGTTTTCGCGTCTACATCACCTTGCTTATACAGTTCGTACAATGAAGCATAAGTTACGTAGTTTGCGTTCACCTCAAAGTGGCGACGCAGGTTTGCGCGGCTGTCTGAACGACCAAAACCATCGGTACCCAGTACGCGGTATGAACCTGGTACAAAAGCACGAACCTGATCAGAGTAGTTCTTAATGTAATCCGTTGCAGAGATCGTTGGCGCGTCAAAGCCTGCAGACAATACCTGTGTAATGTAAGGTACTTTTTGCGTCGCTTCCGGATGCAACATGTTGTAACGGTCACAATCCATACCTTCACGAGCCAGCTCGTTGTATGAAGGTACACTGTATACTTCAACCGCCACACCGTATTCGTTGTGCAGTATCTGCGCCGCTTCGCGAACCTGAACCAGAATGGTGCCTGAGCCCATCAGCTTCACTTTCTTCTTGCTGCTTGCATCGCCTAAGGTTTCCAGCTTGTAGATACCCTTAATGATGCCCTCTTCCACGCCTTTGGGCATTTCAGGCTGAACGTAGTTTTCGTTCATAACCGTGAGGTAGTAGAACACGTTTTCCTGATCTTCCAGCATACGGCGCAAGCCGTCCTGAACAATCACGGCTACTTCGTAGCCGTAAGTCGGATCGTAACTGATACAGTTTGGAATAAGCGCTGCTTGTGTATGGCTGTGACCATCCTGGTGCTGCAAACCTTCACCATTCAGTGTGGTTCTACCGGCAGTACCACCTACCAGGAATCCACGACACTGACTGTCGCCCGCTGCCCAGGCCAAATCGCCTACACGCTGGAAGCCAAACATAGAGTAGTAAATGTAGAACGGCACCATTGGCAGGTCGTTGGTAGAGTACGATGTACCCGCCGCTAACCAGGACGCCATTGCACCTAATTCGTTAATACCTTCTTGCAGAACCTGACCTTTCTGATCTTCGCGGTAGTACGCAACCTGATCAGAATCCTGTGGTTCGTATTTCTGACCCTGGCTTGAGTAAATACCTACCTGACGGAACAAACCTTCCATACCAAACGTACGGGCTTCATCAGGAATAATAGGCACTATGCGCTTGCCAATCTGCTTGTCTTTTAACAGTGCAGTCAGTACGCGTACAAACGCCATTGTGGTAGAAATTTCGCGGTCGCCAGAACCTTTTGTTACCGCTTCAAACGCTTTCAGCGAAGGCGCAGGCAATTCATCTGTCGTGCGAGCCAGACGGCGCGGCATAAAGCCATTCAGCGCTTCGCGACGCTCACGCAGATACTTCATTTCTACGCTGTTTTCTTCGAAACGGTAGTAGGGCAAATCAGCCAGTTTCTCATCAGATACAGGAATATTGAAACGGTCGCGATAGTGTTTAATCGCATCCATGTCCATTTTCTTAACCTGGTGAGCAATGTTTTTACCTTCACCAGCCGCACCCATACCATAACCTTTAACGGTTTTGGCCAGGATAACCTGTGGACGGCCTTTGGTATTCACTGCGCGGTCATAGGCAGCATATACCTTAACCGGATCGTGACCACCGCGGTTCAGACGCCAGATGTCCTCGTCAGACATGTTGGCAACCATTTCTTTCAGTTCCGGGTACTTACCGAAGAAGTTAGCACGAGTGAACGCACCGCCTTTAGCTTTAAAGTTCTGGTATTCACCATCAACGGTTTCGTTCATTACCTGCAGTAACTTGCCTGACGTGTCACGCGCTAACAACGCATCCCAATAGCGACCCCATATTACTTTGATCACTTCCCAGCCTGCGCCGCGGAATGTGCCTTCGAGTTCCTGAATGATCTTGCCATTACCACGTACCGGACCGTCCAGACGTTGCAAATTACAGTTTACAACAAACGTCAGGTTATCCAGGCCTTCGCGTGAAGCCAGACCAATTGCACCCAAGCTTTCCGGCTCGTCAATTTCACCGTCACCCAGGAAACACCATACGCGCTGATTTGAACAATCTTTCAAACCGCGGTTAGTTAAGTATTTAAGGAAACGTGCAAGATAAATTGCCTGCATTGGCCCCAAGCCCATTGATACGGTTGGGAACTGCCAGAAATCAGGCATCAATTTAGGGTGTGGGTAAGACGATAAGCCTTGTCCGTCGACTTCCTGACGGAACATATCTAACTGTTCTTCAGACAAGCGACCTTCAATATAGGCACGTGAGTAAATACCCGGTGCCACGTGGCCCTGATAAAACAGGAAATCGCCGCCGTCGTGGTCGTTGGGCGCACGGAAGAAGTGGTTAAAGCCCACATCGTACAGCATAGCAGACGATGCGAAACTGGAGATGTGACCACCCAGTTCTAAATCTTTTTTCGATGCACGCAGCACCATCATCAGCGCATTCCAACGCAGTGCGTTACGAATGTTGCCTTCCACCGTTTGATCACCTGGCATGGTAGGCTCTTGCCCTGGTGGGATGGTGTTGATGTACGCGGTCGTCGCGTCATAAGGTAAGTGAGCGCCGTTGCGGCGCGCCTTTTCAATTAACGATTCTAATAAAAAGTGAGCGCGCTCAACCCCTTCTTCTGCCAGTACTGACTCTAACGAGTCCAGCCATTCCTGGGTTTCCTGAGGGTCAACATCTTGGTGCATCATTTCAGTCATGGTGCCGTCCTATAGTTACTGATACGGAAAAACATCCACGCGTAACCGGCAAATACCGACGAATGGATGAATACCTAACATTTTTATTGATATGCAACACAGACTACCCGCTGCATACCCGCTTTTACTGCTAAACCCAACCCGAAGGCCGGATTAAATTTCCAGTCTGCGCAACGCCCGCTGTACACGGCTGTCGCGCTGATTTATTGCCAGTAATGTTCTTTCGATATAAGCCAGATGAGCATTACAGGCTTGTCGGGCCGCTTCTGGATCGCGACTGACAATTGCTTCAACTATTTCTTTACGCTGCCGGGCGATGTCCTGACCGGCCTCTTCAGTGGCATGCAATGCCAGCATCTCGAGGTTGCGTTCAATGTTTTCTACCAACATAGATTGCATCGTACTCATCACGTGCAACAACACCATGTTGTGCGACGCTCTTGCCATGATCACATAAAAGCGACCAAGGCATTCAGCCTGATCGCGCTTGCATTCACTGCGACCAGGCATAGGCATTTGATCCAGTGCATCACGCAATGCCGTGTAATCTTCAGGTTGGCCTCGCAATGCCGCGTAATACGCCGCCATCCCTTCCAGGGCATGACGAAACTCCAGTAAGTCGAACTGTGTTTCAGGACGACCACTGATCAACGCCATCAGAGGGTCGGTCATGGCAGAATTTAACTGGCGACTAACAAAGGTACCGCCGCCTTGCTTGCGCTCTACCAGACCTCGCGCCTGCAAATTGCCAATGGCTTCGCGCAAGGACGGCCTGGACACCTGAAACTGGTCGGCTAATTCCCGTTCTGGCGGCAATTTTTGCCCTGCGAGCAACGTCCCATCCAGAATCATGGATTCCAGTTGTTCAGTGATCACATCGGCCAGTTTTCTACGTCCGGGTTGCATCCAGTCAGCACTCCGCCAGTTATCCTTAATACGCACTCAGACGACGAATTTGTAAACAAACTCCAGCCTCGCCCAAAATTGGTATTACCATTTTACCTATCTAATTAGTGTAGAGCAGAATATCACTCAGGTAAATAGTAACCATAGATGGAGTTTTATAAAGACTCTTTTACATTTTGCTTAACTTTTGAAATATTTAATAAATATTTGGACTTTCAACTGGTCGTACAAGCTGTCTAGCCCGCCTTAAATTGGTAATTTTTCTACAAATAACAGCATCCATTCAAAGCACGAACAAAAATTAACCACAGCACATTTCATTACCAATTGATGGAAATACACTTAAAAACGCCATGAGTGGGTTAAATAAACAGAGTAAACGATGTGATTTGTTAACTGGTTGAGTAACCAGCGCTCAATGGATTAACGCAAAGCTTGTTATACCAATTCGCATAGAAGTTTGCCCTCTCAGAGTGATCCCTGAGGGCGAGTCTAAAACGACTTAGATCACGACGCGTTCTCTGAGGCATAGTTATTCTATGTCCAGAGGACGCAACACAGATGTAAGTCGTTTTGGCCACTCCCTTTGGGCATTACTGGCAGGCTTTTTAGCGTCGTTACGCTTGCTTGATTTGGAACCACCAAACCTGTGCAACCAAGCCTAGCTAAAAAGCCTGCCAGTATTGCTGAGTGGGTAAACTTCTATGCGAATTGGTATTATGAGGGCGTGGAGAGCGCGTGGCAGCTTATAGCAACTCGAAAAGAACACTATAAACAGCCACCTAAGAATCAGATTTAATGAATTACGCCCGACATGGTAAGCACAGCGATTACCGCTAAAATGAGCATAACATTGCGTTTAGCCAGCGTTACCAGGGCTTTGGGTTCGCAAGCCAGGTCGCGGTCGGGATCATCAGTAACCTCAACTTCTTCTGCCTTCGAGGCAACGTCTGTAAGCAATACTTCAGCGGGAACAGCAGGCTGCGTGAGATACGACAACCACACCGGCATAGCTCGCGAAAAATGCCCAACCAATAGTAAGCCACACGCTGTGATCCTTACCGGTACTATATCCAGGATGTGCATCCAGGCCACTAGTAAATCGGCTTGCTCATCACTGCTTTGGCACGACAAGCGATACAACTCACGACTGGTTACATACAGTATTGCGCCAGCGGCACCGAATATAGCAAACCACAAAATAACCGCCGCATAATGCTGATAATTCAACCACAGCAGATGTTGGCCAAAGCTCTTTCCGTGCACGGTTGCATCACTGTCGCTGTCATTGTCGCTATCATCAATATCACTTCTTTGCGTTGTGCAGTGGCCCAATTGCTCGGTATATAAATAACAGGCTTGCTTATCTCCGCATTCAGCAGCGTTTAAGAATGCCCGGTAGGTTTCACGCAGGCGTTCGCTGCCCAGGCATAAATACAACAATACGCTTTGCAAAATAAAACTAATAAAACCGCCAACCAACCATTGCGTGATCACAAACGTTACCACTACCGGCAACGCCAGTTGAATAACCAATCTCACTTGTTCAGATTGATGGCTGATCCAAGACTGGGATTGTGCCCAGTCGAAATATTTAGCCAAATGCGTTTCTATATGCCAGCCGGGTGTTTTACGCATTGAGCGTTCTACCGCCAGTACGAGCAATAAACTGATTAAAATCATCTTATCGGTCCTGCAGAATTGCCGCCAGCGCTTGTCGGTAAGCTGGCCAGTTGAATGCCACACCGGGGTCGGTTTTTCGACTCGGTGCTATATCGTTATGCCCCACTACCCTGCCAAGGGTAATCCGTGGAAAATAACGCAGTATTTCTTTACTCACATTAATAAGGCTTTGATATTGCGCTTCGGTGTAAGGCAAATTATCTGTGCCTTCCATTTCTATACCTATAGCAAAATCATTGCACTTTGGCCTGCCCTGAAACGACGAAACGCCGGCATGCCAGGCGCGCAGGTTAAAAGGCACGTATTGTTCAACCGCGCCATCCCGCCGGATCACACAATGCGCTGACACCCGCAGATGCGCGATCTCCGGATATACGGGATGATCGTTAGGATTAATCGTACCGGTAAACAATTGCTCAATGCCGGGCGTACCAAATTCGCCGGGGGGCAACGAAATGTTGTGGATCACCAGCAAACTGACATCGGCGGCATCGGGACGCTCGTCATAAAACGGCGAGGCCTTGGCAATTGCACCCGAGTAAGTGATCGCTTCTGATTGATTTTCCATATCTTTATTGGTTAGCGTGTAGCCATTCTCAGCAATGTGAGATAGTGTGACAGTGAAGTATTATAATCACAACAAAAATCCGGAGCCGGTATGACCTCTACCGACAGCCAGCACAATGGTGCAGCCAAATGGATGCTGATCCTTGCCTGGACCAGCGCATTTGCCCTGCTTATTTACGTGTTCAGCGATTTACTTGAACAACAAATCAATCCCAATAGCCAGCCAGTCAGTGAAACCGCAGGCGGGCAGGTAACCGTGCAACTGGCGCAAAACAAACAGGGGCATTACGTGGTTACCGGTGCAATAAATGATATTCCGGTGGTGTTTTTGGTAGATACAGGCGCAACGGATGTTGCCATTCCCGCCAACCTCGCCGCCGAACTCGGGCTGGTAAAAGGCAGGCCGGGGCTGGCTAATACCGCCAACGGCACGGTAACGGTTTACGATACCCTTGTTAACAAACTCAGCATTGGTCAAATAACCCTGTATAATGTGGATGCCAATATTAACCCAGGCATGCAGTCCGGCCATATATTGCTTGGCATGAGCGCCTTAAAGCAGCTCGAGTTTACCCAACGGGATAACACCCTGATACTGCGTACCCTAAACTAAGAAGATATTTATTGTGAGCCAACAATCTCTACCCGCCCAGCACCTGATTGACAGTCAGGTGATTGCTGCACTGGCTGAAGATCTCGGTGGTCAAGCCGATGCCAGCGCCGATATTACCGCCAATCTTATTCCGGCAACCCAGCAGGCAACCGCCACAATTATTACCCGTGAAGACTGTGTGGTGTGCGGTGTTGCCTGGGCCAGGGCCGCATTCTCACTGGTAGACAGTGAAATCGAACAACACTGGCATGTGCAAGACGGCGACAGCATAACCGCTAATTCAACAATGGTTACACTCAAAGGCAATGCCCGCGCATTGCTTACTGCCGAACGCACCGCGCTCAATTTTTTGCAGTTGTTATCGGCAACGGCTACCGTTACAGCTTACTATGCCAGTATTCTGGAAAATACCGGGACACGCATTTTAGATACCCGTAAAACCATACCGGGTCTGCGGCTGGCACAAAAATATGCCGTCGCCTGCGGCGGCGGAAAAAATCACCGGATTGGTTTATTTGACGCCTTTCTGATTAAAGAAAATCATATTGCTGGCTGCGGAAACATTGCCACGGCGGTGGCTAATGCGCGGTCCCTGGCACCTGGTAAACCGGTTGAGGTAGAAGTAGAGTCATTGGAAGAGTTACAACAAGCCATTGATGCCGGTGCCGATATCGTGATGCTGGATAACTTTAGTAACGAACAGATCCAACGCGCAGTTAGCATTAACCAAAAACGCTGTAAACTGGAAGTCTCAGGTAACGTAACGTCTGAGCGTCTGTCAACCCTGGCGCAATTAGGGGTAGACTTTATTTCGTCAGGGGCATTGACCAAAAACGTGAATGCTGTTGATCTATCGTTAAGGCTTGTATTGTAAAGCCTTGATCGCTACTCGTGCTGTTTGGCGACTTGTTAGGTATAAAAGCAAACACCCTGCATGCCGCCGAATCTAGACATGAGTATAGTTTCTAATACTTGTCAGATGCTTAGATGGTTCTATACTGAGAATCAAGTACCGGGGATGTTGTGACGACTAACCAGGTATAAACTTAACACCATATGCAAATTGACTGTTATCGCTTAAGCGACCCGGAGATGTGACCATGCAAAATATCAAACTGAACAACAAAGGTTTTACCTTAATCGAATTGATGATCGTTGTAGCTATCATCGGTATTCTGGCTGCGGTGGCGCTGCCTGCTTATCAGAACTACACCACCAAAGCGCGTTTCTCTGAAGTAACACTGGCTACTCAGGCTCACAAAACTGGCATTGAAGTATGTGCGCAAACCGAGCTTGACCTGACTAGTTGTGCTGCTGGCTCTAACGGCGTTCCTGCGGACATTTCAGTTGCAAGTGGTCTGGTAAGCTCTGTAACCTGGACAGCGTCTTCTTCAACTGCGGGTACCCTGGTTGCAACAGCAATTTCTGGTAGCGGCTTGTCTGGCCAAACTTACACACTGACTGCTACTCTGAACTCTTCTACTGGTAAAGTGACTTGGGCAGAATCTTGTTCTGACGCAGCACTGTGCTAATCAGATGACATAACACGAAGCCCAGTTTACGCTGGGCTTTTTGCTTTCTGAACAGGTGGAAAATGTATGGCCAAAACAGAATCACTGACAACCTATACCTGGCAAGGTAAAAATCAGAAAGGTCAAACCATCAAAGGCGAGACCAGTGCCAAGTCAATTCAGGAAGCAAAAAACCTGCTTCGTCGCCAGGGGATCTCCGCCACTAAAGTTAGAAAACTGTCTAAACCGCTGTTTGGTAAAGGCAGAGAAAAGATCACAGCAGCTGATGTGTGCGTTATCTCCCGCCAAATTGCGACTATGCTGGCAGCAGGCGTGACGCTGATTCAAACCATTGACATGCTGGCAAAAGGACACTCCAAAGCGGAGATGCGTAAAGTCCTCACGCAGATTGGCGACGAGGTTAAAGCCGGTAACCCACTGTCTAAAGCCCTACGCAAGCACCCTAAACATTTCGACGACCTGTATTGCGATCTGGTAGAAACCGGTGAACACTCTGGTGCCCTCGAGACAATTTACGATCGTATCGCTACCTATAAAGAAAAAGCCGAAGCGCTAAAGTCAAAAATCAAAAAAGCGATGTTTTATCCCATCGCAGTATTGGTAGTGGCCTTTATTGTTACCGCCGTTCTGCTTATTTTCGTAGTGCCGCAGTTTGAAGAAATATTTTCCAGTTTTGGCGCTGAACTACCTGCGTTCACCTTGTTAGTATTGGCAATATCCCGGTTTGTACAGGATTTTGGGGTATTTATTGTCGCCGGTATGGCCGTGGCAGGCTATTTGTTTAAACAATATTATGCCCGTTCAAAAGATCTGCGCGACAGCATAGACGCGCGCATGTTAAAGATCCCGGTCATCGGCGAAATCCTGAAAAAGGCTGCCATTGCACGTTTCACCCGTACACTTGCTACAACCTTTGCAGCAGGTGTACCGCTAATCGGCGCGCTCGAATCTGCCGCAGGTGCGTCGGGTAATGCGGTATATCGCGATGCGATTTTGTTTATTCGCAAAGAAGTCGCCGGTGGTATACAAATGAACACCGCAATGCGCGGTACCAACGTATTCCCGGATATGGTTACCCAGATGATCGCCATTGGTGAAGAGTCTGGCGCGGTTGATGAGATGCTCAGCAAAATCGCCACCATTTACGAAGCCGAAGTCGACGACATGGTAGACGGTTTAACCAGCTTACTTGAACCCATGATCATGGCAGTACTTGGCGTAGTGATTGGTGGCCTGATTGTGGCAATGTATTTGCCAATCTTCCAGATGGGTATGGTTGTGTAGCTTACTTATCGTGGGGTAAGGTGTTATTCTTGCCCCACTTTTTAACCAATTAAACCTACTTTAAACATCATCATGCAACCGATAATTGATCTGAGTATTTCAACGCCCTGGTTTTTCTATGCAATGGTGGGCATCGTTAGCCTGATGGTTGGTAGCTTCCTGAATGTGGTGATACACAGATTACCTATTATGATGGAACGCGCCTGGAAGCAGGAATACCAAGGGTATTTTCATCCGGAAACGGCGCCAGAAACCGCCCCTCAATATAACCTGATTAAACCCGACAGCACCTGTCCTAAATGCGGCCACACGATTCGTGCCTGGGAAAATATCCCATTAATCAGCTATGCCATCCTCGGCGGACGCTGTGCCGGCTGTAAAACCCCTATCTCTATACGCTATCCTCTGGTGGAGCTGCTTACCGCCGTGCTTTCAGTATGGATTGCCATGCACTTTGGACCCGGCAAAGCGGCTTTGGCTGGCGTGGTGTTAACCTGGATGCTGGTTGCCATGACATTTATCGATTTGGATAAAATGCTGCTACCCGACCAAATCACGTTACCTGCGCTATGGTTCGGTTTGTTGTTAAGTCTGGATCACGTGTTTGTTTCACCGCAGGATGCCATTTTAGGGGCAGCCTTTGGCTATTTGATCCTGTGGAGTATTTACTGGGCATTTAAGCTATTAACCGGCAAAGAAGGCATGGGCTTTGGCGACTTTAAACTGCTCGCGGCGCTAGGTGCATTTACCGGCTGGCAGGGGTTGCTGATCATTGTATTGCTATCGTCTTTTGTAGGCGCACTGTTTGGCTTAGTGATTATGATTAAACAACGCCAGGGTAAAAATCTGGCGATTCCGTACGGCCCTTATCTAGCGATTGCAGGCTGGATAGCCCTGCTCTACCAGGAAGATATAAAAACCGCCTATTTTAACTGGGTATTCAGCTAAATGACGCAGGCACCACAACGTCCCTTTTTAGTTGGCCTAACCGGTGGAATAGGCTCAGGTAAAACGTTAGTCAGCGATACGTTTGCCGATTTGGGTATTGAGATTGTTGATGCCGATATCATTGCACGGGATGTGGTTGCACCGGGAAGTGCAGGATTGGCCGCGCTTGTCGCCCACTTTGGCGCAGGTATTATTGCCGATAACGGCGAATTAAACCGGGCAGCATTACGCGAACGGGTATTCAGCGATGAGCAGGAGAAACAATGGCTGAATGCCTGTCTTCATCCTCGCATTAGGCAGGCCATGCAACAAGCCGCAGCGAACGTTTCCTCACCTTATGGCATATTGGCGGTGCCGCTATTAATAGAGAATAATCTTATTGCGATGGTAGATCGCGTTGCAGTGGTAGATTGCCCAGAGGCAATGCAGTTATCGCGAGCCATGCAGCGCGATGGTAGCAGTGAAGCCATTATCAAAAATATCATGGCGTCTCAGGCTACGCGTGAGCAACGTTTAGCTGTGGCTGACGATGTAATAGACAACAGCAATTCGCCCGAGTCTACCCGACAGCAGATACAAACATTACACTTGCGCTACCTTAAGCTCGCTCAGGCACGTTAACCATTACACCATCTGATAGCGCGCCAGCGTTTGCGCAAATCGCCATAGTGCCCGTCGTTTTCTGCCACTTTTTGAACCATTAGAATCCGTTGAATACTGCGCTTTCGCCACGCCAAGTGCAAAGCTACTCAGCAATCCCCATGGCGTAGCAAGCCATTGTCTTGCAGCAGAAATAGTCTCCTGCCTGCAATAATCACTGACTTCTGAGGCCTCTACAGCCTGACGTCGCCACTTATCGCAGTTGCCTTGCTCTTTTCGCAGTACATAGTTAATCATGGCGATTATCCTTTGTTTTCTGTTGCGGCTGCGGCTTTGCAAATGCCGCTTCAATCATGCCACTGAGCGACACCTTTTCCAGTGCGCCCTTTGCCGTTTGCCAGGCAAGCCAGCAAAGGCTGGCATTCAACACCAGTAACACGCCTACAATGCCTGCTATCGGCATTGTCAGTGAATGTAGACCTGCCGCTAGCCCTGCGTTAATTAACAACCAACAACAACATGCCAGCGTGAAGGCAGCCAGTGTTGCCAGTGCGGTAACCAGAATGGATTTTCTGACAAGCCTGGCTTCAGCCTTCACCCACTGCCATTTCACAAACCATTCGTACTGTTTAGCCTGAAATGCATCGGTGGCTAGTTCAACAATGGTGTCCAGCGTTGGATCCGTTGTATCTTCAGCGCCTGATACTTCCGATTTTTCAGTCCCATCGTGTTCGTCAAAATGATTGTCTGAATCTGAATCAACTGACATGTTGTTGCTTGCTGACTGCATAGCGTTTACTTCGCCTTTTTCAGCAACGACGTAACCAACACGCCTGCAGCAAAAGCGATACCGGCCGCGGCAAGTGGATTTTCTGTGGCATAGTTACGTACACTGGATTGCTGCCACTTTTGCTTTGCTAAACGCTTGCGGGCAGCCAGCTTATCGGCCGTTGCGGAAGACGTATCGCGCACTGATGCTTCGGCAGCAGCGGCCTTTTCAGCGAGGGAATTTACCGACTCGTGCAACGACGATTGCAATTTGTCAGTCATTGGATGCATTGATGTATCGGCACCATTACTTACGCGTTTTGAGGTAGCCATAAAATACTCCTTGTAGATAAATTAAGCTTTGAAGGGTTATCGCTGTTTTGCGTAACCACAATTTGTCTGCTGCAAATGGTATTCCAGCTAAAAATTAAAAACTTAATCCATTGAAATACTTAAACTATTTTCAATTTAGATTTATACTTGCCGTTTAATGACTTAACTAATTCGAATTCGATTGCGAAAATGATGCCGGTTAGCCTGTAAAAGCTTCACAGTATCTGTGTTGGCCTTACACCTTGTATAACGGAGTAAACGTCCGGATATATTGGTAAATTAGCGGCTTGACTGGTAGTCTGTTGAGATAAACAGGTTCCGAGGATTTAAATGGCAAACTTCACAGTGTACGAATTTCCGCTGAAAGAAAAAGTTCGCAATTACCTGCGGATTGAGCAGCTCATGGGTCAGCTGAAGGCGGGGGCTGCCGGTTTAGACAACGGTATGCAACTGTATTTCTTTGAGCAACTTTTTACGCTGCTGGATTTGTTCGAGCGTATTGATATTCGCACCGACATTGTGAAAGACCTGGATATACACGAGAAAAACCTGGTGTACTGGTCACAGTTACCCAATATCGATAACGATGCCTTGCAGCAGACCCTGCGCACTATTATTTCTATTCGCGATAACCTGAAACAAAGTAAGAAAGTGAGTCCTGCGTTAAAAGACGACAAGTTTCTTGCCAGCATCCGTCAACGATTTGCCATTCCCGGTGCTACCTGCAGTTTTGATTTACCCAACCTGCATTTTTGGATGCATTTGCCATTGGCCCAGCGACAGGATGACGTAAAACAATGGATTCAGTACTTTGCCCTCACTGAAGAGGCCATTAGCATTACTTTGTCCTTTTTGAGAGAACGCACCATGTACTCAAAGGAAACCGCCACCAACGGTTTCTATCAAGGCGTTGCCGATGACAAGAATGAACTCATTCGCATCCGCTGTGCCAGCGGTACGGACTTCTATCCCACCCTCAGTGGCAACAAGTACCGCTATGCACTCAGATTCATGTATTTTAATCCGCCTGAAGGACGTTCAGGTGCCGTAGAACAAAATGTTCAATTCGATATAGCAGCGTGTTAACCGTGAAAGTAAAATGTCCAACCTGTAAGACCGATGTTGTTTGGTCAGCTGAGAGTGAATTCCGTCCGTTTTGCAGTAAAAAATGCCAGTTGATTGATTTAGGGGAATGGGCGTCGGAAGAAAAAGTCATTTCAACTCCGTCGCAGGAACCGCTTGCAGAAGAAATCGATATCGAAGAAATCGAAGCCATGCTTGCTCAGCAGCAAGATGACTTTTTTAAACACTAGAGGTGATATGTTGCAAAAAATTGCGATTGTTGGCGGAACCCACGGCAACGAAATGAGCGGCATTCAGTTGGTAAGCAACTGGTTGCGACACGGCGTTCCTTCTTCATTTAATGATCTGGACATTACCTGCTTATTTGCCAATACCAAGGCCATGGAAGCGAATGTTCGGTTTTTGGAAGAAGATCTGAACCGACAGTTCACTCCGCAAAAACTTGCAGCTACCCCATCCTGCCTGGAAGCGCGTCTGGCTCATGAATTAAATGAAAAGCTGGGGCCAAAGGGTAACTCAGACTTTGATTTGGTGATTGATATTCACAATACCACCAGCAGTATGGGCGCAACGCTGATTATTCTGGAAGCCGATGAATTCCACGTGCAACTGGCCCGCTATGTAAAACACCACATGCCCGAAGCCAATGTGCTGGTAGAGGACGAAAAGCCGACTCAGGAACATCCGTATCTGTGTACCCTGGGCAATCGCGGTCTGATGATTGAAGTTGGCGCACAACCTCAGGGTTTGCTGCGTGCAGATGTGTATGCGTTAACCGAAAAAATGGCCGTTGTGATCCTGGCGTTTATTCAGCAATACAATCAAAACAATGTGCCAGCGCTACCACCGTGTGACGCATTTCGTTTTATAGAAAACATATTGTATCCACGGGATGAGGCAGGACATCGTTTGGCAATGATCCACCCTAACCTGCAGGATCAGGATTTTAGCGAACTCAAATCAGGCATGCCGGTATTCACGCATTTCGATGGTTCCCAAGAAAACTGGCAAGGCGACACTGTGTTTCCGCATTTTATTAACGAAGCGGCCTACCATAAATTACACGTAGCATTTGCCACGGCCACCAAAACACAGTTATAACATTTTGGCAGCGGCATTGCCGCTGCCATCTTATATTCCCCTTTCCAGTCTTCTGATTTCACTCGCCTGTTTCTGCTGCATTAAAACAGTCAATAGAATATTGCTTAATATAATCAAAAATCTATATACAAAAATAGATAAATGCAAATTCAAAAATAGACCATTTATTTGATTTATATACCTAAATACCGCATTTACCAATATAAAAGTAACCTTTAGGCGAATTGCTGTTTCACAAAGGACTGCTACAATCAATTGAGTTAAATAAATGTAAATTCCGGCACTAAGACTGATTCAAAGCCGAGAATTAACAACGAATAGTGTTTAATTAATCAAACACAAAACCAATAGCGACAGCCTTGGAACAAAGCAAATTTGCAGCAGGGGCAAGAACTAGCAAATAGTGCTTTCATGGATGAACTTCCGGGGTATAACACTGAGGAATTATTCATGTTTATATCTTTAGCCAAGCATAAGGCTGAAGTTGCTAAGCTGTCAGCCATTGCTGATACTCAGCTTCAAATAATCGATTCAATCAAGCATTGTGTTGCCACCATCCTATTTACCCCCAATGGCGATATTCTGGAAACCAGTTCTCTGTTTCGCCAGGCGATGGGCTTCAGTGAAGCAGATCTTAAAGGCAAACATCACAGTATGTTTTGTGTAGGAAACTACGCGAAGACTCCTGAATATTCTGCATTGTGGCAAAAATTACGCGATGGAAGATGTCAGGCTGGTACATTTAACCGTCGCAAAGCGGATGGTGACATAATCTGGTTGGAGGCTATTTACATACCGATTAAGGATGCTCAAAACCGGGTAGTATCGGTAATGAAGATCGCTTTTGATGTAACAGATCAAGTTAAAGAAGCGAGCACACTAAAGGCGGTTAACAAAGCACTGGATACCTCGATGGCGGTGATCGAATTTGAACCCGACGGCACCATTATTACAGCCAACAAAAACTTCACTGCCACTGTAGGCTATTCTCTTGACCAAATAAGAGGTAAGAATCACGCTATATTTTGTACCCGGGATTTTAAGGAACAATTCCCCAATTTTTGGGCTTCGCTTGCCAATGGCGTACATCAGTCTGGTTTATTTGAACGCAAAGATGCCCGAGGCAACTCGGTTTGGCTGGAAGCGACTTATAATCCCATTAAGGGCCCTGATGGTAACGTATTTAAGGTCATTAAATTTGCTTCAAATGTAACTAAACAGGTTGAATCAAAGAATCTGATTGCCCAGGCAGCTGAGCTTGCGTTTGCCACCGCAGAAGAAACCGCACAAATTGCCAAACAAGGCAGCGAGTTGCTGGATAGCTCGGTGAATGTGTCTGATGCTACGCAACACGAAGTAGACACAACTAATGCGCTCATGAGCAAGCTTCACGAGCAATCTGGCAGTATAGAACAGATAGTGTCTACCATCCGTTCGATTGCCGATCAAACCAATTTGCTAGCGCTAAACGCCGCAATTGAGGCAGCACGCGCGGGCGATCAGGGCCGCGGCTTTGCAGTGGTTGCAGATGAAGTTCGTCAACTTGCCAGTCGCACCAGCGAATCTACCGTAGAAATCGAATCGGTAGTAAGCGAAAACAAGCAACTTTCATCGAAGGCAACGGAGCAAATGATGAAAGTAAAAGCCAATGTTGAACAGAACAATCAGCAAATTGCACAGGTGCAGGAAGTGATGAACGAGATCCTGAAAGGGGCCGAAAACGTGTCACAATCGGTGTCATCGATTATTCGTAAATAGACGCTACGTCCTTCGTAATGAAAAGCGCTACGCGGTCTCTTCAATCTGCATAGCGCTTTTTTACTCAGTGTTATTCGCAAAGAAACAGCTACTTAACGCCGTCCTGCTCTTTATGAGACTGCACATCAATTAAATTCAATTGCGCCATTTCGGGAATAGTTAGTTGAATTTTCGATTCAATAGCATCCAGCCTGGCAAAGTAGTCGCAATACCAACGCGCTTTTTCCGCTAGCGTACTTTGCAATGGTGGGCCGTCTACACCGGTTTTCAAAGCGTAACGGGCAAGTTGCTGATTAATGTTGTCCATTGCTTGCTGGTCAATAACCAGCTTGTCTGAATCCATCGTGCCTAACGATGTAAGGATAGCCCCCGCAGACGTGGTTAACGTGGTTGAGATTGGCAAACCTAAATCGTCGTCTTCGAACTCTTCCACTAAGTTGGCCGAACTGGGGCCAATATAATAGTTAGATCTGGCATAGCGGAATTTTTTGCGTACCCGGTCTTTTATTTTATCAATGGCAAGGTTAAGCCGTTCATAGCTGTCGTGATCGCTGCCAACCAGACTTTCATACATTTGCTGCACTGTGTCGGTTGCCAAATCTATACCGATGGTTGCCAGTAACGTAACCTGTGGCACCAGAGCATGTAGTCCCTCCGCATACTCCTGAACCAGTTCTGCCTGCGCAGGGGACAACTTCAACCACTGGCCGCCCACAAACAACTGCTGCTGATGGTTTATCTGGTACATCGTTTGGTACTTTTTCAGCACGCGCAACTGATTGTCGCTAACCACCACGCCATACTGCAGGTCGACGTCACAGGCATAATGCGCATAAGCAGGTTGGAATACACTGCTCAGCACACTGAGCATCAGGAGCCAAAAGGAAATGAAGAAAAATTTCATACCCCTATTGTGAAACCTGGCAATAAAATGAAAAGGCGCTTTAGACCAGAACACTAAAAATTCAGGTGAACTCTCAAGCCGATTTGTAGCGCAATTGATGAGGAAATTATAGCTGGCGATGAACCGCATACCAGCAAGCCTAACAACGTTTTACCTGATGGTTTGTAATGGTTGTTTAGCGAGCTACAAATTATTTCGCAGCATGTGCTGGCGTTCAAACGCTTCGCTTTGCGCCACCTGCAGTGCTTCAAGTTGCTTTTTACCCGACGCAATATCGGTCATGTCGTAAATCATCATACTGATATTGTCTACCTTGCCTGTGGACGACACTAACGGTGATAAAATGATGTTCTGGTACATAAACTCTTCGCTACCGGTAATGGGCCGATAGTTAGAAAATTTGAATAAATACGGGCGCTGCTCCCAAATCATAAACGCGCGGGTTTTTAAGCCAAACACCGGTTTGGCCTTTTGCTTAAACCAGTCTTTGTCAATGTCGGGAAATAAATCAAACAGGCACTTGTCACGTACATCCGACGGCAGACGCCCGCTGTGGCTTTCCATAAAGCCATTCCACATTTTCACGTTAAACTGCTTATCGAGCACCACTATCCCAACGTCGACCGTTTGCAGCATATCGATGATCCAGTGAAACTCCTGCATTTCGCTAACAGCCAGTTCGCTCACTAAAAATCCTCCAACAAATGCGCCAACTTGTAGTTCATCACTTCCATTGATGACTCGGTAAACAACAAAATCAATTCACACACCACGTTATATCCTTCCAGGCCATATGAAATCTCAATGGCCAGTGTGCGTCGCCATTTGAGTTTGCCGGTATGAATAATGTCGGAGATATTTCTGTGTTGCCCCAACACCACGGGTTGCCCTTGCGCAAAGGAAATATCCAGTTGTTCGGCAATCCCACTTAAACAAGTTCCAATAAGAATACTGGCCGCATCCATGAGTAACTCCAGCTGTTTCTGGTCGTCTACCTCACCGGATATATTCAGGATTCTGGCCACATCCCCCAGGCTGGAATCACTTAAAATACACAGCGCTTCACCCTGCACTCCTGGACCAACAAAGCCCTGGCAGACTGCACTTACCCGCTCATGCGTTTCAATATCACTTAGCAGCATGTGCAGTTCAGTGACTTCGATAAGGTTAACGTTGGGGATAGGTAAATGCACAAACACATTTAGCGTTCTGGCCAAGTGATCGCCAGCGCGTCCCATGGCAATATTGGTGATTTCCTGATAACAGTCGCGAATATCCGGATCCAGCGGTGCGACCTCTGCTAACTCTTCGGGCTCAGCCGCCAGTAAACGATTGCTTGTTAGTACATCATGTAGTTCAGCAGCACTCACCGGCTTACGAATAAACGCTACTGCGCCTAACGCTTTTACTCTGTCGTGAGCTTCTGGTTGAACATCGCCCGAAATTACCACAACCTTCGTTTTTAGCCCTTGTTTTTGAATAGCCTGGAGAGTTTGGTAGCCGTCCATCACTGGCATATTCAAATCGAGCAGGAGTAACTGACCTTTGCCTTCTTTCAGCGCATCAATGGCTTCCTGGCCGTCTTTTGCGAAGTGGATTGCTACATCCCAATCCTGGGGTAAACACTTGGCTACCTGTTTGCGGGCTACCAGCGAGTCGTCACAGATCAATACAGAATACATAGCCATCCAGAAGATAAAGAAGCGATAAAATCAATTACATTTAGTCTCTTTAACGAATAGCAGTAGTCTGGTAAAAATCAATGTTTGTAGCCGAATTTATACGTGTTACGGCGACACTAAGTCAGTGCTGCTTTTCGCTCCTACAACAGCAACGGTAAAACCACGGCAGTCATCACGCCATTCAGACACAGTCCCACAGTGGCCAGTGCGCCCTGCACTTCCCCCATATGAAGCGCTTTGGCAGTGCCCACCGCATGGCATACTGAACCCAGCGCCACACCTTGCGCTTCGGGCTGAGTTACGTTGAGCAGTTTATAGGTAAGCGGCGCTGCCAGTGCGCCAACTATTCCGGTAATGATCACAAACACAGCAGCCAAAGCGGGAATTCCCCCAATCATTGCACCGGTTTCCATCGCCAGCGGGCTGGTGATGGATTTTACTAACATGGTTAGCTGGATGGCCATGGGCGCATCAAAGGCATATACCATCCACCAGGCAAGGACTGGCGCAATGATTCCGCCCGCAGCAACACTTATCACCAGCGGCCAGCCAAGTTGGCGAATTCGCTGCCAGTGGTTAAACAAGGGTACGGCAAGCGCCACGGTGGCGGGCCCAAGCAACCAATGCAATAAACTGGTATCCAAACGATATTGCTCTACCGGCGTACTGGTAACCGTTAAAAGCAACGCTATTCCAACTGCGGTAATGGTTAACGGATGAATAAGCGGATGATTATTCAAGCGTCGAAATAACCACACTGCGCCAGCATATATCAGTAAGGTAATTGCCAGCCAAATAACACTGTGCAGACTCAGCGTGTTTTGAACGACTTCCAGCAATTCATTCAGGGTAAGTTGAAGTGCATCGTGATTCATTTACGCGAACCCCGATAATTGTTGCTCAGGATACGCTGCGCCACCCACGCAGTAAGGCCCATGCTGATTACCGTAGTTGCAACCAAGGCCAGTACAATGCCAATTAAATTTTGTTTCACCTCTGGCCAGAACAACATTACGCCTACCACCGCAGGCACAAATAACAGCGACATATGCCCGAGCAAAGGCTGAGAAGCATGCCCCATGCTTCCTGGCGATCGTCCTCGAAGCAGCAGGATCCCAAGTAGCAGTAACATGCCCAACAGCGCCCCCGGTAGTGGCACACCTGTTAACTTAACCAGACAGTCTCCAATCAGATAACAGCAAACAATACCAACAAATCCCAATCCGTTGGCGACAACCTTTGGCATACACAACCCTGCAGAATTTAAACGCGTTTCATCATAACCGCCTGGCGCGCACACCACCAGCCGACTTGGGTCGTAGATAAAGGATATAAGCAGTTATTATGTAGGCCAGACTTTGCCATCGAGATAACGTAGGCATTGTGGCAGTAATCTGCGACTGATTTTCAATCGGCTGCCATCCTTCAGCTCAACATAGTTTACCGCCGGACTTAGCTTGGTAAGCCCTTTAACGTGATGCAGATTGATGATCACTGAGCGATTAACCCGTAAAAACCAGGATTGGGGTAAGCGCTGCGCTAATTCTGTTAGGGTGGATCGCACAATAAGGGTTTCTTCCTGGGTGTACACGCACATGTAATCTCCCGCAGCCTCAACATAGCGAATACGTTGCCAGTCGACGCAGTGCCATCCACAACTGCTGCGCAGTGATATTTGATGATGCGGTGCGGTACTTCGCGTTTTCAACGCTGACAACTCCTGCAGTAAACGCGCCGGTGAGCACGCTCGCTGCCAGCTCAACCGCTTTATTATCCATTGCCACTTCAGGGCATTAATTCGCGCATAATACGCGTCAATCAAATCCGTTATTTGCCGCTGTCTCAGTTCCGTTGGTGCATCAGGCTGATAAAAGCGACTGATCCCTTTGGCAAAACCATCGATGGCCTGCTGGTTGTTGTAACCGCACAGCACACTGAGTTCGCAACGCGGCGCATCAAGCGATAGCAACGACAAATCGTGACTACCTACCACCAGAATTTTCAGACTGCCATGTTCGGCAACGCTCTCCTGCGTGCTGAGCCCGGGATGTTGCAAACGGGCCTGAAAACAAAACTGCGTGTGCAGATCCGTGGTAAATTCAAACTGACATTCAGGCAAAGTGAGTTCTTGCAAGCTAAGTGAAAAAGCCTGCGCCAGTTTACCCTGCGTCATAACGAACGTGATTGGCTCAGTTCGCGCTGCTGTTAACACAGTGCTTCCTTATGAAAAAAGAGGCAGCCAACTGGCAGCCTCAAGCCCAGGGAAAGGAAAAACTTAGCGCTTTGCAGTGAGGCTGCGCTCAGCCAGATTGGTTCGCTTGGCAATGATTGCGCCGGTTTGATTAGCGTTATTTAACATGGCAAAGCTATACATATCCTGGCCATTACACACCAATCCGTTGGCCAGTACGCGATAGCTAACACCGCTGCTTTTCACGGCTTTATGCAGTGCAATTCTACTGTCGTCTTTAATGGCCTCACACACCGCTACCAACTTTTGTTCCATCGCAGCAGACATAGTGGCAGCCTGAGCTGAGCTCATTGCAGCCATAACGCTTACAGACATCAATGCGGCAATAGCCAGTGGGGCAGAAATACGGTTACTTACTTTCATGATCTTATCCTCTGATTAACTCGATGCTGCGCAGGGAAACACAGCAAGACTTTCCGGTACGCCCCTATACAGTAGAGACAGAACGTAAAAAGGTTGTCTCAGAAACGTTAAATTGCTGCTATTTGAGATTTTGCGATAAACGGGATATAACTGCAGTTAAACGGTCGGATTAACCTTCAGGTTAGTCGTGCAGACCACACAATTTGTAACATTCGAAGAAAGGAGCAGATTGATTCATTACTGCGTTTTGCGCATTGCTATGCTGCGTTCGGACACGCAACAGTGGATTAATCCGCGGATTGTCGCTTCGCAATCTGTATAAAGGAATAACCGTGTTAACCCATAAACAATATGAGGAAGTAAAACACCTTATCGCACCGGGCGACATCATTGCCTTTGGTGGTACCAGTCTATTTTCTCGCTGGGCAAAATTCACTACCCGTTCAGTGGTTACCCACACCGCTCTGGTTGTAGATACGCCCGACACGCCAACTAACCAGCACCTCAACGACCTCACTATGATTGAAGCAACGTCAATCAAAGGCAAAAAAGGGGTGATGTATAACTACGTGGGAGAACGCATTCGCACCTACAAGGGCGATATCTGGTGGTTGCCCCTTCACAACGATGCCAAAGCCTCACTGGAAGACAACTGGATTACCTTTCATGAATTCCTGGCTGACCAACTAAACAAATCCTACGATATATGGCAATTGTTTGGGGCAGCAATCGACACCTTCGACGACCACAAATGGTTCAAATGGCTAACCTACAACAGGCGTAAATTTAATCGCTGGTTTTGTTCTGAACTGGTGGCAGAAGGACTGCGACATGGCGGCATCCTGAATGAACTCAATGCGTCTGAAACAACGCCCAAGGATTTGTGTCAGTTTAATATTTACGATCGCCGATACGTGCAGCTAAAAGGCAAACCCAAAGCTATTCATGGATTTAACACACTCAATCCTGACGGATGGGGAAATATCGAAGATGCTGGATGACAGGCCATTCAAGGAATGGCCGAGGTAACACCGCGTTAAAAAATGCTGTCCTGGTGAACACGGATGAACATATCTGTACCCGCTTTCGAATAGTCCACTTTGTATTCTTTACCACTTAAGGTTTGAATAAAAATCAGCGTTTTTTCGTCGCCGAACACATCGCTGGTAGTAACGTCTACCAGTTCCATGTCCATCATTTTTGCCTCACGTTTATTCTCAGGCACCTTTCCGGTGTACTCTTTAATGCCGCGGAACGTTACCACGATAGGTGGAGCGTCACTGCCATTAAGAACTAGCAAATCAAACTTGCGTACTTTGTGAATAAGCGTGTTTCGGCCACTAACCAGGTATGGTTTTTCAGTCATTATTATTCTCCAGATGAATTGCCGATTCGAAGAAAATCCTACTAAGTAGCTGAAAGATAGCAGACAAACTCCGCTTTTGCACTAATCTATGGCCGCCATTGACGGCAAATATAGCCCTCAAGTAAATAACCGCTGAGGCACAAAGACTTAAGTGATGAAAATTCGCGCAATTGAGCAATTTTGAGTATTGAGATGGGGTGACAAGCACACAAAAACTGCTTATACTTGCGCCCGCTAATCGATAGATAGCACCTCGCAACAATTCAAATGGCCCTATAGCTCAGTTGGTTAGAGCACACGACTCATAATCGTTAGGTCCCTGGTTCAAGTCCAGGTGGGGCCACCATTTTCTCCTGATATTCATACTCTGAAGTTCAAAGTTACCACCTAATTACTATATGCTAAAGAAAGTTAGCACCAAGGTAAAAAGCGTCCATTTATTTTACAACTATTATTCAAAATAAAATTAAATAATTGATTTTAATAAAAATAAATCCTGGCATGGAAAATGAATAGCATTTAGTAATTACAATGCGAGGATTTAATTATGAAGTACTTTTTTGCAATTATAATGTTGTCTTTTATGGCTTTTAATACAAATGCCACCCTGATTAGCACCACTGCTGGTGAATACGACGTAAATACCTATTTGTGTACTTTCAACGACGCAGCTTGTCTGGATGTTCTGGACGACCAGGTTTGGTGGCAAAATCAATCGCTTGCGCAGGAATTTTCAACTGTTCTCGGATCGTTTTTTGGTAGTATCAATCCCTTTCCATCAACAAATTACACAGTTTACTTTGCTTTTGATTTTGGTGTTGCTTCGAGTGTAGTTGCCGGTTGCGAACTCGCCCTTGGATGTCATTTGAATTTAACTTCATCAGAAAATCCAAGATACTGGGCGGTCGCTACAGCATCGTCTACATCAACTCCTGCAGTTCCGGCACCTGGTTCATTACTACTTATTTTACTTGGTGCGTTGGGAATTTGCCTGAATCGCGTCAAATCAAAATAGTTTGGTTCGAGCAAAGCCGACGCTACACCATATTTAGCGTCACAAAAGAACAGTCAGTGGGCCACAGATTGTGGCTCACTTAAGTAACTCAGCATATACCCTCATCAAGCCCTTAATAAGTAAGCTTTGAGCATAGCAAGTAATGTAACTTTCTTTGATAGCCACATTTTATAACGCCCGCATTCTTATAAAACACTCTTATAGCCCAGCTAAATAACCCACCTTTAATCAATTATCAGACGTCGATTTCAATATGTGCATTGTCTCTGTAATGATCACACTATGTCCGTTCGGGCATTCAATACGTTCAAAATTCCACCCAATCTTTAACGCTTCTTGCTTTATAACTAAGCTATTGTTTTCATATATTTTATTGCACTGCTTGCAAAAACACTGGCCAATTCCCTTTGCAATCAGGTCTCGTTCGATATCCCGAAAATCATCCCATTCCTCAGGAACACAACTGCAAACATCCTGCGAGGAGTCGGCCTGGGCAACCCACTTTTTAATTGCCGCAGCGTGATCATAAATGCTCACTTCATCTTTCACGTAGTGAGCAAAGTGCGCGAACACCTGCTCGCTTTCAAAAACAAACATTGCTTCCGTATTGTCGCAAAACCGGCTGTTTCTTGACGTTGTATAAATATATTTGCCACAGGGAGGCGGGCTGTTCCATAGCTCAAGAACTCTTTTTCTTCGTTTTTCGAGTTCAGCATTTGATGGCAGCGAAAGTACATCGTAAGACTTATATTCAAGAACTGATTTCAGTGACCTTTCTTGAAAAAGGACAAATAAATACATCGGCCACAAGATGATATTCAGCGGTAGCGTCGCGATAAGTAATTTTAGTGGGAATGGCTTCTCTAAACTGGCTCGAAAAAATAGATGCGCGGCAAAAAATAAAGCCGATACAACCGTTCCGATCAACAAATAGACAATCAATATTTCTATCAAATTCGCACCAGTTTAAAATTAGCTGTGCATTAATTATCAGCACGATATTGGCTGGAATGCTACTAAATGAATAGGAAGCTTCAAAAACTCATGACTACCATTACGTAAAATTGCTATTTAATCTGCAGCCCCCTTTTTCTTTCTAATCACTAATGATCTGCCCCCGGACCGCATCAGCCAATCTTGTAGATACTGTGGTTAGCTCGGTGATTTAAATTCGCCATTAGCAGTTTATTCCTGAAATCACTGACAGAATTGACAAAACACAACCATACAGAAACGCACTCCAGGCTCTTTACGAATTCAAAAGTCTATCGCTTACTGCGGATAACGCAGGCTCCCCTAATTGCTGTATCCATTTCTTTAATATCAGGCAAAACACATCAACATCAAATACATCCTCGGATAAACCAATTTCGGCAAATTCAAGTACAATCTCAGGTATTCCTTTTCGAGGTAAACATGAAAATAAACGGCGATTTTTCTCAGCGTGTTGTAATTAAACCTGAAGATTATGCCTATGTGCCTTCGCCATTACCTGGTGTTACGCGCATGATGCTGGATCGGGTGGGTGGCGAGGTGGCACGGGCAACCAGTATTGTGCGTTACGCGCCTGGAGCCGGGTATACGTCTCATGTTCATAATGGCGGCGAGGAAATCCTGGTGCTATCAGGTACGTTCAGTGACGAACATGGCGATTATCCGGCTGGCACCTATCTACGCAATCCACCGGGCAGCGCACATACGCCTTATTCTGCAAACGGCTGCACCTTGTTAGTAAAGCTCTGGCAGTTCGCCCGTACAGACACCCAACCGGTAATGTTGAATACACGCGAAGCACACTTTTTACCGGGCCTTGTAAATGGGCTGTCGGTATTGCCTTTACATGAAAACGATGGCGTGAGTACAGCACTGGTGCGCTGGGCCCCAAACACGCAGTTTAGCCCGCATACCCATCCGGGCGGCGAAGAAATTCTGGTTCTGGATGGCTGCTTTTACGATGAGCATGGCACGTATCCACAAGGCAGTTGGATCCGCAGTCCCCGCTATTCAACACATACCCCGTTTACCCGCGATGAAGGCGCGCTGATTTATGTGAAGGTTGGCTTTATCGGGGCAAATTTACTGGGCGACAGCTTATAACCGCTTTAGGCGCGCGCAGCCAGCAGTGTTGTCTGCGCGCAATATGCCATATGCCTTAACGCTCGTTTGCGTAAGTATTAATCCTGCACTGGCACAGTAACGAACGCGTCGGTATCCCATAGCGGTACGGTGGAAATGCTGTGCTTGTAGCTACCTGACGTTTCTTTAGTGCTGTAAGAAAGGTAAATCAGGGTTTGCGATTTTGCGTCGTAAATACGGCGTAGCTTCATGTTTTTGAAGAACACACTCTTGGATTTTTTGAAAATCACTTCGCCTGAGTCTGATTTATCGATGGCGGCTATCATCGCGGCATTGATTGGCCCGGTTTGACGGCAGGCTATAGAGCTATCAGAGGGATCAGACAAATCCAAATCCGCTTCAATACTGGAAATATGGCAGGTAACGCCGGTTACTACCGGATCCTGCAGGGCGTCAATTTTAATGTCTTTGGTAGTGAACACACCCAGCGACACATCGCCCACTTCACTGTCGCTACAGCCTGATAACCCGAGTGCGCAAGCCAGCGCCACTATTGGGAACACCGAAGAAACCACTGATTTGGCACACCGTTGAATACGCATTTTCGCTTCCTTTTGAACCAACACCATTAACTATTACAAGAGCGGGGCGGCATCTACATAACGCCGCCCACCCACTTTATTCTGCTATTCACTATCCAGCAGTTGTAATTGTGTAGTGTCCATCAAATGATGGCGTTTAATCAACTGTTTCGCTGCTTCAATATCAGGGGCGAAATAGCGATCCTTGTCGTAAAACGGCACCTCGTTGCGCAGCAGCTGCATTAGCGCTTGCAACCGGTTGCTGGTTTTCAACGGCCTTCTGAAATCCAGTCCCTGACACGCTGCCAACCATTCAATAGCCAGAATGCCTGCCACGTTGTCGAAGATGTCACGTAAACGGCGCGCCGCAAAAGTCGCCATAGATACGTGATCTTCCTGGTTGGCCGAGGTTGGCAACGAGTCAATCGACGCCGGGTGTGCGAGCGTTTTGTTTTCACTCGCCAGAGCTGCACACGTTACCTGAGCAATCATAAAGCCAGAGTTCACGCCACCGTTTTCCACCAGAAATGGCGGCAAGCCACTTAAATGGGTATCGATCATCAGCGACATTCTGCGCTCCGACAACGCGCCGATTTCCGACAACGCAATCGCCAGCATATCAGCTGCCATGGCAACGGTTTCGGCGTGGAAGTTACCGCCCGAGAGAATATCGCCGGTGTCAGCAAATACCAGCGGATTGTCGCTTACGCCATTGGCTTCGGTTACCAGGATCTGCTGCGCAAAGCGCAACTGCTGTAAACAAGCGCCCATTACCTGAGGCTGACAACGCAGTGAATAGGGATCCTGCACTTTGGTGCAGCCTTGATGTGAGTGTCCAATTTCGCTGGTAGCCAGCAGTTCACGGAACGCCGCGGCTACGTCGCTTTGGGTTTGGTGGCCGCGCACAGCGTGAATGCGGTCGTCAAACGGCACACGGGAACCCAGCGCGGCATCTACGGTTAACGCGCCAATGCCAATGGCGCTATACAGCGCGTTTTCTGTGTAGAACAAGCCTTGCAGTGCAAAGGCTGTTGATGCCTGCGTGCCGTTTAGCAGCGCTAACCCTTCTTTTGGCGCAAGCGCGATGGGTTCAAGCCCGGCTATGCTGAGTGCGCGCTTTGCATCAATGCGCTCACCGCGATAAAACGCTTCGCCTTCGCCCAGCAGCACCACGCTCATATGGGCCAGCGGCGCTAAGTCGCCACTGGCACCCACCGAGCCTTTTTCAGGTATGGCGGGATACACTTCAGCGTTGTATAGCTTGATCAGGGCTTCCACTACACCTAAACGAATCCCTGAGTAGCCGCGAGCCAACGAGTTAATTTTCAGTAGCATTAGTAAACGCACTGTGTCTTCGCTCATGAAATCACCGGTGCCTGCCGCGTGCGACAACACAATACTGCGCTGTAACAGCTCCAGTTCGTTTACGTCGATGCGGGTGTTGGCAAGCAAACCAAATCCGGTGTTAATGCCATACACTGTGCGGTTTTCTTTAATCACATCCAGTACCGTTTGTTCAGCCGCCTGAATGCCGGCTTTGGCGCTGTCATCCAGTGCAAGTTCAACGTGTTCGCGAAATACCGTGCGCAGTTGTTCCAGTGTCAGCGTGCCGGGAATAAGGGTTAACGACTTCATTATTTATCTCCCTGTTGGCGGGCAACATCCAGCATCGGCAAATCCAAATTGTGCTTACGTGCGCAATCTTTCGCTATGTCGTAACCCGCATCGGCATGGCGCATTACGCCGGTGGCAGGATCGTTGTGCAGAACCCGGCCAATACGTGCGTCGGCCTCTTTGCTGCCATCACATAAAATCACTACGCCGGAGTGCTGGCTAAAGCCCATGCCTACACCGCCACCGTGGTGTAAGCTCACCCAGGTGGCACCACCTGCCGTGTTGAGCAGTGCGTTAAGCAATGGCCAGTCTGACACGGCATCAGAGCCGTCCATCATGGCTTCGGTTTCGCGGTTTGGCGATGCAACCGATCCAGAATCCAGGTGATCACGGCCTATCACAACCGGCGCGCTCAGTTCGCCATTGCGTACCATTTCGTTGAATGCCAGGCCCAGCTTCTGACGCTCGCCTAACCCAACCCAGCAAATGCGTGCTGGTAAGCCCTGGAACTGAATGCGCTCACGCGCCATGTCCAGCCAATTGTGTAAATGCGGGTTGTCTGGGATAAGCTCTTTTACTTTGGCATCGGTTTTATAAATATCTTCCGGATCACCCGATAGCGCCGCCCAGCGGAACGGGCCTATGCCCTCGCAGAATAACGGGCGAATATAAGCCGGTACAAAGCCCGGAAAATCAAATGCATTGGCAACGCCTTCTTCCAGCGCCATTTGGCGAATGTTATTGCCGTAGTCCAGGGTTGCCGCGCCAGCGGTTTGAAACCCCAGCATAGCCTGAACCTGTTTTGCCATAGATTGCTTAGCGGCTTTCACTACACTGGCTTCATCGGTGAGTCGCTGCGCTTTTGCCTGCTCCAGTGTCCATCCACTGGGCACATAGCCGTTAAGCGGATCATGCGCACTGGTTTGGTCGGTTACCACGTCCGGAATTATGTTTCGGGCCAGCATTTGCGGGAACACTTCCGCAGCGTTGCCCAACAAGCCAACAGAAATAGCCTCACCAGCCTGTTTGGCCGCTTCAAGCATGGCCAGTGCCTCATCTAAACTGGTTGCCTTTTTATCCACATAACCCGTTTTTAAACGAAAATCGATACGGCTTTCATCTACTTCCACGGCCAGCATGGAAAACCCCGCCATGGTAGCGGCCAGCGGCTGCGCGCCGCCCATTCCTCCTAACCCACCGGTTAAGATCCAGCGGCCTTTGCTGTCGCCATTAAAGTGGGTTTTCGCTACGCTTACGAAGGTTTCGTAGGTCCCCTGCACAATGCCCTGCGAACCAATGTAGATCCACGACCCGGCGGTCATTTGGCCGTACATCATCAGCCCTTGCTTATCCAGCGCGTTAAAGTGCTCCCAGTTTGCCCAGTGAGGCACCAGATTCGAGTTGGCAATAAGCACCCGCGGCGCGTTTTCATGGGTAGGAAACACCCCTACTGGTTTACCCGATTGGACTAGCAGGGTTTCATTGTTATTTAGCCGCTTCAGTACCTCACAAATTTTGTCGAAGGATTCCCAGTCGCGGGCTGCACGGCCAATACCACCATATACCACCAGGCTTTGCGGATGCTCGGCCACTTCCGGATCCAGGTTGTTCATTAGCATGCGCAGCGGCGCTTCGGTTTGCCAGCTTTTAGCGTTTAACGTGGTGCCGCGTGGCGCGCGGATCTCACGGGTAGGGTCGAAACGTGTCATCATTTCTCCGGGGTAATTGTTGTTTTAGTTTGAAAATCCAGATGGCCGCCAAGTCGGTATCGACTACCAGGATGGTAGAGCACAGCATGGCTCACCACGCCCTGTTTTCTTCGCTTCTCGGCTGACTTACCGGGTGTGTGTCCTGACGCGGTAACCAGCGGAGAATGAATAGAAGAATAGGTACGGCGGCTCACCTTCAGGCAAGGCTCTGTGGGTTGAATATGTAATTCGTGGGCAATATCAGCGGCCGCCAGTACGGCTTCCACACTGTGGTCGGCCATGGTTAATGGCGCCACCTGATTAAGGTAGTAGTTAGCGGTTTGTGCGTGAAAATCGCTGCGCAGATAGTCTGGTGCCCAGGCGGGATTTACCCATCTGTCTTCATATTGAACCGGCAAGCAGTTCTCGCTATGCACAATCACACTGTGAAATACCTCATCCCCTTCATTAACCGCAAGTTGCGCGGCTATGCTGTGATCAGCGCGACGGGTTTCAAGCAACACAATGTGGTTGGAATAACGATGCCCACGTTGTTCAATTTCATCGCGAATGCTTTTAATTTCGAGCATTGAACTCATGGGGCGATGGTCAGACACAAACGTGCCCAGCCCCTGACTGCGCATCAGAATGCCCTCGTCCACCATGTCACTCAACGCACGTCTGGCAGTCATGCGACTCACGCCGTGCTCCTGTGCCAGTTGATTCTCAGACGGTACCTGATCACCTGGCTTCATGTGCCCGGCTTCTATGGCATCCAGAATAAGGGATTTAATGGCAATGTATCTTGGTTGCATACGCGCGTTCAGGTTAACTATTTGTAACAAGCATACTTGTATATACAAGTATGTACAAGTATGCTTATCTCATCTTTTATGCAGCCGGAATGCTTTTACGGAACGCTTATGTCTGTGCAGTTCGATACTCTTATTTACAATGTGCGTATTGCGTCTATGCAGCCCAATGGCCTGCCCTATGGCGAATTATCTGAATCCGTAGTGGCTTTACACAACGGCTTAATTGCTGGGCTATATCACGCTGACGCCCTTAGTGAATTATCAGCAAACACCCGTATTAACGGCCACCAGCAATGGTTATTGCCCGGCTTTATCGACTGTCATACGCATCTGGTGTTTGGCGGCGATCGCGCCAACGAATTTGAACTGCGCTTGCAAGGCGTAAGCTACAAAGACATTGCCCTGCAAGGCGGAGGCATTAAGAGCACCGTAGCAAAAACGCGCGCCGCCAGCGAAGCGGAACTGCTTAACAGTGCGTTAAAGCGCGCCAAACGTCTTACCGAGGAAGGCGTTACCACGGTTGAAGTGAAATCCGGATATGGCCTCGACAACGACACGGAATTGCGCATGTTGCGGGTGGCTAAATCCCTCGAAAGCCAGCTTCCGGTCAGAATTTCAACCACCTACTTAGGCGCACATGCCTTACCCCCGGAGTTTGCCGATAACGCCGACAACTATATCGACTTTGTGTGCCAAACGGTGTTGCCCAATGTTGCGTCACAACAGTTAGCAAACGCCGTAGACGTGTTTTGTGAGTCCATTGGTTTTACCACCGCGCAAACCGAACGCGTGTTCCAGGCTGCCCAACAATGTGGTATTCCGGTAAAAGCCCATGTTGAACAACTCACCGACAGCAAAGGGGCGGTACTGGCAGCAAAATACAACGCTTTATCGGTTGATCATATTGAGTACCTGGCCGAGTCTGACATTCCGCACCTGGCAAACAGTGGCACTGTAGCCGTATTATTACCGGGCGCATTTTATTATTTAAATGAAGTGCAAAAGCCCCCCGTAACGGCGCTTCGCCAGCACAATATTCCTATGGCAGTCGCTACCGATTTAAACCCCGGCAGTTCGCCAATCGCGTCGCTGCTCACCGCCATGAACATGGCCTGTGTGCTGTTTGGATTAACCCCGGAAGAATCGCTAAGAGGCGCTACGCTAAATGCGGCACTCGCATTGGGTCTCAGTGACAGAGGCGAAATTAAACCCGGCAAACTGGCCGATTTAACCTTGTGGGACATCAACACGCCTGCCGAACTGGTGTATACCTTAAACGGGCATCGCCCAACACACGTGTTTTTTGGAGGCCAACATGTTTAACTGGCAGGGTCGCACCGATACCGAAGACGGCGCAAAAGGGCTGCGCTGGCATCAGGTAGTCAATCAATCTGGGGATACTCCGTTGCCAATGCTGTCACTGGTGGGGCTTGCCTGTGATTTGGGTGTACAAGCCAACAAAGGACGGCCAGGAGCCTGTAATGGGCCAAATGCCATCCGCGAAGCGCTTGCCAATCTGCCCTGGCACTGGAATGCGCGGTTACAGGATGGTGGCGATATTCAGGCCGAACAGGATTTAGCAGCAGCACAGTTGCACTATGCCAACGCAGTCACCGAAGCCCTCAGGCAACAACACGTTGTGTTGGGCTTAGGCGGCGGACATGAAATTGCCTGGGGTAGTTATCAAGGATTATTGAATGCGTTACAGCACACGTCTGATGAACCACAAACCATTGGCATTATTAACTTTGACGCCCACTTCGACCTGCGCCGCCCGGCGCCGCACACCAGTTCAGGTACGCCATTTCGGCAAATATACAACCATTGCCAGCAGCATGGGCACGCTTTTCACTATGCCTGTTTAGGTGTCTCAAAAGCAGCCAACACCCAGGCGCTATTTGACTTTGCCAACGTCACCCAAACCCGTTATTTACTGGACACCCACTGTACGCTGGAGGCCGCAACCGCCCTGCTTACCCCCATGTTGCAACAAATCGACCAGCTCTACGTAACGATTTGTCTGGATGCCTTCCCGGCTTCCGCGGCACCGGGCGTAAGCGCACCCAGTGCGCTGGGTATCGACGTGCGGTTTGCTATTAACATGCTTCATTATCTGGCAAAGCAGCAACAGCCACTCAACTACAAGTGGACATTGTGTGATATCGCCGAAATGAATCCCGGCTTCGACATAGACAAACGCACCGCCAGGCTGGCAGCGCGTTTGGGATTTGAAGTAGCGGATGCAATTTTCGAGGGCTAAGAAAAACTTATTGGATAAGTGGTAATACCAACCCATGAAATGTGATTGATATTTGCACAGCAGCAGGCAACCTTATATCTTATAAACCTCAGTGCGTTATGTGTTTTCACTCCATATTGGTTAAAGGACTGCCAAGATGTTTTCTTCTCGCTTATCTAAACTGATTTGTTTTTCTATATTTTTGCTTCTTGATTCATTAAGTACCGCGTCAGCGGCGAAATCCGCGCAGCAGGATGTCGCCGAACTCAGATCACAGAATAATCAACTCAATGAGCAGTTGTTCAATACCAGAAGTACTTTAATTGCCCTACAGGCTGAGGTAATTAAGGTGCGAATTGAACTTAAAAACCTTGATAGTGAGTATGATCTGGCGAGGGAACTAGTAGAAGTAGATAGTGATTACATCGACATCGTTAACGATTTAAAAAATCAAAAAGACAAACTTGAAACACTGCTCTCTGTCAAAAGTCGTTTACTCGTAAAAAAGGAAACTGAACTCAACACAATTGCCACACAAATTGGTCAAAATGAAAAGCAGTTGGAGGTATATGCAGTTCGTTATGGCACAGATATTGGTGCTGATATAAATGCTACACCGATGCTAGCACAAGAATCATCCCATGAGTTAGCTCCCCCTCAGAGTCTTGCCCCAGAGCCCAGAATAAAGCAAAACATTCAGCAGCATAGCCGTTCTGAAGTCGTGGTTACGAAAGAAACAGACAACATACTGGCTAATAGTCGCTTTTCTGCCACAAAATACTCCTTTGGCGAACAGTTTCCTACCTTTATTGAAATAACTTCTATAGACCAGCAATTTAGACTTGGAGTGAGTGATACTGAAATCACAGTTGAACAATTTCAGTTGTTTCAGAGTGAAACCCGCTACCGAAGTGAGTCTCAGCGCTCAGGTGGATGTAATATATTTAACTATGAAACCAAAAGATCCAAACAAGCCAATTCTGAATCACCTGGATATCGCCAAACCAATACTCATCCCATTGTGTGTGTTTCGTTGTTTGATGCAATAAAGTACACACAATGGTTGTCTAAAAAGCTTAATCGTAACGTGCGATTACCAACCCGAAGTGAGTGGTTCACCTTTGCTACCCCCCACGAAATGATTGCTTTGGAAAAACAAAATGGTATGACAGACAATTGTCTTCACGCTAATATTCGTGACCAGGCTTTTGCTAACAAATTTAGCGACGATTCGACAGAAATTTGCAACGATAGATCAATCTACCCTGAACCGGTAAAAATGAAACTGCCAAGCAGTCTAGGGCTCTACAACCTTTACGGCAACGCAAGGGAATGGACGATGTCCTGTTGGGACGATGCCATCAAAAACCTATGGGTTTGTCCAGCCGTGCACATTGCCGGTGGATCTGCCTACTTTAAACTCAACCCCGCCAAAGAAACCCGGGGAGGCCCCGATGGCGTAAGTAATGACGTGAGTTTTCGGGTAGTCTACGAGCTATAGTCAGAAAAAAATAGCCGACTGTGCCCGCTTATATGCGGGCAATTAGAATAATTACTTAACGGTTTGCCCGTTTACGGCGTAAGCCGGTGAAAATACCTAATGCAATGGCAGTAACCAGTATAACAACGGCTCCTGTTAACACTCGCATGATCATAGCCGGAAAGGTGTTACCCAGCACGTAGATATCGGGTTTGCCGGTTTTCCACGTGGTCCAGTGCGTTGCCAGGTTCGACGCCAGCGCTTCTTTATTGCCCGACTGAATGGCAATAAAACCATCGCCCGAGGCCGGATCGATTCTCACGGTACTGTTTAAATACGGCGACTGTCCGCCATGCCCTACCACATTGTCGCCTTTGCCATTTGGCGCGAACAACATAATACCGGTGCCCCAGATATCCAGTCCGTCAATGTTGGCTATTGGTGTGCGCATGTCTGCCAGGCTACTGTCGCTCAGTAGTCTTGGCATGGCAGGATCAGCCACCGTTGAAGGTAATTGCGCATTGGCAAAGCGAACTAAATCACTCAACGTAGTGTACAACCCCGTGGCAGCCAGCGACGTATAATTGGGGTATACCTGTTCAACACCGTTTTCACCGAAATACTGCGCCACAGTTGGGTCGGCGCGATCCAATATAAAACTTGAGTGGGTCATGCCCAGCGGCTCGAATACCGCCTTTTGCATGTATTGTGCAAACGACTCGCCGGTAACTTCCTCTACAATCAATTGCGTTAAATTGTAGCTGCCACCGGAATACATCCACGTTGTGCCAGGCTCTATACCCACCTGCACTTTGCCGCTTTTGCCCGGGTCTGCATCCATGGCCTGGGTAAGATGAGACTCCAGCGCCTGAACCGGTTCGCCAGGCGCAAACCCACTGTGGCCCAACCCATCGGTGATACCAGCGGTATGACTCAGCAATAAACGCAAGGTTACTTTGTTGTTGTCGAATTCGCTGGGCGGTAATTGCCAGCGGGTTAAATAGGTGGATACCGGCACATCCAGATCGAGTTTACCCTGCTGCGCCAGCTGCATTACCCCAACGGCCGTTACCCATTTGCTGAGCGATGCCACACCAAATACCGATTTGTCGGATACGGGTTTGCCCGTCGACATAGCATCACTGTGTACTACCTTGCCGCTGTTCAGCACAGCAAGTACCAGATTGCCTTTTGCTTCGGTGCGCGCTTCATTGCTGATGGCTCTGGTAAAACCTATGGTGTCTCCAGGCTCCGCAAGTGGCGTCAGCCCCCAACCTTCGGTGGTTGCCACAAAATTAACAGTCACCCAGGCCACCAGAATTACCAGTGTGCCAAGTGTCCAAAAAATAAACCGCTTCATGCTCGTTTCTGTCCTTTTGTTATAGTTACGCCTGAGGCATTTACCTGTTATTAAGGCGTAATTTTATTGTGCTGTAGTAAACATGCTGCACAGAAATACCGAAAAAACAGGCAATTCGTCCAGTATTGAGTGGTAACAAAATGTGAAAAGTGTTGCAAATAAGACGCAACAATTACCTAATAAAATCAATAATTTCGTTTATAACCGCGTCGTTTTGCAGAATGCGCCGGTGGCCAAATCCTTCTGTGGAGTACAATCTGGCATCGGGATGTTTCATCACATACTGTTCAGCATCCTTGAAGGGGACTTCGCGATCGTCCTTGTCGTGAATAACCAGTGCGCGCTGGGCCGTTTTCATTAAATGGGTGGCGGCATCCATTGCCTCATGCGACACACCAACTGTACTATCGGCTAACGCATACAGCGCGTTCTGCGCGCGTTGGTTAAACCCAAGAAAATGGCCAAACCGGTTAAGTACACCAGTTAAACCCGCTGGGGCACCAATGAGTACCACTCTGGCAATTTGCAGGTGAGAAACCCCGTGCAACGCCAGTGCACTGCCGCCCATGGAGTGTCCGATTGCAGCGTGAACGCGCAACGACTGGTAGGTAAGTACTTCATTCACGGCTTTGATAAAATAGCCCGGATGGGAGCGCCCTTCCCCCTGATAACGATGCCCTTTTGGCACGGGTGCCACTACCCGGCAACCCAGATGTAATAGCCTGGGCAACAGGTGGGTAAATTGTTCAACCGCCCCTGACCAACCGTGCATCAGCAGTACCGTTTTTCCCTGCCCCCGCCAAATCATGACGCAGGTATCGTCACTTACACACACCACTTCATCGGGTGAAGGCATATCCGGTAAGCTGGCAGGAAGTTGTGGAGTAAACAGCAGCCTACCAGCATGTTTTGCCGCCAGTGCGGGCCATATTCTGCTGAGCAGGTAGAAATACAATTTAACCAAAGTGCGCATAAATTACGAAGTATGTGATTGTAAACATGGCCACATACATACGCTGCATCGGGATACTCAACAACCGCGCAGGTGCATAAACGGACGCTTGGAACAGAAATACGGACGGGTTGTTCCAGTTACACCGCAATAAGGCTCTAATTGGTTAAGGCTTGCCAGTCTTCACTGATCCGTTGAAAGGTTGCCTGTAAACGCGGAGTCATAAAATCAATAAAACTGCGCTGTTTTAACGGCAGCACATCCTGGCGTATATACAACATACTTACCGGATAGGGTTCGGGCGCGAACGGCTGTAACACGCGATTGAGTTCGCCACTTTTTAGCCAGGGCAACGCCTGATACGACAGCACACGGGCAATGCCCAATCCCTGACGGGCAGAATGCACTGCTATGTCGGTAGAATTTGCCCTAACCCGTGAATTCACCGGCACGTTTTGCTCTTCGTTGTTAACGGTAAAACGCCAGTGGTTAGGCGAATCCAGTCCTTCAAACGTAATGCAGTCGTGGCTGGCAAGTGCCTCTAAATTTTGGGGTATGCCGCGCTGGGCCAGATACCCTGGGCTGGCACACAGGATTTTTTGAACTTCACCCACCCGTTTAGCCACCAACTCGCTGTCGGGTAACCTGCCAACCCGAATAGCAACATCAACCACATCCTCGTACAAGTGCATATTTTGGTCGGTTAGGATCAGCTTTACACTTACGTCGCTGTACAATTTGAGGTATTCGGCCAGTAGCGGAAAAACGTGCATTCGGCCCATAATGATCGGGGCGGTTACGGTTAAGCAGCCTTTCGGCTCCTGATACTCGCCTTTGGCGTCGCGTTCCATTTCAGCCACCATCGACAGCACTTCGCGGCTGGATGCCAGGTATTTCTCCCCTGCATCGGTAAGCACCAGATTGCGCGTGGAGCGCAACACCAACTGTACACCCAAATGATCTTCAAGCTCCTTTACCTGCCGACTCACCGTAGTTTGGGGCTTATTCAGTTTGCGGGCTGCAGCGGAAAAACTGCCGCACTCCATTACCGTACTGAAAATCTGCATTGCACTGAGTCGATCCATTTATCTCTCCAAAAAATGGGTAGGTGCTACACACAATTACCCACTACCCGCATCAATCAGGTCGCTTTACATTAACCAACAAGACGAATATTTAACCAACCAAGGAATACATAATGTCTCGTTTAACTATCCCTGAGTCAATTAATGATGCCCCTGAAGCATCGCAACCGTTACTTAATGCCGTAAAAGCCAAGCTGGGTATGGTGCCAAACTTATTCCGTCTGGTTGCTAATAATCCGGCGGCACTAAAAGGCTACCTGGCGTTATCTGAATCATTAACAGAAGGGGTATTACCCATTCAGTTACAAGAAGCCATTGCCCTGGCAATTGCCGAAGTGAACCGCTGTACCTACTGCTTGTCTGCGCACAGCTTTATTGCTGCTAATTTAGCCAAAATGGCCGACAGCGAAATTAAATCCAACCGCAGTGGTTTATCGCAGGATCCAAAAATCCAGGCCGCATTGCAATTTGCTGTGGCGGTATCTGAGCTTAATGGCCGGGTAAACGATCAGTTGCTGGATGCGGTAAAGCAAGCAGGATACAGCGATGCAGAAATCATTGAAATTATCCTTCACGTTGCCCTGAACACCTGGACGAACAGCGTGAATAACGTAGCCGATACCGACGTGGATTTTCCACTGGTGATCCCGTTTTAAGCATCACTTACACAAGGAGCAACCTCATGCACGCTATTGATGAATACCGTCCACCCGTTCCACCGTTTACCCGCGAAACAGCAATCAAAAAAGTGCGTTTGGCTGAAGACGGCTGGAACTCAAGGGATGCCCAGCGCGTTGCACTGGCTTACAGCCTGGGTACTAAGTGGCGTAATCGTGCCGAATTCATTGAAGGTCGCGATCAGGCCCGGGAATTTTTGTCGCGCAAATGGGCAAAAGAACTGGAATACCGACTGATCAAGGAACTGTGGGCCTTTACCGACAACCGCATTGCGGTGCGCTATGCCTATGAATGGCGTGACGACTCCGGTAACTGGTTCCGTTCTTATGGCAACGAAAACTGGGAATTCAATGAGCAAGGCCTGATGGTTAATCGTTACGCATCGCTTAACGATCTGCCCATTACCGAGGAAGAGCGCCTGTTTCGCTGGCCTGAAGGACGACGTCCTGATGATCATCCCGGGCTATCTGAATTGGGCTTGTAACCTGGCGGGCTGACGTGATGTCACGTCAGCTTTCATACACCTTATTCGCACAGTCACCACGTTGATACGCAGTAGTGACAAACCAGGCTGCTTCGTTAACAAGCAGGCTTTGGCATCGTATTGCTCGAATTTAGCGGTTTTAAGCCGGGCAACAGAAGGTTCAACATCGACTGTTATCGTAAAAGAGAGACAACCGACATGGAAAATTTAAGTGCATTACTTAATCAACATACGTTTACCAGTGAAGTAAATCACTGCGGCACATTATCGGCAGCCAAACACTTCGGTACAACCGGACAGCTGCATTTACTGGAGTCTGGCAAAGTGCGTATTACACGCAAGGGTCAGCGCGAGCTACTGATGGACCGCCCCTCTATGGTGTTCTTCCCTACGGGTGTTGCTCACCGAATTGAACCGGTACAAACCAACGCAGACGCCAGATTAATCAGTGCCAGTGTCACGTTTTCGGCCAATCAGTCGTCGTTATTGGTGAATTCCCTGCCAGAAGTCATGTATTTACAACTTACCCCTGACTGCGCGGTATCGGGCACTGCCCGCTGGTTGCTCAACGAAATTCAAACCCAGCGCTTTGGTAAGCAAGCCATGCTGAACCGGCTGGGCGAAATGTTCATTTTACAAATTCTGCGCCACGCCACCGAACACGGCAATTTGCAGGAAGGGACAGTCAGTGCCATTAACCATCCGCAAATGTCCAGGGTTATCAATCAGATTCACCAGGATCCGGCCTATCACTGGACCTTAGACAACCTTGCAAGTATTGCGGCGATGTCCCGGTCTAAATTTGCAGAGCAGTTTAAACACCTGGTAGGGCAAACACCCAACGAATACATCACCGGCCTGCGACTCACACTGGCGCAAAAACTACTGAAGAACAACAAACCAGTGAATTACGTGGCTGGTGAAGTGGGCTACGAGCACGGCTCCGCCCTAGCACGCATTTTTAAGAAAAAGCTGGGCTTATCGCCGCGTCAGTGGTTGCAACAAGCAAAGCGCAACAGTACGGCACAAGCCGCTATTTAAAAGGAAATACCGTGAATAATATTGCAGACATTCTGCGCAAAACGGCCGTTAAAGCAGATGTATTTTTTAGCGGCCGACTGTGTGGCATTCAATCGTTTGAAGGCAACAACAAAGGGCATTTGCACTTACTTCGTTCCGGCAGACTTACGCTGCTGATGCGCGAGAAACAAAAAATCGTGATCGACGAACCCAGTGTGATTTTTATTCCCGGCCCGGTAGAGCACAGGATCCTGGCAAATCAGTCTGAAAACGCCCAGTTAGTGTGTGCCACCGTGAGTCTGGAATCGCATAACCGCGCGTTGTTGCTCGACGCCCTGCCGGAGTTACTGTGTTTGCCGTTGAGCATTGAAAAACACATAGGACAAACCGCCGCCTGGTTGTTTGAAGAGGCGTTCAGCGAGTCAGTTACCCGCTCGGTGATGATAGACAAGCTCAGCGAAATGTTTCTGCTTCAGGTAATGCGTTACGTGCTGGACAACAATCTTAGCCAGGGCGGCATGCTGGCGGCGCTTTCGCATCCGGCGATTGCCAAGGCCATGAGCGCCATGCATCGCAATCCTGCGCATAACTGGTCGGTAGAATCGCTCGCTGGCGAAGCGGCTATGTCGCGCTCTAAGTTTGCCGCGACGTTTCGTGAAGTGGTAGGTACAACACCCAATGAGTATCTCACCGACATTCGCATTAATCAGGCCCAGGAACTGTTACTGAATCAAAAACCTGTGAATCTGGTGGCCAATGAAGTGGGCTACGAACACGGCTCAGCCCTGGCACGCATTTTTCGCAAAAAACTGGGCGTTTCTCCGAAGGCCTGGTTGAAATTACGTGGCAACGCATAAGTTTTAATTGGTATGAAACGCAGGACGCCCGGTTTCAACAAGCATCCCGCAAAGTCGTACATTACGTTTGTGACGAGGCCCAAACCGGTTCACAAGCCAATTTAACAACGTTTGCACAAGGAATACTTTTATGAAATCCATTGTTTTACAGACAGGCCGTGTCATCAGCGGCATGTCAGCTGCTTTCAATGCGGCTCAGCCCCTGCTTACCATGGCCGGTCGCGTATACGTATCCTGGGTATTTTTTGCCTCCGGACTCACTAAAATCGCCGACTGGGAAACCACGTTGTTTCTGTTTGAATACGAATATCACGTGCCTTTTTTACCGGTTGTGTTAGCGGCCTATTTAGCCACGCTTGCAGAGTTGGTGGTACCGGTTTTACTCACCACCGGATTAGCCAGTCGCCTGAGTGCCATTGTGCTGAGTATTGTCAATGTGGTGGCGGTGATCAGCCTGGAAGAAATTGCACCTGCGGCCCTCTACGGACACGTGATCTGGGGCTTAATCCTTGCGCACATTGTGTTTTGGGGTGCAGGACAACTATCAGCCGATCACTTTATAAAATGGCTGTATAACAAGCGCTTGCCCCAGGCAAACGCTGCATAAGGGAGACAGCAATGAGCAATCTGGCACTGTCTGCCGAGCGCCCGTTACCCGATGCACCGCGAGTTCTGCTGAACAGTGGTGCATCCTGTGTGCCTCAGCATTATCTGCAATACGCCCAAACCCAGTGCAGTATTGAACAAGTCGCGCTCGATTGCGCGTTTAACGACACTACCCTGATATTCTCAGGCCAGGACACCCATGGTTTATATATCCAGATTGGATTAATTGGGTTCGACACCTATCTGCCGGTAGCTGCTCAGCCAAATCGTAAAATTGTGTACGGCCGAAAATGGCGAATCGACAGCAATGTACCAACCTCTGAACTGGTGCAAACCATCTTTTTGGCGATTAAAAAAGCCCGCGAGCACGAAGTGCGAGAGCTGCTGAAAATTCGCTTTGAACACCACATCAGTGCGCCGTTCAGCACCCATCAGGATGCACGGCTTATCGCTGAGCAAGCCGGCAGTTTATTAGACAACGATGAACCTGTGTCACTGATGCAATTTCGCCGTCAGGTAACGGCACTGATGCGAAATACCACTTACGACAGCTCGCCAGTTCATGTACTGAACATCGAACAGCGTTTGTCGCAACAAATCCTGGTAGACATCTCCATACCCGGTGGCACTACCCCCATGTTGGGTGATACAACAGGTACTTTACTCACCTTGTTGTTACCCGAGCCGTCGGTTAATGCCCTGCTATTTGCACTAATGGACGCGCTCATCGCAAAAAGCGATAGCTACGTGCGCGAAGCTTTCACTTACCTGGGCGTACACAGGTTCAGCCAGCGCTTATCAGTTGAAAAGCTGTCGGCGTTATCGGTACATACCCGTTTGGCCGACAAGCAGGCACCGGGCAGTTTTCAGCACCAGCTTAAACAGTACAATTTTGTTACCGATGCCGCGCGGGTACCCAATGTGGTTACCCCTGAAATGGCGGGTACTATTCAAGCGCGTTTGTCTGAGTTTGGCGAACTGGCGGGCCACTACCCCAGGTTTAGTGTGCACCCATGAGGCAGGTTATTCATACTGGCAGATAGCGCAGTCACGCGCTATCCATTTAGCCTTGTTAAATAATACCGGAACAGAGCACTGCGTTGCGCTCCTCTTTGAAGGGACTCAGTGTAGCCTTGCAAAACCTGCTCACTGCAACGTGCCAATTGTCATAAAAAACGCATTGAGCTGAGATGCTGCCTCTTTCAATGACTTAGCCACAGCGGCCATCTCTGCCTTTTTAATGGTTTCATTAAAATTGATATCCCCTTCTTGCTTTCGAGCGGCAAATTCGTTGGTGGATACAACCGTAAATGGCACTATGCCAGAACGCACATCCAGCAACACGGCTTCAACCGTGCAGTAAGCCTTTGTTTCATTTGGATCAATGAATTTGTACTTTTCAAAGGTACGGCAGGTAGACCGGTAGGCCAACAGTAAATCAGCCTGATAACGTGCCGCCGCTTCCCGAAGAAACGGCACTGTTCGTTGCTCAGGCACCAACAAGCTGGGCAAGAATGACGCATCATACACTCTGGGCGATTGTTTTAGCTGCCCAACAAAATCAGCCGCAATGGAATGGTTAAGCTGCGTGAAATCGTTTGAGTAATAGCGCCAATAGCTGTCGTCCGACAATCTGAGAATAGCAATTCTGTTCTGGGCGGGCAGCGCAAGGCGATAATTAAGCATTCGCTCTATGTCTTTATCTGCAAGGGCGGCCCCCGCAGACCCAAACAAGGGTTCATCACTTACTTCGTTACTCGCCGGGCTGTAGTAATCATTTGGACGCTGTGTGGTAGCAACACTGGTACAACCCGAAACGAGTATTGCGATAATAATAATGAAATACTTTGTCATACTTGCTCCTTGCTGCGCGACATTGGCTATTAACGTTAAACTACGGTGTATGAACAAATGAGGCTGCTATTCAGAGGGTTTCGCTAATAAACAACACAATTGCAATGATTGGAATAATTTTAAACGGCATTCATTCATAGCGAGCCCACATACCCAGGACTTTTACAGTGTGTTGTTCAATTACTTGATACACCAATCCAGCTCTCTAGAGCAATCGTCAATGGCTTCTGCCATACCGTCGCGAATACTTTCTCGCAACCCTGTTACAGGCAGCAAGTAAAGGGTTTCCTGAATTGATTGCCAGTCTTCATATGAAACCAATACCGCACTATTTCGTTTGCCAGTAATGGTAATTAGTTGATGTGGCTCACTCGTTTGATCGAGCAATCTGTAAAGATTTGCCTTTGCTTCGCTTGCCGTAAATGTATTCATGATTTATCTCCACTAACACAAGAAAACATAAGCGTGGACTTACGTTAATACAATATATTTTTCAGCAAACAATTAATTACAGAAACGTCATAGTAGCACCCGATTCCACAGAATAACCATTATCGGTGCTTCCACAGGCGGGTTGTGACATGCACACTGAAGTATGTTCGGCTTTCTCATTCTAACTGACTCAGCTCGAAATCGAGTATTAACGCCTCAACCTTTTTTGGCTCAGTACTTATAAGCCAAAAGCCCCGGCGTCACTTCACACTTTCGGGGCTTGGGTGTTGCTGTTGCATTGAGGGCGGAGTAAATACGACGCTGTTAATCTCGTACTTTAAGACTACCGTACAGGTATACGCAAAACGGTACACAATAACTCAGCGCCGCTTTGGTAATATCAATGGTCATCGTTCCCTCAAAGGCTTCAAACTGGTTGATCAACATTATAATGGTGCCCACTACCAATGCGGTTTTAAGGGCTTCTGCCAACAATGCCGGGGTAATTTTTCGCTCGGCTTTACTGCACTGTTTTACTTCATAGCCGCAGTTCGTGTTGGGATCTTTTGCGGGATCCGATGCCAGTTGTGACATGTTTTCTGTGATGTGGCTACTTATTCTGTTCATCAGAAATTTCTCACCAATACGGATTCAATCCCAGCCGGATAGCGGTGGCTGCGATATAAAATCTCGCCGCGTTGCGACAACACCACAAACACCGGCGTACCGGTTACCATAAACTCACTGGTAAGTTCTGCCTGCGCATCAAACATCACCGGAAAGTCCACACCATAGTCGTGTAAGTAAGCATGCATTTTTTCCTGAGTGTCGTTAATGGCCACGTTAATGCCCAGTACGTCTATGCTGTCACCAAAATCGTGATGCAGGGCGGTAACATTTGGCGTCGCCTTTTTGCAATATGGGCACCAGGTAGCCCAGAAATACAGCAGCACTGGCTTTTTTTCCCAGCGTTGTTGCAAAGAGAAGGTTTCACCATCAGCGGCATGAAAGGTTAAATCCGGTGCTAACACTTCACCCGCCAAATTGGCTTGTTGCGCGCTGCTGGCAAAAGGTAACCATGCGGCAAGTGTAGCAGTAATGGTAAGTGTCGCCGCCACAACCAGGCGGCGCAAAGTAATTCCAGTCATAATCTAAATCCAGGTTGGGTTTGGGATAGTAAAATGCTACCCCTAAGTGATGGCCAAAAAGCCACCGATTCACTCAAAATGCGACCCAATCCTCTTGTGATTTCCGTAAGCACAAAGAACCGGGGTCGTTGACACTACAATGTTGTTGAGAACGACAGGCTGATGAAATCGTAGCCGGGATTCGGGCTTTTCAGACCGCCGTTGGAATAATGAAAATAGCGCAGGGTAACAGCATGCTCGCGCTCACTACCAAACCGATAGCCAATCCCCAATCTGTCTTCAAACTGAAAATGCGTGCTGATGTCTTTGCCAGCAAACTGAGTATCATCCAACAGCGACACACCTATGCCAAATTCACCGTACACGGCGCCATTGTAATTTTCGTAAAAGGTGTGTCGGAATACCGGAGAAAACGCCACTACAAAGTTGCTGTCGTAACGGCTGGGATCGCCGTATTCCCATAGGTTGATACTGGCTTCAAAACTCAAGTCCAGCGAGGGAAAATACTCGTGTAAATAATCGCTGTTGCGACGAAACGCCAGTTTTACCCCCTGCACATCGCCTTCGCCGCGAATATAATCAACCGATATCTCATCTGCCATGCCCACAGAGGGCACCGATAAAACAACCATTCCAGCGGTAAATACCGCCCTAAGCCATTGCTTAATTTTGCTCACTTTCATAATAACGTTCACCCTAGGTAATTCAGATGACGCTATTTTCGGGGAAAGCCGGTTAACAAAATTAGCCGTTCGTCTGCAATGTTGAACCTGCCCTGTTAAGCCAACCTGGCATTTGACTTTTTCTACATAGCAAACAAAGTTGCTAGTTTTTTATACAAAGTTTCACTGTGGATGTTGAATGTTAGTCTGGGATAGGTCTAAATAGACAAAACAGGACTACAAGGAGCCTGCCGTGCCCGTCAGTCAGATTCTCGATGAATTGTTACGCGTAAGTGTGGCATTGTCAGTAGACAAAAATACCAAGCGATTACTGGAAACCATCTTGCTTGCTGCAAAAAAACTGGCAAACGCAGATGGTGGTACTATTTATTCGGTAAAAGACGGCACGGAACTGGTGTTTGATACCCTGTTTAACGACAGCATGAATATGCATTTGGGAGGGTCATCTGACAGTGTGGTTACACTGAATTCCATTCCAATATACATAAATGGAAAAGTAAATACAGATGCCGTTGTAGCCCAAGCTGCCGCTACCGGAGAAGTGATCAATATTGCCAACGTTAGTGAGGTTCAGGGTAGTCAGTCTGATCGATTTAAAAGTATTGATAAGCAATTCAGTTATCAAACAATTTCCATGCTAACGATCCCGATGCAAAATCACGAAGGTGATTTAAGCGGCGTGTTACAGTTGGTGAATGCTCAGGATCCGCATGGCAATATTATTCCCTTCGATAACGACACTGAGCGGACAGTGGTAGCACTGGCATCGCTAGCGTCAGTTGCACTAACCAATCGTCAGCTTATAGACAACATGGAAGAGTTGTTTCAGGCATTTACCCGACTGATTGCAAAAGCAATCGACGAGAAATCGCCTTATACAGGCGGACATTGCCGTCGGGTCCCGGAGCTCACCATGATGATTGCAGAAGCCGTACATCGGCATGATGAAGGCCCCTTGGCGTCGTTTACCATGACTGACGCGGATCGACACGAACTGGAATTGGCAGGCTGGATCCATGATTGCGGAAAAGTCGCTACGCCAGAATACGTAATGGACAAATCCAAAAAGCTGGAAACGGTATTTGATCGCATTGAACTGGTAAAAACCCGTTTTGCACTAGCCCATCAGCAAATCGAATTACGTTTTACCAAGGCCATGATGGACACTCAGGATACGTCTGTCAGAGCCGATCTTCAAACGCAAATGACAAAGGAACAAGCCCAGCTTGAGCGAGATTTACAGTTTGTGATCACGGCGAACACCGGCGGTGAGTTTATGCGAGCTGAAGATCAGGCGTATCTGGAGGACATAGCACGCTCCCAGCAAGTCAGTGTTGGAAATGAAACTGTGCCCTTGCTAACAGACAATGAAATTTACAACCTGAGAACTGCCCGTGGCACCTTAAACAGTGAAGAGCGCGCCATTATTAATCGTCATATGGATATTACAGTAGAGATGCTCGACACCTTGCCATTTCCCAAACATCTCGCAAGAGTACCTGAGTTTGCCGGAGGGCATCACGAAAAAATGGACGGCACCGGTTACCCCAAACGACTCACCCGGGAACAATTGTCGATCCCTGCCCGAATCATGGCCATCGCCGATATTTTCGAAGCGCTGACCGCGGCAGATCGGCCTTACAAAGATGCAAAAAAAATCAGCGAGTGCCTGCGTATCATGGGCTACATGAAAATGGATAACCACATTGACCCGGATCTGTTCGATGTGTTTATTAAACAGCGGGTGTACGAGCAGTATGCGGCTGAATTTTTGAAGCCCGAACAAATGGATGACATTGATTTGTCAAAAATACCCGGCTTCACCGCATAACCGAATAACGGTATTGCTGTTGGTTGCAAAATAAGAACGACTATTTGTGTGTGTGAGTATAAGCACCGTCCCAGTTTTCCGGAGGAGGCGACTGGATAAAATTCTGGAGCCGTTCACCAAGCATTGTTACCAGTACTGGGTTGAATGTGTTGTTTTCTAAACGTGTTAAATGCTGGTATGCAACAAGAAATTCGCGCGCAAAGTACCACTCCATAATTTGATTGTATGCTTTTACAAACCCGAGATATTCTACGCTGGCTAAGGAAGATACAGGTGAATACAGCGTCACCGGCGCAGCTTTCCCTTTTACTCTCACCCGGTCTACCGTGAGAAATGCCTGCTCAGGGCATTGAGCCTGGGTAAATTCACTCACCAGCATGCTGACACCATAAAACTTGGTCAAACCTTCCAGGCGCGAACCTAAATTCACGGCGTCTCCAATTACGGTATAACTACGCCGGAAGTCTGAACCCATGTCGCCTACGTTCATCTCACCGGTATTAATACCAATGCCTATTTCAACGGTAGGCCTCCCCGCTGCTCTGAATTTGTCATTTAATGGTTTTAGTGCTTCCAGCATAGCGAATCCGGCTTTTACGGCCTGACTGGCATGCATGGAGTGAGTAAGGGGCGCTCCCCAAAAAGCCATTACCATATCGCCAACATATTTATCAATGGTACCTTCATGTTCAAGAATGGCTCGGGTTATTGGCGAAAAAAACTCGTTTAGCCATTGCTTGAGCTCAGATGCGGTCATGGTTTCAGAAATACTGGTGAAGCCGCGAATATCACTAAAAAGTACAGTAAGTTCCTTTTTTTCGCCTTCCAGATTCCAGGCATCAGGCTGCGCCAATATCTGATCGATGTGCGCCGGTGGAACATAGGTATCAAAGATGGCTTTAACCTGCCTGCGTTGACGGTTTTCATGAAAGAAGCCACGGCTGATATACCAAAACGCCATCATTACAGACAACAGTATCGGACTGAACAAAGGCAGTGAAATTTGCCACACTATCCATACCAGTATATTGCCCCCTATTGCGGTAAGAATAATCAGCAACGCCAGCAAACTTGTCATTATCGGCGTTTTACCCCGTAATAATAGACTGGTAAGAATACCTAAAATCAACAATTGCAGCAGTATTGCTTCACGCCACCAATCCGGGAAAACCGGGATCACACTGGGATTAGCCAACGCGTCAAATAGCGTCGCTTGAATTTCCACACCAGGAAAGCCCAGTTCTACTGGCGTAGAGCGCAAATCTGCCAGGCCGGTTGCAGACGTTCCAACAAATACCACGGCCTGGTCAAACCGGTTGTCCTGAACAGTATTAGTGAGTAAATGAACCGCCGACGTGTACTGATAAGTACGGGCTTTACCTCGGTACGGGATCAGGATCCGCCCCTGCTCGTCGGTACTTATTGTTTGATTACCAATTAGCAGTTTAGTGAGATAGGCGTTGGAGTCAGACACTTCCCATAATGGTTGAACGGTATCAGCAAGGCTGTATACCCTGAACGCATCCAGTGCCAAAGACGGTACTAACACACCATCAACACTGGCCACCAACGCGCCCCGACGAACAAATCCATCTGGATCCTCAAAGGCATTCATAAAGCCTTGTCCCAAAGCTACGTCGTTAAATAGCGGCCAAACCCCTGCATATCCGCTAAAGTTAACCATATTTACAGGTAAATCAGGTGTATTCTGAAGTAAACCATCGGGTTGCAGGATGCCGGTTTTTAATCCTCGTTGATAGCCCGGATCAGCGTCCCGGTGCAACAGCACGGGCAACACAACCTCGCTGCCTCCCAGTGACTGTGCAAAAACAGAATCGAAATCATAGTCATCAATTAACGATTGCTTTTCGGCCTCAGAAAGTGTCTGTAATTGAGGGGCGCCCAGTAAGTGCGTAATACCGTTAGGCTGGGGCTCTGCAAACAGAATATCCATGACTATCAGAACTGCACCCTGCGCTGTTAGTGCGTCAACCAACTGCGCAAACCGCTCTCTGGACCAAGGCATTCGGCCGACCTGACTCAAACTCAGTTCGTCTATGTCTACTATCTGTACATTCGTGACGGTATCTGGCCAGGGAGGTAAAAAGCGGATTTTTAAATCGTATAGCAAGCCATCAACGCGTTCACGAGGGGCAGCTATAGGAGACCATTGAATAATGGCAAACAAAATAATGCCAATTACCATTGCAACCGGTGTTATCCATTTCACATACTGACGGGGCGACCTACGACTAACAGGCATTACAACTGTGCTACATCGGTGGTCAGAAACACTCTGGCTCTTGCTTTATATCCCGTTTGATCGCTTACCTCATAAAGAAAGCTGTCGTCGCCGCTATACCCCGAATCGGGCACATAAATAAATGTTCCATCCGGATTCAGTGTTAACGCACCGTGCTCTGGCGGAGTGATCAGTGATGCAATAAAGCCATTCAATTTTCCGCCGTTAATAAAAGACAGCTCCATTACTGGGGTGTTTCGGTTATTCACTACGTATAAGCGGTCGCGTTCCTGATTAATCGACAGTCCCGACACACTGCTGGCTGCAGACGGCAAATCGTAATACCGCACAAGCGTACCCGTTCGGGTAAACTCAGCTATTCGGCCTTCCAGGCTGCTAACCAGATACAGATTTCCGGTTACGTTATTGATATCAATGTCACCAAAACTGACATTAAACAACTGATTATCCTGGTTAATCGCAAACTGATTAATAATTAAACCGGTTTGCGGATCAATTTCTGCAATCGTATTGCCATTGTTGGTGCCTGGCACATTATCCTGCAGCAAGAAAAGGGATTCTGATACCGGATTATACGCTCCCCCCACCACATGACTGTTACCAAAACCGGTATTCAGCGAGACCAGCTCGGAACCTGTGTCCGGATCTAACGCATACACCTCAGCCTCAGCAGTTTCGCCGTTAAACACCAATAGGGTTCCCTGCGGGACCAGCGTATTCCCCAGGGTGAAAGCTATCGGGGCAATATCCATGTCGGCATCATTAGCGGGCTCTCCCGGCCAGGAAAAAGAGCCCACCGACGATCCGTCTCGTTTGGTGATGGTAATAGTAGTACCCATCGCCGTGTACGTGAATATGTGTTGGGTAAGTTCATTTACCGCCAATGCAACAGGTTGCGACAACGAATTAGCAAACGTATTGCGCACCATCAAACTGTCGCCTGCAACCGGAATATCGCGGTCTGTATCATTATCCAACACAGATTCAGACGTCACCAGCGTGGTATCCTGGGCATACACAAAGGTATCTTCTATGGCAATTGCCCTGCCACTCACGTCGGTCATGGCAAAGCCATTAACTTCTACCTGGAGGAAATCCATTGGGGCATTTAACGTGGCGTTATTATACAAACCTACCCTGCCTATCCGGCAGGTTTCATTGCTGGGTATCCCGGTACAAGTTTGTTGCGGCACGATGAAGGCACTAAAGTTTACCAGCGTCCCAAAATTATTATCTGGCCAGGAAGACACGATCATGTCTCCATCATCAGTAAATAAATACAGGGTGAAAGTGGCGCCATTTAACGCTGAGAGGAAAACACTGTCACTGCCTGCAGTACTGGACTGGGCCATCACAGTGGAATCGCCGGTCCCCGGATAGGCCATAATGAACGAGTAAGTACCCTGTTGAAACGGCTGTCTGCCAGAACTGGCCGTTTCGGAATACCGGCCAGACATAGTGCAGGTAGTATTGGTTAATGACACACAATCGCCAATGCGGTACAAGCCGGTACCTACGCCACTTCCCGTTGAAGTTTCGCCCCGCCCGATGTAATCAAACTCGCCGGTCATGGAGGAGGAATCGGCAAACAGATTATTGGTTAAATCGTCTACGGTGAGTGTTACCGTTGCGTTGGCGGTTAAACCGCTGGTGTTGATGACTTCATATACAAAGCTATCCGTACCGGTGAAGCCGGAATTTGCTGCATAAACAAACCCGCCTTCTGCGTCCAAAGTAACAGTACCTGATGCAGGAGGCGTAACAGGCGTGGTAGAAACCTGCAATCCCAGATTGCCAGGGTCGGTATCGTTTATCAGCACCCCGCTGCTCTTGTGAATAGAGACCGTCGCATTCTTCACTAAGCGGTAAAAATCCGCAGCCGGTGCAGGTGACAATGGTGCTGAGCTTACCGTAACGGTAACCGTTGCCTGTGCCGACTCGCCATCCGGGTCAACTGCGATATAGGAAATGGTATCAGTGCCATTGAAGCCTGACGTTGGCGTATAGGTCAGAGTTTGATCGTTATTAATAATAACAGCGCCATTTACAGCAGTAGCGCTGCTGACAGCGAGCGCGTCACCATCAACATCAAAGTCATTTGCCAGCACATCTATGGTTATCGCTGCCCCCGATGACACGCCGCTGTCGTTATTCGCTGTTGGCGGATCGTTAATGGGCAGTACCGTTATGTTTACTGAAGCACTGGCACTGTTGCCCGCACTGTCTAACACAGAATAAATAACGGTATCGGTTCCAACATAGTTTGCGAGAGGCTGATAGGTAATGTGTGACGGGGTAACCGATACCATGCCGGTTGTCGCACTGGCATCGTCTATTGTAATCGCGTCGCCGTCCGGATCGGTGTCGTTATCCAGAACCGAAATGACTACAGAGGTATCTTCGTCTAACGTAACATCATCATCCTGTAAAACAGGTGGTAAATTGGTATTGCTGCCACCGACAATTTCAAATTCCCCGGAAAATGCCGCTTCGCCACTGCCATCTACGCCAGTGATCAGCACATAATAAGTAAGTTGGGGTTGCAAGCCTGTTATCGTGATTTGGGTATCTTCAAGTGCTAATCTGGCATCACCATTGTCAAGGTTGGTAAAAGTAAGTTGGTTTACGCCGGGTTCAGTTGCCAGGTAAACGTTGTAACGCAATAAACGAGAATCTGCGCTCCAGGTTGCCGTAATACTGCTTCCATCGGTACTGCGCTCAATCACAATGTCCTGGAGTAAGATAGGCTCCCAGTCTACTGAATCTGTGTGAAAATCTGTAGTTGTGCCCAGTGTGTCTGTTACGGTTAATGTCAGCGTGAGTTGTCCAGCCGCAGCACCATATAAGTACGGACTAATCCCGCCGATGATGTCTGAAAACACGGTACCGCAATTCGCTGCGCCTTCACATATCAGGGCGCTTTCAGTTCCATCCCCAAAGCTCAGTGTAATGCGGCTGATTCCATCCGCATCTGATGCGAATACGGTTAATTGCAACGCACCGGTAATGGTTGCAGAATCAGAGTTCAGCACAAAGTAACCTTCACTGCTCTGACCAACCTCAGGTAGTTCAGGTGCTTGCGTCTTGTACTTGCCACGGCTATCACAACCACAGAGGATAACGCTGGCGATAATCAGAAATAAACAACTAGTACGCATCCGCTTGCTCCCGCCCTAAGGCTTGTCCCTGATCAGAAAAGTACCACCTGCCTGAATATCTGGCTGCTCTTGCTCCGATAATGCAAAATTCCCGAGGATAGCGCTTTCATTATCAATGAATATGCCGTCAAGTACACCTCGCGCAATCTGATTATTGTGTGATGCAAAGTTAATCGAAACATCCAGCCCCTGAGTATCTATGTTGCCATTAAAGGCAGCAAACCATGCCCCCCCCTCATCGTTGAATGACAAATTTCCGGTTGTAATTCTAGACGCACTAAAATCAACAGACATCGACATCGCAAAGTCACTCGCCAGTCCCTGGGTACTGGTCAAAGAAGCAAAAATAACATCATCAAAAACAACCTGTCCCGACCGATTGAAGGTCTCGCCTTCCGACAATATCCAATCACCAGTAATGAAATCATTATTTACATGCGCATCATTGTGATCTACCAACTCAGACAACGACAACATTGCGAATTCAAACGGGTAAGCCGTCAGCGTTTCAAACTCCCTGGTTCGGCTATGACCTTTGGCAAACGCAGTAGGGGGCGCTAACAAAAATTCAACGGTGCCGTCGGCATGCACAACCGCAAACTGAAATTGCTGAGTTGGTCCCAAAGAAAACGCCGGTTGGACTGTACCCGTTGACACCCTGACATCTATGATCCCATTCCATGCAGCCAGAAACAGGTCGCTATTGCGCATTTCTGCTTCATAATGCGTGCCTCTCACACCAATAGAGGCAACAGGGGTAGTTAGTTGGTAATTGTCACTGGATTGTTGTATTAATCCCGTCACCGTTCTCAGCCCCCCCTTCAGCAACGACATTCGCACCTTGCCTTCCCGGGAACTGGGATTAAATTCATAGTCCAGAATATTCAGTTCGCTGTCTTCCTGTAAGGACAGCATACCGCCATCCGCCATTCGCAGTTGAGCGGCACTGTTGATACCTGTAGCCACAAGATCCTGCATAAACACGGGATCACGACGCGACAACTCGCGACGTTGTTGCGGATCAGTCGCAATCACATCTCCGCGCGCCATGATAGTTTTTCCTGCCTGCTGAGACTCTTCAGTTTGTGCCTGTACCGATGTCACTGCAAAAGCGACGCTGACCCAAACAGCGGTCAGTACTCCACACATCATTACCCGGGAGGTTAAAACTGGTATGTTGCGCGCAGCCATAACTTGCTCCTTGAATAGTCGTAAAATGCCACATTGCTGCTGTTGTTCAGCCAACTGAATTCCGCACTCACTTGCCAGTTTTGAGAATAACGGTAGCGGAGTTGCGCCGATAATATAACCAGATTATCTTCGCGTGTGACGCCGAAAACAGGGTGATATCCAGCATGGCGGGCCTGCTGTGCAAATAGTGATGTGATGATGTCCCAGTCAGATGCCAATTGCTGGCTAAACTGTAAGGACGCTGATAGCAGATCACGTGAATTAAACTCATAATCACTATCGGCGTTTTCCGACGCTGCGCTTACCGTGACCTTCCCGCTTCCATTGCCCACGTCATGTTGCAGCCAGGCGCTGGCAGCCAACTGATTGCGCGACAGTGGCGAAAACGCATCATACTCGAGTTGTGCGAATGTAAGCTCGCCGCCAGCAAGTAGTGACTTAGCCACAGGAACACTTAATTGCTGGCGAATGCCGAAGTAACTGAGATACCCTTCGCCATCTACCCATAAGGGCTGATAAAAGGCACTGGTTAACGACATCAGACTATCGAAACGCCTCTGATAACCGCCAGCCAATCGAACGTCGGCGCGCGATAACGCATTGTCATCTGTATACTGCGTTGCAACCAAACCTGCAGAAACGTACCAGTCAGCAAGCTGATTCACCGCTTGGGTGTAGCGGCTTTGGCCACTAACACTATATCCTGCACTGCCGGTAGCCAGGCTTTCATCAAATACCAGCACCTGACCAAGTGTCGGCAAATCAATAACCGCATCCTCGATACCGTTATTCGGATTATTGTCGTAACCGGCGCCAACACTCAACGAATGTTCCCATCCGCCTTCTGCTTCTGATTCTTTGCTCTGAATACGGGCTATAGCTTTGTCTAACTGCAGTTTATCCGCCGGATTCAGCGGCAGTGTTTTTGCTGCACGCAATTCCTGCTGAGCAGCTTTAGTATTGCCAAGAGAAAAATAGCAACTAGCAAGAGCCAGACGAACGGCCAGGTCTTCCGGGCTTTCCTGGATACTCCGCTCGAGTGCATAAACACCCTTCTCGCACTGCTCCGCTGCTTGCGCCAGCAAACCGAATATTCGATCAAAAGCAGGATCACCTTCCTGCTCAATAAGCAGCTTCTCAGCTTGTTGATAGGCACTGGTAAACTGCTGGTTCTGGTAAGCCTGTTCCAAATATTCAACAGTTACAGAAGATGTTGCTCGCGCATACGCAGACGTCACCAGCAGGCAAGCACAATACACTACGGCCTTTGAAAAACGCCGTTGTAGCTGATGTTGTGGGTTGGTATTCATAATAGTGAAGCGCACCGCGTTCCTTGCTTTAGCGCAGTATACCGCCAAAAACTGTTTAAAAAATAGCCCGCCGTGTGTTTTATTTAAGAAAAAATGTCCGGGAATTACCCCGGCTTTCACACGGAATTGGTATCACATGCTCGTCCGGACTAACAAGATGAAACAAGCCCAACCGCGTTCAGACAATACAATAAATTCATAGTGGCACATGGGTATATCCAGCCCTAACAACAATGTGTTCCTACATCGCCGGGATCATTTATACTCACGGCTTTATCACTGTGCAGGTTTGTTGGATGAAGAGCTGGGATATTTTTTGTCATGTCGTTGATAACTATGGCGACATAGGTGTGACATGGCGTCTGGCCAGGCAGCTCAGTGCAGAGTACAAACAGTCTGTGCGTTTACTGGTGGATGATCTGGGAGCATTCCGCCATTTGTGCCCGCAGGTTAACCCGTTATGCCAAACCCAACAAGTTGAGGGGGTTGAGATAGTTCATTGGCAACCGCAATTGCATGTTGAACCAGCGGATATAGTCATTGAAGCCTTTGCCTGCGAACTGCCGCAACACATAAAAATAGCAATGGCCGAGCGTTCGCCTGCCTCGTTGTGGATCAACCTTGAATATTTAAGTGCCGAAGCGTGGGTAGAGGGGTGCCATTTACTGCCCTCTCCGCAGCTTTGCGGTCCAAGCAAATACTTTTACTTTCCGGGTTTTACTAACAACACCGGCGGTTTGCTGCGCGAACAGACACTGCTGCAACAACGCCAGCAATTTGATACTGAGCAGCAGCGGCTTTTTCTGTTGAGTCTGGGAGTAAGCCGCGCGCCTAGCAGCATGTTGGTTTCACTGTTTACCTACGAGAATCCGCATATCGACAGTTGGCTAAATACACTTGCAAAAGGTGAGCAACACTATCAGTTGTTAGTACCGCCCGGTCGCATTGTGGCAGATATTGCGCGCTGGCTGAGTATCGACACACTGCAACCCGGCAATAGTTACTCACGTGGGCAGGTTACCATTCAGGCCATTCCATTTGTTACCCAACAAGCGTACGACTCACTGTTGTGGAGTTGTGACCTGAATCTGGTGCGCGGTGAAGACTCATTTGTTCGGGCGCAATGGGCCGGTAAACCTTTTTTGTGGCACATATACCAGCAGCAGGATGATATTCATCTCGACAAGCTCAACGCGTTCCTCGATCGTTACCTGCACAGCGCAAACCCAGCTACCGCAGAGGCTGTAAGGCAGTGGTGGCTGAGCTGGAACACACAAAAAAGCCTCTCCACCAGTTGGTTAGCCTGGCAACAACACAGTAAAAATCTGCAATGCCATGCAGAAAATTGGTGTGCTGCGCTATCAGAACAACAAAGTCTAGCGGAAAAGCTATGTACATTTGTGCGGAACTGCTAGAATCGCGCGAAAATCTCCCCCTTAACTTTTACACTGGGTAGCTTCGTGAAAACAGCACAAGATATTAAAGTAAACAACGTGATCCTTATTGACGGCGCGCCTTGGATTGTTCAGAAAGCTGAATACACCAAATCTGGCCGCAACAGTGCGATCATGAAAATGAAATTGAAGAACCTGATCAGCGGCTCAACCAGCGAGACCGTATACAAGTTCGACGACAAAGTTGAGCAAGTGATCCTGGATCAAATCGACGTAACCTACTCTTACAAAGCCGACGACATGTATGTGTTCGTGGATGAAGAGTACAACCAGTACGAACTCAACGAAGAAGACATCGAAAGCGTATTGCCTTATATCGTTGATGGCATGAGCGACGTATGTAGCGCGGTATTCTTCAACGGCAAAGTTATTTCTGTTGATCTGCCAACCACTATCGTTCGTCAGTTAACTTACACTGAAGCTTCTGCTCGTGGCGACACCAGTGGCAAGGTAATGAAGCCTGCTAATCTGGCCAATGGCACCACAATTAAGGTACCGGATTTCTGTCAGGTTGATGACTGGATTGAAATCGATACCCGTAACGGCGAATACAAATCACGCGCTAAAGCGCCAGTTTGATAGCCGACCTGATATCTGATTAGCTATCTGTTCAGCTAGTCTATCTATATTGTTGCGACCACCCTGGTGGTCGCAACAATGTTCACACTACATCACGCCCCTCTTTTTTTTAAGCACTTCCCGCAGTCTTTGATAATGCGGCATCACCTGAGCCTGAACTAGGGCGTGTTGATCTTTGCTGTATTAATTTTGTTCGTTCTAGGTGTTCAGCGATCGCGGCGCATGTTCGCAGGTGCAGTGGTTCTGCATCAAGAGCATGCAACAAAGATCAACACGCCCTAATTTTCCCCGATGATTTGGAGCCCATGTTTGCTCAAACGCGATCATTTTTCTTTTTATATCCAACCATAAAACCGACATAAAAAAAGCGGCGCATTGACGCTGACTTACCGGGCAGGAGTGTAGTGCCGGAGTCCATCAGCGTTGCGCCGCAAGCAGGAGGGTGGGATCACCTCTGAGACAAAATCGTATTTATCCACTCATGTTCAATGGCGTAAGCAAGCCATTGCGCAAAATCAATGCCCGGATACGCATCCAGTAGCGCCGACAAGGACATACCCTGCTGCACGCCCTGCAGCCAGGCAAACGCTTGTTCATCAATGGCCTCAGCGTTGGGTTTATTGCGATGCTGATACACTACGGCATAGTTTGCCGATTGACGGTTCTGCATAATGCTCTCCAAAGCCTCAGTAGACAGGCTGTCTGGGTTAGCGGTTTGGCGGTGCAGTTGCCACAATGGCTGCACCGGATACGCACTTTCAAGTACCACTAATGAAGGTTGCAGGCTAAGTACAATCTGGTTGGGATCGTCATCAGTTAGCAGCGACAAACTGGCTCGGTTAAACGCATCAACGCGACGTCGACCAGCCTCGTGCACGGCCCATTCCAGCTGTGCGACGCCGGCTAAATAAGGATGATCTGCCGCCAGTTCACTACTGGCAATCAGAGAAGGTAATTGCCCGCCCCACTCTGCCCAGTCACCCGTTGTTGGTTTAGCCCAGGCCAGTAATCGTTGCGCAAGAATAAACATGGCCTGTTCGCCCACCATTTGCTGCAACACCGGATAAGTAATAGTTAAACTGCGAGCCGCGGTCATTTGCAGGTTGCGTTGGTATATTTGCAACGCGCGGGGCGGCACGCCACTCAACGACGATTGGGTAAAAATATCGGTTACCAGTGCATGCTGGCGCTTTCCGGTAAGCTGATGTCCGGACCAGTCCTGCTTACCGGCTACGTGGTTTTGTGCGGGCTCATTCATGACATAGCCTCCATCAGGGTTTGCGCTAATATAAACCGGGCTGTACCGGCTTCTTCCTGCAGACGCTCCCAGGTGGGCAACTGATTATCCCACTCAATCAAGGTAGCGGCACCGGGAAACATATGGATTGCCTGTTGATACAGTGCCCAACACGCATGGGACACGGGCTGACTGTGATCATCTACAATCAGTTCGCCAGGCTGCACTTCACTGCTACCGGCAAGATGAATTTCTTTAACGGCCCCGGTAGGCAGGGTTTTGAGCCAGGTAGTGGCGTACTGCGCCAGATTATGGGCGTGGAAGTTACGGCCATTTACCAGCACATTATTTAAGTCCACCAGCAGCCCACACCCGGTTAACGTAGCTGCGGCGGCCAAAAACTCGGCTTCATGCATGGGATCGCTGCGCTGATCCACATAGCTAACAATATTTTCTATTAACAACTGCCGGCCCAGCGCCTGCTGTACAAGGTCGATGTTGTCTACCAGAATATCCAGCGACGCCCGGTTATACGTAATGGGTAGCAGATCCCCGGCATGCAGCCGCTGATTGCCAACTTGCCCCCAGGTAAAACACGCGTGATCAGACACCAGAATAGGATTGACTCGGTTTACCAGTTCGCAAAACCGTTTCAGGTACCGGCTGTCCACGCCAGAGGCCGATCCAAGTCCCATCGCGGTGCCATGGATGCTCAGCGGATAGTATTCGGCTATTGCCTCTAAAAATGGTGGGATCATGCCCCCTTCTGCAAAGAAGTTTTCGGCATGAATCTCCAGAAAATCAACGGAGTGAGATGTCTGCGTCAGCGCCTCGTTATAGTGCTCGTGACGCAGGCCCACACCCACCCTGGTGCTCTCTACACGCTCATAGTGTTGTGACATAGCAGACATCAGCATCTCCTTATTGACTCATCAGGCTAATTAGCCTTTTTTAGCCGCGTCGTAACGCTTCTTGGCTTCGTCTTTCAACATACCGCCCAGTGATTCACAGGTACCTTTGGCTACCAGTTTCCACTCACCGGGATCGTTATCTACGGTAGATTGCCCTGCGCAGGAATGGGTACCCGCCAGGTTACCGCAATCATTCTGACCCGCTGCAGAAATGCCGTAACACTTCTCTTTGCCTGCCGCATGCGCCGGTGCTGAGGCAGCGGCCGCTAATGCCATGGCCAGCGCGGCCGCAGCGATTTTTTGCTTCTGATTCATAGTGACATCCTTACAATCATTAATTCAGATGATGTGACACCCACTTGTTCAGTTCGCCGTAATTCGACAATCCAACGTGTGTGTCTAAACGTTTGGTGCGATCCATCAGGATCAGTGTCGGCACTGCCCGTACACCCAGCATCTGGGCTAAACCATGCTCTTCGTCAGCATCCACTTTCACTACCCGCAGCGAGCCTTTATGGGCCTGCTCCAGCAGGTTGATAATGGGAGTTAACTGTTTACAAGGTCCGCACCAGGAGGCGGTGAACCACAACATCACCACCTGCTCAGGATACTCATGGCCGTTCGACAATATGCCTTTCAGCTCGGATTCCATCTTTGCTTAGTCCTCGGCGTTAGTCGCTTCAACCGACAGACCTTCGATGCCATCCCATACGCGATAAGCGGTTTTCAGGTGTCCGGGTACGTCTTCCATCCATTTTTTCTGAACGGTTTTGTTCAGGTTTAAAAACAGCTTGTCGTCTTTGATGTAGAACGCATCAGGATCCACATCCAGCTTTTTGTTCAGCGCAACACCCATGGCACAGTAGCCGCCGAATTGTGGGGCGTAATGCTCAGCATCCGCTTTAAACATGTCGCGGTTCTTCGCGCTTGAAAAACGGTAAATTGCACCTTCATAAGTAGCAGTGTACTTTGCAGAGCCCTCTACGGCTTTGTGCTGAACAAAGTAGGCAACGGGATCGTAACCGTGAATAGCCACATCGTTCTCGCCCAGGTTAACCGCTGATGCAAACGACAGACTGCTGAATAACAGTGAGCCAGCCAGGCCCGCCAGTTTTAACGCGTTTAATACTTTCATTGCTCTTTCCTCATAATATCGCCGAATGTCGGCTGGGTAGTTGTGGGCAAGGCTGTTTGCCTTCCCTGAGATATAAGGTATGAAATTCGCGATGGCTAAAGGCAACTGAAACACTTCAAAAGCAGCCTGAACGTCCAAACCGTATTTTGGACGTTTGGTAAGTGTATGTGTACGTAATGTCACGTGCGCGCAGGCGCGTATGCACATAATACCGGTATCACTCAACCGGAGGCATAACCATGCTTGTATTAAACGTACTCACTACACTGGGGCAACTCAGCATGCTCATTATGATGGGCATTTACTTTATCTTTTCCTGCACGGTAATGCGGGCATTAAGGCAATCTGAACAGGGGGCAGAGATCATGGTACTGATCAACCGGGAAATACTTAACCCGCTATTTTATCTGTGCTTTTTTGGCTCGGCAGTGGCGTCACTCACTTTCGTGTTATCCCGTTCTAACCATTATCTTGCCGGGCTGATATTTTTTATTGGTACCTTTATGGTGACGCTTATAAAGAATGTCCCCCTTAACAACGCCTTATTAGAAGCAAGCGGGGATGCGTCGTTACAACATACTTGGCAAACCTACCTTACCAAGTGGTTATTCTGGAATCACGTTCGCTCAGTAACAGCCATAGTAAGTGGCGCGCTGCTGCTGTGGCCCGCCGCGTAATAGCGGGGGAATCGTGTTATGTGCTCTGCAATTCGCGTATATTGGAGTGAAACATATCAACACAGCACAGGCAGACCCAACGCAATGGCATTCAACCACAAGCAGCGCGCCGACACGCCTATAGACGACAGTCCGTTAGGTAAACTGCTGAATAACCTGCATATTGCTACTGCTTTTTGTACCGATTCTGTGTTGAGTGAGCCTTGGGCCATCAGTATGCCAACTATCCCGCATTGCCTGATGTTTCACTTGGTATTAGAAGGCAATGCAGAATTTCAGTTCGACAAGACCGCCTGTAAATTGGGAATCCATGACTTCATTTTGTTTCCACGCGGTGAAGGCCATCATTTAAAAGGCAAATCTAATGCCCTTTTTAGCCCGCTGGCATCATTACCTATAACCTGTGTGTCAGAGCGTTATGAAACCCTTATGTATGGCGGCAAAGGTGAGTCAAGCCGCTTGTTGTGTGGCGCGCTTTTCTTTACTCATCCGTTAGCGCAAAAACTGCTGTCTGGGCTGCCAACGGCACTGGTCATTCGCCAATCCAACCGTCACACACACACCATGGTGAAGCAGATCAGTACACTGATTCGAACCGAAACCCAGCATGTGGGTATGGGTACCGAAGCGGTATTATCCAGACTGGCCGAAATTCTGATTATTGCCGTACTACGTGAACATCTGAACTCCCTGGAACCAGGCACGTTGGGCTGGCTTAGTGTGTTGTCGGATAACCGCATAGCAAAAGCCTTGCATCTGATTCATCAGTCACCGGAACAGCACTGGCGGTTAGGCACACTGGCAAAAGAAGTGGGCATGTCACGCACCAATTTTGCTCAGCAATTCAAGCAACTGGTTGGCAATACGCCGATGGACTATTTAACCGAATGGCGAATGTCTCTGGCTTATTCAAGGCTACAATTCGGCAATGATTCGCTGCTCGCCATTGCGCTGGATTTGGGATATCAGTCTGAGTCGGCTTTGTCCCGGGCATTTAAGAAAGTAATAGGAAAAAGCCCACGTGAAGTAAGACGCGGGGAAACGACCCGTTGAGCAGATTACGGCTCAAGAGGCTCGTATAAAGATGCGGTTGCCGCTTTCAGCCCCGCGTGGGGTAAAAACTGATCAGAGATAGTCAGAATAGCGTGCACGTTGTTGGTCAGCTTTTGCAAATCAATATCGCCGGGTTTTACCGACGTTTGCAGTAAATGCAGTGCCATATCGGCCAGCAACAAACGCTGCTTTTCCTGCCAATCCGGGCTGCCTTTGGATGCCGGGTGAGTAAAGTATGCCGACTCAACCAAATCGTGTAGTTTCCAGCTGGCTTTAATAATACTTGCGCGATCGGCGTCTTTCATAAGCAGCCTCCAGATAAGGGCAATCGTCTATGCGAGTGGATATAACTGAATTTAACGAAAAGTTTATCCATCCGACATCATCAGTACTATACAGATCGTCCCAATTGTCATACTGTTTCGCTCTACTTTATGCAAAACACACATCTTATGAACCGACGTACTTTTCTTATTTCTGCGCTGTCCTGCGGTGCCATTGGAATAGCAGGTGGAAGTTTCTGGCTGAGCCAACCCGCTAATCAGGAAGATCTGAGTATTCAGGCATTACTGGATTTTCTGGCCTCGCTGGACGCCAGCAAGCTCCGTTCAGACACCCGTTGGTCAGTTGCCCAAACGTTTTATCACATGGCGCAAAGTGTGGATTATTCCATCAGTGGCTACCCTCAGCATAAACCCGATTGGTTTAAATCAACGTTGGGCGCTGCTGCTTTTTCAGTTTTTGCCGCCAAACGAGAAATGACCCACAACCTGGAAGAAGCGATTCCTGGTGCACCCGATGCGCCCATAACGCTGTCTCCCGATGAGGCCATTGCGCAGTTGATGACTTCGCTAAAACGCTTTCAGCACTATGAAGGCCCGCTGGCCGATCATTTTGCGTATGGTTCGTTGAACAAACACGAATATGCCCTTGCCCACGTCATGCACGTTCGAAACCACTTTGAACAAATAGACAGTTAGCAATTGGCTGTGGAATTATCAGCCGAGCAGATTGCTACATACCAGTCTAAACACCCCCTATTGGTTATACAAATAATTAACGAATCAAGTATAAGAAATCGTTAATCTTTAAATTTTCGTAATATTCACTTTAACACTCATCAAAAACAAAAATATCAAGCCATTGATTAATATCAACAAAAAATTAAATTAACTAAATTTCGCTTATTTAAAAGCAGAAATCGTTAATGAAATGTTGACTGTATTATTATCATACAATAATATCCTTCCCCCATAATAATAACAAAACCATGTGCGGCACCCGACATCGGGACGTCGTAAACCTTACTCAGCGCAGCCCTACGCTCATCACCAGCAGTGGTTTACCGTGAGTGTTGCGCAACTACAAACAATCTTGGAGAAGATACATGTTTAAACGTGCACAGGTAGCAAGTGCCATTCTTGCGGCATTAGCCTCTCAGTCATTGTATGCTCAGGACACCAATCAAGCTTCCGAAGACACTATTGAAATCATCGACGTACGTGGGGTTAAAGCCAGCTTAAACTCCGCGCAAAATATGAAAATGAATGCGTCGACTATCTCTGATCTTATTGTTGCCGAGGACATCGGTAAATTACCTGACAACAGCGTAGCGGCTGCACTTCAGCGCGTAACGGGTATTCAGGTTTCGCGCACGAACGGAGAAGTGGCTCAGGTATTAATTCGCGGCTTACCAGACATCGTTACCACAATGAACGGTCGCAATATCTTCACTACAACCGGCCGCTCTTTGTCTCTGACCGATGTGCCAGCCGATCTGGTTTACTCGGTTGACGTAAAAAAATCGATCAGTGCTTCTGATATCGAAGGTGGTATCGCAGGTAGCATCGATATCCAACTGCGTAAACCATTTGATTTTGACGATGGTTTCTCTGCGGCAGGCGGTTTGCGTTATGTCTACAGTGATGAAGCTGAGTCATGGAACCCGATTGGCAGTGTTACCCTGAATAACAACTGGGATAACAGCAATGGCCGCTTTGGCGCCATGTTAAGCGTGTCTCATCAGAGCAGTGACTTCCAGGACCAGGTAAACTTTGTTACTGCGCCCTTTACACTGCCAGATTCAGTTGTAAACAACCCGAATTCAGCACCACTCAATGTGGCTGGTGAGCCAGCGCTGGCACCGAATGTGATTGGTGGCTATTTCCGTTACGGTGATCGCACTCGTGATTCCTTTAACGCCACCTTCCAGTTTGCACCTGACAGCAACAGCACCTATTACTTTGACGTGTTTGGTGTGAAATACGAGCAAAACAGCCAACTGAACTTCTGGGTACCTATTCCTAGCTGGGGTGGTTGGGGCAATGGCTATGTTGAGTCATATAAAGAAGGCTCTAACGTGGCGCAATCTGTGGTTCGCCCTGATGCGCCGGGTACCATTACCAGTAACCAGTCGTTCTTTAATGAATCAGAAACCTACCAGTTTGCACTGGGCGGCGAATGGCTGTTCGACAATGTGACGATTAAATCAGACCTGGCTTACACCGATACAGAAGCAAACAATAAAGGCTTTATTCTTGATTTAGCGTTCTTTGCCGACACCATCATCTACGATTTCGACAAAAACGGCGCAGGCATCTCTGACGTACAAATCCTTGATGCAAGTGGTCAGCCTTATGACATGACTGATCTTAGCCAGTACTACCTGTGGACTAACTTTGACAGTCTGGGGCATCAGGAAGGTGACGCTATTGACTGGACACTGGATGCGAACATTGCATTGGATTCCTGGATCCACTCTGTTGAAGTTGGCTTACGCGTTAATGAGCGCTCAGCCTTTAATCAGGAAGCCGATACCGGTGGCCGTGGCAATATCTCTGGTCGCGACGTGCTGCTTACTGAATTCCCGGGACTGGAAGATTACTCACCGGCTGGCTACATGAGCGACGTTACATCACTAAACAACACCCAGTGGTTAACGCCTAACGCGTCGTACTTATTAGCCAACCGCGGTGACATCCGTGAGGCAATGGGTTATTCACGTGCCGATCCAGACTTCCTGCCAGCGCGCTATTACGACAACACTGAAAACAACTATGCGATTTACGCTCAGGCTAATTTCTCGACAGACATTGGCGGCATGCTGTTAGACGGTGAAGCGGGTGTGCGCGTAGTGAAGCTGGAATCAGAACTCAACGGCAACAGCATCACTGATGGTGTAGTAACGCCAATTACGGTAAACACCAGTTCAACACAAGTATTGCCAGCCGTGAACATGCGTCTTCAGGTTACCGACGAGCTTTATGTTCGTGCCGCTTATGGCAAGACCATCAACCGTCCGAACTTTGCAGACCTCAACCCAAGTGCAACTTACTTCCTGCCCTCAGAAACGGGTACACTGGGCTACGGTAATGGCGGTAACCCTGAACTGGATTCCGTGGAGTCGCAAAACTACGATCTGGCAGCAGAATGGTACTTTGGCGAAGCCAGTTCATTAACCGCAACCGTGTTCTACCGCGATATCGACGGTTACGTGAAATACGTTGCGATACCTGAAACTATCAATGGTAACGAGTTCTCTATTACCCGCCCGGTAAACAGTGGTGCGGGCTCCCTTGAAGGGGTTGAGCTGGCCTACACTCAGTTCTTCGAAAACCTGCCTGAAATGCTGGACGGCCTGGGTATCCAACTAAACACCACGTTAATGGATCACGAAGCGGAAAACGCAGCCGGCGTTATGGAGCCGCTGCCTAACGTATCAGACAAGTCTTACAACGCTATCCTGATGTATGAGCGCGATGGTCTGAACGTGCGTCTGGCATACAACTGGCGTAGCGAGTGGTACGGCAGCTTCAATGAAGCGGGTGACCAGCCTGGTAGCTCAGTGATTCACGAAGCAATCAGCTCTTTGGACTTCTCAGTGAACTACGATGTAAATGAGAACCTGACAATCAGCTTCGACGGCACTAACCTGGCCGATGACGTAGCCAACGATTATTTCGGCGGCGACTCTGCAGCCGATGCCCGTTTGTATCCGCGTGATACTTATATTCGTGACCGCACCTTCTCCCTGGGTGTGCGTTACAGAATGTAATCTCTACTTTATTTTAAGCATTAAGAAACCCGCCTGTTGGCGGGTTTCTTTTTTGTTTCAATTGAACCTAGCTAGCTCATTTTGGCAATCCAGCTTTGCGGCGCAATACGCAAAATCCAGTGCAACCAGGCCCAGGGCCAGGTGGGTACATAGCTGTTTGCCTTTTCTTTGTTGATGGCTTTTACCATTGCTTTACAACCCGTTTCAGTATCTACAATAAAGGGCACCTTTTTTACCTTTTCGTTTATTTCACTGCGGATGAATCCTGGGTGAATGCAGGTTACCTTTATGGGCGTGTTACGCACATCTATGCGAATGCCCTCCGACAACGACGTGATAGCCGCTTTGGTGGCAGCATACACGGTCATGGCCCTGCGGAAGCCCCGCACCGCACTTATAGAAGAAATCGTCACCAGATGACCGGCGTTTTGCTCGCGAAAAATCTCCATTGCCGCTTCGCATTGCGCTATCGCCGACACAAAGTTAGTGACCGCCGTTTGCTTATTCGCATGAAAATAGCCGGTACCAATTGATGCACCTTTGCCCATACCGGCATTCACTATTACCCGGTCCAGGCTGCCCATGTCGTCGCGAAAGGCTTTAAACACATCAAACACAGCCTCGTGATCATCCACATCCAGCGAACGAATAAATACCTTTATACCCGGATTAATGACCTGCAACTGCGATTTTAGGGCTTCCAGTCGGTCTGCGCGCCGGGCACAAAGCGCCAGATTACAGCCCTGTTTAGCAAATTCTATCGCCATCCCATGGCCGAGTCCTGAACTTGCGCCGGTGATCAAAATATTGTTACGCATTGTTATTCTCTTTATTTGTAAGTGATCAGTGAACCGCTGGAAGGCGTGTCCAAATGCTGATGTTCGTTTACCGACGACACCATTAACCGCCCTCCCGTACGCAGGATTTTTGTGATCCCCGTATTCACCAACGTCCAGTTAAGGTTAAACCAATTCGTTTCAGGGAGCTGCATCAGGCTGGCAACTACCAGTGCAATCGGCCCGCCCGAGGTCACTACCAGCGCTTGCTGGCCTTTTTCTAATCCAGCGAACGTCGTATCCAGTGCCGATATCACTCGCCCTTTAAACTCGCGCCAGCTTTCGGTGTAATCGGCATCATGCTGGCCACTTTGCCAGCGTGTTACCGCCCGAGTAAACACGGTTAAAAACGCTTTTTCGGGATGAGACTGAGCCAATAAATACTTACGCATACTCGCGGCGGTTGCCAGTCTTGTGTCAAATCCGCCCAGTACACTGTGATGATCAATCTCGTTCCAGTCAGGGTTAATTGGCGCGTTGGGTAACGCCTTTGAAAAACCTTGCTGCAAGGCACTGAGTGTTTGGCCATGACGCTGCATGCCGCCACACACTATCTGATCAAACGCAATCCCCCGGCGCAACAAGTCTTCGCCAGTGCGCCGGGCTTGCTGTTCGCCTAACGCAGACAGCGCATCGTAATCATCGGCTTCAAAGCTGGCCTGCCCGTGGCGCAGTAAATATACGCAACTCATGGCTAACGCCCCTTAATGGCACGCTCACAGCGCCACAGTAAATAATGCACAAATATCCAGAAGCGTTTAAATGCCGGGTTGCGGGTTTGTTTGTGATGGTAACGGTAGTAAATTTGCTGGGCAATCGCCGCGAGCCTGAACAACCCGTACACTTCGTAAAAGCGAAAATCATCCACATCCAGCGACATGCTCGACATGTAATATTCGACAATCTCTTTGCGACTCATCATACCGGGCAGGTGCGTGGGCTGGCGACGGGTCATTTGCGCCATAAAATCATCACCGGGCTCTACCCAATAAGCCAGCGTATTGCCCAAATCCATAAGCGGATCGCCCAGGGTAGCCAGTTCCCAATCGAGTACCGCCATAATGCGGGTAACATCGCTGGGATCCAGCACCAGGTTATCCAGTCTGAAGTCATTGTGGGTTAAGCAAATATGTTCTTTTGTCGGCAGGTTGTTCTCCAACCAGCGAATAACCTTGTTGCCGGACGGCACATTCCAGGTTTTAGCTTTCTGATAGCGCGTGCGCCAGCCGCTGATTTGCCGTTCGGTATAGCCTTCGCCTTTGCCCAGATGCTCAAGTCCGGCCTGCTCGTAATCAACACTGTGCAGTGCAATCAGACTGTCGAACATGTTTTTACACAGTTGCTGGCTTTGCGCTTCGGTGACTTCAAGACCGCGGGGAAAATGCTTACGCGGGATCACGCCGGTGATTTTTTCCATTACGTAAAAATCACTGCCAATCAGGCTGTCGTCGTTACAATACCCCACCATAGCGGGTACATAGTGATATACCGGTTTCAGGGCCTGCTGAAGACGAAATTCGCGGCCCATATCGTGTGCCCCTTTAGCCTTGGTGCCCGCCGGTGCCCTTCGCAAAATGAATTCGGCTTCGGGATAACTCAGGCAGTACGTCCAGTTCGACGCTCCGCCTGAATACTGAGTTACCTCGGGCAAACCCGACAGGCCATTTACCTGTTGCGTTAACCAGGCGTGTACCGGCTCAACCGGCAGGTTTTCGCCTGCTCTTACCGATCCCGCTTTGTCTACGTAGGGTGTAGTCATTGTGTGTTATTGCCCCATTTTTCGTAACCGTTTGGTGTGGTCGGCCATCATTTTAAAGTAATACTCCGGGAACCAGCGTTTGATGCGGTAAGCTTTTTTCCCTTCTTTATGGCTCAGCAACATAAATTGCCCTGCCTGCACACCGTCGAACGCACAGTTCGCAACGTCGTCGGCGCCAATTTGCGCTTTGTCGAGCAGCCGCGTCACCACGCCTTTCATGGCCGGGTTTGCACTGCGCACTGACTCATCGAGGTTGGTTTTAAAAAAGCCCGGACACAACACACTGACACCAATCCTGGCATCAATCAGTTCCAGTTTCATGGTTTCAGAAAAACTTACAATCGCGGCCTTACTGGCGTTATACGATGCCATCACCGGCGCTGCAGTAATACCCGCCTGAGATGCCACATTGAGCAGGTAGCCACCGCCTTGCGCTTTTAGCAAGGGTAGCATGGCCCGGGTCATTCTCACCGCGCCAAGTACGTTAATATCGAGTACCCAGGCCCATTGTTCTATATCTTCTTCTATCAGGCTTCCTGCGGTTGCTACCCCTGCGTTATTAACGAGTAAATCTACCGACGGCCAGATTTCACTTACCCGCTCCACCAGTGCCTTAACGTCGCTGTCGCTGCGAATGTCACAATGCACATACCACGCTTGGCGCCCTAGCGCGGTCAACTCTGCTATTACCTCCTGCCCACGCTTGGCGTGAATATCGGCAATCACAATATCGGCACCTGCCCTGGCCCAACGTAATGCCAGTGCTCTGCCCAGTCCCGACGCGCCGCCTGTTACTACCACACGTTGCTGCATAGTCTCACTCCTTGTTAGCCCGGTTATTTCGCCGCGTCAGCGGCTTTGTATTTCGCCAGTTCCAAACGCGACACCATGGCTTTATGTACTTCATCCGGTCCATCGGCCAATCGCAAACTGCGAGCCATGGCAGCAAACCCAGCCAAGGGAAAATCGCCACACATGCCCGCCCCACCATGCATTTGAATAGCCATATCCACCACTTGTTGCAGCATATTGGGCACTACCACCTTAATGGCAGATATTTCGGTCATGGCCTGTTTTACACCAACGTTATCAATTTTCCAGGCGGCACTTAGTGTAAGTAACCGGGCCTGATCAATAAGCATTCTGGCGTCGGCCACCCGTTCTAAATTGCCGCCTAATTTGATAATCGGCTGTCCAAACGCCACCCGCGAAGCGCCGCGGCGAATCATTAACGACAAAGCGCGCTCTGCGGCGCCAATGGCGCGCATACAATGATGTACTCTGCCAGGTCCTAAACGCCCCTGGGCAATGGCAAAACCTTTCCCCAGCCCCATAATAATGTGTGAAGCAGGTACCCTCACGTTGTCAAAATGCATTTCGCCATGACCATAAGGGGCATCGTAGTCGCCGTATGCGGTAAGCATGCGTTTAATCGTGAGTCCGGGGGTATCCAGCGGCACCAGTACCATACTGTGGCGGCTGTGTTTTTCAGCGTCTGGGTTAGATAGCCCCATCACAATGGCAATCCTGGCATTGGGGTGGCCTAATCCGGTTGTCCACCATTTGCTGCCATTTATAATCAACTCATCGCCGTCTGGTGTTATGGTGACCTGCATATTGGTGGCGTCGGAAGACGCTACGTCGGGCTCGGTCATACCAAACACCGAGCGAATTTCGCCATTTAGCAACGGTGTTAACCAACGAGCTTTCTGCTCTTCGCTGCCAAAGTGATACAACACTTCCATGTTACCGGTGTCGGGCGCGTTACAATTGAAAATCTCTGGCGCCAGCAAGCTTTGCCCCATGGCTTCTGCCACGGGTGCGTAATCCACGCAACTTAGCCCTTGCCCTAACGTTGCGTCAGGTAAAAATAAATTCCACAGTCCTTCAACTTTGGCCTTGTTTTTTAATTCCTGCACGGTGGGATTGAGCTGCCACTGCCGCCAGTTGCCATGTCCATTATTCGCATGGTTGTCCTGCATGATGCGGGCTTCATTTGGCAGCACGTAACGCTGCATAAATTCACTGACGCGAGCCACGTACTCGCGGCTTCTTTCACTGTGCTCAAAATTCATAAGGTCACAACCGGCTTGTTGTTTATTTGTTAACAAGTCTAACCAGTTGCATTTGATGAATGAAGTGAAATTCAGTACATTCAAACTATGAATTAAATTCACAGTACTTACTATGCCAGACAAGCCTCTTCAACAGTTGGATCTTAATCTTCTGAAGATTTTTGAAGCACTTTACGAAGAACAAAATATGACACGCGCGGCAGAGCGCCTGTTTATCACGCCGTCGGCCATTAGTCATGCCGTAAAGCGATTACGCGAGCATATGAACGATCCCCTGTTTGAACGCAAAGCGTCGCGTATGCAACCCACCAGCCTGTGCCGACGTATTGCGCCATTGTTACTCTCGCATTTGAACGGGTTGCGCATGGCGGTACAGCAATTTACCCGATTTGACCCTGCCAGCAGTGAACAGCGGTTTAATATTATGATCCACGATGCTCTGGAACCCTTGTTTATTCCTGCGCTGTTCACCCGAATGCGCTCGCTTGCGCCTGATGTACAATTGGCCTGCCGTCCGCTGGATCGCCCCAACATTAGCCGACATCTGGCTACCGGGCAGGCCGATATCGCCATTGACGTTGCACTACCGTTATCCAAACCCGTGTTACATCAGCGACTCAGCACCGACGAATTTGTGGTGTTGCGCAGTCGGCACCATCAAAAAGCGTTAACACAGGAGGAGTATTTATCAGCCCAGCATATTACGGTGAGTCACCGGGCAACCGGACGGGTTATTGAAGACATCAATTTGCAACAGCAAAGTATTAACCGCCAACAGGTATTACGCTGTCAAAGCTATCAAACCGCCAAGCTTTTATTAAAAAATAGCGAATACTTACTTACTATTCCAACATCCATAGCAAAAGGATTGCTGGATGAAACATTAGAAATTGTTGCGCTCCCGGTAACCTTGCCAGGGCTGGATATCGACATGTACTGGCATGAAAATAGTGAGCAGGATGAAGCGATTCGCTGGTTGCGCGAGCAAATACGATTGGTTTCGTAATTAGACAAATTGTTTTATATATTCTACCTTAAGCCTACCTTAAGGTTGCCTCTTTATAGTTGAGGCACATAAAAAAGATAAGAGTGTGGACGTTTTGCTTTCTGTAGTTATCCCTGCCAAAAATGAACAGGACAATATTGAACCATTGGTAAGTGAGATCGTTGCTGCTTTGGGGAGCGACTACCCTTTTGAGGTTATTTATGTCGATGACGGCAGTACAGATAACACCTATCGTGTGCTGCGTTCACTGGCATTGAGTCGTTTTCCCCAGTTACGTGTGTTAAAGCATGCTTATTCTGTGGGTCAAAGCACTGCTGTTTACACGGGCGTGTACCATGCCAAAGGCGAGCTGATTGTTACCCTCGACGCCGATGGTCAAAACGATCCCGCTGATATCCCGGCATTACTGGACGCCGCAAAGTCCTTCTCTTCTTCCCAGTGTTTTTGTATTGCCGGTTACCGAAAAAACCGCAAAGATACCGCATGGAAACGATTCCAATCCCGCATTGCAAATGGCATTCGCAGTCGTTTTCTAAACGATGACACGCCTGATTCCGGCTGTGGGATTAAACTGTTTCCTCGCGAGACATTCCTGAAATTACCGTATTTTGATCACATGCATCGCTTTATTCCTGCACTGGTAAAACGCCAGGGCGGTGAAATTCGAGTGGTCCCGGTGAATCATCGCGATCGCAGACACGGCACATCCAATTACACCATGTTAAGCCGATTATGGGTGGGCATAGTTGATATGTTTGGCGTGTTATGGCTACAAAGACGCGCCAAAATTGCGCAGGTTGTGTTTGAAGATGAATAAACATAAGTTCCAACCCATGGTGAAAAACAGTGTGTATTTGCTGTTTATATTGCTTGCCTGTTTGGGTGTAAGTGAACTCGTGCGACATTTACCTGCGGTTGCGGCGTTCAATCAGGATTGGGTGGATGTCAATACACGCAATAACGGCTGGGTAGGGATTGCCTATTTTGTTGGCATGGCTTGCGCATTAACTGCTATTGGCTTGCCGCGTCAGCTTACTGCATTTTTAGCTGGGTACGCCTTTGGATTCGGTGAAGGGTTGGTGTACTCGCTGATTGGCACAACAGTTAGCTGCGCCGCAGTATTTGCCTTTTCCCGCACGTTTGCGCGACGTACCTTACGCAGAAAATACGCCAGCAAAATTGCCAGACTCGACAACTTCGTTGCCATTAAGCCTTTTCTGATGACCATCGTTATCCGCCTGATGCCGTTTGGTAATAATCTTGCTACCAACCTGGTGGCGGGTGTGAGTCATGTACCGGCCAGGGTATTTATAACCGGCTCGATGATTGGCTATATTCCGCAAATGGCAATTTTTGCACTCATGGGCAAAGGAATACTGGTGCAATCCTATTGGAAAATTGGCTTAAGCGTGGGTATGCTTGGTTTATCTTCCTTACTTGGGGTTTATTTGTACAAGCAATATAAAGCCGAGCGACTTAGCGTATCCTCATCTAACACCACTACATCAGTCAGCGCCGCCTCCACTACATCACCTTCGCAGTCTGTATGATGAAGTCACCCTCTATGGCAGCGCCTGCCGTATATCAGGCGTACCCTCTCGTTGTATTACTGTCATTCGCCGCACTCCTGATTTTAACCGGATTAGGACTTCGCGATCCCTGGCCTGCAGATGAACCCCGTTTTGCCCTTATCGCCCGCGATATGGTAGACACCGGCCAGTGGTTTTTCCCCATGCGGGGAGGCGAGATATACCCTGATAAGCCCCCGGTATTTATGTGGGCCATTGCGATGTTTTATGCCCTCACTGGGAATCTGAAACTGGCTTTTTTGTTGCCCTCAGCACTGGCAGGACTTGCCACCGTATGGCTGGTTTACGACTTGGGCCGCCGCTTATGGAACGTGAACACCGGCTTTATTGCCGGCTTGTTAATGCTGTTTACTGTGCAGTTTACGTTGCAAGCCAAAACCGCTCAAATCGACGCGTTGGTATGCGCCTTTATCACCCTTGGTTGCTATGGCTTATTGCGCTTTATGCTTACCGACGGCTTATGGCGCTGGTACTACCTGGCCTGGTTTTCCATGGGGCTGGGGGTAATAACAAAAGGCGTGGGCTTTTTACCCGCGCTTATGCTGGTGCCCTACTGGCTTTATCGCATAAAAACTAAAAACACACTGGTAATGCGTCCCTACCGGGCAACTGCGTTAAAATGGTGGCTTGGGCCGGTGGTTATGCTGTTTGCAATTTCCCTGTGGTTTGTCCCCATGTACTACCTGGTGTCTGTTAGCGACAATCCTGCGTTTCATGCGTATCGCGATAACATTCTGTTTAAACAAACGGTTACCCGCTACGCCGACTCCTGGCACCATATCAAACCATTTTGGTATTACCTGACTTCGGTGATCCCCGTATTCTGGCTGCCTGTTAGTGTGGCTTTACCCTGGCTGGTCCCCAAATGGTGGCGGGCCATCCGGCAAATGGACGCCCGTATTCTGCTCCCCGCAGGCTGGATAGTTCTGTTACTCCTTTTCTTTAGCCTGAGTCCGGGTAAACGCGGCGTCTATATTCTGCCCGCCGTACCTATGCTAGCGTTAATTGCCGCGCCCTATTGCACAGAGCTACTTTGCCGCCGTGGGTTAAGCAGATTGATATTTGGATTATGTGCCGTGCTCACTGTGATTTTCGCGATAGCAGGTATTAGCGCATTAGTCGACGCGCACTGGATAAAACGCGCACTGGCCGATTACGATGTAGATACAGCAGGCTTTTTCATCACTGCCGCATTGTTAGGTGCAGTGTCGTTATTGGTGGGATACCGGCAAGCGATGTGGAAGAGCTGGCCCATACTCATTAGTGGATTATGGATATTGTACAGCACCTGGGGGTACCACCTAATGGGCCCGATACGCACGCCCGAATCAGTGTTCGCCAGTATGCAGCAACACATACCTGATGATTCGCAGATTGCGCTGGTTGAATTTGCGGAGCAATTTATTCTATTTTCACCCTATCCGGTAACACACTTTGGCTATCACACACCAACAAACGTGCAGCTTCAGGGAGCGAATCAATGGCTAGATGGCGACGGCAAGCGATACCTTTTACTGGCCGATGAGCAGTTGCAACAAAGCTGTTTTAACGCAGAACAAGCGATTGAGGTAGGCTTTGCACATCGCCACAATTGGTATGTGGTAAATGCTGACGCGAAAACCGCAGATTGCGAGTATCCAGCCGACCCCGTTAAGCAATACGGCCGGTAACATCCGGCCGTATTGGTAATAATAAAGTGCTGGCGCAAAAAACTATTTAGTCCAGTTAAACTTTGCAAACGGTGCATCCACCGGCGTATGACCAATGTGGTTAATGTAATTACTCATTACTTTTTGCGCCAATCCCATAATAATTTCCAGTACATGGCGCTCTTCATAGCCAGCAGAATAAAAGGCGTCCAATTCAGCAGCCGACACCACACCCCGGTTGCGGGTTATTAACAGTGTCATATCCTGTAGCGCCTGCAACTTTGCAGTTGGCATTGGCTGTTGATTGCGCAATGCCTCGGTCAATTCTGCACTCACTTTCATCGCATGGGCAATTGCAGTATGTGCTGGCACACAGTAATGGCAGCCATGTTCAACATTAATGGTTTGCCATACAACGGTTAACTCTTCTGCATTAAAAGACGTTTTTTGAAATAAATCATGCAGTGCTTTGTAGCCTTCCAATACCTGAGGTGATGCGGCCATAATGCCATGCAAATTCGGCAACATACCAAAGGCCTTCACTGATTCTTCCAGCATAGGTTTACTGGCTTCAGGGGCTGATTCAATCGTGTGAATGGTGAGAGATGTCATTGCTGTTTCCTTATTTTAAACTATTTTGTACCAATCGGTACGTAAAGAAATTTGAATTGTACCGATCGGTAAGTTAAAGTCAAACAACTTTTAGCTGACTACCTGACGAGTGAGAAGATAACGATGAAATCAGTATTGGCATTTGATGTGTACGGCACACTTATTGATACCCATGGCCTGTTGGCAGATCTGGCATTACTGGTGGGTGACAAAGCAGAGTTGTTTTCTCATACCTGGCGAAACAAACAGCTTGAATACTCGTTCAGACGCGGGCTTATGCGCCGCTATCAACCGTTTTCATTGTGCACAGCACAAGCACTGACATTTACATGCCAGCATTTGCAAATAGCCTTGAGCAATGAGCAGCAACAAACCTTGCTGACTAGCTATTTGAGGTTACCCGCATTTACCGATGTACAGCCGGCACTGAAGACGTTGGCGGAGAAATACACACTGGTAGCATTTTCAAACGGCGAAAAAGCCGCAGTAGACAGCCTGCTATTGCATGCCGGTATTGATGGTTATTTTACGAATGTGATCACGGCCGATGCCGTTTCTACGTTCAAGCCCGACCCAACCATTTACCAGTATTTACTGCACTCGGTTAACTGCCCAGCCAACCGAACCTGGCTCATTTCAAGTAACCCTTTTGATGTCATTGGGGCGAGCGAATGCGGGTTACAAACCGCGTGGGTAAAACGCAGCCCGCAAATGGTGTTTGATCCCTGGGGTATCCAGCCAACGGTAGAAGTGCGTCATTTAGGAGAGTTTGGTGGTGCGCTGAAACAAGCCATCTAGCATGCTGTCTACGGCGAATTCCAACTCTGCTATCCCAGCACCGCAGCGCGCCATGGACGCGGTGCCTTTAAGTAAGGTATATAAGGCCACAGCATTCGCTTCAGCATGTGAATGCAAGCCTGCCGCCACCGCTTCGGGTGATTCTGAGAACAACGCTGTGTACAATTGCTTTGGCAAGGCATCGGCTTTAGCCAGTATTTCAGCCGCGTCCGGTGGCACATTTCCGCTTATCATTTCAGACTGACATAACACCAGATAACAGCCTTTAGCATGCTCCGCGTTACATTGCATGGAAATAATAGACATCATGTGTTTTTTAATACGCTCGCGCAATGGTACTTGCGTTTCTTGCAGCAGTTGTAAATGGGGCTGCATACGGGTTTCAAGATACCGCTGTGTGGCCTGCACAAACAAGGCCTCTTTATTGCCAAACGCCCGGTACATACTGGGTTTGTTAATGCCCATACCTTCAATTAAATCGGCCAGCGACGCCCCGGCATAGCCTTTTTGCCAAAATACTTGCATGGCAGCTTCAAGCGCTATTTCAGCGTCAAATTCACGTTTACGGCCACTTGTCACAAAGGTTTCCTGCTACCACTACTTTTGCATATTTTACCCTTCGGTACAGTAAATGCAAAAAACATTTCAACCCATTGTAATTTATAAATTTATGCAAATTCTTGTTGGTAATGTGCTCGCTTGTGCTGATACATACGCTGATCGGCAAGTTCGATTAACTGCTCAACATGTTTTGCATCATCCGGATAGGCGGCACTGCCAACCGAAGCACTCAGGCTCAATTCCTTTCCATGACATTTGTGCGGTGCCGCTAATTCAGCATTCAAGCGCTGTGAAGCGCTGGTAAGCGCCTCGCTGGTTTGAATATTACTCACCACAACACCAAACTCGTCGCCGCCTATGCGGGCTATCAGATCGGTAGGTCTGAAGGTGTTTTGTAAGCGCCTGGCCATTTCGCCCAGCATCGCGTCGCCAGCCCGATGGCCAAATTCGTCGTTTACCCGTTTTAAGCCGTTCATGTCGATAATCATCAGGCCAAATCGATGCTGATAGCGACAGCCATTTACGTGTACCTCCCGGCGCAAACGTTCCATAAAGGCAGAGCGGTTTTTCAATTGGGTGAGACTGTCGTGGGTAGCCTGATAGACCAGGTTATCTGGTAAGTAACGCAGGCAAAAATACATCGATGCTGCCACCTGCTCCGACACCAGACGCAAAATGGCAGCGTGCTCCAAGGTGAAATAGTGCTTCTTACGCGACAGCACTTTCAATACGCCAACAAAATCACCGGAGTGTTCAAGAGGAATGAGCAGCATGGATTCAATGCCCTGGGTCTGGCAGGCAGATAAATTTACACGAGGATCCTGTTCAACATCATTGCACAGTTGCAGTTCACCCGTTTTTACACTGTATCCAGACAAACTCTCATTTAATGGCAATCGCAATCCGGAATGGGCATTTGCAATCCCACTGGTTGCCCGATATACCATATGGTTGTCTTCACGCAGCTCTATTGCAGCACCGTCGCATTTAAGCAGTTCACAGCAATACTCCACTATATGGTGCATTACCGATGATAAATCCATGCCAACTTTGGCAATGGCGGTTTGCATATCAATGATTTGCTTTAATTTAGTACTGCGATCCTGCCAGGTAGGCCCGATCGCTTCCCAGGATGCTTTATCCATTTGTATTTCGCCCGTTATACCGCGCTACAACGCTTTAATAGCAACGCTATTTGCTTAGTATTATTCGATTTTTTAACACCGGAACGGCTTGTGGCATCCATTTCACTACGGCGTGACTGTCGTTACGTTTTATAACTTGTCGCCAAAGTAATTATTGCAACAAATATTAGCTGCCTTTTATACATTAATTTGTTTAAACATTAAACAAATTTAGTCTATTTATTGCCCACCGCGTTTTACAGGTTTGTTACTAACTAAATGTGCTTACGCTCCCCCCAAATAGGGAGATTTCTACCCAGGAAATTCGATAAATGAATGAAAAATTACTGCGAAATACCTTCAAATCTAAAAAAAATCATTCACTACTGTTCAAAAATAAACCACTTAGACCATATAACCGTGTAACTCACTTTCAAATGGTATACTGTATGACATGGTGTTTAACGCACAATTTCGTGCAGTCGCCGATAACAAAAAAGATAATAGACAAACTCTCCTTAGGAGTAATTTATAGATGTCAATTGTGGTTAAAACCTTGTCGGAGCAAGCTTACGAAATCATTCGTGAGCGGATACTTGCCAATGTCATGTTTCCGGCAAAACCCATTCGTCAGGACGCACTCTCTCAGGATTTAGGCGTGAGTAAAATACCGCTTCGTGAAGCCCTTACCCGGTTAGAACAAGACGGTTTGCTTATTTCACATCCCAACAGAGGATTTATTGTCAGGCCAATTAGCCTGGCAGAAGCCGAAGATGTGTTTCAGTTACGCAAGACACTTGAGCCAGAAGCCGCCGCTCAGGGCTGTAAACGCGCCACCCAGCAGGACAGGCAAAAAGTAGAAGAAATATTTAAACGCTTACAAAGTATGGCGTACGAAATTTCTCCTCAGGCAGTAACCGTTAATCGCGAGTTTCACCTGGCCTTAACAGCACCGGCCAACCGCAAGATCACGCAGGAGCTGTTAACTAAAGTACACCTGTTGTCGGAACGTTATGTGCGCAGACACCTTGATCCGCCTGATCGCGAAGCCGACGCTTTCCGGGAACACCAGGAAATATTTGACGCATGGATGAACAGAGAATCCAAAAAAGTTAAAACACTGCTCAAAGAGCACACGCTAAGCACCTTAGAAGACTTACGCGGCGAGCTGTTTGAATAATCCCACTATCCCGTTTGAGGTAACTGCGTCAGACGGGATATTAATAACTACCTGCTGATTCTTTGCAGCATACCTGCCCTCTACCAGAAATTTTCGGGAATTGACCCTATCCTGACCTTGTTTACACATCAATTTTGTATACTCTGGCGTACATAACAACAACAGAGATAGTTCATGGTTAACACCCGCATTAAACAGCTAACCGCCATAGCACTGGCCGTATCTATTGCCACCCTGTCTGCCTGTGGCAGCAACCAGACGCTGCAAACCAGCAGTGGGCCGATATCCACTCCCTACAGTTTAAAAAGTGGTGGTGACGTAGCCGAATTACAACAAGGGCTCAGCGTGAAGCATGCTGACTTATCTTTTGCCTTTGATTTTAGAAACAAAGTGCTAATGGGCAATGCCACACTCACACTGGAAGGCCAAGGCAGCAGAGAAGCCTTCTCTGTGGATCTTGATAGCGTGTTTACCATAGAAAGCGTAGCAGTAAATGGCGACATCCTGGCCGATACTCAGTACCGCAATCTGGGGGGAGAATTACAAATTACCCCGGTGTCGGCCGTATCCTTCCCACTCACCGTTACCATTGTGTATAAAGGTCAGCCGCGCATCCCGGTTCGCGCCCCCTGGGACGGCGGGGTGATGTGGGAAAAAACACCTGAAGGCGAGAATTGGTTAGCCACAGCCGTGCAGGGCGAAGGTTGCGACCTGTTCTGGCCATGTATTGACCAGCCCTTTGGTGAACCCGCGCAAACGGATTTACACATTACCGTGGCCAAGCCGTTGGTGGCAGCCAGTAACGGCGTGTTAGTGAACGTAGCCGACAATGGCGATACACGCACTTACCACTGGCAAACCCGTTCAGCGCACAACACTTATGGAATTGCGCTCAACATTGCGCCTTACGAAAAACTGGAAACCACGTACAACAGCATTTATGGCAACAGCTACCCGGTGGTGTACTACCATTTACCGGGCAAAGAGCAGCAGGCAAAAGTGCTGTTCGATGAAATTCCAACTATGCTCACGTTTTTCGAGCGAATGATTGGGCCCTACCCGTTCGGCAATGAAAAAGTCGGCGTCGTGCAAACCCCGCACCTGGGTATGGAGCACCAAACCATTAACGCCTATGGCAACGAATACAAGAAGGATGAATTTGGTTTCGACTGGTTATTACAGCACGAATTTGCCCACGAGTATTTTGGCAACCAGGTAACCAACGACAACTGGGATCACATGTGGATCCACGAAGGGCTTGGCAGCTACATGCAGCCGTTATTTGCCCAGTATTTGTCGGGCGATGTGGCGTATAAAACCTACCTGAACAATCAGCGCAAAGGGTTAATTAACACCCACCCGATTGTGTCAAATAAACTGATGGAAGTTGAGCAGGTATACGAACGCGGCGTGGGCCCCGCACTCGATATTTACTACAAAGGCTCGTGGATCATGCACACACTGCGCAACCTGATTGGCGATGAGGCTTTCTTTAGTTCAGTACGCGAACTGGTTTACGGCACAGACTCACCCCAACCAGGGAATTTTTCCACGCTGTATCGCAATACCCAGGACTTCATTGATATTGTGAACAAACGCACCGGACAAAACCTGGACTGGTTCTTTAATGTTTACCTGTATCAGCCAGCCTTACCCGAACTAACAGAAACCCGTACGCAAGACAGCGTTACGTTTGCCTGGAAAACGCCAGGTGATATGGCATTTCCAATGCCGCTGGAAGTGTCGGTAAATGGCAAACTACAAACACTGGATTTAACCTCGCCAGTGACGTTGTCTATTTCACCCTTTGATGTAGTAATAGCCGATCCCAACAGCAGGATTTTGCGATACGAAGCGCGCTACGATAACAAGTAACCGCTTTCATTTGGTGCATTTGCACCCGACGTAATTTGGTCGGGTGCGAATAACCGCAAAATTCGGTTGTTTGGCCCAAATAACACTGCGTAACCTTGTTGTTTGCCGCACCCTGAGCAAACATAGGTAACCAAGCGTCAATATTTCGCTCAACAATACATAAAAACATAACGACAGGAGTACAAGGTGAACTTAATAAAGTTAACCCTGATGTGTTTAATTTTTAGTCTGAGTGCCTCGGCATCAGCAGGCTTAAAACGATACCCTCACCCCAACCCTAACATGCCTTTTTCGTTGGCTACCCAGGTAGACAACATAGTGTATTTGTCGGGTCAGATTGCCGCCGATGAAAACGGAAAACTGGCCGACAATATTACCGATCAGTCGCATCAGGTAATGAAGAACATTAAAAACGCACTCAACAGTATTGGCCTGGATATGGAAGACGTATTCAAATGCACAGTGATGATTGACGACATTGCGCAATGGCCCGATTTTAACAAAGTATACGTGCAATATTTTTCGAAAGGCAGCTTACCGGCCCGCAGTGCCTTTGGCGTAGACGGCCTGGCTATGGGCTCCATGCTGGAAGTGGAATGCATGGCGCATAAACGCCGTATGTAATACCACAGCGTTACCGAGCCACACAAGAGCCTCAGTCATCCGTGGCTCGTCCCGGGATCTACTCAAACAACGTGCCGATGCCATACAAGATCCCCGCCTTCGCGGGGATGACGAATAAAGTAGCGGGGATGACGATTAAAG
>NZ_VHIP01000022.1 GCF_006494365.1 Aestuariibacter sp. GS-14
ACCGCTTCACATAAGGCTTTCGCTTTATGCCGGGAAGTTGCTTTTCGGCGTTCCCCGTTGAAGTGGGGCGCATTTTACGCATCCTGAAATTAACGTCAACAGCTATTTTAAAAAAACATAAAAAAACGCGACCGTTTGGTCGCGTTTTATACAAATCAGCCAACATCGTTCAATTTACAATCAACTTTATTGGTTTGATGAACCTTTTACTTCTTTATTCTGAACTGCTGATGCACTTTCTTGAGAATCTATTGTACTTTCACTTTCAGCTGATTCGCCATTTTCTGCTTTTACTTTTTGTGACTCAGCATTATTAAAATCGGCATCGTCGATTTGATCACCCACCACATCATTCAGCGTCACTTTGTCGACGGTTCTAAATGTATTGATTGGTCCGGCCATCGCGTACAAAGCAAATACTATAAACAGTACAAGAGCGGGTTCAGTTGCTACAACAATAAATACCAGCAATATGAGTAACAATGCTACGAATGGTACTTTCCCGTGCCAGTTCACTTCTTTAAAGCTGTTATATTTGAAGTTACTTACCATTAATAACCCTGCAAGGCCGGTAATAAGTGCCACAATAATACCAATACTGTTACCATCTATACCGTACTCAACACCCAGCCAAACAAATCCACTCACCACAGCAGCGGCTGCCGGACTGGCTAAGCCCTGGAAGTAACGCTTATCTGCAATGCCAATTTGAGTGTTAAATCGGGCCAGTCTTAATGCTGCACCAGCTACATATATAAAGGCGGCAAACCAACCAAACTTACCAAGCTCACTTAAGCCCCAGTTATAAGCAACCAACGCAGGCGCCATACCAAATGACACCATGTCAGCCATAGAATCATATTCCGCACCAAAATCACTTTGCGTATTGGTGATCCTGGCAACACGTCCATCCAGACCATCGAAAATCATGGCTACAAATATCGCTACTGCTGCCGCTTCAAATTTACCATTCATGGAAGATACAATGGCAAAGAAGCCCGAGAAGAGTCCGGCGGTAGTTAACAGGTTAGGTAATAAATAAATACCTTTGCGTTTACTTTCTGTCATAGGGGTCCCTAGTGATAAATTCCGTCACATTATTCCATACTCTTTATGGAGTTGCCTTTAGATTTTTACATCCCCGCCAGTTAAACAATAACAGGGTATTAAGCACCATACCTTAAAGCGTCACGTGTTCGTTTAGTATTCACGTTAACTAACTGCTGATGGAATCGCCATGTTGAAGTGCTTTCTCATCAACGGACTGTCAATATTCTTTACATTACAGTAAATTATACTGACACAACACGTCTTATCCTTCTGTAAATTATGGATATTTTATTTTGGTCCGCATTTTGCTTTACTGCTATAGCAAGAATGTGTTGTTTTAATGAGGAAGTAGTATATGTGGTATTCTCTTAGGAAAACCGCACTGTATATCGGTACGCTAAGCGTGCTGTTATCTGGTGCTGCAATGGCAACAGGAAGCCATAGTTCAGGTGGTAGTTCCTGTTCAACAAGTGGTGGTAGCCAACCGTCTACGCCTGTATGCGATAGTTGGGGTGATGCTCTCATTTATGATCTTTACCTTGAATCTACCAACAGCGAAAATGTTGATTACGGCTGGACTACAACTGGTAGTTCTGTAGTAATCGATGGTGTTGGTATCAAGGTTTCAGGCTGGTCTGATACTGGGGACGCAGCAGGAACTGATGCAACTGTTGAAGAAGCAAATTTTGTTGATGCTGGTCCATGGTATAATTCTGCGACCAATACAACCGGTTATGGCATGTACAATGCTGATGAAATCAGCTTTGACCGAGTAGGTGACTATCACGCGATAGATAACTATGGAAATTGGGACGATACCGACATGGTGTTGTTGTCTTTTTCTGAAGCAGTGTCTTTAACTGGTGCGACTTTTAGTTGGGCCGAAAATAATGGTGTTGAACAAGAAGTAACAGCTGTTGGCTTAACCGATATTTCGGCACTTACTGGTGGAAATTCAACCTGGGCATCTATTGCATCGTCTTTCGTGGCAGCGAACACGGCTGGTAGTTTCATCATAGAAAAATGTGATGATGTATTTCAATCTACTTTTACCACTACTGGAACAGCCCAGTACTGGCTGGTTGGTGCATACAACGCAGCTTTCGCCTATGTTGATGGATTTAAGAAGAACGATGCATTCAAACTTGCTTCGATTGGCTTCACCAAAGAAACCAAAGATGACAACACTGGTGGTTCAGAACCAGTAAATGCACCAGGTACTTTTGCTCTGCTGATCCTTGCTGGCGCATACGCTGGATGGCGTCGTAAGCAACAAGCGTAACAGCACAATCCCAGTTCTTATTATTAAAGGTGGCATTTGCCACCTTTTTTGTACACAATCTTAATCATCGATCTGAAAACTATACAAATAATTATGCGCATTCTTCAGGTTCCACTGTTAACCATTGGTATTTTATCGTCTTCCCATTTGCTGGCCAGTTCAGAGGATGATTATGAAAAGGCCCTTAAAGCCTATAATCTCGCTCAATATGATGAAGCTTTTATTCATTTGAAGAACAGCCTGAAACAGGATGGAGACAATCTGGCTGCGAAGATATTGATGGGAAAAATTCTGCTGATTAACGGCTATTTAGCTGCCGCTGAAGCAGAATTTTACGAATCACTTGATCAGGGTGCTGATATAAACATAGTGGCTGAGCCACTTGGCAATGCGCTGCTATTCCAAAACAAATACGAAAAGGTGATTAATTTAACCGAAGCCGATAAATTGGTTGGCGAACAGAAAGTAAAATGGCTGCAAATAAGAGCCAGTGCCTGTATCAGGCTGAACCGCTTCGACTGCGCAGTAAAAGCGTATAATGATAGTCTGGCTATCCAGCCCGGCTATACTCAAAGCTTAAATGGCCTTGCCTCCGTTGCTTTGTTTGAAGAACGCTTCACTGATGCAAAATCTTTTTTAGACAAGGCCTTTGAAACCACTCAGGACGATGCAACCAGTTGGCGGTTAAAAGGTCAGTTAGCACATGCTCAGGGCGATTTTGATACTGCCATAGACAGTTTGCAACGGGCGCTAAAATTAAATCCGGAAGATCCCAATACACTTCGCAAACTTGCTGATATTTATCTTGAAAGTAACGACTACGACAGCGCGCGTGCGTTCGTGGATGAAATCATTGGAAAAACGCCAAATGATCCGCTGGCGATCCTGCTGAGCAGTTGGCTTGAAAGTAAAGACAAAGAAAAGCTGGTTAGTAACGAAAAGCTCGAACAATTGAACGAAATTATGAGCAGCCTGGCACCCGAAATCATTGCTGAGCAACCCGTGTTACTTTACATCAGTGGTTTAACCGCATTTTTCCATGGAAATACCGAACAAGCCGCAAAAGACTTTTCACAATATTTGTTGAAGAAGCCGAATGATATTCAGGCCATCGTGTTATTGGCGCGCACATATCTGCTTACCCAGCAAAACAAGCAGGCTATGCTGTTGCTGGAGAAACACGAAGACAAATTATTAGACAATATGGATGCTTCTTTGTTGTTGGGCGATTTGTATTTAAAACAAAACCGGGCGTTTAAAGCACAAAAGTTAGTTGACGATCTGGTAGACAAATATCCAACCGACTCCAAGGTAAAACTCTTTCAGATACGCTTAATGGCAGCAAGGGGTAAACAACAGGAAGCGCTCGCTTATCTGGATCAGAATTACCCACAGAACAGTAAAAATATTACCTTCCTGTTTACTTACAGCATGATGAAATTACAAGCCGAACAGGAACTGGATGCGCTGCAAGGCGCAGAAGCCATGCTGGCTATTTATCCGGAAGAACCGGAGTTTCTGAACTTAAAAGCCGGTATTCTCATTCGATTGAAACGCTACGACGAAGCACTGGATGTGTTATCGCTAGCCCTCGATAAAGATCCAACGTTATTTGCAGGCAAGTTTAACCGCGCCGCAATTTTAAGCAGAAAGCGTGACTTTGAAGGTTCAAATGCATTAATTGAGGAATTGCTTTCTCTGTCACCAAAGCATCCACAAACGTTGCTGTTAAAGGCGCATAATCTTGTTGAACTTAACAACATAGAAAAAGCAATAAACCTATACAACGACATATTGGTGCTCAACACCGGTTACAGTTATGCAAGGTATGAATTAGCTAAATTGCATGAGCGTATCAGAGACTTTGATCAGGCTATTTATCATGTGGATCGCTTGTTGGTTGAGGACTTCGATAATCCTGAGTACCTGTTGTTTAAGGCGTCAGTGTACATTCAGAAGCGCAATGTACTGGAAGCACAAAAGACCCTGTCTATCGTTACGCACTTTACGCAAAACTCTATTGAATTCTTAATTCAGCAGAGTCAGCTTCAACAGGCTGTTGGTGATAACGAAGCTGCGTTAGCTTCTCTGCAACGCGCAATTGAACTCGCTCCGGACAGCACAGCAATTAAACTTGATAAGATTCGCCTGCATATTCAAACGCGGGAACTGGAGACGGCCAAATCCATGCTTGTTGCCCTGGCAAAGGACAACAAAGACAACCCCAATTACTGGTTAATTCAGGCCATGTATGACGATGCAACTGAATCACGGGATAAAGCCACAGCAAGTTTAAAACGCGCATTGGAATTAGACAGAAACTTCCATAAAGCGCTGTTAATGCTGCATAACCTTGCGATTATAGGGAATGATAAACAAACGTTTGTTACCGAAGCGGAAAAAGTAATAGCTGCCTCGCCTAAAAATGTACTGGCGACAAATCTACTGGCGCAGTTCCATTTCATACAGCAAAATTTTGAACAAGCATCCATTCTGTACAATCAGTTACTTGAGCAGGAAACTACCTTTAATAAAGCAGAAGTGCTGAATAAACTTGCGATCATGCAGTTAGACAGCAACCTCAATCAGGCTGAAACCTATATTAAACAAGCATTTGAGCTGAATGAAAGCAGCCCGGATATTCTGGATACCTATGGATGGATTTTAGTGCAAACAAATAAGCTGGAAGAAGGACTTGGATTGTTGCGTCGTGCCTTTGCCCGAGATGCTAACAATCCTGAAATTCGTTATCACATTGGATACGCGTTGGTTAAACTGGACAGATACGAAGAAGCGATTGAAGAGCTTACTCAGGCAGTAGAAGTGAATCGCCCGTTTTACAACCGGCAAAAGGCCCGTGAGCTGCTTGAGTCAATCAGATAGTATTGTTATAAAAACGAAAACGCCGGCTTGAGTACGCCGGCGTTTTTATTTTGAGCCCTGAATGGATCAGATAATCAGCAGGTTATCGCCATCTACATCTATTCGAATAGTAGATTCTGGCATTATTGTCCCTGCTAATAATTGCTGGGCCAGCGGGTTTTCAATCTGGGTTTGAATAGCCCGTTTCAGCGGTCTTGCACCAAATACCGGATCGAATCCGGCATCGGCAAGTTTATCCATGGCCGACGCTGACAATTCCAGTTTGTAGCCTTTATCAGCTAAACGTGCCCGTAGTGACGCCAACTGGATTTTAGCAATCGACTTAATCTGCTCTTTACCCAGCGGGTGGAATACCACGATGTCATCAACCCGGTTAATAAACTCAGGCCGGAAATGCTGCCCTACTACGCTCATTACCATCGACTTCATTTCGTCGTACTGACTTTCCTGATGCTTGTCCTGAATGATATCCGAGCCTAAATTAGAGGTCATGATCACAACAGTATTTTTAAAATCGACCGTGCGTCCTTGTCCATCGGTTAAACGCCCGTCATCCAGCACCTGAAGCAGAATATTAAACACGTCCGGATGCGCTTTTTCAACTTCATCCAACAGAATAACTGAGTACGGCTTGCGACGTACGGCTTCGGTAAGATACCCACCTTCTTCGTAACCTACATAACCAGGAGGCGCACCAACTAGTCTTGCAACAGAGTGCTTCTCCATAAATTCAGACATATCAATGCGGATCATGGCATCTTCAGTATCGAACATAAAACCCGCAAGTGACTTACACAGTTCAGTTTTACCTACCCCGGTTGGCCCCAGGAAGAGGAACGAACCGATTGGGCGATTCGGATCAGCGAGACCTGCCCGTGAACGTCGAATGGCATTCGATACAGCGGTTACTGCTTCTTGCTGTCCGACTACGCGTTTGTGCAGCACGTCTTCCATGCGAAGCAACTTGTCGCGCTCACCTTCGAGCATTTTGGCTACCGGTATGCCAGTCCATTTAGACAGTACCTCGGCAATTTCCGCATCCGTTACTTTATTCTTTAACAACAAGGTTTCGCGGGTTTCGTTTTCTGCGGCTTTCTCGAGCTTCATTTCTAACTCGGGAATACGGCCATACTGCAACTCAGACATGCGATTTAAATCAGACGCACGACGCGCAATTTCTAAATCCAGCTTGGCTTGTTCCAATTCAGATTTAATGGATTGCGTGCCCTGCATGGCTTCTTTTTCGTCTTTCCAGATTTTCTCCAGTTCCGAAAACTTCAGCTCAGCCTGTTCACGCTCCAGTTCGATCATTTCTAACCGCTTATGGCTGGCATCGTCGGTTTCTTTGGCAAGCGCTTGTTCTTCCAGCTTCCACTGGATAATTCTACGTTCCAGACGATCCATTTCTTCTGGCTTGGAGTCAATTTGCAAGCGAATGCTTGAGGCAGCTTCGTCAATCAAATCAATGGCTTTATCAGGTAACTGGCGATCGCTGATGTAGCGATGAGACAAGGTCGCGGCTGCTACAATGGCCGGATCGGTAATGTCTACTGAATGGTGAAGTTCATAACGCTCTTTCAAGCCACGCAGAATAGCAATAGTGTCTTCAACACTTGGTTCATTTACCAGCACTTTCTGGAAACGGCGCTCCAGCGCCGCGTCTTTTTCAATGTATTGGCGATATTCATCCAGTGTCGTTGCGCCTACGCAGTGTAATTCGCCACGCGCCAGTGCGGGTTTCAACATGTTGCCTGCATCCATCGCACCGTCTGATTTACCCGCCCCCACCATTGTGTGAAGTTCGTCGATGAACAAAATAACCCGGCCTTCTTCCTTAGAGAGTTCATTCAATACCGCTTTTAAACGTTCTTCAAACTCACCCCGGTATTTAGCACCGGCTACCAGCGCGCCCATATCGAGTGACAACACGCGCTTGTTCTTTAGTCCCTCTGGCACTTCACCATTAATGATCCGTTGTGCTAACCCTTCCACAATGGCCGTTTTACCCACACCAGGCTCACCAATCAGCACCGGATTATTCTTAGTACGGCGCTGTAGTACCTGAATCGTTCTGCGTATCTCATCATCGCGGCCGATTACCGGATCTAACTTACCTTGCTCGGCTCGTTCGGTGAGGTCTGTGGTAAATTTTTCCAAAGCCTGGCGCACGTCTTCCGCGTTCGGGTCGGTTACCTTCTGACCACCACGCATCGTATCAATGGCTTTTTCAATTTTTTCTTTTGTGATCCCCAGCGACTTAAGCATATCGCCGAGCCGGCCTTTATCCTGAATGGCGGCCAGAACAAAGATTTCAGACGTGATGTAATCGTCTTTGCGTTGCTGTGCAATCTTGTCGCACAGGTTTAGCAGCACTACTGATTCTTTACCCAACTGAACATCACCACCGATGCCATCTACTCTTGGCAGGCGATCAATAGCTTCAGCAAGGGCTGAACGCAGCGCATTAACGTTAATATTGGCCGAGTCCAGTAATAAACGCACCGAACCACCCTGTTGATTCAGTAATGCGGTCATTAAATGTACTGGCTCGATGAACTGATGATCTCTGCCCAATGCAAGAGACTGCGCATCAGAGATCGCAATCTGGAACTTGCTGGTAAATCTGTCTAAACGCATAAAACCTCTTTAACAGTGCGTAAAAAACCTTGCTTCATTTATGGGTATGACAGAAACAAGATTCAAGCTGACTGCGCAAAAATACGGCAATTTATTGCGCTAGCGCAAATTTTTTAGGGCTGACTAAAACGAAGCTGACAGCCCGATAACGCTGACAATTCGTCCCGTTTGGGATTCACCTGCATGACATGCCCGGCGATGAGAAAAGAAAAGAGAAGATTGTTGATAAGTACATAGCTGTGACAGCGAAATATGCCCTACCCCTGCCTGTTCACACTGCAACTGGGCAATACGTGGCAAATCCAGGTAACATTTCGTTGATTTGTGGTGCGGCAGGATAGCGTCGGAAAATTCAGTAAAGTGACCAGCCATGCTGATATCCACCTCATAGCAGTGCGCACTGATCGCCGGCCCAATCCAGGCTTGCAACACGCCAGGCTCAACATTCATAGCATTAATGGTATTGCTAATAATTCCCTGTGCGAGCCCTCTCCATCCTGCATGAATGGCAGCAACAACGGTAGCGTTGTTATCGCATAATAACACAGGCACACAATCGGCGGTCATTACCGCACAAAACGATTGGCTATCCCGGGCAATCGCGGCGTCGCCGTCATGCTGAACCGATGGCAATTCAATCACAGCACTGCTATGCGTTTGATTAAGCCAGTGGATCCGATCTGCAAACGGTAACAAACCACGATTTTTGCTTACCGCGTCGGCACTGTCGCCGACGTGGTTTCCTACATTCATCGAATCAAACGGCGCAAGGCTTGCACCGCCAATACGGGTAGTACAATAGGCAACCACGCCACGGGGCGTTTGCCATTGCGGGAAAACCAGCGGTGTTTGACTGTTCAGCTTAGAATTCATCGATACCATAGATTTTGGTGTCTTCTCTAACCGAAGCAATCAAATTAACCATATCTTGCGGAAGCGGTGCCTGCCAGGTCATCCACTCATCTGTACTTGGGTGATACAGCGAAAGCTGGGCTGCATGCAGTGCCTGGCGATTAAAACCCCGCAAAGTATCGGCAAAACTTTCACTTGCGCCTTTGGGTAAACGCAATCGCCCGCCATAAGCAGGATCACCCACCAATGGATGTTTAATGTGCGCCATATGCACGCGGATCTGGTGGGTACGACCGGTTTCCAGCTTTAATCTCAAATGAGTATGCATGCGAAACTTTTCGATGACACGATAATGCGTTACCGCAGGTTTACCCATTTCCCGAACAGCCATGAGAGTGCGCTTGGTTGCGTGTCGCCCAATTGGGGCATCCACAAACCCACCCGCTACCATAGTGCCCATTACCAGGGCCTCATACTCTCGGCTCATTACCCTTGACTGCAACTGATCCACCAGGTGCGTTTGCGCTGGTAGCGTTTTAGCAACAACCATCAAACCCGTTGTGTCTTTATCCAGTCGGTGAACAATGCCGGCCCGCGGTATTTTGTCGATCCCCGGTACGTGCGCGAGTAAAGCATTAAGCAAGGTACCATCGTGATTGCCCGCACCAGGATGCACAACCAAATCAGTTGGCTTGTTAATGATCAGAATATCGTCATCTTCGTACACGATATCGAGCTCAATGGGCTGAGCTTCATTCACTACCTGCTGCTCGATTTCGGCCTCTACCGAAATCACTTCGTCACCGGTCATTTTTTGACGCGGCACAGTGCAAGGCACGCCGTTAATCGACACATTCCCGGCTAAAATCCATTCTTTTAGCTTTGATCGTGAATAATCGGGGAACAAATCAGCAACAACCTGATCTAACCGCATACCAAAATGTTGAAATTCAGTATTCGCTGATAATGAAATTTGTGAACTTTGTTGTACCATAACCGCCTAAAACAGGAACGCAAAGTGCAGATTATAACAAGGTTTACCGCACTTGGCGGTTTTCTTTTGGTGTTTATGTGGTGTTTGCGTGCAAGTGCGTTAAAATACCGAAAATTTACTGTACGCAATGCAGTAGCGAATAAAACGGATCAGGAAAAAGAAGTACTATGAAAATTACCCGTTGTATTGCACCACTGATGCTGGGCGCCATTGTTAGCCTGGCTGGATGTTCGTCTTCAGATAAAGAAGAGCAGGTGGTCAACGCGAACCTGGATGCGCAATCTCTGTACGACAGAGCACGTGAAAGTATGGAAAACGGCAACTTTGCTGCAGCAGCAGCTTCGTTAAGCGCTCTGGATTCGCGCTTTCCGTTTGGCCCGTTGTCTCATCAGGTACAGCTCGATTTAATATTCAGTTATTACAAATCCGGTAAGGCCGATCAAACGCTGGCCACCATCGATCGATTCATTCGGTTGAACCCGAATCATGCAGACGTGGATTATGCCTTTTATATGCGCGGCTTAACCAATATGGAAGCCGACAATAACTTGTTCCAGGAATTGGTAGGTATAGATAATACCGATCGCGATCCCACTAAGTCTAAGCAAGCGTTTGATGATTTCCGCAGGCTGATTCAGCAGTATCCCGACAGCAAGTATGCCTCCGACGCCCGTCAGCGCATGGTTTACATTAAGAATCGCCTGGCTAAATACGAGGTGGCGATTGCCCGCTTCTATATGCGCAGAGAAGCCTATATTGCCGCTGCAAACCGTGGAAAATATATTCTTGAGAATTACCCGGATTCTAACCAGGTGCAACAGGCGTTGGAGATTATGGTGGAATGCTATGATCAGTTGAAACTGACAGATCTTAAAGATAATGCTATGAAAACCTTAAAACTCAACTTCCCGAACAGTGAGTTTATTGGTTAATTATTGCTAATTTCCCCATTACAAACGCCCTGTCGATTCTCGCCAGGGCGTTTTTGCTTCTGCTATAAGAACCGTTTGTTTTCAAAAACAAATCATAGAACTCTATGCAATTGAGCCAGGCAATTATTCGCGCACAGGGTATAACCTGCAAAATTCAATGAACTCTCCCACTGGCAAAGGCTTGCTGTACAAAAATCCCTGTACCTTCTGGCATTGCTCAGCAGCCAGAAACGCGGCCTGTTCTGTTGTTTCAACCCCCTCGGCTACAATTTCACAACCCAGTTCCCTGCCCATTTGAATAATACTTCGCGTGAGTGCGCAACTTGATGATTCCTTGGGGATTTGAGCGATAAAACTTTTATCAATTTTCAATACATCAAAGGGCAACGTGTTTAGATAGGCCAATGAAGAATACCCCGTACCAAAGTCATCCAAGGCCAACGAAAAACCCGCCTGTTTAAAACTAGTTAGCGATTGCGTATCCATATCCAACAATGCATTCTCTGTTAACTCCAGCTCAAATTGCGTGGCAACCAGCCCGTGAGCAGTTAATAGATTCAAAAGATCACTAAGAAGTAATGAATCTGACATATCCCTGGCCGATAGATTGACTGCAATAATTAGTTTATCTCTCAGCGCAGCTGGCATCTGAATAAGCGCTTCACAGGCCTTTGCAAATACCACCCGGGTAAGGGCACTCATTAAGCCAGCACTTTCAGCTACCGGGATAAAGATATCCGGCGTTATCCATCCCAGTGCTTTGCTCTGCCATCGGGCTAACACTTCTGCGCCGGTAATATGGTTAGCATGCAACGAAATTTGTGGCTGCCAATACACTTCAATTTCATTCTCGGTTAACGCCTCACGAAGCGCAGTTTCAAGTTGCAGGGATTGGCGCCGTGAGTCTGTCATGCCTTGCTTGTAAAGTTTGATATTGCCCTTGCCGAGCCCTTTAGCCCAATAGAGCGCCGTGTCAGCTTGTTGATATATCGTCTTAACATCCTTCGCATGCTGAGGATATACACTGATGCCAATACAACAATTAAGGGGCACCAGGTTTTGCTCGTCTAATCTGAAAGGTTTGCTTGCCTCGCGACGTACGGCCTCTGCCAGTTCCTGAGCATGATCCACTGACGACAAGGAATGGGTCCAGATGGCAAACTCATCGCCACCAATACGAAACAGACGGCCTTTACCCAGTAAGCAGAATGATAGTCTGTGCGTAAAATCCAGTAGTAATTCATCACCAGCAACATGGCCAAAACTGTCATTGATTTGTTTAAAGTTATCTAAATCAACAATGAGTAACGCTTTGCATATCCCGCCACTGAACGGCTGCAGATCTTTAGCCAGCACATTGTGTAACTGACGCCGATTCGGCAGCGCTGTTAACACATCATGATTCGCCAGAAAGCGTAACTCTTCCCGGGCATGCACCAGTTCAGAGATCTCAGTCAGCGAAAGCGTAAAATGGGATATACCGCCAATTCTATCGATTACTGGCACCAGATTGAGCATGCCATAACGCCGCATCTCTGGTGAAGACCAGTGAATCTCTCCACTCCAACTCTCACCAGATTGCAGAGTTTGTTGCGCAATTTTTCCTGTTTCCGGCGATAAAAATCGTTCCAGTAACTTCTCATTACGCAGTACGCCCTGGTCAGCAGACACAGGATTAACCATATTAACAAGCGCACAATTAGCGTCCACAACAGCAAAATCCATATTCAAAATGGCAATACCTTCACGACTGGTTTCGAACACGGTTTTTGCCTGTCTCAATTGCTGTTCGCGCCGGTCCATTTTTTCAACTATGTCTTTACCGCTCGTAAGCAAGAGGTTCCAGTCTAATAAAGGCTCTTGCACCACTCTTTCCATGCGTTGGCGGCTAAGCAGTAAAAATGTAAATAAGAACAGCCCATAGGTGCAGCCTATGAGTACCTTGCCACTGAAATTGCCAATAATGAGTTCAAAGGTTTCGCTTTGTACACCAAACGCCAACAGAGGAAACAGAATACCATCAGCTATAATTACCAATATAAAGCTCAAGCTGTATGCCAGGCTCAACATTGCGTGCCCTTTAATTTTATATTTGAAACGGTCAAACATAAAAATCAGCAGATAGAGCTCAATGATGATAAGCACTGCACCCAAAATAATTAACGGAATCGACAATTCGAACAAGGTATCAGGTACATCTAACGCATTGATCACCCGGTCGGCCTGAAGGGTTTTCACCACAATGGCAAACAACAGCACTTTAAAAATACCAACGGTGAATACCAGTCGCATAATATTCTGCAAAATAAACACATCGCGCTCTAAAAAAGTCAGGAGCACACATGCCATCATAAAGCCACCATACGCAATGGTGCCGCCAGATAACTTTATGCTATTGAAGAGTTCTATTGAAAAAACAGCGCCAAGAAACCCGCCCATTAACAAGACCAGGCTGACATATATATACAGCGAAACGCGACGAATATGCGGATTCTTCTCCAGTGATAACACTGTAGGGAATGCACAAAAGAGTATAACTTGAAATAAAAAGTGGCTAACCATGCCAACAAACCCACTACAAGCAGGTTGTTAGCATAGCAGAAATTCGCAAACTTGATTACTTAATGTGCTAGGGCGTGTTGATCTTTGCTGTATGATTTTTCAGCAGTCTGTGCGACGTTTATACAATGAAGCGCAAGTGAAGTGTAGTCAACTACATGAACTTGGGCTGAAGCAGTAGAAATGTTGGACAGGCGCTGCCCGAAGGGTTCGCTCCAGGTGTCCACCGCTCTTTGTTGCATGCTCTTGATTCAGAACCACTGCACCTGCGAACATGCGCCGCGATCGCTGAACACCTAGAACGAACAAAATTAACACAGCAAAGATCAACACGCCCTAGTAAACAACGGAGTTGTTTTTAAGAGGAAGGCTTAAATACAGCAGCAAACCAGTGCGTTATACACTGGTTTACCGGAAAAAAAGATGGCTGAACGGGTTCAACAACCGCGCCAGACCCGAGGTAAAATGCAGTGGCTGGTCGACAATACTGAACACCAAACACCCCTCTGGTGCGTCAGATCGAGGCGCATGGGTATGATCGCCTGTCATGTATATTAAGTCGCCAGAATCATAATCGTTTAAACCATCTGAAAATTCGCCGTTAATCACTAACGTCATCTCAGAGCCTCTATGAGTATGTTCGGGTACCGTGCCGCCCTTTTCGATATAGATAAAGTTAGCTACGCCGTCGATACCAAGATCTACAGGTGCTTGCCACAATTTACCCACTAAAGAAGACCAGTTGCCCTTCTTCTTTACCAAGCGATGCAGTGTTTTGGGCAATTCAAAAGTTTTACCGTCGAGTTCAATAGCCGTTGAATTCCTGCGCGCCTTAATTTGCGATGCACGTTCTGCTGCGGGCTGCTGTGTGATGCTTGCCAGCATTGCATCGAAGTCTGGATCATAGCTTTGCACTGCTTGTTCTATTTCAGTGTTGGCATAATCTGCAGTCATCATCTCGACCCGGCTTTGACAGCGAGCGCACATATCACAGTGGGCAGATATCATGAGCGACTCGACCGGAGACAAGGTTCCCTTAACAAACTGCTGTAAATGTTCGGGGGTTGGATGAAACTTAATCATATTCGCTCAACATACCTTTTAATCGTTGCAATGCCAATCGGGTGCGTGATTTAACTGTACCCAACGGAATGTCCAGCTCGTCAGCAATTTCCTGCTGCGATTTGCCATCGATGTAAATTGCCTGAATCACCACTTTTTGCTTTTCCGGCAACTCGTTAAATAAAAGTTCTATCTGGTCCAGTGTAACCTGCTCATCCAGACTGGTTTCATTTTGATCGGGTGTTTGCTCGCACAACACAGGCCACAAATCATCAGCGCAAATGTCTTCTTTTCGGCTCTGCAGTTTCCGTAGCATATCGAAACGAATATTTCTGGCAATGGTAAAAATCCAGGTTGAAGGCGACCCTTTTTCAGAATCAAATAAATGCGCTTTTTGCCACACATTGGACATTGTGTCCTGCACTAACTCCATTGCCAGCGCTTCATTGCCTAACTGTCTAAGTGCATACGAACGCAGGCGCGGGGCGAAATACCCAAAAACACGGGAAAAAGAAGCCTTGCATCGCGTCTCGGCAACCTTAATGAGATACTGCGACATTTCTACCGCACACTCTTTTGGCTCTATCGCACTATTTTCATGTTCCAATGGAATTCCAACAAGCATATATGTTCCTGTCAGCAAATTACGACTATGGTATTTTTACTGACAGGTGCAATAAAAAGATCACATAATTTTATTGAACCAGCTCACAAATATAATTTAGCACTTTATCGCAATTTTTCTCGCCTAAAAACGCCTGTTTATTCGCAGCGTCAACGGGCAGTAATTCTAACCAGCGGTAAATAACCCAGATGGGATCGCTAAACTTTAGTTCTGGATACAGCCGGGCTATTTCCGGATATCTATCGTAAATCAATTCAAGCTTGTTGCGAAGCGGTGTTATTTTTTCTTCTTCAATTGCGCATCGCCAGTCGTTGATCTCTGCACATTCGCCAATACGAAGACCATCGGCCTGCGTCTGCACGCTTTGGACACTCACACAACACAAGCCTTCTACTTTAATGCCAAGCAACCCATCGTCCAGTAAATCGAAGTCAACGATCTTGCACAATGTACCGATGGGAAAAATGTGATTATTCGATGCCTGATCACCCCGGGAGTTGAGCATGCACAGTACGAAAAAGCCGTTATTCGCGCAGGCTTCTTTTACCATGCGAACATAGCGAGGCTCAAAAATTCGCAATGCCATGTGTCCACCAGGCAACAGATGCGCAGATAACGGGAACAAGGGAATATTGTGGTATTGCATAGGCCTTAGAAACGTTAGTTTGTTGCCGCTTTTACGAACTATTGAACGGTTTGGATCTGCTTTTGCCTTAAAATATCACACAATTGCAGAAAGAATTCGTATGCGATAAAAAAAGTGATCTGCTACTGTTTAAAGCATGTATTAAAGGCAAACATTTCAAGTGATTAAGTCATGTCATTCCAAACACGCTTCACTCAATTCTATGCTGACCTTGCGAACGTCGACATTGACGATCTGGATACCATATATCACCCAGAGACAGTGTTTAAAGATCCGATAGCAACGCATACAGGAATTGAAAGTGTTAAACGCTATTTTGGTCACTTGCTGGATTCCACCCGAGAATGTCGTTTCGAGATCCACCATTTTGCTGAATTTGCTGCACAACAGTCTGAGTATGATGCGATAGTTGAATGGACTATGCACTTAGTCCTAAATAACGCAAATTCACCTATTCACGTCGACGGGGTATCACTACTTAAATTGAAAAACGAGCGGGTGATTTACCACAGAGATTACTACGATATGGGGGAAATGGTTTACGAACACATCCCCATTCTGAAGCGTGTGATCCTCTATATCAAAAAGCGACTGACAAAATGAAAACAATTCTGGTTACGGGTGCCACGTCCGGCATAGGAAAAGCCTTTGCCCTTTATGCAGCGCGCAGTGGTTACTGCGTTATTGCCTGCGGCAGAAATCCACAGGTGCTGGCCGAACTCAGTGCCGAAAATAATATAAACACACTGCAATTTGATGTAACCAATACAGATCAAACCAACCAGGCATTGTCGTCTGTTGCGTTTGATATCGCGGTATTAAACGCAGGCACCTGCGAGTATGTAGATTTACCAGTGTTTGAACCAGCCATGTTCCGACGCGTGTTTGACGTGAATTTTTTCGGCATCGTAAACTGCATTCATGCTCTGCTTCCACAATGTCAAAGAGGGCACCAACTGGTGATCATCGATTCGATGGCCAGATTATTGCCTTTTACGCGCAGTGAAGCCTACGGCGCAAGTAAAGCGGCAGTGCACTACTTATCGCAAAGTCTGAGTGTGGATTTAAAAGATAAAGGCATTATTGTACAGAGTGTGTCGCCCGGGTTTGTCGAAACACCACTTACCGACAAAAATGACTTTGAAATGCCGATGAAAATTACAGCAAGTGAAGCAGCGGTAACACTATTGAAATGCATAGAAGCCAGGCAACAGGCGATTTATTTTCCCACGGTATTTGGCTTAATTCTGCGAACGCTTAGCCATTTACCCCAGCGCGTTAAACGCTGGATTGCATCCAAATTACAACAATAACGGCGACATATTCATGGCAAAACGCATAGCAATAATTGGCACTGGCATCTCTGGCCTAACCTGCGCCTATCTGCTCAACCGACAGCACGACATCACGGTATTTGAGGCTAACGACTACATCGGCGGCCATACCGCCACTAAAGATGTATCGGTGAATGGCCAAACCTACGCCATCGATACCGGCTTTATTGTATTCAACGACTGGACTTATCCCAATTTCATAAAGTTGATGACACAGTTGGGTGTAGAATACCAGGCCACTGAAATGAGTTTTTCAGTACACCACGAGAAAACCAATATTGAATACAACGGCCATGACCTCAATACTTTGTTTGCACAGCGCCGCAATGTACTGCGACCAAAATTCTGGCGAATAGTCAGCGATATCGTACGGTTTAATAAAACCTGTAAAATGGTTTTAGAATCTGAGAAGCCCATTGACGGCATAACACTGGCGGCGTTTATTGCTGAACATGGATTTAGCGAGAGCTTCAGCGAACATTATATCTATCCGATGTGCGCGGCGATTTGGTCTGCTAGTCTGGAACAGACTAAGGCCTTTCCACTGGCGTTTTTTTTAAAGTTCTTTAATAACCACGGTTTGCTGAATATTACAGACCGTCCGCAGTGGCACACCATAAAAGGCGGCTCAAGAGCATACATTGAGCCGCTCACCCGAAGCTTTGCCGACCGCATTAAATTAAACAGCCCGGTCAAGTCAGTTACTCGCACAGACCAAGGTTTAAATATCACTATTGAAAACGGCGAATCCGGCATCTTCGATGAAGTTGTGTTTGCCTGCCACAGCGACCAGGCGTTACGTATGCTTGCTGAACCTTCGGACGCCCAAAAAGCGGTACTTGGCGCTATTCCCTATGCCGAAAACGATGTGGTGCTGCACACAGACACCAAACAACTTCCCGACCGCCAATTGGCGTGGGCTAGCTGGAACTACCGGTTAACGGGTTCAGCAGACGAGCAGGTCCGCCCTGCTGCGGTAACCTATAACATGAATATTCTGCAGCGTTTAATTACGCCTGAGACCTTTTGTGTCAGTTTGAACTCGCCCGCAATTAACCAGCAAAAGGTGTTGGGTGAATACCGCTACGCCCATCCACAATTCAGTGAGGCCATGGTTGCTGCACAGAGTAAACGCCATACTATCTGCGGCGTTGATCACATGCACTTTTGCGGGGCATACTGGTACAACGGATTTCACGAGGACGGCGTGCGCTCAGCGATCGACGTTTGCAAACGATTTGGCGAGGAATTGTAATGGAAAGCGCCTTGTATACCGGGAAGGTATTACATCAACGCTTTACGCCCACACAGCACGCGTTTTCCTATGGCATTGCCATGATGTGGCTACAGTTGGACGAAGTGAATCAACTGACCCATACTGTGAAAGGGTTTTCAAATTGCCGTCGTGCAGCATTTGAGTTTCGCCGAAGCGATTACCTTGGTGATCCAACTCTGCCACTTAAGCAAGCGGTGCTGCATCGCATCAATGAACTGCATGATGAGCCCGATCTGTTAAGTGGCGATATTTTTTTATTAGGCCAGGCCAGACATTTTGGTTTGTACTTTAGCCCGGTTAACTTTTACTTTTTACGCAACAGGCAAACAGGGACATTCACACATATGCTTGCAGAAGTAAGCAATACGCCATGGAATGAACGGCACCACTATCTGGTAGACCTTGCAGTACAGGCCGATACAGTAAAAGCCTTTCATGTATCGCCATTTAACCCAATCGACATGGTGTATCGCTGGCACATTCAACAGCCATCCGAGTCGTTCTCTGTTGGGTTAAGTTGCTATAAAGGCAACAAACATTTCACCGCCATGATGCATTTAGTGCATCAGCCATTGAACTCAAATTCAATTTTGAACGTAATCAAATCTATACCGAATATGACACTCAGAACTGTCGTCGGAATCTACTGGCAAGCTGCTAAACTATGGATAAAGCGTACGCCAGTATATTCATATCCGATAAATAGTCAGGAATAAACCATGGCCAACAGTGAATCAGCTCTTTACCCAACACTTTCGTTTTCATCGTTCGATAAAACATGTCGTCAAATATTTATTTCTTTAATGCAAACTCTGCCGGAGGGCTATCTTGTTATTAAAGAAAACGATGTGGTTATTGCTCAGTGCGGAAACAGCAGCAGCGATTTGCACGCGGAAGTGAATATACATTCGCCAAAAACATACAAAAAGTTACTGTTTGGCGGCAGCGTTGCTTCGGGTGAAACCTACACAGATGGCATGTGGAGCAGTCCGGAGTTAACCAATGTTATTCGGTTATTTGCCCGCAACCTGCCCACCCTTGACCGCTGGGAATCCCGTTTCAGCTGGTTAACATTTCCATTGGACAAAATCATGCATTTGAAACGTCGGAATACGCATGATCAGGCTAAAAAGAATATTGCAGCGCACTACGATCTGGGTAATACACTCTATACTCATTTCCTTGACGAAAGCATGATGTATTCATCAGCTATTTACCCAGACCCCAATGCGTCGCTCGCCCAAGCGCAGCAGCACAAATTAAAAACCATCTGCGACAAACTACAACTTACTGAATCTGACCATCTTATTGAAATCGGTACCGGTTGGGGTGGTCTGGCCGTGTTTGCGGCCAAACACTACGGCTGTAAGGTAACCACCACGACCATTTCTGAGGAACAATACGCTTATGCCACTGAATGGGTGAAAAAAGAAGGCCTTGAGCGTCAGGTTACGCTTTTGAAAAAAGACTACCGTCTGTTGGAAGGGACATATTCCAAACTGGTATCGATTGAAATGATTGAAGCGGTGGGCAAACCTTACTTAAACCAGTTTTTCAGCAAATGCGCCAGTTTGCTCAAACCCGATGGGTTGATGTTACTGCAATCCATCATCATTGATGACCGTCGCTACGACACCTACCAAAAAGGCGTGGATTTTATACAGAAGCACATCTTTCCTGGTGGCTTTCTGCCCTCACAATTGACTCTGAACGATCACATTAAACGCGCCAGTGACTTGTCTATTAGGGACTTACACGACATTGGTCTGGATTACGCTGCAACGCTCAGAGACTGGTTTGAGGCGTTTAGTGCTGCCCGTCCAGCGCTGGCTAAGCACGGCTATGATGACCGCTTTGCCCGGATGTGGGAGTATTACCTGAAATACTGCGAAGGCGGCTTTCTCGAACGCACCATCAGCACCGTGCAGTTGGTGTTAAGCAAACCCCGCTTTGAAGCACAAATGGCCCGTTAATGGGCCATTTTGTTTTTAAACAAAGGAGTGAACAAGGTTAACTGCCAGCCTGTTCAAGCACTGATATAGGCTTAGAACGAATGGGCTCACCCTGATTGATATTGATCTCAACCCGGCGATTGCGCGCTCGCTCTTCGGCGGTGGTTGGCTGTTCTACCAAAGGCTGTGTAGACGCCTTACCCACCACTGACATTCTCGATTCATCAAACCCCGATGCTAACCGAATTTCTTCTGCCACCGCCACCGCACGCTGAGCAGAAAGATCCCAGTTAGAACGGTACAATTCATTTGAAATCTGCTGGCTGTCACTGTGCCCGGACACTTCAATCTGACCCGGCATGTCTGCCAGTATCTCGCCTATTTTTCGAATAATAGGTTTAAACTGCGGTTGCAGGAAAGCAGACCCAGCAGAAAAAGAGCCGTTTTCGCGAATCCGAATAGTGATTTGTTGCCCAAGGGATTCCATTTCAATAGAGCCATCCAGAATTTGCTTCTGTAATTGCTGGGCCACTTTCTTCATCATTTCAGCAATTTGTTCCTGGTTTGCCGCTTGCTGTGTAGACGCAGATTGATCAGTAGACGTTTGCTGAGACTGACCACCGCGCTGGGTACCACGCTGCTTCTGCCGGCCACCGGCGGAATCTTCGTCCCCCGCCTGAAACTCCAGCATTTGTTGGGTCATATCGATGGTTTGCTGCTGAATGGTATCGATGGGCGTGGGATCGGGGCGCCCAGGACGAAACTCCATGGCAATCACGCTGGTACCTTTCGGAATATCTTTTACTTCGATTTTATTCTGTACACCAAAGGCAAATTTCATCGAGCCAGCAATTTGCTTGAATTTGAGTACATCCATTTCAGAAAAGGCAAGCAGCAGCACGAAAAAGCACATCAACAGCGACATCAGATCCGCAAAAGTACCCATCCAGGCAGGAAGGCCCGGGGGTGGACATTTAGGACATTCTTCAGCCATTTTAGTTACTCATCCTCGCCGCCAGCATTGCGCTTACTCGCCGCCAGATAGTTTTTCAGAATCCCTTCAATGACGCGCGGATTCTGACCGTCCGCAATCCCTACAATGCCATCAAGGATAAGAGACTGATTCAGCTTCTCTTCACCCAGCCGGTTAGTTAACTTGGCGGCAATGGGCAAACAAATAACGTTTGCCAAGAATGCACCATACAGTGTTGTCAGCAAGGCTACCGCCATCGCGGGGCCGATAGCTTTAGGATCATCCATGTTAGACAACATGGCTACCAGTCCAATCAGGGTTCCGATCATACCCATTGCCGGCGCAATATCGCCCAAGCCTTTAAATATCGATACCCCAAATTCGTGGCGTTCTGTGGTCATGGAGATATCTTTTGCCAGCGTTTCACGTACCACGTCGATGTCGTGACCATCCACCAGCATATCCACGCCTTTTTGCATAAATGGATTGGCGATTTCTGCTTCTTCCAAAGCAAGGAATCCCCCTTTACGCGCGGCATCAGCCATTTCCACCACTTTTTCGATAAGCTCTTCCGGCGTATCAATCTTAAACATAAACGCTTTGGCTGCAATTTTACCTGCGCCAAAAAATTGCCCCAGCGTAAACTGAGACATAACAACAAACAAACTACCGCAAAATACGATCAGTACAGACGGAACATCCGCGAACATGCTGAGGTCGCCCCCTAGGATCATGGCCATTACGATGAAGCCAATACCACCTAACATGCCGATTAAGGTTGCTAAATCCACTTGTATCCCTCAATTCACTTTTTATGTTTGATGCGTTTTGTTATGGGTAACTATAGCTGCAAAACGTTGCAGCAGCATGTCGGTTTGGGAAATTTAATCTGCCACCGGCATGAACGCTATGTAATTGGTTTTCAGTCATTCTATCGGCAGATAAAAAATTTTCTACACCAGAAATTCGTTGTTTGCGATTACCGTGAGAATTATGTCGGGAAATTACAGACAGGTTGCATCAATGCAAAATATCACCAGCGTGACTGCAAACTATTTGACCCGTATGCGCCCCTCGGTTAATGTGCCCTCTTTATTTGGCAACAGAGAGATAACCGTGAGCGACAAAGCCTCCGATACGTCCCCGACATTTGAGCAATCCTTGTCTGAGCTTGAACAAATTGTCAGCGAAATGGAACGTGGCGATTTGCCTCTGCACGAAGCACTTAAGAAATTTGAACGCGGTGTCGCTTTGTCGCGTTTGAGCCAACAAGCGCTGTCCGAAGCCGAACAAAAAGTAAAAATCCTTACTGAACAAGGTAATACTGCGACGTTGCAGGATTTCAACCCAGACGACGAGCTGTAATATGTCGCTCCACGCAATTCAAACCACTGTTCGTCAGCAGGTAGACGAAGCCTTATCGGGGCTCATTCATGCGCTGCCTGGTCATGCCCCTGAATTAAAAGCGGCTATGCTGTACGCGCTTACCGTTGGCGGCAAGCGTATGCGCCCGTTATTGGTTCATTTAACCGGCAATATGCTGGATTTGCCTCGCACAGACCAACTTACCATCAGTATGGCTATTGAGTGCATTCACGCCTATTCGCTGGTACACGATGACCTGCCTGCCATGGACGACGACGACTTGCGTCGGGGGCAACCTACCTGCCATATCAAATTTAATGAGGCGACGGCCATATTAGCGGGTGATGCCCTGCAAACCCTGGCATTCAGTATACTGGCTGAACAACCTCTCAGCCGCTATGGCGATAAAAAACGCGCCACGCTCATTGCCAGCCTTGCCAAAGCGTCAGGTTATCTGGGTATGTGTGGCGGCCAGGCAATAGATTTAGCTTCCACCGGCCACACCATTACCCTTGATCAACTAAAGCAGTTACACCGTCTAAAAACCGGCGCGTTGCTAACCGCCTGCGTAGACATGGCCTGCAAAGCCAGTGAAGCCATTACACCTGATAGCCATCGCTTGCTATGTGAATTTGCAGAATTGATAGGTTTGGCATTTCAGGTACAGGACGATATTTTAGACCTGACCGCCAGCACTGAAACATTGGGTAAACCCAACGGTTCTGATGTTGCACTGGGCAAAAATACCTTCCCGTCGTTATTGGGATTGGAGCCATCCAGACAAGAATTGGCAAAATTGCACCAACAGGCGCTTCAAGCCTTGGACGCTTTGCCCTACAATACAGACTACTTAGTGGCGTTTACCGATTTAATGGTTAATCGCGACCATTAATCCGCCAAACAGATACAGTATAAATATAACCAGAATGACTTTAGATTTAGCGCACTATCCTACTTTGGCCCAGGCCCGTTCACCGGACGCACTTCGCAAGCTCCCTCAAGACAAGCTGCGAGCCCTTTCCGATGAACTACGTCAGTACTTACTTACCTGCGTAAGTCAGTCAAGTGGTCACTTTGCATCGGGACTTGGCACGGTAGAATTAACCGTTGCATTGCACTACGTATACAACACCCCGTTCGACCGTTTAATCTGGGATGTGGGCCACCAGGCTTATCCCCATAAAATTTTAACTGGTCGAGCCGAGCAGATGGCTACCATTCGTAAGAAAGACGGTCTGCATCCATTCCCCTGGCCACCTGAAAGTGACTTCGACACCTTTGCCGTGGGCCATTCTTCCACATCTATCAGTGCCGCTTTAGGCATGGCTATCGCTGCTGAGAAGGAAAACCAGGGGCGCAAGGTGGTTGCTGTAATTGGCGATGGGGCGATGACCGCAGGCATGGCATTTGAGGCTATGAACCACGCTGGTGACATCAGCAAGGACATGGTTGTGGTGTTAAACGACAACGAGATGTCGATCTCTGAAAACGTTGGTGCGTTAAATAGCCACCTTGCCCGCCTGTTAACCGGTAATTTGTTTAACAGTATTCGCGACGGCGGTAAAAAGCTGCTCAGCAACGTGCCGCCCATCAAAGAATTCGCCAGCCGTGCTGAAGAACATATCAAAGGCATGGTGGTTCCCGGCACTATTTTTGAAGAGTTGGGCTTTAACTACATTGGCCCGATTGATGGCCACGACATCAATGGTGTAGTAGACACACTACGCAACATGCGCCGCTTCAAAGGCCCGCAATTGCTGCATGTCGTTACCAAAAAAGGCAAGGGTTACCCCGAAGCTGAAAAAGACCCAATCAAATTCCACGCCGTTCCTAAATTTAATCCGGCCGATCAGGCTCTGCCAAAGTCTGCTGCGTCAAAGCCCTCCTATTCGGCCATTTTTGGCGAGTGGTTGTGCGACATGGCGAAAGCCGATCCCAAGTTAATGGCAATAACCCCTGCCATGCGCGAAGGTTCAGGCATGGTAGCGTTTTCTCAGCGCTTCCCTGAGCAGTATTTCGATGTGGCAATAGCTGAACAACACGCGGTGACACTTGGCGCAGGCATGGCGAAAGAAGGGTTAAATGCCGTAGTAGCTATTTATTCAACCTTTTTGCAGCGTGCTTATGACCAGTTGATCCACGACGTAGCGTTGCAGAATCTACCCGTGTTGTTTGCCATTGACCGCGCAGGTGTTGTCGGCGCTGATGGCCCAACGCACCAAGGGGCGTTTGATATTGCCTTCCTTCGTTGTATTCCCAATATGATTATTATGACGCCAGGCGACGAAAACGAATGCCGCCAAATGCTGTATACCGGACATATTGCCAACCAACCCGCAGCGGTTCGCTATCCTCGTGGTGCCGGTAAAGGCATTACACCTGAATCAGTAATGACCGCACTGCCAATTGGTAAAGGTCGAACAATGCGTGAAGGCAAGCGCGTAGCACTGCTTAATTTTGGTACACTGCTCCCTTATGCGGAAAAGGCGGCAGAAGCGCTGGATGCGACACTCATCGATATGCGTTTCGTGAAACCACTGGACACTGAAATTCTGGATACGCTGCAACAAGATCATGATCTGTTCGTAAGCATAGAGGACGGCTGCATTATGGGTGGTGCTGGCAGTGCAGTTGCAGAATATGTACTGCAAAAACAATACAGTACCAAATTGCTGCAAATTGGTTTACCCGACAGCTTTATTTTGCAAGGCACACAGGAAGAAATGTATGCCGAGTTGGGTATTGATGATGCCGGTATCGTTAAGCAGGTAAAGGCATTCACACAAGCCTGAACCACACAACACCATTATGCTAAAGGGTATGTGTAGTCACGTACCCTTTTTTATTGCCTTGTTTTATTGGCTTAATTTATTGGTTTGGTTGGCAAATGAAAAAAGACAAATCTGATTTAATGCGCATTGGCCAGCTTGCCTCATTAACGGGTTTGAGTACGTCTAAAATCCGCTTTTACGAAGATACGGGGCTACTCATACCGGCAAAACGCACCGCCGCAGGTTACAGGTTATACAACCAAGCCGCGCTGTTAGTATTGGATCTCATCCAACGAGGCCAGCAAGCCGGATTTGGCTTAAAGGACATGAAAGCCCTGTTACCCGATGAACAGGGAAAATGGCAAAAAGCATCACTTATCGCTGCGCTTGAAAGCAAGATACAGGACATAGACGCCATGCAGACCACCCTGACGGCTAACAGGCAGCGTCTTGAATCAGCGCTGAATCATATTGTAAATCAACCGGATAATACCGACTGTACAGACAATGCCAGAACGGTGGTTGAACAATCGCTTAAATAATGTAAGAACTGGCTTGACCTTCAAGTTAACTTTAAGCTTACAGTAATCTCAAGATCACTAACCAAACTGTCGTGCAATCCGTTCGCACAGTCACAATGAGATACCTATGACGCTGTTTACGCCACTTACACTGCCCAACGGCACCCTGTTACCCAATCGCATTGCTAAGGCGGCAATGGAAGAGAATTTAGCTTCATTCGACAATGCCCCGTCCCAGGCATTGTTCACCCTGTATGACACCTGGGCAAAAGGCGGCGCAGGACTGATTATTTCAGGGAACGTAATGATTGAGCGCAGGGCCATGACCGGCCCAGGCGGTGTAGTGCTGGATAACCTATCTAATCTGAACCTGTTTAAACACTGGGCCCAAATTGCACAATCGAACGGTGCTCAGTGCTGGCTACAACTGAATCATCCGGGCAGGCAAATGCCAAAGGACATGGGGCAGACCACTTATGCCCCTTCAGCCGTTGCGCTGGATTTAGGCAAATTTTCCAACCGCTTCAGTGTTCCACAGGCCATGACCGACGCGCATATAGAAACGGTAATTCAACAGTTTGCTCACTCTGCAAAACTAGCGGAAGACGCCGGATTCAGTGGTATACAGATCCACGCTGCACACGGTTATCTGCTGAGCCAGTTTTTGTCACCACTCACTAACAAACGAACCGATCAGTGGGGTGGCAGTATCAGTAACCGTGCCCGGCTATTACTGCTCGTAATACAAGCGGTAAAAGCCGTTGTACGTGCCGGCTTTGCCGTTTCGGTAAAACTAAATTCGGCAGATTTTCAGCGCGGCGGCTTTTCCAGCGACGATGCAACCGCCGTAGTGCAGATGTTAAATACCGAGAGAATTGATTTACTAGAGCTTTCCGGTGGTAGTTATGAAGCCCCTGCCATGCAGGGAGAAGCGCGAGACGGAAGCACACTGGCCAGAGAAGCCTACTTCCTGGAATTTGCAAAAGCACTCCAACAACACGCCACTATGCCGGTAATGGTAACCGGAGGAATTCGGCGAAAAGCCGTTGCGGAACAGGTGTTATCCAGTGGCATTGATATGGTGGGTATTGCTACTGCACTGGCAATAGAGCCTGCCCTGGCGACTGTCTGGCAACAAAATGAAACTACCTCCCCTGCAATGCCTGTAATCCGCTGGAAATCCAAACCAATGGCGTCACTGGCCACGATGGCAATGGTGAAATATCAGCTTTCCCGGCTGAGCAGAGGTAAGCCGAGCCAACAGAGGGTATCACCGATTTGGGCACTGCTACTCCAACAATTCAATAATTGGCAGCGCACACGCCGTTATCGCCTGGCAATGCAAGACACGCAGAAGGGAAAATAAAGGTTATAATGTGCCAGTTAACCACAACAATCCGTGCAGACAGGCACACGCCATCAGGCCTGCAATGATGTCGTCGAGCATGATGCCCAGTCCGCCACTCAGGTGTTTGTCGATGGGCCCGATTGGCCAGGGTTTCAGAATGTCAAATACTCGAAACAGCACAAACCCCACCAACAATGTGGAAACGGATAAAGGTACCCACATAAACGTTAGCAGAATACCGGCCACTTCGTCCCAAACAATCGAACCATGATCGTGTACCTGCATATCTACTGCGGTTTTACCGCAAAGATAGATACCCGCCACACTGGCTAATACAGCAGCGATGAACAGCGCATAACCAGGCATGAATAAAAACGGGATCAACAGGGGCATGGCAGCCAGAGAGCCAAAGGTGCCAGGCATAAGCGGGATCAGGCCACTGCCAAATCCAAGCGCCAGAAAATGGACCGGATTTTTAAGCGAAACGCGTTGCCGAAGCTGCTTATCCATGATCGAACTGATGTTCGTAGCCGGCTTTTTCAGGCAGAGAATAACGCTCGTCGTATAAGCGTAAATCGAGCTGGCCGGCATGACCAGTGATTTGTCCTATACATGTGGCCTTTACGTTCGCATTGGCCAGCGACGTTTCCAAATTGCCACGCTGTTCTTCATTAACCGTGAATATCAGCTCGTAATCATCGCCTGCGGTAAGTGCATAGCGATAAGCGGCCTGAGCACCGACGGATTCAAATAACGCAGGGGAAACAGGTAGTCTGTCAACATGAATGGTCGCCCCACAGTTTGAAGCCGTGAGGATATGTTTCAGATCAGAAACCAACCCATCCGATACGTCTATACATGCATTGGCGGTGCGACGAAGGGCCGTACCGGCCATTACCCGTGGCGTGGGAAAATAATGGCGGTTAACCAAGTAGTCACGGTGACGTGCAGGCACAGTTATGGTGTTTTGTAGGATATCGAGACCGGCTCCCGCGTCACCAAGGCACCCGGTAGCATAAATCCAGTCGCCGGGTTTAGCGCGGCTGCGTCGTAATTCATTGTTTGGTGGTATGAAGCCTTGTGCGGTGATCGTCATGGCCATTGGGCCTGCAACAGTATCACCGCCTATTAACTGCACAGAATAGTACTCTGTTAGCTCGTAAAGTCCGCGGGCGAACTCTTCAAGCCAGGCTTCATCGCAATGTGGTAACGATAATGACAAGCTGATCCATGCAGGCTCAGCACCCATGGCAGCAAGATCACTCAGGTTCACCGCAACTGCTTTATAGGCAACCGAACGCGCTGGTGCATCTGTTAAAAAATGCACACCCGCAATGAGTGTATCGGTAGTAACAGCGAGATGCTGGTTTTCAGGTACTTTAGTTACGGCACAATCGTCGCCAATACCTACCAACACATCTTTGCGCGTGTGACCACCATGCGCAAAGTACCGCTTTATGAGATCAAATTCTTTCACAATTGTCGATGCAATATCTTAAGTGAATCACGATCAAGCATGACTTAGCATGAAACTAACCGCTAGCCACGCTCGTGAGGACGCAAAGAGCGTACAGCCTTGTCGAGGGCGCCGTTAACAAATTTGTGGCTTTCTTCTGCACCGAACGCTTTGGCAAGCTCAATCGCTTCGTTTATAACAACTTTGTATGGGACATCAATCTGCTGAGTTAGTTCAAAGGTTGCCAAACGCAAAATGGCTTTTTCAATCGGGTCGAGTTCTTCGGGTAATCGGCCAAGATAGGGACGAATTTTTTCGTCCAGCTCAGCCGCATTTTTAACAACACCACGCAGTAATGTCTGAAAAAAGCTCATATCCACTTTTTTCATGTCATTACTGGTAGCGAGCGCAAGCTCAACCTGTTCTACAGCGTTGCCGCTCATTTGCCAGGAATAGACACCCTGGAGTGCCAGTTCACGGGCGCGACGGCGAGGAGATACTTTCACAAATCGCCCCTTTACGCTAAATCGTCAAGCGCTGACATGACATTGACCATTTCCAATGCGCCAAGTGCAGCCTCAGAACCCTTGTTACCCGCCTTGGTACCAGAACGTTCAATTGCTTGTTCAATAGAATCTGTGGTGATCACACCAAACGAAACCGGAATGCCGTACTCTAACGACACCTGAGCCAGGCCCTTGTTACATTCGCCAGCAACGAAATCAAAATGTGGCGTACCACCGCGGATCACCGCACCAATGGCAATGATGGCATCAAATTTCTTGGATGCAGCCAGTTTTTTAGCGGCAACAGGTAATTCATAGGCACCCGGAACACGTACCAGGGTCACATCATCATCGCTGACTTCACCGTGACGCTCAAGCGTATCAAGCGCACCTTCCAGTAAGCTTTCTACAACAAAACTGTTAAAACGTGACACAACAATGGCAAATTTTTTACCGGTTGCGCGAATATTACCTTCGATTACCTGCATAGCCCCAATCCCGTAAGAATCCCGTAAGAAAAACGGCGCGAAGTATACCACAACAGCGCCAAAACCCAATCGTTAGTCGTGAATATACTCAACAACTTCCAATCCAAAGCCAGACAACGCGTGATATTTGATTGGCTTGCTCAGCAAACGCATTTTCTGCACACCCATAGCGGCTAGAATTTGACTGCCGACACCCACGGTACGCGAAGAACCCTGCCAGTTTTTACCCACCGGCTGTTCACCGCGATCTTCTGCTGCAAAACGTTTGAGCTGTGCCTCCAGATCTTCTTCTTTACCGAGCAAAACCAGGATACCGCCTTCATCAGCAATTTGCTTCATGGCGTCCGGCAGCGCCATAGAGCGTGAAATGCCACGCTTTGAACCCAGAAGATCGCTTAGCGTATTATGCAAATGCACACGCACCAGAGTTGGTGTGTCGGCTGACACATCGCCTTTTTTCAACGCGAAGTGCAATTGATTGTCGATGACATCTTTAAAGGTGTGTAATTCAAACTCACCAAATTGGGTAGGCAGCTTACAGGTAGCGACTTTCTCGATCGTCGTTTCGTTTAAGTTACGATACTCAATTAAATCGGCAATGGTGCCAATTTTTAAGCCATGCTCCTCGGCAAATTTTTCCAGCTGTGGACGGCGCGCCATGCTGCCATCGTCATTCAGGATCTCAACGATCACCGCAGCAGGTTCACAGCCAGCGAGTCTGGCCAGGTCAACGCCCGCTTCGGTATGACCGGCGCGATTAAGTACTCCGCCTTCTTTAGCAATAAGTGGAAAGATGTGTCCGGGTTGCACAATGTCAGTAGCCTGCGCATTTTTAGCAACAGCCGCCAGAATAGTTGTCGCGCGATCCGCAGCTGAGATCCCGGTGGTGACACCTTCTGCCGCTTCAATAGATACGGTGAAATTGGTAGAAAACTGCGCTTCGTTTTTATCTACCATAAGCGGTAATTTTAACCGCTTGCAGCGCTCTGCTGTCATGGGTAAACACACAAGACCACGAGCGTGCTTAACCATAAAGTTAATGGCCGCCGGTGTAACGTGCTCTGCCGCCATGATTAAATCGCCTTCATTTTCGCGATCTTCGTCATCCATCAGGATAACCATCTTGCCTTGTTTAATATCTTCAAGGATTTCTGCAGTGGTATTGAGTGCCATAATCGTTCTTTTGTGTAGGGTTATCTTTTTAAATAGCCGTGTTCAGCCAGAAATGCCAGGCTGATATCGGATTGTTGTTGGGGTTCAGCGGCTTTGTCACCCAGCATGAGTCGCTCCAGGTAGCGGGCAATAACATCCACTTCCAGATTTACGCGGGTGCCGACCTGATAATGACGCATCACTGTTTCCTGTAAGGTGTGTGGAATGATCCACAGCATAAACTCACTGCCATTCACCTTGTTTACCGTCAGGCTGACGCCATCAACAGTAATGCTGCCTTTATGGGCAATGTACTTTGCCAGTTCGTCCGGGGCTTTCACCCAAAACTCAATGTAATCGCTGTGAGCAATGACTTTTGTAATCGAACCAACGCCATCTACATGACCAGACACAATGTGTCCGCCAAATCGGCTATTGGCCTGCATGGCTTTTTCAAGATTGACCTGCATACCAGGCTTATACTGAGCAAAACCGGTCAGGCGTATGGTTTCGGCAGACACATCAGCACTGTAGTGATGCGAGCTGTAATCAACTACGGTTAAGCACACACCATTAGTGGCGATACTGTCGCCTAATGCAACATCTGACATATCCAGTTTGCCTGAATTTACCTTCAGGCGGATCGCATCGCCCTTATCGACCATGGATTCAATTGTGCCAAGCGCTTCAATGATGCCTGTAAACATCTCGTTATCCTGCAGCAGTGTGGGTATCGGGTTTGATCACCTGATACGTCATTCGAATGTCTTCAGCTATATGTCTGAGATCGGTCAATTTCAAGTGGGGAGCCTGATTAATCTTCTGATACAGCGGCAGTGTCAGCATCGACATCCCCTTATCGCCCAGCACCTTAGGTGCCTGGTAGACAATCAGTTCATCTATCAGATTGTCAGCCAATAATGCCCCTGCCAGTCCCGCCCCGGCTTCCACCCAGATGTCATTCAGGCCACGCCGTCCCAACTCTTCGATTAACCAGGTTAACGAGACTTTCTGAGAAGCTGTATCCATTTGTGCCGGGATAACAGTTACCGCATTGGCAAACACGTACTTAGATGTGCCATTTATCACCAGTAATACCGGGGATCCGTCGTTGAACATAGCCAAATCGGGCGTTAGCTGTTGTTCCGTGTCAATCACTACTCGCAGTGGTTGACGGCATTGTGTTAACGGATAATCACTCAATTCAGCCTGTGCGGGTCTGACTAATAAACTGGGATTGTCGGCCTTTACGGTGCCGCTGCCTGTGAGTACCGCGCAGCTTTGCGCCCGGAAGCGCTGCACATCTTTACGAGCAGCCGGCCCAGTGATCCATTGACTGACACCATTGGCCAGCGCAATTTTACCGTCTAGACTACAGGCAAGTTTGGCGCGCATCCAGGGCATACCAGTAGTCATGCGTTTAATAAAGCCGGGATTCAGTGCTTCGGCTTCACTGGTCAGCACCCCTTGGGTTACGACAATGCCTGCGTCCTGTAATCGCTTAATTCCCCGGCCGCTTACCAGCGGGTTAGGGTCGGTCATTGCCACGACCACCCGACCAACGTTTGCCTTAACTAAGGCGTCCGCACAGGGTGGCGTTCTGCCTGTATGGCTACAAGGCTCAAGGGTAACATAGGCAGTCGCACCGCGAGCTTGTTCACCGGCATCGCGAAGTGCGTGCACCTCGGCGTGGGGGGTACCCGCCTGCAGATGCGCCCCTGCACCAACTAATACGTTGTTTTTAACGATGACACAACCAACACGGGGATTGGGCGATGTAGTATACATACCTCGACGAGCCTGCTGAATAGCATGCGCCATCCAGTATTCATCGCTGTATTGAACAATTGGATTGGACATGGGAGTTAATTCCCCAGTCTGGCTATCTCTTCACCAAACTCTTTAATGTCTTCGAAGGAACGGTAAACCGAAGCAAATCGTACGTACGCCACTTTATCGAGTTCTTTAAGCGCATCCATGATCAGGTTGCCTAACAGTTCACTTTCCACTTCCCGTTCACCGGTTGCCCGTAATGTGGACTTCAGTTTTAAGATGCACTGTTCAACCTTTTCGGTACTTACCGGACGTTTTTCTAACGCGCGTTGTAAACCGGCGCGAAGTTTGTCTTCGTTAAACGGTTCACGTGTACCATCGCGTTTTATTACCCGTGGCATCACCAATTCGGCGCTTTCAAAGGTAGTAAACCGCTCGTGACACTCTGCACATTCCCGGCGACGGCGCACCTGATGTCCCTCAGAGACTAAACGCGAGTCAATGACTTTGGTTTCTTCTGCAGAACAAAAAGGACAGTGCATAGCGAGCTCCCGGGTAAACGTGGCTGGCAGTATACACCACCAGCCGGTCTTTCAGTTTATTTCGCGTATACAGGGAAGCGTGAGCACAGCTCAACAACTTCACTTTGCACGCGCTCAACAACACTTTCGTCGCCCATGTTGTCGAGGATGTCACAAATCCAGTTAGCAACCTGTTTGGCTTCGTCTACCTTGAAGCCACGACGGGTAATAGCCGGAGTACCAATACGCAGACCACTGGTAACAAACGGAGAACGCGGATCTTTTGGAACCGAGTTTTTGTTAACGGTAATGTTAGCGCGGCCAAGGGCTGCGTCTGCATCTTTACCTGTGATGTCTTTGTCGATCAAATCTAACAGGAACAAGTGGTTGTCAGTACCGTTAGACACGATCTTATAACCGCGTTCCTGCATTACCGACACCATGGCTTTCGCGTTGGTCAGTACTTGTTGCTGATATTCTTTAAACGCTGGCTCCAACGCTTCTTTAAATGCAACCGCTTTAGCAGCAATTACGTGGCACAGAGGACCACCCTGGTTGCCTGGGAATACCGAGCTGTTGAATTTTTTGTACAGGGTTTCGTCACCACACGCAGACAAAATCAAACCGCCACGAGGACCGGCCAGGGTTTTGTGTGTTGTAGTAGTAACAACGTGCGCGTGAGGCAGTGGGTTAGGATAGATACCTGCTGCAATTAAACCTGCAACGTGGGCCATATCGACCATCAGGTAAGCGCCCACTTTATCAGCGATTGCACGGAAACGCTGCCAGTCAACAATGCCTGAATACGCAGAGAAACCCGCAATAATCATTTTTGGCTTGTGTTCATCGGCTAACGCTTCAACCTGCTCATAGTCAATTTCGCCAGTTTCTTCATTCAAACCGTACTGCACTGCGTTGTAAGTTTTGCCTGAAAAGTTAACGTGTGCACCATGCGTAAGGTGACCACCTTCAGACAGGCTCATACCCAACACAGTATCACCTGCGTTCAGCAGTGCCATAAATACGGCAGAGTTGGCCTGTGAGCCAGAGTGAGGCTGCACGTTGGCGTAATCAGCACCGAACAGTTGCTTAGCGCGCTCAATAGCTAAATCTTCAACAACATCTACATACTCACAGCCGCCGTAGTAACGCTTACCAGGGTAACCTTCAGCGTACTTGTTGGTCAGTTGAGAGCCTTGGGCTTCCATTACTCGTGGGCTACAGTAGTTTTCAGAGGCAATTAGCTCGATATGGTGTTCCTGGCGTTGATTTTCTTTATCAATCGCGGCAGCTAATTCTGGATCAAAGTCGGCAATGGTCATTTCGCGAGGTAACATGGAGGCTCCTTACTGCGTAATTTGGTCGCATATCATTCAGAAGGGCATATTCTAGTCATTTTCCGACCTATGTATACTGCTTTGTGGCCGAATTACAACAAAACCTTCTGTTCACTGAGGCTGACAGTTGTCAGCCCGGGATTATTTCTGTTTTTCCAATTGCTTTACGCGATCAAACAACTGGTCGAGCTGTCGTGCGCGCACTGCGTTTTTACGCCATTCGCGATTAGTCATAGCGGGTTGTCCGGATGAATACACACCGGGTTCATTAATATCGCTGGTTACCATGGTGAAGCCGGTAATTTGCACCTTATCGCAAATGGTTAAGTGCCCGTTAACGCCACAGTGGCCGGCAATGATCACGTACTTGCCAATGTGCGTACTACCTGCAATCCCCGTTGAACCACATATGCAGCTGTGATCGCCAATTACGCAGTTGTGGCCAACTTGCACCTGGTTATCAATGATCACGTTTTTACCAATGATGGTATCGTCCAACGCGCCGCGATCTATGGTAGTGGATGCGCCAATCTGGCTGTCATCACCGATTACCACCGACCCCGTTTGTGGAATCGGCAGCCATGTGCCGGCATCGTTGGCATATCCAAAACCATCGGCGCCAATCACCGTTTGGCTATGCACGCGCACGCGCTTGCCAATTCGCACGCTGTGATAAACGGTCACGTTCGGGTGAATAACACTACCCGCACCAATTTTAGCGTTCTTACTGATGACAGTGTTTGCGCCAATCACTACGTTATCGCCTAATTCAACGCCATCTTCGATAACGCAATGCGGGCCCAGTGCTACGTTAGAGCCTAAAATCGCGCTCTTTGCCACGACTGCAGTGGCATGTTGTCCTACTGCAACACCTGGTGTGGTATCGAAAATTTGCGCAATGCGAGCAAATGCTGCATGCGGATTTTTATGTACCAGTGCAGGCAGAGGGCAATCTGCGGCATCATTCGCATGTAAAATCACTGCCCCGGCCTGTGAATGTTGAAGCTGCGGGCGGTATTTACTGTTGGTTAAAAATGAAATCTGCGTACCAGTGGCACTGCTCAGTGTACTTACGCCACTTAGCGAAATCTCGCCATTTCCCTGTACATCTCCTCCCACCTGCTCGGCCAGTTCGGCGAGCGTAAACACCTTGGGCTGTTGTTGCATTGAATTTCCTTTCCTGTTCAGGCTGACTCTTTTGCGCGTAGTGTACAAAAAAATTGGCCTGATGGCTGCGTTGAGCTACAAAAAAATGCACCTGGTTGGGCGTTTTCCTGCTGTCTTGCGCTACCAACTGCGAGGGTCTTTGATTACAATAGTGCCTTTCTGTTGAGTTAGGACATCGCATGTCACAATACGTATACTCTATGCACCGGGTAGGAAAGATTGTTCCGCCCAATCGTCAGATTTTAAAAAATATTTCACTGAGCTTTTTCCCCGGCGCCAAAATTGGCGTACTAGGCTTAAACGGCGCGGGTAAATCTACCTTGTTGCGCATCATGGCAGGGGTGGATACCGAAATCGAAGGTGAAGCCAGACCACAACCCGGCATCAATATTGGTTACCTGCCACAGGAGCCTAAGCTGGACGAAAGCAAAGACGTACGCGGCAACATAGAAGAAGCCGTTGCCGATGTCGCCCATGCACTGAAGCGCCTGGATGAAGTTTATGCTGCCTACGCTGAGCCGGATGCCGACTTTGATGCGCTGGCAAAAGAACAAGGTGAGCTTGAAGCCATTATTCAAACCAAAGACGGCCATAACCTGGAAAACGCGTTGGAGCGCGCTGCCGATGCACTGCGTTTACCCCCCTGGGATGCGGACGTCAGTAAATTGTCTGGTGGTGAGCGCCGCCGTGTTGCGTTATGCCGTTTGCTGCTTGAAAAGCCCGACATGCTGTTGCTTGACGAACCAACTAACCACCTGGATGCGGAATCGGTAGCCTGGCTGGAGCGTTTCCTGCACGACTACGAAGGTACCGTTGTGGCCATCACCCACGACCGTTACTTCCTCGACAACGTAGCGGGCTGGATCCTGGAACTTGACCGTGGACACGGTATTCCATGGGAAGGCAACTACTCAAGTTGGCTTGAACAAAAAGACGCGCGTCTTGAGCAGGAAGAACGCGCAGAAAATGCCCGTCAGAAATCCATTAAACAGGAACTGGAGTGGGTGCGCACTAACCCTAAAGGCCGTCAAGCGAAAAGCAAAGCGCGTATGGCACGCTTTGAAGAACTGTCCAGCGGTGAATACCAGAAGCGCAACGAAACCAACGAACTGTTTATACCACCAGGCGAACGTTTGGGCGATAAAGTTATTGAGGTACAACACCTTAAGAAATCCTACGGCGATCGCGTGTTAATTGACGACATGACGTTTACCGTACCTAAAGGCGCGATTGTGGGCATTATCGGTCCCAACGGCGCAGGTAAGTCTACCCTGTTCCGTATATTAACCGGCAAAGAACAACCTGACAGTGGTACCGTTACCATTGGCGATACCGTTAAAATTGCCAGCGTTGAGCAGTTCCGTGATCACATGAATGGCAATAACACCGTATGGCAGGAACTGTCAGACGGGCAGGATATTGTGCGAATTGGCAACTTTGAGCTGAACAGTCGCGCCTACTGCAGCCGCTTTAACTTCAAAGGCACCGATCAGCAGAAATTCATTAAAGATTTGTCTGGTGGTGAGCGCAACCGGGTTCACTTAGCGAAATTACTGAAAGCCGGCGGCAACGTACTGCTGCTCGACGAACCCACCAACGATCTTGACGTAGAAACGCTGCGCGCATTGGAAAACGCCCTGTTGGAATTCCCTGGCTGCGCCATGGTTATCTCGCACGACCGTTGGTTCCTTGACCGCGTAGCAACACATATCCTCGACTACCGCGACGAAGGCAAGATCAACTTCTACGAAGGTAACTACACCGATTACGAAGCCTGGTTAAAAGCCAATTTCGGACAGGATGTGGTAGAGCCTCACCGCCTGAAATACAAGCGCATCAGCAAGTAAGTGTGTTGATAGAGTAACAAAGCCCCCGCAACCAGGTTGACGGGGGCTTTTTTTATTCAGTGGTAAGCGGCGGAAAACGAAACCAGTGCATTGAGTAAATGCGTTTTCAGGCAACAGGTGCACCTTTTGCTAAACTTGCTATTATTATGAGCCAACGACTCACATGAAATTGTGCTGCGTGCCCAATACCCAAACTCAGAGGTTAGTAATGTCGACAGAAAAGCGTCAGTTTCAACGCCTTGCTATTAATATGAATGGCCTGCTGAACATCGCAGATGATGTGTTTGATGTACAGGTTCTGGATTTGTCGTTACAGGGCGTCAGGGTTCGTCTGAACAACGACATGTCGCTGGACATCAGTCACCCCCTCACGTTAACTATTCAACCCAACGAAGACAGTCCGGTTATTACGCTATTCGGTCAAATAACGCACGTACAACACGAAGCAGTGAGCACTCCTGCCGCTACCGTACTGGGCATGAAACTCACCCATATTCCACTGGATGACTTAAGCGCACTGCGCCGGGTATTGTTACTCAATAGTGGCGAACAGGACATGGATACCCACGAACTGATGATCATGCTCGACAGAATTGCCGATTCCCTGCCCGGCCACAGTTAAACAAAGGGTTACTCCAGCGCCTCCAGGGCTTCGCTAAGCTTGGTGACCGGGATCACCTTTAACCCCTCAATCGGCTGCTTGGGCGCATTTGCTTTTGGCACAATTGCGCGTTTAAACCCGTGCTTTACCGCCTCACTCAAGCGTTCACTGCCGTTGGGTACCGGACGGATTTCACCAGCCAGTCCCACTTCGCCAAACACAATCAGATCGCGTGGCAAAGTGCGATTTCGGAAACTGGATATCATCGCCACTAACAAGGCTAAATCGGCGGCCGTTTCCCCTACCTTGACGCCACCCACTACGTTAACAAAGACATCCTGGTCGTTCATTTGCACGTTGCCATGACGGTGCATTACCGCCAATAGCATGGCAAGACGATTTTGCTCCAGCCCTACGGCAACGCGACGAGGATTGTTCAGTGGCGAATAGTCCACCAATGCTTGTATTTCTACCAATAACGGGCGGGTGCCTTCCCAAATCACCATTACCACTGAACCCGGTGCCTGATTTTCGTTGCGGTTAAGAAAGATAGCCGATGGATTACCCACTTCTTTAATGCCTTTTTCTGTCATGCCGAACACGCCGAGTTCGTTCACCGCACCGAAGCGGTTTTTATGGCTGCGCAAGGTACGAAAACGTCCGTCGCTTTCGCCTTCCAGCATCATTGAACAATCTATGCAGTGCTCCAGTACTTTGGGGCCTGCCAAACTGCCGTCTTTGGTAACGTGTCCTACCAGGAACATGGCAATGTGATTCTGCTTGGCAAACCGGGTTAAATACGCAGCGCTTTCGCGTACCTGCGACACGCTGCCCGGCGCCGACTGCACATCACTCACATGCATAACCTGAATGGAATCGATTACCATAATTTGTGGCTTTTGCTTCAGCGCAAGATCGCAAATCAGTTCAACGTTAGTCTCTGCCAGCATCATAAGCTTGTCATCGGGCAAGCCTAAACGCTTGGCCCGCATAGCCACCTGTTGCAGCGACTCCTCTCCGGTGACATACAATGCAGATTTGCTGGCAGCCTGTTTGCACATAACCTGCAGCAATAGGGTACTTTTACCGGCGCCAGGAGAGCCGCCAATTAATATTGCTGACCCCGGTACAATGCCGCCACCAAGCACCCGGTCGAGTTCTTTAAAACCGGAGCTAAAACGCGGCAGATCTTCCACGTTAATGTCGCTTAACACCTGAACCTGACTGGTAGTCTGCCCGGCGTACCCAGCAAAGTTTCCCCGGGCAACGGTTTTGGCCGGACTCACCACAAATTCTGAGATCGTATTCCATGCTTTGCACTCGGTGCACTGCCCTTGCCAGCGGGGGAATTCAGCGCCACAGTCGGAGCAAACAAAGGCTGTTTTTCTTTTAGCCATAAAATTGGTTGGTTTCCTATAGGATACGTATTAATCTGGGAAAACGAATACAAACATTGAGTGTCGGGTGCAAAGGGAAAGCGCACTGCGTATTCCCTTTGCTTTCCTGTTAATCAATATCAAGCGCTTGCCGATATAAACGGTAATATAACAAAAACCATCAGGGTGCACAGCAAGACCAAGGATATGAATCAGGATTTATCTCAGTATGCAGCGGTAATAGAGCAGCTAAAACCCATGGTGAAGGAACCTGAATTTAATCAGGTTCTGCAGCAAATTGCCTCTCACATTCCAAAAGAAAAACGCTTCCTGATTAAAATGGAGGTGAAACGCCTCGCCCGACCGTGCCTGCGTGCAATTGATTTGCGTGGGCAGGTTGATGGTCAGTGTAAACTGTACGAATTCGATAGCATTAAACACTATCTGGACGATGTTGCCATAGAGGTGTTTGAACAGCAGGTTCGCATTTTTGGATTGTATTGCTTTGGTGTGTACGAAGCAGTAATGGCTACCGAAAACAATTTTCGTGTGATCCGAGAAAAGGCCGAAGCCCGCAACGAAAAAGAGCAGGACGTCGCCGAAAAGCCGAAAAACAGCCTGAGTCAGTTTGATGTAATCAACATTGGCTTGCTCGACTACGCCAAGCGCAACGAAGAGCGCATGAACTTCGCGGTGGCACTGGAAATATTTACTGAGACAAACAACAGTTTACGCGCCACGAGCGTGGATATTTCCTCCAATGGATTAAAAATCAAACTCTCCAAAGAACAACTGTTTAAACCAGGCGAAAAAATAGGTGTGTATTTCAGGGGGCTTGAAACCGAATACTCGCTGGATAAAAAGCAGGCCATTAAATATCAGGTTGTGAGTATTACACGAAGACCCGACCATCAGTTTTTGCAAATGAAGCGCCTGGCCGACGCCCCTAATCCGTCATTTGATCAATTCATTGATAAATTTATACACGGCAACAAGCGTCGCTACAAAGTGAACATGGACAACACCGTAGACGCCATTATCAACAAATCCTGCGAACAGTACTTTTCGCCCAGTTGCCCTACCCTGCCTGTTTTTATTGATGTGAATGATGGCAGAGCGCTGCCCCGTTTCGCCATGGCAAATGAACTTAACAGGCATATTCTTAGCTATTGGAATGACGAAGAAGACGAACTCAGACTGGGTTATTTGCTTAATCAGGAACGCATTCAATACCTGATGGAAAGTAAAGACGAGATCCCCACGTTGTTCATTTACTGTTTCAACCATATTCAGAATGGCAGGGTGTATTTCTATTCCGCCAGTCATATCGATTTAGCCCGGCACGAACGGCTCCACAATTTATTTATGGGTTTTGGTGCCCGCAAAGTGAGCTGGCGGGTATTCAAAATCAGCTTAAGCGGTATGTCTCCCAAACAGGCTTATGCGCCGTTATCCCTGCCCGACGATGTGGGCACCAAAGTGAAGCGACAAAACGCCTTACCCGCTCCGCGGCTTATGGCAAAACTGAAAAACCTCGCGCATATAGTGCAGGTAAGTGACATCACGTCCGATGCAGAACAATTACTGTTCAGCCAGATTAAAATTGATCGCAGTGAGTTAAAAGCGTTAAAACTGTTTGGGCATGCACGTAATCGCCCGCCTTTTCCGGTTAAAGCATTCCGTTATAAATTTCATGAGCAGCGCCTGGAAACCCGCTATTTACTCAGAACGACCGTCAATGTTCATGCACGGGGTCAAACCATCAATGGCGTAAGTGAAGATATCTCCATTAACGGCCTGCGCATTGAAATTGAAGGTGAATACCACGGCGACATTAACATGCGCGTGGTGTTGGCGTTCCCCAAATTACAGGAACTCACCAATAAATTCGACGTATCCAACTTGCAATACCGGGTAGTTCACGTTAGCGGTGATAAAAACATTCTTCATTTACGCACGATTGCAGGAGAAGAGGGTCTGTCGGCCCGCACCTTCTTTGCCGAATTAATTAAGAGCAATAAATCGTCACTTAAAACGTACCCGGATGAAGAGGAAATACCCGGCATCGGGCACGCATTGCGTTGCATTAATGCGAAAAACCCCGCGACTCTGGCATTTGTATTAACCAAGACCGGCGGACGATACCATCCACAAGTAGGCGTGCTGGGCGATATCAGTCCAAGGCTACGCAATTTGTGCGGGCATTTTGCAGAACAAAACAAACTCAATCTGGAAGTGTTCTTCCGCGATCGACATCTTGATGCGCCTTTTATACAACAAGCCATAAAGCAGGTTAAAACTGAACATCAGCCAGTGATTCGTGAACTGTTTGTAGCGTTTAAACCCGCCGAAAAAGATCCCCGTGCAGCCATTGATGCCCGTTACGAGCATCGCTTCAGTTCGCACGACGCCCAAAAGCAGTTTATTTCCGATACTCTGAAGGAGGGCCAGTTTATTGCCATGTCGGTATCTGTAACTACCACAGGCAAACCCGACCTTGAAATGTTGCAATCGGAAATCAACTACATAGGTGTATATGCGATTCACCGAGCGAAGGAGCTGGAAGAACGGTTATGGAGTATCGGGGCGTGTGTGCATGCTGTTGATATTACCGATCAGGTTTTGTTGCGCTTTGGCTTTGATCTCAAGGTCATTGAAGAAAATTATCAAACGCCCAGCCAGCACGCCATTGAGCCTAACGGCATCAAAGCACTGTTAAAAAGCGGATAAGCACTCAAACAAAAAAGCCAGCACATTGATAATGTACTGGCTTTACTCTATCAGGGCAGTGAAGGTTTACACACTGAGGTACGCCAGCATGGCATCTAACCCAGAATAGCGAATGGCCGCATCAGCCTGCGCATTCACAATGGGCTTGGCTTCAAATGCAACGCCAAGCGCGGCAACTTCCATCATTTTAAGATCGTTAGCCCCATCTCCCATTGCGACAGTTTGATGCATGGGAATGCCCCACCGTTCCGCAAGTTCTTTTACCGTGACCGCTTTTACATCGGCATCGACGATATCGCCAATCACAGTACCCGTAAGCACGCCATCCTCTTCAGCCAGTACATTAGCCCGGCTGGCATCCAGTCCCAATCGCTGTTCAAGATAGCCGGCAAAATACGTAAATCCACCAGACGCTATTGCCACTTTCCAACCATTTGCTTTGAGTACATCCAGCAATCGGGCTAATCCAGGCATTAGTGGAATGCTGTTGCGGATTTGTTCGAGTTGACTTACCCGCACACCATGTAAACAGGCCACACGCGAAATCAGACTGTCTTTAAACGCCAGTTCTCCACGCATGGCCCGTTCCGTAACGGCGGCGACTTTCTCTCCTAGTCCTGCCAGCTTGGCAATTTCGTCGATGCACTCAATTTGAATTACCGTGGAATCCATGTCCATTACCAATAACCCCGGCTCAGACAGCTTTGGGGTATGTTCCAGTAGTGCGATCTCACAATGATGCTGTTCTGCTGTTTTGGCTATCACGGCCTTTACCAGATCGTCATCGTCGCAGCTGTGCTGAACAGCAGCCACTACCACGGTATGATTGAGCAGCGCATCAAACGGATGCAGTGAGAAACTGTGTATACTCAGCGCGGCTGACAGGTTTTGCTGAATATCAGCAATCTGCTGCAGGGTGAGCGCCTGACTCTGGATCACTAAACGCGCATCGGTACTGCGGCCCTGGACCTGTTGTAATTGTGCGCAGGATTGATCCCAACTAAGATTCTGATACTCTGCTAACACAGAACGAAGGAAAGCTGCACTGTTGAGTACTGGCTCAGCAATAACGTGTGGTTGCAAAATGGCGGGTCCTGTATGACTGACAACAAAAATTGCACAATCCTAACGGATAAGGGCCGCAGGGGAAATCCTTCCACTCCATTAATTTCAGTGTTTTTCGCTATATGACATACATAAAAAGGTCTTTTCGAGCGATGACGAAACTGTCTCGTCGCTCCTGGCTAGCAGGGATTGCCGTATTGCTGGTTGGTTTTATTTTCAGCATGGCAGTAATAAAGCCGACGTCACCCGCATCGCAAACCGAAACGCTCTCTCAGCATTACGCTGCGCTGCTCTCCCGCGATGTTGCTGCTAAGCAAGCTGATAATATCAGCCATATTCTGGCGATTTTATTGCTCGATGAATCTGTGGTATCGGCCAGTGTATTTACCCCTGAAGGTGAGAGACTTGCATATAGTGGCAGTATTGACACAACCGCAGAAATGGTAAGGCAAGAGCCGGACTTGCTGTCGGTATTCAGGCCCATTACCTATAGCAATAACACCGTTGGCTATTTGTCGGTTGTTTATCGCCCGAAGAGTTCGCAATAATTCGCAGTGGTGACACTGTCGATATGGTCTGGGCTGGTGCGTTTTAAGTCAGCCAGCGCATGACACACATCGGTAAGATAAACGGGTGAGTTTCGCTGCCCCTGTCTGCCTTGCATGGGCATATCCGGCGCATCTGTCTCAAGCAAAAGCGCGCTAAGTGGTAACTGTGCTATTGTCTGTCGCGTTTTTTGAGCGCGAGGGTAAGTGATTGTGCCCCCTACTCCAATTTTAAATCCGAGGGCAATATAAGCATTTGCTGCTTCCACACTACCGGAAAACGCATGCACCACCCCTCCGTGCTGAAAACGGCATCGTTTTAATGATTCAATCAACAGGTGATGGGACTTTCGATGGTGCAGCACCACCGGTAATGCGTATTTGCTTGCCAGATTCAGTTGCGATTCAAAAGTGTAGATCTGATGATCAACAGGCGTATTCAGGCTGGCATCAATGCCAATTTCACCCACTGCCACCAACGCAGCCGGACGATGACTGAGTAGTTCATCAAGCTGTTGCAGGTTAGCGTCGGGGACGTCGCGAAGAAAATAAGGATGGAGCCCAAAAGCCAGGTCCAGCCGGGGTTCTGCCTGAGCCATTGTAACTTGCTGAGCCCAGCCAGCAGACGTTGTCCCGGGCACCAAAAACCGCGAAACGCCCTTGTCAATAGATTGCTGAACAACCTGCTGCCAATCTTCAGAGAATGTAGCGAGGTCCAGATGACAATGAGAATCTATCATCGCCAGTCTATCTCACAGACGCTAGGGCATGAGTCGTTGGGTGGACCAGCCGGATTGTTCATTAAAGCGATATTCAAACCTGTCATGCAGGCGATGTTCGCCGCCTTGCCAGAATTCGATCTGCGCAGGTTTCACTTTAAAGCCGCCCCAAAAATCCGGTAACGGGATATCTTTGTTAGCAAACTTGTCTTTCATTTGCTTAAACTGGGTCATTAACAATTCCCGGCTGGAAATAGGCTGACTCTGTTGCGACGCCCAAGCCGCCAATTGGGAATCTTTGGGACGCGACAGGAAGTATTTGGCATTTTGTGCCACGGAAAGCTTTTCGGCCACGCCACAAATACGCACTTGCCGTTCCATAAAAAACCACGGGAAGTGCAGCGAAATTTTCGGGTTAACAGCCAGCTCTTTGGCTTTGCGGCTGCCCAGATTGGTGTAAAACACAAAGCCATCGTGATCGTAATCTTTCAACAGCACAATGCGCTGCGAGGGCTGTCCACTGGCATCAACCGTAGCCACTGTCATGGCGGTGGGATCAGGAATTTTGGCATCAATGGCTTCACCCAGCCATTGCTTAAACAGATCAATAGGATGTTCGGTCAATGCCTCTTCGGTAAGCCGCCCCATCGTGTACTGACGTCGCATATCGGCAATTGACATGGTCTTCTCCTTTATATACCAATTCGCATAGAAGTTTGCCCTCTCAGAGTGAGTAAAAACGACTTAGATCACGACGTGCACTCTGAGGCATA
>NZ_VHIP01000023.1 GCF_006494365.1 Aestuariibacter sp. GS-14
TGAATTAGCAATGCAACACCCGAGAACAACAAGATAGCGGGTATTGATAGAATGTGTACTGTGGGCATTTCGAAGGAGAAATGCAGTACCAACAAAGTGGCAAAAAGTGTTGCACTTCCAAGTAAAGCTGAAATCGCAACGAATTTTGTCACTTTTGGGTAACTGTTAGCAGCATGAATTGCACAGATACAAAAGAAAACGCCACTCCAAGAGGCCAAACATATTAAGAAGTATTCGATGCTGACAAAGGCCATAATTTGGAAGTAAGCGAGTCCAAAAGCAGAAAAAACCAGCCAAAACAAACTAGATGGGACCAGTAATAAAATAACAATTAGTTTTTTAAATTTAGGGTTGATATTGGATTCCCCTAGGCATCTAACAACTTATTATAGAGAATTCACAGTAACACGTAGTCTTACCCATCCCTGAACTCCCAACATAATTTATTAATAACAATACCTTACACCTGATCATGTGCCAGTTTCCAATGATTTATTTGGATAAGCGAAAAAGTCTATTTGTGGTGAACCAGCCTTTTGATGAGATCCCTGAAATCGCTCCGCGATTCAGGGATGACGAACTTGGGTGGTTTCAAATATTAGATGGGCTGGTGAATGTGACCGCAATTCGCTCTTTGCTGACTGGCAGGTCTTGTATGAGTTGGTAAATGTAATACTCTGCCTTACTGCACTCACTTAACCAAAGTGTTAAGCCAACATGCAGGCCTGAGCTATCACTTCAGGCCTGATTTCAGATACCGTTATTGCAGCATAGCGGTGCTGATTATAATGTCTCTTCAGTACCCCAGTCAGACTCGGAAAGAAAACCACTGGTCGCGTCGGCAGGTAAATTAAGATCCTGACTCTTAGCAAATTCCATAAAGTAGTTGCCGGTATCGTAAAGGCTCATCACGTGGTCGGTCATACCTGAAGCGATGTTATAAATGACTGTTCCCCCACCGGAAGCTTTACTGAATATACTTTGGCCTGCGGCCAGCCAGCTTTGCACCGTATTTTGACTTTGGGCAAGTTTGGCGCTGCTGCTTACGTCGTCTGAGGTTCTTTGGATGTAGGTTTGTACTGCATCGGTAACTCTAACGGTAGTGTAAGAGCCGGTTAAAAATGTGGCGATACCCAAGGTAAGTGATTCTCGTTTTTCAGGCTCAATGGTGTCAATTTCGCTGGTAAATTTCTTTACTTCCGCACTGGCCTGCGCTGAGTATTCACGGTGTTTTTCGATTTCTTCCTTGCTTAAACTGGTACCACTTAACAGAATTTCCCGCTCTTTTTCCAGGGTTTCAATGGTCCCCTTCAAATCCAGTGCCTGAGCCATACACAATTGCGCCCGATTCACCAACACGGCTGCCAGGGTATATTTATCCATGGCTTTTTGCCCAGCAAGCTCAGCACTGTCCTTCGGCCCCATTGGCTGCGAATCGTAAGTTGATATAAAGCTGCTCACATTATCCATGGTAAAAGAATTACATTCCCCGGCGGTAATGAGCGGCTCATTCGCCCAGGCTGGTGCTGTTGTTGTAGAAGTCGATGTTTCAAACATATCAGTAACGCCGGAAAACACATTGCCACCGTTACCTTTTTCAGTGTTGGCACACCCCGACAAACATAAACCAACGGCAATGCTGCCAATTACGCTTTTATAAAAAATAGTGTTACGCATCCTCTGCTCCTCGAATCGTGTGTATCGGGTTATCGAATATTTTTACCGCTTAACATGGCAACCAGTTCCTGAGCCGCTTCCTCAGCCGCGAGTTTGAGGGCATTATTCTTGGCAACAGTGAGTGTAGGGCCTTCGCCGAAATACTGCACCGGCCCAACTTTGGCCACCGCAGCACCGCGGTGACGTACCGACAAAATTTGCCCGGTTACCGATACCGAAATCCGATACATACCGGTTTGTTCGTTGGTTTGCTGTTCATCAATATCCAGTGTACCTATTGCCATATAATCAATAGGATCCTCCAGCCCTCTGAGCCCTTTTAACGCATTGCCTTTGGTTTTGCTGCTGAGATCATTTCCGGTTTGGTAGTCTTCAATAAAACTGTTTACGTCCAGCAGGTAGTCGGTTTCTTCTTCCAGCATGGCGGCGTCGATCACCAGATAGTTGGCATTGGTAAACACGTTACCCATAGCCACATCCACCTCGTTTGCAGTAGCCACCCGATAGGAAATAACGTCACTGATCCGTTTATTCTCAGTTTTAATGCTTGCTGTTTCAGTCTTGGATTTAAAGGTTTCGGTGGTCTCGTCTGTACCCGACTGAGCAATACCTTTACCCTGAGACTTGGTATTGCTGGTGGATTCATTCGTTGTTGAAGTGGTTTCGGCAATTTCTCTGGCAACAAAAACGAAGGTTAAATACGCTTGTTTCGATATATCCACTTCGTCTCCACTGCTAATCAACTTTGCCATTAACATGGGTTCGTTGATTGTGCCTCGCACGGTTACTTCATAGGTATCGTCGTCTTTGTCTTCGTTAGCATCGGTAACCACATAGTCTAAAAAATAGCTTTCTATGTTTTTATCAATTTCAGCCTTCACTTTTTTATAATTTCGAAAATGCGCTTGCTGTACCTCAGCGATGTAGGTTTCAATGGCTTTACGGAGCGCCGCTTGCTCTGCTTCCTTTTTTTCGTCAGAATCCAGCCCCCAACCGCCGTAGCTTATTTTGGCAGTGGCGGATTGCTCAACAGCGAGCACCGGCGACATCCCCAATACACCAATAAATAGTGCAACAATAATCATTACCTTGGATGCATTATTCACCATTAAACAACTCCTTTTTCTGGTTAAACTCGTTAAAACTCGCTTTATTAGACGCATGAATTTTGTGCCACGCTTCAGAAGGACTACTCAGTTGCTGTATCCATTGCGAGAGCAGCGATTCAACCGCGTCCTCAGATGGGCTCCAGTCGTCAGCTTCACTAATATTCTCCGATCCCAGTTTAGGCACGGCCAGGTGATAAAAGCCATTGATGTAATCCCGTCCGGTAGAACGATGACTAAACTTGAGGCCAACACGGGCGCCAAACAGATAGTTGGAATCCTGTTCAACCTTTTTAAAATCGCGTACCAGGATCACAAACTCATAATCAGGCTCTGGCAAGGTAAGGTTATACACATCACCATTGGCGAAGCGCCCCGCCATTTTATTGCCCACCGCATAACCCTTAACAAAAGGCAGCACCGCAAGCCCGTACTGTGACGAAAGCTGCGCAGTAAAGGTCTGTCCAATATGCTGGTTGAACTGCGCTTCCGTGAGGGTTGGTGGAAACCACGCTTTGGCCTGCTCGTGGGTACTCACGCTGGCAACCTGAAAACGGATCCGTTGTTGAGCAAAGGGCTGAACCTGTTGCGCCAGCTGCGCGGCCTTCTGCAATAAGCCACTTGCGCCATCCTGACCAAAATACAAAGCCTCCATACCGTTGAAGGTATCGTCCTGGAGCGGCATATCAGCGGGTACAATATGATTTATCGCCAGTTCAATGGGGTAATTGGCCAGCAGGGTCATATTCGAAAAGTCCATGAACAATAACTGAGCGCCAACTTCGAAAATAATCTTTCGGTTCCGGCCAATCACTTCCTGGCTGATTTTTTCACTTTCTATGGCCAGGCTAACCACCACACTCTCTGAACGACGTAAATTTGCCAGGCCGGTATTCAACTGATAATGAACGGGTGGCTGCGCTTGTAAGTAGGTAAGAAAGCGATTGTCCAGCGTATTGTCGCGGCCAACCTGCGACGGGTTATTGAGTTTCAGGCCGGCGGGGTAATTGGCTTCAACCATGGCGTAAGAGCCAAGAAACGACACACCGGCAAAAAACACGTCGCGCTCAGTGGTTTTGGCTACTGCTGGGATACTGATTATAGCAAGGCAAACAACCAGCCATAATTTGCGTTGTAAACACCGTTTTATGAATGACTTTCCACTGTCGTCAACGGCCATGATCCACCCTGGAATAGTTGTCGATTATTTAAGCATTTTATAGTACATTTTTTTTTCAATTATGACAGTGCTAATTTCTATCACGTCGGTTCAGGGAAGAATTATGTTTACTAAACACGTCGATGCCTCATTATTGTTGTTCAGTGGGTTACTGGCTTTTTCGCCGGCCTTGGCAGAGGAGGTAAAAACACTCCCGTCAACGCACAACGTACCCATGTCCACGCGGACCTCCATCGTGATGCAGAATCTGCTCTCCCAAATGGGGATGAGTTTGCCCGATGATGACAAGGACATGCCAAAACCGACCCCAGCCCCGCAACCAGAGCCTCAGCCGACACCTAAACCTAAGCCAGCGCCTGAGCCCGAACCGAAACCCACGCCAAAACCTGAACCAAAGCCCGAGCCTGAACCCGAAGAAGACGATTTTTTCGGTGACGATGAAGACGATGATTTTTTTTCATCTGATCTCAGCTATGAGGAAATGAAGCAGAAAATGAAAAAAGACTATGCCGACACCAAGGCGGCGTGGCAGAAAGAATATGATGAAACGGTAGCCAAATGGGCGAAGGCAAAAAAACAATACGTCAAAAATATAGACAAGCATAAGAGCGCAACTATTGATATCGAAGCCCAGGCTCAACAAGCTCTTACTGTTAGCTCACCATTAATGGTCAGCGCCGTTTCTAATCCCCTTGATAGTATGCGACCCGGTGAGTTCTATGTGATCCCCAATGCCATGGATGTACCCATAAAAAATCAGGCTTTCAGGGGAACCTGCGCGGCATTTGCTGGCGTCAGAGCCATGGAAACTGTTTTGATACAACGTGATATTGCGGCGGATTTATCGGAACAACATTTCTACTGGTTAAGTAAACCTTCATGTCAAAAATCGCCCTGTAACGACAAGCAAAGTGGCTCCTGGTTTACCGATGGGCTGCTAAATAGTAAGCAAAACAGCGAGGGGGTGTTATCTGAAGCTAACTGTCCTTATGTGGCATTACCCATCTCAACTAACGAAACACAAACGCCTCTGGGGTTTTGTAAGTTTAAGCCAGGCATTCGTTCAGGTGCCTTTCAGCACAAATTAACATTAAACCAGGCTTTGCAGGAAATCAGGGCAAATCATCCGGTAATGGCTGGTGTTAAACTCAGCGACAACTTTTATGAAGATGCCATTATCACTGCAGGTAATATAGGAAAGTATTCCGGTAAAACAGACAGTCACGCGGGGGGCCATGCCATCTTATTTGTTGGCTATATTCGGTTACCTTCAAGCATGAATGAAGGGGACTACTGCATGGTAACGGCAAACAGTTGGGGCGACGGTTGGGCTGCAGGTGGCTATGCTTGTATTACCGAAAACTGGCTTCGTAAACATCAGATAGCTTTTGATTCCTTATCATCTGTAGAAATAACCTCCGAGTACGAGAAGCACATGTTGTAGCAATATTTTTCCGCTTACGTATTCAAGGCAGTTAATGGGATAAACAACACCAAAGGCGTTATTTATCCCCGTCATCCGTTTTTATCAAAAACAGCGCACACAACACAACTATCAACAGTATCGCTTTTAAGCTAAGCGGGAGCGGCAGGATTCCAACCATCCCCGCCACAGCCCCAATACCGCACACCATATAAAAGGATTTATGTGAGCTCATGTTGGTTACACCAATTGTGCAAGTTTAGTGTGGGCAGCGTTAACAGTGTCCACCGTGCCGCCAACTTTTTTGTCGATACAGGTTCTCACGCAACTTAGTCAATTTCCCCGATTGAATTTTGCGCGATAACAGAAGTCACAGTGTAGATAAAGATCGACCACATTGAAGCTGAACTTAAGTGGGTAAAGAAGTCATAGTCATCTGCGACAAGAAGACTAAGGCATAATGATTTAAAGCAGTGACATGGTTGCTGCGCCAGGCATTTTACTTTACAAGCCGCAGCATATTTTAACGCTGGATTTTACCTGTTACATACCTTGGCACTGGTATTACTGCCAGACATTACGCAATGTGCATAACGGTATTTACCACAGGGCTGATTATCTTTACCTTTCCTTTGGGTGCGTATTTGATATTCAAGACTTATCGGTTACTTCGCGCGCTCTCCGAATATAACCACTTCACTAAATCGCTTCGCGCTAAATCGGTAACACAAGTACGTATAAACGATAAAATAACCGAAACCTCCAACCGGGCTAAAACTAAATACTGCCTGATAACGTCACATGGACGACTGACCGTACCGGATAAACTTTATGAAACAGTGAATAAATCTGATGTAATTGATTTGCATCGGGCTGCGCATGTGAATATTACTTATGCAGCAGAGCACAAACCCAGTCGAACGCTGCTCTACTTAGAAAATTAGTTGGGGTGATTGTAATAAAAAAGCCCGGTCAAAGCCGGGCCTGGATGGATTAGATGCTCAGGTTACCCGTGGTTTCCAAAGCTAGCTCTCTGAGCTGGGTAGTTACTGACAGGTATCATTTCCCTGCCCTGAGGCCCATTTCATGCCGTTTTTCAGCAAGGTGATGTTGTGCTCGGCATTGTACACTTCCTTGCGGTGACCAATGGCGCTGTACATCGCTCTGCCAGCACCAATACAGTGTGTCCAGACCAGCGGATGATCTTTACCCATTTCCAGTTCTTTGCCCGGCGTGTACGTGCTTTCATCAATCGACATCACAATGTCGTACCCCTTGGCAGATACACTATCAGAGAACGAATACCACTCATCGTTTAAAACCCAACGCGATGGAATGCCGTCGGCCACCCCGGTGTCGTGATGTGTTACATCCAACGATGCGTCCTGAAACCAGTTATCCCCCAAAGGATGGCCAATAAACTGTGCGCCAATCAGCACATCGCGATACCAGTCCCAAAAATACACCGAATCGCCGCCTGATGCGTGAATGCCCAGGAAACCGCCGCCGTTATTCATGTAATCTTCGAAGGCTTCGCGCTGAGACACCGTGAGCGTATCGCCGCTAACGTTGTTCCAGATTACCAGGTCGAAATCTGCCAGGTTTTCCGAAGTAAATGCACTGCCCTTGGCACTGACTGACACGCCATAACCCATCTCTTTGGCCAGCTTAGTCAGGTTTGCAGTTGCCGTAGTAACAGAGTCTCCGTGATCATAACCATTGATTTTCTGGTAAATCAGGACCTGAATTGGCTCATCACCTAATTCAAACGACACCGGCTCTGCGTCGAAGCGCGCACAGCGTGCAATTTTGTCTTCACGGGTAACCGGTAATTCAGCCAACGCTTTTCGCATTGCAGCGGCATTGTCGTCATCTTTCACACCGGCCCTTTCCAGCAGCTGATCTAGGGTAATAAGTGTGCTGAACGACGGCATGGATTCATTTAAAATCCAGGCTGGCATAGCCGCCAGTACGCCTGGATAATACTGATCTACAATAGCTTTAGCTTTGGGTCGCATTACTACGTCGTATGCTGGCAACGAACTGGAAAATGGCACATCGCGCAGTGAGCAGTCGGTGAGCGCTTCGGCAGCCAGAGTAGAATGCGTGGTAAACAGTGCACTTAACGAAACACTTGCAACCATCATGGCTTTTAGCAGATTGTTATTTTTCATTGTTCCTGATTCCTTATAATGGCCACACGGTCATCCACGCTTTATCCCCTTTTTTGTAAGGAATATCCCGGTAGTCTCCAGGCACTTCGGAAAAGCGCAGTACTTCTGTTGCGCCTACTTTTGACGTAAAGAAGCCAAATATCATGAGCTGTTTATACAGCGTAAAATAATGGGGCAGTCCTTCGTACTCATCCCCCTTCCACGCCGTTTGTTCGCCCCGGTTAAACGCCAGCGCTTCAGCATCGAGCTCACTCGCCAACGCTGTTTTTTGTGATTGCGTTAACGCTACAAACGGTTTGCCAAATTGCTGCTGACTCCGAACATCAATATGGTTAAACCCGGCTTCCATCAGCGCTTGCTGTTCAGCGGTATAGCAATCGCGAAGCATACCAATGAAAAACGCTGGCAAACCCGCTTCTTTGGCTCCGGGCGTGTCAGTGCGAGGTATCACGGTTTCGCACAATTCTGTGATCAGCGCCACCGTGTTCTCACTGAGACCTGCGTCTTTCACGGCAGTTAATGCAGGCTGCGTCTGCCACACTGCCATGGCAGGTGAACACACGAAGCTGGCACCAGTGGCGGTAGCAATAAATTTTAAGAGGTCGCGACGATTCATTACAAATTCCCCCGCTTCAGTTCTTCCACGGCAAAATCCGCCGCCCGGGCAGTCAGTGCCATATAGGTTAAAGATGGGTTCACGCAAGACGATGACGTCATGCAAGCACCGTCGGTAACAAACACGTTTGGCGCGTCCCACACCTGGTTGTGCTTATTAAGCACTGAGGTTTTCGGGTCCCGCCCCATGCGTGCGGTGCCCATTTCGTGGATCCCTTTACCCATATGATAGGTAGATTCCCAGGCCATCGCGTTCTTTAAACCAATGCTATCAAACATCTCTACAATGTCTTCTTTCATGGCTTTACGCATTTTCAGTTCGTTGTTGCGGATTTTGGCATCCATTTCCAGTACCGGCAGTCCCCAGGCGTCTTTCACGTCGTGGTTAAGCGATACTTTATTGCGGTGGTCTGGCAGGATTTCACCAAACCCAACAGTACTCACGCTCCATGGACCAGGCTCACTTAAACCGTCTTTTAAACTGGCGCCAATGCCTAATTCATCAGCGTTGCGGCTGAAGTCGGAACGCGATGCGTTACCCTGGAATCCGAACCCACGCAGGAAATCGCGTTTATCGTCCCCCCAGTTGGCAAATCGCGGAATATAGAAACCCGTTGGCCTGCGGCCATACACGTATTTGTCGAGATGCCCGTCAATTTCGGCCACGCCACCCAGCATGTAATGGTGATCCATGACGTTATGCCCCAACTCGCCAGAACTGGATCCCAGACCGTTGTCCCACAGATCGCGCGCAGAATTCATCAGCAACCAGGCTGAATTAAGCGCAGACGCATTCAGGAAGACAATTTTGCTGTGAAACACTTCGGTTAAGCCAGTTTCAGAATCAATAATTTCAACACCGGTTACGCGCTTTTTGTCTTTGTCGTAAATCAGCTCTTTAACAATAGACAGTGGTCGCAAGGTCAGATTACCGGTTTTGAGTGCGGCTGGCAGGGTAGCTGACTGTGTACTGAAATAGCCGCCAAACGGACAGCCGGTCCAGCATTTATCGCGGTGTTGGCATTTTACACGCCCCTGTTCAGGACGTGATTCAGTAATATGTGCCGTGCGGCCCATAATGATGTGTCGCGCCCCTTTGTATTGCTTTTTCAGGCGTGCCTGCAGATCCTTCTCCACCGCGTTAAACGCAAAAGCGGGCAGGAACTCACCATCAGGTAACACGTCCAAACCATCGCGATTACCGGAGATACCAGCAAACTTTTCTACATAGGAGTACCAGGGCGCAACGTCTTCATAACGGATCGGCCAATCTACCGCAATGCCCTCTTTGCCGTTAGCTTCGAAGTCTGCCGGATTTAACCGGTATGACTGACGCCCCCACAACAGAGAACGGCCCCCAACCTGATAGGCACGAAACCACTGAAAAGGTTCTTTCTCAACATACGGTGCCGTTGTAGCACTTGCCCAGGCGCCCATGGTGGGCTCGTTAAACGGGTAGCCTTTGCCTCGCGCCATGTTCGGTTCAGTTGCCAGTGCTTCCAGACTTGGACGACCATGGTGCGGATAATCCCACAGGTTTTTATTCATGTTCGTGTAGTCTTTGATGTGCTCGACATTTTCGCCGCGCTCAAGCATCAGTACCTTCAGCCCTTTTTCGGTCAGCTCTTTTGCCGCCCAGCCGCCGCTAATCCCTGAACCAACGACAATGGCATCGTATGTATTTTTTGACATATTCAACTCTGTGTTTATTAAAAACTCGCTGCGCTGCACGGCTTGTGTAACCCAACAACCTTTTGTTAGCTTTGTTAACAAAATGTATAAATTGAGTGCAAAATACCCCCCACCGACATCGTTGTCAATCACAAACAAAGCAGTTCGTCGCATTTTAATTTGAGATGAAAAGCAGAAAGACTAGTAAGCCCAATATCACCGATCAAGCTATGACATCGTTATCGTTAAGAAAGGGAGCGTGTATTAGCAGACAGGCATCTTGCCTGACGGTTAACTGACGGTTAACTGACGGTTAACTAACTTCTCCAGAAGCACAGGGTATTAAATCCCAGGTGCTTGTTTACCTGATAGACACCCAGCAGGTTTTGCGAAGCAACCCCGCACGCATAGGCTATCGATGCGCCAATTACGCCAAATGAAGGAATGAGGAAGATCCCCAGCACAACGGTGACAACGCCGCTAATTACTACGTTGTCACGCACTTTCGTTTCGTTACCTGTCATACTCAGCAGATACCCGACCGATCCAGTGGCAATGTTAATAAACTGGCCAATCGCCAAGATCACAAGCGCCGGGGCAGCTTGCCTGAATTCTTCACCGAATACACTCATCAGCCATGCCGGGAATAATAAAATACACAGCGTAACCGGTACCGAAACCGCCAGCATGATCCGCACTGAAATCAGTGCCATCCGTTTAACTCCCGGCATATTGCCTGTGGAATGCATGGCGGCAAACTTGGGGGCGGCTATGGTATTAACGGCAAACAAGATAAAGCTGGTGAGCATAGCGGTGCGTTGTGCAGTGGCGAAATAGGCTACGGATTCAGCGCTTTCCCATACACCCAGCAACAGCTGTGAAGACCATTGAATAACCTGATGCACTATGGCTACTGTCCAAAGTGGCATACAGGTTGCGCGCAACAATGCCGAAGAAAAAGGCGTTTGCCCCTTTGCTTCAGGCGCAGACTGCATCCAAAAATACCAACCGGTAGCGAGTGTGAGCACACTGGCGAAAACAACATAGTCACTCAGCGCTTTCGCATTGTTTACTGGCATTAATAAAATGAGTAGCAATATACCAACTGGCAACACCACACTGGACACCAGCATCGCGCGGGATACTTTCTTAAGCCCCTGCAACGCCTGGGCGTGAATAAGATACAACGCCATAAATGGTGCACTGAACAACATCGTTCTGAACACCATTTCAAAGCCAGGTAACTCAAATACGTTATTGTTCAGCCACTCCGCGCCTAGCCAGCATACCAAAGAGAGTCCAAGCGTTACCGCCAGCGTCCATTGGATAGCTTTACTGAACACACTGTATGTTTGTTTACTGCCTCCACTTGCGACATCGCTGGCAATAAAACGTACAACCGCCTGATCTAAACCAATGCGCCCAGCGGTGGCAATAATGGTAATAAGGGTAAAGGCTAAAAAGAAAAGTCCGGCTTCGGCGGCTCCTATGGTTCGGGTTACCACGACGTTCATTGCGAACAGGCTGATCGCTGCCAGCACCTTTACCAGCAGCCCCGCCAGACTACCCAGCAACATGTCGCGCATATCTGGCTCAGAAAGATAAGCCCGCCAGTTGAGTGTTTTTACCATAGGAGTCGCTTCCAACATCACGCCAGAATGAATTTTTCGATGCTATTCAGTAATTCCTGGTTAGCATAAAGACCCAGATGCCCACCGTGTAAATTGGTTACGTCATCGAGGGTAGACAGTAGCTGCGCCTTGTCATACGTAACATAACAACCGTCCAGCGATTCAAAGTTTTTACACGTTGCCAGTTGATGCTCGTTCCTGTGTTCACCTAACGACGCGCGACGCGGAAACACAACAACCGGTTTAGACTCAATTAATGACGTAATGATGGATCCCATAGCTGCGTGGGCCAGGATCAACGACGCCTTATCGAACTGCGCTTTGTAAGCGTGCTCATCCAGAAATGCGCAATACTCAAAGTGCTTGGGTTGATAACTGCCTTCACCAATCTGACCAAAAATTTCTATTTCCGGGTGTGTTGCCGCAAAGTTATCAACAATTTCAACAAAACGGTCGAACGGTAATTGAGTGCCAACAGTTAAAAATATCATAGTACTCTCCCCTGATATTTAGGGCCGGCTGGCGACGCCAGATTTGGCCATTGCGTTAACCACAAATCAGCGAATGTACCGGCTTTTTTACCCGACAGAGATAACTCCTCAGCATTGGCGATGCTGTCTAACCAGATAGTTTTCGCGCCAATGAGCTTGCCCAGCATGACGGCAAAAAATCCCGGTGCTGCGCCACTGGAAATCACCACATCAGGACGCTTGGTGATAATCAGCCAGCTCATCTGCAAAAAGAGAAGAATAAGTTTTAATTTTTCATCGCCGTTGGCATCGGTGACCAGGGAGAAGTCTTTCCCCATGCCTTCGCGATATTGGTTTGATACATAGCTGGTATCAAAACGGTCAAGCACTGGCTTCAGTCTTAACAATTGAATGAGATGGCCGCCTTGAGAAGCTACTGCTAATATTTTTTTGTTTTTCATGGTGTGACTCCAGTATTAACAAGGGTTAATACAGTTGCTGTACTAACGACACCATAGGTTTTGCATAGGGCGAGCCAACTTTTTATACCTTTAAATACAATGAGTTAACAGAATTCGGAATTATCACTTCAGAATTTTTCGCAAATCAGGAATGGTTTTTAAAATACCCGTATGCAGAATGCAAAACGCGCAGTATTCAGAGCGATTTTGTGGCATATCGCACTTTGCGAAAGCACACATGGCGAATAAGTTCGAAGGCGTTACGAAGTGATGGAAGTGGTGCGGTACGGGGGCTGGCCATCCAATACCGCCATTTCGCAGCAGCAAGAGCATCATTGGTTACTTTCATACGATATCCAATGGCTTTGCTAAGCGTGCCAGGCGAAAGCGAGGTCTTCGAAACACTGTTATGCAGTAATATAAGTGCGTTAGCTAATGCCGATAGCGACTGCACTTTGTTTTTTCTACTCAGCGATCCCGCTGATTCGGTTCTGTAATATAAGGGCAAATTCACAAACGTACAGGAAGCGCCGGCGATCAAAAGCTGACTATATAACAACAAATCTTCGCCGCATTTTATAGCGGGGTTAAACCTGAGCTGATGTGAACGCAGGAACACTGTGCGGATCAGCGGTTTTGTGGAACCCAGCCCCAGACTCACAAAATCGGTTGCACTAACTGAACGCATGTCGGCTTGGGAACACAGCGATGTAAACCGGGAGCCTGAAGGTATGTGCTCTCCGGCTTTAGTAAGATAGTAACTGTCGATTACCATATCCCGCCGCTGATGCTGGGCGACAGCAAGTAACGTAGCCAGGCGGTAAGGGGCAAACCTGTCATCGGCATCCAGTACTGCTATCCACTGTCCTTTGGCTGCCAATAATGCAAGATTTCGAGCCGCACCAGGCCCGCGGTTATCCGGCGTTTGAAACACGCGAATTCGGTTATCGCGCATAGCAAGCTGAGTGGCAATGGTCAGGGTATTATCGGTTGAACAATCATCTACAATAAGCAGTTCAACATCACACCCTTGTTGCTGTAATGCCGATTCAATTGCCACAGGTAAGGTTTGGCTGGCATTGTAGGCAGCAATGACCACTGACACTAAGGTATTCATATCGTCAATTTACTCTGTAGCATTATAAAACCGCAGACAATTTTAAATTCACCAATCCACGTAATACTGATCTGATGGTTTGAAGATTCGCTGCTGATGAATACGACGCATCATATCGTTGACGGGCACAGCGTGCCGCCTGCTCAACTAACCCTGCGTTTGCAATGTATCTGGCAATCGCGGATGCCAGCGCTTGTTGATCGCCGGGTTCAATTAACAGCCCGGTTTGGTCGTTGGGGATGGCTTCAGGAATACCACCCACGGTAGTGCTGATCACCGCCAGTCCGGCAGACATGGCTTCCAATATTGCAATGGGTAAACCTTCATTGTGAGACGGTAACAAGAGTACATCCGATTCGTTCATCAAGCGGTACTTTTGCTCACCGGTTACCCAGCCAATCACGTCGAAATACGCACACAGATCGCGTTCTTTTATCAGCGTTTTTAGCTGTTCAATTTCGCCGTTACCGCCAACGGTTATTGTGAACCCAGTAACGCCTTGCGCTTTCAATATCGCTACTGCGTCCACTAAATCATAAATACCTTTGCGCTGTCCGATATACCCCAGAAACAGCAGCTTAGTTACCGCATTGGCACTGAAACGGCGTTCATGAAAAAGCCCTTCAAATACTGGCGAGGGAAAGTTATTAATGATGCGAATATCAGCGTCGGGCGCAATGGATCCAACATAGTTTGCCCAGTACTGCGACAACACAAAAACGCTGTCTGCGCCGTTGAGAACGTATTTCACCAGTCCCCGGTAAAACCCACCAGCACTGTCGTAGGTGCGGGCAAACACCGAACCATGCAGGTGAAATATGACTTTGCACTTAAACAAGCGGCATACAAAAATAAACAGGGCCTTACGGTAAATGCTGCCTTTGTGTGAGCCATGTAAATGGCAAACAGACACCTTCCCCCTGAATAACAAGCTCAGCAGCGAAGCCAGCGCTGCGAAATAAGTATAAAAACGCTTAATCATGCCGCCATCGTCGTGGGATGCAATCAGATAGAGATCGTAATCGTCGTATACCCCGGCCTGGATATGATTCTCAATAACGGCGTGAATACCGCCTTTGGCCTTGGTACCCACAACGGCGATGCCTTTGCGTTCAGTTACAGTGTTCATGATAATCCTCCGGCAGGAATGCCAACGTGATTTGAAACGGGTTGTCGCGCTGTTTTGCGCCATCCATTCGGATCGCTTTCCAGCAACGTAATAAACCACCCAAAAATGGTCAGGTGGTAAAGTGATTGGGCGTTTGAAGACAGCGCACTGGTTAACAACAACAAAAATAACAACAGGCTGGCTTCCGGGCGTTTGAGCGCGCATACCATGAAGGTCATGGACAGTAGCAGCAGAAAATAGCCGGGAATACCGGTTTCGCCGATAACATGCGGCCAGTAGGTATCGTAGAAATACTGGCCCAACTGGATCCACCATAAATCTTTCATGGCGTTATATTCGTAAACCTTGGCCACATCGGCCGCTGCATGGCTGCCAATGGTGCCCCAACCGCCGCCCCAAAAATTGCTGTCGAATAATTCAAAGACTGCCTCGACCAGAAAAATAACTCGGGGTGACTCGAAGTTTTCAAGCACATACCACACGTTGTTTTTGTCGATACACAGGTAGGCAATGAGCCAGGTGAAAAACGCAAACACAATGAGTGCAAGCAACGGGCGGTAGTCTACATTGAGTGCGTTTTGCACTTTCAGCGCCATTAGCGCCATAAACATCAGCATCAGCTCAAGGCGCTGGATAGCAACGAACACGAATACGATGCAAATGAAGATCATCGAGTAACCAAAGCGGATATTGCCGCGACGGTACTCCACACTGATAAGCACAGCGGCAATAGTAAAAAACAAGGCAGACTGCCCGGGATGCCAGAACCAACCAACAAACCGGGGTAATAACATGCCCCCGAAATGTCCGGGTTCAAAATGCCCACCACTGGAAAACAGCGCGTTGTAAGCACCGGATGCCCCAGCCTGAAAAACAATCAGTAAAATGCATAGAAAAATAAGCGGCTTGATCACGTTCACTGTGCGGCGGGTCCAGATTTCTTCACACTTGGCAACCGAGAACAGCATCATCATGGGAAAGAATTTGAGCTCGTGATACATCTGAACCAAAATGATCTTCATGCCTTTCTGATTCGCCAGCGAAATAAGAACGCCATACAGCAAATAGCCAATGTACATCGCCAGCGACAGCCACCAGTAAAAATTGAGCCTGGGTTTAATAACGGTTACCAGCAGGCCAATCGCGATAATGGGGAACAGTTTTTCAATCAGATCGAATGGACCATACAAAGCAAGGCTTATCTTTTTCACAAACAGGAAAAACAGTTCGAGACAAAACATCCCGAACAAAATATGCGGTACGATAGAGACTTGCTTTGTGTCGTTCATTGTTGATACAACGCCGACAACAACTGAGTGTCAGGGGTATTTGGCAATATCTTGCTCTTCTCATCGTTGAGCAATTGCAGAAAGTACGCCCTGTCTTCATTAGACAGCTCTGGCTTTTTACCCGTATTGCGTTCCATTAGTGCGCGCTTCATCGATGTGACAAACTTCTCAGGAAACGCTGCTACAAACAGGCTCTTGGCGAAGGATTTGCGCATCAGTACTTTTTGCAACACTTTGGAGTGAGGCACGCCGGAGCGGTTGGCAAAGTCTTGTTGCCAGGTAATCGAACACAGGCCAATAAACCCGGCAACCACGTCCATTACCCGCTGATTATCCTTGGCGTAATCACGGTAACTCACCACCATCAGGCGATCGCCCAACAACTGTCGGGCGTACTGTGTTGCCTCAACAAACCGACTGGATTGCAAATTGCGCCAGATAGGCAAATAGCGATCGCGAGCCCCTGCCAACTCCTGCTCTACTGCCTCCCTGAACGACAAGGTTTCCCGGGCGTCGCGAACCAGATGCGCATACGCAGAAAATGCGCGCTCAATCGGGTCGCGCAACATAATGATGTACTTTGCAGAGGGAAATTGTGCGTTGATATGTTGCAGCACACCAGGATGTTCAATTGACATGGCAGACCCGTCGATTGACAGCTTTCCAGGTTCATACAGTGATTGATACTGCGATTCATCGGTAACAAACATCTGACTCACCGTGTCGTTGTCGGCGGGGCCGGCAAAGTGGTTGCCCATCACCTTGGCAAAATGAAAGTGGGGCTCTTTGCGTTTGGTTTTCGACACATCAGGATGTTGCATCAACTGGTTGTACAAACTGGTTGTTGCACATTTGGTAAAGCCCAAAATAAATACGTCTGGCACAGACACCTCCTGTTTTACTCACAAATAGCTGAGCGCGTAATTTGAACGCCAACAACGAACTTGTTCCCGCTGTTGCAAAAGGGTCAGTGCCAGAACTGTACCAACGCGGTACGGAGTGTATACGTGCCAATCAGACTGCGGCCTGCAGACTGATTGGGCTAATTGCCTGAAATCACGTCTTTTTGCAGAGCTATTTGCAATATGCGAATACCGCTGCAAAACCCATGAAATATCCGCAATTCTCTTTGCAAAATAAGAATGCGCCTGTGAACACAACATTTCCCATTAAAACGTCGAGAAAAAAATAATTTCGCTAATTCATATACATACAACATTAACACGCCCTATTTCAGGCTAATTTATCAGGCCGGTTTGCTTCTTGCTGAATACATTCCATCTGAGATGTTTTTTTGAAGCCATTTACCGTGCTTCGAGGATGGAAAAAGATGAGCTGGAAAACCCAGACCCGAATCGTATTTTCACTGCTGCTGGTAGCTATGCTGTCTGGCTGCTTTGCTACAGAGAACCTGGTTCATGTTCCAAGACACGACAATATGACTAGTGTCGATGACTACGACCTGCGTCTTTATCGTCAGTCGCAGCACATCTTCAATCCCATGCCAATTGATGCACGCGTCATGCAATTGCGTTTACAGCCCCGAGTTGAACATCTGGTATTTCTAGTGGATCAAAGCGCATCGTTGAACGACTCAGCTCAAGGACTGGATACCCGCTTTTACGCCAAGGAAGTGGTGCGTCGTTTTGTAAAAACCATGCCTACCCAGCCGATAAGCAGCACCATTGTGACTTATAACAATGAACCTGCATTACAGCTTTATGCGCCACTTGACGCAAGATTGACCATTGCCACGCGCTTCCCCAATGAACTTGAATTTTTGTTGTCGGGTCACCGCACCGCGCAGCATATTCAGGTGAAATCACTGTCGGTTGCCATTGATTTTGTGTCTGAGCTGGTTGGCAATCTGCCCGGACCGTCCGCTGTGGTACTGGTTACTGAATGGGCCCAAATCGACGAATCTGTTGAACTGGCTGTCATGCGTATGCGTCAGCGTACCACCTTTGGACGCAATGCCCATGTGGTAGTGCCAGAGGCCAGTGCAATTGCCTGGCCGCAAAGTCATTCAGGCTTGTGCTTTTACACTGTGGGTGTAGGCAACCGTCTGTCACGCAGCCGCCTGGAAAATGCTGACAGCTGTGGCTTCTCATCAGCGGTAGATAAAGTTGCTCAACCCAGCAACATGGCAAACTTTGTGGAATCAGTGCTGTTCAGAGGCCCGGCCGACGAAGATAACGACGGCATTTATGACTACCAGGACCTGTGTCCTGCCACACCTGCTCACAAAATTGTTGATTACAGAGGCTGCCCGCGTTTTCAGTAAACCGCTCCTGGAGATTTTCATCATGAAACAATTAAACAAGTGGATTTTAGCCCTGTTGGGTGCGGTTACAGTAAGCGGCGTGAGCCATGCACAGGTAGAGCGCGTGATGGTACCCACGCTGGAAGAGCAACAGCGCCGTGAGGCCTTATTAACCGCACAATCTGCCGATTCATCACAAGATACCACCCGCTATCAGGTAATTGTACAAGACAGCAACATGCAACAAGCCACCACGCCCAGTCAGTTGGAACAGAACGTAACGGAATCGCTGCGCCCGGTTACCCTGGAAGAGGAAATCCAGCAGCAGCGCGTACAAGACAAACTGGAACTGTTCGGCTACGACATGTTTTCAGGCGTGTCATCTACCTTTGCACCGGTGTCTGATATGCCTGTGCCTTACGACTACGTTATCGGCCCCGGCGACACCTTCACCATTCAGGCTTTTGCCGCAACGAACGTACAATACGATCTTACCGTTACTCGCGAAGGTCTGCTGTTAATTCCCGATGCGGGAGCGGTAACCGTTAGCGGGCTAACCTTTGAAGAAGCCAAAAAAGTCATTTCCGAAGCCATTGAAATAAAGCGCATTGGTATTAAAACCATTGTCACGTTATCGGAGTTTCGTTCTATTCACATTATGTTGGTAGGTGAAGTGACTAAGCCAGGCAGCTATTCTGTTAGCGGATTTTCTACCCTTATCAACGCGTTAGTTTCCAGTGGTGGCATTAAACGCACTGGCTCGCTGCGCAACATTCAGGTAAAGCGCAACGGCCAGGTAGTCACTACGTTTGACTTGTATGCCTTACTGCTAAAAGGTGACGACAGCGCCAATATTTACCTTCGCCAGGGTGACCTGATTTTTGTGCCTCCGGTGGGCCCAACCGTAGGTATTGCTGGCGAGATCTTGCGCCCGGCTATTTACGAAGTGTCCAAAGAAAAGAATGTAAAAGCGATTCTGGAACTGGCCGGAGGGTTACTACCTACTGCCAACGCCAAAACCGCGCAAATTGAGCGTATCTCCAATGGCGGTATGTACACGTTGCAGCAAGCCAACCTGAAAAACAACGGCAACGATGTCGCCATAAACAACGGCGATCTTATCCGTATTTTCCCGGTACTGGATAAAATGGACGACGTTGTGTTGCTGTCGGGTCATGTACTCACACCGGGCGGATTTCAATGGTTTGAAGGCATGAAAGTGACCGATCTGATTCAGTCTAAAAGTATTCTGCGCCAGGGGGCGGAATTTGATGCCGCAATGATCCAGCGCGAGAACCGTGAAGACAAACGTACCGAAGTCATTTACTTCAACCTGTGGAATGCCATTGCCGACAAATATTCAGCAGACAATTTAACGCTGCAACCCCGCGATCAACTGATCATTTTTGATACCCATTCTCCTCGCGCCGGTCAACTCACTAAAGTAGTGAACAAACTGGAAAACGAAGCCACCGCCGACAATCCTATTAAAGTGGTGGACTTTAAGGGTGCAATACCCCATGCAGGAACTTACCCGCTGCACATGGGGGCTCGATTACTGGATATGGTGAAGTATGCCGGCGGTTTAGAAGCAGGCGTTGATCTCAACTATGCCCTGCTGGCCAGAACCGATTTGGCGACCGACCGTTTGTATTTCATTCGGATATCGCTGAATGAAGCCCTGAACAACAACACCGATCACAACCTGGTACTTCAGCCTAAAGACAAAGTGTATTTGTTTAACAAAGACATCGACCGCGCCAGTTTAATTCAAACGCCACTGGAGCGTGTTAAGCGGGAAACCCAGTTTGGTCAGCAGGCACCGGTAGTGGAAGTGAGTGGTTCGGTATTTCACCCCGGTGCATACCCTATGGTACCGGGCATGCGGGTGGAAGACCTGATTGCTGCCGCCGGCGGTATGAAAGAGGAAACCTATGGGTTGGCTGCCACGCTGTCTCGTCAGGTACTGATGGATAGCGAATTCAGTCGCACCGACTCGCGGGCCATCAGCCTCACCAAAAACGATCCGTTGCTCGATACCACCGATTTGATTCTGCATCCCCGGGATCATCTGGTGCTGCGCATGAAACCAGAGTGGGTTCAGGCACCACAGTATGTTGAGATTGAAGGCGAAATCACCTTCCCAGGCAGATACCGCATCGACAAACGCGAAACCCTGTGCTCATTAATGCAAAAAGCCGGTGGCTTTACCGAAGACGCCTACCTGTTTGGCACCGTTTTCCTGCGCGACAGCGTGCGTAAAAAAGAACAAAAAGCACTGGATCGCATGTTTGAGGAATTAACCCGTTTACTCGCCGACACCCATGTATCTCAAGGTGTGAACAAAGACGAAAAAATGCCAAAAGATCAGCGTGCCGATGACATTTACGACGTGATCAAAAAGATGGCGCCGGAAAAAGCCGTCGGCCGTATGGTGGTGGATGTGCATAGCGCGGTAACACGCTGCGACGAAACCTCAGATATCGTGCTGGAAAACGGCGACCGCATTATTGTGCCTAAGTACCTGGATGAAGTGAGTGTAATTGGCCAGGTATATTTCCCTACCTCGCACAAATTCCGCTCTGACCGCGCTGCGCTGGATTACATAGGATTAAGTGGCGGCGTGAAAGAGTTGGCCCAGTATGAGCATGCTTATATTGTGCAGGCCAACGGCGAGGTGATGTCTGTTCGTTCCAGCACCAGCGGGTGGGGACTGTTCAATTCGCCTGCCAACGTAAAAGTTACACCGGGTTCTACCATTTTTGTACCACTGAGTGTCGACCGTATCAACGGCCGGGAATCTGCCGAAAAATGGGTAGACATTATTTATAAAAACATCATTGCCACCGCAATGCTTGCCAACCTGCTTAACTAAGTACGGAGTAATTCGATATGGCACATCACAACGACACAGGCGGGCATGTAGCAGAATATGAACTGCTCCTTAAATTCCTGCATCAATTGCTTACGTACAAGTTTCGCATCGCACTGGTAGCCATTACCGGGGCCGCCATTGTGCTGGGCTTATCGCTGATGCTGGACAACCGTTATTCGGCACAGGCCACGGTAGCTATTAACATCAGCGAAGATCCCGGTGGCGTTCAACCCAACAATTACAGAGGGGTAAACACCATTGGCGTGCTGGAATACGATTTCATTATTGATGGCACCCAGGAAAACGAACGCGAACGCCTGCTGGCAAGAATGGACTCATTTGGTTTTATCAGCGCTTTCATCGAACAACAAACATTGCTGCAATGGCTGTACGAGGATCAATGGGACGCCAGCACTGAACAATGGCTGGACGGCTTTGAGCCCGATATGCGCGAAGCGGTTAAAAAGTTTAAAACCGATGCTTTGTACGTGTTTACCGACAAAAAAACCGACCTGCTGAATGTGCGGATCACATCAAAATCCCCTGAGTTTTCCACCAAGCTGGCCAATGTGTTCGTGAAATCATTTAACGATTACCTGCGTCAGCTGGATCTGGAGGAAATTCAAAGCCGCCGAAACTACCTGGAACAACGCCTGAGCGAAATCAAAAACTCTGAAATTCAGCGCTCCATATTCCGTTTGCTGGAAACGCAACTGGCAGTGGAATCGTTGATCAACGCGCGGGCCAACTACCCACTGGAAGTGATTCAGCCAGCAACAGTTCCCCTGTTCGAGTCGTACCCTGCTCGCAAGCAATGGGCAGCCATTACGTTTGTGCTACTGCTGTTTGCCGGCATTTTCTTTGTGATATCCATGAACGCAGTCAATGCATTACGCCGTGACTTAAAAGCCTTTGCTGAACGCCATGAACCCAAAAGATTAAACCCGCCGGCCCCTTCTTACTATACGGAGTAACCCCATGAGAAACGTTGCAAAACAAGTAACAAAATCGCGTTTCGAGGATCACCTGCTGTTATACGTCATCATGTATTTGCTATTGATCGCGCCTCCGCGTGCTTTCAGAATAAAGCTGTCTGAAAAGGCCAATCACGGAGAACTGGCCCGTATTCCTACCTTCATGGTAGTGAGTATTGAACTGGTGCTGCGCATTGTATTTGTGCTGGTGTTAGCCGCGTGTATTGAAGGTTTTCTGGGCAATACGTTTTACGAAACACACCGACTGGATGTCTTCTTTGTTACTCTGGTGAGTGTGGGAATAGTGCATACCTGCGCGTATTTTCTCATTTTCAACACGCGTGCTACCGCTTCGGTAAAGCCTATGCTGGCCCTGCTCTACCGACTGATAAGAAATACCTGCTATGCAATGCTAACCGGTTTTGCGGCCGTGATCCCGGTACTGATCTGGAATTGGGACCACCAGTTGCCGCCTTACACCGATGGTCTGGCTGTTCAGTTGTATATATGGACGTCAACAGGCTTTTTTGTGCTTGGCCTGGTTGAAGCAAGGTATATGAATCGCATCCCGTTGGGCGCAGAAGCAGAGCGAACAATGATATCGGGTTAAAGGGACCCCAGCCGAAGCAAGACTTATCCTCAAAAGCAAAGAGCAGCAGAGCGCTGGATACCACGCACTGCTGCATGTTGAGGCTTACAAGCCGCTAAGCACGTTATCGATATCGTGGGCACAGTGACGATTTGCTACCTGACCGTCGTCACCCCATGTGCGATTAACAATACGCCCGCGTCGAACAGCCGGTCTTGCGTCGATTTGCTTTGCCCAGCGCTGCAGGTGGGTATATTCATTCACTTGCAGGAAGGTAGCCGCATTGTAAAGACGCCCAAGTACCAATTGACCATACCAAGGCCAAATCGCAATATCAGCAATGGAATAACTGCTGCCAGCCATATACTCGTTGCTTGCTAAATGCTTATCCAGTAAATCCAGCTGTCGCTTGGTTTCCATGGTGAAGCGGTTGATGGGGTATTCCATTGGATAGGGTGCATAACTGTAAAAGTGCCCAAAGCCTCCGCCCAAATAGGGCGCCGAGCCCATTTGCCAGAATAACCAGTTCATGCAGGCCACTTTTTCGTGCGGCGATGCAGGAATGAAATGATCAAATTTTTCTGCCAGATACAACAGGATAGAACCCGACTCGAATAGCATGGTTTGTGGAGACGTAGTGGTATCCACCATGGCCGGAATTTTGGAGTTTGGATTCACCTCAACAAAACCAGATGAAAACTGGTCACCCGAACTGATATCTACCAGCCAGGCGTCGTATTCGGCATCGGCTACACCAGCAGCGAGCAATTCTTCCAGCATGATCGTCACTTTCTGCCCGTTAGGGGTAGCAAGCGAATACAATTGCAGCGGTTGTTTACCCGTTTGACGGGCTTTCTGATGCGTTGCACCCGACACAGGTCGATTGATACTGGCCCATTTATTCCCGTCACTTTCGGGTTGCTGCCATACTTCAGGTGGTGTGTACTGCTTGTGTTCTGTCATTCGTATCACTCCTTTTTGATTTCGTCTGTTCGCCAATGGTGTCGTGGAACACTGACTGGCCTTAATCACTACGTTGGTACATAAGACCGATAGTTAAAGGGATTCGCTGCAATCAAATTCATCTAGCTTATTCCGTTACTGTTGTTATAAGTTGTTTTCACGAGACATTCTGACTAATTTATAAAAATCTGCGTGTCATTTTCCATCAGTAATCAAAGCCTTTGCTGAGACTGACATGAATAAACAGGAGCCCTTTTGAGAGTTATGCATTTGAAATACACCATCCGAACTCTGGGATTCATTCCTTTGGTATTTACCGCTTTCAGCACACTGGCCAATGAGGTTACCCAACCCATTGATCACCTGTTTGATGCCATGCGCGAACACAACGAACAAAAGTTGCTTAATCAGTTTACCGCCAGCGCCCTGCTGCAAAGAGCAGGAAAAGATGGCAATGTGCAAACAACCGATATTGCCAAGTTCGCGGTAGCCATTGGAAAATCGACGTCCTTTCTGGATGAGCAATTGCTGGCAAAACGCGTTCAGCAAAGCGGTAATCTGGCTTCGGTATGGACTCCCTATGTGTTTTACCTGGATCAAAAGGTTAGCCACTGTGGGATCAACAGCTTTCAGTTAATACACACTGAGCAGGGCTGGAAAATCCATTATCTAATCGACAACGTGTTCGAGGGTGATTGTGAGAAATTTGCGCAAGCGCATGCTGAAAAGGACTGACATTTTGCGAATTTCGTGGTGTGTATCCTGAGCACAAATCTCGTTGAATTCGCATGAATTTCATCATAGAAACCGATTTGTAAGGTATGTATTTATATATTTTTGTATAACCCCATTGTTCGTTATTCGTACCGGCTTCGGCTAATTTCGAAGGAGACGAGTAAAAGAAGGGGCGGTTATGCAGAAGAAATTACTGATTTGCTTAATTTGTCTGTTATACGTTTTACCGGTTTTTGCCAACGACGACAAACACCATTTTCCCGGTATATTTGTAGGCACCACCCACGCTGACGATGAGTTTTACAATACGATTGGCCTGGAATACGAGTACCGCCTTTCGCAGTCCACCGGTGTTGGTGTGGCGTACGAGCATGTGAGCGACTACCACGAGGGCGCAGGCGCCAACCTGTTTGCCCTACAGATGTTTTATCACCCGAATACGCATATTAAATTAGGTGTAGGCGTTGGGCAGGAAAGAATTGGCGGTCACGACGCCAGAAGTGATGTGTTTTACCGACTGTCTGCCGCTTATGAGTACCACGCAGAACCCTTTGAAATAGAGCCAACTATTGATGTGGATTTATTAGACGGGGAAACATCTGTTGTAGTAGGCGTGGCGTTTGTCATGCCGTTTTAAATAACCCCAAAAGCCCCCCTGAAGTAACGAAGACGCTGTAGTAGTAACAGCGTCTTTTGTGTTTTTATTGAGCTAAAAACTCGTCACTCAAGTACAATTCGTCATTGCTGTTAATAGCAACTTTGCGATTTAACACGTCCTGGGCAATCTCCTGCGCTTCTTTCAGTGAGTGCATTTTGTAAGTACCACACTGGTACTCGTTCAGTTCAGGAATGTCTGATTCGTTTTGTACTTTCAGTACATCGTTCATGGCTGCCAGCCAGGCCTTCGCTACGCGCTCCTCATCTGGCGTTCCGATCAAACTCATATAAAAGCCAGTACGACATCCCATGGGAGAAATATCAATAATTTCAACATCCGCAGCATTCAGGTGGTCGCGCATAAAGCCAGCGAACAAATGCTCCAGGGTATGAATACCTTTTTCCGATAACGCTTCCTGATTAGGCACACAAAAACGCAGATCGTAAACGGTAATATCATCACCCTTAGGCGTGGTCATTTTTTTCGCAATACGTACAGCGGGTGCATGCATTCGGGTGTGATCAACACGAAAACTGTCGAGTAATGGCATAAGGTATGTCCTTAAAAAGTGGGTGACCGAGCCCGCTTATTGTGGCCCGTCAAACCATAAAAATACAATGGGCAGTATTGTACATCAACTCACGGGGATAAACAGATTTGCATCTTACTTATCGCCAGTAGTGTTAGTTATCTGACAATACTACACCAGTCAGCAATCAATAATTTCGTTCAGCTTCAGGCCGAATAACCAATTCATGAATATGCGCGTTGGCTGTGCTACTCAGCATTGTCATAATCGCATCGGCAACGTCTTTTGCGCTTAAGTATTCAGGGCGCGAGGCTTCGCGAAAATCCGTGTCCACACCACCGGGGTACACCGACAGCATTTTAATGTGCTGTTCGGCAAGTTCCTTGCGCATTACTTTAGTATAGGCATCCAATGCTGCTTTGCTCGCCGTGTACGCCGCGATGCCGGGATTCGAGAATAAACAAACCGTTGAGAGCACATTAATAATGGTGCCGCATCCCTGTTGTTTCATACCCGGTAACACCGCCTTTATACATTCAATCGGTGCATAACAGTTCACTTTCATCAGCCAGTCTAATTGCTCAATGGACGTTACATCGGCCTTCAACCGCACATTGTTCAGCCCTGCGCAGTTTATGAGTACATCTACCGCTCCGTTTGCGGCAATGGCATTGTGGAAAAACGCAGTGCGGGCGCTCTCATCGGTAACACAAAATGCCTGGCTGTGTACGTTGTCAGTCGTATTCAGTAGTGCGAGTGTGCTATTGAGCTTATCAGCGCTTCTGCCGCACAAACTCAGACGATAGCCTTGTTCAGCAGCCAGCACCGCCAGCTCCCGGCCAATACCCGAAGACGCGCCGGTTAAAAGTAAGTGTTTGCTCATAAATGGAATGGGATACGAGAATAATTCATCACAGTGTACTATTGATTCCCGTTTCCGTGTCCAGTTGTTTTCAGGCCAACTACAGGTATGTGCGATAATTACTCGTTAGCCTGCTCTCAAAATAACAATGTTTAATTCAGCAATTCAAAAAGCAATGTTACTATCTGCATCATTGTAGTAAGGAACACAATTATGTCGGAAAAGGTACTTTCAATCGTTCCGCGAGGCTATTTACCTGCATTAACAGGCGGACTTGAAATTTGTGCCATGGAAACCATCGAGTTTTTCATTGAGCAGGGATACCAGGGAGCGGTTGCAGCCAAATGTCCGCCAACCTTCTGGGCAACAGTAAAAAGCCGCATCGCCCGCAGATTCAAAGGGCCATTTTCGTTAACACACAAGGTAAAAAATCATCAGGTTTATACTGATTTTTGGCACCCTAATGCACTCAGTGTGTTAATCAACAAGCTAAACCCTGCGTTTCTTGTGTGTCATGTATCCATGTGCGATGACCTGTTACAAAAACTCATCGACATCAATTATCCAACGCTGTTTTATATTCACACGCGGGAAATATCCCCGCTGTTTGGCACATTGCCCCATAATCATCGTTTTGTATTTGCCTGCGAATCCTCTTTCATAAAAGCGCAGTTTCAACAGGTGAGCAACGCCCCCATCGACGTGATTCGCCCTATACTCCCGCCCGAGAAATTTCAAATATCCACATCGGGCGATGCCATTCTGGTGATTAATCCGCATCCCAAAAAAGGCGGCCGGTTAATTGCGGAAATTGCGCGCCTGATGCCCTACAGGTCGTTTTTAATTGTTGGAGGCTGGGCCAATACGCAGCAAGATCAGGAAGTGATTGACGTTGAGCAGGCATTGGAAAAACTACCCAATGTTCAGCGTGAAGCGCACGTTGATGATATGCGCACCGTGTTTTCAAGGGCACATTGTTTGTTAATGCCATGTGTAGTGGCAGAAGCGTATGGGAGAACCGCCGCTGAAGCCTTAATTGCCGGCATCCCGGTAGTAGCTTCCGATCAGGGCGCATTGCCAGAAACCGTCGGTGATGGCGGCATTATTGTGGGCATTGACGCGCCTGTCGCTCGTTGGATTGAACAACTGGAAAATCTGTTTAACGACAACGACTTTTACCTTACCCTGTCGCAACGCGCTATCGCCACCTCACAGCAGGATGTGCGTCAGGCAACCTATATTCAGCAACAATTATTAGATCATGCAAAATACTTATCCGGAAAGTAATACCGCCGACGGCAGCAGAAAAACCTGGGCTATCGAGTCGAAGCTCGCCAATGGCCTTATTCTGCTTTTTTTGATTTTGGCATCGCTGGCCAGTATTGGTGTGGTAGTTAATCACTATTATCAACTTGCCCAAGCCAGTAACATCCCCTGGTATGGCATCAAGCAAATATACTGGCATATCCACCACGATGTGATTGTGCCCTTCGGCGCGGATCCTCAGCTTTACTTAGGTATACCGGCCCTGTTGTGTATACAGGCGATGTTTCCGGCAATTCGCTCCCAAAAACCGTTTAATACCGGCATTCTGGTAGATATGGTATGGGTATTTATTCACGGTTTTATGGTAACGGGGTTCGTGCTTATCGTCATTGCAGCCCTGAATCAGGCGTTAATGCCCTGGACCAGCAGCTTGAAAGTGGGCATTTTCAGTAATGTACCCGCCTGGCTTGAGATTGTACTGGGGTACCTTGCGGTAGAGTTGGTTGGCTGGTTTAGCCACATGCTGCGCCACAAAGTGCGAGTGTTATGGGTGTTTCACGAGGTGCACCATTCGCAAAGCCAAATGAACCCGTTTACCTTGTTTCGGGTGCACCCTATGGATTATTTGTTCGCGGAGTTCATTATCTTTCTGCCCGCCCTTCTGTTTGAGGAAACGCTGGGCATTGTGCTGAGTTATTTAATTATTTCGCGTTTACACGACGCATTAACCCATAGCAATATTCGCACTAACCTTGGGCCATTGCGGTATATATTTGTCACACCTCAATCGCACCGTGTACATCACTCGTCAGAAACCGAGTACTACGATATGAACTATGGCGTGACGCTTTGCGTATGGGATCGCTTGTTCGGTACCCACTCTCCGTCTGATTTTGTGTATCCGAAAACCGGGATCAACGACCCCGATTTTCCGGAAGAAAAAGGCAAACCCTGGTATACCCTTCCCTGGGTTATTACCCGACAGTTGTATTACCCGTTTGTAAAAGCAATACGGTTATACTGGCGTTAGCCCGCCAGTTTTTTGTTATTTTGGTACCACCGTCACTACCACTCGTTTATAGCGAGTCAGAGCAGGCGTGCCCCTATCGGTTAACCGTAATATAAAATGCAGGGTTTCCGGTTTTGATACCTCTGGTGCGACTACCGCTACCCTCGCCATGTTTTCAGCACTTTGAATGGCAACAGGCGAAGCTGGCATACTGCCGGCCTCGGCATAGTTAAACCAGTAAAATTCCATACTATCGCCATCGGGGTCCTGTGAATTACGGGCATCAAGGGAAAAATAATCACCACTTTTTACCTTCAGATGCTGTTCGTGACGAAGTCGCGGCTCAGGTGGATGATTCGCATGTGCATAATCGAACACAGTCCAGTCCATACGGGCGGCAAAATCGTTCTGAAAATCGTCGCGCCATCTCCACAACGTTTCCCGGTAGCCGGAAAAGTGCTGTTCGCTGGCAGACACAGAACGGCCAAACTCGTTGCGCCTGGGCAGCAAAAACGTGTCGGTGGCATTTGTCCAGATTGGACGTGTTTCCTGTTCAATAGGAACACCGCCAGTAAACCCATCTGGGTCAGTGGCGTTTATATCCGGTATATAGTACTCGTACCGCCCGCCCCACCCGCCAAAATTGGGCTGCTCCGGAACGTTTAAACCATTGCGTATTAAATTTAGCCAGGCTGGTGTATCCCCCTCCATACCGTAGGCAACATCCGGATATTGCTGTCCTAAAGGACCGTGATTTTGTTGTATATTGTTGGCAATCCAAGGATTACTCACAGAAGTGTTATCTATTCCTTCGATATACATATTCATGCCCAGCCAGGTAGCGGCACCGTAACCTCCCGGACTAACGATATAAAACAAATCCGGAAACGTTTTTCTGATCCACGCAGCAGAATCATCCTGATCGGAAATAGTGTAAACACGTAGCTTGCTAATCAATTGGGCTAGCTGTTGTGGGGATGTTTGCTGCTGTAAGGTATACAGCGCCTGAGCCAGCGTGTTGGCACCGCCCCACACACTGATCCATAGTGGTCTGGAATCGTCTTTTTCAATTGCGTTTATCAGCAGCCTGGATCCCTCTGAATCTTTATTTTTACCAACGCCGTTCATGCCATAGATGGGCAGTCCGGCCCGCACTACGCTGCGCAGGTATTCAGCTGTCGGATAGCCAGGCTCATGCAGTAACAGGTTATTATGAACTTTGGCGTAAGCGTCTATAATTTGATGAATGGTTTCAGGTGCAACCATCCCTTTCTGATGTACCGATGTGGTAGCAACCAGGCCCTCAACATCAAACTGATTTGAATACAGTAAAAATCTCACCAGCGTCTGAGCATCATCAGGATCGGCTTCGATATCAGTTAGCACAAAGACACGATTTTTTATTTCAGGCTGTTGTTCTCCAAATGCATATGTGCAAAAAATCGCACTAACAATCACTATCAACACAGACTTAATAGCAGATACACAAATCAGTTTCATACGTAACAACATCCTTCTTCAGCAAGCTCACGAAACAGAGTGTGTCTTAACCCGTGACTTTACTTTTATTGTTTTTAATTACGCATTTATTTTATTTTTCCACGCAAGCTGCCTCATGTCTTTACCTACGTCTTGATTAAGCCAACGCGCTGTTTTTCCTGCCCGTTCAGTATTCTCCCTAACCAGGATTTCTTTACCAGAATCTCGTACAACAGAAGTCCGGTAAATAGGGTCCCTGAACACACCATGGTTAATTTAACACTCCAATGCAACGGTAGTTCAGATACCGCAATTTGCAGCGCGATAACCAGTGGCAAGTGGATAAGGTAAAGCCAGTATGACGCGTTCGCCAAATAGCTTATCCAGGCTTTAGGGGTGTTAAACAGCGCTTTACACACGCCAAGCGTAAGCGGGATCATCGACCACATGGTGACGGCATAGGCGAACGCATATGCAGCTTTGTACCCTAAAAAATCCGGGTGGCCAGGTTGCGACTCGTAAGGTGCCAACAGAATTAATGCTGTGATACTCACAAGGGCAAATACAGCGTGTGACAGCGACAATTTGCTGTAAGACTGAAGTCCGAGGGAGTCTCGCTGAAAACTCCATCCCATCAGATAGCTCCCAAAATACAAACAAAACGTGGGCAAGTGCGGCACCAGCGATTTATCTGGCGTATCGATTCCCCAGTTATTCATCCACCACAAGCACAATACCGTCGGTAGCGCCATTAATACGGGAGACCAGTGTGACACCGACATACTGCTCACCAGCTTGCTGCTCAACTTCACTACAATACCGTGAACTACGGGTATCCGAACCAAGCACATTCGCAGCGCAAGTGCACAAACGGTAAATAACATCAGGTAATACAAAAACCATAAGTGTGTACCCACCAGTAACCCATTTGGCAGACTGCCCAATGTTGCGATGCCTTCGTATATCGCCGTTACGGCATCCACATCACCGCGCAAACTCTGTGCACCGGCAATCCAACCACTTACCAGCAGCGGTCGTAACAAAAACCAGCCCGCGACAAAGGGCACACCCAGCCGGACAGCTCTGGATTGTAAAAAGGAAGGCATACTGGTTTTATTTAGTGTCATTCGGCTGAAATAACCAGCGATCAGAAAGAACAGCGCCATGCGAAAGGTATGGCTGACTAAAGCAAATGCGCTCACGAGATTGCTGGTAGAGACATCCATCACCGCCCAGCCAATGAATACCGGCATAAATGACAAACTGGCATGAAAAACAATGCCAAGCAGTAATGCCAATGCACGGGTTGCATCCAAATAGTGAAGTCGTGTCGACGTGCCGGTATGCATAGCAGGCTCCTAATCAATACACATTGAATTAATAAAAACGCACGTCATCAATTTCATAATCAAACGCGGCGGGCTGCAGGCTGTACGCCACAATACTCAGACTATTCAGGTTTGAGGTATTCAGCGGTGTTTGCTCCGACCATGCACGCTTCATTGATGTAAACGGTATAGTCACGTCGTGAAACTTGCCGTCGGCTTTCACTACAATCGGCGCGGCATGGTAGTCAAAATTAGTGATATCCTGGCTGTTGGCTGACACGCTCAGGCTCCCCTGAGTAATCCGCACCCGCAGTTGTATGCCCTGGTACACACTGGCATCAATAAATTTCCCCATTTCGGCCAGCGGCACAACGGTGCTCGACCAACCGGGCTGACCGCGAGGCGGGGTGATTGTGCCGGTAACCTGCATAATGCCGTTAGTCAGCGTGTGCTTGTCCTGGGTAGCGCCGCCCGCCATCGCATCATTAATGAACTGACGAGGCAGGCCATAACTGGTGTTGTCTGATGCCGAAAAGTCATCAATCAAGGCAGCAGTTTGCGCACTGTGTGCCATCATACTGGCCGTCAGGGTGATGACTCCTGCCATCAACATCACGATTCGATTTCTGCTAATTGTTTTCATTTCCATTGCTCCGGGTTTAAGGTAGTTATCACAGCAGGCAAGGGCCTGTTGTGTATAAGTGCCAGCCAATCCGAAAAAGGTGACGAAAACTATTTTTTTATTTTTTGTCACCTTTTTGCCCCGATATGGCACTTAGTAAAAAATGGCCAGAGTTATAACTATGTTTTCACAGCGCACCACCTTCGAACACAACAATGATGCATCCCTGGTAATGCTCTCTTTGGGCGGAAACCGCGATGCGTTTTGTCAAATAGTAAAGCGCTACCAAACACTACTTTGCAGCATTGCGTATTCGGCCCTCGGCGATATAAAACACAGTGAAGACGTGGCGCAGGACACATTTGTGGAAGCCTGGAAGAAACTCGATACATTGCACAATCCGGAAAAGCTGAAATCCTGGTTGTGCGGCATTGTGCGTTTTAAGATCAGCCGTTTCAGACGTCAGCAACCAGCAAAAGAACAACTGGTAGAAGACACAGAAGCACTGTCCGACATAGCAACATCCCCTACTGAACTGGAAACGCAGGTTATCTCAGCGCAGCACCACGCGCTGATGTGGCAGGCCCTGCACGCAATGGATGAAACTTACCGGGAACCGCTGGTCCTGTTTTATCGCGAGCAGCAATCGGTAGAAACCGTGGCGGCTGAATTAGACTTGTCCACCGATACGGTTAAACAACGTCTTTCGCGTGGACGCAATCTGCTAAAACAAGCCATGAGCGATGTGGTTGAAGAGGCGCTCCAACACAGCAAGCCCGGCGCAGCCTTCACGGTATCAGTAATGACCCTGATCAGTGGCATCTCCCCACCAGCCAAAGCCGCTCTGGTGGGCACGGGTTCTGCCAAACTTGGCAGTGTGTTTTCATTTACCACCCTGCTTACTTTTTTGGCGGTTTTTTCTGGTTTTATCAGTTCATTTTTAGGAGTGCGTGCAGGCCTGGATCAGTCTCGCACCCGCAACGAACGCAGATTAGTGTTTAAATCTGTCGCATTGTTTTTTTGCGTAACCGCGGTATATGTGGGAGGTATGTTTGGCTTGAAATACCTCGCGCTTCACAACCTTGCTTTCTCGCGGTTAATCACGGGTGTCGTTCAGATACTGGTATTGAGTTTTACTGCCGCTAACCTGTGGCTGGTGAGTTATATGTTTCAGGCCATGCGTACTCTGCGGGCCCATGAACGGATTTTTCATCCTGAAGCCTTTACACATGAATCCGATACACCAGGTTCTGCACGACGTGAATATAAGAGTCGCTTGCGGTTGTTTGGCGTGCCGTTGATGCATTTCCAGTTTGGCATGCCGGAACATAGTGATAGGGCTGCCTATGGCTGGTTTGCTGGCGGCAGCCACGCCTACGGACTCTTATTCGCCTGGGGCGGCGTCGCCATTGCGCCGGTAAGTGTCGGCATCGTTGCCATTGGCGGGTTTACCGTTGGCGCGGTGGGCATAGGTGTTATCAGCACAGGCACGGTTGCAATTGGACTACTGGCATTTGGTGCATCTGCCATTGGCTATAAAGCCTATGCGTCACTGTCAGCGACGGGATGGGAGAGCGCCTTCAGCAATGGCGTATCACTGGCCCGTGACGCTGCTATCGGGCCAGTGGCTCAGGCCGCATATATCAATAACGAGCAGGCCGCTTCACTCACCAATCTGGCCGATTTTGGCCAGGTGTATTACTGGCTTCTGGCCGCAATCGCCTTATTGGTTATTGTGCCTGCCATTTGGCATGCCGCGCAGGTTCGCACGCGAATGAAGTTCCATCGTTAATGAATAAACCACAATAGTTCGATAGCCCTGATGATGGCTCTTGTTAGTGAGGTATCCATTGCTCCTTTCCTGAGTAACTGAAGTTTACCGCTATCCAGCATCTGACCTCTTACGATAACAGCAGCCGGAGTTTCCAACTCAGATAAATAATGCAACGGATTGCTATTCAGCAACAACATGTTAGCCCGATATCCCACTTTGATTTGTCCGGTATTACCAAACCCCAATCGAGCTGCATTTACCGCGGTAGCAGCTTTTAATACATAGTAAGCAGGTATGCCTGTTTGATATAGCAGGGCTAACTCCTTGTGAATGGACGCGCCGGGTGCAACTCCGAATCCCCCGGCATCGGTTCCCACCAACAAGGTGACGCCCTGACGATGCAGTTCCCCCGTCACCTTCGCAAAGAATTCAGCATGGGGGACCTCATAATGAGTCGGATCCATGTCCTGCCAAAATGAAATACTGCCACCGTCTACCAGTTCAACTAGCGGACTGATCATTTGATATTCCGGTTCGTCGAGATACGCGCCTTTTGTAAGCGCAATATCCACTAACCGCCTGTGCGCGATGAGGGTCGGTACCAGTGCCTGATCATGCTTTATCAACTGCGAAGCAATTTCCGCTATGCGTTGTTCTTCAAGGTTATCTTCAAACGCATGCCATACCAGTGTTTCTGTGTGCTCCAGCGTTTGAAAACCCGCACCCAACGTTTTGCTCCAGGCCATACTGAATGGCTTTTCAAAAGGCATTCCCGATTCCCGTTTTCCTTCAGGTGAATGTCCTGCTACCGGCATATTTAGTTGTTGCGCTTCATCCAGAATGGCGTCAAACGCGTCTTCAGTAAGGTTTGAGTAAAGCTTTAGCGTTGTAAACCCTGCTTTATGATGTTGCCGCACAGCCGCTCTCGCTTCCGCCGCAGTATTGACGATTTGCTGATTGACCGCAGCATTCGGGCCTTCGCTGTTGAGAATGGGCCCGGTAGTCATAAAATCCGGCGCTAAAAGCTGAGAAGTCTCGATACGCTCTTTTAAACGAAGGTGGAAAGGATAACCGCCCATATTGCGAATACCCGTTACCCCATAAGCAAGATAGCCTGCCAGTTCAGTTTCATCGCTTAAGTGAATGTGAGCATCGATTAGCCCGGGCAATAAAAATTGACCTTGCCCGTCAATCACATTGCGGTCTTCGGCAATAATCCTGGTCGCCTCTGGTGTGGGGTAAATTCGGGATATCACACCGTCCTCAACCTCGACTGAATAATCAAACTGAATCTGAGGTTCATCCGGGGTCATAGTCATAATGTTCACGTGATGCAGAGTTAACCGTTTTACAGGCTGCGCCTTCATTACCAACACATCGGGTATCGCGTTAATTTCGTAAATCACCCACACTCCCAGTGCGAACAACATCGTTCCAACGATCATCATAAAACGCTTCATCTTTTATCTCTTAAATTCTTGCGCACGGTGTGACTCCCCTGGTTCAGCCTGAATACTGTACAAACAATAACCTAACCATCCTCTTCACTCATTATAACCTGCCCATAAAAAGCCTATAAGCTCATCAAAAGAGACCCCGTAACCAACTGTAATTAAAGGATTAACTGAAAAACCTTCTTAAAATGCAATTCATCCAGTGAACCCTTCACTCCCGAACCGTTCGAACAGCCGGATTTTTTTAGGAGTAATTGTTTAATGATCAGAAGTTCGTCACACCGGCTATTGATAGTGGTTTCCATCGTACTGATAACAGGGTCAATCAACGGTAAAACTTTAGCAGAGCCGCTGTTGCCTTCCATGGTTAAGGTGCCCGCCGGAGACTTTGTATTAGGCAGCACGGAGTATGAAGATACGCAACCTCAAAAACGTGTAAACGTGGCTGAATTCTATGTCAGTCAGTATGAAGTCACCCGGGCTGAGTTCGCACGTTTTGCAGACAGTACCGGTTACGCAGTGCCGCAAACCTGTTACCACGAGATTGGAAAATGGTGGTTTGAACAGGAAAGCGAGGGGAATTGGACCAACAATGCGATTAATCAGCATGAACTGGAGCCCGTATCCTGTGTTGGCTATGATGCAGCGGTGGCATACACAGAATGGTTGCAGGTAGAAACCGGCATGCCATACCGTTTACTTAGTGAAGCAGAATGGGAATACCTTGCTACGCAGTTTGCGTCGCCTTCTGATTCAGTCTGTGACGCGGCGAACCTTGCAGATCAAAGGGCTGAATCGGTTGCACAGCGTCAATTTCACACGTCCTATATCAATTTAATTGGTATTGAATCCTGTGATGACAGGGCTGGCACGGTCAGTGTTGTTGGGCAGTATGCACCTGATAAACTGGGTATCTATGACCTGATTGGCAACGTGAATGAATTCGTAAGCGATTGCTACGTCGAGAATTACGCAGACATGCCTACCTCAGGAAGAGCCGTTTATACGAAAAGTTGCGAAACGGTAGTGTTACGCGGTGGCGCCTGGCACTGGCCGGCCTGGCCTGTTCGCATCAGAGACGCGAAGCCACGTAACTGGATCGGGGTATTGGAAGGTTTCCGATTAGCACTGGATACCGCGGAACACATTGCTGTGCCTGCCTCACAGGGCTCAGAGTTGCGTAATGCCCTATCCCAATATCGCCAGCAACGAGTCATACCGCCCCCTCTGCCTGACAAGCCCGAAGGACTTACAGCTAATGTTGCTGGAAACGATATCTCGCTTAACTGGGATACTGACAAGGTAGCAGGTCACTGTGTCATTCTGGCCAACCAACAACCAGGCGGACGATTCGACATCATCGGTTTCTCTGACAAGCCCGGCTTTAAGGATACCTTTCGGGCGCAGCGGGCCTACCAGTATGTTGTTGCTAACGTTCAGAACAATGCCATTGGACCCTATTCGCTACCTGTGGATATTGCGCTTGAACCACTCCCTGTTGCCCCGACACTTCCTGCCACCCATTTTGTTGCAATGGACAACGCGTTAGTGGTGCCCTGTGGGGCGGACACAGAGTGTGTAACAGGCCCTCGTTCAGGTTCAGGTGCTACCTTATTAACCTATGAGTTCGCAATCGAGAAGCCGGGCAATTACTTGTTAAGTGCAAAAGGCGGTGGTGAGGTAACGTTTACCGCGGAAATAGCAGGACAGACCCGAGTTGTCAGCCTGTCTGACGGTGCAATGGAGTACTTAGCGCTCAGTAAAGGCATACAAAGATTAACACTCATTACCGAGCAATCAGGCTGGCATCTTGATACTCTGCATTTAACTAAGGATAATTAACCGAAACACCAACGTGTTAACTGAAGGGATCGCAGTTGGAATCAGTCAAGGTAAGCTTTAACAGCGATACGGGAGAAGTGACTATTGATGACGTCACCCGTTCGCTACGCCCCAAAACCTTTCAGTTAGCACAGTTTCTTGCCGAGCGGTCTGGCCAGGTCATCAGTAAAGACGTGCTGTTAAGTGCCGTATGGACTGGCAGTATTGTCGAGGATCAGGCTGTCTTTCAGTCCATCAATGAGATTCGTAAAGCGTTTGCAGGGCGGGATGTTATCAAGACCTTCCCGCGCAGAGGCTACTCGTGGTTGATTCCCTCAACCGACGTTGGTGCAGATGCAGTTGTTAATGCAGAAGCAGTAACTGCTGAGCGTGTTAAACGCATCGATGTTCAAACGACAACGAAGTCTGGCGCCATTACCACCCGGCGCGTGCTGGCCGGAGTCGCCATTGGCCTTGTGCTATTGAGTCTGTTCACCGTTTATCTGATAAAGCAACCCACATCATCAGCGATAGCCACAACACACGCTGATTCAGTTGTCAGACATCCGGTGGTCGTTATCCTGCCTGTTTCAATAACTGGCATGGACAACTCTCAGCATTGGCTCAGATTTGGTGCCATGGATGCGTTGATTCAGCAATTCAGTGATTCACCAGACATCACGGTATTTCAGCCCGATGACGTATTTGATATTTTAAAACGCACGAAAAACGCGGAGCAACATCCCGAATCACTGTTTAACTTATCCGCCGCTACACTGATTGTCGAATCTGCTTTAAACGGCGTGCCTGGCGACTACGTCATGACCTATCGGCTTATATCCCCCGTATCGGAAGTAAAAGGGGTATTACACGATGTCACGGTAGATACACTGCTACACCAACTCGCTGAATTGCTATCTGAACAACTCCAGGTAAATCAGACTTTACGGCCCGTCAATTTTGAAGAGCAATTCCGCAATACGCTCATTTACAACGCCATGCAGCTCATTGCGGCCGCTGACTACGTGTCCGCACAGTCCTTTCTTGAAAGTGCCATTATTACTTTTCCCGATGCACCAGAGCCTCGTTACTGGCTAGCCAGAGCGCTTTATTTGCAACAAGCATCGGAAGACAGCCTTCAGGTAATAAACGAAGCGCTGAACACGCTTAAAAGCGAAGAAAGCAACCGCTACTACGCCCGCCTTTATTATCTCAAGGGAAGCGCTCTATTGAACCTGCATCAGGACGATGCGCTTCTCACTTTGCAACACGCTCTAACGCTTGCCGAGAAAAACAACGATTGGCTATACGTAGCTTATACACAGTCGCTTATAGGTCATTATTATTTGCAAACTCAAACGCCAGAACAGGCGTCCGGGTACTTTACAGAAGCAATGAAATATCAGCAGGTACTCAACTGCCCCATGGGTATAGTGCAGTCACATCTCGATTGGGCCGATTACTACCTGGCTCTGCAAAATAAGCCTGAAGCAATGCGGGCTTTGTCTGACGCGAAAGCGTTGGCAAGCCAACGCTCTCTGACTCAAACCTTGCCGTTAATCAACGCTAAAAGCCAGAAAATACAACAGTTATAGGCTTCTTATAGACGCTTATAAGTCACGCTATAGGACTTTTTCTTCTTTTTTACTCACTCTGCTGACAACAGTTTGGCGATGCGTTCTCATCGCCAGTTTACATTCTATGGAGTGATTTATGACAATTCCCTTCCGGGCTTTACTGGTAAATGGTTGTTTGGCCATGTTCTGCTATTCCGCTGATATCAACGCAGACGAACCTTCCTCCGGTAACGGCATCGCGTTTACCAATGCCAATATCGTCACTATGCAAACCGCAGATACCGTGTTTGGCGCAACCCTATTAGTGAAAGATGGAATAATAGAGGCCATCGCGCCTGCCAGTACACCTATTGATGATAGCTATCGGATCGTCGATCTGAATAACCAATGGGTTGTCCCCGGTTTTATTGACGGACACGTGCATTTGAATCAATCCGGCTCTGCATACAGTCGGCCGGATATCATTGATGCAACAGCAATTGAGCCCTTTGCGGTTGAACAAGCCTGGTTACGCAAGTCTCTCCCTGACATTACGCATTCATACGTAATGAATGGTGTAACGACAATCGTGGATATGGGCGGACCTTCAGCCTGGATACCGGACTATGACGAGTTGAGTAAAAACCCAAGTTCGCCATACATCCTCCGCGCTGCTGAACTTATTTCTGCCGCTCCCGTTCCTGCTCTGGATGCAGATGGCCCGGTTTTCAAAGCCGTTAAGGATGCAAAAGCGGCTACTGACGAAGTGAAGCGTCAGCTTCTACTGTCCAGCCAGGTGGTGAAATTCGTTTGGACCCATGAAGCCGGTTTATCCCCAGAGGCATTAACGGAGCGCTATTCGCAAGCGATGAAAACGGCACGTGACGCAGGCAAAATTGTGGCTGTGCACGCCGAGTCATTATCCTATGCAAAAGCGGCGATAAAAGCAGGGGCACATATTTTAGTTCATGGTGTCATCACCGACTATATAGACGACGAATTTATCGCACTAACCAAAAAACATAATGTGTCATACATGCCAACACTGACAGCACATCAGCATTATAAATCACTGTTTTTGCGTAACATCGACTTTACTGTGCGCGAACGGGCGATAGCGCCCAAGCGAGTGCTGCAGTCCTTCAACACCCTGCAAAATGCCTCGGCAAAGGACGTACCTATATACGCAATGATGTCGAAGTATATGACCTACGTAGATGACACTGCATCCATTGGTACGCTGTCTGTTCAGGAACAAGGCATAGTCGGGCAGCTGTCTGCGATGTTCTCTGAACGTATCCGGGACATTCAGTTTGCTAATTTAAAGCGTGCTGCTGATGCCGGACTACGCCTGGCATTTGGTACAGATGCCGGTAATCCGGGCACATTACATGGCGTGTCGATACACGAAGAAATGCGGGCCTGGCTGAAAGCCGGAATTAGCCCGGATGAGCTATTGCATGCCATGACGATCGGTACAGCAGAGGCAATGAAGATCAACAACATTAAAGGCGCATTACTTAGTTCAAAGGAAGCCAGCTTTATTGTATTTCCCACATCACCTCTCAGCGAGGAGCTGCCAGAATTAAGCCCATCCTTTGTAGTGAAATCCGGAAAGATCGTCTACTCCCCTTCGTCGGAGAGTCATGATGCGCCGTAATCCGTTCATTTCGCTGTGTTTGTGTATTGTCACAATGCTAATGTCCGCGCCGACTAACGCCATCGTTATTCGCCATGATGTTGACGATAAGCTCTACCATGCAACAACCAGAGACTTCCCTCCCCTCGCCACACTCTACCGAGTCGGCGCGCATGGCACACTGGTATCCCCCGAATGGGTAGTAACGGCAGCGCATACGGTGTTTTGTATCGAGCCTGACGATTGGATAAAGGTCGGAGATACCTTGTATCAGGTCGCAGGCCGGTTTGCGCATTATCAGTATGAGCGCGGGGATGATCACGACGTCGCGATGATAAAATTAAAAAAGCCGGTCACGCAGGTCTCTCCTGCCATGTTAAATACCGATAAATCCGAGGCCGGCCAGGTAGTATGGTTTATTGGTGCAGGCGGCACGGGCAATGGACATGTCGGACAGACGATCAGCTATAAGCAAAATGCAGGACAATTGCGAAAAGCGCAAAACCGCATAGAAAAAGCAAAAGACGGCAATGTGTATTTTGAGTTCGACTATGGTGAGGACGCATTGCCATTGGAGGGGGTCTCCGGCAACGGAGACAGCGGAGGCCCGGCATACATTGAACTACAAAACCGTTATTACTTGCTGGGTATCAGCTCGCGAACAGACTCCTGGTTTAAATCAATAGGTGATTATGGTGTCACGGAAGTGTATACCCGAGTCGCTGATTACATTCCGTGGATAAAAGGCGTGATGCTGTCCTCTCCAGACTTTCTTGACGGGTTCACAACACAAGAGCGGTTCCCCCAACCCGGGATAGAGGACAACTTACCTGCCGTGTGTGAAAAAATTGGGTTTCGTGAGGCCGGAGAATAATAGGAAGCCGTGGAATGGGCAATTCCATTCCACGGCGTATGACTCACACTAAGGCGTCGTATTACTTAACTTAATGGCGTCTTCGTTGATGACCCGAACTTCACGTTGCGGGAATGGAATTTCGATACCGTGCTCTCGCAGGGTTTCAAATACAATAAGCAGCAAGTCACCGCCAACGCGGTTTTTCCCGTCATCGACGCCGATCATCCAGAACTCCACAAACATATTGACGCCTGAGTCACCGAAGCTGTCGATTTCACAATCCGGGCGCTCTTCAAACGGGATATCATCGCCACTGATTACCTGCGGATGCTTGGCTACCGCCTCTTTGATGATTTCCACCATAGCGCGAATATCGGTTTTATAGGCTACGGAAAAATCAATGCGGTACCGTTGTTTGGAATCTTTGTGCGTCCAGTTTACCAACAATGAGTTAATGAACTTCTCGTTCGGTACCAGGATGTCTTTACCGTCATAGGTTTCCAGCACCGCATATCGCATTTTAAATTCGCGCACAAATCCCTTACTGCCATCATCCAGTTCTACAAAGTCGCCCACGGTGAGAGAGCGGTCGAGCAGAATGATAATACCCGAGATAAAATTAGAGGCGATGGTCTGCAAGCCCAATCCCAGCCCTACACCCAATGCACCACCGAACACTGCTAATGCGGTCAGGTTGATGCCCATCACATTCAGCAGTAACAGAAAAATCACGCAGAACATGGCCACTTCAAACAACTTGGCAAAGACTTCTTTGGTGGGCACATCAAATTCTTTGTGATTGCGAATGATGTCTTTACCAATAGAGTTAGAGGCCCGCCCCAGCCAGAACAGCAACACGCCAAACACCAGCACTCTGGCAATACCATAAGCGGACACATCCACATTGCCCACACTAAACGATATTGCGGTTAAGGCGCCGATGACTTTGGGTAACACATTGATCATATGTAAGAATACAATGGGTAGCCCTACCCAACGTAAAAACGTGGCAATACCCACGCTTTTAACAAACGCTCGGATGAAGGAATTCAGGAATATCATCACAGCTATAACCACTGCAATTTCCAGTAACCAGGCGTCCAGTTGATATTGTTTACCCAAAACGGACGTGAGCTTTAACAACGAAATAGTAATGATGGGAAAAAAGGTACTACCCGCTTTATAGCCTAGCACTTGCAACGAGTGTGCGCCTTCATGGGGCGCTTCACGGGTAACCGCAAACTGGTCGCGTACTTTAACGGATAGCAGCCAGGCCACCAGATAAATCAGCAGTATGGCTCCTGCCTGATAGACAAAGGTTGGGCTGACAATGGTTTGTTGCAACAGCGCAAGCTGTTCCTGGATTTCAGCAATGATAGTGTCCATGGGCGAACCTGTGTGGAAAGCACGTTGCGCATGTTGTAACGCTAAATAAGAGCAGGGTAAAGCATTTACTGTTGTTTATTTAATTTTGTCTGTACTCTCGCCTGCATAGACCTTCATTAAAGCCAACCTTTTTGTCGGGCGATGCGCGCCGCTTCAATGCGGTTTGACGCATTTAACTTATTGGAAGCACTTGATAAGTAGTTGCGCACCGTGCCGGGTGACAGGTGCATTTCCGCCGCGATTTGCTCGGTTTGCTTACCGTCTGCGGCTAATTTTAACGCTTTGCGCTCTTTGTCGTTTAACGGATCGGCCTCTTCCCAGGCATCCACAATTAGCTCTGGCGCTATCATTTTACGTCCTTGCATAACTCTGCGGATGGCATTCGCTAAATCATCACTGGGCGCATCTTTCAGTAAATACCCTTTTACACCGCAGTCCATGGCTCTGCGTAAATACCCTGAGCGAGCAAACGTAGTCAGAATAATCACTTTGCAGGGCAGTGATTGTTGCTGAATGCACTGCGCCAGCTCCAGGCCGGTCATCACTGGCATTTCGATGTCGGTAAGTACAATATCCGGATGTAAAGACTCGATTAAGCTCAACGCCTGCTTGCCATCACTGGCTTTGCCGACTACCTGTAAATCAGGCTCCAGATCCAGCAGCGCAGAGAGCGCGCCCAGCAACATGCCCTGATCTTCTGCAATCAGAATTTTAATGGGTGTAGTCATAGTGGTACCGTTACGGTTATGTTGAATCCGGGCTTGCAGCTAAACACAATATCACCACCTAACGCTGACACGCGCTCGCGCATACCTTTTAACCCGTTCCCCTCGGTGAACACCTTGCTGCTGCCGTTATCTGAAATAGTAAGCTGAATGTGTGTGTTAGTTGCCGTCGCGTCTATCTGGCAGCGATTGGCGTTAGCGTGTTTCACCAGATTGGTGACGGCTTCTCTTACAATAAATCCCAACGTCGCGTCGATGCGTGCCGGTAGTGTTTGCGCTGGTACCGAATAAGCAAATGCCACGTCCACCGAATTCAGCAGGGTTTTGGCATTGGCAAGTTCTGAGGCGAGATCTTTCTGCCGGTACCCGGTTACCGCCTCGCGTACTTCCGACAGCGTCCGACGGCTGATTTGCTCCAGCTCAGCAATTTCCTGCCGGGCTTTAGCGGGGTCGTGGTCAAATAGCTTTTGCGCCAGCTGTGCTTTCATGGTGAGCATGGCAAACGTGTGGCCAATTAAATCGTGAAGATCCCTGGCAATTCTCTCCCGCTCAGCTGTGGTAGCCAAGCGCTTCACTTCTTCCTGAGTTAGTTTAAGCTCGGCATTTTTTTTGGCTATTTCCCGCTGAAACACATTTATGCCGCCAATCATTAATGAAAAAATCAGCGCCGGGCCGTAAAAATAAGCCGGTAAATCACGTAACCAGGTGAGCAACACAATGTACGCCAGTATTGCAGCAATAGTGGTAATACTGTGTTTGGGTGGGCCGATATGCGCAGCAAACGCACTGGCGTACACAAAAAATACGCCCGCGCCAGGGTTTACCATCGTCATCACGGAACCTATCGCGCAAATCGCCGCAATGTAGTAAAGGGTATGCAGGCCACAAACCCAGTAGGCGCGGAAGTAACAGGCCAGAAAGGCCAGTGTTCCCGCCGCACTCAGCCAAATGTGCCAGACTGGCGGATCGTAAAAGAAAAAGTGCACAAAAAACATGCCCAGGTACACCAGCCAAAAGTACGGTAATACCCCTATCTCACTGTCATCCGGCAACAACTTACCGTGAATAAATCGCGCCACCTGGCTTATTGGCTTTGTCATAATTACTCAAAAAACACGTTACTGAAATTAGGGCGCGTTGATCTTTGCTGTATGATTTTTCAGCAGTCTGTGCGACGTTTATACAATGAAGCGCAAGTGAAGTGTAGTCAACT
>NZ_VHIP01000024.1 GCF_006494365.1 Aestuariibacter sp. GS-14
CCTCAGAGTGCGCGTCGTGATCTAAGTCGTTTTGACTCACTCTGAGAGGGCAAACTTCTATGCGAATTGGTATTACACACTTCGCGAGGAATTGGCAGCAAATGCAAGCAATCCGGGGATCGCACAGATTGCATTATTGCTTCGCTCCGTTCGGATAGAACGGCTATTTTGTTGCGTAATCCCGCATATCAAGGCAATGTTCAATGGCGTTGATACGATCCTCGGTGTGATGATTCACATACAGCAGGGTGGTATCGCCCTGACGAGCGAGCAAATTCACCATAGCCAGAATTTTAAGCCGGTTGGCATCATCTAAACCGTTGCACGGCTCATCCAGTATGAGCAGGCTCGGATGCTTTACCATGGCGCGCACAATGAGTGCCAATCGCTGATCACCAAACGATAACGACTGAAACGGCGTTTTTGCCAGTGACGCCATATTAATCAGTTCCAACCATGCGGTCGCCAGCTTGCGCTGAGCCAGTGTTGGTTGCTGATACAAGCCAATGCTGTCGTAGTAGCCAGATAAAATCACATCCAGCAGTGAACAATTTACCCGGTACTGCAAATGCAGACTGTTTGACACTATTCCAAGGTGTTGTTTGATATCCCAAATACTTTCTCCACTGCCACGCTGGTAACCGAATACCATCAGGTCATTGCTGTAACAAAGTGGGTTATCCCCCGTGATCAGGGTGAGTAAACAGGTTTTTCCCGAACCATTTGGCCCACTGATTTGCCAGTGTTGGCCGGGGTAAATCTCCCAGTTTAATTGCGCAAATACCGTGTTATCTCCCCAGGCTACATTACCATTCACCAGTTTTACCAAGGGGGTATGTTTATCCGACAACGTTGGCGCCCGATGTTCAGTGTCTGCAGGGGGCAATGTACTTACCTGATGCTGAATGTGGAGTATTTGGGCAAGGTGCTGGCGGTCGGCGTCGGTGATGCTTTCGCCCTGGGATTGCCAGCCAATCTGATTGTTCTCCATGAACACCAGCTTGCTTGCCCAGTTTGGTAACTCACTTAACCGATTGATTACCATGATCAGCGTACAGTGGTGTGAAAGTGTATTCAGGTAGTCTGTTAACTTTGCCACCGATTCCACGTCCAACCCGTCGAAGGGCTCGTCTAACACCAGCCATTTGGGTTCGCTCAGTAGTTGTTGTAATAGCAATACTTTGCGGGTTTCACCGGTAGACAGCGACAAAAACGCCCGCGGTAATAATGACGTAATACCCAGCATATCAGCCAGGTACTCAAGGGTTTGCAACTGTGATGCCGTTGGCTGTGGGTTGTGCTGCAAGGCGATTTGCAGTGCGCTACTGGGTGTTGGCACCACATCAAGAATATCAGCGTCGTCCTTTTTACGCTCAGCTTCAATAATCGCCCGTTGCTGCGCCACGCTAACCCATCCTATTCGGGCAGGTGTCTCTCGGGTGCCTGAAAGTAATTCTCCAGCACCCGCCATCACCGCAGCCAGCGAGGATTTACCGCTGCCATTGAAGCCGGTGATCACGAGGTGTTGTCCTTCAGAAAGCCGGAAAGACGACAAAGCAAAATGATAAGCCGGGGCAAGTTTAACAAGGCATTCAGACAATAAAATCGACATGATGTGCGCAACGTTCAGTTAAAATAAAAAAAGCGGGCTTTCACCCGCTTCTCGAATAATAAGTAAGTGCTTACTGAGCAGCTGGAGCCGGCTGTTCTTCTTTCTTAGCCGGGCCCATTTGCATAGAGCGAATTGGGTTGTCGGTTTTGTTAGACAGTTCGATCAAGCGGTTTAACTGACCCAGCGACATCATTACGGCATACATGGCACCCAGGAAACCCGCTTTGTGCAGTTCCAGTACCTGCTCGTCAGACAGTTCCATCAGTTTTTTCTCGTTGATGGTCATCATGCCGCCTACGTTACGGCCCTGGCCACTTACGTATTGCAAACGCAACTGCACATCATCCAGCAAGCCCAGTTCTACTACTTTCTTCACGAACTGCTGCGTTAGCATTTCGCTGTTAGCCAGATCCACCAACAGTTGCTGACGGCTGTTCAGGAAATCACTTGGCTCGCCGTTTTCTTTGAACAACGGTTGACCTGCGTCTTTAATTTGCTCGCTGTTCTCATCGATGTAAACGCCCAGCTTTTCGCCGTCAGGACGTACGTCAAACGGGTAGCGTACAATGTTCATTGGAATGTGTGGTGCGTTCCATTTACCTTCGGTCAGAAACAGGTTTTGACCTGGCTCCATACCCAGCATCGCAACCACGTGGTGGTTCTGAGTTTTAGGATCCTGAATGAATACCAGCGGCATAGCGCTTGCCAATTGGGCGAATTCACGGATTGACGCTGCGGCCAGGTGGGTGTTTTTTGCAAATGGGAAAGCCGGATCTACTGCAACTTTAATGTCTTTATGTTTGTTTTTATCCAGCGGTACAAAATTCATTGCCATAAGTACTATCTCAATTGTTATTTGCTTCGTTGCCACACTGCCTTAAACAGGGCAACTCTCTATCCATAATGGGGTGGTTGTAGTCATCGACAAACCGTCAATCGTGATCCATGCCAATGCAATCACAGTGAGTTTCGACGCTTTTTAGCCGAAACAGTTCCGGGCTTTTTTGCCCTATGATCCCAACCAGTCGGCGGGCAGTATGGCGTATTTCACGTCAGCCGTAAAGCCACCCTCTTACAGCCTGGAATTCACTCGACAGACAATTTTGTCGATTAACCGAAAAAAAGCACAAAGATCCAAATGCTTGGTATACCTTGGTGTAATACCAATTCGCATTTAAGCAATCATTCTCAGGGTAGCAGGTAACTATGACACTTTTACGCCAGCGTATTATCATCGGTCTATGCGCCAGTTTATTTCTTGCCGGACATTCTGCCGCCAGCGACACTTCCGCTTCAGACTGGCCTTACCCGCAGGATACGCCTGGTTCGTCAGCCCTGAACATAGGTCTGGCGGGCGAACAGCCAGTGGATATCAGTCGCTTCTTACTCTCGCGAGGGGTAAGTCAGGCAGCTATCAATCCACAAGGCACTCAACTTGCCTTTATCAGCACAGCTACCGGCGAGCGGCAGCTATGGGTGCAATCTGTTCAGGGTGGGCAGGCCACTCAGTTAACCTTTGGTAATGGTATTTCATTTTTCCGCTGGCATCCGGATGGCTCACAATTGATCTACGGCGCGGATAACGATGGCAATGAGCGGGAGGCATTTTACAGTATTCGCACCAATGGTCTTAGCGAATCCTTGTTGCTGTCTCACAGTAATGCATTTCGGCGCTTCGGTGAGTTTAATCACGATGGTACGCGATTTACTTATGCTTCTACCGAACGCAATGGCCGCGACTTTGATATTTATGAACACAATATCAACACCGGCAAATCTACCATGGTGTATCAGGCCGATTTTGGTTTCTTCCCTCATGCCTGGCAACCCAATAGCAGCAATGTCGTCGTTACCGAAACCCGAGGAGAAGATGCACAGGATGTGTTTCTGCTCGATATTCATACTAGCACCCTTACTCCATTATATACCCCCGCTGTGGCAGCCGCTTTCAGCAATTTCCACTGGAGTAGCGATGGCAAAACGCTGTATTTCCTGTCGAATCTGGACCGCGAAATGACCGCCTTGTATGAGTACAATACTGAAAGCGAAACAACCCGACTCCGTCACCAAAGCGAATTCGACCTGGACAACCTGCTAGTTTGCCACAATCAGTCCAGTCTGGTTTGGACCGAAAACAATCAGGGTTTTGACACCTTGTACACCAGCCGGTTGAATGGCTCAGGACTTCGAAAAATTGCTTTGCCCGACGGCGTTTATCAGGTTAGCTGTGCCAACAGTTCTGATGTGGTTGCGGTGGAAATCAGCAGTCCAACTTCACCGGCAAATGTGTTTGTTACCAATCTCACCGGAGAGCGAGCCAGACTGTTAGTCAGCGCTACCATGGCCGGTATTGACTCCGAACAATTGATTACACCACAGGCAATTGAATTCCCTGCAAGGGACGGCATTACGCTGCACGGTTTACTGTATTTACCGAAAGGCATGCTTAACAAAGTCCCGTTAGTTGTGGATGTGCACGGCGGACCAACCGCTCAGGCGAAACCCTCGTGGCAACCCCTCACGCAGTATCTGGTAGGAAAAGGCATTGCCGTGCTGGATATAAATGTGCGGGGCTCCACCGGTTTTGGCAAAACCTATGCCCGCCTCGATAATCAGGAAAAGCGCCTGCACAGCGTGCGGGATCTGGTTGATGCACTAGCCTATTTAAAAGGCGATCCGCGAATAGACGTTGAAAACAGCGCGGTGATGGGCGGTTCGTATGGCGGTTACATGGTTAACGCCGTAATGGGGTTGTATCCTGACGCATTCAAAGCGGGCGCGTCATTTGTAGGTGTATCAGACTGGGTGCGGGCACTCGAGGAAGCGTCTCCCGGATTGAAAGCCTCTGATCGCATAGAGTATGGCGACATTCGCGAGCCCAAATGGCAGGCGTTTTATGCTGAAAACTCCCCTATTAACACAGTACACCGCATTCAGGCCCCGATGTTTTTTGAACATGGGGTAAATGATCCCCGTGACCCGGTAACCGAATCTGATCGCATGGTAAAAGTGCTACGCGACAAAGGTTTGCCCGTCACCTATTTACGTTTTCCCGATGAAGGTCATAGCGTGAGTAAATTGGAAAATCGTGTTACCTTCTATCGGGCGTTGGCTGAATTTCTGGAACGCCATTTAACTGCACAACAATAAAACAATAGGGAACCTGTACCATGAAACATGTGTTGATGGTTGGCACACTAACAGCATTAAGCCTGTTAACCGGTTGCCAGTCCACGTCTAATGAAATCGACGCCTATAAAGGATTGTCCGTTGCTCAACAAATCGCTAAAAAGCATATTATTGTGGACGGCCATATTGATGTGCCTTACCGCGTACACGACAAATGGGTAGACGTTACCCAGGCCACTGCCGATGGCGATTTCGATTACCCGAGAGCCGTGTCTGGCGGGTTAAACGCGCCGTTTATGTCGATTTATGTACCAGCCAGCCTGGATGATTCTGCTGAGTCCACTCAGCTCGCTCACCTGTTAATTGATTCGGTTGAAGCCATAGTGGCCCGTGCGCCAGACAAATTTGCTATTGCCACCAGTGTTGCCGATGTGCGGGAACAATTTGCCAAAGGCCTGATTTCGTTGCCCATGGGAATGGAAAACGGCTCGCCCATTCAGGGCGATCTGGCCAACCTGGAGATTTTCTACAATCGCGGCGTACGATACATCACGCTGGCGCACTCCCTTGCTAACCATATCAGTGATTCATCTTATGACATTCGCCGAAAATGGAAGGGCCTGAGTCCGTTTGGGAAGCAACTGGTTACCGAAATGAATAACATCGGAATGCTGATCGACATTTCTCATGTCTCCGACGACGCCTTTTATCAGGTGATTGAATTAACCAATACACCAGTAATCGCCTCCCACTCCTCACTGCGCAGCTTTACACCAGGCTTTGAACGCAACATGACCGACGAAATGCTGGTTAAACTGGGCGAAAACGGCGGTGTGGTAATGATTAACTTTGGTTCTGGCTTTGTTACCCGTGAAGCCCGCCTGTGGAGTGACAATCGCACCAAACAGCGCAATGCGCTGGTGAAAGAGTTTGGCGAAGACAGTGAACAGGTAAAAAACTTTGCCGACCAGTACAGCCGCGAAAACCCCTACCCGTACTCCACGTTAGCAGATGTATTGGATCACATTGATCACGTGGTAAAACTGATAGGCATCGATCACGTTGGGATTGGTTCAGACTACGATGGCGTGGGTGACTCCCTGCCGATTGGATTAAAAGATGTCGCGTCTTACCCGTCTTTAGTTCAGGGGTTACTCGACCGCGGCTATGACGAAGCAAGTATTGCAAAATTACTGGGCGAAAACCTGCTTCGCGTATGGTCTCAGGTAGAAACCTATGCGGCGGCTCACTAGCCACAAGCTAAACCCGTCACAGCTGGCACAAGCATCTTGTGCCAGCAAAGCTTATTAACGTATACTGCTTTGCAGCGTAAAACATTAAGGCAACCATGCAGCGTTTAGTTTGGTATTTTTTGATTGTGGCGGTGTCATTGCTACCCTTCGCCGGGCATGCAATGGTGAGTGCTGCGCCCAAAATGCAAACGCAACACATCAAAATGGCAATGTCTGATGTCGTGCCGGATGTAATAGCAGATGCTGGTAATGCGTCTTCCATTCATCACAACGCACAAACAACCAACTCACACAGTTGCTGTCCGGAGTCCTCTTCACCGGATACTGTTACTTCAAACACTGCACCCAACTCTTCACAAAACACCGCACATAACTGCGCGATGCAAAGTGATTGCGACAATGGCGGTTGTGCCTGTAAGCACCTTTGCCAGTCACCGGTGTATATTGCCGAATCGAATTTGTTTACCAGTCCGGTTGTGGCTTTTTACTCTGCAATGCAGCTTTCACCGCAGCCATTCAGCGGTGAAATCAATTCTCCGTATCGCCCACCTATCGCCTGATTACCTCAACGTATACCAGCAGTCGCTTTTACACGACCTGCTAACGTCTAGCGCTCGCTTACCGTTATAACGCGCCTTAGACATTACCGTTAGTTCAATTCGGTTTTAGGTTTTTACAATGAAACAATCTGCATTAATTGCTGCCACGGGCGGCTTACTAATGAGTTTACTGGCTTGCCCGGCAATGGCTGAACAGCCCTCCAGCACGTCACTTAACTGGCTAATCGACAGCGCGATCAGGCATGACCTGACACTTCAACAAAGTACCCAGTCTGAACAGTCACTTACCTTGCAGCGTGACGCTGTAAGCAGCATGCCCGATCCTCGCTTTTCGCTGGGCGTACTGAATGTCCCTACCGATGGCTTTGCCCTTAACCAGGAGGGAATGACACAGCTTCGGGTTGGCGTATCCCAAATGTTCCCGCGCGGTGACAGCGTGGCTTTACAGCGCCAGCAAATGGCTACGCTTGCCAGTGCAGAACCGCTGCGCAGACAAAATCGGGAGCTGGAATTGCAACGCGATATTCAGCTAACCTGGACCGACTGGCTGGTTGCCGCCCAAAGTGCAGAATTTATTCGCGCACAGCAACAGGTGGTCGCCCAGCTGTCAGATGCGATACAAAATAGCTATGCAGCCTCGTCGGGCCCGTCACAATACGACGTGCTAAGTTCAGATGTACTCGCGCTGGCCCTTGAAGACCGTCTGGATGCTTCGCTCACCAGTCAGCAGACCGCCGTTGCGCGCTTGACATTGTGGCTACCCGCAACCGTACATCCGCAACTCACGCATTTAACACCTACCGACACCGACAGCCAGTGGTTGTCGGCTATGCAGTGGTATGGACAGCCAGACGTACCAGACTCGCAACGTTTGCTCCTGTTACAACAACACCCTGCAGTACTGCTAAAAAACACACAAATAGATACTCAACGCCTCAAACAACAGCAAGTGGCTGAGAATTTAAAACCGCAATGGGAAGTGAATGCGGGTTACTCCTACCGCCAGGACGATACCGCAAACCGCTCGCGTGCCGACTTTATTTCGGTTGGTCTTAGCGTGGATGTGCCGCTGTTTACCAAGGCTCATCACCAGCCAGCCATCGCTGCGATGGTGCAACAAACAGAAAGTATTGAAACTGAAAAACGCTGGTTGATACAACAGCAGCTTAGCGACATTGAGCAATTGACCGCACAATGGGACGGCCTGAATCGCCGTTACGTGCGCTACCGGGATTCGCTGATCCCGCTTCAACAGCAACAGTACGACGCGGCACTCAATGCCTATACCAGTGCTAATGGCGATTTTCTGGCGGTATTACAGAGCCACATTACATTGCTTGATGCTCAACTTAAACAATTATCGATTCAGGGTGAGATGGCCAAAATGGGTATAAAGATCGCCTATTACTATTCTTCCCGGGTTCCAGGCATGGTTCCCGGCATGGTTCCCAGAATGGTTCCCGAAACGGCCACACAGGAGTAACGTCATGACTTTAATCACTTCTTCAGGTTCGGTTAAACCGGTATTACTGATTACCCTACTCTTCGTTGGTATCGCAATTGGCGTAGTTGGCGGTAGTTTACTGAACTCAGACAACTCCGCGCACTCATCCATGAATGATGCGCAGGGTAAATCAGACGACGCCAACAAAATTCTCTATTGGGTTGCGCCCATGGACAGCAGTTACCGCCGGGATGGTCCGGGAAAATCCCCCATGGGAATGGACCTGGTGCCGGTTTACGCAAGCGAGCAAACTGACTCGCCTGGCACGGTATCGATTTCTCCCGTTATTGAGCAAAGTCTCGGCGTAACTACTGCCAGCGCGCAATTTGAATCTTTGTCTGAATCGGTTGCTGCACTGGGGGTAATTGGCTTTAATCAGGACAATATCATTCATGTTCACCCCCGGGTAAAAGGATGGATTGAATACCTGGGCGTTAACAACGAAGGGCAAATGGTACAAAAAGGTGAAGTGCTTTACCGGTTGTACTCGCCAGAGCTAGTGAATGCTCAGGAAGAATATCTGCTCGCACTTAACCGCAACAACCAAACGCTGATCAAAGCCGCAAGGGATAAACTGGTGGCACTGCAGTTACCTGAAAGCACCATAGAATCGGTAACCCGTAATCGCATGGTAAGCCAGCAGGTAGCGTTTGCTGCACCCCAGTCGGGCATTGTAGCCAAACTTAACGTTCGCCCGGGCTTTTACGTCGAGCCGGGGATCACCCTGATGGAAATTGCCAGTCAGGATGAAGTCTGGCTCACCACCGAAGTGCCCGAAAGACAAGCAGCCCAGATTCAGTCTGGTCAGCATGCCATGGTTACCCTGGACACGTATCCCGACCAGGTATTTCACGCAATGGTAGATTATGTCTATCCGGTAATGAACGCTGCTACCCGCACACTCCAGGTGCGCCTGCGTTTGCCCAATACCCAGAAAAAACTTAAACCCAATATGTTTGCCAATGTGGTGTTTTTAATCAGCAATGACGAAATGGTGCTCACGGTTCCACGTCATGCAGTTATCCGCACCGCGAAAAACAACCGGGTTGTGCTGGCCCTGGGCGACGGCAAATATAAATCTGTTGCAGTTACGCTTGGCAACATTAACAGCGACAGCATTGAAATTGTTGACGGATTGGAAGAAGGCGACCGGGTAGTTACCAACGCACAGTTTTTGCTGGATTCAGAAAGCGCAATCGATTCTGACTTAGCCAGATACAGTGAAGGCTCCGACAACAGCCAGAGCGACACCACTCGTGCCTGGGTGGCAGCAGAAATCAACAGTGTGGATGCTGAGTCGCGCACAGTAAACGCCAGTCATGAAGCCATTGAAGACTGGCAATGGCCCGCCATGGTAATGGATTTTGCCGTAGCCGACGACGTTGATATTAATCAGTTGGGAGCAGGCGTTACACTGCACATGGAAATTGATAAATCAGCCTCTGGTTTACCCGTTATCACTGGTATTCACATAATGTCGGGAATGGCTGGCCCGGCCATGGAAGAAAGTAGCATGAATACCAGCGCAGACACACAAGAGGTACAGTCTGCCACGGTAAATGGCGTAATTAATTACATTGACGCCGAATCACGGGTACTCAACGTGTCGCGAGGCGCCATCGAAAAATGGGGGCGTGAACCCGCCACACTGGATTTCACGGCAGACGACTCAGTGCAACTCCACAATCTCAAAGCCGGCCAGGCAATCGAATTTACTTTCGAGATCCGCGATGGCGAATTTGTGATTGTTGACATCAATGAGCAAATCAATGCCACGTCATCTGCACACGCGCATCACTAACAGGAGCCAATTGTGATAGCACATATTATTCGTTGGTCCATTGCAAACCGGGTGCTGGTGCTTATTGCCACACTCATGTTGGGTGCTGCAGGCGTGTGGTCGGTAAAACAAACACCGGTTGATGCCATTCCGGATCTGTCTGATGTCCAGGTGATCATTAAAACGTCTTATCCCGGACAGGCCCCCTCGGTAGTTGAACAACAGGTAACCTATCCGCTGACCACGGCCATGTTGTCTGTACCCGGCGCTCATACCGTGCGGGGGTTCTCCTTTTTTGGCGACTCATACGTTTACATTCTGTTTGATGACAGTACCGATATTTACTGGGCGCGCTCACGGGTACTTGAGTATCTATCACAAGTAGCTCCTACGCTGCCTGACACGGCAACACCGCAGTTGGGTCCGGACGCAACCGGTGTAGGCTGGGTTTACATCTACGCGTTATCCGACCCAACAGGGAAGCTGGATATAGCAGGACTCACATCACTCCAGGACTGGTTTCTGAAATACGAACTGCAAACCGTTCCGGGTGTAGCAGAAGTCGCCACGGTGGGCGGCATGAAGAAGCAATATCAGGTCGTCATCGACCCACTCAGATTACAGGCGTATAACCTGCCACTGAGCAGTATTGAACGCGCCATTACTCGTGGTAACCAGGAAGTTGGCGCTTCTGTTGTTGAAATGGCTGAAGCCGAATACATGGTAACCGTAACCGGTTATTTGCAATCACAAGATGATTTACGCCAGGTTGTGCTAGGCGCAACGCCCGATGGCACGCCGGTATTACTGAGTGATGTCGCAGAAATTCGCCTTGGACCAGCAGCACGCCGTGGCATCGCAGAACTAAATGGTGAAGGTGAAACCGTGGGAGGCATCATTGTTATGCGCTATGGTGAGAACGCAGAGAAAACCATAGCCGGTGTAAAATCTGCCTTGCAACGACTACAGACTGGCCTGCCAGATGGTGTAACACTCACGACTGTGTATGACCGTTCCAATCTGATCACTAAAGCCGTCGATAACCTGTGGGATAAACTCATTGAAGAACTGGTTATTGTGGCGCTGGTGTGTGGTTTATTTTTACTTCACCTGCGCAGTGCCATTGTGGCTTTGGTTACCCTGCCACTGGGGATTCTTGCAGCCTTTATTCTGATGCACCTGCAAGGATTAAATGCCAATATTATGTCGTTGGGCGGCATTGCCATTGCCATTGGTGCGATGACTGATGGCGCCATCGTGTTAATTGAGAACTTCCACAAACACCTGGAAGATCCGGCCAACCGTGACCGCGACCGCTGGGAGCTGGTAGCAGAAGCGGCCGGGGAAGTTGGCCCAGCCCTGTTCTTTAGTTTGCTGATCATTACCGTGAGCTTTTTGCCGGTGTTTATTCTGGAAGCCCAGGAAGGCAGAATGTTTGCTCCCCTTGCCTACACCAAGACTTATGCAATGGCCGCAGCGGCAGGACTGGCAATTACACTGATCCCGGTGCTAATTGGTTACTTTATTCGCGGTAACATTATGCCTGAGGCCAAAAACCCGGTTAACCGGGCTGTGCAAGCCATCTATCAACCAGCCCTACAAACTGTGCTGCGCTTTCCCAAATCCACGGTTACCGCTGCGCTGTTGTTAGGGGTGATCGGTTTCTATCCGGTTACCAAGCTCGGCAGTGAGTTTATGCCACCACTGGATGAAGGCGATTTGATGTACATGCCTACCACCTACGCCGGTGTGTCAATTGGTGAAGCACGACAAATTCTGCAGCAAACCGACAAGCTCATTCGCACCATGCCCGAAGTGCAAACGGTATTTGGTAAAGTTGGCCGGGCGGAAACGGCTACCGACCCAGCGCCCCTCACCATGATTGAAACCTTTATTCAGTTAAAGCCACAATCTGAATGGCGCGAAGGTGTAACAACCGATTCACTAAAAGCTGAATTTGACGCACTTGTGCAATTTCCGGGATTAACCAACGCATGGGTAATGCCTATTAAAACCCGAATCGACATGCTGGCTACGGGCATAAAAACCCCGTTGGGTCTGAAGATTTCGGGCCCCGACATCACGGTTATTGAACAGCTCGGCAAAGACGTTGAACGAATTCTGGGCGATTTGCCCGGCACCGCTTCAGTATACGCAGAGCGAGTCGCCGGTGCGCGCTATATCACGCTCGACGTTAATCGCTATGCCGCTGCGCGATACGGCATGAATATCGCCGATGTACAGCAGGTAATTAGCACGGCTGTTGGCGGTAAAAAGGTTACCACTACCGTAGAGGGGCTGGAACGCTATTCGGTGAATATGCGCTATCCGCAAACATACCGGGACTCACCGGAAGCGATGGCTGATTTGCCGTTGATAACGCCTAACGGCCAGCGTATTACGCTGGGTGATGTGGCTGATATCAACATTACTCAAGGACCCCCAGCGTTAAAAAGTGAGAACGCCCGGCTAACCGGTTACACCTTTATTGATTTAACCACCAGCGATATTCAGACCTATGTTGCCAATGCGAAATCTGCACTGGACGCCCACCTGACCCTGCCTGCAGGCTATAGCCTGAAATGGGCGGGACAGTATGAATACATGGAACGGGCCAAGCAAAAGCTCACCTATGTACTGCCTCTCACTCTGGCCATTATCGTGATCCTGTTGTTTATGAGTTTCCGCAACATGGTAGATGTGGCGATTGTGTTGGGCACCCTGCCGCTGGGCCTGATTGGCGGCTTCTGGTTGCTTTACTGGCTGGATTACCAACTGTCAGTGGCCGTTGGGGTAGGCTTTATAGCCCTGGCGGGGGTAACCGTAGAAATTGGGGTGATCATGGTAGTGTATTTAAACGACGCCTGTAAAACCCTGGCCCGTCATCATGCGTTAATCACCACCGACCTATTGCGCGACGCCGTGGCCGAAGGCGCTTTAAAGCGTGTCAGACCGGTATTAATGACAGTAGCAACGGTGATGATTGGGTTATTGCCTGTTATGGCAGGAACCGGCACAGGCTCCGAAGTAATGAGCAGAATTGCCACCCCGATGGTAGGCGGTATGGCAAGTGCACTGGTGTTATCGTTATTGGTGATCCCGGCTTGCTTTTACCTTGTGCAGGTTCGCCGAATGGCGAAACAGCTGGCAAAATAGCAAAACAATCAGGCCGCTTTACCGGCGGCCTACAATACCAATTCGCATAGCAGTTGGTATGACTATCGAACGGCTAGAGAAAACTCCACAAAACCACGCAGTGCGCGCATCATGGGGAAAAACTGGGGGTTTACCTGAGGTACCGCACAGGTCTCGCTCAAATCTGCCCGATTGCGATCAAAGTGCATATTCTCCAGCAACAACCTGTTTACCACCAAATCCGCATGACATACATTCTCTGCAGCATCAATGACATAGAAAGTGTTATCAGCATTCACCGACCTTAGTAACGATTGCACCCCTTCGATGGGAGTGGTTTGGTCGGCTTCAGAGTGAGCAATAAACACCGGGACATCAATAGTACCACCGGCATCCAGACGCTCGCGGATATCGCTGATCAATGACATTAACTCCAACCCCGCGAAACTGGCCACATTGGGATACTTTTGTGGATTTGGACCATCGGTCTGATACTCGCCATCCAGTAGCTTTGCCAACCAGCGTACTCCCCAAATTTTCGACAACGACTCCACATTGCCATTCAGCGCCAGCGCACCGGAGAACAACAACAGCCCCTGCACGTTATCCGGGTGAGAAAGCGTATAATCTACTGATAACGCGCCGCCAGTAGAAAATCCACCAATAACCACTTTACCGGTACTGCTGGCTGACAGGCCCAGCGATACAACGTCACTCACATGAGCCTGCCAGCGTTCTGACAACTGATCATCTTCCATATCGGCATCGGCCTGTTGCAAACCGTGCCCGGGTAGCAAGGGCGCAACAACGGTATAACCCATGCTATAAAGCTCATCTGCAATGGCTGTTACAAAATAGGGCGAGTCACTTAAACCGTGTATTAACACCGCCACCGGACTTTCCGGTACTTGCTGCATCAAAATAAATGGCGCATTACCGTCGCCACGCAGCGCATCAGAGCACACTGCAAAGCGATTGGTACTGGTATCAGCACATTTTCTGACGTCACCTAATGACTCGTCATACAATGCCTGAAAGCCATTGGTAAGTTCAAAGGCAGACCGGGCCATCACAGGTGCACTGAGCAACAGTGCACCACATAGTGCTGTGAAAGATTTAAGTGAAAACAAAGTGTACTCCGCTAACAAATTTGCGCCTACTATGGGCATCTTGCCACTTAATTGCAACCGAACAACACCAGAGCACAACTTGCATTAGGGTTTATATAACCGATACATCAGAATAGCCGCTTTTTTCGCTTGCAACGGTAATGCAGGTAATACCGCCACTTCCTTTACCGTGTGATTACCTGAACCACTCATTCCCAGTCCATCCAGTGCCATATCAACATGATCAGCTGCAAATGACACATCGGCTGCACCGGCATTAATAGGATCAACGGAAGTCACTTCGCCCTGGCCCAAATCAACACTCACTGCACTGTACATTTTTAGCAGCTTCATGTTGCCTTCCGTTGGTGCCATGGCCGGATATCCCTCGCCAAACTGAATAACCGCACTGGTTTTCGGCAAGTTGCGAGACACTATAGTCTGCATTTTTTGCTGTACCCGGGTTAATTGCTCCTGGCTGATCGCGCGAATATCTCCCGTTACCACAGCGTGCTCAGCCACCACATTGTTCTTACCAAACGCCGTGCCCTGATTGCCCGCTCTGTCGTGCTTTACGTCAGTGCCACCCAACATTCGCCCTGGATTAAAGGTCAGCATGGGCTCACTTCTTAGCTCTTCGTAAAACTGATTCAAAATCCGCGAGGTTTCGTAAATAGCACCAGCACCAATATTGGGTTTGAACACCTGTGATGAGTGCGAAGACACGCCAGTAACGGTTAATGTCCAGTCCACCGAGCCACGGCGGGAGGTATTCACTGTCTTTGGGTTGCCATCGCCATTTTCAAAACCCAGAGCAATGTCAGCCCATTTAGCCGCTTCGATTAACGAAGCCTTGGATAAGTTTAACGGCCGGCCACTGAGCTCTTCATCGCCTGTTAGCACCACTTTGATATTCATTTTCTTCAGCACACCAATACTCGCCAGAGCACGCAGCGCCTCCAGCATAATAATATTGCCGCCTTTCATGTCTGACACACCAGGACCGCTCATCGTATTTTTGTCGATATAGGTGACACGCTGAAACGGGCTATCTGGCTCAAATACGGTATCCAAATGGCCAATCAGCAACATCTTAGGGCCAGAACCACCTTCGATAGTCGCAACCAGGTGACCAGCCCGTTTAAATGCGCTGCCATCCACAAACTGCGCAGTAAAACCAAGCGCTTTGAATTCCGGTAACAGGTGTTCTGCAACGGCTTTGACACCCGCAAAGTTCATGGTGCCACTATTAATGCTGACGCTCTTTTCAAGCAATTTAATAGCGTTGGCCTTGTTTTTATCAATTGCATTGATCATGGCTTTTTCTTCGGAGCGAACAGCAGAATGCGCCGAAGCAGACACAAGCAGGCCGATTACACCCGCGCTGATTAATTGCTTTAGTTTCATGTTACCTTCCCTAATGTTTAACCGGTGTTCAGCGTAATATTACAGAGATAAACCCGATATTCGAGTATGATGGCGATGAATGATTGTTTATATCTGTCAGGTTACCTTTAATACCAACTCGCATACGGGCTAACTACAGGTGCCCTGGTATAGGTAACCCACACAAAAACGCTCAACTCAGGAGTTATTATGTCTAAGAAAGTGTATTGTTGCGCACAATTTTTACCCAAACCCGGCAAAGAAAAAGCCCTGTTTGAAGTACTTCAACGTCTGGAACCCAATACGTTAAGGGAAGACGGCTGCATTCAGTACATTGTGACGCGACATATCACCAGCCCGTTTGCCGAGGGCAACAGCTTTCCTATTGTGTTTAACGAAATCTGGGCCGATATGGCGAGTTTTGAAGCACACTGTCAGCGCAGTGAAATTGCGACATTTTTTGCGAAATATTGTCAGGCTGAGGATGGCTTAGCTGAAGACTGGAATGTGTGTATCTATACCGACGAACCAACGGACTACGATGCGCCCGTGTTGTAGAAGTTAATCAACATAGCGGCTCGTTACATGAGTAACGAGCCGCTGTTGTATTTATGCCTGCGCGGCAAAATACACTTCTAAATCATCGCTGCCGCCAATGTGTTTTCCGCCAATAAATACCTGCGGTACAGTAGTGCGCCCGCTGATGGCTTTCAGAGACGTGAGTGTTGCTCCCTGCCCCATAACAATTTCTTCGTAACGGTAACCATGGTGTTGCAACAACGCCTTCGCCTTAGCACAGTAAGGACAACCCGGCTTGGTCAGTATCGACACAGGCTCCTGTTTAACCGCATTAGGCGCAATATAACTCAGCATAGTATCGGCATCAGACACTTCGAAAGGGTCGCCCGGCTTGTTAGGCTCAATAAACAATTTGTCTATTACACCGTCTTTAACCAGCATTGAGTAGCGCCAGCTGCGTTTGCCAAACCCCAGATCGGCTTTGTCTACCAGCATGCCCATACCATCGGTAAACTCACCATTGCCATCCGGAATGAGAGAAATATTTTCTGATTCCTGATCAGCAGCCCAGGCATTCATTACAAAGGTATCATTTACCGATACGCATACAATCTCATCTACACCGTTTTGCTTAAATACGTCGGCCAGTTCGTTATAACGCGGCAAGTGGGTTGAAGAGCACGTGGGCGTGAAGGCCCCCGGTAGCGAAAACACCACTACAGTTTTGCCTGCAAAAATGTCGCTGGAAGTGCGGTTTATCCATTGCTCGCCTTCGCGAATTGCAAAGGTAACGTCAGGTACTTTTGTACCTTCGCGTGATGGTTTATCTACGGGGTGTGTCATGGTCATCTCCTTAATTGATGTCTCAAGTATAGCTGCCAAAAAAAACTATGAAAGCGAAAATAGTCCATTGTTTTAATCTAAAAATCCAATTAGATAACCTTGCACCATGATTTGCTATTGGTATACGGAACAATCCCTTTTTATGGTTTGCAATGCGTCAATGGCATAGCGATACAGCGCAGCTTTGCTTATGCTATGTCACGTAAGGTGTATCACAGGTATCAGTGTTTCACTTTGCAAGCGTTTGAAAAAGGCAAAACGCGACGAAAGCGCGTGACGCAAAGCCTCCGGTCTTCATCATCTGATATGATAGCGGGGCTACCGAACACATAGGTTTTGACAACACCAGCTGTTGCAATACCCATAACGATGTTCACTTTTTCATTGTGTAATGACCATTACAGCGAGCTTCAAACTGTATATGCGAAGCTCCAATGAGGATTGAACCAATGATGATTCTAGTCGGTGGCGAAAAAGGCGGCAGTGGCAAAAGCTGTCTCGCCCAAAACATCGCTGTTTACCTGCGTTGCGAAAAGAAAGCCAGCGTTCTGATGGTGGATTGTGACCCACAGCGCACCACGTCAGACTGGGCGCAGGAACGCAGCAGTAATAATGCACTCCCCAATATTACCTGTATCCAGTTATACGGAAAAATTCGCAACGAATTACTCAGTTTAAAAGAGCGTTACGACTTCGTGGTGATTGACTGCGGCGGGCAGGATAATCTGGCATTGCGCTCATCTATGGCAGTAGCTGACCATATTCTTATCCCATTGCGCCCCAAACGCCGCGACTTGAAAACCGTACCGCATATGGAAGACATTCTGTCGACCTGTAAAATGGTTAATCCCAGAATGAACGCCGCCTTTGTGATCACGCAATGCCCTTCATTGCCGAGTCTGGCATCGCGTATTCTGGAAGCTAAAGAGGTTTGCCGTTCGTTTGAAGTACCCGTATTAAATTCGGTGACCTTTAGCCGGAATATGTATGACGACTCCGAAGAGTCCGGACGCTCGGTATTGGAAAGTGAGCCAACAGGCAAAGCCGCTATTGAGATCAGAAGTATTATTGAAGAGCTACTGGCCCGCAGAAAGGGGGAACAAAATGAGCCTACTCAATCTGTCGTGTACCACGCCGCGAGCTAGTGGCACTAATGCTGTACCCGTGACTGCCGATACATTTATAGATGAGGCATTGCACTACGCCAGTGGACAGTCGTGCGCGCTTTCAGTTGCAACGGCACAGCTCTCTAAAAAGGTGAGTGCAACAACGGCTGCTACTGAAGAAGCTGAAGCCGAATTGTCACTTCAGCCTATGCGCCGCGCTACGTTTACGCTTACTGAAGAGTGTATAGCGCAGTTGCAAGCAATCTCGGATCAGAGCGGGGTGGCTAAATCCAAACTGATCCGGCTATGGATAGCACATTTTTCTCGTACAAGGAGTGACTGGTAGTGTTGCATTCAAATCAAACAACTGATTAAATTTCCAACATTTAAAAGGCTATATAGCCTATACTAAAGTATAAAGACAGATAGCACGCAGATGTATGTAGTAGCGGTTCTAGCAACAAAGAAAAGCGGTGTAAAAGGCATTTATGATAACCCGTGGCAGTTTAAATCTGCTAATGCTGTGTTTGTTCGCACTTGTGTTCACCTTGGTGTCAGCACAGGCGAAGGGGCATCCTCTGCAACATATCTCTCTGGACAGCGAGCATTATGGCGGCGGTTCATCCGGCGTCCAGCTACTCGTGGCGCAGGGCAATATTCAGCAGGCCGAACAGCAAATTGTAGACGCTCTGGCGCAGGCTCGCGCTAATAATGACGACAATGCGGTAGCGTTGGGTGTGCACGCGCTCGGCCATTTATCACTGCTTAAAAACCTCTATCCGTTAGCCTTAACTCAGTTTCAAACCAGTCTTAATTACTTTAAAAGTACTAATCAGTCGCTGGCCATCGCTGACCTTTACACCGATATCGGCAGAACATACCGGGTAATGGGGCTGTATCAGTCTGCCCTCAGTTATTTCAATCTTGCCAAAGAAATTTATCACCAGCAAAACCGTAACGATGGTATTGCACTCCAACAGCTTGAAATTGGCGTTTCACTTCGCCAGCTTGGACAGTTTGAGAGTGCGCTGAGCCAGTTAGAAAGGGCACTGCCCCTGCTTCGCGAAACAAATGACAATGCCGCAAGTGCACTCGCGCTAATGAATATTGCCCGCGTTTACAGTGATGTTGGTAAAAACGATCAGGCTTTACTGTACTTAAAAGATGCCGAGCAACTCATCCGCACCCTTTCGATGTCGTTGTTAAATGCAGAACTGGGGTATCACCTTGGCAAAGTGTATGCATCGGTAGGCAACTACGACGATGCGCTGCGGTATCTCAACAGCAGTATTGAAGGCTTCTCTAAACTAGGCGCATTGTGCGACAAAGGAAAGGCCACCGCGAGTTATGGCGAAGCGCTTATAGCCAGACAACAATACGCACAGGGACGTCAATTACTGTTAAAAGAACTGACCGATGCAACCGCGAACAACTGTACAACATTGTTAACCGATATCCATCTGGCACTGGCCGATGCGTATTTACCCGGCGACCAGGAAAAAGCGCAGTATCATATCGAAGCCGGTCTGGAACAGGCTATAGACAGAGAAGAGCTGTATACGCAGTCACAATTCCAGGCGGTCAGGGTGAAGTTGTATGTGCAACAACAGAACTATGAGGCGGCGTTCGAGGCGTTACAGCGTCAGCGCAAGCTGGAATCTACCAGTCTTGATCAACGCCGTTCACTGGCCTTATTGTATCTTCAGTCACAGATCGATGCCGAACGACAGGCTCAGGCACTCACCCTACTCAGTAAAAATCAAGCTATCGAGCTGTCAAAGGCTGAACAACAACAGCTCAGAACTAAGATGCTCTATGGCTCATTAATGGCCTCACTGTTGTTTGTGTTTTTATTTTGGAGCAGGGTAAATCAAAAACAACGCTCCAGCCTGCTAAAACGTGAAGTAAAACGACGAACCCAGGAACTTGAAATCAAAAACGCAGAGCTTGAAAGTGCCTATCAGGCATTGGAGCGCGCCAGCTTGTTGGATCCGCTTACCGGCCTGTATAACCGTCAGTATCTCAATAACCAGCTACCTCAGGAAATTCACCGCGCGCAACAAAACTATTTAGTTCACAAGCCTGTTGGCGCCGATGCTGCCAATGCAGATTTGGTGTGTTTTCTGCTGGATATCGATAACTTCAAGCACATTAACGACACTTATGGCCATCTCGCCGGCGACCGGATACTCATTCAGTTAAGCAAGCTGCTGCGCTCGGTTTTCAGGCCGTCTGACATGCTGATACGCTGGGGTGGGGAGGAATTTCTGGCGGTTTGCCGCAATACCAGCCGGCTAGAAGCGGTAACCCTGGCAACGCGACTACATCAGTCCCTGCATCAGGAATCGTTCTCGTTAAACGATCAAACACGATTGAAGATCACCTGTTCGATTGGCTTTTGTGTATTGCCACTCTATCCGGATGATCCCACAAAGTTGGAATGGAGTGAGTATTTTGCCATTCTCGATGATTGTTTATATGCGGCTAAGAGCTCGGGAAAAGATTGTTGGATTGGCTTGCTGGGCGAAAAATCGCGCTCACAGCACCAATCACACCAGCTTTCGCCTTTAGAGGAAAAGTACAACTTGCCGCCAACACGCATTCAAACGTCGTTGAATCACCTGTCGGCGGTAAACTGGAATTGCGCTGAATGAGCGTTATACGCCGGTTTTCAGGTCTTCCAGATGGTATTTATCTATCAGGGAATACAACGTAGGGCGGGTAACACCCAGCAGCTCTGCCGTTTTTGACATATTTTTGTCGGCACGCTGATACGCTTTGCGAATAGCCCGGCTTTCGGCCTGCTCTCGCACTTCGCGCAAATTCAGCGTATCACTTTCAAATTCGGTGGTAGGCACTCGTAACCCCAAATCTTCAGGCTGAACTACCGTACCTTCCGCCATTATAACGGCCGACTTCAGCTTATTTTGTAGCTCGCGAATATTACCAGGCCACTTATGTGCCAGTAATGCCTGAATTGCACCATCGCTGAAGCTTTTCGCTTTCGCATTAAATTCTTCCCGGTACTGATTCAGAAACGTGCGGGCTAATAAAACGATGTCCTGATCGCGTTCGCGTAGCGGAGGAATATTAATTGGAATTTCGCCTATACGGTAGAATAAATCTTCCCGGAAACTTTCTTCTGCAACCATGGTTTGCAAATCCCTGTGTGTAGCGCAAATCACCCGAATATCGACAGGAATTTCAGTGCGGCCCCCCACTCGTTCAATGACCCGCTCTTGCAGGAAACGCAGCATTTTGGCTTGCAGTCCAATTGGCATATCACCAATTTCATCCAAAAATAATGTGCCGCCCTGAGCGGTTTCAATTTTGCCCAACGTGGTTTTATTGGCACCGGTAAATGCCCCTTTTTCGTAACCAAACAGCTCACTTTCCAGCAAGTTTTCCGGAATTGAAGCACAGTTAATCGCTACAAAAGGCTTGTCCTTGCGTGGGCTATGCTCGTGAATACTGCGGGCAAACACCTCTTTACCCGTGCCGCTTTCCCCCAATAACAGCGTACTGATATCGGTACCGGCAATCTTTTCCGCCTTACGCATCACCAGTTGGATAGCTTCGCTGTTGCCGATAATCCGCCCCATTGACGGCCGGGTTTTGGCCAGAATGCGGTTTTCGTCTTCCAGTTTCGACAGGTTTAACGCCCGGTTCACCAGCAATTTAATGGTGTCTGAATCAATGGGCTTTTGATAAAAATCGTAAGCGCCCAGATCAATCGCTCTGAGTGCGTTCTCTTTATCGTTGTTGCCCGTCACCACGATCACTTTAGTTCGTGGCGACAAAGCCAGTATTTCTTCGAGGGTTTTTAGCCCCTCAGAGGCGTTGGCAGGATCTGGAGGAAGCCCCAGGTCCAGTGTAACGACACTGGGTTCAAAGCGCCGAAGCTGTGCAATAGCAGACTGCCTGTCGTCTGCAAACACCACGTTATAATCGGTTAAGCTCCATTTTAACTGCTTCTGAATGCCTAAATCATCATCAACTACCAGAATGGTGTCAGCCATGTTTATTTTTCCATTTCGTTCCGACCACGAGGGTATTTATTCGATTGGGAAGCCCAGCGTAAAGCAGGTTCCCATTCCCGGTTGGCTCTGCACCTGCAAGTAGCCCCCTATGGATTCCATATATGTTTTTGCATCGTATGCACCAATCCCCATGCCCGCATTACCTTTAGTGGTATCAAACGGCTTAAACAAACGGGTTTTAATAAACTCTGCATCCATGCCACACCCGGTGTCTTCAATGAAAACCAACTGATACCCGTGCTGCGAATCGAGCACAATGGTAATGTCTATCTGGCCGTCGTCCGGTGTAGCCTGCTGCGCATTGCTAATGAGATGATACATGACATTAGCGAATTTTTCCTGATCAACCACCACTCCCGTTTCATCCTTTAGTTGCATAACGGGCAAGGGTTTGAGTGACTGACAGCGCTGCGCAATAACCTGTGAAATGAGTTCGGATAAAGTATGAGTGGCATCAACGCCGCTTTCATCGACTTGTTTTTCCGTTAACTGGCGTAGCATCCGATCCATACGAGCCTTGGTATGATGCAATGTTTCGAAGGTATCTTCAATAAATTCAGGATTATCTTTGTGCTTTGCTGCGTTGCACAAAATCAGATCGATTTGTGCCAGCACATTCTTCAGATCGTGCAGTACAAATGCTGCCATTCGATTAAATGCAGCAAACTGGGCATTTTCAGCTAACGACTGAGCCGCTTCATGAAAATTAATAAAGTTGGCAATCTGGTTGGTCACTGCATTCAGGTAATCTCTTACTTCCCAGTTGAGTGACACTTTGGGCCGGTCAACGGCGCTAAGCAAAGCCAGCCCCCACATTTTATCTTCTTTAATGAATGGCAACACCAATTGCAGTTGGGTTTCTTCAACCACTTTTGCAGGCAATTGCAATCCTTCGTAGTTAAACGGCTTATTGCGGTATTCTTCAAGATCGACCATCCAGCCTGTGCGCTCGCAATAGTCCCACAAAGAGGTTAGCGCCGGTTCGGCTTGTTCCAGTGGTATAAAGAACTGATCACTTACCAGCGTAAACCGACCACCTTGTTTTTTAACCAACGCGCCGCTGTCGTAGTTGACGGCCCCCATTACACCTTCCAGTGCAATCTGATACACATTGGGCAACGATTGGTCGGTATTGGCCAGCACGTTAGTCAGTTTTACCCATTCTTCGCGGTAGTCAAACTGATTGGCAAAAAAGTGTTTAGTAATAAATATTTTGATGCGCGTGCGGAAGTTGTTCGACAAAAACAGCGTTGCCAGCATTACCAAAGACAGTGCAATCAGAATTATCTGAACGGTACTGCCCCAACTCCAGCCCAAATAATTGATAACATACCCTAGCGTTGCCATGATGAACAAATACACACCTGCAACCAATAGCAAGCTGCTGTGCAGTACCACGTCCCGGGAAATGAAAATATTGACACCCCAGTGTTTTACACGGCGGGTGGCAATAACCAAAAAGGGTAGCATCAGCAGATAAATGTAACCCCGGGCAGCAATGAATCCAGGTTCAACCTGTGCGATCATGGTCGCGTTGGCATAGGACACAAACTCAAACAAGTTGGTCGCGCCCAAATACAATGCCAGGGGTTTATATGCCCACTGTTCATCGCCCACCTGTCGATACAACACTTCCAGCAGAATAAGTACTTCAAGGGCAATCAGGGTTTGAAGTAAGAAATGCCAGGTAATGTCGGTTCTCACTACCCAGGGCAAGATCAGCGCAGCCAGTGGCACCGATAACGCCATTAACGTGGCAGGTTGACGTAATACCTGCCAGATATTCTGAAAGTCAGGCTTTAAACAACCGGCAATAAATAACAGCCAGATCGACTGCTTAATACTGTCGGCCTGGAGCAAGTGAATCACATCCAGCGGGCCGCTGAGCACACTGATAAAGCTCATCGACCACACCATGGTGAACAGCGTTGCCAGACTAAGCAGGTACTTTGCCAGGCCCGGCTTTCTCACCGTAAATAGCAGCAACAACAACACCAGATAGCCGGCGGCGTTCAGCCCATATCCAATATCAGCAATCATCTGTCACCACCCGATGCTTGTCCCTGTAACCGACTGTTTAACGAGGGCATGTTGCCCTGGTATTTAACGCTTTTTAATCACCAGACTGCCGATTGAATAACCAGCGCCAAATGAACAAATTACCCCTACGTCACCCGCTTGTAAATCCTGGTGATGCAACGCAAACGCGATAACCGAACCCGCCGAGGCAGTATTGGCATATTCATCCAGAACGATTGGCGCTTCCTGCTGGGAAGCGTCACGTCCTAACAGGCGTTTGCAAATTAAGGTATTCATATTGATGTTCGCCTGATGCAACCACCATCTGGCCACGTTTTCTGGCTGATAGCCATGCGATCCTAAATGCGCTGCGATATGATCGGCCGCCATCGGACACACTTCTTTAAATACCTTGCGGCCAGCCTGATGAAACAGCTTATCCGGCCCAAACGGATCGGCGTCGTTTGCACGACTGATATACCCAAAATTAGAGCGAATATTATTCGAAAAGACCGTTTTGGCTTTGGTACTTAAAATATCAAATGCGTTGTCAGTTGTTACCGTATCGGCCGATTCCAGCACGGTAGCGGTGGCAACGTCACCAAAAATAAAATGACTGTCGCGATCGGTATAATTAATCTGCGGTGACACCAGTTCAGGATTGATTACCAACACGCATTTTGCATTACCCGATGCAATCATTTCCCAGGCGCGATGCATGCCAAACGTCGCGGCGGAACAAGCCACCAGCATATCAAAGCCAAAACCATCGATGCCCAGCGCATCCTGTACTTCAATGGCAATAGCAGGATAAGCGCGTTGTGTATACGCGCAGGACACAATAACAGCATCCACATCTGCCGGTGTTTTGTTGGCGTCTGCCAGAGCGAGTTTGGCAGCCTCTATGGCAATTTCAGCCTGATTGGAACGTTCATCTTCGGCCCGCTCAGGAATGGCAGGACGCATGCGATTAATATCCAGCGCGCCATCTTTACAGTAAATGTAACGGCTTTTAATACCCGATGCTTTTTCAATAAATTCTGCACTGGAGTGCGGTTTCGCTTCCAGATTACCGGCTGCGATGTCCGCTTCGTGTTCGGCGTTATAGGCATCTGCCCAGGCATTGTAACTGTCGACCAATTCTTCATTGGTGATTTTGTTCGGTGGTGTCCACAGGCCGACACCGCTTAACACTACAGATGAGTTCATATTATTTTTCTGTCTCAATTCAATTCCGCGCTGCATTAACCACATAATACGCAGGGCTGTTAGATTCGCTTAAGCTTATCCTTTTGAGCGGGAAATGTCATGATCTGGTATCGATGTTTGGCGTAAACGTTGCTAATTCATCCGCTGGTATTTACATCTGGTTAAACTAGGGTGTGTTGATCTTTGCTGTATGATTTTGCAGTAGTCTGTGCGACGTTTATACAATGAAGCGCAAGTGAAGTGTAGTCATCTACATGAACTTGGGCTGAAGCAGTAGAAA
>NZ_VHIP01000025.1 GCF_006494365.1 Aestuariibacter sp. GS-14
TCACCCGGCAGGACACAGCGATTAGTACCTAATTAGCACATCGGGCATTCTTTGAGCGCTTTTATTACCCAATTTGCACAGAATCATCCAGCAAGTCATTGCGTTTAGTACCTAATTAGCACATCGGGCATTCTTTGAGCGCTTTTACTACCCAATTTGCACAGAATCATCCAGCTAGTCATTGCGAGTAGAACCCAATTACCACAATCTGTACATAGGACGGCAAAAACAAGATTATTACTACCTAATTAGCCCACTTCTGATTGTTGCGACTTCAATAAAATATAAAATATTGATTTAATGAGCACTTTTGTGGATGGTGGTGTAACGCTAAGTCTCAAAAATTATTTTAGCTTTGTTCTGAAATGGCGTAACTCATATCGCCAGTCAACAGTAGAGTTTAAAACTAACACTCAGGACAGTTATTTCTATGGATTTACGGCCTTAAAATAGTTTCTCAACCCATGGAGACGTTATGTATAAAGAAAATGAACAGCTCAAGTGGAAAGAAGCAATACTAGAAAGTAATTTGAACATGGAGAGAGCTGAAGTGTTGCTCTCAAATTTACTTGCGTTAAAAAGTCCAAACGATGATAGTTTTAATATCCCGATGGATGATGTAATTGTAACGCTCGAGACTGCGATTTTATTGTTGCGTCAATGTTAATTTTCCCTAACCAAAATCTAATTTTCTAAACTATCTCAATACCAAGTGGCGGCACAAGCAAAGTCGATTTAGTGAAAATGCAAAACTTATCGTTTTCAATTCGCTCATACCAGTTATTGAACGCAGTGGATTAAAACAAACTGTTTGTCCCTTTCAATGACTGTTTACAGCTTACAAGAATATTGGCAGCGCATTTCTGAAAATTGCCGCTTGCAATTTATATAAAATTTTATATAAACAAAGGAAGGAAAAAGTGGAGGAAATTTTTTGACTATTAAGTATTATGACAGCCCTTTTCATGTTGCACGTGACGAAAAGCTCGCCAACAAAGTCGCCATGAAAATAGATCTTTCGATTATGCTGTCGAAACTCATAAAAGACCGTGGATGGACTCAAGCACAAGCAGCAGAAGTGCTAAACGTCAATCAGTCTCGAATATCTGATTTGAAAAACGCAAAAATAGAAAAATTTACGATTGATTCAATGATAGATATGCTCGAATCTCTCGGCTTTAAAATTAACTTCAACATGCGGTCTTTAGAGCAAGCTTCTATTTCTATAGCAAAACCCGATGCATAACCTGTCTTGTAGTGACTCACCTGCTTCAACGGTTATCTTGCTAAGATACCCAATCAAGCAATGTAAAAGAAACCCTTTCGATTTGTCGTGTTATAGCGATGTTGCTGCCCGCATCCTTGCGGGTGTTCGGCAAACATCCTGTTTTTAGATCTCGCGGTATTCAAGCCAGTTCTACTCGCTTGTTCCTACAAGCTCGATAAACATCCGGGAGTATAAAGGTTTAGCAAGATGGTGAAAGTGAGGCATCACCCTTGAGAGCGACGCGCAGCGTCCTGCTGCGCTGTTTTACTTTCTTTTATTTCTACGGGGTGGAAATTAGCTTAATAATCACTCTCTTTCAAGTTAGTGATAATTTTGTTTATCACATATTCCTCAAAGCCTTGGTATTTGCCGGGCAGACTGTATGAGCGAATCAACCCTTTAAGTGTCGTTAATGACGCTTCTAACACACGTTTTTGCGTTAATAGTGATTTGTCAATTGAGTCATCATTTTCTAGTTCTTCTTTGAGTATCTCTGTTATTTCTTTTAGAAACCATGATGTGGGCCTCGTCGCATCTAGCTTGATTCCACTACTACTTTTACGCTTCTGTTTAAATGCGTAACGAGCTTTACTGAGCTTCTGCCGTTGCTCTGCATCCAAAATTTTTAATAACTTGTCATTCGCAAGTTGTATAACAGTGTCATAACTGTGTTTAATAAATACGTCATGGGGGAAAAACATCTCTATTCTTTCAAATGTGTAAGAATCAAAGCCTAACGACTCGTCCCTCTGTCTGAGCCTCTCTGTAAAACGAAACAGAAATTTAATATCGAGATCGCAATTCGTAAACGACAATTTTTTTGGCATGTAACCTTCCTTACTTCTACTGGGTAGAAGTATCATTCAAAAATCCCTACCTGTCAATATTATTTCTACCCCGTAGAAATTTAAGTAATAAACATCACAATCAGATCGATCTTCTTATCCTTTTAACGATATGAAATTCCCTTCAATCAATGATTTAAGTCGAGTATTTCGCTGCTCAGCTTTGCTTTCTGTTGCGATAGCTTTCAGCAGTAGCGCTTTGGGGCCAACAATATCAACACTGCATTCAGCGCGTGTAATTGCTGTGTAAAGCCAACTTCGATCAAGCATTCTTGCGTTTGTAAGCGTGATGATAATACGCTTGAATTGCGACCCTTGCGCTTTGTGAAGCGTAATAGCATAACTGAGCTGCATCTCGAAAAGCATGCTGTGAGTTATTTCAATGATGTCGCCATCGTCTGTATGCACTTCCGCATAGACATCATCGCGATTATTGACGTTTTTTATTACGCCTAACGTGCCGTTCCAGACCGCCTTATCGTAGTTATTACGAGTAAAAATGACGCGATCATTTTCTCTGATATCTACGAATTGATGATGCCCATTCACGCTTACCGTGATTCTTTTACCACCTTGGTTGAGTGAAGCTTGAACGTTGCGATTGATTTGCTCGATACCTGCTATGTTTTGATAACCTTTTCGAGTCATGCCGATGATCTGCACTTCATCGCTTTTGGTCACGAGGGAATCTACTGTAGCCTCGATAGCTTCAATAGCTACATCGTGAAACGTGATATTGCCTTTTGATAAAGACTCTGGCACTTCACCGTTGATGATGCACTTAGAGTATGACGGAATACCTGTAGTGTCAGCTTGTCGATGTACTATGTCGAGAACCGCGACAGGCACTTTGTTGCTATTAATAATGTCAGCAAACACTCGACCCGCGCCGATTGAGGGAAGCTGCTGAACATCTCCCACGAAGATGATCCGCGCTGTATCAGGTAAATGCGTGACAAGCGCAAACATTGTTTGCACATCGAGCATAGAGGCTTCGTCAATAACAAGGACATATTTCTCGCCATGCTTCGGCGATTCTTTGCGCAAATACTTTGCAATCGTACATGAATAACAGCCTGTACTTTCGTGCATTCGCATCGCTGCGCGACCTGCAACGGCAACACCCTGAATAGTGTAACCAAGGTTTTCATACGTGCGTAAAACAGTTCTTAAGACTGTTGTTTTACCTGTACCAGCACCGCCTGTAATAACAGATACGCCATACATAGCAGAGCGCTGTGTCGCGAGTTTTTGATTATTAGTTAATTCAAAAGGAGTGTCGCTCAGCGCTTTTTGAAAAGCGCTCTCTTCAGCGGCATACCACTGCTCAATCATTGTCAGTTTAATCAATCGCTTTGCGATTACGGCTTCATGTATGTAGGTACCCGTCAGTTGATATAAGTTATCTTCAACACGGATTAGCTTTTTAAAGCGAACAGCAAGCTCAATAGCTGCCTCAGCGAGGGCTGTTTCAAAGTGCTTTTTACTTAAGTGATTTATAATCTGTCGATGTGTAGCGACTGTGTGGCCTCGCCTTGCAATAATCTGCATCACATCTTCAGTGGCAGCGATAATTCGTCTTGGGTCTGTTTTGTATTTCTCCTCGCTTACTTCTCCGTCTTTCGACTTTATGATCTGTCGTGCGATATCGCTGGCTTTATCGAAAGGCATGCCAAAGTCCATCAAGCGCCAAGGATTGTCTGTGATTAAGTCAATCGTTCTGAAGTCGTGATACTTAATAATGCGAGAAACAATGCTTAATGGAACGCCGTGGTTGGATAGCCACTTCGCATATTTTATATTGTGATATTTCCTAAAGCCGTCTTTAAGCCGCTCTGCGGCCTTGTTTGTTAAGTCGCATGCATTGGCTAGTGTTTGCGCATCATTGTTTAACACAGCTTGATATGGAGCGTCTGGGAATGCTTTTATTAGCTTTCTTGCCTTGTTCTCACTGATGCCTGCAAACTCTCTATCTCGCGATATAAATTTAATCAGAGCCTCATGATCGGCGGGAACAATGCACTCAGCTTGGGACACATCAACAAGTAAAACGGGACGACTATGCTTCTGATACTTCTGAGTAGATTTGCTACATGAGCCAGTGATCTTCCAGTGCTGCCCAACTGATGGCTCGGTGCCGCCAAGGTTAGCGGGGTGCGCATTAACGAAAATCAGTGTAGAAGCATCTGTCACAAATGTATCGTTTGTTGCAATGCCCGCAAACATTGCGATGCTATCGTCTAGCTGACGAATGCTAGTGATTCGTATCTCGAAGTCTTTGACTTTACTTTCAGCACTAGCAAACGTAGTCATCGTGTTGGAAAGCCCAGTTCGATCATCACTTCTCGCATTTCACTAAGCTGTGAAAACTGCAATTCTATTTGCGCTATTTTTGCGTTAGCTTTTGCAAGCTTAGACTCTAGTTCTGCAATATGACGTCTCGTTTTTTCTAGCTCTTTCTGAATAGCTTCGCTAGCGATATCGTTTATATGCTCTCTTGATGTTGTGTCATTGAACTCGACAAGAAGCCATTTTTTCTCTTGCATCTCTGATACGATCTCTTCGTATCTAGCTTGTAGTCGCGGATTACCATTTACAGAATCTGTTAGCGCTTTTCTGCCAAACCCTGCATCCCTCGCTACATTACCTTTATTAAGGTCACCATCGGCCTTTATATATGATTGAACAGAATCTCTATCTTGCGACTGATACCAAGCATTTAGTTTATCGACCGCAATTAACGCTCTATCCACGCTTGCCTCCCACAATTCGCGATATAGTCTGACGGGACACCGCGTATTTGTTCGCCAGATCTTCCATGGTTTTTCCGTTTTGATAAGCCTTTTTGATCATCTCTCGCTGCTTGTCATCTAACTTCTTAGGCGCACCGAACCTGACTCCGGAGCTCATTGCTCGCTCTCGACCTTCAGCCGTTCGTGACACAATTAAATCTCGTTCAAGCTGCGCGAATGTACCCAGAAGTGCAATTTGGGCTTTTGAGAAAGGGGAATCATTCGATGTATCTATCGCTCCGTCTAGACTACGTAGCGTGGCTTTTTTGGCGTGTATATCATCGATGGTACTCAGAATAGAGCGCAGAGAACGCCCAAGTCGATCTAGCTTTGTGACAACTACAACATCATCTTTTCTGACATATCGAATCAACTCTTCGAGCTTTTTATCATTTTCATTAGAAGCGCCAGACTGTTTACCATGAAATATTTCTTCGCAACCAGCATTACTCAGCAATTCAAGCTGTGCCGACAAATCTTGATCTTTCGTGCTCACGCGAGCAAAACCGATAAGTGCCATATCAATTGCTCTTCAAAGGATTAAATCGAAGCGTGAGCGAATTCTCTCTGCAAAAGTCTAATATTGCTTGCTCATACTTCATTTCATCGCGTTTATAACGAATCCAAAATTCAATAGCATCGTCTGAAATCTTGGCTCGTAAGTCATTCATCCCGTTATCGATATTTAGCGTATCCGTGCCGGGAATTTCGTGGATTTCATTTGCTCTGAACTTTACTTTCGCTAACTTAGCCAACAATGCCCATGGGTCGGTGTCTATAGTGATGATTTCAACGTCAAGCTTCATACAGCGCCTTTCGATAGCTTTATACTTCACGCTAGACGTTGAGTTGACTTACTAATTTTTTAACGTTGATAACGTGAAATGTTAAATATGTTATAACTTTTGCACATCATGCATTATATATGTACAAAAGTCAATTATAAGCATTATGTACGGTACAAAAGTGAACTTAAGATATATGTACATAACAAATCAGGGCAATAATATTTTCTTGGCCTTCAACGACATCTTTCCAATGACGGCGTTAATATGCTCCTCAGCCAACTGCTTCTTCATTAATTCTATTTGCGATTTTAACGCCATATTCTCCGAGTAAATTGAGTCTTTACTTTTAGCTTTGGTTCTTGTTGTTTTTTCGCTAAACCTCTTTTCTTTTAACTCCTTTAATTCATCATTTACTTTTTGTAGCTCCGCGACCAAAGCCTTAGCGTAGGTTGATGTATTAAACAACGATTGCACAGCCACGCCCGTTTGTTTGCTTATCTCTGAGCGCTGGACCAAATACGCCTTTTCTGACCTATAGTCTGTTTTTTTGCTGTGCGATTTAATGTAACGTCTCTTTTCCTTGGCCACCTCTAACATTGCGATGTAAGCCTTCCCTGATGAATTGTGATCAGAAATTCCTTCTGGATACTTCCTTTCATCTTGCTTACCAGCGTCTTCTAACGCCCCAAGTAGATCAAGTGTACTGGACATCAACCACCTCCTCTCTAACCTGCTCTAGCGCATCCTTAAGATGGTTTATATAAACATCTAAGGCACTATCGCCACTATTGGCTCTCATAGACACCAATTGCCTCAGTGCTTTCTTGATATTTGAAACACCTTCTTTTTTAAAAATAAATGGTAAATCAGGCTCAGTTACGACTGTGACGTCAGTTGCAATATGAATCATAATGCCTTCGACATGACCAATATCAATTAAGTTATTACTACAACCGAAACATAGCGAAATACCGGCTTTATGGCGTTGAGGAACACCGCCATCGGCGCACTTGGCCTTATTCATAGCCCTTCGCCTTAGAATGCAAATACCCCAATCATTAGCTTTAACATCAACGATTTCATTATCGTAGAGATCTTCAGCAGCAGACCTGACCTCAGACGGCGCTGCTACCCGTAGGTTTTTACCAATTCTTCTTAAGTACGCATCTAGCCTACCTGCAAAATATTGCCCACCCTCTGACTGACCTCTGATATGTCTTGCTACCAAACTACTAACGAAATTCCTTTTCGCAATTTCGTCAATTGAGCGCATCATTTTATTGCGCAGATATCTCATAAAAAAGCTGCCATTAAGGTGTTTAAAATTACTACGGATAAACCAGCCAACATCACCTGTAAATCGCCTATAAACAGCCTCAGCCCAACAATGACGAAGTGCATGCGGAGTTGGATAAACGATCTCACCTAAAAATGCGGATGAAACCAGCCTCACTAAGTCTGATATTTGCTCGCTGTCTTCTAAATCCGAGGAAAGTATATGCTCTTTCAGTTCAGGCGAAAGAGCCTCATCCCAAGTTCTCGCTACATCAAGAGGGAGATTCCCTGCCTTGTACTTTCTGATTAGATTTGATGTTGAAAACTGACCTTTGGAATATACTAGGCTGATTGCTTTGCAGTAACGATATGATTTTTCGATGACCTTTTCTGAATCAATGCAATCAGAATAGCTGAAATCTTTGCTAAAACTTAATCTAGCCCAAGCACGTTTTTCCTCAGATAAATCGTTTAATTTTTTTAGCTCCCTTACAGTCACAAAGGGTTTATAGTACAAGTAAAAATTGAGCCAATTGGCATATACCACATTGCCTAATAAAGATGACTTACGCTTAAGTCCAAATATTGAATCATTATCGCATCGACCCGTTAAAGCCCTCAGCATATCTAGATACATATAGGTGTCGATGGTCACCTCTCGATTCAGCTTTGTTTCACCATTTGTTTTAGGTACAAACCATTTCACAATGAACCTAATTGGATGAATCGCTGAATCCTGAGAATCAGCATTACGCGACAGTGTGATATCGTTCATCGCAAATCCAAACTCACTTCTTCTCCAGCCTGTTATTGACGCTACAAGCGTTTTTAGAGCGCATTCAATGCTGGAAGATAATGCCGAGACTGGTGACTTACTGTGATAAAATAAATCTAAATTGAAAGATCTATAAAAACTCTCATTCAACTGAGGAATATCTAATTTATCAACAATAACATCCTTCAACTCATTGAGCTGCTGTTCAAATCTTGAGTAAGAAATCTCTGATGAATCGCAATAAGTCTGCTTAATCTCTTGATACACATTTTCAGCTTTTAATGCATTATCAACCTGCCCAAGAGTTTCATTTTCAATCAGATAAACGAGATGTTTAAGCGCCTGAATAGAGTTAAAATTAATCTTGAAGTCGATAGACTTAGCTAATTTTTTTAAATTATCTTCGCTGAACAATGCATATTGCCTTGTACTTTCAATTAGATATGAAGCGAAGCGCTCCTGACACCATCTTTGCATTTCAGCGAGCTTATTAGGCCAACTCGAATTTTCCAGAGAACCTGCTGCTTTAAAATGCACTTTTATCAAGCTTTCCTTAATTTCATCGATTGGCACACCTTTTAAAACCCGAAGGTAAATATCATGATGTACGCCCCTACTACCCACCTTTCTGCCATACTTTTGACAGAATAGATCGTAATCGTCGGCCACTTTATTCAGTGCTATCGACACTGATATATTTTTTTCAATCACACTCCCTAGATAATCAAAATAGTGGCGTCCGTAGTCGAGGGTCAGAAAGTTATAAGAACCACCATCGCGGTACTCGTCATAAGTTATATCAAGCACATCAAGACAAGTCTTATTAAGCTGCTGAGTCCATTTTTCTTTTGAAATTCGGGTTAGTGGCCAGTCTGACAGCCCCAGCATCTTAACTGCCGCAACATATTCCTGATCTCTCAAGTAGGCTATCGCCGAATTATATTTGTAAGGTTTCAGCCTGTGCAGGAAGCCTTTTGAAGGAGAATATTGCCTCGTCATAGCGAACTCAAAAAGTCCTTTATACGAAGCCACTTTTTCTTTTTTCAAAGTTTCACTGATATATCCAAGATATTTAGTCAGGCAACTAAAATGATAGGAATAAGCATACGTGTAGACCGTATTACATCCCTCCAGAAATAACAGCTTCGCAAGTAACTTAAAGTCGCCTGTATACGCCCCGCTAGGTGTTAGTAAATTAAACTCCTGCGGCAAAACGAAGTGTTCGCTATTGTCAAAAATAGAAAAATCTAACCTTATAGGTTGTTTTCCAGTATCAAAACCCGACCCTGAGCGCTCAAATAGCCATATATCATCAAATAACGATCCCGATAAATTTGACGAAATTGTCTGAAATCTGGCTTGATATAAATCGAAGGCTTCGTCATAGCTTCTACTAAGTAACTCTGTATTGTTTACGCTCATTATCACCCCCTCAACTGCTCAAGAAACAGATCGGGCAATTTTGATTTAAACCGCTCAAATATCGCAGTACCTCTCTCTACATTGCTACTGCTGAGATTTATACTCAACAACATTTCATAAAACTCACACGTCGGTAATACCTCTTTTTCCAAGAATACCGGGTTATGTGTAAGCAGCTCTTTATATTTCTTTTCGGCCTGATCAAGAAAGTGCAGCATCTTGACAATGTAATCTGGGCTATCTATTACCACAATTTCGTCGGGCAAGGATGCTTCATCATCTTCCCAGCTCTCAACTTGCGTCTTTGGTTTTACACTTAATCTACTCTCAAGATCTGATATTCGGGCATTCAAGTCATCACTAAACTTGTCTAAATCTAAGCTATAGGAACGATGTACTACTTCATCTACAACCAGTCTGGTTAATCTTCCTAACCTGTTCAGCCAATCTCTATTTTCCTCGGTCATATAGCTCTGCAATTCCGTTGCATTATCATGTGAGTTCATATTCAAAAGATGCCCCTCTCGAAATCGATCACTTTTGGCATGAACTGACGAATTTTTTACCATTGAAAACCCAATAAAATTCGAGGGAATGGGGTTTTTAACAGTCTGCCGATAGTCTTCGATTCCCACTTCAACACCTTTTTTCTCCATTCTTTTCCTGAAACCATGGGCGTGTTCTGACCCATGCAAAAAAACGGCGCTTAGCAGAGGCCTAAATATGTCAACAAATTCTGAATGCTTTAACCTTTTTTCTACGGCCTCGGAAATTAGAGGGAGTTGTAAGTACGCAAAGAACTGACAAGGAAGTGATCGACTCATAAGCATGTATTGTGTCAGGCTATTTCGAGACGATTCAACAAGCTTTTCCTGTGATTGCGCTTCACATTTTTCTACAAAGTTTATGATGGCTTTACCTTGCAAACTGGTGTGCGTCAGTATGTCGGTTGGGTGCTCTACCTTTGCACGCCCCTTGTAGTATTGAACCTGAATCCCACTCACCCCCCTTTCATTGTAAGTCCGAAGAAAATTATCAGCCTTAAGCTTGGCAATATCACTTGGCTGAACGGTCTGCCATGCCATGAGAATACGAAAACCGTATTCTTCAAATGCTGTATTTGGCGCTGTTGGAACTCCTTTTTCGGCAGACTCAATAAAGCGAGCAAACATCTCATGCTCAAGTGCATACCCAGACTTTTTAAATGGGTACACTCGCGATCTGCCTCCCGTATCTGTAACGCGCTCATAGCTATTGGTGTACTTCCCCTCTCGCCCTTCTTCAGCGATTACTTTATGATATTTATCGATAATATTATCGGATAGGAACAGCTCTCTTAGCTTAGAGATTGAACTGTAATTATCATACTTAGGAAGGAAGATCGTCTCTGCTAATAGACTTATGTATATCGGAGTCAAGTAGTACTTGGGCTCCTTACTGATATATTCACTCGTAAAACCCGCGTCTTTTACAATGAGATATAGGCACTTAAATATTTCATCTAACTCCAACAGCGCCGCCGATACGAGTTCTGAAAGATTTCCCATGAGACGCTTAGGACTACCCATGCGCTTGTAGAACTCAGGTTTTACATATTTTTGCAGCCATGGCATCCCCTCAAACCACCCTGTAACAGTGTCCTGCTTAGGCTCATTTCTCTTTGAGAGCTTAGTGTATTTTAGAATTGTATGAATGATTATCAGGTGTTTACGGTCTATTTCCGGCGACAAGGCCAGCCCGTCCCTCAACATATCCAGTATGTATGGCGCACCACTTGAGCTAGGAAGTATGCCCTCGACGTTAACTCGATAAGCTTCGTATCTCTTTACAAGGTTGGGGTATTCCTGTTCAAAGAAATCACCACTTAACAAAAAATCTATGAATTTCTTAGCGAAAATGATAGCAGCTCTGGGCTTTGATTTGGGATGCTTATCTGGATTGACTTGATAATCTCTAACTGCTGCTGCAACACATTTAAAAACGCTTTGTATAAATGGTGGTGTATTATCAGGACATTCGACCGGGCCGTCTTTAAAAATAATCCTGCAATCATCGTTTATAAGATCAACTACTTGGCGCTTTTCAACATCAGAGATGATTTTATCCATCTCATTTGAAATTCCGCTTATAGTACTCATGTTATATAGCCTCCAACTGCTCTAGCTCCATACAGCTCCGTATGTATCCCCTTGTTACTACCAATAGTGGGTTTTTGAAATTTCTGTTACCACTACCACCTGCTGAGTTGGTACTATGGCCCATTAACCTTGCGACCTCTAACATTACCGCCGACTCTGGACTCAAACCTCTGTAGTCACCACCTGACAATTCATAAAACTTCTCTGTTCCGAATGTATGTCTCAAATGGTGATATCTATTATTTACATCCAGACCGCAGGATCTGCCAAATTTCCCTAAGAGCTTTTTCCTTACCTCTCTAAATACAGTTGTTCCCTTGTTTTCAGGTATAGGCAGCCCATAAACCAATGGTTCGATCTGTATAAATAGCGCATTATCTGAAGCATCAGATGGTCGTTCCTTTTTTATATATTCGTTCATAGCGAGCAACAAATCTCTGCGTATATATAAAGTCCTACTTCTACCCCCTGTATTGCGTCTATGTTTTGTCCATTTCGCAGCAAGATAAAACTCGAAAACTTGTTTGCTTGGATTTGATTCTGCCTCTTCAATGAGCGATTTTATTCCCAGACGCTTTTCTTTGCCGTATTCAAAATCGTGATACCGCAAACCCAAATTTTCTTTTGTTCGTAACCCAAGTTCAGCCCCGCAGCGCAGAATTAACTTATCCAGTAAGCAGTCAGCATGCCTTAGCATCAAACTTCTAGAACGCTTTGATATGTACTTAATTGCTCGATTTTTTCTTGTGTTTTCTTTTGCTAAATCAGCGCAGGTTGGTGACACATAAATACTCTTATGCTCTGCAATATGGGCCAAGGCGAGATAGTTGTAATATGCATCTAAAGCACTTACAACCTTACTAATTGCGGTACTTGAACGACCTTCCTGTTTTACACAAATTTCATTGATGTAATAGTTGATGACATCAGATGATGCATTTTCATGGACATGCAGTGATATGTTTAGAGCCTTTTCCTGAAACTGCGACTCCAAAAAACTTAAGAAGCCCGACAATTCATTCATGTAACGGTAAATAGTCTCACTGCTAACACTCACCTCTTTCAGACTGATTTTTACCTCTTCCGTATCACGATCCACTTTCTGTTCGGTTTTGTGAAGAACGCCTTTAACACTTGTATAGAGAGAGAATAATGTTGGGAGAATTAACAGATCGTTGTTAGAGTCGTAAAACGCTCTAATAGATGTTGTATCATGATTTTTGTAAGTGTATTCAAAGTCGATGTGATGCATACTACAAATATTGCAAAATAATATACCTCATGGTATAGCTAAGCTCATATTAAATCAATACAAATTTTGCTATATTAAATAAACCTAACTGATTCATCCATCATAACGGCCATTTCATCGGCGCGATAACAATGCATATGTACGCGTATATCGCCAGACAACACACCTGCCAGGGTTTCCAGGTTCAGATCGCGTTTCGGCGCTTTGGCATCTTTACCGGCGGCGTATTCAGCCTCGTATTGATCCCACTTTCGCTGATAGTCCTGAGCATCTGCCCAGGCCTGACGATAGCCAGCTACGTTCCCCATACGAGTAGATGGGCCGCCGCGCGAACCATACACGCGTTTGGGATTTTCGCCGCAGGCCATTTTTAGCCCATAGGGCGCATCAGGAAACTTCATTTCCTGCATGGTGCGATGCGGTACGTTTTTCAGTACTACTGAACGTCCGCCAAACAGATTCGCAGAACCAGGCAGAATTTGTAGCGCCGTGATCCCACCAGCCAGTGCCCGGCCAAAGCCCGGCTCCTGTGGCCATACAGAATGTTCGGCCCATACGTTTGCGGTTACGGGTTTAACCACTTCATTACCGTCGGAATGAGAGTGTGTTGAAGGATTGGGATAAACGCCCAGATGGCTGTGTACATCTATTATGCCGGGAGTTACCCATTTACCTTTGCCATCAATGGTTTGCACGTTATCTGGTACAGACAGGTTTTCCCCCACCGCAACAATTTTACCATCGGCAAAATACACCATGCCGTTGTCAATTTTGTTGCCTACACCGTCAAGTACTGTCACGTTGGTAATCAACGTGGGTGCTCCGGGTACGGGTGTATAGCGGCTGGGAAAAGGATTACTATCGATGCTGACCTTTGCTGCCTGCTCGGTTTTGGCGTCTTTGTCTTCTGAACAAGCCGTTAACCACAGCGCACAGCAACAGAGCAGCATCATGCTGAGTTGTTTTTGTGTGTTTTTCATGTTTCCTGGATCCGTTATTTTGTGTTCTTTTCATCGCGTGTCATTGGCACAATGCCTCTGCCACAAGATGGAACCAAGCCAGGCGTGCGCAATTCAGTTGCACACACCGTAAGTTATAACGGTAGCGAAAAGAACCCAAACCAACAAGCCAAACACACACGGCTTACCTTAAAGATGTGCGGATTGTCGCAATACCTTTACAATATCGTCGGCTTTTTGCAGGCTTCGAATAGCGCCAAACAAGGTTTCAGCCTGCGGGTACTGGCGTTTCAGATAACCACACCACTGCTTAATTCGGTTGGGGTAATAACGGCCTTTGTCGCCAAATATTTCATAGCCGGAGTAATCGATAAGCAGTTGCGATAAGTCTGTCCACGACATCGGAGCTTGTTCCCCACGAATATGCCAGGCCAAATTTGGCATCGCCAACGCACCGCGGCCAATCATCAGATCATCGCAACCAGAATCGGCCATGCAGCGCAGGGCGTCCTCATAGTTCCAGATTTCCCCGTTAGCAATCACGGGTAATCTGGTTGCCGCTTTGATTTTCTTTATCCAGTCCCAGTAGGCAGGTGGACGGTAGCCCTCGGTTTTCGTTCGGGCATGAACAACAAGTTCGCTGGCACCCGCCTCGTCAATGGCAATGGCGTTGTCAATGGCCAGTGACTTATCTTCGTAACCCAGTCTGATTTTTGCCGTTACAGGCAAATGCGCGGGCACGGCCTGACGCACAGCAGACACGATGTCGTGGAGTTGCTGAGTATATTGGAGCAGCACCGCTCCGCCCTTGCTCTTATTCACGGTTTTGGCAGGGCAGCCAAAATTCAGATCCACACCTGGTGAGCCCAGTTCCACTGCGGTCAACGCGTTTTCAGCCAACCACTGCGGATGCTGGCCCAGTAGCTGGATTTTAACCGGCACACCGCTGGGCGTTTTACACCCATTGTGCAATTCGGGACACAGCCGGAAAAACGTCTTATGAGGGAGCTTTTGGTCGACAACCCTAACGAATTCAGTGACACATAAATCAAAGCCTCCCACGCGGGTAAGCATGTCACGCATCAAATGATCGACCACCCCTTCCATCGGGGCTAAATACACTCTCATATCAGGCAGGAAACTCGGTGAAAAATTGGCCGCGAAGTGTAGCAAATATCTCAGTTGGGCGTAAGTATTTTGCAGCCAGGTATGCGGGCGTCGTTTGAATAAGCGATAGCCTGGATTGCTTATATTTCGGCGGTGCTTGTCAGGGAATAGCAAAAGTGGCTGTGCGAATTGGTATTAACCACCATAAGGGGTCAGGTGTTTACCTGCGCTTCTACTGCTTGTTGAGCAGGCCATTCAACACTGTGCCACAAACACACATAGCAAGGATACTGGCTGTCTAAGGTTTTAAAAAACGCCTGTTCATTTTGTGCCTGTTCGCGCACAAACCGTTGTTCAATGCCATCGTAAAGTAATGCAACAAACTGCACAGCCATCCCCTTATTGAATGTGAATAAGGGGATTATACGTTTAGACGTCTAGAATTCCAAACGTCTATTTATCTTTTCAACGTAAATTATTGCGTCTGGCCTTGAGTGAGCAAATAGTTTAGTGCTCCCCCAATTGCAGCGACCTGCGCCAGATTGCAGATTTCGTCGGTTGCAGATGGACTGTCGGGATACACTTCCGTGGTGGAGCAAAGTGGTGCGCCTGAAAAGCCACCACATAAAAACAGTGCTTTTTTGTTGTACCCAATCACGCCCTCCGACAAAAGCGTTTCGCCAATAATTCGCCCACTTTCGTCAGCAGGCGCAATATGCGTCACTTTTTTCACTTCACCAATCATGGCTTCTTGTAATTCAATGCAGGGCTGTTGCGTATCAGCAACCAAATAAAAACCGTCAGGAATATTCCAGGTCTTCTGCTCTATGGCATCACGAGCGGCCAGTGCCGGGCGGAATTCACTGTTGTCGGTATCGGTGGTTTCATGTAAATCAACGTGCAGTGCAATGTCGCAAGGCAATGATTGCACAAATTCCATGAGTAATTGAGATTCTGCTGCGGGTGAATTGGGTTTAAACGAACGATTAGGATCGACGGCTTTTGGATTCCAACGATTAATGGTTTCGTAACCCCATGGGCTCACACACGGTACAATGATAAAATTGACTTTATCTGAGTAAGCCTGGCTGTATGCATTGGCAAACAATATTGCACCTTGAACGCCACTCGTTTCATAACCGTGTACGCCACCTGTGATCAGCACCCAGGGCGCCCCGTCAACCGGTGTTTTAGTTATTAAAGCGTACAGCGGATAGCGCTCGGTATCATAGGGCAACGCCCCGTAATGTACTCGGGTCAGAGAATCCGGCAATGCGCCTAATTTAGCCAATACGTCTTCTGCATAACTGCGTTTAACAGATTGCATGTCCAGCCACTGACGTTTTTCTGCTTCGCCCCATGGCGTCCCGGGTGTACCAACTGGATACATATTCACCTTCAATAAAAATTAGTTTAACAAACAACAGGCCAGCACAGTTTAACACAACCACATACATCAGACGAATGCAGACCAGCATGTTCCACTGCCCTGATATGGACACGCTTAAAGGGCTGGCCGAAGACTTTACGCCTGAAGTGGAGGCTGCCTGGATTGAAGTGTATACCCTGTTAGCCAGTGTAATGAAACAAGCTGCAAATGCACAGAAAGCATCCTAAAGCCTAGTGAGATCGGGCGATAAATTCATCGCCAAATTATTCTTACCAATGCCAGAGCGTGCCGTCTTCCAGGCGATTAACCGGCAGGCAGGCGCGTTTGTATGGGTATTTTTTAGCAAGGTCTTCGTTAATATCCACACCATGCCCGGGCGCTTCTCCCGGCGTGAAGTAACCGTCATCAAACTTGTAGCTGACGCTAAATACCGATTCCATTAACTCACTGTGAGGCATGTGTTCCTGAATGCCAAAGTTTGGCACCCAGTAATCAAAGTGTAACGCGGCTCCCATGCACACGGGAGACAAGTCAGTAGCCCCGTGACACCCCATCCGAATATGGTACAAAGCCGCCAAATCCGCAATGCGCCTGAGCTGAGTAATACCACCGGCATGCACCACCGTTGAACGTATATAGTCTATCCATTGATTCTGGATCAGCGCCTGACAATCGTGAATGGAGTTAAACACCTCACCTACCGCTATGGGGGTTGTGGTGTGTTCGCGGATGAGTTTAAACCCTTGCTGATTCTCTGCGGCAACCGGATCTTCCATCCAGAAAAGGTGAAACGGCTCCAGCGCCTTGCCCAGTCTGGCGGCTTCGATTGGGGTGAGCCGATGATGAACATCGTGCAACAGGTGCAGATCATCACCATATTGTTCACGTACTGCTGCGAATAATCTCGGAGTGAAATTCAAGTATTTTTCCGTAGACCATACGGTTTCCGTGGGTAAATCAGCGTCGGCGGGTTCATACTTTTGCCCGGCCTTTGCCACACCGTAGGTACTGTTTACCCCTGGGATACCAGACTGTACTCGGATCGCTTTATAGCCCTGCTCTACTGCCTTACCAACAGCATCGAGCGTAGACGCAATGTCAGCGCCGTTAGCATGCGTATACACCATAATTTTATCGCGACTTCGGCCACCTAACAGTTGATACAAGGGCAATCCCGCTACTTTAGCCTTAATGTCCCATAATGCGGTATCAACGGCAGCGATTGCTGTCATGCCTACCGGACCTCTGCGCCAGTAAGCGCCGCGATAAAAATACTGCCAGATATCCTCAATACGGTGAGGATCTTTTCCCAATAATGCGGGCGCAATGTAGTCTTCAAGATAACTCACCACACTTTTTTCCCGACCATTCAGCGTGGCATCACCGATACCATATACGCCTTCATCAGTAACGATTTTGAGCGTTACAAAGTTGCGTCCGGGCGAACAAACAATCACTTTTACATCGCAGATTTTCATAGCAATGACTCTCGTTAAAATAATAAATCGGGTAAAAACAACACCAATGGCGGATACAGCGCCAATACAACCACTAGCGCCAGCACGGCAAGAAATAACGGCATCGCGGCTTTCACATAATCAGTTGCAGAACAATGGAGGATATTGCACACCGCATACATGGCAATTCCCACCGGTGGCGTGGTGCCACCAAAGGTCACCATGATCAACATAAGAATGCCAAAATGAACGGGGTCGACACCAACCGACTTCATCAGCGGCACCAGAATAGGCGTGAGCAGCAGCACGGTAATCGTACCTTCCATGACCACGCCAACGACCAAGAGTATTACCATACACAACAATAAGATAAGTTGCGGCTGGGTAGTTAACTGTGTCACCGCCAGTGTCAGGGATACCGGTAATTGTTCGTACGCTATGGCATAACCCACTACCCCAGAGGCTAAAATGATAAACATGATCATACCGATGTCGCTGATACTGTCGCGAAGTGATGTTATCAACTCAGCCAGCGTTAACTCGCGATAAACCCACTTTCCCACAATACAGGCATACAAAACGGCAAAAGCACCAGCCTCTGAGGGCGTAAAAATGCCAAAACGAATAGTCACAATGAGCAATATGGGGAAACACAACGCCCACTTACTTTGATTGAGCGCCTTAAGCACCTGCATTGCCGACGGCGGCGCAGCCTGTACAGGGATAAAGCCGTTTTTTCTGGCCTGCACATAAACAACCAGCATGAGTACCAGCGTAAGCAGGATTCCTGGGATCAGTCCGGCAAGAAACAGCCTGCCTATCGAGACATTGCCCATATAGCCATACAGGATCAAACCGATACTCGGTGGAATACAGGCAGTAATTAAGGCACTTACCGTTATGGTTGCGGCAGTAAACCCCTTACTTAATCCCGAACTTTGCATAGGTCCGCCCAACACTCTTGCCTGCATAGCTGCGTCGGCGATGGCCGATCCCGATACGCCTCCCATCAGTGCGCTCAATACAATGGTAACGTGTGCCAATCCACCGCTTATCCAGGCAACCAGCACATTTGAAACAGTAATTAGCCGCTGGGTAATACCCGAATGATTCATCACATGACCGGCCAGAACGAAGAACGGCACCGCTAGCAGTGGAAAGCTCTGACTTGCTGCCACCATGCGCTGTACTGCTACGGTTATGGGTAAATGACTGTCCATAGCAAAATACACCAGACCGCCAGCAAGTAGCGCAAATGCCAGCGGTAAACCCAATAACAGCAGTACCAAAAATACTAACGCACTCATGAGTCGTTTCCTTGCTGATGTGTTTGCCGTGTGGTTTTATCTGATGAAGATTCGGTGCCCACCAATACATTCAGCCAGGAGGGATACTCTGAAATCCCGGTTATCGGATGATATAAACATTGCATCAACACGCGGCTTTGCTGACAAATTGTAACCAGCATAAGTAGAGCACCGGCAGGTATTGCAGCGGTTACCCAGGCATAGGGCAGTTCCGTACTTCCCAGTGTTCTGGCGGGGTTGATACTGAGCAGCTTGAATCCAAATATACCTATACACACCAGGCACAAGCCGCTTATCACATTGAGACATAACTGAAACCGCAGTCGGTTAATAATGGATAGTTTATTGAACAACACATCCAGTCTTGCATGCGCCCCTTCCCGCAGAGCCTGGTTAGCTGCCAGAACCGCCAACCAGACAAATAACAATTGCGCCACATCTACCGACCATATCACCGGGTACCCAATTGTTCTGAGCACGGCAGCCAGTAGTACCAACAGCACAATGGCTGCCAGTAACGTTACGGTAAGCGTACGTTCCATTTTCGCCCACATTATTGAACACTCTCATCTGGCAATGCTGCTTGTTCGGCAAGATATTGCTGAATATCCATATACAAGGCATCGTAACCCAGCTCACCGTAAACTGATGTTGTTGCACGCCTGAACGCGTCGATGTTGGGGGTAATGATTTGAACTCCGTTTGCTTCCAGTTCCTGCTCGATATCCCTTTGGCGGGCCTGCACCAGAGAGGTCGCATAATTGCCGGCATCTATGGCACTTTGCTGCACCGCAGCCTGTTGTGAGGAGGTCAGTTGACTGAACCACGACTGGCTGGCTACCAATCCGGAAATCAGATGAATATGGCGAGTCTTACTGATATAGCGAATAACTTCGTACAGTCGCGCACCATAAGTACCTGCATGCTGGGCTTCTGCCCCGTCGATTACCCGCTGCTGCAAGCCACTGTACACTTCTGCCCAACTAAGCGGCGTAGGCGTTGCTCCCATGGCGCGAATAGTACTGATCCATACGGGCGCACCGATAGTGCGCAATCGAATGCCATCCAGGTCGGCGGGCGTGGTGATTGGCTGATTGGTTAACAGGTGGCGCTCGCCTTGCCACCAGTTAAACCCCAGTATTTTAATACCTGCCGAATGGGCGAGATCACCGGCCCATTGTTCGAACATAGGTGACTGTACCAGCAGTTGAAGTTGTTCAGCCTTATCAATCAGATAAGGCGTACTCAAAATACCGATTTCACGCTGATAAAAAGACAACCTTCCGGCATCCACTAACACGGCTACCGGTGCACCGGCCATTGCCTGCTCGAGTACATCGTTATCGTTACCCAATTGAGAACCAACAAAAATCCTAACCGAAATGTCGTTGTTGGTTTGCCGCTCCACTGATTGTTTGAAATACACTAACCCTTGGTACATAGGGTCGCTCTGACTTAGCGAGGTAACCACGTTAAGTGTGTTAGCAAATACCAGCGACGAGGAAAGTTGCATTGCCAGCAACGTAGCCATTGCAAGTAGGTATTTTTTGGAAATGAATGGGTTCAACGCGCCGTGCAGCCTTAAACTTGATCCGAGCAATCTTGTATACAAGTTCAAAACTATAACGAAATTGCCTGGTGCTCAAGATCAAAGCTATTCTTCAATTACACATTTACATTATCTTTTTCACTTGGCATAACCGGATTGGCGTTCATTACGAATTGGTATTACAGAACGAAGCGCTTGGTTTACTTGCATAACTGGAATGTAGTGTGATGGATAAGTTGAAATACAAGGAGAAAAGACAATTTGCTTCGATGGTAAATGCAAAGATGCTAACAAAACCAGATTCAATAAGGGCTTCTCACCCCTGACGGCTACGCAAAAAAAAGACCAGCTAAAAGCTGGTCTTTTTATATGGCGTTCCCTAGGGGATTACAAAATACGTCCTGTACTTTGCCCTTCGGGCCGCGCTAACGCGCGTTCTGGCACGTTCCTGACGTGCCAGTCGAACCCCACTTTATTTGAGAGTTGTAATCTTCAGCAGCAAACCAGTTTAAATAAGGGCTTCTCACCCCTGACGGCTACGCAAAAAAAAAGACCAGCTGAAAGCTGGTCTTTTTATATGGCGTCCCCTAGGGGATTCGAACCCCTGTTACCGCCGTGAAAGGGCGGTGTCCTAGGCCTCTAGACGAAGGGGACAAAATTTTTGTCATCGTCGCATGCGACGATAAAATTTTGTAAGGCGAAGCTACTTTAGTAGCTGAGCGACCTTAACCTAGGTACATTCTTTGCGAAGCAACGCTTCGCAGATTTTTTGTAAGGCGAAGCTAGCTCTGTGAGCTGAGCGACATTACTTCTTACTGACTTTTTGCCAGAGAGCATACTCTCTAAGCCTATTCCACAGTATTAGCCGACTGTGACGCGGTGTATATGGCGTCCCCTAGGGGATTCGAACCCCT
>NZ_VHIP01000026.1 GCF_006494365.1 Aestuariibacter sp. GS-14
TGAATTAGCAATGCAACACCCGAGAACAACAAGATAGCGGGTATTGATAGAATGTGTACTGTGGGCATTTCGAAGGAAAAATGCAGTACCAACAAAGTGGTAAAAAGTGTTGCACTTCCAAGTAAAGCTGAAATCGCAACGAATTTTGTCACTTTTGGGTAACTCTTAGCAGCATGAATTGCACAGATACAAAAGAAAACGCCACTCCAAGAGGCCAAACATACTAAGAAGTATTCGATGCTGACAAAGGCCATAATTTGGAAGTAAGCGAGTCCAAAAGCAGAAAAAACCAGCCAAAACAAACTAGATGGGACCAGTAATAAAATAACAATTAGTTTTTTAAATTTAGGGTTGATATTGGATTCCCCTAGGCACCTAACAACTTATTATAGAAAATTCACAGTAACACGCAGTCTTGCTCATCCTGAACTCCCAACATAATTTATTGATAACAATACCTTACACCTGATTATGTGCCAGTTTCCAATGATTTATTTGGATGAGCGAAAAAGGACTGTTCATGGTGAGCCAGCCTTTTGAAGAGATCCCTGACATCGCTTCGCGATTCAGGGATGACGAACTTGGGTGGTTTCAAATATTAGATGGGTTGCTGAATGTGACCACTTCTCGCTCAAAGCCGTCTGAGCGATATGATACTTTTATACTTAGTAACGAATTACTCTTCGTTACCAGTCTCAACCGTTCCGATAAAGGGTTTTGATAAGGTGGTAGCCAAACCGGGTTTTAACCGGGCCGTGTACCGTTAGCACTTCTTTTTTAAACACTACGTCGTCGAACTGTTTTACCATTTGCCCGCGTCGGAACTCGCCCAGGTCTCCACCGCGTTTGCCCGACGGACAAAGCGAGTGCTTTTTTGCCAGCGCAGCAAAGTTTTTACCCTGTTTGAGTTGCTTTAAAATCTCCAGCGCTTTTTGCTCAGATTTCACCAGAATGTGTACGGCTGCGGCAGTGGCCATTAGTTACCCTCAAATGTAATGTTTACGCAGTGGGTACCATTATCGCGCGTTGTGTAGTGGTATTGCCAGCCCATGGCGGTAGTTAGCTGACTCACCATTTGTAAACCCAGGCCAAAGCCTAACGACGCTTGCGAGTCTGGCAACTCAGGCTCGTCGGTATTTTGGTTAACTATGTCTACGCCAGCACCCTGCTGGATAATGGTAACCGAGCCGATGTGCGTATGCTGAAACGCATTTCGAATAAGATTGCCAAGTACAATCCGCACAGCTATCGGGCTTACATGAAAGGTGTGTTCCTGGGTTTCAACCTTCACACTCACGTTTTTGCCTTGAAGCAGATACTGCAAGTCTTCACTAATGGTGTTCACCAGTGTGTGTAACGCCACCAGTGATGTGGCTAACGCGGAGTTATCCTGGCGATCCAGCCACAACAGCGTTTCGGTTAAGTCGGCCATGGTATGAGAGGCGTGCTCTATGCGCATTAATGGCTTAGTGATTTTATCGTCTGGCGCATCGCGACGTACCCGGTTAATAAGCTCCATACTACTGCGGATCACCGCAATTGGCGTGCGCAGCTCATGGCTGGCATGGCGCACAAAATTTTGCTCGCGCTTTAAACTGTCGTGAACCGACTGCATGGCTTGATATATCAGCGCAGCCAGCGAATTCAGCTCGGCGTATTTAAAAGCCGGTGGCGCGGTAGGAACCGGCGCATTTTGCAGGCTTGCGGCCCACTCCCGTAGTTTCTCAACCGGGCGGGATATCGATTTTTGCATCAACACTACCAGCAAGGTAAACAGTAGCAGCGCTACCATACCAATTACCATGATCCAGGCTTCGCGGGTCATATGAAATGGCGGTTCGTCGCCGCCATCGCGGGGCTTAAACATTTGTGACACGTAAACCGGCTTTGCATCGTCAAACTTTACTGCCAACACAAATTCCGCTTCCGTTGGACGCTGAAAAATCGAGTTACGCTCTACGTGTTTGTACAGCCTGAATGGCCTTATTTGAGTATCAGCAAACTGCTGTTGAATGCCTTCGGGTAAATCCTGCCATTCTGCGGCGATGGTATAGCTGAGCACCTTAACCGGCGCGCCGGGTTCAACTGGCGTTCTGCGTGCAATATCGATCATAGTAGCGCGCATCATGCCATCCATCCCGGCCAGAAACTGATTGGCCGACATCCAGGAAAACGTAGAAATAACCGCGGTAGCAAGCACAATCAGCGTAACAAACACATATTTACGCAAACTCACATTCATGGCAGCCATACTACAACTCCTGCACCGGCGACAGGCTGAATCCAACCTGAGTTTTAAAGTTAATTTCCAGTGGTACACTGGCAGTGCTTAACGCTTTGCGCAACTTATGCATATGCACCTTCAGGCTGTTACTGTCGGGGCTTTCTTCTCCCCACACCCGCTCTACCAGTTCATCCCGATCAATTGGGTTTGGGCTGGCGCGCATCAACTGTTCAAGCAACTTAAAACCGGTGGGCGAACAATGTAACTCAGTGCCGTTGAAGCTTACTGTTTTGCCCGACAAATCCAACACCATACCCGCCACTGCCAGTTGTTTGTTCTGCGCGCTGCGGCGTTTTGCCAGTGCTTTCACCCGCATCACCAGCTCTTCCATGGCAAAGGGCTTCACCAGATAGTCGTCTGCGCCCTGCTCGAAACCCGTGATTTTATCCTGTAGCTGATCGCGTGCGGTTAGCATAATGATGGGCGTATCGTTACCCTGCTCCCGGGCACGGGCGCATACCTGTAAGCCATCCAGTCTCGGTAGGTTAATGTCCAGTACCACTACCTGATAGCGGTTATCGGCTAACAACTGCAGGGCGGCCACGCCATTACTGGCGTGATCGCTCACTATGTCTTCCAGCTCAAGGTAATCCATTACATTACCAGCCAGATCCAGGTCGTCTTCAACTAACAGCAGTTTGATCATGGTGTGTTGACCCTTGCGCACTGCCTGAAGCCGCAGACAGTAGCTTTTTTATTCCCCGGCGGGCATCTTCGTTAATGAGGATCAGCGCCGGAATAAGCAACAGCGTAATAAACGTGGCAAACAGAATACCATATCCCAACGACGCCGCAGCAGGGATCAGGAATTGCGCCTGTTTAGAGGTTTCGCCCAGAATGGGATACAACCCGGCAAAGGTGGTAAACGAGGTAAGTAATATGGCGCGTAAGCGTCCCTGACACGCTTGCTGAATGGCGTCGAGAACGTCACCACCGGTGCGGCGAATTTCGTTATAACGCGACACCAGTAACAGCGAGTCATTTACCACCACACCACTTAACGCCAGAATACCGTTTAGCGACAGAATACTCATCATCAGGCCATTGCTCCAGTGGCCCAGAATCGCCCCTACAATACCAAATGGAATGGCAGACATGATGATCAGCGGTTGAATGTACGACTTCAACGGAATAGCCAGTAACGCGTAAATGGCAATGAGCGCCATGATGGTGAGCGTTTTCATTGATGAGGTGGTTTCTTCCTGTTGTTCTGCTTCACCCGCAAAATGTACCGATAAGTCGGCGTGCTGGCGGGTTAACTGCGGTACCAGCGATTGATTCAGTGTTTGCACCAGTTCAGTTGCTGTCACCACGTCAGCATCTACCGATGCAGACACCGTTAGCGCCCGCAAGCCGTCGATTCGGGTAATTTGTTGTTGCTGGCTATCCTGAATAATATTCGCCACCACACTCAGTGGCACAACGGTGCCGTCGCTCAATCGCACACGTGCATTGAGGATGTCGGTGGCATTGCTACGGCTGTCTTCCGGGTAACGCACACGCACTTTAACTTCATTTTTATCGCGCAAGTAGCGCTGTACTATGTCGCCACCAAAGGCTTGCAACAATTGCTTCGACAAACTGGCGGTATCCATGCCCAGTGCCCGGCCCTGCGGTGTTAATTCAAAACGCATCATGGCTTCGCCCGGTGTTAATGACGACTCAACACTGGTTATCCCATTAATGTTACCCAATGCGTCGCGAAAGGCTTCCTCAGCAATCAGTAAGGTTTCTTCGCTCACGCTTTTCAGCTCTACGTTAAAGGCATCTACCATTTCACGGCGGGACTGAATTTTAAGCTGCTTGACGCCTTCCGGCGTACCCGCCAGTTCACGCCAGGTACGGGCCAAATCGTCCAACGAGTAGGGCTTATCTTTCGCCAACTCTACTACAATTGAGCCGCTTTGATCGCCGGTCGCCATCACCTGTAAGCTTTTGATACCTGAGCCTTGGGCGTTATTCGCCTGCGTTAACTTGGCGTCGGCCTGATTCAGCGTGCTTTCCAGCCATTGCATATTGCGCTCGGTTTGCCCGAAACTGGCATCGCTTTGCAGCGTCATGCTGGCCTCAACGGTATCGCCCGGCATACTGGGGAAAAAGCCAACCCGTACCGAGCCATTCATAGGCATACCAATCACGGCAATAAATAAAGCCACAAATAACAGGATAACAGCGTAACGAAACTGTAAGGCATACTTGAGAGCCGGCATATACAGACTTTGGCTAAACCATTGTAATCCGGTATCAGCGCCGTCCTGAATCTTAGCCCAGCCGCGCGCTAAAGCGTGTGTTGGCTTTTTGTGGGTAGTTAAATGCGCCAGGTGAGCGGGTAAAATTAACTTGGATTCCACTACCGACAGCAGCAAACAAATGGTCACTACCAAACCGAACTGGGCGTACAGATTACCCAGCATACCGGATATATTCGACAGCGCGGCAAACGCGACGACAGTAGTAAGGACACCAAACAAAGTAGGTACGGCCACTTTATGCGTGCCGCGGATGGTATTCGCCAGCGTATCGCCGTCGCGATTGCGTGTGTCGTAAACCGACTCGCCCACCACAACGGCATCATCCACCACAATGCCCAGCGCCATAATAAAACCAAACGTGGTCATTTCGTTGATGGTGAGCGCAGCGAAGTTGCCGGTCATGAAGAACAGGGTTCCGAACAGGATAAATGGCAGGCCAGCCGCTACCCAAAACGCCACTCTCAGATTTAAAAACAGTGCCAGTACAATAAACACCATGGCAATACCACTGAGTGCGTTTTTGGTAAGTAGTGACAGACGCTCGGTGATCAGTGTGCTGCGATCATACCAGGTTTCCAGATGCACGCCGCCGGGCAAAATACCGCGCTCATGCCATTCGTCCACCAGCGCATTAGCCTGCTTAACAATTTTTTCAACGTCGCCGTATTCATCCATGATCACCTTAATACCATAGCCGTTTACACCGTTATAGCGCGATAAAGCATAGGCATCATCGGCAAACATATCGGTGATGTTAGTCACATCACCTACGGTTAAGTAAGTGCCGCTGGCATTTGCCAGCAACGGGATACTGGCAAAATCCGCTTTGTAATAGGCCTGTTCAGAGGCTTTCAGGCGAATTACTTTGTCTTTGTTGCGCAAACTGGTGGTTAAAGCCGTTGCTGACTCTGCATTGATGGCATTGGATACGTCATCGATAGTGAGACCGTAGGCCTGTAGCTTAGCTTCGTCGATTTCAATCGACATCATGTGATCAACATAAGAGCTGGGAGACACCTGACTGATACCGTCTTTGGCCAGCAACTCACGCTCTAATTGTTCGCCCAATTGCTGCAAGGTTGCCGTGTCGGTATCGCCAAACAGTTGTACCCAAATTACGTGCTCCTGGCGGCGGCCTTTTGAAATAACGGCTTTCTCGGCGTCCGACGGAAAGTTAAAAATCGCATCGACCTTGTTTTTCACATCGGTCATCAGTGTGTCTAAATCGTAGTCGGTTTGCTTCTCAATTTGCACTGAGCTGCCACTGGCAGATGACGTAGAGGTAATGCGTTTTATACCAGGTACAGACTCCAGCGCGTTTTCGATTTTAATGGCAATGCCTTCTTCGGCTTGTTTAGCGTCACCGCTGTCGTAGGTCATAGACACCGTAACAAAGCGCGGATCCATGCTGGGAAACGCCTCTTTGCGCAGTTCGTTTACCGACAGCACGCCAGCCAGAATAACCGCCATCATTAATAAATTGGCAGCCACACTGTTGTTGGCAAACCAGGCAATGATGCCTCTGTGTTGCGTACTCATGACGACACTCCTACCACTTGTGGACTCACCCGGGTGCCAACCAAATAACTGTTCAGTGGGCGGGCAACAATACGCGCTTTGGCTACGTTCGCAAGGGGCTCGATATACGCCTTGCCATCCGCCTGAAACTTCACCGTTGGGGTAAATTTGCTTAATGTATCCTGGGCATCCAGGTACCACACTTCTTGCTTTTGCGAGATAGCACTGGCGGGAATTTCCCATAACCCGTCATAAGTTTTTCCTGCAATGTGGGCGGTAACATAGGTGCCAAAGTACAATGGCGTATCGCCGGTTAAAGGCTGCGCCACTTCAACTATCAGTGAACGCTGTCGTGAACTGGTATCCAAATGCTGCTCAATGCGCTTTACCTGTCCATGCCATTGATTCAGTCCATCCATATCTTCGATCACCACAGGCCACGACTGTGTGCTCAATGATACCTGCGAGGGCAGGTTCTGCCATTGACTGGCCGACAACGGAATAGCAATCTCAGCTTCCGACGCTGAATACAACTGCGCAATACTGGTACCGGACTGCACAAAGCTGCCGGGTTGAATATCCCGGGTGATCACAACAGCATCAAATGGCGCCACAATTTGTGTAAGTGCCAGCTCGCGCTCGGCGGTTTTTAATTGCGCTTTGGCTTCATCCACACTGGCTTGAGCGGCTTGTAAATAGGGCTCTCTTAATACCAACGGCGACTCTGGCTCCCCCTCTAACCCGGAGCGCTGCCAGTTGTCTCTGGCCTGAATGCCTTGTAAGCGCTCTTCTTCCAACGCGACAGTAGCGGTTTCAACCGCCGCTTTTGCAGAGGCTACTGCCTGCTGATACGCAGTGTCGTTCAAATACGCGATGATTTCGCCTTTGCGAAATAGCGCGCCGGTTTCAAAGTGCGGCGACAAACGCACTACCTCGCCACTCACTTGCGCAGTGAGCGATAGCAGATGTTTAGCGGCGACTTCCCCATAGCCATTCACTTTGGCCTGATAGGTTTGGGCATCGACTTCCAGCACGCCTATAGCTGGCAAACTGGCTTCCTGCATTTGTGGTCCTGAGCCAATTTGCACGGGTGTATTTTCACCCACCGCGGGCTTCGCCTGTACAGGGCCAGCATTGGCAGCACCCTGAGGTGCCCCCGTGGGGCCAGCATGACCAGACTGCCCAAACACACTAATAGTGACTAGCACCAATACCACCAGTGCACCTGCGGTGCCAATAACGCGTTTTGCTGTTGAAGTCATGCTGATACTCCCAGGCCCAGTGCCAGGCCTAAACTAATTCGGTTAGATAATTGATTAAATTGCAGCTGTAACAGCTGGGCTTGCAGGTCGTAGGTTTGCTGGTATACCGATAGCAAATCCAAGATATCCACCAGCCCTTGTCGGTATTGCTGGGTGTAGGTGTCACTACTGCGTTTGGCATTGGCCAGCGCGTCTGTTTTGGCTTGATACTGACGAGCCAGGCTTTTCTCTTGCCCAATGCCGTCCTGCACTTCCTTTACCGCCGTTAGCAACGTGCTTTGGTAGCCCCACCAACTGTTTTCTACCGCCAACTCCTGAATGTCGATATTGGCGCGCAATTCACCGCCCTGAAACAAAGGCGCAGTTAACTGCCCCAGCAGAGACCAAACCGGGTTAGTAAACAAAGCCTGTGAGGGTGAAGTTCCGGTATCAGAAAGCGCGGCAGTTAAACTAATAGATGGTAGCAATGACTTATAAGCTACCCGGGTGTTGTATTCCTGCGATTGGATATTGGCGTAGGCAGCCATTAAATCCGGACGGCGCGCTAAATCCTGCTCAGGCAGGCTGGTAAGTGGCAGAAGCACCTCAGGAAAATCCGTTGCCACCGGCAGGTCGCTTACCGTTAAGTCAGTTCGGCCCAGCAGTACCGCCAGCGCGCGTAACGACTGCGCGAGGTTTTCCTGATAGGCGGCAATATTTGCTTCGCTGTTGGCCGACGAGGTACGAGCGTTGTCGAGATCCTCCAATGCACCAAGCCCAGTGCGATACCGATTGAGGATCACATCCTGGTTATTTTTCAACAACGCCAGGCGAGCCTGCTCATTGTTGATAAGCTGCTGATAATAAGCTACTTCCAGATAGCCGCGCATCACTTCTGCCACTAATGTATTGGTAACAGAGGTTAGCTCAGCGTCGCTGGCAGCGATTGCCCATTGTGCAGCCGAAACCTGATCGCCCAGTTTTTGCCAGATATCGGCTTCCCAGCTAACGGTAAGGCTGGCGCTGTAGCTGTTGTCGCTATCTTGCTGACGGGTGCCATTTAATCCTGCACTTACGCCAGGCAAGCGAGAAGCATTAGCAACCCGCTTTTGTGCTTTGGCCGTTTTTAAACTGATGAGTTGTTGCTGTAGACCCGGATTTCCGGCAAGCGCTTCGTTAATTAATGCTGATAAGCCAGGCACACTCACCAGTTCAGTGAGAGTGGTAACCGACTCGGCCTGTTCAGGCATTGCTTGCCAGGTTACGCCGTTGCCCGTGTTACGCTGTGCCCTTTCGCTGTGGTCGCCGGTGTACTGACTGGCACAACCAGACAAGGCCAGCGCCAGGGATACCGCCAGAAGTGTGATTCGCATACCGATACCTGTTAATCATGAATGGTATCAGCATACCCGTCTCCCGGTTAATGCCGGGTTAACGGTTTACCCGTCAGAAGGAGTTCACGTGCAATGTAATGTAAAGTCAGGTAAATAAATTGAGTTAATAGCGCTTTTTCCGCAGTAATCCGCATTTTTGAGCCAGCTTAGTTACCACCAGAGTTACCAACAAAATAGTGATCACCGTTACCACCAACTCAGCGCTATCTGTAAAGCGCCAAACACTTTTGAAGTACCGCAGTAATCCGGTGGAAAAACAAACCAGAAGCAGTAAGTAAACAACATAGCCCGCGATAATTTTAACGTTAGTTAGCATCGTGTTTCCTGGTGAATAGGGGCGTTTTGTGTCGCCGCTTTATTTGGATTATCCAATGTAATGCTTCGGCTTTGTTAATCTAACTGAACGTCATACCAGGATCGCGTTTCGTGTTTCAATTAAAGAACAACAATCAAAAAATAAATAAAAGCATTATGTTATGCATTCAGGTATGTTAAATCAGTTAACAAACAGCAAAGGGAGTGGGATGTTGCGGGCAATCATTGTGTTGGGTTGGTTACTGTTATTAAACGGTTGTGGTGGTGGAGGCTACCCGCTGTCTGCCGACGCTAATAGCCGTTATATTCTGATTGCCGATGACGCCTTTGCCGGTAGTTCGGTGAATGTGCTGGCGGGCGTTAAACACACTCTGTTTACCCACGAAAACTATCAGTATGCCGCCTATTACAATGCTCAGCGCTATATGGTGCTGGCCAAGCGTCACACCAATAGCAACACCTGGCAAACGCAGGTTACCCCTTTTACCGGTAATGTAGACGATGCTCACAACCACATTAGCCTGGCGGTAGATGCCAATGACTTTATTCACATTGCCTGGGACCATCACAATTCGACGCTTAACTACGCGCGCTCTACCGAACCCGGTAGCCTGGTACTCGAACGCAGGCCAATGACTGGTGGTTCGCAAGCCAATGCAGATACATTAGAAAACAGTGTTACCTACCCGCAATTTTACGCGTTACCTTCGGGTGAACTGCTATTTGCCTACCGGGATGGTGGCTCTGGCCGTGGCAACCTGGTGCTCAACCGTTACAGCCCACAAAGCCAAACCTGGCAACGGCTACATAATGCAGTGCTGGATGGCGAAGGCAAACGCAGTGCCTACTGGGATATGTCGGTGGATGCCAACGGGGCATTGCATTTAGCCTGGATTTGGCGCGAAACACCTGATGTTGCCAGCAACCACGATCTTGCCTACGCCCGTTCCTTCGACAACGGAGACAGTTGGCAACAATACAACGGCAAGCCTTACGCCTTGCCGATTACGGAGCAAGCATCTGACGTAGTCATGCCTATTCCACAAAACCACAAATTGATGAATCCGCCTGTGGTAATGGCCGATATCAACAGCCGGCCTTTTATTGCCAGCTACTGGGCCGATTCCCCTACTGACATCCCTCGTTTTCAGGTGGTCTATCCGCTTCCTCAACCCAACACCTGGCAGGTGATTAAAGCCCCCAAAGCGGCTCAGAATTTCGAATTAAGTGGCCATGGCACCAAACGCCCGCCCCTATCACGCGCCGTGATCCTGCCCGCGGAACAGGGCGGCGTCACGTCACTGCATATTATCTATCGCGATGACTTTCAGCGCGGTCAGGTGATGGGCCTGACCATGCGCGATATTGCTTCATCAAACTGGGAATCCCACGTACTGCATCCACAAAATGTGGGGGCCTGGGAACCCAGTATCGACCCAATTCAATGGATACACCACGGCAGGGCAGACATGTTGCTTCAGCGCGTTGTGCAACTGGATGGTAATGATGCCCAAAGTGCACAGGTTGCCCCCAGTCACATAGGCGTGCTGATCTGGCAAGCCAGCCTGCACTAAACAATAAGGATATCACTATGTTTACACTGTTTCGCCCACTCCTGTTTACGCTGGGCATGTGTGCGCTGTGCACCCACGCAGCCTTACCCGACAAAGCCACTGTGCAAGCCTCATTAACCAGCATGGCCGATTGGCAAATTGCCCACTTTCGGGACGATTACGGCCGACAGCACGACTGGGACAACCCCATTAACGGCTGGCCCTATGCAGCTATGTATATTGGCATGGAGCGCTGGGCGAACATTGCCCCAACAGAACGTTATTATGAATTTTTACTGAGCGTTGCCAACGAAAACAAATGGGAACTGGCCAAGGCTGAATACCACGCTGATGATCAGGCGATTGGTCAGCTTTATCTTTCTCTGTACAACAAGTATCAGTCGGAGCACATGCTGGCAAATACCCTTAAACGCACTACGCATATTATGAACAACCCCAGCCAGCAACCCATGCGATTGAACAACTACAAATACACTGAGCGCTGGACCTGGTGCGACGCGCTGTTTATGGCCCCGCCGGTATGGGCTAAGCTCGCGAATATCACCGGCAACAAGCAATACAGAGACTTCATGTTCGCGGAGTATGTAGCAACAGCCAATCATCTTTACGACACCGAAGAACACCTCTTTTACCGCGACGAACACTATATTGGCGTGAAAGAGCACGAGCGTAAAATCTTCTGGTCGCGCGGCAATGGCTGGGTATTTGCTGGCCTGGCATTGATTCTGGAAGACATGCCCGACGGCCCGCAAAAAGCCTATTTTGAAACCCTGTTTACTGATATGGCAAGCGCCATTATTAAGCTGCAGTCTGAAGCCGGGTTTTGGCCCATGAGCTTAAAAGCAGGAGACGTGTACACTACCCCTGAAACGTCGGGCACGGGTTTCTTTACCTTCGGTTTGGCGTGGGGAATCAACAACGGCTATCTGGATAGCACTACCTATTTACCTGCGGTAGAAAAAGGCTGGACGAATATGACTTCGCATATTACCGACACGGGCATGTTAGGCTATGTACAACCTATTGGCGCTGCACCCGGAGAAGCCTGGCCAGATAAAACCGAAGTGTATGGCGTGGGCGCATTTTTAGCTGCGGGCAGCGAGATTTATAAACTGCTCAACATATCAGAGGATCAATAGTTCAGATTGAATCCATTGCGGCCGTTGGTTAAGCTGGGCCGCAATGGAACAGGTGACTATGTGACACTAACAACTCAGCGATAATTCAATGACGAATCCACGCACACTTTGCCGATACCTAATACTGCTCAGTACCCTTCTTGTGTTGTTAAGCAGTTGCAGCAGTACCCCTGCAAATCCTCCTACACTTGAACAGCGAGTAGTAATGTCGCTGGAAGACTACTTTACTGAAGGCCCTGGCGCGTCAACCCCGGTTACATCGTTGCAGTTATACGGCAGATTAAACGGCAAACTGGTAGCCGAAGCCACCATTAAGCACAACGCAGGCTGGCGGGAACTGCTTAGCGACGGCATTGCGGCGTTGGAAGGTAAAGCGTTTGGTGAACTTACGCTGTGTTTTGGTTACAACTACACGCTTACGCCAATGCCGCTGAAATCCCCTAGTAGCTATCAAACCGCGATAGGTGTGAAAGGCGTAGAGTTTCACTATGAAGACAAATCCATTAACTATTGTGGCCTCAAAGCGATTAGCCTGAATCAGGCCCCCTGGCGCATTCTTACGCACTTTGCCAAAACCATTAACGTAAGTCTGTCTCAGCTTAATACTACAGATATCCCCTTTTACACCTACGACAACCACCAGTTTTATTTTGACATGGCTACCAATACCGCTACGCCGCTTTATCGCGGTAATGAATTGGTAAGTTACGACGATATTTCGCAATCATCGGTGCAAGCAATGAGTGAGCGGCTAGCCAGCTGGCTGCTAAACAATACCAATGAAAATACCGGCGAAACGGCTTATAAGTTCTGGCCTAGTCCAAATACATTTTCGACATCCAACAACATGATCCGTCAGTTCATGGCAAGTTACGCCATGCAAGTTTGGGCGAATACCACGCAGGCACCACCGGCCAGTGAACTGGCACATAAAAATCTTCAGTTTAACCTGGACTTCTACTACAAAACCGACGGTGATATTGGCTACATAGAATACAGCCGCAAGCGCAAGCTCGGTGCGGCCGGGCTGGCAGCCCTGTCTATTTTAACCTCATCGCGGGCCAATGAGTTCAGCGCTCCCTTTGATGGTTTGGTGAAAGCAATTGATGAGCAATGGCAACCTAATGGTGCGTTCCGAACTTTCATTCGTCAGGAGCGCAATGATCTTCATAACTTCTATCCCGGCGAAGCCATGTTTTTCTGGGCACACTGGCTGGAGAAACAACCAGACGACGCACGTCTGCAGCGTTTTTTAACCAGTGCCCATTACTATATGGACTGGCATTTTGCTAACCGCAACCCGGCATTTGTGCCCTGGCATACCCAGGCGTATTACAAAGTATGGCAACAAACCGGCGATGCGTTTCTGCAGTCGTCCATCTTTACCATGAACGACTGGTTAATTGAAAAACTGCAATTAATGGAAGAACGCGACGGCTTTGATTATCCGGATTTTGCGGGTCGGTTTTATTATCCGAAAGGCGGCTATGGCCCGCCTCATGCCTCGGCTACCGGTGTGTATCTGGAGGGGTTAGCTGATGCCTGGGCTCTCGCCAAAGCCATCAATGATACACACCGCCAGGAAGCGTACCGCAAAGCCATTATTAAAGGTATTCGCCACGCCATGCAGCTTGAATTCGCTAACGACGTCGACATGTATTACGTTCGCAATAAAAAAGCAGCCCTGGGCGGACTGCGCTCGCGGGTATATGACAATGAGATCCGCATGGATAACGTTCAGCACAATTTGTTGGCGCTGCTCAAGATTTTGCAGCGTTTCGACGAAGCGGATTACAGCCTGTCAGTCAGATAGCGACAGGCTCATGGTGCGCCAGTCGTCTTCCACTCTTGCACCCAGCTGTGTATAAAACTGCCGGGCAGCCTGATTATGGGTAAGTACTTCCCATTTCATTCGCGAGCTGCCCTGCGCCTTACCAATCCGTTTAGCTTCCAGCATCAGCGCTTGACCCGCGCAATGCCCTCGGTAAGCGGCGGCCACATACAGCTCTTTTACTATTAACCAGGGCGTAAGGTCGTAGGTAAAAGGCTGAAAGAAATACACCAGGATCCCGGCAATGTCAGTTGACTTTGCGTTCGCGCCAGCTTGTTTCGCCACCAGAATACCAAAGGTCTTGTGCTGCACATATTGCTGCTCCAGTACCTCAAGGGTAACTGCAAACTGCGCACGATAGCCCTCGAAGTCGGCCAGCTCGCGCATTAGTCCGAGCACAGCGGGCAAGTCCTGCTGACTTGCCCTACTTATTTTTAAGGCCATATCAGACATCAGCTTTCAACGTAAAGCCTTCGTCCAGCCAACCGATAACACCACCAATCATTTTCTTAACCGGGCGACCTAATCTTGCCAGCTTGATAGCAGCCTTTTCGGTAGCATTACAGTGCGGGCCAGCACAATACACCACAAAAATAGTGTCATCAGGATAGCTGCTCAACGCCGCTTCGGTAATGTTGGCGTGAGGTAAAAATACTGCGCCCTCGATATAACCCTTTTTGGCCGTATCGATGCCGCGTACGTCCAGCAGTACGAAGTCACGCAAATTATTGTTAAGCGCGTAATGCACGTCCCAACAGTCTGTTTCAAACGTAAGTAAACGTTGAAAATGGGCTAACGCTTCTTCTGATGACGCGGGTCTGGGTCTGACTACGGTTGAAAACATGTTGGTGCTCCTTGTAAGTTGATGGAAGCATTATGCGTGGTATTTTTACTCGCCCATATTGTCCAATTAGACATCTATCGATAATATTTAGACATTCACAAGAATTCGAGATAAAGAATGAAAGTAGTGATTGTGGTTGCAGAACAGGTGTCTCTGTTTGAACTGGCTAGCGCCGTTGAACTGTTTGCGCTACCCCGGCCTGAGTTTAAACACTGGTATAGCACCGATATCGTGGCGTTTGGAAAAACAACCTTTCCGGGGCTGTGCGATAGCACCTTCAGTTGCCGACAGGTTACCCAATTGCCCGAGTGTGATTTGCTGGTGATCCCCAGCTTTCCGGTGTCGATCACTACCATCGACAGCACATTAAAACACGCCGTATTGCAGCACTATCAAAACGGCGGCCGTATCATCAGCTTTTGTTCCGGATCGTTTTTGCTGGCAGCATTGGGATTACTAAACGGCAGAATAGCTACCACACACTGGCGATATGCGAGCACCTTTAAGCAACGCTTTCCACATGTTACCTATCAGGAAGACATTTTATATCACTACGACGGCATCATTGGCTGCTCAGCAGGGAGCGCAGCAGGGCTGGATCTGGGGATTGAAGTAATTCGCCAGGATTTCGGCTACCACGTGGCCAATACCGTAGCACGACGGTTAGTACTGCCCGCTCACCGCAACGGCGGGCAGTCTCAATTTGTAGAAAAACCGCTGCCGCAAACCAAATCGTCGGTGTCCCAGGCTCTGGACTGGGCAGTAAAACACTTGTCACCTGAGTTAACCATTGACGACATTGCCAATAAAGCCAGTATGACTCGTCGTACGTTCGACCGGCATTTTAAAAAGCACTACCACATGACGCCACTGGAGTGGCTTCAAGCCCGTAAGCTGGAAGTGGCCAAATCACTGCTGGAAACCACACAACTGGGCCTGGATCACATTGCCGAGCGCGCGGGTTTCGACAACGCCATTACCCTTCGCTACAACTTCAGAAAGTACCTTTCTATTTCGCCCAGTGAATATAAAGCCACGTTCGGTGCGTTAAAGAATGCTTAGGGCGTGTTGATCTTTGCTGTATTAATTTTGTTCGTTCTAGGTGTTCAGCGATCGCGGCGCATGTTCGCAGGTGCAGTGGTTCTGCATCAAGAGCATGCAACAAAGAGCGGTGGACACCTAGAGCGAACCCTTCGGGCAGCGCCTGTGCAACATTTCTACTGCTTCAGCCCAAGTTCATGTAGATGACTACACTTCACTTGCGCTTTATTGTATAAACGTCGCACAGACTGCTGCAAAATCATACAGCAAAGATCAACACGCCCTAGAATTTAAGATATTATTTTGTAGCTATATTCTGGTGTTAAACTGGGTGAAGAACATAATTTCATAGTAGGTATCTCCATGGCAGTTTTACTGTTTCCGGTATGGGCCGTTTTGGTTAGCTTGCTGGCCTACCTGTATCCCGAGCCCTTTATTCAGTTGAAATCCTGGATTGTGCCCCTACTGGTTATGGTGATGTTGGGGATGGGAATAACCTTAAAATGGCAGGATGTCGGTAGAGTAATCGCTTTTCGCAACATTGTTGGTTTAGGGGTTGCCATTCAGTTTATTGTGATGCCACTGGCCGCCTGGCTTATTTCCCTTCTGCTAGGCCTGAATAGCGAACTCATGACAGGTATGATGCTGGTAGGTGCAACCGCCGGTGGTACGGCTTCAAATGTAATGACTTATCTTGCCAAAGGTGATGTAGCGTTATCCATTAGCATGACAATGATGTCGACATTGGTTGCTGTGGTTATGCTGCCTGTCCTTACCTGGCTCTATTTGGGTCAGGACATTGATGTGCCTGCAGCATCAATGCTCACGATGTTGATTAAGGTAATACTGCTACCCATCGCCGCGGGTATGCTGCTCAATCATTTTTTCTCCGCCCGGTTGAGTGCGTTAACCCCTTGTTTTTCACGCTTCTCTGTTACGGCGATACTGCTGATCATTGCCATTGTGGTGGCATTAAACAATCACAACCTCAACAACCTGGTTTGGCCGGTTGTGATTGCTGTAATGCTACACAACCTGACTGGCATGGCCTGTGGATACTGGGCTGCCCGCACACTCAACTATGACACCGTTGTTGCCCGTACCGTTGCTATTGAAGTGGGTATGCAAAACTCAGGACTAAGCGTGGCATTGGCGTTAAAGTATTTTTCCGCTGCCAGCGCACTGCCTGGCGCGCTATTTAGTATTTGGCACAACCTGTCGGGCGCATTATTCGCCAGCTATTGGCAGAAAAAAGACAAAGCGTAGGTAGTGCTGCTTACGCAAAAGTTCATTAATTCTCGTAATGGCAGTCTAAGCATTTTCGCCCCCTTTCAGACTTGCACTGCTTATCCATTTCCCCAATTGGGTCCTGTTAGTAATCAGTAATTCAACCCGTTGTTTGTAAACATATTCCAGTTAATCCCAGTTTGTTCCAGTTAAGAAATCCATCTCGTTAACCCCCTTTAATGTGGCAATTGGTTTTTGTAGCGTGATATCTGCACTTCTGCTTTTAGATGTATTCACAAGTAAAAAGGATTGTTTAAATGAATATAAAACGCGCAACAATTTTTCATCCTGTCAGTCTTTCGCTCATTGCTTCCAGTGTACTTTATGGCTGCGGAAGCAATAATTCCCCCAACGTTAGCGAAGGCCTGTTCATCGATGCAGCAGTTGAGGGGCTTCATTACACCAGCGGCAATACTTCGGGTGTCACAGACGCTGACGGTAAGTTTAGTTACGAGGAAGGACAAAATATCAAGTTTTACGTTGATGGCCTTTTTCTGGGAGAGGTAAGTGGGAGCGATATTATTACACCGCTAACATTTCAAACCGTAGAAGAATCAAAAGTTGGCAACGTAGCCATTAACATTGCCCGACTGCTACAAACGCTGGATGTCGATTTAAACCCGGAAAACGGTATTCAGATACCTGAGGAGACTGGCCAGGATTTAAGCAATCTAACCATAGATTTTACTTTATCTACTGAAGAATTCGCCGCAAATGACGATGTTCTGCAGGCGATTGTGCAGATTACCGGAATGACCAGCCTGGTTGAACAAAATACTGCCGTAGCGCATTTGATTGAGAGTTTAACCAACATAGGAATCGAAGTTACTGTCGCCGATAACGTTGATTCTGAAGAAGATAGCGACCCGGATAATGGTGATAACAGTGACTCTGATAGCGACGGTTCTGATGATGGCGATGCCGGGAGCGACGACGGTTCTGATGATGGCGATGCCGGGAGCGACGACGGT
>NZ_VHIP01000027.1 GCF_006494365.1 Aestuariibacter sp. GS-14
ACACTTCACTTGCGCTTCATTGTATAAACGTCGCACAGACTGCTGCAAAATCATACAGCAAAGATCAACACGCCCTAATAAGGTAAGCAATTTTGCGGTAAAAAAGCGCATAAAGTACGTCAATTCAAATTGCACAATTGAAACAAAATTGTATTCAAAGCAGCAGTAGCGTGACAATTTCCAAACAAGGCCTACCGGCCTTATTGGTCTACGGTACTCCCCGTTGCTTGAGTTTCTCCAGACTCACGCGATCTTTCATACTCATGATCAGCGCAGCGATACTTAAAAGTAAAATACTGCCAGATTCGTAAATCAGGACAATTTTATCGAGTTCTTTGCTTTGCAGAATAATCATGCGGCTCAATGCCGTCATGGCAATGATCAATGGCAAGGTTACCGGGATACGATTGCTATTGTAGTAGGCGGCCAGCATACCCATCACCTCAGCATAGATAAAGAGTAACAAGAGATCCGATAGCTCCACCTTTTGGTGGCGAAACATGTGCATTATTTCGGCACCCACTGCAACCAGCGTGGCCAGCATAATCAAAATCAACAGCAGTTTTTCAATCTGTCCAAGGAGTTTGGGCATCGCTTCCTCTTACTTCTATGCGAGTTGGTATATGCCATACTGCTAAAAGACAGCACGAATGGCTATTGCTCAAAAGTCGGAAATTGATACTGCTTGATGTGTAGTGGCTGGCACTACATTCAGACTAGACGAACTGGTTTTCAAACCAGCTGGAAAAAATCAAACAGGCAGACACACTGTCTACTTTGCCCTTCGACAGCTTTTTATATCCACCGAGTTCGAACAAAGCAGCTTTCGCATCGGCGGTACTCAGACGTTCATCCCAGGTAGTAACGGGCTTGTTAAAGCGGCCGTGTAACCGATTGGCGAAGGTTTCGGCCCGTTGGGTCATTAATTGTGTGGTGCCATCCATATTGAGCGGTAAACCTACTACCACCAAATGCGGCTGCCACTCGTTAAACAGCTTTCCCACTAATTCCCAGTCAGGTATGCCGTCGCGGGCTTTAAGGGCTTCAAGAGGCGAGGCTGTACCGGTGATTTCCTGGCCAATCGCAACGCCGATGCTGGTTGTGCCAAAATCGAAAGCCAGTACCGTTCTGTTTCCTGGCTCAGGCATGACCCACCTGAGGTGCCAGTTTCCATACGTCAACGCCAAGCAGTTGCATGGCCGCTTCCCAGCGTTTGTGAATAGGTGTGTTAAACAGAATATGCGGATCCGCTTCAATGGTTAGCCAGGCATTGTTCTGAATTTCTGACTCCAGTTGCCCGGCACTCCAGCCCGCATAGCCTAAGGTGATAACGGCGCGATCAGGTCCCCTGTGATTGCCCAGCGCACCCAAAATATCTTTAGAGGTGGTAACCATAATTTCCGGCGTTAGGGATAAACTTGAACTCCAGCCTGGTTGTGGCGTATGCAGAATAAAACCACGCTCTTGGCTGACCGGCCCGCCCGCCAGCACTATCTGCTGGCCTTTTTCATCGTCAACATCGGCGTCTTTTTCGGCTTGTTCCAGCAGTTCCCGCAGCGTCATGTTGGTAGGGTGGTTAACCACCAGACCCATTGCGCCGTCAGCATTGTGCTCGCAGATATAGGTTAAACTGCGTGCAAAAAATGGGTCTTCCATGGAAGGCATGGCAATTAAAAAGTGATTTGCCAGACTTTTTAGCTCAGTCATTGTACTACCTCGTTGATCCACTGCTACTCAGTATGACTCATTGCGCCAATTTTGCCTCTATGGCATCAAACAGGGCTGCCATAATGTTTATGTCGTAGGCGTGCTCTATCTCTCTTACACAGGTAGGGCTGGTTACGTTTATTTCGGTAATACGGTCGCCAATTACATCCAGGCCCACAAACAACAAACCTTTTTCTACCAATAACGGTGCAATGGTTTCTGCCAGGCGTTTGTCACTCTCGCTGATGGGTTGCGGACGGCCGGTACCACCTGCAGCCAGATTGCCTCGCGTTTCACCGGCAGAGGGCAGTCGGGCCAGGCAATAAGGCATCACTTCACCATTAACAATAAGTACGCGTTTATCGCCATCTTTAATTTCTGGTAGGTACTTTTGCACCATCATCTGACGTTGACCGTTGGCGGTAAGTGTTTCAATGATTACGCCAAGGTTGTTGCCATCTTCCTTAACACGAAATATAGACGCACCGCCCATACCGTCCAGCGGTTTACAAATTACATCTTTGTGTTTGGCGTGGAATTCGCGAACCAGCTTGCCGCTGCGAGTAACCAGGGTATCGGGGATCAATTCCGGGAAATAGGCAGTGAATAGCTTCTCGTTGAAGTCGCGCAGGCTTTGCGGGCGGTTCACTACCAGCGCACCATCGCGTTCAGCCAGTGACAGTATTTGGGTGGCGTATAAAAATTCGCTGTCGAAGGGCGGATCCTTGCGCATCAGCAATACGTTGATGTCGCCCAGCGCATAAGTAGCGGGCTCGCCCAGTGTGTAATAGTCTTTGTCCTGATCCCGCACGGTTACCGTTTGGCCAATCCCTTTCGGGATGCCATTATCGATATAGAGATCGCCAAGTTCAAAGTAAACAATGGTCGCGCCGCGTCGCTGGGCTTCCAGCATCATGGCAAAACTCGTGTCTTTGTAAGGTTTTATTTTGGCAATGGGATCCATTACCACGCCAACGGTATAGGTCATAGTGCGCTCTCAGAACTGTTAATATGTCCATAATGGAGATGATTCGACAGGAATCAAGCGCCTAGGCCAGAAATTATCACCTTGACAGGCTTGCCGAATCGAACTTACAGATCGCCAAACGTGGCTTGTAAAACTGCCACACTGGCTAACGCTGCGGTTTCTGTACGTAAAATGCGCGGGCCAAGCGAACAGCCGGTAAAACCGGTTTCCATTGCCTGGTGAACTTCGGTGTCAGATAAACCGCCCTCCGGGCCAATGAGTAGCCTGAATCCCTGACTGTTTGCTGAAAGCTGAGACAACTTTTGCTGGCTGCCTGGTGACAATACTAAACGGGTTTGCGCAGTCGATTCTGCCAACCATCCCGACAATGTTCGCGGTGCATTCAGAATGGGTAACGTATTTCGCCCACATTGCTCGCAAGCACCCTGAATAATTTTTTGCCACTGTTGCAGTTTCTTTTCCCAGCGTTTTTCATCCAACTTAACTGCGCAGCGTTCTGTAATAAGTGGCGTGATATGAGTGACACCTAACTCGGTGGCTTTTTGCAACACGATGTCCATGCGATCGCCTTTGGAAATGCCCTGACCCAAATGGATCGGCAACGGCGATTGCGGGTCAAGTGATAGTTTTGCGTCAATTTCCACAATCACCTGGCGGCGCTCGGCCACAATAATGGTTGCCGTGTATTCACTTCCATCGCCATTGAAGAGCACAACCGGATGCCCAGCTTTTAATCGCAATACATTGGCAACATGGTGAGTGGCATCACTGCTTAATACCAGTTCGGCGTCAACATTGATGATGTCGGGATGAAAAAGACGAGGGATTCGCATTACAAACTCATACGCTAATTTGGAAAAGCGTAGTGTACCTGCGGGAATGTGCTAGTTTCAATAAGAAGGGCTCCGGAGAGGCCGGAGCAGCCCTGGATTTTGGTTATTTTGAGGCAAATGTGTTGATTGCCTGGCCCTGACTGGGCACCATTTGCTTGGCGCGACGGGCATGTACTGTATGTTTGCCTTTATCGCTGGTAAGCGCATAACCAAAAATCATCAACACAACGGTAAATAATAAGCTTAGTAGTAACATTTTCTATTCCTTAAAAAAATCTACCTTCATTGCTGGCAGTCACGTCATACTACTTAAGTTAATGTGCGTAAAAAGCATACCAACAAATACTACTGAATACCCCACAATACCTTTTGTGGCCTCTACACAGACTCATTAGCCTGCACAGGTCACAAAATATAGAGTGAAAAAGGCGAAAATTCCAGCTAAAAATGCCTTAAAAAACGGCCCTGAAAAAATCCTCTATGCTTTCAGCTACTTGGCTTTCAGCGATATTTCACATGACGCTCACGATACCTGTGGGGTGTGACAATCTGATGAAGATATTTTGTCAGTGTTATTTAGTTGCGAAGCCCATTCGATCACTGATAAGTTATTAGATACTTTTTCAGCAACACGGATAGAAACATGTTTAATCAAGAAGATATCGAAATGTATATCAATACCTATGCCATTCCTTGGGGAATAAATATCGCAATGGCGATAATTATTTTTGTACTTGGGCGCATGGTGGTGGGTGTCATTATTTCCATGATTGGCAAATTAATGGCCAAATCAAAATATGACGCCATGCTGGTGGATTTTCTGAAGTCAATTCTGAATGCCATCTTAATGTTGTTTGTTGTGGTTGCCTCGTTAGATCAATTGGGTGTAGATACCACTTCACTGGTTGCTATTTTAGGTGCCGCGGGCCTGGCAATAGGCTTGTCGTTGCAGGATTCTCTGAAGAATTTTGCTGCCGGCGTAATGTTACTGGTATTTAAACCTTTCCGTTCAGGTGATTTTATTGAAGCGGCAGGTACAGCTGGTGTGGTGAAAAAGATCGGTATTTTCACTTCAACCATGAACACACCGGATAACAAAGAGATTATCGTGCCCAACGGCAAGATCTATGGCGACAATATTGTAAACTACTCAGCCATGGCAACCCGTCGCGCAGATATGACCTTTGGCATTGGGTATGGCGATGATTTGCTGAAGGCCAAAACACTGCTTGAGCAAATGGTTACCGAGGACGAGCGTATTTTAACCGAACCGGCACCTGTGGTTGCGGTATCGTCACTCGGTGATTCCAGCGTAAACTTTGTTGTGCGCCCCTGGGTGAAAAAAGAAGATTATTGGGCGGTTATCTGGGCGTTTACTGAAAATGTGAAGTTGCGTTTCGACCAGGAAGGCATTTCAATCCCGTTCCCGCAGATGGATGTGCACTTGTACAAAGAGAGCGAAGGGCAGGAAGAAGGCAAATAAGCCTGCTTACTCCTAATAAAAAATCCCGGCTTGCCGGGATTTTTTATTTCAAGTACCAACCTACTGACAAGTCGCTTTTTTGCCACTTGCCGTGTAATCACGCATCGCTGCTTCCATATTGGCTTGCAGATTTTCGATACGCGTTTGCGGAGCAGGGTGGGTAGACAGAATTTCAGCCGGGCGCTCACCGCCGCTTGCGGCTTCCATGTTTTGCCATAGCTCAACCGACTGACGAGGGTCGAATCCAGCAAGCGCCATCAATTGTAAGCCAATAATGTCAGCTTCAGACTCATGTGCGCGGCTAAAAGGTAATTGCACGCCTACCTGTAACCCTAAACCAAGGCCAGACATAATGGCCTGATTGTAAGGCACTTCATTGGCTGCAAGGATTTGATTAACCGCCTGAGAGCCCATTTCAATTAACGTGCTCTGTGACATCCTCTCGTTACCATGCTGAGCAATAACATGACCAATTTCGTGGCCAATTACCGCCGCCAGCTGATGCTGGTTTTTGGCAACATTCAATAAGCCGGTGTACACGCCGATTTTACCCCCCGGCAGTGCAAATGCGTTTACCTGCTCATCGTTAAATACAACCACTTCCCAATTTCCGCCATACACACCCGCGGGCACAAACGGCAGTAAGGTTTCTGCCACGCATTGCACATAAGTGTTTTGCGACGCTTTTTGAGACACCGGTGTTTCCGCTTTCATGCCGTCAAAGGCCTGGGCGCCCATTTGGTCGAGTTGGGTACTGCTGAAAATCAGCAATTGGCTGCGACCTGTTGGCGAGGTGGCACAAGCCGTTATACCCATTGCTAACAGCAGACAACTGGTTATTTTTAATAGTGGTTTCATTCCGTATTCCTTTCGCAGCATGGCACGCAGTGTGTTTATCGTTACCGGATTATTACGCGGTGATTCATAAATCTGTCATCCCCGGGACATCAAAGTGTCATCGGAAGTTCTTACTTTTACTAGTTTAACACCTTGATAATGCAACGCTAATTATTGTTGTTGCAGCAGGGTTTAGCTTACTTCAAAAGACTACAAAAAAGGAACAACAATGATAGCGTCAAACTATAAAGCAAGCCTGTTGGCACTCGCAATTGCAGGTTTATTAGGCGGTTGTAGCCTCGAAGGGGATGATGGCCAGGATGGTGCAACAGGTGCTCAGGGATCACAAGGCGAGAGCGGAGCAAACGGTGCTGATGGTCAGGATGCACTGCAAGGTATTGCACTGTCGGTAATAGGCCGGGCAACGCTGAATGCTCAAGGCGCAGCTGAAATTGTTCAGTATGACGTTAGTACCAATACCATTTATGTGACTAACAGCGATACCAATTCTGTGGAAATGGTTAGCACGGCAGCCTTAACAACTGAGGCAATGAGTAACCCGATCACCAGTTTTAACATGACAACCGGAACCAGTTTAGCTCTTCCTACAGAGATAGATGGAGTGGCATTGGCTGGATTAACCAGTATTGCGCTGTCTGGCGATTTGCTGGCCGTAGCGGTGCCGGCAGACAATAAAAGTGACAATGGTTATATCCTGTTTTACACCGGTGTATCGGGTTCTGCGCCAGTATTTTTGAAAGCTGTTGAGGTGGGCAATTTGCCTGATATGGTTACATTTACGCCAGACGGAACCAAAGTACTGGTTGCTAATGAAGGGGAACCCAGCGGTGATTATACTATCGATCCAGAAGGCTCTGTGGCGGTGATCGCTGTAGCCGATGGCGTGCCTGCGGACACGGCTTCAATTGTTGATTTTACCGCATTTAATAACCAGAAAGCCGCGTTAACCGCAATGGGAATGCATTTTCCGAATCCCGAAGGCCGCACCATTAATGGCGTTACCATCACAACTAGCGTGGCACAGGATTTAGAGCCTGAATACATCACCACAAATAACGAAACCGCATTTGTAACGCTACAGGAAAACAACGGCGTGGCAGTGATCGACTTAACCACTCTGGAAGTCAGCATTGTTGGTTTGGGTTTCAAAGACTGGTCTGAGTTAAATATCGATGCGCAGGAAGACGGTGAAGTCAGTTTTGGCAAATACGCGGGTCTGTATGGCGTATACATGCCTGATACTATTGCCATGTATACCTGGAAAGATGCGCCTTTCCTGTTAACCGCAAACGAAGGTGATGCACGTGAGTATTTTATTGCTGATGATTTTACTGAAGCAGAGTGTACCGCTGCCGGTGGTCAGGATTTCGATGATGGAGAGTGTCTTGCATTTACGGAAGAAGTGAAGCTGAAAAATCTCACTGCAGCGCCAGGTTCGTTACTTGAAGCACTGCAAATTAACGGTGATATTGATGATTTACGTGTTACCAATGCGCTGGGTGACACTGACGGCGATGGTCAGTATGACGCTGCCTATACCTATGGTGCTCGCTCCTTTACCATTTGGGATCAGAATGGACTGGTTGTGTTTGATTCAGGTGACGATTTTGAGCGTATTACGGCGTCCATTTATGGAGCGCAGTTCAATAATGGCGACGATGAAAATGAAGGTGACTCACGTTCTGAAAACAAAGGGCCCGAGCCAGAAGCATTAACCGTTGGCAAAGTAGGTGAGCGTACCTACGCGTTTATCGGTTTAGAGCGAATGGGCGGGATCTTTATTTACGATATCACTAATCCATACGATGCATTCTTTGTTGATTACATTAACAATCGCGATGTTACCGAAGGCCTTACCGTAGATGATGCCATTGGTGATTTGGCGCCCGAGAGCCTGTTGTTTGTTGCGGCTGAGGACAGCGTTACAGGTTTGCCAATGCTGATCGCAGGTAATGAAGTGAGCGGTACAGTTGCTGTTTACGGTATCACTGCGCTGTAAGTGTAAGCTAAGGCGAAAGCCTCTGCCTTAAAAAGGCCCGCATAGCAATTAACGGCTATGCGGGCTTTTTTTATGTGCACTGACAACGGTTTACATTGTCTTTTTTTACTTTCTGACAGCACTTCTTACTTTATTATGTCGCAAATGTCATTAAATGCACAAAGTAAATAAAATAATCGAAAGTATAATTGAAAGTGTGTGAGGTTGAGTGAATAATTATTATACAAAATAAAAGGCGTTCGCTGACTTTTTGGTTAGCTTATATAGTTGAACGCTTTATTTGTTGAGGTGTTTATGGCTTCGATGAAAATGTATTTAGTTGGATTACGTCGCATTTTTAATGTAGGGTTAAACGTATTCAAAGAAATATCATTGTTTATTTTCGTTTTGCTGCATACCTATGTTGTCGGGTGTATTGGCATTACCCGCACATCCCATGAACCCTCATCCATTTTAGCTGCAGGCCACGCCAGTGTTGGCTTAACTTATCTTCAATACACTTCAGGCAGCAAGCATCTTGGTTTGCATCCTAGTCAGCTTAACCTCAACCAGGTTGCCGCACATCGCCCATTTACTTACTCCTTGGTAGCGCTTGTCAGTGTTGCTGTAGGAGCTGGACCGTCTGAACTACAAGCAGTTGGAGTATAGCGTATGTCAAAACATATCTTAGTTGTTGATGACTCAGTTTCAATCCGCCGAATGGTAGAAGTCACGTTAAAGAGTGCGCAGTTTCAGGTCACTCTGGCCGAGGATGGCGAAGATGCTTTGGACAAGTGCAAACATGGCTCATTTGATTTTGTATTAACGGACCAGAATATGCCGCGGATGGACGGTATCACGTTAATCCAATCATTGAGAAATATGGTGACGTTTCAAAGGACCCCAATCGTTGTGCTAACAACCGAATCCGGCTACGACATTAAACAACGTGGCCGCGCTGCCGGGGCGACTGGCTGGATGGTAAAACCGTTTTCGCCAGACGTGTTACTGAACGTAATGCACCGGGTTCTCGGATAAGCTGGCAACCAGAGCGAGGATGGCTAATGAGCGTTAATCTTGAGCAGTTCCATGCGGTGTTTTTTGATGAAAGCAATGAGCATCTACAGGCAATGGAACAATTGCTGATGTCGCTGAATGTTGACCATCCAGACATGGAAGAACTGAACAGTATTTTCCGCGCGGCACATTCAATAAAAGGCGGTAGTGGAATATTTGGCTTTGAAGCGCTGGCTGGTCTTACTCATGTAATGGAAACCTTACTGGACCGGGCGCGCAATCAAACCATGCGTTTATCGGTAAATGCAGTTGATGTACTGCTTGATACCGTAGACGTACTGAAGGCCACACTGGATGCATACATGCACGGTGGAGTGCTACCAAATACAGATATTGCGAATGGGATAACCAAGCTGGAAGGCCTGCTTGGCAGTGGATCTGATTCAGCGGCTGTTGTTAATGAAGCGAAATTAGACGACGAAACGCCGCTTGCCTTGTTAGAAGACGATGGCTTCGGCTTAGTTGACTCAATGCAGGAAACGTCCGAGTCATCGTTTGATACCGATGATCTATTCGCTGATTTGGCTTTCGTTTCGACCGCGCAAACGTCAAACGCGTTGCCTGAAAACGCAATTCAAGCCCAACAGGCAACAGTTGCACAAGCCAAGTTACACAGTACTCCATATACAGAAAACCTAAAAAACGTCACGCCTATTTCTGGTGTCCGATCCGAGTCTGAGGGCAAACCCTCCACAGCCAAAGAATCGGGTTCAATTCGCGTGGATACATACAAGATAGACGGCATGGTGAATCTGGTTGGGGAACTGGTAATCACTCAGTCAATGCTGTCTATGATTGGCAGTAGTCTGGAAGGCAAAGCAGGCAAAATGCTACAGGCGGTTATCGACGAATTGCAACGCAATACCCGCGAGATCCAGGAATCTGCCATGTCGATGCGTATGCTGCCGGTAAATATGACGTTTAACCGGTTCCCGCGGGTGGTGAGAGATCTCTCGCAAAAGTTGGGCAAGCAAGTCAATTTGGTGATGGAAGGCGGCGCAACTGAAATTGATAAAAGTATGATCGAAAAACTGGTGGACCCGCTTACTCACCTGGTGCGAAACAGTATTGATCACGGTATCGAAACGCCTGCGATTCGACGTGAAGCAGGTAAGCCGGAAATCGGTACCGTAGTGCTTAGCGCCGCGCAGAAAGGCAGTAGCATAATCATTCGAATTCAGGATGACGGGGCGGGCTTGAATCGTCAGCGTATTCTAAATAAAGCCGCCGAAAATGGCCTGATTCAAAGTGATGACATGCCCGATCACGAGGTTTGGAAGTTGATTTTTGAACCGGGCTTTTCAACTGCCACAGAAGTCACCGATGTCTCCGGTCGCGGCGTGGGAATGGACGTTGTAAAACGCAATATTGAATCGATAGGCGGACGCATTGAGATTGAATCCAGACATGGAGCGGGCTCATCGTTCGACATTCATTTACCCCTGACCCTAGCGATTGTTGACGGTATGTGTGTTGCCGTTGGCGATCAGGTTTTCGTGGTGCCCTTACTCAACATTATTGAGTCATTCCAGCCAAAACGCGAACACATTCAAACGGTGAGCAATGAAACGTTGCTGAGTACCCGAGGTGAGTACTGGCCACTGATAGCGTTGTACGAAGCGATGGATGTTGGCGGTGCAATTGAAGATCCGGCAGACAGTATCGTGGTGCTGTTGGAAAGTGGCAAAAAGCGTTTTGGCATTCAGGTAGATGCGCTGTTAGGGCAGCAACAGGTAGTGATTAAAAGCCTGGAAAAGCATTATCGAAAAGTCGCTGGCATAGCCGGTGCAACCATTATGGGTGATGGCAAGGTAGCGTTGATTCTTGATGCTGATTCCTTAGCTCAATCCTGCCACAACACTATGAATCAAGAGGCATGCGCATGACACAAGCAACCTTACAGCAAACCCCTGTCGCTTCAGACGAAAAAGAATACCTGAGTTTCGTATTGGGCAAGGAGTGTTATGCCATCGATATTGCCACTGTAAAAGAAATACGGGGGTATGAGCCGGCCACCAAAATTGCAAATGCGCCAGCATTTATTAAGGGCGTACTGAATTTGCGTGGCGACATTGTGCCTATTGTGGATTTGCGCATTAAGTTTGAGGTAGGTACGCCTACCTACAACGAATTTACCATTGTGATCATGCTGCATATTTTTGATCGCATTGTAGGCGTAGTGGTGGACGCAGTGTCCGATGTCGTGCGTTTAACCGACGAGGATATTTTACCACCACCGAATTTTGGCGTTGCTTTCGACAGCCAGTTTTTACTTGGACTGGCAGATGTGGAGAGTTCAATGGTGATTTTGGTCAATATCGAAAAGCTGATCACCAGCGACGCATTAGCACTTGTCGACAATACCCAAACTGCCGCGTAAACCGGTCAACTAACAAATTTCTTGTTGGTGATCACGCATCAACAAGCAAGCATATGATGGAGTGAAATCATGAGCGTATTTAATTTATTTAACCAAGATGCGTTAAAAGCAGCACAAAAGCTGTCAATCATGCAACAGAAAGCACTGGATAACAGTTCTGCGGCCATCATGATGGCAGACGCAACCGGTATAATTACTTATGCCAATCAGGCTTGCCGTCAATGCATGGAACACTGCGGCATATCGGTTAGCATCGGCCAGCATTGTGATTCGTTAAAGCAAGGTTTGTTTGCCCAACTACAACAACATAAAAGTGGTAATGCAGTAAACGTGGGCGGGGTAGCATTAAAATTAACCACAACAACCCTGATGAATAGCATTGGGCAAGCAGACGGCTATGTGCTTGAGTGGGCCGATACCACTCAAGCCCAGGCTGAACACGGTAAATTAGCGGCCATGGACCGCGCTCAGGCAGTGATTGAATTTTTACCGGATGGCACGATTGATGCCGCCAACGAAAACTTTCTGAGTACTTCAGGCTACACACTCAATGATATCAAGGGAAAGCACCATAGGATGTTTGTCGAATCCGCTTTTGCCAGCTCCAAAGAATACGCGGAATTTTGGCAAAGTCTCAGACAGGGCAACATTCAGGCGGGTGAATTTAAACGCCTCAACAAGCAGGGGCAGCCGTTCTGGATCCAGGCATCGTACAATCCCATATTTGATGAGAACCGCAATGTTGTTCGCGTAGTGAAGTTTGCAACTGATATAACACAAGAAAAGCTCAATAATGCCAACTACAACGGCCAGATTTCGGCTATCAGCAAATCTCAGGCAGTTATCGAATTTGACTTAAATGGCATAATTTTAAACGCAAACGAGAACTTCCTTTCCACCCTGGGGTATACGCTGGCAGAGATTCAGGGTAAACACCACAGTATGTTCGTTAAACCCGAGTTGGCAACATCAGAAGAATACAAAGCGTTTTGGCATTCTCTGAAGGCAGGCCAATTCTTTAGCGGTGAGTTTCAGCGCATTGGTAAAGGTGGGCGGGATGTATGGATTCAGGCCAGTTACAACCCCATCATGGACCTGGATGGTAAGCCATTCAAGGTGGTTAAGTATGCGTCAGATATTACTGCCGCGAAATACCGGACTGCTGATTTTTCCGGCCAGATTGACGCCATTGGCAAATCTCAGGCTGTGATCGCCTTTACACCCGATGGTACGGTGTTAGATGCAAACCAGAACTTCCTGGATGCACTGGGGTATACCCTGGACGAAATTAAAGGTCAGCATCACCGCATGTTTGTGGATGTGGCAACGCAAAACAGCGCAGACTATAAATCCTTCTGGTCTTCATTGTCGAAAGGAAAGTTCTTCGCCGGTGAATTCAAACGCATCACGCGCAGTGGTGATGAAATCTGGATTCAGGCTTCGTACAACCCCATTCTGGATATGAACGGCAAAGTGTTCAAAGTGGTAAAATTTGCCACCGACATTACCGCAGAAAAGCGCAAGAATGCGTATTTTGAAGGGCAATTAAACGCCATTGGTAAATCACAGGCTGTGATCGAGTTTAACATGGACGGCAGCATCATCAGCGCGAATGATAATTTCCTCAATGCCCTGGGGTACAGACTGGAAGAAATACAAGGCAAACACCACAGTATGTTTGTTGAGAATGGTTATAAGAATAGTCCGGAATACAAACACTTTTGGGAAAACCTGAACAAAGGCGTGTTTGCCTCGGGGGAATTTAAACGCATTGCAAAAGGCGGCCGCGAAATCTGGATCCAGGCAACCTACAACCCTATTCTGGATCAGAATGGCAAGCCATTCCGGGTAGTGAAGTTTGCTACCGACGTTACCGCGAGAACGAAAGCGGTAAATGAAATCAAGCATGTTATGACACAACTGGCTAAAGGTGATTTAACCTGCAAAATTGAACAGGAGTTTGAAGGCGAATTTAAAGAGCTGGGCCAGGCAACCGACCAGTTTATCAGAGATATTCGGACGACTATTTCAGACGTTAAAGACGTAATGACAAGACTGGCAGACGGTGATTTAACCTGCGGTATCGAACATGAATTTGAGGGCGACTTCAAAGTACTTGGCGAAGCCATTAACGAGTTTGTTCACAATATGCGTAGCACCATCGGTGAAATCAATGAAGCAGTGGAAACCATCAATACTGCATCGTCGGAAATTGCCACAGGGAACGCAGATTTGTCTTCGCGTACCGAGCAGCAGGCTTCCAGCCTGGAAGAAACGTCTTCCAGCATGGAGGAGCTCAATGGCACGGTAAAACTAAACGCAGAAAATGCCGAACAGGCTAATAATCTGGCTTCTCAAGCCTGTAACGTTGCTGCTGAAGGGGGGGAGATGATCAAACAGGTTGTAACTACCATGTCAGCCATTAATGCTTCTGCACAGCGAATTTCCGATATTATCGGGGTAATTGATGGCATAGCGTTTCAAACCAACATACTGGCGTTGAATGCTGCTGTGGAAGCTGCAAGAGCGGGCGAGCAGGGGCGCGGTTTCGCCGTAGTTGCCAGCGAAGTGAGAACATTGGCGCAGCGCTCAGCTGACGCCGCTAAAGATATTAAAGAACTCATCTCTGACTCGGTGACTAAAATCAGTACGGGCAACGAACTGGTTAATCGTTCCGGTAAAACCATGGATGATGTGGTGATGGCAATCAAACGAGTGAATGACATCATGTCAGAGATTGCTGCTGCGTCGGTTGAGCAAGCTTCAGGCATCGATGAAGTGAGCAAGGCAGTAGTACAAATGGACGAAATGACGCAACAAAATGCCGCATTGGTAGAAGAAGCTGCCGCTGCAGCCGAAAGCCTGCGTCATCAGGCTGGGCAATTATCAGATCGGGTTGCAACGTTCAAACTAGAACAACACACTTTGCAGTCCATATCTAAAACGCCCATGTTGACCAGAAAACCGGTTATCGCACCATCAAAGCCTGCTATCAATGGACACTTACATACGTCATTGCCTAAAACCAAGGCCATGTTAAAGCCAGCCAAAGTCGCAGACGATGAATGGGAGATGTTCTGATGCAACTGGCTACCGCTTCAGCGGTACCAAGGGAGTTTGCATTTCACAGAAATGACTTTGAAAAAGTACGCAGCACCCTGATGAGCAAGGCGGGTATCCGCCTTGCAGACTCCAAAGATGGTATGGTCTACAGCCGCCTGTCTCGCAGGTTACGGGCCCTAAATATTGACAGCTTCAGTCAGTATTTGAGGCTGGTGGAATCCTCTTCCGCGGAGCAAGAGCAATTTATTAATGCACTAACCACCAATCTAACTTCATTTTTTCGTGAAGCGCATCACTTTGATGCGCTGGCCAAATATTTACATGAACATCCGGACACTCACACCATTTGGTGTGCCGCCAGCAGCACTGGGGAAGAGCCTTACTCAATTGCGATGGTGGTGGCAGAGGTCTTTGGAAGCTATAAACCACCGATAAGTATCATTGCATCTGACATCGACAGTAACGTATTGGCAAAAGCCAGGAGAGGTGTTTATTCCTATAACAGCATTGAAAAACTCTCTCAGAGCAGAAAACAGCAGTTTTTTCACCGCGGCAAAGGCACAAATGTCGGAAAGGTTAAAGTGGTTGATGAATTAAGGGACATGGTGACCTTCAGACAAATCAATCTGCAACAAGTGCACTGGGGGTTTAAGCAGTGTGTAAACGTCATATTTTGTCGCAATGTGATGATTTATTTCGATAAGGATACACAGCTCAAATTACTGGCTCGTATGGTGGATTTACTGCCTGAGAATGGCATGTATGTAGCCGGACACTCTGAAAATTTTAATTTGCAGACTCACCTGGTACGCCCGATGGGCAAAACAATATATCGGCCCGTGAAGTAAAGGTATGCAGCAGACATTTGATGATTCAGAGGCAACCCCCGTCGCGTATTTCGACACCCGCTTTAATCGCGACGCCATTAAGTTGTTACCCGGACAGTATTTTGCCACCAGTGCCGACAAGCTGATAGTGACTGTGCTCGGCTCATGTGTTGCAGCCTGTATTCGCGACCCGATTGCCCGAATTGGGGGAATGAATCACTTTATGTTACCAGAAGCCGCCCGCGATGACGACCGGGTACGCAGTATGCTAACCCGTTACGGCCTGCACGCCATGACAATGTTAATCGCACACATTGAAGAGCTTGGCGGTCGCAGAGAGCGGCTGGAAGCGAAGGTGTTTGGCGGTGGTAAAGTACTTAACGGTTTTGAAAAGTGTGATGTAGGACAGATCAACGCAAAATTTGTGCAAGCCTTTTTAACCCGAACTGGTATTCCTGTGGTGGGTCAGGACTTGTGTCAGGATTATGCCCGCAAAATTTACTACATGCCCGCTACTGGTGAAGTCTACATGAAACGCATTCAGCGCTATAACAACACTACCATTTTTGACCGCGAGCAACGGCATCGGCAGAGCTTGCTGGCTCAAAACCACAATGTGCAAATATAAGTTTATGGCGTACAGTCTTGTTTGAATTCGTTTTGCTTGCTGTGTTTTTAGGGCGTGTTGATCTTTGCTGTATTAATTTTGTTCGTTCTAGGTGTTCAGCGATCGCGGCGCATGTTCGCAGGT
>NZ_VHIP01000028.1 GCF_006494365.1 Aestuariibacter sp. GS-14
ACTCAAACAGCTTGCCTTTGCCAAACAAGATCCCCGCCTTCGCGGGGATGACGGGGAGTGTACGGGGATGATGGGGAGTGTACGGAGATGACGGGGAGTGTGCGGCGATGACGGGGAATGTGCGGGGATGACATTCCTTTCCTGTCGCCCCGGGCTCGACCCGGGGTCTACTCAAACAGCGTACCTTTGCCAAACAAGATCCCCGCCTTCGCGGGGATGACAGGAATTGGAAGCAGGGATGATGGGGAGTGTGCGGGGATGACAGGAGTTGGAAGCGGGGGCAACGGAATAGCGGCTGATGAGGAATAAGTGTGGATGAAAGAATGGAGCTTGGATCTTACGCATCGTCTGTTAACGGTTAATCAACGGATACAAATCATACCAGCCCGGATTTTGTTGTGTGATCAGCCTTTCCTTCCAGCTGCGCCGCCAATGTTTAAGTTGTTTTTCGCGTGTTATAGCGGCATACATGTCTTCATGCATCTCGAAATAAACAAGATCTTTCACCTTGTATTTGGTGCAGAAACCCACAGCCATTGACATTTTGTGTTGATAAATGCGCTGTATCAAATTACTTGTAACGCCAACATACAGCACAGTTCGTGTTTCGTTTGAAAGAATATATACAGCAGGAAGACGCTCCGGCATGCTTGCCACCAGTTCATAAATAAAACTTAATTTGAACCGGTAGAATGATGTTTAGCTACTGATCATCAGCACTGATTTGCCCAGGTTTTATTGCCAATATTGAGCAATGTAACTCGCCAGCCAGTTCTTCCGCTATACTACCGGCAAGCCAGCCGGGAATGCCGGGTTGGGTAATGGAGCCCACTACCACAACGTCGGCATCCAGCTGCAATGCAGTTGTTGCTATGCCTGCTACAGGTTGGCCATATACCAAATGTGTTTGAATATCCAGACACTCATTATTACTTTGGAGCGACGCCTGTAGTTCAATCACCAGTGAAGCCATTGCCTGATCGCGTTCCTGACGGATAAGTTCGTTCATGGTAGCCAATTCGTCCTGCGGCATGGAAAGCAGACCTTCGCAGATGTATTGCTCAGGTATAGATTCATACACATGCACCAGATGCAGAACCCCCTTACTAAGTAAGGCTAACGCCGACGCTTGCTGGACAATAGATTTGTTCAACCCCTTACGTACTGCTGCGTGCTCATTTCCGTAGTGGTAATTTAAGTCAACTGCAGCAATAACCACATTGTGATGTGGTGGAGAAGATGCAGGTAGTAACCAAACCGGACTTGCACAGTGTCTCAATAGGTGCAGTGCGTCAGCGCCAAATAGGCGCCCGCTGACACCGGATTTAGCTTGAGCAATCACAAGGTCCACGCTTAAAGTTGAAACCGTCTCCAGTACATCCTGACTCACATCTCCCACTGTCACTTCACAATGAACAGGCCACCCGGTATCCAAATTATCAACGTGATTGCAAAGCCAACGTTCCGCATCGCAAATTAATGACTCCTGAGACTCAATGTAAGCAAACGATGCCATTACTAACCGGGCATTGGGTGGCAATGCAGGTAAAGCCAACTGAATAGTGAGGTTAGCCTGATGTAACTTCGACAGTGCCACAGCTTTGGTGATTAGCGCATCCTGACCAGATGTACTGGAAAGCACGCACAGAATTTGATTGTACTGAGGGCGCACGGCATCACTCTTTGCATATACAGTATGATTTTGATATTGACGTTAGTTTGTGACAGTTTGAAGACATAAAACTGCGTCTTTAATTACATGATAGACGGAAATAACGTTTCCTTCCGTTGCCCCGGGCTCGACCCGGGGTCTACTCAAACAGCTTGCCTTTGCCAAATAAGATCCCCGCCTTCGCGGGGATGACGGGTGTTGGAAGCGGGGATGACGGGAGTTGGAAGCCGGGATGACATTCCTTTCCCGTCACCCCGGGCTCGACCCGGGGTCTACTCAAACAGCTTGCCTTTGCCAAATAAGATCCCCGCCTTCGCGGGGATGACGGGAATTGGAAGCCGGAATGACGGGATTTGGAAGAGGGAATGACATTCCTTTCCCGTCGCCCCGGGCTCGACCCGGGTCTACTCAAACAGCTTGCCTTTGCCAAATAAGATCCCCGCCTTCGCGGGGATGACGGGAATTGGAAGCAGGGATGACGGGAATTGGAAGCAGGGATGACGGGAATTGGAAGCGGGGATGACGGGAGTTGGAAGCGGGGATGACGGGAGTTGGAAGTCGGGATGACATTCCTTTCCCGTCGCCCCGGGCTCGACCCGGGGTCTACTCAAACAGCTTGCCTTTGCCAAATAAGATCCCCGCCTTCGCGGAGATGACGAAGTAAAGATGAGGTGACGAAGTAAAGGTGGGGTGACGAAGAAAAGGTGAGATGACTTACAACGGTAATGACGAATATGGATCAGGATAGCGTATTCGGCAATCGCGATGGCGTATAGGGAGCGGCTACGAGGTGTAAAGCCTATACGCCGAAAATCAGTTTAAGTGCGTAGAAGCACATAATTGACAGGATCGCACCGGCGGGTAAAGTTACCACCCATGAAATCACAATATTACGTATCACACCTAAATTAAGTGCGGATACACCACGAGCCAAGCCCACACCCAATACTGCACCCACCAATGTTTGTGTGGTTGATATAGGTAATCCCGTGCCGGATGCAATTACTACTGTACAGGCGGCAGCCATTTCAGCTGCAAAGCCACGGCTTGGGGTGAGATGTGTTATGCCTTCGCCAATAGTGGCAATGACGCGATGACCAAACAGGGCCAAACCTGCAACAATGCCCAATCCGCCTAGTGGCAAAATCCAAGATGCAAGTTCGCTATTAGAGCCAATTTCACCGCCGCTGGAAACCACACTTACTACCGCAGCCAATGGGCCGATAGCATTGGCCACATCATTTGAACCGTGTGCAAAGGCCATGCAGCAGGCAGTAACCACCATTAAAATGGCGAATACTTTTTCTACGTTTGCGCGTTGTAAATCAGCGTCGTTAGAATGACTATAAACCTGACGATTGATTAACCATTTACCCACAAAGGCAATAACGATTGCAATGACTACCGATAATACATAACCGGCCGTAGCTGATAAACCTAAACCGACGTGGGACAAGCCTTTTGTAATCGTTACCAACGACATCACAAACCCGGCAAATGCCATGTAAAACGGGACGTATTTGCGGGCATAGTGGAAGGGTTTGTCGGTTTCAAAAATCAGTTTGTGGGCACTCATGAAGATCAAGTAGGCAATCACACCGGAGATAGCCGGGGTAATAATCCAGCTACCGACAATACCGCCCACTTTACTCCATTCAACGGCTTCAACACTTACGCCAACAGCGGTAAAACCAATAATGGCACCAACGATGGAGTGAGTTGTTGACACAGGCCAGCCCAGGTACGACGCAACCCCAAGCCATAACCCTGCGGCAAACAGTGAGGAGATCATGCCCAGAACCAAATATTCTGGAATATCAACGAAATAGGCAGTATCTATAATGCCTTTACGAATAGTTGCGGTTACTTCGCCACCAGCAAGGTAGGCACCCGCAAACTCAAAAATCATGGCAATAATAATTGCCTGTTTAATGGTGAGGGCTTTTGAACCAACAGACGTACCCATGGCATTGGCTACGTCGTTTGCACCAATACCCCAGGCCATAACAAATCCCACCACGGCGGCGAGGATGATAAGAATCATGCCATAACTTTGAAGGAAATCCACTGACATTTGCTCCTGGTCTGTTTAGCAGTCTTTCAGCCGTTGTGCGTTGATAGACATGTTTACTGCTGACGGGCATTCTGTCGCGTTTACACTTACTGCCAGCGTTTTGAATTTATGCATTGTTCTTCGTTCGTTTTTTATACTGAAGCTTCAATATTGCGGCGCATTCTAACTTAATCCGCTGACAAGCCATAGACCAATTTCGACGATCTGCTATAAATAATCGTGTTTATCATCCTGATCGCTGATATTTACATCAAATATTTCACTTTAATTACAGATTTAAGGCAGCTCTAGCCGCTAGAGCTGCCAGTTGTTTAGGTTAGATCATCTATTTTTTGTTGCAAACTTTCCAGTTTAGTATGCCTTACATCTTTACCACTGGTGAGTGAGACAACGTATTCGCAAATATTTTTGCACCGGTCACCAATCCGCTCAAGCGAACGCAATGCCCACAGAATTTCCAGCCAGTCTTCCATTGACTGCCCTGAACGCGACATTTCACCGGTTGTAAAAGTGAGCAACTTTTTATATTCGCTGTCGATACGGTTGTCCTGATCGTACACAATAAGGGCAGCTCGCTCATCCTGCCGGGCAAAAGCATCAAACGTACCTCGCATCATGGCCGTTACCTGCTGACCAATTTGCAACATACTGCTTTTAATCGACTCCGATGCAGGGATCTTTTGTTTGGTTACCAGTTTGGCTATGCGCTCTATTTCATCACCCATCCGCTCAATGTCTGTAATGGCTTTTGAAATGGTCATGATTAATCGCAAGTCACTGGCCGTGGGATGCCGCTTTGCAATGATCCTCAAACATTCCTCGTCGATTTGCATCTCCATGGAATTCACTTTCAAATCGTTAAGGATCACTTTTTCCGCCAGCCCAGGATTATTGGTACTAATGGCTTTGAGCGTATCAATTAACTGCTGTTCTACTTCGCCGCCCATAGTGAGCACGGAGTTTCGCAGGTTTTCCAGTTCAAGGTTAAAGCGGTCAGATATATGGGTATTTAGTGCAACCTGATGCATGCTGTTGCCTCCCCCTAGCCGTAACGGCCGGTAATGTAATCTTCGGTTTGTTTTTTGTCGGGCATAGTGAACAACGTATCGCTATCGCTGAATTCGATTAACTCGCCCTGATGCAGAAACGCGGTGTAATCGGAAACCCGGGCCGCTTGCTGCATGTTGTGTGTAACGATAACAATGGTACAGCGCTTCTTGAGTTCGCCCATTAACTCTTCAATAAACAGGGTAGTTAATGGATCTAACGCAGAGGTTGGTTCATCCAGTAACAAAATAGCGGGGTTTAAAGCAAGCGCGCGAGCTATCACCAGGCGCTGCTGCTGACCACCCGATAAAATCATGGCCGAGTCAAACAGCCGGTCTTTTACTTCTTCCCACAGCGCTGCCTCGTGCAAGGCGCGTTCTACCGCATCGTCGAGCTGGCGACGCTGCTTAATGCCTTGTAACCGCAATCCGTAACACACATTGTCATATATGCTCATTGGAAAGGGATTTGGACGTTGAAATACCATGCCCACCTGAGAGCGCAGCAAAGACAGGTTTTCTTTCTTGTGATTAATATTGCGCCCTTCAATGATGATTTCGCCGCTGGTTTGGCTATTTAAAATTAAATCATTCATGCGGTTAAAGCAGGCTATCAACGACGACTTTCCACAACCACTCTGGCCAATCAGCGCCGTAATGCGGTGTTTTGGGATCCGCATGTTAATGTTATGCAACACATGCTTTTGACCCAATCGCAGATTCAGATCGCGAACTTCGATGGCCGTTTGTTCCGGTGACAGCCCTTCCAGGTTGAGTCGTTCCCGTTCGAACAGTTTCAGCATGAGCGTCAGTAACCTCGCAAATATCGTTGACGTAGCCGCTTACGTAGGATCACAGCCAGAATATTTAATACAAAAACCACCAGTAATAACAATAAGCAACTGGCAAACATCATAGACGCGCTTCGCATGTCTGTTTGGCTGTGGAATGCGCCGTCGTATATTAACACACCCAAATGCATAAACTGGCGATCCAGGTGCAGATAGGGGAATTCGCCATCAAACGGAAGATTGGGCGCAAATTTTACAGCGCCAACCAGCATTAGCGGTGCAACTTCACCAGCGGCCCGCGCGATGGCGAGGATCACACCGGTCATAATACCGGGACTAGCGATCGGCAGTATGGTGTGCCAAATGGTTTCCAGTTTGGTAGCACCTAATGCATAGCTACCTGCTTTTAATCGCTGGGGTACGCGCCTTAGCCCCTCTTCGGTAGCTACAATTACCACAGGCAATGTAAGTATTGCCATGGTTAATGCCGCCCAGAATACGCCGGGAGTTCCCATTGTAGGGGCAGGTAAACGATCACCGAAGAACAGTTCGTCAATTTGGCCACCCACAAAGTATACAAAGAAGCCGAGTCCGAATACGCCATACACAATTGACGGCACTCCCGCCATGTTGCTAACACAGATGCGAATGACCGCCGTCATCGTATTGTCGGGAGCATACTCGGTAAGATAAATCGCCGCCATTACACCGAAAGGCGTCACCAGAATAGTCATAATAAATATCATCAGCACGGTACCAAACAAGGCTGGGAATACCCCGCCTGCGGTATTTGCTTGTTTGGGTGAGTCCGTTAAGAACGTCCAAATGGCGTTGGCTGCGACACCCGCTTTGCCCCACGGACTTAGCTGTCCGGTATAATTGAGCTGGTCCAGATCGTTAAGGAGAATTGAAAATCCCTCACCGCTGGCAAACTGAATATGCAATCGAAACTCGGCAAGCTGGGATTCCAATTCCAGTACCCGGTTTTGCCATACGCTGAACTCGCGGGAAAGGCGTTCTCTTGCCGGTGCATCATCGGCTACTGCCCGTATATCCAATTCGGCCAAACGGCGGTGGATTGGCGCAAGATGAAGCGTGCGGATTTGGTCGATGTCGAACTGTAACGCGTTAACCTGCTGACGCGCCTGTTCCAGCGCTGCCAAGGATTGCGCCGGCTTACCAGGTAAATCCAGGCTTATCGGCTGTGCAAAAATCCGGGTGCCGTCTTTGAGCACAATATCAGCCGCTTCTTTTGCAACCGCCAGATTCTGAATAGCGGGCGTTTCCAGAATAAGCTGATTACCAAACGGATAAGCGGCATTTGAATATCGGATCAGCCACAGGTGTTGAGTTGCGGCACTATATTGACTGGCTACCTGCCCTGCCCCTACCTGAGCATACACTTTGTGCGCGCTACCCGCCGCATCCGTATAAGTAAGGTTGTGCACTGGGCGAGGCCAAAAATAATCACTACCACGCAAGGCAATTAACCCTAATACACACACTAAAGCAACCAGTAACAAACTGGCACAAAACGCGCCCAAACTAATTACAAATGATTGCTGCTGACGATTAGACAGAAAACGTCTGAATGACCACTTACCCATAACTGGCATTCCTGCGCAATCGTTGACGTAATAACTCGGCCAGCGTATTTACCAAAAACGTGAAAGTAAATAATACACATGCGGTTAAGAACAGTACCTTGTAATGCATACTGTCTAATTCGGCTTCGGGCAATTCAATAGCGAGGTTAGCCGTAAGTGCGCGCAAACCAGCAAACAAATCCCAATCGGCAATCGGCGTATTTCCCGTTACCATTAACACAATCATGGTTTCGCCAAAAGCGCGCCCAAATCCGAGCATAATAGCCGCCATTATCCCCGGAAAGGCCACCCTCAACACCACTCTGCGCAAGGTTTGTAAACGGGTTGCCCCCAACGCATAAGAGGCCTGGCGTAAACTTGTTGGCACGCCACTAATGGCATCCTCTGCCAAAGAATAAATACTGGGCGAAATAGCAAAGCCCAGGGCTATCGCTACCAAAATGGTGGTTTTACCTACCGGCACGCCGGTGGTATCGGTAATAAAGTCAAAGTCGTTGACTTCCAGTATGTAAAACAGCAACTGTGGTGCCCATTCAATGCTGATATAACCCAGACCCAGTATGCCAAGTGCAGGCAGCACCAGTTCAGCCGTATTGCGCACGCGGGCAGGCAGATTGCGCGCAACTTTGTGCTGAATCAAGGCAATCAACAACAAACTAAATGGCACCGTAAATAAAAACACGGCGAACGAAAATAAAAAGCGCTCAGCCAACGGTGCCAGCCAGATTGCAGCAATGAATCCAATCAAAACGGAAGGAATGGCCTCCAGCATTTCGATTGCAGGTTTCATATTATCGCGCACTCTTGGACGGGCAAAATACGCAGTATACACGGCCGCCCCCAAGGCAAGCGGAATAGCAATAAGCAACGCCAAGCCCGACGCTTTGATACTGCCCATTAACAATGGCACCAGGTTCATTTTTGTTTCCTGGTAATCACTGGCACTGGTGGTTTGCCACAATTGGTCTGGCTGTCGATAACCTTCGTAAAGTTGCGGCGATAAGAGACTATCTATTGTGCTGAGCCCAGCCAAATGGTTGATGTGTAACTTAAGCAAGGTGCTATCAGAATACACATATACCCGATCGTCAAACCAACTCAAGCCGGTTGGCTGAAACGGCAATGCGCGTCGTTCTACAATTTCGCCGGTCACCTGGTTAATCAGCAATAACTGTTGCTGATTAGTAATCATGGCTAATCCGTTTACACTGGCATGTGGGTTAATTGCAACGGGTTGCTCATTGGGCTTTAAAGCCAGTTTATACGCAAGCTGATATCGCAATACCCCTTTATCGTTATATACCGTTAGCCTGCTCATCGCGCTGTTGGGATGTGAAACAATCAGTGAACGCCCTTTTACAAAGGTAAACGCCTGTACTACCGGGTCGGGTAACACAATGCGGTCAATCAGCACGTGCTTTTCGTTGTAAAAAAGCAGGATATTGTCTCGAATTTGCATTATCTGATTGCTATCGGGAAGTAACACGATGGGCAGTAAATCGGTGAGGGTATGCCGAATAATTCTGGCAGGGTCCTGCCGGTTAACCCACTGAATAAACTGAGACTTCTCCGTATTAACAACCAAAATAAGCCACTTTTCGCCTACTTCCAGTGACCAGTTTATTTTAGCCGCCCAAACGGCTTCTGGTATTGCAAATGACAGTTCACTGGCCAGCGGACTACCTACCATGGCAACTTCGTGTGAAGCAGCAAATGTTGGAACAGGAAATAACCGTACCTGCCCGGTAGCCGAGATATCAATCGCGTAGGGAGTCCCCTGAACCAAATGCGTCGTCAGTGAATGAGAACAAGGGCGTCGAATGGATTGACCGGCGGTAAGTTCGTTATCCACCAGCGTAGTCAGTGTCAGGCGACAACCAGGGCCTTGCAAAATGGCAGCTTGTCCGCTGTCGATGTCCCCTGCATATAAAAAGCGGCCCGTCGGTAACACCGGTAATTCCGTTTGGATCTCGGCATCCGGAGAAAAAGCAAAATCAGCCGCCTGAGAAAACAAATGCCAGATCAGTATTACCATGGTTAGCAGCACCATTGCGCCAAACCCACTGATAATCACTCGCGCGGTGATGTCACGGCGACGACGTTTTTTCAGTACAGTTTCCTGCTTAGCTGCTACATTCATTATTCGGAGTCATGATTTGGCTTAAATTGCACTGCTCAGCAGTGTAAGTTGTGATATTTTAAGATCAAGAGAAACTTATAAATACCTGTCAGGGTCAGTTTTTTCGACCTCACAGTACAACTCACAGGAGTGAATGTATGAAGCCTGTCATCATCACTGTTATTGGTAAAGACCGTCCTGGTCTGGTTGATGCCGTTGCTAAAAAGGTCTACCAGCATGGGGGAAACTGGCAAGCCAGCAGCTTTGCCCACATGGCCGGGCAGTTTGCCGGGTTTGTGGAAGTGCTGGTACCTGCCGAACAACACCACGCATTAATTGAGGCCCTCAACAAACTCGACGGTTTACAGGTCCACTCCCAGTCGGTAACAGAAACCACCGCACATCCCGATGAAATGCTTAGAATAGAGGTAATGGGCAACGACCGTACCGGCATTGTTCAGGAAATTACCAATGTGCTTAATGGCTTTAACCTGAACATACTGCACTTTGCATCAACCTGTGAAAGTGCACCCAACTGGGGTAGCCAGATGTTTAAAGCGCAACTGCGCGTGGGCGTGTCAACCGATTTAGACCGCGATGATTTGCAGGAAGCACTGGAAGCGGTTGCCAACGATTTGGTAGTGGATATAACCACAACCTTATCCTGAACCGCATAGCGCGGTTAGAAAATATTTTTAACGCCGTCAACAGGTTGTAATACTCAACTGCTATGTTAACGCGTTTTGATTGCTGAATAACTGATGTAATTATGGAATCGACTGACCTTTATTACCCAAAAGAACTGAGCTGGTTGTCTTTCAACGAACGAGTGTTGCAGGAAGCCGCCGACAGAAATAACCCCGCCGTGGAACGCATTCGCTTTCTGGGTATTTACTCCAATAACCTGGATGAATTCTTCCGCGTGAGAGTGTCTGATGTAAAACGCCAGATCATCATTGCCCAAAACGACGGTAATGATTTGGAAGCCCAGCATCAACGCAGACTGTTAGAGCAAATTCAGCAAAAAGTAATGGCGCTGTCGAAAAAATTCGACACCATACACAAAGAAGTTGTAAAGGCGCTGGCGCGTTACAGCATTATTATTCTGCAAAAGAACGAACTCACTGACTATCAGCGTGAATGGGTGCGCAATTACTTTATCAACAAAGTATTACGCCATATTGCCCCTATTTTGATTGATAAGAAAACCGACTTGCTTAGGCGCTTAAACGGCAACACCGTTTATTTGTATGTGGCACTGCGCCGTGAAGGCCGCAGCCCGCGATTTGCCGTAGTGCAAGTACCTACATCCGAGGTATCGCGATTTTTCCTGATCCCGCCGCAGCGCAGTAGAAAGAGTAAACACATCATATTGCTCGACGATATGATCCAGCTGTCGATGGAGGAAATTTTCCGCGGTTTTGTTAAATTCGATACTCTGGAGTCGTACTCATTTAAAATGACCCGCGACGCTGAATACTTTATTAACGACGAAATCGACGAAAGTTATGTAGAGAAAATGTCGGAAAGTATGAAGCAGCGATTAATTGCCGAGCCGGTTCGGGTGATCCATGATCAGGACATGCCTGCCGACATGATTGAAGATCTGCAGCGCCGCCTGAAGATAACCAAGCTGGATACCCTGCATTCTGCTGGTCATTACCGCAACTTCAAAGACTTTATTGGTTTTCCAAACGTGGGGCGAGAGTATCTTGAACACCCGCCGTTACCTGCCATTGATACCAAGGACTTTTCGGCATACAACACAGTGTTCGATGCAATCAGTGCCCATGACATACTGCTGTATTATCCGTATCACCGCTTTTTGCACTTTACTGAATTTGTGCGCCAGGCGGCATTCGACCCCAGTGTTAAATCAATTCGTATTAATATTTACCGGGTGGCGAGCCACTCGCGGATCATTAGCTCACTGATTGACGCTGTGGACAACGGCAAAAAAGTAACGGTAATTGTAGAGCTACGCGCCCGTTTCGACGAAGAAGCCAACATTGAGTGGTCGAAGCGCATGACCGATGCCGGTATTCGCGTAATTCTGGGCGTACCTTCACTTAAAATTCACTCCAAACTGTGTATTGTGTCGCGTGAAGAGCGCGGCAAGTTAATGCACTACGCGCATTTTGGTACCGGTAACTTTAACGAGAAAACGGCCAAAATTTATACCGACTTTAGTTTGTTTACCAAGAATCAGGAAATGGCTGAGGAAGGTAACTCTGTATTTGATTTAATTTCAAACCCGTATCGTCGCTACAAGTTCCAGCATTTACAAATTTCACCGTTAAACGCCCGAACCAAAGTACAGTCGCTGATCCGTCAAGAAATTCAATACATGAAAGAGGGTCACAAGGCTGGGATCACCTTTAAAATTAATAACCTGGTTGATAACGAACTGATTGACGATTTGTATCGCGCCAGTCAGGCAGGCGTAAAAATCCGCGGTATTGTGCGCGGTATGTGTAGCCTGCGTACCGGTATAAAAGGGTTGAGCGAAAACATTAAAATTATTTCTGTAGTAGACCGTTTTCTGGAACACCCGCGCGTAATGATTTTTAACGGAGGTGGCAACCGCAAAGTTTATATTTCATCTGCCGACTGGATGATGAGAAACATGGACAACCGTATTGAAGTGGGTGCACCAGTGTACGACGAAGCTCTGCAACAACGCATAGTGGATATTATGGAAATTCAGTTTCGCGATACCATGAAAGCCAGGGAAATCGACAAGGATCAAACGAACCAGTACGTTAAACGAGGCAACCGTAGAAAAATGCGTTCTCAGGAAGAGATTTACAATTACCTTAAACAACTGGAAGAGAAAAAATGAGTCCGGATCCATCGTCCTTTTCTGGTGTAGAAAGCCGCGAAGTTACCAAAGTTGCAGCACTGGACATTGGTTCTAACAGCTTTCACCTGGTGGTAGCTCGCATTGTGGCAGGTTCAGTACAAATTCTTCACCGGGTAAAACAACGCGTCCGCTTAGCGGAAGGACTGGACGACAATAATCTATTGGGTGGTGAAGCAAAACAGCGCGGACTGGACACTCTCAAAGTGATTGCAGATTCGCTAAAAGGCTTCGAGCCTGATTCGGTGAGAATTGTCGCTACCCATACGCTTCGACGGGCAGTAAATGCACAGGAATTTATTGAAGAAGCCCTGCAAATTCTGCCCTATCCCATCGAGGTTATATCGGGTACCGAGGAGGCGCGGTTAATTTATTCAGGTGTGGCGCATACCAATCACGACACGGGCAAGCGTTTAGTGGTGGATATAGGTGGTGGCTCTACCGAGTTTATAATAGGTGAAGGATTAAACCCGTTGTTGTTGCGAAGCCTGCAAATGGGTTGTGTAAGCTATACTCAGCGCTTTTTTGCCAATGGTGAATTAAAAACCAAAGCGTTTGAAAAGGCGATCACCGCAGCAGAACAGGAAATGGAGCCCATTGAAGAGCGTTACCGACGCTTGGGCTGGCAACGCTGTATCGGCACTTCCGGTACCATCAAAGCCATTTGTGCGCTGGTACAAAAAGAACAAAAAGAAGTATACGATAAACCTATTACGTTGAAAGACTTAAAGACGCTGATGAAGCAATTCATCGAAGCTGGCCATATCGATCAACTTAACTTTCCTGAAATGACCGATGACAGACGCCCGGTTATGCCCGCCGGATTATGTGTGTTGATTGGCCTTTTTAAAGCACTGAAGATTGAATCACTGGAGTATTCTCCCGCGGCGCTGCGTGAAGGCGTGTTATACCAGATGGAGGATGAGCTGCATAACAGTGACATCCGTAGCCGCACTGCCAGCAGCCTGGCAACGCGTTATGACGTGGATACAGCGCAGGCACATTTGGTGCTCAATACAACCATTACGTTATTTAATCACTGCCAGAAAGCATGGACACTGAGTCATCCGGACTACCGCGCCATACTAGGTTGGGCAGCATTACTGCACGAGGTAGGCATTCAGATAAACACCCGTGGCGTACAACGTCACTCCGCCTATATCCTGCAAAATGTGGATATGCCAGGATTTAATCAGGCACAGCAGGAACTGTTGGCAACGCTTGTACGCTTTCATCGCAAGAAAATCCGCGTAGCAGACATACCCAACTTCACACAATACGGAAAGGAAGACGTATACCGTCTGATCGTGTTGTTGCGTTTGGGCGTGTTGTTGAATATTAAGCGCCAGGAAGACTTTCTGCCTGATTTTGCAGTTGACGTTGAGAAGTGCAGATTATCGCTGACCTTCCCACCTGAATGGCTGCCATCAAAACCTATAATGACAGCAGATTTGGAACGAGAAAAAGGCTATCAGTCGGCTGTCGGTATTGAGCTGACTGTTTCCTGAGATCCCGGACAAGCGTTTCGCACTTTCCGAGACGAAGGCTAAGTGGATACAACCTTTCCCCGTCATCCCGGGCTTGACCCGGGACCTACTCAAAAAGGCCGCGATTCCAAAACAACCCTTGCTAGATGTTTCCCAAGTTCCCGGACAAGTGCTTCGCACTTTCCGGGACGACGG
>NZ_VHIP01000029.1 GCF_006494365.1 Aestuariibacter sp. GS-14
TAAGCGCTTCGCGCTTTCCGGGACGACGGATAGGGACAAGCGCATCGCACTTTCCGGGACGACGGCTAAGTGAATACAACCTTTCACCGTCATCCCGGGCTTGACCCGGGACCTACTCAAAAAGGCCGCGATTCCAAAGCAACCCTTGCTAGATGTTTCACAAGTTCACGGACAAGTGCTTCGCACTTTCCGGGACGACGGATGGGGACAAGCGCTTCGCACTTTCCGGGACGACGGCTGAGTGAATACAACCTTTCCCCGTCATCCCGGGCTTGACCCGGGACCTACTTAAAAAGGCCGCGAATCCAAAACAACCCTTGCTGGATGTTTCCCAAGTTCCCGGACAAGTGCTTCGCACTTTCCGGGACGACGGCTAAGTG
>NZ_VHIP01000031.1 GCF_006494365.1 Aestuariibacter sp. GS-14
CATCCCCGCTTTCTATCATGTCATCCCCGCGAAGGCGGGGATCTTGTTTGGCAAAGGCAAGCTGTTTGAGTAAACCGCGGTTTGAGCCCGGGGGGACGCGGAAGTTGGGTCACCCAAGGCGAGGGGGCATCCTCGCGGGTTATTCAAACGGACAAAAAAAATCCGATGTCACAGGGCATCGGATTTGTTTGTTCAACGCTTGGATTGATCTACACCAACACGCCAACTGTCTTTAGCTTGTGGCTTCGGAAATTAGTGGTGTGAAAGAAGCTTAGATTTCTTCTCGATTTTGCAGTCGAGTATACGTTGCGCATTTTTGCGACCAATGTATGCAGCTACTGCGTACGGGTGCTTGCGTTTAAAAAATTTTGTGAATGCCTTTAGCATGGTAAGCCCCCCTTTAAGTATGTTAATCGGTTTTTCACTATTTAAAGCTACAATATTACAGTAATGTGATCAAGTATAAATCTGACATAGTAAGTATAATTTTGTGTGTTTTTATTGGATTTTCAATGTAACGTTTTGATTTTTATGTTTTAAATATTTTATATAAATACGGAAAATCTTCAAATATAGCGTGTTGAATAGGGCTTTTTGGGCTGTTTATGCTTTTACTGGTAGGAGCTGTTGTGGAAATTCACATTAAAAAGCCCGGCTTGCATAATACAATACCGGGCTGAGTGAGAGGGTTGATACTATGCGCCTTAATCTCTTAAAACGCGTACACTTCCGCTTTCGACAATAACTCGCTGGGCTTAATACGTTCGGTTACACAGCTTTTCACCGACTTCTTACTGAATATGTACACTCTGTCTTGCGCTTTTCCATCGTCACCTTTGCCAAAGTTTTTCAGAATAAAGCTAATGTGCTCATCGTCGGGTAGTTCACGTAAACCAGCGCCAAAGCTACACAGGGTGTCACCAACGCTGCCCTCAAAGTTAGCCAAAAAGGTTTTGTAGGCTTGCTGCTGCATTTCACGCTGCTTTTCCAACTCGGCTTTTTTCTCTTCGGCCAGTTCTTTGGCGTAGTCCTGCAGTTCTTTTTCCCGAGTCTGTAAGCCGTCTATGGTGGATTTAATTTCCTTCATTTCGCTTTCTATTTGACGTTTGCGCTCTGCATCCGCGCCGCGCAGTTCAAATTCGAGGTCGCGGTTGCGGCGTTCGAGCTCGCGAAGTTCCCATTCAATTTCGCGGCGATCGCTGCGAAATTCCCGCAGTTTCTCGTCGGTTTTACGCACTATGCGTTCAACCTGGCGCACCACCCGGTCTGCGGTATCTTCCCAATCCTGTTCAAATACAAACTCATAATCGCCGTCAGTCTCAATATGCATGCCATCGGTCACTACGGTAACGGTATGCGATTCTGGTGCTTCTGGTGCAGTAGGCAGCACACTCATTAAGTCACTAAAGTCAAAATCGAACATCATGCTCCGGCCACCGGTATTTATGGTAAAAATAACCCCTTGTTTCGCCAGATAAGTAGCCTCAATACTGCGGTAGCGTACGCCATCTTTGCGGGTATCCTGTTTTAGCGCGGTATCAATAACGCCCGACATAATGTTCAGCTGTTTATCAAGCTCGGTAAGGTTTTGTGCAACGGCACTGGAAGCCAGGGTTGCGCCAAATAGCGATGCAATTGCGAGTGCTTTCATAATCATTCCACCTGTTGTGTGATTATTCGGTGAGGGCAGGGTAGCCATCATCCAGTGAATTAATTTCACGCTGTAGCTGAGTAAGCTGGCGTGCGTAGTAGCGCTGATCGTCATCACGCTGTTGGTTAATAAACTTAATCAGTTCTGCAAAGTCTTCACGACGCTCCTGTCGGCTCGACGTAAGCAGATACTGCGTAAGTTGAGTACTGTTCTCCTGTTGCTGTTTCTGCAGGGCAGCAACGTACTGGGTAAACATGGTTTGGTTTGCTTGCTGGTAGTCGTTGATCTTCTGATTTACTAACGCGGCTACTTCATCTTCACTGGGGCCTTGCTGGAAGCCCATAGTTAATTTGCCGTTGCTCACCTGTACAGAGAATCCGCTTACTACCATTACAATGGCCAGTGCCGACATTGCCATAGACATCACTGGCAAGCCTTGCCACTGCCACCATTTTGGTTTGTCGGGAGCAATAAATGTGGCGTTCATATCCCAGGCAGGCATAGGCGGTGGGGTAAATTGTTCGGCCGCAACATTGAGTTGCGTGGCAGCTTCTACCTGCGCAGCAAAAGTACTATCGCTAATGCATAAGGCTTCAAAGGCGGCGCGCTCATCGTTAGTTAAGGCGTTTTCCAGCCATTGGCCGAATAAGTATTCAGACTCGTAATTAGCCATGTTCTACCTCCAAATCCAGTTTTAATTTCGACAATCCGCTGTATAAGCGTGACTTAACCGTGTTGCTGGAAAGCCCCAGCTGTTCGGCGATTTCGTCGAAGGTAAACTGTTCAAAAAATTTCAATTCAATAATGGCACGCTGTGCCAAAGGCAAACGCTGCATCGCAGCGGTAAGAGCTGCACTGGTGCTGTTAGTTAATAAGTGATGTTCCGGGCAGGGGCGTTCGCAACTGAGTTCGTCGTCTTCATCCAATGGCGAGTCGGGCCGTTTTCTACGGTAAAATTCAATGCATCTGAAATGCGCAATCCTGAACAGCCAGGCTTTAAAACTGCCTTCGCCACGGTAATTGACCAGGCTGCGAAATACCGCAATAAAAATATCCTGCATCAAGTCTGCGGCGTCATGCGGGTTGCCCGTCATGCGAACACCATATTGATAAATAGCAGACTCATAGCGTTTTATAAGCGCGAACCAGGCCTTTTTGTGCCCGCTTAAGGCCTGTTCTATTAGTTGTTCGTCGCGCTTTTCAAACACCGGATATCCCCAAAGTTTTATGTTGTTGTGGGTATAGTCGGGGGGCCGGGCAAAAAAGTTTGCCCGGTTTTAAAATTATTTTAAGGTGGGTACCGGCAGCAACGGCGAAATGATCTCGCCTACCCGGCGGAACAATCGCATTCGGGTGGTGCCGCTGCGCCATACCAAGCCAATTTCCCGGAACGCTTTTTCTTCCGCTGGGAAAGACGTGAGCTGTGTATTTCGCAGTAAATCCTGATTGAGCGCCAGTTCAGGGATAAAGGTATAACCTAACTTGCTATTCGCTAATTGCACCAGGGTATACAGCGAGCTGGCAGCCAGCGAACTGATTTGATCGGTATGTTGCAGGTTACAGGCACTTACCGCGTGACCGGTCATGCAGTGTTCTTGCTGAAGCAGAAAGATACTCTTCTTCGGCAACACCGAAATATCCATTGGTGACGGTAATTCGTTAGCCAAATCCTTATGAGCAATTAAATGAAACGGATCGTGACCCAGCACCATTTGCTTGCATCCCGGTGTTTCCATTGGCAGTGCCAGCACCAGTAAATCCAGGCTGCCGTCGGTAAGTTGCTGAAGCAGATTGGCCGTGGTGTCTTCCTGTAACTCCAACTGAATGTCGGGTAAAAACGTGCGAAATGCGCCCAGCATGGCTTCAAACAGGAACGGCGCAATGGTAGGGATGACACCCAGTTTAAGCTTACCGCGTTGCCAGTTACCGGCGTTTTGCGCGTATTCCACCAGTTCACCGGCTTCTTGTAGAATTACTTTCGAGCGTTCAACTACGTCGAGCCCTAACGACGTAAACACAAAGGTTTTGTGCTCACGTTCTAACAACTGGCTACCAAAATGCTCTTCCAGGTTTTGAATTGCCGTACTCAGGGTAGACTGGCTAACGTTACAACGTTGGGCTGCACGGTGGAAATGCTGTTCCTGATGTAAGGTTACCAGGTAATGCAAATGCTTAAGATTTGGCCATTTCATTATTGCTAACTCGATTGTTATTTGTAGTTTTAATCAATTGTATAGATATGTTCGGCAAATAACACCCCTAAAAGTAAGGTTTTTTGATTGCCTGTCACCCCGGGATCTACTCAAACAACGGGCCGATGCCAAAC
>NZ_VHIP01000032.1 GCF_006494365.1 Aestuariibacter sp. GS-14
ATTGCTCCTGATGTAGATATTGATATAGAGAGTAAACGTAAGTCTGATGAGCTACTCTTTCCAGGATATGTCATAAGGCCCATGGAATCTCTCACAACCGGTAGGCCGTATGGTCTTGATTCTAGCGCAGAAGATTCCAGCGTATCTTCTGACTCCAGTGCTGAGGTAATTTTGCCTGCTGCGAAGATGGTTAAGGAAAGGTTTGATTCGATTGGAAATGGTATGCTCTCTTCACAAGAAGCAAGTCAGGCTGCCATAGATTTGATGCTACAGAATAACAAGCTGTTAGACAATAGAAAGCAACTATACAAATCTATTGCTATAATAATAGGAAGATTGCCCGAGAAAGACAAGAAGAGAGCTACCGAAATGCTCATGAGAAAAATGGATTGTACACAGTTATTAGTCCCACCAGCTCCAACGGAAGAAGATGTTATGAAGCTCGTAAGCGTCGTTACCCAATTGCTTACTTTAGTTCCACCAGATCGTCAAGCTGCTTTAATAGGTGATTTATTCATCCCGGAATCTCTAAAGGATATATTCAATAGTTTCAATGAACTGGCGGCAGAGAATCGTTTACAGCAAAAAAAGAGTGAGTTGGAAGGAAGGACTGAAGTGAACCATGCTAATACAAATGAAGAAGTTCCCTCCAGGCGAACAAGAAGTAGAGACACAAATGCAAGAGGAGCATATAAATTACAAAACACCATCACTGAGGGCCCTAAAGCGGTTCCCACGAAAAAAAGGAGAGTAGCAACGAGGGTAAGGGGCAGAAAATCACGTAATACTTCTAGGGTATGATCCAATATCAAAGGAAATGATAGCATTGAAGGATGAGACTAATCCAATTGAGGAGTGGCAGCATATAGAACAGCTAAAGGGTAGTGCTGAAGGAAGCATACGATACCCCGCATGGAATGGGATAATATCACAGGAGGTACTAGACTACCTTTCATCCTACATAAATAGACGCATATAAGTACGCATTTAAGCATAAACACGCACTATGCCGTTCTTCTCATGTATATATATATACAGGCAACACGCAGATATAGGTGCGACGTGAACAGTGAGCTGTATGTGCGCAGCTCGCGTTGCATTTTCGGAAGCGCTCGTTTTCGGAAACGCTTTGAAGTTCCTATTCCGAAGTTCCTATTCTCTAGAAAGTATAGGAACTTCAGAGCGCTTTTGAAAACCAAAAGCGCTCTGAAGACGCACTTTCAAAAAACCAAAAACGCACCGGACTGTAACGAGCTACTAAAATATTGCGAATACCGCTTCCACAAACATTGCTCAAAAGTATCTCTTTGCTATATATCTCTGTGCTATATCCCTATATAACCTACCCATCCACCTTTCGCTCCTTGAACTTGCATCTAAACTCGACCTCTACATCAACAGGCTTCCAATGCTCTTCAAATTTTACTGTCAAGTAGACCCATACGGCTGTAATATGCTGCTCTTCATAATGTAAGCTTATCTTTATCGAATCGTGTGAAAAACTACTACCGCGATAAACCTTTACGGTTCCCTGAGATTGAATTAGTTCCTTTAGTATATGATACAAGACACTTTTGAACTTTGTACGACGAATTTTGAGGTTCGCCATCCTCTGGCTATTTCCAATTATCCTGTCGGCTATTATCTCCGCCTCAGTTTGATCTTCCGCTTCAGACTGCCATTTTTCACATAATGAATCTATTTCACCCCACAATCCTTCATCCGCCTCCGCATCTTGTTCCGTTAAACTATTGACTTCATGTTGTACATTGTTTAGTTCACGAGAAGGGTCCTCTTCAGGCGGTAGCTCCTGATCTCCTATATGACCTTTATCCTGTTCTCTTTCCACAAACTTAGAAATGTATTCATGAATTATGGAGCACCTAATAACATTCTTCAAGGCGGAGAAGTTTGGGCCAGATGCCCAATATGCTTGACATGAAAACGTGAGAATGAATTTAGTATTATTGTGATATTCTGAGGCAATTTTATTATAATCTCGAAGATAAGAGAAGAATGCAGTGACCTTTGTATTGACAAATGGAGATTCCATGTATCTAAAAAATACGCCTTTAGGCCTTCTGATACCCTTTCCCCTGCGGTTTAGCGTGCCTTTTACATTAATATCTAAACCCTCTCCGATGGTGGCCTTTAACTGACTAATAAATGCAACCGATATAAACTGTGATAATTCTGGGTGATTTATGATTCGATCGACAATTG
>NZ_VHIP01000033.1 GCF_006494365.1 Aestuariibacter sp. GS-14
CTAGTGCAGGATCAGGCCAATCCAGTTCTTTTTCAATTACCGGTGTGTCGTCTGTATTCAGTACATGTCCAACAAATGCAAATGCTAACGTTTTGTATTTCTTATAATTGTCAGGAACTGGAAAAGTCCCCCTTGTCGTCTCGATTACACACCTACTTTCATCGTACACCATAGGTTGGAAGTGCTGCATAATACATTGCTTAATACAAGCAAGCAGTCTCTCGCCATTCATATTTCAGTTATTTTCCATTACAGCTGATGTCATTGTATATCAGCGCTGTAAAAATCTATCTGTTACAGAAGGTTTTCGCGGTTTTTATAAACAAAACTTTCGTTACGAAATCGAGCAATCACCCCAGCTGCGTATTTGGAAATTCGGGAAAAAGTAGAGCAACGCGAGTTGCATTTTTTACACCATAATGCATGATTAACTTCGAGAAGGGATTAAGGCTAATTTCACTAGTATGTTTCAAAAACCTCAATCTGTCCATTGAATGCCTTATAAAACAGCTATAGATTGCATAGAAGAGTTAGCTACTCAATGCTTTTTGTCAAAGCTTACTGATGATGATGTGTCTACTTTCAGGCGGGTCTGTAGTAAGGAGAATGACATTATAAAGCTGGCACTTAGAATTCCACGGACTATAGACTATACTAGTATACTCCGTCTACTGTACGATACACTTCCGCTCAGGTCCTTGTCCTTTAACGAGGCCTTACCACTCTTTTGTTACTCTATTGATCCAGCTCAGCAAAGGCAGTGTGATCTAAGATTCTATCTTCGCGATGTAGTAAAACTAGCTAGACCGAGAAAGAGACTAGAAATGCAAAAGGCACTTCTACAATGGCTGCCATCATTATTATCCGATGTGACGCTGCAGCTTCTCAATGATATTCGAATACGCTTTGAGGAGATACAGCCTAATATCCGACAAACTGTTTTACAGATTTACGATCGTACTTGTTACCCATCATTGAATTTTGAACATCCGAACCTGGGAGTTTTCCCTGAAACAGATAGTATATTTGAACCTGTATAATAATATATAGTCTAGCGCTTTACGGAAGACAATGTATGTATTTCGGTTCCTGGAGAAACTATT
>NZ_VHIP01000002.1 GCF_006494365.1 Aestuariibacter sp. GS-14
CCTCAGAGTGCGCGTCGTGATCTAAGTCGTTTTGACTCACTCTGAGAGGGCAAACTTCTATGCGAATTGGTATTACATAGCTACCGTAACTGGCGGGTTCGCTAACGTGGCAGGTTTCACCCGTCAATATCGGATCGTCGACTTCACTCTCAACCCAGGTAGTGGCTGTTGCGTTTATGCTCAGCAACACCGCCAGATAACCCACCCCCAGGGGCTTTGTCCAGGGTAACAATGCTTTGCTTAGCATAGGTTTTTCCTGCTTTGGGTAATTTGAATTAAGCGTCCCTGATCATCAAACACCAGCTCAACAAAATTACCAGCCATCAATTCAGCATCGGCGCGTTTTGTTTGCATCAGATCCTGCATGAGTTGGGGCGATACGGTGATTTTTTGATTATTACAGTCGGTAAACAGCCAGTTTCCTTCGTGTTTGGCCAACATGGCGTGCTTGGAGTGAAAGGCTTTCAGGGTTGCAAGGTTGTCGGTGTATTTTTGATTGTATACCATGAGTTTTTGCTGGTACTTACTGGCCTCAGGCAGTTCATTTTCGTAGCCGTGATAGGCAACGGCCACCTCCAGCCCATCCGTTACTGCTATAGGGGCTTGTCTGACAACGCTGTTCATTGCATAAATGACTACCAGGCAGCACAGCGCGCCAGCCAACGCCATCCACTCTTTTCCGGGCAGATAAATACGCCAGGAGAACGGTTGTTTGGCTTGATTGAGTACCTGCCTCTTAATGCGTCCCGGTGCCGGATATTGCTGCTTACTGCGTTCGTAAGCTTGTTTAAAATCGTTGTCGTTCATGCTGTTGGTTTCCACAGTTTACGCAGGTTATCGCGGGCGTAGCGCAGGCGGGTTTTAACGGTTTCCACCGGCACATTACATATGGTGGCGATATCCTGCAGACTGAAATCTTCCTGTTGCAGCGAGAAGGCTTCGCGCTGGGTAAAGGGCAATAGTTTTAAAGCCTGATGAAAGTCATCGCAGGGGGACGTTTCCTGATGATTATCGGGCAGGGTGTCAATATCATCGTCGTAGGTCCAGCGCTTGTTGCGGCGGATCTCATCAATCAGCATGCGATGACCAATGGTGAATAACCAGGCCTGAAATTGCCCCTGCGCCTGATACAGTTGAGGTGATTCAATGAGCTTTAACCACACTTTCTGGGTAATGTCGGCAGCGGCGTTTGGATCGCTCATTACCAGCAGGTAATAGTACAGCCGGTTTGCATGTTCATCGTACAAGGCTTCCAATGCCCGGTTGTCGCCCGTGGTTTGATATTGCCGCACCAGCGCATCCGGGTTACTGGTGGCTGAGGCAGACAACGCCAATGCCGGCGCTGCCTCCTGTCCGGCTGCGGTGAGCCGGTTCTTAATTGTTGTCAGAAATCCTAATCTGGCTATTCCCATTGGCACTGTCCTTATTGCTCTAACGCGAATGTCAGCATGACCTGTAAACCAGTTTGCGCTAAGGGAACACCTTTTTCAACCCGAGGCTGGTATTTCCATTTCGCCAGTGCTCGGCGCGCTTCGCGGTCGAATATGCGTTTAGGTTCGGCATCCAGGATGCTGATGTTCTCCACCGTGCCCTGCGGGGATAAATCGAACGCCAGCTTTACCCAGCCTTCAATGCCATCGCGCGCGGCATCAGGCGGATAGCTGGGGTCAACTCGCACAATGGGGCGGGCCATCATATCCTGATTACCGTTGCCCATGGTGGTATTTATTGTGACTTCGGTATTTACCGTAACCGGATCGATAGTGAAATCCGTATTGGTTGGGCCAGGCTCTTGAGGCGGTATAGTAGGCTTGGATTCTGGCGCTTTTACCGGCTCTGGCATGGGCTTTATCTTGGGGCGTACCTGGATTTTGGATTCTTCCATATCAAACACAATATTTGTAAGTACCAGGTTTTCTGTTGGCGCGGGTAAATCAGCTTGTTGTTCAATGAGTTTGGCCATCACTACAAACAAACCAAACGTTAGCGCGCCTGCTAAGGCAATATTGGTCATCGTTTTCAGGCTGCCAGGGAAAACCAGCGTAGTGGAGGGTAACGCGTTGGGTGTTGCGATATTGGTTTGCATGCGAAGCTCCTTATTATTAGGGCGAAGCGGTGCATGTAATGGTTAACTGAACATTGTCACTGTACCGCCTCTTCATATGCATAACGACTGAGGCGGCAGGATGGGGTGAATTTATTTACATTATTTTTCAGCTGTCAAATAATACAGCAGCATGGCTTTCACAAATGCCTGACAATCCTTGGCGGTAGAGGGGTCATAATGCCCGCCGTTGGTCAGATTGTTGGAGAGCACCCTAATACCCACAAAAGGCACGCCGTAGGCATCTGCAATTTGTGCCGCAGCGGCGGTTTCCATTTCCTCGGTACTGGTACCAAACTGGTCATGTAGCCAGGCTATGCGATCCAATTCATTGTTCCAGAAGTTACCGCTGGCGATGGTACCTTCAACTACCTTGCCGCGCATATAGTGTTGTTTAACCGCGTGTGCGGCGGCGATTAATTCGGGTGAGCCCAGGTAGTAACGAATACGCTCGGCATCTTTGGCAGAATCGCCTTCCCCCGCACTGCCGGAAGATGCCAGTAAATCCATCGGTAACCAGGTTAATGGCGCAGAGCCTTCACCTTTGGCTCGAAATGGCGTTTTGAAGTTACTGGCGTTCACCGCGCGTTTACCAATAACAATATCGCCCACTTTCAGGCTGGGATCGTGACCACCAGACGTTCCCTGATTAATTATGGCACGCGGTCTGTAGCGCTCTATACCAATTGCCGTCGCAGCTGCGGTGTTTTCCAGTCCTTTACCGGTTTGTGCTACAACAATGGGATAACCGTTTAACGTACCCAGATAAAACGTGGCGTGCCCGGATTTTTCCGTGCGTACGTTTTCCAGCAAACTGGCAAAATATTCAGCTTCAATTGGCATGGGGCCCTGAATCATCACCGGTGCTTGAGTGGGTGGCGAGGCAGGAATGGCGACGTGTCTGAAATCACCTGCTTGCGACAAGGTTGTGACAAGTAGCGAAGTGAATGTAACTAGCCAGCGTGATATTGTCATAGCGTTACAGCATCCATTTCCAAAAAATAAAAACGGCTAAGAAGCCAAATAGGTAAACGAGTCCAGCCCGGCTTAACCACAACAGGATTTTTCCGCCACTGAGTTCAGGAGGCAAGTTTGCCCGCTGAACCAGCCTGTAGTTAAGCCATGCGAACATGGGCGTGGTAACAAAAGCCAGTGTCATGGCAAAGCCCAGCATGGTGAGTAATGCAGACTGGAAAAATAACACAATAGCGAAACTCATCACCGACACCCAGATCAACCAGCCCACATAGATGTTTTCCGGGATGTCTGACTTTCCCTTCAGCAAACTATGGCATTCGGCCAATGCGCGTGAATAACCGTCGTAAACGGTAATGGCTGAGCCAAAAATACATAAAAATGCAACCACAGCAATAAGGTAACGAGACCACTCACCAATGGTGGATGCATATAAATTAACCAGTTGTTGCGAAAAGCCAATGCCGCCAGTGGCAAGTTGCTCGCCACTGCCATGCAACACCAGTGCGCCCAGAGCCAAAAATACCAGTGCAAGCAAAAGGGTAACAAAATAGCCAAGGTTGAAGTCAAATAATGCTGACGAAGCTGTTACCTGTTGTTCCTGGCATTGTTGCTTTAACCACAGGGAAGTGATCCCAGAAATTTCAATAGGCGCAGGCATCCAGCCCATGGTGACGACTAAAAAGCCAATGGCAGCCAGAGTCCAGGGGGAAGGCGATTCAAAGCCTGCCGGCGCAACCGGTCCTTGTTGCCAGGCAATTAGCGTGGCGCTTACAGTTGCAATTAGCAGTGCAACCATAATGAATTTAGCAACCTGGTTGAGCAAATGGTAATGCCCGGCTATCAACACCAGTAACATGGCGGCTAGCAGGCCACCTGCGATCACCGGTAATGGCAGGCTAAACGGTAAAAATAAACTAAACAAACTGGCAGAAAACAACAGCAATGCCGCCGCATTCACAAACGACACCAAAGCATTTAAAGCAAAACTGGTAAGCAGATACGGTTTGCCCATGTGTGCATAGCCCGTTTGCAATGTTTGTTGTGTGGCGATGGTGTAACTTACTCCCGCTCGAAAAAACGGATACTTAAACACGTTAACCGCCAGTATTAGCAAGGCGAGTTGCCAGCCGAATTGTGCTCCTGCCTGAGTTGATGCAACTAAATGACTGCCGCCAATGGCTGCGGTAGCCATCAGAATACCCGGGCCAAGACGTTGAATAAGTAGTTTAAGACGATAAAAGCGGTTTTCTGATACCGAGTGCTGTTCCACGAGCATTCCTGCGAAGACGTAAATACAATAGTGCAACCAGTGTATCCTAACTATCTGAGGAATAAGAGAAGATTTCCATGTAATTACAGTCAATCCTGAAATAAAAATACTGGGATGACATTTTCCGGTGCACTTAAACAACTTTTTTCCGCCGACCTTTAATCGCACATAGTCATACAGTTTTCCCTACAATCGCAGTTTAAAGCCGGTAAAACGACTCAGCGAGAACTTATTGATGAGTAACAGGTTGTTATCATGGACTGATGAAGCCTGGAATAGTTATGTCTATTGGCAGACACAAGACAAGAAGACCCTAAAACGGATTAACAAACTCATGGCCGATGTTCGGCGCTCACCTTTTGATGGGATCGATAAACCCGAACCCCTTAAAGAAAGTCTGTCGGGATTCTGGTCTCGCCGAATAGATGATACTAATAGGCTGGTATATGCCGTGGACGATTCAGCAATAACGGTTATTTCGTGTCGCTATCATTATTAGCCCATGGCCTGCGTTAGCACCGACTGTACACCAGCCCAATATTTCACCCACTCGCTTCATCCATAATTGAACCACTCGAAGTTTGATGCAATAAAACGTAATTGGTATAGCATGGCGGGGTATTTTTTCTGCTGGCTTTTTTATATGTTACCGCCTCTATTACTTCTGATTGCCACTATGTTGTGGGGAAGTTCGTTTATCGCACTCAAAATCGCATTTACAGACTATTCACCTATGTGGGTGATATTTCTCAGAATGGCAGTAGCCAGTGTGTGCTTTTTATTCATGTACAAAGGCCTGAAAAAATTTCAGTACCGGGCAGGAGACTGGAAGTTACTCTTGCTAATGTCGTTGGCAGAACCCTGTTTATATTTTATTTTTGAAGCCATGGCATTGCAGCACACCTCGGCCGCGCAGGCTGGTATGGTCACTGCGGTGTTGCCTCCGTTAGCTGCTGGGCTGGCGTTTATTTTTTTAAAGGAAAGGATCACCGGTGTCGCCTTATTGGGCTTCCTGACCGCTTTTATTGGTTTGGTATGGTTGAGTCTGGCTGCAGAGGAAAATGAGCATGCCAGCAATCCAATACTCGGCAATGCACTGGAATTCGCAGCAATGGCATGTTCTGCCGTCTATTGCGTATGTCTAAAAAAGCTATCAGAGCGATATTCTCCCGTCACCCTGACGTCCCTTCAGGCATTCTCAGGCACCGTGTTCTTTCTGCCGTTGGCGCTGATGCAGGATACTCCTGACTTTACCTTAGGGCCGGCGCTGACTGCGATCGTGTTTCTTGGTGTGTTTGTAACCTTGGGCGCTTATTTACTCTACAATATCGCTATCGCCAGAATGGACCTTAGCAAAGCGACTATCTTCAGTAACCTGATACCGGTTTACACCATTATATTCGCTTACTGGTTGCTGGATGAAAGCCTGACGGGCAGTCAACTGGCGGCTTGTGGGCTCATTATGTCTGGTGTTGTATTAGGGCAGTCACGACGAAAGCACTTGCCCGTTGATACCATGGCGGCGATGCCAGATTAGGTATAGTGGTAATATGAAAAACGGCGCACAGAGTGCGCCGTTAATCATGTAATGCTTAACTATTGTTTGTTTTCCAGCAAGGTTCGGCCGATTTCAATCTGCCGCGGCTTTTTCTCTTCCGGAATTTCTCTTACCAGATCGATGTTCAGCAAGCCATGTTCAAGTTCTGCTGCGGCCACGTTTACGTGATCGCCTAAGTGGAACTTGCGCTCAAAGCTGCGTTCAGAAATACCCTTGTGCAAGAATTCGCGCTTGGTGTCGTCCTGGGCCTCTTCTGGCTTTTTGCCGGTAATGGTTAACGAGTTGTCCAGTACTTCAATGGTGACATCGTCTTTGCTAAAACCCGCAATTGCCATGGTTATTCGGTATTTATCCTCGCCCAACAATTCAATGTTGTAAGGGGGATAGGTGGTTTGGCTGCCGTTTTGTGATGCCGCATCAATCATTGATGCCAAACGGTCAAAACCAATAAATGAACGGTAAAGTGGAGATAGATCGATAGTACGCATAGTCATATCCTCAAAATTAAGCAATATGGTTTTCAATAAGTTGCCCCGCGTTGCGGCGGCAGATTCACCGGTCTTTTATTAAGCCCCGGCAATACTTAATGTGGGAATGCGCAGGTTGAATTCAAGTGAGAAAATCGAAATTTTTTTAAAATTTTATTCAGACAGCAGGGAAATCCGGCGTTTCCCCGCTGAACTAAAAAGGGCATTACATCGCCAGTGACTTCACAATCTGACCGTCTTTTACCACAAGACCCACGTTTTCCAGCAGTGAGATATCATCAAGCGGGTTGCCTTTCACACCCACAATATCGGCCTTCTTACCTTCAGAAACACTGCCCAGCGTATCCTGCTGCTTTAAAAGTGTGGCGGCATTAATGGTGGAGGCCTGAATGGCTTGCATGGGGGTCATGCCAAACTTCACCATACGCGCGAATTGTTTGCCGTTGTCGCCGTGGGGATACACACCAGCATCCGAGCCAAACACCATTTTGACGCCCGCTTTAACAGCTTTGGTAAAGTTATCGCGCTGGCGTTGACCAACAATGCGTTCTTTAGCGAGGCTTTCTTCCAGAATACCTGCTTGTGCTCCTTCCGACAGAATGTATTCGGTAACGTAAATATCCATCGAGAAATAGGTACCGTGCTTTAGTGCCAGCTTAATGGCTTCGTCATCCAGTAAACTCACGTGCTCAACCGAATCTACACCTGCTTTGATGGCCGTTTTGATGCCGTCTGTACCATGTGCGTGTGTCGCCACGGTTAAACCACGCATATGCGCTTCGTCTACCAGTGCCTGCATTTCTTCAAAAGTATATTGCTGAACGCCTACCTTGGTACCTTTTGATAGCACACCACCGGTACCGCAGAATTTGATCACAGTAGCACCGTATTTAATATTGCGACGCACTTTTTCGCGCACAGCCCACGGGCCATCGGCTACACCTTCACTTACAGTGTGGTACTCGTAGGGCAGCAGATTATCGTCGCAGTGACCCCCTGTTACCCCTAAAGAGGGGCCTGCTACAAACATGCGGGGCCCGGCAATGTCACCATCGTTAATGGCATCGCGCAAGGCCACATCAGCGAAGCCTGGTGCACCCACATTCCTTACCGTAGTAAAACCGGCCATCAGTGTGGCCTGTGCGTGCTTAACACCTGTCAGGGTAACCCGGGGCAGCGAGTCAGCTAAGCCCTTATAGCCGTGCTTAGTTGCATCGCTGGTAAGGTGTACGTGCATGTCCATTAGGCCAGGCAACAGGGTGTAATCGCCCAATTCAATGATGCGACTATCACTGGCATAGGTAATCTTGCGCGCTTCACCCGCTGCAATGATGGTGTCGTTTTCTATTACCACGGCTGCATTGTTAATTAATTTGCCGTTTTCAACGTCGAGCAGGCGATCCGCTTTGAGTACCAGGGTTTGCGCAAAGGCGAAACCTGATGTGGCGGCCAAAAATGCCGCAGCAGCCAGTTTTTTCATTATAAGATCCATAATCAGTTAGTGATTAAAAACCGTATTAAACGCAATACTGCGCGGGAAGGGAAGTAAGCTATCGGCCAGTCGATTAAATTTTTCGAGGAGTCGCTCGTTGACTAACGGCAAAGAGGTATAAACCCAGTGTCAATAGCCACACCAGACTGTCACCCCATTGGCGATAGAGGGTTTGCCCCGTAACCGTAGACAATTTAGCTGACAGCGTTGCGGCCTCAAACTGAGGTAAACGTGCAACTACCATACCTTGGTGGTCGATAAGCGCACTAATGCCATTATTGGTGGTGCGAATAACCGGTAAACCCAATTCACGGGCGCGGACCTGGGCAATTTGTAGATGTTGATCCGGGCCGTGAGACGCGCCAAACCAGGCATCATTGCTCACGGTAATGATAAAGTCGGTATCTTCATACAAATTTGCCGCAACCTGACGTGGAAAGGCAATCTCAAAGCAAATGGCCGGCGCCAGGTGGTAGCCGTTTGCAATCAGATTGGTTTGCTGGAAATCCCCCCGGCTAAACGACGACATGGGTAAGTCAAATAAAGGCGCAAGCGGGCGCAGCAGGTCTTCAAAAGGAACAAATTCACCTACTGGCAGAAGGTGGTGTTTGGCGTAGCGATTACCGTGAAAATAGTAATAATGGCCGCTTTCGTCTTGTGGCTGCTTTTTACCCATCACAATTAAATTGTTCCAGGCTTCTTCGCTTTCAAAATTGTAATTTACCACACCGCTGATAATGGCTGTATTGTGTTGGGCTGCACGCGAGTCCATTTGTTGCAGGTACTCCAGCGCCAGCAATTCGAGTTTAGGTACGGCAGCTTCCGGCCATACAATAATGTCGTTGTCCCATAATAGATCAGTCAGTGTTTCGTAGCGGGTCATTGTTGGCTGGTCTTGTTCCGGTACCCAACGCAACGACTGCGCAATATTGCCTTGCACCATACCAATGGACACGTCTTTAACCGGTGTGGTCCAGTGAATCTGATCTAACCCTGCGCTGCCAGCCACCATAATGCCTATTGCAAAGGCACTGGCCAGATAACGTCGGGTGTACAGGCTGGCTACCACTGATGCAGAAAGGCCCGCCACAATGGCTGACACACCGGTTTCACCCAATACGGCAAACCAGCCATTCAGCCATCCGTTTAGCTGGCTATAACCAATGGAAAGCCACGGAAAACCCGATAGCATCCAACTGCGCAACCATTCGCTGGATGTCCAGAACAACGGCAGCGCAAACGGCCACCAGGATACACTGAAATAGCGTTTTAACACGTAAAAGGCAAGGGCCGGGTAGAGCGCTAAATAGCCGCACAACACTAACATCATCAGTATTGACGCGGCGAGTGGCATGCCGCCAAAGTCGGCAATGCTAACGTGCACCCAGCTTATACCTGCACCAAACCAGCCCAGACCAAAGATCCAGCCAAGCTTAAAACCTGAAACAGATTGCTTATTGAGTTGATACAAGGCTAAACACAAGGCGACCGGGGTTAGCAGCCAGATATCAAAGGGGGCATAAGCCAGAGTAAGCGAGCTGCCGGCCAGTAAGGCCAGCAGATAAGGCAGCCACTTGCGCAATGCGTTACTCCAGATCGGGCAGGGTTACTTTAAGCTGCACCAATCGGCGCTTATCGGAAGTGGTTATCTTGAACAGAATATTGCCAATGGTAATTTCATCATTGGTTGCTGGCATATGACCAAAGGCTTTCAGCACAATGCCTCCAATGGTATCGGCTTCTTCTTCACTGAACTTGGTTTCGAAGAACCGATTAAATTCTTCCACCGGCGTGAGTGCTTTTACCGAGTAGGTGTACTTATTGAGTGGACGAATATCGTCGCTCTCGTCCTCTTCGGTATCGTACTCATCCTCGATTTCGCCCACGATCAGTTCCAGGATATCTTCAATGGTTACCAGGCCGGATACACCGCCGTACTCGTCCACCACTATTGCCATGTGATAGCGCTGTTGGCGGAACTCTTTGAGCAATACATCAACCCGTTTGCTTTCGGGCACAATCACTGCCGGGCGCAATACGCTGCGAATTTGGAAAGGCTGATCTTCTTTGGTATTGAAAGCAAAACGCAATAAGTCTTTTGCTAACAAAATACCTTCGATGTGGTCTTTGTCTTCGTTGATTACCGGGAATCGGGAATGCGCGCTGTCGAGCATGACAGGCAGGAATTCTTCCACGGCTTCATCGATGTCAATGGTAACCATTTGCGCTCTGGGGATCATGATGTCCCGTACGCGCATTTCGTTTACACCAATAACACCTTCAATCATTTCTCTGGTTTGCGGGTCGATCAGCTCACGCTGTTCGGCTTCCGTGATCACTTCAACCAGATCTTGTTTACTTTGCGGCTCTCCGGAGAAAGACAGTTTGAGTTTTTCAAACCAACTTTTGCCCGAGGAGCCGTTGGTAGAGTGGGAGTTGTCGTCGCTCATAATATCCGTTTTCGTTACATGACTAAGCAAAGTTAATCGTCTTGATACGGGTCGTCAATGGATAATTTGGCTAAAATCAAAATTTCCAGTGCTTCCATTTCCTCTGCTTCGTCATCTTCAATATGGTCGTAGCCCAGTAAATGCAAGGTACCGTGTACGATCATGTGGGCATAATGATGGGCAATAGGCTTGTGTTGTTCTTTGGCTTCCTGCGCAATGACAGGCACACAAATAACCAGATCACCCAACAAATCCAGTGGGACTTCAGGTGGACACTCAAACGGAAAAGACAACACATTTGTGGGCTTATCCTTGCCGCGATAGTCATTATTTAACTGTTGGGATTCGTCGGCATTCACAAATCGCACGGTAATTTCTTTGTCACTGATCTCTAGCTGAGACAGCACGGCCGAAGCCCACTCAGTAACCTGGGCTTCATTGGGCAGGCTTGCCAATAAACTCTCGTCAGTATCAAATGCTTGCTGATAATCAATAATTGCTGTCATGGTAGCGCTTAATCTTCGCGTTTGTTAGCGTCGGATTCTTCCTGCTTTTTAGCAAGACGCAAACGTTCCTGTTCGGCTTCGTAATCTTCATAAGCCCGCACAATTCGCGCAACCACTGGGTGGCGCACAACATCGCCAGCGGTAAAGAAATTAAACGAAATATCGGTTACCGGCTGCAGAACATTGATTGCGTGGCGCAGGCCCGAGCGGACTCCACGTGGCAAATCAACCTGGGTGATATCGCCAGTGATCACTGCTTTGGAGTTAAATCCAATGCGCGTGAGGAACATTTTCATTTGTTCAACCGTGGTATTCTGACTTTCGTCCAGAATGATAAAAGCGTCGTTGAGTGTGCGGCCGCGCATGTAAGCCAGTGGTGCTACTTCAATAACATTGCGCTCCATCAGCTTTTCTACTTTCTCGAATCCCAGCATTTCAAACAGGGCATCGTAGAGCGGACGCAAATACGGATCGACCTTTTGCGATAAATCCCCTGGCAAAAATCCCAGTTTTTCACCGGCTTCAACAGCCGGACGGGTGAGCAGGATGCGACGTATTTCCTGGCGTTCAAGTGCGTCTACCGCACAGGCAACTGCCAGGTAGGTTTTACCGGTACCGGCAGGACCAATACCAAAAGTAATGTCGTGATTAACCACATTGGCTACATATTGAGCCTGGTTGGGATTGCGCGGCTTAATGACGCCGCGCTTGGTTTTGATATTCACTTCTTTACCGTATCGGGCTGAATCATCCCGTTCAAGGCAGCTGGCTTCCTGAATGGCCAGGTGCACCTGTTCGGCAGCCAATAACGGAACATGCCCTTTCACGGGTTGAGTTTCAATGTACAGTAATTTGAGTAATTCACCCGCACCGCGGGTTTGTTGTGGTTCACCGACAATCTTAAAAAAATTGCTACGGTAGGTAATTTCCACGCCCAGACGACGTTCAATTTGCTTAATGTTATCGTCAAACGGACCACACAGACTGGATAGACGTTTGTTGTCTTCCGGCTCTAAAACTACTTCGTTACTTACCAATTTACTCAAGTTTAATCGCTACCTTGTTAATGTGTTGGTTGGAATTGGCTAACGCCAAGCGCATCTGGCTGTTGGGCCTGACGTTTTGCAAGGATACTTTGAGGCGAAACTGCCACTCGCAGCCCCATATCAGCTTCGCGGCGGATCACCTCGCCACGCAGCGAGTTACTGAACACATCAGTAATCTTCACATCCACAAATTCGCCAATCATGTCAGGTGTACCTACAAAGTTCACTACGCGGTTATTCTCGGTACGGCCTTGCAATTCCATAATGTCTTTCTTGGAAGGACCTTCAACCAAAATGCGTTGCTCTGTGCCCATCATATTACGAGCAATGCGAAGCGCTTGCTGGTTAATACGCTGCTGAAGCAAATACAGACGTTGTTTTTTTGTGTCTTCGCTAACGTCATCTACCGCATCTGCCGCCGGTGTGCCGGGGCGGGCGGAATAAATAAAGCTAAAGCTCAGGTCGTAATCGATTGCTTGAATGAGATCCATAGTGGCTTCGAAGTCAGCATCGGTTTCGCCCGGGTAACCAACGATGAAGTCTGAAGACATGCAAATATTCGGGCGCACTTTGCGCAATTTGCGGATTTTAGATTTGTATTCCAATGCTGTGTGGCCGCGCTTCATCATATTCAGAATGCGATCTGAACCACTTTGCACTGGCAAATGCAGGTGATCTACCAGCTCAGGTACGGTTTCATATACCGCAATAATGTCGTCAGTAAATTCAACCGGGTGAGACGTGGTATAACGGATTCGGTCGATACCGTCGATGGCCGCAACCAGTTCCAGTAATTCTGCGAAACGACAGATACTGCCATCGTGATGTTCGCCGCGAAACGCATTTACGTTCTGACCCAGTAGGTTAACTTCGCGTACGCCTTGTTCCGCCAACTGAGCGATTTCCAGCAGCACGTCGTCTACCGGACGACTCACTTCTTCACCACGGGTATAAGGCACTACGCAGAATGTGCAGTATTTGGAACAGCCTTCCATGATGGATACGAATGCTGTTGGCCCTTCTGCGCGCGGCTCTGGCAGGCGGTCGAACTTTTCAATTTCGGGGAAGCTAACATCAACCACCGATTTTTCACCGGCACGAATTTTGTTGATCATTTCAGGCAAGCGATGCAGGGTTTGCGGTCCGAAAACCAGATCGACAAATGGCGCGCGCTGGCGAATGTTTTCGCCTTCCTGAGAGGCAACACAACCACCTACACCAATGATGAGGTCAGGGTTGGTTTTCTTTAGATTTTTCCAGCGGCCTAGCTGGTGGAATACTTTTTCCTGAGCTTTTTCACGAATCGAGCAGGTGTTGAGCAAAATCACATCGGCGTCTTCGGCTTCCTCGGCCAGGGTAAAGCCATGGGTTGCATCAAGCAGATCAGCCATTTTATCCGAGTCATACTCGTTCATTTGGCAGCCCCAGGTTTTGATGTACAGCTTTTTACTCATAACAGTTCGATATTCACGTTTAGGCTGGTACGACAGGCGTTCACAATCGGATTCACCAGGGTAGGCGGGCCGCGGCGCTGTTAAACCAGCATGGTTGTTCAAAATAGCCGCGTATTTTAACCTTTATGCTCGTCGATAGCCAGCTATGCAACCCGGCTTTTTCGGGGTTTGTCGATCCATCACAATTGTGTTTAACGTAATAATGAAAGTCACTGATTCAGCGATTGTTTTATATTACTCTTCACGCCGGCGTTGAGGGCGCTTGATGTCTTCAGGCATAATGGTGAAATCACAAACGGAGTGTTTATGTTTGATTTTTGTATTAACGGCGCAGGAATGGTTGGTGCTGCTACCGCATTAGGGTTGGCTCGCGCAGGCTATTCGGTGGCGTTAATTGAGCAGCGACCGCCCCAAACATTCAGTGCAGAACAACCTCCTGATCTACGCATGTCTGCCATTAGCACCGCGTCGGTTAATCTGTTATCAGAACTTGGCGCCTGGCAGTATATACAGGCCATGCGCGTTCGGCCTTACCATGGTTTGTCTGTGTGGGAACACCCCGACTGCCGTACCGATTTTCTGGCTCAGGAAGTGGGCCATGATCTGCTCGGTTATTTTGCAGAGAACCGCATTATTCAGCTGGGTTGCCATGCCGCATTACGGGCGTACGACAACGTGAGCTGGTTTTCACCTGCGCGCATTGAGAAGATTGAGCGTGATGAGGAGCAGGTGGTTCATGTCACGCTGGATAATAACTCAACCCTGAGTTGCCAATGGTTGATTGGCGCTGATGGGGCAGAATCACAGGTAAGGCAAGCGGCAGGGATTGGTATCTCAGGCTGGCAATATAAGCAGCAGGCTATGGGGATTATCGTTGCCTTTGCGCAGCCGGTGGATGGGGTTACCTGGCAGCAGTTTACTCCGCATGGGCCTCGCGCATTATTGCCTATGCATGATAACTTTGCTTCGCTTATCTGGTATGACTCGCCTGAAGTACTGAACGACTTGAAAAAGCAGTCTAAAGCACAAATAAAAGACAGAATTAAGCAGTATTTTCCGCCTTTGCCTGGGGATTTTGATGTACTTAATTGTGCCGCATTTACGTTGGTACGCCGGCATGCCAGTAAGTATGTGTTGCCGGGTATTATTCTGGTGGGAGATGCCGCGCATACCATAAATCCTTTAGCGGGGCAGGGTGTAAACCTGGGGTTTAAAGATATTAAATCGCTGCTGGCGGTGTTATCGGATAAGCCGGATCTGGCCAGCACAACCTGTATGCAGATGCTACAGGAGGATTACGAACAACCCAGACAACGCGATAATGCGCTGATGATGGGCGCGATGGATGGATTTTACAGTACCTTCAGTAACGACATTGGGCCGCTGAAATTATTGCGTAATGGGCTGCTAAAGCTGGCTCATCACAGTGGACCGGTGAAACAACAGGTACTTAAATATGCAATGGGACTCTCACAATGACCGTAATAATTATTATAGGCATCCTGTTTCTGGCGTTGGCTGTTGTTGTGCCGATGCTGGAAAAATCCAATTGGCGGATGAACAGCGAAGAACAAAGTAAGCTGTCGCGCTGGTTATGGCCGTTGCTAATGATATTGCTGGTGGCTCAGTTGATAAAATTAATGATAAGTTGAGCTAACGCGTTATTCAAAAACAATAAAGCCCGCATGTGCGGGCTTTATTGTTAGTGTGTTACCAAATACCGTCTTCGGTTTTGCCCTGGATCTGGCAATCACCGGTTTTGTATTCAGGCAGTTCGCCTTTATCTTTCTTGGCAAAGTAATCTTTACTAATGCTCACAATAGTGGGCGTCATCCATACAATGGCAATAATATTAATGACGGTCATTAAGCCTAATGCCATATCTGCTGCAGCCCACACCTCAGGCAGCGCTGCCATAGAGCCCCAGAAAATCATGATAAGGTAACCGCAGGTATACACGGTGCGACCTGCTTTGTTGTCGAGTTTAAACATGTGAAGGTTGCTTTCGCCGTACGCGTAATTGGCAACTACAGAGGTAAACGAGAAGAAGCAAATAGCGGCAGCGACGAAGTCTGCGCCTCCTTCACCAATGTGGCTGGTCATGGCTGATTGGGTTAAGCGTATGCCTTCCATCTGTTCGCTGCTGCTGCCGCCAGCCAATAAAATGATGAACGCAGTAGCGGTACACAATATCATGGTATCCAGAAACACGCCGAGCATCTGCACATAGCCCTGAGAAACCGGATGATTGGGGTAGGGAGCAGCACTTGCGGCAGCATGGGGCACACTACCTGAGCCTGCTTCGTTGGAGTACAAACCACGCTGAATACCATTTTTTATTGCGGCACCCATGGCCCCCGCGCCAGCTTCCTGTAAGCCAAAGGCCGACTGGATAATATTCCAGAACATGGCGGGTAACTCGGTTAAATTCAGCGCACAAATCAACAGAGCGGCCAGCACGTAGGTGATGCCCATAAACGGCACAACCCATTCAGCAAACCGGGCAATGCCGCGCAGTCCGCCTACAACAATCAAAGCTGCTAATGCAATAATAACCAGGCCAGAATAACTGGTTGGAATATCGTACGCGTTGTTGAGTGCGTCGGTAATAGTGTTGGCCTGAACGGCAGAGAAAATAAAGCCGTATCCCAAAAATAAACACAGAGAAAAGGCGACTGCCAACCAGGTTTTATTGAGACCCTGTTTAATGTAGTAAGCTGGCCCACCGCGATACTCGCCGTTGTCATCTTTTACTTTATACAGCTGACCAAGCACACTTTCGGCAAAACCTGTTGCCATACCAAGAAAGGCGATTACCCACATCCAGAATATACTGCCTGCACCGCCCAGTGAGATTGCAACTGCTACACCTGCAAGGTTACCCGTACCCACGCGAGCCGATAAACTGGTGCATAACGCCTGAAAAGAGCTGATCCCTTCTTTTGTGCTGGCAGTACTGCCTTTTAAAAGGGTGAACATGTGGCCGAAATGGCGAAGCTGAACACCGCCTAAGCGAACAGTGAACCAGATACCTGCTGCAACCAGCATATAGATGAGTACCTGACCGTCGCCCCATAGGATGTTGTTGATAAATGCAACAATGTCGTTGAGCACTGAAATTCCCGTTAGATTACAAAATTATAATTATGTGATGTGGGTATAAGTGTGCCGGTGTTCACGGGGCCTGTAAAGCAAAAACGCCAGTCTGAGACTGGCGTTTTATAATATGGCTGGGGTAGCTGGACTCGAACCAACGGATGGCGGGATCAAAACCCGCTGCCTTACCAACTTGGCTATACCCCAATCAACTGGGTGTGTTAGCTGATATTGCATCAACATAACGAAAAATGGCTGGGGTAGCTGGACTCGAACCAACGGATGGCGGGATCAAAACCCGCTGCCTTACCAACTTGGCTATACCCCAAATGGTGCGGAAGGAGAGACTTGAACTCTCACGCCGTGAAGCACTGGAACCTAAATCCAGCGTGTCTACCAATTTCACCACTTCCGCGCAGTGTCTCGCACATTAAAAAACCCAAATAATGGGTTTGCGAGATTGGTGGCTACGGCGAGATTCGAACTTGCGACCCCATCATTATGAGTGATGTGCTCTAACCAACTGAGCTACGTAGCCTCCGAGTGTTTTACTTCCCTCTCAGGAAGTGGCGCGTATTATGCGTATATGAACTTAGTGCGTCAACCCCTTTTTTTATCACATTTGTTCAACTGCTTAATATCTGTGCGCCAGTGTTGCAATTTCCACCAAATAAGCCTGAAATCGCCGGATACACTACGATTTGGGCGCTAAATTGGGTTCAATTTTGTTTGCTAATGCCGGTAATAAATACGGTTTTACTTCGTAAAATTGTTCAGTGGTCACATTAAAGTTACTTATCCAGTGTGCACGAACAGACGGAGATAGTGCAAACTGCACTGCTTCCTTGAAATACTGATTAAAAAGCTTATCAAACTCACCGCTCTTGAAAGCGCTTTTGAGACCTTTTTCCAATCGAGTGGCGAGTTCTGGTTGCGTATCTGAGACGTAAAAATACATAGGTAAAAACGTAAACATGGCAGTATGTGGGTCATAAGTGATTGACGGGTGTTGTGTGCGCAGATGCTCTTGTTCGCCTAACAGTTCAAAAGCGCTTCGCATTAACAGATCAAAACGGTCTGCTTCGAGCATAACAAACATGCCTACATAACGGCTGCCATACACAACGCGAAAATTATTACTCTCCAGGATTGTAGCCGTTGACCAGCCAAGGCCCTGGCCTTGCGAAAACTGGTAGAAATCTTTTAATGAAGAAACCGTTGCCAGGGCGGGCAGGTGTTTGGGCAAAGTAAAGAAAAAGCGAACACTTCCCAGCCCCTTAACCAACGGAAAGGGTACACGAATTGCGGCGTTGTCCCAGCGTGCTTTAGCATGGGAAAAAGTCACATTTACCTGTTCACCTTCTTCCAGACCCTTTAACTGACGTTCCGGCAGGGTTTCAGTATCGTGATATTGTATCTGATAGGGGCCAAATTCGGCTTCGGTTTTATTGAGGGCCAGTTCCAGCAGTTTGTGAATGTATTCAACGTGCTGCGCCTGCCTGCTGATATGAGGTACACGTACTATAGTGAGTGCGGATTGTTGCTCGTCTGGGGCCAAGGCAAACGAAGCCTTGCTACAAAACAATATCAATAACAAAGCACGTAAGTACAACTTCATGACACCAATCTTACCTGTCTTACCTCAACGTTAAGCATAGCGCAGATTAGCGTTTGCATGAGTGAAATGTAAAGGAAATGATAAAATCAGTTTTGTGATGACGTATATAAAAAAGCCCGGACAGTGTCCGGGCTTCTGGCTATACGTTAAATCGGAAGTGAATCACATCGCCGTCTTTCACGATGTACTCTTTCCCTTCCAAACGCCATTTTCCTGCGTCTTTTGCACCTTGCTCGCCTTTAAATTCAACAAAGTGGTCGTAACCAACGATTTCAGCGCGGATAAAGCCTTTTTCGAAGTCTGTATGGATTTTACCGGCAGCCTGCGGTGCCGTTGATCCGGCTGGGAAAGTCCAGGCGCGAACCTCTTTTACACCGGCGGTAAAATAAGTTTGCAGTGTAAGCAAGTTGTAACCTGCACGGATCACGCGATTAAGACCGGGTTCTTCCAGGCCCATGTCGGCCATAAATTCGGCGCGTTCTTCGTCATCTAACTCAGCGATGTCAGATTCAATGGCTGCGCATACGGCCACAACTACCGCATTTTCGGCTTCTGCGATGGCGCTAACCTGATCCAAATAAGGGTTATTTTCAAAGCCGTCTTCGTTAACATTTGCGATATACATGGTTGGCTTAAGCGTAAGCAAATTCATGTAGCTAATGGCGGCCACTTCTTCTTTTTCCAGCGGCAGCGAGCGCAACAATTGACCTTCGTCCAGATGCGGTTTTATCTTTTCGAGTACTTTGAGTTCAAATTTAGCGTCGGCATCGCCACCTTTGGCACGCTTAGCAACACGTAAAATGGCTTTTTCGGTGCTTTCCAGATCAGCTAACGCTAATTCAGTGTTAATAATGTCGATATCGTCTTTAGGGCTGACCTTGCCAGCAACATGCACAATGTTGTCGTTGTCAAAACAGCGTACAACGTGGCCAATTGCATCAGTTTCACGAATGTTTGCCAGGAATTTGTTTCCCAGTCCTTCGCCTTTGGAAGCACCTTCTACCAAGCCTGCAATATCAACAAATTCCATTGTAGTAGGGATAACGCGTTGTGGCTTTACGATTTCAGCCAATTTATCCAAACGTAGATCCGGCACGGGTACCACGCCTGTGTTCGGTTCAATAGTACAGAATGGAAAGTTAGCGGCTTCAATTCCCGCTTTGGTCAATGCATTGAATAGCGTTGATTTCCCAACGTTTGGCAGGCCAACAATGCCACATTTAAATCCCATGATGGAGCCCTTGAAATTAGAGGTTTATATCTGCTTTAAAACTGTGCAGGCGATTTTGCGCCATTTTCAGATCATTTTTAAGTAATATTTCGGTACAACGTACCGATTCATCGATAGCACTGACTATGGCTTCGCGTTCAGCAGCAGCAGGTTTACCCAGCACGTGGCCGGTAACTTTGCTTTTGTGACCCGGGTGACCTATGCCTATGCGCAGTCGCAAAAATTCGCGATTGTTCCCCATTTTGGCAACGATATCACGCACGCCGTTCTGACTCGAACTGCCGCCCATTTTGAACTTGGCAACGCCTGGAGGGAGATCCAGTTCATCAAATGCCACCAGCATTTGAGAGGGGTCAATGCGATAAAAATTGGCTAATGCTGCAACAGACTGCCCACTTCTGTTCATAAAAGTGGTTGGATACAGCAATCGGATATCCTGGCCAGCAACTGTTATGCGTGCTGTTTTACCAAAAAACTTGCTATCGGGGATTAAGCTGGTCTGAAACGTTGCGGCGAGCTGGTCTAAAAACCAGGCACCGGCATTATGGCGGGTATTTTCGTATTCGGGGCCCGGATTACCCAGGCCCACAATAAGACGTATGTCTGCCAAAGGAATTATTCCCCAGCAGCGTCTTCTTCTGCTTCAGCTGCGCCACCTTTAGGTGGTTTAACTGTAACTACAGCCAGGTCATGAGAATCATCGCCTTTGGCCAGTTCAACAGAACTTACGCCAGCTGGCAGAGTCAGATCAGACAGGTGCAGAGTTTGGCCTAGTTCGATGTTAGCCATATCAACTTCGATGAACTCAGGCAGGTCTTTTGGTAAGCAGGTAATTTCTACTTCGTTTACGTGGTGTTCTGCAACACCGCCCGCTTTAACTGCTGCAGCTGTTGCTTCGTTAATGAAGTGCAGCGGTACAGAAGTGTGAACCTGATGGCCAGCAACAACACGCTGGAAGTCCATGTGAGTTACTTTAGGCTTGTACGGGTGACGTTGAACGTCTTTCAGCAGAACTTCAGTTGCTTTGCCTTCGATGTTCAGAGTCAGAACGTGTGAATAAAACGCTTCAAAATCCAGCGCTTGCATTACTTTATTGTGCACAAGCGTAATAGAAAGAGGTGCTTCTTCACCACCGTAAACGATAGCTGGTACCAGATCAGCGTGACGAAGGCGGCGGCTCGCACCTTTCCCTAGGTCTGTACGGATCTTCGCGTCCAGATTAAAAATGGCATCAGACATTGACTGTCTCCAATTTAATATATTGATAATTAAGCAGAATTTCGCGACCAAAATCTGCAGTGTGCAGAATGTACCCGGCTAACCGTAACACAAACTACCAACCCCGAATTTATAGGGCGGCGAATTCTACCACTCAAGCTATAAAGTTACAAACCTTAAAGTCGCTTGTTGATTGGGTCTTTGGCTGGGTTACCAATGGGGCTTACCAATAGAGTTTACCTGGCTATCGTCAATAATAATGACTGAACTCACAACGAAAACCTTACCGTATTGAGTGATGGTAATGGCGTTGTTATCGATATAACCGGTTACGTCAACGATTAAACCATTCCGGCGAAACGGCGTTGGCAGGTCCTTCAGGGTAAAGTGTTGAGCCTCTTGGGAATGCAATGCATAAAAACCGCCCTCGAGGGTTTTGTACACTATGGTACCGCGAAAGGTTTCCTGTTTCATAGGGGATGATCCATCTGCGATAGGGGGATTGGTAGGGGATTCATTCTGAGTATTTGCCTGGGTAAGGTTACATCCTGGCAAACTGCATATCATTGCCAAGGCTAAGCAGATTAAATGTAGACCAGGTGTATTGCGCATTGTGTTTTCTCAGTTATTTTTGAGTTGAATAAATTACACTAAGCTGGATTTTTTGTCTCGCGCGCTTTAAAAAGGCAGAAATCATCTATAGTTATACCAAAGATTTTAGCCTGAAAGCACAAACAGACGGTTTTCGACGGAATAGCATTATGCAAAACCCCCGGCGTTCATTTTTAAAAAAATCAGCAGCAGCCGTAACAGGAGCAGTTTGCCTCAGCCAGGCTCCTTATGTATTTGCCAGGAATAAAGTTACCCTGCGTGTAATGGGAACACATGTTACTTTGCAGGAGCCGCTTCGCCGCCGTGCCATGCAGGAACTGGGTATAGATATTCAATTTGAACCCATGGGCAGTGCCGCCGTACTACAAAAAGCGTCAGCTGATCCCAGCTCGTTCGACTTATACGAGCAATGGTCAGATTCGATTAATGTGCTCTGGTATGCTGGTGCAATTCAGGCGCTCGATGTAGACAGATTAACATACTGGCCAGAGATCAACAGTTTAACCAAAACAGGAAAGATTAGCCCCGAGGCTCAAACCGGCGCGGGTGACGCGCCTGATAAAATTTTGTTCGTTCAGTCAAATGGGCTGTTAGGCCCCCAATCAACAAATAAAATTAGTTTTATGCCTTATGTGCACAATGTGGATTCCTTTGGCTATGATACGCGTGTTATCCAAAGGGCTCAGGGGTATACCGAAGAATCCTGGGGCTGGTTACTGGACGATGCAAATCGCGGGAAAGTAGCGCTCGTAAACGCCCCAACCATTGGCATATTTGATGCGGCATTGGCTGCTCAGGCACAAGGATTGGTGACATTTAAGGATATTGGCAACATGACAATATCTGAAATAGATCAACTCTTCGCCATACTGATAGACAAAAAGCAAAGCGGTCACTTTGCCGGATTTTGGACGTCAGTACCTCAATCTGTAGAGTTTATGGTGAATCGCCGCGTTCACATCCAAAGTATGTTTTCGCCTGGGGTATCGGCTTGCAAGGGACAGGGGATTCCTGTCAGGTATGCGGCACCTAAAGAGGGATATCGGGCCTGGCAAGGTGTGATGTGTTTGTCGTCGCACACTTCAGGCTATGTAAAAGACGCCGCATACGACTATATGAACTGGTGGTTGTCTGGTTATCCAGGGGCGTTTATTGCCCGTCAGGGGTATTACATTTCTAATCCTCAGCGCAGCAGACCATTAATGAGCGAGGCAGAATGGGATTACTGGTATGAGGGTAAAGAGGCGCCTGTTTCACTTAATGGCACCGATGGTAAACAATCGGTTAATGCCGGAGAGCGCAGAGATGGTGGCAGCTATACAAAACGGTTTTCCAATATCGCAGTCTGGAACACGGTAATGGATAATTACGATTATAGCCTCGACCGGTGGTATGAGTTTCTCAATGCTTAAACAGGTTGTATAGAATGCTTTCAAGTCTGAAGTCCTCCATTGCCTTGAAGGCGGCCGCAGTGCTGGCAGTATTTCTGCTTATTCTGGCAATTAATTTTGGATTGCTAAACAGCAAGATTAAACAGGTAGACACGTCCGTATCGCGTATTTTACTGATTTCCAGCAATGTCATTTTTGTGCTTGAAATCAACAAGGACATTGTTGATTTACAACGTAACGTCTCGGTGTTTGGCCAATCTGGTAATACCGCCATCCTGGAAAAAATGCGTGAAACCCATAGCAGTATTCAGCAGCGCCTGGACATAGTTTCGCGCAATATAGTGAGTCCCGCGGTGAATGAACCCATCAATGACATGCAGTTGCTGGTAAATCGCTACGGTGAGAATCTCAATGTGTTGCAGTCGTTGTACGAAGCAAAAAATACACTCATAACACAGGCGTTACCTGCAACATTTCAACACGGCGAAGAGGTTATTCAGGCATTACTGGCACAAGCTACTATTCCGATTGACAAAACAAACGCAAGTCAGGCGCTGAATGCCTGGTACCAAATGAATCAGGCTGCTAGCTTGTTTTTGAGTCAACGGCAGTTTCAGCAGCGCAGGGCTGTGGTAAATGCACTGGGTACACTGCAACAAAACGTTGAACAGTTTTCCGAATCGTTCACACGCAGGCATCAGTCAGAACTCACCATGCTTGCAGAACTGGGCGAGCAGTTTCAGAGTGATTTTGCGCAGAGTGTACAGGCTAATCGCAACTATTTATCGCTGGTTAATGTAGTAATGGCCGGTGATGCCGTGGAATTTACCATTCAGGCCAACAAGTTGCGCGAGCGTTCGCTGGCCTTACTCGATGAAATCAAACGGCAGGGGGAAGATGCAGTATCGGTTACCCACCGTCTTATTCAGCTCTCAGTGGTAATCGGCTTAACTCTGTTTATTATTTTTGGGTTATTTTTCCATATTCACATTACCAACGCGATTAAACGGTTAACCGAGTCGTTTCAATCGTTCCGTTCGGGCGATTTGGCTGCTCCGATTCACGATACTCATCGCGTGGACGAAATCGGACTGCTGGCTGGGGCCGCGCAGCAATTTCGTGAAGTGAGTGAAGATTTACTCAAGGCCAAAAAAGAAGCGGAGAATACATCAAAAATTAAATCTGAGTTTCTGGCCAATATGAGCCATGAAATTCGAACTCCCATGAATGGCATTCTCGGCATGGTGGGTTTGCTGTCGAAAACCAAACTGGCCACTGAGCAAAAAGAAATGCTCGATATCATTGACTCATCAGGTAAAAGTTTACTGGTGATTTTGAACGATATTCTCGACTTCAGCAAAATTGACTCGGGCAAAATCCAGTTGGAGCATGCACCATTTGATTTGTACAAGATGATTATCGAGCTGAATCATTTATTCAATCCGCTGGCAAAAGAAAAGGGGATCGGTTTTTCGGTACCCCGGCTCGATACCTTGCCACGGCAATATTTCATGGGGGACGTAACCCGCATAAAACAGGTGTTAATTAACCTGTTAAGCAATGCGGTAAAGTTCACTTCAAAGGGGCAGGTAAACTTGTTCATTACGCAACAAGCCAATGTTCCTGATGACGACTTGAATTGCACAATTACATTTGCGGTTTCAGATACCGGCATAGGTATTCAGAAGGATCAATTGTCGTCTTTGTTTGATGCATTTTCACAGGCGGATTCGTCGATTACCCGTCGTTTTGGTGGAACCGGGCTTGGGCTGAGTATTTCAAATAAACTGTTAATGTTAATGGGGGCAAAGCTTGCTGTAGACAGCACACCTGGACAGGGGGCGAGTTTCACGTTTGATTTAACTCTGCCAATTGCAACAGTGCACAGCCGACTGGATCACAATAAAGCAATACAAGTCTCATTCAGACAGGACGGTAGTCAGCGCGTACTCATAGCGGAAGACAATGAAATAAATCAATTGGTTGTTAAAGCAATGCTTCGCAATCTTGGCTTTACCAATGTGGCTTTGGCCAATAATGGCAAGGAAGCAGTTGATTTTTGCAAAGTGAATCACGCCGATATTATTTTCATGGATATGCAAATGCCAGAGATGGATGGGCTGGAAGCCACGCGTCAAATCAGGTTGTTACCGCTATTCAGGCGTACACCTATTATTGCGTTAACTGCCAATGTGATGCCTGAAGACAGCGCAGCCTGCTTTGCTGCTGGTATGACACACTTTCTAACCAAACCCATAGACGAAGCGGCTTTCACTAAAGTGCTTAATTCAATTATGTCGCAGCCTTAGTCGCTCTGCTGCGGGGAGATGTTGGGCGCTACTGTGGTCTCTTCAGGTTGCACTGGTGCCGCCAACGCAGCTAAAGCCAGCCTGAGTGCTTCTTTGCGTGCTTTTAATTGGTTTTTTGTTTCGCTATCGGCCTGTGACATCTGCGTTTGAATTTCAGCTAATTCAGCTTCAATTGACATCTTGTCGCGCTGAACCGATTCCGCTTCCTCTGCCTTATCAAAAATCATTTCTTCAGGTAAGGCCGAGTCAGTTGTTTGAGCCTTGGAAACTTTCTTGCGAGCAGGGATCATTACTCTTCCATCTGGTTGAGGGCGCGAATTCACAAACGTGGGTGAAACAATTTCAATGCCGGCATGATGCAGATTATCAAGCACGGCTTTATGCAGCTTCGAACGTGCGCTTAGGAGGCTTTTTACATCGGTAAGTAATCCGGCAACGCGATAGGTAACGGAGAAATCACCAAGGCTGATCACTTGCACAAAAGGTTCTTCAAGGCCTGCGTCAGTGCCAGCTTTTAATAAGTGTTTTTCAACGGTGCTGTGGTGAAGTTCGTAGCCCAGGCTTAATTCCACGGAGACAATGGCGCCAGAGGAACGTACTACGGTTACAGGGCTATTAATTAAAATGGTATTGGCGAAGGCAATTAATTCGCGGGTTTCAGTTTGAATTTCTGTTTCGAGTAAACCCATTTCTGCTACCCGGCCAGAAAATCCATTCACTCTCACAAAATCGCCAATCCGAAATGGTTTATTAAATCGCAATACCAGTCCCGCCATCACATTTGACACAATAGTGGTAGAGGAAAACGCAATTACTCCGGAAAGTAAAATACCAATCAGCGCAAGGATTTGATTTTGAATAGCTTCACTTAATGGCAGCGACAGAACAAAAGCAATCACACTCACCAGTGTCAGCAATAGCATAATCAACTGGCGCGGCAGGGATTTATCGCTGGTAAGGTGTGTGTTGCGCTTAATCAGCAGCCAGTGAAGAAATGTCAGACCTAAACCAATAACGCAAAGCGTGATAAGCGAAGGTAAATAGTCGGCCAGGTGTGACATGCGTTGCGCTCATTTATTTAACGAGGGCAAACTGTAACGGGCCTGACAAGTGATGTAAATAAGACGGGGTAAGAATAAACCCGGGTTATCAGCGCGAAAGCCCGGGTTTGTATATACGGCTTAGTATTCAAACATGGCCGAGATTGATTCTTCGTTGCTGATACGACGAATGGTTTCAGCCAGCATTTCCGACAAGGTCAGCTGCTTTACCTTGCCAATGGCGCGCATTTCGGCCGACAAAGGGATAGAGTCAGTGATAATAATTTCATCAATCACAGAATCTCTTAAGTTGTTAGCCGCATTGCCAGAGAAAATCGCGTGAGTGGCATAAGCATAGACTTTACGTGCACCGTGTTGCTTCAGTGCGTCGGCCGCTTTGGCGAGGGTGCCGCCGGTGTCGATCATATCGTCAACAATAATACAATCGCGGTCCTGTACATCACCAATGATGTTCATAACCTGAGCAACGTTGGCTTTCGGACGACGCTTATCGATAATGGCCAAATCGGTGTCGTTCAACAGTTTAGCGGTGGCACGAGCTCTTACTACACCACCGATGTCGGGTGACACTACAACCGGGCTAACGAAATCACGCTGCACCATGTCGTTTAACAAAATGGGTGTACCGAAAGCGTTGTCTACCGGTACATCAAAGAAGCCCTGGATCTGCTCAGCGTGCAGGTCGATAGTAAGCACGCGGTCAACGCCTACATTTGACAGGAAATCCGCAACCACTTTGGCGGTAATCGGTACACGCGCAGAGCGAACTCGACGGTCCTGACGGGCATAGCCAAAGTACGGGATAACCGCAGTAATACGACCCGCTGATGCGCGGCGCAGAGCGTCGATCATCACGATCAGTTCCATCAGGTTATCATTGGTGGGCGCGCAGGTAGACTGGATAATAAAAACGTCCGAACCACGGACGTTTTCATGAATTTCTACTGCGATCTCGCCGTCACTAAAACGGCCGACGGTGGCATTGCCAAGCTTAGTATAAAGGCGATCGGCAACTTTCTGGGCTAATTCAGGAATCGCGTTACCTGCAAAGAGCTTCATGTCTGGCACAAGTGTTTCCTCGGTGCTTTAATAGTAGGAGGTGGCTGGGGTAGCTGGACTCGAACCAACGGATGGCGGGATCAAAACCCGCTGCCTTACCAACTTGGCTATACCCCATCAAATTGTTGTCGTCAGGCTTGTGACACTTGTTCTAATTTTAGTAAAAGCGGCGAAATATTCACACCATTTGCGACGAATCCCGACCATGTTGACGGCAATTTTTTTTGCACATCCAAGGCCTGACCTACTGTCTCAAATCTGGCAAATACACACGCGCCCGTGCCCGTCATCCGCGACGGTGCGTAGTGTACCAACCACTGTAATAATTTTGCAACTTCCGGATGCGCATTGCATACAATTAGCTGGCAATCATTACGGGTTGACTCAAAATCGTAATCGCACCACTGCATCGACGGCGTGTTTCTTGGCAAATCAGGATGGCCGAAAACCTCTGCCGTGCCTACGTGAACGCCCGGAAACACTACTAAATAAGGTTGCTCTGGCAACGTTGTAGGATAAATATCTTCACCTACGCCGCCTGCAAATGCAGTTTTCCCGTGTACAAAAATCGGAACATCGGCACCTAGTTTCAAGCCTAGTTCAGCCAGTTTAGTCGTGCTAAGGCCACATTGCCAGTAATGATTTAATGCAACCAGAGTGGTTGCCGCATTTGATGATCCACCACCAATGCCACCGCCCATAGGTAATTGTTTGTCCAACAAAATATCAGCACCAAAAGGATGAGGGCAGTGGTCCTGCAGTAACCGCGCAGCGCGGTAAATTAAGTTATCCTCGGTATTCACTCCGGGAATGTCGGGTTTGATGCTGATCTTGCCGGTAGAGTTTATGTTGAATGCTAGCCTATCGCCCGTGTCAAGCATTTGAAACAGGCTTTGTAATTGATGATAGCCATTCGGATAACGCCCCAGAATATGCAAAAATAAATTGAGTTTGGCGGGACTTGGCCACCAGTCAGGGGTTAATTGATTTTCCATTTATCTATTCGGATTTTAATCAGGTGTTCGGGTTGCTGTGGATTGGTTAACGTAAGGGCATGGGGTAACCACACATCGTCAACCTGTTGATATTTGCTGTAATTAACTATCCATCCTGCACATCGCTGGCAGGCTGGTTTTAACATTGAAACCAGTCCGTTTTCGTCCAACTGATAAGAATCAGTGGCTTTGGGGACACCTTTTATCCAGCTCAACAGCTGATTAACCGGAATGTCCCAGCCCGTCATCTGATAAAGCAATAAACTGGCGCTGGGGTCGCGATACGTTTCTCCATCCGCCTCCAGTACCGCACCGTCGCGGGAGTTCTGCATGTCTACCAGCGTCATTCCCAGAAAATTACTCAAGCGGAATTCAAAATCTTGTTGCTGAGTTTGCCAGCGAAGATTGGCACTTAATGATTGATCCGGATGTTTAATTGCCAGCTTGCCACTGATTGTCCAGACTTCCATTTTGTTGAGTCTGGCTAGCTGTTCGGGTAAATCTACCGTACCTTCCGGTTGTGGCAGGCGTGTTGCACAGCCACTCACAACAATGATGAAAAACCAGACAAAAAGGCGTCGAAACACGGTCAAACCTAAAAATTCTATTAAAACGATAGTGGAACATAGAACTACCAGCACTTTCAATCATTTTGGGTTTTTCGTACAATGCCGCTCCATTATAGCTGTTGTCGAACCTCATGACCCTGATTGCCCTCGGAATAAACCACAAAACTGCACCGGTAGAACTGCGTGAAAAAGTCGCGTTTACACCGGATTCGCTGGTTGAGGCGCTGTCATCGTTAAAATCCTTCGATGGCGTTGAAGAGTCGGTGATTGTATCTACCTGCAACCGGACTGAGCTTTATGTGGCTGCCGATAAAGTGGATACAGACAGGTTAATCGACTGGCTTGCCTCATTTCACAACGTTGATCGCCAGCAACTGATTGCCAACGCATACATCTATGAGCAAAACGCTGCCATTGAACACATTATGCGGGTAGCGTGCGGGCTGGATTCTCTGGTATTGGGTGAACCACAAATTCTGGGGCAGATAAAACAAGCCTATAACCATGCCCGTCACTCAGGGTTAGTCAGTACGCAGTTTGACAAACTGTTCCAGCATACCTTTACTGTAGCCAAGCGTGTGCGCAGTGAGACAGAAATTGGGGCTAATGCGGTGTCTGTGGCGTATGCAGCGGTGCAGTTGGCCAAACATATATTCGCCCGGCTACCTGAACGCTCGGTCTTATTAGTGGGCGCAGGTGAAACCATTGAGCTGGTAGCGCAGCATTTGAAAGAGCAGGGCGTTAAACGACTGGCTGTTGCCAACCGGACACTGGCGCGTGCTGAAAATCTGGCAGGGGCGTTGGGCGCTGAAGTGATGACCCTGAGTCAACTGCCCGAAAAACTGCATCAATTTGACATTGTGATCAGTTCAACAGCCAGCCAATTGCCGCTGATAGGCAAAGGGATGGTTGAAGACGCACTCAAGCAACGCCGCAATTTACCCATGTTTATGGTGGATTTAGCGGTGCCACGTGACATTGAAGCACAGGTAAATGAATTAGGTGACGCCTATTTATATACCGTGGATGATTTGCAACATATCGTGCAGCAAAACATGGCGTCGCGTGAACAGGCCGCTGCGCAGGCGCAGGTAATTATTGAGCAGCAGGTTGGAAGCTTTTTACAATGGCAGCAGTCCCGTCAGAGTGTTGATCTGGTTAAACAGTACCGCGATCGCGGAAATCAGCAAAGACAGGAATTACTCGACAAAGCGTTAAAACAACTACAGGAAGGCCAGACAGCACAAGACGTAGTGGAAGAACTGGCCTATAAATTAACCAATGCATTACTTCACGCACCGACCCGAGCGTTGCGTGATGCCTCAACTCAGGTTGATCAACGCACCACCCGCTGGCTGGCAAAGGCGTTTGAACTGGACAATCCTGACAACAGGTAATCGTTACACATATATCAGGAATAATATGAAAGAATCCGTAGTCCGAAAATTGGAAAACCTCGTTGAACGCTTTGCCGAGGTGCAGGCATTATTGGGTGATCCTGGCACGATTAGCAACCAGGATAAATTCCGGGCGCTGTCTAAAGAGTTCAGCCAGTTAGAAGACGTGGTGGCGGGATTTAATGCGTATCGTCAGGCAGAAGATAATCTGGCTTCTGCTCAGGAAATGCTGCAGGAAGACGATGCTGAAATGCGTGAAATGGCCCAGGAAGAGATTAAGGCGGCTAAATTAGAAATAGAGCGCCTGGAATCTGAACTGCAAATCCTGTTATTACCTCGTGACCCAAATGACGATCACAGCTGCTTCCTGGAAATTCGCGCTGGTGCAGGCGGAGACGAAGCGGCGATTTTTGCTGGCGATTTATTCCGTATGTACAGCCGCTACGCAGAAACTAAGGGGTGGCGGGTAGAATTGATCAGTGCAAACGAAGGCGAACACGGTGGCTTCAAAGAAGTCATTGCCAATGTGTCGGGTGATGGTGTGTATGGCATTCTAAAATTTGAATCAGGTGGTCACCGGGTTCAGCGTGTGCCTGAAACTGAGTCGCAAGGGCGTATTCATACGTCAGCCTGTACCATTGCCGTACTGCCTGAAATTCCCGAATCTGAGGCCATTGAAATTAACCCGGCCGATTTACGTGTAGACACCTTTCGCGCCTCGGGTGCGGGTGGTCAGCACGTTAACAAAACCGACTCGGCCATTCGCGTAACCCACTTACCAACCGGCGTGGTAGTGGAATGTCAGGATGAACGTTCACAACACAAAAACCGCGCTAAAGCGATGTCGGTATTGCAAGCTCGCCTGAATCAGATGGAGCAGGATAAGCGCGCAGCAGAAGAAGCGTCAACACGTCGAAATCTGGTAGGCAGTGGCGACCGTTCCGAACGAATTCGCACGTATAACTTCCCACAGGGACGGGTTACTGATCACCGTATCAACCTTACCTTATACCGCCTTGACGAAGTAATGGAAGGCAGTTTAGGTGCGTTAATTGAGCCTATTCGTCAGGAACATCAGGCCGATCTATTGGCGTCTCTGGCAGATAACTAAGTGTCCGCCGATCCGGGTATTTCCATTTCTGACGCAATCCGTTGGGCGGTGCACTCTCTACAAGATGGGGAGTCGCCTGCGGTGGATGCCCGTGTGTTGGTATGTCATGTGCTGGATTGCCAGCAGAGCTACTTATATACCTGGCCGGAGAAGTTACTTTCTCTGGCTCAACATGCAGCGCTGGTTCGCTTAGTGGAACAACGCCAACAGGGTATTCCGGTAGCCTACCTCACTGGTAAACGTCAGTTCTGGGATTTGCTATTACAGTGTAATGCCACAACGTTAATACCCCGACCAGAAACCGAATCCCTTGTAGAAGCTGCATTGGCACTGGAAATTCCAGCCAATGCCAGGGTATGCGATTTAGGCACGGGGACCGGCGCGATTGCGCTGGCGCTGGCTTATGAGCGCCCTGGTTGGAAAATTACAGGTGTTGATCGCATTGCTGACGCCATTAGTCTGGCAAAAAGTAATGCCTTGTTGAATCACATCGACGGTGTTGAGTGGCAGGTAAGTCATTGGTTTAGCGCGCTTCCAAGTGATGTGCGATACGATTTGATCGTGACTAATCCTCCCTACGTAGAATCTGATAGTCCGTATTTGCGGCGAGGTGACGTTCGATTCGAGCCTCATTCGGCGTTAACTGCGGGAGATGATGGTCTGGACGACATCCGGCATATTGTGGCTGAATCACCAGAGCGGTTGGCGCAATGCGGTTGGTTATTAATTGAACATGGTCATACGCAACATCAGGCAGTAAAATCGCTCATGCAACAACGCGGTTTTTCGGGCTGTAAGGCCATACAAGACCTCAACGGACACAATCGCATTACCCTTGGACAGTGGATAGAATAAGGTTTTGGACAGTTCTCGCCAATGCACTATACTTCTGAGTCGACGGCTTGTATAACTATATGATATGTGTCTGAAAAAGTGGTAAGTCGGCGAGTATTGCCAGTACGTAGTTAAGCCAGCTTTAACACGCTGCACGCTAAGTAGTCAGGGTGGCCCATATGGTTGATAAGACATTAAAGGGATGCGTTAAATGAACGATGATGATGTTTTGTTTGTAGAAGAAGATGACGAGCCAGAGCAGGGAGAACTCGGTTACTGGAAGGTGTTGATTGTTGACGACGAGCCTGAGGTTCACGCCGTAACCCGGCTGGCTTTAAATGATTTTACGTTAAATGGTCGCGCGCTCACCTTTTTAAGTGCCTACGATGGCGAAGAAGCCCGTCGTATGTTCCGCGAGCACAACGACATCGCAGTGGTGCTGCTGGACGTAGTAATGGAATCTGATGATGCTGGTTTGCGTGTTGCAGATTACATCAGAAACGATTTAGAAAACCATTTTACGCGCATTATTCTACGTACCGGTCAGCCAGGCCAGGCGCCTGAGAAAGACGTAATCATTAACTACGACATTAATGATTACAAATCGAAAACTGAACTCACCGCTCAAAAACTCTTTACCGTTATTATCGCTGCACTGCGTTCCTACCGCGATATCATTGTGATTGAAGAAGCAAGAGCGGGATTGGAAAAGATCATCGATGCTTCAGCAGATTTGTTTTCGTCACGCTCTCTTGAGCGATTTATGCAGGGATTAATTCAACAACTGGCGTCTATTCTGGGCGGCGCAAAAAATGCTGCCTACATTACCTCAGCGATCGCGGTGTCCAAACCGATAGGGACACTTGGTGATTTATACATTTTTGCCGGTAATGGTGAATACGCCGGCAAAGAAGGAGGACGGCTACGTGAATCGCTGTCTGATTTTGAATATGATTTGTGCAGACAGGCGTTGCAACGCAAGGAAGTGGTATATGCAGAAGAACACCTGGTCGCTTATTGCAAAAGCAATGTAAACCGCGGTTCGCTATTGTTTCTTACTGGCTTACCCCGACCAGTAAACGAAATGGATATTCGTCTGGTTCGCAAGTTTTCTGAAAATGTGCAAATCGCCTTTGATAATTTACTAAACACCCGGGAAGTTCATGATACACAAAATGAAATCGTGCAGCGGCTCGGGCAGGCGTTAGATGGCCGTGAGCTCGACGGCAATCATGTTAAGCGGATCGTGGCCATGACTGAAACCTTCGCCATTGAGGCGGGCATGGACGACCGCGATCTGCAAATGTTACTAATGGCAGCGCCATTGCACGATGTGGGTAACTCTTATGTGCCGCGAGCTATCCTCAATAAGTCTGAATCGTTAACCGATGATGAGTTTCATCAGATTCAGATGCATGCGGAATTTGGTTATCAGGTGTTCAAGGATTCCAAGCGGCCGATTATTAAACTTGCCGCCCAGTTGGCCCGGCACCACCATGAACGCTGGGATGGTCAGGGCTATCCTGACGGGCTTCAGGGTGAACAAATTAGCATTGAAAGCCGGTTAATGGCGATCCTTGATACCTTTGATGCGCTGTTTAATGAAAGAGTGTACAAGCCAGCCTGGCCAATCGACCAAGTGAAGGACGCGATGCAAGCTGCGGCGGGGAAACAGTTTGATCCTTCGCTAATGCAAATATTTATGGAAAATATCGACAAGTTTGTGGCAATTCAGCAACAATACCCCGGTAAATCAAACTAAATTAAGGAAGTAAAATGTACATGATGGCGAAGCACCTGCACATGACCGCAGTGGGAATCAGTGTGCTGTTGTTTGTTTTTCGTTTTATCTATGGCCAGCTCAAGCCGGATTTTTTGCAAAAAAAATGGGTGAAGATCGTTCCACACGTTATTGATACCGTCTTGCTGGCAAGCGCTATCTGGTTGTGCATTATTTTATCTCAGTACCCGTTAGTTAACGGTTGGCTAACGGCCAAGGTAATTGGCGTCATAGCCTATATTTTGTTTGGCATGGTAGCTCTGAAATCAACCACCGCAGTTAAAAAATGGGGCGGATTTGCCGGTGCCCTGGTAGTGCTGGCGCTTACTGCTAAGATTGCTGTAACCAAAACCGTATTCTTTTTATAAATATTACTCCTCACAGGACACATTATCATGACTCAAATTTCGCAGGTTACAGTGGGTAACATCACTGTCGCGAATGATAAGCCATTTGTTTTATTTGGCGGTATGAACGTACTGGAATCACGTGATCTGGCAATGCGTATTGCTGAGCATTACGTTGAAGTGTGCCAAAAACTCAATATTCCCTATGTATTTAAAGCGTCTTTTGATAAAGCCAACCGTTCGTCTATTACATCGTTTCGCGGCCCGGGTATGGAAGAAGGACTGAAGATTTTTGAAGAAATCAAATCTACCTTTAACGTACCGTTAATTACCGATGTCCATGAACCCTATCAGGCTGCACCCGTTGCTGAAGTAGTAGACGTGATCCAATTACCGGCCTTTTTGGCGCGACAGACAGACCTTGTGGTTGCTATGGCAAAAACAGGTGCTGTGATCAACGTGAAAAAGCCGCAATTCCTGGCTCCTCACGAAATGCGCCATATCATTAAAAAGATAGGTGAAGCGGGTAATGACAATGTGATCCTGTGTGAGCGTGGCAGCTGCTATGGCTATAACAATCTGGTAGTAGACATGCTGGGTATGGACGCTATGAAAGAATATGCGCCGGTGATTTTCGATGCGACACATGCGTTACAAATGCCGGGGGGGCGTGAAACGTCTGCCGATGGTCGTCGTGCACAAGCCGCTCAACTGGCTCGAAGTGGTATGGCGTTAGGCCTGGCTGGATTATTTATCGAATCTCACCCGAACCCGGATGAAGCTAAATGCGATGGTCCGTGTGCGTTACCTCTTTCCAAGTTGGAAGGGTATCTGACTCAAATGAAAGCGCTTGACGAACTGGTGAAAGGGTTTGCGCCACTGGATACCAGTGCAAACTAATTAGCAGAATTTCGCGACCTGATATGCTCTGCAGATGACTGCAGAGCATACGGCAGGTGTGAAATGGTGTTTTTATTCAGCGCGTGTAGCCGAATTAAGCGTTGGTTGCGCTTCGTTTAGATTTACCAATAGCGCTTTTTCTATGTTTTCCAGATTGAACTGATCGGTCAGCAGGTTTTGTTGTGCTTGCACTTTTACCGACGTGTCGATTACCGGCGTCGGTAATTCAACTGTGATCGTGAAAGCGGCAGGGGTTACCGCCGGATTAACGGTTGTAACTTCACTGGCATTGGAAAAAAATGGTAGTATTACCGCGCTTAGCGCGATGTTTGTTAAAATTGTTTTAGTCATATTCACACCTAATTAAATTAATAGTATTGTTTGTATAAATATTGTAAAAATTTAACAATATTTATGAGTTTTAACCTCTTGTCTTTTAAAGAGGTTTTTTAATTTCGGGTAAATAGTAAACAGTAATTGTGGTGCTGAAAAATGAAAAAAATTACACGTTTCAAATTAGAAAAATTAATGGGTTTGTCACCTGTTTGTCATACTGGATAGCGCTGCAATGCACCGACGTCTCCCTCCACTAAATGCCCTGAAGTCCTTTGAGGCGGCCGCGCGCCATCTGAGCTTTACCCGGGCAGCAGATGAACTGTTTGTGACACAAGCGGCAGTGAGCCATCAAATTAAGGCACTCGAAGATTTCTTATCGCTGAAGCTGTTTATTCGCAGAAACCGCACCTTGTTGCTTACGGAAGAAGGGCAGGCGTATTTTTTAGAGCTCAAAGATATATTCAAATCCTTGCAGGATGCAACTGAGCGTTTGTTGGCCAGAGGTAGCAAAGGCGCCATTACGGTAGCCACGCCCCCTAGTTTTGCGAGCCAGTGGCTGGTGCCCAGGATCAGTAAGTTCAGTATTGCTCACCCGGATATTGACGTGCGAATTAAAGCCGTGGATTTCGATGAAGGGTTTCTGGCAGACGATATCGACGTTGCTATTTATTATGGACGCGGACGCTGGAGTGGCATTCAGGCCGACAAGTTACACACAGAATTTTTAACGCCTTTGTGTTCCCCCAGTTTGTTTCAGGGGAGCAAGCCGTTAAACTCCCTGGCTGATCTGAAACATCATGTTCTGTTACACGATTCAAGCCGTGCAATGTGGAAAATGTGGTTGAAGCACTTTCACGTATTTGGCGTAAATGTGAATCAGGGGCCGGTATTCAGTCACTCGATGATGGTGATGCAGGCGGCAGCCTTAGGGCAGGGCATAGCGCTGGGTAATTCAGTACTGGCCAAACCGGAACTGGATGCGGGCCGACTGATCATGCCGTTTGAAGAAAAACTGGAAAGCCGCGACGCCTATTATATGGTGTGTCATGAAGGACAGGCTGATATGGGAAAAATTGCGGCATTTCGCAGTTGGGTAATGCAATTGGTAAAAGAAGAACAAGCCTATGTGTAACTGGTGGGTTACCGAATCAGCTACTCCAACAGTAACATTGTTACTGGCACATGGCGCCGGGGCCGGAGCTGAATCGGATTTTATGCAGGACATGGCCACGCAACTGAGCGAGCTGGATGTGCGGGTGGTGCGTTTTAATTTCCCATACATGACACAGATAGCTGATGCCGGTAAAAAGCGGCCACCAGACAGCATGCCGAAGCTCGAAGCACATTTTAAGAATGTGATTGAACAAGCGTTACATAAATGGCCTGATGCGCCTTTATTTATTGGCGGTAAGAGTATGGGAGGACGTGTTGCCACGCTAATCGCTCATGATACTGATGCTGTCGGGGTAATCGCGCTGGGCTACCCTTTCCATCCGCCAGGTAAGCCGGAGAAGCTGCGCACGGAACATTTGAAGCAGTTTCAGAAACCGCTGCTCATTGTGCAGGGGGAGCGCGATACGTTTGGCAATCGGCAGGAAGTTGAAGGTTATTCACTGTCAGAGAGTATCAGTACACTCTATCTTACCGATGGTGATCACAGTTTTAAACCGCGTAAGGCCAGTGGTTTTACACAGTCCGCACATATCGCCAGCGCAGCGCAGCGCTGTGCAACATTTATTAGAGAACAACAATGAAAACACGTTTAGTCATTGGCGGTGTGCTGGGGTTAACAGCAGTTGTGCTGGGAGCCTTTGGTGCACATGGGCTTAAGCAGGTACTGGACAGCGGCGCACTCAATACATTTGAGATTGCCGTTCGATACCAGATGTACCACGCGTTAGCGATTTTGTTGGCCTCTGCATTAATCCCGTTTGGCAGTGAGGTTTGGCTAAGCCGTGCTGTGGCAGGTTTTATTGCTGGTGTAGTGCTGTTTAGTGGCAGCCTGTATTTATTGATTTTTACCGGTCACACCTGGTTGGGGCCTGTCACCCCGCTGGGGGGATTGTGTTTAATGGTGGGATGGACTTGTATGGTTGTCGCTTTCGTAAAAGGAACAGAAACCAATGAGTAGTGTTTTAGCCTATTGTCGGCCTGGCTATGAAGTCGATTTAGGGAACGAGCTGTTGGCTCTCGGCACTGACAAGGGAGTGTATGGCTATCCGCAGTTTAAAGCCAATGAAGGTTATGTAAAATTTGTATTCCATCAGGATGCCGATGCGGCAACACTCGTGAATACATTGCCTGTTAATCAGACTATATTCGCCCGGCAGCTTTTTCGAATTGTGGGTGAAGTCGGTATACAGGATAAAAGCGATCGCATTGGCCCTATCATTGCCACTTTGGCTGAGATAGCGGATGTACCGCGTTGTGGTCTTCTATTTGTTGAACATGCTGATACTGAAGCGGGCAAAGAGCTGGCTAAGCTGTGTAAAAAGATAGCGGTACCTATGCGCCAGGCGTTTCGCAAGCAAGGCTGGTTAACTAAGGCTGAACAGCCAAAGCTGCCTGCCATGCATGTGTTCTTTACCGATACCGACCGCTGTATTATCGGGGTGAGTGATGCACGTGGACGCAGTCCGTTTGCCAACGGAATTTGCAGGTTGAAGTTCCCGTCGCAATCACCCAGCCGTTCTACATTAAAACTGGAAGAAGCGCTGTTACTCATGCTGACCGATGAACAACGGGAAGCCATTTGCCGTCCTGGTGCCAGAGCGGTAGACCTTGGTGCGTGTCCGGGAGGATGGACTTACCAGTTGGTCTCGCGCGAAATGCACGTGGAAGCGGTAGATAACGGTAAAATGGCCGAACATTTAATGGCTACCGGGCTGGTGGATTACCGTCCGGAAGACGGATTTAAATATAAGCCAAAATTTGGTCAGGTAGAATTGCTGGTGTGTGATATGATTGAAAAGCCAGATCGGGTTGCCGATTTAATGGCCAGCTGGTTGTGCAAAGGCTGGACAAATCACGCCATATTTAACTTAAAGTTGCCGATGAAACGGCGATATGAGACCGTATACGCCGCGATTCAGTCGGTGAAGGCGCAACTGGCTGAGCAAAAGATTCGGGCGAGTATGATTGTCCGGCATCTTTACCATGATAGAGACGAAGTGACCGTAACAGTAATTCGTGCTTTATAAGAATTTATGATGATATATCATCAGGTTAGGTGGGGTAAGAATCGATTTCTTCAGATTAGTTGCAGTCTTTTTTCATAAAGGACTGTAAATCTGGTAGCGAAATCCTTTATAATCCCGCCGTTTTTTTATTCTGAACCTATTGAAAGTGAACTAATGGCAGACTTATCCCTTTACAGAAACATTGGTATTTTCGCCCACGTAGACGCGGGTAAAACCACCACTACAGAACGTATTTTGAAACTTACCGGTAAAATCCATAAAACCGGTGAAGTACACGACGGTGAGTCAACGACTGACTTTATGGAACAGGAAGCTGAGCGCGGTATTACTATCCAGTCTGCTGCGACTACCTGTTTCTGGAAAAACCACCGCATGAACATCATCGATACTCCCGGACACGTTGACTTCACCGTTGAAGTTTACCGTTCACTGAAAGTATTGGATGGTGGTATCGGTGTTTTCTGTGGTTCAGGCGGCGTTGAGCCACAGTCTGAAACCAACTGGCGCTATGCTAACGATTCAGAAGTTGCGCGTGTAATCTTCGTAAACAAACTGGACCGTATGGGTGCAGACTTCTACCGCGTTGTTGGACAGGTTAAAAAAGTACTGGCGGCTAACCCGTTAGTAATGACTCTGCCAATCGGTATCGAAGATCAGTTCAAAGGTGTTGTTAACCTGTTGGACATGAAAGCGTACATTTGGGATGACTCAGGTCTGCCAGAAAACTACGAAATTGTTGATATTCCTGCTGATATGGTTGAAAAAGCTCAGGAATTCCGCGAGCAAATGATCGAAACTGCTGTTGAGCAGGACGACGAAGTAATGATGGCTTACATGGATGGCGAAGAGCCGTCTCTGGAAGACCTGAAGCGTTGTATTCGCAAAGGTACACGTGACCTGGCATTCTTCCCAACTTACTGTGGTTCAGCGTTCAAAAACAAAGGTATTCAGTTAGTTCTGGATGCGGTTGTTGACTTCCTGCCAAACCCAACCGAAGTTGATCCACAGGATTTGACTGACGAAGAAACAGGTGAACCTACTGGTCAAAAAGCCATTGTGTCTGAAGACGAGCCGTTCCGCGCGTTAGCGTTTAAGATCATGGACGACCGTTTCGGTGCCCTGACTTTCGTACGTATTTACTCTGGTAAGCTGAAGAAGGGTGATACCATCCTGAACTCTGCAACAGGTAAAACAGAACGTGTTGGCCGCATGGTAGAAATGCACGCGAACGAGCGTACAGAACTGCAATCTGCTCAAGCTGGTGACATCATCGCAATCGTAGGTATGAAGAACGTACAAACTGGTCACACTCTGTGTGATCCAAACAAACCTTGTACACTTGAGCCAATGATTTTCCCTGAGCCGGTAATCTCTATTGCTGTTAAGCCAAAAGACAAAGGCGCAAACGAGAAGATGTCTATTGCTATCGGTAAACTGGTAGCAGAAGATCCAACGTTCCAGGTTGAAACTGATGAAGATTCTGGCGAAACCATCCTGAAAGGTATGGGTGAGCTGCACTTAGACATCAAAGTAGACATTCTGAAGCGTACTTACGGCGTAGAGCTGTTAGTTGGTCAGCCTCAGGTTGCTTATCGTGAAACTATCACGCAAGCAGTTGAAGATAGCTACACGCACAAGAAGCAGTCTGGTGGTTCTGGTCAGTACGGTAAGATTGATTACCGCATCCGTCCAGGAGAAACTAACTCTGGCTTTACGTTCAAGTCTACCGTTGTGGGTGGTAACGTTCCTAAGGAATTCTTCCCAGCCATCGAGAAAGGCTTTAAGTCTATGATGGGTGCGGGTCCATTGGCTGGTTATCCGGTACTGGACGTTGAGGTTGAGCTGTTTGACGGTGGTTTCCACGCAGTTGACTCATCAGCAATCGCGTTCGAAATTGCAGCGAAAGGTGCATTCCGTCAGTCTATGCCAAAAGCGGGTCCTCAGATCCTTGAGCCAATCATGAAAGTTGACGTGTTCTCTCCGGATGACAACGTAGGTGACGTGATTGGTGACCTGAACCGTCGTCGCGGTATGATCAAAGATCAAGAAGCTGGCGCAACAGGTGTTCGCGTTAAAGCTGACGTACCTCTGTCAGAGATGTTTGGTTACATTGGTCACCTGCGTACTATTACGTCAGGTCGTGGTCAGTTCTCTATGGAATTCAGCCACTACTCACAATGTCCACAAAACGTATCTGAGAAAGTAATCGAAGAAGCAAAAGCGCGTAAAGCGGCTAAGTAATTTCTGGATTACAGTAGACGTTTAAAAAACCCGCCTTCTGGCGGGTTTTTTGTTTTTAACAAAATCGCTAATGGATCTGCACAGGTTTACTCGCAAGACAAATAAACGGTATAGTGCCGCTATGAGGAACCACACGTTGCCGGTATGAGTGATTCATTAAACACACTGTCATTACAAAGTATCCAGAGCGAGGATGCCTGGGTCAGTGTTATCCAGAAGATGGATGAGGCGTATGCTGATCTGGTGCATTCACAGGTGGAAGTTGAACAAAAGAATGTTGAGTTAGAAGAAGCCAAGAGTTTTTCTGACAGTATTCAAAGTGCAATGAATGACGTGTTAATTGTTTGCGATAATGATGGGGTAATTGAGGGCGTGAATCGCGCGCTCACCGAACTGGTTGGAGAAGCTCAGGAGGCCTTGCTCGGACGGTCATTACTGACCTTTATAGACGAAGATTACCGCGAAAAATTTCAGACCTTCAGAGCCAGAATACAGGCGCAGCCCATCCGCGATTTTGAAATAGAAATTCAAGGCAAAGACGGCAAGGTGCCGTTGTCGGTAAACTGTACGGCAAGACTAAACCACCGTGGCAAAAGTGTTGGCATGGTGTTGGTAGGCAGGGCGCTGGGCGAACTTCAACGTGCCTACAAAGAACTGAATACCGCCCACGCGGAACTCCAAATTGCACAACAACGGTTGATTCAGTCTGAGAAAATGGCGTCACTTGGTCGCCTTGTTGCTGGTGTTGCTCATGAGCTGAATAATCCCATTAGCTTTGTTTATGGCAATATGCATGTACTGCGCCGGTATACCGACAAACTCAGCACCTACTTTGATGCGGTTGCTCAAGGGGAAAGCCGTGACAAACTGCGCGATATGCGAGAGCAACTGCGGCTGGATAAAGCCATAAAAGATCTCAACTCGCTGGTCGATGGCACAATGGAAGGGGCCGACAGAGTCAAAGAGATTGTTAATGACTTGCGCCAGTTTTCTTCCACGCAGGTATCCGAGAAAGCCTTATTTGATTTGCGCCATGTCGTGCATACCGCTTTGCATTGGATTATGAAGGAAACCCGGTTTACTGTAGATATTGACGATCAGTTACCCAATCCACTTAACGCCTATGGTCATGCAGGCCAGATACATCAGGTTGTGGTGAATTTAATTGAAAATGCTGTTGATGCTATGGCGGAAAGTCCTGTTCGTTGTTTAGGTTTAAGTGCAAAGGCAGACAACGTTGGTGTAATGCTGGTGGTAACAGACACCGGACCGGGGATTAGCGACAAGGATTCGGCACAGATTTTTGAGCCTTTCTACACCACAAAGCCAGTGGGCATGGGTACAGGATTAGGTTTATCAATCAGTTATGGCATTGTTTCACAGCACGATGGTGAGTTGAGTATTGAAAACCGGCCAGACGGTGGCGTAGTAGCCAGCGTTTACCTACCTAACCAGGAGTCAGTTAGTGCTTAACTTGTTATGGTTGCAATCAGGCGGTTGTGGCGGCTGTTCGATGTCATTGTTAAACGCCGAATCGCCGAACCTCCTCAGCCTATTTGAAAACGCCGGGATTAACCTGTTGTGGCATCCATCGTTAAGTGAAGCGAGTGGGCACGAATGTATCGAAATGCTGGATGGTATTCTTGCCGGCGATATTTCACTGGATATTCTGTGTATTGAAGGCTCGATGATGACCGGCCCCCTCGGAACCGGCAAGTTCCACATTATGGGGGGAACAGGAAAGCCCATGATTGAATGGGTAAAAGCACTCGCTGAAAAGGCAACTTATACCGTAGCGGTAGGGTCTTGCGCAGCCTATGGCGGTATAACTGCCGCAGGCGCTAACGATACGGATGCTACCGGTCTGCAATATGATGGTGAGATTCGTGGCGGCTTGTTAGGTAACGATTTTGTGTCTGGCAGTGGTCAGCAGGTTGTCAATATCGCTGGCTGTCCAACCCATCCTGATTGGGTCACAGAAACCCTTATGAGCATTGCGCTGGGCGAGCACCAGGATGACAATCTGGACAAGTTTGGTCGTCCTCGGATGTATGCGGATCATCTGGTACATCATGGGTGTTCCCGCAATGAATTTTACGAATACAAAGCCAGTGCGGTAGACATGGGCGATCGTGGCTGCATGATGGAGAATATGGGCTGTAAAGGCACTCAGGCTCATGCTGACTGCAATACCCGGCCGTGGAACGGGCAGGGCTCCTGCACCAACGGTGGCTATCCTTGTATTAACTGTACCGCGCCAGAATTTGAAGAGCCGGGACACAGTTTCTGCAAAACGCCTAAAGTGGCTGGCATACCGGTTGGTTTACCTACCGATATGCCTAAAGCCTGGTTTGTGGCGTTAGCTTCACTGTCGAAAGCGGCCACGCCGGAGCGGTTAAAAAAGAATGCCATTTCAGAGCAATTAATTTACCCTCCCACTATTCACAAGCGCAAAGACTAAGAGCCATTTATGAGCCGTATTGTTGCCGGACCGTTTAACCGGGTTGAGGGTGATTTGGAAATCACCTTGGACATAGCCGAAAATAAAGTTGTCAGTGCTGAAGTGAACTCACCGCTTTACCGCGGGTTTGAGCGTATCCTATTAGGCCACAAGCCCATGGATGCGCTGGTGTATACGCCCCGAATTTGCGGTATTTGTTCAGTGACTCAATCAGTAGCCAGTGCAAGGGCGCTGGCGGATGCCATGCAGTTGAGCATGCCGCTAAACGGCGAGTTGTGTACGAATCTGGTATTGGCTAACGAAAATATTACAGATTTACTTACGCATTTTTATTTGTTTTTCATGCCGGACTTTGCTCGCGACGTATATCAACAGCAAGACTGGTTCGAACCTATTTACGCACGATTTAAATCCACTTCAGGCACAGCATCTGCACAAATGCTACCAGCCAGAGCTGATTTCCTGCATCTTATGGGCATAATGGCGGGTAAGTGGCCTCACACCTTAAGCCTACAGCCGGGTGGAGTAGCGAAGGCTATCGAAGCAAAAGAGCGGATCCGTTTACTTGCTATCATCGGCAGTTTTAAACAGTTTCTGGAAACTACCCTGTTCGGCGATGAGCTGGCGACGATTGCACAGCTATCCAGTGAGAAAGAACTTTGGGCCTGGCATGAGCAACAGCCCTGGCAATCCAGCGACTTCAGGCGGTTTTTGCACATCTCGCGTTCGCTCGAATTACAGGCTTTAGGGCGGGCAACAGATCAGTTCCTGAGTTATGGCGCTTATCGTGTTCACGGCAAGAACCTTTGGAAACAAGGCTGTGTGTTCGGCGGCACATCAGTGCCTTTGGATACGCAGGATATTACCGAAGACCATGCGCACAGTTGGATGAGCGAATCGCATAAGAGTCATTTCCCCGCGCAAGGTGTAACGGTACCTTCGCTTGATAACGAAGCAGGCTACAGTTGGTGTAAATCACCACGCCTTAATCAGCAGGTTATGGAGGTGGGGCCATTAGCCCGACAGGTGATTAATGGCCATTCACTGGCGAAGGATTTAGTGGGTCGCAATGGCGCAAATGTGTTTTCACGCATTGTTGCCCGCTTGCTGGAAATTGCTATTGTGGTGCCACAAATGGAACTGTGGGTGAAACAGATCGATCCAAAAGCGCCATTTTGTCACCACGGTGACATGCCGTCTGAAGCATCTGGTGTAGGCCTTGTTGAAGCCGCCAGAGGTTCGCTGGGTCATTGGCTTGAAGTGAAGCAAGGTAAAATTGCTAACTATCAGATTATTGCGCCAACCAGCTGGAATTTTTCTCCACGTGATTTGGCGGGGCAACCCGGTGCGTTAGAACAAGCGGTGGTGGGAGCGCCAGTGATAGATGGCGAGAAAACGCCAGTATCAGTTCAGCACATTGTCCGCTCATTTGATCCTTGTATGGCCTGTACGGTGCATTAGTGTCACAGTGTAATGGAAGCAGGCTTCGCGTTAGTGGCGTGGTGCAGGGCGTTGGATTTCGCCCATTTGTCTGGCAATTAGCCAATGATATGGCGCTGGCCGGTCAGGTGTTTAACGATGCAGCGGGCGTAACGATTGAAATTCTTGCAAACGCGGAAATAACGGAACGCTTTGCTGCGCGACTCTGCAATGAACATCCTCCTTTGGCTGTTATAGAGTCTGTGACTACAGCGCCTGCGAGCTTCACCGAATTCAGTGGCTTTCATATTGTTGCATCACAAACCGGTGAAGTGAGTACCGGTTGTGCACCAGATTCGGCGACTTGCACTGACTGTCTGTCAGAGCTTCACAATAGTAGCGATCGCCGTTATGGCTATCCCTTTATAAACTGCACAAACTGTGGCCCGCGGCTGAGTATTATTAAGCATATCCCGTATGACAGGGCGTCAACCACAATGGCGGAATTCGACCTTTGTGATGCCTGTCAGCGCGAATATGATAATCCGGCCGACAGACGCTTTCACGCCCAACCCAATGCTTGCCCGGACTGCGGGCCTCAGTGTGTGCTCGAATCATCAGACGGTAGCGTTATTCCTGCCGCCGATCCGTTTGCCGTGCTGGCAGCAGCCATCAAAGACGGCAAGATTGTCGCAGTGAAAGGCATTGGTGGGATGCATTTGGTGTGTGATGCCACTAATGAGCAGGCCGTCCAACAATTAAGAGTACGCAAACATCGCCCCGGTAAAGCGTTGGCATTAATGGCGCAATCTACCGAGGCAATTAAGCAATATGTCATTGTGTCTGAGCATGCAGAAGCCATGCTTTCCAGCCCGGCCGCACCTGTGGTGTTAATGCCAAAACGTATCTCAGATCCGTTATCTCGCCCCATCGTACCATCCATTCCACCGGCCATAGCACCCTCCATACCCCCGCCCATACTACCGTCCATAGCAACGTCCGTCGCACCCGATACGGGCATGCTTGGGTTTATGTTGCCTTATTCGCCCATTCACTGGTTACTTATGGTGCATCTGGACATACCCGTGGTGATGACCAGTGGCAATCGGTCTGGTTCGCCCCAAGCGATCACTAACCACGATGCCAGAGAGCAATTGCAAGACATTGCCGACTTGCTGCTATTGCACAACAGGCCAATTCACAACCGACTGGATGATTCGGTGGTGTTAGCAGACATCAAAGGCGTCCAGCTTTTCAGGCGCGCAAGAGGTTATGCGCCGACAAGTCTGCCATTACCCCCCGGGTTCAGTGCGGAAGAACCGCTGGTTGCTCTGGGAGGGCAATTAAAGAACACGGTTTGTATGGTGAAAGGTAATAAAGCCATCGTGACGCAACATTTGGGCGACCTGCACGATGCCAGTACCTTCGATCAGTATCTGCATACTCAAACATTGTTTACGTCGTTGTACGATATTAACAGCCAGCGTTATGCCTGTGATATGCATCCGGAATATCTGTCTACCAAACACGCAGAAAGTCTGGTTGAACAAGGGAAGACATTATTTAAGGTACAGCATCATCACGCGCACATTGCGTCTTGCCTCGGGGATAACCAATATCCGCGAACCGCACCAAAAGTGTTGGGTATTTGTCTGGATGGCACTGGTTTTGGAACCGATGGTAGTTTGTGGGGCGGAGAGTTCCTGTACGGCGACTACCACTCAATGGAACGCGTGGGTTCAATTACGCCGTTTCCTCTTATTGGCGGTGCGCAGGCTATAAAATCTCCCTGGCGGTGTTTGTATGCACAGCTTCGTCAGCATTACTCAGCAATGGAAATTACTGCTTTTGCCAATATCATCCCACAACTGGGTTCACCAGTGTGTCAAACATTTGAGATGATGCTGGAGAAGGGACTGAACGTGCCCATTACCAGCTCCGCCGGTCGCTTGTTTGATGCCGTAGCGGCGGCGTTGGGATGTTCGGCTGACAATATCAGCTACGAGGGGCAGGCAGCGATTCAATTGGAAACGCTGGCCGGGCAGTGCACCGCTGAGTCCGATCCCTATGTTTTTAGCGTCGACAATAACCTGATTAACACCGCTTTACTGTGGAAATCACTATTGGACGATCTCTCAAGTGGCCGTGATAAAGCCTGTATTGCCGCCGCTTTCCACCGTGGTTTTGTGGACGCACTGCTTACGATGACCGATCATCTGCGACAAGAGTATGAATTTGACGCGGTGGCGCTATCGGGCGGTGTCATGCAAAACCAATTGGTGTTTCATGGGTTGATTACTGGCCTGGAATCTCAGGGATTGACTGTTTTGACCCACAAAACCTTGCCTGCCAATGATGGGGGGATTGCTTTTGGTCAGGCGTTAGTGACCCTCGCTCAATCTACACTTGGTTAGTGGGTTAACCAGGTGTAAACACACCTTCCGTTTTTCTCTCCAAAGGTGAATTAGCTTTTCACTTATCCCTACTGTAATGCATTAAGTCATTGTTATTTAATGGTTATTATTTTTGGTCTGGTGTTTGCAGAGCAGCATGTGAACATTACAACAATAATAGCTGAAATTGCTTACATCAGAACTCAAGACCAGACTCCACAGGCTGTGCAAATTTGGCGTAAGTGCTTCTTCAGCGGGTATCACTGCCGGAGGACCAGATGTCCCAATTAGAGACCTTTTATGAAGTTATGCGTCGACAGGGGATTACCCGTCGTAGTTTTCTAAAATATTGCAGTTTAACGGCTGCTGCTCTTGGGCTAGGGCCCGCCTTTGCTCCGCGCATCGCGCACGCGATGGAAACCAAGGAACGGACGCCCGTGTTGTGGCTGCACGGTCTGGAGTGTACTTGTTGTTCTGAGTCGTTTATTCGCTCCGCCCATCCCCTCGTTAAAGATGTTGTTTTGTCGATGATCTCGCTGGATTACGACGATACGTTGATGGCTTCTGCCGGTCATCAGGCGGAAGCGATTCTTGAAGAAACCATGCAAAAATACAAGGGCAAGTACATTCTGGCAGTGGAAGGAAATCCACCACTTAACGAAGATGGCATGTTCTGTATTGTTGGCGGTAAGCCGTTTTTAGATCAGCTGAAGCACGCTGCAAAAGATGCGGCGGCGATCATTGCCTGGGGGTCCTGTGCATCTTGGGGGTGTGTACAGGCTGCGCGTCCCAATCCGACGCAGGCTGTACCCATCCACAAGGTGATTACCGATAAACCGATAATCAAAGTGCCGGGCTGTCCGCCTATCGCAGAGGTGATGACTGGTGTCATTACCTACATGCTGACCTTTGGCAAAGTGCCAGAACTCGACCGCCAGGGTCGTCCAAAGATGTTCTACAGCCAGCGTATTCACGATAAGTGTTACCGCCGTCCGCATTTCGATGCCGGCCAGTTTGTGGAGCAGTGGGATGACGAGGGCGCTCGCAAAGGTTACTGCCTCTACAAAGTAGGTTGTAAAGGGCCAACTACGTATAACGCCTGTTCAACAGTACGCTGGAACGAAGGAACATCATTCCCTATTCAGGCAGGTCACGGTTGTATCGGCTGCTCAGAAGACGGTTTTTGGGACAAGGGCTCCTTCTACGACCGTTTAACCGACATTAATCAGTTTGGCATTGAATCGAATGCCGATGAAGTAGGCACTGCCGTTGCGGGTGGTGTTGGCGCGGCCATCGCTGCACATGCTGCCGTTAGTGCGATAAAACGCGCGCAGCACAAGGGAGAATAAGAATAATGAATACGCCGTTAAATTCAAAATTATTAGACAGCTCAGGACGCCGTATTGTGGTGGATCCGGTTACCCGGATCGAAGGTCACATGCGCTGTGAGGTGAATGTTGATGAAAACAATATCATCCGCAACGCCGTATCAACAGGCACCATGTGGCGTGGTCTGGAAGTGATTCTGAAAGGTCGCGATCCACGTGATGCCTGGGCGTTCGTAGAACGTATTTGTGGGGTGTGTACCGGCTGTCACGCGCTGACCAGTGTCAGGGCCGTAGAAGATGCATTAGGCATCAATATTCCTTTAAACGCGCATCTTATCCGTCATTTGATGGATAAAACGCTAAACATCCACGACCACGTCGTGCACTTCTATCATTTACATGCACTGGACTGGGTAAACCCGGTAAATGCATTAAAAGCGGATCCCAAGGCAACCTCCGCACTGCAACAGAAAGTATCCCCGACTCATCCAATGTCGAGTCCGGGTTACTTCCGCGATGTACAAACCCGTATTAAAAAGTTCATCGAAAGTGGTCAGTTGGGCTTGTTTGCCAACGGTTACTGGAGTAATCCGGCTTATAAACTACCACCAGAAGCGGACTTAATGGCCGTGGCGCATTACCTTGAAGCGCTGGATATGCAGAAAGAAATCGTCAAGATCCATACGATCTTCGGCGGCAAAAACCCACACCCGAACTTTATGGTGGGTGGTGTACCGTGTGCAATAAATCTGGATGGCACTGGCTCTTCAGGTGCACCGGTAAATATGACCAGCCTGAACTTTGTACTAGAGCGTATCCGCGAAGCGGAAGCCTTTATTAAAAATGTGTATATCCCGGATGTTATTGCCATTGCCACGCTTTACAAAGACTGGCTGCACGGTGGTGGACTGGCGGCGTCTAACGTACTGTGTTACGGCACACATACCGTGGTTCCGGGTGACAAATCTACCGACTTGTTACCCGCCGGCGCCATCATTAATGGCAACTGGGATGAAGTCCATCCGGTTGATGTTCGCGACCCGAATGAAATTCAGGAGTTCGTTGATCACAGCTGGTATCAGTACGCCAACGGGGCGAAAGGCCTGCATCCGTGGGATGGTGAAACCGAAGCAAAATTCGAGTTGGGTCCAAACTTCAAGGGCACGAAAACGAATATTAAAGAGTTGGACGAAAGCGCCAAGTACAGTTGGATAAAAGCACCTCGCTGGAAAGGTCACGCCATGGAAGTGGGTCCACTGGCACGCTATATCGTCGCTTACGCGTCAGGCAAAGAATATGTTCAGGACCAGGTGGACCGTTCATTGTCGGCGTTTAACCAGGCGACGGGCATGGATTTGGGCCTCAAGCAATTCTTGCCATCAACGCTTGGCCGCACGCTGGCCCGTGCACTGTGTTCTGAACTGTGCGTGGATTCCATGCTGGACGACTGGCATCAATTGGTGAACAACATTAAAAACGGTGATACCTCTACGGCTAACGTTGAAAAATGGGATCCAAAGACCTGGCCGAAAGAGGCGAAAGGGGTGGGAACCAACGAAGCGCCGCGCGGGGCGTTGGGTCACTGGATTAAAATTAAAGACGGCAAGATCGAGAACTATCAGGCAGTGGTACCAACCACCTGGAATGGTTCTCCGCGTGACTCTGAAGGCAATATTGGGGCATTTGAAGCATCGCTGCTTAACACGCCAATGGAACGTCCTGACGAGCCGGTTGAAATCCTGCGAACCTTACACAGCTTTGATCCGTGCCTGGCCTGTTCTACGCACGTTATGAGCGAAGATGGTCAGGAGCTGACCAACGTGAAAATTCGTTAAGCGCTTGCGCTCACGGGAGACTCAACTATGTCTACGTCAGTTAAGAGAAAAGACCTGACCGACAACAACCATAGTGGTGAAGAGAAGGTCATTACCCGTCGTCAAACGGCGGTGTACGTGTACGAAGCGCCAGTGCGGTTGTGGCACTGGGTAACGGTATTTTCCATCATTACCCTGTGTATCACCGGATATTTTATTGGTCAGCCATTACCGACCTTACCGGGTGAAGCCAGTGATAACTTTTTAATGGGTTATATACGGTTTGCTCACTTTGCGGCAGCGTATATCGTGACTATCGGCTTTATTGGCCGTTTGTACTGGGCGCTGGTGGGAAACCATCACTCCCGTGAACTGTTCTTTCCCAAGTTCTTTGTGAAAGCCTGGTGGAAAGAGGTATGGCACGAGATGCGCTGGTACCTGTTTATGGAAAAAACGCCCAAGAAGTACATCGGTCACAATCCGCTTGCACAGTTAGGGATGTTCTTTTTCTTTATCCTTGGCATGATTTTCATGATCGTAACCGGCTTTGCCCTGTACAGCGAAGGTGCCGGGCAGGGTAGCTGGCAGGATACGTTATTCGGCTGGGTGATCCCGCTGTTTGGTCAGAGTCAGGATGTCCATACCTGGCACAGACTGGGCATGTGGTATCTGATTACGTTTATTATGATCCATGTTTATGTGGCGATTCGCGAAGACATCATGTCACGCCAAAGCCTGATCTCTACCATGATCAGCGGCTGGCGGATGTTTAAAGACGATAAGCCAGACTAAGCTCCTCAGTGGGGTGCGGGTGGAATTGTCGACCTGCCTGCGCCCCCATTCCTTTCACTCAATAACAGAAATACGCATGACGGAATCTCGAAACGTCAATCTGCCTGGCTCCGGGCTTCGTTTTACCGGTCGAAAGCCCGAACATCCAGGTATGTTTCTGGAACGTTGTTATTTAACCCCTCTGGGTATTAGCCAATCTGAATTGGCTCGCGTGCTCGGAGTATCCCGCCGCCGAGTTCATGAAATTATAAAAGGACAACGTGCTATTTCTGCCGACACCGCACTGCGCCTTGCTCATCATTTTCAAACGCCTCCGATGTTCTGGCTGGAAAAACAGTTGCTTTGGGAATTATACGACGCAACACATAAATCTTGCTGAATTTGAAAGGATGCTTTTCGAATTTTATTAATTATGGAAAGTTGTTAACCATAATTGTGGTATGGGTACTTGTCACGTTACCCGTTACACCCCGTAAACTGGGCATCACCCTGAATTCTGGATGTTGGCATGGTCTTTGTATTTAACAGTAAATGTAAAAGAAATGTAATTTGGTCAATCGAAGCCAACTAATCAGATGGTACAGAACATAATCTAATGAATGAAAAACAAGTACTTATTTTAGGCATAGGCAATATTCTCTGGGCCGACGAAGGGTTTGGTGTGCGTTGCGTGGAATCGCTCAATCAGGATTATGCGTTTCCCGATAATGTCAAAATGGTCGACGGTGGTACGCAGGGGATATACCTGGTTCAACATGTTCAGGAAGCCGATGTGTTAGTGGTGTTTGATGCCATCGACTATGGATTGCCACCGGGTACGCTGAAAAAAATCTACAACGAAGACGTACCCAAATTTATGGGCGCAAAACAAATGAGCCTGCATCAAACGGGCTTTCAGGAAGTACTCGCCATGGCTGAGTTCACCGGTAATTACCCGGCTGATTTACTGCTGGTGGGGTGTCAGCCTGTTGAGCTGGAAGACTTTGGAGGCAGCTTGCGTCCTGAAGTCAAAGCCCAGGTTAAGCCCGCGATTGACATCGCGTTGGCGTATCTGGCTCAGTTTGGCGTTGAGCCAACGCGTCAGGCGGGTCAAGCGCGGGCACTGTCACCAGGTCAGTTAAACCTTAGCGATTATGAACGAGGTCGCCCCGACGAGGCGTCAGCCTGTCGCACGGGGGACATTCGCGTGATTGCAGGGGCAACATCAGCACCCAAAGGTACGGACTAATGTGTATTGGCCTTGTTTACCGGGTACTGGAAACAACGGAGCATCGCGCGCGGTGCCAGCGCGGAGAAGACATTCGTTGGGTGGATACCTCGTTGGTTGGTTCAGTGGAAACGGGCACCTGGTTGCTGATTTTTTTGGATGCTGCACGAGAAATACTGAGCCCCGAGCGCGCAAAACAGGTTGAAGAAGCCGTTAGTGCAATAGAGCGTGTGATGTCTGGCCAATCAGTAGACCTCAACGACTGCTTTGGCGATCTGGTTAACAAAGAGCCTGAACTACCTGACCATTTAAAACCATTATTAAAATAAGAGAACAGCATGAACTCACCTTTGATAGACCGACTGGTCGATGAACTAGGCTACCCGGTTCTCGACGATGATAATTTTGAAGAATTTATTGCCAGCACACCCTACAGCGTGTTGTTTTTAACCGAAGATCCGAAACGCTTCCCCGAAAGCCTGGATGTGGCGGTGATTTTACCTGAGTTGATTAAGCGCTTCGGCCAACTTACTCCGGCAGTGGTGTCGACGAATATTCAGACCGCTTGCCGAGGACGCTACAACTTTATGGCCTGGCCGGCGCTGGTGTTTCTGAAAAACGGACACTACCTGGATGCCATCACTAAAGTACAAAACTGGGACGAATACATTCGTGAAATCAGCCGTATTCTGACGCTCGAACCGCGTCCGGATCCAGGCATTGGTATTCCGGTTGTATTTAATCCCATCAGCAAACCCTGCGGACAGTAAGGATTTCCTATGCGTGACATTAGTATAAACATCGTCAACGTGCCTGTGGGGCCGGGCAGTCAGTCTGAAGGCGATATGGTACTAGACTACATGAAAATGCCATCTGAGATGAGTACCTACGACATGCCTTCTTTTCCGGAAGAAAGCGAGCTCGAGCGTTGTCCACAAGCGATGGGTATTTTGGCCGACATTCAGTTAATGCTGGCTCAGATTAACGACAATGGTCAGGGCAGTGTGCTTACTGTAACCGGGTTACCCGACGCTGATTTGAATCTGTTAAACCAGATATTAGGTGAAGGTGAGGTCAGTGTATTAATTGACGGTGAACACCCTGTTCGTATACAGGAAACCGTAATGGCGGGGATATGGCGTCTTCGCTCCTTTGATAAGCAAGGTAATGTGCTGTCGGAAGCCATTGAAGTAGCCGAAATTCCGGAATGTGTGCGCGAGCATGCCTTTGCGACCACCGTCAATCTTGCTGAACGTATTGCGGGTTTGCCTGAAGGGCTGCTTAATGCTCCATCTGTGCTGGTGGAAATTGCTGAAACGTCCGCGCAATACAAACAAGCGCCAGACATGGCGTCACACGTAATTAATTTATCATTATTACCGTTTTCACCAGAAGATCACTATAGCCTTACCACAACGACGGGTACCGGTTGCGTTACTATATTGTCGCGTGGGTACGGAAACTGTCGTATTACATCAACCCAGGTAGACGGGTTATGGCGGGTGCAGTACTACAACAGCACCGATCATTTAATTCTGGATACGTTGGAAATTGTGGCTATTCCGGCGGTAGCCTGCGCTGCTCCGGAGGATTTGGCGGATTCAGCAATTCGTCTGGAAGAAATCCGTGACGCGTTAATGTAAGGCAAGATTATGAGTTTTCAAGGTTTTGAAGGCAGTTACCTTGGCGATGACAGCCGGATTGAAGCGACAGCCAAACTGGAATGCAAAATATGCTGGTACGTGTACGATCCGCTCAAAGGCGACGACGTCTGGCAGGTACAGCCTGGTACATCCTTTGCCCAGTTACCCCATTTTTGGCGATGCCCTGAATGTGATGGCGATCGCGACCAGTTTATGGTCATTGAAGAATAATGACGGGGCACAAGGCTGCGGCAATGGCATTTTATCAGTCTGTGATAGACAAGATGGCCGGTTTGCCTTTTTATAATGAGCAATTATCCATAGATACCACCCCCTTCAGGGAATGGGACGCCTATGTTATTGGGGTGGTAGTGACCCCTTGGTGTATGAATATGCTACTGTTACCCAATGCCCCGGCTACGTTAGCTGATCTTCGGTTAGGACAAAAATTCCGCTTGCACTTCCCGTCAGGTCAATATGAATTTATTTATGCGTACGATGAGCAACTGGGGGACTATGCAACCTGCTCTGTGTTTTCTCCAATGTTTGAATTTACCGAGCAAACTGTAGCGATGGAGACGGCAACGGCGGTGTTAGCCGCGTTATTTGACGAACAACACAATTCAGAATCTGAGCGACACCGCACAAAACAGGCCATTGTTGAACAGCATCGGTGGCTTGAAGAACAAGCGACCAAACAAACACAGCAAAGGGGAGAATCCGATAGCACTGATGTTACAGTTGAGTTGACTGAAGGACTGAGTCGCCGTGCATTTTTAACCGGTGGGAGTCGCAAAAGTGAGGCTGGGCAATCGTGAATATGGCGGCAGCGTTATCCGATAGCCATCCTCAACTTAAATCCACTCGGCTGAATGCCGGCGGTTTGAATATTCAGGTTGTTTATACGCGTGATCGCATCTCAGATGTACTAACAGATAACTCGCGCCCTATGATTGCCAGCCGTCTTTTTGTTGGTAAATCCATAGAACAAGTGTTGGCATTGATACCATCCCTGTTTTATGTCTGTGGTGTAGGTCAGCTCGTTGCGGCTCTGCAAGCATTTGAAAGCGCGCTTAATCAGTCGGTAACAGCTGAAGTAGCCAGAGCACGTGCGACGTTGCTCATGGCCGAATCGTTGCGAGAACAAGTCTTCAGTTGGGTGATCAATTGGACACCGCAAAATAAGTCTAAGCTATGTCATATAGTGGATTGGTTTAATACCTGTAAACGACGGCTTGATTGGTGTCTGGCGGTAGAGCCACAGAGCGGAGAATGGTTAAAGGGCCCGGTTGGAGCACTATCCCAGGTGTTAACTGAATTGCGGTTGCATTTATGCGAGGCAGTGCAACCTTTTGTTTTAGATTGTAAAAGTACATCATCGTTAGCCAGGCTGGGGATATCACCTGAACTTTGTGGATTGTTGGCTACATGCGATGAATACCCGTTTGGTAATGCTGCAAACACGTTACTATTGGGCAATCAGGAAGCAGTTAACGACGTGAACTGCCCTTTGGATGCGATGTTGTCAGACGCGTTTTGTTTACAACCCACCCTTGCCGGCCTTCCACAGGAAACAGGCTGCTGGGCAAGACGTCGGATAATCAATGACTCGAATTTTGCTCAAGGGAAGGCGAGTACGTTAACCGCACGTGTGTGTAGCTTGTTTGATGAAATACGCCTGGCGGAAGCGCGATTTGAATCGATTGTTAGTCAACGATACGAAAAGGTTGAGACGCTTAACCATAAAGGGAGCGCTATAGTGGAAACCGCCAGAGGAACATTGTTTCATCGGGTTCAACTATCTGAAAATAATACGGTGAAAAGCTACCGGATTATTGCGCCCACTGAGTGGAATTTTCATCCTGATGGTACGCTGAAAACAATGTTGGTAGGAACGAGGCTACCGCGAGAACACGTAAAGCCAGTGACTGAGTTATTGATCAAATTACTCGACCCCTGCGTTCCGTGGCAGTTGGAGGTGATTCATGCATGAGATGTCCATTGCAGAAGGCATTTTACAAGTACTCGAAGAACAGGCGATTAGCCAATCGTTCGAGAAAGTGAAGGCCGTGTGGCTTGAAATAGGCCCGCTTGCCGCCATCGAAACAGACGCGTTGACGTTTTGTTTTGATGCAGTGATAAAGGAGAGTCTGGCCGAAGGGGCCAGCCTGCACATTATCAAATTACCCGGAAAAGCGTTTTGTTTGCAGTGTCTGGATACCGTTTCGGTAACACAACGCTATGACAGTTGCCCTGTATGTGGCAGTTATCACTTACAGATAACGCAGGGCGATGAAATGAGAATAAAAGAACTAGAGGTAGCTTAACCATGTGTACAGTTTGCGGTTGTTCAGAAGGCGAAGTCAGCATTGAGCATGATCACTCCCATAACCATGTTCACGCCCATGATCATCATAGCCATGCTCGAGCCCATGATCATCATAGTCATAATCACACTCATCATGATGGTGAGCATACCCATAGTCATGAACACGAACATCATCATCACGGTCATGATCACAATCACGACCACGCAGGCATTGAAAGTGAGGGGGATAATATTCACTTTGGCAAAGGGCCTGCGCACGCTCATGTTGCCGGTCTAAGTCAAAGCCGAATGGTTCAGATCGAGCAGGATATTCTGGGTAAAAATAACCAGTATGCCGCGCAAAACCGGGCGCGCTTTGCGCAACAGTCGATGTTTGTGCTGAATCTTGTATCCAGTCCGGGGTCGGGTAAAACAACCTTACTAACAGAAACGATAAACCACATTAAATCCCGTTATACCGTTGGCGTTATCGAAGGTGATCAACAAACCACCAATGACGCTGAACGCATTCGTGAAACCGGGGTACAAGCGGTACAAATCAATACCGGTAAAGGTTGCCATTTGGACGCCCACATGGTGGGCCATGCCATGGACAACTTTTCTGATTTAACCGGTGGCGTATTGTTCATTGAAAACGTGGGTAATCTGGTTTGCCCCGCGTCGTTTGATTTAGGCGAAGCCGCTAAGGTGTCGATTTTGTCGGTCACTGAGGGCGAGGATAAGCCTCTGAAGTATCCGGATATGTTCCATGCCTCTGAGCTCATGATCCTGAATAAAACGGACTTGTTACCCTACCTTGATTTTGATGTGGAACGCTGTATGGACTATGCAAAGCGCGTTAACCCGGATATTAAAATAATCCAGCTTTCTGCCAAAAGCGGTGAGGGAATGGAGCAATGGATTGACTGGATTAAACGTAAACGGGCATCCATCATTGAAGCGAGAATTCAGATTCTGCAGCAGCAAATCGATCAGTTTAAGGCGATTCTGTAATGAGTGCCTTTCCGCGTCCGGTTGTACTTTGTGTTGACGACGAAGTGCGTTCGCTTGAAACCTTAGAGCGCACATTGGATGAAGAATTTGATGTGCTCACTGCCAACAGTGCTCAGGCAGCGTTAACCCTTCTTGAAGACAATACTGTTCAGGTTATTTTATGTGATCAACGCATGCCGGATCGTACCGGTGTGGAATTACTCAGCGAAGTAAGGGAGCGCTGGCCCAAAGTGGCCCGTCTTATATTGTCGGGTTATACCGATTCAGAGGACATCATTAAAGGGCTCAATGAAGCGGGGATCCTGCAATACATTACCAAGCCATGGCATCCTGAAAGTTTGCTCATGACTATTCGCAGTGCGTGTCGAATGTGTGCGTTACAAAACGAAAATGCACTGCTGAATATGGAGATGCGGCTTACCGAAGTGCAGGCCGAACAGCAGGTCATTGAGAAGAAAACGCAATTGCGTAAAAGTTTTGAGCTCGACGAGATAAAGCGCCATCAACAGAGTCCTTTAAACCGAATCTGCGAACAGGTGAGTAAGATTGCGCCATACGATGTATCGGTTTTAGTTACCGGACCATCCGGGGCGGGTAAAGAGCTTTTCGCCAGAGCATTGCATTACAACAGCTTGCGTGCTGATCGGCCCTTTGTGGTGGAAAACTGCGGTGCTATGCCCGATGAATTGCTCGCGTCTGAATTATTCGGCCACAAGAAAGGGTCGTTCACCGGTGCCATTACCGATCACGTTGGTTTGTTTGAGCAAGCTGATGGCGGCACTATTTTTCTGGATGAGATTGGCGAAATCAGTCCGGCGTTTCAGGTAAAACTACTACGTGTATTGCAAGAGCGCGAAATCCGTAGATTGGGGGAACAACAACGGCGTCAGGTAAACGTGCGTATTGTGGCGTCGACCAACCGGGATTTAGAAGAAGAAGTGCGCGCAGGTCGTTTCCGTCAGGATCTGTATTTTCGGCTGGCTGAGGTGACTCTCGAATTACCAGCGCTGTCGCGGCGAATTATTGATATTCCGGTCCTGGCAAATAATTTTCTGCAAAATGCCATGCATCAGTTTGATAAACCAGTAAAAGGATTCAGCGAAGAGACAATTGCCTGTATGAAGCGCTACAGCTGGCCTGGCAATGTACGCGAATTGCAAAACGAAGTTCGCCGCATGCTGGTAATGAGTGAAGGGGAATGGCTAACCGCTGATTTATTGAATCCCCGTGTACTGCGCGCAGCGCCAGACGCCGAAGACGACGATATCGATATGTTCGCTGGACTGGAAGGCACCTTAAAGGAAAAGGTAGAGTTATTGGAAAAGCGAATTTTACGGGAGACCCTAATTCGGCATCGCTGGAACAAAAGCAGCGCATCACTGGAGTTGGGGTTATCCCGCGTTGGTTTACGTTCCAAGCTTGAACGCTATGAGCTCGAGAAATCCGGTGATTCAGATCCCAGTAAACAGCATTAGACGGAGAAATTTGGTATGTGTTTAGGTATTCCGGGTCAAATTGTCTCTATTACTGACGAAAATCTGCAAACCGGTGTGGTTCAGGTCTCAGGTGTAAAGCGCGAGGCCAACCTGAGTTGTGTTGTGCCAGCCGACGGCAATTTACAGTCTCTGGTAGGCAGTTGGGCGTTGGTACATGTTGGATTTGCCATGAGCATTATCGATGAAGAAGAGGCCCAGCGTACACTGCAAATACTCGCTGAAATCGGTGAATTGCAGGAAGAATTGAACGCCATGCAACATGGCGCCTGAGTGATCTATTATGAGCAATCAATCTAAAGACGCTGGAGCCAATCAATCTGTACTCGCGGCGTTTTATCCCTTTGCGAGCAATCCCACTGCATCAACTTTGGTAAATGAAACTGCAAAAGCAAAGCGGGATCAGGCGTTGTTACAGTCAGTTGTCGCTAAGGCAAACGAGAGTATCAGAGTCAAAGAGCAATTTTTTGAACACCATAGCAACGATCTGCTTCAGGCTGCTCGGTTTATCGCCGACACCTACCGACAACAAGGTAAATTGCTAACGGCAGGCAATGGCGGCTCGTCCTGTGATGCAGCCCATCTGGCGGTTGAATTTATGCATCCTGTTACAACAGGGCGTAAAGCCTTACCAGCAGTCAATTTGTCGCAGGATACTGCCATGATTACAGCGGTAAGTAACGACGTGGGTGTTGAACACGTATTAACCCGACAGCTATCTGCACTTGCCAACTCCCGCGACACGCTGGTGGTGTTTTCAACCAGCGGCAATTCCGGCAACCTCGTTGAAGCTTGCAGAAAAGCACAAGCGCTCGGCATGAAGGTAATTGCTTTTACTGGTCGCACAGGCGGAGAAATTGGGGCGAAGCAGTTTGCTGATATTTGCCTTAAGGTGCCTAGTGACAGTATTCACCGCATTCAGGAATGCCATTTAGCCTGTTACCACATTTTGTGGGATCTGGTGCACAGCCTGCTGGCAGACAATCTAACCGCACCCTTGCCATCCGAGGAGAAGTAACCATGAAGTATGTTGATGAGTTTCGCGATCCGGACATGGCAAAACGCGTTTTGGAGCGCATTCATGCGGTGGTTGATGAGATCCCCGTTACACAGGGCCGCCCTCTGCAAATTATGGAGGTATGCGGCGGCCATACACACTCCATTTTCCGCTATGGGTTGGAAGAATTACTGCCTGACAAGATTGAAATGGTACACGGGCCGGGCTGCCCGGTATGTGTATTACCAATGGGACGCGTGGATGATTGTGTGGCGATCGCGGAGCAGCCTGACGTCATTTTTACTACCTTTGGCGATGCCATGCGGGTACCTGGTTCGCGTAAAAGCCTACAGCAGGCGAATTCCGATGGCTGCGACGTGCGCATGGTCTATTCACCCATGGATGCATTAGCCATTGCGCGTAAGAATCCAAATAAACACGTTGTGTTTTTTGGACTGGGCTTTGAAACCACCATGCCAAGCACAGCGTTAACACTGCTTCAAGCTGACAGGGAAGGCATTACTAACTTCTCATTGTTCTGCAATCACATCACCATTATTCCCACCATTAAAGCCATTTTGGACTCACCAGACATGGTGATTGACGGCTTTTTAGGGCCCGGCCATGTCTCAATGGTAATAGGCTCGGCGCCGTATGAATTTATTGCCAGTCACTACAAGCGGCCGTTGGTGATTGCGGGGTTTGAACCGCTGGATATTTTGCAATCCATGCTGATGGTGGTGGAACAAATTAAAGCAGGCCATGCCCAGGTGGAAAACCAATACAAGCGTATTGTGCCGGAACAAGGCAACAGCAATGCCTTGCAAGCTGTAGGTGAAGTCTTTGAATTGCGGGAGTTCTTTGAATGGCGAGGATTGGGTTCCATTGATCATTCTGGTGTGCGCATTCGTGAAAAATACGCCCGTTTTGATGCAGAGCGTATTTTTGCCGTTGAGCCTGCTCATGTAGCGGATCCAAAAGCGTGTCAATGTGGAGAAGTACTTAAAGGCGTATTAAAGCCCTGGGATTGCAAATTGTTCGGCAAACAGTGTAATCCGGAAACGCCCATTGGCGCTTTAATGGTCTCCACCGAAGGAGCGTGTTCTGCCTATTATAGCTACGGCAAAATTGATATCCGGCAAGCAGTTTAATTCATTGAGTAAGCAGTATGACTAAAACAACAAGAACCTTACGTGCTAAGACTATCACTATGGCCCATGGTGCCGGCGGCAAAGCCATGCGAGACCTGATTGAAGATGTCTTTGTGGGAACATTTGCCAACAAAGATTTAGAGCAGCTTGAAGATCAGGCGCGTTTTGATTTGGCTGATTTGTTGCAAAGTGGCGCAAAGCTGGCGTTTACCACGGATTCCTATGTGGTAGACCCTGTGGAGTTTCCGGGTGGCGATATTGGTACTTTGGCGGTGAATGGTACGGTCAATGATATAGCCGTGTCAGGTGCAATCCCCAGGTATCTGTCCTGTGCCATGATTTTGGAAGAAGGGCTGGATGTAGCCTTGTTGCGCCGAATTGTATCCTCAATGAAAGCGGCAGCCGATAAGGCCGGCGTGACTATTGTAACCGGTGATACCAAAGTGGTTCCCAAAGGTAAAGGCGACAAGATTTTTATTAATACCAGTGGCATTGGCATTATTCCTGATGGTGTGGATATTTCCGCTGCGAATTGCCGGACAGGCGACAAAATCATTGTGAATGGGCTAATTGGCGATCATGGCGCTGCAATCCTGAATGCTCGGGGTGATCTTGCACTGGATGTTGAACTTCAAACTGACTGTCAGGCACTGAACGATTTAATGCAAACCATGTTGTCTGTGTGCCCGAATATCCATGCTGTTCGCGATGCTTCACGTGGCGGGGTAGCAACCGTACTGTGCGAGTTTGCTGAATCTTCGAATGTGAGTATACGTTTGCAGGAAGAACACATTCCGGTGCGGGATACCGTGCGTGGCGTGTGTGAAATTCTTGGCCTGGATGCGCTGTATTTCGCTAACGAGGGTAAGTTAGTTGCCTCTGTGCCAGCCGATTCTGCAGAAGTCGTACTGGATGCAATGCGTGCGCATCCCGCAGGGCAGGACTCTGCCATTATTGGTGAAGTGATCGAGTCAAACTACAACAGAGTGCTGGTGAAAACCCAATTTGGCGGAGAGCGTATTCTGGATATGCTGGTGGGGGAGCAACTGCCGAGGATTTGTTGAGAGCTGTGGGCAACCTGAATTCAGCAATAGTTTAAATGCCCGAACCATCTAAGTGAGTGTCGGTTAAAAAATATTGGCTGAGACAAACAGCTATTCGTTGACTATCAAGGGGTTTAGTCAGATAGTCGTTCATACCGGCGAGCAAGCATTTTTCGCGCTCGCCAGCCAGCGCGTTTGCGGTAATTGCAACGATGGGAATTTTTTCGGCAATACCACCAAGTTGACGAATCAATGTTGCCGTTTCATAACCGTCCATAATTGGCATCTGACAATCCATTAAAATCAGCTCATATTGTTTATCAGTAAGTACTCTTTCGGTTATCCGTTTTAATGCTTCGCTACCATTATTGGCAATGTCTGAACTGATGCCCATATCAGTCAGTTGTTCCTTGATGACGAGTTGGTTAATTTCATTGTCCTCAACGACCAGAATATGCCTGCCCGTAAATATATTCCTTGTGTTGTGGGCGAACTGATGCTCCGCGGTTGATTGCGGGAGCTTCACTGAGGCGTCTACAGTAGCCATGGGAATGGAGACTACAAATGATGATCCTTCTCCAATCTTGCTGACTACTTTAATTTTACCTTTCAACTGCTTAGTAATTTGAGCAACAATCGCTAAGCCCAAGCCTGTGCCACCATATTGTCGAGTGGTCGAAGAATCCGCCTGTTTGAACGGCGAAAAAATCTCAGTTTGCCGGGATTTTTCAATACCCACTCCGGAGTCGCTTACTATCAATTTAAGAAGATAAAGCCCATCAGACTGAAGTAGGGCTTTGGTCTTTACTGAGATAGTGCCTTTTTGTGTAAATTTGATCGCATTGTTTATCAAATTCGTGAGTATTTGCTTTATGCGACTCGGGTCACCAAATAATACAAGTTTGTCAGTGCCACTCACATCAAGATGAAAGTTCAATCCCTTTTGCTCGGCCTGATGTGAGAATCCTCTGCAAAGTTGACTGGTAAGAGAACTAATGCCTATCGGGGCGTCTTCAAAGGTAATTTGTCCAGAATCAATTTTGGAAAAATCCAGGATATCGTTTACGAGTTCAAGTAATGTATTGGCACTGTGTTTAGCAATGTTGGTGTATTCCTGTTGCTTTGTACTGAGAGCTGTTTTGTTCAAGGCTTCAAGCATACCCAGTACGCCGTTTATCGGGGTTCGAATCTCATGACTCATGTTTGCTAAGAACATGCTTCGTGTTTGTAAAGCTTCTTCTGCGACCTTGCGGCGTCTATCGAGTTCAAGATTTGCCTGAATGCGAGCAGTGATATTTTGCGTAGCGCCCAGTACTCTCTTATGTTTGTTTTTGTCTAACTCCTGACGGGCTTGGGTTGCAATCCACAATTGATTGCCGTTCGGCGTGCGCACTTCAATATCGGCAGCGAAGGGGGTTCCGTTTTCGATACAACGGTGCAATAAATCGCTTAGGCGTTGCTTTTCATATGCTGAGGGTATGAGCGAAAAGGAATTGTCTAATGACGTTCCAAAATCCTCGGGTATTTCGAGTATTTTTTGTAGAGAAGGTGACAAAGAAAGTGTTAATTTTTCTACATCTAACTCCCAGGTGCCTACTCCGGCTAATTCGGCCATTTGTTCTAACCGCAGGGCTTGTAAATGCAGTTCTTCCTGTTGGCTAATTAATGTGTCCAATGTGAGTTTTCGGGATATCTCAGTACCAGTCCATTCTGCAAAAAGCATGAGGTAGTATTTCTCTGTTTCGGAAAAATCGCTATTTCTGGGTTCGGGTGAGGAAAAATTAAGGGTGCCGTGACGTTCGTTATTCACTGTAATCGGAATGCCAATGTAGGCCTTCAGGCCAAAAGCCTGATAACACGGGTGAGAGGAATTTGCCTGATAATACGCAACGATTCCATCTGCTTGCAGTGTATCTTTACAGAAGGTATCTCCGAGTAAAAACTGGTCACCAGGTTGTATGCTGTTATCGGGTGAAGACGCACTGATAACATGATAGTCCTGACCGTTAATGGCGCTAACGATACCGATGTCCATAGCTAATAGCTCGCGTCCGAGCTGTAATAATCGGCAGAGCTTATCTTCAAAAGAAAGGGAGACATCGCTGGATACTCGCTTTAACTGCTGAAGTACTTTCATGCTGTTCTCTGATTAAGACCAAAAGATGTAGGCCGTTTGATAGCAAAATGCCATTTCAAATGTTTTCAATCGAAGTGTAGTTCAGATAGAGAGTAATAACAGGAAATGCGTGCCAGAATAAGATTTTTTACTGCAAAGTAAGACAATAGAATGAGGTTTGGAGTGTGGGTGGTATTACTCGTTTATGAATCAAAAAAGAATCGGGCATGAAGCCCGATTCTCGCTCATGATTATCAATTTTGGTTGTGGGTCAGCCTAAATCGAAAACAACGATACTCCCATCATTGCTATAACCAGTCCAATTAATCTATTTGCATTAGGTTTGCTGCGCGCAACATACGTTGAGGCAGCAAATCCCAGCGTGACCAGTGTGGCGCTGGTGACGATGAAGCCTAAAGCAAACAGAATAGGGACGGAACTGGTGGTCTCTATACCATGAGCTAAACCGTGAAATAGTGCGAAGCAAGATGCCAGGCTGACTGCCAGCCCCTGTGCTACGTTGTTACGTTTTGCAATTAATAGCCCGGTGATCACCGATGTCATGACAATACCGGCCTCCATAAAAGCAAAGTGGTAACCAAACTGGCCCAGCGTGAAGCCAGCCAGTAGCAGTGCGAAAAAGGCGGTGAGGATCACACTCGCTTTATTGCCGGCAAAACTGGCTGCCCAGTACCCCATAGCCAGCATAGCAATTAAGTGATCGATGCCCATCAGTGGATGAGACAAACCTGCAATCAGCGCGAGCTGAATTGTGTCGTGACCGGTATGTGCGAATGCGGGAAATGCAGCAATAACAGATACCAGGGATGCTGCCAAATATTTTGCAGTGAGCTTCATAGTTTCACCTTACCTCTTTTCATTTTTGTTATTCACGTGACTGCTGTAGGCACAGCAATCCGTTTTATTTTCGTACTTTTGTAACTTACCCTTGAGATTAGCAATCTCGATGCCACCTTGTGAATCAGTAAACTATTAGATTAACTTATTGATATTTAATGTTTAAATATTTTTTGTGAAATTCAAAAAAAATGGATGTGGATAGTTGGTTTGCAAATTAGAAAGAAACTGTCATTTTGCTATCCTCTATGGACCTGTGATTCAGATCAATATACTGACGCAATATATATATTAGAATTTTAATATATTAATGAGGAGCACGACATGACAGATAAAAAACTGATTTTGTTGCTCAAAATCGTAATGATAGTGGGAATTTGCCTTATCCTTACTGGTGTCTACTGCCATATGTATAGCGAAACCGTAGAGGCGATGGGCGTAACGGGTATCATGCTCAGTGCCTGTTTAGTGGCGGTGGGTATGATCTTGTCGCTGCCTACAAAGATGTACCTCACGTTTATCCTGGTAAAACGTGAGGCTGATGCGTCTACACAAGCACGTTCTAATTGAGTTGCTGCACCGAGTAGCCGCGTTTCTCAAGCAGAGACAATACACTTTTCGCACCTGCTAGGTGCATTGTGCCAACCAATACAAATTCTGTTTCTGGCGTGCTTAGCATACCCGTTAGCATGGGTAGCCAGTTTTGGTTTCGCTGGGTAAGCAAGGTATTAAATACCTTGGGAAACGAAGCTTCAAACTCCTGCATGGACGATTGCTCCATACCCGCCATGTTTCCAGAACGCCAGTAGTCCTTCAATTCGCCAATTGAGTCCTTAATTTGTAAAACATCCTCCAGGGCATAGCGAATAATTTGATCATCATCGCCATCCCCGAGGCTTTTTATAAACGCAAGTTGCTGCTGGGGTGACTCAAACCAATCCAGTTGCTTATTATCCATCATGGCTTGGAAATAATAAAACTCATCGACCCCCTGGCTGGTGAGTCCCAGGTTTCTGAGCTCAACCACGCTAAGCGTTACGCTAATAAGGGCCGGGGTGTAATGGGCAAAGTTATCGATCGATAAATGGCGACTCGACAGATGATCGGCAAGAGCTTTGTAAGTATCGTTGCTCAGTACATCGTTTAATCTGGTGCCGTCCTGATAGGTTAGATGTTTAAGTGTGTCCTGCTGAAATGCGGGTGAGTTTAATCCTGCAATATCGGTTTCAAATACCAGTTTTGTAGCAGCGTTGTATGCCTGTGCATAGGCGTCTGGTAACGGAAAATCGTCGGGGCTCAACAGGTGTAGTGTCCCACCGATGTAAACTGTGTTGTCACCGTTAGTGACCTTCCAAACCGAAGCGGCGTGTCCGGTGAATGTGAATAACAGAAAGGAAGATAAGAGAAGAAAGCGCATCAAGAACCAACAAATAACCTAAAGCCACAATCTATATGTTATCGCCGTCTGGTGCAACGGTGCAGAGTATTACTCAATAATGAACCCGGTAGCGATATAGAATTCTAATGCTTCCACCAGTGATGCCGCCATGCGGGTATGCCCAGTTCCTTAATGGTTTCATACAATGTCTGACGGTCTTCTTTATTCAGAAAATCCCCAATAGCAATGCATTTATCGTTATACACTAACTTTAACTGCGGCAGATACCAGTCCTGCGGACTTTCTGATAATTCCAAATGAGTATCTTCTCTCAAAAGGGATACAGATTTCATAGCTCTGTTGCTGGATTGCACGTGAATATGGTGCTTTTCAATTGCGATGGTCTGGCTGCTGTAAGTAAACAGGTTTACCCGGTACAGCAAATAGCAAAACAAACCAATTTCAATCCCGGCAAAAGGGAACACCAGCCAAGCGCCAACGATAGTCCAGACTACAGCAATAATAAAGGCCACGCTGGCCATAAGCCACATCAACCACTTGCTTTCCTGCCAACTGGCAGAACGATTTGGCGTCAACGTTACCAGAGTATATTGCGAATGATGTTTTATCGTTACCAAAACCACCTCCGGGCATCTGACAAACCAAACACAATGTGATTTCAGCTTTCACTATAGCAAGGTACATTTTAAATGCGCGCTAGTCTTTCCCATTTGTAAAATAAAACTTACTATGTAGCAGCATCTCGATGCATTTTTTGACCGTTTTACCAATCAATGTAGTACCTATTTAGAATAATTATAATGAAGGCAATTAAGTGTTAAAACAGGCATTGTTAAGTCCGGTGTGGGTGGGGCTGATTATCATATGGGTGGCATTAATTATTAGTCATTCAGCTTTTCCCGCGGTGATTCCTGAGTTTGGACCATTTATGCTTTTGGGCATAATTGGGGCGGTATTTGCCAATGCAACAGGTGCCGGTGGCGGCGTTGTTTTTGTTCCCTTTTTTCAACAATTACAATTTAGTGCAGAAGCGGTAATCGCAACCAGTTTCGCCATCCAGTGTTGCGGAATGAGTGCCGGTGCGATCAGTTGGTTGCAGTATTTTCGCCATGGACCGGAAGTGTCGCCTCACTGGCGATTACTGTTGCGCGTTGTCTTTATAACCGCGTTGGGTTCGTTAGCAGGAATAGGGTTTACGCAGTACGGTTTCAGTCAGTGGTTTTCAGCCATGTCATTCAGGCAGTTCGGTTCACAACTGCATATTGGCTTTGGCATTTTCTCTGTATTACTGGCATTGGGGATTTTCGCTTCCATTGCCTGTTTGAAACGCGAAGCAACCCGAAGCGCTATTGAGTCTGGGGATATTGTGGCTCTTCTCCTAATCAGTTTTGTGGGGGGCGTCGTAACTGCCTATTTATCGGTTGGGGTGGGCGAGCTGATTGCGGTATACCTGATTTTTCGGGGATTTAGTGTTAGCTTTTCTATCGCTGCCGCGGTCATTCTATCTGCTATTTCGGTGTGGGGAGGTGTGCAATATCACGCTTTGGTTACCGAAGCGGTAGTCTGGGATGTTGTTTTGTTTGCGGGGGCTGGTGCAATTATCGGTGGGCGGTTGGCAAGGTACCTTGTGCTTTGGTTTTCACCGCGACAAGTGAAAGTATTTTTTGCTGGCTGGGTACTTTTGCTGGGTATTGCCAGCTTGATCTAGCTCATCAGAGCAGTCCTTCCAGCGCAGATTGTTATTGTGTTTTAGTTACTTAGCTAAGCATTCAGGCATAGGCCTTTAGTCGTATTATTCTAATCGAATATACGCATTGCAATTGAACGCTGTTATGATTGTCGACATTCCAGCCAGGAAAGGATTCGATATGCCAGTACACACTTATGAGCCGATCAACCGGTATCAGGTAACACAGGCAGAGTGGAGCAAGGATGCCGTAATCTACCAGGTTAATGTGAGGCAATTCAGCCAGGCGGGCACGTTTAACGCGGTTACGCAGCGCTTGTCTGATCTTCATTCTCTGGGGGTTTCTATTCTCTGGCTCATGCCAGTGCATCCCATCGGCGAATTACACAGAAAAGGTACACTGGGAAGCCCGTACGCCGTAAAAGACTACCTTGCTATCAATCCTGAATTTGGCGATGAAGCTGATTGTCAGGCGTTGGTGGATAAAGCGCATATTCTGGGGATGAAAGTCATTCTCGACTGGGTGCCTAATCACAGCGCCTGGGATAACCACCTCGTGGAACAGCACCCCGATTGGTACGCCAAAGATTACAAAGGTGATTTTCGACCATCCCCCTGGTGGGACTGGAGCGATATTATTGAGTTTGATTACAACAACAGTGCCTTGCGTGAGTATATGATTAACGCTATGTGCTATTGGGTAAATCAGTTTGATATCGACGGATTTCGTTGCGATGTGGCAGGTTACGTGCCCAACGATTTTTGGCAACAGGCCCGCGAGGCGCTTGATGCCATTAAACCAGTGTTTATGCTAGCAGAGTGGGAAAATCGCGATCTGCATGAACGGGCATTTAATATGAGCTATGCCTGGAGCTGGAATGAAACCATGCACGATATTGCCATGGGCAGAGCCGGCGTAGATCGGCTCAGAAAATACTATTCCTGGAATGAGCGAGCCTGGCCGCAAAGTGCGTATCGCATGACGTTTGTGAGTAACCACGATAAAAACGCCTGGGACGGGACACAGCGTGAGCAATTTGGAGATTGCCTGGAAGCCGCTATTGTTTTGTCTGTTCTGGGTGAGGGAATGCCTCTGATTTATAATGGTCAGGAAGCGGGTGAAACCAAGCGTCTGGCTTTTTTTGAACGCGATCCTATTAAATGGCAACCGCACCCTATAGGCGATCTGTACAGTAAGCTTATTCGTCTGAAGAAGCGCTTGCCAGCGCTGTGGAATGGTCAGTATGGCGCCAGAATGATTCAGGTACCCAACAACAAATCTGATCAGGTGTTCAGTTTCGTGCGTATGCAGGCAACCTGTAAAGTATTTATTGTACTTAACCTGTCGAAAGAGTGCGTTACCGCACGTTTTGAGGAGCAATTGTTCCCAGGCAAGTATTTCGAGTTGGCCTCAGAAAGCATTGAAGAATTGCAAGCAGGCTGTGAGATAGCCTTAAATCCATGGGACTACCGGATTTATTTTAGCGCTGCCATACCGAAAATGTAATTCCTGTGGCTGTTTTGGTTACAGATTAACCGGCTGGCCGGCTAAACACAGACGTTTTCAATTTTATTTGGCATAATACCCGTTTTGGTACATCACACAGAGAAACTATGCCCACGTTAAGTGAAGTGTTTTCGGGCACCGGATTACTGGCAGAATCAATCAGGGGATTCAAGCCCCGGCAGGCGCAAACGGATATGGCCGAAGCGGTAGAGCGGGCCATCAAACAATCGCATAGCGTGATCATTGAAGCTGGTACCGGAACCGGCAAAACCTTTGCATATCTTGCGCCGGTATTGCTTGCCAAGGGTAAAGCGATTATTTCTACCGGGACTAAAAATCTGCAGGAACAGCTTTATCACCGCGATTTACCTGTTATCAAAAAAGCCCTCGCCAGTAACCGCAAAACAGCTTTGTTAAAGGGGCGGGCGAACTATTTGTGTACCCACAGACTGGGTCAGCATGGTGGAAACTCCACATTAGTTGAGAGTGACGTACTCAATGAATTGTCCATTGTACGGGCCTGGGCCAATACTACTAAAACCGGTGATGTAGGGGAGATCAAAACCCTGCCGGAAGATGCCAGAGTATTGCCATTAGTAACGTCCACGGTGGACAACTGCTTGGGGCGCGACTGCCCGGACTACGAAGATTGCTACTTAGTTAAAGCGCGAAAAAAGGCGATGGACGCCGATATTGTGGTAGTGAATCACCACTTGTTTTTTGCCGATATGGCGCTCAAAGACACCGGTTTTGGTGAACTGATCCCCGACGCCGAATGTATTGTGTTTGATGAAGCTCATCAAATCCCCGACATTGCCAGCGAATATTTTGGTGAAGCCGTTTCTACCCGTCAAATTCAGGACATTAGCAAAGAAATCACCCTGCTGTATCGCACAGTGCTAAAAGATGCTGAGCAACTTGAAAAAGCGGGCGAGAAAATGCGTATGCAGGCCGCTGATTTGCGATTGCTGTTTGCCGATAAAGCGGCTAAGGGCAATTGGGTGGAACACCTCGAGCGAGAAGAGGTCCGCACGCAAATGTCGCGTCTGGAAGATGCCGTGGGGGTAGTGTACGACGTATGCAAACTGCACATTGGCCGCGACAAAGATCTGGATAATCTGTTCGACCGCATCGTTCAGGTGCGTGATAAGCTGGCATTGTTTACCACCGATCAACACGATGGCATGAGCCTGTGGTACGAGACCACGCCACGGCATATTGTGTTGCATATGACGCCGCTGTCTATTGCTGCCAAGTTCCGACGATTTGTGGAAAGCGATGAACGAGGATGGGTGTTTACGTCGGCCACCTTAGTGGTGAATAACGACTTTACCCATTTTCAGCGCAGAATGGGCCTGGAAAGTGCTAAAACGCTGATGCTGGACAGCCCGTTTGATTACGCCAAGCAGGCGCTGCTATGTGTACCCAGGTATTTGCCCGAACCTCATCAGCCTGCCATGCGACAAGCGCTGGTGGACGTGAGTATGCGGTTGGTGAAAGCCAGTAACGGGCGCTGCTTTTTATTGTTTACCAGTCATGCTGCTATGCAGGATGTGGCCGCGGCGTTGCAGGAAAAAATAACGAATCCTATTCTGGTGCAAGGCAGTACATCTAAGCAGGCATTGCTAACCCAGTATTTAGCTGATCCCGAAGCGGTATTGCTGGGAACGGGCGCATTCTGGGAAGGTGTCGATGTACGTGGTGATGATTTAGTCTGCGTACTCATCGACAAATTGCCTTTTGCCGCACCAGACGATCCCTTGTTGCAAGCGCGGCTGGAAGACTGCAAAAAAAATGGCGGAAATCCATTCGGCAGTATACAAATACCGCAAGCGGTGATCACGCTTAAGCAAGGTGCGGGAAGATTGATCAGGGACCCAGAGGACGTTGGCGTGCTGGTAATTTGTGATAACCGTTTGGTGACCAAGCCCTACGCACAGACCTTTTTAGGCAGCTTACCGCCGATGAAGCGCACGCGGGATCTCAGCGAAGTAGAATCCTTTTTAGTGAATACTCAACAACGTCAGAGTGACGTAAAGAAGACCAAGTCATGAATATCTTAGCAATAGATACGGCCACCGAAGCCTGTTCGGTGGCACTACAATTCAACAATAGAATCTATACTCGTTACGAAGTTTGCCCGCAACAACACAGTCAGAAAATTCTGATCATGATAGAAGAGGTCATGAATGAGGCAGGGGCTACGTTAAACGAACTTCAGGTGTTGGGTTTTGGCCGAGGCCCCGGCAGCTTTACCGGCGTGCGTATTGCTACAGGTATCATTCAGGGGCTGGCATTAGGGGCTGGATTACCGGTTGTGGGGGTTAGTACACTGCAAGCCATGGCACAACAGGTAATAGCAAGCCAGGCTGTGGAGAATGTGGCAGTGGCTATCGATGCGCGTATGGGGGAAGTGTATTTTGCGCGTTTTCAAAATAAACAAGGTCTGGCCGTAACGGATGGCGATGAGCAGGTGCTTTCTCCTGTGCAGGCTGCAACACTAACAACAGCCTCGGATACAGGTTTTGCCGGCACAGGTTGGCAGGCTTATCCTGAACTGGCAGCTGCAGCAGGCAATATTAATGTTAGCGTGTCATATCCTTACGCCAGGCACATGCTTCCTTTGGCAGAGCAGGCTTTTCTTCGCAACGAGTTTACGTCTGCGGAGTCTGTGTCACCCGTGTATTTACGCGATACTGTGACCTGGAAAAAGCTACCTGGCAGAGAATAGCCTCAAGGTTTTTAACAATTCAGGCTTAAAAATTGCAGAGCAATCCGGACGTAAGGGAAAGTGTCAGAGTTTTGTTGGCACTTTTTAGTTTCAAGCACATTCGGAACATCGGCATACTCTGTTAAATGGATATTCGTCAGACTTCCAATATACCTGTCATTGATCGCAGCGACAACCGGCCCAAGCCGGTAAAGCACGTTGTACCTGAAACAGAACAAGTCACAGAGCAAAATAAACGCGCGGTAGTGATTAGCGGCGATGAAGTTTCTTATGCCAAAGCCGACGCATTTCGTACCAAGGCGGGTTATGATAAACCCGCTCCACAGGCAGAGCAGGCTGTGCGGGAGTATCTGAGTTTTGAGCGTGAAACTAAACGCGATTCTGTTCGTCAAATAATGGGCGTAGATATTTACGCTTAACGCCTCTTGTTTTAACAAAAATTTCACATTAAAACCAAACGGTGAGTTCAGCTTCCATTCAGGCAACTTTCAGATAATATTAACAAAGCGTGTGACATTTCAGCTTTGACGAAGCCGTACACGCCAAAGTGATCGAGAATGGACCCGTTTGGGTTTAAACAGGGAAGGCTAACAGTGTTGTACTGATTTGCTGTGGACACATTGAGCACAGTGTCAGCGCTGATTTAACTTTTATACATGCCAGACGTCATGGATTTATCAGGTATTTCCCTTATCATTCGTTTCAAATACAAGGGGTGTTTTATGTTTTATCGTGCACTGATCATTGCAGCCGTTTTAAGTCTCTCGGGCTGTGCCATCGTTCCTGATCCAATTAAAGTCGCTGACGACAAAGCGCTGGTAGGTTATTCAAAAGCCGTTGTCGCTGGCGACGGCGTCATTGGCCAACAGGCGCGTTGGGGCGGCATCATTACCAGTGTGGAAAATAAAGACAACAAAACCACCATCGAAATGGTGTACTTTCCGCTGAATCATTACGCAAAGCCCATTACAACCGAGCAAACACCCGGACGATTCAAGGCAGTAATAAACAATTTTGTTGATCCCATTATGTTTGCAGAAGGCCGGTTGGCCACTTTTGTTGGTACGGTTTCGCAACCACTGGCAGGCATGGTAGGCGAGCAGCCTTATATGTTCCCAGCCATAATGGTAGAAGACTATCATTTGTGGCGCGACCAGCAGTTATACAATACCAATTCGGTATTCTTTGATTTTTATGGTGGCTGGTATTCTCCATTTTACCCGCGCTACTGGGGGCCTTGGGGCCTTTACCATCCAGGATACAGAAGCGGGTTCAGTTTATATCACTACACTCAGAGCCGTTATCACCCCGCAAGAAATGGGCAGGATGACGGTGGAAAGAGTAAGCCCGCGCCGCGTTCCTATCGTGGCAATAATGGCGAGCCTTCTGCTACCTTGCGGGTTCAGCCTCGCGAGCCTGGCAATGTTGTTCGACCAGCCAAGCAACAATAACGGAAAGAGTATGCCGCTTAGCAGGCCAATCTATACCGGTTATAAATAAACAGGCGGCAATTATTTGCCGCCTGTTTTACTTATTGCACCGGGATAACACATCAATACCCGCTCTTGTGTGATGTTTGTTACACTCATTACAGGACAACATTTTCAGGACTATTTGTTATGCAAGCATGGCAATTCGCTTTGTCTCAAGGTGAACTTCACGGGTTAACTAATAGCGGGAAGGGGCCAGTAATACTGGGGCTGCATGGATTTTTGGATAATGCAGAAAGTCTGGCGTGTCTATTCCCGTTTTTCGACAATTATCAATTTATTGCTATCGATCTGCCGGGTCATGGGAAAAGCTACCACCGCCCGCTGGGAGCGCATTACCATCAACTTGATTTTATTCAGGATATTCATGAGTTGGTCGAAGCCAATAACTGGCAGGATGTCATTCTAATTGGTCACTCATTGGGCGGCATTTTAGCTACCATCTACGCAGGCGTATTCCCTGAACGCGTAGCAAAAGTGGTGTCTATTGATGCCTGTGGCCCTCTAACCATGGAAGCGGATACTAGTGCATCTCAGGTTCGGGAGTCAGTGTTAAGCCGACTGCCGAAGCAAAGCACTGGCTCAGGCTCACGGCCGGTTGATATCGACGCTGCTGTGGCGGCACGTTGCAAAATTAGCGACATTAATGCTGAACATGCACGTGCGATTATAATGCGTAATATTAAGTGCAACGATGAAGGCGAATTTGTGTGGGGAAGTGACCCCAGATTGCGCACAAAATCTACGCTTCGGCTTACTGAATCACAGGCACAGAATTTGATGGAAGCAATTCGTTGCCCGGTCTGGTTTGGCGGCGCTACCGACAGTTTTAAGCACCTCGAAACAATTTATCCAAAACGGAAAATATGGTGGAAAAACAGTCAGATTGAACTATTCTCAGGAGGACATCATTTTCATATGATTAATCCTTCAGCAGTTAGCACTGCAATTCGCAGCTTTGTTGAGGAAATGTAAACAACGTCATTTATCTTTTCGCGAACATCCGATACTATTAAAACAAATCGGACCAGTTTTGAGCGTATGCCGAGGCTGATGCGTGGACTTGTGTGAACAATCATCGTCAAAGTAGAGTTGACAGGAGAGGTTGGTGGAAAAAAACTGGCTTAAGCATTACGACCCAAGAGTAACCCCGGAAATCGACCCGGATCGTTACGCTTCAATCGTTGATATTCTTGACGAATCGGTTGCCCAGTATGGCGATAAGACCGCCTATATCAATATGGGGCAGGAAATGAGCTTTGCCGAGCTCGATATGCACTCTAAGCATTTTGCGGCTTATTTGCAGCACAACGGGTTTGAGCAGGGTGATGCTGTCGCCATAATGATGCCTAATTTACTGCAATATCCGGTGGCGATGTTTGGTATTTTGCGTGCTGGTATGACGGTAGTGAACGTGAATCCGCTATACACCGCGCGTGAGTTGAAACACCAGCTTAACGACAGCGGTGCCAAAGGCATTGTTATTGTAGATAACTTCGCTCACACCCTGGAAAAGGTCGTTGCCGAAACGGGCATCAAAGATGTACTAATTACCTCTCTGGGTGACATGTTACCGGCACCTAAACGCTGGGTTGTGAATTTTGTAGTGAAGCGGGTTAAAAAAATGGTGCCCGATTACAACCTGCCGACTGCAAGACCTTTCATGGGTGCACTACATGCGGGCAGGCATTTAGGGTACCAGAAAGTTGAGATCAGCAACGAAAGCCTGGCATTTTTGCAATACACCGGTGGTACAACGGGTGTGTCTAAAGGGGCAATGCTGACGCACCGCAACATGATTGCCAACTTAGAGCAGGTGTCTGGCATTCTGGCCACGGTGATTACACCCGGTAAAGACCTGGTTGTAACAGCGTTGCCGCTCTATCACATCTTCGCGCTTACCGCGAATTGCTTACTGTTTTTGAAATTTGGCTGTCCGAACCTGTTGATCACTAATCCACGGGATATGCCTGGTTTTGTGAAAGAACTTAGCAAATATCCGTTTGTAATTTTACCCGGCGTAAATACGCTGTTTAATGGGTTACTTAATACCCCTGGATTCAGTGACCTCGACTTCACCAACTTCAAGTTTGGTTTGGGCGGTGGTATGGCTGTACAGCGCCCGGTTGCAGAACGCTGGCAAAAGGTTACAGGCACCGTGCTACTGGAAGGCTACGGATTAACCGAATGCGCGCCGGTGGTTACCGTTAACCCTCCACAATTAGAAGCGTACAAAGGGTCAATAGGTATGCCGGTACCGTCTACCGATATCATGCTGGTAGATGAGAATGGCAACGAAGTGGCCCCCGGGGAGTCGGGCGAAATGTGGGTAAAAGGACCGCAGGTAATGAAAGGGTATTACAAGCGGCCTGAAGCAACCGATGAAATTATTCACAACGGTTGGTTAGCTACAGGTGATATCGCCCGGGCCGATGAAGATGGTTACTTCTACATTGTAGATCGCAAGAAAGACATGATTTTGGTTTCCGGTTTTAATGTGTTCCCTAACGAAATCGAAGAAGTTGCTGCGATGCACGAAGCTGTTCTGGAGGCCGCGGCAGTAGGTGTGCCACATGAGGTCAGTGGTGAAGTGGTGAAGCTTTTTATCGTTCGTAAAGATAATTCACTCACAGCCGAAGCAGTGATTGCACATTGTCGTACACATCTTACTGGCTACAAGGTGCCTAAACACGTAGAATTCAAAGAAGAATTACCTAAAACTAACGTCGGTAAAATTCTGCGTCGGGAGCTTAGAAAATAAGCAGCACCCCAACCTGAATAAAGCCGGCGCAACGCCGGCTTTATTATTTATGGATTATATCTTTATACAGGATCAGGAAACCCTTGATTTAGTGTGTGCCAGGGCAGCGCGTCATCGCGCCATTGCTATTGATACCGAATTTGTACGCACGCGCACACTGGCTCCTGCATTGGGTCTGGTGCAATTGTTCGATGGACATCAATTGGCGCTAATCGATCCTCTGGCCATAGACGACCTGAGCTCGCTAACCAATTTGTTGGTTAATCCTCATGTTATTAAGGTATTGCATTCCTGTTCGGAAGATTTAGAAGCCTTTTTGGCAAGCTTCTCTTTGGTACCTACGCCTATTTTTGATACCCAGTTTGCAGCAGGACTACTGGGGCTGGGAACAACCATGGGATATGGGCGCATGATTGAGATGCTGCTGGAAATTACATTGGAAAAAGGCGAATCGCGCACCGACTGGCTGGCCAGACCGCTGTCTGACAGCCAATGCCGCTACGCAGCTGACGATGTACTTTACTTGCTCCCTGCATTTGAGCAACTCTATGACATGGTGGTAGCCAGAGGGAAACTGGATTGGGTGTTTTCGGAATCTGCCGCGTTGGCAGATAAAAAGAAAGCAAACATACCAGCCCAATTCGCCTATCTGCAAATCAACAATGCCTGGAAATTATCATCGCAGCAGTTAACTGTGTTAAAGCATCTGGCAGCATGGCGTTTAACCCGCGCCCAGCAAAAAGACATGGCACTGAATTTTGTATTCAAGGAAGCGCACTTATTCGAATTGGCTTTGCGTATGCCACAGTCTAAAAATGCATTGTCGCGCATACACTGCTTAACGCCACAGGAGCGCCGTTTAAGACCAGAAATTTTGCTGGATGTAATTCAGAATGGATTAGACGAATTCGACAATACAGCGCCGGAAGATCATATTCCACGTATTTTAAGACTGATTGATTTTCCACAGTACAAACAAACGCTGGCAAGATTTAAACACGCTACAGCCGAAATTGCAGTAGAACATGGCGTGAGTGAGGAAGTCATTGCCTCTAAAAAGCAACTCAACCAACTGCTAAAATGGCATTGGTTTGACATTGACGAATGCCGGGTGCAGGGATTAAAGCCTGATGTATTAACCGGTTGGCGTGCAGCGTATTTTGAACCTGTCGTAAAGGCAGTTCTACATTCAAACAAATAGGTAAGACATGTTATTAGCAGTATACAAAACCGCAAAAAAAGCAGGCATGTACCTGTATGTGGCTAAAAAAGATGATTTCTCCGCAGTGCCAGAGGCGCTGATGAGCCAGTTTGGCAGACCTCAGCTAGTGATGATGTTGCCATTATCAAAGCGAGAGGCGCTTGGCGGCGTAGATAAGAGCAAATTAATTGAGGCCATAAACGACAAAGGTTTTTATTTACAAATGCCACCAAAAGAAGAAAACCTGCTTGAAGTGCACCGGGAAAGCCTGGGGTTAGACAGTAAACCTTCACAAGCCTGAAAATAAACACATGAAAATAATTAAACATCTAACAGCGGCGATGTGTACTTTGCTGATGTCAGTGGGTAGTTACGCGGCCGACAGTAAAGACGCCGAATTCGACCTCTATAAAGAAACGCTAAAGCAGGAAGCAGTTGCACAAGGGTTTGGCAAACAGTTTGTTGACAACGTATTTGCTACCGTATTCTATCGCCCGACGGTAGTAAAAGCCGACAACAACCAGCCTGAAACAAAAATTACCCTGGATAAATATTTAACTACCCGGGTACCAGACTGGAAGGTACAGCAAGCCGTTGCGTTAATGGAAGAGAACAAGGAGCTGTTAACCCAAATTGGCCAGCAATACGGCGTACAGCCAAGATTTATTGTGGCGCTATGGGGTAATGAATCTAATTTTGGGAAAATTCAGGGCAGTCACCCAGTATTGTCGTCATTGGCGTCACTGGCGTTTGAGGGCCGTCGCGAGGATATGTTTAAAAAGCAATTAATGGCCGCGTTGACTATCCTGCAGGAAGGCCATGTGGCTCTGAAAGATTTTAACGGCTCCTGGGCTGGCGCTATGGGGCAAAGCCAGTTTATGCCAACGTCATTTTTACACTACGCAGTAGACTATGACGGCGACGGTAAGAAAGATATCTGGAGTACGCCTGCAGACGTGTTTGCCTCTATCGCCAATTTCCTGTCTTCTGAAGGCTGGCAGAATGAGGGGACCTGGGGACGCCAGGTGTCAGTAATCAATAACTTTGATTTTGCGCTGGCGGGATTAGAAAAAGATAAGTTCAAACCACTGTCGTTCTGGCAGGCACAAGGCGTTAGACGCTACGATGGGAAGGATTTGCCAGACGTAGACATTAACGCATCGCTTATCATGCCCGACGGAGAAAAGGGCCGGTTATATCTGGTATACCATAATTTTCATACCTTGATGAAGTGGAACCGCAGCAGCTATTTTGGGGTTTCGGTAAGTTATTTGTCAGAACGAATTAAGCGGGGTCACTAATGTATCAACACCTGAATTTGCAAGGATTACCGTTTGGCTTGCCTGCTGGCAAAGTAGTCTGTGTGGGGCGCAATTACCTTGATCATATTAAGGAACTCAACAATGATGTGCCTGCCGAACCACTGTTGTTTTTAAAGCCAGCCACGTCGTTGTGTTCGGTTACTGAACCGGTGGTTATTCCTACTCATCTGGGGGCTTGTCACAATGAACTTGAAGTTGCTGTTCTGATTGGACAAACACTTACGCGTGCAACGCCTGCACTGGCAACGGCTGCGATTGCAGGCGTAGGGCTTGCGCTTGATCTCACGCTTCGCGACGTTCAGGATAAGCTAAAGTCTGATGGGCATCCGTGGGAACGGGCAAAAGCATTCGACAAAGCGTGTCCGGTAAGTGCTTTTACACCAGCGAATGAGGTTGCTGATTTACAGGATCTCACTTTTACGCTCACTGTGAATGGTGAAGTCAAACAACAGGGCAACACCAGTATGATGATGCGGGATATTCAATCGCTTCTGGTAGCCATTTCTGAGGTATTCACGCTTGAGCCCGGTGATATTGTATTAACTGGCACACCCAAAGGCGTGGGGCCGCTACAACCGCAAGACACACTTACGCTGAATATGTCGCCTTGGTTTAACATTGAAACCCGGGTGGTAGGAGCTTGATATGGAACGCTTTTGGGAATCCAAAACACTGGATGAAATGAACCAGGCTGAGTGGGAATCCATTTGCGATGGTTGTGCTAAATGTTGTTTGCACAAGTTTATAGACGATGATTCAGTCACCGAAGCAGAATCCACTGCGCATATTCAGGCCGGCGAAGTGATTCACTTTACCAATATTGCCTGCGATTTACTGAATACAAAAACCTGCAGTTGTACACAATATGCCAGGCGCACCGAGTTCGTGCCTGATTGTGTTAAGCTCACTCGGGAAAACCTCAAAGAAATCTTTTTTATGCCACCCAGTTGCAGCTATCGCCGTTTGCACGAGGGGAGAGGATTACCCAGTTGGCATCCGTTGCTCAATCGCGGTAAAAAGACAGCCATGCACAAAGCGGGTATGTCTGTGAGGGGGAAAACCGTACCTGAGAGCGACGCTGACTTAGACAACTTTGAAGACTATATTGCCATTTGGCCGCTGGAAGATCTCGAATAACGCAGACTACGCAACGCTATATCAGAATGCTGAATAACAAAGCATCCTCGCCAAATACGCGGCGCCGGCACAATCCTTCCTGTTGAGCACCCAGTGCCTTCGCCAGTTTTATGCTGGCGATGTTGTCGGGGAGTGTCAGATATTCCAATCGATTGAGTTTTAAGGGGTGGGTCGCCAGATCAATCAGGCGTTGACAAAGTGTAAACGCAACCCCTTTTCCTCTGGCCTCCGGAATTAACCATAACCCCAGATTCGCATTGCGATGAACAGGGTGAATGTAATTCAGAATACCCATGCCCAGGCATTGCTGCTGCCAAATCAACAAATAGCAAACACCGTAGCCAATATCGCGTTGTTTCTCTAATGCATCCAATAGCAGTTTAGCAGTGCGCGGAGTAGTGGGTACCAGGCTGTTACCCATCCAGGGTTTAACTGAATCAAATGCCAGCTTACCAGCTTGTGCAACGCATTCTGCGTACTTGCTGTTTGCGCGGATCAAATGAATTTGCCCCGCATCGGTACGGATCGGGGCAAGGCGAACAGGAACGGTACTGAGGTCTATCAAAAGGCTTTCTTGTCGATTAAACGCGCACTAAGTACCAAGGCAAACACCACAAAATAGGCGGCAAAGATAATCTGCATCCAGTGGGCCATACCCATTGACAAGAACTGCCAGGAGTTTTCCAAACAATCACCTGGCGCAGCAAATACAGAAGGCAACCATTCATGCAGTGGCGCCCAGCTTGGGAAGTTGGGGAAAATCTCGCAACTGGCAAAGAAAGGGTCGTCAGCCTCGATAATTTCTACGTGCTCAGAAGCAACCAAATAGCCCTGAACCGCGCTATATGCCCAAAGGCCAAGTGCCAGGAAGCGGGTAACCGCTTTGTTGAACACTACTACCAGCAATCCGGCCAGTACAATGCCCCACATAGCAGTGCGCTGATAAATACACATAATGCAGGGGGCAAGCCCCATGACATGTTGAAAGTACAGCGCTGTGCATTCCAGACTAAAAGACGTTAAAAATAACACCAGCCAGGCAGAACGTTGCTCTGCCCACTGGCTCAATCCATGGATAAACTTCATCCTAAATTATGCTCCTAGTGCCCACTGTTCGCTGATGGTAAGGCAGAATGGTGTTCAATCAGGTGCATGTCGTATAGCCACTGTGTTGTATCTGCCAGACCGATATAGGTTGCGCCAAGACCTACAAATGTCAGCACAATAGTGTAAGGCAGCGCCATTACCACCATTCGGCCATAGGATAAACGCAACAACGGGGCAATAGCGGAGGTTAACAGAAACAAAAATGCAGCCTGTCCGTTAGGGGTTGCAACACTTGGCAGGTTGGTACCTGTATTGATGGCAACTGCCAACAGATCGAACTGGTCACGGGTAATCTGACCATGCTGCAATGCTTTACTTACTTCTGTGATATACACGGAGCCTACGAATACGTTATCACTCACCATGGATAACACACCATTTGCCAGGTAAAACATCACTAGCTGTGTTTCACCCTCAAACGACAATACCCAATGGATAACAGGTGCAAACAAGCCCTGATCAATAATCACTGCAACTACACCAAAGAATACGCACAGCAGCGCGGTAAATGGCAGCGCTTCTTCAAACGCCTTACCCAACGCATGCTCTTCAATTACACCACTCATTGACGTGGCAAGGATAATAACTGACAGACCAATCAGGCCAACAGCTGCTAGGTGTAACGCTAAACCTACTACCAGCCAAACACCAATTAATGCCTGAATGGCAAGGCGGGCTTTGTCGCGCACTGAACGGGCTTCGTCCATGTGTTTATCGTACTCAACCAGAATATTGCGCACGGCGGGCGGTAATTTTGCACCGTAACCAAAGGTCTTGGTTTTTTCCAGCAGAATGGTCGTAAGGATACCCATAACGAAAACAGGTACCGTAATTGGCGACATACGCATAAAGAATTCAACAAAATCCCAGCCTGCTTTATCGGCAATAATCAGGTTTTGGGGCTCGCCTACCATGGTCATTACACCACCCAATGCGGTACCCACTGCTGAGTGCATCATTAGATTGCGCAGGAATGCGCGGAAGTCTTCCAGGTCGTTTCTGCCCAGCTCTTGTACCGTGTCGTCGGAGGTGTGGTCGTGATCGGAATGGAATTCTTTGCCCGATGCGACCTTGTGATAAATAGTGTAGAAACCCAGACCTACCGCAATGATTACGGCCACCACAGTGAGTGCATCAAGAAATGCAGACAGGAACGCCGACGCCACAATGAATGACAACGACAGGATAGTTTTATTTTGAACCCTTATTACCAGTTTGGTGAACAAAAAGAGCAACAGGTCTTTCATAAAGTAAATACCGGCCACCATAAAGACCAGCAGTAACAGTACATCCAGATTTACTTCAATTTCGTGAAGTACATGGTCGGGCGTGGTCATGCCTATAAACAATGCTTCAATGAGCAGCAAACCACCGGGCTGTAATGGATAGCACTTCAGTGCCATGGCAAGTGTAAAAATAAATTCCACAATTAACACCCAGCCAGCAAGGTAGGGGTCAAGCATGAATAACAGGGGATTAGCAATTAAAAACCCAATGATGGTCTTTTTATACCAGTCTGGCGCGTGTCCCAGAAAGTTCTTATAAATAGCCATGGTCATAGAGGTCTGCATCGAGTATTTCCTTTTTTATCACTGGCTTAATTCGTTGTTCTCTGAGTAATAGTAGACGACGAAATTTTGTTTTTCTCAATATATATGGTACTTCTGGTATTCAGTAAATACCGTTGTGTCTCGACTAAGCTTGCAAAGACTAACCGATAATCTGTTAGACAGGAAGCTGTAAAAAGGGCGTAAACGACAAAGAAGTCACTATATTCGTTATATTTATAGATTGTGTTTGTGAAAATGCATCTGGTACAATCAGTTTAGAAGAAAAAGAATGTTCAGCAGGCGAGCAAATATGATTTATAAGGCACAAAGTCCGGCTGGTTTTGCCGAAGAGTATATCGTTGAGTCAATCTGGAGCGGGCGCTTTCCTCCCGGCACCATATTACCTGCTGAACGGGAACTATCTGAATTAATTGGCGTTACCCGCACCACGTTACGCGAAGTATTGCAGCGTTTAGCGCGCGACGGCTGGCTAACCATTCAACATGGTAAACCTACAAAGGTGAATAACTTTTGGGAAACCTGCGGGTTGAACATTCTGGAAACGCTGGCGCGTTTAGACCAGGACGGTATTCCCGAGTTGGTAGACAACCTGCTCGCTGCACGCACCAATCTGAGTGCGGTGTTTATTCGCAGCGCCATCAAAAACAATCCGCATGAGTCTGCCGAAATTATTGCCCGCTACAAGCAGGTAGAAGAAGACGGCAAAGCGTTTGCGCATTTCGATTATCAGCTTAACCACGATTTGGCCCTGGCATCGGGCAATAAAGTCTTTGTACTGATGATGAACGGCTTCCGTGGTCTGTATTCCCGTATCGGTGGATTCTTCTTTGCAGAACAACAGGCGCGGGACGTAGCGAAAGCATTTTATGCCAAGTTACTCACCGTAGCAGAAAGTGGTGAATACGAAACCGTGCCTGCGGTGATCCGTGAGTACGGTATAGCCAGTGGCAAGGTGTGGATGGATATCCGCGACACCATGCCGCAGGATTTGGTTGATTAATTCAATTTAAAACGACATCACTAGAAATCGCCGAATGAAAATATTCGGCGTTTTTTTATTCAAAAGTTGTGTTTTTAGTATGCGGTTTCTAAAAGTCCTCCGTACACTGTACTCAGACAGTTAAAGGAGAGTTCATCATGACTACTAAAGACGACATCAAAACCAAAATCAATGAAGCTGAAGAATTTGCACGTAAAATCTGGTTAGCAGGTTTAGGTGCTTATGGTAAGAGCATTGATGAAGCGCAAGGCCAGTACGAAAAGCTGACTTCTGAAGCCAGCAAAATGTTTAACGAGCTGGTAAGTAAAGGCGAAACGCTGGAAACAGAAGCGAAAGACAAATTCAAGGAAACTACCTCTGAAGTTGAAAGTCGTGTTTCTGAAGTGCGCAAAAAATTAGGTCTGGACGCAGACGACACTGATCAACGTATTGACGAGTTGTCAGCTAAAATCGACGCCCTCACCGAAGCCGTTGCAAAACTGGCTGCAAACAAATAGATCCCTGCGGGCAGGCTTACTGCCCGATATTGGGTAAGGAATGATTATGTCAGATAAAAAGCCCACATCACCGCTGTTTGCCTGGTTTGAAGCGGGGTTAGGATTAGTGGCTGATCAGGTAACTCAGGCAAATCAGCAAGTGCAGCAAACGCTGAATGAGTCTCAACAGGCCCTGAACGAACTGGCCTCGCGAGGCGAACAGGTTGAGTCTCAATTGCGCAAAGCGGTTGATCCGGCTCAATGGTGTGAAGTGTGGCGTCAGTCGCCATTGCATCATTGGATGCCAAGCTTTACCACGCCAAGGCAAAAGCGTGCTGCACAGATTGATGTGTTGTCGGGTAAAGTGGATTTGCTGGTAGAGCAGGTGGCCTTGTTGGCTGCTAAGCAAGCTGCCGCTAAGTCGCAAGATGCTGCGGCAAAGCCTGCAACCAAATCACGTGCGAAAGCGGCTACAAGCAAACCGGCAGAGCCGGCAAGCAAAGCGGCTGCAAAAGCGACAACCACGCGTAAAACTGCAGCGCAAAAACCTGCTGCAACCAAGGCGAAAACAACGCCGCCGAAGCAGGACTAATCAAACCAACCTATTCAAAAACGGGCTTCGGCCCGTTTTTTGTGCTTTAAACAGACAAAACTGTATTTGTCTGTATGAACAAGCCAAAAATCTTCTTCGTTGTTTGTCTTTTACATTTCCTAACAGACCGTTTTGCGCATGCAAATAGTCGCCAGTCTCCCGGATTATTGCTACGCTAAAACGCTAAGCATCAAATACACAACGACAATAAAGACAATAATCCAAAAGGACTCAACTATGCGCCTGTCTCACATTGGCCTGTTCGTTGCCGGCCTTACCGCCTGTAGCGGTGAACCGCCAACTACAACATCAAACACCCTACAAGCACAGCAATCATCGGTATCTACGATTCGACAATACAATGTATTGTTTGGCGGAACAGACGTTGGCGATATGACCATTACTCAGAAAGGCCCGGTAATTGATATTAATTACGGCTTTAGTAACAACGGCCGGGGGGCAAGCAGTGAAGAAACACTTTTATTGTCTGAGGCGGGCATTCCCATTTCGTGGTCGATTAAAGGGAAAACCACCTTTGGCAACGCAGTAAATGAAACCTATGAGCTAAAAGACGGTGTAGCAAGCTGGACCGCGGCGGCCGGTGCAGGTGAAGAGAGCATTGCCGACGATGCCATTTATATTGCGCAAAATCCCAGCCCCTATGCGCTTTACCTTTATACAAAGACCGTTCTGGAAGCCGGTGGCGAGCCTTACCCTGCATTGCCTGCTGGTCTTGTTACTGTGTCAGAAAAGCGCAAGTTAACCTTAGGAAGCGGCGAAAGCGCAGTAAATGCAACGCTGTACGCACTGGGCGGCATAAATCTGAATCCCAGTTATGTGATATTAGATGACAAGCAAGAGTTTGTTGCGGTGGTATCGCCCCGTTTTGCCTTGCTTCGCGAAGGATTGGAAGGAGAAGACAAGCGCTTACGTGAACTGGCAGCCACTCTAAACACAGAACGTTATGAAGATATCGCCAAAGACGTTACACATCAGTACGAACAAACGGTGCGGGTTAATAACGTGCGTATTTTCGATCCTAAAGCGTTGGCATTAACTGCGCTGTCTTCTGTGGTAATTAAAGGTAACGTGATCACGGCGATAGAACCCGTTCAATCCCAACCCGCTACAGACGAAGTGTTTATCGACGGTGAGGGCGGTACCCTGGTTGCTGGCTTGTATGATATGCACGGCCACGTTGGCGATGATCGCGCCATACTTAATGTCATGGCCGGCGTAACCGGTATGCGGGATATGGGTAACGAAGATGATGTGCTGTCGGCGTTAATCGATAAAATCGACAAGGGTATTTTGATTGGTCCTAAAATTACTAAAAGTGGCTTTATTGAAGGGGTGAGTGATTACAGCGCCGCAACGGGTGAACTGGCCCCAACCAAAGAAGACGCACTCGCACTGATCCGCGACTATGCGGAAAAAGGCTACTGGCAAATTAAAATCTACAATTCTATGAACGGTGAATGGGTGCCGGACATGACCAAAGAGGCGCATCGCTTGGGCTTGCGTGTGGCTGGCCATGTGCCCGCGTTTTATCGCGCCGACCAAATGATTGAAGGCGGTTACGACGAGCTTACACACATCAATCAGATCATGCTGGGCTGGGTATTAAAGCCAGAAGAGGATACACGGACATTATTTCGTATTACGGGTATGAAGCGCTTTGTGGATTTAGACTTATCCAGTGATGCGGTTAAGCATACCCTGGACCTAATGGTAGAAAACAACATCGCCCACGACCCTACCATGGTGATCCACGAATATGCCATGACCGGTAGAAATGGAATTACCAATAAAGCGGTTGCCAATTATGTGGAACACATGCCGGTTAGCGAGCAACGCTCTGCAAAATCCGCCATGTTAAACGTTGCCGACGAGGCTGAAGATCAAGCGTATCTCACCGCGTATCAAAAAATTCTGGATACACTGTCGCTTATGCACAAACGCGGTATTCTGCTGGTGCCCGGCACTGACATGGGCGGCGCCTTCTATTTACATCGCGAACTGGTACTGTTTGAGAAAATCGGTATGTCAGCGGCTGAAGCGTTAAAACGCGGTAGTTACGATATGGCCCAGTATCTGGGGCATACAGAACGTGGTGCGGTTGAAGTAGGTAAAGAAGCCGATTTCTTCCTGGTACACGGCGATCCCACAGCAGACTTGTCAGTGTTAAAATCCATGGCTATGGTAGTAACACAAGGTAAGTATTACTTCCCCTCAGAGGTCTACCCGGAGTTTGGTATTAAACCATTTACTGAGGTGCCCAGGGTGGTGGTGCCAGATTAATCCTGATAGAAATCAGGTTTAATCAAGTTGATAGGTTATTTTGATAAGACCCCGGATAAGTACTGCGTACTTTCCGGGGCGACTGAACAGGATGGTACCGTCATCCATGAATCGCCCTCATTCCGTCATCCCTGAATCGCGAAGCGATGTCAGGGAACTAACCAAACAGGTCGCCGCAAGTGACATAACCTACACCTATCCACTAAGCAGGCACACGTTCAAACAGCTTGGCCTCGCGTTGTTTTAGCGCCCTTAATTTACTTCGCAATGTTTCACTTATCATGGTATTGCGGCGGATTACATCCAGTTGCGGCCAGCTTGCTCGTTCTCCGCTCTCAATCAAGGCTTTGATACTGACTAGTGTGGGATTAGCAACGACCTGCATAAGATTGCGAATTTGTTTCTCAGGTAGAATATTAATATTACCAACGTATTGCTGGTCGATTACCGAGCGGATTTTGTGAATAGCAAGCTTACCTCCGCGATTAGGCACTAGTTGCTCCATAATGTCGAAAGCGAACACACTGTTAGTCTTTGCTAACTGACTAATATGCCGCAATGTCATGCTGGTTAAGGTTTTTGCCTGAGAACGTGCGCCCGTTAAGAATGGCACCGCCAGTGGGTTGGTCTGACTTACTATACTGTGGTTTACCCCATACAAACGGGATAATTGCTGAAAGGGGAGATCGGCCATAATCGAGCCATCGGCAAACCGACGGTTGGGAATGTAGGGCACAATGTTGCCTTCAGCATTCTTTGCTTTTAACTGCACAGGTGTGAACAACATTGGCACAGCACAAGACGCACGCACAGCCTGGGTGATTAACGCATTGGGTGAGGTTTTGGCATTTAATAAACGCGAATACTGATGCAGGTCCGCAGGCGAAACGGTTACCGTTACATGCCTGCCGGTTTTGACAAAGGCTTCTTCAAAGGTGGTTAAATCGAACAGTGAAATCAGCGTATTTTCTAACGCCCGGCTGTCTAATAAACTCTTATTACCCAGGCCACCCCAAAGTCGCCAGTTCTTAAAGTGTTCATAAATAAATTCGGCGCTCAGCGATTCCAGTAACTCATTGTGGGTGCGAGTGGCCAGCATAGCTGCAATAATGGAACCCGCACTTGCACCTGAAATAACAGTAGGCAATAAATTTTGTTCGTTAAGCGACTTCACTACACCACAGTGAAAAAAACCAAGGCCAGCGCCACCCGACAGCATTAAACAACTGCGGCCATAGGCGTGGGCGGTTTCTTCAAAAAACGTGAGTTTGTCGTAAAAGTCAACCACATCTTCATCGGCAGTGTATATTTGCTCGAGGGCACTCACTACCTGATTGATAAACTCTTCAATTAAATGCTTGGTGCCGATTTTACAATGGGCGAGTAGCTCGGGATTGGCAATATTGCCCAGGTTACCGTGTAATCCTTCGTGCAATATCGACATCAGTGCCGGAATATCCTGTTGGCTTTGCGCCAGTTTGATACGCTGAACGCGTTTGCGGATCAAACGGTAGTCGTAGTCTCTGCTATGGTCCTTGGCTTTCCAGTCGTTGGCGCCTGATAAGGCATCATGTGCCAGGCAGGCATCGCGGTATTCGGCGTAGTTACCCGCGTTATCGAGTGCTTTCTCGATATCTGATAATTGTGTTGAAAACAGAGACATACTTCCTCCCCGGCGTTGGGACTACCTGCTTACTGGCAGTGTATGCAGCAAAATTAGAATCTGCTACCCAATCCCAGTAAAACCCACTTATATTTGTAAAGTGTATGTGAAATTGCAGGTTAGAGCCACAAACAGCAAAATTCGTTCAAGTTAGCTGCATTTTCTTATCTGTTTTTATGCTTATACGTGTACAGATCAATAATTGCATCTATAAATAAAGTTAAGTTGACCCGCGCGTCGGCAGTCAGTAGCCTGAACACTGCTAAACATTAAAATAACGAAACGTAGCACCAACATGGACTGGAATTTACAAACATTGAGTTTGCTGTCTATCCCGCTTATCAGTGCGCTGGTGGGGTGGGGCACAAACTACCTCGCGGTAAAAATGATGTTCTACCCGCTGAAATTTGTTGGCATTCCGCCAATATTTGGCTGGCAGGGATTAATACCGGCCAAACGAAAGGAAATGGCCGAAATTGAAGTAGAACTGGTGCTGGGTAAATTACTTAGCGTGGAAGAGCTCGCCAACCGCCTTGAGCCGGAAGCCCTTACCAAAGCAATTGAACATCGCCTACATCAGGTGGTGCGAAAAATAGTAAATGAAGTTATGGAGTCGTCGGCGCCAACCGTATGGGCGGCGTTGCCTGTACAGGGCAAGAATCTGGTTTACCGACGCATCGAAGACGACATTCCCTATTTGGTTGCAAAAATGGTGGAGGACTTCCAGCATAACGTAAATGAAATTCTCGACATCAAAGAGCTGGTGGTTGAGCAACTGGTTAATTCTCCCGAACTTATCAACGAAATTTTCCTGCGCTCGGGTGAAAAAGAATTCCCGTTTATTGTGCAGTCAGGTTTTTACTTTGGATTCTTATTTGGCCTGCCTACCATGGCATTGTGGTATTTCTATCAGGAATGGTGGATTTTACCTCTGGGGGGGCTGCTGGTGGGGTATGCCACTAATTGGATCGCCATTAAAATTATCTTCGAACCCAAACAGCCAATACGATTTGCGGGTCTTACCATACAAGGCATGTTTTTAAAGCGGCAAACCGAAGTGTCCCGGGTGTATGCCGACATTATTGAACAAAAGCTGATCAATCCGAAGAACATCACGCATATGATTTTACACGGTTCGGGATCGGCGCAATTGCTCGAACTGATCGAATTACACGTTAACGACGCCATTGAACGTTACGTTGCAATCGCACAGCCCTACTTTGCCCTTGGTGTCGGTTCGGAAAATTATTTCAAAATGAAGTCCATGGCCGTAAAACGCCTTTTCGAGGATTCCGACAAGTACTTGTACTATGCTTTTGATTATGCAAATGAGGCGCTACGCGTGGGCGACGATTTGTGCGAGCGTATGCAGGCGCTGAGTTCAGAAGAATTTGAAGGGGTGCTAAGACCAGCGTACCAGCAGGATGAGTGGAAGCTGATTGTTACCGGTGCCATTCTGGGTATGGCTGCAGGCTTCGCACAACTGTACTTAATGATGTTGGGATAATTGCTATGGCCGGGAAAACCGCGAAACGGATTTTACTGACTGCACTTACCTTGTTTAACGAACGGGGAGAAAACAGTGTAACGTCAGTCGACATTGCCATGGAAATGGATATTAGCCCAGGTAACCTTTACTACCATTTTAAAGGCAAAGAGCTAATGGTAGACGCGCTGATTCAATGGCATAGTGACGAGATGCAGCAATTATTCCGCCCGGCTACACTGGACAAGGTGGCTGTTGAGGACTTCTTTTATTTTCTGGCCATCATTATTGATAAGTTACAGGTGTTTCGTTTTCTGTATCGCAGCCCGGCTGACATTGCTGAGAAGTATCCTCGCGCCAAACGCTTGCACAAATTGCTGTTTAGTCAGTTGGAAAGTGGCTTGCTTACCCTCCTTCAGCGATTTGCCAAACAGTCACAGTTAGCTGCAACATCAGCCCAACAGCGCCTGATGGTCGACTTGATCAGCATGATCCTAATCCAAAGCGGCCAGTACGACGACTTACGCGCAGTGAATGATCCGGTTTCGCAAAAATTTCATGCGCTGAGTTTAATAATGACGGCATTGCTTCCCAGGTTTGCGCTGGAAGAAGACACGTTGCGTCAGTTGCAAAGCGCCATTGAACATCATTCGATGGCAAATCTCACCAATACCGATGTACTGGAGGGCTAGAGGAGTATGGCTCGAAAGCTGACGTTTCTCGATAAATCGTTTTGGATCACTGAGTCACAGGCCAATCCCAAGCACGTAGCCTGTTTGCAAATCCTCTCGATACCAAAGGGGCAGGATCCCAAAGCTTATGTCACTGCGCTGCACAGCGAAATGCAAGGGTTTGCCAAAGCCTGCCCCCCCTTTAATTGCAAAGTTAAAGCCATTGGCATCTGGCCGTTGGGGTTGCAGCCGGTAAAAAACATGCAGATGGATTACCATGTGCAATGCCATCAAATTGCCAATATCGATGACCGTGAAGCATTAGACAGTTTTGTTGCCCGTATGCATGAAACGCGGCTGGATCCGCAAAAGCCACTGTGGCAGTATCATTTTCTATACGACCCAACGCACCACTCGTTCGCCATTTATGCCAGGGTGCATCATCTGTACGGTGACGGATCTACGCTGGTACGCTGGTTTCAGGCAGGGTATCTGGACGAACCCAAAACTGACGGCTTTATACCTCTGTGGGCAGTTAAGCGCCTGCGACATACACCTGCCAAACAATACAAACGGATCAAGCGAATAGGGCTGGGTGTCTGGGAATCCCTTATGATCGCAAAAGACATTTTTGTGATCTCCGTGGGGTTAATGCTGCGGTTACTTCGCATCAATCGCCATTACATGCCGGTGCCTTTTACCGGCACGCGAACGGTACTTACGGGGCAAGTTCAGCAAGGGCGGGCTGTGGCTACTCTGGATCTGGATTTTGGACGTATTCGGGCCTTAGCCAGACGCACCCGGGCATCGGCCAATGAAATACTACTTACTGCCTTCGATATAGGTGTACATAAATTACTGCAGGAGCACGGCCACGTATTTAAGCAGGCGCTTTACACCAATATGCCAATTAATCTGCGCAAACCCGGTGAAAAAACCAGTGGCAATAAAATAGCCATTGTACCGGTGCAACTGGCCCATGCAGAGCACGACCCGTACCTGCGCTTGCGTCAGATTATATACCATCACCGCATTGTGAAATACGCAGCGCAACGAGCGCGGCCGGCCGCTTTCAGCGCTTATACCATTGGGATTCAGGCCATTGCTCTGGTGTTCGAATGGTTGCGAATTTCAAACTGGATGCGACCCATTGCCAATATTCTGATCTCAAATGTACCCGGCCCAACACATGCCAAATTCTTTAAAGACAGTGAATTGCTGGCGTGTTATCCCATTTCTACCATGACACCGGGTGGGGGGGTAAATATTACTCTGATGACCTACAACGGTACCGCCAACATCGGCATGGTGTGCTGCAATAAAACCATTAAGTCGCTGCAGCCCCTGGCTAAGTATTGCCGGGAAGCATTTGATATGCTGGAAGCCAGTATCGACGATCCTTCGCTTAACATTGACGACATAGGTGAGCACGTAGAAGAAGTACCGATGTCCATTGTTAGTGACACCTAAATACAGAAGGGGTAGCATAGCGGCTTTTTGAACCGGAGCCGACTATGTGGCACTGCCCCTTATGCCAGCACCCTTTGGCACTGCCGAATGCAGAACACCAGACTAAAACCTGGCGCTGTGACAATCGCCACAGTTTCGATGAAGCCAAATCCGGCTACCTCAATTTACTCCCGGTTCAGCACAAACACTCCAAACAGCCCGGTGACGACAAAACCATGCTCAACGCCCGACGCTGTTTTCACGACGGCAATGGTTATCTGCCACTGATGCAGGTGATTGCTGAAAAAATCCGTAAACACTCGCAGTTGACGTTATTACCGGAATTTAATTTGTACGATGCCGGTTGCGGAGAAGGCAGCTATCTGGGCGTTATTCAAGCATCATTGCAGGCCGAAGACCATCGCGTAATGGCATGGGGAAGTGATATTGCCAAGCACGCTGTCGATATCGCGGCAAAGCGCTTTAGTCACTGTCACTTTGCAGTAGCAAGTAGCGCAAGATTACCTGTTGCAGATAAGTCATTACACACAGTGCTACAAGTGTTTGCGCCAGGCCATGATTCAGAATACGCCAGAGTTATCGCCCCCGATGGTTTGTGTATTATGGTTGATCCTGGCCCGGATCACCTTTGGGAAATCAAGCAAGCCATTTACGACTCGCCGCGCAAGCATCAGGACAAAATGGGTGACATGCCCGGCTTTGAACTGCTTGAAAAAGAGTCGCTGAGTTTTACCATTGCATTTACCAGTCAGGCAATGCGTAAGGCACTGTTGGAAATGACCCCTTACTACTGGCGGTTACCTATCGATAAAGCCGACGAACTGGTAAATGCTGACTTCGACGTTACCGCTGATTTTGTTGTTCGCGTATTTAAGCGGGTAGCTTAACCCTCCTGTATTTAATACCTAAGCGGTTCTTTGGTGTAGCATGCTTTGTTATTTAATTCAGCAACCTACATGCAATTAATTCACCTGTGAAACGCCACAGGTTAATCCATTAAGTATTACTGCACACACCTGTTGGCAGAGCTTTATACAGTGCAAGCTTCCATTGCCTGATAATCTGTTGGTGTGTGAATAACACAACTGGGCAAACCACGTGAAAGCGTGGGACGCAAAGTCACCGGTCTAAGGAGTGAAAACTCTACGATAGCGGGATTGCTGGCCAGTTAGCATCAAGGACCTGTGCTCAGGCTAACTTTCCGTTCCAAATGACCCTGAAATACCTATTTGGAGCAATAAAATGACACGCATTACTCACATTAAATTGAGTATGATTGCCGGGGCAACCTGTGCAATTCTGGCATCAGCCAGCCATGCAGCACCACTGCCGCAAGTATCAGACAATCTACCACCTCAAGCACTTAAAAATGTACCGGAAGGCAAGTTAAAACAAACCTTGCTGCGCGTTCCGCAGCAAGCAAGAGATCGCGCTTTACAGCGCCTGGCCGACTTAGGCATTCCAACTGTTGATCAGCGATTCATGGACGCAGATAGCAGTGGCGAACTTTTCTACATTGAAGAAGGACTGGTAGAGGACGTAGAAGAAGCCGCAGAGGAAACAGGTGAACTCAACTCGTCTGACAGTGTATTGCCCGCGGTGGATGTATTTAAACTTCACACCAATCCCAATTCAGCCAATAAGATTTTTCTGGATTTTGACGGCGGTTTGATTAGCGGAAAAGCATGGGGTGGCGGTGCTAGCTACGATACACAGCCGTTTGATTTAGACGGTAACCCAACCGATTTTAACGATGCCGAGCGCGCGCGAATTCACGAGATATGGACCCGAATTGCCGATGACTTTGCGGCCTTTGATGTGGATATAACCACTGAAGCGCCAGAGAGTATGGGACCCAATACCGGTTGGTTATTGTTTACTAAAGATGCTGATAAAAACGGTAAAGCTATGCCCAGTCAGGGCGCCGGTGGGGTAGCGTATATTGGCGTGTGGGGCAGAAGTAATTACACCTATTATCAGCCCGCACTGGTGTATTACAACCGTTTAGGCGGCGGTGCGGCTACCTTTATGGCTGAAGCAGGCTCACATGAAATGGGCCACAACTTTGGCCTGGGTCACGATGGAAACTCTACCACCAGTTACTACCGGGGAACAGGGGCCGACAACGATCCATCAAGCTGGGCGCCTATTATGGGGGTGGGCTACTACAAAAACGTTACGCAATGGAGCAACGGTGATTATCCTGATGCCAATCAACTGCAAGACGACATTGCCATTTTGCAAAGTCAATTAGGTGGTAGTTCGGATACATCGGGCAATGCTGAAAATCCCGTTGCCCTGGTGATCGACGAGCAAGGCCAGTTTAGTGCAACCAATCGCGAAGTCGACCCTGGTACGCTGATTGCTGCAAATAAAGGCAGTATTCAGGTAGCCGATTCCGACTGGTTTCAATTTAGTGCTGGCACCGGGCCGTTAACCATCAATGCGACGCCTGCCTGGGATGCCTTTACCCGAACAGCCAGACGTGGTGGTAACCTGGATATTGGTTTAAGGCTTTACGATGCCCAGGGTACCCTGTTGGTAGAATACGCAGATAGCTACGAGACCAGTGCTTCAATCAGCACCACAGTTGCTGAAGGGCTGTATGTGCTGGAAGTGTATGGTACCGATAGCGTATACGCGTCTGATTACGGCAGTCAGGGACACTACTATTTGCAAGGGGAGATTACGCTGGGTTCAGCAGACACCACTCCACCTGATCCAAATCCAATGGAGTTTGCACAGCAACCTGAGGCAACCAGTGCCTACAGTATTGCCATGGCGTCGGTGGTTGCTACAGACGACAGACAGGGCATTGTGTCTTATCAGTTTACCTGTACATACGGCGATGCATGTGTAAGCAGTGATTGGCAAACTGAAACTACCTTTACCGCAAATGGCTTAAGTGCTTCCAGTGAATATTGCTTTACTGTAAGCGCGCGGGATCTGGCTGGCAATGTTACCGAGCCTTCAGCTGAAATGTGTGCAACAACAAACGATGCACCCGTTGAGCTAACCGCGCCTGTTGCGCCATCAGGACTCACTGTGACCGATGGACAGGATGGCACGGCAGTACTTTCATGGACAGACAACAGCGACAATGAAACTACCTTTGAAATTGAGCGTGAAAAAGAATTTAAGGCAGGCCGCTATAAATTCACACAACTGGTTGCCAGTCTGGCAGAAAATACCGAGTCCTTCACCGATTCAAGTGGCACCGGCTCCTATATCTATCGCGTGCGGGCTGTGAACAGTGCAGGTAGCTCCGACTGGACTTCGTGGAGTGAAGTCACGGTTACCTCAGGTAGCACGGACGGTGTTAACAAGCCATGCCGCGGGAAACAATGCTCGCTGTAAATCAAATGAGAAATTGCAGCAACACATAATCAGAAAAGCACTTAGGGATAAGTGCTTTTTTTGTACATTACTCCGTAAAATAAAACCGCAGGCTTTTTTCTTCCACCACTACTCGTTTGCCCCAACGGGCAAATAAAAACTCCCGCCAAACGTTGTCACTGAGGGTGTAACCTACCGCTCTGGTTTCGAGTTCGCGTAAGAGTTGCTGTTCAATTTTGGGTTTGTGGAAGTCCAGAATACGTTGTGTGTTGCCCTGTAAATATAACTGCAAGTAGGCCAGGGCGTGTTCGGTAGAACCGGCCGTTACAATGCTCAGTGCTGAGCGAATTGGCTGCCCAAGCAGCGAAGATAAACCTGATAACGGTCCTGGTATCAGTTTGTCTATGATGAACTGGGTGTCTTTAATCAAACTGTAGCGGTCATTTAGCAGGTGCACTACATCCACTTTTACGTCGGTAAAGCGCAAGGTGCGACTGGCAGGGTAGTAATTGGGCAGGGCGCTTATTGAAACGGCAACATGAGCCCGGTAAATAGCGGAGCCAAGGGCGCGAATTTCTACCGCACAAAATAGCTGCAGGGTTAATCGATTGGTACTGACTGGCATAGTTAATTGGCCTTCCAGGCATTCAAAACTGCCTTCGCCAATCGGTACTTCCAGCGGTATTTTTACAGGAAAATAAGGGCGTACGATGTCGTTGAGTTCGGCTTCGCTAAATGCGTCGAAGGTGAGCCTGCCGGTTTTCAGCAAACAGTAGCCTACCAGTACGTGTAGTTTGTCCTGCCAGCTCAACTGCGATAATGCCAACACCCTGTCTGTCCTCTGTCTCTTGTTATTTTGCAACTAAAAAGTTTACACGCGAGCGGCATGGTAACAAACCTGTTACGCACCACCACGTATTAATGGCGATTTATTTGTAACTAGCATACACCTTCCTGAAAAAACCGGTTATTCTTGTAACAGTATTAGGATTAAGAACAGGGCGTTAATGACTTCGCGGCAATCGTTAACAGTGAATCAAAACCTGACTATTCGGTTGCTACGGGTACTGCGGTATAACAAAGCACGGATTGAGCGGGCGCTGGCGCTATTGCCAGACGAACACAAACCCCTGTTCCATGTGTTGCCTTTCCTGTTGCATATCAACCATCCCGAATTCCCCGGCTATGTAAACAATAGCGATGTACCTATTGGACTGAATAACTTTTCCTTCCGGGACGAAATCAAAGACGCATTGATGGATTTCTTTCCAATGCAACAGGTGTTGATTGAAGATATTAAGCAAATCTGGCCGAGACAACGTGCCATTGATGCCTTGTTGCTGATGGGCAGTATTGGCACTATTGCACAATCAGAAGAATCGGATTTTGACTACTGGGTGTGTATCGACGGCAAAGCGCATTCAGAAGAGGGATTGGCGTTATTGCAGCAAAAACTCACGGCGATAGAGCAATGGGTTCAGGAAACGTACAACATTGAAGTGCATTTTTTCCTGTCTGATATCGACAAAGTTCGCAACAATGATTTTGGTATTGCTGAGGGGGAGAGCGCGGGTTCTGCCCAGGCGGTATTGCTGAAATCTGAATTTTATACCACCAATATTCTGGTGGCGGGCAAAGCACCGTTTTGGTGGCTGGTACCTGAATCTACCACACAACAGCAATATTATGCGTTGCGGGACCACCTTAAAGAAGGTGGCTCTCCTGATCCCGACTGGTTTATGGATCTGGGACACATTGAACGCCTCGATCCTAACGAACTGTTTGGCGCGGCTATCTGGCAACTTGGCAAGGCCATGGATTCGTCGTTTAAGTCGGTGATTAAAATGGCCAAGCTCGAGGTGTTCTTAGAGAACGTGGGTAGTGAACTGCCCTTGTGTAATTTGTTGAAAAAGCGGGTGCACAATGGTGATGAAGCGCCAGGTAACGTGGCTACTATTGATCCCTATGCGTTAATGTTCGACCAGGTGATAGCCCATTATGAAGCCACTGGCGATGAGGACGTCGTGCTGTTGTTGCGCCAGTGCCTGTATATCAAGTGCGACTGTGAACTCAGTAAAGCTGCTAAAGAAGGCGATGCGTCGTTTAAACGCCGAATTATGATTGGCTATGTTAAACGGTGGGGGTGGGACCGCAATCAGCTTGTTCATTTGGACAATCTGGATAACTGGTCGTTTCAGGAGAAAATTCAGTTATTCAGGCGAATTCACCAGTTTCTGATCCTGTGTTACCGGCGTATGTCGGGCAAAATGCCCAAAGACAACCAGTTGGTGAGCCAGGAAGACATGACCGTATTGGGCCGGCGTCTCGATACGTTTTATTCGAAAAAGCCCAATAAAATTGAGTTTTTGCGCAGTGGCCTTGATGAACTGGTGTATTGTTCCACAGTAACCGTAAAACTTAACCGCCGTAAAAACGGCACGCCACTTTGGACAGTGTATTCCGGCGACCAACTGGGTAAGCTCAATAAGGGGGTAGAGAAAACCCGCATCACTAACGCGGCCTGTCTCGTGAGGTTAATGCTATGGTGCATCTGCAATCGGGTAATTGATGCCAATACTGAAATCTTATTGGATTACGATACCGACCCCATTACCGAAAATGATTTATATCAGTTTGTTAAACATGCAGTGAATTTGTTTCCCCCCGTTAAAGTGAATTCACTGCCACGCAGTGCATTGATCTCACAGCAAAAAATCTCTGCATGTCTGGTTGTATTGAATTTTACGACATCCCGGTTAAAAGCAACGGTAGAAGACGTGGTCGTTATTTACTCAACGTCATGGGGCGAGACCTTTCTGGCAAATGGTGTGGAAGCGCTCAACAGCATTTGGTACGACTTACAGGAAATGCCCGCCGGATCAGAGTGTTGTGCGTTTGCACCACAAAGCAGCCAGCGACAACGGATATTTGATGCGTTTCGTGAAAGTGCCGATCACGCATTCTTGTTGTTGAGTTAAATGCATCTTTACTTTCACCTATAACAAATACTTTGCAGCACTATGGGAATTGCGTTAGCCTTAAGTTAACTGGTACGACCATTTCGGCATCCACAGATTAAGCCAGATAAAGCCAAAGAAACAGAGCAAGGAATACGTCATGCATATCCCGGTAGAGCAATACGACTATATTGTGGTGGGCGGTGGTTCTGCAGGTGCCGTACTGGCTGCCCGCTTAACTGAAAATCCAATGGTTCGTGTGTGCTTACTGGAAGCCGGTGGCGCCGATTCAAACCCCTTTATTCATATTCCGTTTGGATTATCTGTACTCAGTCAGTTCGACAGTATTGGCTGGGGATACAATACTGAGCCACAAATTCACTTAAATAACCGCGAATTATTCTGGCCGCGCGGGAAAACGCTGGGAGGCTCCAGCTCGATCAATGCGATGTGCTACATACGTGGTCAGGTTGAAGACTACGACCGCTGGGCGGCAAATGGTGCCAAGGGCTGGGACTTTAACAGCGTATTACCCTACTTTAAAAAAGCCGAAGACTTTTGCAATGGGGCTGACGAATATCATGGCACGGGTGGCCCGCTGGGCGTAGACAACCTGCGTTACACATCAGAACTATCCAGGGCTTTTGTCAATGCAGCAGAACAGGTATCACTGCCGCAATGTAACGACTTTAACCGCCATGACCGTGTAGGGTTGGGGATGTATCATGTTACTCAGAGAAACGGTCAGCGTTGCTCTACCGCGAAAGGCTATCTAACCGAAGCAAAAAAGCGCGGAAATCTAACTATTCTTACTCAGGCTTTGGCCGAGCGTGTGCTCATTAAACAACAACGTGCCATTGGTGTGCAGGCGCGGGTAAAAGGCCGTGCCCGTCGCTTGATGGCTAACAAAGAAGTGCTCCTGAGTGCCGGGGCAATCAGTTCTCCGCATTTACTCATGTTGTCGGGTATTGGGCCAGCGGAAGCCTTGCACGACAAAGGCATTCTGGTGCAACAGGATTTACCCGGCGTAGGGCAGAACCTGCAGGATCATCTGGATGCAATAGTGCAGTACCGCACATCAGTGCGCGCAGGCTATGCGATCGCGCTGGGCGCATTGCCACGATATCTTCATGCTGCATTCCGCTATGCGTTTAAGCGGGATGGCATTTTTTCATCAAATGTGGCAGAAGCAGGTGGCTTTGTTAAATCCAGTTTGGCCAGTGAGTTTCCTGATATTCAGTACCACTTTTTACCAGCCATATTGCAGGATCACGGCCGACAGCTTGCGTATGGTTATGGCTATGGTGTGCACGTATGTAATCTGTATCCCAAAAGCCGCGGCGAAATTCGCCTGCAAAGTAATCATCCGGCAGATCATCCCGCCATCGAGCCTAACTATTTGTCTCATGAAGATGACATTAAAGTAATGGTAGATGGCGTAAAACAAGCCAAAGCCATTCTGGATAGCGACGCGTTCAGTAAATTTCACGGCAAGCCTGCGGTAGGGGATGTAGATTTTACCAACGACGCCGACATCGCCAGTTTTATTCGCGAGCAGGCTGAAACCATTTATCACCCGGTTGGTACGTGCAAAATGGGGGCTGACGACGACCCGATGGCGGTGGTTGATACCCAGCTTAGAGTTCGCAATATTCAGGGATTACGCGTGGTAGACGCGTCTGTCATGCCTGATTTAGTAGGCGGTAACACCAACGCGCCTACTATTATGATCGCCGAGCGTGCCGCCGAATGGATCCGGCAGTCACAGGCATAGTGTTTAAGTATTCAGCGCTGGGTTAGTTTTGCTTCAATAACATAGCAACGGCGCAATTACACATATCGTCAATGTGCTCGGAGTCTGCATACACGCCGTCAATAATCAAACGCGCCAAGCCGTGCAAAGTGGCCCAGATAACCTGTGTTTGTCTGAGCGCAGGCATCGACTGCGCTAATATGCCTTCCTGTTGCCACTGAGTAATTTTATTCAGCATAAAGTGAAACGCCGGAAAGGCGATCTCTTTTAGCTGTTCATCCGCCTGACCGGTTTTCCAAATCGGTCGGCCAAACATCAAATCATAAAGCTGAGGATTGCTGGCAGACCAGTGAATATAGCCATGTACAAACTGAGCTAACCTGTCAGCAGGTGTCATGTCCACAGAATTAGCGCGCGCTTTTGATACGGCAATCCACTGCTCAAATCCCCGCGCAGCAACCGCATTTAACAGCGCATTTTTATCGCGGAAATGATGATAAAGCGCAGAGCGGGACACGCCCACATCGTCGGCGAGCTTGCGCAGTGAAAGAGCTTCCACACCTTCTGATTCGATACGTTGCGCGGCGGCATCCAGTAGTGCCGCACGCAGGTCACCATGGTGATACGTCTGGTTGCCTCGCCCGGTGGTCTGCTGCATGAATTAGTCCGTAATAGTAAATGGAAACGCTAAGGTCAAAAGCCCTTAGCATAATGTTAATCTTGACAGTGTCAAATTATAAGCCTATCTTGACACTGTTTAGTTTTAAATGAAAACAATAAAAGAGGGCACCCATGACTCAGGCAACCGCGGCAGAAAAACATCCGCTGTACCCACATTTGTTCGAGCCATTAGATCTAGGCTTTACGCAATTAAAGAACCGTATCCTAATGGGGTCAATGCATACCGGTCTTGAAGAGATGCCCGGTGGACACGCGCATATGGCCGCATTCTACGGCGCTCGGGCGGCAGGTGGTGTAGCGTTAATCGTTACTGGTGGTATCGGGCCAAACGACGAAGGCGCAACGCATGCTGAAACCAAGCGTTTAGACAGCGATGAAGCGGTAGCCAATCACAAGCAGGTAACCGATGCGGTACACGCCAATGGCGGAAAAATCTGTATGCAAATTCTGCATACTGGCCGGTATGCCTATAACCCAAAGCTGGTAGCGCCCTCGGCACTGCAAGCGCCTATTAACCCGTTCAAACCTAAAGCGCTTACTGGTGAAGAAATCGAAAAGCAAATCGAGGACTTTGTGTTTGCGGCTAAACAAGCCCAGCGAGCCGGCTATGACGGCGTGGAGATTATGGGGTCAGAAGGGTATTTCCTGAACCAGTTTATTGCTGCCCGTACTAACCACCGCGATGACGAGTGGGGCGGGGAGTATAAAAACCGTATGCGCTTACCGGTTGACGTGGTGCGCCGCGTGCGCGAAGCCGTGGGTGAACAGTTCATTATCATTTATCGCCTATCCATGCTTGATCTGGTAGAAGGCGGCTCCAGTTACGATGAGATCCTTACCTTGGGTAAAGCCATCGAAACCGCCGGTGCCACCATTATCAATACGGGTATTGGTTGGCATGAAGCGCGCATTCCTACTATTGCCACCAAAGTACCGCGTGCGGCGTTTACCTGGGTAACGGCAAAATTCCGCAAGCAGTTATCCATTCCGGTGATCACCTCTAACCGCATTAACATGCCGGATGTGGCAGAGTCTGTTATTGCGCGTGGCGATGCCGACATGGTGTCGATGGCACGCCCATTCCTGGCCGATCCGGATTTTGTGATCAAAGCGCAGCAGCAGCGTGCTGATGAAATTAACACCTGTATTGGCTGTAATCAGGCGTGTTTGGATCACGTTTTCAACGGTAAACTCACCAGCTGTCTGGTAAATCCGTACGCGTGTCATGAGTTAATGATCACCATGAAACCCGCTGAAGCCGTTAAGTCTATTGCGGTTGTGGGTGCAGGACCAGCTGGCTTGGCCGCTGCCACAACAGCAGCACAGCGCGGCCATAAGGTAGTCTTGTTTGATGCTGCCGACAAAATTGGCGGGCAATTTAATATTGCCAAACAAGTACCCGGTAAAGAAGAATTCAATGAAACACTGCGCTACTACGCAAAGCAACTTGAGTTACTGAATGTTGACGTACGGCTGAATACCTTGGTTACCGCTGATACGCTGAATGAAGGTGGTTTTGATGCTGTATTGCTGGCAACCGGCATAGTGCCCCGCACACCCGCAATTGAGGGTATAGAACACAGCAAAGTGCTTACGTATCTCGATGTATTACGCGACAAAAAGCCGGTGGGCGGCAAGGTGGCTATTATTGGTGCCGGTGGGATCGGGTTTGATACTGCAGAGTACCTTAGCCACGGCAAATCGGTGCCGAGTCAGAATATTGAAGCCTTTATGCGTGAGTGGGGCATTGATATGACACTGGAAGCCCGCGGTGGGGTAGAAGGCATGAAGCCACAACCAGAGCCGTCACCACGCCAAATTGTGTTGCTTCAGCGTAAATCCACCAAGATTGGTGCAGGTCTGGGTAAAACTACCGGATGGGCGCATCGCCTGGGTTTACAAATGAAAGGCGTGCAAATGATTGCGGGTGTTCAATACGACAAAATTGATGATGCCGGTTTACATATTACCGTAGACGGTGAGCAAAAAGTGCTGGATGTAGATAACGTGATTATCTGTGCCGGACAAGAGCCTCAGCGAGCACTGGTACATGGTTTATCAGTTCCTCATCATCTCATTGGTGGTGCTGATGAAGCGCTTGAACTGGATGCGAAACGCGCCATTGCACAAGGTACCAAAGTCGCCTTAAAACTCTAGCGCAGTAGTTAAATGGCAGTCGGAAATGTGAGTTAATTTCTGACTGCCAATACCAGTTCGGCCTTGTCCTGATCGAGCTGAAATCGAAACTGCTTCAATACGTTCATTCCCAATAATCCATCACTATCGCCTGAGAAATTGCGCGGCAACACCAACACACCTATGTCTTTTAATGTGTAAGGCCCCAACGTTAAGGATGCTATTTTTACCAACGGTGCACGAATGGGTCCGCTTGCGGTATTTACGTCGAATAATCCCAGCATTTGCAGCCGTGAAAAGCGCTGTAACTGCCGGTACACTTGTTGACTGATTGCCGTGCTGCTTGCGCCGGTATCCAGCATTAAACTGGCATGGGTACCCTGTAAGTCTACCTCTACCAAATAGTGTTCGCCGTATTTCTCCAGGCTCACCCGGGTAGTAAGGGTTTTATCGGGCAGACTATCGTCAATTATCCCGTCATCAATAGTATCATCCTGTGCAGTTTGCATGCGCTTGCGCAATTGTTCCGCGCCGGGATGATCCGGTGGCAAGCTGGCCAGAGTGTCTTCCATTAGGGTGAATTTTTGTTGCTGAGCATAAGCTTCAGCCAACAATAAAATTAACGAGCGATCGGTAGGGAACAGTTGAAATAAGGGCTCAATAAACTGCGCCAGCATATCCCACTCATGACCTTCATATAGTGCGCGAATGGCCTCGTCGCGTAGACTTTCTGCGCGTATTGCCAGTTTGTCCTGCTGGCCGGCCGGCAGCATGCCGCTATCCAATAATTCGTAAATGTGTGCAAGGGCAAGAGCAAGCGGTTGCGTGGCCAGAAACCAGTCTGCTTCCAGTAACAGCAGCTCAGGGTTAGTAAAGTGGTTGCGTATCATTCGTTGAATAAATGCTTCCACGTTACCGAATTCACCTGCCTCCAGCCACTCACGAGCCAGAGCTATTGACTCAGCAATACTCTCTGTGGAGGCCAACGTGCGGCGTTGCGCTGACGGGCTCGCCGAGGCGACTGATGATTGATCAGGCACCGATTGACGAACGCTAACCATAGCAGGTGACTCAGACGATTGCGGTGCGTTATGACGATGAACCGATTCAGTAGGATAGGGCGAGGGTGAATCATCATCGCTAAACAACAAAAAGGCATTGAGTGCCATCGAGCAAAGCAATGCCACTGTTACAACCTGAGTATAGCGAGACATGTAAAATAACTATCCTTGAATCTGCGGGATCACCGCACCCTGATAAATATCGGCGAAAGGCCGGGGCATTCTTGCCGGTTGACCAGACGACAACTTAACACAGATAAACCGGGTTTTGCCACGATAGAGGGTGTCACCTGTACTGGCCCGAATGTACTGAAACTCCCGGGTGAGTTGTAAGCGACCATCGCAGGCAACAATCCAGGTCGCGCAATGCAGCTCATCGTCGCGAAAAGCCGGTTTAACATAGTCCAGTTCATGGCGCACAATCACCATAGCCCGGTCCAGTTCCTTATAGTGTTCAAAGCTTAATCCGAGCGAGCGTGAATGTTGCCAGGCTACATTTTCTTGTTGGCTCAGATAGGCCACGTTGTTCACGTGCTGGTAGTGGTCTATGTCTTGTTCCTGAATTTTCCAGGTTACAACAAATGGGTTGGGATATTGCCAGGGAGAAATATCAGACATCGGGTAGGGGGTTATCCGTTGTTAAGTTTACGCGTGCGTCGAGCAACGCAGCATTTAATTCAGTTTCAGCCGCAATCACGGGTTCTATAAAGGCCTTCACATCACCCAGCCCTTTAAAAGCACTGAATCCGCGGTAAAGAAAATCGTGCAGGGCCAGTAATCCGGCCATTTTGGCGGGCCGACGCGACAGTTTAATAATAAGCCCGACACCGGGGATCTTCACCACATCCGCCAGTTGTTCGCCTAACGAGGCAACAATTGCAATCTGCGTCGCTCTGTCATCAGCCCTGCTCACCGACCGGTAGGCCATCGCATAGGTATCGCGATTGAGCGGTGTATTATCAAGGTGTTGTGCAACGGCCATGTCCAGTTCAAACGACAAGGCATTCAGCATAAGTGCGTTATCCAGTGCCACCATAGCTTTATTGGGTAAGGCTTTAGCAAGTTTTGGGATCACGCGAATTAAGTCGGCGTCGCGTTGACTGAAATCTTTTGGCCCGTACAGTTCATCAACAAAAAAGGTGATGGCGTCGTGGTAGTCAGCCTGGCTAGCCATCTTCGCGTGCGTTGATAGCAACCGCTTGCATTGCCAGCGCTGTACTGCCTGAATGTCCTCCAGAATGCCCATTTGCTGCGCTAACTGACGCCTGGCATTCACTTGCCTTAGATGAGCAATGAGGGAGTCTGTCACGTACTAATACCTTTCGTTTACACTGGAAAATCATGATATCCGGCTTCAACCTGCAATACAATCTGGTGGCAGGGCGCGGTATTTGGTATCCTCCGCGGCCATATGAAACAGGGTAATACTGCTTAACTATCCGTATGAATACTGCGTGTCAATTACAATCTGATCATGTCGGGCATAGCGACGTTGATTTGCAGGTGCCAGCGTTAATTGATGTGTTTAACAACACGTTTGCCCAATCTTATGCCACACGCCTTGTGCTGGGCGGAGATGAGCCGGTGTATTTGCCGGCTGGGCGCGCCTGTGCGGCAGTAAGCAGTAGCAAACTGAACGGCAACCACGCACTCTGTGAGTACCACCAGATTGTGTTTGCTCACGGTTATTTTTCCAGTGCATTGCATGAGGTTGCTCATTGGTGTGTGGCCGGTGAAGCTCGTCGGCAATTGGAAGACTACGGTTATTGGTACTGTCCTGATGGTCGCAACGAAGAACAACAGCGTGCATTTGAGCAGGTAGAAGTGAAACCACAGGCGCTGGAGTGGGCAATGACCATTGCGGCTAATCGCCGTTTTCAGGTAAGTACGGATAATTTAAATGGTGTAGAACCCGATCGTCACGGTTTTACCCGGCGCGTAAGAGCGCAACTGGTAACCTTTATGGACACTGGCTTCCCAAAACGGGCGAAGATGTTCATCGATGCGCTACGCGCAGAATTTCATGGCCCGCAACTTACCAAACAGTGGCTGGATAAGGTGTATCCCAATGAGTAACACATTTCGACTTGGCGTTGTGATTAATCCGTTTGCCGGCATAGGCGGCAGTGTGGGGTTAAAAGGCAGTGATGGTGCTGACATCCGCGACAAAGCGCTGGCCATGGGGGCAGAAAAACTGGCCAATGAGAAAATGGGCCGCGCACTGAACGTATTAAAAGGGCTGAGCGGATTTACTGTGCTTACCGCAGGTGGCGAAATGGGCGAAGACTGCAGCAAGCAGTTAAACCTGCCACTTGAGGTAATTTACCAGCCAAAGCAATCTCCCAGCAGTGCTGATGACACAGAAAATGCCGTCCGGGCGTTGATTGCCCATGGTGTTGATTTAGTTTTATTTGCCGGTGGCGATGGAACAGCGCGCAATGTCTGCGCCATAGTGGGGGATAAGGTCCCCGTGCTTGGGGTGCCGGCAGGCTGTAAAATTCATTCTGGCGTGTATGCCGTTACCCCGTCTGCCGCCGGTGAGGTGGTAAAGCGCATGTTAACTGGTGAATTGGTGAGTGTACGCCAGGCCGAAGTACGCGACATTGACGAACAGGCGTTTCGTCAGGGTAAAGTGCAGTCACAACACTTTGGCGAAATGCAGATCCCCGACGAACTGAGCTATGTTCAGTCGGTAAAAATGGGCGGTCGTGAAGACGAATCCCTGGTGCTAAATGATATTGCCGACTACATCAGCGAATTAATGAGCGATGAACCTGACGTATTATTTGTTATGGGGTCGGGATCGACAGTTAATCAGGTTATGGCCACCTTAGGATTGCCTAATACGCTGCTGGGTGTAGACATCGTTAAAAACGGCGAGGTCATTGCCGCCGATGTTACTGCTCAGGCATTGTTACAAGCGGTAAGTAACGCCCCAGCCAGGCTGGTGATCACCGCTATTGGCGGGCAGGGCCATGTGTTTGGGCGCGGCAATCAGCAACTCAGTCCTGCGGTTATTCGCGCGGTAGGACGCGACAATATCTGGCTGGTTGCAACTAAACAAAAACTGCAACAACTCGATGGCAGGCCATTGCGCCTGGACACTGGCGATGAGGCACTGGATGAAGCGCTGGCCGGTATTATTCCGGTGATCACAGGTTACCAGGACAAAGTGTATTACCCCATCGTTTAACAACACTAACAGAGACTCAACTATGCAGGAACAAGTAAAAGCCCCGGCGTCGTTTGTACAACTGGTGAACGATATTGATACCGCGCTGGACAACGTGGTAGACACAGGAAGTGATGACGCTCTGTTTATCGCCAGCTACTTGCAGGGGCATTTTGCTGTGCAAGCCCGTAAACTGGAATTAGAAGCAGAGGCCAGTGCCCAGCTTCTGAATGAACGCATGCAAACCAGTTTATCAGCTGCCTTTAAAAATAAAGAGCTGGAAGGTGACGATCAAACCGCCGTGCTGGCATTGTGGCAGCAGTTGCTTGCGCCATTTCAATAGTGGCAGCTTATTGCCGCTTTAATCCGCTATGTAGGTAAAAAGGGAAACCTTGTTCCCTTTTATCTTCAGACATGCAAGGCTTTCAGAGTCGCGGTCCAGCCGATATATCCTCGCAATCCTAGCGTTTATCGCGTATTTATTTTCTTTTCTACAAATTCATTCAACTACAAGCGTTAGTTGGTGCAATTTTTGCAAATTCTGGCTAAACGCGTTTATTTTTAGTCACAGAGAACTAAGCCATGTTAGTTAATTCCTGTTCAACACAGCCTGCAAAGCTAAACAAAAAAAGCCGTACCTCAACCTGGCGTGCGCTTTCTGCTGGTATGGTATTGGCCCTATTCGGATTAACCGGTTGCACCAGCTCTTCTGAACCTAACATGGAATTAATTTCAGAGCAGGTGCCCTTGCCAGCGCTTGGCAATGTGGAATACCACACTTACGTGCTGGCTAATGAGCTGTTTGCTAATGTCGCTCCAGCCCGTCAGGCACGCTATGCCGTTACCGGCTTTGTGCCGGTAGATTCCATGCAGTACGACGAGAGTTTTCAGCATCCACTGCAACTGCTGGGCCATCAATTGGAACAGGGAATGCTTACCGAAGCGACAAAACGTGGATTTGTCGCTCAAGAGTTTAAGCTTTCGAACGATATAATAATCAGTGATAAAGCCGACAGAGTGCTGACCCGGGATATTGAACACCTGTCTGCACTCGACCGGGTAGACTATTATATTACCGGTACCCTAGTGTATCAGGAGGCCGGCGCCATGGTAAATGCCAGAATTATTAATGCGCGCACGCGCGATATCGTGGCGGCAGCAACGCGTTTTTTCCCGGCTGAATTATTCTGGCAACAAGAGCAGGTCACTACCCGTAATGGCCGGCTGTACCGAACTGAAAACAAAGGGTAACCAACATGCGTAAGGTATTGGGATTAAGTGGTTTACTGACTGCGTGTGTCTTAAGCGGATGCATGAGTACCGAAGAAGACATGGCAAGTACCAGCGAGCCTGCTGCTGCCATGTCGATGAATGTGGTAGACATTACTGCCGCTGATCGCATGACTCGAGCGCCAATGGAAACAGACGAAGTTGATAGCTTTGGCGCCATTGGCCAGCCTCCGCTTTACTCCAGTATTCAGGGCGCCTATAAAGGTCGTCCGCTTACCAAGCATATTGGCGACTATGTTAAAGCGTTAACGCAGGATCTGATTGCCAACATGGAGTTTGTCAGCAATAAAACGCCGGTGGGGGTAACCCATTTTGCATTGCTCGACTCCGACCTGCAGCAAACCAATTTGCTGGGGCAACAAATGGCTGAATCCTTTGTGCATGAACTGCATAAGTTTCGTATTCCGGTAATTGATTACAAAGCCACAGACTTTATTCGCATTACCGAAGGTGGCGATTTTGTGCTTACCCGTGACTATCTCGAACTGGACGCAGGTCTGCCGATGGAATATGTGCTTACCGGCACTATGGCCAAGCATCAGGGCGGGGTGATGGTGAACGCCCGGATCATTGGGATCCAGTCGCGCGCCGTTGTAGCCAGTGCTCAAATGCTGATCCCGTTTTATGTAGCCGATGCACTTATTCCCAGCGATGGAAGCGAGCGCGGCAGAATGCGTGATGGTGTTAAATTAAGCCGGGGTTAATCATGCGCAAGGTATTACTCAGTGCAGTGCTATTAGGCAGTTTGGCAGGTTGTGCCAGTCAGCCGGATTCTGGCTATTTCTGGTTTGGCAAGGACGGTGAAGCGCCGTCTGTGCGTGAGCAGGTGCGCCCACCTCAGGGCAGTGGGCTGGAATACCGCCCGGATTCCCGCGATATTGAAATGTACCGCGACAGCCAGCCAACACCTGGCTATCAGGATCCGCTGCAAACCGGTTATTCACCAGACATGACCCACAAAGCATTGAACGATTACGCCGAACAACTGGCTATGTCGCTAATGGATGGTGCGGTTATGCTAAACACCGATCAGTTGATTGGTGTTGCCAGCTTTGTGCGCTTTAATCGCACATTACGCGAATCGACCATTCTCGGGAACCAGTTGTCTGAATACCTTATCCACGAATTACAGCAGTATGGGTTAGGGGTTGTCGACTTTAAATTGTCTCGCACGCTGGATGTCACCGAGCATGGCGATCTGGCGCTTACCAGAGAAGGTCAGCGTTTGGCTAAGCGTTTACAGATGGACCTTATCTTAACCGGCACGCTGGTAGAATTACCCAGAGGCGTGAATGTGAATGCGCGTATCGTGGCGGTGGATCAGCAACGGGTTGTCGCCAGTGCCACCATCTTTATCCCGTCATTTGTAGTGACATCACTGGTACCCACCGGACCGCTGGCCAGTGAGTAATGGGCCAGAACAGTCATGAAAGCCTCACTACTGAGGCTTTTTTTTCATCTCCCGCAATACAAAGCGTTCAGGAGCGAGTGCTTGCAATAAATCTTCTTCCATGGGCAGCGGTTCGCCGCACCATTGACTCACTAACACTTCTGCCATTAATGGCGCGGTAGTTAACCCCCGAGAGCCCAACCCGGTTAACACCGTTACCACCTGATCACTGGTGTTCAGCGAATAATCGGCAGGCCGCAAGCCTTTGTAGAGTTGTTCATACCGTTCAGACAGGATAGCTGGCGACATCACTGCTCCCACAACTGGCTGGTGGTCGGCAACACCCATGCGAATTGACGCCCGGGCAGTATTATCATGCGCAATATGCTGAGCCCACTCATGACCAGTCATGGCATTGGCATGGGTAGCCAGATTCTGTTCGCTTTCTTCTGGTCTGGCGTCGCACTGGGTATCGAGTTTTACATAGGTTGATCCCAATGCCATGCGGCCTTGCCAGCCAGGCGTCATGTAGCCTTTGTGACATAACACTGTGCTCAGTGAATCGAGCGGTGCTTGTTCAGGTATCGCTTCTACCTGACCACGCACTGGGCGAAGGGGAATATATGAAAGGGGATTCAGCTGTGCACTGTGATGCCCGCATGCCAGCACCGCGCGGGAAAAATGCCACTGCTGATTTGACTGCCTCGCTGTAACCAAGGCACTGCCTTCATGGTGTGTTACGTCTACCTCACCGCTATAGTGTTCAGTGAGCAGGCCAGTTTGCCGCGCAAGGGCCAATTGGGCATGAACCAGTTCCTGAGGGCTAATCCAGCCACCAAGCGGGCAGAACAAGCCACCGTGTTGCATGGGTAAGTTGGCAATTTCTGTCGCTTCTTCCCGTGTAACCGGGTATACAATTTGTTTTGGCCAGAGCTGATTATTCACCAGTTTATGTTGTCTGGATGCGATTTCATCGCTGAAGGCCAGTAGCAACACACCGCATTGAGACTGAGTAAAGGATGCGCCTTGTTCAACAAGGTGTTGGTAGTACCTGGCAGCATATAAAAAGCTGTGAGCCTGTATGCGAGCGGATGGACTTAAACTGGCTTGTAGTTGAGGGTAAAAGCCACCTTGCCGGTTGCCCGAAGCACCATCGGCAGGCTCCGAAGCGCAACCGAATAGTGTAACCCGAATGCCGCGTTGACACAGCGCTAATGCTACTGAACTACCAGCTAAACCTGCACCTATTATAGCAATGGTTTCAGTTGAGGTGATTGGCCGGTTAGGGTATCGATAGTGCCATGGTTGTTGCGTGCGGGCTTGAGGTACTTCGGTAAGCGTGCCCGTTAGCATGTCTCGCTTACGGCCAAAGCCTTTGCGCTTTTCTATGCAAAAACCGGCTTCTTTAAGGCCGCGTTTTACCACGCCCGCTGCGGTAAAGGTGGCAAATCCTGCACCAGGTTTACTGAGTCTGGCCATTTGCGTAAATAACGCGTCCGTCCACATGTCGGGGTTTTTGCTGGGCGCAAAACCGTCTAAAAACCAGCTGTCTACCAGCCCGTCTGCCGGGCAGTGCCAGGTTGGCAACAGGTCATGTACATCACCCAGCCACAAATCCACATGCGTGTGCCAGCGATCAAATTGTAGCCGGTGGCAACCGTTGAGCATGGGCGGATATTGTTTAACAAGTGTTTCAACCAGCGGAGCCACGTCGGGAAATACCGAAAGCGCCCGGGTTAAATCGGCAGGTTCAATGGGGAATTTTTCGGTACTGAGAATATACAAGCGCTTAAGCGGATGGCCTGGATTCATATCTCTGAATTGAGCAAAAGCCAGCATGGCGACCAGGCAGTTCAAGCCGGTACCAAATCCGGTTTCCGCAATCACGTAATGCGATTGAGAGCAGGTTAGCCAACGTTCGACTATATTATTGCCCTGTATAAACACATGCTGGGTTTCCTGAATGCCGCTGTCATTCGAAAAGTACACATCGTCAAATGCATCGGCTATTGGGGTACCCTGATCGTTAAAATGCACATTGGCGGGGCGCAAGGCGTCTGTCATGAAGCAGTCAAATTATCTCGTTAATATGGGCGGTATCATACCAGCAAGTGCATTTCGGTTCACGGTTCCCGGTTCACGGTTCCCGGTAACGGTTCCCGGAAACTGTTCTAGGCAATGGTTTGAGTCACCTGTTCCAGTCACCTGTTCCAATGTAAACTGTTCGACTACACTTGAACAAATCAATAATCTACGTAGCATAGGGCACTGATAACAATAATCTGTGGAATGACAAGGGCTTGATAACCCAGTTAAGTGAGATGCCAAAGAGCAGACCACTTGGCAATTGAAAATCGTTACCATAGGCGGCGTTAACGCAAAAGGATAATTATGAGAAGAGCAGTTATTACCGGGCTGGGCATCGTATCCAGCATTGGCACAAATCAACAAGAAGTCACCGCCTCGTTAAAAGCAGGTAAGTCTGGTATTACATTTTCTGAGCAATTTGCAGAAATGGGATTGCGCAGCCAGGTATGGGGCAATGTTGATATTGACCTGAAAGAACACATCGATCGCAAAGCGATGCGCTTTATGGGTGATGCCGCAGGTTACGCTTATGTTGCCATGCAGCAAGCGGTAGAAGACAGCGGGCTTGAGGCTTCTGATATTTCAAATATCCGCACAGGTATCGTTGCTGGTTCTGGTGGTGCATCATCTGAAAACCAGGTGGCATCTGCTGACATTTTGCGTGAAAAAGGCGTTAAGCGCGTTGGCCCATATATGGTGCCGCGTTGCATGGGTTCTACCGTGTCGGCCTGTCTGGCGACGCCATTTAAAATTCTGGGCGTAAACTATTCAATCTCTTCAGCTTGCGCAACCAGTGCACACTGTATTGGTAACGCGTTAGAACTTATTCAGCTGGGCAAACAGGATATCGTGTTTGCGGGTGGCGGCGAAGAACTTCACTGGGCACTGTCCTCTCAATTTGATGCCATGGGCGCATTGTCTACCAAATACAACGACAATCCGGCTTTGGCCTCACGTACCTACGATGCAGACCGCGATGGCTTTGTAAGCAGTGGCGGTGGCGGTATGGTAGTGGTAGAAGAACTCGAACACGCTCTGGCTCGTGGTGCAAAAATCTATGGTGAAATTGTAGGTTACGGTGCTACCTCTGATGGTTACGACATGGTTGCGCCATCGGGCGAAGGTGCCATTCGCTGTATGCAAATGGCCATGCAGGGCGTAAACAGTCCGATTGATTATTTGAATACTCATGGCACATCAACGCCTGTTGGTGACGTGAAAGAGCTTGCTGCGATTCGCGCGGTATTTGGTGACAAAGGTGTGCCGTTGGCGTCAACTAAGTCACTTACCGGGCATGCACTGGGTGCCGCTGGTGTAAACGAAGCTATCTACAGCTTACTGATGATGCAGCATAACTTTATTGCCCCGTCGATTAACATCGACAATCTGGATGAAGCCGCGCTGGGGCTGGACGTAGTAACGTCTACCCGCGAAGCACAGCTAAATACGATTATGTCGAATAGCTTTGGCTTTGGTGGAACCAACGCCACGCTGGTATTCAAGCGTTACAACTAAGCTAAGTCAGAATCGAAAAGGCGCCCGCTTTTACGCGGGCGTTTTTGTATTTATTGCCAGAAAAAATATCGCTCAGCAGAGCGCTTTGCTATAAACTGCGCGGTCATGAAAATACGTTTTGAAAATTCCATGCCGCTGGCCGCGGATTACCTGAATGCGTTTGGCTCTGCCGAAGGTTTTGAATCTGGCTCGTTAACGCCGGAAGACCTGGTGGACGTTGACGTACTTGCCGTACGCTCCACTACGAAAGTGGATGCCGACCTATTAAATTGCGCCAACAGATTGGCGTTGGTTGCAACTGCTACGGCTGGTTACAACCATATTGATACTGATTATCTCAAGCAACAAGGGATTGCCTGGACATCCGCCGCAGGCTGCAATGCGCAAGCCGTTGCAGAATATGTGCTGAGCGTGCTGGCTAACGCGCATTTATCGGGCAAACTGAATCTGCGAACTGCAACGATTGGGATCGTGGGAGCCGGTCACGTAGGAACGGCGTTGTCGATGCTGCTCGACGCCATATCGGTAAAATACCAGCTGTTTGATCCACCAATTGAGGAAGCTGGCGACAGCCGTAGGTTTGCAGACTGGCAATCGATTCTCATGTGTGACGTGATCACCCTCCATGTACCGTTGGTAAAGGGAGATTATTTCCCTACGGAAAACATGATTAACGCAGCGGTTTTGTCCCAACTTGGCGAAAGCCAGCTATTAATCAATGCGTGTCGTGGCGAAGTCATTGATGAAAGCGCACTTAAAACCCGTTTGAGGCAACCAGCAGCACCTACTGTGGTACTGGATGTGTTTTACAATGAACCCAACATCGATACCGACTTGCTATCGTTGATTTGGCTGGCAACGCCGCATATTGCAGGTCATACCGTGGAAGGCAAGTTGTTGGGCACTCAGCGTGTCTATGAATCAGTTTGCGAATTGATCGGAAAGACGCCAGAACTGACACTGGACGATTTTATTGCCTCGCCACAAGCAATTACACTGCAAGACAACGATAAATGGCTAAGTTGCTCATTATTGCCGGTGCTGACGGTCATTTTAAGCGTTTATGATATTCGCGATGATGACCATCACCTTCGCAAAGGCTTAAATGATGGTGTAGCGTTTACTCACATGAGAAAAAACTATCGGGTTCGCCGAGAACTGGCCGGTCATCAGATTGTCGCCGGGTTCAGCTTACATGCGGAAACTCTGGATATGCTCAAAAAATTGGGCATGCGAGTTCATTCGGTATAGTTATATTTATGCTTTACTACAACAGGAGAATACACTGATATGTCACAAGCCTTTAACGTAGCCGTGTTGGGTGCCACAGGTCTGGTTGGACAAACCATGATTGAGCTGCTCGAGCAACGGAAATTCCCGGTTGCTGAACTGTTTCCCCTTGCGAGCGAACGCTCAGCAGGCGGCACCATTACGTTTAAGGGAGAAGATGTAGAAGTTCTGGATGCAGAGACATTCGATTGGTCTTTGGTCCAAATCGCCTTTTTTTCTGCGGGTGGTAGTGTGTCTGCTAAGTATGCTCCCATCGCTGCTGACGCCGGTTGTGTGGTGATTGATAACACATCCCAGTTTCGTTACGAGCCTGATATTCCGTTGGTGGTGCCAGAAGTTAACGCTCATGCGCTGGCAGATTTTCGCAATCGCAATATCATCGCTAATCCAAACTGTTCGACCATTCAAATGCTCGTGGCACTGAAGCCACTTCACGAAGCGTTTGGCATTGAGCGAATTAACGTTTGTACTTATCAGTCGGTCTCTGGTGCAGGGAAATCTGCCTTGGAAGAGCTCGCCAAACAAACCGCAGGTTTGATGAATTCCCGTGAAATTACCCCGCAAGCGTTCAGCCGCCAGATCGCGTTTAACGTTATTCCGCAAATCGATGTATTTATGGATAACGATTACACCAAAGAAGAAATGAAAATGGTGTGGGAAACACAGAAAATCATGGGTGACGATAGCATTCTGGTGAATGCCACTGCGGTACGGGTACCTGTGTTCTATGGGCACGGCGAAGCCATCCATATAGAAACCCGTATGCCTATTGATGCAGAAGCCGCAAAACAACTGTTGGCAGATGCACCTGGCGTGAAGTTGTATGAATCTCGTGACGAGTTCCCAACCCAGGTTGGCAATGCCAGTGGCAATGATTTGGTTCATGTTGGACGAGTACGAAATGACATTTCACATCCATCAGGGTTGAATTTGTGGGTAGTGTCAGACAACATTCGCAAAGGTGCTGCCACAAACAGTATTCAAATTGCTGAAGTGTTGATTCGCGACTACCTTTAACCTAACTTGCTGACAAATTTAATAAACTTATAGTAAGTTTGGTCGATAATAAACCAGAGCTTGCTGTTTGCACCGGTATGGCATGGTCTGCATTTACTTTGCGGATGGCCTACCGGCGTACTAGTGATAAAGGTAAAATGCCCGGGCTTTGGTGATGTGGATGCAACATTCCCTAGATCGACCCGACCAACTGGTTTATATTTTATGAATAACGCAATGAGTGAATTGCTCACTTTATTGCTTCGAGATGAACAGAGCAAAATAGCGGTATTTGCTGGCGCTAGCAAAGTCGTTATTACCCAATAAACCAGGGCGATTGCCAGAATAACAACAATCTCACTCAACAAACGTTAACGCAGTTGAGTGTGCGGGTGCAGACAATCCAGTATTGTGTCTGCGCAGCGCTTGAGGGCATAAAGGAACGCTATGAAATTGCATTTAACGGGCTGGTTATTACTAATAATGCTATGCGGCATTGTTAGCGATCCCGTTTCAGCGCAAACCACGCCGTTACGTGGGCCAAAAAATGCCACCGACCAGTACTCTGGTGCGGTGTACGGTCCCATTGATTCTCAGGACACCCTGTGGCGTATAGCTAATCGCTACCGTCAGAACCAGAACCTGTCGATTTATCAGGTTATGGTTGCTATTTATGAGCTCAACCCCGACGCCTTTGAACAACAAAATATCAATCTGATGGTAGACGGCGCTGTGCTAAAACTGCCCTCCGATCGCTACATAGCCAGAATTGATCCCGTTAAAGCGCGTCAGAAAGCCGAGGCTGACGATGCTGCCTGGGCTCGAATGGAATCTAAGCCAGGTGACAGCCTGAAAAACCTGAAGCCACCTGTGCCTTTGGTGAATCAGGATGACCTCACACAAACCAAATCCGAATTAGAAAAACAATTAGTGCAAATTGATCAGTCTCAGGCTCGTCAATTTGAGGAACTGCGCAATCAGTTCGCCATGTCCATTGATAGCGTGCAAGCGTTACTGGATGACAATCGCAAACTCTATGACCGCATCGAAAAAATAAATGTTGATTTAGAATCGCTGCGCGGCAGGGTAGATGTTGAAGTTGAGAGCAAGGTAGAAGAGCAGTTAGCGCTACAACGGGAATTGAAGGAAATCCTGTTGAGCGATCGCGCAGCTAAACAAGCTGAACAAGCCAGTTCACTTACCGCCATGTTAACCAGTCCAATGGCAATGATAGCTGGAACGGCGCTGTTAAGTTTATCATTTATTGCAGGCCTTGCCGTGTGGTTAATGAAACGCAAGTCTGCCCCGGAAGAGCCGGGCATTAAGCTTCCGGAAAAGAAAAAGCCGGAAGTCGATGAAGGCATTGCTGATCTATCTACCGCAATAGACGGAGGATTGGACGATAATGAACTCTCTGATGAAGAACTTTTCAATGATGACGACTTGCTGGATGATGTGCTGTCTACTGAGCTTGAATCCTCGCTGAACGACGATGATTCGTTTGCAGAACTCAACGACGACATGTTGGTACCAGATGATCATGATCCGTTTGAAGAGGGCGATAGCGAGCTTGATCAGGATGAACTGGATAGTCTCTTCGACGATGAATTTGCTGACGACCCTGATGATGACGCCATTGATTTATCGGCTGATGATGATTTGTTGGAAGATTTTGAGTCTGAACAACAAGCCTCCGAGTTAGCTGACTTCACGGAAGCGGATGACAAAGATTTAGCTGCCTCAGGTGAAGATCAAACCAGTGATGAAGAACTGGCCGCGTTATTAGAAGACCCGCAGCAGGTGTATAAATCTGAAACAGATACCATCGACTCTGAAGACGATATTGATGCGCTGCTGGCAGCAAATTCTGTTAATGATGACTTCGATATTGACGATATAGATGCCCTGCTTGATGCCGAAAAGGCCTCGGCAAAGGGGTCTGATGAAGCAGACTTCGACCTTGATTCAGCGTTTGATGAAGATGAACCTGATCTAGCCCCCGCTATTGAAAGTCCCGCTAACGACGATATTGATGATAAACCAGAAATCTCTATTGATGATTTGTTAGAGGCAAATAAGCCAACTGCCGAAGATAAAGCCTCGTTACCCGTCGATGACGGCCCGGTAAGCGAAGATATGCTGGGTAAACTTGATGAGGAAATATCACAGCAGGCACAAGCGCTGGATCGCCTGACCGACAGTATCATTAACGAAATCGAACAGATTGAGATGATGGGCGACCTGGCTGGCGATTTGGACGAAGAGGAACTTGAGGATGAGTTCGTTCCAAATAGCTCAAATCCGCAGAGTGACGTTGAGTCTCGGTTGCAGAGTATTGATGACTTAGCGGACGACCTCGATGAAATCAATGTTGATGATATCGAAAATGCGGATGTATTCGACGATCCTTTGTCAGATGAATTGCTTGCTGAACTGGAAGCTGAATTACCAGACGATGATGACATCGAGATTACGCCATTGCCGGAACCCCCTGTGGAGGACATCGATGAAGAGAATTTCGAAGATGATGTATCAGATGACCTGACAGATGAACTGTTGCAGGAATTGGGTGAGTTTGATTCCGAACCTGTCAGTGAAGACGAAGCAGATATTGACGTTGATGACGATTTCACCGACGAATTGTTGGACGATCCGCTAACAGATGAGTTACTGGCTGAACTTGATGCAGACCTCGACGATATCTCTGAGTCTAAATCTGAGGATGCAGCTAGCGAGTTCGACAACGAAGAATTACCGGATGACGCGCTAACAGATGAATTACTGGCTGAGCTTGAGTCAGTTGAAACAGAAGATGAGCCTGCTGAAATGTTGGATGCAGGGTCGGACGAAGTCGAGAGTGAGTTGCCAGTTGATGGCGAAGAAGTGCTTGAAGAGGAATCAGAGAGCGAACTTTCAGAGACTGATGATCACATATCTGACGATACCGATTCGCACGAAGTAGAAGAGGACCTCACTAAAGCCATTCTGGAGGAACTGGATGAGCTTGACAGAGCTGATGCGCTGGCGGAAGAACAAGCCATTGCTGCCTCACAAGTTAGTGAGGCAACACATGCGCAAATCGATACAGATAGCGAAGAAGAATTAACCGGCGAAGCCGCATTTGAAAAAGCCCTTGCCGATTTTGACAAGCAAATGATGGACGATATTCCATCGTTCTCTGAGCAAACTGGTAACAGTGCATCCAACGCCAAAGACGACTTTGACGATGATTTGTTGGGGCAGGCGCTGGATGACTTTGAGAAAGAGCTGGACAATTTTGAGTTAGAGCAGGAACAGGATGGCGTGCTACCCGGTGAACAGGACGACACCGAACGTTATCGCGCTGATATTGATGAGCTCGATGATGTGCCGGGCCTTGATGACTGGTTGAACGATGAAAGTGGCGAAGAAGCTGCGATTCTGGACGAGCTTGATAACAGCGAATTCGATGAATTATTAGGCGCCATCGATAACGAAGAAAATGAAGACAAAGCGCTTAAAAACTTCAAACTGGAAAACCCGGATTTAGATTTACAGGCGTTGTTTAGTGAGGGCGGTGCTAAACCAACCGAAGACAGTGCTTCTGACGATTTAACTGAAGTTCAGGACAGCGATCCAATCGACGCTTCTATTGAAGATGACTTCGTGGATGTAGAAACACTGATGGCAGAATCAGATGCCACCGACGAAGACCAATCCGAGCGTGAGCTTGATTTAGACGTTAGCTTATCTGAATTCAGCGGCGTAAGTGACGATGATGACGTATTTGATATCGACAAAGACGCCGGTCAGAACGCCAATCTGGATTTAGCCAGAGTGTATATCGAAATGGACGATCCTGAAGCGGCCAGAGAACTGCTTACTGAAGTAATGGATAAAGGGTCTGACACTCAGAAAGCTGAAGCCACAGAATTACTAAAAGCACTGGAATCCTGATTCCTTTTAATCGTCAGCCTCGGGGACTTCAGCGCGTCATCCCCGAATACCGATTCCCCGTCATCCCTAAATACCGATTCCCCGTCATCCCCGAATTTGCGAAGCAAATGTCGGGGACCTCATTGCGAAGCCAGATGTTTCAGCCACTGTTGCAAGTATCAGCAAGATCCCTGACAACGCTTTGCGTTTCAGAGATGATGGGTGAAGTTGCGCGTTTCAGGGATGAAGGATATTACTGCGCGCATCAGATATGCTCAGAATAATTTCAAATTATCCGATCAACACCGAATACCCGAATAACCATAGATTAAATATATAGGCTGCCAAAAAATGCCTATTTTACGTTTGTGCATTCCCATCGCACACTTTCGTTACAAACTGGTTAACAACAATGACAACGAAATGAAAATGTTATTTAATACTGTGGTGCGAACATCTTTACTGTTTGCCGCACTTTTTTGCACAGGCTCTAAGGCTGAAGAAAGTTTCATCATTCAGCGCGCCAGCGCCAGGGTAATTATCGATAACGACTTCGCAGGTGATCCGGATGGCCTTGCCGCACTTGCCCATCAGGTTCTGAGCAAAAAAACACAACCGGTACTAATAACGGTAACCGGGCTTGATCCGAACCTTGCAAAATTCACCTACGGTACAGAGGACACCGCTCAGGCTGGCGCGCAAAAAGCAACAGCGTTACTGAGATTGCTCAACCTCGAGCAAATCCCTGTTGCGTATGGATTTGATTACTTGGAAAGGCAGCATCAGGCGCCTTCCGCTGCAGCAAGAGCCATCGTGGATGAAGCCATGAAAGACAGTGAACTACCGCTGTTTTTCACCTGCGGCGGCCCACTTACCAACCTGGCTGAAGCGTTAAAGCTTGCGCCGGATATTGCAAAACGCATGACAGTCATTTGGATTGGTGGTGGCGATTACCCAAAGGGTGAACATGAATACAATTTAGCAACCGATTTACAGGCTGCAAAATATGTCATTGAGCAAACCTACGTCCCTGTTTGGCAAATTCCTGTGAGTGCCTATCGCCAAATGCAATATTCGGTGGCGGAAATGCGTCTGGACTTCAAACCCATATCACCCTCAACCGAATGGCTGTACAACCAGTACACCCATCTGCCACCTTTTGTAGATATGGGGGGATCACTCACAATGGGAGACCATCCACTGGTGACATTCACTGCGTTGTCTACCCAAAGCAGCCTAAACGAAATGCGCTTTGCCCGAGCGATAAACGCTGACGGCACCTACGCAGAGGAATTAAACAACAGAACTATTCGCGTGTTTCATTCTGTGGATGCCCGACTCACCTTTGCCGACTTCCTGGCGGTAATGAAATTGAATGCTCACTCGCAGTAAGTTGAGCCTGAATGCCTGAATAGCCCTGTCGCAGGTTAACCTTAAGCGGTCGACAGGTGCTTTGTTTTCGCTTCGAAATCTGCTACCAATAGACTCAGGTGCTAAACACATAAACGCATAAGGTAACAAAATAAAAATGAAAACAATGAAACGTCCACTGGCAGCAGCACTATTGGGGATCACCAGTGCTATTTTTTCAGCGAGCAGCGCGGCCGCATTGAGTGAACAGCAAGTGGCTGTGATGGACTCAATTAACACCACCGTAAAACAAGATACGTTGTCGTATTCACTGATTGAATCGCTGACCACTGAAGTAGGACCGCGAATGGTAGGTACACCTGGTTCAGATCTCGCTACCGAATGGGCTGTTAAAAAGCTCAAGTCGCTGGGATTCGACAAGGTATGGATTGAAGAAAGTCAGGCTCAGCTATGGCAGCGCGGTGACTTAACACTCCAAATCAATGCACCATTTCCGCATAAAGTAGTTGGACTGGCGTTGGGTGGCAGCGTGGGCACCAATGGCAAACCGTTAACGGCTGACGTTGTGCATTTTGAAGATTTAGCGGCGCTTCAGGCTGCGCCAGCAGGCAGCCTGAAAGGCAAAATTGCTTACGTTGGTTACAAAATGGAGCGTCATATCGACGGGCATGGTTATGGTAAGGCCGTAGGCGCACGTGTCGCAGGCGCATCTGCTGCCGCCAGTAAAGGCGCAGTGGCGTTTTTAATGCGCTCGGTAGGTACCGATTCCAACCGCATTGGCCATACCGGCGTGATGCGTTACGACGACGCTCAACCCAAGATTCCGGCCATCGCTATTTCTAATCCGGATGCCGATTTGCTGGAAAATATGTTTAGCCGCAATCAGCCCATTTCGTTCACCATTAACACGAATGCCAGTGGTCCAACAGGAAAAACCGTCACTATTGCAAATGTCATTGGCGATGTTACCGGCAGCAGCAAACCCAATGAGGTGGTTACCCTTGGTGCGCATATCGACAGTTGGGACGTAGGAACCGGCGCGATTGACGATGGGATTGGGATGGGCATCATAATGGCAGCCGGCCATTATATTGCCACGTTACCAGAGCGTCCGGCCCGGACATTAAGGGTGATTTTATTTGCCGCCGAAGAAGTGGGTCTGGTTGGTGCAGAAGATTATGTGAAACGCCACGCCGGTGATATGGCGCAACATGTTATTGGGGCAGAGTGGGATTTCGGCAATGGCGCTATTTATAAAATGGAACCCGGCGTTGGTCCAACGGCACTCAATGCAATTCGCGATCTTGCTGAATACCTGGCACCAATGGGGGTGGCATTGGCCTCTACCAATACCGCAAAAGGGCAGTCAGACATGAGCCTATTAGGCAAAGCTGGCCAACCGGCTGTTAATTTTGCGCCAGATGGCCTGGATTACTTTGATTTTCACCACACTGAAAACGATACGCTCGATAAAGTGGAGCAGGACGCGTTAAAAGTGAATACCACTATTTATACGCTGTTTGCCTACTTTGCCACCAGCAGCGATACCGATTTCAGAAAATAAGCAGTAAATATTCGCAGGGAAGGGCTTTTCTTCCCTGCAAAATTGCCCCTTCGAACGCCTTATAATACACTTACGCCCCCGTATAATTATTGCTGTATACACATGACACGAATTGCACTAGGTATCGAATACGATGGCGCACAACATTTTGGCTGGCAACGTCAGCGGGAAGTGCCAAGTGTTCAGGAACATTTGGAAAAAGCCCTGTCTACGGTAGCGAATACCCCCATTGAAGTGCAATGTGCAGGCAGAACCGATGCTGGTGTACACGCAACCGGTCAGGTTGTGCATTTTGATTTCGATGCCGAGCGACCGGTTAAAGCCTGGACCATGGGAGTGAATGCCAATTTGCCCTCGTCGATTGCGGTAAAATGGTGCTGTTATGTGCCAGATGATTTTAATGCGCGTTTCTCTGCCACCGGCAGACGCTACCGTTATGTTATCTACAATCACAAAATGCGTCCGGCAATATTAGAAAAGGGCATCACGCATATTCATCGTCCGTTAAACGAAGCGCTCATGCATGAAGCAGCTCAGGCATTATTGGGTGAACAGGATTTCAGCGCCTTCCGAGCTGCGCTGTGTCAGTCGAAAACGCCGTTTCGCAACGTTACCCATGTGTCAGTGACCCGCCATGGTGCTTTTGTGGTGGTAGATATCAGTGCCAATGCGTTTTTACATCACATGGTGCGAAATATTGTTGGTTCACTGGTAGAGATTGGCTCCGGTTATCAACCGGTAAATTGGATCGCTACCTTGCTTGCTGGCCGCGATCGTACGCAATCTGCCGCAACTGCGAAGCCAAATGGACTCTATCTGGTTAAAGTAGATTATCCCGAGGCGTTTGGCTTGCCTGAGCAGCCACTTGGGCCGTTATTTTTACCGGGTTAACTTCTAAGACCAGTTTTACTTTTCGCTATTGCGTTGAATATGCTCTAATATGTCGCCATATTTCGGTAAATCCGTTATTAGTTAAAAATTCATCAATCCTGTTACGGCTGGCACTAACAATCAGTAAAAAGCGCAGCAGTGATGGGCTTAAAAAAGGAACTCTCTGGCATGAGCTGGATTCAAAAAATTCTTCCAAAAACACAAACGTCTACCAAAGGCAATGTACCTGAGGGGATTTGGACAAAATGTACTGGCTGTCAGGCGGTACTTTACAAACAAGAGCTGGAAAAGCTGCTTGAAGTGTGTCCGAAATGCGATAATCACATGCGAATTACTGCTCGTAAACGTCTGGATGCTTTCTTAGATATAGGCGATCGCAAAGAACTGGCTACGGAACTGGAGCCGCAGGATATCCTCAAGTTTAAGGATTCCAAACGGTATAAAGACCGCATCGTTGCAGCACAAAAATCAACCAACGAAAAAGACGCGTTGATTGTAATGAAAGGCAAACTAAAAGGCATGCCGGTGGTAGTAGCCAGCTTCGAATTTGCTTTTATGGGCGGTTCGATGGCATCGGTTGTGGGTGCGCGATTTGTCGCTGCGGTTAACGCCGCCATCAAAAACAAATGCCCATTGATTTGTTTCTCTGCAAGTGGTGGTGCACGTATGCAGGAAGCCCTGCTTTCGCTCATGCAAATGGCTAAAACGTCGGCAGCACTGGCTAAGCTAAGTGAAAAGGGCCTGCCTTACATCTCAGTTATGACCGACCCTACGATGGGTGGTGTATCTGCGAGTCTGGCCATGCTAGGCGACATCAACGTAGCCGAACCTAAAGCGTTAATTGGCTTTGCTGGCCCGCGTGTTATCGAACAAACCGTGCGTGAAAAGCTACCAGAAGGCTTCCAGCGCAGTGAGTTCCTGCTGGAGAAAGGCGCCATTGACATGATTGTGGATCGCCGGGAAATGCGCGATAAACTGCATAGCGTACTCAGTAAGTTACATCGTCCAGACTAGTCTGTAGTCGCGACTAAATATGACAACGTCTCGCACACTGACTCAGTGGTTAGCGTACCTGGAATCCATCCATCCCACGGCTATCGACATGGGACTGGACAGGGTTAAGCAGGTCGCTGCCACCCTGAATATTCACTTTAATTCCCGTGTCGTTATTGTTGGTGGTACCAACGGTAAAGGCACAACCTGTGCCCTTATGGAACAAGCACTGCTGCGCAGTGGAAGAACTGTAGGGGTTTACAGTTCCCCGCATTTACTCGATTATCGCGAACGTGTGCGTGTGCAAGGCGAATTGCCAGATGAGGCCGTGTTTTGCACTGCTTTCCAACAGGTAGAAAAGGCGAGGGGCAGTATCAGCCTGACCTATTTTGAGTTTGGCACACTGGCCGCCATGCTAATGTTAATGCAGGCAGAGCTTGATGTGGTGATCCTGGAAGTGGGGTTGGGCGGTCGGTTAGATGCCACTAACATTGTGGAAACAGATTGCGCGGTGATCACCAGCATTGGCCTGGACCACCAGGATTGGCTGGGCGATACCCGCGAGAAAATTGCAACAGAAAAGGCCGGCATTATACGGCAAACTGGCAAGGTTGTGATTGGTGAACCACAGCCGCCTGAAACGCTCATCGATGCGGTAAAGCAAAAGCAAGCAAACGCGCTGTGGCAAGGCAAAGACTTTTCAATTAGCGAAACTGCGCAAGGATTGCTGTTATTGCACCCCGATGGCCGCACTATCGCGCTGCCGGATACGGTGATCCCCGCAAATAACGTTGCCACTGCTTTTGCTACGCTACATCACCTGGGATACACATTCGATGATGCTGCGCTAGCAGACGTTGTGGCCAATACCAGGTTGCCGGGTAGGCGACAACTTATTGCAACACAACCTAAAACGTATCTGGATGTGGGCCACAACCCTCAGGCCACAGAATCGCTTGCTACGTGGCTCACAAAACAGTCATTCACATCGCTTCACATTGTGATGGCCATGCTGAAAGACAAAGCCCTCGGGCCATCTTTAGCGCCATTCGCGCCTTTTAATCCAGTCTGGTATGTAGCATCAACCGAAGGCCCCCGAGGACTGTCTGCTGAAGCGCTGAGTAAGGCTGTACCCGTTGGTCAGACTCAACAGCAGTTTGCTCATGTAACCGACGCATTTTACGCCGCACAGGCACTAGCTACACAAGCACAAGCAGGAAATGATGCGTTAATATTGGTAGTAGGATCGTTTCATACTGTTGCAGATATTTTAGCGTTACCGCACAATACACTAAAATAACAACAGAGTGAGGCCGCAGTGGCGACAGCGTTACAAAACAGACTAGTGGGAACCGTCATTCTGGTGGCAGTGGCTGTTATCTTTTTGCCCGACATGTTGGATGGCAGAAAAACCAGTAATCAGGATGTGTTCGTAAACGTTCCGCCAGCCCCCAATCAAAAGCCCATCGTGAATCCGGAGCCGTTTCCTGCCGATCGCGTTGCGGCGGCAACACAGCGCCCGGTTGAAATTGTAAATGACATTGCGGTGGACGACGAATCCCAGGACCCGCCAGTAGCCGCCAATGAGCAAGTAGTTACCGCTGAAGCCAGTTCGGCGAGTAACGACGATTTAGCCCGTCAAACCGTTGTAGAAGCGCCTGATGAAGCATCAAGTGGCAGTGGGTGGGTCATTCAGCTTGGCAGTTTCAGCCACCAGAAAAATGTTAAGCAATTACTGGATAAACTGGAAAACGCGGGATACCGGGCGTTCAGTAAACCAATCATTACAAGTTCAGGTCCGCTTACCAAGGTATTTGTAGGGCCGAATCTGGATAAAAGTGCGCTGGAGACCGCGCTGCCACATTTGCAGGAACTCACTGGTCTAAAAGGCAAAGTCACCACATTCAGTGTGAATGGGTAATTGTATTTTCGTCTGAATTACTTAAATAAGTTGTTCTAAAAGCAGGAAAAATTCCGGTATAGTGGGCATCGACCATCCCACTTTGTTGCTGAGTAAAATTGCTGCACTGGTAATCATTCTGACTTCTGGTAGAATGCGCGCGAATTCGACGCGGTGTGCTGTATATTTTCGCAGAGCAACGCTTACTAGGTAAGATATCGACGATGAATTGGCTGGATTACGCAATAATCGGTGTGATCGCGCTCTCAACTGTAATTAGTCTGGTGCGCGGCTTTGTAAAAGAAGCTATCTCTTTAGCGGTATGGTTTGCCGCGCTCTTTATCGCCAGCCAGTTTTACGCCGACCTCGCGGTGTACTTCACCAGAATCAACGATGAGTTAATCCGAAATGGGGCCGCAATTGCCGTGTTATTTGTGGTAACGCTTATTCTCGGCGCCCTGGTCAATCACGTAACCAGCCAGCTGGTAGAAGCCACCGGCCTTTCTGGCACAGACCGTGCGCTGGGCGCGGTTTTCGGTGGATTACGCGGCATTCTCATCGTAAGTGCGCTATTATTCTTTCTGGATACCTTTACGCCATCTGCTTCGTCCACCTGGTGGGAGGAATCGGTACTGGTGCCAGAATTTGCAGTGATTATTGAGTGGTTTTTTAGCTACGTAAAAGACAGCTCCAGTTTTTTAACTCCCGCTTAAAATAGGTAACCCAAATGTGTGGTATTGTCGGAATTGTTGGTAAAACACCGGTTGCTCAGTCCTTGTACGACTGTTTAACCGTGCTACAGCATCGTGGCCAGGATGCTGCAGGCATAATGACCGTCGATAACGGTGTGTTCAATCTGCGTAAAGACAATGGATTGGTGAGAGACGTGTTTCATACGCGTCATATGAAGCGGTTAACAGGCAATATGGGTATTGGTCATTGCCGCTATCCTACTGCAGGCTCGTCAAGCTCCGCAGAAGCGCAGCCGTTTTATGTTAATTCGCCATTTGGTATTGCCTTTGCGCACAATGGAAACCTTACCAATGCGCATATTCTCCAGGAAGAAGTGGCCCGCAAAGCGCGTCGTCACGTGAATACCACGTCTGACTCCGAAATCCTGTTAAACATTTTTGCTCACGAACTTCAGAGCAAAACTACCGGTCTCACCGTATCGCCAAAAGACATCTTCGATGTAGTAACCAAAGTACACAATAAGATCCGTGGTGCTTACGCAGTGGCAGCTGCGGTGATTGGTTTGGGGTTAGTGGCGTTTCGCGACCCTCACGGTATTCGTCCGTTGGCGTTAGGTAAACGCATAACAGAAATGGGCGACGAGTACATGGTTGCCTCCGAGAGTGTTGCGCTTGATGCGGTTGGCTTTAAATTCATTCGCGACGTTGCTCCAGGTGAGGCGGTATTTATTACGGAGCAGGGTGAACTCTTTACACAGCAATGTGCCGAAAATCCTGTTACGTCGCCATGTATTTTTGAGTTTGTGTATTTTGCGCGCCCGGATTCCTTTATTGATGGTATTTCGGTGTATGCGTCACGCGTGAATATGGGCAAAAAGCTGGGCGAGAAAATCGCGCGTCAATGGGCTGATTTAGACATCGACGTGGTGATCCCGATCCCTGAGACTTCAATGGATATCGCGCTGCAAATCGCTAACACACTGAACCTGCCTTACCGTCAGGGCTTTGTGAAAAACCGCTATATCGGCCGCACGTTTATTATGCCTGGCCAAACTATGCGTAAAAAATCGGTACGCCGTAAACTGAACGCTATTTCTTCTGAGTTCAAAGGCAAAAACGTGTTGCTGGTAGACGACTCCATTGTACGTGGAACCACCTCGGGGCAAATCATCGAGATGGCGCGTGAGTCGGGTGCCAAGAAGGTTTACTTCGCGTCTGCTGCACCAGAGATTCGCTTCCCTAACGTGTATGGTATCGACATGCCATCGGCAAATGAGCTCATTGCTTATGGCCGTGAAATCGACCAAATCTCTGATCTGATTCAGGCCGACGGACTGATTTTCCAGGATATCAAAGATTTGGTAGAAGCTGTTCAGCAGGAAAACCCGCAGATCAAGCGCTTTGAAACCTCGGTTTTCGACGGTAACTATATTACGGGTGATGTTGACCAATCGTATCTGGAGCGTATCGACATAGCACGAAGCGAAAAGGCCCGTCAGGCTCCGGTGATTCAGGCTGAGTTGTCGAATCTGGAAATGCATAACCTGGACGCCTGATGCGTGTGTTGGTTAACCAGAATTGAAAAAGCCGTACTCAGTACGGCTTTTTTTATGCAGTAAACAAATTATGTCAGGAGGTGTTAGTGGGAATATACCGGGCCCATGCCCATGCTCCAAAGAATGACGGTACTGGCCATTAGAATTACCAGCAAAACCAGCCCACAGGTCACTACTGAACTTGAGTAGATAAAGCCTTTTTCTTCAGGAATGTGCATCAGAATAGGCACACCTGAATAAAGCAGATATACCGAGTATGACAAACCAACTAAACCCACGGTCATAATGAACCACAATTCAGGATATAAACCAGCGAAACCCACCATAAACAGAGGCGTTGCGGTGTATGCGGCAAGCTCCAGTGATTGCGTATACGTGGGCGCGGCATCAAATGCGTTCGCCAGTTCGTGGATCAATATTGCCAGTAGCACTACGCCTGCAATTAAACCAAAGTACATGCCTACACTCATGGTAATGGCGCTTTGCTGAGTGAGCTTGATAACGTCACCTGCACCAATACTCCATCCCAGATGTGCAGCTGAATAATAACCAATAATCGCTGGAATTAACGCAATAACAGCAATGTGGCTGAGTGCATAAAAGTAATTTTCGTGACGCTTATCGATGGTTTGCCATTCTTCTTTAGGGTGTGTGTAAATTCCCCACAAGTGATTTAGGATCATAATGCCTCCCGGCTGGTTGGTCTGTTATTAACCATATTATTTATAATAATGTTAATTATTTAACATTGTTGTTACATTTAGTCTTATCTAAGTACAAATTTAAGTCAACACTTTTGGTTAAAAAATGATCTCGAATGGCAAACTGCTTTATTTGAGTAAATAAACTCATCACATGGGAACAGCACAATAGTGGCGACAGCACTTAGAACCCAAAGGCTCCTGTGATACACTTCGCCAGCGTTTTAATGTGTACAGAGAGAGTCCTTTGCAATCGTTACTAGCCCCCATAAAAACCTTTTTAGGCTGTGAAACGCCACATGCCTGGGTTGCAGAAGCCGCCAAACCTGAAAATCTGCCTATTGTGTTATTGGATCATCTTGTATGTGAGCTTAAGGCAGCTCAATCAGCGATGTTTTTGATCCGCCGTTATGCAGTTGATAAAGAAAGCGGTGATGCGCTGTTGGCTTGGTTAAAGCCATTCGAGGATTTCACATATCGAAAAGTAGGGGATTGGAAGGCGCTGGCGAATCATGAAAAACTCTCTAAATCCATGATCCCAAAATCAGGCACGCCTTATGGTCAGGATTTGATTGATAAAATGGTACTGTTGATAAAAGAAGAGTTGCATCACTTTTATCAGGTACTTGAAATCATGGAAGGCTATGGCATTGCCTACGACACTATCAGTTCGAGCCGCTACGCTAAAGGCTTACTGCAACATGTGAAAACCCATGAGCCGGCGGCATTGGTTGATAAATTGATATGCGGTGCATTTATTGAAGCGCGTTCCTGCGAACGATTTGCGGCGTTGGCCCCGCATGTAGATAAACCCCTTGGTGATTTTTATATCTCGTTACTACGCTCTGAAGCGCGCCATTATCAGGATTATTTAACCCTGGCAGAAGAGATTGCGGGTAAGGATATTACCGAGCGGGTAGCGTTTTTCCGATCCGTTGAAGCGAAATTGATTTCTGCGCCAGACGAAGATTTTAAATTTCACAGTGGTGCACCGGTGCATTAATACCAATTCCTGGCTAACCGCTTATACTCGCTACTGGTTGTAAAACGACGGTCTTTCAGTCCGTCTTACCTGCTTTTAATAATCACAGACACTCACTCCATTCGTCTTAGTTGCGATTTGTAATATATTTTAAATATCTAATTAATATAAGATTTTTTGAATTCCGCCTTTCATATGTCATACAAACATGGCACCATTTAGCTCTGTCTATAACAACTTTGTATAGCGTATTTACCTACAGAATAATAATGGTATTCAGGCTGGCGCTAACCTGAGATATCCATGGAGTGAATAGATGTTTTCAAGAAGCAAGGTGTTAGCTGAGCAGTTGAATAAAGTGTCGGGTGAGTTATCTGTGTATAAGCAGATTTTTGAAAGCCTGAGCAGTGAGATGTTACATGTTTCCATGAATACGCAGGGGAAGCTAACCGAAGCCAATGCGCTTTTTATACGTGAAACAGGCTTGTCGGAACAAACGTTAATAGGCTTGCCGTTTCTGGAGTTAGTGCCGCCTAAAGCACGGGCTACGGAACACTATAAACAGCTACAGCGTGCCATTGCAGAAAAGCAACACTGGTCGGGTGCGGTGGAAATTGACAATGGCACGCCAGAGCACCTGTGGTTGAGAGTGATTATGCAACCTATATGCGATGCCCAGGGCAAAGCGTTTTCAATTGATTTATTTGCCAATAACTTAACCCGTACAATTAATGCCTCGCGCCTTAATGAGAATATGATAAAGGCCATTAAGCGTTCAACTGCTGTGATTGAATTTACCATCGACGGTATTGTGTTGGATGCCAACCAGAATTTTTGCCAAACCATGGGATATTCGCTGGACGAAGTAAAAGGTAAACATCATCGGATATTTTGTACCCGCGAAGAGGCTGAAAGTGCCAAGTATGCCGATTTTTGGAAGCGATTAAAAAGCGGTGAATTTTTTGTGTCCCGCTATAAACGGGTGAATAAACAAGGCAGGGAAATCTGGCTTGAAGGCTCGTACAACCCTATCTTTAATGCTTATGGCGAATTAACCCGCTGTGTAAAATTCGCCAGTGACATTACGGAGCAGGTTGAGCAGGAGCGCAGGGTGGCGGAAGCGGCCGACATGGCCTACGAAACTTCCCGACAAACAGGTGATAGCTCCACCCGTGGTCACCAGTTGATGCAATCTACCTCTGAAATGATGTCTGAATTGGTTCAGAAAATGTCAGAGGCGTCTCAAAGTATTGATGCGCTGAATAAACAGTCTCAGGAAATCAGTAAGATTATTCAGGCCATTGGTGGTATTGCCGATCAAACCAATTTGCTGGCTCTTAACGCTGCGATAGAAGCGGCCAGGGCGGGGGACCAGGGCCGAGGTTTTGCGGTTGTTGCTGATGAGGTACGTGAGCTTGCTTTCAGAACAACGAAGTCAACGGATGAAATTGTAAAGGTGGTAGCTGAGAACAGTCAGTTAGCTGAAGCCGCCGTTAACTCTATCAACGCCAGTAAACAAAGTGCTATTGAAGCGCAGTTAAAGTTACAAGAAACACAAGCCGTTATTCAGGAAATACAAGACGGTGCGGAACTGGTTGTTGGGGCGGTGTCGCATCTTACACAGCACTAATACCACATTTTTACAGGTACGCGGTGTTGCGTACCTGCTGTCGCATCTGCGACTTAATTATTCGCCATTTCTTTTTGTTGTTCATTAACCAGTTCAGTAAGTATTTTGTCTACTACCGACATGTCGATATCGAGCGATTTATCAACCGCAAGATATACAGGCACGTCCAGCGCAGAAATAACAAAAGACGAAATATCCACGTGATGCCGGGTTAGCATGTTGCCAACAATCTGGTTGGTAACAAATGCATCAATCCTGCCAAGTTGCAGCATGTCCACCAGGCTTTCATTCGAGTCCAGATATATAAAATCGTTGGGTTCAATATTGTACTGATGAATGAACTTGTCAGAAACGGTGATCCCTCTGACACCGCCAATACGCAAACCGCGCCAGTTTTGTAATTGCTTTTCACTCAGCGAATTACGGTAGAACAGGGCATACTGCGTAACGTGAAGTGGCACGCTGGAAAAGGCTAGGTGGTCGCTTCTGTTTTCGATATTGGCTAATGAAAAATAGCATTGAAACGGGGCTGTGGTGATTGAACGTTTTAATCTACCCCAGGGAATATCAATAAATTCTATCTTCCATCCCATTGCATTTGCCAATCCTTCAAGTAAACCGATGTCTCTGCCGGATGGCGGCTCATCTTCGTTGAATATGGTGTAAGGAGGATAGTGGGTTGTTACGCAACCTAAAGACTGAGCGTCTGAATTTGCCCCCTGATTAGCCCACAACGTGGAACTAAAAATAGTGTTGAGTATCAACACAAACTTTAATCGCAACAACTTAACACCCTGCATTCAAAATTTAACAATTGGCAACGCGGGTAGTGTAAAGCGCCTTTGATTATTTTACGAATAGCCATTAGTTTAATTTTTATACCTGGTTAACAAGCCCTCTTTTGCTGGTACACCTTGATGCGAGCCAGCAATCTGTTGCTTTGTGAATCAGTACTACCCGATCCCCGGCTTTAAATTGTTCCAGAGATTCCAAGGGTTTTACGTGCAAAAGGTGTTCATGGTTATTGTTATCTACCACCACGGCGTTAGCACCAATACCACTATTCGAGGCCGTTGAAATGATACTGGCAATCAAACCGCTTAAGGCGTATTGGGTATTGTTTGCGGCCGGATCGGAAAATGAATCCTGCAATGCGCGGCGCAATAGCCACTGAAAGCGCAGGAAGATGCCGGCAACAATGGCCACGCTTACGCTACTGCTAACCGAAAAGATCCAGAATTCGGATACGATGATGTCAGAGAATTGTCGCATTCCATATTGCATCGCAAGACCCTGAAAGCTGAACAGAAATAAGAACAATAACAGCCAACCACTGCCAGTCACTGAATACCAGTACGATGATAAGTGCTCGGGTGATAAACGCTTTAACGACAAAATACCAAACTGACTTTGGTCGAACAGGCCAAATACATCGGTTTTACACAAAAAACCAACGCATTCGATAAATAAAATGACAAGCAGGATAAGTAGCACCGATCCGTAGATGAAGTTTTCCTGAGAGAGTAGCCAAACCGTCATTATCACCTTCCTTGATGCACGGTATTCGCAATGCAGTACGCATTACTTTTTATTTAACATGCATGTTATATAACACATATGCATCATCTTGCCAGTGGCCACAGGGATTGTTTGAGTATATGAATGCAGACAGCCGTATCTGCAGTCTGCATTCATGAATAAGTGAGCAGGTGAATGAATGTGTGGTGAGATCTCTCTCAGTGGTTAATGATGATGCCCTTCGCCTATGGCTTCACCTTTGGCGTTGTAGTACCCGGATGCGCCTTTTTCGATAAAGCCCTGGTGTACCATTTTGGTTAAAAAGGGATCAGTATGGTCATCGCCTATGTCGGCAAAATCCGTAGTTTGGTAGGCCATGCGGTGGGCAAAAAAAGCGTCTACAGGAGCCTGGTCGAACTGCAGTGTGGTAAGTGACCATTCAATTGTTTGAGACCCCGATACAACCGAGAAAGACTTCGCAATGCTCAACTCAGGCAGCCAGATTAGGGTCCATTCAGCACCGTTTTTGTTGAGTGTGTACGTTTGAGTTTGCAGGCAGTCATCACCTTGTTTGTTACCTGGTGTCATACTTGCCAGTAATTCGTCACTGAATAACTGATTGCGATACGTCCAGCTGGTTTCTGTTTTACCGTGAACCGACTCTCCAGGTTGATACTCGATAGCACGTTGGTGTTCATCAAAATAGCGCGTGGGCTTTATTAAGCGGTTGTGGATGTGTTCCCAGGTTTCTGTGATCCGGGTTTGTGGGTATTCATGGGCAACCATGTTCTGCTGACGCCATAAATTCAGCAGTTTGGTGTTGTCACCTTTTGCTGAATGCGTATGGATTGTATATTCAGCATGCAGGGTGGAAGCCTGGGCGTCACAGCTTTCGGCGTGCGCCAGTTGGGCGCTCAAACAAAAACTTATGGATAAAAGAAGTGCTCTGTACATCATGTTCTCATTGGTATTCAAAGTGTGATGATTTTTAAGACGCAAAATAGGTTGCCGCTTGGCGGCAACCTATCGGTAACCCATCGGTAACCCGAACGGTTATTTATCGCAACAGATTATTCTATTGCTTGTTCGGCTTTATTCACGATGTCACCCGCGTAATCCATCACATGAAAGATCACGCTTTGTTCGTTGGTGCCATTTACTAACCAGGCCCCTGGACCTTTCGCATAGATACCTACATCTTCTCCCGCGTGGGTTTCTGAACCCATGGGTACCAGTGCTTCCTGGTGATAGCCTGATGCAGTGGTATCCACGTCAGTCAGGTCCATCCGGCCAGTATTAGCGGCATACGAATAAATCGCGTCAGCGTCAGTTTCGTCACCTAAATCACGGAAGCCCAGTCCATTGGTGTAACCCAGTGTGGTGTAAGGCTGGTTGTCGGCCGCCGTTGCCGGTTCATCCGAACCAATATTAACCACTTTGCCCAGAATGGGGTTACCGCGTTTTGGATACCCGGCAATGGTAAATACGTGGCTGTGGTCGGCGGTAACAATGATTAAGGTGTCATCGTCGCTGGTCATGGCATCCGCTGCCGCTACTGCATTTGCCAGTTCAACAGTGTCGGTAAGGGCGTTATAGGCACTGCCCGCGTGATGACCGTGGTCAATACGGCCAGATTCAACTACCAGGAAGAAGCCCTTGCTGTTGTTATCTAATACCTGAATGGCTTTTTCAGTCATTTCGGTTAACGAAGGTTCGCCGGCAATATCGTTTGCGCGGTCAGCTTCGTACTGCATGTGTGATTCGTTGAACAAACCAAACACTTTACTGGTTGATTCTGTATCGATGGCGTCAAAGCCAGCCTGGTCATACACATAATTACCTGTGGTGTACATGGCAGACCATTCCGCTGTTAAATCACGACCATCTGTGCGATCACCTTCCACCGAGCTCACTGCATCCGGGCTGTTAAAGCTGGCATCTTTGGGCAGGAAATGACGACGTCCGCCACCCATAACCACTTCGATACCGTCTACGTCAACACCGTCAAAACGCGCTTCCAGATTGGCTTCAAAGTGCACCAACTGGTCGGCAATATCTTTACAGCCAGCGGCTAATGCTTCAGCTGGCATGTCTGAATTGTCTTCCCAGTCGCGGTCTGCTGATTTGGCATACGTCGCCGCTGGCGTAGCGTGAGTGATACGGGCAGTGGCAATTACACCCGTTGATTTGCCAGCGATCTCAGCAAGTTCAAGGGCCGTTACCAGTTCGTTTCCGGCAACAGTAGAACAATTGCCACGCTCGATGTCCTCACTTACCCCTATTACACCCACGTCCGTTTTTACACCAGACATCATGGCTGTCATAGTGCCGGCTGAATCAGGTGTTTGTGCATCAACGTTGTAGGTTTTAGACAATCCCGCAAACGGGAATTTGTCGAAGCTCAGCTGGTTTTCTTCACCGTCCAGGCCTTTCATCTGACCATCAAGAATACGCGCTGCAGTAACGGTAGATACACCCATGCCGTCGCCAATGAACAAAATGATGTTCTTTGCCTGACCGCGCAGAGACGTAACTGTGCGCTGTAAGTCCGCCTTGCTGGTTACCACTACGTTATTACTGTTAATGCTACTGGTGGATAACGCACCAGTTGCTTGTAACCAAACTGTTTTGTTGGCTTCTACTTCGGCTGCAGCTTCAACAAACCAGTCGTTGTTTAACGAGGTTAGCAATTCTGATGAATCAACTGATGAGGCTGCGGGCACACACACATAGCTGGTTGAGCTGATTTCAGAATCGGATAACGCGCCGTCGTTATCGCTGTCTAAACCTGAATCGATTTGTACACCGCTATTCGGGCAGTTTGCATCGCCAACTGCTAATTCCGTTTGCACAACCAGACTGGTTACGCCGTCGGTACCATTGGCACCGTTTGTTCCATTTACACCGTCTTTGCCATCATCGCCGTCTAAAGAACATGCGCTCAATCCGATTACGGCAGCGGCAACAACACTTAGTTTAAATACATTCATGGTTATAACTCCGCTTATTCTTCTACCAGATCCAAAGCCTGATTAATCAGGTGGAATACGACACTTTGCTCAACTACACCTTGCACCAGTTGACTGCCTGGGCCAGTAGCGTGCAAAGAAATGTCTTCACCCGCGTGGGTTTCAGAACCAAGTGGAATCAAGGCTTCCTGGTGATAGCCTGAAGCAGTGGTATCAACGTTAGTTAAATCTTTACGACCCGCATTGGCTTCATAGGCATACACTGCATCTGCATCCGTTTCTGTGCCCAGATCCTGATGACCTAAACCATTGGTATAGCCTAATGTGGTGTAGGGCATGTCATCAGCAGCAGTGGCTGGTACATCAGAGCCTACGTTAACCACTTTGCCCAGAATCGGGTTGCCGCGTTTGGGATAACCGGCAATGGTAAATACGTGGCTGTGGTCAGCGGTTACCAAAATCAGCGTTTCGTCCGGGTTGGTGTTGTCGTATGCCGCTTTCACTGCTGCTTCGAAGGCCAGTGTGTCAGTTAGTGCGTTGTAGGCACTGCCCGCATGGTGACCATGGTCAATACGACCAGATTCAACCATCAGGAAAAACCCTTTGTCGTTGTTGTCCAGAATGCCAATAGCTTTTTCTGTCATTTCAGCAACAGAAGGCTCGCCTGCGATATCGTTGGCACGGTCTGCTTCATATTGCATGTGAGATTCGTTAAACAAGCCAAATACACGTTCTGTGATTTCGGTGTCGATGGCATCAAAACCAGTCTGGTCGTAGATGTACACGCCGTTTTCATACATGGATTGCCATTCAGCAGTCAGGTCGCGAGAATCCATACGGTCGCCTTCAACTGAACTCACAGCGTCCGGGCTGTTAAAGGCTGCATCCTTCGGTAAAAACGAACGGCGGCCGCCACCAAATACCACTTCGATACCGTTTACATCGATACCGGTGTAACGCGCTTCCAGATTGCTTTCAAAGTTTACTAACTGGTCGGCAATATCAGTACAACCTGCTGCAATTGCTTCTTCTGGCATGTCACCATCATCTTCCCAGTTGCGATCAGCAGATTTTGCATAAGTAGCGGCGGGCGTTGCGTGAGTTATACGTGCAGTGGAAATGATTCCGGTAGACAGACCTTTAATTTCGGCCAGCTCCAGTGCGGTAACCACTTCGTTACCTGCTACCGTGGCACAGTTACCGCGCTCGATGTCTTCGTCTACGCCAATTACGCCAGCATCGGTTTTTAAACCTGACATCATGGCTGTCATGGTGCCGGCAGAATCAGGTGTTTGTGCATCAACGTTGTAGGTTTTTACTAACGCAGAGTGAGGGAATTCTTCAAAGCTAAGATAACCTTCTTCACCGGCATTACCGGCATTCTGGCCTTTCAGGATCCGCGCTGCAGTAAGCGTTGACACGCCCATACCGTCGCCTACAAACAAAATTACGTTCTTTGCTTTGAATTTATTGTTTACTTCGAGCTTGTGTTCGATTTTCGATTGCGCGTCAGTAAACCACGCACTTTCTGCCTGGTAAGTGGGCAGAACATCAGCTTGTAGCCCTGAAGATACAGCCATAGCAACAGCACTGGCAGTGAGTTTCCAGTTCAGTTTCATTGTGATATTCCCAATAGTGACTTGTCATTTTTATATGTTGCAGCAGTTTTTTCCGCTGAAACGAGATTCGTCGGAAATGCCTATAGAGAACTGATTGAAAATCAGCACATTGGTTTGGCATCCGAGTGCAGATATCCTAGAGGGGGTTTATGAATGTTAATTGAAACCAAGATGAAGGTTTATTGGCAGAAATCTTACTAAAGCTTGGCAGTTTTATTACAAAAAGGACTTAATCAAACTGTCGTTTTTCTAAATTTACGTCAACAGCGCTAACGCGTAATACGCTGCCCTGTGTATACCAGTCGCCCAGTACAATGCGGTGCGCGGGCTTTTTGTTTACGGTCAGGGAGTGAATGTTTGGGCGATGTGTATGCCCGTGTATCATTCTGGTGACTTTGTGGTGCGCCATTGCTTTTACCACTTCTTCTTGTGTGACATCCATGATTTCAGCGGTGAGTTTTTGCTGATTTTTCTGACTGGTTTTTCTGCCGCGTTGGGCAAGTTTTCGTCTAAGCCACAAGGGCAGAGCGCCAACTAATCTGGGCCACCACCATCCACGGGCCTTTTTGCGGAACTTCTGGTAGGCCACATCCAGCGTGCACAATTCATCACCATGCATGAGAAGCGTTGGCTCACCGTATAAATCAATAACGTATTGTTCCGGAAGTAACGTTATGCCGGCTTTATTCGCCCACCCCTGACGGATTGCAAAGTCGCGGTTACCATGGATAAAGTAAACAGGGATAGACTGCGACAGGGCATTAAATGCACTTGCGATCTGTTCTGACAAGGGCGTTACATCGTCATCACCTAACCAAAACTCAAATAAATCACCCAGCACGTAAAGTGCTTCAGCCTGTACGGCATCAGTAGCGAGAAACTCCAGTAAACACCGGGTAATATCTTCGCGCTCTGCGCTTAAGTGAATGTCAGCAATGAAATAGGTAAATGGCATGTAATATCAGTCTGTTGGCATTAAAAAGGGAGCCACAGGACTCCCTTACGCTATGCAATTGGCGTGCATCTTATTCGCTGATGACCGCGTTTTCAATAACAACAGGTTCAACCGGTACGTCCTGGTGGTAGCCGTGGTTGCCCGTTCTTACATTTTTGATTTTTTCAACTACATCCATACCGCTGGATACTTTACCAAATACGCAGTATCCCCAGCCGTTCATTGATTCGCTGCTGAAGTTCAGAAAATCGTTGTTTTTTACGTTAATAAAAAACTGAGCAGTAGCAGAATGCGGATCATTGGTACGGGCCATGGCAATAGTGCCTGCGGCATTGGCAACGCCGTTATTGGCCTCGTTTTTAATGGGCGCTTTGGTGCTTTTCTGTTCCATGTCGGCAGTCATACCGCCGCCCTGGATCATAAAACCATCGATAACGCGGTGAAAAATAGTACCGTCGTAAAAGCCGTCTTTTACATAAGACAAAAAGTTTTCAACAGTGTTAGGTGCTTTATCGGCAAACAGTTCCAGGGTTATATCGCCGTAATTTGTTTTTAATGTCACCATAGTAATTAACCTTATTGTTGGGTCACTGAATCAGTTGCAGCAATAGTAGCCCAATTGACGCAATGCTAAAAGTCCTTAAATGTCACGGTACCGTTAAAGCGTAGCAACTCAAACCCGACAGTGCTAAACTTCTGCACCAAATTTAAGGTTACTAAGGAATCTATCGTTATGTTACAGCTGTTTAACACCAAAACCCGACAGAAAGAGCGCTTCCAGCCGCTGGTAGAAGGGAAGGTGGGGCTGTATGTGTGTGGCATAACGGTATACGACTTGTCACACATGGGCCATGCCCGTACGTATCTGAGTTTTGATGTGCTGGTGCGTTACTTGCGTCATCTGAATTTCGATGTGAAGTACGTACGCAATATCACCGATGTTGACGACAAAATTATTGCCCGGGCCAACGCCAATAACGAAACCGCCGAGGCACTTACCGAACGTACTATTGGTATGATGCACGAGGACTTTGCAGCATTAAACCTGCTGGTGCCTGATGCAGAGCCACGGGTTACCGGCCACATGAGTGAGATCATCGACGTGATCCAGCGCTTAATAGACAAGGGTTTTGCCTATCAGGCCGACAGTGGTGATGTACTGTTTGATGTAAGTAAATACAACGACTATGGCAAATTAAGCCGTCAGAACCTGGAACAACTACAAGCGGGTGCGCGGGTAGAAGTGGCTCAAGGCAAAGATGATCCGCTTGATTTTGTGTTGTGGAAAACAGCAAAACCAGGCGAGCCAAGCTGGACATCGCCATGGGGCGAGGGACGTCCTGGCTGGCATATAGAATGTAGCGCAATGAATCACAAGCATCTGGGCGAACATTTTGATATTCACGGTGGCGGGTCAGATTTGATTTTCCCTCACCACGAAAACGAAGTAGCACAAAGCTGCTGCGCGTTCGATACGCCGTACGTAAACACCTGGATGCACACCGGCATGGTACAGGTTAACGACGAAAAGATGTCCAAGTCTTTGGGTAACTTCTTTACGTTACGCGATGTACTGGCGGAGCACGATGCTGAAATTCTGCGATTTTTCCTGATGTCTGCGCACTATCGCAGCCAGTTGAGTTATTCCCAGGACAACATCGATCAGGCCAAATCAGCATTAGAACGTTTGTATACCGCCTTGCGTGGTGTGAATGTGAATAGTGTTACCGACCTGAGTTACGGTGGTTATTTAGCGCGATTTGAAGCTGCGATGAATGACGATCTGAACGTGCCTGAGGCGTATTCAGTGTTATTCGACCTGGCCCGCGATCTCAACAAACAAAAAGACAACGCCGAAGAAGCCGGCAAGTTGGCTGCTGTTTTGAAGGGGATAGGCGGTATTTTGGGCTTTTTGCAACGTGATCCGGAAGCCTTCCTGCAATCGGGTGGTGATGATGATGCTGCGGAGATTGAAGCATTGATCAAAGCGCGAAACGATGCGCGAGCAGCCAAAGACTGGGGCGCAGCCGACGCGGCCAGAGACAAACTAACCGCAATGGGCATTGTGCTGGAAGATGGTGCTCAGGGCACTACCTGGCGTCGCCAGTAATTCATTAAGTCCTTCAAAAAAACGCCTGCAAGTGAACTTGCAGGCGTTTTTTTATGCCTGAACATACACAAGTGCCCGGAGGGTTGAAGTGTCAACCGAGTAAAACTGGTATTTGTGTTCTTTTTGTTAACGGTATATAAAGGCTGCCTGTCCAAAGGAGGCCTATGTTCCGCGTTATCACAACCATTCTGTTTGTATGTTACCTGATGGCCGTCGGGCTGCTGGCGTACACTCAGGTAATCGAAACGGTGAAGGCCCGCGCAGAGCAGGATATTCAGGACGTAGCCAGCAAACTGGATATTGAACTCGACAAATACCGCACCCTGCCAAGAGTACTGGTGTTACACCCTGCGATCGTTGAGGTGCTGAACACCCCTGATCCACAGAATGTGCAACGCGTTAACTATTTGTTGCACACATACAACCAGTCACTGACCAGTGATGCGGTATATCTGTTATCTGCAACCGGATTAACACTGGCGTCCAGTAATTGGGAGCAGCCCGATAGCTTTGTAGGAAACGACTATGGTTTCCGGCCTTACTTTCAGCAGGCCCTCAGTGGGCAGGAAGGAAGCTATTTTGCGTTGGGTACGGTATCGGGAAAACGCGGGTACTACTTCTCTTTTCCGGTAAGGAGTGAGCAGCGCATTATTGGTGCATTAGTAGTAAAAGTGGCGTTGTCGGTCATTGAAGATTATCGCGCCAGTGCTGAGTCTGAATTAATGGTAACCGACGACCACGGAGCCGTGTTTTACAGCTCTCATAGTGACTGGAACTACAGTTCGTTGGTTACCTTACCTGAGACTGTAAGAGCAGAGATTATTCACCAGAAGCAATACGGAACCGGGCCCATTCCGTTGCTGACTCAGCAAGATTCGCTGGACCAGTTACTTGAGCAAGACACGCTATCCTTACAATACAACGCCCAAAAGCGTACTTATTTGATTGCCGATAAAACCATGTCTCAGGTTGGCTGGCACCTTATCGTGCTTACACCCATTAATCAGGCATATGTGTTAATGGGCTGGATACTTATTGGCGCGAGTGTGCTCTTTGTACTGATTGCGCTGCTGAGTATGTCATGGCGGCGAAATATTATTGCCCAGCGTCAGTTGGCAGCCGTAAACGAGCAATTGGAGCATAGGGTAGAGCAACGCACCGCACAGTTGCAACAAACTAACAGCACTCTGGTGGACATCATTGAAAAGCAGAGGAAAACTGAGCTGCGCTTAAAAGAAACCCAAAACGAACTGATTCAGGCTGGTAAGCTGGCGTTGTTGGGCGAAATGTCGGCCAGTATCAACCACGAACTCAATCAGCCGCTCACTGCGCTTCGTACTTATAGTGAAACGTTGCGTCTGATGATCAACAAAGGTAAAACGGAGTCGTTTGGCGAAACAACCGACGAAATCATCAAGCTGATCCATAAAATGGCCACCATTGTGGCGCAATACAAGCTGTTTGCACGAAAGTCGGCAGGTAAAACCGGACCTGTGCGTCTGGCTGATACCATTGACGCATCGCTTTCCATTCTTGAATCAAAAATTAACAAAATGCATGCAGTGGTGCAGGTTGAAGCGTTTGACCAGTCTCTTCAGGTGATAGCTGAAGCTGTGCCTTTAGAGCAGGTACTGGTAAATATTCTGAATAATGCCCTGCAAGCTCAGGACGACCAACCGAACCCGCAGATTCACGTAACCGTTCAGGAAAACGGGCCTGTGCTGCATTTAACGGTTAGAGATTTTGGCCCTGGCTTTAACGAAGAACAACTAAATCGCGTGTTTGAACCATTTTTCACCACAAAAGGCCGGGGGCTTGGACTGGGCCTGACCATTTCACAGCGGATCATGGCATCGTTTGATGGCGATATTCAGGCCAGTAATCACCCGGAGCAAGGAGCAGTGTTTACGTTAACCCTGCCAATCAATACAGAGAAAGTGACATGAGCATTCCGATTTATATTATCGACGACGAGCCTACTATTTTGCAGGCACTAAAGCAGTTGCTCAACATGGAAGGCTACCACACCGAGGTGTTCAGTGACGCCCGTGATGCCATGAAAAAACTTGATCGCGACTGGCCGGGTGTCATCCTGTCTGACATCAATATGCCGGGGATGGACGGCGTAGCGTTTCTGCGCGAAGCATTAAAGCTTGATAATGAGTTTTCCATTGTGATGTTAACCGGCCATGGGGATATTTCTACCGCGGTAGAATCTATGCGACTGGGCGCTTACGATTTTATTGAAAAGCCGTTTTCCAACGAAATGCTGTTGGACGTGATAAAACGCGCGGGTGAAAAACGTGCGTTAGTGCTTGAGAACCGTGAACTCAAAAACGAACTCGATGCACAAACCGGGGCAGGGCCTCGCTTGCTGGGTAATACCCACAAGATTAAAGCGCTGCGCCGCTTGCTTATGCAAATTAAAGATATTCCCGCCGATGTATTGATCAAGGGCGAAACGGGTTCGGGCAAAGATCTGGTTGCGCGTTTTTTGCATTACAACAGCTATCGCAAGAATGAAAATTTTGTGGCCATAAACTGTGGTGCAATTCCTGAAACCATGATCGAAAGTGAACTGTTTGGCTTTGAAGCCGGTGCGTTCACCAGTGCGCAAAAAAAGCGGGTGGGGAAAATAGAGCACGCCAATGGTGGAACCTTTTTTCTTGATGAAATTGAAAGTATGCCGATGGCCCTGCAAATTAAGTTATTGCGGGTACTGGAAGACCGGCGCATTGAACCCTTGGGCAGCAATCGCCATGTTGATTTGGATATTCGGGTTATAGCTGCCGCCAAAATTGACTTGTTAGAACTGGTGGAAAAAGGCGAGTTTCGCGAGGATCTTTACTATCGCCTCAATGTGATTAACGTGGAAATTCCGCCACTACGCGAGCGTAAAGAGGATATCTCGTTGTTGTTCCAGCATTACGCCGCACTGGCCAGTTCGCGATTTAATACCGATGCTCCCCGACTTACCAATGAGCAATTGATCCGCCTGCAACAGCATAACTGGCCAGGTAATATCCGCGAGTTGCGCAACGCGGCTGAACGTTTTGTACTGATGGGCGGACAAACCGTGTTTGATGATCCGTCCAATGCAGAGACTGACAGTGAGTTAACCCTGGCAGAACGCGTTGCTCGTTATGAGCGGGATGTACTTGAGTCTGCACTTCGCGAGCACGATGGACGATTAACGGAAGTTCAACAACAATTAGGCCTGCCCAGAAAAACGCTGTACGACAAAATGCGAAAATACGGCTTGGTAAAAGACGACTTCAAACTGCCTTAGTATTCCCCGCCATAAAAATGGGTGGAATTCCACCCATTTACATTTATTTTACGTGTGATTTCCCGCCCATTTGTTAAGTTTTTGTAGTGTTTGATTTCTACTGATTATTCGCAACCATATGATTATTAAATGATATATAAATAATTTTGGTGGCTGGCAAGGTCTTTGCAATTGTTGCGATGATGTAAATGTCGGTGTGAGCGAATGATTCGCCAGACATTTGCGTACTGAGGACACATTTTACTCTCGAAAGGTATAACAATGATTAATAAAATTACCCAGGTTATTCGCCACTCGCGTCAACGTCTCTCGCCTGTGTGCGTTATGGCTGTTGCTGCATCGCTGTCACCCTACAGTCTGGCTCAGTCGCAGCCACCAGCCGAATCTGACATTGAAAAAATTGCCGTGGTTGGTTCGCAAATTAAAGGCGCACAAATCAGCGAAGCACTGGCCGTATCACAATTAAACGCAGAAGACATTGCTGCGATGGGCGTAGATTCCGGTGACGAATTGCTGCAACTGATTCCCGAGAATGGTCAGAACTTTTTTAACGAAGCGGGCAACATCAGTGGCGGCGTGAATGCCGCACGCGGCGACGTCGGGGCATTTAACCTGCGGAATATCGGTACGGGGAATACCCTTGTGCTGATTAACGGGCGCAGAATGGTTAACTCGGCCGCTTATCAAACTGAAGAAGTTGGCGGGAGTTTTGTACCGGTGAACACGGTGAATTCGCAAATTATTCCCGTTTATGGCGCTAAACGCGTAGAAGTATTACGCGACGGTGCATCTGCGATCTACGGTGCTGATGCGGTTGCCGGTGTGGTCAACACGGTAACACCAACCAATTTTGAAGGCTTTGACATTCGGGTTAAATGGCAGGAGTTTGAACATTTGCCGCGCAACGACCAAACTTTATCGCTACATTGGGGTAAAACCTTTAATGGCGGCAAAACCAATGTAGGCGTGATTGCGAACTACTACCAGCGTGATCGGGTAAACTCTCAGGATGATCCGCGTTGGACCAATGCCGACCTAACCGATCGATTATCGCCTGATTCTCCCTGGTATGGGCATCCTGAATTTGACAGCACTAGTGCCAACTCACTGTATGGGCAGTTTGATATTGTTGACAGGGTTACATCCGGCAATGCACTGCGCACCGAGGGCTTAGTTGATGGGTCGGGTGAGTTTGAAACCTATCCAAGCGGCGACCCTCGCTGTGCCTGGGAGCTGGGAAATGGCTTGTGTGCTGCGCCTGATGGGCAGGGCACTGTGCCATTCAATATGAATCAGGATCGCGATGTCGCTTCGGCGCTCGACCGTACCAATGTTTTCATAAACATCAATCACACGCTTGAAAATGGCTGGGAAGCCTTCACTGAGTTGATGGCTTATAAATCCAATACAAATCTGCGCCGTCATCCTACGTCGTCGTTCTCCTCTTCCAAGCTGGTGGTAGCCGCCGATAACTACTACAACCCCTTTGGACCATGTGGTTCACCTAACCGATTGGATAACGCAGCTGTAGCGGCGGGAGTGCCTTGTGAGGGCTTAGCGCTCACACTCGACAATTATCGCTTCGCCGAATATCCGCGTATTGTTGACAACAGTGGCGAAACCTTCCGCGTTTTACAAGGACTGCGTGGTTATTGGGGAGAGTGGGATTGGGAAACAGCGGTGTCATGGTCGAAGGACGTAAAGGATGATGTTACCCATAACCGGGTGTCTAATACGCTTATGCAGGAAGCGCTAAACGATACGACAGAAAATGCCTATAACCCGTTTTCTGCCGGGGTAAACTCAAATATAGAACGCGCGCTGATTGATGTTTATCGCAAAAGTGAGTCTGAGCTGAAGACCTTTGATGTGAAATTTTCAAATCCGGACATTTTTGAACTACCCCATGGTGTAGTGGGATTTGTTTCTGGGGTGGAATACCGCCACGAATCCTTTAAAGATGATCGCGATCCGCGTCTGGACGGCACTATTCAGTTTATTGATGAGGAAGGTGACACCTATCCGTTTGTTTCTGATGTCGTGAATTCAAGCCCAACCCCCGACAACGCCGGAAGTCGCTCTGTAGCCTCGCTGTTTGCAGAATTACAGATTCCCGTACTAGACAACCTCGATCTGCAGGTTGCGGCGCGCTATGAAAATTTCTCCGATGTGGGTGACACTACCGTTGGTAAAGTCGCATTTGGTTATCGTCCCATTGAACCAGTATTAGTGCGTGGCTCCTGGTCGCAAGCATTCCGCGCCCCAAACCTGGTTACTATTAATGAGGAGATCGTTGCCCGTACACAGACCCGCACCGATTACGCGTGTTTATATGCCGCTGAAAATGGCGGAGATCCGGGGCAGGACGTTCTGGAATGTAACTACTCGCTACAACGTATTGCCCAGGGCAGTGAAGAGCTTAAGCCGGAAGAATCCGACAATACTTCAATTGGTATCGTCGTTGAGCCACTGGATGGACTGGCAATTACGCTGGATTACTGGAGCATCGAAAAAGAAAACACCATTGGTTTGCTTGGCGAGGAAAATCACTCTTTACTGGATTTGCTTTCCCGACTTGAGCAAGGCACAGCAAACTGTGGCAGTGCCACCTTTAACAGTAGCGTAAATCGAGGAGAAATTGACCCTGACGAAGCCGCATATTACGAAGCGGCGGGTATCTGCGCAGCGGGTCAAATTAACTACATTGACGACCGTTATGCAAATTTAGACAAGCGCACCGTTAGTGGACATGATTTGGGCATTTACTACTCGATAAAAACCGATTACGGACGTTTTAAGATTGACTACAACGGTTCATTCCTGGATAAATTCGAACAAGAGGCCGGTGGCCTGTCACTCACATTGGTAGAGGCACAGGAAAGCGGCGTGTTACCCGCCAATTATCCGGTAATGGGTTTTGCTGATTTGGTGCGTCGTAATGGCAACCAGAAAGAAAAACACAGTCTGCGCTTTATGTGGCGCGGCGAGGTATTCGGTGCCACCTTGTCGGGATATCGTATCGGCAGTTTCTATCAGAGTGAGCTAACACTTGACGATGGCACCCGGTATAACATTCCGGCTATGACGACGTTTGATGCCACGTTTGATTATAAAACGCAGATCGCGTCTGCGGACACCCGTTTCAGGTTGGGCATTAAAAATCTCACTGATGAGCGGGCTCCGTTGGCAGCAACCAGCTTTGGTTTCTACGAAGATGCCCACCAGGATTATGGCCGCTATTTCTATATGGATGTCAGCGCCAGTTTCTAATTTTTCTTAACCCTGGGCGGCACTCTGCCGCCCCTCTGAATGAAGATGACTATGCTTAAACAATTTTCTCTGGCCCTTTGGCTTGCTGTACTGGCACTGTCTCAAACTGCGTGTGCGTCAACGGCTTCGCAACCCTGGCAAGAACACGAAGTAGGGCGTTATGTCTATAACAAATGGGCAGGTGGTGAATTAACCGTTGAATACATTGTACCGTCTGCTGCCACGCCCGATACGCCAGTTCTCATTGTGGTGCCTGGCGCGCGTCGCAATGCCGACTCGTATCGCGATCAGTGGTTATCGCTTGCACAACAACACACCTTTATTGTGCTGGCAATTGGCTGCAGTATGCAGGTATGCGAGGACGAATATCAGTACAACCTTGGCGGCGTCGTAACCCCGTTAGGTGGTCCTCGTCCTGAATCAGTGCAGTTTTACAGTGTGCCTGAAAAAATATTCGCCGACTTTACACAGCGGTTTGGCTCTCATCAGACTACGTTTGCACTTTACGGGCATTCTGCTGGTGGTGGTTTTGTACATACTTATATGCTGGCGAAACCCGATGCTCCGGTATCGCGCGCAGTGGCAGCAAACCCCGCGTTTTTTACGTTTCCTGACGAGAGTGCACCATACCCATTTGGCCTGGCAAACAGTCCGTATCAAGCAGGGGATATCGATACTTGGTTAACTCAGCCGCTTACCATCATATTGGGTGATCAGGATTTAGGTCCTCGCACTAAAGCGATCAGCAACAGCCCCGCAGCTAACGCTCAGGGGCGTAGTGTATATACCCGTGGACTTGCGTTTTATGCCTTTGCAATGAATACCGCTATAGAGCGTAACGTTCAACACGGCTGGCAATTAGAAGTGGTGCGAGGCGTGGGGCATAACAGTGGCGAACTGGTGCCTTACGCCTACAAATATTTGCTGGGCAATGCCATGCCCAAGGCAAAGGAGTAGAATGCCGTGAGTAAGACTGCTTCCATGGATGCCGCGCAGGCGGTGGAAAAGAATACCCACCGCGCACCTCATCAACTGTTTGGTCTGATTGCCGGGCCGCTGGCATTTTTATTAGTGTGGTTAATGCCTGCCCCTGAATCGCTGAGCACCATTGCCTGGCTAACCGCCGCCGTAGGCATTTGGATGGCGATATGGTGGTCGACTGAGGCAGTGCATGTGGCGGTAACCGCGCTGCTGCCACTGGTGTTGTTTCCTCAGCTTGGCATTTTGAATATTAAGGCTGCATCGGCACCGTATGCCAATCCTACCATCTATTTGTTTTTGGGTGGTTTTATGCTAGCGCTAGCGCTGCAAAAAGCCAATCTGCACAAGCGTATAGCCTATTTTATATTGAGTTACGTGAGCAGTTCTGCGCGCTCGATAGTGCTGGGCTTTATGATAGTCAGTGCCATTTTAAGCATGTGGATGACTAACACGTCTACCACCATGATGCTGTTGCCGATAGCGCTGTCTATTTTGTCTACGCTGGATGATGAGACATCGCATTTTTCCCCGGTTCAGCAAAAGCACTTCCAGCTGTCGTTGTTATTGGGCATCGCCTATGCCGCCACTATTGGCGGTATGTCTACGTTAGTGGGGACCCCTCCTAATGCTTTTTTAGTGGGTTTCATGAACGACAATTACAATGTGCAACTGGACTTCGCCAAGTGGATGTTGATTGGTATTCCCTTAAGCGTAACCCTGCTGCCGCTAGCCTGGCTATTACTGACCCGTTGGATTTATCCGGTAGATTTTACCACTCCGGAGTCAGCAAGAGTCGAATTGACTCGGCAGCGTAAAGCGCTGGGGCCAATTCGCAAGGAAGAATGGCGTGTCGGCATACTGTTTTTGTGTGTGGCGGTTGCATGGATGACAAGACCCCTGCTTGCTAACTGGTTATCGCTGGATGGTCTTTCTGATACCGGTATCGCAATGACTGCAGCAGTACTGCTGTTTGTGGTGGGGAATGGCAGAACCGGTGCAAAACAGGGCAGCTTGCTTGAGTGGGATGACATGAAATCCATACCCTGGGGCATTTTAGTCTTGTTTGGTGGCGGTTTGAGTTTAGCGGCTGCGGTGTCGGGGAGTGGTTTAGCGCAATGGTTGGGCGAAGGGCTTGTAAATATGGATGCCTTTGGCATGTTATTCCTGGTTCTGGCGGCGACCACACTGGTTATTTTCCTTACCGAATTAACCAGTAATCTGGCAACCGCCGCCACGTTTCTGCCGGTGGTAGCGGTGATAGCGTTAGAAATGGGCGGCGCGCCCATGACGCTCATTTTACCCGTCACCCTGGCGGCTAGTTGTGCTTTCATGCTGCCGGTGGCTACCCCGCCAAATGCCATTGTGTTTTCGTCGGGGTATATAAGTATTGCGCAGATGGCGCGAGCCGGATTTGCACTTAACATTGTAAGTATTGTGCTGGTAACTGCCATTGCCATGTGGCTGGCCCCGTTGGTCTTTTAATCATTGCCGGGCCACGCCCGGCATACCGCTATTTCAAAAATATGAACTCTTCAAAAACAAAACCTTTGTACCTGTCTCATGCCGGGCCAAAATTGCTCGACATGCCTCTGCTAAACAAAAGCAGTGCGTTTAGTGAAAAAGAGCGGATTGCCTTCAATCTTGAAGGGCTGCTGCCCCCGCAATACGAATCGATAGAACAGCAATTGGAGCGGGTATATCAGCAGTATAAACAGTGTCATAGTGACATCGAGCGCCACATCTTTTTGCGCGATATACAGGACAACAACGAAACGTTGTTTTTTCGCCTGATTGCTGATCACATCGAAGAAATGATGCCCATCATTTACACCCCAACTGTGGGGGAGGCCTGTGAACGCTTTTCTGACATTTACCGCAGTGCTCGCGGGCTCTTTATTGCGCATCACCAAAAAGACCGCATTGATACCATTATACGTAACGCAACCAAACGCAATGTGAAGGTCATTGTCGTCACCGACGGTGAGCGTATTCTGGGCCTGGGTGATCAGGGGGTTGGCGGAATGGGGATCCCCATCGGGAAGTTGTCTTTGTACACCGTATGCGGTGGAATCAGCCCTGCCTATACCTTACCCATCGTATTGGATGTTGGCACCAATAATCCCGCGCTGCTTAACGATCCAATGTACATGGGGTGTCGTCATCCTCGGATCACTGGTCAGCAATACAATGACTTTCTGGATGCATTTATGCGAGCTGTGTCTGCTCGCTGGCCAGACGCGCTGATTCAATTTGAGGATTTTGCTCAAGCCAATGCTACTCCGCTATTGCAGCGATACCGCGATCGTTATTGTTGCTTTAACGATGACATTCAAGGTACCGCAGCGGTGGCTGCTGCAACTATGCTGGCGGCGTGTAAAGCTAAACACGCGGATATCACGCAACAAAAAACAGTGATAGCCGGTGGCGGTTCAGCTGGTTGCGGTATTGCACAGCAGTGGGTTAAATGTCTGGTAGCGACAGGAATGAGCGAGTCAGATGCGCGCGCCAGTATTTATGTTGTCGATAAACAGGGCTTAATTACCCGGGACACGCCCGGATTAACCGACTTTCAGCAGCGTGTTGCCCAGGATTTATCGTTATTACCGGGTTGGGAGCACGCGCACGCACCAGGGTTACTGGATATCATTGAATTGATTAAGCCGGGCATTTTACTTGGGGTGTCGGGCTGTGCTGGATTGTTTGACAGAGCGGTTATCACTGCTATGCATGCGCATTGCCAGCGACCTGTGATTCTGCCATTGAGTAATCCGGTGCGCTGTGCCGAGACGACACCGGAACAGGTGCTTCAGTACACGAATGGCGAAGCCATTGTTGCAACGGGCAGCCCATTTAACGATGTTGTGTTAAATGGCAAAGCCATTGCGGTGAGTCAGTGCAATAACAGTTATATCTTTCCTGGCATCGGTTTGGCTGTGGTGAGCTGTGGGGCTGCAAGGATCACCGATGGTATGTTGATGGCTGCGAGTTTTGCACTGGCTGATGCGTCGCCCCTGGCTAATTGTGGTGAAGGACCTTTGCTGCCAGTGCTCGGCGAGATAAAAGCGCTGTCTGAACAAATTGCCTTGGCGGTGGCAAAGGTAGCGGTAGCCGAAGGCGTTGCGCCAATGCGCAGTGAAAATGAGTTACTTGCGTGTATTCAGGCTGCACAATGGCAAGCGGAATACCGGGAGTACGAACGTATCGCGTCCTGATTGCTAATCGTTGGCTGACACACTCAGCCAACGATTTACCCGTTTGCAATAGCGGGCAAACTCTTCGCCGAAAAGTTGGTGCATCATGCGTTCTTCGGGCTGAATCTGGAAGCGCTGTAGATACAGACAAGTCAGCACTGCGAAAACAAACCCACTCGCATCGCGAAAAATAAACGCACTGCCGATTACCCCTACAACTAATCCCAAATACATGGGATTGCGGGTGTATTTAAAAATACCATTGCTTACCAGATTACTGGCGTTTTCAATTTTATGCGGATTAACCGTGGTTTTGTGCTGCCTGAATGCAATTACACCTGCGATACCAATAAAACCGCCAGCAACAAAAATGACAAAGCCGAGTGGACGCAACAGGTAGGGCAACGGCAACCAGCCAAAGTCACTGACATACCAGGTAGCTATTAACGCCACCAGAAAAATCACCACGGGTGGAATTTTTAATTCAAGGTGCTTAAGCATCGCGATTGTCCCTGTCTTCAGCCATGTTGGCTGCTTGTTTTTGTTGCTGCTTTTCCAGTAAATGCGATTTCCAGCGTTGTTGTGAAACGTGCCCTTTAATGGCTTCGAGGCATTCGTTTACTACCTTTAAAAATTCGTCTTCCAGGTTTTCTTCTGCGGGGGTGAAATCGGTTAAACCGTGTGCCAGAAACTCTTCAATATCGTTGGGTTTTAGATCGGCCAATAAATTGATTATTGATGCTGTTACAATATCGGTAACCGCTTGTTCCAACGTATTTTCAATGGTTTTACCTAGCACGGGGACAAACGACAACGTGTTAACTTGTGCGTTATCGCGCACGGCCTTTCCAACACTGTTTTTTACATGGCGTCGAATAACATCGCCATGTTTGCTGTCGCCAATAGACTGACCAAAGTGGTTTACAATTCCCGACACCCAATTGCTGATCACCGGACGGCGAGGGGCCAGCACGTTTTGGGTAATATCCTCAATCAATGGTGAACCCGCTGCGATGTCCTGCTGTGCATCTGAGAGCACTTTTACCACAATCCGGTCGCTGAGTTCTTCTACAAATACATCGTAATAAAAGGCTATAAACCGGTACAACGCGGTTTGGTTGAGGTCGATGATCTGGTGTTTGTGCAATCGATACAAAATTGAAAATATCCGCAAAAAGCGGAAGATACGGGTGCCCCCTAAGGGGATACAACCTACTAAATCATACCATCGTAGAAAAGGAAAAAAGTACCAGCGCAGGTGTTCTTTACGTTTTATGGCCACTGCCCAACGCAGGAAGAATTCACTTAGAAAAAGCGTAATAAAGATTAAATCCACCAGTATAAAATTACGGTGAATCGGCTCGTAGAAACTCACAAACGCAGGAGACCAGCTATTCAGCGTGTCATGAACAAACGCGGTGCCATACAGGCCGTCAAACAATAAAAACAGCAGGTTTAAAAACAACAGGCCCAGCATGACTAAGTCGAGCAGTAACCAGGGCCCTTCGTGACTATTGCGCAGATTTTCCCGGTTAATCCTTAACATGGGTTACCTGATCCTTAGCCAACGTTTTTAAGGCGGGTCACGTCAACATGCAACGTAAGTTTTTGCCCCGGTTGCAGATATTTATCCGGGTTCAGCTTATTCCACTTGGTAATATCACTGGTGCGCAAATTAAATTTTTGCGCAATGCGGGCCAGCGAGTCGCCACTCTTTACTGTGTAGGTAAGTGTGCGCATGATAGCGTCGCGTTTTTGTTCATCGTTGGCTTCATTTACCCAGATAACCAGGTTTTTTCCCGGCATAAGTGGATCGGTAGGCGCCATGCCATTCCATTTTGCTAACGAACGCGTGTTCACGTTGTATTTACGGCTGATATCCCACAGGGTATCACCTGATTTCACTTCATGAGTAAGCTGATAACTGCCGCGTTTCTGGTTTTGTGTGTTAACCAGTCGCTGATCTTCCGACAACGAATAGGCATCCAGCTTTTTTAGCGCAACGGGCACCATTATGTGCTCACCTACGCGGATCATGTTGTCCTTCATTTCGTTTACACTTTTGATTACGTCAACCGTAGTGTGGTATTCCTTAGCAATTTTTAACAGGCTATCGCCCGATTTTACTTTGTGACGCACCCAGTTTAAGCGGTCATTTTGCTCAACGTTTTCCAACGCTTCTGAAAAGCTGTCTGCTTTGTCTAATGGCAATACTAAGCGATGTGGACCTTCGGGATCGGTAGCCCATCGGTTAAAGCCCGGATTCAGTGCGTGTAGCGATTTTAAATCCATGTCGGCCAGCTGAGCGGCAAAAGCCAAATCAACTTGCGAACCAATATCGACAGTAGTAATCACGGGTTCATTTTCTACTTCAGGCCACTCAAACTCATAATCATTCTGATTTTTCAGAATGTCTGCCAGGGCCAATAGTTTTGGCACATAAGCACGTGTTTCCTTGGGCAAGTCCAGCGACCAGAAATCAGTAGACTTACCGGCTTCTTCATTGCGCTTTATGGCTTTTCCAACACGTCCTTCACCACTGTTATAGGCTGCCAGTGCATGCAGCCAGTCACCGTCGAACATGTCATTCAAATAAGTGAGGTAATCCAGTGCTGCATCGGTTGATGCCACTACATCCCGGCGGCCGTCGTACCACCAGGTTTGCTGAATACCAAAGCGAGATGCGGTACCCGGAATAAATTGCCACATGCCCGCCGCTCTGCCATGCGAATACGCAAACGGATCAAAGGCGCTCTCCACAATTGGCAACAACGCCAGTTCCAGAGGCATTTCACGTTCTTCAATTTGCTGCACAATATAGTGAATAAAAGGTTTGGCGCGCTTGGATACGCGTTCCATATACGCCGGGTGCTTTAAATACCAATCGCGTTGGATGGCAATGCGCTCATTGTCGGGGATGTCAAACTGAAACTGATTACTGGCTCTTCGCCACACATCAGACACAATGCCGGGTTCAACGTCATCTAATGTTTGATCTAAATCCACCTCCACTTCTTCCGAAGGGTGCATCACTTCAATCACGCCTTCGTTAGCCAGTTCGCAGTCGGCCTGATCGTTAATGTCGGTATGGGCTATTTCACACGTGGTGCGGTTGTCTGATAGTGCGGTATCTTCATGATCCGGGCCTGTTAACTGACAGCCCGCAAGCAGCGACGTAACCATGATGGACAGCACAGACAACTTCAACTTCATGTAAAAACTTAACCTTTGATCGATTGAGGCAAACGCCAGTGTACGCAAATTGGCGATTTAATGCATCCCGTTGATTAACATCGCCTGTATTTTGAGCAAGAAATAGAACTAAAGATGAAGAACTTAAAAGTTATCTTTCCATTTCCTTAGCTGACTAAAGACGGCAATTTCATCTGAAAGTTCCGTATTGGCAAACTGACTGACGCTTTTTGCAACAGCTTCATTATCACAACGCAAAAACGGGTTGATTGCGCGCTGTGTGGCCAGATCGGTGGGCAGAGTGGGGCAATTATTGTTCCGGGTTGTGTTTACCCATTCAGAATACGCCTGTAGTTTGGGATTATCAGTATCGACCACCAGGGCAAACTTAACATTAGCCTGTGTATATTCGTGCGTACAATAAATGGCAGTAGCAGGTGGCAGGCGTTTAATTTTATTCAGTGAACGGTGCATTTGTTCTGCGGTGCCTTCGAACAACCTACCACAACCCGCTGCAAACAGCGTATCTCCGCAGAACAGGGCGTTGTGACCCACATATGCGATATGGTCCAGTGTGTGCCCCGGAACTTCCAATACCGAAAACTCACAATCAATGGCTGGGAGTTTTACCATGTCACCCTGAGCAACAGATTTAGTAATCCCACTGATATGCCCACCGCGGGGGCCAATAACGGGCAAATCTTTCACCGCGGCTGACAGAGATGCAATACCGCCGGTGTGATCGCGATGGTGATGGGTTATCAGAACGGCTGACAGGGTAAGCCCCTGTTGCCGGCAAAAAGCCAACACAGGGTCGGCATCACCCGGATCAACGACGATTGCATGCGAGTTGTTATGCAAACACCATATGTAGTTGTCGTTAAACGCCGGAATGGGCGTCACATTAACCTGTTCAGGAAATCCCGGTGTATTCGTCATGGCTTTTCAATGGTTGTATTTCAATAGCCAGATACTATAAAGTTGTGCTGTTGCATGCAACACGTGCAGCCCATTAAACCGTAAAGGATGTATTTCAGCGCCCTATGAAATCTGCGTTTCGTTCAAAACCGCCACACTATCCTCAACGCTGGTCTGAATTACCGGGAGGAGAAGAACTAAAACTGGTTATTCAGCAGGTATGTAATGAGCTCAGTCAGCGGGTATTTGGTTATCACATGCTGAAACTAGGCAATCTTAGCAGTGAATTGGTCCTGCCAGATTGTTCTATTCGCCATCACATCCAACAAACGCAAATAGCCTCAGAATTCTCCGGTATTATTACGCGCTCAGACAACCTGCCTTATGTGGAGAACAGTATTGATGGCGTGCTGTTGGCAAATGAATTGGATTTTGCGCAGGATCCTCACGAGATTTTGCGTGAGGTAGACAGGGTGATCACCGCTAACGGGTATGTGATCATCAGTGGCTTCAATCCCTTCAGTTTAACCGGAGTGGCGCGCTTTTTACCTATTAAAAACGGCAATGTACTGCATTCCGCGCGCTTCTTTTCTGCCGGTCGCATAAAAGACTGGTTACAACTATTGGGATTTGAAGTGGTTGAACACCGGCATATTTTATTTTCTATGCTGTTTGCCAGTCAGGCCGCTAAACAGCCTGCAGCATGGCAACAATGGTGCAGTAAACATTGCCCGTGGTGCTCATCTGTTTATGTGCTTCTGGCCCGTAAACGCACAATTCCTATGACAACCGTTAAGGCGAATTGGAAAGTAAAACCGCGTTTTTCAACCGTTGGCGCAAGTATGCGCGATGTAACGTCGCAAACGCGTTCTTAAAATTCTAATCGACGAGCGCAATTTTTCGGCATACGTACCTAATCTTTCTACATTCATCCACAATCTTTTAAATATCATCCCTGAGTTTCCTTCACAATTTTTCAAACGTCATCCCTAAGCTTCCTCTTGACGTCATCCCTAAGCTTCCTCTTGACGTCATCCCTAAGCTTCCTCTTGACGTCATCCCCGCGCTTTCATTTACCGTCATCCCCGCGAAGGCGGGGATCTTGTGGCATTAAACGCAAGAGTTATTGATTACCGCGTTGTGTTTGGGTAGATCCCGGGTCGAGCCCGGGATGACCGTATTTGGGGTCATCCTCAATTTTTCAAACGTCATCCCCGCGCTTTCATTTACTGTCATCCCCACGATGGCGGTGATCTTGTGGCGTTACGTGCAGAGGTTATTGATTACAGCGGTGTGTTTGAGTAGATCCCGGGTCGAGCCCGGGATGACCGTATTTGGGGTCATCCTCAATTTTTCAAACGTCATCCCCGCGCTTTCATTTACCGTCATCCCCACGATGGCGGTGATCTTGTGGCGTTACGTGCAGAGGTTATTGATTACAGCGGTGTGTTTAAGTAGATCCCGGGTCGAGCCCCGGATGACCGTATTTGGGGTCATCCTCAATATTTCAAACGTCATCCCCACGCTTTCATTTACCGTCATCCCCACGCTTTCATTTACCGTCATCCCCTCGCTTCCTCTTACCGTCATCCCCTCGCTTCCTCTTACCGTCATCCCCGCGAAGGCGGGGATCTTGTGGCAATGCTCGCAGGGTTATTGATTACAGCGGGGTGTTTGAGTAGATCCCGGACATGTCCAATGGACATTCCGGGATGATAAAAACCTGGCGGCTTTTATCACTTAACGCGCATACCTGGCTGGGCGCCTTCATGAGGTTCAAGTATGTAGAGTTGTTTACCGCCGGGGCCGGCAGCCAGTACCATGCCTTCTGACATACCAAAGCGCATCTTGCGAGGGGCCAGGTTGGCAACCACAACGGTATGCTTTCCAATCAGATCTTCAGGTGCGTAAGCCGACTTGATACCAGCGAATACCTGGCGGGTTTCACCACCTAAATCCAGTTCCAGGCGCAACAGTTTGTCGGCAGATTCCACATGTTCCGCCTTTGCAATGCGGGCGATACGCAGGTCAACTTTCGCAAAGTCGTCAAACGTAATGGTTTCACTGATTGGATCTTTTACCAGTGGACTGTTTGGATCGATTTTAGGCTTGGCTGTCAGGCTTTCTTTTGAAGCATTAACCAGGGCTTCAATTTTATCCATCTCTACCCGTTGCATCATGGGCTTGAATTTTTCGATAGCATGACCGGTAAGCACTGTTTGACTGCTTGCCCACGTTAGCGTGTCGTTCAGGAACGCTTCTGTTTTGTCTGCCAGAATGGGCAGCACTGGCTTCAGATACGTTACCAGAATACGGAACAGGTTAATGCCCAGTGAACATACGTCATGAGTAAACTGCTGTTTGCTTTCATCTTTAATGGTAACCCATGGTGCATTGGTGTCGATAAACTGGTTGGCTTTATCGGCCAGCGCCATGATCTCGCGAACTGCCTGATGGTACTTGCGCTTTTCGAATAGCGCCGCAATGGGCTCAGCAGCGTTTTGGAACTGGGCAACCAGCTCAGGCTCAAGTACGTTATCAGACAACTTTCCATCGAAACGCTTGGTAATAAAGCTGGCGCAGCGGCTGGCGATATTCACTACTTTGCCTACCAGGTCAGAATTCACTTTTTGTGCAAAATCTTCGAAGTTCAGGTCGATATCCGTTACGCCATCACCCAGTTTAGACGCGAAGTAGTAGCGCAGGTATTCCGGGTCCAGGTGGTCAAGGTACGTGCGGCCTTTGATAAAGGTGCCGCGAGACTTCGACATCTTCGCGCCGTTAACGGTAACGAAACCGTGAATGTTAACGCCAGTAGGCTTACGGAAACCCGCGCCTTCCAGCATGGCTGGCCAGAACAAGCAGTGGAAATAGGTGATGTCTTTACCAATAAAGTGGTAAAGCTCAGCGTCGGAATCTTTGTTCCAGAAGCTGTCGAAATCGACATTGTTGCTGTCGCAGAAGTGTTTAAAGCTGGCCATGTAACCAACCGGGGCATCTACCCACACGTAGAAAAACTTGTTAGGTGCGCCAGGAATTTCAAAACCAAAGTAAGGGGCATCACGGCTGATATCCCACTGTTGCAAGCCATCTTCAAACCACTCTTGTAGCTTGTTAGCCATTTCTTCCTGAATGGCACCCGAACGGATCCAGTCTTTCAACATGCCTTCAAACTGCGGCAGGTCGAAGAAGAAGTGCTCAGATTCTTTTAGCACTGGCGTCGCGCCCGAGACCACTGAACGCGGGTTCTTCATTTCTGTTGGGCTGTAAGTTGCGCCACAGACATCACAGCTGTCGCCGTTCTGATCGTCTGCATTACAGCTAGGGCAGGTACCTTTTACGAAACGGTCCGGCAGGAACATGTTCTTTTCCGGATCGAACAACTGGTTAATGGTACGCTTGCTAATATAGCCAGCGGCATCCAAACGGCGGTAAATCTCTTCGCAGTAATGCTGATTTTCCGGTGAATGCGTAACATAATAGTTGTTGTAATCAATATGGAAGTCGAGCAGGTCCTGATGATGCTCTGCGCGAGTTTGAGCCACCATTTCTTCCGGGGTGATGCCCAGTTCCTGGGCTTTTAACATCACCGGCGTACCGTGTGCATCGTCGGCACAAACACTGTAACATTCGTGTCCGCGCAGACGCTGGAAACGTGTCCAGATATCGGTTTGGATGTGCTCAAGTAAATGGCCCAGGTGAATGGAACCATTGGCGTAAGGTAACGCACTGGTTACCAGGATACGGCGCTTGCCTTGGAGAAGCTGACTCTGTTCTGACATAGACTATTATTGTTCGGCTTTAAGCTAATGGAAATGGCGCAAATACTAGCGGAAATGCGCTTTTTTTGCATTAAGTAATGTTGTAAAACCCTTAAATTTGCAGGTAACCCATGTTTTTTTCCGGTAAAGCTAAAAAACCTGACGCTGTGGTTCAATTTGTTGCTGAAAAACTGGCCAGCTATTTCTCAGTGGAAACGGCAGAGTCGGCTGGCTGGTGTCAGTTAAACGATAGGCATGTACAGATAACGTTTCCCTTTGCGTGCAAAACGCAGTGGCCAGACGTTGAAACGTATATACAACACGCGTTGAACGAATCAAAACACCATGGCTTTTCAGTAACGCTGAATCAAACCATTCAAAGTGGCCAAACCCTGAAGCCACCGGTTACCAATGTACGTAATATTGTGGCTGTAGCTTCGGGTAAAGGCGGGGTAGGAAAGTCAACAACCAGCATTAATTTGGCCTGTGCATTACTTCAGGAAGGCGCAACAGTGGGTATTCTGGATGCAGATATCTATGGCCCATCTGTGCCAATTATGCTGGGAAATACCCGTGAACGGCCGCAAACGGCTGATAACAAGCATATGCAGCCGCTTCAGGCGTATGGATTGGTAGCCAATTCTATTGGTTATCTGGTGCCAGCCGAAGATGCTGCCATTTGGCGTGGTCCGATGGCAAGCAAAGCACTAGCGCAACTGATAAATGAAACCCTGTGGCCAGTATTGGATTATCTGATTGTGGATATGCCGCCAGGCACAGGCGATGTGCAGCTCACCATGGCGCAGCAAGTGCCATTAACTGCCGCCGTTGTTGTGACAACGCCACAGGATCTGGCGTTGGCCGATGCCCAAAAAGGCATTGCGATGTTCAACAAAGTGAATATCCCGGTACTGGGACTGGTAGAAAACATGAGTTATTACCAGTGCACGGCCTGCGGCCACAAAGATTACATTTTTGCCAAAGACGGCGGGCAAGCGCTGGCTGAACGCTATGGATTACCTTTACTTGGCGCGTTACCGCTCAATACCACTATTCGTGAACACGCAGGCACTGGCAAGCCGTTGCTAGTGAGTGAACCGGACCATGTGTTGTCTGATGCTTATCGCGCCATGGCCAGAGCGGTGTCGATGCAGTTGGCATTAACCGTGCCAGTATCACAGCATGGTTCTAAACATATCAAAGGCGAACCCATCGCGTTTAATCCGGTAAATAGCTAGATAAAAGGGTTTTCGGATGGTTTGCATATGGCTCGCGAATAGCTCGCGGGGCGAAATAGCATTAATACAGATTGATTGACCGCAATGTGCACCGCATAATACGCACCCATAAGTAATCTATTGCCGTTAACGATTCACGTTATCAATAGCCAATACAGAGAAGTTCTATGCGTTTAAGCGATCGCGACATTTACGACCATTTGCAATCTGGCAAAATCCAGATTGATCCCCAGCCCGGCTACGAGCACATCAGTGGCGTAACAGTGGATCTGCGTTTGGGTAACAAATTTCGCGTTTTCGAAGATCACGCTGCGCCATTCATTGATTTAAGTGGACCGAAAGCCGAGGTTCAGGCAGCACTGGAATCGGTAATGAGTGACGAAATTGTATTGCCCGAAGGCAAGGCATTCTTTCTTCACCCCGGTGAACTTGCACTGGCAATCACCCATGAATCGGTGACGTTGCCAGATAACATTGTGGGATGGTTAGACGGCCGCTCCTCATTGGCGCGATTGGGATTGATGGTGCACGTAACCGCACACCGCATTGATCCGGGTTGGTCGGGCAATATCGTGCTGGAATTCTATAACAGCGGCAAGTTGCCACTGGCACTTCGCCCCATGATGAAAATTGGTGCGTTAAGTTTTGAAGTGTTAAGCCGTCCGGCTGAAAAACCTTACAATGCCCGCTTGGATGCTAAGTACAAGGGGCAAGCGGGCGCAGTGGCAAGCCGCATTAGTTCAGACTCCCAATCTTAAACGTTCGTTTTTTAAATTTATATTACCCCCTTTAATGTGCTGGTTTTGCGGATTGTAAAAACAGCACTCTCCATCTGTGTAGCCTTTATATGTTGCGGTGTCCAGTGCGTTTCTATAAGCAAACTCAATGGTCTTACTTGTTAAAATAATGTTTATTTGTTGCGCTATTTTCTTTACTTAATCGATTAAGTGTTCTAGTGTGTTATTCACTGTGAACTTAAAATGTTAAGAGAAACCTATGCGCGCACTATTGCTTATGAGCTGTCTGTTAAGCCCGGTACTGGCTGCGGCGGAGTTGTCAGTGTCATCGCCCGATAAATCGATTCAGTTTACCTTTTCGGATGACAGTGGCTTCGCTCAATATACCGTTACCTATAACGGTGATGAACTTATGCGTCCTGGCAGGCTAGGGTTCACCTTCGCGGAAGCAAAACCCATATACAAACAGCTTTTGTTGAAGGAAGTGAGCCGCGATAGTGTTAATGAAACCTGGGAGCAGCCCTGGGGTGAACAGCGATTAATCAACAATCACTATAACGAGTTAGTAGTGAAATTCAGTGAGAAAGGCGATGCAGACAACGCTTTTAACGTTCAGGTTCGTGTATTTGACGATGGTATTGGCTTTCGCTACCACGTAGATGCAGATGGCCCGCGCACTATTACTCGTGAAATGACCGAGTTTTCCATTGTTGATTCACATACCTCTACAGCCTATTGGATCCCCGGGCAGGGTTACGAGCGACAAGAATACCTGTATCGCGAAACCCGCCTGCAAGACGTGGATAAAGCCAGCACACCCATAACCATCAAACTGGCCAACGGCGTACATATGGCTATTCACGAAGCCGCGCTAGTGGATTATGCGGGTATGAGCCTGAATCACATGAATCTGGGCCGCTTTGAGGCCGATTTAGCCCCGCGCGCTGACGGTGCAAAAGTGCGTAAACAAGGCAGTTTCAGTACTCCCTGGCGTACTGTGCAAATTGCACCTACTGCAGCGGGTCTGATTAATTCTTATTTAACGTTGAATCTAAATGAGCCAAACAAATTAGGAGAAGTAGATTGGATCACACCGGGCAAATACATTGGTATTTGGTGGGGCATGCATATCCAGAAATATACCTGGGGCTCAGGTGAAAAGCACGGGGCTACCACTGAAAACACCATGATGTATATGGACTTTGCAGCAAAGCATGGTTTCGACGGTGTACTAGTAGAAGGCTGGAACGTGGGCTGGGATGGCGACTGGATCCAAAACTCTGAGTTGTTTTCCTTTACTAAAAGTTACCCCGACTTCGACATAAAGAAAATCACTGACTATGGCAAAAGTAAAGGAGTGAAGTTAATTGGCCACCATGAAACGTCGGGTGGTATCACGAATTACGAAAATCAAATGGAAGATGGCTTTGCCCTTTATGAAAGCTTAGGTGTTGAGCAGATCAAAACCGGCTATGTAGCGCACGGCCAAACCTTAAAGCGTACCGACGAACAGGGCATAAAGCGCTTTGAATTTACCGATAGCCAACCGGTAGTGAATCACTTTATACACAATGTAAGTACAGCGGCGAAGTACAAGATCAGCATTAATACCCATGAGTCGGTAAAAGACACCGGATTGCGCCGCACGTATCCAAACTGGATCGCCCGTGAAAGCGCCAGAGGGCAGGAATATAATTCTGGCTGGCAATCACCTAACCCGGCAGAGCACGTGCCAATGCTGGCGTTTACCCGTATGTTGTCTGGCCCGATGGACTTTACGCCAGGGATTTTTGACTTGGACTATCCACCTATTCAGGGCGGTACAGAAGAGCACGGACGCACAAAATACATGCGCCCACACACTACTATTGCCAAGCAATTAGCCGAGTACGTAGTTATTTACAGCCCTATTCAAATGGCGGCAGATCTGCCAGAAAACTACGAGGCCAAGCCTGCGCCATTCCAGTTTATTAAAGACGTTCCCACCGACTGGGAAAAGAGCATTGCGTTACAAGGTGAGGTAGGGGATTTTGTGGTGATTGCGCGAAAAGAAAAGCAGCATCGCCATTATTCAGGTAATGACTGGTACTTAGGTGCGATTACGAATGAAGACGCGCGCACGGTTAATGTGAAGCTGGACTTCCTTGAACCTGGTAAGACTTTTGAAGCGCAAATTTACCGCGATGCGAAAAGAACCGACTGGCAAACTAACCCCTACGAAATAGAGATTGTGAAACAAAACGTCACCAGTGCTGATAGCCTCAAGTTGTTCTTGTCGGCAGCCGGTGGAGCCGCAGTGCGATTTAAAGCGCTGTAGCACACAGATACGTGTTCGTGAGCCTGGACTCTCTCGCCGATTCGTCCCCATTGCGGCGGGGGAGCCGGGCTCACAATCTCTGTTTTCAAACAAAGCAGATCAAAAGCCTACCAATTTACCTGAATACTCAGGCTGAATCGGCTGCCGTACTCTTCAAGCTTCATTAATGCTGTAGCATATTCGCTTTTGTAGTAGCGTGCTTTTACTTCATTAAACAGATTATATAAATCCATTCGCAGTTGTACGTTGTTGAACTGATACGCAAGGCTGGCATCGACGCTGGTAAAATCATCTACCCAAATATCGGCATTATTTGAAGTGTCCCGAATTTCAAGGTAGTCACTGCGATAATTAATATTGACCGCACCCTGTAAACCTTCAATACCCCACACCCAGCGAAGATTACCAGAAATGTCAGATACCCCTTCTAAATTAAAGGTTTCCGTTTGGTGATTGTTGTTAAATTTGCCCTGCTGATCAACCCAGGTAGCGGATAGCGATAACATATTCTCGGTTAACACACCGGGAGCAAAGGACGTTGTTGCACTGAATTCAACGCCGCCAACACGCGCTGAATTATTATTGGATTGGGTAAGCAATGAATACGACAGTCCATTGTAAATAAGCGTTTGTTCGCGCGGCGCAATATAGTCTTTCAGGTGCTTTGAAAATAGCATTGCGCTGGCGTTAAGGGACGGCGTGACCACACTTATTGACGTTGAAAAATTTATTGCGGTGATGGGTGTTAAATAGGGATTGCCACCTTCAGCGTAGGGCAGGCCGCTGGAATTGACATGTAATTTGGGATTTAAGTACGCGTAATTAGGACGAACCAATGAGCGGGTAATACTGCTGCGCCAATGCCATAGAGAAGACAACTGCCATTGCATGCTTAGTGCTGGCAACCAGTGATGATAATGCGTACGGGTATTAATAGGTTCAACCGCCGCTTGTTTAATCCCGTAGCCGCTGGATTCGCTTTGGGTTGAAGTGTATCGCAATCCTGCTACCAGCGTGATTTCGCTGCCGTACCAACTGGTGTTGAGGAATCCTTCCCTCATTAAAAGGGTAACGCGATAGCTATTAAGCAGATCATTGGTTGTCGACGGCCCAAAAGCCAGCGAGTCACTGAACATGTCAATAATATCCGGCGCCGCCAGCAACCAGTCTGGTGTCACCTGTTTGGCAAAACTGGCCTCAAATGAGGAGGGTAGCGCTTCGTAGTAATTGCGGTTGGCTGGATCCAGGGTGGCAAGCAGTTGTTCTGACAGTTGAATATCCTTTCGGACATACTGGTGTTGTTGGCGGGTTTGTAACAGCCCGGAATCTACCTGCCAGGTATGTTCATGTGGCGTGATACGAGTGTTAATACCCCATTCATCCACGCGATTAGAGACGTTGAGTAATCGTTGGCTGATTTTTGAAAAATGTGAAAACTGAGATGGCTCCACCGGGCTAGATTGTATTGTGAGCTGCTCCAGCGTGTTTGCCGATTGTGCAAAAGTGACTGTCGCCGGCACAAGTGCAACATGCAGTCGGGTAATGGGTGTCTCAGTAGTACTTGCTGCCTCACTTAAACTTGCAAAAGGCATGAGCGAAAGCTCGCCTTTTTTTAACTGTTTGGTGAGTGTGCCGTCAAATTGCCAGGTATTATGCAAATAATTAAGCGTAGACAGTTCTCTTGAGGACTTCACATCAGCCTGTTGATACCTGGCCTGACTCAATGCCTGCTGACTCACTCCGAGTGATTCGGGAATTGCGGTAGAAGACAGAGGGTTAACACCCAGGCGATGTTCGTCAAAGTCGAAATTAGTGTTGGAGTGCAACCACTTTATAGCCCATTCTTGCGTGAAAATGTCGTTCGGTAGCGAAGCAGGCTGCCAGTGTACCGACAAGTAATGGCTTAGCCTGGAACGATCTTCGTTCTCGATGGTAAGTGCCATGCCGCCTGTGGGTACCATGGTTTCAGGTGCCAAATCATCATAATGATATTGCGCAAGGCTGCCTCCATTGTTTCCCCAATTCCAGGACTCATACTGATATTGCCGCTGATTGCGCTTTTGAATACTCAGCGTGGAAATAACTCCCAGCGTGCTGTGTTCATTCTTCCAGTGGCTATTTAACGAAATAGCAGGTTCGGCTGTAAATTCACCTTGTAACCAGGATGCGCCCACCTTGAATTCCACGCCATTCTGAGTGTGAAGAAGGGGATTGTCGCCCAGAATATTGGCTACGGCACCAATTGCGCCGGATGGCATTGTGACATCGGCAGATTTAACCAGTTCAACGGCAGAGAAAACACCGGCACTTAACGTATCGAAACGGTACAGCGTACCTTGCTGCGTGCTGTTGCGCACGTTTTCTGTGTTGGCAATTCGCCGCCCATTTAACAGCGTTTGCTGATATTCCGCGCCCAGGCCCAGCGCGGTAATGCTCAAGCCCTCGCCACGATCCCGGCTAATATTTAAACCGGAAAACACCTGCATGGACTCGGCTAAATTTTCCGCTGGCAGCGCTTTTAACATGGCACCCACCAGGTAGTCTGATTCCTCAGGCCTGCGTTGCTTCATTGATAGTGCGGTTGATTGCGCCTGCGTATAGTGAGTGTCGAGAGTTTGTAGAGCTACGCTAGTGGTTTTTCCCACTACGGTAATTTCTTCTAGCTCGGATTGTTGCGTACTTGAGTCTGTGGTGTGCAGAGATACAGGATCCGGAAAAATACTCACACCAGCATCGGAAATCCGAAATGTCATATCGGTGTCGGCTAACACAAATGTTAGCGCTTCCGACAGGGTAAAATGCGCCGGCGCTGGGCGATGATGAAATGTTGCCAGGGCCTGGGCATTAAACGCAATCGGCCGGTTATGCTTGATGGCGAGCGCCTTAACAATACTACTGGTTGGCTGCAGCTCGGGTTGCTGGGCAATTGAGTAGCCGGTTAAAAAAACATAAACCACAAGGGTGACACAGGCTTTACTTCTAAATAGCTTATAAAACCAGCCAGAGCAGATCATGGTGATAAACAAAACACGACAAAATTAAAGACGTAAACAGTCTCGGTCACTTTAGTGAACTCTTTATGAAACCATATAGTTAATTGGTCGCAGCTAACTGAAAGCTGTCGGAATATTCTGTGAAAGTGAGGTTATTCACCTCACTAATTAACCGCAAAGCCCCGCCAACATCGCGCGTATTAAATTTACCACTCACTTTTAGCGAATGAATGCTACCGTTGAGCACAACGGGCTTGCTGCTGTAACGATTGAACAGGTATGCCGCTTCCGACAATAGCATGTTGTCGCAGGTTATCCAGCCCAATTGCCAAGACGGTTGCTCGGTTTCTACTGCATGGTGATTCATCGACTGCGCGGTTACTTGCACGCCGTCACCCTTCAGCAGCGTTTGCTGTTGGTGTGTATGCTGGTTTTCTACTGAAACCTTGCCATGAAATACGTCCACCCATACGCTTTGCTGGGTTTTATTTACGTTGAAACGGGTGCCCAAAACTGTGATGTCGGTTTGCGCCGCCGTTACTGTAAATGGCCTTGTTTCATCGCGTTTAACCGCAAACAGCGCCTCGCCCCGGGTTAACAAAGCATGGCGCGAGGTTGTTGTACTGCTATAAACTAATTGAGAATGGGCATTTAAATGCACTTCGGTACCATCGCTTAACGTAACAACGGTTGGGCTATCGGTTTCATAGGTTTGCGACACCGAATGGTTGCTTGCAATGCGCTGTTGTGCCGCTTCCGAGCCCGCTTCATTCGATGTATACACCGTTAAACTCCCTACCAGCAGCGCGAAGGCGGCAACCGAGGCCGCCATTGCCCAATAGCGCAGCATTGATGGTTTTTCTGGTTTGGTCGTGTGAATTACCGGTGTGGTTACTACTGGTTCGGATGGTGCTGAAGCTTTAGTTTGCTGTGAAACTGACAACAAGGCTTCAGTTAATGCGGCATCTTGCCATATGTCACGACTCAATGAATCCTGCTGGCTCAGCGGCTCCTGGGTCATAGACCCGGCGTTTTGCGTTCCCAGGGCTGAGTTTGGCGGCGTTGTTGTCATGCAATGTAAACCTGTTAATGATATGAGGTGTTGTTACTTACTGTAATAACGATATGAACTGAATAAAGGGGACGTTTATGTGCATTTTTCTGCATAACGCTTCTCAATTTCCCGTTTTAATTCATCTAGTGCACGAGTGATGTGTTTTTTCACCGCTTCTTCCGTCAGATTCATATCCCGCGCTATGGCGTCTCTCGATTCACCGTGCAAACGCCGGCGAATAAAGATTTCCCGGCGTTTCGGTGACATGGCCGATACCACTGCCTGATAAATTTGCACACGCTCCTGGTGTTCCAGCATGGTTTCCAGCGCTTCAGATTCCAGTAGATAGTCGGTTTGTTCATCGTCAGGTAAGGCATCCGGTAGTCGCTTTTGCTCACGCTGAAAGTCAATGATCAGATTGCGAGTGATGCGATACCCATACGCTAGCGGGCTATCTATCTGCTCGTCCCAGTGTTTACCCAACACCCTTACCAATAAACGCTGAAATACATCTTCAACATCGGACTCCTGTGGCACGGACTTGCGGATATATCCCTTTAAGGCGTGTTGATTGGCAATAAAACACGACACCAGTTCCCGGTGTGTGTCACCAGACACATTGGGATGGACGGAAGTGGATGGATCCTGAACTAACTGCATAAAACAGGTGGCCTGAAAAAGTGCTCATTGGGCTGTAGACGCGCATTGTAGCGCGAAGGGGACGACTTTTTTCATGACAATTTGATGACAGTTAACTCACTGAATTGCGTAACAAAACCTTCATATAAAAAGTTGTCCCCGGAAAAGCAAACCCATCGTCCTGATAGCCGACACGACATTGATGTCCTGAATTTTATAACTCACTGGAACACACAAATGAACAAAATGATTTTTGCGCTTTCTCCAATCGCGCTGGCGATGACAGCCACGGTTGCACTCGCTCAGGATACAAACGGGTCTGAAGAACAGGCCATGGAAGAAATAGTAGTAACCGGAAGCTATGTGAAAAGCCTTGAGAAGGCGATTGATATCAAGCGCAGCAGCATTGGCTTCTCAGATTCCATTGTTGCATCAGACATTGCGGACTTCCCTGAGCAAAACCTGGCTGAAGCCTTGCAACGTATGCCTGGTGTAACGATTGAACGCAATAAGGGCCTGGGTCAAAAAGTTAACGTACGTTCATTGCCGAACGAATTTACCTTTGTCTCGATAAATAATCTGGCAACAGCATCGGGAAGCGGTGGGCGCGATGTACAATTTGATATGTTTGCCTCTGAAATCATTCAAAGCGTCACCGTGAAAAAATCACCCACTGCCGCAGACGAGGAAGGTGGTATTGCCGGTAATGTACAAATTACCACGGCTCGCCCATTTGATTACACTGGTCGCAAATTAGTAGGCTCTGTAGAAGGTGCTTATAACGACATTTCGGAAGAAACCGATCCGAAAATTTCCTTCCTGGCCAGCAACACCTGGGACAAATTTGGTGCGCTGTTTTCATTTTCTCACTCTGAGCGCACAAACCGCACCGACTCTAACTCCGGCATTAATTTCCGCCCATTGTCGCGTTGGTTATCTAAATCAGGGAGCGGTCAGTGGCAATCTGATCAAGCAGCTGATGTATTGGCGCGCGATACCGGTATTGTGATTAATGATCGCAAAGACAGCGATGAAACCAGCCGGGTTGTGTTTATAGACAAAGACGGCAACCGCGCCTACCTGAACGACCAATCTAAGTGGGGCGCTACAGCATCGTTACAATACAAACCCGACAACAATTTAACACTGACATTTGATGCGCTGCTAGGCAGTTTTGACGACCACGAAGACGAATACGATGCAGCCGCCTATGCAGCATCAAGTATCTCAACACTGGAGCAAGTGCACGCATACGACAGTGACACTCTGGCCGACTATGGCATAACTATACTTTCTGATGTGTCTTATGCCGCCACTCAGCACGAATTTTTAAGTAAGGAAAACAGCAATAAAACTGATTACAGCCAATTTAGTTTGAACGTAGACTGGCGTTGGGGTGAGTGGGACATCAACGGTTTACTGGGATATTCGGGTGCTGAGAGAGATGCTGAAACCACCAATTTAAAACACACTGCCTATGCGCCTTCGCGCACTCGCTTCACCAGCACAGGTGCTGAAACTATCCCCAGTGACAACGAAAACACCATTGATATGTTTAACAGTCCTGAGTCGTACAGCTTTGATTATTACGAAGTGAATCGCGAAGCAATAAGTGACGACAAGTACGCCGCTCAACTGGATTTCAGTCGCGATTTAAATCTGGCCTTTATTCCCGCACTGTCTCAGGTGCAGTTCGGCTTGCGCTACACCGATAAATCCAAAGAGCGTGATTACGGTAGTAATCGCATTACGGGCCCGGCCGAAGGCGACAGCTCATGGAGTGGCACTCGCGTGTTAACCGACAGCCAGTTAAATACGCTGTCTGAATTAACCGGAGGCAGCGGTTTCCTGAGTGGTGTGGCCGGCAAAGCCGAATGGAGTCAGATTTCGAATCAATGGGCTCGCAGCAACCTGCGTTACAGTGGCTTTAGCGTAGATTTCACACCGAGTGAATTTTACCGCGTAGACGAAGAAGTGATAGCGCTGTACGCCATGACCAATTTCGAGTTTGATATAGCCAGTATGCCGGTGAATGCAAACGTTGGTGCCCGATACCTTGATACATCAGTATTGTCTTTCGGCTACCATCAGGTTCAAAACAGCGATGGTTCAACCGGATATACTCCTGAGCCTGTCTCAAAAGAAGGTAGCTATACCGAGTTACTGCCCAGCCTGAACCTGACTATGGAAATTACTGATGAGCTGGTATTTCGTGCCGCTGCATCGAAAACCCTTATGCGCCCGGCACTAACCGACCTGGCGTACAAACGCAGTGTAAGCCTGAATGAGTTTAAGTATCGCGATGGTAACCCTGATCTCAAGCCCACCTATGCCGATCAATGGGAAATGGGATTGGAATACTATATGGAAGAGGGCGGTATTCTGGCCGTGTCTTACTTCGAGAAAACCATTGAAGGCGTGGTGCGTGAAACGCTTACTGGCACGGTTGAAGGCGTTACAAAATATAACGACAACGGCACGGTAGATGGTGTGTACGATTTCGATGTATATCAAAAGGTAAATGCTGACGGTGCCTACGACGTAAGTGGTTTTGAGTTTATTGCGCAACTGCCATTTGGCCGATTCCATCAAGCGGCAGAGGGTTTTGGTATAAATGCCAACTTAACACTACTCGACACATCGCTTACCGGCGCATCTGATCTGGGTATTCCAACCCCACCAGAAGGGCTGGCAGATCAAACCTATAACGTAACCTTTTACTTTGAAAATGACCTGTTCGACGCACGTATTTCATATAACTACAAAGACAAATACGTAGAGTACATCGAGCGTGACATGTATCCGGTATATCGCGATGCTTATGGACAGTACGACATTTCGATGGGGTACAAAGTGACTGAACAGGTAAAAGTTACTCTGGAAGGCATTAACATTACCGACGAAGTTACCCAGGGATATACCATTAGTCCTGCGTTCCCGAGTATGTATGAAAAGTCGGGTCGCAGACTCACTCTAGGTGTACGCGGTAATTTCTAACCAGGTAAATGCGATTTACCCAAGCGCAAACGGCCGGATTTCCCGGCCGTTTTTCATTGCAAACAAACAAAAGCAGGCTTGGTTGCACATTTATCCAACAATCAATTCATTAGCCATATTTATGCGTTGCAATCGGATTAAAAATAAGTACACTTATCGACTCTTTCGGTCGGTGTGTAGCGCAGCCTGGTAGCGCACTGTCATGGGGTGTCAGGGGTCGGAGGTTCAAATCCTCTCACACCGACCAATCTCTCTCTTTCTAAGTGACACCCAACGGCTCTACCCCAAAAACGGGCAACACGTGTTTTGTTAAGCATTCCATCTCATCCTGTAACCGGCCAGCACTATAGATAACCACTCGAATTCCGTTATTTTCCTCGGCTCCAGATTGATAATGCTATTCTAACTCGTCAATTTAACTGCCTGATTCGGCAGAGCTCGGCCAAAACTAAAAATAGTAATCCTGCCATGAGTGAAAGCATGAAGTTATTGGATGCTGAATTTTCGGTGAACAAGCACCAGGTTGCATCCAATAAATATATCGATGCGGCCAGGTTAAATAAGCGTTTGGTATTTTTTATGTCCATGTTGTTCTCCTAAAGCCCCAGGCCACAATTAGCCTGGGTTTAGCTGCATTACCAATGGTTTTTATTGGTATTACCGTAAGTTGCATAAATACTGTCGCCAGCATTAGCTACCTCTGCGAAGAATGCGCCCAGATCGTAAAAAAAACCGCATCCTGCTACACTTTCTAACTCATCAATCGTTAGTTCTTTCATTTTATTACTCCTATCTGCGGTGATCAGAATAGCCTTGGTAAAACTCGTAAACAGCGTCTACAATCGCGACTGCAGCAGCAATTTTACCTAAAAGGCCACCAGTAACACTTTCTGCTTCTGTTGTTGATATTTCATACATAATTTGTATTCCTTTTTAAAATTCGACCTCAATTCGGTCAATATCAACCCTACTTGGATGTATGTTTCACCTCTACTGAACAAAGTATCGTTTTTCGTAAAAAAGAGGTATGTCCCGATTACACGTTGTTAGTACACCACCCTTTGGTCAAATGTTGAGGTGTGGCGATACCTGATGCTTACGAGAACAGTTCGGTGTTTGGAATATTGGAGGACGCTCTGGAGTGAATCACAGCATCATCTGCCGGAAGTAAATCGCAATTGAGTTAGGGGTATCAGTTACTTGCCAGAAAGCCGATGAAAAGGATTCAAGAACCCGACACTAAACTCATACGGTGCAGAGGTTTGTTTCTTTTTGAGTGATACTAACCCAATGCCAACTGATAAACACTGATCCCCACGGCTGAAGCCAAATTCAAAGAATCAATTTTGCCACTACCTGCAATGGTAAACGGCTCAGCATTAAAGCTTTGTAGCGCTTCGGCTGGTACGCCACGTGCTTCGTTGCCAAACAAATAGCATTCGAAATTGCCGAAGTTCGGGGTGTTTATGGCGTCGCCTTTTAAGTCTAAGTACGCGAACTGTTTAAATCGATCTGACAGTGATTCCAGGGTTACATCCAGTTCTACAGGCGTGTGAAATATAGCACCCATGCTCGCGCGCACCACTTTGGAATTGAACGGATCTACGCTGTTTGGGCTAAGCAGTAATCGAAAGTTACCGAACCAGGCCAGTGTGCGCAGTATGGTGCCTAAATTGCCGGGGTCTTGCACCTCGTGCAGGTAAATACAGCGCTCACCGGCGGCAAGCGGTTTAATGGTGTGTTTGGAAGGGAGAGGCACGCAGGCAATCAGCCCTTGCGGGGTTTTGGTATCGCTAAGCTGGCTCATTTGTTTTTGCGTGACTACCGAAATGGTAAACGCACTGCCAAGGTTTCGCGCCCACTGCTCAAATTGTTCGGTTACGTAAAGGGTTATTGCTTGTTGTTCAGCAATGCCCGGATGCGCTTTCAACAGCTCCAGAATTAAATGTTCGCCTTCAACCAAATAATAACCAAATTGCGTGCGGTATTTTTTTTGATGCAGTTTTTTAACATCGTCAAGTTTCATGGGCGAATTCTGAACTGTTGGCGGTAACAAAGCGCGAATTGTACCGGTTTGGTGGCGCAATTGGTATCTTGCCGGGCGGTGAGGTTTTGCAAATCAGCGCTAAGCCATTACAATAGCGCCCTCATCGGAATTCTCAACGCAGCACATCAGAATGGCAAAATCGAAAACCAGTAAGAAATGGATGGATGAACACGTTAACGATATCTACGTGAAAAAAGCACAGATAGACGGATATCGTTCACGGGCCAGTTATAAGCTGATTGAAATCAACGAGAAAGACAATCTGTTTCGCACTGGTAGTGTGGTAATGGATTTAGGCTCTGCACCGGGTGGCTGGTCGCAAATTGTCGCGCCAATTGTAGGCGACAGTGGCCGGGTAATTGCCTCGGACATTCTACCAATGGCCGGTATAGTGGGCGTGGATTTTATACAGGGTGATTTTACCGATGAAGCCGTGTACGACCAGATCCTGCAAACCCTGGGTGACGAGAGGGTAGATACTGTGGTGTCTGACATGGCGCCTAATATGAGCGGGGTAAACACCGTCGATCAGTATGCCTCAATGTATTTGGTGGAACTGGCCCTTGATATGGCGCGCAATGTATTAAAACCAGGCGGTAGCTTTTGCGCCAAGGTATTCCAGGGCGTAGGTTACGATGAATACGTTAAAGACGTGCGTAGTTCGTTTGATAAAGTCATGGTACGCAAGCCCGCAGCCTCGCGTCCGCGCTCACGTGAAGTGTATTTGGTTGCCAAAGGTTTTAAAGGCTAACTTTACGCTTTGCCGTTCTCAGGCGAAACGTTACTTTTCTAATAACGGCAGCTTATCGGGCACGCCGTTCCATTCATCAGCGTCGGCTGGTGCCGGCTTTAACTGATTGATGTTCGGCCATTGCTGCGACAATTCTGCGTTTATCTCAAGATACACTTCCTGCCCGGGTGGCAAAGCGGTGTCCTGAAAGATGGCCTCGGCCGGACACTCGGGTACACACAATGCGCAATCAATACAAATAGCAGGGTCGATAGCCAGAAAATTTGGCCCTTCAAAAAAGGCATCTACGGGGCATACCGCAACACAATCCGTGTATTTACATTTTATGCAGTTGTCGGTTACTACGAAGGTCATTGGCGTATTATGCGTTATCCGGGTTAAACAGGCGCTAAGTGTAAATTAGCAAGCTTAAAAGACAAGTGTAAATGCACCAAATACTGCTAATTTGCGCCGTTAACTACCTATCTTATTGGATCTGTTTTAAAATGCGTTGCCCTGACGGAGAGGCCGTCCGGCAAGAACCAGAGTACCTGCCCCATGTTGCGATTAACGGACATCAAATTACCCCTGAACCACGAAGAACAAGCCATTGAAGCGGCTGTGTTAGCTACCCTTGGTATTAACGCTGACCAGCTGAATGCCATAAACATATTTAAACGTGGTTACGATGCGCGTAATAACAAAGATATTCAGTTAATTTACACACTCGATGTAGACGTGAGCAACGAAAAAGCCCTGCTGGAAAAATTTAAAAAGCAAACGCATGTTCGCCCGACGCCGGATATGCGATACAAGTTTGTAGCCACCGCGCCTGACAACTTAAGCGAACGCCCGGTAGTCGTGGGGCTTGGGCCGTGTGGTTTATTCGCCGCGTTAATACTGGCGCAAATGGGGTTTAAACCGATTGTGCTTGAGCGCGGCAAAGCGGTAAGAGAACGCACTAAAGACACTTTTGGTTTCTGGCGGAAACAACCGCTAAACCCTGAGTCAAACGTACAGTTTGGTGAAGGCGGCGCAGGCACATTTTCTGATGGCAAATTGTATAGCCAGGTAAAAGATCGCAAACATTACGGCCGTAAGGTATTGCATGAGTTTGTGGCAGCGGGTGCGCCTGCTGAAATTGAGTATGTAAGCAAACCTCATATCGGTACCTTTAAGCTTGTGAATATGGTGGAGAAAATGCGTGCTCAAATTATTGAGCTTGGCGGTGAAATTCGCTTTAGCACCAAAGTTGAAAAGCTGGATCTGGCAGCAACTGACAACGGCAATCAAATTAAAGGTCTGCATCTTTCTAACGGTGAATATCTGGCAAGCCGTTTTGTGGTACTGGCAATCGGGCACAGCGCGCGGGATACCTTTACTGCGCTGCACGAGCAGGGTGTGTACATTGAACCCAAGCCGTTTTCAGTTGGGTTTAGGATTGAGCACGAACAGAGCATGATTGATGCGTGTCGCTTTGGGGACAATGCAGGTAATCCTATACTGGGCGCGGCTGATTACAAGCTGGTGCATCATTGCAAAAACGGTCGCTCGGTGTACAGCTTCTGTATGTGTCCGGGTGGGACTGTGGTTGCGGCCGCTTCTGAGCCCGGCCGCGTAGTGACCAATGGTATGAGTCAGTACTCCCGTCACGAACGCAATGCTAACAGTGCAATTGTGGTAGGCATTACGCCAGAGGTAGATTACCCAGGACACCCGCTAGCCGGTATTGAGTTGCAGCGACGGTTAGAAGAAGCGGCCTATCGCGCCGGTGGTGAAAACTACAATGCGCCAGCGCAGTTAATTGGTGATTTCCTAGCCGGTAAACCCAGCAAAGAATTGGGCGATGTAACGCCGTCGTATACGCCGGGTATCACGCTTACTGATTTAAGCAAAGTAGTACCCGAATTTGTAACCGAAGCCATTCGCGAAGCGATCCCGGCGTTCGACCGCCAAATCAAAGGGTTTGCCAAAGCCGATGGCATGTTAACGGGTGTGGAAACACGTACTTCGTCACCAATTTGTATTAAGCGTACCAGTGATTACGAAAGTGTAAACGTGTCGGGCTTGTATCCGGCTGGTGAAGGCGCGGGTTACGCGGGAGGCATTCTGTCTGCCGGTATCGACGGCATTCGTGTAGCAGAGGCCGTTGCACTGGCAATGGTAGCGGCTAAGTAAGTTAGTCACCAACTCCGTCATCCCCGAATTTGCGTAGCAAATGTCGGGGATCTCAGCTAACAGCTACCGGCGCTTTTTCATCCGCTGGCTTTGTTCCTGGCGTTTTTGTTCACGCTGTTCTTTGCGGTCTTTTTTGTCTGGTGTGGCAGAGCCTTGTTTGAACCGCTCCTTGCGCTTGGCTTTGTCGGCTGCTTTTTTGGCTGCCACTTTTTCCATTTCTATTTTTTCTGCCGCAATCATTTCCGGGGTTTCAAGGGTGATTCGTCCCAGTTTACCCGCTTGCAATTCCGTGAGCAGGATTTCGCAAATTTTATGCAGGTTTACTTTGCCGCCACTCATAATAGCACCGCGCTTTTTGGCAGCAGCTTCCAGGAATTCCATTTCTGTTGGTGGGATCTCGTCCAGCTTGAAGCGTTCCTGCATTAACCCGGGATAGGCTTTAATTAAGTAATCCGCAGCGTAAAACCCTACATCATCAAACTCCATGGCGGTGTTTTTTACCGCGCCCGATGCAGCCAGGCGGTATATGGAATTGGGGTTTTCCAGTTTGGGCCACAGTACCCCAGGGGTGTCGAACAAGACAATGCCACTGCCTAAGTTAATGCGCTGCTGACTTTTGGTTACTGCCGGCTCGTTACCGGTTTTTGCAATAACCCGTTCGGCAAGAATGTTTATCAGGGTGGATTTACCTACGTTGGGAATACCCGTGATCATGGCATTAATTGACTTGGCCGACGCCTCTTTACTGGCACAAATCTCGCGTACCATCGACATAATCTGGCGGCTGGCTGCCGGATTATCGCTGGTGGTGGTAATGGTGGTTACGCCACGTTCACTCTCCAAATAGGCCTGCCACTGTGCAGTTAAATCCGGATCAGCCAGGTCAAATTTATTGAGTATTTTAAGGCACGGTGTCTCGCCCCGAATTTTTGCAATTTCCGGATTTTCACTGGAATAGGGAATGCGTGCATCGAGTACTTCAATCAGTATATCTACGTTACTGACAGACTCTTTTATTTCTTTCAGGGCTTTGTGCATGTGCCCAGGAAACCATTGTAATGCCACGTTTGCTGTCCTTTGACGCTAATTTGCCGCTAGTTTACTTTATTTGAGACGATTATGCCGGTTAACCGATAAAGGTCAGCCAGCTTTCGAGTAAATGTTTGAATTCTACCAGGCCACAGCCGGCAACCGGGCCGTCGATAGCATCGTCTTCAAACTCGCTATGCGCTAATTCGCTGTTATTCAAAAAAACATCCACTTCGTCATCTTCAATGACTAAGTGGTAGATTTTACCGGTATATTCGTAATGGCTTAATGTTCTGTTGAGTACTTGTTCCAGTTTAGCAATCAGTGCCGAAATAGCCGGTTTACTGGTGCCAATATCGTGGCTGAGCCAATCGCCAAAGGCTTCGGTTTCAATATCGCATTTGGCCAGTGGCTGGCCGGTTACGTCGGTAACAAAGTCAAAGTCCATAGCAAACCCTATGCAGAAGGTGGCGTGAACACAAAACCACTGTTGTCCAGCTCGGTAAGGTAAACGCGTACATCGAATTCAATTTGGTGATAGTCGGGCAGCATGTGCCTGCACAACTGATAAAACGCTTTGTTGTGGTCTTTTTCTTTTAAATGCGCCAGTTCGTGTACCACAATCATGTTTAAAAACGGCTCTGGCGTGTTTTTGAATAAATCGCTTACGCGCAGTTCATTCTTGCTTTTAAGCTTACCGCCTTGCACTCGGGATACATACGAATGTAACCCCAACGCGTGATTGACAATGTGGATTTTATTGTCGTAAACCACTTTACTCAACGGCTGGGTTTTCTTCATGTACTGATTTTTAATGTCCAGCGCGTAGTCACGCAATTCTTTATCGTTATTAATATTGTGCACGCCAGTGTAGCGTGAACGCAGCCAGTCACCCAATTGCTGAGCCTCAAGCATTTGCTGAATTTGATCCTGCAGGTGCTGAGGATAATGTTGTAAATAGGTAAGTGAGTTTGACATGATGCTTTAACTAACGGGTTATGGGTTTGCATTATACACGCGAATCGGTGGTACCGAACGCTTAAGGCCGTATAATGGTTTCAGCGTGATCAAACACTCTGGCGGGCTGCTGCTGAATAAGCGTTAGCGTTTCTTCAGAAGCATGTTCTTTAATGGCAGTTACCCCTGTCCAGGTATCTCTACTGCGACTCTTTGATACATACAGGGCCGCATCAGCTATGGCTACGGTGGTGTGCCAGTCGAAGAAATTATAGTGTTGCTGTTGAAGTGGGTAGGGCGCAAAGCCTACCGAACAGCTCACACTGAGTTTGACGTGATCGTTTACTTTAAATTCGGTACCGTTAATTTCTGAAACTACGCGCTCTGCCAGCAGGTGAGCTTCGGTACGCGAGGAATTATGAACTACGGCTAAAAATTCTTCACCACCCCAGCGAACAAGGTAATCGGTATCCCGAAAAATACGGCTTAATCGGTATCGCGTTTCTACCAATACCGCGTCGCCCGCTTGATGACCATGGGTGTCATTGATGCGTTTAAAGTGGTCCAGGTCGATCACTAAAAATAACAGGTCTGATTCGAAAGTAGGGCGAATGCGGTTGTTTTCGCAATCGGTGTAATAGCGCTGTACACGGCGTAAATCACGCTTGATATTCTGGGTGAGAAAGCGCCGGTTGTTCAGGCCGGTAAGCGCATCGGTTAAGCTGGCTTTTTCCAGTGCGGCTGCCTGTTCACTTAGTTTTTGGTTGGCGGCTACCAGTTCCGTAGTGCGATCCATTACGCGTTGTTCAAGTACCCGCTGGCGATAGCGGTAATGCCGTAAACCCAACTGGTGAAGCACATAAATTGCCCCGAGCAATAACAATATACTGGCAGTGCGCGCGGCGGGAGTTTGATACCAGGCGGGTAACACTGTAAACCGCTGACTCAAGGAGTTACTTTGCCAGTGTTTACCATCATAGGTATATTCAATATTGAGTTCATAATCGCCTGGTTCCGGACTGGTAAGGGTAACGCTACGGTGATCGGCGTCCAGCTGCGTCCAGCGGTCATCTTGTCCGGCTAGCTGATAACGATACTGAATAAGCTCAGGCGAAAGGTAATCCAAAGCCACAAATTCAAATGACACACGTTTGGGAAGGGCTTCAAACTGAATGGAATCGTTGGTTAGCGGTAGGCTTTTTAGTTCGTCCTGCTGTGTACGCACACTTACATGGGTAAACACTAACGAGATTTCTTCCTGAACAACAGCGCGCCCTGTTGGCGTTACCACAGTTAAACCATTTTTACCGCCAAACACAGCTTCACCTTGCGCTGTCATGGCGGCTGCACCGCGGGAGTAAGGCGTATTAATGGCCTGATTACCCGTGATAACTTTTTCTGCTTGTTTATCCTGCATGGAAATCGCCGCGATCCCACGGGATGTGCCTACCCATATCTTCCCCTGACTCTCGCCGGCAATCGCAGCAACGGCGTTACCCGGCAAGTTTTGCTCATCGGTAATTTGTTGCCAGTCTGCTTTATCTTTACTGCCAACAAACATCCCGCCATTACTGGTAGCAACCCAAATTTGCCCTAAGCTGTCTGCGTAAATGTCTGAAACAAACTGCTGTTGCAATGCGGCGTGCGCCACAGTTTGAATGCTGCCAGACTGCTCACCACCAGGCGACAAAGGCAGGTGATAAAAGCCATGCCAGGTGCCAATCCACAAACTGTCTTGAGTAGCCAGTAAGGCTGAGACACGCCGGTCGGGAATGGTTTCACTGAGTATCTGTTTGGCGTCCTGTGGGCGTGAATCAGGATACATCCACAAGCCATCGGTACCGCCAAGCCACAATGTCTTTTGAGTATTTGCAAATGCGCCGGTAAAGGTTGTGGCGGGTCTGTCTGGCAGAGCAATGGGGGTTACCAGACGCTCCGGTGAAAAAAGGCTAACGGTGGCAAAATTAGCTGAGGCATACAGTGTTTCCGACGCATCGGCGTAAAGTGTTTCAACCGGATCGCCAATAGACTGCCACCATGTTTGTGTTACGCCTTTTTTGGGGTGCAGGTTTATCAGGCCGTGCTCGCCATTGGCAACCACCAGTGAATCCTGCAGTGCAACCACGGCGTGCACTTTAGAATCGGGCAGGCCTATCTCCATCCCAAGTCCTCCCAGGATGTAATTTACGGCGGTGTTTCTGGCATCGTAAATATTCAGCGTGTCGCCAGCACCAATCCACACCAGTCCTCTTGAATCCCGGTACAAACACCAAATGTTGCTGTCGCTCAAACCGGCTGGCTGTAGGCGGTTGTACTGAAAATGACGTTGGGTTTGTGCAGCTATGTCAATTTCTACCAACCCATGTCCAAACGTGCCCAGTAACAACACGTTATCGCGTTCTTCCACCATGTTGTATATCCAGGCGGCCTGTGCTTGTCCTTGCAATGCAATAGGGGTGAATGGCCCACTTGCATGTTGCACGAATAAGCCGTTTTGCGCCGTTCCGATCACCAGACTACCCGCATTTACACTGGTAATTGCACTAATGCGAACATGCGAAGGGAATGCCTCTGAGCGTTGAAGAGTGGTGAATGTGTTTTGCTCATTGCGGGCGAAATAAAGCCCTTTATCGGTGCCCACCCAAAGCGTGTTGGATGAATCCAGGTGAATCGCATAAATCCGCATGGATTCGGGTAGCGCAATGGGAGTGAGAATGGCGGAGGTGGTGTTAAACCGAAATAACGAGCGATCACCAGCAACAATCAGCACATCCTGAGCCGCATTGGCGTTGGCATTACTATTGGATGAAGAGGTTATCGTTTGAACTGATACATCTTTAAACTGTTCGGTTGCCACTGCAAGCAGTGTGTTGCGAGATGAGTCGAGTTGATATAGCCCCTGATTTGTTCCGATCCAAATTCGCTGACGGTTATCTTTATGCGTAGCCTGGATTTGCGGCGTTAAGGCGGTTTGAGTCAGGGTATCGAAACGGGCTTTTACTAAAAAATGCGAGTCCCAACGCCATAATCCATTTGCAGCAGAGAGCCACATTAATCCTTGCTGGTCTTCAACGATGGAATCGAGCGGTCCTTCAATGCCCGATGTTGCGCTAAGTGGGGCCTGAAAAATGGGTTGCGACAAACTTTGCCAACGGTTTTCCTGGGCATGCGAAGACACACTGCAAAGTAATAGCAATGCTATCGAAATCAATCGCGGCAAGGAATGGCTACTCGTAAACAAACTATTGCACCCAACATACTACAAAGGCGGCGTTAGCTGGCTCGATTGGCACAGACAACAAGAGTGGGCAAGTATACGCCTTTCGTATAAGTTGTGCCAATCGCAAATAAGAAAAGTTATTGTTTAGGTTTGTGAGTTTTCAGGTAAGTTAAACAGCCGGAGAGCTTCAATAGTCTCCTGGCTCTATCACTTCAACCTTTGCTACGCGACTATGTTTGTCGAAGGCAACGAACACGTTGTAAGTGACATTGGGATAGGTCATGTCAACATAACGTGTAACCGGATACCGATAGGCCATGACGTAGCTATAGCCACTCTGTGGTGCAGGGGAGGGATGTTCACCAGACGGTTGTCCCATTATTTCGATGACACGGGATTGGGTATCTCCCAGCTTAATTTTCTGTGCATCCCCGACAATAAAATAGGTACTGTCGTTGGGAAATGAACTTAAATATTCCATGCCGGTGAGCTTACCATTTTCATCAAAATAGAAGCTTTGCAGTCGACTGGCCACGTGATCCGGCGATAGGGCTTTGGCTTTCCGATCGTAAAACATATAAGTAATACTGGGTCGGCTTGTAGACTCACCTGTTGTTATATTGGGCTTGCCCATTAGCTCAAGTATCTCTTGTTTGGTCGTGACACCATACTGCACCTGAGGTTCGGTGAGTCTGTTGAAGTCTCTGCCATGAGATAGTGTGGGTACAGGAAACGAAACCGCGCAACTAACCAATGCAATGGCTGCAATCAATAGTAGGGTTAACTGACAAACACGCTTTTTAATAAACACTGCTTTAACCTCGCTTCCAAATCACCAGTTATTACTAACTGTTTAGCTATTTTATTATAGCCTATCACGACATTAGTCTTTTGTTGTCACTTCAACATACTTCTTCTGTTTGCTTTATGTAAATTCAAAATAATTTAATTTTTATTTATATAAAATTCATAGTGTTGTTTTTTATTTCAATATATTACCGATAAATCTGACGATTTCCTGCATCCACTTGAGCTCCCTCGATCGTTATTTCCAGTGATAGCTGATTTATGTCGTTTTATATCTTGGCGTCGACTATTGCTAATTGTGATTGACGGAGAATAACTCTAATGACTCATTCAAAAAAAGTTTCTATGTTTGGAAAAACGGTTTTAGCGGCCTCACTTGCCTTTGCGTTAGCCGGCTGTGTTGATGATGGCGATACAGGTCCTCAGGGTCCGGCTGGTATGGATGGTGCCGACGGCAGTAACGGTACTAACGGCACTGATGGCGTAAATGGCGCGCCATCTTTTCCACAAGGCTTGTTCCTGGTGGCTAACAATGGCGCTGACAATGCAGGAACCGTGGATACGGTAGATCAAAGCCGAGCTTACCTAAGCACATTTACCACGGGTAACAACGAAGGGATCGCATTAGATGGCTTAGGCAACTTGTATCAGGCTGGTGATGCGACCAACGGCAGTTTACGCGCAGTGTGCCGAGCAACATCGCGCAGTGGCGGTATGTTCATGGCATCGAAGGACCGAGAAATTACCGGTGAATCAACCGGATTGGTCAACCCGAAAGGAATACACTTTGACCAAAGCAGTGGTTTGGTATTCGTTGCCGATTTTAATGGTCAGCAAATCAGCGTATTTGGCTCTAATGCCGCGGGTAATGCCATGCCTGTTGCAGAGATTATGATGTCTGCCAAACCCTGGGATGTCACTTATGATGCGGTAAATGATCGCATGTACGCTGCACTCACCGACGGCACCGTTGCCGTTTATGACCAGGTGATGGCGATGGACTTTGCACCAACGGTAATGCGCTCAATCGTGCCCTCTGACGCCGATGGTAATCAGATATCAGTGAATCTGCATGGCATTGTATTTGATGCTAAACACGACCGCTTGATTGTGTCAGATGTGGGGGACGCCAGTGTTGCGGATGACGGCCAGATTTTCGTCTTGTCGGGTGCCAGTATGGCCAATGGTATGGTTGAGCCAATGCGACAGATTGGTGGGCCCATGTCAATGCTGGGCAATCCGGTAGACATTATTTTAACAGGCACAACGTTGCGCGTTGCAGAGAAGTCAAACAATGCGGTACTGGTGTTTAGTAATATCTATTCGGGAATGAGTGGTGACATGGCACCGGATTTGGCGTCTGCTTCAGTAAAGCCAGAGTCGTTGGCAGAAGTTACGGCTATGCCAACGATGTACGATATTTCAGATAACGCACTAAATACCGCGTCTCTGCTTGGTGTAGCGGTTTCGTCTAATCCGGCATCAGGGGCGACCACCGGAGAAGTGGCTCAGTTTAGTGCAGTGCTTAACGCCCAAACCAAAGCGTTTAATTTTGGTATGAGCATAGAAAGCGTGACTTATGATCTCCAAGGCGATGCTTATGCCACATTTGACGATCCGGTCACATCGATGGGTGGGGTATTAATTGGTAGTCGTATAGCCAGACATCGAGATGGTGAAATGTACTCTGCAATGCAGGATCGTATGATCATGGGGGTAAATACTGGTTTGGTAACGCCCAAAGGACTGGATGTAAATTCTGAGCATGGGCTCATTTTTGTGGCTGAACTGGATGCAACAGCACCAGGCATATTTATATTTTCCGGCTGTGCAGAAGGTGATGTTATGCCTTTACTTAAACTTATTCCTGCCAATGGCGCACGTCCATGGGATGTGGACTATGACGCTGCAACAGACAGAGCTTTTGCAGCGCTGACCAACGGTACCATTGCGGTATTTGATCAGGTAACAGCAAAATTGATGTCAGGCACAACGGAAATTACCGGTGAAGATCGGTTGATCACGCCAGCTATGTCGGGCGTTGCTGTTGCGGCTCCAACCAACATTCACGGTATCGACTACGACGTACAGAGTGATAGTTTGGTTGTGTCTGATGTGGGCAGTGCGGCCGATGCTACCGACGGCAAACTCTATGTACTACCCGGTGCCGGAATGGCCGATGGTCTTACTGATATATCGGTGTCTATTGCCGGTCCAGCAACTATGCTGGGCAATCCGGTGGATATCATGCTCAGCAACGGGCATGTTTACGTGGCTGAAAAATCTAACGACATGATTATGCGTTGGGATAACATTTTAAATCGCGAGAGTGGCGATATCCCGGCTGATTACGGTTTCAGCTACACCAAACCAGAGTCTGTCGCGGTTATTCCTGCGTACCTTTGGTAAATCACGATAGCAAGTAAAAGCCCCGGTTCACGGGGCTTTTTTTGTCCACGGAATAACTTCTGTTCAATCGTCGCTAGAAAATGTTAAACGCATTGGGGTTAAATAGCTGAATAACGCTTAACACCTGAATATTGGTTTCATCTACCGCTTTCGTTACGTCGTCGTCGCTCAGTCCTAATTCAGAAATCAAGGTTCCTGTTACGTGAGACTGCTCACCATAGATATCGGCATTCACATTATCCAGCGCCAGTTCATAGCTAAGTTTGATGATTTGATTCGCTACATCCATACCTGACACATTGCTAAAAATGGTAGAGATGGGTCCGTATATCGATTCAGGTAATCCCCAGTGTTCAATTAATGAAGCCGAAAAATCAGCATAGGTGAATCCCATGGTACGTTGTTGAATAACCGAAGGTGTAATATCGGGCGAGAGTGTAGCGCATTGTCGGGCGATGTCTGGTTGTAGTTTCACCATTGCCAGTTCACCAACATTATGAAGTAATCCGGTAACAAACAGGGTTTCAGAACCCCGTATGCGTTTTTGGTCGGCAAAGTACTTACTGAGTAGTGCACAACTCACGCTTTGTTCCCAAAACCGGTCCATATCAATTACCGATGCGTCAATTTCCTTAAACGTATGGGACACACCATAAGACAACACCAAATCGTAGGTCGCTTTAGTGCCAATCACCTGAATGGCTTTGGTGACGGTATCTATACTGTGTGGGAATCGATAGAACGCACTGTTGGCTATTTTTAATAACTGTGTAGTGAGAGAGGGGTCAAAGGCAATGATTTCTGCTACGTCATCCAAATTGCTGGCAGGGTCTTCGATGCATTCTTTTAGCTGGGTAACCGAGTCAGGGAGCACAAATACCGATTCTGCCTGTTGTACTAATTCTGCTAAATTCATAGTCCACTTCAATTTGTTTATTTGGCCTTCAGCTACGGTTATGCAACCTGAGTATGAACAGGCGGCATCGCAACACAACGTTGAATGAAAGAGAGGGTGAGCATGAACGGTGTGATGAATGAAGTTACTGCTACTACACGTTCAACGACCACTGCACTTTAATTAACTATAGTTCACAACGACACTTTCTATAGCTCTTTTTGGCGATTTTTATTCGTCTGCCATTCAGATTATCCCGTTTTACAACATAAAGCATGTTGAAACTATCGATTATTTTATGAGCACAGCTTCACTACACTCTCTTTGATAAAAATAAGGAGTTAGCCATGTTCACAAAACACATCAGGGTTATATCTGTGCTGTGGGTTGTCGTTGGTACATTTGCCAGCAGTGTACACGCAGCATTAACAGAAGAAGACATAATTGCCTTATCTCTTGGCGCCTATGGTCGCTTCCCTCTGCTTGATTCAACCATGTCAATTCATGACAATCACGCATTGTATGATCAGGCCAGAAGTACCCTGGCTGTAGGTATTGAGTTTAAAAATGTCCATGATGATTTGCTGGCAGAGAATCTGATTGTCTATGTTAATGGTTACGACGTTACCTATTTGGATCCCGGCACGGCTTATACGGTGTTTATTCCCTCAGGAAATCCAGCGAATCCCTATGGTGAAGCTGGTGCATTTTTGGAATACCCGCTTAATCTTACCAAGCAATATCCGCTGGCAAATATCACAGCAGAATTGATCCACATGGATACCGGTATTGTCATCGCGCGTGAAAAGGTGGTAGTGCTCGAAACCACGCAGGACAATCTAACGGGATTTACTGGCGTGCCTTCTGTTAACGAAGGGCTCAATTATCAGCTCACCGGCTATGGTATTGGTGGTGACGGTGACGGCAGTCCCACAGGGCTTGAACACAATGTGTCTGAAACCTTCCCCGTGCCCAGTCATGCCTATTTTACCAATGAGCTGGACGAGGCGGTTCAGGCCATTCCAACGACTACTCGTACAGAGTTAGATGCGTGTATAGAGCTGGATAAACTCGACGACAATCGGTTTTCAAATATTCTGGAGTTTCCTGCGTATGCAGAAGCCTTTGCCATTGCGACAGCAACGTACGCAGCATTTGAAGGGTGCAGGTCAAGTGGCCTCGGCGCTGCGGTGTGTAGCCGCTCGTGTGTGAAAAAGCCGCCGCTTGCCAAACATTTTAAATTGTGTGTGAACACGATGGAGGGTGAACCTGTAAGCGGCGCGATTGGCAATACGCATGATATTGAATTATCGGCGCTTACCAATTCTTCTGTAAACGAAGGACTCATTCGCGCCGATGTTGAATTGCACGATTTTCGCGGCGATGTTGATATTCATTTAAAGGACATGAGTATTGAGTGGCGCAATGATAATCGTTGCATTGGACGGCCCCGAGCAGATATCCCGCAGTCTCAGGTTGACGACCGGGACTGGTTGAGCGAATTTGCCGTCTGCCATACAACGATCACTGCCAATACAGTGGATTCCACTGCGCGCCGCGGTGTATCACCGGTTTATGGTATCTTCTCTCCCACAGATGACACCTCGCAAATTGAAGTGGACGATGTAACGCTGGGCGTACTAAAGTTGGTTCAGCCTACTGAAAACGCCAGTGTTGGCGCATGTGCTGAAACGTTCCTGAATCAGACCGCCAAAGATATCGTACGTCACTTTTCGCCCAAAATGGAAAAGGCCGTCAACGACACCTTTAACGCGAATTCACCCGATACCATGCTGGCAGAAACCATTGAACGAGCTTTGCAACCTCTGGAACTGGTGGATATAAAAAGCACGGGCATAGAGATGAACCATACCTTTGAAAGTATCAAAACAGCGCCAGAATCCGGTCTGACAATAAAATATGGTTCAAGCTTTACGCCATTGGTAACGGAAAGCCGTGGGGTGCCTGTGTCCAGATACGTGGTGCAGGGTACACCAATGTACAGTGACTTATTTTACTCACTGGATAATTACGGTAATACGGTGTCGTCGAATCATGGATATACCTCTTCATGGCTAAATCACCTGATGTACGCGAAAGGTCAGTCGTTTATTTTAAATAAAACCTTTACGTTTACTGAAGCCCAGTTGGGGACCAAGGAATTCGGTGACAGTACGCAAACTTTCGACGGTAGTGTGTTAACCGAGATTCATCCCGGCCTGGATTATCTGAAAGGGCAAACGGTGGAAATTGGCATGTATCGCAATTTGAACCCGTTTTTCTATCAGGTTGAAGATCCCAATCCTGTTGATTTAGTACCACTGGTTGGATCCCCTAACAGTTTTATAATGGAAGGTGTCCGCGTGGTGGTGAAAGCACCTAATGAAGTGCTACCAAACGGAGAGACGGTTATCGGCGAAACCTTTATTGAGCTCTCGCTGGGCTTGTTTGAAGAAGAGTTTGATTTATTCCACGATGAAGCTTTTCAAGTCCCGTATCTTGAACCTACGTTGATTGCTGATTTGGTCAACAAAATGTCGATGGACATTATCCGCTTTAACAGCCCGAGCTGTGCCAAAATCAAGCATGAACGCGGTACCGCTGACTATGGCGCGTGTGAGAGAGTCATTGAACGGGGGCTAAAAGCCTTTATGTATGACCATCTGTATACCATGATGGATGAACTGTTAAGCGATATCCCTGCCGTTCAGTACTACGTGTCGGAATCCGACGATAAGCAGGTGCAGCAGCAAATTCAACAAACATCTCGGTTCCACAACATGGGGCGTGTGAATATTGCAGGCTATCTGCCCAATTAGAAACGTGCAGTATGAGTTAAAGCCGGGTAAATACCCGGCTTTGTTATTTTTGCATGGAAAATCGACTGATTAAGAAGTCACCGAAAGCCCGGGCAGCCGGTGATATTTGTGACTTGCCTGGAAACAGCAGCGCAATATCAAACGTCAGAATAGCCTGATCGGGGAAGAGCCTGACTAACTGCCCACTGTTAACTGCATCTTCAACCATATAATCGGGCAAAAAGGCAACACCCAGACCCGCGACGGCCACCTCACGCGACGCATCCCCACAGTCAGTCCACACCGGGCCTTGCACGTGCTGTTCGGGTTGCAGTGGCCAGTAATTCTTAAAGCGGGGAACAGTACAAATTGCGCAGGGCATGGATGCAATATCACTTAATTGTGTTGGCATACCAAACTTCATGAGTAATGACGGGGCCGCAACCAGCCAAATCTCACAATTAGCCAGGTGACGGGCGACCATAGAAGAATCGTCCAGTCGTGTTACGCGAATAGATATATCCGCCCCCTGCGCTGATAAATCAATGCGATCATCGCTAAGCAGCCAATGGATGGTCAGTTTGGGGTATTGCTCAACAAAGTCGGGAAGCAATGGAATCAATCGCTTTTGGGCAAAAGTGGTTGTACAAGCTACCCGAAGCTCACCCTCAACATTTTCAAGCGGTAGTTGTGCCATTTCATTGAGTGTACTGATTGACTCAATAATTGCTTCACATTGTGGGAACAAGCGTTTGCCCGCATCATTCAGGGCGACGTTTCGGGTGGTTCTGAGCAATAGCGGTTGGCCAATGTATTGTTCAAATTCCTTTACCAACCGACTTACCGACGTTGCAGAACAGTTCAGGCGTTCGGCGCCCGCGTTAAAACTACCGTATTTCACTACGGTTACAAATGCCTGCAACGCTTTGGTGTTTTTCATTCCTACAACATACAAGGTCGACTTGTTTGTCTTATTTTTAATCTAATCTGCCAAAGGTTGCAAACATGGATACGCTGAGTTGACGCGTGCTGATGCTTGTAGCCGTTTATTAATCAACGAAAAAGAACGCCATAAGGCGCTCTTTAATGGTGAAATCTATTTGTGGGATATTACGAGTGCATCGCACTTAAGTGCGCTTCAAATTCTTCGTAAGTGCCATCAAAATGCGTGATCTTCTGGTCTTTAATCTCTATCACCTGAGAGGCAATGGAGCTAACGAATTCCCGATCGTGGCTTACAAAAATAACCGTACCTTCAAACGCTAGTAAAGCATTGTTCAGGGCTTCAATGGATTCCATATCCAGGTGGTTGGTGGGTTCATCCATCACCAGTACGTTGATGTCCTGTAGCATGATTTTGCCAAAAAGCAGGCGGTTTTTCTCTCCACCCGAACACACACTGACTTTCTTGTTGAAGTCGTCAGAGCCAAATAGCAGACGGCCAAGCATGCCTTTAACCTGCAGATCGTCGTGTTTTGGCTGACGCCACTGTGACATCCAGTCAAACATGGTCATGTCGTTGGCAAAGTCTTTTGAACTGTCTTGTGGAACGTACCCAACAGCCGCATTTTCGGCCCATTTTACGGTACCTTCATTGGCGGTTATGTCGTTAATCAAACATTTTAAAAAGGTCGTTTTACCGGCACCGTTTTCACCAATGATAGCCAGTTTTGAACCTGCTTCCAGCAACAGATTTGCGCCACTGAATAGTGGTGTATCTGTGTAGCCGTGTCCCAATTCTTCCAGGGTGATAGCCAGTCGGTGCAGTTTTTTGTGTTGTTTAAACTGAATAAAGGGCTTGCGACGGCTGGATGACTTGATGTCGGCAAGTTCGATCTTTTCCAGACGTCTGGCTCGCGACGTAGCCTGCTTGGCTTTTGACGCGTTTGCCGAGAAGCGGGCGACGAAGCTTTGTAATTCTTCAATTTCAGCACTCTTTTTGGCATTTTCATTGTGCAGCTGTTCCTGCACAAGTGCTGCAGCAGCAACGAATGCATCATAGTTGCCCGGATAAATTCGCAGGTCGCCATAATCGATATCGGCCATATGCGTGCATACCGAGTTTAAGAAGTGACGATCGTGCGAAATAATGATCATGGTAGACTTTCGCTTATTCAGCTCTTCTGCCAACCAGTGAATCGTATAGATATCCAGGTTGTTCGTTGGTTCGTCCAACAGCAGCACGTCCGGATCGGCAAACAGCGCTTGCGCTAACAACACCCGCACTTTACGACCAGGCGCTACTTCGCGCATTAAGCCGAAGTGGTAGCTTTCTTCAATGCCGGCGGCAATGAGTATATCGCCTGCACGGGATTCCGCAGTGTAGCCATCCATTTCGGCAAATTGTACTTCTAATTCGGCAACTTCCATGCCTTCTGCTTCGGACATATCCGCTTTGGCGTAAATTTCGTCACGGCGCTTTTTTACTTCCCACAGTTCGCGATCGCCCATGATTACTGCGTCAACAACGCTCATGTCTTCAAAGGCGAACTGATCCTGATTCAGGATCCCGAGTTTAGTACCGGGGGACAGTGAGACGTTACCTGCGGTGGGGGTTAACTTGCCGCTCAGAATTTTCATGAATGTGGATTTGCCACAGCCATTTGCGCCAATCAGGCCATAGCGATTACCGTTGCCAAATTTGGCAGAAATATTTTCAAATAATGGCGATGAGCCAAATTGCATTGTGATGTTGGCAGTGGTTATCAAAACTGTACTTCCGGGCTTGAAAAAAAGAGTGGCTAATGTTGCTTGCGTCGCGCAGTTGAGCTGCCTCACGCGCGGCGCGCAATATAATGGTTAAGGGCCAAAGTGTAAAGCCTGCGCGGTGAAATTTTCGCCAAATTTCGGTATTTGTCGTTAGACGGACAAAGGCATGCTAATGTGGTGTCTGTACTACAGACTCCTAACGTATAGTGGTACAGCGTATCAATACAGCGCTTTTTCACCGAAGCCTTGCACTGGCATCATCCACTCCTGCTCCAATTTAGAGTGTGTCATTCAACGGAGGAAACACACATGAGTTATACCCTGATCATTGGTAACAAAAACTATTCTTCATGGTCGATGAGGGCCTGGTTATTACTGGAGTTTCTGGGCGTATCCTATGAGGAAATATCCATAGATTTGTACACGGTGTCTACTAATGACGAAGTGCGGAAATTAGGCGGCGAAACCGGCCTCGTGCCGGTTTTAAAAGACGGCACGCTCACGATTTGGGAAACGTCGGCCATTATTGAATACCTTTATGAATCGTTTGCGCAGGTTTGGCCAGCAGACAAGGCGTTACGAGCCCGAGCAAGAAGCATTTGTGGTGAAGTGTATTCGGGTATGAGCGCTTTGCGTAATGCCATGCCGGTAAATACCCGGGCGCGATTTAATCTCACGGGCATTTCGTCTGCCGCGAATGCCGACATAAACAGAGTGGTTCAGATTTGGGAAGACTCTCTGACGTTATCAGGTGGCCCCTGGTTGTTCGGTGAATTCAGCGCTGCAGATATAGTGTTTGCCCCAATCGCTACTCGATTCCAAACCTACGGCGTTAAACTCACCGGTGATGCAAGCACTTATCAGGCACGTATTTTGAGTCATCCATTAATGGTAAAGTGGCTGGCAATGGGTAAAGCGGAACCGCAGGTAATTCCTCTGTTTGAAGAACAGTTCAGTGCGTTTCGGGTTGTTAATCCTGATAGCAATAACAATTGATCGGGAAGCGTGTTAGGGTAGTTTTTACCTTTTATTCCCTGGTGATTAAACAAACAACGGATGCTGGAGCATGGACGAAAAAAATAATGCGAGTAAAAGACTGACAATGGGCATTGGTGTTGGAGTGGCTATTGGCGTGGCATTGGGTGTAGCACTGGATAACGCAGCATTGGGTATAGGCGTGGGCGTTGCTATTGGTGCAGCCCTAATCACCACCGCAAAAAACAAACCCTGAGCTTGAGGCCGCACTTCGTCGATTGCGGCTTTACACCCGCGTTAAAATAAACCACACTGGCGCATTATCTATAAATTTGGCTTAGGGAAGATGCTAGACAGTATCAGTTTCGCGCAGCGTCAGCGTTTGGCGTACATCGATTTCTGCCTGTTGTTTAAAGGTGCTATTTACCGTCAGGATCTGATTAACCGCTTCGAAGTAGGGCTGTCAGCCGGTTCACGCGATTTTAATCTGTATAAAGACCTAGCCCCGGACAACCTTAGCTACGATTCCAGTGGCAAGCGTTATTATCAAACGGCCCAGTTTAAGCCGCTGTTCGAACACGATGCTCAGCGAACGCTTACCAAACTGGCGAACGACATCTCTGACGGTTTTGATGCCATTGGTGATATGCATTTTCCGGTAGAGGCTCCTTCAAGCCTGAACATTCCTGATATCTTTATTGTTGCAAAACTGGTGCAGGCCATTTTAAACAACAAAGCGGTTAGCGTGATTTATACCTCGTTAACCAGTGGCTCGAATGCCAGGGAATTAGTGCCGCACAGTATTGTAGACAACGGTTTACGCTGGCATGTGCGTGCGTTTGATCGCAAAAGTAACAGCTTTCGCGACTTTGTATTAACCCGTATTAGCAAAGTGACAATCAAAGCCACGCCAGACAGCCAGGAGAGGGGCGATCAGGATACCGAGTGGCATCGTATGTTGCCATTGCAACTGGTTCCGCACCCTAAAAATGTATCGTTTCCTACCGCCATTGAAATGGATTACGGCATGGAAAATAGTCAGTTGTTAATTAATGTCAGAGCTGCAATGGCCGGGTATTTGTTGCGTCGCTGGAATGTAGATTGTACCGAACGGGCTACGTTAAAAGGCGCAGAATACCAGTTGTGGTTACAAAACCGTTTTACTCTGAACAACGTTGAAAACCTGGCAATTGCACCGGGATACAAAAGCTGAGCAACTTAACGCCATCGACCAGGCATTTACCTGGTCGATTAGCGAGGACGAAAAGAATTAATTGTGCTGTTTGGACAGGCTGGCGCGAATTTCTTTTTTGTTGATTTTGCCCACAGAGGTTTTCGGAATATCGTCAACCATGGCAATCTTTTCCGGTACTGCCCACTTGGAAATTCTGCCTGAGTCTACAAACTGCATAAGATGCGCTTGTATGTCTTCACAGGTTAAGGATTGAGATTTAGGTACGATCATGGCGAAAGGGCGCTCGCCCCATTTTTTATCGGCTATGCCTACCACTGCCACCGCGGCAACGAGAGGGTGCTGACTGATCAGATTCTCAAGTTCAATAGATGACAGCCACTCGCCACCCGTTTTGATTACGTCTTTGATACGGTCTTTGATTTCTACAAAACCGTCGGGGCGAATACTGGCTACATCACCGGTGTGCAATCGTCCACCCTCCCACAGTTCTTCCTGCTTTTCGTTTTCTTTAAAATATCCCTGGGTGAGCCACGGAGTTTGTACGGTAATTTCGCCCACGGCGTTACCGTCGTGTGCAACGATATTACCCTCAGGGTCGGAAATCGTGAGGTCTACCATATTCGAAGGCACGCCCGTGAGGATCCGGTAGGCCAGTTGCTCATCGGGTGGCAACGCACGCTGCGCTTTGTTTAAATGGGTAACCGTAAGCAGAGGGCAGGTTTCCGACATACCATAAGCGGAATAGATGTCGGCCCCTTTGTCTGTAGCCGCTTGTGCCAGGCCTTTGGGCAGTGCGCTGCCTCCAATCAGGATTTTCCAGTCATCAAATCTCGCCTGCTGACCTTTTTCGCACCCCAGTAACATTTGTAAAATGGTAGGCACGCAGTGTGAAAAGTCCACTTTGTAGCGCTGGATGAGGTCAACCAGCATATTGGGCTCGTAGCGTCCGGGATAAATTTGCGTGGCGTTTAGCATGACTGCGGCATAAGGCACACCCCAGGCATGTACGTGGAACATCGGTGTAATGGGCATGTACACCGAATTGGAACGAAGTAACGGCAAGCCTTCGTAACTGCCCAGCATGCCCACCAGATTCATGGTATGCAACACCAATTGACGATGGCTGAAATACACCCCTTTCGGATTGCCCGTTGTGCCAGTGGTGTAAAAGGTAGTGGCGATGCTGTTTTCATCAAAGTCAGGGAAGTCATACTCATGGCTGTTGACAGCCAACAATGATTCATATTCACCTGCAGGAGTAATATTGATTGTAGCCGGCGCTACAGCGTTGAGATTGTCGGTTAAGCGAATATACCCTTGTACTGTATTCAGATGAGGCGCTAACTGATCTGCCAGCGGCATAAAATCATCGTGAACCAGTACAAGTGTATCTTCCGCGTGATTCATTGTGTAGGCCACTTGTTCGGGCGACAGGCGAATGTTCACATGATGTAATACCGCACCCAGCATAGGCACCGCAAAATAACATTCCAGATAGCGATGGCTGTCCCAATCCATCACTGCAACCGTGTCGCCTTCTTTCACTCCCGCAGCCTTTAACGCATTGGCAAGTTGCTTAACGCGACGGGTGAAATCGGTATAGCTGAAGTGTTGTTCACCGCGATAGATAATCTGGTTCTCGGGCTCAAACCGACCAGCCGAGGCAAATATGTTTTTTATCAGTAAGGGAAAAGACTGCGCATTGTTGGCACCTTGCAGAATTTTAGTCGGCATACACATCTCCGTTGTTTGCTGTAGGGTTGCAGAGTAATGAGATGTTTCATTGTTGTTAATAAATTGTGTTTTGGCAATTGGGTGGCGCTAAATGATTGTTGTTTGGCGTGTAAAGATAAATAGGGTTTGAGGTGTTGGATAAGAAAGGGTAACGTGTGTGTACTAATACATATAAAAACAAGCCTTTATGATTCATTCTCAGCAAGGTTTCAGTGTCATTGGCAGTTGGCCGCTTGTGATAAGCCGGGCAATTAATGCCTACGGTATAGACGGTATGGCATTGTTAACTCAGGTAGGTATTGAACCTTCACAGGCTTCGTTACCGGAAGCCCGTTGTGATCTGTTGCGCTTAAACAGGCTGTGGCGTTTGGCTACCAATGTAACCGGCGATCCCGCGCTGGGATTGGCGGTTGCCCGTTTTGTGCGGCCCACCTCGTGGCATGCACTGGGCTTTGCTATTTGGGCAAGTGATACTATGCGTGATGGATTTGCCAGGCTATCGGATAACTTCCGAATGTTTGCTGATTATGGTGAACTCCATATTCAACATATTGGGGATAATGTTGAGATTGCTTTGCATCGCGATCACCATATTGCCGATTGGAGCCCGATGGAAACCGACGCATTTATTGGTACCTGTGTGCTTACTGCCAGGCACATTTACCGGCCGGATTTTCGGCCGCAGCAGGTGTGGTTGAGCCGCCCTATGCCCGACGACACCATGCCATGGCAGCGCTTGTTTAAGTGCCCGGTGTACTTTAATGCCGCCTATGATCGCATTATTTTTCCCACTGAAGCCATGCACCAGCCATTACTAACCGCCAGCCACGAGCTAGCGCTCCAAAATGATGTGCTGGTGGCTGAGTATATTGCCAGGCTGGATCGCGCGAATTTACGAGCGCGTCTGGAATCACTGTTGCTGAGTCGTCTGCCGCTGGGCAGTATTACTGTTCAGAAGGCATCTGACGAACTCGGGATAAGTTTGCGCACGCTTCAACGACGCTTAACTGAAAAGCACACTTCCTTTGGACAAATTCTGGATGAATTGCGCAAAAAGCAAGCGCATCAGTGGATGAAAGCAGGCAACTTGCCATTAAGTGAAATCAGTTATCGGCTGGGATTTCAGCACGCGGGTAATTTTACCCGCGCCTTTAAACGCTGGTTTCAACAAACGCCCCAGCAGTGGCGAAACGCAGCAGGTTAAGTGCTTATGTTGTGCTGAATCAAAGGGTAGTGCGTTCAATTTCATCGTAGTTTGCTTTACAGTATTCGTATTCATTTTGCATGGAACGCACCGGTTAATGCTTTCGCTTGTTGCAGCTTACGCGCCGCTATTGTTACTGATTTACTTAATGGTTAAACCCAATGCTATGGCTTCTGGCAAAGCCTTGCCTTTGTGTGCTGTGGTGGCTTATGTGCTGGTAATGTTTACCGGACAGTCGTCGTTATCGTTGGTAAACGCCAATGTGATCAGTGGTTTATTGCTGGCGTTAACGCCCCTGGCCATCATTGGCGGTGCAGTATTTTTATTTAAAAGTATGGAAGTTACTGGTGCATTGGATACCTTAAAAGAGGCGTTAAACGGGGTTAGTACCAACCCGGTGGCACAGTTGATGATGGTTGGCTGGTCTTTCGCCTTTTTAATAGAAGGCGCCAGTGGCTTTGGTACGCCTGCTGCTATCGCGGCTCCCATTCTCTGTGGCCTGGGTTTTTCGCCACTGCGTGTTGCGCTGTTTTGTCTGGTGCTCAATACCATCCCCGTCACCTTTGGCGCCATGGGAACGCCAGTTTGGTTTGGGTTATCGCTGTTGTCATTGCCGCAGGATGTGTTGATGTCTTCGGCCAGGTATGCCGCCATCATTAACACCCTTATTGCGCCGGTCATTGTGTTTGTTGCGCTCAGACTGGTGGTGCCAGACTGGCGGCATATTCTGCAAAACAGTGTGTTTGTTTTGCTATCTACCTGTGCCTGTACCATACCTTATGTAGCACTGAGCTTTTACGGTGTGGAATTTCCATCGTTGCTGGGCGGCTTTATTGGGTTGCTAATAACCCTGGTATTGGCGAAATTCGGAGTGGGCCTGAGCCGTCAGTTTACCAACGAAAGTCTCCCTGCAACACAACAGCAGGGCGATGCGCCATCTTTAGGTACATTGGTAAAAGCGGCGTTCCCTCTGTGGGGCACGGTAGTGCTGTTGGTACTTACGCGATTGCCGGAACTCGGGCTTAAAGCGTTATTACAGGCCACTGAACCCAGTGTATCAATATCGTTGGGCTTTTTGGGCCAGCTTACGATGAGTGCCAGTTTGGTTGTCACGCTGAGCGGTATTTTAGATACCGCCACCCAATGGCGTTTCAGCACACTGTATGTACCGTCTATTTTGCCATTTGTGTTAGTTGCCATGGCGAGTGTTTACAGTTTTGGAGCGGGCCAGTTTGCGGAGCGTTGCGCCAGTATTACTACGCAAACAGCGTCGCGCATGAAAAACCCGTTGTTTGCGTTATTGGGTGCACTGATTTTTGTGAATATGATGATGCTGGGAGGAGAGCAATCTGCGGTGGCCAGAATTGGCCAGCACCTGGCAGGGATCGCGGGTAACCAATGGGCGTTTTTTGCGCCGGTGCTTGGTGCGCTGGGGTCCTTTTTCTCCGGCTCTGCCACTATTTCCAATCTTACCTTTGGCGGTATTCAGTATGCCATTGCTGAGCAGCTTTCTTTGCCGCTGGCAGTAACGTTGGCACTTCAGAGTGTGGGTGCCGCAATGGGGAATATGGTGTGTATTAATAATATAGTGGCGGTGACGGCCATTCTGGGATTGCATAACCAGGACGGGGTTATTCTCAAACGCACCGCCCTGGTGTTGTTGGTGTATGCAATACTAGCGGGGATGTTAGGTAAGATACTCATTACCGTACCCGCTATTTGGTAAACTTCTATGCGAATTGGTATTACAGTTTGTGAGTAGCAAGCCAGGCAATAAACTGGTCCATCATGCCTGCACTGGTGGTACCGGGGCGGCCAACGCCAAACCCGTGCTCTCCTTTTTCGTAAGCATGTAGTTCCACGGGGATCCCTTTTGCTTGCCACGCGCCCACAATACCAAAGCCCATTTTTCCGAACAGGCCATCGTCCAGGGCCAGTGCCGCAAACATGGGTGGTGCATTGGCCGGAACGTCAATTGCGTTCATCGGGCCGTAAATATAGCCCAGAAAGGCCGGCCGCTCGCTGGCCTCAGCTACTGAAGCACTTAGAGTTGTCATCGCGCCAGCTGAAAAGCCGATAAAGCCTACTTTTTGCGGATCAACGCCGTACGCATTGGCATGCTGCTTTACGTAGCGAAGGGCTGCCAGCGCATCATTTGGTGCCTGCGGAACAAAAATATCGGGTTCTTCACCGCGTGCTTTAGCACCGAATACGTCACCAACTACTTTCTGGTAGCCGGGAATATCGGTAGGGGTGGCATTAAGCGTATAAGTAAGCACAAAAGCGGCAATACCTTTTTCATTCAGTACTTTGGCCACGTCCATGCCTTCAGTTTGAACGGCAAGTGATAAAAATGCGCCACCCGGTGCAACGATCACTGCTGTGCCTGTTGCTTTATCTGGCTCAGGCAGAAACGCATAGAGCGATGGGTTGGTAACATTGCGAATAAAGTATTGCTCACTGGTGAAGCCGCCGGGTAGGGTTAATTTCAGGTGCCCCCATTGTTCCTTGTCATTAGCTTGCATGGCCGAATTGTCAGGATACAGGCGAACGGGGGTGCCTAAAAATGCCTCGGGCTCAATGTTTTTCATGGTAATGCCAGCAGGTTGCTGGGCTTGTGTGTGTGTTGAAGCCAGGACACTGAGTCCGGCCAGCAGGGCATAGCGAAGCCACGTTTTCATCTGGTTAACCTAGTCATTGTTATTGTGTTAGGAAAACCAGATGGTGGCGCAGCCAATCAGGTGAATCAAATAGTTATTTTTTTGTTAACTATTGGATATTTCTATACATGCTGACGTGCGCCAGCACATTAACCAAATTTGCTATCAGCTACAAACGGATTGGTTTTACGCTCTTTACCTATGGTGGTTGTAGGACCATGGCCCGGATACACTTTCATGTCGTCGGGCAGAGTAAAAAGCTTAGTGCGAATAGCGTTTAGCAATTGCTCGTGATTGCCCTGTGGGAAATCAGTGCGGCCAATTGAGCCAGCGAACAGAATGTCGCCCACAATAACCTGACTGCTGGCGCGTTCAACCAGTGCTACGTGACCTGGCGTGTGGCCGGGGCAGTGCAATACATCAATCGTTAAATTGCCCACAGCAATGGTATCGCCGTCGTTTAACCATTGATCGGGGTTAAAGGGGGTGGCAGGCGGAAATCCAAACATCTGACTTTGCCGCATTAATCCATCTAACCAGAATTTATCGCCGGTATGTGGGCCCACAATAGGGGCCGAATAAGCTTTGGCCACAGCCAGCGTGCCGCCCACATGGTCTAAATGCCCATGCGTAAGGATGATCTTGGTGATCGTTACCCCATGGCTGGACACTGCCCGTTGAATTTTCTCCACGTCGCCGCCCGGATCTACCAGCGCGCCTTCCATGGTGGCAGGGTCCCAGATGAGTGAACAATTTTGCGCAAAAGGAGTAACAGGGATAACTACAACATTCATGGTAAATTTATTTTCTGGCCTTAATAAGGTAACTATACCAAGCCATAGCCACTGATGTCGATGCAACCTTGGTTGCTTGACGGTATACTGCGCGTTCGCAATGAAAAAAGGACAATCATGAAAATTCATCGTATTAATCCCACGCGCCGTTGGTCAGACATTACCGTGTTTAACGGGATTGCCAACTTTGTTGAAGTGCCCGAATGCGAAGGGGTAACCGATATTGAAGGGCAGGTTGCTCAGGTATTCAAACAAGCAGAATCCATGCTAGCGTTAATTGGTAGCAACAAGAGCCGTATTCTTACGGTAACCATATACATTACCGACTTCGCTAATGTGGATCGCCTTAACGCAGTATGGGACAGTTGGTTTGACGAAGGCACAGCACCGAGCCGGGCTTGTGTAAAAGTGGAATTGGCCGATCCGGAGTGGCTGGTAGAAATGGCCTTCACTGCAGCGGCAGGCGAAGACTATCAGCCCTAGCGCTAAGCATTTACGTTAAATCTCCGTATAGCGCGACAATTTGGCTTTCTACTTCGGTTGGATGTCGCGTATAATGTGCCAATATTGCTGTAATGCAGCATTACATATTTACACAACATAACAACACATCGGCGGCGCGAATCTTTCAACCTACAACGCTAAGTGCCTGCCGACTTATCCAGCCGGACTGCTGGTTTCCCTACAAGGTTTTGTTTCTGCTCTGGTTATGCTAACTGCAACATAACTCGGAGTGATGTTCTATTGATTACTGACCAATATTAAGAGGTTTCATGTCTGTGACTGCACCACAACAGTCTGCTAAGTCATCTGTGTTCTGGCCCATTTTTATTATGGCTATGGGCACCTTTATACTCGGGTTAACTGAGTTCGCGTCTATGTCGATGCTGCCACTCATTGCGGCGTCGTTTAATGTCACACCGTCTGAAGCGGGTTATGTGATCAGTGGTTATGCCATTGGTGTGGTGATTGGTGCACCACTGTTTATGTTGCTTACTAACAAAATAAACCGTCGTACTGCGCTGATGCTATTTACCGGCATGATGTGCGTGGCAAATGGCTTAAGCGCTATTGCAACATCGCTGCCTGAAATGGTGTTTTATCGCGTGTTGTCGGGGTTGCCTCATGGCGCATATTTCGCAACATCGTTGCTGGTTGCGGCCAGTATGGCACCCATGGGTAAACGCGCCAGCTATATGTCGTTTGTGTTTTCAGGTTTAACCATTGCTACCATTGTGGGTGTACCAATGGCTACGCTGGTGGGGCAATATGTGAGCTGGCGCTTGTGTATGGCCATTGTTGCCGTACTGGCGCTTATTGCCACTGTACTGGTTTATAAACTGGTGCCAAGCAGCCCGGTTACGCAGCCTACCAGCCTGAAAGACGAATTTGGTGTATTGAAAAACAAACTGGTATGGTCAATTTCAGGGATCATTTTTATTGGCTTTGGCGGGGTATTTTGTATTTATACTTATCTGGCCGACACCATTCTGGTGGTAACTGAAGCGCCGGAATATACCATTTCCATTGCCATGATGATGTTTGGTATTGGTACTACCATTGGAAACTGGGTATGTGGAAAGCTGGCCGATAAGTCACCGGTAAGTACCACGGGTATTGCATTGTTGTGCAGTGTTAGTATTGCCATTTTATATGTGCAGGCTTCATACAACATCTGGTTGCTATACGTGGCAGTGTTTTGTTTGGGGGCCAGCGTGGGTCTTGCCGCGGTGATCCAGTCTATGCTACTGGAAGTGTCGCCAACCGGGCATGCCATGATTGGTGCGTTAGTTCAGTGTGCATTTAATACTGCCAATGCGATTGGCCCTTGGGTTGGCGGTACGTTGCTGGCAAGTGGTGCTACTTTCAATCAAACCGGTTATGCCTCTGCAATACTGTTTTTCGGCGGCTTCTTAATGTGGGCCCTTAGCTGCCTGTTCATGCGCCAAAGCAATATTCAATTTGTGAAAGCGCCTGCGTAAGTCGGCCATCCGCTAGTGATGCTGCATTGCCTGGCGCAATAACGCCAGGCGCCTGCTTTTAATCAAACCAACTGCGTGTGCGGTTGGCAAACCACACTAGCGAAAGCATAACGGGCACTTCTACCAGCACGCCAACTACAGTGGCCAGCGCTGCACCTGAATGCAATCCGAACAATGAAATCGCTACCGCGACAGCCAGCTCAAAGAAATTTGAGGTACCAATCATACAAGCCGGTGCGGCAATGTTGTGAGGCAGTTTCATTTGTTTGGCAATAAAATAGGCCAGTGCAAAGATGCCATAGGTTTGAATCAGTAATGGAATGGCAATCAGTATAATGGCCTGTGGTTTAGCCAGGATCGTATCAGACTGAAAACCAAACAGCAGCACCACAGTAGCCAGCAATCCAACGATAGACCAGGGTTTCATGGTGGCGAGAAAACGATTCAATCCTGTGTGGTCGTTGGCTCTGTCCAGTTTACTGCGAACCAGTGCCCCCGCGACTAATGGAATCAGTACGTACAACACTACCGACAGCAGCAGCGTGTCCCACGGCACGGTAATGTCGGTAACGCCCAGCAATAATCCGGCGATAGGGGCGAAGGCGAATATCATAATGATATCGTTAATGGAAACCTGAACCAGTGTGTAATTTGCGTCGCCTTTGGTTAGCTGACTCCATACAAACACCATGGCGGTGCAGGGGGCCACACCCAATAAAATCATCCCGGCGATGTATTCAGTGGCAGTGGTTGGGTCCACCCAGTCGGCGAAGATGCCTTTGAAAAACAGCCAGCCTAGCAACGCCATGGTAAAAGGTTTAATCAGCCAGTTGATGACCAGCGTTAATATAAGGCCTTTGGGTTTCTTGCCCACGTCTTTCAGAGAGGTAAAGTCGATTTGTACCATCATAGGAAAGATCATGATCCAAATCAGTACGGCAATAACCAGGTTAACCTGAGCATATTCCCACGCAGCAACCATCGAAAATAATCCGGGCGCTACAGCACCCGCTGCGATACCGGCCAGAATGGCCAATCCTACCCATACGGTGAGATAACGTTCAAATAATCCCATTGTGTTTTTCCTGTTGATTGGTGCGGGTTAAATACTTCGTTGATTTACGCGCTGACTGACTTGTTCGGCGGTCTCAACGCGTTCAGAGTAGCGGTCTACGAAGTAATCTTTATTGTTGCGCAGTAGCAGCGTGAATTTCATCAGCTCTTCCATTACATCTACGATGCGGTTGTAGTAGGGCGAGGGCTGCATGCGGTCGTTGTCGTCAAATTCCATGAAGGCTTTGGCTACCGACGACTGATTTGGGATGGTAACCATGCGCATCCATCGGCCTAACACACGAAGTTGATTAACAACATTAAACGATTGTGAACCGCCACAAACCTGCATTACCGCCAACGTTTTACCCTGCGTAGGACGCACACCGCCAAGGCTTAATGGCACCCAGTCTATTTGACTTTTGAATATGCTGGTCATCGCACCGTGGCGCTCTGGCGAGCACCACACCTGGCCTTCCGACCACACCATCAGCTCCCGTAACTCGGTAACTTTGGGGTGATTGTCTTCGCCTGAATCAGGTTGTGGAAGGCCCGTGGGATTAAAGATTTTTACTTCAGCTCCCATTGCCGCGAGTAGCCGTGCCGATTCTTCCACTACCAGTCGACTGAATGAGCGTGCGCGCAACGAGCCATACAACAACAGTATTCGCGGCGGATGAGAAAGTGCTGTGCCAGCCAGCTTGGTGGGGTCTGGTACCTGAAACTGAGATACATCCAGGTTGGGCAAATCGTGCGTGTTGCTGCTCATTAGTGTGCCCCTAATTTTGCTAATGATGCACGCAAACTCTCTGGTGTGAACGGCTTCTCTGCAATGGATGCCAGGTCTTTTACCCGCGCGGCAATTTGCGCAATAGTTGCCCTGAACGCATCGGCAATTACGTCTTCACTGCCGGTAAGTTTGGAGGGATCACTCAAACCCCAATGTACTTTTACTGATTTGCCAAACCATACCGGGCAGGTTTCTCCTGCGGCCGAGTCACATACCGTTACCACAAGGTCAGGTTCGAATGCCTCAAATTCGTCCCACGACTGACTTTGCAAGCCTTGTGTTGAAATACATGCTTCAGTCAGGTACTTGAGCGACAACGGATGCACTTCTCCAACAGGCTGACTTCCAGCACTTTTGGCCGTGATCACGCTGTTGGCAAAGTGATTGGTTATGGCTTCAGACAAAATACTTCTGCAACGATTGTGAGTGCAAATATACAAAACTTTCATGGGGGCCTCTGATAGTGAGATGCGATAAGGTTTAGCAACATCCATTTTGTTGCTGGCAACACCGAATGCGATTCAGTGCAGTATGAATATAAGCTTGATTGTGGGTGAGGGTTTCCTGCAGTACCGCCTTTGACCATTGGGGTAACGCGGGGTGCAAACGGTAGTACACCCATTTGCCCCGACGCTCATCCTGCAACAATCCGCATTTTCGCAATTCGGCAAGGTGGCGTGAAATTTTCGGCTGGTCTAATGCCAACGCTTCTATTAGATCGCATACGCAGGCTTCATTAACACAAGTGAGCAATAGCAGTGTCTTCAGACGGGTGTCTTCAGCCATGCACTTATAAAAAGAGAGAGGATCCATAAAACACATACGATATTTCACATATGTGAAATATCGTATATGTTGAATAATAAGTCAACCTGAGAATAGAGCAGGTTGAATGAATAAAATGGCAATCTAACGTTAGAATGCGCTTGGGTTTAACCCACCGTCTAACAAGATGTTTTGTCCGGTGATGTAGCCTGCATATTGGCTACATAGAAACGCGCAGGTATTACCAAATTCGTCTGGCACGCCAAATCGGTGAGCCGGTATTTTGCCAGCGAGTTCAGCTGCAACGGTATCGCGATCGTGCCCGGTGCGCGCCATACCAGCGTTGAATACACCTTCGAGCCGGTCGGTAGCAAAATATCCCGGCAGGATGTTGTTGATCGTTACATTTTTATCAGCCACCGTGCGGGCAATGCCAGCCAGGAATGCGGTTAGTCCGGCTCGTGCGCCACTGGATAAATCCAGGCCGGCAACGGGCATTTTAACTGTCATCGACGTAATATTCACGATGCGGCCAAAGCCTTTTTGGGCCATGGGATCCAGGACTCGTTGAATGAGGCTGATCGGTGTAAGCATATTCATATTCAAGCCTTCCACCATTGCCTCTTTATTTAACTGGCGGAAATCTTTTAGCGGTGGTCCGGCATTGTTGTTAACCAAAATATCCGGCTCCGGACACGCAGCTAGTAATGCTTGCTGACCCGCTTCGGTGCTTACGTCAGCCGCCACGGGGATCACCTTCACACCTGTCGATTCTTCGATGTCTTTTGCTACCGCAATCAAACGCTGTTCATCTAAGCCATTGATTACCAGATTTACGCCAGCTTCAGCCAGGGCTTGTGCGCAGGCACGACCCAGCCCTCGGCTTGAGGCACACACTATTGCGTGCTTTCCTTTAATTCCTAAATCCATGCTTTGCTCCGTTACACAGGTCTTGTTTGCATGTTACTGATTATTTGCGTGAATAGCAGTACCAGGTTGCATAAAATCGAATGAATAGTGTTTTTATATTAGGTTGTCTATATATTTTACACTTCATATGTATGTGAGGTTCTCGTTCTTTATATTTATATGAAATTCAGGGGTAATACCATTTTGGTGCGCGAATTGCCCTTGAATTAATATAGGTAAATGATTTCATTTTCTTATATAAATTTCAAAATCGATTTACCTCAAGGATAGAAACATGAACTTCAAGAAACTTGGATTCGCTTTAGCTGGAATGCTGATGTACGGTGCGGCTTCTCATGCCAATGCTGCATCTGTAAACGGTATCGCTGTTAACGTTGTATTTTTTGCATCAAACTTTTATACCACTACATTGGATGCGTTTACGATTCTTACAGATGTTGCGGAAGCTAACGCCTTTGCCGATTTGTTAGACAACTTTGCTCGCCAGGGTAGCGGTGGCACTGCTATTTTTACCGGTATTAATCGAGCGGTTGATTTGCTATTAAACAACGGTTTGGATGCAACGATTGGCACTGTTATTGATGTATCTGGTGACGGCACGTCTTCTTCGTCTACTACTGCTGCTTCTCGTGACAATGCGGTAGCGTAGGGCTTTACCATTAATGGTTTGCCAATCGGTGATAAATCGATTGCAACCTTTTACAACGACTATGTCATTGGTGGTCCGGGCGCTTTTGTTCAGCCAGCCAGTTCATTTGCTGATTTTGTAACAGCGGTTATCAATAAAATCTCTGCTGAAACGTCAGCGGTAACTCCGCCATCCACGGCATCCGCACCAGGTGCGCTAAGCCTTTTACATGCCTCTGGTGCATTTATGTTATTGCGTCTGAAAAACGTAAGTAAGGTCTTAATATTCAGGAGTAAATGGCTGATAAGCGCCCGACACCGGGCGCTTTTTTTATAATCTGGTTTATTCAGCTTTTGACATTATTGGTAGTCAACAATGACAGCATGAGCTTGCGCTCTTCCGGCGTCAGTGAATTCAGTATCTTTTCAACGTTTGCCTGATATCGCGCAAGTGTCACTTTGTCGCCTGCAATGGCTGCATCCAGAGTCTGCTCGTATTTTTGTAACAGGGCGTTGACCTTTTGCGTGTTTTCCACGTTTTTCACGTGCGCAGAGTAGGCCAGATACATAGCACCACAAAGTCCGATAAACGTGGTGATATCAAATTTGAACGAAATACGGCTTGTTTGTTTTTGTTCGTTATCCTGCATTGCGCTACTCCATGGTTAAAGACAGTTTAAGTTTTAATATTTCAAATTGACGAATTACATCGCTCAGGGCCTGTTGTTGCTGGTCGAAGAAATAGTGTGTCGCGAAGAAAACCGCCAACATCATGATGATGACGGAGAGGTTTTCTGCGAACCATTGTTTAGTAAAGTGTTGTAGCTTGTTCACTTATATTCTCGCTTTGCAGTTGGGCAGTTCTTTATAGTCAACAAAGTTGGATTGGATTGAGTCGGTAATCATTAGGGCGTCTATGTCGCCAATGACAAAGCACCGGTAACGGTTGGCCTGACCTAGCTGAAGTAATATCAGGTTGCGGTAGCCTTGTGATTGAATGGATTTTAACAGGGTGACTAAACCGCCCTGAGTATTGAGGTAATCCGACATGTTTCGTTCAATTTTTGTTACCAGTGACTCCTTGGCTAAATCGCCATTTGCCAGTTTAATCCAATAGTCCGGACTGTTTGCATTTTCAATAAATTCGGAAGCAAGAGACTGCCAGTCTGGCCGGTAAAAATATTTCTGTTCGGCCAGCAGACCAAAGTCAGTATCCTGCATGAAATTCGGCATTTTTACCTCGGACACTTTATCGCCTTTAAGGTAAATCCCCAGGTACGCACCTACATTTAAATCCTGCTTTAACACAGTTATGTTGGCATCAAATGGTTTGATGATTTCACCGCTTCCGAGTTTTTCAGGCAAAAACGACAACAAGTCGTAAAAGATATTGTCGAAAGTGCGCAGCGGCGAGGGCGCTGTCGTCTGGGCGCTGATGGTTTCGCCTTCGTTAGTCGATTGTTCTGTATTGGCGAGCATGGCACGACGCACCTCATGAACAACGCCAACCTGGCGATACTGGCTGTAGAGTCCGGACTCTATATCCAGCATATACCCGAAGGTTGATGTAAGCAGGTTGTCATACAGATTGTCCTGGCTGACCTGTTGGGCGAATCGGGTGGTGATGTTGTGATAAGCGTTGGATTGCATTAAGGCCGATACGGTTGGGGTGACCAACAGAACAACGGCCGCAAGTAAAGCGCCGCCAAAATACACCTTACTTCGAGGCCATAAATAATTGCCAATTTTGAAAAATAGCAGAAATACCGCAAGCAGACTGGCAAAGATACTGGCAGGGGGAATAACGGCCAGTTTTACAGCGTCACGACCCAATTGAAACATACTGCCGCCGGGCGAAAAGGCGGTGGTTGCCGCGGTAGATGTGATCATTTTAATGAATGAAATATTGTCCTGGCTGTCCAGCCAAATTGCTTTATAACGACTTTCCGCAATACTGGGCGTGAACGCAGGAAGATAATAGGGGCCCAATGCTTCCCGAGCCGCGCTGGCGACAATTGCATGTGAAGCAAAGGCGGGTTTAGATAGACCCGGCTCAGGCATTTTATAGCTGGCTGCTTGCAGGTATTTATTCCACTCTGCGGCGGCTAAACCCTGATATTTAGCGGCAATGGCATCAATAAGAGGCTGCATATCCGTTGTTTTCCAACCGACAGGCAAGGTAATACCCTGACCGGCGATATAGTCACGCAAGTGACTCATCATCAAATCAGATTGCTGGTATTGTTCATACGTCATTTCTTCTGGAATACCATATACTTCCTGTAAATAGCGCAAGCGGCCACGTTTAAAAATGGCGGCCAGGTTGTATTTTGATTTTACAAGCTTATTGAAAATAACGTCTTCTGCCTGAAGTGAAATGCCGAAGGATTCACCGCTTTCAAACTTTAGGGTTGTAAGGTAGCGAGCAAAATTCCTTTTAGCTTGCTCTTCGCAGGCTGTGTTACATCGCGAACTGAGTGCCTGGTCACGGTAGTTCCGGTATTGATCGCGAATATTCTCATTTGTGGTGTAGTCTTCCCTGAAATCTCCGGCTTCTAGTAGCTGAACGGCGTAGCGTTCCCAGCGCGAGTTAATATGCTTATTGGCGTTATTGAGCAGAGTTAACCGCTCTTGTTCGCGCGCGTAATGATCGTTTTCCTTGCGAAATGCCTCCAGATAAGCGCGGGATGCTGATTCATACAATTGCCACTGGGCTTCATACTGCTGATCAAAACGACGAATTCTGGGGAGCGCCTCGGCAATAAAATCATCTTCCTGCTTGTTCAGCAGAAAGGTATTGGCCATGTTGTCAATGTTGTTTCCGATCAACGTGTTGAAGCCATTGGAGAAAAACGCCAGTGACGGAATGAGCGCGACCATTAAATCCCTGCGATCAGGGTCCGCTACTATGTGGTCAAATTCCGGAAATCCTTCAATGCTCACGGCTTTTGCGAGGTAAGCTTCTTTATATACGATTGCGCGCACAGCACTGAGTTTGGCATCACTGGACTGTGAGTCGACAACACCATCAATCAATACCCTAATGGACGGAATGATCAGCGCCCAAATTGCCAAAAAGGTCAGGGGGCGCAACAACCACTTTCCCCTGGCACTGATAACCGGCCGAATGTGACTTTCTGATTGGGTAACACCGAAGAATCGAATCGGAATGAGTGTGACCGCAAACAACGCCAGACCAAAGCCCGACAAGGTTCTGCCAAACAATTCCAGGCGCTCGGCTGCAATATGGTATTCACCCAGTACCAGCTCGAATGGCTGGGCATACATGTCGATCAGTAAAATATTCAGCGAAATTTCGAGGCTGACATAAATGGCAAATAATACCAGTATGGCAAGTATCTTCAGGTGTACAGTAACTACGTGTTTCATACTGTGTCCTTTGCTCTGTCCTTGATAAAGTGAAGTCGTTAACGTTGTGAAGTGGGTATTGTCATAATGACTTTATTTTTAATCTGGCGTTGTTCACCATCGCTGACCCGTTTCCGACACAACGCGGCGTTTTGGCTGTTGCCCGCTGCACAGGGGTCTTGTTGTCGTTTTTGGAAATAGGCTGTGTATTCAACGATATCGCCACCAACCGTCATGTATTTATCTGACGGCAGTAGTACTTGTTGTTTGTCTAATGCAGTAAAATCAGCGTCTGGCGGTAGTACTTCTACCGCTTCTTCTGCTGTGTACCGCGATTGAACAGGGCGAGCAGAAACGGAATTGATAAAATCGCGAAGCTCACTACAGGCAAGTAGCACCCGCTCGTCGACCACGGTGCCTACCGCCGATTTTTTGGTATCGATAAGTTCTCTTAATCTTGCCTCTGACGATGCGACGCTGGCGTTAATTTGGGTATTTGAATTGCGAGATATCCCCTTAACCTTAACGCCCGGGAGTAATCGCTTAACTTGCGAAATCAGGTCTTTTTGATCGTCCGGCGATGTCTGGGGTGAAGGGCGAATAAATACAGTGTCATTCGGCGCCAGCTTGCCAGATAAACCCATGGCAAACAGTGACACAGACACACCGGTTGGCCGGGTGTGGCTGAAAGACAGATCGGTATCGACTATCTGCCATTGTTGGTCAATTTTATCGAGATCAGCATAATAGCCCGCATACAACTCAGCATGAGATGACAAGTACACGGGCAGTGAGAGTGAGGTAAAGCGGTAATACAATGGGGTGCCGCAACTGCTGCCGTTCACAGGCAAGATATCGCCGGATTCGGCAATCACTAAATTTCGTTTCATCAGTGCTTGCTGTAATGAAGTGTGGGATGCCAGGCGGCTTGCATGTGCCGGCAGACGGGCTTTAACCTCAAAAATATCATCATAGATGGGAGGGCGTTTATCAGTTGCGCCACAGCCACTTAATACTGTTGCTACCACTGTCGCCGCAAGTAAAGTCATTCTGCGAGAAGCAAAAAACATCGACCATTCCTTGTCTGTGTACTACTCATTTTTTTAACAATAACAGATGATTATAATTTTGCTAAGAAATAATTCTACGGAGTTGACTTTCTGCAAAGCACGGAAAATCTGTAAGATAGGAAAAAGCGCGTATTGGTTGGGTCAATACGCGCCAGGGCACATTGTTACAAAAAGGGTATTACTCAATGCTCTCGTAAGGCATACCTACGTACTGAGTAGCTATTACCTGCCGTCCTTCACGGTGGTTCAGGAAGAAATCCAGTTCAGATGACATAAAGTGGTCGAATGTCGCCTTTTTCATACCGCCTACTTCCTGCTCATCGAAATCGTGCAGCATGTTACTCATCCACCAGGAGAAACGCTCGCCGTGCCATACCCGGCGAAGGGCGATTTCGGAGTAGCGGGTTAATACAGATTTATCGTTTTCACGGTAAGCTTTACACAGTAACTGGTACAGGGCTGCTACGTCTGAAGCAGCCAGGTTTAGTCCTTTAGCACCTGTTGGCGGTACAATGTGGGCGGCATCACCTACCAGGAACAGATTACCCCATTGCATAGGTTCGCATACAAAGCTGCGAAGCGGTGCAATACTCTTTTCGATACTGGGGCCGGTTACCAATCGCGCCGCCGCTTCTTCAGGCAGGCGTTTTTTCAGTTCATCCCAGAAGCGTTCGTCAGACCAGTCTTCCACTTTGTGATCCAGCGGTACTTGCAAATAGTAACGAGAGCGGGTTTCTGAGCGCATACTTGCCAGCGCAAAACCGCGTTTCGTTTTGCAATAAATCAGCTCGTCGCTAACTGGCGGCGTGTCACTTAGTAAACCTAACCATCCAAACGGATACACGCGCTCGTGCTCAGTGCGCTTTTCGGCTGGAATGGTTTTGCGGGAAATGCCGTGGAAGCCGTCACAGCCTACAACAACATCGCAGTCTAAACGGTAATTTTCACCGTTATTAAAAAAGGTAACGTATGGCGAATCGGTTGTAACATCGTGAATAGCAGCATCCGACGATTCGTAATAGGTCGTTAAGCCGCCTTCAGCACGCGCTTCCATCATATCGCGGGTGATTTCTGTCTGGCCATAACACATTACTGTTTTGCCGCCGGTGAGTTCTTTCAGATTGATATTGAACAGTTCGCCGTAATAAGAAATGTCAAAGCCATCGTGTACCTGGCCTTCGCGATCCATGCGCTCACTCACACCAGCTTCACGCACCAGGTCCACAAAGCCCTGTTCTAAAATGCCGGCACGGATACGACCTAGTACGTAGTCGCCCGTTACGCGCTCAACAATAATGTTGTCGATACCTTGTTTAGCCAGCAACTGGCCCAGTAACAACCCGGAAGGGCCTGCGCCAATAATGGCAACCTTCGTGCGAATGGTATTCATAGTTTGCTCCTGCTTAAGTTTGTGTGTTCATAGTGCACGTCGCAGGCTCAATTGGTAATTCACATTTCAGGCAAATTATTGTACTTTTTAATCATGTTAAGTTTTTGTGATGGCGTATATGATGAGTCAGGATGCGATCCCATTTTATCACTTATACGGTGAAACCTTTTTGCAGTGGGAGCCGGGAAGTGTTCATCTGGAAAGTATTGTGTCGCGCAGCCGTATGCTGGGGTGGGAGATTAAGCCACATCGCCATCATAAACTTGCACAAATCATTTGTGTGTTTGGCAATGGCTGGCACATTGAACTGGACGATGCGCGCTATTTTCTCAATGGAAACTGGCTCGTGATGATCCCGCCAGGTGTGGTGCATGGCTTTCAGTTTGAACCCGACACGCAAGGCTTCGTGTTGTCGATAAACAGTGATTTTTTAGCTGAATTATCGGCGTCAGGTGAAGTGCCAACCGCAAATGATGCTTTATGGGCGCCTCAGCCGGTAGAATTTTCTGACGAGCGATATATTGAACAATTCCGGCAAGTATTATTGTCGCTTGACGATGAGATTCAGCATGCGGAGGCAGACTCGCGTGCGGCAATCAGTAATTTACTGCAATTGCTGTTTATTAATGTGCGCCGTCAACAACGATTAACCTCGTTACACAGTGAGAGTAGTTCCAGGGAAACTAAAATTCTGGTGAAGTTCCGGGCGTTAATCGATGCACAATATCAGCAACACAATAGCGTAAAAGATTATGCCGATCAGCTGTTTATCTCTGTTTCCACGCTCTCCAGAATGTGCCAGACTGTACTGAAAACCAGCCCAAAGCAGGTTATTCGACAGCGTGTGATGAATGAAAGTAAGCGACGGTTAATTTATACCCGTCAGAGCATCGACGACATTGCGTTTACCCTGGGCTATAAAGACGTAGGGTATTTTTGTCGTCAGTTTAAAAAACAAACCGGTTTGACCGTAGGTGAATACCGTAAGCAGCATGCGGTGTGAGCTTGCAAATTGGTATTACCTGGCTATCTGCGTGAGCAATTCGATAAATCTGGCCTGTACAGGCGTGGGCTTCCAGTGTTTGCGAAGGGTGTAGCCTATTTCCCGCTTACTGTCGGGCAGCGGTTGGGCGCTGATCGCCAGCAAGCCGGATTTAACTTCTACCGCAACCTGGCGGGCGGGTAATAACGTAATGCGATCGCTGTTTAATAGCAATCCTCGGACTGCAACCAGGGAACTGCATTCCACCACGTCCTGAGGGGGCGTTAACCCACGTGCTTCAAAAAACTGACTGAATACGGCACGCGTGGGTGTGCCTTGCCTGGGAGCAATCCATTGATACTGGGTCAGGTCGGTTTGGGTAACGGGCTGGGTAAACAGGTCGGTGGCAGGGTGCCCCACTCTGGCTACTACACTCAGACTGTCATCAAACAACTTACATTGCTCAATGTCATGGCTGGGAGATGCCGTTCGCAATGCTCCCACAATGATATCTAACTGACCATGTAACAAGGTATTAAGCTGTTCTTCGTAGGGGCCGTCAATAATGCTCACTTTGGCATCCGGAAATTCCTGCAACAGTGCGGTTACTGTATCAGGCACTATCGCCGTTCTGGCGAGGGGCAGACTGCCAATTGTTACGCTACCCGAACGTTGGCCTTTGAGCCGCTTCACTTCATCTTCACCCTGATGGATTTCGGCAAAAAACAGGCTGGCAAATTTGCTCAATTGCCTGGCTCGCCACGTAGGTTCAACGCCGGTGGGCACACGGTTAAACAGCCGCTGCTCCGACAGATGCTCCAGATCCTTGATGGTTTTACCCAACGTAGGTTGAGTGAGTGATAATCGAACTGCAGCAGCAGTGTAGTTTTGCAGTTCAACAATGGTGTTCAAGGCGGTTAATTGCCGAATTGTTACGTTGCGCAGGAATGCCATGCGCTTGGTTTTGTCGGTGTCGAACAGGGCTTGTGAGGCGGTTTCCAAATAACAGAATGCACGTTTAACCCGCTCTAAAAACAGTTCGCCTGACGCCGTTGTGAACATGCCTGAGTTAGAGCGTTCAAATAACTGGGAATCTAGCTGGTCTTCAAGCTTATTAATAGCCTGTGTAAGCGCTGATTGCGACAAATGTATCTGTTTGGACGCCTGGGTAACGGTGCCGCATTCCTTTATTTCTAAAGCACTGAGTAAGTGCCGTATGTTCAGTTGCACGTCGCGATTCCTTTATTCGTTATTAAAGTCATTATAGAAAAAATTAATAGTGAATTGCACTATTCTAACATTCTTTTTTAGCTGTGCTGTCGCATACTAAATCCATAACGAAATGAATGCAGGATTATTTACCATGGCAATTTGTGTAACAGGCTGTCCAAGACCGTCAGCGTCTACCATTGAACATTATCAGGGGGCAGAGGTTGCTACTGTGCATGAAGCGCAGGGGCGCAAGGGATTATTAGACAAAGCCATGCGGCCAATCTACCGCCCGGCTGCAATAGCAGGTCCAGCGGTAACGTGCCAGGTTGCACCAGGTGATAACTGGATGATTCACGTAGCGGTTGAGCAGTGCCAGCCCGGTGATGTGCTGGTAGTTACCCCAACCAGTCCGTGTGATGACGGCTTTTTTGGTGATTTGCTGGCCACGTCACTGAAAGCGCGCGGTGTAAAAGGTTTGATTATCAATGGCGGCGTGCGGGATATCGCTACCCTTACCGAAATGGAATTTCCTGTGTGGTCTCGCGCAGTATTTGCGCAAGGTACAGTGAAAGAAACCATTGCCAGTGTTAACGTACCTGTGGTGTGTGCTGGTGCGCTAATCAATCCGGGTGACATTGTGGTTGCCGACGACGATGGTGTAGTGGTGGTTGCTCGGGAAGAAGCCGATGCCGTACACGAAAAAGTACTGGCGCGCGTGGCTAACGAAGACAGCAAGCGTGTGCGTTTAGCGGCGGGTGAACTGGGCCTGGACATTTACAACATGCGAGAGCGCCTGGCAGAAAAAGGCTTGCGCTACGTTAAATACGGTGAGGAAAACTAGTCGTGAAAGCGATTCCTGCCTATGTAATGCGCGGTGGCACATCCAAAGGCCTGTATTTTAAGGCCAGTGATTTACCGTCGGATACGGCCCAGCGCGATGCTATTTTGCTGGCCGTAATGGGTTCGCCGGACGAACGCCAGATTGATGGCATGGGCGGTGCACACCCGTTAACCAGTAAAGTGGCGGTGGTCAGCCCGTCAACAAGAGAAGATGCCGACGTCGACTACTTGTTTTTGCAGGTTGTGGTAGACGAAGCGCGGGTGAGTGACGCACAAAACTGCGGAAATATTCTGGCCGGTGTGGGTCCATACGCTATTGAGCAGGGTATGGTGAGCGCGCAGTCAGATGTTACCGATGTGCGCATTCACATGGTTAACACCGGAGCACTGGCTGTTGCCCGTATCCAAACGCCCAATGGCGAAGTTCAGTACGAAGGCGATGCTGCGATTGATGGCGTGCCTGGAACAGCTGCGCCAGTGATGATTGATTTTCTGGACGTAGCGGGTTCGTCGTGTGGCGCGCTATTTCCCACTGGTAACGCCATTGACGAAATCAACGGTGTTTCAGTGACCTGTGTCGACAATGGCATGCCAGTGGTGTTACTACATGCTTCGGCAGTGGGCGCTACCGGGCAGGAAAGTCCGGCAGAGCTGGAAGCCAAGGCCGACGTGAAAGCCAAAATAGAAGCCATTCGTCTACAAGCAGGCAAACTGATGAATCTTGGCGATGTGACCAACAAAACCGTGCCTAAAATGAGCCTGTTATCAGCACCGGTACATGGTGGGGTAGTGAATACCCACACGTTTATTCCGCACCGGGTACATGATGCTATCGGCGTGTTGGGTTCGGTTAGCGTAGCTACTGCCTGTGTACTGGCTGGCACGGTAGCGAGCGATTATGTAAACAAAGCGGCCGATAACAGTTCACAAAGTCAAATACTCACAATTGAACATCCTACCGGCGCATTTACGGTAGAAATGGATATCAGTGGCGCAAATGCGTTAAATACATTCAGTGTAAAACGCGCAGCCTTGCTGCGTACCGCCCGATTATTAATGCGTGGAGAAGTGCTGGTACCGAGTCAGTGCCAGCCAGTAGCAGAATAACAACGATTGAGGACATCAGCATGATCATTGATTGTCATGGACACTACACTACTGCACCAGAGCCGTTGCAGTTGTTCAGAAAAGCGCAGATTAAGGCATTCGAATCGGGGCAGGCATTGCCAGAAGTTCCCTTTATCAGCGACGATGAAATTCGTGAAAGTATCGAAAAAAACCAGTTGAAACTGCTATTAGAACGCGGTTCAGACATGACCATTTTTTCACCCCGCGCGTCAGCAATGGCCCATCATGTGGGCGATGAGGCGGTATCCAAACAGTGGACAAGCGCCTGTAATGACCTGATCAAGCGCGTTGTGGATTTGTACCCTCAACACTTTATTGGTGTGTGTCAGCTGCCGCAGTCGCCCGGTGTACCAATTAAAAATTCGGTAGAAGAATTGGAGCGTTGTGTTACTGAACTTGGCTTTGTGGGCTGTAACCTTAACCCGGATCCGTCGGGCGGCCACTGGACGTCTAAACCACTAACCGATAAAAGCTGGTATCCCTTCTACGAGAAAATGGTAGAACTGGATGTCCCTGCGATGGTTCACGTATCAGGTTCATGCAACGAAAACTTCCATGCTACCGGCGCGCACTACATGAATGCTGACACCACGGCTTTCATGCAATTCCTGGAAGGCAATTTATTTAAGGACTTCCCTGACCTGCGCTTTATTATTCCCCACGGCGGTGGTGCGGTTCCGTATCATTGGGGGCGCTATCGCGGCTTGGCCGATATGATGAATCAGCCGCCGCTGGCTGAGCACGTAATGAAAAACGTGTATTTTGACACCTGTGTGTATCATCAGCCGGGTATCGATTTGTTGTTTGAAGTAATCGATATCAAAAATATTTTGTTTGGATCTGAAATGATTGGTGCGGTACGCGGGATTGATCCTGAAACCGGTCACTATTTTGACGACACCAAGCGTTACGTGGATGCATTGAATTTGTCTGATGCAGACCGCACCGCGATATACTCTGGCAATGCTCGTCGCGTTTATCCGCGACTGGATGTCAAATTGAAGGAGATGGGCCTGTGAGTCAGTTTACCCCCGATGCCGATTGGTTGCACTGGCATCAATCCCCGTCGGTGCCTGGTTACCAGGCGCCAGCAGGTGCTGTAGATGCCCATTGCCACGTGTTTGGGCCAGGCGATGCGTTTCCGTTCGCACCTGAACGCAAATACACTCCCTGTGGTGCTTCTAAAGATCAACTGTGGGCGCTTCGCGATCACCTGGGCTTTTCCCGCAATGTGATTGTGCAGGCTACCTGCCACGGTGCTGATAACCGCGCATTGGTTGACGCACTGAACCACAGTAACGGTCTTGCACGCGGTGTAGCGACGGTTAAAGCCAGTGTTACCGACGAAGAACTGAATGCATTGCATGCTGCGGGTGTTCGCGGCGTTCGCTTTAACTTTGTAAAGCGTTTGGTTGATGCCTTACCGTTTGACGATTTAACGCTTATCGCTAATCGTATTAAGCGCCTTGGCTGGCACATTGTGATTTACTTCGAAGCCGCAGAACTACCAGACCTATATGATTTTTTCACCAGCCTGCCCACTACGGTAGTGGTAGATCACATGGGGCGACCAGACGTGACTCAGCCGGTGGATGGCGAGCAATTTGGTTTGTTTCTTAAATTGCTGGAAGAAAATCCGAATTTCTGGTCGAAAGTGAGTTGCCCGGAACGTCTTTCAGTAAGTGGCCCAACTGGCGGTTACCTTGATGTTGTGCCATTTGCCCGCACCGTTGTGGAACGTTTCCCTGACCGTGTATTGTGGGGCACCGACTGGCCGCACCCGAATATGAAAAGCCACATGCCTGATGACGGCAAACTGGTAGACATGATCCCTTTAATTGCCCCTACAGAAGCGCTGCAGCAGAAACTGCTGATTGACAATCCTATGCGCTTGTACTGGGCGGATTAAGCAGCGGCATTGCCGCTCACGTAACCTGAATAAAACGCGGAGTAACGAATATGAAAATTATTGTAGTGGGCCCGGGTGCCTTTGGCATAAAACACCTGGACGGCTTGCAGAATATCGATGGCGCAGAAGTAGTTGGCCTGGTGGGCCGTTCACTGGAGAAAACCCAGGGCGTAGCAAACCAGTACGGAATCCCTAATGTGTATACCAGCCTTGAAGATGCGCTGGAAAGTGATGCGGATGCCGTGATCCTGTGTACGCCTACCCAACAACACGCATCACAGGCTATTCAGTGTATGAAAGCCGGCAAACACGTGCAGGTAGAAATCCCACTGGCAGACAGCTGGGCCGATTCCGAAGCGGTAGTGAAAACTCAGCAGGAAACCGGCAAAGTATGCATGGTAGGTCATACCCGTCGTTTCAACCCTTCACACCAATGGGTGCATAACAAAATTACTGCTGGCGAGCTGAACATTCAGCAAATGGATGTTCAAACCTATTTCTTCCGCCGCAAGAACATCAATGCCAAAGGCGAGCCGCGTTCGTGGACCGATCACCTGCTGTGGCACCATGCTGCGCATACGGTGGATTTGTTTGCGTATCAGGCTGGATCGCCAGTAGTGAAAGCCAATGCAATTCAGGGTCCAATCCATCCTGAACTGGGTATAGCCATGGACATGTCTATTCAGTTACAAGCTGAAAATGGCGCAATTTGTACCTTGTCTTTGTCGTTTAACAACGATGGACCATTGGGGACTTTCTTTCGTTATATCTGTGATAATGGCACCTATATTGCCCGTTACGACGACCTGGTTGATGGAAAAGAAAACCCAATCGATGTGTCTGAAGTGGATGTGTCGATGAACGGCATAGAACTGCAGGATCGCGAGTTTGTTGCTGCAATTCAGGAAGGCCGCGAGCCAAACTCAAGCGTAGGACAGGTGCTAAACTGTTATCGCGTGCTGCACGAACTTGAGCAGCAATTATCGGCATAATTGACTACGCTTACCGTTAACGGCTTGCCTGGTGCAAGCCGTTTTGCTTTGAGGAGTACCATGATGAATAAACGGAAACTGGCCGGTAAATGGGTAGGAGAAATTGGTTTTGGCTGTATGAATGTCAGTCATGCTTATAGCGGAAAACTACCCGAAAGTGATGCTATAAGTCTGATCCAAAGCGCTTACGAGGCTGGCATGGATCACTTTGACACCGCCGCTTTATATGGCTTTGGGGCGAACGAGGTGGTGGTAGGCAAGGCGATTAAGGGCTTTCGTAATGAGATCTTGTTAGCCAGCAAGTGCGGTATGACCGGGGTAAATGGCAAGCGCGTTATCAACGGGCACCCTAAAGCACTGCATGCAACACTGGACACCGCCCTGAAAAGCCTGCAAACCGACTACATCGACTTGTATTACCTGCACCGTATCGACCCGGATGTACCAGTAGAAGAAAGTGTGGGCGCATTGGGGGAGGCGGTAAAAGCCGGTAAAATTGGTGCAATTGGCTTATCGGAAGTCTCTGCACAAACCCTGTTGCGCGCGCATCAGGAACACCCGGTCGCTGCGCTGCAAACCGAATATTCCCTGTGGACGCGCAATGCTGAAATTGCTGTACTGGAGGCCTGTAAATCGCTGAACATCGCGTTCGTGGGATTCAGCCCATTAGCCAGGGGCTTTCTGAGCAATACCTTTACTGATATCAGTACACTCGAAGCTGGCGATATTCGCTGTGGCATGCCGCGTTTTCAGGGCGAAAACTGGCAGGCTAACCGAAAATTGTACGCTGAATTTGCCCGTCTGGCAGAACAGGTTGGCTGTACTCCCGCGCAGCTTGCGATTAAGTGGGTATTGGCCCAGGGCGATTTTATTCATGCACTGCCAGGCACGCGTATTGAAGCGCATATGATCGAAAATATCGCGGCAAGCACATTGAAGGTGTCTGCCGAGGTATTACGCTCTGCCGGTGAGCTGATTAATCAGCAAACAGTAAAAGGGCCCAGGTACCCGGCCGCGGCACAAGGCGATATTGATACTGAAGAGTTTTAATTTGCGAAAGCACAATACAGGCCTCAATCAGCGAGGCCTGGTTTTTTCATGTCAGTTTTTGTCTTTACCCGCCACTGAATAGGTTATTGCTGCGTTTCGTGATTGCTGGAATTCCTCTACAGTTTTACCGCTCATCTGGGCATAAATATCGATGTTTGTCATGCCTAGCACGGCGGCCATTTTCTCCAGGCTGAAGAAAATCACGCCGTAGTGAATTAGCCCTATCCAGTCCCGCGCTTTGACCAGTGAAATTTCCTGTGCCGATAGCCCATATTCGCTAAACAATGTATCGGGCGACGCTACAAACTGTTTGCGATGCGCTGGCTCAGTGAGTTTGTGCAGGAAATGGTTAAGCCGCCAAGCGCTGTGTGCACGCTCCAGCGTGAAAGGGTGGGTACCCGGGATGTGTTCAATACCCGAAAGTTGTTCTCCCATTTTTTGCTGGTGGGCGACTATTTCATTGGCAGGGCTGTTGCCCTTATCTTTATAAATGACCGTGGCGATATTGGTCATTGACGGCAGATAAGTGGCGCGGTGTAAACAATCGACTTGCCCGGAAAGCGCGCCACGCATGATCAACCACATGATCACTTCGGCTCCCTCCAGACCGCCCAAGCGGGCATAGTCTGCGTGGGTCATGGCAGCCAGTTGCGCAGGATCGCTTTCGAGCAAGTCGAGAAACTGTTCATCCCAATCGGGATTGTTAAAACCACAGCGTTCACCGTGTACCTGATGAGACAAGCCTCCCGTAGCGACAATGGCTACATTAATGTCTTCAGGGTAACTTTCGATTGCGCGACGCAATGCCTGACCCAGCTTAAAACAGCGCGCTGCTGTAGGGATTGGGAATTGCAACACGCCAATCTGTAGCGGAATAATGTGTTTGTCCCATCGGGTGCCTCGGTCTGTCATCATCGACAAGGGAGAAAACAAACCGTGATCAATGGGCTTTTTCTGGAAAAACGATAAATCAAATTCGTCGGCAAACAACGATTGCCCTATGTGCCTGGCAAGGGCAGGGTGACCGGAAACAGGCGGGTAGTCGCGCGCTCCACCACCTTCATCTGCAGGGCTGAATGTGTCGTCTACGCCAAGTACAAAGGGCGAATAGTGGTCAAAGAAAAAAGACGTAATATGATCGTTATAGATAAATACCAGCGCATCGGGTTGCTCCTGGGCCAGGTAACTACCGACCTTGTCGAACTGTTCAAATACTGGTTTCCAGGCTGGCTGTTCACGCAGCGCTCTGTCCTGGGCAAAGCCGATGGTAGGCGTATGGGAAACGCCGATGCCACCAATGATGTTAGCCATATCATCCTCTGTAAAACATATTAAATGCCCCGCAGGGCATTTGACATTGAATGCAAAAAGCAGGAATGCCCCCAGCGTGATAACACGCCCGTGCCCAGGGCATTCCTGTTGCCGTTAAAACTCGTAGGTAAAGTTGGCGAATATCACCCTGGGGCGCGCGTAAGCTGCTTCAGCGTAACCACTGCCTGAGCCCAGCGACGAGTTGCCAGATACTTTGTACACTTCGTCGGTAGCATTGTTAACGCCAACGGTGAGTTTCCACACTTCGTCAAACGGTTGTACGCTTACTGACATGTCTACGGTGGTGTAGCTATCCAACTGTGCAATTAACGCAGTATTGCTGGCATCAAAGTACACTTTGTCGCTAAACGACACGTCGATGCGCGGCATCACTAAGTAGTTACTCAGTTCGGCGTAGTAACCTACACCCACGTTACCCTGGAATTCCGGTGCAAATGGCAGTTGATTGCCTTCTGCAACACCGGTGTTTACGGGACGACCCGGCACCACAATCTCAACTGCTTCGTCTACCGAAGAATCCAGGTAACCGAATCCGCCTTCTATTACCCAGTCATCGTGCGGAACCCAGGTAAACTCCAGTTCAGCACCATCTATCGACGCTTTACCTGCGTTAAAGAACCACGGCGCAATAAACACGCGATAGGTAAATTGCAAGTCGGTATAGTCAGAACTGAATATGGCACCGTTTAAGCGGAAGTTATCGGTAATATCCGATTTAAAGCCCAGCTCAATGGTCTGCACTTCTTCCTGATTAAACTTATGCCCGGCTTCCAGGTCTGATTCCGTTAACGCAAAGTTAAAGGTAGAGTTCCAGCCACCGCCTTTAAAGCCCTCAGCGTAACTACCATAAACCATGGTGTCGCTCGACATCTGGTAGCTTAAGTTAAATGACATGGTAGTAGCTGAAAAATCCGCTTCGTATAACATTACTTCCAGATATTTGGCATCCGGATCGGCGTAGTCGAACTGGTCCGGAATTGATCCTTTGGTTTCTTCTGTACGGCGAATACCCACTGCTGCACTTAACTGATCAGTAATGTCGTAAGTTACTTGTGTATAGTATGCAAACGATTCGTTTTGGGTAATGTTATTGTCGCTGTCAAGGTGGCAGCCATCTGTGCCTTCACCGCAACTGTAGCCAGTAGGTTTATCGCCTACCTGAACGGTAAGAATGTCGGTGACTTCTTCTTCGTAGTAGTAAATACCAGCAACTGCAGTCAGGTTGTCGGTTACATAATTAAACTGGAATTCCTGGCTAAACTGGTCGCCGGATGAATCAAAGTCAGTATGTAAGATGGTAAACGGAGTATTATCAGCGTCACGACGACCTACCCATTCCAGGTTGCGGTATGACGTGATCGATTTTACCGTAAATTCTTCGGTAAACACGTACTCCAGGTTCAATGAAGCGCCCCAGTTGGTCATTGAGCTACCCATTTCAGCCGTACCGTTGTTGGCAAACGGGCCTGCATCCCACTGATTGTTGACACAACGTGAATCGGTATTTTCGCCGGTGTAGCCACGTGGGCCGCCGCCAGAAGTTAGTAAGCCAGATACGTCAAGTGCAGAGCCTGCTGCTGTTGTTACAGGGCGTCCTGGTGGTCCTGGGTAAGCAACCCACGCATCGGGACAACCGGCTATCACACTTTGACTGGCGCCAAACCAGCCTGCGTCCTGCGCGGTATTGGTTACGTCGTCATTGTTGTTATATCCGGCAAATACCAAAGCAGAACCGTTTTCATCGGCGTTGGTGTAGTCGTAAAGGAATTTGGCAGTAAATTTATCGCTTGGATCGTAATAGATTTTGGCCGAAAACGTGGTGTTGTTGGTGTCGCCTAAATCCAGCCCGTCGTATAGCCGTTTTACGTAACCGTCTTGTTTCTTTGTACCGGCAGTAAAACGAGTCAGCAGGCTGTCTGAAATGGGAATATCAATAGCCCCAAAGGCTTCAATCAGTGAGTCTTCTCCAATGCCGAAGCGCACTTTACCGCCCAATTCGTCGCCCGGTGCCTGGGTATTAATTAATACCGCACCACCAATGGTGTTACGGCCAAACAGCGTTCCTTGTGGTCCGCGCAATACCTGCACACTTTCAATATCGCGCAATTCCATGTTACCGCCAACCGACTGACCAATGTAAACATCGTCGATATACAAGCCTACACCCGGGTCGGTGTTCGCTCGCGGACTGATTTGACCTACACCACGCACAAAAATAACCGATGAGTTATTGTTGCCTGCCAGTGGTGCATTATTAGTAAATTGCAAGTTAGGGGTGATTTTGCCAATATCATCAGAACCGGTGATCTGACGACGTTCCAGTGCGTCACCGTTGAACGAGGTTACTGAAACCGGCACTTCCTGCAGGTTTTCGGTAACTTTTCGTGCGGTAACGGTAATTTTGTCAAGTGCCTGACTCGCTCCGATTTTTGCGCCTTCCTCAGGTTGTTCCTGAGCAATCACAACGCCCGACTGCAAAGCCAATCCGGTTGCAATAGCAACCGCGATACGTGACATGTTAATTGTTTTCATCTCTGTGCCCTCATCGATTAAAACTATTGTAATTATGTTGTTAACATTATGTGTCGGACTGAATATCTAATAGTGGCACTGATATCACCAATTGAAAATTGACTTTTAATATAAGAAATTGCTAATTTCAGCTTTATGGATGGATGGTATTGGTAAAACAGATATGTTGGAAAAGAAGGTTACAAGCAGTTTGAATTTGTTTCATTTACGGGTGTTTTTAACGGTTTATGATATTCGATCTATTTCAAAAACTGCTGAGCTGTTAGGGCGCTCGCAGCCCGCAATCAGCCAGGCTATTAACAGTTTGGAGCACACCTTTGACGCGAAGTTTTTTCATCGTTCAACCAAGGGGATTACGGCTACTGACGAAGCCACCACTTTATGTCGACGGGTAAAGCGGGCACTTAACTCGCTGGACAGCTTTTTTGATTTAATGCTAAAGAATTTTGGTCAGGTACCCAAAAATGTGTCCCGGCATATCACGATGACTCAGCTAAACGCATTAAAGGCGGTTGCTGAAGCGGGTAGCTTCAGTGCCGGTGCGGCGATTTCTAATAAAGCCAATCCAACCATTCATCGTGCGGCACGGGATTTGGAACAAACCGTAAACGTAAATTTATTCGAGCGCACCAGTTTTGGAATTAAGCCTACCAAGGTGGCTATTCAACTGGCGCAGGTAGCGGGCGTGATGGAGCGTGAAATTGAGCTGGCCTTTGCAGAAATTGCCAAAATGTCACATATGGAAAAGGGTAACACGGCAATTGGCGCTATGCCCATGGCCAGGAGCTATATTATCCCCAAGGCGGCAACCGACTTTAAATTGCAGTACCCAGGCCATAAAATATCCATTGTAGAAGGGTCATATGAGTACCTGTTACACGATTTGATGCGGGGCAAACTCGATATTCTGGTGGGGGCTTCCCGCTTGCTCCCTGAAGGCATTGAAATTAAAGAAGAGCCTATTTTAACCGAATCCATAGTGTTACTGATGTCACGCCATCATCCTTTGGCCAGAGAGAATAATCTGGCGGTGGAAACGTTATTAACTTACCCCTGGATTTTACCGCGTACGTCTTCCCCTCTGCGTAAAACCTACGAAGCCTTGTTCAGGGAACACAAGGTCTTGCCGCCAGAAAATGTGATTGAGTGTAATTCGTTGTCTGCATCCAGGGTAATTCTGGAAAACAGCCCGTCATTGATGTTGCTGTCGGAGGCGCAAGCGCGTCATGAATTAATGAGTGAAACCATGGTGAGTAAGCAAATTAATGGTTTTAATGCGCAGCGAACTATCGTTTTGCAATATCGGGAAGACAGTATTTTAACCCAGACGCAACTTGCCTTACTCAATCACATAAAGCACATTGCACAAAGCGAGTCTAGCGTGATTGAATAGCGGTTTTATCACCTTTTTTATCTGTTTTGATAAAAGAAATTGCTTAATGTTGATGGTTTCTTGACTCGGTTAATTAGCATTTTCTTATGACTGAATCGCTATTTTTAATTGGTATCTCAGGGGTTGGTGTTACATAGTATTAACAAGTGCAGAGGTGCCTGGAAACTCTGTGTATCAATTATTTAACAATGCCCCTGGCACGAGGAAGTTTGTATGAGTACCAGCATTGTCGAATCAGTCCGTCGTCAAATCGATCAGGCGCCTGTTTCTGCTACCCAATACGTTGTGTTCGCCATTGCATTTATGCTGAATGTGGTAGATGGCTTTGACGTGGTTGCCATGTCAGTAGCCATGCCGTCACTTACCGCAGATTGGGGCATTACTGCCACTGACAAAGGCTATATTTTAAGCGCTGCGCTCATTGGGATGACACTAGGGGCCATGTTCCTCGCCCCCTTTGCTGATAAGATTGGCCGGCGAAACATTTTGTTGATTGCTACTGTAATGATTGGTCTGTCGATGGTAGTAACAGGGTTTATTCCACAATCGGTTGAATGGATGATTGTCATCCGCGCCATATCTGGCTTGGGTATAGGTATTATTTTTGCAAATTCGGCCACTATTGGGGCTGAATTTGCGCCGGAAAAAATGCGTAATCTGGTGGTAACCATTATTGTGATGGGCTATGCCACCGGTGCAACTATTGTAGGCCCCATTGCAAACACCATCATAGAGTCATCTGGTTGGGAAATGGTGTTTGTGTATGGTGGCCTGTTTACGTTATTGATGACCGCTGTGCTGTATTTTTATTTGCCAGAGTCAATTGAGTTTATTGCCACCCAGGACGGTGATCAGAACGACAAGCTGCACAAAATCAATCGTATCTTAAGCAGCATGGGCTGTGCTGCTATTCGCGAATTACCGCAGCATACCGCTGAAAAGCAGCGCATTTCAGTTACCAATTTGTTCCGTCACGATTTGGGTAAGCAAACTGTGGGTGTGTGGCTGATTTACTTTATGGGATTTATGTCCTTGTATTTTCTGATGTCGTGGATCCCGACCTTATTTGTAAATAGTGGCTATGAACGTTCAGAAGGTATAGCGGCGCTCACTTTGTATAATCTGGGGGCAGTCGCTGGCATTATTCTTATTGGACTCATTGCCACCAAAATCAAGCTGGCTAAACCCATAGCGATTTACTTTGTTGGCTCAGCTATCTTTTTAGCTGTGGTGGCCTATTGGCAACCTACGTCGGTGTTGTGGTTAAACATCTTGATCTTTATTATTGGCTTTTTGCTGCAAGGTGCGTTTACCGCGATGTATGCTATGGCGGCTCGTGTTTATCCAACGAATGTGCGTGCGACCGGGATTGGCTGGGCCGCCGGGTTGGGGCGCATTGGCGCAATATTGTCGCCAATTCTTGCCGGTTATTTAGTAGCGGCGCACTGGGGAATGTATGACTTGTTTATGCTATTTGCACTACCGCTGCTATTTGCAGGAATCATTGTGTTTTGGTTTAAGCACTAAGATATTGCGGGTTAAGCGCTAATCAGTTTCATATTAAGAAAAACCGCACTGCATGCAGTGCGGTTTTTTGTTTGATGCTATTTGAGCGTGACCACTTTGCATTCACTACAAAGATGCTGACAACTGAGCCGATTACCGCTAGCCAATGCGTCCTCACTGAGGTGGTGCTGGTCAACCTCGTTGATGGCAACGCTGGTGTCGGTTTGCACTACGCACTGTCCACATGTACCGCCGCCGCCACATTCTGTGGGGACGTGAATACCCGCACTCGCCAACGCGAAAAACAGCGGCTGATTGGCGCGCAACGATAATAGTGTTGTTTCCCCCGCCTGAATAACCTGCACGTCAATGTGCGTATTGGCGCGTGCGGTTCGCATTGGTAAACGTCGGTAGGCGAGTAAGAGGCCACTTACTGCCAGCATTAATGTAGCGATGGCAAACGCTACAATTAGCGGATGATTAAATCCACCGCTGTTGGTGTAATCCATAAAGTGCAGCGTGAGCATTAAATCTTTCAAACGGGAATGATCGTTACTGTGGGCAATCACTCTGCCGGTATCGGCATCCAAATACACATCGGTATGTACTTCGTCATTAAAAGACACTTTCCACAATGGATTTTGCTGTCGGCCATCGAAATCAAAAGGCGGGAGTATGAGTTCAGGGACCGATGCCTCACCAGGCCCGGTATAGGAACGAACGGCTATGCGCTGAATATCGTTTGGCTGTATATACCAGGGTAAGCCGGTTACCGCGTGATACAGGGCATGTTGCTGGGTAACGTAATCGTGCAAAGGCAGCTCTGTTTTTATCTGATAAAGCGGGATGCCCGATATCCAGATCAATTCTGCTGATAGTATAGGTTCAGCAATCGGGAGTGTTGCCAAAGACGTGAAGGTACTGCTTGGTGTATTGTCGCGGTGCGAAACCGGTGTTCGGTACTGATTGCCCGATGCCGCTTCACTGTCCATTTGGTTGAAGTAGATCCCGGTGCCTGTCCAAATCAGGCATTGAAGCCCAACAAGTAACGACAACCACTTATGCCACCCTGAAATTACAATCCGTTTATTCATGAGCAACGCCTTCTGCAGTGTTAACACCAGAAGGGCGCACTGGGATAAACCTGGAAATTAGGAGCACCACACCACTGATGATTGCAATAACAGCAAGGATGGCGAGTACCGTCAGCAAGGGATTAGCGACATTCTCGCCATCGTCATAATCCATAATGTGAAAACGCCACATCCAGTCGAATGCGCGCCAGAAGTGGTGCCGCCTGGTAACTATCTGGCCGGTGGATTGCTGGATGTAGAACGTGGTGGCAGCCAGATCGTCAAACGTGACCTGCCAGACCGGTAACCATCGCGGGCTTAATTCAGCAGGCATGGCCTGGGGTAAATCAATGAGTTTGGTTAGCCTGATATTGGCAGGCTCTGCCACCGATGCCAAAGCGATGTGACTGGCATCGGATTGTGTTATCAGGCTTAGTTCATTGCCATTTTGCGCACTAACCACTATCGATTGTTTGCTATTAGTTACTGAAAATTGATAGGCAAGGGTATCCAAACGTTTATACAGCACGATATCGGTTGCGGTGGGAAATCGCGCCAGTAACTCGCTGATAGGGTAGGTGGCATCACCGATATTAAATGTAGCGTGTTTATCATCTGTTAGCGTTTCGCCATGGATGAAATGGATATCCATGCTCACCATATACAGGCCAGTAGCAGCCCAGATGAACATTTGTATGCCGATGCATCGCATTAGCCACTTGTGTAGGGTTCTTATTGTTAGTGAAGTCATGACTCTTTTATTGTTTGAGGGGCGAATATTTTTGTAATTTACGTTGCAGACTGCGCCGGTGCATTCCCAATGCTTCTGCCGCTCTTGTAATATTACCCTGATGGTCAGTAAGTACCCGTTGAATGTGCTCCCATTCCAATTGCGCGGCGGTAAGTGGTGCCGGGACAATCGAGCTGGTGTTATCGCCAGTGACTAATCCCAGTTTTTCCAGCAGTGCTTTAAAAGCAATTGGCTTGGCAACGTAGTCTGTTGCGCCACGTTTAATGGCTGTAACGGTGGTGGCTATGCTGGCATAACCGGTCATGATTATCAGGTGTTGAGGAGTAAAATGTGTCTGAAGTGGCGCTACAAAATCCAAACCGGTTTCGTCTTCCATCATCATATCCAGCAAAATACCGAAAACCGGCGACGCAGGAGTAAATTTTAGTGCCTCCGATGCGCGCTTGAAACACATCAATTGCAAATCAGTGACCTGTTCAAATCGTCGTTTTAAAATTCGCGTGTAGTTTTCGTCATCATCAATAATTAGCAGCAATATTGGTGTAGTCATGTCGTCACCGGAAGCGTTATTGTGGTGTGTACGCGTGCTTGTTCATATTGCCAGTGCACTGTGCCGCGAAACTTTTCTACAGTTGCATTGGATAAGACTGCTCCAACACCTGAACCATTCTCACTGCTTACTATTTTTGCACCTAAATTGCTGTGTAAGGGATTGTCATTATCGCTGGGATTGTCGATGCTGAGTTGCCACGATTCACCTTGAAGATCTGATTGAATATTGACCGTGTTATTGTGATGCAGGTTTGCCGCATCACAGGCATTAATGATAATACTGGCGATTGCTGGCACCAGTGTGCGATCGGCGGTGATATAAACCTGTTCATAGGCGTTTTCGGGCGACGGCCAGTTGACCTCAGTTTCTGGCCGGCTAAGGCGCACAATATGCCGCGCGCTATTCAATATTGACTGCACGCTGAAATCACTGACCTTTGCCGCTCTGACTTCGTTTGCAACGTCACGCCAGTTACTAAGCAGAGCTTGCAGAATATCAAATTGCATTTGCAGTTCACTTAAATCCGGTGAACCGGGCGAGTCCTGCAATTCTTCCAGTAATAGCTGCATACTTTGCACCGGCGTTGCTGCGTCATGGGTAAGCTGAGCGGCCGCGGTGCCAATTGCCAACAATTGTTCGTCTCGCAACTGTCTTTCACGCAGTTGCTGGATTGCAGCTTGTTTTACTTTTAGCTGATATTTAAAAAAGTGAACAACAGCAGCAATCATGCAACTGGTAACAATAAAGCTTCCAATCATACCCTGAGCGTGACTCTGCATCATGGCGCCATGGTGGTCGCTGATTGGTGCCATAAGCTGCATGGCCTGGGCAACGACACTAATTGCTAATACAACCAGGCCAGGTAACACAGGTAACCAGACCAATCCGAGAATCAACGGAACCAATAAGACACTGGCAAATGGGTTACTTGCGGCCCCATTGAGTGCTATCGAGGTATTCACCACGATGATCTCAAACAACACCAGTGTTATCACAAGCCCCGAAGGTGCACGTTGTTTACCGAATAGTGCCAGGTACAGCAATAAAAGCATGGTGTAATGGGCTACCTTGAACTTACTCTGAAAGCACTTAGCTTATCATTAACACTCTGATATGGAACCTGTAATACCAGTCTTCTGCGTATTAGAAGTAAAGTGTACCGCTAATAAAGGCACTTCTGCCCATACCCGGTACTCCGATACCAAATGGAATACCATTCATAGACATGGTCATACCTTGCCCGGTATAAGTGCCTGCTGTAGGGTCAAAATAGAATTTATCGAGCAGGTTTTCTACTCCTAAATCTACGCGAAACTGCTCCGAGACATAGCCTGTTTGTAATCCCAATAATCCGTACCCTGCGGTTTCTATTTCGTTTCTAACCTCTGAAATGTTCGTCTTAGCGGCGGCAAACTCCCAAGTTATTTGTGTTTGCCAGGGGCCCGACACATGGTTGATGGCAAGATTGCCGTGTAAGGGCAGAGTCTGATAGAGGCCGCTGTCTGTTTCGGTATTTTTTGCCCGTGTTATGCTGACGATACCCTCTACAACAAAACTACCCCAATTGGCTGTGTTGAACTGATATTGGGCATTCGCGTCTACACCGAATAATCTGGCTGCCTGGTTGTTGTAAGTAAGCACATTAAACTGCCCCGAATTCCACATGGTAGTTGCTGCTACTGCGTCAATATAGTCATCAACATAGGTAAAATAAGGTGACAATGAGTATTGAGCGCCACTGTTTTGAGGTTGCCACAATAGACTGGCTGAGATTGAGTAGGCCGTTTCCGCATTCAGATCTGTGTTACCAACATAGCCGTTGCCATCGCCAACCGTATTGTTCATTGATGCGGCCATCATCCAGCTCGACCAGGTGTATTTTTCATAAAGATTTGGTGACCGAACTTTGCGCGATAAGCCTACTTCGGTAGAAACTTCACTACTGACTTTAATATTCAAGGCTGCGGTTATATCGAGATTGAACTGATTGTCATCCCGATTTCCCATATTAAACATCTGGGCTTGCAGGTATTGCATGCCTGGCGCAGTTTCGACGGTTTCGTATCCCTGAACTTCGCCGCTGCTCAAGGCAATATTTTCCGCGCGGGCACCGTAGTTTGCTGTTACGGTTGGTGTTATTTTCTGCTCTCGTTCTACATACATGAACAGGCGGTTGCGGCGTCCATTATCGATATTTTCGAACGTGCCAGGCCCCATACCACCGCCCGATGCCGTCCAATAATCATCAAGAGTATACAATTGTATGCCAGCACCAAAACGCAGGGTGTCAGTGTGGCTTTTTATCCATTCAATGTCGGTTGTTGCTGCACGCAATACAGATTCACTGTACATAGGCATACCTGCAGCACAGGTTCCCTCAGGATCCCCGGTAAAGCGAACAGGAGAGCAGGGCATACCCATTGCAGCAAGTGAGCCATACCAAAACTGCTTGTCGTCGCCAAAGTTCATGTAATGGTCAACGTCTTCCTGATAGATCCGCGTTATCACTTTGCCCCAGGTAGTTTGTCGCCGCCACGCGGCGTTGATACTTAGCTGTTCATTGTCTAGTAAATCCATACGCTGGTTGGGGTAAAGCTGATAAGGCATGTTTTGATGATTAATTTGTAAGTCCAGCTCATCTGCCTGATGCTGATAGCGTAAAGCCAGGCTATGGTTTTGGGTTTTGTAGGCAGTAGAGCCAACTTCATCCAACCTGAGTGAGTGCTCTGGTCGGCCTGTGGCTGTAGCGTTTTTAAAAGCAGCACTGGCACGGTAATTATCAGCCTTACTGGCGTTGCCACTATAACGAATACCCCATGTCTCACCAGCGATATTCAGATTTGCCTGTATACCCTGTGCCTGGTTATTACTGCGCCAGTAACCACCAATGTCTCCGCTTACGGTAGTATTTTCACCCGGCGCAACAAGTTCTGGTCGTTTTCTGGTTGTGCTGATTGTGCCGCCAATACTGTCTCCACCCTGACTTACCGGCGTAACGGTGGTAAATACCGATATATCGGCCAGAGAGGATGGCGACAGGTAGGAGAGCGGTGGGTTCATGTGATTCGGGCATGAGGATATTAAATCCATGCCATCGGTTTGGATGCGCAGTCGATCATCGGCTAATCCTCTAATGGCGGGTAATCCAGATAGTCCGCCAGCAGCGTTGATGTGAATGCCGGGTAAAGTGCTAAGTAACTGAGCACTGTCAGTAACTGCGCCAAGCGCATTCCTGATATCTTCTTCGTTTAAGCCACGGGTATGTTGATGTAAGCCATTTTGATGTCCATTAATCCTGATATGTTCAATCTCGTTATTGACTGGTGTATTGGCAAAAGCAGAGTTAACGGTAAGTGATAACGTACTTGTGATAAATATTGGCAATATGGTCCGGTTGCGCACAGTGTTCTCCATAAGGATTAACAATAAGCAGGTAACCAGATTTTTTCTTTGGTTTATTCCAAATTTATAGGAAATTTATGTGGTTACCTGATTTTTCTCTATGCGTATTGTAATCTTCGTAACAAAACTACGCGTGCGGCAAATTGTCGCACTTCGCTAGTGAGTCTTTATTGAGAGGAGCTCAACAGCACCCGCATTGTCGCTTGTGCTTATCGAGTTTGCCTACGCCTGGATTGAAGGTATTGGTGGGATCCAATTCCCGGTAAAAGGCCGCCAGGCCATCCTCTGCTTTGTAAAGATGCCCCACATTGTGTTCTGCCGGGTATTTAGCCTCTCTGCTGTCGAGCAATGTTAACATGGCGGCTTTCACTGCTTTGGCATCAGCGCCTTTTTTCAGAACGTAATCCTGATGAAACACATGGCAGAAGAAATGGCCGTAATACAGGGCTTTGTCGATCTGCTGGCTAATCGAATCAGGCAGTGATTCAACCCACTGTATGTCGTTGCGTTTGAGCGCAATATCCAACGCCACTATATCACCTACATGCTGCTGATTGAGTAGCTGATATCGAATCGCCGCGCCTGCCGCCGCAAAGCGGTTCAGGTAAGCACTGGCTGCTTCTTCGGCGGTACAGGAAAAATAATCGCCTCGTTGGTGATTTTGCGCAAAAAACTCAGCTAGGTATGCATCGGCTTCAGCGATGCCATTGTCGGTCATTTTTAAAATAAGATGATGTTCATACAGGTCGCGATAGGCGTTGAGTCGCTCGGGCAAGTGAGCCGGAAAACAACGGGCAATGCCTTGCATTACCCGGTCGGATAAATATTTCGGAAGCCAGCTTTGCTTGTTCAGCAAGGCATCGATTCTACCTTTTAAGGCGAAGAGTTTGGGCAGGCGTTGTGTGCCCAGGTGCTTTACGCTTAAAAAGGTATCTTTGCCATAGTCCCGGGCAATGTCGAAAATGTCCCGGTGCATGTATTCACCTACTTCGGGCAAGTGTTTGAATGTGCTGAGTATGTGTCGGCGCAACGCAGTGAGCACATCCGGGTTGTTGGTGCCAATGTAATAGGTTTTTTCCTGCTTGGCGATGGCAAAGGTGTCCAGCCTCACCGCAAAAACCGCCAGTTTACCCGCACAGCCACTGGCTTCGAAAAGTCGACTGGTGTCGGCATTAAAACGGCTGGGCGTGTTTGCATCTACATCGCGCAGCCGCGCTTCGTAATCAGACGCACTCGCTTTACGCGCAGTGGGCGTTATGTTTTTATCAAACTGACCATATTGCAGGTTGTGTAATATTTCCCGAGGTGACTCGCCAAGGGGGATATCCAGGTGGTTAACTAATTCCAGCTTACCTTCTTTTGTTACGCGGGCGAATAGGGCTAGTTCTGTGTAGGCCGGGCCACGTTTAACTAACGCGCCACCGGAATTATTGGCGACGCCGCCCACTACAGAGGCCCCCAGGCACGATGAGCCAATGACCGAATGCGGTGCGCGTCCGAGCGGTTTTAACGATGATTCCAACTGATGCAGTGTGGTACCTGGAAAACTCAGTATTTGCTCTCCATTGCCCAGTAATACCAACTCGTTCATCGCCAGTGTATTGATAATCACAATGTCGCGGTCGTAATCCTGCCCACTTGGAGTTGAACCCTCAGTAAGACCGGTTTTAGCGGCCTGCATAATGATAATGCAATTGTGTTCAACACAGATTTCCAGAATTTCCCATAGCTGTAATAAGGTTTGAGGAAATACCACTGCCAATGCCTCGCCCTTGCCTGAGCGCCACCCTGAGCGATAGTGTTCAGTACGTTTTGATTCAGTAAGGATATGTTCAACGCTTAACACAGACGCGAAGGATTTTATAACAGGGTGTGCAGACATGTTTGTCGTTCCTTGGGAATGTATGAACTTTCTGTATAGATTGGGCATCGAACGGAATAATGCCATAAAAGGCGTTCATTATAATCAAATTGGGGCGGATTAGCGTATAAGGTTCATCATTTGAAGCCTAACGTTGAACGCATGGCTAATGAACGTATATAGGCGGCTGTTTTTTTTAGAAAAAAGCCCACATTAAACCTTTTTGATAATACTGCAATTGGGTATTATGTGATTAGATGACAAATCAAAGTAGATAACAATGTTGAACGATGTGAAAACAAATTCGTTGGTGAGTTTATACCAACTTGAACCTCAGGAAATCAAACATGCGCAGGTGCTGTCTGGCGTATCGCCGTTTGTATTGCGCAGGGTGTTTGGTTTCTGGATGTTATTTGTTCTTGGCATTGCCGGTATCGTTTCGGTGGCCCCAGGATTATCTATGTTCTTTGTCAGCATGACATTTATTGTTTTGTTGTTGTTTACCTTTCTCATTTTTTACCAGAGCCGCATCTCCGAAGGGTGGCCCGCTATATTGTATTATCATGGCAGGATAGGTGTGGTGAAAGATCCGATCTCCAGGCAGTTTCTGTTTGTCGCGCCCGACATTGTAAAATCGGCTTCGCCAACGCTGCTTAAGCCTAACAAAAAAGCCGTGGCTATTGAACTGGATACCAGCGCGTTATCCGACAACGACAAATTCTTGCTTGAGCAAGCAATTTGGCCAAGTGAAAACAAATTAATAGCGCTGAGTTATTTTAAGAAGCGTGAAACAATTTGTGACGCTATTGCGCAGTTATTGCAGAAAAAGCGTACGTCAACCAATTTTACCGCTGCATCTGCCCGCGTTACATCGTAAACGTCTTAACCGATGGCATAATGCCGGTTTATACCATCGGTAACTTCTACAAACTGTCGAGAAATTGCTACAGATTTCTTCGTCTTTAGTCTAAGTTTATTTTACTTTGTTCATTTAAAACAAAGGGTTGAAATTCTGGCCCGAATCTCGCTGTAGAGTCTGTGAACTCTAAACAGGAGATATTCCATGAAACGTTCACTTTTATCATGTATCGCAGTTGGTGTATTCGCTACTACCGCTGCAACCTCTGTATATGCGTCTACCGAATGGGAAGATAAAGCGAAGGATGCCTGGATTGATGGCAAGGCAGAAGCATCTTTGTTGTTTAACACACACCTGAATTCTTTTGACATCAATACCGATGTAAAAGAGGGGGTTGTGATCCTGACAGGTAAAGTCGACAGTCGTATCGATAAAAAGCTGGCAGAAGAATTGGTAGCCGGAATTGAAGGCGTAACTAAGGTTGATAACCAGCTTTCAGTCGTCAGTCTCGACGATAGTGAGCATATGGCTGATAAAAAGCCGGTGTCACAAGAATTGAAAGACGCCAAAATTGCGACAGTGGTGAAGTCTAAATTGCTGATGGACAGTGATATTTCTGGCCTTGATATCGATGTAGACGTAGCCGATGGCCACGTGATGCTAAAGGGCACCGTTGAAAGTGAAAGTGCACGTGCGCTGGCAATTGAAATCGCAAAAAATACATCAGATGTTGAGTCGGTAGACGATGAGCTTACCGTTGATGAATCTGAATAATGATTAAGAGAAGCTACCCAAAGGTGGCTTCTCTTTTTTTACATAACGTTTATTAGCAGGAATTGAGTTACATGGACAAAGCCGAGACCAAATCACAGTTTCAAAACGGCGAGCGAGCATATTTTAATTGGTTTGCGCGATATGAAGAGTCAGCCAATCCTGTTGACTATCAGATCAGACTGAACGAGCCAGCAGAACCCGTTAACGCTGAAGACGCTACCCCATAAACTGAGCCCCGGCTGTTTAGGACAAACATTACGCTAATTCGGTATGCCGATTAGCCTGGAGCCGGAGAGCAGTGACATCCGGTGTGAAAGCAAAACCAACACAGTGGTGACGACAATGCATAACGTAACAAAATGGGCATTTGGATCTCTACTGGTTTGCAGCGGAGTATGGGCAACCAGTCAATCAACGCCTCTCACACAATGGGTACAGGATCAGGATAGCGCGCAATTTACAACTGAAGTGGCTGCGTCTCCACAATACAGTAACGCCATCGAATCACTTGAAGTCGCTATCGAGGATACCCGTTTTAATACTCAAAACCGGGTTCATTCGTTGCGATTAAAACGCATCATTTATTATTTAAGTGAAGCGCGGGAATTCGAACAGCGCAACTGGCAATTTAACCGCGATGATTCGCTTGAGCGAGCAAATGCAATACTGCGCCACCATCGCATGAAAACCGGACAAGGGCATGCATTATAAGGTATTGACGCTCGTGTTTTCGGGATGGATGCTTACGGCAGTTACCGGGTGTGCTCAGTTACCTGACAAGCAGGCAACTGAGCAGACCCTGACTTTCGACAAGCCAACCCAATCCATGTCGGCGCAAGAAGCGATGTCTAATGGTCAATCGATAAAAATTTCAACCTCCCAGGGGGAAATCAATGTTGAACCGGCTGTGGTGTCGATGGCACAAACGTCACTTAATAGTGGCGCAGCAACTGGCGGGGAAGACGATCCGTGGGAAGGATTTAACCGGGCAATGTTTTCCTTTAATCATGGTGCGTATAAATATGTGCTCACACCGGTTACAAAAGGGTATCGCACAGTGGTGCCTGATCCGGCCAGGCAATCAGTAGGCCGATTCTTTGACAATCTTCGCGAGCCGCTGAATTTACTCAACCATGTATTTGCCGGCGAAATTAACCATGCTGGTAGCAATCTGGGGCGCTTCCTTATCAATACTACCGTGGGGGTTCTGGGATTGTTTGATCCGGCAACTTCATTATTCGGGCTCGACAAACAGCCACAAACTATCGGTGACACACTGGCTGCCTGGGGCGTCGAACCCGGACCTTATCTGGTACTGCCAATACTGGGGCAAAGCGATGCCAGAAACGGCGTGTCGGTGCTAGCAGAAGGCTTTGTGCATCCGGTAAATCACGTTACCCATGCGCCGCACAATTATCAGCTGCGTGCGGTCGACGGTGTGGATGACTTTAGTCGCCTTTCTGACACTTATCACACGCTGTATAACGAAGCTGACGATCCGTATATTTTCTTCCGCAATCAATATTTACAGGCGCAAAAGCGGGATATGTGGTTTGGCAAGCAAACGTCTGACGAGCAGAGTGAAAATGAAAACTAATTTAGCGTCCCGCATTGCAGACACCATTATTCGGTACAGGTTGATGGTGGTACTGGTGTTCCTCGCCATTCTGGCTGTTGCGGCTACAGGCATCCCACGGTTTAAGATTGCGGCCTCGGCCGATACCCTGCTGGCCAAAGATAACCAGTTGTATATTCAGTCTCAGCTTGCTCAGCAAACCTTTAGTCCGGATGAATTTATACTGGTTGCCTATGAACCGACGCATCATGAGGTGTTCAGTGAACAAACCTTCGATGATCTTGAACGTTTGAGCGAGGCGTTTAAAGCAATTGAACGCGTTGAAGCGGTAACGTCAATTATCAACGTTCCGTTGGTGAACGATGCAGCGGATTTGACGGGCAATACCCAGGTTGATCAACTCACCTGGGAGTTTCAACGGTACACACCGGAAACCATGCGCTCGCTGGTGTCAGGACATCCCATTTTTACTGACTTACTCATTAACAGCCAGAATACGGCGACGGCTATTCAGATTGTTTTTAAAGACAATCCGGAGCTGGTAAAAATTGAACGCAAAATCACGGCACTTAAGGCCGAGTTCATGGGGAAAGATCTGCCGGACAGCGCTCAGGAGCAGCTTGACGCATTAGCGAAACAAGCCGATCCCATTCGGCTGGCGTTAACAGAAAAACGCAAGCAAGAAATCGCGCAAATAAATCACATCACATCCGCAGTAGCAGAGCGCGCAAATGTTTATTTGGGCGGGCCTTATGTAGTGGGTCAACACCTGATTGATATTATTACAAGCGATCTCGTTGTATTTGGCATTGCGATTGTGCTGGTGATTGCTTTATTACTGGCAGTCTTGTACCGACGGTTTCGATGGGTAATTTTTCCACTTAGCGCCTGTGTAGTAAGTGTGGGTATTACCTTAGGCGTGTTGGGGTGGCTTGACGTGCGGGCAACAGTAATTTCTGCCAACTTTGTGGCGTTGCAAATTATTTTAACCCTGGCCGTAATGATCCATATGATCAGCAGTTATCGCGCTATTGCCCGGGATAAGCCGCAGTCTCATCAGCACGAGCGGGTAAAAGCTATGCTGCATGCCAAGCTTGCACCGTGTTTTTTTGCTGCATTAACCACTTCTGTGGGCTTTGCTGCACTGTTGTTCAGTGGATTAGCACCAGTCATCTCTTTTGGCACTATGATGTTATTAGCTACCAGTATTTCGCTGCTGGTCAGTGTCATTGGATTTCCTGCCGGACTGGCTTGTCTCAAAGCAAACAGTGATGGTAAGGAGTGGGGCGTTTTCTCAACCTTACTCAATCGTGCTGCCGGTGTTTCTTTAAACAAGCCCGGCTGGGTATTGTTTGTGTCAGCTGGGTTATTGATTGTACTTTCCGTGGGTATCTTGCGCCTGAATGTAGAAAATTCATTTATTAATTACTTTGCAGACGACACTCGCGTTCACCAGGAACTGGCTTATATAGACAAAGAGTTTGGTGGCACAACGGCACTGGATATTATTATTGATATTCAGCAACCACCCAGCGACGCTTCATTGCTGCTAAGTGCAAACAGTGTGAATCAACTTCAGTTGGCACAGGCTGCTGTGAAAGCATTTGAAGCAACCGGCAGTGTGACTTCTCTGGTCAATTTTACTGAGCTTGCCAAACAGCTGAACAACAATAAGCCGCTAACTGAATACGAGCTGTCGGCAATTTACTACCTGCTCGACAAAAAGGTAGTCAATCAACTGGTGGGGGCGTACTTTTCGGAAGACGCACAGCAGCTTCGTATGGCAGTTAGAATTAAGGACACTACCGAAGGCCTTGATCGCGAGCAGTTCATGACGCAATTACGCCAGGATATGCAGGCCGTATCTTTGTCTGAACAACACTATCAGCTTACGGGGTTGTTTGTGTTGTATCAGGATATTCTGGCCAGGTTATTTGATTCGCAAATAACCACGCTGGGATTGGTTTACGTGGCGCTTGGTCTGGTGTTTCTGGTGATTTTCCGCTCCGTTAAATTCGCACTGATTGCACTGGTACCCAATGTATTAACCACACTGGCAATTCTGGGCATGATTGGATGGCTGGGCATCCCGCTGGATATCATGACAATCACCATTGCCGCAATCACCATGGGGATTGCAGTGGATGACACTCTTCACTTTGTTCACAGCTATCGGGCATCAGCAGCGCAAGGTACCGAAGCGGCTACTCGCAATGCATTTAGTGATAGCGGCATGGCTATTCTTATCACAACGTCGCTAATTGCGATCGGTTTTTCGTTATTCGCATGGTCAGATTTTTTGCCAAGTGTGTATTTTGGATTACTAACTGCAATCGCCATGTTATTGGCATTGTTGGCCGACATGACGTTGCTGCCCGCCTTGCTAAATTTGCTGCCTGGTAAACACAACCAGAATATTAACGCGAACGTTCAGGAGGGCGCACATCATGCAAAATAAATGGGTTAAAGAACTGTCGGCTACCTTTTTTGCGGGTCTGTTCATGTTAATTTCCGCCACCATGATTGGCCTGGCAGGCGTACATTTTATTGAGGGCTTTAACGCCGATATCGATTTTGTCTCGGCGGTGATTAAATCAATTAACGATCTGTTTATAGCACTGGCAACCTATGAACTGGCAATCGGCATCTACAAGGAATACCGATTTAGCGAAGAAGATGATTTGTTTGATGCCATTCGGCGCACGGTAACGCGTTTTGTGAGTGTGGTGATTATTGCATTAGTGCTGGAAGGATTGATTATGATTATTAAATACAGTCAGTTAGATTTGGCTGGTAATCTGTTCTATCCGGTCGCCGTGGTGGTGGCAGCCAGTTTACTGTTGATGGCATTGGGACTATTCCTGCGCTGGAGTCGGGTAAGCGGAGCGTAGCATTCGCAAGGTCTGTTGGGGTACACTGAGGCCAACATTTACCCCCATCAGGCTCAGTTTCATGATCCACCATTTTTCTTTTAAATACCGGCTTACAGGTATGCTGCTGCTTAGTTTAGTGTTTGGGTGTTCGGAGCAAGTGGCACCCGCAAACACCCCCCCTATGACACCTGACACACCAACCATTCGAATTGCCACGTTTAACGTGAGTATGGAAGCAAATAATTATCGCGCTCAGGGCATCGTCCCATCAGCTACCACGTTGTTAACACTGTTAAATGATCCTGAACAACCGCAAATTCGAAATATTGCTGAAATTATTCAGCGGGTTGCGCCTGATATTTTGTTACTGAATGAATTTGATTTTTCGACTGGTGCAGACCCATCGGCAGCGCAACGGTTTATTAATCACTTTCTGGCCGTAAGCCAGCAAGGGCAGACACCGCAACACTATGATTATATATATACTGCACCAGTGAATACCGGTGAACCCAGCCCGTTTGATTTAGATCGCGATGGCGAGGCTACGGGTACTGGCGGCGACGCCTATGGCTATGGTATTTATCCGGGGCAGTATGGCATGGTACTGCTGTCAAAATATCCCATAGATTTTGAATCGGTGAGAACGTTTCAGATGTTCCTGTGGCAGGACATGCCCTATGCGCAACAACCCGTTTATCCGGGTACCACTGACAGTTGGTATGACGAAGCGGCCTGGCAGGGTATGCGGCTTAGTTCAAAATCGCACTGGGATATTCCGGTGAACGTAGAAGGAAAGTGGCTTCACGTTCTGGCAATGCATCCTACGCCGCCTAACTTTGACGGAACAGAAGACCGAAATGGTAGGCGCAATCACGACGAAATTCGATTGATGGCAGATTATTTGTCGAGTGACACATCTGGGTATATTTATGATGACAAGGGTAATAGAGGCGGTTTATCGCTCGATTCCCGGTTTGTACTCGTAGGTGATTTTAATGCCGCGGATGCAGGTGACAAATACCGTCCTGGTGTGATTGAACAACTATTGAAACACCCAGCAGTCAATGGCGATGTAGTACCTGAAAGTGACGGTGGCAAGGCGCATTGCAACGACTCATATTGCGCGCGATACACCGCAGAATGGGGGGCTCGAGCAGACTATGTACTGCCGTCGCGATTCAACATAGTGGTCAAACAAAGCGGTGTGTTTTGGCCAGTGCAATCTGATCCGCTGTATCGGTTAGTGGAGAACCGTGAGGCGAGTTCGGATCATCGTCTGGTGTGGGTCGATGTGATCCTGAACTAGTGCTTATTTGGTTATCCCAGACATAAAAAAAGCCCATATCCACCGGGATATGGGCTCTTTCTAAGACGCGTGATTAACAATCTTTGTCTTTCGCGTCAACGCCTTCCTTAACGTCTTCACAAGCATCTTCGATGGCATTACCAGTATCGGTAACGACTTCATCGATCTTTTCACCTGCATCTTCTGCAGCGCCATCACCACAAGCAATTACACTACATGCAAATGCCGCGATCACTGTCATTTTAAGTACATCCAATAGTTTTAACGTTTTCATAGTCATCTCCTTGTGATGTTAATGGGGTTAAACTCGCGGTGCTTTACCACGTAAAGCGCCTGCAATTAGCGAGATAACCAGCAGTACGACAAACAGGAAAAACAGGAACTGCGCAATGCCCGTTGCGGCACCGGCGATGCCACCAAATCCAAATACTGCAGCAACAATAGCAATAATAAAAAATACAATAGCCCAACCTAACATGATGTCTCCTTTCTTTATCAGTAAAGACACATTAGCTAATGCGAGTTGTGTGCCATAACGTATGGTATTGATTATGTTGGGTTTTTGTTGATTTGTGGTTGGGTGAGAACAGCAGGTATAGCTATGGTTACAGGCAGCTGTGCATTTTTTACAGAGTGTAAATCCGGATTGCGGCAGACATTTTGTTGAATAGTCGTTAAGATCGCCCAATCCACCAGAATCAGGAGAATACAATGGCAAACAGCCACTCAGCCTTTATTGGACTTATGCAGCGTGCACGTAACGTTAAACGCTGGCCACTAATGGCTCAGTTTCAATCTGAAATGCTCTCTACCCATATTTATGAAGCATCGGTGATCGCTCATATGCTGGGCGTGATAGCAAAAGAGATATTTAACGAAGCCATTGAACCTGACCGTGTCGCTGCCATGGCTATTTTTCACGAAGGCAGCGAAATCGCTGGTATGAGTGATATCCCGAGTCCGGTTAAATATCACGATCCGGAAACCACACAAGCCATTAAAAAGCTGGAGCGGCGCTTTGAGCAGATGCTCATTAAGACCTTGCCTGAGCCGCTTCAGGCCACTTACGAACCCTTAATTGTGCAAGATAAGAATGACGTGCATGTTCGCCTGGCGAAAGCAGCTGATGTGTTGTGTGCGTATTTAAAGTGTGACTACGAGCTGGCGAAATCCAATCACGAATTTTCCAATGCAATGGAAGAAATGGAAGTACAGCTTAAAAAATACCGGGATATGTATCCGTGTGTTGACTACTTCTGTAAGATCTTTTTGGAAGATGCCAAAGGCACGTTAGACGAGCAAACCAAAGATTTGAATTGGGTAGAGCACGCTAACCAGGCGAACTTAAAAGGCTAGCATGCTTAAATAACGATCGCGCCAACAAGATAAAGCGTTATTCTGCAACCCACACAGCCGAGGCCGGAGCAGTCTGACCAGTGCCGCCTTGTATCACCAGCGTGTAATACCGGGTGGGCAACTGCTCAGTGTCGTTTTGGCTGTTATTAACAGCAGGCTGAGCGCGGGTTTGAGCAGTTTCACAATCATCTTTTACACAAGGTGATTCCGGCAGTTTTCCGTTAACATCCCGTTCAACAACAGAGAAATCTGCCGGAGGCACAGGTGCGTTTGCCTGTTCTTCTGGCAAGCTGTCAGTGGTACTCGATACAATTCTGTACCACGAAAAACCTTGCTCTTTTGCCAGTGCCGACGCGCGTTTGTGGGCGTAAGCCTCAATTTGATCAAATGCTGTATGTTCATTTGCTGCATAGGCAATACGAAATGTCGATTCATTCAACTGATGCGTGCTGTATCCAAAGGGTTGCGAAGGGCCTGACGGCTGGAATGGCGTTGGTGAAAGATTCGCACAACCCGACAACATACACAGCGTCAGCATGGCTACAAACACCACGCGAGTAATGCAAGTGGACGTAAACATGCGGTGTAACACAGTAATATCCATAATGGCTTCCTTTTCTTGTTACCCGGGATGGGTACTGGTTTACAAGATGTAAAGCAAACACTGTGCCTTATAAAATTACTATAAAATACATGAGGTTAAACTTTGTCTGCGCGATATCTGAAGCGTGAATTTCACAATGGGTGAAATTTTTACAATTCAGCGGCGTTGTCGAATGGGGATCGTTATTTGGGCTAAATCTTCACGGCTCACCGGCTTCAGCAGCGTTTGTATAATGGGTAAACCTTTAAGTGCTTCAGGATTCGTTTCCGCACCACTTACAATAGTAAACGTTAATGAGTCGGATATGCGCATTAACGACTGGATCAGTTCGTATCCGTTGGCATCGGGTAAATGCAAGTCAACCATAACATGGTCGTACGCGTTTGGAGAGTCTGTTATTAATTGTCTGGCTTGTCTGGCACTATTAGCAGCAGTGGTTTGGTATCCAAGGGCTGTAAGTAGTATTACCATTAGATCGGCAACATCTTCATCGTCTTCTACCACCATCACTGACGCGCTGGCAGGCTGTTGGGATAGGCTGGATACAAGGGGTGATTCATGCAGGTATCGAATCAGCACATCACTCAGGGCTTGTCGGTCAATTGGCTTGGCAATCACATTATCAAAACCTTGTTCCAGTAAGGATTCCCGCAGGCCTTTTCTGCTGGCTGCCGTTACGGCCACTACCGGTGTAAATATGCCTTCGCTGCGCAGTGCTTTTAAGCAGTCTATGCCATTCATTACCGGCATATGGATATCCATCAATACCAGGTCAAAAGGGGTATTTGCAGTTTGGCTTTCCTGTATTTTTTCCAGTGCCTCCAGCCCGTTTTTGGCATATTGAACACTAGCCTGAGTGGTTCCCACCAGGCTGCCGGTTAGACGTCTGATATCGCGCAGGTCATCAACAATAAGCACATTGCCGTACAGATCTTTGCGAATACTTACTGGTGTAGCGCGCTGTGGCGCTTCTAAATCCAAAGTTACCCAATGGCTCACATCATCACATTGTAGTGGGATGGTAAAATGAAACTGACTGCCTTTACCTGGCTGAGACTCTACGCAGATTTCGCCGCCAATACGGTTGACTAACTCCCGGGTGATGGCAAGTCCCAAACCGGCTCCTCCGTGATTGGCTTGCATCAGATCTTCAATTTGCTCAAAGGGTTGAAATATTTTATCCAGCTTGTCTTCGGGCATGCCAATACCGGTATCTTCTACGCAGAATATCAGTAATTTTTGGGGCGCACTTGCCTTAATCCTAATGGTTACCTGACCATTCGGAGTAAACTTAATCGCATTGTTAACCAGATTAATCAGCACCTGACGAAGCCGGGTGGCGTCGGTGCTGATTTCTTCCGGAATGTTACTGTCGGCCACAACGGTTAATACCAATCCTTTCTCACTGGCTTGCATTACCATCAGGCTGTAGAGATCAGATAAAAAGCTGGCCAGATGCAGGGCAGAGGGGCTTAATTCCAGTTTGTTTGCCATGATCCGGGACATATCAAGTAAATCATTTAACAGGCTCAATAAGTGTTTACTGTTGTTCAGAATAGTTGAGAGTTCTTGTTGAATGGGCTCGTTGCTGTGGTTGTCCAACAGCATTTCCGTGTAGCCAAGAATCGATGCCAGCGGCGTGCGAAGTTCATGACCAAGATGCGCAAGAAATTTATCCTTTGCCTTGTTTTGCTGTTCAATTCGGTTGCGCTCAAGCCGTTCAGTTTCTATTTCGCGGCGAACCAGTGCGTAGCGAATCGTGCGCATAAAACGGGGTGTGTCGATTTCTGATTTCGTGAGAAAATCTTCTGCGCCCGCCCGCATTACCATGTCATCTACCACACTGTCGGCCTGACCTGTCAGCACAACAACGGGAATGGATACCGATAAGGCTTTTAACTTTGCCAGTACATCAATGGCATTTTCTTTTCCCAATCGGTAATCAAGTAAACACAGATCAAATGGTTGTTCTTTCAGCAATGAAATGGCCTGATCGCCATTTTGGGCCCAACTAATAGAAAACGTCGGTGATTTGCACTGTGCCAGTGAGTCGGCAGTAAGCAAATAATCGTCTTCATCATCTTCGATTAGCAGTAACTCAACATGGTCAGTCATGGCCTGTTACTCAGCTGTTTTGTGGAAGTTCAACAATTTCTATCCAGTAGCGGCCGAGGGATTTCATAAGCTCAACTAAGCCTTCGAAGTTTACTGGTTTGGTGATGTACGACGCCGCGCCTAAATCATAGCCTCGTAACATGTCTTCTTCTTCTTTTGACGTGGTTAAAATAACCACCGGAATTCCCCTTAAAGCGGGGTCCGCCTTGATTTCCTGCAAGGCCTCACGTCCATCCATTCGGGGCATATTCAGGTCAAGCAGAATCAGGCTGGGGCGAGGAGAGCTGGCTGGGTCGCTGAAACGCCCCTCCCGACGCAAATAAGCCAACAACTCCACGCCGTCTTCAACGCATTGCAAATTGTTAATTACACGCCCTTCGGTGAGCGCGTCCAGCGTGAGAAGACGGTCGTCTTCATCATCGTCGGCCATTAATATAGTTATAGGCACACGGCTATGTGGCATCCTGGGTCACTCCTTGTTGTCTTGCGTTGTCGAAAGGTTGCCCATCTAAGGGTAAATACATGTCGAATCGGGCGCCTTTGCCTGGTTCACTAAATGCAGTTATTAGGCCGTTGTGGCGCTCAACTATGCGTCGGCACACTGCCAAACCTATGCCGGTGCCTTTGTATTCTGAGCGGCCGTGAAGGCGCTGAAAGGGAGCAAAGATTTTCTCTGCAAATGTTTGTTCAAAGCCAATGCCATTGTCTTGCACTGTAAGCTTCACCCATGCCAGTCCCGGCAGTAAATGATGAATTTCCTGATCATGGCTATTCACGTGCTCACAGCGCAACGAAATTTCAGGTGGCACTTCTGCATGCTTAAATTTGAGGGCGTTTGAGAATAAATTTAAGAATAACTGCGACATCTGTGAAGCGTCAGCTTTCATTACCGGTAAAGGCTCTACAACAATGTGCGCCTGCGTCTCTTCGATGGGTATTTCCAAATCCTCAAGAATAGCCGAGACAACCTCATTTAAATCGGTATCGGTAAAATCCTTGCCACGGGTGGTTACCCTTGAAAATGCCAACAGGTCACTGATAAGCATCGACATCCGCTCGGCTGCATTGAGCATTCTGTTGAGGAAGTCTTGTCCGCGTTCGTCTATTACATCCTGGTAGCCGGTACTTAAGCGATTGCCAAAGGCGCGAATTTTCCTGAGCGGCTCCTGGAGATCGTGAGAGGCTACAAACGCAAAATCTTCTAATTCGCGGTTACTGCGCGCCAGTTCCTCTGAATACACTTTGAGTTCTGACGTGCGTTCTTCCACTCTCGACTCCAGCACCATGTTGTGATGCTGAAGTTCGCGGCGGTGCTTAATGGTTTCCCGAATGTTAATTCGCAACAGAAAAAACATACCGACAATAAGCAGCCCGGTGGTTACCGAGGAGATGATCAGGTTGTTCACGGAATCAATGCGAAGCTTAACCAGCGACGCGACATGCAGCTGTTGTAATCTTCGTTCTTCCTCTGCAATCTGGTTAAACAAGGTTTCAAATCGATCGTACAGCGCCAATCCAACCTGAGAATTAAAAATGCTCAGGGCTTTGGCGTGCTTGTCGGCGCGGGCCAATTCCACGGTCTCAATAAGCTCATTCAATTTTTGCTTAGCCAGTTTAACCAACTCTCCGATACGCTGGCTTTGCGCTTCAAAGTCAGATTTGATGGCGTTAGCTTCAACATCGGCAAGCAGTTTGTTTACCTGGTTGAGTGTTTTCTCATAGTCTTCCAGATAGGCGGGATTATCTGACAGTAGAAAGCCGCGTTGACCTGATTCTGTGCGCAGAACGGCAACGTGCAGGGCATTAACAGAATCGATTACCTTATTGGTGGTAAATATACGCGCTTCTACGGCGGCTAGTTCATCCAATGTATGAATGGTATAAATTGAATTTGCAGTAATAACAACCACTATTAAAGCGATCATTAGTACCCAGGAGGATGCCGTTCGAATCAATCGCTTCATTCAGGATTATCCTGTGAATCGGGACGATTTCTTGCCACTATCTGACTCAGGCTCTCGCTGCAGGATTTGCATTCAGTTATGATTTTATCGAGTGCAATCATCGCTTTTTCTAAAGTCACATCGCCATTGAGTGCCATTTTAATCAGCTCGGCTTGCATGGTTATGCGATTCAAAGGACGACGTGCATCGTGCACGTCAACCTGCAATTGTTCAAACTGTTGCTCATTCATTCCTTGCGCGTTCCTTCCTGTTATTTATCGCTGGCGCTGAGGTCACCGTAAGCATGTAGTCGGTTGTACAGGGTTTTTGTACTAATACCAAGCATTTCTGCTGCCGTGGTTTTATTGCCATCTACTTTTTCAAGCGTGGCATAAATGAGTTCTTTCTCAACTTCTTCTATGGTTCGTCCGGCTTTTAAGCCCGAAGATAAGTTTTGCTTTTTGGCAAACGGCGACTCAATCGTTTTTGGGAGATCCAGCGTACTGCTTTGCGGATCACTCATAATGGCAGCCCGATGTACAAAGTGACGAAGTTCCCTGATATTGCCTGGCCAGTCATACGCAGACAGTTGCTCGAGTTGACTGGATTGCCACTGATACTGCGTACCATTTTCTTCGTTTAGCTGGTGAATAAAATACTCGGCCAGCATGGGAATGTCATCTTTGCGCTCGCGCAATGGCGGGATCGTGATGGGGAATACGGCTAAGCGAAAATAAATATCTTCACGCAGTACTTTGCTTTGGGCAATTTCTTCCATTGAACGATTTGTGGCCGATACTACTCGGCAATTAACCGGGATAGTTTTAGTTCCACCTACGCGAATAACGACTTTATTTTCCAGCACCCGCAATAAATTAGGCTGCATGTCGATAGGCATTTCGGTAATTTCGTCCAGGAATAACGTGCCGTTTTCGGCCTGTTCAAATACGCCTGCTTTTTTTCCTACTGCGCCGGTAAACGCGCCTTTTTCGTGGCCGAACAATTCACTGCCAATTAATTCTTTGGAAAATGCACCGCAGTTTGTGGCGACATAAGGGCCTTCGGATTCTGATGCCTGATGTATTGCGGCTGCTACCACTTCCTTGCCTGCACCACTTTCGCCTAACAGCATCACATTAGCCTGCGTTTTACTGACCCGGCCGATCAGCTTATACAATTCATGCATGCACGCTGATTCGCCAATCAGGTGGCCAAAATGCTTGGTAAAGGCGGGCTTTTTAGCGTTAGGCGAGGAACGGGCAGAAGACTTACGACTTAATACCTGCTCGATATCTTCGCGTTGAATAGGTTTTACCAGGTAATCCACTTTCGGTCCGCAGAGGTCTTTAATGATGCCTCTAACAGATGGATGACCGGTGATCAGGGTAACATGGGTTGGAGATTTTTCAGGAAGCGATTCCAGTAAATGTAACCCGGAACCGTCCGGTAGCATGAAGTCCAGTAATATGTGGTCGAAGGTTTCTTTTTTAACCCAATCCCGGGCCTCTTCCAGATTGGTAGCAGTAAGTACCTCGTGGCCTAAAAACTCGATAATAGTGCAGGCTACGTCCAGAAATTCAGTATCGTCGTCGACAAGCAGTACAGTAAGCACGGGAGCATCCTTTCATTAAATAAAACTCTGGCGATAGTTCAATTACGGAAGGCCAGGTTGTTGGGATCAAAAAAATTTTAATAATTCGGTGTGGTAGATGTATACCCGTGCCGGCTTATTCTGACACGGAATCTATTGAGGGTAACGACATGGTCTGATAGCGCAATTCCCCTAAAAATGATCTTGCCGCAGGCCCGAGTCGATCTCCGTCGGCAAAGCATAAGAATAATAACGCTTTCCTGACGCCGCCTTGATCCAGTGGCAGCGGTTTTAATACGCCACTTTCCAGTTCGTTGCGAATAATTGCCAGGGGAAGCCAGGCAAATCCCAATCCTTGGCGAATAATATCTATCGATGTTCTTACGTGGCTTACGGTCCAGCGCTGATCCGCTCCTAACCAGCCCGATTCTGCTTTGCGGTCGGTTGAGGAATCCCTCACCACAATCTGACGATGCCCTTTAAGGTCTTCCAGCGTTAGCAAGCGTCCTAATGCATGGAGGGGATGAGAAGGGTGAGCTACGGCAATAAAATCAATTTCACACAAGTCTTCTGAAAAACCACTGTTAAACGGAAACGGGGAAATGCCAAGGTCAACCTCGCCTTCTTTAAGCAAGGTATTGGCTCCGTTTAACACGGTCTCCATTAATTCAATGCGAAGCAGTGGGTAATTTTGTGATACTTTATTGAGTGCTTTGTAGAGCATTTCCGGTGGGAAAATAATATCCACTGCAATTCGCAGGTAGGTTTCAACGCCCGATTTCAGGCTATTGGCAACCGACTCTACTTTGTGGGCCTCATCCAGTAAATAACAGGCACGGCGATACATCAATTCTCCGGCTTCTGTTAATGAGACCCGACGCCCCTCGTTGATAAACAGCGTAAGGCCCAGCGCCGACTCGAGTTTTTGTACGGCATGGTGAATACTTGACTGGCTTTTGTGAACCTGTTCAGCGGCTTGATTAAAGCCTCCGGCATCCACTACGGCTTTAAACATTCTCCATTGTTCGAGTGTCGCTTTTAAATTCAAATGTTGCTCTCCGCTGTATTATGAAAATGCTTTTTGAATGGTGGGTACGTCACAAGTGACTACTGAAACGTGTTGATAACCCATTCTGGATAGTTGTTCTGCCGATAGCATTGCTCTGGCCCCGGATGCACAATGCAGGTATATCGGTGTGCCGGGATCCTTTACCAATTCCAGCATTTTCATTTCCAGCACGCCTCTGGGGATGTTGATTGCTCCTCTTGCAGGACTCGTAGCATGCTCGGCAGGCTCTCTAACGTCAATAACGAAACCGTCGTGTTGTGCTTTTTCTGCGGCAGCCTGAGCGGCAGTAATTTTGCGGGGCTGCGGTTGAATAGCAGCCAGTCTTTCCTGAATAGTGAGTAACATGTCGCTCTCCTGATGGGTTATTCGATTCGTATTCTTAATTTATCGGGAATTTATCAGCTAAAAAACGGTCTGTATCTGATACAGCGCAAGGTGTAGAACAAATACTCGCTGATATGTTGGTATTAGCTACACTATAGCCTAAGCATTAGGCCAGCGAGAAGGAAAAGCCTAAAATGGCAATTTTGCGCAGGGATCGCAAACCTGATTAGCTGGTCAAGTTAAAATATACTAATAACTCTTGCGAATTCAATCGCTTTGGCGTTCAATAAAGCAATAGCGAGTTGTTAACCACGTGTAAGGTGTTAGCTATGGACCCATCCCAAATGCTCAGCCGGGCTGAAGATGCAGAGCAGTTTCTAAAGCAGTTATCCAATAAGACAAGATTAATGGTGTTGTGTTCATTAATTGAAGGAGAGCGCTCGGTTACCGAGTTACTTAACAATGTGCCGGTTACCCAACCAGTGTTATCACAACATCTTGCATTACTTCGTGATGCACACCTGGTGGCAACGCGGCGAGCAGGACAGACAATTTATTACCGGTTAGCTGATGACCGGATAAAGCAGCAAATGGCGCTGCTATATCAGTTCTTTTGCGCCTGAGTACAACAGTTTGGCATGCCATACATGCATGCCTTGCTGATTAAATGTGGCTCAAAGAAAAAGAGACGGAAAACCGTCTCTTATGCTACATCGAATTCATCGTCACTGTAGTCGTCATCGTAATCAGACTGATTACTTGCAGTGCTGTGCAACGTATAAAACTGCTTCCGTCCCCTGGCAAGCTTGATGTATTTTAACCAAGCCTTATCCAACGGGGTTTCAACAGCTTCTTCGCCTTTGAGCATAGCAACAAAGTGTTTTTCGTCGGCAGTTTCTGGTGTTAATTCACCCGATTCTAAACCTGCTAATGTTTTGCCATACTGACTAAGCAAGTTCGCTTCACTAATACTGAAGTCTCCGGACTTTTTAAAACCGTACGGAAAATGCTGACGGTCGATAAAAGGCTTTTGCGGTAAACGTATATCTGGCGTCTTCATGGTGCGTTATCTCTTGGCATAGGATAGTTGCACGCACTTTTAAGTGAAAAATTATCAAATGAAAAACAAAAAATTTTTTTCTTCACCAGAAAAAAAATTGGTTTACATATTGATCAAACATTCATACCAACATTACAACCGGTAAAGCATAGAAATAGAGCTGCTACAACCTAGTAAAATCAGTGGTCTACGTGTTTTTTTTCTTGAAAATGATACAGCGTGGTGCATCGCTTGCTTAAAAAATGGTCAGAAATATCATTTGTCGTCACGATAAAAACTATTCGTTTCCGTTTTTATTTCACCGATGAATAATTAAGTTGTTACACCCAAGTTTGTTATTACCAGAGAAGAAAATGAGTAAAGACTATCGTTACCAACGGGAAGAATGGGATTCGGTAGAGGATGAAGAATCTGCCGAGCATCGTAAAACTCACAAGCGTGCGCAGGACGTTAAACACAAAAAACGTGAAACGCAGCGACGAGAGAAAGAGCGCAAGTCCCATTACGAGTCCAATTGATGGAATGATAAGCACCTGTCCCGGTTTGGGACAGGTGTAGCCTGTTTTTAATTTACTTTGTGGTAAAGATATGACAGCGTATGCGTATCGGCGAGAATCAACTATACGTATAAGCAATGGATATCCGCTTTTTAACTACTTTTATTGAAGTCGTAAAGACCCGTCATTTTGGTAAAGCTGCAGAGAATTTGTACCTCACTCAGTCTGCTGTGAGTGCAAGAATTAAGCAACTCGAAGAATATTTTCACACTACGCTGTTTATCAGGCATCGCAATAGTATTCAGTTGACGCCAGCAGGCGAGAAGTTACTGCCATTCGCTGAACAATTAAACGACATACTCCAACAAGCCAAACAAGAACTGCAACGAGAAGCAGGTGAATACCTTGTGTGCGGCGCCAGTCAGTTGAACAATGAAATTTGGATGCCTGAATTACTGCATCAAATCCATCAGCATTTTCCTGAATGGGCTATCAAGGCCGAAGTGTTAACATCAGAACAAATTTCGCGACAACTCCACGAGCGTAGTGTTGATATTGCATTTTCGAGTGAGCCGCTAAAATCAGAAGAGTTGAACGGCCAGTTGCTGAAGTCCTTACCGCTGGGTCTGTTTAGTATCAACCAGAAGAGCATCGATACCGCGGCGGATCAATTTGTTGCAATAGACTGGGGAAGTAAAGCGCGGGACGAATTACTGACCCATTTCCCCGACTTCAGGGATGCAAAATTCACTACTAACTCATTGCGCCTGGCACTCGCTACACTGAAAGCGGAAGGTGGGGTGGCGGTTTTACCTATTGGTCCTGACTGGACACAATGGGGGCTTAGCAACGTTGAATGTGTTGAGCAGTTTCACAAAAGCCAGTGTAAACTGTATATGTACCACATGAAATCAGTGCGCCGCTCAATGGTGCCTGATGTAGTTAAAGTGGTTGCCAACAATTTTGCCGCTGGGTAAATAACGTAAATTAATGAACAAGAGAGACAACGATGTGGTCAGATGACGCATTTTTAATGCTGCCCCAGGAACAAAGACCGGCTAAATTTTTTGAGCAGGTGAGAGCCAGCAAGGAAGTATTCATTCTTAACGACAAGGATGGATGCGTAATGTTGACGTCTGACGATGAGGATGGTGTACCGGTATGGCCAACGGCGAGTCTTGCACAAATGTGGGCTAACGAAGAGTGGTCTGATTGTGAGCCCAAAGCCATCGATTTAGACACCTGGTTATCCCGCTGGACGATTGGTTTGAGTCGTGATTTGCTGTGTGTCATTGTTGCACCCGCACCAGGTGAAGACAGCGAAGTGATGCTTCCAGAGGATTTTGCTGAAAAGTTGTTGTAGCAATAATCTACAGAAGTGATATTGCTTCTGCCGTATCAGAGCTGTTCCAAAGATAATGGTTTCACTGGCTAGCTACGATTTTTTGTGTTGGCGCTGATCCGTTTTGCCTCTGATGTCGTTACTTTTTCAAAGAGGGTAATTACTCGGTTTGGGCATGCTGTTTTGCCTTCTCGGTGTAGTCACTTGTTCCGGTGTAAAGCCAATAACGTCTTTACAAGCGTTGGCGTTTGATTTGTACGGATTCAGGAGGGGTTATTTCAGATTTCATACCACAGCAACAGGATTTGTGGTTTGTTCCCATTGGGGGCACAGGTGAAATAGGGATGAATTTCAACGTTTACGGTCATAACAAGCAATGGTTGATCGTAGATTGTGGGGTGTCTTTTGACGAACCGCTGACAGCACCTTATTTACAACCCGACGTAGCCGACAATTCCAAACATCACGTAGTGGCGCCCGATCCATCGTTCATGAGTGAGCGACGGCAGGATATTGCTGCCATGATAATTACTCATGCCCACGAAGACCATATCGGTGCTGTTGCTGCCCTCTGGCCCCGATTGCGATGTATGGTGATCACTACACCTTTTACCGCTGCGGTTTTACAGAGAAAATTGGCTCAGGCCGGATTAGTGGATCAGGTGCCGGTTGAGATTGTCCAAACTGGCTCGAGCAAAACCGTGGGGCCCTTTACTATTCAATGGCTCGCTATTACCCATTCCATTCCCGAACCACAAGCATTGCTTATTCACACCCCGGTGGGCACTGTGCTGCATACGGCTGACTGGAAAATAGATGCGCAACCGATAAGTGGTAATCCTTTTGACGCTAAGCCTTTCCGGGAATTAGGCAATCAATCACTGTTGGCGGTGGTGGGTGATTCCACTAATGCCACTAAATCTGGCTTTTCAATTTCTGAGCGCATTTGCGCGGAAGGATTGCTTTCTACTATCAAAGCTTGCCAGGGCAGAGTGGTTGTGGCGTGTTTTGGCAGTAATATTGCCCGTTTGATTTCGCTGGGAAGGATTGCACAGAAAACTGGCCGATATTTCGCCTGTGTCGGCAGGTCGCTGGAAAATATGGTAGGCGTTGCGCGAGAAACAGGTTACTGGCCAGACGATATAACCGTGATCACGCCCGCGCATGTCGGTTATTTACCGCCGGACGAAGTGCTGGTTGTAGTAACCGGGAGTCAGGGAGAGCGGCGGGCCGCGCTAAATCGACTGGCTACGGATTCACTGCCATTTTTTGAACTGGAAAAAGGCGATACAGTGATATTTTCCAGTATCGTAATTCCCGGTAATGAAAAGCTGGTGGAGCGATTGGTTGAAAAACTCAACGGTAAACATGTAAACGTGATTCAATCAGAACATTCATCTTTACCTATTCATGCCAGTGGTCATCCCTGTGCTGAAGAATTAAAGTTGATGTATCAGTGGACTCAACCTGAAATCGTTATTCCTGTACATGGTGAGCCAGAGCACCTTGCTGCACACGCGGCATTGGCTAAATCTGTTGGGGTAAGGAAAACTTACGTTGGGCGAAACGGTGATCTTTATCTGCTTGCTCCCCAGCCTGGGATACGGCGTGATCGGGTCAACGTGGGTCGTATTCCACTCGCGCAATAATCGATAAAAAAATATCCGATCAACTCATTCCAAGTCATCAAAAATACAGCTTTTTCTTGCTGTAAACATACAAATTTTGCCTTGAATATGCTATCTATAAAGAAAGAAAGAGGGCAGTGAAAACTCACGCCAAAATAAGAATACCCTGTAAACAGGGAAAAATGAGTACAAAAGATGTATTGGTACAGGTCACTGGCGTTATTCCAACGGTTTCTAACACTTTGCTTGTTTAGCATGTTCGCGTATTCGATGAGTGCGTCGGGCAGAATGTTGTCGGAACAGCCTATTTTAAGTTCTCCGGTTACCACACCGTTATCAACAAAACAGGGATTAGCTCAGGACAGCATTAATCAGCTATTCATCGACCACGACGGCTTTTTGTGGATAGCATCTGATGGCGGTTTGGATCGCTACGACGGTTATCGGGTAGAACATATTCAGGGGCCCGATGATGTGTTGTCTGCTTCCCCGGTGAATGCGGTATATCAGGACAGTACGCGGCATCTTTGGATAAGTACGTCCAGCCGCGGGGTTTATAAACTCGATCTCACTACCAATATCTATACGCCGGTACTGGAATTAAAATACATCAACTCGCCGGAATACCAGCAATTAGTCAATAAATTCATTGAATTGCCTGACGGCAATATGCTCATGTTGTTCGAGCAAATGCTGCTTCATTACAATACCACTACGCAACAACAAACTATTCTATATTCGATAGATACCGAGAAGAAAAACAATACACCTTATTTGCGCGATATGATACTGATCGACAATCTGCTGGTCCTGGCTACATCGGTTGGGGTGTTTGTTAGTGACGCCGATTTTAAGGGTGATATTGGTAAACTGAATTTCCTGCCCATTGAGCACCGCGTTGATGTTGACCTGAATATGGACAATGCCAATGCCAAATCGTTAATGACAGACAGCTTTGGGAAGTTATGGATTGGCACAGTAGCAGGGTTATTTTCCATGCCTGTGCAGAATTTGCATCAGGCTTTCCGTGCTTCCCTTCAAACAGTATCAGGCACCAAACTTGAAATTGCACAGCGCAACATCTGGCAAATCCGACAGGCTAATGACTCGTTGATATGGCTGGGTACCGACATCGGTTTGGTTCGTATGCAACTGAATAATGGCCATTGGGAAGCTGAATACGCGTTGGATCCTGCGTCAGGTTTAGAAGCGTTATCTCGCCAGGAAATCAGAGCGCTGGCATTAGCGCCAAATGAGGGCCTTTGGATTGGCACCTATATCGGCGGGGCTTTTTTCTGGAGCCCGCAAAGCCTGAATTTTACCATGCTGCAAAATCAGCGTTATAGCAGTAATAAAACGGTGTTGTCTGACAATAATGTGTGGGCGCTTTACGAAGATGCCGAAGGTATCCTGTGGATTGGCACCGACAACGGCCTGACCCGATACGACCCAAAATCAAAAGTCAGTAATTTTTACCTTCAGAGTGAAGGTATCCCACCGCCTTACAGCATGCATATTATTCAACGTATTTCGTCATTGAGTAATAACAAGTTGTTGTTACAAACGTTTGCCGGACTCTACGAATTTGATAAAGAAAGCGGTGCATATAAGCAGTTAACGTTTGGTAAAGATGCTGATGAATCTACCTATATGACCGGTATGGCGAGGGATAGAGCCGGCAATGCCTATTTTATTGCAGATAATTTTTACCGCTATAATTTTGATGATGACACACTGGAAGAATTACCCGCCCTCAATCATGATATCTCGTTAAATCTGTCTACTAACTTTATAGGTGTGAATCCGGCTAATCCGCAGCAGATGTTACTGGCATCCTACGATGGCTTATGGACCTACGATACCGAGACGCTACAAGTAGCAAGAGTGCATCAATTGCCCGATATTGTGCGGGCAGGGGATTTTGCACCGGATTCAGTGTTGCTGCATAACAATATTTTATGGGTGGTTTATCCAGGCTACGGTCTGGTAGGCCTGGATGCCCAGAATTACCAGCAACGGTATTTCTTTGGCTCTGATATTCTGGGGCAAGGGGCATTTATCTATGGTTTGTTGGCTGATAAAGACAACAACATCTGGTTTAGTTCTCACAGTGGTTTACGTCGCTTTTCGCCTGATAAACTCACTTTCAAGCATTTTCAGTATGGGCGTGAACTGAACGTAGCTGAGTTTAACCAGGGAGCAAGTTTGAAGCTACGGGATGGGCGTATGGCCTATGGTTCTCCCCGGGGCGTGGTGATTTTTGATCCGGATAAAATAAATGCGGAGTATCAAAAGTCAGCGCTTCAGCGCAACGCCAAGCAATTGGTGATCAGTGGTATCAGTCTGTCTTCCAGAGATCTTGGTTTACCAAAACAAAATCTGGCGGGATTACATCTGCCACTCAAATATGATGACTATGGCCTGACCATCGAGTTTTCTCCTCTGGAGTTCAGCGCTCAAAAAGGTACCCGGTTCCGTTATGTTTTGACCAGTGGCCGTCAGGTGCTGAGTGAAGATACCACGTTTGATACCAAAGTCGTGTTGCCTTCTCTGCCTGCCGGAAACTACCGATTTGAGGTAATGCCTGCCGGACAATACAGTGATCAGACGATTTTGCCAGTGAGTCTGACTATAGAGGTAGATTATCCGCCATTTCTTTCACCTTTAGCCTACACACTGTATGCAATTTGCTTTGTGACGTTACTTGGTGCCTATCTGATTAGCCGGCATTTACAGTTAGTGCGCTTACAGCAGGCCCAACAACAAGTGAAATTGTTTGGCAATGCATTCAGACACACCAGCGACTGGGTAGTTATATTTGATCAGCATCACCGTGCCGTTGCCGCTAACCCTGCCTTTGAAAGTGCCTTTGGGATTACCGACAAAGACAGGCTGGACAGACAGTTACAGCGCTTGTATCAGCAAGACCCCAAGCTAGAACGGCAATTGGCAGGCCAACTGCGTCTTCTCAAAGACGATGATGTATGGAAAGGCGAAGACAGTATCGTGATGCCTGATGGACGCAAGTACGATGTGTTAATTGATATTAATGTGATGCAGGGCTCTGCTAAAGACAACGAAACTACGCATTATCTGGTTGTTATTTCTGATATCTCTGAACAAAAGAACGCAGAACGAAAGTTAGTTAAAATTGCCAATTTTGACAGCTTAACCGGCTTGGTTAACCGCAGTTTATTGCTGGATAGACTGGAACATGCCATTGCCAATGCGGTAACACACGAACATACCGTTGCCGTGTTATTTGTCGACCTTGACCGTTTTAAAGGTATCAACGATTCATTAGGGCATGATTATGGCGATAAGCTGTTAAGGGTAATTGCTAACCGCATGCTCAACCTGGCATCGAAAAGTGACACCGTAGCGCGGTTGGGGGGTGATGAGTTTGTGATTGTCATGGAAGAGATAGAAAACGAAGGGTCTGTATCTAAGTTTGTCTCACAGCTAATTGAGTCTATTGAAACACCTATATCACTGGGTAAAGAGGTGTTAAGGGTGTCGTGTTCTGTGGGGATTTCATTCTTCCCGGATGATGCTACTGATCCGGCTGAACTGCTAAAACAAGCTGACGTAGCCATGTACAGTGCCAAAAAAGATACCCTTAGTGCGTTTATTTATTACACCAAAGAAATGAACGAACGCGCCAAGGAGCGTCTGGCACTGGAGAATAGAGTGAAATCTGCCTATCAGGAACAGGCGTTCATTAATTATTATCAGCCAATCATCAATCTCTCCTCGGGCAAAACTGACGGGGTAGAATTATTGCTTCGTTGTCATTATCAGGACGAGTGGATTTCGCCAGCAGAATTTATTCCGGTACTGGAAGAAATGCGCCATATTATTGAAATCACTCGGGTTGCCACCGCTCAGGCAATCAATGATATGAAAATATGGTATGCCAACGGATTCAAAGGCTATGTGTCTATCAACTTATCGGCACTTCATTTTAAGACGCACTTCGATTTAGATCTGATAGAAGCACTGCTGCGTGGGGCGGGATTACCCAATTCGGCAATACGGTTTGAGATTACGGAAGGGGTATTAATCGATCAGTCGGATGAAGTACTCAATGAACTTACCCGTATTCGCGATGCCGGATTTAAACTGGCCCTGGATGACTTTGGTACCGGGTATTCCTCATTGAGTTATCTGAAGCGATTCCCATTGCAAATACTCAAAATCGATAAGAGCTTTATCGACGATATTCAGGCTAGTGGGGAAGAAAATGCGCTGGTACAAACTACCATTAATCTGGCACTGAGCTTGAAAATGGATTGTATTGCAGAAGGGATAGAACACTCTGAACAAGTGCGGTATTTACTAAATCATGGCTGTGTACGACAACAGGGCTATTACTTTTCCAAACCGGTTGATGCCAAAACGGTTGCGCCACTGCTAACGAAGCAGTGGCAGGTACCGTCAGAGGATTTCACACCAACTATTTAACTTCTTTTTACACTTAGCGGGATAGGAAGTTCACGCAGCCTCACGCCCGTCGCGGCAAACAGCGCATTGGCTAATGCTGGCGCAGCCGGCGGCGTTGGCGGCTCTCCCACACCGCCGGGCGGCGCAACTGAGTCGATAATAGTAACCTCTACCTCTACCGGGGTTTGTGGCATTCTGGCTACCAGGTAATTGTGAAAGTTTGATTCATTTATTTGCCCATTCGACGCCGTTATCTGGCCAATAGCGCAGCTGATGCCGTAAATGATGCCGCCTTCACATTGTGCTTTTACGTGTTCAGGGTTTACCACTGTGCCTGCATCAAGTGCAACGTAGGCTTTAGGTATTGACCAGGAACCACTCTTGTCCACTTCTACTTCGATGATAACTGCGGCATAGGTTAAAAACGAGCGATGTGCAGCCAAACCTAAATAGCGGCCCTTCTTATGTCGCTGCGCCCAGTTTGCTTTTTCGCAAACCGTGTTGATTACATTTTTCAGACGGGCAGTGTCAACCGGGTAGGATTCCAGTGGATCGCCATAGTTACCGTATTTTGCGTTGCTCTGAGCAAAATCAATATGGCGGTCCGGGCCAATTAACTCCAGCATTAACGCCTGCTGATCCTTACCTGTGTGGTGTGCAATTTCATCTACAAACGACTGAATGGCAAAGGCGTGGTAAACATTGGCTACGCTGCGCATCCAGCCAATCCGCACATGCGCTATGGCTTCTCCTCGCTCCAATTGTAGATTTTCAATAGCAAAGGGCGTGTCGACCAGTCCTAAATCTAACTCGCCATCACTGGGTTTGTTGGCGGAAGGATCGAATGTGGAGGAGATACTGGGAAATACGGAATTGTGCAGCCAGCCAGTTACCTGATTCTGCTGGTTAAAGGTAGCTGTCAGGGCCTGGGCGCTCACAGTATGGAAGTAGCCATGCTGGAGGTCATCTTCACGACGCCAGACTACCTTTACGGGTCGCTTCATCGCTTTTGCCAGTAACGCCGCTTCCACTACAAAATCAGGTTTGGATTTTCTGCCAAATCCACCACCTAGTAAGGTAACGTTAATAGTTACCTTTTCAGGATCCAGATTCAGTGCTGCCGCAACTACTTGCCGCGCCGCCTGTGGCGTTTGCACTGAGGTCCAGACTTGTGCACTGTCATCGGTTACCACAGCCGTTGCTGCCGGGGGCTCCATGGGAGCTTGAGCCAGATGCGGCGCATAATACTGGGCTTTTAGTACCGAATGGGCCTGTTTTTCGGCCTGACTAAAACTACCCTGATGGCGAACAACTTCACCAGGCTTATTGGCCGTAGCCAGTAACTGCTCGCGATAGGTTGTGGAATTGTAAACGGCATTGGCATGTTCCGACCATTTAACCGATAGCGACTTACTGGCCTGCCACGCCTGCCAGGTATTTTTCGCTACAATGGCTACACCACCTAAAGGTTTAAACATTGCGGGAGCTTCAGGGGCTGGCAGCGTGATCACGTCCAGCACCCCGGGCATTGCTTTAATGTCTGCGACGTTAACAGATTCTGCGCTACTGAATACCACGGGCGGGCGCTGTATAACGGCAAAGCACATATCGGGCAGTATCACATCCTGTCCATATACTGCCTTACCTGAGGTCATTGCCTGAATATCAAGACTGCGGATGGGTTTACCAATAGACTGCCAGTCTTTACGAGGTTTCAGTGCAAGTTTATCGGCTTCAGGCAGGGGCAGGGTGGCGGCAACCGCAACCAATTTGCCAAATCCCACCTTCTTGCCGGATGGTGTATGCACAACCTGATGATCGCTAACCTCGCAATCGGCAATGTCAGCCTGCCAACCCGTTGCCGCGGCTGCACGTAGCAGGTAGGCTGCGGTAGCCCCCGCTTCGCGCAGACGGTCGAAATTTCGGCGAATACTGCGCGAACCGTCGGTGTTTTGGTCTCCGTATTTAGGATGACCGGTTGCTTGCACAACCTTAACAAATTGCCAGTTTGCTCCCAGTTCTTCAACAATAATCTGAGGAATACTGGTGCGAATTTGTTGTCCCATTTCTGAGCGATGACAGGTAATTTCTACTTCGCCGCTTTCGTGAATCGACACAAACACACTGGGTGTCAGCGAGTCGCCGGCAGAAGTGTCGGCAAACATGGCACTGGGACGGGATGCCGGCAGCAAGGTTAAACCCAGCGTAAAACCGGAGGCCGTTGCGCTGCGCTTTAAAAATGCGCGTCGTGAGGTTGAGATGGTATCAGTCATAATTAAACCTTCCCTGCAGCGGTTTTAATTGCCGCCCGAATACGCGGATAAGTACCACACCGACATATGTTGCCTGACATGTAATTTTCGATGTCTTCATCACTGGGGTCGGCATTTTTACTCAATAGCGCCGCAGCCTGCATCATTTGACCGCTCTGACAGTAACCGCACTGCGGCACATTGTGTTCCCGCCATGCCTGCTGGACCGGATGTGACGCATCTTTCGACAAACCTTCGATGGTGGTTACCTGTTTCCCTTGAATAGCGGACATGGGTAACTGACACGAACGGGTGGGTTCACCGTTTATATGCACAGTACAGGCGCCACATAATGCCATGCCGCATGAGAACTTTGTGCCTGTCATCTTTAAGTCATCGCGAATAAACCACAGTAGTGGCATTGCGGGGTCGCCGTCATAATCGAAGGTCTTTTGGTTTATTGTCACTTTCATGGTGAGTATCCTTCACACAGTGTCGATATCGACGTATAAAAAAACATGATTGATGAACGAACACAATGCCTATTCCTATTAATTACATGCTGAATCGATAAACGGTTGGGTTTTGTGCACAATCCGTTAACTTAACGACTATTTGCGCTTGTTTTCGTTGGCATTCTCTATCAGGTTTTTGTAAAGTTGTTGTTAATTATAATAACGATGTTACCTACCGAGGGATCAGAAATGCCAAAAGAAGTCACGGCAACGCCTCTTGAATGTTTGTACCGATGGGAATCCACAACACCCGACAGCCGCTGTTTTGTGCAACCGGTTAACGGGCAGTATCAGGAATACGACTGGAAATTAGTTGCTAACACGGTAAGGCGCATAGCCTATCGACTCGAAGCCATGCAATTAGACAAAGGCAGTCGCATCGCAATTCTGGCTAAAAACTGTGCCGAATGGATCATGACTGATTTGGCTATTATGATGGCCGGCCATGTCTCAGTACCAATTTTTGCTACCGCAGGCACCGACACTATTCAATACGTGCTGAATCATGCCGATGTTAAGGTCGTGTTTATTGGTAAACTTGACGACACTAACAACCAGATTGCTGCTATTCCCGACGACATCAAAACGGTAGCGTTTCCTTACCCTGGCATTAAAGCCGATGAATACTGGGCCGAGTTTCTCGATTGCCCTGCTATCACGGAAAGCCCGCTACCCAACCCGGATGATTTGATGACAATCATCTATACATCGGGTAGCACAGGTCATCCCAAAGGTGTAATGCATAGCTTCGATACACTCAGCTGGGCAGGCGCTCAGGGGCGGGGTGACCTCAGTTTATCCCAGCAGGATCGCCTGCTAAGTTATCTGCCGCTTGCACATATTACCGAAAGGGTGTTGGTAGAAATGGCGGCATTACACGCCGGTATGCAACTGTTCTTTGTTGAGTCTCTTGATACGTTCCAGCGGGATGTGCAGCATTGTAAACCTACGCTGTTTGTGTCGGTGCCGCGTCTGTGGACCAAGTTTCAACTGGGGATATTGCACAAGTTACCACAGAAAAAGCTCGATTTACTGCTGAGTATTCCGATTGTGAGTAGCTTGATTAAGCGCAAGATTAAAGCTGGCCTTGGGCTCTCAGAGGTAAAGATTTGCGCCAGCGGATCTGCGCCCATTCCGCCGTCGGTGATCACCTGGTTTGCCCGCCTCGGGATTGAAATTTGTGAAGGGTGGGGTATGACCGAGAATGCCGCACTGGGAACCGCTTCGCTGCCGTTTCGCCACGACAAAATAGGCTGTATTGGACATCCCTGGAGTGGCGTAGACATTAAGTTGTCTGAAGAGGGTGAGTTACTGGTGAAGTCACGCGCTAATATGATTGGGTACTATCTGGATGAGGATAAAACCAAAGAAGCATTTACTGAAGATGGCTATTTGCGAACGGGGGATAAAGCCACTGTCGATGCCGATAATTATTTTAAGATCACCGGGCGCATAAAGGATATTTTTAAAACCGCTAAAGGTAAATACGTTACGCCAGCACCGATCGAAGCCAGATTAATGGAAAATGTGCTGATAGAGCAGGTATGTGTAACCGGAGCGAGTCTGGCTCAACCGGTTGCCTTATTGGTCTTGTCTGAAGAAGGCCAGGAACTGCCTGAACATCAGGTAACGGCGTCGCTTGCAGACACCCTGCAGCAAGTGAATGCAAAACTGGAAAGCCATCAGCGTCTGGATCGACTGGTGATTATGATGGAAGCCTGGACCATCGAAAATGGCCTGCTAACGCCTACATTGAAAGTGAAACGTCATGTGTTAGAAGAGCGCTTCCCTGATATCATCAATCAGCGCTATCATGAACCTGTAGTTTGGGAATCTTAACGTATTATTTTCGGAGGCAACTATGTTGAACAAAGGACTGTTTCTCGGTGTATCGGCAATGATCTCAGCCAGTGCATTGGCAGGAGTGAATGAGCTGAATCAGGCGGCTACACAACTGTGTAGTAAGGTAAAAGTGTGTATTCAGCAGGAAGTCGCCGGTAACGGCGATATCCCTGCTTCCATGAAGGTGATGGTGGATAATATGGTTAGCCAGATGTGCCAACAGTTTGTGTCTATTGCCGAATTTAATGAATACCACGAATTAGTTGAACCCGCCACAGCGTGCCTGGAATCCATGGCGGTACAAAATTGTGCAACACTAATGGAATCCGAGCAGGAAACACCGGCATGCGCTGAATACCAAAAAATCGCAGATAAATACGAAAACTAATTCAACTATTGCTCTTCAAACGGGAATACCATTGTGTTCCCGTTGATATTACTACCACTTCCCGTACAGTCTGGTTTATTTAAAGCCAATATTTCACTCAGATTTTACCGCTAAATCGTTACCGTAATCGTACCTTTTATAAACCAATAACCCGAGGATACGGTGATTACAGGTGATTCCCTTATAGTGCGAACACTTCGGCAAGGCGACATCGCACCGTTGTTCGAAATGATGTCAGATTTGAGTGATCCTGGTGAATTTATGCCTGTGCAGCTCTATTCAGAATAGCAACTCATGTCAGAGTTTCAGCGCAACGGTTTTTGGCAGAATACGCAGGGACGATTATTAATAACAGATCTGGCTGGACAGATTATTGGAGAAGCGGGATTAGTCTGCACCCGCCATTATCTTGATGGACGCGAAGTGTACTACCGCATATTCAGCGATTATCGGGGAAGAGGTTACGCAACTGAGGCGCTTGCGCTTATTATCTCTTTTTTCTTTAACGCTACGTCCATGAATCGCGTAGAAGCCGTTACCGTTGTGGGTAATAACGCTTCGGAAAACGTGTTATTAAAGAATGGATTTGAATGTGAAGGGACGCTACGGCAAGCCAGGTATTTACATGGAAAGCGTGTGGATCTTAAGCTGTTTTCCTTACTGCGTAGCGACACTTCATACTAATATCAATAGCGTGTAGTTAGCCGGGATAACGTTCAGCCAGCCCTTTATATACCAGGTCAGCGTAGTCTGGTGCGTTCATGTCGAGGCTGTCCAGCACCTCAACCAAATGGGCGTTATCTTCGCGGCCATGCCAGGTTTTAACGTACGTACCGGCTTTGTAACCGTGGTCCTGACGGAAGAAATTCAGTACATTTTTACCCACATACTGACGATACAACTCATCACCGCTCATTTCGCTTTGCGTCACAATTTGCATAAATAAAGGTACACTGAACCGTTTGGCTGCGCATAAGCCGGTCATGAGTTCCAGGTTGTCCAGCAAAGATAGAGAGGCTGGTGCATATGACTGACCATCAAATTGTACATGTGGCGCGTTTTCGGCAAGCTCAGCAGCCAGTGCCGTTGCGGTTTCCTCAATATCACCGTGATAATCAATGATGCTGGCAGACAACGCAAAATGCCAAATATCGACCAATTCCATTTGTAATTGTGGCAGATCTTTTTCCTGCGCTTTCCACCATTTCCATCCGTGGTGGTCAATCGCTTCTACAGATTCAACCATCGCTGCCCGCAAGTAGCCATAACCGGCGGTAAGCCATTGCGGGTTTACTTTTATGTTCATGTTGTTCTGCAATGACAGCATGGTATTAAGTTGTTGTTGTGTCAGCATAAATATGTCCATTTTTATAATAGTGAGTGCGCTGTTGGTTCTGTTCCAAAGGCGCGAGCAGTATGTGGCACAGCGGCACTAACTGCAATGTCTAACGTTATTGCAAATGTTAGCATGGCAACCGGTAAGGAAAAACTGAAAAGGCCGGGAATTTCAGAGCACGTGTTGGTGAGCGCTAAGTGATTGCGCTAAGTGATTGCACTGTGTGGATGCAGGTATTGGCGTTGTTGAAGCTAATCTGCTCTTTTGCGGTGCGAATGCACCACATTGAGGAATAAATTATACAATCAGGCTGTAAATTGTATGTTAAGTTGTTGAATTTTAATATTTAATTATTTTGGCATCTATTCTGCAATAGATCATTTGTTAACTGCGCTGTGTGCTAGCGCTAACTTTGGCCGGTGCCAGGCAACGCCGGCTCAAAGTTGCTAGGATGTGGCCCGTAACCTTCCCCATACAGATTTTTCGTGTCCTGAGGTCTGTATGGGTTTTTTTATCTCTGCCAGCCACGCGCCGCACTATACTCGCTTGTTTATTAAATCACCAGTTATTTCCCTGCATATTTCTATCAAATTCGTTTCAAGGCATACTAGCCAAACATTCATTTTCGGTGTTGGCTAAACGCATATTATTGGCATATACCAAAGATCAGGTCAGGGAGAGGCAAATGCAGGTTTACACCCGGTTACTCATTCTATCGCTTTTCATCCTTAACGGCTGTGGTGCTACATCACCTTCGACATCCTTATCCTCATCCTCATCCTCATCCTCAAACGAGCCAATTGCGGTCGGGCAAAGTGTTGATGAGCTCATCGCCGATATCGAAAACAAGCACCCGATAAGTTACTTATTACTGGCCGCTAATCTGTTTAACACAGGTGATAAAGACCAGGCCGTGCAATGGTATTACGTCGGACAGATGCGATTTCGCGCGTATTTAATGGCAAATCCTGATCTGGACCCGTCGGCCGATGGCGCGTTGTATACGTCATTTCAATCTGTTCTTGGTGCGCCTATAAATGAATACGCCGGTGCCGATCCTGACGCATGGGTAACGCTTATCGACAATGCCATTACCTGGCATAAGCATCACCCCAATGGTTTCACGCCAAAAGAACAATATCCCGACATCTATGCAGAGATTGAAGCCGGGTTTATCTCGTTTAAAGAGCAGGTGGCGTCCAGTAAAGAAGCAATTCGCAAGCAACGCGCACTCAATGGCTTGCCAAATAAACAGTAATTTTGCAAAAAGCGGTGAAGACTGAGGCGTATAGCTGAATGGATAGAAAAGGATTGGAACAGGCTTGTTAACACTTTATCCCTCTAACAAACTGGAACACCTGAGCGTGTTGCTATCAACCCTGCTAGCCAGGCAGCCTGCAGAAGGGTTTACGCCCGATATCATTCTGGTTGAAAGCCCGGGTATGCAGCATTGGCTGAACATGCAACTGGCGCGTGAGCAGGGTATCGCAATGAACATTCTATACCCATTGCCCGTGCGATTTATGTGGGATATTGCCCGAACCGTATTGGGCGAAGCACGCATTCCACGTGAATCACCCTATCGGCGTGAGGTGTTGCGCTGGCGCATTTATAAATTACTCGATAGTGCAGAACACATCGAACGGCCAGACATGGCCAGAGTAGCCACTTATCTGGCAACAGACCACGCCCTGGGCAAACTGCAACTGGCGGTAAATTTTGCCGATTTACTTGAACAGTATCTATTGTATCGGCCTGATTGGCTATTAAGTTGGGAGAGGCATCAATCGGTAACCGATGATCCGGACGAACCCTGGCAAGCTTATCTATGGCGTGCATTAGTGACTGATATTCCCTTATATCCGGCGCGTTTGTACGAACAGTTAATCGAAGGATTAAAAGCCTCCCCCGACAAACTTGAAGGCCGGCTGCCATCGCGCATTATTCTGTTTGCTATTAATACCATGGCACCGCAGTTTGTTGGTTTTTTGGATGCATTGTCTGCGGTGATCGATGTACACGTATTTCATTTAAACCCGTGCGTTAATTACTGGGGTAACGTGGCGAGCCGGGGAGAGCAGGCCCGGATCCTGCGACAGCAAGGCATTGAAGCCTGGATGGCACAAAATCAGGATAATCCACTACTTGCTAACCTGGGTAAACAAGGGCGTGACTTATTTAATCAGTTAACTCAGTTAGACAGTTATGAAATCAGTGCATTCGATGCGCCCGCGCCGGAAGAAGAAAACCAGGCGCCACTGATGTTACACCTGATTCAGCAGGATATTCTGGAAGCGCGCAATGCAAACGGACTATCCTGCTGGCAAGCCAATGATCGCAGTATTGTGGTCAGCTCGGCGCATAGCGCATTGCGTGAAGTTCAGCATCTGCATGAGCATTTACTCGGTTTATTGAACGACAATCCCAGGCTACAACCTAAAGATGTGCTGGTAATGTGTCCGGCTATCGAGCAATACGCACCGTTTATTGATGCTGTGTTTGCCAGAGTCGGTCAGCAACGGTTTGAGGACGATGCCAGTCCCCGGATCCCCTGCAGTGTGGCAGATCGTTCGCCGCTGGATGCAGAGCCCTTGATAGCGGCGTTTTTATCGTTGCTGCAATTGCCCGATAGCCGCTTTAGCGTAAACCAGATTATCGAATACCTGAGTTTGTCGCCCTTGCAGAAGAAGTTTGGTCTAACCGAACAAAGCTTGCTGGTGATAGAACATTGGTTACGAGCAGCAAACATTCATTGGGGGCTGGATGGCGAGCACAAGGCGCGAAGTTCACAACAGGTCACCGACAGCCCGATGTTTAGCTGGTCCTGGGGTTTTAAACGACTCATGCTGGGGATGGTGGCGGAAGATCGCGAACAGTTGTTGGCAGATTGCGTAACCGTGCCCGATGTAGAAGGGCAGCAAAGTGTGGAGCTGGGCAGACTGATGCTGGTATTGGAACAACTGGCCAACCATACTCAACGCATGCATCAGGCCCGCACACCACTTGAATGGACCGACTACTTGCTTCAGTTAAGAGACGATTGTTTCACGCCGGCGCAAGAAGACAATGACACCTGGGAAAGCATAGGTAAAGCCATTGCTGATTTAACATTGCAAAGTGAACAGGCTGATTTTAACGGCGCGCTTAGCCTGGTTGAAGTCAGGGATATCTTGAATAAGCGATTTGGTACTCCCGATGCCGGCAACCACTTTATGACCGGTCAGGTAACCTTTTGCTCCATGCTGCCAATGCGCAGTATTCCGTTTAAGGTCATTGCCATACTGGGCTTGAACGATGGTGAGTTTCCTCGCAGTAACCCGCCCGGCAGCATTAATATCATGGCGCGCAGCCCGGCGCGCCTGGGTGATCGCTCGCGCCGACAGGAAGACAGATACCTGTTTTTAGAAGCCCTGATCTCTGCGCGACAGCATTTGTATCTTAGCTATCAGGGACGCAGTGCGCAGGATAACTCCGAGCGTCAGCCCAGCCTGGTGCTTCAGGAACTAATGGATTACTTATCGCAAGGCTATGACTGGCACACCAAACAGGCTTTACAGCAGGTTGCTTTGCATCCATTTAGCCCGGGTGCATTTACCGCGGCACAACCGGGGTTTTCCGCTGGCTGGTTCAGACTTGCCCAGGCTATGGTGAATCCACCGGATAAACAGGAGCAGGGCACCACACTCAAGCTGACTACGGCGGTGCAAAAGCGCAGTCTTACTACTCACGAGCTTACCCAGTGTTTTCGCGATCCATTAGCCTGGCTAGCCAGGCTGCTGGGTGTGTCTTTGGTTCAACAGGATAACGTACTGAGTGACGCCGAACCGTTTGAAACCGATAAATTAACGCGATATCAGTTTGTAGAGGGCATGGTGGAACATTATCGCACCAACAGCCAGGCAGCTTCCCTCACGCCGCGCTATCAACTCAGCGGGCGGGTACCGCAAACGCCCACTACCGAGCTGGAACTGTTGCAATGGGAGCAAGCTGCTCAGGTATTGGCCGACACCGTGTCGCAACACAACATTTCGCGAGGTTACTACCAGTTTGACAATGGGCAGTTACAGCTTTCAGCGTACTGTGAATACAGCGACAGCGCCCTGGTCATGTACCACGTAGGACAACACGCCACGCATCGCAGTTTCCAGGCGTGGTTAACGCTGCTGCTGGCTAACAGCGAAGGTGTAAACCTACCGCTTACCCTGTATTACGTGGATTGGAAAAAAGACAACTATCCTACCAGGTCCATTACGCTGCCAGCGATGTCGGCCGACATGGCTAACGAGGTGCTGGAATCGTTATCATTGGCGTTTAGTCAGATTGAACAGTCGCCTACCATTGTGCATCTGGCATTAGGTGAGTTGCTGGCAAAACATGCCAATATGCGAACAGACAGTACTGAATGGCAGCAAGGTCCGGAAGTAGAAAAGCGCTGGTCATCGCTTACTGATCCCAATAATGAGTTCAGCGTGTTGGGGCACAATCCTTATCTTGCCTGGTTTTATCCCATCCTCCCGGAGGCAAGTTCATTGCCCTTGTCGTTACTGGCGCGTATTTATGAACCCTTTTTCCAGGCGATGGCAGGAGCCAAATCATGAGTCTGTCTCATCTGAATGTGGCTGAGTTGCCCCTTACCGGTCGCCATTTAATTGAAGCCAGTGCTGGTACCGGCAAAACGTTTAATATCACGCGTATTTACCTACGGTTTCTGCTGGAAATGCGCTTGCCCGTACAACAAATACTGGTGATGACCTTTACCAAAGCGGCCACTGAAGAAATCCGCGGCAGGATTGCGGCTACGCTTCGTGAAGCACTGACGTTTTGGCATGCAGCCAATGAACAAGGTGTACCCGATAAAGCCGATCCGGTGATGTTGTCGGTATATCAAGCTGTCCCCGGCGCCGAAGGCATTGCTTTGTTACAAGCGGCGCTACTCGAACTTGATGATGCCGCGGTATTTACCATACACAGTTTTTGTAACAGGGTGCTGGGCGATATGGCCTTTACCTCGGCAACGCCACTGGAGCTATCGCTGGCAACCGATACCCGCGAATTATACCGGCTCGCGTGCGAGGATTTCTTTCGTAAAATCAGTAACGATGCACAGGCATTTGTGTTGCTGCAAGAACACAAATGGCATTCTCCAGAACGCTTTATTCGCCGGTTTGGCAACTGGTTTGATAGCACGGGCGAAATAAGTTGCACCGATACACAAACCATTCACAAAGAATTTGCTGAGCAGTTAAAAAGCCTGTCTGTCAGTTACAGTCTAGAGGCTGCAGGGATATGCTCGTCACTGCTTACCCAGTCAGGGCTATTTCAAGATACGGTGATACAGGATAAGCCTGAACGGGCCCAGGAATGGGACATCATTATAAACTGGCTGGAGGGCAATGATTTTTCTACTGTACCCAGAGAAGTCGGTCAGTTTGTTAACGGCAACCGGTTTAAAGGTAAACGCGAGGGCATGGAAGAAGCCAAAGCGGCTATCGAACCATTAAAAGACTTTCGCGCGCGCTTAAACGATAGTCTCAAACAGCTAAACGAAGCGCAAAGTAAACAACTGAGTAAAGTGCCCGCACTACAGGTTGTGCTGCAAGCGATCACCTTTATTCGCGCCCATGTGGCAAAACAAAAAGCGCAATTACAATCGGTGGATTTTAACGATTTAATTCGTATGCTGGCACAGCGAATTACCTCGCCGGAAAGTCCTTTAAGCGCGCAATTGCGCAGTCAGTACCCGGTCGCGCTGGTGGATGAGTTTCAGGATACCGACGCGGATCAGTATCACATTCTGGCCAACGTTTATTCAACCCAAGCAACGGAGCAGGGCCGTCATGCCCTGCTGATGATTGGCGATCCTAAGCAGGCCATTTATGGCTTTCGCGGCGGTGACATTTTTACCTATCTGGCCGCTGCCAGACAAGCCAGATACCGCTGGGTGATGGACACCAACTGGCGCTCCGTTGCCCCCATGGTAAATGCATACAACCGTTTATTCTGGGGAAATCCGTTACATCGCGAGCGACGGGATCTATTTGATTTTGAGATTGGTTATGAACCTGTCAATGCCAGTCCGGGCGCGAAGGCGGCCAGTGTGCCACTTCGTGATCCTAAAGCTGATAGGGCGGCGCTGACTTTCCTGCTATTACCCCCCGATCCTGAGCAAACAAATGGTAAGCAGTCTGGTCCGCCCAAAAGCGAAGTACGCAGCGCGCAAGCGCAATTATTAACCCGGGAAGTTTTGCGACTATTAAGCGAAGTGAAGCTGGGAGAGCGTTTCACTCAGCCTGGCGATATTGCGATTCTGGTGAAAAGCGGTAACGAGGCCCGTATTGTTCAACAGGCGTTGTCGCATCACGGATTACCCAGTGTGTATTTGTCAAATCGTTCCAATTTGTTTAACAGTGCAGAAGCGACCGATGTGCTGCGCGTGCTGGATGCTATCTGGCATGCTCATGATATGCGTTTAGTACAGTCTGCTCTGGCCAGTCCGTTAATCGGCTTGCCTGCCGCCAAAGTGCACGAATTACTGCAAAATGACGATGCAGCCGACTGGGATGCGCTGCTCACCCAGTTCAGCCAGTGGCGTGATGTGTGGCAGAAGCAAGGTGTGTTAAGTCTTATCCTGGCGTTACTGCAACATCAGTACATGCCGCCTGACACCAATGCTGAGCGCAGTGTTACCAATTACCAGCATTTAGCCGAGGTGTTACAGGAAGCGGCCAAAGGTTATCCTCAGCCCAGTCATCATTTGAACTGGCTGCGCAGGCAGGTCATTCATCCCGATCAGGCTAAAGAACAGATTCAGCGACTGGAAAGTGATGCCCGATTGATTCAAATTGTGACGCAGCACGGCTCAAAGGGGCTGGAATATCCCATTGTGTTTGTACCTTTCGCATCGGAATACCGCGATCCCACCACCATTGGCAAAGTAAAAGCCGATATTGTGCGTTACTACGATGAGGCCAACGCTCAGCAGCAGCTAAAGCTGGGGCCGGGGGCATCGTTGATGCAACGGGTGAAGCGCGAGGCTGACGCGGAGAGCATGCGCCTGTTGTATGTGGCTATAACGCGTTCTTCGCATCGCTGTTATTTAGGCGTGGCGGACACGTTGCAAAGCGAATTATCGTCGCTGGGTAACATATTGGCTCGCGAGCAGTTTGATAGCTGGCAGGCCGCGATTATGGCGTTAGTGAATGAAGGCGAAGGACATACAGCCTGCATTACAGCAGTGGACGACAGAGATCTTGTGCTGCGCACACCGCCTGTCACTGCGCTTACGTGTAAACGGTTTGAACGCGCACTCGACGACCCATGGCGATTGTACTCATTTTCAGCCTTAACCCGACAAGTTGCGCATACGCGGATCCGGCAGCGCGAGTCTGAAATTAATGAAGCCACAGCGCCGGAACCCGCAGTTGTATCGCCAGATCAAAGTGCTCAGCTGCGGTATACGCTTCAACCGGGCGCACAAAGTGGAAACCTGCTTCACGATGTATTAGAAGAGCTGGATTTCAGGGAACCTGACTGGCTTGAGACTGCCCCTGTAATTGCGCAGCGCTACGGCATCAGCGAGGCTGAACAACCGGCATTATTTGACTGGCTGGAAGATGTACTGAATACCCCGTTACGCGACGCCTTTAACGGCGATAGCTTTAGCATGAGTATGTTGCCATTGCACGATACCCTGCGCGAGGCGGAATTTTATTTTCCACTCAATGCGGTAAAACGCAATGCGCTGACTAAAGTATTGGCGCAGCACCGAGCGGCGGTGCTCGACCAACCGTTGCCAGTGAATCTGGAAGGGAGTTTATTGGCTGGTATGATGCACGGCTTTATCGATTTGATCTTTAAGCGCGGTGACCGTTATTACATAGCCGATTACAAATCAACCTTTCTGGGAGTAGGGGGGCATCATTATCAGCCAGATAATCTGGCCCTCAATAACATGCAGCACAATTACGACCTGCAGTACCTGATTTACAGTGTGGCGTTACACCGGTTTTTGGCAAAACGTATTACTCACTACGACCCGGAGCGGCATTTGGGGGGCGTGTATTATTTTTACCTGCGAGGAATGTCGGCACAACATAGTGAGCACAGTGGTGTGTTTTATCATGCGTTACCTGTGAGCATGGTGCTGGCTGTAGAACAAGCTCTCACCGGTTGCCAAACGCTCGTGGAGTCAGTTCCGAAAACAGGGAGCGAAATATAATGTACGCCGGATTTTCCCAATGCAGTGCAGCGCTGGCCGACATCGAAGCCATTGATCATTACTTTGCGCAAACCTTGTGTGATTTGTTGAAAAACGACGCTGCCTGGCCAACAACCGAGCTGACATCGGCTTTTCATTTGTTGCTTGCATTAAGCGTGAGTCAACGTCAGGGAAACGCTTGTTTATTACTGGACGATATTGCTGATCAAACATTGTTTGATATACCCGACAAAACCGGTTCAGGCTGGCACTTTGCGTGTTTACCTGCATTACTTGAGATAGCCCAATCGTTGGCTCAGTCACCTGTGTTACACGGTAAACTGCATCTGCTCGAACACCGTTTATACAGCGCGCGCTACTGGCAATTTGAGCAGGACATAAAAGCGGGGATTGAAGCCAGGCTGTTACCCGTGCCATTGGATGACACGCAGTATCAGCGGGTTGCTGCGTTGTGGCCTGCGTTATTCAACACACAGTCTGTTGATGAGCAGGACTGGCAACAAGTCGCCACTGCGCTCAGCGTGAATCAGCGATTTGCGATTATTTCCGGTGGGCCAGGCACAGGAAAAACCTACACCATTGCACGGTTGCTCATGGCCATGCAAGCGGCTTGGGATGGTAAGTTGTCTATTATGCTTACAGCGCCAACGGGCAAAGCGGCACAGCGCTTGTCTGAATCGATTGATTTAGCACTGAGTACCTTTATGGGTAATGAGCCGTTGGCACGATTAGGCGATAAAATTCGCCAGCAAGCGATGACCTTACACCGTTTACTGGGCATGCCGCGTTGGGGGATTCACTGCCGGGCAAACGCCGACCGACCATTGAATGCAGATGTGGTGGTAGTGGATGAAAGCTCCATGATTGATTTGGCACTGATGGCACGGTTGTTCCGGGCCCTGGGACCAGATACCCGCATTATTTTAGTGGGCGATCCGAATCAGCTACCGTCTGTTGAAGCGGGTAATGTGCTGGGTGATATCCTTGCGGCCATGAACAAAAGTGCCTGCGACTCTGTGTCAGTAAGTGCGGCGGCGCAATTTGCCAGATTGTGTCCTCACTTGCCTGCATTGGCTAACACCGACAAGCAGGATGAGCCAGACTGTCATTTTACCCTGATAAACGCACAGCGATTTGGCGGGGATTTGGCCGATGCCGCCAGTGCAATCTCCGCCGGTGATACGCACACTTTAGTGCGTAGTCTGGAAAGCGTGAAATCAAAAGCTGTGGCCGACATTGAAGGGGTGGCTATGTGCGAACCTCAGGCACTGGAAAAGCAGTTTGCCCAAACGGCGAAAGCGTGCTTTGACCCGGTTAATCAGGCCGGCAGTTTGAGTGATGCAATAAAAGCCCTGCTAAATGTGCGATGGTTAACGCCATTCCGACAAGGCGAGTTTGGCGCGATTGCACTCAATGAGCGCATCGAAACCCTGATGTCTCCTACGGGCACGGCCGGGCAGTTTTACCGCGGAAAGCCCATTATGGTGGTAGAAAATCACTATAGTATGCGGTTATTTAATGGCGATGTTGGCATTGTATGGCCTGCTGCAAATGGCCAACTGAAAGCCTGGTTTACAGCCGACAACGGCGCGTTTCGCGCAGTGCCACTTACCCGGTTGCCCCGATTTGAAACTGTGTACGCCATGACCATTCACAAGTCCCAGGGATCGGAATTTGCCCAGCTATTACTTTGTTTACCTGAACCACCCTCAAAACAGGCGGCGGCTATTTGTACCCGTGAATTGGTGTATACCGGCCTCACCAGGGCCAAGCGAGGCTGTGTTCTTGTAACTACAACCGAAACGTTGCGCACTGCGGTTGCCTTGCAACAACGTCGCAAAACCGGGATGAAACAAGCGCTAGCGCCCTTGTTTCAAGGTGCGTCATCGGGTAATTCTTGATAGTGTAATGCCAGTTAGTCGGTTTCGATGAAGTAAAGTAAACAGTCGCTTTTGGCGATGTCAATGCGTGTGGTGACCATAAAAAACTTGAGCGGTTTTGTAACGGTGAGCTGGTTATTGTCAGCACTGAAATAATGTTCTACCAGTTCGCCACGCTGATGACCTCCCAGACGGAAATGTTCGAGTTTTGCATGGTCAACCCAGCCCAGAATGTCACCCGGTTGTGTGGTACCAAAATTGCGTTGTTCGATATCCTGGCGAATGGTGATACTGGCACCGAATACCGGCCTCTCGGCAAAGGCCAGCGACGCTTCTTTATGTATTTCCAAACGTCGGGGTTGCCCCAACACTTCAATGTGCTGGCGCTGGGTAAACACATTTTCTTCACTCAGATACGATTTTAAACCCTCATAAGCATTGATATGCGCAATGTCATCCTGTGCACCTCCGGCTTCAATAGTGACAACCGGGCAGCAAAAAGGCACTTCCATAACAGCACCCAGCTCAATGTCGGTGTGAATAAACCAGCGGGTGAAGTGAGACGCAAGCGCCTGATGTTTTGCGGTAAGCCTGCGGCTGACACTGAAGGCTGGACCACTGCCTGAAGTGTTGTGCAGATCTATGATGGCTTCGGGCGCGAGATCGACCAGATAATCGATAACCTGCTTGGCAAGATGTCCGTCTTCACCACTGTAGGGTGGCTTGAAACAGCGATTGATGTCTTTGTGTTGCGGCAGTGCCCGGTATCGGTATCCTGGAGCTTCCAGTGCAGCAGGCACTGATACGACGAAAAAAGTGGTATCCGCAAATGGTTGAAACTTCTCTTGAAGCAATTTGTACAATGCCAGGAAGCCCGATGGTTCATTGCCATGTAACAGGGTGATCACGGCGCGGCGCTGTCGCGTTTTTCCTTTTATTCTGATAATTGCAGGGCCTTGCAGCGCCTGTAAAAACTGGAAGCTTGTAGCGGGTAAGCTTATCTCATCAGCGTTAAGTAGCTGAAATCCTGGTAGCGTGGGGGTGACAATATGCGCAAATCCCATGATTACTCCCAACAGGCAACAGGTTGCCCATCCTGGCTTAGTTGATAGTAGCGCCGACACAGTTCAGGCAACACATGATGCGGTGCAACACTGGCAGTCAATCGATTGAATGTATCCAATTGCCAACTGGCACCTGTTTGTCTTGCGGCCAGGCGATGCTCAATAATGTTCATGTAGCGATCCCGTTCGTCCCGGCTCACCCCTGCCAGTGCCAGTCCGTCATCAGCAACGGGCAATAAATCGGCAATAACATCGGTAACCCGGTGTTCTGACAAGGCGGTTTGGTGTTTGCCAGGCCAGATAACCCTGGCATTGAGTCCATATTGCGCACAACGGTAAAAGTTGTACTCGGCATACCGAAATGGCAAACGTTGCAGGTAACTCTCGCAATCGTAAGACAGCGATTCAACCAAACCCACTTGCAGGGCAGCGTTAGCAAGCATATCGTCAATCGTCGGACCCGCTGGCAGGCTGCGATATTCAATTCTTACATGACCATTTTCACCGGGCTGCAGTATGGCCCGGTTCCAGCTCCAAACTGTTCCATGATGCAATAGCAATTCGCCAAATCGGTTATCGGTATTATTCATTCGTTCTGCGGTGACGTGCAGAATGGGTGGATAGAGTGCAACACTTTCGGTTAAGCATTCTGCGATACCCTGGCGTAACCAGCCGTTGCCAAAATTAACCCTGGAAGGCGGTCGCCAGCGGCCACTAAAGTGGTCGCGGTAATCAATGGATTGTTTAAACAGCGCAATGCGGGTTTCCTGCCAGAGTCGCTTGCCCATAAAAAACGGCGAATTACCTGCCAGTGCCAGCACCAGTGGCGAGGTTAATTGCGCAGCATTGTAACACTGCGTGAAGCGACTCACTGGCACCCGATGATGGAATTGAAATGAGGTATTTGCCCCTTCCAGGGTCACTTCTTCACAACGGGTTTTTATTGTGTCCAGGCCATGTATATCGATGTTGAACGGGCCATTGTTTAGTGCTTTCAGTGCATTAGACAGTGCTTTATATCTGGGCCGGTTTGTCAGGAAATCCTGGGTAAGGTGTTGCGCCGATAACGTGGGTAAGATGCCAATAGCAAGCGCATGACCATCGTATAAACTGGCGGCTTGATCAATGGCTCTGGTTGCATGCCTTAACTGCGCGGCCAGTTGAGAGAAGGGGACTTCGCTGGCAACAACCGGCTCGAGATTATATTCAATATTGTATTGGTTCAGCTCATCCTGAAGTCCATTTACCCGGGCTTTACTCAACACTGATTCGTTCAGTGCCGCAGGCATGAAGTGCCGGTCGATGAGATACATTTCGAGCTCGGCACCGAAGCTGACCACCGATTGGTCATAGCAAGGACGAAGCAGTTCCTGGTCAACCGACGATAACTGACTGTGTAAGCGCTCATGAAAGAGCGTATTCTGTGCTTCGGTGACATGGTGTTGTTGAAACTGTAAGCCCATTTTCGCATCGAATGTAACGATTTTGTAATGTTTGCCAGATTACTCAGTGAACGCGCGGAACGTCTTGATACAGATCAAGCGTGTTTTTAGTTAGCGATTAATCAAAAGGGCTGCTGACAACGGCGCGATCTGGATCAAGATTTTCGAATCGCTATACAGTTTCATCGGCTTAGTTGGTCGATTTGTCACTTGAGCATGGTGTTACCCGGTAAAGTTGGGTAAGTTGGAACAAAAATCAGCCTGCAATTTGCAGTGCGTCATAACAATCACACATTCATGGGAAACGGTTCGGGAGAATATTGTGCGCACGCTCTTCTTTGTATTTTGCGCTCTTTTAATGAGCAACGTAGCGTTAGCTGCAACCAGCATTACATCATTTACCCAATCCATGCAAAAGCAGGATGGGTTTATACCCCTTTATTACAATCCTGCAGATGACAAAGTGTATCTGCAAATCAGCGCGCTGAATGAGCCATTGTTGTTTCAGTCGAGTTTGCCCCACGGCGTAGGATCAAACGACATCGGCCTGGATCGCGGCCAGTTAGGCGCAACACGACTGGTTCAGTTTGAGCGTTACGGCAACAAACTATTGCTTAAACAACTGAATACCGACTACCGGGCCAGCGCTGATAATCCAGCCGAGAAAGCCAGCATCGATGAAGCGTTTGCCGATTCGGTTATCGCGGGCTTTGTGATTCAGGCTGAAACCGACGGCGCCGTGCTAATTGACTACACCGAACAATTGTTCAGCGATATTCACGGCATTGCCGAGCGATTAAAAAAAGCCAATCAGGGGACCTTTAAAAGCGATGCAAAACGCAGTGGTGTGTATTTACCACGCACCAAGGTATTTGCTCAAAATACCGAACTTGAAGCGCTGGTAACCTTTGGCGGGCAGGGCACAGGTGCTTATTTGCAGCAAGTAACGCCAGATGCTGATTCGGTTACCGTGCATTTACATCATTCATTTGTTGCGTTACCAGATGAAGGTTACAAACCTCGTGCCTTCCATCCGTTTTCAGGCTATTGGAAACACGCTTACCAGGACTATTCTGCACCCATTACTGAGCCGATGGAGCAGGCGTTTATTCGTCGTCACCGTCTGGCAAAGAAAGATCCGACTGCCGCCGTAAGCGAACCGGTTGAACCGATTGTTTATTATCTTGATCCTGGCATTCCTGAGCCAGTGATGAGTGCATTGCGCGAAGGCGCAAGCTGGTGGAATCAGGCATTTGAAGCCATCGGATATAAAGATGCGTTTCAGGTAAAAGTGTTACCCGAGGACGCTGATCCAATGGATGTTCGTTATAACGTGATCAACTGGGTGCATCGTGCGACTCGGGGGTGGTCTTATGGCTCGTCAGTGGTTGATCCGCGTACCGGTGAAATTATCAAAGGGCACGTCACATTGGGTTCGCTACGTGTTCGTCAGGACTTTTTGATCGCGCTGGGGTTAACCAGTCCCTTTACTGAAACGGGGGGCGATATTTCTGCACAACGCGACATGGCGCTGGCGCGCATTCGTCAGCTTTCGGCACACGAAGTGGGTCATACCTTAGGCATCGCACATAACTTTGCCGCCAGTGAGAACGGCCGTGAATCAGTGATGGACTATCCACATCCTACGATCACCCTGAATGGCGATGTTATTTCGCTGGATGATGCCTATGATGTGGGCATGGGGGCCTGGGATGATTACGTGATTGCCTACGGATACCAGGATTTTGCCGAAGAAACTGATGAAGCGTCTGCATTACAGGCGCTGGTGAGTCAGGCTCGTACAGCAGGGCTTAAATATAAATCTGACGAGGACGTGCGCGCATCACATCATGGCTCAACCGATGGTCATCTGTGGGACAACGGTGCAGATCCGATTGCAGAGTTTGATCATCTGCTTAAGGTTCGTGGCATTGCGCTCAATAAAATGGGGCTCAACACCCTGCCGGCAGGCGCAAGTTTGTCGTCGCTGGAAAATGCATTGGTGCCGGTTTACCTGCTTCACCGATATCAGCTTGAGGCAGTTGCAAAACAAGTAGGTGGCATTGAGTATGATTACGAAAATAAGGGGGACAATGCCAGTCCGAAAGGCATAAAATTTGTGTCGGCGAGTACGCAGAATAATGCCATGATTCGGTTGGTAGACGCTTCTGCACCAGAGATGCTGACGCTGCCGAAATCCATTATTAAATTACTGCCACCGCCTACCTTTGCCGAAGCGCAAACCCGCGAACAATTTACCGGCAGAATGGGGCGGGTGTTTGATCCGGTTAGTGCAGCCGAAAGCGCGGCAGCGTTCAGTTTGTCTTTGCTACTACACCCTGAGCGCCTGAATCGGCTGGCATATCAACACAGTTTGCAAGCAAGTATTCCGGCCGTGGACGACGTGGTGAGAAAAATTCTGTCGGTACATTTTTATCGCAAAAAGGATGTAAAAGACAACCTCACCAAACGCCTGCAAATGGTAGCGGTTCAGTCTATTGTGCAAGCGTTACTGGCTGAGGATACGGCACCGGAAGTTAAGCTTGCGGTCACTGCAGAATTAATGACGCTAACTGAATGGCTCGAAGATGAAGATGATGTGGCGCATTACCGCGCGCTGGAGCATTACTTAAATCGATTCTGGGATACCGGAGAGTGGTCGATGGCCTTTAAACCGCTTCCATTGCCACCGGGGTCGCCAATTTAAATACGTACAAAAAACGCCGCTATAAATGAGCGGCGTTTTTTGTTCTGCGAATTTACGCCTTTTCAGTTAGCGTAAAATAGTTGGTGAAGCACTTATAAAGTTGCGTACCGCTTAACACGGATGCCGACGGGAAGTGCAGCATTGGAATGAGGTCACAAGGGGCTGTGATATCAAAACTGCCTTTTTCGTTATCCAGTTCGTCAATATTGAGTACTTTTGCCAGAATATCGCCTTGCTTCACGTGCTGCCCGGGCCTGGCACAATACTGCACCATGCCTCCCCACTGGGTATACAGAATTTTATAGTCGCTTAAGTTTACCCCTACGCGGTTCATATTGGCGGGCTGCAATTGGCTTTCCGGTAATACCCCTTTGGCAGTTAAATAACTCAGAATACTGGTGGCATCGATTTCACCTTCGTCGAAGTCAATCACTTCCTGGCTGCCCATTTCCAGTGTGAAGGCCTCCACGCCAAAATCTACCTGGCGTTTATCGCGTTCGTTTAGCAACGTGGTTAATGTCCACCACGGGCAGAATGTGGCTTCGTCCAACGCGCCTGCAAATACATTGGGAATAAAAATACAGTGCGGAAAATTAAACAGTGTTGCACTGGCTTTGGCGTAGTCAGGAATATAAATATGACGGGTAGACACCGGACCATTATGTAAATCCAGCACGTAATCGGCATCTACGGCCATTTGCTGTAAGCGCAGATTGAGTTGCTGAGCCAGCCCCAGCCCCCATGGGCTGGCAAGCTTGTTCGTTATGGCTTTACGCCAGTGCTCGCGAAAGCGTTGCTTAACTGACGCAACAGATTCTTCAGACGTTACGGTGTTGGCAAACGCTGTCACTTCGTTGGCATCGTAGTAGTAACCGCGATTCCAGTTTGTGCCGTTAACCGGGTCAAATCGACCCAGCGTATATTCTCCCGCCTTGATGTTAGTGCCAACAGGGTTACAATTTGGCACCAGAATGATTTCGCCACTGATTGGCATGTTTTGCAGCCATTGTATCAAATGGTAAATCACCACATTGCCTTGTACTTCCGCACCGTGTATCGAACTTTGAATATACACTTTCGGACCGGGGCGTATCCCTTTGATATGATACACCGGCACATTCATGGCCCGGCCAGAGGCATTTTGTGCCACCCGTATGTGCGACTTACTCACTGTATTAATCATAGTTTATCGGATCTCTTTGTGGCTGGCCTGGCATACCGGGCAACCCTGATAAGCGGGAATAGTAAATTGATTCCACTGCATATTAAGGCCATCATAGGTATGTAACAAGCCCGCACGGGTGGGGGATTTATCAAGTAAGTGCAACAATGCGATATGGGCTTGTTGCAGACCAATCAGGTTAACTACCGGAGAGAAAATACCGGCTTCGGTGCACGACAATTCAGTTGGCTGAATGAGCTGGCTTAAGCAGCCGTAACACGCACTATCCTGCACAGGGTCAACCAGCATGATCTGACCTTCAAAACGAATCGCCGCCCCGGTTACCAATGGAATATTGTGCTTGTAGCAACGGGCATTGATACTATTTCGGCTTGCCAGGTTGTCGGTACAGTCAAGTACAATATCATGTTCGGGTACGAGCTCATCCAACAACATATCGTCTGCCATTTGCGCAATCGTGTGGATAACGCAATCAGGATTGATTGCATGTAGTCTGTCACGGGCGGCATGGACTTTTTGCATCCCCACCTGTTGATTGCTGAATAAACACTGACGAGGCAGGTTGGTCACTTCGACTATGTCGCCATCAACCAGTGTTAGCTGGCCAATGCCGCTGCTGCAAAGGTGTTGCAATGCAGCGCAGCCCAATCCGCCTGTGCCAAGCACCAATACCCGCGCGTGTTGCCACCGCTCCTGACCTTGCAGGTCGATTTGCGGTAGCACAATTTGCCGGTTATAGCGCAAAGCCTGGGCATAACGGAGTGGTTTTGGCATAGTTAGCACTTTGATAGCGTTACAATAAAGCGCATAATGTACCAAATTTGACAGTCCCGTCGCAGCAGAATTTTAAGGACGTTTATGACTACCGAAGCGCTACCCGTTAATATTGCCATTCTCACTGTTTCCGATACCCGCACGCTTGATACCGATACATCAGGCCAGTACCTGCAACAGGCGGTGGAAGCGGATGGCCATAACGTAGTCGCCAGAGAACTGGTCGCCGATGACATATACCGGCAACGTGCCGTTGTTTCAGCATGGATTGCCGATCCGGCCGTTGAAGCTGTATTGGTAACAGGGGGAACGGGATTTACCGGCCGGGATTCGACACCAGAAGCACTGCGCGTGTTGTTTGATAAGGACGTCGATGGCTTTGGCGAATTGTTTCGCTATTTAAGTTATCAGGAAATCGGTACTTCTACCGTGCAGTCAAGAGCCATCGCCGGTTTCGCCAATCGCACTGTTATTTTCTGTTTACCCGGTTCTACCGGCGCGTGTCGAACCGCCTGGGAAGGCATTATTCAATCGCAACTCAATAGTACCCATCGCCCTTGTAATTTTGTTGGTCACCTGAAAGGCACCATGTAATGGGCTTGTCGCATGTTAACCGACAGGGCGAAGCCAATATGGTGGATGTCAGCGAGAAAGCGGTAACTGCCAGAGAGGCGATTGCCCAGGGCACCTTGTTGTTGTCGCAGGAGGCTTTTGCCGAAATAAGCGAAAATCGAGCGGCAAAAGGCGATGTATTGGCCGCCGCGCGTATTGCCGGTATTCAGGGGGCAAAACAATGTGCTAATTTAATTCCGCTGTGCCATCCGTTGGCGCTCAGTAAAGTGGATATTACCTTTGAATTTGACGAGGTTACTCCGAGCATTGTAGTGCAGTGCCGTTGTAAATTAAAAGGTCAGACCGGCGTGGAAATGGAGGCACTCACTGGTGTAAATATTGCGCTTCTAACCTTGTTTGATATGTGCAAAGCGGTAGACCCTAATATGATCATGACCGGCATTCACGTGCTGGAAAAGCGCGGCGGTAAAACCGGAGACTGGCAACATGGTAACGGTTAAATTTTTCGCTCAGGTACGCGAAATAGCGGGGGTGGATAGTCTCACCATTTCTTTACCTCAGCCGCCCACTATTGCGGCGTTGCGCACTCAATTAATGCGACAGTCTGCGGCGCTGAATGACGCTCTGCAGGGCAATGTGTTAATGGCGCACAATCAAACGCTCTGTAACGGCGAAACGAAACTTAATGAACACGATGAAGTGGCTTTCTTTCCGCCCGTCACCGGAGGTTAATGGTGTTTGCCCGGGTACAGACAAACGATTTCTCTCAGCAAGCGCTTTACGATGAATTATGCGGTGGTGCTGTGTCACAAGGCGCGGGAGCCATCGTTACATTCACCGGTTTGGTTCGCGATTTTAACGCACAGGGCGGGATCCAGGGCATTGAGCTGGAGTATTATCCCGGTATGACCGAATCGGCACTCAACGCGCTGTTAACACAAGCCAGCCAACGTTTTGACATTGTTGATGCTGGCATAATTCATCGCGTGGGCAAACTGGCGAACCATGCGCAGATTGTATGGGTAGGAACGGCATCACAGCATCGTGAGCAGGCGTTTTTAGCGGCAACCTTTATTATGGATATGTTAAAGCAGTCCGTGCCTATCTGGAAAAAAGAGTGGCAGGGTGATCAGGCTACCTGGGTGGTAGCCAAAACCAACGACGACAAAGCTGCAATGCGCTGGCTTAGTGAAAATCAGGATAATGCATGCGACTAAGCATTACCGGGCTGCTGATTGGATTGGCGTGTCTGTTGTTTGTTACGCAGGCAAAACCCCAAACTCAGGCTGTTACGCTTAATGTGGCTGTGGCGGCAAACTTTGCTCAGCCGTTAACGATGATTGCAGATAGTTATTTTGTAAAAACCGGCCACCGTATTCACATTACGGTGGGTTCCAGTGGTGCTTTGTTTGCGCAAATTGTGCATGGGGCGCCTTTTGATGTGTTCTTGTCTGCCGATGCTAAACGGCCTGAAGCGCTGGTTGAACAAGGGCTGGCCGAGTCTGACGATGTTGTAACGTATGCTCGCGGGCAGCTGGCTTTAATTGGGGCAGGCGAAAGCGGCGTTAACGCTCTGTTAGAAGCCGCTGATTCGACACGCATTGCAATAGCCGATCCGCGACTTGCCCCTTATGGCCTTGCCGCGCAGCAATTTTTAACTGGAATGGGCCTTTGGGAACACATGGGTAGCCGGTTAATACGAGGCAGTAATATTCAGCAAACACTGCAATTCTGGCAAACCGGCAATGTACAATTGGCGTTGATTGCGGCTTCCCAGTGTGTAAGTTACCAACTCTCCTGCGTTATGATTGATGCAGAAAAACATACCGATATTGTTCAAAAACTCAGTGTGGTAGGGCGTTCTCACAACAAAGACATTGCCCGTGATTTTGTATCCTACTTGCTGTCGCACGAAGTGCAGCATCAGTTGTCGGCAATGGGATATTTACCAGTAAGCCCCACGGGAGAGTCGCGCTAATGGATATTCAGGCCATCTGGTTAACCGCAAAACTGGCATTGGTGACTACCCTTATCCTGATGGTCGTTGCCGTACCTATGGCCTGGTGGCTGAGCCGGTGGCAGGGTGCTGGAAAAGCGCTGGTTCAGGCAATTATCGCGTTACCACTGGTACTGCCTCCCACTGTTTTGGGGTTTTATTTACTCATCGCTTTTTCACCTAATAATGCCTTTGGGCAAGGATGGCAGGCGCTGTTTGGTTCGCCGTTGGCGTTTACTTTTGAAGCATTGGTGATTGGATCGGTGCTGTATTCTTTGCCTTTTGCCGTACAGCCTTTGCATGCAGGATTTTCTCAACTCCAACCAGCCTTGTTAGAAACAGCGGCCATGCTCAATGTTCCATCAACCGCTCGATGGCGTTACATTATCCTGCCAGCCATGCTTCCCCATGCGCTTATCGCCGCTGGCTTGAGTTTTGCGCATACCATTGGCGAGTTTGGTGTGGTGTTAATGATAGGCGGCAATATTCCCGGCGAGACCCGTGTTGCCTCTATTGCACTGTTTGATCACGTTGAAGCGTTAGATTATACGCAGGCTCATCAATTAGCCGCAGTGCTGCTCGTGGTGTCATTACTGCTGCTTATTGCGTTGTATTGGCGTCAGGGCAAGGGAGGCGCACAATGGCGTGCCATGTGAATATTGAACGCGGTGACTTCCGGCTGAACGTAACGTTATCTCTGTCGGAAAGTGTACGCTGGCTGGGCATTGTGGGGCCGTCTGGTGCGGGCAAATCAACACTCATGCGTAGCTTGGCCGGATTGGAGCAATCATCTCAAATAACAGGCTTTACTGATTGGGCTGCATCAACGGATGGCAAATCCATTAAAACCGTATTGGTGTCTTCACAGACCCCTTTGTTTCCCGCGTTATCGGTATCCGGTAACTTAGCACTGGTTGCAAGTAGCAATCAGGTTAATTCTGCAGAGCTACGCCAGATTATTCAGGATTTCGAATGTCACTCGCTGCTAAACAAAGCGGTAAACGCATTATCGGGTGGCGAAGCCCAGCGAGTTGCCATTGCCCGTGCGTTACTGGCCAGACCGTCGGTATTGTTGTTAGATGAAAGCACCAGCGCAATGGATACACAACTGCGCGCGCGTGTATTATCAGCCTTGCAACAGCATACTCAGCACACCTGCAAAGTGATATGGGTTAGTCATGACTGGCAGGACATTGCCCGCTATTGTGATGAGGTAGCCGTTATTCAGCATGGGCAGCAGGTGCTTCAGGATGCGCCTGCAGCAGCGCTGAGCCGGGCCGGTGCCGACCAGACAGTTAACGGGCTAACGGGCAGTATTTTGCAAGGGCCGGTTGTTGAAAAAGAAGCAGACTTTTTGGTGTTTTCCATTGGTAAACACAAGGTAGTAACCCGGGCAATGGAAAACCCTGGAGACCGCGCTACATTGCTGGTGGATGCTCGGCATGTACTTATCTCAAAAGTACCACTTGCCCCTGCACAGGTTGGGTATGTAAATCGATTGCAGGTATCGGTAACCGGTATTGCAACCGACCAACATAGCGGTCTGCAACAGCTCACCTTGCAATGTGAAGATCAGGTTTTGTATTCGTTGTTGGAAGTCCCTGCTGCCCGGCAACTGTCAATTGCAACGGGCGAGGCCGTGTATGCCTACTTTGGCGCAGGCACATTGCCTGCCAGCCAGAGTAGTTAAATGACTCTTGAGTAGCGTTGTTGGTGCAGTTTACCTGCCAAATAGGCATCAAAACTCATACTGATGATGCGTATCAGCAATCTGGCTTTGGGGTCAACATCAATTGACGTTGCACTTACCGATACCAGTTCATCCTGAATGAACGGCGTGAGTTTATCAATGGACTCTGCAAAGTAGGGATAAAAGTCGATGTCCCATTTTTCCTCAATGTCGGCAATACTGACCTTCAGGTTACACATCAGCGCCATGATAACATCGCGGCGGATCATGTCGTCACGGCTAAGCTGAGTGCCCTTAATAACCACAGAGGTACCCGCGTCCAATGCCGCGTAATATTCGTTGAGCGCTTTAGGATTTTGCCCGTACATGTCGAAGATTGCTGATATCGATGACACACCAAGACCGAGCATGTCCAATTCGCCCAGTGTGGTATAGCCCTGAAAATTCCGGTGTAGCTCACCGCGTTGTTGCGCGATGGCCAATTCGTCATTCTGTTTGGCAAAATGGTCCATGCCGATCAGTGCATAACCAGCCTGAGTGAGGCTGGTCATGGCCAGTTTCATTAGGGTAAGTTTTGTTTGTGCGCTGGGCAACCATTCCTCTTTTATTTTCCGTTGTGCGGCGAAGCGGTCTGGCAAATGCGCATAACTAAATAATGAAATTCGCTCGGGATCCATGGCCTTCACTGCGGCCAGGGTAGTTTTAAAAGTTTGCTCGGTTTGATGAGGCAAGCCGTAGATTAGATCTAAATTTACTGAATCGAAACCGGTTTCGCGGGCGTGGGATACCAGTTCTGCAATATGTGAGGTACTTTGGATACGATTAATCGCCTGCTGAACATCAAAGTTGATATCCTGTACGCCAATGCTCAGGCGTTTGTATCCCAGGTTTGCCAGGCCAGTCAGGTATTGTTTGTCTACGTGACGCGGATCAATTTCAATACTGCATTCGGCATTGGCTTTGAAATCAAAAGCCTGCTTTAACATGGTAATAAGGCGCGTGTGTTGTTCAATCGAGAAGAAGCTCGGTGAGCCCCCGCCCAGGTGTAATTGGCCTACTTTGTAGTGTTTGAAAGCCTTTTGCCTGAGCGCAATTTCTTTTGCCAGATAATCCAGATAACGGTCGGCTTTGTCGTTATGCCGGGTGACGATTTTATTGCAGCCACAGTAGTAACAAAGCTGATGGCAAAACGGAATATGCACATAAAGCGATAAATCCCGCGTGGGGCTATCGGTAGCCGCTGCCAACAGGCTGGTGTCGTTTACTTCGTTGTTGAATTCCAGAGCAGTGGGGTAGGAGGTATAGCGAGGACCGTTTAAGTTGTATTTATTGAGTAAAGCAGGGTCAAAAAAATCAGGTGTTTGGATCATAGCGGGCTCAGGTCTCATTACGGTGCAATTAGGGTAATGAGATAAGCCTACCTGACTGGCTGAGATCTTCCTTGATCTCGTTCAATAAAATGTTGTATGGCTTAAAACTGCGTTCGCAGTGTTACGCCATAGGTGCGTGGCATGCCAGGATAAGCCATGATTTTGCCGGTTTGTACTGGTACATCAAACCCATTTTTTGCAACGTATTGGGTATCGAAAAGATTCTTACTCCACAGAATAATCTGACTTTGCCACTCTGGCAGTTCCCACATCCAACTGGCATTGACGATATCAAAATCGCCGACATGTTTAAACGGATCGGCCGTGTCATCAAGAAACAGATCGCCGGTATACTGGTAGTCGACGCGAAGGGTAGTGGGCAGGTTAAATATATCTGCATACTGCTCGACACCCAGGGTATAACGGGTTTGCGGCTCAAAACCAACCCGGTCGCCAGCTCGCGAACAATAAGGATCGGTAGGGTGCAGCCTGCCTGGGTCGTCAATACCTGTGTGCCAGCTGTATGCCACCCAGCAAGTACCGTTTTCAAACTCGTCAAAGTGTGCCAGTGTGCGGGCAAAATTCAGTGTTACTTGTGTAGAATCCAGCGGCAGCCAGGTGATATCTAATTCCAGTCCTTTGGTTTCTATTGTCCCTGCGTTTTGCAGATTAAAACCGGTGCCGGTAAAGGTGGAAGCCTGAAAATCTTCGATGTCGGTGCGATGAACTGCCAGATTCACACGTAAATCGTGTTCTGGAAAATCCTGTTTCACACCAAGCTCAAAAGCGTTGGATTTCTCTGGTAAGAACACAGGATCAAAGCCCGGCGCGATGCGGTCGGTGTTGATACCGCCAGATTTAAATCCATTGCCCCAGGATGCATAGAACAACTGGTTACTGTTGGGCTGATAACTCAGTTTTACCGTGCCACTGGTGTTGTTATACGACAACGCTTCCTGCATAGGCGGGCGGGGGAGCACTGAAGCCGTATTCAGAAAGTAAAACCCCCACCCGGCAGTTTGAAACGGGGCAATGGCTGCCAGAGAGGCGGCATCAGGCAGCGAGCCAGTGCTGAGTGCTGCTCCAATTGCGGCCAAAGCCGGACCTGCTGCAAATGGGTTGGGGAAATCCGACGGGTTCATGGAAAGCCCGTCGATGCCCGGCCCTGTTTCGGTGTACTGGCCGTCTAACGACTTGTTTTCACGGGTAAACCGAATGCCCGTTGTGAGTGTCCACTGGGGTAAAAATTGCCAGTCAGATTGCGCAAACAAGGCAATACTGTCCTGATCCTGATTGGCGGTATGATAAAACGCTGTTCCACCGGGGGTAGCTGGTGCGGCAGGCGCAATAAACCCACCAGATAACGCGCTTAGCGTGTTTAATCCGTCTACCAGTGGTTGTAACTCACTGGCGCTTACATTAAAGAAAGTTGGGAAGTCACTGCCAATTTGATTGGTAAAGGCTAAGTTTAGCGATTGGTGGAATAAAAATGCGCCCACAATCGCGTTGAAATCCGTTTGTTGATAATGAAGCCTCAGTTCCTGGGATACTGCTTGCTGGGTAGCGTCATTGGTGGTTGACAACAGGCTGACATCGCTGAAGTCTGTGTCGGTATTGTCAAAGCTATCAAACTGACGGTACGCCGTTACGGACACCAGGGTTAATGTATCATTGAGTTGCCAGTCAAGCTGGGCTGACAAGCCCTTATCCTGCATGGCTGATCGAGGTGATGTGGATAATGCGGTCTGATAATTAAAGTATTGTTCACGAGTAAAAATACTCCCCCCAAGCAATGGCGACGACAAAATAGCATCAGTACCGAATTTTCCGTCAACATCGCTAGCCTGCAAATTGCCCCGCCATGTGAGTGCTGCACAGCAGCGTTCGTCTAATTCTGCATAGTCTGCAATCACTCTTACGGAAATATCCTGCGATGGGGTGAATAGCGCCTGTAGTCTGATCCCTGAGCGATCACGGTTGTTCAGCTCGGCGTCAGGATGAGCTGTGTCTTCTACCCAACCATCGCGTTGTGAACTAAATCCACTGATCCGAAACGCCAGGATGTCATCGATTGCAGTAAATGACGCTGCACCATTCAAATTAAGCGTATTGTAATTACCCGCACTGACCTGGAAAAAACCGCTGTTGTCGAAATCTGGTGCCTGAGTATTAATCACTACGGCGCCTGACGGGGTATTTTTCCCGAATAAACTGCCTTGAGGACCACGCAGGATCTCTACTGTGCTAATGTCGGTAAGGTCGTTGATCACGGAGTTTTGACGAGCGCGGTATACGCCATCTACATACAGACCCACTGAGGACTCAAAGCCAAAATTTTGTGACGAGGTGCCTATGCCCCGAATGGCAAACGCGCTATTGGTTGCACTCTGGCTTTGGAAAGCCGAAAGCGTAGGCACACCGCGCTCAATATCATAAATATCGAAAACCGCCTTTTCTGCCAGCACAGTACCATTTAATGCTGTAACGGCAACAGGCACTTCCTGGAGGTTTTGAGTTCGCTTTTGTGCGCTTACTTCAATTATTTCCAGTTTGGGAGGCTCTTCTGACTGTGCTATCGCAGAAAACGCAAGTGATGATAAAGGTACAGATGCAATTACACTGCGAAGTAGTAAAGGAGAGAGTGGTCGGGCTTTGGTCATTGTGAGTTCCTGTCATTACCCTGATACAGCAAAGTAGGCGCAGTGTAACGCAATTTTTTAACAATTGAAGTGTTGGCAAGTGATAAATGAGATTGAATCAGTCTAAGAAAATGGGTGCAGAAAACAAAAAACGGGCAAGGATGCCCGCTCTTTTGATGAAGAGAACGTCTAGCGAAGCTGGGTTAATGCTGGCAGATGCAGTGTGCGCGCTTCAACAACGTTATTAAAATGACTGACCGTTGAAGACTGACTGGTTTGGGCATGCATAATTAGCTGGCGAACAGGTAAACCATCATTATCCTGTCTGGCCTTCTTTGCCACTTGTACCTTGCTTAGTGTGCTTCCTTCAGTTGATTTAGTAGCTTGTTCGTCAGCAGTTACGAACGGTGCTACACTGATAAAGCAAAAAGCAGTAATGTATTTCATCATGGTTTTCATCTCAGACACCCCCACATGTTCTGTAACTTCATTAAAACCTATCTCGTTGTGACAGGGTAGGTTGGGTCTTATACATGCGTATTTTTTTTAATACGTAAATTTAGGGCTGATACAATTTCATACTTTTATAGATGTTTAGTATGTCAAAAAGAAAAGGCGCACTAGGCGCCTTATCTGCAAGGCGTTTCCGCCTCGCTACCATGTTGACTGGTGTCATGAACACATGGTGTCACGAAATCTCTTACAGACGTTCTGTTAAAGCCTGAGCAACGGCGTGGTCTTGCAAACCGTTTTCGTTAATCCAGGCTTGCAGTGTTTTGCCATCTTTTTCCGGCTCTTGCAGGTCACGGCTTGGCATTTTCTTCACAAGCAGCGTACCAACTTCTATTGAATCATTTGAGATTGCAGTGCGGATTAAACTTTGGCCGTTACATGAAATACCAGTGTAGTAATCATGCAGTTTCATGCGGTAATCTGATTCAACAGAGCGCATTTTTTTGCGCAGTTCGCCTTTGTCGTCGGCACTTACGATAGTGCAGATGTTAGCCAGGGCTTCGTTTACATCAGCTTGCGCAGTCGCAGATACACCAAGGCTAGCAGTAACAATCAGGGCAGCAGTTTTAGCAAATTTCAACATGGGTAAATCCTCGTTAGATGTTTTATTTATTTACGTAGCAGTTCGTTTGTTTGTTAAGTGTATTAAAGCGCACGAAATTGGATGAAAAAACAGCAGGTGCCATACATGGGTATTCTGCATTATACGTTTTTGCGAATGGACGAGGGCGGGCATATCGGCGGGAATCTACATTATTCTGTCTAATGTCTTTAAAATACATATAGTTAAAGTAGGTTTTAGGTTGGGTTGTTTTGCGTTTTGTATTTTAAAATACAGTTTTTTTATACGTGGAAAAAATGCTTTATTTGTTAATTTTTTGTGTTTTTATTTAAATGCGCCCGCTGTATCGCATTTATTTTTGGGTTTTTGGCGAAAAGATTGACTTAAAATTTGACGATTATTTACGGCTAAACAATGCTTAATAAACCGGCCAACACTGTTTACAAGTGAAGAAACTGAAGTCCTATGAGTTTTGAGCAATTACAGACCGCTTTTGCTTTGTCGTCGAGGCTGATTGAATCAAAAACCTTCCACGATTTAAACGTCGCCCTTATCACCTTGTTAATGGAAATTGACAACATTAAGGACGTGTCTTCTTATGAAATTCTGGGTAAGAGACATACCGGCAACGAAACCAATGAGCCATTAATAAGAAAATTTCCGTTATCATTGGACGAAAACTTTAAAGATGAATATCAGTCTGTTGTGCAATTCGTTTTCAGAGAGGGGAGCGCGGGTGTTGAAAAACACACTATTAATGACCTGCCTTTTATTTGTATTTACGTAAACAAAGATGAGCCGCCGGAAAAGCTGGTGCTGATCCAGGGAATGGTAAACGACTACGAGTTTGAGATCATCAAAGGGCTTGCGAGTATATACGAGCATCAGATTAATCTTTTTGATGTAAAAGAGCGGGATCTGCTCACCAAACTGCACAACCGGCAAACCTTTGTTACCACCCTGGAACAGGTGCTTGATTTCTATCGGCGCAATATGCCATCAGAACGCAGTTCATTCCTTGCCATCCTGGATATTGATCATTTTAAACAAGTAAATGACAGGTTTGGGCACTTGCAAGGGGATGAAGTGTTAATTCATTTTGCCAATTTAATGCGAAAGTCGTTTCGGCATGCTGATTTTCTGTTCAGGTATGGCGGCGAAGAATTTGTAGTTATTATTAATCAAACAGACATTCAGGCTGCGTTGTCATTGTTAGACAGTTTTCGTTTGCGTGTCCAGCAATACGATTTTCCTTCGGGCAATATTACGGTCAGCATTGGCGTAACGGCAATAAACCCGATAACGCCGATCCCCTCGATCATTGAAATTGCGGATGAAGCACTGTATCTGGCAAAAAATAATGGTAGAAATCGTATTGAGGTAATGGACAGAAGTACAAAGCAAATCTTCAGCAGCGATATCGAGTTGTTTTAGTTATTCGGCATGTTTGTTTGTGAAAGGTTGAAAAAATAAAGGCGCCGTAAGGCGCCTTTTAATGCAGGGGACTGCTAAACCTCCCTGCAACCATGTTGAAATGGTGACATGGCTATCATGTGATTGTTTCTGTCGCTTATAAGCGCTCTAGCAGTGCTGCAGTGATTGCGTGTCCATCGTGACCATTTTCAGTGATCCACGCTTGCAGTGTTTTACCATCTTTCTCTGGCTCCTGAAGTTCCTTGCTAGGCATTTTCTTCACCAGCAAAGTTCCAACTTCAACAGCGTTATTCTCAATCGCGGTGCGAATTAAGCTTTGACCGTTACAAGAAATGCCCGCGTAGTAGTCGTGCAGTTTCAGGCGGTAGTCAGACTCAACCGAACGCATTTTCTTACGCAGTTCGCCCTTGTCGTCAGCAGTTACGATATTACAGATGTTAGCTAATGCTTCCTCTACGTCAGCATGAGCCGTTCCGGCAAACGCTAAAGAGGCAGTTGCGATAACTAAAGAAGTCTTAACGATTTTCAACATGGTCAGCTCCTAAATACTAAGCAGAATTAATGGTTTAAGTAAGTTTTGTTGTTTTGTTTTGTTGAGATAATTAAACAACGAAAGCCGATATTGATAAATGCCAGGCACCATACAAAGGTATTTGTTTGAATACTTTAATATGGTGTCTAATGGATGTTTTATTTTGAAATTTTCATATTTTACAAAGTGTTGCGTGTGTGCCAGAAATACTTTGCTAGATCTAAAGATAAAAATTTAGCGTGAGATAAAAGTGTTCAATAAAAGGTAGTGTTTTTTAAATTATTGATATTGTGGTGTTTTATTTGCTTTTGGATTGTTTGTGTAAAATGTGGAAGTTAGCCTGCCAATATAAATAGGTAATTATGGCAGGCTATACATGAAGAAATACGGCTTTTATGCTGCTTCTGACTTTGGCGGGGCAGCTTGAAATGATTCTGCTGCTTTGAATAATTGTTCTCGCACCCATTTATGAGCGGGGTCATCGGTTGCACTCACATGCCAATATATATAGTAGCTGGTAGGTTGCATGCTGAACGGCAAATCAGTAATGGCCAAATCGTAGTGCTTAGCCAGGTGATAGGGCAGGCAGGCAATCAGGTTGGTTTTAACCAGTACACTGGGCACAGTTAAAAAGTGATGGCTTTGCATTGCAACCCGACGCTGATAACCCAATTTCGCCAACTCGATATCTATTACGCAGTCGAGATCCTTTCTGGGCGCAATTTTAATGTGGCCGTGAGAAAGAAAAGTATCCAGTGTTAATGTCGTTGAAAATGCAGGGTGTCCTGGTCTTGCTACTGCAACTAAACGATCTTCCGCAATTTTACGCTTTTGCAAATACGGATCGGTAAGTGTTGCGCTGTCTGCATAGAAGTCTAATTGGCCGCTTGCCATGGCATTCGTTACGTCGGCCCTGGCAATATCATAGTTCGAAATCGCAATATGCGGTGCTTGAGATTCAAGTCTTGCGATTAATCGGGGTAGGATACTGGCTTCAATGAGATCCCTACAAGCAAACTGAAAGGTTTTTTCGGCAACGGCAGGGTCAAAGTCATGGCTATGTAAAACGCTTCTTCGCAACAATTCCAGTGCTTGTCTGGCCGGCCCTATAATATTTTGTGCAACCGGTGTTGGCGTCATGGTATGACCGGTACGAACAAATAGTGGATCATTTAACAGCTCACGAAGCCGTGACAGTGAATTACTTACAGCCGGCTGTGTGATACACAGGATATCTGCTGCTTTAGTTAAATTTCCCGCGGTGTAGATTGCATCAAATACGGCGAAGAGATTTAAATCGATTCTATTCAGATTCATAACAGTGTGCCTTAATTCGTGAACACCTTAATGTATCAGCTATATTAATTGAAAATCAATTTAATCATTAATTATCTTTATCATCCGACCAGTTGTATGGGTAAGTTGTATACTTAGCGCCTGACATAGTGAACGTCGCAGAGGAAGTGTTTACATCAGCACATCATTTCTGTGGTATCTCTCAAGGCATTGCAACGGCACCTTTACAGGCCGATACACAATGTTGTTAAGCAGGGCTTTTTTCATCGCAAATTATTCAGTAACGTGACAACGTCAAATAATAAAAAGGTGTGATATGGCAACGAAATTAACGGCAGAAGAAATTCAGGCTCATCTGGCTGCATTAAATGAAGGGGTAGAGAGTGAACATTACTGGCAGTTACACGGCGATAAAATTACCAAGACCTTTACATTTAAAGGATTTATTGGTGCCTTTGGCTGGATGACCCAGGTGGCAATATGGGCCGAAAAACTAAAACATCACCCTGAATGGTTTAACGTATACAACCGGGTTGATGTAACGTTAACAACACACGATGTTGACGGGCTGAGTGAGTTGGATTTTAAACTGGCGCAAAAAATGAACCTGTATGCGAAGTGAAAATTCCTAGTTAAAGATAATTTTCGTTCGCTTAGTAGCCGTTGTGGTGGGTATTTAACCGGTTGGTCAAATTTTTGAAACATTTATCAAAACTCCCCTTGCTTACCATTAAACCCTATGTATAATACGCACCACTTGAACGGCATGGCAGTAATAGCAAGTCGTATCAACCCAGTTCAGACGCGGGATGGAGCAGTCTGGTAGCTCGTCGGGCTCATAACCCGAAGGTCGTAGGTTCGAATCCTGCTCCCGCAACCACATCTCAGTACTTGTATATTAAGCAAGTGACTGACACCAGAATAAACGCAAGTTAGCGTCACAGAACAACACGAAAAATCGTGAACAGTTTCGGACGCGGGATGGAGCAGTCTGGTAGCTCGTCGGGCTCATAACCCGAAGGTCGTAGGTTCAAATCCTGCTCCCGCAACCACATTCAAAGCCCCGATATCTATCGGGGCTTTTTTGTTTCGAAAATAGCCTGAGTAAACATGAATTAATCATGACTTAGTTAGTTGCGAAACTCACATAAAGTAAAAAATATGTTTGTTTTGTTAATTTTCTCCACATTTCGTTCACATTGTGCTCTTAGCTTTCCTTCTCACCAAGAAATTACTTTCACACTAATTTCAAACCTAGTGGATTCAGAGGGAAAATATGAAAAAGCACACACTACTATCAATGGGGTGTTTAACCCCTATAGCCTTTGCACTCGCCGGCGTCGTGCATGCACAGGATATGGGAGATAGGACAGATAAAGACAATCTAGAAACGATTACTGTTACCGCTGAAAAAATGGCTAAGAGCCTGCAAAAAACCAGTATCGCAGTATCAACCATAAGTGGTGAAGAAGCGCTGAATAAGGGGCTTGTGAGTATGGGGGATATGGTAAAGGACATGATTGGCGTGAACATTCAGGATGTGGGTGATGGCGCGGCAGTCAATATCCGTGGTATGGGTTGGGATATGCCGGTAGATGTGGGCGAGAACGCAACATCAGTTAATTATGATGGCGCATTTAATTCCAGTGCACAGGCAGCCATATTTGGTTTTTATGACCTTGACCGTATGGAAGTATTACGGGGTCCACAAGGCACACTGTATGGCCGTAATGCGACAGCAGGGGTTGTTAATGTACTCACCAAAAATCCCGATACTGAAGAAGTTGAAGGTTATATCGTTGCTGAGGCAGGAAACTACTCGCATACTCGACTTGAAGGTGCGCTCAATATACCGTTAAGCGACACTATGGCTGCCCGGGTTGCATTTTCTGACATCGATCGTGACGGTTATATGTCGACGGGATCGGGAGATGTTGACGGTACCGCTGTCAGGGCTAAATTTGCCTATTTACCGAATGATGATACATCATTGGTAATTAGCGCGGAACGGATTGAGATGGGCGGTATCAGTCCGGATATTAATACGCCTGCAGCCTCTTTTGATGCGGGTGATATCTACTTTTCGAGTCGTGTTGTACCCGAGCAGGAATACCGTTTTGATGTAGACCGCTACACGGTTAATTTTGATACCACAGTTGGGCCGGGAGTCCTTTCACTGATTGGAGCTTACTCAAGTAGCGAGCGTGGCGGTACTATTTTCCTGCCATTTTTGCCAGTGCCCTTAACGGATTACGGTAGTGATGAATTAACCCAGCAGTCTGCAGAAGTTCGTTATTCCTCACTGGCAGACGCCAGGGTTCAATGGCAGGTTGGACTTTATTATTATGATCGGGAGCAGGACCAGGCAGTTTCGGCGGGCACCTGTGCGGGCGCAGGCTGTCTGAGAGGTGCAGGTTCAACAGCAATCTATGGCCAGGTGACGTATCCTATTAGTGATACTTTCAGAGCCATTGTTGGAGGCCGGTACAGTTCTGAAGATGCGAGCCTTATCCAGCGCAATGATCCGGCAGAATCACCGTTTGCAGATGCCAGCACCACCTTCGACAACTTTACCTGGAAACTGGGTTTGGAAAAGGACTACTCAGATGAGTTGATGGGGTACGCTACCCTGGCAACCTCAACCCGGCCTGGTGGTTTCAATACTGGTGTGAATATTGACAGCAGCACGTTTGACGAAGAAGAAGTGACCAGCCTTGAGTTTGGGATGAAAAGCCGCTGGCTTTCCAATAATTTGCAGGTCAACGGTGCATTATTCTGGTATGACTATGATAATTATCAGACAGTTGATGCTGCGGGTGACCCCTTCCTTGATCCAGCAAATTTCTATGTACAATTCTTTAATGCTGCAACAGCCAGAATCCGCGGATTAGAAGTTGAAACCATTGCATTATTGTCCAGTACTACGCGGGTTAATTTTGGTTTTGCCTATCTGGATGCAGAATACACTTCTGAATTTGAATTGCACTTAACCCCCTTTGATCCACCAACAAATCTGCAAAATGCCGCGTTACCGCGTTCACCAAAATTAACGGTAAAAGCGAACATCGATCAGGATTTCTATATTGGAGATGCCGGTGTAATTACGGCAACAGCTGGTTTGCGTTGGTTGGACGATCATAAAGGCGCAGCACTTGAAACGCCTAATACATTAATAGATTCCTATTATGTGATTGATTTAAGCGCAAACTATACGCCGAATGTTGGCAACTGGAGCATCAACCTGTGGGTGAGAAATGCCAGTGAGGAGGTCTACAAAATGGGCGCAAGTACCGGTGATGTGCAGGCTGGAGCGCCTCGAATGTATGGTGCCAACTTCCGCTATAACTTCTAATCTTCACATAAACGCCGCTTAGTCTAAGCGGCGTTGTTTTTTATCGGTTAGTGCCGAGGAGGGTATACATACCCTTCAATGCCAATCAGCTGATAGCCGTTTTCTCTGGCGTCTGATTCACCACCATGCTCGGTTACCACCCGATAGTCCTTAAGTTGCGGATGGTAAAACAACTTTAAAGGAATGGTTCCTTTAGCCTGCTGGGTAAAGATATAACCCTCAGTCGCTTTTAATTCATAACCTTGTTTAATTAACTGTTCTTTTACTTCTGGCGTTGCAACAGAAGCATTGTCCTGAATCGATTCGTTCCAGAACAGTTCCAAGGGGATAGTCTGCGGTATGGGCGTCGCATTGATCTGTGCAATATCAACAGAAAAATGATAGCTAAATACTTCAGTGGCGGCATGTTGTCCCATGTCTGTAGCCGTTTCAAAAAAGTCTATACGGGTGTCATGCCAGTAAGATTTTAACTGGCTTAGTGGCTTTGCTACTTCAGTTGGTTGACCAAATGAGAAGGCTGGCATCAGCAGCGTTGGGATCACGACAAACAGTTGGAACTTGCTGTTATTTTTCACTGGAATGTCCTCAGGCAAGGTGCAATTCAAAAATGATTTTGACCAATACGGAAGCAACAATTAAGCAGGTAATTGTGTAGAAACTATGAAATTGCCTGCACATTCTCTGCACAAAATACGCATAACTTAACAAGTTAATAACAATTTTGAGTATTAAAAATGCGTGCCTGTTTAACTCTGTTTATGTTGATTTTTTCAAGTTGCCAAATTGCAATGGCTGGCAAGGAGTTGCCTGTATCGTTAACAGACCCAGTCCAACCCAGTGCAAAGAATAGTGCGATGTTTCGTTGGTGGCTGCCTGCCGCTAAAGTCGAGGATCGCGTTCTGATTAAACAGCTTGAAGCTATTGCCGACGCGGGCTTTAAAGGGGTTGAGATTTGTATTCACATGGGAGATACCCATTACACCAGAGAGCAAATGCGAACACATGGCTGGGGCACTCAGCGATGGAATGAAGTGTATAAACGTATTCTTACCACGGCAAATGACTTAGGTTTACAGGTGGATACCACTATTAGTCCGGCCTGGCCTGCCGCTGTCCCTACGATTGTGCCAACTGATAACGCCGCCTCAAAAGAATTGCTCGCCGGTACAACTGCAGCATTTAGAGGCACTTTCAGCGGCGTGCTACCTGATTTTGAACTGAGTAAAGACAGTTTGATGCCTCCTCCTCCCGGCGCGCCACAGAATGAGGAGTCCGGTGAGCAAGCGGGGCCAAACAATATGTATCAGTCAAAACAAGCGAAAGCAGAGAATCCGCCCGTTCTGGTAGCCGTAACGGCAGCCAGGATTGTGGGTTCAGCAAACATTGTAAAGCCAATATTAATGGCATGGGGCGATATGCCTCACAATGTCACTACAAAGCAACGGGAAGCGTTATTGATTGATCCTGAGTCTGTACAGGTAATAACGAATTTTCATCGGGATGCTACAGGTCAGTATTCCCTGAATTGGCAGGCGCCTGACGAGGGCGAATGGAAGATTTTCACATTCTGGATGCGTGGCTCAGAACAACAAAACAAAGAGGGAGTGGTGACCTATGAGCCAAATTATGTGGTCGATCATTTATCTGTCGATGGAGCAGACGCGTTAATTTCATTTTGGGAAAAGACGTTGTTGGACGACAAAACCCGACAGTTATTGAGGCTAAATGGCGGCGCTATTTTTGAAGATTCTTTGGAGTTGGATTATCGCGGATTAGTCTGGACAGCTGGATTTCTCGAAACCTTCAACACACAGAGGGGCTACGACTTAACACCTTATCTGCCCTTGCTCATTGGCAGCCGGGTAAATGGGTTAAGTAATGACAGCCTGAACCAGTACGAGTTTGCGGACAGTACTGGCAATTATTCGAATACGGGTGATCGCATTCGGACAGATTTTAAAGAAACACTGACTCACTTGTATATAGAAAACCATATAAAACCCCTTCAGACATGGGCGTCTGGTATTGGTCAGTCATACCGGGTACAAGCATATGGGCTGGGAGTTGACATAGTAAAAGCCGCCGCAGTTGCTGCTGGTCCTGATGGGGAATCTCTGGGGTTTGGGCCATCCAATCAAGGCGACGATCGTTTCAGGATGGTAGCTGGCGGTGCGCATATTGGCGGCCATTCAGTGGTTGCTGACGAGGTAGGCGCTATTGCCAATGAAGGCTACCGACTAACCTGGCTGGAAATGCTCAAATGGATTAATAAAAATATGGCAGCCGGTGCAAACCAAATGGTCTTTCACGGAATGGGGTACCCGGACTCAAATCAGGCAAGATGGCCAGGCGTTTCCCCCTTTGGTTTTGGGCTAGCGGGTTACTGGGGACCTCGAAATCCTGACTGGCAACATATTGATCAGCTGGCGAAATACCTTAGTCGAGCACAGGGTGCTATGCAGTCCGGAGTGGCGAAAATTGACCTAGCCATTTTAAATCTGCAATACGGTACGTCCGCGCCAGTAGTCATAGATAAAACACTTACTCATGCCGGTTATTCCTATGATATTTTGACGCCGGGCGCCATCACTGAGTTAGGAATGCAAGTAACTGATGGTCGCTTACTGGCTGAAGGACCGGCATACAAGGCACTGATCGTCTATAAACAGGCAACCATGTCTTTAGAGACTATTGAACGTCTGACGCAGCTCGCTGATGCTAAGCTACCGATTATTTTTGTTGGTCAGTTACCTGCTGGAACGCCATTTTTTAACAATTATCCTCACAATGACGATCTTTTAAAATCAGCGCTGAAAAAGCTTTTAGCCTATGAGTCGGTCAGTCATGTGAATGACATGAAAAAGCTGTTCGAACAGCTAAAAGTCTCGCAGATTTCTCCTAACCTTCTTTTAGAAGAACCGTTGCCGGTGGTGGTGGCAAGTCGGCAAAATGGGTCAGCACAGTTTCATTTTATACACTACACAGGGGAGAATAAGGCTAAGGGAAATCTAATTTTTAAAGAGCCTGGGATCGCCTATGAAATGGATTTATGGACCGGTGTAATCACCGCTCTGGAGAAAGATAAGCAGCAGCGTATATCAATTTATTTTGAACCCGAGCAGGCCCGGTTACTCTTTACTATACCCGAAGCTCTTCCTGAAGTCATGGTAACCCGGCAGACTGGTAAGTTGTCGAAACAGCTTGTGCTATCGGATTGGTCCTTAGTGGTCCAGCGTTGGCAGGAAAATCGCAACACACCACAACCAAGCGATACAGTAATATCTACCATTAGGGTGGGTAACACGTCTTTGGTCCCCTGGCTGAACATTCCTCAGTTGGGTGAGCAGGTTTCCGGCGTGGGTCTTTATGAAACAAACTTTACGTTGGGAAAAAGTGACCTGGACTATCTGCCGGTGCTGATGCTCAACGCAATTAACGACTCGTCATCTCTGCGCATCAAAGTCAATGGTCAGCCAGCAGACCTTAACTACGATACGTTGGAAGCAAGTTTGGCAGGATTAGTACATCAGGGGGAAAACACGCTACAGATTGAAGTCAGTAGTCCCTTGGGAAATCAGTTATTAGCCAGTGGCGACATTAAGGCGCCACCCTGGGATCCGGGATTTGAACTTAAGCCTGAACGATATGGGCTCGATGGGCCGGTTACGATAAGACTTTTCAATCGATAACACCTTTGCTTAAAGAAAAAAAAGAAAACCCCGCTATAAGCGGGGTTTTTGCATAAAACCAAAATCATATTGTCTTTATTTCGGACCGATTTCGATATCACCGGTATAATGACCTGGTGTCAGAGGTCGCTGTTTACCATTCACTTTGAACAAGAGTTTACCTGTTGAGGCTTTTATGACTGCGCCTTCCGCTATAGTTAAAGCATCGATATAAGAGGTTTTCGAAACATGCCAAGTAGCATCGTGGTCTACAAATACTTTCAGTTTGTGCTTGCTTGTTGATTTCTGTAATTGGTTTGATACTTCACCCACAGTTCTATAGGTCTCTTTTGTTGGCTCCTGTCCGGAAGTCGGGAAGGTCACAGAGGTACTGATAGCCCCTTCAAGTGTTGCCGATTGAAGGTAAACGTTCATATTGCCCAATTCACTCATAGCGTGCAGTACATCGCCTGTAAGTTTGGTATTTCTGAATGTCACGTTAACATCCGGGCTGAAGTTCATGGCACTGGCGCCTGGCATATCCGGTGGCGGCATCGCTTCTGATCCAGGAGGCGGTGGAGGAGGACCGTTTTTCGCCATGTCTTTCATGATGGGGTCATCATTTTCCATGGCCTGCACTAATACCCCGTTTAGCGGGTTCAGTATCGCATTATCGACAATCACATCACCACCACGCCCTTTAATCTGGACTGCAGAATTTTTAGAGTTTATCTGACTGCCTTTTTCCACACGAAGAACACTGCCGCCAGCACCCTGATGCATCATTACACCAAGTTTTTCAGAATTGATGACGGATTCATCGGTCAGTGTAACCCAGCCTGGGCCGCCAACGATCACGCCAACATCAGGAACATTAATCACAGAGTGACTGATATAGTCATGGGAGTCACCGTTGGCGTAAGCACCATATCCGCTGTCTGTTACGTCAATGACACAACGATTTACAAACATTCGGCTTGGACCATCGCCATCGGATGAAAGGGCTCCCCAGCCGTTTGCTTTAATGTGACAATCATTATAGTACACGGTGGCTTCGTCAATCAGGTTGGTGGCTCTTACGTTACCTGATAAGCCCAGGCCATAGGGCACTTCGAGCATTTCGCCCGGGGCGATTGAAAATTGATAATCATCCGGCAATTTGCCATTTTGAACTTCAATATCGGCATCGTTCACAATCATGGTGCTTTTACCACCAATGAATAATGCGGTTCTGACTGCACCAATGGTTTTAATTTTGGCGTTATTGACTATTACTGTGGCGGTGTCGGTAGACATAATGCCTGCACCCCAGCCAGCGAAGTCATTACCGCCGTTACCTGTGAAATCAATGTCTACATTGTTCAGCGTGTACGTCGAATCGCCACTGACAATGACACCGTTAAAGTTTTCTTCCTGAGACCGAATTGATAAATTACTGGCACTCACATCAGATATGTCAGGGTCGCCTAATGCAGCAAACACCGATTGATCGTGAACAACCTGGTCGTTATGAACAAGCAGTCCTGCACGGTAATGATAGGGTTCATAAAAGCGGTATTTCACCAGGTAAGACCTCGTTGGCGTCAGGGTGACCTTTCCTGAGTAGTTACCGGGTTTAAGCGGTACGGAATTACCATTGACCGTGAGAGTCAAATCAAATCCTTCGGGAGCCGTTACCTTGCTTCCTTTCTCAATGATTAAGCTATCCAGTTGGGTCACACTGCTGACTTGCCAGTGATCACTGGCAGATACGGTTTTGGAAGCTGCTTCTGTCAGTAATGGCATTGCCAGCAGCAGGCCAGTCGAAATGGCCGTTTTTAATAATTGCATTATTTTCCCTTAATCAATGGCACAGGCGCTTATACACTGGTGATACCATGCGCTTACGGTTACAGGGTGAACGAGTTATCGTTTACGGTCTGCACGAACGAAAAGAGAGGATTCAGCGCACAGAATGTGGCGTCTTCCCCTCGATGCGAGGTAAAAATAATGTTATTAAAATGTGTAGAAAATATGCAGGATTAAGGGTGGATATTGATACGAATACGCAGACCTTAGCTATTTTTAATTAAAGACTTAACCTGACTTTTCGGATCTGCAATTTTTCTCCACATTTCTACAATAATTTAACATTAATATTCATAGACAAGATAAATTTCAATGACTCTCACAAGAAGACAGTTTGTCGGAACCTCTCTGGCTACCCTGGTCGCCTCGTGCGCAAAAGTACCTCTTTCTGGACAAGGTTTATCCCTTAAATCTTCGTCAGACGCGGTTGAAAACCTTTTGCCTGTCCCTTCAGAAAGACCGAGGATTCGCTGGTGGTGGCCAGGTGGTTATATCGATCCCGTTCAAATTGATAAAGAAGTGAAATCCATGGCAGAGGCTGGTTTTGGTGGTTTTGAAATCGCTGACGTCAGGGATGGCGTGAATGTGCCAATGGATCCCAAACGTTATGGCTGGAGCACTGACCGCTGGATTGCTGGCGTTGACGCTGCGCTGGAGGCGGCCATTAAATATAATATTAAAGCAGATATTACGCTGGGTGCGCATTGGCCGACCGGGATTCCCGGTGTCACACCAAATCATCGCGCCGCAGCAAAAGAACTGGTCTATAGCGAAGTCGTCATTCAGGCCGGTGAGTCATTTTCAGCGCCAATACCAAAGCCTGCCCATGTGCCTTCCGGATTGCACATGAGTACGCCGCAACCATTGATTATTCCTGAGCTGATTTGTGCACTGGCATTTAAACAATCCGGTATGCAGGTAACTTCCGTGGAGCTGGACCCGCAGTCAATGGTAGACGTCACCAGTAAAATTGCCGATCAGTCACTAACCTGGCAAGCACCCGATAAAGACACCTGGCATCTGCTATTTTTTTGGATGCAGGGTACCGGTCAAACGCAAAACCTTTTTGATCGCGCAATTGTCACTTCAATGCTGGCTGATCCCATTCCTTATGCGGTGGATATTTACGGTGTGGCAGGTACTCAGGTTTGTATCGATTTCTGGGAGAACAGATTGCTTTCCCAAAAAACAAAATCGATGCTGCGTCAAATCGGTGGTGATTTTTTTGAGGATTCGCTGGAGTTAAAGGCCGTTAAGCACTGGTCACCAGATCTTCCGGCAACCTTTGAAGCAAACCGTGGCTACGAAATTTATCCCTATTTACCTTTACTGGCGGAACCGGCAGAAAATAACTGGGAATTTGGCCCTGGTATGAACAAGCCCAAAGTTAAACTATTCGTGTTGAAAGAGATAGATACAGACCAGTTTGAATCCGATTTCCAGCATACCCTAACCGAAATGTATGCATTGAACCGGATTAGAGCCCTGAGTGAGTGGGCGAAGACACTGGGCATGGGTATGCGTGCACAGTGCTCCGGTCTGGCGGCAACTTACTGCAGTACCCCTGAAGGGGATAATGGCGATACCATTGATAGTTTTTCTGCTAAAGCTGCAGCTCGTGATATTGGCGGTCATAAAGTCCTCTCTGATGAAGCGGCTACCTTTGTTGGTGGCCAGGCGCATGTTGCCGATTGGAAATTGTTAACTTTTATGCTCCAGCGTGATTTTGCTGGAGGCGTTAATCAGGTCGTGCTGCACGGTTACAGTTATGCTGACAGTCCTGATGCACGCTGGCCGGGCTTTTCTGCGTTTGGCCGGGCAATTGGCAACGATTGGGGGCCGCGAAGCCCACTGTGGACTCATGCCGGCGATACAACAGCGTACCTTGCCAGGTTGCAATCCATTCTGCAAAGTGGATTGTCTCAGGCTGATGTTGCGGTACTTGATCCCACTGAACGTGGTGATGTGGCATTCAATGTCGGCCGGGAAGGCTCAGAATTTGGTGAGATGTTACGCAAAGCCGGTTACACCCGCCATCACGTCACCGAAGATTTGTTGTCACATCCCAATGCCATTGTGGAGAAAGGTGTACTGACGCCGCTGGGAGCCGGATACAAGGCATTGTTAGTCATGCCTGCAATGCAATATGCCAACGCAACGTTAAAACGATTAGTCGATTACGTCGAAAATGGGCTGCCGGTTATTTTTATTGGCCAGCAACCGTCATTAACGCCTGAGTTATCTGCGCATGAAAATGTGAAACAGGCAATGGATTTTACAATGGCAATTGCAATGCTAAATTCGGTATCCGTTATTCCATCCGTGGGTTTTTCCCGGGAAGCGCGGATTATGCCGGTATTACGGAGAGACGGAACAAATACTCACTATTATTTGCTAAACGATTCTGATGCGCCCGTTGCCTTAACGGTTTCGCTTGCTGGCACCGGGAGCGTGGTTATGCGAAATCTTTGGCAAAACCGGATGTACACGCTGCCGGACAGCAAAGTGGCGGACGGTAGAGTAGAAATCGCGCTGAATTTTGCCCCCAATGAAGCGAAGGTGTTATCTATGGGCGAGCAGGAACTGGCAGCAGCGGAGATTTTCCCTGTGGCAACAGGGGATGTCCTCGCAACTATTAACGATCCCTGGATGGTTGAATTGGAAGCCTGGGGACCTGGTGCTACTCCTACCCGAACCAATAAAGTCAAACAAACCTTGACGCTGCCTTCTCTTCGAGCGTGGCATGAGATACCACAAATAGGACTTGCTTCGGGTATCGCGAAATACAAATCGTTTTTGTCGTTACCGTCAGACCTGCCGGAAAAATCAGATTATCTGCTGGATTTAGGCCGGGTTGGAGGCAGTTGTCGTTTATGGGTTAATCAACAAAGAGTATGGTCATTGGCGCCATTTAGCTTGCAGTTTGATATCGCAGGACTACTCCAAAAGGGTAAGAATGTTATTGAGGTGGAAGTGGCGACAACGCTCAACAATCAGTTGTTAAAAATGGGGGAGAAAGCCATTTTCGGGTTGCCCGGAATGACTATGCCAACCGCTGCTTTCTCTGAATTGTGGCAACCACAGGTCGACGCAAGTCCTGTGCAACCACCCAAAGGGGAATATCTGGGCGCGCCAATTCTGTCCGAAAATAAAGGTCCCGGTCCCAGTATGGCGCCGGGAGCTGGAAATCCCGGCGGGGAAAGAAGTACGCAGGTATACGGACTCATAGGCCCGGTGCGGTTACTTAAAACGAAAAACAGCTGACAAGCCCTGTCAGCCTAACCTTTTTGGCCAGGCGGCCATGGTCCCCCTCAGGTTTCTGCATTGAGCTGAGGGGGATTTTTATTACCTCTGCAAAACCTCTCTTTTTCCATTCACATAAGAAGTTACATGCATATCAGGTGAACTATACGCCTGTAAATTTAAGCTTCCCGGGTAAATTTTATGGCGGGGTAACGCTGTGATTAGATCAAGGTTACCGCCTCAAAAGGCGGCAACCTGTTACTTACTGGTGTACAGCAAATTGATAAAGACCTGAGCGCACTTGGTAAATTGCGTGGCCTTTAGACTGGGAGAGCAGGGTGACGTCTGCTGGAGCAGTAATTCGCTGCTTTTCGGTAACCGGTAGCCAGATTTCTGCTTTGGCGCCAATTGGAACAGACACTTCCAGGGTAACGGTATTGTTGTCAGACCGGTTCCAATAGCTTTTAACATCACCAAATGGTGAGGCAAGGCTTGCCCGGGCAAAATCCAGTGCAGACAAAAAGGTAGGCTTTACAATAATACTGGCATATCCGTAGGCGGTTGGTTTAATGCCGGCGACATATTCAAACAACCAGTCATCAATCGTCCCCCGGAATGCGTGGTTGTGTGAACGTGCATGATCGCCCCAGGCTTCCCAGTGCGTATCCACCACGATTTCTTCACCGCCTTCGGCCGTTGAACCGTTCAGTGTGCGGAACCAGTAACCCCAGCCAGGATAAGTTGGATTCACAGCCGCTTGATAAGCCAATTCCGGTGCGCCACATTCTGTCAGAACGGGTAAGGTAGCTTTGAGCACGGTTGCGCCGCTGGTGATATGCTTATCGTGAGTATTGCGCACATCTTCAATTAACGCCTGGCAGAGTGCGTCTCGCTTGTTGGTTGGCACAATGCCAAATGCCAAAGGCAGCACATTGTCTGTTTGAAACTGCTTTTGATCTACTTCTTCAGGCGACATCTTCATCCAGTCGGGCATCAGGTCTACAGGCATACCCGGAGGAGGGCCTTCAGGAAAGGGGCTGACATAAGGAAAATCATAGTATCCGTTCTGAGCTGAATAGAAGTGGCGGTTGATACTCGCAATCACATTTTCGGCAAATCGGGTAAATCTGCTGCTGTCATCTGAGTACCCCAGCAGAGAAGCCATCAGCGCCAGTTTACGGGCACTGTCGATGAGAAATGCGCTGGCAACTATCTGATTATCGGTACCAGCGCCATGTGCGGGCTCATGATCGCCCCAGCTGTTGCCGGTGAATATGAAGTTTGTTTCAGTAAGCGTTGCTATCCATTTTTCCATCCAGGCTTTCATGCCCGGGTATTGTTCCTGCACAATGCGCTTATCACCTTTCAGCCAAAACAAGGCAAAATTTACCTGAACGTAACTCGAAGACCATATCGGATCGCTGGTTTTTCCAACAAAGGGATCGGGCTGTTCGCCACCAGGATTTTGATTGGGAACAATTACCGCAATACCGCCGTCGGAGGTTTGGTTGTCCTGATGATCCTGCATCCATTTTTCCCACAAATTTTGTGAATGGGTATTACGTAAGGCGCTGTCTACGATGAGTAAGGCGTCTGCAGCCCAACCTCTTTTCTCGTACATTGGTGTGTCGGTTGGAATTCCATGGAAATTATTGAGTGTTGAACGAACCATGGCCCGATGATAACGGTTCAACAAAGGATCAGAGCTTTCGAAACTACCTTCTACTGCAATATCGTTATGCACAATTTGCCCTTCGACAGAAATAACTTCAACGTTGTCTGGCTTTTGAATTTCTACAAATCGGTATCCATTATAACTGTAGCGTGGCACAAAGGTTTCGCCCTGTGCATCTCCCGCCAGGACATATTCATACTGTTGTAAGGCTGTGCCACCAAATGGTCCGCCCGTTCCGTCAAATACGCTGCCAGCGGCATTGAGTTTTTCGCCATACACCAGTTTTATGCGGGCGCCAGCAGGGCCTTTCAAGGTGACTTTAGCCCAGCCAGCCTGAGTACTCCTGAAGTCATACAATGCAGTGCCAGCTGGTGTTTGACTAACTGCTTTTGGCGAGATACTGGCAACCACCCGAATGGGCTCATAATTTCTGGCCACTAATCGTCCTGCAGGTGGTAAGGCAATTGATGCTTGCTGCCATTTCGAGTCATCAAAATCTGCCTGCGACCAACCGTTCTGGCGTAATCTTGCATCAAAACGCTCGCCGTATTTCAGTGAGTTGGTGATTGTGGGGCCGTCAGCTGTTTTCCAACTTTCATCAGTTTGCCACTGAGCTTCACTGCCGTCTGTAAAAGTAATAAAGAGCATCGCTTTGACTTTGGGCTCACTTAGCCAGGGAGCGACTTCGATATCAATATCACCATAGCCAGCATAGTTGCCCCGTCCAAGACGAACACCTATGGCATTATTCTGACCACTTTTAAGCAATGAGGTTATATCGTAAGTCTCATAGTAAACACGTTTGTTGTAAGGCGTATAGGCAGGTTTTAATTCATCCTGACTTACTCGCTCACCATTGATTTCCGCCAGATACAGACCCAGTCCGGCAATGTATAAACGAGCTTGATTGATGTCTTTTTCAGGGAGGGTGAAGACGTTTCGGACCAGGGTTTCTGGTTGTTCTTGTGCTGACCTTTCGACATTCTTCGCAATCCATTCACCATTGAATCCGGAAGTATCAAAGAAGGCGGTTTCAAACCATTTTGTGTCAGACCATTCAGAGGTTGTGTCGCCATCCCATACTTTAACTCGCCAGTAATAGCGGGTCAGTGGTTTAAGCATAAGTCCATCAGGTGAAATGTCATAAGGAATATGACCTTCTGTTTTTTGACTATCCCAGTAAATGTTCTCAAACTGCCCATCAAACGCTACCTGTAGCTGGTATGCACTTTGTTGCGCTCCATTATAATTTGCCAGCAACTGCCAGCTTAATCTGGGGGTTGTCACGTCGATGCCGAGGGGATTAAATTGGTGTTCCGTAGTCAGTTTATTAACCAGGAGCTTTTTGCCAGTTGTCTCATTCTCGCATCCCGACAGCACACAAAGTAAAGCCAGACATATCAGTATTTTTAGGTGTTTTTGCACGTGTTTATACTCCAAAATCGGGTTCGTTAACGCCAGAAAAAATGCCATCGACCGGTTTTTATTCTGCGTTTCAATAATTCCCAGTACACCATCAGACCGGTAAAACTCAGCACAAGTAAACCCAGGCCACACACCACATTGATTATTTTCCCTGCGCCACCAAAGTAATAGCCTGCATGGATATCCTGCAACACATAATGCCACTGGATCCCCTGAGGTTTAGTAACGGGAGGAGGAGTATTATCTGCTGTGACTGGCGGCGGAGGAGGAGGCGGATTTAAAAATAAATCCACTTGCATAGCGATCCCGGTAGTGGCAATGACGATAAAAAATAATGCGAGTGCTGAGCCCGCCCAGCGGTGATACCTTTTTACCGTATTCATTTAATGTTTTCCTTACAGTACAAAGCCCTGAGATGGATACCATCCCAGGGCTATAGTTGTGTCAGAATCGATAGTTAACGTTAACTCCAACTGTTCTGGGCGCGGTTATAAAGCGTCGGTAAGCCGGGAACACATACGTGGTCTGTGCTTCGTCTTCTATATTTCTTACCCACAACCCCAAACTCCAGTCATCAAAAGACTCATATCGGATACTGGCATCGGTGCGGGTAAAACTGTCCTGGTGTGCGCCCGGCAGGTAATACTCCAGAGAAGTGAAGTAATCGCTGGAATAATTGGTGGTAACGCTGGCAAATAAAATCCCTTCCTTGAATTCCCAGTTATGCTCGTACCCAAACATAGCGGTGAATGAAGGCGCATTGACCATTTCCCTGCCTTCTAATTGATAAGGGCCACCTGCAACAAATGGGTTCACCGGCAATTCCGTTTCGCCGTACTCGGTTTGTAACGTTGTTGCAGAAGACGTTATCTTGCCACTGTCTGATACCAGCCATTCCAGCGTGACTTCCGCTCCATAGATAGTGCTATCCCCGGCATTGAGCGTATAAGGAAATACAGATACCTCACCGGTGTCGGCTACCGGTATCGATTGTAAAGATGGCACATGATAATTTTTATAGTCGTAGTAAAACACTGCGGCATTAAGCTGCATATTATTGTTTAATAATGTGTTTTTAGAGCCAATCTCATAGCTAATCAATTCTTCGGCGGCAAATACAGTGATAGGAATAGTGGTATTAACACCACCTTGCTTAAAGCCTGAAGCAGCATGGGCATACAGTAACTGATCCTTTGATAAATCAAACTCGATACCAAGTTTCCAGGTCACTGAATCGTCTTCAGTGGATTGCGCCTGAGTATCAACCAGATCGCCAGCAGGAGAGAATAGCTCGTAAGCAGTCTCACGCGTGTCATTGCTCAACCGCAATCCTGCAGTTAACCGCAATTGATCAGAAACAGGGTAGGTCGCCTGACCAAAAATAGCTTTGGTTTTACTCGGGGCAAATGCCTGGTTATACAGATAGGTTCCATCAGATAAATCCAGTTCCTGGCCATCGCCTCCAATGTCTCCCTGACTGCTCAGATAATAAAGTCCAACCATCCAGACAAAAGGCGCATCAACAGGAGAGTTGAATCGCAACTCTGTCGTTTTGTATGTGGCATTACCCGTGCCTTCTAAATAACACTCGGAAGTGCCGCAACCGAAAAACACGTCCGGATCGGTAATACCAAACAGGTGGCTGGACCGTTCGAGGTTTTCATGATCTGAATAAGCCGTAAGTAAACTGATACTCGCCCAATCCAGATCGGTAGAAAGGTCGAGTGACAAGGTTTCTGACTTTCTTTTCATAAAACCAGGAGGATGGTACTTATCATTTTCCCAGGGATTTGAATCATCATTCACTGCCCAGCCATCCGGTGCAAAGGCACCTAAAAACGGTGGGAATGTGAGATTACCCTGCCACCCTTGTACGGGTACGGTATTGGCTGCATTACCTTCAAATTCTGAAATTTCATACTTGAGTAATGCACGTAATTCATCACTGGGCTGGTAGAGCATTTTGACCCGGGCGCCCCAACTGTTGTCTTCCATACTGCCATCACTGATATAGCCATCCCTGTCGCTGTTGAAGGCTGCTGCCCGGAAAGCGAACTCGTCTCCTATGGGCAGGTTAACCGCGCCTTCTAAGCGACGCAGGTTAAAGTTTCCGGCCTGAGCGGTAACATAACCCTCAATATCACCCAACTCAGGATCACGGGTGATAACGTTCATAGAGCCGCCTGAAGCATTTCGTCCGTATAACGTACCCTGAGGACCACGCAGAACTTCAATGCGGGATATATCGTAGGTACCAGACTGAACTGATTCTGTTCGTCCGGTGTAAACACCATCGATCAGCGTTGCCACAGCGGGGTCGGCAAAGGCTGGGTCTACCTGTGAACCCACGCCACGGATAAATACCTGTGCCCCCTGGGCGATACCCTGTACTTTCACACCTGGAACACCTTCAATGGCTTCGTCGTATGAGGTACTGCCCTGATTGATTATATCGTTGCCGCTGATAGCGGTAATTGCGATAGCAGTATCATTAATACTTTGTACGCGTTTTTGCGCCGTTACTTCAATTACTTCCAGAGACGTCTCTTTATTTTCCTGCGGTTCAGCTGCAGATTGGGCGCTTGATAACGGACTAAATGCCGCAAGCATGCCAAGGGTTAATAGTGAAGGCGTAAATCGGATATTCATGGATACATCCTGTAGGGATAAATATTTAAATTTCGGAAACTCCTCTCACTGCATATCAATGCGCAGTGAGAAGATACTCATGTTTTTAATAACTAAACGTTTCATCAAATGTGTAATAGGGCTGCGGGATCTTCGGATAGATAATCGAAGGTCTTTCCGGGCTATAAGCCGGATAAGAGTATTCTGGCGACGAAAATCCCGGTGGCATTTCACCGGCTCGTTCTCCAGCCTGAACCATGCCTTTTTTGTCAAAATCGAGCCATTTATCGTCAAGTTTAGGAGTGAAGTCGTAGGCCATCTGAAGATGCCAGATCTTCCATACACCATTTTCTTTTACAAAGTCAGCTGCGTATTTTTCCCAGAAGAAAGTGCCATTCACCTTGACTTTCTGACCGTCTATTTCTGTCATTAATCCCATGCCTGGCGAGTACCAAATCCCTTTGGCGGTTTTTCCGTCTCCAGCCACTTCAATAACGGGAGTGGTATTGGTATGCATTGCCCACTCGTGGCCGGCCCCCAGATTTTCTTCAGTAACCTCTATATCCGGATTTACTTTTGCCAGATTTTCCAGGGCTTTCTGGCGGTTCTGTTGATTCACTTTTCCATAGGCATTTTTGATGGTTTCAAACCCATTCATTACCCAGATTGGACTGGAAAATCTGGCTGTAGTGGCGTTTGGACCGTGTTCATCCACCCAGATTGCCGCCATTTCTTCCAGGTTCACTCCCGCAGCGTGATAATACGCATGTTTACTCATTACATTCTGCACTTCCCACATGGCAAGCGCTCGTTCAGCAGCTTCGATGCGTGGGCGAGTATCCATTTTGGCACCCATTTCACGATCAAATTGCTTGAACTCCGCCAGGGTTAATTTGCCATCGCCATTGATATCTATACCACCGGGAGCCGGAGCGCTATCATAATCGGCCTGAGTAACGTAACCGCGGCCTCTCTCAAACATGTTAAAAGAAGAGGCTGGCGCGCCTGCGCGTTCCCATTCAGTACGCGACATTTTGCCATCACCATTGGTATCTACACTGGCTGTTACTGCTGAAAAATCAGGATTTGGGCCACTGCTTTGTGGCGGCGGAGGAGGGGTCTGCGCAGTGCTTGATGCGCAAGCGCTTATTACCAGGGTGAAGGCGATTAAACTAGAGAGTTTAGTGCGTTTCATAAGGCTTTATCCTTTTTTATTCTATCTTGTTGGGTACAGAAAAATTACCGACAATCTGCGTATTCGAAGGTGTCGCTAAACGTTGAGTAAGGTTCTGGCAGACGAGGAGTCAGGTGCTGTCGTCTGGTCGGGCTGTATTCTGAGTACAGCACTTTGCTGATGGTTGGGGGCGGTATTACAAGCCCTTCTGCACCTGGACCAGGGCCCATTTGCTGAGCACCACCTTCACTGCCTACCGCAGCAATATTGCTGTTGCTTTGTGGCAATCCCTGTCCCAATGGTGCCGCCCAGTCAGTGGCTACCTGAATGTGCAGGAACCGCCATTCTCCATCTTCTTTAATTAAATCAACGAAGTACTTTTCCCACATATGCATGCCCTGGGCTGTCAGGCCATCGGTGCTTGCCAGAATAACGCCCGGTGTATACCAGAAGGCTTTGGCGGATTCTCCGTCGTCGGCCACTTCAATGATGGGGGTGGTAAGCAAATGCCATACGTTGTTACCAATATAGCGGTTAGTTTTCAGATCGTTATCAATAGCTGGGTTGCTCTCGCTCATCAGCTTTAACTGCGCCGCCTGCATTTGGTAATTCACATCAACGTAGTACGTTTTGATTGTCTCTCGACCAATCCAGCATCCCTGATTTTGTGCCCAGCGAATATCATCCCGTTTTGACCAGAGTTCAAATTCAAGTTCATTGTGACCAATAGAATGGTACATGGCGCGTCTGGCCATCAGGTTTTGTATGTCGTTGATTGATTTTGCTTTTTGAATTTCTTTCTGGAGCACTTCCCATTGTTGTGAAGACTGAGGCTTGCAAGCCGACAGGCAGAGACTACTCATGACAGAGAAAAATATTGTGTAGCGTAGTTTGGCTTTCATCTCTCAATTTTCTCCTAAATAACCTGTGTGGGAGCGCTCCCATAAAGGCGTGGAATTGAAACTGAGACTAATTTTAACGATTAATCTTTTTTTTAGAAATTATTGATACAAATGTGATACATCTGGTTAACAAATAATGGGCGCTGAGCCAATGGCGATGCGGCTTAGTCTGTTACAGGAAGGGTAGATTGACGGATAATAAGTTCGCCTGAAATGAATTCCGGCTGGTTATCAAGAGGCTCGCCATTGAGTGCAGAAAGGATATAACTGAGCATTCTGTCAATGATGTCATCAAGCGGATGGGCAAAAGAGGTTAGCTCAATACCGGGCCAGGATCCAATGGCAACATTATCGAAGCCAATGATGGAAATATCCTTGCCAGGACGACGCTGAAACTCCCGTTCACTCACCTGTAAACAGGCCAAAGCCATATGATCATTGATGGCAAAAATCGCATCAGTTTTGGGATAATGGGTTAAAATATCCCTTGTCGCCTGCATTGCGCCTTCAAAGGTATAATAACCGCAACGCTGAATTACCGGGATATTATTCGCTTCCTCACAGGCCTTTGAAAAAGCAGCTGACCGGCGTTTACTGGCGGAACTGTCTTCAATCCCGGTTATAAGCCCAATTTGTTGGTGTCCAATGCGCAAACATAACCGGGCAATTTCCAAAGCACCTGCAATGTCATCGGTACTAATACACTTGATGTCTCTTTCAGTGGAAATGTTATTAAACATGATGGTTGGAATACCGGCGTCAATACAACCCTGTGCAATCACATCAGCTCGATTTGATGAAGCAAAAATAACGGCATCCAGACTGTAATTCATAATTTCTTCGAGGGTCGGGTCTCGCTTTCTCTCCCCATGGGTAATAAATAAAACCAACCGGAAACCGGCATCAGCAAATTTATCTGATAGCTTTTGGACAAATTCGGGATAGAGCTGGTTATCAAGGTAAGTGATAGCGACGCCAATCAGATAAGAGCGCTGCATGATCATAGACCGGGCAATGGGGTTTGGCCGGTAATGCAGGGTTTTAGCCGCTTCTATTATCCGATCTTTTACTTCTGGTGCTACCACGCCGCCATTGAAAACTCTTGACACTGTTGATTTTGATGTGCCGGCCAGTTTTGCAACATCGCTGCCTGTGGGTCGTCGTTGCTGAGTGTTCTTTTTATCTTTATGCATAGTTAACAGCTTCCTGAACGGTATTCACTCAATAGAATAATACTTTTACTACCTTAAAATATTCGCTTCATTGATAAGCTTTATCCACACAAGCAATTTGTGCTCTTACTTGCTCTCTCTAAACTGGCGAAACTCGTCCTTTTGTTAATTATTCGAAAATAATTGGTTAAGGACTTAATTGTAAATCAAAGTGGGAGCGCTCCCAATGTGCTTTTTAACATATTTTTTCAGGTTTTATAGTTATGTCTGTTAATAAAAATGCCGGAACCCTTCAAGGGATAGTACTTATATTGCCTATTACGTTAACCGTTATGGGCGCGGTGTTGCTGGCCCCGATAATGCCTATGCTGATGGAAGCCTTTGGGCACATAGAACACGCTAATTATTTGGTGCCGATTTTAATCTCTATACCCGCCTTGTGTATTGCAATTGGGGCACCTTTCGCTGGCTTTATTGCTGACCGGGTAGGGCGACGCCGGCTATTGATCTGGTCGATTGGCATTTATACCGTTTGTGGTGTTCTGCCGTTAGTCATTGACAGTTACCTGCCATTGTTGTTATCGCGAATTGGGGTGGGGATTTGTGAAGCGATACTCATTACCTGTAGTACGACGTTAATTGGCGATTATTTTAGTGGTGAGCAACGGGATAAATGGCTGGGAAGTCAAACAGCCCTGGCGTCACTGAGTGCCATGTGTTTATTTCCGTTGGCCGGATTTCTTGGTGCAAATTATGGTTGGCAAGGACCCTTTGCTATCTATGGATTAGGCTTTGTCATGATGGCGGGTGTGGTCATCTTTACGTGGGAAGTGAGTAAAGAAGAAGGTATTCAGCACGATAAAGTGGATGAAAGCATTGACGCCACTGATGCCCAATTCCCGTGGGCTCATATGAGTAAAGTCTGCTTGTTCACTTTGGTAGGGGGCGTGATGTTTTATATTCTGCAATTTCAGTTAAGTACTGCCCTGGCAACCTTTGATATGGCAGATCCAGGCAAAGCCGGCTGGATGCTTTCACTCGCTAGTATTGGTGTGCCAATTGGTGCTATTGCCTACCGCTATGCACACCACTTACTGAGTCTGCGCAATCTGGTGATCCTGGAATTTGCCCTGATGGCGATTGGATTCTGGGGGATGGCGGGTTCAACCAGTGCGGAAATGCTGGTGTTCACCGGATTAATTAATCAGTTCGGTGCAGGGATGATATTACCAACTATGCTGACCTGGGCGGTGTCTCCTTTATCATTCAGCGTTCGGGGGCGTGGTACAGGAGTATGGCAATCGACATTTGCCATAGGTCAGTTTGCCTCCACATTATTTTTTGCCTTTGCATTGAGTCAGGTCGGACAGGATAACTTTATGGATACGTTTAAGGTGTTTTCTGTCACTGCTTTGATAATGTGTATTTTTGCAGTAATTCTTATCCAATCTAAAATTTCGAAATAGTTAACAATTTAAAATTTTCCATGGCTAACCTTATAAATAGGTTAGCTTTTTTTATTACCTTGAAGGTTAAATAAATGTAAATTTTCTTTATTCTGCACATTTTCTTCACAATCTTCTTTTATCGTACTTTCTATAGTGATGTTCACTATGAGTAAACAGTAAGGGTTAACCGGGTTCAGTTTTTGGATGATTCATCTGCCGGTAAGCACCATTACTAAAGGTAAGACTCAGCCATCATGTTAATGATGTACCGATAAGAGATTATAATGAAAATGATACATTCAGGACGCACATTCAAACCCACTCGTATGGCGTTAGCCGTTACGGTCGCTTTTTCAACTCTGGGTGATCCAGTGTTGGCCCAAGACACTCAAGTGCCTGCCATTATTGACGAAAATGGTATCGAAATTATTGAGGTTACTTCACAAAAACGCACTCAGACATTGCAGGAACTGGCTGTTTCTGCGGCTGTTATTACCCCCGAACAACTTAATGCTAAAGGTATTACCCAGGTACAGGATGCCCTTGAAACCGTTCCAGGTGTGAAAATTCAGAATATAGCCGGAACAGGTGCTGGGCGTGTGTTCATCCGAGGCATTGGCACCTCTTCGGGTGATGAATTTGATGCTGTTATCGCTAATGGTGTTTCGTTAAACCTCGATGGCATAAATTCCAATAATGCCAGTAATTTACTGAGTAGCATGTTTGATGTTGAACGTGTCGAGGTACTCAAAGGACCTCAGGGTACCTTATATGGTTCCAGTGCTCTGGGTGGGGTAGTTAATGTGATAACTGCGAAGCCTTCAGTGGATGAATTTAGCGGTAGAGTCAGAGTACAGGCCGGCAACTATAATCAACGTATTTATCAGGGGATGGTAAACATTCCAATCAATGATAGCGTTGCTTTCAGACTGACTGCAACCGACGATTCCAGGGATGGTTACACGGATGCACCGGCAGGCATCAAAGACTGGGCAAGTGTGGCTGCCAATGCTGACTTTCCATTTACGGATTTTCCTTTGTTTCTGGTTGAAGCCGTGGGAGGTGGCGATTTAAACGCCAAGTTTGGTAATTATGGTGCGGCAGAAAACACCGGTTATCGCGGCAAATTGTTGATTGAGCCATCGGACGATTTTTCCTTCTTGTTAACTTACGACTACCAGGAACAAGCTGGAACAAGTCCGGTGTGGCTTAATCCCGAAGACGTTAAAAATGGCGATTTAATTTGTTGTCAATTGGGAGCGAGCGCGCCACCTCCGTTTGCAACACCAGCCTGGTATGAGCGACGGTACTTTTATCGTGAAAGTGACACAGTTTCGGCAGAATTAAACTACCGGTTTACTGGCTTTGCTGATTTAAATGTCACTTATTCTACCAATACAATCAAAGATAAAGGTCAGGAGTTGACAGCATTACAGCTGGCAACTAATGATGTTTCTGAACAAACCCAGGACACCTATGAAGTGCGTCTGAACTCCCTGCCACAAAGCGAGTTAATATGGGTGGCAGGTGTTTATTTTCAGGACACGGATCGCAAATGGGCGCTGAATCCTTCCGATTTTGAACCCAGTCCGATTGATGGGAGTTATGCTTTTCAACGTTTGAGCAAGCCGTTTGAAAATGCCAATATTTACGGTCAGGTAACCTATCCTCTACAAGAGAATTTGCGACTGACCGCCGGCATGCGTTACTCACGCACAACCGACGATTTAGTTTATACCTTGTATAAATCGGCCACACCCTGTACCGCCGACGACATGGGTACGCCGGACCCAATGGATGACATTTTATGTCCTTCCTATGATACCGTTGTAGAAAGCAACGAATTTGGTGTTGAAACACAAACTCAAACACGTACCACCTGGAAACTCGGTGTGGAATATGACATGGATAATGACCAGATGGTCTATGCGCATGTTGCCACTGGGTTTAAATCTGGTGGATTACAATTCCGCAATGAATCAGTGAGTATTGACGTTGCCGAACCTCTTACATTGGGGACTTATGCGCCCGAAACGTCTGTTTCTTATGAAGTTGGGTCTAAAAACCGCTTCCTGAACAATACCTTGCAGTTAAATGCGGCCGCTTTTTATACGTTGTGGGATAACATGCAGTTGAATTCCCTAACGTGTAAAGTGGCCGGCTGTAATCTATTTGGCACAAATCAGTCATATGCGGTTTGGTATAACGCTGGAGAAAGTACTCAGTATGGTCTGGAATTCGACTCGATTTGGTTACCCCATGACAACGGCCGGGTTACTGCCTCACTGTCGTTAATGAAAGGTGAGTATGGTGAAACTGATTATGCCTGGTCAGCGCCTGGATTCGAAGGCATTGTCAATCTGGATGGCAATGAAATGGCGAATACACCTGCGTATGCTGGAAACGTAGCGTATAGCCATTATTTCTCTTTCAGTAATGGTAATTTAGTCACGCTGACCTTCGAGCAGGAGTTCAGTGCCGCTTATGAAACCACTCACGAATACTTTTTCGCGGGTCACCGACAGCCTTCCTATCGTCGGACCAATCTATCGTTAACCTACGAGAGTGAAGATCTCACGGTTAATATTTTTGCTCGTAATTTAGAAAACGAGTTAACCATCCAAAGTGTTTTCCCATTCGGTGTACAAGGCAGTGAGCCAAGAACCTTTGGCGCTTCATTAGCTTATCAATTTTAATTATTAAGGAATTATCATGATATTACGCAAACGATTACCGGCGGCTGCATTGGCTGTAGCACTTTTGAGTACCGGAATGCTGGGTCTGTCTGTCGGAGAGGTAATGGCAAAAGAGCGTCCTGTTATCAGTAAAGGCGATCATGCTTATATCGCTCTGCAGGTACAAAACGCGATGAGTCGCCATGCCTATTATCACGCGGCAGGTATGAATCTTGAGGAAGTGGATCATCTTTGGGTGAGCCGTACTGGTCCTAATGCCAAAACAGCTACTTTTGCCAGTCCAATATGGGTAATGTCCGGGATTGAAACAGTTCGCAATGCCTATGGCAAAGAGAACCAGGCTAACCGTGAAAAAGCGCTAAAAGCGATTCAGAAGGTAGTGCCTGATTTAAAGTTTGAGGAAGCCAATCTTGGCGCTGGTCACGAGTGGGCTATGCATACCAACACCACGCCCATCATCGAAGTGGCAGGAGATGGTAAAACGGCAAAAGGCGTTTGGTATTCACCGGGTATGGGACTGATGGCCAGTGTTCAGGGCGATGATGCTCCGATAAACAGTGTATTCTTTTGGGAAAAGTATGCAGGTGACTTCATTCTTGAAGATGGAAAGTGGAAAATCTGGCATTTGCAAATGGCTTATGATTTTACACCTGGACTCCCCAAAGAAATGACCGATGCGTTTGCGCTGATTAATGGTGAACTGGATGCTGCGGAAGAATCCGGCCCTATGCGAGAGGCAGGTGAGAGAATGGCAAGTCTGCCACCCGGTTTTCTGAAACCAGCCTATTCCTATCCGATTTATTCACCGGCCCGGCCGGGTCTGATTTATCCCAGACTTCCAGAGCCTTACTACACGTTTTCTGAAACGTTTTCCTATTGTAACTGTGATGAAACAAGCCGACCGGACAACTCAGCTACTATGGGAATTGTAGCGTTAAAAGATTAACCCCCGAAGCCTCTGCAGAACTGAGTTTTGCAGAGGTTTTATCTGAATACGGGTAATAAGAGCTTGATTTATTGTGAAATTTGTCAATAGTAATATGCAGAATCAGAGCAACAGATTAATCAATAAATTGCTAAAAGCTGCCCTTGATAAATACGTTAAATTCAAACATTCCCTTCGACTCGGTGTAGGAGGTAAGTTAACTGCCGCAATGGCCTTTATTGGGTTGTTGTCGGTGATCCTTGCTGGCATAGCCACGCGCATTACGTTTGAACGGGGATTTACCGACTACCTGAATGAGCGGGGAATTCAGCAAATGGATTCTATTGAGCCTAAGTTGACAGAACGCTTTCAGACCGAAGGCAGCTGGCAGTTTTTGCTTCGTTCGCCGATTGAATGGTTTAATATAATTGGCTATCCCGCGAACAATTCGGATGTACCGCCCATCGGTACGCCCATTCCAATTAATCAAACTCATCTGGACGAGAGTGGATCGGGTTTGCGACTTGCGCTATTTGACAAAGAAGGCAAATTTATTATTGGCTTTCTGGAGAATCGCGACAGTGCAGTGCGCCGCGCCATTAAAATTGATAATGAGGTGGTCGGTTGGCTGACTTATACTCCAAGTGAGAGCATAGTCAGTCAGGCTGAACTGGCGTTTAAACAGCGCCAGGATCGCTCGATTTTTATTATTGGCCTGATTAGCGTGTTTATTGCTGCGGCGGTGGCAATGTTGATCAGCAGAAGATTGATTAGCAGTTTAAAACCAATCCGACAGGTGGTTGCGGAACTGGCCAGCGGCAATTTGCAAGCCCGGCTCAACCTGCAATCAGATGATGAAATTGGTGATTTAAGTGCAGATATAAATCATCTGGCTAATGCATTGGATAAAAATGAACGTGTGCGGCGAAACTTAATGGCCGATCTTTCTCACGAGCTGCGAACGCCTATTGCGATATTGCAGGCAGAGCTGGAAGCGATGCGTGATGGGATAAGAACCCTGAGTCAGGATTCGCTGCGGTCCTTATATGCAGAAGTGCGAACCTTAAGTGTGCTGGTAGACGATGTTTATGAGGTAACGTCCAGTGATGTAGGTGCATTAAATTATAGAATGCAGTCTGTTGATGTGCTGGATGTGCTTGAATATACCCTCCATGCTTTTGAAAAACGTCGTCAGCAACGAGAGATTACGCTGCGTTATACCTCAGCTGGATCCGAAGGTTTGATTAATGGTGATGAGGGTCGATTAAACCAACTCTTTAATAATCTCATCGAAAATTCAATGCGTTATACCTATGCTGGTGGAGAGCTGAAGATTCAGACCTACATCAGAGATCGCGTGATAGAAATTATTTTCTGGGATTCAGAACCTGGTATAGAAGGGACTACGTATGAGGCCATCTTTGAACGCAGTTTTCAGGGACGTCAGCGACTCGATACTGGTCGAAAAGGAAACGGGTTAGGCCTGACGATTTGCCAGAATATTATTGATGCCCACCGGGGCGAAATTAGTGCAGGGCCCTCTCCTTTGGGAGGGCTGTGTATCAATATAAAGTTACCCAGGATAGACCTATGACATTCCATTCTGTGTCAGAAAATCAGGCAGCGACGATTTTACTGGTTGAGGATGAAATAAAACTCGCTAATGTGGTAAAGGAATATCTTCAATCTGACGGGCATAATGTTATCGCCGTTACTGAGGGGCATTCGGCCATTACAATTGCAAAATCGTCGCAGCCAGCCGTTATATTGCTGGACCTTAATTTACCTGATTTAGACGGGGTTGAAGTTTGTAAGCAAATCAGGGAGTTCAGTTATGCTCCCATTATTATGTTAACGGCGCGCACCGAAGAATTGGACCGAGTCCTTGGGCTCGATGCGGGCGCCGATGATTATATCTGTAAACCCTTTAGTCCCAAAGAATTGCTAGCAAGGGTAAGGGCTATATTACGTCGTATTCAGCAGCCAAAAGACCAGCCTCTAGTGCCTGGATTGCAAATTGATGAAGCTGCCTATGTCGCCAGATATAAGGGCGAATCATTGCAGTTAACGCCGGCTGAGTTTCGTTTATTGCATACCTTAATGAGCACACCGGGAAGAGTATTCTCGCGTACTCAGTTACTTGACCTATTGCACGATGATTACCGGGATATTACCGATCGGGCTATCGATAGTCATATCCGAAATTTGCGGGCAAAACTCAGACAAGCATACGAAGGTGAAGAACTCATTCGTTCTGTTTATGGGGTCGGGTATAAATTCGAATATTAAAATTATGCAGCTAACGGGAGTATTAAAAGATCCTGGCCATAATTTTCTTTCTGTTTGATTTAACAGTAACGATACCGCATTGCTTATATAACGCTGTTAAGCAGGCAAATAGACTCTATTGATATTTCAAATTTTCAATTAATTAACAAAATGATTACTCTCAAAAAATCATTCTAAATTAATTATCGGCATCGAATTCTAAGCGCTTTGCTGCTTAAGTCTGATGCCACAAACATGAATACCATGGAGTCTGTAATGTTCGAACCATTTCCCGGGAATTATGTCTGGAACCTTCAAGTTAATCTGGCACTGATATGTGGTGGTAATCATGGCGAAATTGACGAAGCCTGTCGTCCAATCAAAGAAGCCGCCGCCAATGGAGAGGATGCCGGTACCGCTTTATTGTTTGACAGCTGGATAGCGGTGGCCAAACAAGTTGAAGAGAATGCCCGCCAGGATGAAGAATCGGGCTATTTGCTTTCTGCCGGCACTAAATATGCCCGCGCGTCCGGATATTACCTCTCCGCTGAACGCATGCAGTCGAGAGACTATGCGCCGCGCTGGGAGGCTTATGACAAAGGTCTTGAATTATATCGCAAGCATGTTGAATGTAGCGGGTTACATGTGGATTTCGTTGAGATCCCTTTTGAAGATACCACCTATCCGGCGATTTTTGTTCATGATGGCAGTGGCATTAAACGTCCGGCACTGGTTTCCTGTAATGGCCTGGACAGTATGAAAGAACAGGTCAATATGGCTGGACATGGCAAGTCCAACCTGGATCGTGGAATGTATACTTTGTTCGTCGACCAGCCTGGTACAGGTGAAGCACTGCGTAAGCGCGGGCTGACTGCCGTGTATGACACGGAGCGCTGGGCAACACCAGCCTATGAATACCTGGCTTCCCGCGCCGATGTGGACGAAAACAAAATCGGTATGTTCGGGTTATCCCTTGGTGGCTATTACGCCCCGCGTGCTGCTGCCAATGAGCCTCGTTTTGCCCTGTGCGCCGTCATGGGGGCAAATCACGTATGGGGGCAACGTCAGAAAGAACGTATGGAGCGAGAAGGGGAAAACCCGGTTCCCCATTATTGGGATCATGTGCTGTGGGTATGGGGCTTCGACAATTTAGATGACTTTATGGCTTATATGCCTAACGTTACGCTGGACGGTCAGATTGAAAAACTAACCATGCCATTTTTAGTTACCCATGGTGAAGGTGATCGTCAAATTCCAGTGGCAAATGCCTACCGTTCTTACGAACAGGCCGTTAACAGCAGTCAGCGTCATCTGCGCGTCTTTACCAAAAAAGACTTCGAAATTGAGCATTGTGGCGCCGACAACGGTACTGCAATGAGGGATTACATCGCAGACTGGTGCGCAGAGACATTCGCAAAAATGGACAAATAGACAATGATTTGCCTGTAGATTATGGGGCGCAAAAGCGCCTCATTTTCTTTTATTTTGTTACATGAATAATGACTCATTGATCTGTGTCAAATATGTTAATTATGCAGGTTTTTAAATTCCGTTTTTGCGGTGTTTTATTTTAATTAAGTTAATGATTTTGTTTTGTTTTTGTGCGGATTTTGATGTTTATTGGTAATGTAAATAAAGTGTATCTGCGCAAACAATTTCTAGCCTCATAGGCTTCTGTTTAGACTGGCAAAATGTAGAAAATAACAAGAGTAACGCGAATATGAATATTCTAGGACCTGATGAACTGGTATTTGGTGTCGATGATGTCGAGGCCTGTTGCCAGTATCTGACCGACTACGGTTTACTGCCTGTGAATAAAAATGACAACGGTGGTCGTTTTGAAGGTCTTGATGGTACGGCGATTGTGATTAAACATCGCGATGATGACAGTTTACCTGCGGCACTTCCAACCGGATCTATGCTGCGTGAAACGGTGTACGGTGTTGCTGACAAAATGACGTTGGATGCCATCGAAACCGAATTGAGTAAAGATCGGAACGTTAGTAAAGATGCGTCCGGGAAGCTGACTACGGTAGACGATAGCGGTTTTGCATTAGGTTTTCAGGTGTCTTGCAGAAAACCGTTTGAAGGTAAAAACGAGCAGGTGAATTCGCCAGGGTTTGAGGCTTTACGCGGCCCTAATCAAATTGGTGCCGATACCTCTTATGACATCGTGCCCGCATCTTTATCTCACGTGGTGTACTTTGTGCCGGATGGCAAAAAAGCCGAGTCATTTTATATCGACAGGCTGGGTTTTAAAGTAGTGGACAGGTTTACACAGTTGGGGCCGTTTCTGCGTCCTGCTGGCACGCTTGATCACCACACCTTGTTCTTAATTGAAACCCCGCCGCATATGCAAGGCTGTGAACACTTTACATTTCATCTGGCTGGGCCAAATGAATTATTGCTGGCAGGCAAGCGTTTCCAGGATAAAGGCTACGAAAGCTTTTGGGGGCCAGGTCGCCATATCTTTGGTTCCAATTACTTCTGGTATTTCAACAGTCCTATGGGTGTTCACGTGGAATATGATGCCGATATGGATTTACACGATGACAGTTGGACGCCTCGCGAAGCAATGGCATCGGCGGATGCATCGCAAATTTTCAATTTTACACTGGCGGCCAATTGGATGCCGGGAGGCGATCCTCATTGAGTGAGGGGGTTTGTCTTGGGGCGTTGTCAGCAATTCCCTTGGGAGAGTCTAAAGGCTATCGCCCACATAATGAGCCACAGGACCGGTTATTCGTTATACGGCTAAGCGTCAACACCGTTGTAGCGTACCGCAATTCTTGCCCACACCTGGGATACGAATCCGCGCCAATGGCCTGGAGACGGGACCGGTACCTGGATGGCAGTAAGCAATTAATAAAATGCGGTTCTCATGGCGCGTTATTTACCCTGAAAGAGGGGAAATGCATTAAAGGACCCTGCGAAGGCCAACATCTTAGCGCAGAGAAGGTTACCGTTGATAAAAACGGCAACCTTATATGGTGGCCACACACTGAAGAGAGCAACGTTATGAGCGAATCTGTTAAAAAAATCCTGATTGTCGGCGGCGGCTTTACCGGGATGTCGGCCGCTATTTTGCTTCAACAGCAAGGGGTTGAAGTGCATTTGGTGGAACTGGATAAAAACTGGCGTACCGACGGAGCTGGGATTACGGTTAGTGGTCCATCGCTGCGTGCAATCGAGCAGATTGGCGTGCTGGATGAGTTCAAGCAATATGGTGCGATTTGTCAGAACGTCGATATGTTTACCTCGAATGGCACGCATTTGCGGCAAATTCCTACCCCGGCCGTCCCAGGTAGCTCCATTGTTGGCGGTGGTGGAATTATGCGTCCGGTGTTGGCAAAAATTCTTGCCGAACGGACAAAAGAGGCCGGGGTAAAAGTGCTGCTTGGTCATACATACGACACCCTTGAAGACAAAGGCGATCGGGTTGAGGTCACTTTTACTAACGGTGAATCGGACAGCTACGATATGGTGGCAGCCGCAGATGGTGTGTTTTCGAAAACCCGCCAATTGATTTTTCCTGACGCGCCAACCCCACAATATACCGGACAGGTGGTTTGGCGGGCCGTGGTAGAGCGCCATGGCCTTGAGCGTCCGGCGTTATTTTATGGTCCGAACGGAAAATTAGGATTTACCCCTGTGTCTGCTACGCATATGTATCTCAACTACACTGAGCAGCAACCGAAGAAAATACGTATGGCCGATGATCAACTGTTGCCACATTTGAAAGGGTTAATTGCTGAATTTACCGCGCCTGTTATTGAAAAAGTAAAAGCTGAATTAAACGAAAACTCCAGTATTCTGGCCCGGCCGTTGGAAGGCATGATCATGGAACGCCCCTGGTCAAAAGGCCGAGTATTACTGATGGGGGATGCCGTGCATGCCACCACGCCGCATCTTGCATCCGGGGCGGGTATGGGTCATGAAGATGCAGTGGTACTGGCTGATGAAGTCAAAGCCGGAGGAACGGTTGAGGACATATTGAAGCGCTTTGAAGACCGTCGCTGGACCCGTTGTAGTCTGATTGTGAGTAACTCTAAACGCCTGGGTGAAATAGAGCAAACCGGCGGTTCCAAAGTGGAGCATATGCAAATAATGGCACTTTCCATGAGTGCGTTGATGGCACCAATCTGACTATGCCAGCGGTAACACAGTTATTTGGCCTGGCGGGTAAAAGGGCCTTAATCACCGGCGCGTCAGGGGGGCTTGGCAGTGCCATTGCTACCCTGTTTGCCGATGCAGGGGCCAGCCTACTGCTTACGGATCGCGATGAAAGTGCGCTTTCAACACTAGCGAACTCGTTAGGCCAGCACATTAACATTGACCTGGTAACCAGTAACCTGGCCGATGAGGAGAGTGTTAACCAGCTTTGTTCATCCATCCACCACGAGTCTGTCGATATTCTGGTGAATTGTGCTGGTATAGAAGGCCAGGTTGGCTCACTCGAACATTGCACGCATGCGCAGTGGCAACAATTGATGCAAATAAATCTGTATGCCTGTCAGCAACTAAGTGCCGCGGTAATTCCTGGCATGCGGGAAAAGGGCTTTGGCCGACTTATTTATGTCGCAAGTATCGCAGGATTACGGGGCAATAGTGCGATAGGGTTATACGGGGTGGCAAAGGCCGCGCTGATGGAACTTGCTCGCAATTATGCGGTGCAGTGTGGGCCAAATGGCATTACCGCAAATGCGATTGCACCGGGACTCATAGATACCCCGTTATCCAAACATTTGCAGGCAAATGACGCTTTTATGCAACGACGACTGCAAATGACACCGTTGAGACGAATAGGGCACCCAGATGAAATCGCAGCGACAGCTCTTTACCTGGCAAGTCAGGCGGGTGCGTTTACTACAGGGCAGACCCTTGTGGTTGATGGTGGTACGTTAATCACTGACGGGAATTAACTTATGCTTACGTCGCATTCTTCTGGTGCTTAAGTGTAAAGGGCGTATGTACTGTATTGATTATATGTAACTGACGTGTAATCTACGGATTAAGAATAATATTTTATTGGATGTGAATGTGCGATTAAACCGACTTGACCTGAATTTGCTGGTAGCGCTGGATGCACTGCTAACTGAGAGAAGTATCACAGTGGCAGCGGAGCGTATCTGTCTTAGTCAGCCTGCAACAAGTGGTGCATTGTCGCGTTTGCGTGAGTTTTTTGATGATGAACTGCTGGTGCGGGTGGGGTCTAAAATGCAGCCTACGCCATTGGGTGAAAGTCTCGCTGAGCCAGTACATAATATTCTCATGCAAATTCAGGCCACCGTTGAACGAGGTGTAGAGTTTGATCCTGCGTCCTGTATGCGCAATTTTAAGTTTTATATCGGCGACTACAACGCTTCGGTTTTTATGACCCATGTTGCACAACGCATTGCGGATATTGCCCCAGGCATACAAATGGAATTTTTTATGCCTACCAATAAGCCAACGGAAGAGTTGGAAAGAGGGCATGTAGATTTTATGATCATGCCTAAATCAGTGATACATGAGACACACCCATCAACGGACTTATTTTCTGAGGGGTTTGTGTGCATCGGTTGTGCAACAAACGAGAAAGTGTCGGAAGACATGACCATTGAAACCTATATGGAGTTAGGGCATGTTACCGTGCAATTTGGCACCAACCGCGTCGCCAGCCAGGATCAGCTTTTACTCAAAGTTGAACATGGTTTGGAACCCCGTACTGAAATCATTACGTCTACATTTAACGCCATCCCCCAATTCCTGCCGGGAACAAAGCGCATTGCCACTGTTTACCGTCACCTTGCGGAGCATTGGCAACAATTTTTACCTATCAAAACAGTACCTGTGCCTGTGACATTGCCTGCCGTGACCTGGGCAATACAGTGGCACAAGTTTCGCGATCATGATCCAGGTTTAAAATGGATGCGTGAGCAAATTATTGCTACCGCAAAGGAAAAATTCTGTTGAAGCTAACACGTTAATTCCACTCGCGAATTACTATTTGTTCAACGAATAAGAAGCCTCCGTATTCCCGAATAGAGTAAACAAAATTCCGCTGTTACACTTTGTTTACAACTAATTTGGGAGTACAAAATTATGGCCGGACACGCTAATAAAATTGCTGTCATCACAGGCGCTGCTGGTGCATTGGGCCGCGAGTTTGCGCTAGCGCTTGCACAACGGGGCTGCGATATAGCTATCGCGGATATTAAGGACGCGTCAGAGGTCGTGTCTGAAATCAGAGCTCTGGGGCGACGCGTGTACAGCGAAATCGTGGATCTGTCTGACAATCAGCAGGTCGCTCAGTTTGCTGCAAACGTGCTTACTGGGTTTGGCAGGGTAGACATCCTGATAAATAATGCCGCTTATATGCCGGTAATTCCGCTGGCCGATCTCGACATCACTGAGTTTAAAAAGTTTGAAGCCATTAACGTAGAAGCGGCGTTCATTCTGGCCAAGCGGTTTGGCACCGGCATGATGGAGCGCGGATACGGCCGCATTTTGCAAATTGCCTCCAGCACAACCGGCACCCCGATGCCGGGCTTCAGCGCTTACGTAACCACAAAGATGGCTGGTATCGGCCTTACCCGGGCTCTGGCCGCTGAATTCAGTAGTAAAGGCGTGCGGGTTAATGCCCTGTCGCCGGGACTCACCCGTACAGCTGAATCGGCAAAGAACCTCCCGCCTGAGTTATTTGAAGCAGTAAAAAACAACCTCCAGTTAATTAAACAAACGGAGGAGCCTCAGGATCTGGTGGGAGCCATGCTGTACTTAACCTCTGAAGAGTGCGGTTTTGTAACTGGTCAGGTAATTAACTGCGATGGCGGCGTAAATTTTTAACGGAGAACAACATGAAATTAGCAACCCTTAAAAACGGGACTCGCGATGGCAAACTGGTAGTGGTATCGAGAAACCTGTCGTTGGCAACAGAAGCCAACCAGATAGCCCCTACTATGCAATATGCCATTGAAAACTGGTCAGATGTTGAAGGTCCACTGCACGCCATTTACCAGGCTCTGAACAGCGGGGAGTGCGAGAGCAGCTTTGCGTTTGATCCCTATCAGGCCATGGCGCCACTGCCCAGATGCCATCAATTTATCGATGCGTCGGCGTTTTTAAATCATGGCAATATCATGGAAAAGGCATTCAACCTGGACGTGAAGAAGGACCCCAATATTCCCATTCTTATTCAACGTCAGAGTGATGATTTTAAAGGGCCTCATGAAGATTATGCGTTTATCACTGAAGAAGATAACGCCGATTTTGAAGGTGAATTTGCAGTTATTACTGACGATATCCCGCTAGGCACGCCTGTAGATAAAATCGAATCACATATTAAACTGGTTACCATGCTAAACGACATGAGCATGCGTAAACACTTATTTCGTGAATTGCAGATGGGATTTGGCTTTATTCTGGCTAAACCGGCTACAGTATTTGCGCCGGTTGCGGTTACGCCTGATGAGCTGGGTGACGCCTGGAAAGACGGATGTATACACCTGGATATGCAAGTGAGCCGTAACGGTGAATGGTTTGGTAATCCTAATGGCGGTGAAATGGACTTTACCTTTGGTCAGATCCTGGGCCACATTGCTTATAACCGAAATATTAAAGCGGGGATGATTTTGGGCTCGGGTACGGTGTCTAACAAAGGCTGGAAAGAGGTTGGGTCTGCTTGTCTGGCAGAACGTCGTGCTTTGGATATTCTGGAATTTGGCGAGGTGAAAACAGACTTCCTGAAGTTTGGTGAAACCTTGCAATTTGATGTACAGGACGCTGAAGGTCAGTCAGTGTTTGGACGTATTGACCATAAAATGGTGAAAGCGTAAAAGCTATATCGACACACGAATAATATGAAACGAAAAGCCGGGGCGTTAATGACGCCCCGGCTTTTTAGTGTGGTTATTGTTGGGATTATTTAGTGGGAAGACACCCCATCAACTGATTGGACTCGACTGTTCTGCACAAAAAATATGGTTATAAAGCACATCACCAACGCAACTACTGCGAACGTTTGGAATGCCTGTAAAAACTGTCCTTCACCTACCTGACCGAGTACAAATGCGAAACTGATTGTTGAGGCAAATTGGCCAACAGCAAATGTAGACTGCCACATACCTGTACCGCGCCCACGCACGGTAAACTCCAGCTTTGATACTGCCCAGGTCAGCATGGTAGGCAGCAATAAACCGGCACCAAATTGATTGATAAATCCTGTAACGATTAGCATTTCTGGCGTGGTTGATTGCGACATACCAAAAAAGCCAAGCGCAAGGATGCCAAATTCGAGCATGATGAGATACCGAATCGACAAATGGTGATGGGCATAGCGATAGGCAATAGCACCTACGGGTACCCCAATACTGGCTATCGCTAGCATCAGGCCGGCTTTACCTGGATCATTGATATCAAATGTTGCCAATGCTGTGCTCAACTGGAATTGCAGAATGTAGAACATGACTCCGCCTACCAGGGTAAATCCGCATACTTTAAGCATATGCGACCAAGGGAACACGCTTGGCGCATTGTTGTTTGCACTGTGGTCGGCCAAATCATGTTTGTGCCCCTCTTTTTTACCGATTTCCCAGGTGAAAAAGATGACACCCGCCATCATGATGAGTGCGATGCCATAGATAGCGAAGGGACCTTTCCAGCCATATTGCGAGCCGAGAAAACCCGCTAACGGGAATAAGCACATTGCTGAAAGCGAAGCCATGGCGGCCTGACTTCCCAGCCATTTGTCACGTTGGTCGCCAGTGAAAAAATCACCAATGAGTGTGGTGCTGCAAGTGATCACGATAGCTTCACACAACCCTACTCCGATGCGCGAAATCAACAGAGGCCAGTAGCTATCAATAATAAGCGGCAGCAGGCCACACAAGGAATACAAGCCCATAGACCAGATTAGCAGGCGTCGACGCCCAATATTGTCGGCAAGCCAACCGGCAAAGGGCGCACCGATAGCAATACATAATGCAGGTATCGATATCAACATCGGCACCAGATAATTTGCGCCGTCGATGTGCCCGAATGCGTCCATTAATTTGGGCATAATAGGCGCAAGCAATACAGCGCCCATTACAGTCAGGGTAATGGGCAGAATTAATATAATGCCTTGTAGGGTACCAGCTGTTTTTGTTGTCATAATAATTACTCGCTGTGGGTGAGGGTGGCTCTGTTTAGTCTTTGCTAAACAGCATGCCAATAATTGAAACGAGCTTTTTGGGTGTGATGGCCAGTTTCATTGCTCTGCGCAGATCGCCTGGCCCCAAGCGGGCAACTAACGGCATGGTGCCGAAGGTTTTGCCTTTGATAACCAGCTCATCGTCCTGGGTTTCGATACTGTTAACTTGCATCAGTTCGGCGTCGTTTTCATCGAACAAGCGCATCGCGCCATCTTTCGGCGCCACAGAGCGGGCTTTCTGACGAATCACTTGTTTGCCTTCACCGGTTTGGAAGGTTTTGTCGAAATCCATCCCTAAATCTTCGAACATCACCATGGCTGCGGCACGCCCGGCACCCACAACGCCACCTGCCGGAGGCATTGAAGGGCCAACCAAATACAGATTGTTCAGTCCAGGGATACGGAATTGCCCAAGATCAGGGGTAGGGCGATGCCCCACGCTTTGGTAAAAATATGGCGCAACGCCGTGAACATCGCCTCGTACCATAGAGTTGGGTGAATTGCGTTCCAAATCCAGTGGTGAGTAAAATTTATGGGCAATGATGTTGTCGCTGTTTAAATTCGCAACAAATTTACTTTGCTGCTGTCTGCGAATTTCACCATATTCCTCTTTGTATTCATCCCAGCGGGCAGTGCCACCTTCAAATAGTTCATAAGGGGCAAAGCCAGTACTGTGCCACATCCCCGCACCGTCGGGTACGCGTGTTGGGTCGGTTTTCGATTCATCGTTACCCGCCGAGAACATTAAATCCGTGAGTTCACCGCGTTTTAACGCATCAAAATCACGCTGCATGTCTGCCATGTTTTCGTGTTGACACAGGGTGAGCATAATGGCTTTTTCTACGTCTTTCTCAGGCGTGTGAAACTGGATCTGCTCGCGCAGATCGTAGTGGGACACAAATAAGCTAAAGGCGGCCAGGCTGGCATTTTCCGCTCGTTTAAGCACCGGCTCCTGCACGCCTTCGACAAACTGGCGAATTTTATGCGGATGCATTGACCCGATGACGGCATCTTTTGCCATGATCTTTTCGCCGTCCATTAATTCAACGCCAACGGCTTTACCACCAGACACCAGAATACGTTTAATTTCGCTGTTGTAGCGAATTTCACCGCCGGTTGCTTCTATGGCCTTGACCATGGATTCGGACAGCTTGCCCGAACCACCCCAGGGCTGAGAGACGCCGTAGGTGTGCATCAGGGCAGTGAACATCACTGTACCCATACCGGTACCTAATTCGTCGGGTAACTGCAAGTTTTCTGACACTGCTCGTGCAATGTGCATTTTTACTTTGTCGTGGGTGAACCAGGTATTGATAATGTCCAGACTGCTGCGCTGCATGAAGTCCATCATGAGGCGGCCTTCTTCGCTGCTGTCGAGCATGGCCATCAACGCCCCTAGCGGCGGTTGAGGCTTATACATACCCGGCATGATCATAGGCAACATGGTTTGCCCAAGTTGTACAAATTTGCGATACGCTTCAGCATCCTGCGGCGATATTTTTGCCATGCATTCGCAAGTTTTATCCAGGTCCTGATAGGTCATCAACACGGACTGATCAGCAAAGATGGTGGCATGAGGCACATCAGAATATTTGTACTTCATGCCGTATTTGGCAAATAAGTCCAATTCATCATTTGTGATCATAGGGTTAGCCTGGATCATAATATGCACACTGGAGTGCAAATCGTGGTGGTATCCGGGCGTGAGAATTTGTTGAGTGGCTACGCCGCCACCGGCATAGCCATGGCGTTCAAGCAATAGTACTTTTTTCCCGGCTTTCGCCAGGTATGCACACGTTGTCAGGCTGTTGTGGCCTGCACCCATGGCAATAACATCATAATTTGACATCGGAAAACGCTCCTGGCTACTTAAGGGTGTTTTTCGGGAAGAGGCTTGCCATTAACCTCAACTGCGGTTGCTTCCGTTAAAATGAAGATGATTCTGCACACTTCATTTTCGCTGGGATTGCGCCACAGATGAATTGTGCCTCGTTGTATAACAATATCGCCAGGACCCAACAGCGTCTTCTGTCCATCATCCAGCTCCAGTTCCAGCTCACCACACATCACAATGCCGTAATCCAGGCTATTGGTGCGATGAAAAGGTGATTCTTTACCCGGTAACATATCTACCACCCGAATAACCGACCCACCATTTAGGGTCAATCCTGCATCGCGCAAACGGCCATCGGTTTCGTCATTATTATCAACGGGAAGATCAGGGGCGGTCCAAATTAGTGTAAATTCGGCATCACCGCTGGGTATTAATTTTGTTTCGAACTTTTGGTCGTCTTTAAAAATGGCTTTGCCGTCTTCATTGTGGCCGGTAACCACACGGCGTACATCGTTTAATCTGCCCATTAACGTCTCACTTTCATATTTGTAACATGTATCCAATGAATTAGCAGTGTTAAATACTTCCTGTGACATAACAAATTCGTTGTGCCGATGGCGCCTATTGCGGTCACGGATGAATGCTTTTTCTATTAAATACAAACCATTAGGTTTAATTATTAGCAGTGCTAAACAACAAAATCCCTGCTAAACAAAGCAGGGATATTGTTGATGTTTATGTTGGTTAAAAATTAACTGTGGCTCTGATGCCGTAGGTCATATCCAATCCGTATTGACCCATCGCTACGCCTAGCAGAGGACTTTGCGTTGAGGTCAGGCGATACTTATCCTCGAGATTGTGAGCAAAAATACCCACATTCCATTTGCCATCACTGTCTTCCAGTGTGACATTCAGATTGGTTGTTGAATACGCCGCAATATTCTCATGTGCCAGGTTGTTAAATCCTGACACCTGATCGTCCTGCCAGCGGGTATCCAGGGCCAGTACCAGGTTCATGGTGTTAAAGGGCACCACATGCTCAATACCAAGTTGATAGGACCATTCAGGAGAGTAGATTGACTGACTACCTGAGCAATCAAATTCCATTACCGGCGTACCGTCATCCAATGCGCCAACGACTTCCATTGGACAGTTGATATTGTGACGGGGCGGCGACGTGGTAAATTTCAGATCGTCGTAAGTCGCTTTCAAATATTGCACTTTAGCGGTAATCGTGGTGTTTTCAGTAGCACGCCACAACGCATCGATATCAAAGCCCTTATTGGTAGAAGCACCTACGTTGGTGGTGGTGTTTTCCAGCACGTTTTGCGCATTTACGTTGAAATAAGAAATCTGCTGATCGGTGTAATCCCAGTAAAACGTTTCAATATTCAACTGCAGTGAACCGTCCAGAAGCATGTTGTTGGCCCCCAGCGTATAGGCTTTAATATACTCTGCCTCATAGGGGTCGTTAGTTGCAGGCTGTAAGCCTCCGGAACGATAGCCGGTAGAGTAGGTTAAATACAGCATCGAGTCGGCTGACACATCCCATTCATAAGAAATCTTGAAGGTAGGCTCACTGTCGGAGTACGACGTATCCGTTTGGTTTATTGCGTGAAGAACCTGCCCAATGCCATTGTCCAGCGGGATCAAATAGCCAGGAGGAATGGGAATGACGTTACTCGCCCAACCGTTATCAATCAACCATTGTGTGGCTTGTTCCGGCGTATCCAGAGTGGGGTAGTGCGGCAAATTACCTTCGATGTGGCAGCCTTGCGCAAATGACGCGGGCGGTGTGATCAGCGCTGGTGGTAAACCGCCACAGAATGTAATGAAGTTATTCATTTCGCCCGTGAGTTCTTTGTCGTCCTTAGTAAAACGAGCACCACCGATTAAACGCATTTCTTCATTGATATGGAAAGTCAGTTCGCCAAATACGGCCTTTGATGTACCGCTAGACGTGTAGTCTTGTAGTGGCAGAACAAATTCCTGATTAAACGTGTTATTACCAATTAAGTCTTCGTCGAAATAGTACACGCCGGCAATGTAATCAATATCATCGCCTATCATGCCAGCAAATCGCAGTTCGGCAGAACGTTGCTCAGCCGTGTTTTGCCACCATCCGTAATTAAAGCCAGGCCCAACGAAGCGCGAATCTTGTTCTGACTTGCGCCAGGCCGGAATGAAGGTCATGGTAAAGTCTTCACCGCGGTATATCAGTTCTGCGTTTAAACCTTTCAGAGTGGCATCGGTGTATAATTCATCGCCGTCAATAGCATTTAAGAAGCCAAAGCCAGGCGCGGAGAGTACCGTGTTGCGATACGCATTTGACGCGTCCGATGCGGGTCCTTCCGTCACATCCAATCCACTTGGAATGTAATTGAAGTCAGGATCGTAAGCGCCCATTGGCTGCGTGTTGAAACCCACGCCACCAATGTCTGTCATGTCACCGGCAATCCGCAGGCTCCATTCATCACTAAACTCATGAAGATACTGCACGCGCACGGTAGTGCGATCATCATCATTGGTGCCATCTTTATTGATGCCATCCCGGGATATCTTGTTTGCCGCAATGCGAATAGCACTGTTTTTCGTGACCGGCAGGTTAATCGCGCCACTGATGTTGCTTGCGCCATAATTTCCCAGTAATCCGGAGACAAACCCTGATGTTTCTTCAAGTTTAGGTTTTACCGGTACCAGGTTTAACACACCGCCAGTGGCATTTTTGCCGTAGAGTGTACCTTGTGGCCCTTTCAGCACTTCTACACGCGCTAAATCAAAAAAGCCACCAATCGCTGTAGCGCTGCCTCTGGCCAGGGCTACCCCGTCGTATGTCAGGATAATTGCGGGATCCAGGTAATTGTTATTGGACTTGTTCCCCACACCGCGCATGTATACCTGGGAGGAAATACCACCGCCATTCGTGATTGTCAGGGCTGGGACCAGTGCGGCAAGTTCTGCGGCGCTGGTAATATTTTCTTTAGCCAGGCGATCAGCACTGATGGCATCAATGGCCATACCGGTTTCCTGTAGCGATTGTTCCTTAAAATTAGCGGTAACAATGATTTGCTCAACGTCTGTGGCTTTGCTTTCTTTGGGGCTTTCTTCCTGGGCTGCTGCAATTACTGAATGAGTGAGTAATGCTACAGCTACCGATGCTGACAAGTGATTTAGCTTCATAGTGTTTTCCTGCATTGAAATACATTACCGTGGTGATGGACATTATTATTGTTAGCTGACGACACATAGTTTGAAGATGCGCCGGCGGCGAGTTGTCCTTATTGACGCCGACATTGCGGCGTTTCCCCACGCGTTTGAATAAATTGTTTACACAATATTCACAACCGAAAAGCTAAAGCAGTTAACAATATTTTAAAAATTTGTAGTTCGGATAGCGGCTATTTGTATCTGCGATAAGTGTTTAAATTAATGGGCTATAGCGGCATATCGCCTGTGCGGATTGGCGCTATTTATAAATCGGATTGTTAAAATAATGTATGGAGGCAAGCGCTTTGGTAATGTGAGCTAAACGAGATTATCTAAGGTTAACTATGCAACAACATAATGAACATGCACTTAAAAAAGGTGACAGGCTACAAGGCAAAGTGGCGTTGGTATCGGGTATTGGTAGCGGTATCGGCAAAGGCTGTGCGTTAATGTTCGCCAGGCAGGGCGCTACAGTAGTGGGTACCGATCTCAATGCAGAAGCGGCTCGCAAAACGGTGTCTGAAGCAGCATTAGAGGGCTTAACACTCCATTTTTCTGAGGCGGTAGATTTAACGAATGAACAGCAAGTAAATGCATTGATTAACGGGGTAGTGAAAGAACACGGTTCCCTGCATATACTACTTAATGCGGCGGCAACCGCCGTGTTTAAGTGGATTGAAGATTTAGATTACGCCGAATGGCAACTCACGTTGCGGGCAGAGCTCGACTCTGTTTTTCTGGTGTGTAAAGCGGCCTGGCCCCATTTGAAAGCCAGTGGAGCCGGTTCCATTATTAACTTTGCTTCCGCTAACGCCTATATGGCGTTGGATGGCTCACCGGCGCTGGCGCATTGCGCTGGCAAGGGCGGCGTACTTGCATTAACTCGTCAGCTTGCCATGGAAGGGGGGCCGTTTCAGTTACGAGCGAATACTATTTCCCCAGGCTTGATAGTCACCGGTGCAACCGCCCCCGTTATTGAACAGCCAGGATTTCTTGATGCGGTAATGGCGAAGAATATGTTGAAGCGGCTGGGGCAGCCGGAAGACATTGCCTGGTGTGCGGTGTACCTTGCCAGTGATGAGGCCAGTTTTGTTACCGGAGCGGATTTCTCGGTTGATGCGGGTGCTATCGCCTGGTAAATATATTGAAAATACTAAAAAAGGGATGACATGTTCATCCCTTTATATTTATGCCTTTTTAGAGAACGATCGTCGTTACGATGGCCTGCTTTCTTCCACAAATTCTATCAGGTTGCCCGCGCAATCGCGGATAAAGCAGCCTTTACCAAATTTCTCGCGCACTACAAAAGCAACGTCAGCCCGCTTTGCTTCCATTACTGCTAAAAACGCATCCAAATCCTCAACAATAAACGCCACGTGCTTGTTTCCGTGTGTTTTTACATCTGAAGGAGGGTGGCGACGTTCTTCTGGCAATGGCGCGGCGCCTGCTACTTCGAATATCTCAAAGCGCAGTGGGCCGCGTTTTACCATGGCAACATGGGCATTGGCTGCTTCGATGAAAAAGCGTCGTTCCAGTTCAAATCCCAGGGTGTTGCCATACCAGGCAATTGCTGCGTCCAGATCCGGTACGCTCACGCCACCATGATGAAATGATAATTCAGGTATTGTCGTCATCGCTTATCCTATTTTTGCGGTTCAGCGGTTATCATTCTGCGGTCCAACCGCCATCCACCACCATACTGGTGCCGGTCATCAGGGTTGAAGCCTCACTGGCCAGAAAGACTGCTGCTCCCATTAAATCCTGTACGTTACCGATACGGCCAATTTTTATTTTTTCCAGCACGGAGGCTAAAAAGGCTTTATCTTCAAAAAATGGTTTCGTAAGGGGCGTTTCAATAAAGGTAGGCGCAATGGTATTGGAGCGAATGCCGTACTTGGCCAAATCCAGTGCGAAAGCTTTATTCATACCTTCCAATGCCCACTTCGACGCGCAATATAATGAGCGGTTAGGTCCGCCCACATGGCCCATTTGTGAACCAATGTGGATCAGTGAGCCTTTAATATCAGCCGCAATCATTTTTTTTACACAGGCCTGAGCGACGAAGAATGCGCTTTTCAGATTTAAGTCTAATACCGCATCATAATCATCCTGACTGACTTCCATCATGGGTTTGGGGCGGTTAGTGCCCGCATTATTCACCAAAATATGGAACGCATTACGCTCTTCAAAAAAGCGTGCTACGTCAGCCAGATTGCTGACATCCAGCGTGACAGCGCTTGCGCGACCGCCATTGGCATTAATCGCGTCAGCGACGGCGGTAATTTCGCCCTCGCTGCGCGCCACCAGAGTAACCTCGGCTCCCATTTCTGCGAATCCGGCAGCAATGGCAGAGCCAATACCACGGCCTGCGCCGGTGACAATGGCGCGTTTCCCCGACAGGCTAAAACTTGGCATTGCCGGAAGCTCGACAGTACTCATGGTGTTCTCCTTATGCCTTCGTTTTATCGCTGGGTGTGGCAGTGCCTGCGTAGGGAACATCGCGTTTCCCATAGCGACGAACACGTAAATTCGCTTGCTCACCATGACCGGCGAAACCTTCAAGGCCACACAAACGTGAACAATATTCACCTACCAGTGCTGAAGCAGCATCCGTTGTTACTTTTTGGTAAGTGCAGGTTTTCAGGAATTTGCCAACCCACAAACCACCAGTGTAACGCGCTGATTTCTTGGTTGGCAGCGTGTGATTGGTACCAATTGCTTTGTCACCATAGGCAACGTTAGTGCGCGGGCCAAGGAATAAAGCACCATAGTTCGTCATATTATTCCGGAAGTAATCAGGATCCTGAGTCATGACCTGCACATGTTCACTGGCGATCTCATCGGCAATTTGTACCATCTCTTCGTAGCTGTCGGCTACGATTACTTCACCAAAGGTCTCCCAGGCTTTGCGGGCATGTTCTGCAGTTGGCAGAATGTTCAGCAGGCGTTCAATCTCTGCCATGGTTTCGCGCGCCAGTTTTTCAGAGTTGGTCAGCAGTACTCCCGGGCTATCCGGACCGTGTTCTACCTGACCCAGAATATCCGTTGCACACATTTCGCCGTCTACTGATTCATCAGCAATGATAAGGGTTTCAGTAGGACCTGCGAATAAGTCTATGCCCACGCGACCGTATAGCTGACGCTTGGCTTCGGCAACGAATGCGTTGCCCGGGCCCACTAGAATATCAACGGGTGAAATCGACTCTGTACCCAGCGCCATTGCCCCAACAGCCTGAATACCACCTAATGCATAGATTGCATCAGCACCGGCCAGGGCCTGTGCGGCAACGATAGCTGGCGCAGGCTTTCCTTTAAACGGCGGTGCACAGGTAATAACGCGAGGAACGCCAGCCACTTTGGCCGTAATGACCGACATGTGGGCTGATGCTAACAGCGGATACTTACCACCGGGTACATAACATCCTGCCGCATTCACCGGTATATTTTTATGTCCAAGAATAACGCCAGGCAGGGTTTCTACTTCAACGTCTTTCATGGAATCGCGCTGAATCTGAGCAAAGTTGCGCACCTGAGTTTGGGCAAACTCGATATCTTTTAAATCCTGTGGTGACAATGTATCGATACACGCCTGAATTTCAGCATCGGTCAGGCGGTAATCTTCGCGATCCCAGTTGTCAAACTTGATTGATAGTTCACGAATTGCGGCGTCTCCACGGGCTTCAATATCTGCCAGTGTGCCTTCAACTATGTCGCGTACTTTGCGATCGGCGTCTTTTTTAAATTCAGCGGCGGCGCCGCGTTTTAGCCAGGTTGCCATTTTCTTCTCCAGGGTTAATGTAGGGTACAGAGCGCTACTATTGAGTAGGGCTTGTACTGGATCTCATGATTAAGTTGCCTTTCACTACTGTGTGAATGGCGTCATATTGGTTTGATTGCGACAATACCCGCTCCACTGCCTGGGAAATCAGCGCATCAAGCGGTTGCGAGTAAGTCGTTATGTCATAGCCAGGCCAATGCGCATGTGGAATATCGTCAAAGCCTGCAATCCCAATGTCTGTGCCGGGTGTAAGAGAATACTCGTACCGCGCAACATCAATCGCAGCCATGGCCATATGGTCGTTTGCGCAAAATACGGCGTCGGGGCGCTGCGCCTGCTCAAGTAATTGCCGCATAGCCTGCATAGCACCCACTCGGTTAAAATGTCCAACAACCCGCATTGGCTTATCCCGGCCCATTGCAATCAACGCGTCGGTAAACGCCAATTCGCGATCCCGGCTTGTGGAGGAAGTTTCGATACCGGCCATAAAGGCAATACGCTGATATCCTGCATCCACTAAATGTTGGGCGATTAACCTGGCACCATGATCGTTATCGCCGGTTACCGAACTGCAACACATTGCGTGACTGATGCGGTTAACAAAAACCACCGGTATACCCGCAGCCTGACACTGCTCAGCCAGAGATGACGACAGGGTAGTGGCCATTAGGATCAGTGCATCAACCCGATAGTTGAGCATATCCTCAATCGATGTGTCGGCTTGCTGATTGGCTTCGTTTGTAAAAACCAGTGTTTTGTGACCATGCGTGTTCAATTGTTTCGACAAGGTTTCTAGCGCCAGTGGAAAAAACGGGTTTTCCATATTGCCCAGTACCACGCCAATCAGTTGCGAGCGCCCTCGTAATAAAGAGCGGGCCAGTTGATTTGGGCGGTAGCCCAATTCCTCAGCAGCAGCCATCACTTTTGATCGCGTTTTACTCGATATGCTGGCACCGCTGGTAAACGCTCTGGATACCGCAGACTGGGACACGCCAGCAAGACGAGCGACGTCTGTGGCTGCTGGCACATTTTTAGCGCTGGTGCTCATTGTTAGAATCCGGTTACTGCCAGAGCAAGGTGGTATACTTTGGGAGGCTCGGTGAAAAAGGGGCCTGCCAGAGAACGCCAGGCCTGAAACCCCGCCGATTCACGGAATGTCACCATGTGCGCTTCTACATTGTCCCACGCAACAATCAAGCGATATTGCCCAGGGTGTTCTATGACTTTTTCAAGTCGCATGCCATGACAACCCTCTGCAGCTTGGAAGTGTGGTGCGGCCTCTTTAACTGCCTGTTCAAATGCACTCATATCTTGTGACGCAACTGTCAGTTCAGCGACTTCGTGAATCATGTTTTCTCCCCGTCTTTTACGTACAAAAAATTAACATTCTATGAAAGTGTTTAGGTTGTGCTTTGCCTTGCTATTTAGCATAGGGAATTGTCGGTATACCTAAAAATAACTTTCTAAAACAAGGGTTAATCTGCTTTTTGCTGTATTGCATAGCTATGCAAAATAGTGCGGTAGTGATGTCATTCTGTCAATTAACGAGGGGCGTAAATCGCATCGCAATTATTAATAATTTGTATCGGTAAAACGAATAAGGCATACGCACAGAGGGCGTTTATGATAGTGAACAGTTAATCAGACAGTGAAAATGGCAGGAGTAAATATGAAGCGGGTGATCGTAACTGGAGCGGGTGGTTTTGTTGGAAGACAACTGTGCCAGATACTGGCGGAACAAACTGACTGGCATCTCGTTCTCATCGATAATGTTCTCTCGCACATTTCACTGCCTGCAAACCGTGTTACCCTGATTGAGAAAGGATTGCAGGATGAGGGCGTTCTCAACGACGCATTTGCGATTCCCTGTGATATTTTGTTCCATCTCGCCGCCGTTCCTGGTGGTGCCGCCGAGCAAGATCCCGCATTGTCTAAAACGGTAAACCTGGATGCAACTCTGGCTATGTTCGAGCGCGCTGCCGAACAGGATAATTGCCCGCGTATTGTGTTCACCAGTACCATTGCTGTGCTAGGAGCCCCAATGCCAGAGGTGGTGGACGATGCAAGCCCAATTGTACCTGCTATGACATACGGTGCGCACAAGGCCATGATTGAACTGGCTTTGGCAGATTTAACCCGCAGGGGGCTGGTTGACTCTGTTAGCGTGCGTCTTCCAGGTATTATTGCCCGTCCGTTGGCTAAAAATGGCTTAAAATCGGCGTTTTTGAGCAATGTGTTCCATCTGCTGGCGAGTAAAGAGCCCTTTGTGTCACCAGTATCTCAACAAGCAACAATGTGGTTAATGTCGGTCCAGCAATGTGCAAAAAATCTCTATCATGCCAGTTTGTTAGACAGTGCACTCATGCCAGTGAGCCGGGTGGTAACGCTGCCAGCACTCAGAGTTGGAATGACTGAATTGGTGAAAGAGATCGTTGAACAATCCGGCTCAAATATGTCGTTAGTGAGCTGGCAACCGGATCCTGGGCTGGAAGCGGGTTTTGGCAAGCAGCCGCCTTTATTTACACCCGCTGCCGAAAAAGCGGGTTTCGAGCGAGACAACTCGCTAAGTGTGCTGGTGGCAAACGGGTTAGCGTTAACAGCTCGCTGAATACCATGAATACTCAGCTCTCTGGAAGCCTGTTGCCTTGTGTTGGGCTTATTAAGCAGGGAGTATTGAGTGTTAATCTCAACATACCATCATTACTTAAATCGGATCGACCAGAATGACACCCTCGGTTGTTTTCTATTTTTATGATCCGATTTTTCCCCAAATGCGTAAAGCTCGTCGAATTACAGTATTGCTGACTATTTTTTAATGACAGCAATGCGTCTTAAGCAAAACAAAACAAAATGTAACTTAGGTTTAGGTTGTCGCGTTTATAGGCAATTTGTGTGCTACCCAGACATTCGTAATGCTTATGTATAAAGGGTTTGTTAATCCTGCTTAGTTGTACATCTATCAGATTTACATTGACTTTAACTCCGGTAGTAGGCACGCTGCTAAATACATATTTCAGCACTATTTATCATTGTTTATGCAATTAGGCCGCATATTCGTTTCCTCAGGATGGGGTCGAAGAGGCATTCAGCAGTACCATAAGGCATGCGGTTATGAATAACATCCTGTCCCTGTTCAACATCCCCGAATCCTCACTGGTTTTAACCGGAGAGTACGAACCATTTTTGGTTCTTGTATCTATTAGTATCGCTGTTTTTGCCTCTTTTATGGGATTCCAGGTTGCTACCCAGGCAAGCTCAGCCGGCACACCAATGGCAAAACGCCTGTTGTTAATGGTGGGGGCCATTGCTCAGGGGGTGGGTATTTGGTCGATGCACTTTGTTGGCATGCTCGCATTTGAATTGTGCACTTCCGTGAGTTACGACTGGCATATTACGTTAATATCGATGTTCCCTGGGATTGGTGCAGCCTGGGTTGCGTTGCGTTTCCTCACAACCAATACCATTGCGCCACTGCAAATAGCATTGGGCGGCGTGTTAGTCGGCGCGGGTATTGGCGCTATGCATTATATTGGTATGGCCGCTATGGAAATGGCGCCATTGCTAAAATACGACTCAGCGATTTTTGCGCTGTCGATAGTGGTAGCGGTACTGCTGGCCATGTTGTCGTTATGGGTTCGCAATGGGCTGCATAAAATCATTCGAACGCGTTTGTCCAATACGAATGTCAATATACTGGCCGGAATCGTAATGGGGTTTGCTATCTCCGGAATGCACTACACTGGCATGGCCGCCGCGCGATTTGTTAGCCCTCCCGGTTTAAAGTTAGTGCCCCAGGATTCTGAAGTCTCAGTATTTATGGCTGCAGTCATTACCTTTATTGCCACTATGGTTATCGCACTGGTGCTGGGCATTAGCCTGTTAGCGAAATATAAAGACATAACCAAGATTGCCAATGCAAATGAAAAACGATTAACCGGTCTGATGGACAGCGCCGTTGAAGGGGTACTCACCGTCAACTCTAAAGGGATTGTGATATCTGCCAACCCTTCTGTTACGCGTATTCTTGGTTGGAAACGCGAGCAACTCATTGGTGAAGACGTCACTAAAATTGTCCCGGAAAACAGGCGTCACCTGTACAGCAAGAATTTTTTCAGTCACGTGCAGGAGCCGAAGAACGAGAAACTGATTGGAAGTAGCAGGGATGTGTTAGCGCTGGACGTTAACTTACGCCCAATTCCAGTGAGGGTGAGCTTGTCTCACACTGAGATCGATAACGAGCCGTTTTTTATCTTATTTCTATCTGACATCCGCGAGCGGTTGGCAATGGAAAAAGCGGTGAAAGATAACGAAGAAAAGTTCCGCTCATTGATTGCCAATATTCCTGGCATTGCCTATCGCTGTTTGAATGATACTACCTGGCCTATGGTGTTCATTAGTAACGCGGTAGAAAAAATAACCGGATACAGCGCGAAAGATTTCTTGCTACCAGAACCCAAAATCAGTTTCAGCGACTTATTCCACCCTGACGATATTCCACTCATTGAAGCCGCCATCGCTGATCAGCAGGAATATACCATGGAATATCGGATTATTGCCCGCGACGGGTATACCCGATGGTTGCGGGAACATGGTCGGTTTATCCGAAATGACAATAATGAAATCGTCTGGTTGGACGGATTTATTATGGATATTACCGATCGGCGTAAAATGGAAAATGAATTGGTTGTTGCCAAGGATGTGGCCGAGCAAGCCGCTGCTTCACGTGCTGCATTCCTGGCGAATATGAGCCACGAAATTCGTACACCAATGAATGCAGTTATTGGCTTCAGTGACATCCTGCTGGATACCCCACTTAATACTGAACAGCACAAGCATGTGTCCACCATAAACCGTTCTGCGCGTTCGTTACTGCACTTGCTAAACGATATTCTGGACAGTGCCAAACTGGATAAAGGCAAGCTGGAACTCGAATACAATGATTTTATTCTTAGTGATGAAATCGATACTGTGATTTCCACTTTTTGGCTGGAGGCAAAGCGCAAAGGTCTGGACTTACAGGTTGATTTGTCTGGTGATCTGGCAAGTGCTTATAACGGCGCGCCAGAGCGTGTACGTCAGGTATTGAATAATCTTGTGGGTAATGCGGTAAAGTTCACCGAAAGGGGCAGCGTTTCACTTGTTGTTAAACCTGCAGAAACGGGTGGCGTGAGGTTTGTTATTTCTGATACAGGTATTGGTATGTCGGCCGCTCAGGTAACCAAGGTATTTGACGCGTTTGCTCAGGCTGATGCCTCTATGTCCCGAAAATTCGGTGGAACAGGGCTGGGTACCACAATCAGCAAGCAGTTAGTTGAGCTTATGGGCGGCACTATCGAAGTAACCAGTGAAATTGATACCGGCACTCAATTTGTTTTTACTTTGCCACTTAAGCCTGTTGAATCCGCACAACAAATTAAACGTCTTCAGGCCATGGTACTGCCAAGTCTGGATGTGTTAATTGTTGACGACATTGAACAGAATATTGATTTACTTAAGTTATTACTGGAGAGGGCGGGGCACAACGTCACTGTTGCCCAGGATGGACAGCAAGCTCTGCAACGAATGGCTGAGCAGCAATTTGATGTTGTGCTGATGGATTTACAGATGCCGGTAATGGACGGACTCACTGCGGCCAGTCAACGCCGGGAGTTCGAACGCCAAAACGGACTTAAACCAACCCCGATTATTGCGCTTACCGCCAGTGTTTTAGCTCAGGATAAAAAATCTGCATCGGATGCCGGTATGGAAGGGTTTGCAAATAAGCCCATTGACTTTCCTCTGTTGTGTAACGAAATTGCCCGAGTACTGGGTATTCAAGGCTCCGCTCTTGCCACCAAGGCAGAACCTGCTGACGCGGCGTTAATTGATTGGTCCAGGGGCGAAAGTTTATGGGGCAGCCAGATAAAGCTTATTCATGAAATTAAACGTTTTCAGGCGGACTTCGCCAATGAAAGAGCGCATTTTGACGAGCTCATTAATAATCAGGATTACATCGGTTTAAGATCGCTGGCACACCGTTTTAAAGGTGTTTCTGGAAACCTAGGGCTTATTCAGTTTATGCAAACCTGTAAGATCCTGGAAAGTGCTAACAATGACGATGCTGATCTGAAAACCGCTCTTGCGCGTTTACTTGTGATTAGTGACGAGGTTAATCAGGCCATTTCTCACGAACAGGAATCTGCCGCTGAACATGCCAGTCAGGTAAATCTGCAAGAATTGAAGTCGGTACTGTGTCAGTTGCTGGATGGCGTAAAGCACAACCGTGTTGACGAAACTGAACTTGTTGCGTTGGCAGCGTTTAAGCAGAGTCAATATGCCAGTGAAATTCAGGCTATACTGGATGCAATAGATGACTTTGAATTTGAACAAGCCATTACATTGCTCTGTGAACTGATTGAAAAATTAAACGGATAGAAGTAATGCAAAAAACGGCCTCTAAACCTACGTTATTGCTGGTTGATGATGAACCAGCAAACCTGCGCGTACTCAAGCATGTACTGGGTGAAAAATACAGTTTGGTTTACGCCAAAAATGGCGTTGAAGCGCTGCGTGTTGCACAAACCCAACTACCAGACCTGATATTACTCGACATTATGATGCCCGGTATGACCGGCTTCGAAGTGTGTAAGGAGCTCAAGCGCGAACTCATCACCCGCGCCATTCCGGTTATTTTTGTAACCGCACTCAGCGATGAGCAGGATGAAGCCGAAGGTTTTGCTGTCGGCGGTGTCGATTACATCACTAAACCTATCTCACCTGCGGTTGTGCAAGCCCGAGTGAACACGCACTTGTCGCTGGTGCAGGCTGACGAACTCAAGCGCACCCGACTACAGGTTGTGCAGCGTTTAGGACGTGCTTCCGAATACAAAGATAATGAAACCGGTATGCACGTAATGAGAATGAGTCATTATTCCAAGGTACTGGCGCTCGCGTACGGCTTCTCGGAACAACAAGCAGAAACGCTGTTGCATGCTGCCCCAATGCACGATATTGGTAAAATCGGTATCCCCGACCATATTATGCTCAAGCCGGGCAAACTCACGGAAGAGGAATTTGAGGTCATGAAAACACATCCTCAAATTGGCGCAGAAATATTAGGTGAAGCCGATTCTGATTTATTGCGCATTGCTAAATCTGTTGCACTGACTCACCATGAAAAATGGGACGGCACTGGCTACCCGAATGGCTTAAAAGCGGAAGATATTCCGATTGAAGGCCGGATTGTGGCAATCGCCGACGTGTTTGATGCCCTCACCAGTAAACGTCCTTATAAAGAAGCCTGGTCGGTAGAAAAAACGATGGATCTGATTAAACGCGAGTCCGGCGTGCATTTCGAACCTAAGCTGGTTGAGTTGCTGGAAGCTAACCTGCCTGCCATTCTGGAAATCAAAGAGCGCTGGAAGGAAGAGTAAACTGATTTGCACGCAACAGTGGTACTTTGACGTTGCTGTAGAATATATATTCAGCAGAAGGCAGTATGTTGGTTGATATGTTGGCAGACAGGCAGTATAATGCGCAGCAGAAATAGGTATCGAACAGCAGATTTGCATACTCAGATACCATTCCGGTTACATCAGCACGAAAGATTACCGATGTAACTTTGCCTAATGACGGCAAACTGGGACCGAATTTTTTTAGCAAGAAGCCCCGATTATCGGGGCTTTTTGTTACTGCGGTGTCAGGCACAACGCGATATCTGTAACAAGGTATCAGGACATTGGGCGTAATGCCCTTTTTTCGTTTTTGGAGGTTAGGATTGTCAAAGCTAGAACAGCACTTAACGGAGATGTTAACTCCGGCTGTAGAGGCACTGGGATTTGAGTTACTGGGCGTTGAGTTTGTGCGCGCAGGAAAACACTCAATCCTACGGGTATACATTGATCACGAAAATGGCATAAACGTTGACGACTGCGCGGATGTGAGTTTTCAGGTCAGTGCAATACTCGACGTTGAGGATCCGATTAACACTGAGTACAACTTAGAAGTTTCATCACCAGGCATGGACCGGCCGCTGTTTACCGAACAGCACTATGCCAAAGTGGTGGGCGAAATCGTCGCTGTCAAAATGGCTTTGCCTTTGGATAACCGACGCAATTTTAAAGGGAAATTACTTGCGTGCGAAAACGGTACGCTCACAGTCGAGATCGACGGGCAGCAATATTCGTTACCTGTTGGTGGGATTGAAAAAGGTAATTTGGTTCCAACATTCGAATAATAACGAAATGAGACCTGCTTCCCGGTCGGGAATGCAACCAGTGAGGCAAAGATGAATAAAGAAATTTTGTTAGTGGCAGAAGCCGTTTCTAATGAAAAACAAGTGCCCAGAGAGAAGATTTTTGAGGCCTTAGAATATGCCATTGCAAGTGCCACGAAAAAGAAAAACGAAGGCGAAATTGAAGTCCGTGTAAGCATTCATCGCGACACCGGTGACTTCGATACATTCCGTCGCTGGCGTGTTATTCCTGACGATCAGCCTCAGGAAAACCCATTTGCGGAAATGACATTATCGGCGGCTCAAATTGACGAGCCAGAGATTCAGATTGGTGATTATGTAGAAGAGCAAATTGAATCTATTGCCTTCGACCGTATTACCACGCAAACCGCGAAGCAAGTGATCGTACAAAAAGTACGTGAAGCTGAGCGTGCACAAATGATTGCGGAATACGAAGATAAAGTAGGCGAACTGGTAACCGGTACGGTTAAAAAAGTGAACCGTGATAACATTATTATCGACCTGGGTAACAACGCTGAAGGCGTTATTTACCGCGATGATATGCTGCCGCGTGAAACGTTCCGTCCAGGTGACCGTGTACGCGGTTTACTTTACGTAATTCGCCCGGAAGCCCGCGGCGCGCAGTTGTTTGTGAGCCGTACCCACCCTGAGATGCTGGTTGAGTTATTCCGTTTGGAAGTGCCGGAAATCGCAGAAGAAACGCTGGAAATTAAATCAGCTGCCCGTGATCCGGGTTCTCGCGCCAAGATTGCAGTGAAAACCAACGATAAACGCCTTGACCCTGTAGGGGCTTGCGTAGGTATGCGTGGCTCACGTGTTCAGGCGGTGTCGGGTGAACTGGGTGGTGAGCGTGTTGATATCGTATTGTGGGACGAAAACCCGGCTCAATTCGTTATTAACGCTATGGCTCCAGCTGAAGTGGCGTCAATTGTTGTAGACGAAGACAGCCACACCATGGATGTTGCGGTAGAAGCCGACAACCTGGCGCAAGCTATTGGCCGGAGTGGCCAGAACGTGCGGTTGGCAAGCCAGCTGACCGGTTGGGAACTCAACGTAATGACAGTTGATGATCTCAATAAGAAGCACGAAGAAGAAAATGCCAAGGTACTGGGTACCTTTGTGGATGGTTTGGACATCGATGAAGATTTCGCTTCTTTGCTGGTAGATGAAGGGTTTACCACACTGGAAGAAGTTGCTTATGTTCCTGCTAGTGAACTACTGGCAATCGAAGGACTGGACGAAGATACGGTAGAAGAGCTGCGCAACCGCGCTCGCGCCGCACTGACCACAAAAGCGCTGGCAAACGAAGAATCTCTGGAAGGGTCTGAGCCAACTGAAGAGTTGCTGAACCTGGAAGGCATGGAAAGACATGTTGCATTCGTGCTGGCAAGTAAAGGTATTACAGACCTGGAAGCTCTGGCAGAGCAAGGTACTGATGATATCTGTGAATTAGAAGGACTGGACGAAGAGAAAGCGGGTGAGTTGATCATGGCCGCGCGAAATAAAGTCTGGTTCAACGAAGAGTAAGGTCGACAAGGGGAAAAACGCGTAATGGCAGATGTATCCATTGAAAAACTCGCCAGTGATATCGGGACAAGCGTTGACCGGTTAGTCAGTCAGTTTAGCGATGCTGGCATTAATAAAGCAGCCGGCGACAGCGTAACTGAAGATGAAAAGCGTAAACTGTTAGATCATCTAAGCAAACAGCACGGCGGTGCCGGTTCAGGTGAGCCGACACGAATGACACTGAAACGCAAGACAACCAGCACGTTAAGTGTGGGTAAGTCTAAAGAAGTGAAAGTAGAAGTGCGCAAGAAGCGTACTTATGTAAAGCGTACCGATCTGGAAGAGCAGCGTTTAGCTGAAGAAGAGGCGCGTCGTAAGGAAGAAGAAGCGCGTCTGAAGCGTGAAGCAGAAGAGCGGGCAGCAGAAGAAGCCCGTTTGGCAGCAGAAGAAAAAGCACGCAAAGCAGAAGAAGCGCGTAAAGCAGCAGAAGAAGAGAAAGTGCGTCGTGCCGAGCGAGCCAAACAGGAAGCGGAAGCACGCAAAGCTGCAGAATCTGAAATGACGCTGGAAGAGCGTCAGGAACAGGAAGCTGCTCGTCAGGAAGAAGAGCGCCTGCGTAAACAGCAGGAAGAAGAAGCGCAACGCAAGCTTGAAGAAGAAGCCCGTAAAGCGGCAGAAGAAGCCCGCAGACTGGCTGAAGAGAACGAGCGTCGCTGGAAAGAAGAAGAAGAGCGTCGTAAGAAAGAAGAAGCGGAAGAAGTGCACATGCACTCTAACCGTTATGCTCAGGAAGCTGAAGACGAAGAAGATATGCAGGTTGAGCGTTCCTCTCGTCGTCGTAAGAAGCCGAAAAAGAATGCAAGTGAAAGCCTGAAACAGGGCTTTAACAAGCCAGCTGCACCGGTTGAGCGTGTAGTTAAGCTGGGCGAAACCATTACGGTTGGCGAACTGGCAAGCCGTCTTGCAATTAAGGTGCAGGAAGTCATTAAGACCATGATGAAGATGGGCGAAATGGCAACCATTAACCAGGTATTGGATCAGGACACTGCGGTATTGGTAGTGGAAGAGCTTGGTCACAAATACGAACTGGTTAACGACAACGCGCTTGAAGAAGAATTGCTGGCAGGTTCTGGTGCAGGTGAGAAAACAACACGTGCGCCGGTTGTTACTATCATGGGTCACGTTGACCATGGTAAGACGTCATTACTTGACTATATCCGCCGCGCTAAAGTGGCAGCGGGTGAGGCTGGCGGTATTACCCAGCATATCGGTGCATACAGTGTAGAAACCAAACTGGGCAAGATCACCTTCCTGGATACGCCTGGACACGCGGCATTTACAGCAATGCGTGCCCGTGGTGCAACTGCTACGGATATCGTAATTCTGGTTGTGGCAGCCGATGACGGTGTAATGCCACAAACTAAAGAAGCCGTTCAGCACAGCCGTGCAGCCGGTGTGCCGCTGATTGTTGCTGTTAACAAAATGGATAAAGAAACCGCCGATCCGGATCGCGTAAAAACTGAGCTTTCTCAGTTAGAAGTTATCTCGGAAGAATGGGGTGGTGAGAATCAGTTTGTTAACGTATCGGCGAAAACCGGTTTAGGTATTGATGAATTGCTGGAAGCTATTTCACTGCAAGCTGAAGTACTTGATTTGAAAGCTACGCCAAACGGTCCTGGTCGCGGTATTGTTATTGAATCACGTCTTGATAAAGGCCGTGGTCCAATCGCTTCTGTGCTGGTACAGGAAGGTGAAGTAAGAGCAGGTGATATCCTGCTGTGCGGTGAAGAATACGGCCGTGTTCGTGCGATGCGCGACGAAAACGGAAACGACGTAAAAGTAGCTGGTCCGTCTACACCTGTTGAGATCCTGGGTCTGTCAGGTGTGCCGGTAGCAGGTGAAGATGCATTGGTAGTACAAGACGAGCGTAAAGCGCGTGAAGTGGCTGGCAAGCGTCATCAGAAGAAGCGCGAGCTTAAACTGGCTCGTCAGCAGAAGGCGAAACTGGAAAACATGTTTGCGAATATGGAAGCCGGTGACGTGAGTGAACTGAACGTGGTACTGAAAGCCGACGTACAGGGCTCTGTTGAAGCGATTTCTGAATCACTGATTAAGCTGTCTACCAGTGAAGTTAAAGTGAATATCGTTGGTAGCGGTGTAGGTGGTATCACCGAAACTGATGCAAGCTTAGCGGCTGCATCAAGTGCTATTGTGGTGGGCTTTAACGTTCGTGCGGATGCAACTGCACGTAAAGTGATCGAAGCGGAAGAAATTGACCTGCGTTATTACAGCGTTATCTATGATCTGATTGACGAAGTGAAAGCGGCCATGAGTGGTATGCTTGCACCAGAATTCAGACAGGAAATCATTGGTCTTGCTGAAGTTCGTGACGTGTTCAAATCGCCGAAGCTGGGTGCCATTGCAGGATGTATGGTTACTGAAGGTATCGTGAAGCGCAGCGCACCTATTCGCGTACTGCGTGATAACGTGGTGATTTACGAAGGCGAACTGGAATCTCTGCGTCGCTTTAAAGACGATGTACAAGAAGTACGTAATGGTATGGAATGTGGTATCGGCGTTAAGAACTACAACGATGTTAAAGTGGGCGATCAAATCGAGGTCTTCGAGGTTATCGAAGTCCAACGCCAGATTTAATTATAAATCAATGAAATAGTAGGGCGGGGGCTATGTGCCCCCGCTTTTGTCTGTGAGTTTCAGGCAATGCGACGCGTGGCCTGACGGTAATTAGGAGAGTAACCATGGCTCGGGAATTTTCTCGAACTGACAGGGTTGCCCAGCAAATCCATAAAGAAGTGGCCAGTTTGCTGCAAAACGAATATAAGCACCGGATTGGCAACATGCCGTTTATTACGGTTTCCGGTGTTGAAGTATCACGGGATTTGGCTCATGCCAAAATCTTTATCACGTTTTACGAAAACGATCAGGAAGTGGTTAAGCACCATATGAAACTGCTGATTGAAAACATTGCGTTCCTGCGTGGGTTATTGGCAAGACGCGTTCGTATGCGCGCTGTTCCGCACCTGCATTTCTTTGAAGATAAATCAATTACCGAAGGGATGCGTATTTCTAATCTGGTCAGTGAAACGGTAGCGCGTGATAAAGCGCGTCAGAAAAACACTGATGAGGACCAGGAAGAGCAGGACTAAGCAATATGGCCAGGAAACGCAAAGGCCGTGCAGTTAACGGCATTGTGTTACTCGATAAACCATTGGGTGGCTCATCAAATCAATTGCTACAAAAAGTACGCTGGTTGTTTCAGGCTCAAAAAGCCGGGCATACCGGCGCACTTGATCCGCTGGCTACCGGCATGTTGCCCATTTGTTTAGGAGAAGCGACAAAGTTTTCTCAGTTTTTGCTGGATGCCGACAAAGAATACGAAGTCACCGCTAAACTGGGTATTCGCACTACTACATCTGACGCGGATGGCGAAATCGTTGAGGAACGCCCGGTAACGGTTAGCGAAGCAGAAGTCAGAGCGGCCTGCGAGTCATTTATTGGCTCAAGTAAGCAAATCCCGTCGATGTTTTCGGCTTTAAAGTACCAGGGCAAGCCGCTGTATACCTACGCACGTCAAGGAATAGAGGTTCTCCGCGAGGCGCGGGATATCACCATCTTTGCGCTTATCATTAACCGCATTGCGCTACCTGAAGTGGATATGACGGTACATTGCAGTAAAGGTACGTATATTCGCTCGCTGGTTGATGATATTGGCCAGCAATTGGGGTGTGGTGCCTACGTAACCCGCTTGCACAGAACCAAAGTTGCAGATTATCCGAACGATAAAATGGTACCCATTGAAGTAATGGCGGCTATGGTATCGGAAGACATCGCAACACGTGAATTCACACAAATTGACGAGTTGCTTCTGCCTATGGATACGGCTGTTAAATCGCTACCTACACTCTATATTGATGAGGAGCAGACACATCGACTGCAACATGGTCAGAGTGTCAGTGGGCAAACGGAATCACCGTTAGTCGCAGGTCAGTATTATCGTATATACGGTATTCTTCATGCCGAAGAAGCCTTTATGGGCGTGGGTGAAGCTGTGCTTAATCCAAAGGATCAAAAAGTAGAGTCCGACACCTTGTTTGTGTCTCCCCGGCGTTCTGTAGTTTACGACGAAGCTTAGTCGTTTAATTTTTGCTAAAGACTTGCGCGCCAAACCATGGCGAGTATAATACGCGCTCATTTCGCCAGACTGAATTAGTGATTGGTCTGGCATTTACTAGGAGAAATGTATGTCACTAACTAAAGAAGAAACAGCAAGCATCGTTGCTGAATATGGCGTTAAAGAAGGTGATACTGGTTCACCAGAAGTTCAAGTAGCTCTGTTGACTCACAACATCAACAAACTGCAAGGTCACTTCACTTCTAACAAGAAAGATCACCATTCACGCCGCGGTCTGCTGCGCATGGTTAGTCAGCGTCGTAAGCTGCTTGACTACCTGAAAGGCAAAAACGCTCAGCGTTACCTGGATCTGATCCAACGTCTTGGTCTGCGTCGTTAATTCGCAATCAAGTCTGAAAAAAGCGCCTCTTACGGCGCTTTTTTTGTGCCTGAAATAAAACGCCGAGTCGACCGGTCTGTGTTCCTATTAGTATTTATTTTCAATGCGCTAAGGCGCGGCAATAGTGAACAGGCATGCGAATTTCTATAAGTGTGAAGGTGATGGTGGGGTACCTGGTTATTCTCATCGGATTGGTCGTTTCTGGTGTGTTTATTCAACAATCACTGACTTCTATTACTCAGCAAAAGCGCGTGTTTACTGACAATGCATTGCCAGGCATGCTGAGTATCCAGACGCTTCAGCAAGATATTGCCCTAATGCATAACCTGGCTTTTGCGCTATACGGATATACCATCGAAAAGCCCCAGTACGAACTACAGCAATCTGCCTTGCGCAAAACCATTGCACAGCGTATTCAGCTTCTCGCCAGTGAGTACAGATATAACACATCGAACCTGACAACGCAGGAAAACCAAATGTACGCGGTTCAGGATGCATTGCAGGCACAACTGACTGCATCTGAAATAGACTGGGATGAGTCGAGGCGTTTGCTGGCAGAACTTGATGATTTAAAAAGTGCAATATCCGGTACATTAAATAGCATGTTAAATGAGGCAACCGAACAGGCAAACCAAGCCTCATCAGGTGTAGATGAGTCGATATTTAACCTTGCGTTAATTAGCATTGTGGCAGGCGTACTGGTGTTAAGCGTATCAATAGTCGCAGTGATATACGCTCACCGTACTTTGGTAAAACCACTGAAGTCACTGTCGGGCGCATTGCATTCGGTGGTAAGTCAAAAAGTGCTGTCAACCGCGTTACCGCCGGTAACTAATGATGAAATCGGCAAGGTGATTGAGCATGTAGGAGAGATGATGGCTGTGCTCAAAGCCGACAACCTTCAGCTAAATCATGTTGTTCAGGAAATTGTGCAGTCAACCGAACAACTTCAGGGCTCTGCCGGAGCCGCGGATCAGCAGGCCAGCAGCTTTAAACATCTGGCTGATTCAATGGCTCAGAATATCGTTAGTCTGGTTGCTCGTGCTCAGCAGGCCAGTGATGATGCAGTCAGGGTGTCAGGTGCTGCATTAGACTCTGCATTGCTGGTAAAACAAGGCGAGAAAGATGTGGCGTTAACGGCTGAGCATATCGTTAAATTAAAATCAGATATTCAGGCGTCGTCTCAATTACTCAATTCGTTACAGCACGCTGGCGATCAGGTTGGTTCGGTGCTGAGTGTAATAAGTGAAATAGCCGACCAAACTAACTTACTTGCGTTAAATGCGGCTATAGAGGCTGCTCGGGCAGGGCAACATGGCAGAGGGTTTGCCGTAGTGGCTGACGAAGTGCGTACCCTAGCTTCCCGCACGCAGGAATCCACTCTCAAAATTAATCAAATTTTAGACAAAATTGTAAGTTCGATTCAACACACTGTAGAGAGTATGAACAATAATCAGCATTACGCTGAACGGGCATTTCAACAAGCAAATCATACAGTGGCATCTTTGGCAAAATGTCAGCGAAGTGTTTTGTTGCTGAGTGACGACAATCAACAGCTGGCAAATGCTACACAGCAATCGGGACAGGCAACCGGGGCTATGCAGTCGGAAGTGTCGGCCATTCTGCAATCTGCTCACGCCTTAAAGGTATTAAGTGAAAAGACCCGCGAGCAAGCGCAGACTTTTGCGCAAATGAATAGCTTGCTGGCAAAACGAGCCAGTGCATTTACAGTCTGAGAATTGGCGTAAGGTAGACTCAAAACATCAAAAAGCCTGCATTTGCAGGCTTTTTGATGAATCAGCATTACACAAAGCGTGTCACGGGGTGGGCGTAGTTGGAGTACTGCCACTACTTGCAACGACTTTAGTTGCCAGGTTACGCAATTCCGTTTCCAGTGTAGAGATACGGCTGGATAACGCATTATTACGCTGCTCCAGTAACGCCAGTTTATCACTGAGGTTTTTCACGTTTTGTTGTTGAGATGTACTGCTGGTTGCTACCCTTTCCATCTGCACGTTAATCGCCAGCATTTCATCTGACACGCCAGCGACGTTGGCAGAGAGTGCGGCAAGTTGCGTTTTTTGGCTATCCAGGTTTCGGGAAACCTGGCCAATGGATTCCTGTAATTGCTTTTTGTCTGCAGTAGAACGATCAGTCAGGTCGGCAATCTCCTTTTGATTGCGACGCCAGGCCGATGCCCACAGTTTGTCCATTTGCTCCCACAATTCCGTGCTCTTATTAGTCAGTTCCGTGACCTTTATCTGCAAGGCTACGGTTGACTCACCAATTTCTTCACCGGTTGCCGACAGTTTGTTTTCAAGTTGCTGAATGCGTTGTTCAGCACCGCTGAGAAGTGCCTGCTGCTTTGTTGTGAGGTGGTACAGGTAACCTGCTGCTGCGCAGCTGCTTAGCCCGAACAGCAATGCAAATACCGCCAGACCTTTGCCGCCACTTGCGGGGACGGGAGGCTCTGTGGTCGCGCTGGTGCTTACTGTGGCGCGGTTAACAGGGTTACTTTTTGTTTGAAAATTACGGCGATCTTCTTCTTCTAACCGAATAGTAGGAAAGTCATCATTCCGCGAGTTATTGGCCATATTTCCTCTAATGACAATGTAAGCGCATGGTGCAATTAAAATATCTGTACTGCGATGTTATCGTTATTTAGTCGGCAATACCAACATTCCACAGTATTTTTAAACACAATCTCAGTGGAACGGCTGAACTGGCTTCTTACTCCCACAAAATAGCGGGGTATTCCGGCAAAGGCATTACTATTTCATTGTTATGATGGAAGCGAATCAGGTCTTGCTGAAGCTGAACGCGAAACGCTTTTACTTCGTTCCACTTTGGGTTGAGCGTTGGCGTGTTTTGGCCTTCATCCTTCTGTCTTAACAATTCACCCAGGTTTTGGTAGTGCGAATACAATGTCGTTGCCTGCTTGAGCTCAAAGTCCCTTAATTGCCCAGTGGTTTCGTTACTGCCTGAATAGGCTTTCCATGTTGAAGCCATGCCTGACAAGTAGTCTGTTAAGGCTGTTGCTGATTCATTGTGCGCAGATTGCCATATCACCAAAGAGTCGCGGTTGAGAACGGTTTTACTCGCTGGGTCAATCACCAGAACGGTGGGAGTAGCAAAGTATGCAGGGTAACCAAATTGGGTCAGCACACTCGATTTGTCTTCCAGGTATCCCACGTTTAAAGGCAGTACCTCAAACGCCTGGCTAGCCTGTTGTACGTGAGTGTCGTCGAAGTAACTGGCGAGCGCCCGGGAATCGTGGCACCAGTTTGCGCCCAGAATTAACAAAAGGGGTTTATTGCTTTCCATCGCCCGTCGCAGTGAATTATTTACCGCCGTTTTATCCTGCTCATTTGAGTATGAGGTGTAAAAATCAGCGGTATCGCTGGTCGCAGCAACAGTTGACCATGGCATAAGCGCGGTAAAAAACACACTTGCTACGAAAAGTTGGTTAAACCACCTCCAAGGAATCATTCGTCATCTCCTCCAATCCATTCTACCCGATACAAATCCCTGCGTCGGTCAAGGTAATTGCGCACTGAACCCTCGTTTTGAAGACGCGTTAATTTATCCAGATCTAAATCTACAATAAGTGTCATTTCTGTATTGGGTGTCGTTTCTGACACGATTGCGTCATGGGGAAATGCAAAATCAGAAGGAGAAAACACCGCCGTTTGCCCGTATTGAATATCAACGTTATCTACTTTGGGCAAATTACCCACACTACCCGCAATAGCGACATAGCATTCGTTTTCAATGGCGCGAGCCTGAGCACATCGGCGCACACGCAGGTAACCGTTTTTGGTGTCGGTCCAAAAAGGAACAAACAGGATTTGCATTTCCTGATCCGACAGTAATCGGGCTAACTCCGGGAATTCCACGTCATAGCAAATCAGTATGCCAATCTTGCCAAAGTCGGTATCGAAGCATCGAAGGTGATTACCGCCTTTCATGATCCAGTCTTTTTTCTCATGGGGGGTAGGGTGAAGTTTGTACTGACTCTCTATGGTGCCATCGCGTTTGCAGAGATAGCTGACGTTATACAATTCTTCGTCTTCGGTTACCGGCATAGAGCCAGCGATAATATTAATGTTATACGACACCGCCAACCGTGACGTTGCAGTGAGAATCTCGTCGGTATAATCCGCTAAATGCCAAATGGCATCGATGGATGAGTCTGAAGGGCTTAAGCCCATTAATGGCGCGTTGAAAAACTCCGGAAATAAAGCAATATCGCAGCCGTAGTCGGATAACGCATCGACAAAATATTCAACCTGCTGTATGAGCTCCCCAACGTTTTCAAAGTAACGCATTTGCCATTGCACGCAGCCAATTCGCGCGTTGGATTTTTTCCCGCCGATTAAATTTGGGTTTCCCGGTTCGTAATATATGTTGTGCCATTGCAACAGCGTGGCATAGCCCTTTGATGCGCGATCTTCGGGCAGGTATGCCTGCATAACTTGCTTAACTTCAAAACCATTAGATAACTGGAAAGTCAGTATCGGATCGTAAATATCTTTGGATTTTACCTGTTCAATGTATTCATAGGGCGACATCTCCCCGGCATGCTTAGCGTAATTGGGGATCCGTCCACCTGCCATTATCGATTTTAAGTTAAGGTTACGGCAAAGCTCTTTGCGAGCCTCATACAATCTGCGTCCTAATCGCAGCCCGCGGTATTTGGGTGAAACAATGACTTCTACCCCGTATAACACGTCGCCATTTGGATCGTGTGTGGTGAGATAGGCATCGCCAGTAATTTCGTCGTAGGAGTGTTTATCGCCGAACTGGTCATAGTCAACAATCACAGAAATGGCGAAAGCGACAACGGTTCCTTTGTCTTCAATACAGATTTGACCTTCGGGAAAGGTATTTACCTGAGCCTTAAAATTATTGTAGGGCCAGGCGCCACCAACATGGCGATATACGTCATCCATCAGTGCTTTCACATCCTGATAGTCGTCCAGGGTGAGGTTGCGCAACTCAAAATGATGTTCGGTATCTTCAATGCTGTTTTCTGCACTCATAGTATCGACGTCCTTATGACTTCTGATGTGTAATTCAACATAGCATGATGGTTTTGGCATCTCTACCGCTACGCGATGACAGGTATTTTCAAAAAGTTAGTCTGTAGAAAAAAAATAGCTTGAGTTGAGGAGATTTTGAACATATAAAACGCGCATTATGTAACTAGGCTTAACACTGTGGCTATTCAAGCGGACATTCACCTCACCAATAACCAGGAAACTGACAATACGCCTTCATTTTCAGTTATCGCAGACGATATTCGTGCAAAGGGATTTAGTATCCAACATGGCGTATTACCCCCTGGGTTATTAGATGCACTGGCGGTTCGTGCGCAACAATTACATCGTTATGATCCGGCTGGTATAGGCAGAGAACAACAATTTCAGCAGAATCAGTTTGTCCGCACCGATGAAATTTGCTGGATAGACGGCACCTTGCCGGAAACACAGGAATGGTTAACCTGGACAACCAATCTTAAAACCTACCTGAACCGGCACTTGTTTTTAGGGTTATTTTCTTTTGAAAGCCATTTTGCCCACTACCCGCCCGGGAGTTTTTATAAAAAGCATTACGACGCGTTTCAAGGCGAAGCCAATAGGGTGCTGTCGGTAGTGCTTTACCTGAATTCAAACTGGGCGGCTGACGAAGGCGGGGAACTGGTTATCTATTCGCAAGACAATGCTGATGATACAGTTACGGTTACCCCATTAATGGGCACTATGGTGATATTTCTGAGTGAAGAGTTTCCTCATGAAGTGTTGCCTGCAACACGTGATCGTTTCTCTATTGCCGGCTGGTTTCGTGTAAATAACAGTACCGCTCAGCGAGTTGATCCGCCCAAATAATTCCATTTAACGCGTTTCACTGATTACGCTGAAGGCATGTCATGTCAATTTCTGGTAAACAGAGTATGGCAGTTTTATGAAAATCGGGATAACATCAGATTTAGTAAGGTCTAACGTTGCGTTTTACCTCATAAATATCGTAGCTAAATAATTGATTTGGCTGATGTTAACAACTCGACATGGAACGCATTAGGAGTTAAGTGGCTGCCTTCATGGAAAAAATACCATTACCCAAGAGTATTGACGAACTAAAAGTACTGGTTGTTGACAACCAGGGCTTGATTCATGACTTAGTTAATTCAGCTTTAATCGATCTTGGGGTAAAGAAGGTAAGCAGTGCGCAGAATGCGTATCATGCTGTACGTCTTTGCCAGGATGATGAGTTTGATGTTGTGTTGCTGGCCTTCAACGTAAGCAACGACAAAGACGGCTTTCATTTATTTGAAGAGCTCAAACATCACCAGTACATTTCAGATAAAACCACCGTTATTTTCTTAAGTGCAGAAACCAACATGGAGTTGGTGAATTGCATTATCGAGTTACAGCCGGATGATTTTTGGGTAAAACCGCTGGCAAGACAGCGTATTCAGCATCGTTTTCGTTATCTGGTTGATATCCGTCGCAAGCTCAATAAGCTTATGCACTGTTTGGATAACGGCGATTACGCCGCGGCAATTTACCAGGCTGAACGGGGTCTGAAAGACAGTTCGGTAATAGAATATCATCCCAGACTGAAGCGTATTATTGGTGATTGCCTGATGCAATTACGGGATTATGCCAGTGCTGAGAAATACTTTACGGATTTAAAGTCGGAATATAACCACGCCTGGGTGCACATTGGCCTGGCGAAATCCTTGTTCAGACAGGACAAGGTGGAAGAAGCAGAGCTGCTGGTAGAAGATTTGTTACAGCGTAACGACACCAAATTTTTGACCTACGATTTACTCGCTCAGTACTACATTGGCAAAGAACAATTCGATATAGCGTATGAGCAGGTTAAAGCCGCCAGTAAACTCGCGCCGCGCAACATTGAACGCAATAAAAAGTTATGGGACCTTGCGCGCCTTAACCGCGATAAATACGGGCAACTCGAAGCCGTTCAGAATATGGCGAAGTACGCCAAAAACTCTATCCACGATTCTCCCGACCTCACACTGAATGTCATCCGTACCATGGTCGATCTGGCCGCTTCTGTTTCCGGAGTGGAATCCGAAAAAATTCAACGCAGCTTGCAAAAAGAGTTGGCTGATTTAAGTCGTATGGCAGGTGCTAATCAGGCATTGTCGAATCAGTTGGTGGTGATCAAAACTCGCTTGTGTTGCTTACAGCAGAAGAAGCGCGAAGCTGAGAAGTTGTTAAAAGAAGGCCTGGATGCCAATGCCAATATGAATCTCGAAGACAACCTGGATTTAATGAAGGCTTACCACGAATTAGGCATGAAGGAGAATTGCCTGAGTATTCTGGATAAGCTGCGTTCGCAGTTAGCGGGCGATACACTAGCCAGCCAGGTAGTAGATGAATACCTCAAGCGCGAAGAAATTGAGCGCCGTGAAATTAAGTTTACCACCAAAGAGCTTAAGGATATGGCGGCAGTAAATTATCGCGAGAACCGCATGATACCTGCCTACAATAATTTGTGTCAGGCCTTAACACTGTCACCGCACGACAAATCAATAGCGCTGAGCTTGCTAAAAGTATTAGTGCAATTAAATAAAAAAGACCCCCTTACTGACGAACAGTACGAAGTGGCATCCAACGCCTCACGCTTGTTGCACAGCAGTAGCCTGGGCGGCGCTCAGCGCCAAAAACGCGATGAGTACCTTACCGCGCTGGGGATTAATGAAGTGCAACTGTCGGTCATTCCATAACGTCATCGCAAATCAGTGCTGGTTATTACTTTGCCAGCACTACCTCCATTTTCTTTATTGATTAATCTCTGTACTTATCTTCTTTTTAATAGCTTTTTCTGAATCAACCTTTCAACAAATCCAATTATAAATTGTTTTGCTAAGGGGCTATTCTTGTCCCAAGTCAAACGTTACTGACTTCAAGGCATCCGATAACCTTGAATTCTCGTATCGAACCAACAAGTCAATAGCAGTGACTTTGCACGCAAAAAGCAGTGCTATTGATTCTGTAAAATTGAAATGTAACAACCCTAACTTTTGGAGAAAGTAAATGGCTTTAATCAACACACAAATTAAACCGTTCAAAGCTCAAGCGTTTAAAAACGGCGAGTTCGTAGAAGTAAGCAGCGAAGACATCAAAGGTAAGTGGGCAGTATTCGTATTTTATCCAGCAGACTTCACGTTCGTATGTCCTACTGAACTGGGCGATGTAGCTGACAAATACGAAGAACTGCAGTCACGTGGTGTAGAAGTATTCTCAGTATCTACTGACACTCACTTTACCCACGCAGCGTGGCACCAGGCTTCTGAGACCATTGGCAAAATCAAGTTTGCAATGATCGGCGACCCAACTGGCACTATCACTCGCAACTTCGATTGTATGCGCGAAGATATGGGCCTGGCAGATCGCGGTACCTTCGTTGTTGACCCAGATGGCGTAATCCAGGCAATGGAAATCACTGCAGAAGGCATTGGTCGTGACGCAGACGACCTGGTTCGCAAAGTTAAAGCGGCTCAATACGTAGCGTCTCACCCAGGTGAAGTATGTCCTGCTAAGTGGAAAGAAGGCGAAGCAACGCTTGCTCCTTCATTAGACTTAGTTGGCAAAATTTAAGACAGACCCACTACCAACTAGTTAGTCCGTGCGGGCGTACTGCCCGCACATTCCAAGTTTCCAGTTAAGGCAGAAGTTATTATGTTAACGCAAGATATTTTAAATGCATTGAAAGGTTATGCTGCGAACATGCAGAAAACCGTCACCTTTGTGCTTCAAACAGGTGAGCACAGCAAGCGTGAAGAACTGAAGAAGTTTCTGTCTGACGTGGCAGGGATAAGCGACAAAATCCAGTTGGAAGAACGAGATACAAATGGCGTTTTACGCAGTTCTGTCAGCTTCTTACTTGAAGCCGATAGTGAAGATACCGGTATTCGTTTTTCCGGGATCCCTGGCGGGCACGAATTTAACTCATTCGTTCTGGCCATGCTGCACGCGTCAGGCACACCGCTGAAAATTGACGATAGCGTTAAAGGTATCGTGAAAGGTGTGAAAGAAGCATTGAATTTTGAAGTGTTTATTAGTTTGAGTTGTCACAACTGCCCGGACGTTGTTCAGGCACTGAACCAATTTGCGCTGCTAAACCCCAATATTACTGCCGAAATGATTGACGGTGGCTTATATCAGTCTCTGGTAAAAGAGCGCGACATTCAGGGCGTTCCCAGTGTGTACCTTAATGGCGAATTGTTTGCCAATGGTAAAGTAGATGCGTCTACCCTGATTGATAAGCTGCTGGAGCGTGATCCATCGTTGAAACAGGCCAATGCTGGCCAGAGTTTACCGTTGCAGGATGTAACCGTTATTGGTGGTGGTCCAGCGGGTGTCAGTGCTGCCATTTACAGTGCGCGGAAAGGGTTAAAAGTAACGGTGATTGCCGACCGTTTTGGTGGACAGGTAAAAGATACCATGGGCATTGAAAACCTGATTTCAGTGCCGAAAACGACCGGACCTCAATTAGTGGGCAATCTTGCTGAACACATGAAAGACTATGAAATCACGCTTAAAGAGCACGTACGCGTGGAGTCTGTTGAGAAAGGTAATATTAAAACGTTGACGTTGTCTTCTGGCGAACAGATTAAAACCAAAACGATTATTGTTGCAACGGGGGCGCGCTGGAGAGAGCTTGGCGTCCCTGGCGAAAAAGAGAATATCGGTAATGGTGTAGCCTATTGCCCGCACTGTGACGGTCCGTTCTTTAAAGGCAAAGACGTAGCAGTAATTGGTGGCGGAAACTCCGGTATTGAAGCTGCGCTTGATTTAGCTGGCATAGTTAAATCAGTGACGGTATTTGAATTTATGCCAACGCTGAAAGCCGATCAGGTACTGATTAATCAGGCTGAGAAGCGCGATAACGTAACCATTATCAAAAATGCTGCTACCAAACAAATTGTGGCACAAAATGGCAAAGTTACCGCTATTGAATACCAGGACCGCAAAACCAATGAAGTACATTCATTGCCATTGGCTGGTGTGTTTGTTCAGATTGGCCTGGTTCCAAACAGTCAGTTTATGAAAGGCGTAGTAGAACTGACTCAGCACGGTGAAATTGTTGTAGACAGTAAGTGTAAAACGTCTGAACCAGGCATATTTGCCGCCGGTGACGTTTCCACTGTACCGTACAAGCAAATTGTTATTTCAATGGGCGAGGGCGCTAAGGCTTCTCTGTCTGCCTTTGAATACCTGCTGGCACATGAAGTGGAAGACGAATCCGAGACCAAGGCAGCGTAAAAATTTGCTATCACTATCTCTAAAACCCGGCGAGCGCCGGGTTTTTTTATTTGTAGCCAGCTTGCACATTTACAGGTTGATTTTTGTGCGGTAAGTTGGGTTAATGACAAAAGGATCTGTGCAGAAAAACAATTGGATGTTTGAATTTTTAAAGCGTGCTCTGCCAATATCATTAGCAGTGTCAATGTTAACTACATTGACTTACATGACATTCTTTCCCTGTTATTATCTGGCAGTGGAAATTCCCGCTTCGTACATGTCTTCCTCGACCGCGTCTACAACCAGCACATGTTTAGCTGAGACACTAGACGATTTTATTGGTGAGCTAACTTCTCGCGAAACTAACCGGTACCTGCTATTTCTCGCTAAAGATGACTACCTGAATGATTCGGATAATGTTGCTCTGATTGCTAATGATCTGAGCAGCCGGTTAAATATTACTCATACTGATACAAGTACACGTGTGCATTTTAGGATTACCAAGAGCCCATTTTGGGAAAAAGAATTGCCCAAATTACTATTTCACGTGTATGCAGTTCACCCTGAGCTCACCGTTGAGTACCTCAGTAACTTGCAGTCCTGGCAAACCGATTACTTCGTACTAAGCGTATTATTTTTAACGGTGTTACTTACTTGCTGTTTATTGGTGAGTCTGATTGATAATTACTACCCAAGGGTGAGTAAACAGCATGCTCACTGCTAAGTATTCAATTGTGATTTTACTTCTTTGCTGTATGTTTGTTTCCGGGCAAAGACTGCATAATGCTTACAGGGAGTATGAGTCCTCTGAACTCTTTAATTCAGTCGACGCCGAGGGAAGCGATAAACAAGCGGCGTTAAATGCAATTAATTTGCTGGAATACCAAGATATTTTTGGGCACCCCATGGTGGTGAATAAATATCTGTTGGGTTATTACTATTACACATTGTTATTTGATGAAAGTGATACACAACAATTGGCATTCTATTTTCAGAATGCTTATATGCTGTTTTCGCAAACAATCAAACAAGAACCCACTAATGCTAAAGCCTTGGCCAATTTGGCCTTGCTTACCTGGCTTAACACCCAATCCCTGGACGAAATTTTGCCCTATGTTAAACAAGCACATCAGTTTGGCAAATATAACTTCCGGGTTCATGTAAAACTTAGTCAACTGGCGGAATGGATTGTTGAGTCTCAACAACCTATTGCCCATTTACCTTCTCTTCAGGAGATACTTGGACATCATCTCAGATTTGGTTTAGAGGATCGCAGAAGCAAACAAGCCGTGCTAGATATCATCAACCTTAACCAAAGCAATAAAGAAGCAATCTGTCAGTGGTTAACTACCACCGACGCACTTAAACAGGCTCGGTGTGATTAACAGTAGGATTTAATTCATTGTTAAGGAGGTTATGCGCAATGCAGGCCAATGCTAACAATAGAATGAAAAACGAAGAATTTGCCGGTGCCACAAGCGGGAAGTCTACCGACATATGCATTAGCATACCGACAACCGCCATTAGCGCGGCGGCGGCTGTCCCCGCAAGCCGTCTGTCTTTAGCTTTACTCAGCGTTTTTATGCTGATCGCACAAATGAAGCACAGCAGTAGTCCCAGTAAGAGAGTAACAGGCAGACCATATTCCAAACTGAATTCCAGATAGTCATTATGAGCGTGATCGTAGTTGGCATTAACATTATTGCTTTGAAAACTGGCAAACACTGTTTCATAACTACCGGCCCCAGTGCCAGTAACAGGGAATTCTTTAATGATATCTACGGTATCAAATACTACTTCATCGCGCGACTCAGTTGCCAAACTGGTCGCTTCCAGTCTGTCTCTTACCTTTTCAAGTCCAAACCAACTGCTCACTACAAAGATATCTATCAGAAACATACTTAATACCAGCAGTTTAAATCCGCCTGGAACCTGTTTGCCAATAAACATGTATAAAACAGAAACGATAAATAAACTGGCAAAAAACGCCGTATTTCCCATTCGTGAATGCGACATCACTAACGCAATAACCATAATGGTTAGACATAATCGAATGGCTGATTTAGGCGAAATCATGGTTTGGAGAGTTGAAGCGATGACATCTCGTTGAGGAAATGCCTTTCTTTGTGTCAGGGTGGCGATAAAATAGCCAAGCCCTGCAGACAAACAGAGAAACAAAAAATTAGCAAAGTGGTTATGGTAAACAAACGTGCCATTGGCTCTGTGACCATTTTCCATGTTCATAAATAAACTGAAATCCTGACCGGATAGTATTTCAAAAGCACCGTAAAAACCATTGAGCGTGCCAGTGACAACCATAAATACTAAGCAAGAAATCAATCTTTGGGGTGATGTGATAATTGCCAATGCCAGAATGAAAACACACAAATAGCTAAGTGCTTTCAACAGTGCATCTATAGTTGCCTGGAAATCCAGACTGATTGAGGCAAATGACGTAGCAGTATTATCGAATATGCTCTCAAATCCTGGCGACAGTACGGCTAACAACGAAACTGGAAGTGGCATGAGTTGAAAAGCCATCCAAATCACGGTGCCAGATAAAATACCTATGGGAATGCGATGTTTGCTAATTACGCCTAACAGATAATCACTGTGCAGAAGAAAATACACCAACAACAAACTAAAAATGAAAAATTGTTCGGCGTGCCAGGCAATAGGACGGTTACTGCCCAAAGGTAATGGGAGTATAAACAGGTAAAAGTAAAAAAGACCTAAAAACAATCCTGAATGACAATCTTTTATCTTGTTGATAAAAGTATGAGGCAACAACACAAACACCTCTGGCAATATATTCTGTGAAGTTAAAAAGCACTTCGGCTGTGAAGTGCCTTTTAAAAGACATTAATTTGCTAAATTTAGTTTCGCGACGTGTTTTGACACTGACTGGAGTTATTACTGCCGTCACAAGTAGCACCGCTGCCTTTACCATTACCATTGTTAAACGCGGTAAAGCGATCGCTTAACAAAGATGAAGTGGTAGCAGCGTTTGCAGACAATGCCGAAATACTGAACAAAATACTGGCCGTGATACCCAAAACAGAAACTAAAGCAGCTAATTTTTTCTTGAACATAATCTTACTCCATGATTAACGGGAGGGGAAAGCAGAATAAAGCCTCTTTCTGGCTATAAATTAACCGGCCGGAAGCACGAGATCAACTTATATTGTCAAAATTTTGTCATTTACTGTCATTTTGTTGTCAGCCGCGCAATGCCGAAAACAATGATGTCAGGTAAATTGGTAGACTAATGCGTTAATTCATTGGGTTTTAGTGTTCTGGATTTAACAATGTAATTTTAATTTTAGTAATTAAAACAATTGGGTATGTTGTTTTTTGCGATTCCCCCATTGTATTACATATCAATAATCGCCATAGTAGACGTGTAATTAGCCACAACAAGCGCCTTTAATTCTCATGCTAACCCCTCACACAGCAACAAATACTGAATCGCATCGACTCAACTCGATGTGGGTATGGTTGTGTTGTGTATTGGTGTTTGTTGCACTGAGTGGGGTGTCTCGTTCTGCAGTGTCTGCTTCAGACCCGTCGATACTCCTGAGTGAACAACCTGGTGTAGTGGTAGGGCAACGAGATGCTGCTTTATTTGCCCGTGAACTTTCATCTGGTATCCAGAGCCAGCAATCCGCAGGTGGTAACGATACGGGCATATTACCCGGGACAGGTAGTAAGCTATCCTCGAACTGGTATATATCGGGTATCGTGTCAAGTTTGTGGCAACAAACACCGCGCTTTGCTAATGCCGCCTTTTCTTTGCCACTAACCCGGGCACCCCCAATCCTGTAGTCAAAACAGTCAGTTAACTTTGTTGGCTATGCCAACGCTAATTTTTTTGATTTACAAGGATTTCCCATGAAAGTTTCTCACTCACGGGGCGTGTTGTACGTACTCGTGATCCTCATTGGTTTGCTAAGTGCAATGCCAAACATTTTACCTGCCAATTCGTTACAGCGTTTACCCCAATGGTTGGCGTCGAATCAATTATCACTAGGCCTGGATTTACAGGGTGGCTCGCACTTATTGTTAGGTGCTGATACCAAGCCACTGATAGAGAAAACACTGCAGGATACCAAAGAAGCGTTGTCACGCGAGTTGCGTGAACAAGGCATTCGGTATCAGTCTCAACCTATAAACAACGGCGTAATTTCCTTAACGCTTACAGGGCCAGAAAGTGATGTTAGCCGTGCAAAAAACATTGCCTCTGGATTGGTAAGAGGCAACAACGGTGTAAAGCAATTTTCAATAGAAAACAACAATAAACTGCTCACACTTACCATTACCGAAGAGTACAAAACCACACTGGCAAGTGAGGCCATTGAGCAGAGTCTGGAAGTGGTGCGTCGCCGCTTAAATGAATCTGGCCTGGTGGAGCCTAGTATTACTCGTCAGGGCAATGATGGTGTGCTGGTGCAAATGCCAGGCGTATCTGATCCTTCCAGAATTCGGGAGTTATTAGGTACCACAGCACAAATGCGTTTTCACTGGGTAGTCGATAATGCTTCGTCTGGAAATACGGTGTTATTGCCAGATGCGCAAGGCACACAGCACTATCGGGTGCAAAAACAAGCCGCAATGGACGGAGAGCACATTAAAGATGCACAGCTAGGTTTTGATCCCAATACCAACGAACCTGTGGTGACATTTAAACTGGACAACACCGGTAGCCGTATATTTGCCGATATGACAAAAAGCCACATTGGTACGCCGCTGGCTATCGTACTCGACAGTAAAGTACTGACTGCTCCTGTGATCCGTTCGGTTATTGCCGGCGGTGCGGGTGAAATCAGCGGTAGCTTTACACCTGCTGAAGCCAAAGATCTGGCGTTGTTGTTACGTGCTGGCGCACTGCCTGTACCATTAAACGTACTCGAAGAACGCACCGTTGGGCCGGACCTAGGCTCAGATGCCATCGAAATGGGTATTTCCACCGGACTTATTGGTGCAGCTCTGGTGTTTGCATTCATGATTGCATTGTACCGCCGTTGGGGTCTGATAGCTTGTACCAGTCTGGTTATAAACATTGGTCTTATCATTGGTTTACTCAGCGCGTTTGGCGCTACGCTTACGCTCCCCGGTATTGCGGGGATCATATTAACTATTGGTATGGCGGTAGATGCCAACATACTCATTAACGAACGTATCAAAGAGGAATCGGCTAAAGGCAAGGTTGCTGGTATGGCCATTCCCGCCGGTTTTGACAAGGCCTACGCGACAATTCTCGATTCCAGTTTTACCACATTGATTGCGGTGAGCTTGTTGTTCATGTTTGGCAGTGGGCCGGTTAAAGGTTTCGCTGTGACAATTGGTATTGGGATATTTACGTCTATGTTCACTGCAGTAGCCGTAACCAAACAAATGATGATGCTGGCAATGCGCAAGCGGGAAAGGGAGATATTATCGTTTTCTGGTGGAAACTGGTTGCGCCACACTCGCTTAACGCAGTTTAATTTCCTGAGAGGGCGGGTAATTGGGCTCGCTACCTCTGCCATCTTGTCATTGGGTTCAGTTGCATTGTTTGTCTATCCGGGATTGCAATATGGCGTGGATTTTACTGGCGGTACTTTGATTGAAATGCAGTCCTCTAAATTGTCGGTTGAACAGGTACGCGTTCAATTTACAGATCATCATATTGAAGGCGCCAGTATTCAGGAATTTGGTGAACCCGGTAATTACCTCATCCGTGTTAGTCAGCAGAGTGAAAGCGCCACGAGTTCGGTAGATCAGGTAAAGGCCGCTGTTACCGCAGCCGATGACATGGCTACTTTTCCCCGGGTTGATATGGTGGGGGCGAAAGTGAGCGGTGGATTTGCCGACGCATCTATTCTGGCGGTGCTCATTGCCGGTGGTGGTATATTGTTGTACCTGTGGGTGCGATTTGAACAACATTTTGCGTTGGCCGCTACCGCAACAATAATGCTGGATCTCACTAAAACGATTGGCTTTTTTGCTCTTACCGGGCTTGAATTCAATTTAACCGCTGTGGCAGCAATTCTAGCCCTGATTGGTTATTCAATTAACGACAAGGTAGTGGTGTTTGACCGCATTCGCGAAGGTTTCAGAGCCCGTCCGGACGCACCATTACTGGACGTACTAAACAGCAGTATTGGCGCTACATTAACCCGTACCGTTTTTACCTCGGCTACCACTTTTCTAGCCTTGTTACCGATGGGCATTGCCGGTGGCGCGACGGTAAGCAGTTTTGCGTTACCCATGCTATTTGGCATTGTTATAGGAACCAGTTCGTCGGTGTTTATTGCTTCTCCCATTTTGTATTATTTGGGACGTCGCAGAGAACAGAAGGGGTTGCCACAACTGAAACCAACGGCAGAAGAAATTCAGGCCTCTCTGGCGCACATTCCATAGCCATTTCCGGTATTCAGGCTGGGAGCAATATCAGCCTGAAATGTCGACTCTGCGTTTGAACGTACAAAAATAGACGGGTTATGCAAAGGCATAACCCGTCTTCTTTATGCTGCTAAACAGAACCGTTACAGTGCAGATTCTGCTTCACGAATAAAGCAATATAAATCGTCCTTTAACTGTACGCGTTCATTTTTCATATCATTGAGTACATCATCGGTGGTTGGCTGACCGCTTTCTTCTATTTTGCGGATATCTGAATCCAGATCGTTATAGCGGTCGAACAACTTGGCAAAATGACGGTCGTTCATTTTTAAGTGGCGAATAGTGTGCTGGTGATCAGGGAATTCGTGAACCAGATCGTGTTTTTCAATATTCATAACTGCTTTCTCAATAGTCACAGTGGTTATTCACTGTAGACATTGTAAAAAGCTGCATAAATGAATGCCTTGATTCAAATCATATTACACAACAACTCTGTGAAAATGCGTATTGCTCAGGCAACCACACGTGGTTGTTCAACCAGATAACCACATTCAGCCAGCCAGTTGAATCCTTCCTCCTCAGTATAGAAATGGCGAATAACATGGCTGTTATCCCGCTCATCCATCATACGGTTTAACTGATAGCTTTTAAGCGCATCTTCGCGGTAAATGCGAACGGAGTGAGTCATTTTATTTCGTACTGCCCACTTCAGCATGTCGTTAACAGGTGCTTCGCAATCGGGAGTAGACAATACCCAGTCGTCGAAAAATACAATATGAGCCCAGGACGATTGGTAAATATATTGCGCCGAGCGTTTAAATTCTTCTATGAACTGAAGGGCGGTTGTTGCGTTCCAACAGCCGTAACAATGGATCACCATCACCTGATTATCCAAACGAATGGAATACTTGCCGAATACCATAACATGCCCCACGTAAACGCCTGACTTCAGTGTAGTCAGGCTTTTACGCGGTGCCATTAATCAAAAGGCTAATTTATTAACGTGATTCGTTGCGTTTACCTTTGTTTGGGCGAGTTGAGCCAGACGAATTCTGGGTTGGTCTGTTTTTAACGGGGCGGTTGGTTTTGCCAAATCCGGTATGTTTGGTCATGGCCCTTTCACCACCGCGAGCTTTGGGTGCACGCTGACGCTTTTCATCCGCGCTTTCCGGTGGAACCAAATGCTGAGGGCCTCGTCCAATGAGATCTTCCCGGCCCATCTTGATCAGTGCCTGGCGAATCTGCGCAAAGTTTTTCGGATCGTGATAACGAAGCATAGCCTTGTGTAAACGGCGATGAATTTCGCCTTTTGCTGAGGTTACCGTTTCGCTGTCTTTAGACACTTTGCGCAGGCTGTTTACTTCGGTGTGATATAAGGTAGTGGCCGTCGCCATAGGCGAAGGATAGAAATTCTGTACCTGATCAAGCTTAAATCGGTTCTCTTTCAGCCAAATTGCCAGTGCCAGCATGTCTTCGTCGCTGGTACCCGGGTGTGAAGCAATAAAATACGGGATCAGGTATTGTTGTTTACCGGCTTCCTCGGAATATTTATCAAACAGCTCTTTAAACCGATAGTATGTGCCCATGCCTGGCTTCATCATTTTGCTTAGCGGGCCATCTTCGGTATGTTCCGGTGCAATTTTAAGGTAGCCGCCAACGTGGTGGAGTGCCAGTTCTTTAACGTACTCCGGGTCCTCAATGGCTAGGTCGTAGCGTACGCCTGAGGCAATCAGGATTTTCTTGATGCCGGGTAATTCACGCGCCCGGCGATACAGGTTGATTGTAGGTGTGTGATCAGTATCCATGTGCGCACAAATACTGGGGTACACACAAGACGGGCGACGGCAGGTCGCTTCTGCTTTAGGGCTTTTACAGCGCAGACGGTACATGTTAGCCGTAGGGCCGCCTAAGTCTGAAATTACGCCGGTAAATCCGGGTACTGTATCGCGGATCTGTTCAATTTCACGAATAATTGAGTCTTCAGAACGACTTTGAATAATGCGCCCTTCGTGTTCGGTAATCGAACAGAATGTACATCCGCCGAAACACCCTCGCATAATATTAATGGAGAAGCGGATCATGTCATACGCGGGGATTTTTGCCTTGCCATATGCTGGGTGCGGCACACGCTGATAAGGCAAATCGAAAACCGCGTCCATTTCTTCAGTTTCCAGCGGCATGGCCGGTGGATTTATCCAGATATGGCGGTCGCCATGGCGCTGCAACAGAGCGCGCGCGCAGCCTGGATTGGTTTCCTGATGCAAAATGCGGTTTGCATGGGCGTACAATATCTTGTTGTCCCGCACCACTTCGAATGCAGGTAACTTCACGTACACATTTTCCCAGGGTTTGCGGCGTTCCGCCGGTTGTATCACTATGGGTTTAGCTTCAACGGCGGTTTCCGCATCCGGTTTGTTTTCGTTATTGCCGTCGCAATCCGGTTCCATAATGTAAGGACTGGGTATTGGATCGATTTTCCCCGGACGATCCAATGACGTTGAATCCACACCCTGCCACTCGGGCAAAGCTTGTTTTACGATAATGGCGGTGCCGCGTACATCAGTGATATCCGCAATGTTTTCACCTGCGGCCAACCGATGGGTTACCTCAATCAACGGACGTTCGGCATTACCAAACATCAGCAGATCAGCCTTGGCATCAAATAAAACAGAACGGCGTACTTTTTCCGACCAGTAGTCGTAATGGGCAATCCTGCGTAAGCTGGCTTCAATACCACCAATAATAATGGGTACGTCTTTGTAAGCTTCCCGACACCGCTGAGAATACACGGTTACTGCGCGATCAGGGCGTTTCCCGCCTTCGTTGTTCGGCGTATAGGCATCGTCGTGACGAAGCTTTTTATCGGCAGTGTAACGGTTGATCATAGAGTCCATGTTGCCCGCGGTAACACCGTAATACAGGTTTGGCTTACCCAGCTTCATGAAATCGTTTTTATTGGTCCAATCTGGTTGCGCAATAATACCAACGCGGAAACCGTGGGCTTCTAACAGGCGGCCGATAATAGCCATGCCAAAACTGGGGTGATCAACATAGGCATCGCCGGTGACCAGAATAATGTCGCAGCTGTCCCACCCAAGCTCGTCCATTTCTGCACGTGACATAGGTAAAAACGGCGCACTGCCGTAACAATGTGCCCAGTATTTGGGGTAAGAAAACAGGCCGCGCTCAGCCTTAATAGTTGCTTGCATGGTATCGTCAGGAAAGTGAAAACCTCGCTAGTATAGCAAAGGCTGCGCTGGGGATATAGCGTTGTGGAAGGATGTATTTTTGTGGCGGCAATAAATGACATCGAGTCCGGAAATACATCGCAGAACCGGCAGGAGTTTGCCGGTTCTGCATCACACAGTTGTGAGCATCAGGCTACGGTGTTAATGCCAATACTACCGGCTAATTTTTCCAGTAACGACTGCTGCGGGGATTGTGCCGACTCTACTGCCTGATAAGTTTGAGTGGCAACGGAGTTGCTACCTTCAGCACCTTCAGTATTATGTTGACGCTGTTGAAATGCGTCGTGTTTTTTCTGTAAAAACGCTGTCAAATCAATATCATTTTCTTGCGCATACTGTTGAAGCGAGGCGGGCGCCATCGAGGCAGCCTGTTCGGCATTGAAGGTGCCAGATTGCTCCATTGCCATTATGTCCTGCATAAAGCTTTTAACCGCTTCGTCATCGCGGCTTTCGCTCATGTATGCTGATAGTTCGTCCTGGGCAGGTGGTTTTGGCGGTGGTGGCGGTTTTATCTGATTACTTGCCATTGTTTGTTCGGTTTGAAATACCGATGATGTGGCAGATTGAATATCCATGTTGGTCTCCTAACGTGAAAGCCGCACCAACGGGAGCGGCACACATAACAGACTGCAACGTATATTCCGGACTATGTCAGTAAAGTGTAAAGTGGGTGGCGCCCCATTTAAACAGGTTTAAATAACCTGTTGCACCCATTGTGTCAGCGCCTGTTGAGGCATGGCCCCGGCCTGGCGAGCGGTCTCTTTGCCATGTTTAAAACACAGCAAACTGGGAATACTGCGAATTTGATATTGCTGGCTTACACCCGGGTTGGCCTGAGTATCTACTTTGGCAAATATGGCCCTGCCTTGCAGATTGGCTGCCACGGCATGAAACGTGGGCGCCATCATTTTGCACGGACCGCACCAGTCGGCCCAAAAATCCACAATAACAGGTACTTCACTTTTCTGTATAAAGCGCTGAAAGGTTGCATCGGTTAAATTAATGGGCGCCGAAGGGAGTAAGGCTGACTTGCATTTACCGCAAGTTGGGGAATCCTGTAGTTTAGCTTCCGGGCTGCGATTTAAAGCCTGACAAGACGGACAAACCAAGTGAACAGAAGACATAGTTAATACCTAATTCATACATTCTGTTGTATATATGGGGTAATATTGGCCGCAATCAAGTGATGGAATGAAACATGAATTACTGGCTATTTAAATCGGAACCCGATGTATTTGGCATCGACCATTTGGCAAAGCGGCCCAACCAAACCGAACCCTGGGATGGTGTGCGAAATTATCAGGCGCGAAATTTTCTGCGCGATGAGATAAAAGCCGGCGATTTGCTGTTTTTTTATCATTCAAGTTGCAAAGTGGTAGGCATTGCGGGTATTGCTGAAGTGGTGAAAGACGGGTATCCGGATGCGTCACAATTTAATCCGGAGTCCAACTATTTCGACCCTAAATCCAATCCAGAGTCACCGCGCTGGATAAGTGTAGATGTCAAATTTCGCAAGAAATTTAAACATGTGCTGAGTTTGCAGGAAATCAAGTCCAATCCAGCTATTACGGAGCTGGGCATAGTGAAAAAAGGGCACCGGCTGTCGATTATGCCGGTGACTGAAAAAGAATGGTCGCTATTGTTAGAGATGGCAGGCGAAAACCTGGGTTAACCCTTGAAGGTGACCCTTTAAGGGGTACCTATAGCGTTTCCTCTTCATGGAGTGCCTGCCAGCGCTTAGCTAGGAATTGTTGGCCGTATTGACCAGGTAAGCCCCACAAAAATGGTGATGGCTGTTGCATACGGCCATTATCAAATGCAAATCCATCGTCTCGATCCTTGGCAACCAGCAACGGGCCGTCCAAATCTACAAACTGTACCGATTCACACAGGCAAAACGCCGGAGCCATTGCCAGCGATGACCCTACCATACAGCCAACCATCACTTGCATATTCGCATCTTTGGCCTTTTTGAGGGTGCGGATCCCTTCGGTAAGACCGCCGGTTTTATCCAGTTTAATATTGACTGCCTGGTAATATTTGGCCAGGGTGTCGATGTTTTCACTGGTGTGACAGGATTCATCGGCACACAGCAAAATATCCGGGTTCAAGCCTGCAAGGGATGCATCTTCTGTGTCGGGTACTGGTTGCTCAATAAGCGCGACGTTTAATGCTTTCAGTTCGGGTAGCCATTCGTTTAATTGTGACGGGCTCCAGCCCTCATTTGCATCTACTATCAGGCGGCTCTTGGGTGATGCCTGGCTGATAGCTGCCAATCGCTCCAGTACGAGTTCATTGTCGAGCTTTATTTTAATTAACGGTGCTTGTTTTAATTCCAGCGCTTGCCTGGCCATATTGTCTGGTGTGTCAATGCTCAGGGTTTGGGCGGTATAACAACGTTTAACTTCCGGCACACCGGCTAACGCATACACAGATTTACCCGTTTGCTTGGCTCGTAAATCCCATAGCGCAGCATCCAGCGCATTGCGCGCTGAACCTGCTGGTAGTAAAGCCAGTAACTCGTTGGTGTCTTTGATATCCGCGATATCGGATTTAACGCTCTCTAGTTGCGCCAATACACTGCTAATGCTCTCTTTGTAGCGTGCATAAGGCACCGATTCCCCCCAACCAAAATAGTGGCCATCGGTAATAATAACAGTAACGACATCGGCCTGGGTTTTTGCACCACGGGAAATACGAAATTCCCGGGCCAGTGGAAACGATTCAGAGAACGCGACAAAGCGTAAACTCATACTAATAACTCCAATAGCGGCTGCACGCCATGACGAATTGGATCAACACAAGGTAAACCCAACTCTTGCGTAACCGTAGCGCAATAATCCAATGATTCCTGCTCGGATACCGCTGAGGTATTCACCGATACGCCAATCACACGTACATTGGGATTGGTCACTTTGGCGCAAACCAAATTCATATCGATAACCTGTTGAAGGCTGGGTAGAGGGCGGCCGGGTATTCCGCGCATGTGTTCGCGCTTTAACGCGTGGCATATCACCAGTGCATCGGGCTGTGCACCATGTAAAAGTCCCAGGCTCACACCGGCAAAAGCAGGGTGATACAGTGAACCCTGGCCTTCAACCAGATCCCAGTGATCTTCGTCATTTGCAGGACACAATGCTTCAACGGCACCCGCAATAAAGTCAGACACTACACAATCAACTGCAACGCCAGCTCCCGCCACTAAAATACCGCTTTGCCCCGTAGCCCGGAATGTTGCTTTCATGCCAGCTGCTTGCATGGCCTTAGCCAGACTCAGTGTTGTGTACATCTTTCCCACTGAACAATCGGTGCCAACGGTTAACAGGCGTTTGCCCGCGCGCGGGTTGCCTTTACCGGTTTTAAACTTGGTAGTTGGGTGGCGAATATCAATCAGTCGGCGTCCCAAAGCCTGGGCCTTTTCTGCGATTTCCGGAATGTCGGCAACTTTGTCGTGCAAACCGTTAATTATATCAAGACCCGCGTCAAGGGCTTCCAGAATGGGCTTCACCAGGTGTGCATCCAACACACCGCCGCTGTTTGCAAAACCCAACACAAAGGCTTTTGCACCTTTACTAACACCTTCTTGTATTGATAACCGGGGGTGCCCGGTGCTCACTTCACAACCGGGTAACGCAAACTCGCCAACGCACTTTTCCGGGCTCCAGTCGGCTGCACTCTTCGCCATTTTAATACTCAGCGGATCGGTGGCATCGCCAATAAACAACAAATACGGAGACGGTAAACTCATGAAAACTCCAACGCTATATCAATACGGGTTAATCAAATGTGGCTTACACTAATACCAGCTTTTATTTAACGCCAGTGTTATTCCACATCAATAATTTATGCCATTTTGTTACTGATATGCGTCCAGTTTCGCCAAATAGGCAGCTTTGTCGATGTCGGGTAACCAGGTTACATTAAAGGCGTTAGCCATCAGGGTTTTAAGCTCTGATTGGGTAAAGTCACCTTCCTGCTGTAACGCTATCAGGTTTTCGTTCATATAGGCCCGGAAATAGGCAGGATCGTCTGAGTTAATTGTAGCCAGCATGCCTTTGTCCAGCATGGTGCGAATTTCTTTAGCGGTTAAGGACTGTACTACGAACTGGTTAGACACCGGACACACAGTCAGTCCGAGCTTTTTCTCCACTATTAGTGCGCACAGCTCTTCTGACTCCAGTGAATTTACACCGTGATCGATTCGGTCAACACCAATGTCTTCAATTACCTGGCGAATGTGCTCTAAGGTATTTTTCTGATTCACATCGCAGTGCATCGTTAGTTTCAGGCCCCATTGTTTGGCCAGCGCAAATACGTCTTTAAACTTCATTGGAGGGTTGTTGAATTCGTCGGAATCCAGTCCAACACCTATTAGCCAGTCAAGGTAGGGTTTAGCCATGTGCAGGTGTTCCATGGCGGATTCTGCTGACATATCGCGCAAAAAACACATAATTAACTGGCTTCGAATGCCCAATTGCTGCTCTGCATCAACCTGGGCTTTGCGAATGCCGGTGATCACGGTTTCAAACGCCACACCACGAGTAGTGTGGCCTTGTGGGTCAAAAAATATTTCAGCGTACACTACATTTTGGGCTGCGGCTTTTTCCAGATAGTCCCAGGTGAGTTTGTAGAAATCAGACTCATCCACAAGGACACTCATACCGGCGTAATAAATAGTTAAAAACGAGGGCAAATCATGAAAATCATAGGCCGCAATCAGGGCCTCGGGGCTGTCGAAAGGTAGTTCAATCCCGTTCTTTTCTGCTAACGCAAAACTGAGTTCTGGCTCCAGGGTGCCTTCAATGTGAACATGAAGTTCTGCTTTGGGCATACCTTCAATAAATGCCTGCATAAACGACTTCCTTTTATTATTAGTCTGGGTAAGCTTTTGTAAGGTGTAGCAAGCTTTGTTCCCTCAATAAGTAACGGCTATGCAGTTGAATTTTATACGATATATAAAGTTACCTTTGGAATGGCATTGGTGAAGTGATTCATTTCGGTGCAGCATTGCCCGCTTTACTGGCAGGCAAACACAGCTATTAGCGGCGCAGTTTGGGTTTACCCCTTTGCCAGAATTGTGCGCCGTCGTAGGGTAAATCGTCTTCCACGGTAAAGGTTTTGTCAGCAATGAGTTTGCCGTCCAGTTCCAGTGTCATACGCCAGTCGCCAACTTTGTTTTCTAGCGGCTCCCACAGCGTATCACCAAGGTAAAAGTCCCAATTGTTTGAGCGTACATATTCCTCGCCATCAAAGGGGGGCATGGGGATGCCATCCTCATCCGGGATATCCGGGTGATAGATGCAATAGCGTACTTTGCTGTTTTTGGCGCGTTTGATGTTAACAATAAAACCAAATTCTATATCCAGTTCCAGCGGGACCTGATAGGTAAAGGTTTTAATTTTAGGCAGGGCTTTGTCGTCGGCGTCCCACTTTGAGTGGATACCATAAGTAACAATGTCTACAAGGGGTTTGGGTTTAGCCATGTACAGTATAAATTCGATGCTGATAATTTGTATTACAATAACGATACTATAACAGAGATACGTTCTCATCGCTGCCAGAGTGTGGCACAGTATCGAAATTATCGTTTAAAGTTCAAAATATATGTCCGTAAATAGAAGTAAGCCCAGCAAACGGCAGTCAACCGTTCGTAACGTCTTGTTTAGCCTGATTGCTTTAACTACTGGGAATGCACAAGCCGCGGTTACGTCCACCGTTTTGGACGAAAAAGCGGGCTTTCAGGCGGTAACCTGGACAAACAACACCGTGTTGGTATCTGGTACACACGGCAGTGCGTACCTCTCAACAAACAACGGCAAGCAGTTCACTAAACTCAGCCTGCCGCCCGACACTGAGGCATTGCAATTTCGCGACAATCAATGGTTTCGCGATGGCAGTATAGTGTTGATGAGCGCGGGAGAGGGCGCGCAGTCCAGGCTTTATTATTTAGCGGCAAATGACGAAAAAATACAAAGCGCTAACTGGCAATTAGTGAAGCAGGGTGAGCATGAGCATGTATTTTTTGACTGCATGGCGTTTACTGAGCAGGGTGAGGGCTGGCTTTATGGTGATTCGGATAAGCAAGGTTTGTATATCTTACATACTCACAATAGCGGTAAGGACTGGACGCGCCAGGTGATGCCAGTTACCGCGCAGGCATCGGAAGGGGGCTTTGCGTCCAGCGGAACCTGTGTGGCGGCAATGGGGGATTGGGTTGCTATCGGCACAGGAAACAGCCTGCAACCAGGGTTGTTACTTAAACAACAGAATCAACCCTGGCAGCGATTCGCTGCGTTATTCGAAGGCGGCGAAGCGGCGGGTATTTTTAGTATTCAGCTCAGTCACAATACGCTGTATGCCTTTGGGGGGAGCCTGAAACACCAACAAGCTGCCGCTGCATTTAAGTTCGATACTAATAAAGCTGAATGGCAGGCATTGCCCACCCCGGCGTTAAACGGGGCGATTTATGGTTCAGCATTGTATTTCCATAGCCAAAATGACTCGCTGCCTGGTGTATTGATCAGCAATCCGCAGGGGGTATATTTGCTTTCCTCAGGCAGTACGCGCTGGCAAAATATCAGCAACAGCAACATATGGAGCCTGGCTTGTAAAACCGGGGCCGGATGTATTGGTGTGGGGAAAAGCGGTGTGGTTGAATACTATTCACCTGAAAGCTTGTCTGCTGCGCGTTAATGTAAAACGAAAAGCATAACTGCTAATGATGGATGTTAATAAAGCCAAGCAGCTTTCACGTGCCAAACGTCAGGCAACAGCCTGTCTGTTGGTTGCTGCCTGCGTGTTTATAGCGATTACCGTAACGCAAACATTATTGCCTGACGTTGGTGGGCAATGGTGGCTCCAATTGATCAAGATGATCAGTGAGGCCGCGCTGGTGGGCGGGTTGGCAGACTGGTTTGCTGTTAGTGCGTTGTTCAGGCCGATCCCGTCATCGCATCCGATTCCGCATACCAATATTGTGGCTAATAATCAGACGGTTATTGCACAGAATCTTGCTGAATTTGTTAAAGACAAATTTTTCCACAAGGATGCCATTGAATCGCTGGTTTCAGGTAGTCATCCAGCTAAGGCCGTAGGCAACTGGTTACAACACTCCGCTAACGCTGAGCGTCTGGCGAAGTACATTAACGACAGCCTGGCTGGCCTGCTGCATGTTATCGACGATAAACCTATTAAAGCTGCGTTACATAAAGGCGTTCACAATGCACTGAGTCATATTGAACTGGCTTCTATTGTGGCGGGTAGCATGAAAGTGCTAACCAAAGATGGCCGTCATCAGCGGTTACTGAATAAAGTGATAAACAAGTTGTCTGAGTCGCTTCAACAGGAACCCACCCAACAATTTATTGCCGACAAGCTTACTGATTGGCTAAAAACAGAGCATCGCAGGCTGGAGAAAATACTCCCGTCAGGCTGGCTCAGTGAGCAGGGAGCCAGTATTGCGGTGAGTGCACTGTCGCATATTCTGGCCGATATTAATCGGGACCCAAACCATCCGATTCGGGTGGAATTAAATACCCAGCTCGACAAACTCATTGGCGATCTTGAACACAATGAAGATGCGAAGCAAAAACTGAATGATTTCCGGGACCGCCTCATACACAGCGACACATTAGCACAATACCTCAATGGTATTGTTGCCGACATCAAGCTTTGGTTGGCCAATGATATTGCCTCTGAAAACGGGCATATACGAGTGCGATTAGGGCGCTGGTTGCAAACCATGGGTGAAAAATTAACTCAGGACACACAGCTACAACAAGCAGTAGATCATCATATTGGCGTTGCAGCCCGTTATGCTGCACCAGAAATGGCGGCGTTTCTGGCCGGTCACATTCGCAAAACGATTGAAAGTTGGGATGCTGCGCAGCTATCGCAGCAAATTGAACTGAACATAGGCAAAGACCTGCAAAAGGTACGTATTAACGGCACCATTGTGGGTGGTCTTATAGGAGGCCTGTTGTTCGGTATTGAGCAACTTATTCATTTCCTCGCTTAAGCGTTTCATTGCGCTAAACGTGTTCGTTATTCCATGTAATCTCACTATTTCTCATATCAACCCGGTGCCATTTGTTCCGCCGGTGGAGCAGTTTTGTAAACTCAGTGTAAAGATAGGTTAAGGCGCTTGAATTGTATGATTTATCACGTATCAATATCGCCCATAAATGGTGAGTAAAGCCATATAACAGCGTATTACCAGATAAGAATACAAGGGCAAATTACCCATGCTAAAAGGAACCGGTTCGTTAATTAACATTGCAGTGGGACTGATCATTGTATGTGCCTCGGCGTTCGCGTTGTCCCGTATGTATGCACCTGACGCCATCAGTGAAGCGCAGCTATTGGCACCGGTGCAGCGCGGCGATATAGAAACCACCATCGTTGCCACCGGGCAACTTGAGCCCAAGCGATACGTTGAAGTTGGCGCACAGGTTTCCGGCCAGGTAGATGCCATTTATGTTGAAGAAGGTAACGTGGTTACCGAAGGACAGTTGTTAGTGGATATTGATGCCACCGTATTTCGTACTCAGGTGCAAAAAACAGAGGCGAATCTGGACAACAAGCGCGCACAGCTTGAGCAGTTAAAAGCAGAGAGAGAGCTGGCAATACTGCGAGCCAAACGCAACGAGCGCCTGCATGCGCAGGATGCCGTGAGTGAAGACGAAGTGTATGCCAGTCAAACTAATGTGCGTGTGCTCGACTCTAAAATCAGTGCTTCGATTGCGCAAATTAAAGCCGATGAAGCCTCACTGGAAGGTGACAGAGCAACACTGGGCTTTGCTAAAATCTATGCGCCAATCGCCGGAACCGTTGCTACCATAAAAGTGCGTCAGGGGCAGACCCTGAACGCCAATCAGAATGCGCCCACGTTATTGCAAATCTCTGATCTGAATACCATGACCGTAAGAGCGGAAGTATCAGAAGCTGACGTAGGTAAGTTGTATCCGGGTATGCCGGTGTACTTTACCACGCTGGGTGATACTAAAACCCGCTATCACTCAGTTGTTCGCCAGGTATTGCCAACCCCCAATGTGGTGAACGACGTGGTGCTTTATCAGGTGCTCATTGATATTGAAAACAACAATGGCGCGTTGATGGATGCCATGACTACTCAAGTGTTTTTTGTACTTGAGCGCAAAGCCAACACCTTATTGGTGCCGCTTGCTGCGCTTAAGGGGCCGCCGCATCATCCGTTTGTATTGGTGGCAACGGCGCAGGGCAATGAGCCTCGTCAGGTTAAAGTAGGGATTAAAAACCGTACTGTGACAGAAATACTCGATGGCCTGAGTGAAGATGAGCAGGTGGTGGCAGGCGTGCGCGGTGCTACTGGACGAAGCCAACGCAGTCAACAGGACGGCCCACCTGGAATGCCACCTGGCATGCCTCCCGGTGCACCGGGCGGGGGACGCCGTGGTGGGTTCTAGTCCTCTCATCACACTGGATAATGTGAGCCGTAGTTACCAGTCTGAAGGCGCTGAAGTCACCGCACTCAAAGGCGTATCGCTCACTATTCACAAAGGCGAGTTTGTGGCGATCATGGGGCAGTCTGGCTCGGGTAAATCTACTCTGATGAATATTCTGGGGTGTCTGGATAAGCCTACTGCTGGGACGTATCGAATACATGGCCGGTCGGTGGCAGAACTGAACGACAATCAACTGGCGGCGCTACGACTCAAAACGTTTGGGTTTGTGTTCCAGCGTTATCAGTTGTTGTCTACGTTAACTGCGCAACAAAATGTGGCGTTACCTGCTATTTACAGCAATACCAGTGAAGCCGAGCGCAATACCAATGCTGCCCGGTTGCTGGGCAAGCTGGGGTTGGCTGATCGTATATTGCATCGGCCGGGAGAGCTTTCTGGCGGACAGCAGCAACGGGTATCGGTTGCACGGGCGCTCATCAATGGCGCAGAAGTGATTTTGGCCGACGAACCAACCGGTGCACTGGACTCTGCCAGTGGAGAGCAATTGCTGGCATTGCTGACTTCGTTACACAGGGAGGGGGTGACCATTATTTTAATCACCCACGATCCTGCGGTAGCAGAACACGCTCAGCGACAGGTTAAATTACTGGACGGCGAGATTGTGGAAGATACCGGCGTTCACCCGGGCGAACCTTTTTTAGTTGAACGCGATTCACCTGTTGTAGCGGAATTTCCCAGTATTTCAACGGGCGCAGCGCTTAGCATGGCGTTTTCATCGTTGCGACTAAACTGGTTCAGAACCCTACTTACTTTACTTGGGATCATCATCGGCGTAGCGGCAGTGGTTACCATGATGGCTATCGGAGAGGGCGGTAAACAGGACGTGCTTAAACGCATAGAAGCGATTGGGACAAACCTGATTTCTATTCGACCTGGTGGTGGCAATATTCGCAGTTCGGGTGACATTGCCTCACTCACCCTCGACGATGCCAATGCACTCGAGCAAATAGACGGGGCGTTGTACGTGGCACCAGAGCGCAGCAGCCGGGCAACCATTCGCTACACCGATAACGACTTTTCTGGTCGAATAACGGGTACCACACCTGCGTATTTTTATGCCAAAGACTGGGAAATGTCTCAGGGCGTGTTTTTTACCAACGACGACGTAACGAGCTATGCACCAGTAGTGGTAATAGGCGATACCGTGGCGGAAACCTTGTTTGAAGATAAATATCGGGCAGTGGGTGAATACATACTGATGAAAAATGCGTTTTATCAGGTTATTGGCGTACTGAAATCCAAGGGCGCCAATGCTGGTGGCAGTGACATGGATGACGAAGTGCTCATTCCCATCACTACGGGGCGACTAAAGGTGTTTGGGCGACCTTATTTAAGCAGTATCACCATAAAAGCGGCCTCTACTGAGGCGGCTACCGCTATACAGGCACAAGCACTGGCCATTCTGACTGAACGACATGGTAAAGAAGATGTCATGGTGCGTACCACGGATTCACTGGTAGAAGCGGTTACCGAAACTCAAAATACCCTAACCTGGCTATTGGCATCGGTAGCCGGCATTTCGTTGTTTGTTGGCGGAATTGGGGTGATGAACATCATGCTGGTAAATGTATCTGAGCGAAAACGCGAAATTGGCCTGCGTATGGCAACGGGTGCCAAGCCTGGCGATATCTTAAAACAGTTTAATATTGAAGCCTGGGTGGTGTGCGTGCTGGGGGGCTTTGTGGGTATTTTATTGGGATATGCCGTGATATTTGCAATATCGCAGTTTTCCATTTCGGTGGCTTACACCTGGCTGCCTCCGGTACTGGCCTTTTTCACGTCACTGGTGGTAGGCGTGTTATTTGGCTTCGCTCCTGCGCACAAGGCTGCGCGACTAAACCCCATTGACGCGCTGGCAGAGGAGTAAACTATGACACGCAATATTGTTTATCTACGCCAGCAAGTGGTTACAGTTTTTGTAGCAATGTTAGCCGTATTGGGATTAAGCGCCTGCAGTATGCAAGCGTCGCGTAGTTTTCCGCAAATACCGCTGCCGGAACATTTTCATGCTTTGCAGGATACACACACAGTAACGATTGATAAAACGTGGTGGCTGGCATTCCATTCACCTGAATTACTCGCGTTGATGCAACAACTTGAAGCGCAAAGTCTGGATCTGGCGAATGCGTCGTTACGGGTGGAGCGGGCGCGCTTTCAATGGGGGCAGTCGCAAGCCGACAATTTGCCTGCGCTGTCGGGTAGAGCCAGCGGCAGAAGTGCGGAAAACCTGGATAGCGGCCAGCGTTCAAACGGATCATCTGCATCGGTTGCAATGAGTTACGACGTGGATATATGGGGTTCGCGGGAAGCCAGTATACTGGCAGCAAAACTCAATATTGATGTAAGTGAAGCCCAGTTGCGCAATCAGTCGGTGTTGTTACAGCAGGCACTTGCTAATGGTTACTTTGCCCAGTTGTCGCTGCAACAACGCTTGGACATTGCTCATCAAAATATAACGGCGTCGGAGCAATTGTTGTCGTTAATACAACTGCGATATGAGGCAGGCAGTGCATCGGGTATTGAGCTTGCACAGCAGCGCAATACGCTGTTAAGTGCAAAAAGTGAGGCTCTAAGGCTGGAAAATCAGCTTGCCTTGAACAACCGGGCATTGGCAGCGTTATTAGCAGACAGTGAATTCCAGCAACGTGAATTCACCCTACACATTAACAGTATCGCACTGCCCGATATAGATATTCAGCAACCAGCCAGTGTATTACGCCAACGTCCTGATGTGGCAGCCGCATTTTTACAATTGCAACTGGCTGATATCAACGTGTATCAGGCCAGTGTTGCCGGGCTACCCGGGTTGAGTCTGAGTGCTGATGTGGGGCTGTCGGATCTAACGGCATTGGGCAGTGGCTGGACGCTGTCGGCTGCGCTTGGTTCTGCCATGGTGCTGTTTGATAACGGCAAACGTGAACAAGCTGAAAAGGCAGCCAGTGTGGATACACACATTGCTTTCAATAACCTGGTTATCGCGATTATCTCCGCCGCCAGAGAAATGCAGGATGCCGCCGACAATTATCGGTTTCAGCGCGATGCTTATCACCTTGATTTAATTGAACTCGACAACAACAAGCGATTATATGATTTGGCTCAGGCGAAGTATAAATCTGGAGACAGCGATTTTTTAAACCTGCTCAACGCGCAGCGCAGTTGGTTTAGTGCACAGTTAAATGTGATAAACCGCTATCAAAGCGCACTGGGCGCTGCGGTGGATGTGTATACCGCAGCGAGAGGTTTACCTGTCGCCAACGCGCAGGGTTAAGCGGCTACAGCGTGCTGAGCTGCCAGAAATGACTGTGCGGCGTGGCGACCCATTTGATAACCGTCTAACAATTTATCGCGTCGCATGGTTAAGCGGCCCACTTTAAATTCCGCTGGTGGCGCAATAATATTAATACGACAGTCTGCCGGCGGCGAGGCAATAAATGCCAGGGCCTCGTTATAGCGCTTTGCCCGTTGATGCATCGCTTCTAACAGTTGTGGATAGCGGGCGAACACCTTATTGGCTACCCAGGCGCCTTTCTCTTCAGCTTTCTGATAGCCCCAGGTTTGACTAAGCACAACGGTTATATCTTTGAACCCCTGCTCATAGGCATACTGCACCGGGATCGCATCGGTAACACCGCCATCGACATAGCGTGCTTGTTGATAGCGAGGTGGCGTGCGATAAGCCATTGGCAGCGCGCAGGTGGCTTCCATCAATACATCAATATTGTCTGCCGTTACGCGATGATATTCGGGCTGGCCGGTTTGCATGTTGGTGATCACCACCACAAGCGGGGTTGATGTGTCGAGGGCTGCAGGGTTTATCGGGTATTTTGCCTGTGCCTCCTGCCATAGCCATTTTACATCGGTCATATGGCCTTTTAGTACAAAGCGAACCGGACTAAAGAACTTACGCTGAGTAGCAAGACGGGTAATGATTTTGCGGTTGCGTTGTGCGTTGCCGGTTACATAACCTGCTGCGGTAGTTGCGCCCGCTGAAACGCCCAGAACCAAATCATACGGATCGTAATGGTGGAGTTGAAAAGTGTTTAACACGCCCGCTGCAAAGGTTCCCCGCATGGCTCCACCTTCAACAACTAATGCACTTTTCATTGTATTAACTCCCGATTCCCGTATTACTGTGTATGCCGTTTTTGTGTCTATTGAAACTAGAACTGCAAATAGAATACCGAATTTGCAGCCATGCCGTGATGAATTAAATAAAACGGTATAATCGGAAAATCAGAACATTCATTAACTAACTGAATAGTAATTGAAAATTGACAATAAGAATGCTGCTGGTGAAGAAGTTGGGCCTTTACTTTATCTGAATTAATCTCTCTGAAACCACCGACTAGCGATGTTTAACAGGGAGTCGGCCGGTAAACTGAGTTGCAACATATTCATAAGTGGCGGTAAATTGCGCCAGTTGGATATTTTCGCGCGACATGTTTGGGTATAAGGACAATCAGCATTAACCCGGATTGCTGTGCCGATACAAAATTCTTTTTGCCTCTTGTTTTACTTCCCGGCGGTCCCGCCATGCCCACAACAGGTCGCGATGGTGGGCAATCGCGTCTTCGGGAATGACTATCGGGGTGAAGTACCGTTCTAACCCTGATGTATCCAGCGTTAATTTGGTAAGTGGTGGGATCTGCCAGGGGGCGAACAAGTCCTGATTGTCCAGATGTGCAATTTCGGGTACCCATTTGCGAATAAAGTCGCCCTGTGGGTCGTGATCCTGAGCCTGCTTCACCGGGTTATAAATACGCAATGTGTTAGTGCCTGTGATCCCGGCTTGCATTTGGCACTGTGGGTAGTGGATCCCCGGCTCAAAATCCAAAAACTGTTGTGCAAGATGAAGGGCTGCATGGCGCCAGTCGAGCAGTAAATAATGGGTGAGAAAACTCACCAGCATGGCCCGCATACGAAAATTCAGGTAACCGGTTTTTATCAGACTTCGCATACAGGCGTCCACCATTGGGATGCCTGTGTTGCCTTCCTGCCACGCGGTAAGCTGTTCCAAAGCCTTCTGCTCTGTTCTGAAAGGGAAATTAATATATCCCGTGTTAACCGGCCTGAATTCTTGTTCGCTTTCACTCTCAAATTTCTGAATAAAATGACAGTGCCAGTGAAGCCTTGACGTAAAGGCTTGTAACGACAACGGTAAAGGTGATGTTGACGACGTCACGGCCTGATAGACCTGTTTTACACTCAGGTTGCCCCAGGCCAGATAAGGAGACAAGCGCGAACAACTTTCCATACTCTTCAGCGGACTCGAAATGTGCTTATGATACTGGCGGTGTCGTTTGCTTATAAAACTCTGAAGCTGTTGATGTGCATGTGATTCCCCTCCTGATTGCATGAAAGGATCAGCACTGTGAAGTCTGCTGGACAGCGTTTTAGGTACCCGGGTAACCAAGGCTTTATGTTGCAACCAGTTTATTTTCGATAAAGGCGTTTCGATCACCGGACTGTGCATTTGCTGTTGCCAGTGATTCACCCAGTGCCGCCGATGCGAAAGACCGCGAATTACGCCAGCGTAGGGAGATTCGATCCAGGTAACCCCTGCATGTTGACACCAGGCTTTCAGCGCTTTGTCGCGCTGATAAGTAATAGAAAGACCCACTTCTTCGTAACTGTAAATCGTAATGTTTTGATAATGTTCACGAAGTCGCTCAAAAAAGGGCAGGGCATCGCTGTAACTCACATGCAGATTGGCAGAATGTGACGCTAACTGGCCCTCCATATCAAGCAGGCTTTGCCACACAAATCGCCAATGACGCTCGCTGTAGTGTGGATCACGCATAATATCGGGTTCAAACAGATACAGAGGTAATACAGGGTTTCCAGCTTGCCATGCAGCATGCAACGCCTGATTGTCTTGCAGACGCAAGTCTCGCTTAAACCATACTACGCTGATAGGGGTATTGGATTGCACGTTAAAAGTCTTCACGTTAACCGGGAATTCACGCGAGCATGTGAGGCAGGCTCAACATTGCGGGGTACTCTCTTTCAGCGCTGTTTGTATTGGGTGGGACAGTACCCGCGATCGATACTGGGGGAGCGAAGCTTTACGTGTTTGGAGGCTCTGCCGTGAGTGCGCTTTCGCCATAGCCGAAAGCTCGATGGCTTTAATTCGCTACGCATGATTCGAATGACACCGTCCTGCTTCAGGCCATACAGTGATTCAATGGCTTCGAATGGTGTACGATCTTCCCATGCCATTTCAATGATACGCGACAGTTCATGCTGGCTGTATTCGCGATGTTGGTGATGCACATTTATGTCCGGCTGGTTTAGGTTGCAATGTGTACGCTAACACCAGCCAATTGGTTTAATCCGCTTGGTAACTTATACCCGCACTACAAATTGCGTTAAGCCCTGTTGAGTAGAATTTGCCAGGCTCTGCGCTTTTGACGCTTCACTTACCGTTTGTTCCAACTGCTGTTGAATATGGTCACTTACTTCTGCAATGTGAGTAGCGTTACCCATGGCGGTATGGTGTTGCGCGCTAAGTGCATTTACGGCTTCTAAAATTTGCGAAAATGCCGCGATATTCTCGTTAAAGTCGCGCATCATGGTGGTAAATGTGTCTCTGGTGAAATTGACACTGTCGTTCATGGCCTTTGACACATCAATGAGCCTGCCTGATTCATTTTGTGTTTCGTTAACCAGCGTATCCATTTGATTCAAAAACTTGCTGATTTGTTGCGTTGCATCCGCCACTTTTGCCGAAAGACTGCGCACTTCGTCGGCTACTACCGCAAACCCTCGGCCAGCATCCCCAGCGCGCGCGGCTTCAATAGCCGCGTTTAGTGCCAGCAAATTTGTTTGATCGGCAAAGCCCTCTACCATTTTCAAAATGCTGCGTACGTTTTCTGCGTTGTTCTGTAATCCGGTTACGGTACTGGCGAACTGATTGAGTAATTGCGTGATACTACTTATTTGGCTTTGTGACGTTTGAAGCGTGTTGTTGGCGGTATCTGCGTTTTGCAAATTCACTTGGTTAGAGGTGGATACTTGCTCTGCGGCTGACACAATGTGATCAATGCGATGGCTCACTTCCTGGGCTGATTTGCTAATGCTATGGCTAAATTGCTTTTGTTGCACAGCCTGTGTATTCACTGCATTTACGATGTTGCTGACATTCTTGTTGGCGGTAGCTGCTTGCTCTGCATCCTGATAAATCTTAGCAATTAACTTAGCCAGGTTTGCCGAAAAAGTATTGTAGGCCGCCGACAACTCGCTGAATTCATCACAGGTAAAAGCGGGTAAGCGCGTAGAAAGATCGCCCTGGGTGTGGTTAATGTGATTGAGGGTTGAGAGCAGGGCTTTTACCGGACGTACAATCAGGTGATGCAAATAGAAAATGGTAAACCCGAAACATAAGGTACTTATAACAAAAACGGTTATAACAGTGCCCTGCATTGCTTGCTGCTCTTCTGGCGGGGCAGAGAGCATAGAGTAAAACATAGTAAAATTAATGATTTGGAATACAAACAAAAAAGTTATATTGCCTATAATTTTTCGCGATAGCGTAAAGAAGAACTGTTGTTCAATAACGTTATACAACTGCCAAAATGTCTGCATTGGGGCAAGTCCCGTTCTCATTGTTGATGTTACAAGTGTAATACCCGCACGTTAATCCGGAGTATATCGTGCCAGCTACATTAATTCTTTGCGTGAGATCAGTGTAGGGCAGGTTTTACCGTATGGGCAAACGGTTGATTCAAAGACCTTATGTTACCAGAATGCAATTATAGCCAGATTGAGTTTAGTGGCGGCTATAGCGGGCTTTGCGATTAAACGATTCAGGCATTGTTGGGAAAAATTCGTATTCATAACGAATGTGAAGCAAGATTCAGATAATAAAAAACCCCGTGCCTTTCGGCACAGGGTTCAGCATTTGGTGGAGCTGGCGGGAGTCTACGCCGTTCTGGGTCGAAAGCCTTTGGTCTCTGGCTTGTATGGTATAGGGGTGTGCTTGGGGGTCCAGTTTGGGGGTCCAAAATGTTTAGGTCTTAAAGTTTGAATGGTGAATATCTATTGTCCACGACCATATTGAAATTTGTAAAACCAGCTCGAGTTTTTAGCACCTTGACTTCTTCTTTTAGATCGCCAAGGGCCTTCCTAAGGTCGTCTTTACTTACTTCGCAACTGGCTCCGATATAGATCTCTTTCAGACGCATATTCGATTTAAATGGGGTGAAAAATAAGCCACTCACTTCCGATTCCTCTAGAGGCACAAAAATCCTGCTCTCCTCTTCATAGTCCCACTTTTCGAATTTAGTAGCCATTATTGTCCAGATATCCTCTTCTGTAACTTGATGACTGGTTAGTCTTATACGCTTCGGGACATAATTTACCTCTCTGATGAGGCTTACGTGTTGCGGAAGTATTTCTAGACCTAAACAAATACCTGTATGCCTGTCCGCATAGTGAGCCCATTGTAACGGGCTTCTCCAAGACCTCGAAAAGCAAATGAGCCCGAACTCTTTATCAATAGCCTCGATCCCTCTTTTCACATTATTTCTGAGCTCCTTGTTTGATAGATCAAAAGCTTGGAATTCAAATGGGTCGTTTAGCTTTTTTATCCTAGATACCTTGAGTCTCCGTTTAGATATATTTTCAAGCCCGTACTCAAGGTTTACGAAGTGATAAAGAATCATGATCCAAAAACGTCCTTTTAATTACTGTCCGCCAGACTATACCCCATGCGGACGGTTAGGGCGAACCGAAAAAGAGACCAAATAGGGTTGCTTTTCCATGAACTCAAGAATAGGATGACAACCTCTAAGAACCTGTGCGAACCATTTAAGGAACAACAATGCCAACTCACCGTTACGGATACGCCCGAGTTTCGACCCTCGACCAATCCACCAGCATCCAAAGGGAAGCACTCGAAGCCGCCAAGTGTGACCGCGTCTATGAGGAGCAAGCCTCCGGGACCAGTCGACAGGGACGTGGGGAACTGTCCCGAGTCCTTGAGGTCCTCCGCGAAGGGGACACTCTGGTCGTAACGAGGATCGACCGCCTAGCGCGCTCAATGAAAGACCTTCAGGACATAGTCCACGACCTTAAGGCCCGAGGCGTCAACCTTGAAGCAACCGAGCAACCTATCGACACCAGTACACCAGCCGGTAAGGCGTTCCTCGATATGCTAGGGGTCTTCGCTGAGTTCGAGACGAACCTCCGTAAGGAACGTCAACTCGAAGGTATCGCAAAGGCGAAGGCCAAAGGGGTTTATAAAGGGGGCGCTCCGTTAGCCGAGGACAAGAAGGAGAGAGTCCGGGCGCTTTACCTTGAGGGCATGAAGCCTGCCCAGATAGTCCGTGAGACAGGCGTCGGGAAGACCTCAGTATTCAAGATCATAAAGGAGTTGAGAGAGTCGTAACGACCCGATAATATCCGTTCAGATTTTGAAGTGTAAGGACGAACGCCCTTGAGACTCCCTTTAAGGTTAGCCTAAGTCACGCTAGACGTGGTCTTGAGGTCGTTCTGAGGTCCTTCGATTTATTATTTTAATTATGGAGCAGTAATCCTTATGGGCAGACCAAAGAAGGTAACCCTTAAGTCAATCCTTCCTGTCCCTGAGATTAACCCAAGGGACCCCGAGGCAAGGGGAAGTAAGGCTCGTTCATTGGGAATAGACGCCTTAGGGGAAGACAACCTCAAGGCAATGACTAGCGGGGTTAAGGCAAATCTTAAAGACACGGCTCAAGGACCCTCGATCGACGGAGCCATTGAACCCCTTTTAATAGCCCCCCCTCCCTTAGACTTACCGAAGAAGTACCGGGACAGGCTTAAAGACGCTGCCTATGTGCTGGTGGACGGATACCAACGATACGAGGCGATAGAGTGCTCGGTAGGCCCCGAGGTCCGAGTCCCTGTCAAGGAGATAGACGCCGGGACAATGGCCGAGCTTATGTCCGCCGCCTTGGAGTCCAACTCAAAACACCCACTCCCATTAGCGGAGAGTGAGAAACGTGCGCAAGTGTTCAGGCTCTTATTGTTAGACTTTTACGACGAGGGTATCGACAAGCTCCACCAGCGGTACGAGGGGATCTTCTCAAGGACAACCTTAGCTAAATATATGCGCCTAGCGAAGTTCGCGAGAGAGGAGGCCAAACTAAAAGACCTCCCCCCGGAGCAACTAAAGACCTGCCTTACAGACGCCATACGGGAGGCTCTCTATCCATATTACGACGTATTGACCGACAGTAAGGGCTACCCAGTCCCGAAGTGCATTGCGTGGTGGAAGGAAGTCGTTGAGACAGGCGATATATCTAAGGCTATGCGACGGAAAGAGCGCGAGGAGTCAGAGCAACAGGATTGTGAGGGCGTGCTTGCCTCAGCTCGTGTGGGTAGGTCCCCTGAGGCGTGGCGTAAGGCGTTGCTCCGGGAGCTTAAGATTACAGAGCAAGACCTCAACGAACTCCTCGACGATAGCTTCGATTAAAGCCCCCCAACATATTTATCCCGACTGACCCCGATACGTCCGTCTAGACCTAATTGATTCGCGCTGTGTGGCGCTGTGAGAGGCGTTAGGACGCAGCCTAAGGGCATTGCCTTGGGGAACGTCCACGGGTCCTTCCTAGGGTTAACTGGGAGGGTCATTCCGGCCCTGTCTCTTCATTTCTGCGCCGGATTTTCAACCCATTACTACTATTTCTAGCCTGTAGCCCTTTAAAAATAAGGGATTCGGCATTTTAAGATCTGGTGTTACTTACTGCCACAAAGAACATGCTCCCAAGGTCCACGTAAGGACGGCCCTCAGCGACGATCTCAGCGACTTTCTCCCGGTCGAATACCTCTTCCCAAAGATAATTAAAGACCTCGCTCTCGTGGGCGTTGTGTAGCTCCCTTGGGGCGGCCCCCCACAACAGATCCGGTAAGAGGTCTTCGGGGTAACCGACTTTTTGGGCAAGGGTCTCGTCAAATAGGTACGGCTCATTAAGGTACATAATTTCACTCCATGTGTTATTAACTGAGCAATATCCTAGGATGAAAAATACTTCATGTAAAACAATAATTTAGTTCCACTTGTGGGACAATCCTAAGGGCGTCTTTTACCTTCCTTGAGTTGGACCTTAAGCCCCTCGTAACTGATCTTGTTCAGTAGCTTAGCCTGTCCGGGTATCGTCAGCCCGTCGGAGTAGGTTCCGAAAGACATCCCCACCTTTTCGTGTCCAAGGATCTGAGCCGCTTGGTTGTGGTGGTAGCCTTGCCGTTCGAGGAGGGTCGAAAGGGTCTTCCTTAAGGAATGGAACACATAGCGCTTATCGTAACCTAGCTTACGTTTGAGGGTTCCGAAACGCTTCCCGAGGGCAGAGGACCGTTCTCCATTTTCCGTAACAGGCTCATAGGGTAGGAGGTAGCCGTCCGGGGAGTGTTCGACAAGGTTCTCGACTACGGGGAGTAGGTCCTTATGTACAGGAATATCTCGGAGACCAGCCTCTGACTTTGCTTCCTCGATCGATAAATACAGGACCCCCTCCTTACGCTTCACGTCCTCAGTTCTCAATCGGGCCAGCTCCTCGATCCTAGCTCCAGTGTAAGCACCGAGGAGAATTAAGTCGTGGAGGTTTGCGTCGCCTTTCTTCTCTCTGGCAGCGTCCACCAGCTTGATAACGTCTTCCGGCTCCCACGCCTTACGTTTATCCTTCTTACTGGCCCTTTTCTTCTTGGTAAACGTCTGGTGCTCGAAAGGGTTCGCTCCGTCCGGGTCAAGGTAACCCATACGCAACAGATAGTTATAGTACACACGACAGCCTCCAATGAGACCCTTTATTGTTGCTTCTGCCATGTCCTGACTTTCGAGGTCAATAATCCACCGGGCGACCTCAGTCTTTTTGATTGGTAGTGCGGGGAACCTATCGGCAAGCCTCTTAATACGAGTGTCGTGTTGTTTAATTGTCCTTGGGATTAGCTTACCTTCAAGGGTTCCCTTCCATTCGTCTAGATAAGACAGCGTGGGGAGCATACCTCCAAGAACGACATTCGCGATCGCCTCGGCCTCTTCCCGGCCTTTCGTCCGCTCTATCTTTTCGATGTAATGCTCAAAGCCAAGACGTTCAGAGCCTAACCCTAAGTCGTCAACAACAGCCGAGGTAAGCTCGCTGTAGGGGTTCTCACGCTTAAAGGCCGCCATAAGGTCAGCATCGCGACGCTTCTCTTCTTCAAGGCTACGCTTCCAACGAAGTGCCTCCTCAAGTGCGCTGGTGGACCCTCGAAGCTTATCGAACTCAGCTCGCCATTGGTGGAACAACTGAGACGCCCGATACTCGGCAGTCTTAAGATCTCTCGTTTGGAGGCTCTTCCAGCGTTCGCCCTTGTCGAAGTGCTCTCGGAGGTCTCTGGGAACCACCATACGGGCGTATAGGGTGTTACTCTTCCAGTAGATCCCACGCTTGCCAGTGGGCTGCTTATTACCAGACATCGAGCTTAATTTTCTTTGGTTAAATCTTCGGCGTATTGTTTGTTTGAGCCGTCACAATTTACGTAGAAAAAGTTCCTTGCGACAGTGTTTTTGTCTTTACCACTAGCGCTGGCAAAACCGACCATGAGCCCTTCAGTGTAATAGACCATGTTGATAAATTCTTGATCTAGCTCTTCCAGCTTTTTCAATTTCTTATAAGCCGACTCAAAAAGATCGGCATCATTTTCCAACTCTAGAATACGAGCCACCATTGAGCACTTCGCAAAACCATTTAACTGCTCGTTGGCGGAAGCATTAAACGTGACTACACCTAGCAAAACTGCGAGGATAATTTTCATATGACTGTCCCTTGAGATCCTAAATTATTGATTAAAAGTAACACATGACTAGAGAAGAAGGGAAGGGGTCCATAAAGGGGGTCCATATCGGTAGGCAAGAAAAAACCCTAAGTCACTGTTTTATAATGAATCTTAGGGTCTTTCTCGTATTTGGTGGAGCTGGCGGGATTTGAACCCGCGTCCAGAAAATGTCTACCTTTGGTACTACATGCTTAGTTTGTCTTTTATTTAACTACTTTAGACCCCGACAAACAGGGTTCCTGGTAGCTGTCCTGATACTATTTCGCGGTTCAACCTCAGGAGAGTTTCCCTCGCTAGTTTACTTATATGACCTTCCGAATTCCTGGCTAGCAAACAGAGCTTAGGTGGAAGGGCCTATGCCGGGTATTAAGCGGCTAGTGCGTAAGTTTCGTCGTTTGCGACTATTTAAATGCGGCTTTTATAGAGGCAAACCGCTCCTCTGCATGCACCTCCAGCTTCCTAGATCCTGTCGAATCCTAATCAGCCCCGGAGTTGATAGCGCGAATGGTATCGCGAATAGGGGTTGTATACAACTGGCATTTCACCGTTTTGTGTCAGGTTTTCATCCAATTACTGGCTCTGTCACTGTTGGTTAACTGCTATTATTTGCTACATTACCCACAGTCTCTAAATATGGGCAAAGTAACTAAATGCAACCCTTAGATGTAAAAGTGGTAGAACAAGTTCTGTCGTGGCTCAAGTCGGGTAAGCCGGTTTGGTTTTGTACGGTATTGTCTACCTGGGGCTCATCGCCCAGAGAGCCCGGTAGTTTATTTGCTGCCTGCAATCCTGCTGAATGGGTGGGTTCGTTATCGGGCGGTTGTGTCGAGGATGATTTTTTGAATCAGCTTGGTTCTGCTGAATCACTGAAACCTGTTGCTATTCAGCGATATGGCGACGGGGAAAGCAAGGGCGCGATACGCTTACCTTGTGGTGGTATTTTAACCGTTTGTGTGGAGTATATTCAGCCCTCGGAAACCTGGATTAGCCATTTTTCTGAATATCTTGACGCTATTCGTGGCCGTAAGTTGCTTAGCCGTAAACTTGATTTGCAATCGGGCAGTGTGTCGTTGAGTCCGGCATCGGTGTTGCAATCGCCAGTGGACTGGCAAGGGGGCGACACCCCTGTTTATGTGCGAATTGGCCCGGCTAAACGCCTGATCATCGCCGGTATTTCGCCCGTTGCGGAATATTGTGTTCAATTTGCCCTGGCATTGGGTTTTGAAGTGATTGTGTGTGAACACCGCCAGGAAGAACTAGCCAGAGTTTCGCTGTCAGGATGCCAGATTGTGACAGCTTTTCCGGCTGATTATATTCTGCAACCTGACGCGGTTCACGCGCAAACGGCCATTGTATCGCTAACTCACGATCCCAGAGTAGACGATACCACTATGTTGGATGCGGTAAATACCAGTGCGTTTTATATTGGGGTGATGGGGTCAAAACGGACCTCGCGCAATCGTGCAGAGCGCTTGAAGCGAATTGGCCAGCTGGATGAATTCACACTGGCAAGAATTCACATGCCCATTGGATTGGATATAGGCAGTAAAACGCCAGCAGAAATAGCATTGGCGGTAATGGCAGATATTGTTGCCAAATATCGTGCGGTGCACTAGGAATAATCAGTGAAAATGAACGTGACAAAGCAATGTTTTGGCTTCGCAATAGTGATGTGGTGTATGTCGTTTGCAGTATGTGCCCAGTCTGAATCTGTCATGCTTGACAATGGCGAATATCAAATACCTGCTGTTGTCTTGATGCCCGATACGGCAATCGCGTCACCCGCCGTTTTACTATTGCACGGCAGTGCATCACACAAAAACGAAGTAGGGGACCTGTACCTGCGGTTAGCAGAGCTGCTGGCTAATAAGGGCATTGCGTCGATTAGAATTGATTTTGCTGGTACGGGTGATAGCCCGGTTGACTACACACATTACACCCTTAAAAGCGCGGTTCGCGATGCTACCGTTGCACTTGCGTATCTGAAGCAGCAAGCCGGGGTGGATGCAAAGCGAATTGGCGTAGTCGGCTTTAGTCAGGGCGGCTTAATTGCACAACTTCTGCTTGCACAACAGCCCGATATTAAAAGTTTTGTGGCATGGTCGTCCGTAGCCTCCGACGGCATTGGGCCGTTTGCTGAGATGTTTGAAACACTGTACATGACGGCAAAAAAGCAGGGCAACGTATTACAGCACTATGGCTGGCGTTCACCGCTATTGATCAGTCTGGATTGGTTTGAGCAGGTTAAAGTGAATACTTCACTTACCGACATGCAACGTTATAAAGGGTCGTTGCTGGCGATTGCCGGTACTAACGACACCGTCGTTCCGCCGGTGGCAGCGTCAAGACTTATCAATGCAGCGGGGAGTGATGTTGCCAGAGCCGTTATTATTAAAGGCGCAGATCACATATTTAATGTGTTGGATAATAATGCTAATCAGGATGAGCAATTGTTAGACATTACTACGGAATGGTTTGAAGAGGCGTTGTAAAACGCCTCTGAACACGAATACTTGAATTGCAGTAGATATTGATGAAACGCAAGCAGGCAAGGGCAGGAGCTAGGCTTTGTGCTTCATTACCCGTTCTTTCTGGCGATCCCAGTCGCGGTCTTTAATGGTGTCGCGCTTATCGTGAGTTTGCTTACCTTTGGCTAAGTAAATCTCTAGCTTAACCCAACATTTCTTCCAATACATTGCCGTAGCCACAATCGAGTAGCCCTGACGGTCGCGCGCTCCCATTAACCTGTCGAGTTCGCGCTTATTTAGCAAGAGTTTGCGAGCGCGTTCCGGTTCACAAATAACGTGGGTGGAGGCTTGGTTCAAAGGCGTGATCCGGCTTCCTACTAAATAGGCTTCACCGTTTTGGATAATCACATAGGTGTCTTTGATGTTGACTCTGCCATCGCGAATACTCTTGAGCTCCCATCCCTGTAGCGAAATGCCAGCTTCAAATTTGTCTTCGAGGAAATAGTCGTGACGCGCCTTTTTATTAAGGGCGATAGTACCTGTGGATTGTTTGGATGCATTCTTTTTCATGCGCGCTATTATACTGATTGTGTTGCGCTTGTCTCGTATTTCGTGAGTGCGTAAATAAATATTTGTATGAGATAACCCTTCCTTTTCTGCCGCATTTCCCCTCACTTATGGAATGTGCGCAACGGTGATTTTTTGTGGTAGACTCCGCCAACCGTGTTACCTAAATAAAAGAGCTATGCCAACAATTCAGCGAAGCGCATTGGTAGCTTACAGCGCGCAGGCCATGTTTGATCTGGTTAATGATGTGAATGCTTATTCGCAGTTTTTACCGGGTTGTTCAGACAGTAAAATAATCAGTCAGCAGGGCAATGCCATGCAAGCCTCCTTATTAATCGCCAAAGCCGGTATTAAACAGTGGTTTACAACAGAAAATCATCTGGATCCCGCTAAGAGTATACAAATGACGCTGGTAGACGGACCCTTTAAAAAGCTGCAAGGTGGCTGGACGTTTTCTGAATTGTCAGACTCTGCATGTAAAATAGAGCTTAATCTGCAGTTTGAGTTTAAAAACCGGATGGTTGAACTGGCATTTGGTAAGATTTTCAACAGTCTGGCAGAAAGCATGGTTAAAGCGTTCACCCAACGGGCAAAGGTAGTTTACGCATAATGGATGATCTGATTAACGTTGAAGTAGCCTATGCTACGCCAGCAAAACAATCACTTATTGAATTAACCGTACCCGCAGGTTCAACGGTTGAACAGGTGATTCGGGCTTCGGGTGTACTGGATATTCACCCGGAGATCGAATTAGCTACCGCCAGTGTGGGTGTGTGGAATCGGGTAGTAAAACCATCGGTAGAAGTGAAAAACGGTGACAGGGTGGAAGTGTACCGCCCGCTGATTGCCGACCCCAAAGAAGTGCGTAAACGTCGGGCTGAAAAGGCCATTCAGGAAGGACGGGCCGATAAGGTAACCGGTGGCCGCCCAAATCCACTTAAAGCCAACGCGAAAGATTAGTCGTGACGATCGGTAAGTGTACCTACCGCTAAAACCGGGGAGGCGTCGATTTGTTCAGCGTCCATCATGGCCGCTATGCGTTGCATGGTGGCAATCATCTGACTTTGTTCCCATTCAGCCAACTGACTAAAACGTTCTACAAAATGATCCTGAAGGGGACGAGGTGCGCTTTCCACCGCCTGCTGGCCTTTTTCGCTTAAATACACGCCCACTTTGCGCTTGTCTTCGGTACTGCGAATGCGATTTGCCAGTTCCCTCGCTTCCAGTCGGTCGAGTATGTTAGTAATGGTTGCCGGGCTTAAATTGATGTTGTCGGCAATTTCTTTCACCATGATCCCTGGCTGGCGTTGTATATTCTGCAGTACCATTAACTGTGGGCCAGTAATGCCTACGTCCTTGCTGAGCTGTTTACTGCGTAAATCTACCGCCCGAATTACCCTGCGAAGGGCAATCAATAATTCTTCTTCTTTTCTCATCTCATGGCCTGTAGCGACGTCGTTTGCTGAAAAACACAATAGAATTGTTTGTATTGTAACGACTACTAAGTATATCAAACCTTTTATAATTCTATAATTCTGCAACCAATACTTTATGTGTGACGGTGTAAAAAATACTGATAAATCGTGTTTTTTCACTAAGGCAGTTGTCTTTTTAGCTGACTTTGAACGAGATATACGGGAATTTATGACAAACCAAATTACGGGGGAACGGCTAAAAAAAGCAATAATTCAACATATTCGACTGTTGGCAGGAGCGAATATGCTGAATCCGTTAATACCAAACTACAGAAGTGTTTCTCCCCGCTTAATACTTACGGCGCTGCAAGCCTGTTTCGGCCAGGATCTTGGCGGAAATCTCTTCTATTGAGTACTTTGTGCTGTTAAGAAACGGGATTTTTTCTTTGCGATAGAGATTTTCTACCTCACGGAGCTCCATCCTGCATTGCTGCAACGATGCATAACGGCTGTTGGCGCGGCGCTCAGAGCGAATTTGATGCAGGCGTTCCGCTTCTATGGTGAGGCCAAACAGCTTGTGCTTAAAGCGCTTTAATACATTGGGTAGTTTTAGCATGTCGCCCATATCGTCTTCGGTGAATGGGTAGTTGGCAGCCTTAATACCATACTGAAGTGCTAAATACAGGCTGGTAGGGGTTTTACCTGAACGCGATACGCCCACTAAAATGATGTCTGCCTCGTGATAGTCCTTTAGGTTGGAGCCATCGTCATTCGCAAGTGCGTAGTTCACTGCTTCTATACGTATATCGTAGGTTTTTTCGTGGATACTGTGGGTGCGATGTTTCTCTGGTTTTGATGGCACACCAATCACTTTTTCCAATGGCGCAACGAATTGGTCCAGAAAATTGTAGTTAATCCCGACGGATCGGGAGATTATGCGGCGAATATCTGTGTTTACTACTGTGTAAAAAACGAGCGGCCGTACACCGCTATCTTGAAAACTTTCAGATATTTTTTCGATTACGCCATAAGCTTGTTCTTCAGTTTCAACAAATGGAATTGTTTTATGATTGAATTCTGTCGGGAAAAGTGACAGTAAAGCGTGGCCAAACACCTCTGCCGTGATGGCAGTGCCATCTGAAATATAAAATGCGGTGCGCACAACAACTCCTTAACTTTGTCGTAAATTTATTACGAAATGAAATAAAATTTTACTTTCTTATAATCGGCATTTTAGAATTTCCGTATGGAAAATCTAGTCTGCACACCACATCAGGCCTGATTTCCTCTTACCCTACAAGCGCATTTTAAAACCGCGCGTACAGAAATAGTTACAAGCTGGAGGCTGTAAAAGTGCAAGAATACGTACTTTGGTATCAAGAGTTGGGCATGCACGATGTAAATCGTGTTGGCGGTAAAAATGCTTCGCTCGGTGAGATGATTTCAAACCTTGCCAACGCGGGTGTACAAGTGCCAGGTGGCTTTGCAACAACAGCCTATGCATTTAATGAATTTCTAGAGCAAAGTGGTCTGGAAGCGAAAATTCATGAAGTACTCGATGCACTGGATGTCGATGACGTATCAGCGTTAGCTGAAGCGGGCAAAAACATCCGTCAGTGGATCATCGATACGCCGTTCCAGCCTAAGCTGGAAGAGGAAATAAAGTCTGCGTTCTCGGCATTACAGGGTAATGCAGGTAACGAGGCCTCTTTTGCAGTGCGTTCATCTGCTACCGCAGAAGATATGCCAGATGCCTCGTTTGCAGGTCAGCAGGAAACCTTCCTGAACGTAAAAGGTTACGACGCCGTCATTGTTGCCGTTAAACACGTGTTTGCTTCGCTGTTTAACGATCGCGCTATTTCCTACCGTGTTCACCAGGGTTACGACCATAAAGGGGTTGCTTTGTCAGCCGGTGTTCAACGCATGGTGCGCAGTGACATTGCTTCATCGGGCGTTATGTTTACTATCGACACAGAATCAGGCTTTGAAGATGTGGTGTTTATTACCAGTTCGTACGGCCTCGGCGAAATGGTTGTGCAGGGGGCGGTTAACCCTGACGAATTCTATGTGCACAAACCTACCCTTAATAACGGTAAACCGGCCATTGTTCGCCGTAACCTGGGTAGCAAATTAACCAAAATGATTTACTCTGCCGATCAAAGTCATGGCAAGCAGGTAACCATTGTTGATATTGAGCCTGCCCAAAGCAAAACCTTCTCGTTAAACGATGACGAAGTAATGGCGTTGGCAAAACAGGCACAAATTATTGAGCAGCACTACAAACGTCCTATGGACATTGAGTGGGCTAAAGATGGTACAGATGGCCAGTTATACATTGTTCAGGCTCGACCTGAAACCGTTCGCAGCCGTGAAGATGCACAAACTATTGAGCGTTTCCACCTGAAAGGCAGCGCAGGTATCGTGTGTGAAGGACGTGCGATTGGCCACAAAATTGGTGCAGGCGAAGCCAAAGTACTGGCATCTATTGAAGAAATGGACAAAATCCAGCCCGGCGATGTGCTGGTTACCGACATGACCGACCCGGACTGGGAACCGATCATGAAGAAAGCGTCTGCCATTGTAACTAACCGTGGTGGCCGTACCTGTCACGCGGCTATTATCGCTCGCGAACTGGGTATTCCTGCGGTAGTAGGCTGCGGCAACGCGACTGACTCTATCGAAACAGGCGACAAGATCACCGTATCCTGTGCAGAAGGTGATACCGGTTATATCTATAACCAGCAGCTTGAGTTTGATGTCACTACGTCACGGATTGACTCGATGCCAGATTTGCCACTTAAAGTAATGATGAACGTAGGTAACCCGGATCGCGCATTTGATTTTGCCCGTCTGCCGCACAAAGGGGTGGGGCTGGCACGTCTGGAGTTTATTATTAACCGCATGATTGGTGTGCACCCCAAAGCATTGTTGAACTTTGATGCACAGCCAGACGATCTGAAAGCCGAAATCCGCGACATGATTGCGGGATATGAATCGCCAAGAGAGTACTACATAACTAAACTGGTAGAAGGTATTTCAACGATTGGTGCGGCTTTCTCCCCAGAGAAAGTCATTGTTCGTATGTCAGACTTTAAGTCGAACGAGTACTTCAATCTGGTGGGTGGTTACCAGTATGAACCGGATGAAGAAAACCCAATGCTGGGTTTCCGTGGCGCAAGCCGCTATATCTCTGAGGATTTCCGCGAGTGTTTCGCTCTTGAATGTGAAGCCATAAAACGCGTTCGTAACCAAATGGGTCTCACTAATGTTGAGATTATGATCCCATTTGTTCGCACACTGGAAGAAGGTCAGAAGGTAATCGAATTACTGGCTGAACAGGGATTAGTTAAAGGTGAAAATGGTTTACGCGTTATCATGATGTGTGAATTACCCTCTAATGCACTACTGGCCGATAAGTTCCTGGATATCTTCGATGGTTTCTCCATTGGCTCAAACGACCTGACTCAGTTAACTCTGGGTCTGGATCGCGATTCCGGGTTGATTGCGCACTTGTTTGACGAGCGCAACGAAGCCGTGAAAGCCTTGTTGTCTATGGCTATCCGGGCTGCTAAAAAACGTGGTAAATACGTTGGGATCTGCGGTCAGGGACCCTCTGATCACGAAGATTTTGCAGCCTGGTTGGTAGATGAGGGCATCGACTCTGTATCGCTTAACCCCGACACTGTGGTTGAAACCTGGTTATATCTGGCCAAACAGCACGGCAATAAAGCCTGATTTAAATCTGACGTTTTTTGCCAATAAGCATTGGCAGATAAATTGTAAAAGCCTACTCTGATAGAGTGGGCTTTTTTGTTTCTGGTGGCAGAGAAACTGTTTTCTGGCCGAATTGCAGGAGTAAGAGTACGCTTAAATCTGTTAATCGTACTTTTTTGTTCAAATACCAATATCAGTAATCGAATGTATGGAGACCAGGATGTTTGATAGGCTCTTTGATGGAAGTCTGATGCCACATGGGCATTGTTTGCTGTGGCGATGGGATTTGTTATTTTTGCACCTGGGCGGCGATCTGATGACCGTGGTGGCATATTCGCTTATCCCGTTTGGTATTGTGTATTTCCTACGCAAGCGCAAGGATCTTAAATTCGATGGATTAGCTGCTTTATTTGCGGGTTTTATTGCGTTTTGCGGCGCCTCTCATCTGGCGGGTGTGATAAATATTTGGCATGGATATTATTTTGTTGAGGGCATGATTAAATTTGCCACCGGGCTGGTATCAATAGTTACCGCATTTTTCCTGTGGAAGCTCATGCCTACTTTTATCAGTATTCCGAGTCTTGGCATGCTGAAGCAGCGCAATGAAGAGTTAGAGCGTCTCAGAGCACAACTGGAAGAAACTAACCGGTCATTGGAAGAGAAAGTAAAAGAACGTACTGCGATGCTGGAAAAACAGGCAAATACGGATGCCGTAACGGGGGTAGCAAGCCGGTTTGCTATCATGAATACACTCAGCCGCAGCTACATTACCTATCAACGGTACTATCGCCCGTTTTCTATATTAATGGTGGATGTTGATCATTTTAAACATGTAAACGACAACCACGGCCATCAGGCCGGTGATGAAGTGCTGGCCGCGCTGGCGCATTGTATCTCAGAAACTATTCGCGCTACTGATAAAGTAGGTCGATATGGTGGTGAAGAATTCCTGGTAGTACTGCCAGAAACCCCCCAAGGGGCGGCAGTTGAACTGGCAGAACGTGTTCGAAAGAATATCGAACAGCTCGCGCTTCCGCAGCATATTAGCATTACATGCAGTATTGGGGTTGCAACGATTACCAAAGACACCACTGACGATGGACTGATTACGCAGGCAGATAAAGCCTTGTATAGTGCAAAACACGCAGGGCGCAATCAGGTTGTGGTGTTTGATAAAAACCAATTTACATCTTGATGAGAAACCCCGGTCCAGCAATACCGATTAGTTTAGCAATCGCTATCAAGCACAGAAATCGTTGGACTACTCCCGGCTGACTGTGCCTGAGTATAGATTACCTTGCAGTTAACCGTTGAGCCAACGCCGCTGGGTAAAATAGCAAACTGGTCTGTTTGGGTCACTGCTTGTGGTGCTGAATCGGTAGAGACTGCGATGCGAAAATCTGTGCCATTTCCACTACCACTGCCATCAATATCTGCCCAGGCGCGCAAATTAGTCACGACATCGCGTATCGCAGGATAACCGTACACAGTGTAAACAGTGCTGCCGTTTAACATCAGGTTTTCATTGGCAGAACGATGTTCACCTGCAACGGCTGACTTTGCAAACACCAGGCGAGAACCGCCTTCTAAGGCTGCTTTTACGCCTTGTAATGTCGCTTTGCGAGCATCGCCCTGAAAATCAATAAAACGCGGTGCTGCGGTAACCGACAAAATGCCGATGATCACAATGACTATAATGAGTTCGATTAATGTAAAACCGTGTTGTTTCATGCCTGATCTCTACTACGTAACCTGCATTTGAATAAGGCGGTATTTAAACTCAACACGTAAATTTAATCCAGTTGCAGGACATTATGCTTTAGTAGGGTAGTCACCGCAGTTGATTTCAACTACCCACAAGGGTATACGGGCACAAACACGTTAAGATCATACTTAAAGCAAAAGGTAACGAGGATAAACTATAGCTATCGTGAACAGCGGGATTTTCGCAACTTGCGGTCCAACAGGTAACGATCGAGGCGTCTTGCTCCTTTACTCATTTGATTTTGGAAATATCGCAAAACATGTCTGGCACGCGGCCAGTCGTAACTCAACAAAACCAGTCCAGCAAGCACGAATAAAATTGAACCCGGTAACAGGGTAAGTACAATGCCGCCAATAAATAACACTGCTCCTAAGCCAATTCTAACAATTTTCATTATGGATGATTCCTTTGTATTGAACGTTGAGTTTACCGTAATAGAATCAAATTCCCATTGTATAAATGTAAAAAAATGTGATGGATTAGGCCTTAAGCGGGTGAGGATTCGAGCCCCTGAGCATGCGGGTACAGGTTTTTACCTGATAAAATTTGTTGTTTTACTTTCGCTTCTGGCATTGGCTTGGAAAATAAATATCCTTGTGCAATCCGGCAGCCCATATCGTGCAACAGGGTAGCCTGTGATAAGGTTTCCACACCTTCTGCAACCATGCTACAGCCAAACGACTGAGCTAAGGTTATGGCAGAGGCCACAATTGCCTTGTGGCCTGTATTCACTTCAATATCGGTAACAAAGGCCCTGTCGATTTTCAGTACGTTAACATTCAAATGGGCAAGATACGCCAACGAACTCATGCCGGTACCAAAATCGTCAATTGCCAGAGATATACCGAGCTCCCGAATATTGTCCAGGGCAGCCTTGATATATTTAATATTCAAACTTGTTTCGTTTTCGGTTAGCTCAATTTCGATTAACTCAGGCGCTACCTTATGCATCGTTAACTGCTGTTGAATAAAACTTACCAAGCCTGGGTCTAATAAATTATACGGCGATAAATTTACCGCAATAGGTATAGTAATGCCCTGTTGTTGCCAAAGCGCGGCTTGCTCAATCACTTTTGCAATGACGTAGCGACCAAATTCTTGTACTTTTCCGCTGTCTTCAATTAAGTCGATAAAATGCCCCGGCATTAGCAAACCCAGCCGCGGATGCTCCCATCGGCATAGCCCCTCAACGCCCACAATACAGCCTGAGCCCAGATCGACTTTGGGTTGGTAATGCAAAATAAACTGCTGTTGCAATATTGCATCATGCAATTCTGCCCGCAGTTGTAAATTGTGTTTATAGTCTGCAATTTTATTGTCGTCGTACACCTGCCATCCATTGCGTTGCTCTTTGGCTTTGTACATCGCCGTATCGGCACACACAATGAGGGCTTCGGGTTCGTTTGCGTGTGTAGGGTAGTGCGATATGCCTATGCTCGCACCTGTATTTACGGCAAGTCCGTTTATCATGATGGGGGTATCGCAGGCACCAACCAGTTCAATGGCCAGTGCTTCAGCTTGTTCTATACTCAAGCCCGGTGCCCATATAATGAATTCATCGCCGCCAATCCGAATTAACTGAGCAGGTGGCAACACAATTTCTAATAAGCGTGCCGCGACTTCTTTAAGCAGGGTGTCGCCTGCAGAGTGTCCAAAGGAATCATTCACTTCTTTAAATTTATCTAAATCGATAACAAATACACTGGCTTCCGAAACTGCGTTTGAAGCATGGGGTTTTAACAATGCCGTTGTTAATTTATCCATTAAATACAAACGGTTTGGCAGACCGGTTAATGCATCATGAGTAGCAATAGTAGCAAGGGTTTCATTAATTTCTTCGGCGCGTTTTGCAATTAACGATGACAGGGTAAGTGCCAGCCAAACTGCAATCCAAAACACCAGCACAGAGGTGATCAACAGGCGTTTTGCCACAAACGACAGCGTGGTATCCATTGCCGTGGTTTGTTGAATGTAAGTAACCGTATTGCTTTCACCTTCAAAGCGTTGCCATAAAAAGCTGCGCTCGCTTTCTTCAATCAGATGTGTTTTGTTTTGATCCCGGGAGACTAATTTTAATAAGTTGGCCTGCTCGGATTTTGATAACCGATGCCCTCTTTGCCAGCTCTCCTTTGCCCCCTGAATGTGAAATAAGCGCGGTGTGTCGTCGTTAGGGTCCGACAATATATTAATCAACGGATCGGCCTGTTCCGCAAGACTATTCTCGCGGAGTGTAAGTTCGCTGCTTAACACGCGCGCCAGCTTTTCCATGGCATGTAATTCAGTTTGTAAACTCACATCGGCAGTTAAACGATAAGAAACCGTAACATAAATCGCCGACACCAATACCGACACAACCAAACAGGCAACGATGAGACGCGGTCTGACGGAGGTATCTCGATTGATTAGGGTGATAGGTTGGACTGGCAAAATGATGGATGGCCCACAGTTATGGTTTGCGCGTGCTTATTCCTGCCAGGTGGTAAACCGGGCACCATCCTGATGCCAGGGAGATTAAGTTAAGCACACCAAAAATGCCTAGCAGAACTTCAATAAACACATCGTCAATAATATCGCCATTTAAAAGTGCAAAGGCGGTGACGCCTATACCTATAATCCCTCTCAACGAACGATCTATCGTGCTCAGATTAGACGTAATTGCCATAAGTTATCTCACTATCGTTATTATTATTACCATTTGAAAATAGCGCTGATCACACTAATTTGCAAGTTGTATAGAAATTGTTACTTCGGTTAGTTGTTATAAATCAATAAATTATAGTTATTTATGATGCGTAATTGACGGAGTATTCATTTTTTGGAAGAACAAAGGAAGCCCGACCCCTTATGTTGAAAAAACCTGCGGTAACGGTGGAGCATGGCGATGTGGCTAGGTATACTTAGCGGCCAAACTAATGACGAGAGCGTTGCCTTGAATTTACCTGTAGTACCCATCGAGTCCTCCATTTCCGAAGTATATCGGCGTTATCTTCTGAGTCTGGAAAAATCCGCGTTTGCTGGCGATATTGAATACAGTTATGGCAGTCGTTTGTCGGTAGCAACTGATAACTCTGTGTACCAAAAGCTACCACAAGCAGTGGTGTTACCCAAAGGGATAAACGATTTACAGATTATTGGCGAACTGGCAAATCAGCATCCTGACGTGAAGTTCAGTGCGCGTGGAGGCGGTACGGGGACAAATGGTCAGAGTCTGACCGACGGTATTGTGGTGGATATGTCACGCCACATGAACAAAATCCTCGAAATCAACCCTCAGGAAGGGTGGGTACGAGTGCAATCCGGTGTGGTAAAAGACGCGCTTAATGATGCTCTGCGACCCTACGGCTATTTTTTCTCGCCTGATTTGTCTACCAGTAATCGCGCAACTATGGGCGGTATGGTCAGCACCGATGCGTCCGGGCAGGGCTCTCTGGTTTACGGGAAAACCAGTGATCACGTGTTGGGATTAACCTGCGTACTGGCTAATGGCGAAATATTGCAAACGTCGCCACTTAGCGTGGAAGAAGCCGAAGAACTGGCTACCCGGAGCGACACCTACGGTCGCATTTTACGTCAGGTTCTTAGCACCTGTCGCGGTAAGCGCAGTGAAATTCTTGAGAAATTCCCGCGCATGAACCGTTTTTTAACTGGCTACGATCTTGAACATGCATACGACGAGGTTAATCAGCGTATTGATGTGAGTCGTTTGATTACCGGTTCGGAAGGGTCACTGGTTTTCGTGGCTGAAGCTAAGCTGTCGTTAACCGCTATTCCAAGGCAAACTGCGTTAGTTAACATTAAGTACGACAGTTTCGAATCGGCATTGCGCCATGCTCCCAGAATGATCGCGGCTCAGGCAACATCGGTAGAGACGGTAGACAGTAAGGTGCTGAATCTGGCCCGCACCGATATTATCTGGCACTCCCTTGCAGATCTGATTAAAGATGTACCTGGCAAGGATATGCAGGGCCTGAACATGGTGGAGTACAACAGCAATGATTTAGACCAGATCAAAGCCCGCATTGCCCGCCTGGAAGAAGAATTAACCGCCGCCGCAGCCAGCGGCGAGTATGGTGTAATAGGCTACCAGCTCACTTTTGACCGTGCGGATATCGACAAGATATATGCCATGCGTAAGAAATCCGTAGGTTTACTTGGCAATGCGAAGGGTAGTCAGAAACCTATCCCTTTTGCGGAAGACACTGGCGTACCACCTGAGAACCTTGCCGACTTTATTATGGAGTTCCGCGCGTTACTTGATAGCCATGGTTTGCAATATGGCATGTTTGGTCACGTTGATGCAGGCGTACTGCATGTGAGACCGGCTTTGGATTTATGTGATCCTGAGCAGGAAAAACTCATGCACCAGATTTCAGACGAAGTGGTTGCACTCGTTGCTAAGCACGGTGGTTTGATGTGGGGCGAGCACGGCAAAGGCTTCCGCAGCGAATACGGGCCCGCGTTTTTTGGTGAATCGCTGTTCAACGAGTTGCGCCGCATCAAAACGGCATTTGATCCTGCAAACAAAATGAACCCCGGTAAAATCTGCACGCCATTAGACAGCACGGATGAATTAGTGCGGGTGAGTGATGTAAAACGTGCCACCTTTGATCGCACGATTCCCGTTGCGTTCAAGGAAGCTTTTAAGCCTGCCATGGATTGTAACGGCAATGGCCTGTGCTTTAACTATGACACAACGTCTCCGATGTGTCCGTCCAGCAAGATCACCAAAGACCGCCGCCACAGTCCTAAAGGACGTGCTGGACTCATACGAGAGTGGGTCAGACTGTTATCATTACAAGGTGTAGATACCACTAAGTTGTCAGCCAGTCAGTTCAAAACAAGCTGGTGGACGCGATACAAAAACACCCGGGCTAAACAAGATGACTTTTCCCATGAGGTGTTTGAAGCAATGAGTGGCTGCTTGTCCTGTAAGTCATGCACCAGTCAGTGCCCGATCAAAGTGGACGTACCTACTTTCCGCGCGACATTTTTGTCGATTTACTATCAGCGTTACTTGCGTCCTATAAAAGATCATTTGGTGGCAAATGTAGAGAAAATGACACCTTTGATGGCGAAATTCCCACGGGTAGTTAATGCCTTTTTAGGGGCGTCCTGGCTGCAGGGAATAATTGAAAAGCGTGTCGGGTACGTAGACGCACCGTTATTATCTTATCCAACCCTCGAACAGCAGCAGTCCGCAATATTTAATACCTTTGATCTGGCTGTGTTATCGGCGGTACCAGAGTCAGAGCGCGAGCGCTACGTGCTTATTGTACAGGACCCGTTCACCAGTTATTACGACGCACAAGTGGTTCTCGACTTTGGCCGTCTGATTCGGGAATTGGGCAAAACGCCTGTGTTATTGCCGTTTAAACCTAATGGCAAACCTCAGCATGTCGCAGGGTTTCTGGAAGAGTTTGCTGTAACCGCTTCAGATACAGCAGCGTTTTTAAATACTGTTGCCGCGTTGAACATGCCCATGGTGGGGGTCGATACACCGCTGGTACTGTGTTACCGGGATGAATACAAGCATATTCTGGGCAGTAAACGCGGTGATTTTGCGGTACACACTGTGCATGAATGGTTACAAACCTTGCCCGCTGAAACCTGGGCAGACCGCGCTATTTCGAAGCCGTCACACGCCCTGGCGTTGTTCGCTCACTGTACGGAAAAGACAGCTTTACCTAAGTCTGAGCAAGCCTGGCAGTCTATTTTTGCGGCAGTTGACCAGCCGGTAGATATTGTGAAAGTTGGCTGTTGTGGCATGGCGGGAAATTACGGTCATGAAGCACAAAATAAAGCCAATTCACTGGGGATTTATGCGTTGAGCTGGGAGCAGGCGATTTCCCGCTATAAGCCAGAGCAAGTAATGGCGTCTGGTTATTCGTGCAGAAGCCAGGTTAACCGTATTGACAGTTTTAAGCCCAAACACCCGCTGCAACATTTACTGCAGTGCATAACCAGAAAATAAATATCATGACAGAAGCAATAAACGAGCAACAAATGACAGCCTGGGTACAGGCGCAGTTTCAAAAAGCCAATCAATACCTGGCGCAGGAAGGGATATTATTTGACAGCGTGATCACCGATCAGAGCCGCTATCTTGCTCCCTTTCTGGCTGTTTGGAAAATTAAAGCCATGGATCAGAAAGTGTACTGGGTAATTTCCGGCGATTTACCCACCGACCTGACTTTGGTTGATAATGCTACTTCAGCACGTGAAGCGTTGCGCTTTTTTTCTATGCGCTGGCAGTTAAAGGCAGAAAACCTGGAAGCAAGTAATACAAAACAGGATGCTGGCCAGGCCGAATTTGTAGGCATTCTACGTAATCGTGCAGACAGTTTGTACGAACTATTCAACAATGACAAACTTTGGGCATAACCCGAATTAGTGAATATGTTCGACGTCCGGAAGGTCGAAGTGGGAGAGCTGGCAAACCATTTTTTGCATGGGTAAGCCAGCTTCCATAAATACCGGTCCTTCTGGATGAAATCCCCGCTCGCGGTGATAGTCGACACGTTCCAGCGCAGATTGCACTTTTACCTGCTGGATATTGTTAACACTGGCCAGTTTCAGCAATGCTGAAAACAGAGTTTTGTAAACAGTTATGTTGCGATAGCCTGGTAACACTGCAATGCGACCAAGCTCGCCGAATTGGGTGAGTCTGCCGGTCGCAATGGGCTTGTTGTGTTCATCCAGAACCAGAACATGAAAAGCGGTGAGGTCGAGTTCGTCAAATTCAGCACTTTCCGGTAAGCGCCATTCAAGTACAAACACCGCCCGTCGAAGCGCTTCGAGATGATGTCTCGCAGAATCCCATCTGACGGCTTCGATATTGTAAATCATACAATCCCCATTACTCACATATAAACTGGTAATAACCCATATTAGTCAGTGTAGTAAACGCTGAAATTATGTCCAGTTTACCTGGATGACTGTTAAAGTCTGCAAGACCGATAACATTTTTCGCTAATAATTGTGCCAAAAATGCATTATCTGAACAGCTGTGCGGGACTTTTTCACCATTTACAAATAGCCAGTCTGCGGCTTCAGGATGCATGATGGGGCGCAGGCCGGTTAGCCGGGAAAGCATTAGTCCCTGTTCAAAATCACTCAGGGTTTGTGAATCCGTAACCGTCGCTTCTGGCGACTCTGGCTCCAACGATTGTTCACTAAGCAAAGTAAGCAGTGATAATAGGAAGTCCTGGGTTTCTGTAGCCTGAATAATGAGTTGTTTCAGGTTGTGTGAGTCTTCTGAGGTTACCCATACCGGTGTGTTACCGTTCTTCCGCTTAGGGTCTGAAAATCGCAGCGGCACGCTGGCTTGGTCGGCGAAATGTTCTGCCAGAAATCCGGTAAGCTGCGCTTGTTCTGGGGCGCGAAAGCCAACTGAGTAGGTTAAACTTGGCTCTATTGCTTTACCATCATGCGGCCAGCCAGGCGGTATATATAACACATCACCGGGTAACAGCTCACAGTCAATAATGGGGGTAAAGTCATCAACCTGGCGAAGACCTGGGGCGGTGATATGTTCTGTAGTACAGTCCGGGGGGCCAACCCGCCAGCGTCTGCGGCCTTTGCCCTGTACTAAGAACACATCATACTGGTCAACATGCGGCCCAACGCCTGCACCGGGTATCGCAAAGCTGATCATTAAATCATCCATTCGCCAATAGGGAACGAAGTTAAAATGTTCCATCATTTCTGCCGCGTCCGGAACAACTCTGTCAACGCCCTGAATTAACAGGCTCCATAGTCCTTTGCATTGGTCAAAATCGTCAAAAGGTCCTTGAATAACTTGCCACGATTGTTTGTGAAAGCGAACTATCCGGCTGTCGAGTTCAGCCTCCATGGCCAGGCCAGCCAGTTCATGCTCGTCAATGAAATCTTCAAATTGCGGGAAAAACTGCCTTAATACACAGGGTTTTTGTTGCCAGTAGTTCCCTAAAAATTCATTGCTGTCGAAATGTGTCACTGTTATTCCAGTTAGAGGTGAATTGAACAACATGATAGCAGAAACGGTTGGCAGTCGTTGCTTCCGTATGGTGGTTTTTGTTGTTGCAGACACTCACCGATCGGTGGGTTTACACTCGTAGCAACCGTTAATGCCAGGGTGTTTCGGGCTATGTAAGCGATGAAACACCTGGTTAACTGGTGTATCCAGCAGTGCTTCTGTTTGTGTGCAGTAGCGAATGGAAGCCTGACTGCACGACTGCTCCAAAAATGCGGCAAGGTTAACAGTTTGGCCCCATACATCAAATTGAGGGCGCTGACTACCCAGTATGCCAGCGTTAACCGGCCCGGTTGCAATACCTATCCGCAGTTGAAAAGGGAGTTTACTGCGTTGCGCGAGCTTATTTATCAACTGATGAAGTGCGATTGCAAATTCCATAACTGCGCTGCAGTTTTGTTGCCGGTCAGGCGAACTTAGGGAGCCTATGGCGATGTACTGGTCGCCATTCGTTTTTATTTTCTCCAGGCCATAATACAGCGCACGTTGATCAATACGATCAAAAAGGGTTTTCATTAACTTCAGGGTGTTATCGTCGCCCTGAAGCCGGTTGATATGGGTGTAGCCGGCAAGGTCGGCGAATAACACGGTTACACAGGTGTACTTGCGAGTAACACCTAACGGCCATAATGACTCGGGTTTATGTGGCTCATTCGGCAGGAGTTTGGTTAGCACTGACACAGACTGAATATGCGCAGCACGGAGTTTTTGCCAACGCAGCAAGGCCATGCGTTGGAATACTATGTAAATACAAATGCAAATAGCACCCAGTGTCAAATCGTTACAATATTGAATAAGTCCGCTATTGGGTACTTTCACAAACTGTAAGGTACTGATGCCGACATAAAGTAATGACGCTGTCGCGACCAGTGAGTGTTGGATAAAGCGCTCCTGGCGAGTGAAAACAAATCCGGCAATTACCAGTGACAATAACAAAAAATAGTGACTATTGTTAACTTGCGGCCATAGCGCAACGGCAAAAGTCAAGTAACTGAAATACAGAATGAATAGGCCCGTTTTAGCTTTGGTGGTGGTCAAGTCTCCACGTTGCTTCACTAACAACGTTAAGGCAATCAAATAAGCACACCACACCGCAATTTTAAAATGATTTACAGGGCTTTCTAATAAAATCAACGGTAACTGCAATGCAAGCATTACACAGTACAAGTGCAGAACCAGTGTTAAAATGTGTTGCAAATAGTGCCCGGTGGATTCCGGTGACTTTGCAGAAAAAGAAGAAATCATGGTAGCCCTCACCTATAGCAAGCGCTACCAGATTAACAGCAGAGGCTTAGCCCAGTAACTGATCTACCAGACGGATTGCATCACCAATATAAGCTTGTGGCGTTAATTGCTTCAACTGCGCTTTTGCAGCTTCAGGCATTTCCAATCCGTCGATAAATTCAGCAATCACTTCCGCATTCACTTTCTTACCGCGCGTCAGTTCTTTCAGCTTTTCGTATGGCTTTTCGATGCCGTAACGACGCATAACTGTTTGGATTGGCTCAGCCAGCAATTCCCAGTTGTTGTTCAGTTCGTTTAGCAGACTCTGTTCATTGACTTCTAACTTGCTGATCCCTTTAAGCGAAGCCTGATACGCAATTACAGTGTAGCCAACGCCTACGCCCAGGTTTCGCAATACGGTTGAATCAGTAAGGTCACGCTGCCAGCGTGAAACAGGTAGCTTAGCCGCCAGGTGGTCGAAAATGGCGTTGGCAAGACCCAGGTTGCCTTCTGAGTTTTCAAAGTCGATTGGGTTAACTTTGTGCGGCATGGTAGATGAACCGATTTCGCCAGCGACGGTTTTTTGCTTAAAGTGACCCAGTGCAATGTAACCCCACACATCGCGATCGAAGTCGATCAGGATGGTGTTAAAACGCGCAATAGCATCAAACAACTCAGCAATGTAGTCATGCGGTTCAATCTGTGTGGTGAATGGGTTCCAGGTGATACCAAGGCTGGTCACAAACTTCTCAGAGATTGCATGCCAGTCTAGCTCTGGGTACGCAGACAAGTGAGCGTTGTAGTTACCTACCGCGCCATTTATTTTACCCAGAATGCTTACGGCCGCGATTTGTTCACGCTGACGCTTTAAACGTACCGCAACGTTAGCCATTTCCTTACCCATAGTGGTAGGCGACGCTGGCTGGCCGTGGGTACGCGCCATCATAGGCACAGTGCGGTATTTACGCGCTAAGTCCGTTATGGCATCAATCAGTTGATCTGCATAGGGCAGGATTACCGTGTCACGTGCTGCGTTGCACATCAGCGCGTGAGACAGATTGTTGATGTCTTCTGATGTACAAGCGAAGTGAATAAACTCACTAATGGCGTTTAATTCGCTATTGCTGGCTACTTTTTCTTTCAGGAAGTATTCAACTGCTTTTACGTCGTGGTTGGTCGTGCGCTCAATCTCTTTGATGCGACGGGCGTCATCAACGGAAAACTCAGCAACGATGCTATCCAATAATGTATTTGACTGGGGTGAAAACGCTGGAACTTCCTGAATACCTTCCTGGTTAGAAAGCATTTGTAACCAGCGTACTTCTACTTCAACTCGGTACTTAAGTAAGCCATATTCGCTGAATATGTGTCTTAATTCACTACATTTAGAGGCATACCGACCATCGACCGGAGAAATCGCCGTTAATTGGGAAAGATCCACCTTTTACTCCTCAATCAATTAATTAGTCTTAGCGCTTGTTTGGCGCTTTGCAGAATAGATTTACGTTTAAATATGATCTGTCGCCGCTGTCCGCCCATCTGACGCCACAAAACTGCGGCGCGAACACCCGCGAGTAATAACGCTCTTACGCGATGTTGGTTCAGGGGCTGACTTAAATTGTTTGGATTACCCGCGATTTGAATTTTGGGGGCGAGGGGACTGATCACGTCAGAATAGATACTCGCCAATGATTGCAATATCTGCGGGTTATCGAAATCAATGTGAGCCAATTGGCGCTGCACGTGGGCTATGCGCTCACCCAGCATCGCTATGGCTTTTTTATTGCGGGCCAATTTGCGCTCCAGTCCCAGAATACTGGCTACATAACGGGTGATTTCAGTGTCTTTTTTACTGTTGTGATCACCCAGTTGCGCCACAATAACCTGGAATCCCTGCTTGAGGTTTTCCAATTGGCCGAATATTTGCTGAGGCGTGTCGGATTCCGTCACCAGAATGCTCGACAGGCTGGCTTCTATAGCCATGGTATCGGCTTGCCCGGTTCGCGCAACAGACTGCACCAATTGCGCTGCCTGACATACGCCGGCCAATCCTAATTGCTGTTCAATACTGGCGTCTAACATTCGCGAATATAACTCTCGATAATACCACCACCCAGGCACACTTCGTCCTGATAGAAGACCGCAGACTGACCAGGTGTCACTGCTTTCTGAGGTGTGTCAAATTTCACTTCAACCTGGCCGTTATCCAGTGGCGTAATAACACAAGGAATATCCTGCTGGCGGTAACGGGTTTTGACTACTGCTCTGAACGGCGATTCTGGTTGCTTACGGTTAACCCAGTGCAATTGATTAGCAATCAGGCCATCGGAGAACAGGCGAGGGTGATTGGCCCCTTGCCCAACCACTAATACGTTGCGGGCAACATCTTTGTCTACGACATACCAGGGTTCATCGCCGAAGTCTTTTAAGCCGCCAATATGCAACCCTTTGCGCTGACCCAGTGTGTGATACATCAGGCCTTCGTGGGTCCCAATTTCTTCGCCTTCAGCGGTTTCGATTACGCCTGGCTGCGCAGGTAAATATCGGCTCAGGAAGTCTTTAAATTTCCGCTCGCCAATAAAACAAATACCGGTACTGTCTTTTTTATCGTGGGTAATTAACCCTTGTTGTTCGGCGATCTCGCGCACTCGGGGCTTTTCAATTTCGCCAACCGGGAATAGCGTCTTAGCAACGTGTTCTTCGCCTAAGGTGTACAAAAAGTAGCTTTGATCTTTATTGTCATCCAGCCCGCGTAGCATTTGCCAGTGACCATCCACCTCGCGGCGACGCACGTAGTGCCCGGTGGCAATATAGTCTGCACCTAAATCTTCGGCAGCGTATTCCAGAAAAGCTTTGAATTTAATTTCTTTGTTACACATGATGTCCGGGTTAGGCGTGCGTCCGGCTTTGTATTCTTCCAAAAAGTACTCAAATACGTTGTCCCAGTACTCTGCAGCAAAGTTGATTGTGTGTAACTCAATGCCGAGTTTATCAGCAACGGCCTGGGCATCAGCCAGGTCTTCGGCGGCTGCGCAATACTCATCGTTGTCGTCTTCTTCCCAGTTTTTCATAAACAAGCCTTCAACCTGATAGCCCTGTTGCATTAGCAGGTAGGCCGACACAGATGAATCCACACCGCCGGACATACCGACAATGACTTTTTGTTTAGTTGGGGTAACCGACATAGTGTTTATTGCGTGCTCTTAACCGTTTTATGGGGCGCGGATTCTAACAGAATTCCATGTGTATGGCACGAATTTAGCGCGATTTATTATGCCTTTTTGGCATTTTACGTGATGCGGGCGCAGCAGATTTTCGATGCGAACCGGGTTTGCGTTTATCTGATTTCGCAAGTGGCGCCATATCAGGACCAGGCATACTTACGAACTGGCCGTTTTCGATGCCATCAATCGTCCAGTTACCAACCCGATAGCGGATCAGTCTGAGGGTGGGGTATCCCACGTGAGCTGTCATTCGCCTGACCTGACGGTTACGCCCTTCCGAAATGGTAATGCTTAGCCAACTGGTGGGAATATTTTTGCGCTCCCGAATGGGGGGATCGCGTTCCCATACTGGCGGCGGTGCAATTCGGCTGACATTGGCCGGCAGTGTCATACCGTCTTTCAGTTCTACCCCTTGTTCAAGTGCCTGGATGGCCTGATTGTCGACATCACCCTCCACCTGCACCCAATAAGTTTTGCTGGTTTTGGCTTTCGGGTGAGTAAGTTTGTGCTGAAGTGCGCCGTTATCTGTGAGTACCAGTAAGCCTTCAGAATCGCGGTCAAGTCGCCCCGCGGCATACACACCTGGCAGGTCGATATAATCTTTGAGGGTTTTTCTGCCATCTTCGTCCGTAAATTGCGACAGAACCATGAAGGGCTTGTTGAAAAGAATGATAGTAGAAGACATACCGTTACCGAAATTTGAACCGGTAAGCAGTTTACCAAACCTGTAGTTTTTCCACAGCCTGCCAGATAAATTTGTCAAAAATCGCCTTCCAAGGTGAAAATTTAAGCAAAAAAAGAAGTTTTTCACCCGAACGCTGTAATTAAGACAAAGGTATGACTTGTAACTGATTCGCTTGACCCTATACTAAAGGCCTTAAAAATTTTCACGCGCAACGCATGCTATGATGTTGGCCTGATCAGTGACAGAAAATTCGCTTGGTAATACCAATTTACATTGCCGAGCTTTTTGCGTGCGTGATTATAAAAGTCTGTCAGGTTGATGAAAACTACAAACAGGAATAAGACGATCTTGTTGCCCTACAGGCCACAGGTATTTGTTGAACGGAAAAATACGCAGTCTGCTACTGCAACTATTGAGGTACAGAATGACCACTCGTAAGTCGACAATTATTTACACAAAAACCGATGAAGCACCAATGTTGGCAACCTACTCATTTCTCCCTATTATCCGCCGCTTTGCAAGTGCAGCAGATATTGAGATTGAAGTGAGTGATATCTCGCTGGCCGCTCGTATTCTGGCTAATTTCCCTGATTACTTAACTGATGATCAAAAAGTACCTGATGCACTCACTGAGCTTGGCGATTTAACACAGGATCCTGATGCAAACATCATCAAGTTGCCAAATATCAGTGCTTCTATTCCACAGCTTCGCGCTGCAATCAAAGAACTAAACGCTATTGGTTTTAACGTTCCAGCCTATCCGGAAGATCCGCAGTCTGACGAAGACAAAGATGTGCGCGATCGTTACGGTAAAGTGTTAGGTTCTGCGGTGAACCCGGTATTGCGCGAAGGTAACTCCGATCGCCGTGCACCAGCAGCAGTAAAAAACTATGCGAAAAAGCATCCGCATTCCATGGGGGAGTGGAGCCAGGCTTCACGTACACACGTAGCCCACATGCGCGGCGGCGATTTCTACTCTGGTGAGAAATCGGTAACGGTTGAAAAAGCAGGACATGTAAGCATTGAGTTTACTGGTACTGACGGCAGCAAGAAAACCCTTAAGCCACGCGTTGATTTACTGGCAGGTGAAGTCATCGATGGCATGTTCATGAGTAAAAAAGCCCTGTGTAAGTTCTTCGAAGAGCAAATCGAAGACGCTAAAAACACCGGCATTTTATTCTCACTTCACGTTAAAGCCACCATGATGAAGGTCTCTCACCCAATCGTGTTTGGTCACTGCGTTAAAGTGTTCTACAAAGAACTGTTCGATAAATACGGCGAACTGTTCGATGAGTTAGGCGTTAACCCAAATAACGGGTTGGGCAGTGTATACGACAAAATTTCTACCCTGCCTGAGTCACAGCGTTCTGAAATTCAGCGCGACATCAACGCGGTATACGCGGATCGCCCTTTACTGGCGATGGTTAACTCAGATAAAGGTATTTCGAACCTGCACGTTCCCAGCGACGTTATCGTTGATGCGTCGATGCCAGCGATGATCCGTAACTCTGGTCAAATGTGGGGGCCGGATGGTCGTCCATACGACACCAAAGCGGTTATCCCGGAAAGTACTTATGCCACGATTTATCAGGAAGTCATTAACTTCTGTAAAACGCATGGTGCATTTGATCCGACCACGATGGGTACGGTGCCTAACGTAGGTCTGATGGCTCAAAAGGCGGAAGAATACGGTTCACACGATAAAACCTTCGAAATGCACGCTGACGGTAAAGTGCAAATCATCGACCAGGACGGCACTGTTCTGATCGAGCACAACGTTGAAGAAGGCGATATCTGGCGTATGTGTCAGGCTAAAGACCTGCCGATTCAGGATTGGGTGAAACTGGCCGTTACACGTGCACGTCAGTCTGGTATGCCTGCGGTATTCTGGCTGGACGATGAGCGCGCGCACGATGCACAGCTGATTAAGAAAGTTGAGAAATACCTGAAGGATCACAACACTGATGGTCTGGATATCTCTATTATGTCTCCTGTACGTGCGATCCGTTATTCAATGGAACGCGCAATCCGCGGATTAGACACGATTTCTGTTACCGGTAACGTACTGCGTGACTACCTCACTGACTTGTTCCCAATTCTTGAACTGGGTACCAGTGCGAAAATGCTGTCAATCGTGCCTCTGATGGCCGGTGGCGGTTTGTATGAGACTGGCGCGGGTGGTTCTGCACCTAAACACGTTCAACAATTCGTGGAAGAGGGTCACTTGCGTTGGGATTCTCTGGGTGAGTTCCTTGCGCTGGCGGTTTCGTTGGAAGACGTAGCGATTAAGCACGACAATGCCAAAGCCAAAGCTATTGCATTGGCGCTGGACAAAGCCACAGAATCGTTACTGAACAATAACAAGTCTCCAGAGCGTAAAGCGGGTCAGTTAGACAACCGTGGCAGTCATGCCTATCTGGCACTTTACTGGGCAGAAGAACTGGCGAAGCAAACAGAGAATGCTGAACTGGCTGCTGAGTTTGGTCCAATTTACGACAAGATGGCGGCCAACATTGACAAGATCATCGCAGAAATCGATGCAACGCAAAGTCAGCCTCAGGATATTGGTGGTTATTACTTCCCTGATGAAGAAAAAACCAACAAGGCTATGCGCCCCAGCGCTACGCTGAACAGCATTCTGGAAGCCTAAACGCGTATTCCACTTGTGAAAATGAAAAACCGGCAGCTTGCCGGTTTTTTTTCATCTTTTTTTACATAATCTGCTACCGGTGGCATAATGCATTTTTTAGACTGTTGATAAATACAGGTACCGTAATGCCAGCGCACACGCATTTATTTTCAAGAGAGCAGAAAGACAACAACATTTGGTTGTCCAGCGAAGGGTTAAACGTCACAGACATCAAAGATCGTGGACTTGCACCGACGGTCGTCGCAAATGAACAGGCTGTAGGCGAGGCTATGCTGCATGAACTGTTACTCACGGCGAAAAATAAATCGGGTGATATTAATATTGCTTTGTTAGGCGGTCGCGGAGCCCAACAACTACACCGGGTATTGGGTGAGTTGGCGTGCGGCACTGAACATGATGCCTTGTTTGCCAGACTGAACGTGTTTACTCAGGATGCACTTGCCCCCATGACTATGCAAAACCGCTTAAGTTTTGTGAGAGACTTCGAACGTATTCTTGGGCCCGCTTTTTTTGCAAAGATAAAAAGTTTTACACCAATGCAAACAGATTCAGAGGATTTAGAAGCCAGTTTAATTGCGTACCTGACTAAGCTGGAGGCGTTGGGGGGATTAGATATTTTCTTTATTGGACATGGTCCGGAAGCAAATGATGCTTCACATTTGGCTTATATAAAGCCCTTTTCAGGGGCGCAGGCACATCACCTGGCGGGTATAATTCCCATCTCGAACAGTATATTAGAACATCACATCAGTAAGTTTAAAGCAGGTGGAAGTGAGGTCAGTGAAGAGGATGAGAGGGAATGCCGTGATGCGCAGTTTATTTTAACCTTAGGGCCTGCCACCATTTTAAAGGCTAAAAAAATAGTCCAGTCGATCGTTGATGCCGATACTGCGCCAGCCAAAGTAGCAACCTATCAAAAAGTACTTAATTCAAAACTGAGTGAGCATAAAGAAATTGCTGAAGCTCAACTTAATGCAAATCCGGGCTTATGGGTACGTCTGCACGCCAATGTCAAATCTTACATACTTCCCAATTTGGGCGTGCAGAATAATTAAGCAAACTATTCAAAGAAGCGTACGATATAAACAATCGTACTATATAAACAAGCCTTACTCGTTGCCGGGTAAGGCTTGCTATTTATTCGATGCTGCTAACGAGGTGACTGACTTAGCGCTCTTCGCCCTCAACTAATCCAATGTTCTCGGCATGCAGACCTTTCGGGCCTTGCTGAACTTCAAACGTTACTTCCTGGCCCGCCTTGAGAGACCGGTAACCTTCCATCTGAATCGTTGAATAATGAGCAAAAATATCTTCGCCACCTTCCTCGGGCACGATAAATCCAAACCCTTTCGCATTGTTAAACCATTTAACTTTGCCAACCGCCATACTTCGACTTCCTCTTAATCCTTGAACTCACGGGAGTCTGCCCCCACAATACAGATATACATGGGGCAGGGCATGCTTTGTGCGTCACTCACAAAACATATTAAAACTGTAGATATTTTAACCGTATTATGCAAGTGCAATTTATTTTTTTTCCAGACAAAATAATGGTAAAAAAGATCTGAAATTCCTTGCAAGCGCACTATGATTAAATTATGAGTAAAGGTAACGCCATAGGTGTTGATAAAGAGCGATTACTCGAACGGGAACGTCAAAGGACGGAACCGCCACCGATGTACAAGGTCTTATTGAATAATGATGACTACACGCCCATGGACTTCGTGGTTGAAGTTCTTATGCGTTTTTTCCGGTTGGATGGTGAAAAGGCCAACCAAGTAATGTTAACCGTGCACTACCGGGGGAAAGCCGTTTGTGGCATTTATACTGCTGAGATAGCAGAAACGAAGGTGATGCAGGTGAACCAGTATGCCCGTAAACATCAACATCCATTGATGTGTACTATGGAGCAGGCGTGAGTCAATTTTGAGAAGGGGCAATATATATGCTGAATAAAGATTTAGAGCAGACCTTAAACGAGGCTTTTGTGTTCGCCAGGGAGCATCGTCATGAGTTTATGACGGTAGAACACCTGCTGTTAGCCCTGTTAGATAATCCGGCTGCTCAGGAAGCCCTGAAGGCCTGTGGGGCCGATATCGACACTATTCGGGGTGAATTAGTTGAATTTGTAAAAGACACCACACCCTTAATTTTAGATGACCAGGCGTCTGATCGCGAAACTCAGCCAACACTTGGCTTCCAACGCGTATTACAACGCGCAGTATTCCATGTGCAGTCATCCGGAAAAGAAGAAGTGACCGGTGCGAATGTGCTGGTAGCTATTTTTAGTGAACAAGAAAGTCAGGCTGTTTATATTCTGAAAAAATCAGACGTCACACGGTTGGACGTAGTGAACTTTATTAGCCATGGCGTGAGCAAAGCAGAAGACGAAACGCCAGAAAACAACGAAGTAAATGAAGATAGCGCAGAAGGTGATGATGCAGGGTCTGCCCTGGCAAAATATGCTACTAACCTGAACAAGCAGGCTCAGGAAGGTAAAATTGACCCGCTAATAGGTCGTGACAACGAACTGGAACGAACCATTCAGATCCTGTGCCGCCGCCGTAAAAATAATCCACTTTTGGTCGGCGAAGCCGGTGTGGGGAAAACCGCCATTGCGGAAGGTCTTGCCTACCGGATTGTTGAAAATCAGGTACCTGAAGTGATTGAGAACTGCACGGTATATTCGTTAGATTTAGGCGGTTTGTTGGCTGGAACCAAATACCGCGGTGACTTTGAAAAGCGTTTAAAAGGTATTTTAAAAGAGTTGTCTAAAGACAAAGACGCCATTTTGTTTATTGACGAAATTCATACCATCATAGGCGCTGGTGCCGCATCTGGCGGTGTAATGGATGCGTCAAATCTGCTCAAACCCAAACTGAGTTCAGGTGAACTCCGTTGTATCGGATCCACCACCTATCAGGAATACCAGGGGATTTTTGAGAAAGATCGCGCACTGGCGCGTCGTTTCCAAAAGGTTGATGTGGCAGAGCCAAGTGTGAGTGACACCACCAAAATACTGTTGGGGCTAAAATCACGCTACGAAGAGCACCACAGCGTGCGTTTTACACAAAAGGCATTACAGGCAGCGGCAGAGCTGTCTGCCAAGTACATTAACGAGCGTCATTTGCCCGATAAAGCCATTGACGTAATGGACGAGGCGGGCGCAAGTCAGCGACTATTGCCGCAATCCAAGCGCAAAAAAGTGATCAACGTTGGTGATATTGAACAAATCATTGCCAAAATGGCGCGGATCCCAGAAAAGTCCGTGTCGGCTTCCGACAAAGAAGTGCTGAAGAACCTGTCGCGCAATCTGAAAATGGTAGTGTTTGGACAGGACAAAGCCATTGAGACGTTAGCGGATGCAATTCATTTGTCTCGTGCCGGACTGGGCAATGAGCAAAAGCCCATTGGTAATTTCCTGTTTGCTGGTCCAACGGGTGTGGGTAAAACAGAAGTTACCCAGCAACTGGCCAAAATTATGGGCGTTGAACTAGTGCGTTTTGACATGTCGGAATACATGGAACGTCACGCAGTAAGCCGATTGATTGGTGCGCCTCCTGGTTATGTGGGCTTTGATCAGGGTGGGTTGTTAACCGATGCTGTCATCAAACACCCTTATTCGGTGGTCTTGTTAGACGAGATCGAAAAGGCGCACAGTGATATTTACAATATTCTGTTACAGGTAATGGATCACGGCAGGTTAACCGACAACAACGGTAGAAAAGTCGATTTCCGCAACGTTGTGTTGGTTATGACCACAAACGCCGGGGTACAGGAAACCGTGCGCAAGTCGATTGGCTTTAAGCAGCAGGATCACAGTCACGATGCGTTGTCAGAGATAAACAAAGTATTTTCGCCTGAATTCCGCAACCGTTTGGATTCCATCATATGGTTTAACCACCTGGATGCAGAGGTGATCCTGCAAGTTGTTGATAAATTTATTATCGAGTTGCAGGCCCAGCTGGACAACAAGGGTGTGTCACTTGAGGTATCACCTGCTGCAAGAGCGTTCCTGGCGGAAAAAGGTTATGACAAAGCAATGGGCGCGCGGCCAATGGCCCGTTTAATTCAGGAGTCACTGAAGAAAGAGCTGGCTAATGAACTACTGTTTGGCAAGTTGAGTAGTGGTGGGGATGTCGTAGTTGATCTGAAAGACGACAAACTTACGTTTAGCTATAACTCTCAGGACAAAGTAGCCTCGGCAACGGAGTCCAGCGAATAAGCGGCCTTACTCTGAAATACAAACCAAAAAACCCGAACTGATAGTTCGGGTTTTTGTTTTTACCGGTTCCGGTAATTGCAAGGCGGTCTGTGCATCCGCGTATTGATTAGCGGGCGCGGTAAACGATACGGCCTTTTGACAGGTCGTAGGGCGTCATCTCAACCGTTACCTTATCACCAGTCAGAATACGAATGTAGTTCTTACGCATTTTGCCTGAGATATGAGCAGTCACAACGTGACCATTTTCTAATTCAACACGGAACATGGTATTAGGCAGAGTATCCAGTACCGTACCTTCCATTTCAATACAATCTTCTTTCGCCATCTAGAGCAATAACCTCAATAAACTGTCAATTTTTTCGCCGCGCAGACCTTAACCAATTCACTGCCTTATGTAAAGCAATTAATGTGTTAAATGCGCTATTTGGATGTCTTGCTTCGCTATTTTTACTGCTATCGAACAGATGTGTTAGCAGTGTGTAACAGCACCTGTTGAAATTTATCTGTGTCCTCCGAATTATTAATGCGAAACCACTGATGATTGGCATAGCGCTCGTGGGGAAAATACTTACTTTTGTAGTTCATTTTACGACAGTCATCTATTTGATAGCCCAAATACAAAAACTGTTTTCCTTGTTGAGCGGTAACCTGAATTTGATTCAGGATCATCCAGGCGCCCAATGATTGCTTTTCGTAGCCGGGATCGAAAAAACTATACATGGCCGAATAGCCTGAATGACCTAAAACGCCGTCTACTTCGTCAGTCACTGCCACACCTACAAGTTTGTCATGATCATAAACTTCGATAAATAAGGGACGCGACCATGCACAGGCCAGAAAACCTTCAAATTGCTCCAGACTGGGGGGAAACATGCTGCCGTCAGCATGACGTTCATTGATGTAGTTGGCGTAGAGGGAATAATAGTCTTCCCCGGGTGACTTCGACAGCTTTACGCTTAGGTGCTTGTTTTTATTTAGCACCCGGCGCTGGCTGCGTGATGGCTTAAATTCCAGCACCGGCACCCTGATGGATTGACATGCAAAGCACTGCTTGCAATAAGGCCGGTAAATTTGATTACCACTGCGTCTGAATCCTGCCTGGATTAACTGTGGATAATGAAAAGAACAAGCGCTGTTGTTGCCCACAAACACCAATAATTGCTCATCCCTATCGGGCAAATAGCTACAATTGAATGATTGTGTTATTCCAAACTTCATTTAGAACGTGATGGTTTGCGGCTGCCAACGATGAGCATATTCTTGACTGATATAGCCTTCAGAATCAAGCGTTAGATTTCGTGCAGAGAGTTGTTTAACAAATTCATAACGGGGAATCGCTTGTGCGCCCAGACTCATTAAGTGGTCAGTGGGTAGCTGACAATCAATAAAACTGCCGTCGTGTCGCTGCATATGCGCTACCAAATGTGCCATGGCCAGTTTTGATGTATTCGGCTGACGATGAAACATGGATTCGCCGCAGAAAATACTGCCTACAGATACGCCATAAAGGCCTCCAACAAGCTGACTGTCATCCCAAACTTCTACCGAATGCGCCAGCCCCAATGCGTGTAGATGGAGATATGCATTAATCATATCCTGGGTAATCCAGGTCGCGGTAGAGGTTGTTACTGAGCCATTGCGACGTCGTTGTTGGCGGGGAATCGATGCGCATGTATTAATCACCGCATGAAAATCCTGATTTAGCGTTACTGTATAGCGTTGTTTTCTAATCAGCTTTGCCAGGCTGGTACTGCAAATGAAATCCTCAAGTGGAATGATTGCTCTCACTGAGGGGGACCACCACAAGATAGGCTCTCCTTCACTGAACCATGGAAATATTCCGTTAGAGTAAGCAGTAAGTAGTCTGCCCGGTGATAAATCTGCGCCATATGCCAACAGGCCGTCTGGATCATCGAGGGCCTCGTTCACGGATGGAAAAGGCGTGTCGGCTTCAAGGTATGGCAGTGTTATCATGTGTCTTAAACCAAAGCGGCACCATCAGGTGCCGCTAATTCGGGGTTACTTAAGTGCGTCGAGGAAGCGCTCTGCATCCAATGCGGCCATACAGCCGGTACCAGCTGATGTAATGGCCTGACGATAGATATGATCACTCACGTCGCCAGCGGCAAAGACACCTTCAACACTGGTTTGTGTTGCATTGCCTTCGGTGCCGCTCTGAACCTTAATGTAGCCGTCTTTCATCTCTAACTGACCAGCAAATATATCGGTATTGGGTTTATGACCAATCGCCACAAACAAGCCCATTACCTCTAACTCTTCAGTTACATCAGAATCGGTAGCCTTAATACGTACACCAGTAACGCCCATCTGGTCGCCTAATACTTCGTCCAGGGTGCGATTCAGGTGCAAAACAACGTTGCCGTTCTTGGCTTTATCCATCAGGCGGTCGGCCAGAATCTTTTCGCTGCGGAAGCTGTCACGACGGTGAATTACATGCACTTCTGAGGCAATGTTAGACAAGTACAGCGCTTCTTCAACTGCGGTGTTTCCACCACCTATCACAGCGACCTTTTGGTTGCGGTAGAAAAATCCGTCACAGGTAGCACAGGCTGAAACCCCTTTACCCATAAATGCCTCTTCAGACGGCATACCCAGGTATTTGGCAGAAGCACCAGTTGCAATAATAAGTGCGTCACACGTGTAGGTGCCACTGTCGCCGTAAAGGGTAAACGGACGTTTCGTCAGATCGGTTTTGTTGATGTGGTCGAAAATAATTTCAGTGTTAAATTTTTCGGCATGATGTTGCATACGTACCATTAAGTCCGGACCTGTAAGTCCCTCTGGATCGCCTGGCCAGTTTTCTACTTCCGTTGTGGTGGTAAGCTGACCACCTTGCTGCATACCAGTGATCAGGGTAGGTTGCAGGTTTGCGCGTGCAGCATAAACCGCCGCTGTGTAGCCGGCCGGGCCTGAACCTAAGATGAGTAGACGTACGTGTCTGCTTTCTGCCATGTTTGTCTCCAGTGTTAACTCATTCCCTGATGGCTGAAATGAGCATTTAAATAGAATTTGTGTACGACATATTGCCCGTTTAAGATTGAATCATCTTAACACGAACGCATACCGGACAACGGGAATTAATACCATTAGTGAGGTCAAATCAGGTACTTTCAATAGTGCCGCTATGATATTATTTATTGCGCTAAAAAATGACCTTTTTTCGCGTTTCAGGTCTATTATTAGTATTACGCTTGTAAAAGCAATTCAGCTCAGTAGTTGAACGACGCTAAACCAATGAGGTTACTTATGGCTCAGTCTGTAACAACGATGCTAAAAGACGGACAGGATTACATGAAAACCTGGCCGCTTCGCAAAGAATTGTACGCGCTGTTTCCTGATTGCAGGGTAGTGGCTGCTACCCGGTTTGCCATTAAGGTTATGCCGCCAGTTGCAGTATTGGCGTGCGCTTCAACTATCAATGTGTTGGGTAGCGAACATATTCCTCAGGCCATCGCCATGGGCGCGTTTTTTCTGAGTATGCCAATGCAGGGTTTATTGTGGTTAGGGCATCGTTCAAATCAAACACTCCCGCCTGCTATTCAATCCTGGTATCAGGACATTCTTTCCAAAATGCGCGATCAGGGGTGCGCCGTCCAGCACAGCAAAGGAAAACCCCGCTACCGTGAATTAGCCAACGTGTTGAAAATGGCATTTGAGGATCTCGATAAGGCGTTTACCCGCAATTGGTTCTAACTCGCTTTAATTTAGTTTGATAAAGTAATCAGACTAATCAACTAATGGCGTTAACGTTGTGCGGCATTGCCTGCATAAATATTGACGTTTGCCACGAACCACGGCGTTGTGGCGGCGAATGCTTAACGCTACAGGCCCGCATTCACATCTATAGTCAACGGTATTAAGTTGCAGTGGAGCAAGGTCAAAACTGTGACGGGTATTGGGTTGGCATTCAAACACTTCCGACATCATAGCTTGCCATTCTTTGCCATGTGGCTTTACTCTGCCGTAAAGGCGATATACCAATAAATGACTGACTTCGTGTGGAATGACATCAGTAAAATAGGCCTCTCTGTTATGAGCAAACAGTGTGGGGTGCAGGTTAATTCGGTTTTGCTGTAAAAACGCGGTGCCGGCGTGTTTACCACTTCGGCGATAGGTTAGCAGAGGACGCGGAAATGACCGCTTGAAAAACAACTCCGCCCTGGCATAAAGCTGCTCAAGGCGGAGTGCAATATCACTTTTGTCTGATTGTTTAATCAATGTGCCTCAACCACATTGCATGGCATACACAGCGTATAGATGCCATTCGGGTCGTTCAGACTGGTTAACACGTCAATATCATTCAGCGCTGTTTTCAGTAAGCCCATGAAAGGAGACTGTGTATCACCAAACTGGAATTTAACGGCATATACCAGGGCTTGTCCGAAGAATTCTTTCCAGAATTGTTCTTTAGGCGACAGTTTGCGTTGAACGTAAACCGATTTGTAATTTTCTAAACCAGCTAATTCGGCCGCTGCATCGATGGCAGCATTCAGATCGCCCAGTTCATCCACTAATCCATGTTCAAGGGCATCTGTACCAATCCATACCCGGCCTTGTGCAATCTTGTCTACGTCTTCTACCGTTAAACCGCGTGAGTTGGCTACAATCGACAGGAACTTGCTGTACTTGCTCTCCACACTGCGTTGAATAAACTGACTGTACTGTGGACTTAACCCTCTGGCCGCTGATACGCCTGCCATGTCGGTAGTGGCAACACCGTCGGTATTAATCCCCAGATAATCCAGGCTGTTTTCGTATGTCATGAACATGCCGAACACGCCGATTGAACCGGTGATGGTGCTTGGCGAAGCAAAGATCTTATCTGCGTCGGTAGAAATCCAGTAACCACCTGATGCTGCGTAGGTATCCATGGATACTACCACAGGTTTACCCGCGGCTTTCAGATTCAATATTTCCTGACGGATGATTTCTGAAGCCGAGGCACTGCCTCCGGGAGAGTCTACCTGAAATACCACTGCTTTAACGTCGTCGTCCATACGTGCCTGGCGAAGTAGTCTGGCAGTACTGTTACCACCAATTGTACCTGCGATTTGCTCACCATCCAGAATAATACCTTTCGCAACCACAATGCCTATTTTGTCGCCATGAGGCACAGGCATTGGTATCGACGGGTTTACAACACTGTTGTAATTGTGGAACGACGTAATGTTGAAGCCGGTTTTGTTATCGGCTTCGCCAACCAGTTCCACCATTTCCAGGCGAATATCTTCGCGGGTTTTCAGAGCATCAACCCAACCATTCTGCAAAGCATAGGTGGCTAAGTCGCCATCCGCTGTTTCAAATTTCTCGTTTAGTTGCGCCAGGGTGTCATCAAAGTTAGAAAGCTCCATGTTTCTTGCACTTGCTACATCGGCTTTGTACTGTTCCCAATAGGCATCTAACCAGCGTTGATTGCTTTCTTTGGCTTCAGGTGACATGTCTTCGCGCATGTAAGGTTCAACGGCAGATTTGTATGTACCTACACGGAAAATATGCGTGGTGATTTTTAATTTCTCTAGTGCACGTTTGAAGTACATCTGATAATTGGCGTAACCTTCAAGCATGATAGCGCCCACCGGATTCATATAAACATGATCGGCATGAGCTGCAAGGTAATATTGGGTTTGCGTATAGTAATCTGCGATGGCGTAAACCGGCTTCCCAGAGGTTTTGAAGTCGTCTATGGCTTCTGCAACCGTGCGTAACTTGTTCAGGCCTGCGCGTCTTAAGCCCTGTAAATCCAACACCAGTGCTTTTATACGCTTGTCTTGTTTAGCGTTATCCAGCACAGACACCACATCGCGGATCAGCACTTCAGGATCATCAGGGTCTTCATTAAACGCTTGTTGGAAAAATTGTTCAGCGGGGTCAATGGCGGTCTTTTCAATCACTAACGACCCATTGAGCGTTAACACCAACGCGCTGTTTTGCACCACTTTTACAGTTTGATCTTCTTTGGAAGCAACAATAAAAATGCCAACAATAATGACGAGGAAAATAATGTTAAAAAATAACTTTCGACAAAAATTGAGGACAGTCCATAGACCTACAAACAGGGCTTTTGTCCAACTTGTGCTTTTTTGAACCATATTGACTACATACCTACGCTACATTTCATTGTTATGTTATCTAAACTCACATAATTCGCGAATTAAATTTGTAATGAATTGTAATAACTCATTTCAACTGATTTTTGGATTTATTTAACGGTGGGCTTCTTTTTCCTGACTCATCAGCAGTGAGCCATTGCTGAATAACCCGGGCAATCTGCACATGCTGCTCGTTCGAAAGTGCCATCAACAAACGCCCATTGCGCTTGCTATAGCGAACTTTTCGATGTCCTCGTTGCATAATACGTAAAAAATTACTCATAACCTGAAAGTTTCATGATGATTAAACGTTCTTATAGGCCATATGGATGAAACGTTGCCATGAATTTGCAGTGTACACCACTATTAATCGGTTAAGTGCAACGTTATTCCGGTTAACGATATGCGAATATGACGTTGAATAGAACAAAGTGCAACTGACCTTGTGTATAAGTTCATCTGAGTCTGTCAGAACATTAAGCGGGAAAGCTACAGTGATTAATCTCATTCAATCTCTGCAACAGAGACTTAACGCAGCCGTAAGTTATTTAGATGGCTGGTGTCTGCTGTTGGTTAGGTTATATTTGGCGCCCGTTATGATGCAGGCTGGCTGGCAAAAGTTTTCACACTTCAACGACACTGTTGCCTGGTTTGGTGATGCTGACTATGGTCTGGGCTTGCCTTTTCCCGCACTTTTGGCTGGACTAGCAACGGCGACTGAGTGTATTGGCGGAGCCTTGTTGTTACCAGGATTAGCGGTTCGTTGGGTGAGTATTCCATTGTTGATCACCATGTTGGTTGCCATGATTACCGTGCATGCTGAAAATGGCTGGCTGGCAATTGCAGACGCAAACAGCTGGCTGGCAGATGGCACGATTCTGTCTAATCCAACGGTAATGGCCGCGCCTGAAAAACTCAATGCTGCCCGTTCGTTGCTGGAGGAGCACGGATATATTGACTGGCTTACCAGCAGTGGCAATTTTGTGATCCTGAATAACGGGATTGAATTTGCCGCTACCTATTTTGTTATGTTACTGGTGTTGTTGTGCTTTGGGGCAGGGCGGTATACCAGTGCAGATTATTACCTGTCATGCTATTTCTTGCGTCAAAGCCGCTTGTAAATAAACGGCGCTGACGTTATCGTCTCTGAGTCTTTTGTTTTCATCTTTTCGCAGGCAGTTGTGTCTGTTTGCGTTGATTAACTAATTAGAGGCATTAGAGGCTCATGGATGCTTTAACACTTTTACTGAACCGTCGTTCCCAACCTCGTCTTTCTGCTCCTGCGCCGCAAGGCGACGCATTGGAAAACATCAAGCAGGCAGCATTGCGCGCCCCTGATCACGCAGGATTAACGCCCTGGCAATTTCTGGTGATTGAGGGAAAAGGGCTGGATAAACTGGGTACGCTATTTGAACAATCTGCGATTGATAACGACAAATCTGAGCGCGAAATTCAACGTGCACCTCAGTTACCTGAACGTGCCCCTATGATTATTGTGATTGCTACACAATATAAAGAACACGAAAAAGTGCCACAGAATGAGCAATTTGCTTCTGCTGCGTGTGCCGCAATGGCTATGCAAATGGCCGCAGTAGCCCAGGGCTTTCAGGGAATTTGGCGCACAGGAGATTATGCACATTGTTCTATTGTAAAGGCGGGATTGGGCATTGCCGAACAAGATGAAATAGTTGGATATATGTATTTGGGCACTCCCAGTCAGGACTTACCGGAAAAACCAGTACCTACTGCTGCGGACTTTTTCAGAGCGTGGCCAGCAAGTTAGGGTATTGCTTCAGATAAATACAGCAAACATAAAAAAAGCCAGTTGTTTTCAACTGGCTTTTTAGCACTTCGTGTTCAAATCCTGCGTATTATTCTACGTCAATGATTTTAAGGGCGTTGGTTGCGCCAATTGTTTCCATCCGATCTCCGTGAGTCAGAATGAACGTATCACCTGATTCTACCAAACCATGCTTTTTGAGCAGAGCAACAACGTCATTTTTCAGTTCGCCAGGCGCACTGTCTGCGGAGTTAAAGTACATAGGTTTTACACCGCGGTATAACGCCATGGCGTTTAACGCTTCTTCGTGACGTGATAATGCAACAATAGGCAGCTTAGTGGTGATGCGCGACATTAAACGCGGAGTACTGCCACTTTCTGTTAAACCTACAATGGCTTTAACGCCTGGCAGGTGATTCGCTGCATATACTGCAGACAATGCTATGGTTTCACTCACTGAATCGAACATTTCATCCAAGCGGTGTTTAGAAAACTTAATGCTGGGATGTGTTTCTGCACCTTCACACACACGGGCCATTGCGCGTACGGTTTCTACCGGGTAATTACCGGCAGCAGTTTCCGCTGACAGCATTACTGCATCTGTGCCATCCAGAACAGCATTTGCCACGTCCATTACTTCTGCACGGGTTGGCATTGGACTGTCGATCATGGATTCCATCATTTGCGTAGCGGTGATAACCACTTTGTTCAACTGACGTGAACGCGCGATCAGTTTCTTCTGAACGCCTACCAGTTCAGCATCGCCAATTTCAACGCCTAAATCTCCACGGGCTACCATCACTGCATCAGATGCACGAATGATATCGTCAATCGCTTCGTCAGTGGCTACCGCTTCAGCGCGTTCTACCTTGGCACAAATTTTCGCTTTACATCCCGCGGCTTCTGCCAACTGACGGGCATAGTCTAAATCAGCGCCGCTACGAGGGAATGACACGGCCAGATAATCAACGCCAATGGCGGCTGCTGTAATAATATCGCGCTTGTCTTTTTCTGTAAGCGCTTCAGCAGACAAACCACCACCCAGTCGGTTAATGCCTTTGTTATTTGACAGTTTGCCGCCTACCGTAACAACGGTGTGTACTTTACGGCCTTCCACGCTGGTTACTTTTAACTGAATTCTGCCATCGTCCAGCAATAGAATATCGCCAGCACTTACATCGTCAGGCAGCGCTTTATAGTCGATGCCTACCTGTTGTTCATTACCCGCGTCGCGGTCCAACTCAGCATCAAGGATGAAGTCTGCACCAATTTTCAGATGGACAGAACCATTTTCAAAGCGAGAAACACGGATTTTCGGGCCTTGCAGGTCACCCAGAATTGCAACGTATTTACCCAGGTTACTGGCGGCTGCACGAACTCGCTTAGCGCGTTCGATATGATCTTCTGCCTGTCCGTGTGAAAAGTTCATTCGAACCACATTGGCCCCAGCGGCAATTATGGCTTCTATCATTTCTTGGGTATCTGTTGCTGGACCTAATGTCGCTAATATTTTTGTTCGTCTCGTCATAGTGCTTTTCGCTTTCGTGTTAAGTGAGGGGACTATCTTAGGGAATACTACTGTAAATCTATTTCGTAATTTAATTACAAAATACTAGACGAATTTGACCAAATTGTGAATGGCAGATTAAAGATTCTTTATAAGAATTATTTTTTACTGGTGTAAAAACTGTACAGGCATTGTAAGTAATTAATATTTTCTAAATAAAAATAGATAAATATAAGCCGTTGTGATGAAAAGTCCTTCACTTTGTTATTCATCTACTTCGTTGTGTCGTTGCAGTGTCATTTGATGTAAGGGAGATCAACTAAGTATAAAAAAAAGAGGCACTTCGGCCTCTTTTTCTTTGAGCATGATATTGGGCAAGGCAGCCGTGCTAACTGCCGCGCTTTTCAAAACGCGAGCCGCGCAAGGTATCTTTTACCCGCTTGAGATTTTCACGAAATTTATTTCCGCGACGCAGAGTAAAGCCGGTAGCTAATACGTCGATTAAGGTTAACTGTGCAATGCGCGATGCCATTGGCATATACATGTCGGTGTCTTCCGGCACTTCGAGTGAAAGCACATAAGTACATTCCTGCGCCAGAGGACTGTTTGCAGACGTGATCCCTACTACCGTAGCGTCATTGGTTTTAGCTATCTGCGCAATTTCAACTAGACTCTTGGTGCGACCGGTATGGGATATCAGCACAACTACATCACCCGAGCCGCAATTCATGCAACTCATGCGTTGCATCAGAATATCCTCGAAATACACAACGGGAACGTTAAAGCGGAAAAACTTATTCAGCGCATCATGTGCAACTGAAGCGGAAGCGCCCAAACCAAAAAACGAAATGCGCTGTGCCTGCGTCAGCAAATCCACTACGCGATTAACGGTATTAACGCACACGGATTGACGTGCTACTTCCAGTGACGCCATGGTAGATTCGAATATCTTGGTCGTGTATTCGTCTGGCCCATCATTTTCATCAACATGACGGTTTACATAAGGAGTACCGTTGGCCAGGCTTTGCGCTAAATGGAGCTTAAAGTCGGGGAATCCCTTGGTATCCAAACGTCGACAAAACCGGTTGACCGTGGGCTCGCTCACGTCTGACATTTTCGCCAATGTTGCTATACTGGAGTGAATTGCAGATTGTGGATTTGCCAGTATTACTTCTGCCACTTTGCGCTCTGACTTACTGAACGCTGATTTATGTTGTGTTATTTTTTCTAAAATATTCATATTCTTGCAGTTACACTTCAGTAAAATAGTGTGTTTTCCCATGCGATATACTACTGAATATGAAAGAACGTACAAGAAAAATGTAATTTTTTAACATTATTTACAGCATCGATTTCCAAAATGAAACTGTATTGACGGGGGCTGTAGCCCACTATGACGTATCGTTATAAAATCATCCGGAATGATAAGTTGTAATTTTACTACATTTGTTGTTAACTATATGGCAACAAAATACCCCGATAGCGTCGGCTTTGACCGCCGCTATCCGAACAATTTGAAATAAGGCCGATTACATGGTGATGGATAGTTCTTTTGAAGCCTGTGATTTTGTGTTGTTTGGCACTAAAGGTGACCTTTCACGACGCAAGCTGTTACCCTCGCTGTATCAGTTGGAAAAAGCAGCGTTGTTGCATCCCGACACAACAATTATTGGTGTTGCTCGCCAGGAGCAGTCGAACGAAGATTATGTAAAAGATGTTCGCGCTGCACTGAATGAATTTGCCGGCGAAACCCTGTGTGAAGAAACATGGGAACGTTTTCAGGCACGCCTAGCCTATGCGCAGATCGATATGAAAGATATCGCAAGTTACAGCGCACTTGAAAAGCATGTTAATGCTAAACGCACAATGGTGTGTTATCTGGCAACACCTCCAGCCATTTACGGCGATATTTGCCGTGGTTTGCATGGTTGTAACATTATCGACTCCAGCGTTCGCCTGGTGCTTGAAAAACCCATCGGTCACGATCTGAAATCGTCAAAAGTCATTAATGAGCAGGTGGCTGAGTACTTCGACGAAAGCCAGATTTATCGTATTGACCACTATTTAGGTAAAGAAACCGTTCTTAACCTGATTGCGTTGCGCTTTGCTAACTCTATTTTTACCACCAACTGGGATCACAACTGCATTGATCACGTGCAGATTACCGTTGCTGAGTCTGTAGGTATTGAAGGGCGGTGGGGTTATTTCGATGATGCCGGCCAAATGCGCGACATGGTACAGAATCACTTGTTGCAAATTTTGAGTTTGGTAGCGATGGAACCGCCCACCACGCTTAATGCCGACAGTATTCGTGACGAAAAACTGAAGGTTCTGCGTGCGTTGCGTCCTATCAACGCTGCTAACGTGAATAATGTTACTGTTCGCGGTCAGTATACTGCTGGCTTCGTTAAGGGTAAGGAAGTGCCCGGTTATCTTGAAGAAGATGACGCTAATACAGTGAGTAAAACGGAATCGTTTGTTGCTATAAAGGCGGAAATCGACAACTGGCGCTGGGCGGGTGTACCGTTTTATCTTCGTACTGGCAAGCGTTTACCAACTAAGGTGTCTGAAGTTGTTATTTACTTTAAACGCCAGCCGCACAATATGTTCAGCGACAGCTTCAAAGACCTGCCGCCTAACAAACTGGTTATCCGTTTACAGCCAGATGAAGGCGTTGAAATTACGGTAATGAACAAAGTACCGGGTTTAACCAGTTCTGGGTCAATGGATCTGCAAAAATCCAAGCTTAACCTGAGTTTCTCAGAGGCTTTCTCTGATGAGCGTATTCCTGATGCATACGAAAAACTGCTGCTTGAAGTAATGTTAGGTAACCAGGCGTTGTTCGTTCGTCGTGATGAAATTGAACAGGCATGGAAATGGGTCGACTCGATTCTGGCTGCCTGGGACCACACCAACGAGCCGCCAGAGCCGTATCAGGCTGGCACTTGGGGCCCTGTGGCGTCTATCGGTCTGCTGGCGCGTGAAAATCGTAGCTGGTATGAAAGTAAAATCACTAAAACCACCAAGAAAAAGTAGTTATGGCGTTAATTGAATCGTTATATGAAAGCGCGTCAGCGCTAAATACAGCATTTGCTGACGACATTGCCAAACTGCTGTCAGAGGGTATTGCCCAGCGTGGTAAAGCCAGTCTCTTAGTGAGCGGTGGCCGTACTCCGTTACCCTTATTTCAGGCGCTTTGTGAGGCTGATATCGACTGGTCGAAAGTTGACGTGTCGTTGGTAGATGAACGTTGGGTTGATGAGCAGGACGATGCCAGCAATACCCAATTGGTAAAGCAGAATCTGTTAGTGGGTAAAGCCGCTGCTGCGCGCTTTGTGGAAATGAAATCAGCTGAATCCGATGCAGCTGACGCCGTGTTGGCTTGTGAGGCTCGCCTTGCAACCATGGCGCAACCATTTGACGTGCTTATTCTGGGCATGGGCGAAGATGGACATACAGCGTCGTTGTTTCCTTGCAGCGAACAGTTACAGGCGGGTCTGGACATGAACAGTGGGCGGGTGTGCATTGCCACTCAGCCAACTACGGCTCCTCACCAACGTATGTCGTTAACACTGCCAGCCATTGTTGCAAGTCGAAACATATTTCTGCACCTCACGGGTGAGAAAAAACGCGAAGTATTGAAAGATGCGCTGGCCAATGCGACAGCGACACAAAAGCCCATCGTAGCAGTAATTAATGCTGCGACGGTGACACTGAAATGGGCGCCGTAGGAGAATAGCATGAATTCACAAATTAATGACGTAACACAGCGAATTATCGAACGAAGCCGTGTAACCCGTCAGGCGTATCTGGCTAAGATTGACAAAGCCCGCCGTCAGGGACCACATCGTGGCGTGTTATCCTGCGGAAACCTGGCGCATGGTTTTGCTGCCTGTAACCAGGAAGAAAAATCAGATCTGCGCAGTATGACGAAAGCCAATATTGCGATCGTTTCTTCGTACAACGATATGTTGTCTGCTCATCAACCTTATGAAAGCTATCCTCAAATTATCAAGGACGCTGTGAAGGCTGTGGGTAGCGTTGCTCAGTTCGCGGGCGGTGTGCCTGCCATGTGTGATGGTGTTACCCAGGGTAACCCAGGCATGGAACTGAGTTTGATGAGTCGTGACGTAATTGCACTGAGTGCAGCGGTTGCGTTGTCTCACAATATGTTCGACGGCGCAATGATGCTGGGTATTTGCGATAAAATCGTGCCCGGATTACTGATAGGATCGTTGAGTTTTGGCCATTTACCCACGGTTTTCGTACCTGCCGGCCCGATGCCAAGTGGTTTACCTAATAAAGAAAAAGCACGTGTGCGTCAGGCATTTGCAGAGGGTAAAGCCGGACGTGATGAACTGTTAGAAGCCGAATCGCAGTCTTATCATTCAGCGGGTACCTGCACGTTCTACGGAACGGCAAACAGCAACCAGCTGGTTGTTGAAGTAATGGGGCTGCATTTGCCTGGTTCTTCGTTTGTGAATCCAGGCACAGCGCTGCGTGACGAATTGACACGTGCTGCGTCTCGCCAGGTTACCCGTTTAACAGACCTGGGTGATAACTATACGCCTATTGGCCACATCATTGACGAAAAAGCCGTGGTTAATGGTATTGTTGCCTTGCTAGCAACCGGTGGTTCAACAAACCATACCATGCACTTAATTGCTGTTGCCCGTGCAGCAGGCATTATTGTGAACTGGGATGATTTCTCAGAGTTGTCTAATGCCGTACCGTTATTAACGCGTATTTATCCCAATGGATCGGCTGATATCAATCACTTTGTTGCGGCAGGTGGCATGGCGTTATTGTTCAAAGAACTGTTAGATAATGGCTTGATTCACAACGACGTGAAAACAATCTGTGGTGATGGTCTCGAGCAGTACACCAAAGAGCCTGTTCTGGATAACGGTGAGCTGGTTTGGCGTGATGGCCCGGTTAAATCGCATGACAAACAGGTATTCGCCTCAGTTTCTGAGCCATTCAAGCCCGATGGCGGCTTAAGTGTACTGAGCGGGAATCTGGGACGTGCGGTTATTAAAACGTCTGCACTTCGTTCTCCGCATTGCCACATTAAAGCACCTGCTGTGGTGTTTGAAGACCAATATGAGCTGGATGCCGCGTTCAAAGCCGGCGATTTAGACAAAGACTGCATAGTGGTTGTTCGCTTCCAGGGCCCTGCTGCCATTGGTATGCCTGAATTGCACCGCTTAACGCCGCCATTAGGCGTATTGCAGGATCGCGGTTATCAGGTTGCACTGGTTACAGACGGCCGTATGTCAGGAGCGTCAGGTAAAGTACCAGCGGCAATCCATGTCACACCTGAGGCCTATTTGGGTGGTTTACTGTCTAAAGTTGAGACTGGCGATATTATTGAGCTTAATACCGCTACGGGTGAACTCACATTGTGTGTTGATGACGAGACGTTAGCTAAACGCAGTGCTAAAGTGGCTGATCTTACTGCTCAGCACGAAGGCATGGGTCGCGAGATGTTTGGTGGTATGCGTGGCGTGATTACCGGGGCAGAAGAGGGCGCTTGTACCTTGTTTTATGACCAGGAGCAACGTGTATGAGCGCGCGATTTGTAGCGGATGTAGGTGGCACGAATATTCGTGTCGCTACTGTAACAACCGACGGTCTGACTAATATTCGCAAATACTTGTGTAACGACTTTGCCACTATTGGCTTAGCGCTAAAGCAGTATTTTGCCGATGTAAATGCATCGTTTTCTGCAGGCTGTATTGCAATTGCTTGTCCCGTAACCGGTGACCAGGTAGCAATGACAAATCATAGCTGGGTATTTTCACAACGTGCGTTAACTGAAGAGCTGCAGCTCGAGCGATTGTTTGTAATCAATGATTTTACTGCTGTTGCGCACTCTCTGCCTGTATTGAGCGGTGAGCAATTGGTACAGATCGGCAATGGCACGGCAAATCCCAAAGGTAACGTTGTAGTGTTTGGGGCTGGCACCGGCTTGGGTGTTGAGCATATGCAATTGTCTGAAAGAGGCTGGACTACACTCGACGGTGAAGGTGGTCATGTGGACTTTGCACCCGTTGATGAAACAGATTTAGTGATCTGGCGCTATCTGAATAACAAATTAGACCGGGTGTCTGCGGAAGATGTACTGTCCGGACGGGGATTGCTGCATATATACCAGGCGTTAGCATTAGAAGCCGGTGAACCGTTGAATGTTACTGAGCCAGCGCAAGTCACAGAAAAGGGATTGCGTGGTGAGTGTGATATCTGTTTAGCGGCTTTACAGCAGTTTTGCCGGATAATGGGAAGCTTTGCTGGCAACCTGGCATTGAATCTTGCAACTACCGGCGGTGTATTTATTGGTGGCGGCATTGCTACCCGCTTTACAGACTTGCTCATGAAAAGTGATTTCAGAGTGAGATTCGAAGCAAAAGGGCGCATGAAACACTACGTACAACCTATACCAACATACCTGATTAATGAACCTGACCATGGTTTATTAGGTGCATCAGCGTATTTACAACAACAGATTGCGAGTTGACTCTATGACAAATTGGAAATGTTCACCAGCTGACATTTTTGCAGCGGGACCTGTAGTACCAGTACTGGTAATTGATGATGTAGAAAAAGCAGTCCCATTGGCACATGCATTAATGGCAGGTGGAATTAAAGTGCTGGAAGTGACACTGCGTACGCCTTCAGCACTTGACGTAATCAAACGGATCGCAACAGAAGTACCTGATGCGCTAATTGGTGCTGGCACGGTAACAAATGCGCAGCAACTTAAAGCTGTGGTTGAAGCGGGCGCAAAATTTGCTATCAGTCCTGGAATGACAGATGATTTGCTTAGAGCCGGTCAGGAATGTGAAATTCCATTGATCCCAGGTATCTCGTCTACGTCAGACCTGATGAAAGCGAAAGATGCTGGTTATACGCACCTCAAGTTTTTCCCGGCTGAAGCATCTGGCGGCGTAAAAGCCATTAAATCAATTAGCGGTCCATTCCCTGATATTACATTTTGCCCAACGGGTGGTATTGGTTTGGGGAATTACAATGAATACCTGGCGCTGAAGAACGTGAAATGTGTTGGCGGCTCATGGGTCGCTCCAGACGACGCGATCAACAGTGGAGATTGGGCACGTATTACTGAACTTGCGAAAGAAGCAGTAGCGGGTGCTAAGCAGTAATATCCAGTAAGTGATTATCCACACAAAAAAAGCCGTGATTAATAAAAATCACGGCTTTTTTGTTTTGAAGTGCCATATAAACTACATGGCACTGCGACATAAGTGTCTTATTTAGTCAGCTTGCGACGTGCCAACAGACCGGCTAAACCAAAACCGAGTAACGCAAATGTACCAGGGGCACTTGCAGTTGATGGTGGTGCTGAGCCTGGGCCTGTGCCATCTGGTACAGATGAAATACCCGTCAGTGTAAACTCACCAGGTACCGACATTGTGTCCACACAGCAATTAGTACCAGTGAATAATCCCCAGGTACCGTTGCCGATTACAAATGGAATGGTGTAAAACCAATCATTGTCGCCTGCGTTATTACCAAAGTTTGCTGGTTCGGCTACCCAACCATCAAGGGTACCATTGCTTACCAATAAATCATTGGCTGCGGCAGTGCCGCCCATATCATTGATAAAGCCAGTCCACTGGAATAATTGCCAGGTGTTGGTTGGCTGTGCTGCTGCTGATAAGTTTGAATCCCACACACCGATGCGTACGCCGCCGTTATCAGAATACGCTGATGATTGATTACCGTGCCAATGTTGGCCGTAGAATACAACCGTGCCGTTGCCCTGGTCTTTCCAACCGAATGCGACAAGGTGAGCATTTGCTGCGTTTGAAATTAATAACCCTAAGCCTGCCAATAAGGCTATTGCTGTTTTTTTCATGTTGTCCTCCGAGATGAACTCAGTTCCGTCTAATTTCAAAATAGAGGCTAAATAAATTACTTCACTGATACTTATTACTGCTAGCCGTCACTATGGAAAAGCAAAAATAAGACCAATATTTTACTTTTTTTGTTTTTATGTTTAATAACAATAGCTTATTGCTTTTCATTTGCGATGAGAAAACGATTTTCATCGATAAGATTAAATTATTGTAAAGAAACTTGACGTTTCCTAACTAACAAACTTGCTGGCGCATAGCGCAAAATTCGCCAGGCGCGAGAGTTTTACCCTGGGTAATAGCCGTCTCAACACAAACCATTTGTTTGTAAGAAAACGCATCCATGTCGCTCATTGTGGCTGCGCCTTGCCAGGGATTCCACACCACTAAACTGTCGTGCTGCTGCGATTCGACACGGATGAACTCGCTGCCGTTGCGATTAATCGACACGTTGGGTATCGCCTCTAAATGAATACGGTCTACTTCACCAGCAATCACGTAAGGACTTGGTGTATTTGATATTTCCCAATCAGAGAGCTTATCCTTGTATTCGCCGTAAAGCCCTTTCAGTTCAACTTCCTTGATGTTTTCTACATCAAAATAGGTATGTAATGCACAGTTAAAACTAAATGTTTGGTCACCCGTATTACGGGTAACTAGCGTTATCACCAGGCTTTCACCTACTTCTATAATCAGTTCTACGCTGGCATCAAAGTCAAAGCCCTTACCTTTGGTTGAACTGGGCACTAGCACTACTGTACTGAGTGTTGCGGTACTGTCTGATTGTTTTACAGTCCAGTGTTGTGTGCGCAAAAAACCATGAGCGGGTAATTCGCCTTTAGCCTTGCCATGCGCGTCACTGAACCAGGGCCAGCACACAGGAACGCCACCCCGAATTGGGCGCTCGCCATTGAAAAACGCCACAGGACTCACCCACAATCTGTCCCGGTTATCGCGCGAGGGGATATATGACAATACATGGCCACCGAACAAACTAATCCGACAACTTGCAGCTTCGTTATTAATGACAAGATATTCTATTCCGTTTTTGCATTCAGTATGGAAGTGCTGTGATTGCATCCTTTCGGTCTCCGCTTGGTTGCGTTGTACAGATTAATTTTGACTGGGGCGGGCAGGCTAATTAACTCAATATATTATGTTATCTTGCCTTACAAATAAAAAAGGTGCGAGTAAAATCGCACCTTTTTTGAATAATTGATTATTTAATCAATTACTTGCTAATGTGTTGAACCAGGTCCAGCACCTTGTTTGAGTAGCCCCATTCGTTGTCGTACCAGGAAACAACTTTTACGAATGTGTCTGTCAGTGCGATACCAGCCGTTGCATCAAATACGCTGGTACGTGCATCGCCAACGAAATCATTTGATACAACCGCATCTTCTGTATAACCCAGGATTCCGGCTAACTCACCTTCAGACGCAGCCTTCATTACTTTACAGATATCGTCGTAGGATGTTGGCTTAGCCAGATTCACGGTTAAATCTACTACTGAAACGTTAGGCGTTGGTACGCGGAATGCCATACCTGTTAACTTACCGTTCAGTGCAGGGATAACTTTACCCACTGCTTTGGCTGCACCAGTAGATGAAGGAATGATGTTTTGTCCTGCTCCACGGCCACCGCGCCAGTCTTTACCAGAAGGACCGTCTACCGTCTTCTGCGTTGCAGTGGTAGCGTGTACGGTAGTCATCAGTCCATCAACGATACCAAAGTTATCATTGAGTACTTTGGCGATAGGTGCCAAACAGTTAGTGGTACAAGACGCGTTTGATACGATAGTTTCGCCCGCGTAACTGTCCTGGTTAACACCCATAACAAACATTGGCGTATCGTCTTTAGATGGAGCAGACATAACCACTTTCTTTGCACCGGCTTCCAGGTGTTTGCTGGCCGTTTCTTTCGTCAGGAATAAACCGGTAGACTCAACAACAACGTCAACGTCAACTTCTGACCATTTTAATGCTGCTGGATCGCGTTCTGACGTTACGCGAATCGTTTTTCCGTCTACAATTAAGTGACCGTTATCAACGCTGATTTGGGCGTTGAAGATACCGTGTGTTGAGTCGTACTTAAGTAAATAAGCAATGTAGTCCGGGTCCAGTAAGTCGTTAATAGCAACAACTTCGATGTCGTCTCTGCTGGCAGCAGCGCGCATGACTAGACGGCCAATTCGACCGAACCCATTGATTCCAACGCGTATTGTCATAACATGCCTCTATAGTATTAGGTTAAATTGTGAAAAATAATTACGTAAAGTATGGATCAAATTTACAGACAAGGCAAAATTTTAATGCAAAAATGTTGCAAAATTACAAAATTAACCTACAGCTTTTGTAGCTGTACTGTATAAATAATGTACATTCCATGTTAATGCAAACGTATTCAATTTCGCGCCCGAATAACTTCTACAATAATGTAGCGTATTGTGAAATGAGCCATGTTGTTACCAATGGCAATCAGTCTTTTTTAAACAGGAAACACCCATGACAAATCAGGTTTTGCAAAAGCTTGTCGAAATGCGCGGCGTTGAAACTCATTATGTAGACGCCTGGGGTGACCCGGCGACAATTTCTGAATCCAGTAAAGCGAAACTGTTACAGGCTCTTGGATACGACATCAGCAGTGAAGAGGTTATTGCTGCACAACTGGATAGCGAAATTGCCGATATCTGGCAACAACCGTTAGACCCGGTACAGGTATTGAGGCACGACAACCCGTTAATGATCAGGTTGCGTTTACCTATTTCATTGGTTAATGACACATTTACGCTTGTTATTACACAGGAAAACGGTACCCAGCTTACCTCAGATTTCGTTCCGGTAGAGCAATCTCTACTGAATGTTGGTGAAGTAGACGAGCAGGAATATCACGAGTATGTAATTGATATTGAAGAGTCCTTGCCGTTGGGTTATCACGAACTGGCACTGGTTATTGATGATGAGACAGCCGCAAGTATGCGCCTGATTATTGCACCATCTGCCTGCTATCAGCCTGCAACCATCAAGGCAGGTAAAAGAGAATGGGGCCTGAGTGTTCAGTTATATTGTTTACGCAGCCAGGCAAACTGGGGCATTGGTGATTTTTCTGACTTAGCGCAACTGGTCACCAAAGCGGCTGCACAAGGCGCAGGTTTTATCGGCTTGAATCCTATTCACGCACTTTATCCTGCTAATCCTGATGCATGCAGTCCTTACGGCCCTTCTTCGCGCCGTTGGATCAATTATTTGTACATTGATGTGAGCGCGGTGGAATGTTACGACCATGCTTCGGTACAGGCCGTTGTTCAGAGCGACGCGTTTCAACGCCAGTTAAACCAGGCTAAATCCGTTGACTACGTTGATTACGCCAGTGTTACTTCGTTAAAAATGCAGGCGCTTAAGCCCTTGTTTGACGTGTATTTTGAGCAATATCTGAAGAAGAATACCCGCCAAAACAAAGCGTTTAAAGCCTTTGTTGATGAAGGCGGTGACAGTCTTGCCATGCTGGCGACATTCGATGCCATGCAGGAGCATTTGCAGGATGCAGGAAAAGAAGCCTGGGGCTGGCCAGTGTTCCCTGAAGAATGGCGTGATTATCACAATCCGCAGGTAGCGGTGTTTGCCAAGAAGTACGCTAAACGCGTTAAGTTCTACATGTTTTTACAATGGCAGGCGTCACTGCAATTAGAAATGGCAAATCAGGCGGCGGTTGATGCCGGTATGGGGATTGGCATTTATCGCGATTTGGCGGTGGGTGTAAGCGAAGGCAGTGCTGAGATTTGGGGCAATAAATCCCTGTATTGCACCGGAGCAAGTGTGGGTGCGCCACCCGATATCCTTGGTCCGCTAGGCCAGAACTGGGGATTACCACCCATGGATCCCGCTAAGCTGTATCAGCAGGCTTATCAACCGATTATTGACTTATTCTCAACTAATATGAAGTCTTCTGGAGCCTTGCGAATTGATCACGTAATGGGCTTATTGCGTTTGTGGTGGGTAGTAAAAGGTGATCATGCCAGAGACGGTGGATATTTGTATTATCCGGTTGATGATCTGCTGGCTATCCTTGCACTGGAGAGTCATCGCCACGAAGCATTAGTGATTGGCGAAGATCTGGGAACTGTACCTGAAGAAATAAAGCAAAAGTTGGCCGACAATGGCGTGTATTCCTATCGGGTATTTTTCTTTGAGCAAGCAGAGGATGGCGGGTATTTCTCACCCTCACATTATCCGCAACAAAGTATGGCAACGCTCACCACTCATGACATGCCCACGTTGATTGGCTACTGGCATTGTTTGGATCTGGAGCTGGGTAAAGCGCTGGGGCTATATACCGACGAAGAGGTACTGCAGACTCTGTATGAGTCGCGTCATGAAGACAAACAGGCTATTTTAGATACGTTACATGGTCACCACATGATTGGTGATGAGATTAGCCGTGATGTTAATTATGTTGGTATGACAAGGGGGCTTAATCAGGCTATGCAAGTGCATATGTCTTATGGAAGCAGCGCGCTATTGAGTCTGCAACTGGAAGACTGGTTGGAAATGGATAAACCGGTTAATGTGCCGGGTACGTTTATGGAATATCCAAACTGGCGTAGAAAATTAAGCCGCAACCTGGAAGATATCTTTAGCGACGAGACTATTGTATCGTTGGCAAATCGAATACAAGCTGGCCGACAGCACGCCAGCCAATAAACTAAATGCTTGCCGCGAGGCAAGCCTTGCAGGAGTAATGCATGCAGTATGAAGGGCAACTTGCCAGGGCTGAATGTAGTCAGCCTTTTTCTGTATTAGGGCCGGTTTACAATAAACACGGTGCAGAACTGAAAATATGGTATCCGGGCGCTACTGCCGTAACGGTACTTGATGCAAAATCAAAAACACCGTTGGGCCGCTTAGCCGAGAGTGAGGTGTCCGGGCTCTTCACAGGTCAGGTTAAAGGGGTGAGTGCCGAAACAGGTTACTGTTACAGTGCGCATTTGGGCAGCGAAGCTATTGAAGTGTGCGATCCGTATCAGTTTCAGCAAGACGCTTACCATGCTGTGCATTTTATCGATCATCAACCACAAAACCTCTATCGTCAGGCTGGTGCGCAACTGGTGACGGTTAAAGCTGGTGGGCAATCCGTGGCGGCTGTGCGGTTTGCGGTATTCGCGCCGAACGCCTCCGCGGTTTCGCTGATTGGTGACTTTAACTGTTGGGATGGGCGCCGCCATCCTATGCAAAAGACCGATATGGGCTATTGGGTATTGGTGGTACCGGGTCTGCAAGCCGGTGAACGGTACAAGTATCAGGTAAAAGATGCTCATGGGCATCAGCTTCCTCATAAAGCCGATCCGCTGGGCTTTTCGGCAGAACAATATCCTTCACACGCGTCACGGATTTATGACCACAACCAGTATCAGTGGGGTGACGCCAAATGGATAGCGAATGCGGCGAGAAGCAATAAATACCAGCAGCCAATGAGTATTTATGAAGTGCATTTGGGGTCGTGGAAACGTCCGCGCGACACTGAACAGCGTTACCTGACCTATCGCGAACTTGCCGAAGAGCTGGTTAATTACGTACTGGAAATGGGGTACACCCATATTGAATTGTTACCAGTATCCGAATATCCGTTCGACGGTTCATGGGGATATCAGCCAGTTGGCTTATTTGCCCCTACCAGCCGTTTTGGTTCACCGGATGAATTTAAGTATTTTGTAGACACCTGCCACCAGGCGGGTATAGGTGTAATTATTGACTGGGTGCCAGCTCACTTCCCTGAAGATGGACACGGCCTGGCACGGTTCGACGGCACGCATGTTTACGAATATGAAGATCCGCGTAAGGGATGGCATCCCGACTGGAATTCTTGTATTTACGACTTTGGCAAACAAACGGTTCGTCAGTTTTTAGTGGCTAATGCCTTGTACTGGCTGGAACATTTCCATATAGACGGGTTACGCGTTGATGCGGTAGCCAGTATGTTATATCTGGACTATTCACGTAACGATGGAGAATGGATCCCGAACGTGGATGGTGGCAATGAAAACTATGAAGCCATTAGCCTGTTACGCTGGATGAACGAAGAAGTGTATAAACATTTCCCGCATGCCATGACCATAGCTGAAGAGTCAACCAGTTTCCCCAAAGTATCACGCCCGGTGTTTGATGGCGGCCTGGGATTTGGTTTTAAGTGGAACATGGGCTGGATGCATGACTCGTTGCACTACATTGCCAAAGATCCTGCTTACCGGGTTTATCATCACGGTGAAATGACATTCAGCATGGTGTATGCCTTTGACGAAAACTTTGTGTTGCCTATTTCTCATGATGAAGTCGTTCATGGCAAAGGCAGTCTGGTAGGCAAAATGCCAGGTGATGAATGGCAACAAGCGGCAAACCTGCGCAGTTATGCTGCATTTATGTTTGGTCATCCGGGTAAAAAACTCAACTTTATGGGTAACGAAATAGCCCAGGCATCGGAATGGAATCACGATAGTTCGGTAGACTGGTCGTTATTGCAATTCGACAAACACATTGGCGTGCAGCGCTTATACCGGGATTTGAATGCTGTGTATAAGCAGTACCCGGCGTTACACGAAGGCGATCATGATCCTAAGGGGTTTAGCTGGATCGATCACGAAAATGCTGAGCAAAGCGTTATATCCTTTGTGCGAAAAGCGCAAACATCCAGGCAGCAGGTGTATGTTGTCAGCAATTTTACGCCGGTGCCGCGTGAAAAGTTTCGCTTAGGCGTGCAACAGGCAGGGAAATATAAGCTGGTATTAAATACAGATGATCGCGTATATTGGGGCAGTGGTTATCAGTGCGATAAGCATTATAAATCAACGACAGTCTCGTGGAATCATCAACCGCATTCTATCGAGATCACCTTACCCCCATTGGCAACAGTCTTTATCGTATTTGAATAGGAGCAGCGGTGAACAGCGTGGTGGAACCCCTGGTAGAGGAAGTGGATGTTGGTGAGCCTTACCCGTTAGGTGCTACGCTCACCCCGCAAGGGTGTAACTTTGCCGTGCAATGCCCGGATGCAAGGGCCGTTGTGTTGTGTTTTTTTCATCCGGACACAGAAGAAGCGCTGGAAGAAATAGTAATGCCAGCAAAAACCGGCGATGTATGGCATGTGTTCATCAAAGGATTAACAGCCGGTGAACTCTACGGCTATCGCGTGGAGCGTGGTGAAGAAAATTTACTCACTGCGCCCACCGATAAACTACTCATCGATCCCTATGCAAAAATGCTCAGTCGCGCCATGCATTGGAATGAGCGACAGTATAAAGGCGACAGTCAGTTTATGGTGGCAAAAGCGGTAGTGGTTGATCCCACTGCGTGTGCATCTGAACAACGTCCACCAAAACCAGCCATTAAGCGCCATCAACGCATAGTGTATGAAGCCCATCTGAAAGGGTTAACTCAGCTTCATCCCGATGTGCCCGAGGCTCAGCGCGGGAAATTTAACGGCGCGGCGCATGAAAAGGTAATCAAGCATTTAACCGGGTTAGGGGTTACGTCAGTGCAGTTTATGCCGCTGGCGGCGTTCATGCCGGAACCGTACATTACGCAAAAGGGCTTAACCAATTATTGGGGGTATAACCCGGTAAATTACTTTGCGCCAGAACCGCGTTACAGCCAAAAGCACGCTGTTAAAGAATGCATGAACATGGTGGATGCCTATCACGCTGCGGGTTTGGAAGTGATACTGGATGTGGTGTTTAACCACACTGCTGAGGGCGGGAAAGATGGCCCTGTATTGTCGTTTAAAGGGTTTTTCCCGCATCAGTCTTACTTAATGGAGCAAGCGGCTTCTGGCAAGCTTGTATACAGCAATCATTCTGGCTGTGGCAATACGGTGTATTCGGCACATCCCATCATGACTACGCTTATTATGGACGCCTTGCGCTATTGGGTGTCGGTTATTGGTGTGGATGGTTTCCGTTTCGACCTTGCCGCGTCGCTGGGGCGCGATCCACAACAATTCTCGCCATTTTCAGGGTTACTGCGCGCGATCCTGCAAGACCCTGTACTGAAACAGTGCGTCCTGATTGCTGAACCCTGGGACATCGGCCCTGGCGGCTATCAACTGGGTGCATTTGGCGCGCGCTGGCTGGAATGCAACGATAAGTTTCGCGATTCAGTGCGTGCGTTCTGGCGTGGTGACGCTGGTAGCACAGCCGATTTTGCTACACGGCTGATGGGCTCACGGGATATTTTTCCCAAGCAATACCGACACATCAATACATCAGTGAATAACGTTACTTATCACGACGGTTTTACGTTGCAGGATCTGGTGAGCTACGCCGAACGACATAATTTGGCAAACGGCGAAGAAAATCGCGACGGACATGGCCATAATTTGTCGGCAAATTACGGTGTGGAAGGTGATACCCAGGATAAAAATATCCTTGCTGTGAGAGAACAGCAGAAGCGCAACTTGTTTGCTACCTTGTTACTTTCCCAGGGGACACCGCACGTATTGGGCGGTGACGAGCTGAGTCGCACGCAAAAAGGCAATAACAATGCCTACTGCCAGGACAATGAAATCAGTTGGTTTGACTGGCGGTTAGACAAACGCAAGCAGGATTTTCTGGCATATTGCAAGCATGTCATTGCATTGCGCCAGTCTTCTTCGTTGTTAAACAGTGCATTTTTGCCCGATGATCCTTTTCAATTACACGCAAACGTCAGTATGGTGAACTGGTACAAGCCAGACGGCAGCGATAAAGAAAGTGCTGACTGGCAGGCCGAAAATAACAAAGCGTTTGCGCTGGAAATTAGGGGGGTTCCCCAAAGCAACGAGGAAACAGAACACTGGTTGCTGTGTTTCAATGCCAGCGACAGTGAAGTGACCTTCAACACGCCACTGCTTACGCCCACCGGCGGCTGGTCATTAAAACTGGATACGCGCTACCGGTGTCCGGCTGAACAGCCAAATATCCGCATACAGCATTTGTTTTTACAGGCCAGACGTTCTCTGGCGGTTTTCCGCTATACGGATTTTCCGCGTTGATACCCCGGTCAAACGACGGGGTCTTGTGGTCAATTAGAGTTGCTGTACTGTTCAGGTGTGGAACGGTTATTCATATTCTTATCCTAAAAGGGTAAAAATCGACGGTTAATACTTTTCATTCGTTGCCTGAGTGGTATCATGCGCACCCATCATAAGTCTGAGGGCAGTTTCATGCGAGCAAGTGGCGATCAAGCACAAGCCAATTCATGCGATATTGGTGTTGTGGGGTTAGGCGTGATGGGTAAAAACCTGGCGCTGAATTTGGCGGATCATGGTTATCAGGTTGCTTGTTTTGACCTGGATGCCGGACGCATAGATGCCATTGTCCAGCAGGATGAAAAAGAGCGCGGTAGTAAACCCGCGAGAATTATTCCTGCCAACAACCTTGAATCAGTACTCGGATTGCTAAAATCACCCGCGGTGATTTTGTTATCTATCCCAGCGGGTAATGCCGTAGATGCAGTGTGCCAACAATTAATTGATGCTGGTTTACGCAGTGATGATGTTGTTATCGACACGGGCAACAGCCTGTGGACCGACTCTGTTGCGCGTGAACAAAAATACGCAGATAAATTTCTATTCTTCACAACTGCAGTTTCCGGTGGCGAAGTGGGGGCGCGATTCGGTCCTTCTCTGATGCCATCGGGCTCTGAACAAGCCTGGCAACGCGTTGCGCCCATGCTTAAAGCAATCGCTGCGAAAGTCGACCCTGCAACAGGCAAGCCTATTGAAACAGCTGAGCCGGGTAAGCCGGTAACGCAAGGTGAGCCATGTGCGGCGTACATTGGCCCCAATGGCGCTGGTCACTATGTAAAAATGGTACACAACGGCATCGAATATGCCGATATGCAACTGATTTGTGAAACTTATCATGTTATGCGTGTTGCGCTTGGTATGTCGCCTGCCGAGATTGCTGCGGTGTTTCGCAAATGGACGCAAGGTCCGCTGGATTCTTATCTAATTGAAATCAGCGCTGAAGTGCTTGAACAAACTGACGCTGAATCTCAACAACCATTGGTTGATGTGATCCTGGATAAAGCCGGTCAAAAAGGAACCGGCTTATGGACAGCAGTAAGTGCCTTACAAATCGGTAGTCCGGCGCAAACCATTGCTCAGGCCGTTTTTGCGCGCAGTCTGTCTAGCTTGAAAACAGAGCGCGTTGCTGCTGCCAACACCTTAGCTGGTCCGTCTGCTGCTATTATTGATGCAAGCCAGCGCGAAACTGTTATTCGCCAACTGGAGAACGCACTTTACTGTTCGAAAATTTGTGCCTATGCACAAGGATTTCAGTTAATGGATAGCGCTGCCAAAGAGCAAGGCTGGACGTTACAGTTTGCTGAAATAGCCAAAATTTGGCGAGCAGGATGTATTATTCGCGCAGTCTTCCTGCAATCCATTACACAAGCGTTCGAGAAACAACCTGATTTGCCTAACCTGTTGATGGCGCCGTTCTTTGTTGAACAATTGGCCAGTCACCAGGATGATTGGCGCAGTGCGGTGGCGTTAAGTGCTGTGCAGGGTATTCCGTGCCCGGCAATGATGTCTGCACTCAGTTATTACGATTCTTACCGCACGGCAGTGTTACCGGCAAATCTGTTGCAAGGGCAGCGTGATTACTTTGGCGCGCACACCTACCAGCGCACGGATAAACCTGCTGGTCAGAAATATCACACCGAATGGAGTGATCCAGACCGGCCTGAACGCCTTATTTAATCATTAGAAAAGACGCGCTACACAGCGCGTCTTTCGTTTCTGCATGCTTAGCTAACTATGTCTTGCTATAGTAATGCGGTGAGTCGTATTGAATGGAGTGACACAATGCAAACTGATCCCTGGCGTGAAAAGTTAACTGATGAAGAATACCGGGTAACGCGTTTGTCTGGCACAGAGCGGCCGTTTACCGGTGAATTGTTGCATGAAAGCCGCGATGGCTTGTATTTGTGTAAATGTTGCGGCGCAGAGCTATTTAGTTCCCTCACCAAATTTGACGCCGGTTGTGGATGGCCATCGTTTTATGCCCAGACCAACAGCAATAATGTAGGTTACCGCTTTGATGAAAGTCATGGCATGCGTCGTACCGAGATCTTTTGTAAACCGTGTAATGCGCATTTGGGTCACGTATTTGAAGATGGTCCTGCGCCAACCGGCCAACGCTACTGCGTGAATTCGGTGAGCCTGACGTTTAAAATTGAAAATGCGGATGGTTAGGGAGGAAGGCGTGTTCGGCTGAGCCGTTTGACTGACCCGTTCAATAGATAAGACTGGAAGAAGAACTGCTTACCATCTTGACCGTCAACTGAGATAGGGTGTGTTTGTGGCAGGTAATCAGCTGTTATTACCCGCCGGAATAATGAGTATGCAAAAAAATCAGATTTTTTTTGTGTAATTTAGTTTCAGATTTTCGTTACAACTGATCGATTTTCATGGCAAACGCATCAAATTCTCTGCCACTGATCGCATCCTCAATGTCGTCCGATAATTGGTCCAGTATGTCCACAGGTAACGAAAATTGCGTTGCCAGTGCGACCAACTGACTCTCGTCAATCGACTTCGCAAAGTGGTTTGACACTTTGGTCCATACGTAAGCCATCCGGTAATTTTCCATTTTTAGCGACAGACTGGCTAACTGACTGGTGATGCTGCCATCAATTTCTGAGTCAACATTCGCATATTGAGCCAGTGCCATAAACAATGCGTTGCGGGCGGCAATCGGGTCTTGTGCAACCATGATACTGGCCAGGTCAACATAGTACTTGGGCTCAGTAAAAATACCGGCTCTGGCAGCGCTGATGAAACGTGCTTTGGCATCTTCGTGGCCAAATCTAGACCATTGATAATAAGACACATATGGGTCGGTTGAATGGCGGGTTTGCCAAATCAGCTGACGCAATGCCTTGTTCGCAGTAACGGCTGCTTCTTTGCGTCCAAATTCGCGTTCACGGTATTTTTTGTGCTCGATTTGCGAGGCTTTGGCGATGCAGGATTCGTACGCTTCGTAATTCAACAGCAAATCATATTTGGGGCGATCGCTGTCGTCATTCTGGTAATTGTATCGGTGGCGAATAATGTCGGATTTTTCAGCACGGCACCAGCCATCTTCATTAAGATCGGCACAAAAATGCGGATAGTCTTCACAAATTGACTTGACGGTTGGTTCAAACAAGTCGCCGCAACCAGACATGAAAACAGCAAGGATAGCTATTAGCAGCCAGCGAGAATGTGTGGAAAAATTACTAAATAATTGTTGTTTAGCGCGGTGTTTTTTATATTTTTTGAAATTTTTCAACAATTTGGAGTTCCCTTTGTGTTTAATTAGAATGTCGCCCAACACGGCACAGGGCTGACACTAACGATTGATGCCTTAACTGCTCAATCGTAACAAACATGCTTGTGCCTGGTTACATCGTCAATTTTATACATGATTTATTTGATGAAGGCACTAGTATGAACCAACCCTTTGAGCAAGAATTGCAAGCTAGCTGGCAGGAACGCCAGGAATACGCAGAAATGATGTTGCCAATTATTGGCAAGCTGTACCGCAACAAATCTGTTGAGATCACCGTGTACGGCCGCACTTTATTGAATGCAAGTGCCATCGATGTAATCAAAGCTCATCGTAAAGTCCGTCTGCATGAAGGCATCAAACTTCGCTTACGTGAGAGCTTTCCACTCCTTGAAGCCATCAGCACCATGCAACTGGCACCGGTACAAATAGATATTGGTAAATTGGCCTTCGATTTCCATTATGGCAGCGCAGTTGATAAAACAGACCTCAATGCTTATTTGCACGACAAACTTGCCGATGTAGTCAACAAATCTGATGAGCAGGTTCCTCAGGACGTTGTGCTATACGGTTTTGGTCGAATCGGACGTTTGCTTGCCCGCTTGCTTATTGAACGTCAGGGGCAAAACAACAAATTGCGTCTGCGTGCCATCGTTGTGCGCGGTGGTAAAGATGGCGATTTGGAAAAACGCGCCAGCTTACTGCGTCGCGATTCTGTGCATGGACCATTCAACGGTAGCATTACCATCGATCACGAGCGCAAAGCGCTGAAAGCCAATGGTTCGTATATTCAGGTAATTTATGCAAATAGCCCGGATGAGGTGGATTACACTGCTTACGGTATTAACAACGCACTGGTAATCGACAATACCGGTATGTGGCGAGACCGCGATGGCCTGGGTTTACACCTAAAGGCCAAAGGCACCGCTAAAGTATTGTTAACTGCACCTGGCAAGGGTGACATTAAGAACATTGTGCATGGGGTAAACCAGGCCGATATTCTGCCAGAAGACACTATTATGTCGGCTGCCAGCTGTACTACCAACGCAATCACACCTGTGCTCAAAGCACTGGATCAGGAATACGGCATAGTAAATGGTCACGTTGAAACCGTGCATTCTTATACGAATGACCAAAATCTGATCGACAACTATCACAAAGCAGAGCGCCGTGGTCGCAGTGCACCGTTGAACATGGTTATCACTGAAACGGGTGCAGCTAAAGCGGTTGCGAAAGCCTATCCGAAACTGGCAGGTAAATTAACCGGTAATGCTATTCGTGTACCTACGCCTAACGTATCTATGGCGATCCTTAATCTAAATCTGGAAAAAGCCACTGATAAGATCTCCGTAAATGAATTCCTGCGTGATACCGCGCTGTTCTCATCATTGCAACATCAGATTGATTACACGGCGTCTACCGAGATTGTATCAACGGACTTAGTGGGCTCACGCGCCGCTTCGGTTGTAGACTCACAGGCAACCATTGTGGCGGAAAACCGTCTTACTCTGTATGTGTGGTACGACAATGAATTTGGCTACAGCTGTCAGGTATTACGAGTAGCAATGGACATGGCTGGGATCTGTATTCCTACCTTACCGCGTTAATTGCCTTTTTAACGGTTTCAGAATCAGCGCGCTGTTGGTGTCATAGCCTCAGCGCGTTTTTTGTTAGTTAACGGGTAGGGCAATCCGTCGTCAATCCGTTCGGCATTCCATTCGGCAATCCGTTCGGCAATCCGTATAAATGTTAAACACTTACTACAAAAACGGCGATTTCGCGGTCCAACGCCATGGCAATGTTCTTCGCGACTGTGTTAAATTAGCCCAAAATTGATAACAATAAAGACAGATGCATATTTCAAGTCAATTCGACAGCGGTAACATCCGCGTCATTCAAGCCGATGATCCTAACAATATTGTGCTGGCGATCAACAAAGATAACCAATCCGACTTTTACCAGTGGTTTCATTTTGGTCTCCGTGGTGAAGTAAATCAACTACACACCCTGCGTATTACCGAACTGGCTAAATCTGCCTATCCAAAAGGTTGGGAAGGGTACAATGTCTGTGCTTCCTACGACCGACAAACCTGGTTTCGGGTAGAGAGTGAATTCGATGGCGATAGCCTTACCTTTAGCCTGGCATTGGAACACGCTCAGGTTTATTTTGCTTACTTCACGCCATACAGCTACGAACGTCACCTTGATCTGCTCTCGGATGCACAATGTGCAGCGCAATGTGAATTGCGTTTCTTGGGGGAAACGCTGGATGGCCGCGATTTATCAATGCTGGTTATCGGCGAAGAAGATGACGCCAAGCGGAAAATTTGGATTACCGCACGTCAGCATCCAGGCGAATCAATGGCCGAGTGGTGTGCAGAGGGGATGATTAACCGCTTGTTAGACGACCAGGATGGCGTTGCCCGGGCGTTGTTAAATGATGCGGTATTCTACATCGTACCGAATATGAATCCCGACGGCAGTGTTCGCGGCCACTTGAGAACCAACGCGGCAGGGATAAACCTGAATCGCGAATGGGCCACACCTTCACTGGAAAAAAGCCCGGAAGTGTATTATGTGCTCAACGCTATGCGTGAGATTGGTGTGGATATGTATCTGGACCTGCATGGTGATGAAGCCTTACCTTACAATTTTGTAGCTGGTAGCGAGGGAATTCCTGCGTATTCTGCACACCTGGCAGATCTGGAAAGCCGTTTCAAACAAGCGTTGCTGCAAGCCACACCTGAGTTTCAGGACGAGTACGGCTACGCCAAAGACGCTCCTGGCCAGGCGAATTTAACTATTGCATCTAATGCGGTAGGTCAGGCATTTACCTGTTTGGCGTATACAGTTGAGATGCCGTTTAAAGATAATAATAATTTACCTGATCCACTGTTTGGCTGGTCTGCTCAGCGATGCCAACAGTTTGGTGAGGACCTGCTGGTGGCAACCAGAGCTGTGGTCTCACACCTTCGTTAGGACATAACAACAATAAACTTTAACAACAAGGGGAACTCGGTTTGGAAGGCTTGTATAACTTTTTAGTGTCATTGGATGGCATGTTAGGGGGAGCCGATTGGTTTCCTTTCGTACTACTCGGGGTAGGTTTGTTTTTTACAATCTACCTTAAATTTCCACAAATTCGCTTTTTCGCACATGCCTGGAAAGTGGTAACTGGCAAGTACGATCACAGTGACGACCCGGGTGATACTACCCATTTTCGCGCACTGACAACGGCGTTGTCTGGTACGGTGGGCACCGGTAATATCAGTGGTGTGGCGTTTGCTATTTTCCTCGGCGGCCCTGCGGCCTTGTTCTGGATGTGGGCAACCGCCTTTTTAGGTATGACCACAAAATTCGTGGAAGTAACCTTATCGCACAAATACCGCGTGCAAACTGAAGATGGCACCATGGCCGGTGGTCCGATGTATTTTATGGATCGACGCCTGAACATGAAATGGCTGGCAGTGGCATTTGCGATTGCGACGGTAGTGAGTTCGTTTGGTACAGGTAACCTGCCACAGAGTAACGGTATTGCAACCAGCATTGAAGCAACGTTTGGTTTTGAACCCTGGATTGTGGGCAGTGTACTGGGTATTTTACTGGCGTTGGTTATATTAGGTGGGATCCAGCGGATTGCTGCGGTAACTGCCCGTATCGTTCCCTTCATGGCGGTTATCTATTTAATTGGTGCTCTGGCAGTTATTCTTGCGAATGCCGAAAATATCCTGCCATCTTTTGCGGCTGTGATCAGTGATGCGTTTACCGGTTCGGCTGCTGCGGGTGGTTTCCTTGGTGCGTCGTTAGCCTATGCGTTTAACCGCGGTGTAAACCGGGGATTATTCTCAAACGAAGCGGGTCAGGGTTCTGCGCCCATTGCCCATGCTGCGGCAAAAACCAAAGAGCCCGCCTCAGAGGGCATGGTGTCGCTGCTTGAACCCTTTATCGATACCATTATCATTTGTACGTTAACCGGTTTGGTTATCCTGTCGTCTGGCGTGTGGAAAGAAAAGCACGAAAACGTGTTTGACCGTTCCGATATGGTGTTCGTTGCCGGTGAATATTCAGACAAGGTAGATGCCGACAAAGTGCAGCTTTACGGATATCTGAACAGCACGGGTGAAAGTGATGTGCAACCGTTCACTGGTACCTTATCAGTGGTAAATGGTACCTCCGTAACCAGCGGATACACACTGATCAACGCTCGTTCAGTAGCCGAAGACGTGCAGTTTTTAGTGGGTGATGATGATCCGTTTACCGGCACACTGCAAATTAAAGACGGTAAACCCGTAAAAGAAAACCTGATAGTTAAGGGTAAATCACTGGTACACTCTGCTACCCTCACCACCATAGCTTTTACCCGCGGTTGGTTTGGTGATTTTGGTCAGTATATTGTGTCGATAGGATTGTTATTGTTTGCATTCTCTACGGCAATTGCCTGGTCTTACTACGGTGACCGTGCAATGACCTATCTGTTAGGCCCACGTTCTATTATGCCTTACCGTGTAATTTATGTGGCCGGGTTTGTGTGGGCTTCGTTTTCTGATACAACACTGGTATGGGCGCTATCGGCCGTGGCCATTGTTGTAATGACATTGCCAAACCTGTTCGGACTTGTGTTGCTGAGTAAAGAAATGAAGCAAACGGTTGATCAATACTGGCAAAGCGTTAAAGACAAGAAATAAAATTAAACCAGTCTGGTTTGTTTTAAGTACAAAACAAGCCGGTGTAAAAGCCAGGGTCCATACCTGGCTTTTTGATATGTCCGGTTATGTTGTCGGACATTCATCTGACACTTTTTGGGAGATAATATGGCGTTAATTGACTGTCCTTCATGCGGTAAGAAAATGTCGGACAAAGCGAAGTCCTGTACACATTGCGATTTTGCTTATCAGGATGCTTCAGTTGAAGATATCGAACGCAAACACAGTATGCAGCGTTTCAAAAAGATGCACAGTATTCAAAACCAATCCATGCTGGCTATGTTGTTGTTTATTGGCGGGTTTGGTTTTATGTATTGGGGCGGCGCATCGCCCGGCGATCTGCAGCATAATCTGGCAGTACTGGGTTGCGTGTGTGGCTTTTTATGGTACGGCATTAACCGTGTAAGAATCGTGTTGTTAAAGCGGTCAGCAAAATGAATGTAGAGCAAATTCTGGCAGCCATGACGCCAGAGGTTTATGACAGGCTCCGTCAAGCGGTTGAAACCGGCAAATGGCCGGATGGTAAACCGCTGTCGGAAGACCAGAAAGAGAATTGTCTTCAAGCGGTATTGTTATATCAGGCCCGTGTTGCGCGCACTAACGAGCACATGACAGTGGGTGAGAGCGGCGAGATCGTGCACAAAAGCAAAAGTGAATTACGCCAGGAATTGCGTGAGTCACAATCCAATGAAACTTCCATAGCCCGGTTTAAGCAGGATGATATTTAGTCGATTTTTCGCGCCTTCCCATAATAGTAACGACCCGGATACCCGGTTAAAAGCCATTGAAAAATTATCGCCCGATTCGCAAAACGAAAAGCGCATTTTGCACGAATTGGCATTTAATGATGACGATGAGCGCGTAAGTCTTGCTGCTTTAGAGAAGCTTGACACATTTGCATTGTGGCTCAAGATGTCTCAAATTGCGCGCAACCCTCGCTTGCGCGGTGCCGCTCAGGCCAAAGTCGAATGCGCTCTTATCGACGGGTCGCAACAACTTAGTCAGAAAGAAGCTAAGGAATACTTGCTGAAATCCGCTCCGGCTGAGCAGGTTTTACGCTGTTTGCCATTAATGACCGAATTACACGATGATGAATCATTTGTATTGCAGGCTATTGAGCGGGTAGGTAAAGCAGCATTGTATTTTGACTTGATGACGTTAACCCCGTCATCAGGACTAAAGCGGTGTCTGGTGAATAACTGTGTTGAAGTAGAGTTGCTGTTAAAAGCGCTTAAAAAATGCAGTGACAATGAAACCGAAGCACTCATTCAGGCGCGTATAGAAGTACTCAAACAGCTGGCGCAAAAGCCCGTCGATGTCGCCAGGAATTGCACAATGGTTCTGTCGAAAATGCAGGCGTTGCTCGACAAATCAGACTATCTGCTGGTGCACAATCAGTTTAGCGCACTCAACGATGAGTACCAGACTTCAATAGTAGAATTCCACTGCCTGGATGTAACTACTCGTGAAGCGTTTGAGCAAAAATATCACACGATTGCAGACAAACTGCATCGGCATTTAGCGCGCCTGGAAGGTCCCTGGCGTGAGGCTCAGCAGGCGGGCGCTCACCGCGAGGCTAAGCAGCAAGTAGCCGAAACTGTAGAACGGGTAAAGCAGTATCACAACAAACTTCAGGGTGAACAACTGCTGAGTTTGAGTCTGGGTGAGGTGAGCGAATTTCAGCAAGCAGTGAAAGCCGCCGAAGCTGCAATTGAAGCACTACAAGCCTTCGAAGCGCCTGCTGAAGAAATTGAAAGCCTGCTGGAAAGCTATCGACATATCTGGGACAGCTTGCCGGCGCTGCAGCGTCAGGTTACTGAGTTGCAGGCGCAATTACAGCGTTGGAAGCAAGAGGCCGAATCCGGTGACGAAGATTCAACCACCCTGAACGCCGACAATATCCAGCAAACGTGGAAACAATGCACCAGTGAAATGGTGGTGGTGCCTTCATTTTTGCTAACCCAGTGGAAAGCGCTGAATAAATTGCTCAATGCACAAAAGCAAAAGCAGCAAGCAGAGCAACAGTCGGCGTTAAAAGCCTGCCGTAAGCACATCAACATCATTGATAATTTGATTGTGCAAGGCAAGTTTAAGTCGGCTATGGTCAGGTTTGCTAAGTTGTCTGAAATTTATCAGCAAATGCCCGTTGCCACTCAACAAGTAATTGAAAAGCGGTATCTCCAGATTGAAGCCGATATTGCCCGACTGGAAGGCTGGCAAAACTACATTGCTGCACCGCGTAAACCACAACTGATTGAGCAGGCTCAGGCACTGGTTGCAACCACCGATACCGACATGCCAGGGCGCGCTAAGGCAGTAAAAGTACTTCGCCAACAATGGCAAAGTTTAGGTAGCACGGGGAGCGATGATGACGAATCACTAAACCAACAGTTTAACGCGTTGTTGGAAGAAGCCTTTGTCCCATGTCGTGTCTATTTCGCTGAATTGGAGACTGCACAGGCGAACGCTGCCGAAGAGCGTTTACAGCTGATATCGGCATTGTCTGCACTAATTGAAGACACGGTGGAGCAATCAGATCGCTACACCCGTTTTGAAGCGCTGAAAAAACAATGGCAGCAGGCTCCGCAAACCGATGCAGAGCGTTACAGCCAGCTTCGGACGCAGTGGGATGCAGTAAGCGAGCAGGTTAACAACCTGTTGTCTCCTTGGATCCAGCGTAACCGCGAAATTAAAGAGCAACTGGTAAGCCAGACTGAGGCATTGAGTAAAGCCGACAATGCCATTGAAGCCAGCGAGCAGGCAAAGGCGCTTCAACAGCAGTGGAAGCAAACCGGTCCTGCGGGCAAGCGTGTTGAATCTAAATTGTGGTTTGCGTTTAAAGCGGCCAATGATGACGTGTTTGCCAGAGCAAAGTCACAGCAACAGCAAGCGCGTCACCAACAACGCTCGGAGTCACAACAATGGCTGCAAGCGCTGGATAAATTGAAGGCAGAGATCGACGATGCCGCGCAGGCTTCTCAGCAAACGGCGCTGGATTCACTGGCTGATTCGCTGTCTAAGATGTCGATGAATCCCAAGGAGCGCAAAGGTCTGGAGTTGCAACTGCGCAAAGTACAATCGACCTTACAGGATGCGCTTACGTTGCAACAGCATGAGTTGTGGGGCGAGCAAATTGATGTCGTTATTGATGAAATCAGTAAACAACAGGGAACTGATGCAGGCAGTTTGTCTGAACAGGCACCGGATTTACCTAACAGTTGGTGGAAGGGCAGTGCATTGCAAAACGAGGAAGCATTACAACACGATTTGCTGATGCTTGAGGTACTGGCGCAACTACCTTCCCCAGCTGAATACGAGTCTGCGCGTTCAACGGTGCAATTGCAATTAATGCAAAGCAAACTGAGTGGTAATGCGTTGCCTGAGCCTAACGTGCTTATTGCGGGGTTAATTGCCAGTGCAGGCGCGTTTGAATCGTCGACTGGCGCAGGCTGGGAGCAGCGTTTGCGTGATATTCTGAGCTATTACGTGTTGCCGGTGGCGGGGGTGTAATGCAAAACGCTATCGAGTACGCGTTTGAAAGCCAGCCTCAGGCATACCGTTTTCTAAATACCGCTAAACACCTCCAGGCCGATAACCTGAAGGTGAAGTACGGTCAGAGCAATTTTCACGTTAAAGTGTCGTATCGGATTAAAACCGGTGGTTTTGATACCATGCTAGCGCAATTAGACGAGTTGGCACTGGAAATGGGTGGCAGCGAAGTCTGACACCCGTTTTTGCTATACCGTCAGCGTTACTTTATATCCGGCAAATTTGCGGATATTAATTACCCTGTCTTCATCCAGGATCCAGTACTGGCCTTTTATGCCAGTCAGAACACCGCTGAATTGCGGTGTTTTGTCCAGGTTCAGCGATTTAATTTTCACTGGATAAGTATCAACCGGATAACTAATTGTGTGCAGTGTGTCGTCTACCGGTGCGAACGCCTGTAAACCCTTCTCCTGAGCAATCTTGTTCAACTCATCATCGAGTTCTGCCAGCAAACGTTGTTTCAGGGCGGTTAAATCCTGATGCTCAGCCGGGCCTTTAAGCATGGTTCGCCAATTGGTTTTATCACCAATAAACTGGGTGCAGAGTTTTTCAATACGCCCACTGGTTAATCTGTCTGGTACGCGCAACATAACGGTTGCCTGAGTCGCCCCCTGATCTATCCAACGACTGGATATGCCATCGCTAACGTGGCGGGTGATTCCCACTTTCATGTTCCCGGTATTGGCAAGGTATACGAAGTGATCCGATAAACAATGTGTTTCACCCCATTGCGGATCGCGGCAGGTACCTTGTTGATAGTGACACAACTCCGGTTTAATAATGCAGGTATCGCATTCCGCGAGCTTCATCATGCAAGGGTAGCAGTAGCCCTGATTAAAGCTTTTTTTTGTGGTTCGTTCACAATTTACACAATGAATTTCACCATGGTAGGTTAAGTCTACAGACTGGCCTATCAGGTCGTTCATGTCGATATCGTGCCCGCCAAGAGCGAGCGTATACTGAGCTACGCAATCGTTGCTGGCGCTCACCCGCATTTTACTTAAGTTACCGCTGTATTGCATTGGTGTACCTTTATTCAGTGAGTTCGCCGCGCAGGTTGTGTGTGAGTGCGTGTTTAAGCGCTTCTACCGTCAGCGATTGGCTAAGCAGACAGTGCAGCTTGGCCAGCGTTGCTTCCGGCGTCATATCATGCCCGGATACTACACCTATCTGCGATAAGCCATGGCCGGTTTTATAGCCACCCATGTTAACTTTTCCCCGCAAACACTGGGTACAGTTGATTACCACTATGTCGCGCTCGGCGGCCAGTTTAAGCTGAGCAAGCAAGGCGGGATTTTGCGGCGCATTGCCAACACCATAACTCAGCAGGATCAGCGCATTTACCGGTTGTTGAATGGTGTTTTCAATTACCGCAGGTGATATACCCGGGTACAGGCTTACCAGTCCGATGGGTTGCGCCTTTACCGGATTCACTTTTAACGTATGGGGAGTGGGCAGTGTGATTTTGCCCGCTTTTACCCGAATGCTGATCCCGGCTTCCAGCAGCGGCGGGAAGTTCGGTGAGTCAAAGGCATCAAAGCCGTCTGCATCCACTTTACGGCTGCGATTTCCGCGCAGTAGCTTGTTATTGAAATATAAACTGACTTCCGCAATGGGATAATTGGCGGCAATATACAGGGCGTTAAGCAGGTTTTCCTGTCCGTCAGAACGCAGTTCTGCAAAGGGGATTTGTGAGCCGGTAATGATCACCGGCTTGCCCAGATTCTCCAGCATAAAACTCAATGCTGATGCTGTATACGCCATGGTATCGGTGCCATGCAGGATAATAAAACCGTCGTATTGGTCGTAATGATTGGCAATATCATCTGCAATATGTTGCCAGTCTGTCGGACTCATATCCGATGAGTCCATTAGCTCATCGTATTCATGTAATGTGTAGAGTGGCATTTCTTCGCGGTGAAATTCCGGCATGTTAGCCAGCGTTTGTGCCAGAAAACCCGGAGCAGGTACATAACCTTGCGCCGATGGGCGCATACCGATTGTGCCGCCCGTGTAGGCAATATAAATGTGTTTACGCATAGTCTGTGTCGTTCTTGTATTTTTATTCATTGTAGCAAGCCTTGCTGCGCTGGGTACAGTCAGTCGTTATAAACCTGAGGAATAACTCGAATATGCGATTTTTTTATATTAATCTATTCGATTATTGGTTTTTTAGCCGATAGACAGAAAAGCAGTGTATACAGGATTAAAGCATGGCGGTAAAAGCGGGAAGTTTGGTGTGTGTAGGCCCTGGTATTGTGCTTGGTGCGCACATGTCAGAGCGGTGTCGGAATCATATTTCCCAGGCCGATGTAGTGTTCAGTAGTTGTCATCCGGTGATTGAAAAGTGGATTGCTACCATGCACCCGGATGTCCGTTCATTGCAAGGGCTGTACGGTAAAAATAAAGACCGCGGACAAACCTACACAGAAATGCAACAAGCACTGATGGATGCAGTTCGCAGCGGGCTGCGGGTTGTAGGTGTGTTTTACGGTCATCCGGGGGTGTTTGCACAGGTACCGCATGCCGCAATAAAACAGGCAAGGGAAGAGGGCTTTACCGCATGGATGGAACCGGGGATTTCTGCTGATGCGTGTTTATATGCAGACATGGGGATCGACCCAGGCGCCTATGGATGCCAGTCTTTTGAAACCAGCCAGTTTATGTTTTACGAGCGCGTAATAGACCCAACTGCCTATCTGATATTATGGCAACTGGGGCATGCCGGGGATTTGTCGATGACACCAAAGCAAACCGGGCCGCAGGAGCGAACTGTGCTTATGAACATGCTGCTGGAACACTATGCGCCTGATCATAAGATTGCGATATATGAATCTCCTTTTTTGCCAACGCAACAACCCAAAATAGTCTGGTTTTCGTTGCAAGAATTACCCAATGCAGACGTGTCACTCATTTCAACATTAGTGATTCCTCCGGGTAAAAAATTAAGGCCAAATCATGCGATTGTTGCGCAATTAAAATCGATTTCCGGCGCATAGCGTGGTAAAAAGAACGTTAGGCAATACAAACCCGAATGGATATAAAAGGTACAATAATGACTGCTATTAAAATTTTAGAAAAACTGGGTGTTGATCCTGCTTCTGATTTGTCACAATTGACTGAACAAGACCGCGCAGAATTAGAAGCGCTAATGGTATCTATGTCAGACACTGAGAATCAACCCGCACTCACGATAGTCAAGCCAGATTCGCCTGAAGAGGAAAAGCCTAAAGAACCTAAACCCGAATCTGTTTCCGTTTAGTTGTTGGTGCATTAAGAAGCAGTATGCATCGTCTATTTTGCGCATCCAGTGTTCTCTTTTTTGTGTTGAATTTATGGACACATTCTGCTTTTTGTCAAACTAACTACAGCTTTGAGTTAGCTGATATTGATCGAGGCCGTCTATCAAGTCCAGAGCAAAGCCGTGAGCGCCTCATTGCAATACCCATGAGTGCATTGAGTTCAGACGAGCGCGAGTATTATCAGTATTTGAGTGCGTATTTTCTTACCTTTGACGGCGATCTGGATGCTGTAATTACCGAGTATTCAGCGCTCCTGGAGATTACCAAGAACGCCGATATTCGCATTCGCACACTTAGCTCTCTAATTAATTTACTTGGCGCTAAAAAACAATGGCAGGAAGGATTTTATCGTGTCGAAGAACTCCTGGCACTCCTGCAGAAATACCCTGAATCAACGTATCGGCCGGCAGCATATATTGCGTTGGCATTGATATATAAGCAAATTAATCAGCCAGAAACCGCCTTACACTTTGCCGAAAGAGCGTTGTCATTGGAAGACATCGACCTGTTTCACAAGTGTTTATCGATGGAAGTTAAGTTAGATTCAATTGTTAGCCTGGATTATAAACAGCTTGTACTTTCTGATTTTACTGAAACGGATGCTGTTTGTAACGCCGCTGATCTCGATTATGAATTAGTTAACATTGCAATTTGGAAAATCAAGTGGCTTAAACAACAGGCCCGTTATCAGGAAGCATTAAATGTTGTTGAGCTTACCCTTGTTCAGACCGAAAAATTCCGCCAGGATTCCCAATTAATTGACTTGTACAATGAGTACGCTTCTCTGTACCTGGCTTTGAAGCAATATGACAAGGCACAGCAATATGCTGAACTGGTGGCTGGTTTCGATAACATAGACAGTTTTGTTGGCGACAAGATCAAAATGTACGACGTGTTGCGCCAAATAGCTGAAGTAAAACAAGACTTCAATCAAGCTTATTATTATTTGAATGAAAAGCTGGCGCTTGAAAAAAGCATGTTTGAAAGCAAACTGGCAAATGAAATGGCTATTCAGAAAGCCTGGTTTGAAGTCGACGCCAAGCAAAGTCAGATTGAATTGTTAGACAAGCAAAATGACTTATTAAAAACGGAGTCTCAACTCACCACTGAACAACTGGAAAATTCGCTTCTTGCGTTGTCTTTAGTTTCTCTGCTTTTGGCAACCTTATTGTTCTGGTCGTTTCGAAGCCGTAAAGTGCAGGCAAAACTGCGTTATTATGCACATACCGATGGTTTGACTAAAATTGCTAACCGTGGCTTCTTTACTGAAAGCGTAGAAAGTCTTCTGAGTCAGGCACAAAAAAACAACAATGCGGTGTCGTTGATCTTGTTGGATTTAGACCACTTTAAAAATATTAACGATACCTATGGTCATCAGGTGGGTGATTGGGCGCTTATACAGGTTGCTGCTACTATTCGCGATAGTGTGACTGAAAATGCCATTGTAGGGCGATTGGGCGGCGAAGAATTTGGTGTCGCTCTGATGGTGCAGGACAGCAGTGTTGGATTGCGGATCGCAGAAGAATGCCGGCAGGCAATTGATAATATCGATACCAATAAATCGGGCTATAATTTTAAGCTCACCGTGAGCGCCGGGGTAGGGTGCAGTTCGCATGCCGGTTATAAACTCGATAATTTATATGCGGCAGCAGATTTAGCCTTGTATCAGTCGAAACAGTACGGCCGTAACCGGGTGTACGAATACTCTGCCAGTATGGCGTCGTAGTTGAAGGGACGCGCTTGTAAACGATGAAAGGCACTAGAAAATCATCGCGTTATTGCTATGATTGGTTGAGTCAGGCATGTCGGTTAGCTTACCCTGGTAGTGTTCAGATGTAACTGTGTTGGAGGTGTGTATCAAATTTGCTGTACTGCGACACCTCACGTCATGCCTCCTGCTTATAATAGTGTTTACCAGCCCACTGAGTCACGCTCAGGAAGCCATCGAACTGTTAGAGCAAGCCGATAGCTTGCGTGTAATGGATCGCCAGGCGTCGCTGGCACTCTTAAAAAAAGTCAGTCGCTATACGCTCTCAAGCAGTGAACAAGATTATCTCGACTACCTGCATGCCTTTCACGTAGCAATGAATTCCGACATCAGTAAAGCGGCAAAGTTACTGGAGCCGATTACCATAAGACATGATAGCGGCCGTCTTGCCCTTCGCTCCCGGGCTACTCTACTTAGTTTATACGCAGGATTAAAAGAATGGGAAAAGGGCGTATTACTGGTAGATGAATTAGTCGAAATTCAGTCCCGCAGCCCCCGCGATAGCGACTGGTTTACTGCCCGTATCGGTCAGGTGTTTTTTTTCCTGCATTTAGAATTGTTTAATGATGCCTTGCAGCTGATTATGGACGCGCGCAGCTACCCCGAGCCAATGTCAGATGTGCTTAACTGCCGTTTTACTACTTATGAATTTACCGCAAAGAAAGGTGTGAATCCCTCTGATATTGATGACAGTTGGTTAGACACACTCCAAAAGCAATGTGATGCCTTGCAACCCAGTGTTTACACCATAGATTACCTGGTTACCTGGAGCGATTTACTCAATAGCAGGCAAGACTATGGCGAAACCGTGGCGTTTGTAGAAAGCCATCAAAGCAAAGTGAAAAAACTCGACTATTTTCATTTATGGGCGGCACTTCAAAATCACTACGCGCTGGCGTTATTTTCGTTACAACGTTATGACCAGGCAGAGTTAATCGTAGACGACCTGCTAGCTAACCCGGTATTAACTGATTATCTTCAAGGCTATATAAAGGCCAGTTTACTGAAGTCAGAATTGGCAATACAGCAACATCAATATGCGCAAGCGTATCACTGGCTCAGGATCGTGAACGATTTGCGGCATCAGGAGCAAAAAAGTGCCATGGCTAAAAAACTGGCCGTGGCCCAAGCGGAATTTAGCCTGGCTGCATCAGAACGGGCAATGCAGTCATTGGCGAAGCAAAATGCCTTATTGGAGCGCGAATTGCTCGTTAGTCACCAACGCATGCTGAACACGTATTTAGTGGCAGTGTTGTCTGTTTCGTTGATTATGTTGTTGCTTGTAACCTTGTATCGTCATAAGCAACAACGCAAAACGCTGGTAAAGATGGCTAATACAGATGCCTTAACAGGGTTGCACAATCGCCGGTGTTTTACCGAGCGGGTGACTGCGTATCTAGCTAATCCAGATCATGCTGAAACATGCAGCATGATTTTATTGGATTTGGATAATCTGAAATGGGTGAACGACGGTTTTGGGCATCAAAGTGGGGACTGGGTGTTGCAAAATGTCAGTAACGTTATCCTTGAGCTTCGTACTCCACAAGTGCTCAGTGTAGCACGCATCGGGGGGGAGGAAATTGCCATCTTCCTCGTTTCCACTAACGCCAGTCAGGCTGAGCAATTTGCCTGGCTGATTAGTCAGCAGTTAAGCATGATAAGTACGAAAAAGCAGTTGGATGGACGGGTAATCTCTGCCAGCTATGGTGTGTGTGATTCAAATAGTGCTGGCAGGTCGTTAACCTCAATGCTAAATGCCGCCGATGTGGCAATGTATCAAGCAAAAAGGGCGGGTAAAAAGCAGGTTGTCGTTTATCAACCTGCTCCCGAGTTTATTATTTAATTTCTTCGCCAGCGGCCTGACGGTCTGCGTGGTAACTGGAACGTACCATTGGACCACAAGCGGCGTGAGTAAACCCAATTTCTTTAGCCAGTGCGCCTAATTCATCGAATTCATTTGGGTGAACGTAACGTTTAACCGGGAAGTGATGACGGCTTGGTTGCAGGTACTGCCCCAGTGTCAGCATGTTTACGTCATGAGCGCGTAAGTCTTTCAATACTTCAGCGATTTCTTCCTTCGTTTCGCCCATCCCCATCATCAGGCCCGATTTGGTGGGAATCGACGGGTGTTGTGCTTTAAATTTCTTCAATAAGTCCAGTGACCACTGATAATTTGCACCCGGACGACACTCACGGTACAAGCGCGGGATGGTTTCCAGGTTATGATTAAATACATCTGGTGGCCCGGCTTTGAAAATTTCCAGTGCCCGGTCCATGCGACCGCGGAAATCCGGAACCAATACTTCAATCGTGGTATTCGGGCTGTGCTCGCGAATGGCGTTTATGCAATCAACAAAGTGCTGAGCACCGCCGTCGCGCAAATCGTCACGGTCAACCGAGGTAATTACCACGTATTTCAGGTTCATTTCTTTAATCGTGGTTGCCAGTTTTAAAGGCTCTTCAGCGCTTGGTGGTAAGGGTTTGCCGTGCGCAACATCACAAAACGGGCAGCGGCGGGTACAGATGTCACCTAGAATCATAAAGGTGGCGGTACCGTGATTAAAACATTCTGCAAGGTTAGGGCAGCTGGCTTCTTCACACACCGAATGCAGGTTGTTTTTGCGCAGTGTTTGCTTAATGTGGTCGATTTTATCGGTAGTACGTGGCAGCTTGATCTTGATCCACTCAGGCTTGCGTAACATCTCTTCCTTTTCAGTAGGAATGATGGTTACCGGAATGTGTTTGACTTTCTGATCATCACGGAGTTTGACCCCGGCTTTTGCTTTTACGTTACTCATTAAAGCCTTCTATTGTTTGTGTAGTCTCAATGGCTAATTCAGCCAATAAGTATTTCAGCAAGACCGCGCCGGCTTCATCCAGCGAATCCGGGCCACCCAGTCTGGCACAGTCAGTCATTTCCATGCCGGCGTATCCACAAGGATTAATGCGCAGAAACGGTGCCAAATCCATATTCACATTCAACGCCAGGCCATGAAATGAACATCCACGGCGAATGCGTAATCCCAACGAACAAATTTTTTGGCCGTTAACATACACACCTGGTGCATCAGGGCGTGCATTGGCGGTAATGCCGTACGTGCCAAGCGTTGCTACCACGGCATTTTCCATAGCCGTAACCAGTTGTCGAACGCCTAACTTGCGCCGACGCACATTCAGCATTAAATAAACCACCTGCTGACCCGGACCGTGATAGGTAACCTGGCCGCCACGATCTACCTGAACAACCGGAATGTCACCAGGCATAAGCACATGCTCAGCTTTACCAGCCTGACCCTGGGTGAACACTGGATCGTGCTCAACTAACCATATTTCATCCTGGGCGTCGTCGTTGCGGGTGTCTGTAAAACTCTGCATCCGTTGCCAGACCGGTTCATAAGACTGTCGTCCTAACTGGCGAATGATCACCGTGTTTTCGCCCATGTATTACAGTACAACCCTGACTAATTCTAATTTTGCCAGTTCTTTATACAAGGTTTCCATGTGTTCTTTACTGGTACAGGTAACCTGTACGGAAACCGAGTGATAGTTGCCTTTAGAACTGGGTTTAACTGTTGGGGCATAGTCGCCCGGTGCGTGTATCTGCAGGCACGCAACAACGTGATTCGGCAAATCTTCGTGGGCCACGCCCATAACTTTAAACGTCTGAACTGTTGGAAAATCTAACAATTCGTCGAAGCGAGTGTCCATGACGAATACCTCAAAAGTGAAAACCAGCGGATTGTATCAATTTGACAGGCGTGAAGCCAGATTTGGCGTGCGTTAAATACGCACGCCGGGGTGTAAAGTGGTGAGTTGAATGCTGGATATAGCTAGTCGTCTAAGCCGAGTTTTAGCGACACAAAATCCATCATGCGATCGAACAAACCGCCTTCGTTCACTTCGTGTAGTGTCACCAGCGGGTAAGTTGCTACATCTTCGCCATCTAACTGAATATATAGCTTGCCTACCACTTCGCCCTTGGCCAGCGGTGCTTCCAGTTTACGGTCTATTTCAAAGTTAGCTTTCAGGTTATCAACCTGGCCGCGTGGGATGGTAATTGGCGTAGACTGATTTATGCCTAAATCCACTGTGTCGCGGTCGCCCATGTAGATACGGTGGGCAACAAAGCTTTCGCCAGCCTGGTAAGGGGTAACTGTTTCATAAAAGCGGAAACCATAACGCAACAGCTTTTTGTTTTCTTCTTTGCGTGCGCGTTCACTTTCGGTACCCATTACTACCGACACTAAGCGCATATCACCCTGATAAGCCGATGTGATCAGGCTGTAACCTGCATCTGAAGTATGTCCGGTTTTAATCCCATCTACGTTCAGGCTTTTATCCCATAACAAGCTGTTGCGGTTGTACTGCTTGATTCCGTTATAGGTAAATTCTTTTTCGCTGTAAATGGCGTACATGTTGGGTGTTTCTTCAATTAACGCCCGGGATAAAATGGCCATGTCACGCGGTGTGGTATAGTGATTAGCATCGTGTAACCCGTGGCTATTGGTGAAGTGACTGGCGGTCATACCCAGGCTGGCAGCGTGTGCATTCATCATGTTGGCGAACGCACTTTCAGACCCTGCAATGTGCTCCGCCATAGCAACACAGGCGTCGTTACCCGACTGCACGATAATACCGCGCAGCAAATCGCTGACTTTTACGGTTGTGCCTACTTCAATGAACATTTTGGACGAGTCCGGAAAGTTCTTAGCCCAGGCGTTTTCGGTAATTTTTACCTCGTCATTAAGACTGATATTACCGGCCTGAATTTCTTTGCCAATTACGTACACTGTCATGATTTTGGTTAAACTGGCCGGTGCCAATTGCATGTCTGCATTCTGGTCTGCAATGATGTGGCCTGTTTCATAATCCATCAGGATAAACCCTGAGGCAGCTACGCTGGGCGCAGGTGGAATGACTACGGCCGCATTGGATGCGGAACTGGCAAATAGACTCAGTGCCATCAACGCTGATGACAAGAAAGACGGTTTAGCGCGCGTTATTTTATTATGCATGGTGTTACCGTTTTTTTAGTTGGAAAGGAAGAATATAAAACTCCGGCATTCTAACGTATGCCAGGGTGTTGGACTAGGGCAAGTGAAAAAAGTTTAATTAACCTTTCTGTGCTGCAAGTTCACTGGTTGTAGGATTCACTCCAACAATTTCAGTGTTTAGAGTGTCGCCTCAATGGTATATGCGCCTGGATAGCCATTCTTTTTTAACTCGTCCAGTAGCATTTGCAACTGAAACCGGTCAGTGAGTGGGCCAAGCCTCAGACGGTAAATGTCGTCTATCAGTGGTACCTGCGCAGGCACCTGATAGAGGCTGGACAGGCCGTCAGACAGTTGCTTTGCGCGCTTACCATCTGATAAAGCCGCCACCTGAATGTAATATCCCTTGGCGATGTCTGAGCTGGGAGTAGTCACTGCGACAGGAGATGACCCGGCAGGGGCAGATACGGCATCAATAGTCTGAGTAGGCTGCGGTGTTTGGGTTTGCGTAATCAGGTTGGCTTTGTCGGCCGCTTCACTGGCAATGTGTAAATCAGACTCGTTGGGCAACTGTCCCGCATACAATGCATAAGGCACCGGTGGCTCGTTACCCACTGTAACCATGTTTTGTTTATCCACGTAGATCACTTCCAGTTTAACACTGGTGGTACCGTTATTGTGATAACCCAGTTTTTTGGCTGCAGCGTAGGATAAATCAATTATCCGATCAGAATGAAATGGGCCCCGGTCATTTACGCGAACAATAACCGATTCCTGATTGCTGAGGTTAGTTACACGCACATATGACGGTAATGGCAGGGTTTTATGTGCTGCCGTCATGGCAAACATGTCGTAAATTTCGCCGTTGGAGGTGAAATGGCCGTGAAACTTTTGTCCATACCAGGATGCATTACCTGTTTGCACGAAACCTTTGCCGGTTGTCATTGGCTGATAGCGTTTGCCAAACACCTCATAGGGCAAGCTGTTTTGTTCGCGATAGGGTTCGTAGCGCGGCTCAGCATCAACCATCTCGGGCTCGGTATACTCAAAGTCAGGTGCAGAATCTACCGCTCGCGTATAACGCGATGGTGCCTGACAGGCCGTTAGCCCGCTGATAACTAAAACCCAGAAACAAACCGACGTGAACTTTTGCATTTAGCGCGACATTAAGCGTTTTTGTGTGCCGATACCCATTAGAATGCCAAATCCCGCTAATAAAGTCACCATGGACGTGCCGCCATAACTCACTAAAGGCAGAGGAACGCCTACTACGGGTAATATTCCTGACACCATACCCATGTTCACAAACACATATACGAAGAAGGTGAGCGTGATACTGCCCGCTAGCAGCTTACTGTAAGCGTTCTGTGCGCGCACTGCCAGCATCAGTCCGCGCACAATGATAAACAGGTAAATAGCCAGCAGCAGGATCACACCGGTCAAACCAAATTCTTCGCTGAATACCGCAAAAATAAAATCGGTATGACGCTCGGGTAAGAATTCCAACTGACTCTGTGTTCCCTGTAGCCAGCCCTTACCATGTAAACCACCCGAACCAATGGCAATTTTTGACTGAATAATGTGATAGCCGGAACCGAGTGGGTCGCTTTCCGGATTAAGAAACGTAAGTACCCGCTGTTTTTGATATTCCTGCATCAGGAATATCCACATGATTGGTAAAAACGCGCCGCCCAGTGCTGCTACCATTCCAATGAGTTTCCAGCTCATTCCGGCGAGAAAGATAACAAAAATACCAGAACTGGCGATGAGCAGCGAGGTGCCAAGATCGGGTTGTTTTGCAATCAGAATGGTGGGCACCACTACCAGCACAAATGCGATAACGATTTGCGATAACGTAGGCGGCATGGTGTATTTACTGATGTACCAGGCAATCATCATAGGAACTGCCAGTTTCATAGCCTCTGAAGGCTGAAAGCGAATAAAACCCAAATCCAGCCAGCGCTGCGCGCCTTTGCCTATATCGCCAAACAATAAAACTGCGACCAGCATAAGAATACCGGCCCCGTAAATGTAAACACTCAGACGCCGAAACGCTAACGGGGGGACTTGTGCCAGCACAAACATCACCGAGAGGGCAATGCCGAGTCGAATTACCTGGCGGTTGATCAGGTCCATATCCTGGCCGCCGGCAGAATATATTGTGATCAAACCCACACCCATTAATACCAGTAGTCCAAGTAACAACGGAATGTCTATGTGCAGGGTTTGCCACAGTGACGATTGACGCTCATTGAGTGTTGTTTTTTTCATCATATCAGTTGGCTTTCACTGCTTTGGGATACTTTATGGCTTCTGGGTGTAAACGGAAAAATTCATCCATCATGATCCGGGCAATGGGGGCGGCGTTTGAACTGCCGCCGCCGGCATTTTCCATTACCACAGCCACGGTGATTTCCGGATTTTCGTAAGGCGCGAACCCGACGTACATGGCGTTGTCGCGCAATCTTTCGTCTATTTTCTTAGCATCGTATTTTTCATTCTGCCCGACTGAGAAAAGCTGAGCTGTACCCGTTTTACCTGCTGCGGTATAAGTTGTGCCCACAAATGCGGTTCTGGCAGTACCATGCTCGCGGTTAACCGTGCCGTACATGGCATCCAGTACGATTTCCCAGTTGTCCTGATTGTTGATTTCAATCGGGCGCAATGACTTTAGTGGTTCCAGTTCTACGTCGCCGCCAGGCTGGTAATAACCGCGTAAAATCTGTGGAACAAACCGTGCGCCGTAATTCACCAGTGCGTTCATGGCATGTACCAGTTGAATAGGCGTTGTGGTCCAGTAGCCTTGTCCAATACCAACTGATATGGTATCGCCGATGTACCAGGGCTGATTATAACGGGCTTTTTTCCAGCCACGGCTGGGCATGTTGGCGTCGCTTTCTTCGTACAAATCGATGCCCGTGTAGTCGCCAAAACCAAATTCAGACATGTAATCGCTGATGAGATCAATGCCCATCTGATAGGCGAGTTCATAGTAGAACGTGTCGCAGGACATTTCTATTGACCGTGTGACATCTACTTCGCCATGCCCCCATTTTTTCCAGTCACGCCAAACGTGACTGACATTCGGTAATGAATATCGTCCGTTATCATTAATTTTAAACGACTTATCAATGGTGTCTGTTTCCAGACTTAGCAGTGCTAATAAGGGTTTTACCGTGGAAGCCGGGGGATATTGCCCTTGCGTCGCGCGGTTAATCAACGGCCTGTCCGGTGAATTCAGCAGGTCGGCATAATTTTTACGGCTAATACCATGCACAAACAGATTCGGGTCGTAACTGGGGTTTGAATACATCGCCAGAATGCCGCCAGTGTGAGGGGAGGCCAACACAACCGTTCCGCGCTGGCCTTCCAGTGCCTGTTGTGCAGCTTGTTGCAGGCGAATATCAATGTTCAGCACTATGTCGCGGCCTGGCTCGGGTGGATCAACATTCAGCGTACGGATAATGCGCCCCTGACTGTTTACTTCAACTTGTTGAAAGCCCACTTTCCCATGCAGAATATCCTCGTGATATTTTTCAATACCGAGCTTGCCTATGTCGTAGGTGGCAGCATAGTTGGCTTCTAATCCGGCTTCTTTTATTTTTTGCAGATCTTTTTTGTTAATTTTGGCTACGTAACCCAATACATGCGTGAGTAAATCGCCGTAGGGGTAAAAGCGCGCTAAACGGGCTTCAATTGAAACACCGGGAAAAAGATGGCTTCGACTGGCAAACCGGGCGACTTCTTCTTCGGATAAACGGGCGCGCAGTGCTACGGGTTTGAACCGGCGCTGCCCTCTTAAGGCCTGACGAAAATCATCAATTTCTTCATCCGTGATCCCCATCAGGACCTGCAGTTCTGACAGCGTTTCATCCAGTTTTTTTACCTGTTCAGGGATCACCTCCAGGTTATAAACCGGGCGGTTCTCTGCCAGTAAAACACCATTTCTGTCGTAAATCAGTCCGCGGTTGGGGGCAATTGGCACTACTTTAATACGGTTGCCATTTGAGCGCGTTTGATAGTCTTCAAAGTGTTTAACCTGCAGGTAGTACAAATTGCTTACTACCATACCTAGCAGCGCAATAACAATAAGCGCTGCAATAACAGAACGGCGTGCAAAGAGATTGGCTTCTGCAGTGTGATCGCGAATTGTCTGGCGCTTAATCGGCATAACTTACTCGCGGTGATAGGGATGGTTTTGGGTAACCGACCAGGCCCGGTAAAGCGCCTCGGTTACAATAATACGTACCATGGGGTGTGGCAGAGTGAGTGCCGAGAGTGACCAGCGTTGTTCGGCAAGTGCACAGCATTCTGGTGCCAGCCCTTCGGGGCCGCCGATCAGTAAACTCACGTCCCGGCCATCCATTTTCCAACTATCAAGTTGTTTGGCAAGGGTAGGGGTATCCCATGGACGACCGGTCACTTCCAGGGTAACCACTTTGTGGTTCTTACCAATCGCCGCCATCATGGCTTCGCCTTCTTTTTGAAGAATGCGCTTAATGTCGGCATTTTTGCCGCGTTTCCCCGGCGGAATTTCGACAAAGCTGACTGGCATATCCGCAGGAAAACGACGCAAAAACTCCTGGGTGCCCGTTGTCACCCAGTCTGGCATTTTGTTTCCCACTGCAATAATCTGAATGCGCACGGCCTGCTTACTCCCTGGGCAGGGGGGATTAACCCCAGAGTTTTTCTAACTGATAAAAATCCCGCGATTCATCTTGCATGATGTGCACAATAATTTCGCCCAGGTCTACCAGTACCCAGTCACCAGTTCCTTTACCCTCAACGTTTAACGGCGGGTGTCCCGCACGCTTGGCTTCGAGTTGCACGTGTTCGGCGATGGCGCTTACATGGCGCTTTGAGTTACCAGAACAAATGATCAGGGTGTCGGTGATTGTTGATTTACCTTTAACGTTAAGCTCAACAATATCACGACCTTTCATGTCGTCAATTTTGTCGATTACGAAGGCTTTGAGTTGCTCGTGTTGCAAAAGTTCTCCTCACAAGTGCCTATCCGGCACGGTATAACTGATGTGTTTCAATATAGTGTAAGACATCGGGATGCAGCCAGTTTAATGCTGCGTTATTGTTCTGGCCATCCTGACCAAGTGCGCTGCGCAATTGCGTAGACGACACTGAATAATCCTTACTATGGGTAATGTAAACCCTGCCGTGTTGCATCTGATGCAACTTGTCTGGCGATGTTACTAGCCTTGGTGTTAACCACGCCTGTAGTTCAGCCGACAGTTGCCCGTTGTCGGACGGACGTTTCATGACCACAATATGGCAGTATTCGGTGAGTTGCTGCCATTCGTACCAGGACGGCAGATTATACAGCGAATCTTCGCCCAGCAAAAAGCAGATTCCGGTTTGCGGCGCTCTCTGTCTTAAATAGGCCAGGGTTTTTACCGTGTAATTGGGCGCTGGCAATTCAAGTTCAATCGGTTCGATATAGAGTTGCTCGGCTTGCTGACTTGCCAGTGAAAGCATTGCTAAGCGGTGTGTTGTGGTCGTTTCCGGTGCGATCTTGTGCGGAGGCACATTACATGGCAGCAACCCCAGTTTTTCTACACCAATTTCATTAATGGCATCGAGTCCGGCGCGGATATGGCCCTGATGTGGCGGATTAAACGTACCGCCTAACAATGCAATCATCAGACAGCCATTTCCGTATCGCTTAACGGCATGTGTAACAATGGCACTCCGGCAAAAAGTAAACACAGGTGGGCGAGTTTGATATAAGGACGTACCACTGATTCCTGTTTAAACAGAAAATCTGCCTGGGTAAGCTGATCGCCAATGCGCGTTAATTGTTCGCTGTTCAGTCGCTTTAACGCCTGCTGATAAAAGCCCTGGCGATTTTGCCAGATCCCAAATTTTTGCCACACAATTGGCTGTCGGCTTTGCTGCAACTGACACACATTCCACAAGGTTTGCCATTCGCGGATCAGCGCCCAAATAATAATGTTTGGCTCAATGCCTTCCGACTCAAGTCGATAGAGCATTTTTACACATCGCTCCTTATCGCCCTGTAGCATTACATCGACTAACTGAAACACGTTAAAACGCGATTGATCAACCAGAGCCTGACTCAGTTTTTGTTCGTCAATTTGCTTATCGGGGTAGGCCAGAATGAGCTTTTCGATTTCCTGAGCACCCGCCATCAAATTGCCTTCACAGAAATCCGCCAGCATTTTTACGCAACCAGGCGTGAACTGAAAACCGGATTGTTGTAAGCGTCTTGACAGCCAGCCGGATAAGGCGTTGCCTTCCAGCGGATAGCAAAGGGTAAATGCCCCAATACTATCAAGCGCTTTGAACCACTTGGTGCGTTGTACATCTTTTCCGATACGGGGGCCGTGAATAATCAACAAGGTATCGGGCGACAGGTTTGCAGCAATGTCTGTAAGTAGTCCTGCGCCTTCGGTTCCGGGTTTACCGGTAGGTAACTCTAGTTCGATTAGCGTGCGGTCGGCGAATAGCGACATCGCTTGTGTGGCGTCGAGGAGGGTGTTCCAACTGAAGTCGGTATCCGCTACCAACACTGTGCGTTCAGTAAATCCCTGCTGTTTGGCCTTGCTGCGTAGCGCTTGTAATATTTCAAATTTTTGCTGCGGCTCATCACCAAAAATCAAATAACACCCCCTGAACTCGCGTTCCAGTGTGGGGATGAATTTGTCGGGGAAAATTTGCATTGATTGCGAGAGCCTATAGCTGACCGGATAGCATACGAATAATACGATCGGCTGCTTCTGTACGCATTTCACTTAACACCAGGTTAAGTTCGCGGGATTTTGCCAGCACCTGCTTGGGGTCATCCTGATATTCCCGCAGCACTTCGAACTGTTGTGACAGCTGACGTCCATCGGGAAAAGTAGCACTGAATCGAACGCCATATATGAGCTCGTATTCTGCAACCTGACCGGTTGCAAATACCGACAGTAATCGCCTGTCGAGTTTTTCCGGTTGCAGCGTAAGTGTGATTGTAGTGGCTGATTCGCTTTCGAGTGCCGTGCTACCGCTGCTAATCTGGTACACCTTCATGCGTGCCAGCACAGATTTTTCCAGAGGAGCAGTTTGCTTACCAGCGACAACCTGCACATAACTGCTGCCAACGGGTAAGGTTTGCGCATTGCGTAAATGAAACCCACAGCTGGCGGTAACTAACGTTACTGCCAGTGTGAAAATCAATTTTATGGAAAAAAGACGGCGCATTAGTTCGCCACAATGTTAACCAGTTTACCTGGTACAACAATGACCTTGCGGATTGTTTTACCTTCTGTAAACGGCTGAACATTTGATTGTGACAGGGCCAGTGCTTCTACGTCTTTATTCGACGCTGTAGCCGGCACAGTCAATTTGGCGCGTACTTTTCCGTTCACCTGAACAACAATCAGCTTTTCATCTTCCACCAGCGCTGCCTTATCTGCAACTGGCCATGGCGCTTCTTCTATGCTGTTGCTATGCCCAAGTTGTTGCCACAAATAATGACAGATGTGTGGGGTAATCGGGTTAAGGATCAGTAATACACTCTCTACCGCTTCACGCATCAGAGCCACGTCCTGAGCATCGTCCTGTGGCGCTTTTTGCAAGTGGTTTAGCAGCTCCATAATGGCAGCGATGGCGGTGTTAAACGTTTGGCGGCGTCCCAAATCATCGGTGACTTTGTCGATAGTCTTGTGCACCTCACGACGCAACGCTTGCTGCGACTTACTCAGGCTGGATGCATCCAGTGCCTCGGGCTTGCCTGCTTCCAGATGATCGGTAACCAGTTTCCATACACGACGCAGGAATCGGTTTGCACCTTCAACACCCGAGTCTACCCATTCCAGGGTTTGTTCTGGTGGCGCAGCAAACATAGTAAAGAGACGTACGGTGTCGGCACCATACTGGTCGATCACCTGTTGAGGATCGATACCGTTGTTTTTCGACTTGGACATTTTGGTCATGCCGCCATGCTGTACCGGGCTGCCGTTTTTCGTTAGCCAGGCTTTTACAATGCGGCCTTTGTCGTCTTTTTCTGTGCTTACTTCGGTAGGTGAGTACCAGGTTTTCTTACCCGCGTCGTCTTCGCTGTAGTATGAATCCGCCAGTACCATGCCCTGACACAGCAAGCGTTTGTATGGCTCGTCAGAATTTACCAGACCTTCGTCGCGCAATAATTTGTGATAGAAGCGCGAGTATAATAAGTGCAGGATTGCGTGCTCAATTCCACCGATATATTGGTCTACCGGTAGCCAGTAGTTGGCTTTGGTGGGATCTAACATGGCATCACTGGTATTGGCACAGCTATAACGGGCGTAGTACCAGGATGACTCCATGAAGGTGTCAAATGTGTCGGTTTCACGCAGCGCGGCTTCACCATTAAACGTGGTTTTTGCCCACTCTGGGTCGGCTTTAATTGGCGAGGTTACGCCATTCATTTCAACGTCTTCTGGCAGTACAACTGGCAGTTGGTCGGCAGGTACTGGCACGGATTCGCCATTGTCCAGATTCAGCATTGGAATGGGGGCACCCCAATAGCGCTGACGGCTCACTCCCCAGTCACGTAAGCGGTAATTTACTTTGCGCTCACCACGGCCGAGGCTTACCAGTTTATCGGCAATGGCATTAAATGCTTCGTCAAAGCCAAGACCATCAAACTCACCAGAGTGGATAAGCGTGCCTTTTTCAGTAAATGCTGAGGCGGCCAGATCGCATACCTGGTCGCTGTTTTCCACAGGCGCAATAACCTGCTTGATAGGCAGTGTGTAACGGGTAGCAAATTCCCAGTCGCGTTGATCGTGGCCAGGTACGGCCATCACTGCGCCTGAGCCATAATCCATCAACACAAAGTTTGCAATCCATACAGGTACTTGTTCGCCGGTAAGCGGGTGCACGGCATTAAAGCCGGTCGCCATGCCTTTCTTTTCCATGGTAGCCATATCGGCTTCGGCGACTTTCGTATTCTTACATTCGTCGATGAACGCTGCTATCTTTGGATTGGTCTTTGCTGCGGCTATTGCCAGTGGATGCTGAGCGGCAACGGCAACATAAGTTACCCCCATAAAGGTATCCGGACGGGTAGTGTATACGGTTAATGAAGGTACATTTGCCACTTCGTCAGCCAGATCAAAGGTAATTTCTACCCCTTCCGAGCGTCCTATCCAGTTTGCCTGCATAGCGCGAACCTGTTCTGGCCACTCATTAAGCTGTTCCAGATCCGTTAATAGCTCTTCCGCGTAATCGGTGATTTTGATAAACCACTGCGGGATTTCTTTTTGCTCAACAACGGCACCTGAACGCCATCCGCGTCCATCGATTACCTGTTCATTAGCCAGTACTGTTTGGTCAACCGGATCCCAGTTCACGGTGGCATTCTTCTTGTAAACCAGGCCTTTTTCGAACAGGCGGGTAAAGAACCATTGCTCCCAACGGTAGTAGTCTGATTTACAGGTAGTGACTTCGCGATCCCAATCGTAACCAAAGCCCAGTGACTTTAACTGGTTCTTCATGTAATCAATATTGGAGTAGGTCCATTTGGCCGGCGCTGTATTGTTGTTGATTGCTGCGTTTTCTGCAGGTAAACCAAACGCATCCCAGCCCATAGGTTGAAGGACATTTTTACCCTGCATACGCTGAAAACGGCTGATCACATCGCCAATAGTGTAGTTGCGCACGTGACCCATGTGCAGTCGACCACTTGGATAGGGGAACATCGACAAGCAGTAGAATTTTTCTTTGCTGTCGTCTTCAATTACTTTAAAGGTGTTATTTTGTTCCCAGGACTGCTGGACGGCGTGTTCAATGTCTTTTGGATTATACTGGTTATCGGCCATGTTAACGTAGGCTTCCGCATTCTGTTGTGTTTAAACAAATTAACCCGCCGTTATGTGGCAGGTGTGCCTGATATAATAACCCAATAGAATAGCCTAGCCATGGTACATCTCACAATAGCAGGGGCGCGATTGAACAGGATTTAGTGGTTGATTGCGTGGATTTTAGCCAGTCGGATTAAAATGCGTCTGCCAAACCCTGCAATTGAAGTCCCTGAACCTGCGCAACAACGGGCGCAAGTTGTGTGTAGCCGTCGGGATGGTAGCCATGAACCCGGTAGGTCATAGTGACTATGGTTGCGTCCTTTTCTTCATTGAGTTCAAAAGTGAGTGCCCCGGTTAACCCCATTCCCTGTAGCGGGCCAAGACCACCTGTCATAACGAGTGTTTTTGCAGGATTAACAAATACCACACGCAGATGTTCTGCAGAACGCTCCCCTGATATTTCACAAAAGCATCCCCCGGCCACAGGGTTTATTGAGAATGTACCTTCTTTTCCCCACCAACTGTGGTCTTTGGGCCACCAGGTATCTACATCCTCAATCAGTGTTTTCCATACTTGATTGGCATTCGCATCGATGGTGACGGTATTTTCGGTGATAAAGCCATAGTCTGACTGAGCGACGACTTTGGGTTGTGCGTGGGCAGTACAAAACAGGCCTAGCACACAAATTAATCCAGAGATGATTTTTGATAACGTTGATAACGACATTGTGGGTACAGGTGCATTTTATGTAATTTTAGCCAAGGCTAGTACGTTAATTAAGCAAATACAAGAGAATGCAGCATTAGGTTGGGGAATAGGTTTGACACACCGGCTTAATCAGGATTCACTGTACAAAACAGCAATAAAGAAGAACAACACTTATGACCTGGGAGCGTTTGAGCGCAACACAGCTTACGCCTTCAATCAATCGCCGAACCATTAATCAGGCGTTAAAAGACGACACTGCCTTAAGTTCAACCTTTATTGGGCAAGAACGGGCACGCGAGGCACTTACTTTTGGGTTGAGCGTGGATTCAACCGGATACAACCTGTTCGTTATGGGCGAACATGCGACGGGTCGTTTCACTCTGGTTAAAGAGTACGTTGAGCGCCACGTTAGTCAGTTATCTACGCCGGATGACTGGTGTATTATTAATAACTTTGAAGAAGAACGTGAACCACTGGTGTTGCGTATGCATCCGGGCGGGGCCCGTGTGTTCGCAAAAGACATGAGTAATCTGCTTGATGAGTTACTCGACACCTTTCCGGCGGCCTTCGACAATCCCGGTTATTTGCGTAAAAAAGCGGCTATTGCCCGCAATTTCGAGCAAAAATACGACGAAGCCTTAAACGCGGTGGAGCGTTATGCTCAGGCCAACTCGGTAGCGATGTACGAAGAACAGGGCACCGTAACATTTTCGCCCATAATCGACGATAAACCCCTTGCTGATACTGAATTTGCCAGCTTATCGGATGATCAGCGCAAGTATTTTTATCAACTGATTGACGAGCTGGAAAACCGTTTGAGTGAGAGTCTGATTGCGCTGCCTGCCTGGAAGCGCGAAAACTCAGAACAACTCAGAGCACTCAATCGCAGTACGGCAGAGCAGGGAATTCGCCCATTGCTGAAGGACCTGGAGCACAAGTACGCGTCTGATTTGGGGATCCTGAAACATCTGCGGCAAATTAAACCGCATTTGATTGAAGCGGTGGTGTCTTTTCTTACTGAAGACAAGGGCGAAAAGCTCGACGAGCGTGAGCGCCGTGTTTATCTGGAAGAATTGTTTTTACCCAATGTCATTTGTGCGCATGGTCTTGATTCTGGTGCGCCAGTGATTTACGAACCCAATCCTACCTATCAGAATTTATTTGGCTCGATAGAATACACCCATGTCAGTGGCGCCGTTTATACCAATCACAGGATGATTCGGCCCGGTGCATTGCACCGCGCAAATGGCGGCTATTTATTACTGGATGCTGACCATTTGCTGCATCAGCCGTATGTTTGGGATGCACTTAAACTGGCTATTAAATTTGGCAAATTAAAAATGGATCTGCCGCAGCAGGACATTGGTATGGTGAATGCCATGACGCTGATGCCGCAGACGATAGATTTGAAAATTAAAGTGATCCTGCTCGGTTCTCGGGATTTGTATTACACCCTACAGGATTACGACTCCGAGTTTAATGAGCTGTTTCGTGTGCTGGTGGATTTTGATCATGAAATTGACGCCACCCGGCAGAATGTGTTTGATTTTGTCGGCCGGGTTCGCAAGAAAGTACAAAGCCTGGGATTAAAGGGCATTACCAATCAGGCCATGTACCGGTTAGTCGAATATTCTCTGCGGATGGCAGAGCATCAGGAAAAACTGTCAGCGCATTTTGCCGATGTAATTGAACTGTTGAATGAAGCGCATTACTTTTGCGGTGTAGTGAACGATAGTGTGTTGGATCTGGGGCATCTTAACAGTGCTCTGATGGCCAAGAAGCGCCGCACCGGCCGGGTAAGCGATTCCTTGTTAAATGACATCAAGGAAGGTCAGGTACTAATTGCAACCGACGGTAAAGCGATCGGCAAAGTGAATGGCTTAACGGTGATGGATATCGGTGACAGTGCATTTGGCACACCCGCCCGCATCACGGCGACGGTTTACGCTGGCGCAAGTGGGGTAGTAGACATTGAGCGTGAAGTAGAACTGGGGCAGTCTATTCATTCAAAAGGGGTGATGTTGCTAACCGGGTATTTAGGTAATAAATATGCGCAGTCGTTTCCACTCACGTTATCGGCCAATATCGCGCTGGAACAGTCATACGGTCACATTGATGGCGATAGTGCCTCACTCGGCGAATTGGTTGCGTTAATTTCAGCTATTACTGATATACCCATTCGTCAGTCTTTGGCGATTACCGGCTCCATCAACCAGTACGGAGAAGTACAGGCGGTGGGTGGTGTGAACGAAAAGATTGAAGGTTTCTTCGACGTATGTCAGCACCGCGGACTTACCGGTGACCAAGGCGTTATTATTCCTAAGTCCAATGTAAAACATTTGGTACTGGATAAAGCGGTAGTTGAAGCGGTAAAGAAAAAGCAGTTTGCCATTTATTGTGTTGAAACGGTTGATGACGCGTTGGAATTGCTAATGGAGCGCGAGGCTGGTGTGTTATCTACGCGTTTCCGTTACCCCAAAAACTCAGTCAATGATCTGGCGGTAAAACGTTTGTATGAAATAGCGTGCATTGTGAATGGCGGTGACGATGAGCGCTGAAAACGCGTAAATTACACAAATAAAATTGGTATAAAGCAAACAGGCCGCTCAAATTGAGCGGCCTGTTATTATTTTAGCGTAATAATTATTTTGGCGGCATGCGTAGCGCGCCGTCGAGGCGGATGGTTTCGCCGTTTATGTAACCGTTTTGAATAATGTGCAACACCAGGCTGGCGAATTCTTCCGGGAATCCCAGACGCTTAGGGTTTGGTACATTTGCACTGAGTGCATCCTGAACGTTTTGCGGCATGGCTAACAGCAATGGCGTGCCCATCACACCCGGGGCAATACTGTTAACCCTGATACCTAAAGGCGCAAGATCACGCGCCATGGGCAAAGTGAGACCGATAATACCCGCTTTGCTCGCCGCATAGGCTGTTTGGCCGATTTGGCCCTCATATCCTGCGATAGACGCTGTATTGATGATCACACCACGTGCTTCATCAACCATCTCATTGCCCGCCATACTGGCAGCGACTAACCGACACACATTAAATGTGCCAATTAAATTGATATTAATCGTTTTACTGAAGTCTTCCAGACTTGCGGGGTTGCCAGCTTTATCGAGAATACGTCCAGCTGGAGCAATACCAGCACAGTTTACGCAAACAGTAATGGCGCCAAAACGCGCATAGGCTTTATCCAGTGCTGCTTCAACATCGAGTTGTTGCGTAACGTCTGTGCGCACAAACATCGCTTGTTCGCCTAATTCGCTTACCCGCTGCGCGCCCAGTTTTTCGTTCAGATCCAGCAGGACGACATTGGCGCCCGCTGCCACCAGGGCTTTGGCCGTAGCGTGACCGAGCCCTGAACACCCACCTGTAATCAGTGCGGTTTGATTTGATAACTGCATGAGGAGTATTCCGTTGTAATGATAATGTAAACAGGGAGTTTACCTTACGTTAACGGAAAGGGAAGGTTAGGCAGGCAGAGCGTTGTTTTATTTTGGCAACTGAATTTTACGCTCTTCGCTTTGTTTAAACAGAACCAGGGTGTGGCCTATCACCTGAAGTTTCTCGGCGGATGTTTCACGCACGATAGCATCCATGATCAACGCTTTTTCTTCGCGGTCGTCAGTAGGTACTTTTACCTTAATCAGCTCATGGTAATTCAGGGCATTGTCAATTTCAGCCAACACGCCTTCGGTCAAGCCGTTTGCGCCTAGCTGTACAACAGGCTTAAGCGGGTGAGCCAGGCCTTTTAAAAACTGTTTTTGTTTATTTGATAATTTCATCTGTGGGTTTTTCTTACAATTTAAATTCAAAGTCTGTCTTGAAAACGCGTATTCTAACGCCATCTTGACTACAATCCTAATGACATTGTGCGGTAAATTCAAAAAAGACGGTTTTTGCGATTATACAAATCGATTTTTTGGTTGCACACCCTGTGTTGAGATTCTGGCATTATTATTGATGCATTGCGTTAGTAACACGTAATTAATTTGAACGGTAATGTCAGGAAACACGTACAAACCTTGTTATAAGGGCGAATGCAAGCAACGGCGTTACGTGAGACATGCCGGGTTTTATGGAAATCTGAGTTGCCGGTAAAGTGGTATGTGCGCTCAGACATGGCTTGTTACCTGAACCTGGGCGCGTATTAATGGTCTATTGGTAGCAAGCATATATAAAGTGTAGTACTCTTGAGGTATCGCATTTTTTGTGACACTCACCGGTAGTCAAGGTGGCGCAAATCGGCGCCATTGTTGAACGGGTGGTTTTTTACAGAGGTTAGTAGCATTGAGCGACATGGCAAAAAACTTAATCTTGTGGTTGATTATTGCAGTGGTGTTGATGGCTGTTTTTCAGAGCTTTTCACCTGGCGAGTCCAGCCGCGCACAAACTGATTACACAACGTTTCTAAAGGAAGTGAAGCAAGGGCAAATTCGTGAAGTGCGGATAAGCAGCGAAACCCGCGAAATTCGCGGCGTCAAGCGCTCTGGCGACACCTTCAAAACCTTTATTCCCTATTTTGACGACCAGTTAATAAGCGACCTGGTTAAACAAGACGTGACTGTATTGGGTGAACCACCAGAGCAGCCGTCAATTTTTGCGTCTATCTTCATTTCCTGGTTCCCAATGCTACTGCTTATTGCTGTGTGGATTTTCTTCATGCGCCAGATGCAGGGTGGTGGTGGCCGTGGCGCTATGTCGTTTGGCAAAAGCAAAGCTCGTCTGCTCAGTGAAGACCAAATCAAAACAACCTTTGCCGATGTGGCAGGCTGTGACGAAGCAAAAGAAGATGTTGCAGAGTTGGTTGACTTCCTGCGTGACCCTTCAAAATTCCAAAAGCTTGGCGGTAAAATTCCAAAAGGCGTATTAATGGTTGGTCCGCCGGGAACGGGTAAAACACTGCTGGCAAAAGCCATTGCGGGTGAAGCAAAAGTTCCGTTCTTTACTATTTCAGGTTCTGATTTCGTAGAAATGTTTGTGGGTGTGGGTGCTTCCCGTGTTCGTGACATGTTTGAACAAGCGCGCAAAGCCGCACCTTGTATCATCTTTATTGACGAAATTGACGCGGTAGGCCGTCAGCGTGGTGCCGGATTAGGCGGAGGCCACGACGAGCGCGAGCAAACACTGAACCAAATGCTGGTTGAAATGGACGGCTTTGAAGGTCATGAGGGCATTATTGTGATTGCCGCCACTAACCGCCCGGATGTACTGGACCCAGCCTTGTTGCGTCCTGGTCGTTTTGATCGTCAGGTTGTGGTTGGTTTGCCGGATATTCGCGGTCGTGAACAAATTCTTAAAGTACATATTCGCAAAGTACCGGTTGCCGATGACGTTAAGCCTTCTGTCATTGCGCGTGGTACACCTGGCTTCTCGGGTGCTGACCTGGCAAACCTGGTGAACGAAGCAGCTTTATTTGCTGCTCGTGCAAACCGCCGTCTGGTGTCGATGGAAGAGTTTGAAAAAGCCAAAGATAAAATCATGATGGGTTCTGAGCGCAAGTCAATGGTAATGTCTGAAGAAGAGAAAACCATGACTGCATACCACGAGGCTGGCCACGCTATAGTGGGTCGCCTGGTACCTGAACATGACCCGGTTTACAAGGTATCTATTATTCCGCGCGGACGTGCGCTGGGTGTAACCATGTATCTGCCTGAGCAGGACCGCGTTAGCCACACCAAACAACATCTGGAATGTATGATATCCAGTTTGTTCGGTGGACGTCTGGCAGAAGCCATTATTTATGGCAATGATAAAGTCACCACTGGTGCGTCAAATGATATTGAACGCGCTACTGACATTGCCCGCAAAATGGTAACGCAATGGGGCTTATCTGACAAAATGGGTCCAATGCTGTACGCGGAGGAAGAAGGTGAAGTATTCCTGGGCAGATCTATGTCCAAGGCTTCTCATATGTCAGATGATACCGCTCGCGCTATTGACGCAGAAATCAAGTCGGTTATTGATCGTAACTACGATCGGGCCAAGCAAATTCTGGAAGAGAATATTGATATTCTTCATTCCATGAAAGATGCATTAATGAAGTATGAAACCATTGATGCTAAGCAGATTGACGATTTGATGGCTCGTCGTGATGTTCGCCCACCAGCAGGCTGGGATGACCGTTCATCGGATGGTGGTAAGCCAAGTGGCGGTGCAACGGTAAAAGACAGTGACATTGCCCGCGACACCACAGATAAACCTGCTGTTGGCAAACCAGGTGACTTGCCAGGTTAAGGTTTAACAGTAATAGAAAAGCGCCGAAACCGGCGCTTTTTTTGTTATGCTTGCAATATCAGTCCAGTGTCCAATCTGATTTTCATCGAAAGAAGTGCTGGCAAATTCAATGGTATCAATATGCAAATAAGGCATTTAGTACTTAGCCGAACCTCGCCCCAGGTTATGGGCATTCTCAATGTAACACCTGATTCATTTTCTGATGGTGGTAGACACAATTCTATAGACAATGCGCTCACGCAGGCTTTAGCCATGGAGTCTGAGGGGGCAACCATTATTGATATTGGTGGTGAATCAACCCGCCCTGGTGCCCCAGAAGTGACTATTGATGAGGAGTTGCGCAGAGTAGTACCGGTAGTAGAAGCTATTCGTAAACATTCTGACGTCATCATTTCTATAGATACCAGTAAGCCTGAAATAATGGATGCTGCCCTTCACGCTGGTGCTGATTTTATTAATGACGTTAGGGCCTTACAGTTACCCGGTGCGCTGGATGTTGTAGCAAAGCACGGTGTTCCTGTGTGCTTAATGCACATGCAGGGTGATCCAGCCAGTATGCAGAATAAACCAGTGTATAGTGATGTTACTGCTGAGGTTGAAGCATTTTTAATCAGTCGCATAAATGCGTGTATTGACGCCGGCATTGATAAAAACAAAATCCTGCTTGACCCGGGTTTTGGCTTCGGTAAAACTCTTGAGCACAATTATGCGTTACTCGCTGATTTGCCTTTATTCCACCGTTTCGGGATGCCTTTGTTAATTGGTATGTCTCGTAAATCGATGATAGGGCAGGTCATCAATAAACCTGTTGATCAGCGTTTAGCCGGCAGCCTGGCACTGGCCACTATTGCAGCACAGATGGGCGCGCACATTTTGCGGGTTCACGATGTTGCGCAAACGCGTGATGTGATTGCAATAGTAAACGCATTTAATAAGTACAAAAAACAATAAGGGGATCCCATGGGGGAAAGGAAATATTTTGGTACCGATGGTATTCGTGGCAAGGTGGGCGAAAGCGCCATTAACCCGGAATTTGTAACAAAGCTTGGGTGGGCCGCCGGTAAGGTATTGGCAGGTCAGGGCACAAATAAAGTACTGATTGGGAAAGACACGCGTATTTCCGGTTACATGCTTGAATCTGCGCTTGAAGCAGGGTTGTCCGCAGCGGGTATCAATATCGGTTTATTAGGCCCCATGCCTACACCAGCGATAGCGTATTTAACCAAAACGTTCCGTTCAGAGGCTGGAATTGTTATCAGCGCCTCACATAACCCTTACTACGACAACGGCATTAAGTTTTTCTCTGCTGACGGTTTTAAACTTGACGATGACATAGAAATTGCCATTGAAGCCATGATGGATGAACCCATGACCTGTGTTGCGTCTAACAAGTTGGGTAAAGCCACACGGATTAACGATGCTGCCGGGCGCTACATAGAGTTTTGTAAAGGTACCTTCCCATCGGATTTGTCGTTAAAAGGCTTAAAGATTGTGGTGGACTGTGCACACGGCGCAACCTATCACATTGCGCCATTGGTGTTGTCGGAACTGGGCGCTGATGTCATTGAAATTGGCACCTCACCCAATGGGTTGAATATTAATGACCGAGTGGGCGCTACTTCGATGAAAGCCATCGTTGACAGAGTACTTGAATCGGGCGCAGACCTGGGCTTTGCACTCGATGGTGACGGCGACCGTATTATGATGGTCGACAATCAGGGTAACGTAATCGATGGTGATCAGATCCTGTATATCATTGCTCGCGATGCACTGAGATCAGGTCGCTTGAATGGCGGCGTGGTAGGGACGCTAATGAGTAATCTGGGTCTTGAAAATGCTCTCAGTAAACTTGGCGTACCGTTTGTCCGTTCCAAAGTAGGCGACCGCTACGTAATGGAATTACTTCAGCAAAAAGGCTGGAGTATCGGCGGTGAGAACTCCGGACACGTATTAAACCTGAATCTTGCTTCTACAGGAGACGGCATAGTAGCGGGATTGCAGGTGCTAACGGCGATGCTGCGTGCAAATATGTCGTTATATGAACTAGCCGGTGGCTTTGATAAATATCCGCAAACCCTTGTGAACGTGCGTTTTGAGGATAAGGGCATTGATCCACTGGAATCTGAAGCTGTTCTGCAAGCGAAGCGTGAAGCTGAGGCGACACTGGGCAAGCGCGGTCGGGTCTTATTGCGCAAAAGTGGTACCGAACCGCTAATTCGCGTGATGGTAGAGTCGGATGATGAACTGGCTTCAACCACTCAGGCAGAGAAAATAGCGGCAGCTGTTCGTAATGTCGCCAGTTGATTGTTTTTAGACAGAGAAAATGGTTTTTCCACTTGTATAATGCAGTGGGAATAGTTAATATCACGCCCGCTCTGACACTGGGATAGAGTCAAAAACCGAGACCGAGAAGCGTATGAGAAAGCCAATCGTTGCAGGAAACTGGAAAATGAACGGAAACCGTTCATTGGTGAGCGAATTTAGCAGTCTAATGCACGGCGTAGATGCCGACGCAGTTGATGTTATAATTTGTCCTCCTGCGTGTTTTCTTGGCAGTTTTGTTGCACCAGACTTTGCGCTTGGTGGACAAACGTTAAGCGAGTTGGATAATGGCGCCCACACAGGTGACATTTCCGCTGAAATGCTGAAAGAGTTTGGTTGTCGGTATGTGATTGTTGGCCACTCAGAGCGCCGTGAAGACCACTGTGAAAGTAATGCGTTGGTAGCAGCGAAGGCACTTAAAGCGATTGAAAGTGGTTTGGTGCCGATTATTTGCGTAGGCGAAAGCTTGGCTACACGCGAAGCAGGGGAGTTAGAAGGGTTTCTGGCGGCTCAGCTGGATGCACTGACTGAATCGTTAACTGCAGAGCAGTTAACCAAAACTGTGATCGCCTATGAACCAATTTGGGCCATAGGCACAGGCGTGACAGCGTCTCCCGAGCAAGCACAGGATGCCCACGCGTTTATCCGTGGTCACCTGGCAAAATTCGATGCCAATGTGGCGGCGAATATACAGATTTTATATGGCGGCAGTGTTAAAGCAGATAATGCTGAAGAACTGTTTGCACAAACCGACATCGACGGTGGCCTCATAGGTGGCGCTAGTCTGAAGGTGGATGATTTTAGGAAGATTTGCCAAGCGGCAGGTTAAGAGGACAAAGAATGTTATATCAAGCATTGTTAGTCGCGTACCTTGTGGTAGCACTCTTACTGATTGGATTTGTATTAATTCAACAAGGTAAAGGCGCTGACATGGGCGCGTCGTTTGGTGCAGGTGGCGCCAATACGGTATTCGGTTCATCAGGTTCTGGTAACTTTATGACCCGTACCACAGGTTTTCTGGCTACGGCGTTTTTTGCCATTAGCCTGTTGTTAGGTGCTTTAACGTCTCAGCGTGAAAGCGCAACAGATGAGTGGGAAAACCTGGAAGTACCTGCTGCGGTTCAGCAAGTAGCACCAGCCGATTCTGATGTGCCGGCAACACCAGCACAAGAAGATAAGTCGGATGTACCTAACTAAGAAATTTGCGGAAGTGGTGGAATTGGTAGACACGCCATCTTGAGGGGGTGGTGGCTTCGGCCGTGCGGGTTCAAGTCCCGCTTTCCGCACCAAATTTGAAAGCCACCGTTATGGTGGCTTTTTTATTTCTGCAACAAACAAAAACAGTGGTATAAACTTATACCAATTCGCATAGAAGTTTGCTCACTCAGCAGCCCCCTGAGGGTGAACTGGCAGGCTTTTTAGCTAGGCTTGGTTGCACAGGTTTGGTGGTTCCAAATCAAGTAAGCGTAACAACGCTAAAAAGTCTGCCAGTTTGCCCTTAGGGAGTTGCCCAAAGGGAGTGGCCAAAACGACTTACATCTGTGTTGCACCCTCTGGACATAGAATGACTATGCCTCAGAGTGCACGTCGTGATCTAAGTCGTTTTCGACTAGCCCTCAGGGATCACTCTGAGAGGGCAAACTTCTATGCGAATTGGTATTACATAGTGTTTTTGCAAATTTGTGTGTGCAGCGCTAAGTTAACAACGGGTAACCCGTTACAAAAATGGACAAGCAGAGGCTCTGATGGGAATAATTAAGCTATTGGCGTCATTGATTTTGCCGCCATTGGGTGTGTACTTAAAAGTGGGTGTATGTGGTACGTTTTGGCTCAATATCCTGCTTACCATATTCGGGTACTTGCCTGGCGTAATTCACGCGTTTTTTGTATTGATCAATAATAAAGGTAGTGATGATGTTTAAGCGCTTATTAATAATTGCATGTGTTGCTTGTCTTTCTGTAGGTTGTGCCACCTTGGAAGGGGCAGGTAAAGATATAGAAAAAGCCGGCAAAGCGATTCAGGAAGCAGTAGATAGCGAATAATCGCCTGATTGTCAGCAGGTATTTGCACTACAAAACAGCGTGCAAATACCTGTATAAAAGTGTTTTCCTGGTTTTCAGAAAGACTTGTTCGATTCGTGCAATAAATCTGCCTTATGCCAGACTGGTCATCTCTTTCCGATATGACTGCGCGAGTTCATTTTTCTGTTTGGCGGTAAGCATTTTACCAGCAACCTGAAAAAATCCTTGTTCTTCGTCATTCAGGTGATGTTCAACTTGTTCTCTTAGCTGTTTTAGTGTCTTTAGCCAAACCGGCGAGCTCCAGTCAGTAGAATCAAGTTTGGCAATAAGTTCATCAATTTCATGGTGCTCAGCAATGCCGTGACGCGATAAATCCACAGCACTGTCGTGTTTCATTAAGGGCATATAAAAGTGTCGCTCTTCGGCTGTAGCATGTTCCTGAAGCGACTGTTTTAACTCTTCAAAATACTCCCTGCGGGCCGGCGTATCGCCGTGAGTTTCGCACAAAATTTTTAATAACAGTCGTTGTTTTTCATGATCCTGACGTAGTACTTCAAATATTGTCATCGTCAAACTCCTTAGTTAGTGAATAAGCAATTGGTATAATCACTATTTTTGCAATCCTCGTGCCTTATCTTAAGTATATGATTTGTATTGATATTATATATTTTCATGGCAATGCTTTATTTACTCGTTCTGGAATATTTACTGAGGTGTTTGTAATATTCTCATGCTGTTACAGACCGGTTCCGCCACTTAATTGAACCGGCGTTTATCTACCAACATGTCAAGACTGGCCGGTACCGTTTGTATATCAAGAGAGTCAGATTCGTAAACCTCACCATCGATCACATAGCGTAACAGCCCGGGAAATCGTATGTTTATTCGATTGACTCGTTTGTGAAAAATGCTATCAGATTCGGCTTTGTGTTCAGTATTGCTGAACGCCAGTTCTGCGAGACTGAGTATTGGTGTATCAGTGTCTGCTTTTAACCAGGTGACGTCGAGTTTGCCGTCTTTCATATCGGGTAATTCACCGCCTTGTGCCAGCGCCGTCGTTTTAGGTGCGGCATTCGCTACCACCAGCGATGTTGTGTTGATTATTTCAGGTGGCTGATTATCGTATGAAACTGATACCTCAATGGGTTCATTTTGTCTGATTGCCTGCCATAAGCCAGCCAGATAGGCGAATTGCCCGCCTGCATTTTTCTCTTCGCGATCGGCGTGTTCAATCATTTTGGATTCAAATCCTATGGCTGAAACCAATAGCATTAATTTATTGTTGCAACGTGCAGTATCTACCGTGGTACTGAATTGATCACACAATACCTCACATGCTGTTTCTATTGGGTTTAATGCACTGCGTTTACCGTAAATTACCTGGCTTAGTGCATTGGCTGTTCCCAGAGGAATAATACCCAGTGTTTTGCATTGTTTAATTGCAATGCTGGCTACTTCGGTAACGGTACCGTCACCACCACAGGCAACCAGGATGTCGTTATTATCTGCAACAGCTTGTTGGGCACATTGTTCAGCGGTAACGTCTTTTTGTGTTTCATAAATACGCACTCTGAAGTGTGCATTCAAATGCGACAGTATAGTTTGCTGCTGCTTCGACCATTTCCCACCGCCTGCCACAGGGTTTACAATAAGTGCAAGGCGTTTAGTTAATTGCAATAAGCCATTCTGCTTAATTCGAATTAAGGCGCTTAACTGAGAAGAGTTCAATCTGGCGGTGGAGCGGATATGCTGAATTGCTTGCATAGCTTCTTCAACGGTTTCGCATTGTTTACTGGCGAGTAAATAGGCCGCCATGATGAATACCGAGCGCCCACGTCCAAGTGCACAATGGATCAGAATTTTGTTATCAGATAACTGATGTTGTTCAATCCAGTTAATGGCAGTAGCGAGTTGTACCTGGGAGGGAGAAGTATGGTCGAGTACCGGAATATTCAGATAGTCGACATCGTATCGATACGATGTCCAGTCCAGGCTATCAAACTCTGCTGTTACATCTAAAATGCATGTAATCCCTTGCGATCTCAACTTTTCAATATCGCTACTGGTTAGTCGGGTACCCAAGTATAAGTGTTCTGTTATTTGCTGAATATTGGGTACTTTGTCTGTTTTTCGGGCGTATAAGTTGTACAACTGTACGCCAAGTAAAAATGGAATGAAGAGCCAGCGTACGTAAAAAGGGATCCTTCCGTCTTCGCGTTTGCGGAAAATGCCTGGATAGCCCGACAAATACGCCGTACTCACTGCAAAGAGTGCCAGACTACACCACAGCATTAGGAGGCTAATCAGCCAAAATGAAGTCTGCCATGCCAGGATTATGAGTAATAGGCTTACTGCCAGATAATATTTCACCATTTTCATTGAGAAATCCTTAATTAGCTGCGAAGTACAAAGCAAGTACGGCACTGAACTAACGAACGCATTGGTACGTATCACACTGGGTTGAGCAGAAATACAGGCGACCAGATTTTTATTTCGTCTTTCGTTTTTGCATACCGAACAAAAATTATGTTTCAATAAACATGCCGTTAATGAGATATGGCAATCCATTCTGGCCAACCCCGGGGGACTTCAGTGTGAAATCAGCAGCAAATTTTTTGGGGTTTCAGTTGATCTGGTGGTTGATGGTTTTATTTCAAAATCAATATGTTTGGGTGGCCTTGATATTGTTTGTGTGCCATTTTTTTATGGTAAAACACCCATGGATAGAGGGGGGAACCCTGCTTGGGGTGGCTTGTGCGGGGATTGCGTTAGACAGTTTGCTCACGATTTCGGGTATGTTTGCTTTTCCACAACAAAGCATAATGAGTGGTCTTATCCCCATACCGATATGGCTCGTCGCACTCTGGATTAGTTTTGCTGCAACACTCAGACACAGCTTGTCCTATCTGGCGCGACGGCCAATGATAGCCTCAATATTAGGCGGGGTGGGCGGCCCTTTGAGTTACCTGGCAGGAGAGCGCTTTGGCGCCGTCGTATTCGGATACTCATCAGGTTTAACGTTAATCCTGTTAGCGTTTTTATGGGCATTGCTGATGCCGCTCGCATTTGTTTACATCCATTACCTGGAAAACAGACTATCAGGCGTGAAAAATCTTCAGGGCAATGTGTAAATTTAGCACTGGTTGTTTTGTCTGAGCTTATCCCTCTGGTTAACCAATCTCAACTGCTCACTTTTATTTCTTTATTTTTCAATATCTTTTCTTAATAACGCCGGCATTTTTTCTGAGCTGATAGCTGGCTTATTGTTTGCAATCCGTAATGGGTAAATCTTCAGGCATATGGGTTTTTTGCCTCAAAAAAACAATTCGGAGTTTGTTATGAATTTACCTCTTCATCAAACAACATCAAACGTTGAACAACCGGTTTCTGGCCATGTTGTACACAAGGCATTATTACCTGAATATCTGACTGTTGGATTATTGGTTGAGTGCTGGAATGACGCGTTAGATAGCGCTGCGGCTTTGCTTGGAAGCACACTGGGCAATGCAGGGATAAAACTTAAAATTATCAGTGCTGAAGAGCTTATCAGGCCCAATGAGTCGTTAGCAGGCATGGTGGGATTAATTCTGTCTGTGCATGATAAAACCGATGGTTTGTATGTCCCTAAGTTGGCTGCGCGATTAGCCAACTATGGTAGTACTGTGTTGCCCGATTGCACCTTGTTAAGTTGCATCGATACCAGTGATGCAGGCAAGCGGGCTGATGTGATCCGATGCATTGAAGCCCAGATTTTAGCCCGACAGCAACGCTGGCAATGGATTGGTTTGCCAGGAAATCGACATTCCGATGGCAACATTGTGAACTGGATGCGATCTGTTTGTGTGCAATGCAGGGCACAGGCTAATCAAAAAGCGTTCGCCATGTAGCATTTAATTAGTTTGAGTAGAAGTAATGTATTCATTGGGTTTTATTAAATTTTTTAAAATTCAAGTAGCACTGAAGTGAATGTAGATTAAATTTTTGTTACATTTGCAGGGTTTTATTATCATTTAAAACGCTGTCCTGTCCAAAAACACCGTTGCGCTTGTAATTAGTGCTCTAATCATTATAATTCGTTCACTAATTAATTGAGTGGAAAAATCGAAAGGGGTATTTTTCATCCATGGCGTTAGAAAGCTATTTCTCGTTAACAGTCTATTTTATTGCAATGTTAGGCATAGGGCTGTTTGCTTATAACAAATCAACCAGTGATATCTCCGGGTACATACTGGGAGGTAGACAGGTTAGTCCACAAGTAACGGCCTTGTCTGCAGGCGCGTCTGACATGAGTGGATGGATGCTAATGGGATTGCCCGGCGCTATGTTTGTTGCAGGTTTTGACGCGCTTTATATAGCTATCGGGTTGGTAGCAGGCGCGTTGGCAAACTATCTGTTGGTTGCCCCCAGGCTTCGTGTTTACACCGAAGTTGCTGACAATTCCTTAACGGTTCCCGAGTTTTTCGGTAAACGATTCGGCGATGCAAATGCCAGTATCCGTATTGTCTCCGCTGTCATTATTGTTCTGTTTTTCACGCTTTACACATCGGCTGGGCTGGTTGCTGGTGGGAAATTATTTGAAAGCGCGTTTTCGCTAAATTATCAGTGGGGCTTAATCATCACGCTGGCGGTGGTGGTGTCGTACACCCTGTTAGGCGGATTTCTGGCGGTAAGTCTGACGGATTTTGTTCAGGGATGCATTATGTTTGTCGCATTGGTGCTGGTTCCTGTGGTGGCATTCACGCGCTTTGAACAATTGGGGGATGTCACTGATGCGGCGTTTCAGTCAATCCCTTCTCTTAGCGAATCCTGGCAAAGTGCAACTTTGATAGGGCTGGTGTCCAGTTTAGCCTGGGGGCTGGGCTATTTCGGTCAACCACACATTATTGTGCGGTTTATGGCAATCCGTTCTGCCAAAGACATAGGTACAGCACGGAATATTGGGATGTCGTGGATGCTGGTAACTATTATTGGTGCGCTGGCTACCGGGTTCACTGGTATTGCTTATGTCAATCAGTTTGGGTTGGCGGTAGATGATCCTGAGACTATTTTCATCGTGTTTTCAGAGATTCTGTTTCATCCGTTAATCAGTGGATTTCTAATGGCAGCAATTTTAGCCGCTATTATGAGTACGATTTCTTCGCAGTTGTTGGTGTCTGCAAGTTCACTTACTGAAGATATTTATCGGGTGGTAAGTAAGAAAGACATTAGTCAGGCGCAAACGGTATTGATTGGTCGTTATGGTGTAGCGGGCGTTGCTTTGATTGCGCTGGCCCTGGCCTGGGATGCCTCTAACACAATATTGTCACTGGTAAGCAATGCCTGGGCAGGTTTTGGGGCCGCATTTGGCCCGTTGGTCCTGGCTTGTTTGTATTATCGTAAGTTAACTCATCGCGCGGCGATTGCCGGCATTATCAGTGGTGCCGTTACTGTGTTGTTGTGGATTTATGTACCGGTACTGGAAGGCGGTGAGACCCTCAGTTCTGTGGTGTACGAGATTGTGCCTGGTTTTATTGTTAGTGCTATTACGCTTGTTATCGTATCGGTATTTAGCCAGGCCCCATGTCGTAGCGTACAGGCAACATTCAAACAAACTAATCAGGTTTTAGCAGATTTATCATAAGGTTTATGAAAAGAATGAGTTGTTCAAATTGGAAACGCATAGTCGTTAAGGTTGGCAGTGCATTGATTGCACCAAACCGTCAGGGATGCAGTAGTCACTATTTATTAAGTATTGCGCAGTTTATTGTGCGTTGTCGCGCAAGGGGTATTCAGGTGGTGTTGGTATCGTCAGGATCAGTAGCTGCGGGTGCGCATCTTTTTCCGGAGCAAAATAAAAAGGACATCGCAATAAAAAAGGCCATGGCCGCAGCGGGTCAAACGGAGATGATGGCAACCTGGGATAAACTATTTGATTTCCCATCGGCACAGATACTTTTAACACATGCCGATTTACGCGATCGCGAGCGTTATGTCAGTATCAGAGATACCATTTTTACACTGCTGGATCACGGTGTTCTACCCATTATTAATGAAAACGATACCGTCACCACCGACAAGCTAAAAGTGGGCGATAACGATAATTTATCAGCCATGGTTGCAGCTTGCGCAAATGCAGACGCGCTGGTCATCTGTTCAGACGTCGATGGTTTGTACAATAAAAATCCGCATAAGCACCCTGACGCCAAACTGTTGTCCTGGGTAGAGACTATCGATGAAAATATTTACGCGATGGCAGGCGGTGCCGCAGAAGAGGGTGTAGGAACTGGCGGTATGCAAACCAAAGTGGAAGCGGCGGAAAAGGCAGTTTCGCATGGCATAGACACTTTTATTATTAATGGCTTTACCGAAAGATCGTTTAATCTGTTATTAGAAGGTAAAAACCCTGGCACGCATTTTCAGGCGTATGCACAACCAATGAAAGAAAATATTCATTGGATGACACATACATCAAATGCACAAGGCGAAGTGGTGATCCATGAGGACTTTACAGAATCACTGGATGGCAACGTGGATTCGCTTACCAGCAAGGAAATTATCGATGTAAAAGGTGAGTTTTCAGTTGGAGATACTATCCTTGTGCGCCGCGAAGACGGCACCAAGCTAGCGAAAGCCAAATCAAATTACAGCAGCTGTTTACTGAATTTTATTGCCAGTCAGGACAATAAGGACTTTGCGTTACAATTTGAGCAAAAGACCGGTCCAATTATTTCTGAACAGCACATAGCAGTACTGGAGAACAAATGAGTTTAATTAGCGACATTGCAAAAAACACCGCGCGAGCAGCCAAAGTGCTGGCGGTGCAGGATGAACAAACTAAAAATAAGGTACTGGCCGATATGGCCGCTGCCATTCGGGATGCCAAAGACCATATTATTGAAGTGAACACCGCAGAAGTTGCAGCAGGCAGAAACGCTGGGTTGGACGACGCTATGCTGGACAGGTTGACGCTGACACCGGCCCGCATTGAAGATATGGCTCAAGGCATTGAAACCATCATTTCACTGGATGATCCAGTTGGCCAGGAACGCGACATCACCGATAGACCAAATGGGCTAAAAATCCGCAAAATGCGAGTGCCACTGGGTGTGGTTTGTATGATTTATGAAGCGCGCCCCAATGTAACGGCTGACGCTGGAGCACTGTGCTTTAAATCGGGTAATGGCGTGATTTTAAGAGGTGGAAAAGAAGCGCTAAACACCAGTCTTGCCATCGCTGAATTACTGCAGGACGTGCTGCGTAAACACGCCTTGCCCGAGGCGTTGATCAGTGTTATTCCGGATCCTGACCGGGCGTTGATGCAGGAGCTGATGGAACAAACTGACACTATTGATGTGATTATTCCAAGGGGCGGTGAAGGTCTTATCCGCTATGTTACTGAAAACAGCAAAGTGCCTGTTATTCAGCATTTTAAAGGCGTTTGCCACCTTTATGTCGACAAGGACGCCGACTTGACTATGGCGATGTCACTGTTGGTTAATGGTAAGACTCAGCGAACGGGCGTGTGTAATGCGCTGGAAGGACTGGTAGTTCACCAGGCTATTGCAGGCGATTTCTTGCCGCAAGTAGCAGCAATGTGTGAAGAAAAAGGTGTGAAGGTTCATGTGAATGCGGCTGGCGCAGCGTATTTTACTCAGGCTGATGTGATTGCAGATGACGCCTTCGGTGAAGAATATCTGGGTCTTGAGATTGCTATTCGGGTGGTGAACGACTTTAACCAGGCACTGGCTCACATCGATGAATTTGGCAGCCACCACACTGAGGTCATTTGTACGCAGAATGACACTACTGCACGCTTGTTCCAACGCGCAGTAGATGCCTCTGCGGTAATGGTGAATGCGTCCTCTCGCTTTAACGATGGCAGTCAGTTAGGTTTGGGCGCAGAAATAGGTATTGCCACCACAAAACTTCATGCTTATGGTCCTATGGGGCTGGAATCACTCACAACAGAAAAATATCTGGTTTTGGGAAGCGGGCAGATACGTGAATAGGCTATACTGTTCGGACAGGTAGCCGAGTCGCATTTTTTCATCGATAAACCAGATGATTACCTCAGGTGAGTCGGTTACAATTCGGTTTTTAAGGTCACCGTGCTCTGTCACGGTGATTTTTTTCGTTAAAGAGGCAAATTAACGTGAATGAAACTGTTGAGTATGGGTGGTCACTGATCCTGGAATTTGCTCAATCGCATAAACTCCTGACATCCCTATTCATGGTGGTCCTGTTTCTGGCCGTCAAAAAAATTCTGATCAAATTATTACGCCATCAGAGTAAGCGCCGTGGCGAAGACAAGCGTCATTCAATCAACACCATCGACCAGCTTGGTAACGCATTGCTGGTGGTGTTGTTATTAACGCTGTGGGCAAACGAATTGCAAAGCCTGGCATTGTCGATTGCCGCCTTTATGGTGGCAATTGTGTTTGCAACCCGGGAGCTTATTCAGTGTTTTATTGGATTCGTATATTACATGACTACCCGACCTTTTCGCGTAGGAAATTGGGTGCAACTGGGCAATCAGGTTGGTGAAGTGGTTGAACTGGACTGGGCCAAAACCACGCTGTTAGAGGTTGACCCAGAGTCCTATACCTATACCGGAAAACACGTTTATGTGCCAAATAATCAACTTATGAATCAGGTGGTAAAAAACCTCAATTTCCTGCGCCGCTACCGACTGCATAATTTTCAAATCACCAATGAACCCCTGGCCAATCCCTATGTACTGTTAGAGCCTTTTCAGGCCACGGTAACTGAGCATTGTGCGCATTTTAGGGTCGTTGCTGAGAGGTACAAGAGTCTGATTGAACGCAATCTCGACGCAGGCTTTATCAGCATTGATCCTGAGATTGAAATTGTGACAAATCACCTGGCAAAAATCATCATCAAAATTGGCTTGTTTTGCCCATCCGATGAAGCTTTTACGCTAGAGCAGAAAATCAGGGCAGACTGGTCCACACTGTGGTTTAAAGAAGTACAACGTCAACAAAAAGAAAACGGTATCGCGGGCCCGATTCTGCAAGGCTAACAATGACCTTGCTAAATCGACGGTTATTTTTGCGTAAAAAAAGTAGGGTAGTCTTATTATTTGATCTATGAAAAGGCCGCGCAGATTTCATTAAATATACGGAATCTCATAAATTAGGACCCAGCCTGAGCTGAATACACTGCTCAATAGCGGTAAAATTTTGCATTTGACCCGATTAGTTATTGGTAAAGATATTGTATCGCCGCTATACTAAGCGCCGCGTTTAAAAGCGAAGAAATCGTAAAGAAAGAATTAAAGGATAAATAGTGACTCCTATTACAAAAACATTCCAGTATGGTCAGCATACTGTGACTCTTGAAACGGGTGTAATTGCCCGTCAGGCAACCGCTGCAGTAATGGCCAGCATGGACGATACTACGGTACTGGTAACTGTTGTGGGCAAAAAGGACGCGAAAGCGGACCAGGATTTTTTCCCGTTAACGGTTAACTATCAGGAAAAGACCTACGCTGCCGGTAAAATCCCTGGTGGATTCTTCAAGCGTGAAGGTCGTCCGTCAGAAAGTGAAACACTGATTGCACGTCTTATTGACCGCCCAATCCGCCCATTATTCCCTGATGGCTTTAAAAACGAAGTTCAGGTTGTGGTAACCGTTGTGTCTGCCAACCCTGAAATTCCTACCGACATTATTTCCATGATCGGCACCTCAGCTGCATTAGCAATTTCAGGTATTCCGTTCAATGGCCCAATTGGTGCTGCGCGCGTTGGCTATGCTGACGGTGAGTATGTGTTAAATACACGTACTACTGAACAGGAAACCAGCAAACTTGATTTGGTGGTTGCGGGTACTGAAGGCGCTGTTCTGATGGTTGAATCAGAAGCCAGCGTATTATCTGAAGACGTGATGTTGGGTGCGGTTATGTTCGGTCACGAACAACTGCAAACAGTAATTACTGCAGTAAACGAGTTTGCTGCTACAGTTGCTACACCCAAATGGGATTGGGTAGCACCGGTGGAAAACACCAGCCTGAAAGACAAAATCAAAGCACTTGCCCTGGAAGGTATGACTGCGGCTTATCAGATTTCTGACAAGCTTGAGCGTAAAGATGCAGTTATTGCGGTAACTGAAAAAGCCGCAGCTGAAATTTTGGCTGCTGATGAAGAGCTGGATAGCAAAGAAGTATTTGATTTATTGCACGAGCTGGAAAGTGACGTAGTACGTTCACGCATTCTGGCTGGTGAGCCGCGTATCGATGGCCGCGATCCTACTATGGTGCGTGCACTTAACGTTTCAACTGGCGTATTGCCACGTACTCACGGTTCAGCTGTGTTTACCCGTGGTGAAACTCAGGCGCTGGTAGTGGCTACTTTAGGTACTGAGCGTGATGCACAGATGATCGACGAACTGTCTGGTAAGAAAGACAGCCGCTTCATGCTGCATTACAACTTCCCTCCGTACTGTGTGGGGGAAACAGGTATGATCGGTTCTCCTAAGCGTCGTGAAATTGGTCACGGTCGTTTGGCGAAGCGCGGTATTCAGGCGGTAATGCCGAGTGAAGAAGAATTCCCGTACGTTGTGCGTGTTGTATCTGAAATCACTGAATCAAATGGTTCGTCTTCAATGGCGTCTGTTTGTGGTACATCGCTTGCTCTGATGGATGCGGGTGTACCAATCAAAGCATCTGTTGCAGGTATCGCGATGGGTCTGGTGAAGAGCGACGACAACTTCGTAGTTCTGTCAGACATTCTCGGCGACGAAGACCACCTGGGTGACATGGACTTTAAAGTAGCGGGTACCACTGAAGGTGTTACGGCGCTGCAAATGGATATCAAGATCGAAGGTATCACTAAAGAAATCATGCAAATCGCACTGAAGCAGGCGAAAGAAGCCCGCTTACATATTCTGAGTGTGATGGACCAGGCGCTTGGTGGCCACCGTGAAGAAATGAGTGAATTTGCACCACGCATTTACACGTTGAAAATCGATCAGGACAAAATCCGTGATGTTATCGGTAAAGGCGGGGCGATGATTCGTTCAATTACTGAAGAATCAGACACCAGCATTGAAATCGAAGATGACGGTACTGTTAAGATTTTTGCAACTGAGCGTGCGAAAGCAGAAATTGCGATTGCGAAGATCGAACAGGTAACTGCTGAAATCGAAGTGGGTAAAACTTACCACGGTAAAGTAACTCGTATCGTAGATTTCGGTGCGTTTGTTGAAGTATTGCCAGGTAAAGAAGGTCTGGTACACATTTCGCAAATCGCCCACGAGCGTGTAAACAAAGTAAATGATTACCTTGAAGAAGGTCAGATGGTAGACGTGAAAGTGATGGAAATTGACCGTCAGAACCGCGTTCGTCTGAGCATTAAAGAGTTGCTGGAAAAGCCAGCAAAGTCTGAGTCAAACGAAGAGTAATCGATAGTTATCGAATGAAAGGGGCATTGATTGCCCCTTTTTACTTTGTAGGAGAAAACCATGGATAAAGCCACACAAAATGCCATCGAAGCGCAGGTATTTCAAAGGTTGATCGCCCACCTGGATGCCAATAAAGATGTGCAGAATATTGATTTGATGATCCTTGCAGACTTCTGCCGTAATTGCCTGGCAAAGTGGTATAGCAAGGCCGCGGCGAATGAAGGCATTGAGATTGATTACGAAGCTGCGCGGGAAATTGTGTACAAAATGCCGTACAGCGAATGGAAAGACAAGCATCAACAACCCGCTACTGAAGAACAAATGGCGGCATTTAATGCACGTCAGGCCGCTAAAAAAGGTTAATCGCGGCGTTCGGCATGTACAAAAGCGGCGCGCAGACCGCTTATGGCTATGCGAATGGGTAATAACTACAGATTGATTAACGTTGCGGTGTGAGGGTGAACCCTTGCGGTAACAATTCTCCCACCGTTGTTGAAATGCTCTTGCCGTCAGGCGTGATCATCACTACAGGTGTCGACTTGTCGGCAAACTCAGCAATTTTTTGTCTGCATCCGCCACACGGATAGCAATACGTTTCGGTAGGACTGGCAATCACTATTTGCTTAATTGACGTTGCGCCCTGAACAATCATACTGCCAATTGCAGTAGCTTCTGCACACTGTCCAAGTGGATAGGCTGCGTTTTCTACATTACAGCCATAATATACATTGCCATCATTGGCCTCTAAAGCCGCACCCACTTTAAATTTTGAATAAGGGGCATAGGCATGTCGTTGTGCGTTTAGCGCTGCACTTTTTAAATTTTCTAACAAATTAATTTTCCTGTTTCTGCGTTGTTGTACGATTGTTCTTCGCACTATTTTTCTTTTTTCCTGACACGACAGTGCATGAACTGAGGTATCTTCTGTTATAGTACCTACAACTGGAATGGATTGGACAGAAAAATTTATCATATGCTGTATCGTTTGAGTGCAATTTTATTGGTAATTGGTCTGGCTGGCTGTGTACAAACACCAGACACTGCAAAGCAAACTGAAATGGGAAACCTGTTGGTACCTGAACCTGCGCCTGTCAGCGTGCGTTCGCAAGTCGCCATTGCCCGTTTCGAGCAGATATTAACTAATGCTCAACTCACCGACAGCGATAAAGCGCAAATCCATTTTCAACGCGGTATGCTTTACGACAGCGTGGGTTTAAGCGGTCTGGCCCAGTTTGATTACAACCGCGCTATTAGTTTTAAGCCTGATATGGCAGAAGCTTATAATTCCCTTGGAGTTCACTTGGTTCAACAGCGTGAATTCAGTCAGGCCTATGAAGCATTTGATTCAACGCTGGAAATTGATCCCGATTATGAATTTGCGTTTCTGAATCGCGGTATTGCATTGTACTACGGTGGTCGAGCGGATCTGGCGGTTCAGGATCTGGCAACCTTTGCTGCTAAGGCACCACAAGATCCTTTTCGAGCATTGTGGGCGTACTTTGCCGACAGAGAACATGATCCACTCACATCAAAAAATCTGCTTGCAGAGCGCAGAGCCGCGTTAGCTGAACAACATTGGGCCACCAAACTGGTAGATATGTTTTTAGGAACAGCAACCGAAAATCAGTTGCTGGATTCATTGTTAACCGGTGTTACCAGTGAGAAAGAACTGACAGACCGGTTATGCGAAGCCTATTTCTACCTGGGCAAATACCACGAAGAAAAGCAGCAGCCTGGTATTGCATCCAATTACTTTAAGTTTGCTTTAAGTACGAATGTATTTGAGTATGTTGAGCACCGTTATGCGCGCCTTGAATTAGAGCGCCTGCGCAAAAATACTGTGGCTGAATAACGAACAACATGTTTAGAGCCACTTGTCTGGTAGTATTTACGTCGCTGACAATTGCGGCGGATACCGGCCAGTTATCCTCTCAGCTTATTTACAATGCCCAACAAGCGGAAAATCCAGCATCATTGCTTTGGACAGCGTCTGCACAGGGCAATGAAACCGCGCAAGAACAGCTGCACGCGTACGCAGAATCCAACAATGACGCTTATTGGCTGGAACAGTTAATTGGCATTGGTTATGCGCCTGCCGCATTAACATTGTCGCGTATTGAGGACAATCCCAGGATCTCTGAGCGATTAGTCCGATTAGCAGCCCGTGGTGGGGTAGCGCAGGCACAATACGAATTTGCATTGAGTCGTGATGACTATTCTCATCGGGCGAGTTGGCTGACTGCGGCTGCGGAACAAGGGTTATTTGAAGCACAAACTGCGTTAGCCGACTGGTATTTGTTATATCAACAGCCAGAACTTGCCGAGCCCTGGTTAGCCATTACAGCGGAGCAAGATCCTCAGAGTGCGTTTCAACTGGCCTACTTTCGTTGGCAACAAGGCGACAAAGCGCAAGCTAAAGCGCTTTTTAGTTTTGCAGCTGAGCATGATCACGAAGAAGCGGCTGGCGTACTTTCGGTATTAAACCGTTATGAGCAGACATCTGTAGCAGATATGGCTAGTCAGTTGCGCTCGTCATTACCTCAACAATGGCAATCAGAGCAATGTCGCCAAAAAATACTGCCGGTTGCGCTTGGCCTGGCCGAAGTGGTGCAGGCCGACAGGATTTACCGACAGTTTTATCAGGATCGCCGCTTGAAATCGTTAGCGATTTGCATGGCTCCACCACAATGGCTGAAAAAAGACGCACTCACCTGTGATGCCAATTGGCGGGGGCAAGGCCGTTTGGGTTGTGATATCCGTCCGTTGGCAGATGTGGTTGCAGCGCAGGATATTTCGCATTTTGTTGTGCTGGCCGAGAGTGGAAAAGCTAACGTAAACAACGGCGTAATGTATCTTGATGTGGGCGACACCTACAGTGTGTTTGTACATGAACTGGCACATTTTGTGGGCTTTGTGGATGAATATCCGTTAACAGCCGGGTTAGCCAGAGAATATTGCAGCCGCAAAACTGCTCCTAATCTGGTGTTTTTAGGTGAGATAACCTATGCACCATTGGAGAATATTGATAAGTGGCAGGCAATTGAATTTCCAGTGCAATTAACGCCCGCCCGCACTTGTCGTAACATCCGTCAGCCCAGTTACAAACCCAGTGATCGCATGACGTTTTTAGAAAACCATGACGCAAAATACATTCCACCGCTGTACCTGAGCATTTGGCAACAACGCCTGAATGATCCGTCGGTTCAGCGTACAGTGTCGATGAATTTATTCCAGGCTTTTCAGCGCGCCAAGCAATCTGAGCAGGCTGCATTCTGGCTTGACAGAGTGCGACAGGAGCAAAGCGCTTTTTTACCCCTGCCAAAGAGCACACCTGACGTTGTTACTGAGGCTGAGTCAGCACCTTAGTGCGGTATTCGTTCACCCACATGGCCGTAGCACCACAAATAGCTACCGGCATAACCAGAAAGTTAATAATTGGGATCATGGCCATGACGTTTACCGCAATGCCAAAAGAGTAACTTAAACCTTTGCGTTCACCCAAATGTTTACGCATGGTTCTGAACGGCACTTTGTGGTTGTCGAAAGGGTAGTCGCAATACTGAATGGCCATCATCCAGGCACAGAACAAAAACCACAACACCTGCCCAATAACCGGCAAGAAGAAAAATAACAGTAAAAATCCCAACGCGCGTGGCAGGTAATACAGCAATTTGGTGATCTCCCGGCTTAACGTGCGCGGTAAGTCTTTCACGATGGCCATCAGCCCTTCGTCTCCCAGACTTTGCCCGGTAAGATGGCGTTCTACTTTTTCAGCCAGCAAGCCGTTGAAGGGGGCGGCAATCCAGTTTGCCAGGGTACCAAACACCAAAGCAAAGGAGAGCAGGATACTGATCACGGCGAGTGGCCACACAAAAAAACTAATGGCTGATTTCAGCCAGCCTAACCAGGAAGGGATTAAACCGGTAATGTAATCAATGGCTCCCTGAATTTCACCGATTAAAAAATAAAATGCCATTGAAAACAGCACAAGATTGATGAAAAGCGGCACGAATACAAATCGCTTTAAGCCTTTGGTGGTGATCAGGTCGAAGCCTGATGCAAAATAACCTATTCCACTGCGATGAGGCATAGTGACTCCATAAAATACAACAGAAATCAGTATAAAAGTCTTAGGGATAACAGTGAATTGTTAATTGTTACAGTTGATGATCTTTGTTACATTCAGGCAATAATAACAACCAACAGTGCGCACGTGATCCGTTTACCTCACGACAGAAATCGTCCGGGAATCATTACATCCCGGCTAATGCCCGCTGTCCGCTCGAACTGCTGTCGATGCGGAGGTGTGTTATGCGACTGAAAAAAATCAAACTCGCTGGGTTTAAATCATTTGTCGATCCAACCAGTATTCCTTTTCCTGGTGATATGACTGCCATTGTAGGCCCCAATGGTTGTGGTAAATCTAATGTAATCGATGCAGTCAGATGGGTGCTGGGCGAAAGCTCGGCGAAAAACCTGCGTGGCGACGCCATGACGGATGTTATTTTTAACGGCTCAACTGCGCGCAAGGCCGTGGGGCAGTGCAGCGTTGAACTGGTATTCGATAACAGCAGTGGCCGAATCGCGGGCGAATACGCCAAATACAACGAACTCTCAATCAAGCGAGTAGTTACACGCGATGCCACCTCAACCTATTTTTTGAATGCCAGTAAATGTCGCCGTCGTGACGTCACTGATTTGTTTCTGGGGACCGGGTTAGGCCCGCGCAGCTACGCCATTATTGAACAGGGCATGATTTCGCGGTTAATTGAATCCAAGCCACAGGAACTTCGGGTGTTTATTGAAGAAGCCGCCGGCATTTCCAAATACAAGGAGCGCCGTCGCGAAACTGAAAATCGCATACGCCATACTCAGGATAACCTAGAAAGACTGGAGGATGTGCGGGCCGAACTTGGACGCCAGCTCGACAAATTACAGCGTCAGGCGGCAGCGGCCCGACGTTATAAAACACTCAAAGCCCAGGAGCGGCAACTCAAAGCTGAGTTGGCGGCTATTCGCTGGTTAAAGCAAGACGATCACTTGCAAAAATTGCTCAGTCAGCAAGAGCAGGTGAAAACCGAGATTGAGGCGTTAACCGCTAAACAACGCGGTGATGAAGCTGGCATCGAGAAATATCGGGTGGCAGCCCAGGAGCACAAGCAAGTACTGGATACGTTACAACAATCGCTGTTTACTGTGAGTGCGGCGATTTCCAGACTTGAGCAGTCTGCTCAGCATAATCAACAGCGCCGTCAGCAAATTCAGCAGGAACTCAACACGCTAAATGACCAACTGGCTCGGTTAGGCGACACGCAGGGGCATTTGGTTTATCAGCACGAGACCTTGTCGGAATCATTGTTGAACTTAGAGCCTGAGTATGAAATGAAGCAGGCTTACTGTGAGCAGCTCGATATTGCCCGGGACGAGGCAGAACAAGCCTTGCAACAACATCAACGAGCGTTTCAGCAGGCTGATCAGGGCTACCACCAATTAAAACAGCAAGTACATACCCACCACAGCAAAGTACAAACTCTGCTGCAAATGCAAATGCGCACTCAGCAACGAATTGGCGAACTGGAGCAGGAACTCAAAGAATATACCCAGGATGATTTTGAGACACGTTTAATGCAGTTAGAAGCAGAAAAAAGTGACCTTGAAATTCAGGTAGAAGCACTGTCAGAGGCATTACTTGAGGCGGAAACAGAGCAAACAGAAGCGCGTTCAGCACTTGCTAATAGCAATGCAGCGCTGTTAGCCGCGAAAGGCGAATTACAATCCCTGCAGTCTCAACATGCGGCTTTAGACATCCTGCAAAAAGCATCGGCACCACAACAAGCACAACCCGAAGAGGCAATTGCATTATGGGAATGGTTAACGCCAAAGCCAGGCAAAGCAGCGGTTATTGAGCACGTATTAACGCTGTTGGGTGACGCTCAGGTTTTGCGAGACTGCTCATTACAAAGTGGTATATCTGCGCAGGCTTCGTTTACGGCAGGTTTCCATTATTTTACCGAAGGCCAGTTTACTGAGTCTAAATCACCGGGTTCGGTAGCGTCGCTTGTTGAGAACCCTCAAGTCCCCGCCATTTTTAACCACATTGGTGTGGCAAAAGATGTCGCGTCTGCCCAGGCTTTACTTGGGGCTTCCCCCTTTAGCCTTTTTGTAACGGAAACCGGAGAGTGGCTGGCACAGGATTGGTTGCGTATTGGCAAGAAGGACGAACAGGCAGGGCAGTTGCAACGGGCGCAAACCCTTGCCAGACTTGCCGGGGATATCCTGCGCGGCGAAAACGCGGTGGCTGAATTGACCGGGCAGGTTACGCTAACCGAAGCCAGGCTAAATGCATACCAGGATAATTTAAAACAACACCAGAGCCGTTTGTCTGCGGAACAGAATGCGTTGCAGCAGCGAGAGCATCAGGTTCAGTGGCTTAAAGAGCAGCAACAACAGCAGCAACAGAAGCGCCAGCGCTTGCATGATGAACTGGCACGCCAGAAGGATCAGTTTGAAGAGGAAGCTATCGAACTGGCCATGTTGAATGAAAGTTTAGAAGCACTTGAGGAGCAACTGGCAGAACAAGCCGCTGCACAGGAGCAACTTGACGCTACCCGGCAATCATTGCAACAAAAGGTGGCCAGTCAACGTGCGCAGTATGAACAATATACCCGTGCCTTGCATGAGCAGGCACTCCAATTACAGGATCTGCGCAATAAACTGCAAAGTGCCGCTGCCCAACAGCAACAGCTTGAAAGCCAGGTGCAAGATGTGAATCAACGAAAAGACGCATTGGAACGTGAACTGTTAGCCTTGTCCAGTCCGGAAAATGAACAAAAGGCTCAGTTGCAGGCTTATCTTACTGATAAAGAACAACTCGAAGAACAAAAAAGCGAGCAACAACTGGCACTGGAGCATGCTGAATCCATGCTGGCAGAAGCCATGCAGGGCCAGCAGGGACAAATGGCGACCATTGCCAAGCGACAGCAGGAACTCGATAGCCTGAAAATTGAAGCCGAAGGCGTGAGAGTAAGAGGAACGGCCATCCTCGAGCAGCTTAACGAACTGGATGTGACACTTAAGAACGTGCTGGAATCCTTACCTGCAGAAGCGCAGGAGAAACCCACTCAAACGGAGCTGGAACAAACCAGTGCTGCTATCAGTCGTCTTGGTGCGGTAAATCTGGCAGCAGTTGAGGAGTATGATATTCAGGCCGAGCGCAAAACCCATCTGGACACGCAGTTTACCGACCTAACCGATGCATTGGATACGCTGCAAAACGCGATCAGGAAAATTGACCGCGAAACCCGTACTCGTTTCAGCCATACGTTCGAACAGGTCAACGAGGATCTGAAGCAATTGTTCCCCAAAGTTTTCGGTGGCGGCTCTGCTTATTTAGCATTAACCGATGATGACCTGCTCGAAACCGGGGTAACCATAATGGCCCGACCGCCCGGAAAGAAAAATAGTACAATTCATTTGCTTAGCGGTGGAGAAAAAGCGTTAACCGCTTTATCATTGGTGTTTGCAATTTTCAGATTAAATCCGGCGCCGTTTTGCCTGCTAGACGAAGTAGACGCGCCTCTGGATGATGCAAACGTGGGGCGCTTTTGTAAGCTGGTGTCGGAAATGTCGAAATCAGTACAATTTATTTATATTACCCATAATAAGATCGCAATGGAGATGGCCAGTCATTTAACCGGCGTAACCATGGCAGAACCAGGCGTTTCCCGTATGGTTGCTGTGGACGTCGAAGAGGCCGTTTCATTGGTAGAAGCATAATTTCACAGGGCATAGAAATCGATGGAAGATGAATTACGTTGGTCACTGCTACTGCTGGGTGGTTTTTTTATCATCGGCGTACTGGCACATGGCTTATGGAATATTCGCAAAAACAACAAGGCCAAAAAGCCCCCGCGTGTTGAGCCCCAGGACTGGCAAGTGGATGAATCTGACGACGACCCCGATTCGTCAGAACAGTTCGACGAATACGGTATTGGATCTGTGCGCGTCGTGAGTGGTGAAAAGCCCTCATCTCAAGCACCCTCGGTTCACGCCTCCGAAGACGAGGACAGTGTTTTGCTCGAACCTGATGGGGCTGACGATGATACAGGGAACCAGTCTGAGTCTCCCGAAAAGACGCGAACTGTTGTAGCTCAGGAGCCTCCTGTTGCACCAAAGGTTGAAAAAATTTACGCGTCAGTAGTGTCAAATCCAAAGCCTCAATTTGGCACCAAGGAAGCTACAGCAGACAATATTGATGTGATGCCAGCACCGCCTTCATTTTTACTGAAAGGCGAGCAGGCGGCTGCGAAGCCTAAAGCACAAGCTGAATCAGACGACAAGAGTGAACCGGCAATCGATTTCTCGCTTGATGCGCCGCTTGGTCCGGACGCACGTCAGCAAAGAACAGCTGCTCAGGATGATAAAGTTGAAATCGCTGTGGAATCCGCGTCAGTTGAAAAAAATACGCTGCGCAAAAAAGTCAAACCAACCGTTCGCCGTCGTCAGGAACCCAATTTTGGTGATGATGAGCAAATGCAGATAAATTTTGATGATGCACAAAAGTCAGCGCAATCTCACTCTGCCAAAGCAAGTCCCGGTAATGCGAATGTCGACCAGGAAGTATTGATTCTCAACGTACGCGCTCCAGAAGATGCGCCAATCAGTGGTGCTGCGTTATTGCCTATGTTACTTACGCTTGGTTTTAAATTTGGTGATCAGGATATTTTTCATCGTCACGTTAATTCTAACGGCAAGGGCCCGGTGTTGTTCAGTTTAGCAAATATGTTTAAACCGGGTAATTTTGATATTGATAACCTGGAAAATTTCACTACGCGCGGTGTGTCGTTGTTCATGTTATTACCTATTGAGGGTGACCCTCATCAGGTGTTCAACATGATGCACAATGCTGCACGTAAAATTGCTGATGAGTTTAATGCTCAGGTGCTGGATGGGCGCCGCAGCGTATTAACCAAGCAAGGCCTTCAGCAATATGTAGAAAAAATCCGGGATTTTGAACGCAAACGGATGATTGCCAGACACTAATTTTGCCAGGGCTGGTAACGCCAGCCCGTCTAACCTTCTTTCGCACGCTGCCAGCGTGTTTTATGAGACAGCTTCATGAATACACAATCCATTAACGCGCAATTAGAAGCGTTGCGCGACACTATTAACGAATATAACTACCAGTACTATGTGCTGGATAATCCCACCGTTCCAGACAGTGAATACGACCGCTTGTTCCAGTCGTTAAAAGCACTGGAAGCCCAACATCCTGAACTCATTAGTGACGATTCTCCTACACAAAAGATAGGCGGGCAGCCCTTGGGATCCTTTGAGCAGGTAACCCATGAAGTACCGATGTTGTCGCTTGATAACGCCTTTAGCGAAGACGAACTCAATGCATTTGAAAAGCGCATCAAAGACCGGTTAAAGGATACGGCAGCGCTACCTTTCAGTTGTGAGCCCAAACTCGATGGACTGGCCGTGTCTATTTTGTATGAAAATGGCCAACTGGTAAGAGCCGCTACCCGGGGGGATGGTCAGGTCGGTGAGAACATTACTGCGAATGTACGCACCATCAGCAATGTGCCACTCAAATTAAGGGGGACACAGTTTCCAGAGCGGCTTGAAGTGCGTGGTGAAGTGTTCATGCCTAAAGCCGGCTTTGAAAAATTAAACAACAGTCAACGCGAAGCGGGTTTAAAGGTGTTTGCCAATCCGCGTAATGCGGCAGCGGGGAGTTTACGTCAGCTCGATTCACGCATAACAGCTAAACGGCCACTGATGTTTTATACTTATTCACTTGGCGTGGTCGCGCCTGATTCTTTTGCGTTACCCGTTTCGCATTCTGCTCGTTTACGGCAATTGGCAGACTGGGGATTACCATTGTGTCCTGAAGTGGATACCACAACGGGTGCGAATGGCTGTTTGGCGTACTATGAACGAATATTAGCGCAGCGCGAGGCATTGCCCTATGACATTGATGGAGTGGTATTTAAAGTGGATACCATTGCGCTTCAGGAGCAATTGGGCTTTGTAGCCCGGGCGCCGCGCTGGGCAATTGCGCACAAGTTTCCTGCACAGGAAGAAATGACCCGTTTGCTGGATGTTGAATTCCAGGTAGGACGAACAGGAGCCATTACGCCTGTTGCACGGCTGGAGCCCGTATTTGTAGGCGGGGTAACCGTATCAAATGCCACATTGCACAATCAGGACGAAATAGATCGCCTGGGTGTGATGACCGGCGATACCGTTGTAATTCGCCGTGCTGGTGACGTGATCCCGCAGGTTGTCTCTGTTGTTACTGCTAAACGACCAGCCGATGCTAAGGCGATCGTATTTCCGCAGACCTGTCCGGTGTGTGATTCTCATGTTGAAAAACTGGATGATGAAGCGGTTGCTCGATGTACCGGTGGTTTGATCTGTGGCGCACAGCGCAAACAGGCGTTGAAACATTTTGCCTCACGCAAAGCCATGGACATCGACGGATTAGGTGACAAATTAATTGATCAACTTGTTGATGCGGATTTATTGCATACGCCGGTAGATATATTTCACCTGTCTTTGCCATCGTTAATACAACTGGAGCGCATGGGTGAGAAGTCAGCGGTGAATTTGATTAATGCTATTGAAGCATCAAAGCAAACCACACTGGCTAAATTTCTTTATTCCCTTGGGATCCGGGAAGTCGGCGAAGCCACAGCCCTTAACCTGGCCATACACTTTACGTCATTGGACGCGATAAAGCAGGCGGATGTCGAAACATTGCAAACCGTGCAGGATGTGGGCATTGTGGTTGCCCAGCACATTGCCAATTTCTTTGCCGAAGCGCATAACCTTGAAGTGATAACCGGCCTGATTGAGGCGGGTGTTCATTGGCCTGCCATCGAAGCGCCGAAGATAGAAGAACAGGTGCTTTTGGGTAAAACGGCAGTGGTAACAGGTACGTTGAGCGTGTTGTCCCGTGATGAGGTAAAAGCGCTGCTTCAACAAGCGGGTGCCAAAGTAGCAGGCAGTGTTTCAGCAAAAACTGATTTCCTGGTAGCAGGAGAAAAGGCCGGCTCCAAATTAACCAAAGCGCAGGAATTGGGCGTCGAGGTGTGGGACGAAGCGCGTTTGATGTCTTTCCTGAATGATCAGGGATTAGTCTAGATCATGTAAAAGTGCAGCGTTAATGCTGCACTTCCCGGGTACATGCGGTTAGCGCTTAGCTCTGGCTATACTCAAAGCCGTAGCCATTACAAGCATGTAAATTGCGGTTGGCGCATTCACGGGCGATGCAGGTATGCCGGACATGTCTGCGTAACTGTGACCAATGATGATGTCGCCGTTTATCAGGCCGTCTATACCCGCATCCAGCAGGCTGACACCTTCAAATATAAAACGCAGTGCGTTGACCTCCATGGAGCAATAGCCGGGCATTGCGCATTGGTTAACTTGTTGATTCAGGATCAAATTTAGCCCGGCAATACCGGCAAAATCGATAAGCTGGAAGTTAGGCGTTGAACCAGCCAGTACATCGACAGATATCCCCTCGGCAATCAAGTCAACCTGCTCCCCCAGGAAAAAGATGCTCAAATCTTCTATCATCGAACTGCCTGTGGCAGTAAACGTGTTCCAGTCTCCAGATACTTCAGCATAGCTATTCAGTGTGGTACTGCTTATTGCTAATAATGCGCTCAAATTGAGAGGAAACGTGGTATCGGTCACGCTTGCGGCAAGACTACTTACCTCGCTGTACGCTGACGTTGTTCTGTTGCCGGCATTGCCGTCGGTGTCTGATATTATTTGGCTTGAAAATACACCGGCTGATGCAAATACGCTTACGTCTTGTATTTCGCTGAGGGTAGTAGTGATATTTGTTGCCAGTGACAGAGCAGTATTGGACATGTCATAGGCGCTTGGCGCTGTCTGTTGAAGTAAGACTGGCAATGTTGCATTAGCTTGTGCCACAGCAACACTCTCAATGTCGATTTCGAGATTAACACCTAGTCCGTAAGCATTGCTTTGGCTTGAAATTACGGTAGCCATTGCAGTTGTTGATAATAGCGACAAACCCACTAACAACCCGCAATGGGTGGTTTTACCTAAACCGGTTTTAATACGATTTTTCATTATACCTCTCCACAACATCTCAATGTGTATTTCCTGTAACAATCCAATGTGAGGTAGGTCAGCAGGCCCGATATCGTTCCTCAAACTGGTGTTGGCATCATTGTTAATGATGTGTAAATGGTAGGTCGTATTTTGTACGATTATTATAGGTAATTACCCCTAAACTAGTTTAGGGGACAGCGCGCCTTTTAATAAAGGGGTGAAGAGACAATGAATTTCTTAGGAATTGGTATTAATCATTCAGGCTGCATTTTGACTGCGTTTTAGCTTACGGGCTTGCCAGGCTTTACGAACCGAAAAGCGCCACAGCCAGTTAAGACTGTAATACCCGGCAATACCAAATACAACGGAGCAAATGCCGCAGCCCAGCAAGAAAGCTGGTCCTATGGTAGACAGTGAATTCACCACCCATTCCCATGTTGGTTCAAAATGAAATGCCTGAGAATCGGTCCCTAGTACAGTAGAGCCAATCAGGTAGGCGCCATAGAATATAGGCGGCATGGTAAAGGGATTGGTAATCCACACGGTTGCGATTGATAGGGGGAGATTAACCCGGCAGGGGATCGCCGTGGCGGCAGACAACCACATTTGGAACGGTACTGGCCAAAACGCAAAAAACAGTCCGATTCCAAACGCACCGGCAGCCGATTTTCGATTCAGATGCCACAAGTTCGGCTCATGCAGAATAGTGCCGAATACTTTTAATGCTCGATTGTTTTTGATCGACTGATGATCAGGCAATAAACGCTTTATGAACTTTTTAGGCATACCTATCAAACTATTTTGACAACTGAGTCATTTGGGTGAACGGACACATAACAGGCAGTATTACAACAGGTTTTTGTTGCGCAATGGTGTCGTCACAATGGTGGACATCCATTCCATCAACCACTACACAGTATGTGCTGATAACCGTTGCTGGAATACTACTCTTTGTTGCACAACAAGGCAAAAAGCGACCTTTGTTTTTATTGACTAACGTCAATCAAATACTGGTGTGGCTCGCTATTGGCTCATGCGCAGGTATCCTTTGGGCAGCGAGTGTAGGCCAAAGATACCTTCACTGGCAACAGCTGGGTGGTGAAATTCAACAAGATGTCACAATTGAAGGACGAATTGCTGACATTTCACACAGTCGGCGCAGCGATAGACTAGTGCTGGATCACTTACGGATTGATGGCGAGCCCTGGCCATCATCATTAACCTGTCTGATTTATTACTATGAACCCACGAAACAATTCCGGGTAGCCCAGAAAGTGCGGCTGCAGGCCAGAGTGCGACCAGCCAGAGCGGTAGCCAACCCCGCTGGTTTTGATACGCAAAAATGGTATGTCAGCCAGAGTATTGTTCGTACAGGATATGTGCAGGGCGAACAGATTCAACTGATGGAACCCTCTTTATCACCGCGTTCGCGGCTACAACAAAAACTGCTTAGCCTGGAGGTACCCGGCAAGAAATGGCTGAATGCGCTGATGTTTGGCGATCGCAGCGGGTTCAACGAGGACGATTGGAGATTACTGAAGCAATCCGGCACGGCGCATTTATTTGCGATTTCCGGTTTGCACCTTGCGGTGGCGGGTGGGGTAATCGTAGTGGTTGTGCAGATCGTCACCTTGTTATTGTTCAGCATGACAAGCGTCAGGCGAGGTTCACTGCTACCTATTCAGTGGGTATGTATGCTGGCAGGCAGCACGGCATACGCGTATTGCGCAAACTGGCAAGTCTCGGTGATTCGGGCCTACGTGGTGTTGTGTTTGTTTATTTGCCTATGCTGGTGGTCTAAACGAATTGGACGGTGGTTAATGCTGATGCTAACAGCAACCTTGTGCATGGTTGTTGAGCCCACGGCTATATACGGCATTGCCTTGTATCTGAGTTTAGGCGCGGTCGCTGTGATCATGGCTGTACACTGGCGATGGCAAAGCCGATTTACGTCCGACAAACCTAAATGGCAACAGTTTTTAACAATGCAACTGATGTTAAATGCGGGACTTGTTCCTCTTACTCTGGTTGTTTTTCATTCGGTTAGCTGGGTGTCTGCCATCGTGAACCTGATTTATGTTCCGTTGATTAGTGTGTTGATCGTACCTGCTTGCGTGGTTGGCTTATTGTTACTTGCCTGTCTACCCGAAAATTCAGTATTTATTTATGAATATCTTAATGTATTGGGTGAGTTAATCAGTAGATCGATTGATGGTTTACAACACTTGATCACGTGGATAATGTTGCACGCGGATTCGGTATTGATTGATACCAGTCAGAAGGGGCTTATTTTTCTGTGCACACTGGCTTTGTTGGTATTTGTGTTGCCATTTCGCGCTAAAAAGAAGCTGATAACCTGTTACGTCATTGGTGGGGTACTTTTTTCATTAAGCTTTATTCTGCCCCAAAATAACTGGGAAATTCATTACTTTGACGTTGGTCAGGGCAATGCGTCATTAGTTACGCGTAACGGCAAGGCAGTAATATTTGACACTGGCGCCGCCTACGGCGACACAGGCGGCTATGCTCAGCAGGTGTTATTGCCATTTCTACTCTATCAAGGCCTGTCACCGGAGCTTGTGATCATCAGTCATTTTGACAATGACCATGCAGGTGGTCTCGATGCAATTATGCAGGCCTATCCAAATATTCGTGTAGTGTCACCAAAGGCTGGATGTGTCGGAGGTTCCCAGTGGCAATGGGAGGGATTAACGTTTGAGCTTTTATGGCCAAATGTGATGAACGATGAGGTGTATTCTGAGAATAATCTCTCGTGTGTAGTGAAAGTGTCGGGCAATCAATTTTCAGCACTCTTTCCCGGCGACATTGAAGCCCTGGCCGAAGAGCAGCTCACTGCTACAGGCGCTGTTGATGATACCGTGTCGCTGCGCGCGGACGTTTTGTTAGCTCCCCATCATGGCAGTGCGACATCTTCAACGCCGGGATTTATTGAAGCGGTGTCGCCTGATCTGGTGGTATTTTCACAGGGCTGGTTAAATCGATGGGGCTTTCCAAATAAACACGTCGTCAATCGTTATCAGCAGCGAAAAATACACACAATTAACACCAGTCGTTCAGGTTATCTGAAATTGACGTTTAACAAGACAATAACGACAGAGGAATACCGGTTGTCAGGTCCCTGGTACCACAAATCATTTTGAAATTAGTGAATTGACCATATAACAGGTACAATACGCGCGATTTATTCTGATATTAGTGTGCTATGCAACCAAACAGCTCTACAGATTTGCCAACAAAACGTTTTTTTTCCTATCTGCGTGATTACAAGCTCGCATTTGTTGCTGCGTTTTTTGGCATGGTTGGCTATTCTGCCATCGACACGTTTGTGATTTCTCAGGTTCAACCGGTGATTGATCAGGCTTTGAACAAACAAGACTTTGATTATCTTAGAATGGCCGCGTATCTGGTTGTGCCGGTGTTTATGTTGCGGGGCATTTTCAATTTTCTGGGCAGTTACGCATTAAGCTGGATAGGATCACAGGTTGTGATGAAAATGCGCCAGCAACTGTTCGCTAAATACATTAGTTTGCCAGTGAGTTATCACGATCAGCAGTCAAAGGGCAATCTGATATCCAAAGTGATTTACGACACCGACCAAATTGCCGGGGCGTCAAGTAAGGCACTAGCCGTACTGGTGCGAGAAGGGGCGTTGGTGGTGGGGATCTTGTTGTGGATGTTCTATCTCTCATGGCAGTTATCCCTGGTATTCCTGTTCGTTGGGCCAGTCGTTGCCGTGGTGGTGTCATTTGTGACCAAGCGGTTTCGCAAAGTGAGTCGCAGCATTCAACAGTCTATGGGCAGCCTTACCAGTTCAGTTGAACAGGTAGTAAAGGGCCACAAAGTGGTGCTGATGTTCGGCGGCCAGAATAAAGAACAGCAGCGTTTTGCTCAAAAGAGCAATAGTAACAGACAGCAAAATATGAAGCTGGCGGTCACTCAAACACTCAGTGTGTCGACTATTCAGGTTATTGCATCCCTGGCACTCGCAGTGGTTTTGTATATTGCCAGTACGCCTGGGTTATTGGCCGATCTTACTGCTGGTACGTTTGTGACTATCGTCTTCTACATGGTGATGCTGCTAAAACCCCTTAAGCAGCTCACTACCGTTAACAGCGAGTTTCAAAAAGGTATGGCGGCGTGTCAGAGTATCTTTGCGGTACTTGATGAGCAGCCGGAAACCGATAACGGTAAGCTGGAAGCAGGACGTGTGTCGGGTGATATTCGATTTAACGATGTTATCTTTACTTATCCGGGTAAATCCCAGCCAGCCATCAACCAAATCAGTATGCATGTACCTGCTGGAAGCAGTGTCGCGCTGGTGGGACGGTCGGGAAGCGGTAAGTCGACGTTGTCATCGTTAATCACACGTTTTTATTTGCCACAACAGGGCAGTATTCAGATTGATGAGACAGATATTAACGCTTTTACTCTTGCTTCCCTTCGCAAGAATATTGCGCTGGTGTCGCAGCAGGTAACGTTATTCAACGACACCATTGCCAATAATATTGCTTATGGCGTAAGTGAATCGGTTACTCGCCAGCAGATTGAGCACGCTGCCCGATTGGCGCATGTAATGGAATTTGCTGATCAAATGGAGCAGGGCCTGGATACTATGGTGGGGGAAGATGGTGCCAGTTTGTCTGGCGGTCAACGCCAGCGTGTGGCGATTGCTCGGGCGCTGTTGCTCGATGCACCCATTCTCATCCTGGACGAGGCTACGTCAGCGCTTGATACCGAATCCGAAAGAATGATCCAGGACGCGCTGGAGCGTCTGCAGCAAAACCGTACCAGTATTATTATTGCCCATCGTCTGTCTACTATCGAAAATGCAGATCAAATTCTGGTCGTTGATCAGGGAAAAGTGGTGGAATGCGGCCAACACCAGCAGTTGTTGGCGGCCGGCGGTGCCTACGCGCAATTACACGCCATGCAATTCGGGGAATAGCCAGTGAATTGGATTACCCGAATGTGGTATCAGGGAGCCTGGTACCAATGGTTGTTTTTGCCACTGAGTGCAGTATTTGCCGTGATAAGCGGTCTGCGACGCTGTTTTTTCCAACGCGGGTGGTTCAAACAAACGCGTGTTGGTGTGCCTGTTATTGTGGTCGGGAACATCAGCGTGGGAGGAAATGGAAAAACTCCGTTAGTCGTTGCCCTTTGCGATGCACTTAAACAAGCCGGGTTTCGCGTTGGTGTAGTCAGCCGCGGCTACGGGGCTAAAGCAACCCATTTTCCATTTGATGTTAACCCTGATCTTAGCAGCGATATGACCGGTGACGAGCCGTTACTTATCGCCAGGCGCTGCGGTGTGCCTGTTGTGATTGACCCGGTACGTCCACGTGGCGCAAATCACCTGATTTCGCAACACCAGTGTGATGTGATTATCAGTGATGATGGGTTGCAACATTATGCCCTTGCAAGAGATATTGAACTGGTTGTCGTGGATGGCCGCTTGTTCGGTAACGGAAAACTGATGCCTATGGGGCCGCTAAGAGAGGGAATGTGGCGTTTATCTGCGGTGGATGCCATTATTTTTAATAAGGGTAGCGCAGAGGTAAACATACCTGCCGAGCTTTCGCGATTTAATCCTATTCCCATGCGTTTTACGCCGGGCGATTTAATCAATGTGAAGCATTCTGAAATGCAAATACAAGTGAGTGAACTTGCCCTGCGTAATCAGCACATTAGTGCAATGGCAGGCATTGGCGATCCGCAACGCTTTTTTACCCAACTGGCGCAGATGGGACTGACTGTATCAAACACGATTGCGCTGCCTGATCACCACGCCATTACGATTGCAGATATCCCTGCAGGTACCGTAATTATGACCGAAAAAGATGCGGTAAAAGTGAGTAACATCGCCCATGATGATTGTTGGTACCAGCCGGTTTCGGCATCTATGCCAGACGATTTTTATACTAATATTATTGAACAACTGCGCCGCTTTATGCAGCGCCATTAAGGATGTAACATGGCATTCGATAGAAAACTACTGGATGTAATAGCCTGTCCCGTGTGTAAAGGGAAGTTGCTGTTTGCACAACATCAAAACGCAGACGCGTTGATTTGTCGCTTTGATCGGCTGGTTTACCCACTGCATGATGGGATCCCGGTTCTGCTGGAAGAGCAGGCGAGCAGTATTTCTCTGGAACAACTCGAGGCACTGAAAAAGGGGTAAAGCATGGCTTTTACTGTAGTGATACCGGCCCGCTACCAGTCTACGCGTTTTCCTGGCAAACCACTGGTAGATATTCTGGGTAAGCCGATGATTCAGCACGTTGTTGAACGAGCGCAAGAAGCGGGTGCGAGTGCGGTGATTGTTGCCACAGACGACCAGCGCATTGCCTCGGTTGCCAGTAAATTTGCCGATGTAGTGATGACAGATGCTGCACATACATCGGGTACCGAGCGCATCGCAGAAGTAGTGCGCAGCAGGCAAATACCCGATGACACTATAGTGGTGAATGTTCAGGGTGACGAGCCTTTTGTACCTGCCGGGAATATTCAGCAGGTAGCCGCTAATTTGGCATCCAGTAAAACCTGGCAAATGGCTACGCTTTGTACAGAAATTCATACTGCCGCGGAAGTACTCAACCCCAATGTAGTAAAAGTGGTTGCATCTGCCAGTGGTAGAGCCATGTATTTTTCCCGCTCGGTGATACCTTTTGCGCGGGACACCATGATGGCGCAGCCTGTCAGTGTGGATCCCACGCTGTATCGTCGTCATATTGGACTTTACGCTTATCGCGCCCAGTATATTAAACAATATGTAAGCTATGCACCTTCTGCCCTGGAACATATTGAATCGCTGGAGCAACTGAGGGCGTTGTGGAACGACGATGCGATTCATGTAGAACTGGCAAAGTTTCCACCACCAGTGGGTATTGATACGCCGGAAGATTTAGTCGCTTTGTTAGCGACATTAAGCGCGCGGTAAACGGGAGATAATCTTGAACGTAGTCATAACAGGCGCCAATCGCGGCATTGGGCTAGCCTTAGCAAAACAATTAATAGCTGCCGGTCACGCAGTATACGGTCTATGCCGCAATAGTTCAGATGCCTTAACGCAAAGCGGTGCAACCGTAATTGACGGTGTTGATGTAGGGAATCCCGATACCCTTCCAGCCAGTTTGCAGGGCCTGAAGAATGTGAGCATTGATCTGCTGATAAACAATGCCGGCGTGCTGGCCCGTGAGAGTGTTAGCGACTGGCAACCCAATACTATTGATTATCAGTTTCGGGTTAATGCAATGGGCCCATTATTGGTGACTCAGTGCTTGCTTGAAAACTTGCGCTCAGGCGCAAAAGTCGCGTTGATCACCAGCCGTATGGGATCCATGGCTGACAACAGTTCCGGCGGGTATTATGGTTATCGTATGAGCAAAGCCGCGCTGAATGCCGCCGGTGTCTCGCTGGCAAAAGATTTGGCGCCTCGTGGTGTTGCTGTGGGATTGTTTCATCCTGGCTTCGTGCAAACCGATATGGTGGGTGGTCAGGGGGATGTGGATGCGGATACCGCAGCGGCCAGATTAATCGACAGAATAAACGAATTGACCCTGGACAATGCTGGCAGTTTTATTCATGCCAATGGTGGTGAACTTCCCTGGTAATAAAAGAGCCGCTTAATATGACGCTAAGCGGCTGTTGTTTCATGTCGCATAATGCCCTAGCGGGTCAACCTAGCGGGTCAACCTAGCGGGTCAACCTAGCGGGCTTTACTCTGCGTCCTCTTCAAACGCGTCGTCCTGATCGTCTGACATAACGGCCCACATGTCGTGTTCATTGGTATGGATCACTTCTGCCCATACACGTTGGCCTGGCTGAACATCATAAACGCCATTTAAATGCACAACGCCATCTACTTCAGGCGCATCGGCATAGCAACGTCCTACCGCACCTTCAGCGTCAACGGAATCAATCACAATTTGGTACTCTTGCCCTACGCGAGCTTTTAACCGTGCCGCGCTAATTTCGCTTTGCACCGCCATAAAGCGCTCCAGACGAGCTTGTTTCACGTCTTCATCAACCGGGTTGGGTAAATCGTTGGCAACTGCGCCCTCAACCGGTGAATAAGCGAAACATCCAACGCGATCCAGCTCAGCCTCGCGGATAAACTCCAGTAACTCTTCAAATTCTTCTTCTGTTTCACCAGGGAAGCCTACGATGAAAGTAGAGCGAATGATCAACTGCGGGCATTGCTCGCGCCATTTTTTAATACGCTCAAGTGTGCGTTCTGCGCTGCCTGGGCGTTTCATGAGTTTAAGAATACGCTTGTTGGCATGCTGAAATGGAATATCCAAATACGGCAGAATTTTCCCTTCATTCATCAGTGGGATTAAATCGTCAACATGCGGGTAGGGGTATACATAGTGCAAACGCACCCACATGTCCATTTCGCCTAGCTTTTGGCAGAGTTGCAGCAAATGGGTTTTAACCGGCATGCCGTCCCAAAAACCCGTGCGATGTTTTACGTCAACACCATATGCACTGGTATCCTGAGAAATAACCAGTAACTCGCTCACCCCTGCATTTTTTAATCGCTTGGCTTCATCCAGAATTTCGCCTACCGGACGACTTACCAAATCGCCACGCATTGACGGGATAATGCAGAAGGTACAACGATGGTTACAGCCTTCAGATATCTTTAAATAAGCGTAGTGGCGGGGCGTGAGTTTTACACCGTGATCCGGAATCAAATGCTCAAACGGGTTATGGCTCGGTTTGGGCAGGTGTTCGTGCACCTGATTTACCACTTCCTCATAAGCATGCGGACCGGTGATTGCCAGTACATTGGGATGTACTTCGCGAATGTCATTTTCCTTGATGCCCAGACACCCGGTAACAATTACTTTGCCGTTTTCCTTTAATGCTTCACCAATGGTATCCAGAGATTCCTGCACCGCAGCGTCAATAAAACCACAGGTATTTACAATAACCAGATCCGCATCATTATAGGTTGGTACAACGTCATACCCTTCGGTGCGCAATTGGGTAAGAATACGTTCTGAATCTACCAGATTTTTGGGGCAACCCAATGAAACAAACCCTATGCGCGATTGATTTTCGCCAGTCTGAGCGGATGCCGCCGCTTCGGCCAGCACGGCTTTCGGTGCATCCAGTGTAGTGGTTTGTTTGGGGTCAAATTTTTCAACGGTCATAAAGATTGGCTTTCTGAATATCTTTGGTAAGCTACAAAGCGCGAAGTATAGCAAATTTCTTTATTAAAAACCTATGAAGGATCACGAATTGTCTGCTGTTGAATGTGTTATTCCCGCTACACTTCAGGATGTTCCGCTACCTGATGTCAGTCGTGTTATGCAGTACTTGCGGCCCCAGTTTTCTGTTGACGAATTAAGTAGTGCTATTGTTCGTCAATGGCAGTCTGGTTACCGCCTGGCAGTGGCCTATTGTGATGGGTTGGTCGTGGGAGTGGCCGGTTTTGTGCTGGGCGAAAAACTGGCCTGGGGCAAGCATATGTATATTGATGATCTGGTGGTCGACGAGTCCATGCGCAGTAAAGGCATTGGCGATGCGTTATTGCAATGTTGTCAGACACACGCAGAGTCCCATGGGTGTGTATCGCTGCATCTCGATTCTGGTACGCAGCGAACCCGGGCCCATGGTTTTTATTTTGCCCATGGCATGCCGATTTCTAGCTTTCATTTTAATAAATCGATTGGGTAGTGTTAGGTGAGTATTCCGCTACCACTGCATTGTTACGACGAGGCTGGCGTGGTCTTGCCGCCGGCCTGGTGGTATGGTTTTTTGGCCTTTGGTGCGAGGGACCTGTTGTTTGTGCTGCTGATCAGCGCATTGCCGGAAGAAGCCGATACCTTGTTTAAACTGGTTTTTGTTCATAGCAACTGGTTAGTTTGGCAATTGCTGGTTTCGGTTCCCTTTCTGTTGGTTTTTGTGCTTACCAGTTTTCGTGCCCGTTTATGGCAAAAGCAAAAGGTAAAATGGCGACGTTGGTTAAAGCCTCTGTGCTGGGTTGGTATAGTCAGCCAGTTGTTGGCAGTGTCGATGTTTATCCTGAAAACCGGTGGTCAGTTTAATGTGTACTACGGGAGCATTTTTATCGGGTTGTCGATAATGGCATACATGCTGGCAAAAAGCCGACATGTAAACATTATGATTGAAGACTGGCAGTTTTTACCGGGTGTAAGAACGGAGCAAACAAGCAGATGATTGCGGGTCTGCCAGACCCGCGTTATTGCGCATACATAATTGTGTATGGTAATGCAAAATCACTTATTGCGTGTTATTGGCGATCGCCTGATCAAAATACGCTTTTACTGAAATTGCACTGTTGTTAACTAACCGTTCGTAACAAATACCGGCGAAAGCATAGGAAAATTCGCCAATGGCCAGCGCCACAAAAGGGGCTTTTTCATCGGAAGTGTCGTATCGCCACTGACCCCCTGTAAGACTGCGCATCACTTCACCAATATAGGCGCCATAGATATTGCACAAAGTGAAAACGGCTTCATCTTCCAATGCCTGATCCTGATATCTGGCAACAAAAGCCAGTAGCAAGTCGTCTACCAATATAATGCTGTCGGCACTGTAATCCAGTGTGACATTGAAAATTTCTTTACTGGTATCTACAGCATCCTGCGCGCTGTCTTTCATTAATGTTTCTAATTCTTGTTGGTTCATTCGCGGGCTTCCTGTTTGAGTGTCGTTCCGCAACAGCAGTATTAACCGATTGTGCGCGACAAGCGCTAAAATGTCGAGTTCCTATGCGCCGGTAAGTTTGTTTATCATGCGCGCAGCGGCAATCATACCGAAGCTGGCTGTCACTGCAACTGAGGCACCAAATCCAGAAGCGCAATCTAATCGCGTACTGCCTTCTTCCAGCGATTTGTTAAAGCATACCGAACCATCTGGCTGTGGATACCGAAGCTGCTCTGTGGAATAAATGCAATCAATACCAAATTTACGCTTTGGATTTTTGCTAAATCCATACTGTCGTCGCAACAAATTGCGCAGTTTCGCTGCCAGCGGATCCTGAATGGTTTTTGCCAGGTCGCCACACGTAATTTGTGTAGGGTCTATCTGTCCGCCCGCACCACCCACAGTGACAACAGGGATTTTATTGCGTTTACAATAATAAATAATGCTGGCTTTAGCGGTAACGGAATCTGTTGCTTCAATGACACCGGTGAAATTACCGTTCAGATGCGTCATAACGGTATCCGGTGTGACAAAATCTTCAATTGCCTCAACGTTGCAATCGGGGTTGATTTGCCTGATACGTTCGGCCATCACGGTTACTTTGGGAGAGCCGACAGTATCGCGCAGCGCATGGATTTGACGATTGGTATTAGTTACGCAAACATCGTCCAAATCAAACAAAGTAATGGCGCCCACGCCGGTTCTTGCGAGCGCTTCTGCACTCCATGAACCCACACCACCAATACCAATAACGGCAATGTGTGCTTTGGCGATCTGTTGCTGACGTTCACTTCCATACAGGCGAGTAATGCCGCCAAACCGCTCCTGATAGGTCATATTTTTACCTTTGAAATTGTTGCAGAGAACTGGTGCTCAGGTACTATCGGGTTGAGTTTACCATTTTTCAATGATTTGCCCATGTCTGCATTTGATTTTGTAATAATTGGAGCGGGTATTATAGGTGCTGCCGTCGCTCATGAGTTAAGCCTGAGAAAACCCGGTTGCCGGGTGTTGTTGTTAGACAAAGCGGAGAGGGCAGCGAGTCATCAGACTGGCAGAAACTCAGGTGTGATACATGCGGGGGTCTACTATGCACCTGGAAGCCTGAAAGCAACATTTTGCAGACAAGGTTTGGAAGATACCCTGGCGTTTTGTAAGCAACATCAATTACCGTTTGAACAGTGTGGTAAGTTATTGGTGGCTACTGATAACCGCGAACTTGAGGCTATGCAGTCGCTGTTTGAACGGTGCGAGCATAATGATCTTCAGCCCGATATGCTTAGCGCTGCTCAAATCAGACAAAAAGAACCTAACATACGGGCAGTTGGTGGTTTTTTAGTAAAGCAAACCGGGATCACTGACTATCAGGCGATAACTTGCTGTTTGTTGTCTCTGGCTGCTAAACATGCCCGGCTGGATGTGCGTTACCAGCATCAGGTTACCAGTGTACAAGAACTCGGTGATTGTGTGCAGGTTTGCGCTGAAACACCTGCGGGAAAAGCGAGTTTTCAGGCTGATTTCTTAATAAATTGCGCCGGCATTTACAGTGATGAGATTATAAAAAGTCAGGGGTTGGCGTGCGATTTTCGCATGTTGCCATTTCGTGGAGAGTATTTTCGTCTGGTCGATAAATACAACGCCGTTTCCTCGCATTTGATCTATCCCATACCCGATCCAAACATGCCGTTTCTGGGTGTTCATTTAACTAAGATGGTTGGTGGTTACACTACAGTCGGCCCAAATGCAGTGCTAGCCACCGGCAAAGAAGTGTACAGCGGCATTTTTTCCCGGGACGCCCAATGGCGCGGCGTTTTTGGCAAGCCGGATGTTTGGAAATTGTTATGGTGTTATCGCAAGGCAGCGGTAAAAGAACTGTCCTCGTCAATGTCTAAAACTTATTACGCCAGGTTAGTCAGTCGTTATTGTCCCGGCATTACTGCTGCTGATTTTATGCCGTATCGGGCGGGGATACGAGCTCAGGCGGTAGATAGACAAGGCAATTTAATTCACGACTTTAAATTTGTTTCTTCACCGCTAACACTGCATGTGGGCAATGCTCCGTCACCCGCCGCAACCAGTGCCATGCCCATTGCGCGGGAAATTGTGTCGCGGTTATTCTAATCTTTCGAATAATCAGTCCCAGTATTACGTTAATAGTGTGAAGCGATATTGTGCTGAAATACGCGCAGAGACTGACAATACTCAACGTTTTTAAGCCGCAATTAGGATCTGAGCAGGAGGGGACATGGGATTACTTGTAGAGGGTACCTGGCACGACAAGTGGTACGACACCAAAAGCACTGACGGTAAATTTGAGCGTCAAGCATCACGGTTTCGCTCACCCATTTCTTCGGATGGTGACTTTGCGCCAGAAAGTGGCCGGTACCATCTCTATGTGTCGCTGGCTTGCCCGTGGGCGCATCGCACATTGATCATGAGGGCGCTGAAAGGTCTTTCAGCGCATCTTTCGGTATCGATTGTTAACCCCAAAATGCGCGAACATGGCTGGACGTTTTTGCCGTATCCCGACTCAACCGGCGATATGCTTTATGGTCATCAGTACCTCTATCAGCTTTATCAGCAAGTAAACCATTCTATTACCTCGCGGGTGACCGTGCCTGTGTTATGGGATACCCGTACGCGTCAAATCGTAAATAATGAATCGGCTGACATTATTCGTTTTTTCAACAGCGCATTTAACCAGATTACTGGTAACAGTGACGATTACTATCCAGAAGTACTGCGTGCAGAAATTGATGCGGTTAACGATTGGATTTACCACGATATTAATAATGGCGTTTATAAGGCCGGATTCGCTACCGAGCAGCGCGCTTATGAGCAAGCGGTAAAAACACTTTTCCTGGCATTAGAGAGAGTTGAAGCCATCTTACAAACTCAATCGTATTTGGTAGGTAATCGATTTACTGAAGCGGATATCAGGTTGTTTACCACGCTCATTCGTTTTGACCCTGTTTATCATGGCCACTTTAAATGCAATGTGAAACAGATAAAAGACTATCCGGCAACGTATGAATACATGAAGCGAATTTACCGCATGCCAGGGATTGCGCCAACGGTGAACATGGATCACATTAAAACGCATTATTATTTTAGTCATACCATGATCAATCCTACTGGCGTGGTGCCGGTTGGACCTGCGCTGGCCTTATGGGAGTAAGTAATGTCAATCAGAAGTGTTAAACAGGTAGTGCAAGGCGCACAAACCCAGGACGGAGCAGGGGTGAGTTTAACCCGCATTATTGGTCAGCCGGTATTGCGGCATCTCGACCCTTTTTTGATGCTGGATTTTTTTGGTTCAGATAAACCCAATGAATACATCGCGGGTTTTCCGCCACATCCGCATCGAGGATTTCAAACCGTTACTTACATGCTACAGGGCAAAATGCGCCATAAAGACTCGGTTGGCAATGAGGGGCTAATTGAAACCGGTGGGCTGCAATGGATGAATGCCGGACGCGGTATTATTCATGAAGAAATGCCCGAACAAACCGATGGGTTACTAAAAGGGTTTCAATTGTGGGTGAATTTACCTGCCAAAGACAAAATGTCGGTACCCGGATACCAGGATATTCCTGCATCTGAAGTGCAAACCGTTGCGCTTAACGAAGAGGTCTCCGCCAAGGTATTGGCAGGGCAGCTTGCAGGGATAAGTGGCCCGGTAAAAACGGCAAAAGTGTCGCCATTGTTTATTGATATTCACTGGCAGGCGCAATCCCAGGTAACCTTTCCTGTTACCCGGGGTCACAACGCGTTTATATATTGCTACGAAGGGTGTGTGTCTATTGCAGGCCAAGCCCTGCCTGCGGGTAGGCTTGCCGTGTTAAGTGACGGTGATGAAGCCTTACTGGACTGCGGTACAGACCAACACCTCAGTGGTAAAGCTATTCTGGTGGCAGCGCAGCCCATTGGCGAACCCATCGTACAATACGGCCCGTTTGTAATGAATACGCAGTTAGAGATTCAACAGGCATTGTTTGACTATCAGCGCGGTGTGCTTGCCTAAAAATTCAACTTTTAACAAAAAAACGCGAAGAAAGTCGCTTTTACCGGTTTCTTATGTTGATTGGCCTGCCAGCCTTGATTAACATGGTATGAGGAATTAAAACAGCAGGGGGTACGTTCAACGTTGCTACACCCTGCTTGTGTCATATCAACAGGAATACAAATGAAACCAGTCGTATTAGCCGGTGGATCTGGCAGCCGTTTATGGCCAAAATCGCGTGCAGCTCTGCCAAAGCAATTTCTTGCGCTTACCTCAGACCAAACCATGTTACAGGACACCCTGATTCGTTTATCGGGTACAGATGCATCGCAACCCATTGTGATTTGTAACGATGCGCATCGCTTTTTGGTTGCTGAGCAACTGCGTCAGATGCAAGGCGAACACGGTGGTATCATTCTGGAACCTGTGGGACGCAATACGGCTCCAGCAATAGCGCTAGCTGCACTGCACGCCACTCAAAATGGTGAAGATCCGGTATTGTTAATACTGGCAGCCGACCACCTGATTAAAAACAAAGTGGCCTTTCACAAAGCCGTTGCCGAAGCCAATGTGCTGGCAGTAGAGGGGCATTTGGTTACGTTTGGTATTGTGCCGGATCAACCACACACTGGCTATGGCTACATTAAAGGTGGTAATGCTATTGGCAATGGCCTCAAAGTAGAGCAGTTTGTTGAAAAGCCGAATTTAGCCACCGCTCAGGAATATGTCGCTTCAGGTAATTACTTCTGGAATAGCGGCATGTTCATGTTTAAAGCCAGTGCCTATTTAGCTGAACTGAAAAAATACGCGCCTGATATGCTGGCCATTTGCGAAAAGGCCATTGAATCCGAAAGTAAGGATTTGGACTTTATTCGCATCGACCCTGAGATTTTTGCTACCTGTCCGGATGATTCTATCGATTATGCGGTGATGGAAAAGACAGAACACGCAGCTATGATCCCGCTGGATGCTGGTTGGTCAGATGTGGGTAGCTGGTCTTCATTGTGGGAAACTGCCGATAACAAAGACGCTAATGGCAACGTAGTGGTTGGCGACGCCATACTGGAAGGTGTAAATAACAGTTACATCAATGCAGAAGAGCGACTGATTTCTGTTGTGGGTCTGAATGATGTTGTTGTGGTGGAAACCAAAGATGCGGTTATGGTTGCCCATAAAGACAAAGTGCAAGACATCAAGAATGTAGTGAACAAGTTAAAGGCGGAAAAACGCCCGGAATTCCAGTTTCACCGCGAAGTATTCCGTCCCTGGGGAAGTTATGACTCCATTGATAATGGCAAGCGCTTCCAGGTTAAACGCATTACGGTAAAACCGGGTGAGAAACTATCGGTACAAATGCATCATCACCGGGCTGAGCACTGGATTGTTGTATCAGGTACCGCCAGTGTGACTATTGGTGAAACCACACAGTTGGTTACTGAAAATGAGTCGGTTTATATTCCTATTGGCGAAATACATGCATTGGAAAATCCCGGCAAGATCCCACTGGAGCTGATTGAAGTGCAGTCTGGTGCTTATTTGGGTGAAGATGACATTGTGCGTTTCTCCGACCGCTATGGTCGCACCGAGTCTAAATAACAAGGGTTTTGCAGTATATGAGTAAACCAATTACCTGTTTTAAAGCTTACGATATTCGAGGAGAGCTCAATAGTCAGCTCAATGAAGAAGTGGCTTATCGTATCGGTTACGCTTTTGCCGAAGAGTTAAGTGCCAAAACCGTGGTCGTAGGCGGCGATGTGCGTTTGACATCACTGCCGTTAAAACTCGCTTTGAGTGCCGGTTTAATTGATGGTGGCGCCACCGTAACCGATATCGGCATGGCGGGTACGGAAGAAATTTACTTCGCAACCAAGCATCTGGGAGTGGATGGCGGTATTGAAGTAACGGCCAGCCACAACCCCATTAACTACAATGGCATGAAATTAGTTAAAGCCGGCTCAGTACCCATTAGTGGTGATACCGGGTTGAATGCAATTAAAGACCGCGCAGAGCTGTTGGATGATACCTATGTTGCGGAGCGTCTGGATTTCTATGCAAAAAGCGCAAAGATAGATGCAGACGCGTTTTACGCGGGTAAGGCACATATTGCTACGGATATTCTGTCTGAAACCGGCAAGTATCATCGTCATGCCAATATGGACGCTTACGCGTCTCATATTTTATCGTATGTGGATATCAACAAATTTACCCCGCTTAAAATTGTCACTAATGCTGGTAATGGCGCGGCCGGTGCGGCACTGGATGCGCTGGAGAAAAAGTTACGCGATAAAGGTGTACCTATTGAATTTGTGAAAGTGCATCACCATCCGGATGGCACATTCCCGAATGGAATTCCTAATCCGCTATTGCCTGAAAACCGAGCCGATACCGCTAATGCGGTAATTGAGCATGGTGCCGATTTCGGTATTGCATGGGATGGCGATTTTGATCGCTGCTTCCTGTTTGACGCAGATGGCAATTTCATTGAAGGTTACTACATTGTTGGTTTGCTGGCACAGGCTTTCCTGGATAAAGACAGTGACAACAAAATTATTTACGACCCCAGGGTATACTGGAATACCGAAGACATTATTCTTCATGCTGGTGGCACAGCGATCAAAAGCAAAACGGGTCACGCCTTTATAAAAGAGCGCATGCGCCTGGAAGATGCAATTTATGGGGGCGAAATGAGTGCTCACCATTACTTCCGTGATTTCGCATACTGTGACTCAGGTATGATCCCATGGTTGCTGGTAGCTGAGTTGTTGTGCACGAAGCAAAAGTCGCTTGCATCGCTGGTGGAAGAGCGTATTGCAGCATTCCCGTCGTCGGGTGAAATTAACAGTAAACTCAAAGATGCCGACGCAGCATTACAGCGGGTATTAGACAAGTATCAGCCCCTGGCAGACGTCATTGACGAAACTGACGGGATTGGGCTTGAGTTTGGCAACTGGCGATTTAACTTGCGCAAATCAAATACTGAACCGGTGATCCGTTTGAATGTTGAGTCTAAAGGCGATATTCCGCTAATGGAAGCGAAAACAGAAGAACTATTGGCCCTGATACGAGCTGAATAAGCTTTTATGTATTAAACAAAGAGCCCCGTACGCAAGCGCGTATGGGGCTTTTTATTTGGGGTGTTATACGAATTGGTATTATTACCGGGCAAAAATCATTACGGCATGTGACAGCACAACAACAGTGGTTAAGGTCATGCGTAATTTGGTGTATTCCACCACCATGTCTTTTGGCAAGGTAAGCACTTGTTTGTCATAAAACAATATTAACAAGTAACTTATACTTAACACACCGAGTGCCCAATGTGCCCCGGTCTGGCTGAGGCAAATCCAGCCTATTATGGTTGGCAGCATTGCCACATATAACTGATGACCGGTTCTTTTGCTGCTAACTGCATCATACCAGTGAATACCGCCAAAAAAAGACAGTAAAACAGCAGAGTATTGTGTGAATAAAATGTAAATTAATGTGCTGGGATATACTTGTGTAAACAAGGCAATGTTAAGTGCCAGGAAGGGCACAAGGCCCGCGTATCCGAGATATTTAGCCTGAGAGTTCATGATGATAATGATTCGTTTATAACTAATTAATTATATATATTACATTTGTTTCTAATATGTTGCACAAAGTGCATAAGAAACAGTCAATTTGTGGCGAAAAAACGCGCTATAAAATGAATATTTTGATAGCAGTAATCTAAATAAAACATACTTCCAGGTACTGATTTACGATCATTTTGATGGATTATTTATCACTGCCATAAAAAAAGGCCCAGTTAAGGGCCTTTTCAGAATAAACGCTGTTATCTCTTTAACGGCGTGTATGGGCGTTCCGTGTGACCAGTGTATAACTGACGAGGACGACCAATCTTCTGACCTGGATCAGACATCATTTCATGCCAGTGTGAAATCCAGCCTACAGTTCGAGACAGAGCGAAGATACACGTAAACATGTTGGTAGGAATACCAATGGCTTTCAGAACGATACCAGAGTAGAAATCTACGTTCGGGAACAATTTCTTCTCTGCGAAGTAAGGGTCTTCAAGTGCAATACGCTCAAGCTCCATTGCTACGTCGAGTAATGGATCCTGAACATTCAGTTCTTTCAGTACTTCGTGGCAGCTTTCACGCATCACGGTTGCACGTGGATCGTAGTTTTTGTAAACACGGTGACCAAAGCCCATCAGTCGGAATGGGTCATTCTTGTCTTTCGCACGAGCAATGAACTCAGGAATGCGATCAACCGTACCTATTTCTTCCAGCATTTGTAAACATGCTTCGTTAGCACCGCCGTGTGCAGGGCCCCACAGTGACGCAACACCTGCTGCAATACATGCATAAGGGTTTGCGCCAGAAGAACCTGCCAAACGAACAGTAGACGTAGACGCATTTTGTTCGTGGTCAGCGTGCAGTGTGAAGATACGGTCCATCGCGCGTTCTACAGCCGGGCTGATTTTGTAATCTTCAGCAGGTACTGAGAACATCATGTTCAGGAAGTTAGCTGCGTAACTTAAATCGTTACGCGGATAAACAAATGGCTGCCCGATATTGTATTTATAGCACATAGCTACCAGAGTAGGCATTTTGGCAATTAAACGGTGGGCGCAGCGGATACGCATATCGGCATTCGATACGTCTAAATCGCTGTGATAGAAAGAAGACATCGCGCCCACAGTACCGTTCAACATCGCCATAGGGTGGGCGTCGTTGCGGAAACCGTGGAAGAACATATTAATTTGTTCGTGCACCATGGTGTGGCGCTTAATAGTGTTCTCAAATTTTTCGTATTCTTCTAAATTAGGGGCGTCGCCATGCAGCAGCATGTGACAAACCTCAAGGTAGTTTGCGTCACGCGCCAATTCCTCGATGGGGAATCCGCGGTGTAGCAATACACCTTTATCGCCGTCAATATACGTGATGGAAGACTCGCAAGATCCAGTCGCCAAAAAACCCGGGTCGTATGTGAAATAGCCGTGTTTGCCAAGGGCGCGAATGTCAATAACATCCTGTCCGGCTGTTCCGGACAAAATAGGAAGTTCTATTTCCTTGTCGCCCGCTTTCAGAATGGCTTTTTGATCTGCCATAGTTGCTCTCCTCAGAAATTTTCTTTATCAGGATGACACTCAAAATTGAGCTATCCGGTGGGAAAAGTGGCGTATTTTTACTTTATTATGCGGTATCAAGTCAATTTTATTGCTTATATTGCACATAAATATTCTAGATTGTCTGAGATTATAATGCCGAAGTCTAGCGAAAGATCAGTTTCCTGGTGTTGTCTGCGCGACCTACGACTAATGTCCTAATACCACACAAAAAATTGTAATTATACTAGGTCGTGGATATACTCTGCGTACTTGAATTTACGCGGCTATCTGTTGTGTAAATTAGGTAATAAAACATTCACAAAATGTTAACAACTCAGCGGATGAGACAATTAACTTAGTAACAATCAAAATCACTCTGTCAGGACTAATTACGAGAGTGGTTATCCCTACGGATAAAACAGGCAAAAATTGTGAAAAAGCAAAGACCAGTAAATTTAGATCTCCAAACCATCAAATTTCCTCCCTCTGCTATTTCGTCGATTCTTCATCGTGTAACAGGCGTTGCAATGTTTTTCGCATTGCTGTTTGTGATCTGGGCATGGGCCGTTTCGGTATCATCTCCAGAAGGCTTTGCTAACGTGCAGGCCATGATGGACGGATTGATCGGAAAAATCATTGCAATCGGTACTGCTTCAGCACTGACTTACCACATTCTTGGCGGTATCCGTCATGGGATTATGGACATGGGTCACTGGGAAGAGTTGGAATCTGGCAATCTCAGCGCGCAAGTTGTGATTGGCCTGTGGATTGTTCTGACATTAGTATTAGGGGTTGCACTATGGTAACGAATCAGGCAAGCATCAAGCGCAACGGCGTACAAGATTACGTATCATTGCGTGCCACCGCATTAATTATTGCGTTATACACCTTTTTTATTGCTGGTTTCTTTATCACTACCGATGAAGTGACTTTCGACGTATGGCACGGTCTGTTTTCTGGCCTGGCTATGAAAGTATTCACACTTGCTGCTTTGGTTTCCATCATGATCCACGTTCGCATTGGCCTGTGGCAGGTGCTGACCGACTACGTGAAACCAGCCGGACTGCGCGCCATCATTCAGTACGTACTGAACATTATCGCGTTTGTGTACGTAGCAGTAGGTTTGTTTGTTTTGTGGGGAGTGTAAGATGAGTTTACCCGTTCATGAATTTGACGCCGTCGTTATTGGCGCCGGCGGTGCAGGTATGCGCGCAGCACTGCAAATTTCGCAGTCTGGCAAATCCTGTGCATTATTATCTAAAGTATTTCCAACCCGTTCTCACACAGTATCCGCTCAAGGTGGTATTACCGTTGCGTTAGGTAACTCTCACGAGGACAACTGGGAATGGCACATGTATGACACTGTAAAAGGGTCAGATTACATTGGCGACCAGGACGCCATTGAATACATGTGTAAAACAGGTCCGGAAGCCATTATCGAAATGGAAAACATGGGTCTGCCATTTTCACGTTTTGAAAACGGTAAAATTTATCAGCGTCCGTTTGGCGGTCAGTCTAAGAACTTCGGTGGCGAGCAGGGCGCTCGAACTGCAGCAGCTGCCGACCGTACTGGTCACGCGTTACTTCACTTGCTGTACCAGCAAAACGTAAAAAATAAAACGAAGGTATTCAGCGAATGGTATGCACTTGATCTGGTCAAAAACCAGGATGGTGATGTTGTAGGTTGTACGGCAATCGATATTGAAACCGGTGAAGTAGTTTACTTCAAGTCTAAAGCCGTTGTGCTGGCAACTGGTGGTGCAGGACGTATCTTCGCGTCAACAACCAACGCTCACATTAACACTGGCGACGGTGTTGGTATGGCACTGCGCGCTGGCGTGTGTGTCCAGGACATGGAAATGTGGCAATTCCACCCAACGGGTATCGCAGGTGCCGGTACACTGGTAACTGAAGGTTGCCGTGGCGAAGGTGGTTACCTGTTGAATAAAGATGGTGAGCGTTTCATGGAGCGTTATGCACCAAACGCAAAAGACCTGGCTGGTCGTGACGTTGTTGCCCGTTCAATGATGACCGAAATTCGTGAAGGTCGTGGTTGTGAAGGTCCGTGGGGCACACACATTAAACTTAAGCTGGATCACCTGGGTAAAGAAGTGCTTGAGTCACGTCTGCCCGGTATTCTGGAATTGTCTCGTACGTTTGCTCACGTTGACCCGGTTAAAGAACCTATTCCGGTTATTCCAACCTGTCACTATATGATGGGTGGTATTCCAACTAACGTTGATGGTCAGTGCTTAACACTGGACGAAAACGGCAAAGACAAAGTGGTTAACGGTTTGTTCGCCTGTGGTGAGATTGCCTGCGTGTCTGTACACGGTGCTAACCGTCTGGGTGGTAACTCATTACTCGACCTCGTTGTATTTGGTCGTGCGACAGGTCTGCATCTGGGTGCTAAACTTGACGAAATCGCGCCTAACCGCGAAGCATCTGCATCTGATCTTGATGCGGCGATGGCACGTTTCAATCGTTGGGAAAGCTCAGAAAAAGGTAAGGGTGAAGATCCGGTTCAAATTAAGAAAGACCTGCAAAAATGTATGCAGCTTAACTTCTCGGTATTCCGCGAAGGTGAAGCAATGGCTGAAGGTCTTGAGCAGCTTAAAGAGATTCGCGAGCGTCTTAAGTCTGCACGTCTTGATGACAAGAGTTCAGACTTCAATACACAACGTATCGAATGTTTAGAACTGGATAACCTGATGGAAACTGCGTACAGCACGGCTGTAGCTGCAAACTTCCGTACAGAGAGCCGTGGAGCGCACAGCCGCTTTGACTATCCGGATCGCGATGACGAGAACTGGTTATGTCACAGTGTATACAACCCGGCTACTGAAGGCATGGTTAAACGTGAAGTCAATATGGCGCCTAAGCTTCGTGAAGCCTTCCCGCCTAAAGTACGTTCATACTAAGAGGGGTTAGACGATGCAATTAAGTTTTTCGGTATACCGTTACAATCCTGAGGTAGATAACGCACCTCGCATGCAGGATTACACCCTGGAAGTGGAAGAAGGCCAGGATATGATGGTGCTGGATGCGCTGTTGTTGTTGAAAGAACAGGATCCAACGTTATCATTCCGTCGTTCTTGTCGTGAAGGTGTTTGTGGCTCAGACGGCATGAACATGAACGGTAAGAATGGTCTGGCATGTATTACACCGCTGTCTGCGCTTGGCAAGGGCAAGCTGGTAATTCGTCCATTACCGGGTCTGCCAGTGGTGCGTGACCTGGTAGTAGATATGACTCAGTTCTACACCCAGTACGAGAAAATCAAGCCGTTCCTGATTAACGACGACAAGCAGCCGCCAGCAAGAGAGCATCTGCAGTCTCCGGAAGAGCGTGCTAAACTTGACGGGTTGTACGAGTGTATTCTGTGTGCTTGCTGTTCAACCTCTTGTCCTTCTTTCTGGTGGAATCCGGATAAGTTTATTGGACCTGCTGGTTTGCTGCACGCATACCGCTTCCTTATCGACAGCCGTGATACGGCTACCGATGAGCGTTTGAACGACCTTGATGATGCCTTTAGCGTATTCCGCTGTCACGGTATCATGAACTGTGTAAGTGTTTGTCCGAAAGGACTAAACCCAACGAAAGCAATCGGCCAGATTAAGTCGATGCTTTTACAACGGGCTGTTTAGCAATTTTAACTCTGATTGCCTGCGGGTAAACAGTGTGTAATGCGTAAATGGCCATCCTATTGGGGTGGCTATTTTTTTGTACAGGAGCGAGGGACACGAGTCCGTTGTTCCTATTTCATGTAATGACAACCTAGCAAGGCACAATAATGCAAGAAAGCGTGATGAAAGCGTGGTGGGACTCATCGCACATGGCGGGTGCCAATGCTGCCTATGTGGAAGCATTGTACGAAGCCTATCTGGATGACCCGCAAAGTGTCTCCGAATCATGGCGGCAAACCTTCGACGCCTTACCCAAGGTGGAAGGGGTAGAACTTGAAAGCAACCATAGCCTGATCAAAGAGCAATTCAAAAAGCTGGCTTCACTGGGGCCCATGGCCCGCGTCAGAGGATCCGTTCCCACGACGACAAGCAATCAGTCTGATGAAAAGCAGGTCAGAGTTCTCCAGTTAATCAATGCCTATCGATTCCGTGGACACCAGCACGCTAACCTTGACCCATTAGGATTATGGCATCAGGAACGAGTCAGAGATCTTGAGTTGTCTCACCACAACTTATCTGATACTGATTTCGATACAGTGTTTAACGTAGGTTCGTATGCAATTGGCAAAGAAACCATGCCATTGGGCGAGCTGTTTAAATCGTTAAACCGCACTTACTGCAGCTCAGTGGGTGCAGAGTACATGCACATCACTGACACTGAACAAAAACGCTGGTTACAACAGCGCATTGAGTCAGTAGAAGCGCGTCCGCAAATTAACCGCGAAGAAAAAATCAGTATCCTTAAAGGTCTGGTTGCCGCTGATGGTATGGAAAAATACCTGGGTGCAAAATTCCCTGGCGCGAAACGATTCTCGCTGGAAGGTGGTGACGCGTTAATTCCAATGCTGAAAGGCCTGATAACGGCTGCCGGTACTCAAGGTACTAAAGAAGTCGTAGTGGGCATGGCTCACCGCGGTCGTTTGAACGTACTGGTAAACGTACTGGGTAAAAACCCATCGGTACTGTTTGATGAATTCTCTGGTAAACACGATGAATCACTGGGTGCCGGTGACGTAAAATACCACGCTGGTTATTCATCTGACTTTGCTACTCCGGGCGGAAACGTGCACCTGGCATTGGCGTTTAACCCGTCGCACCTTGAAATCGTTAACCCTGTAGTTATGGGTTCGGTACGCGCGCGTTTAGACCGTCGTGACAACGATAGCAGTAAAGTACTGCCGGTGACGATCCACGGTGACTCGGCAATTGCAGGTCAGGGCGTGGTTCAGGAAACCTTCAACATGTCACAAACCCGTGGCTTTGCTGTTGGTGGAACGGTTCGTATTGTTATTAACAACCAGGTTGGTTTTACTACATCACGTACCGACGACACGCGTTCAACGCAGTATTGTACCGATATCGCTAAGATGGTGCAGGCACCAATTTTCCACGTTAATTCAGACGACCCGGAAGCGGTGATGTTTGTAACCAAACTGGCGTTGGATTTCCGCAACAAGTTCAAACGCGATGTGGTAATTGATTTAGTGTGTTACCGTCGTCATGGTCACAACGAATCAGACGAACCTAATGCAACTCAACCGCTGATGTATCAGAAGATCAAAAAGCACCCTGTGCCGCGTGAATTGTACGCAGATCAACTGATCGCAGAAGGCGTGATTGGCGAAGTTGAATCGCAAAAACTGATCGATGACTACCGTGCTGCACTTGATCACGGTGCCTGTGTTGTTGAAGAATGGCGTCCGATGACTGAGCATTCAGTAGACTGGCGTCCGTTCCTTGGGCATGACTGGGATACGCCTTATGATGCCTCAATCAGTGTCGAGCACTTAAAAGAGCTTGGCGAAAAAGTGACTAATTATCCAGCCACTCACAAGCTGCATTCACGTGTAAACAAGGTTTATCAGGACCGTAAGGCGATGGTGGCCGGTGAGCGTATGCTTGACTGGGGTATGGCTGAAATTCTGGCCTATGCGTCAATCGTAGAGGCCGGTACCAGCATTCGTATGACGGGTCAGGATTCCGGCCGTGGAACCTTCTTCCATCGTCACGCGGTGCTGCACAACCAAAAAGATGCTGCAGCTTATATGCCTCTGCAACACATCAGCGAGGATCAGGGTCCAATCGAGATATACGACTCTGTATTGTCTGAAGAAGCGGTAATGGCCTTCGAGTACGGCTATGCAACTGCCGAGCCGACCTGCCTGACTATTTGGGAAGCGCAGTTTGGTGACTTTGCTAACGGTGCCCAGGTAGTATTCGACCAGTTCTTATGTTCTGGCGAAGCGAAGTGGGGCCGTTTATGTGGTCTGACTGTATTGCTTCCTCACGGCTATGAGGGCCAGGGACCTGAGCACAGTTCTGCGCGTCTTGAGCGTTTCCTGCAACTTTGTGCAGATCACAACTGGCAAGTGTGTGTACCTTCTACACCAGCGCAGGTCTTTAATATGCTGCGTCGTCAGGTTATCCGCCCAATGCGCAAGCCACTTATCGTTATGTCACCTAAATCGTTGCTGCGTCATCCGTTGGCGGTTTCTTCACTGGAAGAATTGTCTGACGGTATTTTCCACAACGTCATTGGTGAAGTAGACGAACTTGATCCGGCAGGCGTGAAACGTGTGGTGATGTGTTCTGGTAAGGTGTACTACGATCTGTTGGATCAACGCCGTAAAAATGAACAAACCGACGTTGCGATTATTCGTCTGGAACAGCTGTATCCTTTCCCACAAGAAGAATGTGCGAAGATTGTAGCTGAATACAGCCATGTTAAAGATTGGGTTTGGTGTCAGGAAGAGCCACAAAACCAGGGTGCCTGGTACTGTAGCCAACATCATTTCTGGCAGGTAATTCCTGATGGTGCCAAATTGACTTATGCCGGTCGCGCTGCTTCAGCGTCACCAGCAGTAGGTTACTTATCCGTTCACAACCAGCAACAAAAAGCACTGGTTGAAGACGCTCTCACGATTAAATAAGGAACAAAGATGACAATTGAGATTAAAGTTCCGGTTCTACCCGAGTCAGTTGCCGACGCCACGATTGCAACCTGGCACGTAAAAGCCGGTGATGCAGTAAAACGTGACCAGAATCTGGTAGACATTGAGACTGACAAGGTAGTGCTGGAAGTTGTTGCACCTGCAGACGGTGTAATCGGTGAGATTATCAATGAAGAAGGCGCCACGGTGCTGGGCGAGCAAGTGATTGCCAAGCTGGAAGAGGGCGGCGCTGCCAAAGCTGCACCTGCAGCAAAAGCGGCGCCAGCAAAAGCAGAAGCGCCTGCAGCAACCGGCGCAACAGTAGACATTAAAGTGCCTGTTCTGCCTGAATCCGTTGCCGATGCAACCATTGCTACCTGGCACGTTGCGCCAGGTGAAAAAGTATTACGCGACCAGAACCTGGTTGATATCGAAACCGATAAAGTAGTACTGGAAGTAGTTGCCCCTGCGGATGGTTCGCTGTCTGAAATTCTGGCAGACGAGGGTGCTACAGTAACCGCAGAGGCGGTTATTGCTAAGTTCGTGGAAGGTGCGGGCGCTGCAGCACCTGCGGCAGCTGTAGCTGAAGAAGCCGATGAAGAAAACGATGCGTTAAGCCCATCAGTGCGTCGTTTGTTGGCTGAAAAAGGCGTTGATCCTGCTAAAGTGAAAGGGTCTGGCAAAAATGGCCGCATCACTAAAGAAGACGTAGAGCAATACCTGAAAGGTGGAAGCACACCAGTAGCAGCAAAAGCACCAGTAGACGAAACACCTGTTGTTTCTGCGGGTGAGCGTTCTGAGAAGCGCGTTCCTATGACGCGTTTGCGCAAGACGATTGCAAACCGTCTGTTGGAAGCGAAAAATTCAACTGCTATGCTGACTACGTTCAACGAAGTGAACATGAAGCCGATCATGGACCTGCGTCAGCAGTACCAGGACAGCTTCGAGAAGCGTCACGGCATTCGTTTGGGCTTTATGTCTTTCTACGTGAAAGCCGTAACAGAAGCGCTGAAGCGTTATCCCGAAGTAAATGCGTCAATTGATGGCGATGATATCGTGTACCACAACTACTTCGATATCTCTATCGCAGTTTCTACGCCACGCGGTCTGGTTACGCCAGTACTGAAAGACTCAGATACACTGGGTATGGCAGGCATCGAGAAAGGCATTAAGGAACTGGCACTGAAAGGCCGTGATGGCAAATTGTCTATGGCAGAACTGCAAGGCGGTAACTTCACCATTACCAATGGTGGTGTGTTTGGTTCACTGATGTCTACGCCAATTATTAACCCGCCACAAAGCGCCATTCTGGGAATGCACAAAATCCAGGATCGTCCAATGGCCGTTAATGGCAAAGTTGAGATTTTACCAATGATGTATCTGGCACTGTCTTATGACCACCGGATCATTGATGGTAAGGAATCGGTTGGCTTCCTGGTCACCGTGAAGGAAATGCTTGAAGATCCAACACGTCTGCTTCTGGATGTGTAAGACTTTCGTAGCAAACCTATAAGTGAGGGTAATACTGTTGTATTATCCTCGCTATGCTGATGTTTGGGGACGGATATCAGTAAAGACAAATCAAGCCAGTCTGTTTACTGGCTTTCGTTTAAATAAAAATCGGAAAGAAACACCATGAATTTGCATGAATACCAAGGTAAGCAGCTGTTCAAAGAATACGGCTTGCCTGTTTCTGAAGGATACGCATCAGATACACCACAAGGTGCAGTAGAAGCTGCTGACCGCATCGGTGGTTCTGAGTGGGTAGTTAAGTGTCAGGTCCACGCAGGTGGACGCGGTAAAGCTGGCGGTGTAAAGCTGGTTAAAACCAAAGACGAAATTCGCGCTTTCGCTGAAAAGTGGTTAGGCAAAAACTTGGTGACCTTCCAGACTGACGAAAATGGTCAGCCTGTAAGCAAAATTTTGGTTGAATCGTGCACTGATATCGCAAACGAGCTGTATCTGGGCGCGGTTGTAGACCGTGGTTCACGTCGTGTAGTATTCATGGCGTCTACTGAAGGCGGTGTTGAAATTGAAACCGTTGCAGAAGAAACACCAGAAAAAATCCTGAAAGCCGAAATCGACCCAATTGTTGGTCCACAGCCTTACCAGGCTCGTGAAATGGCGTTTAAACTGGGTCTTGAAGGCGTTCAAATCAAACAATTTACACAGATCTTCATGGGTCTGGCAAAGATGTTTGAAGACCTGGACCTGGCGTTAATCGAGATCAACCCGCTGGTAATCAAAACTGACGGTAATCTGCACTGTCTGGATGCCAAACTTGGCGTAGACAGCAACGCTATGTACCGTCAGCCTAAGCTGAAAGAAATGAAAGATCCGTCTCAGGAAGACGCGCGTGAAGCTCATGCAGCTCAGTGGGAACTGAACTACGTAGCACTTGATGGTAACGTAGGTTGTATGGTTAACGGTGCGGGCCTGGCGATGGGTACCATGGACATCGTAAACCTACACGGTGGCAAGCCTGCTAACTTCCTGGACGTTGGTGGCGGCGCGACTAAAGAGCGTGTTGCTGAAGCGTTTAAGATCATTTTGTCTGATGCCAATGTGAAAGCCGTTCTGGTTAACATTTTCGGTGGTATCGTTCGTTGTGACATGATTGCCGAAGGTATCATTGGTGCAGTGAAAGAAGTTGGTGTAAATGTACCGGTTGTTGTACGTCTTGAAGGTACCAACGCAGAATTAGGCCGCGACGTGTTGGCTAACTCTGGTTTGGATATCATTGCGGCTCAGTCTCTGACTGACGCAGCGCAAAAAGTGGTTGCAGCAGCGGAGGGCAAATAATGTCAGTTTTAATTAATAAAGATACCAAAGTTATTTGTCAGGGTTTTACTGGTGGTCAGGGTACTTTCCACTCTCAGCAAGCGCTTGACTACGGTACGCAAATGGTTGGTGGTGTTACACCAGGCAAAGGTGGCACTACTCACCTGGGTCTGCCAGTATTCAACACAGTACGTGAAGCTGTAGAAGCGACTGGCGCAACAGCGTCTGTAATCTACGTGCCAGCACCGTTCTGTAAAGATTCAATCGTTGAAGCTGCTGATGCAGGTATTGAACTGATCGTTTGTATCACTGAAGGTATTCCAACGCTGGACATGCTGTACGTGAAAGAGTACGTGAATGCCAAAGGCGTTCGCATGATTGGTCCAAACTGTCCGGGCGTAATTACTCCTGGAGAGTGTAAGATTGGTATCATGCCAGGTCACATCCACAAGCCAGGTAAAGTAGGTATCGTTTCTCGCTCTGGTACGCTGACGTACGAAGCGGTTAAGCAAACTACTGATGAAGGTTTTGGTCAGTCTACCTGCGTAGGTATTGGTGGCGACCCAATCCCAGGCTCTAACTTCATCGACATTCTGAAATTGTTCCAGAATGATCCACAAACTGAAGCGATTGTTATGATCGGTGAAATCGGTGGAACTGCAGAAGAAGAGGCGGCTGCGTTTATCAAAGCAAACGTCACCAAGCCTGTTGTTTCTTACATTGCGGGTGTAACTGCACCTCCAGGTAAGCGTATGGGTCACGCTGGTGCGATTATCGCAGGCGGCAAAGGTACAGCAGATGATAAATTTGCTGCACTGGAAGCAGCTGGCGTTAAAACCGTACGTTCACTGGCTGACATCGGTAAAGCTCTGCGCGAAGCAACTGGTTGGTAATTCGCAGTTAACTGCAATCCAATAAAGTTTTTCGAAAAGCCCGCTCTGCGGGCTTTTTTTATTTTGATCAGACCGTTAAAAGCACACAAATGAACTTACAATTCCTCAGTTACCACTATAAACCATTAGTAAAAATTCTGTAAAAAATGTTAACTGAATACGTATGCATAGCATTTTCAGTTAATAACCCAGGCTTTAGTATGAAATTCGGTAAATTTACCGAAGAAGTGTTTCACTGCATTTCAATACATAATTAAAAAATGGGGCAAACATGAAAACTTTCAAACCCAGTGCCATTTCGCTGGCACTACTAACCAGTGGGTTGGTTTTCACTAGTAATTCGCTTTTGGCACAGGAAAACGATAAGCAGGAGCAGGAAGAAACCATCGAACGCATCGAAGTTCGCGGTTTTAGTAGCAGTCTTATCCAGTCACTCAACCAGAAGCGTTTTGGTGATACCGTTTCAGAACAACTCTCTGCCGACGACCTCGGGGGATTACCCGACGTGAGTATGGCCGACGCGTTAACCCGCTTGCCGGGTATCTCGGCGGTGCGTACCGGAGGTCAGGCAGCGGAAATTAACATTCGTGGTCTATCGGGAGACTTTGTATTTTCAACCTTGAATGGCAGGGAGCAGGTCTCTACCAGCGGCAGTCGTTCTATTGAGTTTGACCAGTATCCGTCGGAACTCATCAATTCAGCGGCGGTGTATAAATCACCAAAAGCCTCATTAATTGAAGGTGGTGTTGCCGGTACGGTGGAATTGCAAACTGCCAGCGCACTGGCTCAGGATCAACAGCACACTTTTAATGCCAATGTTCGCGGTATGTTTAACGACCGCGCTAGTGAAGTTGCTGACGCAGAAGAATATGGTCATCGCGTCAGTTTCTCCTATCAGGGCAAGTTTATGGATGACACCCTAGGTGTCTCGTTAGGCTATGCCAGACTTTATCAACCCAGCGTGTCCACGCAGTTTATCGGTTTTGCATACAATGCCGAAGTTGACGTTGATGGCATTGCGGGTGATGAGGAAAATTACGATCCTAATTCAGATGTACCAAAGGAAAATCAGTGTGTTGAATGCGAACTGATTTCTGAAGGTTTTGAAATGCAACACAAGGGCGGGGAAGAAACCCGTAACGGTTATGTTGCTGCCATTGAATGGGTACCAACTGATAACTTTAAGCTTAAAGCCGATGCCTTTGTCTCTGAATTTGACTCCAAAGCATTTGCCAGAGGCTTCCGGGTAAAACTGGGTGGCGTAAATACCGAGATTTACAATCCGGTAGTCGTTAATAACAACGTGATTGGCGGTACGTTTGTTCGCTCTGAAAACAGTGAGACCCGCGTAGAGCTGGTAAACGACGACAACCAGGATTTCGATAAAGTAGAAAGCTACGGTATTAATGCCGACTGGGACATCACAGAGAACTTTTCTGCGCAGTTTGATATTTCACTGTCTAAAGCCAACAGTAATTTCCGCAACGGTTTATTGTGGTCTTTGGTAGGCGATGATGCCACAGCAGACAGCCCGAGATTTGATCAGAATATTCAAATCAGCTATTTGCTCAATGGCCTGGATTTACCCGATCTGCAATTTAACCAGGCTGATGCATTTACCGACATCGACAGGGTGATGGTAAGCAAATACGGTATTTACCCGTATGTAAACAGCGATGAGCTCGATGCATATCGCGTAGACTTCCAGTATTTCGTGGATACTGATTACATTTCAGGTATTGAATTTGGCGCGCGTTACTCCGATCGCGAATACAGTAACGACCGTTCGGTATTTGAATACGGTAATGATCAGGCATTTTCTGCCAGTCAGCCGCCGCTAAGGTTAACCGATGATTTAGTTGAAGTAGTAAACTGGCAAGGTGATTTCTCGTATTTCCCCAGTTATTTCTCTATTAATCTGAACGATGCGTTAAATGCATGGTTTCCGTCAGGTGTTCCTCAACCAGCGCAAACCTGGGGTTCAGGTGATGCCGGTGTGATCAATCCATTGGAAGGGTCTACGCGCTCTACCGCGTGGTCAGTACTGGAAAGCGGCGATGTTTTTGAAACCGTATCCGCGGCTTATTTGATGGCCAATATCGATACGGAAATCGCGGGTTTACCGATTACCGGTAACGTAGGGGTGCGCTATGTAAAATCTAAACAGAGCTCAACGACGTTGCAGCGCGCCACTATGTTTGTAGAAAGCGAGGAAGGCCAGCAGGTAGAAGTGAGTGATCCGACCGCTGGCGCACAAAACATTGCCGATGAGCTGGGTTACATTAATAACTTCTATCGCCCGGCTATTCTAACCTACGAATACACCGACGTATTACCTTCAATTAACCTGAACTTTAAACTATCCGACAATTCGCAGTTGCGTATGGCAGCCGCAAAAGTGATGGGCCGTGCGCCTATCAACCGTTTTGCAGCAAATGCGTCAACCAATGTTGAGGTGATCAGCGCAACACAAGATCGCGATTCTGGTGAAATTACCCTGTCTAATCAACAGGCGCGTATTTCAGGTTCGTCAAACAACAGCCCGTACCTTGATCCGTTTTACGCAACCCAGTACGACATTTCCTACGAGTATTATTTTGATGACTCCGACGGTGCTATCGTGATCGCGGGTTTCTATAAAAACATTGAATCCTTCATCGAAAACATTGCACTGGAGCCTTATGACTTCGAAGCCAATGGCTTTGTGGTACCTGATTCGGTTACCGTACCGGTGTTTTACGAAGCAGATTATCCGGGACAAGCTCCGGAAGCTGTAGTGGATGCCAATGGTGATGCAGTAACCGTTGTGGTGCCAACCACCAACGGTAAGTACGAAACTGCGGTTAACAACGCGCGCGGTGGCTATATTCGCGGTATCGAGCTGGCTTATACGCAAATTTACAGCGATCTGCCGGGTATGTTGTCAGGCTTGGGTATGAATGCCAGTTATTCTTACACCGAGAGTGAAATCCAGCGTACGGTAGGAAATGGTGTTTATGCCAGTGCCTTACCGGGATTGTCTGAAAATGTGGCAACGGTAACCGTGTTCTGGGAATACGAAGGGTTTGAAACCCGTTTGTCCGGGCGCTACCGGGATGCGTTTGTGTCACAACAAGTGGCAGTAAATGACCAAACGGTTAACTTCGATTCTGAATTAGTAGTGGACTATCAGGCCTCTTACGAAATCAACGACAACCTGAGCGTGTTGTTCCAGATTAATAACGTCACTGATGAGCCAACCAAAAGCTATTTCACCTCGCCTGAACAAACAGGAACCATTCAGTTCTTCGGAACCCAATACTTCCTGGGGATGACTTACTCGCTATGATTACTGTAACGCAAACTGCGAACCAACCCACAGCATCAGGCAGTATGCTGTATAAATTGATCTCTGCCTTATTTGTTGTTATCACGCTTACACTGGCCGGGTGTGGCGGTTCCGGAACAGAATCCGGTTCCAACGATCTGCTGGTGTGTGATGCGCCGTTAGTGCCGGATTCTACCGGTATGATGTGTGTGGCCAAGCCGCCTATCGACTGTGATCCACCTACGGTACCCAATGAAGCGAACGACGCCTGTGTGGTCGGCGCCGATCCAACACTGGACGATCCGGTGTTCTTCCCTGGTGCAAATCAGGCGGTGTTGTACTACAACCGCGCCGGAGTAGGGGCGTCCAATAGTCCGGGCGACAGTGCTTATGACGGTTGGAAACTGCATACCTGGAACAATGATGCCTGTGATGCCTATGTTGATGGCGATACCGACTGGGCCAACGGCCGCGCTATTTCGGGCATCGATCCAAACTACGGTGCTTACTGGGTATTGGAACTGAAACCCGGTGTTGCAGGTACGCCAGGCGCTTGTCATAACTTTATTATTCATAAAGGTACCGACGATGCTGGCAAGGAAATGGGTGGCTCAGACTTTAAAGGTAAGCTGGATCAGGATGATGCGAAGTTCACGCGTATGAACTTTACCTTATCCGGTGTCGCTACCGTGTTTGAGTTCCCGCTTCTCTCGCTGGGGCCGCAACCGGTTAAAATTGAAGGCGCATCAGCTCACTGGCTCGACACTCAGGTCATCCTGTGGGACGCCCCCGATGGCGTAGACACCGTTAAGCTGCATTATTCAGCGGCAGCGGATCTGGAAACCTCGGTAGAAAATGGCCTGAATGGCACTGCCATCGAGCTTGCAGCAACCTCACTTACCGATGAACAAGCAGCTATCGCCCCCCATCTGTCTTCACTCCCTGCCTTTGAAGGTAACTGGAGTGCGGAAGAGGCCAAAGCGGTGCTGAAAACTCAGGTCGTTGTTGGTGGTTATGCAAGCGACGGTACCTTGTTAGCCGCAACGCGTTTACAACATGCGAACGTACTGGACCAGTTGTACACTAAAGGTGAAGCAGATGCCAACGAGGCCATGCTGGGTGGTGTTTACACCGATGATGGTATCACTGCCTCTGTTTGGGCGCCTACGGCTACCGCGGTTAATTTATTGGTGTATAACGACAATAAATCACTGGCTAATCGTTATGCCATGACATTGGATACCGATTCGGGTGTGTGGTCGTATGAAGGCGGCATGAGCCTGGATCGCAAACTGTATCGTTATGAAGTGACAGTGTATTATCCGTCGTTAGATGAAATTACTACGCTGGAAGTGACTGATCCTTATTCGGTTTCATTGTCTACCAATGGTCGTTTTTCACGCTTTGTGAATCTTGCTGACGCATCACTGAAGCCTGATGGCTGGGATACGCAAGTTGTTCCTGAAATTGAAAACCCGGAAGATGCGGTGATTTACGAAGGTCATGTTCGCGACTTCAGTATTCGCGATATGTCCACCAGCGAAGCCAACCGCGGTAAATACCTTGCCTTTACTGAGCAGGGCAGCGATCCGGTTTCACATTTGCAGGAACTGGCAGATGCAGGGTTAACCCATTTCCACATTCTGCCCAGTAATGACATTGCTACTATTGATGAAGATCCGGCTAACACAGTGGATATTTATGACACTGTGGCACGTTTGTGTGTGAAACGCCCGAATGCGCAGGTGTGTAGCGAAGCTGATCCAAGCAGCACATTGTTAGAGGTGTACAACAGCTATGATCCGCTCTCAGAAGCAGGCAGTGCCCAGGCGCTGACCCAGGAGCTTCGCAGCCTAGATAGCTTTAACTGGGGTTACGATCCACATCACTTCAATGCACCGGAAGGCAGCTATGCGTCAAGTGCAGAGGGTGTAGAACGCATTATTGAAATGCGTGCGATGATTCAATCCCTGCATGAAATTGGCCTGCGTGTGGCACTCGACGTAGTGTATAACCACACCAACGCGTCTGGCGTGTTTACCAAGTCAGTACTCGACAAAGTGGTCCCTGGTTATTATCACCGCTATGAAGTGGATTCTGGCGCGATTGTGCGTGAAACCTGTTGTGAAGATACAGAACCACGCAACGTCATGATGGAAAAGCTGATGCTGGATTCACTGTCAATGTGGGCGAGCGAATATAAATTCGACGCGTTCCGCTTTGATATCATGAGTCAGGCAACCAAAGACACTATGGTGCGTCTGCGCGATGCGATTCAGGCCATCGATCCAGACAACTACTTCTATGGTGAAGGCTGGACTAAGATTGACCGTGGCTATGAGCAGGCTAATCAGCTGAATATGGCCGGTACTGAAATTGGTACGTATAACGACCGTCTGCGTGATGCGATCCGTTATGGTCATATCTTTAATCCAGACAGCGATTCTGCCTTGTACGAGCAGGACCGGGTTAAAATGGGCATGGCCGGTACACTGGCTGACTTCGTGCTCAATACTTCTGGTGGTCGTGCTACTACTGCATCTGCGTTAGGTGGATACGCTAAAGATCCGGCCGACATTATCAACTATGTGTCTAAGCACGATAATGAAAGCTTATGGGATCAGCTTAACTATGTACTGCCGGAAAGCCTTACCCTTGAGCAGCGGGTACGCGCACAAAATACCAGTATGGGTATCACGCTGTTGTCGCAGGGTATTCCATTCCTGCAAATGGGTGGCGATATGCTGCGCTCGAAGTCCATGGATCGCGATAGCTACGATTCAGGTGACTGGTTCAACTATGTTGATTTCACCATGCAAACCAACAACTGGAACGTTGGTTTACCTTTGGCTGAGAAAAACGAGGCGCGCTGGGGTGAAATGGGGCAGTTTGTCTATTCACCAGAGCGTGCAGCAAGCATGACAGAGATCGAACTGGCAGCGGAAGTCTTTAAAGAGTTCTTAACCATTCGTCAAACCAGTCCATTGTTCCGTTTAACAACCGCACAGGACATCATGGATCGCGTAGGCTTCCACAATCTGGGTACCCGTCAGCAGGTTGGCCTGATTGCGATGAGCATCGACGACGGCTACAACGCAGATGCGGCTACGACACTGATGGATTTAGACGCCAATTATGACGCCGTTATGGTTGTGGTAAACACCGGTTACAATGAAAAATCCATTGAGGTGAATACGGCTACAGGCTTTATGCTTCACACAGTACAGCAAAACTCTTACGACAATGCGGTACGCGGCGCCTACTTTACTGAGAATGAGTCGGGCAACGGCAGCTTTACGGTGCCTGCACTTACCATTGCCGTATTTGTGAAACCGCAAAGTGGTGCACAGGGTTATGGTTTAGCCAGCTATGCAACTGCGGGCGCGCCAGATGTTGTACCTTACGGTGATACATCGGTTTACCTGCGCGGCAGCATGTCTGGCTGGGGCACATCTGTTGAGTTCGCCTATCAGGGCAACGGCATTTATACCGCAACGTCTGCATTAACCGCAGGTACGCAGTATGAGTTCAAGTTTGCATCTGAAGACTGGGCTTCAGTGAACTTTGGTGCCGCTGATGCAGCAGATGCCACAGTAACGGCGGGTGTAGAAGTGGTATTGGGTGTGTCTAACAACAACCTGTTCTTTACGCCTTCGGTGGATGCAACTTACCTGTTCACCGTGGATGCCAGCGACGCACAGGCGCCGGTACTTACCGTTGAAAACGAAGAACCTTATGCAGGCACCACCGTGTATCTGCGTGGCGGCTTTAACGGCTGGGGTACAGAAACGCCACTGGAGTACAAAGGTGCCCGTCAGTATCAGGTATCTATGTCACTGACTGCCGGTAGCTATGAGTTCAAAGTGGCCTCGGAAGACTGGGCAACAGTAAACCTGGGCGCTGTGTCTGGTGCTGATGAAGACAAAACGGTTGTACTGGGGCAGGAGACCTATCTGGCTGCCACTAATGACAACCTGGTTATCAACATCGATACCGACGGTGACTATGTCTTTATTGTGGATGTCAGCGATAAAGCTGAGCCTGTGCTGAAAGTGTTTAACGAACAGTTCTTTGGCAATACCCCTGTGTTTTTACGCGGTGGTATGAATGGCTGGGGAACAGCCGATGAACTGGCTTACCAGGGCGATGGTGTGTATTCAGTTGATATTACCGTAAGCGGTGGTGCGACTGAGTTCAAAGTGGCCTCGGAAGACTGGGCAACGGTAAACCTGGGCAATCCTGATGATGCCGCTACTAATACAGTAACGGTGGGGGCAGGTAAGGTACTTGGCAACAGTAACAACAATCTGATGATTGAACTGGATGCCGGTACTTACGAGTTCAGGGTAACGGGTCCGGATGCAACCCAACCCATCCTGACAGTTATTGCTAAATAACCCTGACTTGTTGTAACGTAAAAGCGCGCTTGGTTTCCAGCGCGCTTTTTTTATGTGAGGAATACAATGCGAGTACTGGCTAAACTGCTGTTGATTGTGTGTTGTGTATGTGGCGCTTTTTGTACGCAGGTGTATGCACAGACCAAGCCCCAACAAATGGATATCGAGCCTGCTTATGCCTGGTTGGAACTCATCGATCGTGGCCGGTATTTTCAGTCATGGCAATACGCCAGTGATCACTTCAAACAAAACATTGATGCCTCTCAGTGGAATGATGTGCTGGTTGGTGCCAAGGCATCATTAGGCGATTTGGTGTCCCGTGAATTAAGCGGTTATGGTGTGCGCGATACCGTAGCCGGATTGCCAAAAGGCAATTATATGGTGTTTCAATTCAAGAGTGAGTTTACCCACAAAACCCTCAATGAACTGCTTATCATGACGCGGGAAAACAACGAACTGAAAACCGTGGCTTATTTAATTCAGTAATCAGAACATCAACTTTTCACACCTCGGTTGTTATTTCAAAATCGGCAAACAGTGGCAAGTGATCTGAGTAATGTCGGGTTTGTCGTTCATTGATCACTCCTGACTTCACTACTTTACAATGTTCAGAAAGCCACACCCGATCCAGCCTGAAAACTGGCAACTGACTAGGAAAACTTAATCCGGTCTTTACGCTTTTCAGATACCGTTTCAGCGGCCTGAAAAGTGATGAAAAGTACCACCATTCATTTAAGTCGCCAGCCAGCAACGCGGGAACATCAGCATTAACGGCTTCAATTTCAAGTTCATTGCCGATGCGCGAGATCTGTTTGCGCCGTTCAGTTCGAGACAATCCTAAATGGGTATTGTGTAACAACAGGGTATGTTCTGGGGTTTGTACCCAGACTTTTTGCACATTTCTGGGCTCCCTGTGAACAACATTCAATGGTATTACGTTTTGTTTTATAACCGGGTGTCGGGTAAGAATGGCATTGCCAAACCAACCATGAGGGCGAATTTGCGTAGCGGCGGGTACAAAAGTATAGCCACCGGGCTCGCACAGTGCATTAATATCTGCTGCTGTGTTGCGCGTTGCCGAACGGGTATCCATTTCCTGTAGCAAAACAAAGTCAGCATGTTTTGTTGCCAGCATCCGGCCAATTCGCGCGTAATCCTGAACACTATCACGGCCAACACCACTGTGCAGATTATAGGAGATCATGCGATACATTGTTCAGATGCCTCCTTCTCATTAGTAGCGGTTGTGTTGGTCTGCTTCTTCTGTTGAAAACGTTTGGCGAGTTTTTGCGTGCCCACTATCATTGCAATCCATACCAACAAACCAATCACCAGATAGGCAATAGTTTCTACTGAGGGTTGCTTAAATATCTGCATGATGGAATCGCCTACCAAACCTTTTGCAATCATTTGCGGGAACATGCCCAGAAACGTCCCAATCAGAAATTGTACAAAGCCGATGGAGGAAATACCGGCCACCAGATTCACCAGACTGAAAGGCGCCACAGGTAACATCCGAACACTGGCGACACCCACAATACCGCTATTTGCCAGTTTTTCGTCTACTGCTTCCACCTTGGGTCCACCCAGCTTGCGCAAGCCAGCATTACCTAGTCCTTTGCCTAGCAGGAATGTTGTACCGGCACTTAATAAGGCGCCAATTATTCCGTAAATAGGACCCCACACCGGTCCAAAAATCGCCGCAACCGCCAGCGAAAGCACGGTGACAGGGAAGAACAATAATCCCCCCACCAGATATACCAGTAGGACCGTTGGCAATGCAAAATACGTCCCTCTGCTTTGTTCCAGAAACGCCCCGACCCGCTCGCTATCTAACCAGGGAAGGGTATTGCTTAACCATATCAATAATCCGGCAATGCAGGCGAATACCACCAGGCCAATACTGATCATAATGGTGCGCCTGCGTGGATTAGTGATGGCAGTTAATTTTCCACTGAGGCCTTTCATCGGCGGAATCAATGGCGCATCGGGATCCGACAGGGTTCGGTAGATGTTTGAGCGGGAAGGGTGAGTAAATTCGGTATCGTTGATTTCAGTGAGTACATAATCATGAGCAAATTGATTGGCCATCAGTGCATTCACAATGTGACCACCTTGCATAATGGATTTCGTTACCTCGACTGAGCGGCCGGTGTGCTCAGCGATCAAGTCATTTCGGGTAAACGCTATACATTTGCGGTTGCTGTGGGTGTCACCATACATCACAACATCCACTTCGGTATCCAGTGTCATGGAACGGTTACTGAGGTTTGACGAGCCGATCACCAGATAGCGATCGTCGATAGTCATCACTTTGGAATGGATGCGTTTGTAGGCCATACGGCCTTGCTGATCGCGAATGGAGGAGTAGGTCATTTTTACGCGATGGGTATCAACACCTTGTTCAACGATGTCTTTAAATGCCAAACGACTGGCCCAAAATGCTTCGGTTTCAAACAGGCCATTGGGATCGTAGGAGCTGACAATAAGCACTTCTAATGCAGGTTTTGCTTTAAGCTGCTTATTGAGCGCATGCGCAATTTCCTCGCGGGTAGTAAACTGATTCTCAATGTAGATAAATTCTTCTGCCTGACCAATCAGATCCAGCAGCATATTTCTGACTTCCTGAACGCCTTCAATATCGTCCATATCAGGCAGTGTGCGGGCTACGGCCAACGGTACCTGTTCAAAACAGGAGGTAACGCCTTCAGGCCAGGTGGGTGGTCGACAATCGCCGTTGTCAGGCTGGTTATCGGGAGTATCTATTGGTGAGTCAGATAAGCGGTTCCAGCGCCAGCGCGCCAAAGCTGCAAGGTGGGCCACAATGGCACCGCAAGATACCATCTGAACATCGTGAAAAGGTCCATATTCACCATCAGGGCCGATTCGCCCGGGCTCGTCAATTAAATGCTCACGGGTATCCCAGCGGTGAAGCGCCACATCCATACCGCCGGAATAGGCCAGTTCATTGTCGATAATGACCAGTTTCTGATGTTGAGACCCACCCATGGGGATAGAGTCGTCCAGTAACACATGTACGTTGTCGGGTGTTTTGTCTTCCCACACCTCCAGTGCCCACATTTCACGTTGGTCGAAAAAGGCAAAGGAGGAATCCCAGCGCAGAATATATACCTGCAAATCCGGATTCTGTTCTGCTTTCCATTTGATTAATTCACCAATAGCAGAAGGTGCATTGGCTTTTTCCTCAGCTTCTCCATGTAAGAGTTTTATTCGGCTATCGATGTCCCAGCCAACAATAATGATTTGCTTTTGCGCTTTACAGATACTTGAATGCAGTGCGCTGTAATAGTTGGCGCAATCTATTAGCGGCGTAGCATGCGCGGCAGTGGCAGTATGCCAGCAGTTGTGCCCGGTTTTAAATACATTGTTAGTCGTCATGATTACCCCTCCCTGTGGGACTGTAAACTGATATCTTTAAAGGGAGGTTGCAGAAATTGTTCCGATTTAAACGGATTGGTTAGTGTGTGTAACGTACTGAATTAAAACGGTTATGATTTTGTTTTTTGCTGTATGCGTGTCAGCTGACCACAGGGATGCGAAAATATTTCGCATCCCTGTGTAGGAAATACCTTCTACCGTTTATAACAGTGGCGCCGGGCTAATTAAATCATAGGGGGCGGCTAAAAGTGGGGCGTTGGGATCGACACTGCGAAGTCTGGCACTGCGGTTACTCACATGCTCCACTTCCAGTATGAGTGCAGGTTGTTTGTACCATTGGGGGTAGTGAAGCTGGGCTTCCATCGATGGCAGAGCAGAGCGGTACAACTCAAAAAGATCACCTTGTCGTACACCGTGTTTGGTACCCAGTGCAACCGATAACTGTGTTGGGGATACTGACACTACGGGCAGCATTGTAGGCAGGCAGGTCATTGTGTTTGATACATCTAACACAGCGCTGTTTATAGTGTTAAGTACGACGCGGCCAAAATCACTGCGCCAGAACAAACTGTTATTGAGATCCACCGTTTCGTTGTAATCAAATGTCCAGTCACCTTCGCCGTGATAACTGTTCTGCATCACAATATCTTGTTGCAAGGCGTCCAGCAAATATACCTCCAGGGTAAAGTTACGCCGCAAACTGATGTCGTCGTCAAGCAGCCCTTCTTTGACCTGCTCGAACAAGCTAATATCGCGAATAAAGCCAAATAGCACATATTGGCGGTGATACTCTTTTACCATTACGCTGGCCTTGGCAGCAATTTGGTCGTGCTCGATATTGTGAAACGCCGATGCTGGCATAAAAGCCTGATTTATAAGCAAGGTATCAGCAGCGGGTTGGTGATCACCTAACTGCTGCGCCATGCGACTGGTTACCTGACGACCAAATTCAAAGATATTACCCTGTCTGGCCTGAGCGGGTTTGAGTAACTGAAACTGAGTTACCACAACGCTTCGCATATAGGGATCGCTGGCACATTCAAATAGTGGCAGGATATCTACCTTTACCGTAACGGTTAGTATCTCGTCGGTGAGCGTTTCATCTATAATTTCAACCCGCTGGATACGGCCCTGGGTGCGAATTTGTGCTTTGCTGCTAACCAGAAGGCCATCCAGTACGATATCTTCGGCAGTGATAAAGCTGCCATTTTTATAGGCTGCATCCGCAATGGCATTTTTAATTGCCATTACACGGATTTCGTCTAGTTCTGCTCCCTCAACTGCTACAGATGCCTCACCTACTACCCACTGACCTGATGCGTAACAGCAGAACAGGCCGAGTAAAAAAATGCAAACGCGACGCATCATTAGTTAAAAATCGAAAACAGGGTGCCAATTAACGTAGACTGCTGGTTATCCTGCAGTTCACCTTTACCCGAGTACTCAATTCGCGCATTGCCAACTTTACTGGAATCTACGGTATTGCTGGCTGAGATATCGGCAATACGGATTTCACCTGAAAAGCGCACGTATTCCTGACCTTTATTCAGTGTGATCCATTTTTCACCGGCTATTGCCAGATTCCGGTTGGGCAGGATGTCGGTGACGTACACCGTAATGTCACCCTCAAGTTCATTGGATTGTGCGGTATTGGCCGAACTGTCGAATTCGCTCTCCTGTTCGTGGCTCGCGGCAATCTTGCCCTCAGCCAGTAAAATAGGACCTGCATTTACCGATACCGGCCCAAGATCCATGCTGGTGGATTTATCCATCCGGTAGTCCAGGGACTTTTTCGATTGGGTTCGCTCATTTAATTCAACCAGTATCATGTCGCCAATACGAAAGTTGTGATGTAACTTGTACAGTTCCACCGCATTATCAGCATTAAACAAAGAGCCGGTTGGGGCAGAAACGGCCTGAACAGGGGCCATATGGATGGGGCGAAAACGAGGGTCGTCTGGTATCGCTTCTTCGTCATTCACCTTTGCTGAGCGTTGCTCTACCATAGGATTGGTTGCAGAAGACGCAACGATCTGTTCTTCCACATTGGGGGTTTGGCTGCACGCCGACAGCAATAAATAGATTAACGCAATACCCGAATAGCGAGTAGAAAACATGATGTCATTCCTGCCAACTGGATAATCATTGCATCAGCCCCCACTAATTGCATTGATATCAAACTTAGTTATTTACAGGGTTATTAAGCCTTATTTAGCTGGCCTTAACTGGCTCTTTGCTAAACCTTTACATTCAATAAGTTATCTTTACCAATCAGACCTGTTAGCTTAATAAATGTGGAAAATCATGCGGAGAAAACTATGTGGACAGACTGGTTGAATACCTTCTCTTCAGGGGTATCTGTTGCCGATACATCCAGTGTTGCGAATGAGACTGTTGATGTTGCGCAATCACTGCAGGTTCCAGAAGTCCTGCAAAATTTTCAGGCTATGTTTGCTGACGCGCTGTCGGCCGGTTTTACCAGCGAACTTTCCGGCACCCTAAGTGAAGGTATCAATGCTTCATTCTCGTTCGATAATCTGAGCAGTGCGGAAGGGTTGTCTCAGTTACAGGCCTCGTTTTTATCCGCATTACAAAGTGATTTATTTGCTTCTGCGCAAAGAAACGTCGCTGAATCAATCGCCTCAGCTGCAACTACCAGTAGTGATAGCGCTGCTGAAGTGTCAGGTATGTTGAGTGATTCTACCGGTGGTATTATCCAACAGGCCTATCAATTTTTGATGGGTAATGATGGTGCTACCTTGGATGACTTATTTGACACTGTAAACGTGCTGAACCACATTCCGATAGTGAGTGATGTGTATGAGTCCGTTACCGATAATCACGTTGATTTTGCCGCCAGTCTGGCAGGTGGATTTTTATACGCTGGTCCAATTGGTTTAGCCTATGAGGGCGTAGATTATTTTGTGTCATCATCAACAGGCGCCTCAATGACCCAGCACATGAAAAACTACGTGATGGATAGCTGGTTTTCTGATGCTGATGCCGACACTGCCCAATTAGCTGAATCTATTACCGATTCTGTAAGCGAGAATGCACATTCGTTTGTTACGCGTAACCTGAATTAGCCTGTTGATACTAACGCATAACCCGTTGTCATTCTACAATCATCCGGTACAATCACCGGATTGTATACTCTGCGGAACCGTTATGCTGTCGGCAATTTCAATTGGCTTACAAAACCCCAAATCTGCTGTAAATGTGGCAACCATTTTGCGCGCCGCTGGCTGCTTTGGTGTGAGCAGCGTGTTTTATACCGGTGAGCGCTTTTCCTATGCCAGGCAATTCAGTGCCGATACCAAGGCGTTTCACAAAATCATTCCCACCGTCGCAGTCGCAACGCTTCAGGATGCAAAGCCCAGAGGGGCAACCGTGGTAGGCGTAGAGTTAGTGGAAGGCGCAACGCCATTACCGGCATTTGTGCATCCCGACAATGCCTTTTATATTTTTGGTCCGGAAGATGGCAGTTTGTCCGAAGCCCATTTGGCTATGTGCGATGAAGTAGTGTATATCCCCACGACAAGCAGTCTGAATCTGGCGGTAACGGCTAACATTGTGCTTTACGACCGGTTAGCCAAAAGCCAGTATGACACGTCGCTGGAAGGCATTCGAAATAGCCGTGATACCAACAACCGTCTTACATTGAAAGACGATTAACGAGCGCACAACAGGCGACTGACACAAGAGATTGCAACAAAAGATTGCCGCTCGCTAACCTGACCTTCGTTAACTAAAAGCGGTCTCATTCATGTCAATCAAATGCTGTTTTACCGCATCGGCTGACAGCGGCCGGTAAAAATGATAACCCTGGAATTCGCTGCAGCCGTGACTGTGCAAAAAGGCAAATTGCTCAGCTGTTTCCACACCTTCTGCTACGGTAGATAAACCCAGCGATCCTGCCAGTGTGATTATGGTGGAGCAAATTTTGGCATCTTCTTCTTTTACAGCACATTCATTTACAAATGAACGGTCGATTTTAAGGATATCCACCGGCAGCGTTTTCAAATAATTTAATGAAGAGTAGCCAGTGCCAAAATCATCAATGGAAATGGCTATATTCAGATCCTGAAGGGCTTGTAGTACATCGATACAAGTTTCGATATCTGCCAGAAATACGCCTTCGGTCACTTCAATTTCAAACCAGTCACCCTGTATGCTGTACTGCTTCATAAGACGTTTCAGGAAGGGTAATAAGCCGTCAGATAACAAGTGTTTTCCTGACAGGTTTATAGATACTCTGGGAACGCGCACAAACGCATTTTTCCACTGTGCGATTTGCGCGAACACCAGTTCAAAAATCAATTCCTCAAGTGGCACTATCAAATTCGATTCTTCTGCCAGTGGAATAAATTGCGCGGGTGGAACAAAGTGTCCGGCAGGATTGGTAAAACGCACCAGTGCTTCAAAACCGGCAATGTCTTTTTCTGCATTAACCCGCGGTTGATACAACATGGAAAACGCTTTTTTCTCAGCAATGGCCTGACTCAGGGTTTGTTCAGAGTCAAATAGCTCGGATTCCTGCTCGGCCATGTAGGGCTCAAATAGTTTGTAATTGTCCCGACCCGCTTTTTTGGCGTAGTACATGGCAATATCAGCCTGTTGTATCAGTGTGGTTGGACTCACTGAATCGCTGTGGGTCAGCGTGACGCCAATGCTGGTGGGAATAGTTAATTCCCTGCCACTTAGCACAACAGGTTGTCGCATGACCTGTAGAATTTTGGTTGAGCTGGTTAACACTGAGCTTTCGTCATGACGACTGTTCATCATGATGACAAATTCGTCGCCACCCCAACGACAAATGGTATCTTCCGAGCGAGTTACATTCATTAAACGGTTAGCTACTTCCATAAGCAGTTCGTCGCCGGCCTGATGCCCCAGGGTATCATTGATCTTTTTAAAGCGATCCAGATCGAGGAAAAACAAAGCAATACAGTGTTTAGTGTGATTGATGTTTTTTAGTGCCTTAGTGAGGGACTCCATGAAGTACGTCCGGTTGTATAAACCGGTAAGTGGGTCGCTGTAGGCCAGTTGTTTTAATTTTTCCTGAAGTCGTCGTTGTCGGGTCACATCGCGAATATGCAAGGTAAACTCGTTAGATATACTGCTGCCAAACGTGGTGCCAGTAATGGTAATTTCAGAGGGAAATTCATCGCCAGTTGAACGTTTCAGCAAAATAGTATTTCTTCGGTTGATCAACAATCCGTCAGAGGTTAAAAACTTGCCTTCCAAACTCCGCTGAACGGCGAGCTTATCTTTGGGCAATACGAACAGGTCTACAAAGTTTTTACCTGATACTTTGCTTCGCAGGCATCCAAAGGTGCGCTCTGAGGCTGGATTGAACTCAATGATTTGTCCATCCAAATTAATAGTGACAATGCTGTCCATGGAGGAGTTGAGGATCGCACTTTTGCGTTTTTCACTGCTTTTAAAATCATTCAGTGCCAGGTCGCGTTGGCTCATTTCTTCATGTACTTTTTCCAGCACACGATTGTACTTGCGAGCAATCTGACCTACTTCCGTAAAGGGTTCTTCTGGCACTCTGGTCTGGAAATTTCCCGATTTTTCCTGAGCGTCCATCGAGTTGAGCAGATCTACCAGTTCTGTGGTGGCATGATGCTCGGTAATATTCATGCCAATATATTCCTGCTCGGGCGTTACGCGCAGTTTTACTAAGCGATTAATGACATGCAGTAAACCCCAGCTTAAACCAAACGTGTAAATACCGACACTGACTATACCCAGTAGCTGTGCACCTAGCTGCTGCCAAAAAGCATCGCTTAAAAACGCAATATCCTTGTGGAAGAGGGCAACTGACAGGGTGCCCCAGATACCTGCAAACAGGTGGGCGGGAACCACGCACAGGGCGTCGTCCAGTTTTACGCGCTTTAACCAGCGATCGCCGGCAAACATTACAATTCCCCCACCAGTACCAATTAACGCCGCGTGATGTGGCGAAACAATATTGGCACAGGCGGTAATCGCAACAAGGCCAGCTATTACACCATTGAGCATTGCGCTTACATCCATGTAGCGGTTTTCAGCGGCAAATATGCAACTGGACGCTAACCCTCCAAAGGATGCCGCAATACAGGTGTTTACCAGGATAACGGGAACGTCATCGTTTAATGCCAGTGTGCTACCACCGTTAAATCCAAACCAGCCAAGCCAGATCAGGAGGGTGCCCAATACAGACAGGGGTAAGTTACTCCCCGCGGGGAAGGGGGAATCAGAGTCAAAGCGGCCACGCCGGGCACCAATTACCATTATGGCAGCCAACGACATCCAGCCACCGGTACTGTGCACTACGGTAGAGCCTGCAAAATCGATAAATCCAATCTCTTCCAGCCAGCCTGTATTGGCGGCATTGTATAACGATGACCACGCCCAGTGACCAACAAATGGATAAATTAATGAGCACAGGAGCAGCGTAACAATTATATAACCAAAATATGACATTCGTTCCGCCACGGCACCGGACACTAAAGTGGCTGTGGTACCGCAAAACATCATTTGAAACAGAAAGAAACTGAACTGCCAGGGTGTGTGCTCTGCACCAAAAAAGAACTCAGATGCGCCAAAATAGCCCGATGCGGAATAACCGAACATAATGCCAAATCCGATACTCCAGAATAAAATTGAAGAAAGAATAAAGTCTGATAAATTTTTGGCTGCGACGTTTATGCTGTTCTTAGTGCGGATTTTGCCTGATTCGAGACATAAAAAGCCTGCTTGCATAATGAATACAAGGATTGCAGAGAGAAGTATCCAACCTGTTTCCAAACGTCGTCCTTACTGATGAATGACCGCGAAATCAATAGGGTAGTAAAGCAATTTATGCACCGTTATTGTTAGCGTTTATTCGTTCTTGCCAAAATCGGCAGTTGAAGGGGACATATGAGGAATGACGAACAACAAATTCTGTTAACAATTGCCGCGGCGGCTCAATATGAATACGTATGCACGCTATTGGTAAATAATACTTCAGCGGCTAGTATGGTCGGCTACAATTAACGATATTTTAACAGTTCAGGCAGGTTAGCCATCGGTTAGCTAGCAGTTGCCAGACCCACAATAGTCGACTTCGCGGTGGGTTTCCTTCAATAGAATAAGAGTGTGCTATATGAGCAGTTCTACATCGACACATCAGCAGCCAAATTTATCGTTTTGGCAAATATGGAATGTGAGTTTTGGTTTCTTAGGTGTTCAGTTTGGTTTTGCATTACAAAACGCAAACGTAAGCCGGATCCTCTCGGATTTGGGGGCAGATTTACACTCCTTGTCATTATACTGGCTGGTGGCACCCATAATGGGTTTGATTGTTCAACCCTGGGTGGGCGCAGCGTCGGATCGCACCTGGGGGCGGCTTGGCCGACGCAGGCCGTTTATACTGGCTGGTGCCATTGCCGCGGCAATTGGCATGCTGCTTATGCCAAACGCACCCTTGTTCGTGGCAATTATGGCACCCATGTTGTTTGGTGCAATGATGCTGGCACTGATGGATGCCAGTTTTAACGTGTGTTTCCAGCCATTCAGATCCCTGGTGTCTGACATGGTACCCACTGGCCAGCGCAATGCCGGATATTCAATTCAATCGCTGCTGATTAACATAGGTGCGGTGATTGGTTCTATTTTGCCGTTTGTACTCACCAATGTAATTGGATTGGAAAATACGTCAAAAGCAGGAGAGGTAGCGCCTTCCGTTGTCTGGGCTTTTTACCTGGGGGCGACTGTACTGTTGGGTTCGGTATTATGGACGGTGCTTCGAACTAAAGAATATGCACCAGAGGATTATGCGCGATATAAAGGTTTGCAAGCGGAAGATACTCTGCCAAACAAAGCGCCACTGGGTGAACGCCTGGCGAATTTCTTCAAGTTGGTTACCAACATGCCAGGCACGATGAAGCAACTGGCAGTTGTACAATTTTTCTCATGGTTCTCCCTTTACATTATGTGGGTTTATACCACGCCAGCTATTACGCAACACATTTGGGCTGTTGATAAAATGTGGTTTGACCCAGCCTACCTTGCTTCGATGGAATCCATCCCACAGCATATTGCCGATGCCAAAGGTGCAGCAGGTGACTGGGTGGGGATCCTGTTTGCCGGATATTCGGTATTTGCCGCTCTCTTTTCCATCGTACTGGCCGGGCTGGCCGACCGTTTTGGTCGCAAGCTGGTGTATAGCTTATCGTTAGCTGCCGGTGGTTTAGGTTATCTGAGTTTTAGCCTGTTCCAGGACCTCAATCAGGTTACCGTTAATTTGCTTATCACAGAAGTCACAGTGCCTATGGGTGCCGTGAATCTGCTCATCCCTATGATTGGGGTAGGAATTGCCTGGGCAGCCATTCTGGCCATGCCTTACGCTATGTTGGCGGGCAGTTTGCCAGCCAGACAAACGGGTGTTTACATGGGCATATTTAACTATACCGTGGCCATGCCGCAAATTATTGCGGGTGTGAGTGCGGGTTGGATATTAAGTAACGTATTTGCCAATGAAGCTATTTACATCATTATGGTGGCTGGCGGCTCTATGCTGGCAGGCGCGGTGGCTGTGTACTTTGTAAAAGAATCTGTACCGGTAGCAGAACAAGGAACCTCTCATGCGTAAGTTATTTTCCCTTGGCGCGATCGCCGGTGCGGTTATGTTGTCAGGGTGCCAGTCAACGTCATCGGTAACGGCACCCGTGTCGATATACGGCACTCAAGAGCCCTTTACCAAAGAAGCGGTTTATTTTGTGATGACCGATCGGTTTGTGGATGGCGACCCGAATAATAATTACGAACAGCAGGGCGGAGCGCATCCCAGCTGGTCGCTACGACTTGAAGGACCAGACGGAAAATTTGCCAATGCCGGCTATATGGGCGGTGATTTTAAGGGGATTTTACAGAATCTGGATTACATAAAGGAGATGGGTTTCACTGCCATTTGGATCACACCGGTACTGGATAACCCGGATCAGGGTTTTACTGGTGATGAGCCGATTACGTATGGCGGTATGTTTAAAGATGGCGGGAAGTCTGGTTATCACGGCTACTGGGCAACGAATTTCTACAAAGCTGATGAGCACTTAGTGAGTGAAGACCTCTCGGTATCCGATTTTACTACTGCATTGCATGATGCCGGCATGAAAGTCGTATTTGACATTGTAGCTAATCACGGTACGCCCAGCTGGACAATGCCTGTAGATCAGCCTGGTTATGGTGAAATTTACGACATGGATGGCAAGTTGGTGGCAGACCACATGAATTTGCCGCCGGAATCACTCGACCCGCAGAATGAGCCATTGCACAGCTTCTTTCATCCCTACCCGGATTTAGTGAAACTGTCGAATCTTGACGAGCACAATCCCGCGGTTCAGGCGTACCTGATCAATAGTTATTTATACTGGATTGAGCAGGGGGCCGATGCATTCAGAATCGATACAATTCGCCATGTTTCCCACGACTTCTGGCGCACTATGTCAGACCGGATCCGCGCAGAACACCCGGGTTTTTATATGTTTGGCGAGAGTTTTCAGTACGATGCAAATTTTATAGCCCAGCATACTCAGCCTAAAAATGGCGGCATTTCGGTACTGGATTTTCCGATGCAAAAGGCCATGGTGTCGGTATTTGAGCAAGCGGATAGCGATTATGCCGCGCTGGCTGATACCTTGTATCTTACCCACGGGCCATACCATAACCCCTATGAACTCACCACGTTTTACGACAATCACGATATGGCCAGAATGAATGCCAGTGACGAGGGGTTTATTGATGCCCACAACTGGTTATTCACCGCGCGGGGCATACCTGTGGTGTATCAGGGATCTGAGTTTGGGTACATGCGTGGTACCTCTGAGCATGTGGGCAACCGTAACTACATCGGTCAGGAGCGGCTTGAAAACGCTCGCAACCATAACATTCGGGAAAATCTGTCGCGCATTGCGTTGGTTCGTCAACAATCACCTGCGTTGCAGCGTGGTTTGCAATACAACCTGACGTTGTCAGGTCATGAAGCCGTATTCTTCAGGGTAGTACAAGACAGTGCTGCGCAACAAACCGCGCTGGTTATGCTGAATAAGAGTGACATGCCTATGCAAATGCAAGCCGACACCTTTGTGGATAGCGGCGAATGGCAGGAACGCATAACAGGGTCATCAGTGCTGGTGAGTAATGGTGCGCTTTCTGCCACTGTTCCTGCGCACGGTGTGCGGGTATTTGTTAAAAACGGACCTGTTACAAGTAATGCGTTCACGCAGGTGCTGTTAGAACAAATGGCTCGTCAGTAAATTCTAGATTAAAGAAAGCCTGAAAGTACGGCGCGGTCATCTTTAAAAGGGAAGACCGCGATTTTTCTCAGGCGTTTTCCTGTCCACAGGACTGCCTCACAATCAGTGTGGCTGGCATGAGGTAATCAGTGGTCTGTTCGCCATCAATTGCTCGCAACAGGTTTTCTACCAATGCTTCACCTGCCTGTATTGTGTTTTGCTGAACAGTGGTGAGACTGGGTGTGGTAAAGGCAGATAACTGGATGTTATCGAATCCTACCACAGCAACATCAGCTGGCACCTGGATACCTGCCGCTTTTAAGGTTTTGAGCACACCTACGGCAATGATATCGGCTGCGCATACTATGGCATCAGGTAATGGCGCGCCACTATTAAGAAGCTGTGTTGCTGCTTCTATACCCGCTGATTCAGCAGAGATAGCATCAAGCTGAATACAAGCCTGAGATTGCCCATTGTGTTGCTCAATTGCGGCCAGATAGCCGTCATAACGGCCCTGAAACTCTGGCGCTTTCTCACCAACATCACCAATAAATGCATAACGGCCCTGGCGCAAAGACAACAAATGTTCAGTAACGTCTTTGCCACCCTGAAAATTATCGCAGCCAATAGAAATCCCCGGATACTCAGCAACAGGGGCTCCCCAGCGCATAATGTGGGTGCCTTGTTCCTGTAATTGAGCGAGTTTGCTTTCGTAAGAACGGTAATCTCCATATCCAAGCAAAATAATGCCATCGGCTTTGTGTGAATCTTCAAATTCGGCGTGCCAGTCACTCTCCAGATTCTGGAATGACACCAGTAAATCATAGCCTCTGCTGGCACAGGCTTTGGTAATACTGCCCAGCATAGAAAGAAAAAACGGGTTGATCATGGAGTCGTCAGAGGTAGGATCTTCAAACAGCAGCAAAGCAATAGTGCTACTGCGCTGACGACGCAGGTTACTGGCATTTTTATCCACTTTGTAGTTGAGCTGCTGCGCAATTTCCTGCACTTTTTTGCGGGTCTCAATATTCACCAGCGGGCTGTCATTTAACGCCCGGGACACCGTAGACTGCGACACGCCAGCCATGTGAGCAATATCAAAAGAAGTGGCTTTGTTTTTCATGCTTTAGAGTAATTTATTGTTGACGAAAACCGTGAGAATTCATAGCCCGATACCAAATCTCAGGTCAGGGCTGAACACATTCACTGGCAGTATAGATGAAATCATTACAATGGGAAATTGGCTTTACACGTGAACAATAATAAACGTGGTTTGACACCATAAAGCAATGATATACTCGCCAGCATACGGCGTGAATATTCGTCGATAAATACAAAACAAGTCGACATCACGTAACCGACAGTCATTAAATAATAAAATAAGGGGCATCGCGAATGGCCGAGACTGAACACCGTCCGACCAATTTTATCCGCCAAATCATCGATAAAGACCTTGCGAGTGGGCTGCACTCAACCGTTAAAACGCGCTTTCCACCAGAGCCTAACGGTTTTCTTCATATAGGTCATGCAAAGTCTATCTGCCTGAACTTTGGTATTGCCCAAGATTATCAGGGTACCTGTAATCTGCGCTTTGATGATACCAACCCGGCAAAAGAAGACATCGAATTTGTAAACTCTATTCAGGAAGACGTGCGCTGGCTTGGCTTTCAGTGGGATGGCGATGCACGTTATTCTTCAGATTACTTTGACCGCTTGCACGGCTACGCAATAGAGTTAATCGGCAAAGGGCTGGCGTATGTGGATTTCAGTACTCAGGATGCGATGCGTGAAATGCGCGGTACGTTAACTGAGCCAGGTAAAAACAGCCCGTACCGGGATACCAGTGTTGAAACCAATCTGGCCGAATTTGCGAAGATGACCGCAGGTGAATACCAGGAAGGTCATTGCTGTCTGCGCGCGAAAATTGATATGGCTTCGCCTTTTATGTGTATGCGCGATCCGGTCATATACCGCATTAAGTTTGCCCATCATCATCAAACCGGTGAGCAGTGGTGCGTGTACCCAATGTATGATTTTACCCACTGTATTTCAGACGCCATTGAAGGGATCACCCATTCACTGTGTACTCTGGAGTTCCAGGACAATCGCCGCTTATACGACTGGGTAATCGAAAACATCACCATCGACTGTGTACCCCGTCAGTATGAGTTTTCGCGTTTAAATCTGGAATACACAGTGCTGAGTAAACGCCGTTTAATACAACTGGTGGATGAAAAGCATGTAACAGGTTGGGACGACCCTCGGATGCCGACGATTGCCGGTTTACGTCGCCGAGGATACACGCCTGCATCGGTGCGCGAATTCTGTAAGCGTATTGGTGTGACCAAAATGGACAACATGGTTGAAATGGGCATGCTGGAAGCCTGTATTCGCGATGATTTGAACGTGAACGCGCCGCGCGCTATGGCCGTGTTAGACCCCATTAAACTGGTGATTGAAAATTATCCGCAAGGTGAGCAGGAAACCCTGATTGCCCCTAATCATCCGAGCGATGAATCAATGGGTAGCCGTGAATTGACCTTTGGTCGTGAAGTGTGGATTGAGGCAGAAGACTTCCGTGAATCTGCCAATAAGAAATTCAAGCGTCTGGTACTGGATAAAGAAGTACGCCTGCGCAATGCCTACGTGGTGAAAGCCAATCGGGTGGAAAAAGACGAGCAGGGCAATGTGACTACAGTTTACTGTACTTATGATGCTGATACGTTAGGAAAGGATCCGGCTGACGGCCGCAAGGTAAAAGGCGTGATTCATTGGGTTGATGTAGCAACTGGCGAAGCGGCGCAATTCCGTTTGTACGACCGCCTGTTTACCGTACCCAACCCAGCTGCCGAAGAGTCATTTGTTGAAGCTATCAACACAGACAGTTTACAGGTAAAACAGGGCTGGGCCGAGCCTGGCCTGGCATCTCGCGTGCCTGAGATTGGCGCGTGGCAGTTTGAGCGTACTGGTTATTTCTGTTTAGACAAAGACAGCACAGAATCACAACGGGTTTTCAATCAAACTGTTGGGTTACGTGATACGTTTGCCAATAACGACGACTAGTAACAACGGATTTGCCCTTAAATTGAAAAGCCACCGATAGGTGGCTTTTTCTTTTTCTGTGTAACGAAACAATACGTCTTATTTCGGTTGGCAATCTAATGATTGGCCGTTTATCGACAGGCTGTCGTTGCCCATTAAGTACAGGTACAGGGGCATGATTTCTTCCGGCGTTTTCAATGTTTCTGGTTGTTCTGCCGGAAACGCCGAGGCGCGCATCGCGGTGCGGGTTGCGCCCGGATTAATGCAATTAAATCGAATGCTGCTGTTTTTATACTCGTCTGCTAACACCTGCATGAGTCCCTCGGTTGCAAACTTAGATACGGCATAGGTACCCCAAAACGCACGGCCTTTTTTACCCACAGAAGAACTGGTAAGAATAACCGAGGCTTGTTCAGCATGAGCCAGTACCGGTAGTAACGCCTGCATCATGTAAACGCTGCTATTGAGGTTAATCTGCATCACTTTTTGCCACTCTTCAGGCGAAATATCCGCAAAGCGACTCAGATGCCCAAGTGCACCGGCGTTCAGCAGTACGCCATCGAGTTTGCCAAACTGATCGCCAATGGTACGCGCCATTCCAGCGTAATGCTCGGGCGTAGCGCCTTGCAGGTCGAGTGGCACTATAGCGGGCTCGGCACCGCCGTTGGCAACAATTTCATCGTAAACCGATTCCAGTTTGCTTACGGTTTTACCCAGTAAAATACAGGTTGCGCCGTATTGTGAATAGGTGAGGGCAGCTTGCTTGCCAATACCGTCACCTGCACCCGTGATCAGGATGACTTTTTTATTAAGAAGATCTTTAGGTGCGTGATAATCATTCATAAATTTAGATACCTGCTAAACTTGCTTGAAAGGTTAAGCCGTTGCTTACCCGGATTCGGACCAGTAAATTGCAGGAGATGATACAAATATCCTGAATCAAGTAAACCAATACTTGTTGTGTTGTATAGAAGAACCCTTAAAATATGCGAAAAATCAGTCAGGTAGAATATTACCTTACAAAAAGTTAACAAAATTTTGCAATATTTCGATAAAGAAAATAATATGGTCAATAACAACTGGTCGTACATGTTTGATTTTTAGACTATGATCAAGGTATTAGGCCTTAGTAGTACTAATTAAACGCGCGATTGCCAGGATAACAATAATCCGTTTTGTAGGGAGAAATAATGAAAAAACTAATTCTTAGCACCAGTGTGGCCTTGGCACTGGGGTTAACGGGCTGCGGCGGTGGAACGACAATTGATAACATCAATGGTAGTACAGATGAAGTCACCCCCTACTCACGCGTAGTCTTTGACCCGGCTAATGGCAATCTGAATGTGCCAAACGACCTTCTCATGCTTCCTGGTGCTGATGGTTTCTTTGATTACACTCTTAACATTCCTGTAGACGATCCTACTGACTTCGGTGATCCGCAAAATGCACTAAACGTGTTAGACGGCTGGTCTATTCAACATCCATTTACTATCAGCGTACAAACTGCACCAGGCGAGTCGCTGGATGCCAGCACACTGTCGGCTGGTGTACATCTGTACGAAGCAACACTGGGTTTGAACCAAAGCGATCCGGATTGTGCGTCTTCGGCTATTCCGTCCTCTGGTTGTAAACTGGGCGACCAGCTAACCTACGGTGTGGATTATGTTTTATCCTTGGTGAACGGCAGCACCATCAGCGTAGTTCCATTGAAGCCACTAAAACCGGCGACAGGGCACATGCTGGTAATGACAACCGGTTTAAAAGATACGTCGGGTAAATCAGTACAGGGTTCTACTACCTGGGATCTGGTGCGCCAGGACATCAACACTATGCCGCTGTCTTCTTCGTCTCAGTTGCAGTTACAAACTATCGTAAACTCTTACATCACTCCGCTATTAGGTGCCGGGTATGATCGCGAAGAAATTACTTATGTGTCTGCTTTTACCACGCAATCTACTACCGATGTGCTTAGCACAATCAAAAAGTTACTCATTGCTGATGTGGTAACAGCGCTACAAACCGACCCATCAACCGTGGGTTCCGCGCTACCTGCTATTATTGTGCAGGATGCAACTGGTGCCGACAACGCGATGGAAGCGTTGAATCTGGTGAGTGATACTACGCTGGCTGGCGCCGTTGAGTTAGCCAAGTCTGGTCAGTCTGCACAAATTCAGGCCGCCATTGATGCCACTGATTTTTCATTGTTACAAACCTGTGATGGCCTTTTGGGCACTGCCTCTGGTCAGTTAAGTGCTTACTGGGGTCCAATGAACACGGTAGCCGCTGGTCTGGCGTCCAATATTCTGCCTCGGGTTGGCGCTTTCTGTGCTGCCGAGCGTTATAGCGGTACTATTAGCCTGCCGTATTATCTGGGCGTACCGTCTCTCACTAACCCAATGGCGCCGGTAAATGATTTCTGGCACGCGGCTTGTGATAGCGGCATTATCCTGGCAGGTCTGTCAGATGCAGTTAAAGCCGTTGCTACGCCAGGACCAAACTACGCTTTGTGTAGCAGTGTAGGATTGGCGGATTTGCGTGTGAATGGCGAGAAGATCGACACCAAGCGCAATCTAACCCGCTTCAGTCCAATTCCTCAGGCTACCATTGCGGAAAACAGCCTGGAAGTGCAGGTAACTGTTCCTGATCCAGTGGTTGCTACTGCACTGGGTTACCCAATTACCAAACCAGCAGCAGGCTGGCCGGTTGCGATTCTGGTGCACGGTATTACTGGTACTAAAGAGCAAATGATGGCAATCAGTGGCACCTTGTCTTTACACGGTGTAGCGACTATTGCGATTGACCACCCATTGCATGGTAGTCGTGGATTTGACGTGAACATGGATGGCACCGATGACATCAATGCCAGCACGGTATCGCCTACGCATTACATGAACCTGGCTTCATTGCCTACTGCGCGTGACAACCTGCGTCAAAGCGTTGCCGATTTACTCGGTCTGCGCTTGGGTATCAATGCCATTGTAGATATGTCTACGTCGGGCAATGTTGACATCGATACCTCAAAAGTATCAATGATGGGGGTATCACTGGGTGCCATTACCGGTGCAAACTTCTCAGCCATGGCTAACAGTACGCTGGGTAATGCGTTACTGGATAACATGTTTGCAATTAAAGCGGCGTCTCTGGAGTCGCCAGCCAGTGGTATTGGTAACTTCCTGTTAGAGTCGCCTGATTTTGGCCCGCTTATCAAAGCGTTACTGATGCTCCAGACATCAGAAGACTTTGCTGGCTTTGTAGCTGAGTATTACGGTGACAGCCCAACTGAAGCGCAATTGCGTGATGCAGCGAAGAATTTCTTTGCAGCGTTAACGTCAGCACAACTGGCAGAAGTGAACAGCATTTTTGCTGAGTTTGGATTTGCCGCTCAGTCAATTCTGGATGCCGCAGATCCAACTGCTTACGCTGAAATTCTGGGCAGTAATACGCCTGTTCATTTCATGACAGTAGTTGGCGACGGTGGCGACAACCTGCCAGATCAGGTTAACCCGGTTGTAACATCACTGCCGTTGTCAGGTCAGAACCCAATGGCGGCGATGATTGGCCTGGATCAGGTAACCTCAACGGTTTCCTCTGATTCTGGTACGGTGAGTGGTCAGGTGCGCTTTAACAGCGGTGCTCATGCGTCAAGCCTGAGCCCTGCAGCAAGTGCAGCGGTTACCCGTGAAATGCAACTGCAGGTATCTGGTTTTATTAAGTCAGAAGCCATGGCAATTCCGGTAACTGATACAAGTGTTATTGCGAATTAATCGATAATCCATTGATGTGAAATAAGGCCAGCACTTGCTGGCCTTATTTTTTGATACACAGATTGTCGTCAGGGTTCATAATCACTGGTATTATTTGCCTGATAAGCTCACGCAACAGAATGAAAATAGAGGCATTTGTGGAATTTTTATACGAATACGGATTATTTCTGGCCAAAGCCGTTACGTTGGTAGCCGCTTTTGTGCTGGTACTGGCTGCTATTGCCGGAATCGCATCTAAACAAAAGCAAGGTAAAGGGCATTTAGAAATTACGTCGATTTCTGATCAGCTCAAAGACATTACCGACTATGCGCGTCAGGTAATACTGGATAAAGCCAGCCTGAAAAAACTGGCAAAGTCGCAAAAGCAACAACAGAAACAGACTAAAGCAGAAAAAGACAATCAGTCTGGTCGCCTTTATGTGATCGATTTCAAAGGTTCAATGGATGCTCACGAAGTAGAGCGCTTACGCGAAGAAGTGACGGCCGTACTGTGCATTGCTGAAAAGCAGGATGAAGTACTGGTAAAAATTGAAAGCGGTGGTGGTGTGGTTCACGGCTACGGTCTAGCAGCTGCGCAATTGAAGCGGATCAAAGACAAAGGCCTGCCACTTACCGTAGCGGTAGATAAGGTGGCAGCAAGTGGCGGATACATGATGGCCTGTGTGGCAGACAAACTGTTGGCCAGTCAGTTTGCCATTATTGGTTCAATTGGGGTATTGGCTCAATTGCCAAACTTCCACAAGTTATTAAAAAAGAATGATATCGAGTTTGAACAACATACTGCAGGTGAGTATAAGCGCACCTTAACCGTGTTTGGTGAAAACACCGATGAAGGCCGTGAAAAATTTCAGCAGGAATTGGAGGCCGTTCACGATATGTTTAAAAACTGGGTAAGCGAAAACCGTAGCGAACTGGACATAGAAAAAGTGGCAACCGGTGAATACTGGTACGGATCGCAAGCACTGGCACTGGGATTAATTGATAAAATCAGTACGTCGGACGATTACATAATGAGTCTATTCCCGGATCGTGACATTTTTTCAGTGAAGTACGCGGTGAAGAAAAACGTAGCGGAAAAGCTGGGAATGTCTTTTGCGCAGGGTGCAGAGCGAGCACTAATGCGCGTTGTAAATACTCTGCCAGCGTGGTTTAAGCGGTAATACATGAGCAAGCAGACCAAAGCGCGAATTATTAATGCAGCGGAAGCCTTGTTTGCCGAACAAGGCTACGGGCAGACATCAATGCGCGAAATCACCGCCAGGGCTAATGTTAATCTGGCGTCGGTGAACTATCACTTTGGTAGTAAAAAGAACTTAATTCAGGCGGTATTGAAGCGGTATTTTGATGTGCTCATGCCAGAAGTCGACGAAATGCTGTCGAAAGTAATTCCGTCGCAAGGGCGAAAAGGCGTCGATCAGGTGTTACAAGGATTGGCGTTACCGCTCCTGCACCTTAACGCCGTGCAGCCAAATGGCACCGAAATATTCGTGCAATTGTTGGGCAAAGGCTACACCGAATCACAGGGGCATTTGCGCAAGTTCATTTTGGGTAATTACGGAAAGACGATTGAAAACTTGTTGAGCATGTTGCGTTTTGCCTTGCCGGCTATACCGGCGGATGAATTGTTCTGGCGTTTGCATTTTGCTATTGGAAGTTTTGTGTTCTCCATGGCGTCCAGTCAGGCATTAAAAGACATTGCAAAAGCTGACTACCAGCAAGACATCGAAATCCAGGATGTGATTGCCCATTTAGTCCCTTTTGTGGCGCAAGGGATTAGTGCTGAAGCGTATCCCCGGGAGAGATAACACTATGCAACGCCAACAGCTAATCAGCTACCTCGATGATGAATTAAAAACCCGACTCATAAAAGACTATTGCCCGAATGGTTTACAGGTTGAAGGGAGCGATACCGTTCAGCATATCGTAACGGGTGTTACGGCCTCGCAGCGCCTCATCGATGTCGCCATCGAAAAAGGTGCTGATACCGTTTTGGTTCACCATGGCTATTTCTGGAAGGGTGAAGAGCCAACCTTAACCGGTATGAAACGCCGTCGTATAGGTAGTCTGATTCAGCACAATATCAACTTAATTGCCTATCACCTGCCTGTTGATGTGCATCCTGTGTGGGGCAATAACGCGCAATTGGGTGCCCTGATGGGCTGCAACGACATCTCGGCACTACCCGGTGTAGATCCAAACGGCGTGGTAATGCAGGGCAAAGTGAATACCACATTCGAAGGCTTAATTGGCACGTTGGAACAAGCACTGGGCAGAACCTGCGTAGCAACGGAAGCTGCTGCTCAGCACGAGATAACGCGTATTGCCTGGTGTACTGGTGGCGGACAAAGTTTTATCGAGCAGGCAGCAATGGCTGGTGCCCAGGTATTTATTACCGGTGAAGTGTCAGAACAAACCATCCATATAGCCCGGGAAATGAACATTGGCTTTATTGCCGCAGGTCATCATGCAACCGAGCGCTACGGTATTAAAGCGTTGGGCGAGCATCTTGCCTCAGAGTTTGGTTTACACGTCGACTTTGTCGATATTGACAATCCAGCCTAGGACCCATCGTGCAGGATCACTCTTTTGACGGTATTGCTGGCAAGTTTGCCAAAAATATTTACGGCACCACCAAAGGCGCGCTGCGTCATCAGCTGTTATGTGATGCGCTCGACGAGCTGCTGCCTGACAAACCGCTAAATATCATTGAACTGGGCGGCGGCACAGGCGTAATGTCTGCTTATCTGGCCAACAAAGGGCATGCGGTAACGTTAACCGACGTATCGTCAGATATTCTGGCGCTGGCAGACGTGCCTGATTCGGTAACCCGTTATCAAGCTGATTTGCAAAGTATTACGAACCTCGCTGAGTACGATGTGGTGTTGTGTCATGCCGTATTGGAGTGGTTGGCTGATCCCAGGGCTGCATTAGCGCATATGGCAACGCATATGCGCCCGGGCAGCCTGTTGAGCCTGACCTTTTTTAACAAGGATGCGGCGCTGTTTGGCAATGCGGTTTACGGTAATTTTGATTACATTGCCCGCGGCATGAAAGTGAAAAACCAGGTCCGCCTGAATCCACAACAGCCACTGTCGGTGCCAACGGTTACCGAATGGGTTGAATCCCTCGGGTTTGAGGTGTTGGCATCGCGCGGTATACGTTGTTTTCACGACTACCTGCGCGATAAACAAGTCGCCTCCAGCGACTACGAGGCTCTGTTAGCGCTGGAGCGAAAGTACAATCAACATACCCCATTCAAATGGTTAGGAAAGTACTATCATTTGTGGCTGCACTTAAACAAACCCTGATCAGGGCAGCACCAGAAACCGGCTCTTTGGCTCTGCACCATTGGCAAAGGGCGTGGCAAATTGATTGTTGTAGCCAATCATGTTCTCCAGCGTGACCTCGGCAATCTGATTAAGTGCCTCAATGGTAAAAAAGCCCTGATGACCGGTTATTAATACGTTGTGAAACGATGCCAGGCGTTCAAATACGTCATCCTGAATGATCTCACTGGAATGGTCGCGAAAGAACAGTTCTGATTCCATTTCGTACACATCCAGTCCCAAATATCCCAACTTGTGTGATTTAAGGGCGTTAATGACGGCGCGGGTATCAATCAATCCGCCTCTGGATGTGTTGATCAACATCACGCCATCCCGCATGGAAGCGAGTGAATTTTCATTTATCAGGTGATGACTTTGTTCATTTAACGGGCAATGCAAACTAATAATATGACTGGTGCTGAACAGGGTGGTTAAGTTGGTATACTGTGCGCCAAGTGCGGTTAACGCCTCATTGGGGTAGGGGTCATAGCATAGAATGTTGCAGCCAAAACCGGTTAACAGACGCACCAATGCTGCGCCTATGTGTCCGGTACCTACCACGCCAATGGTTTTGTCGTGCAATGTAAAACCCAACAAACCATTTAAATCAAAATTCCCATCGCGAACGCGGTTATAGGCTTTATGGGTTTTGCGATTAAGCGTCATGATCAGTGCCAGCGCATGTTCTGCCACGGCTTCTGGTGAATAGGCGGGTACCCGTGATACAGCCAGTCCCAGTTCACTTGCGCAGTCGATATCTACGTTATTGTAACCCGCGCAGCGCATCGCAATGTGTTTAACACCGGCATCGTGAAGTGTACGTAATATTTCAGCGTCCAGTTTGTCGTTTACAAACGCGCACACCGTATCGAAACCCTGACAAAGTGACGCCGTTTTGGCAGAAAGCGGTGTATCAAAACTGCTTAGTGAGATTTGCGAATACAATGGATGCGAAGAGAACGACTGCTTGTCGTAAGCCTGGGTGCTAAACATGGCTATTCTGGGGGTAGATTGCATGCCAATCCTCCTTGGGCGTCTGCATATGCGATGAGAAAAGCCAGTGTAATCGGCAGAAAATGCTATTGCCAGCAGATTAACCAATCCAGCAATGATCCAGCGCAATACCGTGATAGACTATCGGCAGTTTATGCAAACAGGACTTCTATTCATGCAGGTGAGTTTTATTGGACTGGGTGTTATGGGATATCCCATGGCTGGTCATCTTCAACGTGCGGGTCATTCGGTATGTGTTTACAATCGCACTGCTGCCAAGGCCAAGGCATGGCAGCAAACGTATGGTGGCGACATTGCACTTACCCCAGCAGACGCGGCGAAAAACGCCGAGATAATTTTTGTATGTGTGGGTAACGATGACGACGTGCGCGAAGTCATTACCGGTGAACACGGCGCGTTACAGCATTGTAAAGCAGGGGCGTTGTTAGTTGATCACACAACAGCGTCGGCGCAATTAGCACGAGAATTAGCCGCAGCCTGCGCAAAGAAAGGCGTGAGCTTTCTGGATGCACCGGTATCTGGCGGGCAAGCCGGAGCCGAAAATGGCCAGTTAACTATAATGGTTGGTGGCGAGCAAAGTGCATTTGCCAAAGCGCAACCTGTTATGGATGCCTATGCCCGACACAGCCAGTTACTGGGTGAACACGGTAGCGGTCAGTTAGCTAAAATGATGAATCAGATTTGTATTGCCGGCATTGTGCAGGGCTTGGCTGAAGCTATTCATTTTGGCAAACAAGCGAACATGGACTGCCAAGCAGTGATTGACGTGATCAGCAAGGGCGCCGCACAATCCTGGCAAATGGAAAATCGCGCCAGCACCATGATCAAAGGTGAATATTCGTTTGGTTTCGCGGTCGACTGGATGCGCAAGGACTTAGCCATTGCGCTGGAAGAGGCTCGCCGCAATGGGTCAACATTGGCCCTTACCGCACTGGTTGATCAGTACTATGCCGATGTACAGAAATCAGGTGGTAGCCGCTGGGATACGTCCAGCCTGTTAACCCGGCTCACCGGCGTTAAATAGAGGCGGCTCTGTTAGCGCATCCGTGATTTGCGGATATTGCTGTAGCAACTGCGCATAACGGCGTTGATTATTGGCAGACAGCGACTGTGCCAGCACACTTTTTACTAACTCGGTAAGGGTGAGTGCGCGGTAGCTGTTTGCACCATGAATTAACATGGTTTGCAGCATGTTCAATAGAAATGCCGGTTCGTCAGGGGTTAATTGTAATGCGCGGTAAAACGCTGCCATAGCCTCTACATGCTGCTTTTTCACAAACAGTTGCTGTCCCAATTCGTTGTAATGTTCTGCCCGTTTAGCTGCTAACCCAGTGTCCTGCTCGGCAGTGAGCATTCGGGTTTGTAGTGTTTGTTGTTCTGCGGGCATTTCACCAAGTTCGGTTTTACCTCTGGCCAATTCCAGCATCTGGATCGCGCGTTTTTCGTCACCTAAAGAGCTGGCAACACGAGCGGCAATGATTAACGTATTGGCGGAGCTGCGTTGATAGGCATTCATGTGCTCGCGACCAACAATTTCTTGCGCTTTACCTAATTGATTTTCCATTACGTAACTGTAAGCCAACAAGTAATCATGGCGTTGTTGCACTTGTAAATCAGATTGACTGCGCGCGGCAACGCCCATAAGTTTTCGCGCCTGACTCAGGCTTTCTTCGCGATGATTATAGGGACTCTGCTGGGCAATACTCAGGTAAAACTCAGCCAGTTCAAACGTAAATTCATCAAAGCGTTCTTTCGTTGAGCGGTTGTATTCCCGTTTCTTTTGCAGTAAATCAATACTTTCTATAATGCGATTTTGCTTCTGGTACGTCATGGTTTTTAACCGCGTAGCAGGCAAACTTAACTCGCTGTCCTGAATGTGATCTAAAAAGTACTCTGCTTTTTCATATGCCGCTTGCTCGAACGACAAGCAGGCAAGCCATTCAAATGCCTTATCACGGGTAAGTAGGGTCTCCAGCATATCGTCCAGACTGGCATGACACGCCGACCAGTCACCCGTCTGATAATGGCATTTTAGTTTGCCCCATTGCGCCCACAATACCTTGTTTGACTGAGCGAGGGTCGCCTCATAAATGGTGAGTGCTGCGGCATAATCTCCTTTTTGTAAAAGCAACCGCGCACGGAGTTTATCCAAATCCGTCGCCACCCGAGGCGGCAGGGGAGTGCCGTTATGCTTTTCCAGCGTAGTAATGGCTGCTGCAATATTGCCTTCATCCATATAGCGCAAGGCCGTTGCAGCAAATTTACGGTACTCCAGGTAGTGATTAATTCCACGGTGCAGGGCGTTAATGGTATAAGGTTTAAGCAGTAACAGATCCGGATGCGTATCGATAATTTGGCCGATGGTTTGTGGCAGGCGATCTGCTGTGATAAAGACTATGCCAGTACTAGGTTGGATAAATTCGGATTGCCGAAGTATCTGAACCCACTCCACGCCATTGCGTCTTTGACCCAGATGAAAATCAAAAATAAGTAATTCGAAATTTTGTTTCTTCAGCGCATTTTTCAGTTCTGTACCGGTACTGAAACTACTTACCTCCAGATTACCCAATACAATTAAATGACTGCGGATCGTTGCCCGGGCTGTGGCATTGTCTTCAATAATGGCAACGCGGAGTCGTTGGCTCATCGGTTAGCCCTGCAAGTGCAACGTCACAATGACATGAAAAATACTGACTACCACAGAACCCACAAGAATTTCCTTTGCTACATCAATACGCTAAGCATAACAGGCACAACTTCACTTAGCACGTACCGAATGGCCACAGTGGTGTAATCATAGCTAAATACCAACGAAAAATAACCTTTATGTCACAATAAATTTACAAGGGGGAGGGCAAATTTTAAGAGCTTACGTTTACGTTAACGTATGGTTGGTATAGCGTTAACGTACTCTACACAGTTACCGAGAAAGTGATGAAACAGGTTCCTCTTTTAATTAATGGCAACATGGTTGCCTCTCAAACCACTCAATTTATAGATGTAACGAATCCCGCCAATGGCGACGTCATTGCCCGCACACCGGTGACTACCAACGCTGAAATGCAGCAAGCGCTAAGTGCAGCAAAAAAAGCATTTGAAACATGGCGCCACGTGCCGGTAACTGAACGCGCCCGTATCATGATGCGTTATCAGGCTATTTTAAAGCGCGACCAAAAGCGCATTGCCACCGTGTTGGCTGAGGAGACAGGTAAAGTATTCGACGACGCTATGGGTGATGTATGGCGTGGCATTGAAGTGGTTGAGCAAGCCATGAATGCGCCAAGTCTGATGATGGGTGAAACCGTTGAGAACGTGGCCCGTGGCATCGACACCTGCAGCTTTATTCAGCCCATTGGTGTGTGTGCTGGTATTACTCCCTTTAACTTCCCGGCCATGATCCCGTTGTGGATGTTTCCGCTGGCTATTGTATGCGGCAATACTTTTATTCTTAAACCGTCCGAGCAGGACCCGCTCACGCCCATGCTACTGGCAGAACTGTTTATTGAAGCGGGCGCGCCTGCTGGTGTGCTTAATGTAGTGCATGGCGGCAAAGAACAAGTGGATACCCTGTTACATCACCCTGATATCGCAGCTGTATCCTTTGTCGGGTCGGTACCTGTTGGCCAGTATATTTACCGCACCGCAACGGAAAACCTCAAACGTGCACAGTGTTTTGCTGGCGCTAAAAACCACACAGTGGTGATGCCCGACGCGAACAAACAGCACGTTATCAATAATCTGGTTGGTGCTTCTGTAGGCGCAGCTGGCCAGCGCTGTATGGCAATTTCGGTTGCTGTGTTTGTAGGCAGTGCGCAGGAGTGGATTGAAGAACTGGCACAGCAGATCAGCAAGGTTACACCGGGTGTATGGAACGACGACAAGGCAGGCTTTGGACCAATTATCAGTGCGGCTGCCAAACACCGCGTGCTGGATTTAATTGCCTCGGGTAAAGCACAAGGCGCGACGTGTCTGGTTGATGGAAGTGAATTCACAGTAAAAGGGTTGGAGAACGGCCATTGGATTGGACCTACGGTATTCAAAGACGTGACAACGGATATGCGTATTTATCAGGAAGAAATCTTTGGTCCGGTATTGTGCTGCATGTGTGTTGATACGTTAGAAGAAGCGCTCGCGCTGGTTAACAGCAATCCCTATGGCAATGGTACCTCTATATTTACCGCCAGCGGCGCAGCAGCGCGTAAGTATCAGTCGGAAGTGACAGTAGGACAGGTGGGGATTAATGTGCCTATTCCGGTTCCACTGCCATTCTTTTCGTTTACCGGCTGGAAAAACTCATTCTTTGGCGATTTGCATGCCTATGGTAAGCAAGCTGTGCGGTTCTACACAGAAACCAAAACGGTAACGTCGCGCTGGCCTGAGCAGGACATCCCAAGTGGTCCGAACATGACCATTAACTTGCGCTAAAGGGGACGCCAATGAACTTTAATATGACCGAAGACCAACAGGCCTTTGCCGATGTTGCAAAGCAGTTTGCCATGCAGGAACTTGCGCCTTTTGCCGCGCAGTGGGACAGGGAACACACGTTTCCCATCGACACTATTCGCAAGGCGGGCGAACTGGGTTTTTGTGGACTTTACACCCCTGAATCAGACGGTGGCCTGGGATTAAGCAGACTGGATTCCTCCATTATTTTTGAGCAGTTGTCGATGGGATGTACCACAACGACGGCCATGCTCACAATACACAATATGGCCACCTGGATGATCGCTAGCTGGGGCACTGAAAGTATTAAATCGCATTGGTTGCCCGGTTTAGTGACTGGCGAACAGCTAGCCTCGTATTGCCTTACTGAACCCGGTGCAGGTTCGGACGCGGCCAGTTTATCAACCAAGGCCGAAAAAACCGATGCAGGTTATCGCCTGAATGGCAGTAAAGTGTTTATTTCCGGCGCGGGTGAAACCGACGTATTGGTAGTGATGGCGAGAACGTCCAACGACGGAGCCAAGGGCATTTCTGCGTTTGTGGTACCCGCGAATTCACCGGGTATTATATATGGTAAGCCAGAAGAAAAAATGGGCTGGAATGCACAGCCAACCCGGATGATCACGTTCGACAACGTGGAAATTAGTCATGCCAGCCTGTTGGGTGAACATGGCCAGGGGTTTACTTTTGCCATGAAAGGTCTGGACGGTGGTCGCATTAATATTGCCACTTGTTCGGTTGGCACGGCGCAGCAGGCACTGGACACTGCGCGTGACTACATGCTTGAGCGCAAACAGTTCGGTAAACCGCTGGCGGCGTTCCAGGCACTGCAATTTAAACTGGCCGATATGAACACCGAATTAGTGGCTGCCCGTCAGTTAGTGCGGATGGCAGCGGCTAAACTGGATGAAAATGATCCGCAAAAAACGGCCTATTGCGCCATGGCAAAACGATTTGCCACTGATGTGGGATTTAAGGTGTGTAACGAAGCGCTGCAAATTCACGGTGGCTATGGCTATATCAAGGAATATCCACTGGAGCGTCATATGCGTGATGTGCGTGTCCATCAGATCCTGGAAGGCACTAATGAAATTATGCGCCTGATCATCAGCCGGCAAATCCTGCAGGAAGGCAGTCAGATTCTTTAGGAGCCAGTATGACCGACAAGCTCAATGTAAAACGTCTGCCCGCCGCGTCTGGTGGCGATGTGGGCATACTTACGCTGAACAAACCCAAGGCATTAAATGCCTTGGATTTGGATATGGCTAAAGCCCTGTATGCACAGTTAACCGACTGGCAACACGACGACAGCATTGTGATGGTATTGTTGGCCAGTGAAGGCGAAAAAGCCTTCTGTGCTGGCGGTGACATCGTTTCGATGTATCAGGCCATGCAGGAGCAGCAACATCAGGTACCGGATTTTCTGGCAGACTTTTTTGCCCGCGAATACGAGCTGGATTATTTGATCCACCGTTACGGTAAACCCATTGCTGTGTGGGGCGCTGGGATCGTGATGGGCGGCGGAATAGGGTTGTTGGCGGGTGCCAGTCATCGCATTCTGACGCCATCTTCCCGGTTAGCCATGCCTGAAATTACCATTGGTTTATATCCTGATGTGGGAGCGAGCTTTTTTCTGCCACGTGCACCGGGCAAAACAGGGCTATTCCTGGGGTTAACCGGGGCGTCAGTGAATGCCACGGATGGCCTGTATGTAGGTTTAGGTGATTACCTGTTGGCAGACGACGCCTTTGATGATTTTTGTGATGCACTGGAAGCGCAGCATTGGGTTGCAGGCGATGCGCACAATCAACTCACAGCGTTATGCGCCCGGTTTGAGTTAAGTAAACACACCTGGCCAACCGGTAAATTAGCGGCCTGGCAGCCTGTAATTGATGAACTGCTATCCGAGTGCACCAGTGCCAGTGACGCCGTTGAGGCTATCCTTCAGTGCAATAATAAAGACGACAATTGGTTTGTTCGCGCCCAACAAGGGTTGGCTGCGGGTTCACCTATCACTATGCATTTGGTGTGGGAACAGTGTAAACGCGGTGCCGACATGTCACTGGAAGCCTGTTTTCAAATGGAATTAGTGATGTCGTGCCGTTGTGGTGAATCTGGCGAATTTGCGGAAGGTGTCAGGGCACTACTTATCGACAAGGACAAACAGCCAAAATGGTTGTTTAACTCGGTAGATGACGTACCTGAAGCCGTCATTACACAGCATTTTACCAGTCCATGGTTACAACACCCCCTGGCAGGTTTAGGAGAATAACAATGACAAATATTGCGTTTATCGGTTTGGGCAACATGGGTGGCCCAATGGCAGCCAATTTAGTGAGAAAAGGTGAATCCGTTACCGTATACGATCTGGTTCCCGATGCCGTTAAATTACTCGAGGAAAAGGGCGCTATGGCTGCCGGTAGTCCTCAGGAGGCGGTGAAAAATGCCGATGTGGTGGTAACCATGCTGCCCGCGGCCCAACATGTTAAATCGCTGTACCTGGGTGACGACGGCCTGATTGCGCATGCCAAAACCGGTGCACTGTTTATTGATTGCAGCACCATAGATGCACAAAGTGCCAAACAGGTGGGCACCGCCGCAGTAAATGCTGGTTTTGCGTTTATTGACGCTCCCGTTTCAGGCGGTGTGGCTGGCGCTGCAGCGGGTACGCTGACCTTTATCATGGGCGGCGATGACGCGTCTGTTGTGCGCGCTAAACCCATTCTGAAACACATGGGCGCAAATCTGTTCCACGCAGGTAGTCTAGGCGCAGGGCAAATTGCCAAGTTGTGTAATAACATGTTGTTGTCGGTACTAATGACCGGTACCTCTGAAGCACTACAGCTTGCAATAGCCAACGGGCTGGATCCCAAAGTGATGTCAGATATTATGTTACAAAGTTCAGGGTGTAACTGGACCCTGCAAAAATACAATCCTTGCCCGAATGTGATGGAAAATGTGCCTTCGAGTAATCAGTACCAGGGCGGCTTTATGGTGAAGCTGATGAATAAAGATTTGAGTCTGGCGATGGAAGCTGCGCAGCAGGTGGGGGCGTCTACACCCATGGCGGCCGCAGCACAGGCGTTGTACCGCATGCATCAGTTAAAGGGCAATGCCGATCGCGATTTCTCCAGCATTTTTGAATTGCTCGGCAAAGCATAGGTTTTACCTCTCTAAACAACACACCCGGGCGGCGTCTTGCCCGGGTGTACCTTCATCATGCTCCTGTTTTTCTTATCACGCACTCACAGATATAGGCTATTGGTCTGACGAGTGTTGACAATTTGTTCACATGTTATACTTTAGTCGTGTAGTAACGAAATATTTAACGCAATGAATGTGTTGTTCACTTAGGAGTAGTGGAATGAAAGTTACCCCATCCCGCCTGGCTGTTGGCCTGGCACTTATCACTGCCGGTTGTTTCTCTCAGGCTTACGGTGCATCGGTTACCGACAGTTACAAACAATACCAGATTGCCTCTGCACAGGGTGATGTTCAGCAAGCGTTGGTTTATGCAAAAGCGGCCTTTGAACAGGGCCAGGCAGCCTATGCTCAGGAACCAGAAAATCGGCTCAACCTTAACTACAACTTAGCACTGGCGTATGCCAATGCGGGAAAAACTGAGCAAGCTATTGAACAGTTTAACAACGTGGTTGAACAAAGCGAAAGCGTGTTTGGCAAACACCACTTACGCACGGTTGCCGCCAAATTAGAGCTGGCCAAACTGTATACGTCACCGGATAACGGTTTAAGACAATCCACTGCGATACACAAGTACAATCAGATATCACGTGAACTGTTAGAAGGCCTCGATGAGTCAGCAGCTGCGCATCCGGATGATGCTGCTCAGTTGTATTACCTCGTTGTTACCCGGTTATTGAGCACCAATACACCGCTGATTTCAAAGTCCGGTGCAATAGAAATCGCTGAGCGTGGCTTTGCATTAGCAATAACCCATTGGGGCGAGCAGGACACCCGCACGCTGGATCAGGCATTTATACTCGGTAAACGGTTGTTTTCTAGTCGCGACTTTAGCAAAGCGGCATTGTATTTAAACACAGTGGCAACAACGTTGGATAACCACCTGGCTTACAGTCACCCATGGAGTTTGCAGGCTCATGCAATGCTTTCGGTGTGTTACGAGCAAAACGGTAATGCCCAACTGGCGTCTTATCACAGCGATAAAATTCAGCAGATGACGCCCTGGAGTGAACATCAGGATCCATTGCCATTAATGCGCCAAAGCCCCGGTTACCCCCATGGAGCTGACCGCACACGGGATGACGCCACAGTAACGGTGAGTTTTGATTTGAATGAAAAAGGCGAAGTCGTTAATGCAAGCATCGTGAATATAGACGGTAGTCGCTATTTCGGAGACAGTGCGTTAGAAGCCGTTAAACAATGGCGATATGCGCCGCAAATTAAAGATGGACAGGCTGTTGCTGCGAAGGGACTCACAGTCGATGTCGACTTTGCAGGCCAGTCTTTTTATGCGTTAAATAACATCGACTGGGAACTGGGTTATCATCGCCGCGATGATTTATTTGACAGCGCAGCGTATCGCGTTGTGAAAAAAGACTCAGCCAAATAAACCATTTTTAAGCGAATACAAACCAAAACGGGACGCATAGCGTCCCGTTTTTTCTAATGTTGATCAGTACGTTAAATCGTTACTGCATAAAGCGCGTTAAATGTTTAATGGCGCGGCTAAGTAAATCCACATTTAACGCTTGGTCGCTGCGCATATTGTTACTGATTTGGGTAATGTCGTAACTGCCGTTGCTCAGCACCTCTATGCGTTGATCCCCGTATATAACAACGACTTTCTCTCCGGATGTACTCACCAGCCAATCGCGCTTGGGCGCAAGCAAATTTTGCCCGGTAGAGTAAAAGCTCACGTCAGCAGCACATCCCAGTGCGTTTAACAGCGTGGGGGTTAAGTCTTCGTTACTGGCAAGGTTTGCTGTTACCGGCAAATTGGTGAACAGGCTGCCGGTTGGCGCACCATAACCCGTGGCAACCATCACCAGCGAGCGGGATAAATCCTGTTGTGCTAATAACGATGTAATGGTTTCTCCTGACACAAAAGCAATGGTCAGCGCTGCGCTATTCTCCAGGGAAGTGGCAAATTCTACAGCAGGGAATTGCTTTTTCCGGAAACGAATATCTTCAACGTAAACCTGCGCCGAAACACCATAGGCTTTTGCTAACGCCAGAATAATTGGCGATTCCTGCAGTAGACTTTGCTGGTACAATTCCGGCACACCAAACAAGGTGCTGCTAATTAACCCTTCTGGCGAACTGGCCAGGGTAAAGAATTGTTCAATTTCGCGCAGGTCGGCATTTTTAACCGCAGTCTGAATATTTGCCTGGTCGGTTTGAACCAGCAGCAGAGCACTCTGACTTTCATCAATGGCGCAATATACAGGTGCAGACGGGTATGCAATCGTGTGAATGTCAGGCTCAAACTGCAGTTGTTTGCGCTGCTGATAGCGTTCGATATCCAGCAAACCATAACGCGACATGGTGGTTTTTGCTGTTGCCGGATAAGACAACGGAAACATATTGTCCTGTTTAATAATCGGCTGATACAGCTGTGCATCGGCCCACACGTGGATGGCATGACCCGATACAAAACACACCACAAAAAAGCTCACAACCGGGCGAGCAATACGGTGGGTCATTAATCTGTCGATGCGCTTCCAAACCGCATTGGCCAGCATAAGCTGGAAGCCCAGCCAAATCACAAACAACAACAATAAATACAGCCATTGTTGCCAGTTGATAGTTAAAAATTCACTGGCCGCTTCAGACTTAATCAGGTTTGCAGAACTGTGTGTTAAATGAAATCCCGTACGGTTAAACAGCAACGCATCGAATGCCAGTACCGCCAGGCCAAGCGCAGAAACCGCTGAAGCAATGGTTTTAATGGTGCGCTGTGACACGTCCAGATAGCACAAGGGCAGGATAAAAATCACAAACCCAAAAAAGGTTAAAAACCCAATGTGACCAAACCAGTTGGCAAATAAATAAAACGTACCCAAGCCGGTACCCGGCGCAGGCGAGGACACTACATAAACAGAGGCAATGATAATGGCGATAACAATGTTGGCTAACGCGAACCAGTGCCCCCAGTTAACCAGCTTGGTAACGCGTTGACGTCGTGGAGATTCCGCTAAAATCATGGTAGCTTATGCTGTTCCCTGTACGCTTTTAGTCAGTACTTTGGTAAATTGTTCAACCATGGCTTGCCGTTGATGTGGCGCAACCTGTTGTTCAAAAATGTGGGTGATCACATTACCCAGTACCATTAAAGAAAGATCGCGACCAGCGCCTTCTTTTTCGAGTACCATTATAATTTCGTTCATCAGACGCTCGAAGTCGGCATCGCTGTATCGGCTTTGTTGGGGCACTTTACGCCTCTTGTGATTAATTCGCTTGAAAAAGCATAGTTTTGGCAATAAAGCGATTATAATCGTTGTGCATCTGATAACAATCATTCATTCAAAAAACTGCATCATTAGTCAACGAATTGGACATCAGTAATACATGAGCATATTGATACATCATTTTGTCGTACATCAGCTTATCGTGAATAACGACGGCAAAATGCAACTGATCCCACGAGAAGGTTGCCTGCCGGTTACTTCTGCATTAGAACAACTCGGACACCAGTTACATCATACCTTTGTGAGTAAACCGGGTAAGGGTGTAGGGCATTTTGCGGAATCAACCGAGCAAAATACGTTTGTTACTGCATTGCAGGGTTATCAGGCTGCGCATGCAGACAGTCCGGCCGACAGTGGCAGCGCTTACCTTGCTTTCACTAAAGACACCAGTAATTTACTGGTGCAATCGCTGGTTGATACCGGCCAGGTGGAAACCGGGTTTGTGCTGTTTGTACACTACGAATATCTGGCCACGCAGTTTTTATTAGTTACCCTGTTAAATACCAAAGCGCACGTGGAAGTGAGTCAAAATCTGGATTTGTCCAGCCGGGAGCACCTGGACCTGGCTAAAATGCAGTTGGCTGTGCGTATTGATTTAACCCAGTATCGCATTGAGCCACAGCAGCAGCGCTACATCAGTTTTATTAAAGGTCGCATGGGCAGAAAGGTTGCTGACTTCTTTATGCAATTTGTTGGCTGTGAAGAAAAAGTGGATGTGAAGCAGCAGAACAAACAGCTGATTCAGTCGGTGGAAACCTATCTTGCCTCTGAAAATCTTGATCCAGAAGAAAAAACCACCCACCGTGAGCAGGTGACCAGTTATTTTAAAGAACAACTCGACAGTGGCGAAAGCATCCGGGTAAGTGAGTTGTCAGCGAGATTGCCGTCCGATGAGGGCAGCGATCACAATTTCGCGGCATTTACCGCTGGACTTGAATCACCGCTGGAACCTGAAATTCAACCCGATCCAGCTGCGCTAAGACAACTTACCAAGTTTACCGGACAGGGCGGTGGTGTGTCGGTGAGCTTTGAACGTAAATTGCTGGGCGAGCGGGTAATATATAATCCCGACACCGATACGTTAACCATCAAAGGCATACCGCCTAACCTGAAAGACCAGTTGAAGCGAAATCTGTAGGAATAGCAGGCCATACCAGCGAAAACTGGGTATAATGCCTGCATTAAATACCCGGCGATGAATAGTCGGGTACCTGATAAGTAAGAATTAACCTGACGAGACGTAATGCAATTATTTGTTAATGACTTAACCGTAATGGACTTCTCCTACCTGTGCCCGCAGCGCGGCATGGTGGGTGAAAGCTGGATTGTGGATGTGTTGCTTGATGGCACGCTGAACGAAGAGAGCATGGTTCAGGATTTCGGTATCGTAAAGAAAAACTTAAAGCGACTCATCGACAGCTATGTTGATCACAAGTTGCTGGTACCTGCAGAGTGCAGTGCTACTACTATTCGTCATGACGACGACACAGACTATGTAGAAGTGAATTTTGCGCTGGCAGATCAAAAAGCCATCCAAATGTATTGTCCTGCAGATGCTTATGCGTTTATTTATGCGCCTATTATTACTATGGAGTCGGTAAGTGAATACCTGCGGGAAGTGATTGCAACACATTTACCCGACAACGTAGACAATCTTACTATTCTGCTGCGCACTGAAGTCATTAATACGCCGTTTTATCACTATACCCATGGGCTAAAAAAGCATGATGGTAACTGTCAGCGTATTGCTCACGGTCACCGTTCTAAAGTTGATATTTATACCGATGGCGAAAATGACCTTGAGAGTCAAACCTACTGGGCAAATCGCTGGTGCGATATTTACATTGCCTCAGAAGAAGACAGGATCACGGCTGAGCAGTTAAAACTGCAACAAAAATTACCCAGCTATCAGGATCACGTGTGTTTTGCCTACGAGGCGACACAAGGCTACTTCGAAATAGTGTTGCCTGAATCTCAATGTGAAGTGATCACCACGGATTCAACAGTGGAATGTCTGGCGCAATACATCTATCAGCAACAAAAGTTGCGCAAGCCGGGTAGCCATTGCTGCGTATTGGCTTACGAAGGCGTTGGAAAAGGTGCCAGAGTTAGTGACTAAACGCCTGTTTTGCCTGTTAGTTGGGGTGTGTTTAGCATTGTCTGCACAGGCCGGGTCGTTGGTGCTTAAAGGCGAGGCTACACAAGGCAGTCTGATGCGCGGCAAACTGCCTTCAGGCACTAAGGTGTGGCTGAATGACAATCCGGTAGATACCTTGGATGATGGTGCCTTTGCGATTGGGTTTGGTCGCGATGCAAAGGTTAGCCATACATTGCGTTGGTTACTACCATCGGGTGAACAACAAAGCCAAACCATCGTGTTGGCTGAACGTGAATATCCTACTCAACGTATTGAAGGTGTGCCTCAGGCCATGGTTACGCCACCTGAAAGCGTATTGGCACGAATAAAGAACGATAACTGGCTGGTAGCAAACGCCCGAAAAGCCCGTTCCGAATTGCGGGACTTTACTTCTGAGTTTATCTGGCCAGCCGAAGGACCAATTACTGGCGTGTACGGTAGTCAGCGCATTTTTAATGGTGAACCAAAGCGTCCGCATTACGGTGTGGATGTGGGCGCGCCAACCGGTACTGATGTGGTAGCACCCGCAGGCGGTACAATTACTCTGGCACAGGCTGATTTATACTATTCCGGTGGTACCCTGATCATCGATCACGGACTTGGCGTAAATTCGACCTTTTTGCATTTAAGTAAATTGACGGTAGCGGTGGGTGATCGGGTAGAGCAGGGTCAGAAAATTGGTGAAATCGGTGCAACCGGCCGTGCAACCGGGCCACACCTGGACTGGCGGTTGAACTGGTATGACGAACGATTGGATCCGGCACTGTTGGTACCGCCCCGTTGAACCTGCACGTCGAAAAGTAAACTTCTATGCAAATTGGTATTAATAAAACAGGCTGCAAATCGCAGCCTGTTTGTTTAGGGCTAGTGTAAACCAAGCCAGGCGGCAAAAGCCTGTTTGTCGGTAATAGTGAGCGCGGTATGTTGTTTGGGTGCTTCCAGTAAAGGCATCGTCAGGTTAAGTACGCGGCCATCGCGCACAAGGGTTAAGCTGAAATCACCATTGCGTTCGCTAGCGAGCATGCGGTCGAGCAATTTTACATTTACTACAAATCCGTCAATGGCTATTAATCGATCATTCACTTGCAAACCGGCCACACAGGCCGCAGAGCCTTGCTGAACGGTCAGAATCGTCAAGCCAAAATCTGCGGTTTTAACCGTCGCACCAAAGCTGTATCGCGCAGTGGCTTTGGTGGGCATTTCACCCCCTTTGTCGTCCACCGACAACGCTGCATTTTCAGATACGCTTACGCCAATGTCTTTGAGTAATTCAGCCAGTTCAACGTCTTCAGTGCCATAGGCCACACGCGCCAAATAATCACTCACATCCAGATTGAATTCCGATAAACACAGGCGCGCTATCACATCCGCTGGTGTGCCTTTATTGTGACCAAATTGCTGCCATAACGCCTGCATGAGTTTATCCAGTGTTGCCTGGCCTGCGCTGCGCTTGCGTAATAGTAAATCCAAACCCATCGCAACCAGGCCGCCTTTATTGTAATAACTCACAATGTTGTTAATTGCGCTGGCATCCTGCTTATAAAATTTGGTCCAGGCGTAGAAACTGGACTCGGCAATACTTTGTTTGAACCGGCCCACGTTGCGCATCAGGCGGGTCTGGTTTTGCCCTACGATTTTGAGGTAATGCTGAGGCGGGATCACGCCGGTTCTGGCCAGTGTCACGTCATCATAAAAACTGGTAAATCCTTCATAAATCCACAACTGGTCGGTATACACTTCCTGAGTCAGGTCTGCGTTCACTAATACATCGGGTTGAATGCTTTTCACATGCCAGGTATGGAACAATTCGTGGCTGCACAAACTAATAAAGTTTACGTAGCTGTCGTTCAATTGCGCAGGTTCGCCCGCCAGTGGCAGATCAAATCGCGGGTATAACAGTGCTGTGGAGCTACGGTGCTCCAGTCCGCCGAAGCCTTGTTCTGCAATTAGCGTCATAAATATATAACGTTTAATGGGGGCTGGCTGTCCGAATAAATTGAGGTGATGCTCACAAACTTTGGTGAGATCAGTGCACATCCGCGCCATGTCGTAGCGGGTATTGCCGCTGAACAACAGCACAAACTCTACCCCCTGAACCACAAAGCTTTCGTACGTGCATTCTCCTATAAATATCGGGTGATCGATCAGTTCATCATAATCACTGCACAGGTAAATCCCCTCAGACTGTTTTTCCATTGCTGTTTCAATGTGCCATTGAGGCTTGGATGCAGGGGCGCGCATCAATACCCTGCAAGGTAATGCCTCAGCGCCTTCAACTTTCAGAAACACACTGGTGCCGTTACAGAAGGCATACTCGTCATTAATAAAGGCGCTTCTTACGGATAAATCGAAGGCGTATATCTTGTAGGTGAGGGTGAACGCCTTGCCATCAGCCTGTACCTCCCAGGTTTGTTTGTCTGTTGGTATTACGCTGATTAGGTCTTGATTAAGGTTATGGCCTTCAATGGTAATAACATTGCGTGCAAAGTCTCTCACCATATAGCTACCCGGGATCCAGGTGGGCAACGACACCGCGACAACCGGCTGGCTAAGGGCGGGTACTGACATGGTAACCAGAAACACGTGTTGGCTGATAGAGTCGACACTGAGTGTATAGTCGATACCGGTGAAATGCGAAGCCATGGATCAGTTTCTCCTGTCTGGTGCAAATTCATAATGATTAGCACCAGATGTTGGGTAAGGGTTTGTTAAACGCATAAAATATGATTATATAGCGATATCAAAAGTGATTTCAGTGTTTAATAATGGCAAAACAACCAAATAGACAATTAAGCAGTGCCGATCTGGACAGTTTACTGTCATTACGTCCCGGAACTACGGTTGATTTGCAAATTTCTACGCCTACCGCCCCCAAGCGGGTGAAAACTCAGTATGTGGGTATTGATCTGCCTACCAGTATGATTTTTCAGGTACCCAGTGAGTCTAAATGGGGCTATCTGCGCGATATTCTTGTGCCTGAAAACGAAGTGGTAGTGCGATATGTGTTGGAAGGTGAACAAGGTAAGGTCATTGCATTCAGAGCCGAGGTGTTAAAGGTAATTACCCATCCTTCATCTCTGTTGTTTGTAGATTTCCCGGTAAGCTTACAAAGTTTAGCGCTGCGCAAACACAAACGCTGGACGCCGGGGATTCAGGCGCAACTCAGTGTGTCTGAAGGGGAACAGGATATCGCCATTCGAAGTATGATCATCGACGTGTCTCAACAGGGGTGCCGATGTGTCTGTGACGCATCGCCGGATTTTCCTCAGTTGGAAAGTGGCAAAGCGGTTAAATTGATGATCGCCGATGAAAAAGACCTGGTATGCAAAGGCGTGGTTAAGAACATTAGCGTTACCCAATCAAAGTGTTTTTATGGCATCCAATTTTCATCTGATGCAGAAATTGTTAAAAAATTGTTGAATCGATTCATCGTAGAGATTTAGGATAGGGTGGTAAGGGGTAGTCGTTGAAGGTAAACGCAATACCCTGCAGACATCACTTCTGTTATACGGGGACAACATGCGAGATATCGAACGATTATTTAACGAATACGCTGAGAGCCATCAGAACCATACCAACAAACTGATTCATCAATTGGCCGTTCCGCTGATTTATTTTTCTGTGATTGGATTGGTGTGGTCAATTCCAGTGCCGGAATGGGTTGCGCAGTACAACATTAATTTTGCCCACTTACTGGTATTGCCAGTGTTGTATTATTACTTTTTATTGTCTGGGCCGATTGGCGCAGCCATGACACTCCTTACCATTGCCTGTTTTCTGGTGATCGAGCAAATTGCCTTCTCTGACATACCGGTATGGCAAATGAGTGTGGCGGTGTTTGTAGTGATGTGGATCCTGCAATTTGTAGGTCACGCTATTGAAGGCAAGCGCCCGTCATTTTTTACCGACCTCAAGTTTTTACTCGTTGGCCCAGCCTGGGTATGGGGCGGCTGGTTAAAGCGCATGAATATTGGTTACTAATACATTTTGAGCGGCAGGCCATATCTGCCGCAACCACCTACTACTTCAGAACAATAGCTATTGTTGTTACGATGTGCGATAAAGCAATGCCCATTCGCGATTAACCCCGTCTTTGATTTATTGATTCCACGTATAATGCATGCTGATGAATTTAAATAATGGTACCTTAGTGCTGAAGTGGCAGCGTTTATTTGAAAACAACGAACGACTTTTCTGGGTGTTACACACCGTTGGATGGGCCGGTTTCGCTGTGGTGTATTACATTGGTTCGTTTTTACATGAAGTACGACCCATCTTCCTGTTTATCATCATTCTTAATTCATACGCTGGCTGGATCCTTACCATTCCGCTGCGTTACATTTATCGTTGGGCCCGCAAACAAAACGTCCCCAGGTTGTTGTTTACTGTACTGCTGTCTACGTATGCTGTTGCATTGATTTGGGCGGTAGTTAAAAACGTAAATTACTGGGAGATATACAAGCATGGTTTCCGTCCTGAAGCCTGGTATATGTATTTCAGTAATACTATCGACAGTATGATCATGATTGGCTGTTGGAGTGGTCTGTATTTCGGGATTAAAAACTTTGAGATGCTGCAACGCGAAAAGCAAAATGCATTGAAAGCTAGTACTATGGCGCACCAGGCACACCTTAAAATGTTGCGCTATCAGTTAAATCCACATTTTTTGTTTAATACGCTCAACGCCATATCTACCCTTATTTTAATGAAAGAGAACGACACTGCTGAAGCCATGGTGTCGAGGCTGAGTGATTTTTTGCGATATTCGCTAGACAACGACCCGATTAAAAAAGTACCTTTAGGTCAGGAAATCAAAGCGTTACGATTGTATTTAGAAATTGAGAAGGTGCGATTCGGCGAGCGGTTGGAAGTTACCTGGGACATTGAGGAAGACTGTGAAAATGCCATGGTACCCAGCATGATCCTGCAACCCATTGTTGAAAACGCCATCAAGCACGCCATTTCCAAACTACAGGAAAACGGTCGGTTATCGATTGTGGCCAGCCGGTTTGGCAACGATTTATTACTGGATGTTGCCGATAACGGACCAGGTGCCGATATCAGTGATGGGCAGTTAAGTCGTGTAGGTGGCGTGGGGTTACCTAATATTAAAGAGCGTTTACACGCGCTGTATAATCGTAATTTTGCATTTACCGTAGAACATAATCAGCCCCAAGGTGTGCGAGTGAGCTTGCGTATGCCCTATGATGTGAAGGACGTTTAAGAATGAGCCAACAAAAAATTACCACGCTTATCGTAGACGATGAGCCGCTTGCGCGAAGCGGTCTGCGATTAAGACTGGAAAAGTATGATGATGTGCAAATATTGGCTGAGTGTCAAAATGGTTTAGACGCGGTAAGCATGATTTCTCAGCATCGCCCGGATCTGGTTTTCCTCGATATTCAAATGCCGGGTCTGAATGGTTTTCAGGTGATCAACAAGCTCAAAGAGCTTAAGCAGCCTATTCCGATGATCGTATTTGTTACCGCTTACGACAGCTACGCGATTAAGGCGTTCGATGTGCATGCTTTGGATTACCTGCTCAAACCCGCCGATGACAGACGGTTAAAGGATGCATTGGATAAAGTGCGCGAGTATTTCTCTACCCAGCATCAGGACGAACAATCCAGAAAGCTGGTTAATCTGGTAGCCGAACTCACAGGCGATGATTGCGAGGAAATCCTGCGCAAACTGGCCAGTGGCGAGCCAGTAGAAACCAATCCTTATCCTGATGTACTGGCAATTAAAGACGGCTCAGAAGTAACCAGAGTAAACGTGTCTGATATTCAGTGGATTGATGCTGCTGGCGATTACATGTGTGTACATGCCCTTGATGGTATGCACATTATGCGTAAAACCATGAAAGAACTGGAGCAGGAGTTAAATCCTCAACTGTTTGTTCGGGTGCACCGTTCGGCCATTGCAAACATTCGCTTTGTTAAAAAGCTGGTGAGCCACATCAGCGGCGAATATCACCTGATTCTACATAACGATACGGAACTGAAAGTGAGCCGTAGTCACCGGGATAAAGTAAAAGCCGCGATGAAAATGTAACGAGCATCTTTTACCTGAAAACAGCGCATTAAATGCGCTGTTTTTGTTTCTGAACAATTGATAAGAAGAAAACGATAAACATAACTCTATTGTTAAATATGTGTAAAAAATGAAAATAAAAAGTAATTTTGCGGCCGGTAATCATAATCGAGAGTACAACCTTCAATCGGTAGAGTAGCCATACTTACTATCAGAAGGATACACAATGTCTCGCGCAACACTTGCAATGCTAAGTGGCTTGCTTGCCACTATGCCACCTATTTTGAATGCTCAGGAGCAAACACCTATCGCAGAAGGCGAAGTGAAGTTTCTTGGCAATATTCACGCCCCAACACAACTTGCCGACTTTTTGCAGTACTGGGATCAGGTTACGCCAGAGAATGCGGGTAAGTGGGGGAGTGTAGAGCGCGAGCGGGACGTAATGAACTGGGCCGAACTGGATGCCGCTTATCAATTTGCCAAATCCAATAACTTGCCGTTTAAATTGCATGTGCTGGTGTGGGGTAATCAGCAACCAGCCTGGATTGAGAGTTTATCTGTTGCCGAACAGGAAGCTGAGATCATTGAATGGTTTGAAGCGGTATCGAACCGCTATCCCGAATTAGACATGATTGAAGTGGTTAACGAACCCATTAACGATGCGCCTTTTGGTGCCGGCAATGGCAACTATGCCGAAGCCTTGGGTGGCAGCGGTGACACGGGATGGGACTGGATCATTCGTTCGTTTGAATTAGCCAGAAGCTATTTTCCAAATAGTCAGTTATTGCTCAACGAATATGGTTTACTCAATAGCCCGGAGCGGGCCACCGAATATGCCGGGATCATAGCGCTACTAAAAGCGCGCAATTTAATTGATGGGGTAGGTATTCAGGCGCATGCGTTTTCAACGACCGGTTCTGCACAGTCGATTGCCTCAAACCTCCAAATCATCGCCGATACGGGTGTACCGGTTTATATTACCGAGCTTGATATTGATGGCCCAACAGACGAACAACAGCTAACTGACTACAAAAAGATATTTCCGGTATTGTGGGAACACGATGCAGTAAAAGGCATTACGCTTTGGGGCTGGCGGCCCGGATTATGGCGGGACGAGCAGGATGCTGAGCTGGTTGACGAAAACGGTAATACCCGTCCGGCATTAAACTGGCTGCGCGGATACGTGGGCAATACTGCGCCTTTTATCAGTTCTGGTCAGGGCTTTTCCGTACTGGAAACAGCAGCATCCGGTACAGTAATTGGCACCTTGCAGGCGAATGATGCCGACGGTAATGATATGTCGTTCTCGCTTTCACCAGCCAATACACCATTTACAGTATCGGCACTCGGTGACATTACTGTTTCTGCCAATAATGCCATTGATTATGAGTCTGCAAACACTTATACCATCACAGTGACCGGTTACGATGGTTATGCCTACAGTAACGCCGTAACGGTAGAAATCACCGTACAGGATGCGGATGAAGCACCCGTATTTTCCAGTACGGCATTTTCGGTTGCTGAGAACATTGCCGCAGGTTCGGTAGTGGCACAGCTTGAGGCAATCGATCCAGAAGGCGCTACGGTAAGTTACTCACTCAGTGGTAGTTCAGATCTGTTTAGTGTGAACAGCGAAACCGGCGCACTTAGCCTGGCAAATGGGAAAACCCTGGATTACGAAACGGCAACCTCGCACAGTGTTAATGTCTCTGCCAGCGACGGTACACTGAGTACAACAGAAGTGATCGTAATTAACGTAACCGATATCAATGATACAACACCAACGCCCGCACCCACACCGAATCAGCCTGCTAAGTCATCGGGTGGCGGTAGTGTCGGCTGGAGTCTGTTAGGCCTGATGTTATTGCTGTGTTCCCGACTATTCAATCATCGGGCACGCAACAACGTTAACCATTAAGGGTTACGGCCAGTGATGGCGCTCGTTGAGCATGGTTAGCATACAGTGGGTGAGGCTATCTCCCAGTTCTTTTTTGTGTTGCCAGGTATCTTCAAGCGCCACTTCTACCACGTTGCCTCGATCAGTGGCCACCATGATCGCCGTTTTGCCTTGCTCTATGCTTCTAACCGCCTGCACACCCAACGTAGTCGCGAGAATGCGATCCTGGCTAACTGGCGAGCCTCCGCGCTGAACATGGCCTAAAATAACCGGACGAACTTCGCCCTTAGTCAGGGTTTCCAGAGATTCGGCTAATGCATTGATGCCTGAGGGCCATAGGTTTTCGGTAAGCACGATGATATAACTTTCGTGACCATAGCGCTGACGGTGAATGGTAAGCTGATGCTGAATGTCGTTCAGCGTTGTTTGTGGGTCGGTAAACAACTCCGGCAGGATCACGTAGTTCGCGGCTCCGGCAACAGCTGCACTCGCGCCAAGAAAGCCAGCATGACGGCCCATTACTTCCACTAAAAAGATCCGTTCAAACGCATCTGCCGTGTCGCGTACTTTATCAATTGAAGACACCGCTGTATCTATCGCCGTGTAATAGCCAATGGTGGCATCGCACCCATAAATGTCATTGTCGATAGTGCCAGGCAGGCCAATCACCTGACCTTTCCAAAACTTACCTAAATGCACTGCACCGCGAAACGAACCGTCACCGCCAATCACAATCAGTGCATCTATGGCCAGTTCATCCAGGTTGTTGGCAGCCAACTGACCCGACGCGTCTTCCTTGAAGGTTTTACAGCGTGCACTACGCAAAATGGTGCCACCGCGCTGAATAATATTGTGCACTTTTTTACTGTCCAGCTGACGCCAGTTTTGTTCCAACAAACCGTTATAACCATGCTCGTAGCCAATAATAGTGTGACCGGCACCTTCACAGGCTACTACGATAGCCCGGATACAGGCATTCATACCCGGCGCATCGCCACCTGAGGTTAATACTGCTATGCGTTTACTGGTCATTGCGTGTCCTTAACAATTTGATACAAAGCCACCGACTGTTGCCAGGGAATCATTGTTCCGTTTACTGGTCGTATGCGTATAGTATATGACACATTATCGTGTCAGGAATATTGCGCTAAGCCAAGTGTTTAACACTTCGTTGGTAATAACAGGACGTCATTGTGAAGAAATTGATTTTGATTTTGGGCATGGTACTGCTAGCGGGTTGCTCCACTAAATTTACCTATAATAATCTCGACTGGCTTGTACATTGGTATGTAGATGACTACGTTGAATTAAGTGACCAGCAGGAAAAGTTGTTCGATCAGCATTTTGCCAACTGGATGGACTGGCATCGCAACCAGGAGTTGGCGAAATACGTTGAGCATCTTAAAAGGCTGAGATCCGATATCGAAAAAGGTACGTTAACTGCACAGAGTATTGCTGATCATCTGTGGGCCAGTCGTCAGCACTGGGAACGATTACGCGACCATGTGAGTCCGGAATTGGCAGAATTAGCTAAAAATTTAACCGATGATCAGGTTGAATCGCTGTTTGACGAACTGAACGAAGAAAATGATGACATAGCTGAGCAACTTGCCGAAGCCGAAAGCAAGTCAGACGCCGAAAATGAAAAAGCGCGGATTGCCGATATCGAAGACGGGATAAGTGATTACATTGGCAAACTGTCAGACAAACAACAGGCAATTATTAAACAGCATGCTCCGGATTTTCACGGTACGCGGGCACTGTGGCTTAGTTATCGGCGTGATTTTCAGAAAGCGGCCAGAGCGTTAATCGACAAGCGCAATGATATGCCTGATTTTGAGGCTCAGTTTATTGTGTTATTAACCCACCCGGATGAGTTTCGCAGTACAGATTATCGACAACTCCAGCTGCAAAATACGGCGTTGTATGGTCGCATGCTCGAACAAGTGTTTTATACCTTATCAGACAAGCAAAAAAACAAGCTAATCAATAAGATTGACGATATGATTAGCGACTTTGAGTATTTGATGAGAAATGACTAGGTGGAAACAACCTACCGGCCGGTTTTAGGTTTTTCGCTGGCCCTTACCACGGCGGTACTCTGGGGTATCCTGCCACTGTTTTTAATGGTGTGTTTGCAGGTAATGGACAGTCCAACGATTACCCTTTACCGCTTTTTTGCTGCAGCGATTGTAGTGGGATTATGGCTTGCATCCCGGGGCGGTCTGCCCAAAGTTTCCCGCTATCCCAAAGCTGTATTGCAACTGGCAATTGGATCAACGGTTATGCTGGTGATCAACTACGTATTCAACGTAATGGGTTTACAATATCTGAGTCCGGGTAGTGTGCAGGTGCTAATGCAAATTGCGCCTTTTGCCCTAATGATGGGCGGGATCTGGCTTTACCGTGAACAATTCAGCCGATTGCAAGGGTGGGGGGCCGTGTGTTTACTGGTAGGCTTAACCTTATTCTTTAACCAGCGTTTGCCACAAATTCTCGCTTCTGAAAACGAAGACGTACTGGGCATAGTGTTTATAGTTATTGCTGCTATTACCTGGGCAGGCTACGCACTGTGTCAGAAATCCATTATGAAAACCATGACAGCAATGCAACTTACCCTGTTTATTTATGTATTGGGTGGGGTAATGTTGTTGCCATTCAGCGAGTTGGGCAGCATTGCCAACATGAATGCAGTACAGGGATGGGCGCTGGCATTTTGTTGTGCCAATACACTGGTTGCGTATGGCGCATTTACCGAAGCTATGCGGGTGTGGTCTGCATCGCGGGTAAGTGCGGTTATTGCTACGGCACCGGTATTTACGTTTATTTCCATGGCCGTTGCCGATGCCATGTTTCCTCACACATTCGAACAACCACCACTGAGTCTGATTGCTATTGCTGGCGCCGCCATGGTGATTTGTGGTTCGGTTATGGCGGCACTGGGTCGTTCACGCAAGGCCGCTTAATTGTCTGAAGCGGCTCCTTTTACCGCGGGTTTATCAATAGCTTCACCAATCGGTTTGCCAATCGGTTGTTCGCCTTTCTTACAAATGGTGTCGTAGTCGTCGCGGTAATATCTGAAATTCTGGCATTCGCTTTCGAAGCGCTGGCGGGCCGTTAATGCCATTTGTGGATTTTTTGGATTGCGCATGGCTTTTTCCAGTACCAGGCATTGTTGTTCCTGGTCTTTTACTTCCATGATGTCTTCACATAAATTGCTCTGGGAAGCGCATGCGCTTATCAACAACGGGCTAATTGCGGCCAGCGAAAATTGCAATATTTTACGGTGCATGAGGTGTCCTTCTATACGGCAACAAAATGAAGGAACTGAACTATCGGGTGGTTACACCTAATCGAATCAATTCATCCTGTAAATTCTCAAACTTGGTTTGATGCTGTTCACGCATGGGCGCGTTGTTTACTATTTTATAGACCTGTCGGGCTTCTTTTACCAGTATAGGGTCCAGCTTGCCAGACTGTGCAAATAATTTTACCTGGCATTGCAACAGGTTCAGCGCAATACCCGTGTTTACCGGCGATAACCCAAGTGCAGCCGTAAACGCTTCTTTAGCTTCCGCATACTTTTCTTCCTGATACAGCTGAATACCTCTGCGGTTAATATGGGTGTATTTATCTTCGCCGTCTTTGGCTTCTTCACTGAAGCGGGCTATGAGTTTCTGAGATCCGCTATCCAGTTCGGTTTTTTCCTTTTTAAGGGTATCCAATACTCGTCTGACTTCTTCAAATTCCCCTAAATTCAACAGCGTTTGAATACTACCGGGTGCCAGCGAGGCAGGGTATTCAGTAAAACGTGATTCGATGCTGATTTGACTGGCCATAATGGTTTTTTTTGCATCAATAAGCTTGCCATCGATCACATCCACGCGGGCGCTCACAATATCAGTAAAAATATCAATATCGAATGGTTCATCCAAGCGCAGAATCGCATCGTCCTGCCTGCCGCGCTGTACCAATAACAGGGCTTCTTGCTGAAACCGGTGGCGCTGTGTTTTGTTTTCTGCTGCCTCTGCCGCGTCTAACAAATAGCCAATGTGATTACACCAATAACTAATGCGCTTGAATATGGTGTTTTTCGACAACTGCCAGGTTGCCAGCGACGACTCAACCAATAACGGGTAATCACCATTTTTTAACGCAATCTGACTAGCCAACTGCTGTCTTGCCAGCGAATACGGCGAATACTTGAGCGCAAGCCGCATGTTCTCCATGGCTTCTTCCGGGAAATTGAGGGCGCTTTTGGCCTGGGCGATTATGTCATGTGCATCGGGATCGTAGCGATTGAGCTCCAGCACTTTCGACGCACATTTTATTGCCAGTTGGAACTCACGCTTTGCCAGATAAGATTTACCCAGTGCAAGTTGCGCCCACTGCGAGGGGAGCAGTTCAGTTTCGTTTAGCAGCAGTTTAATAGCACCACTGTAGTTGCGTTGTGCCCAATAGGTCTCAATCCTAAGGTGCACATATTCGCGGTAGTATATCGCTGGTATGCCTGTGTTTTCAGGTAACGTTTCGGGTAGGGTTTCAAGCAGTGTTTGGGCTACTGAATACTGATTGTCTGCCAGGGCATTGTACACGTCGTGAAAAAACTGCTTTTTTTGCCAGGCTTTGTTAAGGCGGTTTGTTAACTGCGCCTGTGAAAAGGGTTTAAGCAAATAATCATCAGGACTGTGCTCAAGTGAGCCTAATACCACTGGCCGTGCAGCATCTGCACTGATCAACAAGAACACCGCTGTGGTAGGCAGTAATTTGCGGTGCATCAGTTCCTGATACAGCTCGTAGCCATTTTTTTTGTTGGAACCTAAATGCAGATCGCATACCACTATATCTACTTTGTGGTTACGACAAAACTTGATGGCCTGGTCGGCTTGCGTAGCCATCATTACGTCTTTGGCGCCCAGATTAGTGAGCAAACCTTTCAGTAATACCAGAAAAGGGCGCTGATCTTCTACAACAAGGATGGATACGTCCTTATATGGTACCCCCACCAGTCGCTCCTGTTATTTTAAACAACACAATAGACTAAAGAATAATGTTAATTTGCCGATTACGCTAGTAAGTCTTTAATACTTAAGAATCATTTTGCAAACACAAGCTGCCAGTCAGAATACAGGACAGGTTTCTGGAAAAGTTCCTGGACAGGGTTCCGAATTAGCTCAGCGCGCACAGCGTGAGTCTACCTTGAACGTTGCACTGCACCGCAATGCCGACACGTTTAAGTTATACCTGTCGTTATTTGATGGTAGCCGCCCGGCAGTGGTGAGTTGGCAGCAAGATCCTGCCATTATCGATGAGGGGTTCCCCCAGCGTCTGAATCACTATCGACGCCCACCAATAGAAAGCTCAACTGCCTCGCTAAATACCTATTTGCGCTGGCAGCAATCGGTAAGCAAATCGCCTGGCACACCGGCAATTCGCTTTTGGCAATCCATGCATCCCGACCCGTTAAGCTTTACCAATAACGCCAAAAAGCTGCCTTTTGACGTAACCAGTAACTGTGCGTATACCACTCAGTTGCAACTACAGAAAAGCGAACAGTCTTCGCTTGTGTTAGGAGCTGAAGAGAGTCCTGCTATGTTGGCAGATACTATTCCGGCATCACAACACCTGTTGATGTAAACCCTTGTTAGCTGGTCTGTACATTGTGCAGGCATATTGGCATGATGCGGACTATACGTCGTTTCAACTTACGGTATCTCGTGTCAGCTAACACTTCTGTTATACCAGCTGCTTACCCCGAACTTACTTGTTCAGACTGGTTTTTATCGTTAACAACAACGCAGCAACGGGCATTGCTGAATGTCTGTAAGCCGGTAACTCTTAATCAACGCCAATATTTGTTTCATCGGGGAGACGCCTTCAACGGATTATATGTGTTGCTGACGGGATCGTTGTGGATAAGTGGTCTGGATAGTACCGGCAGAGAAATTGGGTTAACTGTAATCAAACCCGGTGAGTGGTTTGGTGAAATAGCCTTGTTTGACGGCCAGCCGCGAACACACGATGTGTTGGCCAGCGAACCGTGTCGCTTATTGCGGATCCAAGCCGACAACCTGTATAACCTGATTGATAACGATCCCCATTGGTGGCAATGCTTTGGTCAGTTACTCACTGCCAAGGTAAGGGTATTGTTCCAAAGTATTGAAGACAGAAGTCAGCCACGCTCTGATGTGAGGCTTGCCAGAAAACTCTATGAATTAGTCCTCCGGGCGCCTGACAATGACGGGGTAACAACATTAACCATGGGGCAGGAACAGCTTGGTCTGCTGCTATCGCTGTCTCGTCAGAAAACCAACCAACAGCTAAAACACCTGGCATCATTGGGGATCCTTGATTTGGCATACGGAAAAATAACGGTGTTATCCACGGCTAAGTTAAAAGACTTTGCACAAGTTGGTAATTAATACCAAATAGATTTTGGCTTGGATTGTCAACTTGGTGACAGTTTGCCAAAAATGCCCATGCTAACGTGTTATTTCATGTATAAACAGGACAGGGCACAACATGTTCAACACCTTAGACCAGCAACTCATTCAATACGCGAGGTATCATCGCGATCACAGAAATATCCTTACCCATTTCGCCGGTATTCCGCTCATTGTATTTGCGGTACTGACACTCACCAGTTTGCCACAGTGGCAAATAGTTTTACCGGGTATAGGTGGTACTGTTTTTACCCCGGCATTTGTTATTTGGGTAGCGGCTAACCTTTATTACCTGAAACTCAATGTGTTTTTGGGCTTTGCCATGGTGTTGTTTACGGCGATATTGTTGCTTGGTGGCCAGTATGTAGCCGGATTAAGCACAGTTATATGGCTAAGCACTGGTATTGGGACGTTTATTTTTGGTTGGGTGCTGCAGTTTATCGGTCACTACTATGAAGGGAAAAAGCCCGCATTTATAGACGACCTGACCGGTTTGGTGATTGGCCCGTTGTTTATCATGGCTGAGTGGTGTTTCGCATTGGGATTCGCTAAGGATTTGCAAAGCAGAATTGATGCCCAGGCAGGTACGGTTAAATACCAATCCAAATCAACGCGCACATAACCTTTAAACTTGTAGGGATTTTTGCTATCCTCCGCGCCGCATTTTTGCTCTGGTTTTACGTTCCAATTCGCAAAGGTTAACTCATGAATCATTTTGTTGTATGCGCGCTATACAAATTTGTGGCGCTTGAAGATTATAAAGCTATTCGCCAACCGCTGCTGGATGCCATGGAAAGCAATGGCATTAAAGGTACCTTGCTGCTTGCCAGTGAGGGAATTAATGGCACGGTGTCGGGTACTCAGGAAGGTATCGACGCGCTGTTAGCGTGGCTCAATAGCGACGACCGTTTAAATCCCATTTCTTACAAGTTGTCTTACCACGAGAATCAACCGTTCTACCGCACCAAGGTAAAGCTGAAAAAAGAAATCGTTACCATGGGTGTGGAAGGCATCGATCCGCGTAAAACGGTAGGCACCTATGTTAAGCCTAAAGACTGGAACGCACTGATTAGCGATCCGGACGTATTGCTGATCGATACCCGTAACGATTACGAAATCGAAATTGGTACTTTTGAATACGCGGTAAACCCGAATACCAAAACGTTTCGCGAGTTTCCAGACTATGTAAAAAATAATCTGGATCCGAAAAAGAACAAGAAAGTGGCTATGTTCTGCACAGGCGGAATTCGCTGCGAAAAATCGACCGCTTATCTGAAAGAGCAGGGCTTCGAAGAAGTGTATCACCTTGAAGGTGGTATTCTGCAATATCTGGAAGATGTACCCAAAGAAGAGACATTGTGGAAAGGCGACTGCTTTGTGTTTGACAACCGCGTAGCGGTAAATCACGATCTGGAAAAGAGCGAATACGATCAGTGTTATGCCTGTCGTTTACCTATTACAGACGATGACAAAACCAGTGATAAATACGAGCAAGGTGTAAGCTGCCCACAGTGTTTTGGTACGCATACTGAGGAACAACTTGCCCGGTTCCGCGAGCGCGAGAAGCAAATTAATCTGGCTCGTGCCCGTAACGAAGAGCACGTGGGCACTGAAGCGCGTGATGTAATGGCAGCGCGTCGTAAAGCGAAGGCCGAAGAGCAGCGTCTGCGGGCATTGCAAGCACAAGATAAGTAGTTAGCGTAGACAATTTGCATGGGGGCGGTTACACTGCCCGGAATGGGAAAAACAGAAGGGAAAGGCAGTGTCTACTGATTTAACACCCGAAAAAATCGCTGAAATTCAAAACGATTTCAGCTTTTTCGATCGTGATGGCAATGGTCAGATTGATCTGAAAGAGTTTATTGAACTACTTACCGTGATTTCGCCTAAAACCAAGGCCAGTCATGTTGAAGAAGGCTTTAAACTGATTGATACCAACGACGACGGCTATATAGACTTTGAAGAGTTTTTGTCGTGGTGGCAGGAATGCTGGTGGGAATATTAGTTTTCACGCTTAGCTTTTGAGTAAACAAAAAACCGCACTTAGTTGCGGTTTTTTTGTATCTGCTCAATAAAGGCATCGAGTTGCGCGGTGTATTCGGGTAGCTTACCAACCTCAAAGTTAATGTCCCGGTGTGATAAAGCAACAGGTAAAACGGTCACTTCTGAATGCAGTGAATCTGCTCGTTGTTTAAACTGCATCGCTTGTTCACAGGGCTTATCGGCTCGAAGTGTTGAACACACGGCCAGCAAGGGTGGTATGGTATTCGTCAGCACATGAATGGGGGAGCTGGTCTGCCAATAAGCGGGGTCGGTTCCAAATGCCCGGCGATAAAGTGCTGGTGGGTCTTGTCGCTGCATAATAGCTACAACATCAAATGCAGCAGAATCCAATGCAATGGTGCCTAACCAGGCAGAGGGTATTTTATTGTTCAGCAATCCAGCCGATGCCTGGGCGTTCACCAGGGCTACAAGATGCGCCCCGGCAGAGTGACCAATCAGAATGACTTTTTCTGGATCAGCGCCCCATTCAGCTGCATGTGTTTGTGCGTAGGCTATTGCGTTTGAAACATCGTCAGCCTGTGCTAACGGGCCGGTGTCGGGCAACATCCGGTAATTTATGGACACAACAACATAACCTTTTGGCAGCCAGTGTTTTACCTTATTTGTGATGACTGCGCGGTTGTCTTTATCGCCAAATCGCCATGCTCCACCATGCACCAATAAAATTAGCGGCGCGTTGATCAAACCGTTTGAAGTGTATACATCCAGCGTATTTGCCGGATCAGTACCATAGGGTACGTCACGCAAGGTAGCTGGTATTCGTGCCGCAGCGGTACAGGCCGTTATGCATAAAATGAAAGCTATTAACGCGAACATTTTATGCATAATGGTGAGCCCGTTTCCGTTATTCTTCGCTGTCGTCTATATCTGAAACGTCTTGACGCGGTATGGCTTTTCGGCGCATTGGCATGTCGCCCACATCTTCACCAGCCATAGTGCGCACGCGCTTGGCGGGTTTGTTTGCTTTGGCTTTTGCATCACCGCCTTTGGCTTTTCCGGCGTGATCGCTATTTTGGGGCTTTGCTACTTTGGGCTTTTTACCACTGAATTTCGCAGGTAATTCGGGGTGTGGTTGCGGGGCGATGTCGTAGGATAATTGTTCAGTGAGCAATGTATAAGTTTGCCAGTCGCGCTTACCTACAAATGAAATGGCGACCCCCTGATTGCCTGCACGACCAGTGCGGCCAATACGGTGAATATATTCCTCTGGCTGTTTGGGCAAATCATAATTAATTACCAGTCCGACCTTGGATAAGTCGAGACCGCGTGACGCCACATCGGTGGTTACCAGCACATCAAACTGCCCACGGCTGAAATCGTTCATGGTTATTGAACGCTTGGATTGCGCGTAATCGCCACGCAAGGCTCGAAACGACCTGTTTGGAACCTGGGTTGTCATGGCAGTGGCAAGGCGCTCAGCATCGTCACGGGTGGCGGTAAATACGATAGCCTGATTGTAACTAAGTTGCTGTAGCTGATGCGCCAGCATGGCATCCTTGTGATCCGGGCCATCAGCAAAATACAGGCTTTGCGAAATATCGGTATGCTGGGCATTGGCAGTACCAATGGCCACGCGCACTGGTGCTTTTAACAGCTTATCCAGTAAATGATTTAATTCAATGTGGTCCAGCGTAGCGGAAAACAGCATCGTTTGACGTTTACGGTGGTCGGCCTGCTGATTTATTAAGGTTAATGCTTTGGCAAAGCCTAAATCCAGCATGCGATCGGCTTCGTCGAATACCAGCATTTCCAAACCCTGGATAAAAAAGCTCTTATCTTCCAGATGGTCGGCAATTCGGCCCGGCGTACCCACAATGATATGAGGATTACGGCGTAGTGCTTTAGTCTGGTCGTTAAAATTATCGCCACCGACTATCAAGGTAGTGGTGATATTTTTTTTCTGACACAGCCATTTAACTTCTGAAAACACCTGTTTTGCCAGTTCGCGGGTGGGGGCAAGAATAAGCACTCTCGGATCTTTTTTGCTCAATGCTTTTTGCGTAAGCAGGCGATGCACGATCGGCACCAGAAACGCCAGTGTTTTACCTGAGCCCGTTTTTGACGATGCCATAATGTCTTTACCCAGCAAAGCTGGCAGGATGGTTTGTTCCTGAACGTCGGTCAGTTCAGTAAACTGCTTGTCCTGAAGACGGGAAACAATGGTATGGTGAACGGGTAAATCGGTAATTAACAAAACAGCACTCCACAATAATATCGCCCTTATTATCCCTGATTAACCCATAGAGTAAAGCGAAAGCGGGGCAGACTTATCATTCGTAGATAAGAAAGGCAGCGGGACACGACGCCCGCCGCCAAAAGACCGTGAGGTCTCAAAGGGAATTAAGCAAATTGCATTTCCGGAATATCGCCATCGGCAACTAATTTACCCGCTGTTTTCTGGCGAATTTCCTCAACCGATACGCCTGGCGCGCGCTCGCGCAAATGGAACGCACCGTCTTTTACTTCCAGTACTGCTAAGTCGGTAATAATGCGTGTAATGCAGTTCACACCGGTTAGTGGTAATGTGCATTCCTGCAATAATTTAGAGTTACCGTGTTTATCGGCGTGGGTCATGGTAACGATAATGTTTTTAGCACCTGCAACCAGATCCATTGCACCACCCATGCCTTTAATCAGTTTGCCGGGGATCATCCACGACGCAATATTGCCGTTTACGTCTACTTCAAATGCTCCCAGAACAGTAAAGTCCACATGCCCGCCGCGGATCATGGCAAAGCTTTCAGCCGAACTGAAAATAGACGCACCGCTGATGGCCGTTACGGTTTCTTTGCCAGCGTTAATCATGTCGGCGTCGATTTGTTCTTCGGTGGGGTATGGTCCCATGCCCAGCAGGCCGTTTTCAGACTGTAACATTACGCTGATCCCTTTGGGCACAAAGTTAGCCGCCAGGGTAGGAATACCAATGCCCAGGTTTACGTAGTTGCCGTCCTGAAATTCCTGGGCTACACGCATTGCGATTTGATCTCTGGTTAATGCCATGACTGCCTCCTATTTAGCCGTAACGCGACGTTCGATACGTTTTTCAAACGTACCCTTAATAACGCGATCTACGTAGATACCGGGTGTATGAATATGTGCTGGATCCAGTGTGCCGGGCTCTACGATTTCTTCTACTTCAACCACGGTAATTTTACCGGCAGTGGCTGCCATTGGGTTAAAGTTTTGCGCGGTATGGCGGTATACACAGTTACCATAACGGTCGGCTTTCCAGGCTTTTACAATAGCAAAGTCACCTGTAATCGACTCTTCAAGAATATACGGGCGACCGTTAAACTCTTTTACTTCTTTGCCTTCACCTACCGGTGTGCCGTAACCCGTAGCAGTATAAAACGCTGGAATTCCCGCGCCGCCAGCACGCATTTTTTCAGCCAGCGTGCCTTGTGGTGTTAATTCTACTTCCAGCTCACCATTTAATAGTTGCTGTTCAAACAAGGCGTTTTCACCCACATAAGACGAGATCATTTTTTTGACTTGCTTGTCTTCCAGCAAAATGCCCAAACCAAAGCCATCAACACCACAATTGTTTGATACTATGGTAAGACCTTTGGTGCCCATTTTTTTGATTTGCGCAATGAGTCCTTCCGGAATACCGCACAGGCCAAAGCCTCCTGCAATGACAGTCATGTCGTCAGACAAACCCTGCATTGCTTCTTCGTAACTGGATACGACTTTATCGAAACCAGACATAGCATGCTCTCCTATATGTTGTGAACGCAAGTAGTATCAAATAGCGTTAAAGTTTTGTAAAATCGAATTAATATCAGTATTGATAAATAAAAGTTATTAATATGAGTGTGTCTTACCGAAATATGCAAGCGTTTGTGTGTGTAGCTGAATCGGCCACCTTTGCCGAAGCAGCTGAAAAGCTGTTTCTAACCCAACCGGCCTTGTCGAGTGCCATTAAGAAGATGGAAGAACAGTTGGGTGGTCAATTGTTTAGTCGCACTACGCGGCGGGTACAGCTTACCCCGGAGGGCGAAACCTTGTTGCCTCAGGCAAAGCGGTTACTGCACGATTGGGATGATGCCATTGACGGTGTACAGCATCTATTTGCGATGTCGCAGGGTAGGTTAGTGGTGGCTGCCATGCCGTCGTTTGCCGAGTCCAAACTGCCGCCTATCCTGATGCGGTTTCATCAGGCGTACCCCAATATTCGATTACGGATACTGGATGTCATTATGGAAGAAACCATCGAGGCAGTGCGGTCAGGGCGCGCCGATCTGGGATTTTGTTTTGAACCCGAAGTGATGGATAACCTGGAATTTGTTCCGTTGTTTACCGACAGCTTTATGGCCGTGATGCAAGCAGATCATCCTTTGGGCATTCACAAGCGGGTACGCTGGCAAGATCTGGTAAGTAAACCTTTTATTGCCCTGAATAAAGGGTCGAGTGTCAGGCAGTGGACAGAAGAAACTGCCAGTCAGTTTGGCAACTTACAGATTGTAGCTGAAACCGGGCAGTATGGTTCGGTTGGACAACTCATTGCCCAGGGGCTGGGAATTTCAGTAGTGCCGTCCTTGTGTTTAGAGCAAATGCTACGCAAAGGGTTGGTTTGTAGGGAGATTGATAATAATCCGCTGGTAAAACGGGTTGGGATCATTCGCGCAGCCAGAGGTGTTACGTCAAAAGCGTCGCAAACCCTTTGGCAGCAGGTTTGCGACAAGGGGCGGAATTAGGGCTGCCCGATACGCAGGGATTCTTGCCCCATGCACTGCGCCAGAATATCGCGCTCTGGTTTATATGTGGACGACGTTACAGCTGTTGCACCTAACAAGGTATCGTAGAGATTATCATGTGAATACTGATCTTTATTGTGCATAGCGCATTGATTGCTGGCGATCATAGGGGTATTTCGCCAGAACAAGAGTGGCACCGTTGTTTGCGATTCTGGTGCCAGCGCATAAGGGAATCCGTGCAGATATAGTCCTGCTTCCCCTAATGACTCACCATGATCGGAAACATACAACAATTGAGTATGTTCTATGGAGCTGTATTCCAGTTCATGAATCAGACTCGCTAACACGTGATCAGTGTAGGCTATGGTGTTGTCGTAAGTATTGATGAGCGCTTCGTTTGAACAGTGTTGAATGTCGCTTTGTGGGCAATCGGGTGTAAATCGGCGAAATGAATCCGGATAACGCTGATAGTAAGTTGGACCATGTGATCCCATCATATGTAAAACTAACACTGCATGCTTAGCTGTACTTAAGGCAATATATTCTTTCAGTGCTGTAATGAGAACTTCGTCGTAACAGGTTCCTTGTTCACAAATTTTAGGGTCAAGTTGTTCAATTGTAAGCTCATTAACCCTTTTGCATACACCTTTACAGCTGGAATTATTATCTACCCAGAACACTTCGTATCCGGCTTTTTGTATTATGTCCAAAACGTTTTCTTGTTGTTCGGCACTGTAGTGACTGTATTCGCTGCGATCGAGCCTGGAAAACATACAGGGCACTGACACAGCCGTAGCAGTGCCACATGAAGAGATATCCGTAACCATATTTAACCCAATTTCAGCGAGTTCTGGCGTAGTATTACGTGAATAACCCAATATTTGAAAATGGTCTGCCCGAGCAGTTTCTCCCACAACAACAACAGTTAATGACTTAGTATCTAGGTGTTCCCGTTGAATAACAGGTGTGGCGTCGAGTGTAATTAACGGCGTATCACGCTGATAAATTTTTTGTTTTGCAATTTTAATTGACGCATCTGCAAACGCTATTGGTGTGATATAACGAGTGAGTTCGTGATGATTGCGAAAAAACGCTGCGAAATCTTTGTAATAGAATGCCCCCAGTAATACAACGCTAAACAAAGACACCGCGCTCACTTTTAGCGCTGAAAGCATTTGAACACGATAGGTGTTGGGGATTGTTAGGCGTAACAATAACCATGCGGGTAACACACCACTGAGTAATACGATAACCATTGCTGAGCTGTTAAAGTAGCTGAGTGCTTCGTGGGTGTCGGTTTCCAGAAAATTGATGATCATCGATTTGTCGAAGACAATGCCATAAGTTGCAGTGGCATAAGCCAGTGGAGCACTAAGCAGAATAAGTATCGCGCCCGCTGTTCTAATCCCTGTAAAAATGGATAATGCAGAAACGAGCAAAATCATCATGCTACCCAACACCCAGAAAATACTCAAAACAAACAGGATATTCTCGATGCTGCTATCCGGCATCAGATTAATGACCTGATTAATAAAGCTACGGTTGGCAATAACCAATAAAAACAGGGCAGTGAGCACTAATTGGATAACAGGCGATTTAGTTGTTTTTTTAGTTAGCATATCGGCAGCTCTGAGTATTATTTATCCAAATGTGGCAGGTTTTTATTAAGACAACCTTAACGACTAAAACGATTGTTTAACCTGGAGCTGCCACTGCCAGCTATCGGTATTGGGACCGCCTGTCAACGGTGTCGCAATATCCAGGTGAATTACATGTTTGTGACTGGACCGATTTGAATATATCCGCGCACCAATACCAGTACTGGCAAGTGTACCTGTGTATTCATTTGGGTTGCTTGTGTTGTTTTGCCATGCTTTACCCACATCGGCAAACGCAGCCAATCCAATGTCGAACATGCGATACAGATTCCATTTAGGGTAATAACGTAATTCAAACGCATTAATTGCTCTGTGATCGCCATGCTGATATTGCAGAGGATAACCACGCACACCACTTTCGCCTCCAAGTGCGATTGGTAAGTCGGCGTAATTGTTACTGCTTATAGTAACCTGAGTAAGATTGTAAATGCCGAACTTGGACGCAAAGCGATAGAAAGCCTCTGCAGTCAGGTTTGCGTAGAGTAAATCGTGATCTTGCACATGATAGGTTTTGTTTACCTGACCACTAAACATCAACAACGTCGTTGGCCACATGTAGCCTTTCTGCCAGCGCCATTGGGCGTGTAAACCATAGTTGGCGTTGGCAAACGGGTTTGTTTCAACACCAAGTTTGAAGGTATGGTGCCATCCCAGATTTATATCTTCCTGCTGATTGGTCAGGTAGATATCCTGTAGTACCTGAAAATCAGCTTGCAGATACTCATATTCAACCCAGGGGTAACTAAATTTTCGGTCCTGTGGTAATGTGTCCAGTGCAGTAAATTCGTTGTGTTCAACGTTATAAAATTGATCTTCCTGCTGAGTATAACCCAAGGTAAGTCGGTGATACTGATTGTCGGTATTTGCGAGTAACATGCCGTACGCAAGGATTAGCTGATTTCCTGTATGACCAAATATACGTTGAGAAGCACCATTTTGAAAAATCTCGTCCTCTTTGTCGAAATCCAGATAATTAATAAACCACGCGTTTTCTGATGAAAGCTGATAAAACGGCTTGGCGGCATCGAACTGAATGATACTGCCGTCGTCGTTGTCTTCGACGTCAATTAGCATGCTGCTATAGGGAATAAAGGGAATTTGAGACCCAACTTTAAACCGGTATCCACTGCGTTGTTCGTCGGTTTTGTACTCAGCACTTAGCTGTATGCCTTTTCCGAGTAAGTTGTCTTCTTTAACACCAAGTTCAAATTTGTTTTTGCCCCCTTTTCTGCCAAAACTCACTGTGGGTAACATCGACCAGTTATCCCATGTGGTTACTTCTACGGTAACGGCTTCATCAATGTTGCAGGTATCTGAAAATGCGACACTGGCATCGCGAATATACACTTCTTTGCGAATAATGCGCTCAGCTTCGGCAAGCTGTTCAGCAGTTACAATATCGCCTTCTTTAAAAGGCAATCTTTCCTCAATTACGGTAGGTTTTGTGCTGATGTGGAACTGATTGGCTAAGCGGTGCAGCAAATATTGCTCAGTGTCGCTATCGTCAAAAATATTCTGCGTGCTAATAACGACTTTATCGACTTTTATTGAATCACTTTGTTGCGGCGTTGTATTAGGGCAGGGCGTGTTGGCCCCGCATTCAAACGCAACGATTATCGACGCAAGTAGAAAGGTAATTCGACTAACAGGAACTGAATAAGACATTTTTTTGTGCCATAACCACATTTGCCTTTAGTTATGACGCACAAGTCTTAAGATAATCTTAAATGTGTAAATAAAGTTAAAATTGTTCTACCATTTTTTCTTAGGAGCAAACAATTCGTCCAGCTCGTCGCGCTCTTGCTCGCGCTTTTTAGCACGGTCCTGAGCGTTAACATTTTTCAGATTTTCCTGGATTTCCTGAAGTTGCTGTTTTAACCACTGTAAACGGGCCTGACAAAACTCGTCGGGTTGCACCTGATTTTCCAGCGCGGTAACTGCTTTTTCAAAGTACTGGCGGGCCGAACCCAGCATATTCGTTTGTTGTGCGCCGCGGCCACGGCGTATTAATGTTTCAACATTTACCTTTAATTGTAAGCGTTCTAACTGCTTATCCTGTTCCATAAAGGTATTGCCATCAATTTTCCCTTTGCTGCGCTCAGTACGAATCATCACGCGAAGTTTTTTAACTGCCTGAATGTACTGAATGATCATTTTGTCGGTTTCGGGCAGGGTAAACTGATTCTGATTATCGGGATCTACGTCAATAGACTTCAATCGGGCTTCAATGTCCAGGATGTTTTGTTTCAGGTCGGGGGAGCCTGGGGTTAATTCAAGTGTAACCTGCAACGCCCGCTGTATACGCTTTAACAGTATCCGAATCAGCCCCTGTGTGATGGGCATCTGTGAGGTGGCCATTAATACGTTTTCTGTTTCGTCTATGATGGTGCGCTGTTTAGCAATTTCAGCCCGACGCTCAGCATCTATCTTGGCTTTGTACTGCTGATAGGCGTTTACCACAATGGCGATGATCACCAATACTACGATTAGAATAATAATTATTATGGCGGTCATTCAGTAATTCCTGTCATGCTCGGTAGTGTTTCGTCCTGACTATTTAATTATTATCGGCCAATGTTAAGGTATTTTAACCTCAAACACACTGCCGCCCAGCTGGCCACCATTCGACAGCGAAATTTTGCCATGTCTGCCGTTGCGGACATGCGCGCTGGCAATTAAATGCGCGAAGTATAATCCCAGTCCTGTGCGCCCTTGTGAAACATTAAAATCAGAGGGCTTTGCATCATCTTTTACCAGCATAAAATCGGGGTAACCTCTGCCGTCATCCTCAATTTTAATTAGCAATTCGCCAGCCTGCTGTTGTGCTGATACCTTTATTCTAGACGTACCATACCGTAATGCATTGATTAATACATCATTTACTAACAAGTAGATGAGATCCGCGTCGAGGTACCATGCCAAATCCTGATTACAATCTACTTCTATTTCTATGTGTTTTTGCGTGGCATATAAATGGTTGGCACTTATGATATCGTCAATTATTTCGTTCACAAAGCTTTGATCAATTAAAACCGGAAGCGAGTTTCGGTTGGCCCGGTATAACGACAGGATTTGCACAAGCCCCGTGTTCATGCGGCTAGCTTCGTAATGTAAATCAACTACCTGCTGCTTTGTTTCCTGCATGTCATCGGGGAGCGAATTGGCAATTTGTTCAACAGATTGCACCAACAAATTCAGCGAGTTTTTCATATCGTGTACCGCTGCGGCCAGTACCGTTGAAAAATCAATTTGATTATCTTGCTCGTTGGCGCTTGTCATTTTGGCTACTTCCAATTATTGTCAGACTTGCTTATGCTAGTATCTATCATAATTGTATATAATTCCTCTATTTTTGCATAAGCCGTTGACCAGACACCCTTTGCGATGTGTTTGGCAAAGCGCAGTTGGCTAAATATACCTGGCAATTTGTCAGCACATGGCGAAGACACACAATGAAATTACAACAACTAAGATACATTGTTGAAGTACAAAACAATAACCTTAACGTATCAGCCACTGCTGAAAGCCTGTACACCTCTCAGCCTGGTATTAGTAAACAGGTGCGTATGCTGGAAGATGAACTCGGCGTTCAGATATTTGGCAGAAGTGGCAAACATCTTACGCATGTAACTGACGCCGGCAATGAAGTAATTAACATAGCCCGGGAAATTTTAGCTAAGGTTGAAAGCATCAAAGCCGTGGCCAGAGAACACAATTTACCTGACCAAGGTAAACTGAATATTGCCACTACTCACACGCAGGCCCGCTACGCGTTACCTGATGTAATTAAAGGTTTCATGAACAAATACCCCAGGGTGTCGCTGCACATGCATCAGGGCACACCTTCACAAATTAGTGATTTAGCTGCTAAAGGGGAAGCGGATTTTGCCATTGCAACCGAGTCTTTGCATTTGTACAACGATTTAGTGATGCTGCCGTGTTATCACTGGAATCGCAGTGTTATTGTTAATAAAGACCACCCACTTGCCAAGAAAGGCTCCATTACAATTGAAGATGTAGCACAGTATCCGCTGGTAACATACGTGTTCGGTTTTACAGGGCGTTCTGAACTGGATCAGGCATTTGAGCGGGCCGGGCTAACCCCTAAAATTGTGTTCACTGCAACTGATGCAGACGTTATAAAAACCTATGTAAGGCTGGGTGTAGGCATTGGTGTAATTGCTTCAATGGCGGTAAGCGAAGAACTGGATTCCGATTTGGTTAAGATTGATGCCAGCCATATGTTTGATTACAGCACTACAAAAATTGGTTTCAGAAAAGGTTCTTTCTTACGTAGTTATATGTTTGACTTTATAGAACGATTCGCTCCACATTTAACTAAAGACAAAGTGGAAAAAGCCATGATGCTGAAGAACAATGATGAAGTAGAAAAGATGTTCAAAGGCCACACACTGCCTGTAAAGTGAAGTGTAACAATATTGGCAAAAGAATGGCCTGGATATTTCCAGGCTTTTTTATTTTGAGCACGGGAAATACAAGCCAAGTGATAAGTAAATAAATAATTACCCGTTCTAGTGTATTTGACTCAAAACAGAAAGCAACGCACCAAAACAAAGCATATTATAAGGTTGTATTAAAAGGAGTTTGGGTATTATTATGGTCGAATTATATACACCATTTTGGCGTAAGTTTTTACACCATTTGGATACATATTAAATTGTTAGTTGCCAAGGACGGTTATGCGGTTTTTAAATCTCATTCTTTTATCTATATCGATTTCAGTATTCGCTAACGAAGATGGTTGGGTGCAATACTTAAATCGCCCCTCTGCAGAAAACGCCAAAGCAATCAGACAAGCTCCGAAAAGTTTTAATTTTAACGATGTATATGACGTTCTTAGCGTACAAGTTCTTTCGGGTGATTTAGAAGCATTGAATTTGGCTTTGAGGCTTAAACAATGGGTTTCATTATCCGCATCAGATTCTGAGAGTTTAAGTGTTTTAATTGGTAAAACGGCTCGTTCATTCCCTGAGCAATATTTAAAGGTTGTCAGTTCAATTGAAACGCCAATGCAATGTGTCGGCTTGGTTAATTATGGATTAGAGTACATAGATAATGTATCAGCTATGTTGTACGAAAATGAACAGCGACAATTAGCCTTACAGTCAGTAGATTCGTCAAAATTATCTGGTATTCGGGATAACTGTTTAAAAATCCTAAAAGCAGATGCGATTTTTTTAACTAAACAGTTGGGCAACTAACAAACCGCTGTAGACGCAAGCGGAGCTTGCTGGGACAAAAACACGTGGGCTGTCCTCGCTTCGCTCGTTATTATAGCCCACGTATTTTTGCCCCTAAGCGGGGTGTTATGTTGCAATAAGGAAATCAAATGGATCGTGAATTCGCAGAAAATTTACTTGAACAACTCGCTATCCTGGAAGTAACTATTGAGGAAATTTCAAGAAAAATTCCAGTTGAACTTAGGAAGTTAATCTCAAAAGATTTAGGAACATTACTTAAGTGTTGTGCTGAAATGGAGATGGATATCGGAAGTAAGGAGCCAGATTTACATCCAATGTTCTTAGGAATAGAAAATTTTTCTAATCTTCGCAAAAAACATGAAAATCCAAAACACCCTGTTGAACTCCCATCTGACGAAGAGATCAAGAAGGCTAATGAGTTGTGGGTCAAAATCCAAAAAAGCGGCCCGAAATAAACATGCAACATAACAAACCGCTGTAGACGCACGCGGGGCGTGCTGGGACAAAAACACGTGGGCTGTCCTCGCTTCGCTCGATATTATAGCCCACATGTTTTTGCCCCTAAGCGGGGTGTTATACGGTACGAGCTTTAGGACCTGTAGAAATAAACTCGTAGTGTGCTCAGTAAA
>NZ_VHIP01000034.1 GCF_006494365.1 Aestuariibacter sp. GS-14
AAGCAAAAAAAAAAAAAAAAAAAAAAAAAAAAAAAAAAAAAAAAGAAATAAAGATTGCAGCACCTGAGTTTCGCGTATGGTCACCCACTACACTACTCGGTCAGGCTCTTACCAGCTTAACTACAGTTGATCGGACGGGAAACGGTGCTTTCTGGTAGATATGGCCGCAACCGATAGTTTAACGGAAACGCAGGTGATATGAGGGCAGGGTCCAGACATGTTCAGTAGGTGGGAGTGAGAGGTGTTATGGGTGGAGGACAATTTTTATTATATTTCATCTAATAGCAATAGGATATGACAGGTGAAAAAGCAAAAGCAATAGTGCATTGTGATGTGGAGAATAAGGTGCATACGATGAAAAAGGTGATTTGTCATTTACAAGAGGTAGGTCGAAACAGAACATGAAAGTTGGTCGGTAGGTGGCATGCAGAGGTAGTTTCAAGGTGACAGGTTATGAAGATATGGTGCAAAAGACAAATGGATGGTGGCAGGCATAGTAAAATGATGGTGTGGAAGACATAGATGGTATTTGTTTTGCATTTACGGCACCGGATGCGGGCGATAATGACGGGAAGAGATTTAGTATGTGGGACAGAATGTCGGCGGCAGTATTGAGACCATGAGAGTAGCAAACGTAAGTCTAAAGGTTGTTTTATAGTAGTTAGGATGTAGAAAATGTATTCCGATAGGCCATTTTACATTTGGAGGGACGGTTGAAAGTGGACAGAGGAAAAGGTGCGGAAATGGCTGATTTTGATTGTTTATGTTTTGTGTGATGATTTTACATTTTTGCATAGTATTAGGTAGTCAGATGAAAGATGAATAGACATAGGAGTAAGAAAACATAGAATAGTTACCGTTATTGGTAGGAGTGTGGTGGGGTGGTATAGTCCGCATTGGGATGTTACTTTCCTGTTATGGCATGGATTTCCCTTTAGGGTCTCTGAAGCGTATTTCCGTCACCGAAAAAGGCAGAAAAAGGGAAACTGAAGGGAGGATAGTAGTAAAGTTTGAATGGTGGTAGTGTAATGTATGATATCCGTTGGTTTTGGTTTCGGTTGTGAAAAGTTTTTTGGTATGATATTTTGCAAGTAGCATATATTTCTTGTGTGAGAAAGGTATATTTTGTATGTTTTGTATGTTCCCGCGCGTTTCCGTATTTTCCGCTTCCGCTTCCGCAGTAAAAAATAGTGAGGAACTGGGTTACCCGGGGCACCTGTCACTTTGGAAAAAAAATATACGCTAAGATTTTTGGAGAATAGCTTAAATTGAAGTTTTTCTCGGCGAGAAATACGTAGTTAAGGCAGAGCGACAGAGAGGGCAAAAGAAAATAAAAGTAAGATTTTAGTTTGTAATGGGAGGGGGGGTTTAGTCATGGAGTACAAGTGTGAGGAAAAGTAGTTGGGAGGTACTTCATGCGAAAGCAGTTGAAGACAAGTTCGAAAAGAGTTTGGAAACGAATTCGAGTAGGCTTGTCGTTCGTTATGTTTTTGTAAATGGCCTCGTCAAACGGTGGAGAGAGTCGCTAGGTGATCGTCAGATCTGCCTAGTCTCTATACAGCGTGTTTAATTGACATGGGTTGATGCGTATTGAGAGATACAATTTGGGAAGAAATTCCCAGAGTGTGTTTCTTTTGCGTTTAACCTGAACAGTCTCATCGTGGGCATCTTGCGATTCCATTGGTGAGCAGCGAAGGATTTGGTGGATTACTAGCTAATAGCAATCTATTTCAAAGAATTCAAACTTGGGGGAATGCCTTGTTGAATAGCCGGTCGCAAGACTGTGATTCTTCAAGTGTAACCTCCTCTCAAATCAGCGATATCAAACGTACCATTCCGTGAAACACCGGGGTATCTGTTTGGTGGAACCTGATTAGAGGAAACTCAAAGAGTGCTATGGTATGGTGACGGAGTGCGCTGGTCAAGAGTGTAAAAGCTTTTTGAACAGAGAGCATTTCCGGCAGCAGAGAGACCTGAAAAAGCAATTTTTCTGGAATTTCAGCTGTTTCCAAACTCAATAAGTATCTTCTAGCAAGAGGGAATAGGTGGGAAAAAAAAAAAGAGATTTCGGTTTCTTTCTTTTTTACTGCTTGTTGCTTCTTCTTTTAAGATAGTTATCTGGTTGATCCTGCCAGTAGTCATATGCTTGTCTCAAAGATTAAGCCATGCATGTCTAAGTATAAGCAATTTATACAGTGAAACTGCGAATGGCTCATTAAATCAGTTATCGTTTATTTGATAGTTCCTTTACTACATGGTATAACTGTGGTAATTCTAGAGCTAATACATGCTTAAAATCTCGACCCTTTGGAAGAGATGTATTTATTAGATAAAAAATCAATGTCTTCGGACTCTTTGATGATTCATAATAACTTTTCGAATCGCATGGCCTTGTGCTGGCGATGGTTCATTCAAATTTCTGCCCTATCAACTTTCGATGGTAGGATAGTGGCCTACCATGGTTTCAACGGGTAACGGGGAATAAGGGTTCGATTCCGGAGAGGGAGCCTGAGAAACGGCTACCACATCCAAGGAAGGCAGCAGGCGCGCAAATTACCCAATCCTAATTCAGGGAGGTAGTGACAATAAATAACGATACAGGGCCCATTCGGGTCTTGTAATTGGAATGAGTACAATGTAAATACCTTAACGAGGAACAATTGGAGGGCAAGTCTGGTGCCAGCAGCCGCGGTAATTCCAGCTCCAATAGCGTATATTAAAGTTGTTGCAGTTAAAAAGCTCGTAGTTGAACTTTGGGCCCGGTTGGCCGGTCCGATTTTTTCGTGTACTGGATTTCCAACGGGGCCTTTCCTTCTGGCTAACCTTGAGTCCTTGTGGCTCTTGGCGAACCAGGACTTTTACTTTGAAAAAATTAGAGTGTTCAAAGCAGGCGTATTGCTCGAATATATTAGCATGGAATAATAGAATAGGACGTTTGGTTCTATTTTGTTGGTTTCTAGGACCATCGTAATGATTAATAGGGACGGTCGGGGGCATCAGTATTCAATTGTCAGAGGTGAAATTCTTGGATTTATTGAAGACTAACTACTGCGAAAGCATTTGCCAAGGACGTTTTCATTAATCAAGAACGAAAGTTAGGGGATCGAAGATGATCAGATACCGTCGTAGTCTTAACCATAAACTATGCCGACTAGGGATCGGGTGGTGTTTTTTTAATGACCCACTCGGCACCTTACGAGAAATCAAAGTCTTTGGGTTCTGGGGGGAGTATGGTCGCAAGGCTGAAACTTAAAGGAATTGACGGAAGGGCACCACCAGGAGTGGAGCCTGCGGCTTA
>NZ_VHIP01000035.1 GCF_006494365.1 Aestuariibacter sp. GS-14
CTGATCTTAACCAGATCATCGATTATAGCTTTATAATCATCCAATGATTCCAAACTCAATCCTCTTAAAGTTATAACGCCCTAATTTGGTGGCACAAACCGTGGGCTATACTGCGAAGCAGAGCCCGCGTGTTTGTGTCCCCAACATTTGATTGTTATGTTCGTTTATCTTACTGCCCACTGTTTCCAACCTGCTGACGCAAAAAGCTCGTACATTGAGGGCAATTTTTTAGCTTCCAGCGCAGGGGGAACTTGCCCCCATTTTGCCTTACAAAATGCTACTGCTTTTAATCTATTTCTTCGAGCTATAAACAAACCTGGTGTTCTTGCTGCTCGGCATTCTTCATTGCAGAGTTTTACAATATGACTTCTAAATTTTCGGAATTCCAATGAATTCCAACTTTGGCGTCTATAGCGAAGTGATGATCGCTTCTTTATCAAAAGCACAAAAATAAAACTCTTCCTCTAAGAACATAACACCCCACTAAGGAGCTGTAACACGTAGGCTAAAATCAGGAGCGGAGCGACAGAGCCTACGTGTTACTGTCCCAGCGAGCGAAGCGAGAGCCTTAAGTGGTTTGTTATAAGACAATTTACTTTGAAGCATGACCATACACAATCAAGTGGTTCACTATTGCGTGAGATTCTGGGTTGCCAATAAGTTCATTGGTTAGTTCATTTCCCCCCAGTCTTCTGTCATAAAATGATCGTGAGCATTGCCGGACTTTTCAGCTTGTATAGCAATAGCGTCTAGTCTGCGTGCTAGCCAGCGCAACTGTTCTGGAGAACCATGGATATAAACCTGTTCAGCATCCTTGTCTTTCTCAACTGTTAGCATGAATTTCCTTTTGGCTTATAACGCCCCGCATAAAGGGCAGCTAGCTGTGGGCTAAAATTGCGCGCAGCGCGAGCCCACAGGTAGATGTCCACGCGAGCGCAGCGAGTTTTGATGCGATTGTTAGAGGACTTACTCACCACCACCTCCGCCGTCTCCACCGGATGAGTCGCTAGACCAACTGTCTTCGGTTCTACCACCAGTGCGTTGCCCACTAGTGTTAAATATATCGCCCATTAATGGCAAGCTAGTATTTTTGGCGCTAGGACCGTAGTTAAATTCGGCAGCTTCTTTTCTGGCAATATATCGTTGGGTAAAGAAAACAAATACGCCGATTAAAATGATAATGAAAGCGAGAACTCTGACCCATGTTTCTGAGTAATACCCGTAAACTTGTAGGGATGTTCCGAGAACGATCATGATAATCCCTATCCAATTTCGTAATTCCATAGAGTCCTCTAACACCTAAATATGGGGCACAAACAGGCAGGCTACAATGGCGAAGCCGCCTGCCTGTTTGTGTCCCAGCCCGCCTGCGGGCGACATGATTTTTTTGTTAGCAGTCATTGCTTGTACCACCCTTGTAGCTTTTTAAAACTCGAAGGAGACCAATAGTAAGAAATACAACAGCTACTGATGGGGAATAAACAACTAACAACTCCGCCAAAGACAGTGTATCGCCTTCCTGATAACTATACTCTGATACGACACCGGATAGGATACTTAGAACCAAAACAGCTATACAAGAGTAGAGAAGCAGCCGAGAATCTTTGGAGTTAATGCGTCGATTTAACTTAATTGAACTTACTAGTAAAGCGATGAAACAAGCACTAATGACAAGGGCATCTAGAGCGTAAAAAAGAAATTCCAGTAAAGTAAAACCGTACATTTCATATATTACTTCTTCAAAAAATTCCATTTAATTAAATCCTAAGATCTGACTGCTAACACCTAGCACACGGGCAATAGCGAAGGGCCACTTTTTTGCGTTCTTTGCAAAAAAGGGGAACTGCGCGTTATTGTCCGGTGCTGCGCTTTGTTAGCCCCAACACTGAACGTTCGCAGCTTTGCTGCCCTGCACCAAGATGTTTGCATTAATTAATTGCCCTTCCCTGATTTGCATTTACCTTAAACAACCACCAGAAAAACAACAACTGATTTTTACGTTAACCAGTTACCGGAACTGATAAAGCTACGTTGCCAATCAAAGGTGAGAATTGCGCTTTACGATTGCATATAAAAGCTCCGGCCGCTTACAACGAAAAATTGCACGCGCCGCGCAAACCACAGGAAGAAAATAGCTTAATTAGTTGATAGCCCTGGACACAAAAAATAACTAATGGCGGTGGGACGCTAAAACGAGTGATGATACCGGCGTAAACACTGCCACGATCTTTTTATTTTTAAACGGATTAACGAATGGGGGCTAACGCCCAACTTAGGGGCAATAACACGTAGGCTAAAATGGGAGCGAAGCGACTGAGCCTACGTGTTATTGTCCCAGTGAGCGCCAGCGAGCGGCTACAGTTGTTTGTTATGTTTTACACGCCGCCATTTACGGTCACCCAATACATTAAACCAATAAACGTGGAAAGTGGTAATGCCAATAATAGGCTTGCAGTCGCTTGTAGACGACAGTGTCCTTTAATAAACGCAATAACTCCAATTACTACTGCAATCATAGATATTGGAAATGCTAATAAAGCAATGTAAAGCGGCAACTCATGCAATATATTTTGACCATTCGATGCAGTAAGCTCCCAAGATACAAAAGTAAAAGTAATTACAATTACCCACCCAGCTAAGGAAGTTTTGAGTGCCATTCGGCCCAAATTTCTCATTTAGTTACCACGAAACATAACGCCCCAAGCAGGGGCAAGTACATGCAGGCTAAAATACGGAACGAAGTGACGGGAGCCTGCATGTATTTGTCCCGCTGCCTTGGTTTGTTATGTTTTTCCTTTACACCTAACACGTGTGAATGAGGAGCTTTCATCAATGAAAAGATCCACAAGTTTCTCCTTTTCTATTCTAAACTCGGATTCAACTAACCAGTTCTCTTCTTCTCCAGACATCGACAATATTACGTAGAGCGAATTTTTCGTTTGCGAAATTACCTTACTTATTACTCCAAAACTTTCCCAGTATTCAATACCTTTACTATTGATGGTCACTCTTGCGGTACTTAGCTGTTTGTCGCATTGCTCAAGACTATAGTCCCAAACACCGTGGAATTGCGATGGAAAATCAATACCTTGAATTTCCTGTGACTGTGAATTACAACTTGCAAAGACCAAGAATATGAAACAAAAAAATCTCATTAACTCTGCCCTAAACATAACGGGGGTTGTTAAGTGGCGCACATGCATGTGCTTGATAAAGGAGCCGATGTCTCTTGCGTCCACTTCAACA
>NZ_VHIP01000036.1 GCF_006494365.1 Aestuariibacter sp. GS-14
GCTAAATATTGATCTTGAAATAGTGGTCAAGGGGCTATCTTTTTTCATTGACAGCCCGGAGGCTCATATGTGTTATGCATCACTTTGTTTCCATGGCAGTTGGATGTATAACCCACTTGCAGTAACTAAAGTGACAAGCGACATTACTGTAATAAAACGAAGATTTAGCGCTTCATTGTTTAATGCATGGCCAACAAAGTAATAAGACATGAATAGTGCCAAATTAACAATTCCGAATAAACCGGCACACATGAATTTATTGAGGTTTGAATTCTTGAGTTTAGTGTACAAAAGTGATGATGCTGCTATTGCCGGGGCAAAGGTTAAAAGATAAAGAGGAATAAATGCATCTGAAAAATCTGAGTTTTTATAGCAGTCGAAAATGATGAACACAGACAACGGTAACCATACGATACCAACAAATTTAAAGGTAGCTATTAGATTAGAAAGAAACATTTGGCCGATATTTCCATGATGCATAACGCCCAACTTAGGGGCAATAACACGCAGGCTAAAATTGGAGCAAAGCGACTGAGCCTGCGTGTTATTGTCCCAGTGAGCGCCAGCGAACGACTACAGTTTTTTGTTAGGCTTTTCGCTTTGTATAAATTAACAACAAAACAATAGAAGCCAAAGTGTGTGAGATTGAAGCCGCCGTAAAAAGAATATCTGGATTAAAAAGCACAGTGTCCAGATTTTTAATGTAACTATACATATACAGTATTGCGCTGACTCCAGATAGGCAAGATATTCCAAGTATCAGACTTGAACTCATTTTTGCATCCAAAACTTCATTTCTTCCAAGTTTTTTACAAAGTTGAAACTGACGATAATAAATATAAAAAACAAGCGCGCTCACCAATAAGGAAGGAATAATAAATATTGGAGATAGGATTGAAAAAGCAGTAGCCATAGCGCAAATAAAGGCTGCAATAGCTGCTGGAAAAAATAATAAAATACTTAATAAAATAGCTATTATCGACATAGAGCCTAACACCTAAATATGGGGCACAAACAGGCAGGCTACAATGGCGAAGCCGCCTGCGTGTTTGTGTCCCAGCCCGCCTGCGGGCGACATAATTTTTTTGTTATGTGACTGTCTATTAAAACTACGGAACATACACCATGCCAAACTCATATTTGTAGCCTGAAGCTAAGGGATAGACACGACCACTTAAAACCAGATCGCTAACACCTTCTTCCGTTGTACATAAATCGACAATCAAATCCCAATAATCCCCTTGCCATTGATAGCATGAACGTTCCCAACATTCCGCAATTAAAGGCATTAAACAACAACCATATTCAAGAACATTTTCTCTGTTTAATTTGGCTAAATCACTGGATTGGAGATAGACGTTTTCCGGGGTATTGTGGAGTTCAAAATTATCATTAGTTAATTGAACAACCACATCGAAAATGGAGTCTTTCCACACATTGGGTATCGCATATTCCTTTTCCAGATCTTTTAATGGCAACTCCATTCTTCGTCATCCTTGAGTCACATAACACCTAAATATGGGGCACAAACGCGCAGGCGATAATGGCGAAGCCGCCTGCGTGGTTGTGTCCCAGTCCGCTTGCGGGCGACATAATTTTTTTGTTATGTTTGTGCTGATTAGTCATGCGTTGTCTTTAGTTTGAAGAAGAAATATAGCGAAATGACAGCTGCTGAAATACACCCAAAACTAAGTAATCCTAAGGGTATAGCAATGATTAGCATGTCAGCATTAAACGAATGAATACATATAATGAAAAAGACAAAACCAAGCGAGATTTCCAAGACGAAGCTCTCAATGCCAGTTAGATTCTTAATGCTTAAACTCTTTCGAAAGTTTCTATATTTCATCAACTAGGTTTAATCCACCGACAAAGAACATAACACCCACATAAGGGGCAGTAATACGTGGGCTAAAATCCGAGCGAAGCGACAGAGCCCACGTGTTACTGTCCCAGCGAGCCCGCGAGCGGCTTAATGTGATTGTTATGTTCGCCCTTATTCAACCTATAAGGCCACTATTAACCATACGAGAATAGCCGCTTGAGAAAGTATTGTAAGCAACAAACAATGCAAAGCTTATGAGAAGTATCGGCTTTAACCATTCAATTCCTTTTGGTTGGTCACAATGTGCTAAATATGCAAACAAAATTGCCGCAGCGATGAAGACGAAACCAAAGAGAAAAACTGCAATTCCCAGCAAAGAGCCCAACAATAGCTATCCTTTTAGAACATAACGCCTAAATATGGGGCACAAACAGGCAGGCGATAATGGCGAAGCCGCCTGCCTGTTTGTGTCCCAGCCCGCCTGCGGGCGACATAATTTTTTTGTTATGCATCGGGGCAT
>NZ_VHIP01000037.1 GCF_006494365.1 Aestuariibacter sp. GS-14
AGCACTAATTACGAGACGCATATCGCTATATTTTGTTTTACACGCTTCATCATTTGCATCCCAGGTACCTTGAAAGAGCTTTGGAATTTGAGGACTAGAATAACTTGGAACACTCACCAACGATAGGAAAACAATGAATGCCAAATGTTTCAATTAATCAATCCTCAAATGTGCATAACACCTAAATATGGGGCACAAACACGTAGGCTAAACTGCGAAGCAGAGCCTGCGTGTTTGTGTCCCACATAATTTTTTTGTTATACGTGCGAGCGCCGAACCTTCGCGGCTTGCCGCCACAACCTGCTGATACTGCCAGCAACGCATAACCTCTTGAATTACCTTAAAACAACAACCTACAGAATACCAGACGCACGTTTGATTCTGTAAACAACCTGGAATGCTGACTGCTGGCGTTACTGACTATCTAAAACTGAGTTGGTAAAGCCATTGAGAAAGTAACTGGTGGTGGGCTTGAAAACTGCCTAGCGAACAGCCCTACCTAGCCAAAAATCTAATCCACTGAAGCCTTGAAACAGCTAGCCCGAATCGGCGTATAACACCCCGTTTAAGGGGCAAAAACATGTAGGCTATAATGCGAAGCAGCCTACATGTTTTTGTCCCAGCGCGCCCCGGCGCGCGACTTGAAACGATTGTTATACGTGCGAGCACTGAACTGTCGCGGCTTGCCGCCAATACCTGCTGATACAACCGCAACGCATAACGCCTTTAATTACCTTAAAACAACAACCTACAAAATACCAGACGCACATTTGATTCTGTAAACAACCTGGAATGCTGACTGCTGGCGTTACTGACTATCTAAAACTGAGTTGGTAAAGCCATTGAGAAAGTAACTGGCGGTGGGCTTGAAAACTGTCTAGCGAACAGCCCTACCCGACCTAAAACCTAATCCATTGAAGCCTTAAAACAGCTAAGCCCGAATCGGCGTATAACGCCCTAATTTGGCGGCACAAACGCGTGGGCTAAACTGCGAAGCTGAGCCCGCGTGTTTGTGTCCCCAACATTTGATTGTTATGTGCCCTGCCACAATTCCACCTGCTGTCCTTTGAGAAATTCTCCAGTGATACCGGGCGATTCACCAGACCCACCAAAAGACCTGTGGCTAAGGCTTTCATGAAAATTAACATTAACAGATTTACTCCCGAATATTAATACGTACCCTGCTACAGTTTTTTCACAATAACCCTCTGATTCCACGATATAATCTGTTCTTAAATCTCGAGTTCCATATTCAAAATCGGTATATTTTAATATGACATTTTCATGTGTTATTTGAAGTTCAAAACTCCAATGGGTTTCACTATGACTTTTGTAAGTCCCGAGCAATTGTTCGCAAGAAAAGGACTTAACCGACAATAATAAAAGTAAAAATGCGAGCTTCTTCATATTGGCACATAACACCTAAATATGGGGCACAAACAGGCAGGCGATAATGGCGAAGCCGCCTGCCTGTTTGTGTCCCAGCCCGCCCTGGCGGGCGACATAATTTTTTTGTTATACGTGCGAGCACCGAACCGTCGTGGCTTGCCGCCAACACCTGCCGATACAACCGCAAGGCATAACGCCTTGAATTACCTTAAAACAACAACCTGAAAAATACCAGACGCACATTTGATTCTGTAAATAACCTGGAATGCTGATTGCTGGCGTTGCTGAATATCTAAAACTGAGTTGGTAAAGCCGTTTAAACAACAGAAATGGTGGGTGCAAAAACAACCTAGCAAACAGCCCTACCCAACCAAAAAACTGATCCTTTGAAGCCTTAAAACAGCTAAGCCCGAATCGGCGTATAACTTTTAAATAAGGGGCGCAGACGCGTGGGCTAAAATGCGAAGCAGCCCACGTGTATGCGTCCCAGCGAACGAAGTGAGTGCCTTAATTTTTTTGTTATGTGCCAGTTGCATCAATGAGGCCCGCCGTACTGAAGTACCAAATAAAAATACACTAAATAGCTAACCATCGTAAATATTGGAAACAATAGTAAGGTCCATTTTTGACGTGTAGTGAATTGCAGATTGCTTAAAGAGACTAGCGCAAAGACCAAAACACCGATAATGGCGACCGGCAATACGAATAATGATATGAAATAACCAAATACAGAAGCTACAGTATCCCCAGTGTAGACAAAGTGAAAATAAACTAGGGTGTGCGATATTACGCAAATAGCAAATACAACTGCCCAAAACATCCTTTTTGTCATTTTATTCCTTTGGCACATAACGGGGGTTGTTAAGTGGCGCACATGCATGTGCTTGATAAAGGAGCCGATGTCTCTTGCGTCCACTTCAACA
>NZ_VHIP01000038.1 GCF_006494365.1 Aestuariibacter sp. GS-14
TGAATTGTAAGGCGAGTAACCTTATTCCTACTCATGTGAATAAGCAGTGCTTGCGAAGATGAAGGTAACTTCAAAGCTATTTAGGGTTGTATGGTTAAGTGACTAAGCGTATACGGTGGATGCCTTGGCAAATAGAGGCGATGAAGGACGTGTAAGTCTGCGAAAAGCTGTGGTGAGCTGACAAAACGCATTTGAGCCACAGATGTCCGAATGGGGGAACCCACACATTTATGTGTATCTGCAACTGAATACATAGGTTGTAGAGGCAAACGAGGGGAACTGAAACATCTAAGTACCCTTAGGAAAAGAAATCAACCGAGATTCCCTTAGTAGCGGCGAGCGAAAGGGGAGCAGCCGATAAGTAAAGTATTAGTGGAATCTTCTGGAAAGTTGAGCGATACAGGGTGATAGCCCCGTACATGAAGGTACTTTATTTACATATTAAGTAGGTCGGGACACGTGTTATCTTGACTGAAGATGGGGGGACCATCCTCCAAGGCTAAATACTCCTATTTGACCGATAGTGAACCAGTACCGTGAGGGAAAGGCGAAAAGAACCCCTGTGAGGGGAGTGAAATAGAACCTGAAACCGTATACGTACAAGCAGTGGGAGCCCTTCGGGGTGACTGCGTACCTTTTGTATAATGGGTCAGCGACTTATATTTAGTAGCAAGGTTAACCGTATAGGGGAGCCGTAGCGAAAGCGAGTGTTAACTGCGCGTCTAGTTGCTAGGTATAGACCCGAAACCCGGTGATCTAGCCATGGGCAGGTTGAAGGTTGAGTAACATCAACTGGAGGACCGAACCCACTAACGTTGAAAAGTTAGGGGATGACTTGTGGCTGGGGGTGAAAGGCCAATCAAACCGGGAGATAGCTGGTTCTCCCCGAAATCTATTTAGGTAGAGCCTCGGATGAATACCACAGGGGGTAGAGCACTGTTAAGGCTAGGGGGTCATCCCGACTTACCAACCCTTTGCAAACTCCGAATACCTGTGAGTACTATCCGGGAGACACACGGCGGGTGCTAACGTCCGTCGTGAAGAGGGAAACAACCCAGACCGCCAGCTAAGGTCCCAAAATATTGCTAAGTGGGAAACGATGTGGGAAGGCTAAGACAGCTAGGAGGTTGGCTTAGAAGCAGCCATCCTTTAAAGAAAGCGTAATAGCTCACTAGTCGAGTCGGCCTGCGCGGAAGATGTAACGGGGCTAAGCAATATACCGAAGCTGCGGCAAAGTCCTTTGGACTTTGGGTAGGGGAGCGTTCTGTAAGCCGCTGAAGGTGAACTGTGAGGTTTGCTGGAGGTATCAGAAGTGCGAATGCTGACATGAGTAACGATAATGGGGGTGAAAAACCCCCACGCCGGAAGACCAAGGTTTCCTGTCCCATGCTAATCAGGGCAGGGTAAGTCGGCCCCTAAGGCGAGGCAGAAATGCGTAGTCGATGGGAAACGGGTTAATATTCCCGTACTTATATAATCAGTGATGGAGGGACGGAGAAGGCTAGGCAAGCTTGGCGTTGGTAGTCCAAGTGAAAGTGCGTAGGTTGAGAGTTTAGGTAAATCCGGACTCTTAAGACTGAGACACGAGACGAGCCACTAAGGTGGTGAAGTTGTTGATGCCCTGCTTCCAGGAAAAGCTTCTAAACTTATGATTATATGAACCGTACCCCAAACCGACACAGGTGGTCAGGTAGAGAATACTAAGGCGCTTGAGAGAACTCGGGTGAAGGAACTCGGCAAAATTGTACCGTAACTTCGGGAGAAGGTACGCCCCTGAGTGTGATGAGACTTGCTCTTTGAGCATTCGGGGGTCGCAGTGAATAGGTGGCTGGAACTGTTTATTAAAAACACAGCACTGTGCAAAATCGAAAGATGACGTATACGGTGTGACGCCTGCCCGGTGCCGGAAGGTTAATTGATGGGGTTAGCTTCGGCGAAGCTCTTGATCGAAGCCCCGGTAAACGGCGGCCGTAACTATAACGGTCCTAAGGTAGCGAAATTCCTTGTCGGGTAAGTTCCGACCTGCACGAATGGCGTAATCATGGCCACGCTGTCTCCACCCGAGACTCAGTGAAATTGAAATCGCAGTGAAGATGCTGTGTACCCGCACCTAGACGGAAAGACCCCGTGAACCTTTACTACAGCTTGGCACTGAACATTGAACCTACTTGTGTAGGATAGGTGGGAGGCTTTGAATCCAGGACGCCAGTTCTGGTGGAGCCG
>NZ_VHIP01000040.1 GCF_006494365.1 Aestuariibacter sp. GS-14
AGCACTAATTACGAGACGCATATCGCTATATTTTGTTTTACACGCTTCATCATTTGCATCCCAGGTACCTTGAAAGACCTTTGGAATTTGAGGACTAGAATAACTTGGAACACTCACCAACAATAGGAAAACAATGAATGCCAAATGTTTCAATTAATCAATCCTCAAAGGTGCATAACACCCCACTAAGGGGCGATAACACATGGGCTAAAATTGGGAACGAAGTGACGCAGCCCATGTGTTAGCGTCCCAGCGAGCAGCGCGAGCGCCTTTAGTGTTTTGTTAGCTGCCATTTACTCATTAATTATGGATAGAAAGAACATATTGCTGTACTTACTACCACAAGAGTAGCCTTGGCCAGCATTGACTGGAAAAGATATAACCGCCAACTCATTCATACTGAAACCTAAGTTACCGTTAAATTGGCAGTGGTAAAAGACATGTACTTCATTATCCTGAATAACTGTGGCGTTTAGATAAAAGATGAACGAAGTATTTTCCCGAACCACTTCTAATTCACCGCTTTCATATAGGTCAAATACCTTTGTTACTGAACCTGCATCTATTTTTAACTTTTGATCAACTGCTGAGCTAGAAAAAGTAAGAACAACCAACGCTGTTGATATGAAGCTTCTGAATGCTATTTTTCTCATGGCTGCTAACACCCCGCTTAGGGGCAAAAACATGTGGGCTATAATGCCGAGCAGAGCGAGGACAGCCCACGTGTTTTTGTCCCAGCACGCCCCGCGTGCGTCTACAGCGGTTTGTTATATTTCATTACTGCTTACATGGTGCTCTGTTCGTTTTCTATAACTTTCTTCAAAAGCGACAATTGCTGCCATAACGCCAGAGAAAAACAATACGGATACTGCCATTGGGAAGAAAGCAAGCATTGGCATTACACTAGTGAGACCAAGTGAGACGAAGCCTATTGCGGTAGCCATAATCGCGACGACAGTTAAAAGAAAACCAACATAGGCTGTAACCCTTGCCAGTAATAATAATAGTCCCAAGTGATGGGTAGTAATATTTTTATAAGGTTTCATTTAAACATCCTTTTTTAGACTTTTATCCTTGGAATATAACGCCTAGCACACGGGCAATAGCGAAGGGCCACTTTTTTGCGCTCTTTGCAAAAAAGGGGAACTGCGCGTTATTGTCCCGTGCTGCGCTTTGTTAGCCCCAACACTGAACGTTCGCAGCTTTGCTGCCTTGTACCAAGATGTTTGCATTATTTAATTGCCCTTCCCTGATTTGCATTTACCTTAAACAACCACCAGAAAAACAACAACTGATTTTTGTGTTAGCCATTTTCCGGAACTAATAAAGCTGCGCTGCCAAGCAAGCTGAGAATTGCGCTATACGATTGCGGATAAATGCACCGTCCGCTTACAGCGAAAGACTGCTCGCGCCGCGCAAACCACGGGAAGAAATTACTACGTTTGCTTGATAGCCCTGGAAACAAAAATAACCTATGAAGGTAGGACGCTAAAACGAGAAATGATACCGGCGTTAACACTGCCCCGATTTTTTATTTTTGAAAGCATTAACGAATGGGGGCTAACGGGGGTTGTTAAGTGGCGCACATGCATGTGCTTGATAAAGGAGCCGATGTCTCTTGCGTCCACTTCAACAACT
>NZ_VHIP01000041.1 GCF_006494365.1 Aestuariibacter sp. GS-14
GGCTAAATATTGATCTTGAAATAGTGGTCAAGGGGCTATCTTTTTTCATTGACAGCCCGGAGGCTCATATGTGTTATACGCGTTTTTCAACGAAGTGCATACCCCAACGATTTGATGCTGAAAGCATAAACCCGAAATAAACTATAGAAAATACGCAGCCCAAAAATGCTTCACTACCAACGTTAAACAGCAGGGATTTAAAGAAATTAATTAAGAGGCCGAATAGAGAGACAAACCAAATTGCTTTTAAAACGTTATCGTAAATATGATTTTTTAAAATGCCGCTGTGTTCTTGGAAACTGAAGAAAAAGCTGGCAAGTTTGCTGGTAAGCCAAACTAGGAATAACGACGCACTGGAAATGAAGATTGCTGCTGCTATTTCTTGAATAAGAATGCCAATTGTAAGAGCCGATAAGCACCAAGCTAATGGTAATTTAAACCCTAACTCTTGAGTAACGAGAAGATATTTTGGTGTTTTAAGCTGCATTTCCATCCTTGATACTCATAGCGTATAACACCCCGTTTAAGGGGCAAAAACATGTAGGCTATAATGCGAAGCAGCCTACATGTTTTTGTCCCAGCGCGCACCGCGCGCGACTTGAAACGATTGTTATACGTGCGAGCACCGAGCTGTCGCGGCTTGCCGCCACAACCTGCTGACATTGCCAGTAACGCATAACACCTTGAATTACCTTAAAACAACAACCTACAAAATACCAGATGCCAATTGGATTCTATAAACGACCTGGAATGCTGACTGTTGGCGTTACTGAACATCTAAAGCCGCGATGATAAAGCTGCTGATAAAACTGAAAATGGTGGGCTTAAAAACTGCATAGCGAACCACCCTAACCAGCTTAAAATCTAATCCTTTGAAGCCTTAAAACAGCTAGCCCGAATCGGCGTATAACACTCGCATAACGGGCAAAAACACGTAGGCTACAATACCAAGCGAAGCGCAGGGAGCCTACGTGTTTTTGTCCCTAGCGAGCGCAGCGAGTGTTAATGCGTTTGTTATGTTTACTTGCCTAAAAATCGCAGTTGTATTTTTAGCATAAACGCCAACAGTAATCCGCAAACAATAGGTGTAACCAATATAAAATTTACTCGCCCTTGATGCCAATTTTGAGAAAGCCAATAAATAACAAAAAGTACTGAATAAACAGGAAACAGCACCATTAACCTGTTTTTTTGTACTGCCGTCTTTGTGTATTGGCCTAGAGCCAGTGACATGAAAAAGAGAAAAGAAAAAACGAAATAAGTTGCATACAGAGTGTTATATATGGCTTCCTGCAATGGCTTTTGAATTAGGAGTACGACAAATAAAATGCTCAGTCCAACAAATGGAAATCGCGCCGTTTTAATACTCATTAATGCCTAATTCCTAGGGTAAACATAACGCCTAAATATGGGGCACAAACAGGCAGGCTACAATGGCGAAGCCGCCTGCCTGTTTGTGTCCCAGCCCGC
>NZ_VHIP01000042.1 GCF_006494365.1 Aestuariibacter sp. GS-14
CGAATGTCCTGCGGACATTCGCAGCGACCAGAGCGGCGCGCATGGATGCGCGACTGGACATTGCACCAGGGAGGGGTTGTTACTCATCTTTTGTGCAGCGCCTTGAAATTAAAAAGCCCTGATGGGTTAGGCTCTTCATGTGAGTGGCACGCAGTGCCTTTCTAAGATAAACGGCTATCCAGATAATGCTGATAATGTGAATTACGTTTCTCTGAACGCCAAATGCAAAAAAGGGCTACCCAAATGGATAGCCCTTTTTCTTAGAATGGGAGCCTGGCGGTGTTCTACTCTCACATGGGGAGACCCCACACTACCATCGACGCTAACGTGTTTCACTTCTGAGTTCGGAATGGATTCAGGTGGGACCACGTCGCTATTGCCGCCAGGCAAAAACTTTTTATAACAATTTCAGAAAGCTTGATACGTTCTTCAATCAGAGTAACTTCACTACTCTAACTTCAATTAATTAGTCAGTCTTACCAACAACTTCTAAGTAAAAGCTACTTAGGCGTTGTATGGTTAAGCCTTTCGGGCAATTAGTACAGGTTAGCTTAACGCCTTGCAACGCTTCCACATCCTGCCTATCAACGTCGTCGTCTTCAACGACCCTTCCAGACCTTAAAGGTCAGGGATGACTCATCTTGGGGCTCGCTTCCCGCTTAGATGCTTTCAGCGGTTATCGATTCCGAACTTGGCTACCGGGCAATGCCTTTGGCAAAACAACCCGAACACCAGCGGTTCGTTCACTCCGGTCCTCTCGTACTAGGAGCAACTCCCCTCAATCATCCAACGCCCACACCAGATAGGGACCGAACTGTCTCACGACGTTCTAAACCCAGCTCGCGTACCACTTTAAATGGCGAACAGCCATACCCTTGGGACCGACTTCAGCCCCAGGATGTGATGAGCCGACATCGAGGTGCCAAACACCGCCGTCGATATGAACTCTTGGGCGGTATCAGCCTGTTATCCCCGGAGTACCTTTTATCCGTTGAGCGATGGCCCTTCCATACAGAACCACCGGATCACTATGACCTACTTTCGTACCTGCTCGACGTGTCTGTCTCGCAGTTAAGCTAGCTTATGCCATTGCACTAACCTCCTGATGTCCGACCAGGATTAGCTAACCTTCGTGCTCCTCCGTTACTATTTGGGAGGAGACCGCCCCAGTCAAACTACCCACCAGACACTGTCCGCATCCCCGATTAGGAGACAACGTTAGAACATCAAACATACCAGGGTGGTATTTCAAGG
>NZ_VHIP01000003.1 GCF_006494365.1 Aestuariibacter sp. GS-14
TTTCTCCCTCGGTTTGGTCGCCTATTAGGATAAACTCTGTTTATGCTGATAGGGAGGAGGCTCAATGAGTATCAAACCGCTGTAGCCGGTCGCAAGCTCCCTGGGACAATAACACGTGGGCTCAGTCGCTTCGCTCCAAGTTTAGCCCACGTGTTATTGCCCCTAAGCGGGGCGTTATGTTTTTCTATGAAATTTGCATTATTACTTTTTTTAATTCTTAATCTCAGCGGATGTATCAGCACCATTGGCGACAACGTCGCTTATGTTACTGGAGAAGTTTCAGAGGAATGCACTCTTCGGTTCAAAAATGAACAAACCGAAAATCGTAATCACCAAACAAGAGTCATCAATGGAAAATTTGCTGCAGACTTTACCATTTCTCCTTCTCCCTCAGATTATGAGTTGTCAATTGAATGCCAGGGAAATACGATATTAAAACGGAATGTTAGTCTCCCAAACCAACAAAAAGAGCTTAATCTTGGGGTTATTTACAGTGCAAAAACATAACAAAACGCTTAAGTCGCAACCCGCTGCGCGGGCCGCTGGGACAAAAACACAGTGCGGCTTCACCATTTTCGCACTGTGCTTTTGCCCCTTAGCTTAGTGTTATGTGCTAAAAGGAAATTCATGCGGAAGTTCAACGAATCAGTAACTATCTTTGCTGCTGGTATTACTTTCTTAGATTTCTTTTACATACCATTCAAAACCGAAAATGGTCCTTTATCGCCATTCATTGTGCCCATTCTCTTGGGCATTCTTTTCTTAATTGCTTTTCTAACCTCAACTAAAGATATCCGCTTATCTTTAAATAAGATCGTAATGGGATATTGCTTGTACAGTGCTGGCTTCGTAGGTTTTATGGCACCAATTTTCACTTTGTTCAGTTGGGCATTTTCAGATAATGTAGAAACTGGTTCTGGACTAAGTAATTTTGGGTATGCGGTATTAATCCAAGTTGCCGCGGGCTTTACTTTCGCATTCTTTGGGTTCGTATCATACAAGCAGTATGTACGCTTATTGGCACGCACATAACAATCGCATAAACACTCGCTTCGCTCGCTGGGGACAAATACACGTAGGCTCCCCTCGCGTTGCTCGGTATTGTAGCCTACATATATTTGCCCGTTATGCGGGCGTTAGCCAAAAAGTAGAATCAGAGATATGGCAGGAATTTTTAGTTTTAAATGCTCTTGTTGTGGAAAGCAACATGAAGGTTCACCTAGTTTTGGGTTTAAAGCACCTGATCCTTGGTTGGAGCAGCCAGAGGAAATAAAGCAGGAAGGTAAAATCGGAGACGATCTTTGCTATTACACTGATGAAGACGGTACGCATTACTTTGCACGAGTGATAATTGAAATACCAATTCACGGAGTAACAGAGCCTTTCATGTGGGGCGTGTGGGTTTCGCTTAGCAAAGAAAGTTACGAGCACTACTTGGAAACATGGGACGAGCCAGACACTGAAAGGGCTTACTTTGGTTGGTTTTGTAGCAAATTACCTTACTACGAAAGCACACATTCGTTGGCTACCGACGTTCACCCGCAGGCTGATGGTGCTCGCCCATACCTTTGTTTGCACGAGGTGGATCATGAGTTGTACCACGATTTCGTAAACGGTATTAGTATCGAGAAAGCGCAAAAAATTGCTGAGGTCGCAATGCATGGCTAACAAGCGGCTGCACCTGACAAATTTTACTGTCACCTTTTTTGTTCCAAAAAAGTCGCCATCAAAATTTGCTCGGTGAGCCGGGCGTGAGGTGCATCTAGAGTCAGCATCAATTAAGGAGTCAAATTGATTAGGAAGATTGCCGCATTACTTAATTTAGTTATGCTAGTTACTTTCATTTTGCTTATATTTTTTGATGTGAGCGTTAAGGGAGTATTCAAAGTTCTTTTACCCGCTTTAGTTTTGATAACTCCTGTGGCAAACCTTTATGCTTTGGACTACTTGAGTAAGTCAAAGTTAAAGAGTGTTTTACTAAGTCGCAGATTTAAAAATTTCTCTATTTCTTTTCTAGTATTTGTAATCTTTAGCACTGCAATATTAATGACGCAGGGTAAAGATTCTGAAATTTATTTGGTTGCATTTTCAAACGTTATTGAAAAAGACGATACCTATGGCGGTGGCTTAAACCCAAAAAAAGTATATCTCTCAAAGCATATTTACCCAGAAATATTTTCTAGTGCAACTAGCGGTTCACTCCCAAAAGAAGCTGAGACAGCTATAAAAAGTTACTGTAGCGATAACGGAATAGAGTTAATCTTTTATGATAAAACAACTCCATTACAGTTCAATGAGCTTGGGGAGGTTGTTGGTGGCGGTGTTCGAGTTGAATTCGGAGAATTAACAAAGACATTTATTCTTTCGGAAGTTGATGCAAGTATATATATAGCCAACATGGCTTCGGGTGGCACTACGTATACACTTCACCGTTGGTTTGGTGGTTGGAAACTTTGGTCTTCCAAAATGGCGTGGATAAGTTAATGCACCTAACAAGTTACTCAAAAGGACGCAAAACGCTTGGCTTGTGCTCCTTCGTCGCTAATTTTAGCCAAGCATTTATGCGCCCATTAGTAAGGCGTTAAATGCTTAGTCAGTCCGCAAAAATGTCAGAATATCGCCTTTAAAATCTTTATCTAAATAATCGGTATGTTTTGGTTTAGAAAACGTTGACACAAAACCAAGTCCGAGTAGTTTCTTCGCTAATTTGTTTTTCCTGCCTCTGCCTGGATCTACGATTATCACCTCGCACTTTGGGTTTGAATGGTCCTGAATGAACCCCGCGAGTAATTCAACGTGCTCATCTTCATACAGTAGATCGCTGCCTATTATTAAGTCAAAGTGCCCTAAAGTATCCTCGCTATCTGCCCAGCCAGTTCTTTCAAAAGTTATTGCGTTGTCCCCATTAAGCTTAGTGTTTCTGTTTAAAAAGTGTTTTGACTCGGGGTGATAATCAGTTGCTGTTATATCTACATTCTTTTTATTGAGCAATAAACTACTTAGAGCGGTTCCACACCCAACTTCAAGAACTCGTTTTTCGCCAATATCATAGTTATTCATGTGATGCGCAAGTACTAAACTTGACGGCCAAATAATTCCAAAAATAGGCCAGGCGGCAGAAGAAATCCCCAGTTTTTCAGCAACCCCGTCCGGGTCGTAAAACTCTTGGTTGTTACGTAGAGTGCATAGGTGAATATCTATATTTCCAAACTCAATAGTTTGGTAGCATACGCGTAGATTTGTCATTTGGCTGCCTCAAAAGTGAGCGCTCAGCCAGTTATCAAGGATAAATGACAAAACGAAGGGCTAATTAGCTTACAGTGATTAGCTGGGAACGCAATGCATTTAACAAGTTGCTGCTAGGTACAAACCTACGCTGCGCTTCGGTTTGCCCCAGAGCAAGGCGTTAGGCGATCGGAATGTCTGGTTGTCGCCGACAAAAATGTAAATGTCGTTAATTTGTCGTGTTCATTCTTCTTTAAGACTGTCATAAATAGGCATCAAACAGCAAAGGGATAAGCATGAGTATTCAACAACGTCGATTAGCTAAAGGGTGGACTCAAGATGAACTTGCGCTTCATTCAGGTATAAGTGTTCGTACTATTCAAAGAGTCGAGAGTGGACAAAGTGTTGGTTCAGAAACTTTAAAATGTCTTGCTGCTGTTTTTGAAACATCAGTTAACAGTCTAATTCAGGAGCAGGATATGAATTCAGTTAAACATACAGAAAATACGGGCTCGGTAACACTTAACGAATCGGAGGAATCTGCAATTAAATATGGTCAATCATTACTTCAGACGCCTAAAAGAGGCGAATCTGATCCTTTAACTAGAATTGAGCGTGAAGCTATAGATTACGGGAAAAGTTTGCTCAGAAAGCTAAAACAGAAGTAGAGTCGCCTAACAAGCCAATCAAGGGGGACTGCTAACAGTTTGCTCGGTTCCACTTCGTTACACATTATAGCAAACTATTATCAGTCCCTTATTGGAGCGTTAGGTAAATACGTGAAAACAGCCAACGTAGTTCTTTTAAGCTTGCTTCTAATTGCTTGCGCAAATATAACAAAGGATTATTTCCCGGAATGGAAGGAGCTAGATCCATTTGAAAGAGAGTGGTTTTCAGAACAATTGCGTGCGGCTGGCGAAGACCCCGTAAAATTGCCGACTGAAAATGAAGTCTTTAGATTTACTTGGCTGCGTAGCTTCCATGCGCCAATAATCGTTCGAGTTAATTGCGATGAAAAATGTATTCTTAACGCAAAGCAGCTATCCGGCGCAGGTGGTTATTCGCCAGGTCGCGTGCAATTAGAAAACAGGCGCGTACTAACTGATAAAGAAATGAAAGAGCTTAAAGCTCTCGCCAACCGACTCGAAGGTTGGGTATATAAGCCTGACGAAGAAATTATCGGCATGGATGGCGCTCAATGGATCTTGGAGAGAGCAAAAGGCGATAATTATCAAGCCTGGAATCTTTGGAGTCCTGGTGGCGAGAAGGCTGCGGAAATTTATGTTGATATGTGTCTGTACATGCTAAATCTCACGAATTTCACCATGGAGAAAGGTTATGTGTACTAGGTGGGCTTCACTTAACTGTAGTGGTCAAGTATTTTTGGCCACGGTATTATGGGTTTTCCAGTAAATATCTTCCCGTTCGTTAGGCGGTAATCCACCGTTGTCTTAATATGCCACCATAAACATGTCGCCAAAGGAATATTTAGTGCAAATCATCAACTGTACGTTTGAAAAGCATGCGGAAGAAATTTTAGCAATACTGAATGACGCCATTCTAAATTCAACCGCGCTCTATGATTACAAGCCTCGTTCAATGGAAAATATGGCAAATTGGTTCAACGTTAAAAATGACAATCAATTTCCCGTAATAGGCATTATTGACGACGAGGAAAACCTGTTAGGTTTCGCAAGTTACGGCACGTTTCGGGCGTGGCCAGCGTATAAGTATTCAATTGAACATTCGGTTTATATTCATAAAAATGCCAGAGGTAAAGGGCTTGGGCGTACCTTGCTGGAACACTTAATTGCTTTAGCAGTGGAGCAGAATTACCACGTTATGATTGGCGGTATCGATATCACAAATACGGGTAGTATTGCGTTACACCAAAAATTGGGTTTTATTCACTCTGGCACAATCAAGCAAGCAGCATTTAAATTTGGCAAGTGGCTGGACCTTGGGTTTTATCAATTAACGTTGCCTACACCGCAAAACCCAATTGATGGCTAAAAAATAGCTCAGGAACTACACACAATAGCTTACGGTAAAGGAGGGTAACATGAAGCGAGTAACGGGGATCGGTGGCATTTTCTTCAAAGCGAAAGAGCCTGAAGCGCTTCGTGCCTGGTACCAAAAGCATCTTGGGGTTGATGTGCAGGTATGGGGTGGGGCTGCATTTAACTGGGCTGATGAACAAGGGGAGCCAGTTGGTGGCTCAACTATATGGTCTATTTTTGCGGCCGACAGTGACAAGTTTTCTCCTGGTGGTGCTTCCTTTATGGTTAATTATCGGGTTGAAAATCTTCATGGTCTTATAGCAGCATTGCGTGAAGAAGGCTGTGAGGTGCTTGATGAAACCGAAGACTCAGAGTTTGGTAAATTCGGTTGGGTTATCGATCCCGAGGGAAACAAAGTGGAGCTTTGGGAGCCTCCCCCGGGCCAATAAATCTAAATCAGGCGAGTGTGATCGCATCAATTGTCTTTAATGTTTGACCCTTTTAGATTGGTGTCATTGCCTGTTTTGGATTTTATTTCGCCGTCAATAATGATGGTATCTGCTTTGAGCGTGAGTATTTTTCCGGTGATGGTAATCTTATCGCTGTCTATTTCTAATTCACGCGCTTTCATATCAATTTGCGACCGGTGTACCTGAAGTTCCATTCCGATGGGTCGGGACGTTGACTGTATGGAAACGCCCTGAGCCAATTGGATACATTGATTATCAAGTTCCGTAAGCCTTTCATTTAATTTGTCCAGTTTGGCACGCATGTCATTGAGTGCCATTTTTAGCTGTTCTACCTCGGTACGATTGTCTGATACTGCGCTTGTTTCAAAACTGGTCAGAACGGTAACACTCAGGATGGTACAAAGTAGCAGAACGTATCTCATGATGAGGCGACTCCAATTAGGTTTTTAAACAGATCTATTTTTTGTTTAGTGGGATTTCCCCACGAGAGCGGCGCATCACCGGGTTGCATGCGCTGAAACATTCTTATTTTGCTGAGTCGTTCCGTAACATCGCTGGCGTTGGTGGAAGGATCGATAACGCTATTCCAAAGACGAACCATTTTTTCTACGCTGGCTGGACGAGCCCAGGGCCGGGTTGCAAAACTTACCGGGGGAGAAGGGGTTACGAAAATCATAACGGCATCACGTCGCTCTGTTGTAGAGCGTTCTTTAAAGAACATGCTGAGTACGGGTATGCTGCCGAGTACGGGTACTTCAGATGAAGTGGCATCCCGAACACTTTCAGATAGCCCCGATAGAACCAGTGTTTCACCAAAACGGATCTCGGCCGTTGCGTCTACAGCCTGCCTGAATGTTGATAGCACTTCCGCGAAGCTTCCTGCTGGATCAGTAGTAACAAAACTGCGGCCAACACCCACATTAACAACCACTGCGTCTTCCGTGATTTCAAGGGGCAGCACCTTCAGGTTAATGCCTATGTCGACTTGTTCGATTCTGCCTGCTTCAATGCCTCGTACGCCGATTTGCAATGTCCGTCCAACAAAAAACTCAGACGTTTGCCCCACCATGGCTGTCAGGGAAGGGCGCGCCGCTACCTGATAGTACTGACCAAATCGATTGAACAGATTCAGGTTCCAGTTAATCTGCGGCAATGTGAATCCTTCGCTGAATGTGGTTTGAGTGTCACGCGAACTTCCACCGTCCTGTTTTATTATGGTATGGCTACTTTGCGCGCCATATTGCAGGCGCAATCCGTCCAGTAAATTAATACCGATGCGATCGCGATGCGTGTTCTGACTAACAATAATGGTAACGTCTACCGATACCTGATTGGGGTTAACCTTCGGCTCTGACAAGTCCTTCGTTATTGGCGGTGCGGCGGTATGTTCGTCTATCGCTGCGGTTAGGCGCAATTGCTGCAAGCGTGGGGAAAGTTGTCGCGCCTCAGTTGGGTAGGTTTGTTGGTAACGCAGGGTAGCAGGCTGAACAGGCATTTCGTTGCCACTGGCGGCCTCGATTAGCGCTGATAAACGCAGGCCTGTTTCTGACGCAGGAGCGAGTTCGATCAGGCGGGCGGAGGCTACCTCTGCCAGGTTAATATCACCCAGTAAGTAGGCAGTCAGCGCGATGCCCTCAAACGCTTCTACACAACCGGGGTTTGCCATTGCTGCCCGGGCAAAAAAGTCCAGAGCGTCGTTTAAATTGCCGCGCTCGTAAGACAAATGGCCCGCCATTAACGCGGGAAACACATAAGTAGGACTCAGATTGAGTGCGGTTTCGTAGCCAACCAGCGCCATGTTCTGTCCATCCGGACCGGCATTAGGGTCGAGGTGCCAACTGTACGCGAGCAGCGCATGACGTTCTGCATCATTTGGACGCATAGCCGTGAGTTCCTCTAACCGCGGGCGCACCTGCTTATAACGTGCGGCAAGCAACTCGCGGTAAACAATCGACATGTCATTATCTGGCACCAGCACGGGTGTGCGCTGGGCTAGCTCTTCTGTATGGGTGCAACCAACAACAAATAACATAACGGCTGCCGATAACAGTACGGTCAGCAGGTTTTTAGTTTTAAATCGCCACATTGTCTGAAGCGTTATCGCACAAAACGTGCGGGGCGGTTTGATAAATACGAACAACATATGAAATTTTCCTAACGCCCAGATGATTCAGCATCGTCTACTGAACCCCTGGTTGAATGGGTAAAACAGGTAGCAAACATTCGCGGAACCCAAGGCGTGGGATGACAGCGCGTTTATCGCTGTCATCTCAATATCGTTAGCTGTTATTTAGTACGGTTACTGTTCGCTACGGGGTGGTAACCACCAGTGAAACAGAGAAGTTGGTGATTTTTGCTGAACCATGGGTTTCGGCAATAACCGCAATCGGCTTAACTGAAGCAGAATTAACCAGAGATACGTTATTTCGATAATTTTCCGCCCGACGACTGGTTGACCGGTACAGATTAAGATCAATGTTCTCTGATACACGTGCTCCGGTCACCAATTCCTCTGAATAGCCGGTCCATAACAATGGCGCAATTACAGTTATGTAAACATTGGCCTCGTTCATACTGGCATCCGCGTTGATCCCTGATGAACCCGCAACGCCTACAGCAAATCCATCCACATATAAATCAGCCTTCATCTTCAACTGAGCGGCCGTTGCCGTGTCCGGGATGTCGAAGTTTACCTTGCGCCAGGCATTATTTGTGCAACCACCGGCTACCGCTGCGATGCCTGCCAGCTCTAATTTGGAAGCGGTAAAGCTTGCCGAGCTACCCGCTGCTAAACCGCATGCGAGCTCTTTGCTGTTGGTAAAATCGCGCAGCGCTGTGGTTGTGGTTTTGGGCTCCGGCTTGTCGCTTGCTAGGGGCGGTAGCGTACTCACCGTTGCAGAGATAGTGAGATTGCTATTGAGCTTTAAATTAAATCCAGGCAATACCTCATTTAGCCTGCGGGTAAGGAGTGATAAATCAACGCCCGCCTGCTTTAATATCATTTCATAGCTCTTTTTGTTGTTGGCCTGAAACGTGTCGATGGCTTTCTTTTTACTTGCGCTGTCAGTGATTTTGGCAATTTTTGCGATTTGCGATTGCAGGCTTTCTTTGATGGCCGGGTTTTTGTTAAACGCCGCCATTAACTTTTTGTCTTCGGCATCCAGGATGTCCCTGACTTTTTCCATCGCTTCTTTACTGATATTGAGATCACTCCGCTGCTCAGTTAACCCAACGCTTGATACGTCGGAGGTTTGAAATTTCGGTTGTATTGAAGCCTGGGCAGGTGCCATTGCGCACAGAAGTGGAATAAGCGAAGTGGTTGCGAGCTTGATGAGTGATTTTGACAATATCATGGTCAGATCCTTTGTATACCTGTGTGTATATTTGTTTAAATTGGCGCATCTCATTCCGCCTTCAGTTGCATCTGCATTGAAGCGGCTTATTTACGTTAGAAGAAGCTGTCGTTACAGCGCAATATATGACGGGTAAAATCTATTTGAATGTATTTGAATTTTTTTGATTGAATTAAAAATCAATCAGTTATAGAGTTATTTGCCAAGCCAGTTGGGAGATGCTGTGGACGTTACCGGGTATAAATTTGGTCTTTTCAGGCTGGATATTCGCACAAAAACGTTGAGTCGCGATAATGTGGTTTTACCCGTAAGTGAACGCCAGTTCAAATTACTTAAGCTGCTATGCGAAGTTAGCCCTGAACCGCTGAGTAAAAAGCAGTTAACGGAAATGCTTTGGGACGATGTGGTGGTGAGTGACTGGTCGTTATTCCGGTTGATATCCGATACCCGTCAACTGCTCGGGGACAATGGCGACAGCCAGCAAATTATTCACACCGCGCATGGCATTGGCTTCTGGATGAGTAAGCCTGAAGTTATTTCGTTATCAGAACAAGACAATCAGGCTTCACATCAAAACGTTCAGCATGCAAAAGGGCTCTATTGGGTAGGGGCCGCAGCAATAATAATCGCTATTGTTGCAGTGATTTTGTGGCCTGTTTACCAGCACCAACAAATGCAGGCCGCCATTGCGCGGATTGCCGTTTATCAATCCAATACTTTTACGTCGTTCAACGCTCAGGTGTTAAGACGAAATGAACTTGCCGAAATGCTCCAGCATCGGCTTGGGGTAGCCCGAAATATGCAGTTTGAGAAGTTCTTTTCGCATTATTACAGTGAGATGAACCAGCAGGAGTTATTCGTTTTTAATCAGATCCGCGCTATTACCGAAACCGGTCTTTATCAGAATAATCAGGCTATTGTAAATGAATTGAATGAATATCCTGACATTCTGGAAGCCATCCCGTTAACGCACGAACTGCAACAACATCTCACATTCTGGTTAAACAAATACCACAGTGTTTTTACTCAGCGACCCGATATGTGTTTACTTTATGTTGGGGTAGAAGATGGCGTGCCTTATCCTTCTGGCGTTGACCAGAATGTAAAGACCTGGCTCGATAATCACCCGTAGCCTTAAGTAAATCTAATTTAATATGTCAGTTTGCTGCGGGGAACTTATTGTTCAGGGTGTATTAAATTGACCATACAATCAGGGAAGAACTATGTATTCGGGAAGTAATCGTTATTTATTGGCTGCGGCATTGTGTTGTTTTGCTGCGGCATTAGCGCATTTGGCCTGCATTATGATTGGCGGCGATGGGTATCGATTTCTTGGGGCAGGCGAGCAGATGGCACAAATGGCAGAGCAAGGACGTTGGTATCCAACCGTCATTACCTCGGTGATTGCCATGGTGCTGTTTATTTGGGGGCTGTATGCGTTGTCGGCAGCAGGGACTATTAAACGTTTACCGCTCACCAGGTTAGCGTTGGTATTGGTTAGCTGTGTATTTTTATTTCGCGGTATGTCCTTTGTTGCATTAATGCCGCTGTTTCCGGAAAACAGCTTGACCTTTTGGCTCGTTAGTTCAGCTATTTGTTTGTTTATTGGTGGTTTGTTTGCTTTTGGAATATGGCAGCAATGGGCAGTATTAGGTAGGAAAAATACCTGATAACACATTGTATAATTCGCAATAAGTACACCGGCAGTTGTGTTACGTTTTATGGCAATCGTTTAGTAGGAAGGAATCTTAAGATGGGTAAAGCCCGCATAGTGTTTTGTCTCGTTGTGTTAGGTATTGTCGGGTGCTCAACCAAGCCTTCCGGTGGCAAGAAATATGAGTCGAAGATCGAAATCTCTGCACAGGAAATGCGTGCGGCAAAGGAGCGTGTGGGTAACGATTCGATGTCGAATGTCGATCTTATCCTGTCAGTGCTTCAGGGCGTTCCTGCTTTTCCGTTGGGTACAAAAGCACAGGACATTATGACCGAGCTAACCAAAAGTGGATTTTCAATTACTCATGAAAGCCCCAATACATTGCTGGTGTATGGTAAGCATAACGCTCAGGGAAACGCCTATATCGAGAATGTTGATCAGTTCCGATATACCTTTGAGAATACGTTACTTGTTTCCGGACCAAATCGAGTACAAGCCGAAGCGAACAACGAATAGCGCTTTTCAGCACATTGTGTAGGAAGGGGGGTAATTGTGCCCTCTACCTGAATAATGTTTTAAAACAAATGGCATGCTGGTGACTTGCTGTAACTTCTTATTTTTTCTTTGTTTTTTAACGTTATTTAATGGTAATTATCACCAGTTTTTGGTCAAATTAACATTAACGTGTTTAGGCCAAATCACCTGCACACCACATTGCAAAGGGCTTTGGCATATTGGTTTAGAAATTGCTGATATTCAGGCGGTTATTATCATTTAAAGGAATAGAAAATGAAAAAATTACTCTCTGTTACGCTTTTGGTTGCGCTACTGGCGGTATTGTATTCTCAGTTTGTAGAGTTAGCGTATAAGTTTGGATTTGCCGAGCTTAAGATGGTAGCGGTACTTGAGAACACCGACAAAATGAAAGTGAAATGTGATGCATATGCGCTTGGCTTTTTTGACGAGATCAAACTCCAGAATAAATTCCAGAAGTGCATTAACGATTACGAAAAAGAGGGTTACAAGATAATTAGCCGCCACGACGCCTAATCTGTTCGCACGCCTTGCCGCATTAAAAATGCGCCAGGCGTGCAAATTAGTGGGAACAGGTATTTATATGGCCGGCTAAAGCCAGCCTTGCCGGATGGTATCAGTATTATTTTTTACACTGATTGTTAGTCGCGTTTTTATTCTCGGTTGGAACAGGATAACCATGATCACATTAAGGGATTTTGAATTAAGCGACGTTCAGCGTTTGGTCGAGATTTTAAATGACCGAGCCGTAACTGCTTTTCTTTCGACCAAAATACCCACTCCCTACACAAGAGAGGATGCACTCTGGTGGATAGAGGAAGGGAGTAAAGAAGAGCTGATTAAAGCCATTATCGTAAATGACAGGCTGGTTGGTTGCGTAGGTGTGCATCAGGGAAGCTTTGAGTATTCGCGATCGGGCGAAATAGGTTATTGGCTTGCCAGTGACTATTGGCGACAAGGCATTAGCTTAGCCGCCATTTTGCAACTTACTGAGCAGGTGTTTGCTAATACCGAAATTGTGCGTATTTTTGGCTGCGTATTTTCTGCTAATGAGGCGTCAAAGCAGTTGATGCTGAAAGCGGGGTTTCAGTTGGAAGCGGTATTAAAAAATGCCATTTGCAAACAAGAACAGTTTTACGATAGTTATGTGTTTGCTAAATTAAAACCTGCATAAAAGATAACCCGCTATAATCGAACGATTGGTCACAACCGAAGTCATAGATCTGCTTTATTGCTATTTACCAAGGACAGGGAATGTTCAGAACATGTTTAATCATTTCTCAGGTATTGCTTGCCGTTATCTATACGTCTGCCGGAGTAAGTAAGTTCCTGCATGGCTTTCCCGTTATTATTGGGCCGGTTTGGCTAATTGAAGAACTAAGCAAATATGGACTTGGGTTGTTCGGTTATTTGATTGCGGTTTCGCAGTTGGTTACCGGCCTGGTGTTGTTCTTTCCAATTTACCGGCTTATTGGCGCGCTCATGTTGTTGCCTATGCAACTTTGCATTACGGTGGTAACCATCTCATTGGGGTGGAGTGGCACGCCTTATATCAATCTTGTTTTGCTGGGAATGGTGTTGGCACTTATATACGATGAGCGCGAAAAACTGGCTAAACTGGTAGGTAGTCAGGCTGGATTTCGGCAACATAAGGTGGCATATGTGATGTCGTTTATTGGCTTTTGGAGTGCTGCCGCGTTGATGAAGTACGGCGCTTTGCTAATGAATGGCGCGTAGTGGTTTGGTTTTCTGAGTTTGCAAATAATAACAGGGTTGTATGAAACAAATAAAAACGAGAATAGTGCTGGTAAGCCTGGCTGTTTTGCTCACCGCTTGCAGTGCAACGCAAGTGATGTTGCCAAAGGGAACATCCGATACCAACCAGATCATTTCCCGCGCTGAGGCCACGCCCAAAGGTGTGCAGGGTGAATATGTATTGCAAATCAAAGCTGCGGCAAGCCAGGGGCAATTTGTTTATTTAAATACCGAATTAGACTATCGTGATCAGCGGGCGGTGTCGGTGAGTATTCATCCCGAATTAGTTGCGCAGTTAACCGAGAAATATGGCATGTCGCCCGAAGCTTTCTTTCTGAATAAAACGATAGCGGTAACCGGCAAAGCAAAGCGGGTTAAGATTGGGTTTTCCTCAGAGGGAGAGGAAAGTGGCAAGTATTTTTATCAAACCCGTATCAGGGTAATGGATATGTCGCAAATCAAAGTGATTGACGACAGCGTTTAATCAGTCAGGCCACACATGCCCTGCCTGCGAGCGTATTACCCGGCAAGAAGCTATTTTACAAGGAGCGATAAAATGCACAGGCAACCCAAGCTTACCCGAACGGCGTTGTTTCTTGGGGTGATGATTATGTTAAGTTTGCCAGTTGGGCTGATTAACCGGACGCTTGAATGGTATCAGGTGTGTATTATTGTGCCGGTAGCATTAGCGTTCTTGTACTATGGTTTTACCGGAATCGATGTTATTCAAGGCGTTTTCAACAAACTCAAAGGTAGTGCTGCCCGTTAATTCGCTAACATGTTCGCTAAAACGATTTGTTTCTTCCCGGTTTTCAAAGGGATTTAGTGGGCAGCGCAGCGCTTTAAGATGCGCAGCAGTTTGCGATTAGGGCAAACTGCTGCAAAGTAACGTGCTTGTATTGTTATGCCATTAATGGCAGAACGTCACAATCTTCACCCACGCGCTCGTTGATCACCACAATGTCTGCCTTCTTGAAGAAGTTAAACTCTGTTGCGGTTGCAGAGGTGTAAGCCCCCATCATTCGGCCAACGATTAACGCACCACATTCCAGCTCTGGCAGCATGATGTTATCTTCGATTACGTCGATGCTATCGCAAGTTGGGCCAGCCAGCACGCTGGGGCTGCGCTCGCCGAAAAAGTCCAGGCTATCGATAGGGTATTGTGCATGGTCAAAAATGCGACCACTGTACGAACCGTACACGCCGTCATCCATGTAATACCACCAGCGACCATCGCGCATGGATTTACCCATTACCGTTGCAACGGCAGTCATCGCCGGGGCCGCTATAAAACGTCCTGGCTCAGCAATCAGACGTGTACCGGCTGGTAACGTTGCCAACGCCGCACGAATAGGCGCGCAAAATGTATTTATTGGCTGAACGTCATCCACGTAGTCCACCGGGAAACCACCGCCAATATCTACGATTTCCAGTTTAGGTAAACCTTGTTCGCGAGCTTGTTGAACTATTGTTGCACAGGCCGTAATGGCTTCAACGTGCTTGGCAGGATCTAACGCCTGAGAGCCAACGTGAAAAGACAGTCCTACCACGCGAATACCGTATTCTGCTGCTTGTTTCAGCAATGGCAAAGCGGCTTCCTGAGAGCAACCAAATTTCTTCGATAAATCAACCTTCGCATCCGGGCTGCGGAAGCTCAGGCGTAATAATAATTTTGCCTTGCGTGCATAAGGGATAAACTTTTTCAGTTCGTCCGGATTGTCAAACACAAACGTGTTGCATCCGTACTCCATGGCGTAACGAATATCGCTGTCGCGTTTAATAGGGTGTGTATGAATAGTGCGCGATGGTTCAATGCCCGCTTCGGACACTAAATCAACTTCGCCATTGGTAGCCAGATCAAAAAAGGCGCCTTCTTCTCTCAGTGTGGCAACCACCGCTGCATTTGGCAGTGGTTTGATTGCGTAGTGGAGATCAACGCCCGGCAGCGCACGTTGCAAAGCCCGGTATTGTCTGCGCACGGCGTCACAGTCAAGAATTAATAGTGGTGAACCATGTAGTGCAACCATGCGACGAATGCGCTCGGCTTCCGCAAGGTTGTGTTTTTGTTCGGTTGCCACTTTTTTTGCAGGCACAATTTCTAGAAATTCTGGGGCCATTAGGGTCCTCTTATCGCTTCACGTTAACGCGTTATTATTCGACGAGCACTACATTTAACACTAATGCAGCAGGTCCATTCTGAATAGTTACTCGCCGGCGCTCGAGAGGGAGCCCTGACACTGATTGGCTATCAGTAAGTTGCGGGAATATTAGGTCAAATCGAAATCCATGCAAGTAAATTCTCCCCTGTGAAGATTCGGATTTTTTGTCTTCACCGCAAAAAATTTTTGCCAAGAAATTTTTGCTTTTGTTAACCGTAAGTTAACAAACTTAAACCGACTCAAGTACAGCTAAGGTTTCATCGGTTGTGTGTTACGGTTGCGGTTATATCGACACAAAGACAAGGAGCGAAACAAATGGACGAACATCTGTCTACTCTTCAGGCACTGGCGAGCGGTATTGATCCAGTGAGTGGCGAAGTGCTATCGCCACGTTCAGTTTACAATCATCCTCAGGTCATCTGAACGCTGCCGGACAATTTAAAAATAATCAGTCGATTGGTGATATCGCAAAGGCGATGGAAAGAAGGCATTCGGCCATTCGCTCTGAGTTGACTCGCCAGGGGCTGATAGCGCTGCGATAAGCGCAACAGGCAATGCATAAATTCAGTTGCCGAATGTGGTGAATGGGAACAAGATGAACTCTTCATCTGTATTTACTGGAATAGCCGTATGGCCCGTGTTGCAAAAAACAGTGTGTGTTTGTGGTTTAACAACGATGCCGAGGAAGCGGCGCAGTTTTATGCGCGAACGTTCCCGGATTCCTATGTGTCGGCGGTACATCGTGCGCCTGGTGATTATCCTTCAGGTAAAGAGGGTGATGTGCTGACAGTTGAATTTACTGTAATGGGTATTCCCTGTATTGGTTTGAATGGCGGACCGGTTTTTACTCACGACGAAGCATTTTCTTTCCAGGTAACCACCGAGGATCAGGATGAAACCGACCGCTACTGGCAGGCCATTGTAACGAATGGCGGGCAGGAAAGTGCCTGCGGTTGGTGCAAGGATAAGTGGGGCGTGTCGTGGCAAATTACGCCGCTCGCGTTAATTAATGCAATAAACAGTGAAGATCGCGCCGCTGCCAAACGCGCCTTTGATGCAATGATGACCATGCAAAAGCTGGACATTGCATTAATTGAAGCAGCGTTTAATCAAGATGAACGGTAGTTTTCTCCCGGTAGGGTGCGGATAGTTCACACCCTACTGGTAAAATCGGTTTCATCAGGCCAGCAACGCGGTGCCTGGCTGAATTAAGTTAGTATTGTGCTCACGCCAAACACTAAACCAAATGCCAGTACGCCTGCCAGTACCGGGAGTCCCAGTGTTTTGGTTTTACGCCACACCAGTACGGTAACCAGCGAACCCGCCAACGTTGCGCTCCAACCCGCCATTGAATTAACTTTGGGGATCAGTGATACCCCAAGCATCGCGGCTATCATCAGGGGGCCTAACACGCCAATCCAGTTAGGGAGCTGTGCCTGGGTATTGTTCGCTTTGTGTTTGTTAAAGTGGCGCTGTGTCCAGAGCAGGGGCACGGCACGCATGGCAAATGTGCCTAGCGCGGCCACCACAATGGCGATCCAGATATCAGTTTGCATGAGTTTGCTCCGGTTTGTTGTGTGGCCTGCTAAGCAAATAAAAGGTGAAGCCACCGGCCATTGCTGCTAGTGGAATGGCTGCGTTTTTTAATAAAGTGAGCGCCAGAACCATGGCTGAAATAATGGTGACGCTCAGCGTGTAAAACCATAGCCGGTTAGAAAATCGCGGTGCCAGCAGTACCAAAAATAGAGCGGGTAACGCAAAGGGCATTACCGCATCTAATAAAGGCCAGTGTTGTGTGAGGGTATCGCCAGCAATAGCTCCCAAGGTGGTACCCAACACCCAGCTTGCCCAGGCTACCAGTGAGGCGGCCGTGTACCAGCCGAGTTTGTCGTGATGATTTAATTGCGCAAGCCGGGTATGCGCCAAGGCAAAAATCTGATCGGTGAGCCCGTGCATCAGCCATGGCCAGGCCCGACTTTGTGTTAAATCAGGCACCAGATTGGGGGCGTAAACCACGTGGCGCACATTTACCAGTAATGTCATGCTCACTGCCAGCCAAAGTGGTGCACCGGAGGCTACCATAGCAACCAGCAAAAACTGCGACGCACCTGCGTAAATAAGTAGCGATATCAGGGTTGCTTCCAGCGCGGTAAATCCGGCTTGCGAAGCAATCAGTCCAAATGAGATTGCCACTGGAATATAGCCCCCCAATAAGGGCAGGGCGTCAAGCACACCGCGTTGCCAGCCTGGCCGTGAAGCTGTGTTTGATGACGTTGTCATTTTAGTTATTCCCGGCGTATACAATGGTAATAAGACAGGTAGCCCAGTGTTTACCTGTTTTATACAGGTGAGGGTTGTCGGCATTGAACGTAATGCTTTGGCCTGGTAGCAATACAGAAGGCGTATCAATTAATCCCGCCGTTAATCGGCCACTGATGAGTGATATGGTTTCCTGGGTACCCGCCGCGTGTGATTCAGCCTGACGCAGCGTGTTCGGTGCAATGGACATCCAGTATGCATCGACATTGGGAACGTCTTTGCCCTGATCGATCAGTTTTACTTCTACGCCTTTTTCTCCCACGCTGCCACTCAAAGGCTGTACAAGCGCACCAAACGGCACGTTTAATTGCATGGCCAGTCGCCAGATGGTGTCGAGTGTTGGATTGCCATTCCCCTGTTCCAATCGCGACAGGTTTGATTTGGCAATACCGGCGCCCGCGGCTAATTGCGACAGCGACATGCCTTTTGCCTGTCGCATGGCCTGCAGGTGTCGGCCCAAGGTATTCAGGGTTGATTGGTCCATAACGTATCTAAGCTGTTCTATATATCGAACGTTCTATATAAGGAACGATGAAAAGTCAATCTATAACTGTTCAATCAAATTGCAAAAGCGCTAAAAAATAGTAATTTTGGTTGATTCGTTTTAGCATGAGGGAGTCAAGTAGGAGCGCAATATGAAGATTTGGGTGGATGCCGATGCATGCCCGGTGGTGATAAAAGAAATGCTGTTCAGAGCAGCCAATCGCACACAAACAGAGGTGTGTCTGGTGGCGAATCAATATGTGAAAACTCCACCGTCTAAATACGTTAGTAGTATTCAGGTAGAAAAAGGGTTTGATGTTGCCGATAACGAGATTGTGCAGCGCTGCGAGAAAGGCGATCTGGTGATCACCAGTGACATCCCGCTGGCAGATGAAGTGATCACCAAAGGCGCGCTGGCATTGAATGCGCGTGGCGAGATGTACACCAAAGAAAATATTAAATCCCGTCTTAACATGCGTGATTTTATGGATACGCTGCGCAGTAGTGGTGTGCAGACTAAAGGCCCGCCGCCTTTAGGACCAAGTGAAAAACAGGCGTTTGGAAATGCGCTGGATCGCTGGTTGATGGAAAAACAGCGCAATACTGCACAATAAAATATAAGGAAATTTATGCCAATTAAGAAATGGTTAAAGCAGTATGCGGTTGCATTGCCGCTGTTGTTTGCCTTGTTTACGTTCACTCAGTACGTGAAAGGTCACAGTTTGGATGATGCCATGACTTTTGCTATTACCTGGGCGTGTATCACGCTGGCCATTTTTGCTGTAACCCGAGCGTATAATTTTAAGCGCAACGTTTACTGTCAGTTGTGTAACGACTTACCTGAAAAATCAGCGGATGAGAAGTAGCACAGCGTTTGAACTGGTTAAGCCGCATGCCCGGTTTGAAACGAGTTACCGCGAATATATATACGAACTGGGGGATGAAGAGCGATATCCTTTTCCGATGGATTTTGTACACGATGACTTTGCGGCTTTGCTCACCCGGCTGCAACAATTTGAGCAGGGAAGGGATTTACCTGACGGATTTATTGCCAGTACAACTTATTGGTTGGTGCAAGGCCACGAACTTATCGGTGTGTCGAATCTTCGACATGCGCTTACTGCTGCACTGCGCCACGCTGGCGGCCACATTGGGCTTGGGATCAGACCCTCATATCGGGGCCAGGGACTGGGCAAATTCCTACTCGGTAAAACGCTGATTGCAGCCTGGCAAAAAGGGATTGCTGATGTGCATGTGCATTGTTACAAAGGTAATGGCCCGTCGGTGGGTATGATCATTGCCAATGGCGGAGTGCTTCACAGTGAACTACAAGACGGTAATCAAACCGTGCTGCGATACATTATTCCCGGGTAATAATTTGAACCAAAAAAGCCGCGCTCACGCGCGGCAAGGGTTGGTATTTCCTTTGAAGAGAATGATTACTGAGGCATGCCCGATTTGTCATCATCTTCAGGGGCTTCGTCGCCAGGCGCTCCCCGGTCGGAGCGATTGCCGTGCTTACCTTTTTTGTGCTCATGATGGCGGCCGTCTTTTCCGTCTCGGCCATTTCTGCGATCATCGCCGTGGTGACGCATCATTTTTTCCAGCATTGCGGTTTTCTGTTCTTCAGTGAAAACGGCCCAGAATTCATCTTTTAAAGCTTTTTGTTTTTCGCGCAGCACCGCCAGTTTTTCTTTCTGTGCGTCAGTTAACTCCATATCGCCCAGGGCGCGTTGAAGTTGTGGTGGCATCAGCGGTGGTTCTTTGCCTTCTTTGGCGTTATTTGCCAGGGCAACACCACTTACGCCTGCACCAATTATCATTACGGCAAAGGTTGCCAGGCCAAGTTGTTTTAGTGAACGTTTCATATTGTTCTCCTGTTAATGGGTGTTCCCTCTTAATGAGGACAGTTACAAGATTAACGGATTGAATGCCAAGGAACGTTAAGAAATGCAAATGTGGTGTGAACCTATGAAAAGTCAGGCATTATTGGCCTGTGTTAATCAATAAAGCAGTGCCATGACCATATTATTAATCGAAGACGACAAAGGACTGGCGGAGTTATTAAGTGAATTTTTAACCCTGTCTGGTTACGAAGTAGAGCACCGTGCTGACGGAAAATCGGGCCTGGAAGCGGCGCTTTCACTGAGTCATATCGAGCTGGTTCTGTTGGATGTTATGTTGCCCAAACTCAATGGTCTGGACGTGCTTAAGGCATTGCGACAGCAAAGTGAGTTGCCGGTTCTTATGCTAACGGCTCGAGGTGATGATTTAGATAAAGTGCTCGGGTTAGAACTGGGTGCAGACGACTATTTGGCAAAGCCGTTTAACGACCGGGAATTGCTGGCACGTATTCGGGCGATAACCCGCCGTACCCGTGACAAATCTTCAGACAGTACCGCTGCCTCAAATCAGCTGGTACTGGGCGATCTCAGACTGGATCTGGGCAAAATGGAAGCGCAGTGTGGCGGCGTGGTTCTTGAACTTACCGGCAGCGAATATGCATTGTTGAAGCAATTTTGTCAGTCACCGGGCGAACTCATAAGTAAGGCAAGTCTTAGCGAAAAGTGCCTGGGCCGTCGTTTGCAGGCCTTTGATCGCAGTATTGATACCCACGTGAGTAATCTGCGCAAGAAGTTGCAATTGGCGGCTTCCAATTGTGAGATTAAGAGCCAGCGCGGTAGGGGCTACGGAGTGTTTGAGGGATGATCAATCCTATTCGCAGTTTTAATGTGAAAGTATTAGGCTGGTTTTGGCTCACCTTGCTGGTGTGTTTATTGTCGATAGCGGTGCCAGCATTTGTACTTCAGCAACTGGATGATGACGATCATTTGAATACCAAGGAGCGTAAGTATATTGAATCGGTGGCTGACAGAATAGATAAGCAAATGGCCCGTCATCAGGATATCAGCAGGATAAACTGGCGGAGGTTGAACATGCAGGAACGCAGTTTTGCCTACCAGATGATGATTGTGGATAGCAATCTTAAACTGGTGATGAGCACCGAGCCGGTTCGTGAACACCTGTTGGAACAATTCAGCAGTAAGCGCTTTTGGTATTTCATGCAAAGCGAGCATCCCCGGACGATTAATATTGAATGGACCCGATTAATGGGTCCCGTTACGCTAAGCAGCAATCCAGACTGGAAGCTGGTGCTATGGCGGCCTGAGCGACCAAGACCACTCGATGTGTTTCGTACGTTTCCCGTCTGGGGTATCTTGACGGTGTTTCTTGTGGTAACCAGCATAATGAGCTGGTTATTGGTGCGCTCAATTGCAAGGCCATTAACGCGATTAGGCAAGGCTTTTACCGCAGTTGGCAACGGCCAGTTAAGCCATAAAATCGACATTGAATCGTCTGATAGCACCGATCGCCAGTATGCCGCGAACACCCAATTTGCACGCTTGTTCGGCCAGTTTAACGACATGACGGCGCGTATTGCCGCACTCATACAGAATCAAAAGCGCCAGAGTGCGGATATTTCCCATGAACTGCGTACGCCGCTTACCCGTTTGCAAATGACACTGGCGCTGCTGCGCAAAAAGAGCAACGATGAGGGAATTGCCCCGCTGCTTGAACGCGCAGAAAAAGAAAGTGAATTACTGAACCTGCATATTCAGCGGCTCTCTGATTTAACCACCATGGAAGCCCGGGCGATTCAGCAGGGGCCGCAGCGTTTTACGCTGGAAACATTGCTTACCGATTTGTGTGAAGATGCTGCTTTTGAAGCCAAAGGGGCGGGTGTGGAGTGGCGTCATGCATTACTGGATGTTCAGGTTGATGTTTATGAAGAACCCATGCTTACGGCCATCGAAAACGTAGTGCGAAATGCCTTTAAGTATGCCAGTTCGAGTGTGTCATTAACCTGCGAGTTAACGGCTGGTCAGTCGAATGAGCGTGACGGGCGATCGGTTGTTATTCGCATTGCCGATGACGGACCGGGGGTTCAACCAGAAGAACTGGCGTGTCTTACCAAAGCTTTCTACCGCACCGATAGCGCCAGACACAGCGAAACGGGCGGATTAGGATTGGGACTGGCGATCGCCGCAGAAGCGGTAAGGCTAAACGGTGGAAGCATCGCTTTTTCCTTAAACGAGCCCACCGGTTTAATTGTGAGTTTAACGTTTCCTTTAGCCTGATCGGGTACTGATGTCGCGTTGCAAATGGCAATCAGTATCCGTACCGATTCGCAAATTGCGTTTTGTCTTGTTCCGTTGCGGTTTCGTTGCATTCACCCAGCACATGCAGGCGATTGTTTGTCTCGTAGTTATCTATTTCGATATAACCTTCCCGGCAATAGCCATTATTTTCCAGTGTGAGGGCAAGTTTATCGTATAGCATGTCCATTGGATTGGCGGGCATGGGGGCAGATGATCGGCTGGCTTGTTCATTCCCTTTGCCCATTGCTCCCGGCGGCGGGCCTTCACCTCGTCCACGGCCCTTGCCGTCGTTTGGTCGTGCAGGTATGGCATCAACACTAAAGCTGAACAGTTTGGTACCATCGTCTTTGATGTTGGTAACAAATTGATCGGGTTCAGATTGATGAGGCGGTGGATGCCCTATGCAGCCACTTAGCAGCATCATGGCGGGGGCAATACTCAGTAGCGGTAACACATTCATTTTCATAGTAGATCCTGGGTTAATACCAATACGCTAGCTTGGAGCCTGGCTGCCGGGACGAAGTTGCGTATAGCAAGGTAATTAATGCGTAAAGAAAAAGCCGCAGATGCGGCTTTTGTTGAAAACCTGATGCTACTTATTTTCTATGTAGAACTTGTCGTGGAACGTGTAGGCGAGCCCGGGAAAATAAATGATCAGAATGGTCATTGTCATGCCGTTGAGCATACCTTCCGGAAACAATAATAGCGGTATGAGGATCAGGTAGTTGTCTTTTACTACACTCCAGCTGTATACGTCATCCAACACATAGTAGCCGCTCATGAGTGCTATTTTTAATGCAATTGCCAGGGCACCGGGCATAAATGCACACATAAAGATATAAACAAATAAATTGCGCGGCAGTTTATGAAAAGTGAGCATGAAAATGGTGTAGGCAAACGCGATCGGCGCGGCAATCCCCAATAAACCGTTCACGCCCAGCATACTCCAGCTCTCTTTGCCCCACAGGGTTACCCCGAGTAATGACAACGTGGCGGCAATAATGGATGACCGAAAGCCAAGTATTAACGCCAGTGCTACCAGCCACATAAAATGCACGCTGGGGCTTGGGCCACCGGGAACACTGGCGCGAAACACCCACAGGAAAAAAACGGCCGCAGCACAACCAAACAACATGTGCTGCTTTTGTTTATTGGCTAACAGATGCTGCCAGTCTGTATTTCTGGCTATTACGCCCAGTAACACCAAAAAGGCACACAATGCCACGCCTTGCAGTGCTGTCATTTTTTAGCCCTTGTATGTCGCCCAGATTGGCGCGTGATCAGAGGGTTTTTCAATGCCACGAATTTCATAATCAATGCCGGATTCTTGCAATTGATTATGCATACTCTGTGTTGCCAGAATCAGATCGATACGCAGTCCACGGTTGTCGTCAAATCCCTTAGAGCGATAATCAAACCAGCTGAACTGTTCGTTGCAATCGGGGTGTTGCGAACGAAAACTGTCGTGCAATCCCCAGTCGAATAACGTATTCAACCATTCACGTTCCTCGGGCAGGAAGCTGCACTTGCCCGTGCGTAACCAGCGCTTGCGGTTTTCTTCACCAATGCCAATATCATGGTCGGTATGTGAGATATTCATGTCGCCCATGATGATCACATTGTCATCAGGGGTATGATGCGCGGTTAAGTAACCCATTAAATCACTGTAAAACTGTTGCTTGGCCGGAAATTTCGTTTCGTGTGTGCGGCTTTCGCCCTGAGGGAAGTAGCCATTCAGAATAGTTACCGGCTCGCCGGCTTCATTTTCAACTGTGATCATGATCATGCGGCGCTGTGCATCTTCGTTATCGGTGGGAAAGCCGTACTGCACGTTTTTGGGCGTTTGCTTAACCATAAAGGCGACGCCGTAATGGCTTTTCTGGCCGTGATAAAACACCTGGTATCCCATGGCTTCAATGTCTTTCACAGGAAACTGCGGGTTATCGACTTTTATTTCCTGTAAACCAATTACATCGGGCTGATGTTTTTCAATGAGCGCGCTAAGTTGATGAAGACGTGCGCGAATACCGTTGATATTAAACGAAATGACTTTCATAAGAATGCTAACTGCTGTGAATCAATATGGGCGAATACTACCAGAAAGCCAGGCCAGGTATAACCGCATTTATGCCTCATTTAAGCGGTTCGTCTTGTTATTGCTGAAATTGCGCGCCTTGGTATGAGAATTCGGATCGATTGATGAAATCGCTGCACTTTTTCACGCAGGGGTGTGTGATATACTGCGCGCCTTGTTAAAGGTTAGGACTTATTGTGACAGAACAAATACCCAGCGAGCTGCCCGCTCGCGAACGCGCAGAATATTTAGTAGATACTATTCAGGAAACAGGCCTGGTATGGGGCCTTATGGGTAACGAAGGCTGGGTGATGGTTGAACTGGGTACGCAAACCGGTTTGCCACTGTGGCCTGATGAAGCCAGTGTCTCGAGTTGGCAGCGCAAAGACTTACCTGAAAGCAAACCGCAGTCAATTGCATTGGCCGATTTTAAGGAATTGTGGCTTCCCGGCTTAAAAAAGAACAATGTGGCCCTGGTGTTATTTCCTAGCGGTACCTTGCGCGAAGGCATTGTAACTGGTCCTGACGAACTGCGTGAACAACTCGATGACGAGTAACGCACTGCCATTGGCGGAGCAATTGATTTTGGCCAAAGGCTGGGACAATATGCTGCGCCAACTCATGCTGGCAGGAAAGCACCTTCGCGTGCTGCCTGATGTAACGCGAACCGATTCCACCGAGGTGAAAGGCTGCCAGAGCAGGGTATGGCTAACCCTCGAAAAATCACCTGTGGATGGATGTGTTATGCTGGCCTGGTCTGACAGCAAGATCATTCGCGGTGTACTGGCCATCATTCAGGAAAAGGTAAATTCACTGGACGCTGAAGCGTTGGCAAAGTTTGACTTTCCGGCGTATTTTTCTGCCATCGGCTTAGACCGGTATTTAAGCCAGTCGCGGGCAAATGGTATTAAGGATGTCGTGGCACGCATTCAGGGTTAAACAACGTTTACACCCTGTTTTTAGCCTCTATCCACTGCGACATAAACTGTGTACTGCGCAGGCTGTGATGCCATACCAGCCCTTGCTGATATAGTGGAGCCCGGTATCCCTGAATATCATTCATTGCCTGAGCAATCTTATCGAACAACTGCCTATTACCGTTGATAACCGACTGTTGGTAGTGTTCAAATAGTGCGCTGCAGCGATCACTGGCTTGTTGCCACATAGATTGATCAGTGTACAAATTCACTGCTGCCTGAATAAAATCGTGGTTATCAGAGGCTACAACGCCGCACCAGTCTTCCTCAGCGGCTATCCCTTCTGCCCCCACTGATGTGGTTACGGAGGGGGTGTTATGCCGCAATGCAGTCAGCAGTTTGCCTTTGACCCCAGCCCCAAAGCGCAGCGGCGCCAAACACACTCTGGCTTGCGCCATAACGGTATTTACGTCCTCTACCCAACCTTTTACCAAAAAGCCTTTCGCCGGATTATGTAACTCGGTGGCTTTCTTGGGCGGGTACGCGCCGTAGATATGTAATTCCGCGTAGGGAAGTTGTTTGCGGATGGTTGGCCAGATATGCTGATGAAGCTGTAATACGCTGTCCCAGTTCGGGGCATGCCTGAAATTGCCCACCGTCATAAAGTGTTGTCGTTGTGTAAAGCTACATTGTTGCTGGCAGGCAGGCGTGTCTGCTGGAGGCTGCAATGGCAATAAAACCAGCTGTCGGGCGGGTACCTGATAGGTATTGATAAGCAAATCGTATTCATGTGCCGAAATAATCAAACTAATATCACTGCGTAGGATCGCTGCGATTTCGCGGTGCGCAAAGGCGTTATTGAGTTCGGCGCAGTTGGCGTGCCCGGCGCGCTTTACGGCTTCGTGTCTGGCGTAACGCAAGCTGTGTAAATCTTCGGTGTTGAGTATGTGTAAGGTGTTTGGGCAGTGTTTGCGGATCCGCCAGGAAAACTGCTCTTCAGTCATAAAGCGGTCGAACACCACTATATCGGGCTGCAATTCACAAATCACGTTATCGAATGACGCATCATTGATAGCAATTTGCATGCTGGTAACGGGCAGGTTGTTGAAACCATCAGCATGTATGCTGTCGGTTGCCGCAGTTGCAAAGGTCAGGGCAAAGCCATGTTGATGAAAAGCACGCAACAAGCCTGACATATTCTGCCCAGCCGCTGAAGACTTAGATTCGGGCCACACTGCGCCAATTATCAGAACTTTTCTTGCCATACTGCGTTTTAACCTGCCTGCTTTGTCGGGCGGCAAGTTTACCATGCTCTAACCTTCAATCAATCATCTGGGCGCGACGGCGTACCTGTGGCATAGTGCGAATGTTGTTGAACAAAAAGGCGCGGTAATATGAGCGTTTGCACGCATTGGATATACGGCAGTGGCTTAATTGGCAGCTATTTGGGGGCGGTGCTGGGGCAAACCTATTCTGTTGAGTTTGTTGGCAGACCGGTTTGGCATCAACGGCTGGTAAACGGCGTGGCGCTGGCCGACTACACAGGCGAATCCGCTGCGTTTAACGCGGCTGAAGCGCAGTTTCACACTGAACTTCCGGGGCAACTGGAACATGCCACCATTTGGTTAACCGTCAAGTGCACAGCAATTGATGAAACGTTGCTGGCGTTGCAAAACAAAATTGGGAATGGCTGTACGCTGATCTGTTGCCAAAATGGTATTGGTAGTGTAGAAAAAGTGAAAGCGGCCTTTCCTGAATGCACCGTTCTGCAAGGGGTAGTGGGCTTTAACGTAGTGTGGGATGAAACACACAATGTATTGCGCCGCACCACCGAGGGCGTGCTCGCCATAGAAACAGGCTTGTCGGACGCCCTGCGGCCTGGCTGGCTTACCAGCCCGAACACTTCACTCTTACCTGTACACTGGCCGTTGGATATGCAGGCTTATTGTTGGGCCAAACTCCAACTGAATCTGGCTAATGCGGTAAACGCGCTGGCAAATATCCCTATTAAGCAAATGCTGCTAGACAAGCATTATCGGCAGATCATCGCCACATTGATGGATGAATTGTTATCAGTCTCAGGTGCTATGGGGATGGACCTTCCGCAATTAACCAAAGTACCTGCGAAATGGATCCCACGGCTATTGCGATTACCCAATTGGCTTTTCACCCGAATTGCAGCAAAAATGCTCGATATTGACGATGACGCACGTTCATCGATGTGGTGGGATCTTCAGGCTGGAAAAGTAACAGAAATTCAGTATTTGAATGGGGCAGTGGTAGCTACTGCTAAGCAATTTGGCTTGTCTTGCGCGGCTAATAAAAATCTCACTCGATTGGTAGAGGAATTGAGTGTTGATGGCACTTACGCTCAAGATATTCGCCAATCTTCCGCCGCCTTACTAAAAAGCAAGATTCTAGCGTGATTTTTAAGCGTGAAAATTGGCAGAGCTTGAGAATTTAAGCTATATCCATAGAATGGCGGTTGATTATGTCACGCCCTGTTTAGCTTTGCGGATTCGAATTAGGATTTTGTATGAAAAGTGTCAGTGAATTAGCCAGTGAAGCAAGTGGTCTGTTTGTTTTACCCGAAGCTGTGACACGCTTAAAAGCCTGTATGGATGATAGCGCCGCGAGTATCGACGATGTGGGTGAAGTAATTGCGTTTGACCCGGGGTTAACCGCACAACTGTTAAAAGTAGCCAATAGTGCGCTGTACAAGTTTCCCAATAAAATTGAAACAATAAGCAAAGCACTTCAAATTATTGGTACGCGCGGTGCGTATGATTTAGCGTTGGCTTATGGTATTTCCCATGCATTCAAAGATGTAGAAGCCAAAATAATCGATCTCGATCGATTTTGGGAACAAAGTGTCAGTTGCGGATTGCTAGCTAAGTACCTTGCAGAAAGAAAGCGTCATCGCGAGTCTGAACGTTTGTTTGTAGCGGGTTTACTGCACAACATTGGCGAGCTGGTGATTGTGTCTATGTATCCTAGCGAGGCGCAGCGCTGCACCGCGTATAATGCCCGAGTAAAACCCGCGGAGTTACAAGCGGCGATTTGTGGTTTTACCTATGCAGATTTGTCGGCAGCGCTGATCAAAGAGTGGGGTATACCGGAAAGTGTATACAAACCTTTGCAGTTGATTCACAACACCACTGAACCTGCTGATGGGCTGGACGAACAGCTTCTTCAACTTGCCTACGTATTGGCATTGGATAATGTGAATACCGAACTTTACCCTAGCTATAACAATTTAAAACCCCATCTTCACGAAGTACTTGGGTTTAAACATGAAGATCTGGAAGATGCCCTGGACATTACGAATTTGCAGTGTTTGAGCGTAATTAGTTTGTTTAACCCGGGTGCGTTTATGTTGTACTGAGGGCGAATTGCGGAAAATGTTACCTTAACATTTATTCGTTCTCCCTCGCGTTAACGTTTCTTATGAGGGCGTGTTGATCTTTGCTGTATGATTTTGCACCAGTCTGTGCGACGTTTATACAATGAAGCGCAAGTGAAGTGTAGTCATCTACATGAACTTGGGCTGAAGCATTAGAAATGTTGCACAGGCGCTGCCCGAAGGGTTCGCTCTAGGTGTCCACCGCTCTTTGTTGCATGCTCTTGATGCAGAACCACTGCACCTGCGAACATGCGCCGCGATCGCTGAACACCTAGAACGAACAAAATTAATACAGCAAAGATCAACACGCCCTAATAATGCGCCAGGCTGGTTGATCGAATAGCCTGCATCAGTCGTAACTTATTTCACCCTCTGTGGCCTTAACAATACATTTACGTTTGTAATTGCCAGTAAAATATTTGTTAAAAAAATTTACTTACCAGATTTTATGTAATATTCTTTTGTAAGCGCTTACATGTTTTCATTCTGTACGTGTAAGCGCTTACAGTATTGTTGCGGTTTTAACCGTTTCTGTATTTACATAAAATTCCGTTTCTATCGGGGCTGAATAATGAAAAACACAACCACGCAACTCTCCCGCCTGTTTGTTGCTGTTACTGCGGCGACTATGATGGGATGCGGCGGAAGCGCCAAAACTGAATCAGATTTTACTGTTGTTGATCCCGCCGTACCGGTGACTGATTGGCAGTTGATCTGGAGTGATGAATTCGATGGCAGCGCTATCGACACGAATAAATGGACTCACGAAGTCAACTGCGCTGGCGGTGGTAACAATGAAAAACAATGTTACACCGATGACCCTGCAAACTCTTTCCTGGCCGATGGCATGTTGCACATTGTTGCCTTACCAGCCGAAGAAGGTGCTGAAAAACCTTATACTTCTGCAAGATTAAATACCCGTTATAAGGGTGATTTCAAATACGGCCGTTTTGAAATGCGCGCTAAATTGCCTTCAGGGCAGGGCAGCTGGCCGGCATTCTGGATGTTACCCACCGATTACGTTTACGGCGGCTGGCCACGTTCTGGCGAAATCGACATCATGGAAGCGGTTAACCTGAAAGTGGCCGACGCAGATGGGAATGTAGAAGCCTATGTTCACGGTACGCTGCATTATGGTCAGGAATGGCCGAATAATAAAAAGTCAGGTAAAGCTTACTTATTAGCCGATGGTGCAAACCCTGCCGACGATTTCCACACCTATGCGATTGAATGGCAGGAAGGCGAAATCCGCTGGTACATGGATGGCTATTTGTATGCTACCCAGCGTAAGTCCACTGTGCGTTATGATTCTAAAGATCAGGCCGTTGGCCTGAGTCATCGCGGTTGGTTTACTGAATATTACGATCAGGTAACCGGTGAGCTTAAAACTTACTGGAACAACGCGCCATTTGATCAGGAATTCCACCTGTTGCTCAACCTGGCTGTGGGCGGCGACTGGCCGGAAAACGTTAACAACCTGGGCATTGATGCTGAGGCATTTGCCAATGGTCAGGAGTACGTAATTGATTACGTGCGCGTATATGAGTGTGCTTCCGACCCAGACACGGGCCGCGGTTGTGAGACCATTCGTCCTGGTTATGAAAGCCTGGAAGATGCATTGGTAGAAGGCGCTGCGCCTATTCCAACACCGCCTTCTTCGGGCGTGGTGCAAAACCTGACAATTTTTGATGATGCAGCCAATCCAAACTGGCCTGCATGGGATTGCTGTGGTGGTTCAACGCCTATGGTGATTGACGATCCGGATATGGGTGCGGTAACCGAGTTTTACGTAGGCGCGCAACCTACAGTAAACGGCTTTATCAGCCGGGGTGAGTTTATTACCGACGAAAACGGTCAGGCATCGCCATTTGATGGCTCAGGCATGCTGGAAAGCGGTGTTATCTCTTTTGATATGAAAATCGTCTCTGCTCCTGGTAACCCAGATTCAGTGTGGATGTTCAAAGTTGAAAGTAACAATGCATCCAGTGCAGTTGAAATTGAGCTTGCCGCAAACCGCGATGGTGTAGTGCCTACAACCGGTGAATGGCAAACGTATGTATTTACTTTACAGTCGCTGGCTGACGCGGGTTTAGATGTATCCGCAATTGACGTGCTGATGATTTTCCCTGCCTGGGGTACCGGTGAAGGCGCTGTGTATCAAATGGACAATGTGAAAATTACTGCGCCAAGCCCTGAAGTGGTGTTCTTTGATGACGGTGAAAACCCGAACTGGGTAATGTGGGACTGCTGTGGTGGCTCAATGCCTACCGAAGAGCTGGATGACGATGCGCATGGCCTGGTTGCACAGTTTAGCATTGGTGCGTCACCAACGGTGATGGGCTTTATTACCCGCAGTGCAAACGGTGGTGGTGATACGCCATTTGATGCCAGCAGCATTCTTGATACTGGTGTGTTTGAGTTTGAAATGAAAGTGGTGGATGCACCATCGAACCCGGATGCGTCCTGGCTAATCAAACTGGAATCAGACAACGCTGCATCAGCCGTTGAATTACCCATTACTGCCAGTCAGCAGGGTGTTGCACCGACTACCGGTGAGTGGCAAACCTACACATTCAAGCTGGCTGATTTGTCAGCGGCTGGCCTGGATGTAAGCGCTATCGATGTAATCATGATTTTCCCTGCGTGGGGAACTGGTGAGGGTGCGGTATACCGTGTAGACAATGCGAAGATTTACGATCCTTCCGCTGAGTCTGCCAATGGTATCTCGCTGTTTGCTGACGTAGCCGCAGAAGGCTGGTCTATCTGGGATTGTTGTGGTGGTTCTACTCCTACAGTAGAAACCGATGACGATAACAGCAAAGGTGCAGTCGCCCAGTTTATCATTGGCGAAGCGCCAACCGTGATGGGTATTCTGGCCGATGATGGTGTGTACTACGATGCTGCGAATCTGTTGGCAACCGGGGTTGTGCGATTTGATATGAAAGTGGTATCTGCGCCGTCAAATCCTGATGCAGTGTGGAAATTCAAAATCGAATCGGGCGATGCTGCCACCGCAGTAGAACTTGATTTAACTGACAGTGTAGAGGGTGCTGCGCCAGTAACCGGCCAATGGCAAACCTACACCTTTACCTTACAAACCTTATTCAATGCCGGCCTTGATATCAGTGCGATTGACGTTGTGATGGTATTCCCGGCGTGGGGTACTGGCAACGGCGCGGTGTACCGACTGGATAACGTTGAGATTGTGGCTGAGTAAGCCTCTGACGCCATGTGCCTGCGGGCACCTGACAAGGTAAAGTATTTTTCGTGAGTATCGCAATTATGAATTACACAACATTTAACAAAAGTCGTCTGGCGGTATCCATAGCGTTACTGATGGGCGCTGCCGGCCAGCCAGTACTGGCACAAGAAGCCGGTGAAACGGCAGAACCGGAAGTTGAAGTGATTGAAGTGCAAGGGATCCGAGGCAGCTTATTACGCGCGATGGACCTCAAACGCAGCACTCCAGGGGTAATGGACGCCATTTCAGCCGAAGAAATGGGTAAATTTCCGGATTCTAACCTGGCGGAATCACTGATGCGTATTCCTGGGGTTACGGTAAGTCGTAACAACGGTGAAGGTAGTCAAATTACAGTGCGTGGTTTTGGTCCGGAGTTTAACTTGATCACGCTAAACGGCCGACAAATGCCAGGCACGGGTTTTACCCGTTCTTACAGCCTGGAAAACCTGTCTGCCGAAGGGGTGAAAACCCTGGAAGTATTCAAAACCTCTACGGTGGCAAATCCCAGTGGTGGTTTAGGTGCAACAGTGAATATTGTAACCACCAAGCCGCTTTCGCAGCCGGGTCAACGCTTTTCATTAATGGCTAAAGCGCGTCATGATGAATCGGTTGAACAGGGCGATAAAGTGACCCCGGAAATTGCTGGTGTGTACAGCAACACCTTTAATGACGACAAATTTGGTGTAGCGTTCAGTTTTAACCACTATCAGCGCGACTTCCAGCGTCAGCAAGCCAACATTCAAGGCTGGCAGGCGAATGTGGATTTACCTGATTTGGATGACACTAAAGCTATCGACCCACGCGCCATTGATGAAAACGGCGATCGCATCGGCAATCATTTCTTCCCGAAAGACATGAACTACGGCATTGACGACGTTGAAAACGAGCGTACTAATGCGCAACTGACACTGCAATATGCTCCAACCGACGATGTGAAAGTGACGCTGGATTACACGGCAACTAACGCTGTAGTGGGTGTTGAAAGCATTGGCTGGGGGATTTGGAACGAATTCGGCGGTAATATTAATGCCTACGAACTCGACGAAAACGGCACCGCTATTTATGCCGATATTGGTGGTAATGACGGTTCATTTACCGCGAGTCGCGGTACTACCGAAGTAGACGCACGCTCGATTGGTTTGAACGTTGAGTGGCAGGTGTACGAAGATCTTAAACTGAATATCGATTACCACGATTCTAACAACGAAATCGACAATGGTGCCGATAAAGGCATGGGCAGCAATGGTCAGATAATTTTGGGTTCAGATCAGTTGATCTCTAAAATTTATGATTATCGCACCGGTGAAATTCCGCACGCTTACATTAACTGGCGCAACGGCACCAATGAGTTAATGCCCAGTGAAATCGACTCAAACTTCAGTCAGTTTATTCACTCGCCAGGTGAATCAACCATTGAACAGTTACAAGTTGATGGTGAGTGGTTCAACTCTAAATTTGATATTCCCATGGCGGTTGTGAAGTTTGGTTTAGCACGCACCGAGCAAACCATGGGCGGCCATAGTGCGTGGAGTGGATTGCGCGGTGGCCCGGGCTTTAACCCGAGCTTTACCGAAATCTTCCCCGACAGTATGTTTGTTCGCCACGATACATCCGGATTGCTGGATGCCTTTGCTGGTGGTGGCAGTGCGTTAATGCCAAACTACTACTATACCTACGACTTCGACGAGGCCGTTGCCCGTCAGATGGCGTATTTAACAGAAGAAGTGATGGGCAGTGATGTGTACGTGCCGGATGCCTATTTCGACGGAATCGACAGTGAAAGCTATGTTGAAGAGGTAACTAACAGCTTCTACATCCAAACGGAATGGGATTTCGAGGTTAAGGATTACCCGGTAGAACTGATAGCGGGTTTGCGTTATGAAGAGACCGACGTTACCAGTACCGTGCGCCAGCGTGTTGAAAAACAGGTTAACTGGGTAAGCGCCTCTGAGTGGATCATGCAGTATGAGGAAGGCGGCACAGACAACTTCCTGACACAGTTCGGTAAACACGATGTACTGTTGCCAGCCATTGATCTTCGCGTTGAGTTAACCGACGAATTGATGGCACGTTTCTCGTGGGGCAAGAGCATGGCGCGTGCACCACTGGGCAACCTGGCAGGTGGTCGTGCGTTAAGTGGCAGCCCAAAACCTGGCTCGCGTACCGGTGGTCAGGGCAACCCGAACCTGTTGCCGTTTGAATCGACTAACCTGGATATCGCGCTGGACTATTACTACGATGAAGGCAGTTACGCGTCTATTGTGTACTTTAAGAAAGACGTAGATAACTTTATTCAGACGACCATTACAGAAACCACCATTGATGGCTTGTTCGATATTTACAATGGCCCGCGTTATCAGCAGGCAATTGCCGATATTGAAGCCCGTGGTGAGCAGGCTACCAGTACGGCTATTTTCGAGCAGATGCTGGCAAATGGTCATGGCAATGCAGATGGTCAGATTGAGCCAAACTCCAGCGATCCGCTGATCGTGTGGAACATCAGCCAGCCTACTAACACCGATTCCAAGTCGGTAGATGGATTCGAAGTGGCGGTTCAGCACTTGTTTGGTGAGTCTGGTTTTGGTGTGGGCGTGAATGCCACGTTTGTGCAAGGCGACGTTGAGTTTGACGTTGAAAGCCTGACACAGCAAGCGCCACTTACCGGTTTAGGTGATTCTGCTAACTTCCAGGGCTTCTACGAGAAAGATGGTCTGTCGGTTAAAGTCACCTACGCCTGGCGTGACGACTACCTGTTAGGGGTAGGGCAGTCACAAGGGTCTTCAGATGCGCCACCACAGTTCTTTAAAGACTTTGGGATCTGGGACATGAGTGTAAATTACGACATTAACGAATCGCTGACTATGTTCCTGGACGTGTTGAACATTACCAACGAAACAGAACAGGGTTACGGTCGTTATCAGGAGCAATTCTTGTTTGCTCGTCAGTACGGAACACGTTATGCACTCGGTGTGCGTTATACTTTCAACTAACGAATAGTGGTTGAGGTACGTGTAGAGCCCGGTTAGGTAAGTAACCGGGCTTTTTTTATGGTGCTAGAACACTAATCGAATACGGCGATAGTTTGTCTGCTCAGGGCAACTACACGCTGCTTGTCGTCCCAAATGGTTGCTTCGGTGTGAGCATAGCCATCTACCGCTAATTTCGTATCAACCTGATAACCAAACCACGGATTCTCACCTGTGACTTCCAGTGGCTGCACAAACTCAATATCCCAGCTTACGGTGCTCACGGGTGCAGGCAATTTAAGCTGCTGAATAATCGCTGGTGGCCAGCAGTCGATCATAGTAACCAGGTGTGTAGGAGTGAACGTTGCTGGCGCTTGTTTGAAGCGCATCCAGCCATGGTAATGACTGTGCTTACTCCAGCTAAATGGGATCTGCCCTTGTTCTATCGCCAGTTCAAAGTGGCGGAAAAAGTTGGGTGTTACTTTAGGAATTTGCGGAATAAACTTGGCTTTTTTCGGCAGCGCCATGTTGTGCTCTGGCAGTTTATCAACGTGAATTTTAGATTTACGGCCTACGCCAAAACAAGCCTGTACACACACGCATACCCGATTATTTTGTACCAATTTACCTAAATACTGTGACATGTTTCTGCCGGTTCGCAGTTCTTCTACTACCAGTTCAAACGGCGTGTCAAAACTCACTGGGCCAACAAAGTTAACATGGTAGGCGCGAATGCTGCGGTCGCTACTCACAACCTGAGCTAGAGCGTGATAAATCAAACCGGCAGTAATGCCCCCAAATGCCGTGCGACCCTGACCCCAGTTACCAGGCAATCCTGGATGTGTGCTTTGCCACAGGATTTCTGACTGTGCGGCGGTGTTTGTGGTTAACGCTAATAGTTCATCGATATGCATACTGACTTCAAATACCTGAATTTGTGGCTGCAAAACAGGCTTAAGCCAGAATGCTGCCGGTAATGCTTACTCTTGTTAGTGTGGTATTATCGGGGAGCTTTGTACAGAACACGACTCATTCCTGTTTATATACCGTTATAATTGGTTATTTACCCCATGTCTCACACTCAAATTGTCAGTGCGCGCAAATCCTATTATGTACTATTCCTACTTACGCTGGTTTACGCGTTTAACTTTGTGGATCGGCAAATCATTGGCATTTTGTCGCCGCTGATAAAAGCCGATATGGCATTAACCGATGCACAATTGGGATATTTGAAGGGGATTTACTTTGCCATGCTTTACACGCTGACGGGTATCCCTATTGCCTGGCTGGCCGACCGCGCGAACCGGGTAAATATCATTGCAGTGTCTCTGGCGATGTGGAGTGGTTTTACGGCGTTATCGGGACTGGCAACACAATATTGGCAGTTGGCATTGTGCCGTCTCGGTGTAGGGATTGGTGAAGCCGGTGGCACACCGCCCGCGCATAGCATCATCGCCGACTTATTTCCGGCTGCACGTCGGGCAACAGCGTTAGCTTTATATTCATTAGGGATCCCATTGGGGATCATGCTGGCCTATCTGGCATCGGCCTTCATGTTAAGCGGTGGCGAGGCCAACTGGCGTGCGGTGATGATTGCAGTGGGTCTGCCCGGTGTGCTACTGGCGTTGGTGCTTAAGTTTACGGTGAAAGAGCCGGTAAGGCAGGTATCAACTGCTAAGCCACTCTCGTTTATGGCTGGCATTCGTTCTTTTATTTCTATTCCTGCCTGGTGGGGAATGGTGATGGGGATCACGCTTTCGTCATTTGCTAACTACGCTATTACTGGCTGGCAAATAGATTATTTTGTTCGCCGCTTTAGCCAGCTAGATTTGGTGGAATTGCTGGTTATTTTTGGTGTAGTAAACGGCACCTTGTATGCACTGGGTGTGTGGGCAGGCGGCGTCATTGCCGATAAATGGGGGCAGCGTTACAAGGGGGCTTATGCAATGCTACCCGCAATGGCCCTGTGTATTGGTGTGCCCGCTTTTTTCATCGCCATTCACACTGATCAACTGGTTGTCGCCATTGTTGGATTTACGTTGTTGTTAGTTACCTCTGGCACCTATTTTGGCCCATGCTTCGCCATGGTTCAGTCACTTGCTCCTGCGCAGTGCCGGGCAATGTCTACTGCGGTGTGCTTTTTCGTACTCAATCTGATCGCGCTGGGTGGTGGGCCTACTTTTGTGGGACTGGTGAGTGATGCCTACACCGAAACGTTAGGGGAGTTGGCTGCACTGTTGGTTGCGTTTAAATGGCTGGGTGTACCCTTTGTTTTTTCGATTTTATCGTTTGTGTGGGCGGCACAAAGGTTAGAAAATGATCTTATCGCGGTGAGCCGGGCTAACTAAAACAAAAACGGGCAACTCAGGTTGCCCGTTTCATCAGATTAACTACTTGATTAGTCATGTGGAATAATGCCGCCACCAACGGGTTGGCCCAGCATTTCACGGGTAACCAGCACGACACCTTTTTCCGATACACGGAAACCGCGACGGCGATCTTCCTCGTGATCGTAGCCAATTACCGTGCCTTCCGGAATTACGCAGCCGCGATCAATGATCACTTTGCGCAATCGGCAATGACGTTTAATTTCTACATCTGGCAATAATACCGCTTCTTCAATCAAGCCGTATGAGTGAACACGAACGTTAGAGAAACACAAAGAACGACGCAGTGTTGAGCCCGAAATAATACAGCCACCAGAGACGACTGAGTTAATAGCTTCACCACGACGGTCCTGATCTTCCCATACAAATTTTGCTGGTGGTAACTGCTCCTGATAGGTCCAGATAGGCCATTTACGATCATACAGGTTAAGAGCAGGTACAGGCGCCACCATTTCCATGTTGGCTTCCCAGAATGAATCCAGTGTACCTACATCACGCCAGTAAACGTGTTCGTTATCGTTACTTTGGAACGGATAGGCGTAGACATCGTGATCCTGAATAATGCTAGGAATAATATCTTTACCAAAATCACGTTCAGAGCCTGATGTTTCAGCATCACGACGTAATTGTTCAAACAGGAACTCAGTATCGAAAACGTAGTTCCCCATTGATGCCAGACACATATCTGGTTCGCCAGGCAGCGGATCGGGGGAGGCCGGTTTTTCAGCGAAACCTGTGATACGCAGTTCTTCATCCACCGACATAACACCAAACGCACCGGCGGCTTCTTCAACGGGAACTTTCATACAGCACACCGTCATCTTGGCGCCGGTTTCTACGTGCCTTGCCAGCAGATCACCGTAGTCCATACGATAGATGTGGTCGCCAGACAAAATCATAACGTACTTGGGTAATTCTTCACGAATAATATCGATGTTCTGGAATACTGCATCGGCAGTCCCTTCATACCAGTTTTCGGAAAAGCGCTGCGATGCTGGCAGAATTTCAACTGACTCACCTAATTCTTTCTTGAAGTGACCCCAGCCACGAACCAGGTGGCGGATAAGCGAGTGAGACTTGTATTGAGTAATGACCCCAATGCGGCGAATACCTGAATTAATACAATTAGATAGAGGGAAGTCGATAATGCGGAATTTACCACCAAAATACAGGGCGGGTTTGGCACGCCAGGTGGTCAGCTCATGTAATCGTGAACCTCGTCCTCCTGCGAGGATGAGAGCATAAGTATCTCGGGTTAGGTTACTGATATAACGAGAGCTGTTGTCGGCCATTCTATTCTCCTTCTGACACGCACAGTCGGCAGATACCCAAGTGGTCGGGCAAGTACCTGAAGTTGACAGTGTTCAGCACTGAATCACTGCACTATAAATTATATTAATTTTCACTATCTTACGCTGAGTATAAATATTGCTCAAGCCAGTATTTATAAAGATTTAAATAAGCTGGAATTCTGTTGGAATTATTGTAATGTAATACCCAATTTCTGCGCGAATTGGTATACATCAAACTCGCTTTTCTACTGTTTTTTATCGTTTTCAGAATGAATACTTCACATGTCTAAACAACCCGTAATTTTCGACCACGACGGTGGGATCGACGATTTACTTTCGTTGATTTTACTGCTGTGTATGCCGCACATTGAACTCAAAGCTGTGTGTATTACACCAGCCGATTGCTACCCGGATGACGCACTGGAATCTACCTTAAAAATATTGCATATGTTTAATGCAACCAACGTGAAAGTGGCTGTAGGGAATATTATCGGCCCCAATCCCTTTCCCGCAGACTGGCGCGCGCAACCCCGGTTTTGCAGAGCGTTGCCAGCGTTTCTTCGCAGTCATGCCAATTATGCGCAGCGTGTTACTGAACCTGCGCATCAATTGATGTCTCAGATTATCTCGGCCAGTAACGTGCCGGTTACGGTATTAATGACCGGCCCGGCTTCTAATCTGGCAGCCGCAATTAATTGTTCTGCTGAATTAAAGCGTAACATTGCAAAAGTAGTGTGGATGGGCGGCGCTATCGATGTGCGTGGTAATGTGGCGATGCACGATCACAACGGTACTGCCGAATGGAATGCGTATTGGCACCCTCAGGCAACCTATGATTTATTGGCTGCGGAATTACCGCTGGTGTTGGTGCCTTTAGATGCAACGAACCGGTTACCAGTAAGTTGGGATTTCCTGGAGAAGTTGTCTGCGCTGGGCACGCCATTGGCTGAATTGGCCGGGCAATGCTGGGCCGCAACGGTGACGGCCATTCCTGCCTACGAATTTACTTATTTTATGTGGGATGTTCTGGCAACTTGCGTGCTGGGCATCCATGATGACGCAATCAATATTGTTAATGGTAGATGTATGGCGTCAACGCGCACGCCAAATGCCGGCCAAATCTGGCAGGAAACGTCGGGTTTTGAATGTAAATGGCTCTCAGATGCCAATGCCCAAAAGGTAATTGACTATATTTTTTGCCTGTTACAATCAAAAAATGCCGTAAATCTCTCAATTTGTTAAATTGATGTTATAATCCTCCTGGGTCAACACTAACAGGGGATGCTATGCCGGGGAGCAAAGCAGCATTAAATCTAATCATCATACTGATCTTTGTTGGATTAGTTGGGGTGGTTTTGCCCAGTGAATACAGGGTTGAGCGCTCAATTGAAATTGAGGCGCCAGCCAGTGTCATTTACCCCATGGTTGTCGACCTTAAAAAATGGCAACAATGGAGTAGCTGGGGGCGGCTCGATCCGGTTGCAATTTATTCTTACGATGGGCCCGACCGGGCAATAGGCATGCGTGTTCAATGGCAAAGCGATGTATTGGGAATTGGCTCAATTCAAATTGACTCCCTGCAATTTAACCGCATGCTCACATATTCCTTGCACAATGTTACCCAAGGTATTGAAGCCACTGGTGAAATCCGTCTTGACGCGTCAAATAATGGTATCCGTGTTACCTGGTCCAGCCAGGGAGATGTGGGTTTAAATATCATCGATCGCTATAAACTGCTTACGTTTGATGACAAATTAGGCCGGGACATGGAAGTGGGCCTGGAGAATATCAAAGTACTAGCCGAAAATGGCCTGGTAAGTCATTAATATGAGCGCAGTGCGATCCTTTCTTTCTTTGTAGGCGTAAAACCAAATAGCCGTTATCCCCTTATGTATTTTTTGGCACGTCATCAGTGCGATCATGGAAGTAACCGATGAATAAACGCCATCGCCAACTCATTGCATCCCTTTGTGCGAGCAAACTAGCCGACCTGTTGATATCGGCAAAAACAACGCTACCGGCGCTGATGCTGGTGGTGGGCGCGCCGGTGTGGATGGTAAGCTGGCTGGTTCCTATTCGTGAGTCAGGCGCGTTATTGCCGCAAGCCTTACTGGGCGTATGGTTGCGCAACATGCCAGCCAGACACAAGGTGTGGCGAACTGGGATGGTATTGCAGTTTCTCGCAGTGACAGGCATTGCGCTGGCTGCTTCAACATTTGATGGCGTTCAGGCAGGTTACGGCATTCTCTTGGGATTAATATTACTCAGTCTGGGCCGGTCGGTTTGCTCGTTAACCATGAAGGATATTCAGGCTGATATCGTTAGCAAAGGTCAGCGTGGTAGAGTATTGGGGATGGCCTCTACATTGTCGGGCGTCCTCACACTCTGTATTGCTGTACCGTTTACCTGGTGGAGTAATCAACTCGACAAGTCGCTGGCTGTGGCTATTATTGCATTTGCGTCGCTTTCATACTTGTTGGGATTGCTGGCACTTATCAGTAATCGCACAGAGGTTGAATCGCCTTCCAGGCAAGGTGATGGTATCAAATGGAAAGTAGATAGCACCGTATGGCGCTTTATTGCGGTTCGGGGATTTTTCGTGCATAGCGCACTATTGGCACCTTACTTTATGGTGCAAAGTGAGCAGGATGCCATGCAATTATTACCTTATTTTTTGGCTGCGCAGGCATTGGCAACGATGCTTTCATCGTTTATGTGGGGAAAAATAGCCGATATAAGCGCGCGTTTAACCTTGCAGTTATCGGGGTGGCTGGCGCTCATTGCCTGCGGATTACATTACTGGTTACCCGGCAACAGTGTGTATGCTGCGGGAGTGTGTTTTTTTGTGCTGGCGTTGGCACATACTGGTGTAAGAGCCGGGCGCAAGACTTATAGTCTGGATGTTAAGGAAGGGCAGCAACGCACTGAACTGGTCGCATTCAGTAACACCGCTATTGGGATTATTCTGCTGGCGTTTGGTGCGGGGTATGCCGTACTGGCGGCCACTACTCAAATAGACATTATCGCAATAATGGCTGTCGCTCTGTTGATTGGCATTTTGCTAACCCTTATTCTGCCAGCAGAGAAATCCTGATGATCAATGGTATGTGTGCGACACGCATTGTTGTTTGCGTTTCGGATGGCAAGCATACAACAGTGCAGTGCCAAGTAATCCAATCCCCAGTAATTGTGTTAACACAGTGGCGGTGAGGGAGGTGTCAACATTTGCCATAAAGGGCGACATGCGCTGAATCACCCAGACCACCGACAGGGCCACCACTAACGAGGCTAAAGTCATTCGCAATGTGGTGTACATTCGGGTTTGTCGCCATAGGTTAATACAAGGCACCAGTAAGCAGACTAACCCTATCTGAACGCATTCAATACCCAAATTAAAACTCATGGCTGCGAGTGCGGTTGTAGAGGCGCTAAGCCCGGTAACATTTATTGCCGATGAAAATGCCATACCGTGGATGAGTCCAAAACCCGCCGCAATCCAATAAGGTTGTCTGGTAAAAACCGGTACCATAACGTGTATGGCGCTGACCAATACGGTAACGGCCACCGCAACTTCTATCCAATTGCTGATCACTGGTACCGGCAATAACAGATTGGCGAGCAGTGTGATGGTGTGACCCAGGGTAAAAGCACTGACGAGTTTAATGCTATCGGTAACGCTAGCACGGTGTTGATGCCACTTGCGGTGTCGAATGGTTAATCCATTCACTAACAATAAACACAGTAAAAATGCCAGATGATCGCTACCGGTTACGATGTGGGCCATGCCATGGGTAAACAGACTCATCATTACCGGAAGTTCAGGCGTTACAGCGGCGATTGCAACGTGGTTGTGTTTGTACCGTAATACGCCAAGCAGAGCAGGGCCATCGACCAGCGTACCTTGATAGATATCATTTGCCATTGTTACCACCGTTTGATGATTGATTACTTTGTGCTGGATAACATCATAGGTGAGTTGCAATGTTTGCTCTTGTGATGCCTTAAAAAAGGCAGTAGCGGGTACTTTTACAACGAACTCGCTGTTTTCCTCGCTTAACCAACTCTGTCCGAAGCGAATCTCCAACGGATGATCAGACTGAAGCAGTGACATGTGTTGATTCAGATAACGGTTTAATACCGCAATATCTGGTTCTTTAGCAAATTGCCACCGGCTCGCCGATGGCAAGGCTACGGCAAGCTGGTCGAGCGGTAACGAGAGTAAAAACGTTACCTGCTGATAGTCACGACTAATTTCAATCTGACTTTGACTGGCAGGGTGAGCGTGAGCTGATAAGGCCCACGTCACGCTCAGAAACAGCAGAAATGCCCGTAAGGTTAACATTATAAACTATTGCCGTAATCGTATGACTTATCGCGGAAAATCGTATGGTAATGTGTTTGATTTCTAACAATTACACCGTTTTGACATACCAGTTCTAGCCAAATTCGCGGGCCATCAATGCGCATGTATGTGCCATTGGAATCCACGTTAATAGTGCTCGATGAGGATCCTGCAAACGCAATGTAGGTATCGGCGAAGGCTTCCTCACTGGTGTAATCGGCCAGTAAATGATTGGCCACATTGGCAGGATAATCATTTACCCAGGTACTAATGGCAGCGGTTACCAGTGCTTGCTGTTCTGCTGTCAAATCTGAGACCAGTACCCCTTTTCGGTCGCTGCCTGTCGGATAATCTGACGGGTAGGTGCCATTGCCGTTATCTGGGCCAACTAACACATCTGAGTACCATTCGCCTGTTAAATAGGCCGTGTTGAACTCGCTGTCGGTTAAGCCTTCAAACATGGCCACAAGCGCATCTCCCTCATCCTTCAGCGGGGCGTAAGTTGATGAATTAATTTCGAAGCTGGCTTTCGGCTCTACACCTTCGTGCATTGGCACCGGGTAGCCCGTACCGCCAATGTAGGTGATATTAAACGCCATGTGGTGTCCGCCGAATTGCAGCATCCAGTCATCTGTTACGGATGGCTCGCCAATAAAGGCAATATAGTAATTCGCCGAGCCATAGGCGCTGCCACCACCAATGTCCACCAGGTAATCATCGGCAGCTAACAGGCCTTCCAAATCATCAAAGCCCTGCTCGGTTAAGGCAACCATCATTACGGCCAATGCGGCATCTAACTGCGTGTCACTTAGGCTACCTATACGAAGGCCGTTGCGCGACACTGAGGGTAAGTTAGACCAGGTTGTTTTTGCTGTGCTGTCGTTGAAATCGTAAATCAAATTGTTTTGCTGAGTAGTACTTAATGTCTCGATAAAGGCCTCAGCTTTGCACACTAACTCGGCCATTTCACCGCTTTCACTACAAGCCGCTCCTGTAGTGTCGTCATCCGATGAATCGTCTGATGTGTCATCAGCACTGCTATCATCGCCACTGTCGTCGGTTGTATCGTCATCTGTGCTATCGCCACTAGTACCCGATGAACTGTCTGAACCCGATTGATCACTGCTACTGCTGGATGAGTTGGAATCCGTTACTGTGGTGTTTGTTTCACTGCTGCCACATGCCGTTAACATCAACACCAGACATAATGGCATTATTCGAACCAGATTTTTCCCCAAACTATATGAAGAAGTTATTGCAACTGACATAGTTATCTCCGCAAACCAATTGATATTTTGATTTGATCAGGCACGAGTGCACTAAACAAATCTATTCTGATGATTGGTCACATTTTGAGTTGAAAAATTCCCGCAAAGCAGCGCCTTTGCAGAAGATTTACACTTTGGTTTGAAAAGTTAGCCAAAAGGCTACATTTCCCGCACCATCGAAAAGCCGAATAGCGCGGGCGGTAGGTGAGCTGTGGTTAAAAGCTGCGGTTACACTTTGCCAACATCGCGGTATAGGTTCGCGAGGTAGGTTTGCGCTCCAAATGACCAAACATGGCATTTGAAGCGGCGAGCACCGCATTCAGATTTACGCCGGTTTCAATCCCCATTCCGTTTAACATGTACACCACATCTTCTGTGGCAACATTGCCACTGGCCCCAGCGGCGTAAGGGCAACCTCCAAGACCGCCAGCAGCACTGTCGATAGTGGAAATGCCATATTGCAGTGCCACTACCAGGTTAGCCAGTGCCTGACCATAAGTGTCATGGAAGTGAGCCGCGAGCTTTGTTGCTTCAACATCCCTTAGCAGGGTATCCAGTAAACGGTGAGTGTGCCCCGGTGTGCCGACGCCAATAGTGTCGCCTAATGATACTTCGTAGCAGCCCATGTCGAGCAGGGTTTTGCATACATCAGCCACTTTATCCGGAGCGATATCACCCTCGTAAGGGCAGCCCATCACGCAAGACAAATAGCCACGCACGCGCAATCCTTGATCGTTTGCCATTTGCATAACATTTTCAAAGCGTTTCAGGCTATCGGCTATGCTGCAATTAATATTGCGCTGAGAAAATGCCTCCGACGCCGCGGCAAAAATTGCCACCTCATCAACACCGGCGTTAATGGCAGCCTGCATGCCTTTATCGTTGGGGGTTAAGGCGCTGAAAGTGACACCAGGCGTGCGATTTATTGCCGCAAACACCTGAGCAGAGTCGGCCATCTGCGGCACCCATTTGGGCGACACAAAACTGCCAGCCTCAATGCGATTCAACCCGGCTCTGGCCAGCGCATGAATAAAGTCGGTTTTGGCCTGCAATGGGATGGTTTGCGCTTCGTTTTGCAAACCGTCCCTTGGGCCTACTTCAACAATACTGACTTTGGAAGGGTAGTTACGCGTCATCGGCTACAAACTCCAGTAGTGATGTACCGCCATCCACCAGGTCGCCGGCATTATAGTAAAACTCGCTCACCATACCGTTAGACGGCGCAGTAACATTGTGTTCCATCTTCATAGCTTCCATTACCAGTAACGGCGTGCCTTTTTTAACCGGCGAGTTGGCCTCTACCAGCAGTTTAACAATGGTCCCGTTCATTGGGGCAACGCACCCGCTGTCGTGGCTGTCGTCGTGTACACCAATATCAATTGGTGCCTGAGCGAAGAGTAGCGTTTCCGCTTGCCAGAACAACGCCCACTGGTTAGCTGATTCATTTACACAGGCCAGTTTGTGTTTACTTCGGTGGCCATTAATTTCACAGTGAAGTGTGCCGTGTTGCCAGCTACCGCTGACTTGCCATTGCTGTTCGCTAAGCTCAATAGTGTAGTGCTGCGCGTGCGAGGTGACGGCTAACACAACACTGCGTCCGTTACACTCAAGCTGCAATTGCTGCTTAAAGCAATGATTCATGCGCCAGTTGGTTAATTCACTGGTGTCCGCAGGTTGCTGATTTAACAGCAGTTGTAAAGCCATTACGGGCAGCAACGAATCAGCCATTACAGGTGCAATTAATTCGGCTTCGTGGTGCGGGATAAAATGCGTCGTCAAGTGGGCGTCGGCAAATGCATGATGTTGCATTACCCGGTTCACGTAGCCGATGTTAGTGGTAACGCCCACTACATGGGTGTCTTTCAGACATGCCAGCATACGAAGGCGGGCTTCTTCGCGATTTCTACCCCAGGTGATCACTTTGGCAATCATGGGATCGTAATGTACTGATACCGTATCGCCTTGCTGAAAACCTGTATCAATACGAACCGATTCCGAGACCTGCGGAAAATGTAAATGACTTAGCGTACCGGTTGAGGGCAAGAAGCCGTTATCGGGATCTTCTGCGTATACCCGCACTTCAAAGGCGTGCCCGTTACAAGTTAATTGTTCCTGGGATTTAGGTAAAGGATTGCCCTGGGCTACGCTGAGTTGCCAGGCAACCAAATCTTCACCGGTTATGTATTCCGTTACTGGGTGTTCAACCTGTAAACGCGTATTCATTTCCATAAAGTAAAAGGCATCGCCATCGAGCAGAAACTCTACAGTACCTGCGCCTACATAACCGATAGCTTTAGCGGCATCCAGGGCACTTTCACCCATGTGTTTGCGCACTTGTTCAGACAAACCTGGAGCAGGGGCTTCCTCAATAATTTTTTGATGGCGTCGCTGTACCGAACAGTCGCGTTCAAACAAGTACACGCCATTGCCGTGGCTGTCGCAAAATACCTGGATTTCAACATGGCGTGGCTGAGTAAGGAATTTTTCGACCAGCATGGTGTCGTCGCCAAAGCTGGCTTTGGCTTCGCGTTTGGCGGCTGCCAGTGCGGCGTCAAAATCCGCTTCCTGCATAACCTGACGCATGCCTTTGCCGCCGCCACCGGCCGCTGCTTTTAACATAACAGGAAAGCCAATCTCGCGAGCGGCGTTTAACAGCGTTTGCTCATCCTGATCATCTCCATGATAGCCTGGTACCAATGGCACGCCCGCTTGCTCCATAATCTGCTTGGCTTTGGACTTTGAGCCCATTGCGTCAATGGCGCTGGCGGGTGGCCCAACAAAAATAATGCCTTCGGCCTCGCAACGGCGGGCGAAACCGGCATTTTCAGACAGAAAGCCATAACCGGGGTGAATTGCATTGGCACCAGTGGCTTTAGCGGCAGCAATGATTTTATCTTGCACCAGATAGCTTTGCGCGGCGGGTGCCGGGCCAATAGCAACCGCTTCATCTGCCATATGGGTATGCATGGATTGACTGTCAGCATCAGAATATACCGCCACGGTGGGGATGTGCATGGCCTTGGCTGTGCACATTACGCGACACGCAATCTCCCCTCGGTTGGCAATCAATAATTTATGGATCATTATTCAGACTCCTTTACCCAGGCAGGTACACGTTTCTCCAGGAAAGCATTTAAGCCTTCCTGACCTTCCTCAGACACACGAATACGCGCAATCCAATCACTGGTTGTCTGCATCATCGTCCCGTCTATGGGGGCGCCAGCAACCTTATCGACCAGCGCTTTGGCTTGAGCTACCGCATTCGGACCGTTGCGCAACAGGGCCGACAAAAGCGTGTTTACTTCGTCGTCTAATTGTTCTTCGCTTACCGCTTCACTCACCAGACCCAGGCGACGTGCCCGGTATGCCGAAAACACTTCAGCAGTTTGGAAATAGCGCTTTGCTACGCGTTTACCCATCGCTTCAATTACGTAAGGGCTGATGGTGGCCGGGATCAAACCGAGTTTTACTTCACTTAAACAAAACTTACTGAGCTTGCAGGCTATCGCAATATCGCAGCAAGCAATTAAACCTACCGCGCCGCCAAATGCTGCACCTTGCACACGGGCAATGGTGGGTTTGGGCAGGCGATATAAGGTTTGTAGCATCGCCGCTAATTGCAGGGCATCAGTGCGGTTTTGTACTTCACTGTAGGCAGCCATGCGTTGCATCCAGCCCGCGTCAGCACCGGCGCAGAAGTTTTTGCCATTGCTGGCCAGTACCACTGCACGCACAGCAGGATCGCTGCCTGCCTGCTCAAAACAGCGGGTAAGCTCGGCAATCATGGTGTCGTCGAAAGCATTGTGTTTTTCCGGGCGGTTCAGTGTGATGCTGGCTACGCCCCTGTCATCAACGTTGTAAAGAATATCTTGAGTCATGGTGGTTCCTTACATTCTGAACACGCCAAACTGGGTGTCTTCAATGGGTTTGTTTAAACTGGCGCTCAGCGCTAAAGCCAGTACATTGCGGGTTTGCGCCGGATCAATTACGCCGTCGTCCCATAAACGCGCAGAAGCGTAATAGGGATGACCTTGCTGCTCGTAGTTATCAATGACCGGTTGTTTAACCGCGCGTTCTTCCTCGGGGGTCCAGGTTTCCCCAGCACGCAGTTTTTGCTCTTTTTTCACCTGTGCCAGTACGCCTGCCGCCTGTTCGCCACCCATTACGGAAATGCGGGCGTTGGGCCACATAAACATAAAGCGCGGATCGTAAGCTCGACCACACATGCCGTAGTTACCGGCACCAAAGCTACCGCCAATTAATACGGTGAGTTTGGGCACGTTTGCGCAAGCCACGGCGTTCACCATTTTGGCGCCGTGTTTGGCAATGCCATCGGCTTCGTATTGTTTACCCACCATAAAGCCGGTGATGTTTTGCAGGAATATCAGCGGGATTTTGCGCTGACAACACAGTTCAATGAAATGTGCGCCTTTTTGCGCTGACTCGCTGAACAAAATACCGTTGTTTGCCACAATGCCACCGGGCATACCGTGTAAGCGGCCAAAGCCGCAGACCAGTGTAGTACCGTAACGCGCTTTGAATTCATCAAAGTCGGAGTCGTCTACAATACGGGCAATGACTTCGCGCACATCAAACGGCTGACGCAGGTCCTGCGGTACAATACCGTACAGTTCATGCGCCGGGTAGCGCGGTGCCTTGATGGGCTCTTGGGTTACCGTGACGGGCTTTTTGCGATTTAAACGCGCAACGGCATCACGGGCAATTTGCAGCGCGTGGTGGTCGTTATTAGCCAGGTGATCGGCAACACCGGAAATGCGGGTGTGTACGTCACCACCGCCTAATTCTTCGGCCGTTACTTCTTCACCTGTTGCGGCTTTTACCAGTGGCGGGCCAGCCAAAAAGATAGTGCCTTGCTGCTTTACAATCACACTTTCGTCGGCCATGGCCGGAACATAAGCACCACCAGCGGTACACGAACCCATTACTACGGCAATTTGCGGAATGTTTTGCGATGACATTCTGGCCTGATTAAAGAAAATACGGCCAAAGTGTTCGCGATCCGGGAATACTTCATCCTGACGGGGCAGGTTGGCGCCGCCGCTGTCTACCAGGTAGATACATGGCAGGTGACATTGTTCTGCAATCGCCTGGGCCCGTAAGTGCTTTTTCACGGTTAACGGGTAATAGCTGCCGCCTTTAACCGTGGCATCGTTGGCAACGATCATACACTCCACGCCGCTCACTATGCCTACACCCGCAATGACACCCGCGCAGGGTACATAATCTTCATACACATTCCAGGCGGCTAACTGGCCAATTTCAAGGAACGGTGATCCTGCATCCAGCAACGCATCAATGCGTTCGCGGGGTAATAATTTGCCTTTTTCCTTATGGCGGGCAACGTATTTCTCGCCGCCCCCCAGCATGATTTGTGCAATGGTCTTTTGCAAATCTGCCACCACGTTCTGCATGGCCTGGTAGTTATTTTTATAGGCTTCAGACTGGTTGTTTATATTGGTATTGAGTACAGGCATAGCGCCTCCTCTTTTTTCTGTCGTTAACTGCCTGAATGATTATGCGGTTTCTTTAAACAATTCGCGGCCAATCAACATACGACGAATTTCCGACGTCCCCGCGCCAATTTCATACAGCTTGGCATCGCGCAGTAAGCGACCGGTAGGGTATTCGTTGATGTAGCCGTTGCCGCCCAGCAGCTGGATAGCGTCCAGCGCCATTTTGGTTGCCAGCTCGGCAGAATAAAGAATAGCGCCTGCTGCATCTTTACGGGTGGTTTCGCCGCGATCGCAGGCTTTTGCAACAGCGTAAACATACGCTCTTGCTGCATTCATTTGCGTGTACATGTCGGCTACTTTGCCTTGCACCAACTGGAATTCTCCAATTGACTGGCCAAATTGCTGGCGGTCGTGGATATAGGGTACAACGATGTCCATGCACGATTGCATGATGCCCAGTGGGCCACCCGACAATACCAGACGCTCGTAATCCAGGCCGCTCATGAGTACGCGTACACCGCCACCCACTTCGCCCAGTACGTTTTCTTCAGGCACCTCACAGTCTTTAAACACCAGTTCACAGGTGTTCGATGAGCGCATACCCAGTTTGTCGAGCTTTTGTGCGCGGCTGAAACCCGGGAAATCGCGTTCAACTATAAACGCGGTAATACCTTTGGGGCCTGCGTTGACATCGGTTTTAGCGTAAATCACAAAGGTATGGGCATCAGGACCATTTGTGATCCACATTTTGTTCCCGTTGAGGATATATTTATCGCCCACCTTTTTAGCTGCCAGCTTCATGCTTACTACGTCTGAACCGGCATTCGGTTCGCTCATTGCCAATGCACCAATGTGTTCACCGCTTACCAGTTTTGGCAGGTATTTTTCGCGCTGTGCATCGTTACCGTTTTTGTAAATCTGATTGACGCAAAGGTTAGAGTGCGCGCCGTAGCTCAAGCCGATACCGCCTGACGCACGGCTGATTTCTTCCATAGCAACGGTGTGGGCCAGATAGCCCATATCTGCGCCGCCGTATTGCTCACTTACGGTAACGCCGAGTAATCCCATTTCACCTAATTTGGGCCAAAGGGCATTGGGAAAGGCATTGTCTTCATCGGCTTTAGCTGCAAGCGGAGCAATTTCGTTTTGCGCAAATTGAAAAACGTGGTCGCGCAACATGTCAATGTCTTCGCCTAACGCGAAATTAAGGGTAGGGTAGTGGGCTGTCATTTTATTCACCTCTTAGTAAATCGGCTAACTCTTCGCGGCAACGTGTTTCAACGTCATCTAACTCTGTCATGAGCATTTGAATGTCGTGTAATTGCTGTCGAAGTACGGCTCGTTTTTGTTCGGTCAGTTGCAGCATGGTTTTCAACTGCACACTGGAATTCGGGTTGCTGTCGTACAACTCGAACAGATTTTTTATTTCGGCTAATGAGAAGCCCAACCTCTTACCACGCATAATTAGCTTTAACCTGACGCGGTCTTTGTTACAGTAGATACGGTTCTGTCCGGTACGTTTGGGGCTCAGCAATGACTGTTCTTCATAAAAACGTATTGAACGCGGGGTAATATCGAATTCCCTGGCAAGTTCTCCGATGGTGTAGGTTGATTCATTTTCTTGATTGGTCATTAGCCGATTTCCTAAAGTCTCACCTGTAGTTACCCGGTAGTGTTGTATTGTAAACAGACTGCAGTTTACGTTAACGTTAGGTTGAGTTAACGTAAAGGTAAAGTAACAATTCATTAACGTCAATGGCGTGAAGTGCGAGGCTTTCTATAAAACCAAAGTCTTGTGTTTATTTTTGTATACAGGTGTAAGCTAAGGCTTGTTTATTTTTGTTGTAATGATTGCTTTTGTTCGTGTGCAGGTGTTGAGTTAACTGCACATAGCCGTGCAAAAAATCGGCAAGCAAATAAAAGCAATGATGCGGTTCCGGCTTACCGGTAACCGGTAACCGGGAACAATAAACAGACCGCAGCTGAACGTGATCTGTCGTTGTTGGTAAATTACTGACGGGATAAGTGCGCCACTCGTAACACTTATTCTACAGGTTGGTATTAACTGTTTGTGTAAAACCTAAATGAGGCAAGGAAACTATGAGTAAAGAATCTGTCGTTATCGTCGCTGCAAAACGTACTCCCATGGGTGGTTTTATGGGTGGTTTGTCGGCGTTACCCGCAACAGACCTGGGTGCGGAAGCAATTAAGTCTGTGTGTGGTGGTATTGACGTCAATGTCATCGATGAAGTGATTATGGGATGTGTATTGCCTGCAGGTTTAGGACAGTCGCCAGCTCGTCAGGCGTCTTTAAAGGCTGAATTACCACTGGCAGCCGGTGTCGTTACGATTAACAAGGTATGTGGTTCAGGTTTAAAAGCCGTTATGCTGGCGTCTGATATGATTCAGTCTGGCAGTGCCGAAGTAATTGTAGCGGGTGGTATGGAAAGCATGAGTAATGCACCTTATTTACTGCCTAAAGCCCGCGCGGGTTATCGCATGGGGCATGGTCAGGTTATGGACCACATGATGCTGGACGGTTTGGAAAACGCCTATGACGGTCAGGCAATGGGCTGCTTTGCTCAGGCAACCGCTGATGCAGAAGGATTGACCCGCGAAATGATGGACGAATTCGCCATCGGTTCGTTATCAAAAGCAAATGAGGCGATCAGTTCAGGAACGTTTAACGATGAGATCACGCCGATCACGGTTGCCACGCGCAAGGGTGATGTTGTGGTTGATACCGACGAAGGCCCGCTGGGTGCCAAACCTGAGAAAATTCCAACGCTTCGCCCCGCATTTAAGCGCGATGGTACCGTTACTGCTGCCAACTCAAGTTCAATTTCAGACGGTGCAGCAGCACTGTTGGTAATGAGTGAATCAAAAGCGGCGGCACTGGGGTTAACACCGCTGGCGAAAGTAGTGGCTCATGCAACGAACTCGATTAAGCCGGAAGACTTTACTGTTGCGCCTGTTGGGGCAATGGAAAGAGTACTCGATAAAGCAGGCTGGACCAAAGACGATGTTGATTTATACGAAATCAATGAAGCGTTTGCTATGGTAACTATGTTAGCAATCAAGAAGTTAGGTCTTGATGCTGCAAAAGTGAATGTGAAAGGCGGTGCGTGTGCGTTGGGTCACCCGATTGGTGCGTCAGGTGCACGTATTCTGGTAACGCTACTTCATGCGCTGAAACAACAAGGTAAATCCAAAGGGATTGCGTCTTTGTGTATCGGCGGTGGTGAAGGCGTCGCGTTAGCGGTAGAAATGCTTTAAAACCTAAGTTGGAACGAGGCGCATTAGCGCCTCGTTATTTGAACATGTCGCGACCAAACGTTCTGTTTTAAGGTAACTATAAGCTCTTAACTACCTGTTTCATTGGCTTTTCTGTACTGTTTAAGTTGATTTCACTCCTGTGAAAACGCATACTTAACTGAAATAAGAATACAGTGTTACCATGTTCAAGTTTAAAGCTATTTTAGTGCGATGGCTGGTGTTTTCTGCCTTATCTTTAGGTATGACGTCTTCTGCAACTGCTTCGCCATCAACAGTTACCTATTGTATTAATCCTTCGTGGGTGCCGTATGAAATGCTGCGCAATGGCGCGCATGTTGGCATTTCTGCGGAATACCTGGAAGTTATAGGTGAACTCGCCGACATCAAATTTGAGTTGGTTGCAACCGATAGCTGGCAGCAATCACTGGAATTTGTACAAACTGGTAAGTGCATGGTGTTGCCCATGCTTGCACAGTCTTACGCTCACCGTACTTTTCTGAGTTTTACCTCGCCGTATTTTGCTACCCCCAATGTGCTAGTCAGTGATAGTTATGATGTGATGTATCACGGCGTAGATGGTTTAACTCATCAGTTGGTCGCCGTCGACAAAAACAGTTATTTAGCTGAATACTTAGCACGTTATTACCCCGATATCAGGCTGCAGTTAATGAATTCAGAAACTGATGCTGTGAGGGAATTAGTGCGTGGTAATGTGGATGTAATGGCAGGAGCAATGCTAAGTGTGAATTCGGAATTGAACCGAATGAACCTGCAAGACATGGCAATTACCGGATATGTCGAGCCCATGCATTTATTGCGAATGGGGGTGAACAGAGCGCATGCTGAGCTGGTACCCGTTCTCAATTCTGCGATTGAACGCATTCCCGAAGCCACCAGTGTTGCTATTTATAAACGTTGGAATAACGTAAAGAGCCAAAGGCAACAGGACTTCCGCCTGGGAATCATGGTAGTGTTTTGCGGCGGTATTGTGCTGGCAACGCTGATTTGGCGAAAAAATTTGCTGCGTCGTTGTTCGCGTGAAATGCGGCACAAGCAGGATGAAATGGAGAATCTTCAAACGGTTCTGCTTGAAAAAAACCGCATGCTGGAGTTTTTGTCTTCACACGATACGGCAACCAATCTGTACAACCGCAATTTTATGCTGCATCGAGCCGAAGACGAAGTGTCGCGCTTTAACCGTTTTCATACTGCCGCCAGTTTGATTTTATTTGATTTTACCAGTCATTCTGTAAGACAGATGAACAGCAGGCCGTTAATTAATGAAGAAGGCATAAAAGAGTTAGCCAGGATTTGTTTATCTTGTGTTCGCGAAGTAGACATTGCCGGTCGCTGGAGCTCAGAACAAATTATTGTATTGTGTCCGCAAACTCCAATATCTGCTTCTAAAGTGCTGGCTGAGCGGCTAAAAGAAGCGGTTGAGACGCACCAAAGACCCGATATCCGCGAGTTGCCATTCTCAATTGGTTTGGCCGCGTTACAAGAAGGCGAAACCTTCGCCGACTGGTACGAAAGGGCCAGTCAGGCACTGTATCTGGCGCGTCGCCAACACGGCGGAAAGGTAATGATAGCCGAAACGTGATTGTGTGAGCTAATCCTTTCATAGAACAAACACCGCGTTTTCACCATTTTTTGTAAGAGCTTAAATAGCTACCTAACAGAACAGATCATACTTGCTGTCGTCCCTGAATGGCGAAGCGATATCCGCGAACTCCTTAATTGGCCGAAAGGTTACCACTACCTTTATTTACGCGATCGAAATAAATAGGTAACACTCTACCGCTGAGTGTAATGTATTGGTTCTGGGCGTCATGCAGAGATTGTTAGGGTGGGTGAGTCTGCATGCCAAATGAATTATCAAATTAGGAGCAATTGTATGGCCACTAACACAATTAACATTCATCGGGTTTTTCGTGCAGAGCCTGAATTGATTTACCGGGCATTCCTTGATGGTGCTGCATTATCAAAATGGCTTCCTCCCAATGGATTTACCTGCAACGTTGATCATATCAATGCAGTGGTTGGTGGTACTTTCAAAATGTCATTTACGAATTTTTCGTCAGGCAATATGCACTCCTTTGGTGGGGAGTACCTTGAATTGGTTCCCAATGAATTAATTCGATACACAGACAAATTTGATGACCCAAACCTGCCGGGAGAAATTCTCGTTACCATTACCTTAAAGAAAGTCCTGTGTGGTACAGAGATGCATATTGAGCAAGCGGGTATTCCAGATGTAATACCGCCAGACATGTGTTACTTGGGGTGGCAAGAATCATTAATACTGTTGGGCAAGTTGGTTGAAACAGTAGTGGCAGAATAGTGCTATGTGGTTTTGCAGTGCAACAACACCCCGCAAAACCACAATTGACCAACCGCCGGTTATCACAACGTGTTAGGTGTTTGCATTAATTTCCTGAAACGTTCAAACATCTACACGTTACCAATCAGGTAATAGGCTCATATTTCCATTGATGCATGTCGTAGCTTACCTTAGCTCGTTCGTATTCCCGCTCTGAACGCCAGGTACGGTTATTGAGCTTTACGGTTACCCCTGAATACATCTTTTTGGTCGCGATTAAATGTGCGGCTTGTTGGTAATGTAATTTGGCTTCCAGCAGTTCTACTGATTTGCTTTCCATCCACGACAGTAAGGTCGTTTCATGCCTCAACATCTCTTTGGCTTCCGTTACTTTGGCAAGCAGCGACTTGGGGACCACCCGGTTATTAATTAGATCAATTTTTTCCTTGTGTCGCACTGCATTCGAGCGGATTTGTTGAAGCAATTCCTCAAAAAATTCTTTACGAGCCTGTAACTGATTGAAACCGTTACTGAAGTCGATTCGCAGGGTGCTACCAGAAATTGCTCCAACGGTTCCCGCGATGACCGGCCCCTGGCTGCTGACTTCACAGGCAAAGATATTGCCCTGAGGATGCTCTGGTCGCCCGATTATAACGCCTCCGCCTGAGTTAACCCGGCAGTGTGCCAGTTGGCGCCCTACGTTTAAACTGCCTCCGCAAAGAATGTCAACGCCCTGGCCGTGCTGAATATAGATACTGCCGCCGGCTTTTAACTGACAGGTGTACTCGCGCATTACATCCTGTTGTTTGCCCATGGCACCTTCGGTAATAATGATGTCGCCACCAGCCTCAATCATTGCCGATTCAGCGAATCCATTAACAGTGACATCACCTTTGGCTTTAACGTGCATGTTTTCTGTAACATCACCGTTCACCAACACCGAGCCTTCGTAATTAACATGCCCGGTACCTACATTTACCCCAGGGCAAATAAAGGTGTCGTCTACCTGCATGATTAAATCCTGGTATTTAGGCATACCGGCTATGGTCGACATCACCAGATTTTCGTCGTGATCACTGATGGCCGTGCCATTACCAATTTTTAACGGGATCCAATCGCCTTCCTTTGATACCAGCTTATTGCCGCGCACATCAAATCCGCTGCGACCCTTGGTGGGGGGCTCCCTGCGCAACACTTCCGCGTGCGCTTTTACACACACAATCTCTCCCAGGTTGCGCATGTCTACTTTGGATTGGTTTGACTGTTGTGGACGCAATACCCGATCAAGTGCGTTGGGTACCAGAGGGCGCTGCCGGGAAGAACGGCCATCCCGGGGCGGCAGTCCTTTGGCTATGAGCCCCTCAACTCGTTTACCCGGCTCGGCTTCTTTAACCTGATTGATAAGGGCCGTAACACGCTTTTTACCCAGGCCCCGGCGTATATTGGCTTTGTTTGCCAGCCTCAGTACCTGCTTTAATTCAGGGATCTGACCTCCGTGCGGGGCGGTAAAAATGGCGTAACCCGACATGTTATCTTCGCTGATGCGAAACTCCAGCTCGCAATGCCGCCGTTCACCCACTTGTTCCATAACACTGGAAGTGTCTTTGGTTTTATAAAAGTGATTGGCTTTGTCGCACGTAGCTTTAATTGCTGACTGAGATAAATAAACTTCGTTGAAGCCTTGTTCACACATGGCATCGTAAACGGCCTGAGCGTTGAGCTCCTGCTCGAGCTGATCGGGTGCGATGGATAGCGTAACGTAATTACGATTTTCATCGAACGAAAACTGAACACCTTTCATTGCAATTCCTGTCCTTTATCGTGTTTAGTTGCCTGGAAAAAACACTGCTTTTTATTATTAAGTGCACTTTGGGCATTGCTTGCCTCAGGTTCTTTTGTGCTGAACCTGTAACAGGTAAAGGGACATACTTCTCGCGTATGACACTTATACTAAAGATGCACTAATACCAACAAAATCACAAGTTTTGTGCGTAGGCATACAGGGCTTTTAATATTGCTTTGTTTTGCGCGTTGTCGGCGTGTTGCTCAGCCAGTTTTTCCAGTTCAAATAAATACGCTTCCAGCGTAATACTGGCGGGGGAAGCCGGGTCGGTTAACCTAAACTGCCGGTGACGTTGCCACTTTTGACTTTCTTCGTAGGTGAGGGTGTTTGGGTAATTCCTGGCGCGATAGCGAAATAACTGGGATTTCAGCGTAGGGTTGTGAATTTTATCAGCCAGGCTTACCAATTGCTCTGGTGCGGATTCTCTCACCGCGGTACACCAGTGTTTTTCTTCATTGGTTAAAAAGCCGCCACTGTATAGCGCATGATCCGGATCCTGTTCCAGTTCGTCGTGCTCTGTGTGGTACAACTCAACCAGTTTTTGAATCCAACTGGTGTGTGCAACGAGCTGGCGGTAATGTGCCAAACACTGTTCTCTGTCTAATCCTAATCGCGCCGCCGTGTCTTCAGTCAGCGCCTTGGCGGTAGTGACAAAAGGCGAGCGATTAATGTGGATAAGCTTAATGCCAGGGCGAAGTTCGCCGTCTTGCATGTCTTCCTGTTTGCGATATAAGCGCGCTTTTAAGGATTCGGTATCCAGTTCGAGAATGGGCGTGGGATCCGACTGTAAATCCACTGTAATAATCGCATTTGGGTTTGTAGGGTGCTGCGCAACAGGCAGGATCCAGGTACAACAACCCTGACTGGCTGGAATCTTAGAAGAAACATGCACCAACGGCGTGAGTTGTTGTAGGTTTATTTGTTTGAGTACGTTGGCTTTTTGACGTAACGACAGCGCAAACTCAAATAATTTTGGTTGTTTTGTTTTAATCAGTCTGGCCAGCGCAATGGTTGCCCGCACATCGGATAACGCGTCGTGCGCGTGTCCATGGTCGATACCGTTGGCCGCGGTGAGCAGTTCCAGTTTAAAACTTGGCGAGCCATCGTCACGTAATGGCCATTCTATGCCATCCGGGCGAAGCGCATAGCATGCGCGCACCAAATCAATGATGTCCCATCGGCTATTGCCGTTTTGCCATTCCCGCGCGTAAGGATCGTAAAAATTCCGGTAAAACAAATAGCGCGATACTTCATCGTCGAACCGAATACTGTTGTAACCCACCACACAAGTGCCAGGTTCCATCATGGCCTGTTGTATTTTGGCGGCAAAATCCGCCTCAGTCATACCATCTCTGAGCGTGTGTTGCGGCGTCAAGCCCGTTACCAGAGCGGCCTGCGGCTGGGGTAAGTAGTCGTTAGCGATCTGGCACAGAATGTTGATAGGTTTGCCGATTTCATTCAAATCTGCATCGGTGCGAATGGCAGCAAACTGGCTGGGCATGTCTTTTTGCGGGCTGACGCCCCAGGTTTCGTAATCGTGCCAGAGAAAGCTGGCTGGGCTTGGTTGACTCATCGTTTAACGGTACTTTTATTGGTAGTTACTTTTATCGTCACGAGCGCAATATTCTCAAAGATAACGATGCTATGTGCCATTGAACTTAGCACTGGACAGGCCACATGAAAATCTGGCAGGTAATGATAGCGATACTAACATGCCCCCCAGAGGGACCCAAGCGCAAACCGCTATTCTTCACTGGAAACGGTTTGCTGGCGTCGTTTCTGTGTTCATGCGAAACACGTTAAATTCGATGAACGTCAACATTTGCACACTACTTCAACTGGTCTTCAATACTGGAAACCCGTAAAGTAGTAAGGTCAACAGAGCCTACTAACGAGTTACTGGGAACACACATGAGTATAATTAAAAAACTGTCTGTCGTTTGGTTAAGCAGTTGTATGGCGCTATCGGCCTGGGGCCAGGAAGTAGCCATTGTGATCCACGGCGGGGCGGGAACTATTTTGCAGGCCAGCATGACCCCCGAGCGCGAAGCCGAATATGTTACTGCGCTGCAAGCGGCCGTTCAAATGGGCTATGGGCTGCTTAAAAGCGGCGCAAAAGGTGAAGAGGCCGTAGTGGCGGCTATTCAGGTTATGGAAACATCGCCTTTGTTTAACGCCGGTATTGGTGCGGTGTATAATTTTGAAGGTCAGCACGAGTTAGACGCCTCGATTATGCACGGCGGTACGCTGAATGCCGGTGCCGTAGCGGGGGTTAAAACCATTCGTAGTCCAATTGCTGCAGCGTTGGCGGTGATGGAACAATCTCCACACGTGTTATTAAGTGGCAAGGGGGCGGAAGAATTTGCCGAATCGATTGGCATGGAGCCGGTAAAAAATACCTTGTTTAATACAGAACGTCGTTACAAAGCGCTGCTAAAAGCCAAAGAACGCATTCTGAATGCAAATATTACTTATGGTGGTCAGCAGGGTAATGAACGTTTTGGCACAGTGGGAGCTGTGGTACTCGACCAATATGGCAATCTTGTAGCGGGTACCTCAACTGGCGGCATGACCGCAAAGCGTTATGGGCGGATCGGAGATTCACCTATTATTGGTGCGGGTACTTATGCTGATAACGCCAGCTGCGCCGTCTCGGCTACCGGTCATGGTGAGTATTTTATTCGCTATCACGTTGCAGCAGATATTTGCAGCAGAATGAAGTATCGCAACGACTCATTGGCCGACGCAGCTAATGCGGTGGTAAATGATGTGCTGGTAAAAGCAGAAGGCGATGGCGGTATTATTGCGGTGGATGCAAAAGGGAATATCGTGGCGGTGTTTAACACCTCTGGCATGTACCGCGCACAAATAGATACCCAGGGCAACATGAAAGTGGGTATTTATGAAGAGTGGATCACGGAATGAAGCGCAAGTAACTGCGCAATCAGTTGTGATTGAGGCGCAACTGGAAATCTATGTTTAAACGTTTCTTCACTCGTACAAAGGCGGCGTCCGTGCCAGTTATTATTGTTGGCACGGATTACTTGTCTTATAAGTTAGGTGAATCCCTTAAACAACAACAGCAGTTCGTTCCGCTTTTTTTCATTAATCAGGAGCCCTGGCATCATCGCACCAAAATGCTGGATGCCGAGCTTCGTTATGAAAATGAGTTAATTGCGTTGGTAAAACATTACGGTATTCGGGCGGTATGCTGTGTTGAACCAACGGATTACCAGCGTTATCAGACGCACTTCGCCGACCAATTGCACACACATCATTGCAAAGTCCTATTCAGCCCGTCTGCAGCAGAATTACCGTCGCTTTTTCAAGCAACATCCTCTTCCATAGCAAATAGTTAAATTCCTATAGTCATCATTGCTTTTATGCATGTGATTTTTCTGAAACTGCGCTACGCTTAAATTAGACGAGTTTCTGGCAATACAGGCTATACCAAGCGCTAGAGGCTGTTGATACGCGTTTAGCAGTCCGTACAGGCAACCTCAGGATAATAACAACTATGCAGTACCAGCCGTTTTGGGCTATCGCTGCGCAGGAGGAAAAATGGAATCGTTGCAGGTTTGCGATTATATGAACCACCATCCCGTTAAACTTAGCCGCAATATGCCCGTGGCAGAAGCTGTGGAGCGTTTGCTGCATAAGCAGCAGTCTGGTGGGCCGGTGTTGGATGAAGACGGAAAATTATGTGGCTTTTTGTCTGAACAGGACTGCATTAAAGCCATGGTTGAATCTACCTACTACCGCGAACAGGTTTGCAGAGTGGGTGAGATCATGCATTCGCCGGTAATGACAGTGACAGACACCATGTCTATCTTAGAAGTGGCAGAAAAACTACTAATTGAAAAACCGAAAATGTATCCCGTAGTTAACGCCGATGGGGCGTTGGTTGGGTGTATTAGTCGTACCCAGATTTTGGCAGCAATCGATAAACAGCTTCACGCGGAATACCCTAAAACCGCCTGATATCCTGTTCGCCTCATGTTAACCATGCTTGATATGAGGCAACTGCTCCAAATAGCTGCAACTAAGGAAAGTGAGCGGCTTTGTGCTCGCTTGAGCGCTGATTTCACCGTTGATGTGTGGCAAAACACCCGAAAAGGCTAGAAAAACACAGCTGGTTCTTCTAGGATCGCAGTTTTGCAGTTTCAGAGTCAAGCACCGTTCACTATGCCCAATCCCGCGCCGTTTAAAGCTCTTTTTAGTCAATTGCCCCAATGCGCTATTGCCGATCGTTTTTCTATTCGACGTCAATTGCAGCACTTGCAAAAAGCGAATTTAGCCGACGAGTCCGTGCAGCAGCAATTAGCCAAGGTGATTGACCGGCTCAATGCCTCCATTGCACGCTGCGAAGAAAGGGCGGCTGCGGTACCCAAAATTGAGTACCCGCCGTTACCGGTAAGCGAACGCAAAGACGACATTAAAGAAGCCATTGCCAACCATCAGGTGGTGATTATTGCCGGCGAAACCGGTTCCGGTAAAACCACTCAGATCCCCAAAATATGCCTGGAATTAGGCCGCGGCATTACCGGTAAGATTGCGCATACCCAGCCGCGCCGATTAGCAGCCAGAAGCGTCGCATCGCGCATCGCAGAAGAGTTGGGCACGCAGATAGGCGAAAAAGTCGGGTTTAAAATCCGATTTTCCGATCAGGTTAGCGACAATACTCTGGTTAAATTAATGACCGACGGTATGCTGCTGGCAGAAATGCAGCAGGACCGATTTTTAAATGAATACGACACCATCATTATCGATGAAGCGCACGAACGCAGCCTGAACATCGATTTTCTGATTGGCTATCTAAAGCAATTGTTGGTAAAGCGCCCAGAGCTCAAAGTTATTGTTACGTCAGCGACTATTGATCCGGAGCGTTTTTCCAGGTATTTCAACGATGCGCCTATCATTGAAGTCAGTGGTCGTACGTTTCCGGTTGAAATCCGTTATCACGATCCGCAGGATTCGGAAGAGGAGCAGGATCAGGTTGACCGGATCATCAATGCTGTTGATGAACTCATGCGCGAGCCGCGTGGAGACATTCTGGTATTTTTAAGTGGTGAACGGGAAATTCGCGACACTCAGGATGCATTAAGTAAACAGCAGTACCGCAATACAGAAATAATTCCTCTGTACGCGCGCTTGTCTGCTTCAGAGCAGCAACGGATTTTTCAGCCTCATGGTGGGCGCCGAATTGTACTGTCAACCAACGTGGCGGAAACGTCACTTACTGTGCCGGGGATTAAATACGTAATCGATCCGGGTACTGCACGCATTTCGCGCTACAGTCCGCGCAGTAAAGTACAACGATTGCCCATTGAACCGGTATCCCAGGCCTCGGCAAATCAACGGGCTGGTCGTTGTGGCCGTGTGTCAGAAGGGATTTGTATTCGCCTCTACAGCGAAGACGATTATGAAAATCGTCCGGCGTTTACCGATCCGGAAATCCTGCGGACTAATCTGGCGTCGGTTATTCTGCAAATGCTTACGCTGGGTTTAGGCGATATTGCGTCATTTGACTTTGTTCAACCACCAGATAGCCGCCAGATTAACGATGGGTTTCGATTGTTGGAAGAAATTCAGGCCATCGAGCGGCGCAAGGGCCAGCCCCGTTTAACACAGTTAGGCCGTCAAATTTCACGCTTGCCGGTAGACCCCCGATATGCCCGTATGGTGGTGGCAGCCGGTGAATACAACAGCCTGATGGAAGTGATAGTAATTGCGGCAGGACTCACCATACAGGATCCGCGCGAACGCCCTCAGGAAAAGCGGGCGCAAGCCGACGAAAAACATTCAGAGTTTGCCGATAAAGACTCGGATTTCATCGCACTATGGAATCTCTGGCAGGCGTTCAGAGAAAAGCAAAACGAACTGACGAATAACCAGTTGCGCAAATGGTGTCAGACAAACTTTATTAATTATCTGCGCATGCGTGAGTGGCAGGATATTGTGAGTCAGTTGCGTAAATCGGTTGCGGAACTTGACTTGCGCATTACTCAGCAAGCGGCTGATTACGCTTCAATACATCAGGCTTTGTGCACAGGCTTACTGTCGCACATAGGTATGAAAGACAAAGAGCGGGAATACCTTGGCGCCCGTAATACCCGATTTATGATTTTTCCGGGGTCAGGACTATCCAGAGCTAACCCCAGATGGGTCGTGGCGGCTGAGCTGGTTGAAACTTCAAAGCTGTTTGCCCGTATGGTGGCAAAAATCGATCCCGCGTGGATAGAGCGCCTGGCCGGGCATCTTATCAATCAACATTACTCAGAGCCTCACTGGTCTAAAAAGCGCGGTGCAGTCACCGCCAGCGAAAAAGTCACGCTGTTTGGTTTACCCATTGTTGCTCAGCGATTGGTAACCTATAGCCAGATCGATCCACCTGTATGTCATCAGTTATTTATTCGCGAAGCGCTGGTGAATGGTGATACGCGACTGCAATACGACGTGCTGCAAGACAATCAGGCATTGCTGCAACTGGCCGACGACTGGGAGCAGAAAACACGGCGTCGTGATTTGATGGTTGATGAGCAACAACTGGTAGACTTTTACGCTGCAAAATTGCCGGTTGCCGTTAACAGCGAAGCGGCATTCAAAAAGTGGGCAAAACAAAAAGACGCTCTGGCGTCGCTGCGGTTTACCGAACAGGATGTGTTCGTGCAGCAACCCGGCACAGGGTTGGCTAATGCCTTTCCCGATAGCTGGCAACAAGGAAACCTGACGCTGCCGTTACGCTATCATTTTGAACCCAATGCTATTGATGACGGCGTAACGGTTAGTATTCCACTGCCATTGCTGAATCAGGTGGTTGCCGATGGTTTTGACTGGCAGGTGCCAGGATTGCGCCACGAGTTAGTGGTACAACTGATCAAGAGTTTGCCTAAGCGACTGCGACGCAATTTTGTACCCGCGCCTAATTACGCTGAAGCCTGTTTGGCTGATATGAAAGAAGCCGACGAAAAAACGGGTAAACCCATTCCGTTGCTGGAGGCGTTAGCGCAAAAATTACTGCGTATGACAGGGGTTGCTGTAACACCAGAAGACTGGCAGTTAGATCAGCTCGACAAGCACCTGGTGATGCATTTCGAAGTGGTGGATGCCAATCGTAAGGTGCTGGCCAACGGCAACGATTTAGAAGCGCTGAAACAGACCCTTCAGGGAAAAGTAAAGCAAACCTTCGAAAAAGCGGCAACGCCAGAGCTTGAGCGCAAAGATATCACCAGTTGGGATTTCGACGCGCTTCCACAAAGTTTCACGCAAAAGCACGGCGGTTTTGAAGTGCAGGCGTATCCTGCGCTGGTGGTGAAAGGCAAGCGCGTTGACATAGAATTGTTACCGGAGGCAGAGCAGGCAGAAAAGCAGCATCAGCAGGGGTTAAACCGATTGCTAATGGTGAACATGCCATCGCCAGTGAGCTACCTTGAACAGAAACTGCCCAACAAAGCTAAACTGGGGTTGTATTTTAATCCTTTTGGGCAAATTAAAGCCCTTATAGACGATTGTATTCTTGCGGGTATCGATGCGCTAAGTACGCGTTTTCAGGAACAATCTGGATGTATTGTACGCGAGAAAGCACAATTCGATGCCTGCCTGGATTACGTAAGGGCAAACATTAACGACGAAGTACTGGTCATTGCACAACTGGTAGAAACCGGGTTAACGCTGGCCCATGAATGTCAGAAAAAGATGAAAGGCAAGGTGTCATTCGACATGGTTACCGGTTTAAGCCATGTTAAAAGCCATTTGTCCACATTGGTGTTTCCGGGATTTGTTGCAGAATTTGGCCGTTCAAGACTGGAAGACTGGAATCGCTACCTAAAAGCGCTGGCACGACGGCTTGAAAAACTGGCGGTGGATCCTAATCGCGATCGTATGCAGCAACTGGCCGTTGAGAAGGTGGAAAGCCGTTATCAAAGTGTGCTTGCCAAATATCCGAAACACAAAGTGCCAGAGGAATTACTTGCAGTGCGGTGGATGATAGAAGAATTACGGGTATCCTTGTTTGCTCAACAACTTGGTACAGCAATACCTATTTCAGCTAAGCGGATAGAAAATCAACTGGAAAGCTTTTAAGCTGAAATAACATTGACAAGCGGTAAATGTCGCCCTATAACCAATATCATGTGAGGGGGGCTCTACAGGCTTCCTATTGATATGGTAGTAGCGATCACAGGAGATGTAAAAATGTTAGGATACGACGACAAGCGAAACTTTTTCAGGATGATGGTGAATTCTCCTTGTCAGGTGCAGATCATCGATGACGAGTCGAGTCGTTCATTGCAGGCAGTGTGCAAAGATATCAGTGCAACAGGCATGTCATTGGAAGTGGATGAACCGTCCATTGAAATTGGTACAACGGTGAATATCAGCATCGACTCTACCAGTTCTCAAATTCCGTCATTATCTGCAGTTGCCAAGGTAGTGCGTTGTGTTGCCCAGTCAGACAGCAGCTGTGTAATTGGGGTTGAAATCTCAGAAATGAAATAATCATTCGACGCGATTGCGTTTGCTAGTGTCGAATCGATTCATTTAATTAAACCAATCAATAAAATTGGTTTTAATTTATCTTTTCTATTAGCAATACTTCTCATTATCAAGTGAGGAGATTGCTATGTTAAAAACCATTACCTTTGCCATCGTACATTTCTGTGTTGCGTTCACGGTAACGTATTTATTAACGGATAGTTTTTTGGTTGGTGGCGCAGTAGCGTTAGTTGAGCCGGCAATTAATACCGTTGTTTTTTACTTCCATGAAAAATTCTGGCAGAGAATAAATACCAATTCACATAGAGGTTTACCCACTCAGCAACCCCCTGAGGGTAAACTTGCAGGCTTTTTAGCTAGGCTTGGTTGCGCAGGTTTGGTGGTTCCAAATCAAGCAAGCGTAACAACGCTAAAAAGTCTGCCAGTTCACCCTTAGGGTATTGCCCGAAGGGAGTGGCCAAAACGACTTACATCTGTGTTGCGCCCTCTGGACATAGAATAACTATGCCTCAGAGTGCGCGTCGTGATCTAAGTCGTTTTCGACTTGCCCTCAGGGATCACTCTGAGAGGGTAAACCTCTATACGAATTGGTATAGCGCCAATGGCCAGGAATTTTCACTGGCCGCTTAATTGGCTGTCAGCACTGGTGAGGGCAGGGAGTTATTCTATCTGACAAATCAAACCTTTCAGATAGTAGCCTTCCGGATAGTTGAGCGCGGCAGGGTGATCAGGGGCCTGTGACAGGTGTTCCAGAATGCGTGCCTGACGACCAGCATCCAGTGCTGCATCTGCCACCACCTTCTGGAAAAGATCGGCAGGCATTAACCCCGAACAACTAAAAGTTAACAGAATACCGCCAGGTTTTACGGCGTGAATACCATACATATTGATGTCTTTGTAACCCCGGCAAGCGCGGGTAAGAGACGCCTTGCTGTCAACAAACTTGGGCGGATCAAGGATCACCATATCAAATTGCGTTTGATTGCTGTGATACTGACGCAACACGTCAAATACATCGCCTTTTACCTGGCTGCACTGTTGCGGGTTAAACCCATTCAGCTCTATGTGAGTTGCCGCCATATCCAGTGCCGGTTGTGATACGTCCACGTTGGTTACGTGAGTGGCGCCACCCCGCAGTGCATAGCAGGCAAAAGTGCCGGTATAGCTGAAGCAATTAAGTACACTGGCATTTTGTGCATATCGGCTTGCCGCAAAACGGTTTTCCCGCTGATCGAGATAAAATCCGGTTTTGTGCCCGGTGTGCAGATCGACGCGAATGGTGACCCCGTGTTCCTGTATATCCACGGTTTGTGGTACATCACCCCATAATGTTTGTACCAGCGGCTCCAGTCCTTCTTTTTGCCTTACGTCTACGTCGCTGCGTTCAAATATAGCGCGCAGCGGCGACAACGTGCGTTGTAATGCCCAGACAATTTTATCGCGGTGCTTGTCGGCTCCGGCACTCAAAAGCTGAACGACGGCAACGTCATCGTATAAATCAACAGTAACACCCGGCAAGCCGTCTGATTCAGCGGCAATTAATCGGCACGCATTGGAATTTGAGCGGGCCATAATTTGTTGGCGCAGTTGCCAGGCCGATTCGATTTTGCGGCAAAAGAAGGCGTTATCGACGGTTTCGTTTTGGTCGAATGTCCACATCCGCACTCTAATTTGTGAATTCGGTGAATACGCGCCGCGGCCAAGCCATTTGTTGTCTGCACTGAATACGTCTACCGTATCGCCAAGACGACACCGGCCTTTTACCGCGGCAACCGCACCTTCAAACACCCAGGGGTGGCGGCGTAATAAAGACTTTTCCCTTCCGGGTTGTAAATAGATTTTTGCAGACATATGCTTGGCATTCTTAGAACTATGACGGGCGCGCAGTATACTGGCGATAGCGATATGAAGTCCAGTTACCCGGGCATTTGCCTTGCTGCTGGTGGCTATTGTTTTTACTTGCGCTTGCACAAGAACGCGTATTAATCAGGGCAAAAGGAAATCAATGTGTCCGATAATCTGGCTCAACCCACTTTTACTGTTGTGACTCAGCTCAGTGACATGGACTTTGACACCATCCACGCCTTTATCAGTCAGACTTACTGGGCTAAAGGCATCCCCGCCAGCACCTTGAGAACGGCGTTAGAACACTCAGTGTGTGTTGGTATTCTGCACGGCAAGGAACAGGTAGCGTTTGCCCGGGTGATCACAGACAAAGCCACGTTTGGTTATTTAGCTGACGTGTTTGTGTTACCTGCTTATCGCGGCCAAGGGCTGAGTAAACGCCTGATCGACACCATTGTGCATTTACCTGAATTACAGGGCTTGCGGCGTTTTATGCTGGCCACCAAAGATGCGCATAGCCTTTATTCGCAATTTGGTTTCAAGCCGGTTACTGATCCCACGCCGCTTATGCAAATCCATCGGCCTGATATTTATCTGCAAGGGCAATAAACAGAGTGATGAACATGAAATATATAGCGTTTGATAGCAATAATCCCCAGGCGTTATTGCAAATTGCAGAATGTGCTGTGCCAGCCATAACACCCACTCAGGTGTTAGTGAAAGTAAGCGCATTTGGCGTTAACCGCGCAGACTTATTGCAGCGTGCCGGGCACTATCCGCCACCACCGGGTGAAAGCGAGATTCTGGGTTTAGAAGTCTGTGGCACCCTTGTTTCTATTGGTAGTGAAGTCTCTGGCTGGCAGCCAGATGAAAGGGTTTGTGCCATCATTGCGGGCGGCGGCTATGCCGAGTATGTTGCCATTGAGGCGTCACACCTTCTGCGCGTGCCGGCAAATTTAACTGATGCTGAAGCGGCCGGTCTTGCAGAAGTTTATCTCACGGCTTTTCAGACACTACATACTATTGCTGGATTACAGCGCGGACAAAAGGCGCTGATTCATGCCGGTGCCAGCGGTGTTGGGCTGGCCGCCATTCAGCTTTGTCGCCTTTGGGGCGTAGAGACTGCCGTGACGGCGTCATCAGCTGACAAGCTGGCCGTGTGCGCGGCGCAAGGTGCATCGGTGTTAATTAATTACACCCACCAGGATTTTGTCAGTGAGCTCAAGCAGCACTGGCCTGATGGGGTCAATGCGGTGCTGGATATGGTGGCGGGCGACTACGTAAACCGAAATCTCAATATTATGGCGATGGATGGCACTGTGGTTTATCTGGCAATGATGGGCGGCCGGTTTGCCGAAAAGCTGGATATGGCTAAGTTACTTGCAAAGCGAATAACGATCACCGGCAGCACATTAAGAAACCGCTCGGTAGCGTACAAGGCCGATTTAGTGGCCGCATTTTCAAAAGCGTGTCTGCCCGCTTTCAGCACCAGAGAATTATCGGTGGTAATAGACGGCGTATACAAGGTGACAGACATCAATGCGTGTCACGAAGCCATGCAGCGCAACGCAACCAAGGGAAAGCTGGTGGTGCGTTGGCAATGAGAGCATCCACACTGTTTTTATTTATTGCATTAGCAGGGACTGTGATCCCGCTGAAAGCGTTCGTAAACTGGTTGATGGAATACGGCGTGCACCCCGTATTATTTTGGCAGCATCTAACCGCTACTCCGCTGAGTGTTTTTGCCTGGCTGGATGTATTTATACCAATTCGCACAGGAGTTTACCCACTCAGCAGCCCCCTGAGGGTGAACTACCAGGCTTTTTAGCTAGGCATGGTTGCACAGGTTTGGTGGTTCCAAATCAAGCAAGCGTAACAACGCTAAAAAGCCTGCCAGAGTTGCCCGAAGGGAGTGGCCAAAACGACTTATATCTGTGTTGCGCCCTCTGGACATAGAATGACTATGCCTCAGAGTGCGCGTCGTGATCTAAGTCATTTTCGACTAGCCCTCAGGGATCACTCTGAGAGGACAAACTCCTGTGCGAATTGGTATTATTTCTGCAGTAGCGATTCTGGTATATTTATATATCACTAAGGCACGTTACTCGTACCCACAAATTATCAGTGTTGTCGCGGCAACCTGCCTGATTGGTGTGTCGTGCGGGCTGCCATTATTGATGAGTTATCAATTCCGGCAGCAGGAAAGCGGGAAGATTCCCGCTGAGTAGTTGGAATATTCACCCGTAGATTAGGTGTTTGAACTCTCTGGCTGATACCCCGAGTCTTCCTGAGTTGGGTTATTCGCACCCGCCCGGGCCAATTCGTCGCAGCGTTCGTTTTCAGGATGGCCGCTATGGCCTTTAACCCAATGCCAGTTCACTTTATGGCGTTTTATTGCGTCGTCCAGGCGTTGCCATAAGTCGGCATTTTTTACCGGTTTCTTGTTAGCGGTACGCCAGCCATTTTTCCGCCAGCCATGGATCCACTGATTAATACCGTTTTTTACATACTGACTGTCGGTGGTGAGTTCTACCAGACAGGGTTTGGTCAGTTCGTTGAGTGCGGCAATAGTCGCCAACAGCTCCATCCGGTTGTTGGTAGTGAGCGTATAGCCCTGACTCAGCTCTTTGCGGTGTTTGCCGTAAATGAGTATCGCGCCGTATCCGCCTGGCCCGGGATTGCCTAAACACGAGCCATCGGTAAAAATATGAACAGATTGTTGCGCCACGAATTCTCCTTTTTTGTTATGAAGGCGTGGTCTGCCAGCAATGGCTTGGTATACTACCGGAATCTGACCAAAGTTTAGAGTGGTTTATGCGTCAAATAGTACTGGATACAGAAACAACGGGTATCGAACCCAGAGAAGGGCACCGGATTATCGAAATTGGTTGTGTAGAAGTGGTTAATCGCCGATTAACCGGCAATCATTTCCATGTGTACATTAATCCTCAGCGCGAAATTGAACAGGAAGCCATTGAGGTTCACGGGATCACCAATGAGTTTCTGGCTGACAAGCCGGTGTTTGCCGATGTAGCCCAGGACTTTGTGGACTTTATTCGCGGCGGCCAATTGGTTATTCACAACGCTCCGTTTGACGTGGGCTTCATGGATCACGAATTTGCCATGCATGGCCCCACTTCAGGCATATTAACACGCGAAATCTGCACGGTACTGGATACCCTGGTACTCGCCAGAGACATGCACCCCGGGCAAAAAAATAACCTGGATGCATTGTGTAAGCGCTATGGCATAGACAACAGTCACCGCGAATTGCACGGCGCTTTACTGGATGCTGAGATCCTGGCCGATGTGTACCTGATCATGACTGGTGGTCAGACGGATTTGAATCTGGCGGGGAATAATCAGGCGGCTGGTACCGGGGCAGAAGTGATCCGTCGAATTAAGCGCGGCGCAAATAAATTAAAGGTTATTCAAGCCACTGCCGATGAATTAACACAACATGAGGAACGTCTGAACCTGGTTGAAAAACAAGGCGGACAGTGTTTGTGGCGTAACCTCTGATTTCTTTTAGCCGGGATAGGGCGCTAGCATTGGTTTTAAATCGCATCACACGCATATGCGTACTGTGGACTCTGGTATTGGCATCCGGGCATGCTCTGGCACAGTCACGCGATGAAATATTAAGTCCGGCTACTGGCTCAGCACCCAAATCGGCGGCTCCAGGTTCAGCCGGTGCTGATGATTCCCCTATATCGCTAATCGGCAGCGAGTACGAAAACGGTATTAAGCTATTACAAAACCGCTTTCGAATTGATTACAACGTGGAAGAAGTCACTATGGTGTTCTTCCGCGAATATGGTTCTGCACCTGTGGTGTTGGTACGGCCTGACGGTTCCAAAATTTTTCAGAGTCAGGTAGACGGTAAAGACATCTTTTGGTTTGATGCCGACACCTACGACATGATCAATATTAAAAATCCGGTTCCTGGTCCCTGGCAGGCGGTGGGGCAAATCCTACCGGGTAGCCGGGTCATGGTGTTGTCGGATATCGCGTTACATGCCGATCCGCTGCCTAAAATTCTGTTCTCCGGTGAAATTCTTAAACAAACGGCTTATTTAACCAATGGCGATAAGCCAATTGATTACAGCCAGTTTCGCGACGTGGTAGAACTCACCATTGATTTGGTGAGTACCAATAACCCCAACTATGACAATTTTGGTGCCGACGACCAGCAAATTGCTACCTTTGAAGACAATGGCAGAGGCATGGACGAAGCACCGCTGGACGGTATTTTTACCGGACAGTTTAACCTGGGCGTTGCAGCAGGAGAGTGGCAGCCGATCTTTCGTGTCAGCACGCCGATGTTTACCCGGGAACAGGTCGATCCGCCCATTCGTTTGTATCCCAATCCGGTCATTATGAATGTTGAGTTAGATGGCGGCGGCAATGATTACCACAAATTACTGATTGACGTAGACCGCGAGCTGGTTGACTTAAATTCGCTACTGATAGATGGCAAAGTGCGTTACCCCAATGGGGATGTTCAGAATTTTTCACTTACCGAACCCAGTGATGCGGTGCGGGAGCATCTGATTATTGCTTTTGACTATGGCATTTTCCGCGTCAAGCTCACCGCTTATGGTAAAACGGTGAATGGCCGGGATTTTATATTGGACGTGCCCGAATATACGTTTCTGGTGGCGGAGCCAGAATTACCTGAGCCTGAGATTGTAGCGCCGGTGGCAGAGACGATGCCTGAACCTGCTATTGTTATGCCGGAACCCGTTCCTGAACCTACCGGCATGGATAACCAAACGCTGATGATGTGGCTGATTGCTGTGAATGGCGGCATTATTCTGGTTGGTGGAATAGTGATTGGCTTGGTAATGTGGTTTAAACGCCCCAGGAAAGCCCCGTCTGACACCTCTGCTAAAGCGTCAGCAAAAGTTTCTGGAAAAGTTTCTGGAAAAGCGCCGGGAAAGACGAACAAGGCGCCTGCTGAAGGTGAGGCGAAAAAAGGGTTCCTTGCAAACCTGTTGGGCAAGTTTAAAAAGAACAAAGCACCAGAAGGCAATTAACCGTCAGACATGACCCAACGTACCTGCTTATATCAATAAGTATTTGTTCGTTCATTGGTTTAACCGGGCTAGCGGATTTTTAATCAATTCGTTGCCAATTTCGTCGATATGGCGAATAAACAGGCAAACGATTCGAAGAATGACAGTTTGGTAAAAAAAACCGTTGACTCGACTAAATGGAATCCGTATTATCTGCGCCGCAGTGAGGGGCATGGTTCTGAAAAGAATCTTGTTAAATCGCTGAAATAATTGAAAATGTGGAGCGGTAGTTCAGTTGGTTAGAATACCGGCCTGTCACGCCGGGGGTCGCGGGTTCGAGTCCCGTCCGCTCCGCCACTTTTCAATTGTGACTTAGGCTTATGGAGCGGTAGTTCAGTTGGTTAGAATACCGGCCTGTCACGCCGGGGGTCGCGGGTTCGAGTCCCGTCCGCTCCGCCACTTTTCAATTGTGACTTAGGCTTATGGAGCGGTAGTTCAGTTGGTTAGAATACCGGCCTGTCACGCCGGGGGTCGCGGGTTCGAGTCCCGTCCGCTCCGCCATTAGCCTAATTCACATTCCCAGTGGAGCGGTAGTTCAGTTGGTTAGAATACCGGCCTGTCACGCCGGGGGTCGCGGGTTCGAGTCCCGTCCGCTCCGCCATTCGGGAATCTCTTCTACTTTGTACGTTTCGTTACAAATCATCCCTTACATCATTACTCAGTCTTTTTTATACTCGACGGCACATTATTGTCTGGAAATTCGCGTATGGAAGAATTAGCCGAAGGTTTGTTACGCACCGCGTTTCGCGTCGCAAAGTGGGTTCTTTTTGAGTGGTTTGTCGAAGTGGTTCTGTATTGGATTGGCAGAGGCACACTTAAATTCTTTTCGTTCGGGCGATACCCTCATTTCAATGATAAAGCGGAAGGTCGGTGCATTACTACAGGTTTTCTGACTGTGGTCGTTGTATTCGTCGCGCTCATTTATCTTCTTTAATACCAATAAATGTGTTTCTAATCTGAACAAACACTACCGTATTCTACAACATTTGAATTTTTGTGATTGATAATGATTGTTTTTGCGTTATCATGTTCGTTGTTAAATTCATGTAACTTGCCGGCAATGCAACCGTTCAGTTCACACTGGGTTGTTTGAGTCGGGCAGGACGCAACAGACAGGTAGCAACACAGTGAAAGCCATTCTAGATATCGGTAAAACCCACATTAAATTACTGTTTGTACAAAACGGTGCAGAACAAGCCAGTTTTAGTTGTAAAAATGCGCCTATCGCGGGAATGTATCCGCAGGCTGATGTGGCCTCAATCTGGTCCTGGCTGTTAGAAACCTTTCACTCCTACCCAGGCACGAGTAAGGTTACTGATTTGGTTTTCACTACGCATGGCGCTACCGCTGCACTGGTTAACACTGAGGTGCAGGATAAGGCCAATGCACTGGCACTGCCAGTCCTTGATTATGAATTCACCGGTGTCGATAGTTGCACTTCGGCCTACCAGGCGGTACGGCCTGCATTTGAAGATACCTTGTCCCCCGAATTACCGGCAGGGTTAAATTTGGGTAAGCAGTTGTTCTGGCTGCAGCAGAAATATCCCACGCAATTCGCCAATACCACTCACATTGTCATGTATCCACAGTACTGGGCATGGCGGTTCGGTGGGGAACTAGCGAGTGAAGTGACGTCACTGGGTTGCCATACTGATATGTGGTCACCAAAAGCCGGGCAATATTCATCGTTGGTATCGCAGCAGAACTGGCTAAACCTGATGCCACCTATGCGTAACGCCTGGGATTGTTTGGGGCAGGTTAGTGACGCTGTTGCAAAGGAAACCGGATTACCTGTTGAGTGTAATATTTATGCCGGTGTACACGACAGCAATGCCAGCTTTTTACGTTACCTGAAGTCCAGCCAGACAGGCAGCGGCGCGTTTACTGTAATTTCAACCGGTACCTGGACTATTCTGATGCAGGGCAACGGCAACGTTGCGGATTTAGCGGGGCATCGCGATACGCTGGCCAATGTGGATGTAAAAGGCAATCCGGTGTGTTGTGCCCGTTTTATGGGGGGCAGGGAATACGAAAGTATTTGTACTACCCTGGGTGGCAATATCAGCATGACAGTGGAGCTGAATGATGTGCAGCGAGCCATCAGTGAGCAGTGGCTGGTAACACCGGATTTTAGCGCGGGCAACGGGCCATTCGGTGGATTAACGCCGTCATTTTGTTGTCCTTCAGCGCCTGAGGCTCCTCAGGCCATAGCCACACTGTATTGTGCACTGATGATTGATCAGCGACTCAACGATTTAAACGCGTCGGGTCCTATCTTTATTGAAGGGGCATTCTTAAAGAATCCGATACTTTGCCAAATAGTTGCGCAGTTGCGCGCCGATCAGCCGGTGTATCTCTCTGCGGATAATACCGGTACGGTAATGGGGGCTGCGGCGCTCATTGATTTTGAGCACACCAGCGCACTGGCATTTCCGTTGAATCCTTGCCAAGCCACTCAATTCGACGATTTATTGGCTTATAAAGCGGCGTGGTATAACGAAATCAATAAAAATCAATCATAAATTTCACATTATGATTGAAAATGAATTGTTAAATAACTATATTTGGTCAAGTTTGCGTAAACACAACAGGACCAAATATGCTGGAAAAACAACGACAACAATTAATTTTAGATATTCTGGATGAGTCTTCTTTCGCCAGTGTGAAAGAGTTGTGTAAGCAATTAAATTCGTCTGAAGCCACCATTCGCCGGGATTTGGTAAAGCTGGCGGCCGCGAATAAAATCAAAAAAATTCGCGGTGGTGCGCAGGTAGTTGATACGCGAACCGTGTCGAATATTAAGTTGTCGGGCAATGCGTTCCTGGTTGATCGCGAGCGCAACACCGACACTAAGCGCATGATTGCCAAAGCCGCTACACAAATGTGTAATGACGGTGATTCCATTATTATTAATGGCGGTACGTCTACTTTTATGATGGCGGAGTTTTTAGCGGAACGCCGCATGAATATTCTGACCAATTCCTTTGTGTTGGCTAATGAACTGCTTGATAACAGCCAGAATCAAATTACCTTGCCTGGCGGTGAGGTGTATCGCAAGCAAAGTATCATTTTGAGTTCTTTCGAAAACGATACTACGCAAAATTTCCATGGCTCTAAAATGTTTATGGGCTCACCGGGTGTGAGCGAATTTGGCGTGGTAGAAAACGACCCGTTATTAATTTTGGCTGAACAGAAGTTACGCAAGCGCGCAGAGCAACTGATTGTACTGGCGGATAGCAGTAAAATTGGCGTTCGCGGTAATCTGATATTCTGTGGTTTGTCTGACGTAGATGTTGTCATCACCGATTCCAATGCCGACCCTGAAGTGCTGGATAAGATCCGCACCCACGGTGTAGAAGTTCTGGTGGTTGAAGCCTGCGAATAAACGTGTTTGCCGCTTTCGGACAGTCACTCAGAACACAAGAGTAATTGTCCGAGCCCTCCATTCGAACTTTCCCTTCGAACGCTTCCTTTCCTAACACCGTTTTTCACTTTTTTATTCCCATTCATATAAGCGATTATTTCGTCACGATTATTTAACATTCGACGTGTTCATCAATGAAACTCCTGTTACATTTCTGTTAATTTGTGATTGAAAATGATTGACAAAGATTGTTGTGCAGGTATATTGCACAGTAAATTCAATCTTCAATATGCAATTGAAGTCAATTTATAGCAATAACAGCAAAGGACACCTTCATGCCTTATCAGCCAGATGACTACAGACACGTCAATTATTTATGGGAAGATGACGTTGCTGACAAACTCGACCCGGTAGAAAACCTGGTCTATCGTTCTAACAAGCTGGGTGAAGACCAGCGAATCACCAACACTGGCGGCGGTAACACGTCAGCTAAGATTATGGAAAAAGATCCATTAACCGGTCAGGACGTTGAAGTTCTGTGGGTGAAGGGGTCGGGTGGTGACTTAAGAACCTCTACCAAAGAAAATTTCTCTTCTTTATATGCCGACAAATTGCGTGCGCTGGATGAGGTTTATCAGATTTACCCTGACAAAGGCTATAAGTCTGCCGGTGAAGATCGCATGGTTGGCATGTTCAAGCATTGTAACTTCTGTTTGAATCCTCGCGCGTCGTCTATCGACACACCTCTGCATTCCATGATTGACGAAAAGCACGTTGACCACCTGCACCCAAATGCGGTGATTTCAGTGGCGTCCTGTAAAGATCAGGAAAAACTGACTGAAGTGATTTGGGGCGGCAAGCTGGCTTATGTGCCTTGGATGCGTCCTGGCTGGGAAGCAGCCAAAGTGTGTGAGGATACCTACAAAGCCAACCCGGATATCTGGGGTATTTTGCTGGGGCAGCATGGCCACACTAACTGGTCTTCTGAAAGCAAGAGCTGTTATGAAACATCTCTGTGGGTAATTGAAACTGCAGCGCGATATATTGAAGAGCACGACAAAGGCGAAATGACTTTTGGCGGCCAGAAATTCCAGAGCCTGAGTGAATCTGCCCGCACTGATTTGCTGAAGGCATTCCTGCCAGTAGCGCGTGGCCTGATTTCAAACAAAGTGAAGTTTATTGGTACGGTACAAACCGACGACAACACATTGCGCTTTGTGAACAGTGTTGATGCACCGCGTTTGGCTGAACTGGGCACATCGTGTCCTGACCACTTCCTGCGCACCAAAATCAAACCGTTATACGTAGATTTCAATCCGCAAACTGACGATGTTGACACGCTGATCGCTAAGTTTAAATCAGGTCTTGCCGCATACCGCGAATCTTACACAGCTTACTATGAAGCCTGTAAACGTGAAGACTCACCCGCGATGCGCGATCCAAGTCCAACGGTAGTACTTATCCCTGGTATTGGCATGATCGCCTGGGGCAAGAACAAGAGTGAATCTCGCGTTACCGCTGAGTTCTACAATTGTGCAATTGAAGTAATGCGCGGCGCCGAGGCCATTTCGGAATACACGGCGCTGCCACAGCAAGAAGCCTTTGATATCGAATACTGGGCGCTTGAAGAAGCCAAACTGCAGCGCATGCCGGCTGAAAAGCCATTGGCACGTGACGTAGTTGTTGTCATTGGCGCGGGTGACGGTATCGGTAAAGCCGTAGCGCATCGGGTTGCTAAAGAAGGTGCTCACGTGGTGTGTGCGGATCTGCGTCTTGAAAATGCTGAACGCACTGCAAAAGAACTCACCGATATTTATGGTCAGGGCATCGGCGTTGCTGGCAGCGGCATCTCTGCATGTGGACCGGCAGTGGCGTTACAGGTAGATATTACCAAGCGTGACACAGTGTCTGCTATGTTTACTAATGTTCTGCTGGCCTACGGCGGCATCGACAAAGTCATTGTAACCGCAGGCGTGTTTATGGCCGAAGGCGGTGACATGGCGAAGAATGATCAAATCTTTGATTTAAGCTTCGGTGTTAACGTGAAAGGTGGCTATGTGGTAGCGTCTGAAGCTCAGCCGATATGGGAAAAACAAGGTCTCAAAGGTGCAATGGTATTAACTACCAGCGTTAACGCAGCGGTATCCAAGAAAGGCTCGCTGGCGTACGACACCAGTAAAGCCGCAGCCAACCATCTGGTACGCGAACTGGCTGTGACCTTGTCACCCAATGTGAATGTGAATGCATTGGCGCCTGCCACGGTAGTGCAGGGCAGCAGCATGTTCCCCAGAGACCGTGTTATTTCATCATTAGCCAAATATGACATTGCGTTTGATGAATCCGAAAGCACTGAATCACTGCGAAGCAAGCTTGCAGAGTTTTATGCCCAGCGTACGCTGACTAAACTGCCTATTACGCCAGACGATCAAGCCGAAGCGGCTTATCTGTTGGTATCGGGCCAATTAAGTAAAACCACTGGTCAGGTGATCAGTGTGGATGGCGGCTTGCACGAAGCCTTCCTAAGATAAGGGGAATAACAATGAATAAACGTATTGATAGCGCCTTACTGGAGGCCGAAAACGCCAAGCGCGTAAGTGATTTAAACAGTGATTACGCAGCACTTGGCGATAAGTTGGCGCGTGCAGACATCGATATTGAAGCGATTACCGCCAAAGCGGGTGAGTTTCAAATTGCTGTGCCTTCATGGGGCACTGGTACTGGTGGAACGCGTTTTGCGCGTTTCCCGGGCGAAGGCGAGCCGCGTAACATTTTTGAAAAGTTGGAAGATTGCGCAGTAATTAACGAATTGTCTGGTTGTACCGACAGTGTGTCTCCACACTTTCCATGGGATAAAGTAAGTGATTTTTCTGAACTGAAACAACAGGCTGATGCATTTGGTCTGAAGTGGGTATCAGTTAACTCTAATACCTTTCAGGATCAACCAGGACAGGTGCATTCATATAAGTACGGCAGCCTGAGCAATACGCAAAAAGCGTCGCGCGACCTGGCAATTCAGCACAATCTGGACGTGATCGAATACGGTCAGAAACTGGGAGCCAAGAGCCTTACCGTATGGGTTGGCGACGGTTCAAACCATCCAGGTCAGCAACACTTCCAGCGCGCCTTTGAGCGCTACCTGGCCAGTATGGAAGAAGTATACAAAGGTCTGCCTGATGATTGGGAGATGCACATCGAACATAAAATGTTTGAGCCTGCGTTTTACTCAACCGTGATTCAGGATTGGGGTTCAAACCTGCTCGCTGCAATGCACCTGGGACCAAAGTGTAAGTCACTGGTAGACCTTGGGCACCATGCACCTAATACCAATATTGAAATGATTGTGTCGCGTTTGATCCAGTTTAAAAAGCTGGGTGGATTCCACTTCAATGACAGTAAATACGGTGATGATGACTTAGACAGTGGGTCTTTGCATCCTTATCAGCAGTTCCTGATATTCAACGAATTAGTGGATGCGGAATACCGCAAGCAGGAAGGCTTTGGTCCGGCATACATGCTTGATCAATCTCACAACGTGACTGATCCGGCTGAAAGTCTGATTAACTCGGCGATTGAAGTGCAGCGTTCTTATGTGAAAGCGTTGCTGGTAAATCGCGAAGCACTGTATGACTTCCAGGAAAACAACGATGCACTGATGGCGTCGCTTGAGCTGAAAAATGCGTTTAACCTGGATGTGTCGCCAATTCTGGCCATGGCACGCTATCGTAAAGGCGCAGCAATTGAACCTCTGGCAGTTTATCGTCAGGCGGGTTACCGTAAAGCAATGGCAGTGGCGCGTCCGCGCGATCCAAATGCCACCGGCTCTGGTATTGTTTAATTTTTGGCGTGTCCGGCAGGGCGAATGCCCAGCCAGCGTTTGTTGAAACAGCCCGCCATACACGCGGGCTGTTTGTTTTGTACTGTACTTAACGTAGGTTGTTCACAATGCGACTCAGTCAGTGTCACAATTTTAATGACTTTCGGCGTTTAGCGGAAAAGCGCTTGCCTGGTCCTATTTTTAATTATATCGACGGTGGTGCCGACGACGAAAGCACCTTACGCCGCAATACGTCGGCGTTTCGCGAGTGCGATCTTATTCCTCGCGTGTTAACCGGCGTGAAAGATATTGATTTGTCGGTTGAAGTGATGGGTCAAAAACTTAAATTACCGGTGTATTTATCGCCCACCGCGTTACAACGATTGTTCCATCATCAGGGGGAGCGGGCCGTTGCCGCTACCGCTGAAAAGTTTGGTACCATGTTTGGCGTGTCTTCGCTGGGCACCGTGAGCATGGAAGAGATAGCCAAACAATATAATACGCCGCAGGTGTATCAGTTTTATTTTCACAAGGATCGCGGCCTGAACCGGGCAATGATGGAACGTGCCAAAGAGTCTAACATTGAAGTGATGATGCTCACCGTTGATTCGATTACCGGCGGTAACCGGGAACGTGATTTGCGCACCGGATTTTCGATTCCTTTCCGCTTAAACCTGAAAGGACTCTGGCAATTTGCGACTAAGCCTGCCTGGGGAATCAACTACATCACTCATGAAAAATTCAGTTTGCCGCAATTAGATGCCCATATCGATATGGGCGGCGGTGCCAGTTCAATTGGTGATTATTTTACCAATATGCTGGATCCATCCATGAACTGGAAAGACGTGGAAGAAATGGTGAAGTTCTGGAACGGCCAGTTTTGCTTAAAAGGCATCATGAGCGCAGATGATGCGAAACGCGCCGTAGACATCGGTTGTACTGGTATAGTGATTTCTAATCACGGTGGACGTCAGTTAGATGGATCGCGCAGTTCGTTTGATCACCTGGCAGAAATAGTAGATGCAGTGGGCGATCAAATTGATGTGATGTTCGACAGTGGTATTCAGCGCGGTACTCATGTGCTTAAGGCGCTTGCATTGGGTGCCAAAGCAGTCGGTATCGGTCGATACTATCTTTACGCTCTGGCAGCAGCCGGGCAAGCTGGTGTAGAACGCGCTATGCAGTTACTGGTTGCTGAAATTGAGCGCGATATGCGTTTAATGGGATGCAGCAAGATCAGCGAACTTAATCGCGACCACGTGCGGTTCAGATAGCTATTTACTTGTATCATAAACTCAGCCAGCGCAAGCTGGCTTTTTTATTGATTGTTCTGATATTGCATTTTTCTGGCGGCTATCCGAATAGATGATTTACCTGTTAAAACGTTAGGCTGTATATTAACTGTTCAATTTTGATGTTGTTTATACAATGATGTAATGACTGGATCGGAATTTTGCGAGGGAATATGCAAACTATTGCAATGTATTGTGATGAGTACGTGGATTTGGTTAATGCGTTAGACAGAGTCGGGTTTGCGGTATACCGGAATATGTCACCACAGACCAAAGGTGAGTTAATAAACTTTTATGAAGTTCAGGACTGTTACGAGATTAACAGAAGTGACGGTTCAACAATCACTACACGAAGAGGGACAGGAAAGAGCAGAACAGTAAAAGTGATGTTTACCATAGAGCCGGAAACAAAAAAGTATGATGTTTACGTTGCCAGACTAGACAACTAGCCCGGTTAAAGGACTGCTCTGATAGCTGAAGGGCTGCGCACGGCAGGGCAGCCCTAAAATAGCTTTAAACTCCTGCAATCGCGCAGTCGTTATTGGAAAGAGTTACCCACCCCAATCACGATGGTAGATAACACCAGCAGGCTGATCCCCGCAAGCAGCAACATGCGACTCTTTCGATTACTGCCACGCCATTCCATTAATGCCAATCCCCACAGCGTAGAGAAAATAATGATACTGGCCATATGAATTGTCCAACTGGAGAATTCATACTTGCCCATATGGCTTTCGCCCATGGTGTAAAAGAAGAACTGGAAGTACCAGAGTGCACCACCCAAGGAGGCCAGCAAATAGTTTTTAACCAGGTTGTTTACTGGCAGCTTTTCTGCCGATTCAGCTACCTGACCAAGGTATTCTTTAGCGGTGCCATTCTTTTTGATTAACCAAAAACACCACAACGCATTGGTAGTTAATCCGCCAGCCAGTACAACACATAATACCGGTAAACCTTGCCATAACGACGCTGTACCCGCAGCGATGGTTAGTTCATTAATTGGCTTACCAGCGGCAATGCCAAACGCAAAGCAACTCGACATAATTCCCGAGAACAGTGCGATCAACAGTCCCTTGCGCATATCTACGCTCTCGCTGTTTTCTGATGTGTTCAGGCTTTTATTCTTTTCAGCTGTAGCCTTCGCTACAATAATTACGCCAATCAGAGTCATAAAAGTTCCCGCAACGGCAAACTGACCACTTGTTGTTGCGATGACCTCGCCAAAATGACCTGATGCGATAGGCGGACCAAGGGTACCTAACACGGTAGTTAAACCCAGAACAATCGCCATACCTGACGAAATGCCCATATAGCGAACAGCTAATCCAAATGTTAAACCGCCAAATCCCCAGCCGGCACCCCAAAGGTAACATTGCTGTAACACCTCAGGAGACGTTGAAGATAACACGCCAAGCAGATCTTCAGTTTGGATCCAGGCAAAAAACCAAGGGCAAATCAGCCAGCTAAAAATGCCGCCACATAACCAGAATATTTCCCACGACCAGCGCTGTATACGCTTGTAGGGTACATAAAAGCTGGCGGAAAACAGGCCGCCAAGCCAATGGAAAAACACACCTAATAACGGGTTTGACGCCATGCAACACTCCTCTCATAGCCAGTCTGTTTACGGTTACCAAGATTAAATTGTTTAATTTTTGTAAAAGCCAGCAGGTAGAATACAACGGTTTTTGTTAATAATCACGCATTATCAATCTTTATTGGTCATGATTTGTGATTGCGGGTGATTGATTGGTTGTGGATAAGCAGATATTCAAGGCATTGCGACAGGATTAGCGAAGTACCAGCACCTTATATCGAAGGGTTGGCCGAGAGGGGGGCCAATGGGATTGCCGAATGGATTGCCAATTGGATTGTCGAAAGGGTTTCCGAATGGACAAAGAGGCGATGGGCTAAAAGCCCATATGGGTATATACCCTTTGCCCGCCTTACAGTACAATGCGACATCATTATAGATAGGGAATATGGCAACGGTAAGCCATTGAGTCGGCAGCGATTACGTGTACAGCACGATTCATTTAACCTATCCAGCAATAGAATGAGGAATTCATGGCAACAGACATGTCATTAGTGTGTCGGGATGTAAGTAAAACGTATCACGACGGTGACAATCATATTTCGGTACTCGACAGTGTCTCATTTGAACTGGCACGAGGCGAAAAAATCGCCATATTAGGCAGTTCTGGTTCAGGCAAAAGTACCTTGTTGCATATTCTTGGCGGCCTGGACCATCCTACCTCGGGCAGCGTTACGGTAAACCAGCAGGCGCTTAGTTCCCTGAACAGTAATGCATTGGCTGCGCTGCGCAATCAGCAACTTGGGTTTATCTATCAGTTCCATCATTTGTTGGCTGAATTCAGTGCGGTAGAAAATGTTGCCATGCCGCTAATGATTAATGGTGAGTCAAAACAAAGCGCAGAAGCCCGCGCTGCGGCATTGCTGGACAAGGTGGGGCTAAGCCATCGTATTCATCATTTACCGTCAGCGTTATCTGGTGGCGAACGCCAGCGTGTCGCCATTGCCAGGGCGTTGGTGAATAATCCCAGTATTGTACTAGCCGACGAACCTACCGGTAATCTGGATAATAAAACCGGCGCACAAATTTACGCATTGCTGTGTGAATTAAGTGAGCAAATGGGCACCAGTTTTATAGTCGTAACACACGATATCCAGCTCGCTAACGCGATGGATCGGGTACTGGTGTTAACCAACGGAAAATTATCGGTGCGGGAGCAAGGCGCGTCGTGAATATCAGCCTGTTGTTAGCCCAACGATTCAGAAAAAGTAAGTCTGGTAATCGCTATACCTCATTTGTGTCGTTTTCATCCACCCTGGGGATTGGACTTGGTTGCTTTGTTCTGATTGTGCTGTTGAGCGTGATGAACGGCTTTGAGCGCGAATTGCGTGACCGCTTGCTCGCGATAATCCCTCATGGTGAATTGTTTTCTGTGTCACAGTCGGGTATTCAGGACTGGCAGGCTTATCAGCATTCACTCAGCCAGGATCCAAGGGTTGCCAGCGTCGAACCCTACACAAAGATTACCGGTATGATTCAGCAAGGTACCGAGTTGAAAGCAGTTGAGCTTACGGGTATTCAGGTAGGGCAAACCGTGCCTGCACGCTGGTACCGGGAAATTGAACAACAAGACTGGCTTCGGCTTGAACAGCAGCCAGACGGCGTATTGCTAGGCAGGGGAATTGCCAGCAAGTTAGGCTTATCGACAGGGGACAAAATCACGGTTGTGATCCCGTCGGTTACCGAAGACCTGACCTTTACCGCACCCAAAAATCTGTATTTAACGCTGACTGGCACAGTTAGCCTAGGCGGCGAATTGGATAACCTGATTGGTATTATGCATTTGCAAACGGCATCTGAAGCCGCTGGCATCGCTTCTGGTGCACAAGGATTGCGATTTCAGTTACAGGATCCGTTTTCAGCATACAGCGTTATACGTGAAATTGGTTATACCTTTCCTCAGGCGGTCTACATGTCTGACTGGACCCGTACGCAGGGGCATTTGTACGACGACATCAGACTGGTTAGGGTAGTGGTGTATATTGCGCTAACGCTAGTGATAGCGGTGGCCTGTTTTAATATTGTGTCGTCACTGGTAATGGCGGTAAAAGAGAAGCAAGCCTCGATTGCTATTTTAAAAACCATGGGGGCAACAGATAGCCAGATTCGAATGGCGTTTATGTATCAGGGCATGTTAAACGGTGTGATTGGCGTATTTTGGGGAACCTTACTGGCCGTAATCACGGCGCCTAATCTATCGAACTGGATTGGGGCACTGGAGTCGTTGTTGGGAGTGAAAGTATTGTCTGGCGACATTTACTTTATTGATTTTTTACCATCACAGCTTAGCTGGATAGACGTACTGATGACGGTGGTTGTAGCGCTTACGTTAAGTGTGCTGGCAACCTTATACCCAGCGCATAAAGCGGCGGTAATTGCGCCTGCCCGGGCACTGCATTAATTCGGGCAGGCAGTTTCTATTTCATTTTGATATCAAAATAACATCAGGCGTTGCGGTCGAAATGTTCGAAATCAACGTTTTCCTGTTTCGCACCCGCGTTGGGATCATCATACACGGTCTGATCCAACTCACCTTCAGACTTACCAATAATACAGGCTACCGTACAGTCGCCAGTGATGTTTACGGCAGTACGGGTCATATCCAGTAAGCGATCTACGCCAATAATTAGTGCAATACCTTCCACCGGCAGATTAACCTGTTGTAATACCATGGCGAGCATGATCAAACCCACGCCGGGCACACCTGCTGTACCCACTGAAGCCAGCGTAGCGGTAAGCACTACCATTACGTAGTCGCCAAGCGTTAAATCCACCGCATATACCTGGGCAATAAATACTGTAGCCACGCCTTGCATGATGGCAGTACCGTCCATGTTGATTGTGGCACCCAGCGGTAGGGTAAATGACGACACTGATTTACCGACACCCAGTTTATTACGTGCGGTTTCCATAGTAACTGGCAAGGTGGCACTGCTGCTTGATGTACTGAACGCAAACAACGCAGCGTCACGCATTTTGGTGAGCAGCATAACCGGATTTAAGCCACTGAATAATTTTAAAATCAGTGCGTATACAAACGTGCCATGGATAACGAGTACAACCATGACTACCAGGAAGTATTTAACCAGACTGAAAATGGTACCAATTTGGATGGTGGCAAATAGCTTGGCCATCAACACGAATACGCCATAAGGCGCCAGATTCATAATGATGGTAACCAGGCGCATGATTACCGTGTTTAAATCTTCAAAAAATGCCGCTACGCGTTTTCCGGCGTCACCGGTCATCGCCATTGCAACACCAAGCAGCACAGCAAAAACAATGATCTGCAACATATTGCCTTCCGCCATGGCATTAATCGGATTTGACGGGAACATGTTCACAATAACGTCAGACAGCGACGGCGCCTGTGTTGCAGAATAACTGTTGTCGGCCTGCAGATTTTGACCTTCACCCGGACCAACCAATAACGCTGCCAAGATGGCCAGTGTTACCGCAATGCCGGTTGTGAGAACATAAAGACTGATGGATTTAATACCCAAACGTCCCAGTTTGGATGGATCAGACAGTGAGCTGGTACCGCAAATGAGAGACACCAGTACTAAGGGCACAACCAGCATTTTCAAACTGGAAATGAATATTTGCCCGAGCGTTGAAAATATACCTTCAACCAAAATGCCATACGTGGATACGTCTACCGAGAATATCGAAAAACGGAAATCTCCGCTATCATCAAATATAACAAATTGCAGCAGGACACCAATCATGATTCCGGCAAGCATGCCGATAAAGATGCGTTCAGTTAAACTGTACTTTTGTGAAGACTGAGACATGTAAATTCCCTGAAGTGTAATTTTATTATTGTACTTGGTTAGTGTGCCAGATTCAGAGCAGTTTTAAATACTAAAAATGACCCATTCACGGTAAAGAGGTCCAGGAAGACGATGAAAATGCAATCACTACGCTTAATATTCACCCTATGGACACTGCTATTATTGGTAGCTTGCGGTGGTGGCGGTTCGGTTTCAAGAGATGATGACACCGGCACAGTCACCCCTGATCCTACCTATAGCATAAGTGTTGCATTAACTAACAGTGCGGGCGAAGCGAGTACGCAATTAACGGGTGATACACCTTTAACGGTGCGCGCTACGGTTACAGACAGCTCGGGAAATCCAGCCGTTAATCAGGTGGTGTCATTCAGTTTCTCGGTTGAAAACCTGGCGCGTTTTTCAAACGATACCGGCACTGCGCTTACTAACAGCGACGGCGTAGCCACAATCACATTGATAGTTGGCGAGTTGTCGGGTAGCGGCATGGTAACAGCAACCCTCGATTCAACTACCAGCGCTCAAACCGGTTTTACGTCATCTGGTACAACAGCAACGGTAGAAACGCCGGAATCCCTTGAAATCTTCTCCAGTCAGTCGCAGCTGTCGTCCAGTGGTAATGACGAGGTGGAATTATGGGCCGTTGTGAAAAACGCGCAAAACATTCTGCTTGAAGGCGTAACCGTATCATTCTCTGCAAACAACAATGCCGCTATTGCTGAGACCCAACCCGTTACCGATGAAAACGGTACCGCACGAGTAAAACTCAGAACGGGCGGGGACAAAGAAAACCGCACCATTGTGGTAACAGCAACGGTATCGGGTGAAACCACGTTAACAGAAACATTAAGTATTAATGTAGTCGGCACCGAAATTGATATCAACGGTGCTACGTCTGCCATTATTGGTGATGCCGTGAATATCACCATTAGCCTTGAAGATTCGGATAACACAGGCATTGCCGGCGAGCCACTGACTTTAGTTGTAACCGATCCGAGCGGCGCTGATGTGACTGCTACAACAGTGAATAACGTTGAGCCGGTTACCGGTGACGAAGGGCGTGTCACCATTCAGTTTACTGCGCCTGCATCAGGTAGTTATTCACTCACTGCCAGTGCGCTGAATACGCAAACCAGCTTTAGTATTGAAGTTCAGCAAGACGAATTTGTATTCCTGAATGCGCCGGATGTGGACGATGTAGAACAAGACATTGCCCTGAATACTAATTACGCGCTGCAAATCCGCTGGTTGCGCGACGCGAGTCCTTTTGCTGGCGGCAATGTAAGCTTCGCCATTTCGCGTGGTGCTATTGTAAGTGCAGATGCCACAACAGATGCAGACGGCATAGCGGATTTAACGGTATCGTCTACCAACGCAGGTCTGGCTACCATTTCGGCTACCGGCACCGACGGCGCGGGCGTTGAAGTATCTACGCAAATAGATATTGCGTTTATTGCCACTGACGCAGCTACACTGATTCTGGATGCCACACCGGACTCCATTGGTCCGGATGGGCAAACCAGCACGATTTCTGCAGTGGTACTGGACGCCCAGGGTAACCGCGTGCGTAACAAGCTGGTTAATTTTGAGGTAAATGACGTATCAAACGGCAATCTTACTGATGCGCAAAGCCGCACCGATCGCCGCGGCATTGCTACAACGGTGTATGAATCCAATGCCGTAAGTACCTACCAGAGTGTGGTTGTAACGGCTAGTGTGAATGATAACCAAGCGGTAACGGGTACCACCCGATTAACCGTAGGGGATCGTCCATTCGATATTACGCTGGGTACCGGCAATCTGATTGAGGCGCCGCAACAGTCGTCATACAGTAAAGAGTTCTCCGTATTCGTAACCGATGCAGATTCAAATCCGGTGTCGGGTACTACGTTAACGTTCAGTGCAACACCTGTTATTGAAACCGTTGGCTATGCCTATTTCAAAGGTTACTGGATTTGGGATGAAGACGATTCGATTCACTATCAGGTAATTACGGCACAGTGTTTCAGTGAAGATGCGAATGGCAATGGTCGCCTGGATGCAGGAGAAGATCTCAATGGCGACGGTCAGTTGACGCCCGGTAACACGGCTGCTATCGATGCTGACGCTACTACCGATGACAACGGTCAGGCGCTGATTGAATTGAACTATCCGAAACAGTATGGCGGATGGGTACAGTTAACGTTGAATGCCAGAGGGGAATCTTCTGGTACAGAATCGGTGGATACCATGCAGTATACGCTGGGAGTATCAGCAGAAGATCGCAGTACACAAGGCTCACCACCACCGTCCAGCACATGGGGAACCAGCAGCAGTTGTGCTGACACCTTGTAGTGAGTAAGACATACGAAAAAGCCGTTCACTGAGAAGTGAACGGCTTTTTTATTGGGTGTTGACGAAATCCCTTATGCTTGTTGGAAAGGGTAAACCGAACCTAGTTTTAATAACTGCGTTAACTGGTCTAATGCTGTGCGCGATTCAATCAACAATTGCGGATCACGTAAATCGTTTTCAGTCAGCACGTCGCGATAATGCTTTTCTACCCAGCCATTTAGTTTGCTGAACAGGTCGTCGTTCATCAGCGTGTTAGGATTAACGGCAGCTAATTCAGCGTCGGTAAGCGCTACGCGTAACCGCAAACACGCCGGGCCACCGCCATTGCGCATACTTTGTTTTACATCGAAATAGTTCACGCTTTTCACTGGTGTACCACGTGTAACCAGTTCAGCCAGATACTGCTCAACCACTGGATTTTCCTGACACTCAGACGGCGCAATAATCGTCATGATGCCATCGGGTAATGTCACTAGCTGAGTGTTAAATAAATAGGTTTTTATAGCGTCCTGCACCGACACTTCACTGTCCTTTACTTCAATAAAGTGCAGTGGCTGATCACCAAATTTTTGTTGAATCTCGGCAATCGCAGCACGGCTGTTATGGAATGCCTGTTGGTGATAAAACAGTACATTGCGGTTACCCACGGCGATCACGTCATTGTGAAACACACCTTGGTCAATCACATCGGGGTTTTGCAGAATATACACCACGTTTTCGTCGCTTAGGCCATGTAAACGCGCTACCGCCTGACTTGCCTCAAACGTTTGACGCGCAGGGTATTTCTTTGGCTGAGGACGATCGTTTCTGAACGCATGTCTGCCATACACAAAAATCTCGACACCGGCGTGACCATATTCACTGCACAAACGGGTATGGTTAGCTGCACCTTCATCACCAAAGTGCTCGTTGTCTGGCAGATGAGCGTGGTGTGCAAAGTACTTATTATTGGCAAAGGTTGCCTTCAGAATATTACCCGTCACCTGCGGCTCTAAAGAGCGGTGAAACTTGTTGGTAAGGTTAGCCGGGGTAAAATGTACTTTGCCGTCGGCTGTATCGGCGCTGGGGGAGACCGTTGCCGCATTCGCGGTCCACATACTGGACGCAGAACAGCAGGCTAAAAAGATTTCCCGGGCCTGTTTGCCCGCTTGTTCAAGCACCTGCGCATCGGAGCCGGTAAAGCCCAGTCGGCGAAGGGTGGCAATATCAGGACGTTCCTGAGGTGCCAAAACGCCCTGAACCAGACCCATGTCCGACAAGGCTTTCATTTTTTTAAGACCTTGTAATGCCGCTTCTTTTGGATTACTGGCCGCATTAGCATTAGAATAAGACGCAACATTGCCGAAGGATAAACCGGCATAGTTATGAGTAGGACCAACCAGACCATCAAAATTTGCTTCACAATATTGCATGATTTCCTGCCTTATTCTTTGTTATACGGGTTTATATGATTTGGTATTTACCCGTTGAGTAGCTATAAATGTATTCGGGTAACGGCAACAATCGTTTGCTTTGTTACCGGTAACTCGGGCGCATTATACGTAAATAAATAGCGGTGCCAATCGCAGTGGTTGAAAAATGAGCTATTATTGCTGTGCAAAAAATCACCATTGCGAATAAGTATTAAGAAGAACTTGTTTTCCATTCACTTTGTAGATATATGTTAAAAAAAGAAGCGTTAGCCTGTATAAGTGAATCTGCCTTGTTATTTTTCTGGCTTAGCATCAAAAACTTAAATTTTTCAAAGGTTTAATTCTTATTTATGACAAAATCACTGGTCATAGTCGAGTCACCGGCCAAAGCAAAAACGATTAATAAATATCTCGGTAAAAATTTTATCGTAAAATCTTCCGTGGGCCACGTGCGTGATCTGCCAACCAAAGCTTTAGGCAAAGTTGAGCCGAAAAAAAGCGCGAAGGATCTAAAAAATTATTCGGAAGAAGAGAAGGCCGAATACCTAAGACAGTTCGAATATCAGAAGCTGGTTGATCGCATGGGCGTCGATCCGCAACAAAACTGGAAAGCGCATTATCAGGTGCTGGAAGGCAAAGAAAAAGTGGTCAACGAGCTGAAGAAGCTGGCAAAAGATGCCGACACTATTTACCTGGCAACGGACTTGGACCGCGAAGGAGAGGCCATCGCCTGGCACTTACAGGAATTGTTGGGTAAGAAAGACAAAACCTATCAGCGTGTGGTGTTCAACGAAATTACCAAAAACGCAATAAAAGAAGCGTTTGAGCATCCGGGCGAAGTGAATACGGCCCGGGTAAATGCGCAGCAGGCCCGTCGTTTCCTCGACCGGGTGGTGGGCTTCATGGTGTCGCCATTGCTGTGGAAAAAAATTGCCCGTGGCTTATCGGCTGGTCGGGTTCAGTCTGTTGCGGTTAGGCTGGTAGTGGAACGCGAGCGCGAAATTAAAGCGTTTGTGCCAGAAGAGTTCTGGGATGTACACGCCGATTTAACCACGGCTTCCAGCACAGCACTTCGCATGCAGGTGATGAAACAGGCTGGTGAGAATTTTAAGCCGGTTAACAAAGCACAGGCCGATGCTGCGGTAGCATTATTAAATGCTGCGCGCTATGAAGTGATCAGCCGTGAATCCAAGCCCACGCAAAGTCGTCCTTCTGCACCGTTTATTACGTCCACACTACAACAGGCGGCGAGTACGCGCCTGGGCTTTGGTGTGAAGAAAACCATGATGCTGGCCCAGCGTTTGTACGAAGCAGGTTATATTACCTATATGCGTACCGACTCAACCAACCTGAGTCAGGAAGCACTGGAGGCCTGTCGCGGCTATATCGATGACAATTTTGGTAGTGCCTATCTGCCCGCATCAGCAAATCGCTATGGAAGTAAAGAAGGCGCTCAGGAAGCCCACGAAGCGATTAGACCGTCGAACGTAAATACCCCTGCTACGAGTCTAAAAGACATGGAACGCGACGCACAGCGTCTCTACGAGCTTATTTGGCGTCAATTTGTGGCCTGTCAGATGACTCCTGCTAAATATGATGCCACTACAGTTAAAGTGGCGGCAGGTGATTTTGAACTGGTAGCCAAAGGCCGGGTGCTTAAATTTGATGGTTGGACACGTGTGCAGCCACAAAAGAGCAACAAAGGCGAAGAAGATCGTTTGCTGCCAGATGTTAAGCCAGGCGATGCGTTAAATCTGCAACAGCTCGATCCCAAGCAGCACTTTACCAAGCCGGTGGCCCGCTTTAACGAAGCCTCTTTGGTTAAAGAACTGGAAAAACGCGGTATTGGCCGTCCGTCTACTTACGCCAGCATTATTTCGACCATTCAGGATCGCGGTTATGTCCGCCTGGAAAATAAACGTTTTTACGCCGAGAAAATGGGCGAAATCGTGAATGATCGTTTAATGGAAAACTTTGATGATCTGATTGGTTACGATTTTACCGCCAACATGGAGCAGCAGCTCGACGACATTGCTGAAGGCAATAAAGACTGGAAGCAGGTGCTTGACCTGTTCTATTCCGATTTCTATCAAAAACTGTTGCGGGCTGAGCAAGAGCCAGAAGAGGGCGGAATGCGCCCGAATCAGGCCGTACAGGTTGCCATTGATTGTGGTCAGTGTGGCAGACCCATGAATGTTCGCACGGCCAGCACTGGCGTGTTTTTAGGTTGCTCTGGTTACAATTTACCGCCCAAAGAACGTTGTACGAATACCATGAACCTGACGTCGGGTGAGGAAGTGGTAAAAGTTGATGACGATGATGAACAGGAGACCGCTGATTTACGCGCTAAACGCCGCTGTGGCGAATGCGGTACTGCCATGGACAGCTATCTGGTTGATGAAACGCGCAAGTTACATGTGTGCGGTAATTCACCTGCGTGCTCTGGTACCTATGTAGAGCAGGGCGCATTCAAAATTAAAGGTTATGACGGCCCAATTATTGAGTGCGATAAGTGCGGCAGCGACATGGAGCTGAAAAACGGCCGGTTTGGTAAGTATTTCGGTTGTACCAGTACGGAATGTAAAAATACGCGTAAACTCCTGCGCAATGGTGAGGCTGCGCCACCAAAAGAAGATCCGGTTGATTTACCCGAACTACCCTGTGAAAAGAGTGACGCCCATTTTGTGTTGCGCGACGGTGCTTCGGGTGTGTTTCTGGCTGCACATAATTTCCCTAAATCGAGGGAAACCCGTGCGCCTAAAGTGGAAGAGCTGGCGCGTTTTCGCGACCGTCTGTCTCCGAAGTTTTACTATCTGGCAGATGCGCCAAAAACCGATCCGGAAGGCAACCCGGCAATTGTGCGCTACAGCCGTAAAACCAAGCAGCAATATGTCATGTCGGAAGATGCCAAGGGCAAAGCAACCAGCTGGTCTGCGTGGTACGAAAATGGTAAATGGCAGTCGAAAGACGCCAAGAAGAAATAAGCAGGTTCAACACTCATGGCATCGTTACAGGAACAGTTACTCAAAGCGGGCTTAACCGATAAGTCCAAGGCCAAGCAGGCCCGTACTGAGAAGCGTAAGAAGCAAAAACTTAAAAACAAAGGCGCTGCGGTAGAGCTGGACGCTAACAAAGCTGCGGTGGAAGCCGCGGCTGAGGCCAAAAAGCAGCGCGATCGGGAATTAAACCAGCAGCGCAAAGCCGAAGCCGACAAAAAAGCGGTGGTTGCTCAAATCCGTCAGTTGATCACGGTTAATCAGCAGTCTAAAGGCAATGGTGACACCTTGCTTAACTTTACCGACGACAACGTAGTTAAGCGTATGTATGTAAGCGCCGCGGTACATAAATTGGTGTTGGATGCGCGTCTGGCTGTGGTAAAACTGGATGACGAATACGCGTTGGTACCTACGCCGGTTGCCGACAAAATTGCCGAACGTGATGATAAAGTGGTGGTATATCGCGCCGATCTTCGTGAAGAGAATAAAGCTAAATCTGAAGAAGATGACTGGTATGCCGATTACGAAATTCCGGATGATTTAACCTGGTAGCCCGGTACGATTAAAAACCAGTGTGGATGTCTCCCACTGGTTTTTTGCTATTTGCCTCTGGTAAGCACGTTCACACTTCAGCCTGATTGCCTGATAGTTGCTGTAAGAACGTCAGAGCCTGCCCGGCAGTCATTTTATCTGGCAGAAATTCTGATTGCCCCATTTCCTTCAGTAGCCGCGAGAATTCAGCACTGCTTCCTGCATACCCCATCTGCCATTGATTGAAAAACGGTGCATCAATATATTCATAACTGATTATCGTAATCTCATCGTGGCGAGGATCGTCGGCGATATCCAGATAAAGTTCATTTACCGCACTTCGCTCACCCTCGAGTGCCTGCAGGAAGTAGCGTTGATCGTACGATAGCATGCCACAAATATCCTGAGCATTATTGTTGGTTCGCGCTATATCAAGTATGGATTTAAGATCACTCAGCGACATTTCTCTGGATGCACGGCTGAAGTACACGAGTCTGACTAAGCTCATCGTTTTTCCTTTAAATACCCGCCGTAACTGAGTTTGCGTAACGGCTGATGAGGACTATTCTTCAACTATAGCAGAGATTAGAAAAACGGTACGCGGTGAGTGAATATATGATTAGTCCGGTATTTATGGTGACTCAAAGTTGCGAGCCCAGCGTATTTTTACCCGCTGATTCATTGTCATTTGAAGTAATAAATGGGTTGAGAAGCGGTAAAAAGGTACTCAGGAGTACCAAGCCTTCTCTGGTTATCTTGTGTGTTGCAAATGAAGATGATATTCAGTTGTGCCAGGGCATTGCGCAATATATTCGTCAGGGACTGGCCAATCAGGATACGCGTCTGGTATTAATTCATCAGCCAGCACTTCAACTAGACGAAGTGCTGTGGTTAGAAACGTTTCAGATAAATGCATGTTTAAGTGCAATAGCAGAAAAAGCGCTATTTAATGCAACTGTACTAAAACGTGAAATCGCCACTTTTCAGTATATTGACAACACCTGTAAACAACACGATGCGGAAACTGAAATGCTGGTTTGTATTACCCGTTTTTCAAGGGCTGATGAAAATATTACCGCATTGCTATCGGCGTTTTCTGCTGCGTTAGCCAGCCTCTGTCACGCTTGCTGCAGCTTTGAAATATATCCCGAGAATCAGGCTAAGTTTAGGGTTAGAAGCAGCGGTAAAGACAACATCGATATACTGAAAACCATGCAGGCCCTGATGTCCGGAGAAACCTTACCCGCTTGTGTATCACAGGCTATCGATGAAAAGCATCCTCAGATTAGCTTACTGCACGACAACGCCGGGTTGGATTTAATTACCAGGCAGCTCGACACACAAATCGGCAGTTATCTCGCTTTTCCTGTTGTAGTGTATAAGCGGGTAGTTTGTCTGTTGTTTTATCTTATCCCTGAAAGTGAGATGGACAGGGTATCGATGAAGCAGATCACCATTATTAATAAAGCCGCGGAACAACTCACTGTACTACTCGAGCGTAAACAGGCTGAATCCAGCCTGAAAAAGCAGTATCAGCGACTCAGAGATACCTTGCTGGAACTGAAAAGTACTAAAGAGGCTCTGGCGCACAATGAAAAGCTGGCCAGTATAGGACGGATGGCGGCAGGTATAGCGCATGAAATTAATAATCCACTGTCGTTTGTTATAAGCAATTTCTCCTCTATGGATGGTTACATCAATAACATCATTCAACTTCAGTCGATGCAGTCTGAGTTACTTACAGCCATTGATATTCAGCAACATCAGGAGGCTGCGCATCTTAAGAAATCGTTGAACGACTTTGAACAGCAGGCAGGGATCCCTTTTATTCTGGATGACATTCGGGCAATCGTTTCTGATTCCTTCCATGGCCTGCAACGAGTAAAAAATATCATTACTGATCTGAAGTCGTTTTCACACAACCAGGCTGGGGAAAAAGCGTTTTGTGATTTAAAAGCGGTACTGGACGAATCATTAAAGATGCTGAGATACGATATCGATAGCAAAGTGACGATTACGCAGGATATACAATTTTCAGGTTTATTTTATGCCAATGCCGGACTATTAGAGCAAATACTGCTAAATATTATTAAAAACGCCATTCAGGCGATGACAATGTCGGGCACAACTTCGCCAACTATTGTCATTGTGGTTACGGAGAAAGACGACGAGCTGGAGATTCGGATCAGAGATAATGGTCCTGGCATGAATGAATCAACGAAGCAAAAAATATTTGAGCCTTTTTTTACCACTAAACCCATTGGTGAAGGCACTGGGCTGGGATTGTCGGTAGTGTACAACATCGTGCAGCGTTTGCAGGGGCGGATTATTTGTAATACTGAGTTGGGCGTCTATACCGAATTTGCCATTTTCTTCCCACTTAAGTTAAACGAAGAAACGGAAATGCAATAAACGTTGCAACTCACTACTCGCGTACAGTTGAGTTGCCGATGCCGATGCCGATGCCGATGCCGATACTGATAACAATACAAAAATTACAATACGATGATATTTCTATATACTGGCAAGACCGGTACTTTCGTTATGGATATGTTTTGTTTACTGCCAACCTTGCAATGGAAAAAGCCTGTCAGTTTTCCCGTTTTGATCTAGCCAATCCGCTTTCAACCTGTTCGTTACATCCCATTTTACTGGAAGATAAAAATTGGCTTACCTGTGAGCATTATGTCCAGGCCAAAACGCTAAAAAAGACGCAGCACGCTGATATTGCTGCTGCTATGCCAACCGGTGAAAAGGCTTATGAATACGGCAAAGTCTGGTATCGCGCAAAAATTAATGACTACCCATCTACTGCGCCCATATTAATGAAACGAGCACTGTACACAAAAGTGCAAATGTATGAGGAAGTGCGCGAAGCCCTGCTTGCTACCGAAGATAGGCTTATTGTTGAAACGTCACAATATGACTATTTCTGGGGAATTGGACGCGACCAGCGAGGATTGAATCACATCGGCAAAGCCTGGATGGATATTCGCGATAAATTGCGCTCTTAGTTCTAAAAATACCCAAACAAACAGAAATGGCGATTTTGTCATTTTGGTGAAATTTTAAAGTTCGCCAGATGTTCGTAGTGCTTCATGGCCTCCTGAAGTAACGGCTTCAAACTGTCAGGTACGTCAGGAAGAGGGCCCTCTGGTCCCGCAAACCCGGTGCTTGTCCATACTTCTGGGTACCAGTGTGGTGCCCAGGCGCCATCGGATTTGTGGCCTCCGGCTGGCCAGCTCAGCATGGCAGGATCCCATTCAATACCAAGTGAATGACAAAGTAACTCCAGATAAGCCGCTGGATTCGAACGGATGTCGCCGGAGTCAATCACCAGCGGGCGTTCATTGAACTGGCGGGTTAATGAGTCAAACAACTCAGTTTGCTCTTTAATGCCAATATCACTGAGCACTGGAATACCGTTTTTCTTGGTATAACTGCAGATCACCCGTGCAGGGTGTCGAATTAAAAAGACGTGCTTTACTGCATTCATCCAGTCATCAGGAAAACTTGCCAGCATGTGTTGTGGCATGTGTTTTTGGTAGAACAATGCTTTATTTTCCGGAATAGGGCCTGCACATCGTTCAGCGACTTTTAAAGGATCGGTTTCTTCCCGGGCAAATATACATTCCAGCATAGGGTCTGGCCTGCCGCCGATTTTGAGAAACGGGGCGTAAAAAGGTTCATCCCATACCGCGCAATCAGCCCTGGCGCCAAAGGCGTACATCATAGCAGTTGATAGATTTCTGGGACCTGACCACATTGCAATTCGCATTGCCCTTCCTTGTGTTGTAAATAAAACTGGCGGGTTAGTGCAATAACATACGGAACAAGCCAATCTGCTGCAACGCATTTTCAGTTTACTTTCATGTATTGCACTACTTTGTGGCGCTGTGTGAAGTTGTGACGTTTCAATTGCCCAAAAACGTACATTAAATTAGGTGTTTAGTGCGAATTTTCCTGCCATGATTCTTGCATAATGCCACAGATGATTCACAGGCTAAGGGTATGTCTGTAATGCGTGAAAAAGCGGAGATTCAGTGACAACCAGGTTATCAGCTTCAAATAAAGCATTAGGTTGGGCGTTGCTGCCAATCATTCTCACTGGGGCAGCATTAATGTACGTCCTGTTTGTGCTCAAAGGCGGTCCGCATATACCTCTACTATTGGGCTGCGCTATCACTGCACTGATTGGCGTGTTTCGTGGTATCCGTTGGCAGGAAATTCAATCTGCGATGATCACAAACATCGCTGAAAGCTTACCAGTGCTGGGCATTTTTATGTTAGTAGGGATGACCATCAGTAGTTGGATCGCCGCGGGCACTGTGCCATTTCTCACCGTGCAGGGCATAACCATGATCTCCCCTGACTGGTTTTTACCTGCCACCTGTTTGCTATGTGCGGTGGTATCGGTGTTTACCGGTACGTCCTGGGGCACCGTCGGCACAATAGGATTAGCATTGATGGGCATGGCTGAAGTATTGGGCGTTTCCGTGGCATTGTGCGCGGGCGCTATCGTGTCTGGCGCTTGGTTTGGCGACAAAATGTCGCCTCTCTCAGATACCACCAACTTTACTGCCGCCATAGCCAGAGTAGATTTATATACGCATATTCGCAATATGATCCCCAGTACGTTACCTGCAATGTGCGTGTCTTTGGTGGCTTATTACTGGCTTGGTCCAGTTACAAGCACAAGTACGTTTACTGACAGCTCACTTAATTTACTGTCGGCCAGTATTGATCAGCAATTTGACTTGTCATGGTGGGTAATACTACCGCCGTGCGTCATTGGAATAACGATATACTTTCGACTGCCAGCGATTCCCGGCATATTTTTCGGCGTTGTTGCTGCTTGTCTTGTGGCGGTTTGGGGGCAGGGTGTGACACCTGAATCGCTGGTGCAACTGCTGATGAACGGATTTCAGAGTCATACCGGGCAACCAGGTTTAGATGCCTTGCTGTCTAAAGGCGGGCTGATGTCGATGATGTGGGTGATATCACTGATTATTCTGGCGATGGCACTGGGCGGAGCGTTGCAAGCAACGGGTAGTCTTGAAACGTTACTATTGGCGCTACTAAAAGTCGCAAGCACGCGGTTCCGTCTGGTGTTGGTTACCTTGCTCGCAGCGTTGGGATTTAACTTTGCCAGTAACGCCTTTATCGCTTATACCTTACCGGGCAGGATGTTATTACCTGCTTATCAGCAACGCGGATTATCGGGCGCGAATCTATCGCGCCTGCTGGAAGACGGCGCTACCATGAGTGCGCCTCTTATTCCCTGGAATTCAGGTGGTGTGTTTGTGGCAGGTACATTGGGCGTGCCTACGCTATTATATGCTCCATTCGCATTTGCCAATTGGCTGGCCCCGCTATTTGACTTGTTATGGGCAGCGTTAAACTGGTTTATGCCAACCAGTGCGGTAAAGCAGGTAAGATGACTTAGTAGTAACGCATTTTTGAGGAAGCAGCATGCAGGAACACAAGGCGGGTGGTGCCCACGCGTCGATTGACGATGAACGCAACCAACATATCAAAATTTATGTGAATGGCGATTTGGTGCCTAAACACGAAGCAAAAGTGTCGGTTTACGACAGCGGTTTTATGTTGGGCGACGGTGTTTGGGAAGGATTGCGATTACACAACGGTAAGTTCGCTTTTATTGACGACCATTTAGATCGGCTGTTTGCCGGTGCCAAAGCGTTGGATATGGATATTGGTAAAACGCGTCAGCAACTCGCTGAGGCTTTGTATGCTACGGTTGAAGCAAACGGCATGACCGATGGAGTGCATGCGCGACTAATGGTTACCCGCGGTCCGAAGAAAACGCCTTATCAGGATCCGCGTCTCAGTTTGTGGGGGCCAACGATAGTGATCATTGCGGAGTATAAATCGCAGGATTTAGCGCCGGTAGAAAAGGGCATCAAGCTATTTACTGTGCATGTTCGAAGGGGGCATCCGGACGTACAGGATCCGCGTTTAAATTCACACAGTAAAATTAATTGTATTACCGCCATGATCCAATCATACAAAGCCGGTGCAGATGAAGCGCTAATGCTGGATCCCCACGGATTTGTGAGTACGTGTAATTCCACCAATTTTTTCATTGTAAGAAAAGGCGAGGTATGGACCTCAACTGGCGACTACGCGATGAAAGGGATTACCCGCCAAAAAACCATTGATGTGTGCCGCAAACAGGGTATTCCGGTATACGAAAAAAACTTTTCACTGGTTGATGTATACAGTGCTGATGAAGCCTTTGTTACCGGCACGTTCGGTGCGCAAACACCGGTTATCGACGTAGATGGCCGCACTATTGGTGAAGGCGTGCCGGGTCCTATGGTTAAGCGTATTCGCCAGCTTTACCACGACATGGTGGAACACGGTTAGCGAAACTGTTAACGCTTAACGGGGGCAGGCAGGCCGTCGTCCCAGTAAGGTGTATCACCAAAATACTGGCTGGCAAAGTCGATAAATGCGCGTACTTTGCTGGCGAGTAGCTGACGATGTGCATAAACCGCATACAGGTTGATAGGTGCGGGCTCGAGTTCCGGTAACACAACAGTCAGGTCACCCGATTTTAGTGCTTCATAACAAATGAAGGTGGGTTGCAGCACTATACCTTGTCCCAGAACGGCAACCTGGCTCAATAAACCACCGTGGTTGCAGCTCAATCCGCCCAACTGATCGTGAGTGGTCTCCGAAAGATACTGGTGAGGCAGTGGCCCGTTATCAGCATCCAGATAGCTGTAGCGCAAGTAATTATGGGATTTTAACGCTTCCAGACTGTCAGGTGTACCACACTTAGATAAATAGGTGGGTGAGGCGCACATTACCATACGGATTGCTGTGAGACGTTTGGCAATTAACGACGAATTGCGCAAGGTGCCAATGCGCAGCGCAATATCAAAGCCTTCTTCCACTATGTCTACCTTGCGGTCGTTTAATTGTAAATCAATATCAACAGCCGGGTATTGTTGCTGAAATGCGTAAATGAGTGGCGCCAGATGCAGGGTGGCAAACGCCACCGGGGCACTGATGCGCAGTAATCCACTGGCATGGGTTTGCATCTCGCCCAACTGATTTTCCATTTCGTCAATATCGTCGAGTACTTGTGACGCTCTTACTAAATAACGCTCACCGGCTTCAGTTAAATGTACTTTGCGAGTGGTACGATTGAACAACCGGGTATTGAGATGGGTTTCCAGTTGAGAGACGTATTTGCTTATGAGTTGCGGACTTTTTTCCAGTCTGTCGGCTGCGCTTGCGAAAGCGCCTGATTTTGCCACTGCCACAAAAGCGCGCATTGCTTCAATTCTATCCATATTGCCATGCTGATTATCAATGAAATATTGATAGTTAGTCTATTTTAAGTGGCTTAATCAATCAATAGAGAGTGAGTATAGTGAACACACTGATGATGCGAAGGGAATTAACCACTCGCGACTACCACTTAATTGAATGAGGAAAAATCATGAATACTAAATTACTTACTTCTCTGTTTGAGTCTGATGCTGGCTGGTCTGCATTGATCCTGCGAGCGCCGGTTGGCCTCGTATTGGCGGCACATGGTGCACAAAAATTGTTCGCCTGGTTTGGCGGCTATGGACTGGAAGGTACCGGTCAATATATGGAAAGCATTGGTTTAGCCCCTGGCTTTTTAATGGCCTTGTTAGCCGGAAGCGCAGAGTTTTTTGGTGGCCTGGCGTTAGTGCTGGGACTACTAACACGGCCGGCTGCACTGGTGAGCGCTTTTACTATGCTGATTGCAATTTTTACTGCTCACATTAGTAATGGCCTTTTCCTGTCGAATGGCGGCTACGAATACGCACTGGCCTTGTTTGCTGCAACACTGTCGCTGGTATTCAGCGGTGCAGGTCGGTGGTCGTTGGATGGTTTAGTTGCCCGGAAATTTGCGGCCGTCAGTGCGCAGTAGTTCGTACAAAAGGAGGCAGGCATGTTAGTCAATGGAAAATGGGATGCCGATTGGCATCCCGTTCAAAATAAAGATGAGCAGGGCAGGTTTATCCGACAAACCTCATCCTTTCGCAATTGGATAACGCCCGACGGTACACCGGGCCCCACCGGTAAAGGCGGGTTTAAGGCCGAGCCTGGACGTTATCACCTTTATGCGGCGTTAATCTGTCCTTGGGCAAGCCGGGTTTTAGCGGTGTTAGCCCTGAAAGGATTAACCCGCTACATCAGTGTGACGATTGTCAATCCGCAACTGAGTGAACAGGGGTGGCAATTCGGTGGGTATGAGGGGGCTGAGCCAGACCCAATGTTACATGCAACCTATTTGCATGAGATCTACAGCAAGGCGGATACTGGTTTCACCGGACGTGCCACGGTTCCTGTGTTGTGGGATAAACAACAACAAACCATAGTGAACAATGAATCGGCTGATATTGTTCGAATGCTGAATACCGCTTTTTCCGGGTACACGCAGCATGGACCCAACTTGTATCCTGCGCATTTAGCAAAAGATATCGATCAGTGGAATGATGTGATTTACGCCCGTTTGAACAATGGCGTGTATCAGGCAGGGTTTGCATCGTCACAACAGGCGTACAATGAAGCCTTTGACAACGTATTTTCTATGCTTGAGCAATTGGAAAGCGCGCTCGATGACGGACGCAAGTACCTGTTAGGTGATCAACTTACCGAAACCGATATTCGGCTATTTGTCACCCTGGTGCGTTTTGATGCCGCTTACTACAGCTTGTTTAAGTGCAATAAAAAGCATATACGGGATTATCAATATCTGCATCGGTATATGCTTCGAATCATGCAGTTGGACGGGATGGCTGGAACAGTAAGCATCAATCACATCAAAGCCGGGTATTATTCTATTAAAGCGCTGAATCCATCGGGTATTATCCCCAAAGGGCCGGAGTTAAGTTTATGAGTTCCTCACATCAAATTGTGTTTATTTCCCATGGCGGTGGTCCGCTGCCGTTGTTAAATGATCCTGCTCATGCCGCGCTGATTAAACAACTTGTTCATTTACCCAAGCGATTGCGTAAACCTAAAGCAATTATAGTGGTGAGTGCGCATTGGGAGGCACAAGACATTCGGGTAACCAGCGCGTTAAAGCCTGAATTGGTTTACGACTATTATGGCTTTCCCCCTGAAAGTTATAATATTACTTATCCTTGCGCGGGTGCGCCAGATTTAGCTGAGAGTATTGTTAATGCGCTAATTAAAGCTGGCATTCAGGCGGGTAAAGAATCTAAACGTGGGCTTGATCATGGTGTATTTGTGCCGCTGAAACTCATGTACCCCAACGCGGACATTCCGGTTGTTCAGGTGTCGTTGTCAGCATCACTTGATCCAGAACTGCATCTTAAAATAGGTGAGGTATTGTCGAACCTACCTGATGAAGACTTGCTCATTATTGGTTCGGGGTTTTCGTTCCATAACATGCGGGCATTTTTCTCGCCGTCAACGGAACAAAGTGATGGGCTAAATTACGCTTTTGAACAATGGCTGAAAAGCACCTTGTCTGCCGCTAACGACTATTCGCATATCCGGGAACAACTGAATGACTGGCAACATGCTCCTGGTGCGCGCTTTTGTCATCCACGAGAAGAGCATTTACTGCCACTGTTGGTCTGCGCCGGTGCAGCGGGACGGGGCACTGATGACTACGAAGAAATCACGGTGTTGAATAAACGCGCTGGTTTCTTTGGGTGGCTTTAAGGTTGTTCAGCTTGTTAGAGCTTGTTTAGGGCTATTCGGGTGTGATGGTGAAGTGCCCGGTTTATTTTGGCATGGGATGGACTCCATCCGCTCAAAAAGCGGTGAAAGTCGGCGCTGGCAATGTCGTACAAGTCGCGCCAGTGCAGGCATACATTGGCAGCGAACTGTGTGTCGAATCGTTTCACCAGCCGCTCAGCCAATGTTTCAAAATAGCTATCCAGCAAAGACTCTGTTTGCGTTAGCAATTGGCTTTCAGTAAGGGCGCTGCCCAGAAAATAGGTGACATCCTGCACGCCCGTGCCGCCGCCTACATATTGAAAATCCACCGCAGCTACGTGGTGTAAATCTTCACTGAAACAAAAGTTCGCCAGTTTGGCGTCGCCATGGATAAGGGTTTGATACGGGCAATTGCGAAGCGCATTGTCCAGTTTTGATGCCGAACTTTTTAACGGCCCACTTTCCATGTTTTGCCACTCATCCTGGCGGGTTCCCAGGTGCCAGTAACTGCCTCTTTCCCATAATTCATCGGGAGCAGTATTGATGTATTCTGCATGAAATGCAGCCAGCCAACGTAACACCGGCTCACATTGCTGCGGTGTCAGTTGATCAGGGCGGGCAGGATATCCTTCAAAGTCTAAGTCGGATAATACCAGACACTGGCTGTCTGTGAGTTGTTGCTGAGCAATCAAACGTGGAAGCGCACAATGCTTTGGCTTTGCATACTTTTGGTAAAATTCACGTTCAACAGCATAGGAGTGCCACTTACGTTGCTGACTAACCTGACTATTCCGACCTCTGGGGTGTTTGAAGTCTGCTGGCTGGCAAATCCATTTAACTATAAAAGGGGTTTGATGTGCAGGTGAGAAGCAACGAACCAATTTGCCAAAGTTACTCCACAATGGCTGTACAAGGGTAAATTGCTCAAGCGCAGAGTCCTGAGTTACCGAATATAGCCAATCCATAATGTGGTTAGGGAGTAAAGCGTGTTGCGTCTTCATGATATTGCGGGTAATAAAAAAGGCGGCTTATCGGCCGCCTTTGTGATGCTTACAATGTTGCAGGCCGCGTAGTTGGAGCCGACGCAGAGTTGGTCGCGCTGGCTATCGTGGCCGACCTACCTGAAATAATCAGGGCAGGACGCTGACCATCCTGTTTGGCTGTTAACGCAATGTCTACAATCGGATCATTCACTACTGGTGGATTAGCCATTGGGTGAGACACGCTGAATTTACCCAGGCTACTTGCCATCTGAACAACCGATACCGTTTTTACTGCTTTAGCAGGCTTAGCTTCAACAGCTGGTGCTTGCTCTGCAACTGTTTCCACAGGCGCTACTGCTTCTGGTATAGCTTCTTCGGTTACCGGTATTCCGGCTTCCGCTTCTGCTTCAGCTTCAACTTGCGCTGTTTCAGCAACCGGAACGTCGTTTTCAACATCGGATTCAGTCGCATTCAACTGAACATCCGCGTTCACGCTGTCCGCAGCTTCGCTTGCTTCAATAGCTTCCGGGGCTTCGGCAATCTGTGTTGATTCAGGCACAACCTCTTCTACAGGCGTTGGAGTAGCTTCTTCGACTGGTGTTGCGGTTTCTTCAACCACCGGTGCCGCTTCAGCCTCCAGGTTAATCTCTACCTGCTTGGGCTCTGCCGATGGGTTTTCTGCTAGCTCGCTAGTGCTTTCAGGCATATCGAACTGCAATTCGTCCTGTTGAACTGGCTGAGCTGCGTCGTCTTCTGCTTCAGGCTGCTTTTCTTTCTTACGACGCTGTCCTGCTGCACGAGCATGACGAGGCGAACGACGACTGCGGCTGCGTGAACCTTTTTCTGCTTTCGCATTGTCGTCATCTGAATCGGTTTGCTCTGCGTTGTCTGCATCGCTAACAACTGGCATTGACTCTGCATCTGAATCTGTTGCTACTGTTTGATTTACAACAGGCGCGTCAGACTGAGTTTGTGTTGTAACCTCAGCAATGTCAGATTCTGTTGTATCAACTACTGCAGCAGCCTTCTCAGCTTTTGCAACGTCTGCCTTTTTCGTTTCAACCGGCACAGTTTGAGCATTGTCAGTTTTCTTATCGTCAGCCTGATTAGCCTTGGCTCTTACGCTGCCTTTCATGTTACGGCGCTGACGACGCTCTCTGACTACTCTCTTCTCGGTAGTCTGCTCCTCAGTCACTTCAGTCGCTACCACTTCGGTGCTTTCTACCTGAGTAGTGTCTTGAGCTCTATCAGACTGCGGTTTACGTGAACGGTTTCTGCCACGATTATTATTGCGGTCCTGACGTGGCTTGTTGCCCGAAGATTCGTTTGACGCTTCTTTTTCTGGCGCGTCAGTTGAACGCTCACTGCTATCCTTGCGACGATTCTTATTATTGTTGCGAGGATTACGGCGATTATCGCTCTGGCGTTTGCGGTTGTTCTGCCCGCCATTGCGGTTAGGCTTTGGCTCTTCTTTCGGCGCTTCTTCTTCACTGCTGAACAGCTTGCTTAACCAGTTGCCTAAGGCAGCGAACAAGCTAGGTTTCTGCTCAACTTTGGTTTCCTGAACAACGGGCTGAACAATAGGAGCCTGAGTTGGCGCTATAAAGCCCTGTAATGCTGGCTCTTCACGCTTAACAGGAACCACAGAACGCGGATTATCGTCGTCTGAATCCAGTTCAGCCAGCTTAATGTTGTAGCTGGCATCTGTGATCACATCATCAGTACGGTGGCGTACAATTTGATAATGCGGCGTTTCAAAATTCGGGTTTGGAATGATTAGCAAGCTAACGCCGTGGCGCTTTTCAATACTTTGAATCGCTTTGCGTTTTTCATTTAACAAATAAGTAGCAACCGGAACAGGTAATTGCGCTTCGATTTGACCTGTATTGTCTTTGATGCTCTCTTCTTCAAGAATTCGAAGAATCGACAACGCCAGCGATTCTGTACCACGGATAGTGCCGAGACCAGAACAGCGGGGACATACGTGATGGGTAGACTCACCCAGTGACGGACGCAGACGCTGTCGGGACATTTCAAGCAAACCAAAGCGCGAAATGCGACCAAGTTGTATACGAGCTCGGTCAGGGCGCACAGCTTCTTTAATGCGGTTTTCTACTTCGCGCTGGTGACGTACTGGTGTCATATCGATAAAGTCGATAACCACCAGACCACCCAGGTCGCGCAAACGCAACTGTCTAGCAATTTCGTCGGCAGCTTCCAGGTTGGTATTTAATGCCGTTTCCTCAATGTCTCCGCCTTTGGTTGCGCGAGCAGAGTTGATATCGATTGATGTCAGCGCTTCTGTTGGGTCGATAACAATTGAACCGCCTGATGGTAAGCGAACTTCACGTTCAAACGCTGATTCGATCTGACTTTCAATTTGATAATGGTTGAATAAGGGCACATCGCCTTTATACAGTTTTACCCGGTTAGCAAAGTCTGGTCGAACTAATTGAATGTGTTGCAGAGCCTGTTCGTACACGCTTGGCTTGTCGATCAGAATCTCACCGACATCGCGACGCAAATAGTCACGGATAGCGCGAACGATAACATTGCTTTCCTGGTGAATCAGGAAGGGAGCAGGGCGCTCTTCAGCTACTTTAGATACGGCTTCCCAATGGGTTAGCAGTACGCGTAAATCCCACGCGAGTTCTTCATATGATTTACCAACACCGGCGGTACGAACAATCAGTCCCATACCATCAGGTAGTTCCAGTTCGTTCAGTGCGGTTTTTAAGTCTGTGCGCTCATCGCCTTCGATGCGGCGAGAAATACCACCTGCACGCGGATTGTTGGGCATCAGCACCAGATAACTACCTGCCAGTGACAGGAAAGTGGTGAGTGCTGCACCTTTTTGACCGCGTTCTTCTTTATCGATCTGAACAATAACTTCCTGTCCTTCCTTGATCACATCTTTGATGTTTGGACGGCCTTCGAGTTTGTAATCTTTAGGGAAATAAGTGCGGGCAATTTCTTTGAGGGGAAGGAAACCGTGGCGGTCTGCGCCATAATCGACAAACGCTGCTTCCAGACTGGGTTCGACGCGGGTGATTTTACCTTTATAGATGTTGGCTTTTTTTTGCTCGTGTCCTGGACTTTCGATGTCCAAATCGTACAGGCGCTGCCCGTCGACTAAGGCTACTCGCAACTCTTCTTGTTGAGTTGCATTGATTAGCATTCTTTTCATTGTATCTGACTCTGTAATAGTGCTTACAGCCGCCTAGATACACAATTGTAATGACTGTGCAAAACCTCACCGCGCAACCTCTCGTTGGGCGGGGATCCTGTTGTAAGTTGTATTACCCTTAATTTTCTCGGCCACAGCGTGTTTTCCGCTCGGCGTTCTGTCTGTTATTGGGTGTCGGGAACAACGGGCCCTGATTCACTTTTTTTGTAGGTACCGACATTAACTTCAGAGAGTCAGTACGCTTTTGTCAATTCAATTCTGTATGTCTAAACGGCAAAACGATTTTCGCTCTAATCGCGGTAGTTTTCGAAGCGGGCAAGTGCCATCGCTGCGTTATTCCCTCATTGCTTTCTTGATTTGCTTACGGCTTAACCGTTGCACATGAGGACACCACGACATGTCATTAAACTTAATTAAGCTTAATGTTGATTATTTTAACATCGCGCATGACGGTCTGTTTGGGTAGTGCCTTTGCGGTTAAAACATTCGGATTATCGCATCAAAGTTTAAAAATAGGCAAGTAATACCGATTAAAGTGCCAAATAAAACTGCCATAAAGCGCGCCTCGTTGGATTTCAGCGTGCCTCGGCCATTCTTTTACTCAACTTTACAGCCCAAAAATAAAGTTGTTGAAATCACTTACTCCGCAGCAGGGGATAGGATAAAATGACGCGGCATGAATACATCTAATCCATCCCAAGTACAATTAATTGAAGCTGAGCCGGATCTCGCCGGGCAGCGCATCGATAACTTTTTACGCACACAATTAAAGGGCGTACCGAAGAGTCTTATTTACCGCATTCTTCGCAAAGGTGAAGTCAGGGTAAACAAAAAGCGGGTAAAGCCTGAGTACAAACTGCAGCCTGGCGATGTTATTCGCATTCCGCCGGTAAAAGTAAGTGACAAGCCCGAAGCGCCATCGCCTAAACTGAATAAAATTGCCAGTTTAGAAGACCATATTCTGTTTGAAGACGATCACATCATTGTGTTTAACAAGCCTTCGGGCCTGGCTGTACACGGTGGCAGTGGTTTGAGTTTTGGGTTGATTGAAGGTCTGCGTGCATTGCGCCCCGAAGCGAAGTTTATGGAACTGGTTCATCGCCTCGACCGCGATACATCAGGATGTATTCTGGTGGCTAAAAAGCGTTCAGCACTTCGCCATATGCACGAGCAGCTGCGCGAAGGGAAAATGGACAAGCGTTATCACGCACTGGTGAAAGGTCAGTGGCCGGATAATCGCTTCAAGGTAAAAGCCCCATTACAAAAAAATGTTCTGCAATCGGGTGAGCGGTTAGTGAACGTATCAGAGCACGGCAAACCATCGGAAACACGCTATCGTATACTGGAGCGATTTGCACAGGCTACGTTGGTGGAGGCTTCGCCCATTACAGGCAGAACACACCAGATCCGCGTACATTGTTTGCATGCCGGTCATCCCATTGCCTGTGATGATAAATACGGCGATGCTGAATTTGACCAGACTATGCTCAGCGTGGGGTTAAACCGATTGTTCCTGCATGCGGCCAGCTTGCGTTTATTTCATCCAAAAACAGAAGAGCCTGTTACATTTAACGCGCCACTTGACGATGTGTTAAGCAGAACCTTAGAGAAACTCAATGAAGCAGTATGAGCTAATCATTTTTGACTGGGATGGCACCCTGATGGATTCTGCGGCCAAGATTGTTACTTGTATGCAACAAGCCGCTGCAATGTGTGACATAGATGTACCCTCCAACGATGCGGTGAGCCATATTATTGGTATTAGCCTGAAGCCGGCCATTAAACAATTGTTCAGTATTGACGACGAGCAATTGGCCGATCGACTGGTTGAAGCCTATAAAGAGGTATACTTAGGCGCCGATACCACACCATGTCCATTGTTTAATGGGGTTGAGGATATGCTGTCGGATCTGGTCTCAAATCAGCATACGCTGGCTGTTGCAACAGGGAAAGCACGTCGCGGGTTGGAGCGAGCCTGGCAACAAACGGGCACGGGACACTTTTTTACCACATCGCGATGTGCCGACGAAGCCGAATCCAAACCTTCTCCTGATATGCTGTTGCAATTGTTGAATGAACGGGGATTATCGCCCTCTCAGGCATTAATGATTGGCGACACCACTTACGACATGCAAATGGCTCAGGTAATTGGTATGGACAGGGTTGGCGTGAGCTACGGCGTACACGCCCAAGTGAATTTAGAAAAACATCAGCCTAAGACTATTGTGCATTCGATAAGCGAATTGCATCAGGTACTGACAGCATAATTGCTGTCAGAGTTTATTTTAGCGCATTACGATGCGCGCTAAGTCGATATTCCATTTGGCCAGCATATCCCGCAACAGCATTATAGGCATCCCAATCAGGGTATTGGGGTCACGTGATTCTATGCGGTCAAACAACAACACCCCTTTACCTTCTGCCCGGAAACTTCCCGCACAATCGTAGGGTTGTTCGCTAAGCAGATAGCGCTCAATGGTCGTTTCAGTTAATGTTCTGAATGTAACCTTTACCGTTTCTACCTGAGTTAGCGTGGCCGATTTTGCGTTGTGTACCAGGCTAAGTGCCGTATAAAACGTAACCGTATTACCCGAACACAATTTCAACTGGGCAATGGCGTTCTGCAGATCGCCAGGTTTGCCCAGAGAGTGAAGTGTGCCTGATGAATCGGTTACCGCGGCTACCTGATCACCCGCTATGATGATGGCATCCGGGTAGTCAGCTGCAATTTGTTCTGCTTTACTTTGCGCTAATCTTGCGGCCAGTGCTTCAGGCCCTTCCTGAGCAAGTGGCGTTTCGTCAATGGAGGGTGATATGCCAGGTAGCTGTAGCCCAATATTGGCTAACTGCGCTAACCGATACCGTGAAGACGAAGCAAGAATAAGTCTTGGGTATGATTTTTTTCTCATAATTTCAGTCGTTTAGTTTTTATATATTACGCCTGCTGACTATACAGTATGAGGCAGCCCTTTATCGATAGTGTAGCGGAATTTTCTTTTCGGTATAGGGTTTTTCACAGGATTTTGCCACCATTGCAAATCCCAACACTTTGGGAAAACATCCGCTGCTTCTTAATTGATTAAAAAGACCATTAATCCTTTGACAGTAAAGGGTTGACGCTATATTATGCGCGCCCTATGCAGAAAGTGAAATTACCTCATCAGGTCGATCCTGTCAAAAGCGCGCTAAAACGTTCAGATTATAAGGGCGTGTTAGCCGTTAAAGATATGGAACGATTAGCCGGCTCAGTTGTCAGTTATGACGAATGGGTTGACGTGGAAGTGCAGTTCAAAAAAGACGAGCAGGGTCTTACTGTATTCCGCGGTGCACTTGATACTAAGGTATCACTTATCTGTCAGCGGTGTAATGAGGCATTTGATTGTCCACTTCATGTTGAATTTTGTTTTAGCCCAGTGCAGGGGCAACAAGACGCAGAAGCATTACCCGAAGCCTATGATCCGGTAGAGGTCGGCGACCATGGAGAAGTCAGTCTGCTTCATTTGTTTGAAGACGAGTTGATTTTGTCATTGCCCATTGTACCCTTTCATGCAGAGGAAGCGTGTACAGGATCAAGTGATGACATGCAGTTCGGTGAGATTGAACCGGAACAAAAGCAACCAAACCCTTTCGCGGTTTTGAAAGAACTTAAGCGAGACCAGGAGTAAGTTATGGCTGTACAACAAAATCGTAAAACGCGTAGTAAGCGTGGCATGCGTCGTTCACACGATGCATTGACAGGCGCGACTTTGTCTGTCGATTCAACGTCGGGTGAAACACACCGTCGTCACCACGTAACCGCTGATGGTTACTACAAAGGCAAAAAAGTCATCGGTAACTAAGTTACTGGTGCTGACATTTTGTCTAAACTAACCATTGCGTTAGATATCATGGGGGGCGATCACGGTCCCCCTGTTATTCTTTCAGCTGCAAAGCAAGCTATTCAATCACTTCCCGATGTGCAGTTTATTCTGTGCGGTCGTGAAGAAATCATATCCCCGGCACTTGACGATCTTACCAACGACCAGCGCAGTCGCGTTGTAGTTGAGCATTGTGAACAATCAGTAGAAATGGGCGAAGTACCCACGTCAGCATTGCGCAATAAAAAGCAATCATCCATGCGCAGAATGCTGGAATTGGTTGAGTCTGGTCAAGCCCAGGCTTGTGTCAGTGCGGGAAACACAGGCGCGTTGCTAACGCTGGCATTTTGCGTGTTAAAAACACTGCCGGGTATCGACAGACCCGCGTTGGTGTCTGATATGCCAACGGCCAGTCATCACCGTGTCTTTTTGTTAGATCTGGGGGCTAATGTTAACTGTACCTCAGAAATTCTGTTCCAGTACGGAGTTATGGGTTCGGTGCTGGCAGAACAAATTAGTGGCATTCAGCAACCCCGCGTCGCATTGCTCAACGTGGGTGAAGAAGATATCAAGGGCAATGCTCAGGTAAAATACGCCGACCAGTTGTTCCGCAATGCCAAAGGGTTAAATTACATTGGCTATGTGGAAGGGGATGATATCTTTACCGATAATGCCGATGTAGTGGTAACCGACGGTTTTACCGGCAATATTGCGCTTAAATCTTGTGAAGGTCTGGCTAAGCTGGTAATAAATGAGATCAAGCGTCAGTCGCAGCAAAGTTTTTTCAGCAGACTGATGGCTAGAATTGCACTTCCGCTGTTAAAAACCGTGTATAACAGGGTGAACCCCGACCAGTATAACGGTGCCAGTCTGATAGGATTGCGCGGCATTGTGATCAAGAGTCACGGTAACGCCTCGGCCGATGCATTCTACTATGCCATTCTGCAAGCCAAGCAGGAAGCCGAGATGAACGTGCCAGAAAAAATAAAAAGTAAAATAGAAACCGTTTTATTGGAGCAACTTTGAGCAAATTTTCACGTATTATCGGGACGGGAAGTTATTATCCCAGTGATGTGCGCACTAATGCTGATCTCGAAGTCATGGTGGACACCAGTGACGAATGGATAACAGACCGCACCGGTATCAAAGAACGCCGAATTGCCGGGCCGCATGAAACGGCTGCAACAATGGGAGCAGAAGCCAGCAAGAAAGCCATTGAGGCTGCGGGCATCGATCCTAAATCCATCGACATGATTGTATGTGCAACCACATCAGGTCGTTATGCTTTACCAAGTACCGCGTGTGAAATACAAAACATATTACAACTCGACAACATCCCCGCTTTCGACGTAGCCGCGGCCTGCGCTGGTTACTGTTACGCGCTGAGTGTTGCAGACCAGTACATCAAAAGTGGTATGGCTAAGCGTATTTTAGTGATTGGCACCGACTGTTTGAGCCGGTTAGTGAATCCGTCTGATCGCACAATGGTTATTCTGTTTGGCGATGCTGCTGGTGCTACCCTTATTGAAGCCAGTGATGAGCCGGGTATTTTATCTACCCATATCAATGCTGCAGGTTCATACAGCGATTTGTTGTATGTGGGTAACCCCACGCGTGGTGATGAGCAATCTGTTCACGAAAACTGGGGTGTCATGAAAGGCAACGAAGTCTTTAAAGTGGCGGTTACCAAGCTTTCCGAAGTAGTGGAACAGACGCTTGCTGCCAATAACATGGCAAAATCTGATCTTGACTGGCTGGTCCCTCACCAAGCAAACTTCCGAATTATAAAAGCAACAGCGAAAAAGCTGGATATGTCACTTGACCAGGTTGTACTTACCCTGGAGAAGTATGGCAATACGTCAGCTGCGACCGTACCTACGGCACTCGATACCGCTGTTCGTGATGGCAGAATCCAACGTGGTCAGCATTTATTGCTGGAAGCATTCGGCGGTGGATTCGCCTGGGCATCTGCGTTAGTGCGCTATTAAGCGTTGCAGATTGAGTTCGTAGTTAATCAGAAAAATAATAAGGAATTTTTATGTCTCGTATCGCCTGCGTATTTCCTGGTCAAGGATCACAAGCGGTTGGCATGCTCAAAGAACTTTCAGAGACGCATCCTTCAGTTATTGAAACATTCTCTCAGGCTTCCGCTGTATTAGGCTATGATCTTTGGGATCTGGTACAAAACAATGCTGAGAAGCTAAACGAAACGCAAGTAACGCAACCCGCGCTATTAACGGCAAGTGTTGCGATTTACCGTATTTTAGCAGAGCAGGGCATTGAACCCGAGTACATGGCCGGGCATAGCCTGGGTGAATATTCAGCGCTAGTATGCAGCGGCGTAATAGCCTTTGAGGATGCGGTTAAATTGGTTGAATCCCGCGGAAAATTCATGCAGCAAGCAGTACCTGCTGGTGCGGGTGCAATGTATGCGATTATCGGTCTGGACGATGAAGCCATTGCTGATATTTGCCATCAAACCGCCATCGCTACTGGCGATGTAGTGGCTCCGGTTAATTTTAATTCACCTGGTCAGGTCGTTATTGCAGGTGAAACCAAAGCGGCCGAACAAGCTGCCGCCGCCTGTAAAGAAGCTGGTGCAAAACGTGCGCTTCCGCTATCGGTAAGTGTGCCTTCGCATTGTGAGTTAATGCGTCCGGCAGCAGATCAACTCGATGATGCTCTAGCTAACATTACGATAAATGAGCCATCAGTGAAGGTAGTAAATAACGTCGATGTAGCGGTTGAATCTAATCCCGATACTATTCGCAATGCGTTGGTTCGTCAGCTTTATTGTCCCGTACAATGGACCAAAACCATTGAATTCCTGGCGGCTGAAGGCATCGACACTGTCATTGAAATTGGGCCGGGCAAAGTGTTAACCGGTCTGGGTAAACGCATTGCCAATACCGTTAATTATATTGCTATTAATACACCAGACACGCTTACTGCGTGGCAGGAAGCGTAAACAGGAACGTAAAAAATGAGTGATTTACAAGGTAAAATTGCGTTAGTTACCGGCGCAAGCCGCGGCATTGGTAAAGCCATTGCTACACAACTGGCTGAGCAAGGCGCAATTGTAATTGGTACTGCAACCAGCGATTCAGGCGCAGCAGCCATTACTGAGTATCTTCAGGCGACAGGCGGCAAAGGTATGACGCTGAATGTAACTGAGTCAGGTGCCTCTGAAGCACTGGTGAAAGCCATTACAGAAGAGTTTGGTTCAATTGATATTTTAGTGAATAATGCCGGTATCACACGCGATAATCTGCTAATGCGCATGAAAGATGACGAGTGGCAGGCAATCATGGATACTAACCTGACATCCATTTTTTCATTGTCAAAAGCCGTTTTGCGTGGAATGATGAAGAAACGCTTCGGCCGTATCGTGTCGATAGGTTCTGTAGTGGGTTGTGCAGGCAACGCTGGTCAGGCAAACTACGCAGCTGCAAAAGCCGGTGTGATTGGTTTTTCTAAATCTCTGGCACGTGAAGTGGCTTCCCGTGGCATTACCGTTAACGTAGTGGCACCAGGCTTTATTGATACAGACATGACAAAAGCGCTAAGCGATGAACAACGCGAAGCGATTTTTAAAGATATTCCGGCGAACCGTTTGGGTCAGCCAGAGGAAATTGCCGCCACAGTAAGCTTCCTGGTAAGCAATGGTGCGGCATATATAACCGGTGAAACCATTCAGGTGAATGGTGGTATGTATATGGGTTAAGTCTGATTTGAGTGTTAATTTGTAAATTGCATTGACACTCATGAAGATAAAACCTTGAATGTAAAAATCTTGTTGATTAAACTTGGTTCGCTGCTGGTTTGACCAGGCCATTTGTTTCTACTGGTTGCTTGCAAGCCTCGGGCTTGCAAAATAAACTAGCGGCATTTTTTGTATCTAGTGACGTTAAGGGAAACCTAGAATTATGAGTAACATTGAAGAGCGCGTAAAAAAAATCATCGTTGAGCAGCTTGGTGTTAAAGAAGAAGAAGTTAAATCCGAAGCATCGTTTGTTGATGATTTAGGCGCTGACTCACTTGACACCGTTGAATTGGTAATGGCGTTAGAAGAAGAGTTCGATACTGAGATTCCAGATGAAGAAGCTGAGAAGATCACGACTGTTCAGTCTGCTATCGACTACATCAACGCAAACAAAGACGCGTAAGCATCTTTTTCCAGATAAAACGGCTCGATAACGAGCCGTTTTCTGTTTACCTTCCTTATAAGTTCCAATGCGAGGGCATTTTGTGACAAAACGTCGCGTAGTGGTTACTGGTCTGGGCATGCTATCCCCACTGGGTTTGTCAGTAGACAAAACCTGGACACGTCTGTTAGCGGGCGAGAGCGGGATCGGTGAAATCACCCATTTTGATTGCAGTGACTATTCCACCCGGTTTGCCGGTCAAATCAATGATTTTGACCCACAAGAATATATCGACAAAAAAGAAGCCAAGAAAATGGACCGCTTTATCCAATTAGGGATAGCTGCGGGTAAACAGGCTTTAGCCGATTCAGGCTTAGCGATTACCGCCGACAACGCGCATCGCGTAGGTGTAGCGATTGGCTCTGGGATCGGTGGTCTTGAACAAATTGAACAGAATCACGTGAAGTTGATGAACAGCGGCCCACGTCGCGTGTCGCCATTTTTTGTTCCATCTACTATCACTAATATGATTTCTGGCTTCCTGTCGATAATGGAAGGTCTTAAAGGGCCAAACCTGAACATCGTTACAGCGTGTACCACTGGTGTGCATAACATTGGTGTTGCGGCCAGAACCATTGCTTATGGCGATGCTGATGCCATGCTGGCAGGCGGCGCAGAAGCGACTATTACGCCGCTGGGTATCGCCGGCTTTGCTGCAGCTCGCGCCTTATCGTCTCGCAACGATGCGCCACAACAAGCCAGTCGTCCCTGGGATAAAGACCGTGACGGTTTCGTTATGGGCGAAGGTGCTGGCGTAGTCATGCTGGAAGAGTATGAATCAGCTGTTGCTCGTGGGGCGACCATTTATGCCGAGTTGGTTGGCTTTGGGATGAGTGGAGACGCATATCATATGACCTCGCCACCAGAAAATGGTGAAGGTGCAGCCGCTTCTATGGTGAATGCACTTAATGATGCGCAAATTGTGCGTGAAACGATCGGCTACATTAACGCGCATGGTACCTCTACACCTGCTGGTGACATTGCAGAAGTGTCTGCGGTTAAAGGTGTATTTGGTGAACATGCACATAAGTTGCTGGTGAGTTCAACCAAATCAATGACGGGTCACTTATTAGGTGCGGCTGGTTCAGTAGAAGCTATTTTTACAATACTGGCACTGCGTGACAAAATGGCTCCGCCTACCATAAACCTCGATAATCCGGGCGAAGGGTGTGATTTAGATTTTGTTGCACACAAAGCCAAAGCATTTGAAGAAGAGTATGCGTTATGTAACTCATTCGGCTTTGGCGGTACTAATGGCAGTTTGATTTTCAAACGCCCATAGTACGCATCGCCGTAAAGATGACAAAACGGGAGCACATGCTCCCGTTTTTGTTTGCTTTCAGAGTAAATTTCCCGATTAATAACTGTTATACTCGCCCTAATGATGGATTTTACATTTCGCAGGGCATGACAGAGTCTGTTCAAATACAATCACTTAACCAATTTGCTCTGAACGAACGACTGGCTAATTACGGCGATGGTGTCTTTACCACCATGCATGTTTCAGATGGCAAAGTAGGTTTGATGTCACGGCATATTGCGCGTTTGGTAAATGATGCTGCGGCGTTAGGCCTGACAGTATCCAAAGACAGTATTGAACAGCTAATTACACAGGCGTTAATGCAGCGCAGTGACGGCGTGTTAAAGATCTTGATTGGAAGTGGCCAGGGTGGGCGCGGGTATTCTCGCCCGGACACGGTTTCTTTGTCGGCTGCGGTCAGTTGGCACCTGGTCCCGGCATTTTATGATGACTGGCGCAGGAATGGCATTGCATTGGCGGTGTCGCCAATCACACTGGCGCAGCAACCGTTGTTAGCCGGATTAAAACACGCAAATCGCTTGGAACAAGTGTTAGTTAAACGGGCCATGCAAAACATGCACTGTGACGACTGCATAGTAACCGATCGCAATAAAACCATTATTGAAGCCAGTGCGGCTAATGTATTTTGGTATAAGCAGGGCATCTGGTTTACACCAGAACTTTCGCAGGCCGGTGTTAATGGTGTTATGCGGCAGTTTATCTTACAGCATGTCAACAATATAGAAATTGGCGAGTATCATTTGCGCAATCTTGCTGATGCTGAAGCAATCATGCTCACCAATGCGTTAATGCAGATAGTGCCTGCTCATTCATTGGTGATGGGCAACCAATCCGACATTGTCAAATATTCGCTGGAGCCGGTTCACGCGATACAAACGTCATTAAAGTGCGCATATGATCAGGAAAGCGCCTGTGCGTAAACTGTTCATACTGGTGCTCTTACTGATCGCGGCCGGGATGGCAGCGAACGGCTGGTTTCAGCAGCAATTAAATACGCCGCTTGTACTCAGTAGCCCGGTTTTGTATACCTTGCCAGGCGGGCAGACTGCCATCGCAACAATCAACGAATTTGATCGCAACGGCTGGTTACCCATGCCTCGTAAGGTGGCCAGACTGTGGTTGAAATTTGTTGCAGACAATACTCGTATTCGCGCCGGTACATATGAGATTCAACCGGGAAAAACACTGGCAGAAGTGTTTGCGCAGTTGGCATCCGGACAGGAAGCACAGTTCAATATAACCCTCATTGAGGGTCTGACATTTGAGCAGTGGGCACAAACATTGGTATCTCATCCACGATTAACTAATGACTTATCTGAAGAGAGCCTCCAACCGGTGCTCAATAGCTGGCGCAATCACGCTGATCAGGATGTGACATCACTCGAAGGATTGTTATTAGCTGAAACGTATCGCTTTACCGCAGGCACTAAAGCCAGCGTAATAGTGCAGCGTGCGTCCAATGCGATGCAAACGTATTTATTGGATAATTGGGAAAAGCGAATAGGTGGATTACCTTATAAAACACCCTTCGAGGTGTTGATTATGGCGTCCATCATTGAAAAAGAAACCGCGCTTGAACATGAACGGGCGCATATCGCTGGTGTATTTGTTAATCGCCTCGACCGCAATATGCGCTTACAAACCGACCCAACCGTGATCTACGGTCTGGGAGAGCAATTTGATGGCAACCTGACTCGTAAACACTTGCGGGAAGATACGCCGTACAATACCTATGTACATAAAGGTCTGCCTCCTGGCCCGATTGCCATGATTGGTAAGGCTGCGGTAAACGCAGCATTGTTACCGGAAATTACTGATGATCTGTATTTTGTAGCGAAAGGTGATGGCAGCCATGTGTTTTCCGCTACGTTAGCGGAGCACAATCAGGCGGTCAGGCAGTATCAGTTAAAAATAGAGGATAAGTAAGCGCCCATGAGTGGAAAGTTTATCGTTGTTGAAGGCCTTGAGGGCGCTGGCAAGAGTTCGGTAATTGCATTAATTGAGTCGCTGATCAAGGCAAAAGGCCATCACACTATTACTACCCGTGAACCTGGCGGTACGCCTATGGCTGAGGCCATTCGAGCATGCGTGAAGCAAAATTGGCAGGAAACGGTAGTTGAAGAAACCGAGCTGATGCTTATGTATGCTGCCCGGGCCCAGTTGTTGGCGAATGTGATCAAACCGGCTTTGGCGGAAGAAACCTGGGTTATTGGCGACCGTCACGATTTATCTTCACAGGCCTATCAGGGCGGGGGGCGCGGTATATCGCATTCAACGTTAACTGCCTTGCGCGATCTAACGTTAAAAGGCTTCAAGCCAGACCTAACCCTGTATCTTGACGTAGAACCGGCAACTGGCCTTGCGCGCGCTCGTGGCCGTGGTGAACTGGATCGCATTGAACTGTCGGGACTTGCATTTTTCGAGCGCACGCGGGCGCGATATCAGGCGTTGGCTGCACAAGACGAAAGCATAATAACTATAAGCGCTATGCAGACTATGCCTGAGGTTCACGTTCAGGTCCGTGATGTTGTGGAGCAGTTTCTGCAATGATACAGCACAGTGCTACACAAGACTCTCTCTTGCCTTGGCTTACGCTAACGCGTGAGTCGTTGATGCAACGATTTTTACAGCACAGCCTGCACCATGGCCTGTTGGTGAGTGGGCAAGAGGGCATCGGTAAACGTTGTTTGGCTGATGCGATGATGAAAGGGATCTTGTGTTTACAACCGTCAGTGCAGGGTGCTTGCGGAATGTGTCAGAGTTGTAAACTGGTAAATGCCGGTACTCATCCTGATCATCATGTGCTGGAAAGTGAAAAGCAGTTGGGCGTAGACGCCATTCGAACCAGTATTTCCAAGCTCAGTTCAACACCGCAAATAGGCCGTCACAAAGTGTTACTGATCCCCGTTGCCGAGAAAATGACAGAAGCGGCATCAAACGCGCTTTTGAAAACGTTGGAAGAGCCCACTGATAATACGTATTTGTTTCTGCTTACCAGTAAAATTAATAGTTTGCTTCCTACCATACTGAGCCGTTGTGAAAAGGTACATTTGCCCGTGCCAGAGATCGCCCAAAGCCTGAATTGGTTAATCGAACAGGGCGATTTTGAGGTTTCGCAAGCCTTGCTACAGGCATATGGTAACGCGCCGCTCAGAGTATTAAAGGCTTTGCAGGATGAGAACAGCGTGTCGTTCCGGGAGTTTAGCGATGGCTTGGCGGATATGTTGGCGGGTAAAGCCGATATTACCGCGATGGCAGGTAAGTGGCAGGGGAGTACAGAATTGGTTCTTGACTGGTGTCAGCAATATTACCATGATCAGTACCGGATGCAGCTGCGTACCAGCGATTTTGAACGGTATCAGCAGTGCCTGGCATTTGCCCGGCGTGCCCAGCATCCAGGCATCAATAAAACACTACTGTTATCACAACTTTTTTCTCAATTAGTTCAAGCATAAGAGGCACATTTTGTTTGTAGATTCACATTGCCATTTAGACCGACTCGATAAATCTCCCGAGGCATTACGCGATACATTGGAATTTGCCCGCCGTCGTGGCGTTGAGCACTTTTTATGTGTGTCCGTATCGGTGAAAGATTATCCTGCGATGGCAGAAACAGTGGCTGAATTTAACGATGTGTCTGTGTCGTGCGGCGTGCACCCTTTACACCAGGAAGATGCCTGTGATTATAACGACTTGCTTACTGCCGCTCGCGATGAAAAGGTCGTGGCCATTGGTGAAACCGGCCTGGATTATTACTACAGTGCAGATACGCGAGATGTACAAATACAATCGTTTATTGACCATATCCGCGTAGCAAATGAAACTGGCAAGCCGCTGATTATCCACACTCGTGATGCACGCCAGGAAACGATTGATTTGTTAAAAGCCCATTTAGTGCCGGGAACTCAAGGGGTTTTGCATTGCTTTACAGAAGATTTGGCTATGGCGCAGGCGGCTATTGAACTTGGCTTTTATATTTCCCTTTCAGGCATAGTAACCTTTAAGTCAGCCACTGAGTTACAAGAGGTCGCTAAAGCTGTCCCACTAGACCGTTTGTTAATTGAAACTGACTCGCCCTGGTTGGCGCCGGTACCTTATCGCGGAAAGCAGAATCAGCCGGGTTATGTGGTAGAAGTGGCTGAATTTATCGCGAAATTACGAGGGATATCCACAAAGCAACTGGCTGAAGCAACTACGTCTAATTTCTATCGTTTATTTTCACTGGCAAAGAGAGTAGAGGCGAAGGCAACTGCATGAGCGGCTGGCGGACGCGTTTGGTAAATAGCCTTGCGCTCACTCAGGACATACCAGAGAGTCGTTTTTTTCAATTGGCGACACAGTCTCCCGATGGTCAGTTACACAATCGAACAGTAGTGTTCAGGGGATTGGATGAGACACAGGATGTGTTGTATCTCGTTACTGACACCCGCAGCCAAAAATGTCTCGATTTTCAATGTAATCGCAGAGCTGCGCTGTGCTGGTATTTTGCGCATAGCCGAGAGCAATATCGATTCTCCGTAACGGGGGAGGTTTGTACCGTTCACTCGCACGAATCACTGTGTTCGGATTATTGGGCCCAGTTATCAGAATCAGCAAAATCCCAGTTTTTTTGGGGCGAACCAGGTAGTGTGCGCGAAAATCCTGAATATCCATTGAAGATTGTTACGCCACCAACACAAATCCCCCCATTTCACTTTGCGGTTATCAAATTAACCGTACGAAACGCAGACTATCTGAGCCTCACCGGTAATCCTCAAATCCGTGAGCGATTTGAATTGCAAAATGGCCAATGGATTTGCCAGCCAATTCTGCCCTGAACTTGCTTCACAGCTTTTGTTTTTTATGACTTTTTGAGACATCGATGTCATTCCATCGTTTGAGCAAGAAGCGCTTAGTTATCATAATACTAAGCCACAACTGGCTAAAGTATTAACCGTTTAACAGGCATTTTTTGACTTGTAATGTTACTTGTAACATACTGACCCGATAATAAGGCCGTAAAGGATGGCTATGAGTAATAAGAAAGCACTGACACTACAGGATATCGCTGATGAACTGGGGATAACCAAAATGACGGTGTCGCGTTATTTTCGCGAACCGGAGCGCGTAGCCAAAGCTACCAGGGAACGGATCGCCCGAATAGTGGAAACCCAGGGCTTCATACAAAACCGCGCACCTTCGCTCATGTCAAAAGCGATGTCCAAGACGCTTGGCGTAATTATCCCTTCGCTGTCAAATCAGGTTTTTGCGTCTTTGGTTGAAGGCATTGAATCCATCACTCAACCCGCTGGATTTGACATTTTACTGGCTCATTCCGGGTACGATCCAAAAGTTGAAGAGCGCAAAGTTGCCATGCTGCTGTCTTATCGCGTTGACGGCTTACTATTGTGTGAAACCACACACACGCCGAAAACGGTAAATATGATCAAGCAGGCCGGCATACCAGTAGTCGAGGCCATGGAGTTACCTGACAAGCCGTTGGATATGGCGGTAGGTATGGATCACATGCAGGCATCTTATCATGCCGTTACAAACATGATTAAGCGCGGTCGTCGCCACGTAATTTATTTGGCCGCCCGTCTGGATAACCGCACCCGGCTGAGACAAAAAGGCTATGAGCAGGCTATGTGGGATGCGGGCCTTACTCCGTCTAGTGTAGCCACCCCCTTTCATTCCAGCTTTACTCAGGGACAGGCATTGATGCGACAAGCGTTAAACAACTATAACAACATTGATGGCGTGTTTTGTACTAACGATGATCTCGCTATCGGCGCTATGCAATATTGCATGGAGAAGGGGATTCGCGTACCGTCAGATATGGCAGTGGTGGGTTTTAATGCGCTGGATATCGGGCAGGCGATGAAGCCCAGATTAACCAGTGTGGTTACACCCAGAGAAGCTATCGGAAGAAAAAGTGCACAGTTACTGATTGATGCAGTATGTGGCTCCCGGGTTAATCAAACCAAGTTCGATTTAGGTTATTCACTTACCGAAGGCAGTAGTTGGTAGGCCCGCTCAACCAATGCGTCAATCGATTCATTAATATTTAGCGTTATGATGTCATTTTCGCTGCTATTTGGACGCTCCAATGTCTCAAACTGGCTTTTTAACATACCTGCCTTCATAAAATGACCCTGACGTGCCTGCATTCTCTGTTCTATTAATTCATACGAACCGTCAAGAAAAACAAACGACACATGAGTGATTTGTTGCCTGAAAATATCGCGGTAACGTTGCTTAAGTGCCGAGCATACCACCACAACATGTGTGTCGCGGGCCAGGATTGCATTGGCCTGATGGCATATTTCCCGCAGCCAGGGCGCTCGGTCTTCATCGGTTAACGGCACACCTTGAGCCATTTTTGCTATGTTGCTGGCAGGGTGCAAATCGTCCCCATCAATAAATACAGCGTGCATAGAGGTGGCAAGTGCCGCTGCAACGCTGCTTTTGCCGCTGCCACTCACCCCCATTACTACAACACAGCGATAAATTACAGATTGCGTGGATACAGTCATAGCGGATACTTGTTTGTTGTTAAGAAAATGTATATCTTTAATGTTATGCGTAACATTCTAGCGATGACGTGCAGAATGTAAATATAAAAATGAACAAAGCACACTTAAAATAAGGGGAAATACGTGGAGCAGGGGATGTTGCTGTTATCCGGTGGTGCCATGGTAGGAATACTGATGCTGCTGGTTATCGTGGTGCGAATGCACGCATTTATCGCGCTGATTCTGGTTAGTTTTGTCACTGCCTTAGTGACGGGTGTCGATACGGATAAGATTGTATCTGTGATGCTATCGGGTTTCGGTGGCACGCTGGCTGCTGTTGCGCTGTTGGTAGGGCTGGGAGGCATGATTGGTAAACTGCTTGATGCCAGTGGTGGCGCTGATGTGCTGTCAAAACGCTTACTTGATTTGTTTGGCGAACAAAGAGCACCTTTCGCACTGGGCGTTGCCTCATTATTGTTTGGTTTTCCTATCTTTTTTGATGCCGGTCTGATCGTAATGATGCCGGTTTTGCTTACTGTCGCGCGCAAACTGGGTAAGTCAACTCTGCCGTTTGTGTTACCCGCTGCGGGGGCTTTTGCGGTGATGCATGCCTTTGTGCCACCGCATCCAGGCCCGGTCGCTGCGGCCGATTTACTCGGTGTGAACATGGGTATGTTGCTGCTGGTAGGCTTGTTGGTTGCTATACCCACCTGGTTCTTTGGTGCTTATTTGTTTGGTTTATATGCAGGTACAAAGTATCCACTGCCTGTTCCGACGTGGTTTTCAGCAACGTGCAGTCATTCTGATGTGAAATCCCGGCCATCGTTTTGGCGTGTCATCCTTATTCTGATAACGCCTCTTGTACTGATTTCGCTGGATACCGTGGCCAATACATTGCTAACAGCCGGCGTACTTGAACAAAGCACCTGGGTAAGTAATCTGAGGCTATTGGGTAAAACGCCGGTGGCACTCATGATCACACTATTACTAACACTGTGGTTACTGCGCGCTCAATTTTCAAGAATGCAATTAGAGTCTCTTTGCAACGATGCGCTGGGGCCGCTCTGTGCAGTAATTTTAATTACCGGCGCAGGGGGCATGTTTGGTGGTGTATTGCGCGCATCGGGTATTGGCGATGCGTTGGCTGGCATGCTGGCGGAAACCGGATTACCCATTATTGTTGCGGCGTTTATTCTGTCGTCCTGTATTCGCGTGGCGCAGGGCTCTGCAACCGTCGCCTTAACTACCACTGCCGCTTTACTCGCGCCTGTCGTGGCAGCTCAAACGGGGCTGTCTGCGATGGACTTGTGTTGCATTGTTATCGCCATTGCTGGCGGTGCAACCGTACTTTCGCATGTCAATGACTCTGGTTTTTGGTTGGTGTCCAGATTGCTTAATATGGACGAAAAGACGACGCTTAAAACATGGACGGTGATGGAAACGTTACTTGGCAGTCTTGCGTTTTTGTTTGCTGGCGTGCTTAGCTGGTTGTTTTAACAGAGGTTTGGATAGGCGCAGGACGTTTTGTGGCCTATCCAAACGAACATTGTAAATAAACGATATACCGCGTTTTACTGGCTCACTTCGTCTGGTTTTGGTAAGCCAAATTGTGCAAGCGCTACTTCATATGCCCCAGTCTCAACCCCGTTTAAAGGCGCAAAATTGGGCGCGTCACTGGGTACTATTAGCGTTGGCGTGAACAATTGCGGTCGCGTTAACGCAATAATTGCGGGAATAAACGTGGGGTATTTGGTTAACGGTCCGCCCAATACAAACATGTTAGGATTTATCACTGTGGCCATAGACGCAATAATTCGCGAAATGACTTGTAGCGCAGGGTGAGAGGTCAGATCGTCACCGGCTTCCAGCGCTTCCTGCAACTTGTGCTTGTGTACATAATCCTGCAGGTTAACACCGTCCTCAATCATAATATGCCCAAGCTCTCCAGCCATACCCGATGCACCTTTAATCAAATGATTATCAAAGTACACACCACCACCAATACCCTCACCAAAATAGATGAACATAAAATTGGATTCCTGCTGCGCGATACCATTGGCCTTTTCTGCCAATGTTGCCCAGTTAACGTCATTATCTATGGTCACTGTGCAGTTGAAATGATGACTAAACAACTGTTTGAAATTGATGCCGTGGATCACTGTGAATTGAGAAAACGGTAGGGCAATAATTTCGCCTGTAGTGGCATTCACCGGTGTTGCCACCGATACACCAATAGACAACAATGGCGCTTGTTGATCATGAAGTGATAATTCCATGATTTGAATAACAGCTTTGATAAAGTCTTGTTTGTTCCAGCTGGGATCAATGGTAAAACACTGGTCGCGAATCACACCAAGCGCAAGGTTTGTAAGGCGCAACTGAATTTGTTTTACGTCAATTGCCAGCGCCAGAATAACGCCTTTGGTGGCATTAATCTCGTAAATAATGCCCGCACGACCTTGTTTATTCTGCGTTTTTCTTTTGGTTTCAATTACCAGACCCTGCTTGAGTAAGCGTTGAGCCGACTCTGATATAGTGGGTCTTGAAATACCGGTGAGTTTCGCGATAGAAGCGCGACTCATTGGCCCATGTTGTTTAATCGTATGAAAAAACAACCTGTCTGGCATGAGTGCCAAAGGTTGTTTCCTGTCAACCGCGTTCGTCGGGGTGTCATTGTTATTTTGCATGTTGTAATTGTCTTTATTGCGACACATCAAGCCTGTAGGGCTTTATTCTTGTTGTACTGTGAACAAAGCATTGTGTTTACAATTACCATCAAACCTGTTCACAAAGTGTTTTGTTAATATACCTGCTTTTTACTCACCTTCCAGCTTTTTATAAAGTTAACCGGGTTAATCAAGTTGGTTATGTAGTACTAATACCGCAAGAGGTGGCCAAAGGTGCTTCTTGTTGGTTAAGGTTACTCACAATCCTTTCTATTTTTAAAATAAAGATTATAAATAACAGTGTGTTATTTTAATTATAGCATCATGTGATTAACAGGTTTTTAACCAGAAACGGTGAATATTGCTGATTTCAATCGTATTTTTAAAACAAAACGTCGTGTTTCAATTGAAAATATCTTTATTTGCCAGTCTAGCAATTACTACACCGCATTGAACAAAAAATCGGTGAATGACAAGTATTTTACTTATTTGTTAGGTTTCTTTACAAAACGCTTGCATTGTTATCAAATTGTAAGCTATAAGTTTACCTGTTACAGGTTGTTAACAATGTTGGTGGTCTGTACGGTTCAATACGGAAGAGAGAAATCGTATTGAATGTTAGCACTGCGTACTGCGTGTAGGACTTCCTACGACTTTGCGTTATCGGAATAGTGGTTGGGTCACTTATGACAACGATGGCAAAAAGCAGGCACAAACGCACATATAAACAAAAGTGTTAATCTCAATTGGAAACCAAAACTATGTTTTATAAGAATAAACTAGCAACAGCTGTATCCGGGGCACTTTGTGTCATGGTCGCGTCGGGCGTCTATGCACAGGAAACGGACACGGTAGAAAAGATTGAAGTAAGAGGCGTAAGAGGCAGTTTATCCCAGTCGATGAATGTCAAACGACAATCAACGGGCGTTGTGGATGCTATTTCTGCTGAAGACATGGGTAAATTCCCTGATACCAACTTGGCAGAATCACTCCAGCGCATTACCGGTGTATCGATTAACCGTGTGAACGGTGAAGGTTCAGAAGTAACGGTACGTGGTTTCGGCGGTAACTTTAACCTGATTACGTTAAACGGCCGTCAAATGCCTGCTGCTAACGTTGCATCAATTACAGGTAACCCGTTAGACCAGGGCGCATCTGGTACTACGCGTTCTTTTGACTTCTCTAACCTGGCTTCTGAAGGTGTAAGCGGTATTGAAGTATACAAAACTGGTCGTGCGGCAGTGCCATCAGGCGGTATTGGTGCAACCATTAACATCAATACGCTGAAGCCACTGGCACAGGGCGATGATCGCGCGTCAATTGGTGTTAAAGCCATGAAAGACGAAGGCGGTGACGGTGTAACACCAGAGTTAAGCGGTGTAGCTAACTGGGTAAATGACGACGGTAACTTCGGTGTTGCGCTGTTTGGTTCTTATCAGGAACGTGATTCTGGTAGCCGCCACATGAGCGTGGAAAACTACCAACTGTACAACTGGGATTCAACGTCACCGGGTACGTTTGGTTTAGTTGACGGTGCTACCGTAACCAATGCACCAGAAGAAGGGCAATTGGTTGCTATGCCTTCTAACCTGGGTATTGGTTTAAACAATGATAACCGCGAACGCGTTAACGGCATGTTAACCGTGCAATATGCGCCTAATGATCAAATGACCATTACTGCTGATGCAACGTACGCGAGCAACACCATTTCTTCTACGTCAATTGTAGATGGTATTTGGTTTGCGCGTCAGTTTACCGATATGGAATTTGATGGCAACCCAGTGGTTGCTACGCCTATTCGTTTTACTGAAGATATCGATGGTGGTAAAGATTTCTTCTTCCAAAACCTGGTAATGGGTGCGAAGGACGAGCTGAAGTCATTTGGCTTTAACGTAGACTGGTGGGCAAACGATGCCCTGAACCTGCGTTTTGACGCCTCATTAGCGGAAGCAAGCAGTGGCGGCAATGGCCCATACGGCAAAAACGTAATTCGTTTCAACGTTGCTGGTGCTACTGCTGGTTGGCAAACAGTTGATTACTCGCAGTCTTTACCACAAGCAAGTATTGTTGTAGACGATTCAATCAAGGGTAACAACAACGGAATCTTTGATTTGGCTGATGTTGGTCCGCAGGTAACCCGCGCAATTTCGTCTGATCAAACGTCAAAAGTAAACCAGTTCCGTTTCGACGGTACCTGGGATAAAGGCGGCGATTTAAAACTTGATTTCGGTTTGGGCTATTTGTCTACCGAAATGGAACAGGTTCGTTACGAAACTGAAGCACAGCTGGGTGGCTGGGGTGTTGCTGATGTAGGCAATATTCCGGAAGGACTGTTAGAGGTCACTTGTACCGCATGTGCGTTCCAGGATCACAACATGGGTGGTGTCGCGGGTGCCGATGCGATGGCCGTTCCGGCAGGCGCAACTACAATTCCATTAGGTAGTGTGTCGTTCCGTGGCAATGCCGTTGATTTGTTAAACGCAGTGGCGCCAGCTTACGGTTATACACCGGGCGATCTGCCAGCGGTAAGCTCTGCCAACAACACCGTTAAAGAAGACATTTTGTCATTGTATGCAATGGCAACATTGGAAGGCGAAATTGGTGGCTTTGAAGCGAACTTAGTAGTAGGTGCGCGTTACGAGCGCACAGATGTAACTTCTATTTCGTTACAGTCGGTACCCGAGCAAATTATTTGGACGTCAGATAACGATTTCCGTGTTCAGTTAGGTACGAATACCGAAGCGCTGTCGGAAGATCACATGTATGAGAGCTTCCTGCCAAATATCGACGTATCACTTAACATTACTGATGATATAAAAGCCCGTGCGTCTTATAGCATGACCTTAGCGCGTCCTGCTTATAATCAGATGTACACTGCTACCAGCATTGGTGCACCGGGTCGTCCTACCTATTTAGGTGGTGTGGCTTCGGGTAGCCGTGGTAATGCTAAGCTGGATCCATTGTTGTCTAACAACTTCGATGTGTCTCTGGAATATTACTACGACGAATCCAGCATGGTGTCAGTAGGTTACTACCGCAAAGACGTAGAAAACTTTGTGGGAACACAACAAGTTTCGCAAAGCCTGTTTGGTTTGCTTGACGCTACATCAGGCCAGGCTGGTACAACGTCGGGTGATGCTATCGCAGCATTGCAGGATCGTGGTATCGAAGTAACTGAACGTAACTACTTCACTATGACAGCACTGCTTGCCAATCCGGATGCCTATCCGAATGGCGCAGACGACTTTGTGGAAGGTCAGTTGTTCGCAGACGAAGTATTTGCCGCTTATGACGTAGCGCCTGAATCTGGTGATCCTCTGCTGATGTTTGAAGTGACTCAGCCTGTGAATAACCAAAGTGCACGTATCTCTGGTTACGAGTTGGCATGGCAACACTTCTTCGGTGAAAGTGGCTTTGGTTATCAGGCTAACTTTACCATTGTTGATGGTGACATCGGCTACGACGTAGGTGCCGATCCTTCACTGGATCAGTTCGCTCTGGAAGGCTTGTCAGACAGTGCCAACATTGTATTCATTTACGAAAAAGACGGTTTGTCTGCTCGTATTGCTTACAACTGGCGTGACGCGTTCCTGTCAGAAGTTAACCGTTCAGTGTCATCTGTTCGTAACCCGTTGTTTATTGACGAGTACGAGCAAATCGACGTGAACGTGAGCTATGACTTCAGCGAAGACCTGACAGTAAGCCTGGACATTATTAACCTGACTGAAGAAGGTCAGCGTCAGTATGGCCGTAGCTACAATAATACGTTCTTCGTTCAAGAACTGGACAGACGTTTCGTGTTGAGCACACGTTACACGTTCTAATCTGTCGAGGCTGCCTGATTGGTTGGGTCAGGCAGTCGTTTCAATTACCGCCAGATTCTGGTTTGCCTGCAACCGCAGGTAAAGGTAGGATGCATACTGGCGGTTAATTTTAGGAACAGTAGGAATAAATCTTTGTATAGCAATGTGTTACCGACAGCGTTTAAATGCGATTGCGGTAAAACATTAAAACGGGTTTATTGGTACTTTTCTTAGCAATATTGCGAAGTTTGTTATGTCAAATATTACCGTATTAAACAACATTGACCACAGTTCGCTTAAGGTGAACGTTAATCCAGCAGATAACCCGTCTCTCAGGGTAAATCGCACTCAGGTGTACGCGTCAGAAATTGCCGACCTACAAAAAGAGTTCCCGGTGTTAATTTATCGCGACGAGCAGGGTAATTCACTCCAGCTACATGCCATTCTGGGTTTGGAAAAAGACGAAAATCTGTTCCTCGACGACAACGGCTGGACGACGCGCTTTGTACCGTCGTTACTCGCCAGAGGGCCGTTTAGTATTGGGTACCCCAAGGCCAAAGAAGGCAGTGAAAAACCCGCGCCAATGATATGCATCGATTTGGATGACAGCCGCGTAAATGCGCAGAGTGGAGAGGATATTTTCCTGCCAATGGGCGGAGAGTCAGGCTATCTGCAATATGTGAAAAAAGCATTGCAAACAGTGGAAACTGGCGCACAGTACAATCAAACCTTGTTTGCGTTGGTAACGGAAATGGATTTGCTGGAGCCCGTGTCGGTTGAAATTAAATTAAGTAATGTCGAACAGGTAAAACTGAATAACTATTACACCATTAATCAGCAGAAACTGGCGTCTTTACCAGGAGAGCAGCTAAGCCGATTGAATCAATACGGGATGCTTGGACCACTTTATTTGTTAATGGCGTCGATGGGGAATTTTCAACAGCTTATTGCCCTGAAGAATGCCAAAAACGCAATGTTCTGAACAAGGTAGCGACATGGCAACACATGCTGTAAGGGTTCTGGAAGGTATAACGCCAGACACTATACCATTTGACGATTTATTCGCGCTTAACGAACCAGTAATTCTTAAAGGGCTGGTAAAAAACTGGCCGTTGGTAAAGCAGGGAACGTTATCGCCCGATACGTTACTGAATACACTGGCAGAAGCCGATAGCGGTAACCCACTGTTGGTGTACAAAGGCGCGCCGGACATCGCTGGGCGCTTTGGGTACAATCAAACCTGCACCGGTTTCAATTACGTGACCGAAAAATCGCGACTGGCCGACGTACTTTCGCAAATAGCCAGTCAGATGGATCAGGATAAACACGACTACCTGTATGTTAATTCTCTGCGGTTTGATCAGGGATTACCTGAACTCAGTGCACAGAACACGCTTCAATTCACACACCCGGAATTCAATAATAATCAGCCTGTGCCCAAAATCTGGATAGGTACTGAATCCGTTGCGGCAGCGCACTTTGATCAACCCAAAAACATCGCCTGCTGTGTGTTAGGTAAACGCCGTTTTACCCTGTTCGCACCTGAGCAGGTTGAAAATCTTTACCCGGGGCCACTGAGTCCAACACCGGGCGGACAGGTTGTGACCGTGGCAAATCTCGCTGATCCTGATTTCAATAAATACCCTAAATTAAAAACAGCACTGGATAACGCCTACATTGCTGATTTAGCACCGGGAGATGGGTTGTATTATCCCAGCATGTGGTGGCACGAAGTGGAAGCCATGGATCGCTTTAACGTAATGGTGAACTTTTGGTGGATGACAGCAAAATCCTTTTTGGGCAATCCTATGGATACCCTGTTACATGGTATGCTCAGCCTGCGTGACAAGCCGGATTCTGAAAAGGCTGCCTGGCTGGCACTATTCAACTATTATGTATTTGGTGATGCATCGCAGGTAACTGCGCATCTGCCGCCAGAATGTCACGGCCCGCTGGCGCCCATGAACGAGGTATCGGCGCGTAGAATGCGCGCTATGTTACTGAATAATCTGAACCGTTAAACGAGCGTGTGAATGACACATAAAAAGACTCGCGTTGTAATTGCCGGTGGCGGCACCGCTGGCTGGTTAAGTGCTTTTAGTTTGGTGACCCGGCTGGGTAATCTGCTCGATATTACGCTGGTTGAGTCCGACCAAATTGGCACGGTAGGCGTAGGCGAAGCGACCATTCCTACCATGTGTAATTTTCACCGTTTGATGGGGCTTGATGAGCGCGAATTTATGGCGGCGACTCAGGCAACGTTTAAACTGGGCATCCAATTCGATAACTGGGCAAATCAAGGCGACAGTTATGTGCATTCATTCGGCGAAATCGGACAGCGTTCATGGATGGCTGAGTTTCACGAATTCTGGATGGAAGCCATCGCTAATGGACAGCAAGATAAGCTTGAAGATTACTGTCTTGAGTTGAAAGCCGCCAAACAAAATAAGTTTGCCTTAAACGTAGGCAATCGCCCACTTAATTACGCTTATCATCTTGATGCTACTGCCTACGCGGCGTATTTACGCAACAAAGCTGAAAGTGCCGGTGTGACGCGTCGGGAAGGCAAAATTGTACAGGTGAATAAACACTTAGACAGCGGCAACCTGAGTGCACTCGTGCTTGATAATGGCACGCATATCGACGGTGATGTGTTTATTGATTGTACCGGGTTTCGCGCGCTGTTAATTGGTGAGGAGCTTGGCGTTGGCTACCACGACTGGAGCCATCTGTTAGCAGCCGATCGCGCTATTGCTGTGCAAAGCACAGCCATTGAACCGCCGCGTCCTTACACCATTGCAACAGCGCATAAGGCCGGTTGGCAATGGCGCATCCCACTGCAATCCAGGGTGGGGAACGGTATTGTTTACAGCAGCCGTTTTTCAGATGATGAGAGCGCATTAAACACCCTGATGTCGAATATCTCCGGTGATCCGGTAACCTCGCCGCGTTACCTTAAATTCGCCACTGGTATGCGCAAGCAGGCCTGGGCTAATAACTGTATTGCCATTGGGTTAAGCAGCGGGTTCCTTGAGCCTCTGGAATCAACCAGTATTCATTTGGTTACCACCGCGTTGATACGCCTGATGAAATTATTTCCATTCGATGGTGAATGCCGTTTACTCGCTGAGCGTTACAACCGTGAAACCCAAAAAGAAATGGAAACCATCCGCGATTTTATTGTGCTGCACTATCACCTAACACAGCGTGATGACAGCGAGTTCTGGCATTTTTACCGCACAATGGACATTCCGGAATCGTTACAACATCGCATGGCTATGTTTGCCGAACATGGTTATGCGTGGCCCGACGATGTGGCGTTATTCCGGGTGGATTCCTGGGTACAGGTGATGATGGGCCAGGGACTGATGCCGAAACGACATCATGGCGCCAGTCGCATGTTGCCCGCGCAGTCATTAACTCAGCAACTCACGGCGTTCAAACAATCGGTTAATCAGGCGCTGGCGCAGTTGCCAGCACATGACACCTTTTTAAAACAATATTGCCCGGCGAACCAAAGCACATAGCCAATGAATACGACGACTTCGAAAACCCGGGTGGTGATTGTTGGCGGTGGCACGGCGGGGTGGCTTACTGCTGGTATTATTGCCGCACATAACCCATTGTTGGGTGAGCACAGCACAACCGACGTAATATTGCTTGAATCCCCGGATGTGAAAAATCTCGGCGTAGGCGAGGGCACCTGGCCCACCATGCGCGATACACTTAAAAAAATCGGCTTGTCTGAGCGCGAATTTTTAACCTGTTGTGATGCCAGTTTTAAACAGGCATCGAAATTTGTGGGCTGGCGCGACAGCGCATCGCATCATTATTATCATCCGTTTACCGCACCGGCTGGCTATGGTGTGGTTAGCCTGGCCGATGCCTGGATTGCTGCGGGATCGCCGAACGATTTTGAATCCTGGGTGAGCGCGCAGGGGCATGCCTGCGAACGCTATTTATCGCCCAAGCTGTCTCAATTACCCGAGTTTGCGTTTACCTATAATTATGGTTATCACCTGAATGCCGGTAAGTTTGTTGCCATGCTGCAGGCGCACTGTACCGAAAAACTGGGCGTGATCTACCGACAAGGACACGTTGCTCAAATAGAGAGTCACGACAATGGCGCTATTCAGGCGTTAGTGCTGGAAGACGGTAGCCGTGTTAATGGCGATTTCTTCATTGATTGCAGTGGCTTTGCCGCCGTACTGATGGGTAAACACTACCAGATCCCCTTTGTGTCGCAACGCGCTGTACTGTTTAACGATACCGCGATAGCGGCACAGGTTCATCATGCCGATGAACAATCACCCATCGCATCAGCAACAGTGGCGACAGCACAGGAATATGGCTGGATCTGGGATATTGCACTGCAGAGTCGACGGGGTATTGGGCATGTGTTTGCCAGTGAGTTTTGCACTACTGAGCAGGCAGAACACACGCTTCGCAATTACATTGCGAATGATGTGAACCTGTGTCAGGAGGATATTGCTACCCGGGTGATACGTTTCGATCCCGGTCATCGAAAATATTTCTGGCATCACAACTGTGTGGCGATTGGCGTGTCTGCTGGGTTCGTTGAACCGCTGGAAGCAACGGCTTTGGTACTGATAGAAAAGTCAGCGCAGTGGATTGCAGAACAATTACCCAGAACCCCGGCAGCCATGCAAGTACTTGCGAAGCGTTTTAATCAGTTAACCAATAGTCGCTGGCAAGAGATCATCGACTTTATAAAGCTGCATTATGTGTTGTCAGATCGCACGGATTCTCCTTATTGGCGCTCTCATCAACATCACGAAAGCTGGACAGAATCGTTAAGCGATTCGCTTCAGCTATGGCTAAGTCAGCCTCCCGGCTTATATGAAACCAATAACCGTCAGGAATTGTTTTCCTCGGCCAGTAAACAGTTTGTGTTATTTGGCATGGGCTTTCGGGCGGAACAATGGCAGTCATCGGGTTTGTTAGCCCGTCACCAACCGCTGCTCGACCGGTTCAGACAGGAAATTCAGCAGCAGGTTAACCGCGTGAACACGCAACTGTTGACCAATCGGGAATATCTGCAAAAATTGAGGCGTTAATTCAGCCACAGGGACGATAACATGAACCGTTCTTTTCAACTGTTGCAATACGCGTTGGTTGGGATAAGTGCACTTGCATTGTGTTTTGCACTGTTCTGCTGGAATGAAGCACGCAAAGAGGTAGTGTATCTGTGCGGCAATTTTACCTCGGGTGTTACACATAAAAGTGTGATGAAACAACTTGCCACCGCAAATTTTTTGGATGTTACGTTAACCAACACCGAGTATGGTGCGAGGATCATTTCAGACAGCGCGGTAAGTTTGCGGATGTATCGGTGTAATATCGACATAGACACTGACGGCGAAGTGATCACCGCCAGTGTGAGTGGCTGGTTTTAGCCGGTTTTTTGCTTGGTTAGTGGCAGCAACTGCCTGCTGCTGGTTTGGCAAACCGATGTTGCAGTGCTTGCCAGCCATTTCTCATCATTAAACCAAACAGCAACATGGCGCAAAGGGCATAGATTGCTGAAATATCACCGTGATCATGGCCGCCCTGCGCGAGTGGAATCAACGACGTTAAATCCAGTGTCTTAATAACAATATTTAATAGGTATCCCAACAAAATACTGGCACTCACCACACTGAACAGATACAGCACTAATGTGCGTTTACCCATTTCCTTGGCAATCATGCCCATCGTTGAGATATTTGTGGCCGGCCCGGCTAACAGAAATACCAGTACCGCACCCGGTGACAAGCCTGCACTTAAGAATCCTACTGCTACAGGAGTTGAAGCGGTGGCGCAGATGTACATGGGAATACCTATGACTGCCATTACCAGCATCGCTACAAAGCCATCGCCCCATTGGGTAAGAAACTGGTGTGGAACCCAGGTTTGTATTGCAGCAGCCAGCGATAAGCCTATCAGTAACCACAGGGTTAAGTCGTTGAGTAATTTAACCGATGAGAATTGCCAGATTGCCTGAATTTTTGCGCCAATGCCCGGGGCAGATTGTGTTTTTTCATCATTTTGAGTGTTGCTGGGAGTACTGCAACATGAAGACGCATTTTTAACCTGGTTTGATTTAGATCCGCAGCATGATTCGGCGGGCTCTGTTGGCGCTGGCGCAGGTATAGGCTCAGCACTGCAACAGCTGGTTGCCGTTGTAACTGGCTCAACTGTTTGCACAGACGCTGAGCTGCAGCACGACGCTACTGGCTCAGGTGTTGGCGCCGATGTTAGCGAAGTTGAACTGCAACAAGAGGCACTGGCAGCCGGTACCGATGAATCTTGCGTATCCTTTTGATCATGGTTTACGGTTTCTGGTGTATCAAACCACTTAACCATTAAACCGGCATAAATGGCGCTACTGATCGCGGCGATAGGGCGTACAACAGCAAACACCGGCCCTAATAAAGCGTAAGACACTGATACCGAATCCACCCCGGTTTCAGGCGTCGCAACTAAAAAAGACACGGTAGCGGGTTTTGATGCTCCGCTTCTGCGTAGCCCCAGAGCGGCGGGGATCACGCCACATGAGCAAAGTGGCAGCGGCGCGCCAATGATAGCCGCTTTGCCGATGGCACTGGCACTAGCATTCCCCATGTGCTTTTTGAGAATATCCACCGGCACCAGCTCATGCATAATGCCAGCAATCAGCAAGCCTAATAACAACCAGGGGGCTGATTCCATAAACAGCACAGCAAAGTTCTCGAACAAGGCAGTTAATTCATTCATAACGGGTCCACCGTATCCAGGGTTTGTAATATTGAACAATGCGCGGCACTCTCGTTGCCGCCGCAACACACTTGATGCAATGCCTGCAAGGCATCGCGAATTCTTACCAATTCGGCAATTTTTTCGTTAACTTCACGCATTTTGTCGGCAGTGTATTGTTTCACTTCTTCGCAGGTATGGTCGTCGGGTTGTAGTTTTAGTGCCAGCAGCTCATGGATTTCTCCAAGGGTAAAGCCAACGCGTTTGGCACGTTGAACAAACCTGAGTGTAGTGACATCAGCTTTCGAATACAGGCGATAGCCTGACTCACTGCGCTGGTCAGGCGTGATAAGACCCTTACTTTCGTAAAAGCGAATCGTGTCTACTGAGAGCCCGGTTATTTTGGCCAGTTGGCCGATTTTGTAGCTGTTTTGTGTTTTCATGTTCGTAGTGTAAACCCTGGAGTTAACTCCAGAGTCAAGCATAGCCCAAGGCTTTTTTTGAAGAAAGCCCACAAGGTAAATTTCACATGTAAATCAAATCAGCAAAAATGTGGGCTGCCCCATTGAATCAGTGGCGTGTTACAACATCTGTCACATAAAGTGTCAGCAAGATACGGCGCTCATAAGGCGAATCAGGGAGTACTCAATCGCTATGAACAACGGGTTACTTAACATTGTTATCAGCACAACGTGTGCCGCTGCGCTGCTTTCGTGTAGCACACGTACAATTGAAAATGCCACCATTCAACAAAACGCGGTGGCAACGCAAGCGCCAAAGCCTTTATATCAGGATCCGGTTTACGATGGCGCGGCGGACCCTTCAATTGTATGGGACGCGCAAGCTCAGCGCTGGCTAATGTTCTACACCAATCGCCGGGCCAATGTAGCAGGCTTAAATGGGGTGGAGTGGGTACACGGCACACCCATTGGCATTGCCAGTTCAAACAATGGTCGTGAATGGCATTACTTACAGGATGCCTCGTTCAGTGGTAACAACATTCCGCCTACGTTGTGGGCACCGGATGTATTTGTACACGACAATCAATATCATATGTTTTTAACACTGGTACCAGGCATTTTTGATAACTGGTCTCATCCGCGCACCATTGCCCATTACACCAGCGAAAATTTGCTGGACTGGGTTTATCAGTCACAATTAAATCTGAATACTAACAAGGTGATTGATGCTGATGTGATAGTGAAGCCAAATGGTGGTTTTCGTTTGTTTTATAACGACGAACCTGATGGTAAGTCAATTTACTACGCTGATAGTGAAGACTTATATCACTGGCAGGATCAAGGCAAAGCGGCGTTAACCAGTCGAGGAGAAGGGCCGGTCGTATTTTACTGGCAGGGCTGGTATTGGATGATTATCGATGCGTGGCGCGGATTATCGGTTTATCGCTCCGCAGATTTAACTAGCTGGCAACAACAAACAGCGTATTTACTGAGCGAGCCGGGCACTGGAGAGCAGGATGGGGTTATCGGCCAGCATCCCGATGTCGTAGTACAGGATAACAAAGCGTATTTGTTTTACTTTACCCATCCGGGTAAAACAGCGGCAAATAAAGGCATCGATAATGAGAGTACGCGACGCAGTGTTATTCAGGTGAGTGAACTCACATTTGACGGAGAATGGCTACAGACTAACCGGGATCAGCCTGTAGATATTAACTGGTAAAGGGCTGCAAATGCAGCCCAATTCAACACCGTATTACCAACCGCACTGACGATCTTTATTTTGCTCATCCAGCCAGGTTTTCAATGGCGCAAAATACGCTTCAATGGTACTGGCGTCCATATTAGGTGAACCCGTAATGGTAGCCAGTGCATCCTGCCACGGACGGCTCTGACCCATTTCCAGCATTTCGTTCAACGCTTTACCCGCTTCTTCACTGCCGTAAATCGAACAACGGTTTAGCGGACCTTCATCACCGGCGATGTCGCATAACGCTTTGTGGAACTGGAACTGCAGAATGTGCGCCAGGAAATAGCGGGTATAAGGCACGTTGGCTGGAACGTGGTATTTTGCTCCCGGATCAAACGCATTCGCATCGCGGGCAACGGGTGCCATTACACCCTGGTATTTCTCACGTAACTCCCACCACAGTTTGTTGTAATCATCAGGACCTACTTCACCCGCCATCACTTTCCAGCGCCACTGATCAACCATTAATCCAAACGGAATAAAGGCAATTTTATCCAGTGCAACCTGCAACAACATGCCGATATCATTTGATGGATCCGGGATCTCGTCAATCAGGCCAATTTGCTTTAAATACTTAGGTGTTATGGATAACGCAATGGTATCACCAATGGCTTCGTGGAAACCGTCGTTGGCTGAACCCTGATACAGGTAAGGTTGCTGATTATAGGCGCGCTGATAATAGTTGTGGCCCAGCTCGTGGTGAATTACGTTGAATTCTTCACCGGTAATTTGAATACACATTTTAATGCGTAAATCGTCTACATTATCGACATCCCAAGCGGAAGCGTGGCACTGCACTTCGCGATCAGCAGGTTTGCTGAATTGTGAGTTCGTCCAGAATGAGTCTGGTAGCTTTTCAAACCCTAAAGATGAAAAGAATGACTCGGCTTGTTTTACCATCTTTATTTCATCATAACCCTGTTCGCGCAAGGCAGTGGTAACATCAGGTACCTGCATCGGCGTATCGGGTTTTACGATATCGTAAATGTTACCCCAGGATTGCGCCCACATGTTGCCCAGCAAGTGAGCTGGAATGGGTTTATTTTGTGGTACTACGTCTTCACCATAGAATTCACCTAATTCAGCGCGAACGTGGCAGTGCAAAGCATCGTATAGCGGTTTTACCTGACCCCACAGGCGGTCAAGTTCAACGGGAAAGTCGTCGGCAGGCATATCGTACTTGCTGCGCCATAACTCACTTACGTTGGCAAAACCGAGTTCTTTGGCACCTTCGTTAGCAATCGCAACCTGTTCTTCATAGAGAGGCTTCATAGGCACAGACACATCACGCCAGCCTTTCCAGTACTCTAACAGTAAATCAGCATTGCGTTCTGTAGCCATGGCAGAACTCATTTCTACCAGGCTTATACAGTCGTTTTCGCTGCGACAATATTTGCCTTTACCGTACATGCCATCCAATTCCGAACCAATTTGTGCTAATCGCTCTGACTTTGTAGGATCCGCGGGGGGCGGCATGGTCAGGCCGCCACGCATCAGGTCCAACTTGCGGCGTAAATCCGCATCCGCTTCTACGTGATTATAATCGGCAGCTTGTTTTGCCAGTTCTGCGGCCCGGTTACTGTAAAGCTCAGACAGGTAGGCGTTAACTGCGGCGGTATCGTCATTAATGTTGGTGGCATATACCCAGGCTGCCTTAGCCGCAGGAACAGACATCTTGGCCATTTCACGCTGTGATGCGTCAACAAAGGCTTGTGCATCTTGCACTGTATAAAGTTTATCTGATGGTTTTGTTTGTACATTGTCAGGTGCTGGCTGACAACCAGCCAACACACTTGCCACACCGGCGGCAACCAGTGTAAAGGAGATCGCTTTCATGTTGATTCTCTCGTTAGTTATTATTATTGCGGTATTAGTTACACCAACTGGCTACAAGCAACCGTTATCGTGGGATGCGAAAACTGATGATTTCTGCTTGTCATTAGTGTACTGAGGTTGATTAAACAGCAAACTGTTTTCAACCCGCGAATACGTTACCGCATTACCCGTATTGGTTCACGCTGGATACACTGTAATACGCGGGGCAAATAAATCAAGCGTGCAGAAGGCTGATAACCCTGGCGTATTAAGCTTTACAGGCGCTTAAGGCAACATTGTTTATATTTTTTTCCGCTGTTGCAAAAGCAGGGATCATTTCGGCCAGTAGAAAGCTTGCCGGTATCTTGGTGGAGTAATCCGGTTACATAACGCCAGCATCCATTTTCTTTTATAAAATCACTGGTTTCATGGAGTACGTAACATTGTTTTGAAATAGCGTAATAGGCGGAGAAATCAACCTGTTCAGGCCCCAGCCCATCTCTAGCGTGAATTGTCAGATGTAGCCATGTTTGTTCATCTGCGTGCTCCGCTAGCATAGCTTCAGTTAAGGTGCTTCTGGTTTTTTCAGCATAGGTATTAAGAATGTACGGCCAGTTTTGTAAACAATAAGCTGAATATCGCGAGCGCATTAACGCCTCGGGCGTAGGCGCATGATGAGTCCCCATATGATAGGGCTTACAACAATGTTCGTAAGACTGTCCACTGCAACAGAAACAGTTGTCTGCCATTTTTTTCTCCCAAAGTGTAGATTGAATGGAAGTGTAATCGCAGTGGCTAACTGGCAAAAGTAGTTTGTTAATTTAAGATGTTGGTCGAGTTTGCTGGTGCCAGATTACCAGGGGCCTTGTAATACATTGCTTGCCTTTGCACCAGCTTGTTTATCATTTACTGACAAACCAATGAGTGACACTGAATACTGGTCGCACAATTGTTTGATCAGTACTTGCTCGTGTTGTGGTAAAGACAGGTCTTCCACATAAATAGTGCTGCATTGACCACTGGTAATCAGTTTTCGAATCCATTGAGGAACCATTTCTTCATTGGGTTTTTGTATGCGGATAGCATGATCAATGCTTTTATTAAACGCCAGTGACGAAGACAACAGGTAACTCCAGCCTTTGTGAGAAGCTGCGCGCAGGTTAGCAGAGACCGGAAACTCAATAATGTTATGTAATTGGGTGACTGTTGCCATGTTGTTGCCTCGTTTAAAGTGATGTCTGTTTATACAGTGTATGGATATACAGTAGTACTGTATAAAACAACATGCAAGTGTTTTTTGTATTTTTTTTATGCGTTTTATATCACTTGTTGGCAGTGGTCAGAGCAAAATGCGGACAACATCACACTTTTCCACGCTTTCAGGCAGTCATACCAAATGGAACAAAATTCAAAAGGTGAAGGTAAAAGTCTAACGTTAACGACGGCGTTTGATTCGTTGTGCCCAGTAGACGAAACGCGGTAGCATGATAAGCAATGCAATTAGCCAATACACTAATGGCTCCTGCAAAGCCGTTTTACGCGACCAACTGAAGTGGATCAGAACAAGCAGTAAGATAAGGTAAATACTGTTATGTAACTGTTGCCACGCCCGCTTCATGTTGCGTCTTACCCACATGGGTGAGGTTAGGGTAAGTAACAGCAAATCCAGCAGGGCAATAAACCCTATCGTAATATAGGGGCGTTCAACTATTTCACTGGCCACCAGCGCCCAGTCGTATTGTAATTCAAAGCTTATGTAGGCGAATAAGTGCAGTAGCGCATAAACAAACACGTATATACCGCTAAGACGGCGGCATTGCATTAGCCCGGGAAACGGCAGGTGTTTGGCTACGGGACTAATTAACAGGGTAAACAGAAGCAGGTTTAATGCGCTGGTTCCTGTGGTGTGGATCAGTGCTTTAACCGGATCGGCCCCGAGGTTGTCAGTGATGGCAGCCCAGCCTATAAATAGTAAATAACCCAAAAACAGAAAATGTAGTGCAGCTTTAAGCAACACTAATCGTCGTGGTGATAACACCACTGGCTTGTTGAGTAATCGTTTCACACAATGAACCTAAGACTAATAATAACGCGCTAAATCCATTTTGCTGTACAAGGGGGCAACTTCGTCGTAGCCATTGAACATGCGTGTGGCGATGCGCTGTTGATTAAATACACCGCCATCAGTGATTCGCCGTTCACTGGCCTGACTCCATCTGGGATGCGCAACCTTGGGATTCACGTTTGCGTAAAATCCATATTCATTTGCAGCCAGGCGATTCCAGGTGGTCGGGGGTTGCTGATCGGTCAGTGTAATGCGCACAATGGATTTGATGCTTTTAAAGCCGTATTTCCACGGTACAACCAGGCGAATGGGCGCGCCATTTTGTGGGGGCAGCGTTTTTCCGTATACTCCAGTTGCCATGAGCGTAAGCGGATGGTTTGCTTCGTCGAGGCGCAAGCCTTCTACATAGGGGTAATCAATGCCGCCACCAATAAAGGGGTTGCGTTGTCCGGGCATTTGTTTGGGGTCGTGCAGGGTTTCAAATGCCACGTATTTGGCAGAACCAAGAGGTGATGCCAGTTTAATGAGTTTATTCAGTTCAAATCCAACCCAGGGGATAACCATAGACCATGCCTCTACACATCGCATACGATAAATGCGTTCTTCAAAGGCAAATTGCTTCATAATGGCATCGTAATCGAGTGTTAGCGGTGTATTCACCAGTCCGTCTATTCGCAACGTCCATGGATCGGTTTTAAATCCTTTCGCACGTTCCGCGGGGTCGTCTTTACCCGTACCAAATTCATAAAAATTATTATAGGAGGTTACCTTTGCATAAGGCGTTTGCGTTTCGTCGGTGGTGTATTGAGCAGATTGAGTAAAAGGTAACGCTTTGGCTTCAAACTCGGGCTCGTTGTCGAACCAGCCCAATCCATGGGCAGACTGACTGAGCAAAGAACCTGTCCCAACAAACCCAAGTGTCTTAATGATACGGCGGCGATCGCGAAAGATCTTTTCGTCAGTTACCTGGTTATCCCTGAATATTTGCGATGGGCGAAAACGTTTCATATTCCTGCTCTGTAAAGAAATAATAAGTGTTGCTACGGTATAAGACCGCAAACAGTGCAAAAAGATTTCAAAACAGATTCAGAGCGATAAGGTATCCAGAATACCGCCGCGTTTGGGTACAAACATATTGGAATACAAGCGGGCGGCAAACTCATCCGTCATACCAGAAATATAATCAGCTATCACGCGATGCCCATTATTGCGCTCTTCAGCAGCAAGCCATCGTTTTCGAGTATTTTCCGGTAACAATCGCGTAGGATCGGCGCTGAACGCTTCAAACAGCTCCATTACAACCTGTTGACCTTTGTACTCCAGTAACTGTACTTCGGGTTTGCGTATCACTTTGGTGTACACAAATTGTTTGAATAAACCCAACGCATTGTGGTGGTGTTCAGGCAATACGGCCTGATAGCGCAATAATGGATGGTCGAAAGTGCTATCTTCTTCAATGCGAATAGCGGTAATAAAGCAGTTTACCAGCGCACCAATGGCATTCTTGCGTTCGTGCTGCGCCTGACTGAACAATCGCGTGCCAATACCTGCTATGTGTTCAGACAACCAGGGTACCTGTAGTTGCTCCAGTGATTGTTGCAGTTCTTCCACGAATTCTGCGCGTTTCACCATGCCCATTACAATGGCATCTTCGAGATCATGGATGCCGTAAGCAATATCGTCGGCGAGCTCCATTACACTGCAATCAAAGGATTTGTGCCGGGTTTTTCCGTGCTTGCCCGTTGCGGTATCAAACGACATCAGCCGGTCTTTGTCTTGCTGGCTGAAAGGGGCGATTAACCATTCAAACAAGCTTTCATCACAGCGAAACAAACCTTTAGGCGGATGCCATTGTTCCGCTTTTACCTGCCGCAAACTCACTGAAGGTGAGGGCAGAATAGCGTGATTGGTTAATGTGTCTATAAAATTGGGATATTTAACCAGACCCAGCACACTGCGGCGGCTCAGGTTCATACCGTGATCAGCGGTATACGGTTCCAACTGATTGACTATGCGGAAGGTCTGCCCATTACCTTCAAATCCCCCGTGCTCGTGCATCATATAATTCAGCGCAATTTCACCACCGTGACCAAATGGTGGGTGACCGATGTCGTGGGCGAGGCATAGCGTTTCAATTAAATAAGGATCTAAGCCTACATGCTCAGTTAAACGGGGAAATTTACCTTGCAGCTGTGCAGTAATACCCGTTCCAATTTGTGCGGCTTCCAGTGAATGTGTTAATCGGGTGCGGTAGAAATCGCTCAATCCTACACCCAGTACCTGGGTTTTGGCTTGCAACCGGCGGAATGCCGCAGAGTGCAGAACCCTGGCTTTATCGCGCTGAAACGGCGAACGGTGATCGCCATCTCTGGCCTGAGTACGTGGCAGCCTGCGCTCCCACCAGGTTGATTGCCAATCGTCGTTATCTGTTAGGGTTGAGCCGGGTTGCTGCATGTGTATTCCGTAGCTTAATTGTGCTGATCTTCTTGCGTGATTTCGTCAAGACTAAGTGAGAAGCTGGGTACGTAACGCTTCAAAAAGTAGTCCACTTCATCTGAATGATAGTCTTTGAGCATTTTATCCAGTCTTTTCTTGGCCAGCGTAAATTCGCGATTGCCCGAGTTGAGTTCTTCAAGGGTTTTTAAATAGGCACACAATACATCAGCGGCTTTGACAATGAAGGCTTCGTCTTCACTGTGGTACTGACTGTCGATCAGCTTTGCGTAATCTTCCCTGAAGTCTTCCGGCGCCATTTCAATGAGCTTTTGTTCAGCAATTTTTTCGATTTTTTTGTATTCGTCTTTAATGGCGGGATTGAAGTACTTTACCGGTGTAGGTAAATCACCGGTTAATACTTCGGAGACATCGTGAAACATAGCCAGTGTGGCAATGCGTTCGGGGTTTAGCTTGCCTTCAAAATAGCGATTTTTTATTAGCGCCAGTGCATGAGCCACCATGGCAACCTGTAAACTGTGTTCCTGGACGTTTTCAATGCGCACATTATGCATAAGCGGCCAGCGATGAATCAGTTTCATCCTGGCCAGGTGGGCAAAGAAATGGCTGTTTTCGGCCATTTTTATTTCCCTTTTTGGCGGTAGCCGTTAAAGAAGCTTTCAATGCGATCCATAGCCGGGGCCAGGATATCGCTGTGAGGCAAAAATACCAGGCGGAAATAAATGCCTTCGGTTAAGTTGAATGCCTTACCGTGTACCAACAGGATTTTCTCGCTGCTGAGCAAGTCCAGAATCATTTGTTCGTCGCTGGCAATATTAAATTTGGCTGCATCCACCTTGGCAAAGCAATACATTGCACCTTTGGGCGTAACGCATTCGATGCCATCTATGTCATTCAGACGCTTTGCTGCAAGATCTCGCTGCTGTTTCAGGCGGCCACCGTCTCTCACCAAGTCATTAATGCTCTGGTATCCGCCCAATGCAGTTTGAATGGCACTCTGGCAGGGTACGTTGGCACACATACGCATAGATGAAAGCATATTCAGGCCTTCGATATAACTTTTGGCAATTCGCTTGTTGCCAGATATCACCAACCATCCTGCGCGAAAACCTGCCACGCGGTAATTTTTAGATAGCCCACTGAAGGTAACAAAAAATATATCGTCCGCCAGCGAGGCTATACAGGTGTGTTTTGCATCGTCGTACAAAATTTTGTCGTAGATTTCGTCTGAAAACACCACCAAATCGTGTTCACGGGCTAATTCCACGATTTGCAGCAGCAATTCTTTGCTGTATACCGCACCCGTTGGGTTATTTGGATTGATGATCACTATGGCTTTGGTGCGTTTGTTTATCTTGCTCCTGATATCTTCAATATCCGGGAACCAACCTGCCTGCTCATCACAACGGTAATGCACAGGAGTGCCTGACGACAAGCTCACCGCGGCTGTCCACAACGGATAGTCGGGGCTAGGTAATAACACTTCATCACCGGTGTTCAGCAAGGCCTGCATCGACATCATGATCATTTCACTCACACCGTTGCCAATGAACACGTCATCCACCTGGATATTGCGAATGTTCATTTGCTGGTAATACTGCATTACGGCAACGCGCGCAGCATAAATTCCGGTAGAGTCAGAGTAACCCTGTGAAGTCGGCAGGTGGTGGATAACGTCTTTCAGAATATCGTCTGGTGCGTCGAAACCAAATGGGGCTGGGTTGCCGATATTCAGTTTGAGAATACGGTGTCCTTCATCTTCCATTTTGCGTGCCTGAGCAGCAATTGGGCCTCGAATGTCATAACAAACATTGTCTAACTTGTGCGACTTGTATAAGGGTTTCATCATCAATAACTTAAAATACAGAGGCCAACAGGGTATCGCATCGGCAGGTCATCTGTTAAGCAAAATTTTGCGCATACAGGGTATTAATTAGGCGAATTTTTCATTTCTGTAAAACAAGGCGAACTTACCTGATTTTTAAACCCTTCACTTCGCAAGTTTTCAGCTTTACACGCACTGTTACACTTATGTGATTGTAGAACTAGCAAAGCTTTCCTATATATAGGTACGGTGCTTTTGTATTCACAACACGGTTGTTTTTGGGAGGCTGTATGCCACTTCCACTCATTTGGTTAGGCGCAGGGCTTGCTTCAGTCTATGCTGGAGGAGCGTTAGCAAATAATGCCCGCAGGCACAGTGTGGTAACCAGTTACCCAGGAGAGAGCGAGCGCTTGGTAACGCCACTCAATGGCAGTGTGGTGTGTTGCGGTATCTATGGCGTTTTTGAACACACTGGGATCTGGTGCGATGGTCAGATTATTGAACTACACGGCAATGGGTTGGTAAAGGCGGTAGGGCAGGAGCGTTTTCTTCATCAACGCAGTGGGAGCCAAATCTATGTGGCCTGTGATGAGAGCTATACGCCGTTAATTGCCGAACAGTGTGAATCTCGCGCCATTGCGCAGGTGTTCAGGTATCTCGACTACGACCCAATCAGCAATAATTGCCATCGATTTTCATTGGGATGTGTAACGGGTTTAGAAGAAGAGTGTATAAGTTTTTATGAATTTAATCAGAAGCTTAGTGCTTACTTTAACCAAAAGATACGTTGGCAGCCGGTACGCTGCTGAAAGCATTATGAAAAATAGCTAACTTTAATGTGTTAAAAAATTGTGAACTTTCCTATTCAACGCTATCGTATATAGTGAGACCGGCGAAAAAGCATCAGTAATAATGTGTGGGACCCTGCTTTAACCCGGTGTTATTGAGTCAATAGCGTATGGTTGAGGGAAGCTATGTCACAACATTTTAAAGAAACACCGCAAAATGCTATAACCGAAAGTGGAATTGCCCGCGTAATACCTTGTAAGGAACTGGATGTAGGCGATCCCATTAAATGGTTGTCGTTAGGCTTGCAGGATTTTCTGCGAACTCCACTTATTTCCATTTTCTATGGTCTGATTTTTGCCGCAATACCCTGGTTTATTTCTTATTTGGTCGCATTAACTGGCTGGCACCTGGTTATTCTGCCTTCTATTGTTTGCTTTATGCTGATTGGTCCGTTTCTGGCGGCAGGCTTATACGATGTAAGTTGGGAATTGGAGAAGGGGCACAAGCCTTCACTCCGTCATTCAGTAAGAGCGATTCGGCGTAATGCTGTAAACGAGTGGGGCTTTGGCATTTTATTAATGGTGTTAATGATCTTCTGGCTGCGTGTTGCATCATTAATACATGCGCTGTACCCACAGCACCAGATTGAAAGCCTGGAAAGTTTGTTGCCGTTTCTCGGGTTAGGTACAGTGGTTGGTGCAGTCTTTTGTGTGGGGATGTTTTTTGTAACGGCATTTACCCAGCCTATACTGATGGAGCGCAAGGTGGATTTAGCGACTGCTGTTATGACCAGTGTAAATGCTGTGTGGGTAAACAAAGTGCCTATGTTTACCTGGGCAGGGATCATCTTCTCCATGGTGGCAATTGGTTTTGTTACCGGGTTCATTGGCTTTATCGTGCTAATGCCGATTCTGGGATTTGCGTCATGGCATGGTTATATCGATGCCATTGAAACTAAACGCGAGCGTGCTTACGTTTAATTATTGATGTCACTTTCAAAGGGCCCTGATTGGGCCCTTTTTTGTAATTGAACTCTCACAAAGCGGGTACGTTGCTTTAAGCCAATTCATTATATTCACGCCAAATTTGCTCAGTTTTCTTTATTGTTTATGTAATAAAATTACATATTGCTGTGTTTTTCTCTCCGCATTTTCCACTTTAGTTGTAAATTATTGGTGTTTTACTGCTATTTTCCGTTATTAAATTACCAAAATTTCACGTTTTTTAAGAATTTTGTAATCTTAATATATTGTTTGATATCTCTTTTTGTTATATGAAATTATAATTACCTTTTATAAAACAATGATTTATTTGGTTAACTCTCTTTTCACAATTAAATTTACCGTAATTTCACTAAGCGTAAACAATAAAAAAACAGTAATTTTATTTCAGTTAGGGCATAAATAAAGTGCACCAGGACGAAACGTCAGGGGCCACACAAAGCAACTTACCTAACGACTGTTGATTGTGTGTTGTAAAAACACTTGAGAGGAATCGACTATGAAAAATGTATTTAAATCGGCTTTATTAGCAACTGTATTAGCTACCAGCGCAAACGCTGCAATGGCAGACGTAACAGCAGAAGGTGTTCGTTTTACTGGTGACACTGAGTTTGCTGGTTTCTGTAAAGCAGTAGTAAAAGACGACGTTCGTTTACTTCGTTCAGCAGTAGCGCGCAATGTTGGTCTGATTGGTTCAAGCCAGCGTGAAGTTTTGCGAGTGATCAGTGCAGAAGGTGGTGTAACTTGTAATGGCGTAAGTCTGGTTGAGTTCTCTGAGACTCGCTCAGCATCAAGCGTATATCAATTCCTGACTGCCAGAAGTTAAGCGTGGCGTTAACAGTAAACGGGAGCAGCAGTTGTACATGCATTGCTCCCGTTTAAACTGCTTCTTGTTATCGGCTGGTTAGCTTGCCGCAATCCATTGTCCTACCCATTGCTTCATTCTGTGAATCATCCTACTGGTACGGTAACGTACTTTCAGCAATAGCACATAAGCCAACGGCACCAAAAATAAACTGGTGAGTGTAGAGAAGACTAATCCCCCAATAATAGCTATGGCCATTGGCGCATAGGTTGGGCCATCACCGCCAATTCGGGTAGAGCCCAGGGCAAGCGGAATAAGGCCTAATACGGTAGTTGCTACCGTCATTAATATGGGTCTGATCCTTGAGCTACAGCCGTCAACAACTGCGTTTAACAGGCTTTCTCCTTCATTGAGCAACTGGTTTATGCGATCGACCAACACAATGCCGTTGTTTACCACTATGCCCATGAGGATAAGCATGCCTATCATTCCCATCACCGACATCGATGTGCCAGTAAACATATACGCCCAGAATACGCCGGTGATACTGAATAACAACGAACTGATTACCGCTGTGGGCAGTAAAATGGATTCAAACAACGCCGCCATAACAATGTAAATCATGCACACCGCAAGCAACATGTTCATTTGCATTACCGCAAAGGCTTCGTCCTGACGGCGGAAGCCCCCATCCAGCGTCCAGTCATAGCCAGAGGGCAGCGAAATATATTGCATGGCAGTTTCAATGCGCTCACGTGCCTGTTCCATGGTTGTCTCTTCTTCAAGATTGGCACCAATCGACAACGCAGTTTGACGGTAATAACGGTTAATCTGAGACAATTGAGGCGCAACGGAAATATTTGCAACCATATCCAGTGTAATGTTTCTGCCGTCTGTATAAGCAATGTTCAGGTTGCGTAACGCAGACAGTGATTCCTGCACGGATTTTCCGTAGAGTAGTTTCACATTAATTTCGCCAGCCTCACCGTAACGGAAGGTACGCAGGTTGTTACCCCGCAATGCCGTGGCCACCAGATTCGCTACCTCCTGCGCATTTAAGCCCAGTTTAAATGCCTTCTGACGATCAATGTTGATTTGCAATTCCTGGCGTTCACTGCCCACATCCGCTTTTACGTCTATCAGACCATCGACGCTACCCAACACCGTAACCACGCGATCAGCAATGGTACGAAGCTGCTCGGAAGATTCACCCAACAAGGTTAATCTCACACCACCGCCGTTGCCGTCATTCCAACGAAACGAAGGGCGGGCTCGCACAAATTGAGGCATCTCCTCACTGATTCTGCGTTTAATTTCCGACACTGGAACAGGTAAGTCATCCTGTAGTGTCAGGTTCGACACAGCAAAACCCGGTTGATAATAGGTGTAGACCTGTTTAATGAAGAATTTTTCCTGGTTGGCATAGAGAAATTCCTCCATTTTATCAACGGTTTTCTCTACTTCTTCCAGCGTAAAGTTTTGCGTAATGTGGTAATTCAGCCAGATTCGCCCCTGGTCGTCGTTACCTTCGTCATCACTGGATACGGCGCCGATGGGGATCATAGTACTTGCCAGGATCAGCAAAGCAATCAGCGCTGATTTGCGTTGATTTTGCATGGTCCAGTTCAGCATGGAGCGGTACTTGTTGATGTAGGAAGGGGTACCTTGCTGATGTGCTTTGGGCGATTTCATTTTTGATGCCAGCAATGGGATCAGTGTTTGCGCAATCAACAACGAAGCAAATAGTGAAATACAGATCGCAATAGCAACATGTTCCAGGAACACAGTTATATCGATTTTTACGCCTACAATGTTAGGTAAAAATACAATTGCTGTGGTTGTGGTACCGGCAATTACAGCCAGACTCACTTTACCCACACCCACCTTAGTGGCTGTTTCTGGATTGCTATAGTGTTCTCGTTGTTGAAATATACTCTCGGTGATCACAACCGCGTTATCTACCAGCATACCTACCGCCAGCATGAGTCCCATGAGTGACAATATATTCAACGAATAGTCAAACAGGTACATTACGCCCAGCGTTATGCAAATAGAGAAGGGCACCGAGAGCACTACCAGCAGCGTGGTGGTCAGTTGTCGCAGAAATAAGTAAAGCACCACAATAGACAACAACGCGCCAACCAGTCCGGCTTCTACCAAATCACTCAAAGACGAAGTAACGGAATCGGCTACATCATCCATAACGAACAGGTTTATGCCATTAAACGCCGGATCTTCTTTCGCTTTTTCGATAACCTTCATTACCTGACGGGATACTTCTACCAGGTTGGAGCTGGATTCTCGAAAAATATTGAAGCCTACAGCGTAGGAGCGATCCAAATGCCGTCCTTCATTGCGTTCTGGTAACTCAAAACTAATGGTGGCAATGTCTTTAAGCATAATGCCCGGCGCAACGTACAGCTGTTCCACATCGCGCATATCGGTAAATTCACCCTGAGGGTTAACCATGTATTTTTGGTCGTTGGCAAAAAAATGGCCGGCACTCATTGAAAAGTTGGCCGCCCGTAAGCGCTGCCCTAACTGATCAGTATCGATGTGTAGTGACGTAATACGCTCGGGGATCAGGCGCACACTGATTTGCTTTTTCTCAACGCCGTACAACTCTACACGAGACACCCCTGGAACACGTTCAATTACGCGTTTCAGGTTGCGATCCAGCAAATCATAGGCGTTTGACAGGTCGCGATCACTGGAAACCCGCAACTGAAAAATAGGCATGTCGTTGGTATTAAATTTATATACCAGCACACGCTCTACATCGTCGGGTAACTCATCGCGAATAGCATCGATTTTTTCCCGGGCTTCAATACTCTTTGCTTTAATGTTGGCGTCCCAGGCAAACTCGACAAAAATCTCAGCGCGATTTTCAAACGAGGATGCCTGCAGGCGTTTAATACCCGACATGGTGGCAATGGCTTCCTCCACCGGGCGCGTAATCATGCGTTCAATCTCAGCAGGCGTTGCGTCGTTGTAGGGGATTTGTACCATCATCTGCGGAATATCAATGCCCGGAAATTTTTCCAGTGGCAATAACCGGGATGAAGCGATACCAAAAATCAGCAACGAGATAAAAATCATGCAGATAGTGACGGGTTTGCGCAAGGCAAACGCCGCCAGCCCAGCACCCGCTTCGGCAAATTTATCCATACACTGTCTCCTTGCTTTCTGCAGCGGTCGCACTGGTTACATCAAAGCGCTTGCGGTCAAACAGGGAATACACAACCGGTAGTAAAATCAGCGTAAGCAGGGTAGAGAACAGCAAACCAAATATTACCGTTACTGCCATTGGCGTACGCACTTCCGCACCCTCACCAAAACCAATTGCCATGGGCAGTAATCCCAGAATAGTGGTGAGTGTGGTCATCACAATTGGGCGCAAGCGGTGATTGGCTGCGTCGATAATGGCGCTGTGTTTGTCCTGGCCTTGTTCGCGTAGCTGATTAATTCGGTCGATTAATACAATGGCGTTGTTTACCACAATACCGCACAACATAATCAGGCCGATAAACACCACCACGCTCACATGTGTATTGGTAAGTAGCAAACCATAAATAGCACCCGCTACTGCCATGGGGATAGAGAACAGGATCAGCAGGGGATGACCCAGCGATTCAAACTGCGATGCCATTACGATGTACACCATAAATACCGCCAAGCACAGCGCCAGTATTAATGAGTCAAAACTCTGCTGCATGTCTTCGCTTTGGCCGGCAATACTGGCTTTAAGCGACAATGGCAGCGTTAAGCTGTGAATGATTTTTTGTGCCGCATCCACACCTTGTGTAAGATCGCCATAACGCAGGTTGGCTTCAATTAACGCTACGCGCTGTTGGCCAACACGGGTAATTTCACTGGGACCGTTGCTAATAAACACATCCGCTACGGCATGAAGTGGAATAGGCTGCTCGGCACCCGGATTAATCATGATTTGACCAATGTCTTCAATCTGATCGCGCTGGGCTTCATTGGTACGTACCAAAATATCTATTTTGCGATCCTGCATGCTGTATTGAGTCGCTACTTCACCGCCTACCTGAGCCGCTACCAGTTTTGACACGGTAGACGCATCCATATTCAGACGGGCTAACGCTGCATGGTTAAAATTGATTTTTAGCTCCGGATTACCAATGCGCAAACTGCTGGTAACGTCGGCAAATCGATCGTTATTAGTCAGTTCTGCACTTAACAGGTCGCTGTAGCGCTGCAGTGAGGCTAAATCGTATCCTTGCAACTCGATTTGTATTGGTGCCGCAAAGGTAAACAATTCAGGGTAACCAAATTTACTTTGCACTCCTGCCTGTTGTTGCAGAAATTCACGCATGGCGTTTTTAACCTGAGCTTCGTCTGTATCGGTGGTACCACTATTTAATACCACGTTCAGCTTACCCCAGTGGTCACCCCCTTGAGACGGCGCGGCGCTGATAAGGCTGCCGGTGCCGGCCAAGGAGTAGGTACGGGCAACGCCCGGCAACGCTTCTGTGTACGCAGCTACTTTTTTCAACAGTGCGTCAGTTTGCTCAACCCGTGATCCCGCTGGTAAATTTACTTCCACAAAGAACTCGCCCTGGGACATACGGGGAATTAATTCCATGCCCAGTTTAGGGATCAACAGAAAAGCCAGCGCGGTAACCGCAATGGAACAGCTCAATACCAATACCCGGGCGTGAAGTGCGCCGCGTAATATATTGTTATAGGCGGCTTGAATGCCGTTGAAGGCCAGGTTGAAAAGTTGCGCGAATGGATACAGAGCTAACCCGCATACTTTGCTGAGTACGCGCCAGATGCTTATGATCACGGTAGTAATAAGCATGGGAAGGTAAACAAAAACCAGCTTCAGCAGCATGCGAACCGGCCAGGTAAGGTAGTAAAACACCTTTGCAATGCCGGTTGGCTTCTGAGGAGCTACGTGTTCAAGCTCCGGATTTGCTTCAAAGGGGGTATCGGCTTGTTTGGCTTTTGCGGCCAGAGCAGGAATTACAGTGAGAGCGACCAGTAAAGAGGCTACCAATGCAAACGATACGGTCATTGCCTGGTCACTGAATAACTGGCCCGCAATACCTTCTACAAAAATAAGTGGTACAAACACCGCAAGGGTAGTTAAGGTAGATGCCAGGATTGCATTCGACACCTCTTTGGTACCCGCAGCCGCAGCTTGCGCAGTGCTGATAAGGCCTTTGCCGGCTTGTTTGTGTTTGTCGATGTTTTCCAGTACCACAATGCTATTGTCTACCAGTAAACCCACTGCCAGTGCGATACCACCCAGGCTCATAATGTTCAGGCTGATATCATTGCCGTACATCATGTTGAAGGTAGCAATGACCGACAGGGGAATGGACACCGAAATTATAAATGTTGGCCAGAAATCACGTAAAAATAAATACAGTACCAACATGGCCAGAATGCCGCCGATCACCGCCGACGACTTTACATCGTCGATGGCTTGTTTAATGAATTCACTCTGGTCATATACTTTGTCCAGCTTGTACTGGCTGGGTAATTGCTCGGCGATGTGCTCCAGTTCAATGCTAACCAAACGGGCAACATCTACTGAATTAGCATCACCTTCTTTATAAATGGCTACTTCAGCTCCTTCCAACCCGTTGAAGCGGCTAATGGCATCGCGTTCTTTAAAGGTGTTTGAAATAGTCGCTACGTCTTTTAGTTGGATCGATGTACCGTTGCGGTTGGCAATGTACATCTGACCAATTTCATCCAGTTCCGTAAACTGATTCAACGTGCGAACTAAAAACGCCTGATTGCCATTATCGATACGGCCACCGGCGGCATTAATGTTCTCTTCCTTTAAACGTTTAATGATGTCATTTACGCTGATATTCAGCTGGCTCATGCGGCGCTGATCAGCCAGTACCTGGATTTCATTTTCCAGTGCACCACCAATTTTTACCGAGGCTACTCCTTCAATGGATTCCAGTTTGCGCTTTATTTGCTCTTCGGCATACACGCGCAACTGCTTCATGGCATCGGTCTGGTCGCTGCCATCCTGAACAGACAGACTAAGTCCATAGCGCAAAATAGGATCTAAACTTGGATTGAATCGCAACAAACGCGGCTTTTCCACGTCGAGAGGAAGTTGAAGCACATCCAGTTTTTCGCGTACCTCCAGGCTGGCAAAATCCATTTCAGTGCCCCATGCAAATTCCAGCACCACATCAGATTGCCCCGGACGTGAAACGGATTTCACTGTGCGAACACCTTTCACCGTGCCAATCGTTTCTTCAATGGGTTTGGATACCAGTTGCTCTACTTCTGCTGGCGCGGCACCCGTGTAATCGGTGCGAATGGTAAGGGTAGGGTAAGCCAGTTCGGGTAACAAATTTACTGATAACCGGCCCAGTGAAACCATACCGAACAACAGGATCGCCAGGGTGAACATGGCGATCGCTACCGGCCGTTTTACGGCAATATCTACAATACTCATAGTGTGTTCTCCGCCTGCCGTTGTTTAGCTTTTTACAATAACAACAGGAGAAGCGTCTTTCAGGTTGTGATGACCCACGGTCACTACCGTTTCAGAGCCAGTAAGACCTTGGGTGATTTCTACATAACTGGCATCTTCAAAGCCGGTTGATACATCTATTTTCTTCGCCACGCCGTTATCAACAATAAACACGCTTGTGCTGTTATCGATGGCAAGCAGGGCTTTGCGTGGTACCAGGGTGGCATTCTGGTGAGTAGAGTAGTTAATGGCAACTTCAGAAAACATACCGGCTTTTAAAAGGCCATCCTGATTGGGTACGGTCAAGGTTACTTTAAACGTACCCGTGGTCGCGTCTACCACCGGGCTGATCCGTTCAACATAACCTAGTACTTCAGCGTTGCCCAGCGCAGCGATACGAAGTGTTGCTGGTTGTTTAGCCGCAATGGCCGACATTTCACTCTCTGGCAGATGAACAATGCCTTGCAGGGCTTTTTGCTGCACAATGTGGAACATTCTTTCGCGTTGGAAAGACTCGGTAAGGTTACCTACTTTTGCATTTCGTTCGGCAATGTAACCGCTTATGGGCGCAGTAATGGTGGTTTCTTTTAAATCCAGCTCTGCCAGCGCCAGCACCGCTTTAGCCGCTTCATATTGGGCGGTTAATTTGTCGTAGGTATCGTCACTTACCAATTTACGGGAGTAAACTTTATCTACTTTGTTTAATTCTTTTTCGACACCCGTTAAGTCAGCACGGGCCTTACTCAAATTCAGTTCGTAGCGCTTTTGATCCAGTTGCGCAAGCACCTGGCCTTTTTCTACGTAATCACCTTCTTCTACAAAAATGTGTTCAATGATGCCGGATGCCCGGGCTACTACAAACGCTTCTTCTTTTGCCTCAAGAATAGCGGTGGTGTTGTAGCTCGAAGAGATGTCGCCGGTGCGAATTGCTTCAGCTTCAACCGGGATGCTAACAATTACTTCTTCTTTTTTCTCTGTTGCGTTAGTGGCTTCAGCATCATCCATACAACCGGTGAGGCCGGCACAAGTCAGCAGGGTGCCAGCAAGCAATAGAGTTGAAAGGGTAGTGCGTTTTGAAGTTTCCATGGTCAGGTACCTGCATTAATTTTATGTATACACGCTAATGAGCATGTGGTGTGCCAGCTTGTTAATAAAATTATAAATGCAATTAAAACAATAAATTAGCGACTTAATGTGTCCATGTGTAACCAGATGTATCAGCTGGTTGTGGTTTGAAGCGGTATTTTTTGGTGTGATGGGCTTTTTGTTGGTCAGATGCGCTAATATTTGCCATCTGACCACTGTTTTATCAGAGAATTTGGTAGCTGGTTGTAATGTCTACATTGCCTTTTAGCATTAACATGACAGAGCAGTATTTTTCGGCAGATAGTGCTACCGCACGCTCTACGTCTTTATCTGTCAGGTTGTCGCCTTTCACTTTGTAATGTGCGTGAATGGCGGTAAACACCCGTGGTGGCTGTTCTGCGCGCTCGGCCGATAAATCACATTCACAGTCGTGAATGGTAAGACGGCGCTTTTTCAGTATATCAACTACGTCGATACTGGAGCAGGCGCCTACTGCCAGCAAAACGGATTCCATGGGTGAAATGGCTTCGCCGTTGCCGTCCATGGTTTGTTGATAACCGGATTCAGTTTTACCGTTAAAGGTAAGAGCCTGTTGCCAGCTTACTGTCGCTTTCATAGTCACCTCAAAGTAACGTTATTTTTTGTTTGTCCAGACGGATTTTATGTTGTTTATACAATGCACCCAGGGCGCGCTTGTAGGCTGCTTTACTTACGTTAAAACGGGCATAAATTTCATCGGGTGGACTCTTGTCCGTCAGGGTAGACATACCGCCGTGCGCTTCCAGGTCGTCAAGTATGTCCTGTTGCAGTTTATCACGGCCAGTAGCGTTTACCTGTTGCAGGCTAACGTCAATTTTACCATCCTCGCGGATCTGCTTAATATATCCGGTGGTTTCTTCGCCAATACGCAGTGGCTTGAATGCCTCACTGGCAAAAATTAATCCCAGGTGGGATTGATTGATTACCACTTTAAAGCCCAGTTCGGTTTTTGCGTAAACAATCAGTTCTACTTCCTGATCCGGCTTAAAATATGTGCCTTTCTCGCTTAAAAACGGATGCAGTTTGGTAGCACCAACAAGGCGCTCACTGTTAGGATCAACGTAAATGTATACCGGATACACCATGCCCTCGCTGATCGGTACAGCCTGATTCTGGCGAGGCACCAACAAGTCTTTTTCAATACCCCAGTCAAAGAAGGCGCCGAAGTCGGTTACACCCACGGCCTTTAACACTTTTACCTCGCCCGCCTGGGCTTTGGGGGTTTTTTGACTGGCAGTAAGCTGGCCGTTTTCATCGGTATATACCAGCACCTGTATTTCGCTGCCTTCTGCCAGCGGTTCTGTTACGGGCCCAGGTAATACCACTACGCGATCATCTTCAGAATGAGCGAGCTGGTATCCAAACGGGAATTCACCTTGTACGGTTAAGGTATTGATTTGGCCTAATGTGATCATAAACACTGACTTTTAATACGAAATAGGTAACATGATACCCGATCAATTACCAAGAGCTAACAGCTTATGATGTTAAATTGCGATTTAGGCGAAAGTTTTGGTGCCTGGAGCATGCCGGTGGACGAGCAAATTATGGTGCATATCGATATGGCCAACATTGCTTGTGGATTTCACGCCGGTGATCCTTTGGTGATGCAACGGGCGTTGCAGCTTGCCAAACAGCATCAGGTTTCTGTTGGCGCGCATCCTTCATATCCTGATTTACAGGGCTTTGGCCGGCGCAGCCTGGCGATGTCTGAGGATGAACTCGTCGCCTGTTTGCATTACCAAATCGCGGCGATTTCAGGCATGGCCGCGGTTCAGGGAATGGAAATCGAGTATGTTAAGCCCCACGGTGCCCTCTACAATGACATGATGCGCGATCCACGCATTCGTGACACCGTTATGAAAGCCGTAGCGGAGTGTTCGGTACCTGGCATCCCTCTTATGTTGCAAGCTCATCCCGATCACAAGCTAATCAGTCAGCAGGCAGGGCAGTACAACCTGGTATTGTTGTTTGAAGCGTTTGCCGACAGACGCTATACCCCGAATGGCTATTTGTTGTCCCGTCGATTGCCCGGCGCAGTGTTAAGTGAATCAGAGGCATTTGAACAGGCTATCCGCATTATGGATCGCGGTGAAATTGTGGCTTCAGATGGCTCTGTACTGGCTATGCCAGTTGATACGCTGTGTGTACATGGCGATTCGCCTGGCGCGCTGGCAATGGCTGAAGCCTTGCGAGTTGCGCTAACCAAACGAAAATTAACCCATGTAAGGCCAGGAATTAACGACTGATGAAGCCGTTTGGTAAGTTACGGGATATTCAAATCGCGGCGGAGGATGGGGTGATTCTTTATGCTGCTGGTGAGTCACTGCCAGAAAAGAATGTCGTTATTCAATCTCTGGTTGAGTCGATAAGTGCGAAGAAATACGAGTGGTTAGTAGAGCTAATTCCTTCTTACGACAGCGTGATGTTAGTGTTTGACATGTGGCAAGCCGACCATCACAGCGTTTATTGTGCGTTATCGCAGTTACAGCTTGACGCCAGTACCGACAAACCAAAAGGCCTGCATCACAGTTTGCCCGTTTGGTACGGTGCGCCACAGGCAAATGATCTTGACCAAATCGCTTTGCATACCGGATTATCGAAAGAAGCCATTATCAATCTGCACAGCAATATTACGTATCGGGCTTACGCTGTCGGTTTCGCCCCCGGTTTTGCCTATTTGGGGGAGCTGGACCCAGCGTTAACTGTGCCCAGAATGGCAAAACCCAGAACAAAAGTCCCTGCCGGGGCAGTTGCCATTGCAGACCGGCAAACTGCGGTATACCCAAGTGAATCGCCAGGCGGCTGGCATCTTTTGGGTTTGTGTCCTATTCCTTTGTATTCCCCAAAGGATGGTGCGCGAGTGTTAATTAGTGCAGGGGATACAGTATCGTTTACGGCTATCGACCAAACCACTTTTTTACAACTTGCGGCGCAGCATGGTCTGCTTTGGGACAAAGGCTGAGGCATGGCAATTCAAATACAACATATTGGGCTATCAGCCATTATTGTAGATGCAGGGCGTCGCGGTGTGTTACATCAGGGATTTTGTCAGTCAGGCCCGATGGATGCACGGGCATTTGAATTAGCAAACCGTTTATGCGGACAAACAAATGCCCCCACCGTCGAAATAATGGGGGAATGTACATTGTTTGTTGAACAGGACTGCTACCTGAGCGTAACCGGTCCTGCGGCAACGTTACTGATAGATAACCAGCAAACAGATTGCTGGCAACGCTTTGCAGTAAACGCTAATTCAATTGTGCATATTCGACCGGAGCGTTTAGGCACTCGGCATTATGTGGCCGTGCCATCAGGATTTGCCGTTGATGCGATCGTGGGCAGTGCCTCAACCGTAAAGCGGGAAAATATGGGTGGATTACACAAAGATGGTTCATCAATCAGGGTTGGTGATACGTTGAACGTAAAAGCTATTTCAGCGGGTTTATCTCTTAATTCACCGGCCAGTTTACCCGCGCACCTGATACCCAAATACGACTCAACTGCATTAATTGGGATTGTGCCAGGTTACCAGCATCAGGCATTCAGTACATTAACCTGGCAACGTTTATTGAGCAGTGAATATGACGTGACGCCACAGATGGACAGAATGGGTGTGCGACTGAAAGGGCCTGAGGTAAAAAGTAGTATGTCTACTTTGTATTCAGAGGCCATTGCGGCAGGCAGTGTCCAGGTACCACCAGATGGCCAGCCAATAGTGATGATGGCCGACAGGCAAACGTTGGGCGGATATCCAAAAATGGGCGCACTGGCTCGTTGCGATCTTTACCGTTTCGCCCAGTGCCTGCCAGGTGATAAGATACAGTTTTATCAACTCGACGCCGCCAATGCCCGTGCAACGTGGTTGCTTCAGCAATCATCCATTGCCAGGTGGTTTGGTAACTAGCGTTTCTTCATACGAGAATTTCATGACAACAGCTTACCTAAACGGGGAGTTCCTGCCTTTACAGGAAGCGCGTATTTCGCCACTTGACCGGGGCTTTTTATTTGGTGATGGCATTTATGAAGTGGTGCCCAGCTACGACGGCAAGATGGTGGGGTTTGCTCAGCATTTCAAACGAATGCAACAGGGTTTGGCACTGGTAGAAATTAACTCTGCCTTATCAGAACAGGATACAAAAGCGATCTGTCAGCGGCTGATCACGTCTAATCGAGAGGTGCTAGGCAACAATATAGGAGTGTATCTGCATGTGAGTCGTGGTGCCGATACCCGCCGTTTTCACGCCTACCCACAAGGCATTGAGCCTACTGTATTTGCCTTTGCATTTACGCTAACCGCCCCGGCGAAAGCCGATCGCACTATTCATCCCGGTGCTAAAGTTGCCATTACGGAAGATTTACGCTGGCAGCGCTGCCACATTAAATCCACGGCGTTATTAGGGAACGTGATGCATTTTCAGCAGGGATATCGCGATGGCAATGCTGAAACGATCTTGTTTAATCATGAAAAGCAGATTACCGAAGCCAGTAGCAGTAACGTGTTTATTGTAAAAAACGGTGAAGTGTTAACGCCGCCACTGGATAATCAGTTACTTCCCGGTATTACCCGGCTACTGGTGCTGGAATGTTTGAAAAGAGGCGGTATTCCCTGTCGTGAAACCACGATCACGGTAGATCAACTCTACGCCGCCGATGAAGTCTGGCTTACCAGTTCCGGTAAGGAAATATTGCCAGTAGTGCAGGTGGGCAGTCAAACGATTGGCGATGGTAAGGCTGGGCCTGTTTGGGAACAAGCGTTTGCACTATACAGTAAATTGAAATTTGAACTGTAGTTCGCGCGGTTTAAGTCTTTGGGAATAAAAAAGGGAGCAGATAGTTGCTCCCTTTTTTATTTATAAATCAATAATTAATCAACTGAATCGCAATTGCCGTCTGTACATTCTCCGTACAGGTACAAGCTGTGGTGAGTGAGTTTGATTTTGTTGTCTTTCGCAATCTGTTCCTGACGCTGTTCAATTAACTCGTCTTCAAACTCAATTACCTTACCACATTTTAGGCATACTAAATGGTCGTGATGCGCTTTGTGGCTGATTTCAAATACGGATTTTCCGCCTTCAAAATGATGGCGATTAAGAATACCTGCGTCATCAAACTGGTTTAATACGCGATACACAGTAGCAAGACCAATTTCTTCACCTTGCTCAATTAAGATTTTGTATACGTCTTCAGCGCTAATGTGTTGATTCTGAGGCTCTTGCAGGATCTGCAGGATTTTCAGTCGGGGCAAGGTAACTTTAAGGCCGGCTTTCTTTAATTCTTTATTTTGATCCATGAGGCGCCTACGTCTGCTTTAAAAATATCAGGCTATTATAGGTGAGTTAATCAGATTTAAAAGGGTTAGCTTTCAATGAAATGGACTTTATAGACAAAATAATAAGAAATTGTCGGCTAAGCGATAAGATGTAAGCTATCTTTATTTAGACGTAAATAAATTGTGCTGAAATATAACGATTTTGTGCCGATAATGTAATTAAAGCGTTGCAAAGGAGTGGTCTGTCCTGTTAAATCAGGCAATAACGTAACGCTGTTGATAATTAGCATAATTTAGTCTATTGACTAAGTTAGGTTGCTAATGATTACGAATACAATAATAAAGAGCAATGTGTGAATAAAGCAGGTCAACTCATGCCATTAACCGTCGTTAATAAGATAATTCTCGGATTCGCGTCTTTTGGATGCTTGTTATTAATTACCAGCATCCTCTCCTATACGGGCTTGTCCGCGATTCAATCGTCTGCCGAAGACGTCATTGAAGTAAAAATGCCAGTTCAGACGCAAATGAACGACGTTAATACTGATATTCTTACGCTTGCCACGGTCACCGCAAACGGATTTCACGAGTCTACCAAACAAGGCCTTTCAGATAGTCAGGATGCGTTTAAACGTCGCTCCGAAGCCTTCATTACCAAACTCGATAAACTGGCAAAAATGCTAGGCAGTGGCCAGGTCTCAACTCAGGCAATTGATGCAAGTCGCACTTACGTAACAGAAAGTAACGCTATGTATAATGAACTGGCGCTGCGAATCGAATTTGAACAGCGATTGCTTTCCCATCGGGATAACGTGTTAATGATTGCCGATGAAGCCAGCGCATTAATGCTGGATTTAAGTTATTTGGATACCAGCCAGCAAGGCGTCGAGACCATCATTGGTACAGGCACCAATATCGACAATAAACTGCTAACCATGAATAACGCTATCACGGATTTGTCATCCAGCTTCGACCCTGACGCGACGACAGTTATTGTGGACGACCTCAGCTATCAAATCAGTAACCTTCAGGTAGACAAAGATTATCTGAACAGGTTGGCTGAACAAGTGGATACGCAGGGTACCGTTGATAGCTTTAATGAACAATTTGATAAGTTAATGGATGCAATCAACGGTGCTGAAGGTTTGATATGGATGCAGCAGGAAAAGTTGGATCACGCGGCAAAAAGCATTGCGCATCAACAGGCTGCGCAGGTAGCACTTAAACAGGCCCTGGAGAGCATTGGTTCGTTATATGCGCAGGTGAATGACAGTACCCTTAGTGCACAGCAGAAAATTTTGGATACGGTAGTAGGTGCGTTGGTAAAAACAGCAGCCGTATTTGTTATAGGGCTGATTGCCGCTGTATTTTTAGGGGTGCTTACTACACGCAGTATTGCAAAACCGCTTGTGAAGATTAATCGCGGGTTAACACAATTAAGCCAGGGCGATTTAACACGCAGGCTTGACCAGTCCGGTAGCGACGAATTTGCCGCGCTGTCTGCCAAAATCAATGCGCTTACAGAGAGCTTGCGAACATTGGTAGGCAATATTATTTCTCAGGAGCATCGCCTGGAAGAGGTGATTAAATCCAGCGTATCGCTTGGCGAAAAAAGCCTGCAACAGGTAGATGAACAACGCGAGCAGGTTCAGGTTACTGCCACCAACACTCAGCACGTCCGTGAGACCAGCAATAACAACCTGCAGCAAATTAACATTGCGATGGAAAAGCTACGCATTGTTGAAGAGCAATCTCGCAACATTGCCAAACTAGCCGAAACTAACCGTCAGCAGGTTCTGAGCCAGGCCAGACAAGCAGAAGAATCGGCCAATGTGGTACATCGTCTTGATGAAAACAGCCGCAGTATTGGCAGTATTCTGGACGTAATTAAAACGATTGCCGAACAAACTAACTTATTGGCGTTAAACGCTGCCATTGAAGCCGCCCGAGCGGGTGAACAGGGCAGAGGGTTTGCGGTGGTGGCAGATGAGGTGAGAACACTGGCAAATCGCACGCATAATTCTACCGAAGAAATTGAGTCGATGATTGGTAACCTGCAGCGCGATGCCGCTCAGGCCGTAAAAGCCATTAATCTGGGGCGTGATCAGTCACAACACGGGGTTAGCCTTACTGAGCAGGTTACCGAACAGGTGGCCAATATCAGTGCAATTATTAATGAACTTAGCAGCATCAATCTTGAAATCGTTAACGATACCCGCAAGCAGGATGACTTGTTAGAAGATGTGGCTGGCAGCCTGCAACGCATTGTTGAATTGGCTGAACTCAGTGCTAGCAGCACGCAAAAAGCCAATGAGTCTACGTCTCAAATTGAAGAAGAAATCTCGGATCTTAAACGGGCGGTTACGCAGTTTAAGTTATAAACTGGCGCAATATTATTGTTGCCTCATTATTAAATACCGCGTCAGTGCCAAGCCAAACTGGCGCGTTAGTACCTCATAGTAGTGCCTTAATTCCTTACTTTACTCCATTTCACATTCTGTTTTTATGTGTCTGATTTTTTTACATCTATTGTTTAAAAAATTTACACTTTGTGTTTTATTGTATTAAATACAATAGCTTGCATGATTGGCATGCAAGTTGATTAACTAGGTTGGTATTAATTGTTTATTGTGTTGTTAAGCTGGAGTTTAATATTATGAAGAAGTGGATGGGAGTGGTTGCATCGTTATTAATGGTAGCTGGTCAGGCGCAGGCTAGTCTTATCAGTACGACCTTTGCATCAAATAACGGTCAGGCCGGAAATATGTTTGACGTTGTAAACTTAATAGGTGATGTTACTGTTACCGGATTAGATTTAAATCTCGACAATGGTACACATACTATTGAGGTTTATACCAAATCTGGGTCTTATAGCGGATTTGAAACTACTTCGGGTGCATGGTCTTTGATTGGCTCAAGCGCAGTGGTATCTTCTGGTGCAAATGTTGCCACGTTTTTCGATGTTGCTGACTTTGTGCTAAGTGGATTTACAACAACTGCTTTATACATAACAGCGAATAATACTGTAATGAATTATACCAATGGTACTTCGGTGGGCAGCGTATACGCAGACAATGGCGAACTACAAATTCTGCAAGGTGTAGGTAAAGGATACCTATTTGATTCAACATTCTCACCACGCATTTGGAACGGTACAATTTATTATCAACAAGGCACGATTTCTTCAGAGTCAACGCCAGCACCAGCTCCTGCAGCGTTAATGTTATTAGCTCTCGGCTTAGTAGGTATTGCTTCTTCTCGGAAGCGTGTAAACTAATCAATTTTTTGCAGTTGTGACAAAAAAGCCCGTGTAAAACGGGCTTTTTTGTATTGATTACAAGCGGTTATCAGGCTAATTCAGCCAGACACAGTTCTTCGTGTAACTGCTTGCACCAGGCGCGAACACGCTCATCAGTCAGCTCGGGCTGACGATCTTCATCGATACCTAAACCGACAAAGTGATTGTCGTCTGCCATGCCTTTGGAAGCTTCGAAATCATAACCCTCGGTAGACCACTGCCCAACCAGAATAGCCCCACGCGCTTCAACGATATCCCGAATCATGCCCATGGCATCAAGGAAATATTCTGCGTAGTCTTCCTGATCACCACAACCGAAAATGGCTACCAGCTTGTCGTTAAAATCAATTTGCTCCAGCTCCGGGAAAAAGTCATCCCAATCACACTGAGCTTCACCGTAATACCAGGTTGGAATACCAAAAATCAGTAAGTCGAACTCGGCGATTTGTTCTTTGGTGCTTTTCGCAATATCGTGAACGGCAATCAGATTCTTGCCCAACTCTTTCTGAATCATTTTGGCAACATGTTCAGTATTGCCGGTGTCACTGCCAAAGAAAAGGCCAACACTTGCCATATTTAACCTCTATATCCTGTCACTTAACTAAGTTAACTGCCTACGCCACTGGTGGTCCAGAAAATCTGGATGATGCCCTTGGCGACAAAGCCCATTGCACCCAGGCCTAATACGCCATAAGCTACAACACGTCCAATCATGGGAACATCGTTCTTTTTCAGTACGTCGTGTACTGCGAATCCCATTAATGCAAATAAACACACTAAACCCGCATTGAGCATGATGGTTTCAATGAGTTCGTAATTTTTCGCAAGCATAATAAACCTTCGCTATTTTTTGCGCGCAAACTATACCACAGACTTTGTGGTTGCGCAGGCGTCTTGACGCACTTTTCGTTATACCTGCCACTTAACTGTTCTGATCAATTTATTGAGCAGTGAGTAATGCCCGCTCAACGAGTTTAGCCACTACCTGGGGCTTTTCGGCATGCAACCAGTGCCCTGTGCCCTCTACAATGCGGGCTTTGGCATGTGGGAATAATGTCGCAATAGCAGATTGATGCTCCCGGCGAATATAATCAGAATTCCCGCCTTTTATGAAGGTCACAGGTCCTTGGTAGCAGGCATTCTCAGGCGCATTAAATTCACTAATGTTGCTGTAATTGGATTCTAACCCTGCAAGATTAAAGCGCCACTGCCAATTGCCGGCTTCTGTTTGATACAAACTCTTAAGTAAAAACTGTCTTACACCCGCTTCTTCAATACCACTTTGTAATTGTTTGTCAGCGTCTTTACGGGATTGTACCTGCGACAAATCAACAAGCCTGAGGGCTTTGAAAATAGTTTGGTGATGCGGAGGATAGTTAACCGGGGCAATATCAATTACAACCAGCGATGTTACTCTTTCAGGCGATAACAGTGCAGTCATCATCGCTGCCTTACCCCCTAACGAATGACCAACCAAATGGGCTGTTGGCACATTATATTTGTTTAGCAGGGCAGTGATACCTTCTACACATAACGCCATTGTAAATGCATTTACATGAGGCGATTCGCCATGATCAGGTAAATCCAGCGTGATCACATTAAAGTGTTCTGAAAGCGGTTTACGCAATACAGTTAAATTATCCAGATTGCCAAATAATCCGTGAATTAATACAACCCAGGGAGCATTCTCAGAATGCGAGTAAACTTGATGATGTAATTGAAATGACATGAGCAAATAGCAAGTGCGCTTTGTGTTGTGAATTTATTAATGATAACAAAATGGGGGCCTGGCCCCCATTTTTAAAGCAAAGTTGCAGAAAACGAATTAGATCGCGAAATCTTCCAGCGACTTTCCGCTTTCCAGAGCTTGTTTAAATACCACTGGCATTCTGCCCACGCCTGTCCACGCAGTGGTGTCGCCATCAACAGTAATTTTGTATTTTACCTGGCGTTTTTTACCCGCAGATTTGCGTTTTGCTTTTGGCTCTGCGACTTCCTGCAAGTCACTAATCTCAATGCCAGCATCAGCCATTTGCTGTTTAATTTGAGCAAGCTTTTCCAGTTTTTCCTGTTGGGCCTGAATTTCAGCTTCAGCTTCTGCTTTTTTCTTTTCGATAATGCCATTGAGTTTTTCAATTACACTTTCTAATTCTTCTACAGATAAATCCTTTACTGCACCTTGTAAACGTCTTCCATGAGTTAAAATTTCTAAAAAATCACTCATTAAATTACCTTTATAAATTAGACCCATAAAAAAATCGCACGTAAGTTTAAATTAAGTGCGATTTTTTTCAAAAGTATTTTTTAATTCATTTTACTGAATCTTTAAATTACATGTTCGGATAATTTGGTCCACTGGCACCTTCGGGTACAAACCAACGAATGTTTTGCGACGGATCTTTTATGTCGCAGGTTTTACAATGAACACAGTTTGCCCCGTTTATTTGCAAGCGGGGTTGTTTATTTTCATCCTCTACCATTTCATACACCCCGGCAGGGCAGTAGCGCTGTGCGGGTTCATCATAATCAGGCAAATTAACCGATACCGGAATAGCCATATCTTTCAACTGTAAATGGCAAGGCTGATCTTCGTCGTGATTGGTATTGGCTAAGTAAACTGACGACAATTTATCAAAGCTAAGTTTATTATCGGGCTTTGGATATTCAATCCGTTTTGACTCCGACGCTTTTTCCATTTTAGCGTAATCTGGTGTCAGGTCTTTTAATGTGAAAAAACTTTTTCCGCCTAATATATTTTGTTCAAATGTATTAAATGCGCCGCCCAGTAAGTTGCCAAATTTATGCAGGGCAGGGCCAAAGTTTCTGGCTTTATATAATTCTTCGCGTAATTCACTGTTTTCAAATTTCTGATTGAACAATGTACAAAAGTCAGTGGTTTCATTATTGGTAAGTGCAGTAAAAATACTCTCGGCTGCTAACATACCAGACTTAATAGCTGTGTGAATGCCTTTGATCTTTGAGAAATTCAGCGTACCCGCATTACAACCCACTAAACATCCACCGGGGAATGACATGGTAGGTAAGGAATTCAATCCGCCTTTAGTAATGGCTCTCGCGCCATAAGCAACCCGCTCACCACCTTGTAAATACTGAGCAAAGAGTGGATGGTGTTTCATGCGCTGGAATTCATCAAACGGACTCAAATGCGGGTTGTGATAATTAAGATCAACAATTAAACCCACAAACACCTGGTTGTTTTCTGCATGATATAAATAGCTGCCGCCGGATGCTTCGGTTAGGGGCCAGCCGGCAGTGTGAATTACCAGACCAGGTTTGTGCTTGGTAGGGTCAATATTCCAGATTTCTTTGAAACCGATGGCGTAATGTTGTGGTGTGGCGTGCTCATCGAGTTTGAACTGTTCAATCAGCATTTTACCGAGGTGTCCACGGCAGCCTTCGGCAAATACAGTGTGCTTTGCCTGCAAAATCATTCCTGGCATGTAGCCGTCTTTTTCTTCACCATTGGCATTTACGCCCATATCACCGGTGATCACACCGCCTACGCTGCCATCTTCATTATAGAAAATCTCTGCTGCGGCGAAGCCCGGGAATATTTCAACACCCAATGATTCTGCTTGTTCTGCCAGCCAACGACAGACATTGGCTAACGACACAATATAGTTACCTTTATTGTTCATTGTTTTGGGGGTAATGAAACCAGGTAGCTTTATAGCGCCAACTTCACTGCGCAGCAGATAGGTTTCGTCTGCAGTAACGGCCTGATTGAGCGGGGCGCCTTTCTCTTTCCAGTCAGGAATAAGCGCGGTTAACGCCTCTGGCTCCATTACGCCGCCAGAAAGAATATGTGCGCCTACCTCAGAGCCTTTCTCTACCACACAAATACTCACGGGGTGAGACTGCTCCTGAGCTTGTTGGGCTAACCGGATTGCGGTAGACAGACCAGACGGGCCTGCGCCAACAATCACTACGTCGAATTCCATTGATTCTCTTTCCACAGTGTCACTCCTCATCGTTAAGGCGTTGGGTTACGTAATGGCAAGAACTTTTGCCACCAGCGACCTCTTGAATATTTCGCGTCAAACTAAACCAGGTTGACGTTTACGTCAACTGGAAGTAAATTTTATGATAGAAATGTTATAAAACTGTTGTAATCCTTGTTTGACACTATGCTTTGATTGTCATCAAAGTAATTTCAGGCGGCTATGCCATCATGTCAGTATAGGCAGTTACAGTAGTGTTTTTTCAATATTCGGCAATTGATTCAAATCAGAGGAAATTATGAAAATACTCGTACCGGTAAAACGGGTGATCGACTACAACGTAAAGGTAAGAGTGAAATCAGATCAGTCTGACGTTGATCTGACAAACGCAAAAATGTCGATGAATCCTTTTTGTGAAATCGCAGTAGAAGAAGCCGTAAGGTTGAAAGAAAAGGGCGTGGCAACGGAAATTATAGCGGTAACCGTTGGGCCAAAAGCGTGCCAGGAACAAATTCGCAATGCCATGGCTTTGGGGGCTGATCGCGGGATTCACGTAGAGTGCGAGAGTTTCCCGGAATCACTGCAGGTAGCAAAGTTGCTGGCTAAGCTGGTTGAGCTGGAACAACCTGGTTTAGTGATTATTGGTAAACAGGCCATCGATTCAGATAATAATCAAACCGGTCAGATGTTAGCTGCCTTAACCGGTATGCCCCAAGGTACATTTGCTTCTGAAGTGGTTGTAGAAGGTGAACACGCTTTAGTTACCCGCGAAGTGGATGGCGGATTACAAACCTTGAAATTGACATTACCTGCTGTGGTATCAACGGACTTGCGACTGAACGAGCCGCGTTACGCGAAGTTACCAGATATCATGAAAGCCAAGCGCAAGCCTTTAGACGTCAAAACTGCAGACGAGCTGGGTGTTGATTTAACGCCGAGAGTAACCACCCTTAAAGTTACGCCTCCACCCACGCGTGAAGCAGGCATCAAAGTAAACTCAGTAGAAGAGTTGTTATCTAAATTACGCGACGAAGCAAAGGTGATCTAATGGCCGTTTTAGTTTATGCAGAACACAACAACCATCAGTTAAAATCAGAAACTCATAAACTGGTGAATGCCGCTACTAAAATGGGTGATACCGTGCATGTCCTGGTAGCTGGGGCTAACTGTGCAGGCGTTGCCGCGCAAGCTAGTGAAATAGCCGGTGTGGCAGCAGTATTGGTTGCCGACAATGCTGTTTATGAACACCAGTTAGCGGAAAATACTGCTGAGTTGGTACACAGTCTTGCCGGTGACTATTCCCATATTATTGCGGCGGCTACCACCACAGGTAAGAACTTTATGCCACGCGTAGCAGCACTGCTTGATGTGGTGCAATTATCTGATGTGATCGCGGTTGAAAGTGCAGATACGTTTGTGCGACCTATTTATGCGGGTAACGCCATAGCAACAGTGCAAAGCAGTGATCCGGTAAAAGTCATTACGGTACGTGCCTCTGCGTTTGATGCGGCAGCCACCGGAAACAGTGCACCTGTTAGCATTGTGGATGCGGTGTTTGAAAATAAGATGAGCGCGTTCGTGCGTGAAGAGGTAACTAAATCTGATCGTCCGGAACTGACTGCCGCGAATATTATTATTTCAGGTGGCCGGGGTATGCAGGATGGCGAGCATTTTGCCATGCTGGAGCGCATTGCTGACAAACTTGGAGCGGCGGTTGGAGCATCTCGTGCGGCAGTTGATGCCGGATTTGTTCCCAATGACATGCAGGTAGGGCAAACCGGGAAAATTGTAGCGCCACAACTGTATATTGCAGTGGGAATTTCGGGAGCTATTCAACACCTTGCAGGTATGAAAGACTCAAAAGTGATTGTTGCGATTAATAAAGATCCGGAAGCGGCAATCTTTCAGGTGGCAGATTACGGACTGGTTGCTGATTTATTTGAGGCACTACCCGAGATAGAAGCAGGTCTGTAAAGATCTGCTTGAAAGTACAATGTAAAAAGGGCTTCTGATCAGAAGCCCTTTTTTGTGAACGTTAAACGCGAACCAGAGAATTTTCTTCCAGACTTACCGGCGATGCAACGTAGGCATCAGCTTCCCAGTCGTTCTCCCACACGTCTTCATCCAGTAAATAGCGGAACTGGTATTCACAATCCGCTGGTAAATCGACAGTCTGGGTAAAATCACCGTTTTTTAACTTCTTCATGGGTGTTGCACCCAAATCCCACTCATTGAAATCGCCAACCAATTTTGCTGTAGATGCATTTTTGGCTTCCTCTGCAGTGAGCTTAAAGGTCACTTTGCATACGGGCTTTGACTTTAAATATTGCTTCTTCAGGCTCATTGTTTTCTCCTACGCATTACAATGTGTAATTAACTTACAAGTTACGCTCAAAAAACTAGCAATTCAAGGGGTTTGGCACAATTAACAGACAATTTGTGTAAGTATTTTGTCAAATCAACTTAAACGATTAAGTTTGTCGGCGAATTTGGGAATGCAAATAAAAATGAAAAGGTTATAGCGGCATTACCGCTCAGATACCGTTACAATTTCTAACAAAGTTATTAAAGCGTTTGTAATCCAGCCATTTTACACTTCAGTATAAGGACTGCCGTTTGTAGACTTTGCTTGTATCTACACGTGCAAAACCGTGAACAAATACAATAATTACACACAAAAGCATCGTGCTTTTGGGCCAATCGGGTGACACTCACATGAAAGTTTCTTCTATAGCAAAAGCGGGTATTCCACTAATAATACTGCTGGTTGCAATTGTTTTAACCGCCTTAATGGTGCTTGGTAAAAAGCCACCTGAAAAAAAGGTTGTCGAAGAAAAGGCCTTTCTGGTCGATGCACAGCCGGTTTTCAGTGAACACGTTGAGTTTACAGTGAGTTCTCAGGGGAACGTGCTTCCCAAGCATAAAACTCAGGTGGCTGCGCAGGTGAGTGGCCGTGTAATAAAACTGTCGGATAATTTTGTTGTGGGCGGCATGTTTCGAAAAGGCGATGTGCTGTTAACCCTTGAACAAGATGATTACGAAACCGACTTGCGTTTAGCCGAGGCGGAATTGGCGCAGGCTGAAGCCGCATTGGAAGAAGAGATGGCGCGTGGCAAAGTGGCGGCAGAAGAATGGCGTTCGGTGCGCAGTGTAGTGCCACCTGAACTGGGTCTACGCAAGCCACAGCTTGCCAAAGAGCAGGCGAACGTTAAAGCAGCGAAAGCAAAATTGGCCAGAGCACAGCGTAACTTCGCCCGTACGCAAATTGTTGCGCCTTACGATGGCATTGTAATTAAACGGAACGTGGATTTAGGGCAGTTTGTGTCTACCGGCGCTCAGGTAGGTGAACTGTATGGAACCAGTGTTGCTGAAGTGCGATTACCCCTTACTGATGCTGATTTAGCTTTCATCGATTTGTCTGCAGGTGTGAAAGAGCAAAATCCGGTTGCTTTGTCGGCTGTGGTTGGCGGTAAATTTCATCAGTGGCATGGCCGTTTAGTGAGAAGTGAAGGTGTTCTGGATACCACAAACCGCTTAATTTATGCAGTAGTTGAAGTGAATGATCCCTACGGCCGAGACAACACGGATTTGCATCCGGTTCCACTGCGTTTTGGTCAGTTTGTACAGGCAACGGTGAGTGGCACTCAGGCGCAAACGTTAATTGTAATCCCACGCAGTTTATTGCGTCTTGATGGTTCTGTTCTGGTGGTAAGCGAAGATAACACACTATCGATTCGCAATGTAAAAATTGCGCGCTCCAGTCCTGAAAGTGTTTATGTGTCTGAGGGTCTGCAAAGTGGTGATAAGGTAGTACGCAGTGCTGTGCCTACGCCTTACGAGGGAATGCCGGTGCGGATCGCGGGTGAAGATCCTGCACAAGACGATGTTGAAGAGCCGCAAAACACGTTGAGCACAGGAGAGTAAGCCATGCAATCCTACAATACGCATACAGGCCTGATAGCCTGGTTTGCACGCAACAACGTTGCGGCTAACCTGTTAATGTGGATCTTGTTGATTGGCGGCATTTTTGGCGCCATTTCAATTCAAAAGCAGGTGTTTCCCAATTTCGAAGTGAATTTGATTTCGGTACGAGTACCTTACCTGGGCGCAGCGCCACAGGAAGTGGAAGAAGGTGTTCTGCTGAAAATAGAAGATGCCATAAAGGATCTCGATGGCATTAAAAAAATTACTGCCACTGCCGTGGAAGGCATGGGTTCAGTATCGATTGAAGTGGAAGAAGACTACGATGTGCAACTGGTGCTCGATGAAGTAAAAGCCCAGGTTGATGCCATACCCAGCTTTCCGGGTAATACCGAAAAACCTACCGTTTACCGTACCAAATTTCTCCAGGACGTTATGTGGGTTGCAGTTTACGGTGATGCCAGCGAACGGGAGCTTAAAGAGTTTGCTAAAAATCTACGTGATGACGTTGCAAATCTACCTGGCATTTCTAACGTTCAGGTAGTTGGTGATCGCGATTATGAAATCTCCATTGAGCTGTCGGAATACACGCTGCAAAAATACAATCTGACGTTCTCAGAAGTCGTTAATGCCGTTCGTCAGTCATCGGTAGACTTGCCCGGCGGTGCCATTAAGTCAGACAGCGGCAATATCTTGCTAAGAACCAAAGGTCAGGCTTATACGGGGTACGAATTTGCCCAGGTAGTTCTGATGACAAGAGAAGATGGCAGCAGACTTACACTGGGGGATATTGCCACTATCGACGATGGCTTTGTGGAAGATCCGCAATACGCTATGTTCGACAATAAACCAGCGGTAAATATTCGCGTGCGTGCAGTAGGTGATCAAAACGCCCTTGAAATCTCTAAAGAAGTTAATCAATACCTAGACACTCACAAAAAGGATTTTCCGGCTCATATACAGGCTGATTCATGGGGAGATTCGTCTTTTTACCTGGCTGATCGCTTAAACATGATGCTTGAAAATATGTTCTGGGGCGGCGTGCTGGTATTTATCGTGCTGTCACTATTCCTGAAAATCAAACTGGCATTTTGGGTAATGGTGGGGTTGCCCGTGTGTTTCCTGGGTACGCTTATGGTATTGCCCATGGACATGATGGGCGTGTCTATTAACATGCTCAGTTTGTTTGCGTTCATTTTAGTGCTGGGGATAGTGGTGGATGATGCCATTATTATGGGGGAATCCGCCTATTCCGAGATTGACGCTAAAGGCCACAGTACCGACAACATTATAACCGGTGTTAAAAAGGTGGCGATGCCCGCCACTTTTGGGGTATTAACCACCATCGCTGCGTTTTCGCCTATGTTAATGGTGTCGGGTCCATTTGGTGTGATCTGGAAGACCATTGGATTGGTGGTGATAGTGTGTCTGGCATTCTCACTGCTTGAATCTAAATTGATTTTGCCCGCTCATCTGGCACACATGAAGATGAAGCCCTATGATCCAGCCAAAGCTAATAAATTCCAGCGTTTCAGGGATTTTTTCAGTGAAGGTATAAAAACCTTTATCAGTAATGTGTATGCTCCATTCCTGCGAAAAGCTGTGAAATTTCGTTACATCACTCTGGCGACGTTTGTGAGTATGCTTATTTTAACGTTTGGCTTGTTCAAAGGAGATTGGGTACGCTTTGTATTTTTCCCCACCATTCCCAGCGACTTTGTTCAGGCAAGGGTAGAACTTGAACCCGGCTCTTCGCTCTCTCAGCGCGACTATGTGCTGGATACCATGCTGGAAGCCATGTACCGAATGGATGCGCAAATCGAGAAAGAAACCGGGCAGGGTGTAGTAAAACATGCCGTTGCATTCGATAGCGGATCATTGGGTGGACAGGTGTTTGTGGAGCTAACCAAGGGCGAAGCAAGAGACTTGACCGATACGGATATCCAAACGCGCTGGCGGGAGCAGATGCCTGAAATGGCCGGTGTGAAAACTCTGAGTTTTGCGTCACCGGGCGGCCCGGGTGGTGGTTCTGATCTGAGTTTTGAATTCAGCTCAGCGCATATCGAAGATCTCGAAAAGATAAGCCAGGATGTAAAAGCGGCGCTTGCACAGTACAACGGTGTATCTGACATTAATGATACCTTTTCAGGTGGCTCAGATGAGATTCAGTTACAGCTCAAGCCTCAGGCAGAAGCACTGGGTATTACGCTCCAGCAATTGGGGCAGCAGGTGCGCTATGGTTTCTATGGTGCGGAAGTACAGCGCATACAACGCGACGATGAAGAAATTAAGGTAATGGTGCGTTACCCTCAGGATGCCCGAAATTCAGTTGGGCATTTGGAAAATATGCGAGTAAGAGCGCCTGGTGGTCAGGATGTGCCTTTTGATCAGGTTGCCGATATTAAAATGGGGAAAGGTTATGATTCTATCATTCGGGTAGACGGTAAACGCTCGGTAACAGTATCGGCAGCCGTAAACGTCGATTTGGTCGAGCCAAACAAAGTCACCATGGAAATGATAGGCCAGGTGATCCCTGAATTAATGAAACGTTACCCTCGGGTAGATTTTAAGTTACAGGGTAATTCCCGTGAACAAATGGAAGCCATGGGGTCATTGGCTAAAGGCTTATTGTTCGCGTTGTTCGCTATTTATGCGCTACTTGCCGTACCGCTGCGTTCATACAGTCAGCCAATCATTATTATGTCGGTCATTCCATTTGGTATTTTTGGTGCCATCGTGGGCCACTTAGCACTTGGCCATGCTGTAAGCGTGTTGTCGATTTGCGGCATTATTGCGCTGTCGGGCGTAGTGGTAAACGATAGTCTGATTATGGTGGACTTTGTTAACCGGGCGCGTGCGGAAGGGCATCGTCTCATGGATGCCGCTATTAACGCTGGGACGCAGCGTTTCAGGGCGATCATTTTGACCTCACTGACAACCTTCATGGGACTAGTACCCATTATGTTTGAGCGCAGCCTGCAAGCGCAGGTGGTGATCCCAATGGCTATTTCACTGGCGTTTGGTATTTTGTTTGCCACTGTAATTACACTACTGCTAGTGCCAGCATTGTACGTGATACTGGACGATATACGTCAGTTATTCAAAAAGCCTAAAGCGATGCCTGTTAGTCAGTCTACAGCTGATGAAATAGCGTTCAAGTAATTCAGCTTAGTTAAAAACAACCGTGTTCACTGTATGGTGTACACGGTTTTTTTATGCCATTTATAATAATTCGGTTTATTTTGAATCTTATTGGTTATTTGTTGCACATTTGGCTTGATTGCTGTTTGGATATACAGTACTGTATGTAACAACAAGTAGGAGGGCGGATTATGAATACCGGACTAAAAACCATTGATGATCTGATTCAGCGTTTTGGCATAAAAACAAATGAGTCTCAGGACACATTTCAGCAAGTTATGGCCTGGAGTGGCAACGATCCACGTGCGGCACATTTCAAGTTACCGTTTTGCTTTTATCAGCTTATTACGACTATGCCTGCCACAAAAAATGTAACCCTGCATCACTTTTACCTGCCACACCGCAAGGCCCGTTTGGCAAGTTTCTTAATTGATGCCAATGGTAAAATAATCGAGCAGGTGTTTTATCAGCGCGATGTTAAATACGTAAATGCCTGTAAAAAACTGCAGGCCATGGTACAGCGCGCTTACTCGACATCCATCAATATTGCTGCGTAACTATTTGTTAACATTTGTTTTTAATTTCATATTTTCGGCAATTAGTGTTTAGTGTAAGACAAATATTATTGTTATTTAGTGACGAATAGGGATAATCGGTGTTCCAGTTGGAGGAGCATTCGTGAAAGTTTATTTTTCGCACGGCAAAGAAAGTGGCCCGTGGGGCACTAAAATTCGATTTTTAGCTGATATCGCTGAAAGCATGGGATGTCAGATAGAAAGTATTGACTATTCAGCTACGATGAACCCGGAAGAGCGGGTTGCTTTACTGCTGGAGCAACTGCCGTCTGACGATTCCGAAGTGGTGTTAGTGGGTTCCAGTATGGGTGGCTATGTGTCGTTGGTAGCGGCCCTGCAATATAACGTTAAGGGTATATTTTTGCTGGCCCCGGCAGTATACATGCCTCGTTACGAAAAGCAGGCATATCCGGTTAAATGCGCCGTGTCGTGTGTACATGGCTGGCAGGACGAAATTATACCGGTGGAAAACGTACTTAAATTCGCACGGGAACAAAGTGCCAGTTTGCATTTGGTGCCTGGTGATCACCGGTTAAACGATTCATTGGATTTGATAGCGCCGATTTTCAAGCAGTTTTTATACAGTTGCCTTACAGACAAGGTTTAAGCAGAGAAAACAGTTGTTTTCCGCAGAGTCCTGTTTAATTCGGTTCGAAGTGTATTGAGACTATAATGGAACCATTGAGTGACAGGGTTGGTCCAGCCTAGTGTTGCTCGCCTTGAAGCAAGCTTCAAGCGCTTAAAGTAAAAATAGAAATTAAAACCAGAAGTAGAAAGGACTTTGTGTTGTGCATCCTTGTACCTGTATGTTATTTGCTTACCGCTAAAATCCGTATAACGTAAAGTATGTCGTGTGTAGTGATTTGTGCGCGCTGTGCTAACTGTGTGGCAGAATAGCTAACAAGCGCACTGACCAGCAGTGCGCTTGTTTATTGCAATATTACGCGTTGATTACTTTTACCATGGCTTTGGCCAGTGTATCTACGTTTGCCAGGCTGATACCTGCAACGTTCACGCGGCTTGAGTCCACAAAGTAAACGCTGTGCTCGCTACGCATCTTTTGAACTTGTTCCGGAGTAATGCACAGGAAGGAGAACATGCCTTTTTGGTCGTTTACGAAGCTGAAATCTTTCTGTGCACCGTACTCGGCTAATTTGCTTACCAACAGGCCACGCAGTGTACGCATGCGATCGCGCATTTCGTCTACCTCGTTTACCCATTCCTGTTTCAGCGCGTCGTTAGACAAAATAATATCAACTAACGCACCGCCGTAGCTGGGCGGCATTGAGTAAATACCACGCGCAACGCTCTGAATTTGACCCTGAGCAATTTTACGGGTGTTACTGTCGGCGCAAACAATGGCCGCTAAACCAACACGCTCACGGTACAAACCAAAGTTTTTGCTGCAAGATGCGGCAATAATCACCTCAGGCAGGTTCTCACACAGCAAACGTACGCCATAAACGTCGTCTTCCAGGCTGTCACCGAAACCCTGATAAGCAATATCTACGAAAGGCAGGAACTCACGCTCTTTGGCAACGTTGAGTACTTCTTGCCATTGAGCTTTGGTCAGGTCTGCACCCGTTGGGTTGTGGCAGCAACCGTGTAGCAGTACTACATCGCCTTTTTTCACCTTACGCAAACAATCCATCATAGCGTCGAAGCGCACAGACGCAGTTGCTTTGTCGAAGTAGGGGTAGGTTTCAATAGTTAAACCGGCATTGCCAATCAGTGGAATGTGGTTTGCCCAGGTAGGATCGCTTACCCATACAGTTGTATCGGCATTAACGCGGGTAAGTAATTCGGCCAGAATACGCAGTGAACCACAGCCACCAGGCGCCTGAACTGCGGCAACGCGGTCGGCTAAAAGAACCGGGCTTTGTGCTCCCAGAATCAGTTGCAGCATACCGTCGATAAACCCTTGCACACCCTGCGGAGTGATATAGGTTTTTGAAGTCTCACGCTCAAGCAACACTTTTTGTGCTTTTACTACCGCCGACAGAATAGGGGTATTGCCCTGTTCGTCTTTATAAACACCTACGCCTAAATCAATCTTTGCAGGGTTGTTGTCTTGCTTAAAGGCAGCAGATAAACCAAGTATAGGATCAGGGGGTAGCAGGGGTAACACTTCAAACACGGTATGTCCTCACGATTTCATTAGTCAATGTTAACGACGGCTGAAAACGGGCCAGTCGATAACCAAAAGTCCGCAGCGTTCAGAATGTTCGTCACGTTGCATTATTGTTGTGCAAAACGGGAGTCATTGCACAGGTTGCGCATTATGCCACTATCACTATCAAATACGAATAGAAAATCATCCTAAAATTAGCCAATTTTCCAACTAAAATGTTGCATTTGCCCCACTGTACCATCGCTTGTGTAGGTACATTCATACCAACATGCCTGCTGATGCTGGTTAACAAGGAGTATAGTAGAGCTGCGGGTGCCATATTTTGGTGTATGAATGAAGATAGGCGACAGCGCCATTTCCCATTCCGGCGACACGCCCGTGCTGGGTAATTCATCCATGGGGGCCTGTTGATTATTGCGCAACAACGCAAACAGGTGATCAATGTTCAGCGAGTCGGCGCTGCTAATATATTCCTGCAAGGCTTGCGTGCCATTGCGCACCTTAGGCCAGGGGGTATTAAGCGATGCATTCGACAAGCTATGTACGCCCGGAGATAGCCATTCATGCGCTGATGATTCACTGTTAAATGCAAGCAGGTTCCGGTAATGCCCAAACAGCATATTAAAGCCATTGTACTGATTTGCTGTGGCTTCAAGTGTACGAAGATACATTGCCGATAGTGGCGGACTGGCTAAATATTTAACCACAAGATGACCGCGACTAAGTTTATCATCGGATTGAGTGGCGGGGTTTCTGATGTTGGTTAGTGCGGCAATGTGTCCGTTACGCGTAATGCCCATCCATGTCCCGCCAGCCATTAAATCCTTGCCAGCGAGCAATCCTGGGGGCTCAGTCCAGAAAGCCGATGGCGCTGTTGGCCTTGCATAAAATTCGTCGCGATTAGCAGCAATGATTAATGGATATTCAGGGTGCTGTTGAACCGCAGCAAAAATAATACACATGCTATTACTCAGTAAAAGAAGTCTGAACCAGTCGATGAGGCGTTAGTGTAACCAATTGATGTGTTGATCTATAGCGACTGGCGCTGAATGCAGCCAATTATGCTACGATTGGGTTGATATAATCATAACTATAAAGGTTTTTTATGCACGATAAGCAGTCTTTTGCGTGTTATTCATTGCCTGAATTGGTGCCTCACAGAGCGCCTGGTTGGTTTAGTCGCCTATGCCGGTGGTGGCTGGATAAGCGCGGGTGGGTTATCGATGGCCAAATGGCAAACGAACCTAAAATGGTAATTGCCGTTGCACCGCATACGTCAAACTGGGATTTTATACTTGGCGTTGCAGTGATGTTTGCAATCCGTATTCGATTATCTTTCTTCGGTAAACACACTATTTTTACGCCGCCGTTGGGCTACTTCATGCGCAAGATTGGCGGTATCCCGGTTGAGCGCAGCCAGGCGCATGGCGTGGTGCAAAGTATTGCAAAGCAAATAAATAATGCCGATAAACTGGTACTCGCACTGGCACCTGAGGGAACCAGAAAAGCGGTGTTTCCATGGAAAAGCGGCTTTCTTTACATAGCACAAACCGCTAGAATCCCGATTCAGTGTGTAGGATTGGACTACCGGCGTAAAGCGCTGGTGTTTGGTCCGGTTCTTACCGTATCCGACGACTTAGCATCATCAATGAACGAGATTTATGCTTTTTACCGCACCATTGATGCCAAGTATCCACAGCAAACAGTAACGGAGCCCAACGCGTGACAAAACTGGGAGTAACCACCCGTCAGATCCATGCTGATCGACTTTTGAATCAGCCAACAGATGGCGCAGTGCATAGCAGTACCACTAATTCAGTGCTTTTCGAATTTAAACGAGCACAAGATTTGGTTGATGTATTTCAGGGCAAAAAAGTAGGGCACGTTTATTCGCGTTCATCGTCTGGTTCGGTGGTGGCACTACAGAATATGATCGCCGATTTAGAAGGCGGACTCACTAGTGTGTGTTTTGCTACTGGTATGGCGGCTATTACCAGCACGTTTTTGTCGTTATTCAAAGCAGGCGATCACATCATTGTTAGCCAGTATTTGTTCGGCAATACCCGCAGCTTCATGGATACCATGCAGGATCTCGGTATCCAGCTTACCTTCGTGGATGTGACGTCCATTCAGGATGTGATTAACGCAAAGCAGCCTAATACTCGAGCAGTATTTGCTGAAACGATAGCTAATCCGGTTACACAAGTATCGGATGCCCGGGCAATTGGGCAATGGTGTGAAGAGAATAAGCTGCTCTTTATGGTGGATAACACCATGACTCCTCCGCCAAGTTTTGATGCTAAAGCCATGAAAGTGTCACTCATTCTGTGTTCACTTACCAAATATATTGCAGGTCATGGCCATGTATTGGGTGGTGCGGTAGTTGATACAGGATTATACGACTGGACCCAATTCCCTAATATCATCCCTAAATATCAGGTAGCTGATAAAGCCATGTGGGGGATTACCCAAATCAAGAAAAAAGGGTTGCGCGATATAGGTGCCACGCTAGCGCCTCAGTCTGCTCACCTTATTTCGGTTGGCATGGAAACATTATCGCTTCGCACCGCGCGCAGTAACGATAACGCGTTAAAACTGGCTACGTATCTGGAAGCTCACCCTAAAGTGCAAACCGTGTATTACCCCGGGCTGGCAAATCATCCACAACATTTTATTGCCCGTGAACAACTGGCTAATTACGGTTCGATTCTCAGTTTTGATTTGGTGCCAGGCATTGAGCCTTGTGCTTTCTTAGACAAGCTGGCATTGGTTATCTCTGCTACGCATCTTGGTGACACACGTACACTGGCGTTGCCGGTTGCGCCTACTATTTTCTTCGAAAATGGCCAGCGTGAGCGCGCTAAAATGGGGATTACGGAAACCATGATCCGCTTGTCTGTTGGTATTGAAGATACCGACGATTTAGTGGCCGATTTTGAGCAGGCGTTAAATAGCTTCACGCTCTAACGTAAGCCAGAGTCAGCATTTCATAGCAATAAAAAAGCCTCGTGTACCTGGTACCTCGGGGCTTTTTTGTGCGTTGATATATCTGCCGTGTAAAATTCATTCGGTTAAATAGAATGATAGGTGTGATTTTTAGCCATGGATGTCCGTTACTGTTGTTGATTAAATAACTACATCAACTGACAGGAGTGCAGACATGAAAACAATTTTAGTAGTAAACAGCAGTTTAAACGGTGAAGCGGGCAATTCTTCAAAATTAGTCGCCAACTATATTGCAAAACTTGATGACCAGCAGGTAAAGCTGGACGTACTGAATCTGAATGAGGTTCAGCTACCTCATTTAACGCAAAAAGAAATGGCTGCGTGGATGACCGCCCCGGAAGCGCGCACCAGTGAGCAAGCAGAATTAGCCGGTATTTCAGACGCACTGCTTTCGCGTTTAATTGAAGCCGATGAAGTAGTGATTGGCCTGCCAATGTATAACCTGGGTGTGCCGTCTACGTTTAAAGCCTGGATTGATCGTCTGGCGCGTGCAGGCAAATCATTTAAATACACCGAAACCGGCCCGGTTGGCCTGATTGCCGATAAGCCTGTAACAGTATTGGCTGCGCGCGGAGGTATTTATGCAGGGACTGAATACGACTCACAAACCCCTTATATTCGCCACGTATTTGGCCTCATGGGGATCCGCAGTGTGAATTTTGTGTATGCCGAAGGTCTGAATATGGGTGAAGAGGCTGCTCAAAAAGCATTTTCTTCAGCAAATGAAAAAATTATTGAACTTTTGTCTAACTAATTAGACCAACTATATGCAGTTAGCAAAAATGGCGCAGAATAAATAGCTGTTCTATTGATGCTAAAGTGTGTTCCAAGTTGAGTGTGCTTTAGCCCCGTTGTGTACGGGGCTTTTTTTTGCCTGTTGAACGCCGAGGATGTGCAACAGGCAGGCTGGTATTACATGGCTAGCGCTTTGGCGACATCGTCGCGAAGGGCTTTATCGGAAGGTTTAACAGAGCTCTTATAGTGCTTAACAATGTTACCGTTTTTGTCTACCAGGTATTTGTTGAAATTCCAGCTGGGTGCCTCACCGGTGGCTTTGGCAAGCATGCGGAATAATGGATCGGCTTCGTCGCCTTTCACATGAGTTGGCTCAAACATAGGGAATTTAACACCGTATGTCAGTTCACATAATTCAGCCGTTTTACCTTCGTCTTTGGCTTCCTGATTGAAGTCGTGAGAAGGGAAGCCCAATACCACAAAATCCTGCTCTTTTAATTCTGCGTACATGGCTTCCAAACCTTCAAATTGAGGTGTGTAGCCACAGTAACTGGCAGTATTCACGATCAGGAGTGTTTTGCCCTGAAACTCGTTGCACAGGTTTACCGTTTCCTGAGAGTTCAGCTTGCGTTTCATAAATTTCAGCACATCCGGGCAAGTGTTTGCCTGGCTGGTAAAGGCCATTGCGCTAAGAATAAAGGCGCCCATAAGTTTTTTCATCGTGTCGTCCTGTTAGTGTGATGTGTTGAGAAATACAGTAAAAACCACTGCCTTGGATCACTCTGTATCCAAATAATGCCGGTGACAGTGCGCAACGGCGGATTACTGAGTACACCGTTCATACGGCAAAGCGTTTAAGTTTAAAGATAAATATTCACAAGCGATGGTTTATCGTGGCTATAATGACCGGGTTGTAGCAAATAAGTAAACAAGAATATGCCAAATCACCTGACCAGAAATATTATTGCCGGCAGTATCAGCCTGCTTTTGTTCGCATGCGCGAACACCACTGAATCGCAAGCCCCGGTGGCAACCGATTCAACCATTGCTTCACCAGTGCCGGCCGCAGTTGTTCGTACTGAGGCCGTTAACCCTGGTGCCACTGGCGAGATCACGCTTAATCGAATAATGTCAGATCCCGATTGGCTGGGACGGGAGCCTACCGCTCCTGCCTGGTCGTTGGATGGCGATATTGTGTACGCCCGCAAGCGCGAGGGCAGTGAGGTTAATGATTATTACCTGATTAAAGCGGATAAAACCGGCAACGGTTCGAAAATTGAGTTGTCGGCTCAGCACGCATACCGTTACGATGAAAAAGCCGCCAGTAACGATGGTAAATATACGGCCTGGCGTTTTGAAGACAGTGTTTTTGTAAAACTGGCTGACGGCGCGGTAGTACAGTTAACCCGGGGTGGCCAGTCGCTGCGCAATTTAACGTTTATGACCGATAACCGCCTGATGGCGACAACCGGTGATAGCGTGGTTGCTTTTGATTTAACAACCGGTCAGCAGGCGATGCTGATGAGTTGGAAATTTGAAGATGCCCCTGTTGCCAATAAACCGCCAAAAGACTATATAGCGGCTGAACAGCAAACACTGATTCAATATATTCAGGTTCAGCGCAAAAACCGGGATGACGCCTTTGCTCACGATGCAGCAATGCGTGCTGCAAGCCCGGCTGTTGCACCAGCGCCATTCTATTTTCCGTCGGGCGATCGGTTAGTGGCTGCAACCTTATCTCCCGATGGCAAACACGCCATTGTCGTCACCACCAAGCAAGGCAGCTATCGGGATAAAACCGACATTATGCCGCACTACATTCAGGAAGATGGACGTATAGCGGCTATTGATGTGCGTCAGCGTGTAGCAGATGCTCAGCCCGTTGAGGAAACCGTTTGGTTGCTCGATATTCAGGCGCATACTCAGCATAAGTTGTCGTATATGAATTTGCCAGGGTACAACGACGACGTGCTTGCATCAGTTAAAGCGGAAAACGCTGCCGCGCGGGGTGAAACTTACACAGTAAACCGCCTGCCGCGCGCCATTGGTCTGTTGGATAGCTGGTATTGGCGTGAGCCGTCAATACGCTGGCATCAGGACGGCACAGCGGTAGCGCTAATGCTGGAAGCCTGGGACAACAAAGACCGCTGGATTGTAACGGTGGATTTCGCCAGTAAGCAGTTTAATACCGAACATCGTTTGCACGATGATGCCTGGGTAAATTATCGCTTTAATCAGTTTGGTTGGTTACACAACACCCACACCCTGTTTTATCAGTCGGAGCATACCGGTTATAGCCACTTGTATGTGCAAAAGCCTGGCGAAAAGCCGCGTGCCCTCACATCTGGTGAGTACATTGTGGATGAAGTAACACTGAGCAGCAACGATCAGTACATGTACTTTCAGGCCAACAAAAAGCACCCTGGAATTTATGAGATCTACCGGGTAAATGTGGCTACGGGTGAACACGAAGCGCTTACTGATCTGAACGGCGTAACCGAATATGTGCTGAGCCCAGGTGAAGACGCGTTGTTGCTGACCCATTCAAAAGTAACCCAGCCACCCGAATTATTTATACAGCGCTTGGGGAATGGCTCTGAACCTGTTCAACTAACCCACACGGTGAGTGAAGCATTTAAAGCCTTGCCATGGACGGCACCGCAGGTGGTAGCCATTCCTTCCAGCCATACCAGCAAACCTATTTATGCCCGCGTTTATTTGCCAGAAGGGTATCAGCAAGGTGATGCTAAGCGCGCAGTGGTATTTAACCATGGTGCTGGCTACCTGCAGAATGCGCATTTGGGGTGGTCGGGGTATTTCCGTGAATTCATGTTCCACAGCATGTTAGTGCAAAAAGGGTACGTGGTACTGGATATGGATTACCGTGCGTCTGCTGGTTATGGGCGCGACTGGCGCACAGCTATTTACCGTCAAATGGGAACGCCGGAAGTGGAAGATTTACGTGATGGGGTAAATTGGCTGGTGAACAACGCGAACGTTGATCGCAACCGTATTGGTACCTATGGCGGTTCTTATGGCGGTTTCTTAACGTTTATGTCGATGTTTACTGCGCCGGATCTGTTTCAGGCTGGTGCGGCACTGCGTCCGGTGTCAGACTGGGCTCACTACAATACGGCCTATACATCGAATATTCTGAATACGCCGGATGTTGACCCTATTGCTTACCGCAAAAGCTCTCCCATTTACTTTGCTGAAGGGTTAGAGAAAACACTGCTGATCAATGCACCAATGGTAGACAACAACGTGTTCTTTGTAGACGTTGTTCGCCTGGTACAGCGTATGATTGAGCTGGAAAAAACGGATTTCGAAACGGCTATTTACCCAGTGGAGCCTCATGGCTTTATTCAGCCAAGTTCCTGGTTGGACGAATACCGCCGTATTTTCAAATTATTTGAAGAAAACCTGTAATAAAACAGTTTATCTGAAAACACGATGAAGCCGGTCAGGCATACTGCCCGGCTTTTTTTATGGGCAACTAAGCTGCCTGCCGGGGTTTGATAACCGAATACAACACCGACATCACCCACATCAGTAAAAACAGTGCAAAACCACTTGCCGCACCGTAAAGATGGGCGTCGATAGCGACCGACGCACCAATTAATTCTGCTACATCCTTACTGCTGCCTTGCCATTGTTCCCAGCTTACTTTTGCCATTATGCCGAGTAGCAGCAGGGCACCTGAATACACTTTATTGCGAATATCCATACAGGCTCCCCACACAAATAAACCATGTAAAGCCCCCGACAACCCGACATACCAAATCAATGAAGGTGACAGAAAATAGATCCCCAAACTGGTACCCAGCCCACACCATAAAAACAACTTAATGAACAGTAATGGCTTGTAGTGTTCGCCATGCAATGCCCATAAAAAAAACAGGCCCGCGCCGTTCAACAACAGATGATAGCCGTTGGTATGTACCAGATTGCCCGACAATAAACGCCAGGTTTCCAGACTTTCCAGTGCATAGCGGTCGTAGGCCAGCAGCTCTGTGGTAGATGAACCCATGAAAAACAACAGGATCACAGTAACAAGCAATATTGCCGGACCAAGGCTAAACTGTGGTTTAAGTGGTAGCGCAACTATCATTGGAATCAATTTTTGAATCGGTAAGTGGGGCGCTATGATAACGAAAAACTAATCTGGTACCAAATAACCTTCGGTAAGTGTGTTAACCCTCGCACGCTATAGCTAATCCGATGCACAACATCAGATCGCCGCTAAGCACAATATAAAATGGAGTCCACAATGTCAGACATTCAAATTACACGTAATAACGCTGTTACGGAAATCGTGATCAACCGACCTGAAAAGAAAAATGCGTTAACCCGCGATATGTATCAGGCAATGGGCGATGCCCTGGTTGAAGCCCACAACAGCGACACCTGCAAAGTGGTGGTAATTCGGGCCAATGGCGACATTTTTTGTGCTGGTAATGAGATCTCCGGATTTGCCAATCACGGCAATGATCCGCATCTGGCAGAAACCGTTGGTTTCATGAAAGCGTTAACCAACTGCAAAAAGCCGGTAATCGCCGAAGTTTCGGGATTAGCGGTTGGCATTGGCACAACCATGCTGTTACATTGTGATCTGGTATATTGTGCAACGGGCACTCGATTTGTATTGCCTTTCATTAACTTAGGATTAGTACCCGAGTATGCATCCAGCTATATCATTCCTCGCATGGCAGGACGCCGTCGCGCCAGTGAATGGTTAATGCTGGGCGAACCCTTTAGTGCACAGGATGCCAGCGATTTTGGCTTAGTAACAAAAATTGTAGATCCCGAAGCCTTGCGGGACACCGTTAGCGACGTTGCCAACAAACTAGCGGCCAAACCAAAATTTGCATTATTACAAACCAAAGCATTATTAAATAACGAGGCAGAAGACATCCAGCAGCACATGGACTACGAACTGGATATTTTCATTGAAGCAATGGGCACTGACGCTGCGCAGGAAGCGTTTGATGCATTTCTGCATAAGCGACCAATTAACCCGGAAAAATTCAAATAGAGGAAGATTCATTTTGAGTCGTAGTCGCACAGGTAGTTTTATTCTGGCAGGGTGTTTGGCCCTGTCTGCCAGTTTTCCATCTTTTTCTCAGCAGGCTCCGCGTGAAGCGGGCGAACCTGAAGCCGCTACGGGATACATCGAAAAGCAAGCGCTCGCCAGTAAAGAGTACATGGTTGTGGCAGCTAACCCTTATGCGTCCTGGGCAGGCAAAAACATCATAGAAAATGGCGGCAATGCCATAGACGCGGCCGTTGCCATTCAGGCCATGCTCACCTTAGTTGAACCGCAGTCTTCAGGTGTGGGTGGCGGTGCATTCATGCTGTATTGGGACAACAAAACCAAAACATTGCATACGTTCGATGGCCGTGAAATGGCGCCGGCCGGTGTAAATGCCTATTGGTTTATGGAACACGGTCAGCCCATGAAATGGATTGATGCGGTAGTTGGCGGAAAATCTGTAGGCGTACCTGGTGTAATGAAAGCGCTGGAAACCGCCCACCAGCAATACGGCAAGCTTGAGTGGAAATCACTTTTTACTGATGCCATTACTACGTCAGAAGAAGGCTTTAAGGTATCCAAGCGTCTTGAACAACTGGTTTCCATGGCTGAGCAATACCACAAAGGCATGAAATCTTTCCCGTCCACTGCCACTTATTTTTACCCCGCAGGATTACCGCTGAAAGCCGGTACCGTGAAGAAAAATCCACAGTTGGGTAAAACGCTGCGTAACATCGCCGAGCAGGGTACAGATTACATGTACAAAGGCGAACTGGCGGCCAAGATTGCCAAAGCAGTGCAAACGGCCAATATTAACCCCGGCGTACTGAATGAAGAGGATTTGGCCAATTACAAAGTGATTGAACGCCAGGCGGTATGTGGTGAATACCGCACCAAGCAGGTATGTGGAATGGCACCGCCTAGTTCAGGCGGCATCAATGTGTTCCAAATCCTTAAACTACTGGAGCGCTTTAACTTAACCGACTACGCCATAGACAGCCCTGAATTTGCTAACCTGTACACTCAGGCCAGTGCGTTAGCGTTTGCAGATCGCGAGAAGTTTATTGCAGACAGTGATTTTACTAACCTGCCATACGCAGCCTTAATTAATGAAGGTTACCTGGAACGTCGTGGTGAGTTTATTGCACCAGACAAACCATGGCGATTTGCCCGCGCAGGGGAACCATTTAGTACCCAGGTAATTGCAGGCAGTACGTTGGAGCAACCCAATACCAGTCATTTTGTGATTGTAGATAAAGCCGGTAATGCCGTTTCTATGACCACTAGTGTAGAGTTTATGTTTGGATCTGGCCTGATGGTAGAAGGCTTTTTGTTGAACAATCAGTTAACTGACTTCTCGTTTTCACCGTCTGAAAACCGCTTCCCGGTGCCAAATCGGGTTGAACCCCATAAGCGCCCTAGAAGCGCGATGAGCCCCACCATGGTATTCGACAAAGACGGCAATCTTGAATTGCTGGTAGGCTCACCGGGCGGCAGTCGCATTGTTAGCTACGTGGCACAAACCCTCATTGGCGTAATCGATTATGGACTGGACATTCAACAGGCCATTAACCTGCCGAAAATCACCAATCGCAACGATTATACTGCGCTGGAAAAGGGCACGCCCATTGAAGCATTACAAGCGCCATTAGAAGCCTTGGGTCACAACGTAAAAATTGTTGATCTGAACAGTGGCCTGCATGGGATCCAGGTTGTGCCAAACGGTTACCTCGGTGGAGCCGATCCAAGACGGGAAGGCGTAGCCGTAGGCAGGTAAATAAACCGTTGAGTGATCTTGTATGTTAGTAAAAGCCACCTCCGGGTGGCTTTTTGCTGTGTGCATGAATATTAGCCGTATTGAAGTAAAGCAACAAATCGCTCTATGATGAACCTATTCTGTAACCACTCAGATTTTAGCTTTTGTTTTCACCAGGGCTAGGATTTTCAGGTGCATCACTCACTGGGCAAGGTATGGCCAATTCGCTTTTTGATCATTTTGTTGTAATCAATCCGCAAAAAAGTGCGGTTACCGAACCGTGTGACGCCGGTCTATACAACAGACTGGAGCGGAATTTTAATGGTTTTACAGGTCACGAACTGGTTTCTGCTTATATCTTTACAGAGAACTGGCAATCGTGGGAGCGTCACCCTAATGGCGATGAAATTATTGTGCTGCTTAGCGGAGAAATAGACATTGTGTTGCGTCATCACGATGCCGAACAACAAGTAACACTGAATAAACCGGGCACATTTACCATCATTCCGCGCAATACCTGGCATACAGCTAGAGTAAACACCCGTTGCGAAGTTTTGTTTATTACGCCAGGCGAAGGAACCGAACACTCCGTAATGCAGAAACCTTAGTTTGCTTCAGTGTTGACGTGGAGTAGAACTTGAAACCACGTATCAGCTAACGGTGAGTTCAAGTTATTAATGCAGGCATAATGCTTCTGATTTTGTTATTTAAAAGTCAGGACCTAAAAAGGAAGTTAAATGACATGCTGAGGCTATTGGGAATAACAGTTTTCTCTTTCACATTATTCTTCCCGAGCTATTGGGTTTTGCATTATTTTTTTGGGCCAGATCTAGGCGCGCCTATAGCCTTCGGCTTTTCCTTGGTGTTATATCCCTATTTCATTGCTAAGGTGTGGCACTTTTATCCACCAATCGATGTGGTAGCCATTGATAAAGACGATGTTTTCAATCAGCAATGTATTGCCCGTGCACGTAGCGAATTACATCGACTGGAGTCGGGTCTTAGTGAGGGCAAAAAAGACGCTTTTGTAAAGTTTGCTATTAAGTCAAATGACGGTTCAGATCACGTATGGGGTATTGCTCATAGCATGGTAGATGGTTCAGTTATTGTGACGTTGGTAAGTGAACCTGTTTACACACCTAATCCCACTGAACATGTGGATATTCGGGAGAAAATTCCTGTTTATGACATCCAGGATTGGATGCTTATTGATAAACAGGGTAATTGTGAAGGCGGCTATACACATCTTGCCATGGTGAATGCCTATAAAAAACAGCATGGAAAAGTGCCCAAAAAATATCTTAAACATCTCCGGAACTTCGTTGACCTTCAGGAATCGGAATGTAGGTGACAAGTGGAATTTACCCAAACCATAGCTGTAGGCGTTAGCGCCCGCGAACGTATTTGGTTTTTAATGTTCTGATAAGTGGGTACAGTTTAAACAAGGAATGTAGTTATGAAACAAGCCATTTTACTCTCTGCATTACTCTCTGTACCTGTTTTGGCTCACCAGTTGCCAGTGTCTTCAGGTATAGAAGCCACGTCCAATCAGTCCCCGAATTCAGATAATAAGTGCACCACTTTTGATTAAATGATGAGGAGAGAGTAACCGCCTGCTGGTGGTACTCTGATATCGCATCGAACACGGACTTAAAAACGATATGATCTTTACAAAACGATTTATTAGCTTTGCTCTTTTATTTTTTTCATTTTCATCTGCGGCGAACAGTAAGTTTTTCCTTGAATCCGGCGTTGGTGTCGAGTACGGCGGTATTGGTGTGCAAGCTCATTTACCAACTCCTGCCAATAATCTGGATCTTTATCTCGCTACGGGCTTATTTTACGCGTCAAATAAAGATAGTGAAAAATTCGGACTGGGAGTCGGCGGTAATTATTTTTTTGAGAAACATCATGCATTGTCTTCTTATATTGGAACTCTGCATATTGATTCTAATTTAAATGATTATTTTGAAGTGGAACATGATGTAAAACGCGGCGTGTCTATTGGTTACAAATATTATTTTAATGGCGCAAAAAAAAGCGGATTCACCGCTGGGTTTAGCTATAACATCTATAACGGTGGAAGTTATCCTTTTATAAGTCTGGCTTATCGGTTTTATTAACTAATTAGCCATTTTCTGCCCGACGTCCAGGCGTCATCACGAGAAGAACCTTATGAAGCTCATTCCTTATGATCAATTTTATGTTGATTCCGCGCAATCAGTGACTGACGTTATGTATCGCATACAGTCTGTTACCGGTGAAAGCACCTTTTTTCGCAATCATTCTGCTTGTGAATTTACGGGTTATATAAACGGCAATGAGTTTCAAATAACTAAAAGTATTGATTATCAAAACGCGTTTTTACCTGTAATTGAAGGGCAGGTGCAGCAACATAACGATGGCGTTAGAGTTGCCATCACTATGCGATTAAGGATGTTTGCAATAGGGTTTATGAGTGTCTGGATTTTGGGGCTGGGGATCGGTTGTATAGCGATGCTGTTTAATTTGGATAATTTTTCGTGGCCCATGATTATGCCTTTCATTATGCTTGTTTTTGGTGTGGCGATGATGTCCGGAGGCTTTTGGTTTGAGGCATCCAAACAAAAAGCAAGACTGGTCGAATTGCTGAATCAAGACACCCAAACCGCACCTGCGAAGCTCGGGTTGTAACTTATCCCTACAGCGACAGACCTGGCTATAAACGCAGAAATTTCAATAAGTTCATTAACGAATGAATTGAAAGTGGTTATACCGACTAACCCTAAAGCATTATCTGAAGTAAAGGGACGCAACAGTGTCAGACGACAATAAATACCTGATCATTTACGATGGCGTTTGTAATTTCTGTAATGGCGCAGTGTCTTTCATTATCAAACGGGATAAATCCGAGCGATTCATTTTTTCCCCCATGCAATCAGATTACGCCCAGGCCATTATTCGGCGTCACTGTGTTGAAACCGTAGGTGTAGATACCTTTATGCTGGTTAAGCAAGGGCGAGTGTATTTGTGGTCTGACGCGGCACTCGAGATCACTAAGGACTTAAGTGGAGGATGGTTTGTATTTCGTTTATTTACCGTTATTCCCAGTGGTGTAAGGGATGTGTTTTATAAGCTATTTGCCCGAAACCGCATCAGGCTGTTTGGCGGCACCTCTCAATGCCAAATCCCTAGTAAACGCATTCTGTCGAGATTTCGCGGATTGTAAGTAAATCGGGTATTGTTAGCATTACCTGACACACGTTCTGAGGTTGTAAAGGAAAAAAGGATTGTATGAAGTCGTCCTACATTACATTAATCGTATTGTTTAGTTCTTACATTGTAGCCAGTGCAGCAGATACCTATTATCTCTTTCATTATGGTACGCCTGATATTACCTGGGCCGCGCATACGCTATTTTTAGGCATTGGCTTGTTTGTATGGTGTAAACAGCATGCCGACGAGCACGACAAAACTCACCTGCAGTTTTATCCGCTGCTTGCTGCCTTTGTTGCCGTTATTGGTGTGCCGGTTTACGCCTACAAATTTTATGGAGCCAAACAAGGTTCCTTGCTAATAGGCAAAGCACTGCTATTTGTGGTGGTAAGTTCTGTTGCTGGGTACATCACTGCGTTAATCGTTGAGCAGTTTTTTATATAACTGCTTATAGTCTGTTCCCACATTAGGCGCTGGTGTTAAAGTAGATCAGACTCGATCAACCTAAACACGGAGTGTCACATGAATTCAAATGAAGAATACTGGGGGATGCCCCTGAACACCTATTGCATGGCAATACATTTAAGCCAACTGGCCAGTATTGTTATTCCCGGTCTGGGTTTTGTGCTGCCGGTTATCTTGTGGATTGCCAACAAAGACAAGCACGACGCTATCGATATGCACGGTAAGGTCACCATAAACTGGTTGATTAGCCTGTTTATTTACTCGGTGATTTGCGGCATTTTGGTGGTGATCTTTATTGGGATCATTGGCTTGGGGATTCTGGCATTGCTTAATCTGATTTTCGCCATTGTAGCCGCCATAAAAGCAAACAATGGGCAGGTTTGGGTTTATCCCTTTAGTATCCGGTTTCTGAAGTAACAAAAATGAGTTGTTTGGCTACAAAATGGACGTTAGCTCAGAGGGAAAAATGACGCTAAATAACAACGTAGATCTATCGCTTCTCAAAGGGATGACCTTTACATTTACACACTTGCAGCAGGTTATTGTGCTGAAAGTCAGCGCGCTTACAGGCAAAGAAGCGGTTTACATCAACAACAAACTGGTGAGCCAGGCGCGCAACATAAAAACACATACTGTGCATGAATGTGACCACGAGGGGATTGCTTATCGAATTGAGTTGCATGTTGATAGTCTGCTTAAAGGCAACATTACCTGTTCGCTCACTGCCGATGAGCAACCAGTAACAACCTATGAGCTGAGTTACGACAAGCGCAAGGGTAAACGCTTATTGAACTGCCTTTGCTGGTGCTGGTTGGTGCCGGTTTGGGCGTAGGGATGTCATATGGTGTTGTTACGCACTGGATGGCATGGATGTGTATTGGCGTAACCATGGTGTGGGCGGCTAAAAAATCACGCAAGCAATGGGTGTGTCGTGAGCGATGCTTTACAGCTGTTCTACAGGCCTGAACACCGCTGTTTTGATTGAATTTTATTGATCCACATCAGCTACAACGCTAACCAGTACTTTGGGAGGATAGAGTACCGATTGGTGCAGGCGTAACCTGATTTCAGTTTCACTTTATTAAGGAAATATCATGAAATTAGGTAAATTTGGATTAGTGAGTGCACTTGCTTGCGCAGCCTCTATCGCCCATGCCGGACAGGCAGAATCGCAAGACGTAAAAATGATTAACCTGGCTCATCAAAGTGGTTGTGTAACATGCCACGCTATTTCAGGTGCCGGTAAAGGTCCCAATGGTCTTAAGCCAATTGGTCCTGCCTGGCAGGATGTGGCCAAAAAATACGGTAACGATCCTGATGCCAAAGCTGCATTAGTTACTACCGTACTAAATGGCTCCAGCCCTTATCAGAGTCATTGGAAGGGCGAGGTTTCAGGCGTTGCTATGCCGCCCAACTCTGTTGTGTTATCAAAAGAGCAGGCCAATGAATTAGTCGGCTGGATATTACATTTGGCAGATTAATACATGTTGCACCGCAGCTGGGCCAGTTGAACAGTTCAGACTGCGGTGCTATAACACCGTATGCTAATTGGTATACGGAAAGCACATGGAAGGCTACATTCTGCGCAAGCAGCGCATCAACGCCCTTAGCGGCGAGCACAAAACCCACTTTCTTAACGACAATGCGAAACGCGTTAACCTCTCTCTTGGCGATTTACCGGCCTCGGAATGTGGCTGGAGCATATCAACTATAAACCGACTCATAATAGCAACCAACTAACAGGACGTTCGCTTGAAATACTTAATTGCATTACTTCTTTCTGTGTATTCGCTGTGTTCATTTGCCGCGGATGTGTTAGCGCCTGAGGCGTTTACTGCGCGTTACGTAAAGGCGTTAGAGGAAACCTATCCAGGCATTAGTGTGACCATTTCAGAACCCTTGGCGATTGCAATTAAATATCCAAATGGTGCACAGATGACCAGCTATTTGGATAACGCTTATATCGATTACAAGCAAAGCCCTGAGGATATCGACAATGTTATTGCAACCTATGCTGCTAGTTTGGAAGAGACCCGCAATCTGGACAGTGCAGAATTTACGCTTGCTGAAGTGATGCCGGTAATTAAAGACCTGTCTTATATCCAGCAGGTAGGTGATATGTTGAAAGATGCCGACCCAGATAACGGCCTGGTTTACGAAGCACTAAACGAAGAATTGTTTGTGGTATATGTGTTTGATACTCCCACCTCGGTTAGGTTTATGACCCAGGACGACCTCAAGGATTTGGGTGTTCAACAAACCAGCCTGCGTGAAACTGCGCTAAATAATTTGCAAAGGGTATTGCAACATGTGCAACTGCAAGGCGATCCTGCCACCTTGTGTATGCTGGTGGCTGATGGCATGTACGAAGCATCCATGCTGTTGTTTCATAGCATATGGAACAAGCAACAGTTCCCGGTTAAAGGTGAAATTGTGGTGTTTATACCGGCAAGGGATGTGGTGCTGGTAACGGGCAGTGAGGACACAACCAGTCTTGCCACTATTCAGGAGATCCTGTTTGATAAACAAGGGTTCGCACACCCAATTTCCAGTAATGGGTTTATGCTAAAAGACGATAAATGGGTTCATTTTTAACCCAGGTAAGCAAATCACAATAAGGGTGATGATTCCGATCCGTTATAAAAACGGATCGGCCTGAACTTTATCTACTTTCCAGCGACCGTTTACTTTAACCAGTTCAAGGGTGCGTAAGTCTTCTACTTTGTCGCCATTGTACTCGCCAGAAAAGAACAGGGTAACGATTGCGCTCTCTGCGTATTCGGTTCGTCCAACTGACTGCCCCGTTTGAGGCGTCACTTCAACCGTATCGTATTTCAGGTTAAACAGGTGACGTTGTACGTTGTTGTTTGTATGGTAGCGTTGCAGTATACGCGCTAAGCGATCAGTACTAATATCTACTGCGCGATCGATACTGTCATCAAGATAGATACCGCGAATAAACATCACCGCAGTGTATTCAGGTGTGTTTTCATCGAGCATGCCGTATCGCCCGATCCGTTCTTCTTTTTCGCAGCCGCTCATTATGCAGATCAGACTGGCTATACACAGCAAATGAAGGAAATTTTTCATTGTATATCAACCTGTAGTTATTCGCCTTAGAGTAACAAGGAATGCTTTTGAAAGGCAACAGACAATCAAACTTACGCATTTTGCAGCAATAAATCATACAGGCTGAAAACAACAACGGGGCCAGAAGGCCCCGTTGTAATCGTGAAAGATTTCAGTAATTACTGAACTTCTTCCTGATCGCCAAAGGCACCCGCAAAGAGTGGGCTCGACAGGTAACGTTCTGTACCGCTTGCCAGCAATACAACAACAATCTTGTCTTTGTTCTCAGGACGCTCGGCATAACGTTTAGCTGCAACCACTGCGGCACCAGACGAAATACCTGCCAGAATACCTTCTTCTACCATCAGGCGGTGCGCCATTTCCATACACTCTTCATTGGTTACGCGCTCAACTTCGTCAACCAAATCCAAATCCAGGTTGCCAGGGATAAAGCCTGCGCCAATACCCTGAATTTTATGTGGTCCAGGCGTTAGCTCCTGACCCGCTTTCGCCTGAGTGATGACTGGCGAATCGGTAGGTTCTACCGCAACAGAAGTAATGGCTTTGCCTTGCGTCTTTTTAATGTAACGGCTAACACCAGTGATAGTACCGCCAGTGCCAACGCCCGCTACGAAAGCATCGATTTTGCCGTCAGTGGCTTGCCAGATTTCCGGGCCAGTCGTTTTTTCGTGAATTTCCGGGTTTGCCGGGTTTTCAAACTGCTGAAGCAGCACGAATTTTTCGGGGTTGGAATCAACGATTTCCTGAGCGGCTGCTACGGCACCTTTCATGCCTTTGGGCGCTTCAGTTAACACCAGGTTTGCACCCAGGGCTTTTAATAGTTTACGACGCTCCAGACTCATGCTTGAAGGCATGGTCAGCGTGATTTTATAACCACGCGCTGCTGCAACAAATGCCAACGCGATACCGGTATTACCACTGGTAGGTTCAACAATTTCTTTACCTGCGGTCAGGACTCCGCGCTTTTCCGCGTCCCAAATCATGTTTGCACCAATACGGCACTTAACGCTAAAACTTGGGTTACGGGATTCAATTTTCGCGTAAACGTTTCCTGATGTAACGCGATTTAATTTAACCAGCGGCGTGTTACCGATAGAAAGTGAATTATCTTCAAAAACTTGCATGCTTGTTCCTTTTTGTTTGTCCTGAGCCCTACAATATTAGAACATAGTGACTTACTAACATAGCTTGGGACGGTGTTGCACGTTAACGCGCATTTCGTTACCCCTATATCATTGTTATTAAGCTGAAAAAAGCAAAGTGATTTTGGCTATATGTTATGGTTATTTTAATGGTTTACAGTTTCGAGGAATAACATGGCTTTTAAAGGTACTGAAAATTATATCGCCAGCGACGACCTGCAGTTGGCGGTAAATGCGGCCATAACGCTTGAGCGCCCATTGTTAATTAAAGGCGAACCGGGTACCGGCAAGACCCGGTTGGCAGAAGAATTGGCCGCGAGCCTGGGTACTGAGTTAATTCAGTGGCACATTAAATCGACAACCAAAGCCCAGCAGGGATTATACGAATACGATGCAGTTTCGCGCCTGCGCGACTCACAGTTGGGCGACGACCGGGTTCATGACATTGGCAATTACATTGTAAAAGGCAAGCTATGGCAGGCATTTGAAGCAGGTCAACGTCCGGTATTGCTGATTGACGAAATAGACAAGGCTGACATTGAGTTTCCCAACGACCTGTTGTTAGAACTCGATAAGATGGAATTCTATGTGTACGAAACGCAGCAGTACATTAAAGCAGTGCAGCGTCCGGTGGTCATTATAACCTCCAACAACGAAAAGGAATTACCCGACGCCTTCCTTCGCCGATGCTTCTTTCACTACATAAAATTCCCCACGCCAGACGAAATGCGTCAAATCGTACAAGTACATTGCCCGGATATAAAACAACGATTACTGGAAGAAGCCCTAACGTCTTTCTTCAATATTCGGGAAGTGCCCGGTTTAAAGAAAAAGCCATCAACCTCGGAGCTGATTGACTGGCTGAAATTGCTGGTGGCAGAAGATATACCACCTGAAGCACTGCAAAACAGCGACAGCAAAGCCAGTATTCCGCCGTTGTACGGTGCATTGTTAAAGAACGAACAGGACATTCACCTGTTTGAAAAACTGGTCTTTATGGCACGCCGCTAATGTTAGTTGATTTCTTTTTCACGTTACGCAAATACGGGGTGAGTACCTCGTTGCGCGAGCTGTTGGATTTGCTTAAAGCGTTGGAAAAGCAAGTGGTGTATGCCGACTTGCAACAATTCTATTATTTAGCCCGCATTGTTATGGTGAAAGATGAGTCTCAATTCGACAAATTCGATAGGGCATTTGCGGCCTATTTTAAAGGCGTTGAGGCTATCGATTTGTTCGGTGAGAGTATCCCTGAAGAATGGTTGCGCAAGGAGTTTGAAAAACACCTTACTCCGGAGGAGCGCGAGAAATTGCGACGTGAGGGCGGCCTGGAAGCATTGATGAAGACCTTGCGTGAACGGTTGGAGGAACAACAAAAGCGTCATGCTGGTGGCAATAAATGGGTGGGAACAGGTGGAACCAGCCCTTTTGGCGCGTATGGCGACAACCCTGAAGGCGTGCGCATTGGTCAGGATGGAAATCGCAAGTTTTCAGCTGTAAAGGTCTGGGATAAAAGGGAATTTAAGAATTTCGACAATGATGCTGAGCTGGGTACGCGTAACCTTAAAATGGCATTGCGCAAGTTACGCCAGTTCGCCCGAACCGGTGCCAGTGAAGAACTGGACATGCCGCGAACGATTTCCAGTACCGCCAGGCAAGGCGGCATGCTGGATATTCATATGCAGCCAGAGCGACACAATGCAGTAAAGGTGCTGATGTTCTTCGATGTGGGTGGCTCCATGGATGCCTATGTAAAAGGCGTCCAGGAATTGTTTTCTGCGGTGCATACCGAGTTTAAGCATCTGGATTACTACTACTTTCACAACTGCGTGTATGAGTCGGTGTGGAAAGACAATGCCCGGCGCAATAATGAACGCATCGAGGTGTGGGACATCATTCACAAGTATGGTCGCGACTACAAAGTAATTTTTGTGGGTGATGCCACCATGGGCCCTTACGAAATTGCCTATTCGGGTGGTAGTGTGGAGCACTGGAATGAAGAGCCGGGCGCAACCTGGATGCAACGGCTCACTCAGCATTTTCAGCATTGTATCTGGCTTAACCCGCAACCAGAAAATTACTGGCCTTACTACCAATCTGTTAGTTTAATTAATGAATTAATGGAAAATCGCATGTTCCCCCTTACGCTGGATGGCCTGAGCCGGGGTATAAAATCGTTACAGAAAAAGTAGTTTTCACGCTGTTGTTGACCAGCAAAAAAGCGTATAAATGATGCCTGTTGCGGTAGTTTTTCACCGCAATTGCATTTACACGAATTTCGGGGTTACACCGAAACACAGCCTTAACGCGCACAGTTCTAACATTACAGGGATGGCATCGCATGACAGAAGAACCAGAAAATCTAATCGCATCCAATCCAGAGCCCGCATCTGCCACTGCCAAAAGTGAAGAGCCGGTACTGAGCAATAAAGAAACCCGGGAAATCGTTACGCCGTACGCGTTTGGCGTGGCTGATGCGTTGTTGGGCCAGCCATTGGCAACGCCTTTGCGAAGGTTAGTTGCGCAGTTAATCGATATTTCTATTGTTGCGATGTTAAGTTCTGCTCACGCGTTTGTGCTGGCGTGTTTTGCAGCTGTGACGTTTTTTAAAGCCGGTAGTCATTTAGCGAAAGGAACAAAGCGCACTACCGCGCGTAAATTATTGCGTTTTTCTGCAGCTTGCCTGTTATTTATGGTGACCTACAGCATAGTAGATTCATATAACGGATCGCCGGTTAAAAATATTGGTACGCCGGACAGTACCAATCAATGGGCTGAAGCAGGATTGGGTTTAGCTCAACAGCTTGCATGGCGGGCATGTGAAGACAATATGGATTGCTATAAGGAAATTGCTGCGGATTTTGGCGAAGCAATGGCGGATACCGGCATGTCAAAATCGGATTTTGATCGCAAACTTCAGGCGTTCTTTAACGACAAAGACATCGACGCGCAAACACGAGCTGAATTATCAGAATTGTATACCGCAGCGTTTAATGCTCTACAAGAGCCGGAAGCGCAGGGGGATAATGCAGATGAGGGCACCTCAGACAAGGCCAACTCAGACAACGACACGTTACAGGCAAGTACCGTCCCCGCACCGCCGTCAACCAAGAAGGCAGATGAACCGGTAGTAAGGCTGGGATTGGGTAACGACAACAATACTCAGCGATCACAAAGTATTATTGGCTGGGTTGAAGGAATTATTCGTGATCTAGGCCTTGGCTTTGGTTGGGCTGCATTGTACTACAGCGTCCTTACAGCGTGGTGGCGCGGGCATACCATCGGTAAGAAATTACTGCGTATCAAAGTGGTGAAACTCGACGGAAGCCCGCTCAATTTGTGGGAAAGCTTTGGTCGTTACGGCGGCTATGGCGCAGGTATAGCAACCGGATTGCTGGGCTTTTTCCAGGTGTTCTGGGACCCAAACCGCCAAACCATTCAGGATAAGATTGCGGAAACCCTGGTGTTATATCGCCCCGTAGGCGCTATTCCTATTCCGCAATTGTTAGAAGAAGCGCAGCATTTTGAAAAGTCCTGAGTTAGAAGCCGGTTTCAGCAATATTCATGCTGTGCTCCTAGCAGCTGGCCAGGCCAGCCGTTATGGGAGCAATAAACTGCTATCCATTCACCCTGACTCGCAGTTGCCTCTGCTCTGGCATGTTTGTGAGCAATATAAGCTAGCCGGGATTGAGCGGATAACGGTGATCACTGGCCATTGGCACGACGCTATCTGCGCCAGTGCGGCAGAGGATATCGTCATTGAATACAACAGCCAGTGGCAAAGCGGATTAGCCAGTAGCGTAAAACTGGCTAATCAAAAAGTAAGCAGCCGCGACGCATTATTGTTGGGATTAGGCGATCAAGCCGGTATTACCGCAGATGGCCTAGCGGCATTGTGCAGCGCCTATCAGCCGCAGGTTATTACTGTCAGTCAGTATGACGGATTGCTGGGGGCCCCGGCAATCTTTCCGCCTTCACAGCGGCGCACTTTAACCCTGCTTACTGGCGATCAGGGGGCGGGCAAAATAATACGCCAGCGATATCAGGCAAATCCGCAGGCCGTTAATATTGTGCCACTGGAGGAAGCGGCTTGTGATATAGATTCACCGTCTGACTGGTTAGATTGATTTTATGTTTCGCGTCCCAATATCTGGGGAATGAAACGACAAAACGCGTACCAACTCACCCCATCCATCATGCCCGTAGTGTTTGCAATAGCCCTGTTGTGGGTGATCCAATCTGCCGGTGTGTTATTTCACCTTGATTTGTCACTTTTGGGTGTAATCCCGCATGACGTGGTTCGCTTGTACGGCATTGTAACCTCGCCGCTGGTACACGGTTCATACGAGCATCTCTTCAACAACACGCTGCCGCTGATTGTGCTGGGCAGTATGGTGCGTTACGGCTACCCCTCATCCAAAGGAAAAGTGCTGCTGTGGGCGTGGCTTACATCTGGTGTGGGCATTTGGTTATTTGGCAGGGAATCGGTGCATTTGGGTGCCAGTGGCGTGAGCCACGGTTTGTTTTTCTTTTTGTTTACGGTAAGTCTGTTGCGAAAGGACAAGCGTTCAGTCGCCCTTATGATGATTGCGTTTTTTATGTATGGCGGCATGGTCATGAGCATATTTCCCCGCGATCCCGGTATCTCGTACGAGGCACATTTCTTTGGGGCACTAGGTGGTGTGATCGCGGCGGCACTATACTGGAAACGCGATCCGAAACCGGCGATTAAACGCTACAAATGGGAAAGCCATGCTGATGAAGACGACCCGGTGATTGGTGATTTGTGGCAACAGTCACCCCATCCAGACCAGCCGGATACGCATTCACGTCACAATGTTGCACAACAACACGAACACGGTCATAACGCACATCCTCATTCCCATCGCCATGATCGTCATTATCACTGAGCGTCACTTTCATTAAGCGCCGCAATCATTAAGCACAGCAATCATTAAGCTCCAGCATCACTGAGGCAGGGCAATACCAAAATAATCGGTAATACCTGCCAGTATATTGGTGGTGGCCAGCGATGCCAGAATAAAGCCCATTACGCGACTGATAATATTTGCGCCCATCGGGCCTATAATTCGAATAATTACGTTGCTGCCCAACATCAATAGTAGCGTGATCACCAGCACTATCATCATCATTGCCGCCGTTTGGGCTTGCTCCCAGATGGTATATACATTGTTTTTCGTTAGCAATACCGCCGCCAGCATCGCACCGGGGCTGGCAATGGAGGGCACCGCAATAGGAAAAATAGCCGTTTCCCTGGCGTTGTCGGCCATTTTTAGCTCCTGTTCAGGCTTGCCCTCACCAAATATCATCGAAAGCGCAAACAGGAAAAGAACTATACCACCAGCTATCTGAAAGGCCGGTAAAGGAATGTGCATGGCGGTAAGAATCAATTCACCTGCAACAATAAAAAACAGCAGCACAACACTGGAAGCGGCAAAAGCAATCAATGCAATGTTGCGTCGTTGCCTTGCTGTGTGGTGTGCAGTGGATGCCATAAACACGGGTAGCGTGCCGATAGGGTCGATAACCGCGAAAAAATAAATGAGTACAGGAATAAAATCGATCATGTTAAAACCAGCGTGGCACACTCTGTAAATATTGTTGATACTGGGCGGTAAACTGTTTGTTCAGCGCCACCTCTTCAATGTTGACTTGCTTATACAGGGCATGCCAACCCACCAATAAACAAATCAGGGTAAATACCGAGGGCAGGGCCATAAAAAATCCAAACTGAGCAATTGCCACGCCCACATAAGCCGGGTTTCTGCTGATGTTGTAAAGCCCTTCACTTACCAGTTGTTGTGTTGCAGTGCTGTCTACACCGCTGCGCCATTGTTTGCCTAACGACAAATTAGCGGCTATGGCTAATCCAAAGCCCATTACCATAAACGTTGCACCCGCCCACATCAGTTGTGGTATCTCAAACGCGGATAATCGGAGAAGAAATTGATCGGTGGCTGGGTAAAACAATCGAACAACGCAAACCAGCCAGATGCTAACGCGAAACACCCGGAAAGTCAGGTGGTTCCACCAATGCTGACTATAACGGCGGCCCATACACACTACTCGCTTTTGACGCCGGTTTTTTACGATCACTAACGACGTATAAAATACCGCAACAAACGTGAAAAATGCGGCCAGAAACAGCCTTAGTGCATAAAAATCTTCCATGACACCCTCAGTGAATTTGCTAATCAGAAACTATGGTTATAGTGCTGAAATACTGCAAGGTAAATGCGCTGAGCTTAAGATCACCTGCGCTGGTTGATCTACCGCTGAGGCTAACAGGTTATTTACCCAGTATGCGCTGTAATCGATTTTGCCAGTGTCCGGCGTCTTCTTGTGCACAACGTTCTTCGCTGTCATATCGCACATGATGACGACTGTCTTTTAATTTTATTCCTGCTTTGAGCAGTTGCTGCTGAATAAGCTGGCGTAACCGGGTATCGTGCCCATTTTGTTGTGCAGAAGCTACTTCTTCATCGGTGTTAAACACGCAGGTTACCATCAGGCTGCCGGGGAAATGGTTGTACTTTGCAGTGTGCGTTAGCCATTCAAATCCAATGTTCCAGGTTTTAGCTGTTTCACACGCCACCGTTAGCGCTTTTATTACATTATTGTCGAGTTTTTTGATTGTTTTGTTCATGCACTTATAGCCTGAGTTTTTAATTTGCGCTGAATGTAATACAAACGAGCACCCAGCATAATGGCCGCGCTGGTTAATCCGGCGATGATCCCCAGCCAGAAACCTGTTGCTGAGAGCGGGGCGGCGGTAACCCAGTCGGTACGTCCCAGGATCACGCCAACGGGCAAACCAATTAGCCAGTAAGCACAAAAGGTAATATAGAACATGGCTGTGGTGTCTTTGTAGCCGCGCAGTGCGTTGGCAGAGATGACCTGAACCGCATCAGAAAACTGAAAAATGGCTGCAAATACCAGTAATTGAGAGGAAATAACAAGTACGTCTTTATTACTTGTATATAAGCCAATAATGATCTCACGCCCGAATATGGTAAAGCCGGCAGTTAAACAAGCAACCAGTGCGCCTATGCATAATGCACTTTTTACCGCAGTGCGAGCCTGGTTAGGCCGGTTCTGACCAATTCGGTATCCTACCCGAATAGACGTTGCCATGCCCATGCTCAGTGGGAACATAAACATCAGTGACGAAAAGTTGAGTGCGATCTGGTGAGCGGCTACCACGATTGGGCCAAAGGGGGCCAGTAACAGGGCAATTACTGCAAACAAGGTCACTTCAAATAGAATTGTCATGGCGATTGGCAGACCAAAGAAAAAGGTAGCCTTAATGTCAGCCAGACACGGTGAGTACCAGTGTGCAAACAATTTAAACGACTGAAGTCTTGGCGCTATGCGAATATAAATGAGCGTAGCAATACTCATGGCTACAAATATCAGGGCAGTCGCAATACCGCATCCGGCACCGCCAAATGCTGGAATACCCCAACCGCCGTAAACAAACAGGAAGTTACCTGCAATATTCACGATTAGGCCAATCACGGTAATGATCATACTGGGTTTGGTATGCCCAAGTGCTTCGCAGTAATTGCGAGCCCACTGATACAAGGCAAATGCAGGAAACGACCAAAACACGTATCGCACGTAATCTGCTGTAATGGTTGCCAGGGTGGCATCCATAGGAAATATCGATACTATGGCGGGTGCAAAAAATGCCGCGGTAAACGGCACAATACTGATCAGCAACAGCAAATAGCCTGCTTGTTGAGTGGTGTTCGCCACCTGATGATGGGCTTTTGAACCATGCAGGCGCGATACCAGTGGCGGGATTGCCAGCGCAATCCCCTGAATAAAGCTCATCACCGGAATCGTGATACTGAAACCCAATGCGACGGCGGCCATGTCTATAGCGCTGTAACGCCCTGCAATAATAGTATCGCTTACACCCATTAGCATCTGGGTAAGTTGCGCAATCAGTAATGGCCACGCGAGTTTTATCAGCCGACGACTTTCAAGTGCAGTGCGCCGGGAAATCATAATCATACCGGTACTTAACCCCAAATGCTGAAAGGTTGGATCATGATGTTATCGCCAGCTTGAAGGTGTTCGGCTTCTGCGGGAATAAGCATGTAACAGTTCGCTTCCACAATGCCTGTCATTACCCCTGAACTTTGCTTGCGGTGTGGTGTAACCATCAGCTTACCGTGTTCATCGGTATGGTATGTGGCCCGCTGAAAGTCCAGACGACCTGCTCTGCGTTTTATTGATACCGATAGAGTTGCGGGTAATAACTGGCGGTGAGATTCCGCGTTAACCGATTCACCTTGCATATGGCGAATGAGCGGGATCACCAATTGTTCGGTTGTAACATAGGCAGATACCGGATTGCCGGGTAAACCGCAGAATAGCGCCTTGTTTATGTGCCCGAAAGCGAAAGGCTTACCGGGCTTAATGGCGACTTTCCAAAAGGCGACTTTTCCTAGTTCGGCCAATACGTCTTTAATAAAATCCGCATCACCTACCGATACACCACCGCTGGATATTACCAAATCACATTGTTGTGACGCGGTGTGCAGTGCGGTGCGAATGGCGTCGGGTCGATCGGCAATAATACCGTAGTCAATCAGATTAACCTGGCACTGATTCAGTAGTGCAGCCACACCAATGCGGTTGGATTCGTAAATTTGCCCTTTCTCCAACGTTTCACCGGCAGACTTTAACTCATCACCTGTGGCCATTAAACCAATAGTAACCGGGCAATACACGTCTACTGTTGCCATTCCCAGTGAACTGAGCAGAGTAAGATGAGAGGGGCGTAACCGGGTGCCTGCACGAATTACACAGTGTCCGGCTGTAATATCTGCCCCAGTCTGGCGGATATTGGCACCGCTTTCAGCGGTTTCCATAATCACTATGTGAGTATCTGTGCGCTCAGTATCTTCCTGGATCACAACGGCATCACATGCATCCGGGATCGGCGCGCCGGTCATGATCCTCGCACATTCGCCACGCCCGATAACATGCTCATTGGTATCGCCTGCGAAGATACTGGCTACTATGGGCAACTGATTACCGGCTTTTGCATCGTCTGCGTGCATGACGTAGCCGTCCATAGCCGAGTTGTGACAGGGCGGAACGTTAATAGGCGCGATGATATCCTGGCTAGCCACCCGGTTTAACGCTTCCATTAACGGCAAGTTCACCGATTCAGTTGGGGAGGGCGCAGCAGCCAGAAGGGTATTTAACGCATCTTGTAGGGGTAACCAGGGATTCGCAGCCATGATAATGTCTTACAATTCAATGAGGCGCGCAGTATAACACCATTGAGCAGAGAGTAGGGAACAGAATAACGGCAAACAGCGAGTGTAGAATATCGCTGTTTACCGCCTGTAAATCAGGCATTTGCCTTTCGGTATTCCTCGTAGTCCATATTACTTAGCCATACAGTTTGGTATGGCTTAAGCTGCATAAAACCCAGTACATCCGCTACCTGATCGCGACTTATCAGATCAATCCAGTTGTCGGTGCCTATCAGGTTAATGTCAGATAACAGAATAGATTGTTCTTCGTCTGTGATGTTACTGATACAAAATATACTTTGTTTGCGATTCAGACTCTGACGCCAGTAGCCAAACAATTTTGTTCCCAGTTGTAACGTAAATTGCGTGGCATTCGGATGGAAGGCTTCCTGCGCTTTGCGTATGCGAATCAACTGTGACAAACGGGTAAGGACTTTGTGGTGTTGTGAATACGGCGAGTCCAACAGGGCTTCCAGCTCACCGTAATCCCAGCGTTTGCGATTAATTGATCGATTTTGCCCGGTATTCGCCACTTTTTCGTAATCGTTAGAGGTACCCAACAAGCTGTGAATATATAAACCAGGGATCCCTTCCATCCCTAACATCACGGCGTGGGCGCACAGGAATCGGTCGATCTGGTATTTATCAGGCCCCTTTACGGTGCCCTGCATAGCGTCAAACAGGGTAATGTTAATTTCATACGGCTTCTGCTTACCATGCTCCGACGATCGCCAGGAAATCCGGCCACCAAAGTTCTGCATGGCCTGAACCAGCGTGCCCAGTTCCTCGTCGCTCAACAATCCCTCAGCCGGGCGCAAACCAATGCCGTCGTGTGAGGCGATAAAGTTGAAGTAGGTCGTTCCGTTTTGCGCAGGTGGCATACTCATCATCCAGTTTTTCAGATAAGTACAATCACCCGTTACCATGGTATTGACCAATAAAGGTGGCAACGAGAAGTTATAAATCGCGTGCGCTTCGTTAGCATTACCAAAGTAAGTGAGGTTCTCACGGTTAGGAATGTTGGTTTCAGTAATGATGATGATACTGGGATCAACATGCTCTATTAACGTACGCATCAAACGAATCACTTCGTGTGTTTGCGGCAGGTTAATGCAGTTTGTACCAATGATTTTCCACAAGAACGCGACGGCATCCAGACGGAACAATTTGGCACCGTTGTCGATGTAATGCTTGATAATTTGAATAAAGGTGAGCAGTACCTTGGGGTTTCTGAAATCAAAATCCACCTGATCGTGACTGAAGGTACACCACACATATTGCGTACCGTTTGCCGTTTCGGTTTCTCGTAACAGTGGACTGGTGCGCGGGCGAGTCACATCAGACAAATCATCAGTCGGGTTTGCAGTCATAAAAAAATCACTGCCCGGACCATCGCCCTTTATAAAGTTATCAAACCACACACTGCGTGATGAGCAGTGATTGATAACCAAATCAAACATCAGGCCGTATTCTGCGGCAATACGGTGTACATCCGACCAGGTGCCAAGACCTTCGTTAACACTGGAATAGTTAATAACCGAAAATCCGTCATCAGAACTAAACGGGTAGAACGGCAAAATGTGTACCTTGTTCACGGTACTCTTACAATAGGTGTGTAAGAAGCGAAACAATGTGAACAGCGGCGACTCGTGCTGATTCATCACACTATCGCCATAGGTGATCATAACGATATCCTGCTCATCCCAGTGATTGTGATGAGGCGAGGGAATGGTTATGTCTTCTTCACTATGCAAACCAATGGTGTTCATTAACTGCGTAGCAAGTTCACCCATTGGAATGTCGGTTACCACATCGGCATAAATAAACTGCAGATGGTGGCTGATTTTCTCGTGTAGGTAATTCCAGTGTTGAGTCATGGCTATCCTCTGAATTCTTCAGTGTCTGCTTCTACAGCCTCCAGCAAGCGTTCCAGAATATCAGGAACCGCGCTGGTTACCCGGTTCCAGCTTGGAATGAACGGTGTTTCCATTGGGTTTTCAAGGAAGTGTTGGCCGGCTTTCATGATATTACTGGCAAACATTTCCACTGCTTTTTCTTCGTTGTGGATATCCAGACTCAGTCCGTTCATTACTGCGTCGTTGTGATAGGTTTCAATAAAGTCCAATGCAATGCGGAAATAGGTTGCTTTAATTGAGCGGAACATTTCATTGCTGAATGTAAAACCTTGTGTGGCAAGCTTGCGGAAGACCGCTTTGGTAATGTCTATAGACATTTTGGATAAGCCGCCTTGTTCATTATTTAACGACAGATCCTGATGCTTGTGATCATAGGCATCGGCAATGTCAGCTTGGCACAAGCGGTTGTGTGAGTAATTGCGGTGCATTTCAGACAGTACACCGATTTCCAGTCCCCAATCGCTGGGAATGCGGATGTCGTTCAGTACGTCGCGGCGGAATGAAAATTCACCCGCTAACGGATAACGGAAGCTATCCATAAACTCAATGTATTCGTTGTCGCCCAGCGTGCGTTTCAGGGCGCGTAGTAAAGGGGTAACCAGCAGGCGTGATACACGGCCATTGATTTTTCCATCGGCAACCCGTGCATAATACCCTTTACAAAATTCATAGTTGAACTGAGGGTTGGCTACCGGGTAAATCAAACGAGCGAGCAAGTCGCGCTTATAGGTAACAATATCGCAATCATGCAATGCAACGGATTCCGCCTTGTTAGACGCCAGTACATAGCCCATGCAATACCACACGTTGCGGCCTTTACCCAATTCTTTAGGAGCTAAGTCAAGCGACTGTAACTCTTCATCAATGGCTTTTAAACGAGGGCCATCGTTCCACAAAATCCGGTGGTGTTGTGGTAAACGCTTAAAAAATCCCTGGGCGTGACGGTATTGGTCGGCATCGGCGCGATCCAGTCCGATCACAATTTCAGACAGGTATGGCACTTTTACCAGTTCATCAACAATATGCGTTAGAGCCGGGCCTTCGAGTTCTGAAAACAACGAAGGCAGGATCAGTGCCATCGGGCGCTTTTGAGAGAAGCGCAACAACTCTGCTTCCAGTGCTTCAGTTGAGCGATTCGACAGGTTGTGCAAAGTAGTAACTATACCGTTTTGATAAAAATCGGCCATGTGTCCTCCTAATCTTTCAATGAAAGCAATTGTGTGAGCATTTCTGTCCAGCCTTCAGGGCCGGTTAAGGTGCTGGTATAAACATTGTCTTTTTTAGTCAGGGAAGGGGGCTGATGCGTAGGTGAAGCAATGCGTATAGCAATGTCTGCCGCCTCCATCATCGCAATATCGTTTTTGCCATCACCTAAAGCTATCGACGTTACATCGGTAGCAGTTTGACGGCGATATTCTTCCATAAACCAGCGCAGGGCTTTACCTTTGGTACAATCACCAGAAATGTGAATAAATCTGCCACCTTCCAGCGGTGTGGCGCCGCGTTCCTTAACGGCTTGAATAAATGCGTGTTTCCTGTCTTCTGTGCCAAGCCATAGCACGGGTTCGCCGAACTGACGTTTTGCTGCCAGTTGGGCTTCTTCTTCGCTCAAGCCTGTCGCATCCATGAGTTCCTGAATCGACATTTCGCTAAAGTGAGTAAACTCTGCTGCAAAATCTGCTTTTACTAACTCCAGTAGCTTTAACCAGTATCCTTTGGACGAAATAAAGGACTTACACCAGAATCCATCCTGCCAAGTGGTACCCGCTGGTTTTTGTTTAAAAAAGCCATGGGGAATGTAAGCTGCCGCACCGTTTTCAATAATAAACGGCCCTTTTAAGCCAATTTTTTCACGCAGCTCAACCATTTCTAAAAATGTTTTGCTGGTATTGGGTATTACTGGAATTCCTCTTGTTTTTAGTGTTTCCAGAGTAGGCGCCGCCGCCGCAAAACTGTAGGTGAAGTGGTCTAGCAATGTGCCGTCCATGTCAGTAAAAATCAGGGTGTCTGACGGGTTCATTTAACTGCCTTTTGTTGTTTTTTTGTCAGCTGGTTTATCTGTCGTTGTGCATCCAAATGGAATACGTAGTCACACCTGGCTGGTAAAGTTGACAGGCCGTGCTCTGTTAAGCGTTGATAATGTTGTATAAACCGCGCAATTTGCTGGTCGGTCATGATGCCAGGATGGTCACTGCCTACGCGGGCAGCCAATTTGTGTTCTTGTTCGGTTCGCCACTGATACACCTGGTCAAACGAAGGGGCTTTAAGCATGATCCAACATTGCATGCGTTCATAAAGTGGCAGGTAATGTTCGGTAAGTTGCCGGTTGACGTAGCGACTCCAGGTACCCAGTGGATCTTCCTGTTTTTCAAGCGTATTGACTGGTGTGGATAATGCTGTTTCTTCCTGAGGCATTACGCCCCAGCACCAGCCTTCCATTAGCACGATATCAACGGGTGTATTGACTACCGGCCATTCAATTACCGAATAAGGGTTGTCTGTTGCTTTGTTAAAGCGCGGTATGGACGCGGTTCCATACTGACCAAGCTGATCAAAGGTTTTGAGTGCCAACGGGGTATTATGAGTACCGGGTACACCGCGGGTAGCCAGTAATGGATGGACCTTTACCGCAAGCGCGTTGCGATGGGATTGGTCGAAATAAAAATCATCCAGCGACAAAGATACTACGTTCAGGCCTTTATGCTGTGAAAGGTAATACACCAGAAAATCACAAAGTGTGGATTTACCCGATCCCTGGCAACCGTTGATACCCACAAAATACGGTTTAATTGCACTGTTATAGTGCATCGCTAAATCTTCAGCTAATGGAATGAACCACTTTTGTGCGATGTCTTTGTAGCTGTCCGGAAGCTGATGTTCTTCAAGAAATAAAGAAATATCCATGGCGCTGCCTTATGTTATGGGCCGATAGCACAATATCTAAGCTGATGGTGAATTGATACTTACAACATCTGTGCCAAGGTGAGGTTAGCGTTAGGTAGTTTGGCAATAAATTCCAGCCGCACTGTGATTGTTGCACAAAAAGTGGTCACTTAATTGCTCGTTATGGGGAGAAAATAATCAAGTTCGTTGCGGAGTAATGGTTTAGCAATTTAGAGGTCAAAATGTAGTATCAACTACTATCGATACCTAACAAGAAAATTCGGTTGCGTGAAAAGTTATGGAAGTTTACTTAACGTTTGATGTTTTTAATTCATGGATCGAGAGTATTAAAGAAAGGGACTCGCGGGCATACTGGGACATTAACTCATGCGCTCTGCTGCTCGATTCGAGTTTTATCATAAGAGTTATTACCTATAAAAAATGAATCACGTGTTGTAGTTAATTTTAATTTTCTGGCCTTTTCTGGACGGGATATTGTGGTTTTGTGTCCTGGGTAAATTCACTGAAATGTAGCAATAGGGCAGATGGCCTGTAATTTTTACAGGCCAGGCAACTACTCGATTGAGTAAGCAAGCAGAGGGGTTGTGGTTCTATTTTTTTATAGCGGTGATCACCGCTCGAACCGGGGCGGGGTAGCCTTCAATGGTTTTGCTTCGATCATTAGGGTCTAAAAAGTCTGCCAGTGAATGATTGGTCATCCACGAAGTGGCGCGCTGCTCTTCGATTGAGGTAACACTGACATCCACGGTTTGGCAGTCTACAAAACCTAAGCGGCTTAACCATACTTTTAATGCGTCACAGCTGGGCAAAAACCACACATTACGCATTTGTGCGTAGCGCTCACCGGCCATCATTACGGTATTCTCATTACCTTCAACAACCAGCGTTTCCAGCACCAGTTGACCGCCGGGTTTTAACTGGTCTTTCAGTTGTTGCAAAAATTGAATGGGATCTTTGCGGTGGTACAACACGCCCATCGAAAAAACCGTATCAAAGGCTTTGAGCGGTTGCATTTGTTCAATACCCAAAGGCAACAGGTGCACCGGCGCTTTGCCAATAAAGTGTTTTATAGCCATGAACTGAATGAGGAACAACTGAGTAGGGTCGATACCATATACATTGGCAGCCCCTTCACCACGCATACGCCAGAGGTGATAACCACTGCCACAACCGACATCCAGTACCTGCTTACCCGCCAGCGGCGCTATATGGGGTTTAACGCGATCCCACTTCCAGTCTGATCGCCATTCCGTATCAATATGAATGCCATGCAGATGAAACGGACCTTTTCGCCAAGGCATAAATTGCCGCAACAATCCTTCAATGAACTTTTGCTGATATTCTGTTATGGGCGGGTCTGTTTCTATTGTTACACTGTTAACTAAATCCAGGCTGGTGGCGTTTATAGCGGGTAGCTTTTCAACCAGCTTTTGCCATTTTTTAAACTCGCCGTGCAACGCATGGCTGTACCAGTCATCCAGTTGTTGTGGCAGGGTATTTAACCAGTGGGAAAGGGGGCCATCCAGCAAATCCCGGTAGGCGTCAGAAAACAAAGCCTGTGCACTCATTAGCAACCCCTTATTTAATTGCCACCAGCGACATGAAATTGTAGCACTTGTACCACATCACCACGTCAGAAAACCCAATGTCACGTAAACGGCGTTCATGAGTACTGAAACTGTCGATAAGCATTACATTTTCCAGTGCTGCCCGTTTTTGACTGATTTCTAACTCACTGTAACCATTTTTGCGTTTAAAATTCAGATGCAGATTGTTAATCAACGCATTGCCTGCCGATTGCTCGTGCTGCACTTTTTCCGACAACACAAATATGCCACCGGTATTGAGTCCGTCGTAGATATCTTTTATGACTGCGCTGCGTTCTTCTGGTGCAATAAACTGCAGGGTAAAATTCATGATCACCATAGACGCATAGTGAATTTGGGCTGTTTGAGCAAAGCCTTCGCAAACGTGAATTTTGTTAGGTAAATTGAATGCTTCAACTACGCGTTGGCAGCGCTTTACCATCGCAGCGGAGCTGTCAATGGCCTGAATCTGACACTGATTTGGCGGGCAATGGCGTGCCACCGATAATGAGGCTGCACCCAGTGAACAACCCAAATCATACACATTAGAGTGTGGCGTAACATAAGCCTCTGCAAGTTCGCCGATGGTTTCGATGATTGTTTGGTAGCCGGGAACCGAACGATTGATCATGTCCGGAAATACATCAGCTACAGCATCATCAAAACAAAAGTCGCCAACATGTTCACGAGGCGTTGCAAAAATATTGTCTTTATTGGCCACAATTTCTCCAATGCGCAAATAACGGGCGGCAATTTTACTCTGCCTTAGCGGAAATCCAAGTAAAAATAGAAAAAAAACACCAACAATCCAATTCTTTACTTCAATAAGTTAATCTTTAGTATTACCCTATGCTGATATGCAGTTGGAAGCGATTGAGGCCTTTATAAATGCGATTTGTTATAGCTGATGACCACCCCCTTTTCAGGGAGGCACTCACTGCGGCGCTTACTCCTTTGTTTGACGGATTATCGGTAATCGAAGCTGATTCAACAGATGCGTTGTTTGATGTGTTAAAACGCAATGATAACGTTGACTTGCTGTTGCTGGATTTGTCTATGCCAGGATCAAACTGGTTCGATACTCTGACAACCGCCAAAGAAAGATTACCCGATTTACCCATAGTGATGGTTTCTGCCAATGATGACATTGATGTCATCTCTCAAGCCATGGCGCTGGGAGCATCAGGCTACATTCCTAAATCCACGCCCACACGTTCAATTGCCGAAGCCATTGACATTGTGTTAGGTGGTGAACAATGGTTGCCAGCCAGTATTGCTGAGAGACTCACTGATCACAGCAGTAACATGAGTGATATGCTTGAGCGCTTTAAAGAGCTGACCCCCAAGCAGTTACTGGTGTTGCGTTATGTGCGTTCTGGCATGATGAACAAGCAAATTGCACACGAAATGAATGTAACCGAAGCAACGGTTAAAGCGCATATCAGTGCAGCCTTGAAGAAGCTGGATATTAATACCCGCACCCAGGCGGTGCTGCTAATGGACAAGCTCCAAATCAATTAATACTTCTCATGAGGTGCCGATGAACCCACGCATACCAAAAGTAGATCTTCATCGGCATCTGGATGGCAACATTCGCCCGGCTACCATTTGGGAGTTGGCGCAAATACACCAGCTTTCACTTCCAGCATCCTCTGCTGAGGGGCTCATCCCATTTTGTCAGATTCAGGACAAAACCAGTGATTTACTGGCGTTCCTGGCCAAGCTCGACTGCGGTGTATCGGTATTAGCCGATTATGATGCCTGTTATCGTATTGCATATGAAAACGTAGAAGACGCCAATCAAGAAGGACTCGACTACGTTGAGCTGCGCTTTTCACCGTATTACATGGCACAAACGCATCGGTTAACGGTTGCCCGTGTTGTGGAAGCCGTTGTTCAGGGATGTAAAGATGGTGAGCGGGACTTTGGCGTTAAGGTGAATCTGATTGGGATACTAAGCCGAACGTTTGGTACCGATGCCTGTTCGCAAGAACTGGCAGGTTTGCTAGCGCATCAAGATAATATTACGGCATTAGATTTAGCCGGTGATGAACTGGGGTTTCCTGCGCCTTTGTTTGTATCGCACTTTAAGCAGGCCCGTGATGCTGGTTGGCACATTACCGTGCATGCAGGTGAAGCTGACGGGCCACAAAGTATCTGGCATGCCATCGAATTGCTTGGCGCGCAGCGTATTGGGCACGGTGTTGCTGCGCAACAGGATCCACGGTTAATGCGTTATCTGGCAGAACACAATATTGGAATAGAAGCCTGCCCAACATCCAATTATCAAACTGCAACAGTAGAAGATACTGCAAATCATCCTTTAAAAGCGTTTCTGGATGCAGGTTTGGCCGTCACGTTAAACACCGATGATCCCGGTGTATCGGCTATCAATCTGGCTCACGAATTTCATGTCGCAAAAACGGTAATTAAGTTATCGGATACCCAACTGGACTCGGTACAGCGCAATGCCGTTGAGCAAGCCTTTTTGACGGCAGCCGAAAAACAACAGCTTTTCCAAACAGCAGCCTTGCGCAGCTAACACTACCTGGTTGACCTGTCCTGCGTCTGCGTTACTGAATGCTGTAGATTAAGCCACAAAAGTGTATTGAACTCAGGTATATAACAGTTCAGACTTTGTAGCTTATTACTCCGTCAATTGTTTACACTGGCAGGTTGTTATGTCTCCGCTGTTAATTTCTGTTGGGCTGCTTTTTTGCAGCAATATCTTTATGACCTTCGCGTGGTACGCGCATCTGAAAGAGCTTAATCAGAAACCCTGGATTATTGCGGCGCTGGTGAGTTGGGGAATTGCCTCTATAGAATACTTGTTTCAGGTACCGGCAAATCGCATTGGTTTTACGGTTATGTCGGTGGCACAGCTTAAAATACTTCAGGAAGTGATCACGCTAACCGTTTTTGTCCCGTTTTCGGTGATGTACTTAAAGGAGCCGTTAAAGCTTGATTATTTATGGGCGGGTTTGTGTATGGTAGGGGCCGTTTATTTTATGTTCAGATCAAAAATGTAATAGTGTAAAAAAGAAAAGGAAGCCAATTGGCTTCCTTTTGCAACGGTTAATATCAACGCTATATTAGCGAATAGCTGCAACCAGTTCTTCGTGCGCGAAGTCATCTACTGCGATGATTTTCGCTCTGCCAGCCTCTGTACGACGCAGCAAATCAGCTTCTTCATCGGTAATGAGTTTTTTCTCAATAGCAATATCAGCCAGTTTGTCCAGTTGGGTAAACTGACGCTTTTCTCCCAGTGCTTTACAAACCTTGTCGAACACGGGTTCAGCCGCAATCACATCATCCAGCGTTTGCTCCAGCTCACCGGGTAAGCTACCTGGTTCGCGGGTTAAATACTGGCCATCACCCAGACGGCTTCGCGCTGTTCCGGGTGTTTGCAATAGCTGTGCGATTTGGTGTTCCGTTTCATCACTGGGTTTGCTTACGCGGTGTCCAAATGGAATTAATTTCCACTTAAGTACCTTGCCCAGCCAGCCAATCGGGAAGTTATCCAGGAAGTCCATTAAGGCGGTTTCCAGTTGATAAATGCAATCTTGCATAGCCCAGTGCATTAAGGGCAGATCTTCGTGTTGACGACCTTCTTCGTCGAAGCGTTTTAATGTTGCGCTTGCCAGGTAAATGTAGCTCAACAAATCGCCTAAGCGCGCAGATAAACGCTCGCGACGTTTAAGTGAGCCGCCCAGAATACCCATCGATACGTCGGTAAGTAGCGCCAGGTTGGCACTGTAACCTTGTAGCAATTGATAATATCGCGCAGTGCTGTCTTTGAATGGTGAGCTGTGCAGATATCCGTGGGTGAGTGTAAACCACGAACTGCGCACCGCATTGGCAAGGGCAAAGCCAATGTGGCCAAATACGGCTTTATCGAACGCCTGAATCGCTTCGTCATTATCGTCAATTGCTGCGGCTTTGATTTCTTCCAGAACATAAGGATGGCAGCGCATAGCGCCCTGACCAAAAATCATCATGTTGCGGGTAAGAATGTTTGCGCCTTCCACAGTAATCGAAATGGGCATGCCCTGATAACCACGTCCCAGGTAGTTGTTTGGCCCCAGCATAATGCCTTTACCACCATGCACGTCCATCGCATCGTTTACCACGATACGTGAGCGCTCAGTGAGGTGGTATTTACAAATGGCAGAGATCACGGAGGGCTTTTCACCCAGGTCTACACCTACCGTAGACAAACGCGTTACGGCGTCCATCATGTAAGCATTGCCACCGATACGGGCAAGCATTTCTTCCACGCCCTCCATGTGTCCGATAGGAATTTTAAACTGACGACGAATGCGAGCATAGGCACCGGTAGACATGGCACAGGCTTTTGCACCGCCCGCTGAAGTAGAGGGCAGGGTGATACAACGGCCAACCGACAAACATTCCATCAGCATGCGCCAGCCTTTACCGGCCATGTCAGCGCCACCAATAATGAAATCAAGTGGAACGAAAATATCCTTTCCGCGTACCGGACCGTTTTGGAATGGCGTATTTAACGGGAAGTGGCGACGGCCTATGTCCAGCCCTTTAGTGTCATGTGGAATGAGCGCACAGGTAATACCTAAATCGGTTTTGTTACCTAACAATTGGTCTGGGTCATACAGTTTAAACGCCAGGCCCACTACAGTAGCAACCGGTGCCAGGGTGATATAGCGTTTGTCAAAGGTAAGACGCATACCCAGCACTTCTTCACCTTCCCATTCGCCTTTACACACAATGCCCTGATCGGGAATGGCACCCGCATCGGAACCCGCTTCCGGGCTGGTTAATGCAAAGCAGGGGATTTCGTCACCCTTTGCCAGTCGCGGCAAATAATGGTCTTTTTGAGCCTGGGTACCATAATGCTGGAGCAATTCCCCCGGGCCTAACGAATTAGGCACGCCTACTGTGCTCGAGAGCACCGCACTGGTGCCCGCCAGTTTGGCTATTACGCGGGATTGGGCATAGGCAGAAAAATCAAGACCGCCGTATTCCTTTTTAATGATCATGGCAAAGAACTTATGTTCTTTCAGGTAGGCCCATACTTCAGGGGGCAGATCGGCATCTTTATGGTTTACCTGCCACTCGTCAATCATACTGCACACGCGATCAACCGGACCATCCAGGAAAGCCTGTTCTTCGGCGGTTAAGCGCCCTTTAGGAATAGCATGAAGGGTATGCCAGTTTGGACGGCCAGAGAAAATTTCTCCATCCCACCATACGGTACCTGCATCAATGGCTTCCTGTTCAGTGGATGACATTTCAGGCATTACTTTGCGATAAAATGCCAGCATGGGTGTAGTGAGATAAGGAATACGTACCGAAGGCACTACAAAGGGGACTGCAAGTAATGCAAAGAACACCCAGCTGAAAAAGCCCAGGCTGCCAAACAGCGTTGCAATAATTAGCGCAGCCGCGCCGATTGCTACGGTGTTAGTTAAGGTAAATCGTTTATAGGCACACACTGCGAGTGCGACCAACACGATAATGATCCACACTAAATCAGACATTTTTACTCCTCATAATCTACTGTTGAGGTCTGACCAGAATACGTTAAAACTATCTCTGCATAGCCGAAAAATCAAGTAAAAACGGTGTTAAATCCGTGTAATAAACGAAGTTCGCTTAGAGGTAGTTAATTGAAGGGAAATACAATTGGAAAGATAATAGTTAAAAGCCAATTGCGCGGCTGAAGCCGCGCAATTGAGTCAAATTCTGTTTACATGGGAGCGTAGGCTTTTAAGCGCAAATCACCTTGCTCTTCACCGTCTTTAAACTGCTGTAACCTTACCATCTGATAATTTAGTTCTGGCGCAAACCAAGCGTAAGTTACCCGCGAACCAGAGTCGCGTTCTATTTCAACTTTAATCGCTTCGATGTCGCCATAGGGCAAGGTTAATTTTTCAACCCCATGAACCTGCATGCCATAGTGTTTTTGCTGACCGCGATAGTTAATAAACTGGTAATCCAGTTCTTTTACACCCTGTGCCAGTCTTACTGTCAGGTCGAGTCGGTAAAGCTGGTTATCCAATTCGTTTTGCCAGGGTAACTGCATTTGTTCGCCATCATTGTCGATATCAATAAAGGCGGGTGGTCCTGCATGAAATGTGACTTTTAGTGCTTTATCTGAACCCGTGCCGGTGCGGGAATAATTGTATTCCTGCGGCGTAATAGTATCGCCGTCGACTCTAAAAATAGAGTGTTCAAAACGTTTGTCTGTGAGGAAGAACTTGGATAATTTTGATTGATAAGTCAGTGAATACAGCCCAGGTGATAACGCTTCTAATGAAACTTTTGCCGAGCCCAGATTGTCGTCCCATTTATAAGCGTAGTATACAGCTTCAAAAGGTTGTAGTTGGACTTCGGCGATATGAGTTGATTTGGTGGACGCTAAGCCTGTTGAAGAAAACAGGCCGAGCAGAGATATGCAAATAACACGCTTAATCGTTAGCGTAACCGCCTTCTGGAAGAAGATTCCCATCTAATACTGCCTTATTATTATTCATTGATAACCGGCCACTGCAAAACCAGTGTACCACCAATGGGTAAATATGGCGTTCCTGTTCCTGCACCCGCTGAGCCAGTGTACCAGCATCATCGTCGCTAAACACCGGCACTTTACATTGAATGATGACCGGGCCGCCGTCAAGTTCTGGTGTTACAAAGTGAACGCTTAATCCGTGCTCCTCGTCGCCATTGTCGATGGCGCGTTGGTGCGTATTTAACCCTTTGTACTTAGGCAACAAGGATGGATGAATGTTCAATAATTTACCCAGATAATGATCAACAAAATCAGCGGTAAGGATTCGCATAAAACCTGCTAGCACTACGCAGTCGGGTGCATAGCTGTCGAGCGTTTGCATCAGTGCAGCGTCGTAACTTTCGCGATCATCAAAGGTTTTGTGGTCCAGGCAAACCGCAGGGATCCCTGCGGTTTCTGCACGTTCTAAACCATAGGCGTCTGGACGGTTTGATATCACACAGGCAATCTTGCCGTGAATTTTACCCGCCGCAACAGCATCAATTATGGCCTGAAGGTTTGACCCGTTTCCGGAGATTAATACACAAATATTAGGCACTGCACTGGACATCGGCATTACTCGGTAATTTCTACTTGTGCATCACCATCTAATTCAGCAATGCTACCAATCAACCAGGCGTTTTCACCGGCTTGCGTTAAAATAGACAGAGCTGAATCAACATCGGCTTTATCAATTACAATAATCAAACCTACACCACAGTTAAATGTGCGGTACATTTCGCGGGTTTTTACATTGCCGTTAGTTTGTAGCCATTTGAATACTGCTGGCCATTCCCAGCTTTTTCCGTCGATTACGGCTTTCGCATTTTCAGGCAGTACACGAGGAATGTTTTCCCAGAAACCGCCACCGGTAATGTGAGAAATAGCCGACACTTTTACTGTTTCCAGCAACTTGAGAACGGATTTAACGTAGATTTTTGTGGGTTCTAGCAAATGGTCGATAATTGGCTTACCTTCCAATGGTTGTGTTACATCGGCACCACTTACTTCAATAATTTTACGAACAAGAGAATAGCCGTTTGAGTGCGGACCCGATGAACCCAGCGCAATGATTTTTTGGCCAGCAGTAACATTGGCTCCATCAATAACCTCAGAGGCTTCTACCACGCCTACACAGAAGCCAGCGATATCGTAGTCGTCACCATGGTACATGCCGGGCATTTCAGCAGTTTCGCCACCAATAAGTGCACAACCTGCCTGCTCACAGCCAGCACCAATTCCCGATACTACGTCGGCCGCGGTGTCTACATTGAGTTTACCTGTGGCGTAATAGTCCAGGAAGAATAGGGGTTCAGCACCCTGAACTATCAGGTCGTTCACGCACATGGCAACTAAATCAATACCCACGCTATCGTGACGCGCATAGTCCATGGCTAAACGCAGCTTTGTACCCACGCCATCGGTGCCTGAAACCAACAACGGTTGTTTGTATTTTTCCGGCAGCGCACACAGTGCGCCAAAGCCACCCAGACCTCCACGTACTTCTGGTCGGTTAGTGCGTTTGGTTACCGATTTAATACGTTCTACTAATTGATTGCCAGCATCGATGTCGACGCCTGCATCTTTATAACTTAACGAGGTATTTTTGTCAGTCACGGGCAAGCCTTTTTAGGTGGACGGGTTTGAATGCGCGGATTCTACCAGTATCCGTCTCTAAGTCCAATGCGTAATCCCTCAAGTTAAGCAGGAAATGTGTATTATTCCCAACAGGGGACAAGAGGTACCGCCAGCGGATATTGGTCGTCAATATTGACCTTTGGGGTTGAGCGGTTGTTTTCTGTACAGATGCATCGGGATAGATCAGCACAATGCTCATTTTTGTGGTGAAAATCAGATTTAAATAGCTCACAATACAAAAATTATCACCACTGTATTGACCAGTTGGTACCAGAAGTGATTTGCAAATAGTCAGTGAATGTAAAAAGGTCGAAAGTTGAGTAAAGCGATTGCTGTTCACTACTCGAAGTCACTCACTTCCGAACAGATGTTGCTGTTCAGGGATAGGGAGAAAGCGTTCTGCTTAAGTGGTTTATGATTGCTAAAACAAAGTTATGTTGTGCTGTTCTGATAATGGGCAGCATGTTGATCCAGATACTATTGCCTGTACAGGCGAGTTCAACAATTAACATCCAATCTGCAAAAGTGGCAGTAGATGATCGCAATAGTCGTACGCAGCGCGCAGCTACCCGTCAGGCACTCACGCAATTATTGATCAAATTTACCGGGCAGGGTGATATCAGTAGTTATCAGGCACTGAAAACAATCAGTGAAGATGCCAATCGGTACTTAAGAGCTTACCGCTATACGGAGGAAAACGGTCAGCTATACTTTGTTGCCGAATTCGACCGCCAACAATTAGAAACGGTACTAAAACGCGAGCGACTGCCCATTTGGGGAGATCGTCGCCCTGATGCCTTGTTGTGGCTGGCGACAGAAAATGACAAAGGCGAGCGGCGTATCACTGGCGATGGACAGGTAAACGAGTTTGCTATTACCGCTCGGCGTGAAGCTGAAGTGCGAGGGGTACCGTTAACGTTTCCACTGATGGATTTAGACGACGCTGCGCGTATTAACGCCTTTGACGTTTGGGGGTTATTTCCTCGTCAGCTTAATCTGGCATCCGCACGATACAACGTGGATTTTGTATTAGGTGCCCGCATTTATCGCAATCGTACACGGGACTTCGTGTTACCGGGTACAGATTACGCTACCAATACGAGCGGATTAGAGCCTGAGACATCGGCAGTAACACAATCAGACTTCATTGAGCCGCGGTTGGAGCAACCCCTGCAACAGGCGGAAAGCGTACAAGAAGCGTTGCTGGCATTGCCGGAAGGTCACATCACTCCAGTTGCACTCGACGACGGCCCGTTGTTTACCCAGGAAGAGTTTTCAACCCTGGCAGCCAGAGCAAAGAAAGGCCGTTATTCATTGGATTTTTTCTACGTTCCTTTTAACGGCGCTTCCTCGGAGGTTGTTCACGGTACACTGATTGGCGACGAGCCTAATGAGTTAATAACACAACTAATCAACCGTTATGCCGATCATTTGGGCCAGACTTACGCTATTTTGCCTGGCGATGCCAATAGCGAACAGCGTATAGAATTGTCTGTGGGTAATTTGCATGATTTACGTGGTTATGTTGCCGTTCAACAATATCTAGAAGCGTTAAGTGTTACCGAAAGCGTTACCTTAGTACGCCAACAAGGTACAGTAAGTACATTTAGCTTACATCTGCTTGGCAGCGAGAAAGATTTGCGCGCGGTGTTGAGTCTCGATAACCGTTTACAGCCACTTAGAGATGCGTTTGGTCAGCCTCTGGAAGGCATGCATTATTTCTGGAGTCAGTGATTTATGCAGCTTCCTTTGCCAGTAACTCTGCCTGATGATGAAACCTTTGCCAGTTTTGTGGCAGGAGGTAATGAACAGGTTCTGACGTTGCTTGCCTGTGTCGCTGAGCACTCACCCAACTGGCGGGAAGAACCGTCGCTGGCAATTTTACATGCGGCGTCGATTCCGTTGATCAATCTGGTTAGCGGTAATGGCAAGGGCAAAAGTCATCTGCTTTATGCTGTGTGTCATCAACTGGCTGCTCGCGATATTCCACATGTGTACCTCAATTGTGCAGACCTGATAGGCTTATCGCCAAGAGTACTGGATTCTTTGGAATTATTGCCAGTGATTTGTCTGGATAACCTTGAGCATATCGGTGGCAATGAAGCCTGGGAAGAAGCGGTATTCGATTTGATTAACCGGGTGAGTGAAACTGGGGTTGGCTTGTTGATTTTTGCTTCGCAACTTGGGCCCCAGCACAGTGAATTTTTATTGCCTGATCTGCGCTCCAGGCTCAGTGCCGGGTTAACATTTCAATTAGTGGGTTTAACCGACGAAGAGCGTGCTGAAGTGTTAAGTTCCAGAGCGCAACAACGTGGATTAAATCTGTCTGAACAAGCGCTGCATTACCTGTTGAATCACAGTCAGCGCGACTTGCCAAGCTTAATGGCGTTGTTGGAGCGACTGGATCAACGCTCGCTACAGGAACAAAAGAAAATTTCCGTCGCGCTGGTGAAGCGCGAGCTATCGGAATAATGTCATTACGCCAATAGCCCGCTTACCTCTGAATTTTAATCTAGTGCGTGTTGAACTTTGCTGTATGATTTTGCAGCAGTCTGTGCGATATTTATACAATTAAGCGCAAGTGAAGTGTAGTTATCTACATGAACTTGGGCTGAAGCAGTAGAAATGTTGCACAGGCGCTGCCCGAAGGGTTCGCTCTAGGTGTCCACCGCTCTTTGTTGCATGCTCTTGATGCAGAACCACTGCACCTGCGAACATGCGCCGCGATCGCTGAACACCTAGAACGAACAAAATTTATACAGCAAAGATCAAGACGCCCTAGTGTAAATGACGCTCAAACTCTGCAATCTGCAAAGGCGGCAGTGTTGCTTGGGAGTTTGCTTCTTTTCCGCTTGTCAGGAAACGCAGGTTTCCGGCACTGTCTAATGTAACCAAATCGAACCACGACTGGCCGGCCGGCATTTGAATAACATCGGGTAAATCCGCCTGAATGCTGGACACGTTGAGGTCGGGCAGGATGCGCTGTACCGCAAATGCCGTTCTAACTTGTAGTGTGTCCTGATTAATGCGATGACGCTGCCCCCAGGTGATTAGCGCATCGTCGTTGTTGTTTCGGCCAATAACCGCGACATCGGCGCTTACATTCATGCGATAGAGCATCATAAATTGCTCAAACAACATAGCGTAATCTTCGCGCTCGGTGTAATAGGCATAATAGGCGGGCGCAATGTCAGCACTGAACGCATCAGCAACCTCGGCTGGCGTGGTATTTTTCTGCGCAGTCGTTGCATCCTCACCACCAAATGATACATCTGCCAATCCTTCCAGTAATGCCGATTGCAACGGATAGTTTGATGACATTATTGAGGATTGTGCACCGTAACGCTGGAAATGGCTCAATGGATTGCTCGATGAATCAACACTTGACCAAACTGAGGGGGGAAAGAAATCATTGGCGTGAGCCAGTTCATGGTACATCAGCCAGGCCAGTGATGCTTCCAGTTGATCGAAACTCTTCGAAAGTCGGCTGCTGGCCGCTAATGACGACTGAGGATAATAGTATTCGCCGTCTTTCACGTACCGCCAGTAAATGCCAAATTGCAGTTCGTTACCAAAACTACTGCGGTAATCGGGAATAGTGTTAATGGTGTCGCGCTCTTGTGGTGTGCGCCAAAAGTTGCGGGCATCCAGATAGATCGCACCGGTTCTTACCCAATAAAAAGACGGGCGTACATCGTACGAAATAACAACGGCAGTTACACCGCGCAGTAATTTTATGATGTCCTCTGCCGCCGCAGACTGAGTTAAAAACTCCCTGAAACGCTCACCCATCCAGGCGTGAGAGACAAGTGTACGATCTAAAATAGTGTCGATAGTAGGTGACAGGGTATCCATGCCAATCAGTGGGAGTTTGTCGAATGAACAACTATTCACTACTGTGTTGTTGTAAACACATTCCAACAGCGCATCTGCATAAGGCGTATTCGGATTATAGGGGCGTAAATCGGTAGTAACGTACATCTCGATATCGGTGAAAATCGCCGAGTTTACGATACTGGCTTCTTTTACACCGATCAGCACGTCATCACTGGCTGTAGTGCCATCATCAAAAGTAGCAGTCACGCGAAACGCCATCACTTCGTCGCGGGATACCTCAGGGGCTTCCATAAATGCCGAGCGCATAGGGCCATTGGTGCGGTCTTCCTGATAGGTGATTTCAGCAGGGGCAGGGCCACCAATTTGGGTCCATTGGGTTGAGGTAATGATTTTATTGGAAGGGCTGTCAACCCGAATGGATACCCGGCCACGCTCGGTAGCCATATGATCCAGTCGCAAATTAACTGTGTCTTCGGGGGTGTTATCACTGGTGGTAAATGACACGGTTACAGTGCGAAAAATACCACTTGCGGTAGTGGCCGATACGGTAAAAGCGTAGTCACCGGTTTCTGTTACGTCGAAACCAATAGCTTGTGATTGATCTGCCAACAATGTTAATGCTGGCCCTGACGTTTGTTCCCACTGCACGTTGGTCAGTGACTCACCATTGTCGGCCAGCACCACAAACCCAGCAGAGGCATTCACATCAATAATGTCATTACCAAAAACAGATAAACCATTTTCTGATTTTAACGGCGTTAGCCGGGTAAAGTCTGGTGTTGGCGTCGTTGGGTTGCCCGGCGCATTACTGCCGCCGCCACCGCCACATCCAGCCAACAGCGTCGTTAAACTAATCGCAACAGTGGTGCTTATGATCGCTTTGAAAACCGCTCGCATTCTTCTTGCATCTCCTCTTTTAACTTCTTTAAACCGAGGCCTAATTCCCTGCCTCGAAGCCGGGCATATACGCTGCAACCGGTAAACATGCCAACTACCAGTACCAGTTCAATAATAGCAAACCCGCGTTCTGCCGGTTCCGCGTATAACACGGTAAAACCATGCATCAAATAATACAGTGCAATGAAGTTAGCCCAAGCGTGCGTATAGGGTTTGCCTTTAATAATGCCCCACATCGGTAATAGTAAGGGAAGGGCATAAATAAGGAATATGAATTTGAGTGAATACTGTTCCGTGGTTGTGAAAATAAGTTGCCAACTCACTACCCAAACAAATAAAGCCAGCGTGCAAACGAGTGCCAGATAACGGAATTTTTTGGTGGCAGGTGCCATAGTTGGGGACATAGATGGAGCCTTGGAGGTCATACAACATTACCTTGATTAAGCGAAGCTGCGAGTGTAGCAAGACGCTTGCCTTGCGCGATACACAATTGTTTTTCCGTTTGCGTTAACTGGTTACCATGCTGACTCAAAGCAACATGCGTTGGGCCGTAAGGGGTGCCGCCTTCGGTTGTACTATGCAACGCTGGTTCAGAGTAAGGCAGACCACAAATTACCATGCCATGATGGAGCAGCGGCAGCATCATCGACAGTAAAGTGCTTTCCTGTCCACCGTGCATACTGCTGCTCGAGGTAAATACACAGGCTGGCTTGTTAATAAGCGCGCCATCCAGCCACAAACTGCTGGTTGAGTCTAAAAAATGCTTAAGCGCGGCAGCCATATTGCCAAATCGGGTGGGACTGCCCAGTGCCAGTGCGCTGCACTCTTTTAAATCCTGTAGGGTCACATACGGTGGGCCGGATTCCGGCTCAACCGGCGGCGCGTTGTTTTCTTCTATTGTTACTAATGGTGGCACAGTGCGAAGCCGGGCGGTTGCCCCTGTCGCTTCAACACCCAATGCAATAGCCCGCGCCAGTGCAGCAGTAGCACCGTGGCGACTGTAGTACAGAATTAATACCGGACCCATTTACAGAATATCCAGTACCGACTCAGGCGGCCTGCCAATTTTTGCCACGCCCCCATTAATTACCACTGGACGTTCCATCAATCTGGGACACGCAGCCATGGCTGCGAAACGCTCATCATCTGTGGTTGATGGGTTATCTAACCCGGCGTCTTTGTATTCCGCTTCTTTTACGCGCATCATGCTGGTTACGTCAGTTAAACCCAACTGCACATACAGCGTTTTTAACTCGGCTACGTTCAGCGGTTCTTTCAAATATTCCACAACCTCCGGCGTTAAGCCTTTATCCTGTAACAATGCTAAGGTTTCACGGCTCTTTGAACAGCGTGGATTGTGTAGTATTTTTAATTCTGCCATGTGCGTTTCTCATATCCTGTTTTGTTAGCGCGAAGGAGTATCGGCTTGAACGAATTGAAAATTGTCGCAGATTTTAAACGACAAACGCAACAACGAGGATCAATTAAGACCGCGGTTCTGATTGTCTTGGCGTTGGCTGCCATGCTGGCAGGGGTATTTGCGCAGCGCCAAATGTCGGGTAGCGATGTAACCTTGTCCACGGCAGACGGTAAAGCGTATTCCTGGCAATCGGAGTCCTGGACAGTGATTAATTATTTCGCCGAATGGTGCGCACCTTGTTTACGTGAGTTACCTGAATTAAATGCATTTTACCGCTCTGGTGAGGCGCGAATTCTGGGGGTGAGCTACGACAATTTAGCAGCAGCAGAACTGAATGCCATGATTGCCCGGCAGGACATTCAGTTCCCGGTGGTGAACAGTACAGACGTTGCAAACCTACCTGTGCCCATGCCCAGCGTATTGCCAACAACCTACATCATTTCACCCGACGGGCAGCTGATACAAACGTTACACGGAGAGCAAACCGAAGCAGGACTTAAGGCTTTACTGACAGCACTTTCATCAAACTAGCGCTACTTCGTTTATTGCATTTGCTTCAGTTTTTCTTGTTCGTCGCGGAACTGTTGGATGCGCGCTCTGATGCGCTGCTTTTCCAGGTGATTGTCGCCAGTAAAGTTAAAAGCGTATTGTAATTCGTCTATTGCATTGGGATACGCGCCGTATAACGCTAGCAGTTCTGCTTTACTCTGATGCATTCCCATGTACAACTTTTCACCTTTGTAAGCATCGGTTAGGATTTGATAAGCAATTTCGTCCTGTGGATGAATCAACAGGTAATCACGCAGTAATTCGATTGCTCGTGTATATTGCTTGGCTGATACCAATGCGTTAGACAGGTTCAATACAACCACGCTGTTGCGCGGCTTTTGCGCCAACACATGTTCTAATTGAGTGATGGCATTTTGTGGGTTGCCCAGCGCAATCTCAATGTCTGTGGCTAAATCCAGGTAAAACAAATTCTCTTTGTCTTGAAGTAATAGCGCGTCGTTGATTGCTTTAGCTTGCTGGTACTTTTCGTTTTCAAACAGGGCAATGGCCAAACCATACTGGGCGGCCTCTTTAATCAAATAGGTACCAGTGTCATTCATTGCCTGAAAATACTCCAGAGAGTAATCCGGCTTAAACTGATAGCGAGCCTGAATTCTGGCTTTTGCCAGATGAAATGTCTTACTCGGTGGAAGCCTCACATTGGGATAGCCATCCATTCGGATCCGGGCATCGGCAATCCGCTTTTCTGTTAAAGGGTGGGTCAGTAACCGCTCCGGAGGACGCGAGCTGGTACGGTATTGTTCGGCCATTTTGCCAAAAAAGCTGGCAGTAGCTTTGGGATCAAAACCCGCAGAATACAAAATATCAATACCAATGCGGTCGGCTTCCTGTTCGTTTGAACGGGTGTAATCAATGCCCATTTGGGCTGACATGGCCTGCGTAGTAGAAAGTGCTGCTATACCGGCTTCCGGATTAGCCATCGCCAACAAAATACTGCCAAACATTGAGGCAAGCTGAAGCGGTGAGCTGCGCTGCTGAGACAGTGCTCTTCGCGCAAGGTGACGCTGGGTAACGTGTGTTACTTCGTGCGCCAGAACTGAGGCTAATTCACTTTCGTTATCGGCCGCTGTGATGATCCCAGTGTGAACACCCACATGACCGCCGTAGAATGCGAAGGCATTCATTGCGTTGTTGTTAATTACAAAAAACTGAAAAGGGAACTTGGTATTGTCGGCCTGGAGTACCAAACGATTACCCAAATCCTGAATGTATTCATTAATTACGGGATCGCCAATCATTGGTGCCTGACCGCGCATCTGGCGCATGATCGCGTCGCCGATCAGTATTTCTTTGTCGAGTGTCAGGGCCTCGGAAGCCACTACACCAATTTCAGGCAATGTATTTTTGTCACTGCCAAGTGTTTGCGCCTCGGCTTTACCGGCAACCAGAAGCGTTACCAATATTGCACTAACGATAGAGCTTCTAAAAAATAGCGATGAAATCATGATTCCCCTGGCAAACACCCAATACTGCTGATTATTGGACAACAGTTTGCCTGACAGTTCCTTTTTTTCTGAATTAAAAGTAGCTATTTGCCTGTTTAATAAGCAAACATAACCTAATAGGATCACAACACAAGCCTGTTATACAAGCAAGCGTCTTACCGTAAAATTGTCATGTCTGACAGTATTGCGAATTCATCGCACCAGACCTAGTGCAGGGCACTATATACCGGTATAGTAACGCCCCTTACCGCTGCATGTTGTGGTGTTGTTGAATTTAGCGTAGTTGAAAAATTCACGGTCATGTATGCCAGCCCGGCCCGTAAGTAAAGTGATTACCCGTAAAGGAATTACATAGGATGTCTACATGTTAAGTATTTTTGGTAGGTGGTATAAACGCAAATTTTCCGATCCCGATGCCACCATGCTGCTGATCCTCATACTGATCACCAGTGCCGTGCTGGTGATTTGGGGGAATATGCTGATGCCGGTTATTGTTGCTGCTGTTATAGCTTACTTGCTCGATTGGCCGGTATCACAGTTAACCCGCATTGGCATGAAGCGCACGTTATCGTGCAGTCTGGTACTGCTTTGCTTTGTGTCTGTGATGGTTTTATTGCTGATTGGCCTGGTGCCCGTGGTAACCAAGCAGAGCATGAGTCTGGTTCAGGAGTTGCCGAACATCTGGCAGAAAGCCCAGGACTGGTTACTGACGCTGCCCGACAAATACCCTGAGTACGTTCAGTTTTCACAAATATATGAGATGATGGAAGGTGCAAACCAGCACCTGGTAGATTTTGGACAGGAAGCGCTGTCAGCGTCGTTTAGCTCTATTGCCAGTGTTGCGGCTCTACTCATATACCTTATTTTAGTGCCGCTGATGGTGTTTTTCATGTTGAAAGACAAGCCGTACTTCACCGAGAGTATTTCCCGCTTGTTGCCACGGGAGCGCAGGTTAATAACGCAGGTTGGCAACGAGATGAATGTGCAAATTGCCAACTATATTCGCGGCAAGGTTATCGAAATTATTATCGTTGGTGCCGTGTCGTGTGTAACGTTTGCCATTATGGATTTGCGGTACTCGTTATTGCTCGGTGTACTGGTTGGCTTATCGGTATTAATTCCGTATATCGGCGCCGCCGTTGTGACTATTCCGGTCGCTGTGGTTGCGATGTTCCAGTGGGGTATTACACCTGAGTTCTGGTATCTGATGGTTGCTTACGGCATTATTCAGGCGTTAGATGGTAATTTGCTGGTACCTATACTGTTTTCTGAAGCCGTGAGTTTACACCCCTTGTACATCATAGTGGCGGTATTGTTTTTTGGCGGCTTGTGGGGCTTTTGGGGGGTATTTTTTGCGATCCCGTTGGCAACGCTGGTAAAAGCAGTGATTTCTGCCTGGTCAAGTTCACCGGAAGTGCCAGCAGAACCCTGATCCCTGAACTATTTTCACTCACATGCCATCGGTTTGATGGCATGTGAGTGAATCAATTCTTCATTAAATCAAGGCTTTGCGAAACATGATAAGGGTTTTAGACCAGGCAAGTTCTGCCTGAACCTCGTTATACACCGCTGAATCAGGTGGTGTCCAACCGTGTAACGTGCCTGGATACACCGCTATGTCGGCACTTAAACCTGCTTGTTCATAGGCTTGTATAAGCAGAGGTTTCATTTCTGGCGAGCGTTCGTTATCGTTTTCCGCAATGGCATGCAATGCAACGGCGTTTGATGCTTCAACGGTTAAATGCGGGCTGTCGTCTTTATCGGTAGCCAGTCCGCCGCCGTGATAACTCGCAATAGCACCAATTCTCTCCGGCATAGCAGCCGCAGCAAACATAGTAAAGGCACCACTCATGCAGTATCCCATTACTGCTCCGGGTTTAGTTGAATCAACAACGGCTTGGCTGTCCATAAAACTGAAAAACGCCCGAGCGTCGCTAACTACCGCATCTTTTACCAGTTTTGCCCGCATGGGATTCAGAATTGCCCGGGCTTCCGGCGCTGGAAACTCTATACCATCCGGCAGTGCCGCACCTTGCACATCACGGTAAAACGGATTTACCACCAGCACGGCATACCCTTCGGCCGCTAGTCGACTGCCCATGGCGTCAAATGCGTCGCGACGACCTTTTATATCAGGCCACATAATTACCGCAGGGTGTTTGCCCGCAGCAGGGCTTACCAGTAAGCAGTCGGCTTTACCGTCGGGTGTGTTCACCTGAACTTGCTGGCGGATAACAGATGTATCGCCGATTGCAAATTGTGGGAAGGCCGAACCTAACGCGCCCATTGCAAGCAGGGTAGTAAATTGTCTGCGGTTAATTTTTCCGTGTTCGTTTATATAGTGTGCAGCATCGCGTTCTGTTCGTTCATCACACATGATGTAAGGCTCCAGGTTAATATGTTGTTTATAATAGCCGCAAAGTCATTCAGATCATCAAGCAGATTCCGATAAAAGATGAATTCTATACGTTAGAATTAGGTAGATTGGGGTAACCTGCGCCCTTAACAGGCATGGTTGCAACCGCATGGTCATCCTGTTATTTTTACCCGCCTGACACGTATGTAATGTGCCTGTTAGTTTATGTAATGGGTGGTATATAAACCAAATACATCACATCTGACCTAACCGTCAAAATAAGCCTTATACTGCCGTTGCCAGCCGACCATTAGAAGCGGCAGGCAGATCAACTTGGATAAAATAACAATATGAATACACCAGGCCTTCAACAGGCGCTAGCTCAGGTGCATCAATGGCTAACGACAGGCCAGCCGCAACAGGCAGAGCATCTATTACTGCAGCTCATCACGCAATATCCAACTAACACTGTGGTGTTAACTCACCTTATTGGCTTTGCATTGAATAAAAAGCAATACGCGAGCGCTGAAAAATATATAGATACGCTGCTTGCCCATCCTGAACAAATCATCGATAAGCAGCAGTTTTTGCACCTTATCAGAATGTTCATCCAGCACAATCGCTTTAAAGCCGGTTTGAGGTTGTCATCTAATGTTGCAGACAACCTGAAAGGGGATGCGGAAGTGCTGGCCGCACGTTGCCATTGTGCTATTGATGCCCGGGCACTTGCCGATGCGCAAGCCTGGTTAGCGCAATCTAACGATGTGGTAGAAGGAAGTCCGTACCTGATGCATACAAGGGCAAACATTGCCTCAATGCAAGGCGATTTTGACTCCGCCATACGCGATTTTCATCTTGTACTTGCAAAAGAGCCGGGCAACAGTTACGCCGCTGCTCGCATTGCTAAATGTGGACGGGTATCTGACGAGACACTTACCGCTTTGCTCGACGCGCTGGCACAGGGTGGTGACGATGAAGCCAAAGCGCGTATTCACCTGGCATTAGGCAAAGCGTATTCCGACCAAGGCGATTATAGCCAGGCCTGGGAACACGCTGAAAAGGGCAATCAGTTCAATAAGAATGTGGCCAAATTTGACGCAACGGTATTTCAACAACAGGTTGACCACATTATTGAGGCTTTCACTGCACCGCGGGTAGAGGCTATCCAGTCGGACAACACCCAGGAGCATGTGTTTATTGTTGGCATGCCCCGTTCGGGTACCACACTGGCTGAACAAATTCTGTCTATAGTGGACGACTACTACGCAGGTGGCGAAACGCCAGCATTGGAATATGCACTGGGATTTACCCGTGAAGGTGGGGCGTATACGCAATCTTTAATTCAGGGCGCTCCTATAGACTGGACTGCTGCTTGTAATGCTTACAACGATTATTTTGCGCAGTTTGCCAATTTTTCGGGAAAGCTGATCGTAAACAAAGTACCGACGAATTTTTTCCATGTAGGCCTGATTAAGCTGATGTTCCCGAAGGCGAAGATCATTAATATGCAGCGTGATCCGTTGGATGTGGCGGTGTCAGTATTCTTTGAGACGTTCTCGCAATATTTTGCTTATACAAACGACCTGAAAGATATCTTTTTTGTGTTTGAGCAGTATCAGCGCTTAATGACGCATTGGTCTGCCTTATTTAAGGATGATGTGCTGAATGTGTCTTATCAGGCACTGGTGAGTGATTATCAGGCACAGGTAGACAATATCGGCCAGTTTTTAGGCAGACAGTTGCCTTCAGCAGACGAAATCCGCGGTGCAGCGAATCATGTTGAAACGCCCAGTTTGTGGCAGGTACGCCAACCCATTAACACCAATGCGGTGAAAAAGTGGAAGCGTTACGAAACGCAATTAGGTGAGTTTGTTAAGCAATACAGTTAATCTTTGGTTAAGCCTTATGTAAGCCCTATGTAGGTATCGAAGGAACGATAAAATGAAATCACTTTGGCCTTGTGCATACGGCTTTCTGCTTCTCATTGTATTCAGCCATAAAACAACAGCACTTGAAACGGCTAACCAATCATCCTCTGATTATGCGTTTAAACAACGGGTATTACAAAGCAGTTCTGTTGCCGATGAATATGTAAAAAGTGGTTGGTTTACAGGTAATGTGCTCATAGCAGCCGATAATCTTCCCCTTTTTGAGCAATCCTACGGTTACGCTAATTTTGACAAACTACGGGCAAATGAGTCGTGCACACGTTTCAATCTGGGGTCGATAGCAAAGATCTATACTGCGGTGCTGGTTTTACAGCAAGTAGAGGCGGACGCGTTGTCGCTGGACACCACTATTGCCGAATCAGGACTAAACATTGATCCTGATATTGCAGAAAAAGTCACCATTGCGCATTTACTAAAGCATAAGGCGGGCTTTAGAGATATTTTTGTTCCCGAGTACATGAATAATCCTTTGCAATTCGATACGCTGGAAAAGAAGGTTGAACTGCTCAAGGGGAAGCCATTGTTATTTGAGCCGGGAACCGATTACCGTTATTCCAATTATGGTTACATCCTTTTAGGGGCGATACTCGAAAAATTGACTGGTAAGTCGTTTAAAACGCAATTGGATGAGAATATCTTCTCGGTAATAGGGGCAACGCATACGTCGTTGCAAAGGAGAGAAGGGGATAAGTGCCAGTCTGAGCGCTATGTATTTTCTCTGGAGCAATCCCTGGAACCTACCGATTTCAGAGAGGTCTCAGGGCCTGACGGTGGTATAGAAGCAACGGCCACCGACGTTTACCGCTTTTTTCGGGCTGTATTTTTTACCGACCAGTTAGTAAACAGATCCAGTGGGTCGTTTAAGTGGTATTTTTCCGATGCAGCGCACTATGGTGCCTATGGCGGTGGTACAGGTGTGAGTGCGGCGGTTGAAGTACTTCGCGAGCGGCAACTTATCATTATTGTATTGGCGAACAGCGACGAATTGGTGGCTGAACACATTTCCAACCGTATGATGTCGTTCATTCAACAGAAACCCGTCGCCGCTTTTCAGTTACCTGCAAAACACTTCGTTTATCAACAGTACCTTGCGTTGAAGCCCGCCGAGTTTACACTGAGGTTTGCAGAACTATACAAAAATCGGGGTTATTCCGGGTTTATGGGGCGAGCGATTAACGAAGCGGGATTGTCTCTTGCCCGAGCCGGTCAATTTGACGCTGCAACAGACATCATTGGATTTCTACAGCATTTTTACCCTACTGCCCCCCAGGCGTTCGATAGCCTGGCGTATGTTTTTCATTTGAAAGGTGACGTTGCCGGCGCAAAAGATACGTTCAGACAGGCCCTTGCGTTATCAGCTGAGTTTAACAGCGATTACCATGAAACAAATTACGGTGTGGATTTGCAGACATTAAAAAACCGGTAAAAACCGGCTTTTTAGCGCTGTCAGAGGGTAATCAGGCGTTTAAGTATTTCAGTATCACCAGGTGGTGATCTTTGGTCTTAAACGTGTCAAACACCTGCTCAATTTTACCCGTTTCATCAATTAAGAAACTAACGCGGTGGAGACCGTCAAACTCCCTGCCCATGAATTTCTTCGGGCCCCACACGCCGAATGCATCTGCAACAGCATGGTCTTCGTCAGACAACAAGGTAAAGTTGAGCTGTTCTTTTTCGATAAACTTAGGCAGACGTTTTACTGGATCAGGGCTGACACCAAGTACTTCTACATTGTGTTGTTTCAGTTCTTGCTGAATATCCCGCAATCCTTGGGCTTGCACGGTACAACCGGGAGTCATCGCTTTAGGGTAGAAGTAAACCAATACTTTTTTACCTGCAAATGACGCCAAAGATATGCTGTCACCGTTTTGGTCTGGAAGTGTAAATGCTGGTGCGGGATTACCCGCAACTAGAGTTTTCATGGTTTATCCTTTGTGTTTATCTACAATTTTGCCAGTGAGGTGTAACACCTTACACAACAGCTCCAGACGATACTGGAACTCAGCTAAATGCACGTCGTCGGGAATATTAACAACCAGCTTGAAGCGCATCATTTTGTGTCCGGTGCTTTCATCTACTGCGGTAGTTTGCCTGAACGCACTGATGGCCACGTGCTGGTCGGCAAAGAATCGCGTAACGGCCAGTATCTGTCCCGGATTATCCACACCATTGAATTCTACATCGTATAAATGGGTTAGATTTTGTTTGGTGTGTTCCCGAGTACGTTTCAGGATAGACAGCAGATCACGTCGCTGACACAGCTCAGGGATACTTAATTCGACCCGGGTTATCGCCGTGTGCGAACCTTCAATGATCATGGTCAAAGAAAACTCCTGCCCGTAAATGGCATGACGGCTGTCCAAAATATTGCATTCAGATTCGCTAACCAAGGTGGCAATATCACTGAGGATACCGGCCTGATCAGTCCCTAATATCACGGCGATTAATTGTTGTTTCATAAACCCGACTCACTCTATGGGGCGCAGATTCTATCATAGTACCCGGTAAAGTCGAACAGCCCCCTGAAGGATAAAAAACGATAGATATTCATCACATAGCTAGGTGTAAAAACCAGAATAGCCGGGGAACGGATAAATTAGCGCAATAATGGCTATTGAAATGCGGCAAATGCTTGTTTTTATGCGGTGTGACAATTACCATGTGCGCTCGAAAAAAGTGGAGAGATTATGTTTACCGGTAGTTACGTTGCACTAGTTACACCGATGCATGACAACGGCAAGATCGATTACGAGGCGTTACATGCACTGGTTGAGTTTCATATCCAGGCGGGCACACATGGTATTGTATCTGTGGGCACCACAGGTGAATCCGCTACTCTGCCATTTGACGAACATATTGAAGTAGTGAAACAAACGGTAGCCGCTGCTGCTGGCAGAACCAAAGTTATTGCCGGAAGTGGCGCCAACTCCACTGACGAAGCCATATTCCTGAGTGAGCAAATGGCCGGCTTGGGCATAGATGGTTTTTTAAGTGTGGTACCTTATTACAATAAACCACAGCAAAAAGGCATGATTGCGCATTTTAACGCGATCGCCGATGCAACCGATATCCCGGTTATTTTGTACAACGTGCCAGGGCGCACTGTAGCCGACATGTTACCCGAAACCGTAGCGGAACTGGCAAAGCATAAAAATATCGTTGGTTTAAAAGACGCTACCGGCAGTATTGAACGCTTGAAAGCCACTCAGGCACTGGTAGATAAAGACTTTGTTTTATTAAGTGGCGATGACGGTACGTCAGCAGAATTTTTATGTGAAGGCGGTCACGGTGTTATTTCAGTGACAGCGAATATTGTGCCTAAAGCCATCGCGCAGATGTGCGAAGCAGCTTTGGCAGGTGATTACGCGCGTTGTAACGCCATTAATGCCAGTATTGAAAAACTGCATTCCGCGTTGTTTATTGAGCCGAATCCAGTGATGCCAAAATGGGCATTGTTCAAAATGGGCATGATGAAAAGCCCGTTTTTGCGATTACCGATGGTTTTACCGGAACTTACGAGCCAAAAAAGCATCGAAGAGTTATTAGTTGAATACGCCATCATTTCTGAATAAGAGATAATTATGAATAAAAAACTGGCTCTGGTGAGCAGTATTGCCAGCCTTGTTCTGACTGCTTGTGCTTCACAACAGGAACGCGTGACCGCGTCCGGAAGCTACGCTTACGTAAAAGCCGCTGAGCGCACCCACCTGCAGGTACCCGCAGACCTGGATTCACCAGAATTTAGTAACGATTTTGATATTCCCGCAGTGAATCAGCCTGAAAGCGAACAATTAATTGGTCGCAACCTGGAAGTTATTCCGCCATCACTGGTTATTCCTTTGGTCTCAGGTTCTCATGTGCAGGAAGGCTCTAAAGGGGCCACTGTGTTGTTGGATCAGGTAAAAGAGAGCGAAACACTTGATAAAACTATCTGGAATTCGTTGATTGGGTATCTGGAAGATCGCAATGTGGCAGTTGAGAACTTCGACCCTGCCACAGGGAAACTGGTTACCGGTTGGATGGTGTTAAACCCCAGCGAAGAAGAGAGTGGTTGGTTTGACTGGTCTTCATCTGATACCGAAACGCCAGCTAAGGGCCAGTATCAGTTTTCGCTGGATATTAAACCCCACGGCAGAACCGCGCAGTTAACCGTGTCATTACTCGATTTTAAACAGGGTACTACCGGATTAGGCGAATTAACGACTATGCAACGTCGTCGTGATGAAGTTGCTCTGTTGAACCGGGTTATTGGTCATTATGAATACCTCAATCAACTCGAAACCAATCAGCGTATTGCTCTGATTCGCCAGGGCCTAAATATGGAAATGGGTTTCGATGCCGACGGTAATCCAGCGTTTGTAGTCGATTCAAAATACGACATAGCGTGGCCGCGTATTCAGTTGGTATTACGTAAATTGGGCTTTAACGTGAAAGACCTTGATAAATCAAATGGTCTAATTTTTGTTCAGTACACTGATGAAAACGTGAGCTGGTGGAAGAATGTGTTTTCATCAGACAAGTCTCAGCTACTGGATTACGACGAATATCGCTTAAAAATTACTAATCTGGGCGAGAAAACGTCAATTACGTTTATGAATAACGAGAGTGAACCATTTGATGCTAAAATGGTAACCAAGCTGTTCAAACCTTTTGAACAAGTAATGACTGAAGACGGCCTAGACATTTAACTAAGAGACACACAATGGAAAAACGCGAAGAGCTTTATCGTGGTAAAGCCAAAACTGTATACCTGACCGATGACAGCAACAAGCTGATTTTGTATTTCCGCAATGACACATCGGCGTTTGATGGCCAGAAAATTGAACAGCTGGATCGCAAGGGCGAAGTAAACAATAAGTTTAACCACTTCATCATGAACAAACTTGAAGAAGCAGGTATTGCCACACAGGTTGAAGCGTTATTGTCGGACACCGAGTCGTTGGTTAAAAAACTGAAGATGATCCCGGTAGAATGCGTAGTTCGTAACGTAGCAGCAGGTTCTCTGGTGCGTCGTTTAGGCGTTGAGGAAGGTAAATTACTGGATCCGCCTTTGTTTGAATTCTTCCTGAAAAACGACGCGCTGCACGATCCAATGGTAAATGATTACCACATTGTGTCGTTTGGTTGGGCAACGGAAGCTCAGATTGCTCGCATGAAAGAACTAACGTTTGCAGTAAACAATGTACTGAAAGCCTTGTTTGATGAAGCAGGCATGATCCTGGTGGATTACAAACTGGAATTTGGTGTTGATTCTGCCGGTAACATTGTCTTGGGCGATGAATTCACGCCAGATGGCTGTCGCTTATGGGATAAAGAAACCCGTAAAAAGATGGATAAAGACCGTTTCCGTCAGGGCTTAGGTTCAGTAGTGGAAACTTATATTGAAGTAGCAGAGCGTTTAGGCTTGTCACTTTAATCATTAAACGAATATTATGTTGAAATACCCGCCTATGCGGGTATTTTTTTGTCTGTGTGTTCCAGAAATAAAGGACAACTTACGTGACTAGGTTAAAACTAATTGTACTGGCATCACTCGCCATGTTTGCGTTTGCTGCCAATTCACTGTTGTGTCGTATGGCACTGGTGGAAACCAGTATCGATCCGGCTAGTTTTACTGCCTGGCGGTTAGTAAGTGGCGCTATCACGTTGCTGGTGATCGTTGCTGTTACACAGTCATCGCTGCCCCGGCGCGGGAACTGGCTCATGGCGTTGGCCCTGTTCATTTACGCTGGCGCGTTTTCGTTTGCATACATAACGATGACAGCCGGGGCGGGGGCCTTAGTATTATTTGGCTCAGTGCAGATCACTATGTTGTTGTGGGGTATTTTTCAAGGTGAACGGCTGACGGCAATACAATGGTTTGGTTTCGCTCTGGCTGTTACCGGGCTAATAATGTTGCTATTGCCGAACAGTGCAGTGCCAGCACTTGGTAGTGCGCTTTTAATGGCACTTGCAGGTATTGCGTGGGGCGGCTATTCCGTAATGGGAAAACAAGCAGGCGCACCCACAGACGCGACCGCTGGCAATTTTTTAAGAGCTGCGCCGATGGCATTGGTACTTTTACTGATGTTTGTACCGGATTTATCTTATAGCTTTTCATCTACCACAGGGATAGGTTATGCCGTTGCTTCAGGCGCGTTGGCATCTGGTGTAGGTTATGCCATTTGGTACGCGGTATTACCGCATATGCCGGCTTTAAAAGCGGCTACCATTCAATTGTCGGTGCCAGTGATAGCCATGCTCATGGGATGGGGCGTGTTACAGGAGGCGATTACGTACCGAATGGTGTTTAGTGCCTTGTGTGTGTTGGGAGGGATCGCGTTAGTTTTATGGGTAAAGGCGCAGCGTTAGTTGCTTAAACAGTATCTATAGCTAATATATTTCAAAGGTTTGTATCATTGTTGTTGATTAATAACGCTTGTTGCTGACTGAGTAAACTTCTATACGAATGGTTATAACAACATTCAGAATGCTATTTTTATCGTGATATCTGAGATAGGTTTACAACAACAGGGCAGGATTTCGTCGTCGTCGATGAAGGCGAGGGGATCAGTAGTATAATCTACTTCCCCAGACAGGATTTTGGTTCGGCAAGCACCACAAAACCCTTCCCGACAATGAAATTGTACGTCAATGTTATGTGATTCCAGGGTTTCTAATAGCGTTTTGTTGGCTTGCGAGGTGATTGTCACCTTTTGTGACACCGTATCGATAACATCGATACGGTGATCATCGTCCTTGTTGGTCATTCCTTATAATTCGAAGTCCGCGAAATCATCTTCACTCACAGAAGAATCAATCTGACCAACCAGGTAAGAACTTATTTCCGACTCTTGTGGTGCAACCTGAACGTTGTCTGATACCAGATAGTTGTTCATCCATGGCAGTGGGTTGCTGGTCACCTCAAACGGCGTGCCCATACCTATGGCTGACATGCGTTGATTCGCAATGTACTCAACGTACTGACACAAAATTTCTTTGTTTAAACCAATCATTGAGCCGTGTTGGAATAAATATTCTGCCCACTGTTTTTCTTGTTCCACTGCTTTGAGGAAGATAGCCTGGGCTTCGTCCTGACATTCAACGGCAATCTCAGCCATTTCCGAGTCGTCTTTGCCTTTTGCCCACAAATTCAGAATATGCTGAGTAGAGGTAAGGTGCAGGTTTTCATCACGGGCAATCAAACGAATAATTTTGGAATTACCTTCCATTAGCTCGCGTTCAGCAAAGGCAAATGTGCAGGCAAACGACACATAGAAGCGAATAGCTTCAAGTGCGTTAACTGAGTTCATACACAGGTAAAGCTTCTTTTTAAGCTCACGCATAGAAACCACGTAGGGTTCGCCATCGAGCGTATAAGTACCTTCGCCTTGGGTTTGCCAAAGCTGCGTTGCGTATATTAAATCGTCGTAGTAGCGGGAGATATCGGTTGCACGGCGCTTGATTTCATCATTTTCTACGATGTCTTCAAATATCTCGCTTGGATCTACAAATAAGTTGCGCAAAATATGGGTGTACGAGCGCGAATGAATGGTCTCAAAAAACGACCAGGTCTCAACCCAGGTTTCCAGTTCAGGAATGGAAATAATTGGTAAAAATGCGATATTTGGACTGCGCCCCTGAACAGAGTCCAGCAAAGTCTGGTATTTCAAATTAGAAATGAAAATGTGCTTTTCAGGATCGCTTAGTTTTTGAAAATCAACACGGTCACGGCTTACGTCCACCTCTTCAGGTCGCCAGAAAAAGCTGATCTGCTTTTCGATGAGCTTTTCAAAAATGGAATGTTTCTGCTGGTCATAGCGGGCAACGTTTACCGGCTTGCCGAAAAACATAGGTTCTTCAAGCTGGTTGGTTTTTTCCTGATTAAAGGTGGTGTATTTCATAGTTCCAATCACTTCACTAGCGCAAAAAATCGCCCGACATCTTAGCCGGGCATTATTTTTATTTTAAATCTTACAGGCACCGCCTGCGCAATCATCATCTTCGGTTTCCACTACGGCCTGAGCTTGTGGTTTCGATTCAGCCTGACTACTTTCAATCGGTGCTGAATCAGCCGCGCCATCACGGGTATTGTGATAGTAAAGTGTTTTCACACCCAACTTGTAAGCCGTTAGCAAATCCTTCAGCAATAAACGCATTGGCACTTTACTGTTTTCATACATAGACGGGTTGTAGCTGGTGTTAGCAGAAATAGTTTGATCGATAAACTTCTGCATAATACCGCATAACTGCAGATACCCGTCGTTAGATGGAATATCCCACAGCAACTCGTACTTGTCCTTCAGACGTTCATATTCCGGAACAACCTGTTTAAGCACACCGTCTTTGCTCGACTTAATACTGATATGGCCGCGTGGCGGTTCAATACCATTTGTTGCATTCGAAATCTGTGATGAGGTTTCAGAAGGCATCAGGGCCGATAAAGTAGAGTTGCGTAAACCGTGTTCTACGATTTCAGCACGCAGACTTTCCCAATCCATGTGTAACGGTTCGCTACATACGGCATCAAGGTCTTTCTTGTACGTATCGATTGGCAAAATGCCTTTGGCATAAGTCGTTTCGTTGAACTTAGGACACGCACCTTTCTCTTTTGCCAGATTCACCGATGCCTTTAACAGGTAATACTGCATTGCTTCAAACGTGCGGTGAACCAACGCATTGGCACTGAAATCAGAGTACTTCACGCCATTCTTCGCCAAATAATAGGCGAAGTTAATAACACCAATACCCAGAGTACGACGATTCATGGTGGCATTATATGCCGCTGGTACCGGATAATCCTGATAATCCAGCAGACTATCCAGTGCGCGCACTGCCAAATCAGACAACTCTTCAAATTCATCCACTGATTTAATCGCGCCCAGGTTAAAGGCCGATAACGTACACAAGGCAATTTCGCCGTTTTCGTCGTTTACGTGCTCAAGCGGCTTGGTTGGGAGTGCAATTTCCAAACACAGGTTACTTTGACGTACTGGAGCAACCGCCGGATCAAACGGGCTGTGCGTATTACAGTGGTCAACGTTTTGCAGATAAATACGGCCAGTGCTTGCGCGCTCCTGCATAAACAGGCTGAACAATTCCATTGCCTTAATGCGCTTCTTGCGAATTGACTCGTCTTGTTCGTATTTTACATACAACTCTTCAAACTTTGGCTGGTCAGCAAAGAATGCGTCGTACAATCCTGGCACGTCAGACGGGCTAAACAGGGTGATGTAGTCGTCTTTCATCATGCGCTGATACATCAGCTTGTTAAACTGCACACCATAGTCCAGATGACGTACGCGGTTTTCTTCTACACCACGGTTATTCTTCAGTACCAACAGGGATTCGATTTCCAGGTGCCACAAAGGATAGAAAAGGGTAGCAGCACCACCGCGCACACCGCCTTGCGAGCAACTTTTAACCGCTGTCTGAAAGTATTTGTAAAATGGAATACAACCCGTGTGGAAAGCTTCCCCACCGCGAATTGGACTGCCCAGCGCACGGATACGGCCTGCATTCACACCAATACCGGCACGTTGGCTTACATATTTAACAATGGCGCTAGCCGTGGCGTTAATGGAGTCCAGGCTGTCACCCGTTTCAATTAACACGCAGGAACTAAACTGACGCGTTGGAGTGCGTACTCCCGCCATAATTGGTGTTGGTAATGAAATCTTGAACGTTGACGATGCATCATAAAAGCGGCGAACGTAATCAAGACGTGTAGATTTTGGGTAGTTAGCAAACAGACAAGCTGCTACCAAAATGTACAGGAACTGAGCGCTTTCATAAATCTCACCGGAAACGCGGTTCTGAACCAGGTATTTTCCTTCCAGTTGCTTAACCGCAGCATAACTGAAGTTCATGTCGCGCCAATGGTCAATATACGAATCCATTTCCGCAAATTCTTCTGGCGAGTAGTCTTGCAGAAGATGCTGGTCGTATTTACCCATGTCTACCATGCGGGCCACGTGATTGAACAGGGCCGGTGGCTCAAATTGACCAAACGCTTTTTTGCGCAAATGGAAGATGGCCAAACGGGCTGCCAGATATTGATAGTCCGGTGCGTCGGTAGAGATTAAATCAGCGGCAGATTTGATCAGGGTTTCGTGAATTTCGGCGGTTTTAATGCCGTCGTAGAATTGAATGTGTGCTTTAATTTCAACCTGTGAAACAGAAACGTTTTTCAGACCTTTTGCTGCCCAAGTGATGACTTTATGAATTTTGTCTAGATCAATGGGCTCTTTCTCACCGTTGCGTTTGGTGACAGATAAATTGTTATTCATTTTTACTGGCCGTTTGTCTGTTAGCGCTTGTCGCGGGGGCAGGTGATGCATTGCCCAATTATTGTTTTAAATGCTTTCCATACGGAAGGAACACTGCACGATCCTGCCGATCCACAAATGATCCGGACGATCAGGTAAACAAATGTTCAACTGAACTGAAGCTGGACTAAGAGCGGATAACCACAAGATAGTGAGGTTTTGGCTTTAATGCAACCCAATATCTGGTGCTTAATTCGCCGATCAAACACAACTCATTATCAGGTTAGTATTGACTAACTGTTTATCGTTTACCTTGGCAATATTTGTATAAATGCAAGCATTTTTGTTTTTTTTTGATCGCCTTAAAATATTTTTCTCTAGAAATGGCGCTCTTATAAAAAACCGCTATATAGTGCTATGGGGTATTTCATAGCACTATATATTGTGTTAGGCGATAGGCTTTTCACAATGAATGATATAGTTTACATCTATGTTTTTATTTGATAACAGGAACTGCTGATTAAATAGATCGTAGTGAATACCTGTTGTGGATCGCGGGATCAAGCCGGCCTGATCGGCTATCTTCATTAGTTCTGAAGGTTTCATAAAGCGCTGATACTGGTGTGTTCCTTTGGGCACCCACTGCAACACATATTCAGCCGCAACAATTCCAAGCAGGTACGACTTGATATTGCGGTTAAGGGTAGAGAAAAAGACGTGGCCACCAGGTTTTACCAACTGGGTACATGCCTGAACAACTGAGGCCGGGTCTGGTACGTGTTCCAGCATCTCCATACAGGTTACAACGTCAAAACTCCCAGCGTGTTCAGCGGCAAACGCTTCTGCACTGACGCAGTGATAATCCACACTAATACCCGACTCCAGACCGTGCAGCCGGGCAATTTCCAGCGAAGCTTCAGCCATGTCTAAACCTGTTACCGTTGCACCCCGTGCAGCCAGAGACTCTGCCAGAATGCCTCCGCCACAACCGACATCCAGGATATGTTTGCCAAACAAACCATCACATTCTGCTTCTATATAAGAGAGACGGAGCGGATTAATCGTGTGTAACGGCTTAAATTCACCTTCGGGATCCCACCATCGTTCTGCAATGTCAGAGAATTTATCGATTTCAGTCTGGTCAACGTTTTGAGTAACCGGCATGCGTTTGTTTAGTCCATATAAATAACCTATGTTGGTTTGCACATTACCTTATATTCAAGGTTGCTTCACGGCTAAATTTCAATGCTGCCTTGTAATTGCACAAAAAATGTTCGCTCGAGGCGTTTTGCTGCGATCCATGCCATTAATCACTACATAAATGCTGTTTTGGGTGGTAGACTCGTTGGTTAATCAAGAGACCCCAAATGCGTGCCGGAAGGGAAATATGGCGCAAGGGCGCCGCATTACCGTCCAGCCACGAGAAACTTATAATAAGGGACCAAGCAGTTTATGACTGATAACGCCAAAGAAATTCTCCCGATTAACATTGAGGAAGAGCTCAAAACATCGTATCTAGACTATGCGATGAGCGTTATAGTTGGGCGAGCGCTGCCTGACGTAAGAGATGGTTTAAAACCAGTACACCGCCGTGTGCTGTTTGCCATGAACGAACTCAAGAACGATTTTAACAAGCCTTATAAAAAATCCGCTCGTGTAGTAGGTGACGTTATAGGTAAGTACCACCCGCATGGTGATTCTGCTGTTTACGACACAATCGTTCGTATGGCGCAGCCTTTCTCGTTGAGATACATGCTGGTAGACGGCCAGGGTAACTTCGGTTCGGTAGACGGTGACTCCGCTGCTGCAATGCGTTATACCGAAGTGCGCATGGCCAAAATTGCCCATGAATTGCTGGCCGATCTTGAAAAAGAAACCGTGGATTTTGTACCTAACTACGATGGTACAGAACAAATACCTGCCGTATTGCCTACCAAAGTACCCAACCTGTTGGTTAATGGTTCGTCGGGTATCGCGGTTGGTATGGCCACTAACATTCCGCCGCATAACCTCACTGAAGTTATCAATGGCTGTATTGCGTTAATTGAAGACCCAACTCTGGGTATTGAACAGTTAATGGAATACATTCCAGGCCCGGATTTCCCCACTGCTGCAATGATCAGTGGTCGTAAAGGGATAGACGATGCCTATCGCACCGGTCGCGGTAAAATTTACATGCGTGCCCGTGCTGAAATCGAAACCGAAAGTAACGGTAAAGAAACCATTATCGTTCACGAAATTCCTTACCAGGTAAATAAAGCGCGATTAATCGAAAAGATCGCCGAGCTGGTAAAAGAAAAGCGTATCGAAGGCGTTTCTGCATTGCGCGATGAGTCTGATAAAGACGGGATGCGTATTGTCATTGAAGTAAAGCGCAACGAATCTGCGGAAGTGTTACTTAACCATCTTTATACCAATACTCAGTTACAAACAGTTTTCGGTATTAATATGGTGGCGCTGGACAACGGTCAGCCCAAGGTTTTCAACTTAAAGCAAATACTGGAAGCCTTTATTCTTCATCGCCGTGAAGTGGTAACACGTCGTACGGTATTTGAATTACGCAAGGCCAGAGAGCGTGCACACATCCTTGAAGGATTAGCCATTGCACTGGCTAATATCGATCCGATAATTGACCTTATTAAAGCGTCGTCCAGCCCGGCAGATGCGAAGAAAGGACTGATTTCACAAGGCTGGGAATTGGGCGACGTAGCCGAAATGCTGCAACGCGCCGGAAACGATGCGGCCCGTCCGGACTGGTTAGCACCGGAATTCGGTATTCGCGATGGTCAGTACTATCTTACTGAACAACAAGCCCAGGCAATTCTTGATTTACGTTTACACAAACTTACTGGGCTTGAACACGAAAAGATCCTGGACGAATATAAACAGCTGCTGGAACTGATTGCAGAATTACTGCACATTCTGGGTAGCCCAGAGCGTTTGATGGAAGTCATTCGTGAAGAGCTTGAGAAGATCCGTGAAGAATTTGGCGATCAGCGCCGCACCGAAATCACTGCGGCCAGCCATGACATCGACATCGAAGATCTGATTGAGCAGGAAGACGTGGTAGTTACCTTGTCTCACGAAGGTTATGTGAAGTACCAGAAGCTAACTGAATACGAAGCGCAGCGTCGCGGTGGTAAAGGCAAATCTGCAACTAAGATGAAAGACGAAGATTTCATTGAAAAACTACTGGTTGCCAACACCCACGATCATATACTGTGCTTCTCAACACGAGGCCGTTTGTATTGGTTGAAAGTGTATCAGTTACCGCTGGCCAGCCGTAATGCCCGTGGTCGACCCATAGTGAATATTCTGCCGTTGGAAGATAATGAGCGTATTACTGCTATTCTGCCAATTAAAGAATTTGAAGAAGACAAGTTTGTTTTGATGGCAACGGCCAATGGTTTAGTGAAGAAAACCAGCCTGACCCAGTATTCACGCCCGCGTAGTAACGGTATTATTGCGGTAAACCTGAATGATGGTGATGAACTGATTGGTGTGGCGATCACACACGGTGATGACGACATCATGTTGTTCTCTGATGAAGGTAAAGTGGTTCGTTTCAACGAAAAACTGCGTGATTCAGAAACGGGTGAAGTGAAACTTGATCCGGAAACCGGTGAAGAGCTGTATGCATTACGTCCTATGGGACGCACCGCTACTGGCGTTCGCGGCATCAAGCTTCAGGAAGGCCAGAAAGTGGTATCACTGATTGTACCTAATGGTGATGGCGCCATCCTGACTGCCACTGAAAATGGTTACGGCAAGCGCACACCGCTTGCTGATTATCCTGCGAAGAGCCGTGCGACACAGGGCGTAGTGTCAATAAAAGTGTCTGAACGTAACGGCAAGGTTGTTGGTGCAGTTCAGGTGCAGGAAAACGACGAAATTATGTTGATTAGCGATGCAGGTACACTGGTGCGTACCCGCGTGAGCGAAGTATCAACGGTAGGTCGGAATACACAGGGCGTAAGACTGATTCGCACCGCTGATGACGAACATGTAGTGGCGTTACAGCGCATTGATGAAGTTGAGGAAGTTCTGCCAGAGCTTGACGAAAATGGTGAAGCACTGGAGACCACAAACACCGCAACAGACGGTGATAATAATGAGCCTGCGACAGACGAATAAATCCTGATTTAACAGGAATATAAATGGTGAACAAGCGGCTGTGTGCCGCTTGTTTTTTAGCCGTCAGGGATGTATGTATTTCACAGTAAGTGTTTAATCACCCAGGTAAAATACCAAACGTCCATAACAGTGTTTAAGAAAGCTCATGAAACAAGTATTTAATTTCAGTGCCGGTCCAGCCATGCTGCCAGCAGCGGTAATGACCAAAGCACAACAAGAATTCACTAACTGGCGTGACAGCGGTTGCTCAGTCATGGAAGTCAGTCACCGCGGTGCTGATTTTATTGAAATCGCTGCTCAGGCTGAGCAGGATCTTCGCGACTTGCTTAGTGTGCCAGACAACTACAAAGTACTGTTTTTACAGGGTGGTGGGCGAGGTCAGTTTGCCGCAGTACCGTTGAACCTGTCGTCCAGTAACGATACTTCACTGCATCTTGTCAGTGGCTCATGGTCTCGTGGTGCCGTGGAAGAAGCGGAAAAGTACAACCAGGCCAAAGTCATTGGTGAAGTGGTTGAGCACAACGGTTTTCAAACCGTGCCTAAACCTGCGTTGGCAGATATCGACCAATCAGCAGCGTATTTGCATTTCTGCCCCAACGAAACGGTTGATGGTATTGCATTTGACTGGTTGCCAGACGCAGGCAAGGTGCCGCTGGTAGCCGATATGTCATCAAACATCCTGTCTAAGCCAATTGATGTAAGCAAATACGGTGTAATTTATGCCGGTGCTCAGAAGAATATTGGCCCGTCTGGTTTGTCGCTGGTCATTGTTCGTGATGATCTGATTGGTAAGGCTCGTCAGAGTACGCCATCGATTTTTGATTATGCGTTAATGGCAAACAGTGACTCCATGTACAACACGCCGCCTACATTTTCATGGTACCTGGCTGGTCTGGTGTTCCAGTGGTTAAAAGAGCAGGGTGGTGTTGAAGCTATGGCCAGTGTCAATCAGCATAAAGCTGACTTACTGTATACCGCTATTGATGATTCGTCGTTCTATCGCAACAACGTTCATCCGGATAACCGTTCAATTATGAATGTGCCTTTCCATCTGGCCGACCCTGCGCTGGATAAAGTGTTTCTTGAAAAGTCTAAGGAAGCAGGTTTGATGGCACTGAAAGGTCACCGCTCAGTAGGTGGAATGCGAGCCAGTATTTACAATGCAATGCCGGTTGAAGGCGTAGAAGCGTTGGTGAAGTTTATGCGTGAGTTCGAGGAGCATTACGCATGACAGTAGCGCAATTAACGTTATCGCCTGTAACCGCCGTAAACGGTGAAGTGAATGTACCTGGCTCAAAAAGTTTATCTAATCGGGCTCTACTGTTAGCAGCATTGGCAAAGGGAACGACTACCCTGACTAATTTGCTCGACAGCGACGACATTCGGCATATGTTAAATGCACTGACTCAGCTTGGTGTAAGTTATTCTTTAAGTGAGTGCAAAACAGAGTGCACTGTGCAGGGGCTGGGTGGCGCGTTTAACCATGAAGCACCGTTAGAACTGTTTTTGGGTAACGCAGGTACTGCCATGCGTCCTCTATGTGCCGCACTGGCCGCATCTACTGTGAACGTTACACTTACCGGTGAGCCTCGCATGGAAGAGCGCCCGATTGGCGATTTAGTTGATGCACTGGTAGAGGCTGGCGCGGATATTTCTTACCTGAAGAACCCGGGATATCCGCCGTTACACATTGCAGGAAAAACGCTGCAGGGTGGCAAATTATCGGTAGATGGCAGTGTATCCAGTCAATTCTTAACGGCTCTCTTAATGGCAGCGCCTTTATTTAAGGAAGACACGACTATTAGTATTAAGGGTGATTTAGTGTCTAAGCCTTATATAGACATTACCCTGGATACAATGGCTAAGTTTGGCGTACAGGTTGACAATCACAATTATCAGCACTTTACCATTAATGCCGGTCAGCAATACATTGCGCCTGAGCGTTTTTTGGTTGAAGGTGACGCGTCATCTGCTTCGTATTTTTTAGCAGCAGGGGCGATTAAAGGTGGCACAGTAAAAGTAACCGGTATTGGCAAACAAAGCATTCAGGGCGATATCCGTTTTGCGGACGTGCTCGAAGCAATGGGTGCTAAAGTGGAATGGTTCGACGATTGTGTGGTTATCCACGGCGCGACGTTACATGGCGTTGACATGGACATGAATCACATACCGGATGCCGCCATGACAATCGCGGTTGCAGCATTGTTTGCCGAGGGCGATACCTGTATTCGCAACATTTATAACTGGCGGGTAAAAGAAACCGACCGGCTAAATGCCATGGCAACAGAGTTGCGCAAATTGGGCGTGGATGTAGAAGAAGGACACGATTATATTCGCGTTACACCTGCTCCTGCATTGCAGCATGCTGAAATCGATACCTATAACGACCACCGCATTGCTATGTGTTTTTCGCTGGTGAGTTTAAGTGATACGCCGGTAACCATTAATGATCCGGGCTGTACTGCCAAAACATTTCCTGATTATTTCACGCGATTTGCCACAATCTGTCATCGTTAAGTCAGATTTCTTTTTTATCATGCTCACTGGCTGTAGCGCAGTGAGCATGAATTTCCTCTCATGGCAATATCCTGCACTTTCTCAGTAAGAATATGACAATGAAAATCAAACAGGTCGGAGCATTATTGACTTGTATCATTGCCAATTCGACTGACACGCGTATAATTGCGGCCGATTTCGACAATCCATTAACAAAAATTTAAATAACTGGAGCAGGTATGCATCCAACACCCGTAGTAACGGTAGATGGCCCGAGTGGTGCCGGGAAAGGGACCTTAAGCGCTTTATTGGCAGAAAAATTGAATTGGCATTTGCTCGACAGCGGTGCGATTTACCGGGTTTTGGCGGTTGCCGCCATGCATCACGATCTACCTATTGACGACGAAGCCGCCATAGTGCCATTGGCTTCCGGTCTTGACGTGAGTTTTGAGACAGAAAATAACCAACGCCGTGTGGTATTGGAAGGCGAAGACGTAACGGATGATATCCGTACGGAAGAAGTAGGCGCTGTGGCTTCTCAGATTGCTTCGCTGGCCAGAGTTCGCGAAGCACTGTTGAGACGACAGCGTGCTTTTCAGCAAGCACCAGGGCTCATTGCTGACGGCCGTGACATGGGAACGGTGGTGTTCCCGGACGCAGTAGTAAAACTATTCCTTACTGCCAGCGCGGAAGCGCGCGCAGAGCGCCGCTATACGCAGTTGAAAGATAAGGGGATGGATGTTAATATTGCGCGCCTTTTAACCGATATCAAGGCCAGAGACGAGCGTGATTCACAGCGTTCTGTTGCTCCCCTGGTACCGGCTGAAGATGCAATAATTATTGATTCAACAGATTTGGATATTAACCAGGTCTTTGATAGTGCTATGGAAATCATCAATTCCAGACTCTGAGTCCGGAGGCGTGTTTCACCATCGCAACAGTTATTACAGGACGTAATAACTTTGATTAATAACCCCACGGTATCGGGAATGTAGCGTGGATGTCAACTGAATATATTTACTTAATTATATGATTGAAAATTTTGCACAACTTTTTGAAGAGAGCTTACAAGAACTGGAAACTCGTCCTGGTTCAATTGTAAAAGGTACTGTTGTATCAATTGATAAAGACATCGTTCTGGTAGACGCAGGCCTCAAATCAGAAAGTGCCATCCCAGTTGAACAATTTAAAAATGCTGACGGCGAATTAGAAATCGCTATCGGTGACGAAGTTGATGTTGCGTTAGACGCAGTTGAAGACGGCTTCGGTGAAACTATCCTGTCTCGTGAAAAAGCGAAGCGTCACGAAGCGTGGGTTGAACTGGAAAAAGCTTACGAAGACAAAGTTACTATCAAAGGCATCATTAACGGTAAAGTTAAAGGCGGTTTCACTGTTGAAGTTAACAGTGTACGCGCGTTCCTGCCTGGTTCACTGGTTGACGTACGTCCAGTACGTGACACCACTCACCTGGAAGGCAAAGAGCTTGAGTTTAAAGTAATCAAGCTGGACGCTAAGCGTAACAACGTAGTTGTTTCTCGTCGTGCCGTTATCGAAGCAGAAAGCAGCGCAGAGCGCGAATCACTGTTGTCGAACCTGGAAGAAGGTCATGAAGTTAAAGGTATCGTTAAGAACCTGACTGACTACGGTGCGTTCGTTGATTTAGGCGGTGTAGACGGCCTGCTGCACATCACTGACATGGCTTGGAAACGCGTTAAGCACCCAAGCGAAATTGTAAATGTTGGTGACGAAATCAATGTTAAAGTATTGAAGTTCGACAAAGACAAGCAACGTGTATCTCTGGGCATGAAGCAAATGGGTAACGACCCATGGCAAGAAATTGCACAACGCTACCCAGAAGGCACTCGCATCACTGGTCAGGTAACTAACCTGACTGACTACGGTTGTTTCGTAGAGATCGAAGACGGTGTTGAAGGTCTGGTTCACGTGTCTGAAATGGATTGGACTAACAAGAACATCCACCCATCTAAGGTTGTTAACCTGGGCGACACAGTAACTGTTATGGTTCTGGAAATCGACGAAGAGCGTCGTCGTATTTCTCTGGGTCTGAAGCAGTGCATCGATAACCCATGGGAAACTTTCGCTAAGTCACACGAAAAAGGTGACAAAGTGTCTGGTAAGATCAAGTCAATCACAGACTTCGGTATCTTTATCGGCCTGGATGGCGGCATCGATGGTTTGGTTCACCTGTCTGACATTTCTTGGAACAAGACTGGCGAAGAAGCCGTTCGCGACTTCAAGAAAGGCGACGAAATCTCTGCAGTTGTGTTGCAAGTCGACCCAGAGCGTGAGCGTATTTCTTTAGGCGTTAAGCAAATCGAAGAAGATCCTTTCAACAAGTATCTGACAGATACTAAGAAAGGTGCTATCGTTGTTGGTACAGTTACCGCAGTTGATGCGAAAGGTGTTACTGTTAACCTGGCAGAAGAAGTGGAAGGCTACATTCGTGTTGCAGACTTGTCTCGTGACCGCGTAGAAGACGCTTCTGAAGAAGTGAACGTTGGCGACTCTATCGAAGCTAAGTTCATCGGTGTTGACCGTAAGAACCGTATCGTTAACCTGTCTGTTAAAGCAAAAGACCAGGCTGACGAGAAAGAAGCTATCGATAAAGTAAATCAGCAGGAAGAAGCTGGTTTTGCTAACGCAATGGCTGAAGCCTTTAAAGCGGCAAAAGGCGAGTAATCTCCTTTTGTAGCATCTGACGCACAGTGTATAAGCGCTGTGCGTTTACTGATGTAGCTGTTTAATATCGACGATGACAAAGAGGTTACCATGACCAAGTCTGAACTAATTGAGCGGCTCGCTGATCAGGCACGCCATATCCCGGCCAAAGATCTTGAATCTGCTATCAAAGAAATGTTGGAACAAATGGCGCAAACTCTGCAAAAGGGTGATCGCATTGAAATCCGCGGATTTGGTAGTTTTTCATTGCATTTCCGGGCACCACGTGTCGGTCGTAATCCTAAGACTGGCGAAACGGTGGAGCTGGACGGTAAATACGTTCCTCACTTCAAGCCTGGTAAAGAGCTACGTGACCGGGTAAACGAGTCAATAGCCTGATTTAAATAAAAAAAGCACTTTTAAAGGTGCTTTTTTTGTATATCAATACTGTAACAGGGTAAGCATTTTGCTATCCTGCATTTATTGTTTCTTGTTGGGAATGCTTTCTTGAAAGGCTTAGTGTTTTTTGTTTGTATCGTCATATTGCTGGTTCTGGCTGTTGCAATTGGTTCACAGAATAACGCAGTAATCTCGGTTAACTATTTAATAGCCAAATCAGAAATAACCATTGCCACTCTCATCGCCGTCGCGGTAGCGGTAGGTGTTGTGGTAGGTGTGTTAGCGGTTTTGAGTAGTTGGCTGGCGTTACGCGTAAAACTGATCAGACTGCAAACTAAGCTCAACCGACTTCAGAAAGAATAATCTTCATGTTAGAGCTGCTATTTTTGCTGCTTCCCGTGGCCGCCGGTTACGGATACATCATGGGGCGGAACAGCGTTAGACAAGCACAACGCAAGCAATCCAGTATACTCTCCAAGCATTACTATCGCGGCTTGAACTTTTTATTGTCTGATCAACCCGACAAAGCGGTTGATACGTTAATCAAAATGATTAACCTGAACAATGATACTGCCGAAACTCACATTGCCATGGGCAATTTTTTTCGTCATCGCGGTGAAATAGACCGTGCCATTCGGGTTCACCAAAATCTGGTGGGACGCGACGAATTACAATCCAGCCAACGAGAAAATGCGCTACGCGAATTAGGCCGGGATTATATGCAGGCTGGCTTTCTGGAGCGCGCTGAAGACACCTTTGCAAAATTATTATCCAGTGATAAGCATTTCGACTTTGCTCAGCAGCAGTTATTTTCGATTTATCAAACAACCAAAGAATGGGAACGGGCAATCGCGCTTGCTGAAAAAATGCTGCAGGACAGTGATACCGTTCGCACTAAACTCGCGCATTTTTACTGTGAGCAGGCTCAGATTGAACTGGATCACCACAATCTGGAATCGGCCTTGTCGTTGCTGCAAAAGGCAGTGAATGCCGACGAAAATGCGACACGGCCATGGCTAATGCTAGGTCAGGTTACCTTCAACGAGGGGCGCTACAATGAGTCAATTGAATACTTGTTACAGGTTGCTCAACGCGAAGAAGACTGGTTTATTGAAGCGATACCGGTTATTCAAAACATTACGGAAAAAACACAGGACTGGGATGCATTTGAAACCTTGCTAAATGAGCACTGGGTGCAATGCGCAACCGCTTATCTGGCAATGGTCACGGTAATGGTGAAACAAAATCGCAACCAGCAGGCGGCAGACTATTTATTTGCACAATTGCAGAAAACGCCTACCATGCGTGGCTTTCATCGGTTAATGCAGTTATACAGCGACAATACAACCGACGAAGATGCCAAAGTAACCTATCAGCATCTGGCTGAACTGGTTGGTAAACAAATTCAACAACGTCCGCGGTATCGCTGTAAGAGCTGCGGATTTTCTGGACGTAAGCTTTATTGGTTATGTCCATCATGTAAAAAGTGGGGGGTTGTACACCCCATTCGTGGATTAGACGGAGAGTAGTAAACAGTGACACAAGATCCTCGCGTCATCGTAGCGCTGGACTTCGACAATGTCGAACAAGCCAACCAACTGGTCGATCAATTAACCCCTTCTGCCTGTAAGCTTAAAGTAGGCAAGGAGATGTTTACTTTGTTTGGGCCTGAATTTGTAAAATCCCTAATCACAAAAGGTTTTGACGTCTTTTTGGATCTTAAATTTCACGATATACCCAATACTGTGGCTAAAGCGTGTAAAGCAGCAGCGGAAATGGGAGTGTGGATGGTGAATGTGCATGCAAGTGGCGGCGCAGAGATGATGCGTAAGGCCAAGCTAGCTATTGAGAGTTCATCTCACCCAGAGACCAAACTCATCGCGGTTACCGTGTTAACCAGTATGGATCAGGCGCAGTTAAACGATGTAGTACCCCAGGTAACGCCCGCTGAACAAGTTGCAAAATTAGCAGCGCTTACAGCCGAAGCGGGATTAGACGGGGTAGTGTGTTCGGCCCAGGAAGCCGTGCTGCTCAGACAAACGCTTCCCGAGACATTTCTACTGGTGACGCCAGGTATTCGACCCGCAGGTGCGGATGTGGGCGACCAAAAGCGCGTTATGACGCCGGTAGATGCAATAGAGGCTGGCGTGAGCTATCTGGTAATGGGCAGACCTATTACTCAGGCTAATGACCCATTAGCAACACTTACCGCAGTTAACAATACAATTGCTTAATATTTGCGTCGATTAATTGTGCTCTGTACTTCAACGTTAGGTATAAACATGGCAAGTGAATAAAAAAGGGGCCAATTAACATTGGCCCCTTTTTGTATCTGCTACCAGCACTAAGTGATTATCTTAATGCATCCAAAGCTGGGGTATAAGTGATCCCCAGTTTGTCGCCAAGGGCTTCAACAACCGCTTGATAAGTTACTTTGCCTTCGTGAACATTTAAGCCATTCAACAAGTGAATGTCTTCTAACATTGCGCGTTTAGGGCCTTTGTTTGCCAATGCCAGACCAAATGGCAGCGTAGCATTGTTCAGCGCCATAGTTGACGTTCTGGCTACGCCACCTGGCATGTTGGCTACACAGTAATGCACCACGTCATCAATGATGTACACAGGATCCTGGTGCGTTGTTGCTTTTGAGGTTTCAAAACAGCCGCCCTGATCAATGGCTACGTCAACCAGTACTGAACCAGGTTTCATATTCTTGATATGTTCACGGTTTAGCAGTTTAGGTGCTGCGGCGCCAGGGATAAGTACTGCACCAATTACCAAATCCGCATTGGCAGAATAGTGTTCAATGGCATCAACGGTAGAGTACACCGTTTTTACCTGGCCGTTAAAAATGTCGTCCAACTGACGTAAACGCGGTAGCGAGCGGTCCAGAATGGTGACATCTGCACCCAGGCCCAGTGCCATTTTGGCTGCCTGCGTACCGACAACACCACCACCAATGATCAGTACTTTACCCGGTGCTACACCAGGTACACCACCTAATAAGGTGCCGCTGCCGCCATGCGCTTTTTCAAGATAATGCGCGCCTGCCTGAACTGACATACGGCCAGCGACTTCGCTCATTGGTGCCAATAGTGGCAAACCGCCATTGCGATCAGTTACGGTTTCGTAGGCGATACAAGTTGCGCCTGATGCAATTAACAACTGAGTTTGTTCTGGATCAGGAGCAAGGTGTAAGTAGGTATACAGCGTCTGGCCTTTGCGTAATTGTTTACACTCAGAAGGCTGTGGCTCTTTTACTTTAATGATCATTTCTGCTTCCGCAAAAATTTGCTCAGCAGAGTTTACAATGGTTGCGCCTGCGTTTTGATACAGTTCATCTGTAAAACCAATTGCAGTGCCAGCATTGGTTTCAACCATTACCTGATGACCATGTGCAACGAACTCTTTTACAGCGGCTGGTGTTAAGCCAACGCGATACTCGTGATTTTTAATTTCTTTTGGTACGCCAACTAACATGCTTTTCCCCGTCTCAAATTGGGTTGTTCAATAAAGATGCTGAGTATAGCGAATGATTTAGAAATATATCTGCTGTAATTTATAAAGTTGCAGTGTTATATTTTGGCTAAATCCCATATCGCAAAATTAAATATGCTGGTAAAAACGCCGAAACATCTCGATCGTATTGATAGAAATATACTTTCTGTACTGCAAAAAGATGGCCGAATATCCAATGTGGAATTAGCCAAGCAAGTGGGCTTGAGTCCAAGTCCTTGTTTAGAAAGGGTTAAACGGCTAGAGTCCCAGGGGTATATTCTGGGTTATCATGCGTTACTGAATCCACAGAAGCTGGGTGCAGCAATGCTGGTGTTTGTAGAAATTACATTAACAAAAACATCCGTCGACATCTTTGCCGATTTTTCAGCTGCGGTTCAGCAACATGATGATATACAAGAGTGTCACCTGGTTTCTGGTAATTTTGACTTTCTGTTAAAAGCGCGGGTTGCAGATATGTCGAGTTATCGAAAATTGCTGGGTGATACGTTGCTTAGACTACCTGGTGTCAGTGCGTCGCGCACCTATGTGGTAATGGAAGAAGTTAAGAGTACCAATAGTCTTAGAATTAATACAAAATAGCGTAGTATTGAGAATACGCCTCAGGTGTATATTGGGCGCATACAGTAAATCAGGCGCAGATATTGCTGTAATGATTGCATTGCCAAGTGTGATATAACGTGGGCTGATTCTGATTAACCTTGTAAGCGGTGTTAATCAGTAATACATAGTTAATACAATAATGACAGTGTGCCCAACGAGGCAAACGAACAGAGAATTTTAGGGAATATGGTGCGACTTTCTGGCGTTCAACGCATATGGGAAACAGGTATGATCATTGCCTGTGCTCTCGCGTTCTTCTTACTCCTGGCGCTTGCGTCATTCCATCCGGGGGATCCGGGCTGGAGTCAGGCAGGCTTACAACCAAATGTGCACAATTGGGTGGGGCCTACGGGTGCCTGGACCGCTGATCTGTTGTTTTTTACGTTTGGATACTTAGCCTACATCATGCCGTTTTGTAGTGCGTTTCTGGGCTGGTTTGCTTTTCATCACGTGAAAAACTGGCGTGAATTGGATTACCTTACCATAGGTTTGCGGATTATCGGCAGTCTGCTGCTGGCGTTGGGCCTGAGCGGCATTGCCAGCGTTAATTTTGACGACTTGTTTAGTTTCAGTGCCGGCGGTCTGGTTGGTGACGTTATTAGCTCAGCATTGATCCCCTATTTCAATACGCCGGGCACTATTTTGCTGCTTCTGTGTTTTTGTTGTGTTGGTTTCACGTTGATGACGGGCATTTCCTGGTTGTTAATTATTGATAAACTGGGCGAAAGCACTATTTGGGTAAGTCAAAAAGCGATTGCCGGGCCACAAAAGCTATTATCGCTAAACATGCCTGCGTTATCCTTACCGAACAAAGCGGAAAAAACGTCGCAAAAATCAGACGATTTGAACATTACCAGTCTACGCGCAGAGCCACCGGTTGATGCTGAAAAACGCGCACCGCGAATGAACGTTCGCAATGAACCTACCATGTCTATTCCGGATGAAGTGTTTGCCGACAACTTCGATGACGACATGCCACAAGATCTTCCTCCTTTCCACATAGATGATGAGGATGAAGACGCACCTGCGCCGGCTGGATCACGCACAACCGAAAAGGTGAGTTTTACCGATTTGGGCAGCGGGGCAGGGGAGAGTGTTAGCCATGCAGAACCTCAGGTTATAAAGAGTACTGCGGCATCTAAACCGGTGCAGAGCAAACCTGTAAATAAGCTCTTCTCAGAACAACAGGGAACAGATGATGCCGATATAGGCCCAATGCCTTCGTTTGATCTGTTAGAGCGGGCTGATAAGCACGAGAATCCAATTTCCCAGGAAGAACTGGACATCGTTTCACGTCTGGTAGAGGAAAAACTGGCTAACTTTAATATAGATGCGTCTGTAGTGGGCGTGTATCCGGGGCCGGTGATCACGCGTTTTGAAATCGACCTTGCTCCCGGGGTAAAGGTAAGCAAAATTACCAGTTTATCGAAAGACCTGGCCCGTGAGATGTCGGCAACATCGGTACGCGTCGTAGAGGTTATACCTGGCAAATCCGTTATTGGACTTGAATTACCGAATAAAAAGCGCGAAATGGTGCGTTTAAGTGAAGTGATCAGTGCCGATGCTTTCCAGTCTAATCCTTCTGCACTTACCATGGTGTTAGGTGCCGATATCAGCGGGAAACCTGTGGTAGTGGATCTCGCTAAGATGCCCCACTTGCTGGTTGCCGGTACCACCGGCTCGGGTAAGTCTGTGGGCGTGAACGTCATGATTTTGAGCTTGTTGTATAAATCAACACCAGAAGATGTTCGCATGATCATGATCGACCCTAAAATGCTCGAATTATCGGTTTACGAAGGCATTCCACATTTGTTGGCTGAAGTGGTTACCGACATGAAAGAGGCGGCCAATGCCCTGCGGTGGTGTGTAGGCGAGATGGAGCGCCGTTACAAACTGATGTCAGCGCTGGGTGTGCGAAATCTCAAGGGATACAACGCTAAGGTGACACAGGCAATAGCGGATGGTCAGCCCATTAAAGATCCGCTCTGGCGTGCTGAAGACAGCATGGAAACCGTTGCGCCGGACCTGGAAAAATTGCCTGCCATCGTAGTAGTGGTAGATGAATTTGCCGACATGATGATGATTGTGGGCAAAAAAGTGGAAGAACTGATTGCCCGAATAGCGCAGAAAGCGCGGGCTGCAGGGATCCACCTGATACTGGCTACCCAGCGTCCGTCGGTTGACGTTATTACCGGCTTGATTAAGGCTAACATTCCTACCCGGATTGCGTTCCAGGTATCCAGTAAAATTGACTCCCGTACTATCCTCGACCAACAGGGTGCCGAAACATTGCTTGGTATGGGGGACATGCTGTATCTGCCGCCTGGTAGCCCGGTGCCTACCCGTGTTCATGGTGCTTTTGTGGATGACCACGAAGTTCATGCGGTTGTGGCCGATTGGCAAAAACGTGGTAAACCGCAATACATTGATGAAATTCTCAACCCGGATATGGGCGCTGAAATTCTGTTACCTGGAGAACAGCCTGAAGGGGCGGATCAGGAAATGGATGCGTTTTACGATGAAGCCGTGGCATTTGTTACTGAAACCCGACGGGCCTCTGTGTCCAGCGTGCAGCGAAAATTCAGAATTGGTTACAATAGAGCGGCGCGATTGGTGGAACAAATGGAACAAAGTGGTGTCGTCAGTGCTGCAGGGCATAACGGCAACCGTGAAGTGTTAGCGCCACCTGCTCCCCGGGATTAATACAGGAAAGTTATGAATAAATACGTTAAAACGTTGTTGGTGTTAAGCCAGTTAGTGTTTGCAGGTTATGCCGTTGCTGATGATGCGGAATCGTTAAAATTGCGTTTATCGGGTTTGAAGTCGTTTAACGCTGAATTTAGTCAAACAGTAAAAGACGAGCAGGGCGAAACGGTACATGAAGCACAGGGCGCCATTACCATGACGCGTCCGAACAAATTGCGCTGGGAAACCGTATTGCCAGATGAAACATCATTAATTGCAGATGGTGAATCGGTGTGGCATGTCGATTTCTTTGTGGAGCAGGTTACTGTAATGTCGCAGCAGCAGGCGATAGAAAATAACCCAATGGTACTGCTTACCAGTAATAGTGATGAACTGTGGCAGCAATACAGCATAACTCAAGTAGACAACAACGCATTCAATGTGTCGCCTACTGCTGGCAATGGTCAAATTCGTACATTAACCGTGAAGTTTGATGAAGCCGGCTTAACAGGCTTAGTTATGTTGGACAGTCAGAAGCAACAGAGCGTGATCCAGTTCAGTAAGCGAAAATTCAACGCGGTGATATCACCTGAGCAGTTTACCGTAAACGTGCCAGATGGCTTCATGCTGGACGACCAGCGATAATGACCTTATTTGCCCAACCACAGTACGAGCCGCTGGCAGCCCGTATGCGTCCGCAATTGTTGGACGACTATGTCGGGCAACAACATTTGGTTGGGCAGGGCAAGCCTCTGCGTAAAATGCTCGAATCCGGGCATTGTCATTCTATGATCTTATGGGGGCCGCCGGGAACCGGCAAAACCACCCTTGCAGAGCTGATTGCGCGTTACACTAAGGCGCAGGTTATCAGGCTTTCAGCGGTGACCTCCGGCGTGAAAGACATTCGCGCTGCGGTGGATCAGGCCGAGCAAAACCAGTCGATGGGTGAGCGAACCTTGTTGTTCGTTGACGAAGTTCACCGTTTTAACAAGTCGCAGCAGGATGCCTTCCTGCCATTTGTTGAGTCAGGGCTGGTTACATTTGTTGGTGCAACCACCGAAAATCCCTCATTTGAACTCAATAATGCGTTGTTATCGCGTGTTCGCGTTTATGTACTTAAAGCCATTGATGATGACGCGTTAAGCGCGTTGTTAGATCGTGCACTGGGCAATGTCGAAAAAGGATTGGGTAATCGACACCTTGGTATTGCCAGTGATGCCCGCTCAGCATTAATTGGGTTGTCGGCAGGTGATGGGCGCCGGCTGCTCACTTACCTTGAACTGGCCAGTGATTTTACTGAGGGCAGTGAGATTTCACTGGCAGATATTGAACAAGCGGTAGGAGAAAAAGTTGCCAGTTACGATAAACAAGGCGATACCTTTTACGATTTGATTTCGGCCTTTCACAAATCGGTGCGGGGCTCTGATCCTGACGCGGCCTTGTACTGGTATGCCCGTATCCTGAATGGCGGTGGCGATGCACTGTACGTGGCGCGCAGACTGCTGGCCATTGTGTCGGAAGACATAGGCAACGCCGACCCGCGTGCCATGCAAATAGCAGTCAATGCCTGGGATGTATATCACCGCGTCGGGCCCGCAGAGGGCGAGCGCGCCATTGCCCAAGCTGCGGTATATTGTGCGCTTGCGGCTAAAAGTAATGCTGTTTACGTTGCGTTTAAACAAGCCATGCGTGATGCACGTGAACACCCGGATTATCCGGTTCCGGTGCATTTGCGCAATGCACCGACCAAACTGTTAAAGGAAATGGGGCATGGCGCGGAGTACCGGTATGCACATGATGAGCCCTATGCCTTTGCAGCGGGAGAAGTGTATTTACCGCCTGAATTGGCCGAAACGCGTTATTATACTCCCAGCGAGCGAGGTCTTGAAAAAGCCCTCAAAGCCAAGCGTGATTATCTGGACGAACTCAATCTTCAAAGTCATAACAAACGGAAGCCTTCATGACGCATACTCTGACTTTATATCTTTTTATTGCCAGTGGCGGTGCAGTAGGCGCGTGTTTGCGTTTTTTCTGTACGGGTTTAATCGATTCCTGGTTTGGAAAAGCCTTGCCCTTTGGTACACTTGCCGTCAATGTGGTCGGCTCTTTTTTACTGGCGACCCTGTATGGGTTTATCGAACGAGGTGATTTGGCGGAACAGCCGTACCGAGCGTTAATTGGAGTAGGGTTGTTGGGCGCATTAACCACGTTTTCAACCTTTACTATTGAAACCCTTACCTTATTGGAAAATGGTCTGTGGCTTAAGGCACTGGCCAATATATTACTGAACGTTTGTGCTTGCCTGCTAGCAGCCTGGCTTGCCGTGGAATTAACCAAAGGATAAAGAAACTCACATGTTAGATCCAAAGTGTTTGCGTAGTGACATTAACTCAACGGCTGAGCGACTGGCTAGTCGCGGGTTCCCGTTGGATGTCGAAGCTTTTAACGCCCTTGAAGAAAAACGCAAAGCCCTGCAAATTAAAACGCAGGAGCTGCAGAACGAGCGCAACACGCGAAGTAAATCCATTGGTAAAGCTAAGGCACAAGGACAGGACATTGCGCCATTATTGGCCGAAGTGGCGGATCTGGGTGACAAGTTAAGCGCTGCAGAAGCAGAACTAAACGAAGTACTCACCGAAGTCACTGCGTTAATGCAAGGTATTCCAAACCTGCCACATGAAAGTGTGCCTGTAGGTAAAGACGAAACCGAAAACCAGGAAATTTTGGTATGGGGTGATATTCCTCAGTTCGATTTTGACGTGAAAGATCATGTAGACATCGCTGAAGGGTTAAATAAAGGCCTGGATTTTGAAGCATCGGTTAAATTAACCGGTAGCCGCTTTGTAGTTATGCGCGACAAGATTGCTCGTTTGCACCGTGCACTCGCGCAGTTTATGTTAGATGTGCATACCAATGAACACGGCTATCAGGAGATGTATGTTCCCTATCTGGTAAATGCAGACAGTTTGTATGGCACCGGCCAGTTACCTAAGTTTGGTGCTGACTTGTTTCATACCAAACCTGCTACTGAAGAGGGCCAGGGGTTATCACTGATCCCAACTGCTGAAGTGCCGCTAACCAACCTGGCCCGCGATGAAATTTTTGCAGCCAAAGAGTTGCCGATTAAGATGGCCGCACACACGCCATGTTTCCGCAGTGAAGCGGGAAGTTATGGCCGTGATACACGGGGGCTTATTCGCCAGCATCAGTTCGATAAAGTGGAAATGGTGCAATTGGTGAAGCCAGAAGATAGCTTTGATGCCCTGGAAGAGCTAACGGGACATGCAGAAGCGATTTTGCAAAAGCTTGGACTGGCTTACCGTAAAGTGTTGCTGTGTACTGGCGATATGGGATTTGGTTCTTGCAAAACCTACGACTTAGAAGTGTGGCTGCCTGCGCAAAATACCTATCGGGAAATTTCATCATGTTCAAACATGCTGGATTTCCAGGCCCGCCGTATGCAAGCTCGCTACAGGAACCCGGAAACCAATAAGCCGGAACTGCTACACACGTTAAATGGTTCAGGTCTGGCAGTGGGCCGTACTTTGGTTGCGATTCTGGAAAACTACCAGCAAGCAGACGGCTCGGTAAAAGTGCCTGAAGCACTGGTAAGCTACATGGGTGGCGTAACTGAGATTACTGCGAAGTAATTCGCATAGGCGCCTAAATATCGTTAAAAGTAGTTTGTAGGCTATTAAATGCGCCTACAAACACTTGGCAGGCTTAGGCAGCCCCGCCAACTTTGTAGCTTGTTTGGCTGGCCCCTTTTTAAACAGCCGCTGTAAATAGCGGCTGTTGCCTTTCTCCGGGCCAAATTTCTCTGCCATAGCTTTAACCAGGGCTCGGATCGCCGGGCTGGTTTCGTACTCTTCGTAAAATTCGCGAACAAATCGCACCACTTCCCAATGTGCATCAGTTAATTCAATCCCTTCCTGCTCGGCCAATACGGGCACCATATCCTGATGCCATTGTGAGTAATCCAGCAAATAACCTTGTTTGTCGGTTGCGATAGCCTTGCCTTTAAACTCAAATGAAAATGCCTGACTCATGGTTAAAGTGCTACCCATTGTTTATGTTGTAATGAAAGTGCTACCCATTCTGAAAAACTCATGGTCTGAGACGCTTTAATTCCCCGGCTGGTACAGTCATCGGTCAGGGCATAACAAGAGAGGAGAGGCCAGCTTTTAATAATATGTTCAGTCAGGTACACGCCATCAGCACAGCAAATAATGGTGGCAGTTTCGGCTTGTCCATCCAGTAATGCTGCCAGCTCATTCAGATCACAATATTGGTTAATTACTATTAGCATCAGAATGTTACCGTGTGATCGAAGGTGGCCAGGGTTGCACGTAATTCATCCGGTGTTAAAGGGTGAATATCGATTGGCACTGTATCTACTGAGATATTGTGCTTAAGCAAGGAGGCCGCACATGCATAGCAGTCTTCAATGTCGTAAAAGGGCATCACCTTTAACTGTTTTGCGTGGTGTTTTTGTGTGGCTGGCTGTTGATTTGCCATAAGCTGCAATACGCCGGTACCCACAAAGAAAACGCTGCATTCATGACCATAATTGGTGGACGCCAGCGCAAACTCAACGCCTTCAGAAGCGTTTGTATTGCCATATGGCGGGTTGGTAAGGATAACTGCAATAGTAGCCATTAGAACTGTACCAACTTAGATGACTGATGCAATTCACTAAAGAATTCACCCAGCCCAACCTGTTCAAAACTGCTGTGAAGGGTGGGTTGGCATATGCCCAACTCATCCGCTTGTTCTTGATCGATGATACCGCGTTTGGTTGCTGCGCCTACGCATACACGCAAAGGAAACTTGAATTGATTAGCCAGAGTAGCCCAGCGCGTCGGTAAATGTATGTCCCCGGTACCTGGTGCAATCATGCCATTGGCGTGTAAAACGCCTTGCTGATAAAAGAAAACCTGGCCAATTGTCGCGTGTTGAGCAAGAGCTTCACAATAGGCTAACGCATTGAGACTTGTGTTTATTTGCTCAGGAGAGCAGGTAACCAGCACAGAGATAGTTGTCATAGTAAACAAAAACACCCCTTAACGGGGTGTTTCTCGTTAAGCTTTAAGCACGCTTATTAATCGTCGCTACCGAACACACCTAAAATGTGCAACAGTGATACGAAAATATTGTAGATGTTCAGGTACAAACCTACCGTAGCGCGAATGTAGTTTGTTTCGCCACCGTGGATAATACGGCTGGTATCAAACAGTATGAAGCCTGACATTAGGAAAATAATCGCTGAGCTAATGGCCAAGTGAACCGCAGGCACTGAAAAGAAAATATTTGCAATGGCGGCAACCAACACAACCAGCATACCAATCATTAAAAAACCGCCCATAAAGGAAAAGTCTTTTTTGGTAGTCAGAACGTAAGCCGACAATGCGAAGAAGATCAAGGCTGTACCGCCTAGTGCTTCCATAATCAGGCCTGGACCAGCAACACCCAGATAGAAGTTAAGTGTGTAACCTAAAGAACCGCCCATTAACCCGGTAAACAGGAAGATCCAGTAAATACCTGATGCAGTATCTGCTTTCTTATTAACAACAAACAATGTGATAAACGCGCCAATGGTCATCAGTAGCGATACCATAGGCGAAATACCCATTGCCATAGTGATTGCAGCACATACCGCGCTGAACAGCAGGGTCATGCCCAACAGTAAGTAAGTATTGCGAAGTACTTTGTTGGTTTCCAAAACCGACTGTGTTGATGCAGTTGAATACACCGAACGATTATCCATTGTTTCCTCCAATAGGATAGACCTAACTAAGTTGCAAACCATATTACGCTATAGTTTAGTGCATTTGTATGGGTTTTAGTTCCGAATTTCAATAGCTAAACGTTATCAAAGTAATGAATTGTTTACTTTTTAATGATTTTTATAAAATTCGAGGTAGATTTGCATAAATCTCAAGCAAACAAACCGCAATTTGCAAAATAACACTTTACAGCCACAAAAATATCATTAACATTCGCAGCACTTGGAGAGTTGGCAGAGCCCGGTTGAATGCACCTGACTTGAAATCAGGCGAAGGGTTAAACCTTCCGGGGGTTCGAATCCCTCACTCTCCGCCATATACAAAGAACCCGCACACAGTTGCGGGTTTTTTATTGTCTGAAAAAAACAGATAAGTAAACCGTGAGGGTGAGAACCCCCGCTGGGGTTTGACAAATCGACAGGAAAGTCGATTTGCACAGCCTTTGGCTGCCCGCAGGGCGAGCGCCATGGACGGCGCGAGTGAATCCCTCACTCTCCGCCATATACAAAGAGCCCGCACACTGTTGCGGGTTTTTTATTGTCTGAAAAAGTTATATAGGCAAACCGTGAGGGTGAGCACACGAATTTTAATCAACGGGTTAGAATTAAATGCACCATATTTCTACACTGTATTTGGGCAAACCGAGACTTTGTGATTCGGTTTGAATGAAAATGATACTTGTGAAATTGCTATCACAGATACAAATATAACCGCTAAACCTTATTTGTGATGGTTTTATAAGCAAACAGTTTGCTTTATAAAAGTTTCGCTTTACAGTCACAAAAATATCATTAAGATACGCATCACTTGGAGAGTTGGCAGAGCCCGGTTGAATGCACCTGACTTGAAATCAGGCGAAGGGTTAAACCTTCCGGGGGTTCGAATCCCTCACTCTCCGCCATACACAAAGAACCCGCACATAGTTGCGGGTTTTTTATTGTCTGAAAAAAACATATAGGCAAACCGTGAGGGTGAGAACCCCCGTTGGGGTTTGACAAATCGACAGGAAAGTCGATTTGCACAGCCTTTGGCTGCCCGCAGGGCGAGCGCCATGGACGGCGCGAGTGAATCCCTCACTCTCCGCCATACACAAAGAACCCGCACATAATTGCGGGTTTTTTATTGTCTGAAAAAAACATATAGGCAAACCGTGCGGGTGAGACCCCCGTTGGGGTTTTACAAATCGACAGGAAAGTCGATTTGTACACTGCGATCTACCCGTCGAATTAGTGCTTTGTTAGAGATGTATAATGTTTCTTTTTCTCAACGTCATTGCGTTTGGTGACATTTGCAGCAAAAAGTTAATTTGCTTAACTTAAATACTTACCTTCCTATTCAATATTGATTATCATGGCTACAGGCACAGGAATGGGTGCAATTTGCTCGCGACGTGATTAAGCGGGTGAGGGTATTGGACAATTCCAAATAACGACTATAAATAGCCAAAGTGAGATTCACATGATCAAAATTGCATTGGTTGATGATCATGACCTGGTGAGAACAGGCATCAAACGCATCCTTGAAGATGTGGTTGATTTTTCAATAGTGTGTGAAGCAAAAGACGGTGAGGAAGCGGTTAAATACTGCCGAAAGTATGCACCGGACGTGGTGCTTATGGACCTGAACATGCCTGGCATGGGGGGAATGGAAGCAACACGACAAATTATGCGTATTGGAGAAAATATACGCGTAATTGGCTTGTCTATGCAAAAAGAAGATCCTATACCCTCTCAGGTCATCCAGGCGGGGGCATTTGGTTTTTTAACTAAAGATGCCGAATCTACTGAAATGATTGATGCGATCTACAAAGTTGCTGCTGGCCAGAAATACCTTAGCACCGAGATAGCTCAGCGTATTGCGATGAGTAAATTAATGCCTGACAACGAAAATCCGTTTGTTGAACTGTCGGGTCGTGAACTTGATATCGCAATGCGCATTACGCGAGGCCAGAAAGTACCGGACATTGCCGAGCAACTGCACATTGCTACTAAAACTGTTAATACTTACCGTTACCGATTATTCGAAAAGCTCAATATCAGCACAGACGTTGAGTTGACGCACCTGGCGTTGCGCCACAAACTCATTGATTTGGTGTAAGTCTTTCTTATAGATGAGTGCTTTTGACGCAACGGCTTTTCTGAAATCACTGACTCACCAGCCTGGTGTATACAGAATGTATAACGAGGCTGGTGATGTAATTTATGTAGGAAAGGCAAAAAACCTCAAAAATCGCGTTTCCAGTTATTTTAAACAAACCGTAGACAGCCCAAAAACCAAGGCGCTGGTAAGTCAGATTGCGCAAATGGATGTCACTGTGGTGAACAGTGAAACCGAAGCGTTTCTGCTTGAAAACAACTTTATTAAGAAATACCGGCCGCGTTACAACGTATTGTTACGCGACGATAAATCTTATCCTTTTATCTACCTGTCTGATCACGAACATCCCAGATTGTCTTTTCATCGCGGCCCGCAAAAGAAAAAAGGGGAATATTTTGGTCCGTACCCCAGCGCTTGGGCAGTGCGGGAAAGCCTGCGCTCGATGCAAAAGTTATTTCCGGTTCGCCAGTGTGAAGACAGTTATTACCGGGCTCGCAGTAGACCGTGTTTGCAGTATCAAATGCAACGCTGCTCTGCGCCATGTGTAAAAGGCTATGTCACCGACAACGAATACGCAGAGCAGGTGCAGTGGGTTCGGTTGTTTTTGAAAGGCAAAAACCAACAGGTGATTAATTCACTGGTAGATAAAATGGAAGCTGCCAGCCAGCAGCTAAATTTTGAAGCTGCGGCTCGATATCGCGACCAAATTAATGCGCTGCGTAAAGTGCAGGAGCGCCAGTGGGTAGCAGGTACGCAGGATGAAATGGACATCTTTGGCTTTGCGTTTAAAGGCAATATGGCCTGTATACAGGTAATGTTCATTCGCGATAGTCAGTTACTTGGCAGTAAAGCGTTTTTCCCAAAAGTACCGTCTACCGCAACCGAAGATGAGATTTTTGAAGCTTTCCTGCTGCAATTCTATTTAGCGGGCAATAAAGTTATTCCCAAACAAATAGTGCTTCCAAAGGAACTCAGTGATGAGTCGGCGATTGCTGATTTATTAAGTCAGGAAGCCGGTTATCGGGTGAAGTTTTTTAAAGGGGCCCGGGAAGAAAAACGTCAGTATTTACAATTAGCTCAGGTGAATGCACTGAATGCGCTGGAAGCGCAATACGGACAACAAAAATCAGTCTTTGCCCGATATGTTGATTTGGAAGAGGCGCTGGAATGGGAAAGCCCGATTCAGCGTATGGAATGCTTTGATATTAGCCATACCTCGGGTCAGCAAACGGTAGCATCGTGTGTGGTATTTAATCGCGAAGGGCCACTTAAAAGTGATTACCGCCGTTATAATATTGAAGGGATCACGCCGGGCGATGACTATGCGGCCATGGCGCAGGCGCTCGCCCGACGCTACAAAAATGTGCAGGATGCGGAAAAAATTCCTGACATTTTGTTTATCGACGGTGGGAAAGGGCAGTTATCACAAGCGGAACAATTCTTTGCTGAATGGCCTTACGATAAGAAGCCTTTTCTTATAGGTGTTGCCAAAGGCACCACCCGAAAACCAGGTTTAGAAACCTTGATCCTGGCTGACTCTCACGACACCATTCCTATGAATGCAGACAGGCCGGGGCTGCATCTTATTCAGCATATTCGCGACGAATCGCACCGGTTTGCTATATCTGGCCACAGAAACCGCCGTCAGAAGGTAAAGACCACCAGTGCGTTGGAGTCTATCCCGGGCATTGGCGCTAAGCGTCGCCAATCCCTATTGAAGTACATGGGTGGCTTGCAGGGGTTGAAGAAAGCCAGCAAAAGCGAAATTGCCAGTGTGCCGGGTATCAGTGAAGAACTGGCTGAAACCATCTACGATCATTTACACAATTAAACGGATATAATCCGTCACTGTTTGATTCCAACTTCCTTAATTTGGCATATCGTGTGACAATACGATGAAATAATAAGGATCCCTTCTGAGTTGTGTATGTGGACAATTCCAAACATTATTACCCTGATTCGGGTAGTACTTATTCCCGTATTTGTATGTGTGTATTTCCTCGACTGGCGCTGGGCGCACGAGGTTGGCGCGTTTATCTTTTGGTTTGCTGCTATTACCGATTGGTTCGATGGATATCTGGCTCGCAAACTTGAGCAATCTACGCCGTTCGGTGCCTTTTTAGATCCAGTGGCCGATAAACTTATTGTTGCGGCGGCTTTGCTCATGATTACACACACTTACGATTCTGTTTTTATTACTATTCCGGCTATTCTATTGTTGATCCGCGAAATCTATGTTTCGGCATTACGAGAGTGGATGGGATCACAAGGCGTAAGGGATACTGTGCAGGTATCGTTTATCGGTAAAGCCAAAACCATGGCGCAAATGTTAGCCTTAATTGGCTTACTTTCTGGTTTAGAAAGTTTTATGGGTTTTCCAATTTACTGGGTAACGCTGGGTTATGGATTACTTTATATTGCTACTGTGCTGTCTGTTTGGTCTATGGTTGTGTATACAAAGGCCGCGTGGCCGCACCTAGCGGGTAAATCCTGAGTAGCGAAAAGGTTGAATTTACACCGAAATGACCGAATTATAAGCAAACAAACTTTTTTTGGTTAAAAACGCGGCGAAAGGGATTTTTTGTTGTTGACACATTTGTTTGGGCAGGTAGAATGCCTCCCACATTCGAAGCGGGAATAGCTCAGTTGGTAGAGCACAACCTTGCCAAGGTTGGGGTCGCGAGTTCGAGTCTCGTTTCCCGCTCCAATTCTCGAATGGTTTGCGTTATAAATAAGGTTTAGCCTTGAGTTGTTACGCAACAATGGCGGAATGGCAGAATGGCTATGCAGCGGATTGCAAATCCGTGGATCTCGGTTCGACTCCGGGTTCCGCCTCCATTATTTCGGGCAACCAGCCCACACCAGCACTTAAGTGCAACCCAAGCCCGGGTGGTGAAATTGGTAGACACAAGGGATTTAAAATCCCTCGCTGGTAACAGCGTGCCGGTTCAAGTCCGGCCCCGGGCACCATTTCATATATCGATAGTATCCACTAACAAAACTAAAAATAATATGTCATTGTAGACGTATAGTAGACATTTATAATGGACAGTTGTGTCCTTTCAGAATGTCTATTATATTAAACTGGAACATTTAATCTGACTTACCGTCCAAAGGACGTCGAATCATTAATGCTGTAGTTGCATGAGCATAGGCAGCAGGAATGGCCTTCCATTGTTTTAGAGATTCAAGCTTAAGCTTGTTTTGTAGGTCCAAATTGCGTATTAGCCCTAAAGCTGATAGGCGCTGAACACCCCGACCAAGAGTGCTTCAGGTGATTTGGAACTCTATTTCAATGCCAATTAAATCTAAATTAATTTCAAAAGAAGCTCGTAAATATTACGAAAACACCTCGTTTGAACACCTTGTCAGCACTTGGCTGCAGCGTGATGGATGGGAAGTTTACGCACCGTATGTCGATCATGGTGCAAAGACGGACGTACTCATTTCAGATGGAAATCATTTTTATCGCATTCAAGTCAAATCTGTGGATACTAGCGACGAAAATATTGTTGTGATCCCTCAGTGGAGTGAAGAAGACGATATTGATTTTGTTATCTACTTCTCTAAAAGAGCAGACTGGGGTTATATTACGCCCAAATACAGCACTCGGCGTAAGTTAAAGCATCCTGAACATATTCGCTTTCACCAGCAAGCAAAGAATTTCAAAAAGGCATTTGATAAAGCGTAGATTATAAAAATCGCACTTAACCTGTCCCACCTGTCCCACCTGTCCCACCTGTCCCAAACTCGGGTGCAGGTAGGACAGGTAAACCGTTAAAAGAGATCATCAGGATGTACACCTAGCTTCTTGGCAAATTGGAGTCTCATTTCGTTAGGTTTTGGAAATTGATACATCATATTCACACCTCGTTTTCCGGTCTTAGGTGTTTTTAAACATTTAAGTGCTTTACCAATTTTTGATCTGAGCTGTGGCTCCGATTCCGAGGCCAAATTTCGCATTTTGAGGTAATCCTCTAACCTTATTTTGATATCTTCAGGTTTAGCTCTTGGAGCGCCAAATGGAAGCACTTTTTGTAACTCGTGAAGAATATATTCATCCATTATTGAAAGGTTTGAGAGTATTTAAAATCCCTCGCTGGTAAAAGCGTGCCGGTTCAAGTCCGGCCCCGGGCACCATTTCTTATATTTAATAATATCCACCCAATTAACTAATGAATTACCAATTCGCAATTGCTATGTGAAATGGGAGAAATTGGAGAAATAGGAGAAATGGGAAATGCCGTCTTTTATACCGCATATTCCCCATTAATCACCCTGAGTGTTCGTTTCAGGCCTTCACTTCAAGTTACTGCGTGCTTCGTCTGGAATTCGGGCTCGAGGTAGCGGCGCTGTTGAATAATGTGCTGTAATTTCTCACAGGCCAACCACACCTCTTCATATCCAATGTAGAGTGGGGCAAAGCCAACCCGCAAAATGTTCGGTGCCCGGAAATCGGCAATCACGCCCTCTGCTATCCAGGCCTGACAAATGGCGTAAGCATGCTCATGCTGGAACGCTAACTGACTGCCTCGCTGCGCTGGGTTTAATGGGCTTGCTAATTGCAGTTCATCGGTTAGGTGTAAGTGGGCTAAACACAACAGCATGAATTCGCCCAAGGCAATCGACTTATCCCTGACGTGTTGAATATCAATGTTACTCCACATTTCCAGCGCAGCATGCAAAACTGACATGGAGATAACAGGTGGGGTGCCAGCCAAACTTTGCGTAACACTCTCGTGTGGAGTATAACCCCCACTAAACGTGAATGGAGTAGCATGGCCCATCCAGCCGGTAATGGGCTGAATAAACGCATTACTATGACGTTCAGCTACATACATGAATGCCGGTGCGCCTGGTCCACCATTGAGGTATTTGTAGGTACAGCCAATAGCAAAATCTACCTGCCACCGCGCCAACTCTATGGGTATTACGCCTGCAGAGTGGGCTAAATCCCACACTGTGAGTATACCGTGCTGATGAGCGGCATGCGTTATCCTTGCCATATCAAGCAGGTGTCCGGTGCGAAAATTTACCTGTGTTAACAGTAATATGGCAACATCATCGTTTAACGCCGACTCAATGTCGGATTCGTTAACAGTAATGAGTTGGCAGCGCTGTTCGCCCAATAATTGATGAATTCCCTGCACTATATACACGTCCGTTGGGAAATTATCGGCCGTGGTAACAATTTTGGTTCGGCCCGGTTGCATTGCCAGCGCACCACAAAGCACCTTAAATAAATTTACCGAAATGGAATCGCAGCAAATAACCTGACTTGGCTTAGCGCCAAGTAGCGGCGCAATTCGCGCACCACACTGCTGTGGCAGGTTAATCCAGGCATGTTTATTCCAACTGGTAATGAGGTCTCGCCCCCATTGTTGCTCAACAACTTCAGCCGCTCTTTTTCTGGCTGCTTTAGGTAGGGCACCTAATGAATTGCCATCCAGATAAACACAATTAGCAGGTATATCAAATTCGTTACGGCATGCAGCCAGTGGATCCAGTTGGTCCCGTTTTCGGGCTTCTTCGAGCATCTTATTGTCCGTTTAACAGTATGTTTAACAAAGTGTGATAAGCAAGGGATTCAGAATGCAGGTAATCGAAATGACCAGCGCCCGGCACCTCTACAACGGTAGCACCTGGAAACCGGCTTTGTCGTTCATCCACGATTTGATCTGCTGTGCCTTGCAGCAGTAGTACGGGAGACGTGATATTTTCGATCGAGGGTGTCGCTTCTTTATATACATCCGGGCGTTCGTCTGGTGTACCATCAAAAAACAGTGGCGTGGCGGTTTCGCAACTGTTTGAGCCCTGTGCGTACAGTTCCGGTTGTGTAATAGCTGCCAGGCCAATAACCTTTCGAACTGGCAACGATAAAGCTTGCGCGGCTAACAAAGCCAGATGCCCGCCCGCAGAGTGACCCGCAAGATAAACCGGGGTATTGGCGTTGTTGGATTTCGCCAGGTTAATAGCCTGATGTGTAGCTGAAGTAACATCTTCTGCACTGCCGGGCCAGCCACCGCCAACATCTCCTGTACGGCGATATTCAATGGCGTACACATTGACGCCAGCACTGGCCAGAGCGGTAAACATTGGCTGTCCGTGTGTGTAATCAAACGCGTTTAGCCAACAGCCGCCATGAATAAACACCAAGGTCGCGGATGCCTTGCCGGCTGCCTGCCACACATAAATGCGTTGCAGCGGATCTTCACCATAGGCAACTTCTGCGCTATACCGCGAATAGGGAAGCGCAATCACCTCGCTGTAGGGAATGTTTACCCGACTACCGTTGGATTGAGCAGGCATGCGTTCCGTTGAATTAAGCGTGTGACATGCCGTAACGACTGACGTTAGCAGTAACAAAGGGAGCAGCTTTTTGATAAGAAAATCCTTATTGAAATGAACGAATTCAACAAAAAGGGCACATGATGTGCCCCTAAACAATTGGTCTGTTACTGAAGCGAATTTAGCGATAATTGTGTTTTATAGCATTAATTTCGTTATCTAACACGGTATTACATAAATCCATAGTGTGACTGGCCAGATTAAAGTACTCCTGGCTTGCCAAAGTAACTTTACTCACGTTAATTAATTGTTCCCGTATTGTCTTTGTGAGTGTCAGACACGCTTGTTTGGCTTGCTCAATTTGCGCTATGGATGAACCTGCCTGTAGCAAGGTTAAGCGGTCAAACGACTGACTGCTCAAGGTATTTATTTTCTCGACAAGGTAACCCAGTTTAACTTTATCGATTTGAGTAGATTCACCTTTGGTAGCCACGGCAACGCCAATAGCGCGTGCCTGGCCAATAAATTCAATCACTTTGGGAAATTCATGCCATAAAAAGTGAATCTGTGGCGTTGCTTGTTGTTCGCCTCCAAATTCAATGTTTTCAGCCACATCCTCAAGCAAGTAAAGCAAGGTTTCTATTAAATGAGTGTGCTGTTGAAAACTGCTGGCTACCGTGAGAGTTTCGGCATTGCCTTTTAATCGGCTCCAGTGATCCTGGTAACTGTCCCAACGCTCCTCACGTTTTAGCATGTCATTGTGTTTTAGCGGGTCAGCAATGCCTGAAATATGTTGTTTAAGAGCAAGTAATTCATTTCGAACAGATTGGTTGCCTTGCAAATATGACGCCGTTAACCCCCGGTGTTTTTGAGTGTAACTGATAATTTTCTTGATACTTCCGATTAACTCCAGCGCATTGTAAAGGCGCTGTTTTAACAAACGCCGACTGCGAAACCATTGAAAGGCAATCAAGCCAATCAGTAACAACACCATTCCCAATATAAGCATACTCATACGCTTTCCTCCTAGCCGGCCGACAACGTGCGCAGATATTCTGCCACTGCTGACGTTTCTTTTGCTATGTGTGCATTGGCCGCTGCACCTTCAACCACGCGTTCTATACTGCGGGAAATTTCTTCTGTTGCTTTGCTTTGTTGTTCGGTAATAGCGGAGATCTCCATTACCTGATTCCGAGAGTGTTCCGATTGTAGTTCTATATTAGCCAGTATGTCGGCTGCATCTTTAGCTTTGGTCAGGCAGTCTGTAGTGCGTTGTGTAACGCGCTGCATATTGTTAGCAACCAGTTTTCGTTGCGCATCCAGCTCTGCAATGCTCTGATTAATGGTATCGGCAGAATGACGGCTTTCAGAGGCCAGATTGCGCACTTCATCGGCTACCACGGCAAATCCGCGGCCCATGTCACCGGCACGAGCGGCTTCAATAGACGCGTTTAGCGCAAGCAGGTTGGTTTGTTCAGCGATGTTTTGAATAGTGGCAGTGAGGGACAGTACCGTTTCTATAGATTGCCCCAACGTGGTAATGGCACTGTGAGTGGCATCAACGTCTTTACCCACGTGTTCCACATCATTCACCAGGCTATCCATATAACTATGACCTTGTTGTGCCAGATTGGATGCCTGTAATGCAGCATCGTTTACCTGATTAAATTTCTCAACTATCTCATTGAGTGACGCGGTTAGTTCATTTACTGCTGCTGCCGTAGACTCAGTAGCGGCAGACTGTGATGTGGCATTGTCGGCAACCTTTACCGCCGATTGAATCATTTGTTCAGATGAATATTTCATTTCTGAAAAATGTTCTGCGAATTTATCACGTTGTCTGGCGACTTCTTTTAATATGTCAAAAACCGATTTCACATGTTGAGTGAGAATTGACGGATTCTCTACCAGGTTCTGGTAACCTTGCTGATCGTTTTTCACTTCAGCAAGCAGGGTGTCAATGATGTCAATTTCATTCACTAACAACAGCAACATAGACAGCACCAGCCAGGTCATTAGCGCTGCACATGAAAGTGGAAAAGCCAGGGTATCCAAAGGATTAAGAAGAATAAAACCATAACCTGCCAAATTAAATATCACGGCAAATACGGCGGCTTGTTTAAGCCCGAAAGCATTAATTAAAATAATGCCAGGGAATCTTAACAATGAGAGCATAAATTGTGTCCTTAACTTATGGCTTCCTTGAAAGTTGGACTACAGCAATCTTTACGCCATGTTCAACAGGGTTAATGTACTTGATTATTCGACGGATTATGGGTGAGTTTTGATTGATTTTGGTTGTTGTGCACTTTTGTGGTGCGCCGCTGCGTTTAAATGGCACATTTCTTTTTCAAAAGGTGGCAGTATTTGTCGGACACCGGTGGCAGATTTGCGATAACTTTCACTTATGCTGTTGTGTGTATTTGCGTCATTAACTTTGCAGGCTGTTAATCAAAATGAATTTACATTCCCTTATTGCCTTTATTGTGGAAAATGTTGAATCACCGATTTCTACAGAATCACTTTCGTCTGAGCTCGGGTACAGCGAAACGCATTTTCATCGGCAAGTGAGTAAGCTTACCGGTATGACACCCGGAAAATTAGTGGAACTATTGCGGATTCATCGTGGTTGTTACCTATTGCATTACAGGCAGTCACTGCGTTTTACTGATGTGGCCATTTTGTGTGGATACAACAGTACTGATAGTTTCAGGCGCGGGTTTAAGCGGGTAACCGGCTTTACACCTACTGATTTTCAACGGCGACATATAAAAATAGAAAATTTACCGCATATAGAAACGTTAGCAGCGTTGCAACGCACTACAGAGCAACACAACAAATCAGATAATGCGAAACACAACGAGCCACATATTTTAGCGTTACCTGCAGTTGCGGTTTATGCCATGTCCCATAGAGGCAACCCGTCTTCTATTCCGGTTACTGTGAGGGAATTTATCGCGTGGCGACAGCAGCATAAGCTATCGCCGTCTATCAGTCGGACCTACAACGCCTTTTGGCAGGATCCTTTTGGAGCCCAAGGCGATGTAAGAGTCGATATTATGTGCGAGGCTATTCGCGCTGTGCCATTACTGGCAGACACTAAAGTGTATAAAACCAGCTTGCCAGCGGGTCGTTATGCCGTGATGGATATTGAAGGTGGCGATCATCTCATCCAGCAAGCAGCACATACCCTTATAGACCAGTTTATTCCTGCTAATAACGAGGTTATGGCTGATTGTCCGCTCGTAGTTCAACGAATTCGATTTTATCCGGATGTCCCGTTAAATCAATCATTAAACCGAGTCATGGTATTACTCAAATAGCACAAAGTGGTACACTGCACCGCAATACACGAAATGTAAGGAATTGCAGTGCAGCGTTTTATTTCAGTTGATGATATTTCCCAGGATACGCTGAACAATGTTCAGGTAGTACTGGTTTCTATGAGCAATCCGGTATCAGGTGAAAAAGACACGGCCAGCGACGGATATATACCCGGTGCGGTTAAGATTGACCTGGATGCCGAAGGCAGTGATCACAGCGGTGATTTGCCTCATACGCTGTTATCTGCACAAGCAATGGCCACGTTACTGGGTGGGCTTGGTATTTCCGCTTCTACTACTTTGCTACTGTACGATAATTACGGTTTGTTTTGCGCCCCTCGTTTGTGGTGGATGCTCAAAGCGCTCGGTCATCAGCAGGTATGTGTGCTGAATGGCGGTATGCCAGCCTGGAAAGCCAAAGGATTGCCGGTTAGTCAGTCGCTTAAATCACCTGAAAGCATTGAGCCCGTTCAATATTTGGCGCAACCTCAAGCAGATTGGTTCTGCAATTCTGATGGTGTAGTCAATGCCTTGGATAATCCTGATGTTACTATTTTGGATGCGAGAAGCCGGCCCAGATTTAATGGTGAAGTAGCTGAGCCGCGTGCAGGTTTACGCAGTGGTCATATGCCAGGCGCAGTCAATGTACCATTTACTGAGTTGTTAACTGCAAACAAATCTCTGGCATCATCCGACACCCTCAAAAGTTATTTTTCTTATGCGAATATCCGCCTTGAACAACGGTTACTGTGTTCCTGTGGTTCCGGTGTTACGGCGTGTATTGTGGGAATGGCAGCATTAGAGTGCGGAGCACAGCAGGTTACTGTGTATGATGGCTCATGGGCAGAGTGGGGCGCGGGTAACACATTCCCGGTAGTTACAAAGCATGACTAATCCACAATTACCACGCGTAGTGGTGCTAACTGGCGCGGGCATATCTGCCGAGTCCGGTTTGAAAACGTTTCGGGACAACAATGGTCTGTGGGAAAATCACCGGGTAGAGGACGTAGCTACACCGGAGGCCTTTTCTCGCAATCCGTCGCTGGTATACCGATTTTATAATGCACGTCGGGCACAATTGCAGTCTCCCGATGTTAAGCCTAATGCCGCTCACCTGGCATTGGTAGACCTTGAGCAGTGCTTAGGTGAGCACTTTCTGTTAGTGACGCAAAACGTTGATGATCTGCATGAAAGAGCGGGTAGTGAACGGGTGTTACACATGCACGGTGAGCTGTTGTCTGCGCGATGTTGTGCGTCCGGTCAATCGCGAGTGTGGTATGACGATTTTGATCATACAACCGGCTGCCGGTGCTGTATTCCAGCGGAACCACTCAGGCCAGACATTGTGTGGTTTGGTGAAATGCCTATGCACATGGATACAATCATCGATGCGCTGGCGCAAGCAGATATTTTTATTGCGGTGGGTACTTCAGGCCAGGTTTATCCTGCTGCCAATTTTGTGTCCATAGCCGCAGAAAGTGGTGCGCAAACCATTGAAATGAATCTGGAACCGGGTCAACAAAACCGTTTATTTGATCAGCGCATCACCGGTCCGGCGGGAGAAACACTGCCAGCCTTCGTATCGCAGTTTATTCAGCAATACCTCAACTGATTAGAGTAAGTTAATGGAATATCTAAGCGAATTTATCACTATCGCACTGGTACATCTGGTCGCCGTTGCCAGCCCGGGGCCGGACTTTGCGATTATTGTACGATACAGCGTCAATCACGGGCGTAGAATTGCCATGTACGCCAGTGTTGGCGTTGGCCTGGGCATTCTATTACATGTAGCTTACTCCCTGGTTGGCCTTAGCGTTGTGATAAAAACTACACCTTGGCTGTATTCTGCGATTTGTTATTTGTCTGCCGCGTACCTGTTGTATCTGGCCTTTGGTGCGTTGCAAAGTAAACCAGGAAACTCGTCGGCTAATATCAGTACTGATGCAAAACAAACCCAAGTGAGCCCGAAAAAAGCCTTGATCAATGGCTTTTTAACAAACGGATTGAATCCAAAGGCCACCTTATTTTTCTTATCATTATTTACAGCATTTATTAACGTTGATACGCGAACTTCGGTAAAAGCGCTTTATGGTATTTATCTGGCCGTCGCAACTGGCTTGTGGTTTTGCATGTTGTCGTATTTGCTCAGCACATCAAGTGTGGTGAAGCTCATTGGAGACAAAGGCTACTGGCTCGACAGGCTGATGGGCGTCGTGCTTATTGGTTTGGCGGTAAGGTTAGTTACGCTGTGAACCAGTGGGATAAGCTGAAGCCGGTTGGGGAAGCTGTGTGCAGGTGTTATACTGCGCGCCAAGAGCAGTAACGAATAATATTTGTCGGAAACTATGCAGCCTGAGCAAGGAAAAAGTAACCTCGAACGCGCGTTAAATGGTGAATATCGATTTGATTTCAAAGCGTTGTTTAATAACAGTCAGGACATGTACAAGTCTAATTTGCTAACCTTTATCAAAGCCGTTGGTATGCTGTTGTTAATTGGTGTGGGTAGCACATTGGTATTAATGTCAGTATTCAATGTTGATACCAGCTCGGTTGAGGGTATGCAAAACAGTCCGGTTGGCATGATAGACATCATCATGCTGGTGATCATGTCACCGCTTTTGGCGGGGTTTCGCATGCTAGGTGTGAAGTTGTCGGCTAACCAACAGGCTGATGTATCCGAGTTGAGCGCGTACTTCTCGCTAACCCTTGCTCTGGTAACCTTAAATCTACTGACCAGTTTACTGGTGCAGCTTGGCTTTATGCTGTTAATTTTGCCTGGTATTTACGTCTATCTGGTTACCCAATTTGCAGTTGTGATACTTGCTGAACAACGGGCAGGCGTCATACAGTCAATTATTCTGTCGGCCAAAGTAGTTAACCGCTATCTGCTGCCGTTTTTATTGCTACTCATTTTGTTTGTATTGCTATTCACGTTGGTGTTTTTAACCATGGGCTTAGCTATTTTTTGGGTCGGCCCAATTTACAGCCTTGTGCTGGGACAACTTTATAATGATTTATTTGGTACTCAATCAGACATAACGTCTCAGCCACCATCGCAGGATTCTTTACTGGATGCATAAGCGGGAAACCAGCAAAATTGTGCTAATTGTGGTTGCCGTTATGGCGATCACAGTGGCCCTTGCCTGGAAAACTGCTAGCCGTGATCCTGATATCTTCGATTACCCTGAAACCAAAGAAGCCGCCAATCCGGTACCGGATTTTTCCGCTATCAGCGACACGAACGAAAAGAAACGTGCGTTTTTTAATTACCTGCGTCCTGAAGTAGAAAAGCAAAATGAATATTTACTGAGTTTGCGTCACTACCTGCAAACGCTGCAACGAAAATTGAATGCAGGACACGGCCTAACCAGAGAAGACGATAAACGGTTGAGCTGGTTGATAAAAGAATATCGCGTTGACGACAATAGACGCACTGAAGATCAAATTAAGTTATTGTTGAATCGCGTTGATATTTTGCCTGTTGAACTGGTGCTGATGCAGGCAGCAAATGAATCTGCCTGGGGCACATCCCGGTTTGCCAGCGAGGGCTATAATTTTTACGGTCTCTGGTGTTATAAAAAGGGCTGCGGATTTGTACCAAATCTCCGTTCCAGTGGAGAAAAGCACGAAGTCGCTAAGTTTGAGAACATTTCGCGCGCAACGTATCATTACATGCGCAATCTTAATCGCCATAGCGCGTATAAAGAGCTTCGTCATATTCGCGCTTCACTCAGACGCGCGCAACTTCCCATAACAGGCCTGGCACTTGCAGAAGGGCTGATGAGTTATTCCGAGCGCGGTGCCGCTTATGTCAATGAACTACAGCATATGATTCGATTTAATCAGGAGTACATCAACGAATGACGCGTTTTCTTAGTTTGCTTATTTTGAGCGTCTTTATGGCACAATCTCACGCCGAGACCATTGAAGTTGAATACAAGCGCTTTTATAGCCACATTAATAAAATAGGTGATGAAGACACGGCAGCGCTGCAATTTGCCTTTGGTTTTATGCGTGTTGGGCAGGATCGCCTGTGTAAAATAAACAGTGCGCAAATCATCACCCAAAAACAAACCATTCCACTTGACGTGAGTGAAGAACAACGATTCCTGGTTCCCAAAGAACGCGCATTAAACCTAGCTGATGCCTTTATTTTGATTGATTTGGAGGAAGCCGCCAATCTGTGTGATATGTCGGTGCAAATCGAAACCACGGCCCAATACGTTAAAACCGAGTACAGCGCAGACGAACTGGCCTTTATCACGCGTCAATACGAAGCATTCTTTAATGAAATGGGTGGTTTTTTGTCATTTATGATGCCATCGGTCAACGGACTTATATTTCGCTTTTCTGATCCATCGCTGAATCTGCCCATTCCAGGCACCAATGGCATTAATGGTGGCATGCTGATGCTTGATAAAGATTGGCTTGCACAGGGTAAAGGGATAACTTTACCTCAGGCACCACTGCGTATTACGGCGATTGCAAAAAGTTAATCTTTAATACGACGGATGAAAAAGGGCGGAATATCCGCCCTTAACTTAACTGACTCTTTCGTTCGTTTCGGCATCCTGTTTAGTAACAGGATTACCAGATTCTTCCGATATTTGCTCATCCAGCGGCGCTACTACTTGTTCTGCTGGTAACACCTCGTCCAATACCAGCTGATAGCGAATTTGCTCTGCGAGACGCTGGATCACTTTTTCTCCGGTCTCACACAGCTCAGTCGCCCGGTGAAAATCCATCAGGCCTACATCGGTTAATGGTGGCTCAATTAAAATATCTGGTGGCTCGCCGGCTAATCTCGAGCGGGTAACCCGCGCCTGAAGAATTTCCAACGAACTCGTCATTACGCCCAGGATCCCAGGCGATTGCTTGGTATTTTCTTCCTTGGTTTCAGGTGAAAACCACTGACGAACCACATCCTGGCTTTTCTTAAAGAAATGTTCGTTCTTTTCCTGGTTTTGCTTGTGCTTTTGGGTTTCCCTGGCAATTTGTAACGGTCGAAAATCGGCATTCAAATTCACGGCTATAACAAAGTCGGCGCCAAGTTGACGGCATAAATTCACTGGCACAGGGTTTACCACTGCACCGTCTACCAGCCAGCGATCCTCATGACTAATGGGGGAGAATAGCGCGGGGATGGCACAGGACGCCTGGATAGATTTACCAATTTCACCCTGATTAAACACAACTTCCCGCCCAGAGTATAAATCGGTAGCCACACAGGCAAAGGGCTTTTGCATTTGCTCAAAGGTTGGCGCACAGAATTCGGCTGCCAGTTTATCAAACACCTTCTGACCACTTGCCAGACCGCCTCGTCGAATGCCAATACCCATTAAACTGAGCGTTTGCCACTCAGTGAGAGAGCAGGCCCACTCTTTGAGTTCCTGTAAATGGCCGCTGGCATAGGCTGCACCAACATAAGCACCAATTGAACACCCAGCCACTACATCAATGCGAACCCCCAGTTTTTCCAGCGCCTGAATGACGCCAATATGGGCCCAGCCTCTTGCTGCACCAGAACCCAGTGCAATGCCAATTTTCATTAATTTATTCCGTTAAGTTAACTATTTGAATGGCGTTATCATCAACATCTTCGGTGATCATCTGACTACTAAAATCGGGTTTGTCGAAGGCAATGTCACCGTCATCAGAGGCAACGCCTGTAGCCTTGATGGTTTTAAAATCGTAAAGATTGCTGTCTACTAAATGCGAAGGCGTGACATTCTGGATAGCGCGGAACATGGATTCAATGCGGCCCGGGAACCGACGGTTCCAGTCCTGTAACATCATTTTGATGTTCTGACGTTGCAGATTCTCCTGCGAACCACACAGGTTACAAGGAATAATGGGGAACTCGACTGCCTGTGCGTATTTTTCGATGTCTTTTTCTGCGCAATAAGCAAGCGGGCGGATCACTACATGTTTGCCATCATCGCTTACCAGCTTGGGCGGCATTGACTTCAGCTTGCCACCATGGAACATATTTAAAAACAGCGTTTCCAGCATGTCATCTCTGTGGTGCCCCAATGCAATTTTGGTCGCACCCAGCTCAGTGGCTGTTCTGTACAAAATGCCTCGGCGTAATCGTGAGCAAAGCGAACACGTGGTTTTGCCTTCCGGGATTTTGTCTTTCACTATGGAATACGTATCTTCTTCAACAATACGGTAATCGATGCCCAGCGTTTTTAAATAATCCGGCAGTACATGCTCGGGGAACCCAGGTTGCTTTTGGTCTAGGTTAACGGCCACTATGTCAAACGAAATGGGCGCGATACGCTGTAAGTACATTAAAATGTCTAACAAGGTATAGCTGTCTTTTCCACCCGACAGACACACCATCACTTTATCGCCATGTTCAATCATGCCAAAGTCGTCGATGGCTTTGCCCACATTGCGGCGCAAGCGTTTTTGAAGCTTGTTAAAATTGTATTTTTGTTTGGACTGGGACGGTGCAAGCGTACCCAGAGAATTTACCTGTAAACTCATTAATCTGGCGACCTGTAACTGCTCAGGCCGCATTGTATCATCAACACCGGGCGCTTAGAAGAATCGACCGTGCTCTGTAAACATTATATGGCTAACTGGTAAGGACTAAGCCCTTACCGGTGACTCAAATCCGTCAGGCTTAATGGCGAGTACATCGCAGTTCAGTTCATCAATAACGTGTTCTGCAGTATTGCCAATTAATGCCGCAGAAATCCCGACTCGCCCAACGGTGCCTATGATCACTAATTCTGCATCAATGGTTTTGGCCACAAATGGAATGACCTTTTCTGGCAGACCTTCTTTAACATGACAGCGATCTAACGGTATTCCGAAGCGTGAACTGTGCTTTTCCATTTCTTCAAGGTGATGGTTTTTTACCGATGCATTGTAACTTTCAGGATCAAATTCCGGCACTTCAATAGCGATATTGAGCGGAGTAGCGGGGTAGCTGTTGGCCAAATGTACGTAACCGCTGAGCAGTGATGCGTAGTCTCGGGCGATTTCCGTGATCTTGTGATTGAGTTGCGCGTGTTCCCGATCTTCAGTTCCCACATTCACGGCAGCAATAATGTTGCCATCAGCTGGCCAGTCGTGCTCTTTAACCAACAGAACAGGAGTAGGGCATTTTCTTACCAGGTGCCAGTCGGTTGGGGTAAAGATCACTGAGCGTAAATCATCATGTGCACGAGTGGCTTTTACCACTATATCGGCCTTTGAGATGATTGCGTGGCGAATAATGGCCTCGTAGGGACGGTTATCCCACTGCACCACTGCTGCGATGTTTGTGCCGTATTCGGATACTTGCTGTTTAAGCCATTCGGTGCGCTCTTTAATAACAGCTGCTCGCATCGCTTCACGCTCTTCACCCGACAGCATGGTCGTCATTTCGTAGGAGAAGTCGTAAATGGTCATAAAAGCAGTGATATTAGCACCGGTTTTGGCGGCTAATTCAAGGGCGCGGGAAAGGGCGGGTTGCGAACTTCGTTCAGTATCAACAACAGCAAGAATATGGGTGTAATTGATCATAACAGCCTCCGGACATTATGTACTCTATGAGTGTATGTCCAGAGTGCCATCTTCACCAGTTTTTGGTGTTGCGGTGGATCAACCCGGAAAGTTAATCCACTGCAATGGTAGGAATATCCATACTGTGAAGCTTGGCATCCATGGCTTCAAAATCCAGAATGGTGATGAGTTTGCCGTCAACCTGAATAATGCCTTCTTTTTGAAAACGCGTGAGCAAACGAGAGATGGTTTCTACTGTTAATCCCAGGTAATTACCAATTTCGTTGCGCGTCATGCTCAGATTGAACTGACGCGGCGAAAAGCCGCGTTCTTCAAAACGTTTGGATAAGTGCGCCAGAAAATAAATAAGGCGTTCTTCCGCTGTGCGTTTATTCAATAACATCATGAGGTCGTGATCGTGTTTAATTTCAGCGCTCATGAAACTCATGATTTGATGACGCAATTTAGGAAACTGCACCGACATTTTATCCAGGGTTTCGTAGGGTAATTCGCATACCATGGCGGTTTCTAACGCCTGTGTATAGCTTTGATGGGTATTTTCGCGAAGCGCGTCGAAACCAATAATGTCGCCAGGGAAATGGAAGCCGATGATCTGTTCTTCACCATCTTTGCTGCTCACAAATGACTTAAATGAGCCCGCACGCACCGCAAACAACGAATTAAATTTGTCACCCGCTTTTACCAGTTTGTCGTGCTTATGCAGCGGCTTTTTGCGCTCGATGATGTCATCCAGAGAGTCCAGCTCTGTTTTATTCAGAGAGACAGGCAAACACAAGTGGCTAAAACTGCAACTCTGACAGTGAATAGAGAATTCTGAACCTTTTGACATAACTCAACGTCTCCGTGTAAACGTAGGCCTAACTAATACTATTTACAGTGCGATAAATCAAGAAAACCGCATATATAATTAACGTTACCGCGATGAATGTTCGCGTTTTAGGCATACGCAGTAAAGTAAGTAACCCGTTAGCGCCAAAACTTACTGCAAGCAACGCGGGTAACGTACCCACGCCAAACGCTGCCATTATCATGGCTCCCTGTAATGCGGTACCGGCCGATAATGACCAGGTTAACGTGGAGTATACTAAACCACAGGGTAACCAACCCCAGATTATGCCATACGGCAGCGCTGATAGGGGACATTTGAAAGGTAAAAATCGTCTCGAAAGCGGCTGTAAATGTTGCCATAACTGTTTACCCAGCGATTCAATTCTGGCTAAACCACGCCACCACTGTGCCAGATAGAGTGCCATTGCAATCAGCATAAAGGCGCTGAACAACTTAAAACCGTAAAGTAGCGATGTCATCGAGCTTTGCGCAATGCTACCCAATGCACCGGTAATGGCACCCGCCAGCGTGTAACTAAGGATCCTGCCAGTGTTATAGCTTAACACAAACGGTGTGGGAGATTTTCCTTGAGGGATTGCCGCGGTGAGGGCGCCAGCAAATCCACCACACATGCCAAAACAATGCACTGAACCCGCGATTCCCACCAAAAAGGCAGAAAATAACGAAAAGTCAGTCATGCTTGTTTGGGTTTGATGTGATACCAGACGCAGCTTCTGTCTTTTCAGTCTTCACTGGTTGTTTGCTTTCTGCTAAATCGTCATCAAACAAAATGCTGTAGCCTTGTCTTTCCAGATCCTGAAATTGGTTGGAACGCACGGCCCAAAAGAAAATTCCGATAGCCAACGCTACCAATAGAATAGCTAACGGGATCAGAACGTAAATAATGCTCACAATACACTCTTATTTTAACAATCGGGTAGAATTGGTAACTACAATAATACTACTAAGTGACATACCAATCACCGCCATCCAGGGTAATAACAGGCCCGAAACGGCAAATGGCAGGATCAGCAGGTTATAACCAACCGCCCACAAAATATTCTGTCGTATTTTCTGGCGTGTTTGGTTTGCTAACTTCAGTAACGGTGGAACCATGCTGAGTGAGTCGCTAAGCAACACAACATCTGCGGCATTCCGGGCTACGTCGGTGGCGTTACCTACCGCCAGGGAGACATCTGCACTGGCCAGCACAGGCGCATCATTGATGCCGTCGCCTAACATCAGTACTTTATGTCCTTTTGCCTGGAGCGCCTGAACATGGCGGTATTTTTGTTCGGGGGTAAGGCCCCCATACGCCTGATGAATAGGTAACTTATGTGCAATAGCATCTACGTTGTGCTGATTGTCGCCGCTTAGCAGTACTAATTGCATGGCACTGAGCGCTTCGAGCGTTTCGGCTGTGCCTGGTTTTAAACTATCACTCACCAAAAATGCCGCAATACAGTTACCGTTTGACGTTAAGAATACGTTGGCGTTTTCTGCAATGGTAACGGGTGACACACCAGTAAAACTGGCCGATCCCATCATCCATTTACGACCTAACACTGTACCGCTTATGCCTCCACCGGCTGTTACATCAAAGTCGCTTACCGGAAGGAGCATTTCAGATTGAAAAGCGTTACTGATTGGATGCTCGGAACGGGCTTCGAGACTTGCTGCGACCTGCATTACATCGGCTTCTGAAATACCCTCGGTGACCCAACACTGCTGTAAACTGAATTCGCCCGCGGTTAAAGTGCCGGTTTTATCCAGCGCAATAGTATCTATAGTGGTGAGTTGTTCAAGGGCATCTGCACGCTTAAGTAATACACCTTGCTTGTTTAACCTTGCCATTGCACAGGTAAGGGCAGAAGGGGTTGCCAACCCCAACGCACAAGGGCAGGTTGCTACCAGTACGGCTATTGCTATCCAAAAAGCGTCGTCGTTACCCTGCCAATACCAGTAAGCAAAGGCGGCGCCCGACACTACCAGTACGGCAATAACAAAATACCGCGAGAAGGTATCAGCCATTTGTGCCACTTTGGGTTTATTGGCCATTGCGCTGGATTGTAAGCGAATAATCTGATTCACCAACGCGTGTTTGAGTGGCTGTTTTACTTCCACGGTAAGGGTGCTTTGTTGATTCACCGTCCCGCCGAATACCGTGGATTGGGGCTGCTTGGTAACAGGCTCAAATTCGCCGGTAAGCATAGATTCATCGATGGCGCTTACGCCATCTGTTATTACACCATCTACCGGAATGGTTTCACCCGGCTTTACAATTACGATATCGCCTGTTTGCAGGTGTTTTGCCAAACAATCGGTGATTTGTCCGTCGGCAGCCAGGCGGTGTGCGGTTACCGGGATATACTGCATCATGTTGGCTGATATCTGGGTTGCCTGGTGGCGTGACCGATGTTCAAGATAGCGACTGAGCAATAACAAGAAAATGAACATGCAGATGGATTCGAAATAGACTTCTCCGGTTTGGAGTATTGTGGCCTTCAAACCTGCGATATAAGTACCGAATATTGCGAGGGTTACAGGGACATCCATATTCACCGTGCGAGCGCTGATCGCTTTTATTGCACCCAAATAAAACGTACTGCCGGAATACAACACCACTGGCGTAGTCAGAACCAAGGCTACCCAATAAAAATACTGTCGGGTTTCGGCTTCTATACTGCCAAACAGATCAAAATACAGGCCGGTCATTAACATCATAACCTGCATGGTCATGAGCCCGGCAAGTCCCACTTTTTTCAGAAACTGTTTTTGTTCGCTTACATAGGATGCTTCGTGTTGATCTGGCTGAAAGGGCAGCGCCTTATAACCGATGCGTTTAAGGGCTTTCAGGATCCCACTCAACGCTATACTGTTGGGTTCCCAGGTCACCATGGCGCGACGTTCTGCAACATTGACAGCCACCTGGCTGATACCACTTACTTTGGCCAATTGCTTTTCAATTAACCAGCCGCAGGCTGCGCAGGTGATGCCTTCTACAGTAAGCTGAATCTGGTTGTGTTTACCTTCCTGATAAACAAAATCTTCCTGTAATGCAGGGTCATCGTAAACAGAGAGCTTGTCGAGGGTTTCCAGTATTTCTGACTCACCCTGAGCCGCAGGTTCAGTGCGAAACTGATAGTAGTTTTCAAGGCCGTTACTCACAATGGCTTCCGCAACAGATTGGCAACCAAGGCAACACATATCCCTTGATTTGCCTAACACTATGGCGTGATAAGGGCTGGGGCTTTCTGCGGGGAGCCCGCAGTGGTAACAGGGCGTCTTACTGGTCATTTAGGGTACAAATCGAATTTTATCTGCGCGTGGTAGCCCAATTTCCTGTTGAACTTTCCAACTGTCGTCCATAGGACTTAATGTTACCCGCCATTTTCCTTGTAAATCCTGTTCTACAAAGCCGCGATAAATACCATTGGCGTCGCGGGTTAATAACAATGACACATCCCGCTCGGCGAGCGTAACGTGATAAAAACTGAGTTTTAGAGCATTACCTTCTTGTGGGATCCCACTGTGGAATTCCAGTGCTATCTGACCGTCGTTAATCGACAAATCGGTCATAATGCGAAGTCTGCGTGCATTTTCAACCTTCTGGTGGTTGACATTGTAGGCTTTGCCCTCTTTGTAATAGTCATCGATTACCAGTGAGTCCTGAGTATTGGTGGCAAATTTCACAATGAAATACCCCATGATGAACGACGAAGTAGGGATGGCAATCAAGAACCAGGGCCAAAATTGTTTGTACCAGGGTTTTACGTCTGATTTTTCCATGAATCAAAATACCTAAGAGCGTGCTATTACGAATGTTGAGTAGTGTCGCATAAAAAAAGCCTCGTAAAAACGAGGCTTTATCATTTTATGCCTGATTAGTGAGACAAGCTGTATACGTAGCTGGCAACTACGTGGATTTTGTTGTCACCCAGGGTTTTCTTGAACGAAGGCATTACACCGTTGCGACCATGAGTCAGGGTTTCGGTGATTGCGCGCTCAGAGCCACCGTACAACCAGATATTGTCGGTAAGGTTAGGTGCGCCAAGCATTTGATTACCTTTACCGTCCATACCATGACAGGCTGCACAAACCATGAAACGCTGTTGTCCTGCCGACGCCAGAGCTTCGTGATTCTCGCTCATTTCACGACCACTCAGGCTCAGTACATAAGCAACTGTCTCCTGAATACCTTGTTCGCCCATGGCATCAATCCACGCTGGCATTGCTGCCTGACGACCATTGGTCAGCGTTTCTTTGATCTTATCGCCAGTGCCGCCATACAACCAGTCATTATCAGTCAGGTTAGGGAAGCCAGCGTTACCGCGAGCGTCTGAACCGTGACACTGTGAACAGTTCTGCATGAATAAACGTTGACCAACTTTTACAGCTTCTTCGTTTTTCGCCAGTTCTTCAACCGGGATTTGTGAATACGCTTCAAAGATTGGGTCGAACTTTTCTGCCGCATAGTCCAGTTCGCGATCGTATTGAACGATTAAACCTTCTTGTTTGGCGTCAGCACGAGCCTGCACTGATTCTTCGATTGACTGGATGTTCTGGTTAGAACTTCTCCAGCCCAGGAAGCCTTCAAATGCGCCCAGACCAGGATACAGAGCAAGGTAAAAAAAGCTCCATATAATGGTGATGTAAAACAAAATGGTCCACCAGCGAGGGAGTGGGTTATTGATTTCCACAATCCCGTCGAATTCGTGATCCATCGATTCGCCTTCTGGATGACCTGTGTAGTTGGTTAAGTTCCAACGTAACAGCAGGTAAGTACCAATAATGGAGCCCAGTGTTATCACAGAGATCCAGATTGTCCAAAACATGCTCATGAGTGTTAACTCCCGCTATTCTTCTTTGATTCTTCTTGGTCTTCGTCAGCAAATACCAGGTTAGCGGCTTCGTCGAACTTCTTCTTATTGCGACTACTAAATGCCCACCAGACAATGCCCATAAATATGACAAAGACGATGACAGTAAAAATGCTGCCTACAGTACCCTGATCCATATTATTTCAAATATGTGCCAAGAGACTGAAGGTAAGCAATAATGGCTTCCATTTCGGTTTTGCCTTTTACTGCCGCCTGCGCGCCATTGATGTCTTCATCCGTGTATGGCACGCCCAAAGCACGAAGTACTTCCATCTTCTTAGCGGTGTCTTTACCTGTTAATGTGTTTTCCATTAACCAAGGGAAACCAGGCATGTTTGACTCAGGCACCACGTCACGAGGGTTTCTCAGGTGCACACGGTGCCATTCATCACTGTAACGGCCACCAACGCGCGCCAAATCTGGCCCGGTACGCTTAGAACCCCAAAGAAACGGGTGTTCCCAAACTGATTCACCTGCCACGCTGTAGTGACCATAACGCTCGGTCTCTGCACGGAAAGGACGAATCATCTGGCTGTGACAACCCACGCATCCTTCACGGATATACAGGTCACGACCTTCCAGTTGCAGAGCAGTATAGGGCTTCAGGCCTTCAACGGGCTCCATAGTTTGCTGTTGGAACATCAGCGGTGTAATTTGCACCAGTGCACCCAAGCTAATTGCAACCAGGATAAGGATGGTCAGAAGACCAACGTTCTTTTCTACTAATTCATGTGGATTACGCATCTGTCTAGACTCCTTATGCTGCCTGGCCGGCTGGTTCAGCTACCAGACTACCTTTGGGGGCACGAACAGTTTTGTAGGTGTTGTAGGCCATGATTAACATACCGGTAACCACAAACAAACCGCCCACAAAGCGAACAACATAGAAAGGCTTAGACGCTTCCAGTGACTCTACGAAACTGTAAGTTAATGTACCGTCAGCATTAACTGCGCGCCACATCAGACCTTGCAGTACACCAGACATCCACATAGCTACGATGTAAAGAACCACACCGATAGTTGCGAACCAGAAGTGCACGTTAACCAGTTTGGTACTGTACATAGATTGCTGACCGAACAGGTGAGGGATCAAGTGGTAAACAGAACCGATTGATACCATTGCAACCCAACCCAACGCACCAGAGTGAACGTGACCTACTGTCCAGTCTGTGTAGTGAGACAGTGCGTTTACCGTTTTGATTGCCATCATTGGGCCTTCGAAAGTAGACATACCGTAGAAAGACAGAGAAACAATCAGGAAACGCAATACAGGGTCAGTACGCAGTTTGTGCCATGCGCCAGACAGCGTCATGATGCCGTTGATCATACCACCCCAAGATGGAACGAACAGGATCACAGACATCACCATACCCAGAGACTGAGTCCAGTCAGGCAGGGCTGTGTAGTGTAAGTGGTGAGGACCAGCCCAGATATACAGTGAAATCAGTGCCCAGAAGTGAACAACTGACAAACGGTATGAGTAAACAGGGCGACCCGCTTGCTTAGGTACGAAGTAGTACATCATACCCAGGAAGCCTGCAGTCAGGAAGAAACCTACCGCGTTGTGGCCGTACCACCACTGCATCATGGCATCTACTGCACCTGCATAAATCGAATAAGACTTAAAGAATGAAACAGGCAAAGCCATACTATTACCAATATGCAACACCGCAACCGTTAACATAAAGGCACCCAGGAACCAGTTGGCAACATAGATATGCGACACACGACGAATTACCAGCGTTCCGAAGAAGTTGATAATGTATGCGACCCAAACTAATGCAATCAAAATGTCGATTGGCCATTCTAATTCTGCGTATTCCTTACTGGTGGTAATACCGAAGGGCAGTGTAGCTACCGCAGCCACGATTACCGCTTGCCATCCCCAGAAGGTAAATGCAGCAAGTTTGTCACTGAACAAACGTACCTGACAGGTGCGCTGAACAATGTAGTAAGAGGTTGCGAACAATGCACAGCCACCGAAAGCAAAAATTACGGCGTTGGTGTGCAGAGGACGGAGGCGGGAATAGGTTAACCATGGAATATCGAAGTTTAGCGCGGGGGCAAATAATTGCGCAGCAATAAATACCCCAAGGCTCATTCCCACAATACCCCATATGATGGTCATAATGGTAAATTGCCGTACAACTTTATAGTTGTAATCCGGCTTTGCTTGGCTTATTTCACTCATTGTAATGAATCTTCCACTTCTTTATAAAAAGGGTTTCCAACTGCAAAAATTTGAATTTTCAGGTACGGTTGCGGCCGTAACACTGAGCCTGGAGTGTATGACTTATTATCGTCCAGACCAGTTGGTACCGCGGATAATAAGGTTTTTAATAATAAAAAGATACCATAAACTAGGGCGGGTTGATCTCTGTCAATAAAGAAGAACCACGCTTAACAATAACGTTAAAATAATGAACAAAAAATTAACATTAAATAGACATGTAAAACTTATTCAAGCCATTGTTTTGCTTCTAATCGTAGGAATTTTAACCAGTATATCCACGGGTATTATTCCCATTAATAATAGCTACAATAACGACAGTGAAAATACGCAGTGTATTTTAACCGAAAATCATTGTGAATTTATGCTGACAGCAGGGCGTGTACGAGTGGATATTTCGGGACTGTTAACTACGGAAGAACAACTGGATATCAGCGTCACCTTGCCCGTTGGACTTACCGTTAAACAAGCCCGAATAGAGGGCGTGAATATGTTTATGGGGGTAGTGCCTGTTCAACTTACTCTGCAGGATCACGGTCAATGGGAAGGCTGGTTTATGTTGGGAAGTTGCACAGAGCCTCGCATGCAGTGGCAATTACAAATTCAATTTAATGAAAATGAGTCACCCGTGTCTATTTTGTTTACCACTGAGCAATCAGGCTAAACACACATACATTGTGATCACAGAAATAAAAACGCCAGTGACTGGCACTGGCGTCCGGCAGGTTCGAAACTACCTACAGTTGCGTCTGTAGATAGTTTTGCAGACCGAGTACCTTGATAAGTTTAATTTGTTGCTCTAACCAGTGAGCGTGATCAACTTCTGTGTCGTCCAGCAACTCAACCAGCATATCCCGGGTAACGTAATCCTGGGCCTGTTCACTGATGGCAATTACTTCTTTCAGTTTGTTGCCTACGTGATATTCAACACGTAAATCACTTTCCAGCATTTCAGGCACGTCTTTTCCTACCTGGAATCCGCTGCGCTGTGTCATGTCTGGGGCGAAGCCTAACATTAACATGCGATCAATAAGCTTGGTTGCATGACCTTTTTCGTCATCAAACTCGTGATTGATGCGCTCGTACAGTTTGTTAAATCCCCAGTCGAGGTACATTTGCGCATGAATAAAATACTGGTCCATCGCTGCAAGCTCGTAAGCGAGCAGTTCGTTGAGACCTTCCAGGACTTTTTGATTACCTTGCATTAGTCGTCTCCCATTACTTGTGCTTGCAGATAGTTTTCTACACCTAGTTTATCAATCTGATAAGACTGAGTTTCCAGCCAATCCAGGTGTTCTTCTTCGTATTCCAGAATGGACTCAAGCAGTTCTCTGCTAACGTAATCCTGCTTTTCTTCGCACAGCGCAATGGCTTTGCGAAGTAGAGGAAGTTGTTCCTCCTGGAATTTTTGGTCGCACGACAGCATTTCTACTGTGTGTTCACCAATGTACAATTTGCCAAGAGCCTGAAGATTAGGTAAACCCTCTAAAAACAAGATGCGTTCAATGAGATCATCAGCTTGCTTCATGTCTTTAATCGACTTCTTGTAGTTCTTTTCGTTGAGCTCTTTCAGGCCCCAGTTTTTAAACATCCGGGCATGAAGGAAGTATTGATTGATCGACGTCAATTCGCAGGTTAATACTTCGTTTAAAATGGCTATTACGGATTTATCGCCTTTCATAGTTCGTTCCTCACCGTAGAATAGGGCAAGTGTAGTCCTCACTGCTCCAAAAATCAAGTTTTTCCTTTAAAAACAACAATATACTAATGAGAATAATTATTAGTCTGGCCTTTGTTACTATTCGGTACGGTTAACCTGATAATTTACCAGCGATAAACTTTCCTCTGCAAAACCTAAGCCCGCTTCGGTAAAGAAGTTAAATACTTTATCCACACCATTGTTTAACAGTGCTTCAACCTCGTCCTCGTAACGCGCAATGGCCGCTATTTTCCCCTGATAACCAGCATTCTTTAGCTGTTTGCTAATGTTCATTGCGTCTTCTATAGAAGGCAGGGCGAGTAGTACCAATTCGACGTGCCGGATATCCAGGTTTTCCCACAAATCAACATCCTCACCATCACCTGTGATTACATTCATGCCGTCGTTGCGCATCTTTTGAATTTTAACGCGATCGGCATCCATTCCCCACACGTGATGTTCCATGAGTTTATTGAGCGAGGTAAAGGCACCAATGCCAACACGACCAAGCCCGACCACCAGGATTTTAGCGTCGGCGATAACCGGGTAGATATCTTCTTTGAGTCGTTTCTCTCGCTCGAAGCGCTTCACGGTGTCTTTGATACGTTGATAAATACTATGCGAATACCGATATACAATGCTGGTTAACACAAATGACAGGGAGGTTGATATTGCCAAAACAACAAGCCAGTTATCACCCAGCATTCCCAGACTCACGGCTAATGCGCCAACAATCAAACCAAATTCGCTGTAATTGGATAACACTAATCCGCCAAGGTAAGCGGTACGTCCTCGCAACGACATCCGGGTAAACAGCCAGAAGAATAACGACATTTTAATGGGTAGCAGCAGGGTGATAATCAGCGCCATTCCCAGCATCTCAAGGTTGGGGAGGGCGGTTAATCCAATTGACAGGAAAAAGCCGATCAGGAACAGGTCTTTAAACGCCAACAGGGATTTTGCCATTTCAGTAGCTTTGGCATGTTTGGCGAATAACAGACCGAATATCAGTGCACCCAGGTCGCCTTTTATCTGCACTAATTCAAACAGATGATACCCACCAAGTGCAAAAATAAAACCGGTTAAGGGAAGCAATTCACCATGCCCTGATTGATTGATAATGCGGTTTAGCAATGGAAGAGCAGGGATAATCAGCAGTAACAATGGTGCGTATATACTGGGTATTTTACCGGTTGCAACCACCAGAAATACCACAGCAAAAATATCCTGCATGACTAATACACCGATAGCCAGCTTGCCATGACGCGTTTTTGATTCGCCGGCTTCTTCCAGTACTTTAACCACACACACTGTGCTGCTAAACGACAGTGCAAACGCAATCAGTGCTGCGCTCTGCCAATCAAGTCCGCCAAATCCCGCTGCTGCCAGGCTGCCAAATAAAATTAACAGGGCAGAAATGGCTGCTACCCACAACACAGTATGGGCGATGCTGCCAAACCACACTTCCCGTTTAGACAAATCCTTTATGTTGAGTTTAAGGCCGATGGTAAACAGCATTATTGTAATACCAAGATCGGCCAGTGTGGTGATTGCTGGTGTGGTTGAATAACCCAGAGCATGAAGTAAAAAACCTGCCGCCAAGTAGCCAACCAGTGGAGGAATGCCAATAAGTTTCACGCCAAGCCCGCAAATGAATGCAAACAGTAAAAAGATATACTCCATTATCGCAACATTGAGATAGTCAGATTTGCCACAAAAGTACCATGTTAGACTTGGTGCTGGCAAAATTATCCGAGCGGGCACTTAGGATACTTATCAGCATGGAGAACTGCTAAATACACATTTGAGGAGAGTGAGCTGTCACCAGTTCCCTTGGTGACATGATGTGTTAAGCGTGAGCCTCAGAGCAAAACTAAAACGTTGCTGCTTGTTTGGATTTATCGTGGGATTCTTCTGCTATAAGCAGATTGAGTTCTTGCAATAATTCATATTCGCGCACTTTAATTGTGCCGAGCTCAAAGGTGATTTCCTTTTTTCGCTCCGACGGGCTGTACCCAGGCATTTTTCGTCGGGATTCCAGATTCGCGATATTGGATACTTTCTTAAGTTCTGCTACCGAGCCTGAGGAAGGTCGTTGATATCCGCTACCGTATTCGATAGACGATTTCTCAAACGATAGCATCGATTCGCCATGAAGCCGTTGAGACTGGCTATACTGCATGGAGTGGTTTTTATGTGCTTCAATTTCTTCAGCACGATCCATTGCACGTAATTTACGCGCAAATATTTCCAATCCAACCCTGTTTACCGATACGCCCATGTCAAGGCACTGCTTATAGGTAACATCATTGTTTTTATAGTTATTGGCTCTGACTAAGCTCTTAACTGTTTCTAATTTTTCCATTTTAGCGCACTTTTTTATACCGGATTCAAACAGCGATCAGGTTGGTTTATATGGATATTATTATTGGACTATCGACAAATTGCCGAAATTCTGCGTTATAGTACTGTTGAATATTTGTACATGCAATACTACAAAAGTCAAACTTTTGACACAAAATGTGCAAAATTGTCAAAAATCAAACACGATTCGTACTGGTCGGTGCAGTAAAATGAGGTACAGTTGCGTGCTTTTGAAGCTTTTTAATTAACTCATTGGGTATTATGTGAATAAAACTGAGCGGTTTTCAGCGATTAAACGGGTGTTGATTATTGAAGGTTGTGTCAATCTGTTAATGACCCTGACAAAACTTTCGGTAGGAATAATTACTCACTCCTCAGTCATTCTGGCCGATGCGCTGCATTCCTTAACGGATCTCTTCAACAACGTAATTGCTTTTGTTGCCATTCGAATCAGCCAGAAACCACCCGATCATTCCCATCCCTACGGACATCAGAAATTTGAATACCTGGCTATTTTTCTGTTGGCTGTTTTACTGTCGGTGGTGTCGCTTGAATTGGTGATTTACGCCATTGAACATCATGGTAATCCTGTAGAGCAAAACATTACTGGCCTGGTATTGTTAATACTCGCGATTGCGGTGAATTTTCTGCTGAGTCGCTGGCAAATGGGCAAGGCCAAATTCCTTCGGTCTGAATTATTGGCAGCCGATGCCAAACATACACTTAGTGACGTGCTCACATCGGTAGCGGTACTGGTGGGCTGGCAACTTGCCGCTTCAGGGTGGTATTGGTTGGATACTGTTTTTTGCCTGGGAGTGGCTTTGTTGGTTGCGCATTTGGCATGGGAACTGTTTAATCAGGCACTCCCAGTGCTGGTTGACGCTAACGCCAATGACAAATCGCTTTCGGTTGAAACGCTATCCCGGTATACCAGCGACTTTAACGATATTGCCCGGGTTGCGGAAGTACGCAGCAGAAGAATGGGCGAGCACATCAACGCGGATCTAACGCTCATTGTCTCGCCACACTTAACGGTTACGCAGGCCCACAAGCTTGCCCATGAATTCGAAGACTATCTCAAAAAGCATATCGAGCTTAATGATGTTGTGATACACATTGAACCCGATGAGTTATCTGACCGGAGTTAATGTGAGAAACAGAGTATTGTTTATTGTTGGTATGGGACTGTTAGCATCACTTCTGCTGGCATTTACTTATCAGGGATTTGAATGGGTAGTTGGAGTATTTGCCCTATTGTTGGCATTAACACTTCACGATGCCTTCCAAAAACGTCATTCGTTGCTCGCTAATTTTCCTCTTGTAGGCCGTTTGCGTTGGATAATAGAAGAGCTAAGGCCATTCGTTCAGCAATACCTGCTAGAAACAGAAACCAGTGGCAAACCAATCAGCCGGATGTTTCGCTCCATCGTGTATCAGCGGGCAAAGAACAGTTTAGACACGGTACCGTTTGGCACTCAGTTGGATACCTATGAATCAGGCTACGAATGGATAGGGCATTCTCTATCTGCATTAAACGTAGAAGAACTGGATGATGATCCCAGAGTAAAAATTGGCGGTCCGGAGTGCACTCAGCCTTATAACGCCAGCTTGTTGAACATTTCGGCCATGAGTTTTGGTAGTTTGAGCAAGCACGCAGTGCTCGCGCTAAATAAAGGTGCGAAGTTAGGCGGGTTTTACCAGAATACTGGCGAGGGCGGGTTAACGCCTTATCATTTGGAAAACGGTGGCGACATTGTTTGGCAGATTGGTACCGGCTATTTTGGGTGCCGGAATAAAGATGGCACATTTAATCCGCTAACATTTCAGGAAAAAGCACGTTTGCCTGCCGTAAAAATGATTGAAATAAAATTAAGTCAGGGCGCAAAGCCTGGTCATGGCGGTATTTTGCCTGCACACAAAAACACCCCGGAGATCGCAGCAATCCGCGACGTCCCCGTGGCAACAGATGTTATTTCGCCACCTACTCACAGTGCTTTTAGTACACCTGTTGGCCTGCTTGATTTTGTTAAACAGCTACGTGAACTCAGTGGTGGTAAACCAGTAGGATTTAAACTGGCTATAGGCCGCAAGAGTGAATTTATTGCAGTGTGCAAAGCCATGAAACAAACCGGCATTATGCCTGACTTTATTACGGTTGATGGCGGAGAAGGTGGCACCGGTGCAGCACCTTTGGAATATTCAAATTCAATTGGATTTCCGTTAAGGGACGCGTTGGCATTTGTTGATGATTGTCTGGTGGGATTTGGGATACGAGACAAGATTAAAATTATTGCGTCGGGAAAAATCATTACGGCGTTTCATATGGTTAAAAATCTGTCGTTGGGCGCCGATGTATGTAACAGTGCGAGAGGAATGATGCTGGCATTAGGGTGTGTACAGTCATTGTCCTGTCATACTAATACCTGCCCAACAGGTGTTGCCACACAGGATCCAAAGCTGTTTAAAGGGCTGGATGTTAAAGATAAAAGTGTACGGGTAGCCAATTTCCATCACAAAACCGTGAAGGCAATGGTAGATATTTTATCGTCAACCGGGCATCGCTCAGCCAGTGAACTGACTCGCACTCATATCTTTAGGCGGGTTAATCAGGAAACGGTTAAACGTTACGATGAAATATTTCCGCTTATTCAACCCGGTAGCTTTTATAGCGACGATGTGCCATCGCATTATGCATTGCATATAAAAGAAGCATCTGCTGCATCGTTTAAGCCGGTCAATATTTTGGCTCAGGTTGAAAATAGTACCCAATCAGTGAATAGTAATTAGCAAATATTGATTAAAATCAACAGTAATTGATTGCCGCTATTCTATACTGACATTACAGAAAACAGCCATAAGGAGGCTGATTATGAGTGGTTATAACTGCGTTTTGGTAGCAATAGATGTGTTCTCAAACGAGCATGAAGCCGTTGTAGAAAAAGCATTGGCCGTAGCGGGGGCACCTGCAAAGCTTAACCTGATATATGTAGCGTATCCGCAGACGAATTTCGAGCCTTATGGTTTGTTCCTTGAACGTGATTTTTCTGAAGAAGTGCGCGAGCAGGCGCAAAAGAAATTAGAAAGGATCGCCGATGGTCATGGCGTGCCGCGCACCCACGTACAGGTTGCAATTGGTTCTGCCGCAGAGGAAATTCACCTGGTAGCCAAAAAGCTCAACGCTGACTTAATTGTGTTGGGAACACACGGTCAAAGTGGTGTGCAGTTGTTGTTAGGTTCTACCGCCAGTTCCGTGCTGCACGGCATTGAATGTGATTTACTGGCGGTAAAAGTATAAGTTGCCAGGCGGGCATTGTGTCGCCTGTATTTAGGCAGTGAATTCCCAACCATTCACTGCCTTTTTTTATTTTTTAAAATTATTTTTATTCTTAATGTTCCGTTAAGTTTTCGCGATTATCTTTTCATCATGTTCTGAAATTCCGTTGGACTGATACATGATGAATGCGTTTAATGCTAATGCTCTGCAGTTTCACCCTTTAAGCACATCGATACCTTCTGTAGATGTGATAGGGTGTGATAGGCATGCTTCATGCCGCCATCAGGTACAAGAATTTATCCGCAAAGGGTTCTACCAGTGGTATCGCGCAGATGTGCAGGATTTTTTGCCCTTGCTGGTAACAGCAAGAGCGCAGAATATTCATTCTGTACTGGGTTTGCGTACCCAAACTACTGATATGTTGGTTACGCGTTACCTTGACAGTGGATTAACTGAGACCCTTGCAGCCCAAGGAATTCAAGATGTTGAAGGTAAGGTTGCCGAAATTGGCAATTTATACAGTGAATCTCACGCCTACACATTACCTTTATTACTGACAACCGTTAAAGCGCTGCTCGAAGCTGGTTTTACCTATGCATTATTTACCGCAACTACGCGTGTTCAGGCACTCTTTATGCGCTATGGTTTACAAGCTTCAGCAATTTGCCCGGCTAGTCCTGAGAAGCTGGACGGTAAAGCGGCTGAATGGGGAAGCTATTACCAGGCTGGTCCAACAGTAATGTTGCTTGACCTGGCGCGAGTTTCAGCAGTAGTAAAAAACAACCCGCGTCTTACCGATATTGATCGGGCTCAGCAACCCGCGGCGTCCACCATTGCGTCTCAACTGCGGTGGTTACGCCATGCTTAATACCTATCCTTTTGACGTAAATAATGATGTTGCGCTTAGCACAGCATCCACTCAAGTGACTTATGCGCATTTGTATGAAGCAGTGTTATCACGTGCACAGTATATAAAGCAGCTTAATGCGCAACGTTTTGCAATCATTGCTGATAACGGTTTGGAGTGGGTCTTCTTTGATTTAGCGTGTCAGATGGCCAATTGTGTACTTGTTCCTGTTCCAGCATTTTTTTCTGCTGCACAGCAAGATCATCTTTTTACCAGTGCCGATATTCAATATGTTATTAGCGAACGAACTCTCGTTAATCCTGAAACCGGTTTTTTTGCCAGTGTTACCGAACGTCACAATCAACATAACACAGCATTGATTCCAGACGGGACTTCAAAAATAACGTTTACTTCGGGGTCAACCGGGCAGCCCAAGGGCGTGTGTTTATCTGCACAGTCGCAGTTGACTGTGGCGCAATCTCTAGCAAAAGCGGTAGACATTCCAAAAGTGAAGCATTTGGCAGTATTACCACTGAGTTTACTACTGGAAAATATTGCTGGAATTTACAGCCCACTGCTAAGTGGCGGTCAGATTGTATTGGCTAGCGCACAAGAGCGAGGATTTGAGGGAAGTAGGCTGGTGAATCCCCAGACGTTACTGACTCTGATATCCACTGAGCAGCCCAATACACTCATACTGGTACCTGAATTGTTGCAATTTTTAGTGGTTGCTGCCAGCAACGGTTGGCAACCACCCTCATCACTGGCTTTTATTGCGGTTGGCGGTGGGCTGGTCTCATCGCAGTTGTTGTCGAAAGCCAGACACCTTGGACTGCCTGTTTTTCAGGGGTATGGGTTGTCTGAATGCTGTTCAGTTGTTGCCCTGAATACACCCGCTCAGCAGAATGATTCTGCCGTGGGGTATTGCCTGGCTCACAATCAGGTGGAGATTGTAGCCGAAGAAATTGTTGTGTCTGGCAGTCATTTTCTGGGTTATTTGAACGACGCTGATTCTTTTTATCCTGACAAGGTGGCTACCGGCGATCTGGGGTTCTGTGAAAATGGATTCCTGCATGTTAGTGGCCGGCGTAAACACCTGTTAATTAATTCCTGGGGCAGAAATATTTCGCCCGAGTGGATAGAGGCAGAACTGTTTGCCACCGGGGCATTTCAGCACATTGTGGTACTTGGCGATGCCAAACCCTATTTAACTGCGCTCTATTCATTGGCGTCGCCAAATATAGACAGGCGCTATGTCGATGCAATTTTTCATACGGTAAATGAACGCTTACCGGATTACGCAAGGGTATTTGTTTGGGAAGCATTTCCAGAACTACCTTCACCGCAAAATGGGTGTCTTACCGCAACGGGTAAGCCAGTAAGAACAGCCATTTCTGAATTTTATGATGGGACAATCAGTCCGATGTACTTCAAGCAGTACAAACAGGAGTAGATATGACTTTTTATCAAACACTGAACAATGAAACAAAAGCGGAACGGGAATACCTGTTGTCGAGCCCGATTTTTCAACGGGTTTTTAATGGTGATATTTCAATTGATGATTATGTAGCTTTTTTAAAACAGGCATATCATCACGTTAAACACACAGTACCTTTGCTGATGGCAACAGGCAGCAGGTTACGTGATGATCAGGAGTGGTTACGCGTAGCAATTGGCGAATACATTGAAGAAGAAATGGGCCATCAGGAATGGATCCTCAACGACCTGGCAGCATGTGGCGCTAATAAAGAAGCAGCAAGGCACAGTAAACCAGCGGCTTCAACTGAGCTAATGGTTGCCTACGCTTACGACACAGTAACCCGTAATAATCCACTGGCCTTTTTTGGCATGGTGTTTGTGCTGGAAGGTACCAGCATAACCATCGCAGACAGTGCGGCAAGACAAATTGCAACAACACTGGCGTTACCCAAAAAGGCGTTCAGTTATTTAACATCTCACGGTGCACTGGATCAGGAACACATTGTCTTCTTTGAAAATCTGATGAACAAGATCACAGATGAACAAGAACAGGCATGCATTATTCACAGTGCTAAAATGTTCTACCGTCTTTATGCCGGTATATTCCGTGAACTGGATAACCAGCACGGTTTACCGATGGCCGCATAAGGAACATGATAATGAACTGGCAGGATCAGGTATGTCTCATCACGGGCGCAACCGGTGGAATTGGTAAAGAAATCGCGCGCCAGCTTTCACAGCTGGGCGCAACGCTGATACTGCACGGACGCAATGAAGTGACATTGCGGGCGTTATTGAATGAACTCAATAACCAGCGTCATAGTTATGTTATTGCCGATCTCGCAACAGAGGTCGGTGTAGACAACGTGTTTAATGCGGTAAATCAACATGGCGGACTCACCATGCTTATCAATAACGCAGGGGTGAGTGGCTTTGGATTATTTGAGCAAACGAGTAATCATCAAATAAACAAGGTTATTGGTACCAATTTAACCGCAACCATCTCGCTAACATTAAGACTACTGCCTTTGTTAAAACTGCAAAGTCACAGTTACCTCGTGAATGTTGGCTCTGTGTTTGGCAGCATTGGTTACCCCTCGCAAGCATTATATTGCGCCAGTAAGTTCGGTATTAAAGGTTTCTCAGAGAGTTTGTACCGGGAATTACATGGCACTGGTGTAAATGTGCATTACTTTGCGCCCCGAGCAACAGACACCACGATTAATGCTGGTGAGGTCTCTGCGCTGAATAAAGCACTGGGTACCAAAGTTGACAGCCCCGTTTACGTTGCTCAGGAATTAATTCAACAAATCAACAAACAGCAACCCCGCAAAACGCTGGGTTGGCCAGAACGACTGTTTGTTAAAATAAATGCAGTCTTTCCGTCTATTGTGGATTCTGCATTAGTAAAGCAATTACCCATAATCAAACGATACGCAAATTTTGCTGTTTCGGAGGCGAAAATATGAAACGTTTACTGTCTGCATTACTTCTGTCTGTGTCAGTTTTAGCTGTATCTGCGCACGCTGATACGTTGTTAGATGTTCAGCAAGATTGGGCACACGTGAATTACGATTTAACGGGTGACGACCAGGAAAAAGCCTTTAATACCTTACTTGAAAAAGCAGAAGCCTGGGTGAAGTCTCAACCTGATTCTGCTGAAGCTCACATATGGCTTGGCATTGTTCAGTCGAGTTTTGCTGGAGCGAAAGGTGGGTTAGGGGCACTGTCTTTGGCTAAAAAAGCCAAGAAAAACTTCGAGCAGGCACTCCGGTTAGACGAAAATGCGTTGAATGGATCCGCAATGGTAAGTTTGGGCGTGCTTTATCACAAGGTGCCGGGATGGCCGTTAGGATTTGGTGATGACAAAAAAGCGAAAGAGCTCATACTTGCCGGATTAAAACAGAGTCCGGATGGTATCGACAGCAACTATTTTGCAGCGGAATATTTTTACGATAATAAGCAATACGCAAAAGCACTCGAACATTTGCAGGTAGCGCAAACCGCAGCACCGAGGGCAGACCGCCCGCTGGCAGATAAAGGCCGTCAACTGGAAATAGCTACGTTAAAACAGCGGGTAGAAGCAAAACTTAATTAGTTCTGTCTGTATTAACAACGGTATCTTCCTGTTCTTGTTGAAGGTTAATGGCGGTAATGGGGAAGGGAATAACAATCCCTTCCTCGTTATAGCGCTTGTGCAGCTTCTTAATAAACATGGATTTAACGAAAAATCGGTTGAAGTACTCTTTGGTTCGCAGCATCACCGTAAAGTTAATACTGGAATTATCGAACGTATGGAATAACACAAAGGGTTCGTAGGTTTCTACGCCCCATTCGTGTTCTTGCAAAACCTGATTGGCAACTTCAAGTGTAACGCACTCTACGAACTCCAAATCTGAGCGGTAATGTACACTTACTTCTACCGGAACAGAAAGTTCTTTTACCGGGTAGTAATAATTAATGATTTTAGATTGCGACACTTTACCATTGGGCACAATCACAATGTTATTTGGGAGCATTTTTATCCAGGTCGACCGCCAGCCAATTTTGTCTACGAAACCCTGTTCACCGCTTTCCAGCTCGATAAAATCGCCAATGCGGAATGGCTTGTCGATGAGTATTTGTACCCCTGAAAAGAAGTTTTCAAGTGTGGGTTGCAGGGCAAGGGCCACCGCCAAAGACGTGATCCCCAAAGAGGCAATTAATGGCGTAACCGAAATACCCATGGATCCCAATACCAATAAGATGGCTAGCCCAATTAAACAGGCACGAATGGCGCCACTGGCAATACTGCGTGTATTGGTAAGCAATGATGAACGCGCTGCGTATACTTTGATGGCGTAAGTTACCCAACGCTCTATAAATAAAATAAAAGTAATGATAATAAGTGCGCGAATTACATCTGCCACTATTTCACTGTCTGGATAGGCCCATACGCCGGTAATGTCAAAACCATATCGGCTTAGCCACAATAAAATGGTGAAGATGATGAGATTTAACGGTGCATTGAGTGCTAGTGCAAGTACCTGATAAAAGTGCGTTACCTGACTGTCTTGCTGATGAATTTGGGCGCGCAAACGCACCAAAAAGAGGCGTTTTGCCAGATAAAGGCACAACAGAACGATAATACAGGCCGCTGCGGTAATTGTTTGCTGGGTTGTTAAAATGTTAGCAAAATCCATTGGTTACCTTTATTTCAAAGTGATTGGTAAAGGTATCTACACACTCAGTTACAGTTAAACTTGCAATCGACACACCAGAGATTCATATTCTCGTCGCATTAGTTTGGTACTATGCCGGTCACACAGTTTTGGGATCATGTTATGTTTGTTACAAAGGTCACGGGTTACAAGCGCTTGTACTATGCAACCTGGTATTCATTAAAAGGGTTAAAAGCCGCTTTTCTGAGTGAGCCCGCAGTCCGTCAGGAGAGCTTTCTGCTGATAGTAGGCATTGCAGTCAGCCTGTGGCTGGATGTATCCATGATGGAACGTATTTTAATGATAGGCAGCATATTGCTGATCATTATTGTTGAGTTGTTAAACAGCGCAATAGAAGCCGTGGTTGATCGTATCGGACCTGAAATACATGAGTTAAGCGGCAAAGCCAAGGATATTGGCTCTGCCGCTGTATTTATGGCCATTATGCTGGCGCTGCTCTGTTGGGGTGGTATTTTGTACGGATTATTTTTCTAAGGTTTTTAACTGACGCAAGTCTTTAAACCAATAGCTTCCTGCAATAACCACCGCAAATGCACAAATGCCACCGGCCAGTGTGGCATTTACCGGACCCAATGCAGCAGCAGCGCTGCCCGCTCTGAAATCGCCCAGCTGGTTGGAAGACGCAATAAAGATAGAGTTAGCCGCGCTTACCCGTCCACGCAAGGCATCGGGAGTATTTAACTGAACAACCGCTCCGCGAATTACCACACTGATCATATCTGATGCACCGTAAACAAACAGTGCAACGGCCGAAATCCAGATATTGGTAGACAGCCCAAATACCAAAATAGAACCGGCAAAAATAAACAAAGCGTTAAATAAAGTGGTACCCGTTTGTGCAAATTCGGTTTTGAACCGCGAAAGGTATATACCCATTAACACAGCACCTGCCGCTGGCATCGCGCGAAGCAATCCCAATCCTTCCGGCCCAACGTGCAGAATATCTGCCGCGTATACCGGCAATAAAGCAACTACACTGCCTAACAACACAATAAAGAGGTCGAGGGCTAAGCTGCCAAGTACCACTTGATTCTGTTTTAGAAAACGCAAACCGCCTAAGAGATCACGTTTTCCCCCGGCGGCATTGGCAGGCCCCATCGCGGGGAGCTGCAAAAAGCTTGTTAATGTTCCGCACGCGGCAAATACTAAAAGCCAATAAATATTCCGGTCGAGCAGGGCAATGAGTAATCCCGCAACAAAAGGGCCTATGGTCAGCGCTATATTCCAAACTGTACTGGTTATGGCTACGGCCTGGTTAAGTTGGTGTGGTTTTACCAGGTTAGGCAAAGTAGCTTGTAATGTGGGAGACATAAACGCTTTTGCACATCCGTAAATACTGATGAGCGACAGCAGCCACCATTTATTGAAATCAGGTGTTTGCATGAGCAACGCAAACCCGATGAGTACGGTAAGTTGTGCGGTTGCACCCAACACCAGAATTTTGCTTCGGGACAGATGGTCTACTACCCATCCTGTTATAGGAAACAGCAAATACACCGGGACTATTTGGAATAATCCCACTAATGCCAGGTCAAAGGGATCTTTGGTTAATTGATACAAATGCCAGGCAAAGGCCACACCCATAATTGATTCGATGGTGCTGAATACACCCCGACCCAATAAAAACCAGGAAAACTGTGAAGAGAATAACCGTGAATCTGTCATTGGTTAGAGAAATGTACCAGATGAAAAGAGGCGTTACTTTATCATAAATCACAACGACTTGTCTGACTTTAGTTGAGTGATCAACTGAAGTAATGGCATGGGTTTGCCGAAATAATACCCCTGTCCGAATTGAATGCCTGCTTGCATCAGCGCAACACGCTGTTTGTCATTTTCGATACCTTCCGCAACAATATTAACATTGATGTTTTTAGCAATGTCTACCACGTGGGGTATTAAGGATGAACGTATGGAGCCATCTTCCATTTCACTCACAAAACTGCGATCGATCTTGAGTGTATGACAAGTAAATTGGCGCAATTGCCCAAGGTTAGAATACCCCGTTCCAAAGTCGTCAATTGCGATTTGAAATCCATTCTGACTGAGTAATTGTAAGGTGTTTTTGCTGGACAAACTCGCAAGTTGTTCACTTTCAGTGACTTCTACCACAACCTTGATCCCGGGGAGACTGGCCAGACTGTGGTGTTGAACCGCTAAAACCCGACCGTTATCGATATCCCGTGCAAAAAAGTTAATGTTAACCTTGAACGGTTTAAGGTTGAGATCAACCTTTGAAAAGTCTTTATAAACCCGATTCATTATTTGAACCGAGAATTCCCAGGTTTTGTTTGTATCCTGAATAATAGGAATAAACGCATCCGGAAATATTGGCCCGGAATTGTCTTTAAATCTTGCCAATACTTCGCAACCAATAATGCGACCTGAAGATAATTCAACAATAGGTTGGTAGTCGCAATAAAACTGCGAAGCCTTTAATCCTCGCATGATTCTCGATTTAGGAGCCCGACGGAGATTACTGGTTACCAACATTGCACCAAGTGAAAATACGCCAATTAAAATAGAGATAACATACCAAAGGGTTAACAGTTTGTGATTGTACTGCTCAAAGTAACTCCGGGGAGTGAGAGTACCGATACAATAGGGTACTGTATCGCTGCAATCAGTCTGATAAAAATAGTTTTCATCAATTTTGTGCTGCTGAGAGTCGGGAACGGGGAGTGCTTTGTGGCCTGCAACATGAACATGCTGTTGTTCATAATGATATACAATGCGCCATTGCACAGGAATATGAATAAGTGAATCGAACTGCTGTTGAGTAATGACCGCATTAAAATCACCACTTCGGATGATCATGGCTTTTACCTGCTGATCAAATAACTCGATTCCTCTGTCTACCCAAATTTCTAATCCCTTTGGCCCGATATAATCTGCTACATCAACATACACAGGAGAACCGAACACGCCAATGCCGGTAGAACAGAGCATATATTCGCCCTGTAAAAAGCCTAAATCCTTTGTGTAGTTTGCATTGAATAATTGCCGGCGCATTGCCAGTAACAACTCATCGTTACATTCAGTAGCGTTTAAGGATTTAAGCTCATTAAAAACAACATACAGTTCGTTGGTTATATTGGATATTTCGGCGAAGGAATCCTGAATTTCAGCATGGATAACGGTTTCAAAATCCTTCTCCAGATATTTGGTTGCCGCTAAATACACACCGATGCTAACAGATGCACTGATGACCAGCTTAAATGCGAACGACAAGAAGTGATAATTATTTGTAGATGGCATACGGTGCCAATATCCATAAAACAAGCACAACTTTAGTATAACATTATATTTGTTTAATGCTGCAACGTGCGACGTGTTGCTCTAACGGTCTGATGGCTGGCAATTTATGCAGAGTAGGGTACGCGTACTATGCACAAGTACCCTTTTTAAACTCAATACATTTTATAGGGTAAGAACTTACCTGACATCACTACGCTTACACGGTCACCCTTGGGATCGGGTTCACGCTGCAGGTCCATGGAAAAATCAATCGCGCTCATAATGCCGTCGCCAAATTCCTCATGGATCAGTTCTTTTAATGTGGTGCCATACACATTCACTAATTCATACCAGCGATAAATAAGGGGATCAGTAGGAACCGCTGTAGGTAATGAACCCTTGTAGGGTACGATTTGTAACCAGGCGACAGCTTCATCACTCAGTTCAAATAGATCACCTACTTTTTCTGCTTGTTCTTTACTCATCGCCATTTGGCCTAAACAAGCTGCGGTGCTCCATTCCTTAGACTGACCAATTATGTCGGCAACGTGAGCCCACTTAATGCCTTTTTTTACCTTGGCAGACTGAATCATTGCGGTAACTTGCGTGCGATCTGTAATCATTGCTCTTTCCTCTGTGAGTATTTGTACAGTTAAAGCCTGTTAATAAGGTTTAAAAATGCAAAAGGCGTCCTTGCTGACTAAATGATTAGCCAGACAGGACGCCTTTATCCGTTAAAAATTGTGACTTGTTTACTGCTTGGTACGTTTCAGTTTATGTAGAGCAGATATAATGCCAATTGATTAAAGTACTTTTAAAACAAAACTCTGGGCTAAATGATTAACGGAAGATAGAGCAGGAATGAACTATAGTTGCGCAGCAAAGAGTACATTGCGCACCAAATAAGAGCAGTGTAGTCAGGACAGGGAACAAACTGGTGTAATGGTTGCACTCATTCCAACTATTACCCAAATGAAGATCCCAAGTAACCGAGAAACAGGATTTTAAAGAAGCGAACGGGGTCTGCGGCTGGTCTGCCATTGATCTTACAATAAAGGTGATCGACTTCATCACGGATGAACTCAAAATCGATAGCCATATCGATAAGGCGAACCAGATGGTCTTCGGGAACCAGCTCGTTGATGTAAACCATTTCGAGCTCAACTTGCTGAAGGGATTTGTCTTTTAGCTTGGTGAACACTCCTATTTCACTATGCCTAATAGATCAAAGGCCCGGACTTACGTCCTGGCCTTTGTCGTCAATCTGCAGCCTCTGGTGAGGTGGCGTATCAATTAATGTTGTATCTTAAAAGCTGTAACGAATGCTGATTCCGACTTCTCTTCTTGGGGTGTATTGTGTCACGCGAAAGTAACCTGAAGAACCTAATAAAGTGTCCATGCCACTCAGCGAGTTTACAGGTGCAGAAGTGTCTCCTTGTAACGCCTGCTCTTCGTTAAGGACATTTTTCGCATACAGTCCCACTTCCCACAAACCTTCGCCTCCAACTATACCAGTATATAAGTTCAGCAATCCATAGGCATCAGCGGTGTAGCTTGAGTTATTATTTTCTCCGGTGTACAGATATACGGCCCGAACATAAGCTTCCATATCGTTACGCAACTGGAAGAAATATTCCGATAAGAGACTGAGTTTCCAATTAGGTAATAGTGAAACAGATGCATCGGATTTACACAATGCTACATATTTTCCGTAGCTACGGAAATCAGCTGCCGTAGGCGTGCCGTCGTCAGCAATACCATCAAAGTTTGAGTCATTACATGGTACTTCGGAATCTTGAATTGAGCTGGTCGAGTAGCTGTATCCAATTTTCATTTTCCAGTCGTCGGTCAGGCTCAGGTCCAGATCAACGTCGACTCCATCTACTGTAGCATCAGCATTTGACGTGAAATCAAAAGCGCCAATGTTGTCGCCAGAAATACAGTTCCCTGCAATCAGATAATAGGACGACTCACCATAATAAAAGAAGCCTTCAAAGTCCTGACGGAACAGTGCTACGTTAAGACGCGCTCGGTTGTCCCAAAGCGACGACTTTGCGCCAATTTCATATGATGTGGATTTTTCAGGATCTAAAAACACAAAATTTTCTAACGTTTCGTCCAATTCAGTGGTCAGACCTACTATAGTTGGACCTGCACGCCATGATGTGCCAACCGTTCCGTAAACCATCAGATCGCGATTGAAGCGATGAGACAGTGATACATTGTATATAAGATTGTCGTCGTCTCTCTTATCTACGATGTCCTGCAATTTACTCGGAGAAATTGTGAGGTCACACACTCCTGTGTAAGTGCCTTCCCATGTCCCACCTGCCGGTCCGCAATAAGCTTCTGGCAGAGTCGCTAATGCAATTTTTGCGGAGCCGATATCTAATTGGTTATCACGTACAACATCAGACTGAATCTGGCGTAAACCCAATGCAAGTTCAGTATTATCTGTAATATCAAAAGTAACATTTGCAAATATTGAGAATTCTTTGGCAGATGAGTCTGAAGTTAAGTATAGAGGGATAATGAAATCTTCGTTAAATGAGGATAAATCCAAGCCCTCAAGTGGTGATCCAAATGTACCTGAAAGCGCACTGGCTTTATCATCTAGATACGTTGAATATTCGTTTTTATTGTAAAAAACTCCCACAGTATAATCGAACAGGTCAAACACTTTAGTCGCAGAAGAAATTCGCAACTCATGACTGTTTACTTCCGTATCTGAGTCAAGCAAACGGTATAACTCAGCACCTGGTACCCAATGAGCCTGGTCTCTGGGAGTCAATGAACTGGTTTGAGTTTTAGAATGCGAACCAATATAGCTAACTACATGGTTCATAACTGTCCAGTCAATTTGCGCAACCAATAAATCATTGTCTTGCTCTACATCTCGCGCACCGTCGGTAATACCCACTCTTTGATTAGGCGTAATGACCGGGCCGTTCGCACCATCTGCACCATCACCAAAAACCTGAATAAATGATCTGCGATCCGTTTTTAGATTTTGATATACCAAATTGATTTCGAGGTTGTCCATCGGCGTAAACAACAAACTTGCGCGATATGCGTTAGTTTCTGCTTTTGGATCTTTATCATTGTAAAGACTCTTTACACCATCAATATCGTTTTGGTTATACAAACCTGAAAAACGCACCGCTAACATGTTTTCGATAATAGGCAGGTTAAACGCTCCTTGTATATTTGAAGAAGACAAATTTGATGCCGAAATATTGAAGTAACCTTCTTGTCCATAGAGATCCGGACGACGTGCTGCAACGGTTATCGCTCCTGAAGGAGCTGAACGTCCACGCAATGTACCTTGCGGTCCACTCAAGACTTCTATCTGGCCGATGTCGAACATGGATTGGAAAGCTGTACTTGATTCAATAGGCGCATCGTTGAAATAGAAATCGATTGTAGGTGTTGCACTGGTTTCTGCAACATATGACACACCGCGCATTGATGCCGATGAACTAAATCCATTTGATTCACTGTTCAACGACAGTCCGGGTACAACATATTCGATGTCTTCAAAGTCCAGAAGGTTTAATTTCTCCATCAATTCGGAGTTTACAGCACGTACAGTTTGTGGCACGTCCTGAATGCTTTCACCGACACGGCGTGCTTTTACTTCAATTACTTCCTGAATGTTCTCAACACTTTCTTCATTCGTACTCTGTGCTTGCGTTGTGGGCAAAACGGCAAGTAGTGATGCACCAATGAGATATTTGAGGCGGCACGACTTTAATCCGTGCTTCAAAGACGTTGTAATTCTATTGTATTTTAGTGTGTGTTCCATATGAGTTCCTATGTTCAGACCCCAACCAATACTGGTTATTTAAACATTACGCATACTCAAGTAAGAGTAAGTTACATTTGAATAGCTATGAATCAACAACTACTCATCATGCAATAACGTGGATGCATTTAAAATCTCCAACGATGCATCTTTAGCGATATATTATAATCGAGATTGACGATTTGCAACCACATTTTTACATTATGTTAATAATTATGAGATGTGTAACTTTAAGACTATAAGCGGGAGGTAACGGCTTTGTTTGTTCTAAGTTTATGTTTTAATATGATTTTTATTGAAGCTGGTCGGTCTGTGAGACAGAAAGATTTGAATTTATTTACATGAATTAAACATTTTTAAAGTTACTAATATACGGGGTAATTTAAGATTCAGCTTTATAGTTCTATTCGTAGTAATGAAGTCTCGTCACATCACATAATGTCGGGGGATTTATGTGAGTTCATTGCTGCCACGCATCAGACAACCAAGCTGAACGTGAATCTATTGTAATTCAATCATTTTTCCTATCATGTGTTATCGCTGACCGTAACTCTTTATATGACTGTATTCATATTTAAACCAAATGTGATAGTGCAAAATTCTTAACAATTTCTTTGCTGATTGACCGTAGTACAAGAATGAATACATATATTGGAAATGTAATTTTATATATATTTTTCAATAATCTAGTGTTTTTCTGTTCTGTTTATACTAGTCACAAATTCCAATGTTACTCAAATTAACATCTTTACAGATTTATTTGGCCTGTCTAGAATGATTTGAAAAATTTGATTGAATATTGGCTGAATAGTGAGGATGTATGCCGTTAAATCGACGCAATTTTTTAAAGTTAACCAGTAGTTCTGTACTGGTAACGGCAATGCCACTTTCTTATGCAGGTTCTTTATTCAATGAATGCAAAACAAAGGGTGGTTACGGTGGCGTAGAGGCTGCGTTAAACCAAAAAAGCCGGGTATTGAGCCTCAACCAACATGTGCCTGTTTTCTCATGGCAAACCGTTCAAACAAAAGCTCCGTCGGCTTTTATGCAGTCTGCGTATCGTGTGGTTGTTGCTACTACGCCTAAAAAGCTGGAAATGTGCGAGTACGATCTCTGGGATAGCGGCAAAATTGACTCAATGACTTCTTGCGGCGTGACTTATCAGGGCAAAAACTTACCATCCAACACTACATTTTATTGGCAGGTGATGGTGTGGGGAAGTAATGGGGTATTGTCTGGGATCAGTGATATTGCTTCTAGCGAAACCGGACTTAGGTCATCGTCAGATTGGAAAGGCCATTGGATCGCTTCAGAAAGTCCGGTGATGAAATTGGACCGGGAATTTGGATTTCAATGGAATTATTTGTCTCTTGGCAGCAGCGTACGTTTTCCTCCCGCGCCTTCATCATTGGTCCCAGTAAAAGCAAAGATTCCCGTTTCTAAAGCGGCCAAATTAACGTTGTTTTTTGCTATTGAAGGGGTGATCACCGAACTTAAATTGAATGGGCATCCGTTCAACCTAATGGACATAATGAATATACGCTACGGTACGAGAGAACCCTTTGAAGTGACCTGGGAGGTCCCCGAAGGTGAGGTATTGCTGGAAGCCCGCGTATTTACCATGACGTCGAAAAAGCCTTACGTCAATTTTGCCACTATGGTTCGGTTAGCGCATGAAGATGGTACCTATTCACGTCAACACCCGGACTGGCAGAAAATAGACACGGCTGGAAACTGGGTTGAAGTTGAAAAAGATTCCAAAAACACTAAAACACCCTGGCCGCCACAACACCCGCAGATGCATCGTCGCAGTTTTACATTGACCAAGCCAGTGAAACAGGCCCGTCTGTACGCCTCTGCGTTAGGTGCAATGGCACTTTTTATTAATGGACACAGAGTAGGGGATGCAGTGCTCCAGCCAGGCAGTACTGATTTTAGCAAGCGCGCACTCTATGTTGCAGAAGATGTAACAGATCTACTGCTTACTGGCGACAACGCACTGGGGAGCATGGTTGGCGATGGTTGGTACGGCAGTTTTCTGATGCCACAAAGCCGGTTTAATTTTGGCCCGGCACCTTTGCGCTTCATCGTACAGTTAGAAGTTATTTATGACGACGGCACAAAAGCGATTGTGACCAGCGATGAAAATTGGAAAAGCACAGCTTCTCCGGTTGTTGAATCTGAACTCTACAACGGTGAAATTTATGATGCTAGGCTGGAACAGGACGGATGGAGCAAGCCAGGCTATAACCCTGTTGGTTGGAATGAGAGCCATTTTGCTGACGCGCCTGCAATTGAACTCAACGCCCATGAGGCAGAGCCTGTCACCCGAAATAAAGTGATAGCACCAATTTCAATCAATAAGTTATCCAATGGAGACTACCTGATTGATTACGGGCAAAACTTTTCTGGCTGGCTACGGTTACAAACCCCGGTTTCAAAAGATCAAAAGGTTACTATGCGATTCGCAGAAATCTTGTCTGCAAATGGTGAGGTGGACCAGAGTAACTTAAGAACGGCAAAGGCACGCGATGTCTACATTGGCAATGGGAAGCCAGTTAACTACGAACCTTATTTTACTTATCACGGTTTTCGCTATGCCCAAATCAGTGGCTTAAAAGCCAAGCCTAATCAAAACGAAGTCATGGGTGTGGTGGTACACAATGGCCTGGCAGAAACGGGGGAGTTTACAAGTGGAAATGCCCAAATTAATAAAATATGGGAAAACACACTGTGGAGTCAGCGTTCTAACTTTCTGTCGGTTCCCACTGACTGTCCTCAACGTGACGAGCGATTGGGATGGACCGGTGATGCCAATGTATTCTGGGATACCGCTGCTTACAATATGCAGGTGAATGGTTTTACGCGCAAATTTGTGACCGACATTGTTGATACGCAGAATCAAAATGGCGTACCAAAATTGTGGGCGCCCAATTCTGATCCGCACAAGGCTGATAGTGCCACGCCGGGCTGGTCTGACGCCATTATTACGTTGCCTTACGTAGTGTGGCAGCACTATGGTGATTTAAGCCTGTTTGCCCGCTACAAAGCGGAGTTGACCAATTATCTTAATGGCGTGCTTGCGACAAATCCCGATGGTGTGTGGCGAAATGATCGTGGAGAAGACTATGGAGACTGGTTGTCGGTGGACGCGAAGAACCCTGAGGATGAAACGACACCTAAAGATCTCGTTGGCACAGCTTATCTGTATCTTTCAATGTATCGATTTTCACAAATGTGTGAAGCAAGCGGAGATAAAGCCAGCAGCAAATACTGGTTTGATCTCGCATCACATACACGCAAACAATTTGACCACCACTTTATCCAAAGCAACGGTATGGTGGGTAACAACAGTCATACCGGCTATATCCTTGCATTAGCATTTGATTTAACCCCGGACAATAAAATAGACCAGGTTGGAAAAGCTTTTGTGAAGGCTATTCGTGACCGCGGTACGATGCTCACTACCGGCTTTTTAGGTACTCCGTTTGCATTGGACGCCCTTGCGAAAGTTGGTCAAACAGACCTGATTTACGAGCTGTTGTTGCGCAACGAATATCCGTCATGGGGATACATGATTAAGAAAGGCGCAACGAGTGTGTGGGAACGTTGGAACGGTGACGTCGGCAATGTCTCAATGAATTCTTACAATCATTACGCATTGGGTGCGGTAAGCGGATTTCTGTACCGCAAAGTCGCTGGTATTGAAGTATCCAAACCCGGTTGTGAGGAGATAAAAATCGCGCCTCTGTTCTCTGACAAGATTGGCCATTGTTCAGCGACATACGCCAGTATTAAAGGCGACATCCATGTGAGCTGGCGTTACGTTACTGCCGACCGTATAGAGTGCGAAGTCACAATCCCGGCCAATTGCCATGGACTACTCGAGTTTCCTGATACCTTCGTGCCAGTCACGCTAAACGGGTCGTCTGATATTGCAGAATTAGAGAATGTCCTTGCTTTGACTGTTCAGAACGGTACCTGGGAAGCAAAGGTTCTGCCTGGTCGCTACACATTGAATTTCAACGCTTGATTTGGCGAGTAAAACCGACAAGTCGTGAATTGTTTTACGTCAGCCAGGCCGTTGAATTTCGAGTTCAGGTAGCTGGCTGATTATATACGAGGACATTTGTAATGAATGAGAATCGCCGAGATTTTCTAAAAATATCTGCCAGTGCAGTTATTGTTACTGCTTTACCCATGGGCTGTTCACTGCATTCTGGTGCGCAGTCACAGGTAAGTAAACAGGCTAAATCGGAGTCGTTGCTGGTTAATCAACTTGGCTCTCCTTTGCATATTCACAATCAAAATCCTGCTTTTGCGTGGGCTTTTAATCAACAATCAGCAACTTTTACGCAACGCAGCTACCGGATACTTGTCGCGAGTGCCAAAAGCATACTTCTGGAAAATGAATACGATGTTTGGGATTCCGGGAAAGTCCCGTCTGCGCAGAGTGCCGGTGTTGTCTATGCCGGGCCAGCGCTGGAGCAGCAAACCACTTATTATTGGAAAGTGCAGGTATGGCACAATGGCGATGAAGGTTTTTCTGAAAGTAACGTAAGCCAATGGGAGACAGGATTATTTTCAAGTGACGACTGGAAGGCGCAATGGATCGCTGCAGAAAACCAGGCGCAACGAGAAGACCGTGAATTTGGTATGACGTGGTACACTTTTCCGCTTCCTTTAGGCAAGCGTTTCGAGTACCCACCTAAACCCCCGAAGCAAATATGGACCCGATTACGTTTTTCAACAGCGGAACAATCCTCTGTAGAGCTTAATTACGCCATCGTTGGTGAAATTAAAGCGATGGAAATGAACGGCGAAGCTGTGGAACTGCCTCCTCATCCCGACAATGCATTTGGTATGAGAAAGCCCTTTAAACTCCAGTTTGATTTGCCAAAAGGTGACTTCACACTGGCAGTAAAAATCACCGCACAAACCAGTGTTTTTCGTCCGCCCTACGTAAATTTCGCCTCGATGTTGAAGATTACGGAAAAGCTAACCGGCAACATTTTGAGAGTCAAAGATGGGTGGCAGTACGCAACAGAGCTAGGAGGCTGGGCCAAACTAGATACCGTTGAGCCTGCCCCTGTCGAGCCTTGGGCTCCGGCTCCGGCAAATTATCTGCGTCGAACCTTTACCTTGAAAAAAAGGGTTAAGAAAGCCCGACTTTATTCAACTGCATTGGGCGGTTATACGTTAACCCTGAATGGTGACAATACCAGCTCAGCAGTACTGCAACCCGAAAGTTCCGACTTTGCAAAGCGTGCAATGTATAACGCTAATGACGTAACAGCATTGTTAAAGCCGGGAGAAAATGTGCTGGCAACAATTGTGGGCGATGGTTGGTATGCCAGTTATGTCGCGCGTGGTACCCGTTTTAGTTACGGCCCGGCACCTTTGCGCCTGCTGGCACAGTTAGACATTGAGTACAATGACGGTACAAAAGAACGTATTTGTACCGATGACAAATGGAAAGTACACACGTCACCTGTTTTATCTTCAGAAATATACGACGGTGAAGTCTATGATGCCAGGCTGGAATTACCAGGCTGGAATGCGCCTGGATTTAGCGATAGCGGTTGGGAAAATGCACAACTCGCCGATAAGCCGCCTATTTCTATTGTTGCCAGGGACAGTCAACCTATCGAGCGTACTTTAACCTTGTCCCCGCAATCTGTTACCCCCCTTGATAATGGTGATTATGTTGTTGACTACGGACAGAATTTCTCTGGCTGGGTTCACCTTGGGATGTATGTTGGTATGGGGCAAAAGGTAACGCTGCGTTTTGCCGAAGTACTAAATGACGATGGCTCTGTAGACCAGTCTAATTTGCGTGCTGCATTGAGTCGGGATATCTATATTGGTAAGGGCGCTGTCGCTAATTATGAACCTTACTTTACCTATCATGGCTTCAGATATGTTCAGATTAGCGGATTAGATAAGGCACCGGCTAAAAGCGAACTTACCGGACAGGTTATTCACAATAACCTGCCTATTTCAGGTAAGTTTAAGTGTGGAAGTGCGTTGATTAATCGCTTTTGGGAAAATACCCAGTGGAGTCAGCGTTCCAATTTCGTCGCTGTACCGACTGATTGTCCTCAGCGGGATGAACGTCTGGGTTGGACTGGAGACGCAAATGTTTTTTGGGATACAGCTGCGTATAACATGGATATTGGTGGGTTTACTCGTAAATTTATGACCGACATCAGAGATGCCCAACAAGAAAACGGCACACCACCTTTATGGGCACCCAAGCCAGTTCCTGATCCGCTGCCGTTTCCGACTCCAGGCTGGGCTGATGGCATTGTTAATTTGCCTTATGTCGCCTGGCAGCATTATGGTGACACCGCAGTAATACGAGACAATCTCTCGGCAATGGAACGCTACCTTAACTACGTGGTGAGTCTTAATGAAGATCTGGTTTGGAAAAACGGCAGAGGTTTCGACTTTGGAGATCATTTGTCTATTGGTTATAAAAGCGGACGTGATGAACCAACACCGAAAGATCTGATTGGTACCGCTTTTTTATACCGTTCTATGCAACAGTTTGCTGATATGGCAGCCGCGGTGGGTGAGACCGCTAAGGCTGAATCCTGGCGGAATAGGCTACCACTCTGCAAGGCTAATTTTAACAAAGCCTTCGTACAAGCAGACGGTAGCGTAGGTAATGGTAGTCATTGCAGTTATATTCTGGCCATTGAGTTTGGTTTACTCGATGCGGATATGGTACAGAAAGCCGGTAAGAAATTAGCACAGGCTATTCGTGATGCTGGCACCATGTTAACGACCGGTTTTTTGGGGACTCCCTTTGCATTGGATGCGCTTACCCGTGTCGACGAATATGAATTGATTTGTGATTTGTTACTGCGTGATGCTTACCCATCTTGGGGGTATATGGTCAAGAAGGGCGCAACTACAATCTGGGAGCGCTGGAATGGCGATGTGGGCGACGTAGCGATGAACTCCTACAATCACTATGCGCTGGGTGCAGTAACTGGGTTCTTGTATCGGCGCATTGCCGGTATTGAAGGCACCTCTCCCGGGTTTGCTACATTTAAGGTCGCGCCAATTCTCTCAGAAAGACTCGGGTATTGTGAGTCTGAACATAAATGTGTGAAGGGCGCAATTAACGTGGCGTGGACGTTTGATGCAGATTTGACCGGAGAATTGTCACTGACTGTTCCAAATAACACTAAAGCAGATGTAATACTGCCACCAGTGGTCAAATCGGTACGAACAGTGCTTGGTGAAAACACAATTGAAATGATGAGCAATGAACCAGGAAACCTGACGTTATCGGCTAACCCAGGTCAGTATAAATTCATCCTCAATTAAATCTCTCGACCCACCTGGATACACTAGGTGTATCCAGGTATTTCAATATATTTTGGACTGACTACTCCATCACCGTCTTGGCTAAGCAGCAATTCATAACTATAACGAGTACAGATCTGTGTTGTGTTAATGAAATTAACAATTAAAGTTAAAGAATTATTGACTATTAAATCTCTACAGATGTATATTCATCTGTAGAGAACTATTTTTTATGTAACGCAATTGAATCTGTTGGAATCCAGCACCGTTGTTAAGGGTACGTTAGCCTTACTGTTTATGGGTTCTCGCTCTTATTTAAGAGAGTTCAGCGGTATACAGGACATTTATAACCGTAAAGGCGTTGTGTCAGAAAAAGGGGAGAAAAACTCGCTTTTGACGTTCTTGCCGACTTGTACAAGAACCACTCACATTAATTGAAGCACCGTAGATGTGTATAGATATTTGGAATTAAAGATATGAAGTTAACGAAATTGTCTTCAGCACTGTTGGGAATATGTATTTTTACCCACTCTTCAGTGGTTACTGTGAATGCAGAAACAGCCGTACCCTACAAAAATGAAACCTCTTATTCGGAACAGCAGGTTGAAGAGTTGCTTGCGCAATTAACACTGGAAGAAAAAATTACCCTACTTGCCGGCGGTGATGCATTTTCTACAGCAGCAATAGAACGCCTGGGGATCCCATCTATTGTTTTCTCTGACGGTCCGGCAGGGGTCAGGGATTTAGGCAGTGATCCAACACTCGCCTATCCAGTCGGCATTGCGCTTGGCTCAACATGGAATACTGAGCTGGTCAATCAGGTCAGTGCAGCGATTGGCCGAGATGCAAGAGCCAGGAAGGTTGACTTGATGTTGGCGCCGGCAGTGAATATTCAAAGAACGCCGTTGGCTGGGCGTAATTTTGAACAGTTTTCTGAGGATCCGTACCTCAGCGGCAAGCTAGGTGCTGCCTATGTTGTAGGTCTCCAGAGTGAAGGCGTTGGGTCTTCGGCAAAACATTTCGTAGGTAATGAACAAGAGCTCGAACGTGGGCGGGGAAGTTCAAATATTGGCGAGCGTGCGTTACGTGAACTTTATTTGAAGCCATTCGAAATCATGCTGGAAGAATCGAACCCGTGGACCTTCATGGCTGCCTACAACCGTGTAAACGGCACCTATATGACAGAGCATGATTACCTTCTCAATGATGTATTGCGTGGAGAATGGGGTTATGACGGTGTCATAATGTCAGACTGGGGAGCGTTACATAGCTCGGTGAGTGCAATCAATGGTGGACTAACGCTGGAAATGCCGGGACCCGGTAAATTCTTTGATGCAAAGTTAGCGGAAGCCGTTAAGCATTGGCAGGTTGAAGAAAGCGTGATCGATGAGGCCGCAAGAAGGTTGCTAAGACTTGCTTTCCGTACCGGAAAATTTGGAAAAACAACCGAAAGCGTGGGCCTTAAGGCGCTTGAAGATAATCGGGATATTGCGCTGAAAGCCGCGGAAGAGTCCATCGTGCTTTTAAAAAATGATCAACGCGTACTGCCGTTAAACACAAAAGTACTTCGTTCTGTGGCGGTTATCGGTCCTAATGCCAATATCGCCCTGACCGGTGGCGGCGGTAGCTCAAAAGTGGTGCCAACCGACATAGTATCGCCGCTTGAAAGTTTGCGTGAACAACTGCCTCAAAACGTGACGGTTACTTATGCAAAAGGTGTCGATAATGATAAGTCACCACCGCCAGCAGAGGGCAATTATTTTAGTACTGACAAAGCCAGGAAAATCGTTGGTTTAAGTGCCGACTATTTCGCGAACCCTGACTTTTCCGGGCAGCCCGAAATCACCAAGCAAGACACTTGGTTTGAGAAAAAGGGATTTGGTCGGGAAGTTTATTTCAAGAACCCGTCGTTCAGTGTCAAGTGGACAGGCTATTTTTGGCCAGAGGTGGATGGTGAGTATGAGTTTGCTGCACATGGCCACGGCAACACATCATTGTTTGTCGACGGCAAGGCTATTTACGGCGCAAATGTAGATGATAAAGAATGGGAAAACTTACAAGACAAGCCCAGTAAAAAGGTCTACTTGACTGCAGGTAAGCCCGTTCCTATTGAAATGCGTTATACAAAGTCTGCGAAAACCTGGCCAATTTTTTACTTTAATGTTCGCACCCCAGCGGGGGCTATTGAAGATGCAGTTGCAGCGGCAAAAAATGCCGATGTGGCTTTAGTTTTTGTGGGATCTTCCCGAACCTCGGAAACAGAAGGTCATGACCGTAGCGATATGACTTTGTTTGGCCAACAAAATGCATTGGTAGAAGCCGTGGTCAAAGCGAATCCAAATACGATTGTGGTGCTTAATTCTGGCGGACCAGTGAGTCTTCCCTGGGATGAGAAAGTACCAACGTTATTGCAAGCTTGGTTCAGTGGTGAAGAGGGCAGCCATGCATTGACAAATGTACTGCTTGGTAAAACAAATCCTTCAGGTAAATTACCACTGACTTTCCCAAAACGTATTGAAGATAACCCAACTTATATTCACTACAGTGGTGGACGGGACGCGAATTACGGCGAAGGCGTGTTTGTCGGATACCGTTATTACGACAAGAAAAACATAGAGCCGCTATATCCGTTCGGGCATGGTTTGTCGTACACAGATTTTGCATTCAGTGATTTATCAGCGTCTGTCGACACAGCGTCCGGAACGGTTAGTGTTAGCGTGAAAGTAAAAAATACCGGCCGCGTTGCCGGGCAGGAAGTTGTTCAGGTTTACGTTGGTGACAATGAAGCACGTCTTGTTCCCAGACCCGAGAATGAGTTGAGGGCATTCGATAAAATTTCACTCGCCCCGGGAGAAACAAAATCAGTGTCTTTCAGCCTTACTAAACGTGACTTCGCCTATTTTGATGTGCATCAGCATGACTGGGTAACTGAGTCAGGCAGTTACCGTATTTCAATTGGAAGTTCATCACGTAATTTACCAGTTTCAACCAGTGTTTCAATTCAGTAAGGAGCGAGCAATGGAAGGGTTAAAAGATAAAGTTATTGTTTTCGCAGGTGCCGGTGGTATTGCAGATGGCGTTGCTCAATATTTGGGGCAAAGCGGAGCCAAAATCGTTGTGGGCGACATTAATATTGCAAGCGCTGAGCGTTGCATTGAAGTCGTCAAAAATGCGGGTGGGGATGGTGTTGCAACAACGCTGGATATTGCGAATGAAGAACAAGTTAAAGCACTTGTGGCGTTTGCTATCAGTGAGTTTGGACAGATAAACGGCTTATTCAATGTCGCAGCGAATATAGATCCAACTGAGGTAGCACAGGACACAAACTCAGTCGATATAGATCTTGCCTGCTGGCAACGCAATATCGATATTAACCTAACGGGTTATATGCTTACGACCAAGTACGCCACCCCACATATCATTGCTGCTGGTGGCGGTTCTATCGTTAATACGATATCTGACGCTGTGTATGCAAACATGCCTGATAAGCTGAGTTACTCCGTAACAAAGGCCGGAGTAGGGGCGCTGACCCGAAATACCGCAAGTCGCTTCGGAAAACAAGGAGTCCGGTGTAATGCTGTTTCGCCAGGTCTTGTACTAACTGAGAGTGGAAAACAAAACTCTGGTCATTTAGTCGATATGGTATTACAGATGATCCCCGCTCCTCGAGTCGGCACTCCAGAGGACATGGGGGCATTTGTGGCCTTTTTACTTTCAGACATGGCTGCATGGATTACAGGGCAGACGGTTTGTGTTGATGGCGGGGCCATTATGCGCACCTAGGCCGGTAAAAGAATGAACCCCGGATAGTGTTAAAGTCTGGGGTTTCGCTGCCATATGCGCCTGATATAAAGTAATTCGTTTTTTCGTTGTAAGATGGATTCGCAACTGAAATATCAAAAAATATTAATTTAAAGCAACGTTTTTTATTTGATAGACAGGGTGTATAACCTTTCAGCGATACCTAGTACATGCCCTGAAAGCCCATTCTTGGAAGTGTCAAAAACGCATAAACATATCAGTCTGCAGTAGCCACTAGTGCGATTTTTACGTTATCTGATTTAACTATCTAACGTAAAGGTTACCTTGATGATCACCACCCAGTTACTACCATCGAAACTAAAAAGTATGCGAGGCATCTAATTTCATTGAATAGGAGAACTATTCAATTACCTATTTAGCTTCACAGACTTATTGGTATTTAGGCTAAATTCTCATTTTTAAAAATAGCACGCAATCTCACAATACCGGTTGATATTTCATTGGTGTTTTATTCCATCAATGATGTATCGCTGAGCTGCAAATTTATAAAAAGCAATTCGGTATTGTCCAGGATAGGCAATATATTAGAATTGCCTGCGGAATATTACACTCTTGCTCTAAATTCACGAAAATTGTGTCATTCAATGGAGCTCCTCTCTAGTCTGATGAGATTTACTGTTTTAATCTAATCATCGATGGCACGTAATAATTATGCCGTTTTTATCTATCGGGAAATGAAGTTCCTTCACCAGAAACAGTCGTCTATCGAGTTTATTTCTTTGAGCATTGGCTGGAGTTTATTCTTTAGCATAAAATTCTTCACACATTGACCGAAGAAATTTATTTGATTTTTGCTTCAAATCGATTTGGTTATGCGATATTTCGGCCATGGAACTGAAGAAATATTCAACTTATGATAGTTATCCCTGAATTGATTATTGGATTTATGGCCAATTACACAAGCACAATGTTTCTGAAATTCATGGTATTCAGACATATTTTCCTGCGAAGGCCATTCATCATATTTTTAGGTAAATATCGGTTTCGTATTTTTACTGTCCGTGGACACGTAGAAACATCAACTCGCGTTGGCGTGGCCGGCAGGTTCGAACTGTTCTTGAGTTTTGAACAGTTTTCTTAGCCTAACTTTTAGTTTATCCACTAGCACATAGACACAGGGCACTACCAATAAACTCAATGCTGTTGATGTGATTAGACCGCCGATAACAGTAATTGCCATAGGGCCTCTGAATGCTGACGGTACACCTATTTGCAGGGCCATAGGTAACATACCCGCAATCATCGCGAATGAGGTCATAATAATTGGACGTGCTCGCTTAGAACAGGCGTCGACTATTGCTTCAGTTCGGGATAGCCCTTTTTCTTCCCGGGACATGATGGCGAATTCCACTAAAAGGATAGAGTTTTTACTTACAATCCCCATTAGCATAATTAAACCGATTAGCGATGAGAGTGACAAACTGTAACCACAAATATAGAGCGCTAAAAATGCACCGCCCGCCGACAAGGGGAGCGCGACAAGAATAGTTATAGGCTGCAAAAAGTCATGGAACAACAGTACCAAAACAACATAAACGCAGAGAACGCCTGCCAGTATGGCCATTCCAAAGCCTGCGAATAATTCCTGTTGCTGTTCAGCATCGCCTGCAGAAACACGCTCAACACTACTTGGCAGGTTTTTGAGTTCGGGAATACTTTCAATCAGTTGAGTAATTTCACCAAGAGGCTGATTCATCGTATCAATCTTTATGGTGATTGTCCGGGTTCTGTCGAGGCGGTCTATCTGTGCGGGACCGCCTTCAAAACTCATAGTCGCAAAACTACCAAGTGGCACTGCTCCACTGTTACCAACAACTTTGATGTTACGAACGGTGTCAACATCTGTCAGATCATTTTTTGCAATCATGGTTCTGACATAAAGTTGTCTGTCAGGTAAATTGAGCCGTGGTAAGGACTGCTCATACTCACTGGTAGTGGCTGTTCTGATGGCGTCACTGATAGCTGCTGTCGTGATCCCTAATTCCGCGGCACGATCATAATAAGGTGCTATGGTTAACTCAGGACGCATTAAACCTGAGCTAGAAATCACGTTGCCCATGCCCGGTTGGGCGCGCAGGGCGCCTACGATTTCAGTGGCCGCTTTTTCAAGCGCATAGGTATTATCGCTTTTTAGTCCAATTTCCATAACCTGGCCGGCATTATTTCCGCCAATAGTGATTCGTGCCCCTGGGATCAATGTGACTTTTTCCCGCAGTATCCCTTCTAATGTCTGCTGCGTTCTCCGGTCATTGTCCACGATAGGTGAAAGTGTGGCGACAATCTTTGCCTGAGTCACATTGCCATTTTCATCGCCTGCTCGGATATACACATTTTCGACTTCGTCGAACTGTTCCAGCAATGCACCTGCCTGCTCAGCTGCAATGATAGTCTCTGACAATTGACTCCCGGGTTGTGTTTCCAGCGAGACCAAAATCTGGTCCTGATCATCAGCATCCACAAAGTTGGTAGGAATTTGCATAACCAGCATTATCGACATAACAAGGAAAACGAAGGCTAGCACTAGGGTCGTTTTCGGATTTTTCAGGCTCCAGCGAACAGTTTTGAGGTATGTGCTCATTACTTTGCCTGGAGAATCTAACTGCGTATGCTTTTGTGTCGGTTTGGCACGCATGATTTGGGCTGCCATCATGGGGGTAATGAGTCGGGCCACCAGTAATGAAAACAGTACGGCGATAGAGGCTGTCCAGCCGAATTGCTTAAAGAAGACTCCCGCCATACCACTCATAAATGCGGTTGGTAAAAATACTGCAACCAGTGTAAATGTGGTTGCAACCACAGCCAGGCCAATTTCGTTGGCTGCTACCAAAGAAGCATTTCGGGGAGTGAGTCCGTGATGCAAGTGCCTTTCTATGTTTTCTATCTCTACAATAGCGTCATCCACCAAAACGCCAATAATCAGGGTCATTCCCAGCAATGTAATCGAGTTAAGCTGGAAATCCAGGAAGTAGATAAATGCAAAAGTTGGTAGTATAGAAAGTGGTAATGCAACGGATGCAACCAGTGTCGCTCGGACATCCCTTAAGAATATCCAAACCGCTATTATTGCCAGAATTGAGCCCTCAAACAGGGTATTCATCGCAGCATCATAGTTATTTTTAACCGGTGAAATAGTATTAAAAATTTCCTCTATGGATACGTGAGGATATTTCTTCTGGATGATAGCGATATTGTCACGGACTCTAGCTGCTGTTTCTAATTCACTGGCTCCCCGGGCCCTTTTTATTTCGAAAGTGACACTTTCCTTGCCATTTACTAAAGCAAGCTGATTACGCTCTGCAAAGGTGTCCTTTATTGCCGCAATGGAATCAAGTCTGACCGCTTTTCCATCCGATAACGTTATGGTTATCGCTGCAATGTCATCACGGTTACCGGCTGCTGCAATCGTCCTGATTGATTGACGCATACCACCAATTTCACTTTCTCCGCCAGGAGCGTCTTTCAATAAACTTTTAAGTTGGTTTGATACGTCCGCAGCAGTAATATCCAACGCAGCAAGTTTGATAGGACTCAGCTCGATTCTTATTTCGCGTTCATTACCACCTGTTCGTTTAACTTCGCCTACGCCCTCTACAGTGAGTAGTTGTTTGCTGATTTCATTGTCGGTGAACCAGGATAATTCTGTTTCGGATAACATGTCAGAGTGTACGGAGAATCCGAGAATCGCTGAACCCGTGGTGCTCATGCGGGAAATTACCGGGTTTTGCATTTCCGATGGTAACTGATTTCTCACTGTTTCAACGGCATTTCGTACGTCACTAACTGCTTGTTGTGAATCAACTTCCAATTCAAACTGAACAATACTGACAGAATTCCCTTCATTGATAGTCGAAGTGATGTGCCGGACATTGCCAATAGTCGCAATGCTGTCTTCGAGACGTCTGGTGACCTCGTTTTCAAGTGTGGAAGGAGATGCACCGGGGAGACTGGCAACTACCTTAACTATTGGAAAATCAGTATCAGGCAGATGTTGAATGGGCAATTGTTTAAAACAAACAAGACCAGCAAGGCACATGAGCATAAATAATAAGATAGGTGGGATAGGGCGGTTAATGGCCCATGCTGAAAAGTTCATACTATTCCCCTTGTGTACTGGTGTTCGGCTGAGAAGAAACCTCAACTTTGTCACCATTAACGAGGAAAGCGCCACCAGATTTAACAAACATTGTTGTGCTGTTCAGTGTTGTAAAAATTTCAACAAATTTGCTGTGACGCTGTCCGGTTACAACACGGATGGGCTGTATTGCATTTTCAACCACGGCCATTACAAAGGTATAGCCGTCTCTGTAAACAATGCTGCTTTCAGGCAGGTAAGTGACTTCTTTGGGTGGAAGCTCTATATTTCCTGAAGCAAAGTTGCCACCCAATATATTTGGATCCTGTGGAAGCGTTACATATACGGTAGCCGTAAGGGTGGACTTATCAACCAAAGGCGCTTTCCTGTTAACCGTTCCTTTAATCTGATGCCCTGAATCTAATATCAGCGTTACATTTTGCCCGACCTCTACACGTTTAAATTGTGTTTCCGACAACTCTGCGAGCCATTCATAGCGGTTTTGTCTTATTAATTCAAAAAGTTCGGTGCCGGGAGTGTAGACGGAACCTATTTGTGCATTTCTTGCCGATATCACGCCGTCGTCTGGCGCTGTCACAATGGCTCTTTCCAATCGGAATTGTTGATAGTCCAGGTTTGCCTGGGCAGAAATCAGTTTAGCTTTTGCTGACTTGGCGTTGACTTCACTTTGCAGTAGCGCGTCATCACTGACGGTACCCTTTTGGTTCAATTTAATATTCCGTTCAGCTTGTTTTTGCGCATAAAGTAAATTGGCTTCGGCTTCCAGTAAAGAGGCCTTTGCCTGCTCTACATCGAGCTTTACGGACGCAGTATCGAATCTTGCAAGTACCTGACCCTTTTCTACTTTGTCACCTACATCGGCCAATATTTCCAATAGTTTTAGATTTGCGATCTCGCTACTAATCGACGCCTTCTGCCAGGCGTTAATCTCGCCATTTGCTTTGAGGGTTTGAGGCCAGAACGCTTTAGCGGGCGAAACAGTCTCAACGGTTAATACACTTCTGGGAGGTCTCAAGTCGGTCAATGCTTCTTCTTCACAACCAGCCATTAACAGCAGAGCGACAACTGTGATACATGCATTTAAAACACGATTAGAGCTAATCTTCATTCTAGGCAACCTACAAAAAGTCTTTATTGACAGATACCGATGCAGTTAGCTTTTTGTTTTTTTGGCGAACTTTGGACAACGGAACTGTTTTGATGTTGACGTTTACATAGCTTCGGCAACAATAATATCCCTAATGATATATCTCTAAAGATATATAATCAAAGAGAAATTGATAATGTTATAAAAATGTTTATTCGAGGAGGGTTATAGAAATGATAACAATGAATGGGGGAGAGGTTCGATACTCTCCCTTATTGATAAGTAAATTACAGTCCGGAAGATTGGCGTGTCATTTCGGTCAGCGCACTCCAATCTTTGTTGCCTAACCCTCTGGCATTTGCCGTTAGTAAGTTTTCTTTAGCTTTGGCTATAGCTCCTGCGTATAGGCCTGCATCAGTGAATGCCTGATCAAATATCAGGGCGTCTTTAAGGCCGGCAGACAAGTTGAATCCAACCGTATCGAAATCTCTGTTATTTATTCTATCGACGTATTCAAGCATGGGCTCATTACCTGCGAAGAAAAGGCTTGCTACATGCGCAACGAGATCTCTGTTCAGTCCACTTTTTTCGCCATAGGTGAATATTTCCCCGAGCATATTCAGCTGGGTCATGGCCATATAATTAGTGCAAATTTTCAATGCATTGGCACTACTGGTATGTGGGCCCAGGTAAACTTGCTTTTTTGTGTAAGTGTTTACAACTGGTGTGATTATTTCGGTTGCACTTTTGTCGCCAGCGATAAATGATATGAGTGCACCAGCTGCTGCGGCGTCTGGTCTGCCAACCACAGGTGCTGCAATATAATGGCAACTAACACGTTGATGCGCTTCTGCCAGTTTCGATGAGGTGTCGGGCAAAACGGTTGTTAGACCAACATGAATTTTACCAGCAGCTTTGTGCTGTGCAATTCCATTGTTTTGCAGGCATAGGTCTAATAGGGACTTATCGTCCAAAAGGCTGGAAAAAATGATATCAGAACTATCCAGTACTTCTGTGATTGAATACACTGCAGTCGCACCCCTGGCCACAAATGGTGCCGTTTTTTCGTGTGTTCGGTTGTACACCGTTAACTGATAACCGGCATCCTGGATATTAGCGCAGATTCCGGCCCCCATTTTACCCAACCCGATAAAGCCTATTCTTAATGAATTGTTTGTATTTGTCATAATTAATACCTTGGTTTGATTTAGCGTTAAGTTGGTGAAACTTTACTGCTTGCACAAAACCGGGCATTAACAATTGTTATCAGAGTGGATGTTTATTTTTAATTCTGCTTAAGGAGACAGGTGTGATGCCTAAATATGAGGCAATATAGTGATGGGGGATTTCATTAAAAATTTCAGGTGAATGCTCTAGCAGTTCTTCGTATCGTCTCTGCGGGCTATTTTTTATGCGTGATATAAATAATTTTTGATAGCGGTAAAGCCTGTCAGTCAGATAATCTGTGATAACTGCGTTTAGGTCAGGGGAATCCTTAAGAATGAGCTTCAGTTCTGATTCAGTCAGCCTTTTTAGTGTTACCGCGCTGATTGATTCTATATTGTATAAGCTAGGCAGGTGCATTTTCATACTTTCAAATGACGTCACAATGTCGCCGGGAAAGAAAAACTGAAATGTTATGTCGTTACCGTCGTCATTAAACCAGGACCTCACAAATCCTTGTTCAATCAGGTACACACAATTGCAGTGTTCCCCCTCTCTGAGTATTGATTCCCGCTTCTGATAACTGACTGGTTTGGCATGTTGCAGAAACACCTCATACAAATCAGATCTTTTTTTCATGTCACATCTCAAGTAGGATTTAGGGAAGTACAAACATTAGAAAAAATGTCAGTATTTAGCAATTCTCCTATTAATGTTGTGCTTCCCTTAGGGGAAAAACACTACAGTTCATCTAACGCTTTTTGAATGCTTTTTAGGTGCTTTTCTGTAATCGAACCCTGCGAGTATGGTTTAAGTGCAGACAATGTCATTTGTCGCATGGCATTACTCTGAGGGTTATTTTTGTCATCTGAGGCAACAATATTGGGAATCACCTTAGCCAGTATTTTTCTTGCTTCTGGATTATCCAATAAAGTACCAATTACTGTTTTATCAACGGAGTAGTGTATCTTAGTTGTCGTTAATCCGCGGTCGGTTAACCACGCAAAAAACAACTCACGCCATAGATTTGCCGAGTGATTTTTGTCGTAAAGGTTGTAACCATGAGCACCACTTTGATGTAAGTGAGCCTCAATTGGAATCCCCGCCTGACGCCATGAGTTTATTAACTCCAAGGGCTTGTCTTTGGCGAAGTAGTTGTCATCCAGGGCGATAGATAAAAACATTGGTGGCGCATGAGAAGGTACTCTACGGGATGACATGGGAGGGTAAATAGGGGCAATAAAGTCTGGTTTTGATAGTGCAATTTGTGTATCGCCAACAGACAATGCAGTCATTGCGCCGGCTGAAAATCCAACAATGCCAATTCGGTCCGATTTTACGCCCCATTTTTCCGCATTTTGGCGTATATATGCTATCGCATCCTGGGCATCCTGAAGCGCCTCTGGAGTTGCTTCAGATTGCTGATCAGATTGTTTGAGCGATTCTCCTGTGCCTAATATCTCTCGACTAAGCTTTCGAAAATCATCATGACTTTCCGGAGTAGGATTAAGTCGGTACTTGAGTACAAATGCGCTAATACCTTTAGATGCGAGCCATTCTGCTACGTCATAGCCTTCGGCCATAATGCTGTGCATCATAAAGGCGCCGCCGGGAGCCACCACAACGGCTAAGCCCGTTGTGTTTTTTTCAGGAAGAACAGGGCTTATTGTCGCCTGGGTCACATTCCGCAAAATAACGGATTCACCTATACATTCTACGAGTTCGCCGCTTGTGTCCAGCTTTTCATTGCGCAGAGGAATTTGCTCAAACTTTTGGAGTAGTTCTTTTGCGCTGTCGCATTCAGATGCTTCTGCGAATGATGCAAAAGGTGTAAAAGAAAGTAGAAAAAGCTTAAAAGATATGAGGAGTGCGTAGTATTTCATTGTTCGCTCTTGTCCATAATAAATAGTTATCTTTATTGCTGTAGGAGTTTGTTACGCAGAGGGGGGCAATAGCTTTGCCATACTCTTATTGATGATGCTTGCAGCGAAAGCAGGACTGATGCGACTTAATATGTCTAATATACGTGCATCTTTACCCACAAAAATCCTGGCCTTATTTTTTTCTATCCCGTCAACAATAATGCGAGCTGCTTTTTCAGCACTCAGCACTTTATCGCCAGATGCATCCACACCGCTCAATCCTGCGACACCTGAATTAGAGGTTATATTGGTGTTAACGGCCCCGGGAATGACCAGACTAACGTGAATACTGGTGTCAGCCAGTTCAGAACGAAGTCCATCCGTTAGTAATTTTATCGCTGCTTTGCTGGCACCATACATGACTTGTCCAGGAACTGGAACAAGCGCACCCATACTCGATACATTGACAAGGTGGGCTTCCTGTCTCTCTTGTAAATAAGGCAACAGTGCTTTTATAAGATAAAGTGAACCGTAAAGATTTACATTGATCACTTTTTCAATCGTTGAAAGACTAATATCTTTTATACGCTCGAAAGGCTGAATAATGCCTGCGTTATTTATCAGGCCATCAATGTGTCCAAATACACCAATAATCTGTTCTGGTAGCTGATTAACAGCGTCTATGTCTACAATATTCAGTACGAAGCTTTTAAGATTTTCAGCATTCACGGATGCTAGGTCTTTGGTTTCTATCAGGTTTTTTTCATTGATATCAACCGCTACGACCAGAGCACCACGAGTGAGCAATGAGAGACTGATCTCTCTTCCCATTCCGCTTCCTGCACCGGTTACAACAAACACTTTATTTTTCACTACCATCTGTGAAGCTCCACTTGTCCCATTACTAGTTTCTATTTTTCTTAGCCTGACTTTCTAGGGGAAAAATTAACTTAGCGGTTAACGCAATAAAAATCTCTAGAGATGTAAATTAATCTCTAGAGATGTTTATTGCAATCTTTTTTTATCTTTTTATTTACAATTGAAAAGAGAGCGGGCCTAAGAATAAAAGGCACAAAAGAATTTATGGGCTAGAACAGCGAGAAATTAGATTTTTCCTTATAACTGTGGATGTTAGTGATAAAGGAGTCGATATCGATCTTACAAGTAGATATCACTGCTACGATTAACTTGTTGATTGGTCGTGATAAATTACTTAGGACTATCGTGTGTTAGCTGCCGACGCATTACACGCCTAATAGGGAAGTGGGTATAAGAATGAAATACAATTCGTAATCTGAATGGCAACGCCCCGTGGATTACCCGGGGCCTGCAGTCATATTGTTAATTACGCATCAAACCAAACATGCTCCGCAAACATATACCCCATTAGTCCACCCGTAGGAATGGCTTTGAACCCTTTGATGCGCTTGTCGAATCCATCAATCAGGTTCATAAAAACTGGTACACTTACACCACAGTGCTGTGCAATCAACTCCTGCATATCCCAATACATTTGTTTTCGTTTGCTTTCATCTCCTTCACCTCTGGCTTGTAACAATAGCTGATCAAATTGACTATTCTGCCAACCAGATTCATTCCAGGGCGCGTCTGATTTGTAAAAAAGACTAAATAGCTCATCAAGGCTTGGTCGAGGGTTGATATTGCCAAAACCAAGTGGATGTTTCATCCAATGATTAGACCAGTATCCGTCGGCTGGCACCCGATTTATTCCAAGGTTGAAACCACATTCGATAGCCGATAATTGAAGTATGGCCGCCATTTCAACTGACCCTTCGGCTGCCTGGGTGGCAAAAATAGGAAACCTTGCTCCTTTCATACCCGATTTTTTTAAATAGTATTTTGCTTTATCTAGATCATAGAGGCGTTGTGGTAATTCCGAGTTATAATATTTATGGGATGGGGGGACTGGATGATCATTAGCTACAGTGGCAAACCCTCGAAACAGCGCTCTTTTTATGGTTTCACGATCCAGCATATACTTTATAGCAAGAACAAAATCATCGCTATTGGTTGGGTAGGTATCCTTTCTCATTACCAGATTGGTGTACAAGCCCGACTCTGTTTGTAAAACATCACATTTACCGGAATTTTTTATCCTTTTGGTTGATCTGGGGTTAATTGCAACGGCAATCTGCAAATCTCCCGCGAGGAGCGCATTGACGCGGGAGGGTTCATCATAAATTCCAACCAGTTCTATCTCTTGTAAATAAGGTTTACCTTGTTTCCAATAGTTTGGATTTTTTTCAACAACCGTTCTGATCCCGGGTGAAAACTGCTTCAATTTGAATGGGCCAGTACCGTTTGCTGTATCTCTGAAGTTTTGTGTACCCTCAGCGACAATGCAAAAATTTGATGATGCCAGAATTGTTGGCAAATCAGCATTTGCTGTTTTTAGTGTGAGGCGCAAACTATGAGAGCCAAGTATAGTTACCTCCTCAAATTGTTCGGCGATTGGCGCAACGCGAGAGGTTAACTCAGGATCTTTGTGTCGCATCAGAGAATATTGAACATCCGCTGATGTAAGTGGCTTTCCATCGTGAAAAGTTACTTCTTTACGCAACTCGATAAACCAGATCTTTTGATCTTCTGTTTCGAGTCGTTCAGCCAAAGCAGGTTCAGCTCCTAAAGACTCGTTAAATTGAGTTAAGCCACTATAGAGCATATAAATACGGGCATAATCCGTTCCCAAAGAGGCTTTAGCTGGGTCCAGCGTATCTTTGGTTGAAGATGACGTCGTTGCAACCCTTATCTTGCCACCATATTTGGGGGTTTCCCCGGCGCCTTTTTCATATTGTTGCGCCAATAGGTAATTCGGAATCAACATACCACTGGCCGCTGTGGCCATGCCTGCAACGCCTAAATACTTTAATAAATCCCTGCGTGTGTTGAACTCATTATTTGCTGCCATAATTATTTGTCTCTTGTCCTACGACTTTGATGCAACTTAGTACTTGCCTGAACTGAAATCAGCAACATGAATTAAAATCTCATGCAGAGGCAAGAACTGCTCCTGCATTGAATGAATTTTAAAAATATTTAATTAATGGATTCTTGCTTTGCCGCTTGAACGCAGAGAACGCCTTGGTCGGAACATACAATAGACATACTAAGATGGCCGCCACAAACCACACTTGCCATAAATCGCCGAACACCAGCATGTCGCCGTAATTTGGCCCCATTATGGCCAACGCGACGCGATAGCTAACCAACAAAACAGTTAAATGTACGATATAGTAAAACATAGGCGCTGAACCGAATGTCTCAACCCATTTGGATAATCTGTTGTCTACGTTTTCCAATAAATAAAGCACTAGGAATGCGCCTGCTAACGTGAATAAAAGGAAATCAAGCGATGGCGGGTACTTGGTGAAATTTATAAATGACATCACAGTCTGAATAGTATTTTCCTGCACTTCAAACAAATTGGGCTCGCCATAAAAATTGGTACTGCGTAGCAGAATTAACAACATCCACATACTACACACACTCGTGAGCAACACCTTCTTACGCGTTTGACTCTGCATCGATTGCGCATAGACCGGCCCCATACTGAACCCGAGTAAAATTACCCCAATCCAGGGTAAAACCGGGTATGAAATTTTAATTCGGAAGACTTCAGACGTATAGATAAACCCTTTCTGATGCAGAAATGACCACAACGCATACCCCGTATCAGACGGGTCAAAAGTAATTGGGCTTAACAGGTTGTGACCAAACACAATGGTAAAGCCCAATAACAGTATTGCTTTGGCTGGCAGTTTACTCAGAAGCGATAAAAAGACCATACTGATCCCTATAGCCCACATAACTTGCAACCACAGTGTTTGATATGTTCCAGACCACAACCAGTTGATCACTGCAATTTCTATAAAGATAATAAATACACCGCGTTTGAACAAAAAGCCGGTAGCAGAACGTGAACTTTTGCCGGGAGGATTGGCATAAAGCCACGCTGAAAGTCCTGTTAAAAAAACAAATACTGGCGCACAAAAGTGCGCGGTGATCCGTGTAAAGAATAGTTGTGGACTAGTGGTATCGATATCCATTGGATCCGACACATTCAGGTGATAAAAAAAACGCTCCCGAACGTGGTCAACCGTCATTAGCAACATCACCAAACCACGCAATATATCGATAGAAGCAATTCTCTTTTTATGCAGTACTACTTCGTTTCGCCCTGCTATTTCCATTTTTATATTCCTACTCATTGACGAGAAGTAACCCCGCACAGTGCTGGACTGATGCGAGAGCTCATCACTTTTCAAATTTGTTGATTAGTGATTCCATAATTTTGTCGGGCTATAGCGCACCGACCTCCAATTTCTCACCGCCGTGGAAACGTGAGAGTCTAAAAGGCGTTAAATCCAACACCGGTGGTGCGCCAACAACTAAATCAGATGCAACTTTTGCCAGGCCGGGTCCAAGGCCAAACCCGTGTCCTGAGCACCCCGCTGCCAGATAAAACCCTTCTACATTGTCAACTTCAGAAATCACAGGCACCGCATCTGGCGTGCAGTCTACATAGCCCCCCCAACTATCAACGATGTCGACGTTGGCCAGAGCCGGAAACATACTTTTCACCGCGGCGATGGTTTTGCGGGCATTTTGTTTACTTGGCGCCGGATCAAGAATTCTAATCAGTTCCATCGGTGAGACAGTGGAATTCTCCCAGCGGTTAATTGCTTCGGGGCCTGAAAAAAATGAACTGCCTAGCCCGATTTGCACTGCTTTTAATCGTTTTAAAAACATCGGGAAGAACTCTTTTGCATAGCGCAACCCTTGCGGCGTAATTTCCAGTTTTGCAGTACCGCTTAATGCTATCGTATAGCTACCATCCAACCGTCTGGTTAATGCGCAACCCGATGTATAAATGGCTTCACCTAAGTTTGCCGTAGGCGCTGTTCTTAAAGCAGTTTGTCTAACACTGGCTTGTGGAAAGTCTACACCTAGGTGGCGACAAAAAGTGGATGCCCAGGCACCCGCCGCACAAAGCACTCGTGAGGTTTTGATTGTGCCTTTTTCGGTCACAACACCTGTCACTTTGCCATTTGTGATATCCAGCCCTCTGGCAGCACATTGCTGATGAAGGTAGGCCCCAAGTATTTTTGCCCCCTCAACAATAGTGGGCGCAGCCAACGATGGCTCTCCCTTACCATCATCGACAGAATGAACACCTCCGATCCAATTTCTGCCCTTTGCTGGTACCGTTAAGTTTGCTTCCTTAGCACTTAGCATTTTGGTGTTGATATCGAATTGCTTTGCGGTACTTCGCCAGCTTTCCCATTCAGCCAATTGCTTTGGATCATCAGTAGTGTAAATAAGACCACAGCGTCTAAACCCCAGGTCCAGACCAATATCACGGGACATCTCGTCCCACAATCGCATTGACAATCCGGAGGTAGGCAGTTCTCTTTCGTCTCGATTTTGTTGACGACACCATCCCCAATTACGACTGGATTGTTCACACCCAACGAGACCTTTCTCAATAAGTGCTACGGAATACCCTTGTTTGGCCAAAAAATAGGTCGCTGAAGCGCCTATAATTCCGCCGCCAATAACAACAACATCCACTTCATCAGGGAATTTTTCGCTATTGGATATTTTTTTAAGCGCTGGTGACATGTCGACTTCTCACTTTCACTGTTCGTTGTAGAAACCCAAAATGGCTTTGGTTTCCAGGTATTCTTCTATCCCTTCAACACCGTACTCCCGGCCATTACCAGATTGCTTGTAACCGCCAAACGGCGCATTCGGATCCCATGCTGGATGATTAATATGTACCTGACCGCTGCGGATTTGTTTGGCTACGTCTTGAGCCTGCGCAAGGTTTGCGGATTGAACGTGAGCACCGAGTCCAAATACCGTATCATTGGCAATATAAATGGCTTCTTCGATAGAATCGTATGGGATGAGGCAAAGTACCGGGCCAAAAATCTCCTCTTTTGCAATGGTCATCGACGTTGAGACATCACTAAATATGGTTGGAGAAACAAAGTAACCTTTTGGCCACAGTGGCGTTTTTTGCAGGCCTCCCGCAATACACCGTGCGCCTTCATCTAAACCAATAGAGATCATTTCTCTGACTTTGTTGTATTGCGCAACATTGGCCAAAGGGCCATGTGTTGATTGCGGATCACTCGCATTCCCGACTTTAAATTGAGAAAGTGCGGATAACGCTAAGGTTTCAACCAAAGCCAGAGATGCTTTTGGCACCAGCATTCTTGTTGGGGCACTACAAGACTGACCATTGTTTCGCATACAAGCGGCGACCCCAAGAGGAACCGCAGTAGCAAAGTCTGTATCGGGTAACAATATATTGGGAGATTTTCCACCTAATTCTTGGGCAACACGTTTAACTGTTGATGCCGCACTTTTTGCCACTTCTATGCCTGCTCTGGTTGAGCCGGTAATAGAAATCATATCGACGTCGGGATGTTTAGAAAGCGCGTTTCCAACCGTTTTTCCGTCGCCCAAAACTAAATTAAACACACCATCAGGAACGCCCGCATCAAGCATTAGTTGCGCAAATGACAGTGCGCTGAGCGGTGATAATTCACTCGGTTTCAAAACCACAGTGCACCCTGCTGCCAGCGCTGGAGCAACTTTTGCCGTGATTTGATACAGAGGCCAGTTCCAAGGCGTAATTTGTCCTGCCACTCCAATTGGCTCTCTGACAATTGCGGTAGTCCCTCTCTGTTTTATAAACTCAAATCTGAGCAAGTTTTCTCTTGCCGCTTTTACATGTTCAGCAGCCAAGGGAACCTGAGCACTGCGCGCATAATTAATTGGCGCTCCCATTTCGAGAGAAATCAGTTGAGCCAATGTTTCTGCTCGTTCATGAATTAACGTGTAAATACGTTGTAGTAGGTCTGCTCGCTCTTCCACAGACGTTTTCGACCACTTTTTAAAAGCATATTTTGCCGCAGCAACAGCACTATCAACGTCGGATTCTCGACCTAGTCCGATGTGGGTTAACACTTCTTCAGTGGATGGATTAATAACAGAAATCAATGATGGTTGTTTAAGTTCTATCCACTTCCCATTAATAAGTGCATGTTTTACCGGCAACTCTGCGATTAACTGATATGTATTTTCGTCTTTACTCATATTGATCTCTAAAAGAAACAGAAAGTCAGCTGTGTGTATTTATTGCCAAATCAGGTATTTCATTACCAACCGTAGAATCGAGGCCAAACGTCAACAATGTTGTCTTGGTCTCCATCAACAACCTTGTATTCATTGTGTTGTGCGGCGGTTGCACAGGCATGATTTGGCAAGATTCGTAGGCGGGTACCGATTGGCAAATTGGGTAACCTCTTAGACGACTGGCTTCTCAGTGCAATAACACCATGTTCCTGGTTGGCATCAACCATAATGAGATCAGCAAAAGGGCGTCCGTGAACGTCACACACTATCCCATACCCCTGATCAATCTTTTGCCTTGATGTTCCGCGGTCCCGTGACATTGCCATCCAACCAGCGTCAACCAGTATCCAGCCTTTATCTGCTTGATGACCGATCACCGTGGTTAGCACTGACAAGGCGATATCCTCAATTTTGCAAACGCCTATGCCTGCCATGACCAGATCAAAGAAAACAAAAACACCAGCCCTAACTTCTGTTACACCAGTGAGATCTTCAGAAAAATGAGCGGTTGGGGTAGAGCCGACACTCACTACTTCACAATTGAATCCAGCTGCGGCAAGTGTTTTGGCAGCACCGACAGCAGCATCACGCTCATGGTCTGCACATTGTTTCAATGCAGCAACGGTACTCTCGCTGTAACTGGCGCCAGCGTGAGTTAGGACGCCTTTGAACAAAGCATTACTACTGTTTAAAGCTTGGGCAATTTCAATAAGTAATTCTTCCTGCTCAGGCCTGACGCCAGAACGATGGCCATCACAATCAATTTCAATTAACGCAGGAATAAATTCGCCATGTTCAGCACAATATTGAGCCAACTGATGAGCTTGCTCTACCGAATCGAGCAATACCGAAATATCGATATTGTTGTTCCGAAGTGCACTAACGCGCGGAAACTTACCTGGTTCAATGCCGACAGCATAAGTCAAATCAGTCACGCCAGCTGCGGCAAATTGCTCAGCTTCTTTCAAAGTAGATACCGTAGCCGGGCCATATTCGGACATCATAACCTTTCGGGCTACGGCAATGGATTTAGCTGTTTTTAAATGAGGACGAAAACTCACTCCTAAGTCATTCAAATGAGACTTCAGGCGATTAATATTGGTATTCATCGCCTGCTGATTGATAACTAAACAAGGTGTATTTACCGTACGTAATGAGTCAGACATGGATTTTCTCGCTTTATTACTTTGTGGAAATGACGCGTGCTACTGCTTCAAGCTCCACCATGCAACCGTAGTGAAGCGTTGGGACAGGAACAACGGCACGAGCAGGTTTATATTCCTGTAGATATTGTGCACAGACCTGATCAAATGCAGGCCAGTTTTCGATGCCTACGATATATGCGCGCAATTGTAAAATATGAGAGAAGTCCAATCCGGCTTCGTTGAGTACAGCGCCAACATTTTCAAATGCTTGTGCAGCTTGCTCGGTAAAATTATCGTTCAAACTCGTCGGTCCCTCTGGAGGAAACGATAGCTGTCCGGATATGTACAATAGCCCTTCATGCTTTAGAGCTTGTACATAGTGTCCGCCAGGCGAGGGCGCCTTTATTGTGTATATAATGTCCGTAGCCATTTTTAATCTCTCTTAAGGTGAGTTCACAACAATATATCTTTATATGAAGATATATTGTTGTGAACTCACCTTTAACAGCAGCAGAAAATGCTGTTCTATTCTTGCTGTGCAATAAACAGGCTAAAAATAGATAGAAAAATGATTAATTTTCAATGATTCACGTTAGCTTTTGGACAATTTTTGAAGCAAATTTGCGAGTTGAACCTGCTCATTGCTTTCGAGTGATTTTACTGACAATGTCGCGAATTCGAATCGTTTTGATATGGTTTCATCAACCAAGGATTTGCCTTGCTCGGTCAATTGAACGTCAACACCGCGTCGATCTGATTCGGAAGTAGTACGTGCTAATAAGTTCTTTTTTTCTAGTCGCTTTAAACAGGCCGTCATTGCTCCGGATGTTAAAATGACATCATCTTGAAGTTGACCTGGGGAAAGCTTAAAAGGAGAACCTTTACGCCTGAGGGTTGCTAACAAATCAAAGTCGGTATAATTAATTCCGTAGTCTTTCAGAAATCGATTGATCTCTTGTTCGTACCGATTAGCCAGATTAATAATTCTGGCTACTACGGCTATTCCGTCGCCATCTAAGTCTGGCCTCTCTTTACGCCAGTCGGCTAACAAATTTTCCACAACATCTTTATACATTACTAATTTTCCATAACTTTTACGGTAACAACCATTATTACTAACTTACTTAAGACCTTGTTAGATGCTTACTCATTTTTAAATAGGCGATCTCAGACTTGTAAAAACGTTCACTGCATACGGACATGCCAAGCCTTTCATAGAAGTGTCTTGCCGTTTCTCTGGCATCACACCACAATAAGATTATATTTTGTTGCTGCAAGTCAGCAATAATATAGCGAATCATACATGAGCCGATTCCTTTACCTTGGTAAATGCTATTAGTCGCAAATTTACGCAGTCGCGCACTTGTTTTATCAATGTATATTGAAGCTACGCTAACTAACTCTGAGTTGACATAAGCTCCGTAGTGGAAAGCATCCTGATCTCCCTGTACAAAACAAAAACTGGGATCTTTGTTTGGCCAAAGTACAGAGTGACGAAGTGAAATAGTATCTTCCCACTGAATACGGTGAATAGATAAAGCATCAAAATTAACGCCAGTTGTATTACCCATTGATTACGCCCATATCTCTTCAAAACCAAAAAAACACGCAAACTAACATCTTTGGGCTTCGTTTCAAGCATAAATAAGATTTACGTAATTTTTATTTTGAGTACCTAGGGGAGGGTAGATAGTTAGTAGGTTGACTGGTAGGTCGTGTCCTCAACTAGTTTTTGCGTTTGGTGACTATTTGTAAGGCAGCCTTGGTAAAAATCGAAAAATAATTACATTCTTCTCTTTGTTCTATATAGATTTATTTAACTTCCTTCATCTACGAATGGGAAAGGTCTTCCAGGATGAAAAAGCCGATGATGACTTATTTTCCATGGCAAAGAGCAATGTCAGGCAGTTTAACTGACTGACATTGCTTGATGGACTCGTATTGTAACTACAGTTGGTACTTAACTACTTTTCTGCTTGATCAAGTTTACGAATGATATCGTAAAGTGTTTCCAATCCTACTTTGACTGCGAGTTTTTCTTCCTCAGAAGCATTTTTTAAAAGCTTATCAAATACCACATTGGCGTCGCGTTTTAAGGTAAGTTCCGCACCTTCTCTTAATTCGTCTGTCACTATTACAGTAGTGACCCTTTTATCTTTTGGGTGTCTTGCTACTTTTACCCAACCTCTTTTGTCCAAAGACTTTACGACGGTAGATACCCAGCTTTGTACCAAGCTGGTTTCCTCAACAATTTCTGATATTGATTTCTCTTCTGTTTGAGACACTAAAAATTCCAGTACAGCTGACTCACCTGGTGTTAGGGGAGGGTCAACAGGTATTGAAGTTTTTACAGCCGCTTCTTCAGATGCTAGCTTTAGTTTTTTAATTGCGTAGTTTAAGTTTCCGAGTGTTATTGTCATCTTTTGTCATTCGTTAATAAAGGTGAGGGCAATCGTTTCACGTTCATAGTATGTAATCCCATGAGCATATTCAAACACCAAGCATTTTTCGTTTTTGCTTACCCTTAAACCACATGATCTTATTTTTAACAAAAATTTCAAAATAATGCTAGTTATATCTCCAGTGATGCATTAACATCTCTAGAGATGTAAAAGTTTTGAGTTTCTAATGTTCTCGAAAGTTAAAATTAGTTGAGGGTTTTATGATTGAAACATGGCGTTGGTTTGGACCGGGAGATTCCATTTCACTAGAAAAAATTGCGCAAGCGGGTGCTAAGGGCATTGTATCTTCGCTGCACGAAGTAAAAACAGGAGATGCTTGGCATTTAGACGATATTCTGGAGCGTAAAAAACTGATTGAAAAAGCTGGTTTAACGTGGTCAGTGATAGAAAGTATTCCTGTTCACAATGATATCAAAACTCGCTCCGGTGATTTTAAAAAGTACATAGAGAACTATAAGACTAGCGTTGCCAATGCCGGCAAGGCGGGCGTTGATACAGTCTGTTATAACTTCATGCCTGTGGTTGATTGGACAAGAACCAATTTAAATTACAAGTTGCCGAACACGAGCTTTGCATTGCGTTTCGAAATGTCGGATTTTGTCGCTTACGATGTTTTCGTTCTGGAAAGACCGGGAGCAGAAGCGGATTACACACCAGAGCAACTTGAGAAAGCGAGAGTAAGAATTAATGGTATGACTGAAGCAGAAATCTTGCTGCTTGAAAAAAATGTGATCGCAGGATTACCTGGTGGCGAAGGTTCATATAGCCGAGAGTCAATTAAAGTCGCGATACAAGAATTTATTAATCTTGGTACAGAGAGATTTCGTAATCATTTATTTGAATTTTTACGTGAAGTAATTCCCGTTGCAGAAGAGCATGGTGTAAAGCTATGTATTCATCCTGATGATCCTCCTTTTTCATTGTTTGGTTTACCGCGCGTGGTCTCTACTAAGGATGATGCAAGAAAAATCATTGAGGCTGTTCCAAGTTCTTCAAATGGATTAACGATGTGTGCTGGTTCATTTGGCGCAAGGGCAGACAATAATCTTGTCGATATCGTTAATTCATTTTCAGATAGGGTGTACTTTGTACACTTAAGAAATGTAATCAGGGAAAGTGATGGCTCTTTTTATGAGGCCGAACATTTGAATGGCGACACCAATATGGTGAGCCTAATAGATGCTTTACTGAAAGTAGAGAAAAAACATGCGCTTCAAATACCAATGAGACCTGATCACGGTCATTTAATGGCTGATGAAATAGGTGCCGCAGATGTTAAACCAGGCTATTCCTATACAGGCAGATTAAAAGGTCTGAGTGAATTGAGAGGTGTAATTCACACACTTAATGCCTTGGATTCTTCTCGTTAGTTGTTGTTTGGGTGGTCAAATAGCGGGTTAGCAGTCGGAAGTTTGATAATATATATGAGCGTCTAAGTAAGGGAAAGGCGCTCTTAAAAAATTATCGCTATGCTTTGAACAGTGCAATCCAAAGATGAGTAATGAACGCAGTTTCTATCCACTGGAAACTAAGCTCCAAGGCTATTACTTTAAACACATGCTCAACAAAACTAATGTCTCTCGCAATTTAGTGAACAAATTGAAGACACAGTTGAACACCCATTCCACATCATCAAGCGTCAGTTTTGTTTTATTAAAAAACGTCGTAATCGACTGGTAAAAATTACCGTATGTAATCGATGAATTTAGCAATTCGCACCATTCAGTTAGCAGAATTGTTAATAAATAAAATGTTTTATTTACATTGTTTGTCAGTAATACTAGAATTTGAATCTTTAGAGATGTATTGTTGTGGGTAACATTTTAGCAAGCATCGTATTAGAGCGGATTAAGAGGTTTTTCATGAATAATATAGATGACATTACGTCAGATGCACCAAAAGTCACCCGTAGAGCGCTGTTAGGCGGTGCTGCCAGCTTGCTTGGCACATTTTCGCTAATGAGTTGCGGCACGACATCATCAAAATTACTTACTGCACCAAAAAAGCTGGATGCAATTTATCCTGGTAAAGTTTGGCTTGATACTGATGGAAAACCAATACAGGCACATGCGGGTTCATTAATTGCAGTTGGCGATACCTATTATTGGTACGGTGAAAATAAAGAATACACAGACGGTAAAAGTGGTATTGAGAGTTGGGGGATACGTTTTTATCGCTCAAAAGACCTGTACAACTGGGAAGACTTAGGGGCCATAATTCCAGCGAATATCGAAGATCCTGAGTCTCCTTTAAGCTATAAGGTATACCCAGAAAGACCGCATATTATCTATAATCCAGTCACCAAAAAATACGTTTGCTGGATAAAAATTCGTGGATTAGGTCCGCAATTCAGAACGGTTTTGATAGCTGATCAAATCACCGGTCCCTATCTGATGGTGCACGAAAAACTATTCCCAGCAGGGCTTCATGCTGGTGATTTCGATTTAGTGATCGATGAAGACACCAACAAAGCCTATATGTATTTTGAACACGATCATTCTGAAATTATCTGTGCCGAATTAAATGAAGACTGGACAGATGCCACCGAAAATATTTCACATCACTTTCCAAGAAAGCCACCCAATACTCGCGAGGCTCCAGCCCTTTTCAAGCGCGACAATACTATCTATATGACAACGTCTGGTCTGTCAGGGTATTTTCCGAACCCGTCAGAAATTGCAAGTGCTCAGGATTATCATGGTCCTTTCAAGACGCTGGGAATTTTACATCCCAATGATGTAACTGAAACATCATTCAACAGCCAGATTAGTGATGTGTTTAAAGTACCGGGCAAGAAAAATCTGTACATAGCCCTGGCAGACACCTGGTTTCCTCATGTTGCCGATGATCCAAACTATGCATCAGGTGATTTGTCTCGCTGGGTGAGAAGTGCGATTGCCAAAGCAACATCCAAACCAATGAAACCTTTTACGCCTGAAGAGCAAAAGGCAGTAATGTATGCTGCACAATTAACCGGTGTGAATACCTCTATTTCTCGTTATGTCTGGCTACCAATTACGTTTAATGGCGATTACCCGACAATTGAATGGCGCGACTCGTGGAGAATCGAAGACTTCGATTAATGGTACTCACTCAAAGCTTAGCAGTATATGCCTGTTCGATATAAACAGACGTTTGCAAAGTTATCTGCTGAGTGGCAGGAAAATTAAACTGGAAATATAAATGAAAAAGCTACCTGCTGTTACATTAAGTGTTTTACTGGTAAACACATTATTTGCGTGTAACAACAATCAATCACAACAGACCGATATATCAATTTCGCCGGTTGGAATGAAAAAGACCGGCAGTATCAGTGAACGCTTTCTGGCTTATAACGTTGAAATGGTGGAAGTCACCGGAGGGCGCTTTTGGGCGCCCTACAAAGAGGGAAAAGCCCCCAGCGGAGATGAACGTTATGAATACCGCCCACCGATTGATTTAACAAACGCAAGGTTACAGAAAATGGCTGCCGGACTGGCACCATCCTATGTTCGGTTCAGTGGTACCTGGGCAAATGCCACTTATTTTGCTAATACCGACACACCACCTTCACAGCCACCTAGCGGATTTGATGCCATACTCACTCGCCAACAGTGGCAAGACGCAGTGAATTTTGCGCAAATAGCTGATGCCGAAATCGTTTTATCATTGGCCACCAGTGCTGGTGCCAGAGATGCAAACGGGCACTGGCAAGCTGATAACGCGACACAACTATTGGAATTCACTGATAGCTTAGGCGCAACGATTGCCGGATTGGAATTTGCAAATGAGCCGAATATGATTGGCCTGACACAGCCACCTGAAAATTACAGCCCGTCAGACTATCACCGCGACTACAGCCACTTTTATGACTGGATTAAACAATCATCACCAACGACATTGGTGATGGGACCCGGCGCTGTTGAAATGGGTGAGCCTATGCGCACCATGGCCTACCATTTGGGGCCTGATACATTTCAGCCTGAAGAACTCCTTTCTGCGGATACCCCCAAGCCAGATATATTTTCGTTTCACTACTACGGCGCATCCTCGCAACGCTGTCACATACCAATTATAGGTAGTCAGCCAGAGGATGCTTTCGAACTCGATTGGCTGGCGAGTATTGATGATGGCATCAATAAATCAACCAAGCTTAGGGATCGATTTGCGCCAAATGCACCGTTATGGATAAGTGAATCTGGTGAAACCGCTTGTGGTGGTAATCCTTGGGCTACCACCTTTGACGACACTTACCGTTTTGTAGATCAATTGGCCCGCTCCGCGCAACAAGGTGTGCAAGTATTTATGCACAATACACTGGCAGCCAGTGATTATGCATTGCTCGATGAACATGATTTTACACCTCGCCCTAACTACTGGGCTGCCTGGGTATGGAGAAATCTCATGGGCACAGCTGTTCTGAATCCAGGTATTAAGGGCGCGAATATATATGCACATTGTCACCGGAACATTACTGGTGCAGTGACTGTACTGGCGGTAAATATACAAAAAGATAAAACAAGAATAATAAACGTTGATGCAGGCGGCACACTTTACACTTTAACTGCTGCTGAGACGGGGTCACATCAAGCTGCGGTCAATGGCATCGATTTGACACTTGGAGAAGGTGACAGCTTTCCGGAATTAAAGGGTAAACCCTTTAGTGCCGGACAAATAGAGCTTGAACCAGTCAGTGTTAATTTTATGGTATTTGAAGAGGCTGGTAATCCAAGCTGCGGTTAAGTACTTCACAATGTGCTTTCCTCGCAAATAATCATCGCGATTAACGCTGTAATCCCTAATAGTAAACTAAATTATTGGGGGACCATGCTTAACAGCATGGTTTCAACGTTATTTTTTGTTCCCGTGATCTTTAGTGTGTTGCACCGTAATGTACCTTTGTAGTGGTCAAATATTTTTGGCCACGTATTATATGTTTCACTGTGAATGTCTTCCTGTTTGTTAGGTGGTAATCCACCATATCTTAGATACATCGATTTCTGTTTAGCGCCACCGGTAAAATGGATAAGCGGGAATCTTCGCGATAGATTTATCCAAGCGAACGGTAATCCCATATATTATTGTGAATAATACTGTCTTTAAATCTCGCTTTGTGTGGCTATCATCAACACTCTGCATCTACTATTGCTAGAAAATAACATATTTAACATAATATACATTATGCGCAATATGGTATTTGAGTGTGTAGGGGCCTTGTTTGGTGTGTTGTTCGCTCACAAGCAGCGTTCACCGCTGGCTGTGAGCTTCACAACACCAACGCCAGCTAATCACGCTTTAATGATGTAAATGCCCATGGGCGTTATCTTTACCGTCCACGGGCTTGGCACAATTTCGCCTGTGCTTTTCAGCACAACACCTCCGCCTTTCGCTCGACGTGGTTTATCGTCGATGGTTGCAATTTCTTTTACCCAGGTCGGCATGAGCCACCAACAACGTTCGTTACGGCTCGATTCATTGAGGCCACCACAGCCCATCATTCGGCAGCCTTTTGGGAACGTTCCTTGGTCATCTTTTGACAGATATGCTACCGGCTTTAATACTCAATTAATGGCTATAAAGTCTCGTGGTCAGCAAACCTGTTGGTCAAGCTCGGGAAACCTTACAACTGTTCGCACGTACTGAGATTTGAATTTGCACATTTTGCTTAGCAGTTAATAGTTAGTAATCCTGCAATTTTTTGCTAACGACAAGATGTGAGTATTTGAACTTTCATTCATAAGGTCATCTTATGGCGCAGTATCTATCTTCTACTAACCAGACTCTTAGCTAATATGGATTTTATATTATGTTAAATTGAGTGTTTTATAGTAATCGACACCTCTTACTACAGCTTTAGCGCAGATTTCACAACGTTATCTTGCTTTAATAAATGGTTTGAAAATGTGTGAGATGATAAATAACGCAAGTGCTATTGCCGTGGCAGGAATTAACACCAGAAACCAGAAAACAGCTTTAACGAAGGTATTCATTATTTGTAGCCTATAAATGGGATTGAAATACGACTTACTACCAGATTGGATTCGCTATCACGGTCCCATTTACAGACCACTTTTCCTATAGGGGTTTCCCCTTGTATTGAATAACCAGGACGCCAATAATCGTTAATTGTAAGATTAAATCTCAATTCGTTGGCCAAGCTCTGGGATGTTGGCGTGCCAGTTGTGCTGCTTGGCTACCTGCTGAAATTGTACTTTAGTGTCTTGTTCGCCATGTACCAGATATAGTCTGGGTTTGTTTGTAAAATGCGATAACCAGTCCAATAATTGTGATTGGCTTGCATGGGCTGAAAAACCACCCATTGTGTGAATTTGTGCATTTACGGCAATGTCATCACCGGCCATTTTTATGCGTTTTATGCCATCAACCAAAGAACGTCCTGGTGTGCCAACGGCTTGAAATCCCACAAATATTACGTGCGATTGTTTACGCCATAGGTTTTGCTTAAGATGGTGCTTTATGCGCCCGCCATTACACATACCGCTACCAGCAATAATAATGGCTCCACTTACTACTTTATTCAGGCTGATTGATTCTTCTGTAGTGGTCGAGTATTTCAACATGGGCAACAATGAATGCAGACTGCGCGATTTACTGTGCATAAGCTGCGCGCTTTCATTAATTTCCGCCATATCTTCATCGTTAAACACGTCCTGGTATTTTTGATAAATCTCCGTTACGGCAATAGCCATTGGGCTGTCCAGATAGACACGCTGATGTGTTAGTTTGCCTTTTTGAAAAAGCTCGCCCAGCCTGAAAATAATCTCCTGGGTTCGTCCAACTGCAAATGATGGGATAAGAATATTGCCACCATTCTGACTCGCTTCTTCAATAACTTGTTCAAATTCATCGAGGGTTTCTTCCATAGAACGATGATTGCGATCGCCGTAAGTGGTTTCCATAAGTACGACATCTGCTTCGGTAATCACTTCCGGATCGCGCAATAACGCAGCCTGAGAGTTACCCAGGTCTCCGGAAAACACCAGTTTTCGGTGGTGATTTCCGTGCTCTATAAAGATTTCTACAATCGCTGATCCCAGTATGTGGCCAGCATCGCGAAAACAGATCTCAACGCCAGGGACTATAGTAATTCGCTTACCGTATTTAATGCCCTGACAAAGTAACATTACGCCGTCTACTTCTTCTTCCCGGTACAACGGCTCTATTAATTTTTTACCTGCTCGTTTTCGTTTTTTATTTTCCCATTCAGCATCTTTTTCCTGTAATGATGCAGCGTCTTTAAGCAGAACTTCAATGAGATCCTTTGTAGGTCGAGTCATATATATGGGTTTGTTGTAGCCGTCTCGAGCTAAAATGGGCAGTCTGCCAGAATGGTCAAGGTGAGCGTGAGACAGCACCACTGCATCAATATCAGACACATAAAATGGCAGGGGTTTATAGTTGTTTTTCTCCTCTTCCTTTCGCCCCTGGAACAAGCCACAGTCGAGCAACACTTTATACTTTCCCGTATCCAACAAATACATTGAACCGGTTACCCCTTCAATTGCGCCGTAAAAGGTTAATGTTGCCATGTGCCCTCTCCTTTTATTTGTATTGTTATGAATTACTTTTTCTCAACGTTTCGATTTTGTTTTCAATGGTTTGAATTCGACTGAATGCTTTCATCCACATTTGTCCGATTTGCAGCGTTTCCGCCAGTTTGTCTAAGGTATGAGCCATTTGGGCAACGGAAATACTGCCGCGTGTTGCACTAAGTATCAGGTCGGCCTTTACCGCTTCATGTTGCTGCCTGAGTGCTTCGTAAGCAGACAACATATCATCATCGTTCAGATAAGCCTTTTTGCGTACCTTGTATAAATAGTCGTAGCAATGAGCTTGAAAGTCATTGATTTGCATAAGCATTGTGCTGTCTTCAATGTGCTCGTCAAAGGTGTTTAACTGAATGATGTTTTCAAGCTTTAAAATCACATTTAACAGGTAATGCTCTACCCGCATCATGGTCGCCAGTGAGATTGTTGTGTCTTTGCTTAGAGCAGCACTTTCTACACTCACAATGAATTCAGAAATTGCCTGAGAGAGTACTTTAAGCACCTGAATATCGGCTGCATATTTGTTGGTGTTTGAGTTGTGTAATACCTGTACGCGTTGATACAAATCCAGGTACTTATCACTCGTAGATAGCAACTCAAGAATTATCGCGTTAACGGCCAAATCGGGCGTTTGAGCAATGGTTTTATCCAGATATTGTGGCTTGGATGACTGTTCTTCCCGGGAGGTAAATCGATGGTCCAGAAACGCAGCAAACCTGTCATTAACCGGGAAAATAAGTAACACACCAAGCACGTTAAAAACAGTATGAAAAATAGCCAGCGTTACACCATTATTGGCTTCAACCTGAAAGAACGCGGTGATTTCATGGATGATATAAAACAGTACCGGTAAAATAAGGAGTGCCACTATGGCGGTTGCAACATTAAATGTCACTTGCGCCGCAGCAACTCTTTTGGCATTTGCGGTAGCGCCGATAGACGCGAGTAATGCCGTAGACGTGGTACCAATATTGGCTCCAATTACCATGGCACCTGCCGCATAAATGCCTACTACGCCACTGGTTGCCGCTGTTATGGTAAGCGCAATCGATGCACTGGAGGATTGGGTGAGTACAGTCATTACAAATCCCACCACCAAAAACAGCAAAATGCCACTGATCCCGTCAGCAGAAAGTTGCGAAATATCAAAAGCCTGAACAATGCCTTCAAAGGCATTTTTAAGAATATCTACACCAACAAAAAACAGCCCGAAACCCACTAACGCCAATCCTACAGAGGCAAACCGAGAACCGGGCTTTAACAAGCGGAACAGCATACCTAGACCAACCAGTGGCAAGGCAATTGTCTGTATATTCAGTTTAAAACCTACGATTGCAACCAGCCAGCCTGTAATAGTAGTGCCGATATTGGAGCCATAAATAATGCCGAGGGCCTGCCGCATGGAAATCAATCCGGCATTCACAAACCCCAGAGATGCCACCGTCACTGCACTGGATGATTGTACTAATGCGGTCATGGTAAAGCCTGATATTACGCCGCGTAGCGGGGTCTTACTCCACGTTGACAACAAATGACGCAACGCACTGCCGGCAGCCAGTTTTAAACCGTCTGTCATCATACTGATGGCAAGCAAAAATAGCCCCAGCCCGCCTAATACACTGCCCGCAAGTACTACTGAATCCATTTTGTGTCCTGTTTTGCAATAATGTTTGTATTTATAATTAGATGATTTAGTGGTGTTTGTTCCGCACAATTAATGCGTCAGTGCGAAGATGCTCCAGTATTTTCTCTGCGGTATTACCCAGCAATAATCCGCGTATGCCGGTTCTGGCAATATTGCCCAGAACAACAAGATTTAAGTGATGCTGCCTGGTATAGGATTGAATTTCTCTCGGTGGGTAGCCAGCTGTTACCGATAGAATGGCATCCTTTCCATCGTGAAGCGCCGACGTAAATTCAACTAACTTTTCATGTGTAGTGGCGACGTGTTTTTGCAACCGCTCATACGGTTCTACCAGGTCAAGTTCGGTACTTACCAGCGAGACTGGAATAACACTCAACACGTGTAACATTGCTGCCAATCGTTCTGTCAGAGAACATGCAGCGTCCAAAACTCCCGTATTTAATGCGGCATGTTCTTTAGTATCATCAAGTATATCGATGGTTGCCAGAACACCTATTGAACGCCCTGCCCAACTGCGTTTACTGCATAACATGACTGCCCACTCACTATTAGATCGAAGCAACGATTTCACACCATTTAACCAATCGCTTCCTGGCTGTTCTTGCTGTCGGGTCAACATAATTAACTGGGCATCGCGCAATTCAGCTTGTTCTGCGATGAATGAAAAATGCTTTTTGTGAGCACCCAAAGGCAGCGTTATGTGATCCAACTGGCAGCCTTTATCCTTGAGCGATGAGAGTTTATTCAGAATATGAGGTTTATTCGTGAACCTGTATTCACCAAACGGATAGACGAGGGTTAGCTGATTAACCGACATCAATTCACACTTCTCCAACATTGAGTAAATTGCGCTTTCTGAATCAGGTACCGCCAAAACTGAGTTATACATTCTTCTTATAAAGTAAGGTCATTTTTATTAAGTGTAGACCTGGTCGCCTATTTTTAATGTGATACATGTCAATTGATTGTTAAAAACTGATAGCACGCGAACCCGGTGACTTTTGTCTACAAGACCCATCCCAATAACATGTATTGAATTGGTCAGTAATTCCGTAAAGTTAGTCGTATTTGTTTACTGAAAACCGTGTTTTTATCTGTTGAGGTGTATAGGATGAACACTTAACTTTGAATGAAGGCAATATCGTGAAATCTTATCCTGCTATCTTTGCGCTCGTCACCACCCTTGCGTATAGCCATGTGAGTGCACAAACCAACGACACGTCGTCTTTTAACGCGGCAAAATCTACGTTGCCGGAGTACCTTACCTTTCTTAGTTTGCCGAATGTGGCGTCTGAGTCTGCTGAAAACATGCAGAAAAATGCTCAATGGTTGGCAAATACCTACAGGAAATATGGTTTTAAAACCCAATTATTGGCCGAACCCGATAACATGCCAATGGTGTATGCCGAGTATGAAGATACGTCGCCAAACCGGCCGACGATATTGTTTTATGCCCATTTTGATGGACAACCGGTTTCACCTGAACAGTGGGCACAACCCGATCCCTGGCAACCTGTATTAAAAGAAAAACGGGGGAATTATTGGGAAGTATTACCTCTATCTTCGTTACTTGATACCGCGAGTCCCAATCCTGAATGGCGTGTGTTTGCCAGGTCTGCTTCAGATGACAAAGCGCCCATCATGATGTTGTTAGCTGCCATAAAAGCACTGCGTGATAGTGGTAAGTCACCCGCAGTCAATATTAAGGTGCTGCTTGATTCTCGCGAGGAAAATGGCTCACCTACCCTTAAAAAAGTCATTCTGGATAATCGTGAAAAATTAAACGCAGATGCAGCTATTTTTATGGACGGTCCTTTACACGACAGCAACGCACCTACCGTGGTGTACGGGCACAGGGGTATTAGTCTGATTCACATTACCGTTTACGGACCCAGTGGCAATATCCACAGTGGTCACTTTGGAAATGTTGTGATGAATCCGGCAGAAACGTTAGCTACGTTACTCGCAAGTTTTAAATCAAGTAATGGACGGGTGGTTATTCCGGGCTATTACGACGGCATTGTAATAACCGAAGCCGAAAAATCAGCGATTGCAGCCATTCCTGTTGATCACAAACAAATGGCTACAAATGTGGGTGTAAGCAGTGTTAAGTTAGTCGACAGCGACTATTATACTTCGTTGCTTTACCCCTCACTGAACATCAATAGTATGGTGGCCGCCGACCCAAATAAACCGCGTACGGTGATACCGGCAAACGCTACTGCCAGGATAGATATCCGCACCGTTACTGCAACACCGGGTTTAAGGCAGGTAGAGCTGATTAAGACCTTCATGAAAAGCCAGGGCTTTCATTTGACAGAGGGCGAACCAACCGAGCTGGAGCGTGGTGAACATCAAAAACTGGCCAGTGTTACCTATTTGGGTGGGGCGGCAGCTTTGCAAACCCCACTTACTTCTCCAGTGGGAGCCTGGGTAAAAGCATCCATGAACACGCCACCTATCGAAATTCCTATCATGGGCGGAACAGTGCCAACAGAAGGTATCGCTGAAGGTTTAGGTATTCCGGTGGTGTTATTGCCCTTGGTCAATCGCGATAATAACCAGCATGCACCTAACGAAAACCTGCGAATTGGCAATTATTTTACTGGTAGCGCAATAATAGAGTCGTTGTTACTTACTGAATTTAAAAATTAGCCAATTCATTGATTTTCTTTCTGAAATTTGGCGTTACGCGAAATATTAAATCGTCAGAATGGGTTACGCGTAACGCTTCTGAGGCAGCTGTTTTTATTCTTCGTCTTTTTCCAGCGCCTTTTGGCTTTCGTAACGGTATACCGCTATCAGTAAATCATTCCACTTGTTGGTAAGCTCAGGATGTTCCTGAATTAACTTTGCCATATGCGCTTCTGCTTTTTCATGCTCATCACGAAGATAAGGTGCTAAATCAGAGTCATTGGGCATCATTGCAAAATTAACAGCACTGCCCTGAAAATTATCCTGAATTTTTTCTGCTCTGATTAGCCTTACATATCGTGGCTCGCACTCCATACGTTTTATATTGCTACCTATAGTTGAACGATATTCACACAACATATCAAAGTACTTATCAGGATTAATGGCATTATAAGCTTCGAAAAATTCGAGGCGCTTTTTCTTAACTGCACTGCGCATTTGCACCAGAGATTGGTCACCCGTGACGGTAATAACTTCAACATCGTCCTGCGCAGGTGAGGCATTGGCAAAAGTCGATATACTGAATACTGCGATTAAAGCGGTTAAAAGAGTTGTTCTCACTGGATTCTCCATATCATTTCAATAGCTTAACTAAATTAGTCACTGGAATTTTTCAATGCTTTGTGGCTTTCGTAGCGATATAACGCGACTAACAAATCATTCCACTTACTGGTGAGTTCAGGATATTCCTGAATTAACTTTGCCATATGTGCTTCGGCTTTATCGTGTTGCGCCCGTAATAATGGCGTGAGCTCAGTTTCAGACGGGACCTTATTAAGGTAAAACCTAAAGCCATGAATGTTGTCTCTTACCTGTTCCGACCTTATCAACTGAACGTAGCGTGGCTCGCATTCCAATGATTTAATGTGACTGCCAATGTCGGCACGATAATCGCACATCATATCGAAGTATTTATCGGTATTTACTGCGTTGTAAGCCTGGTAAAACTCAATTTGCTTTTGTTTTGTCGTAGTACGCATTTGCGTAAGTGATTGATCACCGGTTACTGTGATCACTTCAATGTTTTCGCGGTCAGGAGATGCGAAAACAATCGACGGGATTGACAAGGTAATTGCTAAGCCAAAAATGACTGTACAATAAAAATTCACTTCATCCTCCACAGGGTTAACTATTGGCACGACACCCAGTCTATCGTGCCAAATAACAGTATAAACCTGTCTATGAGGATAGAATTGAGCGCTATTTATTTACATCTACAACTACTCTGCCCTGTACCTGTCCAGACAGAAAATCAGGGGCAATCGCTAGTGCGTCTGCCAAGCCTGCATTTTGGGTAATCAAGGCCAGGCTCTCGGGTGGCAGATCGGTTGCAATTCTTGCCCAGGCTTTCTCTCGTACTGCCAGTGATTGGGTGACACTGTTTATACCGAGTAACTTAACACCACGCAAAATAAAGGGGGCTACTGTTGAAGGAAAGTCCATGCCCTGCGCCAATCCGCAGGCTGCCACTGCACCTTCTGACATTGTTGAGGCACAAGCATTAGCCAGCGTATGGCTACCCACGGAGTCAACAACACCTGCCCATCGCTCTTTAGCCAGTGGGCGACCAGGCTCGCTGAACTGTGATCGGCTTATAACTTCCGATGCACCAAGGGCTTTCAGTGTATCAGCCTGTTCCATACGGCCAGTAGAGGCAACTACGGTGTACCCCAGCTTTGCTAGAATCGCAATTGCCGTGGTACCGACTCCGCCATTAGCACCAGTAACCAGGATTTCTCCTTTGTCTGGAGTAATGTTGTGCGACTCCAGCGCCATAACACATAACATAGCGGTGTAACCCGCTGTGCCTACGTTCATTGCATGATAGGGTGTAATAGTATTAGGTAACAACTGAACGAAAGCTGAATCAACAGCCGCTTTTTGCGCAAGACCACCCCAGTATTGCTCTCCCAGGCCCCAGCCATTAACCAATACGTTGTCTCCAGGATTGAATTTCGCAGAGCGACTTGAAAGCACTGTGCCTGCCAGATCGATACCGGCAACCATAGGGAATGTTCTCACTACCGGACTCTTACCGGTTATTGCTAAGGCATCCTTGTAATTCAGCGTACTGTAATGTACTTCTATGATCACGTCTTCATCAGGTAACGCCGTATCTTCCAGCGCAGCAATATCTGCGTGATAACCATTGTCGTCTTTGGATATATAAACAGCATTAAACATAGTGCCTCCTGTTTAGGATTTGTAGGGGATGTTTAGGATAGTAATAGACATGTTGTCTGGTTCGGATTCAGGTTAGTCGGGCTAAAAATACGGTGGCAAATTTACGCATGGGAACGTCAGATTGCATGACCTTTGCGCTTAAAATGGCACCTTCCCAGCCAATCCAAAAAAATTCAGCTTGCTCCTGGCAATCTATTTCAGTTGCAATCTGACCAAGATCTTGTGCTTGTTTGAGCGTTGCCGATAACAATGCAGTCCAGTGTTGCAGGCAGTCTGCCAGTGGCTGTTTGAACGCTTCCGCCAGAATGGGCATTTCCTGTCCAAAATTGCCGATAAGACAGCCACGGGTAAAGCGGTATTTCTGCATACCCTCCACCGCTTCTTCAATAAAGCGCTTTATTCCCTCAACCGGTGTTGCAGGTTCACTGTTAAAACAACGCTTCAACTTGGCACAAAAATACTGGTCGTAATGCGCAATAACCTGCAGTCCAAAATCGTCCTTGCTTTTAAAATAGTGATAAAACGAGCCTTTGGGCACGCCTACTCGTTTCAGAATGTAATCAATTCCTACGGTATTAAAACCGCGCTCAGTAAGAATGGCCATGCCGGTAAGCAGCAATGCCTGCTTGGTATCATCGAAACTTCTGGCTTGTTTAGGTGGGCGTCCCCGTTTTGCTATGGTCATTGCAACATCTCAATCATAACGCTTTTTTTAATTATTATAGACCAGTCGTCTATAAATCAAGATTTATTTTAGACCATATGTCTACAGCATTGTTATTAATTATTTTTTCTACAAGTGCGACTGGCCGCCAAACATAAAGTAACTACCTGATTTCAACCTGTTCAAGTACTAAAAAATATGCGGTCATCATATTCAAGGAAAGGGTGTGGTCTGCGCTATATTCACACTTACAGAAATAGCGGATTATGATTGATGTAAAAATGAATCTACAACGCCTCAGTTTTGCGCATACCGCTACAGCGCTTGGAGCAATATTTCACGTTCTCCCAATCGCGCTCCCATTTTTTTCGCCAACTGAATGGTCGTTGGCACACCGGGCACATCTTGGTGGGTAATGCTGATTTTTTCATTACGCAGAATCCAGTTTAGATAACAACGCTTGAGCTTGTTCTTGCATGTCGCTAATCGTTTCTTCCGACATTCGCCATAGACTTTTGTAGATTAAGGCCATGCGCGGATTCTTAGACAGTGTGTGCTGATGCTTAATCAGAAAATCCCAGTATAAATAGTTAAATGGGCAGGCCTTCGCTCCGGTTTTTTTAGACACCGCATAGCCACAATTTTTACAATAATCAGACATCCGGTTGATGTATTGCCCGCTGGCAATATAGGGTTTACTGGCCAGTTTTCCGCCATCTGCGAACAGTATCATGCCGCTGACGTTGGGCATTTCCACCCATTCATAAGCATCGGCATACACCAACAAGTACCATTCATTTACTGCAACAGGATCCAAACCCGCGAGCAGACTGAAATTACCAATAACCATTAAACGCTGAATGTGATGAGCGTAAGCATGTTTTTTGGTATCCCCAATACACTGGCGCATACAGTTCATATTGGTGTGCGCAGTCCAGTAAAAGTCCGGCAATGCCCTGCTGTGCTCAAAAAAGTTGTCGTGTTTTAATGCAGGCATGCAATGCCAGTAAAATCCCCTTACGTATTCCCGCCAGCCCAGTATTTGCCTGATAAAGCCTTCAACTGCATTTAGCGGTGCGGCGTTGTTGAAGTAGGCCTGTTCTGCCATTTGCATTACCTCCAACGGTAACAGCAAACCGCAGTTCAAATAAAACGACAGATGCGAATGAAACAGCCAAACGTCACCTTCCCGCATGGCATCCTGATAATCGCCAAATGACGGTAAACGCTGCTTAATAAATTGTTTCGCGACTTCCATCGCTTGTTCACGTGTTACTGCGTAGCAAAAGTCTCTGGCGCTGCCCATATGGTCGTTGAATACATCTTCAACCAATGAAATAACAGACTGGGTGATGTTATCAGGCGCAACGGTATAGGGTTTGGGTGGACGTATATCCGATGGCATGGATTTTCTATTGTCATGGTCGAAGTTCCACTTACCGCCAATGGGCTGACTGCCTTCCATTAACAAACCAGTTTGTTTGCGCATTTCCCGGTAAAAATACTCCATGCGCCACTGCTTTCTGCCGTCGGCCCAGTCACTGAATTGCTCAGGTGTTGATATAAATCGGTTGTCTGGGCGTATGTCAACCAGCACACCCAGCACTTGCTGCCATTGCTGCATACTCTGTAGTAAACGGTATTCACCGGGAAAGGTAACCACCACAGAAGAACAATCAAAGCGGCGTAGTGCACACTTTACTTCGTCTAGCAGCGAGCCCTGATTATCCGGGTCGTCGTAATAACGATACGCTACGGTATAACCGGCCTCTGTGAGTTCAGCGGCAAAATGTCGCATGGCTGAAAAAATCAATACGATTTTCTTTTTGTGATGTTTTACATAAGTGGCTTCTTCGCGCACTTCCGCTATCAATATCACATCGTTTTGTTTATCGCAGTCAGTGAGACTTGATATGTTGTGGCTTAACTGATCGCCCAACACCAGCCTGAGTACACCAGCCATTTATTTACCTTTTGTATCGGCAAAAGCATCGAGTGCCCGTTGCCTGCTCGCTTTTAAATCCACTATGGGTTTGGGATAATTTTTGCCAAGTATCACACCGGCATACGCCATAATGTTGGATGGTGCTTCCCAGGGTTTATGTATATATTTATCAGGTATTTTTGCCAGTTCAGGGCAGTATTTCTTTACGTATTCCCCTTGCTTATCGAATTTTTCACCCTGTAATACCGGGTTAAAGATCCTGAAATACGGCGCAGCATCGGCGCCTGAGCCTGCCACCCACTGCCAACTGGCAGCATTACTTGCCCGGTCTGCATCCAGTAAGCAATCCCAGAACCAACGCTCGCCTTTACGCCAGTCTATCAATAGATTCTTCACCAGAAAGGAACCCACTATCATGCGGACACGATTATGCATGTAACCGGTTTGCCATAATTCACGCATACCAGCATCAATAATGGGGATACCCGTTTGGCCTTTACACCATGCCTTAAACCCCGTTTCATCATCGCGCCATCTGAAATGATTAAACTGCGGATTAAAATTGTCAGTTGGCAGGGTTGGAAAGTGATACAACAGGTAGTAGCTAAATTCCCGCCAGCCTAATTCACTTAAAAAACAATCAAGGTGTGTGTTGTCAGGCTGGTTAAAAGCGTCGTTCAGGGCATACCAAACCTGATTGGGAGAAATCTCGCCGAAGTGCAGATGCGGCGACAAATGGGATGTGCCTTTAACAGACGGAATATTTCGTTGGTCTTCATAGCCTTTAGCGGCATTGCTGATGAATTCACTTAACTGAGCCGCCGCCCCTTCTTCCCCTGGTTGCCAGTGATCATAAAACTCACTGGCCCAATCGAGGGTGGGCAATAAATTAAGTGAATCAATAGCAAGCCCAATGCTACTCACGTTTGCGAAGTTGATTGTCTCTGGTGCGGCGATAGGATAACGAGGGCTGGTTGCCTGTAAACAACCTTTGCGGTAATAAGGGGTAAAGACTTTGTATACACCACCGTCTTGCTTGCGAATACTCATGGGCTCCCACAACAAGCTCGCATTAAAGCTAGACACCACACAACCGGCCTCTTTTAACGCGTGCTTTATAACGGTGTCGCGTTCAATGGCAGCCGGCTCGTAACATCGGTTCCAGAATACCGCTTTTGCGTTAAAAGCTGAGACCAATTCAGGAAGTATAGTGCGAGGATCGCCCTCAAACACCTGAAGATGCCCATTAAGCTTATTGTTCAACGCATTGAGTGAGTGATGCAACCACCAGTTTGCCGCCCCTCCGGGCTGTTCGTCGGTATGAATGGTGATGTCTTTAATAAACACCGGGACAATAGCACCTGCGTCAACCGCTGCCTGAAGTGCCGGATTGTCTTTTATTCGCAAATCTTGTCTGAACCAAACCAAATTTACCGGTTGAGTCACGGGTTATCCTTCTTTGATATTTGAGCATTAATACGTAATTCAGGACAAAACGATCGCCTCTCCTGAATAAATACTGTGTTTCTGGATGTATATTTTTTTGAATTTAGCACGCGTTGTGAATCCGAATACATCAGTACACCGTAATAATGGCATGAAAACACACAGTACGACTGGCCTTTACTGGTTCAGACATGATTTAAGACTTCACGACCAGCCTTCGCTTGCTAAAACAGCTCAGCAATGCGATGCCCTCATTCTATTGTATGTTATTGATCCGCAATGGTTTAAAACCAACCAGTTTGAACTGGTTGCAATGGGGGCCCACCGTCAGCAATTTTTGTATGAATCGCTGGTAACTCTTAACGACAACTTAAAAGCAAATAATCAAACACTGCATGTAGTGGTGGGCGACCCGGTAGAAACGGTTTGCTCTATGATTCGCGCGCATAACATCTCAATTTTTGGCTTTGGTAACCATCAGGGCTTTTACGAACGCCAGCAGATAAACAGCGTAGTGAGAAAGTTTGACTCTCTCACCATTGTAAGCAGCCATAACGCGAGTTTATTTACGCCCGATTCACTGCCATTTTCACTTGATAACATGCCTGACGGATTCACCCCGTTCAGAAAGCAGGTAGAGCAACGGATAATGCCCGAGCCGTGTGTACCCGCACATTATGGCTTTCCACCGCCTCCGGCAATAGCGCAGACAGATTGGCAGACATTACCGTTACACCATGGCGCCATATCCGCTTTTCAGGGCGGAGAAAACGCAGCGCTTAAACAATTGCAATACTACCTGTTCGACAGCGACTTGATTTCAACCTACAAAGAAACCCGCAACGGGCTGGATGGGTGGGACTACTCAAGTAAATTGTCAGCCTGGCTGGCCAACGGGTGTGTGTCCCCGCGCCGGGTATATCAGGAACTCAAGCGTTACGAGCGTGAACGCACTGAAAATGACTCTACGTACTGGCTTTACTTTGAACTTCTCTGGCGGGAGTTCTTCTATTGGCAGCAGGCCAAACACGGTAGTAAATGGTTTAGTCAAACTGGCATTAAAAACACTATCTCCCACTCAGCATGCAACACTGATATCATCAAGCAGTGGCAAGCAGGCCAAACCAACAACGCTTATGTAAACGCCTGTTTGCGGCAACTCAATGCCACCGGCTACCTCTCAAATCGCGGTCGTCAATGGGTAGCGAGCTATTTTGTGAATGAACTGGCACAAGATTGGCGCTTTGGTGCAGCCTATTTTGAGCAACAACTCGTTGATTATGATGTAGGCGCTAACTGGGGAAACTGGCAATACCTTGCTGGGGTCGGCAGCGACCCTCGAGGACAACGTCAGTTCAATCTGGCCAAACAAGCACAAATGTATGATCCCAGTAGGCAATTCCTTCGATTATGGGGCGAACGTAATGCTTCCTGATAAAACGCTTATCTTTTGTGATCTTTAAGCCATTCATTTAGTAATTTAATCTGACCACATTTATAGGCCGCAAACATCAGCCTAATGGAGTTAGACAATATTTCACTATCACTCCAACCAGTTTTTTGCTGGATCTCGTCGTAACAACTCAATGCCTCTGGGCTAACATAGCCTCTCACCTGTTTCTTGCCTGCTTCTTTTTGGCGATCGCGGAATCGCTTTTGTTTGTCTGCATTTACCCGCGGATTATTTTTAGGCTGTGTCATGAATTCACTATACACTTAATGGAAAATAGAAACCGTGCTGCGTAAGAACGAAGACGTACGCAACACATCCGTTTTGCTATGTTTTCATTGTAGCACGGCGGGATAATGCAAAAAAATTACTGTTCAGAGTTGTTTAGCTTACAAGTGTTCGCTAAATTACACGGGAATTTTTATTTCGATGGGAAAACAATGACAACTAATAAATCAAGTTTCACCAGAGAGGACCTGCTAGCCTGTAGTCGTGGTGAGATGTTTGGCCCGGGTAACAGCCAGTTACCGGCTCCTAATATGCTGATGATGGACCGTATTAACCTTATCGCTGAAGAAGGCGGTGAATTTGGAAAGGGTCAAATTATTGCAGAACTGGATATTACACCCGATCTTTGGTTTTTCGATTGTCACTTCCCTGGCGATCCAGTTATGCCAGGATGTTTAGGATTAGACGCAATGTGGCAATTAGTTGGTTTCTTCCTTGGATGGAGCGGTGGTCCGGGCAAAGGCCGTGCATTAGGCGTGGGTGAAGTAAAATTTACCGGACAAATTCTACCTACAGCAAAGAAAGTAACCTATAAGATTCAAATGAAGCGCGTAGTTAAACGCCGTTTGTTTATGGGTTTGGCTGATGGCGTAGTAGAAGTGGATGGGCGTGAAATTTACGCAGCGAAAGATTTGAAAGTGGGTCTGTTCCAGGATACCAGTTCTTTCTAAGCCAACTGTCTGAATACATCCTGTAAAAAAGCCCCTTGCTGGGGCTTTTGACTAAAGAGATGTTAACGAACCGTCATTCCTAACTGACGGTCTTCCATGGCCTCTCTCCACCCACCTAACCACTCTGAACGAGCATCACTCGCCTGAAACGGACATAGTTCTTTAGAGCGACCGCTAATTCCAGCATGATAACCTTTTGCATGGGCACGAGTCAGTTTATCTCTTTTCTGTCTTTTCATTGAATAGCCTCTTTAATTGGATTGAACCAGTGAACGCATTCGGCCAACGACTCAAATCTTTAGTCAATGCAGACGTGGCAATTAATTTGTTCACCTCTACTTAGATAGTGCATGTGGCCAGGTGGTTCAAGAATCTTTATTTTTTTTTGCTATTGACAAATTCTAAGTTAATGAAAGACTTTCGGTTTTTATATTACATTTTTTTTGCATAATTGTTTCAGGTTTTAAAAGTAAACGCTATAAGCATAGCGCTTCTTAATTATTAAGCTGTTAAGACAAACTTTTACACTGCCTAATAGAAAAATACCCCGCTATTGCGAGGTATTTATTATGCGAGCTAAACGAAATATCCTAACGGAATTTCCGGCGGAAAATAGCTAACACGCCTAATACGAGTAAACCGTATAATGGCAGTGATGCGCCTTTTCGTTCGTAGTTTTCATCTTCATCGCTATCGCATTGTTCGATGTCGTTTACGCCGGTTGGACTCAATTTAACCGCAATAACCCGGGTGATATCGTTAGTGTCACCACTATCGGTTAGTACCTCTTCACCAGTAATATACACTTGCGGACTCTTGTACATAGCATTAGCAACAATTTCATTGTTGTCGTTAATGTCGTTGGCCGTAACCAGCGTATATTGCGCTTGTTGTTCGCAAGTAAGCAGCGTGTTCAAATCAATGAACTCACCAACATTGATGTCGTACATAAAAGCGCGTAACTGGCGATCAGTTTGCACACTGGAATCGTACTCGCCCTCACCCACAATGATACCGTTGTTGTTAATGGCACGTGGATTTACCGCCGCAGTGGCAAAAAATCCATCAGGGTAAATGGCTTCGCCGCTTTCAACGTTATAAATAAACATCTGCTCGCGGGCTACACCATTGCTTTCACGCAATACATTACCTACTACCCAGTCATCGTTGTTAATGGCGGTAGCGGTACTTTTCAGGTTCTCGTCACGAGGTAACAGCTCAACAACTTCACCGTCAACAAAGGCGGTAGCCACGATAACACTATAACGTCCAGCGTTGCTGCCTGGTAATGTATAAATAACCGTTTCACCCGTTGACGACTCACCCACTGCAACGCCGTTGTCGTTAATATCAAATGCCTTGCTGTAGTAACTCAGTAAATTACTGGTTTCTTCCGGGGTAAAAACCATGCCATAGGCTGTGGTATTGACTACGTTGCCCTGAGAATCCAAATTCCAGATTGTCGCGCGACGATAACCGGCTGACAACAAGGTACTTTCGCTGGCAATCAGGTTGTAGCGGCATAGCTCAATGGGCGTCGAACCGCGGGTTTCGTCATCTTCACAGTTTTCTGCCGCGTCAATATATGTATCAGTAAATGCCGCGCTGCTGTATCCGGCAACCTGCAGTTGGCTGTTAATAGCAAACGCTTCACCATAGCCACCTAATGGTTCATCTTCTGCTGGCGTAAGCACTTTAGAAATACCATTAACCTGCACAAAAGGCTGAATTGGCATATCGTTCACGATGTAAGTCAAATCATCGCCGTCATCCGTGGTGTAATCGACTTCAAAGAACGCACCATTGGCAGTACCAACAAAATAATCACCGCCAAATGAATCACGTACTTTAGTGAAGGCGCTACGGCTGTAATCCTCGAATTCTTCTTTGATGACGTCAAAACCAGGGATCAAATCGGAGCGGACGGTATCAGTGTGGTAGCTGCGATAGTTCGCCAGTACCTGAGCAAACGAACTACTGGAGCGCGCTTGCAACACATAGGAATACAGAGTCTGGTAATCTTTTGTACTAAAAACACCCTGCTCTACGGCATCAGGATCTTCAAACAAGGCTAAAAAGTTTTCGTTGGTAAAATCCAGCAGGTCTAAATCTATCGGCGGGTTATATTCCGACTGGGTCATTACCACCATAGCGCCAGTGTTATCAATTGACTGCGAGAAGTTATAAAACGATAAGTCCTGCACCGGAGCGGGTGTCATTGTGTACGTTGCTGCCGCTGCTGACATGCCAGTTGTGGCAAGGATTACTGCAGATGTAAGCTGTTTAAGTTTCATTCAAAATCCTGTTACTGCTGTGTGCTATCCAGCAAGCTTTCTAATTCGTCCCATCGCGCATAAGCATGAGATAGTTTTTCTTCTAATGCCGCCAGTTCGTTTAATATGGCGGTGGTAGTGTCGCTGTCTTGCTTAAAAAAGTCAGGGTCGTTAACACGTTCTTGTTGTTGTTCAACCTGTTCTTCCAGCGATTCAATAGTAGCGGGCAATGTCTCCAGTTCCCGCTGATCTTTATAAGACAGCTTTTTCGGCTTTTTGGCCGGTTGTTTTGCAATCGGACTGTTATTTTCCGATTTAGTTTCATTCTTTACAGTTTTTGACGCGCCAGACAAATAAATACTTTTACCTTGCTCGTTGTACCACTGTTCGATGTCAGCGTAACCGCCCACAAACTCCTGGATCACACCCTGCTCGGTAAACAGTAAGCTGGCATTTACCACATTATCAACAAATTCCCTGTCGTGACTCACCAGAATAACAGTGCCTGCGTAATTTAACAGGAGAGTTTCCAGCATCTCAAGGGTTTCTACGTCCAAATCATTGGTGGGTTCGTCGAGGATGAGCACGTTGCTGGGGTTTAGCATCAGCTTTGCCAGCATTAAACGGTTTTTCTCACCACCAGACAATGACTTTACTGGTGCATTTACGCGGTCAGGGCTAAATAAATAGTCCTGTAGGTAACTCATTACGTGGCGCGGGTGGCCATTCACCATCAAATCTCGTTTACCATCGGCAACCACGTCAATAACCGGCTTTTCTAAATCGAGTGCGATGCGGTGCTGGTCAAAATAAGCCACTTCCAGATTAGCTCCCTGACGACAATTTCCCGAATCAGGTGTTAACTGGCCCATCAATAACTTGATAAGCGTACTTTTTCCACAGCCATTAGGCCCAATTAGTGCCAGTTTTTCGCCGCGAAGTACGGTTAAATTCAGGTTGTTAACGATGGTTTTGCCTTCAATGGCGTAATGCAAATCGGTAGTTTCGAACACCAGCTTACCCGACCGGTTACCCTGATGCTGTTGCATTGCAACATTACCAGAGAGTTCCCGGCGCGCAGCGCGTTCTTCACGTAATTTTTTAAGTGCGCGAACGCGGCCTTCGTTACGCGTGCGGCGAGCCTTAATACCCTGACGTATCCATACTTCTTCCTGCGCAAGTTTGCGGTCGAATTCTGCCTGATGCGTGGCTTCTACAGCCAAATCGTGTTCTTTTTGGTCAAGGTACTGCTGATAATTCCCAGGGTAGCTGGTAAGTTGCCCACGGTCTAAATCTACGATACGGGTAGCCATGGCCCGAATAAACGCCCTATCGTGACTGATAAACACTATAGCGCCTTTGTATTGCTGCAGACTTTGCTCCAGCCAACGGATCATTTGAACATCCAGGTGGTTGGTTGGCTCATCCAGTAACAAAATATCAGGCGATCGCACCAGTGCTCGCGCCAGCGCGGCTTTCCGTCGCCAGCCGCCCGACAGCGTGGCTAATGAAGCGTTGCCGTCAAGTTGTAACATGGATAGCGTTTGTTCAATTTGTTGCTCAAACTGCCAGGCATTATTGGCGTCCAGCTGCTCCTGAAATGCTTGCATCTTTTTCAGATTTTGTTCGCTGGGATCATCGGCAACAAGCTGGATACACTTGAAATAGCCTTTCAACACCTCGCCTACGTCGGCGAGCCCTTCCGCTACATAATCAAACAACGCGATGTCGGTGGTTTGCGGCGGATCCTGTTCCAGTCTTGCAATAATTGTGTCGCGTTCAATTATACGCTGGCCGTCATCAGCAATGACATCGCCGCTAATCACTTTTAACAGGGTGGATTTACCACTGCCATTCCGACCCACAATACAAACGCGCTCGCCTGGTTGGATAACCAACTCCACACCATCAAGTAATGGCGGCGAGCCAAACAATACGGATACATTTTTTAACTGTAAAACACTCACTGCAAAAACAACTCCAAATCCTGCAGGGTAAATGGCCAGCCAAGCTCAGCCTCGCTGTCTTCCCTTTTGAGTACCGGTATACGCACCGCATACAAATGATAATGCGCCGGATTCTCCCGAATATTGAATTCAGTTAATTCAATCGCAGATGCTTTAGAGCACTGCGCTACCAACGCTTTGGCATCATTGCACAAGCAACACTGGGGACCGGTAAATAACGCCAGCTTCACGATTGTAAAATCCAGCACTGATGAATATTACTGTGGCGTTTAAAGTCTTCAGGGATGGTTGCAGCCGAAATATCCTGGGCAGTTAAGCCAAGCGCGTTCATTGCCTCATCATCCAGCTTAAAGCCGCGCCTGTTATTCGAGAACATGATGGTGCCGCCGGGTTTCAGGCAGCGTTTTGCCTGAGTCAGCAACATTACGTGATCCCGTTGCACGTCCCAGGTTGTATTCATCCGCTTCGAATTTGAAAACGACGGTGGATCAATAAAAATAAAATCGTACTGGCTGTTGTGCCCTGCCAACCACTGAAGGCAATCTGCCTGTACAAACTGGTACGCACCAGATAATTTATTCAGCTTAAAATTATCCCGGGCCCAGTTGATATAGGTATTCGACATATCCACCGTGGTTACTGACCTAGCGCCGCCCAACGCGGCAAATACCGATACACTGCCGGTGTAGGAAAATAAATTCAGTACATCTTTATTTTTTACCCGCTTTTGCACTTCCTGTCGGGTTATGCGGTGATCCAGAAACAACCCGGTATCCAGATAGTCAGTTAAGTTAACGTAAAATTTGGCGCCGTTCTCGAATACCACTTTACGGTTGCCGGTTTGGCTAACTTTTTCGTACTGCTGCTTACCTTTTTTCTGCTCACGTACTTTCAGCATGATCTGTTTGGAGGGCGTGTCGGTAACCGCCGGTAAATACAGCAACACTTCCTGTAAGCGACGTTTTGCCTTTTCGGCGTCGATGGTTTTTGGTGGAGCGTACTCCTGAACCACTAAACAATCGTCGTAGCGGTCAATTGCAACATTGTATTCAGGCAAATCCGCATCATAGATACGGTAACAATTGGTGTTAGCCTGATTTATCCAGGGTTTCAATTTTTTAAGATTTTTCTTTAACCGATTGGCAAAATCATTGTCCTGGCCTTCAGAATATTGCTGGCAATTCGCTTCATCAAGCGCGTAATTTACCAGTTTACATTCAAGCTTACCGTTCATCAGACTGTATTCTTTTGACGCTCTGAGTTTCAATAACCGGAGTAATTCACGATTGCTGCTCAATAGCGACAAATGCCAGCCTTGCCAATGACTTTTTAGTTGCTGTCCCCATTGGGAAAACAACGGGATAAGCGTTGTCATTTCACCCAGGCGTTCACCGTACGGCGGGTTAGATACCAACACACCCGGTTTAAAGGCTGCCTTGGGTGGAGTAAACGTTAACGCATCACCCACATTGAAATGAATAAATTCAAATACGCCGGCTTCATTGGCATTGTGTTTTGCCATGGCAACCAGCTTGCGATCGATGTCATTAGCGAATAATTTTACCTCTGGTGTGATCTGCCTCGCCTCTGCATCCGCTATCAAGGATTGCCAAATCTCAGCACGGTGACCCTGCCAGTGCGTAAACCCCCAGCGAGGACGCTGCAAGCCTGGAGCTCGTTGCGCAGCAATTAACGCAGCTTCTATTACTACCGTACCCGAACCACACATGGGGTCGACCAACGGTTGCGAGGTATCTTGTGTCCAGCCACTGCGCATAAGCATGGCGGCAGCCACGTGTTCTTTAAGCGGCGCCAGACCAGTTTCTTGTCGGTAGGCCCGCTGATGTAAACTGCCACCAGACATTTCAATACCCAGTGTGATTTTGTCGCGATTCAGACGTGCATTTATAACGATGTCAGCCTGGGTGCGCTCTACGTCAGGGCGAGAACCACTTTCGTCATAAAAATGATCCACAATTGCGTCTTTTACCTTGAGTGCACCAAACTGCGTGTTGTTAATTGCCCGGCTGCTGCCGTGAAACTGTACGCTGAAGGTATCTTTGGTAGAAAACTGCATTGACCAGTCTACTTTACTAGCGGTGTCGTACATGGCGTCAGCAGAACTGGCATCGCCGTCTGTGAGGATCCATATTACGCGGTTGGCTAGCCTGGACCACAAACACACGCGATAGGCATCTTCAAGCGAGCCATCTACCCGCAACATTCCCGGACTTTGTTTTATCGTGGCGTCAGGACAAAGCTGCGACACTTCATCCCTTAATAGTTCGTCCATTCCGCGACTGGTTGTAACCAGAAAACCTAATTGACTCATTACAGCCCCTGAACAAGTTGTTTTATGAGCTTAGGGCCCTGATAAATAAATGATGAATACACCTGAATTAATGACGCACCAGCCTCCATACGGGCTTTGGCAGTGGTAACATCGTGTATACCACCAACGCCAATAATAGGCAGCTTTCCAGCCAATGCTGTGTGCAATTGCTCGGTGATCCACTGACTTTGATTTACCAGTACCTCGCCACTCAGCCCACCGGCTTCACCAGCGTGTTCCAAGCCCTCTACCGCTTTGCGATCCAACGTAGTATTGGTTGCAATCACGCCATCCATTTCGCATTTAATCAACGAACCAGCAATACCCTGAACTTCTTCTGCAGTTAAATCAGGGGCGATTTTAATGAATAACGGCACGTATTTATTATGTACTTTTTCCAGTGTGCGCTGAGCTTCTTTAAGGCCACTTAATAAAGCCTCAAGCGCCGCACCATATTGTAAATTGCGCAAGCCCGGCGTGTTCGGTGACGAAATATTAATGGTGATATAACTTGCATAGGCGTAAACCTTATTTAAGCAAATCAGGTAATCGTCCAGTGCTTTGTCGTCGGGCGTATCTTTGTTTTTACCAATATTGATACCCAGTGCACCGTCATAACGGCTGGCTTTTACCTGTTCTACCAGGTAATCAACCCCTTTATTGTTAAAGCCCATGCGATTGATAATGGCGTGCTTTTCCGGCAAACGGAACAAGCGTGGCTTAGGGTTACCCGGTTGGGGCTTAGGCGTTACGGTACCCACTTCAATAAAACCAAAGCCCATAGCGGCAAATGCATCAATACATTCGCCGTTCTTGTCTAATCCGGCAGCAAGGCCAACCGGGTTTCTGAACGTCACACCAGCCACAGTAACGGGTTTGTTTGCTGTTTTTTCTGAGTACAGCGCCGACAACGGCGTACGTTGGGTTCGGTTTAGCCACTTAATGGTAAAGTCGTGACTGTGCTCCGGTTCGCATTTTAATAAGGCTTTTTGAATAAATTCGTACATGAAGTGTTATAACACCGTGTTAAGTTTGGCTGCCCCTGCATGACAACAAATAAAAAATAACCAGACTACAGGTGGCAGAAAGCCCCGACTAGCGGGGCTAACTAAGTCAATTGGGTGCCGCAGTGTAATATTGCAGTACCATTAATCCCGAAGGCACATAGTTTACTGGTTAGACTTCATGCTTAAAAGCATCAATTCTCGCAATGCTACAGAAAACTTCGCAAAATCGTGATTTGAACTGGTCTTAAATTCGCTCATCATATGATACCAGCGTTTTAACAGACCTTCATTGTTTTGCATCCAATTAGCCAGAATCGCATCGGCATCTTTGGAATCAGCGTTACTGCTTAGCAGGTTCGACACAATTGAACGCTGTTGCCAATCCAGCTCTTCCCGATAAGACGCGCGGGCCAGCGCCTGCCAATGGTTACCAACGGCTTGTGTATTGATTTGCTCAAGGAACCAATGAAGTTCGAGTTTGGAACCCATTTGATAATACAGACGCGCAGCAACATCGATATTGTGTTTATCCTGTTCTACGATCTGGGTTAAATCCAGGGCACTGAACATATTGCTGAATGCCGCCACTTTACTGGCAATATCCTGCGGAACCCCTTTATCAATCCATTTTGCAGTGGCATCTTCCAACTGCTTAATTTCGGATTTAACCAAATAGTTAGCCAGATTCGAACACAAATCATTCACTGCAGGCTGATACTTCTGGATAGACGCTTCAATGTCTTTTGAGCTATCGCCATGGCGAATATACCAGCGCGTGCCCCTGCGCATTAAACGTCTGGCGCTTTCCAACATAGCCAGTTGAGCCTGTGCATCAATCTTGTTATCGAGATCTTCAATCTCGTCCCACAATTTACCGATGCCAAATACGCCTTTAATAACACTGTAGGCATTGGTAATTTCAACGATATCGGCGCCGGTTTCTTCCTGCATGCGGTACACAAAGTTATGGCCCATGTCATTAACCATGTTATTGGTTAACTTGGTTGCAATAATCTCTGCCCGCAGCGGATGCTGTTGCATCTGCGCAGCAAAACGTTCACGCAGCACGGGTGGGAACGCACTGATTAACAACTTCCCGTGATAGGGGTTGTCGGTAAGCGCGGGTATATTTAACTGATCCTTCAGCACCATTTTGCCATAGGCGGTTAACACGCTTAGTTCCGGACGGGTTAAGCCGCGATCAGAGGCTGCGCGATCAGAAATTTCGTCATCAGAAGGAATGAACTCTAACTCGCGGTTGAGTGCACCATCGCGCTCCAAACCGTGAATAAAGCGCAGCTGTTCTTTAATTGAAGATACACCGGTACGTTCGCTAATGGAAATTGCCTGGGTTTGACGATAACAGTCTTGCAGCACAATGTTGGCAACGTCGTCGGTCATGTCATACAGCAAGTTATTGCGTTGTTTAACCGTTAAATCACCATTGCTAACTAACTGGTTCAACAGGATTTTAATGTTAACTTCGTTGTCTGAACAGTCTACGCCGCCCACGTTATCGATAAAGTCGGTGTTCACCCGGCCACCATTGGACGCGTATTCCATACGACCCAATTGTGTTAATCCCAGATTACCGCCCTCGCCCACAATTTTGGCGCGAATATCGCGGCCATTTACGCGCAAGGAATCATTCGCCCGATCGCCTACATCTGTGTGACTTTCTTTCTTACTCTTAACATAAGTCCCAATACCGCCATTCCAAATCAGGTCAACCGGCATTTTAAGAATATTGTGGATCAATTCACTGGGTGTCATGGTGCTTTGACGTGTACCCAACCAATTCTTCATTTCGGGCGTGAGTGTGATTGATTTGGATGACCGGTTGAAAATACCGCCGCCTTTGGAAATCAACGAGCGATCATAATCATCCCAGGACAAGCTTGGATTGTCGAATAAACGCTTTCGTTCCACATACGTTTTAGCCGCATCCGGATCGGGATCAAAGAAAATATGCAGGTGGTTAAAGGCCGCAACTAAGCGGGTATGTTCCGATAGCAACATACCATTACCGAACACGTCACCTGCCATATCACCTATACCAACACAGGTGAAATCAGTGGTTTGACAGTCAATGCCGATCTCGCGGAAGTGACGTTTAACCGACTCCCATCCACCGCGGGCAGTAATACCCATTTTCTTATGGTCATAGCCGACACTGCCGCCTGAGGCAAATGCATCGCCCAGCCAGAAGCTATATTCCTCTGAAATGCCATTTGCGATGTCTGAGAAAGTAGCGGTGCCTTTATCGGCTGCTACAACCAAATACGGATCGTCTTCATCTAATCGCACAACGTCTTTTGGCGGAACAATTTCACCATTAACAATGTTGTCGGTGATATCCAGTAAACTGCGGATAAAGGTGCGGTAACAGGCTTTACCTTCCTCAAGAATTTCCTGACGGGTTGCACCGCTTGGCAATTGCTTACATACAAAACCGCCTTTTGCCCCTACCGGCACAATCACGGTGTTTTTCACTTTCTGCGCTTTAACCAATCCAAGAATTTCGGTACGGAAATCTTCCTGACGATCTGACCAGCGCAAGCCACCACGTGCTACCCTACCGCCGCGTAAATGCACACCTTCTACTTTCGGGCTGTATACGAAGATTTCGTATTTAGGCAGTGGCAATGGCATTTCCGGGATTTTTTCAGGCAACAGCTTGAATGAGATGTATGGCTTGTCGCTGCCATCCTGTGCTTTCTGGTAGAAGTTGGTACGCAATGTAGCGTTAATTAAATCAAGATAACGGCGAATAATCCGGTCGTCATCCAGGTTGCTCACTTTGTCCAGTGCTTCGTTGATTTTGCTATCCAGGGTTTCCAGACGTTTTTTACGCGACTTACGGGTCGGATTAAAAATCTCTTCAAAATAGTTAATTAACAGCCCGGCAATTTGCGGATAGTTAGACAGCGTGTTGGCGATATAGTCACGGCTGAAACTACTACCGGTTTGACGCATGTACTTAGCAAACGCGCGTAGTATGGTAACGTTGCGGCCTGTGAGTTCAGCACTCAATACCAAGCGGTTAAAACCATCGTCTTCCAGAAGGTTGTACCATACTTTGGCAAACGCATCCTGGAATAGTGCCTGGGCTTTATCCATGTCTAAATCGTTGCCGCTCTTATGCAGCATGGTAAAGTCCATTACCCATTTAACAGTGCCGTCGGCGCAGTTAATCTTGTAAGGGCTCTCGTCAATCACTCGCAGACCAAAGTTTTCCAAAATCGGCAATACGTCAGATAAATGGATTGGCTCGTGCAAGTGGAACAGCTTTAACTTAACAATTTGGCTGTCAGCCTGTTCTTCCTGTGGGCGGTAAAACAACATGCCCATGTTGGTTTCTTCAGACAGCAATTCCAGCTTTTCAATATCAACCAAGGCCGCAGTGGGTAAATTGTGCTCAGTGTAAGAACGCGAAAATGCGTTAACGTATTTGCGCTCCAGAGATTTCGCTGTGGCTTCACCATAGGCAGACGACAACGCAGACGACAATCTGTCGCTCCAGGTCTTGGTCAATTCAATGATATTCTGTTCTATTTCCTTCACATCGATTTCCGCATTGTTGTCGTTTACCCGGGCAATGTAGTGCGTTCTGGCATACACAGATTCAGAAAAGAACGTGGTAAATTCAACTTCACCAGCAGCCCCCAGCGAGTGTTGCAATAGTGCCTGTGTTTCTTTGCGCAATTGGGTGTTATAGCGCTCTCTTGGCACATAAACCATGCACGAGAAAAAGCGACCGAAGGTGTCTTTTCTAACAAATAAGCGCGTGATGCCACGCTCTTGCATCTGGAAAATACCGCGTACAATTTCAGCCATTTCTTCTTCTGGCGTTTGTAGCAGCTCGTCGCGTGGGTAGGTTTCAACAATATTATTGAATGCTTTAAATGCGTGAGTGCGCGGATCAAATTCAGACAGCTCACAGATACGGCGAATTTTGTCCGACAACAATGGGATATCACGGGTACTGCTGTTGTAGAAATTGGCAGAATACAAACCAAGGAATCGATGCTCGCCAATCACCTGGCCTTTGCTGTTGAATTCTTTTATACCCACGTAATCCATGTACGCAGGACGGTGAACGCGCGAGCGTGAATTGGTTTTGGTCAGTAACAATAACTGAGGACTCAACGCAGCCTTTTGCGCGCTGGAGGGCATCGCGGAAAGTAAACGCGCTTTATCACTGATGGAGTTTTTCATCAGGCCCAGACTGCTTTCGTTATCCGGATGCCACTGATGATCGCCTTCAATTGCCTTTATTGTGTAATGGCGATAACCCATCAAAGTGAAATTGTGATCGTTCAACCATTCAAGGAAGCGCACCGCAATGTCTTTTCTGTCGTTAGCAATTGGCAGTTTTGCCTTTTTCACCTGAGCTGTAATCGCGGAAAGTTTGTCCAGCATTAGCTGCCAGTCAGATACTGCCAGCGACACTTCATCCAGTGTGGAGAATAACTCTTTGGTTAGCAGGTCAATATCTGCCTTGCTGGTTTGACGATCTACTTCTATGAACACCACTGTTTCGCGAGAATTCGTAGTAGCCTTGCTTTCACCAAATCGAACCAATTGATGCGCGTCATCGCGATCGATGTTCATCGGGCTGTGGATCAGCATGTGCGCAGTGATGCCTAAACGGTTGAGTGCCATGCGAATGGAATCAACCAGGAAAGGCATGTCGCGAATAATCAATTCTACGATAGTATGTGTAGACTTCCAGCCGTGTTTGTCGATTTCCGGGTTAAACACGCGAACATAAGGACGCTGGCCGTCATAATTGGCAAACGCATTCCACAAACTCAGCGTTGCCCCGTATAAATCACTGTCGTTACGATGCTCTAAGTCATCTAAAGGAATATTTTTGAATAATTGTCGACCGAACGTGGTGATCAGTGTTCGGTTTTGGTTATCGACTTTTTTGTCGATTAACGAAAAAACGTTCTCAAGCAAAACTGAATAGCGCTGAGAGCTGACTGTCATGTGCTTACCTATAGAGTATTTTTAGTTTAAGTATAGATTGTACAAGCATATTTTCGCTAAATAAGCGATGAAATAAAAGAGCTCGTTTTACATCTTTTTTACATTTTAGATAACTATGCAAATAATCCAAATAAAAAGGAGCCATTGCGGCTCCTTTTTTGGTTACTTATGCGAAAAAATATTTTTCATTAGTTTTCGGTACGGTTAAACCAGAGAAGCCGCGCCAATGCTGGCAGTACAACAATGGCTCCTAACATGTTAACCAGGAACATAAAGGTAAGCAGAATGCCCATATCAACCTGGAATTTCAGTGTTGAAAATACCCAGGTACTTACCCCGATTGCCAGTGTCACACCGGTAAACAACACAGCACTGCCACGCTCTTTCAATGCTTCCAGGTAAGCCTGATTCACTGACATACCCTGCTTAATCAGAATGCTCATGGTTGACAGAATATATATACCATAGTCAACACCGATCCCCACGCCTAGTGCGATAACTGGTAGTGTGTAAACGGTTAAACCGATGTTGAGATAAGTCATCAGCGCCTGAGCCAGCACGGAAACTACGTACAGTGGCAACACTACTGCAATGGTTGAACGCAACGAACGGAAACTCATTAAGCACAAAATGATTACCGCACCAAACACATAGATCATCATCGGCATTTGAGCTGCTTGCACTGCTTCGTTTGTGGCAGCCATTACGCCAACCGGACCTGATGCCAGGCTAAACTTCATATCTTCAGTCTGGTACTCATCGCGGAATGCTTTAACCGCATTCACTACGCGGGTAATCGTCTCGGCTTTGTGATCTTCCATAAACAAAATGATAGGCATCACCGAGCAGTTACCATTTAACAGCCCTGAGGACGTGGGTACCCGAGAAATGGCTTGCACCAGCGTTTGCTGATTGCGAGGCAGCACCTGCCATTTCGGATTGCCTTCGTTGTAACCGGCATTAATAACCTTGGCGATAGAGGCCAGCGAAACGGCCGACTGGACGCCGTCGATGTTGGTCATTTTCCACTGAAAATCATCAATAGCACGCATTACATCATAAGACGTACATGCTTCAGCTGAAGTTTCAACCAACACGGAGATGTAATCTACGGTTACTTCGAAGCGATTGGTAATTAGCGCTGTGTCCTGATTGTAACGAGAATCTTCGTGCAATACGGCCGCGCCAGCCTGAATATCACCGATTTGCATTTTCTTCGACTGAACCACACCAAGCACGAATAACATCGCCGTGACCAACACAATCACCATAGCGGTACCTTTTCTGGTACACACGTCGAGTATGTGCCACATGCCTTCTGATTTGGCTTCCTGACCAGCAAACTGGTCCAAATAATGTTCAGGGAAGCGGATGTAGCTCATTAAGACTGGTAATAAAACCAGGTTAGTGAGAATAATTACTGCCACGCCCAAACTGGCGGTTATAGCCAATTCGCGAATAATACCGATATCAATAACTAACAGGGTTAAGAATCCGACGGTATCAGATAATAAAGCGATCCCGCCTGGAATCAGCAATGCTCTGAAAGCGGACATTGCAGCTTCTTTGGCGTTATTGCCTTTTACTATGTTCTTTTCAACGGCATTAATCATCTGCACGCCATGGCTAACACCAATAGCAAATACCAGGAATGGCACCAAAATAGACATGGGATCCAAACCGAAACCCAGTGTGGTGAGCAAGCCCATTTGCCAGATAACCGCAATCACGGAACACGCAATAGGCAGTACAGTTAACATGACATTGCGCGAGAAGAAGTACACCATCAGTGCGGTGATCACAATGGCAATCGCGAAGAACAGCACTACAGACTTAGCGCCGGTTGCTACATCACCAATCATTTTTGCAAAACCGATAATGTGAATGCTCACCTGATCATTTTCAAACTGACCACGAAGTTTGTCTTCCAGTACCTGCGCTAACTCAAGCGTATTTAATTGCTCGCCTGTCTCCGGATCCAGTTCCAGTAACTGTGCCGTTACCATGGCACACCGGTAATCATTCGATACCTGACGGCCTACAATCTTTGCCTTTTCAATGTTGGCAGCAACGGTTTCCAGTGCTTTGGGATTCGACGAATTAAAATCGGCTGGAATAACCGGCCCACCAGAGAATCCGCCTTCAACAATTTCGGTAAAACGCGTAGACGGTGAAAATAGCGATACAACCAAAGAACGGTTTACGCCATTAATAAAGAATAATTCGTCGTGTACATTTTTGAGAGTGTCAAAAAATGGCTTATTGAAGATATCGCTGTCGCGATCACACACGGCTACCAACACGCTGTTAGCGCCACCGAAATCCTTGCGGTGAGCCATGTAGGTTTGCATGTACTCGTGATTAAGCGGAATGTTTTTTTCAAAACCGGCATCCAGCTTCATACGCGAAGCCTGGAATGCCAGCAATAACGTGGCGAACACGAACAGCAAAATAACGGCTGGACGGTTCTTAAAAATCAACCTTTCTGAAAATTGGCTAAAAGAAGACATAAAACTGATTTAATCCAAAGAAAGTGAATAGATGCCGTCAGCGGCAGTAACAATGGTTTCACCCTGAACGGTGGCAGCATTTAATAACGCAGACTTACTTTCTGTAGTGGTAATACTCACACCATCAGACACCGTGCATTCATCCTCAGAAGCAAAGGGATCATGCGGGCTCAGCGACAGTGGAATGGCTGATTTTACCACCACGCCGTTGTTACCGATAAAAAATACATTATCAGTGCGAACAATAATTGAATTGATCGTTGCGGTGTTACAGGTTTCCAGATATTGCCACTCCTCACCCTCTTTCATAGCAAAAATATTGCCACGTAAGCCGGCTGCCACAACGGTACCATTTTCCAACTTCTGAATATCGAAAAATGACCCCGTGTATTCGATGTCAAAACGCTCCCAGGTACTACCATTGTCTGCGCTAAATGCCAGCAAACCTGCTTCACCAGCAAGATACAAGGTGTTATCGCTGGCAATACTGATTCGGTTGAGATGCGGTAAAATCGATTCGAGCTCCTGCTGGTAGAAATCTTCATTTTCTTTGCGAATTTCTTCCAGATATTCACGATCCATTGGGTTTAAAAATGAGGCGTGTCTTATCGACTCCCAATTCGCTCCGCCGTCCTGCGTTTGATAAAACAAACCATAAGCACCAATAGCGATACCGTTAAGTGCATCTAGAAAGAGAATATCGAGAAAAGGACGATCCAGATCAGGATCATTGTGCTGAATTTCCCAGCTTTGACCGCGGTCGGGCGAATGGATAATAACGGCGTCATGGCCAGCAGCCCAAATATTGTCACCAATAACGGTAACCGATGTTAACGTGGCCTGTGTGGGTACATTAACTTGAGTGAATTCTTTATCACCTTGCTTAATAAGAATATGACCCCGTTCTCCCACTGCAACAGCGAAAGACTCAGACTCAATATCCAGTAATAGTGATTCTCGTACCAAAGGGGCTTGGTATGCTTGCTCTGCCTGACAAACTAACGAAAAAACGAGAATTAGCACGGAAGAAATCAATTTGTGCATTAAAGGGTTAAACCTCCGGATAAAGTACACGCTATGAAGGCATGCTACTGCTGTGAAAGCAACGTAATCACCCTGAACAAAGGGGTTTATTGTTATTGTTGTTGGGTTGCTGTGTAAGACACGCCCTACCGTTGGGTAAGTTGTATCTGTTTAGTAAAACAATGAGGCAGATGGCTTTCACCACTACCTCACTTATATAAACGGGTACATTTACTGTGCCCGTTTGTTCTCTGTTAACGCATACCTTCGCGACGCAGAGCCTGCGGCGTAAACTCTGTTTCAGCCGGACGAACTGAGAAGTCATACATCTGCTCTTCGTTGTCCAGACCAATCGCCAGGTAACGACGAGAGTTCAGATCGTGATATACATCCAGTGTTGACCATTGAGTAGGTACTTCGTAGTAGTTAACGCCATAAGCTACTGCTACGCGGTACAGTTCTCCACGGTTGTCGTACATATCGGCCAGTTGGATTTGCCAGCTGTCTTCGTCGATAAAGAATACGCGCTTCTGATAGATATGACGGAACTCATCTTTTAATGAGGCTTCCACTACCCATACGCGGTGCTTTTCCCAACGGGTTAAGTCTGGATTAACGTGATTGGGTGTCAGAATATCGCCATAAGTTACGGTATTACTGTGCAATTTGTAGTTGTTGTAAGCAACATACATCTCTTTCTTGCCTTTTAACTCCCAGTCGTAACGGTTTGGTGAACCGTTGAACATATCGAAGTCATCTGTGGTACGCAGGCCATCGGCTGCTGTTCCAGGCGTATCATAAGCAATGTTTGGTGCTAAACGTACACGGCGCTGCCCCGTGTTGTAAGTCCACGCTTTACGCGGCTCTTTAATTTGATCCAGTGTTTCATGTACCAGCAATGCCGTTCCTGCCAAACGCGCAGGTTCCGTTACTTTTTGTTTAAACATAAACAGCACGTTGTTTGCCAATAACGACTCAGGGGTTGCATTATCCTGAGAGTACTGAATAAGTAACTGCTCGTCGAAGCCAATTACGTTGTAATCACCGCTAGCAGTTACGGCGGCCTGACCGCCGTTGCGCTGCACAGCCTGCCCGCGATAACGCGCAATGTGATTCCAAATCGCCTCTAAGCCATTAGCAGGAATAGGGAAAGGAATACCAATCGCGGCTCCTGACATACCGTTACCGCCATCTAACAACTCTGCACGCGTTGCGTTTGCTTTGGTTGCGTCATACACAAACTGTGGGTTAGACGCTGAGCGGTGTGTTTTGTATACAGGCAATTTGAATGATTCCGGGTAGGTCTCAAACATCTTAATTAAGCCGTCAGACAAAAAGGCAGCATGCTCTTTGTAGTTCGCTCCGGTAATGGTAAACAGCGGCGCTTCACCGGCATAAGGGTCAGGGTGGAAATCACCCGCCTTGTAGCCTGCAGGCGCTGAGGTTATACCGCCATTCCAGGCAGGAATAGAACCGTCGGCATTACCCGCTTTTTCGCCACCCAGAGGAGTGAGCTCAGTACCTAATTTTGCAGCATCAGCGCTGCTGACTTTTGCTTGCAATGGTGCTGCAGATAACGCAACGGTTAATGCAGCAGCAATAATTCCAATCTTTTTCATCATAACCTTACTACTCTCAGTTAAATTGCGTACTTGATGTCGAACGAGATGAAGTCACGGTCAGACAGCGCATTCGTGGTACCAATACCACCCCAGAAACTGCTGTAAGACGCGGAAGCTGACCAACGGCTCAAGTAATCAAACGTAAATGAAATATTGGCTGACTTAGTCCCTTCCGTGAATAAGAACAGCGGATCAGGCGTGGTACCTTCCACATCGTGTGAGAAGGTTGCACGTGTACGCAAATTCACACCTGCGAAAATGTTGTTGAAATCAGCCACGGCCAGAATGCGGTAACCCCATGCATCGTCAGTAGCAAATGGGTTGGTTTCCGGACCGTTAGACAAACCAGTGTGTAAACCTGTACGCGGATTGCCGGTCTCGGTTGGCTCCAGTGATGGTGTACGGGCAGTACCCGGTGCATTTAAACGCACTACCGATGGATCCGGGAAATCCACAATGTTTACATAACCCGCTTCACCTAACAGAACGAAGTTATCAGTACCAAACGCCGGGCCAAATACGTGTGACAAGGTAAACTGTGCCTGCCAGGTATCTGAGAACACAAAACCTTCGGCTGTTTCACCTGGGCCCACGGCACGACCAATGTTATTTAACTGGGAAATACCCGCTAAATCCGGGCGTAAACCTGCATTAGCCAGCTGTTCTGGCATACCCATGTAGAGCAATTCTACGTCGTCGATTTGCAGTGGCTCATCAACACGGTAAGCAAATTCACCTGCCAGTGCAGTGGTACCGATGTTGGTGTTAAAGCTCATACCGTATAACTTGATGTCTTCCGGATAGTAGAACTTAGCTTCTGTAAACGCCTGCAACTCAGTGATGTTGTTACGGGTAATGTTGTTGGTGGCCAAAAACGCCAGATCTGCACCAATGCCCGCCGCAGTAAAGTTAGACGTTTCACCCGAAATCAGTGGACGCTGACTGTGATAATTAATGTGATAGAAACTCAGTTCAGTTTCATTCAGTGCTTCGGCGAAATAGGTTACGCGAATACCATACTGACCCTGGTCATCGGCATCGACGTGTGCCTGATCGCTGTATCCGCGAATTGCAACCTTAGTAGGATACGCCAGATAGGCCTGACTGATTTGGGATGCATTGGCACCTGCACGCAGTGCATCGCCTAAACCATTTAACGACGCCAACAGGAAATCAAGATCGATATCCGGGTTACCGGTAAAACCTAACTGAATGTTATTCGCCTGACCGCCTTCTGCCGCGAAGTCGTTAGTTGCAAAGTAGCTACCTGCAACAGGTAACCAGCTACGCTCCCATTCGTACTGGTAGTAACCAGAAATACTGAGCGTATCGGTAAGACCCAGCGACGCGTATACCATGCCTACCGGAATAAATACTTCTTTTAACTCTGCACCAGGTGTACGGGCGCGCGTTACGTCTACTGGGTTGGTAGTGTTGATACCGTGTTGGATGAAGGTGCTCTCACCCCAGCTGATAACTTGTTGACCTACGCGAACGGTTAATGGCTTTTCGCCAACCCACCAGTCGCCATAGAAGAAGGCGTCAAGTAAACGCACATCAGAGCAAAGCAGCTTTTTGGCTTCGGGATCATCACACAATTCTGTTTTCTGATTGGTGATGGGGTTGCTCCATGGACGATCGTGATCCATTTGTTCGAAATCGTAGAACCAGAATCCGCGCGCAAAGAAACCAATGTTGTCGTAGCGAATATCCAATTCGTGGTTACCGGAAATCTGCGTTGAAAACGCTTCGCCGGGATCGTGCGCTAAATCACCCAAATCACCGTTGCTTGAATAGCTTCCATCCGCCAGGGCCCATACATCACCGCTGGGATAAATAACATTCGTAGCCGCATTGTAACCAGACCAATTAAACTGAGGATGGTTGCTGTTACCAATCAGTTTGTAGTCGCGGTCTTCCATGCGGATACTGGTAGCTAAAGTAAAGTTTGAGTCGAGTGATATCGAAACATCACCAACATCCCATGACGCAGCACTTGCCGGAAGCGAAGCCGCTCCGAATAATGCAAGTAGTCCGGCTGCGATAGGCGATTTTTTGAATGCGCTAGGCCTGGTTATCATAATTTTTATACTCCTGATTCAGCAGTAAGCTGCTGATAAAACGACACACATCGGTTTATTTAACAAAATGATTACATCATTTCTCACGGATAGCAAGAACTAATCGTACCAGTTGAAAAAATGCCGTAAACATCTTTTATTGACGCTACTGAAAGTCCTGAGTGTAAACCGAATTTAATGGAATAACTGATTGATAGTTATAGTACAAAGCTAGCGAATGCGCTCAAAAGATTTAATTTTATTTTCAGGGGTTATAATTAACCTGAATCTACCGCATAAACCACGGCTATCTATGAAGCGTCTTAACCGCCCTGCCGGTACCTGAACCCGAATACCGTTCTCGGCCTGTAACAAGGCGTGAGGAACCAGGCCACTGTATAGGGCCTGGCAATTTGAATAGGATTCGTTAAGCGTGAAAAAGTACACTTTGTCGGTGTTAGTCATTGTTGCCAAAGCTCAATGCCTTGCTAACCTTCTCGTAAAGATCGTTACTCAGCCCAGCATGATTCAGCAGTCGGGATAACTGCCCTTTCATCAATGCCTGGCGGCCTGATTCAAAATGCTGCCATTGCGTCAGCGGCGTCACTAATCTCGATGCCACTTGCGGATTGGACTTATCCAGCTCCAGCAGGTAGTCGGTTAAAAACCGGTAACCCGAGCTGTCGTCGGCATGAAAGCCTGTTGTGTTATAAAAAGCAAAACTGCCAACCACTGCCCTTACCCGATTCGGGTTTTGCTGACTAAACTGTGGGTGCTGGCGCAACAGGGTAAGCTGCGCCAAAATGTCAGCGCGCGCACATGTTGCGTGTAAACCAAACCACTTATCGAGTACCAGTGGGTCATTGTGCCAACGCTGTTCAAACTGCTGCATAAGTTCACTGAACAAGGCTAAGTTATGAATTTGCGCTGCTTTTAATGCCCCCAGCGAATCTGACATATTGTCAGACTGTTCAAACTGCTTACGAATAATGGCTGACGTATCGTTTTGACGAGCTAACAAAGACAGAACCGTGTTCTTACAACGACGCGCACTGACTTGCCCAACGGTATATGTGTAGCTACCGGTTTGGTTTTGTTGGTAAATCGCATCGAGCATACTTGCCAATGTATCAGACAAATCAGTTACAAACGCTTCACGCGCTTTGTAAAGTGCATGTACATCAATATTAGTGCGGCTTTGGATCAGTGCTTCAAAACTGGGCACAACCAGGCACTCAGCCAGCAATTCAGGATTGTGTTGCTCTGCTTTTACCGCGGCAACCAAGCCTTGCCACAACGCTGGTGAAACATGTTGCGACTGACCCGTGTAATATTGTTCAATAGCCCAATTATATAATTGCTGTATCGCATCCCATCGGGAAAATGCGTCTTTAGCAAATCGAAAAGCGTGCAAATATTCATCTGGCGTTAAATCCGATTGCAATTTTACAGGCGCCGAAAAGTCACCTAACACCACTGGTGTAATAGTGTTGCCTTTTCCTGTAAAGCTAAGAGCAATGTCTGGTTGATCTAAAATACACAGATTATCACGATACATTGGGGTATCAGGGGAAACGTGCTCACCCCGTTCATTAATAAATTCAACCTGTAACGGGATAAAAAGAGGTTGTTTAACCGGCTGACCGGCAGTGGCTGGTGTTGTCTGGCTGATTATCAGCTTTGTCACCGAATCGGTTGTTTCGCGTTTAACCGAAACAACCGGTGTACCAGACTGGCTATACCACAATGAAAAATGGGTGAGGTCGATGCTGGTTGCAGACTGCATCGCAGACACAAAATCATCGCACGTCACCGCCTGTCCATCATGACGTCGAAAATATTCGTCCATCCCGGCTCGAAAACCGTCTTGTCCTAACAACGTATGCATCATACGGATAACTTCAGCGCCTTTATCGTACACCGTCACGGTGTAAAAGTTATTCATCTCAATAACTTCGTCGGGCCGTATAGGGTGGCTCATTGCGCTGGCATCTTCAGCAAACTGATGTTCACGCATTACCCGCACCTGCTTAATGCGGTTGCTTAGCGGTGAACTCATATCAGAACTGAATTGTTGATCGCGAAATACCGTTAAACCTTCTTTCAGGCTTAACTGGAACCAATCGCGACAGGTTACCCGATTACCCGTCCAGTTGTGGAAGTATTCGTGTGCAATCACCGACTCCACATTGAAAAAATCTTCATCGGTAGCACTTTCCTGATCGGCCAGCACAAATTTGCTGTTGAACACGTTCAGGCCTTTGTTCTCCATAGCGCCCATGTTAAAGAAATCTACCGCCACAATCATGTAGATATCCAGGTCGTATTCAAGACCAAACACCTGTTCGTCCCAGCGCATTGATCGCTTTAAGGCTTCCAGGGCGAACACACCTCGTTCACGCTTACCTTTATCAACGTATAATTCCAGTGCAACGGCCTTACCACTGGCAGTGGTAAACGTATCAGTCAACTGATCAAAACTACCGGCGACCAGTGCAAACAAATAGGCTGGTTTCGGAAAAGGATCCTGCCAGGTTACCCAATGTGTACCATCGTCATTGTCGCCCCGGGAAACAGGATTACCATTTGCCAGCAAGGTGGGCAGTGACGCTTTATCTCCTGTTACGGTACAGGTAAACCGTGCCAGCACATCGGGTCGGTCGAGATAATAGGTAATTTTGCGAAATCCTTCCGCTTCGCATTGTGTACAATACACCCCGTTCGATAAATACAAACCTTCAAGTGCTTTATTTGCCTCGGGATTAATTTCGGTTTCAATGGTTAATGAGAAGCTATCAGGCACATCTTCCAGTAATAAACCCACTTCGGTTTGAGTGAAAAGGGTAAATTCTTGTCCATTGAGACTTACTGACACTAACGTTAAATGCTCACCGTCCAGTTGCAAAGGCTCACTGTGCTTACCTTGTCGCGTTACCTGGAGGTTGCTGATCACACGCGTAGCCGTTGGATGTAAGGTCACATTCAAATCAATATCGCTGATTGTGAATGCCGGCGCGCGATAATCGGCACGGCGTTTAGCCATTAATGTCATACACTCTCCTTTGCTGGATTACTTTGTAGATGATGATTCAACCACGATTTCTGGCGGCGTGATACGCAGGATTTTTATGCCAAGATAAGCATATATCATCGCCAGGAACGGGTTAATAACGTTGAAAAACGCATAAAAAATGTACTCAAACGGATGCACCATTAATACCCCGTGCATGTATGCACCACAAGTATTCCATGGAATCAATGGTGATGTAAGCGTACCGCCGTCTTCCAGGCTGCGCGATAAATTAAGCTGATTCAAACCGCGCTTTTCAAATTCCTGTTTATACATACGACCCGGCATAACAATCGCCATATATTGATCAGCTGTGATCAAATTGGTGCCAATACAGGTAAGAATGGTGCGGGTAACCATAGCGCCAGCGGTTTTGGCGCCATGCAATATAGCGCTCACCGCGCGGTTCAACAGCCCTACCCGTTCCAAAACGGCACCAAAAGACATAGCACAAATAATCAGCCAGATGGTATTGAGCATAGATGACATACCACCACGGCTTAACAAGCTGTCCAGTGTGGTATCGCCGGTGTCAAAACTCACGCCGTCAAATAATGCCGTCCATACTACTTTTACCGTGCCAACCACATTAGAGTCCGCGCCGTCTTTCATACCCAAAATGACGTCGCCCTGGAAAATAATGGCCCAGGCACCACCCAATAACGCGCCAATCGCTACGGCAGGAAAAGCAGGCATTTTGCGTACAGCAAGGGTGAGTAGCACAACCAACGGCACCAACATCAACAAATTCAGGTTAAATGTATTGTCCAGCAATTGTTGCATTTCGTGGATTTTTGCAGCCGACTGGTCTGTAGAGGCGCTGAAACCTAAAATGACAAACAGCAGTAGTGCCAGTACAAAACTGGGAATAGTAGTCCACAGCATGTAGCGAATATGGTCAAACAAATCCACACCAGCCACAGCCGGTGCCAGATTGGTGGTTTCAGATAATGGAGAAATTTTATCGCCAAAATAAGCGCCCGATACCACTGCACCCGCAGTGATCGCCGCCGACATATCCATGCCTGCCGCCACGCCCATCAGGGCAACACCAACGGTTGCGGCAGTCGTCCAGGAACTGCCTATACTCATGGCTACCACGGCACATATAAGGCAGCTTGCAGCATAAAACATTGAAGGGTTTAGCAGTTCTAAACCATAGTAGATTAGCGTAGGGACAGTACCGGCCAGCATCCAGGTACCAATTAACGCCCCCACCACTAACAAAATTAGGCAGGCCCCAAGTGATACCGAGATCCCCTGAATAATTCCAGCTTCAATATCCGCCCAGCGATGACCATTTTTCATTCCAATAATAGCAGCCAGCCCCGTTCCGATAAGCAGTGCTATCTGGTTAGGACCGAATGACGAATTATCGGCAAACAAAAATACCGCTGTGCCCATCATCAGCACAAGGGCAACAATGGGGATAAAGGCATCAAGCAAACTGGGTTGTTTAATTTCTTGTTGAGACGTCATGACTATTCCTTACATCACTGACCGATAAAACATCACAAGAATGACAACCGGACACACAAATTTCACATACCAGGGCCAAATCTTCCAGAATAAACGCTGTTCCATATCAGGCGCGCTCGCTTTAAGCTCATCTAATATTTCATTGCGCTTCCAAACCCAGCCCGCAAAGATACACAAAGCAAAGCCGAGTAATGGCTGGCTGTATTTGGTTGTCAGGTCGATTACAAATCCGAACAATACAGAGAAATGTATAATAATGGCGGTGCTGAGCACAAAAATAGCAGCAGTAACCAGCCACACTGCGCGCTTGCGCGGCATATTGCGACTTTCAGACAAGTACGCTACCGGCACTTCCAGCATTGAAATGGAACTGGTGAGTGCAGCAATCACCATGAGCGCAAAAAACACAACTGAAACTACAATCCCAATTGGCCCAATGGTTTTAAACAGTGCGGGCAGAACGGTAAAAATCAGTTGATCACCGGCGATTAACTCTCCACTGTCTGAAAATATTTGCACACCATTGTTCAGTGCCACGTACATGGCTGGAATGATCAGCATACCAGCAATAATCGCAACGCCAATGTCTACCAGTGCTACAGCCGCACCAATGCTGGGCAGATCTTCATTTTTACTCATGTAGGAGCCATAAACCAGCATGGTTCCTACACCCAGTGACATAGAGAAAAATGCCTGGCCCATTGCATCAATTAATAAATCAGGATTGAGCACCAGTGAGAAATCGGGAACCAGATAAGCTGCCCAGCCTTCACTCGCACCAGGCTGGAAACTTACATACACAATCAGCACTATCATGAGGATGAACAAAGTAGGCATTAAACGAACAGACCAGCGTTCGATACCGGCCTTTACGCCACCCAGCACAATGTAAGAAGTGAGACCCAGAAACAGTGCGCAGAACACCAGGTTACTGCTCAGTGAATAACTAATAAACCAGTCGCTTAGTGCCTGCGGCATAACCGGACGGGATAAAGATTCGCCTAAATAGGCAATCATCCAACCGCCTACAATGGCATAGAATGCCAGAATCAATGACACGGTAACACAGCCCCACAGGCCGGTTAATCTGCCCAGTGGATTGGAGGTAATTTTACCCAGCGAATCCACCATGTTCGCCCGGTGGGCACGCCCAATGATTAACTCTGCCATTAATACCGGATATGCCAGGGCAAATGCTAATAGCAAATACACAAGCACAAATGCCGCACCACCATTACTGGCTACCTGGGTTGGAAACCCCCAGATGTTTCCCAGTCCCACTGCTGATCCCGCTGCCGCCAGGATAAACCCGATACGAGAAGAAAACTCACCGCGAATCGCCATATTGTTCCCTTTATTATTGTTTTAATAACGTATTTTATTGTTGTATTTTTCAACACTGCTTTTAATGTAAAAAAGGCTGGCAAACGCCAGCCCCTTTCGGTATTTCTTGAGTTACCCTTGTTTAAATGCGTACTTACCTGTTTCTACCATATCCAGTGTGATATTGGCCGCTTCCGCCAGGTAAGGATCGATGTCTTCCAATGCTTCCGGTAAATCATCGAGGTTTTCTACCTTAGGTAAACCCAGTCTTAACAAACGTTCGTTTGCGCGGCTGAGTGCTTCAGATTCGTTCTTTTGCTTTTCAGCCAAACGCTCTGATTCAACCAGCGAAATAAACGCTTTATCTTTGTTTTTGCGATACTCTTCAATGTCTTGCTGCATGTATGCAAATTCTGGATCCTGCATAATGCGAACATTGTGCTTGGCTGACAGTACATCTATCGCCGATTGCGAATCACCAAACGTAGTATAGTTAGCGCGTTTAATGCTATCCCATGGCAAAGCGTTTTCTTCCTGACTTTCTCCCCACTCTGCCGGATCAATAGGCGATGGGAATAAAATGTCCGGTACCACACCTTTGTGCTGTGTACTGCCGCCGTTGATGCGATAGAACTTAGCAATAGTGTATTGCACGCTGCCCAGCGGGTTTTCGTATAGATCGTAAATACGGCCTAACCCTTTGTGTTGCTGAACGGTTCCCTTACCAAAGGTTTGTTCACCAATAATCAATGCGCGATTGTAGTCTTGCATTGCCGCTGCAAAAATCTCAGACGCAGATGCGCTGTAGCGGTCAACCAATACTGTTAACGGACCAGAATACGACACCTGACCATCGGTATCCTGATTCACACTCATTCTGCCACCTTCGTAGCGAATTTGTACCACAGGGCCACTTTCAATAAACAAACCTGACACCAGGGTAGCTTCCGACAGCGATCCGCCGCCGTTACCGCGTAAATCAACGATAATACCCTTAACATCCTGAGCTTTAAGTGCGTTAATTTCTTTCAGCACATCAACATGCAGGTTGTTATAGAAACTGGGGATATTGATCACTCCGATTTTCTCGCCCTGATGGGGGCCAGTTTCGGGTATAAATACCTCAGACTTGGCGGCGCGATCTTCCAGCTTAATCTTGTCGCGAACAATATTGATCACTGATATCGCCGTGCTATCGCCCGTGCTCTTTTGTACTTGTAAACGCACTTCGCTGCCTTTTGGCCCTTTGATCAATTCAACTACGTCGTCAAGACGCCAGCCAATTACATCTACAAAATCTTCATCTGCCTGGGCTACGCCCACAATTTTGTCTTCGGGCTTTAACGCTTTTGATTTGTCTGCCGGACCACCGGGTACAATGCTTTTGATCACAGTGAAGTCATCTTCGCTTTGTAACACCGCACCAATACCTTCCAGCGATAAATTCATATCCATTTGGAAACGGTCGGCGTTGCGGGGTGACAAATAACTGGTGTGGGCTTCAATACTACGGGCAAATGCATTCATTACGGTTTGGAACACATCTTCACTTTGCGTCTGTTTCAAACGCTTAATGGCACGCTCGTAGCGTTTGGTCAGTAATTCCTGAATTTTTTCAGGCTCTTTACCGGCCAGTTTTAAATTTAGCGCATCGTATTTAACGCGCTGACGCCATAATTCATCCAACTCAGACTTGCTGGCTGGCCATGGTGAGTCTTCGCGATCGAAATAAAACTTGTCGCCGGCTTTTTCGAAATTGAACGGCTTACCCAATTGGGTCAGCGCAAACTCGTAACGCTCAACACGGCGTTCTAAGTTCAGGTTATACATATCGTATGCAACCTGCAGATTACCGCGCGTTAACGCTTCATCAAATAAATCACGGTATTTGGCGAAGCCGTCAATATCGGATTGCAGAAACACATTGCGATTACCATCCAACGCGCTTAAAAAACGGTCGTAGACTTTCTCCGAGAGTGCATCATCGAGTTGAATAAGCTTGTAGTGCTCTCGAGTGAACAAGGTACTTATTCGTTTAGCGGCAGACGAATGCTGCGGCTCCTGTTGGAGAACCGGTAAATCTTCTACACTATTCCCTGATGTTACTGCGCCAGCACCCACACTTAACGCTAAAATAGCGCTGGCAACGGAAACTCGGAGTAAATCTTTCATATTACGACCTCTTGGTACGTGCTAGACGTAAAGCCTCTGGGTTGACTTTAACCACCATCCCCGTATCCAGTTGAACATGAACGCCGTCTTTCGCAACTTCAGTGATTACAGCATACATAGGCGCTTTACCCAGTTTTACTGTAACCGCAGTACCAGTTGTTAAATCAGCATCCGTTAATTTTGCTGGGGGTACTTTAGTTGGTCTGTTAGTTTTTGATTTAGTTCCATTATAGCGACCAGCCGCAGGTTTTGCCTGACGCTCGGCGCCATTTTTAGCATCTGAACGACCGTCTGGTTTTCTGCGAGGCGGTTTTGCCGTCGCTTTGCGCTTTTCAGCAGCCTTGGCTTTGCTTTCATCCAGTTGCTGTTTGGCGTGGTCTTCATGTTCCTGCTCAATGGCAGCATCCTGATTACCATCCAAATCAACACGGAAATTGCCTTTCTTAATGCTGTAAAGATATCGCCAGCTATTGGTGTAGTGACGCAGGCTCGAGCGCAGCAGTGTTTTACTGACCCGCTCGTCTTCTTGCAGTCGTTCGGCCAAATCCTGGAAAATACCGATTTTTAATGGACGCGCTTCGCCTTCCAGGCTAAAGCAATGAGGGAATGTCTCTGCCAGAAAGGCAATGACTTCTTTACTGTTACTAAACTTCTGTGATGATTCCATCAATATTAACGTATGTAAGAGTTAATCGAGATTGTCTTCATCATCCCAAGTTGCTAGCAGATGGTCAACCCAATCAAGCAAATCATCGTCATTTACGTACAATAAATTTTCATCTTGATGCCAAATTGACCAACTGTGCGCCAACAACCCTTCCAGACGCTCTACCGAAATGTCATCTTCTGCCCGGTCGTACACCATATGCAGAATAGTATTTAACCGTTCTGCGGCCTCGTCGGGCTCTTCGAACACATCTTCCATGTCCTGCCAGGTGGCTAATACCACCTGAATGTCAACTAAGTGTTTCATACCAGCGTACTGCTCAGCACACTAACAATTTCGCACAGGCCAGCTTCATCTTCCGCACTGAAACGCGAATAAATGGGACTGTCTATGTCCAATACGCCAATAAGCTTGTCGTTTACCACGATGGGGATCACGATTTCCGAGTTAGACGCAGCATCACAAGCAATATGGCCTTCAAACTGGTGTACGTCCTCAATCCGCTGAACGGTATTGGAAGCAGCGGCGGTGCCGCACACGCCCTTACCCATCGGGATACGGATACACGCCGGTTGCCCCTGAAACGGCCCCAATACCAGCTGTTCTTCTTTAAAAATATAAAACCCAGCCCAGTTAACGTTGTCCATTTGGTTGTACAACAACGCGCTGATATTGGCCATATTCGCGATCATGTCGTGCTCACCGTCAACCAAACTCCGGGCCTGGGCGATAAGCTGAGAATAAAAAGTACTGCTGCTCAAGTTGTGTCTCTCTTAATGGTAGTTCTCAATCAGCTCAAAGGTTACAGACACAGTTGCAGTGATATCTGTCTGTCCAGGCAGACTACTGCTCATTTCGTCTTTCATCCGCATGGTAGCCATCACTGGCGGGGCACTGTAACCAGCTGATTCGGTAATAGTAATCACATTGCCCAATTTTACTCCCATTTCGCGCGCTAACAAGCCCGCGCGCAATTTTGCATCCTGAACAGCCGCAACAAGGGCGTGTTGATAAGCTTCAGAGGCATCGGTATTTATAAATTCAAAGCGTTGAATGCGGTCTACGCCGCGGCTTAACATTCCATCGAGTATGGCATCATAGGTTTGTAGTGCTTTAGAGGTTACGCGTACCTCGCGGGATAAAATAAACCCCTTATCTTCCCGCCCGTTAGGTGTGTGTTCATACCAGGGAGTAAGGTTAACCGACATCGACTGAATATGCTTTTCTTCAATACCCGATGCCAATAAAAATTGCACAACTGAGGTTAATCGCGCAGCCATTTGTTGATTGAGTTTACTTACCAGCGGCCCGCGTTCTTCTATTAATACACTGATGCTAAACGCATCTGGCACCACACTTACCGCACCCTGTCCGGTTACATTCACCAACCGACGGTGTTCATGATCATTGTTAGCCAGTACATTGCCCGACAAAGTCAGACTCATTAATATTGCAAATAACAAAGTAGAACGCATGTTTAACTCCTGAAAATGTGAAGTTGAATCATGACAACCTGAAACTTAACGGTGTATGAACAAAGCCTGTCACACAATTAACCAAAAAACCAATAACTCACAATTATCGAAGTAACAATACCCGCCACATCGGCAACCAGACAGCAGGCAACAGCATACCGTGAGTGTTTAATGCCTACTGCACCTAAATACACGGCCAGGATATAAAATGTGGTTTCAGTAGAACCTTGCATTACCGACGCCAGACGACCAGCAAAGGAATCAGCACCATGATGCTGCATCGTTTCTATCATCAACGCTCTGGCACCACTGCCGCTTAACGGCTTCATCAGCGCGGTAGGTAACGCATCGACAAAGCGCGGGTCAAACCCCAGCCATATCGCCGCAGCACCAATCCACTGCACGATAATATCCATTACGCCACTGGCCCGTAACATGCCAATTGCAACCAGCATCGCGAGTAAAAACGGGATCAGTGACACGGCAACATCGAATCCTTTCTTAGCCCCGTCTACAAATTGTTCATAGGTATTGTTGCCCACGCGCCAGCCACTAATCAGCACACCCACTACAAAAGTGAACAACAAGCTATTTGCCACTATGGCAGACTGGCTGGCCAGCTCGGTAGCGGCCAACTGTGCAAAGTACAATATTACCGCCGCTAATAAGCCAAACACGGCTACCAGATACAACACTACCACCCGGTTGAATAAATTGATTTTTTGCACTGCGCAGGTCACAAACAACCCAGCAAGAGTAGACGCACTGGTAGCCAGCAGAATAGGGATAAAAACATCGGTGGGCTGCGCTGCGCCCTGCTCGCCGCGATATAAGAATACAGCGATGGGAAATAACGTTACTGAGGAGGTATTTAATACCAGAAACAGGATCTGACTATTGGTAAGCGTATCTTTTTTAGGTGCCAGTGTTTGCATATCCTGCATAGCTTTGATACCAAACGGTGTGGCAGCATTATCGAGTCCCAGTAAATTGGCCGACATATTCATGGTAATACTGCCCAGCGCAGGATGGTCACGCGGAATATCTGGCATGATGCGGCACAAAAATGGCGCTAAAATTCGGGAAAATTTTTGTATCAAACCGGATTTTTCTGCCACTTCAAAAATCCCCAGCCAAAACGCCAGTACACCAATCAACCCGATTGCGATTTCTACACTTAAGGTGGCCATGCTGCTGACCATGGACATAACGTCCTGGAATCCCTGAGGGTGGTCGCCAAAGAACGCCTGATAACATGTGGCAGCAAACGCACTGACAATAAATGCGAGCCAGATTCTGTGTAGCATAAACAAACCTTATAGAATGTAACGCAATGATGATTGCCGTTTAACCCGGAAGTGAGCAATGCGGGAAATGAAAAGTGTGCGGCAGCGTTGTGCCTGAAACTTGAAACACATCCCTGTTAGTCAATTTTATCCGATCAACTAACAGAGACGATACTAGCGTTAGTTGTAAGTAAATAACAATTATTTATTACAACCCTAAGCTTTAAGAGGAATTTTTTAGTTTAAAACAGTTTTCAGCGCGCCAATACAAAAGTCCACGTTTTTGTCGGTACATCCGGCGCCCATCAGTCCGATACGCCAAACCTTGCCTGCAAATCCACCCAGACCGGCACCGATTTCCAGATTAAAATCGTTTAGTAATCTACTGCGCACCGCTGCGTCATCTACGCCGTCTGGGATCTTTACTGCATTTAGCTGAGGTAGCCGATACGCTTTGTCTACCGCCATTTCAAGGCCAAGCGACTCTAACCCGCTCACCAGTTTGTCATGTAATCGCGCATGACGCGCCCACGCGTTTTCCAGTCCTTCTTCGTGCAATATCACTAATGATTCGTGTGTTGCATAAATACTATTCACCGGTGCGGTATGATGATATGCCCGCTTACCACCTTGCCCCCAGTAGCCAACAATCAGATTCATATCTAAAAACCAGCTTTGTACCGGTGTTTTTCTGGATTGGATAAGTTCTACGGCACGTGGGCTGAATGATACCGGCGAAATGCCGGGCACGCAGCTTAGGCATTTTTGTGAACCTGAATAAATGGCATCGATACCCCAATCATCCACTGCCACTTCAATACCACCCAGTGAAGTAACTGCATCCACAATAGTCAGGCAATTATACTGTTGCGCAAGTTTACACATTGCCGCAGCGTCATTACGCACCCCCGTGGAGGTTTCAGCATGAACAAACGCAACAATTTTTGTTTCAGGATGCGCTTTGAGTGCGTCTTCCAGTTTATTTAGATCGGTTTGGGTGCCCCAGGCATCCTCAACTACCACTGCTTTAGCGCCACAGCGGATCACATTTTCTTTCATGCGACCGCCAAACACCCCATTAATACACACAATTACCGTATCACCAGGTTCAACCAGGTTAACAAATGCCGCTTCCATTCCCGCCGAGCCCGGCGCAGAAATTGGCATAGTTAACGGGTTTTTGGTTTTAAACGCATACTGGAGCAACTCTTTGGTTTCATCCATCAGCGCAATGAAATCCGGGTCCAGGTGACCAACCGTACTGCGTGCCATCGCATTGAGTACCCGAGGGCTAACATCAGACGGACCAGGGCCCATAAGTGTGCGCAATGGTGGAATATGGCTTTTGTAGGTTTTCATAATCGATGCCTTATTGAACAGTATGCAAACATGTGATGATTGCGTTGAGCCAATGGTTTTGGCTTAAACCGTAATCTTGCTTTGAAACGTATTCTACTTTGGCTACCAGAAACCACAATGCAGCAGGTGACTTCAATTTGGGATTACCATTATTCATGAGGTGAATGTTATAACCTGAAGATTGCAGATAAACTTATACAAAGATGCAGTATGACCGTTTTTCCGGTAAAACCGGTCGTCAATTTGTGGATAAATGTTGCACAACCTGTTTAAAATATGTTCACTTTCGGTGGATTTATTTTATTTGATTGCTTGATGCGTGCAGATATTGGTCTATAATTCAGCCAGTTTGAAGAAATTTTCAAAATTTTGTTTATAAAGTGAGCAGTTTTACGCTATTATTGGTAAACCGCGTGAATACTATACATCCTCTCCCTTTGTAAAAGTTAGCGCACGGCTCAGCAATGAGCCATTCCCCTAGGCCCGGAGCTTTTTAAGTTCTGGGCATTTTTTATTGTGCTGTATGTTCGCAATCTGACAGGCCAAATAGCCTGCCAGTATTCGATATCAGATTATTCTTAAACACAGGAATAATTACGCTTATTCTTCGCGCAAACGCATCAATCCTTCCTGCATAGTAGAAGCGACTAATTGTCCTTGCTGGTTAAATATCTGCCCACGAACCAAGCCACGTGCATTTTCACTGACCGGGCTTTCCATTACATATAACAACCATTCATTCATATTTACCGGGCGGTGGAACCACATTGCGTGATCAATAGTCGCTATTACCAGGTTTTTATCGGTGATCTGCACACCATGAGGTTGCAATGATGTGCTCAGGAAATGGTAATCACTGGCATAAGACAGTACAGCCTGATGCATTGCCTGATTATTTCCCAACATTTCATTGGTTTTTAACCAGGTGGCACGCACCGGCTTGCGGTTTTTGGCCGTGAATGACGCCACAGCATCGACAGTACGAATATCAATTGGACGGTGGTAGCTAAGGGCCTCACGCATGCGACGCCCCAAATGCTCATAGTTTCGCTCGTACATTCTGATATCGGGTTCAACGTCTTCGGGCGGCGGTACATTTGGCATATCGGCATATTGGTGACTCATTCCCGCTTCCGGTGTTTGGAAAGACGCTGTCATATAAAAAATATTGCGACCATTTTGAATCGCTTTTACCCGACGGGCTGAAAAGCTCTTACCGTCGCGTACAATTTCTACATCATAAACAACAGGTTTTTGCGCATCGCCCGGTAACAAAAAATAGCTATGAAAAGAATGCACAACACGATCTTCAGGCACACTTTGATACGCAGCCTGTAGGGCTTGCCCCAGTACCTGCCCGCCGAACAGGGCCCGAAAGCCAAGATCCCAGCTTTGACCGCGGTACAATCCGTGCTCTAAAGTTTCTAACTCTAATAATGAAGACAATTTAACTTCGTTTTGTTGTTCCAAGGATATCTCCTAAAACGTATTTATTCCCCGGGAAAACAACACATACTACTTGCGCATATACTCTGCTTATTTACTCAGCGTAATGTGGCAGGCTACTGTGCTTTGGGGTTTCTTGGATAATATTTATCTGCGCAGCGTGCGCGGTGGTCAAAGTACCGCGTGTCTTTGTAAGGAAGTTTCATGAAGCCGCTTATCCCTTCCCCACTGATTTCCGGTAACGCCCGCACGATTACATCTAACAGCGCATTAAACTCATTTTCTTTGGTGTGATCAAGTAATCGGTAGTAACTGTGAATTTTAAGATGGTGGCTCAGCGCTTCAAAAATAATGCATCCGGTATGGTGTATGGTATTCAATTTAGCAATGGCATCCATAATCGACGCGGGTAACGCCAATAGTTCATCCGGGTCGTCACCGTCTTCAAAATACGAGTGCAAACGGCTCTCGCTGGCACTCAATGTTTGTACTGATTTTTCGTAAGGAATACGGGTGCCCGGCGCTGCTACAAACGCCCCCTCTGGCGTGGCCCGATCGAAGTGCAGCGTGTTTTTAGCATCAAATAAACAGCATTTAAACACCCCTTTGCGATGAATGGCGCGAGCCAACATCACTACATTGTTCACGGCTTGTTCAAAGGCGTATTTTTTATCCGGTTCGTGAAGGTTCAAACTCGAATCTATGTACACCCCCTCGGGTTGCCAGTTGATGGCCAGTCCGCCCACAACGGGATACTTTGCCAATCGGCTAATGGCGGCCAAAAAGCCTTTTTCTGTGTCGCCCATCCCATCAAGATAGTTTTTATAATACCGCTCAAATTGCGCATCGTTAATATAATTAAGTGCTTGTACGGTGTCGGCCAGGTTGGTATCAGACGCCCGCTCTCGCAAGAAAGACTTACGCGAGCTGTACACTACGGTTTCGATGGATTTACTGCGACGTCCTACCCAAACGGGCAGTAATGCTTCGTTTTGAGGCGGTACATAACCACCAAATACCAGGTTTTCCAGTAGCGACAAATGCGATAGCAAGTAATCTCCGCCTTCACGCTGGGCCTTTTCGTCGTCGCTAAGCATATACGTTAAAATGTCTGACAATACCCGGGGCAACCCCAGAGAAGACGGTGGCACAACCTGCCGGGCAAATCGGGCTGACTGCCCGGAAGCAAGTGCATACAAGGTGCTGGCCATACCCTGTTCATCAAACCTTGGGCTCGACAAGGCACCATTTAACTGGGCATCGCCTATAAAATACACATCGCCTAACCGGGCATTGGTTTGCTGCAAGTCCCCAGACATTAAATCCAGCACATTGTTTTGAACGGGCTGCAAATGCTCGTCCAGTTGGGCGAATACCGATGATCCCCAGTCAATGAGCGCTATTTGCTCGTTTTCTTCGTCCCATACCAGATTAGAGGGTTTGATATCGCCATGTACGATCGGCCGAAATTGCCCCTGATGCACGTGCTGACGAAGATCCAATAGGATTTTCCCCAGTTGAACAGCAATTTTTACAACCAAACGTGGGTGCAAAGCGCCATCACGCAAACTCACTTGTTCTAAATCCAGTCCTGGCGCACGCTCCATCATTAAAATCGACTGCCGGCCTTTTTGGTGAAAATCGAGTACCTTTGGTACCAGAGGATGCTTTACCATCGACTGCATAAAGGCCTCTTCTTCCAATCTATCCTGTATGCTGGCGGGTAACGTGATACGGGTAAATTTAAATACCCGGTGGCGCTGTTGCTGATCAATTCCGGCAAACGCAAATCCATAAGCGCCTTTACCGATCAAATGAATATCGCGATAGCCCAGGGCACCTAACTGCTCTATACACAGCGCCAGCCAGTCTTTCAATTTCTTCGCGTCGGTATGCGACAGTAAGTAAATTGACTGTTCTTCCGGAATATAAAAGTGCTTTATGCCCTGGGGTTTCATGCGTCGATTTGATGTAACCAGCGAACAGTCGAAGTGGCCGTTACACCCATTTGCGGGGTGAGTTCGTTGAGGATATCGGTTAGCACAGCATCTATTTGCCACGCGGGGTTAATTAAACACACGCCAGAACCGTACATCCCAGTATCTGACGAGGCATCATCAACACACAATTCTGCTTTGAGCACATTGTGAGGCAGCGATGCCAGACTCTCGCACATGGCTTCCGACTGACCGGTTTTGTCACCCGCCCGTTCAGACAACAATGGATACCACAGTACAATTTGTGCCTGGGGCCAACGTTTAAGGATCTGTTCAACGGCGGCGATCACGGCGTTGTACTCTTTGCGCTGTTCATAGGGCGGATCGATTAAAATGGCGCCACGATTGGGCTTTGGCGGACACATAGCAATGGTGCCTTCCAGGCCATCGCGATGATGCACATGACTATGCCCATTGCCACGATATTGTTTAATTGCACCGCGTAATCGTTCGAATTCGCCGGGATGAAGCTCCATCAAATGCAGCTGGTCGTTGTCGCGCAGTTGCGAAACCGAGATCAACGGAGAACCTGGGTACTGCTGACGCGCTACAAAATCGCCAATTACCTGCTGATACCGTCGTAACACAGGATGCTCAGGCTTCCAGTTTTGCAACAAGGCGACACCGCGTTTAAATTCCTGGGTTTTTAGCGCCTGCGCTCCGTCCAGCGGGTAACAGCCAGCACCTGCGTGAGTATCGATTAACGAAAACGGTTTGGTTTTCTGATGAAGCTTGTCTAATACAGCCAACCAGGTGATGTGCTTGATTAAATCGGCGTGATTACCAGCGTGGTAACCATGAAGGTAACTTAGCAAAGTCGGGCTCTCTAACTGAATAACGGCCTGCTATCTGTACAGCGGGCGTTAAAATTATGCCGGAGCCTGTTGCTCCGGCGTCAATTGCGTAAGTGTATCGCCGACAACCTGCCTGTGACAATGCCAAACTAGCGCAGCTTGCTCAGCATTTTTACCGGTTCACTAAGGTAATCGCACCACAGGTTGTTAAACTTCACCATGGTAGCGCCGTCGATTACCCGGTGATCGGCAGACCAGCTCAGGTGCATAATGGATGCGCTTATTACGTTACCATTCGCATCAAACCTGGGCAGGGTTTGCATTTTGCCTAACGCAACAATCGCCAGCTCCGGATGATTAATGATAGGCGTTGCCGTGGTACCACCCAGCACTCCCACATTGGAAATGCTTATTGTACCGCCTTTCAGTTGTTCAGAAGACAACTTACCGGCCCGGGCAGCCTGCACAATAGACTGCATTTGGCGGGCAATGTCCATTACGCTCAGATCCTGTACACCTTTAATATTCGGTACCAGCAATCCAATCGGGCTGTCCACTGCAAAACCGATATTGTGATCGGTAAGGTAATCCAGCGCCGTTTCATCCTCGCTCAAACGCGCGTTGAAGATGGGATATTCCTGCATACATAACGACAACGCCTTAATAAAGAACGGCATGTACGTAAGTTTGATATCCTGCTTAGCAAACGTATCGCTCAGCATGGCTTTTAAGTTCATTAAACCCCGCATGTCCAGCTCTTCCGATACCGTAAAGTGCGGAATAGTGCTTACTGAACGGGTCATTTGCTTAGCCATAGCACGCTGAACCGGCGTAAGTGGTACGCGTTTTACATCACCTGCCACAGGTTTCACCGACGCGTTGTTAACAGGCACGTTAACATCATTAGCATTGGGCTGGATAACAGCCGAATTCAGCACCGCCAGTACGTCTTTTTTCAGCACACGGCCCTTTTTACCCGTGGCATTTATCTGTTTTAAATCTACGCCATTTTCACGGGCAAGCCTGCGAACAGCAGGGCTGGCCGCAACTTTGCCTGAAATCATCTTAACAGGCTCTTCACTTCCTTCACTAAACCCATGCGATGGCTGATAAGTCGATTGCGCAACAGGTTGGCTTTGCATACCAACTGAAGGTTCAGATTTAACCGTTGGTGTTTGCGGCGTATTAGCAGTAGCCATCGATGTAACAGCTTCTCTGCCTGCAACGCGCATTTCAAACAGGGGTTCATGCACTTTTGCAATTTCACCCTCCTGATGATAACGCTTCGTCATGATACCGGCATATTTGGCGGGTATTTCCACTACCGCCTTGTCGGTCATCACCTCTACTACCACATCATCTTCTTCCATATGGTCACCTTCATTCAGGTGCCACTTAACGATTTCGCACTCTACGATACCTTCACCGATATCAGGCAGAATGAAGGTTTCATTGGCTACTGAAGGTGTTGTAACCTCAGTTGCAGGTGTTGGAGATGGCGTTTGAGCTGCACTCACCGGAACAGGCGCTTCAGTCTCGCCGTCGCGTGCCATCGCAAAAAGCGGCGCGTGTACTTTGGCAATATCACCAGCTTTATAAAATAATTTGGTAATGGTGCCTGAATGCATAGACGGGATTTGTACCGTCGCTTTATCGGTCATCACTTCTGCAACGGGTTGATCTTCCTCAACCCTGTCACCTTCTTTTACCAGCCATTCCAATAGCTCGCATTCCACTACGCCTTCGCCAATATCGGGCAAAATAAAATCTGTCATGTTTTGTCCCTTAGTAGTTCAGTACGCGCTTAATGGCTTCGTAAGTTTTAAATTCATCCGGCATGTATTCTTTTTCATGCGCCAGCGGAAAAGGAGTATCCAGGCCACACACGCGCGTGATCGGCGCTTCCAGGTACAGAAAACACTGTTCCTGAATACGCGCCGCAATTTCACTGCCAAAACCGGACGTAACCGGTGCTTCGTGGTTGATCAGCAAGCGACCTGTTTTCATTACCGACTCCGCAACCGTTTGCGCGTCCCAGGGAAGAATACTGCGTAAATCGATGATCTCGCATGACACACCATCTTCCAGCGCCATATCAGCCGCTTTTTTAATGGTTTCAACCTGAGCCCCCCAGGCCAGCAACGTAATGTCGTTACCTTCCTGTACAATGTCGGCTTTACCTAATGGGATGGTGTACTCTTCTTCTGGTACTTCGCATACTGAAGCGCGGTACAAGCGTTTTGGCTCCATAAACAGCACCGGGTTGTCATCGCGAATAGCCGACAACAGCAAACCTTTCGCCTGATACGGATCGCGGGGCACCACCACTTTTAAGCCTGGTACATGACTGAAAAACGCTTCTGGCGACTGAGAGTGATATAAACCGCCAGAAATACCACCACCGTAAGGCGTGCGGATAGTAAGCGTACCGCAGGTGAACTGACCGCCTGAACGATAGCGAAACTTGGCGGTTTCATTCACGATTTGGTCGAATGCGGGAAAAATGTAATCACCAAACTGGATTTCGGCAACCGGTACACTGCCCTGCGCCGCTAAACCATTGGCAAAACCAATGATGCCCTGTTCGGTGAGTGGCGTGTTAAAGCACCGAGCTTTACCAAATTTTTCCTGTAGATTACTGGTTGCGCGGAATACACCACCAAAATAGCCAACGTCTTCACCAAACACCACGACTTTCTCATCGTCGGTCATGGCAGTGATCAGTGCCTGATTGATGGCTTGTAATAAGTTTAATTTTGCCATGCTTATTGCTCCCCTGACGTTTTAGGATATTTCGAAGGATACTTTTTCACGTGCGCAATTAACGCATCGCGTTGCTCCTTCAAATGCCAGGGCACCTCGGCATACACATCTTCAACAATGTCGGCCAACGGATTTACCGCTACCTGTTCTGCGGTTTTTAACGCAGCCAGAATGTCGCTGCGCGTTTGCTGCATAAATTGGTCTGTTGCGGCTTCGTCTAACCAGCCTTTACTGAGTAGCCATTGTTTAAAGCGCAAAAGCGGATCTTTCAAGCGCCATTTGTCTTCTTCGTTCTTAGAACGATAACCACTGGGATCGTCAGACGTAGAATGCGCAGCCAGTCGGTAAGTCATGGCTTCAATCAATACAGGTTGATTGGTTTCCAGTGCCATTGCTCGGGCTTGTTTGGTAGCGCTGTAAACCGCCAATGGATCGTTGCCATCGACCCGAATGGTCTTCACCCCGTAGCCAATACCACGTGAGGCGATACCATCACCGGCAAACTGCTCCGCAGCAGGGGTAGAAATGGCGTAGCCGTTGTTACGGCAGAAGAAAATAACCGGGCAATTTAGTACTGCCGCCATGTTTACACCCGCGTGAAAATCCCCTTCTGATGCTGCACCTTCACCAAAATAACAGATGGTAACGGCATCTTTACCCGCCAATTTCTGCCCATAAGCATAGCCTGCCGCTTGCGGAATTTGTGTGCCCAGTGGCGACGAGATAGTCATGAAGTTCAGTGCTTTGTCGCCATAGTGGATGGGCATCTGGCGGCCTTTATTCGGGTCCAAACGATTAGAGAACATTTGGTTCATAAACTGTTCGGTACGGTATCCACGAAACGCTAATGCACCCTGCTCACGATACTGGCTCATGATCATATCGTTTTCAGACAATGCCGCAGCACTGGCAACCGCCGCGGCTTCTTCGCCGGTGCTGGCAAGGTAAAAGCTGATCCGCCCCTGGCGTTGGGCAGCCACCATACGTTCATCCAGTAGGCGCGTGTAAACCATCGTGTGATAAATTTTACCAGCGAGTGTTTGGTCCATCTGCGGCACAGTTGCGCCCGGATAAATTTTTCCATCTGGATCAAGAATGGCCAGCATGGGAATATCGAGCAGCCCGTTTTCTATGATCTTAACCTCGTGCGTTAAGGCAACATGGTCGAGGTGATTTCTGTCGTTCATTGGCGTCCTCTAAAGGGATTTTTAACCTATATCTATCGTAGAACAGGTAATAAAGGAGCGTCTGACTAATTTAACAATTAGTTTACGTTAACGTGAGGATAAACATTTCTTTGGAATCACAGAAACGTGATGGTTCTTCTACTTTTTTGCAAGATGTAAAACTCAGGTTAATTCACTGCTAAAATTACGTGTAAATAATGCACTGAAAACTATTGGTGAATTGATCGGTCTTTATACAAAGTTTCGTAAAAGCCTATGACACCAGATAGCCTGATGTGATAAAACTCGACAAAATTATAAGCCGACAGAAAACCGGCCACCGCTATGGAGTAGTATAAGTGAAGCCAATTTACACTGTGCCTTTCGTCGTATCAGGACTGTTACTCACCAGTACAGTTATTGCCGATAATCAGGCTATTGAACCAACATCGGTAAACAAACCAGTTAATGTAGTAACGCATCAAGCATCCAGCGCTACCGCAAATGCTTCAGAGAAACAACCTTATATTATTCGTCTCACCGAACCATCGGTAGCCCAGTACAGCGGCGGCATTCGCGGTTTTGAGGCTACCATGCCAGTTAATGCAACCAAAGGTAAACTCAGCCGGGTTAATTCCCAAAAGCGTGAAGTAACTGCGTACCGCAACTATTTAAAACAACAACAGGCGGGCCTGCTAAATCGCGTGGCATCCGTTACGGGTAACACCACACCGCTCAAGCAATTTCAGTATGCAATCAACGGTGTGGTAATGAACCTGACCGCTGCAGAGGCAGAAACAATCCGCAATTTCAGTGGTGTGAAAGCCGTAGAAGCTGACAAAAAGCTTAAATTGAATACCGATACCAGTACCGAATTAACTGGCGCACGACAAGTGTGGTCAGGCGCGGCAGACAGTGGCCTTGATGCCATGGGTGAAGGCACTGTTGTAGCCGTGTTTGATACTGGTATTAACACCGATCACCCTTCTTTTGCCGCGACCGGCGGCGATGGCTATACCCATACTAACCCATTGGGGTCGGGAAATTATTTAGGTGATTGTGCGGGTAGTTTCCCGGGCTTGTGTAACGACAAACTGATCGGCGTATACAGCTATTCACTGATCACCAGTCAGTACGCCGATACCGACGTATTTCCAATTGGACTTGATCGCAACGGCGAGGATTACAACGGGCATGGTTCACACGTTGCAAGTACCGCAGCAGGCAACGTCCTGAATAACGTTCCTGTGTATGGTTTGGCGTTCGACGAGGAAGTCAGTGACGGCTATCCGGGTGAATTTGCCTTCAGCCAGATTTCCGGTATGGCACCTCATGCCAATATCATCGCATTTCAAACCTGTTTACCCGGTGAATCTGACGACAAATACACCGGTTGTTACTACAGTCTGGCGATCAGCGCTATTGATGATGCTATCGAAACAGGCATTGTAGACGTGATTAACTATTCGATTTCTGGTGGCGAGGCGGTATGGGGCGATGCACTCAGTGAAGCCTGGTTATCAGCCAATAACGCGGGTATTTTTGTAGCCCATTCTGCCGGAAACGATGGCCCCGCGGCAGCAACCAGCGATAAATATGCGCCCTGGATCACTCCGGTTGCAGCAACAGACCACGGTCGCGTAGTGGATTTCACAAAAACACTGTCTGGATTTTCTGGTGGGGTATCAGCGCCTTCCACAATAACCGGGCAAAGTAATACCGCAGGCATTACGGCTACCGTGGTGTACGCAGGAGATTACACCAATGCCAACGACCCCGACGGCGACCCGGCACAGTGTTTGGCACCATTCCCAGCAGGCACGTTTAATGGTGAAATAGTAATGTGTGATCGAGGCGAAATCGCCCGGGTACAAAAAGCCAAAAATGTCGCAGACGGCGGTGCCGGTGGTTATATTCTGGCAAACGTGTCGGCCGATGCCAATAACCTGGTAGGTGATGTATATGTAATCCCCGGTATTCACGTTAGTCTCGCTGCGGGTAATCAGTTACGCACCTGGTTGGCAAGTGGTTCAGGCCACAGAGCGACGATTTCTACTACGTCGGGTACCTTGTCTATTGATGAGGATTCGTTAGATACGGTGGCGAGCTTTTCATCGCGCGGTCCTAATACCGAAATAAGCACATTGCTGCCCATGGTGAGCGCACCGGGTGTACAAATTTATGCAGCCTATGCCGATGAACATTACGGCCACGAAACCACCAGTCCTGCCCCAGCGGATTACGCTTACCTGGATGGCACATCAATGGCGTCTCCTCATGTAGCGGGCGCTGCCGCACTGGTACGTCAGGTAAATCCCACCTGGAGTGCCGATGCTATTCGATCAGCGCTGATGATGACTGCCGAATCGAATTTGCGGGTGGCGGGTTCATTGGATGATGCCAACTGGCTGGATATGGGATCGGGTCGTATTCAGGTGAACAAAGCGGTAAACGCCGGTTTAATTATTGAAGAAACACAAGCCAATTACGAAGCCGCCGACCCAGATCTTGGAGGAGAACCCAAAGATCTTAATATACCGGCGCTGGTAGACAACAATTGCTTAATTGAATGCAGTTGGCAACGCACATTCACCGCCACAAAAGCGGGTAGCTGGACTGTCGCCGGCGATGCCATGGCGAGCGGCCTTGAAGTGTCGGTGTCACCGGCCTCATTCACTCTTGCAGCAGGGCAATCTCAAACAGTTACCGTTACTGTAAATACCTGGAACGCCAATGATGGCGACTGGGAATTTGCGCAGATATTACTCACTTCAGCAAATTCACCTGATTTACACTTGCCAGTTGCAGTAGTGGCTTCCAATGGCAACTTCCCTGATGACATTAGCCAAACCAGCTACCGCAACGCAGATTCACTGCTAATCAAGGATTTGGTTGCCATTGAGATTACTGACTTTACAGCCCGTGCATCGGGTTTAGTAGCCGCGACTGTAGTTAACGAATCCCTGGCTGAAGATTCAGATAATGATACCTTCCTGGATGACATTGACGATGGTGTCTATCTTCAGATAGTTGAAGTAGAAGAGAATACCGACCGCCTTGTGGCATTGATTAGCGACTCCACTGCGCCAGATTTGGATTTGTTTGTGGTTTTCGATATCAACGGTGATGAGTCAATTTCCACCTCTGAAATCATTGCAGCATCTACCACGGGAAGCTGGGATGAATACGTTAATATTGCGCATCCCGATGCCGGTACCTACTACGTATTTGTGCAAAACTACACCGGATCAAACCGGGCAACCGATGACTTTGTATTAGAATATGCCGTTGTTCCAGCGGTAGACGAAGGTACATTATCCGTTGACGGGCCAACCAGTGTTGCCCTTCGGGAACCCTTCGACATGCGTGTAAGCTGGCAACTGCCAGACAGCCTTGAAGGCGACCGCTACTTTGGCGCAATTGTAGTAGGCAGTGACGCCGATAACCCGGCCAATCTAGGTACCATTCCGGTGGATCTGGTGCGCGGTATAAACGATGTAACAATGGCCGCTACGTCATCTGGCCGTGTTGGTCCCGGTGATGTCGCGAGTTATGCAGTTACCGTTAAGCGCAATAATACCAATGAAAACCGCGATTACGAGATAAGCGTAACCGTTCCGGATGGTACATCTGTGGTTAACGGAAGCGTTGGTAATGGCGGAGTGGTAAACGGTAAAACGATTGCGTGGCAGGTTACCCAAACGGCCAATGGCACATCCGCGTCTTACGACTTAACGTCAAACCAGAGCGATCCTCAGTGCACTGTGCCCAATGTGGGCCAGGGTACCGGATACATCGATCTTCAGGCACTGGGTTACAAAGCCAATTTCAGCTCACTGGATACGGCACTGGCTAACTACCCTATTCAGTTTGAGGTATTAAACGACACCCTCAACAGCCTGAATGTGTCGTCTAAAGGCTTTATCACCAGTACAGATGCGCGTGTATCTGCGCGTCCTGGTATCAACCAATCATTAACCCGATTGCAGAATAATGCGGTAACACTGGCCCCCTTCTGGCGCGACTGGTCGTTCGCTACAACGTCTGACGCGGGTATCGCCGCAGCGTCTTTTAATAATGGCAAGGTGTCAGTCATTGAATGGCGCGGTATGGTGTCGGGTACTGAATCTGCCGATTTCGAGGTGATCCTAGTGCACGATGCTGCTAATGGTGAGCCTTCGGTTATGTTTGCCTACAACAATGTTACTCTGCACGATGATTCAACACCATCAACCATTGGTTATGCCAGTGAAAGCACCCAAAGCGGTGGCCATTTTGGTTATATCAGCGCGGCTGACAACAGTGTTCAGGCTTCGGTGGTAAACGCAATTTCGTCGGGCACAGTGCTGTGTTTAACCGATAATTCGTCTATCCAGGCGGCTGGCGATACCACTCTGTCATTCTCGCTTCGTTTAGATAATAACGCCAATATCAGTGGTGCTGTGCTGGTAGCCCTCACCTCCTCGGTAACCAATATTCCGGGCACGGGTAGCGAGTCACTGGCAGCTAACAGTGATGTACAGGTACATGCTGCGCCGATTATTTTGATCAACGGCGCAACCACAGCCAGCCTGTCGATGACCGAACAACAAGCGACGGTATTGCCTGTAACAGTGTCCGACGCCAACGGTGACAGTGTTACGCTGAGCGTTGAACAACTCAGCGGCCCCGCTGCTTCGGTATCGGTAAGTGGTGAAACGATAACGGTTACGCCAGCCTCTGCGGCGAGCGGCAACACGATAGTGCTTAAAATAACAGCCACTGATGAGTTTGGTTACAGCAGCTCAGCACAGGCTACGGTAACGGTGACTGAAAATCAGCCTCCGGTACTTACCGTAAGTGCGCCATCCAGCGTACAAGAAGGTAGTACCATTACAATACGTGCTACGGCTACCGATCCTGAAGGTGACACAGTCACCTTTACCATCAACGGTGTGCCGGGCTCTTCATTCAGTAGCACCGCACCAGAGACGGATAGTTCTACCACGGTTAACTTTACCGTCACGGCTACCGACGGTAATTCAACCGTAACACAATCCGTTAGTGTAACCGTAACTAACCGCCCAAGTAGTGGCGGCGGTAGTTTGGGCATTGGCTTGTTGATTGGTCTGGCACTGCTAACCTTGCAACGTGCCAGAAAACGTGTAATGCACTAAGCATGTGACATAATAAAACAGCCCGCACGATGTAATGTCGTTGCGGGCTTTTTTATGGGACTAATTCTTCATGGAGATGGGTTTTACTTAATCGGGCGCTATCACAAAACTGTCACCAACTGGTTCATACAGTGAAGGCTTGCTTATAGGAATAACGGTATACCGATGGCGAATTGTAGGTACCAGTAAATCTTCCAATGAATCCGACGGATACGTTTCACAATCCAGCCAGCGCTGTACGCTGTTATCGTGTAACGACAGCATAAGTGGTGAGGCCTTTTCGTGTATGGGTAACAGCTTGGGATGTGGCGCCAGTGTTACTACTGAACAAGACGTTTCAACAAACGCATTGCCGTGGGTGTCTCTGCCATGCCATTCCCTGTAAAGCCCGCCCATTGCTAATGGGTTGTCACTATCGGCTATTAAGTCGTGATAATAGGTTTGCGAGCCTGCTTTTTGCGATTCACCAAACCCGCTGGCCGGGATCACGCATCGTTGCTGTCTGAATGCGTGGTAGCCTGCACTGCCACGGGTATTCAGTTTATCGTAACGGGTATTAAACGAAGTGTACTTTGAGGGAACAAAACGCATTATGGGCCCTGTATGATCGCTCTCCAGTAACAACCACCAAATCGCATTGCGCATAACGGCTTTGCCTTTATCGCGCAAAATAATACTTACGCGGTCGGTAGCGCGGGTGAATCGCTTTGTTAACATGCCTTCATCCGGCCACAGCGCGATTTCCAACTGATCACAAAGGGCTCGTACCCCCGGGCTGTCGGCTACGTTCAACCTGCCACACATAGCATCACTCCAAGTAATACCGGGGTAAGTAACGTCATCAATACATTCTGCCCCATTCCAGCCAAAAATGCGGGCGTGGTAGCCGTGTAGTCTTTTGATAGTGCATAAATTCGCAGCCCGAATACCAAGGGTAAACCAGCCAGGAAAACATACCAGGGAACATTGAGCCACCACAGCCCTATCACCAACGCCAATACGGCCAACTGCCATTGCACAAAATACACCGACGCAGCCATGCGGTAGCCACGTTTAATGACTATGTGGTTGCGGCCATGCTCTGCGTCGGCTTGTGCATCCGGGAACTGATTCAATAACAGTAAATTATTCGTGAGTAACGAAGGTACCAGTGCCAATATGAAAGCAATCCATAAGTGTGAGCCGCTCAATACCACAAAGCTGCCATAGCTCATTAGTACACCAAATCCCACACCGGGCGCAATTAAACATAGCCACGCATACCGATTTAACACCGGGGTATAAGCAATAATAATTGCCACCCCCACTATTCCCATTAACACAAGATTGGCGGGCTGTGCCTTGGTCATATTCAATATCAGTAAACCAGACACGATAGTTGAAAATACAAACAACCACCCTACTGTTTTTACTGCCGATAACGCACCAGGATTCAGTACTAATGCGCCGCTACCGCCACTGAACGGTGTTTTACTGGTATTAAAATCCAGCTGCGACGCGCAGTCGTGATATTCATTTAACATGTTCACTGCAATGTGAGCCGAAAGCCCACACACAAAAACAAGACTAAATAATAACCATGACCAGTCGATATTAAGGTAAGTGAGCATACCTAACGATTGTACTAAACAACTCATTACCAGTAACAAGAATGGCGGTCGCATGGTTTGAAACACAGCAGCAAAGGTTCGCATCCTTTTCTCCTAAAAACTCTGCAGGTACATGAGTGACTTGATCAACTATACTCAGGCTGTAGTAATGTCATAAGGTTTATCATGGACGTTTATTTGTCGGCCAGTATTGATCTAAGCAAAGTAAATATCCTGATTGCACTGTTTTTTTGCTTGTGCTGGCTGGTGATCGGCAAACCACTCAGGCTCTATTACCAAAGCAGTGTCCGGTTTTCCGCCGCCAATGGCTTTTTCGCCCTCTCACTGGTATTAGGCGCGCAACAATTTACTTTTCCTGTAACCAACCTTTGGGTGATCGCTGATCTAACGTTACTGATTACGTTGGTGATGTACAACCTTGCTTTACGACATTTGCTGGTATTACCGCTGGATCCACGATGGATTCGTGTTCTGATGATTGGTGCTGCAGGCGTTGCGGCTTTGCATCTTTTAGGTCAGATATCGGCGAATTTGACATCAGTTACCTTGTTATTGTTAGCGCTGTTTATTCTGATTTCCACTACCTGGATGAAATTTCGCGCACTGGCATCGGCGTTTAACTATTCCAATGCGGCCATTCTGAGCATACCTGACATTTCTTTAGTACTCATCATTGGCATGAAAAGCGCTATGTGGCTGCTATATCAACGCGAAGTGATCACAGCGATTCCGTTGTCGTCAAAAAGCAGTCCGATACTGATGTGGATTTACATCGTGTTGATTATTTTAATTAATGTTACGGCAGTAGGCACCGCGGTATCGCGCCTTATCATCAGAATGAAACACCTGGCCGATCACGATCAGCTAACCGGTTTACTAAACCGCCGGGCATTTGAGGCTAAACTCGCTGATTATTTTGGGCTTTACCAACGATACAATATGCCCTTTAGTATCATTATGTTAGACATTGATCACTTCAAACTGATTAACGACAAATACGGACACGCGGCGGGCGATAACGCGATCGTTAATACAGCCAGTGTATTCAGGCAAACGGTTCGGCAAACCGACGTAATTGCCCGCTTTGGTGGCGAGGAGTTTATTATATTATTGCCTGGACAGACCGCCTCAGAAGCCAATGAAGTGGCCAATAAAATATGCAAGGCGTTACGCACCAGTGAATGGCAAATCAATACACCTGCCCTTACCATCAGTGCAGGTTGCGCGGATGTGACTATGGTAAACAGCCAGGACCGATTGCTGACCCTGGCCGATAATGCATTGTATGAAGCCAAACGAAACGGGCGTGATCAGAGTATCATCGCAACCCCTGCCCATCCTATACCAACGGCAACAGCGAATTAGCGACTAGTCTTCGCTGTCATCGTCGTCACTCATGGCATCACTGTCCAGCCGCTTACTAGGCTGCACGCCCAGTTGCCTGAATTGCTCTACCTGTCGCAGTATATTTCCCCTGCCAGAAGACAGTTTATTGAACGCTGCATCATAGTGTTTTTGAGTGGCTTCAACCGACTTGCCAATTTTTTCCATGTCACCAATAAAACCGGCAAACTTGTCGTATAACTTCGCAGCATGCTGTGCAATTTTCTGTGCATTCTGGTTTTGGTATTCGTATTGCCAGATGTTATTGATGGTGCGCAGTGCTACCAGTAAGTTGGTGGGCGATACCAGCATGATATTCTGATTTAACGCCAGTGTAACCAATTCGGGATCAGCATCTACCGCCAGCAAAAACGCGGGCTCAACCGGTATAAACATCAACACGTAATCGAGTGTTCTCAGGGCTTCCAGCTCCTGATAGTCCTTAGCGCCCAACGTTTTAATGTGCGTACGGATAGAGTTAACGTGTTCTCTTAAATAACGCGCCCGCTCCTCTTCGTCATCACTATTAAAGTAACGTTCATAAGCTGCCAGACTCATTTTGGCATCGATGATCACGTCTTTGTCGTTGGGCAAATGCACCACTACGTCAGGCTGCTGAAGCTTACCGTGCTCATTGCGTACCGATACTTGTGTGTCAAACTCATGCCCTTCACGCAAGCCCGACTCTTTCAGGATACGCTCCAGTACCACTTCACCCCAGTTGCCCTGTTGTTTATTATCGCCCTTTAACGCGCGGGTTAACGCAGCAGCATCTTCGGTAATCTGCTGATTCAGCGCTTTTAATCCCAGGATCTCGGTTTTTAACGATGCGCGTTCCTGACCTTCTCTAACATACTGGTCGGTTACCTGCTTCTTAAATCCTTCGATTTGATCTTTTAGCGGGTTAAGTAAGGCATCCAACCGGGTTTTATTGTCGTTAGAAAAGCTTTCTGCTTTCTTTTCAAAAATCTTGTTTGCCAGGTTTTCAAACTGTTCCTGCAAACGTTTTTCCGCGTTTTGCAGTGCATCAAGCTTTTCATCATGGCTTTTACGCGCTTCATCAAACGCAGCCTGACGTGCTTCACTGGCCGACTTTAGCTCGGTGTATTGCAATTGAAGTGCTTTATAGTCCTGCTGCAACGTATTGCGTTGTTGCTGCAATTCCGGCACCAGGGCGGCTTTGGCTGCATAATCCTGATTTTGTAATTGCAGTGCCTGCACATGCTGTTTGTACTCTGTCAGTTGGGTCTGAAGTGAACCAGTATTCGCTTCGGCCTGTTGCTGACATTGCTCAAGTCGCTGTGCCAGTAATTCCTTATCTGACTGCGCTTGCTGTGATTGATTGCGGCCTTTTAAGTTGCCAATGATCACGCCTACTGCCAGTGCGCTTAGCGCAATACCCGCATTTATTATTATGTTGATGTGTTCCATTTCACCCGTTCTGAAAAAAGAACGGGTACTACTGCTGCTCAATTGCACCAGGTACCCGTTATTGGTCCGTATTCATACTGATTTACTGAAATCAGCACTGTTTAATCAGGCGTTTTGCCCGATTTATTTACCCGAAAGCGCCTTATCCAGATCCGCGATTTTCGCTTTCCAAATGGCTGGGCCGGTTTGGTGCGCATTCGCGCCAGTGCTGTCTACCGCAACCGTTACCGGCATGTCTTCTACTTCAAATTCGTAAATGGCTTCCATACCCAGATCTTCAAACGCGACTACACGCGCTTTCTTGATGGCTTTCGACACCAGGTAAGCTGCACCACCTACGGCCATTAAGTAAACCGATTGGTGTTTGGCGATAGAATCTACCGTGGCGGGTCCACGTTCGGCCTTACCAATCATGCCAGCAATACCGGTTTTCTCCAGCATCATATCGGTGAACTTATCCATGCGGGTTGCCGTTGTTGGGCCTGCCGGACCAACCACTTCATTACCCACGGCGTCCACCGGACCAACGTAGTAAATAAATTTACCGTTAAAATCGACGCCTTCCGGAAGGCCTTCACCATTGTCCAGCATGGTTTGAATGCGTTTATGTGCGGCATCGCGGCCAGTCAGCATTTTGCCTGACAACAATACGGTTTCGCCCACTTTCCATTCTTTGATATCGTCTTTAGTTACTTCATCCATGTTCACCCGGCGGGTATTAGCGCCCACTTCCCAGGTTACTTCTGGCCACTCTTCCAGCTTAGGTGCCTTAAGATCTGCCGGGCCGCTACCGTCTAAATAGAAGTGCGCGTGACGGGTAGCTGCGCAGTTAGGGATCATCGCCACAGGTTTAGACGCTGCGTGGGTAGGTACTGATTTAATTTTTACATCTACCACGGTAGTTAAACCACCCAGGCCCTGAGCACCAATACCTAAATCGTTTACACGTTTAAATATTTCTAAACGGAGTTTCTCATCGGTAGTTTGCGGACCGCGCTCCATGAGCTCCTGAATATCAACAGGATCCATCAGACTTTCTTTTGCAAGCACCGCGGCTTTTTCTGCTGTACCGCCAATTCCGAGGCCCAGCATGCCTGGCGGACACCAGCCCGCCCCCATGGTAGGCAGGGTTTTTACTACCCATTCAACAATATCATCACTGGGGTTAAGCATAACCATTTTGGATTTGTTTTCAGAGCCGCCGCCTTTTGCAGCGATCATCACTTCAATTTTATCGCCTGCTACCATGTCGATGTGCACAACGGCTGGCGTATTATCTTTGGTATTCTTACGCGCACCGGCAGGGTCAGCCACAATAGACGCACGTAGTGGGTTATTCGGATTTAAATAGGCGCGGCGAGTACCCTCGTCTACCATTTCCTGAACGGTCATATCGGTTTTGTCCCAGCTAACCGCCATCCCTATTTTTACAAAACAGGTAACAATACCGGTGTCCTGACACAAAGGGCGTTTGCCTTCTGCTGACATGCGCGAATTGATCAGAATTTGTGCCATGGCATCTTTGGCTGCCTGACTCTCTTCTTTCAAATACGCTTTTTCTACGGCTTTTACGTAATCTAATGGGTGGTAGTAGGATATGAATTGCAATGCATCTTCGATGCTGTCAATAAAGTCTTGTTGACGGATTACGGTCATGGCGTCCTCTTATTTTGTGGGCTCACATAGTCATCTAGACGAAGAATCCGTATACTACCGCATGTCGACAGACTGCACCAATAAAACCATGTCCGACTTTGGTGTGTATTCGCAAGCCTATGGCGCGTTCTGTCGCCGGTTCTAATGAAGTAGTAACGGTAATCCCCAAAGCAAAACTATGACAAACCCAATTCAGTTTTCGGCCAGCAGTTTACATATTTCGCCTCTTACCGTACCCAACGGTGTAACAGTACAGGATGTGTTCAGTGGTATGGCGTCGCAGCCCTGGGCGCAACTGTTGGACTCAGGCGGTAGTAAAGCCAGTAAAAGCCGTTTTGATATTCTGCTGTGGGCACCCGCGATTGTGCTTACCTGCAAAGACTACCAAACCACGCTGGAAGATCGTCGAGGCACAGACGTCGAGTTGATAACAACAAACACGTCTCCCATTGATGTAGCAATGGCGTTAACTGCCGATTTTGAAGCGTCAATTGATCAAACCGAACTTAAGTATGCTAACGATTTACCCTTTGTGTTAGGACTGGCAGGTTTTATCAGTTACGACTACGGGCGTTATCTGGAAACCATGCCTTCCATCAATGCTAATGAATATGCGTGCCCGGACTTTGCCGCCGGGTTATACGACAGGGCAATTATCTACGACAATGCACTTGAGCAATTCTTCTTCTGCCGCCTGGATTACGTGCCTGAGCCAGATATCGCCACGTTAGTGAACGATAAAAGCAACACAGCACCTGCATCCGAATTTGCACTGACAAGTCATTGGCAAAGCAATTTAACCAAGCAGCAATACCTTAACGCGTTAAACGCGGTACACGATTATTTGGTTGCCGGCGACTGCTATCAGGTGAATTACGCGCAGCGCTTTAGTGCCGGATTTACCGGCAGTAGCTGGGAAGCATACAAGCGCCTGACTAACGCCAACAAAGCGCCTTTTTCAGCGTTTATGAACTTGCCTGAATGCAGCATTATCAGTGTCTCACCAGAGCGTTTTATTCAGTGCAGAAATGGGCACATCGAAACCAAACCCATCAAAGGTACCCGCCCCCGGTTTGCTGATCCGGTTGAAGACGCAGCCAGTGCACAGGCACTGCTTAGTGCCGAAAAAGACCGCGCTGAAAACCTGATGATTGTAGATTTACTGCGTAACGATATCAGTAAACACAGTGTACCAGGCTCAGTAAAAGTGCCTGAACTGTTCAGCCTTGAAAGCTACCCAGCTGTTCACCACATGGTAAGCAAGATACAGAGTCAACTGGCGCCGGGCAGTCATCCGCTGCAATTACTGGCCGCTTGCTTCCCAGGTGGCTCCATTACGGGTGCGCCGAAAATCCGGGCCATGGAAATCATTGAAGAACTCGAACCGAGCCGCAGAGCAATTTATTGCGGCAGCTTTTTTTATTTTGGTATTCGTCAGGATTTAGATTCCAGCATTTGTATTCGCACAGTACTGGCCGAGAACAACACGCTTTACTGTTGGGCTGGTGGCGGTATAGTGCTTGATTCAGTGGCAGAAGAAGAATTTGAGGAAACCCTGGCGAAAGTAGCGAAAATTCTGCCTGTTTTGGAGCAAACATTTGCAAAAAGCTGAGTTCTTAGCCCGATTTCACAGCGCCCCTCCGCTGCAACCGGTGCCGGATCATCCCTTGCGAAAATCCGGACGCTCTGCTGCGGTATTAATACCGGTTGTGACTCACAGTAACGCCATTTCAGTGCTGTTTACCGAACGGGCCAAACACCTCAAACACCATCCCGGGCAAGTGAGTTTTCCGGGGGGCAAACACGAACCAGACGATCCCAGTCTGGCGCATACAGCAAAGCGCGAAGCCTGGGAAGAAATTGCCCTGCCAGATTCACATATTTCTATTATTGGTCAGTTGCCGCCTTACCGCACTATCTCCGGGTTTGCGATGACGGCGTTTGTGGCAACCGTTGAGCCGGGGTTTACGCTTATCCCGGATGGCAACGAAGTAAGTAATACATTTGAAGTGCCGCTTTCCTATCTGATCAAGCCAGAGCACTATCAAACCGAATATATCACCCGCGCTGGCCATACCTACCCGGTATATTTCATTCCCTGGCAAGACAAAATGATTTGGGGAGCCACGGCGGCACTGATGAACAGCCTGGCGTCAATTTTTACTGACAACGCGTAATTCACTGCCCGCATTACAAAACCCTTCGATTAATTTTTCTCATGCTACCATTAGCATATCTGAGTTGCTGATATTGCGTGCTCACGGCAAACTAACTCTATATTAACAATAACAAAGCGTACCCCTAATGATTAGTGTATTTGATATGTTCAAGGTGGGCATTGGCCCCTCCAGTTCACATACGGTTGGCCCCATGAATGCGGCGGCCGACTTTGCTGCCCAGTTGGCCAGTAGTCAGCTGATTCACCGCGTAACCGACATAAAAACGGAACTGTTTGGTTCGTTGGGTCAAACCGGTAAAGGCCATGGTAGCGGCAAAGCGGTCATTTTAGGGTTATTGGGTGAACGGCCGGATACAGTCAACATTGATACGGTTGACGCACTACTTGCCGAGATTGATGCAAAAGAACAGCTAAATCTGAATGGTCAGCAGCTTATTGAGTTTCCACGCGCGAATGCGATTGTGTTTCACCGCAGAAAGAGCCTGCCACGCCATGCGAACGCCATGACTTTCCGGGCGTACGAAAACGACGCTCTGTTACTGGAACAAACCTTTTATTCTATTGGTGGCGGCTTTATCGTACGCGACGATCAATGGGAACAAGCCAAACAGGAAGCACACGAACTGGTTGCACAGGTGCCCTACCCATTCAGAACCGCTCATCAATTACTGGCATTATGCAAAGAACATGGTCTGAGCATTAGTGCGCTGATGCTAAAAAACGAAAAAGCGCTGCACCCCCATAGCGACATTAAAACCCGTTTACAACAAATATGGATGACCATGGATGCCTGCATCAGCCGGGGCATTGATGCTGAAGGCATTCTGCCGGGCGGATTAAAAGTCGTGCGCCGGGCGCCTTCATTGCATCGTCGCTTAACCACTGAATTTTCCAGTGATCCAATGCAAACTTTGGATTGGGTAAACATGTTTGCGCTTGCCGTAAACGAAGAGAACGCTGCCGGTGGACGTGTAGTAACGGCACCAACCAACGGCGCTGCGGGGATTATTCCTGCGGTATTAAAATATGTTGATAAATTTATTCGTCCGGTTGACAAAGAAATTGCCAGTCGCTTTCTGTTAACTGCTGGTGCTATTGGGATCCTGTACAAAGAAAACGCATCAATTTCTGGCGCTGAAGTAGGTTGTCAGGGCGAAGTTGGCGTGGCCTGTTCTATGGCCGCAGGTGCACTCACTGAAGTGTTGGGCGGCAGTATTCAGGCTGTGGAAAATGCCGCTGAAATAGGTATGGAGCACAACTTAGGATTAACCTGCGATCCGGTAGGTGGGCTGGTTCAGGTACCCTGCATTGAACGCAATGCCATGGGCGCAATTAAAGCCATTAACGCATCACGACTTGCCCTGCGAGGCAGCGGAGAACACAAAGTGTCGTTGGATAAAGTCATTAAAACCATGCGCGACACCGGTTCAGATATGAAAACCAAATACAAAGAAACCGCACGCGGCGGTTTGGCCGTGAATATTATTGAGTGTTAAGTACGCCGATGGTCAGGTAGTAATAAATTGCACCTGACCATTTTCGCCCAATACCCCATAGATGAGCCATTACGCGGCGCTCTAACTTCAATTCCCATCTCTAATAGCTAACAGTCAGCCTAACCTGACCGGACAGTGCTTTGCCTGACAGCATTGATCAATATAAGAATTGAGGTGAACTATGATCTATAAAAGTATGATGACTGCAGCCCTAGCGGGTACAGTTTTTATGGCAAGTGCGGGTGAACTTGCACACTGGAGCTACGATGGTCAGGATGGCCCAACACACTGGGGGGAATTAGCGCCTGAATTTGCTACCTGTGCAGCTGGAAAAAACCAATCACCTGTAAACATAAGTGGTGCAATAGACAGCGACCTGACAGAAATTAAACTGGACTATAAACCGGGTGGCTACGAAGTCATTAATAATGGACATACTATTCAGGTTAACTATCAGCCAGGAAGCCACATTGCTCTTGATGGGCATGAATATGAACTGAAACAATTTCATTTTCATTCACCGAGTGAAAACCTGATCGAAAGCAGACAATATCCGATGGAAGTACACTTCGTACACGCTGATAAAGACGGCAATCTGGCGGTGGTCGCGGTAATGTTCGAATCAGGAGCGGAAAACAAAACGCTTTCTGATGTTTGGAACAAAATGCCGCACGTAGTTGGTGAAAAGCAATCCCTGGCGCATCTTACTTCCGCGGGTGAATTGATTCCAGCCGAAAAAACTTACTTCCGTTTTAATGGTTCGTTGACAACTCCGCCATGTTCGGAAGGCGTTACCTGGTTGGTTATGGACCATACTGATGATGCATCGGCCGAACAATTAAATGCATTTTTGCATACTATGCACCACAGCAATAATCGCCCGGTTCAACCGCTAAATGCGAGAATTATCGTAAGATAAAAGCGCGTTGATTCAACACCTTGCAGGTACGAACAATGCGTGCCTGCCATCATAGGGCGCAACCAAACAAAAGCAAAGCCAATGTGCAGTATACGCTACGCTGCAACGCTCCCCTGCTAAAACAAATTTAAGATACCGGTTCTTTGGCTTCCGCTCGATTCCACACCGTCTTATTAACCCACACATAGAGATACAAATGCCATACACCGGGTGCAATTAACAAGGGTGTAACAAGCAATAAAACCGACATAAAGACAGAATTCGAATTGCTCTTTGAGAGCATATAAATAGAAAATAAAAACGCAGTAACAGAGATACAGACAAAAAGCCAAAAACAAACGAGCCAAAGCCATCGGAACAAAAATGGTTTACTTAGTCGATTTCCAAGAAATGCCACAAATAGCAAAAGTACAATCACAAATGCGCCAAAGCGACTGGTAACACCCCCGGATTCTGTCAGCGCCTTATTTACGAGTTGAGTAAAAGCCACACAAAGCAGTAACGCAAAATACAGCCATTCGTAACGTTTTATGTTTGCTTTTGCGAACACGGTTAAACCATTACCAATACAGATAAATAACTTGTAGCACCCACATAGAAAATACTGCAACAAAGTTAATGGTGAATACCAGCCCGCGTAATCTCACGTTATCCAATGCAATGTGAACTGCACTGTGAATTATCCGTCCGGCAATAAATAGCCACGCTAACAACACCATGGCTGCGCTGATAATTTCTGCCTGAAACAGGTTGAACAGGCATATTACGTGGAAAAAAACCGGCCATTCAAACTGATTGCTCAGATTAGCGCTAATGCGATCTTTACGCGCAGCCAAGGCAGCTAAAGCGGGCACGTTACCCCCGGCATTCCACACTGCCGGTGCGCGAGCCAGTGTGAGCAAAACATATAAAAACGCACACAACAGAACATGTGCAAACATCGGTAAAAATAGCGATAGCATTGCGGTTTATCCTTAAACAACTCGTCAGTGAACCAGCACACCAGCTCATATACACATCAACCCAAAAATACACTCTCTGGCAAATCAAATTATTGGTATTTTGCAGCGGTAATAAATTGTTCAAACGATTCACACCACACTACTACCGTAGTGTATTCATCAATATTGATTTTTGAGTCTACCGGAACAATAAAATGCGTAAACGTGTGTACATCACCTACCCTAACCATGGTGGATTTTAGCGCTTTAAACTGGGCTTCTGTTTCAACAAATTCTGGCGATAAATACAGCTTAAAATCCGGTCCGGGCGACAATTCGCCGGTAAGCGTAATGAAATCAGGACCTACTGTTACCTGCCCGTTTCCCCAATGCAGAACATCACTGCCAGCCAGGTTGTTGGTAAATTCCGCCTGATACCTTTGGTTAGCTGACGCTTTTTCCAGCTGAGTGAGTGCGGGTGATGCCGGCGCAGTGAGAATAGGTAAGCTATAAATGCCAATGGCAAAACCCATAATGCCAATTAACACGTGAGACAGCAGCAGAATTATCAATCGCAATGATTTCAACGTTTAAGTCCTTCCTTTTCTCTGTCTTTTTCGAAGTGATAGATATCGTTACTGTGCTTTTGAAACCATACCCAAAAGGTTGCTTCAGGTGAGGCATTTGCGCTAAAGCCAAACAGTGAGAGTATGCTCATGATGATTATTGTTATTCTATGCTTCACAGTGCTATTACCGTTTTGTTCAAGAGACTAGCTATTTGCATCTGCATAATAGGTCCGATCAATCCTCTCGCAGTAAGTAACCAAATTGTGAAACGTTCGGGCCATGTCGTTAAGCGGATTATTTAGCTTAGAAATGGTTATCTGAGCCAGAAATGCAAAGGCAACCGCGTCCAATGTGCTGGGCTTTTCTCCATAAAAATAGCGTTTATCGCCTAATAAAACCGATAAGCTGGCGAGCATTTCTTTGGTTATCGCCAGAATTTCTTCATCGCTGTGTTTGCCGATCCCTTGTTTTAAACAGGCTGTTCGCATGTTGTTTCTGGTTACCCAAGGTACCACATACTTTAACGGAAACGGCATGTTGCCAAAGAATGCCTGTTTTACCGTGGGCCAGGTGTCGTCTTTTACCCACCGTGAATGAAGTACACACCAGTACAGATGCTCTTCAAGGGCTTTAATGATTACATGCGAACCTGCCTTTTGCTCTATAGTCAGGTGGTCATCGAGGGCGTTTCCGTACTTCGCTTGCAAATGCTTTAGAATGAAAAATGAATCTGCTATACATTTCCCCTCATCCACAATGTAAGGCAACTTGCCTTTGGGGGCCTTTTTAAACGCCGCAAAGTCAGTCACAGTGGTAAACGCAATGCCTGACATGTTCATGTACACATTCACTTTTAATACGAAAGGACTGGCATCGGCCAGGCCAAACTTGGGGCCAAAGCCCACTAACATAATCATATCGCGTCCTTTCAACAGATGTTAAATAACACTACCGCCGATGCTCGGCAAAAGCAATCTGGCTCCTTGCTATGGGTTTACTTATAACTCACTATAAATAATAGCAAATTGACAACACTTTCATCGCGTTTAACATCAACTGATACAATTATTGCTAGTTAGGATATTCATGTCTTCAACCACCTTATTTTCGCCTTTTCAGAGCACCAATCTGTCACTGAGTAACCGCATAGTGATGGCGCCCATGACACGCCAGTTTTCGCCCAATGGCATTCCCACTGCGGATGTGGCAGGTTACTACAAACGTCGAGCCGAAGGCGGAACGGGCCTCATCATTACCGAGGGAACTACGGTAAACGATAAAGTGGCAACCATGGATGCTAATATCCCGCAATTTCATGGTGAGGCCGCGCTGGCAGGCTGGAAAAAGGTAGTGGACGAGGTACATGCTGCGGGAGGGAAAATCATGCCCCAACTGTGGCATGTAGGCATGGCGCGTGTAGCAGAAAAAGCTCCCTTCCCTGAACTGCCAAGTGCAGGACCTTCTGGGCTCTTCAAGCCAGGAAAACAAGGCGCAGAACCCATGACAGTAGCGCACATCGAAGCTGTTATTGAAGCGTTTGCCCAAGCTGCTGCCGATGCTAAGGCCATTGGTATGGACGGTATTGAGATCCACGGCGCACATGGCTACCTTATCGATCAATTCTTTTGGGAAGGCACAAACCAGCGTACCGATGGCTGGGGTGGTAGCATGGAAAATCGCGGTCGTTTTGCGGTAGAAATCATTAAAGCGATTCGTGCAGCCACTGCACCAGATTTCCCTATTGTGCTGCGTTATTCTCAGTGGAAGCAGCAGGACTACACTGCTCGCCTGGCACACACACCAGCGGAGCTTGAAGCTTTCTTATTGCCTTTGAGTAATGCGGGCGTCGATATTTTTCATTGTTCACAGCGCCGTTATTGGGAATCAGAATTCGAAGGCAGTGCATTAAATCTGGCTGGATGGACGAAAAAGCTCACTGGCAAACCCACCATTACCGTTGGCTCTGTGGGGTTAAACGATGACTTTTTTGGCGCATTCAAGGGCCAGGATTCAGGTACCCGCGCAGTTGATGATTTGCTTGAGCGATTAGACGCTGGCGAGTTTGATTTGGTGGCGGTAGGCAGAGCGTTACTACAAGACCCCAACTGGGCCATCAAAATTAAAGAAAATCGCCTGGATGATCTACAGCAGTACTCAGGTAAAGCACTGGCGACGTTGTCGTAATTTAAACCCTCTCAAAATATTTAGCTAATGATAAAAAGGCACCACAGGGTGCCTTCTTACGTGTTAATACCTAACCAAAAGCGATTAATCCTTTCGCACCCAACCGATACTCAACAAATAGCGATTCCCTTCCAGCACTTTGGTAACAGCATGTTCACAAATATCCGGCCGGAACAGTTTAATGCGTGCAGAACAATGATACCAATTCGCATGGAAGTTTGCCCTCTCAGCAGCACTGGCAGGCTTTTTAGCTAGGCTTGCTTGCAGCGGTTTGGTGGTTCCAAATCAAGCAAGCGTAACAACGCTAAAAAGTCTGCCAGTTCGCCCTTAGGGTGTTGCCCGAAGGGAGTGTCCAAAACGACTTACATCTGTGTTGCGCCCTCTGGACATAGAATGACTATGCCTCAGAGTGCGCGTCGTGATCTAAGTCGTTTTCGACTTGCCCTCAGGGATCACTCTGAGTGGGCAAACTTCCATGCGAATTGGTATTGATGGGCGTAGCGCAAACAAACTCCCCACCGGACCTGGCCTGTTTTAACACTATATTCAGCCGGTAATGTTTTCCGCTTTGCACGTTATCAGTATGTGGCGGTATTTCACTGCCTTGAGGAAACTTCAATAAATACACGTCGAATGTAACGGGCCAGTACATTCCGGCCAACAACATTTTGTCGTAACCGGTTTGTTGCCTGCCTCGTTGCCAGCGAAACAGCTTGCTCAGCATACTCATCACAATGGCACTTATGTTTTAATGGTGTGTTTAGCCGCTTTTTTTATGCGGCTATTGAACAACACAACGCCTAGCCAGAAAAACCAGACGAGTTGGGTAATTCCAAATAGTTCAGTGAAGATGTCAACCGGAAAAACGGTGGCTATGCCTGTAATACCAACCACCGCGCCCAGGTAATTTAACCACTTGCCAAATTCATTCAGCTGCAGAGCAACAATGCTCGTGAGTAATACCCACATTCCTCCCAACAACTCATTGCCGCCTCCCAAACTTTCTACCAACATGGATACTACTGTCCACAATTGGTAGGCATCTTCATTACTTATCTTAGCCAGCTCAACCACGCGCGACAGCCCTATGGTTGCAATCATACCACTGGCAATCACCAGCCCCACCCACACCTTACCAAACAAGGTTGCCAGCGTATTCACATAATTGTGTTCGCGTTTAAGCTTTTCATTAAGCGCAGTCACCAGCGTCGCCAGCAACACACCAAACACAACATAAATCAGAAAATAAGCTAACCCGAGTGCCTGTTGATGCTGCGCCAGAAACGTCATCACTACCTCAGGCGCTTTGCTGGCAGGAAAAGAGAGGAAGGCGCCAAAGTATACAAACGCGCCGGCGTAAATGAAGGCCATAAACATTGCCGCTGTGCCTGGGATTTTATTGTTAATCAAAACTGAATTCCCTTTCACCGTTACGACTCAATCTCATACTCATTAATATCAAATTGGGTGATCCAGGCAAACGAATCGTTTTCAGGCCCACTGTTTCTGAACGCTTCGAGCGCACTGCGGGTCTGCCATTTCTCAAACACATTCACGCGGAATTCGTTAACCGGATCAACCGACACAGCAAAGTCTTCGCATTCGGGATTGGCTCGAGCCAGTAAAATGGCTGCGTTTGAACATGCCATAAATTCATCTCGTTTCCCGGGCTGAATATATAAACTACCGGCCACAATGATTGTCATGATCCATCCTGTTATCGTGAATGACTGTTACTGAGGTTCTCTGGTGATATTCACCGCGTATTGCGTGTTAAAAACATCGATTGCTTCGGTATAGAGTGTTCGCGGTGTTCTGAAGCAAAAGTTGGATGCTGCACATACCATGTTCACCGGCGATTGATTTGCATGCGCACCTCGCAAAGAAAATACACTGCTACAAGTAGATGGCTCGGTACCCGTGTCGCCGACACACAACATGATAACAGTTGGCTCCCAGCGACACTCTGTGGCGGGATCCAGCTCCTTCAACGGCACATGCAGGTTATGTTTGCCATCGTTGATTTGTGGGTAGTAGTCAAACGCCATGGTTTGTGAAACCCGGAGCCCGGCCAGTATGTTGTAGTTTGTACAAGCATCGGATCTATTCGTGGTGACATACTGCACTTGAAGCTTGTAAGTTAAACTGTCATCGATGCTACCGTGTACATCGATATAGCGCTCACTGGGCATGGGGTATTTTACGTTACCATTAAGTGAACTACAGGCACACAAGGTTATTGCATACACTAACAAAGCACTACGCCACATTTATATTTTCCAAAAAGAATCAATAATTAAAACCGCCCGCGAATTCAACAGCCAAAGGTGTTCAACGCTTTATTTCGCTGCCGTCGCAACAATTTTAATTTTTCCATTAAAGGGCAACCTTGCGGCCTCGTATACGGTTCTTGCCGGGCGCTGACCTTCTGGAAATAACGCCATGTATAACGCATTAACCTCATTGAGATCGTTTAAGTTTGCAAAAGCTATATCAATATAGGCTATGTGGCTTTTATCAAACCCCGCCGCTTTTAAAGCAGCAAACACATTGTTAAATGCACGCTCGGCCTCTTCGGTAACGCTGCCTTCAACATAGTTACCTGCTTCGTTAACCGACAATTGACCGCTAACAAAGCATAGGTTACCAGCTACAACAGCATGGCTGATCGGATTAGACCATTTGGGTAAACCTTCACCCGACTCTATAAATAAATGAGGCATTGCGATAGTGTCCTTGTATTTAGTCGCCGTTAACCGCATTGGTTAGCGTTGCTTGGTTGGCGTGTGTTTTCCTAAGAATATCCACAATACGATTGATATTGATTTCTGACAAATTCCACTCATAACCTTCAAAATCCGTGGTATTAATGAACTGCACCACTACAGTATCAATATCGTTGTGATACTCAGCCAAACTCTGGTAACCGGGCACCAAACCGCCGTGCTCGTATACGTAAATAGATGAGTAAATCGCCTGCTCGCCGTCTTGAAACACGGTGCCGTTGTTTAGCGCACGAATAAACCGGCCCACATCTTCGGCTGTTGCAAGCATGCCGTTTTCGTTCATTTTAAAGTCTTCGTCAACGCCAACATAATATCCACTCATTACGTCATTTGGGTTCACCTCTGTAATAGACGAAAAGGTGTTATTTAGATTAAGTGGCTCGAGGATGGCCTCTTTAATAAATTGAAAGTGACCATAACCCACTACTTTTTCGATAATCTGCCGCAGCAGTAAATAATTGGTATTGGAATATTCATAGCCGGTGTCGGGTTCAAAGCTGGTGGGTAACGCCAGGGCAAAATCCAGTGCATGCGCAGCGTTTTCCTGTTCGTTTTGCCAAAATTCCGGGTTGTTGGTGTAATTAGGAATGCCACTGCGATGTTGCACCAACATGCGCACCGTAATTTGTTCGGCAAAAGGAAGCTTACCTGTCAATTCAGGAAAATAGTGAGCAACTGAATCGTTGAGTGATAAGCGTTCTGCATGCGCGAGCTTGGCAATCGCAACGGCCACGTATAACTTGCTGATACTGGCAATTTTAAACAGTGCATGGGGATCGGCGGGAATGCGGTTTATTCTGTCTTTCCAGCCACTGCTATAGAATGCTGGCGGTTTTCCAGCTTGATCCACATACACCACAATGCCATCAAAACCGTGGGAAATGGCTTCGTCAGCTTGCGCTTGAATGGAATTGGGTAATGGCAGGATCCAGGCTTTCACCAAAATCCAAGGCACATAAAATAACGAAATTACCGTTCCCGCGAACAAAATAACCCTGAGCAGGTTTTTAAATTGTTTGCTTTTCATCAGCACAATTCCGTTATTTGCGATAGTTGGCTAGCTTACCGCCATCTACTTGTAATGCAAATTCATAAAATGTAACGCTTTATTTGGAAAGCAATACTTTACCCAATAATCATTTACGGAGTGTTACCGGGCAATTAAGTTAATACACCATTCAAAACCAGCCCGGGCATAAAATAAAGGGCCGAAAGCGCTACTGAACCGGTAAGCACAAATGCGGCTGTGCAGAAAAGTGCCTGAACAAAAAACACCTTAGGTTTTGCCGACGCACTTGCCTGATAGGTGCAATACGCTAGGTTAACACCGTCTTTCACTTTTTGAAGATAACACTGTATTTGCTTTAGGATGGGAATACTGTAAATAGCAATAAACGCAAAAACTACCTCGATACCACCGAAATGGAACAGCAGTGCAATTTCAGGTGAAAACCACCCCACCACGCCAACGGCCAACCAAAAAGCCGCCTTTTGATAAACGTTCAAATCTTCCCACTTGATCATATTGCATCCTTGCTGATTTTCTCGCTTTTGATATAGCTAAGGTGAGGGCAATGGTGACTAATTCAATGCTAACGCTGACATTGGTAATTAACGTGCGCAATTTCTATTTCCATTTCACCCCTAGCGTGTCTTTTTCATACACTCTGTGGGCGGCCAATTTTACTACCAGCGCTTTCGGAATTGGCTCATGCATAGCAAAGTGAATAGTGTTCGGCGATGCTACACTAGCCCCCAGTTCTTGCTGGAAATGTGACACAACCGATGGCGTGGGATGTAAACTAATGTGATTTTTAGCCGCTGCATACACAAACAAAATGCCATCGTGTACCAGCGCGGGTTTACCCCATTTTAATTCATCGTCTGCAGCGGGAGCAGCTTCCAATAAATAGCTTCGGAGTTCATTAAGCCTTGTTTGGGCATCAAGAGGCTTACTTGCTATGTAGTCCTGAACACTGATTGTAGCCATGGGGTAAACCTTCCGTTAAGTTAAGCGCCCTGTCACTCTGGATTACGTTTTATGCGCAGATGGGGATTAAACAACACTGCTTCGTTGTTTTACAGTAATCAGCCCGCCCGTTTCTTCAATTAACCTATCGGTTAGCATTTCAGAGGAGTACTCCTGGGCAAAACTCAGTTCGGCGTCGGTAATCCCTACAATTTGTAGCAAATCGACACGACCAGACTGAATTTCAATATTCTCAGGTAGTTGAAACGGGGGCGTAATAAGCATTGCGGTAATGGTATCCGACAACGCAAACGGTATGCGATCGCCATAATCTAACAACGCTGGTTCGCCCATTTGGCCATTCGCCAACAACAAATTGTAGGCCATGAGAGTTTGCAGAACATGTATTGCCCACGTCGACTCATGTTCAGTTTCCAGCACAAACTCTACACCAAAGCCTGAATATTCCTGAGGCTCCTCAGCTTCCCAAGGATTAGACATCCCAGACGTCACATACACCCAGGTATTTCGCGCATCGTTAGGCGGTGACTGAAAAACACCGTGGGTAAGCCAACGCGGATCAACTGATTGCGCGTCCAACTGTTCAAAAATGGCGTTGCTTAGCGCATAAATTCCAGGCCCGGTATCGCCAAATACATGTGGATATACCTTTTCTTCCCGCTCTTCCCAAGCGTCTTCAAGCAAGCTCATTCATTTCTCCTAATTCAGTTTGCACGTGGCATTGCCAAAATATCCTGCGATACATTGGTCGATTGATCAATGCTTTTCCATACTATTCTGATGATTTAGTTGAATCGCTAAAACAATAAAGCCCTGCTCTCCCGACCAGGGCCACATGTGCATGTACAGGCATGTATAACGGGAATTCGTGTGTACCCCCTACTTTCTACTTCCGTCTTCCTACTCCCTACTCCCTACTTCGTTTTGTAATAATCCCTTAGCACATACCAGGCTTTCTTTTTGATACCTTTCTCAGATACCAGACCTTTTCTGTTCCAAAAATCCTGAATATTGTTTAACGGTCTGCGTGGTGAACGGAAATCTTTCAGGATCCACGGGCTTAAGCCTCTTAACGCCGAAATGTTATCTACCATTGCCAAATTGTGTATGTAAACGGACTCCTGGAATTCTTCGGTCCAGCGTTCATTACTGTCGCCATGCAGGCCTTGTAATGCGCCGGCACCCAATTCACTCATAATAATGGGCTTTTGGTATTTGGACTCCCAGCGTAAATCTGAACACTTAGATGCTTCAGACACATACCAGCCGCAGTAGCTGTTAATACCAATGACATCCACCGCATTTGCCAATGGATCGTCAATCAATATGCCATTTTTAGTAGTACTATGCGTGTCCATAGCCGCCGTGATCAGACGGGTATTGTCGAGTTCGCGCGCGTGGTTGATTAGATTGGTAATAAAAGTTAGGCGGGCATCTGATGACGGGGTTTCATTTGCCATCGACCACATCACTATGGATGCGCGGTTTATGTCGCGATGAATCATTTCAGCTAATTGCTGTTCAGCTTTTTTGTATACCGCATTGTTGTTAAATAACACGGTCCAGTAAACCGGGATCTCAGACCACACTAAAAGCCCCATTTCATCAGCCATTCTTAACATGTGCTCGTTGTGCGGATAATGCGCCAGACGCACAAAATTACAGCCCAGTTCTTTGGCCCATTGCAACAGCGTACGCGCATCCTCTTCACTCCAGGCCCGACCCGAGGTAAGGGGTGATTCTTCGTGAATACTAATGCCCTTTAAGAAAATTGACTTTCCATTTAGCTCAATGTTCTCACCATTCGTTTTTATACTGCGAAATCCAATGCGATCACGAATAATTTCGCCGTTATAGCTAAATTCGACATCGTAAAGTACAGGTGATTCGGGCGACCATAGCCTGGGCCTGGCGTTAATCGCAAATGTTGCATTGCCCTGGTTGTTAAGCTTAATGGTTTCTTTTACACCTAACTCAGCAATAGTTACCGTTACTTCGCTGGATTGCGTGAGCGCGCCAGCCACAACAACCTTGCCTTCGATGGTTTGATTATTGTTGGGCGATAACTGAATTTGATAATCGGCCAGATAAGCCTGGGGCACAGACACAATGCTCACTGAACGGGTGATCCCGCCATAATTCCACCAGTCAGTATTCACGGTGGGAACCTGATCTCGCTCGCGGCGGTTATCCACTTTTACCGTAACAAAGTTGTCACCACTTTTCAGAAAAGCAGTAACATCAAAATTAAAGCTGGTAAAGCCACCTTCGTGCTCCCCCACCTTTTCGCCATTAACGTACACAATGGCCTTGTAATTTACCGCACCGAAATACAAGAAATAACGCTGATCACTGCGTTTACTGAACGTGAAATCCTTGTTGTACCACACGGTGCCTTCATAGAGATACAAATGGTCTTTTTGGGTATTCCAATCGCCGGGCACAGAAATTTTATCTGCTGTTTCGAAGTTATACTCAAGTAATTCCGAAGGCGACGACATTTTAGCGTTTTTAAAATAGCCGTTGGCATGTGGTTCGTAACGATGGTTGTAATAACCATTTTCATAAGGATCAATAATATAGGTCCATTGACCGTTTAAGCTGGTAGCGTTGCGGCCTGACGCATTTTGCAGCAAAGGCGTAACGCTATCGCTCTGAGTAATTTCCGCTGTTTCGGCACTTATTGCATTGGCTATTAAACAAAAAAATGCCAGACATCCCACTATTACACATTTCATGTCATGTTGTTCCTATCTACCTTGCTTCGCATAATTGCTTTGCTACTAAACATTGTTAGCCAGCCTGTTTGCCAGTCTACAACGTCACCAAATTGGCTTGACCACCAGATACTATCACGACATTATTTAACAAATCATTAATTATTTTAAAACACGAGAATGTCATATCACCATTTTTGAACAGGCAAGCAAATATCGATAATTAACAGATATTAAGCTGATTTTTTTGTATTTATGGGATTTTAAACTAACCAGCAAAGTATTTTTCATCACCAGACCATATACACAACCAACAAAAGTGGCATTACCAATTAATCAAGCCGACGGGTACTTTATAGAAGAGAGGAAGCGTGAAAGATTCGCCAGGGTATACGCTGTTTTTTAACGCAGGCTTGGTATGGAAAGGCAAGGCATTTAAATATCGTATTGTTGATACAGGGCAATAGATACCTGGCAGATGAGATCAATCGGGAGCGGCACGTTTAAAGAAAATGATAAATTGCCCTTTGGACCCATATAAGGAGTGAGTTTATATATAAACTCGGCGTTGCCTGAAACAGGCGGATATACTCCAATGTGGTGCTTGAATGCGGCAAAATAAAAGAACGCCCGCTTTTTATTTCTAAATGCAGGCATGTTGTAACTAATACAACGGGTGGCCTCCGGCAACAACAACTCAACACGTTGTTGAATAGATTCCAGTAGTGGCCTTACAGCTGGCAACACGGTTAAAAAGTAATCTTCATGTGACGCAAACCGCATATCAGAGCTCCTTGATGTTACAGGTTAAGATCACACCATTTCAGCTATTTAACAACTTTTGACAGCCAATGATCACCGCTAAATATCGGCGTAGCCGTAAATGAGTGTTTTCGTTTTTGTTTTCATAAAAGATCCTTTGTTTGATTGTGCAGGATGTAGCCTCTTGTGTCCTTTTGAGTAACTTGTTAGCTATTATTAAAATAGTAAGAATCGCCTCAGTTCTTGTTCTTGACGCATAACATGCAATATATAAATCTTGTTCTCATCAATTTTATAAAATACCCGACATGGCTTTACTACCAGCTCCCTGTAATTAAGCGTGGGTATTTCCACAGGAATTTTTCCCGATTCGGGGTGTTGTTCTAGTCTTTCAATTTTGCTAAATACAGTTTGAACAAGCTTTTTCGCAGCAACCAAATTAGTCACTGCTATGTATTCAGCAATGTCATTAAGCTCATTAAGAGCGGGCTGTGTCCAAATTACTTCAGCCACTTATTCATTTGCTCTTTGGCCTGCGAATTTGAAATAACTTGCTCATTTCTTAAAGCCTGTTCTCCCCGAGCTATCCCTTCTAAAATAGACATGCGCTTTTGCATCATTTCAAAATCATCAACATCTACCAAATATGCGGATGGCTGGCCATGCTCAGTAATTAAAACCGGTTCTTTAGAGGAATGGAGATCTGCCAATATTTTAGTAGCCTGCCTCTTTAAGGTAGTAACTAATTCAACTTTCATATTCGAACTCTAAACTGGGATCAGTGCCACTATAGTATCACTCGCAGCCTGGCTTTCAACTGTATAGCTTACATTTCAATAATGGGTGTCGTCACAAGTTGCACAATGGCGAAGTCGCCAAACGTGTATGCGTAACAGCGAGCGCAGTGATTGCGTCGATTGGCTTGTAAGTTGCCACGCTGATACATCCTGGAGCAACAGCTGAGCTTTGCGCACAATACTCAATTACTTTTGACGAATAACTTTTTGAAGAGCTCTTCTGATTTGGCGAGACCTTCTTCATTTAAAACAACAGACTTTGATTTGCCAAAAGGGTCGTGAATATAACCTTTTTCATAAAGCCGGTCGGTGATACTCCAATCTATTTGCTTCCAAGCCCTACCAAACTTGTCATGTAGAGTAAGGTAAAACAGAGCAAGTGCCGCTTCATCGATTTTATCTTCATCTATTTCCACTACTGTCTCCATTATCATATGGCTAATAACTCCCACTCAGGGGGCAGTAATACGTGGGCTAAAATACCGGCAAAGCGAGAGGAGCCTACGTATATTTGTCGCCCCGCGAGCGCAGCGAGTGTTAATGCGTTGGTTATATTCTAACCATGCTTTGCAATGCGCATTTGCATGCGTATGCTTGGTAGTGAGATTAGTTGGAGTTATAAAAATGCAAGATTTATATGACATCCATGCCCCCAAGAAAGCGACAAATTTAAGCATAAACAGCGATTTGTTGCTGAAAACGGTTGTATCGGTGATGAGTACCGGAACTTCTAAGGGCGCAGTTTGATGTTTACAGAAACCCGAGCAAGAAAACGAATAAAGCTTACCCCTTTCTTGTTGATGTTCAAAACTCTGTAATTGACCAGTTGGCAACTAGGCTGGTTGTACCGTTAACAGATAGCAATACTAGAAACAGTCTTTACATGAAAAAATTGAAGCCGGAGATAGAATTCGAAGGCGTAACATATTTATTTCTAACCCAACAACTTAGTTCTATACCCGAATACGTACTCAATGATCGCATTGGTTCATTGGAGCACTCCAGAGAACTGCTGATAGATGCAATAGACTTCGCTATTACTGGAATATAACACCCCGTTTAAGGGGCAAAAACATGTAGGCTATAATGCGCAGCAGAGCCCGCGTGTTTGTGTCCCCAACATTTGTTTGTTAGGCGGCATGCAGATCTATTGGCTGCACGTTATCCAAGTTGATGTTCTGCTTTGCCTGCCAAAGCTCGTAATTGTCCTGCATGCTAAGCCAACTTTCAGGGCTGCGGCCTAATACCTTTGATAGCCTTAATGCCATTTCTGGTGATACCGCACTTTTTCCCTTAACGACACGATTTAGTGTTGAAGCGGCAACACCAAGATGGGTAGCCAGTGTCCTGCAACTGATTCCGTGAGGCTCCATGTAAATGGATTCAATAAATTCACCAGGATGTGGTGGGTTATGCATATTCATTAGTGATAATCCTCGTAATTTAAGATGTAAGCATTACCATCCGTGAACTCGAAAGTTACTCTCCAATTGCCGTTGACTGATATCGACCAAATATTAGATCTTTCTCCTTTGAGTTGGTGAAGAGAGAAACCAGGCAAATTAATGTCATCGATATCTTGTGCAGTATGGATAGCAGCTAACTGCATGCGAAGTTTTTTCGCGTGCTTAGTCTGTATGCCTGAAGTTTTCCCTTTTTCGAAAAACAGCTTCAGGCCCATATGTTTAAATGACTTAATCATGGAAGGAGTGTAGCGTATTGCGCAACGCGGTGCAACTTGACGCCTAACTTCCAAATATGGGGCGCGAATGCGCAGGGCATAATAGCGAAGCGCCCTGCGCGTTTGCGTCCCAGAGTGCGCGCGGCGCACACGACATGATTTGTTTGATACTCATTGAGCCTCCTCCCTATCAGCATAAACAGAGTTTATCCTAATAGGCGACCAAACCGAGGGAGAAA
>NZ_VHIP01000043.1 GCF_006494365.1 Aestuariibacter sp. GS-14
CTCATGCGTTTTTGCAGATTGGCCAGGTAGCGTTTAGCGTTGTCATTGCCTTTCAGGTACAACACAGCCGCTTCACTAAAGGCCCATTTCAAATGTGCATTGCCGATTTTATTCCCTTGTGTGCCGTATGATTTGCCGGCGGACTCCGCTTTGCATTTTACTAACCGCGAATAAGAAGCGAATTTCTGAACAGAGGGAAAGCGTTGAATATCGCCAACCTCGTATAAAATGGTCAGGGCAAGGATTTTACCAATACCCGGAAACGACTTAAGAATATGCAGGTCACGAGCGTTGTGCGTTTGCGCCTGGGTTTTTACGTAGTGTTCAATTTTATAAAGCTCATGCACCATGGTACTGATGATATTGAGGTTTAAATCCATACTTTTCTGCACAGCTTCATCCGGAAAAAAGTGATGCATTTTCTGGCGGTCGGGTGAGTTTTGCAGGTTTAACCGGGTTTCCAGGGCGGGTAGGTTATATTGACTAATTGTACTGGCCACATGAGCTTTCAGCTGTGCACTCATTCTCATAATGTGCGTTCGACGACGCAGCGCATCACGAATAGAACGGTGCTCTTTTGAATAGGCGTGAGCTAACGGGAAGTTGCCTCCGCGAATAAGCTTGGCAATCTTTAGTGCATCAATTTTATCGTTCTTGGTTTTCCCGGCATGAATAGCTTTCATGTAAAGCGCGTGGCCGAGAATAAAGTCGATATTGTGCAGTTCACAGAAGTCAGACACCCAATACCAGCAGTGCATACATTCCACACCAACCACGATATTGCCCACATAGGGTGATAGCAGCGCCAATAATTTCTCAGGTGAGTCATCGATTTTCTCGTGGACTAAGATATTGTTTTCATTATCGATGATGCAGAGGTAAAGAAGCCGTGTATGAAGATCGATTCCACAATAGTAAGGATGTGTATTAGTATAAAAGTTCATTGAGTTTTCTCCCTCGGTTTGGTCGCCTATTAGGATAAACTCTGTTTATGCTGATAGGGAGGAGGCTCAATGAGTATCAAA
>NZ_VHIP01000044.1 GCF_006494365.1 Aestuariibacter sp. GS-14
CTGATCTTAACCAGATCATCGATTATAGCTTTATAATCATCCAATGATTCCAAACTCAATCCTCTTAAAGTTATAACACCCGCATAAAGGGCGATAACACATGGGCTAAAATTAGGAACGAAGTGACGCAGCCCATGAGTTAGCGTCCCAGCGAGCTTGCGAGCGATTTAATGCGATTGTTATACGGAGACATCCAAAGCTCGCTTCGAGGTGCGGCGATATGATTTACCAAATCGCCATGGAACATGAATTATATTTTTTGTCTCTTTCCAATAATAATCAGGGTAAGTAGAGGATGTCTCGCAAACGTAATATGAAGCCGTCTTTAGTTCAACAGGATTCTTTTTTAATATTGCACGTTTAGCATCAGCCAATTGAGAGCCAGTAGCGACTTCACCAGTTACTAAAAGTACTCTTTTCCCTTGAACACTTCTCAATGAGTATGTGTGAATTAGGTTTGTTTCAGTCGTACCGTTATTATCTATAACCTCTCGGTCAATTGAAATCACTGGGATATTTCCAAGATTACCTGCTAGTAAGCCCCCGAAAATCGCACCACCCCTACCATACATTATGACTAAGTCGGGCTTGAATCCAGCAATTGACATTTTTTTAGCCAAATCTTGGACTGCAACTCGAACTGAGCGCCAGCTAGAAAAGCTAGGAACGCTAAAATATAGGCCAAGGATACTTGCTAGGGTTCCTATTACTCCAATTGAGAGGCTTAAATAATCCATACGATATTTCTATATCTCCGTATAACACCCGCATAAAGGGCGATTACACATGGGCTAAAATTAGGAACGAAGTGACGCAGCCCATGTGTTAGCGTCCCAGCGAGCTTGCGAGCGATTTAATGCGTTTGATACTCATTGAGCCTCCTCCCTATCAGCATAAACAGAGTTTATCCTAATAGGCGACCAAACCGAGGGAGAAA
>NZ_VHIP01000045.1 GCF_006494365.1 Aestuariibacter sp. GS-14
AAACATCAATCTGATATCACTGATATTGTAAGTAGTTTGCAATTACAGTTCGAATCATCGGAAGAAGCAGATAAGGGAAATAGCCACAGTAAAAAAATGCTTAAAGCACTTCTAAGTGAGGGTGAAAGCATCTGGGAGATCACTGAGAAAATACTAAATTCGTTTGAGTATACTTCGAGATTTACAAAAACAAAAACTTTATACCAATTCCTCTTCCTAGCTACTTTCATCAATTGTGGAAGATTCAGCGATATTAAGAACGTTGATCCGAAATCATTTAAATTAGTCCAAAATAAGTATCTGGGAGTAATAATCCAGTGTTTAGTGACAGAGACAAAGACAAGCGTTAGTAGGCACATATACTTCTTTAGCGCAAGGGGTAGGATCGATCCACTTGTATATTTGGATGAATTTTTGAGGAATTCTGAACCAGTCCTAAAACGAGTAAATAGGACCGGCAATTCTTCAAGCAATAAACAGGAATACCAATTATTAAAAGATAACTTAGTCAGATCGTACAATAAAGCTTTGAAGAAAAATGCGCCTTATTCAATCTTTGCTATAAAAAATGGCCCAAAATCTCACATTGGAAGACATTTGATGACCTCATTTCTTTCAATGAAGGGCCTAACGGAGTTGACTAATGTTGTGGGAAATTGGAGCGATAAGCGTGCTTCTGCCGTGGCCAGGACAACGTATACTCATCAGATAACAGCAATACCTGATCACTACTTCGCACTAGTTTCTCGGTACTATGCATATGATCCAATATCAAAGGAAATGATAGCATTGAAGGATGAGACTAATCCAATTGAGGAGTGGCAGCATATAGAACA
>NZ_VHIP01000047.1 GCF_006494365.1 Aestuariibacter sp. GS-14
CTGCGCTACCCCCGCCTTTTTGTCCAGGGTCAGGCGTGCATTGAAGCACTGTTGTATGCATGACTGTCTAATCAATTACGTGCAAAATCGTCATCTATGATGGCGACTTTTGCGCAAGGAGGACGAACAGTACACTCAGTTGTGTAAATTCATCTTTCTCGCTACACCGTATGTCAAGTAGAGTAGCTTTTGAAAGAACATCTTTTCGATATTCTCAGTTACTCAATTTTGATTGATTACTAA
>NZ_VHIP01000048.1 GCF_006494365.1 Aestuariibacter sp. GS-14
TATCAGCTTTCCAAATTGTTAAAGAACAGATTCAAGGTTTAAAAACCTTAATCAATAACCACTGTTATTCATTAAGACTCTTACACATCGGCCAATTCGCTTGGTGAAGGCAGTTTCAACGCGAGAAACGCAGTGTGCGAACAGCACATGAGTATCGCAGCGATTGAAAATGGCAAAACCAGGTAGAATTGGTAGGCTTGGGCAGACTTGAACTGCCGACCTCACCCTTATCAGGGGTGCGCTCTAACCAGCTGAGCTACAAGCCTATATAAGGATGGTGGAGCTAAGCAGGATCGAACTGCTGACCTCCTGAATGCAAATCAGGCGCTCTCCCAGCTGAGCTATAGCCCCGTTGATTTCCCTTACGAGTAAATCTTGGTCGTTCTTCTTCTATAACAAAACAATCTGTGTAGGCACTACATCAAGTCGTCCAACGACTTTACGTAAGGAGGT
>NZ_VHIP01000049.1 GCF_006494365.1 Aestuariibacter sp. GS-14
AGAACATCTTTTCGATATTCTCAGTTACTCAATTTTGATTGATTACTAATATCAGCTTTCCAAATTGTTAAAGAACATAGTGTGGTACTAAACCACTTCTAAACGCACTTTTCTAAATGCGTTTAGAAGTGGTGGAGCTAAGCAGGATCGAACTGCTGACCTCCTGAATGCAAATCAGGCGCTCTCCCAGCTGAGCTATAGCCCCAAGAATATTTACTTCTCGGTTTCTCTTTCTTAGACGCGGCATCGTAAACAGCAGCGTGCTTCAGCACGTGATGCTTGCGATAACAAAGCATAAGGAAGAAATGGTAGGCTTGGGCAGACTTGAACTGCCGACCTCACCCTTATCAGGGGTGCGCTCTAACCAGCTGAGCTACAAGCCTATTGCTTGGTCTTTGTCGCTCATGCGGCCTTGCTCCGGAATTTGCTTGGTCACAATCAGACGATTGCTCCCTGCGTCAAATTCCTCGCGGCGTTGCCTGAACAACAAATCCGCTACGCAATACTCTGTTTTAGGTGAGTACTACCTTTGGTGTTCTTTTCTTTCTATAACAAAACAATCTGTGTAGGCACTACATTAAGTCGTCCAACGACTTTACGTAAGGAGGTGATCCAACCCCAGGTTCCCCTAGGGTTACCTTGTTACGACTTCACCC
>NZ_VHIP01000050.1 GCF_006494365.1 Aestuariibacter sp. GS-14
CGCGAGAGCGCTAATTTTTCAAACAAAGAATCTGAGCTGCATTTTTACAGAACAGAAATGCAACGCGAGAGCGCTATTTTACCAACAAAGAATCTATACTTCTTTTTTGTTCTACAAAAATGCATCCCGAGAGCGCTATTTTTCTAACAAAGCATCTTAGATTACTTTTTTTCTCCTTTGTGCGCTCTATAATGCAGTCTCTTGATAACTTTTTGCACTGTAGGTCCGTTAAGGTTAGAAGAAGGCTACTTTGGTGTCTATTTTCTCTTCCATAAAAAAAGCCTGACTCCACTTCCCGCGTTTACTGATTACTAGCGAAGCTGCGGGTGCATTTTTTCAAGATAAAGGCATCCCCGATTATATTCTATACCGATGTGGATTGCGCATACTTTGTGAACAGAAAGTGATAGCGTTGATGATTCTTCATTGGTCAGAAAATTATGAACGGTTTCTTCTATTTTGTCTCTATATACTACGTATAGGAAATGTTTACATTTTCGTATTGTTTTCGATTCACTCTATGAATAGTTCTTACTACAATTTTTTTGTCTAAAGAGTAATACTAGAGATAAACATAAAAAATGTAGAGGTCGAGTTTAGATGCAAGTTCAAGGAGCGAAAGGTGGATGGGTAGGTTA
>NZ_VHIP01000004.1 GCF_006494365.1 Aestuariibacter sp. GS-14
CTGATGATGGCGATGCCGGGAGCGGCGACGGTTCTGATGATGGCGATTCAGGTATTGATACTAATGACCCAAATGTGATTTCACTCAGTGGAAAACATACTGAAATCATAGGCAACAAACTCGTAGTGAAGGATATTGGCTATGGCGTGAGTGAATTCACCGGTATTGACCAATCTCTGTTAATGGTTGGTGGTGATGATCTTGATGATATTGACGACTTACTATCGCTTAGCGGCGCACCTGAAAATGCATTCGTACTCATTGCTGTTTTTGAGACACAGGCAAATCAACGAGCAAGCTCGCTGATATTCACGCATAACGGAGACGAATATGAATACGAGTGCACAATTAATTGTGATTTTAATGTGGACCTTACCAATCGAAAAATCAGTTACAACGATGCCGTTTTTGTATGGGTTGAGGGTACAGAAACGCTAACCCTGACAGGTTATGTTCCCTGGCTGGAAAGTGATGAAGTGATTAGCAGCGAGGATCAGGATGAACTCGGCAATGCGCAATCCGAGACATTGTGCGATTTGAATATGTCTACCAACACCACCGTTTTAGCGGATTCTGGTTTGGCTTACACTGTAGATGAGGATCAGTGTGTGGGAGTTAAAGAAGATGACCTGGTCCGAACCAACAAGCCATATACCTTCATTGACGCCAACTCCGGAGAAACGTTAACTACCGGCGAGATTAAACTCACTATTCGCAATTCAGAATCTGCAATTGCACTTTATGACGAAGAAGGCAATTTCTACAATGAAACTACCATTTTGGGCACCTTCGATATCACAAATAACAGCGATGCATCATTGTGCAGGTTGGGCTCCATAAAATGGCAATTGAATACACCCGATGGTCTCGTTTATGAGCAGGCAATGACGCTGAGTTACACCTATCTCGATACAGAATATAGTTACCCGGCTCAGAGTAATTACAGCAGTATCAGTTACGACGCAGGCTGCATTGCATCAGGAGAATCTCGCAGTGTGAACATCGAATTTTCCGGCTTTACACAAAAAGAGAATCCTTTAACCGCAGACAACTTTGTTAGTGCCACTATTCAGGCCTCATTAGACCTGAAGACAGGTAACATTGTGCCTGCAGCTAGCTTACAGCCCGACTATATGGAGTGGACCTACGTAAACAGCAGGCCTGCAATGCGTTTGGCGCTCACCAATAATTCATCGTCGGATTTAGTATTCGATGAAGATGCCCACAATGTGCTCTTTTACGACGCGGCAGGTTATTTGGTAGCAACGGGCTATGTTACCATTCATGACCAGCTTGGACTTGCTGATAAGATTGAGCTTTCCGATCAGGATTACGTGTTTTCACAAGGCGCACAGTTCCTGTTATTGGATGACTCATCAACGCTGGTGCACGCTTCATTCTCACCTGCCAGAGCGACCAAAGTGGTCTTGTATCCGCGCTTTTAATACCTAACCATGCAGCTTGCCACTTATTGGTGGCAAGCTCATATTAATCTGAGTTGCGGGTATCACGTCGCCTTTACAGTGCCTTAAAATTTGGCGAAGCAACGTAACCAGGGCAGCTAGCGGCTAACTTATCGCGCAGATTTCTGGCTTTATCTAACTCATCTAACAGTAGCCAAACATTTGTCATTTGAAACAATGAAACAGGATCAGCAACATTGGAGTACTGTTCAGCCTGCTGCTTCAGTTGCGCAACAAATTCAGCAGAATACAAGTCAGACTGGAGTTTTGCCAAAGTAAGGTAAAGTGAAATTCTCTGCGTTTTTTGCTGTACGTTGCCCTCCCCCTTTGCTAACTCACTTTCCAGCACATGTAATGCCTTCGTATAAGCGTCTATAGCTTTATCGTTCAACTCGAGCTGGCGGTAAATATCTCCGATATTTCCCCATACGTGATAGAGCGTATCAGCGCCAAATTGATTTATTTTATCCATTTGGGATTCGTAAATAGCCAGCGCTTTTTCCGGCTCACCAAGGTTCTGATGCAAAGTTGCAATGTTTATCATGATACTCACTTCATCAGGCTTAAATGTTTGAGCTAGCTGATAATGCTCTCTGGCTAATGTAAGCTCACCAACACAAAACTCTACTGAACCGAGATTGAAGAATGTCTGATAGCTCGGATACAGTTCGCTCGCAAAAGTAAACTGTTCAATTGCTGCACCCTGATTGCCCGAAAAATAGTATAGCCTTGCCAATGTGTAAGGAATCTTCCAGTTAGCGGGTTCAATCTCGAGGGCTTGTGTCAGAAGGTTTTCAATGCGGTTGTATATTGAAACCTCAGGGCTTTTTAAGTAACTCCGCATCAATACTTCAGCTAATCCGCGCATAGCGTCCGTACTATTTTCATCATTCACCAGCACATCTTCGAAAATTAACTGTGCTTGTTCAATTTGCCCTTGTTTTCTTGCCAGGGTTGCATTGGTGATTTTTACCTCGCTTTCTTCAGGAGCGAGAGCCAGCGCTTTCTGACAAGGAATTTCTGCTTCCGCCAGCTTTTCATTGTTGCCGGTAAGCTGCCCATATTCTCTGATGGCAGCGCATAATGCTGCCTGACCTTTCGCAAACTCAGGCGCTAAACGAACAACACTTTCAAGCTCAACGATTGCACGCAATAATGTCTCTGTAGCCCGATCACCATCTAATAGCGCTATCCCTGTAAGATAATGCTCAAGTACATTCCATCCCGGCAACGTATATGTTTCCTGGCGTTGCACCATTTCAAGCCAAAAAGTGATTCTGCGTTGAATATACCTCGCTGACGCAAAACTGGAGAGCGTGTCAGACCATACCAGCCTGGTCGACATTCTTTCGGTTGCAAATATCTGAAGAATGATGTGCCTGCCTATTTGCTCTGTCTTGCCGCTCAAAACAACATCGGCGTTCTTCTGCCGTAACACATCTAATGGCAACACGGTATTAGAGTACGGTGTGCCGTTGTACACCCATCCAGACATACTATTCAGGGTATTCTGCAACTCGTTAGTAATATCGTTACCAAGCGGACCATCAACAGGCAAAAGGGCTATAACTTTGTTATCTAAGTTAAGTCGAGGAGATGCCAATGCAGCAGAAGACGAATGAACCTCGCTACTCGGTTCTTTAATTTGTAGAACTATCACGAGTGCAATAAGCAAAACTACAACGAAAATCGACGTAATTACAGCTATATAACGTTTACCTGATGATTGCTTACCCTGATTGAGTTCTGACGTTGTATCTGAGTCATTGGCGTCAGGTTCATCAGTTGTATGCCCCTGATACTGTTCAGCCTCCTGCGAATCAAGGTAAACACTCCAGGATTCAACGTCGAGGGCTTTCGCCACTCGTTCAAGACTGATTGGGTCAACCGCTTCTCCCCGAAAAACTCGTCCAACCAACGTACGAGGTGGCGTGTCCAGACTCTCCATCTGCTGAATTTTCGCCGCAACTTCAGCTAACGACTTAAAACCTGCAGCGTGTTGAGCAGCTCTTAATTTTGCGGGAGAAGCTTTAATTCCGCGTGCACGGTTTTTAGTATTACCGTTTTCATCCTTATCGATACTGCTCATTTTGATCCCTAAAATGCAGAACTGAAAATGTTAAATGAGGTTTTAAAAGAGTCTAAAAAGTTGGTCAGTAATTGACCATGCTGCCTAACTTTTTAACTTTTGTCGACAAGCTTATACATGCAAAAAATAGAAAACTGTTTGTAAAAGAGATCGTTAACCCAAAAACAGGATTTGCTACTCTCCAACGGCTCTTGCCAGATTCTGGGTAAGGACCTTTTTACGATTCTTAACTTTGTATTACTTCAGTCCCGTTCATACTCAAAATAACACCGTTTCAAACTTATCGCAGTTATACGCACACTATCAACAATCCATAATTACGCGCGTCGTTTCTGGCACACTTGACCACTACATACCGCAGAGTTTTCAGGTACGAGCCACACGTTTTTTGAAAGAGATATTACTGACAATCCGGCAAACACCATTCGGCAAGGTAGTAAAGCAGAGCCACTACTACTTGCTTAAGATACTGAATCAATGTAGTTTTTCGCAGGCTTTTTTGCCTTAACCTACAGCCTGAACACAAATCATTCTCAATCAACAAATCATTTAAAATCAATACCTTAAACCAAAGAACTATATATTTCATCAAATCAAAAAGGTAGACTCCCGCATTACTTAAATTGGTGCTGCGTTTGTCAGCTAACTTTTAGATCCAGGCTGTTATGGGTTCACTCAATTTATCGCAAAAAACCTACCTGATTATCTTCACCACACTGCTGGTGTTACTCGTACAAAGTGTGTTGGTGCTTAACACCATGTCTGATATTAACGAGTCCACTGAAAATCAGAGCAAAGTTATTGTGCCGTTGACGGCCAGCGTAGCAACTCTGCAATTAGACATCGTTCAGGTGCAACAATGGTTGACTGACATAAGTGCAACCCGAGCACAAGACGGTCTGAACGACGGCTTTGAGAGCGCAGAAAAATTTGCCAATCAGGCCTTACAGCAAATGGATATCATCAGCAGACTGTTGCCGTCCCAGCAAGGGCGAATCAGCAGTATACGAGCGGCTTTTACAGTGTATTACGACACGGGCAAAAAGATGGCTCATGCTTATATAAATGGCGGTCCAGCTGCCGGTAATAAAATAATGGGGGAGTTTGACCAGGCCTCTGAGAGCCTTCAAAATCAGCTGCAACCGCTACTGCAAGCTGCTTCTGATCTGGCAACACAATCAGAACAAGAAGTGCAAGAGAATACCCGCTTTGGTACAAACGTCTCTATTGCCTTACTAGTTTTAGCCATCCTGATTACGGGGTTACTTACCTGGTTTGTGAAGAAATTAGTGTTAAAACCACTTGGTCACTTAGAGCATATGTTTGCATCACTTCTGGATGGCAAAGCAAACCTTACTTTTCGGTTTAACGTTCGTCATAAAGACGAGATTGGCAATATCAAACATAGCTTCAATCTGTTTCTGGACAAAATATTTGGCTTAGCCGATGAACTGCGCAACAAATCAGAAAACGTCGTTGACGACCTTGGGCCTATGGAAGAACTATTTGCAGTCGTCGAGCAAAATGCGAACCGCCAGATTTCGCATACCGATTCGCTATCAGCCGCAATGAATGAATTATCGGCAACATCCCGTGATGTTACTGAAAACACAAAGGTTGCAGCCGAGCGCATTGCTCTTGCTACGAGCCAAGTACAAGATGCTACTGCTCTGGCAGAAAAAAATAGAACACAAACGGAGCAAATTGCTTCTAGCATAAACACGTCAGCGCAAACCATTAACGAACTCAATAGCTACACCAAAGAGATCGTGGCAATGGTGGGGACTATTCGTAACATCGCTGACCAGACCAACTTGTTAGCGTTAAACGCGGCAATTGAAGCTGCCAGAGCCGGAGAACAAGGTCGAGGTTTTGCTGTGGTAGCCGATGAAGTAAGAGCCCTTGCCAGTAACACGCAAAAATCGACTACCGAAATAGACAACATCATCACAACGCTCCAAGCGACTACGCAAACAGCAGTGAATGAAATGACTCAGTGCCGGGATGACGTCAGTATCTGCGTGACCGACGCAGAGCAATGTCAGCAGGAATTAGTATCAGTGCAGCATATCATGGCTGAAATTAATGAAATGACTTTTTCCATTACCACCGCAATGAACCAACAGACGCAGGTAGTAGAGGAAAACTCACAGAGTCTGTCTGAACTTTCGGCCATGTCTTATGACTCTGAAAAAGGTGTCACCCAGGCTCGGCAACGAGTCACCTCTTTACACGACAGTGCCCATGAACTGAAAAGCTTGTCTTTCACCTTTAGCGGTCAGTGATCAAGAGCAAGTGTAACGGAATCTGTGATGTCGCTGTTAAGGATTATTTACCTATTTTTGTTGCCAGTATTGGGGTTGTTTACGACCACAAACTCGATTGCCTCTGACCAGGCGGCCAGCTGGGATTTTGGCGTTAACTATACCGCAGAGCTTATGCACAACGCCCGTGGCGGACAGGAGACAGGCTCAACCTATATGGATATCGCCGAACTCAATTTCACACGAAGCAGTGACAATGGTCAGTGGTATGGTTACCTGTTTTACACCAATAACAATTCATTCAGTGCAGATAAAGTGGGTGATACCCAGATAGTCAGTAATATTGATTCAGAGCAAATGCTGCGTGTCATGGAACTGTGGTATGAAACCGAAATCTCCTTTGGCATCAATTTAAAAGCCGGTTTATATGACCTGAACAGTGAGTTTGACGCTATAGAACCAGCCGGGTTATTTCTCAACTCATCTCATGGTATCGGTCCCGATTATTCCCAAACCGGTGACATGGGGCCATCGATCTTTCCCTTTTCAGCCTTGGCCATTCGCATTGCCTCTGATCTTGGCGCTGGCTGGTCATTACAAGGTGCAGTGATTGACGCAGTTGCAGGGGACCCAGAGCACCCCAAACGCACCGACCTGACATTAAGCGCAGAAGATGGCGCTTTGCTTGCCGTTGAAGCGAATTATAACAACAACAATTGGCGATTTGGCATTGGCGGGTGGCACTATACTCAGCCGACGGAAGTACTCAGTGCAGAACGTCTGGAACATAATCACGGTATTTACGCATTAGTCAGTAATCAATATCAACTTAATGATTCTGAAGCAAAACTGAACAGCTTTGTTCGGTTTGGAGTCACCGACTCCCACGTCAACGCGCTGGGTAGTTATTGGGGGATGGGTGTAACACTGAGTAACTTTAGCTCACGGCGTCCCGATGATCAGCTTGGAATTGCCATCGCCAATGCCCGTACCAGCACCTACGGACAAATTTATGATGGTTTGTCCGCCACCAGTGAAACCAACATTGAGATGACCTACCAAGCCACAATTGGCGAACAAATTATCCTGCAGCCTGATATTCAGTACATCATCAATCCAGGCAATTTAAAACAACGAGAAAATGCCCTGGTATTCGGACTACGCGCACAGTTTACATTTTTGTAAAATGCCCCTGATACCCAAATAGTTTGCAGGCTGTTACTTGTACTGCAGGCCTTGTTTATTTTTTGTCTACTATCAACGAATCCTTTCAGTGAACCTTGCCACTTTGTCCGTTTATGGTCATCACTAGTTGGTAGGTGTCGTTATTACTCTCGCATAACAGCAAACCACTACACAGACGCAAACTGACGAATCAGGTTGTGATACACGTTGTGAAGGTTATCGAGTTCTTCGCGGTCGGTTTGTTGTTTCGCGATCAGCATTTGAATGGTTTGGTCAAGGTCGAACAGGGTTTTGCGCAGGCTGATATCCGCTACCATGCTTTGCATCCAGGTGATAGCCGCCAGGCGCTCGCCTTTGGTTACTGCGGTAACTTTATGCAGGCTGCTCGACGGATACACTACAGCAGAACCGGCAGGCAATTTCACTTTTTGCTCGCCAAATTCGGTGGCAACCACCAGTTCACCGCCCTCGTATTCGTCGGGATCACTGAAGAACAAGGTCATTGACACGTCACTACGCAGTACATCAGGCGAATTAGGAATGCGCATTACTGCAGCATCAACGTGAAAGCCGTAGGTTTCTGAGTGCTGATAACGGTTGAATACCGGAGGGAAAATGCGCTGCGGCAGCGCCGCAGACACTAATTTAGGTGTGCTGCCGATACGGGCAAGCACTTCATTGCTGAGTTGCTTTACCCGTTTGTCGGTAGGATCGGCCTGGTTGTTTTGCTTTACGCTGGCAGCCATACCCATGGCGGTAGACTTGCCATCCTGCCAGGGAAGCTCTTTGAGCACCTGCCGGTACAAAGCCACTTCCTCAGCAGATAACATATTTTCAATAACAACCATGCCGTTTTTACTCCGTTCGCTTAGAACTCGTAGTTTATGGTGGCGCGGAAGTTACGTCCATCGCCTAAGTACATAAACGAGCCTGAACGGTATGCGGCAGTCCAGTATTCTTCGTCAAACGCGTTGCCAATGTTCACACGCACAGTCAGCTTTTCGTTTACGTAGTAGTTGGCAAACAAGTTAACCACTGCATAAGACGGTACTACGATGCTGTACTGGCCTGCATCGGCATCATAGCCCGCTGCAGTATCTGGCTGGCCGCCGTACATTTCGCTTTGGTAGCTGTAGTCACCACCAAAGGCGAACGTTTCGTTCGGCTGATAGCGAAGTTGCACGTAGTAGCTGCGATCGGCAAAGTTACTCAGCGCCAGACCCACGTTGCTCTCAGAGTATGACTCCAGTACTTTTGAACTCATTAACGACGCAGATGCCTGTACACTCAGGCCTTCAATAATGTCGCCACTCAAGCCAAATTCTGCACCTTGTACGCGGTTCTTACCGGTATTCAGGGTGCCCAGTGTGGAGTAGCTGTCACCCACACTTTCCATTACGTCGCCTTTGGTCATGCGGAAAATAGCCGCCGTTGCCATTAACTGCTCGTCGAATACCATCCACTTGGTACCCAGCTCGATGTTTTCAACGGTTTCAGGATCCGCTTCGGCTGCCTGAGTAGGATCACCACACAAACCACCGTAGCCGCAGTTTGCGCCTAAGTCTGATTCGCCACCGTTAATATTGGTTGCGGTGCTATAGGTGGCATACAGGTTGCCGTTTTCAGCAACTTCATACACTACGCCAAGGTGGCCGTTGTACATGCTATCAGAGAATTGATACAGCAGGTCGCCACTGCGGCTGGTGGTATCATTTGAATAATCAAAGCTATCCTGACGAATACCGAAAAATACATCCACGTTTTCAGCCACTTTAACGGTATCCATGATGTATACCGATACGGTTTCGATGTCGAACAGTGCGTCAGTGCTGTCTTTAGTGAAGCTGCGGTTCATTAAACCGCCCACATTCGCTACTGCATTACCGTCACCGTCGAGCGCACAGTAACCTTGTGATACACCTCCGCGGCCGCTCACCATACAGTTACCTTCGTTGCCGTAGGCAATGGAGTAAACACCGTTATCTACTGATTCGTCGGTATATTCCAAACCAAATACCAGTTGATGGGTCTGGCCCAGCACAACCGGATTCACAAACAGGTTAAATTGCGTGGTGAAGTAATCTACTTCCTGCCAGCCCTGGTGAGTACTCAGCGTAATGGTTGCCGCACCGGGTGCCACGGGATCAGATGCGTCACGGTTCGTGCCGCGTGCACCGGTAGTAATATAACCATTCTCGGTTTTACCGGTACGCGTCGCATTGTAAAGACGCACTTCGTCTGTGATCCAATAGTTGGTTCTTAGCGTGAAGGTGTTTACTTCTGACTCCAGGAAGTCTTCGTCCTGGGCATATACCACGATATCGCGAATTGGCTGACGGACGTCGCGGTCGAAGTAACTGCCTAAATCCGGGCGATCCTTGGCATCGAGGTAGTATACGTCAGCAATGAACGATAATGCGTCAGTGGCTTCGTACACACCAGAAAGTTGCAAACCATCACGCTCGCGCTCAATGCGATCACGACCGGGCTTGGTTTCGTCGGCGGTTAACGCATTAATACGCACGGCAGCATTGTCGGTAAGGGTAGCGTTATAGTCGGCGGTTACACGGAAATAATCGTCGGTACCGGCACTCAAATCAACTCGTCCAAAGTTATAAGACGTAGAGGCTTTTTTAGTAATACTGTTTACCGCACCGCCAGATGAACCGCGGCCAGCAAAGGTAGAGCTTGGGCCTTTAGTGATTTCTACACGTTCGGTAGCAAAGCTCTCACGGGTAGTCATACCCGGGTCGCGCAAACCGTCGACAAACACGTCACTGCGCGCTTCGTGGCCACGAATAATATAACGGTCGCCAAACGCGTTACCGTTTTCACCGGTACCCAGTGTTACACCCGATTGAGCAGCAAGAATTTCCTGCAGATCCGTTTTACCTGATTCCTGAATTTGATCCTGGGTTAATACGCTGATGGTTTGCGGAGTGTCTACCAGATCAGCAAGACGACGAGGATCACCTGATTTATTCACGCGATAAATTGAATGGCGAATGCCGTGAATTTTAATCAGCTCAATGGCTTCATCAGAACTTTGTGCCGCACATTCTGCAGAAGAAGTGTTGTCACAGGTTTCATTTTCCTGCGCATACACAGCAGAACTTCCGATAGCCAACGCGGCAGCAATAGAGGTAGCGCCCAGAGACAATGCCAGTCCCTGTGGGTGTTTTTTATGTGTCATTGTATGTTCCTTGTGTCCGATTTTGCGCGCAGAGTATAAATGTAAACATACGTAAAGTGAACATAAATGAGAATCATTTTTATTTGATCTCGCAATATCAGTTATGATTAAAAGCAATATCTTAATCCAATAGGCTATAAGATACTGATTCTGCTATTGAATCACGCTACACTATTGCCATAACTCCACTGTTTTATTAACTACGGCCAGCCTGAAAACCATGGAAACACTGATTCCTTCTCTGTCTACCCTTATAGAAATTGCCGTTGCGCCCGTGTTTTTGCTGGCTGGCATTGCCGGCTTCCTTAACGTGATGTCCGGGCGGTTGGGCCGAATCACCGATCGGGTTCGTGCGGCAGAAAAAGACATTGTGAAACTGACCGCTGAGCAGGAAAGCAGCCGGCTCAAAACCGAGATTATTCTGTTGTGGCGCAGGGTAAGATTAATTAACTGGGCAATTGGATTTTGTACCGCGTCGGCTTTCATGGTGTGCAGCGTGATCATGAGCTTATTTGCCGGGGAATTGTGGCAAATCAAATTAAATCTGCTGGTGATCACGTTGTTTATTTTAGCCATGCTACTATTGATTTGCGCGCTGCTACTATTTTTATTAGAAGTGAAGCTGGCAACAGCAACAATTCGGGTGATCAGAACCATCCGGTAATTTACTAAGAAGGAAAGTAAGGTGTTGGTGAATACGGTAATAACATCGTGTTTGTGTGTAGTTACCTTATTGTTCAGTACGGGGTTGTCTGCGCAAACCCGCTGCGAGCATGCCCTGCCGCTGTCAGAAATCGCCGTAATCCGGGCGATTAATGAGCACGATATGCCGTTGCTGCTGGAAAGTATTAGCACCCGCGCCTGTGAAAGCCCGTCCAACACTACACCCTCGCAGCTGAAGGACGCCATTGATATTTATTTGTATCTTCAGGATTTCTCTCGCCCAGATCCGGTAGCATCTGCAGAACGTTTACTCAGCCAGCTTTCACTCAACCAAGATCTCGACCAGTTGGCACTTTACACACAACTGCTTGCGCAATACTCGCTGCACACCGACGACGTAAAGCAAGCGCTGGCGCTCACGCACCTGCTTACCAGCGACATTCTGCCCAACATGTCTGGCGAATCCCTGGCTTTTGCGCAAATTGCGGTGGCCGATATTCATGCCAAAATTGGCTTTTTCCAGTCTGTGCGTGATTTGCTCACGCCCTTGTTAAATCATTCGGTACCCGCCATTGCCATCCAGTCGGCCATCAATCTTTGGCATGCTCCGCGTGATGAAACGCAACTATCTGATGTACTTAGCGTGCTACGCAGCAATACTGCACAAACAGTTAGCCTGCCATTACAGGCGCGGGTAGCCCTGGTGTTAGGTAAACAGGCCGAAGAAGACAATCAACCGCAGTTGGCTGCGGCTTATTTTACTCAGGCACAAGCATGGGCGAATCAGGCTGGACAAACAACGTTGCAAACAGCGGTGTGGCTGTACCTGGCCCAACATGGTTCAGACAATAGCAGCGAAGCCGCGATCCAGCAGTTAAACGCGTTGCCAGAGGGCTCGCTGTCGAGCGCCGATAAACTCAGTTTAACCACCATGAATGCCAATCGCGCACAAGCGCGTAACGACTGGCAGGCATCGACTGGCTATTATGAGAAAGCACAAACGCTAAACCAGATTGTTTCCCGCAACAAGGCACTGGCGCGGGAATATGCCAGTTTTCAGTTAATCGAGCAGGCCAAAGCCCTGGAAGCAGCCCGTCAGGAGTCTGAATTACAAAGTTTGAAAGTAGAAAAGCAATCACAGCAACAGCTCATCTATTTGTTGGCGTTAATATGCTCGTTGTTGTGCCTTGCAATGGTGATTTTACTGTTTGTGCGCAAGTACAAAGACGCCAAGCGCTTTGAGCATCTGGCTAACACCGATGGACTCACTCAGGTTTTAAACCGCCGGGCAGTGCAGGATTATGCCGGGCAGGTTCGCAAAGAGTTTCTGCATAACAATAAGCCATTTGTGCTGGCACTGGCCGATATTGACCATTTTAAATCGGTAAACGATACCTATGGCCATGACGCCGGGGATATTGTACTTACTACCTTTGCCGAACGGGCCAAATTGCTGATCCGTCAGCATGATGCAGTGGGACGTTGGGGCGGCGAAGAGTGGTTGTTTGTGTTACCCGCCACAGAAATATCAGCCGTTCAGGGGTTGTTTGAACGCTTGCGCAAAGCCGTTGCCGAAGTCGATATTGGCACGCAAACTCTCAATATTACTTTCAGCATGGGCGCTGTGCAGGCCAACGGGCAAACAGAAGTAATTACCCTGATCAATCAGGCTGACGAGTTATTGTACAAAGCCAAGCGCAACGGCCGGGATCAGTTGTGTATCCCCAACGTCCAGGCAGACTCTACGCCGGACGCCCCATAAAAAAGCCGTTATCAGTGCTAATGGTAAAGTAATCGCCCGGTCCACCCGCGCGCATGATGGGCTGCGCGTCTACCAGTTGGAAAACGCCTTCGTTTAAATAGGCATGAGCAATGTGAACTGCCACCACCTGCCCGAACACCACCCAGGTATCCAACGGCTGTTTTTCGGTATTGTTGAGCTGTACTATCTGAGTTAACCGGCACTCCATCGACACCGGACTGGCAGCCACGAAGGGCACATTAACCTGTGTTGGTGAACCAGCATCAAGTCCTGCCAACTCAAACTCACTCACGTCGGCACTTACTGGCTGACTGGTACGGTTCATCGCGTCGGCCAGCGGCTTTGTGGCCATGCTCCAGCAGAATTCACCGGTATCTTCTATGTTTTTCACGCTGTCTTTGTAGCCAACGCTGGCAAAACCTATAATCGGCGGCGTGTTATTGAAGGCATTGAAAAAACTGTAAGGCGCCAGGTTCATAACGCCATCTAGGCTCTTAGATGCTATCCAACCAATAGGACGCGGTGCAATGATAGCTTTAAACGGGTCATGGGGAAGACCATGTCCATTCTCTACAAGATAAGAATAAAATTGCTCAGACATACGTATTTCCTGTTAATAAACCCAACCGTCGAGGCAATTGGTTGGCTCGCCTAATTCATTAATCTCTACAATGAAGTCTTCAATGAAATCAGCTTGTTCAGGGTTGGTTTCCTTGGCTTTTTGAAGCCAGAACAGGGCATCGGGTTTATTTCCCTGACACCCCTGGTAATTACCGTACCAGCGCTGCGCTTCAAATAATCCCGCTTCGGCGGCTTGCTTGTACATTATTACACTGGCTTTTCTATCAATGTGCGCTTTACCTTGAGCCAATGCGTAAAGATTATCGGCACTTGGCTGCTGCTGATAGGCAAATTCGAACAGCTCCACCGCTTTTTCGTGATTAATCCCAATAGTGGGTAAAAATACCAACTGTGCATAATGGTAACCCCCAGTGCTTAAGGCTTTCGCAAGTCCAATGATTTCGGCAGCGCTTAGTGTTTTATATGCCAATACCTTTGATCGAAAATGAGCCAGCGCTTCCTGCTCACTCACTCCGCGAGCGTGTAATCCCATAATAGTGGGCAATGCAGTGAGCGCCTCTATGGCGGGACCAACCAGATTTTGTTGCATCCCCGAAAACCATTGTTGAACACCGTTTTGTTCACATTCGCCAATGTCTCTAAGCGTGTCGTTCAAAACGTCTGCTACCATGGCGTTAGCCTGCTCGGGATCGCCGAATTGTTGCTGCCATTGCTGAAAGGTCATGCCCGTATGCATACGCAGGTGATAGTCGATAGACGAATCTTGTTGAGAGGTAAAGTTCAGCGCCAAATGGCAGTGCTCAGACATGCGTTCAAACAAGGACTCAGTGAGAGCCAGGCGCCCAACTAACGTGGCGTAGTTGCGCGCAAGCTCCTGTTTTCGCGGCTCGGCATAGGCTACCGCCGATAATGCCAAACCAACCAAGAGTACGACAATGACAGTGCCTTTGAGTAAAGCAACCGCCCGCTGTCGACATCGAATCACCATTACTCAGCCTTTGCCAATTCATCCATTACGGCAAACAGCACGTTAGCGCCTACGCGAGACACTTCTTTGTCGTAGATATGCTCCACATTCACACCTTCCTGGCCACCGGCCAAATCGCTGATTGCACGAATAATTACCCAATCCACGTCGTTTACCGTGCATACCTGACCAATCGCTGCTGATTCCATCTCAGTGACTTCCGCCTCAAATACATCGCGGGTCCACTTGCGGTATTCACGGTTGTCCATAAATACCGAGCCGGTAACACCATTTCCGCCAACATGTAATTTAGCTTTGCGCTGGTCCAGAATCATTTGCGCGGGCATGGCATTCATTGCCTTTTCTGCCGCCGATAGCAGCCGGTTACTGGCAGAAAAATAAGCAGTGTCTACCGGCTTATCCATACCCTCTTTAATGATCAGCACTTCGTCGGGGTGAATAAACGCAAACGGTTTGTAGTTGGGGTAATGAGGATCGGCAGCTTTGCGCGCAGGTTGTTCCTGCATAAACTTCGCGTAGTACTCTGGCAATACCGACTGGCCGGGATTAGCCGGATCCGGATTCGCATACACGCTTTCATCGTGATAATACCAACGCGCTGGCACAATCACGTCGCCCGGTTGCCAGGCGGGATTCACTGCGCCCGCAATGCCCATATATACCACTTGCTTCACCGGGAAATAGTCTAATGCCATTTGCATGGTCATCGACGCATTCGCAATACTCATACCTGTGGCAAACACTAAAATGGGCTGGTCGTGATATTTACCCAAGCGGTACTTCACACCTTTGTAAGTAACCGTAGAGGTAATACTGGCATTTGGATCGGCTTCAATACGCCCCAGAATCCCCTCCATCTCAGGCGCGTAGGCAACCACTACCGCAGTAAAGCCTTCATTGTGCTGCGCAAATTGAGGGCCAAAGGCGGGTGGTGGCGTTGTTTGACATGCCGATATCACAAGTACCATTACGCCAAGCCATAGCACGCGTAAAGAACGGGAAGTTACTGCTACCATAAGAATCTCTTTTTTAATGTATAAAACGCGGGAATGCGGAATCGATAACGGCCGACGTTCCTAACAAACACCCTGATACGGCTACCCTGATTGGGCCCCCCAGATATGACTTAGTTCTGCGGCCAACAGACGCTAGCTTATCAGGTAATTTGTTGGCATGTGAATGTGTGTTACTCGCGGCTATTGTTGCGCTTATCGAAAAAAATTTTATTTTTTTACTTGAAAAGCTATTGGGCGGTCACATATAGGAGTTGTCGGTGCTTAACAGTAAGGCCGATATAACCGCCGCCGAATTCGGGGCATCACTTTTTACATATTGCTTTATACAAGGATATGACTATGCGTACTATCGATCTATCTCCACTTTACCGTTCTTTTATTGGTTCAGACCACCTTGCATCATTAGTTGATGCCGCCAGCCGCGCTGAAAAGCAAAGCACCTACCCGCCTTACAACATTGAATTACTGGCGGAAGATAAATACCGAATTACCATGGCCATTGCCGGTTTTAGTAAAGATGACATCAACATTGTGGTGGAACATAACACCCTGGTGATCAACAGTACTAAAACAGTTGATGCCAAAGACGCTCAGGAACGTAAATTCCTGCATAAAGGCATATCTGAGCGCAACTTTGAACGCAAATTCCAGTTGGGCGACCACGTAAAAGTACTCAGCGCGGATTTGGAAAATGGCTTACTGCATGTCGATCTGGAAAGAGTGATCCCGGAAGCGAAGAAGCCTCGAAAAATTGAAATAGGCAGCCGGTTATTCGAAAACGAATAAGTTGTAGCTCCCTGGTTTCCATGTGTTTCTCTCATTGAACGGCGCTTAACGCGCCGTTTTTTATATCTGACATTCAGCGCCCAGACGCTAAGTAAATATCAGCGCCAGGGCTGGCTTGGGTCTTTTCCCAGTTATTCGGTCATCAACTTTTCAGTCAAATAAGTAAACTCTAACGCTACGCGTCTGGCCGTTTCCTGCTGGTTTGCCGCCGCAGAGTGCCCGCCATCGATATTCTCGTAATACAGGAATGGTTTACCGGCGGCTTCAAACAGTTTTGCCATTTTACGTGCATGCCCTGGATGTACACGGTCGTCTTTGGTAGAGGTAACAAAGAAGGGCTCCGGGTAATCTGTTGCTGCGTGGAAGTTGTGATAAGGCGACATTGCTTCTAACCACTCGCGTTCTTCAGGCACATCAGGAGAACCATATTCCCCGACCCAACTCGCGCCAGCCAGCAGTAAGTGATAACGCAGCATATCCAGCAATGGCACCTGCACAATTACGGCGTTCCACAAATCGGGGCGCTGAGTAAGCATTACGCCCATAAGCAAGCCACCGTTGGAGCCGCCCTGAATCCCCAGATGCTCGGGTGAGGTGAGTTTGTGGTCGATTAGCCATTCACCTACCGCAATAAAGTCATCGTAAATCACCTGACGGTGGGTTTTCAGACCAGCCTGATGCCACTTAGGCCCAAATTCACCACCACCGCGAATATTGGCAAGCACAAAGGCACCGCCGCGTTCCAGCCAGAGTTTACCGCGCAAGCCGTTATAGCTTGGGCGCATCGACACCTGAAATCCGCCGTAACCGTAGAGCAAGGTAGGGGTATTGCCGTCGTGTTTGATACCCTTTTTATGAATAACAAAGAACGGAATCAGGGTGCCATCTTTAGACGCAACCTGTTTTTGTTCAACCACTAAATCATCGGCATCAAACCAGCTGGGCAAACTTTTCAGCGTGCTTACCTTGCCGGTGGACGCTGAGTAGCTCATCAGTGAATCTGGCGTTAAGAAGCCTTCGTAATTCACAAACACGGTATCTTCATCAGGATCGGCAAACGACACTGACAGCGTGCCATTGGCAGGCAGGTCGAGCTTTGTTGATATCCATCCTGATTTGCCTTTAGTGATCGCAAACACGTTACCCACCACATTATCGCTTAGGGTCATCAGGATTTGCCCTTTGGTCATGGTAACGTCTTCAATAGCCTGACGCTCATTGGGCTCAAACACTACCTCTGGTATTGTAGCCTGCGTAATACTGCTGCTCACAACAAACGGCATGGCCAGCAAACTGCCCGATTTAAACAGGATGTCATTACCGTCTACAGTTACTGTCCAGTCCTGTTTTACTGTAAAGAACAGCTGTTCTTCATATAAACCAACCAAATCGGATTGTTCTGGCAACGGAAGCTTAACAACCTGTGCGCCTGAGAACAGGTAGTACTCGCGGGTAAAAAACGTAGGGGCTACCACTACGCCTTCAACTTTGCTGCCGTCTGCTTTATCGAGGGTAAATGGGAATGCACCTACATCGGTCTTGCTCGCTGTAAACAGCGTATCGGCCTGTTCCAGCGGCGTGCCGCGTTTCCAGCGTTTCACTACCGACGGATAACCCGATTCAGTAAGCGTTGAACCATCACCACCCCAGTTTGTCGTTACCAGCAAGGTATTGTAATCAACCCACTCTGCACCGGATTTGGCTTCTGGCAACGTAAATCCATCGCTTAAAAACTGCTTTGCGGACAAATCAAATTCGCGCACGGTAACAGCGTCTTTTCCACCGTCAGACAAACTCACCAGGCACTTGTAATTGGCAATGTCTTTGGCGGTGTAGCAATCTGCACCTTTGTAAACCCAGTTTTTGTTTTCCAGTGTGGCCAGGGCGTCAAAATCGACAATGGTGTCCCATTCCGGTTGGTCAGTAGCGTAGCTTTCAAGTGAGGTTTTGCGCCACAGGCCGCGTACGTTGGTTGCGTCCTGCCAAAAGTTATATACCTGTCCGTTGCGGATACTGCCGTAGGGAATACGCTCAGATGAATTAACTATATCAAGTGCCTGAGCTTCCAGACTTGCGTACACCGGGTTGGCCTGCAATTGCGCCAGAGTGCGATTGTTCTGGCCTTTTACCCAGCCAAGTGCCTGTTCACCTTCTACCTCTTCAAGCCAAAGGTATGGATCCTCGGCGAGCACTTTCTTTGCCTGTTCTACCGCCACGTCCGCAGGTTGAATAGTGACACCGGAGTCCGGTGAACTGCACCCTAATAAGCCCAGCAGGACAATCGATGCTAGCGATGACTTCCTGAAAAAATCCATTGTGTTTCTCCTTTTTGTGCGTTTCTGTGAACACATCCTGTTTATAAACAAGTGTTAACAAGCCACCTGTGAGTGCTGTCGTTATGCGATTTGGTATTGTAATTAGCCGTAGAAAAGCATACTACGTAAATCCTGTGATGCACTTGTTTTGCCTGAATAAGCCAATTATTTAGCCAATCAAGCTGTAAAGGCTGGGTTGCACCAGATCAGATTATTGCCTGCTGGTTCACCGATCGGTTCGCCAACTGGTGTCGTTATCTGAACATGCTTATACTGCTATGCCATTTACTGCCGTATTCCTAAGGTTCATCCCATGCACACATCGATACGCCATTGTTTCAGCCGTTATTTGTTCTTACTTCTTGCAGGGTGCTTAGCGTTTAGCGTCCACGCAAATACACCCGCCTTTGCCAAACCCGAAAAAGAACTCATGGTGCCGGTTGAAGGCGGAAAGGTGTATGTAAGACTTAATGGCCTGGCACACCAACATGCGGTGCCGGTGATCTTTATTCACGGTGGACCAGGCGGTACGCACAATGGCTTTGCTGGCATGACGGAACTGGCCAACGAGCGCATGGTGATCATGTACGACCAACTCGACAGCGGCAAGTCTGAACAACCCAATGACCCGGCAAACTGGCGCGTTGAACGCTTTGTAAATGCCATCGACACCATTCGCAAACATCTGGGTATCAATAAGTGGCATGTTGTCGGACACAGCTGGGGCTCAGCGCTGGCGCTTGAATACACCGCAAAATATCCTCAACATACGGTTTCTACCGTACTGGGAGGCACATTTATCTCTACCCCACATTGGATAATGGACGCCAATTTGCTGGTTAAAGCTGCACCTCAATCGGTACAGGACACATTACGCCAGTGTGAATCTGCCACGCCACCTGCAGGTGACGAATGCAACGCCGCTTATACCAAGCTCTATTCGGCCTATTACACGCCGGGTGAGGCTAGCAAGGCCAGACAGGATTATTACGAAAACGTTGGGGGTAATGGATTTAATCCGGTGATCTACAACGCCATGTGGGGGCCAAGTGAGTTTTCCTCAACCGGCGTATTAAAGCACTATGATGCCACCCATTTACTGGCTCAAATAGACCCGCTGAAAACCTTGTTTATGATTGGTCAGTACGATTCGGCGCGCATCGACACCGTGCAGGATTATATTGCCCTTACCCCCGGCGCAGAACTGGCCGTAGTGCCCGGCGGCGCGCACGGTTTTTACAAAGACAGACCACTGATCACACTGGCAATTTTGCGAAGCTGGCTGGAAAGACACGACCCGACCTCAAAATAATCCAGATGTGGTAGCACTGTTTTTCAGGCAAAAAAAAGCAGGCTAGTGGATGAGAGCCTGCTAAAGAGTCCTAGTAGAGTTAAGAGACTTCTATTAAGAACTACGTACAGGCTCAATGTAACTTAGCCGACTCTTATTTGCAAATGATAATTATTATTATTTGCAAATAAGAGTCGAGTGATGTTGAAGTATCGCTATTTTAACGCTTCTACCAGCGCATCAATTACCAGTCGCACTTTGGGCGAAAGATGCCGACTGGAAGGATAAATAGCCCATATCCCTTCATCGGCAATCTGAAATGACGGCATGACTTCTACCAGTTCACCCGACGCCAGATAGGGCGACACGTAATAATCGGGCAATTGCACTATACCCAGACCTTTTAAAGCGGCGTCTACAACCGCTACACCACTATTGCAGCGCATACGCGCTTTTACACGCACTAACTCGGTCTTTCCCTGTCGGGCAATCTTCCAGTTATCTGATGTTCCCAGAATACACTGGTGCTGCGGCAATTCAGATATGCTGTGAGGCGTACCATACTTCGCCAGATAGCCTGGCGATGCAGCCATGTGCCAGGCCCGGCTGCTCAGCCTTCGCGCTATATAAGACGAGTCTTCCAACGAGCCCAAACGGATCGCCAGGTCGTATCCTTCATGAATTAAATCGACCAATTGATTAGTTAAGTTCAGGTGTATTTCCAATTCTGGATGCGCAGCAGCAATATCATTGATAACAGGCGCAATGATACGCTCGCCATAAGTAACCGGTGCGGTCATCACTAATTTACCCGACGGTTTTGCCTGCAGGTCTGTGATTACGCGCTCAGCCGCATTTAACTCTTCCAGAATCGGCTGGCAGTGCCGGTAAAACGTCTCGCCAGTATCGGTAAGCGCCACCACCCGCGTGGTGCGATTCAGTAATTTACTGCCCAATCTGTTTTCAAGCTTAACCACCTGACGCGACACCTGCGCCGTAGATAGCCCTAATCGTTTTGCCGCGCCAGAAAAGCTTTGCAGCTCAGCCACAGCAACAAATTCATTTATGCCTTCCCAGTTTGCCATGCCAGCATTATTACCAAACAGTAAAAGTGATTTACCAAATACTACTATTGTTACTTAAAATAACGCAACTACACTTGTTAACGTTAATTGTTAATCCACCATCAAGGAATTTTGTGAATGTCAGATGTGATCACATGTAAAGCCGCCGTTGCCTGGGAGGCCGGTAAGCCTTTATCGATCGAAGAAGTTCAGGTAGCACCACCGAAAGCCGGTGAAGTGCGCGTGAAGTTATTTGCAACAGGTGTATGCCATACCGACGCATTTACACTGTCAGGTGATGATCCAGAAGGAATATTTCCTGCCATTTTGGGCCACGAAGGTGGTGGTGTAGTTGAGTCTGTAGGTGAAGGCGTAACATCGTTACAGGTTGGCGATCACGTGATCCCACTTTACACGCCAGAGTGTGGCGAGTGTAAATTCTGTAAATCAGGTAAAACCAATTTGTGTCAAAAAATCCGTGCCACTCAGGGCAAGGGCCTGATGCCTGACGGCACCACCCGTTTTTCAATAAACGGTAAGCCGATTTTCCACTACATGGGTACGTCTACGTTCTCTGAGTACACAGTGTTACCCGAAATTGCAGTCGCAAAAGTTAACAAAGACGCGCCATTAGAAAAAATCTGCTTACTGGGCTGTGGCGTGACCACCGGCATGGGCGCTGTGCAAAACACCGCCAAAGTGGAAGCAGGCAGCACAGTAGCTATTTTTGGCCTGGGCGGTATTGGTCTGGCAGCCGTGATTGGCGCACAAATGGCAGGTGCTTCGCGCATCATCGGTATCGACCTCAACCCGGATAAGTTTGAACTTGCGAAAAAGTTCGGTGCCACCGACTGCATTAATCCCAAAGACTACGACAAGCCTATTCAGGAGGTTATTGTAGAACTTACCGATGGCGGTGTGGACTACTCGTTCGAGTGTATTGGCAACGTGAACGTGATGCGTTCTGCACTGGAATGCTGCCACAAGGGCTGGGGCGAGTCGGTGATTATTGGTGTTGCGGGCGCGGGTCAGGAAATCTCTACCCGTCCGTTCCAGTTAGTTACCGGTCGCGTATGGCGCGGCACTGCGTTTGGTGGTGTAAAAGGCCGTTCTGACTTACCCAAAATTGTTGAAGATTATCTGGCTGGCAAGTTCGAATTGGATGATTTTATAACGCACACCATGCCGCTTGAGCAAATCAACGAAGCATTCGATTTGATGCATGAAGGCAAAAGCATCCGCAGCGTTATTCACTACAACAGTTAGTACTGAGCGTCGCTACCAATTTGACCCACATCCGGCAGCGACGCGTTTTTCACGGATTAGATTTCATGACCATAGATCACATCAGCAGTAATAAAAGCTTTGGTGGGTGGCATAAGCAGTACTCACACGCTTCAACAACCACACATTGCACCATGCGTTTCGCCATTTACCTGCCGCCACAGTGCAGCAGTGGTGCAAAAGTCCCTGTTTTATACTGGTTGTCAGGGTTAACCTGTACCGACGAAAACTTTATGCAAAAAGCCGGCGCTCAGCGCATGGCAGCAGAGTTGGGTATAGCCATTGTTGCGCCAGACACTTCGCCACGCGGAGAAAATGTGGCCAACGACGAAGGCTATGATTTAGGCCAGGGTGCCGGTTTTTATGTGAATGCCACACAAGCGCCCTGGTCGGCACATTTTCACATGTACGACTACGTGGTTTCTGAGCTTCCAGCGCTAATTGAAGCCCACTTCCCTGTTACGCAGCAGCGAGCGATAAGCGGGCATTCCATGGGTGGCCACGGCGCGTTAAGTATTGCGCTGAAAAACCCTCAGCGTTACAGCTCAGCCAGTGCATTCAGTCCTATTTGCCACCCAACTCAATGCCCATGGGGGCAAAAAGCCTTTACCGCCTATTTGGGTGAAGACAAAAGCGCCTGGCAACAATACGACACGGTTGAGCTCATGAAGCAAAGCCAGCACGCGTTGCCGATGATGGTGGATCAAGGGCTGGACGATAGTTTCTTAAAAGAACAGCTCATGCCATCAGCACTCGCCGCGGTAGCTGCTGAAAAGGACTACCCCATCGTAATTCGTCAGCACGACGGTTACGACCACAGCTATTACTTCATTGCTTCGTTCATTGAAGAGCACCTGCGATTCCACGCACAACATCTGTCACAATAAATTCAGATTAAACGCAGTGTATCCTCGATACGCTGCGTGTTATTCACTGCCAAACCTGTTTAAATACCCCCTAATTTAGCAATTGCTGCGTCCAGCAGTGCTGATGACGCGTATCCTCTGTATTAGTTAATTCTCGTTTGCCTGCTTTTATGAAATTTTTACTTAGTTCTTTGCCGTTTTGTTTACTTTTCTCTCCTGCCATTTTCGCCGATGGCCCGGACTTCGAACGCTTAGTGGTATATGGCCGCCAGAGCGATCTGATTGGAGATTCGATCTCTGCGTCAGAAGGGGTAATAGGCTATGGCGATATCGAAATCAGGCCCATATCCCGCGCGGGTGAGATACTGGAGTTTGTGCCCGGTATGGTAGTTACCCAACACAGCGGCTCAGGTAAGGCGAACCAGTACTTTCTTCGCGGCTTTAACCTGGATCACGGTACCGATTTCAGTATTCTGGTTGATGGCATGCCAGTAAACATGCGCAGCCATGGCCACGGGCAAGGATATAGCGACCTGAATTTTATCACCCCGGAATTTATTCAGCGTATCGATTACCAAAAAGGCCCTTACCGGGCTATTCAGGGGGATTTTTCATTGGCTGGCAGTGCCAACTTCGCGCTGACATCTAAATTCGAACAACCGTTTGTAAAATTTGAACTGGGTGAATACGGTTATCAGCGTGCAGTGGCTGCAACCAACTTTTCACAAGACAACAGCAATCTGGCCGTTGGCGCTGAATGGCAGAGTTATGCTGGCCCCTGGACGGATATCGACGAAGATATCAATAAAAAGAACATGTTGGTTCGCTATCAGCATAGCAACGATGACAGCCTGCTGCGCGTTACCTTTATGGGGTACGACAACAGTTGGAATTCAGCTGACCAAATTCCGGCCCGCGCAGTAGCGAGTGGGCTAATTAACGAATTTGGTTCGCTGGATACTGGCCTGGGCGGCGACTCATCGCGTTACAGTTTATCGATGAACTGGCAAAACAGTCAATGGGTGGTGAATGCCTATAGCATTAAAAGCCAGCTGAATTTGTTCTCCAACTTTACCTACTACCTGGACAACCCCGAGCAAGGTGATCAGTTTGAACAGCTGGATGAGCGTATATTGAGTGGTGGCTCAATAACCTATTTGCAATCCAATAAAATTGGCAACCTGCATGCTCACCATATGGCCGGCGTTGAGTACCGGCAGGATGACATCAGCGATATCGGTTTGTTCAATACCGAAAGCCGCCAACGCATTGGCACAGTGCGCCGTGACAACATCAACGAGCAATCCCTGGCCGCGTTTTACGAACTCAGTGTAGACATTACCGACAATCTGCCGGTACATATCGGGGTGCGACACGACACCCTGTGGGCACATGTAAATAGCGATCTTGCGGCAAACAGCGGCTCTGAAAACGATAGCCTGGTAAGCATTAAGGGCGGTGTTAGCTATATCATAAACGACGCATGGCAGGTTTACGCCAATGCCGGTCAATCTTTCCACTCCAATGACGCCAGAGGCTCAGTGATTAGTGTAGACCCTGTAACGCTGGAACCAGCAACACCAGTGGATTTACTGGTTCGGGGAGTCGGCAGTGAGATTGGCATCCGGGTGGCAAACTACCGTTACTACAATGCGTCTTTTGCGGTATGGCAGCTACGCAATGATTCAGAGCTGGTGTTTGTGGGTGATGCGGGTAATACCGAAGCCAGCCGGGCGTCGAAACGCTGGGGCGCTGAATTCTCTGGTTACTACTGGTTTAACAGTAATCTGACAGCCGATGTGGAACTTGCCTGGACTCAAGGCCGCTTTACCGAAAATGAAGAGGGCGAAGGCAACTATATTGATGGCAGTGTGCCGTTTGTTGCCAGCCTGGGACTCAACTGGCAGGCCACTGACACCATTCGCACGGGTTTACGGGTACGCCATTTCGGAAAGCGAACATTAGACAGCACCAGGTCACGTCAATCTGACTCATTTACCGTGATAAACGCCAATCTGGCGTACGAAATTAACAACTGGAAAGCTGAATTAACCTTGCTGAATGTGCTTAACAGTCGCGATCACGACATAGACTACTGGTATGCCAGCCGTCTAAATAACGAAGTGTCAGAGGGGGTGGAAGACAATCACTATCACCCCATTGAGCCCAGGGCTGTCAGAGCGGGAGTAACCTACAAATTCTAGTATTCAGGTAAAACGTCGCTAGCCAATAAAGCTAGCGACGCAGCGATTTAAAAACACTGGAGGTGGTGGGTCAACTATGCTGCCAGATAAGTAATGTTATATCGCTGAAAACAATACATCGATGCCTACAAGCAACGACACTCCGATAACAAAGCAGTATAAATTTGGATCGGTTAAAAAGCCTTTTAACCGCATGTCCGCTGCATGCTTTGTATTTACTGTTTTAGCTGAAATCATGTTGTCACCTGCCAATGAATGTTAACAAGATGTAATATTACTATCTTAGCTAAGGATTCTCTGGCTTCCCATTATCCAAAAGTCTACATTCAATAACAGAATAGATAGGTTTAAATAATGAGCAGAAAACCATTGATTTAAGCACTGCTAACAGTCCTTCATACCATCCGGTTCAGATGATTTTTCGCTTTTCCATCGAAATAAAAATGTTATAACATAACAAAACATGACATTATAGCTGTCGTTTTACTAGCAGAGTGGTTCGTTATTCGTTGTTTAGCATTTTCTGCTGCTACCGCTGCGCCGTTGAAACTTTACGCTGCCAAAGCCTGTTTTTCGACGCATTTGCAGTGCACCGACTCACTTATACTGATTGTGGAAGGAATATCCAGCACCATTACAACATAAGTGTGGCCAACAAAATAAATAACACCAGCCACCAGGATAGTCCCTTTTGCCGTCGATTTGAGAACCTTTGGAGATAGCACAAGATGATGAAGCACCGAATTTTTATGAAAACTGCGCTCACGGCGGCAGTTTCTGTTGCGCTGGCTAACAGCACCAGCGTATTTGCGCAGGAAACCCCGGAAGATATGGAACAAATTGAGGTTGTGCAGCAGCGCCAGCCTTACCGTGGTGATGTACCACTGAAATCCTTACCGCAGAATATTGACATCGTTAGTGCTGAATTACTAAAAGACGTCGGCGTAAACGACCTGCAAAATGCCCTGGACTTCGCCAGTGGCGTTGCCCGTCAGAACAGTTTTGGTGGATTGTGGGACAGCTTTGCTATTCGCGGCTTTGCCGGCGATGAGAACCTGCCTTCCGGATACGTAGTTAACGGTTTTAGTGCTGGTCGTGGCTTCAGCGGTCGCCGCGATACCTCTAACGTTCAGGCAATTGAAGTACTAAAAGGCCCAGGCTCGGCGCTTTATGGCCGTAGCGAACCCGGCGGTACGATTAACATTATCACCAAAAAGCCTCAATTTACCGAAGAAGGTTACATTCAGGCGACAGTAGGTTCATACAGCCTTTATCGCCTTGAAGGTGACTATACCAACGCGATAAACAGCGATCTGGCTTTCCGTGTAAACGGCGCATACGAAGACGCTGGCAGTTTCCGCGATACCGTGGAAAGCAACAAACTGGCCTTTACACCATCACTCACCTATCAGATTTCTGACGACACTTCCTTAACTTACGAACTGGAAGTCCTCGACCAGGAAGCCCCATTTGACCGCGGCATTGTGGTAGTCGATTATGAATTTGGTGTGGTACCTATTGATACCTTTTATGGCGAGCCAAACGATGGCCCAATGAATATTGAAGCCCTGGGGCACCAACTCACGCTGCAACACCAACTCAACAGTGATTGGAGCCTGATGGTAGGTATGAGCTACCGCGAGTCATCTTTTGAAGGCTACTCCAGCGAAGTAGAATTGTCTGCGGGCCGCCAATTGCTGTACACCGATGGCGAAACCGTATCGCGTCAGCGTCGTTACCGCGACTACGATGCAGAAGACTTGTCTGGCCGTGTAGAGTTAAGTGGAACTGTGTCTACAGGCGACATTGTGCACCATATCCTGATTGGTGCTGATGCCTACGACTATCAACTGGATCAAATTCAGCAACGCTGGAGAACCGGCTGGGGCACAGGCGACACAACCTATTCTGTATCACTGATCAACCCGGTATACGGCGAAGCACAGCCTGCAACCGGTGCATTATGGGATCGCCGCGAAGAACAATCTACCGTAGGTTTATACGTTCAGGATCAAATTGACCTGACTGAATCCTTTAAAGTACTCGCGGGCTTGCGTTTCGACGATTTCTCCCGCGATTTTTCTGATTATTTGTCGGATGCTTATACCAGTGAATCACAAACCGCAACCAGTCCGCGAGTTGGTCTGGTGTACGAACCGTCAAACCTGTATACCCTGTACTTAAGCTATTCTGAGGGCTTCCGTCCGAACTCAGGCACCGACGCCAACGGCGCGACTTTTGAGCCAGAAGAAAGCAAATCCTATGAGGCAGGCGTAAAATTTGCCAATAGCAATGAAAGCCTCACTGGTACCGTGGCGCTGTTCCGCGCTGAAAAATCCAATGTGCTGAGCGCCGATCCAGTGAACTCCGGTTACTCTGCAGCGCTGGGCGAAGCAGAAAGTCAGGGGATTGAAGTAGACCTCAATGCAGTGATTGCCGACGATACAACCCTTACACTGGCTTACGCCTTCGTAGATGCAGAAACGGCAAACGAAGTGGTAAACGTTGATTGGGGTGTGAACATTCCGGCTGGCAGTCGCTTAATTAACATCCCGGAACACAAGCTGAATGTTACCGCCATGCACTTTATGGACATTGCGGGCAAAGAGTCAAAAGTCGGTGCCAGTGTAACTTACGTAGGCGACCGTCTGGGTGAAACTATTGATCCGGACTACATTTTACCAAGCTATACAACCGTTCGCTTATTCGGGTCGGTTAACCTGTCTGACAACGTGGTAATCAATGCCGATATCGACAACCTGTTCGACAAGGAATACTACGACAGTTCTTACTCTGCGCTTTGGACCATGCCGGGTTCACCGCGTACTGCTAAGATCAGCGTGAAATACGCGTTTTGATTGTACTGCCGGGCGTTCCCGCCCGGCGCTTTTCCGACCCTTAGCAAACATCCCTGAACAAACAGTTGCGCTGGTTTAGCCATTAGCGATACTGTGTCGGCATTGTGCAGTACAAGAGGAACACCATTGTGGCAGGTATTAAATTAGACAGAATCGACATTAACATTCTGGCAGAACTGCAAAAGAACGGGCGCATTACCAATACTGATTTGGCCGATGCTGTAGCATTGTCGCCCAGCCCCTGCCTGGCCAGGGTAAAGCGATTGGAAAAGGCCGGTTACATTACCAGTTACAATGCCAAAATTGCGCTGGAAAAGCTGGGTGAAACTGCAACAGTATTCACCGAAGTCACGTTAAGTGATCACCACATGGAAGACTTTGCTAAATTTGAACGCAATATCCGTACTATCGACGAAGTAATCGAGTGCCATTTGATCAGCGGTGGTTACGATTACCTGCTTAAATTTGTCACCCGAGGCATTACCCACTATCAGTCGCTGATGGAAGAAATTTTGGAAAGAGATTTCGGTATTTCAAAGTACTTCAGTTACATCGTTTTGAAATCGCCCATTGAAAAACTGCATTATCCACTTGCCACGCTTTTCAAGCCGGAAAAGTAATCATGGCCATTAATCTGGTTTACAAAGGCCCGCAAACACGAGGCGAGTGCTGGCAGGAAACGGTAATCAACGCATTGCCCGATACAAAATGGCATACCTGGCCCCACGTTCCTGTGCCCGAACAGGTAGATGCCATCATCGCGTGGACGCTGCCAGACAATACCTTTGAAACCTATCCCAATGTAAAAGCGGTTTTCTCGGTTGGCGCCGGCGTTGATCAATTGCAGCCCGACAGGATTCCAGACACCATTAAATTGATCCGGCTGATCGACCCGTCACTTACATTACAAATGCAAACCTATGTGCTGTCGTCAGTAATGATGATCCATCGCGATCATTTTTTGTATCAATCGCAAAAAGCACAAAGGTGCTGGCAACAACACAACGTAGCTTTGCCCCATGAATGCACGGTGAGTATTCTGGGTTTAGGAGAGCTCGGTAAAGCCGTCGCCAGCCAGCTCAGTTCATTAGGCTTCAGAGTAAACGGCTGGAGTCGAAGTGCAAAACAGCTGGATGGCGTATCTACGTTTCACGGCCAACAAGGTTTGTCAGACATGTTGGCAAATACCCACATTCTGGTGAGCTTGCTGCCGCTAACAGAAGAAACCAAAGGCCTGATCAATGCCGACACCCTGGCAACACTGCCCAAAGGAGCCTCGGTGATCAACGCAGGGCGCGGCGAGCAAATAGTGGACGACGATTTACTGGCAGCCCTGGATAGTGGCCACATTCAATACGCCATTCTGGATGTCTTTAAACACGAGCCATTGGCCGAATCTCACCCCTACTGGACACACCCCAGAGTGCATGTCACGCCCCACATAGCCTCCATTACCCGAAATGACACTGCGGGCCAGCGCCTGGCCGAAAACCTGTTGCGCTGGCAACAAGGCCAACCCATGATTGGCGAGGTAAATAAACAGCGCGGGTACTAAGCCCACTCGCGCCACCCGCCTGTCAGCACGATTTGTTCACGTTGCGGATTATCCGATCATAAGGACTGAATGGGTGCACTCCCCCTCGATCAGAATATCAGTCTGAACGTTTAAGATAACAAGATGAAATACCTGCTTTTAAGTTGTCTGCTTTGCCTCTAAACGGCCTCATTCGCCGTTTAATACTGAGGTTTGATCAGGCAAAGACCCTGGTAAAGCATGTCAGAATGGCTTGCAACACATCAAAGATTTGCTCACCAGTACCAATATCACTGCAGACGGACGTTACACCGCACTTGCAAAGCAATAGCGACTTGCGGGAAGCTGCCGCAGTGTAATTTTTATCCACTTTTGCCCTAAGAAGTATCGGTATCGTGCTCCAGAATGCACAGTACAGTTAGACAACTTTCGATACGATTAATTTATCAATGGATGAACTCGGGCTTTATAAGCTCTATCAAGCGATTGAAGCTTATCGCCGCGAATATGAGGTACTTGCGTGGCGCCGCTGGCCGTAAATACCATCCAATTTTCGCCATTGGTGTCTACCGCCTTCCATTCAGGCAAATTTGCTGCGTTGGGATTGCCGTACTTGATGAAATGCAACCAGTAGCGCTGCATGTGCAGGACCCCGGGTAATGAGGAAGGATAAAACAAGGCGTTCACCTCTGCGCCATGATGTGCGCCAGGTTCGCCGTTGCGGGTAACGTCAAAGAAATAACGATAACCCTGACTGACTTTGTTAAGCATCGCCTCAGTTGTTACCGAGCCTGCAAGTACATAGCGCATATCACCAAACAGATGTTGGTAAGGTAGCAATTGGTAACCATTGCCATCGGGAAGTGCCGGAAGCTGATAAACGCCTTTAATTCCCGGCGCTTCATCGCCAGCCAGTTCAATCAATCGCGCAGCCGGCACACCAGACCAGGGGTAAACACTGCCGTCATAACTATTACCACCGCTCATATAAGGCACATCGTGCTGACGCCCTTGCATAAACACGACACCCGGCTCATCTGGCAGAATTACCCCGTCGGCTACAGGTAAATGAAACCCTTCAATGGCCTCTACCCATTGGCTGGCTGATACGTTTGTTAAGTCTTCAGCTGTCACGGATGATGCTGCTTTGCTGATCACTTTAGACACCAGCACTTGCGCATATTCATGCGCATTCAGGCTCTGTGGTAAAGGTTGTAACTTATTGGTTCTGGGTAAGGGCCAGGCACCGTAGCCGCTTTGTGAGATAGCCCGGTGAAATAACGACTCGCTTTGCGGTGCAACCATCAGCATTTGTATCGCCATGCCACCAGCAGACCCACCAGCAATGGTGACATTATTCGGGTCCCCGCCAAATAGGCTGATATGGCTTTTCACCCATTTAAGCGCGGCCACCATGTCCAGTACGCTGAAGTTTGCACCCATGCTTGCATCAAGTACTGGATGCGCAAAAATACCCAGTACGCCTAAACGGTAATTAAAGGAAACCACCACAACGTCATGCGACAGCCAGTGAGACACGGCGCGCATATCGAGATTACCGGAGCCGCCTACGTAGCCACCACCATGGATCCACACCAGAACAGGCTTGGGCTCAATGGCTGCACTTGAATCGGCTATTGCAGACGTAAAGACGTTGATAAACAAACAATCTTCACTGGTGATTTGATCGGTGCGCTGCGGGCATTGCGCGCCATAGCGGGAAGCATCAATATCGCCGGCATACGTAACCGGTTGAGGCGGCTTCCATCGGTTTTGGCCTGCTGGGGAAGCGGCGTAGGGTATTCCTTTGAAAGTCAGTACCGAGCCCGACGCTTCACCATGCAGTACAGACTCATCAAGACGTACCTCAACCGCTCTGGAATTTGCATTAGCGCTGCTTACCAACGCCAATGTCGTCGATAATGCGGCGGCAAATATAGCGGTAAATATAGCGACAATACGCGTTACTTTTGCAATCAATTGCTTCACTTTCTGTTCATCCTACAAAATACGTATGGCACACCATATCAGTGATTGGTAAGAAAGTGCAGCGCCAGCCTCATTTCGAACGTTCGAATTAGTAACAGAACCCGAAAACCGCTGGTATTACTGTGGGTTATCTAACCCATAGACACACACGTACACCTTTTTATAGGTCTCTATGGTACGCCACTGCCCTTTATAGCCCGGCTCCATATAAAACGTATCGCCCGCGTGATACAGCTTGGGTTCACAGCCGTCTTCAGTTAGTTCAATCACACCTTCAATGAGATAGCAGAACTCAAACACACCGTCTTTGATTGAGCGGTTGGTGCCCGGCTCTCCCCCCATTACCCCAACTTTAATTTTGTCGTTGGCAATGCAATCTGGCGCCCATTTTTGTAGCAGTGGATTACCCGCTAACAAGATAGCTGGGTTAATGTAGCCTTCTTCAGGCGCGGCAGCGGGATGCTGGATAACAGTAGTAAGACGAGACATGACGGCTCCTAATCAGTAAACAGATTTAGCAAGCCAGTATAGTAAGAATACCCGGCAAATTAGGCTGATTCGCCTTGTTTGCCGGGCAGATCCTGTTGAGTCACAGCTAATGTTTAGTGGAATTCACTGTTAGCGTGTATTGCATACAAATCGCGCATACAAAACCGGCAAAACAACCAGCGTTAGCAGTGTGCAGGTTACCAAACCTCCAACTATCACTGCAGCAAGTGGTTTCTGGATTTCCGCGCCTAAGCCATTCGACATCAGCATGGGCAGTAAACCCAGTGCCGATGTGAGTGCCGTCATCAGCACCGGCCTCAACCGTGAGCGAGCACCGTCTTTAATCGCATCAATGGCATTCTGCTCACTGGCACCAGCACCGGTATGTTGGTTCGCCAAGCGCTGATTAATACTTTCAACCATCACCACACCGTTGAGCACTGCTACACCAAACAGGGTAATGAAGCCTACAGAACTGGGTACCGACAAATAGTGACCACTTAAATAAAGTGAAAATATTCCACCTACCGCAGCAAGAGGCACATTCACCATGATCAGCATCACCAGTTTCAGTTCGCTAAACGCCAGGTAAAGTAACACAGCGATGAGCGCCAGTGACACAGGCACCACCAGCATCAGTCGCTGCATCGCACGCTGTTGATTTTCGAATTGCCCACCAATTTGCACGGTATATCCGGCGGGCAGTTGGACAGAGGTATCAATAGCTTTACGAATATCGTTCACCACGCTCCCCATATCGCGGCCATCCACGTTTGCCTGGATCACGACGCGCCTTTGCACATCATCACGGCGAATTTGCGGCGGCCCGGATTCAATAGCAATCGTGGCAACATCCTGCAGACGTACCCAAGCGCCCTGGGCAGAGCGAAGGCGTAATTCGGCTAATGCTGCGATGTCGTCGCGATACTGGGAATCGATACGCACCAGAATGTCGTAGCGTTCGTTGCCCTGAATGATTTGGCCTGCAGCTTGTCCGCCGAGACCTTGTTGCACCAAATTCATCACATTGGCGACATCCAGACCATAACGGCTTAATTGATTGCGGTCGGGTCGTATCACCAACTGTGCTTCCCCACTGATTTGTTCCATGGCGACGTCACGGGTACCGCTGATTGTAGCCACTGCAGACGTGATCTGCTGACCATACTCAGCCAAGGCATCCAGATCCGGGCCGAATAGTTTTATTGCCAGCTCAGCCTTCACGCCAGACAGCAGCTCATCTACCCGGGTAGCAATAGGTTGGGAGAAGTTAAATAACAGCCCTGGATGCACTTCCAGCGCCTTTTCCATTTCAGTTTGTAAGGCAAGACGATTCGACGCTGTGGTCCATTGATCTACCGGCGTTAAGCCAAGATAGATTTCGATGTTGTTCACCGGCTCCGGGTCGCCGCCAATTTCAGCCCGGCCTATTTTACTCACCGCATAGGTGACTTCCGGGAACTTAAGCAGGATAGCTTCCAGCTTAGGCGCAACGTCGAGAGCGGTTGTTAAGCTTGCCGATGGAGCCAGTGTCACCCTTAAGTTAATAGTGCCCTCTTCAAGCTCTGGTGCAAATTCAGTACCCAACTGCGGAAAGACCATGGCGCTGCCAGCCAATAGCACCGCAATCAAAAACAGCAGGTATTTCGGGCGATTCAAACACACATTAAGCACACTTTGATATCTAAACTCTAAATAGAGTAATGTGCGATTTTTACGTACTTTGGGCGCGCGCAGTCCAAGCACCAATACCGACAGCACTGGCACAACAATAAGCGCCACAACCACCGCGCACACTAACGCCAGCATAATGGCAACCGCCATGGGCTGGAAGAGCTTGGCTTCTACCCCTTCAAAGCTGAATAACGGGGTAAATACCACCAGAATAATCAAGGTCGCAAAAAACACCGGCTTTGCCACTTCCTGGGTGGCCTGCACAACCAGTTGCGCTATCGACGAGCGTTCTGGTTCCCGCTGTTGCAGTTTTTGATAGATGTTCTCTACCACCACAACTGAGCCATCTACCAGCATGCCTATTGCTACTGCTATGCCCCCTAACGACATAAGGTTGGCTGAGATGCCCAGCATACTGAGTACAGACAGCGCTAACCCAATCGACACCGGAATCGACAGCAATACCAGCAAAGTCGCGCGAACGCTCATCAAAAACAGCGCAAGCACAATAACGATAAACACGAAGGCCAGTAACAGCGCCTGCACCACAGTATTGACCGCTTGCTTTATTAGCGCCGCCTGATCGTAGTAAGGTTCAAAATGCACACCCTTCGGCAAGGCTTGTTGAATCAATCCAATTCGCGCATTGATACCTTCAATGGTAGCGTTTGTGTTGGCACCCATGCGTTTTAACACCACGCCAGATACCACTTCGCCCCGCGATGCGATGCTGCCACCTTCATTGCGTACTGACATCGTTACCGCGCCCTGACGAATTTCAGCACCCAATTCAACGGCAGCGACATCGCCAACGGTCACAACACCACTGCCTTCAGTAGAAAGCGGTATTTGCTTAATCTGCGTGAGTGCTTCTGTACCGGACGCCAGCCAGCCTGCACCGCGGATCACCAGTTGTTCGGGTCCACGGTCGAGATACCAGCCACCCGCATTGTTATTATTGCGGGCCAGCGCATCCATCACGTCCTGTTGAGTCAGGTTATACGAAAGCAATCGATTCGGGTACAGATTGACCTGATACTGCTTTACTTGTCCTCCGAACGACAGCACATCGGTGATCCCGTCTACTGGCATCAATAACAACTTGATCAGGTAGTCATTCAGGCTGCGCAGTGCCATAGCGTCGTAACCTGAATCCGGATCGGCAATTAGCAAATACTGATACACCTGCCCAAGGCCAGAGGTATTGGGGCCAATTTCGGGCATACCGATACCGTCGGGGATCATCTCAGATGCCACTTGCAGGCGCTCGAATACCAATTGCCGGGCGAAATAAATATCGGTGCCTTCCTTGAACACCACGGTGATGCCGGATAAACCAGTTTTGGAAATCGAGCGCACCTCTTCAACATCAGGCAGAGCGTACATGACCGCCTCAATGGGATAGGTGATCAGTTGCTCCACTTCTTCAGCGGCCAGCCCCGGCGCTTCGGTGTTGATTGCCACCTGAATGTTGGTCACATCAGGAAACGCATCGAGGTTGAGTTTCGGGATCATCAGTGCGGCAAAAACGCCAAGCCCCACCAACACGCAGAGCACCATAAATCGCAGCCGAACGGCGACTTCAATCAGGTTTGAAAACATCGTTATCTCCTGACCAACAATTAATGGTTATGCGGATCAAATCCGCCTTTGGCAATTTCTGATGCCACAAAAAACGCACCGCGACTTACATAGCGTACATTTGCTTCAACACCGCTTATTTGTTGCCATTTGCCATAGCGTTTACCCAGCTGTACCACCTTTGGCACCAGTTCGCCTTCTTCGTCTACAACGAATAACTGCCAATCGCCATCGGCATCGCGCATCAGTGCGCTTTCCTGCACGGCCAGTACGATTGACGCCTGTGGGCCGCTGAAATACACGTCGGCAAACATGCCGGAATGAAATTTGTGCGCCTGGTTATTCAGATTTAAACGAACGGTGCGCGTACGGCTTACCGGATCAATCGTGTGGGACTCCTGCGTAATCGTTGCGGTTGCAGCAATATCACCCACCACCACACTGGCGGTATGCCCTGCTGCCAGATGCAAATCGTTGTACGCAGGCAGCCTGGCTTCTACCCAGAGTTGTGATTCGTCAGAAACCAGCATAAGTGCCTGACCCGGTGAGATTTGCTGGCCCTGATTGAAATCGTCTGTCATTACCACGCCCGAAGACTGAGCCACCAGCGTATACTCACCCAGCGGATAATCAGGTGTATCTGCGATTTCATCGATCGTTTTCAATGACAGTCCAAATGCCTGAAGACGCCGTGACGCCGCCTGATAATCATTGCGCGCGGCCACATAACGCTTTTCGCCAATAGCGGCTTGTCCTAATTTGCGAATACGCTGCCATTCCACGGCGGCGGTTTGTAGCTCGCTTTGTGCCGTGATCATGTCTTCGCTAAACAGCGACACCAATGGCTGGTCTTTTTTAACCTCCTCACCAAGTGCGGCGTGACGTTTCACCACCACCGAGCTAACACGCGGCGATACGATATAGCTTTGATAGCCGTTTGCTTTAATTTCACCTGGTGCGTACACAGACTCGCTTAGGCTGAGTGGCTCCAGCGTGTCCAAGTGAATATCGGCCATAGCTACTTGCTCACCGGATAGACTTACACCGCCATGTTCTTCATGTTCTTCATGTTCTTCATGTTCTTCATGTTCTTCATGTTCTTCAGCAGCCTGCTCAGTATGGAATGGAGTGTCATGCTTTCCATGTGCATCATGGTTATGTGTTTGTTCGTGCGCCGGCTCTGTACTTACAGTTTCTGTAGCCTGTACTTGCCATGCCAACAATACGCTCAACAAAATGCATTTTTTGTTATGTAGAAACGTCATGGATTACTCCTCATCGGCCAGGGCACTGATATGTGACACCAACCCTGCACTCTGATGTAAATAGTTGATGTAGGCCAACTGATACTGATATGTAAGGGTTAGCGCTGCTTGCTGGCCACTCAATAATTCATTCAACTGCGCATGAAATTCTGTGAATGGCAGATCTCCGGCAGAAAACCGATCTACAAGCACCTGCGCTTGAACCGTAAAATCGCTCGAATCAATCTGCTCCCAAATGCGATACCGTTCGCCAAGTAGCTGTAGTTGCTGGTAGGTTGATGAAATCGCCTCGCGCACAGCAATGACCTCGGCCTGCAATTGCTGCTCACTGGCCAAAGCGCGCTGTTTGGCAACCTCAGTGACATCAATGAAGTCGTTGCGAATATTCAGCGGCACTGACATCGATAATGAAAGCAACGGCTCCCCCGCCTGACGCCCCACGCCAAAGCCAACCGTAGGCACAGGCTTGTTACTGGTTCGCTGGACATCCACCTCATTAGTGGCTATCAGCCAACTCAGATGTGCATAGCGCAGTGACGGTAACTGTTGAACCTGCCCAGGCGAAAGCAAGGATAGTGTGGGTGTCCAGACATTGTCGCTGATGGGTGTGTCTAACCCCGTTCGGCCCAGTACCGTCACTACGTCTTGCTTTGCCTGTTGCCAGGACGTCAACCATTCACTCTCGGCCACCATGGCTTCTGCAGTGGCAGCCTTGGTAAACGCAAGGGTAATCTCCGGCACCTCACCTGTTTCAACCTTCTTCCCGATAATATTAAGCAATTCAATGGATTGATTCACACGCTTTGTTGCTATTTCATATTGTCGCTCAGCATAGGTTAAAGATATTTGAGCTTTAAGAGATTCAGAGAGCAAATCTGACCTTGCGATTTCCAGTGCCAACTGACTTTGCTCAGCTAAAAAGTTACCCGCCTGAATTTGCGAAGACTGCACATCGTGCCAGTCCAGCTGACTTGATAACCCAATCTGATAGTTAATTTCGCTACCTTCGCGTTCCAGACTGGTATCCAATGAAGGGTTATAAAGCGGCTTATTGAAAGCCGCGGCCTGATACCCGCTCGCTCTGGCGTCGTGTTTCAGTGCCAGAATGGAAGGGTGGGTGTCTACAGTTTGCAACAGCCAGCCGGCCCAGTTTTTTGCTTGCGCGTACGCGCCTGTGCTCAGCGTGAGTAAACACGCTACACAGATATTTTTGTACAACATACATAAGTCTCGTTTAACGTTAACGTCCGCTGTTTTAAAACAGCGCTATGAAGCTTTCCGACGCGTCAAACGATAGGGGGACGCAGCAAATTTCGCAGAAATCCTTTATGCAGGTTGGCATAAAAGTCAGGCTGAATGCCTTTGAATGCAGTAAGTCCGGTATGACTTACTACAACGGGAAGATAAACATGATGTGAGCCGTGGCAGTGACAACAATGGTGGCAATCAAAATCAGCCGCTTCCCCGGCGAAACCTGCTGAACTCAACTCAGTTTGCCCGGGTTGTTCAGCACTGTGCTCATGTTCAAAACTGACGTGCTCAGTACCGGCCTGATGCGAAGCGTGATTATCAAAGGCAGCACTGGATGCCTGCGTAGCGAATGCCAGCAGTATGCATAGTACCCAGTTTTTTATTGCCCGTGTTATCACCTACCCACTCCTAATACAGCTCAACCACTAACCGAAAGCCTGCGACGCCAGGCTGTATACCTGGGAATCAGATGCCTGCTGCGCCAGCCATTCACCTTTTACCATTAAGCTTACCTCATCGACTTGCTGCAAACCAAGGTCAGTTAACCAACCTTTCAGGTCACTGGCGTGTTCGGTAAGGTCAAAACGCACAAATGCTTTTGTTTGCTGAAGTAACGCTGCCGCCAGAGCTTTTGCTACACCACTATCGCTGGCAACCACCGGGCCAATCGTTTCGCCACGTCCGCTCTCGCGGATAAATGCATAACCCAGCGCTTTGCCATTTTGTTTAGCAATAACACAACGGCCTCGCGCCATTAACGCTTTGAGCAAGGCACTGCGGTCGGCCTGAAAGGCCTGATTGTCCAATTCAATAACGGCTGACAGTGAACCCGCGTCAACTTCTGTAACATCGATGTTATCCGTGAACTCGGGCTTTTTGGTTAGCTCACCCTGCACCTGGTAAATGGTACTTCTTGTGGTAAACCCACACTGTTCATAAAGACGCTTACCGGCCACAGTAGCCACCAGCTGCAAATTGCGCTCACCGGTTTGTGCCATCACGGTATTCATTAATGTGCGGCCAAGCCCCCGGCCTTGCATGGCATCTGGCACAACCACCAGACCAACCGTTGCACAGCCCAGCCTGGAAGTGCTGGATGAGGCAGTAGTATTCGTGTTCAGCGCAGGATAATCCCACCACAAAATACAACCTACGATCTGCGGTGCAGATAGTGCATTGTGTGAATCAAGGTTCGCTTCGATTACGCTGCCATTTCCCAGTTTAAAATGTAACTGCCAGTCTATTAGCCTGTGAGGCCATTTGACCTGTTGGGTAAACGACAAGCATACCGGTAAATCGGCCTCGGTCATGCTACGAATTGACATTGCTATCTCAGACTTCACAAAACTGCCTTTAACACTGTATTAATGAATAAATAGTACCGGTGCAGCGCAAACATATGCTGCTGTAAATCCCCATTATTCGGTACGATCTTCTTTTTCGCTTAAATAATCTTCTGCCAGTGCAACCAGCAACCGTATGCCTGTAGCGAGTACATCATCATTGAAATCATAGTGTGGATGATGCAGAGGAATGGTGGGTTGTTCAGTCCCCTGACCCAGCCAGATGTACGCCCCCTCGCAAGCTTGCAACATGAAAGCAAAGTCTTCTGAGGTAAAGGCAGGTTCGGGGGCTAATTGCGCATTGCCCACACCGGCAGCGACTTCCAGCGCTCGCAAGGCCGCCGATTCGTGATTGATAGTAGCCGGGTAATAGCGATTGTAGTCCAGTGAAATAGACGTGCCAGTAGCCAGTGCCACGCCCTGAATTACCTGTCGAATGGCCTTTTCAACGGCATTTTGCACTGCCGGATCAAACGTTCGAACCGTGCCGGTTAAACTCACGCTGCCCGGCAGCACGTTGTGCGAACTGCCACCTGCTATTTGTGTTACCGACAACACCGCAGTAGAGGTGGGGGCAATCCTACGTGACACAATCGTGTGAAGCTGAGTAACCAGTTCACTGGCCGCAAGAATGGCATCGGGCGTTTGATGCGGCGCAGCGGCGTGGCCACCTTTTCCCTGCACGCGAATGCTGAATTTATCGGCTGCCGCCATAATGGGGCCGGGTCTTGTTGCAATGGTTCCCGCGGGTAAGTCCGGCCAGTTGTGCAGCGCATAAACGCGGTCACACGGGAACCGTTCAAACAGCCCATCGTCTATCATGGCTTTTGCGCCCGCCTGTCCCTCTTCTGCGGGCTGAAAAATAAAGTGTACAGTGCCATTAAATTGCTGCGTTTTCGCCAAATATTGCGCGGCACCAAGTAACATAGTGGTGTGACCATCATGCCCACATCCGTGGAATACGCCATCGTGGCAGCTGGCATAGGGCAGCCCGGTTTCTTCCTGAATGGGCAACGCGTCCATATCGGCCCGCAAACCGATTGAGCGTGTGCCGTTACCCACTTTTAAGCTGGCAACCACGCCGGTTTTACCCACGCCGGTTGTTACCTTCAGGCCAGCTGAAGCCAGAGCCTCAGCCACTTTTCTTGCGGTTGACACCTCTTTGTAAGCAAGTTCAGGGTGCGCGTGAATATCACGACGGAACTCGATCAATGGTTTGATTAACGCATCAACATCAGGCAGTGTTTTAAAAGGCATGTGGTGTCCTTGTGGCTGCCCTTTTGGCGAATCGGGCTTTCAGCATCATGTAAATCTCGTTCAACCATTCTAGCGCCAATCAAAAAGTGATATCGACTGCTTTACGCGCCAGCTTTTAATATAATTTGCTGTTCGGTCACTCAAAGCAGCAACCCATGCTGCTGTCATCCCCCTATACTGTTCATCATTGGTCAGTAGGTCGTAACAATGCAGTAGATTGTGCTGCATCCAGAATCAACGGAACAGAATTACCATGACGCACCCGGTAGACGAGTTAAAAACCCTTGGCAGGCTGCAACAGGCGTACATAAATGGTCAATGGGTGCAGGTTAGCTCTTCACGCACGCATGACATAATTAACCCATCGGATGAAAGCCTGATTGGCGAACTCGCATTAGGCAGCGCCAACGATGCCGAGACTGCAATAAAAGCTGCTGCTGCTGCGTTTCCGGCCTGGAGTCAAACATCAGTTGACGATCGTTTGGCAGTGCTCGACGGCGTGATTGCACTTTTCGAAGCCCGCGCTGAGCAATTAGCCCAAATCCTGTCTACCGAAATGGGCGCGCCGATTAATTACGCCCGCACAGCTCATGTGCCACTGGCCCTGGCCCATTTGCAGGTTGCTCGGGATAATCTGGCCAGTTACGAATTTACACAGATGCGCGGCACTACCGCCATTGCGCGCGAACCCATTGGTGTTGCGGGCTTAATCACGCCTTGGAACTGGCCGCTGTATCAAATCACCGCCAAAGTCGGTCCGGCAATTGCCACGGGTTGTACGGTTGTGCTCAAGCCCAGTGAACTATCGCCACTCAGTGCACTGGCTTTCGCTGATATTCTGCATGATGCCGGTGTGCCAGCCGGCGTATTTAATCTGTTGAACGGTGATGGCCCAGAAGTAGGCTCCGTGCTATCCAGCCACTCTCTTGTGGATATGGTATCGATTACCGGCTCCACCCGCGCTGGCATATTGGTGGCACAGGCTGCAGCACCTACGGTAAAACGTGTTGCGCAAGAGTTAGGCGGTAAATCGCCTAATATCATTCTACCCGATGCAGATCTACAGGCTGCTATTGGTCCAGGTGTTTTGGCCTGTATGCGCAATAATGGTCAGTCGTGTAGCGCGCCGACGCGCATGCTGGTGCCACGCGAAAAACTGGCAGAAGCCGAACAACTGGCAATGGAAGCCGTTAACACTATTGTGATTGGCCGCTCAGACAACGAGACAGCCACCCATGGCCCGCTAGCCAACCGCGCTCAATTCGAGCGGGTGCAGTTAATGATTGAAAAAGGGCTCTCGGAAGACACCAAGTGCATTACCGGTGGCGTGGGAAGACCCGATGGATTTGAGGCGGGCTTCTTTGTGCGCCCCACTATCTTTAGTGAAGTAACCAATGACATGGCGATTGCTCGCGAGGAAATTTTTGGACCGGTGCTGTGCATGATCCCCTATGACTCGGTGGACGAAGCTATCGTAATTGCTAACGACACCGTTTATGGCCTCGCCGCCCACATACAGTCTAAGAATCTAAATGAAGCTCGCCGTGTAGCGCGTTTAATCCGCAGTGGCCAGGTGCATATTAACTATCCGGCCTGGGATGCCCATGCGCCATTCGGCGGCTACAAGCAATCTGGTAGTGGTCGTGAATTTGGCCTGGAAGGCTTTGAAGAATATCTGGAAACCAAAGCCATCGTTGGCTTTGGTGAAGCATAAACGTGTAGTTATCAGAGTTGAAGGTACAGCATGACCCCGACGTTAAAGAAAATTGCCAGCAATGAAACATTGCCTTCTCAGGCCGATGTCGTTGTTATTGGTGGCGGTATTATTGGTGCCTGTGCCAGCTATTTTCTGGCGAAGCAAGGTTACTCGGTTGCTTTGATCGAGAAAGGATTGGTGGGTGCTGAACAATCGAGCCGAAACTGGGGCTGGTGTCGTCAGCAAAACCGTGACGCACGGGAGCTCCCCACCTCGGGCCTCTCCATGCGTCTGTGGGACGAGATGACTGAAGATCTGGGTCAGGACCTGGGTTTCCGCCGCTGTGGCCTTCGCTATGCCACGGATGATCCCCAACAATTGGCTGAATGGGACAGCTGGCGAGAAGTCGCAAAACAATTCAACGTTAACACCCGTATGTTAAGCGCCAAAGAAGCCAACGAGATGATTCCGGCCAACGGGCGCACCTGGTTAGGCGGCGTACATTCAATGGATGACGGCAAGGGTGAACCCGCCATCGCCGCGCCTATGATTGCCGAAGGTGCACGCCGTTACGGTGCCACCATTCATCAGCAATGTGCGGCGCGCGGCATGGACATTACTAACGGCAAAGTAGAAGCTGTGATCACCGAAAAGGGCACTATTCGTACCCAGCGCGTATTGTGTGCAGCAGGCGCCTGGGCATCAACATTCTGCAGCCATCACGGTATTCGCTTTCCTCAGGCTAGCGTTAGGCAAACCGCGTTTCGCTCCAAACCTATTGAGAATATCGGTGAGGCCATTTACACCTCCGGAGTGGCCCTCACTCGCCGTTTAGATGGCAGCTACACCGTAGCACTCAGTGGCACGGCATTGCTGGAATTTACGCCACAGGGCATCCGCTTTGCCAAAGAATTCATGCCGATGTTTATGAAACGCATTAAGGCAGTGCAGGTTAACCTGGGAAGCTCGTTCTTCAAGGGCCCGGAAGCCATTAACCGCTGGAAGAATACCGGCCCTTCCCCCATGGAAGCCATGCGGATACTCAACCCGGATCCTCACGGTAAGAATATTAAGCAAACACTTCACGCCGTTCGTAGCCTGTTCCCGGCACTTAAGGATATTGAAATTGCCGAAAGCTGGGGCAGTTATGTGGATTGCACACCTGATGCCGTGCCGGTCATGTCTGCTGTTGATAGTTTGGAAGGATTCTATTTGGCAGCAGGCTGCTCAGGCCATGGGTTTGGTTTAGGACCTGGTTTAGCCAAGGTTGCGGCGGATTTAGTGGTTAACAACACACCACTTATCGATGCCACGCCATTCAACCTGTCGCGCCTGAACGACGGCTCTAAAATCGAAGTCGGCGCAATCTAAGCCCGCCGCAAGTACAGTGTTCTCCCAAAGCGGTCTGTGTTCTGAAAAGACACCAACCGCTTTTTTTACACCCCAACTTCTGGACACCCACACTTTTTGGGACACCCATGTTTTTTCACAGTTAGGAAGCCAACGAAGACGGTGGGTGTCCACAAATTCAAAGCCATAGCGAATGGCAGGCGTTTTGTGTTATACCAGCGCAATTAAGCTAGAAATCACGGCGTTGGGCATGGACGGTTTTATCTCAAGACATCTTTCATTTGAATGTAAAAGGTGGGTGTCCAGAAATTGCTTCAGAACTGTCGGGCGCATGCTCGCGGTGGTGGCTTTACTGCCTTTTTCTATTTCCGCTGTTGCGGCGGATGTGCAACTCATACCCGAAGGCGCGCTGTCAGCCGAGGCATTAGCCAGCTTACCGCGTGCACCACAAGTGACTCACCATACGGTATTTAAAGGTAAGCCCGGAGCGCATTACAATCATGGCGCGGTGATGATTACTCACAAAGGGCGCTATTTCATGCAATGGCAGAGCGCTACTCAGGATGAAGATGCACCCGACACCCAAGTTTTGTATGCCATAAGTGAAGACGGCGAACACTGGTATAAGCCGCGCGTCATGGCCGGTTCCGGCAATGGCACTCTGATCACTAATGGCGGGTGGTGGTCGGATGGCGACACACTGGTAGCCTACTTCAATGTCTGGCCGAACAAGCAGCTCCAAACGTCTGGCTATGTTCTTTACAGCACCTCCACCGACGGCCTGGTATGGCAACCGGCCAAACGTCTTAAAATGGCCGATGGCACTGACGTTAGCGGCATCATTGAACAAGACCTCCACACTATACCCAGCGGCCGAATACTGACCACACTACATCGCTACCCTGGTTTAATCGCAACCCCAATGTACACCGACAATCCCTCGGGCACAGGCGGATGGCAGCTTGGCGAACTTCCACACCTGCCATTTGAAGGCAAAACCAGCCGGGAAATTGAGCCAGCCTGGTTCAGCACCAACAACCAGCTGACCATGGTGTTTCGCGATCAGGCATCCAGTTTTCGTGTGCTAAGGTCTACCAGCAATGATGACGGAGAACACTGGAGCCTGCCTCAGATCACCAATATGCCCGACGCCAGAGCTAAATTAAGTGCGGGCAATCTGCCCAATGGCTGGACCTTTATCGTAAATTGCCCGAGCGATAGTAAAACCCGAATGCCACTGGTACTTAGCCTGAGTGAAAACGGCAAAACCTTTAACCGTTTTTTTATGTTGCGAAACGCAGCTTCCAATATCCCCATGCGCTATGAAGGCAAATACAAGCGGGTAGGATTTAGCTATCCCAAAAGCTGGGTTACCGAGGACGCACTTTACATTGCGTATGCTGAAAACAAAGAAGATATTGTTGTGACTAAAGTGCCGTTAAACGCGCTGTTTAAAACAAAATGAAACTTCGCAGAAAAAGCCGGCTAACCCAATAAGCTAACCGGCTATACACTACTTACTTAATCATTCAGGCGCGTGAGGCAATACAAACGATAGTGTTGCCAGGTATTCGTACTTATCGATGACCTTAGGGCGATCTGTAGGTGCTTCATACACCGCTACCACTACATTCAACCCCTGATTACGGATCGGAAACGTCACCTTGCCGTCTTTATCAGACACAACTGGCTCAGCATCCGGGTCGTTCACAAAGTCATTCTTAACCAACGCACCCGCTACAGGCTTGCCTTTGTGTAATACCTGATAAGTCTGCATTTCACCACTCAGCAAAGGGAACGAATCACCTACCGGCACAATTTGAAGTACCTGTGTCGGTAGAGCTGGCACTTTACGCAGCGGGCCACGAAGGTGTACAGCGTACTTGATAGTTTCTTCACTTAAAATCGCATTAGGTACTTCGTCGCGGCCTTTACCGATCCAGTGGCCTTCGCCAGTATTACTCCAAATACCGTTATTCAGCACTGCCGATACAGCAACCGGGTAATCATCACTGGTTACTAACAACAAAGGTCCGGTAGGTGTTAATTCAACGTCTACACTGTCCCAATCTTCATCAAAACCTGAAACAGACCCAATTTTAGGTAAACGCAATACCGCATCTAAATCATCGGCACCCACCCCATAAATAAGGGCCAGCTGCTTTGAGCGTTCAGCAAACCAAATGCCATGCGCACTAGCCTGTGCTGATATCAGCGCAGCGAGCGCCATCACAGTAATCTTCTTCAACATTGTTGTTTCCTTATTCGCTATTTTAGTGTTTTAACTGATTGATAAAATCCCGCTACGGTAATCGTTACGGTGATAGGAGAATCGGTATTGTTTTGCCAGTACCAGCCATGAGTACCGTGGAAAGGCGCTTTGAAAATACCTTTGTCTGATGAAATCGCATTGGACTTTTTATAGCTGGTGAACTCGTCGGTATCCCCCACAACTTCACCATGCATATCCATATAAAGTTCGCCGCCATCGGTTTCCCAGGTAAAGCTAAAGCCGTTACCTTCTTCTGTTAAGGCTTTTACTTCCACGCCTTCATAATCAGGAATTTCAAGGGTCAGCGTATGGGTTTGCCACTCGCCCTCACCTTGCGCAAACGTGAAGTCATTTTGTGGTTCCAGGGTCATTTCTTCGAATTGCACGTTATTACTCATACCGGTTAATCCAAGGATCGCACCTACGCCGGAAGGATCTTTGTTGTATTCAGCAGGCAGTATTACCGTTACCGACAGAACTACCGCAATCACAGAAGCAATGGCGAGCCCTTTTATAATTTGCTTGTCTGTCATCTCGACGTGTTGCGTGGTCATACGGTTCCCCACATATATCCGGAAAGTTGAAAGATTGTCAGCATCAGGCCGGCCGATACCAGCGCCAGATTTGAAACAAAGGCGTAACGCATAAAGGCGCTACTTTTACGCAGTAAAATGACCAGCATTAACATGCCGAACAACGCAATCATTTGCCCCATTTCCACACCGATGTTGAAAGAGATAATGTTGCCCACCAGACCGTCGTCAGACAGCGTAAAGTCTTGTAATTTGGTTGCCAGGCCAAACCCATGAAACAACCCGAATACCAGTACCGCTGCCTTGTTGTTAATGTTGAATCCACAAAATCTGGGGAAAAATCCAATGTTATCGAGCCCCTTATACACCACCGACAAACCAATAATGGCGTCGATGATATAGGCGTTGATGTGAATACCAGACAACACACCAAGCAACAAGGTGATACTATGGCCAACCGCAAACAGCGTTACGTAAATACCGACGTCTTTTAGCCGGTACAAAAAGAAAATGACGCCGAATAAGAACAGCAGATGGTCATATCCGGTTACCATATGCTTAGCGCCCAGATAGATATAGGGAATGATCTGTAGTCCCTTACTGTTTTCCAGAAACGCGCGGTCGCCATCGGCCACACCGTGGGCGAGTGCCAACGGTGTAATCACCATTAGCAACAGACCAACCAGAATGAAATGAAGCGTTCGCATCACATTTGCCTACAGCGAGTACTTGCCGACGATTTTTGACACACCGTCCTGCAAGGTAAGCATGGCCAATACGGTATCGCCAACGTTGAGTTTAGCCGGGCCGGTAAACAAATTACTGTTAGACGCCGCTACCTCAACCAACTCTTTTCGGTTTTCGCCTTTAATTTTCAACTGTAGCTTCAGTTCACTGGCATTCAGCGGTTCGCCATCATAGAACACCCATACTTTTACAGAGTCCGCTTCTTGCTTCAGCTCGAACGAATACTCCCCAACAATTTTCACAATACCGCCAAACTGAGGTTCGGTATTGCCATGTGCCAATACAGGTAAACTGGCTACCGAGCCACCAAACAAGGTGGTAAGTAATAACATCACGGGTAATTTGCGCATCTCTGACTCCTTAGTGTTTATTGCTTTTGCTGTTTTCGGGTAATGTTATTGAAATGAGTACTGTTTCAGGCACGCACCCAAATAGGGTGGTTTAAGCTGCTTACAAAGACTCAAAGGTCTGTACGAATTTCGTACCTTGCTTAGTAGTCTTTCACACTCCAAGCCCAAGCAAATTTCATTTTTAACAATATCCAAAGCACATTCTGCCGTTAGCGTGAGTACGCCAATGCTTCCTGCTAATACATTCGTATCGAAGCCAAAGCGACTTGCTGAGTACTATTTGGTAGGCGTAAAGGTTTGAAGGGTATGACGGAATAAATTAACGGCACTTACGCAATGGAGAGAGGAAGACGGAGAAAGGTGAAGACAGCAGGAAGATAGACATACATTGCTTATTTCACACTTAATAATGACAACAGAATTGAGCGTTAGACCTGTTTATTTAACCAACAGTTGCCAGTTAATCGCGATTCTCTATCGCAAATATGACTTGAGTAACTTGCTCAGCGCGTCAATTTCTTCGTTGCGCTGCATATCAGTCAGGTCAGGATTGCCCAGGTGGGCACGAATATGATCATCTAAAATGGTGGTCATCAGGCCGTTCACTGCGCCTTTTATAGCAGTCACCTGCTGTAGAATAGCCAGGCACTCGGTGTCTTCGGTTAGCGATTTTTCCACCGCATTGAGCTGACCGCGGATTTTCTTCACCCGGGTAAGCAACGCTTGCTGGTTATTTTTAATATGCGCCATGGTTTTCGATCATCAAAATGGTATACTGGGGTATAGTATAACAGTCGATACAAATCAACGAAAGAGTAATACAGCGCCATGACTTCTCATCACCACACACACCATCATGAACACGACGACTGTAACAGCACGTCGACTGGCGACTGGCGCCATGCCCACAACTACTATGTAGACACCCAGTCCGCCGAGAAAAAGATAAATCTGGTATTCTTGCTCACCACGGTCACCATGGTAGTGGAAATTGTTGCTGGCACCTGGTTTGGCTCTATGGCGTTGCTAGCCGACGGCTGGCATATGTTTACCCATTCCGCTGCGTTTGCCGTGTCGATGTTTGTGTACTGGTATTCCCGAAAGCATCGCAACAGTAGTGCATTTGCGTTTGGTACCGGTAAAGTGAATGCGCTGGGTGGTTTTGCCAGTGCCGTTGCCTTGGGCACCGTTGCGCTGATGATGCTGATTGAATCTACAGAACGATTATTCTTACCTGAATCGATTAGTTTTAACGAAGCAATTGTGGTGGCTATTGTTGGCTTTATTGTGAACGTTGCCTCCGTGTTCCTGCTGCATGACGATCATCATCACCACGGGCACTCGCACAATCATGCTCATGGTCACAATAATGGCCACAGTCATGGACACTCACACAATCATAGTCATTCTCATGCTCATGACCACGACCATGATCACGATCACAATTTAAAAGCCGCCTACTTTCACGTATTAGCCGATACCCTTACTTCCTTGCTGGCCATAGCAGCACTGATACTGGGTAAATATTACGGCTGGTTATGGGCGGATGCACTGATGGGGATCGTTGGCGCGGTGGTTATAGCCAAATGGGCCTGGCACCTGATTTCAGACAGCAGTGCCATGTTGCTCGATAAATCGCTTCACGCTGAAAAACTGGAAGTGATTGCCGAACATATCGAGAAAACCGGTGAGGCCAAAGTCACCGACTTTCATTGCTGGCAGCTATCGGGCAAACATGTAGCAGGTGTATTAACAATAGCCACTACCAGCGACAGTAAAGCAGAGCATTACCGTGCAGTCGTGTCTGGACATCTGGATATTGACCACCTGACCATTGAAGTTAATCGCGTTGATTCACTGTAACCGAAAAACCGGTTACAGGATTATTTCTCTGTGACACAAAATACGCTTGCCCTCTGGTAACTTGTGTTCAGGGGGCGGCGAACTGTCGCACTTGCCCTGAATACTCACAGCACAACGATTGCGGAACCGGCATAGGACATCATTTGGCGCAATGCGCACAGTAAGCTGCTCATGAGCGGCGGATTTCGTATCCAGCCACAATGGGTCCAGCGTGGGCACACTGCTTACCAGCAGTTCAGTATACGGATGATAAGGCCCGGCCCGGAACGCTTTGCCACTGGCGTGTTCTACTTTTTTGCCTTTGTACAACACCACCACTTCATCACACAGGCTTTTCACCGTGGAAATGTCATGGCTTATAAACACAATGGCAATATTGAGCTTTTGTTGGAGCTCTTTGAGCAAGTCCAGAATCGCGGCAGCCACCACGGTATCCAGCGCCGATGTCACCTCGTCACACAAGATTACTGTCGGCGCAGCAGCCAATGCACGGGCCAGGTTAATCCGTTGTTTTTGCCCACCCGACAGCGCACCACATTTTCGATGAGCCAAATCAGCGGGTAGTTTCACCAACTCAAGTAGCTCTGCCACGCGTTCCGCACGTGCCCGGCCAGTCAGACCATGAAAAAAGGTTAGCGGCCTGCCCAGAATATCACCCACTTTATGGGCTGGGTTCAGTGCGGTATCTGCGTTCTGAAACACCATTTGAATATGCTGGCACTCAACCTTGCTGCGCTCATCAATGGCAGGCTTGAGCTCTTTGCCATTTAGCAGCATGTAGCCTTTTGCGGCAGGCAGCAGACCCGCAATGACACGGGCGAACGTCGACTTACCAGACCCCGACTCCCCAATGATCCCAACGGTTTGCCCTTGCCTGACTTTTAGCGAAATATCTGACAGCACAGGAATTTCTACTGAACCATCGCGCAAGATTTTACCGTAGCCCGCTTCAATGTTGGCCACTTCCAGCACCGTGTCGTGCTTAGGGTTATCCTGAAACGCTTCACTGTCCTGAACCGCATTCAATAATTGGCAGGTGTAAGGATGTTCGGCGTGATTCAGAATTTGGCTGGTAACATTGTTTTCCATCACCTTGCCATGCTGCAGCACCAGAATCCGGTCTGCCATCTGCGCAACCACCGCCAGATCATGAGATACGTACACAGCGGTGGTGTTATAGGCTTTTACCGCCGCTTTAAATGCTTTGAGTACTTCCACCTGCGTAGTCACATCCAATGCTGTAGTGGGTTCATCAAAAATCACCAGCTCTGGTTCACAAATCAGTGCCATAGCCGCCATTAAGCGTTGCAGTTGGCCACCGGATACTTCATGAGGATAACGGGCACCAATGGTTTCCGGCTCCGGCAATGCCAGTTGCTTAAATAAATCAACCGCTTTTACTTTCGCCTGCTCCCGGCTTAGTACACTGTGCATCAGCGCACTTTCAATGACCTGCTCCATAATACGGCGCGACGGGTTAAACGCTGCTGCCGCACTTTGCGCAACATACGCAACCTTGCGACCTCGCAGATCTGCCAGTTGCTTATCATTGAGTGAAAGCATGTCCACATTGCCCACCTTCACTGAGCCACCACTCAAGCGACAGCCAGGCCGTGCATAACCTAATAGCGACAATGCAATTGTAGTTTTCCCCGAACCAGACTCGCCAATGAGCGCCAGTACTTCGCCGCGCTTAAGAGTAAAACTCACATCGTGAACAATGGTTTTGGGCGACTCAAGTGGGCCAACGTCTACGCGCAGCTGATTCACTTCTACGTGGTTCGTCATTATTCACTCCCCGCTGAATAAGTCGCGCTGCCGCGCAGGCTGTCGATTAACAAGTTCACAGCAATGGTGATAGTGGCGATAGCAATCGCAGGTACAATCACCGCGGGCGCGCCTTCCGCCAGACCCGAGATATTTTCCCGCACCAACGAGCCCAAATCAGCCTGAGGCGGCTGCACCCCCAAGCCAAGAAAGCTCAGGCTACTTAACAGCAACACCACAAACACAAAGCGCAAGCCAAAGTCGGCCAACATAGGGTGCACAATATTCGGCAGGATTTCTTTCACCGCCAGATATACGCGGCTCTCACCGCGTGTGCGCGCCACAGTCACAAAGTCCATGTTAGCCACATTCACCGCCAGCGAACGCGCCAAGCGGAACGAACCGGGCATGTAGCTGATTGCCGTAATCGTAAGCAGAATCGGCACAGACGAGCCAAACGCAGCAATCATAACCAAGGCAAAAATCTTGCTGGGAATAGAAATCAACGCGTCCATAAAACGGCTGATGGTTTCATCGGTGCGCCGATGGCTCACTGCCGCAAACAAGGCAATAAAAGTACCTGTTGCACAAGCAAGTCCGGCTGCCGCCAGGGGAATAAAAATGGTATAGCGTGCACCGTCTAACAGGCGGCTTAATACGTCACGCCCCAGGTAGTCTGTACCCAACCAGTATTTACCGCTGAATGATTCAAACACATCATAGGCCACCAGCTCACTGGCAGAATAAGGCGTAATAAATGGGCCCACGATGGCAATTACAACCCAGAAGACCACCAGCAACAGACCAAGCTTTCCCGACACCGGTAACGCAGAGAGTTGAGACCGCATAATTAACCTCCCTTACGCAGTTTGGGGTTGGCCACAATGGCAGAAATATCGGCAATCAGTACCAAAATGAGATAGCCCACACAAAACAGCATGGCGCAAGCCTGAAGTAGCGGCATATCGCGGTTGGTTACCGCATCCACCATTAAACTTGCCACGCCAGGATAGTTAAAGATCACTTCCACAATCACCACCCCGCCGAGCAGGTAGGACAAACTCAGGGCAATGGCATTCACAATGGGCCCAACAGCATTGGGCAGAGCATGCCGCAATACCGCACGCGACAATGTCGCGCCTTTCAATAGCGCCATTTCAACATAGGGCTGCGAGAGTTGTTCTACCACCGCAGCACGGGTAAGACGGGCCATTTGCGCACTTAACACAATGCAAAGTGTGACAACCGGCATGGCAAAGGCCCTGAAATAATCATATGCCGTGGCATCGCGTGGAATGTACGACAGCGACGGCAACCAGTTGAGTTCTACCGCGAAAATTAGCACCAGAATGGTGGCCAGCAGAAACTCAGGGACAGCAACCATCGACAACGTAAATATATTCACCGCTTTATCGATGCGGCTACCACTGTACATGGCCGATACAATGCCCAGCGCCATCGCAAAGGGCACTGCGAGCACGGCAGTAAACCCTGCGAGCAGTAATGATTTGCTCAGACGCTCACCAATGAGCGCATCAACCGGACGGTCGTTCGCTAACGAGACGCCCGCATCGCCGGAGAGCAGGCCGCCCAACCATTTGGCATAGCGTACCGGTGGCGGGTCATTTAAGCCGTAGGCCTCACGCAATTCAGCAACCGCTTCAGGCGTAGCACTTTGACCCAACATTTCCTGAGCCGCATCGCCTGGCAGCAGGTTGGCAATAAAAAACACCACTGCAGACACAATCAGTAACGTGATCAGTGACACCCCAATGCGCTGGGCAATAAGCCGGAGGATGACTTTCATGTTAGTACTCCTTTGAAAATCAGGCGTCCAGCCAAACGTGCTCAGCAAAGCTATAGCCCATGAATCCGCCAGTTGGAATGGGGTAAAAGCCTTTGATACGTTTGTCGTAACCGTCAATGATGTTTAAAAAGACCGGTATGCTCACGCCGCATTGCTCAGCAATGAGGGTTTGCATATCGCCATACATTTGCTTGCGCACCTGTTCGTTACCTTCGCCGCGCGCGGCCAATAGTAATTGGTCGAATTGTGGGTTTTGCCAGCCGGATTCATTCCAGGGCGCGTCCGATTTGTAGAACAAGCTAAAAAGCTCGTCCAGACTGGCCCTCGGGTTAATATTGCCGAATCCAAGGGGATGTTTCATCCAGTGATTCGACCAATAGCCATCGGCCGGTACCCGGTTAATCCCGAGCTTGAGGTCAGTTTCAATGCCGGCCAATTGCAGCAATGCAGCCATGTCGGTTGAGCCTTCCGCAGCCGGAGACGCAAACACCGGCACGCGAGCGCCGGTCATACCCGCTTTTTTAAGATGATAGCGGGCGCGATCTAAGTCATAGGGGCGTTGGGGTAAATCCGCATTGTAGTAACGATGACCAGGCGGCACAGGATGGTCGTTGGCAATAGTGGCATAACCGCGGAATAACGCGCGTTTAATTAATGGCCGGTCCATCATGTACTTGATCGCCAGCACAAAATCAGGGTTATTTGTGGGGTAAACGTCCTGACGCATGATGAGGTTAGTGTACAAGCCCGACTCGGTTTGCATTACATCGCAATTACCTGAACTGCGCACCCGCATGGTAGAACGCGGGTTTAATGCCAATGCCATCTGAATATCTCCAGACAGCAAGGCATTTACCCTGGATGATTCATCGGCAATACCCACCAATTCAATTTCATCCAGAAAGGGACGACCGGGTTTAAAGAAGTCAGGGTTTTTACGTGCGATAGTACGCACCCCCGGACTAAATTCCGCCAGCGTATACGGGCCCGTGCCGTTGGCTGTGCGAGTAAAGTCTTTAGTGCCCTCTGCCACTACACAAAAATTTGCTGAGGCCAAAATAATGGGCAAATCTGCATTGGGTGAAGCAAGCGTCAATGTGAGGCTATTTGGCCCAGATACCTTGGCATAGGTAAACTGAGCTGCAATGGAGGCGACCCGCGACGTCGTCGCCGGGTCTTTATGGCGCATCAGGGAATACACCACATCCTGAGGCGTTAACGACTTTCCGTTGTGAAATGTCACGCCTTTGCGAAGCGTAATCTGCCAGACTTGCTGGTCGTCAGATTCCAGCGCCTCGGCTAATGATAAATCGGCGCCAAGTTCGCGGTTAAACTGGGTTAGCCCGCTGTATAGCATATAAATACGCATGTAATCGGTGCTCAGCGAAGCTTTCGCCGGATCCAGCGTGTCTTTGGTAGATACCGAGGTACTGGCCACCCGAATGCTACCACCGTGTTTTGGTGTTGGCGCTTGAGTATCTTCGAATGTTTGCGCCACTACATGCCCCGGTAATAGCAGACCACTGGCCGCGGAGACTAAGCCTGCGGCGCCCATCGCTTTGAGCATGGCGCGGCGACTATCAGAAAATCGATATTCAGGCTTCATTTGTTCACTATCCTTTTCGCAGACACGGTTAGCACGGCTTAGTGCAACAGGTCCTGCACTTTGTAATACATCCCAACAAAGGGTAAAAACCAGGGTTTACCGAAGTGTCCCGGTACGGCTGGCCATTGCGTTGTTACCCAAGGGCAGGCGGTGTCTTTGCCTTCTATCATGTCGGCCATCACTTCACCCATGTGTACCGCCATTTGCACGCCATGACCGCTGTACCCCATGGCGTAGAACATACCCTTGTGCTCACCAACCTTGGGCAAGCGATCGGCACTCATGTCTACTGTACCGCCCCAGCAATAATCGATACGGGTACTGGCAAGCTGCGGAAACATGTCATCCAGCGCCTTGCGAAGTACCTCACCACTTTTGAGATCTGAGCGAGGGTTAGACACAGCAAAACGCGCACGACCACCAAACAACAAGCGATTGTCGGCGGTTAAACGGAAGTAGTTACCAATGTTTTTACTGGTAACGTAAGAGCGCTTACCCGGGAACAAATCGGCTATCAGTTGCTCAGGAAGCGGCTCCGTAGTGACCGCAAAACTGCCAACCGGCACAATGCGACGACGGAACCAGCCAAATGGACCGGGACCACTGCCACCCGTGGCTATCAATACTGATTTAGCTTCAACGGCGTGCTTGGGGGTTGTCACCTGCCAGTTACCGTTCGAGCGTTTTTCTGTGCCTACTACCGGGTTATGCTGCAGTATGGTTACGCCATTTTCGACACAGGCTGAAGCCAGTCCATGCACCAGCTTACCTACGTGCAATTGCGCACCGTTTGGCGTGAGCAGACCACCATAAAATTGATCAGAAGCAATTTCTTGCTTGAGCGCTGCGGCATCCAACAGCCTGGCATCGGGGTCTACCACCTTAACCAGCGCCTCATGAGTGCGTTTCAGTTTTTCAAAATGCTCAGGCTTGGCCGCCAGCTTAATTTTTCCGGCGCGGCGAAAATCGCAATCGATGTCATGCTGCTTTACCAGCTGCTCAACTGAGTCCACCGCCTGGTTATAAAACTGATAGAAAGACTGCGCTTTGGCTTCGCCATACGTTGCGATTAAACCAGCATAATCCTGCGCCGTACCGTTATTGCACTGACCACCATTGCGGCCAGACGCTTCCCCGCCCACCACGCCAGCTTCACATATCACTACGCTGGCGCCGCGTTTAGCCAATGCTAACGCAGACGACAGGCCGGTAAAGCCACCACCAATAACGACCACATCCACACTCCCTGTTGGTGCAGCATGTTCAGATGTATCTACAGTTGGAGCGGTATCTAACCAGTACGACGCACTTTTCATAAGGTTCCTTACAGTCCTACCACGCCCGGCAAGCCAGAGATATCCTGGATTTCGGTGTAGCCGTAAAACGGATTGGCTGGTTCGTGCCCCCGGTTAACCCACACTTTGTTTTTAATACCAATATCGTGCGCTGACATCAGATCATAGCGGAAGCTTGATGACACGTGCAGGATGTCTTCCGGGTTACAACCCAGGTTGTCGAGCATGTATTCAAATGCCTGTAAGCGAGGCTTGTATGCTTGCGCCTGCTCTGCGGTATAAACAGCGTGGAAAGGCGCTTCCAGATTGGCCACGTTATGATGAATCTGTTCATTCATGGCATTCGACAGGATCACCAGCGGAATCTCTTTAGCTACTTTTTTCAACGGCTCAACTACATCCGGGTGCGGGCCCCACGTAGGAACAGCATTATAAATAGCTACACTGTCCTCATCGCGGTATTCAATTTTCCACAATTTACACAAACGGGTTACTGCATTGCGTACTACTTCCGCGTACGGCTTCCAGGCACCCAGCACTTCATCTAAGCGATAGGCAGAGAAGTCTTTTACAAACTGCGGCATTTGCTCTGGTGTAATGCGGTCGGCAAACAGCTTCTGTGCCATTGGTGCCATTTCAAAAAAGATCAGGGTGCCGTAGCAGTCAAAGGAAATATACTTAGGCTTAAATACACTCATTAGGGGTTCCAACTATCAGTTCTCATTCAATTCTATTACACCACGCGACGCTTTTTATTTAATGCCAAAATATTTCATTTCGGCGCCACATGGCAGGTGTTTTTCAATCGTCAATCAGCAGACTATGCTGTGCTGACAACACTATTTATTGTTCTTCTGGCCGGCACTACTTGCTTGCTACCGCCGGTTCAGGGTCAACAACTTCAACGGCTTGTGTAATGTTGACTGACTGTGCATTATCTTCCCCCATCCGACACAGCATATTTTGCTGAGAAGTGCTGAAAAACAATATTTCACTGCCTTTCTTGTTCTGCTATCAAACAATTCACGCCGGAAAACCTCGCTACCATATCGGATAGAAATCGTACATGCGCCACCAGCGTATGTGTCTCACCCTGACAGGTATGCATCGCGCGCCTTCATTTGCTTCGCGACATACAGAATAAATGGAAAACAATCATGCAAACGCCTGCTTTGACAGAATTGGACAGTCGCTATCTTGTTCATCCGGTATCAAACTTTCGTCAACATCAGGAAAAGGGAGTAAAGCTTCTTCAGTCTGGTGACGGCCCCTGGCTTACCGCGGCCGACGGCAATACCTATCTGGATGCCTTTGCAGGACTGTGGTGTGTAAACGTGGGATATGGTCAACAACGCGTTGTAGATGCCGCCGCTAAGCAAATGACTCAACTTCCTTACGCCACAGGTTATTTTGGCTTTGGCAGCGAGCCTGCGGCAATTTTGGCAGAGAAACTGGTATCGCTGACACCATCGTCATTGCAGCACGTGTACTTCTCGTTAGGTGGATCGGACGCCGTTGACGCGGCTATTCGTTACATCACCCATTATTACAACGCGATAGGCAAGCCAACCAAAAAACACATTATTGCGTTACAACGCGGCTATCACGGTTCGTCATCAACCGGCGCTGGCATTACCGGCTTACCGGCTTTTCATGCGAACTTTGATTTGCCGTTAGCGCACCAGCACCACATCAGCTGCCCTTACTTGTATCGCAGCAACTATGAATCAGCTCAGGCGCTTATTGATGCTTCGGTAGCAGAGTTGGAAACAAAGGTTGCAGAAATTGGTGCCGACAACGTGGCGGCATTTTTCTGTGAGCCTGTGATTGGCTCAGGCGGCGTGATTGTACCCCCTAAAGGCTGGCTGAAAGCCATTGCCGATACCTGTAAGCGATTGGGCATACTATTTTTGGCCGACGAGGTGATTACCGGATTTGGACGCACAGGCACTATGTTCGCCTGTGAGCACGAAGGGGTGGAGCCCGACCTGATGACCATTGCCAAAGGATTAACATCCGGCTACGCCCCGATGGGCGCGGTATTAATGTCGGATGAGATTTTCAGCGGTATTGCCGACGGCCCGAATAAAGCTGCCGTGGTTGGACACGGTCAAACGTACTCTGCACATCCCGTTAGCGCAGCGGTTGCACTGGAAGTCATTAAGATATACGAAGAAGGCATGCTCGCTCATGCGCAGTCCGTTGCCCCTTACTTCGAAGCAAAATTACAAGCCTGTTTGTCTCACCCATTGGTGGGTGATGTGCGAAGCTTAGGCTTGCTGGGCGCCATTGAACTGGTTGCTGACAAAGCCACTAAACGCCCGTTCCCGGCAGCATTAAAACTGCATGAAACTATTGCCGATATTGCCTGGCAACACAAACTGATATTCCGCGCCTTTGGCGACAACATCCTGGGCTTCGCCCCGGCATTGTGTTTCACCGAAAGTGATTTTGATACCTTATTTGAACGTTTGCAGCTTACACTAAACGATGTTCTGGCACTGGACGTTGTTAAGAACGAGATGCAACAGGAGTCATAACAGTATGAGTCAAACCTATAACGTAGCGGTAATCGCCGGCGACGGCATTGGCAAAGAAGTGATGCCCGAAGGCCTTAAAATAGTAAAGGCTGCCGCAGAAAAATATGGGCTCAACATTGTGTTTCACACCTTTGAATGGGGTGGATGCGATTACTATGCAGAGCATGGAAAAATGATGCCCGACGACTGGAAAACCCAGGTGGGTAACATGGATGCCATCTACTTTGGCGCGGTTGGCTGGCCTGCGTCTGTGCCCGACCATATTTCACTGTGGGGGTCTATTTTAACTTTCCGCCGCGAATTTGATCAGTATATCAATATGCGCCCGGTACGCACTTTTGAGGGTGTTAAATGCGCGCTTTCTACACCTCGGGCCGACGATATTGATTTCATCGTAGTGCGGGAGAATACCGAAGGCGAATACTCAGCCATTGGCGGTATCATGTATGAAGGCACAGATCGCGAAGTGGTAATGCAACAGTCGGTATTTACCCGTTATGGCACCGACCGCGTGTTACGCTATGCTTTCGAAACCGCCAAACGTCGGGATGCCAAATCCCTTACTGTTGCTACCAAGAGTAACGGTATGGCAATCAGTATGCCCTGGTGGGACTCCCGCGCAGAAGCCGTATCCAAAGACTATCCGGAGATCTGCTGGGACAAACAGCACATTGATATTCTGTCGGCACGATTTGTTATGCAGCCTGAGCGTTTCGACGTAGTAGTAGCATCGAATTTGTTCGGTGATATTTTGTCTGATCTGGGACCAGCCTGCACAGGTACGATTGGTTTGGCGCCGTCTGCTAACCTCAACCCGGAACGTAAATTCCCGTCATTATTTGAACCAGTGCACGGTTCAGCACCCGATATCTACGGTAAAAATATTGCTAACCCGATCGGTATGATTTGGTCGGGGGCACTAATGTTGAGTTTCCTGACCCACGACACAGGCGCAGGTAAAGACGCACACGATGCCATTGTTACCGCTATCGAAAACACCTTGAAAGGCAACGTTGTAACCCCAGATCTAGGGGGAGACGCGTCAACGCAGGCAATGGGTGATGCCATACTGGCAAACTTACAATAACATCGGGAGAAACCATGGATCTCACGTCACGGCTGGCTGAGTCGTCACTGTTTAACACGTTAAACTACATCAACGGACGCTGGCAAAAAGCCATTTCAGGGCAAACTTACCCGGTAGTGAATCCTGCTACCGGTGAAATTATTGCCCAGGTGGCCAATAGTGATGCCATCGACGCTGTTCACGCCGCGCGAAGTGCGCAAAAAGCCTTTTCCACCTGGCAATTCACCACGAACAAAGCCCGTGCTGAATTACTGGAACGCTGGCACGCACTGATTCTTCAGCACCGTGATGATCTTGCGACCATCATGTCCAGCGAACAAGGGAAGCCATTGGCTGAAGCCAAAGGCGAAGTAGATTACGGCGCATCTTATGTAAAGTGGTTTGCCCAGCAAGCCATGCAGCTTCGCGGTGACATTCTGCCCAGTTCAAAGCCCTACCAGCAACAAACGGTAGAAAAGCGTCCGGTTGGCGTAGTCGCTGTTATCACGCCCTGGAACTTCCCGTTTGCCATGCTCGCCAGAAAGATTGCGCCTGCTATTGCGGCTGGCTGCACGGTGGTGGTAAAGCCCGCTGAAGACACGCCAATGACTGCACTGGCGATGGCGAAGCTGGCTGAGTTAGCGGGTTTTCCTGAGGGTACCATTAACGTGCTTGCCGCTTCACGAGAGCAAACCGCCATTGCTGTTGATGCCTGGCTTAAAGATCCTTGTGTCAAGAAATTGAGCTTTACCGGCTCTACCCAGGTTGGACGCTATTTAGCGGAACGCTCTGCTAGCACACTGAAAAAGTTGTCGCTGGAGTTGGGGGGTAATGCGCCCTTTATTGTGTTTGATGACTGCGACATCGACGCCGCCATAAAAGGCTTAATAGCGGCCAAAATGCGTAATGGCGGGCAAACCTGTGTGTGTCCGAACCGCATTTACGTTCAGGAAGGTATTTACGATGAGTTTGCCAGCCGACTGGTTGATCAGGTGTCTGCATTAAAGCTCGGTGATCCCTTCAATGAAGACACTAAAATTGGCCCGATGATCAATCAAAAAGCCATCGACAAGATCAGTGCTCATGTAAAGGATGCCGAAGAACAAGGCGGCGTTTTACTGTGTGGCAGTGCAAGTCCCAAACAGGATTTGTTCTTCGAACCTGTGGTCATTGCTGATGCCAACAACGCCATGGCGTTGTTCAGCGAAGAGACGTTTGGCCCTGTACTGCCGTTATTTAAATTCAGTACTGAAGACGAAGTAATAGCAGAAGCGAACAATACAGACTATGGATTGGCAGCTTATTTCTATACCCAGAATCACAACCGTATTCACCGGCTGCGCCGAGCATTGCAGGCAGGCGTAATTGGGGTAAATGAAGGCGCCGTTGCCAGCGAAGTGGCACCATTTGGTGGGGTAAAAGCGTCAGGCTACGGCCGCGAGGGCTCCCATTACGGGCTGGACGACTTCCTGCAAATCATCTATATCTGCGAAGGTAATTTACCCTGATCATCAATGAAAAACCGGTTGTTTAGCAACCGTGTTTAGCAACCGGTTTTATCAAATAATTCAGGTATTGCTTAGTCCTGACAAATAGCCCAGCGCATATTCGCTACGTCGGGAACAATCCGGCGTGGTGGTTTTGGGCTACTGTTGTACACCACACAGTTTTTACCGCAGCTTTTGCCTTTGTACAGGGCTTCGTCGGCCTGTCGAACCAGGTCACCAAACTTGGTTGCGCGGGTATTGGTAGAACTGGCCACACCAACACTAATCGTAACTACACCATAAGCGCTGGTGTCATGGGTGATCAGCATTTTTTCCACCTGACGGCACATATCCTGCGCCACCCGTCGCGCACCGCGCAGATCTGTTCTTGGCAATATTACTAAAAACTCTTCTCCGCCGTAGCGCACCACGCTATCCAGTGGGCGGTTTGCGCGGTCTTCTAACGCTGCCGCTACTTTGCGAATGCATTCGTCACCTTTTATATGCCCTTCTGTGTCGTTGTATTTTTTGAAGTCGTCGATATCGATCATCAGCACACTTAAATTATCGCCGTCCCGACGAAGTTGCTTAATCAACGCTGGCACTTCATTTTTCAGATACTGACGATTCTTCAGTCCAGTGAGTCCATCACGCATGATTTGTTGTTCAAGTGCTTGTTCCCGGTCACGGATCTCCAGTTGGTGTTTAATCCGTTGTATCAGGGTATTGCACACCACGGGCTTGGTTACAAAATCTGACGCACCGGCTTTCCAGCAATCCACCTGTACATCGCTGCTTTCTTCTGCAGTAACAAACACCACCGGAATATCTTTTGCGAACCGGCATTTTTGTAGCTGTTGACATACTTCAATGCCGCTTTCTTTTTGCAGTCGAAAATCAAGCAAAATCAAATCTGGCGCAATTTGCGACTGACAGGCTTTAAGCGCAGTAGTGGCATCGGCAGCCACTGCGCACAGATAGGTATCTGACAGCATGGCAACCAGCGTCTCTCTGTATAGCTTATCGTCGTCAACAATAAGTACTTTGTATTTAGCTTGGTTAGTTTTTGTATTCATTTCTTTCACCTGCAACCGTTACATACCCAGCACGTGTTTTTTGGTGATCAGCGACAATTGCTGGTTAACGCGTCTGATCCTGTTTGCAATCCATTGCCGGGCTTTTTTAACGTGATAACGCAGCATAAGACTCTGGCGAAACACGAAGTGGTTGTCGTTTTGGTAAGTGTCCAGTTTGCTGGCCTCACGCAGGTTTTTTTTCACACTGGTCATATCCTGCACAAAACAACTCTTACCAATTGCCTTCAGTGCCCTGCGAGCGTTGATTTGCAACGGCGTTCTTTCGGGGTAATGACGGCACACAGGGGCTTTTTTGAACGGCTTGTTTGCCCAAGGGGGCATACGCTCACCAGCATCTTCCGACCATAGCTCGCCTGGCTTGTTAATAAAAAACCGTTCTTCTTTCCAATTAATTGCATAGAACTTCCTTCTTTGCGAAACAGGCTTAGACACATCTTCACTGTCGAAATACTGATAATCCCGGTCGGTAAAATAAAACCGGGCCTGCCAGGCGGATACGCAGGTTTTGCCTTGCTCTGCAGCTTCTTCCAACAAGGGCACTGGCGTCTCACAGAGCAGTTCATCGGCACCCGGGATGTACCACCAGTCCAGTTCACCGTAGTGGCGGCTGTATTGGTTGTAGATGCGATTGGCAATGTGACCATTGCTGGCCTGCCCAGCCTGACCATAAATGACGATTTCTTTAAACCGGTCGGCCATCGACTGCACAATTTGCCATGTGCCATCTGTAGATGAATTGTCGTAAACATAAATTTTGTGACAAAACTTCATGGCAAACAGCAGGCTCTCCTCAACAATATCAGCCTCGTTTTTTACGATTAGAATGGCATTGAGTTTCATAATAATTTTTCCTTTGGATTGGGTAAGCCGCTGCCAGTGAAAAATTGAGATAGCCTGCCTGTATACGCAGCGGCTTTTAACATCCCGGAGAGTGCGGGCTTTTGTTTGCACAGTGGGTGCCCCAGCAGCGCCAGCGCATGCTGATAGCGTTTTGCCGCCAGATTGGATTTAATGAAACCAAACAGCAAACTGGCGCAATACTGTTGTATGTCGTTTGCAACGATCCGTGCGATGGGGCTGCTATTTAAGCTGCCAAGTAATCGCTCGCAGGAGCTCAGCACATTCTGGTATGGCTCAACATCTGACACCCGGCTGAGCGTGCCGCGCCGATGGTGAACCAGGATATTCGGGCTATAAGCAATGGCTCCCGCCAGCGATGCTTTGGCAAAAAAGGTACATTCAGCACCTATTGCCTCGCCTGCGGGAAACATCCCCAAGGCGTTAAACAATTCGCGCTTCACTACACAGGAGGACGTTACGAAAGGCGCATCGCCACGCGCTGCAATAGCCAAAAAATCGTGCATCAGCCAGGCTTCTTTGGGGCACATACCAAAGCGAACGCTTGCATCAACGGGCATACCGTTTTTTTCAATTAACTGATAACGCGATGCAAACAGGTCCAGATCGGGAAAACGGGTGAACAGTGTGTGCATTTCCAACGTAAAGAACGGCATCCACTGATCGGTAGCATCCAAAAACGCTACATAACGAGAGGAAGACTCAGTGATGCCGCGATTTCTGGCTGCGGCGAGCCCTAAACTGGCTTGCTTAATCAGTTTCAGATTCGGTATCTGCAACGCCGCTATCCGTTCCACACTCCCATCGGAAGAGCCATCATCAACCACCACGATCTCATTCACTTTTACCGATTGTCGCTGAATACTGTTGATGGCATCAACGATGCAATTTTCATTATTATGTAACGGTATGACTACCGAGATTGAAGCAGAATTCATTACACTTTTCTCCAATTACCAGAAGCTATTTTATGCTTCCTCAATGTGTGTACCTCCTAAAACAGCAAGACCCGTTCCAACTTTGAAATACATATATATCAATAACTTAAGAATAAATAATTTGGCTATTTTTCAATTTGCAAATTGAATTTTTGAATTTGCAATTGCGCTCGGTTCAGCCGATCGCAAAGCGTAAGAGCTTACGATCAGAAGTCACGAATCCATCAGCCTATGATGCACGCTAAATGAATCAGACTTACTTAACTTGGTGAGGTAATTGGGCGCAGAAAATAAAAAACCCGGTCAGTTACCTGCCCGGGAATAGAGCGCGTCGAAGCTTCGTGAAGCTGGCGGGGTTAGTAGGCGCCTCTCGCTAACAACACAGCGGGGATAGTTGCGAAGAAGATGCGTACATCCAGCCAAAATGACTGATTGGCGATGTACTGTTTGTCTAGCATAAGCTGTTGTTCAAAAGTGGTGTCTGCGCGGCCAGACACCTGCCACAGGCCGGTTAAACCAGGTTTGCAGTTAAGACGCTCCAGTACTGACGGATCGTATTGCATGTACTCGGTTACCAGGTGTGGGCGAGGCCCAATGATTGCCATATCCCCTTTTAACACATTCACCAACTGCGGGATTTCATCGATAGACAATTTACGAATGATTCGACCGATTTTAGTAACACGCGGATCATTAAAAAACTTCTGACAAATCCCGCTTCTGTCACTCTTCCCCATGGAAACGTTAGCCAGTTGCGGGGAGCCGGGCAGATACATTGAGCGGAATTTAAAGCAGCGAAACTGACGACCATTTTCGCCAACACGGATTTGACTAAAGATCACCGGGCCGTTGCTTTCCAGTTTGATCAACAATGCAACCAGTAACAACAGCGGTGACAAGATTAACAATGCGCATGAAGCAATCAACTGCTGCAGAATAATAGGCAAACCGCGACGATTGATAGTATTAGTGGTCAGGCTTTTCATAATGTAACCCTACTTTCATTAAAATTCGTTATTCAAGCACGAGTGAATTTTTCTGTTTAGCCGCCGGGTCGGCCATCGCCGATGTACACTGGCACTGCTTACAGTAAGCACAATCCATTCATGCGGTGTCTGATTACGAGACCCTTCCCTGATTGCCATTTAACTCACGTTGCTAAAGGCACGTTGATTTGCTATTCCATGCATCCCGCTAACTGTATTGCCAATAATGCTATTCCTGTGCCAACAACATAAAACAAAAAATAACTATTAAAATTCATACAATTAGATAACTTTAATGGAAGTGCAACACTTTCAACCCTCCCGTTTTCATTTTCAGAATTATTTGCAAAAAAAGAAATTTTTGCCTTTTGAAAACGTCCCACTGTTAACGAATGCGCAAGGGTGATTGAAAAAGAGGGCGGAGAGGTAATGCCCATTTGCAGGATTGCTATTGTACATTGCGTCGCCCACACTAAAACAACTAAGGGCCATGCAGGCCCTTATTCAGTGATTCCAACTCACAAAAAATTCCCGTACCGGGAGCAGCGAATGCAAACTGGCTTGCAGCCAGTCCCACAGCCCAAGAGAGTAATTTTCGATTAGATTGATCCCGAACCAGGATTTGAGAATATAGAGCACCACCAGCGCCAGCCCCACACACACCATTAAGAAACAGGTAACACAGAGTACCAGCATACCCACCGCAATGGCTTTTTCTTTTGGCGTTAACTGCCGGCGGTTTTTACCAACCAAAAATACCCAATAAAAGCTCCACGGCAAAAACGGCACCTGCATTGTGGTTCTGATGTCGATTGAGTGAATGCGACCGCCACGTAAACCCACTACCCGGCTAAGCGCCATAAGCTGCTCGGTATTAAAGCTATTTGCAATGTCTGGTCCTAATCGGGTTAACAGGCTTTTTAACGCCGGGTCCTGACTCGGATGCAGATTGTATTGTTGCTTTTTTTTACTCATAACGGGGCTACACCGACAAACTGCGTTTGCTAATCAGGCGGATAGCTGCCTTTTCCAACTGCTTGTAAAGCGGAGCAGGTAACAGCCCTAAAATTGCAGTGGCAAGCGTAACCAGGGTTTTAACTGGCTCCTCCCAAACTATACGCACATTGGTTGCAACCGCCCGCATTACATAGCCAATGGCTTTAAACGGATCACCACTTTTTACCGCGCGACGCGCCAGGTATCTGAGTTGATATGCCTGGGCCAACGAGAGCCATGGCTTCACCTGCGCAGGATGACTGTTGAGATGACGCTGCATGCTCGATTGCCAGTTTGAGTAGTTTTGTTCCAGATCACCGGACAGTCCGTCCTGGTTCACCCGGTACAACGTAAGCGGCATACTGATCCCTTCGAACCGCCAATCGGTGTTCAGTGAAATCCGCATCCAGAAGTCATTGTGCTCAGACTGTTTCAAGGTCTCATCAAAATAACAGAAGCGACCTGATTCATGCTTTGCCACAAAAGGCTGAATCGATTCCAGCGCCGCCATGCGGATCACAGCTGCTGAACAGTTCCCAACCGGATTCCGGCACATAACCTGTTTAATATCCACATTGTGCAAGCGGGGATATTGCCCCAGTCCGGTTTTCTTGCCGTTTTGGTCGATAAATAAAGACGGGCAATAACTTACGCCAATACGTGGATCGCTCAACAAATGCTTTAGGTGCAGCAGCAGTTTCTCGGGCTCATAGCAATCGTCTGGGTCTATTAACGCTATAAACTGTCCTCGTGCACAATGAATACCCACATTACGCGCAGCGGCCAAACCAAGCTGATTTTCGCTTACCAGGCGTATACGTGGATCATGAAATGACCTGATGATCTCCAGTGAATCGTCGGTGCTGCCATCATCGACACAAATCAACTCAAAGTACTCACACGTTTGCTGTAATACCGACTCAATGGCGGCACTAAGGTAATACTGAGCATTAAAAACAGGCATAACAACTGAAACAATAGGCGTTTTCATAGCGGTTGCTCTTTAGTTGATTTGGTTTGAAAAATGACGGGTATCCCTTCGGACACAATGGAATGCACTAGCACACAAAGCAGGCCAATCACACTCGAAATAAGCAGATCAACTGCAAACCCGATAGGCGATGCTGGTGACATCAGCAACAACGAACACACCGTAGACACGGCAAATATCAGGCGGGTAACCAGCTCTTTGTAATACGCACCGGTTGCGCGGATTGCCGTTGCATGTGTTTCTATTATCAATGCGGGTATCGCTGTGACACACAGCACGGATACAACCGGAATGGCATCGTTCCATCGGTCGGCGAACAAAATAGGTATGTATACAGGCGCAATAATCGCCTGGGCTAAAAATGCACCGCCTACCAGCCCCGCCATTGCCAATAACCGCATGTTCAGCCTTACCGGCTGACCATTGCGGTGTTGTTGGCATAATTGCGGGTACAACGCACTGGTGAACGCCTGACTCAGGGTTTGGCTGAGGCCAATCCCAGCGCTGCGGGCAAACGCATATACCCCCATCCATTCAGCACTGAGTACCCGGCCAGCGATAAACAAATCGGCCTGTTGGCGAATAGAGCGCACCGCTTCAGTGGTAAATAACTGCGCTGAAGTGGTGAACAAATACCACATGACGGCTGGATCGAATTTGGCGCGAAACGCCGGCACTGGCGCCCGTGAAAAACCGATGACCCACATAACGGCAAATACATATTTACCTGCCACCACAGACCACACGTCTGCACCAACAAACGCAAAGGCAGCCACAGACAGGTTTTCGCCCGTAATACACAAACCATTGCGAAGGCTGAAAAACCGAAAGTTGCTATTCCGTTGAATTAACAGGGTAGTGACACCCACAACAGGAAACAGCAGATAAGTGAATGCCATAGCTTGTATAAGCAGAGAAAGCGTCGGATCGTTGTAAAACAGACCCAACACATAGCCCAACGTGAATTGCAACGCGCATAATGCGCCGCTTAACAACCACTGGAGCGTGATCGCGTTTTCGGCGAAGGTAGTTAACTCGTGGTGTGCACACTGCACAATTTGCGAACCCGCACCAAAACGCATTATAGTGCGGATCACTTCGTGACAGGCCAGGGCCAGCATTGCCTGCCCGTAAGAGACAGCCGGAATATACGCTGCCAATGCAATTAATGTAACCAACCGGGAGACTTTGCCAAATAGCTCGGTACCTAACGACCACGCCACATTGCGCGCCAGTTTATGTTGCAAAGCGGTTTGCAAACCTTGCTTGAACAACAATGCGATCTGGCTCATTCATACTTACCGACTACCTGAAGATAATCAGTTATTACAAGAAACAGACCAACCGAGTTGATACAGGTAAAGTATTGAATTTATTTGATTAATGCAATTTGGAAAGCAGGCTGCAAGCCTGCTTTTAGTTCGATTTTTGCAATATGCGAAGCCCTATTCTTCCCATTGTTGCATTTTGCGATACAGCGTAGAAGGGCTAACTTCCAGCGCGCTTGCGGCTTTAACCACATTATCATCATACAGCGCAATGGCTTGCTGTATAGCTTTGCGTTCCATGAGTGCCAAGGGCTCAATTTCCTGCTTCGTGTGTGGCAAATTCGAATCAAATGAACTTATTGACGGTACACTTGGATCAGTTGAAATGTGTGGAACAGACACCGCCGGAGTAGAGATTTGCTCCCTGGATGTCAGTAAATCATTGAGCATGTCTGACGTGATCATTGGTCCATCATTCATTACAACACAGCTATGAATGAGGTTTTGCAATTGACGCACATTGCCCGGCCAGCTATAGCGCTTTAGCATATTCTCGGCATCCTGAGTGAAACCAGAGAATTGCTTTTCTTCGTCCTCACTAAAACAATTCAGAAAGTGTCGGGCCAACAATACAACGTCGTCGTCCCGGTCTCTGAGTGAAGGCATTTCAACAGCAATAACATTTAGCCGATAAAACAAATCTTCCCTCAACCGCCCTTCCTTAATGGCTTCGTGAGGCTCGCGATTCGTGGCGGCCACAAACCGCACATTCACTTTTTCCATTTTCGTGCCGCCAACACGCTGAAATGTGCCGGTTTGTATAAAGCGGAGTATTTTAGCCTGCAGCGACATATCCATTTCGCCCAATTCATCGAGGAACAAGGTACCGTTGTCGGCCAGGGTGGCCGCACCATCGCGATTACTCACCGCACCACTAAATGCACCTTTCACATGTCCAAATATTTCGGATTCCATTAACTCCGAGGGAATAGCTGCGCAGTTAAGCGCGATGAAAGCGTCGTTTTTTCGCTGACTCAAATTGTGAATAGCAAAGGCTGCGACTTCTTTACCCGTGCCGCTTTCACCGGTAATAAACACAGATGCTTTGCTAGGTGCTGCTTTCTCCAGTTTGTTGTACACCCGCTGCATAGACGGCGAATTACCTACAAAATCTTCGAATGACTTTTTAAATGGCGTTGCGGAATTACTCAGCACTTTGCCCACAATACTGCGGCGCACATATTGCTCTCTGGAAGCAACCAGATCCTCAATCATGGAGCGCAACTCATCGTCTGACCAAGGCTTATTAATGTACCCCGATACCTTACCGCGATTTACTGCCTCCATAATATGCTCGGGTTCTTTGTGAGCGGTGAGCATAATACGGATCGTTTCCGGCGCAATTTGTGCAATCTCGGCCAGCAAATCATTCCCAGTCATTTCTGGCATGCTCAGGTCGCTAATCACAATATCCGCCGGGGATTCCCTGAACTTAGCCAATGCTTCTTTACCGCTACCCGCAGCTACCACACTAATCCCAGGCAGATCGGAAAGGGCGCGATTCAGAGCCCTTAAAATTCTGGGTTCGTCGTCAACAATGATCACCTGAAAATCTTTGTGCATAGCTCGCTCCTTGTTCAATTACCAGAGCATGGAAAATGGATACTAAAACAGGTACCTACGCCTACTTCAGATTCCACTTCTATGCGTCCGTGATGTGCATCGATGATATTTTGCGAAATAGATAACCCAAGGCCCGTGCCTTTACCCACATCTTTTGTAGTGAAAAAAGGTGTAAACAACTTGGTTTTAACCACATCATCCATCCCTTGTCCGGTGTCTTTCACGGTAAGAATAACATCGGTTTCATTCTGTTCGGTTCGTATTTCCACTTTACCCTTACCATTAAGGGCATCAATGGCATTTACCAACAGGTTAAGAATAACCTGTTCCAATTGAGATGCATTCCCAGCAATGGCGGGCAAACCTTCTGCAACATGGCAATGCAGCTCCACACAATCAGGCAATGAGGCTCTGGCCACCTTCGCCATTTTGGTTACGCAGTCGTTTATATCCACCTGATCGGTGAGTTGCTCGCCAAAATGCGAATAGGTTCTGAGACTTTCAGAAATGGCGACGATGCGATTTAAGCCATATTCGTTGTCTTCCAGCATCAGAAGAATTTCTTCTTTCATTGCTGCCAGCTCATGCTGATAAATGACGATGCCTTCTTCATCACCGCGGCGACTGGCCTGCGCATAGTTTTCGATGAGTTCAAACAAAGGCTTCATCATCTTTCGCAAACTGCTGTTATTCGAGATGATAAAGGCCGCCGGATTATTGATTTCATGTGCCACACCACTGGCCAGAAAACCCAGCGCCGCCATGCGATCGGCTACCACTAACTGCTGCTTGGTAGCCGACAACTCCGTTTGTATTTTCTGCATATTATTGGCGGTGCGATCAACCGCTTGCGTCGTGCGATTTTTATCTATACCCGTACGCAAGTACTTCAGATAGGCATCGAGAATGTACAACAAACCTTCGTCAATATAGTTTGCCGGAATAGTGAGCACTAACCAGCCTAACGTATCGTCACTATAAGTAAAGTTGGCGCACACTGCCCAACAAGAGCGCGCCATTTGGGCTGAAATATTTTCGATAAGCCAGCAATCCAGCAGGTCTGTGCACTCATCTGGCACAAAATGTTGTAACTGAGTTTTGTTCTCTGGGGTTAACGTCACCGAAGCACTGGTAATACAACGGTCAAGCAGATTACCTTGCCGGGTAAAAAAACACGCTGCCAGTTCTGCCTTACAGAAATCGGCTGTGAGCCCCAGCGTGGATGCAATGAGGGCGTCCGGGTCTTGTTTATCCGAAATTGAAAAGCCGGTACGGGCCAGATATTCAATTTCCTCTTGCTTGCGCTGGGCAACTAACAGTGATTGCTTTAGCTTTTCGTTGGCAGCAAAAAACTTACCCGAGTATTCGTCCAGCAACTTCTCCGATGCCAGGCGTGCTGCCTTTTCACGAGTTAACCGTCTTTCCAGCTGTTCAATACGCGTTTTTTCTTGTTGCCCCATTTCTGTCCTTTTTCAGATAACTCGTTTTCCCCTTACAAACCATAATCATGGCTTTCAATTTGGTAACGGGCTACACGTTTTGTAAGTCTAGTTGAAAAAAGGCCAAGCATTATTATTAATTAGTCGAAAACGAGATCGCTACCTGATTTTCACATTATCAGGCCACAGTAATAAAAACGGGCCTGCAATTGAGGCCCGGTATGTAGCAAAGCAAACTGTCGACTAGAAGTACTTAATAAGCGAATTGCTGCTCTGCTTTTTAAAGGCAGAAAACGCTTTGGTGGGGAAATACAACACGATACCCAAAAGCAATGCGCCTGCCCAAATTTGCCAGACGTCACTAAACGCAAACATATCACCATGATTCGGGCCCCACACATTCATTGCGATGCGGTACAGAACCAACAGTACCGCTAGGTGCAAAATGTAAAAGAACATTGGCGCTGATCCGAAGTTTTCGATGACTTTGCTGTATTGATTATTTACTTTATCGAGCCCAACCAGTATCAGGAATGCACCGCCCAGCGTAAACAACACATAATCCAATGACGGCGGATATTTAGTGTAATTGATAAACGACATGACGGTTTGTACTGCGGTGTCCTGAACCTCAAAAGGCAAGATTTCGCCATACAGGTTAGTACTGCGCAGCACAATTAATAACGCCCACATACCCAGCGCAAGTGTTGTTAGTATTTTTCTTCGCTGTGCGCCATCGTAGTCACGCGCATAAATTGGCCCCATGCTGTAACCCAACAAAATAACGCCAATCCAAGGCAGCACCGGATAGGAAGCTTTAATTCGGAAAGTGTCTGACTCAAAAATAATACCGCGGTCGTGAAGTACTGCCCAAATATTGTAACCAGCTTCACCGGGATTAAAGGCAATTGGACTCAGCAAATTGTGGCAGCACACTATTAATAAACCCAGGGCAAGGATCGCTTTTGCGGGCAGCTTGCTCAACACCGACAATGACACCATGCTGATACCAATTGCCCACATTACCTGTAAATACAGCGTGTCGTAGGTGCCAAGCCATAACCAGTTAATAATTGCGATTTCCACGAAGATAATGAACAAACCGCGTTTGAACAAAAACGGGGTTGCGGAGCGCGGGGCTCTATTTGCCGGATTAGCGTACAACCAGGCGGACATCCCTGTTAAAAATACGAATACCGGCGCGCACAAATGTGCTGTTATTCGCGTGAAAAACAACTGGGGACTGGTTGCATCCAAATCCATTGGATCGCTCACGTTCAGGTGGTAAAAAAATCGCTCCCTGACATGGTCTACCAACATAAACAGCATTACGAGACCACGCAATATATCAATAGAGGCAATGCGCTTACTGTGCATTACTTCTGGTGTGTTGAGGACGGTATTCATCGTTATTATTCCGTGAAAATAGGTGCACTACTTAATCTGAATTTCATTTTTGATGTATCAAAATCCATGGTAGCGAACAATAAAAAGCATTTTTCTCTATTATCGATAGGATGACCGAAATAAAACGTTGAATTTGTGAGATGGGATAGGAAAAGAGTACCGCTGGCGCAAAAACGCCAGCAGCGGCGATCAGTTACACTTGTATGCACGCGTATATGCTGTTTTTATGTTTGATCGCCCAGTTGGTGTTACTTTGTCAATTTTTCTTTACCCTATAAGCCTAGCGGCTTGAGCTCTCATCACAATTAAACAAAAGTATAATAATGCCCCATGTTACAGACACCCACCTAATTGTTGGACACCCACCGTTTTAGTGGACACCCACCTTTCTGCGAGTGATCCAGAGAGATTCCCGGACACCGAGATTCCCGGACACCCACTTTTTTGTGCTCCAACGTCCAACCAACGTGATGTTCGCCAGGAGTCTGGCAGCGCACTAAAGCTTTTAAAGCCATCAAAATCCTTTATCTTTAAGAGCATTATTTCTCACTCTGATTTTCGTGGTCTGAATGCATAAATATGTGCATAATCAGTCGGTTTTTTAAACGATTGGTTTGATCATGTTATTTTCTAATGACCGCGTGTCGGTTTTTGCTCTACCCGTTTCAGACACAGACAACATTTTGTCAGTTGAGTCTGGCACCCGTTACAGAGATGCAGTGTTACTTAATATTCCCGGTGGTGAAGCCTGGGTGTTTGACTATGGTGTAATTGTATTTTGGGGTGTTGATGAGGACGAACGACTGTCTTTACTGCATCGCTTGAAAATTCAAAGCGACATCATCTCCGGTGAACATCAGGAGCACTTTCGCTTTACCGTTGAAGGCAGCGAAATAAAACTTCAACAAGACTTGATTACTTTAGGTATGGATGCCTCACTGCAGCGTCTGGCAGTGAGTCATGCTCTCGCTCAATCTCTTAAGCTAAATGACTATGAGCAACGTGCTCAGGAAACCATTATTCAATATGCACACTTACCTAAAGCATTAGCAACTACCGGTAAAATCAACCTTAGTCGCAATGAAATTGCCAGTATTCGCGGGCACCTATTCAGCACTAAAAGTGATATTTTCTTGCACTACGGATTATTAGATACGCCGGAATTTTTCTGGGAATATCCAGAGTATGAATCTTCTTACAACGCAACAGCAAAATATCTGGATATCCGCCCTCGGGTTGAATTGTTATCAAACAAGCTCAACGTTATCCACGAACTTTTTGAAATGCTGGCCGACGAGTTAAAGCACAAACATTCGTCTTTTCTGGAATGGATAATCATCATTTTGATTGCCTTTGAGATTGTTATGTTTGGCGCGCAGGAATTAAAAGCACTGTTGTTTTAGTTGTATACCGAAAGCGCATGATATTTGTGGCTTCTGAGTATATTAAATTACAAAAGAAACTAGCCAATTCGCAGCATAATTTATAGACTGCGGGGCTATTACAAATGTATCAAGTGAATTGCAGTAAACTAAAAATGAACCCGTAAGAGGTTAGCTGCTCGACAGAACACTTGAAGAGGAAAATTAAGGGTTCTTAACATGTCTCAAAATAAAGTTGGTTTAGTGGGTTGGCGCGGAATGGTAGGCTCCGTCCTGATGCAGCGTATGCAGGAAGAGAGCGACTTTTCTCTGATTGAGCCAACTTTCTTTACCACCTCTCAGGCTGGTAGCTCCGCACCTGACTTCGCAGGTAAAGACTGTGGTTTATTACAAGATGCTTTTGATATTGATGCACTGAGTACGCAGGATATCATCATTACCTGTCAGGGTGGCGATTACACAAAAGAAGTGTATCCGAAACTTCGCGAAGCTGGCTGGAATGGCTATTGGATAGATGCTGCCTCTGCACTGCGTATGAAAGATGACGCCGTTATCATTTTAGATCCGGTAAACCGCACAGAAATTGATAAAGGAATAGAAGCCGGTATTAAAACGTATGTCGGTGGAAATTGTACCGTTTCACTAATGCTAATGGCGCTGGGTGGTTTATTTGAAAAAGGTCTGGTTGAGTGGGCCTCGCCAATGACCTATCAGGCTGCATCAGGCGCTGGTGCAAAGCACATGCGAGAACTGCTGAGCCAAATGGGCGCCGTTTATGGCAACGTTAAGCAACTTGTTGATGACCCAACTACCGCCATTCTGGATATAGACCGTCAGGTAGCGGAATTTATTCGTTCTGATGAGTACCCTACGGCACAATTTGGCGTACCGTTAGCTGGTAGTCTGATCCCCTATATCGACACGCAGTTACCTTCGGGTCAAAGTCGTGAAGAATGGAAAGCAGAAGCGGAAGCCAATAAAATTCTAGGGACCACAGCGGCACCTGTGCCAGTAGATGGTCTGTGCGTTCGCGTGGGCGCAATGCGTTGCCATAGTCAGGCGATAACGCTTAAGTTAAAACAGGATTTATCTGTTTCAGAAATCGAATCGTTACTGGCAGCGCATAACGATTGGGTAAAGGTAATACCAAACGACCGCGAAGTAACTATGGCCGAATTAACGCCTGCCAAGGTTACCGGGACATTATCAATTCCGGTTGGCCGTATTCGCAAACTGTCTATGGGGCCTGAGTATATTTCTGCCTTCACTGTAGGCGATCAGCTTCTGTGGGGTGCCGCAGAGCCGCTGCGCAGAATGCTGCGGATTATCCTGGGTAAATAACTGCTAAAGGCGCTATCCAGCGCCTTTTTTATTGGACATCCACTAATTTCCTTTGCAAGACACCCACACAATTAAGTGGGTGTCTTATTTTATCGTTGAGCTCTCTTTGAGCTGCAACTAGGGAGTATTCATTCCATCAATTTGAAATAAATGGAAAGCAACAACATACTGGTTGGTAAAAAGGAGACCATGATGGAATTACCGCTCAAACCAGAAAAGCCACTTAAAAGCGACTGCTGCGGTGGGGGTTCATGTTGCCCATGCGTATGGGACGTTTATTACGAAAAATATAGGGAGTGGCAGGATATTTGCCATAAAATGAAGCAAAATGAAAATGCTGATAATTGCCGAACAGATAAATAATCTATTATCGAACCGGGTTGATATATCAGCGCTTCCAGTGCACTTCACAAAACGGCAAGCTTTCTCTGGGCAATATCTGCGCTCACTTTTGTTCCAAATCGCCCGTCTATGTCAAAACTCATGCAATGCCAGCTACCAACGTTAGTATTAAACACTTCAATTTTTGCATAAAGCTCCTCAATACCGCGGCAAGTAGCTGCATTCTTTGATTTTACTGTTGAATGCAATAAAGCCAGGTAGTCAGACAAAGTACAATTTAATACACTTGATCCATACTCAGTTTTCTTGTCTTTAAATGGCAGTAACGCTGGCAATTTCTTTTTCTGACGGGACGCGAGAACACGACTTCGGATGCTGGTAAATGCCGATTTTTCGGGTTGATTGGAAATACCGGCTCTCACTGGATTCAGATCAACATACGCCATACAAGCGTATAAAGCGGCGTCATCAAGCAGCGCTTGAGATTTGAATCGTCCTTCCCAAAATCGGCCTGTGCATTCATCTTCTTTGTTAGCTTTTCTCGCAATATATTCATTGAGTAACCGCATAAACCAACTTACATCGCAAAGGCGATTACGATAAATTTCCACCACGCGCATCACCGTATCCAGTTCAGCCTGGCTAAGCTTAACCCTTTCTTTCTCATCAAGAAACTGTCTACAACACACCATTCCTTTGTGTAATTTATGCCAACGCAATAACACTTCTTCATCTGACAATGATTTGGCTTCATCCAGATTTATGTGCAGCACAACATGCGTATGATTGTGCATCACAGCATAAGCGCAAATGTCTATCGCAAATATTTGCCCTAATAGCAGCAGTCGATTCTCAACCCACTTCCGCCTGTGCTCGTAAGAGCGCCCGGTTAACGCATCGCTACCGCACAGGTATGCTCGGCGTACACAACGGGAAACACAGTGATAGAAGGGGGTATCAGTAACGCAAATAAGGTTTTTTCTTGGCTGAGGCATGACAATCTCCGTTTATCCAGGGGCTATTGTGTCCAAGAATGTAGGAGATTTCTGCTGTACCGAAGGACGTGAGTGTGTGTCTGGAAAGAAAGTGAGTGTCCTGAATAAGCATGCCAGTCGCAAGACTGGCATGCTTAAGGACGTGTTTTTATTCTACGGTGACTGATTTAGCAAGGTTTCGCGGCTGATCTACGTCGGTGCCTTTAATTAACGCTACGTAGTAAGACAACAATTGCAGCGGAATTGTATAGATAATGGGAGCAATTGGCGCATCGCAATGCGGCACATTAATCACACGCATAGTATCGTCACTGGCAAAAGCGGTATCTTTATCTGCAAATACATACATGATACCGCCTCTGGCGCGCACTTCTTCCACGTTTGACTTTAATTTTTCCAGTAATTCATTGTTAGGCGCAACCACGATAACCGGCATTTCTTCGTCAATTAATGCCAACGGGCCGTGCTTGAGTTCACCCGACGCATACGCCTCTGCGTGAATATAAGATATCTCTTTGAGCTTTAAGGCCCCTTCCATAGCTATCGGGTACTGATCCCCCCGGCCTAGGAACAGAGAGTGGTGTTTATCAGCAAACTCCTCAGCCAAATCCTCAATCCCTTGGGTAATAGTGAGTGTCTCTTCCAGTTTTGCCGGTAAACTATGCAAGGCTTTAACAATAGCATTTTCGTCTCTTGCCGACATGCCATTGTATTTACCCAATGCCAGTGTAAGCATAAGAAATGCAGTTAACTGTGTTGTAAACGCTTTGGTAGATGCCACACCAATCTCAGCGCCAGCGCGGGTCATAAAAGACAGGTCAGACTCACGCACCAATGATGAACCTGGCACGTTACAAATAGTCAGACTGGCCATATAGCCCAACTCTTTTGCCAAACGCAATGCCGCTAATGTATCTGCCGTTTCTCCCGACTGAGAAATCGTCACTAACAGACTATTTTCATGCACCACTGACTTTCGGTAGCGAAACTCGGATGCTATCTCAACATTACACGACACATTGGCATATTGCTCAAGCCAGTATCTGGCGGTCATACCCGAGTGATAACTAGTACCACAGGCTACAATCTGTACGTGTTTTACTTTTTCAAACAGTGCTTCTGCACCGTTACCAAACACGTCGGCAACCAGTCCTTTTTCATCGAGGCGATGCTGCAAAGCATTACGCACAACGGTAGGTTGCTCGTGGATCTCTTTTAACATGTAGTGACGATATCCGCCTTTGTCACCTGCGTCGTGCTCGATATTCGACTCAATTACTTCACGTTCAACCGGATTTCCCTGCTTGTCGAATATTGACACGCTGCGGCGGGTTATTTCTGCAACATCGCCTTCTTCAAGAAAAATGAAACGACGGGTAACCGGCAACAATGCCATTTGGTCAGACGCGATGAAGTTTTCGCCCAGACCCAATCCAATCACCAAAGGACTACCGGAACGCGCCACCACTACGCGCGATGGGTCTTGCTTATCCATGATTACGGTGCCATAGGCTCCGTGAAATTGAGGTACTGATTGCTGAACAGCCGCTAACAGCGAATTTGCCGTTTTTAACGCGTCATGAACAGTATGGGCAATGGTCTCAGTATCGGTATCACTGCTGAACCGATAGCCTTTTGCAGACAGACTTTCCCTTAACGACTGGTAGTTTTCTATGATGCCATTATGCACCACAGCAATGCGCTCTTCAGATACATGAGGGTGGGCGTTGGCCTCTGTCACTCCGCCGTGGGTAGCCCAGCGAGTATGTGCAATACCTGTAGAACCTAACGCTTCCTGGCCTCCAATTGCATCAACCAACTCTTGCACCTTGCCCGTGCGGCGGATCCGGGTTAGAGCACCGTCTGACTGCAATAAAGCGACACCGGCTGAATCATATCCACGGTACTCAAGACGCTTGAGCCCTTCGAGCAAGATCTCAACCACATTACGTTCGGCTACTGCCCCCACAATCCCGCACATATCTATTCTCCATCAGGTGACGCGGTTAACACTGTCACACCATAATCTGCTAATTGTCTTGCTGCATCGTCAGCAAGACCGGTATCGGTTACCAAAACAGCCACTTGCTGCCAGGTTAATTCTACATTTGGCATTTTGTTTCTTAACTTAGCTGATTCTGCCACAACAATCACCTTTGTTGCTGCATTTGCCATCGCCTGGCTAAGTTGGGTCATTTCGTTGTAAGTTGTGGTACCGCGCTCTATATCAAGACCTGCGGCGCCTACAAATGCCAAATCAAAGTTATAGGCCTGCACCATATTACCCGCCATCTTGCCCTGAAATGACTGGGACCGGGGATCCCAGGTCCCACCCGTCATAATAACGGTTGGCTCGTTCTTAAAAGCGACTAATTGATTCGCCACAGAAAGTGCATTGGTCATAACCACTATATTCTGCTGCGTTTGCAAGTGCTCTACCATGGTTGCCGTTGTACTACCACTATCTATGATAATCCGTTGATTATTTTGAATAAGACTTGCGGCCAATCGGCCTATAGCGGCTTTTACTGGTGAGAGAAAAGTGCGCTGACTACTGCTAACTAACGCAGGCAACGGCGCAGCTCCGCCGTGCTGACGTACTATCGTGCCTTCTGAATCCAACACAGATAAGTCTTTGCGAATAGTCACGGATGAGGTTTCAAACAGCTGCGCAAGCGCCTCCACAGACGTAAGTCCGTATTGATTAACATGCTCGACAATACTTTGTCTTCTTGCGTCGGTGTTTCGCTTTGCCAAAAAAGAAACTTACAATTTACGAAATGAAAGATTAATCTACGCTATTTATTTCGATTCGCAAGATTTATTTATTAATGGCATGCACATTCAGTTCTGCGTGAATCAAATCGACCAGATACAAGATCTTGCTATTTGATAGCTGTCGATAATCGAAGTATGGACACACAACCAAATTTAAAGATGTGTTAATAGCAAACTCTGGCGTAACCCAATAGAGGCTTTGCGCGACATTTGTACTCTGTGCAAACGTTCGTCCGGTAATGATATTCAGTGTATCCGCCTCAAAACTGTTTGGCTCACCGAACATCAGCGCGGTATTCGACCCACCCTGCAAAAGGTGGGTGTCCCGAAATTGTTGCCAACAGTTCCCCTGCTTGAATTGCAGATTGTCTGGCAAGGCAAAGAGAAATTTTGCATACACATTAAATACTTTACGCCAGCCATTGCCACAAGCTTTACCAATTGCGTCTATGTCACCTGCGGCAAGCGGTACAATGCCGCTTCCGAGGCGCTGTAAACTGAAAGCGGGGCGATTTGCAATGAATACACGCATGCTTGCATTGCAATCGCCCAGGCCTTTTATTTTCGAAGAACTCAGGTCTATCATCGACATTGGTTGGTCATGCTCACGACACCAGCACTGTGCGCTGATTTTGCGAAGACTCAATGGCTAGCTCGATCAGTTGTATTACCGGTACAACCGATATTGCATCGGCGGGCAACGGAGACTCGCCTTGAATAGCATCAGCTAATTGTTGATAAAACTGAATGTACCGCCCCGGCAGTGTAGGGATTATCTTGCTGGAGGTATCCGTGTGTAACTTGCCTTGCTCCTCTTCTGGCGTATTCGCCCAACGCGGATGGTTAAAACTCAGCCCGGCTTTAAGCTGATCTTCCTGAGGATCCAACGCAAACTTTCGGTAACTTCCTTTGTTGCCATGCAGCGCAAAACGCAGTGTAGGGCCAGCCTCAAATGGCGTAGAACCAAGTAACGCAATGTGAGTGTCATAAAACAAGGTTATCTCAAACGCATCGTTTGCTTCACCGCCATGACGCTGAGTAAGTATGTGTGCGTTTACAGCCCGGGGCATTCCCCATAATTGAATACACTGATCAATCAGATGCGGGCCCAAATCCCAGAAAATACCTGCGCCAGGGCCCGCTTGTTCTCGCCAGCGCTGCCTTGGGTTGGGTCGGAAACGGTCAAACCGGCTTTCAAATCGCTTGATATCCCCAACGCTATCATCGGCGATTAACTGTTTAATGGTAAGAAAATCGCCATCAAAACGCCGATTGTGAAACACACAAAGATGCTTGCCTGCCTGTTTCGCCAGCGCAACTAATTCTTCACCCTCTTTGCTGTCTAGTGTGAAGGGCTTTTCCACTAATACATGGCAACCTGCTTGCAACGCTGCGGTTACTTGTGGTGCGTGAAGATGGTTTGGTGTAGTAATAACAACTAAATCGAAACTGGCTGAGCTAAATGCTTGCTCAAGTGACGAGTAAACTACACAACCGGGTAACTCACTGTTCACTTTGGCGGGATCGGATGACACCACCCCATTAATCTCAAAATCAGCAAGTTCAGTAAGAAAAGGTACGTGAAAGGTTTTGGCTGCATAGCCAAAACCCACCACAAGCGTTGATATTGTCATAAGCTATCTGCTTCCGCGTTGCTGAGGTGGGTGTCCAGAGATTAAATGGATAATCAGGCCTTTTTGGTAGGACGTTTCCAGCCGCTGATATTGCGTTGTTTGCTTCTTGCTACGGCAAGATTATGCTCCGGCACATTGGATGTGACAATAGAGCCAGCCGCCACCGTTGCGCCCGCGCCTATTTCTACGGGCGCCACTAGCGCTGAATTAGAACCAATAAATGCATTTTCTCCAATTAGTGTCTTAGACTTATTTACACCGTCATAGTTGCAGGTAATGGTACCAGCGCCAATATTGCTGTTGGCGCCAATAATCGCATCTCCCAGGTAGGTCAAATGATTGGCCTTTGCTCCTTCTCCGAGGGTGGCTTTTTTCATTTCAACAAAGTTACCCACCTTTGATTTACGCTCCATTACTGCTCCTGGACGTAATCTGGCATAAGGACCAACAGTACAGTCTTCGCCAACGCTGGCGTCCTCAATGATGCTATTAGCTTCGATTACTGCACCAGAGGCTACTTCGGAGTTGATAAGCACACAGTTAGGACCAATTACCACGTTGTCACCCAACTTAACATTACCTGTAAATACGCAATTTACATCGACATAGACATCCTGACCGGTGGTTAATTGTCCACGCACGTCAATTCGGGCAGGATCTGCCAGCGTGACGCCCGCCGTCATCAATGCTTCAGCCTGCCATCTTTGCAGGGTGCGCTCCAATCGGGCTAATTGCACCCGGTTATTCACTCCCTCTACTTCCACAGGTGAGTCAGGATGTGCAGACTGGATACGTTTGCCTTCGGCGGCAGCCATGGCGATAACATCGGTAAGATAATACTCGCCCTGGGCATTGTTGTTAGTTAATGCTGCCAACCAACGCTTCAGGTCTTTACCACCCATGACCATCATGCCGGTATTTATTTCTGTAATCGCACGTTGCGCTTCAGTAGCATCTTTATGCTCAACTATTGCAACAATATTATCGTCTTTTCTGATAATACGGCCCATGCCTGTTGGATCATCCAAATGCACAGTGAGCAGCGCCAAATCACATTGAGACTTTGCGGCTATTAATCGCTCAAGGGTTTCAGCCTTAATCAAGGGCGCATCCCCAACCAAAATCATCACATCTTCGTCATCAGTAATATAATCAACAGCCTGCATAACGGCGTGGCCGGTTCCCAGTTGCTCCTGCTGCAAACACCAGTTTATCTGCTTGCCTTCAACCCTGGCTTTCAATTGGTCAGCACCATGCCCATAAACCAGATGAACGGCAGTTGCGTCCAATGACTCAACTGTGTTGATGATGCGTTGAACCATAGGCACGCCACCTATTGGGTGTAACACCTTTGGCAGCGAAGATTTCATTCTTGTGCCTTTACCCGCCGCCAATACCACTACTGAAAACGCCATATCGAGTCCTTTTCAAAATTGATGCGCCATAGTGTAACCAACTCATCACTACAAGTCAGTGGTTCTGTAACATTTCTGGACACCCACCTTGTTTATGGACACCCACTTTATTTATGGACACTCACTCAAAAACTGGACATCCACGGTTCACATGTTTGAACTAAAAAGGCGGTAAAGGTGGGTGTCCCCAAAAAAGTGGGTGTCCAGAGATTGAGGTCTGGGCGTCATTAATATGCGACAGTGGCACAACGTGTTCTCAGCGGTTATTATATGCATGGCATAGACATGATATGCCCAAGGAAGCATCCCCCCAATGCAATAACCTCACAGCTTCAAGGAGAGATTAAAAGCCAGTGAACGCATTCAGGACATTACATCGAAGCATTTTGCTGTTGTTCGCCGTGGTTGTCATCGCGATTGTCACGCTGGTGCATTTCAGCATCTCAAAAATCGTTGCCGAGCAAAGTCGGGCGCAGCAACAATCATTATCACCCGCGATCTCGCTCATCGTTACACAAATCCTCAAGCCGTTGCACGTATCGGAAGCGCTCGGAAAATCCCGCGAGCTGGTTACCTTAATGGAAAAAAGCCAGTTGGACGAAGCTGAGATTTTCTCAGCGCTGGACAGAATGGAACAAGAATTTGGTCTGACCTTTTTTATTGCCTCAGAAGAAGCAAGAGTCCAGTACAACTCTGATGGAACCAAGCTAGACCTGATTGAAGGTGAAGTATCCTGGTACTTTAAATACCGGGACTACGAAGCCGATGCCATAGCAGACATAGGCAAATGGGAAGATACGCATTTCTACATCGATATTAAAATTTACGATGATTCAGGCAAATTTTTAGGCTTTTTTGGTGTTGGCAAAAGCCTGAAAAGTTTCGTATCCGTGTTTGACACCTACAAACGCCAGTACGGTTATGACTTCCTGTTTGTAGACGGGCAAGGCGACATCATGCTGTCTTCGGATGCCTCGTTAATTGCAGCAAACGCCGATTTTACCAACCTGACTGAATTACCCTGGTACGCAAGCCTGCCCGATAAAGTTATCGCCGAAAACGCCCTGAACAACCAACTAATTACCATTAACGGTAACGACCACCTGATTGCCGAAGTTGCCCTACCACAGTTCGGTTGGACGGTGTATTTACTCAGCCCCCTGGATGCACGTCAGGCTGAAATATCCCAGGGATTCATCTTCAGTGTAGTTACGCTGCTTGTTATCATTTTTGCACTATTCTTACTCATTTATAACCTGCTGTATTATTTCCGTAGGGACATGCAGCCAGAGCTAATCATTCGCAATACACACAGGTTGCCAGACAGAACGCAAATTGAAGAGTCGTACAGTGAGCTAACCAACAAACACTCATCTTTGAGTATTATCTTGGTAGACATTGATGATTTTATGAAAATTAATGATCAGTATGGCCGCAATGCTGGCGATGATGTGCTCGATAAAGTCTCTGGCTTTATTGCCAGCCATCTGCGGGACAAAGATATTCTGGGGCGCTGGAGCAGCGAGGAATTCATTATACTGCTACCTGATATGGGCCCGCATGAAGCGCATGATCTCGCGCAAACTTTACGCCATGGCATTGCTATTTTGCCACCGCCTGCGGAATTTGCCGACATGCAATTAACTGCGAGTTTTGGGGTGTCATTTACCGCTACCAAGCGTTCCATGCATGAAGTGACTGCACACGCCGAAGATGCACTTTATCAAGCGCGACGCGATGGCCATAATTTAGTACGCGTTCAGCTTATCGACGCATAATCCATAATCAGCGCTTTGACTTTGCCATTGCCCAGCGGTAGCCCCGTTGGGCAACACCTGATGTCAGGCTTATTCCCAGCAATATCAACCCCCCACCAGAAAAATCAAGTACGCTGAGTCGCTCGCCCAGGAATAAAAGCCCCCAAACAATACCGAACAGTGGCACAAGATAACCTACCATAATAGCTCTGGCTGGGCCTGCCGTAGCGATGATATAAAAATACAGAAGGTAGGCTATACCAGTCCCCCCTAAAGCCAACGCCAGGGCATTCGCCCAGGCTATCCCAGAAGGCATAACAGAAGGAAAGTCCAGTAATAACAATGGAAAGAGCAATAGCGATGCCCAGGCCTGACTGCCGCCGGCAATCACTACGGGTTTTACACCTGACAGTGCTTTTTTAAGCAAACATGCTCCTATCCCATAACAGCAAGTCGCCCCCAGCACGGCCAGAATAGGCACAACGCTCAAATTGGCCCCCACGGCCTTTTCAAAGCTGATCAGCACTACACCTACAAAGCCCAAAGCCAGGCCAACAACACCGGCGCGGGTCATTCGGTCATTGAGCCACAACATGGCGATTAATGCACCGAACATAGGCGCAGTTGCATTGAGTATAGCCAGCACGCCCGACTGCAAGTGCAAACTCGCGTAGTTAAACAAAACAAAGGGTATACCCGTGTTGATGAGTCCTAACACCGCCATCGGCCGCCAGTAGGTTACTAACATGACTCTAGCGGTCTGACCTAACAGAAAAGGCATAAAAACCAGTGTGGCGAGCAACGTACGCAGCTCCACTAGCGTAAAGATGCCGAATTCCGGCGCAGCCACTCGCATAAACATAAAAGATGCACCCCAAATAGCACCAAGAAGTAATAGTGCTGCTAACGCCCGGTTGCTCATCGGTATGCAATCCCTTCCAGTTCCAGCAATGCCTGCTTGCGCGACAACCCACCTGCGTATCCAGTTAAGGTGCCATTTTTACCAATAACACGATGGCAGGGCACAATAATACTCACGGGATTCCTGCCATTGGCCATACCGACTGCCCGGGATGCGGTAGGCTTGCCAAGCGCACTGGCAATTTGACCGTAATGTTGTGAGTGTCCAAAAGGTATTTTGCACAGTTGCTGCCATACGCGTTGCTGAAACGATGTTCCCTGAGCATCTACCGGTACCGTAAAAGTGGTTAACGACCCGGCAAAATACGCATTGAGCTCATGATAGCACCGATGAGTGATCGGCGATGGTTTATCATCTTCGGTCTGGCGCTCAACAAATTTAACGGCTGACACACCTTGTTCACTTGCCTGGATCAGAATGGGCCCCAGCGGGCTGGATATATATTGAGTATATTGCATTTATTGTTCGCTCTTAGCCTGTTGTGCCGATGCCAGTAACCAGAGTTGAATAGTGAGGTAACTGCGCCAGGGCGCAGCCAACTCTGTGCTTAAGCCCATCCCTTCTGCCTGCCGCCTGGCAATGAGATCACCAGACAGAAACTGATCAGGCTCACTGTCGCCTCGTAATTTTATATATTGCAATGTCCACGGCCCTACCCCGCGAATGGCCAGAATTTGCTCGTCACAAGGAACAGCATCCCCGCATGAATTTATAAGACTGGCAAAGTCCCGAAGCGCCTGTTTTCGGGCCCCTGGCATCCTGAGCATGGCCAGGTCGCTCGCGGCTAATGCTTCAGGCGAAGGAAAATACACCTGCCCTTCCTGATTATCACCCAACGCGGCCACCAGCGTATTCAATTGCGTAATTGCCGCTTTAATGCTCACCTGCTGCCCAATAATAGCCCGGCAACCGGCTTCATACACACTCCAGGCACCAGGCAAGCGCAATCCGGGTGTCAGCTGATCTGCCGGCAAACCTGTTGCAATAAGTGATTGCGATATAACGGCTGGATTTGTATCCATATCCAGCACTCTTCGCAGTGTAGTGATTGCAGGCTGTATCTGTGCAGGGTTTGAGATAGTCAATTGAATGTCGAAGCCACCTTTATTTTCATTAAAGTAAGCACTCACACTCAATACACCGTAGTTATCCTTAAAATGCCGTTGATAGCCATTTGAATCAACGAACTCAACTCCCTGAACCGCGCGCAACGCCAGAAATGAACAAACTTGCGGCCAGTTGTATGGCATATGTACTGGTAAAAACAACGATACTTCGTTTGTTGGTTGCGAGTGCTGTGCGCCGCGAAGCTGACTGGGACTTAATTTACACCATCGTTGCAAGGTGTCCTGTAACCGCCTTGCCGACTGAAAACCACAAGCAATGGCAACATCAGTTACCGGTAGTGATGTTTGCTGAAGCAATCGTTTTGCCTGCAACAACCGGCTATGCAACTGATATCGTTTAGGCGGCATGCCCACCGCTTTATGGGTAAGCTGATTCAAATACCGTTCAGACACACCCAGTCTCTCTGCAATTTGCGTAACAGGCGCAGCTAACTCACTGGAAAGCAATTGCAGGGCGCGCTTTGCTGTGGTCTCTACGCCCTGCCAGGCACACGAACCAGGAGCGCTGTCAGGCCGACAACGCAGGCACGGGCGAAACCCCTGTTCCAGCGCCTGTTGCGCAAAGTGAAAATACCGTACATTATGCTCAGCCGGCAGGCGTGCAGGACAAACTGGTCGACAAAATATCCCGGTTGATAACACGGCAACATAAAATTGCCCATCGAACCGACGATCCCTCGACAATCGGGCACTGGCATATTGTTGTTGCTGGATTTCAGAGATCATTGTGTTGCCGTGTTGTATTTAACTGAGGGTATATTAGCGGCTTTTTTTCGTTGAGACGCGATGAAATCGGTAGTCACTTAGTACACACTGTAAACGATATTCGCCACACGAGTTGATCAGTTTATGTCGCCGCCGCATAATATGGACGTTTTTGTCAGAATAACAAGCATGTACGTGCGCTACTAACTCCGGAGTGTTGTTTGCCTTTTCGTTTATCACGTTACGTGAACTGGTTATTTGCACTGTTGTCGGCTATCAGTTTACTTCACTCGCAGCGCATTCTGGCCGATGACCAGTGGTTTGCCGATTATGCGAAACATGTAGAGCAAGAAGCCAATAAATACAACGTACCCGGCTACGCCATGGTGTTCTATCAACAGGGCAAAGCACCGGTCATTGTGGTTTACGGTAAAACCCATGCCAATGGCGATGCGGTCACCCCTGACACTGTATTTCGTTTAGCCTCGGTATCCAAAACCTTTACCGCTGTGCTTATGGCAAAAATGGTGAGGCAACACCAGTTGGAATGGAACACGCCGGTGGTATCGCTCAGCACGACCTTGCAATCCCAAGGTACCATGAACCCCAATTTGACTCTGGGCCACATTGTCGGGCAGTCGAGTGGTTATATGCCCAACGCTTACGACAACCTGATTGAAGCCAATTACCCGTTAAAGCGCGTATTAGGTCAACTGGCAGGTTTGAAACCATTGTGTGAACCAGGCGAATGCTACACGTATCAAAATGCGTTGTTTGGGGTAATTGAAGAATACTTTACGGGCAACAATACGTCTTATCATCGCCAGCTTCGCGAGCAGTTGCTGTATCCATTGGGGATGGAAACCGCCAGTGCAGGTAAAGGCGGTTTATTAGCCTCTGAAGAGTGGGCCAGGCCTCATATTGCGATTGCCAGAAACCGTTGGCGCGAAGGGCAGGTAGAAAGTAATTATTACCGATTTAGTCCAGCGGCAGGGGTAAATGCCAGCATTAAGGACATGACACGCTGGCTACAAGCCATGCTGGTAGAATTCCCAACCGTGGTACCTGAGGATGTCATTGCCGATGTCACCACACCCAGAGTAAAGACCTCACGGGAAGTCTATCGCCGGGGTTGGCGCGATAACTTAACCGATGCACACTATGGCTTTGGCTGGCGGATTTATGATTACGCAGGAGAAACATTGAATTATCACGGCGGGTGGGTAAAGGGATACCGAGCTGATGTATCGTTTTCTCCCAAGTACCGCGCTGGCTATGTGATGTTAATGAACGCGGAATCTAACCTCATTAACACCACTACCGCAGATTTCTGGCGAACCTACTTTCAGGAAGCCAAACGCAAGCAACAAGCTCCGGCCAGCACTGCAAATGAATGAGGGAGCATCAGCGTAGTTTGCTCCCCCAGTAAATACTTACTTCGTTTTTAAATAAGTATATCCGCTTAAACAATCCTCGTAGAAATCAGTCCAGCGTACACCTTCACGTGGTTTGATGTTCCCCATGGAAACCTGCTTATCGATGAGACGTTTGACATCGGAAGCCATCGCGCGCGGGTTGTACTGCATGATCGACAGCACATCTTCAACAGACGAGCCTTTAACAATTTCTTCAATGTAAAAATCTTCCGGATCGTCATCGTAGCTGAAAATATGCACTTCGTGCAGTCGACCAAACAGATTATGCATGTCGCCCATTACGTCCTGATAGGCCCCGGTTAAAAACAACCCAATGTAATAAGGCTCGTCTTTTTTCAGCTTGTGCAGAGGTAAAATATCAGTGATTTCACGACCAATGGTAAATTGATCAATTTTGCCGTCACTGTCGCAGGTAATATCTACCAGTGAACAGTTCACCTCAGGTCGCTCGTTCATGCGGGTAATGGGCACAACAGGAAGCAATTGGTCGATTGCCCAGGTGTCAGCCGCTGATTGAAATATCGAGAAGTTACACAGATACTGCGCAGACAAGCTGTAATCAAGCTCCTGAAGCTCTTCTGGCACATAATCAGCGTCGGCGTAATACGCCTGCAAACGCGTAATGATTTGCCAGTACAGCGTTTCGATTTTTGCCAGCTCTTCCAGCGACAACACACGCAATTTAAACGCGTCCAATGCCTGCTCTTTGTATTGTGATATGTCGTTATACACTTCCTGCATACTGGTGAGTTCTTCGAACGACTCGGCCAATTCACGCATATTTGTAACGAAAATATGCTCGCCTTCGCTTTCACTGGTGTCTACTTCAGAACTGTTGGAGCGAATTTCGCCCACAATTTGAGAGATCACACAGCTGTGATGTGCGGTGATTGCCCGCCCACTTTCGCTCACCAGGTTAGGATGCGGCACACCTTCAAGATCACACACCTCCTTCATGCCATACACTACGTCAGACACGTATTCCTGCATGGTGTAATTACGCGACGATTCGCTGGTGGACGCGGTGCCATCGTAATCGATACCCAAACCACCACCTACATCAACATAATCCAGCGGAAAGCCCATTTTATGCAATTCTGCATAAATACGCGCGCCTTCGGAAATGGCATCTTTAACCGAACGAATATCAGTAAGCTGACTGCCAATGTGGAAATGCAACAGTTTCAGACAGTGCGCCATGCCTTCTTCTTTCAGGTAGCGCGCTGTATTGATAATTTCGGAAATAGTTAAACCAAACTTGGCCCGTTCACCACCCGAACTTTCCCATTTACCGCGGCCTTTCACGGTCATTTTAGCCCGCACACCAATGATAGGTTCGATTTCCAGTTCTTTGGCAATGCGTACTAAAAGCAGTAATTCTGAATATTTCTCTACCACCACGACCATACGACGACCGAGCTTTCGGCCTAACAGCGCCAGACGCATGAATTCTTCGTCTTTGTAGCCATTCAGTACGGTGAGTGAATTTTCATTGCTGTTCATCGCCAGCGCGGTAATTAGCTCGGCTTTTGATCCTGCTTCAAGGCCGTAGTTGAAAGGTTCGCCGGCATCAACGATTTCTTCAACCACTTCACGCATCTGGTTTACTTTTACCGGATATACACCATTGTACTCGCCGTTATATTCGGCTTCGGCAATAGTATTTCGGAAAGTCGTATTCAGATTGGCAACCTGAGAACGCAATACATCGTGGAAGCGAATAACAACAGGCAGCTGCACGCCTTCTTCCAGAATTTCATCAATAACGGCTTTGAAATCGATGAGTACAGACGGGTCCGAAGGATTCGGCACCACATGCACATTACCATTTTCACCAATCTTAAAATAACCGCCGCCCCAGCGGGATACGCCGTAGATGCGCTCAGCTTCTTCGATCGACCATTCTGACGAGAGTCCAACCATGATGTACCTTTTGATATATCCGCTGCCCACATCCAGGAAATGCGCGCAGAATGTTACTTAAAATAAGCCGCGTATTATAACGACCTTTGATGTCAGCGCTATGACTATTTAACCAACTTTATTGCATAAACAATTATTCAGTGGGGTTCGCAAAATTAATAGCGATGCGCGGCTAATCAGATCACAAACCGTAGCATGAATTTTGCGCAAAGTCCTTTATACTGGACAGACTAATTTTTAGTTTGTTCAATTTGGAATGAGGTAATAACTATGCATCACATACAGGGCGAATTCTCCGTTGAACTCTCTCCGCAAGCTGACGAAATAAACACTGGCCGTATGCTATTGAATAAAACCTACAAAGGCGCGCTTTGCGGAACAAGTGAAGGTCAGATGCTTAGTGTCCGAACCGACACGCCCGGCTCGGCGGGGTATGTAGCCATTGAACAGTTTAGCGGCACACTCGATGGCAAGGCCGGTTCATTTGCACTGCAACATAGCGGTACCATGAATCGCGGCGAAGCTTCACTCACGGTATCGGTGATCCCCGATAGTGCCAGTGGTGACTTAACCGGCTTGAGCGGCAATATGCAAATCACCATAGAAAACGGCGCGCATTACTACGATTTCAACTATGTATTTACCCTGTAGGCTGGCAACCCATCACCAGTAAAAACAAAAAAAGCAAAGTGTATTCAACACTTTGCCTTTTACATTTACTGCATCAATCCGGGCCGGTTGGCCTGCAGATTATTCGTCGCCGAACTCGCGAATAATGCTGTTAATGGTGTCTTTCGCATCACCCAATACCATGCGGGTGTTGTCTTTAAAGAACAGTGGGTTATCTACACCCGCAAATCCAGCGTTGGCGGAGCGTTTCAACACAAATACGGTTTTCGCGCGATACACCTCGATAACCGGCATACCGTATATTGGGCTGCCTTTCATCTCTTTTGCTGCCGGGTTAACTACGTCGTTCGCACCGATAACGATAACCACATCGTAGTTTTCCATGCGCGGGTTAACATCATCCATTTCACACAGTTGATCGTACGGCACGTCGGCCTCGGCCAGTAACACGTTCATATGGCCAGGCATACGACCCGCAACCGGGTGAATGGCGTACTCAACGGTGCAATTATTCTCTTCAAGCAACGACTGCAGTTCACGAACTGCGTGCTGCGCCTGGGCAACAGCCATACCGTAACCCGGCACAACCAACACGGATTGCGCGGCTTCCAGTACGTAGAACGCATCCTGAGCGGCCATGATTTTCACTTCGCCTTCAATAACTGCACCCATCTCAACCGGCTTGGAGAAGCCCGACAGCAATACATTCATTAAAGAACGGTTCATGGCTTTACACATGATGTTAGTCAGGATCAGGCCAGACGCCCCCACCAGCAAGCCGGTTACAATCAGAATGGTGTTAGCAACAGCCAGACCCGCCGCACAGGCTGCAACACCTGAATAGGAGTTCAGTAGTGCAATAACAACCGGCATGTCTGCGCCACCAATTGATATGGTAGCCCACACACCAAAGCTAAGCGCCAGACCAATTGCCAGATACAGCCATAGTGCATTCGACGGGTCGGTTGCAAACAAGTAACCCACGGCAACAAAGCCAATGATGTGCAGGATACTTAGCTCACGCAGGCCGGTAAAAATGAACGCCTTGGACGACATTTTGCCCGACAGTTTGCCCCAGGCAATCACTGAGCCCGAGAACGTAACACCACCAATCAGGATAGTCAGGAAAATCGTTACGAATACCAGCTCATCGGTTGTAGCCATAGAGAGTTGGTTCATACCGGTTACGGTTGCCCAGCCCAGCAGCAATGATGCCAAACCACCAAAACCGTTGAACAGCGATACCATTTCTGGCATTTGCGTCATTTCAACTTTCTTGGCTTTCCACGCACCGTATGCACCACCCAGCACAAAGCCCAGCAGGATCCAGTGATAGCTGATGATCTGTTGATCTATCAGAGTAACTACCACAGCGATAAACATACCAATGGCAGAGACAAAGTTACCGCGGCGGGCGGTACCCGGATGACTTAACAGTTTCAACCCCAGAATGAACAGGGTAGTTGCCACTATGTAGGCAAGATTGATGATCATTGCATTATTACTCACAGCATAATCTCCTTACTTGCCTTGCTTTTTCTTGAACATGCCCAACATGCGGTCGGTTACCATGTAACCGCCTACCACGTTGATGCCTGCCAGTGCTACCGCAGCAGTACCCAGAATAGTGGTGAGTGTGTCGTTTTCAGCACCCGAAGCCACTAACGCACCTACCAGGGTGATCCCGGAAATGGCGTTTGAACCCGACATCAATGGCGTGTGCAGCGTAGCTGGCACTTTGCGAATCAGTTCAAAGCCTAAAAAGGCGGCCAGCAGTACAATAAAAATCAGGTAAATGGTTTCCATGACTTACTGCCCCCCGTAAGCATTTTTCAGCATGTTATTGATTACGGCGCCACCGTGCGTGATCACACTTTGCGCCAGAATTTCATCTTCCAGATTGAGTTCAAATTGCTTGGTTTCAGCATTAAAGAATTCATCAATCAGGTTAAACAGGTTATTGGCGTACATGTCGGTAGCGTCTTTGGCAACCTGCTGGCTCCAGTTACCGGTACCAATTACCGTTACCCCTTCTACCTGCACGGTTTTACCCGCTACTGAGCCCTCAACGTTACCGCCAGACTGCGCAGCCATATCCACTACCACACTGCCGGGCTTCATAAGCGCCAGCGTATCTTTGCGGATGAGTACCGGAGGTTTGCGACCAAACAACTGTGCCGTTGTGATCACGATATCGGAATCGGCAATAGCGTCGCGTTGTGCGTCCTGCTGCTTGGCTTTTTGCTCGTCAGTGAGTTCTTTGGCGTAGCCGTCTTTGGTTTGACCGGTTTCACCAATGTCGATTTTAAGGAACTTACCGCCCAACGATTCCACCTGCTCGGCCACTACCGGACGGGTATCGTATGCCAGTACGTTCGCGCCCATACGTTTCGCGGTAGCAATAGCCTGAAGGCCCGCTACACCTGCACCAATAATGAATACTTTGGCAGGCTTAATGGTGCCTGACGGGGTCATCATCATAGGCAAAATGCTGGGAAGACTGTTGGCAGCCTGAAGCATCATCACATAGCCCGCCAAGCTGGCCTGTGAACTCAGGGCATCCATCTTCTGCGCGCGCGATGAACGAGGGATCATTTCAACAGACAGGGTTGAAACCTGCTTCGCGGCAAGTTGTTCAACCAGCGACTGTTGGAAGAAAGGATCAATATGACCAATCACCAGTGTGTTTTCGCTGAGTTTGGCCAAATGGGCATCTGATGGACGATTCACATACAGCACAATATCTGCGCTGGCTAATGCTTCGGTGCCATCTTCAATTATGGTTGCGCCTTGTTCTGTATAGGCTTCGTTGGTGTAGCCTGAACGCGCACCGGCGTCAGATTCAATCACCACGTTTAGCCCCATACGGCTAAGACGCATTACGGTGTTTGGCGTTACCGCACACCGGCGCTCTGCTACATCTGTATCTACAGCGTGCTTTGCTTCGTTTAGTACTAAGAGTTGCAAGGGTGTTCTCCTCTCCTCCGGGCAAAAAGGTCCCTGGCCAGGCGTAAAGGTACGTCGACCAAGTCAGTATGTATTTGCTGCCACAAGATGCTTAATCCATTAACTACAAAATTGTAAAGCGACCTTACTATAAAGCTCACTTATGAATAACAATTATGTAATCTTCCCGTTCTTGTGGTTTTTATTGGAAAGGACTACGGCTGACGCCAATAATGCATAAATCAAAGCCAAAATGAAAGCAAAAAATAGAAGGTCGGGCCTTATATTTCATTTATGGAATGCATTTTACTTATAATTAATATTTATATGATGTAGGAAGATGATTGTTGCGTTAAAACCGCAAACATAGCTATGAGGCTGACGAGCAGCGCAGTATAGGTTAAACAAGGAAAGTTGAAAGCAGAATTTGAAGGGCCGCTTCAGTTACTAACATAGCAATTCAAATATGGAACGTTAATAACAACTTAGTACTACTTTATTGCTATCTTTGTCGTAGGTGTAAAGTGTCATGAAAAAAAAGCACCGCATTGTGCGGCGCTTCATTTAGCATGTCTCAACCCAGTGTTCAGGCAATGAGTACTTACTATTCCTGCGGATTCAGCAACACAGGTTCACCAAATCCCAGTTCAGCCAGTCGTGGCATTTGCGTGTCTGCATCACCGGCCACCAGCCAAATCATGCCATTTGGATTGGCATACTGTTTAGCCAGCTTTTCTATTTCAGGCTGGGTGATTGCCTGAACTACGTTTTGACGCTGTCGCGCATAGTCGGGTTGCCATCCGTACCGACTAATATTATCCAGCATGGATAGCTTGGCGCCTGCCGTTTCAAACTGGCGCGCCGCGCTCTTCGTAAAATAGCTCTTGGTATTCTCCAGGTCCTGCTCCGTGAACGTGGCAGCGTATTCGCCCAGTATGGCTTTTACCAGCGCCAAGGATTCGTACGTTACATTGGTACGCACCCCCGAAGAAATAGTAAATGGCCCAGGGATATCGGTGCCGCTGAAGCCAGACCGCACACCGTAGGTGTAGCCTTTGCCTTCACGCAGCGTTTGCATCAATCGCGACGCAAAACCGCCACCGCCCAACTTATAGTTCATTAGGGTTGCAGGATAAAAATCGCTGTCGGTTTCGGCCAGTGCAACGTAACCGATGCGCAGCTCAGATTGCTTGGCTCCAGGCACATCGTAAAAATACACTTTCGCTGCTCTCGGACGTTCCGGTGTGTCAATGGATGGCTGCACTACCGGTTTCGCTGGCCATGATTGATTTAACGACGCAAGCGAGGCTTTAACCGTATCGGCATCCACCGCACCAACCACCAGGAAATTGGCAACCGATGGCGAGAGAGTTTGCGCATAGTATTGCTTTACGTCTTCCAGCGTAATGGCACTGACAGACGCTTCGCTCCCCAGCGGATTGTTCGACAGAATATGATTAGAGCCATACAGCAGTTTAAAATAGGCATTATCGGCAATGCTGCCGGGGTCGGCACTTTGCTGTGCAATGGTGCTGAGCACATCCTGCTTTGCAAGCTGAAACTCTTTTTCGTCCCAGCGCGGCGACAACAGCATTTCCTTTAGCAAGGCGATAGTTTCTTCGTAATGCCGGGCTAGCGTAGTGCCAGCAAACGTTATTGACTGACGCCCGCTTGCCACTGATATTTCAGCGCCAAGTAACTCAATGGCTTTTTCCAGCTCTTCAGGTGTGCGAGTTGCCGTACCTTTTTGCAATAACATAGCCAGTAAGTTCGACACACCCACCTTGTTAGCCTGCTCTGACAACAAGCCACCCTTAAATGTAAGCTCAAAGTCCACAATAGGCAGTTCATTACTTTGAATACCAAATAAGCCTAAGCCATTAGTTAATTCTGATTGCCACACATCAGGCACCGCAGGCACCGGCAATGCGCCATAAGGCGGCTCTGCACTTCTATCAAACTTTGTTGGCGTTTTTGTATATCCGGAATCTTCGGCCACATCAAAAGACTCGCCGCGTCCTTCTGCCACAATTTTTTCTTCTGCTACCTCAGCCAGCGTAGAGCCGGCAATGATAAGATCAGTCTGGCCTTTGGGAACAAAACTAGTGGCAATAAAAGGTTTGCTTTTGATGTACTGATTGTACACGCGCTCGATATCATGTGGCCTTACCTGTAAATATTGCTGAAGTTCCTTATTGATGTAGCCAGGGTCGTTAGCAAAAATATTGTACTGCGCCAGTTGAAAGGCCTTACCCAGCACACTGGATAAATTGGCGTAAAACTCTGTTTCTATGCCTGCCTTTATACGCTGAAGGTCTTCTTCTTGGATCCCTTCGCGTTCAAAGCGCGCAAAGGCTTCCTGCACTCCATCGTACACATTATTGAGATCCGTTCCGGGATAGGCACGGGTAATAAGCATGATCTCGCCTGCCAACTCGGAATTATTGTTGTATAAAGTAACGTCAGACGCCAGTTGCTTGTCTTCTACGATAACCCGGTTCAGCGGCGCCGTTTTACCTTCAGATAGCAAAGCCATCAGAATATCCAGTGCATAGGCATCGTTGTGATACAAATCCACCCCCGGCCACACCATACGTAGCTCGGGCAGTTGCGCAAAATTGTCTTCGTAATAACGCTTCACCGTTGCCGATAATGCGGCAGGTCTGTCTGCTAATGGCGTGATGTCTTCGCCGCGGGGGATTTCATCAAAGTACTTATGCACCCAGTCTTTAGCTTGCTCCGCATCAAAATCGCCGGCGATCACCAGTGTGGCATTGTTTGGCACGTACCACTTGTTATAGAAATCCTTTACGTCCTGCAACGTGGCATTTTGCAGATCTTCCAGCGAGCCAATTACCTGCCAGTTGTAAGGGTGATCAGCGGGGTAGAGGTTTTTACCTACCACGTAATTTGCATGGCCATAGGGGCGGTTGTCTGTGCCCTGGCGTTTCTCATTCTTCACAACCTGCTTTTCTTTGGCCAGCACGTCTTCAGTGACGGTATTAATGAAAAAGCCCAGTTTATCGGCTTCCGCCCAAATCATTTTTTCCAATGCGTCATTAGGCACGGTTTGAAAGTAGTTTGTGCGGTCGCGACTGGTTGAGCCATTTGCGCCTGAGCCCCCAATGCGAGAGCTCATTTCATCCAGCCCACCTTTACCTAAATTCTCAGATTCCAAAAAGAGCAAATGCTCAAATAAGTGTGCAAAACCGGTACGCCCTTCCAACTCTCTGGCCGATCCCACATGAAAGGTAAGCGCCACAGCAATAACAGGATCAGAATCGTCCTGATGAAAAACCACTTCCAGACCATTATCGAGCACGAATTTTTCGTACTTCACTTCAAAAGCCGCTGGCTCCGGTAACGCCTCCGCGTCATCAGCGGGCTGTTGAGAGCAGGCAGTAAGCACTGTTGCGCTTAGGGCAACAAGTAACGGTGTGATTCGCTTTGGCACGTTCATAATGATGTAGGATAAGTGTGTGTTGAGTAATGGACACTCACTATAGCAATGAGTGATCAGTAAGCCTAGCCTGCCAAGGCGAGACACAGATAAAGCGCGACATGAAAGTGAATTGACGGGTTGGCGGCGATGGTTCCGTTATTTTCTATTGCAAAGAAAAAGGCACTCCGAAGAGTGCCTTTCTGAAAAGCGTTTAGCTTATGGGTGGCTTACATCATGCCGCCCATACCGCCCATTCCGCCCATACCGCCCATGCCGCCCATATCTGGCGCGTCATCTTTTGGCAGTTCAGCAACCATTGCTTCTGTCGTGATCATCAGAGATGCGATAGAAGAAGCAAATTGCAGAGCAGAACGCGTTACTTTAGTTGGGTCAAGGATACCCATTTCCAGCATGTCGCCGTAGGTGTCGTTGCCCGCGTTGTAACCGAAGTTACCAGAACCGTTTTTCACTGCATTTACAACTACAGACGCTTCTGCACCTGAGTTGATAGAGATTTGACGCAGTGGCGCTTCCATAGCACGCAGTGCCAGCTTGATACCGTGAGTCTGATCTTCGTTGTCACCGGTCAGGTCAACCAGTTTAGCAGCCGCACGTACCAGTGCTACACCACCACCAGGTACCACACCTTCTTCAACCGCAGCGCGAGTTGCATGCAGTGCATCTTCTACGCGGTCTTTCTTCTCTTTCATTTCAACTTCAGTTGCTGCGCCAACTTTGATTACTGCTACACCGCCAGACAGTTTAGCCAGACGCTCTTGCAGTTTTTCTTTGTCGTAGTCTGATGTTGAATCAGCGATTTGTGCGCGAATTTGCTCACAACGTGCCACGATAGACGCTTCTTCACCCGCTCCGTCAACTACAGTTGTGTTGTCTTTGCTGATCACTACGCGCTTCGCAGTACCTAAGTCTTCTAACTGAACTTTATCCAGTTCCAGACCAATTTCTTCAGAAATTACTGTACCGCCAGTCAGAACAGCGATGTCCTGCAGCATGGCTTTACGACGGTCACCAAAACCTGGTGCTTTAACCGCAGCCACTTTAACGATACCGCGCATGTTGTTTACTACCAGCGTAGCCAGCGCTTCGCCTTCTACGTCTTCAGCAATGATCAGCAATGGCTTGCCGCCTTTTGCTACTGCTTCCAGAGTAGGCAGTAATTCACGGATGTTAGAGATTTTCTTGTCTGCCAACAGGATGAATGGGTTGTCTAATTCAACCGCACCGCTTTCCTGGTTGTTGATGAAGTAAGGAGACAGGTAACCGCGGTCAAACTGCATACCTTCAACAACTTCCAGTTCGTTTTGCAGCGCTTGGCCTTCTTCAACAGTAATAACGCCTTCTTTACCTACTTTTTCCATTGCTTCTGCAATGATGCCGCCCACTTCTGAGTCAGAGTTTGCAGAAATAGTACCTACCTGTGCAATTGACTTGCTGTCGGCACATTCAGTAGACAGGGCTTTCAGTTCTTCAACCGCTGCTAATACCGCTTTGTCGATACCGCGCTTCAGGTCCATTGGGTTCATACCCGCAGCAACTGATTTCAGGCCTTCAGTAACGATGGCTTGTGCAAGTACAGTTGCAGTAGTAGTACCGTCACCCGCTTCATCGTTTGCTTTAGACGCGACTTCTTTAACCATCTGTGCGCCCATGTTCTCGAACTTGTCGTCCAGCTCGATTTCTTTCGCTACAGATACACCATCTTTAGTGATGGTAGGTGCGCCAAATGACTTATCCAGTATTACGTTACGGCCTTTTGGACCTAAGGTAACCTTAACTGCGTTTGCCAGGATGTTTACGCCTCTTAGCATTTTTGTGCGGGCGTCATCACCAAAACGTACTTCTTTAGCTGCCATTTCAAATTCCTCTCAATTCGGTTAAACGGTTTATTACTCTACGATCGCCAGAATGTCGTTCTCGCTCATGATGAGCACTTCTTCGCCATCCAGCTTCTCGGTTTTTACGCCGTAACCGTCGTTGAAAATAACGGTGTCACCGACTTTTACGTCTAATGCTTTCACTTCGCCATTCTCCAGAATGCGACCGTTACCCACGGCGATGATTTTACCGCGAGTCGATTTTTCTGCCGCAGAACCGGTCAATACGATACCGCCAGCAGATTTGCTTTCTTGCTCTGCGCGCTTGACGATAACGCGATCGTGTAAAGGACGAATTGCCATTTTCAAATCTCCTGAATAATCTAACTATTCAATTTTTATGATTAGCCGGCGCACACTTGAGTGATACACCGTTTACCTAGTGTGACCCAATTGGGTCGTAATTTGTTTCTGCGTGGTTAAATGGGGGAGTACCCAGACAAGTTCAAGGGGTTTATTAAAAAAAATTTGAATTTTTTTTGGTGAATGTGAGCAATATATGGAGTACCTGCCACCAGAGCCTGAATACCTTAGCTCCGGCAGCACGATTTATTGAATGAGCTGGCGATGCGCCGCCCTGGACAATGTAGTGGGTGTCCAGTGATTCAACACCGCACCCGGGGTGTAATGCAGGAGTTCAGCATCGGATAGCTGGGGTCTGTCGGCGTTGTTATACGCACCCGGCCCATAACTCCCGTATTCACTGAAACGGGCATCGCTAAGTGGCATGAACTGCTTTCGCGTACCGTCTTTAGCGGTTCCTCCCATACTGCTCCACCCTACCTGAGCAATGTGGCTGTCCATAAAGGTATTAATAAAGGTGCTTTTACCAATGGCGTTTGGATTGGCATATCTGCCATCTGCAAATGTGGTGGTGGGGTGCCAGGGTCTGCCAAGCGGTACGCTGTTATTGGGCACACCAATCTCGCGCAGTAACCTGCAATTTAAAAAGGTAAAGCCGTAGTCTTGCTCAATTAACGTGCTGGGCGCAGTCACATAACCGGTGAATGTCATCGGATGCGCTCTGGGGCGAGAGATCACATCCGTATAGTCAAACAACACATTTCCCGCACCAAAAATAAAATCTACATGCCCGAATATTTCGCTATCGGCAATGTAAGTTCGGCCTGACTCGGCGTACAGCGTATCCTGATAACCCATTAGCGCAACGCGTTGCAATACGGTGCGGTCGGCTTGTTCTGCAATCTTTAATGCCACGGCCTGAGTGCCACGGATTTTGTTTGGATGCCCTTTCGGTAACTTGTCATCAGCAGGGTAATCGTAGGTGTTCTCGATGGTTAAATCGAACAGGCTGACGTCGGGCGCCAATACTTCTACCACGGCGGTGCGAAACGTACCCCATGTTTCCTCCGATCCAGAGGTACTGCCTGGCGTCACCGGCTCGCCAGCATAACGGGTATAAGCAATCTTGGTTTCACGTTTTCCGCTACCCACCAGCCTAATACCGGGTTTATTTATGATCACCCGTTCCTCAAAGACACCCGGGCCAATAAAAATGGTCCAGTTCTGTGCGTTTGGTGCAGCATCTACGGCAGCTTGTACTGAGGTATAAGTACCGTCACCCGGCGTAGCGAATACTCTGGCATCAATACGCTCATGCTGCGTTCGAGGCTGCGAGCCACAGCCACCTGCAAGCAGCAACAGTAGCGCTAGCAGCCCGGCGATTCGTCCCTGAATAAGCATATTAGATCACCGTGGCCTTGCCGTTAATCACGATATTTTCCTGGGTGATCCCGGTCACATTCTCTATTACAGAGTCTTTATCGGCTTTTTCGATGGTAATATTTTTCAGCGACACGCCCGTGATGGGCGTATGAGGATAGCCGCGCATCACAAAAGCGCGCTTAGCTTCTACCACATGCAAGCTTTCAATTGAGATCGCTTCAAGCGTAGGCATAAACTGCCCCACGTCACCCTCTTCGTAATAGAAGTTGATCACAATGGCGTCTTTGACTTTACCAATGCGCAAGTGACGGTAATTCAGATTTTGTAAATGCCCGCCGCGAATGGAATTGGTTTTAATGCGAATCCCACGGTCCAGGTCCGGGCTACTCATTTCACAATGCTGAGCATACAGATTTTTCACTCCGCCAGAAATTTCACTGCCGATCACCACACCGCCATGCCCCGCTTTCATTTTACAAGCATTAATAAGGATGTTTTCGCACGGCGCTGCCACTCTGCGACCATCCGCATTGCGGCCCGATTTAATGGCAATACAGTCATCACCGGTATCAAACACACAGTTTTCAATCAGCACGTCTTTACAGCTTTCCGGATCACAGCCGTCAGAGTTAGGTCCATGGCTCTCGCAATGCACGCCAGTAACCGTTACGTTTTCACACAACACCGGATTAACCAGCCAGAATGGCGAATTTTTAACCGTAACGCCTTCAATGAGTACGTTTTTGCATTTATAGGGCTGTATAAAGGGCGGGCGCAGGTAGTTCTCCTCGAATACGCGCTCGGCTACCGGCACCTGATCTTCCGCCATTTGACGCAACACATCGCGGGTAAATTTTTGGTTTTCTACCGGATGGTCGCCCCAATCAGCTTCTTTCCAACTGCCTTTCCAGGGCCACCAGTGGTTAGGGCTACCGCCGCCTTCCAGGGTGCCTTTTCCGGTGATCGCTACATTGGTTTGCTCATAGGCATAAATCAGTGGGGAATAGCCCATTAATTCAATGCCTTCCCAACGCGTGAATACATAGGGTTTATAGAGTTCGGGGTCGGTTAAAAAGTGCAGTGTTGCCCCTTCTTCTATGTGCAAATTGATATTGGACTTTAAATGCACAGGGCCGGTATGGAATTCACCTTTAGGTACTACCACGCGCCCACCACCTTGCTGAGCAATCGCATCGATAGCGGCATGAATGGCGGCACTTGCGTTCTCACCGCTACCCGCTTTGGCACCGAACTCGGTAATAACGGCACTGCGTGATGGGAAACTCGGTGGCACTATGCGCGCCCGGATTGCGTTGGCCTGCTCATTCCACGCAAAATCACTGTTTGCAGCAGCACTGCCAGTACAACCTGACATTGTTAGCGCACTCATGGCGGCTGAGCCTGTACCCATTAATTTTAATAAAGACCGACGGTTCATCGACATTGTCACTGGGGTACTCCTTGCGTTGCAACACGCTGTAAAAAGGTATGAATAGTGTCAGTTGTCTGACTCAAATAAGGTTCAAACAACCAAAATGTGTGAATAGTAGGCGGCAGCGCAACAAATTCGTAATGGATGCCGTATTGATTGAGTGCTTGCCCCACTGCCTCATGTCCGGCAGTGAATCGGATTTGACCGCTGCTGATCACCAGCGTTGGCGGTGCAGCCTTGTTTACGTGCGTAGCAGCAGACGCTTCTTTCCAGCGTGCCGGATTTGCCTCGTAATCAGCGCCCAGCCACAACGCCGCCGCTGAGGTTGCTTTGCGTTTGTTCTCAAATTTCAGGGCAAGTGGTGTGGTAAAATCCAGCACGCCATCAAGATCAATAACAGCGTTAACGCTGGTGTCACTATGACTGTCCGATTTGTGGCTGTCCGATTTGTATAAAGAGGTATGCGCGGTATACCCGGCTAACGCTGCCATTTGGCCACCGGAAGAGCCGCCGCCGATAGCGACTTGCTGAGGGTGTATCATCAGCGTTTCGCTGTTCGACTTCACCCACAAAATTGCATCTGCAATATCCTGCATACCGGCTGGATATTGCGCTTCTATCGACAATCGATATTCGGGGGTAAATACGGTATACCCAAGTTGAGCCAGCTTATTGGCCAACGGATAAAAATTGGATTTGTTACCTGCACGCCAACCGCCGCCATGGATAAGTATTATGGCCTGGCCGTTGTGATTTTCAGCCGACGGAAAGAAGGTATCTATATGTAAATCACGACTACCAAGTGACTTGTAGGGCCGTTCAAACTCAACTGTCTGCCCCTCACGAAATTGCAGTGCTGGCCACTGTAATTCAGGATGTTCGGCTTTGTAACGCGCGAAACGCTCTCCGGGCGTGTAGCCATCATCAACCTGATAGGCACTGTCCTGTGCCAGTGCTGGCAGCCACAGTGTCGCTATCAGGGTTAATGCAAGTGAGATTAGCTGTCGTTTCAACGTAATACCCCGGTTACTCTCTGTTCATCGGAATGAAATTTACGTAATCCACATCCACGAAACCGGCAGGGTGCGCATTAGGCAGTTCCGGCTCTGTATCCAGCGGATTGGTTACCGCAAAGATCCCGGTTTTAGCGCCAACCCAACGACCACGCCGAGCAGTAAATTGTTCACCTACTGCCGTAAACGGTTCAGCGTCGTTATAGCGATAACCAAACACCGCGGTGGCATCTGATGCCAAAATATAGCGCAATTCAACGGTGGTATGCGTTAACGGACCATAGTCGTGCACGTTTTCGTCACAACCGGTACGGGCATTGCGACATTGCACATACACCAAATGAGGCTGACCATGGATGGCTTTTACCCCAACCCAGGCGTAGTCCTCGCCAAACAATAACAGCCCGGCTTCCAGAGAAGTGGTTTGTGCTGGCACGGTCATTTTCATTCGTACCTGATATTGTTGAGCGGGCAACTTTTGCAGTAATAAGTTAGGTGTCATCCACAAATTGTTGCCGGTTTCAGGCACTTTAGGCATGGCTTGCAGGCGAATCTGTGATTCAGTTTCCCAGCTGTACCAGTTTTCTCCCGGATTCGCGTTCCACTGCCATTGTAAGCCAAATTGCTTGTCGTTAAATTCCTCACTGGTGGGCTGGGCAGTTATTTTTCCACCATTTATACTCTTAGGCTTTTTATAGCGATACACCGGTTCACCAATGCTGTCGTTATCGCTATCCTGACCAATAATAGGCCAGTCGTTCTGCCACACAACAGGCTGTAAGTGTACAATTCTGCCGTAAGCTTTGCGCGACTGGAAATGAATAAACCAGTCTTCATTATGAGCAGTATGCACCCAGGCGCCCTGGTGAGGACCATTGATTAGGGTGTTGCCCTGGTTCATTACGATTTTGCTTTCATAGGGCCCGGCAATATTTTTTGACCGAAATACCGACTGCCAGCCCGTTTCAACCCCACCTGCGGGCGCAAAGATATAGTAATACCCATTACGCTTGTAAAATTTGGGGCCCTCCAGCGTGCGGTAACCGGGTAATGCATGTCCGTCCACAACATGAGTGTAGTCGTCTGACACCCAACTGGTGTCATTCGCCATGCTGCGTAAACTCAGTACATTATTAAAACCGGCGCGGCTTTTGGCCCAACCATGTAATAGCCAGGCCTGACCATCGTCGTCCCACAGCGGAGTAGGATCAATCAATCCTTTACCCGGTAAAATGAGACGAGGTTCACTCCATTTGCCTGCGGGATCTTCAGCGGTAACCACGTAAATGCCGAAATCCGGGTCAGGGTAGAAGATCCAGAATTGATTGTCGTGAAACCGAATATTGGGTGCCCACACGCCATTGCCATGTTGTGGACGGGCATAATGTTCTGCCGGCACCTGAATGGGCAACGCGTAGTTAATCAACGTCCAGTTTACTAAATCCGTGGAATGCAGAATTGGCAGGCCGGGCACTGCATTAAAGCTGGATGCAGTCATGTAGTAGTTGTTATTTACGGCTACCACATCCGGATCGGAATAGTCGATATGCAAAATAGGGTTGCGGTAAGTCCCGTCACCATTATCCGACTGATACAGTAAAGGCGTACCGGTAATGGGAGGTGACTGCGGTGGATGAGCGCCACCGCAGCCACAAAGGCCGGTTAACAAAATACCCAAGCCCCAAAACTTAACCGCTGACATGAACTATTTACCCAGTTCAACGGCTGCCAGAATGAACGGACCTACCCCTTTTGGATCATTCGGGCGAATTGGCTCACTCATGTAGTACTCAAAACTTCCATCGCGGTAAGGGTTACCGCCAAGCCCAGCTACCTCACATACTTTTTCAAGCGTAATAACATTGGTTTGCGGATCAACTGAAATCATCTGATCTACCAAGCCAGCAAAGCCTTTCTCAGCATGCTTTTTAAAGTCAGCAGGTAACACGCCCAAATTAACGCCTTTCGCCATGGCATAGGTCAACATAGCCGAACCAGATGCTTCCAGATAGTTACCTTTACGGTCGCCCAGATCTGTTACCTGATACCAGGTACCGGTTGAATGCTGGTATTTCACAACCTGCGTCATCAGATTTTCAAACCGCGAGGCCAACCAGGCACGTTTAGACAGATGGGGCGGCACGATATCCAGCACATCAGCCATTGCCATGGCATACCAGCCCAGTGCGCGAGACCAGTGGTGAGGCGACAAACCGGAAGCGTTGTCAGCCCATTTTTGCTCGCGTGATTCATCCCAGCCATGACGCGGCAGGCCAGTTTTAGCATCATAAAGGTGTTTTTCAATCAGTTCGAATTGCAGAAAGACGTCGTCCAGTTGCTCCGTTTTTCCACTGCGCATAATGTATTCGGCATAGAAAGGCGCGCCCATGTACAGGCCATCCAACCACATCTGGTAGGGATAGCGTTGCTTATGCCAGAATCCGCCTTCGCTGGTGCGTGGATGCTCGTCAAACTGTTCACGCAGCTTGTCAGCCGCCAGCATGTATTTCTTATCACCGGTTTGATCGTACAGGAAGAACAGTACCTTGCCTGCGTTGATCATATCGATATTAAACTTCTCTTTCTTATAAGTGGCGATATTGCCCTTATCGTCAATCAGTGTGTCGTAGTACCCTTTCAGGTAATCAAAGTAACGCTGATCGCCGGTTTGCTCATACACACGGGAAAAGGCAAGCAGGTTTAAACCATGAACATAATCCCAGGTTGGCTTTTCATCCCAGTCCATCATCCAGGCTTGTGGAAAGCGAACCATTTCAGATTCCACCATACGTTGCGACCAGGCCTTAGTATTGTCCAGTGGCTCTGCCTGAACCATGCTGCTGCCTACTGCCATTCCCAGTGACATAAGGACAACCTTGATTAGCTTGTTAGCCATTATCTACCCCTGTGTTAACAAAATTGAAACGCTTATTGCTACCGGTAGCATTTTGGTTAACTTGAACCATGTTGTCAAGTTGTAAATGGAATTCTTCACAAATGCCAGCCAATCGTCAAAAATCAATTAAATTATTGTTTAATATAGCTTAAAAATGCATTCACCGCTAAATGCATACCATTCATCTGAGTGTTTTTTATTCTGAAACAGCATTACCAATTGTGAAATTGTGTGCAAAAAATGTAAAAAATTAAAAATACCCTATTGCCACCGGTAGCATAAAGGCATATATTGTTAATCGCTTGTAAACTTCAAGAATAAAAATAACAGGTGATGCAAGCATCAGTACCCATGCACACAATGTGTCTGCTATTAAACAATGTCTGAAGCAGGCGCGATAAAACGTGAGGAACCACGAATGAAATTTGCCAAGTCCTTTAAAAAAGCACCTATTAGTATTGCTGTAGCGTGCGCTATGCTTTCTCCTACTGCTGTATTTGCGCAGAGTGCCGAAACCAATGAAGATATGGTTGAGGTAATTGAAGTTCGCGCGTCGAGCTTTGCCGACAGCTTGCAAAAAGCGCTGATAACCAAGCGCGCGTCTACCAGCTCCGTTGATACCATTCTGGCGGAAGACATTGCCGACTTCCCGGATCAAAACATCGCAGAATCACTGCAACGTATTCCAGGTATTGCAATTAGCCGTGAGGCAGGTGAAGGACGTGAAATTACCGTTCGTGGCTTGAGCTCAGATTTCACCCGTGTTCAGCTTAACGGCATGCAAGCGCAATCGCTGTCTGCGGGCACCGGTGGTGTACGTAAAGACCGTGCGTTCGACTTTAACGTATTTGCCTCTGAACTGTTTAACCAAATCAAAGTATACAAAACAGCCTCTTCAGAACTGGAAGAAGGCACATTAGGTGCAACGGTTGATCTGACTACCGGTCGCCCTTTCGATTTTAAAGAAAATGTTGTAGTGCTAAATGGTCAGGCGTCTTACAACGACCAGTCTCAAGAAGCGACACCGCGCTTGTCTGCATTGGCAAGTTACACTAACGATGACCGCACACTGGGTTTCCTGGTATCGGCTTCATTTTCATCACGTATGGTGAATAACGTTGGTTCTGATACGGGCCGTTGGGAAGATGACGGTTTCTGTACTGATTCAAGCTGCCTGGGCACACAAACTGAAGATTTAAGCAGCTACTGGCACCCTCGTTTCCCGCGTTTTGCTGACAAAACGCACGATCAGGATCGCACTGGTTTAACAGCCTCTCTCCAATTTGCGCCAAGCGACGATACAACCATTACCGTTGACGCTTTATACGCTACTATCGAATCAGTGCGCAATGAGCCTTTCATGCAGGCGATCTCACTTGCCCGTACAAACTCATTGGGTGTTGGTCAGTCATATTTAACCGATTACACAGTAGACGCAAACGATAGTCTCATTGCTGCAACTGTTCATGAAGTGGACGTTCGCTCTGAACACTTTGTATCGAACTGGGAATCTGAATTTACACAATTCAGCGTTGATCTGAAGCAGCACATTGGTGACAACTTAACCGTTAATGCTTTAATCGGTACGTCGTCTTCTGATTTGGATAACCGTGAAGTTACCGTGATCTATGAACACTTTGGTGTGAATGATTCGCGCCGTATGCTCGATTATGCAAACAGCTCATCTGCGGTAACCTATGACTTTACTAATCAAATGAGCCCGCAAATTGATTACAGCTTTGATACAACAAACCCTGCAAACTGGGAACTGTCAGAGTACCGTGATCGTTTGTACAAAGCGAGCTCCAGTTATGACAACGCCCGCGCAGACTTTGAGTACATCGTAAATGACATCGTAACCCTGAAAGGTGGTGTAACGTACAAAGATTACTCCTATGAAATCGACGGCTGGCGTGCAGACAAAACATTTGAATCTGCCGATGCAGCAGACGGCGCAGCAGATGGCGTAGCATATGGTATCAGCAACGTACTGACTGCTTCTGACGGCAGAACAATCAACGCTGGTGGACAATCCTTCTTTATGGCATCCAATGCTCAGATCCCACAGTTTCTGGCAAGTGGCGGCTGGTCTTATGCGCCTAACAGCGGTGATACCTATGAAGTAAACGAAGAAAACTTAAGCTATTTCATTCAGGCTGACTTCTTCGTAGAGCTGGGCGACATGGACCTACGCGGTAACGCAGGTGTTCGTTACGCTACAACTGACGTCGAATCTAAAGGTCTGGTAAATGGCGCTGAAACTTCGGTTAAAAACGATTATTCAGACACCCTGCCATCAGTTAACTTAGCGCTGGATGTAACTGAAGATCTGGTGCTTCGCGCTGCATATGCAGATGTTATGTCACGTCCAAGCCTTAGCACACTGTCTCCAGGTGGAAGTGTTGATGCATTTAACCTGACAGTTAGCTATGGTAACCCGTTCATCGACCCATTCCGCGCAACAAACTTTGATTTGTCTGCCGAATACTACTTCGATGAAGGTGCACTGTTCTCAGTTGCGTATTTCGTGAAAGATATCGAATCATTCCCAACCAGCGAAACTACAACGCTTAACTGGCAGCAAGTAGGCTTACCAGACAGCGTACTGGGTGGACAGGCTGATATTGCTAACAATCTTGACTTCCAGGTTCGTCGCACTGTAAACGGTGAAGGTGGCAAGCTTGATGGTACTGAGTTCCAGTATCAGCAAGTGTTGAACTTCCTGCCAGGACCTGAGTGGATGCAGAAATTTGGTATCCTGGCCAACATGACGTTTGTAAACTCAGATGTTAAGTTAACCGGATTGTCTGAAAAGTCTTCTAACTTCACCGTTTATTGGGAAGATGATGTATTCAGTGCGCGTATTTCGATTGCCAACCGCGACGAATTTACCACGTCATTTAACAATGACCTGAATAAACAACGTTATGTAGGTGCAACGACTCACGTTGATTTCTCGGCCAGCTACAACGTATCTGAGAACTTAAAGATCACTCTGGAAGGCATTAACCTTACCGATGAGCCAATCGTAGACTACACATCACCAAACGTTGGTGGTCGCGTATGGAGCGTTGCTCAAACAGGTCGCCAGTTCTTCCTGGGCGCCAGCTACAGAATGTAATTTTTTAGTGTCCTAAGCAAAGGCCATTATTCTTAATGGCCTTTTTTCGTTTTAAGGAAATCGCATGAATAAACTCTTTGCTCTTATTGCACTTATTGCCGTGTGTGTCCCCGCCAGCGCCTGGGATCCGACCCGTGTTGCACTTCACCTGGTGGGCGACTCTACCATGGCCGACAAGCCTAACCTTGCTTACCCCGAGCGCGGCTGGGGGCAGTTACTCCCGGAATACATGAACGAAGAACTGGAAATTGTGAATCACGCAGCCAACGGCCGCAGTACCCGACGGTTTATTAACGAGGGACGCTGGGCACTGGTGTTGTCGGAACTGAAAGCGGGTGACTACGTGTTAATTCAATTTGGTCACAACGACCAGAAAGCCGATGATCCCGCCCGCTATGCATCGGTAGAGAAAGATTACCCCGCGTTTCTGAAGCAATACATTGCTGATGTGCGCGCCAAGGATGCCATTCCCATGATTGCCAGCTCTATTTGTCGCAGACACTTCGACAGTGAAGGGAAATTACAGCGCAAGCTCATTGATTATGCCAATGCGGCTAAACAGGTAGCACAGGAAGAAAACGTAACTTTTTTTGACCTGAACGACCAAACCTGTAGCTTCTTACAGGAGATTGGCGAACCGGCCAGTCAGCAGTACTTTATTCAGGTACCGTCCGATCTGTACACCCGCTATCCAGAAGGGAAAATCGATAATACGCATTTAAACGTGGTGGGCGCGTCTAAAGTGGCGCAGTTCTTTGTGCGCGATTTACGCGCCAAACAGCATCCATTGGCAAAATACGTTTACCGCGATTCCTTGTAACGTAATAACATTCAGCGCGGTTTGGCCTTGTCCCGCCGCGCTAAAAAGGTGAACACTTCACCTGGTTGCGCCCGGCACGTTTGGCAGCCAACAGTTGCCGATCTGCCAGTTCAAACGCTTCATCAAGCCCTTCTACCGCCTTCACAGGCGCGACACCGAAGGAGCAGGATACGTCGATATCCTCAAATTGAGCTGATACATGGCTAACCGCATTGCGTATTTGTTCTGCTACTTTTACGCCCGCCTCTAACGGGGTATTGGGCAACAGGATCAAAAACTCATCGCCACCAAATCGACCGAATAAATCACTCTCGCGACATACCGAACGAGCAACGCTGGCAACCGATTTCAGCACCGCATCGCCCACCGTATGTCCATGAGTATCATTTATCTGCTTAAACTTATCGATATCAAACACAATGAGCGACAAAGACTCGTGATAACGCACAGCTTGTTTGGCCAATTGCTCAGCAGTATTAAAAAACGAATGGCGGGTAAGCGCTTTAGTAAGACTGTCGAAATGGGCTTGCTGATGCAATTCCCGGTTATCTGAAATCAATGCTGGTACGGCCATGGAAAAATAGGTACTGCAGGCCATAACACACAGAGCAAACTGGAAAATGTACGCTTGGGTTGCAATGCCCAGTAGGGAAACCAGGCCCGCCATGGCAAAGCCAAGTAAGGCAAGGCTGATGGCTGCATGTAAGGGCGACTCTGTATATACAATCCACATTTGCGGCATCGCTAGAAAAAACACAAAGCAGGCGATCTCCGGGGAATTAAAGTAGTAGGCGGCGCACGAGGTCACTACGAGCCCCAGCATACTCAGGAGCAGCTTAATGCTATAGGGAAAGTCATTGGCATGCACAATGGGCGTGAAGGCAATACCTGCCAGAAAATTGCGAGCAGGATACCAGCGCTGCAACAGCGCGATAAATATAGGGGTAAGTACTAACATACCCGACATATCGCCTATCCACCAGGCGATTAGCGTTTCTTTAAGGGTAGGCGACTGTAACCCTTGGTATAGCACCAGCGTACCCAATAAAGACACCAGCAGTGTGGTGGCAGCGCAAATAATTAAAAAACGCATCACCACACTGTAAAGATTGTACGACGTAATGTTCGACAGCGTTGTGCGTAACAAGGCTGCCCCAGCGCCGTAAATGCCTACATGCAATGCCGCAAATAACACACCCGATGTAAGCAGTGTCTGCACATTGCGATGCGTTTCGAAAATGTAATCTTCCCAAAAGGTAGACAACACACAGGCTAAACTAATCGTAATACAGGCACGCCAACCCAAAAACACAATGGCGGTAAAGGTGAGGGCGACAGGGGGGAACCATATACTGGCATGAGGTGCGTATTCCATTACCACCGACAACCGCCAAAGCAGCAGCCAAATAAGCAAAAGCGCAGTGTGCCGTAGTACGCGTGCGGGAACGGAATCAGCTAGTAACATAACTTACCGGCCACACTAAACAAATGTATTACTCTGTTAAGAATAACATCTGAGGAAAAATGCAAATCACAAAAGCCACACAGGGTTTTGTGCTGGTAGTGTGGTCTTAAACTGCTGCACACACTCAATACTCCCGTAACGCTACAAAGCGGCAACCAGCATCTTTGAAATACCGGTATCACCACGCATTAGTGTATAGGGAATACGGAGTCAGTGCACGATTTCCGTGCACAATAAACTTGCAGAATTGATACGTATCAAGGGTAACTAAAGACGACTTACCGCTTCGCGTAACGTACTGGCCGGAATAATGGCACCGGGGTGCTGGATCACGGTACTGGCCACTTTAGCGCCATAACTGGCCGACTCCGTTACGCCCTTGCCACTGATACGCGCAGCCAGATAACCCCCGTTGAACGCATCACCAGCCGCGGTGGTATCAACCACCTGGGTGACTTTTTCTACCGGCACAATAAACTGGCCCTGGGCATTCTTAATACGCACACCTATCGCGCCGTTTTTCATTACGGTTTCGTCGATGTTCATGGGTGCTAAGTGCGCAAATACATCATCGGGATTGGTATGGCCATACAACGCCAGGTGATCGTCGCCGCCCGGAAACGCCGTATTGGCAACAGAGTAACACCTGTCCATCCAGGCCTGGGCGATTTCACGGTCTGGCCACAAGCGCGGACGGTAATTGGGGTCAAACACAATTTCGCAGCCCTGCTCTTTCAGTGCTGCAATTAGATCAAACAATTTTTCGCGCTGAACGTCATCCAGAATGGCAACTGAAATCCCCGAAAAATAGAACATATCGATGTGCGATGGCGGTTGCGACATCACATTCAGGGTTTGTGTCGCGGCAGAATTATCACGCCAGTAGGCAAAGGTTCTCTCACCTTGCTTGTCGGTACGCACCATATACAGGCCAAGGTTGCGTTTGCTGCAACGATACACCTGATCAGTATTAATTTGTTCGTCACCCATGGCAAACAACAATTCGTTGCTGAGGAAGTCCTCACCAATCGCCGTCAGGTAACTCACCGACACATTCGGTGCAGAGCGTTTTAAATAGACTGCGGTGTTATAGGTATCACCCGCAAAACTTTTAACCATGTCGTTGCCGCCTTTCGACACCAACTCCACCATGCATTCACCGAATATGACGATTTTTTTCACGCGGCATCCTCAATAAACTGACCTTGCGCTACCACACAGGCATCGGTAATAGCCTGCCAGTTACTTGCTTTAACGCACTCTTTAGGGATCATCCACGAACCGCCTACTGCAAATACATTTGGCAGAACACTAAATTCATGCAGGTTATGGTCGGCAATACCGCCTGTCGGGCAAAAACTCACTTGCGGAAAAATAGCGCCGAAGTTTTTAAGCATACCCACGCCACCGCATAGGGTAGCCGGAAAGAACTTTGCTTCCGTTAAGCCCGCTTCTACTGCCAGCAAAATATCTGAAGGTGTTGCAGTACCTGGCAGAAAAGGTAATTTGGCATCCGCTAAATAGCCCAGCAGTTTTTCGCTGAGCGTTGGCGTAATAATGAACTGGCTTCCTGCGTCTTTGGCTTCCTGCACCTGTTCGGCATTCAGAACCGTACCCATGCCTACCAGCATATCGGGGAATTGTTCACGTATAGCAGTCACTGCGGCAGCCGCTGCCGGGGTGCGTCTTACCACCTCAATACTGCGCAATCCACTGTTGTGCACAGCACGGGCAATGTTAAGAGCCTGCTCTACGCTGTCTGGCTGCAAAATAGGTAATAATGGCGTGCCTTGGATCAGCGCGCGAAATCCGCTCATAGTAGGGTCTCCAGAGTCTCGGAAATAGTGTTTTTATTTAACGCGGCCAGCTGTTCTACGTGTTTGAGTACGGTTTGCTTAAAATTATTATTAACCGTTAATTCGTCGAACACCTGGGTAAGATTAAGAATGGCATTTGCCAGATCTTTTACGCTGCCCTGATGATGCCGAGCCAGTTCCAGCAGTGTATCTGCCAGTGGATCCACCAGTTTTTCCTGGTCTTTATGGCGTTTGGCAATAAACAGGATCCAAGCGGCAATAGGCACACACAGCAGCGACACTGGGTTGCCTTTCTTATAATTATCGCGCACGGTATTCAAAATGCGGAAAGGCAGCTTTTGTGAGCCGTCCCAGGCTATTTGCGATAGCAAATGACGAATATGACGATTCTGATAACGGCGAACGATATCATCTGCATAACTGGCAAGGTCCATCACGCCTTCGGCATTGATCGACGGCATGATTTCGCTCACCAGCAATTTGCGAATAAAGCCGTGCAGCGTATCATCGCTGATAGCTTCAAAAACGGTTTCCTTGCCGGCCAGTGTACCCACGTAGGCCAGAGTTGAGTGTGTACCGTTAAGAATGCGCAACTTAGCATTTTCAAACGCCGCAACATCGTCGGTAAAGGTCACGCCGACTTTGTCCCAGGCAGGGCGCGGGCCACTGAACTTATCTTCTACTACCCATTGTGTAAAGGCTTCACGCTGAATTGGCCAGGCATCACTGACCCCCAGTTTTTCCTGCGCAAGCGCTATCAGCGCTTCATCAGTAGCTGGTGTTATGCTGTCTACCATTGTGCACGGGAAACAGATGTTTGCCTTGATCCAATCCGCCATTGCCGGATCCAGTTTCTGAGCAAACTGATATACCGCTTTACCGAGTTTTTTACCGTTGTCGGCCAGGTTGTCGCAGCTAATTACCGTCATGTCAGCCACACCTTGTTCAAAGCGCTCTTTTAGTGCACAAACAATCAGGCCGACAGCCGAAACCGGCTGGTCGGGGTTAACCAGATCATTGATGATATCGGGGTGCGAGGTATCCAGTTCGCCACTACTGGTCAGGCAATAGCCTTTCTCGGTAATGGTTAACGAAATGATATGCGTATTGGCATCAGTGAGCGCGGCCAGAATGGCATCGCGGTCTTCTTCCAGCACCAGTATTTCATCGAAGGCACCAATAACCTGCACATAGGGCTCGTTATCGAGTACAACCAGTGAGTATAAATTGTCTTGTTCGGCCAGCTTTTGTTTAAGCGTGGCGCTGCGCATTGACACTCCCGTTATCCGCCAGTTACCGCCATAAGCCATGGCCATATCGGTATACACAGCCTGATGGGCACGGTGAAATGCACCAGGGCCGATGTGTACGATGCCGCGGCTGCGTTCGCCACGAACATAGCCAGACTGCTTGATGTCAGCCGGTAAACCGGCCAGCGACTGCTCAGTTAACGGGATAGCCATTATGCGTTTCCTAAGTTGTATGCGTTTTTGGCGAATTCGTACGACAATTTCTTGATCAGATCGCCAGCTTCTTCTTCGCTAATTCTGTGTTCTGCCACCATCGACGCCAGGAAACGGCAGTCAATACGGCGGGCTACGTCATGACGAGCCGGGATCGACAGAAACGCGCGGGTATCGTCGTTAAAACCTACGGTATTAAACAATCCAGCGGTTTCAGTAACCTGATGACGGTAGCGCAACATCCCTTCTGGGCTGTCGTGGAACCACCATGCCGGACCCAGCTTCAAACAAGGGTAATGACCAGCCAGAGGCGCGAGCTCACGTGAATACACGGTTTCATCCAGCGTAAACAGAATAATTTTCAGGCGCGGATCATTGCCGTATTTGTCGAGCAATGGTTTAAGCGAATTTACGTATTCCGTTTGCATTGGAATATCGGCGCCTTTATCACGGCCGAATTTCTTAAATACGTCTTCATTGTGATTGCGGAATGCACCCGGATGAATCTGCATTACCATGCCATCTTCAATGCTCATACCCGCAAGTTCGGTGAGCATCTGGCCACGGAACAGTTCCTGTTCAGCGGCAGTAGACTTACCAGTAAGGCACTTGTCGAATAACGCCTCGCACTCAGACAACGACAAATCTGCTGTCAGTGCTGTTGGATGTCCGTGATCCGTTGCGGTTGCGCCGTGATCGCGGAAAAAGGCACGGCGCTGGCGAATTGCTTCCAGATAACCTGTCCAGGTTGTGGTATTCAACCCGGTGATTTCACCCAGTTTATTGATGTTATCTACAAAATCTTCACGCGATGCGTCAACTATATCGTCAGGGCGGAAGGTTGTGATCACGCGTTTATCCCAACCTGTGCCTTTCAGAACATTGTGATGTTTCAGTGAATCCAACGCCCCTTCTGTAGTGGCAATCAGTTCAATATTGAAACGGTCCATCAGCGCGCGAGGTTTGTATGCGGCCTTGGCCAGTTCGGCCGTGATGAACTCGTAGTAGTCCATGGCATTTGCGCTGCACAACATGTCAGACAAACCAAATACATTTTTAAATACAGTGTCCAGCCACATGCGGGATGGCGTACCTGCAAACAGGTGATAATGATCTGCAAAAATCTGCCAGATTTTCTTTGGATCGCTTTCGGTCTCACCGCCATCCCAGCGACGAATGCCCAATTGTTGTAAGGAAATGCCCTGGCTATAGAGCATTCTGAACACATAGTGGTCCGGCAGAATGAACAATTCGGTAGCATTACCAAAGTTCTCGTCATAGGCAAACCAACGTGGATCAGTGTGACCATGCGGACTGATAATAGGCAGATCTTTCACAGTCTGATACAGCGAACGTGCAATGTTGCGTGTCTTTTCGTCCGCCGGAAACAATCTGTCTTCGTGTAATAATATTGGTTTCATATCAATCTCTTTTTTACAAGGTTACGCCACGTTTCCAGATTGCTATCTCGTGACTGCCATTCTTTTCGTTACAGGTTTGCTGGCCCGACGCAATATTCAGGCACTGCTGGTACAACTGTGCTGCGCAGTCGTCAATACTGACGCCCTGCAACACCTGACCTGCGTTAAAATCAATCCAGTGTGGCTTCTTCTGAGCAATTTCACTGTTTGATGAGATTTTTATTGTGGGTACAGGGAAACCAAGCGGTGTACCGCGCCCGGTTGTAAAAAGCACTATGTGCGCGCCACTGGCGGCCAGCGCAGTTGAACTCACTGCGTCGTTGCCAGGGGCTTGCAACAGGCTAAGGCCTTTTTGCTTCATGGGTTCACCATACTTAAGCACGCCATTAACCGCCGCCTGACCGCCTTTTTGCACGGCGCCCAGGGATTTTTCTTCCAGTGTGGTTAATCCACCGGCTTTATTACCCGGAGAAGGGTTCTCATAAACCGGTTGATTGTTGTCCAGAAAATACTGTTTGAATTCGTTTACCAGGTGCACTATTTCATTGAATACCGGTTCGCTGGTAGCGCGATTCATTAGCAACTGTTCCGCACCAAACATTTCAGGTGTTTCGGTTAACAGTACCGAGCCACCCTGTGTGCACATCAGATCGGTCATACGTCCAACCAATGGATTAGCGGTAATGCCACTAAACGCATCACTACCACCGCACTTCATCCCCAGTACCAGTTCGGTAGCAGGGATAGGTTCGCGTTTATCTTTACCCACTTCACCCAGCATTTCGTGGATCAGGCGAATACCTTCCTCCACTTCATTACCTACCTGCTGTGAGTTGAAGTAACGAATGCGGTTGGCGGGTCTGTCTACTTTTTCAAGTAAAGACGACAGTTGGTTGTTCTCACAGCCGAGGCCCACAATCAACACTGCACCGGCATTAGGGTGTGACGCCAGTGACGCCAGAATAGTTTGAGTGTCGTTCAGATCGTCGCCTAACTGCGAGCATCCAAATGGGTGAGTAAATGCACGGAAGCCATCACATTCACCAAAAAAGCGGCGCTCGCATTCAGCAGCAATGCGCTCTGCGGTGCGGTTAACACAACCTACGGTATTGATGATCCAAATTTCGTTGCGAATACCCACTTTGCCGTTCTCACGGCGGTAGCCCATAAACGACGCCACACTTGGACGGGTAATGGGTGCAGGTACCGACTTAGGTGAATAGGTATACGATTCCTGGCCACTTAAAGCAGTTTTTAAATTGTGACTATGCACATGCTGGCCCTGGGCAATGTCGGTTTGGGCAATACCAATGGTAAAGCCGTATTTTACCACTGCCTGACCTGCTGATATGGCCCGCAACGCCACTTTATGGCCAGCAGGAATATCTTCCAGCAACACCAGCGCCAGTGAATCAATGTGTTCGCCTGCCGAAAGCGGCATGGTGGCAACTGCGACGTTGTCGTTTGGATGAACTTTTATCAACTGAGTCTGAGTTGTCATAGCGAATCATATCTCACGTTAGTGCAAGGCTTGGTTACTGATTTTAAGATAGCACATTTTTAACATGTGTGCCACCGGTGGCATTTTAAGACACAATCAAATGCTCTTTCAAGCAAAATCTTTTTATTTTGTGACTTTGCGGGTAGATTCCCGAATGATCAGATGCGGCTTTACAATGTAGTCGTCAACGTCTTCAGTAGGTTTATTTTCAATTAATGCAACAATTTTTTTCGCTGCAAGACCCGCCATCGCCACAACCGGACGTTGTACCGTAGTGAGTGACGGAATCACCCTGGAAGCAAATAAGTTGTCGTCGAATCCGGCTACCGATAATTCACCAGGCACATCAATGCCCATTTCATGGGCAACTTTTAGTACCCCTGCAGCCATTTCATCGTTGTTGGCAACAATTACCTGCGGGCGAGGAGTTTGAATTAACAGCGTTCTGGCGCACTCTATGCCGCTTTCGTAACTGTTTTTACCTTCAATAATACGTTCAGGAGGCACAGGCATGCCCAGTTCAGCCAGAGTATGAGTAAGCCCTTCCAAACGTTCTACGGTTGAATAGTAATGCTTTGGACCACTGATAATGGCAATGTCTTTGTGCCCCAGCGATACCAGGTAACGCGCCATGTCGCTAAGCGCAGCGCGGTCATCCGACACCACGATGTTCTCTTGCTCGTCAATTTTCACCGACGTCATACGTACATAATTTATGCCGTGATTTTGCAAGGCCTTGGCAAGCTCATTCGCTTCTGACGCCGGCGGCAGCACAATGACACCATCGATATTGGAGCGTCTCACAAAATTAACGCAGTTGCTGATAAAGTCGTCGCTGCGATAGTGGCAAGGGTGCACAACCAGTTCATAGCCCTTCTCGGAGCACACGCTCAACACACCACGCTGAACCTGGTCGATATACAAGGCATCCGGGTTATCGTAAATCAACCCGATTAAATAGGAGCGACTTGCCGCCAAGCCACGAGCTTGCTTGTCGGGGGAGAAACCCAGCTCATCAATAACCTGCTGAATCCGTTCACGGGTGGCCGCACCAACGTTAGTGGCACCGTTTATTACTCGCGATACCGTTCGCTTGGACACACCGGACAGTCTGGCAACGTCATTAATGGTAGGTTTCTTTTCCATCTGGCAATTCTCGTTTTCTTGTTATTGTGCGCCTGCGAGTCTACCCGGAGTGTCACCAAAGTGCCACAAGGCCAGACCACAAGCGTTTATACCGTTATTGACACGCCCTGTCTATAAGCCAAATACAGCAGGCAACGCTTCGCTAAACCAGGCTACATAGGTTACCAGCATCAGCACTACAAACATGGCGCCATACAATGGCAATAACGGTTTAATAATTTTGTCGAGACGCGTTTTCGCAATGGCACAGGTAATAAACAATACCGCACCCACAGGCGGCGAACACAAGCCGATCGACAGGTTAAGTACAATCATGATCCCGAATTGCAGCGGTGACATACCCAGTTGCATGGCTACCGGCAGGAAAATCGGGGTAAAGATAAGTACTGCTGGTGTCATGTCCAAAAACGCCCCTACAACAATCAATAGCAGATTGATCAGTAATAAAATCACAATAGGGTTGTCGCTGATATCCAGCAAAAACGCGCTGATATTCTGTGGAATATTTTCAAACGAGAGCATCCACGACATGGCGGTAGAGGCACCTATCAGCAACATAACGATCGCCGTGGTTTCTGCAGACTTAAGCAGAATATCGGGCAATTGTTTAACCTGCACTTCACGATACACACCAACGGCAAGAACGAGGGAATACACTACCGCGATGGCGCCAGCTTCAGTGGCAGTAAAAATACCGCCCACAATACCGCCAATAACCAGCACAATCAGGAATAAACTTGGCAAGGCTGCCGCAACCTGTTTTGCCACAACGTTTAACGGTAAACGCTCTGTGGTTGCATAACCTTTTCGCTTCGCGTGGAAATAACACACAATCATCAAACTCAGGCCAACCATAATGCCTGGTAAATAACCCGCCATAAACAGCGCGGCAATCGACACGCCGCCACTGGCAATAGCATAAACAATCAGAATATTACTGGGAGGGATCAGCATGCCGGTGGTTGACGCCGCTGCGGTCACTGCGGCACTGAAGTTTTCGTCGTAACCCTGCTTTTTCATCTCGGGTAACATAAAACTGCCAATCGCCGAGGTTGTAGCAACCGCAGAACCAGAAATGGCGCCGAACAACATACACGACACCACGTTAACCAGTGCTAACCCACCCGGTAGCGAGCCAATCAGCGCAAGCGCGCAGTTGATCAGGCGTTTAGCGATACCACCACGCCCCATGATCATGCCCGAGAGCACGAAAAACGGAATGGCAAGTAAGGCAAAACTGTCTAGGCCCCCCGCCATTCGCTGAGCGATGGTGGTAACAGCGGGGGTAAAGTCGATACTCATGAGCATGGCGATGAGCGTTGCAATACCAATGCTAAAAGAAATTGGCACGTTTAATACTAATAAGGCAAAAAACGCAACAACCAGTACAATCGCGGTCATTTCCATTTATAGTGCCTCCACATCGTCGGAAACCCACAGGTTGCGGATATTTATCAGGCAATACAGCATGATCAACGCACCGGTAATGGGTAGTACTGTGTACACATACCCAATTTTTACTTCCAGCGCTGCAGAAATCTGCTCAAGTTGCAGAGTTAGGCTAACCAGTTGATTACCGCCATACAGCAGTGCAGTTGCGCAAAAGCCAAACACTAATAGCTCAACCAATGTGAGGATGACTTTACGGCGTTGTGCTGGTTGCTTTTCAACAATCAGATTAAAGCCCAAATGCACCTTCTGGCGATAGGCGTATGCCGCTCCCAGCAAGCCAATCCAAATCAGAAAAAAGCGCGACAGTTCTTCGGTCACTGACGCTGGATCCTTTAAAATGTAGCGAGATATAACCTGCCACACGACCGCCAACAGAATTCCTAACATTGCCAGGATAAGTGCACCTGCTACTGTACGGTCGATAAATGCAATAATTGAGCGCATATTACATAGCCTTAATTTGTTCGATTAACGCACCAATTTCGGTGTCGCGCAGACTGTCGTGAAACGGTTTAACCGCGTCAACAAAAGGGCCTTTGTCGGGGTAGATCACCTCTACACCGTCAGCAATCACCATTTCAAGCGATTCCTTGGTTGATGCCTGCCAGGCTTCGCGTTGAAATACCACAGACTCTGCCATGGCCTGAGCTACCCATTGTTGTTGCTCCGGGTTGAGATTTTCCCAGGTGCGCAACGACATCAGCATCACATCTGGTACTGACGTATGTTCATCAAGGGAGTAATAGCGCGCGATTTCGTAGTGACGTGAAAGGTAATAGCTGGGCGGATTGTTTTCAGCGCCATCTACTACGCCTTGCTGCAATGCCGTATACAGTTCCCCCCATGCCACCGGCGTGGCGGCAGCACCGAGTTCGCGTACAGTTTGCACTGCAGTAGGGCTGTTCAGTACACGAATTTTCAAGCCGGCTAAATCGGCCGGTGAATGGATAGGTTTGTCATTGGTGTAAAAACTGCGGCTACCGGCATCGTAGTACGCCAAACCTTTCAGTTTAAAATCCTCTATCCCCTTCAACAAATTTTTACCGATATCACTGTTTAGCACAGTCCAGTAGTGATCGTTATCGCGGAAAATATAGGGGATGCTGAAAATTTTCATGGCCGGAGCAAAGCCTTCAAGCGGGCTTGCTGATACCTTTGTCATGGATAGTGATCCAATTTGCAGCAGCTCAATCATTTCCCGCTCAGTACCCAACTGGCTACCGGGATAAATTTTTACATCCATCTGGCCGTTCGACAGTACAGCAAGGCGCTCACCAAAAAACACCATGGCTTTGTGAACCGAGTGCTGAGTGTCCAGGGTATGACCCAGTCTTAGCACGACTTTGTTATCAGTTACTGCGTTGTCGCTGCATCCTGCAATCAGGAATAACGAGGTCAGCAACGCAAACGGTAAGGTTTTAAACAAGCTCATTGCCAACTCCTAGCGCAGCTCACTGGCGGGAAACTTGTCCATATCGTCATAGTCGAGATTCTCCCCGGCCATACCCCATATAAACGCATAACTTGCCGTGCCGCAGCCGCAGTGAATCGACCAGGGGGGTGACAATACAGCCTGTTCGTTTTGCACGAACAGGTGGCGGGTTTCCTTTGGCTCACCCATAAAATGGCATACCGCTTGTTGTTCTGCGATATCGAAATAGAAATACACTTCGTTTCGGCGGTCGTGCTGGTGCGCTGGCATGGTGTTCCATACGCTGCCCGGATACAGCCGGGTAAGGCCCATTTGTAACTGACAGGTTTGCACTACGCTGTTGATGATCAACTGATGAATATCGCGTTCGTTGGCCGTTTCAGCAGACCCCATATGCAGCACATTGGCATCGTCTTTACCCACTTTCTTACACGGGTAGCTTGCATGTGCTGGTGCAGAATTCAGGTAAAAGTGCGCGGGGTTTTCAGCACTGTCGGAATAGAACGTAACATCGTACTCGCCTGCTCCAATGTAAAGTGCCTCGCCTTTTTCCAGCGCATATTCGGCATCGTTTACAGTAATCTTGCCGGGGCCGCCTACGTTTATCACACCCACTTCCCGACGGGCCGTGAAGCTTGCTGATTTAAGCGCATCCAGTGTTTCCAGTACCAGCCCATTTTCCAATGGAACAGCACCGCCAACCATAAAGCGTTCGTAGTGGCTATAAATCCAATACACTTTGCCTGGTTGCATAAGTTTGTCAGCCAGGAAGGCATTGCGCAGTTCCTGGGTATCGTATTGTTTTGCTTCGCGCTGACCGATGGCGTATCGCGTTTCGTATTCTGTAGTCATGAGTTATACCACCTGGCTATCGGGCTAAAAATCCACCGTCAACTGCCAACACATGGCCATTGACATACTGACTGGCTGGGCTGGCTAAAAACACCACAGCCCCTTTAAGGTCTTCTGTTTCACCCCAACGACCGGCGGGAATGCGGGCACAAATTTCAGTACTGCGTTTTGCATCGTCCTGAAGGGCTTGGGTGTTGTCGGTGCGAATGTATCCGGGCGCAATGGCATTTACCTGCACATTTGACGCGCCCCACTCATTTGCCAGGGCTTTGGTTAACCCGGCAATAGCGTGTTTACTTGCGGTGTACGCAGGAACGGTAATGCCGCCGCTGTAGCTGAGCATAGACGCGGTATTGATGATTTTACCGCCGCCTTGAGCAATCATGGCTTTACCGATTTTTTGGCTTAGCAGAAACGCCGCATCCAGATTCACTGTTAACACCCGTTGCCAGGCGTCCAGCGGAAAGGTTACCGCAGGCTCGCGATATATTGTGCCGCCATTATTTACCAGAATATCGATCCCGCCCCACAGCGCCAGGGCTTGTTCGGCCATCGCCTCTACCGCCTGCATGTCTGACAAATCAGCATAAACCTGTTCCGCTCTCACTGTCCCCAGACTATTGATTTGCTCAACTGTGTGGTCGCAACCACCGGCTCCCGAACTGGCACAAATGACATCTGCGCCCGCTTCCGCCAGTGCAATGGCCATTGCCTGCCCAATTCCCCGGCTTGCACCGGTTACCAATGCGCGCTTTCCCGCTAAACTAAAATTCGGCATCACAACCCTTTTACTGTGTTTTAGCGCCACTCACTCTGTATATATATTGAACAAGAGTGGCGACAATAACGGTGCGCATAACCCAACCTGTTTAAAAGAAGAAGGTTGGTATACCACACCTGGTCAATTGTTAATAATATTTAAAATAATTGCCACCGGTGGCATTTGTCAATATGATAGGTAAAAAATATGTTGATTTTAACCCTCGGAGACCGTCATGAATCGCACGACTTTAGCCGCTATTATTGCTGCCAGCATTAGCTTAACAGCCTGTAATAAATCTCCAGAAACCGTAAAAGATTCAGTTACTTCTGCAGAGCCTGTACAACGAACACACGCCGAACTGTCTGTTCGTCAGGGCGGTGCCTGGGATGGTCAGAAGTATGTTGCTGATAATTTTACATTTGAACCAGTGACTGCCTTCACTTCACCTGCACAGCTTACCGATCACTCTTACTATTTGCGTTATGAAGGGCCAGGCTGGGAAAACGATCTTGTGGGTTATCGCTTATACCTTGATTGGCGCAATGGCATTGATGTGTTTGTAAAAACCACCAGCGATATGGTGCTGAGCAAGGTAGGTCAGGATGGCTACGACAGCTACCACGAACTGTCAGATTGGGGCGGCGATGCATTAAAGGTGGGTAAATCCGTGGGTCTTGGCGCACTGGGTCGTTGGATGGGTGATAATGTTGAGCACTTTAAGCAGGTAAACAACACACACTGGTCACTGCTGAAAGATGGCGGCGACACCAGCGAATTTGAAGTGCGTTATGAGGGTTGGGACGTAGCAGGTGTTAGTGCTGATGTAACTACTCACTATCAGATTAACGCAGGCGATCCTTCAACATTAGTGACAGTAACATCATCCGTTCCCCTGGATAATCTGGTTACGGGTTTAGTGCGTCACGACAATGTAAACTACATTGAGAAGCACGGTGAACACTGGACGATGATTGCAACTTACGGCAAGCAAAATCTGTTGGGCGATGAGTGGGATTTAGGTTTGGCGTTGTTTGTTAAAAATGATCAGATAGCGGAGCAGTTTGAAGGCCCACACGATTATTTATTCAAATTTGTACCACAAGCAACTTACCAGTACGGCTTCTTTGCTACCTGGCAGGGTCACCCTGAGCAACCTCAGACTCAACAGGAATTTGAGGCGTTTATGGAAGACAAACTAAAACGCCTTGATGCCGGTATAAATAACTAACTAAATTAACGGTCCAGACGTTTGGATTCGTCGGTGCGGGTAGTGTCGGTATATTCTCCTTCAATAGGGTCGCCGTCATTACCCTGGCGCTGTTGTGTATTCGAATAGTAGAACTGTTGATTACCGCCCTGCACCGCGCGCACAGTGAGGTGTTTTGCCAACCTGCCTGCCATAAACTGACGGCTGAATGGCAACACAAACAAAAATCCAATAATGTCGGTTATAAACCCCGGTGTTACAAGCAGCACCCCGGCAATCACCAGCATCATCCCTTCCATCATCTCTTTGCCGGGCACTTCGTTTTTTGCCAGTTTTTGCTGGGCTTTTTGTAGCGTAGACAAGCCTTCCTGACGCACCAGATAGGCACCCACAAATGCGGTAACCAGAATGAGCCCAACGGTATTCCACCCGCCAATCATATCGCCTACCTGAAGCAGTAGTGCTATTTCAGCAATGGGCATTAAAATAAAAAGCAGTAGTAAAATTTGCAAAGTACTATCCCGTTTCGAGTAAAAGAAAAACGATGGCGTTCTCTTAAGGTTATTTTAATTAAAATGGGGTAAGTTTGGATAATTCCAAGTCATCGATTTTATATACTGTGTCGTAATGATTCAGTTAGGTATCACCGTAACCAGTGCAGCCAGTTAATAAATGAATAGTTTTTGTTGTTTTATCGGTCTAGTGAGGCAAGGATGAATCCACTGTGTATAGTGTTAACCACCACCCATTCCACAACGTCGGCTAATGAAATTGCCGAAGCATTGCTCGAACGCCATCTGGCTGCCTGTGTGCAAATTGTACCTGGGATCCGTTCACTGTATCGGTGGGAAGGTAAAGTGGTTAGCGACGAAGAAGTGCAGTTGATCATTAAATCTACGCCTCAGGTGATCGATGAGGCTTATAACGTTGTAAGTGCCATACACCCTTATGAAATCCCACAATGGGTAGTGTTAAACTCTGTGCAGGCCAGCGAGGACTACTTGCACTGGGTACAACAAGTAATTATCAGGAAGTAAGAAGGACAACTATTTGTGATACGCAAGCCAATGCTACTACTGCTGCTATTATTGAGCAGCTTACTGAGTCAGGTCGCCTCAGCCCAGTTAAGTAATGACAACATGCAGGATTTATTCAGCGACGAGCCACAATTTCTGCCCGTTGATGAAGCGTTTGTATTCGATTTTTCGCAGCAAGGCGACAAACTGGTTGTCACGTTTGATATTGCTGAAGGCTACTACCTGTACAAGAAGCAATTTAAAACCGTTACCAAAAACGCCACCGTGGGTGAGCCGGTTTTTCCCCCCGCCGATCAGATAGAAGATGAATTTTTTGGTATTTCTGAGGTGTTCTTTAATCGTCTGGCGTTTACTTATCCGATTGAGAATAGCGTAAAAGATGGTGTAGTTAAGCTGCGTTATCAGGGCTGCGCCACAGCGGGTCTGTGTTACCCGCCCACGACCAAGGTTATTTATTTAAATGCCGTTGGTACAGAGAGCCAGGTAACGGCACCGCTCAGCGCGCCTGATCAAACAGAGCAATCCGCTATATCCACATCAGAGCAACCTGCGGTTAGTCAGCAATTCGATCTGGCATCAAAATTACAGCAGGATAGCCTGCCTATTACACTCGCGTTATTTTTACTGTTAGGCGTAGGTCTGGCATTCACGCCATGTGTATTCCCCATGTACCCCATCGTTAGCGGTATTGTGATAGGGCAAGGGAAAGAGGTAAAAGCTTCCCGGGCATTTACGTTGTCGTTTGTGTACGTTCAGGGTATGGCAATCACTTATTCAGTACTCGGACTGGTGGTTGCATCGGCGGGTGTACAATTTCAGGCAGCTTTGCAGCATCCGGCTATCCTGATCACCTTTATTGTATTGTTTGTTGCCCTTGCCGTTGCCATGTTTGGTGCCTACGAAATACAGTTGCCCAGCAAATGGCAGGAAAAACTCACCGGAGTAAGTAATGCTCAGCAGCGCGGAAGCCTGACAGGCGTGTTTGTGATGGGAGTATTGTCGGGCCTGATTGCTTCACCGTGCACCACGGCACCGTTAACCGGTATTCTGCTGTTTATCGCGCAAAGTGGTGATTTACTGCTGGGATTCCTTGCGTTATACGCGCTGAGCCTGGGCATGGGTATTCCGTTAATTATTTTTGCCATGACTGGCGGAAAGCTGCTGCCCAAAGCGGGCAACTGGATGAACGTGGTAAAAACCACCTTTGGCTTTATGCTGTTATCCGTTGCAATCTTGTTTGTGGAGCGCTTGTGGAATTCAGATCTCACCCTGTTGCTGTGGGCAGGCTTAGGTTTGGCCACTTTCGGTTATTTCCAAATTATTAACCAGTCCTCTGCCAGCAGCTTCTGGAAAGGCGTGCGAGCGGTAGTCATATTTGTAGGCCTGTTTGGCAGTGCCATGCTGGGCTATCAAACGCTGTTTGGCTCGGTGCACTTACCCACCAGCACAACGTCGCAAGGGACGTCTGCATCGAAAACGCATTCTGAGTTTTCAGTGGTGAAAGACCTGTCAGACTTTACGCAAAAGCTGGCCGACGCCAATGCCCAGGGTAAGTCGGTAATGGTAGATCTTTACGCCGACTGGTGTGTGGCGTGTAAAGAATTTGAGAAGTACACGTTTCCGGATCCGGCTGTGGTGGAAGCGCTCAGTAATACCGTGTGGATGCAGATTGATCTCACCGATAACACACCCACCAATCTGGCGTTTCAGGAACATTTTTCGATTCTCGGGCTTCCCACCATTTTATTTTTCGACGATCAGGGCAATGAACTGAGCAAAGCGAGGATCACCGGATTTATGCGCGCGGAACCCTTTGCCCAACACGTAAACGCAGCGCTTAACTAACGATTATCGCCCACCTTTGGACCGGTGCCTTTTGATTGATTAAAGGCACCGAAATTCCGTCATTAAACTGGCACACACGCCGTAAAATTGACGTAAAGCCAGGCTTTACAGCTTCAATTAACCATTTGATACAAATAAATATTCTTTTTAGTCTGACAATTTGCAAGACCTCAGATCCTTGCCTACATTTAGTGTGAGATGAATATCCTGATTTTTCACACTACATGCACTGAAAGCTAATAAATTATTACTTTTCAATCAATTGCATTTCAACAATTCGTCTCTACAGCAAACCTAAAGAACGCAAATAAGGGCCGGTGAAACGGATGAACACAAATAAACTAACAGTGTTGGGGATCGCCTCACTCATAGCTGTGCTCATAGCTTGGTCGGGCTATGGTGTTATTGCCGTTGTAATACTTGCAGCCGCTGCCTTCGCTGCCGACTTTGTACTTAACAAGGATAACGATTCCCCAGCAGCCAACGAAGCCCTTGCACAGAAGACACAAAAAATTACACCAGTGATGCCGGATAACACCGGCGCATTCGGGCAAATTACAGCCACATGTACTGAAGTATTAACCGACTGTACCAGCAGCCTGAACAATATACTGTCAACGCACAACGACGCAGTGGATACACTCAGTGGCAGTTTTTTAGAACTCAGGGGTTTAGTTGACCAGCAAAGCGATACCATTCACAGCCTGATCACGGTTGATGACAGCAGTGAAGAATTGCACAGTGACCAAATGCGCAATTTCGCAGAGCGCACTGCGGTTACCTTGGACCGCTTCATTCAAAGTACCGTAGATATGTCAGCGGGCATCATGGAGATTCTCGAGCAGATAACTGCTATTAATGAAACGGTGCCCTCTGTTATTAAGGCATTAAAAGACATCGATAGCATTGCCGGACAAACCAATTTACTGGCGTTAAATGCCGCCATTGAAGCGGCACGTGCCGGTGAACATGGCAGAGGTTTTGCGGTAGTCGCCGATGAGGTTCGCACTTTGTCCAATCGCTCTGCGCAGTTTAGTGAATCCATTCAAACTCAGATTAATGGGATCAACAGTAAAATATCGTCATTAAGCGATCGAATCGGCGTGCTCGCTGCCTACGACGTGAGCTACGTAATCGAAGCCAAAAAAGACATCAATACCGAGCTGGAACGCATCATCGGCAAGGCTGAACACGATCAGAAAGTAACGTCAGGTTTGCACGAACTGGCTATGAAACTGGATTGTGCTTTGAGTGATGCAACCCGAAGCCTGCAGTTTGGCGATATCAACCGGCAGTATATTGAGTACACCGTTAACGTAATGTCGGTTCTTACTATGCACCTGGATGACTTACTCGATGATCAGAAGCGGACGCAAGCCATACAACAACCAGACGCCTTCATACAGAAAATCAAAAACGAGTGGGCAGGACTCCACAACCCTGTTTCATCCTCTTCAGTTGATGCCGGCGAAATAGAGTTATTTTAAGGAACACGAATGAGTACAACGATTGCAATACCTGAACGTTTTGATTTTAGCTTTCATAAATCTTTTACCGAGCAGTACAACAAACTGCTAGAAAAAAATGCCGGTAAGACCATTAGCCTGGATTTTTCGAGGGTAATGTACCTCGACAGTGCCGCACTGGGGATGATTGTGCTGCTTCAAAAGCGAGCCAAAAGCATCAACTGCAACGTGGAAATTGTAAGTGCGAAAGGAACGGCGTTAGAAATACTTCAAATCGCCAATTTCGACAAAATGGTTACGATACGTTAACGGTTAATGTTAAATGAAACGCATGCACTTCCCTCCGGGTGCCTTCTCAATTCTGGTTGTTGACGATGACACTATTTTTTGTGAACTGGTACTTGCAGACCTATTAAGCAAGCACCTGACGGTGGTGGCGTGTCATAGCCTGGCTGATGCCAAAGAGGCCGTCACACGTCATCGCTTTGATATCACTATCATCGACAACCACTTACCCGATGGTGATGGCGCATCGTTAATTCCCTTTTTGCAACGCTCCGGTCTCAAGCCCTATATTTTGATGGTGTCTGCCGACGAAGACGTTGGCAGCATAGCCAAAAGCTTTGCTTCGGGTGTGCACGATTACCTGGTAAAGCCCGTTAGTATTAATTTGTTGTGGGAAAAAATCCGCAACTTAATGTCGTTCAAGAAAGCCAACATTGAACTAGCCAACAAAAATCGCCTGCTGACCCAGTTCATCGACGAAAAAGCCCAGGAAGAAGCGCTCGCTCAACACGTTTACGACAACATGGCCAAAGGTCAGTACAACCTGCCTGACTATGTGCAGGTGCAAAGCGAACCAATGACTACTTTTAGCGGCGATATTATTTTTTGCCCACCTACGCCAACAGGCAAAGTGCAGATTTTTCTGGCTGACGCCATGGGCCACGGTCTTGCGGCAGCTATCTGTATATTGCCGCTGATATCTATTGCCAGAGCCATGGCATCGAAAGGCAAACCCCTCGACGAAATTTTTCACGAAATAAACCGAAAACTGTTCTTCGAATTACCCGATGACCGCTTTATTGCCGTACTCGGCTTGGAAATTTGCCCCTACACCAAAACGGTATTTGTTATCAATGCGGGGTTACCTGACGTACTGTGCAGTATGGAGAATGGCGATCTGCTTCGTTACAAATCCCGCTCTATGCCGTTGGGAATTCTTGATCCGGAAGATTTTAGCGTAACAACGGAACAAATAAGCACGGAAGGCTTGAATCAGGTCGCCATGTTTTCTGACGGACTGATCGAACAAACAAATGCTGCGGGAAAATCCCTTACACTCAATCGCCTCATTGAGCACGCAGCCGCATTGGCAAGTAGTGGCAAAAGCCTTATCGACTTAATGGACATCTGTATGACGCACGCACAGGGCCGGCCCATTGAAGACGACATTACATTATGTGTGTTAAGCGGCAAGACACTGCGCGAAGGCGTTAAAACGGAAGTCGAGCCGGTATCAGAAGAGTTCGGCGAACTTGATTATCACTTCAAAGTGAAAGGCAAGGCCATTGTCCGCATGGATATTCTGAGCCAGGTAATGTTTATCCTGCAAAATGCCGACCTACCCAAAGCCCTCTGCCAAAAGACGTTTACGGTATTAGCTGAATTGGTTAATAACGCAGTAGATCACGGCATCCTCCAAATCGACTCTGCTTTAAAGAACGACATCGACGGCTTTTCTGCCTATTTAAGTCTAAGAGATGAACGGATAGCCGGGCTGCAGGAAAATGATCAAATAAATATTCACATTTACACAAACTCTACTACGTTTATAAGAGTGACAGTGGAGGATTCGGGCCCGGGCTTTTGCAAAACAGATGTTGGCGGGCAACAGCAAACCTTGAGTGGCAGAGGACTCGCGCTGATGGATGCACTGTGCGAATCAGTAGAAAGAAATGCCAAAGGTAATCTTACGACTATCTCTATAGCAAGGAATTAACAGAATATGGGTAAAAAGATACTAGTTGTTGATGATTCGATGTCTATTCGGCAAATGGTGGAAGTGACATTGCGGGGCGCTGGTTACGATGTTGAAACCGCAGCCGACGGCAAGATTGCACTGGATAAGTGTCAGTCCACCCGATACGACTTTGTGCTAACCGACCAGAATATGCCAAATATGGACGGTATTACGTTAATCAAGTCTTTACGCGGAATGGCCAGCTTTCGTGCGGTGCCCATAATTGTGCTTACCACCGAGGCTGGCGAAACGTTAAAAGCGCAGGGTAAAGCAGCAGGGGCAACCGGATGGATGGTGAAGCCTTTTGACCCATCCAAATTACTGGCTATAGCGTCTAAATTGCTGGGGTAACCATCATGTCTGTAGATATGAATCAGTTTCACACCGTGTTTTTTGAAGAAAGTAATGAACACCTTCAAACCATGGAAGAACTATTGCTGAATATATCTACAGATTCCCCTGATCCGGAAGATTTAAACAGTATATTTCGCGCCGCGCACTCCATAAAAGGTGGCAGTGGAATATTTGGATTTGATGCTCTCACCGGGCTAACCCATGTAATGGAAACCATTCTGGACAAGGCTCGAAACAACGAACTGGATCTCACCACTGATATCGTGGATGTTTTGCTGGCAACCACAGACACCCTGGGTGTAATCATCAAATGTTACCAGAATGAAAGTGACATTGACTGGCAACAAATTGAAAAAGGCAAAGCAGATCTACAGGCAATATTAAATATCGATGATCATGTTGAGCCTTCTTCAAAAGCAAACACGGAAGAAGAAGACGGCTTCGGGTTCTTCGATGACGAGCCAGTATCAGGCGCGAGTGCAGAAACCGACGGTGTCGATGACGGCTTCGGCTTTTTCGACGACGCACCAGGCACCGAGTCCATATCAGTCGCGACTCAATCACAGCCGACGGCAGAAAGCGAAGCAGACCAGGGTTTTGGATTTTTCACTGATCCCAAACCAGTTAAACCTGTGCCAGATGAAGAAGCATTTGGCTTTTTTACCGATGAAAAAACAACGTCGAAAGTCGCCAAGAAGCCTTCATCCGTAGCCATGCCTTCCAAGTCTGCTCCGGTAAAACAAAATGCAGGGGCGGAAACCGGCTCAATTCGCGTAGACACAGTCAAGATCGATAATGTCGTTAATCTGGTTGGCGAGATGGTAATCACGCAGTCGATTTTGTCGATGATAGGCCAGGAAGTAGAAGGTAGCACCGGCGAAAAACTCAACGCCACACTGGAAGAACTGGCCAGAAACATCCGCGAGATTCAGGAAGCGACCATGTCGATGCGTATGATTCACGTTTCGTTTGTGTTTAACCGTTTTCCCCGGTTGGTCCGCGACCTTGCAAAAACCCTCAACAAAAAAATTGAGCTTGTTATCGAAGGCGGCGAAACCGAAGTCGATAAAAGCATGATTGAAAAGCTCGCGGATCCACTGACCCACCTGGTAAGAAACAGCCTGGACCATGGCATAGAGCCACTTGAGAAACGCCTGGCAGCGGGTAAACCGGAAGTGGGAACTGTGATGCTTAAAGCGGAACAGCGCGGCGGTAATATTATGATCAGTATTCAGGATGACGGCGGTGGCCTGAGTCGGGAAAAAATACTGAAGAAAGCCCTGAGCAATGGAATGGCCGTGGACGAGTCCATGCCAGACGAAGCCGTGTGGCAGCTTATTTTTGCACCAGGATTTTCTACTGCTGAAGCAGTAACGGACGTATCCGGGCGCGGCGTCGGCATGGATGTAGTGCGCCGAAACATTGAAGCCATAAAAGGTACTATCGACATTCAGTCTACGGCGGGTCAGGGCTCAACATTCACAATTAAATTGCCGCTCACACTGGCAATCATTGACGGACTATGTGTTTCAGTCGGTGGTGAAACTTACATCATTCCGTTACTCAACATTATTGAGTCCCTACAACCCACTGCGCAACAGATTAAAACCCTGGCCAACGACAATGTACTGTGGAGCAGAGACACCTACTGGCCGCTGGTTTCGTTGCATCATCAAATGCGCATTCCAGGGCAGGCAAAACCCCTTGCTGAGTCGATCATTGTGCTGGTTGAAATTGGTAAAAAGCGCTACGGCATCATTGTAGATCAGTTGTTGGGTAAACAGCAGGTAGTAATAAAGAGTCTGGAGCGCCACTACCGCAAGGTCGAAGGTATTTCGGGCGCAACAATTTTGGGTGATGGCAAAGTCGCAATGATTATCGATGTTGATAATCTCGCGAAAACTGAACAATTGAGTCAAGTGGGGTAATCCGGATGGAATCATTGTCATCGAAGGAAAAATTGCATGCAACGTCTATGGGCGACAGCAAAGAATATCTGACTTTCATGCTGGGTGAAGAACAGTACGGCCTGGCAATTATCCAGGTAAAGGAAATTCGCGGCTATGAACCTGTAACGAAAATTGCCAACGCGCCCAGTTTTATCAAAGGGGTTATTAACCTGCGCGGCGACATTGTGCCAATTGTCGATTTGCGCGTGAAATTTAAGGTCAGTGAAGCGACCTATAATGAATTTACTATTGTCATCATGCTCAATGTAAAGGATCGCATTGTTGGCATAGTAGTCGATAGCGTCTCCGACGTTATCAATGTCACAGAAGATGAAGTACATCCGCCACCTGAGTTTGGGGTTGCTTTTGACAGCCGTTACTTAGACGGCTTGGCCAGCGTGGATGATGGATTAGTTATTCTGGTCAATATCGAGCGGCTGATTACCAGTGAGGAAATCGGCATATTCGACAGCATGAATCAGCAGAACGAGGGCTCAGTATGAACTTACGCGATCTATTTGGCGGCGGCAGCGCCCCAGCACCCAAAACACCGGCTTTTTATGAAATTGCGTTGGGAGCCATTTCTTCTGGTGTAATGGTGGCGGATAAAAACCGAAATATCATCTATGCAAACCCCGCCGTTTATCATTTGCTGAAGAATTACGAAGATGAAATCCGGACGGTGTTGCCACACTTTTCGGCCGATAATCTGGTGGGTCAGAATATCGACCAGTTCCATAGAAATCCTGCCCATCAGCGACGGATCTTAGCCGAGCTTACGGCGCCAATGGAATCTTCTATTGTCGTTGGGGATGTTAACTTCGACCTGAAGCTCACCCCGTTGCTGGATGCCCAAGGCACCCCCGATGGCGCCATTGTAGAGTGGGTAGACAAAACACAATTCAATTTGTCTTCTAACAAACTGGCCGCCCTTGACCGCAGCCAGGGTGTCATTGAGTTCCGGCCTAATGGCGAAATAGTCGCAGCCAACGAAAACTTTCTTACCCTCATGGGGTACGACGAAAGCGACATTATTGGCAAGCACCACAAAATATTTGTCGCCAATGACTATGCGCAGTCCGCCGAGTACAAGGAGTTTTGGGCAAAGCTGGCTAAAGGCGAATTCTTTAGCGGTGAATATTTACGGTTTGATAAAGGCGGTAATGAGGTATGGGTCCAGGCGTCGTACAACCCCGTTACGGCTGGCAATGGCAAAGTAACCCGCGTGGTTAAGTACGCCGTTGATATCACCGAAGACAAGCTTCGCAACGCGTATTTTTCAGGCCAAATTAATGCTATTAATCAGTCGCAGGCTGTGATCGAATTTGAACCCTCTGGCAAAATCGTCACCGCAAACGATAACTTCCTGAATACCATGGGTTACAGCTTGAAAGACATCCAGGGAAAACATCACAGTATGTTTATCGACCCTGCGCAACGCGCCAGCAGCGAGTATCGCTTATTCTGGGAACAACTCAACGACGGACAGTTCCAGTCTGGCGAGTTTCATCGCATCGGTAATGGTGGTAAGGAAGTGTGGATTCAGGCTACTTATAGTCCGATTATCGATCACAATGGCCGGGTATTTAAAGTGGTGAAGTATGCTACCGACATTACCGGACGCAAGATGGCCGTTAACGACATATGCGACATCATGCTGATGCTATCGAAGGGTAACCTCACCACAAGACTGGAACGCGAATACGAAGGCGAGTTCAAACAACTTGCCACATCGGTGAACGAGTTTGTATCTAACCTCACGAACATCATTCACGAAATACGCGCGGGTTCCGAAACAATTAACAACGCCTCGGCTGAAATTGCCAAAGGTAACACCGACCTGTCAACGCGCACCGAACAACAAGCGTCCAGCCTCGAAGAAACGGCGTCGAGTATGGAAGAGCTCACCAGCACGGTTCAGCTCAACGCCGACAATGCGAAGCAAGCTAACGGACTGGCTTCTGAGGCTTCACGAGTTGCCATTGATGGCGGCAAACTCATTGAGCAGGTGGTGGGTACCATGGCAGACATCAATCAGTCGGCCAAGAAAATCGAAGATATTATTGGTGTTATCGACGGTATTGCTTTCCAAACCAATATTCTGGCACTGAATGCCGCAGTAGAGGCAGCAAGGGCAGGTGAACAAGGCAGAGGCTTTGCAGTCGTTGCATCGGAGGTGCGCACCCTGGCACAACGCTCAGCCAATGCAGCAAAGGACATCAAGGATCTGATTTCAGACTCCGTAACCAAGGTTGAAAGCGGTAATGCACTGGTGAATCAATCAGGCAAAACCATGCAGGAAATTGTTACGGCCATTCAACGTGTAAATGACATTATGTCTGAGATTGCGTCAGCATCGGCCGAGCAAGCCAGTGGTATAGATGAAATCAACAAAGCAGTTACGCAAATGGACGAAATGACCCAGCAAAACGCAGCGTTGGTAGAAGAAGCAGCAGCGGCAGCCGAGAGTATGACCTCGCAAGCAGCGCAGCTTATCTCAAGAGTAAACTTCTTCGAACTTGGGCATACACAGGAGAGTGCATCTATGCCTCCGCCAGCTCGCATTGCATCGCTCGCAAAGCCCAAAGTCTCTGCGAAATCGTTGGCCAGTGCTTCCAGGAAATCACTGCAGGCTTCTAAACCTGAAGATGACGAATGGGAGAGTTTTTAACAGCTGAGCGCGGGAGTAACAAATGGACAGGCCTTTCGCATACAGCAACAAGGAATTCGAGGCTGTCCGTCAGAAAATACGCCAGTTAACGGGTATTAATCTGGCCGATAGCAAAGACAGCATGGTGTACAGCCGCCTCTCCCGGCGGCTGCGCGCGCTCGGACACACGTCGTTTCAACAGTATCTTGCCTTTCTGGATACCAATAAGGAAGAAACCGAACATTTTATTAATGCGCTAACAACTAACTTAACGTCGTTTTTTCGCGAAGCACATCACTTTGAGGCGTTAGCGACGTATCTGGAGTCGCATCCGGGAGCAATTACAATATGGTGTGCAGCATGCAGCAGCGGAGAGGAAGCTTATTCCATCGCCATGACCTGCGCAGAAGCACGCGGAAGCCTCAAGCATAACGTGACGATTTTAGCTTCCGACATCGACAGCAAAATGCTTGAAAAGGCTCAGGCCGGTGTATTTCCTATCGGTCATGTTGAAAAACTCAACCTAAACCGAAGAAAACAGTTTTTCCATAAAGGCAAAGGGGCCAACAGTGGTTTTGCCCGCGTCATTCCCGAATTGCGCACCCACATCCGTTTTTTCCAGGAGAATTTGTTGAACAGTCACTACAAAGTGAAACCCGGCGTCGATATCATTTTTTGCCGGAATGTAATGATTTACTTCGACAAACCCACCCAGGAAGCGATAGTAAAACGCATGCTCGCCTTGCTAAATCCAAAAGGCTGGTACATTGCCGGCCATTCAGAGAACTTTTCACACCTGGCCAATTTGATGCGCCCGATGGGTAAAACCATCTATCAGGTTGTGTGAAGGGATACGAAATGACCACGCTTCCGCTGGCCCCTATCCCAAATCGCTACTTCGACCGGCATTTTGACCGGGAAGCGGTTAAGATTTTACCAGGCGAGTATTTTGCTACCCGTGAACCTACCATGATTGTAACAGTGCTGGGTTCCTGTGTGTCAGTATGCCTGCGTGACCCGATCACCAATATTGGCGGCATGAACCACTTTCTGTTACCCAGCGACGATTTGGCACCCGCCGACGGCTTAAATGCATCTGCGCGCTATGGTTCTTTTGCTATGGAGCTGCTAATCAACGATCTTTTAAAACTGGGGGCAGCCAAGTCAAGGCTTGAGGCAAAGGTATTTGGCGGGGGGAATGTGCTGCAAGGCATTACCATTAACAATGTTGGCGAGCGCAACAGCGAATTTGTACTCGACTACCTGCAGGTAGAAAAAATCCCTATTTTGGCCAGGGATCTGCTTGGTCCGTATCCCCGGAAAGTCTATTTTTTTCCAGATACGGGCGAGGTTAGAGTGCGAAAAATTAAAATTATGCACAACAACACCATTCTTGACCGTGAAAGTGAATACCGCATGCGTATTAAAGACAGTCCGATTGCCGGTGATGTTGATTTTTTTGAGTGATCCTTATGAGTATATCCGTTTTAGTTGTAGATGACTCCGCCCTGATCCGTTCACTGATGACACAGATCATCTCTTCGCACCCTCAGCTCAGGCTGGTTGGCACTGCCCCTGATGCCTATGTTGCCAAGGAAATGGTAAAAAAGTTTAACCCGGATGTGATTACGCTGGACATCGAAATGCCCAAAGTCGACGGACTGACCTTTCTGGATCGCTTGATGAAAGCTAAACCCACACCAGTGGTTATGATTTCTACGCTAACGGAAAAAGGGGCGGATGCCACTATGCTGGCTCTGGAGCTGGGTGCTATTGATTTTATTCCGAAGCCTAAAATTGATGTTCAGGCAAAGTTTATGGCCTTTCAGGAAACGGTAACCAGTAAAATTATTGCCGCAGCCAGCGCCAAAGTGGCAAAACGCGTCCTTAATCAAAGCGTAACCCAGACGCAACTGAGCTATACCGGTACCGAACTGATCGTTGGCGTTGGGGCAAGCACCGGCGGTACCGAAGCAATAAAAGACTTACTGATTCGATTGCCCGCCTCATTCCCGGCCATAGTAATGACACAACATATGCCCCCCGGTTTTACCAGTAGCTTTGCCAAGCGACTTAACAGCATGTGTGCGCTAACGGTAAAAGAAGCGCAACACAACGAGCGCTTACTGCCTGGTCACGCTTATTTGGCGCCAGGTGACCGCCATCTAAGTGTGATTAAATACGGCGCTGATTTCCGTACCCAACTTACTGATGGCGAACGTGTAAGCGGGCACAAGCCGTCAGTAGACGTTCTATTTCAGAGTCTTGCCGACAACGTAGGCAACAATGCGTTCGGCGTCATTCTTACGGGTATGGGCAAAGACGGAGCTGATGGCATGCTGGCAATGCACAACAAAGGCTCCGTGACGTTTGCTCAGGACGAAGCAAGTTGCGTGGTATATGGCATGCCAAAAGAAGCCGTGAAGCGCGGCGCGGTAGATCAAACATTATCAATACCCGACATCGCCATTTCACTTACCGAAGCCATCCGCAAGAACGCAAAAGGCAACCGTTTGTAGGTTACCGTTAAGCTGGGATAAACATCGTTACAACACCACTAACACAAGGTTTAAGAATGCGGTGAAATTGCGGTGTTGCATAACGGGTTTCTTTTATACCAATTCGCATAGAAGTTTGCCCTCTCAGCAACCCCCTGAGGGTGAACTTCTATGCGAATTGGTATTAGCCCTTTATTTGCCTGAAAAGTATCGATACCCTGCCATTTGATACAAACTTTACTCTGATTGTTTTTCATCGAACTTTTTTGTGACGTTTATTGACTAACTAACGTCTAACATTTTATTGCAACACAAATACAGCAAAATCGGTGGAGAACTTTCAGGGTTTCAGGGTCATTGAGTGAGGATCCTTACGTAAACTTTGTGTCAATCTCCCCTGATTAGACCAGTATTTTGCTGCTAACTTGAGATTATTCACTATAATCATGGATTAATTTACACTAAGTCGGATTTGAACGCGTTTTTGGGTGTTAATTTTTTGCTTTTTCTGTATAAATGGCAAATACACCGAAAATAGACGCATGATTACTGCAAGTTTAATGAAAATACTACTTATTAACGGCCCTAACCTTAACCTGTTGGGCAAACGGGAACCCGAAACTTACGGATACACGACGCTGTCTGAGATTGTGTCGTCATTAAGCGGGTATGCCAAATCAAAACAGGCTGAACTGTCACACTTTCAGTCAAATTCGGAAAGCGAGTTGATCGATCGTATTCACAGTGCAATGGGCGAAGTAGACGCTATCATCATTAATCCTGCGGCCTACACTCACACCAGCGTAGCATTACGCGACGCATTACTGGGTGTGAACATTCCTTTTATTGAAGTGCACCTGTCGAACGTGCATGCCAGAGAGGCTTTCCGACATCATTCTTATTTCTCCGATATCGCTGCGGGCGTAATAGTGGGCTTTGGTGCCAAAGGCTACTATTTCGCTGTGGACGCGGCAGTCGATATGCTGAACAAACAACACTAACAGAGACAGATTATGGATATTAGAAAGATTAAAAAACTGATCGAACTGGTCGAAGAGTCAGGTATTGCCGAACTGGAAATCACGGAAGGCGAAGAGTCTGTGCGCATTCACCGCGGCAGCTCACATATGCCTGCGCCTATTCACTACAGCGCGCCTATGCATGCACCAATGCACGCTGCACCTGTAGCACCTGCACCAGCCCCTGTTGCAGAAGCAGAGCCAGCTGCGCCTACAGGCCATACGGTTAAATCGCCGATGGTAGGTACTTTCTACCGTGCATCGTCGCCTACTGCAAAAGAATTTGTACAGGTAGGTCAAAGCGTTAATGTTGGCGATACCCTGTGTATCGTTGAAGCCATGAAAATGATGAACCAAATCGAGTCTGATAAAGCCGGTGTCGTTAAAGCCATTCTGGTAGAAAACCAGGACGCGGTAGAGTATGACCAGCCTCTTTTCATTATTGAATAAGCGGTAATCACACATGGATAAAGTACTCATAGCTAACCGCGGCGAAATCGCGCTGCGGATATTACGAGCCTGTAAAGAGCTCGGTATCAAGACGGTTGCTGTGCACTCAACAGCCGATCGCAATCTGAAACACGTACTGCTGGCAGACGAATCAATTTGTATCGGTAGTGCAAAGGCGACTGAGAGCTACCTGAACATTCCTCGTATTATTGCAGCGGCTGAAGTAACCAACTCGATTGCAATACACCCGGGTTACGGGTTTCTGGCGGAAAACGCGGAATTTGCTGACGCAGTTGAGAAAAGCGGCTTTATCTTTATCGGCCCACGCGCTGACACCATCAATCTGATGGGTGACAAAGTGTCAGCCATTAACGCCATGAAGAAAGCCGGTGTACCTTGTGTGCCGGGATCTGATGGCCCGCTGTCTGCCGACGAAGATCGCAACAAAGCCATTGCTAAGCGCATTGGTTACCCAATCATCGTAAAAGCGGCTGGCGGCGGCGGTGGCCGGGGCATGCGCGTTGTGCGCAGCGAAGCTGAACTGATCAAATCTATCGTAACCACCAAAGCGGAAGCAGGTGCAGCATTTGGTAACGACGTAGTGTACATGGAGAAATTCCTTGAAAACCCACGTCACGTTGAGATTCAGGTTTTAGCCGATGGTCAGGGCAATGCAATTCACCTAGGTGAGCGAGACTGTTCTATGCAGCGTCGTCACCAGAAAGTGGTTGAAGAAGCACCTGCACCGGGTATTTCTGAGCAAATGCGTAACAAAATTGGCGATCGCTGTCGTAAAGCCTGTATTGAAATTGGTTATCGCGGTGCCGGTACGTTCGAGTTCCTGTATGAAAACGGCGAGTTCTATTTCATTGAGATGAACACCCGTATTCAGGTTGAACACCCGGTGTCTGAAATGATCACTGGCGTTGACCTGGTTAAAGAGCAGTTGCGTATTGCCGCTGGTCAGCCATTGTCAATCGATCAGTCTCAAATCCAGATCCGTGGTCACGCAATTGAATGCCGTATCAACGCAGAAGATCCAGACAACTTCATTCCCAGCCCAGGTAAAATCAACATGTTCCATTCGCCTGGTGGCTTAGGCGTGCGTTGGGATTCACACATTTATGCGGGCTACTCAGTACCACCGTATTACGACTCCATGATTGGCAAACTGATCACCTACGGCGAGAGCCGTGATGAAGCGATTGCCCGTATGCGTCATGCGTTGGATGAGCTGGTAGTGGATGGTATTAAAACTAACATCCCTCTGCAAAAGCGCATTATGGCCGACGAAAACTTCTATGCCGGTGGAACCAATATCCACTATCTGGAGAAAAAGCTGGGATTGTACTAATCCCATCCAGTTGGTATTTGATATTAAGGGCTTCGCAATGAAGCCCTTTTTTGTGTCTGAAATGCCACATAAAACGGCTTGTTCTGTTTTTTCAATCAGTTCAATTAATAATATTAATTATCATTTGTGTTTTTTAGCTTTTATAGTGGAACCAAGAGGTTAAACTTAAGTCTAACTTCCTGTTCAGACGTTTAGAGCATAATGTGACCCATGCTTAACTACATCTGAATACCTTTATCTAAAGGTACTTCTCCACTTGTTTGGCCGGCATTTTGCCGGCTTTTTTCTTTATTCTTCTTAACATCTTTGACGCAGACCGAAGCAATTACATACACTTGATGCCAACAGCCTTAGTGTGAATTCACAAATTGAGTAAATCCATCTTTCAGATTAGCCTGACAAGCGCCTTTTTCATCACTGCAATTACGGTCAGCTGGCAGGCCCACTCTCAAGTGACTTACGACCACCGCATAGACGCACAGATCCGTTACGACAATCGATCAAATCGCGACGACCGGGTTCAGTATCGGCTGCGTTACTACCCTCAAATTACCCTCAGTGAAAACTGGAATCTGAATAGTTTTGTGGTAACAGGAGATGATTTCGCTTCCAGTCACAATACGTTTGGTGAGTCTGACTCCCAGGAATTGGCAGTACGGCGCTTTTATGTAACACACAGTTTTGAAGGTGGAAAAGTAGAGTTTGGCGTTATTCCAACCTACAAGGGGAGGGTATCTTCAACCGGTTTGTCTAAAGATGGTTGGATTCAGGGTGTTAGGTACGTCACCAGTTTGCAACCCAACCATAAAATTGAGTTTGTTACGGGTAATTTAAGCAACACCGACCCCAATAAGGCTTTGTCTGTTCAAAATGACCTGAATTATTTTGAGTTAGAATACTCGGCTAGCCTTAACGAAAAACATGCTTTTGAACTGGGTGTCGAACGCATCACCGCCGGAAATTATATTCGAGGCGAATGGCGCTACGCACAAAGTGGAGAGCAGACTTGGTCTATAGAGTACGTAAGGCGCGTTGATGAAGCGCAAAACAAACTGGTTATTGGCACCGAAACAGCGTTCTCTGTTCAGGGTTATAGCCTTGATCTTCATGCATTCTATGCGTACGTTAGTGAGGGGTTTGGCTTCAGGGCTGAGCTTACTGAAGATTACCTTGGCACTGGGCACGGTGGTTCTGTAGTGATTAGTGGCAATCTCAATATTGGAGGATTAGACTGGTTCTCCCGTGTTGATGTGGTAGGTAACACTAAGCGATTGTTATTAGGGATAAAAAGGAAGTTCTGACATGACGCTGTGTAAAGCAGGAAATTTACTAACGTTAACTTTAGCGATTGGTTTGAGTAGTCCGTTACAGGCAGCTGACAACAATGACAACGCCTGTGGATTTAATGAAACTGCGCGCAGGCTGGCTGCATTAATTATGCAGGACACGCATCAACAACGTTCACACATTACTTGTCACCCGTTATTAGCACAAGCGGCTGAAGACAAAGCCCGTACCATGGCTGATTACGGTATGGTAAGACATAATTTAGGCGGCAGCCCTAACGGCAGACTTAGGGAAATAGGTTTTCCTATCCCTCATTACTATAGCGGTGTAATGGGTAATCAAGTTGAGGCGATTGCGGGAGGCTATTCAACGGCAGAGTCTGTGTGGGATGCGTTTAAACACTCCACAAGCCATCGCCAACATTTGTTAGGAGAGCTGGATTTTTATCGCGAGCAGCAGTATATCGGCGTGGGTTTTTACAAAGACAAGAGTACGCCACACGTTGAATACTGGACGGTTTATTTAACGGAGGCGGCAAGTGATTCCGCTGTCCCGGCGTTTGAATACATACCCAATAAAGGGGTGTTTTTTGTCGAAGAGCCCGAAATTGCCGTACAGGTGTTTGATACGTCAACGACAGAAAATTAAGTAGAGATCTGTAACAACGGTCCCGTATACAGCTTTTATACGGGACGCTGTTTTCAGACACGCAGACTTACTTCGCAGTAATTTGCGAAATCAGCTGGCCAGTATACTCACCTGCAGTAATGTAACGGTTAATGCTGGCAACGTTCTCACCATATTGTTCAACAAACTCAACAATTGGCATGTCGTTGCACTGTACATTACTTGCCACATAGTTACGTGTCAGACCGGCATCTTTAATGGCTTTATGCAGCTTCATTTTGTTACCTTCAGCAGCCACAACACAGATATCACTGGTTACCGCACTGTCAGCAGCAACCAATTGTGTTTCCGCTTGTGCTAAGCCCATACCAGCAACACTAACACCAACAATCATCAATACTTTTGCAATAGCTTTCATCGTTTTTTCCTTTAGTTCCATTTAACGGGGAGAGTCCACTAAGCTAGAGCAACCACAGTGCCAACTTTTATTTTATTTAATTAACAACAAGTTACATCAAATCAAGGAATTATTGGCATTGAGCAAAAACAAACCAAAACTAAATACTGGTTAATTTGACCAATATTTAGCATAAATAATCTTATACCAATTCGCATAGAAGTTTGCCCTCTCAGAGTGAGTCAAAACGACTTAGATCACGACGCGTTCTCTGTGGCATAGTCATTCTATGTCCAGAGGGCGCAACACAGATGTAAGTCGTTTTGGCCACTCCCTATGGGCAACACTGGCAGACTTTTTAGCGTTGTTACGCTTGCTTGATTTGGAACCACCAAACCTGTGCAACCAAGCCTAGCTAAAAAGCCTGCCAGTGCTGCTGAGTGAGCAAACTTCTATGCGAATTGGTATTAAGCTAACTCTAAGAACTGAAATGTGACAGGGTTTCAAAAAATGGGCATGTTCGAAGGCAAAAAAAAGGCCCACATTAGGTGGGCCAAACAGCAAGAACGCGTACACACTTTCAACAGTGCATAGTTAGTATGGTCACAAGGTGCAAATAGATCAAAAAATAATTTTATTTTTTTTAATTATTAAAAAAATATTATTTATATTAATAAAATTAATAATTTAGAAATTTGGGCGGTAATTATTCGATATGAAGGGGTTACGAAACTCACTCGACTTCGCCCTGAATAATTTTCAGCAGCTCAGCAGCGGCCAGCGCGTCGTCCAATGCCCTATGGTGATTGTCGAGCCGAATCCCGAAATGTTCCGTTAATGCTTTTAACGAATAAGAAGGCAATCCGGATCTATGCTGACGCATTCTCGCGCAAGTACACAATTTGGGGCGTCTGAATGAACGCTCCAGCCTGGCGAATTCCTGCTTGATAAAACCATAGTCAAAATTCACATTATGCGCCACAAACACACAACCATGAGTAAAGGCATCAATATCATCTGCCACAGCTTCAAAGGTGGGCGCATCCGCTACCATATCGTCGCTGATCCCGGTTAGCTGAGTGATCCGGTAGGGAATATGCCGACCCGGATTGATCAAACTTTGCCAACGCGCCACTTCCTGGCCATTAACTATCTTAACCATGCCCACTTCGGTAATTCTATGCTGTGGTGCTTGCCCACCGGTGGTTTCGATATCCACAACCACATAGGGCTGCATAGGATCCTGATACCAGTTCACCTGGGTGATATTGACGTTAAACCCGGCTTGCTTTAAACGTTGAATAGTAACAAGCTGATTACGCCGCAATTGATCACCTGGCGCTTTAATTTCTTCAAATCGCAGTACGCCGTCTTCGATCACCATGATATCGGGAAACCCATCCCGCAAGTTGGCATAATCCTGTGTCATCAGGCGCAAGAACCTGGCGAGTTTAGACACCTCGGTAAACTGCAAAAAGCGTTGAATAGTATCCAGTAAACCCTGCCGCCACATGAACACACTATTTACTTTGCCGTAATGAGTGGTGGCTTGTTTAAGCAGATACTGATTCAGTTTTTTCACATCCTTACAATACGTCTCCAGGTGTAAGTCAATTTGATCGCCAAAGCGGGCATAAAAGTCATTGTGCCTTAACACCTGTGGCCGACGATCAAATTCGCTTATCACCCCAAACTCACCATGTAACCAATCCCAAAAAACCAGACCAAACAGCGTTCGCCACAACGTATTTTCAGTGCGAAAAGCCTGTGCCTGTTTCTTTTGGTATGAGTCAATTACACCATTTTCCACGTCCTGAATGTACGACTCATCCAAGGAGATAGACTGGGTAGCATCCCGCAGCATATCAGTCAGTACCGACGTGCGTTTACTGCCAAACTTGCGTTGATAAAAATCTTCGGCAAAGGCCAGTAACGTATCAGAAGACGGATCATCGATAATGCGCTCAAGGGCAGCTTGCGCGGCTGCTTTGTCGCCCGTTTTGTAGGTTTCCCGGATCCATTTTTCCCGGGCATTATCGCTGCCCGCCTGATACAGATACGCCAGCGCTTTAGATGCATCTTTACTGAGCCAGAACTGCCCTAATGCATACAGCAACCTGTCGCGATAATCATGGCCAATCGCACAGAATACGGGCTTGTCTGTATGCGGGCTGAAAGCTTGTTTTTGCGCTTCATCGAATAACGAAAATTGCCTTAACGCATTAGCGTAATAAAATGCATTCAACGCCGCTTCCCGATGTTCAAAACGCGCCGAGTCGGCTATCGCGTCCTGGCGAGTTCGCATTACCCCCAGGTCACGCATCGAGAACTGATTAAGGCGCCCTCTGGAGTGACCGAAATACAAAAACAATAAATACCGCAAAACCTGATCAAACTCACAATACAAATACTGAGTTGCCAGGTCTCCGGTTTCAACAATATGGCCATTTAAATACGCATCTGAAAATGTGTCCACCAACACATTTTTGGGTGCTGAGGCCGGCACCTTATACCCATTTAACAACAGCAAATACAGTAGATCGCTCTTTGTCATGACCTGTGTGATGTCGTGCACGCTGGCTGTTAACACATCGCCAAACCAGCCGGTGCTTTTCAGGCTGAACAGGGCGTCAAAAGGGGCGTGTATTTCGTCGTAACCAAAGGTTTTTACCACCACTACAGCGTATTTTCGGTTGGCTGCCCGGGCAACAATACACTGTGCGTTGTCATCAAGTGCGCGAAACCGCTCTATAAACGCCTGCGCATCATCGCTTAACAACACCTTATTGGCGCCATCAAAGAAGCTCAGGAATTCATAAAAATGATCCAGGTAATATCGCTCTGGCAGTGTTTTACGCATGATTGAGTCCGCTAACCACATAACATGTATAAATATACAGCAGTTTATTCATTGCGACAAACCTTCACTTTTTGACGGCCTACCCAGGCAAAATATTCTGATAACGCTGGATCACTGAGTAATAACGACAATGTATGGCGCTGCTTTGCCAATTCGCTCTCGCTGTAAAACCGGTGAATACCATTGTGGCATTGCCTGCAAATCATTACGCCACTTGCCAGTGCTTCTTTGCTGTAATGTTTTTTAAAGTGAGCGCGGCGGTGCATCTTTCGCGGGATAAGATGATGAAAGGTTAGATAGGTCATTCTGCCGCAGCAGGCACAAAGACCTGTTTTCTGATTCTTCAATTTCAAGCAATCCAACTTCTCTGTTCTGACGTACAAACCACACATCAACGCGATAACAGGCCACCAATGAGTTTAACCAACGCCACCACCTTTGAATGCCCCTATTGCATGACAATCAACGATTTGGAAGTTGACGAAGTATATGACATCGACCAAACCCAGATAGTGGACTGCCAGATCTGCTGCCAACCCATAGTGGTTACCGTTACCCAAAACGACGGCGAGATTTATGTGCACGCTGACGTAGAAAATGAATAACCCATTTCACCCAGGAACCTGTTTTTGTGACTCATTTATTCGACACTGACGCAATAGACAACATGCCACAGCGCTTTCGCGCCAATTTTATTAACAGCTTGTCCGGCTATAAAAGTGCAAATCTGATCGGCACGTGTGATGCAAATCGCAACACTAACCTGGCCATCGTCTCCTCGGTGTTCCATGTCGGTGCCAATCCGCCCCTCATGGGTATGCTAATGCGACCACATTCCGTCACCCGCGATACGCTATCCAACATTAAGGAGCAGGGCGTTTATACAATTAATGCCGTGCCGGTTTCGATGTTTGAACAGGCACATCAAACCTCAGCCAGATATACGCCCCAGCAGAGTGAATTCGATCACTGTGGTTTTACACCGTGTTGGCATGGTGATTTTACAGCGCCGTTTGTGGCAGAAAGTCCGATGCGGGTAGCGCTGCGAGTTGAAGATATTCAGCGACTGGATGCCAACAATACCGAGCTGGTTATCGGCCGAATTGAGCAGGTATGGGTAGACAACAACGCCGTTGAGGACGATGGCACGGTAGATATTAGTCAGCTATCATTAACCTGTGTAAGTGGTCTCGATACTTATCACAAGGTGATACCTATCGCCAAAATGGCTTATGCCAAGCCCGACAAAATGCCCACCCCGATTAAATTATTTAATTCAGATCAATAGTTGGCAGTTTTGTTATTGGTAGATCCAAAAAAGGCGCGTATAAGTATAAACAGTTAAAATACATTGATGAACTTGTCGGTGTTTAACACTCTCTAAAGACCTGCCCATGGCAGGTTTTGTTGTTTTAGGCACCGGATAAAAAAGAATCATTCTCGTTTACATGCTGGAGTAAGTTTTTATGAAATCTGTCAACCGTCGCGACTTTCTTAAACTGTCAGGCACGACACTGATTGGAATGACATTAGGTGGCGTTGCATTGCGTGCAAACGCTCAGGAACATTTGAGTGAAGATGACGCCACTGCCAAGGCGCTAAAGTACGTAAGTAAATCCGCTGTTGATGGTGCACAATGCGGCAACTGCATGTACGTACAAGGTGATGCAGCCGCTGAATGGCGTCCATGTGCAATATTCCCCGGCAAACAAGTTAACGCTAATGGCTGGTGCAGTGCCTGGGTGAAAAAGCCTGGTTAATCACTGGTCAACACAACAAAAAGCGGCACTTTACGTTGCCGCTTTTTTGTTATTTAACAGCCCCTATTTGTAAGGCTCGGCTGCCTTATTCAGTGACGGCGCATCAAAACGGGTTGTGTAAAAAACCGGGATGATACGAGAAGGCAGGATTGCCTGTACGGATTTCCCAACTGCCAGCACCCTGGCATCATCCCACTGCGCACCAATAATGCTCAATCCCACTGGCAAATCCCGAACAGCGCCCATTGGCAATGTGAGATGAGGGTAGCCAGCAATGGCCGCCATATAACCGATGCCAACATAGCCGTTCGGTGCGTTGTCACCGTACACTGCATCAATTAAAAACGCTGGATTATTTGAAGGCGCAATCAATACGTCTACATTATTCCGGGTAAGTAACGCATCAATACCATTCTCGCGTGTCGCCGCTCTAACCGTATTCAATGCCTCGGCATAGTTGTCGTCATTCATGCCCTGAGTATTGTCAGATAGCACAAAGATAGATTGATCGAACAATACCATTTCGCGCACAGACGCGTTATTAAAGCCAATTAACTCTGACAAATTAGACACGGGCAACGACGCAGGGCTCTGCAACAAATACTGATTCAATGCGGTTTTAAACTCTGCCAGCAGCACAAAATACGACTGTTTCCAAAAATCGTCTGGTTGAGTGTGTTCGCTTATCTCAACTACGGTTGCGCCAGCAGCACTAAGTGCAGTAACCGTTTTATCGAACAACTGAATAATGTCAGCGTCATCCCCTTGCCGCCATCGAACCACGCCCACGCGAAGACCGGCAAGACTAATAGCAGATTGAGCGAGTGTGTTGCTATCCGGACGGTTGGCATAGGTGGTTACCGGATCTGCAGGGTCGACACCTGCCATAACCGACACCATTAATGCTGCGTCTTCCACACTACGTACCATGGGCCCGGCAGTATCCTGTGTAGGAGAAATAGGCACAATGTGAGAGCGCGACACCAGACCAACGGTAGGCTTAAAGCCCACAATGCCATTCATGGAAGAAGGACAAATAATCGAACCGTTGGTTTCGGTGCCCACTGCCAAGGACGCGAGTCCTGCTGCAATGGCTACCCCTGAGCCAGACGAAGATCCACAGGCAGTGCGATTCAGCATATGAGGATTACGGGTTAAGCCACCCACGGCACTCCAGCCACTTGATGACTTTTCGGAGCGAAAATTTGCCCACTCTGACAAATTCGTTTTACCTAAAATCACTGCACCGGCGTTGCGTAACTGGCTTACCAACGGTGAATCGCGATAAGTGTGGTTATTGAGCAGCGCCAATGAGCCCGCTGTGGTAGGCAGTTCTTTCGACTCGATATTGTCTTTGAGCAATACCACCACGCCATGTAACGGCCCTTTCAGCTCTCCCTTTGCGCGCATACCATCAAGTGCCTTAGCTTCTGCCAGGGCATTCGGGTTGAGCGACAATACACTGTTTAACATGGGGCCATTTTTATCCAGACGTTCAATGCGTGCCAGATACCCGACAACCAATGTTTCAGAAGACAGCAAGCCGTTTTCCATTGCCACCAGTTGCTCGGTTGCCGTTGCGTCCAGCCATCTGGACTCCACTTGCATAGAACCCGGCGTAGCGCAGGACAAAAGCGCGAACGTTAGCATGGACGTTAACGCAAAAATAATACCTTTGTGTTTCATGATGCTTCCTCAGTCTGCGTAAAATCATCATATACCATAAGTGCACAAGTGTATTGCGTGTTGGGGAGTATGCGCTTTACTGGTAAACTGTCGGCAAATTTTGCACACGAGATCCTCATGCCCTGGCTACAACTTAAAATCGACACTTCAGCAAAACTGGCAGAACAAGTAGGAAATATGATGAGCGCTAACGGCGCTCAGGCAGTCACTTTTGTAGACGCCAAAGACACGCCAATGTACGAGCCCAAGCCCGGAGAAGTGATGTTGTGGCCAGATACTCAGGTAGTTGGACTATTTGAAGCCACCGACGACATGCCTACCATTATTAAAAACCTGGAAAAAGCACGTGTGCTGGGCAAAGGCTTCAAGTACAGTCTGGAGCCACTGGAAGATAAAGACTGGGAACGCGAATGGATGGATAACTTCCACCCCATGCAGTTTGGCAACCGCCTGTGGATATGCCCAAGCTGGCGTGACGTTCCCGATCCCAACGCAGTTAACGTAATGCTGGATCCGGGACTGGCGTTTGGCACTGGTACCCATCCCACTACGGCCATGTGTTTGCGCTGGCTGGACGGTGTGGACGTAGCAGACAAAACCGTTGTCGACTTTGGTTGCGGTTCAGGCATTCTGGCCATCGCCGCACTTAAACTGGGTGCCAAAAACGTAATTGGTATTGATATCGACCCGCAAGCATTACAAGCATCCATGGACAATGCCCAGCGCAATCAGGTAGAAGACCGTTTAGCGGTTTATCTGCCTGAAGACCAACCCACACTGCAAGCCGATGTGGTCATGGCAAACATACTTTCCGGCCCGCTCATTGAACTTCAGGACGTGATTACAAGCTACTGTAAACCCGGCGGTCTGTTGGTGCTTTCGGGCATTCTTGCTGAGCAAATTCCGCGCATTGAAGCCGCCTACGGGCGTGATTTTAATTTGCACGCAAGTGTAACAGATCAAGAATGGGCGCGGGTTTCAGGGCAACGCAAAGCATAATCTTTAAGATTCTGTAAATTAATTGCTAGCAGTTCGGTGTAATCCTGCTGTAACCCCTTTGCCACAAAATTGAAATCTTTTTGTCAAGACTAAGAACACAAATTTTGTGTGATTTTTAGCCTTTTCAAGCTCAAAGAAAACGCGTACACTTAGCGCCCCTTTCGGACAACTGGTTATTTTCTGCGCAAAGTTTGAGTGTTATTCATGCGAATTGGTCAGTACACGCTAGACAACAACTTAATGCTTGCGCCAATGGCTGGTGTCACAGACAGGCCGTTCAGGCAGCTGTGCCGCAGGCTGGGGGCGGGGCTCGCTGTATCAGAAATGCTCAGCAGTAATCCAAAAGTTTGGCACACCGCAAAGTCTATGCTTCGCATGGATCACAGTGGTGAAACAGGGGTACGCTCGGTGCAAATTGCAGGAGCGGACCCTGAGTTAATGGCCGACGCCGCCAGGCTCAATGTGGATAACGGTGCGCAAATCATCGACATCAACATGGGATGCCCGGCAAAAAAGGTGAACAAAAAACACGCTGGTTCGGCATTGTTACAGTACCCGGATTTAGTAGAGTCGATTGTTAAAGCCGTGGTTAACGCCGTGGATGTACCGGTTACGTTAAAAATACGGACCGGTTGGGACACAGATAATCGCAATGGGGTAGATATAGCCCGCATTGCACAGGAAAACGGCATACAGTCGCTGGCCGTACATGGACGCACCAGAGCTTGTATGTATAAGGGTGAAGCCGAATACAGCACGATCCGCGCAATTAAGCAGGTTGTGTCAATTCCGGTTGTTGCCAATGGCGACATTACTTCACCGCAAAAAGCCAGGGACGTACTGGACTATACCGGAGCCGATGCATTGATGATTGGCCGTGGTGCACAAGGTAATCCATGGATTTTCAGAGAAATCGACCACTTTCTGAAAACCGGCGACCTTCTGGCACCGCCGTCGTTGCAGGAGCAACATGCGGTATTAAAGGAACACGTGGCAGCTGTTCATGATTTTTATGGTGATGAACAAGGTGTCCGTATCGCCCGCAAACACGTGGGGTGGTATTTATCGGAACACGATAAGGAACGTCAATTCCGTCAAACGTTTAATGCACTGGAGCTGGCCTGTGAACAGCTTAGTGCGGTAGACGACTATTTTAACGCGCTGCAAACTGGTGAGAGCCGACAGATCTCCCCGGCAGCTTAAGACTGATTAACAAAAGAGCAAGAAAGTATTATGTTCGATCAAAATGTAACTTCTCCTTTTACTACTACAGTAACAACGCCATCGCAAACTCAGGCACAAAAACCACTGCGTGATTCAGTAAAGCAAGCGGTTAACAAATACCTGAAGCAACTGGACAACACCAATATCGACAACCTGTACGAATTGGTATTGGCGGAAGTCGAAGCTCCATTACTGGAAGAAGTTATGACTTTCACCCGCGGCAACCAAACTCGCGCTGCCATCATGATGGGTATCAACCGTGGTACACTGCGCAAAAAATTAAAGCAGTACGGTATGAACTAAGACTGCACTGGGCTTAGCCCACTTAAGAGCACCTTCCGGTGCTCTTTTTGTTTTCACGCAGTAGGCCAAAGTCCTGGCGGTTTGCAACACTTACTGCGTTACATACAAGGATAGATGTCAGGCAACAGAACAACCCTTTTGATTAACCTCCGTCGAAGCAAGATACCACTATGGATACACCAAAACCGATTAAACGCGCACTGTTAAGTGTGTCAGACAAGACCGGCATTGTTGAGTTCGCCAAAGCCCTTCACGATGCAGGCGTAGAACTGTTGTCTACTGGCGGCACTGCCAAACTGCTGGCCGAGCAGGGCCTGCCTGTTATTGAAGTATCAAATTACACCGGTCACCCGGAAATTATGGACGGACGCGTGAAAACCCTTCACCCGAAAATCCACGGTGGTATTCTGGCGCGTCGCGGCACCGACGAAGCAGTAATGGCCGAAAACAACATCGGTCCTATCGACTTGGTTGCGGTTAACCTGTATCCGTTTGCTGCCACCGTTGCTAAAGAAGACTGCACACTGGAAGACGCCATTGAAAACATCGATATCGGCGGTCCAACTATGGTGCGCGCAGCCGCGAAAAACCACAAAGACGTCACCATTGTGGTTAACGCTGGCGACTACGCCCGCGTATTAGCCGAAATGGCAGGCAATGCTGGCTCACTCACTTACAACACCCGTTTCGACCTGGCGATTAAAGCCTTTGAACACACCGCTGAGTACGACGGCATGATCGCCAACTACTTTGGCGCACGTCTGGAATCAACCGATTGCGCGGATGACTGCGGTCACGATCACAGCGAATTCCCGCGTACTTACAACGTACAAATGACCAAAAAGCAAGACCTGCGTTATGGCGAAAACAGCCACCAGTCTGCGGCGTTTTACGTTGAAAACAACATTCAGGAAGCCTCCGTTGCTACTGCTATTCAATTAAACGGTAAGGAACTGTCGTTCAACAATATCGCCGACACTGACGCTGCACTTGAGTGCGTGAAAGAGTTCGTTGAACCGGCCTGTGTTATTGTGAAGCACGCCAACCCTTGTGGTGTGGCGCTGGGTGAAAACATCCTGGAAGCTTACGATCGCGCATTCAAAACCGACCCAACTTCTGCGTTTGGCGGCATTATCGCCTTTAACCGCGAACTGGATGCCACTACTGCACAAGCCATTATCGACCGTCAGTTTGTTGAAGTGATCATTGCGCCAAGCGTAACTGAACAAGCGGTTGACATTGTTGCAACCAAAAAGAACGTGCGTCTGCTTGTGTGCGGCGACTGGCAGGGTCAGCTTACCGACGGCTACGACTTTAAACGCGTTAACGGCGGCTTACTGATTCAGGAACGCGACTTCGGCATGGTCGACATGGAAGACCTGCAGGTTGTGACTAAAGTACAGCCTACCGAAGCACAACTGCGCGACCTGATGTTCTGCTGGAAAGTAGCAAAATACGTTAAATCTAACGCCATCGTTTACTGCAAAGACAGCATGACCATTGGCGTGGGCGCGGGCCAGATGAGCCGTGTTTACTCTGCTAAAATTGCCGGTATTAAAGCGGCCGATGAAGGCCTGGAAGTAGCCGGTTCTGTTATGGCGTCTGACGCTTTCTTCCCGTTCCGCGACGGTATTGATGCCGCAGCAGCAGCGGGCATTAAGGCCGTTATTCAGCCAGGCGGCTCAATGCGTGACGAAGAAGTCATTGCCGCAGCCGACGAGCACGGCATTGCAATGGTATTTACCGGAATGCGTCATTTCCGCCACTAGGCGATGATTTGCGTTAGCCTGACATCACGAATGTTAATATTCTGTGTTAGGCTAACGGCACAATCACGACAGAAAGGAAATCCCATGCGTAAATCAGCGTTGTTGTTACTTGCAAGTTTGTTGTCAGTGCCTGTATTTAATGCACAGGCAGATGCCATTGCCGATGCGGCTGCCAGCGAGCACCGCTCAGCCCAGGCTAAATTGCGTGACGAATACCGTCACCCTCAGCAAACTCTGCGTTTCTTTGACATTCAGCCCTCCATGACGGTTGTTGAAATCAGCCCGGGTGGCGGCTGGTACACCGATATCCTTGCCCCGCTGTTAAAAGACGAAGGCAAGTTGGTGGCCGCTCACTTCTTTGTAGAGGAAGGCAGCCCGGATTACTACCAGCGCTCACTGGCGGCGTTCAAAGAAAAAATGGCGAATCATCCGCCTTACAGCAACATTGAACTGACCGCATTTCACCCGGTTAAAGCATTAACGGTAGCGAAAGCCGCCTCAGCCGATCGCGTGCTGACATTCAGAAACGTACACAACTGGTATATGGCCGACAAAGACAGCGGCGTACTCAATGCCATGACTGCATTTTACAATGCACTGAAACCTGGTGGCATGTTAGGCGTGGTGGATCACCGCTTACCAGAGACTGCCAGCGATGACACCATGGAGTCTTCGGGCTACATGAAGCAGTCGTACGTGATCAAAATGGCCGAAAAAGCCGGTTTTAAACTGGTAGCCAGCAGCGAAGTAAATGCTAACCCACTTGATACAGCGGACCACCCCAAAGGCGTATGGACGTTACCCCCGTCGTTGCGCTTGGGTGAAGAAAACCAGGCCCATTATATGGCCATTGGTGAAAGTGACCGCATGACCCTGAAATTTGTTAAACCTGATTAACTAACGGAATCTACTCAATGAAGGTACTTGTGATTGGCGGCGGTGGCCGCGAACATGCGTTAGCCTGGAAAGCGTCTCAATCTGCTGGTGTAACCGATGTCTATGTGGCACCGGGCAACGCGGGCACAGCCATTGAAGACAACCTCACTAACGTGGATATCTCTGCCACTGACGTAAGTGCTTTGGTCGCGTTTGCCAAAGAAAACCAAATCGATTTAACCATTGTAGGCCCAGAAGCGCCATTGGTTATTGGTGTGGTTGATGCGTTCCAGGCCGAAGGCCTGACTATCTTTGGTCCAAGCAAAGGCGCCGCTCAGCTGGAAGGCTCAAAAGCGTTTACCAAAGACTTCCTTGCCCGTCACAATATTCCTACGGCTGAGTACCAGAACTTCACCGAAATCGAGCCGGCTTTAGCTTATGTTCGTGAAAAAGGCGCACCGATTGTGGTAAAAGCCGACGGCCTGGCTGCTGGCAAAGGCGTTATTGTAGCAATGACACTGCAAGAAGCCGAAGACGCTATTCGCGACATGCTGGCTGGCAACGCCTTTGGTGAGGCGGGCAGCCGTGTCGTTATCGAAGAATTCCTGGACGGCGAAGAAGCCTCGTTTATTGTGATGGTAGACGGTAAAGACGTAGCGGCATTTGCTACCAGTCAGGATCACAAGCGCGCCGGTGATGGTGATTCAGGCCCCAATACCGGCGGCATGGGTGCGTATTCACCGGCACCGGTAGTGACGCCTGAAATCCACCAGCGCGTAATGGACGAAGTAATTAACCCTACCGTTGCTGGCATGGCCGCAGAAGGCTATCCGTACGTGGGCTTTTTGTACGCCGGCCTGATGATCATGGAAGACGGCACGCCCAAAGTGATTGAGTACAACTGCCGCTTTGGCGATCCAGAAACTCAGCCCATCATGCTGCGTTTGCAATCTGATTTGGTTGCGCTGTGCCTGAAAGCTTGTAAAGGCGAATTGGCCGGTACGCACATCGACTTCGACCCACGTGCATCTGTTGGCGTGGTGTTGGCAGCAGGCGGTTACCCGGGTGATTATGCCAAAGGCAAAGTGATCCGTGGTCTGGAAGACGCCGCTAAGCTGGACGGCAAAGTATTCCACGCGGGTACTGCACTGAACGGCGACGACGTGGTTACCAGCGGCGGACGTGTATTGTGTGCCACTGCGTTAGGGAACACAGTTACCGAAGCTCAGCAACAAGCCTATGTGTTAACCAAGGCCATTGACTGGGAAGACGTATACTACCGCAACGACATTGCTTACCGCGCGATTGCTCGCGAAAACAGCTAGTGTTTCTGCAACGCCAACCTTGAAGCATTTCAGGGTTGGCGACCTTAACACTAATAATCACTCATCGTTTTTAATCGATGATTCCAGCAAGTGCACCATTTCTCGCAATGGCCTGAGAATATTATCTAATGCCCATCAGCCAACGTTTACGCTGCCTCAACGGGCTTCCTGCGAAAGCGATTCACCATATTCCCGGTTAACGCCCAAACCATTACGCCTGACCAGGCAATAAGAGAAAAGCCCGCAGGCACACAAGCCATGAGTATTAATTTAAATTGCTTGCGGTTGAACAGCAGTGCCACCAGTGCAGGCAAAAACCAGGTGAAAACAACCAATGCTCCCACCACGGTTAGCGTTAAGGGATCGGCCGTTGTAAATAGTTGTGCAAAAGCGTCCATGTATCTGTCCTTTAAAAAATGCGTTCAGATATACAGTCCCGGCTTATCCGAAAAGATTACAAAGACAGCTAAAAAATTAATACACATCAAGGTTTACATCCTGATGACTTGCCATGTTGTTGCTTCCAGCGCTAAGGTAATAGCACATTGAGGAAGCACTATGTCACAGCAATCATTTCAGGCACGCCTGTACCACATTTTAGAACCCGCTCAAAAAGGTGATAAATCCAGTCGCGTGTTCGACCTGCTGCTGATTGCCCTTATCTTGCTAAATGCGTTTGCGGCCATGATGTCTACGGTTGAGCCATTTCATCAACGATGGGCTGTACCGCTTTATTGGTTTGAAGTGTTTTCAGTGGTGGTATTCACTGTAGAATACCTTTGCAGAGTAATCAGTTGCGTGCATGCGCCGCAAACACGTGCTTTCCGGCAAGCGCCCTATGTGAAGCCCTGGCAACAACGTATTCGCTACCTGTTCACGCCCATGGCACTAATCGATTTGCTGGCCATCCTGCCGTTTTACCTCAGTATGTTGTTTGTGATTGATCTTCGCATTCTGCGTTTGCTGCGCTTAACCCGTTTAATCAAGCTGGGACGCTACTCCCGCTCAGTAAACTTGTTACTCACCGTTATCCGCAAAGAAGCCAGAGTGTTGTTTGCTGCCGTATCAGTTTTAATTATTGTGATGGTGCTGTCTGCTACGGGTATGTATTACATTGAACAACATGCTCAGCCCGACGCCTTTGGCAGCATACCGGCAGCATTGTGGTGGGCCATTAACACGCTCACCACTGTCGGCTATGGCGATGTAACGCCTGTTACACCACTGGGTAAACTATTTTCAGGCGTGATCACTATTTTAGGCGTGGGCATTTTCGCTCTTCCTGCGGGTATTCTTGCCGCCAGATTGTCGGAACTTAGCCGGGTTCGTCGCGATACTTTTCGCAAGCACGTACTGGAAGTGATGGAAGATGGCAGCCTTACGCCGCACGAACTTGGGCGATTAAACCAATTACGCGAAGCATTGGATTTAGACGATGAACAAGCCAATTTGCTGATCGATCTAGCAGTAGAAAACACCAGACAGCTAGCAGGCTCACAGGGTATGAACTTCTGCCCTCATTGTGGCAATTCGCTTGTTTCACACCCGGTATCAAAAGTGGATGACGCTTGATTATTCTGTCCGCTCAGCATATAACTAGGGTCTGGTTTTCTCGCGCTGAGACAGCACCCCGACGTTTTCCTCTCGGTTACCGTGCGTCCACTAAATAAAGAATTGTCATGTCGGTTAAACATCCCATTATAGCGATTACAGGTTCTTCTGGTGCGGGTACTACCACCACCACGAATGCCATTCGACACATTTTTCGCAATCTAAGCATTGATGCAGCCTATGTGGGTGGCGATAGCTTCCATCGCTTTACCCGCCCGGAAATGGAAGTCGAAATTCGCAAAGCCCAAGAGCAAGGTCGTCACATTAGCTATTTTGGCCCCAAAGCCAACGACTTTGCCTTGTTAGAAACGTTATTCCAGCAATACGGCGAAGACGGCACGGGTAAATTCCGTCAGTACTTGCATACTTTTGACGATGCGGTGCCTTTCAATCAAATGCCCGGTACCTTTACGCCCTGGCAGGAATTGCCATCCAGCACTGATTTGTTGTTCTATGAAGGGTTACACGGCGGCGTCAAAACCGAAGATATCAACGTGGCCAAGCATGTGGACTTACTGGTTGGCATGGTGCCGATTGTAAACCTGGAGTGGATTCAGAAGATTGTGCGCGACACCACCGATCGCGGGCATTCCCGTGAAGCGGTGATGAGTAGTATCGTGCGCGGTCTGGACGACTACTTCCACTATATCACGCCACAATTTTCGCGTACTCACGTGAATTTCCAGCGCGTGCCTACTGTAGATACCTCAAACCCATTCAGTGCGCGGGAAATCCCCACTCAAGATGAGAGCTTTGTAGTGGTGCGTTTTCGACGCGAAATGAAAAACGTAAACTTCCCGTATTTACTGCAAATGATCGACGGTGCGTTTATGTCGCGTATTAATACGCTGGTAGTGCCGGGTGGAAAAATGGGTCTGGCAATGGAGCTGATTTTAACCCCGCTGATTGAGGATTTAATGAAGCGTAAAACCAAACGGGGCTATCAAATGGACTGGGTTCAGTAACCCACCCTCCACATTTAACATACTAATAACAAATAAGTTCTTAAGTACTAAGACCAAAGTCGGGCATTCGCGCAAAGAATACCAGTTATACCCAAAAACACGCTCAAATGAGCGTGTTTTCGCTTTACTCATGCGCGCGAATTCTTACAATACAGCCACTGTTCTAGAGGTGAATTCGTTATGCTCGACACTGTCCTCCTCCTCCTTGCTGCCCTGGCCCTTTTGGGTGTGATGTTCGAAGAAGTTTTACACATCAATAAAGCCAAGATTACGCTGTTTTTCGGCACACTGGCGTGGATGCTGTTGTTTATGACCTCCGGCAGCGCTGAACAAACCGAGCGTATTAACGAAGGATTGCTGCATAACATCACAGAAATCTCTACCCTGTGGCTGTTTTTGGTTGCTGCCATGACCTTTGTGGCCTACCTCAACCGTAAAGGCCTGATAGCCAACCTGTTAAACCTGGTGATGCCCAGCAAAATATCGCTGAAAAAGCTGATGTTTATTACCGCCCTTTTCAGTTTTTGCTTTTCATCGCTTGCCGACAACATTACGGCAACACTGGTATCGATAGCCATGGTGCTATCGCTGGGATTGCCATTCAATCAAACGATGCGCTTCGCTGTGTTAGTGGTATTTGCCGTAAACTCCGGCGGGGTGTCGTTGATCACTGGTGACGTAACTACGCTGATGATTTTTATGCAGCACAAGGTAACCATTACTCAGTTGTTCTGGCTTTTATTACCGTCGTTCACTGCGGTTATGTTGCTGGCAACCATGTTAAGTACAGGCATGTCAGGCGTGGTGAAAATTCGTAAAACCCACCACAATTCCAATCCAATTGACTATGTTATCGGTGGGATATTTTTAGCCACTATCCTGTTTACCTTAATTCTTAACGTACTCTTTGCTATTCCACCCATGCTGAGTTTCCTTGCGGGCATGGCTATTATGTTTTTGGTTGCCAATTCCATGGGCGATAAGGACGATCAGGATCCTATTCTCGACTATATCCGCTACATCGAATTCGACACTCTGCTGTTCTTCCTGGGCGTATTGCTACTGGTGGGCATGCTTGAGCATATCGGTGCATTGCACTCGCTGGTTTATCTTTACGAGATGTTTCCGCCATCCGTTGCCAATTTCATAATGGGCGCCGTATCCGCGCTAATCGACAACGTTCCGCTAACCGCTGCGTTGCTGAAAGCAGATATCACCATGACCGTAAGCGAATGGATGCTACTTACCTATGCCGTAGGTGTTGGTGGTTCACTGCTAATCATTGGTTCGGCAGCGGGGATTGTGGCGATGAGTAAAGTACAGGGCCTGAGCTTTGCGCGCTATGGCAAATACTTTTTGCTACTGTTGATTGCCTATACCGTGGGATATGCCTTGGTTTACGGCGTTTCAACTTATGTCATGCCCATAGCCTGACACGCTTTGTAACAATCCGCCGAAGGCTGAAACATCTGAGCACTTTTGTCTTTGCCCGCTTAGGGTTATAGTTGCAAAGAGTACTTATGCAACAGGGGCCGGCAATGGGTCAGGAAACGTCAAAAATATTGGTTGTCGACGACGACATGCGTTTACGCAGTCTGTTGGAACGCTATTTAGTAGAACAGGGATTTCAGGTTCGCACGGCGGCCAATTCAGAGCAGATGGATCGTCTGTTAGAGCGTGAAAACTTCCACCTGATGGTACTGGATCTCATGCTGCCAGGCGAAGATGGCTTGTCGATTTGCCGACGCTTACGTCAGGCCGAAAGCAAAATGCCTATTATCATGCTGACCGCCAAAGGCGACGAAGTAGACCGCATAATTGGTCTTGAAATGGGTGCCGATGACTACCTGCCAAAACCGTTTAATCCACGCGAGTTACTGGCAAGAGCGCGCGCAGTGTTACGCCGTCAAACTGTAGAAGCGCCCGGCGCACCGTCGATGGAAGAACAAATTGTGGTATTTGGCGATTACCGGTTAAACCTGGCTACCCGGGAAATGACCGCCAGCGGCAAACCATTATCGTTAACCAGCGGTGAATTTGCTGTTTTGAAATCGCTGGTAACGCACCCTCGGGAGCCTTTGTCGCGCGATAAGCTTATGAACCTGGCACGTGGCCGCGATTACAGCGCGCTCGAACGCAGCATAGATGTACAGGTGTCACGCCTGCGCCGCATGCTGGAAAAAGATCCCGCCAGCCCTCGCTACATTCAAACTGTGTGGGGTCTGGGCTACGTGTTTGTGCCCGACGGCGAAGCGGTATAAGCAGCAATCTGTGAGACTACTCCCTAAAAGTGCCTTTGGGCAAACGGTTATGTTGATAGGCGTGCTACTGCTTATCAACCAGGTAGTCTCATACCTGTCGGTAACGCTTTATTTTATTCGCCCCAGTTATGAGCAAATTAACAGCCTGATCGCCACTCAGGCTGCTACACTCAAAGTCCAGCGTGACTGGATAGACGATCCGAATTTTTCAGACGCGTTAACCACCAGCACCGGTATTGCGTTTTTCAGCCAGGAAGCCGCCCAGAAAAACGAGTTAAACCAGGCCACCTTTTATAAATTCATGTCGGATCAGGTAAGTCAGCAACTCGGCGAAAAGGCCGAGGTTCGCATAAGCGCGCCATTACTTACCGAGCAAGACACCCCTTATTACGTATGGCTTAACATTGAAACCTTGCCTGACATGTGGATCCGCATGCCAGTGTACGGGCTTAGCGATGCCAATATCTTTCCGCTTACCCTGTATTTACTGCTGATTGGTATATTGAGCGTAGGCGGCGGCTGGCTATTTGTGCTGCGCTTGAACCGCCCGCTTAGCGCCCTGCAGCGCGCTGCAATTAAAGTAGGCCGTGGGCAGTTTCCTCCGCCATTGGCGGAAGAAGGCAGTAGTGAAATGATTCAGGTTACCCGCGCATTCAACCGTATGAATCAGGGTATCAAGCAGTTAGAACACGATCGCATGGTAATGACGGCCGGTATTTCCCATGATTTGCGCACCCCACTCACGCGTATTCGGCTGGCAACAGAAATGCTGCCAGACGATCAGGAGTGGATAAAAGAAGGCATTGTCAGCGACATTGAAGACATGAACGCCATTATTGATCAGTTTATAGAATATGCCCGTCAGGAACAGCAGGAAAAACAAGAGAACCTGAACCTGAATGCGCTTATTAACGAACTGGTGCACAATCGCCAGGCCAATGCATCGAGCCAGGCCGACGGACAGGAAGCCAGACACATACATACCGAACTCAATCCCTTGCCGCCAATACCACTGCGAAAAGTGGCCGTAAAGCGGGTTATCGAAAACCTTATCGAGAACGCCTTTCGCTACGGCAGCAATAAAATTGAAGTAACCAGCTACTTCGATGAAAAACATCATCGTGTGGTTTGCGCCGTTCGCGACTTCGGACAGGGTATTCCGGAAGACAACCTGGAAGCCATGTTCAGACCCTTTTCTCAGGGCGATACCGCCCGAGGCTCAGGTGGCTCTGGGCTTGGCTTGGCAATCACCAAGCGCATTATTGAAATGCACGGTGGCCAGGTTAGCTTAAGAAACCATCCACACGTAGGGTTAATAGCCGAATTCTGGCTGCCCAGTGAAGGTTTGTAGGCAGGATTCAGTTTCCCTACTAACCATTGCTAAAGCCTGCAATCTTTCCAATGTAATTTGCCTCCCGGGCTTCAAATGCGTTTGGTGGCTAACGTTGTGCAAACGAACAATGTTTGTTAAGGCAAACAATTTCACATGAATCAGAACTATTTTGTTTGCCAAAGTAAACAAAATCATTCAAAACAGTAAGCCAGTGTTTTCTGGGGCGCTGCGCTCACTCTGCTTTTCATAAGTAATCCCTTTCATACTGAACAAACATCACAAGTCAGGCGTGCCGGATCAGTTTGACGCAAATAAACGCCAGTTCATTTTATGTTAGGCAAATTATTGGCCGGAGCTTGCATTGGGATAAGCATTAGCGTTATTGAATAGGATTGATAAAGCTGCAAGGGATATGGTTATCTGCCCTCAAAGCAATAATCCACCTTCATAGAAGGTGGAGAAAAGCGGACACAAAAGTGATCGAAAAATTTGATATTCATTCAGTCAGGTTGAAAGTTAATTCGTCCACGCGTTTTCATAGCGGTAATGCCAGGTATGATTGTCTAATTCTTCAACTTCTATAGAGAATTCGATATCTGCACGCTCGCCGTATGTTCGATTAAATCCATAGGTAAACTCGACCGTTTCACCGGCATGAATGATTTGTCCGTCATAAAGGCCATGAAAAAATGCCGTAGTAACACCGTTTTTATCTACCGCGGAGATCCTGATTACATAATCTCTACCTGTTGCGGTTAAGTTATAAGGTGCTTCTAAAATGAATTCATCACCTTCCTCGACATAACCTGAAAGCCCATAACTATAGCCCGAAAATGGCCAGGCATATTGAGCTCTTTGTTCACCATTATCCGCCTGTTCCATCCACCAAATTGTAATTGATTGCGTTACCGCCGACACCAAAATATTGTCCGTTGCGGATAAAATACCATCACTTACCGTAACAGATACAACGTAGTCACCCTCGACATCAGCAATAAACGTTGGGGAAGATGTATTAGCATTTATCAGGACAGGATAAACATTTTCAGGAAAGCTAACAAATTCCCATTTAAACGTTAACGAGTCGCCATTCTCATCGTAACTGGCACCAGCATCTAAAAGAACAGTATCGCCTGGCTGAACAGTTTGATCATTTCCGGCTTGCGCAACGGGGGCAATATTATCCACATACGCTGTAAATTGAACTTCCACGATCTCGCTAGATAAGACTCCGTCAGAAACAGCAAGTGTCACACGATATGTACCTTCAATATCGACAGATAAGCCAGGAGATACCGAGGTGGAGTCAGACAATACCGCTGAACTGCCGTCTGGTGCATACAGCACCCAACTGAACAAAATTGAGGAATTTTCAGGGTCGTAACTTGAGCTTCCATTCAGCTCAACGAATGTACCTACTTCGACGTCGTGCACAACTGAAATTATCGCGACCGGGGGCAGATTGGCAGTATCCACCAAAATCGTCACTGAATCGGTGTGCGTGAGTCCTCCCGTATCTTTTACAGTTAGCCATGCGATATAAGTTCCACTAACGTCTGGTACAAATGTCACTGCTGCTGAGTTAGGCGCATTAATTTCAGCCTTGCTATTGATTGGCGTTTCCAGTGTCCATTGATAACTGATGACATCACCATCTGGATCGTATGAGTCAGAACCATTCACATTCACGCCAGAGCCCAAAATGATGTTTTGGTCATCACCAGCTTCTGCAACAGGAGGGCGATTGTCATCTTCAACGATAATGACAATTAAGTCAGAGCTTGTTCCACCGTTATTATCGGTGACGACAAGCGTGACCTCATACTGTCCTGTCATATCGGGTGTAAATGAAAACGTAGAGCTATTAACGGCATAAACATGGGTATCACCATCGGGCGATGCTACCGACCATTGATAGGTCACAATTTCACCATCTTCATCATAGGAGGCGCTACCATTTATCTCTACCTCGGCTCCGATAACGGCAGTGACATCGTTACTCCCAATCGCTACCGGGAGTTCATTAACATTGATGATGGTTACAGCAATATCTTTTGAAGCACTTCTGCCATGCTCATCGGTTGCAACCAACCGAATAACCGTTTCTTCATCTGCCTGAACCTCTGGTGCAGTAATGGATAGATTAGCGCCCGATACATTCTCAAGTGCAAGACTGACGCCAGAAACCTGTGACCAGGCCAAAGTCAGGCTATCGCCATCTGGATCAGAAATCGTGGTTTGCAAATTTTGTGTGCTGAGTTCGTTTATCGTCAGGCTATCTAACGCATCGATGACTGGGGCATTATTCACCACTGATTCTTCGGGGTTGCTTTTACTTCCCCCTCCGCAGCCCGATAAAAGTAAAAGAGTGAGAACACAAATAATCGAATATTTCATAGAATGCCTACTACAAGTGTAATTCCAATAACTACGGTCTACCGTTTTGCGATTTGAACCACAGTTCAATGAAGTCTGTGTCGACTTCGTTCCATCAAAAAATCAGCTGATAAAGTAAAAGTGCGCCAAACACGACAATCACTTTGCCGGTGAGATTGGCTTTAAACACCGTTGCGGTATACCCAAACAGATAAACAAACAGGTTCTTTATTACCTCATATACACCATCAAAGCCGGAACTGGCCTGTTTGGTATCTGCGGCTGACTTTACCTTCGCAACACCGGACTTCATTGATGTCACCGAGTTGTTGGCATCATGCTGCGTAAGGGCAATTTTGATTTCTGCAATATGCAAATTCAGGGTATTGAGGTATTTAACAACGCCATTGGCACTGTGACTCAGCATTGCTTCTGCACGTTGTTTTGCCACTTGCGAATCAACTGGTGGCGCAGTGGTTGCGTCTTCACGATTTTTCGATTTCAACAACAAACTGACCAGCAACATCAGGTATCCAGCCACCAACAAGTAAGCCCCAATGCCAACAAACTTTATGAGTTTGTGCCATCCTCTCGTTTTGGAAAGGTCAATACCCATCATCTCTAACGAGCTAGCAATTTCGGATGTTTCGTCAAATGCATCAGCCATGTGCAGGCCATAGCTAATTAGGAAAAAAGCCGCAATAGCTTTGGCTGCCAGCGGCAAGACGCCTGTAGCAGCAGCGCCAATCCCTATGACTAAACAAAACAGCAGCATTACCGTTTGTCCGCCCGACATTGAATCGGCAACACTTACCGTTTCTGTAACGCCCAAACTGCTGAGTTCAAAAATGGGAAGGAAATGCCCCAGTGCAAAACAAATAAATGCTGCAACCGTGAATTTATTCAGCAGTTTGAATGCTACTTGTGGATTTTCACTGTCAGGTGTAATGACTTTTTCTTGTTCCATGTAATTTTCTCCATCTAATCCGTTATTAACCTTTAGTCACAGCAGCACAGGTACTGCCGTCGATCGCGACTTTGGGTTTGAAGAGTTCAAAATTAGTAGGTTTACTGCTATCTACGTCAACTGCGTTGATCACGATAGACATGCTGAGTCCGCACTTGGTTGTGACCCCCACAGCATAGGTACCGGCAGACGATGCAAGAATGATTGCACTGTTTTTATCCACCTTACTGCTAACATGTGGGCTGTCTTCTTCGACCAGATTGATTAAGTCTCCCCCATAGAGTGATACAACCATTGCCCCTTTGATCGGCATGGTGACATTAAAAACCGTCGACTTTGATTGCTCTACGGAAATCAGTGCTGAGGGAGCTGACTTAATTGCCAGTACACTGGCGTCTTGCTCAGCATAAGCAGACAAAGTAGTAAGAGCGGCTATTGGTAACGCTAATAAGTAACGTTTAAACATCTAACTTCCTTCACTAAACGAATTGATCACTTCCCCACAACACTTTTCATTCTGATAAAGCAAAAGCAGAGCGTCTTTTTACCCACAGACGAAGAAATTACGCACAGCGCAATAACTGTCACAGATACGCAATGTAAGAAATTTACCGTAAAATTTTGTTTAACAATGTGCGCAGGCAGCAACTTCCCTCCACTAAAGTATGAACAAACTACCATTCAAAAACGTTGCAACACCTTGTAAAGCAGAGTATTTTTGATAAAAAGGAATGGGGCATTGGAAATGGATGTAACTGAATTACTATCCCAGTGGAAACGTAACGACCAGCAAGCAAATCAGCAACTCTATAGTTTCTGCTATGCGCATTTTAAGCAGGTTGCGCATAAAGTGCGCCAGAAGCACTTTCTCAAAACCCGGGAATCTGAAAATCAGGATGAATTCCGCACAATAAATGAAGCCCTGCATAACACCACATCATTGGTTCACGATGCGTATATCAGATTGGTGCAAAGCGGCCATGTAGATACGTCAACTAAGGCTGCATTCTTCAAAAACTTTGCCAATGTGGTGTACAGCATTTTAATAGATCACACCCGCAAAACCTTGTCGCAAAAGCGCACACCACAAACGCTACAACCGAATATGACGCTGCCTGATACCGCACAGCTTGAAAGGATAATAGATGTGCATAATCACATGGACAAACTTCAGACCAGCTATGAACGTCAAATATCCATCTTTCAGCTTAAATACGCCTGCGGGCTCGATGTGGCTGAAATTTCAGATATTTTTGCCGTGTCAAAATCGTCGGTAGAAAAAGATCTTAGCTTTGTAAAACGTAAGCTCTCGCAGTCGCTTGGCGATACGGCACCGGCTATGCGAACCGTTGCATGAATATTTCGCTAATTTGTTAACAAGGTTAGTCCGTTTTCAATCGCGAATTGTAGTTAAGGTAGTTATTCGCTATGCCAGACAATTTTACCGCCCTGTTTGAAGCGGGCTTTAATCAGCTTGCCCGCCCCGAGATAGCACCGGGACAGCTTTTCGGCCCTTTTAAAGTTGTTAAATCTATTGGCCATGGCGGCATGGGCTCAGTGTATCTTGCCGAGCGCGCCGATAACGAATATCACCAACAGGTGGCGATTAAAATTTTTCCAGCTTTATTTGCCCATCAACAAAATGGCAGGTCTCTCAATAGCGAAGCTCAGGCGCTGGCCAGCTTAAGCCACCCCAATATTGTGCCTGTGCTGGATGCCGGACGCACCGACGACAACCTGATGTATATTGTGATGCGACTGGTTGAAGGCCTGCCGTTAAACGAATGGTTACAGCAGCAAGCACTCACCGTTGAGCAAAAACTCAAGTTATTGTTACCAGTATTAGATGCCCTGCAACATGCTCACAGTCACCAGATACTGCATGCGGATATTAAGCCGCAGAATATTTTAGTCGATGAAGAGAGTGTGCCTTATCTGGTGGACTTTGGTATAGCTCATTTATTGGGGCAGGATCATGGCCCTGTTGTTGGCCAGTATGCAGCTGCCTATTCCGATAAGTTTGCCAGCCCGGAACAGCTTGCCGGCGAACGGTTGACCACAGCAACAGACATCTTCAGCGCGGGAAAGCTAATCAGCGCAGTGGTTACACACAACACACCAACCAACGCAATCCCCAGAGCCTTACAATGTATTATTGATACTGCTACCCACCCAGAACCGGGCAAACGCTATCTGACTGTGCATGCCCTGCAAACCGATGTTGAACGCTTTCTTGCCCATCAGCCCGTGTCGGTATTACCCGATTTGTCCTACCGCAGCAAATTGTGGCTCTACCGGCAGCGATACAAAGTGGCCTCCGCCACCATTACGGCAGTGTTATTGGGCCTTACCGCAATCAGCCAATACAACGCCAGCAATACCGCCAAACAGTCCGAAAACGCGCTGGCTGTGGTACAACACCTGCTTGGCAACGTGGATAGAGTTAACAACAGCGAGGTCGAGCGCCAGCGCGATATTTTAAGCACCTCGGAAAAAATCAATATTGATGCGCTATCACCCGAACAGGCTGCACCTGTCATACTCGCTCAGGCCGAGGCCTATCAGATCCTCGGGGATTACAAATCGGCAGTTGAACGCGCTGAACGTTTGCGCCAGATAACCGAAGGCAAGACGAGCTTGATACCCTATTACACCGTTGCCCTGCGCTTTTTAGCCGAAGAAGACATGGTGAACAATGACTATTATGCCGCCATCGATAAAGTCAACGTCATCATTGATCTACTCAAAGCACAAAAAGCACTTACCTCCCCTGTGTATGAAAAGCTGCTTATTTGGATAAGATCGGTAGGATGGTCAGTACTTCTTCAAGCGAAATACCGCATCCTACAGTGTTTAGAAGAAGTGTACGTTGTAACTGATAACAATCAGGATTTCACGTACCTGAAAAAAATTATCGAAAGTGAATATGCACTAAGCAAACAAACAAGCATTACTAAAGACGACATACAAGACATACTTTATTCTTATTCGCCTAAATGGCCGCTTCAACTGCAAATAATGGCGTTAAAAACGCTCACTTCGTTGGCAAACAACGATGACAACGAAGCTGCAAAAACCAGTTTGGCAACACATTTAAACCAACTGGAACTGGCCTTAGGCGCAGGCCACCCTGCTATTTTAGAGTTAAAATTTCGGCATCTAAGTGGGTTAATATTTGACGCAAAGAAGCGATATACCGCACTACTTGAACTGTTAGAAACCGCGGATGCAAACAATGAAGTTAATCTTGAAAAAAAGTTACAATTATACAAGTTAGATTATCTCTTAAACGAAAATTTGGCCCTACTTGTGCGAGAGAACGCTACTCTAAACAACTACCTCGAATCGCTTACAGAATTTGATACAGGTTTCTCATTGCAATTTATAACTTATCTATTAACTGAATTCGATAAGGAAGAACTAGCATTTCATGCTATGCAAGCGCAAATCCATTTCGCTAAGAAGTTAGGGCTTTATTGGGGTGAAAAATTTTATAGCTATTTTTATTGTGCCTATATCAATGAATACCATCCGCCAACAAGTAAAAGCGGCTGGGAAGCTACGTGCAAACGAGCGGAAGCCTTATATATGGCAACCAACAACGAAACTAATTTTTGGATTAATCGAATCAAAATAATGTATGCCGAGGGCTTAATTGTGCTGCGAGACGAAAGAGCTGAGGGTGTTTTTGAACAGCTTACAGCTTTCTTTGACAAAGAAAATGTCAACAAAAGTGACCGCTATTACCGCGTTGGCGCTCACCTCTACTTATGGAAAAACGAGTTGGATAAAGCCGAAGGTTTTTTAAATGCCATAGACGAGAGCACATTACCCTACTGGAGTTATGGCGATTTTGTGTATCTCAAAGCAACACTGTTATTTAAGCAGGGTAACACAGCGCAAGCGGTTGCCAAACTGGATGCAGCCAACGAGCGATTATGCCGCAAGTTTACCCACGATGACTACCGCATGAGGCGCATACGTCAATTACGGGCAGACATGCAGCTAAACCCTGTAGACACCTGCCCCGACGCGGTTAGCTGGCAGGACCTTGACCCTAATGGTGAAATAGAAGCCAACATCCTCCGCTATATAAAGAAGATGGAAAACTTTCAGCCAGCGGTGCTTCATTAGCAACCCTAATGCCAACCAGTCTTGCGGTCTAAGATTGTCAAACTCCAGACGACCGCAAAGACAATAGCAATAAAGCACAACAATCGCTGAATAAACCATTGCCTTGTTTTGCCTTCCAGCAGTAGCAGCTGAATTTTATTCGCATAAAAAAGCCCGCTTACTCGCGCAAACGGGCTAATTTATCACTTTGAGGACGTGATAAAAATCGGAAAGCCTATGGCTTAGTTACCCGGGCCTGCGTGCTTAATCGCGTCAGACACATCGTAACGTTCAAAGTTATCCTGGAAGTCTTCTACCAGCTTGGCAACGTATTTGTCGTAAGCCGCTTTGTCTTGCCAGGTTTCTTTTGGCACCAACAGCTTGCTGTCTACACCAGGTACCGCTACCGGTACATCCAGGTTTAATCCGTCGATGTGCGTGGTTTCCACATTGGCCAGATCGCCATTTACAATCGCATCGATTACCGCACGGGTAGTAGGGATATCGAAACGCTTACCGGTGCCGTATGGACCGCCAGTCCAGCCAGTGTTAACCAGGTACACTTTCGCGTTGAATTCCTTCACACGTTTAATCAGCAGCTCGGCGTACACGCCTGCCGGACGTGGGAAGAACGGAGCGCCGAAACAGGTGGAGAACGTAGACTCGATGTCAGACGTTGAACCAATTTCAGTTGAACCCACTTTGGCGGTGTACCCGCTCAGGAAGTGGTATGCTGCGGCTTCTTCAGTTAATACCGAAACAGGCGGCAATACGCCTGATACGTCACAGGTTAGAAACACCACTGAACGCGGCTCGCCAGCCATGTTTTCTACTACGCGTTTTTCTACGTGGTCTAATGGGTAAGCGGCACGAGAGTTTTGCGTTAGCGACACATCGGCATAGTCAGGTGTGCGGGTGTCGTCCAATACAACGTTTTCCAGAATGGTGCCAAATTTGATGGCATCCCAAATTACCGGCTCGTTCTTTTGCGACAGGTCGATACATTTTGCGTAGCAGCCGCCTTCTAAATTAAATACGGAGCCTGGTGCCCAGCCGTGCTCGTCGTCGCCAATCAGGAAACGCTTAGGATCGGCCGACAACGTGGTTTTACCGGTACCTGACAAACCGAAGAACAAGGTAACATCACCTTCTGCACCAACGTTTGCTGAACAGTGCATTGGCAATACTTCTTGTGCAGGTAACAGGAAGTTTTGCACAGAGAACATAGCCTTTTTCATTTCGCCCGCGTAACGCATACCGGCAATCAGTACTTTGCGTTCAGCAAAATTAATGATCACGGTGCCGTCGCTGTTGGTGCCGTCCCGCTCTGGCTCGCACACGAAACCAGGCACGTTCAGCACTTGCCAAACCGGCTTGTTCTCGCTGTTCCAGTGATCAGGGGTAATAAACATGTTTTTGGCAAAGATATGCTGCCATGCTGTTTGCGTTCTCACTACAATCGGTAACGCATGTGCCGGATCGGCACCAACCTGTAACTGCGAACTGTAATATTCTTCCAGCCCCATCAGGTGGGCTTCTACCCGTTTCCACAGCGCATCAAACTTAGCTGCGTCAAACGGACGGTTAACCTTGCCCCAATCGATATCCTGTTCTGTTGTCGGCTCTTTAACAATGAACCTATCCAGCGGCGAACGGCCTGTTCGCTTGCCTGTTTCCACAACCAACGCACCATTTGCGGCTAGCTGCCCCTCGCCCTTATTCAGCGCATGCTCTACAAGCACCGCTGCTGATAAATTTGCCCATTCCTTTGCTGCTGATTGAATCGCTGCTGCCGCGGTCATATCACTTCACCCTCAAAACTGTAAACTTTCACCCAGACTTTCAGAATTCACCAAAAGCCCAACCATTGTATAGCAATAAAGGCATTGAACAACATCAAACTGAACAATAATGGGTATTAATTTTGTGCAATTTCCATTAATTTTCTGAAAGTCACTACAAAATCCACCCTCAATTTTGTCGTGCCATCCGCAGTTCAGGCAGGAAATTCAACGCCTGAATCTGGTGTAAAGCGGCCATAACATCGTGTAAAGCAACCTCTACAGGCTACATTTTTACTATACATAGCGGGAAAATAGGAACATTGACGCAGGTCAACAGAAGGGAAGTGCATGGCACAGGAATGTACCATGCTGGTAGGTTATAGCTATTGTGGAGTAGAAGGACTTTGGCTGTAACCAGAATGTAATGCTTCAACATCAATTTCATCAAAGCGATATTCGGTATGGCAATACTGACAGTTCATCGCAATAGCGCCTTCGGCTTTAATGATGTCCAGCAGTTCCTGCTTATCGAGATTGCGCAATGCTTCGCTACTGCGCTGGCGCGAACAGGTACAGGCAAATGCAACCGCTTTAGGAGCGTATAACTGAACGTGCTGCTCGTGATACAAGCGGTACAACACATCTTCAGCAGGCAACGAGAACAACTCTTCCGCTGTCATGGTTTCGGTTAATGTACAAAGGTGTTCAAAATCGCTTTCGCTGGTCACCTGGGTAGATTCTGCCGATTGCGGCACTACTTGTAACAACATGCCGGCGGCCTTCGGTTGGTTATCTACCGAAAAGTCAGTGTGAATGAACACGCGGGTAGCCAACTGCTCCGAACGCTCAAAGTAATCCTCCAGACACCCTGCCAATGAGCCTTTATCCAGTGCCACTACGCCCTGATAACGCTCGCCCTCAGTAGGAGTAATGGTGATCACTAACACGGCGTTTTCCACCAACTCACTGAATGTGGCCTCCGACAAATCCGCGTTTTCATCCCAGCGCGCCACGCCGCGCAAGGTTTGCTCGTGGGTAGCGTTAATTACGGCATAACGCACCTTGCCCTGGCTTTGAATTTGCAAACCCACTTCGCCTTCAAACTTCAGTGTTGCCGTTAGCAAACTGGTTGCTGCCGCCATTTCGGCCAACAGTTGTTGAATAGATTTGGGGTAATCAGTGCTGTGAACAATTGGCTTTAAGGTATCCTGTAACCTTACCAATTCGCCCCGCACACTGGCTTTATCAAATAAATATCGGTGTAGTTGATCAAACTGATTCATCTCAATTCCTGTCTGGGTGGTTTGCACCCTATTGATGCTTAAACTTAATTAATTCGCGACGCTGCTTTTTATCGGGTCGATGATCCGGTTTCGGGCTATGGAAGGTCTGCATCTTTCTGGCCAATTGATTTTGCTCGCGTTTTGCTACGCTTTCCGGGGTTTCCGAATACATCAGCTCCGCGTCTTTTGCGGGTTGCCGTTTTTCTTCTATCCCGGTAACCTGCACTTCCTTTACATCCCATCCGGCCGGCACTCTGATCAGTGCACCCATCTCTACGATCTTGCCTGGCTTACTCTTTTGTCCATTATAGTGAACTTTTCCGGCCTGAATCAGGTCTCTTGCTATAGCACGCGTTTTTGCAAGGCGTGCCGCCCAGATCCATTTGTCCAGTCTTACCTTAAGGGCTGTGTTGTCGTTGTTTACCATGAGCGTTTTACATACAAAAATGTCATATTTATTTAACCTACCTGTATTAAGGTTGTTGCCCCCGCTCAGACTAGGCTATGATGTGACTGTTTAATAGCGGCTTATGTTCCACCAATTTGTTGTTTTCAGATGATAATTAATCAAACCAGCTTGCAAAATATCCCAGCGTTGCTGACAGCACATCAAACACGTATTCGCGTGGTTGTGCTCGTGCTATTAAGTATATATCTGATTGCGTACGCAGCGGACATAACCTGGAAACTTATTCCCACTCCGTCCTCAAACGCCCCGGTTGCCACACCTGCCCGTTATACCGGTTCGGTTGCCAGCTCTCAAAATGGGGTCGATATAGGGCAAATACAACAGTTGAATTTATTCGGCGAGGTAAATAAAACCGCGCCAGCTCCTGTACAGGAAACCATTACCGATGCACCGGAAACCCGATTAAATTTAGTATTGTCGGGCCTGGTGGCAAGTTCCAGTGAAGATGCGGGTACTGCCATTATTGAAAACCGTGGAAAACAGGCCACTTATGCCATCGGTGACAAAATTGACGGAACGAACGCGATGCTTAGTCAGGTCCTTACAGACAGAGTAATCATTAAAAATGGTGGGCTGCACGAAACCTTAATGCTGGCCGGCCTGGATTTCAAAAAACAAATGGGTGGTGGCAGCACAGTGAGTAACCGCCAGCCAGCCAGAGTGCAGCCACCGGCGCAGCCTTCGCGCAGAGCGCGCGAACTTAGCGACGATGCCGTGGCCGCCACCGAAGCATTACGGGACAAACCCGCCAGCTTCACCGACTACATCTCAGTAACACCTGCGCTGGAAAACGGCCAGATGATTGGTTACCGCGTGAAACCGGGCAAAGACGCCAGCTTATTTGAGTCGGTAGGATTAATAAACGACGATGTCGTTATTCAAATTAATGGTCTGGATTTAACAGACCCGGCTCAGGCCCGCGATGCAATGGGTGAGCTACGAGATGCGCAGTCTATAGAACTTACAGTGACCCGCGAAGGCGAGTACATTACACTGTTTTTAGAGATGCCTGAGCAGTAATGAACGCAACAGTGAACAGGATACAAACTATGAGGCAAGTTGGTCGAACCTGGTTGACCCGGATTGGAATTGCAGTGTGTGCCACTGCAATGTGTATGCAAGCCGCGGCCATCGAGCGTATGCCCAAATTTCAGGACACCGACATCAATGAGTTTATTACTATTGTGGGTAAAAACCTGCAACGAACCATTATTGTTGATCCGAATGTTCGCGGCAAAATCAGCGTAATTAGTTATGACATGCTCAACGAAGAGCAGTATTACCAGTTCTTTTTAAACGTATTACAGGTGTACGACTTTGCGGTTGTGGAAATGCCCAATGGCATTTTAAAAGTCGTGCGTTCTAAAGATGCTAAAACCTCGAATATTCCGGTAGTGGAAGATGCCGCACTGGATGGTGATGAAATGATCACCCGCGTTATTCCGGTATACAACGTGCCGGTGCGCGAGCTTGCACCTATTTTGCGCCAGTTAAACGATCAGGCTGGCGGCGGTAACGTAGTTAGTCACGATCCGTCAAACGTAATGATGCTAACCGGCCGCGCGGCGGTAGTGAACCGGCTGGTAGAAATCATTGAACGCGTTGACCGCGCCGGTGACGAAGAGGTTGATATTGTAAAACTGCAATTTGCGTCAGCCTCAGAAATGGTACGCATTATCGAGAGCATCAATAAGTCTCAGGGCAAACAGAATACCGGCACGAAGTCTGAACCACGCGTGGTAGCCGATGACCGCACTAACAGCGTAATTGTAAGTGGTGATGCTAAAGCCCGTCAGCGTTTAATCAACCTCATTCAGCGCATGGATCAGGAACTGGAATCTAACGGTAACACCCGGGTTATATTCCTGAACTACGCCAAGGCAGACGATCTGGTAAAAGTATTACAAGGCGTGAGCGACAGCATTCAGGCGGAAGAAAAGGGCACCGCGAATACTGGCCGCCGCAGCGGCAGTAACCGCGATGTCAGCATCGATGCCCACGAAGACTCCAACGCATTAGTGATCACCGCCGAGCCCGATATGATGCGCTCACTGGAAGCGGTTATTCGCCAGCTTGATGTGCGCCGTGCCCAGGTTCAGGTTGAAGCCATTATTGTAGAGATGTACGAAGGTGACGGCACGTCGTTGGGTGTGCAGTTTGTCTCGGAACAAGGCGGTGGCACGCAGTTTAACAACGGCGTAATACCGGTTGGCTCTTTGGCCGTAGCATTAAAGCAGGCTGAAGATCAAACCACTAACTCTACCTACATAACGGCCAACGGCGAAGTAGTCACCACCACTGATGTTACCGAAGGTGATTACACCTCACTGGCGTCTTTGCTAGGTAGCGCGAACGGTATGATTGCCGGCGTGATTAAAAACGGCTGGGGCGCGGTTGTGCAAGCAGTAAGTAACGATACTAACTCCAACGTACTGGCTACCCCGCATTTAACCACTATGGATAACGAAGAAGCGTTCTTTATTGTGGGTCAGGAAGTACCCATTATTACCGGTACTACCACAGGTGCGAACAACTCTAATCCGTTCCAAACCGTAGACCGTCAGGAAGTGGGGATTAAGCTACAGGTAACGCCGCAAATTAACGAAGGCAATGCTGTACAACTTACCATTGAACAGGAAGTATCCAGCGTATCAGGCGCAACAGCAGTAGACATCTCCATTAACAAGCGTCAAATCAAAACAACCGTTATTGTGGACGACGGCGGTACCATTGTACTGGGCGGTCTGATTGATGAAGACGTGCAGGAAAGTGTGTCCAAAGTGCCGTTACTGGGCGACATTCCGATTCTGGGCCACCTGTTTAAGTCTACCACCTCCAGTAAGCGTAAACGCAACCTGATGGTGTTTCTGCGACCCAAGATTATTCGTGATGGTGTCACCATGAACGAAATCAGCAAGCAGAAGTACAATTTTATTCGCGCCGAACAACTTCAGCGTCAGTCTCAGGGCGTTACCCTGATGCCGCAAACAGAAACCCCTGTGCTGCGGGAATGGGATGAAAGCCTGGCACTGCCTCCGTCATACGAAGAGTATCTGAAGCGTCGCGAAGAAGAGAAAAAAGCACAGGCACAACAGGACGGCAACTAATGAGCGAGCTACTCGACACGCAAACTGCCGGGCAGCCAGAACAACCCGATGACGATCAGGCTGTTCAGCCTGATCGCCAGCTCCCTTTTAGTTTTGCCAAACGCCATAAGGTTCTGCTGGAAATCAATCAGGAACCAGCGCTGCTTTATCACACCAGCGAAACCCCATTTGAGGTATTTGCTGAAGTACGACGCTTTTTTGCTGCTCCATTGGCGCTGAAAGAACTCGCTCTGGAACAATTTGAACCGTTGCTCACCCAGGCTTATCAGCGCGATTCCTCTGCCGCCAAGCAGTTAATGGAAGATTTGGGTAACGAAAGCGATTTGTTTGCACTGGCAGAAGAACTACCCGACACCGAAGACTTGCTCGATAGCGAAGATGACGCGCCTATTATCAAGCTTATCAACGCCATGTTGGGAGAAGCCATTAAAGAAGGTGCTTCCGATATTCACATCGAAACCTTTGAGAACCAACTGGTTGTGCGCTTTCGGGTAGACGGCGTATTACGGGAAATTCTGCGCCCCAACCGCAAACTCTCTTCCATGCTGGTATCGCGTATTAAAGTAATGGCTAAACTGGATATTGCCGAAAAACGCGTACCGCAAGACGGCCGTATCACCCTGCGTATTGCCGGGCGAGCGGTTGACGTGCGGGTATCCACCATGCCATCCAGCCATGGTGAGCGGGTAGTATTGCGTTTGCTCGACAAAAATAACGCGCGCCTGAATCTGGCAGATTTAGGCATGACCGAGCAGAACCGGGCTCACTTTTCATCGCTTATTCGCAAACCCCACGGCATCATTCTGGTAACCGGTCCAACGGGGTCTGGTAAAAGTACCACGCTGTATGCCGGATTAAGCGAAATTAACTCCAAAGACCGCAATATTCTTACGGTTGAAGATCCCATCGAATTCGACTTACAGGGCATTGGCCAAACACAGGTTAATCCGCGCGTAGATATGACGTTTGCGCGAGGTTTGCGAGCTATTTTACGTCAGGACCCTGACGTGGTCATGGTGGGTGAGATCCGCGATATCGAAACAGGGCAAATTGCCGTGCAGGCCAGTTTAACGGGTCACCTCGTGCTTTCAACGCTGCACACCAATACTGCAGCCGGCGCTATTACCCGGTTAGAAGACATGGGCATTGAACCGTTTTTGCTGTCGTCGAGTTTACTGGCAGTATTGTCTCAGCGCCTGGTAAGAACGCTCTGCTCGGAGTGCAAAACAGCCCATGCGCCCAGTGAGCAGGAAGCCACTATTCTGGGAATAGAGAACAATCATTCCTGTGTTATTTACTCGCCCAGAGGCTGCGCCGCCTGTAATCAAACCGGCTACCGTGGCCGAACCGGTATTCACGAATTGCTGATCGTAGACGAAACCATTCGTACCATGATGCACGAAGGTAAAGGCGAGCAGGCAATCGAAAAATACATTCGCAAATATACACCCAGTATTCGCGAGGATGGCTGTCGCAAAGTACTGTCTGGACGCACATCGCTGGAAGAAGTCTTGCGTGTGACCCGGGAGGACTAATGGCAGCGTTTGCATACAAAGCCATTAACGCCAAAGGCAAAAACACAAGCGGCGTACTGGAAGGCGATAACGCCCGCCAGATTCGTCAGCAATTGCGGGAAAAAGGGCTGGTACCGCTGGACGTTGAGCAGGTTGCTGAGAAAAGCAACGGCAGTAGCCGTGGCGGTTGGCAGTTGTTTAAACCCCGTATTTCTGCCAGTGATCTGGCCCTGCTGACGCGTCAATTAGCCACCCTGATTGAATCGGCATTACCCATTGAAGAAGCCCTGCTAGCCGTTGCCGAACAAAGCGAAAAGACCCGTCAGAAAAACATGATGATGGCGGTGCGCAGTAAAGTAGTGGAAGGCCACACGCTGGCCGATGCGTTAGGTGAATTTCCCAGCGTATTCGACGACTTATTTCGCGCCATGGTGGCCGCAGGTGAAAAATCCGGTCATTTAGACACGGTACTCAACCGACTGGCCGACTATACCGAACGCCGCCAGCAAACCCGCAGCCAGATCATTCAGGCGTTAATTTACCCCGCCATTATGATGTTTTTTGCCATGATGATTGTGGTGGTGCTGCTAACCGTGGTGGTCCCCAAAATTGTAGGGCAATTTGATCATATGGGTCAGGATTTGCCCACCATTACTACCGTGCTGATTGGCATCAGCGAATGGATGCAAAACTACGGCCTGTATCTGTTGCTTGGCATTATGTTGTTAATTGTGCTGTTTCAGCGATTGGTGCAACAGCCAGCGTTAAAACTGCGTTACCACCAGTTTATGCTGAAATTGCCATTGATTGGCAAAGTGGCCCGGGGCCTGAACACCGCCCGATTTGCACGTACACTCAGTATTTTAACCGCCAGTGCCGTGCCGTTATTAGAATCCATGCGGATTGCCACCGACGTATTGCAGAATAAATACATAAAGGCGCGTATCAGCGAAGCGGCAATCAACGTAAAAGAGGGCAGCAGCCTGCGTGCAGCTCTCGACAATACCAAAATTTTTCCGCCCATGATGATGCACATGATTGCATCGGGTGAACGCTCAGGAGAGCTGCAACAAATGCTGAGCCGCTCAGCCGACAACCAGGACAGGGAATTTGAAGCGCTGATTGGTGTCTCATTAAAAGTCTTCGAACCCGTGCTGATCGTTTCAATGGCAGCAGTGGTGTTATTTATAGTTATGGCAATTATTCAACCAATTCTTGCGCTTAATAATATGGTGAACGTGTAATGAAAAACTTAAACAGACAATCAGGTTTCAGCTTAATTGAAATCATGGTGGTACTGCTGATCATCGGCATTCTGGCCTCAATGGTAGCACCGCAAATTCTGGGTAATCAGGAAGAAGCACAGCTGAAAAAGGCCGCAGTAGATATTCAGCAACTGGAAAGTGCGCTGGAAATGTACAAGCTGAAAAACAACCGCTTCCCCACTACCGAGCAGGGCCTGGACGCGCTGGTAACCGCACCGACGATTGACCCTATCCCGCGTAACTACCCGGAAGCCGGATTTATTAAACGTTTGCCTGATGATCCATGGGGCAATCCTTACGTGCTGATCAGTCCTGGAGAAATGGGCACCATTGATATTTTCTCTAACGGCCCGGATGGCGAACCAGGTACTGATGACGATATTGGTAACTGGAATATCAACGAATACCTGAACTAACCGACTCGCTGCCATGCGCGTGCACAGCTCCGCTTCTGCTCAATTCGGCTTGCCACGCGCTCAGGGCGGCTTTACGCTGCTTGAGGTAATGCTGGTACTGTTGCTGATGGGGCTCACGGCGGGCTATGTGGTGTTTAACGCGTTTGGCACCAATCCCACAGAGCAACTGGAACGGGAGGTTCGACGGTTACAGGTAGTGGTAGACATGGCCAGCGACTTTGCCGTTCTGAATCAGCAACAACTGGGCATTTATTTCGACACCGAAGCACGTAGCTACACCTTTATGCAGCTCGACGAAGACGACAACTGGCTGCCCATTGAAGGCAATAAAGTGTATGCCCCGGTTACTCTTAGTGAGCCATTTTACTTTACCCTGGCCCTGGACGATTTGCCCTGGCAAACCGAAGACAGCCTGTTTGATCGTGAACTGTTCGATGCCACGCTGAGCGTGAACGATAAAGAAATGAATATTGGCGAGGAAGCACCACCACCGCCTCCGCCACAAATTCTCATCCTGTCGAGTGGCGAAATCACGCCGTTTAGCCTGACATTTTATTTTGAACCTGAGTTTGGTAACGAACTGCCTGCCTATTTCTTGCTGAATAACCAGGACATGCCACCGCTTGAAATGGTTGGTCCGCTGGAGCAACTGCCGTGAGGGTAATAACACGTCAGTCCGGCCTTACTCTGCTTGAGGTAATGGTAGCGCTGTTTATTTTTGCCGTTACCGGCACCGCTATCATGAAAGCCGCTTCAGAACATTTAAACGGCGTAGGGCAAATTGAAGAAGTAGCTATTGCCACCTGGGTTGCCAACAATCACATAAATGAACTTCTGCTGGAACGCAGCTGGCCGCTAAAGAACAATCAAAAAGGTCAGCAGGATATGGCTGGCCGCACCTGGTACTGGACCCAGGTAGTTAAAGCCACCAACGACAGCGACTTTAAAGCCGTAGAGGTGAGCGTTAGCCTCAAAGAGCAACGCACCGACAACATCACCACCGTAGTGGTATACCTGGCCAAACCCGCCGAGGTGACCCCATGACACAGCGCGGTTTTACGTTAATCGAAATTCTCATCGCCATGGCCATTTTTACCATGATAGGCCTGGCCTCAACCGCCCTGCTTACCACGGTAATAGACAGCGATGAGGCGTCCAGTGAGAAATTTGCCGAATTACAGCAACTACAGCGCTTTATGCTGACGCTTGAGCGCGATGTGCTGCAAGCCGTTGACCGCCCGGTAAGGGTTGAAGGCGAAGAAAATAAAACCGTGTTTCGCGGCGGAGAGCTGGACGACAGCGATGCCGACGGCATGGCATTTGTGCGAGGCGGCTGGCACAATCCTAAACTCATGTTACCGCGCAGCACCTTACAGGGCGTGGCTTACCGCCTAAAAGACAACAACATTGAAAGACTCAGCACGGTTTACGTTGATAATGTATTGGGCTACGAGCCCAAAGTAAGGGTAGTGCTCAGCGACGTGAAAGATTTTCAACTGGAATTCAACACCGGTGAAGAAGAGGGGCGCAATAACAGCTGGCACGACAGCTTTACCGGCGAGCGATTACCCGACGGCATACGAGTAACCATTGTTACGGAAAACGGCAACGAATACATTCGCGTATTTGCGATTGGCGGAGTCGTCAGCAATGGGTAACGCTAAGTATCAACAGGGCGCCGCGCTGCTCATTGTATTGATGATAGTGGCGCTTGTTGCCATTATTGCTACCGAGATGGGCGCCCGGCTTCAACTCCAGGTTCAGCGCGCCATTAATATCAAAGACAACAATCAGGCATACTGGTATGCCGTTAGTGCCGAAGAATATGCCCGCAAGTCAATTGCTACGTTAATGCAGGAAACCGGTGACAAGATCCATTTAAACCAGCCCTGGGCAGAAGCGTTTGAATACCCGATGGACAGCGGCGGCATCAGTGCCCGACTGGAAGATATGCAAAGCTGTTTTAATTTAAATGCCTTGCCCGACGCCAACCAACAAAATGCGTCTGCCACGGAGCCTTCGGAGGCCCTGATTGCTTTTGCGCGCCTGTTGCAGTTGGTAAACGAAGACATCGACAGTTACACCGTAGATACCATCCGCGATTCACTGGGCGATTGGATCGACAGCGACGATCAAATGCGCGTTTATGGTGCCGAAGAAAGCGAGTACGCGTCGCGGGAATTCCCCTATCTGGCAGCCAACAGCATGATGGCGAGCCAGTCGGAACTGCGCCTGATTAATGGTGTGGAACCACAGTGGCTGGATAGTTTGTTGCCTATGGTGTGTGTCATTCCTGCCAGCAATCTGATGTCGGTGAATGTAAATACCCTGTCGGAAGATCACGCGCCGTTGCTTGCTGCACTTACCGGATTAAGCACCGACCAGGCCAACAGTGTGATCGCTGCACGCCCACAGGATGGCTGGGACGACGTAAACGATTTTCTTGCAGAGCCAGACATTGCGGCCCTGCAATTAACCACTACCCAAACAGAATGGTTCGCCGTCACCACAGAGTATTTTATTTTACATACCAAGAGCCGTTACAATGAGGCAAGTTTTGCTATGGCGACAGTGTTTAATGCCACCTCAGCGGGGGATGTAACTGTGTTACGGCGCGAATTTGGAGTCTTAAAATAATGGAACAGTTAGTTGTCAGACTTGGCACCGCTATTTCCGATCCGGTCCACTGGGTTGTTTGGTCTACTCAGGATCAGGATGTGATCGCCAGCGGCGAACTGCCCGACGCCAGCGCACTGGCCAGCCTTACCGAACGCACCCGCCTGCGCAAAGCGCTGGTGCTGGTGCCCGGAGCAGACGTCAGGCTGTGTCAGGTAGAACTGCCGCCTAAGGCTAACCGCAAAATCCTGAACGCAATCCCTTACATGCTGGAAGACGAGTTGGCGAACGACATCAGCGAACTGTTTTTTGCCTTTGGGCCCAAATCAGGCAATCAGCAAAGTGTAGCGATAGTAAGCCACGATGCGTTAACGCAATGGCAACAATGGATTGAAGATGCCGGATTTATTTGCGACATCCTGATGCCCGACACCTTAGCGCTGCCGCAGCCGGAGCCTCAGCACTGGAGCGCCATAGCGCTGGGCGATCAGCTGATTGTGCGCCAGGGTAACTGGCAAGGTGTGCAGGGTGAAGCCAACTTTATTACCGGTGTACTGGCATTTCAGGCCAAACAAATCCCCGAGGGTATTACCGTGAATGCCTTGTCGGACCTGGATTTACACGCAGTGCCCAACATTACCGTTACCGCCGACGAGTCAGGGCTACCGCCCGCAGGCAAACTGGCAAAAGCAGCGTTGTCTGCCTCATTTAACCTGCTCCAAGGTCAGTATAAGGTTAAAAAGCAACACAATCAGGTGTGGCAGCTGTGGCGCACGCCAGTGATATTACTCGGCCTGGTGGTGGTCCTTACGCTGGGCGAGAAAGCGCTGCAATTACAACAACTCAAACAACAAAACGATGAATTGACCGCACAGATTGATACGGTGATTAAACAGGGATTCCCTGATTTGGGCGCATACCGAGATGCCCGCACACGTATCGAGCGCGAAATGGCAGATCTGGAGCAGGGCGGCAACGGCGGGTCAGTACTGGTTATGCTGGCACAGTTAAACAGTGCATTTGCCAGCTCTAAGGTAACACCACAAACCATCACCTTTAACGCCAATCGCAGTGAGATCCGCATGCAGGCTGAGGGTAAGGATTTTGATGCTCTCGACGCCTTTAAACGTCGTGCCGAAGCAGCTGGATTCAGTGTGGAGCAGGGCGCAATTAATAAGCGCGACGACAAGGTGATTGGCACAATGGCAATAAGGGGCGCGTAATGGACAAGTTAAAGCAAAAATTTGCCGCCCTCACCGAGCGCGAACAGCGTTTGGTTATGCTCTCCGCTATTGTTGTAGTGGTAGGTTTATTCTACTGGGGCGTATGGGCACCACTTAACCAGAGTATTGCCCAGCAAACCAAGCAACTTGGCAATAACAAGGCACTGTTAAGCTGGGTAGAGGAGCAGGCCGCTCGCGCCACTTTCCTGCGCAGCAGCCAAACAGGTAAACGCAGCTTAAATGGCTCGCTGCAACAGGCCGTTACATCGTCCAGCAGTCAGTTCTCGCTGGTTATCTCTCGTATGCAGCCGCAAGGAGAAGATCTGCAGGTGTGGATTGATGAAGCCGCCTTTAACAATCTGGTTGCCTGGCTCGATCATCTGGAATCCCGTGGCGTGAATATAGACCAACTGGATGTGACTGAAGCAGACGCTTCAGGCATGATTAAAGTAAGACGATTGGTACTGAGTAAATGATAAAACAGTATTGGCGATGGATCCTCGCCGCCCTTTTTCTCTATCTCATTTTATTGATCGCTTACATGCCAGCAGCGCAGATTGCCTACCGGGTACCCTTACCCGATACGGTGAAACTGGGCAATGTTTCGGGCACACTGTGGAAAGGCGAAGTTGATCGCCTGGTGGTGAACAATATGCCGATACAACGGCTTAGCTGGGAACTGTCTGCTTTGCCGTTGCTAATGGGTAAACTGTCGGTAAGTCTGGATGCAGGTAATATGCGTTCTTCCGATGCGATTGCGTTCAAAGGCCCGGTAAAACTGGATTTATTCGCCGAAGGCAACCTTACCGCCAGCGATTTTTTGCTGTTTTTACCCGTTGACCGCGTATTGTCAGAAGTGCAATTACCGTTGCCAGTAGACGCAGGTGGGCGCTTTCGCGTAAACGTAGAGTCACTGAGTCTTGAGGCGGGCAAATGCGCACAGATGATGGCCTATGGTGACTGGCTGAATGCCACGGTTGCTGGCACCCAAGGTCCTATTGAGCTTGGCAACTATACGGCCTCGCTGCGCTGCGACAATCAGCAATATCTGATATCGGTAACTGAGCCAAATTTATTGGGGTTAACCCTGGATGTACAAGCGGCTACCGACCTTTCGGGATTAACGCTAACGTCGAAATTTAAGCCTGATCCGTCACTTCACCAGGAAGTGCATGAGGCAGCACAATTCTTTGGTCAGCCCGATAGCGAAGGCTATATTCATTACGATATTCGTTAAAAATAATTAATTGTTTTCACTCAGGCCGTATCGGCGGCCAGAGTGAAAATGCTTTACTTAGTTAAACCACTGCCAGCGGTTGCGGGTAGTCAGAAATATCACTAATCCTCCCACCAAGCCAAACAGCGCCCCCAGAATACCTACTCCCAGATAAATGTTAATCACAAACGCAATGGCAACAGAGAGGTACATGCCGTAAACCGCCCACTTTTTCCAGCACCATATACCCACGGCTATGGCGAAATTGATGGTGCTCATCACCCCGAAGAAATAGACAATGCCGATTGTTGCTTTCGGGTGTACCGATACAATGACATCCGGTGAGGTAAAATAGGCGAATGCGGTAAGAGGGTTAGCTATAAACATTAAAATAAGCAATGCCGTTAGCCAAAATCCACGTGTTATTTGCGGTGGCTTATCGTGTTCTTTATTGATCGCGGACGCTTCCTGCATGAGCACTCCCTCAGTAAAAGGTTAATTCAATTTTACCGGTAGGCGCATTTTCCAGCTGAATGGACGTGCCGCCGCTAACGGTAACAAACCCACCTTTTTTGTACGGGGCCTGGGTGTATACAATAATGTAGGCGGTGTGCTGCGGGGTGCGTTTGCCGCCCAGCATGTGGGCATTACTGTCGCCGTTGAAACTGCCATCATAAAATGTCATATCCATGGTGCCCTGTTCGATGGCATTAAACTGACTATCTAAAAACAGCAGATACGGCTGCATATACTGGCCAATAAACATGCCGTTAAAGTAGCTTTTAATTTGTATATTGGATTGCTGAAGTTCAGCGGGAATTGCCAGAGCGCCAAAATACGTTTTACCGTGGCCAAAGTCGAACACCGGGGCGCCTTTTTCGTTCAGTTCAAATGTTGCCACCTTGGTACTGTTTAATGGCTGATAACTAATGTTACTGATATCTGAACAGCACAGTTTTTTTTGCTTCAACGCGTTATTTTGATCGGCAATAGTTGTAACACACGCGCTAAGCAACAAGCTCAGGCTTAATAGTAAGTACTTCACAATCTGTCTCCCTAACAATTGCGGGCAATATCCAAAACGGTCACCAGCCCCAACTGTAATAATTATTGATCCGTTATGGTAATCAACAGCTTAACGTTAAGCCCGGTGGGTATGCCAGCAGATCTTCGGGCCGGCAAATAATTTATGCAGTTGATGCCGGGACTTACCCGGCTGGTGTAGATCAAGCAGAAAACAAACTGGCGTGATTAAATGGCGACATGGCCAGGATCACCGCCAGCTCGTAGACGCTTTGACGGGTAGCCAGGTTATTGGTGAGTAAACCAATGGCACCGCCTTTTTGTTTTACATTTACGGTATTGAATGTACGGTCCATCACTGGTCCTAGCTCTTCACCGTTCACCAACGCCTGATACACACTGTTGGGAAGAGGTAAATTGGCACTGCGGCCTACCGACCACTGTTTTCCATTACAAATGGCTACATACGCAAATGTTGCGGGGCCATCTTCAAAACAATCCACGCCGCCCTCTATGGCGATATACCAATCGGCTTGTTGCGTTTGCATACAGGCTTTTACGCGGTTTACCGCGCCTAAACGGGTTTCAGCTTCGGTCATCGGCTGATCGGCCACCAAACTGGGCGCATCCACACCTAGCACGTCCTGCTCGCCAATATTACCCAGCACCTTATCCATAGCAATGCGTGCAGCATTAACTTTTACCGGGTTCTGCGACCCTACTACAAGCTTCATTATCTGACTCCTGCTATTTAACTGGCGGGTTGTTGCGAATATCGTTCAACAGGGTGCGATAGTCGGTTACCGCTGGAAAAGCCCTGATATCCCTCACCGGCTGCTTGCTGTCGGGGTTACTTACCGCCAACAAATGCTTAATACCAAAGGTTTTTGCCGCTTCAAGAATAGTTAAACTGTCGTCTACAAACAGTGTGGTAGCAGGATCAAAACCCAAACGCTGCTGAAGCGCCCGCCACAGCTCTTGCGACTCTTTAGTCACGCCAAACTCATGGGTTGAGATAAGCGTATCAATATGCGAATCGAGCTGAGTATGTTCCACTTTCAATGACAAACTGCCTGGGTGAGCATTGGTTACCAGCACAACGTCGCGGCCGCTGTCGTGCAATGCATCTAAAAACGGAATGGTATCGTCGCGCATTGCAATCAGGTGTTCAATTTCCCGCTTTGCAGCAACAATATCCATGTTCAGATAGTCCGCCCAGTAATCCAGACAGTACCACTCTATTTTGCCGCTTACCCGCTCGTAATGCGCTGTCATCTCGGCCCGACACGCCTCTAATGGCTTGCCTGAACGCTCAGCTATTTTCCGGGGTAAATGCTCCAGCCAAAATTGATTGTCAAAATGCAAGTCCAACAAGGTGCCGTCCATATCCAGCAACACCGTTTTGATTTCTTTCCAGGGCAGAAATGGCAAGCGCTTTTCCTTCAAATACGTTAATCTTAAGATTGACACTATGATAACGAAAGACTGACCTGAACAACATGAGCAATATGGAAAAGGACAAAACATTGCCTATTATCCATCAGCGGGAAATTGTGGCAGAAAGCCGTTTTTTTCGCGTGGAACGCGTAGATCTGGAATTTTCCAATGGCGCTACCCGCCAGTTTGAACGCATGGCTGGCTACAGCCGCGGTGCGGTAATGATTGTTGCCGTTCAGGATGGACACTTTTTGTTAGTCAGAGAATATGCTGCGGGCACCCATTCCTACGAACTCGGGTTCCCCAAAGGATTGATTGATCAGGGTGAAAGTGCGCTTGAGGCAGCCAACCGGGAATTACAGGAAGAAGCGGGCTTTGGCGCGAAGTGTTTAGAGGAAATACACAGCGTTAATATGGCGCCAACCTTCTTCAATGCGCGCATGACTATTGTGATCGCCCGCGATTTGTATCCCCAGAGCCTGCCCGGTGACGAACCAGAGCCACTGGAAGTTGTGCGCTGGCCAATCAACCAAACCGATGAATTACTCGCCCGCGACGACTTTATAGAAGCCCGCTGCGTCGCCGCGCTTTTCCTTGCTCAAAAGTGGTTAAAGGAGCACCCCGACTATGCCTGAACACACCGATGAAGCCTTATTAAATATTGCCAAAGAAGCCGCTGTTGCTGCCGGCGAGGCAATTATGACCCTTTACGACGAGGGAGACTTCGAAAGTTATCAAAAAGCCGATGATTCACCGGTAACCAGCGCCGATTACAAAGCCAACGAAATTATCTGCCAGCATCTCAAGCTCAATACACCCGATATTCCCATTTTGTCGGAAGAGAATAAGCACGCGAGTCTGGAAGAACGCGCGAAGTGGAAGCGCTACTGGTTAATTGACCCCATCGACGGTACTCAGGAATTTATCGCACGCAGTGGTGATTTTGCCGTGAACATAGCCCTGATAGAAGATAATGATCCTAAGATAGGCGTGATTTTCTGGCCGCCAGGGCAAAGTCTCTATTATGCAATTAAGGGGCATGGTGCTTTCAAAGAATCTCCGGAAGCGTCTGGGCCCATCAGCGTGCGTAAACTAGACGATCCGCACAACAGTGTGGTGATTCTGGCTATTAGCCGTCGCCAACCTCGCGAGCGTGTGACTGGCAGAATGAGCGCCAAGCGTGTGTATCAAACGCTGCCATTAGGCAGTTGTTCGTTAAAGGCCTGTTTTATTGCCGAAGGTAAGGCCGATGCATTTATGCGCATTGGCGTTACCGGCGAATGGGATACCGGTGCGTCGCAATGTATTGTTTCTGAAGCTGGCGGAGCGATTTTTGCGGCCAACTTTGAGCCACTGAGCTATAACCAGCGCGATTCTTTGGAAAACCCGGATTTCGTGGTGTTGGGCGACCAGAACGTGCCCTGGCAGGACATTATCCAATATTAAGGAGCAAATTTATGTTTAAGCAATCTGTAGTGTTACTTTCTGCTTTGTTATCCTCGTCGGCATTTGCTCAGTGGACTCTGGATGAAACCCAGTCATCCCTGCACTTTATGTCAACCAAGAACGCTCAGGTAACCGAAGTTCACCGGTTCGATGCGTTGTCTGGATCGCTCTCTGATGCAGGCGTACTCAGCATTAGTGTCCCCTTGTCGTCGGTAAATACCAATATTGCCATCCGCAATACCCGCATGCAGGAAATGCTGTTTGAAGTGAGTAAATACCCAACAGCAACCTTCACCACTACACTGCCTGCAGACTTACTCGACATGGACGCTGGCACCAGTCAGGCAGCTGTTGTTGAAGGTGAGCTTAGCCTGCACGGAATGACCGCACCGGTGAGTTTTAATGTGATGGTAAGCAAGCTGTCTGATGACACCCTGCAAGCGTCAACCATAGCACCAACCCTGATTGGAGCCGATACGTTTGGCCTGAAAGGGGGCGTGGAAGCATTACAAAATATTGCCGGCTTACAGAGCATTACGTTTAATGCGCCGGTGACATTCAGCGTTACATTCGAGAAGTAATCCCTTCGCCGAATGGAAGCCTAATGAGAAAAGGCGGGGCAGTCTGAGGAGAAGACACTGCACCCGCCTTTGGTTCAACCTAATTCGTTATCCCGTTATCACTACACCGCCTGTGGCAATGCACGCGGCTCCGGATGTGAACTGAAATCCTGAATGGTCATAGGCACCCAGTGGCTCTCTGGTAAAGCAGGTACTGTTAACGCAGCAACACTTTCCACAACGGGTTCCTGATAGTTAGCCATTCCTAATCTCACACGCTTCAGCGCTTTACATTCACTTAGCTCGTCGTGGATCACAAAAATTCCCCAGCGAAAGCTTTGTTTACCCAGTGTGAGGCTCGAGGTTAAGCGAATAATGGGCGATGCCAGTAAGAGTCCCACCAGCACAGGTAACAACCAGGCAAACAGGGCAGGCGTGTAATAGGCAGTGATTGCACCCCACACCAGTGCGGTTAGAGTGGCAATATGCGCACGCTTAATAGCAACACTCCAGGGCACCATGCTGCCTTCGCGTGCCTGCGCTTCCCATTTCACAGAAATACCCATAAACACGCTCAATACAAAGTAGCTGTGATAGAACATCATCAGGGGCGCAATAATAATAGCCATAATCAGTTCCATTACACCGCCTTTGATCAGGCGCCATGCTCCACCGAACTCGTCACGGCGCTGAATCAGTGCCAGTACCAATCCCAGGATTTTTGGCATAAACAGGGCCGCCATAGTGCCCCACATAGTGGCAAACATCAGACCCTGACGGGCGATCTGCCAGTCTGGGAACAGCTGATAAGGCGAGCTAAAGAACTGCACGGGTGTTAGTGCTTTATTCAGTGCATCAGCAGTACCAAAAGCCAGCACCAGCAATAACAACAGCGACGAAATGTACGCAAACGCGCCAAATAAAAAATGCAAACGACTCGTGGTTTTTAAACCCTTAACACCCAGCAAGCCAAGATGCTGAATATTGCCCTGTACCCACCGGCGATCTCGGGTAGCATATTCAATCATGTTTGAAGGCACTTCTTCATAACTGCCCGTAGTATCGGTTAACAGGTAAACCTGCCAGCCAGCGCGGCGCAGCAACGCAGCTTCAACGAAGTCATGACTTAAAATGTCGCCACCAAATGGCTCTTTGCCCGGCAGCGTAGGCAGGCCACAATGCTGCATAAAAGGCACAATACGAATAATAGCGTTATGGCCCCAATAGTTCGCACTGTCGGTTTGCCAGAACGACAAACCGGTAGCCAGCATCGGGCTATACAAATGCGCGGCAAACTGCACGAAGCGCGCAAAAAAGGTGTGCTGACGCACTGGCATAGGTATCGTTTGAACCAGCGCGGTATCCGGGTTTTGTTCAATGCGTTGTGCCAGGTCCAGCATGCGCTCGGCAGACATAATGCTGTCGGCATCCAGAACAATCATAGATTCGTACTGACTGCCCCAGCGCTGACAAAAGTCGGCGATATTCCCAACCTTACGGCCAATGTTCTTCTCGCGGCGGCGATAAAATACCTGACTGCCGGCGCTGCCTAAGCGTTGCTGCAGCGCTTCCCAGGCAGCCAATTCTGCTTGCGCAATGTCGGCCTTGGTGGTGTCAGACAACATGTAGAAATCAAATTGTGCACCCTGACTGCTGCTCAGCAATTCGCGCACACAGGCTTCGAACCCTACCATAATACGGCGGGTATCTTCATTGTAAACCGGCATTACAACCGCATGACGCTGAGATAGCGGCATACTGGCATCAGGACTGGGCAGGGCTTTTTTCATGCTTAACGGATCAATGTTAAACAGCTTTAAAACAAAGCCAATCACTGCCGTCCAAAACGACATGGACAGCCATAAGAACAGCACGGTACTCAGCACCAGCTGCGCGATTTCCAGGCCGGTTAACTGATTCGGTTTAAAAATCTCATACAGACTCCAGGTGGCCAACGACGCAGTTGGCAATACCAGTAGTGCCATGATGGATAATCGCACACCCTCGCCCCAGGTACGCAGAGAAGCAGTATTAGGCGCATGGTGAGTAGCGTGCGAGTGCGCATTATTTTGCGTGGTAAACATAGTTCCATACCTCACTAACACGTTGATTATTTTGATGAATAGAGATCCGCATATCGGTTGCTTTATTACCTTGTGGTGTAACCAGGAAGGTGGCTCGCAGCGCTTTACCGCCGTCCACCGGAAAAACTCTAACCTGACGAATGGTGCCCTGGCTCACACTGGCTTTTGCTTCCAGAGCAGCTGGGTCAAATGTCATACCTTGTGGCACAGCAAAGTCCACAATAAAACGGCGGGTGGCAACGGCATTGTCCTGCTCACCCGGCAGCACGGCTGCCCCCTGGCGCGTTCTTACCACACGGGCAATGTGCGCTTCAGATTTGCTGTCTACCGTACCTTCTCCTAACCCGGTCACAGTTGACAAGGTATAAGAAAAATAACGATGTTCACCGGCTTTAAAAGGTGCGTCTGGTACCCAGTAAGCCACAATGTTGTCGTGGGTTTCTGAGTTAGTTGGGATTTCTACCAACTCCAGGCGTCCGGCTTCAAAACCTGATTGTGGCGTTACCCATAATCCAGGGCGAATGTGATAGTTCGCTTCGCCATCCAGGTAGTTGTCGAATGCGATATCACGCTGCATTAAACCAAAGCCTTTAGGCGCTGAATCGCGCATCGAGGTGATTTGCAATTGCGATGGGTTGGTTAGTGGACGCCAAATTTGCTCTCCCGATTGGGTATGCAATAACATGCCATCGCTATCGTGTACTTCCGGGCGGTAATCGTCAGGACGCTTGCCTGAGTTTTCGCCGTACAGGAACATACTGGTAAAGGGCGCTACACCCAGCTTCTTCACGTTTTCACGCGCAAATAACCAGCTTTCAACCTGCATGGCCGACTCGCTTCCGGGTGTGATCACAAATTTATAGGCACCGCTCACTGAAGGGCTTTCTAAGCGTGCATATACCGTAATTGGATCACCGTCTTTTGGCTCAATTAACCAAAACTCGGTAAAGTGCGGAAATTCCTCACCTTCCGGCATACCAGTATCAATCGCCAATCCCCGCGCTGAAATTCCGTACACGTGAGACTGACCCACTAAACGGAAATACGATGCGCCCAAAAACACAGTGAACTCGTCTTTGTACGAGGTGTTTTTAATGGGGTAATGCAGACGGAAGCCCGCATAACCATTGTTTTCTTTAGTCACTGCAGCGAGCGGCGCAGCTGAAGTATCGTAGTTAAATGCATTGCGATTAAACGCGAAGCGCACCGGTTTGTTGTCGCTACCTACGGTATAAATAGTGACGGGCTGCTGATACAAGAATCCGGGGTGAAAAAACTGCACCTCGAAGTCTTTCTGGTTGCGCCACAAGCTTTGATCAGCGTTAAATCGGATCGCGCGATATGTTTGATAGTCCATGTTTTTCAAAGCATCATCCAGGTCATGATCGCTGACCTCAAAGTCTTGTTGCGCTGACAGTTCAGCTGACTCAATGACGCTTTGTAAAATCTGGGCGTGGGGAGGTACTCCCTGAAAAACTGGCTCTGGATTTGCCGCAACGCTAAACGTCGCCAAAGTAAGACAAAGGCTAACGATTACGGTTAAATACGATGATGTCGTTCGTGCCAAATAGCGCGTCGGTCGGGAATCTTTTGTAGAAAAAAGCGCCATATTGATCTCCATTGATGTGAAAGCCTGGTACCTTAAACTCTCACAGCAATTCCCGATCCAACGTTGCACGATCAATTCAAAATCAAATAAAATTCAATAATATTAAACAGTTACAGCATGATGCTGGCGTAAGAAAAAATTATCATTCACACAAACAGCGTGTAATCCCCACAGAGAACCATGAAAGTGTAGGAAATTTGCAACACTATGAAAGTTCTTCTCAACATCCCTGCTACATAGCAACAATGCCAGCGCGAAAGTCGCCCTAAAACAAATTCACATAAGACACTGTTTAATATGAATTTTATTTTTTAATTTAGGGAATTTTGTATAACTTGGCCCGTAGCTTGCGATAGTCAGCACGATACATTCATTAATAAGGAATTCGTTTATGAAAATGATCACAAAACTGCTTTTAGCGGGAACCACGCTGCTGTCTGTTTCTCTTCCTGCGCTGGCGGATACGCCTGACTGGCGCTATGCAGAAGGCGGGTATACCCGTTATGGTTTTGACAACAGCAATTTTGAACCCGATGGTTTACACATTGGTGGGAAATATTTACTCGATGGTAATTTTTACGCCAATGGCGAGTTTAGCTGGCTTGATCAGTCTGGTTTTGACTTTACCACGCTGACATTAGGTGGTGGTTACCGCATGGCATTAAACAACACTACCGATGCTTATGTTGGCGCCAACTTTGAACGTTTGGATGCCGACAACTACGACGACAACGGTTATAGCCTGGTAACGGGTGTGCGTTCCATGATTTCACCTGATTTGGAATTAACTGGCGAACTGGGCTATTTCGACGTTGACGAAGGTGACATCACACTTAAAGTTGGTGCTTACTATTACTTCAACCCACAATTTGCCGTGGGCGCAAGTTACAAGTTTATTGATGACGCAGACGTATTGCAGGTAACAGCCCGCTACGCGTTCTAAGTGTTTTAACCCTAACGCAGCGCGGTTTGAACCCATTCGCGCGCTGCGTTAGTCTTCTTCGGTATAGCGATCTGCAGGCTGAATATCAACGGTTTCATGCAGTTCGGAATACACCAGTACGGCCGTTCCGTTTCGCAATTGCGTTAATACCTGCTCCACCTTGGTAACCAAATCGATCTCCATTTCGCCGTAATCGGTACCTTCACGCAGCACAAATTCTTTGGCTATATTCTCCAATGTGCCGGCTGACAATTCACTCACAGGAATAATCATAGTGCAGCCTGCATTGGTAAGTAGTCGGCAAAGAAGCGCTTCACGCGCTCGTGCATCCAAATCACCGGTCTGGTTGGCGAACCCTGCATAAAGCCCACATGTCCGCCATGTTCGCTGAGTTCAAGAGTAACCGCATAAGCCAGTTCCTGTTCGCCTGGTACAACGTTTTGGTTCATAAATGGGTCGTCAAGGGCATGCAGAATGAGCGTAGGGCAGTGAATACCCTTCAGGAAATAATACGCGCTGCACTTTTCGTAGTAATCATCGGCATCCTGATAACCGTGCAATGGTGCGGTAACCTTATTGTCGAAATCGCGAAATGTATGAATTTCCCGTATGTCGTGCTGACTGATTTTCAGGATCCCTCGAAAGTCGATCTTTTGCATTTTTTGCAACAGATTGCGCTTCATGCTGTTCAGCAAATACTTCTGGTATACCTTGGAGAACCCTTGATTCACACTGGCGGCACACTCGTCTAATTTTAACGGCGCAGAAATAGCAATCGCGGCTTTAAGTCCGAATGCCTGAGGGTTTTCACCCACAAGCTTAAGTAACATATTCGCCCCCAGTGAAAAACCCATCGCCACTTTGGGTAATGTTGGATAGCGTGCGTTTAGCATCGACAAAACAAACGCCGGATCACTGGTTTCGCCGGAGTGATACGCTCGCGCAGCCTGATTGATTTCGCCGCTACAGCCTCTGAAGTGCATAAGTACTACCTGCCAGCCCCTCTGAGATAACACCGCCATCATGTCATTGGCGTAATGCGAACGCATCGAGCCCTCTAAACCGTGAAACATCACCACCATGCCACTGGGTGTTGCAGGTGCCGGGCCCCAGGCCAGATCAACAAAGTCGTTGTCGGGTAACTTTACCCGCTCCATGGTATAGCGAAGCGGCATGCGCTGTTGAATAAAGCGCGGCCAAATGGTTTGCAAATGGCGGTTTCGTGCCCACTTGGGGGCCTGAAAACTGCTTTGAACTATCCGTCCGTGAGAAGAATTTGCGCGAATCATAATACTGCTTGTAAGTGTGTTTTAATGTCTGGATTTACGTTAATGTTTAAATAGCAAGACAACCGCTCAAGTGGATCAATCGGATCCGCTGCCATTGTGTCGTTTGTGTCCTTTGTGTCGTTTTCAACTGTTACCGGGTTTTGCGATGTATTCAATACCGCCACCAGTGCCTGTTGCTGCAAGGCCTCCAAATTAAGCTCCTGCTGCTTTAGCGCATTGTATTGGGGTGTCCCTTTGGCTTGCCTGCGCTTCACCCGATGTTGCTCGATAGCCGGATTGGTAGTGGCAATCGACACCGCTAATGCGTTGCGGGTTGCTGCAGTGAGCGCAATATTGTGAGCAATACACCAGCTATACAACAACAGTAGGTTTACATTCATGCCGAAGTTGTCCTGCAAGGTAAGACAAGCCTCGGCCACACCGGGTTTACCGTAATGATTAACACTGTATTGCCAGAAGGCCTCAGGCGTTAACGTCATACTCGGCTTTAGCCTCTTCTAATGCTTCCTGCGCCTCCAACCAGAGCGCTTCCGCGTCGTCCAGTTGCCCTTTTATACGGGTTTGCTCATCCAACAGTTTCATTAGTTGCGGCTTTTTATCTGCGTCGTATAACGTCATATCAGACAAAGACACCTCAACATCAGCCAGGGTTTTATTCAGCTTTTCCATTTGCTGTTCGGCTTGCTGAATCTGTTTGCGCAGTGGCGCAGTAGCCTGACGAAACTCCGCTTCGCGGCGCTTTTCGGCCTTGCGATCAACCTTGGGCTTCTCGGCCACCGGCTTGTCGTCGGGTTGTTGCGCTAAAATCCAATTGCGATAATCATCCAGATCGCCATCGAAAGCAGCCACTTCCCCCCGGTCTACCAGGTAAAAATCTTCACAAACCGCAGACAATAAAAAGCGATCGTGCGATACCAGCACCATTGCGCCTTCAAAGCCCTGCAATGCCAGATTAAGCGCATGGCGCATTTCCAAATCCAAATGGTTGGTGGGTTCGTCGAGCAACAGCAGGTTAGGCTTTTGATACACAATGAGCGCTAAAACCAGGCGTGCTTTCTCACCGCCAGACATAGGCGCAACCGGCGCGGTTGCTTCGTCGCCATGGAAGCCAAAGCCGCCAAGGTAATCGCGTAATTGCTGTTCGGTAGCCAGTTTATCCAGTCGTTGCAAATGCAGTAATGCTGACGCGGCCGGATCGAGTGTTTCTAACTGATGCTGGGCAAAATAGCCCACATTCAGGCCTTTGGCGGTGGTGAAAATACCGGTTTTGGGTTCGTGAACCTGGGCAAGCAGTTTAATTAGCGTAGATTTACCCTGACCATTGCGCCCCAGCAAGCCAATGCGACTGCCGGGTACCAAATTTAATTTTACCTGTTGCAGCACAATATGGTTATCGTACCCCAGTGTGATCTGCTCCATTTGCACCAAAGGGTTAGGCAGCGCGGAAGGCATTTTAAATTCAAAACTAAACTGGCTGGCATGGTGGGCGGGCAACAGGGTTTCCATGCGTTCGAGTTGTTTAATCCGGCTCTGGGCCTGTTTCGCTTTACTCGCTTTGGCTTTAAAGCGGTTAATAAAGGATTCCAAATGGGCAATTTTGTCTTGTTGCTTGCGAAATTCAATGTCCTGCAAGCGAATGCGTTCTGCACGCTGGGTTTCATAACTGGAGTAGTTACCCGTGTAGGTCACCAGTTTCTGGTGTTCAACACTGATAATCTGAGTTACGCAGTTATCGATAAACGCTTTATCGTGGGAAATAAGCAGCAATGTGCCCTGGTAACGCTGTAACCAGCGCTCTAACCAAATCACCGCATCTAAATCCAGGTGGTTGGTGGGTTCGTCAAGCAATAGCAGATCAGATGGACACAGCAGTGCCTGTGCCAGGTTCAATCGCATTCGCCAGCCACCGGAAAAATCGGTAACCGGCGCACTCAGTTGCGCAGTAGAAAACCCTAAGCCATCTAAAATTGTTGCCGCCCGGGCTTCTACATCGTACGCACCAGCCTGCGCCAGCAAGTCGTGATATTTGGCTATGGCCTCGCCTTCACCATCCTGTTCGGCCTGCGCTAATTGTTGTTGTAACTTGCGCAAAACCTTATCACCATCAATTACGTATTCTATTGCACTGCGCGATACCGCCGGGGTTTCCTGAGCAACACTCACGATCCGCCAGTCACCCGGTACACTGCTATCGCCGGCATCCAGCGTGAGTTCGCCACGCAGTAATGCAAATAAGCTCGACTTACCGCAGCCATTACTGCCAATAAGGGCGACTTTGTGTCCGGGGAACACCTGCGCAGACGCTGCGTCCAGCAGTACTTTGCTACCGCGCATTAAGGTGATCTGTGATAACTGGATCATATAACGTTGATTGCCTGTGATATCGCTATTAAGCGCGGTATAATAGCAGAACCCGTCGCGCCGATCTTCTATGTCGTGCAGGCGTATTTCACTAATTAGATTATGTGGTGTGTATTATGAGTAAACGTCAACGAAAACGGTTTGTTGCCGGTGCAACCTGCCCAAAATGCAAGGCCACAGACACCATTATGCTGTACTTTGAAAACAACATTGAGAAAATGGCTTGTGTGGAATGTGATTACACCGAGTCTCAGCCGCAGGCAAACGTGCAGTCTGCCAGCCGCAGCAATGCAAACGTAATTGGCGTGTTCAAGCCCGATTAATTGGATTTAATCAACTGTAAGTAGTTACCAACAACATGCCTGAATTCAATGTGGCCCAGGGATTTGGCCTGCTCAGCTTTGTACTGGGTATTTTGTGCTTTTACCAAAAAGACGATCAGCGTTTGCGCATGATGATGGTAGTGATGAACCTCAACCACGCCTTGCACTTCGCATTGCTGGGCGCTTTTACGTCGTGCCTGAGCGCGTTATTGTCGCTGGTGCGCACGGGTCTATCCATTAAAACCCGCTCCCGGGCGGTGGCTTACCTTTTTATTGCCATAACGCTGGCGCTCGGTCTGTATTTTGCCAACGAATGGTACGACTTATTTCCCATCCTTGGCACGTGTATCGGCACGTACGCGCTGTATTGTTTGTCTGGCATAAAAATGCGCCTTGCATTTTTGTGCGGCGCACTGTGCTGGCTAACCAACAACATCATTGTGGGTTCAATTGGCGGTACCCTGCTGGAAGTAACATTACTGGTAGTAAATTGCACCACCATTTGGCGACTCTACGTTGCTAAAAAGGCCGAGCCCGCTAATTCTTTACCCTGAATCAAAATTTTGCCCCGCCACAAAAAAGTGATTACACTGGCAACTCGTGTAAGCCATCAGGGACGGTGGAAATGCTGTCATTTTTTCTTAGTGATGCCAATTTTTGGTTTAGTTGTGCACTGGGTATTGTTGTCGCGCTATTTGTAATGGAAGTCGTTGGTACCCTGATGGGTGTTAGCCTGTTGGGCCTGGCCGATGACCAGGCTGATTTCGACGCCGCAACCGGCAATTTAACGGCACTTGCCAGTTGGTTATCATTAGATCGCCTGCCACTCATGGTTTGGCTGGTTATTCTACTAACCAGCTTCGGCATCATTGGCATCCTCACTAATCTGGTTTCTCAGTCTGCCATCGGCGGACACTTTCCCGTATTTGTAGTGGTTATCGTTGCATTGATAGCAGCGCTTATCATCACCGGCCGTTTTGGTGGCATGATTGCCCGTATGCTGCCCAAGCAGGAATCGTCAGCCACCCATTCGGAACAATTGGTTGGTACAGTAGGTCATATTACCCTTGGCACCGCCAGAACCAATAATCCGGCCGAAGCCAAATTCCTCGATGCATTTGACCAGCCCCATTATCTGCTGGTTGAACCCATTGAACCAGAAGACATATTTCAACAAGGCGACAAGGTGGTGCTGATTAAAAAACAACACCACAGCTGGCTGGCCACCCGCTATTTAGAACTTTAAACCCTAAAGGAAGAAGTAAGCATGGATTCGACAGATCTGAGTAACCTCCCCGCTATGCTGTTTTTAATTGGCTCAGCCATCATTGGGCTAATTGTAATTGGCTTTATTTTTGCCCGTTTGTATAAACGCGCCACTAAAGAAACCGCGTTTGTTCGTACCGGTTTAGGCGGCGAAAAAGTCATTAAAGATGGCGGTGCGCTTGTACTGCCTGTGGTACACGAAATCATTCCGGTCAATATGAACACCTTGCGTATTGAAGTGGAAAAAACGCAAAAAGACGCGTTGATCACCAAAGATCGCATGCGCGTAGACGTGAAAGCCGACTTCTATTTGCGTGTAGCACCCAGTGCCAGTGGTATCTCCATGGCAGCCCAAACGCTGGGTACGCGCACCACGCGTGCCGAAGAAGTGAAAAAGCTTATGGAATCGAAGTTCGTGGACGTACTGCGTGCTGTAGCAGCAGAAATGACCATGACCGAAATGCATGAACAACGTGCTGATTTTGTACAAAAAGTACAGCAAAGTGTAGCGAATGATTTAGAGAAGAACGGTTTAGAACTGGAATCGGTAAGCTTAACCGGTTTCGACCAAACCGATTTACAGTTCTTTAATGAAAACAACGCATTCGACGCCGAAGGTCGCGCCCGTTTAGCTAAAATTATTGAAGAAAAGCGCAAAGAAACCAACGATATTCAACAAGAAAACCGCATCAAAATTGAACAGCGCAACCTGGAAGCAGAAAAGCTGTCGCTGGACATTAAGCGAGATGAAGAAGAAGCCAGAATTCTCCAGGAGCAGGCGTTAGCCTTCAAACGTCAGGAGCAAAAGGCCGAAATCTCCAAGCAGCGTGAGCAAAAAGAACAGGAAGAGCGTCAGGCTGAGATTGCCAAAGACAAAGCTATTGCAGCATCACAAATTGAAAAAGATCGCGACATTGAAGCCCGCGAAATTGAAAAGCGCCGCGCTATTGAAGAAGCGCGTATTCAGCAGCTTCAACAGCTGGAAGTGGCTGAGCAGAATAAGCAAATCGCCATTGCCAATAAGTCGGAAGAAGAATCGGCCGCTCGCGCGAAAGCCGCAGAAGCGGAAAAGCTGAAAGTAGAAAAAGAAGAAGCGGTTATTACGGCACGCCAGGTAGCTGAAGCGAACCGTAGAATGGAAATTGAAGTCATTGATGCGCGTAAAGAAGCTGCGCGTGAAGCGGTAAACATTACCGTTGAAGCGGAGGCCAAACGCGAAGCGGCAATCAATACGTCAGAAGCCATACTTACCGAAGCAAGAGCCTCTGCAGACGCGAAGAAACTGCAAGCCGAAGCAGATGAAAAAGTATTTGCCGTAGAAGCGGCAGGTAAGAAAGCACTGTACGATGCTGAAAATACCCTGAAAATCGAGCAAATTGATTTGCAGCGTTCGTTGGCGCTGCTCAAAGTATTGCCGGAGATTATTGCCAGTGCTGTTAAGCCGCTGGAAAACATTGAGGGCATTAAAATATTGCAAGGCTATAACACTGGCTCAGGCGGTGTAGGCGGCGATCACAGCACAGGCGGAGGTTTATCTGATCAGGTTACCCGCGCAGCGCTGAATTACCGCGCGAACGCGCCATTAGTGGATTCTTTGCTGCGCGAAGTGGGCCTGGTAGATAAGGAAAACGGCACACTGGAAGATCTGTTGCACGGCAACGCCGTAATCGATGGAAACTTAACGGCGGCCAAGGTTACCGACACACCGGCCCCCGAAAAGAGTGCCGTTGACGAAGTCGTAAAGCCTCCCAAAGCCAACTAAATCAAAAGCAGGTAAACATTGAAATATCAGGGAAAGATAAGTAACTGGAACGATGCCAAAGGATTTGGCTTTGTGCAGCCCAATGGCGGTGGTCAGCGGGCATTCGTGCACATCAGCGCTTTCACGCGCCGTTCCAAACGACCGGCAGACAACGACATTATTGTTTACGAACTAACACAACAGGCCGACGGCAAAGCCAAGGCAGTAAACGTAATGTTCGTCGCCGACTATAAATCCCGAAACACCGCTAATCACAGCCCATCTCGATCATCTGAGAGCAGCAAAGCTGCCATTGTATTTACCGGGTTATTTTGTGTGGTGTTTATTGCCGTTACCCTGCTCAACATTTTGCCGAGGCCATTGTTATTTCTCTACACCGGCGCCAGCTTGCTGGCTTTTCTGATGTATGCCTGGGATAAATCCGCCGCGCAAAACAATCGCTGGAGAACACCCGAAGCTCACCTGCAACTAGTGGCACTGATTGGAGGCTGGCCTGGCGCTTACTTAGCGCAGCGAACCCTGCGCCACAAATCCAGCAAAACGTCATTCAAAGTAGCATTTTGGTGTTCGGTAGCACTGAATATTACCGCGCTTGGTTACTTATTTACGGCGTCTGGGCAGTCGCTGGTTAACACTGTTTTTTCATGATGGGGTCGCCTGTGAATCAGGCCAGGATTTCCAGCCCTTTCGCAGCCACCAGATTGAGCAATTTCAAAGATGTACCACGAGGCTTTTTACTGCCTTGTTCCCATTGTCTGACCGTTGATGTTGTAGTGTTAAGATAAGCAGCGAACACAGCTTGGCTCACATGTGCTTTTTTACGAATAGCCTGAATGTGATGTGCTTCAAAGGTTTCGACTTTTGGCAGGCACAGCACATCAAACTCACGCAATGTTTGCTTATCCATAACACCAGCTTCATTCAGGTCTTTTGCTGTGTCATGTATGGCATCTAATATACTGTCTTTCATCTCATTTCACCTCTACCAGACTGCCGGCTTTAATAGCTTTTTTTAATTGTTCATCGCTGTAAGCGAATAACTCTTTTGCTAAACGCTTAAGTGCTTTCAACTCTTTACTGTCGATGTTTTCCCGCGCGTTTTTGGAAAAGCCATATAGAAAAAAGGCTTTATCATCTACTTTAAAAGCTAGAATAGTTCTTAGTCCTCCACTTTTTCCTTGCCCTTCAACGGGCGCACGCTTTTTATAAACATGACCGCCTAAATCGGCATCGATTAAGCCTTGCTCCATCTCAATCAAAGCATTCTTAAGGGCACTATCCGTCAGCCCTTCTTTCTTTGCCCACTTCGAGAACCACCTATTTTTTAATATGCGCATTTTTCTCAAGCACTCAAACTATAGCACTTAGTGGCATATTTTGGGTACTCGAATTTTGGAGCAATTAGGGGAAGAAATTTACTGGTAGAAGATGTTTCAGACAAAATTACAATTCGGCGACAAAATAAGTACACGTTTCAATCTCTCAACAATGTTAATTCATCGATAGTGTGCCTAAGTCAGCGCTTGCAGAAAGCTGTACTCTTGAACAGAAAGTGTGTGTAAGCGAGTCTACTAATTTTTGTGATATACCATTTATAGGTTTTAATGACTTACGACTTATAGGCTTTAATGCTTTTTAGCAGAAAGGGGAATGAGGAGATCTCTGCGTTTCCGTAGCTAGTAACAGTGCATACGCTATAAAGAGCATGCGATTGAGGCAGCTCAATATGAAAATCTCATCGAGATGATTGGTGCTAATTCGAGAGAAAGATAAAACCTATAAATGTATTAGCAACAATGCACAGGCAACGCTACCAATTAACTGTTTGAGCAAAGAAAACTATTCATCAAAAAGCGCATTGTGGTTTACTAACAATAAATAAACCGTGCTCACAACATAAATGGAATTTGCGCTACATGAAGGATTGGCTAAACCGCGTTAGTAAAGGCTGGGAAGCGGCGAAAGCGGAGCTGGATACTAAGCTTAGGATGGTAAAAGAGCATATCGGTGCTTTGCCGGTAATTGTGTCGCTTGAACGCAGCGAAGCTAAGGATGTGCAGTTCGATGAAAAGCATTACTTTGTGATCCCCAACCACACCAGCGAAATCGGCTTTTCGTTACACACCATGCGCGCATTGCCAGCCGATGCACCGGAAATCAACAACTTGCCGAAACGCCGGGTGTTTCATTTTCCTAATGAACATTACGAAGGCGCACTGCGTTTGCATATGCTGGAAACCGCCCGCAGCATGGCTATTGAAACCAATAGCCATACGCAGAGTACGCTGGAAAAGCTGGCCGATGATATTGACGCTATGGACAGCAAACTCACTTACGGCATGTTGGCGGTGGGCGCGTTAGCGGCAATTTTTAATCCTCTCATTGGTGCTGGCATTGCACTCAAAGCGGTACTGCCGAGTATTTCAGGCATGTTGTCTCGCCATGGTCTCAAACCACTGGGCGAAAAAGCCACACGGGCGCAGATTGAGCAAAAAGCTAAGCAGGCGGAAGAGCATGTACTTGCCCAATTTGCGGCTGCCACCACGCTCAAAGTAACTAATCCTATCCTCAACGAACTGGAATTTGCTCTTCGCACCAATGAGCAGCAGCACGATCCGCTACACGACCCCAATCTGGCAAACGCCAGTTTACCCGCGCTTGAGCATTGTGATTGGCGACATCTGACAGAATTGGCCATTAGCCACGTGTACAAAGAAATACTGGCAGACCCATCTATGCATACCAAGGCCAAACTGGGGCCAGAGGATATTCGCTGGTTAGAGGTTTTGCTGGCGGGAAAATAACACAACCCTCATTTGCAAAAAGAAAGTAGCGGGGCATTGTTAACCAAAGCCCCTGCCGAATAGAGTGTATTGGTATTAGCTTATTATTCGCTAAAGTACTCCCAGTACTCAGCAAAGGTTGCCTGGGAAATATCAGATTTACTCAATTCATTGAGGAATTGCGGCAGCGTATCTAACAAAAACTGCTCCTCTGTTGGCGTTGTCTGATGTTCTTTGTAGGCAGAGGTCCAAAAATTATTCACGTCTGTTGAGTCCATCATGTACTCAAAGCTCTCAATAGACTTACCCTGAACAAATACATCGTAACGCACCTTAAACTCTTTGTTCGACACGACCGGGATGATCCCGAGAGTACTGGCCGACAACATCAGTGACGAAAACTGGGTACCATCCTGTTTAGTTCGATGGCCTTTGAGGACTCGCACCCCAATGGGCAATCCAACCGCTTTGTCGTCCAGGGCTGCAAACGCGTTGTATTGCACTAATTTTTCTTTAAACGACTTGTCTTCAACGTTGGTAACAAAAAATACAGGAGGGTAAGCCTTACCCTGATGCGCATAATTAAATATAACCGCGTTACTTTCCTGCGCGATAGCATTAGATAAAGCTGCGAAACTCAATAAACATGAAGCCAGGGCAAACCGATACTTTTTCATTATTCGAGACTCCCTTACTTGTAGCATAAAACTTGATTGGTATATTCGACGGCCAGCTTTGAAGCTTCTTCAAAGTTGGGAGCCGGTTCACTTGCACTGAACGAAAACCCGCCTTTGGTTAAAAACTTCGCTAGCAGCGAAGTGCCAATAGCAAAGTTAACGTTTTGAGAAGTAGTTCCTGCGCTGTTCAACATCATGCGTTGATTTAACGATCCAGACACTACGCCCAACAGTTGCCCACTATAATCGACTACTGCACCACCGCTATTGCCCGGCTGTACTGGCGCGGAAAACTGAAAGCTGCCTCTTGCGCCTTTTAACCCACCCTGAGAAGTAACGTTTCCAACGGTAAGCGAAGGGTAGTCAGAGAGTAGGTTAGACAGCGGGAATCCTGTTGCAAAAAGTGGCTTTCCTAGCGTCACCTCGAGTTCGTCACGAATAGAGATACTTTGCGGATTCTGGTAATCCGTGGTGAGTACTGCAAGGTCAAGCAACTCACTCGATTTGGCTATGTTAGCAGCATAAGTTTGTCCCTTGTGCTTAACCTCAACCAAAATACATTCACTCACAACATGGGCGGCAGTAACCAGAGTGCCGTTTTTATCTATATAGAATCCAGTTCCTGAACCCGCAGGACTCATGTCATCAAAAAACGCTTTAATGGTTATTGGCGTGGCGGATTCCGCCGCTGTCGCTACCAGATTGCGTTCCTGCGAATTAACAAACTCGATCAGGAGCTCCTTCACACTTTTTACAAAGGCGTTATATACGGCATTAAAATCGTATACCCCCCCTGTTCCGCTGGCGCTGCTTTGCACCTGACGTTTAAACACGGTGTCGCCACTACGGTTTTTAATCACCAGTTCCAAATCAGACTCATAACCACCCCAAACATAGTCCCAGTCACTTACCGCCCCAAGTTGAATTAGGTAATCAAAGTTACTGGATGAAGTCAGTTGTTCGCTACTCGTGAAAAAATCTTTCATCACGAGTTCGGTGGCTTCTTCCAACTTGCCGTAAAAATTGATTTTTCTTTCGGGCGTGCTTTTATCAACATAAAACGCAGCCGTTACATCCAATGGAAGCTGAATGTTCGCATTGAGTTTGCTTTTGGTTTTTACCTGTGCGGCATTTTGTACAGGCGTGGCTTCACACCCCAGCAATATCAGGGATATGAGCATAACAACGAGTTTTTTCATGTAATTAGCAATCCGTTGGTAGATAGGAATTTTCACCAAAAAAGCATAGAGGACAGTTTTATAATGGTGCAGACTAGAGTCCTTTCAGCCTTTTGATTGATTATGCGTCAGCCACGCCATGAATGTAAAGGACAGCTCCCCCACGGGGAAATAGGCTATGGGGTTACTTTATGAAAGTAATTAGTGCAGCTATTTAGCCGCGAGAGAATGATGAGCCGACAATAACGTTATTGCGGCCCATCAACCTGATGAATCTGTTTCATCAATAATGCGGTGGCGGGGTCTCTTCCGACATTTTCGCAATGTTCGACGGCTCCATGCCTTTTACCTTATCGATAACATGCTTTAACTGGAATTCCATCTTCTCCAATTGACGCTGCTGAGACGACAACGCATCATTGAGCGCTTCAATGGTATGCTCCTGAAACGCCAGCTTGGTTTGCAGTTCTTCAATAGCCTGATTAGCGGCAGCCAGATCATGCGCGAGTTGTTGTGGATCAGATGTCATGGTGATGAAGTGCTCCAAAGTTCAGCCAAACCACTGCTGCTAACCGACAACACATGTTGTGAGTCGATAAAGCCTACAGCGTATACCACCGCAGACGGCGGGGTCATATTTTCGCGCGGTGCTACTTTCCATTCAGCCACTTGCTCACCGGTTTGCACGTCCCACAGGTAAACACGCCGTGAAGGCGCCCCTGTTAGCAAGTACTTACCATCTTCAGAAAACACCGCGTCGGTAAAGATTTTCTGGCGCGCAATATACTGCAATTGGCTAATGGGTTCACCTGTTTGCACATTCCAAATTTGCGATTTTTGCTGACTGTCTGCGGTAAAGGCATAACGTCCAGCGTCATCCAGCGCCACCAGGGTGACGCGGCTTGGATGCGTAAAGGTATGAATAACCTGGCCGGTTTGGGTGCTCCACAAGTAAGCCACATAATCATTCCCCCCCGTTAAGGCATAGCTGCCATTAGGGGTAATATCCACACTGTTAATGCGTTCCTGATGCCCCAGAAATTCGATGCGTCGCCCGGTTTCTGGTTCGAAATACATTACCTTGCCGTTTGATCGCCCAACCAAAATGCCCTGGCCTTGGTTTGTAACAGCAATATCGCGAATCGTGGATTCATCGATGCGCCAAAACCCTACAGGCTCGCCACTGGTTAAACTCCACAGTGCAAATGCTTCGCGATCTGCAGTAACAGCAAACTGACTATCGGCTCCGATATGCACACTGGCAACTAAATTATCGCCTTCGCCCTGATGACTCCATTGAAACAGCGGTTGTGCCTCACCATAACGCCATACGTGAATACCATTGTTGATGCCCGAAACCAAACTCAGCTTGCCATCTGACGATATATCCGCTGCGTAAGCGCCTTCTTCCACCAAGCGCCAGCTGTTATCTGGCGTGGTTTCGGGCACACTGCAACCCCATACCACCAGCACCATGAGGCATAGCGATGCATAATGAAGGAACAATTTTACGGTTGTTGTGGTCATAAGCGTTTACTGTTGTCCGGCCAAACCTGTTTATGGGGAGGTAAAGTCAGCCTTGTGTATTAAACCCAACGATTTACCTACATTGTAAAACACCCTGAAAACGGCGCAATGTGATTCACTAAGCGGTTGTACCTGGTATTTCATCGGTGGGGACTCGTTTTTTACACCAAGCGTGTTACAGTACCTGAGTTTATTATCGGACGCGAAAAAATTACCTTTACATACGGCATATTATGCGGGCTACCTTGGCTTTACGCATTGCCGGATTACATCTACAACGGAGAAGTTTATGCAAAAGTCGATTGTTGCCCTTTCGCTAATCGCAACCTTAGGTCTGGCAGCATGTCAGCCACAGCAAAGTGCAACTGAGCAAGCACCTGCTATGAAAAAAGAAGAAATGACTGACGCCCAAAAACAAGCCTATGCGATGGGTGCCAGCATGGGTATGTTTGTGTACACACGTAACAAACAAATGGAGCAGTTTGGTGAGAGCCTGGATACCGCTGCCATAATGCAAGGCATGAAAGACGGCATGAACGACACCATGTTGTTTGAAACAGATGAAATTCAGCAACTGGCGCAAGCCGGCGAGCAGGTAATGCGTACCAAACAACAGGAACTGGCAAGCAAAGTTGCTGAAGAAAACCTAGTAAAAGGCGCAGAATTCCTGGCTGAAAATGGCAAGAAAGATGGCGTTGTAACCACAGAAACCGGTTTACAGTACGAAGTAATGGTAGAAGGCGAAGGCGCAAGCCCGGTTGCTACCGACACGGTTAAAGTGCATTACAAAGGCACCCTGCTGGACGGTACTGAATTCGATTCTTCATATTCACGTGGCGAACCAGCTGTGTTCCCGCTTAACCGCGTTATTATTGGCTGGACTGAAGGCGTTCAAACCATGAAAGAAGGCGGCAAAACCCGCTTCTTTATTCCAGCAGAGCTGGCCTATGGCGAACGCGCTACCGGCAACATTACACCTAATTCAACACTGATATTTGAAGTAGAGTTACTGGAAGTAGTGAAGCCAGAGCAAGACGCTGCGGGCGAGTAATAGCCAGTCTGGTTGCACAATTGCAACACAGTAAAAAAGGAAAAGCCGACAGAAAATATGTCGGCTTTTTTACAGCACCAGTCCCTGCTTGTCTGTGAGTCCCTACTTTCCTGCACCATTACAGCCTTACAAATAAGGCCAATGGATGCGCCCAAATAGTTATTCGGGCTACGCTTGTCAGACAGTGTTTGTTTGTCTCTTTAAAGGTAGTACAAAAAGCCAGCTAATCCAGCGAAAACCGGCTAATGTTTAGGAATGAATTGTTCTAAAAACGGTGTGTTTAAAACAGTAGGGAGAGAGTTAGGATAATACGCTACGACGGCGATCCGGTGGCAGCTTAAACTTACCCACTTTTTGCAACACCATTTTTCCTGCGCGATACATCCCCAGACCAACCAAAACAGAAATAATGGTTCGGGTGTCTTCGTGCTGAGTAAGGGCTTCAATGGTGGTGATTACAAACATCAACACGCCAGTAATTAACAGCACGAATCCCATCAGTGCCAAACCGAGCACACCTGCTGGTGCATTTCTCAGTGGAGACTCTGTTGTGTCTGGTTGCTCATTTTGTGTTGGTTGACGCATAATCCCTTCAGTTCAGGTAAAGTCGATGCCAATACTACTTAGTCACTACAAATGTGACATCGTTCAGTTAATTTACAATTTGATTACACTAATCGACTTCGCTATAGGGCACTACGCACCTTTAGTATAGATTATAGTCATTAATGCGATTTATTTACCCAAGTTACAGTATTTGTCGCAATTATGCTACACAAGTTATCGTCTGTTTTCGGAATTTTTTTAAATTTTTTTAACAACTTATGGCAAAAACACCGTTAATTACCCGAAAGGGCTACCAAAAACTCAGAGACGAGCTGGATCATCTCTGGCGAGTTGAGCGTCCGGAAATCACCCGTAAGGTAACCTGGGCGGCAAGCTTAGGAGATCGCAGTGAAAACGCGGATTACCAGTACAACAAGAAAAAACTGCGCGAGATAGACCGGCGTGTAAGGTACTTACGCAAGTGCCTGGAAAATCTTAAAGTCGTGGATTATCACCCCCAACAAGAAGGCAAAGTATTTTTTGGTGCCTATGTAGAGCTTGAAAATGACGATGGCAAGGTATTAACGCTACGCATTGTAGGCTACGACGAAATCTTTGATCGCAAAGATGTGATCTCAGTAGACTCGCCGATGGCCAGGGCGCTAATTGGTAAGGAAGAAGACGACGACGTAACGGTTACCACGGAAGCCGGACGGTTTGAATGGTGGATCAATAAAATTTGGTATGACACCAGCGACCGTTTGTAGGATTAGATGAAACCGATATAACGATCAATTAACAATTTCTATGACAACCATAATTTCAATACGATATAGTACTGTCGCTGTTTTTTGGTAGTTAATGGAAATAATAACAATGAACTTAAATGGTAAAACAATAAAAAGCGCACTAATCGTAACACTTGCTCTCGTGCTAACTGCATGTGGCAGCACACCTCAACCCACCGTTCAGCTTCAATCCAACCAGATAGGCACAGATAAAAAAGTAGCCTTTGTGTACGTCGGACCAGAAGACACAGCGGCCACTACACACATTTACGGCGCAGGCTGTTTGCTGTGTTACGGCGTTGCGTCGGCACTCACAAGCACGCTGGATAAACACCTGGAAGGTACAATTGACGCAACCGAATTGAATGCACTGAAAGATTTGGTGATTCAGGAATACCGTCAGTACAACAGCGATATGCAGGTGGTTACACTGAACACCCCTATCGATAAACTGAAAAAATTCAAAGGCGAGCTTGGCTTTGCAGAAAAAGACTTCCGCCCGTTGAAAGATACACTGAATGCAGATGTACTGGTTGTATTTGAACTGTACGAGCACGGTGCCTATCGCAGCTTCAGCAACTACATTCCCAATGGTGACCCACAGGGCTATGTAAGCGGCAAGCTGTACACTATCGACCTAAGCACTAACGCTTACATTCAGTATCTGGTGATCGACCAAAAAGTTCAGCCTGAAGGCGTGTGGGATGAACCACCTACATTCCCAGGTGTAACCAATGCCTATTACCAGGCAATAGAAAACGTTAAGCAGAAACTGGCTGACGCAATATAAAGCCCTATCGCATTATGTTTTCTTTCAAAACAAAATGGGCCGGCATATTTCTGCTGGCCACACTTGTGGGGTGTAACAGCACCCCATACCGTGATGATTACGCCAGACACGTGAACACTATGAAGAAATCCCCGCTGGAAGCATCGAGTTTCCAAATGATTTTTTCAGACGGTGACCAGGTGGATTTGCGAGCCCTTTACGACAACGACACCACCATGGGCAGCACCAACATGATGTATCAGGGCGCACCAGGTGCCGCTGGTCTGATTGCGTTGGTTGCGCAAATTGGCGTACACAGCTCCATCGTGTCGTCACAACGTGAGGAAAGACTTGCCTCCCTGCAAGACTCAGCCAATTCACAAATTCAGCCTTTATTGAATTTAACCGGCGGCATGCAGTTGTCGGCATTATTGGTTCCCGAACATCAGCCGTGGTTAACCACCTCGCTTAATCCGGAAACCGATACGTTATACATTAAGCCTATTTTTTTCAGTAATACGGAAATGACTCAGCTTAGTGTGAAGGTTGTTGCCTGGATCCCTGATCCCAAAGGTTCCAAGAAACAGCCCGATAAGTATAAAAATTTGATCCAGGTACTCAACGCCCCTTTGTCTGCCGAGCAGCGCACCCAGTTAATCAGCGGCGATCAGGCAATGTTGCAATCAATGTTGTCTGATCTGCTGAGTACTGCACTGGAAATTGCGCATGGTGCTACCACTGGCAAATTTGCCAATGTGCAGAACACCATGAAAACTTATAAGTTGCCCAATTCAGACAAGAACAAAGTGTTCAGGGCCACGCATATAGCCGACACCTGTGAGCACACTATTGTGCGAAACCTGCGGCAATGGCTCATTGCCATTCCCAAAGCATCAGCTGAAGAAGACCAGCTAGCCAGTCAGTCTGCCGACGCCAATCAGGCCAATGCAGATAACACGGCGGCCGCGTCTGCGGAAGGCCAATGTACAGCGGGTGTGTAAACACCCGTTGCTTTTCATTTATTCGCAATTACCTGTATTTTGCCGCCTGCAAGCGTGCTATTGATATCTTGCAAAGCGGTGTGACACCCGCACATTCGGTGCTATACTCACAGCCCTGACACGCCGGGCAAAACCCGCTTATTCCTATGTGTAGCAAATAGAATAAGTAGCTGGTTGCTCTGTTACACAACAATCGCATAAAGGTAGGAAAGGGACGCTTTCCATAACTTACGACTACCGCCTGAATTCCATGATGATTATAAATACTATTGCCAACGAACTTGCCGTTAACCCTAAACAGGTTGAAGCCGCAGTAAAACTATTGGATGAAGGGGCTACCGTACCGTTCATAGCCCGTTACCGTAAAGAAGTTACCCAAGGACTGGACGACACCCAGTTGCGTACACTTGATCAGCGCCTTACCTATTTGCGCGAATTGGAAGACCGCCGTCAGGTGATCATAAAATCCATTTCAGAGCAGGGTAAACTTACCGATGTGCTGGCTGCGCAAATTCAGCAAGCCGACAATAAAACCACGCTGGAAGATTTGTATTTACCGTATAAACCGCGTCGTCGCACCAAAGGCCAGATAGCTATTGAAGCCGGACTGGAGCCGCTGGCAGATGCGCTGTTTAGCGACCCCACGCTAAACCCAGACAACACGGCAGAAGCGTACGTTAACGCTGACAATGGCGTAGCCGATACCAAGGCCGCTCTGGAAGGCGCACGCTACATTCTTATGGAGCGGTTCGCAGAAGATGCAAGCTTACTGGCTAAAATCCGTCGTTATCTCAACGACAACGCGCACATTCGCAGCCGCGTTGTTGATGGTCAGCAAACGGCTGCCGTAAAGTACAGTGACTATTTTGACCACAGTGAAAAACTGGTGAACGTACCGTCACATCGCGCACTGGCCATGTTCCGCGGGCGTAACGAAAACATGCTGCATATCCAGCTAATCGCAGATCCCGGTCAGGAAGACTCACCTGCACAAGTATCACATTGCGAACACCTGATTGCCGAGCACCTCAATATACGCAACCAGGGTCGGGCGGCAGATGCCTGGCTGGCGCAGGTAGTGCAGTGGACCTGGAAAATTAAAATAGCCCTGCACATGGAAACCGAGCTGTTTGGTCAGCTGCGCGAAAAGGCCGAAGAAGAGGCCATTAACGTATTCGCGAAGAATCTGAACGATCTGCTTATGGCAGCCCCAGCAGGTGCCAAGGTGACTATGGGTCTGGATCCGGGTTTGCGAACCGGGGTAAAAGTGGCCATTGTTGATGCAACCGGAAAAGTAGTGGGTACCACCACCATCTTCCCTCACGCACCGCAAAATCAATGGGAAAAATCTCAGCGCACACTGATTAACCTGTGCAAGCAACACAAAGTGGAATTAATCAGTATTGGCAACGGTACGGGCTCGCGGGAAACCGACAAGCTGGTAGCAGAACTGCTAAAAGCCAACCCTGATTTGGGCGCACAAAAAATCATGGTAAGCGAAGCCGGCGCTTCGGTGTATTCGGCCTCAGAGCTTGCCTCTAAAGAATTACCTGAGCTTGATGTGTCGCTGCGTGGCGCAGTATCAATTGCACGACGCCTGCAGGATCCACTGGCAGAGCTGGTAAAAATTGAACCCAAGGCCATTGGTGTGGGCCAGTACCAGCACGACGTAAGTCAAAGTATGCTGGGTAAATCACTCGATCAGGTTATTGAAGACTGCGTAAACGCTGTGGGTGTAGACGTGAATACTGCGTCACCTGCGCTACTAAGTTATGTTTCAGGGCTAAACAAAACCCTGGCGCAAAACATAGTGAATTACCGCGATGCCAATGGTGCATTTGCCAGCCGTAAAGATCTTAAGTCTGTTGAGCGCTTAGGGCCCAAAGCCTTTGAACAAGCCGCAGGATTCCTGCGAATTGTTAACGGCAGCAACCCGCTCGATGCTTCAGCAGTTCACCCCGAAGCCTACCCGGTTGTAGATGCGATTGTGGATACCACAGCTGTAGCGGTGAACGATTTGATTGGCAATACCGACCTCTTGCGTAAGCTAAATCCCGAACAGTTTGTCAGCGACGCCTTTGGTGTACCTACCATCAAGGATATTTTCAAAGAACTCGACAAACCCGGCCGTGACCCTCGCCCGGAATTCAAAACAGCCGCGTTTAAAGAAGGTGTAGAAACCATCGCCGATTTAAAACCCGGCATGATCCTGGAAGGTGTGGTTAGCAACGTGGCCAACTTTGGTGCGTTTGTAGATGTAGGCGTGCATCAGGACGGTCTGGTGCATATATCAGCACTTACCAATAAATTCATTTCTGATCCACGTGAAGTAGTGAAGGCCGGTGATATTGTTAAAGTGAAAGTGCTGGAAGTAGACATTCAGCGCAAGCGCATTTCCTTTACCATGCGCATGGACGACACGCCGGTACCGCAGCAAGCTAAAGGGAATAAGCCAGCTAAGCAGGGTGCAAAACCCAAAGCCAGCCAACATCAGGGGCAGGCAAAACCGGCCGCTGGCGGCAACAGCGCAATGGGCAATGCCTTTGCCGATGCCTTTGCCAAAGCAAAACAGAAGTAACGTTACACCAAAACACACAGGCAGCTCAGTGAGCTGCCTGTGTGTTAAATAAATCAGGAAAAACGCATTACGCTCGCGTTACGCTGTGGCGGTGAAACCCTGAGAGGCGGGTTGATAAACCGCCTGATAATATCCGGCAATGATCTGATTGCGCTGCTGCATTTGAGCAACATCCATATCTTCAATATCCAACGAGCGCTGACCGCCTGCACTGCGCGAATCGATGTCGTTTTCTACCGCCAGTTCTTCCAGTTTTCGCGTGGGAATATCAGCCGGTGAGACATCCACAATGTCGTCAAGGCTAGGGGGTTGTAATGCAGCTTCCGGATCACCTGACACATTCTGCTTGCGCTCTTTAGCAATCTCATTACGCGCATCAAAGGCAATACGGGATGCCTCAGCAGCTACCTGTAAATCTTGCGGCGAAGGTTCAGCCGGCGCCAGAGCAGCGGTTCGCACTTGCTGCATTTTGCGAATGGTTGCTTCGGGTGTGGATTCAGATGAAATATCAATAGACACCTGACCATCTACAGCATAACGCTGGCCGTCGGGCCCGCGCTGAAAATCAAACTGGGGCGAACCGGCAAACTGACCACCCGCACTGGCATGAGCCTGCTCATGCGCCCTGACTTCCTGGTCACGCTGCTTCAGCGTTTCAACTTCGCGTTGTTCACTTTGCTGCTGCTGACGCTCACGCGCGTCTTCTTTACCGGTGCTTTCGTCTTCAGTATTGTTGAACTGTTGATCCGCTGAGCTTTGCCCCTGACTGGTCTGATTGGGCTGAGGACGCTCATACGTTAGCGGCTGCGCGAGTTTTACTGACGACTTTAATTTATCGGATTCTGAGCCAAGGCCTTGTTCAGCACTGCCTTGTTTTGCGTCAGACGCCTGAGGAATGGTTTCGCGAACAAGGTTATCACGCCGGGCAGCCTCGGTGTTCAGGTTTGCCGTTGGAATGGCAAATGAGGAGGGGATTGGCGTAACGATATTCATAGCTATCAGGCCAGCGTATCGATTATTTTACCTACCGTGTCGTTTGCAACATCAATTACCTTGGCTGACGCCAGAGCATTATTACTGTACAGCTGCATCGACAACAAGCTCGACGTGAGGCTGTCACCACCCGAAGGCAATAACTTAGAAGTATTAGACAAACTCTGAAGTGCTGCATTAGCAAGCAGCTCGGTTGGCCCATTCGCTGCAACATCCTGCTGTGCCGATCGTTGGGCAATATTCAGCGCAGACTGCGTCATGCCGTTAAACGACCTCTGCAATCCAAACTGGCCCGAAATGATGGCCGAGTTGATGTTATTCGCAATTACCCCAGACATACACTACCTCTACTCTCTCATGGCTAATTATTAACCAATATTGGCAATTTGAAAAGGAATATGTCGTGGTGTAGAGCCCCTTTTTGATCGCGAACGCAGCGATTTCTTTACAGCGGCTATACCCAAAACAGGTATATATACTCAGAAACTAGCTACAGTGTTTGTCGATTCGCGTCAGATTGTGCACAAAATTACTAATAATATCGGCTGTTTGCGTAGGGTGACTAATGAACGGCGCATGCGCGGCATGTGGCATCACCACAGTATCAGCAGACGGGTGTAACTCGTGGATCCTGTCGATCCCACTGGTGGGTACCAAACTGTCTAGCCGGCCATACAAACGCAGGGTTGGCTGGCTAATACGCCCTATGTCACTGCGCAAATCCACACTTTGCAATAACTGTAATCCGGCTTCGAGTGCATGCAACGATGGATTTGGCAGGGTTTTAACCTGCTGGCGAATAGATTTAACGTCTTGTTTGGCCGTTGCACTTCCCATGGCCTGAATGGCAAGGAATCGGTCTACGGTTTTATCGTAATCCCGGGCCAACTGCTCACGGAACATTGTAAGCACAGCAGGAGCAATGCCGGGCCAGCACTTATCGGCTACAAAATAGGGTGTGGATGCGATGGTGATGAGTCCCGCTACGCGCTTACTGTGATACAGCGCCAGATGCTGAGCCACGAGTCCACCGAGAGACCAGCCCACCACAATGGCATTATCGGGCAGGATAGAGGCTACCGCCTCCGCCAGTGATTCCAGGGTATATTCATCCGGCAGCGTAGATGCATTAGCACCAAAGCCGGGCAAACACACACGGGTAATGCGAAATTGATCGCGCAAATAAGGCAGAAACCCCGTAAAAACGGCACTGTTCATACCCCATCCGTGAATAAAAACCAGTTCTTTTCCCGTTCCCTGGGACAGGCTTTCAAGCCTCACATTAGTGTTACGCTCAACCACGCAATGGCTTCCTCTTGAAGGTTTGGAAAAGTGTACCTGAGCACGGTAAAAAGCGGAATAAAAGTTTTTAAGTGGCTGCGGGCAACGTTGCACAGTTGCTTGCCCGATAGCCTGTGTTATTTGTGCCAGCAGCCCGCGGCTGCGCAAGTATGCCGTACGTGCGAGCACGACTGTTTATACTTTAACTATCCCGTCGTGCCTGCCAATCTTTTGCAGTGGCCCCCGATTAAAAAGGGCCTGACACGCGGATACTACTCATCGGTATATGCCTGTGGGTATTATCAGTGGCCGCTAAACCAACTGGTGAAGCAATTTAAAACCGGTCACCCTCAGTTAGCTCAAACGCTGGCTGAATGGTTTGTAAGGTATGCATGGTCATCAGAAGCACCTTTGCCTGGCTGTATTTTACCCGTCCCTACCTCTGCGTGGCGATTCGCCAGACGCCGTTACCATCAAACCCTGCTGCTCGCCAATGCAATAGGCCAGAAGCTATCTGTGCCGGTTTATACCGACTGGGCAAGCAGAGGCAGCTTGCAACGAAAACAACAATTGCTGGGCAGGCAGGCCAGACTTAACAATCTGACTCAAGCTTACACACTGAGCGAAACCTCATTGCCCTCGCGAGTGGCTATTTTAGATGATGTAGTTACCACAGGCGCTACTGCCGCTACACTCAGTAAAATGCTGAAAGCGGCTAATCCGGATATTCAGATTGACCTTTGGGCCATTGCCATTACGCCTTCAAAACCAGATTCGGCTGCCTTGGTGCCAGGTAGTATTCGGAAGTTAAGAATGAAACTGCCAAACTAGTTAGAACAACAAGGCTACCAGTGTTGCGCTGGTAGCCTGAACTGTTGCAGACGGACTAGCGAATGGCTTCCGAGAGCATTAACGCGTTGCTCATGAGCTTACTGGTACCATACCAGTATCCGCGAAACTGCGGGTTGTCGGTAAAGCCAATTACCCGTCCTCTACCCATAGTTTGCGCTATCACGGCTACACTACCGGCAATTTCATCGGCCAGCACATCGGCACTATATCCTGCCACCAACGGCGATTTCGTGTAGCGTGCAGGCACGTTAAATGGTGACTGACTACTGCTTACAATCATGTTGGTGGTTTTAAACAAGTGTAAATAGGGCTCATCAAAACCGTAAAACAGCGGATGTGAAATATCGATATCAGCTTTATACACAGCACCAGCAATCAGCTTTTTCGCTGCCAACGCATCGCGATCAGCATAGGTAAGCCCCGATTCATCAAACAAGCGATCAACGTCATTGCGGTCGGTTACCTGCAATGACAACCACTTTTCCTTGGCGAATAACGACAGGGCAGACATTTGCCCAATCAGTGTTCCACCGGCTTTTACCCACTCGCCTATCGCTTTGGTGTCTTTATCACTTAGCTCGTAACGGCCTGCGGCAAACACAATATGTGAATACTCAGACAAATTAATCCTGCCTAGACGCGCTTGCTCAACCAAGGTAATTGGCATCCCAACCTGGGTATCCAGGTAATGCCAGATTTCGCCAACCTGATAGGGGTCGGCACCTTCGCCACCTACAATCAGCACTTTAGGTGCCTGTACCGGCACCATACTGCGGCTCCCCAGGTCATTGCCTGCTGATGTTGAACCACTGGTAATGGAATACACGGGTACTTGCTGTGTTTGACTCGCGCTGGCAATTAACCCTGCCAGATTATCTGGTTGAGCCAATCCGGCAGGAATCACTATGCTGCCCGGCTCAAATACCTTTTCGCCGCCTGTGGTAGCAGCGGTAATTGACCCTGTGGCAATACGTGCATTCACCCCCGACGATAACAGCGTCTGTAATAATGCAGGAGACTTAAAGTGATGCCATTCAAAGGCATAACCATAGGCATTATTGGCAACCACTGGCAACGCGCTCTCATGTTTTGCGCCGCCTTTTACGCGCTTTAATTCCCGCGCCGACATCGACGCATAGTTCAGGTCAAATGCCAGCGGAAGGTTCCAGTTCGATACATCATAAAAGGTGTTGTCCGGAAACTGCTGTTGAGTAGAAAACAACGACTTGATTAAACGGTATTTTTGCTGATCCAACGGCACTACCAACGAATGGGGTGCAGAATATGTTTTGTCATTTGCCGATACATCTTCTGCGGGCACAATAAAATCAATATTGTGTTGTTCCAGCACCCATTTAGCCTGCGCTAAACGCCAGCTGTCATTGGGCTCATTCAGTACATACGCAGCGACGCTGTCATCCTTGATTAACGATTGAGTTTCGTTGAAGAAGCGTCGGGGATATTCCGTTAACGCCGCTTTGTTTTTTAATGCGCCATCGAATACCGCCAACGACATTGTGAACTGATTCTGTATGGTCTGCGCGAATTCAACCGGGCCATTTACCGAATCCTGTATATGCCCGCGGCTACTGGCTTGTTCAAACAAAATACCAATACTGCCCTGGGCATCGGGGTAAGTAGATCCTTTGCCGTAGTAAAAATCGTCAAACCCTTCCTGGCTGAAGTACAGTGTTTTTTGATCGTCAAACGCCTGCACAAAGCTCTCAGCCAATGCCTCGGTTAACCGAACATTGCCTTCCGGGGTAAATGGGTTTTTTCGACTGGGTACACCCGGCTGGAAGAAATAGGTGCTGTCGGTGCCCATTTCATGAAAATCAGTCAGTACATGAGGACGCCACTTTTGAAATTGTTTAATGCGCGCCTGGGATTCAGGATGAACCAACATGAGCCAGTCGCGGTTCAGGTCGAACCAATAATGGTTGGTGCGCCCGTTAGGCCAGCCTTCGGTATGCTCCCGGTGTTCCGGATCCGACGACAACACCTGACCTTTGTGCATATTTGCCCATTGAGCAAAGCGCGATAGCCCATCCGGATTAAACGATGGATCCAGCAATACCACGTTATTTTTAAGCAGGGCTGTTACCCGGGCATCACTGGATGCGGCTAGGTAATACGCCACCAGCATTGACGCATTCGCCCCAGACGGCTCGTTACCGTGTACGCTGTACCCCATGTACACAACCAGTGGCGCATTGTCTGCAGCCCGGGTCCCCTGAGCAACATTCTCAACGTGCTCCTCACGCCATTTGGTCAGGTTTTTACGATTTTCAGGTGCGGTAATGGTTAACAACAGTAACGGGCGCTGTTCATGGGTATAGCCGGTCACTTCCAGGCTAATCCGATCCGATTTTTCGGCCAGTATTTCCATGTATCGCACCAGTTGGTCGTGGCGCACATGCCAGGTGCCAACCGGGTAACCCAATACGGATTCTGGCGTCGGAATAGCCGGATTAAGTGCGCTGTTTGCCGGTAGGTAAGCATTCGCTGGTTTTCCTGCTGCCAGTGAGAACTGACTGCTCAATAAAAATACCAGCGCCAATCCGACGGAGGCTGCATAGCGCGGCTTTTGTGACTGAGAGTGTACGAATGCGTTGGCATCCTGTGCGCGATCACTGCTGACTACACACCGGACTACCTTCCGGATATGCATCCAGAAACCGGTTTGAAAGACTTTCATCATTGTATTATTGAGCCTTGTACTATCTGTCGTGCATTTAGTCTGATTATCTTTAATACCCGAGTGTTTTACTCAAGTAAATTTGTTATCATGCCTACAATTCTATGATTATGCAGGACTCTATCATGATCTCAATATCTACTGAGGCGCAGGCTCACTTTGTTAAGCTTCTGGCTAACCAGGAGTCTGGCACAAATATTCGGGTGTTTGTGGTCAATCCAGGTACGTCTACCGCCGAGTGTGGCGTGTCTTACTGCCCACCAGACGCGGTTGAAGCTACCGATATGCGATTGCCGTTTAATGGTTTTGAAGCCATTGTAGACGAAGAAAGCGTACCTTACCTGGAAGCAGCCGAAATTGACTATGTCACGGATCAGATGGGCTCGCAACTGACGCTCAAGGCGCCTAACGCAAAAGCGCGTAAAGTGGCCGATGATGCCCCGCTGGTAGAACGCATTAATTACATGATTGAATCTGAGATAAACCCTCAGTTGGCCAATCATGGCGGTAAAGTGGTGTTGCTGGAAGTCACCGAAGAAGGCTACGTTATACTGCAATTCGGCGGCGGCTGTAACGGTTGCTCCATGGTTGACGTAACACTTAAAGAGGGTATCGAGAAGCAAATGCTCGAGCAATTTGCCGGCGAAATAAAAGGTGTACGCGATGCCACCGAGCACACAGCAGGCGATCATTCTTATTACTAAGCGGGCAACACTGCAACGCGCATGGACACGGTAACCCCACCCAAAGGCTGGCATCGATTCACCCAGGGCCTGATTGTATTTGCTCTGGGTTTTATTACCATGCTGGCCGGTGCCTGGTGGTGGTTCCCGTTGTATTATGCCGGTATTGTTATTCTGTTGTGCGGGTTCGGTTGGGCTATGACAGGTTACCTGGCACTACTGTGGTTCAGGCTTACCAAAAACATTAACCCTGCTCGTCGCAACGATTAACGTAATACCGGTAAAAGCTTCCTGACAGTGTTACCCCCCGGGCGAGTAGAAAGGCCAGTAGAGCCCACCACAAGGCTTCATTACCAGCGTCACGCAATACAAACCACACCGGAAAGTACACCCCCAGCGCACTGATGATCATGGTGTTACGCATGGATTTAGCGCGAGTGAGTCCCACAAATACGCCATCAAATAAAAAGCACCAGTGTGCCAGTAACGGCAGCCATACCATAAGAGGCAGGTAAGGCATGGCGGCCAGGTACAAAGCCTCTATGTCGGTAAGCAGCAACACAATTGAACTGCCAAACCAGTAAAACGTGAGGGCATAGCCAACTGCCACTACACTGGACCATATCAGCCCGCGATGCGTTTGCCTGATCACACCTTGTTTATTCTGTGCCCCGGCAGCTTCCCCTACCGTAGCTTCTACGGCGAAAGCAATACCATCCAGCCCAAGCGCAATTAGCACAAAGAATTGCATCAGAATGGCATTTACCGCTGTCGCCGTTTCGCCATAACGCGCGCCCTGAATGGTTAAAAATGCCAGGCAGGCCTGAAGGGCGAGATTGCGAAGCAGCATATCGCCATTTAGTTTCATCAACACTTTTTGTGCGCTGCGTCCAAACCACTGCCAAACTGGCTTTACATGACTGATTCGGCGCATGGCAACAACAATCCCCAACAACGCCATCGTGTATTCAGCTATTACACTTGCCAGCGCCACGCCTTCAACGCCCATGCCCAACGACCACACAAACACAACATCCAATCCGGCATTAAGCAGGTTACCAACTACCTGTATAACCAGGACTGCCCGGGTTTTCTGTTGGCCCACCAGCCAGCCAATCAGTGCAATATTGGTTAACGCCGCTGGCGCACCCCATACCCGCACATGAAAGTATTGCCCGGCAAATCCTGCCACCGTTGCAGAGGGTTCGGTAAGTGCCATACCCATCCATAACACGGGTTGTTGTAACGTTAGCAATAGCAGACCAATTACCACGCCTACAAATGCCGTTTGATAGCAGGTTTTGGCAATGTCCTCTTCGCTTTGCCTGCCTCTGGCCTGGGCACTTAATCCGGTTGCCGACATACGCAGAAAGCCGCACACCCAATAAAGTTGCGTAAGGATTAATCCGCCAATAGACGCGCCAGCCAGGGGGGCCGAAGCATCCATGTGCCCCATAACGGCCGTGTCTACCAAACCCAGTAAGGGCGTGGTAATGTTAGCCAGGATCATGGGCACTGCCAGTGTGATCAGGGTTATGTGAGCGGGCAAACCCCGTTGTAAATACGCAGCGCGGGTCACAGCAGTCCGGGCAAATAAGGAGAATGCATGCAGTCTATCATGAGAGCCTTCGGTTTCTCGATGTTGATTTGGGGTGTTACCGCCGCATTCAGCGCAGTACAGGCAAAAGAGCTTAAAAATGTAGGGGCAGTTATCCTCCTGTATCACCATGTTGCCACCAATACACCGCGAAGCACTTCTGTAACCCCACAGGAATTTGCCGAGCATTTGGCGTTCATAAAGGCCAATTACATAGTGTTTCCACTGAAAGACATTGTAGAAGCAGCCAGACACAATAGGCCGTTGCCCGATAACGCATTGGCAATCACGTTTGACGATGGATACGACAATATCTACGAGAACGCCCATCCATTACTAAAAGAATATGGTTTTCCTTATACTGTTTTCATTAACCCCTCGGTAATTGGTGTTCAGTCGAACCAGTTAACCTGGGACACAGTTAAGATTATGCACAAAGATGGCGTAACCTTTGCCAATCACACCCTGGATCATTTGCATATGCTGGAGAAACACGCTGGTGAGAATAACAACCAGTGGCTGACCCGAATTTGGCAAAATGTAGAAGAGGCTGAAAAACAAATCACCGGGCACATTGGTGAATCGCTCAAATATCTGGCCTATCCGTTTGGCGAGTACAACGAAATGCTGGCAAACAAGGTAAAAGAACAGGGTTACATCGGCTTTGGGCAACATTCAGGAGCGGTGGGGCCCTTTTCTGATTTAGCCGCTATTCCACGGTTCCCCGCTGCCGGGCCCTACGCAAAGCTCTCAACGCTGAAAACCAAAATGGCCAGTTTTGCCATGCCGGTAGTTTCAGTATCACTGTCCAATCCGGAGCTCACCGGTGCTGAATTACCCGGACCTTTTACGGTTACGCTGGATGAAAACGTCGCCAAACAATTGCGTTTAAATCAGGTAACCTGCTACTACCAGGGCGATGCGTTGCCGGTTGAGACAGACGCGAACCGCTTTAGTTTCGAACTCAGCAAAGCGCTGCCTGTAGGCCGCTCCCGAGTAAACTGCACAGCGCCATCAAACAGTATGCCGGGTCGTTACTTTTGGTATTCAACACCGTTTTTCAGGGCCGACAAAAATGGAAACTTCCCGGATTAACGCGGGGATTTAAAACGAAGAACGGTTCAGTGGAATGGCGCGGATCATTTGGATGAACTTGTCGTTTACCCGGTGTTCTGCATAACCCATTTTCTGATAAAAGCGCAGGGCACCGTGGTTATCTACTTCACAGTTGAGTACGACGGCATTTTTCTTTAACGAGCGGGCTTTTTCTTCCATGTATTTAAGCAGTGCGGCGCCAACACCCGAGCGGCGCGCCGAATCAATCACTGCAATATGGCCAACGCCCATCTCTAAAAACATGGGAGGTTCAATAACGGCCATATACAACTGTGACTTCAGCACCACATCCAGTGCCGTATCAATGCCGTAAAAATCGACGATGGATTGCAACGTTACGCGGTCAAAATTTTCTGGAAGGTGACTGTGCCAGCAACTGATCAAACCGGTTACTTCACCGTTTGTCTCTGCTACCCAGTGGTTGTCACTGCCATATTGTCCGCCGCCCTGTTGCCAAGCAAACGCAAGGTAATCCTGCGCAACCTGTGGATCGCCCAGACCAAAGACTTCTGTTAGTAAGCGCTTACCTGCATCAAACAGAAGTGGTACGGTAACGCCGCCATCATCCAATCTGGCGCTACGTATTTCACTCAACATGGCATTAGTTTTTCTTGTAATTACCTATGATTAAAGGCAAATCATTAGCAATTTGTATGCTATCACTGACGGCAAGCTCACCGGGAGTATACTTTGGTTTAAATCGTCCCAAAGCCCGCCCCTGAGGATCAATGACCACCACAGAGGCGCTGTGGTCAACCAGGTAGTTGGGGTTGTCTGTGCTTTCAGCAATGGCGTACATCAGCCCAAGAGAACGTACAAACGGAAACAATTGAGCGTGTTCACCGGTTAGTGCCACAAACTCTGTATTAAAGTACTCAACGTAAGAAGCCAGCCTTTCTGGTGAATCCCTGTTAGGATCGACCGACACAAACACTACCTGAATTGGCGCATCTGTACCATTACTTTTTAGCTCTGGATAAATTCTTCCAAGGGAGGCCATCGTGGTGGGGCAAATGTCCGGGCAGTAGGTATACCCCAGAAATAACAAACTCCAATGCCCGCTAAACACGCCGTTATCAACAGGTGTATTTGATTGATCAACCAAACTGATGTCAGCGAGTATTCTGGGCTCGGGAAAATACTGGAAGTATTCGGGCGCTGAGACGGAAGGCTGGAAAGGCTTTACAACGGCAACAAATGCACCTGCAGACAACGCCAGTATGCCTGCAAGTGCGATCCAGATTTTTTGACTCATAGTGTTAATGGTATGTAGTGATCTGCAAGTAATACGACAAACAATACCATGAGATGAATAATTGAAAACTTAAATGTTGTCATGGCGGTATGCTGATCAGCTGCATATTTCAATTTCAATGCATAGTACATGAAACCCGCGTTCAACAACGATGAGCCCATCAGATAAAGCAAGTGGGCTTCACCAATCAGATAAGGCAATAAACAAACCAGACACAGCAACACGGTATATAACACTACACAGGTTTTGGTGAATTCCACACCATGCGTAACCGGTAGCATAGGTACTTTGGCTTTGGCATAGTCTTTTTCGCGGTGAATCGCCAGTGCCCAGAAATGCGGTGGCGTCCAAGTGAACACAATCAGCACCAGCAACAATGCGTAGGGATCAACCTGACCAGTTACCGCCGTCCAGCCCAGTAACGGCGGCGCTGCCCCCGCTAATCCGCCAATGACAATGTTTTGCGGTGTGGCGCGTTTCAGGAACATGGTGTACACCACAGCATAGCCAAATAAACTGGCCAGCGTGAGCAATGCGGTTAATCTGTTAACCCATAATTCCAATGCAACGTAACCCACTACGGCCAGCACAAATGAAAATATCAGCGCGTTATTTACACTCACTTTGCCTTTGGCAACGGGACGATTAAACGTACGCGCCATCTGACTGTCGATCTTGTGATCAACCACGTGATTAATGACCGCAGCAGCACTCGCCAGCAAGCCAATTCCCGCCAGCCCTGCAACCAGTGTGGATACCGGCACCCAGCCCGGTGTAGCCAGACACATGCCTACCAGCGCTGTGAGCAGCAATAACATCACTACGCGGGGTTTGGTCATTTCATAGTAATTGCGCCAGGATGCACGCCATCCGGTGAGGGGCTTTGCAGATGATGCACTGTCAGACAATATTGTGGTTTTAGCCATAACAGCCTCCTACACTTTTCGATACAGGGTGTAAGTGATCATCACCAACACCAATAATAAACAGGCAGCAATGGCATTGTGCAACACTGCCACACTCAGAGGCAGGCTGAATACCACGTTACTCACCCCCAGACCCACTTGCAGCAACAGTACTGAAGCCAGGATCACTGCAGCTTGCCTTATTACCCTTGAACCTGAACGACGGAACAGGGTGAGTGCGAGCCAGCTTAAATACAGCAGGGTTACCACCGCGCCGAAGCGATGCACTATGTGCATTGTCATGCGCTCAGGATAGCTGTGCGCGCCAAACTCATAATTATCCGCGTCGGGCACACTGTAGGCACCATTGAAGTCAATGCTGCCCATCCAGTTACCTTCGCACACCGGAAACTGAGTACAGGCCAACGCGGCATAATTTGCTGATGTCCAGCCACCTAATGCGATTTGCGCAACCAGCACCACCACCCCAAGTGCAGCAAAGCCGGCATAGCGTTTAACGCGGGCATTGACATACCCAAGACGAAACGCCGACAGGCGCAAATACAATAAAAACAAGCAGGTAAGTACACTAAACCCACCCAGCAAATGGCCCATCACCACTACCGGTAACAAATTCAGGGTAACAGTCCACATGCCGAGCAGTGCCTGAAAGATCACCAGACCAAGCAATAGCATTGGCAGTTTTAGCGGCCTGTTTGGCTCGCGCTTTATCAGTGTGATGATGGCAATAGCCAGAATGCACAGCCCTAATGTGCCGGCAAAATAGCGGTGAATCATTTCGTTCCATGCCTTGTGCGCCTCTACCGGACGTTCAGGGTACGCTTCATTTGCAGCCTCAACGTGATGCTCTGCTTCGGGCACGGTTAGGTGTCCGTAGCAGCCGGGCCAATCAGGGCAGCCCAGACCAGCGTCGGTTAAGCGTGTGTATGCGCCCAGTACAATCACCACAACAGCCAGTATGATGCTGAAACCAACCAGTTTACGCATAACGACTCCTTATCCAATACGCGATAGTTTTAGCAACTTACGCAAGTCTGCCAGCACATCGCGACTGCCCATGATTGCGTCCTGACGCAATGCATAAACCGGGAAACGCAGCATAGCGTTAGCCTGGGTATCCACAATAAACAGGTGATCAACTAACGCCGTGTTATTAAGCGAAGCGGCCTGCTCAGCAGTAACCGTCATTGCCTGAATATGGGTGTAGTCAGCAAGCTTCGCAGAAGCCATTGGGTCACTGGATGGTGTGATAAATACAGCCGGCTTGGCTCTGTCAGTTTCTTTACCCAAGGCTACCCACACTTGCTGAATGGCATAAAGGGCATTTTCGCACTCTGCATTACAGGCAGCAGGCACTATATACATCACCCGCCAGCTAGGCGGTTGGTTTTCCAATACCGACGTTAGCGATACAACGGGTTGTAATAATTCACCGCGATTGGTGGCGCCGCGTTCAAACCAGTCTCCATCAAGTGCCAGTTTAGCCAGCACGACAGGCAGTACAAATACCGCAAAAATAATCAGGAGGGAGCGTTTAGGCCTTTCTTGAGTCTGAACCATAGTTGTCATTATTGTTTGCTCTCCGCATTAACACTGAAAAAAAGATAACGACAGCGGCGAGCGCCAGGCCAAACCACTGAATAGCATAACCAAGATGCTTTTCAGGGGGCATAACTACTGCCTGCCAAACCGGTGTAAAGCCAGTCAGATCAGGCGCAGACGCAATTCGCTGTACAAGAATATTGGGCATGGACGTGCCCCATTGAAAATTGAGATTTGCTATGTCAATTTGCTGCAGTCGCAACGGAAAAGTATTGAACTGCGTGGCGGTTTCGGAAATTAACCGGTTGTTACCCGGTACAGAAATTACGCCCTCCATATTGAACACGTTGGCAGGCATCACGATATCCGGCAATTGGTCACGTTGAGCTGGTGCGGGTACCCAACCCAAATTAACTAGGAATTGCTGCTCTTGAGAACGAACCGGCACGATCACAGCGTAGCCAGGCTTCCCCTGATAAACCTGATTATCCAGCAGAATAGCCCGGCTGGAATCAACCTCAGCACTAAAAGACACGGGTATATCTCTTACATCGCTAAAAGATTGTAAGGCTTGCGAAACCTGCATTGGCGCCTGAGCTGCTTTTTGCGCTATGCTGTGCAAACGTTGTTGTTTTTGTTCCATGCGCGCAAGCTGCCAACAACCCAAGGATACCATTATTGCTACAGCAATTATGGTTATCAGGGTTGCCAAAACCGGCCAGGACCTACCTGATGAGCGCTTGGATTGGCCGTTGGCAGGAGTAACTGGCATGTTAGTTAAAATAGTAATCGTTGGATTGTTGCTGTTTATGGTGTTTAACCTGTTTCTGGCCATGAAAGCCATGTTAGGTAACAATCCCAAACACCAGCCCATGAGCAAATATATTGGGCGCAGGGTAATGACATCAGCCCTTATAGTGGTGATCATTTTGCTGGCAATTTCTACCGGTCTCATCACACCTAACCCGCGCCCGTATTAGCGTTTACAGCACGTACACAAATACGTAAAGCATTACCCATACAACATCTACAAAATGCCAGTACCAGCTACCAGCCTGGAACGCAAAGTGGTTGTCGTGGGTGAAGTGGCCCTTCAGCACACGCAGGAACAATACAATGAGTATGATGGTTCCCAGCGTAACGTGCATACCGTGGAAACCGGTAAGCAAGAAGAACGTATTGCCGTAAATACCTGATTGCAGGGTTAACCCCAGCTCCTGATAGGCATGAATATATTCTTCAACCTGTAAGGACAAAAATGTACACCCAAGTAATATCGTTACACCCAACATTGCCGTTAACTGCTTCCGCTTACCCTGTTCCAGGCCAACATGAGCAAAGTGCAAAGTAACGGATGACACTAACAGAATGATGGTGTTGATGGTGGGTAAACCTGCCCAGCTCATCGCCGTAGTAGTTGTGCCTCCGGGTGTTTGAATGAGAGGCCAGAACGCTTCAAATCCGGGCCATAACACTTCGTTGGTCATGGCGTTGTTTGACTCGCCAGACAACCAGGGCAGGGCAATTACGCGTGCATAAAACAGCGCTCCAAAGAATGCGCAAAAGAACATCACTTCAGAGAAGATAAACCAGCTCATTCCCTGACGGTAAGAACGGCCAAGCTGATCGCTGTACAGGCCACTCATTGATTCGTTGATCTGATCGCGGAACCAGCCAAACAACATCACCAACAGCACAGCAATGCCTACTGCCAGGATATTGTGCCCAAAGCCACTCTCGCCACGCGTACTCTCAATTACAAAGGTACCGGCCCCTACTGCAATTAAAAACAACGCAACGGCCCCTATGATAGGCCATATGCTTTGTGCCGGAACATAATACTTCTGATACTCTTGTTGTTGCATAATGTTCTCCTTCGACCTCAATTCTCAGTGATTGAAGTCAGGAAAGGGTTAGTTTTTTTGTCACCACCGTTGCCGCCGGTGACGTCAAATAACGTGTATTGCACAGTGAAAAAATGTATGTCTTCAGGAATTTGTGGATCGACGTAGAAACGCATTGGCATTAGTGCTTCGCCACCTGCACTCAGTGGCTGACTGTTAAAGCAAAAGCACTCGGTTTTGTTCAGAAACAATGCTGCCTGACCGGGTGTAACCGACGGGATAGCCTGTGCCACCATTTGCTTTGAAGCGGGGTTTCTTACATAAAACTCAACCGTATTCAATTCGCCAGGATGCACCTTTACGCGATGTGTTTGCGCCCGAAATTCCCATGGCATGCCCGTATGCGTGCGGGTAATGAATTCCACCGTTATAGTGCGGGATTCATCAACCTCACCAACATAGGCCGTAGCAGCTGTTTCGTTGGTTTTGCCGTTAATGCCGGTAATGTCGCAGAACACGTCATATAACGGCACCAATGCAAAACCAAATCCAAACATGGCCACTACAACCAGGACTAACTTTCCTACCAATGCGGTGTGGGAAGTTGTTGCCATAACAGTCTGCCTATTTCACTACAGGGGGCGTTTCAAACGAGTGGTACGGTGCCGGTGACGGAATTTCCCATTCCAGACCCTCTGCCCCTTCCCACACCTGACTAGTCACTGGTTCACCCTGCTTGCGGCATGCTTTAATCATTACCCACAGGAATATCAGCTGAGACAAACCGAATGCGAAACCACCAATACTGATCCACTTGTTAAAGTCGGCAAATTGCAGTGCGTAATCCGGAATACGGCGCGGCATACCGGCCAATCCCACGAAGTGCATAGGGAAGAACAGTAGATTTACCGAAATCAGTGAACACCAGAAGTGCCACTTCGCCAGCGTGATATCAAACATCCGTCCGGTCCATTTGGGTAGCCAGTAATACACTGCCGCCATAATGGAAAAGATGGCCCCTGTTACCAGTACATAGTGGAAGTGCGCCACAACAAAGTAGGTATCGTGGTACTGGAAATCCACTGGCGTAATGGCCAGCATCAAACCAGACAAACCCCCGATGGTGAACAGCACAATGAACGCCAGGGCAAACATCATGGGAATTTCAAATGTCATGGAGCCACGCCACATAGTGGCCACCCAGTTGAACACTTTTACCCCGGTGGGCACCGAAATCAGCATGGTGGCGAACATGAAGAACATCTCTGCCGCCACGGGCATGCCGGTGGTAAACATGTGGTGAGCCCATACAATAAAGCTGAGCAACGCAATTGATGCAGTGGCGTAAACCATTGATGCGTAACCAAACAAGCGTTTGCGCGCAAACGTAGGCACGATTTGCGAGATAATGCCAAACGCTGGCAGGATCATGATGTATACCTCAGGGTGCCCAAAGAACCAGAAAATGTGCTGGAACATAACAGGATCACCACCACCAGCGGCGTTAAAGAAACTGGTGCCGAAGAATTTATCGGTAAGGATCATGGTAACTGCGCCTGCCAGCACCGGCATAACCGCAATCAGCAGGAACGCAGTGATCAGCCAGGTCCACACGAACAGTGGCATTTTCATCCAGGTCATGCCTGGTGCGCGCATGTTGAAAATGGTCACAATTACGTTAATCGCGCCCATAATGGATGAAATACCCATTATGTGAACGGAAAACACAAAGAGTGCCGTACTGTCGCCGCTGTAAGTGGTAGAAAGCGGTGCATAGAATGTCCAGCCAAACGCCGGGCCACCGCCTTCCATAAACAATGATGCAAGCAGAATAGTGAAGGCAAATGGCAGGATCCAGAAGCTCCAGTTATTCATACGTGGCAATGCCATGTCAGGCGCGCCTATCATCATGGGCACCAGCCAGTTTGCCAAACCGGTAAAGGCTGGCATTACAGCACCAAACACCATGATCAAACCGTGTACGGTAGTCATTTGGTTAAAGAAGTTAGGCTCGACTATTTGCAATCCAGGCTGGAACAGTTCAGCCCGAATAACCATAGCCATCGCACCACCGGTTAAAAACATGATGAAGGCAAACCACAGGTAAAGTGTGCCTATGTCTTTGTGGTTGGTGGTTAATACCCAGCGCATTATACCTTTGGGTATATGATGATCGTGATGATCGTCGTGGTCAGCCGCTGCGTGATCAGGGCTAACAATGTCTGTTGCTTTACTCATGATCCGCTCCTATTGGCCTGTTGCGACGGCATTAACGTCTTTCGGTTGAATTAACTGACCGGTATTGTTGCCCCAGGCATTACGCTCGTAGGTTACTACCGCGGCAATTTCCTTCAGGCTCAGCATTTTGCCAAAAGCCTGCATGGCAGTGCCGGTTTTACCGTTCAACACAATGTCGATATGCGCAGTAGGATCATTCTGAGTAGCCAGCACGCTGCCTTTTAGTGCAGGGAACACGCCAGGCAAGCCTTCACCATTTGGCATATGGCAAGCCGCACAGGTTGCGTTGTAAACACGCTCACCTTCGGCCATCAGCTCTTCTTTGCTCATGCTCATTGCCAGTAGGCGTTGCTCTTCTTCACGCGCCTCACGCTGTACAGTTTCCTGTTCGCTGATCCAGGCTTCATACGCATTGGGCTCTTTGGCAATGACTACCACTGGCATAAAGCCGTGATCCTTACCGCACAACTCCGCGCACTGACCCCGATACACACCAGGCTCATCCACGTTGGCCCAGGCCTCGTTGATAAATCCAGGATTCGCGTCTTTTTTCACCGCAAAATCTGGTACCCACCAGGAGTGGATTACGTCATCAGATGTGATCAGGAAACGCACTTTTTTACCGGTTGGAATCACCAAAGGACGATCAACCTCAAGCAGGTAGTTCTCACCTTTCTCGAAGCGATTATTGATTTGTTCGCGTTGCGTGGCGAGCAGGGAGTAGAACTCGACTTCGCGATCCATGTACTTGTAATGCCATTTCCACTGCGAACCAGTTACCAGTACGGTAAGATCCGCTTCAGTGGTATCTTCCATGGCAATCAGGGTTTTCGCGGCAGGCACTGCCATGAATATCAGAATTAAAAACGGAATTACCGTCCAGGCAATTTCCACCTTCACACTTTCATGAAAATTCGCGGGTTTGGCACCGCGGGACTTTCTGTGCAGGTACATAGAAACAAACATGACACCGAACACCACTACTGCAATCCCTACACAAATAGAGAACATCAGCATGTGGAGATCGTATACCTGTCCACTGATTTCCGTTGCGCCGCGCCGCAAATTTAATGCCGACACGTCGTTACTTCCCGCAGCAATCGCTGTCGTTCCGACTACTAACAGAACCAATGCAGTACAGGCTTTCAGTACGCATCTCTCGAGTTGCTTCACTCAACACCTCCGTTAAGGCCCGCCAGCGTCTCACAGACCGCCCCATTGCGAGATAAAGCTTCCAGGCCCTTTATGGTTGTTTTTTGAACTAGCCTTTTAATATTTTGTGCTACTTATGTTATTTATTTGTTAAGCACTGTATAAGAATTACTCATTGTGAGAATTGCGTCCAGTCCTTTTTCGCTAAAATCTGGATTACTGGCTATTTTTCGTCCAAAACATGCTAATTTTTCGAATTGAGGTGAGTAAGTGTTTATTAACTAATTTTTGGCAAATCAGCGGTTGTTAAAGAGGTAAAAAGAAGGGGTTAATTGAATTCTGCCCGCCAAACACAAAAAAACCGGCACTAGGCCGGTTTTAAAATGCATTATTGTGGTGCAGCGTATTACATCCAGTCTGCGTTGCGGATCACGCCCACCGCAATACCTTCAATGTTAAATGGCTGGTTCGCCAAATCGACTCTGATCGGTGCAAACTCTTCATTTTCTGCGTGTAACAGCACTTCTCTTCCGCGCTTTTCCAAACGCTTTACTGTTACATCTTCGTCTACCCGGGCTACCACTACCTGCCCATTGTGCACGTCAGTGGTTCTGTGTACTGCCAGCAGATCACCATCCAAAATACCAATATCTTTCATGCTCATACCGTTTACACGCAGCAGGAAATCCGCTTTTGGATGAAACAGGGCAGGATCAACCTTGTAATGTGTTTCAATGTGTTCCTGAGCCAGAATGGGCTCACCAGCAGCAACCCGGCCAATCAACGGCAAGCCCTCTTCCTCTGGTACATCGTCCAGCGGAATATTCAGTTTAATTCCGCGTGAAGTGCCAGGCAGAATATCAATCACACCTTTTTTGGCCAGCGCCTTTAAATGCTCTTCAGCCGCATTGGCTGAGCGAAAACCCAATTCGCGGGCTATCTCAGCACGCGTTGGCGGCATGCCGGTATCGGTCATGGTTGACTTAATAAGGTCGAGTACTTCTTGTTGCCGGGATGTTAGTGGACGCATAAACAGCCTGTTTTTCCATACAGTTAACTGTGAGTATATACAGGTTTACACAAATGGCAACCGGGTTTTTTGTGTGTGGTTAAATATTCTGGCTAAGTTCTGGTTAAAAATGAGCCACGAAGATTGTCTGCGTGTGCAATCCACGTGCACACCGATTACTGTGCCTTCTCTTTATCAATGTGATATCGAAGTATGCGTTCGAACTCGCTTCGCTGTTCCGCCGTGGCAAAACTCTTGCGCGGAAAAACGTGGTAGAGGTATCCGGTTACTTGCAACAACAGGTCAGGCCCCGCCACGCTCACTTTACCAAGCGCTCCCCATTTATGCAGGGTTTCATTGGCGATGGTTTTCTCGAACAGGCCTTCCTCTTTTAGCGTGTACTCGTGTGTGCCCAACACACCATTTGATTCCTTTGACATAATAAGTACGCAACCGATACACCATGCGCTGTACACCAACGTGGCGAGTAAGCCGGTTAACAAGGCACCCGCAATCAGTATTAGCCAGGTGATTGCTGTGGAAGGCATTCCCCTGCTAAAGCAGATATAAGCAATAACGGCCAATACAACTGCGACCATGTATTTATAGGTAAACGAAGCCGTTGCAATGTAGCGGATATTAAACCGCAGCAAATCTGCTTTCGTGATGTGCGTGTGAATAGTGATATTTTCCATCTCTGTCCCTGATAATCACAACAATCGCTTCGGCTTGCTAATTCACTAAATTAACTAATCAGCCAGGCGGATTCCATTGCCGGCACCCTGCCTTTCAGTCCACCTTGTAAGGGTTCACTGGCCAAAACCGGCTGCATTTTCGCGCAGCCATAGAGTTCAAGCAGTTCAGCTTCGGTGACCGAAAATGGCGGGCCACTGTGAAGCGCCTGATCGTACTCAAACGTAATTAATAAGTGACGCGCTTCTGGTGCAGTTGTAAGCAGCGTTTTCACGTAAGGCCTGCGCATATCTGCCGGTAACGCCACCAGTGCGGCACGGTCGTATACGGCATCTATTTTACCTATCATTGCCTGGGTGATCGATAACACATCGCCACAGAAAATGGTGATGTCGGTGGCAGCATAACAGGTAAAGTCGCCGATTTGTGTTACCTCAGGAACACTACCCAGCTCCTTAAAATACTGCTGCACTGCCGATTCATTCAGCTCAATACCCACCACTTCGCAGCCGCGCTGTAACAGCCAGGTCATGTCTTTGGATTTGCCGCACAAAGGCACCAGCACTCTTTTGCCGTCAGTTAACCCGGCGGTGTCAGCGAAGCGTGTTAAAAAGGAATTGATGTCACGCTGATGAAAGCCAATTTCGCCCCGTTCCCATTTGTCGTGCCAAAACGCATGCTGCATACTGCCTCCTACTACGCTAATACAGACAATTTATACCAATTCGCATAGAAGTTTGCCCTCTCAGAGTGAGCAAACTTCTATGCGAATTGGTATTACTTATTGTTATGGTTTTTTAAACGGATTGTCCAGCACATGCGAGCGCACGGCTGGCTGTACTCTGCCGCCGTCCATTGCATCTATCATATGCAGTAACGCCGGGCTGGTAACCTGTTTGATCTCACCAAAATAACTGTGTCCTTTGGGCATATCAAAGGTGTTGTTGAAGTTATCGCAATCCACTTCGTAAACATTCCTGGGCACCTTACTGAGTTCTTCCACCCCAGTCATACCCAAACGTTTGGAGAGTTGCCGGTTTTTCAGGTTTGCGACTTTGCTGGCAGGCATTGCAAGATCATCGCTGGCATAGTACACCACCAGATTACGCGTGGCTCTTGGCAGCATAGCGCCGCTTCTGCCAGGTTCAAGACAGTGGTTTACCACGTCAGCTGCCACCATAAACACATTGCGGAACAATAAAGGCACCATACCGGCGTGATCATTGCGCCCCCAGTATTCTATAGCATTGCGCAACACCCGGTTGCCCATTGAGTGTGCCAGCACGTTAATTCGGCGCATACAGGGATCGGGTTTCGCAGCCTCCTCTTTACGCCAGGTATCAAATTTAGACAACATCCTGGAAAAGGCATTGGCGCTGAAATCTGCCGCCTTTTGATCGTCCCAGTAGTCATCCAGCACACTCACAATGGGATCGTCATCACATGGCCATATCAGCGGTACAACCAGTGCAAGATGTTCACTTCGTCCCTTGTTCACGAGCCGCTGTAATTCTTCTGCCCGGTCAAATACATCAGGCTCCATGTTGTTGTTAAAGCCATGTATGTAAAGCAGAACCTGAGTGTTGCGTTGTAGCCCTTTCAGGTACTCGAAAAACGCTTTGCTGCCTATTTCCCGGTAATCGTCTTTACCCAGGCGTTCGCAGAAATACATGTCGGTGCCCGGTCGGGTTACCTGCCGGTCAAAAGCGATTTTACGGTTCACACGTGTACGTGATGACCCTTTAGGTGTGCGGTTTGTCGCAAAAAGCATAGTGCCTCCTTGAGCTTGTGTCAGCAGGCGCTACACCGTTGAATTCACAGTATGACTTCCTTGCCTGTCTGTATTGTGGATGAATTTACCTTAGCAAAGGTAAGTAGTGAGTATAGTCGTTGTAGCTGCGTTTGCTTAGCAAATTGCGGTAGCGTTAATCCGCCAACACGACGCAGTTGCGGCCAATCTCTTTGGCGCGGTACAGCGCCTTGTCTGCGCGCTGAAACAATGCATCAAACTCTTCCAGGTGATGCGAAACCGCCACACCAATACTGGCAGTGACCGACAGCGTTGCTTTGCCGGTCTGAATATCCAGTTCCTCCAGCATAGTACGGATCTTTTCGGCAATAAGTTGAGCTTGTTGCAGGCTGGTATCCACACAAAGCAGGGCAAACTCTTCGCCGCCCCAACGCACCAAACGGTCGTTCAGGCGGACATTCTTAAACAGGGTTTCGGCACATTGCTGAAGCACCTTATCGCCAGCATCATGCCCATAGGTATCATTCACCCGTTTAAAGTGGTCCAGATCGATCACCAATAACGCCGTATTTAACTTTAGTCTGCTATCTGGAAACAAATACCTGAATTCATGGGCAAAACCACTGCGGTTTAGTGCGCCAGTAAGCGGATCGTGACTGGAAAGTGTTTTGTAGTGTTCAGACTCTTCCTTCAAATGACTGGAAAAATGGGTAAGTTGAGACAGTCTGTTGGCATCATTGGCCAAACGCGCCTGCTGCACTTTCAACAACCTGCCAAGAAAAATCACGTTAAACACCAGCCAACCAACTCCCACAATGGCGTACCAGAAACTCACCGGCAGCCATTCTCCTTGCAGGACAATCTGGTCTACCCGCAATGTATGTTGCCCGGCCAGTAGCGGCGGAGCCACATCAAACACTACATCCAACTGAGGGGTGGTATTTTGCAGGTCAAAAAGGTTCATGTCTGATAAGTGCCAGGCGCTGGCAGGGATCGTTACACCCGCTAATTCCCCCTGTTTACTGAATACGTAATCGAGACCTGTTAGTACCTCATTGGCATAGTGCTGTTCGCCGGGTGGGACGTAGGCGTGCAGTTTTACCCGAAGGTGCTCATTAGGTCCGGTGTAACTCAGGTAAAACGTGGCAGTGCGATACGCGGAAAAATCCACCGCAGCTTCCGGTGGTTTCACTTTAATACTGGCGCCGCAGTAACTGCTTTTGTCGGGATTAACCACCTCACACACAAAACTCAAATCCTGCTGTGATTGCCAGTTTGCTTGTGTGTTACCCCCGTTTTGCCCGTCGTGAAAAACATAGCTTTCATGCACATAGTAGGGCACTAATGGCAAGGTTTTTTCCGGTAGCAACTGATGTCCCCACAACGCCAAAACGGCCACAACAGTAGACAGTGTTAGCAACTGATACAGTTGAGACACATCAGCCCGCACCGGGGAATGCAGCTTGCTATCATTCATAATGCAATACAGCCATCGGCATGCTCAACGCGTGTCAACCCGCCTAACATTTGACTTAAGATTGCTTAACTTTTAACTAGTGCGGAATATTTGTCAAATAGCAGGCCACCAAATACAGGCCGAGATGGGGCGGCGTTGAGGGTGTGCCCGGCATAAAGCCAGGCAAGTGGTGTAGTGCTAGTTTTGCTTGTGCGCGGAATAGCCGGTCCAGAGTGCAATGAGCAGTAACGGAATATTGATTTGCAGAGCAGCAATGCTAAAACCCGCTTCGCCAAACACTGCAAAATAGACCAGCAAAAAGCACAGTGTCAGCAAACTAAACGCCTGTTTTAGCTGTCTGGTAACATGCTGTTGAGATTTAGTCGTTAATGCCAGCACGCAAAGCCCACATAGCACCACCCAAAAACTCAGCGTAGGTGACAGGCTAACAGCAAAATACGCAGCAGCACTGGCCACCAGCGCGCTGGGCGTTCCCCATATCAATGCCGGCCATAACAGGTTTAAGGCGTCCTGTGTTTTGCGCTTTTTCAACCAAATATTCATGCCGGTTGCTGAGATAATAGTAAGCATCATACCCAGAATAATGAACAGCACTTTGCCTGGCATCCCCCAAAAATCACCAAAGTGAAGGCGATAAACCGACCATAGGATCTGCTTGCCACCATCGCCCTCACCGTATCCAGAGACACTGAGGAATTGCCCGGCTGAGTTGTACTGGTAGTTTTCTGAATAAGTGAACCTACCCGGCTCTTTTACAAAAAACTCAATAAACTGCTGTGGCGTACCTGGATCGTGAATAGCGAAGAAAATCAGATTATTCCGATCTATTCGCTCGAACAAGTCACGCATAGCCTGACCAATTTCTGGTGGCGCGACTTCTTGTTCCAGTACCGGCTCAGGTGTAAATACCTGATCGTAAACAGCCTGATTGTCACCACCATAAAAGGCCTGCGAAATAATGGTAACCAGAATACCAGCCAAACCAAAATACGCGCCGGTTACCGCTATCATTAAGTGAAATGGCGTGCCCCACACACTCAGGCGATTGTGCAAATCAATGTTACTTTTCAGGCCATCGCCACCTGCGCGGAATCGAAATGCATCCTTTACTATTCGAGGATGCGCCAACAAACCCGACACAATTAACGCGCAAAGCAGCGCGCCACAGGTACTCACGAAAATCATGCCAAAGGTGGCTGGCAAGTGAAGATACATGTGTAAATCGCCCAGCATGCGTGTCCAGGTAACGGTTTCCTGCTCAATGAGATCGCCGTTGGCATCCACGAAATGCGCAGTGTTGTCGTCTTCCATGACTAATCTGGGGATCCCTGAGCCCGGAAACACAAAGTAATAGTGATGCGTGTCTGCGGTATAACGCTGCGCGAATTGGGCATAGGCCTTTTCTACCTGCGCAATAGAGAAGCTGTCGGATTCCTCGATATAAGGCTGCTCCCAGCGCTCAAACTCCAGATGCAGCACCGCTACTGTACCAGACAAGCAAATAAGATACATAAACGCACTTACCAGCAAGCCGAGCCAGGTGTGAGAAGCCAATGAACGCTTACTTAAACTCTGTGTGAGGGGTTGTTTAGCCATGTGCCACTCCAAATAAATACAGCGCGGCCACGGCAGCCAACACGACTGAAAACAATATGTGACGTAATTTGTGCTCAGACATAACATACCAGTAAGCCAGTACGCCCCATACCAGCGGCAGAATGATCACGCCGGTAGCCATTTGCTTTGGTTCGGAAATGGGTAACTGATAAACCAATGCCACCACAATTAAACTGAATGTCACCATCTGTACAATCAGCACATACAAAATATGCCAGCCAGTTAGCGCAACAGCTTTACCCTGACATTGCCATTGGTGTGGCGGCTTGTCGGCATCAGGTTTTGTCTTTTCTGCCTTCGCATGACGGGCAATACCCAGCCACACCATAATTGCCGGTAAACACAACCCAACGGTTATGCCAAACTCTGTTCCCAAAACATTACACCAGGCAACAATACTGACTGCGATGCCAGCCCAGCCGGCATATGCCCAACGCTTTTTTTGCGTAGCCCAGCCAATATAGATGGCGTAACAGGCCAGCGCACTTAAGGCCACAGAGACAAATAGTGTCGTGGTCATAGGTACCTTTCGATCATGCTATTTCGATAGAAAATGTTGCCACCAAAGCAGACAGCCCTGCGGCATACGTTCATTCCGGCGTCCAACGCTAACAGGATACGTTACACTCCCAGCTTATGAATAAATAACGCAAACGATAATAATTAACGTTTACAAAATATTCAATGGTAGTAACCGTTTAAAATTGTTCAATAATCCTGTATTTTGGCTACTCACGAATGATAAAAAGCCATTCTATTCACTCAGTGACTATTTTCTAATCAACCTTGCCCTTGCTTGTAAAAGGAATGTGGGATGATCAAGCCTCAGCAGCGCTATTTATTGGCGTATGGCGTTATGTTGCTAACCTTTGCCATACTGGACGGTGTTTGGCTGGGCGTGGTTGCCAAAAACCTGTATGCATACAGTTTGTCAGGTCTGCTAAGAAGTGACTTAATTGTTTGGCCCTGGATAATTTTTTATCTGGGCTATTGTGGCGCTATATTGTATTTGGCGGTGATCCCAAGCCGGCGCTATCGCCTTACCGCATTTGTGCGCGGCGCTGTATTAGGTGCAGCAGCTTATGGCGCTTATAACCTTACGTGTTACTCCATTATTGCCGACTGGCCAATTCCCATTACGTTAATCGACTGGATGTGGGGTACTACCGCCACTGCCCTGGTCAGTATTTCTGGTGCCATGACCTTTCGATATACTGATAAATAACTTCAATCTGATAGCCTAATGCCATTCGTGTTAAGCATTGTATAAGGATTTCGTGCTACACTACGCGGGATTTTTATTGCACAGGATTTATTGTTCATGTCTTGGATGCGTCAGGCTTTGCTTAACGTGTTTCGCTTACCGGTAAAATGGCTGGTTAGCACCAAAAGCACCCCCGCGAATGTTGAAGCGGAGTTGGGCATAGACAAATCACGGCCAATTATTTATTTGCTGCCAACCAATTCACTTACGGATCAGCTGGCACTGCAAATGTCTGCTGAAAAACTCGGCCTACCCAACCCAATGGGACAGGTAACGTTGGCTGACCGGCACTATCCGGCCAGTTTGTTCTTGCGTCGAACCGCACCGCTGTTTCGCAAGCACGCCAAAGAAACCGATATAGAGCACGTATTTGCCGAGCTGTTCCACCTTCATCGCGATCACAGCAATATTGACGTGCAAGTTGTGCCAGTTTTTGTTTCCTGGGGCAGGGCGCCAGACAAAGGCAAGCCAGGTATTGCCGATTTAATAACCGATGTTGCTGCACCCAGCTGGCTTCGCAAATTTTTTATTGTGCTATTTTTGGGCCGCGATAACTTTATAAGTTACAGCAAAGCTGTATCTTCGCGCAGCATGGCCAATCAGCGCGGCACGGATGAAACCATTGCACACAAACTAGTGCGGGTTGCCAGCACCCACTTCCAGCGCAAACGCCAGGCTATGACAGGGCCAACTCTGTTAGACCGTCAGCAACTAAACAATGCCGTACTGGGCTCTGAGAGTGTTAAGCATGCTATAGCTGAAGAGAGCCGTTCCAAACGCATTCCGGCAGATAGAGCAAAAGCCCTGGCCACCGAGTACATTCAGGAAATAGCGGCTGACTATCGCGAAGGTCTGATCCGCTTTGGTGATCGCCTGCTCACGCGGATTTGGAACAAAATTTACAATGGTATACACGTCGGTCACGCCAATCGCATTCGCGAACTGGCCAATAACGGCCATGAAATCATCTACGTGCCTTGCCACCGCAGTCATATGGATTATTTACTACTCACTTACGTGATTTATCACGAAGGATTAGTAACGCCGCATATTGCCGCCGGTATTAACCTGAACTTCTGGCCGGTTGGCGGCATTTTCCGCCGTGGCGGCGCCTTCTTCCTGCGCAGGAGTTTTGCCGGTAACAAGCTATACACCGCGGTATTCCGCGAATACCTGGAACTGCTGTTCAGAAAAGGCTATGCGGTGAAGTACTACCCGGAAGGCGGACGAAGCAGAACAGGGCGCCTGATACCGCCGAAAACCGGCATGCTGGCAATGACCATTCAGGCTGCGGTAAAGGGCATCAACCGTCCGATCAGTCTGGTACCGGTTTACATTGGCTACGAAAACGTGATGGAAGTGAAGAGTTACCTTAACGAGCTAAAAGGCAGTTCGAAGAAAAAGGAATCCAACCTACAGGTATTCTCAGCCATCAGTAAGCTGAAAAACTACGGCCACGGGTTTGTGAATTTTGGCGAGCCACTGAGCCTTACCCAGTTTTTGGATACCCAAGCGCCAGACTGGCGTAAGTGCCAGTTGGACAACCCCGATAAAAAGCCTGCCTGGTTAACACCAACCGTGAACGGCTTGGCTTCAGAACTTATGACCCGGGTTAACAGCGCAGCAGCTATCAACGGAATGACATTAACTGCCCTGTGCTTACTGGCTTCCAAAACCCAGACCATGAGTAAACAGGAACTGCAGCAGGCAATGCAGGATTACCTAACGCTATTTGCAATCGCACCCTACAGCAGTGATGCAACCCTGCCTGAAGAAGACGCAGCGCAACTATTGGCCAATACGCTCAAGCTCGAGCGCTTACAGGTAACTGAAGACAGCTACGGAACGCTCATCAGCCCTCAGCCGGGCAACGCTGTTTACCTTACCTACTACCGCAACAACATCATCCACTTGTTTGCCTTACCTGGTGTGATCATGAAAGCGGTATTTGCACACCAGAAAATTGAAAGAACCAGCATTCTTCAATTAATCGCCGCGCTTTATCCGCTGCTACAACGCGAGTTGTTCATGCATTTCTCTCAGGATGAAGCGCTGGCTTATACCTCTGATCTGATTGATGCCTTCAAGCAATCCGGTATGCTGGTGCAACGCGGTCGGTTCCTGATGCCACCTGATGCAGACAGCCCCCAGTTTCATTCCAGCTGGCTGCTGAGCCGGTGCATGCAGGAAACCCTGCAACGCTATGCCGTGGTGTTAACCCTGTTGAAACGTGAAAAGGTGATTAGCCGGGCAGAACTAGAGCGCGAGAGCAAAACGGTAGCCGAACGCCTGTCGAAATTGTATGGCATGCATTCCCCTGAGTTTTACGACAAAAATGTGCTGTCGAGCTTTATCATTGCCTTGCGCGACAACCACTGGCTCGATAGCGGTGAAGGCGGTAGTCTGAAGTATTCAGAGGAAGCGTCTGCGTTGCGTCGAGACATTATTGCGTTGGTGTGGCCTGAAATAGCCCAACACCTGGAAAAGGACATTTTACATGCTGATGGCAGGGAGCTAAGGAATGACGATCCAGCAATTTGATCAGGAAATGATTGCCGAATTGCGGGCTCAGGCAGAAGCCAGCCCGCGAAGAAGGGCACATAAGAACATTCATTCTGATTACCAACAACCCGTGCAGCGATTGTTTGTTTCCATGCTGCCCGATTCTTATGTTCGTCCACACCGGCACAGTCAGCCCACCAAGTGGGAGTTCTTCCTGGTAATCGAAGGCATGCTTGAACTGCTGTTCTTTGATGAGCAGGGCGAATTAACCGAACGGATTGCACTGAGCCCAACCAGTGATTGTTTTGGTGTAGAGATCCCGCCTAATACCTGGCATGCCACGGTTTGCCATGCACCGGTTACCTTTGTAGAGGTAAAGCAAGGCCCCTACGAAGTGAGTGATGACAAGGATTTTGCGCAGTGGGCACCGGCGGAAAATACGGCGGGTGTTGCTGAATTTTTGGCTCGCATGAAGCAGTTGCGACCAGCGCAAAGCGCGCAATGTAAAGCGGGCTGAGCAGTCGACTACTCAGCCGCGATAACTTCGCCTGATGCATTGCGGTTTGTGCGATTTGATAAGCTGGACTGATAATAATCAGCAGGCACAATTGCACCTTTGGCCCCAATCACTACACCCGCGACGTCGGCTCCCATGGTTGCTGCGACTTCGCTTGTGTACCCAGCCAGCCTGGCGGCAATAAATCCACCAATAAAGGCATCGCCTGCCGACGTAGTATCAACCACCTTATCCACGGGATTTACCGCAACGGAAGTGTGTTTACCCTGCTGATAAATTTCAATGTTGTCGGCACCGCGCTTTAACACGATTTCGTCTATATTCAGGTTGTGCAGGTAGCGTACTATGGCGTGTTCATCAGAATGTGAGAACAGTGCAGCGTGATCATCGCCGCCGGGAAAGGCCAGGTCGCACGCAGCATAAAAACGGGTGATCCAGTCACGCGCTTCCTGTTCAGACACCCACAACAGTGGCCGGTAATTGGGGTCGAACACTATGCAAGCACCGCGCTCCCGGTAGCTAGCCAAATCACGCAATAATTGTTCGCGCTGCGGCACATCTAGTATCGCAACGGTGATCCCCGAGACGTACACCATATCAAAGCAGGTATCGGGCAGTGTAACCAGGTTAAGCAGGTTACGTGCCGCGGAGTGACTGCGCCAGTAAGAAAAACTGCGCTCTCCGCTGTCATCTGTACTCACCAGATACATGCCAACCGTATGCGTGCGACTGCGGGCAACGTAGCGGGTATCGAGCCCTTCCAACTGCATGGTATCAATCATTTGCTGACTTAACGCATCATTGCCCACGGCAGTAACATAACTCACCACACAATCGGGCAAATTACGCTTTAAATACACGGCAGTATTGAAGGTATCGCCAGCAAACCGTTTATTCAAGGTATGCGGATCCTTCGGCGAGAGCTCTACCATGCACTCGCCTATGATTAAACAACTTGGCATAACGGGTTCCGGTTAAGCTTTTAAGCGACTTTCTTTGAGCTGATAAGTATCGCGATAGATGCCGCGAGCGGCTTCTTTGGCAAACTCAGCCACCACCGGTATTTGCGATTTAGGGAAGGTCACCGCCGGCGCAGTTACACCAACCGACGCTACTACCACGCCGCGGTTATCGCGCACCGGTACCGCCAGACAACGCACGTCTTTATTGTATTCGCGCTCGTCTACCGCATAACCTAATGCTTCCACGCGCTTCAACTCTTCGCGTAGCTGATCGATATCCGTAATGGTGTATTCGGTGTGCTTCTCCATGGGGTGTTCTTTCAGGATGAGCTCAAGATTGTCGTAATACAGGAACGCCAGGAACACTTTGCCACCCGCCGAGCAATGCAATTGAGCCTGCACGCCAGGACGTTTGGACACCATGAGAGGATTAGGACTGTCTACTACTTCTACAATTAAGATACTGCCATTGTTGGGTACAGCAAGGTGAGCAGTATGACCACTTTTCAGCGCCAAACGTTGAATGTGGGGGATCGCAAGCTGGTGCATGCGATCAGAATTAATAATGTGTAACCCCAGTTTCATGAGATCAGTACCGCAGTAGTAACGCTTACCACGCTTTTCCAGCATTTGTTCGTTACACAGGGTTCGCAGCAACCTGAAAAGCGTTGTACGCGGTAAATCCAGTGCCACTTCCAGGTCATGCATTGTCATTCCGTTTTCGCTGTTGGCCAGCAAGCGGAAAATCTGACAAGCATGGTTAACACTCGGTATCAGATAACGTTCCATAATCACTTCCAGGGTTACACAATTGTTAATATTGTATTATTTTTAATGTGCTATTACTATCGCAGTTCATTCGGCGGGAAGCTATCCATATCGCCGTAATCCAGGTTTTCCCCGGCCATTCCCCAAATAAATGCGTAGTTAGATGTGCCAGCACCACAGTGTATTGACCAGGGTGGTGACAGTACTGCTTGCTCGTTTTGAACAAAGATATGACGGGTTTCCTGAGGCTCACCCATAAAGTGACACACTGCCTGACCGTCGGCTACATCAAAGTAAAAGTATACTTCATTACGGCGATCGTGCTGGTGAGCAGGCATGGTGTTCCACACACTGCCTGGCTTCAGACGGGTTAACCCCATTTGCAACTGACAGGTTTCAACTACCGTGTTAATCATTAGCTGGTGAATATCACGTTCGTTCGACGTTGCCTGACTGCCAAGGTGAAGTACCTTCGCATCTTGCTTGCCAATTTTCTTGTTGGTAAACGCATGGTGAGCCGGTGCTGAGTTCAGGTAGAACTTGGCGGGCTTAGCCGGGTCATTGGAGTAAAACGTGACTGACTTGTTGCCTTTTGCCAGATACAGCGCTTCTTCTGCAGCCAGCGCGTATTCTTCGCCATCGGCTACCACGGTGCCGTCGCCACCCACGTTAATAATGCCTAACTCGCGGCGGTCCAGAAAATGCTCTGATTTCAGTGCATCCAGTGTTTCCAGTGCCAGTGGGCTGTCGGTAGGTACGGCGCTGCCTACCATGAAACGCTCGTAGTGACTGTAAATCCAGTACACTTTGCCCGGCTGCATGAGTTTATCGGCCAGAAAGGTATCGCGAAGTTCAGTGGTGTCGTAGCCTTTTACTTCGCGCTGTCCCACTGCATACCTGACTTCGTACTCAGTTTTGTTTGACATAATGTCGGTTCCTCAAATGGTTTATCGGGCCAAAAAGCCGCCGTCTACGGCGAGAATATGGCCATTGATGTAATTACTTGCACTGCTAGCCAGGAATACAGCAGCCCCTTGCAGATCGGCAGTCTCGCCCCAACGAGCCGCCGGAATTCGCTTCAGAATCTCCGTGCTGCGTTCAGGGTCGTCCTGCAGAGCCTGGGTGTTGTCGGTTCGGATATAGCCCGGCGCAATCGCGTTAACCTGCACATTGTGCTGCCCCCACTCATTCGCCAATGCCTTGGTGAGTCCTGCTACCGCGTGTTTGCTCGCTGTGTAGGCTGGCACCGTAATGCCGCCACTGTAGCTCAGCATAGATGCAATATTGATGATCTTTCCTTGCTGGCGCGCAACCATGGATTTGCCAATTTGCTGGCATAAAATAAAGGTTGCATCCAGATTTACCTGCAATACGTTTTGCCAGGCTTCCAGTGGGTAATCAACGGCCGGACTGCGGTATATCGTGCCGCCATTGTTCACCAAAATATCAATCTCACCATAGACCGCTTGAGCCTGTTCAGCCAGAGCAATCACTGCGTTGGCATCTGACAAATCTGCCGCCAACTCGGTTGCAGTGCCACCTGCCTGCTCAATCTTACTTACCGTTTCCTGGCATCCTCCAATACGGCTGGCTGCGCATATTACTTTGGCGCCGGCAGCCGCCAACCCCATCGCCAATGCCTGTCCAATACCCCGGCTGGCTCCTGTTACCAGGGCTACCTTGTTGACTAAACCAAAGTCTGGCTTACTCATTGATGCACACTCCTTTCTATACCGTATTGTGAGTGGTGATAGTGTGGTCGCTGCTCCAAATGTGAAGCAAGAAAACCGTTATTGAACACGCCAAAACCAGCAATTATGTTCAAATGTGAAACTTATTCTGACGCGGCAACCTCTACCGCGTAGACATGCACCGGACCGTGCATGTTCGAGCGGAATACCACCCATTTACCATCGGGTGTAAATGTTACGTTGGGCTCCAGCCGATAGTCGTGTTGCTGCATGTTAACCAGCCGCTCGGCTTTGAGTACCGCGGGCTTAATCAGCTCTACTGCATTGGGTGCACTAATGCCTGCCACATCGTTGATCGGCTCATCGCGAAACAGATAAATCCATTTGCCATCTTCTGCGCGCGCCACCATTTCATGGTCGCCACCGTCACCGGCAAACACGCTGCCGTCTGGCGAAATATTAAAATGTACCGACCAATAATCCCGTGGCATATGCCGCCATACGCGCTCGCCGGTGTTCAGGTTGTAGCTTGCCAGCCAGAACACTTCACCACGCGGGGTTTGCAGGTCGTAGAAAATCCTCTCACCACTGGCATCAAAAAACTCATGCCCGGCAATTTCCATATTCATACTGCGATGATGGACCTTTTGCTGACCTGTTCCATCTGCGCGTATCGTCCACACGCGATCAACCTTGTGCCATGGGCCTTCATGGCAGTACATGATTTGCTCGGGATCATTGGGTGAAAACTGAATGTGGTTAAGCCAGTCAGTGGCTTTCAGTAAGGTTTTCTGCTCACCGGTTGCAATATTAAAGGTGAACATTTCCATGGGAATACGGGCTTCCAGGCGCTCATTGATCCGCACTTCTTTGGCGTCGGCAAACGTAAGGGGTTTGCCATCGGGTCCAAGCGCTTCGTAACGCGCCTCAAACCGGCTGTCGCGCGGGCCCGCTTCCATGTTGTAGGCGTGTTCGGCAAACGCGCCAATTAACAGGGTTTCATCGCTGTTAATCGAGTGAATTTTACCTCTGGGAATGGCGCCCAGTTCCGTTACCTCACCGGTATCCAAACTCACGCGCAGCAATTGTGTTGGCTGTTGTAACTCATTGCCAGGGTGCACCATTTCGCCGTTCTGACGGGCAATTTGAGTAAGGTATACGCTGCGGGATTGTTTGCCCACGAACAAAATGCCGGCATCCGGGTGTTCGTAAATGCGTTTTACCGACAGGTCGGTTAAATCTACCACTGCCACACCGCGTGGGTTATCCACCGAGATCACCATTTTATCGCCTTCGGCGGTATAGGCGTTCTGATGGAAGTACAGTGAACGCGAGCCTGGCTCCTCCGACAATCGCACGATGCGATGCCCGGTATCGGGATCCACCCAGTCTTTAGGAACGGCCGCTGGTTGACTGTCCTGTGCGGCCTTCTCGGCGGCCACCGGGGAAGTAACCGCGCTCTCGGTGGCTGGCTGACAACCCGCCAGTGCCATGCCTGCAACAAGTATGGCTAACAATGAGTACTTCATGCGTGGAGAGTTCATGTTAACGGCCCACCGGGTTTTTGCCCCATAGCTGGTCGTAAGACCAACCGGACAGATCTTCAACAATGGCTTTGTGTTCAGCTGAAGCTGGCGTTTGCTGACCGTCTTTGAAGCGCTCAATTTCCGCCATCAGCACTTCATGGGTTTCTTTGCTTAACCTGAATTTAGTAGACACATAAAAGCCGAATAACAATACCGCTAACGGCCCTGCCACCAGCATCACCATTATGGTAGTAATTGCCTGTGGATCCTGTACATCGGCACCGGAAACAAATCCGCCGGCCTCAAGAATGATACCCACCGACATCACCGCAACTGCTTGTGTGGCCTTGCGAATAAAGGTCATCACACCCGCAAAGCTGCCTTCACGGCGTCGTGCGGTAACGATCTGGTCGACATCCGCCATGTAGTTATAAGTATTCCAGGGAATATAATTGAGCGCACCGCGGCCAAGCCCGGCTATAATCACGCCGACGGCAAGCCATAGCGCACTGAAGGTTTCGGTGGTCAGGTACAGGGTAAGCAGGGCGATGATGCCCGCAATGTAAAGTAAAATCGCAATGCGATATGTTGGCGCGGGGCCAAAGCGCATAACCAGCGGAATAGCACAAGCAACCGCAACCAATTGTGCAACATAGGTGATCGCCATCATTTCAGACGCTATTACCACTGAGCCACCAATAGCGAACACCACAAAGTAAGTGAATACCGCGTTGAACACGTCCTGGCTGATATAGCCGCCTAAGTACATCCCCAGATGCAGGCGGAACGCGCGAATACGCAGCGTAGACGACAAGTTTTTAAACAGGGTTTTCAGGGTGCCAGCCACTGTCCAGTTGTCGTCTCGTTTTACTTCTTCTTCGCTGAGTTCGCTGATATCGCGTTCCCAGGTAAAGTACCAAACGGCGAACACCACCAGCATAAATACCGCAGAGAAAATAGAGCCCATGATCAGGAAGGTTTCAGCAGACTCTTTGCCGCCCACTGCACTCACGATCCAACTGGGTAGAATACCGGCAAAAATTGCCGAGATTTGACCAGTCAGAATACGCGCACCGGCCAGTTTGGCTTTCTGCTTGTAGTCATCGGTCATTTCTGCTGCCAGCGTTTCGTAAGGAATAATCACCGACGCATACACCAGTTCGAAGAACACGTAAGTGACCAGGTAATACCAGTATTCCTGCCCACTTACCCACATCAGGGCAAAGCTGGGCAGCAATGGGATAGAGCCAATCAAAAACACCCGGCGACGACCGAACTTGCGGCCAATTCTGGTGCTGCCCAGGCCATCGGAGATGTGTCCAATCAATGGACTGGCAACCGCATCCAGAATACGAGCAATCGCGAAAATCGACGCAGCCTGTACTGCCGACAAGCCGCAAAACGTGGTGTAGAAAAATAAAATCCACCCACTGATCACAGCCATAGAGCCTGCGCCAAGAATGTCATTCAGGCCATAGGCTACGTAGTTTACCGGTTTAAGCTGGCGTCGGGTCATGACTGCTCCTCCCTGATCGGTCTTTAAATGTAGGCGTTCATGAATTCAACCAGGGCGAGGATCGCCATGGACTGACCATACGGCATGGAAGTCAGCGGTATGTCGCGATAGCCTTGCAGATCATCAAACACTGGCGTACCAAACGATACCTGCTGTAATTCGCCGGTTTCATCGATGTTTTCCAATACTGCTTTGATGGCTTTAATCGCACATGGTGCGTATTCGTCGCTGATATAGCCTTTGCGAACCGCTTTTAAAATGCCATACGCAAAGCCCGCTGCAGCCGATGCCTCAAGATACGAATCCGGATCGTCCAGCAGGGTATGCCACAAGCCACCTTGATCCTGAGTTTTCACCAGCGCCTTTACCTGGGCTTCCAGGGTTTCAATCAGGAACATGCGCAAGCCATCGGTTTCTGGCAGATCCAGCAATTCGATGAATTCAGGAATGGCAATAGTGACCCAGCAATTTCCGCGCGCCCACAAGGCATCGGCGAAGTTGTGACGGCCATCAAATGTCCAACCGTGGAACCACAGGCCAGTTTTGCGATCGGCCAGGTATTTGATGTGCAGCATAAACTGACGCTTCGCCTCTTCCACATAGTGCGGGCGGTCCAGCAACAAGCCAATTTTTGCCAGAGGCAGCACACTCATCATGAGCGTGTCATCCCACATTTGCTGATAGTTCTCAGAGTTAAATACGATGTGCTGAATGCCGTTTTCTTCGGTACGTGGAATACCGTCCATGATCCACTCGGCCCATACGTCCAGGTACGGCAGATAGCTGCGGTTACCGCTGCGTTCCTGCATATAAGCCAGGGTTAAAAACGGTGACATGGTGTTCACGTTTTTGGTAGGTGTACCCGCCGCGAAACGGTTTTTAAACCAGTCTTCAATGATGTCACGGGCTTTGTCGTCACCGGTAATATCCCAGTACTTCAGCAAGCCGTACAACCCCACACCGTGGGTCCACTCCCAGTCGTTCCAGCCCTTGGTGTCGATTACCCGTCCGTCGTCCAGTTTTAGCAGGAATTCGCCGGTTTCATCGGTAATGTTTACCAGGTTGTCGATGAGTTTATCGATACTTTGGCGAACAGTTGCATAGGCAATATCATGAGCAATTGCGGGCATAGTGGATCCTTTACCTTACAAAAAGTTAATGCATACTTGGCGTACTGTCGGAAAAGAGAGAATAAGCGACAGGTACGCCAAATGTTTCAAATAGGGTGAATCTGTTTCATCGTTTCACTGTACACGAATTCACATATTGTTAACGTCGTTTAACGTTTTTGTTTCATATGCGAAATTCTTTTTCAGCACTGAACTTTTCAGGCTGACATTTGACGCTGTATCCCAGTGTGCTCCCGGTGAGAAGCAGGTTTGCCACAGGCAAACTGCCGGTAAGGGCAGCGCCTGCAGCGGGCACTTCGTTAGCGGGTAAGCGAGTTACTCCAGCGCATTGCCAACCAGGGCTAAATTCTGAATGGCTGCTAAGCCCCATTGCGACGCGTCGTTGGTGGAAATCCACGGCGCTTCATCGATGGGGTTGAGCACGTTTGGCCCTTCAACGTGAGTAGTCTGCAATTGACTGGACAACCCGTTTAACCCCGCGAATTCCTGCTTCGCGTCAAACTCTTTCCAGGCCCGTTTTGCCAGTTGCACGTCACCGTTGTGATAGGCGGTATAGGCGGTTAACCGGGAATGGGCAGCTTTGAGGTTGGGGCGCTTGGCAATACCCAGTGCAGCTTTCTGCGTTTCCTCATCGGCATTGTACAATCTGCCGTACTCCATCCAGGCTTGTTTATAGGCTGGAATATCAATGAGTTGATTTAGCTCGGCATTCATTTCTACCAAGCCAAATACTGAACTCAGATGAGAGATTGACGGTTCGTCCAGTTCATAGGGCAGCAAGGTTTGTGTAGCCGTGTCGTAGCCAAACGCGCCGGCAAAGAACCCCAGCGGATGCTCGCCAATCACGGTCATGGCGTTTACCAGGCGGTCGCGGTATTGCTTATCACCGGTGCGCTCCCAGGCGGTTAACCAGTTAGCGGCCGTAGAGCCCCAATCGGTACCCACGCCAATTTTTGCCATTCCCGGCAACGGATTTTCGCGCGCTACTTTGCGGGTTGGGTTTAATACGCCCAATGCCTGGTCGGCATTGATCACTTCATTCAGTACATCGCCGGTTCGGTCGTCGCCCGTAATGTAATAGTGGAAGCGGCGGTAAGCAGCGGTGCTGATCCGCATTTGCTTGGCGCTGCACCCCCAGTGCTGCACGTTATGGCGGGTTCCCAGACCTTTAAATTTACCGGCGTGATAAATATCCACATCGCGGTTGTGGCGGGTCATGTTTTCTGCCAAATGGAACGTTGTTGGGTCGCCGGTGCGCAAGAAGGAATACCACAACCAGAGATCAGGCGATAATTCGGAATTGTCCCAGGCGTAGCCGCCTATGTCGTAGCGCCACACATGCCGGTCGGTATCATACGTGTGCATGACGTCGCCGAAATTCCAGAACCCATACCAGTGACGCTGGTCAACCTGGGAACAGTAATACTTCACCTGAAAGTCCAGGCGATCCTCAATGGCTGATTTAGCGGGCGAGGAGCGATCGGGCAGGGTCCACAAACCACCAAACACACCGGCGGCCAAGTAGTCCTGTGGTGCCGCCACCACCTGGGGTGCCTGACTGATATAGTGCGCCATTGCAACGGTTTGCTCGCGGGATGGCGTGGTATTCATAATACCCAGCGTAAAGTCGGTGGTACGTGCCACCCCATATGCAGAACCAAATCCCGGCTCGTAATCTTCATAAATGATATTGAGTGCATCCAGCTGTTTGTCGTAGGTGTCCTGCCCCATGCCGTCGTGATAAAAACGCACGTCCATCGCTGGTGCTTCGGGAGACCAGAACCACAGGGTGGCTTCTGCCAGATCTGAGCCCGCGTTGCGCACATCTACCTGTACCGGATGAAGCTGCCAGAAATCGCGCATACCAAATAGTATACCGCCCGACGTGCCACCCACATAAGTTGCCCCATTGGCGCGTTGCCCCTGATCGGAATCGATCCAGCCGTGTCCAGGCTGTGTGCGTTTGCGAATAGCAAACCCGTTTGCCGATAACTGCGACAAGGTAAAATCGTTCCACACAGGGATATAGTGCAGCCGGCTGCTAACCCGCTCATCCCATTCACTGAGTGCAGGGGTAGCTACACCCGCAATCTGTGCGTCGCGCACGGTCTGCCCCGGATCGCGGCGCAGACCGGTAATGCCTTTTACACCTTCGCCCCACAAGCCATCGTTCTGACCTACAAACCGGATGTGGCGATTGTACAGTTCATCGCGCTGAACCACGTTAAAGCGCAATCCCAATCCGCGGATAAAGTCTTTCTGATCATCGCCATCGTAAATAAACGTATGACTGATTTTTACCGTTTCCGCCCCCGCATACGCGTAGATTCGAAGCGCAAAAGGCAGCCAGTTGCGGCCCGCCCCGGTTGTATGCTTGCCTTCAATTTTGATCACAGAGCGTACCGGTCCTTGTTGTTCTACCGTTACCGAATCAATGGAAGAGGTAAATGCGGTAACGTTAGCAGGGGATTCTGGCGTATTGTCGGGTGCATCCTGCACTAATCCCACCAATCGCGCTGCACGACCAATAATTTTACCCTCGCGATGCATTTCACTGATGATGTCCTGGCCGGAAGTTGCAATGTGCAAACTGATCACACCGGTATTCACTACCACTTTTCCTGACTGCTTCGTTATGCTTACGGCAGCTTTGGGGCTCACAGGTTTGCCTGCAATAATGGCAAATCGTTCACCCGGCTGACTGCCTGCAGGAATAGCATGAGCGGTCCATTTTATGCTGCCATCCGGCCAGTACGCGGTGGGCCAGCTTTGCAGAGGTACAGGAGTGCCCTGCTCGCTGATCAGCGTTAGCGACTGACCTTTTCTTAATGCGCCTTGCGCCCAGGGATGCCCCCAGGTGGCACCGCCCTGATAATCCGGCGCATTGCCATCTACCCAACTCAGGGTACCGGGCTCGCGTTTAATGGGAGAAAGAGGTTTACCTGTTCCTGATGTTACTGCGCAGCCTGTGGCCGATAGTGCCAGCGGCAAAGACGCCGCCATACCACTTTGCTTCAAAAAGGCACGTCTATCCATAATGATTCTCCCACTGCTGATTGTTCAATTCTAATCGCCTCAACACGACTTGATGATTGCTTTGATGAACGAAGCTGAGCGACTTTTTAAATATTTGTTAATTTATGATTAATTTGTACCATAAAAGAATCAAACAGCGGTATTTCTGGCGAAATAAATTGGTTTGATTGATTCAGATTTGAAACTGACTCACAGTGCAGAAAAAATAACGGGAACCGATTTTATGAAGTCATGTATTCGCTACCTGCAACCGCTTGTTGTGCTAACACTTTTATTAACCGGCTGTCAGTTGCTGCCGTCAACATCACCCAGTAGCACCTTGGCCGAAAAAGGCCCGTTGCTGTACAGCAATCCACTTAGTCAGGCCAGCGATGTAGCAGACTGGGTAATGGAAGGGCCGGGTGAAGTTACGTTTAGTGATGGCTGGATGCGCATGTATTCACCCAATCAGGCTATGCATCACGTATTTTGGGCACCGGTGCAGTTGCCAGACAGTTTTGTTGCAGAATGGCAGGCGCAGTCGCTGAATAGCGAAGCCGGGCTGGTTATTGTCTTCTTTGCTGCAAAAGGCGTTAACGGCGAAAGCATCTTTGATCCGTCACTGCCCGAAAGAGATGGCACCTTTACTCAGTACACCGAAGGGGCCATTCGCAGTTATCATATCTCTTATTACGCCAATGCCGCCCACAATCCGGATCGCGGCCATGCAAACCTCAGAAAGAACAATACCTTTAGCTTGCTTCAACAGGGAGAGGTAGGCATTCCAACGCATTCAAATCAGGTACATCAGATCCGCCTGATTAAGCAACAGGCGCACATCAGGTTGTACGTGGATAACCGCCTGGTGATCGACTACACAGACAATCAGCCCGTGGTAGACGGTGTGAATACAGGCCCGGCGTTAACCAATGGCGCGCTGGGATTCAGACAAATGCAATGGACTGACTTTCAATACCGGGCACTACAGATATGGGCAATCAAAGGCGCTTGATCAACGCCTGGTAGGCAGCGTTGTCCTGCTGCTTTAATCGCTTCAGGTCGGCTTCAATTTTATCGGCCAGGGTGTGTTGTTTTATGGCATTGATGTCATCGGCCATCTTTCTTAGCGATGCAAAAGCATCACCCGGCTCACCTTCTGCCAGTTCCAGCACAGCCTGAGTGATTTTGCCCAGCTGCTTGCCATAACTGGCAACCTGGGTCACCACGGCTTTCTCAATGGCAGAGTCACCAGCCAGATTAATTTCGTACTGCGGGGAGAACCAGGTTGTGGTTGGAGAGAAGTCAAATGCCAATCTGCATAGAGGATTGGTAATACGTCACCGCTAAGCGGCCAGTGCCAGATAATCGGATTAAACGGATTAAACTAAAAAGGATTAGTTAAACTTTTCATGCGCCACACTCCTTATGATTTAGCTTATGAGTGCAGCGCAGATTGATTGTTATTTGTACAGCTATTATGCCAAATGAAACACCTTGGTTAGCGGCTGTACTACCGGGCTGTTGTCTGGGTTGTGCGCCATAATATCACCCATGTAGGCCCACCATTTTTGCATTATCGCCGTCGCAGGCAAGTCATCCATGGTGTGATTGTCTTTACGCCACAGCACAGCAAAAAGCTGTAAGGTGTTGGGGTGCAAGAAAATTGAGTAGTCTTCTATACCCGCCTTTTTTAATTCATCCACCAGCTCAGGCCAAATTTCGTCGTGTCGTTTTTCGTATTCGGCTTCACAGCCCGGGTTTAATTGCATCACAAATGCGATTTTTTCCATGTTCAGATCCCTTTTACCTGAATAACGTGTTGTGTATAACCGTCGAGTGTTAGCGTGTTGCCCAGCGGTTTACCTGTGAGCAAATCGGTGGCGCTTGCTGGTAATGTAACGCTGCGAGTATCTGCCAGCATATTCAGCACAATCCAAATGCGTTGGCCGCGCTTATTGGTGCGTGGCACAATTACCACGCCTGCGGGCACGTCGGCTAGCGGGTTAACGCCTACTTCGCTGGCATAATGACTGATAAGCGCGTTGAGCATAGTGTCTTTGTGCTCGCCGTATGGCATGGCCCCCAGCAGCACCAGTTTGCCTTTGCCAATATTGCGCTCGGTAGCGAACGCCAGCCCTTTGCCTCGGCCTTGGGTAAGTGTGCCAATAACCTGGGTGCCTTCACGCGCAATCATGGCGGCACACCAGCCACTTAATTCGCTGCTGACACCCAGTAACTCCCCGGTGGCCCCTGTACCGGTTAGGGGCATTACGTATTGGGTGGTTACGCCCGCCAGTTTTTCCAGCAGGCCTAAGCCGGCATCGGTGGGGACAGTATGCTCTTTACCACGCGTTCCGGTAACCGGTCCGGCTATCCATACCCCGCCTTGCTCCATGAAGTCTTTAGCCCGCAGCAGAAATGCATCGCTAACATAGGGCATGGCGGGTGTAATAAGCAGTTTCAATCCATCCAATGCTGCATTTTCAAAACGCACTTCGCGATGGTAGCCCAAATCCAATACGTGTTTGTGCCACATTTCAATGACGCCACGGTATCGCGTTGGGAAGCCATTGCGCTTGTCGAGCCCTTCCGTTTCAAGCATGGCTCTGGCGTGATCTGAATAGGTAATAGCGATTGGCGGTGTTTCCAGCGTTGTGTCGAGTATTACCGGCTCCAAACGGGCTTTTAGCGCCGCCACTTTCTTCACTTCCTCATAACCAATGGAAGGCGTATTCCATGCACTTTTAACAGCGCTGTGTGGCAACTCCGCGCCGGTGCGCTGCTGACGCCACAACCAGTAACAGAACCCTTCGCCACCCAACGCATAAATCAAACTGGCCTCAGCCGCTAAAAAGCCTTCCGGGTGCATGGGCTGATGATTGCCCAGCCAGCCGTTGTGTGCCACGCTGGTTTCCATTAGCCAGAAGGGCTTGCCCGGAATGGCGGCGCGATACAAATCTGAGCGGAACGCCAGGGTAGCCCACTGATCGGCACTGGGATACGCGTCGTAAGAGGCAAAGTCCTGTGCGCGCATGGCGCGTTCGTGGTGAATATTAAATGCCGGATTGTCGTTGTGGGTAATCGGCATATCAGAGTATTTGCGGATAGACTCGCGCTGAGCCACCATAAAGTCGGCGACACTTTCCCGGCAAAACAGTTTATATGCGGTAATGAGTGACGCATTGTGTAAAAAAGGCGTAGTTACCGAGGCGGGCACTTGCTCAAACGACGTATAATACTGGCTCCAGATGTGTGTGCCCCAGGCCTTATTCAGTGCATCAATAGTCGTAAATCGCTTTGCCAGCCATGCGTGCCAGTTGGAAATGGCAGCGTCGCTGTAGTCCTCGCTCACATGCGCTTTCATTTCGTTGTCGAGCTGCCAGACAATTAACGCCGGATGGCGGCCTAACTCACGAGACATATGCTCAATGATGTTAAAACAGGCTGCGCGCACATCGGGATGTTCATAGCTGGCATGCTGACGCGCGCCATGGCTCATGATTTCGCCTTTCTCGTTTTTATGGCAGCGTTCCGGGTGCCCGTGCGTCAGCCATACCGGTGGCGTTGCGGTAGGTGTACACAGTACCACCTGAATACCCGCCGCATGCATTTTGTCCATCACGTTTTTAAACAGCGAAAAATCCAGTTGGCCTGGCTCAGGCTCCATAGTCGACCAGGCAAACTCAGCCATGCGTACCACATTGATACCCAACGACTGCATTTCGGCGATATCGGCGTCTACGTCGGCATCAGGCCAAAGCTCTGGATAATAAGCGACACCGTGGATGAGTTTATTGTGACGATAATAAGGCGCGGATTGCGTGCTGCGAACCGTGCCTGCAAGGCTGGCTATGGGAAGGCAAGCAACACTGAGTGCTGCACTTTTACCAGCAAGAGAAAAGAGTCCTCGTCGGGAAATAGATGTCATGCAAGGTTCCTATCAAAAAAAAGGGTGCTATTAACACCACCCCTGCATATTGAACTGAGCTGGCGGCTTAACCGCCAGCTCAGGTACGCTGTTAGAACTGATAAATCACGCCCACTGAGTACTCACGGCCAGACCATTGCAGGTCAGACAGACGACGTGGACCAGCGGTGTAAGCTTTGACTTCACCTGTCAGGTTGCGGCCATCTACGTAAGCACGGAAGTTTTCGGTGATGTTGTAGATAAACTTGGCATCCAGGTAGCCTGAGTCTTCAACAAATACCGGGTTACCAGAACGGTCAGCCGCCGCTACCAGATACTCATCGCGGTAGTTGTAAGCCATACGGAAGCTCCAGGTATCGGTTTCGTAGAAAGCAGTCAGGTTGTAACTGTTTTCAGACTGAGACGGGAACGGCAGCTCTTTACCTGTTAATGAGTTGAACAGACCAACATCATCTGCACTCATGCGAGTGTAGTTAATGGCACCACCCAAACCGTTAAAGGGTTCTGGTAGGAAACTGAACACGGTAGACGCCTGTAGCTCGATACCCTTAGTGGTAACGCCCGAACCATTTACTTTCTGGCGCACATCGAAGTTACGGCCGTCATTAAAGAAATCAACGTCGAAGCGGGTTTCTGCATCAATTACCCAACTGGTGATGTCTTTAATAAAGTAGGCACCAGAAATAATGGAGTTTTCATCCGGGTACCAGTTCAGCGCTACGTCAAACTGCTTGGCACGGTATGGCTTAAGTGCCGGGTTACCCGCTGTACAGTAATCACGTAAATCATCCAAGTCTTTGCGAGAATTGCGATAAAGAGTACAGTTTGCATTCACGTTCAGGTCGGTAATTTTAGGACGCGACATTACCTTTGCAGTACCCACATACAACACCAGCTCATCTTCAATAATCGCCAGGTTCATGTTCAGGCTGGGCAGGAAGTCACTGTATTCCTCTTCAACGGTTTTACGACCGTTAAACGCATCAGGATGATCCGGATCTTCAATACCAGAGAGCGGCTCACCGGTTACCGGGTCGAGTAATACGTTACCGTCTTCATCAACCTGATCGACAATAATGCGTTCAATAACGTCGCCATTCGCCGCGGTTTGCGTTTCAACATAACGAGCACCAACGTTACCCCATAAGCGCATACCCGCCAGCTCGGTTTCAAAGTTGGCTTGCAGGTAAACGGCCTGTGTATCTACTGATACGTCGTAATTACCAGAACGCACATTCAGATCTTCACGGCTGGTAAAGTCGTTTGCGACGGCCTGGATTGCCTCAATAAACGGATAGGTGTTAATCGCCTGATAAGTACCAATGGTATTTACGCCCAGACTATAGCCATCGAACAACTGTGGCGACTGGAAGGTATTGCCGGTGATCAGCGCAATCTGGTCGTCCAAGGTCCACTGCATGCTTTCGCCTGTTTCAGGATTAGTGTACGAACGGCCTACATCGCGAATAATGTTGTATTCGAAGTTAGCATTGGCATAGCTTTGTTCACGCAACTGGCCGCCAAAGCGGATCAGTGTAATCAAATCGGAATCCGGAATATAGGTGAAGTCCAGTTTCGCCATGGTTTCATCAGACTCATCCGTAACAGGCGCATATTTATAACGGGCGCGTGAACGGTAGCTGGCCGGATCGTTTACATCAAACTTATCTGAGGTGTCAGTAGGATCACTGGCATTCACAAAATAACCCGTGTTGAAATCCCACTCAGGCATACCCTGCGCATTCAGGTCTACCTGCACGCCGGCAATACCATCCGCAGTAACATGGGTATCTTTAGAATCGATGTCCTGATCGGAGCGGGAGTGTGCCAGTAAGCCTTCCACGCGCCAACCTGCCATATCAAACTCGAATCCGGTTTCGAACATTTCGGTGGTTTGATCCCACGCGAATTGCAACGTACGGTTGGTAACCGTTGCCGCCGCAGACTCAAAATAGGTTACGTTATGCTGGTCGTCTACGATTACCGAATCTGCCTTTACGCGCGCCGCTGAATGGGTTTCCAGATGCAGGTTTAAATCCTGTGCTTCTTTGTCACGCGTGTTATAGGTATAACCACCATGCACCTGCAGATTGTCGTTAATGCGATACTGAATAACTGCATTAGCACTCAGGCGATCTTCTTCACGTCCCCAAATACCATAACGCGGCAGACGAGGCGAGAAGTCCCACCATTGTTGTTCACAGGCGGCCTTGTTTGCTGTATCAGCACACGCGGCTTTGTCGGTTACGTCGGCATACGCAGCGTCGGTGAAGGTTTTTTCCGGCGAATTGTCGTAATCGGCGAAACGCACCCATTCAGTGTTGCGAATGGCGTGGATCATGGTGTTTTTAGTGGATTTGGTTACGTTCAGCAACACACCCAAATCGTCGTCAAATTTATACACGCCTGTAACGTTAAATTTGTTACTAGGGTCATCGATCAGGTCGTTAAACTGGCCTTCTGCGGTGGCAGACAGGAAGTTCTCTTTAAATTCATTCGGCTTACGGGTGTTTACCTGCACCGTACCACCGATACCACCTTCAGTTAAGCGGGCTTCAGAACCTTTGATAACATCGAGCGACTTGATCAGCTCGGCCGCCATGTCGCGGAAGTCAACTGCACGGCTACCGCCAAAACCTTGTGCCGTTACGTTGTTTACTTCAACTCGCAACAGTCCTGGCTCTACACCACGAATACTGATTTGCTGACCTTCGCCAAAATCGCGGTCCAGCTGCACGCCAGGAATACGCTGCAGCGCTTCACCTACGTTTTTATCGGGGAACATACCAATGTCTTCTGCTACCAGTGAATCGGTAATAGTGCCTGCCATTTTTTTGCGATCCAGCGCACTGCGCTGACTAAACCGAATACCTTTTACTTCAATTACCTCGGTTGTTTCGTCGGCATTTTCTGTCTGTTCAGCAGACTGGGCAGCTGGCTGAGTTGCCGATGCTGCTTCTTGTGCCCAAACAGGCGCAGTGGCGAAACAGGCGCCGGTAAGCAGGATGGTAGAAATGCTGCTGGCGATCAGTTTACGCGTCGCAGGCAATGTACCTTGCGTGTGTGTGTTGTTGCGTTCCATGACGTTTTTCATTGTGACCTCGTTCTCTGTTCAAAGACTGGTTTTCACCAACCCGAGTAAACATATTTTTAATCTTTTGTTTACATCTGTATTGCATGCTAGTGACTGGGGCCGTATTGCGTCAACACGAAAACCATCAAATTCAGTCACGATTCGGCACCTATAATCAAAAAATTTCATATTTGAATTTATCGCTTCGACTAAACAGTAAATTCAACGGAAAAATTGTTGATTTCATCCTTGTTTTTATTTTATTTACTTCCAGATAAAACCCCTTCTTTAGTAAGGCAATGTAGCTAAATGCCTTAATATTCGGGGGATATGCCTCACAAAATTACGCATTTTGCAGGCTTTTGCGCTTGCAACCCCTTCTCCACAAAGTTACAAGCACATTTAATCAGTTTGGGTCTGTGCAGCATCAACAAAGCGTAAAATCTGGGCGACATTTTGTTGATTTGTACTCTCCAGAATTACATGCACATGGGGCTTTTTCTGCTTCAGCAGATTGAACAAATGCACGTGATCCATGTCGCCGGTTCCCGACGGTAAATCGCCGGTCTTTTGACCATTTTGTTTAACAAAGTCCTTACAATGAATAGCAACTATGTGCTCGCCGAAGGCATCAAATGCCTCATCCATTAGCTTTTGCTGATCGTCACAAGCGTCCAGCGGGAAAAAGTTTACCGGGTCGTATATCACCTTTACGTTTGGCGAATTCACTTCAGCCAGCAACGCGTTCATGCGCTCGTAGGTATTTATGGTGTGATGATGTGCCACACCCTCTATGCCAACAAACACGCCGTGTCGCTCTGCCACACCGGCCAGACGTTTCACACTTACCACCAGCTCGTCAAATGCGGCCTGGCCGTGGTTGTCGGGGTGGTAGGTACAATCGGCATTGCGCGATCCGGTTTCGGTACCCACAATGGCGCAGCCAAAGTCCCTGGCAAACTGCAAATGTTCTTCAAATCGTTGCAAAGCCCGCTCACGCTCTTCGGGATCCGGATGAATGGGATTGATGTAACAACCGAGCACTGCAATATTAATGTCGTGGCGGGCAAATACATCGCGCACATAATTACCAAAGCCCGGGCTAATTTGCCCTGGTTGCTCAGAAATGAACGGAAATGATTTGGGCAATGCCAATTGCACACAATTAATCGGGTACTGGCCAATACGTTGTGCGATTTCGGTTACGCTTCCCTGTCCGTAGTCATGTGCCCGAACGCCAATATTGATCAGACTCATTTGTCCTCCACCGCTACAGAATCCACTACCGCCAGTCCCAGCATAGGTGCCAGTTGTTGTGCCACAATGCCTGCTGTATCGATGGCGCCAGCTTTGCTGGTGTGGGTGCGTTCATCGCCAAACATAGCGTCTACACGCTGCGGTCCAAGCTCGTCGTAACGTGCTGCCACCAGCGTATGTAAATCAATGAATGACGTCTGACTTTGTCTGGCTACCTGTGCAGCCCACTGCGGATAACTGTTTTCAGCTCTGGCGATACGGGGGGCGTCATCCAGCCACACTTTGCGCGGCACGGGTGAGCAAATCACCGGGATAACACCACGGGCGCGCGCTTCACCGATCATCTGGCGCAGGTAGCTGCCATAGGTGTATACCGTTTCGCGCTCTCCGGTAAGCATGTTGTCGATGTCGACCTGTTCGTAACCAATGCCCTTAATGGTGCCTCTTGCCCGGCTGTCATCGTTGAGCGCTCCGGCATCGTTGTGGCCGAACTGAATTAGTACAATATCCCCGGGCTTCATCATATTCAGCGCCCGTAGCCAGTGTCCCTGGGTAATGAAGGTACGGCTGGACAAGCCGCCTACCGCACGATTCACAAAGTTAACAGGGGGATTACCCAACCAGTCGTCAACAAAGTCGCCCCAGCCCCACTGACCATCGCGGCCGTCTCCCCAGCCATTGCGAACCGTAGAATCGCCCACCATAAATACACTGCGACGATGCACATCAGGTACAACCGGCAAGCGCACAAACGTCCAGTCGTAAGGCGTAACCGCTCTCCCTTTGTCTGAATACACAGTGTTATCCAGCGAAGGGCGCAAGCCTTTAAGTGCGCTAACCATCAGTTGAGCATGCAGATCAGCGCCTTCGTTATGGTAATGGGTATGATCTTTCGGGTATAACGCTGCAACGCCTTCTTTGCCCAGCAATTCCAGTGCATCTGCGGCGGCATTGGTTAAGTCGATGTAAGGCGTTCCCAGCTCCCACGCCAGCTGATACATCCAGTAGCCATACTGACCCGAACCACGCTCAATTCGGTGCTCCTGCCATAAATTGCGCACCGAGAGTGATGCCAGTACTGGCACAGCTTGCTTTGCCTTAACTTCCGCAACCATTTGACGAATGTAATGGCCAAACGAGAATACGCGTTCTTGCTTACCGGTTAGTTGATTAACGATATCAATGTGGTCGCTACCAATACCCGGCAGTGTGCCACGTGCTCTGCGATCATCGTTTACCGGGCTACCGTCGTTATGTCCAAACTGAATAATAACTACATCCCCTGGGCGCACATCATCTATTAACGCCTGCCACAGACCTTCTGTAATAAACGTTCTGGAACTGCGTCCACCCCGCGCACGGTTGTCTACGGTTACCTTGTCGGCGTCGAAATACGCTTTGAAAGGTTCGCCCCAGCCCTGATGGTCGGCATTGGTATAACTGGCTGCGGTAGAGTCTCCCGCAATAAAGATGGCAGACGGCGTAAGCGGCGCTTCGTCTTTGCTCAAACACGCACCACTGATAAAGAGTAAAGGCAGCATCAGGGCCTTGATTAACGTTGACTTCATAACGGTAGTCGTCCTTTTACGTAAACACTTAGCGCAGTGCTTGCGCCAGCGATAAATCCTGTTGTTTGATTGCGTCAATCACTAAACCGGCAAACACCCTTGCCCCCGCTTCGTTGGTATGGGTGCGGTCATTCGTTACAAAAAACGTTTGTGCTGTAGTTTGTCCTAATGGCTGTGCCCACTGATTAGACAAGCTGAGCAGGTCGATGTAGGGCACATTTTCGCGGGTCGCAATACCCTGAAGTGCCGCCGGGATATTCAGCTGTGGCCACTGGTGTTGTTTTGCCAGCGGGATGCCATGATTACGCAGCATTGGAGAAATCAGTACCGGCTGTGCATCGCGCGACCGGATAAAATGAATCAAATCGGTTAGACGCTGGGTATACACATCCTGAGGTGTGGTTTTGTCGTTGTGGCCCAATTGGATCAGCACTACATCGTTAGGTGTTAACTGTTCCGCAATAGGCACTAACAGTTCACCGTCGAAGGTGTTGAACGCTTCGGTGCCTTCACCAGAATCAGCGTAGTTCACTATTGAAACTGTGTCGTTGAAATACGCGGGTAACACTTGCCCCCATCCGCTAAAACGGTCGGTGGCCGGTTTGTCCCACTGTGGGTTTTGATCGCATACGGTTGAATCGCCAATCACAAACACGCGCTGCACCGGTTCAACGGGAGTTACACTGATACTGTTAATGCCCTGCAACCCTTGTGGCAGCCACAGTGTAGCGCCGGGTAATCCTGCATAGGTGTCCTGTTGAATGGGCTGGCCGTCGGGTTGACGCGTATTCACAATAAACCGCAACGTGTTTGCGTGTGTACTATCTGATTTCACGCTGGCAATGCCTGCGTCGTACATAAGTCTTCGCGATTCAGCGTAGAGCGCCATGTTATCAAACGAAGAAGCCTGTACTTCTATTGCATAGTGTGAGGTTTGCGCCCCCAGGTCCGGGAAGTGGCAGGCAACCGGCGTATCCGCTGATGCCGCTAAACAAAGCGACTGTAATTCGGCTGCATTGTAGGTAATGGAGTGATCAGAAGGCGCTTTGCTGCCTGCACTACAGGCGGTAAGACTGGCGGCGAGAGTAACCAGAGAAAAGGCAAAACGCAGCGGTATCTGCAACATCATGTAAAACCCTAATTAACAAGATGTAAAAACCTTAACACCCAAGCGAAAACACTCAAATACCGTCATCACTTTAGGCTCCATATATCAAAAAATTATGCCGCATTTGAAACAAATGAAAGTGACACCGTGTGGTTACAGGCTACCAACCAAACTGCGTGGAACCACCAGCACAGATCCATGGCGTGTACCGGGGGGCATAGTGAGCTGGGGGGTAAGATTTTCCCAATCAGTAAAGTTGCGGGTGCGCATAACACCAAAGCTGTGATCGATATACTGGTCGTAATACACGTAGTACCAGCCGCGCCAGAACACTGCGGCAGGGCCTTCTGCCCACACGCCACCGGGCGTAAAGGGCGCTAAGCGTTTTTGCCAGGGGCCTTCAAGACTGGAAGCGCGGGTAATAAACAGATTTTTTGCAGGTGGATAACGGGTTTCATCCTTGGCAATCATAACGTATTCATTACCCTGTTGAATCAGGGTGGAGTCGATTACGTTAAAGCCGGGCTCGTAAAACAAACGGGTGGGGGAATAGGTTTTGAAGTCTTTAGTACTGGTAGCATAAATGCGGTGATCCCAGCCTTTGTCGGCTTGCTTCTCGGAATCGGGGTATTTGCCTGGTAGCGTTGATGCCCAATAGATCCAGTAGCGTTGGGTGGTTTCGTCATAAAAAATCTCGGGCGCCCAAGCATTTCTGGCCTCAGGGAAATCAGCCATCACCGGCAGGAACTGTTGTTCGCTCCAGTCTTTCAGGTTTGAGGAATGCGCAATGCCAATGCCAGCATCTTCCCAACCGGACGTCCAAACCATATGAAATTGCTGACCCGGCCCCTGAATAATCACCGGGTCGCGCATCAATTGGGTACCCACTTTGGGCGTAAGAAACGATTGGTCCTGCCGGAGCGCCTGCCAATTGAGGCCGTCCTCACTCACCGCCAGATGCAGTCCATCCTGACCATTTCCACGAAAAGACGCGAACAACAGCACGGTATCGTTATCTGTCGCCAGTATATGCGAATCATCCGTTGTACATGCCGCTAGCACCAGGCAACACAGTATGACCCCTACACATCGCGATAACTCACTGATTTCCCTAAAGCAACGGCTACTCATCCGGATCCCTGACAAATTGTAATACAAATTAATATAGCAATATTTTTACGAAATTAACAAAGTTGTCAAAACTAAGTAGCAGTTTGTTTCAGAAGTGAACAGATATGATTAAATTTGAGCAGTGAGTACAGTGATACTAAGTAAGAGTGTGAGTGAGTAAGTGAGTGAGAACTGCCGGACAAGTGAATAGATCGCATTGACCGGCAGAATGGCAAAACCTGATTTTTTGAAGCTCAGACCCACTCAGGCCCTGGCAGGCTCCGACAGGAAGAATCGGTACGCGGCGTTAGCGGTAACATCCTGATATTCGTAATTGAGTGCCGCAACGTGTTCATCGAACGCTGCACGGCTGTCTGGTGGAATATCAAAGCCAGCCATCACTAACCCTTCAGCTGCACCATGGTTGCGATAATGGAACAGCGTAATGTTCCAACGCTCACCCAGAGTATTCAGGAAGTTAAGCAATGCCCCCGGGTATTCCGGAAACTCGAAGCTAAACACGACTTCGTTGAGAATAGTGGGTGGTCTGCCGCCCACCATATGACGTACGTGCAGTTTTGCCAGTTCGTTATCCGACAGGTCAAAACAGGCATAGCCTTTACCGGTAAGCTCGGCTAACAGCAACTGGAACTCTTTACGGCCACCACGCAATTTAATACCTACAAAGATATGCGCTTCGTTTTCGCTGGCGTAACGGTAATTAAACTCTGTAATGGTGCGTCCACCCAAACATTCACAAAACTGCTTGAATGCGCCTTGATGCTCGGGAATTTTTACTGCGAATACCGCTTCCTTTTGCTCACCCAGCTCACAGCGTTCCGACACATAGCGAAGCGTATGGAAATTGGTATTGGCGCCACACAATATGCCGCCCAGTTTCTTGCCGGTAATATTGTGTTCGTTCACGTATTTGCGAATGGCCGCAATAGACATTGCTCCAGCTGGCTCTGCAATTACCCGGGTGTCGTCGAAAATGTCTTTAATAGCCGCACAAATTTCGTCGTTGCTTACCGTCATCACTTCGTCGATGTACTGATTGCAAAGACGGAAGGTTTCGCTACCCATCAGCTTTACTGCCACGCCATCGGCAAAAATGCCTACAGTGGGCAAACTTACCGGTTTACCCGCCGCTTTTGCGGCAACAAAACAGGCTGATTCTTCCGACTCTACGGCAATCAGCTTAATCCCGGGCTTGAGCTGTTTGAGGTAAACCGCAATACCGGCCGCCAGACCACCGCCGCCTACCGCAATAAACAAGGTATCGATATTGGGATTTTGCTCGAGTAACTCGCGAGCAATAGTACCCTGACCCGCAATGACATCCGGATCGTCAAACGGCGGGATAAGCGTGTAGCCATGCTCCGCGCTTAACGCTCTGGCGTGCTGACTGGCTGAGTCGAAGTTAGTACCATGCAGCACAATATTGACGTGCTGTCCGCCAAAGCGGCGCACCGCTTCAATTTTAATGTCTGGTGTGGTTTCTGGCATCACAATAGTGGCCTGTACGCCTTTCATATTGGCAGAATACGCAACACCCTGGGCGTGATTACCTGCTGAGGCGGCAACCACCCCCGCATTGAGCTGTGCTTCGGTTAAACTGGCGATACGATTATACGCACCGCGCAATTTAAACGATTTAACGGGCTGCTGATCTTCCCGTTTCAGGTAGATCTCATTGCCAAGTTCGGCAGTCAGTCGCGACAGCAATACCAGATCGCTGTTCACCGCAACGTCGTAAACCGGTGCCAGCAGGATTTTCTTCAGATAGTCGATATCACTGACGGTCATAGATCTTCCAGTTTCGACGGGTCGCGCACCGCGCCTTTATCGGCACTGGTGGCAAGCATGGCAAAAGTCTTCAGCGACAATGACACCTCACGCTGGCGATTCACCGGACGCCATGGGCGCTCAGAGGCTTCCATCGCCGCTCTGCGGGCATCCAGTTCAATATCGGTAATCGCAATATTAATGGTGCGGTTCGGGATATCAATTTCAATGGTATCGCCTTCCTGTACCAAACCAATGCCACCGCCACTGGCCGCTTCAGGCGAACAGTGACCAATCGACAGACCCGACGTACCGCCCGAGAAGCGACCATCGGTAATCAAGGCACAAGCTTTACCTAACCCTTTAGATTTCAAATAGGAAGTAGGGTAGAGCATTTCCTGCATACCCGGGCCGCCTCTTGGGCCTTCGTAGCGAATAATAACCGCATCACCCGCCTGAATTTTGTCGGCCAGAATGCCGGCTACTGCGTCGTCCTGGCTTTCAAAAATACGCGCACGACCGGTAAATTTAAGAATAGATTCGTCTACACCGGCGGTTTTCACGATGCAGCCGTTTTCCGCCAGGTTGCCATACAATACCGCCAGGCCACCGTCTTTGCTGTAGGCATGTTCCATATCACGGATACAACCCTGGCTGCGGTCGGCGTCTGCGTCATCCCAACGGCAATCCTGACTAAAGGCTTTGGTGGTACGAATACCGGCCGGGCCCGCACGATAGAATGTAATCGCATCGGTGTTTTCTGGATTGGTAATATCCCAATCAGTGATCACATCACTCAGGGTTTTGCCCAGTACGTGTGAACAGTCGCCGTGTAACAATCCGGCTTTGTTGAGTTCATTTAAAATACCCAGTACGCCACCGGCACGGTGTACGTCTTCCATATGGTATTTCTGAGTAGACGGTGCCACTTTACACAAGTGCGGCACTTTACGGGACAAACGATCAATGTCATCCATAGTGAATGGCACTTCACCTTCCATTGCCGCTGCTAACAGGTGCAAAATAGTGTTGGTTGAGCCGCCCATGGCAATATCCAGGCTCATGGCGTTTTCAAACGCGCGGAAGTTGGCAATATTGCGAGGCAATGCGCTGGCATCGTCGTTTTTGTACCAGCGATCACACAGCTCCACAATGAGCTTACCAGCCTGTTTAAACAACCCTTCTCGGTCAGCATGCGTAGCCAGCAGTGAACCGTTACCCGGCAGAGACAAACCCAGCGCTTCGGTTAAACAGTTCATTGAGTTTGCTGTAAACATACCCGAGCACGAACCACAGGTAGGGCAGGCCGAACGTTCAATTTCGTTGGTGTCGGCGTCGGACACTTTATCGTCAGCGGCCGCAACCATGGCGTCTACCAGGTCAAGCTTGATGATCTGATCAGACAGCTTGGTTTTACCGGCTTCCATTGGACCACCCGACACAAACACTACCGGAATGTTCAGGCGCATTGACGCCATCAGCATTCCTGGTGTGATTTTGTCGCAGTTGGAAATGCACACAATCGCATCGGCGCAGTGAGCATTAACCATGTACTCAACCGAGTCGGCAATAATTTCACGGGAAGGCAGGCTGTACAGCATGCCGCTATGCCCCATTGCGATACCGTCATCGACCGCAATAGTGTTAAATTCTTTTGCAACACCACCCGCAGCTTCGACACTGCGAGCGACCAGCTGACCCATGTCTTTAAGGTGAACGTGACCAGGCACAAACTGTGTGAAAGAGTTGGCTATGGCAATAATGGGTTTACCAAAGTCTCCGTCTTTCATACCGGTGGCACGCCAAAGCGCGCGCGCACCTGCCATGTTGCGGCCTTGAGTTGTGGTTGCAGATCGTAATTTAGGCATAGCGTTTCGTCCCGTTGGGGTAATTATTTATAAACCGGTGTTAACCAGTTCCACTTGTCTTCGGTGGTGCCGTTAAACAAACCGAAGAACATGTCCTGGATTTCTTTCGTGATAGGCCCACGACCGCCTTTACCCACAGTGATACCGTCTACGCTGTTCACAGGGGTCACTTCTGCGGCCGTACCGCACATTAAAATTTCGTCGGCCAGATACATGGCTTCACGCGGGATATTCTCCTCGCGGATTTCATAACCCAGTTCTTTCGCCAGGGTGATCACAGTGTCGCGTGTGATACCAGGCAAAATAGCCGCTGTTTTTGGTGTGGTGCTGATCACGCCATTGCGGATCACAAAAATATTTTCGCCGGCACCTTCACTGATATAGCCATTGCGATCCAATGCGATACCTTCGCCGTAGCCATGACGACGCGCTTCCATTGAAATCAGCTGTGAGGACAGGTAGTTACCACCAGCTTTTGCACCCGTAGGCATAGTGTTCGCCGCCAAACGGTTCCACGAGGAGATACCCGCGTTCACACCGTTTTTCAGAGCTTCTTCACCCAGGTACGCGCCCCACTCAAATGCGGCGATTGTGACTTCAGTTTCCTGACCAAATGGCACCTGTAAACCCATACCAATATCGCCATAAAACGCGATAGGACGGATATACGCAGATTTCAGATTGTTTTTCGCAATGGTGTCGATAGTCGCCTGATTAATTTCTTCAAGCGTAAATGGGATCGTCATGCGATAGATTTTTGCTGAATCAAACAAACGCTGGTTGTGCTCGTTCAGACGGAATACACAGGTGCCCTGATCCGGCGTATTGTAGGCGCGAATACCTTCAAATACCGATGAGCCATAGTGGATTGCATGCGACATTACATGCACAGTGGCTTCTTTCCACGGAATGAGTTTACCGTTAAACCAAATTAGTTCAGCAAGTTGCTTAGCCATGACGTTTCCTTAAAAAGTGCGAGTGTTGTCTTCACTCTGTAAGCGCAGTCTGCACGCGGCAAACCGCCTGTATTAATTTCGCGTCAAATGATACATGAGCACAGCAATTGACCCAATCCAATGAGCCATTTTTCACACAACATCTGTGTAAAGCTCCAGCGGACCACGGGGAAATTGATATTTAATGCACGCAAAAATGCAGCTGGCACTGTATCAAAGCGCAGGCATTGGCGAGGTTAACGCAAGTTCGGAAATTGTGTTGGCTGATGGCAACAACAGTGTCTGGCTAAGGAACACCGTTAGTGCGAGGCATAAGAAATATCACGGATCAACGGCTTTGATCAAGCCAAATCAAGCTGGCTGGTGCATTTTTATACCAGGTCACAACACCTTTCGCTGCACATTCATAGCGTTAGTCATTGCTCTCCCTTGCACGAAATTCAGCGCCTGATATTCAGCGGGCATAACTGGCCTTTTGCGCAGTAGGTAAGTTAACCGGGGCACTTTACACTGCACTCATGGGCTGGCAAACACAAAAGGAAGGCATAGCATGGGGCTAGGCATTGTTTACACCCGCGCGGCAACGGGTATTGATTCGCCGCGCATTAAAGTAGAAGTGCACCTGTCGAATGGCTTGCCATCGTTTAAGCTGGTGGGATTGGCTGAAACAGCAGTGCAGGAAGCGCGAGAGCGCGTTCGCAGCGCATTAATTAACTGCGGATTTGAATTCCCCGGACGGCGCATTACGGTAAATCTTGCCCCAGCCGACATTCCCAAAAGTGGTGGTCGCTATGATTTAGCCATTGCCCTGGGGTTATTAATTGCCCAGGGTTTGTTGCCTCAGCAGGCCCTTGATCATTATGAGGTAATTGGCGAGCTGGGCCTGAATGGTCAGTTACGACCGGTATCCGGCTTACTGCCCGCAGCAATGCGCTGTGCTGATGACGAACACCTAATGATGTTGCCATGCGACAATACCCAGGATATTCAGCTTGTTGACGGCCTGCGATACCTGCCCGTAGATTCGCTGATGCAGGTATTTCTGCATTTGAGTAAACAAAAGCCACTGCAAATCAGTACGGCTCAGTGTGATGTTGCATATGCGCAGCTTTCACCAAAATGGGACGACATTATTGGTCAGCAGCAGGCAAAACGCGCGCTTACCATTGCTGCAGCTGGAAAACATAATCTCCTGATGGTGGGACCGGCTGGGACGGGCAAAAGCCTGCTGGCCAGCCGGTTAGTGCAGTTACTGCCGCCGCTTACGCATGAACAGGCACTGGAAGCGGCGGCATTGTATTCCATTAAAGGCGAATCCCGCGACAGCGCCAACTGGTACACCCCGCCTTTTCGATCGCCACACCATACGTCGTCAGCAATTGCTTTAACCGGTGGCGGCACGCATCCGTCACCGGGTGAAGTATCGCTGGCTCACAACGGTGTGTTGTTTCTGGATGAATTGCCCGAGTTTGGTCGTCAGGCGCTGGATGTGCTCAGAGAACCTTTAGAGACTGGCGATATTTGTTTGTCTCGCGTATCCGGGCAGGCCCGGTATCCTGCCAATTTTCAGTTCCTGGCGGCAATGAATCCAAGCCCTACAGGCGATATCAACGACGGCCGCAGTACTCCTCAACAAGTACAACGCTATTTGAGCCGTCTTTCCGGCCCCTTGTTAGATCGCATCGATTTACAAATAGAAGTGCGCAAGCCTGAACAGTATTCACTGGCCACGCCGCCATCTGGTGAAGACAGCGCGATTGCCGCAAAAGCCCAGGTAGAACGTGCCATGCAGCGACAACTAACACGACAGCAAAAAGCCAATGCTGAACTCAGCGTGGCGGAACTCACCGAACATTGCAAACTGGATGACGAGAGCTTTACTTTTTTAAGTCGCGCTGCTACCAAACTCAATTTGTCGATGCGCGTGTTTCATCGCACAATAAAAGTGTCGCGCACCATTGCCGATTTAGACGGTACAGAAAACATTACTCACCGCCACATTGCGGAAGCCCTGGGATACAGGGCACTGGATACCCTTATTCGTCAGTTCAACACCAGTTGAAACAACGCATCAATCAACGGCTCAGTTCTGCGCTTTTCCAGGCATGCCAGCCCGAGTTCGTAGGACCCGATATCGTCAACCAGTATGCGGGTTACATTGTTTGTCATGCCACTGTGATCCAATACAACCTGCGGCACAAAACCCACACCACAACCCAGTGCAACCATTGACACAATCGCTTCATTTCCTCCCACTGAGGCGTACACATTTGGCCGTATGCCATGTTCTGCAAACCAGTGGTATACAATACGCCGGCTCGGACCTTGCTCCGGCAACACAACCTGATATTTTCGCCAATCCACCTGACTTAGCTGGGTTAAACGCCATTCCCGGGGGGCAATAAGTACCAGCGGCACATGATCCATCCCGGTAAAACATAAATCGGTAGGAAAGCCGGGTGTATAAATGGCGATGGCTACATCGCACTTCTTCTGCTTAACGTTATCAATGGCAATACCCGGATCGCCGGTAACCAGGCGAATATCCACCCCGGGATAATGCTGACGATATCGCGACAGCAGCGCCGGTAAATGACTTTGACTGGCAGTAACGGAGCAATAAAGACTAAGCTCACCCTTCAGGGATTGCTCGTCAGTACTGAGTTCTTGTCTGACCTGTTGCCATTCCTTCAGCACGGTTTCGCTGAAATTAAGCAACTTGTGACCGCCGTGGGTGAGGGCAACGGTTCGGTTGTCACGCTTGAACAATACACACCCACACTCTTCTTCCAGCCTTTGTATTACGCGGCTTAGCGTGGAAGGCGACACATACATGGCCTCGGCAGTGTCACCAAAATGTAAGCTTTTTGCGAGATGATTGAAGAGTTGTAAACTGCGAAAATCCATGAGTATTTCACTTTTTGCAATACTGTTTTGCAAATATATCATTTTTCAAAACGAATGGGGTAGCGTATTGTTCGCTGCAAGTCGTCATTGACGAGGTCATCCCTGCCGAGTGAGGCAAGGGATCACGACAGAAAGAAGTTCGGAATTATTATATTTATGGCTAATTATTTTAACACCCTGTCTTTACGTCAGCAGTTAGACCAGCTGGGTCGTTGCCGCTTTATGAAGCGCGAAGAATTTGCTGATGGCTGTGAGTTCCTGAAAGGTAAGAAAATTGTCATCGTTGGCTGCGGTGCACAAGGTCTCAACCAGGGTCTTAACATGCGTGACTCCGGGTTAGACGTAGCGTATGCACTGCGTCAGGCAGCAATTGATGAGAAGCGTGATTCTTATCAGCGTGCAAATGGTAACGGTTTTAAAGTAGGTACGTATCAGGATCTGATCCCTACTGCTGATCTGGTTTACAACTTAACACCAGACAAACAACACGCCAGCGTAGTGGAAGCGGTTATGCCTCTGATGAAAGAAGGCGCTGCATTAGGCTACTCGCATGGTTTCAACATTGTTGAAGAAGGCCAGCAAATTCGTAGCGACATAACTGTTGTAATGTGTGCACCTAAGTGTCCTGGAACTGAAGTACGCGAAGAATATAAGCGTGGTTTTGGTGTACCGACACTGATTGCGGTTCACCCTGAGAACGATCCGAAAGGTGAAGGCTGGGATATCGCAAAAGCACTGGCAAGCGCCACTGGTGGCGACCGTGCAGGTGTTCTGGAGTCTTCATTTGTTGCTGAAGTAAAATCTGATTTGATGGGTGAGCAAACCATTCTGTGTGGTATGCAACAAGCCGCAGCGATTCTTGCTTACGAGAAAATGACTGCTGATGGCATTGACCCTGCTTATGCGGCTGCATTGATTCAGTACGGTTTGGAAACCATTACTGAAGCACTGAAAATCGGCGGCGTAACCAACATGATGGACCGTTTGTCTAACCCGGCAAAGGTTAGAGCTTTCGAGCTGTCAGAACAGTTAACTGCATTGCTTCGCCCCTTGTTCGAGAAGCATCAGGACGACATCATCAGTGGCGAATTCTCTCGCACTATGATGGAAGACTGGGCAAATGGCGATGCAAACCTGCTGAAATGGCGTGAAGAAACCGGCCAGTCTGGTTTTGAGAATGCGCCTAAGTACGAAGGTAAAATCAGTGAACAGGAATTCTTTGATAATGGCATTCTGATTGTTGCCATGATCAAGTGCGGTGTAGAAGTTGCGTTCGACGTGATGGTTGAAGCGGGTATTTTACCTGAGTCTGCATACTATGAGTCACTGCACGAAACACCACTGATTTCTAACACGATTGCGCGTAAGCGTTTGTACGAAATGAACGTGGTTATTTCTGACACAGCTGAATACGGTAACTACCTGTTCGCTAACGCAGCAGTGCCATTGTTACGTGAGAAATTCATGCCACACATCGGTACCGATGTGATTGGTAGAGGTCTTAACGCCAAATCTAACCAGGTAGAAAACAAGCGCCTGGTAGATATTAACGAGGCTATTCGCAGCCACGGCGTTGAGTCTGTAGGTAAGAAATTACGCGGTTACATGACGGATATGAAAGCCATCATTGAAGCGTAGACAGTTTCTGTCGTTAGGTGCTTAACCAAGCCCTTTTGCCCGACCAATTTGGTCGGGCTTTTTTATGTCCGCGATTTACCGGTTTAATTGCGCTAGCGCCTGTCATCCCTGAATCCCTTATTTCGTCATCCCTGAATCGCGAAGCGATGTCAGGGATCTCATCATAGGGCAGGCCAACAAAAGCCCGCCCCAAAAATGACATAAACAGCACATATGCTGTTCTAGCTATACCTTTTTGCCAGCGACGAAGAGAAATATTGAATAACCAATAACAGCAAAAAACAGAATGGCCCCTGTAGATTGGTTTTTACCAACAAATTCGCTCTTGCTATAGATTACCCTGGCACCTATAGATATCTGGACTACTTTTGACTCCCCTTCCGCATTGTCGAAGTAGGTAAAAGAGGTCTTCTTGCCGATCAGTCTATTGGGTTCATTATTACAGCCTGTTCGGTTAACGAATTCCTTCATTACATAAAACTCAGTTGGGCTGCCTGAAATAGTAAAATAGGGCTTTGCGTACTTACCTGTTGGGCACGCTAATGTTTCAATACTCTGAGCAATAACAGGCTGTGTTTCGCTGCTAATTGGCGTGTTATACATCATCTTTATGGATAGCAATCCAGTAAAACTAACATTCCTAACCGAATAACAGCGACATATCTTTTCATTTACGTGTTTGCGACCCTGCATACCCCAGTGAGCGGCATAATTTTTTATTCGTTGTTTAATGGTTTGTGTTTGGTGAAGTACTTTTGATAAATACCGTAGCCCCCTTGCCAAAAGGATAGCGCTGACAGTCCTAAACAAAAAATAACAAGAAGCCAGAACATTTCACCATCTGCTCTTTCAGTGAAAAACTCACCTTTGCCTGGAATGTAAAGAGTTCCGGTAACAATGGCTATTACACATAGAATTGACACAACAATTGCAAATATAAATTTCCACCAAATAGTAAACGCTGTCTCATCTTCCTTAATTAAAAACACATATGCTCCAACGATAGCTAATTCTTCTAACACCGGCGAACACTATATTGGCGTTTCAACTGAGTTAGCTTGCAATCAGTTTTTGGTACTTTTACTGCTCAAAACCCTGTATAGCAAGGTTGCCGAAAATAATAAAACAAATGACAAGGCAATACCCCACGTAAACCAAAATGCAGCGTATTGAAACCCTCTATTGTTAGCATATAAATCAGGTGACGGGTTCACGGTTAATACTTCCATCATTCCTGACGCGTATGCTTCGCCGAGAAAATGGATACCACCGCATCCAAGAACAAAATATATCGCGACTAAAGTTCGCCTGAAAATCCTACTCATACATGTCTCATTTGTTACGAGGAATTCACTGTAACACGCGGTCTTACATATCTTCACTTTCATCGCAAAATTTAATGATTGTTGATTCGAACAAGGTTATTTCTGATTCACCAACCTTTTTGAATAGATCCCTGACATCGCTTCGCGATTCAGGGATGACGCAAAGGAGTAGATTTCTGATTCACCAACCTTTTTGAATAGATCCCTGACATCGCTTCGCGATTCAGGGAAGACGGATAGGGGTAGATTTCTGATTAGCCCGCCTTTTTGAATAGGTCCCTGAAATCGCTATTCGATTCAGGGATGACGTTGTAACGCAGTCCAACGCAGGTTGTTTACAGCTAAAAGTGTTACTGTTTGGCTACGCATTTCGGATACTCTTTAACGCCTTAACCATTCAACCATCTGTTTTTAATAGTCATTTTAACTGGTACGTATCTTGTAATAGCGTTCTGTTTGCACAACATCACTCATCACATAAAGAAAGCTGTTTCCATAAGCAGCTCATAACGCGCTAGGAGCTACACATGCAATCAGGCATTACCAGGTTCACCCGAATCGGGGACTGGATTTTCGAGGTAAAAATGGTCAGGGCGCTACGAGTAGAAGAGTACGGCCAGCCCTATGATGCGGTAGCTACACTTACCTCAAATGGCGATAACCTGTATATCGATACCCAATTAACCCGCCAGCATAACGAACTCTCGCGATACGATTGTATGGCGTTTTACGAATTTGCCCGCCAGCTCGAGATGAAGCAAATCCATTACGACAAACTGCGCAATGGCCAGCGGCAAAGCAGGGTAGTAGAAATAGTGGAAAACCAGCGTCCACGGGCGCAGGTCACCCTGGCGCGGGTAAAATGACGACATTCCAGCCTTACACGTGAATACAGGTGTAAGGCCGGGCCCGGTATATTAGTAATCGGCGCTGGGTTCCGCCTTTAGCGTAGGGTTGATCACCAGTTTTGCCAGTGTAAAGAACACAACAAAACCAATGGCGATGGGATACAGGTTTTCAGTTAAAAAGGCATCTATGCCCATAGCAACCGGTACCGATATGATACTTGATAGCGAACCGATGATGGCGGCCCCAATGCCCGCCAATTTGCCCAATGGCTGCATGGCAATGGCGTTAAGGTTTCCAAACAATAGCCCTACAAAGAAAAAGCCGATAAACAGGGTAACTAAGGCCAGCGGCAATGGTGGCAGTCCGGCAAACACCATCATCTCTAACATCAATACAGCGGAGAAAATCAACGCGCCATAAAGTGCCAGCGACGTGACCTTTCTCATCCCCCAGCGCATTACAATGTGGCTGTTCATATACGACGCCAGGCCAATTGAGAAGGCCAGTAACGCAAAGATATAGGCAAAGGTATCGCCAACCTGATAAAAGCCTACAAAAATGGTTTGCGACGCGCTTATGTACGCCAGGAACGCGCCAAATACACACCCCATCGCTACGGTTGGCCCAATCACATCGCGGTGAGTAAGAATAAATTTGGACGAGCGGAAAAATTGCGGCCATGAAAATGGAACGCGATCTTCCAGCGACAAGGTTTCAGGCTGGCGAAGGAAGTACCATAAACCCACCCCAGTTGAGACTACCAGAAACAGGGTAAAAATGTGGGTCCAGGATGCAATGCTGATTACCCACTGACCAACCATAGGCGCAATCATGGGCACCAGAATAAACACCATCATAATAAACGACATAACGCGTGCCATGGCTTCACCAGCGAACTGATCACGAATCACTGCCATCGAGGCAATACGAGGGCCTGATACACCAAAGGCCTGAATTAATCGCCCGATTAGCATGGTTGTCATATCAGTCGCTATCATACAAACCAGCGTGCCGATAATAAATATCCCCAGCCCAAGCATTATAGCCTCACGCCGACCACGGGCATCGCAGTAGGGGCCAAAGAACAACTGCCCCAATGCCATCCCGCCAAAAAACAGCGACACTATCAGGTGGCTATCGTGAATATCTTTGGCGCCCAGCTCATGACCAATCACATCCAGCGCTGGCAACATGGCATCAATACTAAGCGCAACCAATGACGTCATAAACGCCATTAGCATTACAAATTCAGCCATACCCAGTACGGGCTTCGCATTTACTGTTGAATTGGTCATAGTGTCTTTAATCTTGTTCCTGAATCTCTGAGAAGCGGCTGCTCACTGACAGTTCCTGGCACACATTGCCAGGCCGCGCAGTATACCTGAAAGTTTATTACAACATGTCAGTTATCCGAGGATTCACCCATAAAATCCGTCAAAAAAAGGCAAAATTACGGCTCAGTTATCAGTATTGTTTATCAGGGTATAAATCATGTTAATACGTGAGCAATTTAGTAACAATAAAACCCATTTTGATAATAGTTAGGTAAGTTAACTGCGTGTACGGTCTGACTCATGTTGTTAACCACTGATTGCCAAAACCATGCTCACAAAGTTACTCATACAGTGCTTACGCCCGATAGGGTTTGTAGCGCTGATGTGTGCTACGCACACCGTTACCGCTGCTCAAACTGCTACAACGCCGTTTAACGCTGCAATTGATATGTCGTTGCCCGTAACGTATACCAACCCGGTGTTGCCTGGGTTTTATTCTGATCCGAGTATTACTAAAGCCGGAGAATATTACTATTTGGTGTCGAGTACATTTGAGTATTTTCCCGGCATTCCGGTATTTCGAAGTAAAGACCTGGTTAACTGGGAACAAATTGGTCACGTTATAGACCGCCCGGAGCAATTGCCCGACGGAGTGAACATCTTCGCGGTAACGCTGCGCTACCACGACGGTACGTTTTATATCGTTACCACCAACGTGGGCTATGGTTGGAATTTTATCATGAAGGCAGAAGACCCAGCCGGCCCCTGGTCTGATCCCATCTGGATAGATGTGCCGCATATCGACCCGGATTTATTCTTCGATGACGATGGCAGGGTATATGTGATCAATTCCGCCTTTACCCTGTACGAAATTGATATTAACACCGGTAAGGTGTTCAACGAGACAGGTCCAATTTGGGCTACAGAAGGCGGCCGTTATGCAGAAGGGCCGCACATTTATAAAAAAGACGGCTGGTACTACCTGATGGCGGCAGAAGGCGGCACTGAGGAAGCTCACTCGATCACCATCGCTCGCAGCCATAACATTACCGGACCCTATTACAGTAATCCGGCTAACCCCATTGTGACTCACGTGAACCGGGCTGGTCAGCAAAATCCTATTCAGGGGCTGGGCCATGGTGACATGATTCAAACCGACGACGGCGATCACTGGATGGTATTTCATGGATACCGCAGTGTCATTGAGGGTGGTACCCATCATACACTGGGCAGGGAAACGTGCCTTGCACCCGTTAGCTGGCCCGCGTTTGGTTGGCCCCAGGTAAATGGCAACGGCACCATTACACCACAAATGCGCGTGCCCACCCTGCCACTCAAGCCGCTTCCTCCGAAACCTGTGCGGACCTTCTTTGATAAACCTTTGGGACTGGAATGGAACTATGTGCAATCACCACCGCCAAACACAGTGCATATTGATACGCGCAGTAAAAAGCTGGTACTAACGGGTTCAGAATTTACCTTGGGTAGTCCGCATCAAAAGGGCATTAGCTTTGTTGGGCGACGCTTGCAACACACGCACTTTACAGCACGCACTGAGCTGCAGTTTTCGCCGGCATCGAGCAACGAAAAAGCCGGGTTAACCTTGCTGAATAACGGCACTCACTTCGACATCATGGTGGGCGTAGACGAGGGTGTGCGTTACGCACAGGTCATGTTCCAATTTGGCGACATTAGCTACGCATCGGAGCCTGTTGCACTGGCGCCAGGGGCAGTTGTGCTAACGATAAAAGGAACGGGAAGTGAATTTCACTTCGGTATTGAGCAACAGGGTAACACTACGATTATCGACAGCGTAAGTGCGCGGTATTTAAGTTCTGAAACGATTGGTGGATTCACCGGGGTATATGTTGGCCCCTATGCTACCGGTAATGGGCGCCCCGCAACGAGCGAAGCGCACTACAGCTGGTTTGATTACAAGCCTGTAGAATAGCATTCGGTCAAGAAAAAAATGGGCACTGTTTATAACAACTCAGCGCCCATCTTGCTACTGGGAATGGATTAACAGTCTTTTTCTTCCATATCCAGTTTGTCTTTTGCTTTTTCGCACGTCTCTTCAATCGCTTCTGCGGTATCTTCAGCCAGTTCTTCAGCTTGGTCTGCTAAATCATCAGTCATTTCTTCAGCCTGATCTACCACGTCTTCTGCCATATCCTGGGCTTGTTCTGCGGCTTCAGCAGCCGCGTCTTTTACATCACTAAGTGCTTTAGCTGCGCTTTCCGCTACGCTATCCACTTTTTCTTCTGTTTGTTCTGCACGGTCATCGCTACAAGCAGCCAGCGTAACGGTAAACAGACCAACTAAAAGTAATGTAACGACTTGTTTTACGTGTTTCATGTGTGTTTCTCCCAAAGTGCGACGTTGTAATTTGGATTATTTGCGCGTTGAACGCCCAATAACCACTTTATAAATAAAGACCAGATATATACCGGTAAGCAGGACCAGCTTACCCAACCCCTGCATGCTGTTCGACACGCCCAGACGCTTTATAGTCACACCTGTTACGACGGTCATAATGAGTAAAATAAACAACATTGGCATTCTCCTTGTGCTTATGCAGCCTCTACACGTTAATCAACCTAAGGGTTCACCAAGGGTTCACCAATGGTTTGCCAGGGGATTGACGGGTAACAGAGCGACATGTCACCTCTCGGATGACGGGTAGCAATACCAATGCGAAAAGCTTGCCAATGTTAATTGGCATTAATTAACAATAAGTTATACAAGTCACATGCAAAACAGAGGGAAAGCCAATGTAAAGGTGTCTGCCCTTGCAGACACCTTTACACAGCGGGTAAATATGGGAATCTGATAGCTAACTTTTTTGCTGCTCAGGATGAAGTGATTTACCCAGTATATGGTTGTCACGTTCGATAACCGTGGCCGCTCGGCCAACAATCAGTGGATCAGGCGCTTTGGCAATGTGTTTGTCTTTATTGGGGTAGGGCAATTTGTGCAGGAAATACTGCATACAATTGAGTCTTGCCCGCTTTTTGTCGTCCGACTTTATCACTACCCAGGGTGCGTCTGCTGTGTCGGTATAAAAGAACATCGCTTCTTTTGCTTCGGTATAGTCGTCCCATTTTTGTTGGGCAAGTTTGTCAATTGGACTGAGCTTCCACTGCTTAAGCGGATCAGTTTCGCGGCGTTTAAAGCGGCGTGTCTGTTCTTCCTGAGTAACCGAAAACCAAAACTTGAATACCCGAATCCCGCTATTCACCAGCATGCGTTCCAACTCCGGCGTTTGACGCATAAATTCCAGATATTCATTTGGTTCGCAAAAGCCCATTACGCGTTCTACTCCCGCGCGGTTGTACCAGGAACGGTCGAATAATACTATTTCTCCCGCGGTTGGCAGATGCTTGATGTAGCGCTGAAAATACCACTGGCCTTTCTCTTCTTCAGACGGCTTTTCCAATGCCACTACCCGCGCACCACGAGGATTCAAATGCTCCATAAACCGCTTAATTGTGCCACCTTTACCGGCCGCGTCGCGCCCTTCAAAAATCATTACCACACGCTCACCGGTGTCTTTTACCCATTTTTGCACTTTTAGCAGTTCAACCTGCAACTGATGCTTATGTTGTTCATAGAACTGACGGGTTACTTTGCGTTTATAGGGGTATTCACCGGAGCGGAATGATTCGGCAATGTAATGTTCATCGTGGCGCAAGTCACCAATATTCTGGTGAACAACCGACACACTGGCCGTGTCCAAGCTTGCGGTCTGAGACTGGGAGTTTGCGGTGGATGTGGTTTGGCTGACTGTCACGGTAAGATCTCCTGTTGATGATCTTAGTGTACGCCCAATCCCGCGGTTACTGTGGTGTTAATGCCGCCTGCGCTGATCCAGATCAACGTCAGGCGGCATCGCCATTTATTGCAAATATTTACCGAGGAATGTATCCATCGCTTCGAAGGTTTTCATTCGGTTTGACTGAATAGACAAGTGGTGATTTCCCAAAGGAAGCTCCACGTATTCAAACACCTTGTCATGATCTTCCAGTTCTTCAGCCATATTGCGGCTTTGCTCCACATGCACCACGCGGTCTTCTTCGCCGTGGATCAGCAGAATAGGCGTTTTGATGTTTTCTACAAAGTTGATTGGCGAGCGGCGTTCACGATCGTCGCTGTCCTCACCAATTTGTTTTTTAACCAACTCTTTGTTTACAAACGCTCGGGCGCGAAATACCAATCTGTCTAAATCGCTCACCCCGGCAAAACTAATGGCGCAGGTATACATTTCAGGGCTTTTCACCGTGGCGGCAAGGGCAGCAAAGCCACCATAACTGGCGCCGACAATACAGACTTTGGATTTGTCGGTATAGCCCTGGTCAATCATCCACTGGGTGGCGTCAGCAATGTCGTCCTGCATTGCCATCCCCCAGCTTTGCATTTGTGCTTCACTGAATGAGTAACCATAGCCGGTTGACCCTCGGAAGTTCGGGCGCATCACGGCGTAACCACGGCTGCTGAAATACGCCGTCCAGTAATCGAAGCCTGAATAATCCCGACCGCCAGGACCACCGTGCGGGAAAATTACCGTTGGGTAAGGCGCTTTGCCGTGTTTGGGTAAGGTTAAATAGCCTTCGATAGTGGATTTATCACGGGTTGTGATATCGACACGCGTGTGGTTATTCAGCGACTCCGGCACTATGTCGGGGTATTGATCAAACAGAAAATTCAGCGTGCCCTCGCGCTGATTGCCAACGTAATAGCGGCCCGGTTGCGTATCGCTTTCTGAATACAGCAAATACACATCTTCGTTTTGGCTGAATGTTACCAGATAGTTATTGCGCTCTTTAATCAGATCATCGAGACCCTCTTGCAACGCTTGGTAACGCGGCTCCCAGTAATAACGGCCACCTTTGGCATTGGCATGGCGAATACCAATGGCATCCTTGGTTACCGGCGAATAAATCAGGCTGCCGTCCACGTCATATTCGTCATCCGAATACACCAGGGTTTCTTCACGGGTAGTGAGATCCATCTTATACAGGGCACGATAATCACCCAGATATTTTTTGAAGTACAAAATGTTTGGATCGGCGGCAAATCCTGCAATGTGAATCGGTTTATCGGTAGACACATTATAGGCAAACAGTGTTTCGTATTTGTCGTCTTCATTGAGCAAAAGAATTTCGCGATCACCGGTTTCATAATTCAGTGTTACCCCCACACGCAAATTGCCCTGCCGGTCGGTAACCCAATCGCGGATCCGCTTTTTGCCTTTTTCCAGACGGCTGATTTTTTGATCTTTAATGTTTACCTTGAACACGGAGGGTTCTTGCGGGCGCGCGATGTCGATTGCCATCAGGATGTGATCGGGATCGTCAGGCAACATATCAATGATTTCGTCCTGGAACTGTGGAGAGTGTCTGGGATTTTCCTGATAGCGTTTGATGTGACGCCAATCAATGACTTGCTCGGGCTCGCCGCCCTGCTCATTGTATTTCATAACGTACAGACGGGTTTTGAAATACTTGGTACCAGCATCAGAGATTTCGTACTTGGCACTAACCAACAGATCTTCATCGTTGGCCCAGCGATACCAGTTAATTTTGACCTTCTTGTTGTCGGCCCGAAGCAGGTAATACACCTTGCCCGTTTCCATATCCAGCGTCATGAGAGCAGCTAAATCCTCACTCTGAGAATTGCGTTCCATGGCTAAGCGGTTGCCGCCTGGCGATAGCGCAACAGAGTAAAACTGGGGCAATCGGCTAAATGCCTCAATTGGCGTTATTTTTGCTTCTTCATTTGCATTGGCAACCGAGACCGGGATGGCAGTGAGTATGCAAAAGCAAAGCATAACCACGCCTTGTGTAAAGCGCTTCATGGCAACATTCCTTGTATTTATAGGATTTTATAGTGAGTAATATAAATAATCCCGACAACCGAGGCAAACAAATCAGTCTGAACCAGCCGGGTAGTTATTACACACAGTGTCGTAAATCCGCCACGTTTCAACGAAAAAACTGTAGCAATGTCACGGTAAGGGGTAAACTGCCCAACGGGTTTGTCGACTTTTACACAAGCCTTTTTTCCCCTATCCCTGTGTAAGGAACCACACGTTTTCACATGTCGCTTCGCACGTTAGTCTTTGTCCTAGGTTTTATCTTGTTTGCTGCCTCAGTGCCAGTTGCCCTGGCAGCCACCACCCTGAGTTACGAATTACGTGGGGTAGAGCAAAGTGCGTTAAAGAAAAACATTGGTTTATATCTGGCAAATATCTCTTTTAACGGCGCAATTCCCGACGAAGCCACACAAGAGCGAATTATTAAAACGGTAAATACCGCCGTGCAGCCCTTTGGTTACTACAATGCCGAAGTAACGCTGCAAATTGAAAAAGAAGACGTGATCATTCAGGTGGCTCTGGGAGAACCACTGATTGTGGCCAATATTACCCGGGAAATCATTGGTGAAGGTCGGGATGACCCGGCTTTCCGCGAGAAATTCAACGCGCTGGCGATTAAAAAGGGCGATGTACTGCACCAGCCCACCTACGAACAATTTAAATCAGCCATGTTCAATTATGCGCTGTCGCATGGTTATTTTGATTTTTACTGGCAAGCCACCCGTCTCGACCTGGTTAGGGAAGAAAATGAAGCGAACGTACTTTTGATTGCCCAGAGTGGTCGTCAGTACAAATTTGGCGAAGTAAGACTGGTTGGCGACAACCGGGCCAAGGCCATCATTGGCCGCTTGCAACCGTTCAAACAGGGCGATGCATACAGTGCCACCAAACTCACCACGTTTAACCGGCGATTAAATGAAACCGGGTATTTTCAGCGTGCGATTGCCCGCCCGTTAGTGAGCCAGGCAGAAGGTGCGAATGTGCCGATTGAAATTACTCTGACCCACCTTCCACGGGATATCTTTAACGTAGGTGGCGGCGGCAGTTCAGATACCGGCCCCCGGATCAGAGGCCGCTGGGAGCGCCCCTGGGTTAACTCGCGGGGACACTCGATTACCGGTGAAGTGTATTTATCGAAACCGGAACAAGCCGCGAGCCTGGATTACCGTATTCCGCTGGAAGACGTGAATAACGATTACGCCAGTATCAAAACCAGTTACGAATTCGAAGACAACACCACCAGCGATACGAAAAGTGAAAAGCTCAGTATTTCTGCCCACCGTTTTTGGAAAGAGCAGGATTCCCCCTGGCAGCGCAGTGTGTCACTTACCTACGACAGAGAAATGTTTACCCAGGGGATCAGTGAACCGCAAACCGTCAATCTGTTGATGCCCGGCTACTCCATTGGCTACAGCGAGTCCGACAACGTGTTGTCTATTAATCAGGGCAAGTATTTTGTGATTGCCATGCAGGGCGCGCATGAAAACGCCGGTAGCGATATCTCGCTGTTGAAAGTAACGGCTAAAGCCAAATACATAGCGACGTTTAACAACACACATCGCATTTTCCTGCGGGCGGAAGCGGGCGCAATCGAAACCGAAGAGTTTGATCGCGTGCCATCCAGTTTGCGTTTTTTCACCGGTGGCGACCAAAGTATCCGGGGATTTAGTTATCAGGAGATCGCACCTTCCGTACTGGACGACGATGGTGAACGGGTATTAACCGGTGGTAAATATCTGGCTACTGGCAGCGCAGAATACGCCTATCCCGTTACCGACAACTGGCGGGCAGCCGTGTTTGCCGACATAGGTACTGCCACCAACGATTTCTCTGATCCACTGGCTACCGGCTATGGCATAGGTGCGCACTGGTTAACGCTCATCGGCCCGGTGCGTTTTTATATTGCCCGCGGACACAACGAGTTCGAAAACAGCTGGCGTTTTCACTTCACGCTAGGGCCGGAATTATGAGCATTAATCGTCTGGCAAAAGTGTTTTTGTATGTAGTGGTGAGTATTGTCACCCTGGTAGGCGTGGGTGTATCGCCGCTGGGGATGCCGCTGGTGCAATACGCGGTTAATCACAGCGTACCCGGCTTGTCGGTGTCCTCCTTATCGGGCAGCGTGTGGTCAAAGATCACCATTGAAAACCTCGCCTGGCATAATGAACAGTGGCAAGTGCAAGTTGCGCGTATTGAAGTAGAACACGACTGGACGTGTTTACTGAATTCCACCACCTGCATTCGCGCGTTAACGATTAATCAGCCGGCCATTGAGCAACTGGCTGAAGCGCCGGCAACAACGTCTGCCGATGAACCCTTAGGCGAAATTGAGCTGCCTGTATCCATACTGCTTGATCAGCTAACGATGACGGATATCAACGTGTCTGCGTTTGCGGGTTCAGTATCGGTTGAACGTATTAGCACCAAAGCACAATGGGTTAGCAACCTCAAAGTGGCGCATTTTCACACCGATAACATCACGGTTAGGCTGCCTGCATCCGAGGTAAACGCAGCACCGGCAACCCCATCTGGAACTTTCAACTACGAACCGCCTGTACTGCCGGCGATAACTATGCCGCTGCAGGTTAACCTGTCTGATATTGCCATCAATAATCTTGCGGTATATCAAGGCGAATCTTTGCTTACTCAATTAACGCTTACACTGGATAAAGCCGCGTTAAAAAAACGCCAGTTCGAATGGAAGCAATTCAGCGTTAACGCTCCCCAGGGGCAAGCGCGCTCCTCCGGGCAAATTGCCTTTACCGGAAGTTACCCACTTACTCTTACCGCAGAGGGTAGCTCAGCACTGGCTGATTTCCCACAAAGCGCCAGCGTTGCGGTTAACGGTGATATGAGTAACCTGCAACTGGCCGTCGCGGCCACCGGTACGGTCTCGGCCAATGCACAATTACAGACAAACTTGCTGGATAGCGAGTTACCGCTGGCCTTACAACTCACCTGGCCAGAGCAGTCTTTGCAGCCTATTCAGGATATGCAACTGGCGGCAGGCGCATTATCGGTTAGCGGCAGAGTGGGCCAATACGCACTGGCAGGCAATACGGCGGTATCTGGTAAAGATATTCCCGCAACTAAAGTCGATATCCAGGCCGTATTAGGCGACCGCTCGCTGGTAATCAGTGCACTGAACGCAGATTTATTAAAGGGCACCATTACTAACAGTGGGGTGCTTTACTTTGGTGATGTACTCAGTTGGGAAGGTCTCACCCGAATTCAGTCACTTGAGCTAAACAGTTTGCACCCGCAAGCGCCCAGTATGCTGGACGGTATTCTGAAAACCCAGATTAGCATGACGAATCGCGGACCCAATGTGCTGGTATCGGATATTCAGCTGTCGGGTGTGCAATACGAACGCGAGTTTCAGCTTGAGGGCGATGCAGTATATTCTGCAAACAGTGATATTGTGGTTGGCAATCTCACCGCGCAACTGGCAGACAACGAAGTATCGGCCATCGGCCAGGTGTTCAAACAGCAGTATATCGATGCACTGGTAACACTGAATTTACCTCATCTGAGCTACCTCTACCCGGAAGTAAAAGGCGGTCTACAGGGCTCAGTGAATATTGAGGGTATCTGGGACAATCCCACCATTCAGTCTTCGCTGACACTGCAGGATGTTGCATTAAGCCCAACCCTGAGTGACGCCATCGCAAAACAAGGGCCGTTGAATGGCTCGATAGACATTGCTGGCAGTCTGGCAGAACACACCTTGTCGTCTTCTTTGCAGCTCCCCGATTACAACAGCGAGTTAAACCTCACTGGCGCCTGGCAGAAGGGTATCTGGCGCGGCCGTTTGAGCGACACGAAATTGGCTGTAGTAAACACCCGCTGGGAACTAAACTCAGACGTAGAACTGATGTTCGCACAATCACCGCTGCAATTTGAGATTTCCGCACATTGCTGGGAATCGCGTGAACACGGTGAACTCTGTATAAACGCAGCAAATTACAACCCGAAGCAAGTGTTGTGGGATGTCAGTGCCACCAACCTGCCTTTGGGATTATGGGCCTATGAATTAGCACCTGACATCCTATTTGAACGAAACGATGCCACGCTTTCGTTTTCCAGTCAGGGCAAGCTTGATGTGAAATCGCAAAAGGCTCAGGCCAAAATTACCGCTGACATTTCTTCAGAAGACTGGCGATTAGGGCCCAAAGGCGAAGTGCTGATCGCCGTGGATACGTTTGCTTTAAACGGCAACTGGGCCAACGACCAGCTCATTTTCGATGCCGACGTTAACAGCCCACAGGTCGGCGAAATCGCCGCAAACCTGACACTGTTGCCGCTGGCACAAACCCCCGGCATTGCCGGTACCGTTAATATCAATCACTGGAAACTGGCGCCATTTAAGTCTCTGCTGCCCAACATGAATGCACTGGACGGTGAGATCAATGGTGCTTTGGTATTAAATGGCGCACTTGCGTTGCCGGAAATAAACGGCGAGTTAAGTATTAGCGATGGTCATATCGACAGTGACGATCTGCCGGTAAAAGTGAGTCAGTGGCAGCAAACCATTACCTTAAACGGTGATAATGCTACGTTTAATGGCCAGTACATGCTTGGCGACGGGGCTGGCACATTAACAGGTGACGTGAGCTGGCGCGATGTACCTGAAGTTAACTTTACGGTTGCAGGTGACGCGTTTACCGTGCAGTACGACGACAGCAAAGTAAAAGTATCACCCGATTTAACCGCGTACATCACGCCGCAGAAAATTGAGATAAAGGGATCGGTTGATGTGCCCTATGCCAGAATTAAAGTAAACGATTTACCAGCCAGTGCTATTGCGCCGTCAAAAGATGTACATCTGCGCGGTGAACCCCCCAGCGACGCCCTTATTGATCAAATTCACGCCAATGTTATGGTGACTATTGACGATGCAAAAACCCAGGAAGTCAAACTGGACGCGTTTGGCCTTACCGCGTCTTTAAGCGGCGGTATTCGGGTGCAAACACAACCTGCGTTAACCGGCTTTGGCGACCTGCAGATACTCAATGGCCGGTATGAAGCGTACGGCCAAAATCTGATCATTCGCACCGGAGAAGTTCAGTTTAACGGCCCGATTGACGAACCCATGTTACTGGTGGAAGCCATTCGCGATCCTGATCTTACCGCCGACGACGTGGTAGCAGGGGTGCGAATAGAGGGTCCAGCCACGCAGCCTAGTGTGAATCTGTTCTCTGAACCCGCTATGGATCAGGCGCAAAACCTGGCCTACTTACTGAGCGGTAGCGGTAGTCTTGGTGGCAGCAATAGCGAAATGGACCAAAATGCTTACGCCAGCCTGTTGATAGGTTTTGGCTTATCCAGCTCGGAAGGCTTAACCAGCAGCGTAGGGGACGCCCTTGGGATTGAAGATTTCACGGTATCCACCACCGGGCAGGGAGACAACACCAAACTGGCTATTTCGGGCAAAATAGCACGCAACTTAACCGTGCGATATGGCGTGGGTATGTTTTCAAATGAAGACAGCGGCGGTCAGGAAGTGGCGCTGCGCTATCAGATCATGAACAACCTGTATATTGAAGTAGTGCGCAGCCTGCACACAGCCGTGGATCTGTATTATCAATTCACGCTTGGCAAGCGCGGCAAAGAAGATCAGAACAACCCTACCGCACCAGCACCAGCACAGTAACTGTTCCGGGCTTAGTATTTATCAGACAAATCGGTAATACGGCCATTTTTCAGGCTGTAAATCCAGCTATGGATCGACAAATCCTGATTGCGGGCCAGCGCATCCTTAACGATAGTGGTTTTTCGCACGTTACTGGTTTGTGTAAGCACGTTAAGCTCACATAATTTGGCAGAGCGCTCTTTCTCCGGCAGCGCCTGGATATCGTTGTAATGCAATTGATAAATATCGCGAATATGGCCCAGCCAGTTATCAATCAAACCAAATTGCTGGTCGCTCATAGCTGCTTCAACGCCACCACAGCCGTAGTGCCCACACACGATAATGTGTTTCACTTTGAGTACGTCTACCGCATACTGCAACACCGACAGGCAATTAAAATCGGTGTGGATCACCATGTTTGCTACGTTGCGGTGCACAAAGATGTCACCTGGCAACAGGTCAACTATCTGATTGGCCGGCACCCGGCTATCAGAACAGCCAATCCACAGGTATTGCGGCGCCTGCTGTTTGGATAATGTTTCAAAAAACGTGGGATCAGCATTATGTGTTCGCGCCGCCCAGTGCTTGTTATTGTCGAGCAAATGTTTAACAGAGGTCATGAAACACTACCAACATTTTGAATTGGCGATGATTATACGCCTAAAAATCAGCGTTAGGTATCTAATACCGCCAACTGCTGATACTCAAGTTTAAACCGGGCGGCTCGCTTGTGCGCCCACACAGCCATAGCGCTTAATCCTATCCCTGCAATCACAAGAATTCCGGCACTGTTCTGCAGGTTATCGAGTGAATAGTCTTCATAAGCCGCTACCAGGCCAAATATTGCGACTAATGCGACACCAGAGAGCCAACAGGAATGAAACGTCAGGCGCGCAATTTTATGATTATTCAGCAGTTGTTTCTTAAGCGTGCCTAAATAGTGAGAAGTATCTTCAAAACGGGCTAACGCCGCATGACGGCGCAGCCAGGCAATATAGGTGTAAAACAAAAAGGTGATCACCAGTAAAGCCACCAGACACCCGGCCAGCAATGTCGATAAGGCGTCCCAGGTAACCATCATTGCCCATAGCGCAGGTACAAACCCCAGCAAATCAACAAGCAGATATATGCGCTGAGCGCGCTGCTGGCGTTTCAGTCGTTTCGCTAAATCCAGCATGTCAATATGACTGGTAGGCTGCTTTTGCCATAGCGCCGTTAAATCCGGTGGTGTGTCAGGCATGTTGTAGCTCCTGTTGTAACTGTGTTTTTGCACGCTGCAATAACACGCCTACGTGATTTTTGGTAATACCACATATCTCGGCAATCTCTATGTAGCTCAGACCTTCCAGTGTGAGTGTGAGTACTTGTCGCATCGCAACCGGTAAGGCTCGCACCGCTACCAATAATTGCTGAATATCGGCTTGTTGCTCTGCCACTTCGTGTGGCTGCATATTGGCCTGTCCGGGCGCAAATTCCCAGTCGTCATTGTCGTGTCCGGACACTTCCTGTTTCTTTACTTCCTTACACACGTGCGTTACCGCCCGGTTATGCGCAATCTTCAAAATATAGGTTTTTAAAGACGCCTCGCCGTTAAACCGGGCCAGCCCCTGCCACACTGCCAGTGCAATCTCCTGCAGCAACTCCTGTTGCAGGGCATCGTTCGCTTCATAGCTCGACGCCACGCGACTAAGCAATGCCTGATGCTGGTTGAGGATATCCTTAAAATCCGCTTGCACTCACTGTCCTGATTTATCGTTGTTTAATGAAGTTATTACAGGTAGTCAGGTATTTATAAAAAAAATTACACATCGGCTGTAATTTTTTTCCGCGCTCGCTGACTAGAGTAATATCCACTATACAGGAGCCCGCTATGACTACTTTGAACATTGTTACATTAATTTCGGCTGTACTGGTACTGAGCCTGGTTTGTCATTATTTAGATGCCAAATACCGCTGGCAATTAAGTGCCTGGTTTTGCGGTGAGAGCGTAAATCCGTTTGCCCAGGGTACGCATACCGTCGCAGAAAAATCTGACCCCAAAGATGAAGAAATTGCAGCCCTTAAAGCGCGCATAGCAACACTGGAGGCCATTGTGACTGAACCGGCTTACGCACTAAACGAAGAGCTTAAAAAACTCAGTCGCCAATAATTACCATGCGGTCAATCCGGTGTACCTGGCTAAACGCCCTGTAAAAAGGCCGCCAGACTGCCTGCCGCCAGTGAAATTAAACGCTGGCGGGCTTCTTTGGCGGCCCAGGCATTGTGGGGCGTAATGAGTAAATTAGGTAGCCGAGCGGTTAGCAGTGGATGATCTGCTGGTGGAGGTTCACTGCTCAGTGTGTCTAACGCTGCGCCGCCAATGTGTTTATTCAGGAGCGCATCGAGCAAAGCGTGTTCATCAATCAGGCCACCTCGTGCTGTATTGATCAGCAATGCGCCTGGTTTCATTAGCGCAAAGCGCTGTGCATTCATTAATTCAGCCGTATCCGGACTCAACTGACAATGCAAACTTACCACATCGGCACTGGGTAATAGCGTTTCTAACGGCTGTCGACCTGATAAGCCACTGTCTGTGTATTGCGTGCCGGGTCTCGCCGCCACAGATACCCGCATGCCAAAGGCTTTGGCCAGCTCAGCTACGCGCTGCCCCAAGGTGCCATATCCCACAATAACCAAATGCTTGTTTGCCAGTTCGATAACCGGATTGTCGAGCAGGCAAAAAAACGGCGATGCTGACCATTCGCCCTGTTGCACCTGATGCATGGTAGGGATCGCCGATGTTGCCAGATTCAACATCAGCATAAGCGTGTGCTGAGCTACAGAATCCGTGCCGTAACCTGCCACGTTATTCACTGTAATACCGCGCGTTTTGCAGTATTCCAAATCCACGTTATTCATACCGGTAGCCAGCACACCGATATACCGGCAACGCGGTGCTTGCCGCAGTATATCTGCACTGAGCACAACTTTGTTTACCAGGATCACGTCGGCATTAGCAATGCGCTGTACAACGGTATCAGCAGTCGTTACCGGATGGCAGGTTAACGAAATAGGCAATGCACGTAAGGCAGACAAATCAGCGTCCTGCCCCAGTGAATCACCGTCCAGAATGACTGCGTGCATCAAAGCGCTTCAATGATTCGTTCTAATGCACTTTTGGTGCGTGGCGGAATTTGCACAACGCGGTTGGTTGCGCGATCAACAAATACCTGCACAAACTGACCGTGCGCCACACGCCGATGGTTGGTGCCAGCGTAAATAGACACACCGTATGTGACCGAGCTACGGCCAATTTTGGCTACCCGCACCCCCACTTCCACATCTTCCGGATAGGAAATAGTAGAAATGAACTGGCACTGTGAACTCACCACATGGGCAATTACCGGGCTGTGCCTGAAATCCATACCTGCTTCATCGGCCAAAAACCGATTTACTGCGGTGTCGAAAAAGCTGTAAAACACCACGTTGTTTACGTTGCCATAGACATCATTGTCCTGCCAGCGCGTAGGCAGGGTTACTGCATAGGGATAATCACTCAGCGAAGGGGTTATATCCGTCATGTTTATTCTCATCCTTCAATGATGGTTTCAGCTTACCGCGTTGCTCGCGGCGTCGCTACGGGCAAAGTACATTGATTATTATTTTCGGGTGTGTCCGTTACCCATTACCACAAATTTTTCCGTTGTAAGGGATTGTGCGCCCATGGGTCCGTAAGCGTGCAGTTTGCTGGTGGAAATACCGATTTCTGCACCTAACCCCAATTCACCGCCATCAGAGAATCGCGAAGAGGCATTCACCATGACTACCGCCGAGTTGATGTCGCGAATAAATGCGTTGGCCGTTGCGTAGTGCTGCGTGGCAATCACTTCGGTATGACCCGAACCATACTGAACAATGTGCTCAACCGCATCTTCATAGCTATCTACTACCCTTACCGCAATTTCCATTGCCAGGTATTCAGCATGCCAATCAGCATTGGTGGCGCCCACCGCGCCATGAAAATGCCTGATCGACGTCTCACAGGCGTGGATCACGGTATTGTGAGTTTTCAACATGGCGGCCGCACGGGGTAAAAACACATCAGCAATCGATTTGTGTACCAAACAGGTTTCCAGCGCGTTACATACACCGGTGCGCTGGGTTTTACCGTTTTCCAACAGCGCCAGGGCCTGCTCGATGTCGGCGTGCTGGTCGACATATAAGTGACAGACACCTTTGTAATGCTGAATAACCGGGATCTGGCTGCGTTCACTCACATACTGAATCAGCCCTTCGCCGCCACGGGGAATAATCAGGTCCACGTCGTCTTTCAAGGTCATCAGGGTATTCATGATAGCCCGGTCAGGATCGGGGACAACAGTTACGGCGGCAGCATCGATATGATGCTTGCGCAGCACATGGTGTAAGCAGGCTGCCAGGGCCAGATTAGAGTGCAACGCTTCTTTGCCGCCGCGCAGAATAACCGCATTGCCGGCCTTAAAACACAGCGCAGCCGCATCCACTGTTACATTCGGGCGCGATTCATAAATCATTGCAATGACACCCAGCGGAATGCGCATTTTGCCAACCTGTATGCCGCTTGGCATAGTTTTCATCTGGCTGATTTCACCTACCGGATCATCCTGATCGGCGATTGACGCCACCGCATTGGCAATGGCCATAACCCGCTCTTCGGTAAGCGTTAACCTGTCTACCATAGCGGCATCCAGATGCACAGACTTTGCGTGCTCAAGATCCAACTGGTTAGCCGACAAAATATTGCGGGTTTGTTGTATCAGGTAATGACTGATGTCGTGCAGCACTTCGCGCTTTTGCTCCGGGCTAAGACGGGCTACCTGACGGGCGGCCTTTTTTGCCTCTTTGGCTGCTTGTCGAATCGAAAAGCTCATCGCGTGCTCCTTATTTCAATAACACCAAATCGTCACGGTGAACGACAACTTCGCCGTTATCGTACCCCAGAATGTCGCGGATACGCTGACTTTTCTCACCTTTGATCTTCTTGAGTTCCTGTGCGCTGTAAAGCGCCAGGCCTTTGGCCAGGGATTTGTCCTGACTCACAATTTCAATGGCATCACCAGTTTCGAAGTTACCACTCACTTCGGTTATACCCGACGGCAGCAAAGACGCACCTTTTGAAACCAAGGCTTTCTCAGCACCAGGGTCGACGTGAATTTTACCACGGGTTTTCAACGTGTGTTCCAGCCACAGTCGGCGGGCCGTTTTTTGCGACTGCTGGGCCTTAAACAACGTTCCGGGAATATTGCCATCCTGCAGTTCATCAAACACGTTGCCGTTGCGCCCATTTACAATCAGGGTTTGAATGCCGCTGCGCGTGCATTTATCGGCGGCTTCAATTTTGGTACGCATGCCGCCGGTACCCACCGATGAGCCGGCCCCGCCAGCAATACTGTAAATATGCGGCGTTATTTCATCCACAACCGGGATCAATTTGGCCGTGGCGTCTTTGCGCGGATCGGCCGTATACAGGCCGTCGATATCCGAGCAAATAATTAGCGTGTCGGCACCCGACACTAACGCCGTATAGGCCGCCAGGTTGTCGTTATCACCTACTTTCAGTTCGTTCACTGCTACCGTATCGTTTTCATTCACCACGGGTAATGCCTGATGGTTTAACAGCTCACGCATGGTATTTTTAATATTTACATAGCGTGTACGGTCGTGCAGGTCGTCGTAGGTTAATAATACCTGAGCACAGGGAAAATCGAAAAACCGCTGCCAGTTGGCCATCATGTACATCTGACCGATGGCTGCCATGGCCTGCTTCTCAGAAATAGAAGCCGGATGCTGAATAGGCACTTTAGCCCGCCCCGCAGCCACACTGCCGGATGACACTAAAATAACCTCTTTGCCTGCCTCTCGGGCAGACGTAATAAAACGCGCAATTGGAAGAATATAGCGGCCACTGCATTGCTGGCCATCTGGCGCGATCAGCGCACTGCCAATTTTGATTACGGCACGCTGCCAGGTAAACCCACTCATTAGCATGAAGACAAAGAAAGTAACGGGGTTTCAAGAATATTACAAAGCGCCCACAAAACAAACAAAAAACCGCATTACAACACCATGTATGGCTGGCTTTGCGTTAAGGCTGTTGCAATTTACGGCAAACGGCTGGCATTTGTGAATACATTAGAATTACACTACTTGTTTATCATAATAAATAAGCGTCATAACGACTAAGGATCATACATGAGCAATCGTATGCCCAAGTTGATCTGGTTAATGCCGGTGCTGTCTATGCTGACTTGCTCAGTAACTGCGAACGCTGCCATTAAACAGACGAAAGGGGATTTCGAAGATAAATTCCGTCAACTTGATGAAGTGCTTCCCACCCCAAACGTGTACCGCAACGCGGCAGGTGAGCCAGGCCATCAGTACTGGCAGCAAAAAGTGGATTATGACATCGACGTAACCCTGGACGAAGCCAAACGTCGTATCGACGCGTCTGAATCTATTACTTACCAGAACAACTCACCGGATACCCTGAAATATTTATGGGTACAGCTGGATCAAAACAAATTCCGTCCCGACTCAATGTCAGCGCTAAGCGAAAACTTTGGCGGAATCGGTAACCGCGGCCCGGCAACATCCGCCCCCAGCGACAGCTCACCGGCTAAACTTTCCATGGAAGCCATTCGCCGTCAGCAGTTTGTAGACGATAACGAGCTGGGCTATCAAATTAAGAAAGTCACCGACGGTAGCGGCAAAGCACTGCACTATGTGATTGTTGGCACCTTGATGCGTGTTGATCTTGCAGCACCATTGAAGCCGGGCAAGAAAACCGACGTAAAAATTGATTTTGGTTTTAACATTGTTGAAGAAGATGCCGTATCTGCCCGTGCAGGTTACGAGCATTTCCCGGATGACAAGCGCGAAGGCGGCAACGACATTTTCCTGTTGGCTCAATGGTTCCCGCGTTTGGCCGCTTACACAGACTACGAAGCCTGGACCAATAAAGAGTTCCTGGGTCGAGGTGAGTTTACCCTTGAATTTGGTAATTACGACGTAGAAATTACCGTACCAGCCGACCACATTGTGTCGTCAACCGGTGTACTGAAAAACCCGAAAGCGGTGTTAACCAGTGAGCAACGCGACCGACTTGAGCAAGCTAAAAATGCCGAGCGTACCGTTTTCATCGTAACCGAAGAAGAAGCGCTGGAAAACGAAAAAGAAGGCACAGACAAAACCAAAACCTGGCATTTTGAAGCAGAAAACGTGCGTGACTTCGCATGGGCCTCTTCACGTAAGTTTATGTGGGATGCACGCGGTTATCACCAGGGTGGTAAAGACCAACCTTTAGTGATGGCGATGTCTTTCTACCCGAAAGAAGGTGGCGATCTGTGGAAGAAGTACTCAACCGAGTCGATCATTCACACCATGGAAGTGTATTCGCGTTTCTCGTTTGATTACCCTTATCCGGTTGCACAATCGGTTAACGGTCCGGTAGGCGGCATGGAATATCCCATGATCACCTTTAACGGCCCGCGTACCGAACTGCGCGATGACGGTTCACGCACTTATTCACTGGCTGAAAAACGCTTCCTGATTGGCGTTGTTATTCACGAAGTGGGGCATATTTACTTCCCAATGACAGTGAACTCTGATGAACGTCAGTGGACCTGGATGGACGAAGGTCTGAACAGCTTCCTCGATGGCGTTGCAGGCCGCGAATGGGATCCGGATATTCCATGGGGTGTTGAACCCCGTGACGTAGTGGATTACATGAAGTCCGACACACAAGTGCCTATTATGACCCAGTCTGACTCTGTTTTGCGCTTAGGTCCAAATGCGTACACCAAGCCAGCGGTAGCACTTAACATTCTGCGCGAAACCATTCTTGGCCGCGAATTATTCGACTTCGCGTTTAAAGAATACGCGCAGCGCTGGAAGTTCAAACGCCCCACACCAGCTGACTTTTTCCGCACTATGGAAGAAGCCTCAGGCGTTGATTTAGACTGGTTCTGGCGCGGTTGGTTCTACACTACCGATCACGTGGATATCTCCTTAGACAAGGTTTACAAACTGCGTCTGGACACTCAGGATCCAGATATTGATTTTGCGCGTGAGCGCCAGGTTGAGCAAGACAAGCCTAAGTCACTGACTGACGAGCGCAACGCTGCTGAAGGCAAGAAATTGTGGGTAGACCGTTATTCCGACATTACCGACTTCTACGATGAAAATGACCAGTTCACGGTAACCAACAAAGAGCGTAACAGCTACAAGAGCTGGTTAGACAAACTGGAACCCTGGGAGCGTAAGGCCTTTGAACGCGCGGTTAAAGAAGACAAAAATTACTATGTAATGGAGTTTTCTAATCTGGGTGGTCTGGTTATGCCTATCATCCTGGAAATGACTTATGCTGACGGCACTACCGAACAGTTGCGTATTCCGGCTGAAATCTGGCGTCGTACCCCTAAAGCGGTGAGCAAACTGGTGGTAACCGACAAAGACAAAGAACTGGTAAGCGTAACCGTTGATCCACGCTGGGAAACTGCCGACGTAGATGTGGAAAACAACCACTATCCACGCCGCATTATTCCTTCACGTATTGAAGCGTATAAGTCTAAACCAAGTTCAGCGAAGGTTCGCCGTGACATCATGCATGACATCAAAACCGAACTGAAGACCGACAAGAAAGACGGTGAAGACGAGAAGAAGGAAGGCGATGACAACTAAGCTGTCGCGCATTTCTGACGTGGTTAAGGCAGGGCTTTATGCCCTGCTGTTATGTGTTTCAAGTTCACAAGCCATAGCGCATCAGCAAAAGGCCGCGATCACCACTGTGTTGTTCAACCCGCGCACAGAAAATATTGAGGTGATGCATCGCTTTAATTTGCACGATGCCGAACACGCCGTAAAAATGCTGTTTAAAAAAACCGCCGACATACTGGATGACCCGGCCACGCAGGCCGAGTTTGCCAACTATGCTGCAGAACGCTTTATGCTGTTAAATGCCGCAGGCGAACCGCTTAAGCTGTCTTTGATTGGGTTTGAAACAGAAGGTAAATACTTTTGGGTTTATCAGGAAACCGATCAGCCACCTGTTCTGAAGGGGCTGAGAGTGCGTCATGACGCACTGCGTGATATCTGGCCAAGCCAGGTAAATACGCTGAATGTGGAAGGCAATGGCGATCTGAAAACCTTAACCTTTACCGACAATGTGGCGTTACTGGAAGTGCACTTTTAAAGCCACGCACGTCAACACTTAGAGAGTTGTTGTGTAGCGGTCTTCCGCTACACAAACCTGCTTATTTCGCCTCACCATCACCTATTCAGACCATTGTCGCAATTGACCCCGTGCCCCTGAGTACGTCATTATGCTAGGTAAAAAAGGGCATAATGTATGACTGATACCCAACAACCTGCCAACGACACCGCAAACAACAAGAAAAATGTATTGTGGGTGTACCTCTCTGGCGCAATGGCAATCACTATTGTAGTAATGATGTTCATGCCTAATTCCGGCATGGGAGGCTCCATTATCGCTATTTACGGCCCCATGCTGTGGTGCGGCATTTTTGCTGCGGCGCTGGCACGCTACAACGAACGAAATGGCTGGATAGGATTTGCGATAGGCAGTGGCATTGGTATGCTGCTACAAGTGATCTCTCAGATAGTGTAGCGGGACATGTCCGACACGCCGAAATCCCGCCCGATACCCAGTTCGCGTTTATCGCGCATGACGCGTATAGGCGCGCTGGCGGGAAAGATAGCGGGCAGCGTGGTGTCTCAGGGTGCAGCTAAGCTACTTTCGGGCCAGCGCCCTTCGCTTTCGGCTTTAGTACTCACGCCCAGGAATATCCAGCGTATTACCGACCAACTTGCCACGTTGCGCGGCGCGGCGATGAAATTAGGGCAATTAATTTCAATGGATGGCGGAGAGTTACTTCCTCCAGAATTAAGCGCCATTCTTGCGCGTTTGCGCGAAGATGCCGATCCTATGCCAAAAGCACAGTTACAAGCAGTACTTGACGACGCGTGGCAGCCAGGATGGCAAGACACATTGCTGTATTTTTCCTTTGCCCCAATCGCCGCAGCTTCGATTGGCCAGGTACATAAGGCCATTACGTTTAACGGCGAAACCCTTGCCATTAAAGTGCAATATCCCGGTATCGGCGACAGCATAAACAGCGATGTAGACAATGTAGCGAGTATTATTAAGCTATCCGGATTATTGCCTGGCACACTCGACATCAAGCCACTGCTATCCCAGGCAAAAGCGCAATTGCACGACGAAGCAGACTATCTGCGCGAAGCGGCGATGCTTCGCCAGTACAGTAAGGCATTGGGTAACCATCCGGATTTTGTGGTGCCCGACGTTTTCGACGAATTTACCACCGCCACCACCCTCGCTATGACCCACATTAAGAGCGATCCGATCATCACTCTGGCGCAGGCCCCGCAAGCCGTGCGCAACCGGCTCATGACTGGCCTATTCAGTTTGTTTTTTGATGAAGTGTTTTCGTTTCGCCTTATTCAAAGCGATCCCAACATGGCCAACTACCGCTATATTGCCGAGTCGGAAACCGTTGCACTGTTAGATTTTGGTGCGTGTCGCGACGTACCAGAGGCGGTGTCTAAAGGTTACCTGGCACTGCTAAGAGCCATGGCCAAGGATGATATGGCGGGCGTAGCCCAGGCCGCGCTGGATATAGGGCTAATGCAAACGACCCACAGTGAATCGCAACAGGCAACCGTAGTGGCGCTCGGTAAACTAGCATGCGAAGCATTGTATTGCGACGGCCCGTACGATTTTGCTAATTCGGACCTGCTCACCCGGGTTCAGGCACTGGGCATGCAACTTAGCTTCGATGAGGACTTTTGGCACATTCCGCCTGTGGATGCTATTTTTATCCACCGAAAATTAGGCGGCTTGTATTTGTTGGCCAAACAACTCAATACGCAAATTGACCTGCGCGAAGCCGCCAGTAAATGGCTGTGATTTAGTAAGGCATTTCCATACTAAATGGCAAGGCCATTGCATGTGCCGCTTTGGGTGGATTACCTATCATCTCGTCATAGGGAGTGTCGTGTTTCATATACGATGTAGCCACTGAACAATGTGCAAAGAATTCCCGAATATGGCCTGCGCTGTAAAAGCGCATTGGTTTGTCTGAATCATCGTAAACCAAGCCAGTTTGATTGCCACAGGTAAGTTGCACCAGGTATACATTCATTTCAAACGATTGCACTTCCAGCACATCAATTGCCAAGACATCTGCTTCCAGGTCTTTTCGCCAGAATTTATACATAACTCACATTTCCGGTAGGTTGGTGATTGTGTATACGGCTGCACGGAAAAAATGGATGAAACGCAAATCAAACGGAAAAATCGTACCTGTTAACGGTTTACTCTTGAGGCCTGGCCTGATATTCAATAAAACAGTAAGCCGGTAATTTAAAAAAAAGAATAAAAAAACAACATTGAATTTCAGCGGATTGCCAATAACTCTGGTAGTATGAATTGAGCAGCCATCAAATCAAGGTAGATATCTATGAGCGAGAATTCCGAGCAAAAGTCTTGGTTACCCTACGTCATTATCGGCGTGGTTGTGATTGTATTGCTGGCCGTTTTATTATGGCCTTCCAGTGAACCAACACCTGAGCCAGCCAAACCGATTGAGCCTCCTGCGATTGCGCAGCCAGAAACCATAGAGCCTGCAACCCCTGATGTCTTTGAAGCGGCACCAGCACCTGAGCCGGTAGTGATCGATCCTAATCAGGAAATCGACCCCATGCCACAGTCTGCGCCGGAGCCACAACCACTGGATATCAGTGATGTTGCTGTGAAAAGTGCGTTGGAAACCATTGCTTCATCACCCTTGATCAGTCGTTTACTGGTTAATGACGGCCTGCTTCAGCGTTTTGTTGTATCGACTACCAATCTGGCTGATGGCGATATGGCGCCGAACCATCGCTTATTAACCCCGCCTGATCAGGAATTTCGTGTGTATACACAAGCCGATCGCAAGTGGATTGATGCAGCCAGTTACAAGCGGTATACGCCTTACGTTGATGCACTTGAGTCCATGAGCAACAGTGATCTGGTAAAACTGTACACTACTTATCTGGATGAGATTCAGGCTAAATATGCCGAAATTGGCGATCCAGACCAGTCATTTACTGAAGTCATGATTAGCGCTATTGATACACTGCTGGATACGCCAGAAGTGAAAATGCCAGTGGAAGTGTATACTGATTCGGTAATGTACAAGTATGCTGACGAGCGCCTGGAGAGTTTGTCTGGGCCGCAGAAACAATTGCTTCGCACCGGCCCCGATAATATGCGCCGTATAAAGGCGAAACTGCGAGAATTGCGCGACGCGCTGTCATCGCTCTAATCCGCTAAATTCAATTACAAAAAAAGCAGGTTACTTCAAAACCTGCTTTTTTTATGCTTATTAAAGCGTGTTTTACTTTCCTGGTTATTTCACCGGCTCGTTTGTGTTACCACCAACCGTGCATAACTGGCATATTATGCCGCCGCTTTTTTCGCGATCAGGTCGAAAATTAGTGCGCCGACAGGCGCTGTACCGAGGCTTCCATAAATACGACTTCCTTTTTGATTAGAAAGGCCAGTATTGCTGAATTTCCCGCAAAACACTGTACACAACGTTGCGTGCGATAGCCGATATTCGCCTTAGAAAGCGCCATGTCTAACGAAAAAAAGCCTGTGTTTTTTGCCTATCTGAACAACTTCACATAGAGTTATTTCTATTCCCTGGCGTTGATGCTATCAGCGGTATTACAGGGTAAGTACAACCTATTAATTACAACAACAAAAGAGAACAACAATGAAATCCTGGTTAAAAACACTCACCCTGACAACGACGCTGTTGCCCATGGGAATGCTGCATGCCGCCACAGTAATTCATGCCGGAAACGCATTCACCGGCACCAGTGAAAAACTAACCGGCCCGGTATCCATAATTGTGGATGGCAACACCATTACCCGCATCGAAAAAGGCCATATCGCAGCAGGCGAGGGCGATACGCTGGTCGATTTATCTGACTCAGTTGTATTGCCTGGCCTGATGGATATGCACGTCCACCTGAGTTTTCAGCAAGGTGGTACAGCGTCATACCTTAAACGCTTTACTCAAAACGAGGCCGATTACGCACTGATGGCTTCGCACTATGCTGAAAAAACCCTGATGGCCGGGTTTACTACCGTGCGCAATCTGGGCGATAGCTACAACGAAACGGTGGCACTGCGAAATGCCATTAATAATGGTATTGCTACCGGCCCGCGTATTTATACAGCCGCCAAGTCCATCGCCACGACCGGAGGGCATGCCGATCCAAGTAACGGTATGGCCAAGCTAATTGCCCCGCATGTCGGCCCGGAAGAGGGCGTAATCAATGGCGCTGATGAGGCTCGTCAGGCCGTAAGACAACGGTACAAGGATGGTGCAGACACCATTAAAATCACTGCAACCGGTGGTGTACTGAGCGTCGCTAAAAGCGGTCAGAACCCCCAATTTATGGATGATGAGCTTACTGCCATTGTTGAAACTGCAAACGATTACGGAATGAAAGTTGCCGTTCATGCCCATGGCAAAGAAGGCATGGTGCGGGCAATTAAAGCGGGCGTGACCTCTATTGAGCACGGTACTTACATGGACGACGAAGTAATGAAGCTGATGAAAAAGCACGGTACTTACTACGTACCTACCATCCTCGCAGGCAACTTCGTGGCCGAAAAAGCCAAAATAGACGGTTATTTTCCTGAGATTGTTCGTCCCAAAGCCGCGGCAATTGGTCCCTTAATTCAGTCAACCTTTGGCAAGGCTTACAAAGCGGGGGTGAACATTGCGTTTGGTACCGACAGTGGCGTATCAGCGCACGGCGACAACGCACAGGAATTTGCCCTGATGGTAGACGCTGGCATGCCACCTGCAAAAGCCATATTAAGTGCAACCGTTAACACCGCCAAACTGTTAGGCATTGACGATACACTCGGTACGCTGGAAGCCGGTAAACTGGCTGATTTAATTGCAGTTAAAGGTGATCCATTGGCCGATATATCCGTGCTTGAGCAAGTACAGTTTGTAATGAAAGACGGTAAAATTTACAAACAATAGGGCAGTAAGTACCAGTGAAAAACGCCAAACGGGTATTAAAGCAAAAGACCAAGGCAATGATTGAGTCACGCAATATGTTGCGTGGTATTACCATTGCCTCGTTTTTAGAATCAACCATTGTGCCTATTCCTCTGGAAGCGGTGTTGATTCCTTTAATGCAGGCCAAACGCGATAAGCTCTGGCATATTGCGTTGATGGCCACCGTCGGCTGTATTATTGGAGCCCTGTTTGGTTATGCACTGGGGTATTTTCTGTTTGACGCTATAGGCGATTCCCTGATTGCGCTGTTTGGCAGTGAAGCACAGTTTGAGCGTGTTGAAGCACAAATGGCTACACAGGGTTTTTGGTTTGTACTAACGTTGGGCATTGTGCCCATTCCCTTTCAAATTGCTATGCTGGCTGCAGGCGCCACCAAGTATTCCCTGGCACTGTTCTTACTGGCTACCGTTATAGCGCGGTCAATTCGGTATTTTGGGCTAGCGTTGGTAGTTAAACTACTTGGTAATCAGGCCGAGCAATTTATCCGACGTTATCGCACCAAAGCCATGATTGGTATCACGCTGGTGTGCGCGGGCCTGTGGCTGGCATTGAACTAAGCTACTTTATACTTCTACACGGCCCTGTTCGCTTGAGCAAGTTTACAACACACAAAACTCATTTTAATTCATACCCAAAATCTCAATTGATAATAATTATCATTTAGATTAAATTAATTGTATTACGCTGCGATTCATCACAAAGGAGGCCTGCATGCGTACACAATTATTGTGCCCTGTATATCGGAAATGGCTGCGACTTCATCCTGATCATGCCAGACAGGCTCGGCAGATATTGCGCAAGCAAGCACGCGATTATCAACGCAACGGCGATCTTCAAAAAGCGTTTACGTTCAATCAGCTGGTTTGGGAAGTCGCGCAGTCGGTGCTATTGGCATTGCGACCAATTGACCAGCATGATAGTGAAAGCCAGAAAGATCTTTTATTTTTTGCTGCATCTGCCATAGCAGTCGACCGCTGCGCCAGAGCTAACAGCCTGGTAAACACAACGCCAGGCCATTCTGCTGAACATTCGGTAATACAGGATACTCAGCAACAATTGGCAGCCCTGATGCCTTTGTATGCCAGCGAACCCAGGTTGCTACACATAATCGAGAAATTAATGGGTTGGCTACGATCAGGATCACCCCATTTAACGCCCACACTATTGCATTAGTTAACACCACAGAGAGGACGTGTATGAACCCACCAGAACCGGAGTTTGTAAGTGTGAAAATGCGCGTGAGTGTGTTAAAGCGCTTATTGCAAGGTCACAACATCCATTTGTGTGACGTGCACGGTACGTCGGCAAAGCAGAAACAATGCCTGCAACAGTTGCTGCTGCAGGCAGTATCAGAAGCGAAATAGCGACTACACGCCTTTCTTAATGAGATAGCGGTAGGGTAGAGATTCGGTTTCTGAGGCCAGCAAAGTATGCTGCATAAACCGGCAGAAACTGGGAATATCCCGCACAGTAGCAGGATCATCAGCAGTAACACACAATGTTTGACCGTCTTCCAGTTTACGCATAGTCATACGTAGCATCATCACAGGCTCTGGGCACCGTAATCCGAGTGCATCCAGTGCCTGATTGGCGTTATCGAAGTTACTGTTAGATGCCATAGCTTTCGCGGTAGGCCTTAATAGCTGCAATGCTGTCGTCATGGCCACCTGATTGCTGCAGGTAAGCAAGCACATCTGCCAGCGTCACAATCGATACCACTTTAGTACCGTAGTCACGCTCAACTTCCTGAATGGCAGACAACTCGCCTTTGCCTTTTTCCTGACGATCCAGTGCAATCAATACACCCGCCAGCGTAGCACCATTGGCTTCAATCAGCGTCATAGATTCGCGAATTGCAGTACCCGCTGTGATCACATCATCCACCAGCATAATTTTGCCTTCCAGCGGACTGCCTACTAACGTACCGCCTTCGCCATGTGCTTTGGCTTCTTTGCGGTTAAAGCAGTAAGGTACATCGTTATTGTGGTGATCAGCCAGTGCAACGGCCGTGGTGGTTGCAATAGGAATACCTTTGTACGCCGGGCCAAACAGCACGTCGAATTCAATGCCTGCGTCGGTTAGTGCCGCAGCGTAATAACGCCCCAGTTTAGCCAGGTCGCCACCGCGATTAAATAAACCCGCATTGAAGAAATACGGGCTTTTGCGACCAGACTTTAAGGTAAATTCACCAAATTTAAGCACGCCACGGGCAATGGCAAACTCAATAAATTCTTGTTGGAATGCTTTCATTAAACCAGCCTGCCTTAATTTAATGCTGCTTTTTGAATGTCGAATAGTTCGCGCAGTCCGTGCTTGGCAATGTCGAGAAGCTCCTGTAACTCGTCGAAGGAAAAGGGTTCACCTTCAGCGGTACCTTGCACTTCGATTAGTTTACCGGTTTCGGTCATTACTACGTTCATGTCTGTTTCAGCCGCAGAATCTTCTACATATTCCAGATCAGCAACCGGGGCACCTTCATAAATGCCCACCGACAGCGCAGCAACCATAAATTTAAGCGGATTTGCTTTAATAATGCCCTTGTTACGCATGAAAGTAAGTGCGTCGACCAATGCCACACAGGCACCGGTGATAGACGCCGTACGCGTCCCACCATCGGCCTGGATAACATCGCAATCGATGGTAATGGTGTTTTCACCCAGTTGTTTTAGATCGACTGCTGCACGCAGAGAACGTGCAATCAGACGCTGGATTTCAAGTGTACGGCCGCCTTGTTTGCCGCGAGACGCTTCGCGCTGAGAACGTGTATGCGTGGCACGAGGCAACATGCTGTATTCAGCCGTGATCCATCCTTTACCCTGACCTTTCATAAAGCGCGGAACGCCTTCTTCCACCGTTGCATTACACAACACTTTGGTATTTCCGAATTCAACCAGCACCGAACCTTCTGCGTGACAGGTATAGTTTCGGGTAATGGTGACTGGGCGAATTTGACTGGCGGTTCTGCCGCTTGGGCGCATGGTGATCTCCTGAAGTTCCCAATATGAGTGCATTGAAAGTGTAAACGCGCATAGTATAGCGTAAATAGTAGCGGAAAATGAACGACCAAGCGCCGATGTTTCATGTGAAACACAGCATTTCCACCAAAGGTTAGGGTTAACGTACGCTATGTAGTATGATTAACCACAGTAAAATCTACATTATGCCAATTGGATACAACATGATTTACAGCATGACGGCATTCGCGCGCAGCGAAGTTAAAAAAGAGTGGGGCACGGCAGTATGGGAAATACGCTCGGTGAACCAGCGCTATTTAGAAACGTACTTTCGTTTACCCGAGCAGTTTCGCGGGTTAGAGCCCGTATTGCGCGAGCGTTTTCGCCAGCGCCTGCAACGCGGCAAAGTTGAGTGCGCATTGCGGTTTGCCGCCAATGACTCTGCTGTAACCAAGTTAAGTCTGAATGAGCAGTTAGCTAAGCAAGTTCTGCACGCTGCCGACTGGGTGCAATCACACGGCCAGTCTACCGGGGTTAATCCACTGGATGTGTTAAAATGGCCCGGCGTAATTGCCTCTGAAGAAGCCGATATGGACGCCATTCAGGCCGACATGCTGGAAGGTTTGGATAAAGCCATGAACGACTTTATTACGGCGCGCGGGGCTGAGGGTGACACGCTTAAATCACTCATTGAACAGCGCCTTGATGCCATTGAGGCAGAAGCTGGCAAAGTTGCCCAACGCATGCCGGAAATCCTGATCTGGCAACGGGAAAAGATTCTTACCCGCTTTGAAGAAGCCAAACTGGAACTCGACGCCGCACGTGTAGAACAGGAAATGATCCTGTTGGCACAAAAAGTCGATGTAGCAGAAGAGCTGGACCGTTTAAATTCACATGTAAGCGAAACCCGAAAAATCCTGAAAAAAGGCGGCGCATGTGGTCGCAGACTCGACTTCATGATGCAGGAATTCAACCGCGAATCTAACACGCTGGGTTCTAAATCTATTAGTACAGATATCACACAGTCAGCCGTTGAGCTTAAAGTGCTGATTGAACAGATGCGTGAGCAGATCCAAAACATCGAATAGTTTTTTCATCTGTCCAAGAATGTCTTAGAAGCCCTGTTATTTACTCGTAAATACTGGGCTTTTTTATTTTCCCCGTGCAAATCGCTTTGCAGACATCCGTTGCCAACTACCTGTTTAGTAATGGGCTAAATGGCGTGCATTAAGACTTTGTCCAAACTGACCCAAAAGCCTTCTCAAAAAAGCAAAGTCTTGCGCAACTAGAATAAAGCAACATTTTTATGCGCATAAAAGTGTAAAATTTCGCACTTTTCTGCGCATAAAAGTGTAAACTGGATTCTACTACAGGCAGTTAACAGTCTTAATTGGCGGGAAATGATAATGCAGCGCAACTTACTAAACGCCCTAATAACATGGAAAAATCAACCTGTGCGCAAGCCACTATTGATCGATGGTGCAAGACAAACAGGTAAAACCTATCTGCTGCAAGAGTTGTTTGGGAACACCTTTGCCAACATCCTTCGTATCGACTTCCTTGAAAACCCTGCTTACAAAGAGGCGTTCGATGGCTCATTGTCACCTGACGAGCTAATAATGAACATTGAGTTGTTAACCAACCAAGCGTTCAACCCAGAAACCGACTTGCTGATATTAGATGAAATTGGCGAATGTGAACGAGCCGTTACTTCACTTAAGTATTTTGCCGAAAAAGCACCGTCCTATTTTGTCGCAGCAAGCGGTTCTAACATTGGTTTGCTCAATACCTTTCCTGTAGGCAAGGTAGAACAATACAATTTGCGACCATTGACCTTCCAGGAATTTATTTACGCATCCAACGAGCAAGCACTGATCAAAGCATTTGATAGTCAAGCAAGCACACCAGCAGTACATACTAAATTGATGGATAAACTAACAGACTACTTTTTTACCGGTGGTATGCCGGAAGCCGTTTCAGCCTGGTATCAGTATAAGGATTCAAGCATTCTGGAGCGTGTTGAAAAAGTCACAAAAATTCATGCCGATTTAGTTGAAGGTTATCGCCGCGATTTTGGTAAGTACGCGGGTAAGGTCGATGCCACACTGATTGAATCTGTGTTTAATAGCATTCCAGCGCAGCTATCACTTGTGAGCGATGAGTCGGTTAAACGCTTTAAATTTAAGCATGTGCATGAGCGTAAATCTCGCTATAGCGACTTTGAAAGCGCGATCCATTGGCTTAACTGCTGCCGCTTAGCTTTGCCAAACTACCCTGTCGAAGGATTGCCGAAATCTCCGCTGGCGGCCTACAAAAAAGAAAATATGATTAAACTGTTTCTGTTTGATGTGGGCCTGCTCAATCATATGCTAGGCAGCAGTTATAAAGAGATTAAGCAACAACACTATGAATACAAAGGCTATGTGGCTGAAAACTTTGTGCAGCAGGAGCTCACTGCTATTGGTGTTGACCCAAGCTATTCATGGAATGACGCCCGCGCCGAAATCGAATTTATTTTGGCAACCGATGAAGGCGATATCGTCCCTGTAGAAGTCAAAAGTAGTAAACGTACAAGAGCAAAATCGTTGGCATCCTACGTTGAAAAATGTACTCCAAATAAAACCTTTAAGTTAACGGGTACACAAGGCTCTTCAGCGTTAGAACAAACCAATATCGTGATGCCTTTGTATTTCGCGCAGTATTTACCTCAGAGATGGTAAAAGCCATAGGCAAGTGGGGGGGGCATGAAGCTCGCCGATTGCGCCGCGCTATGTAATGTAGGTATTAATACCTTATCTCGCATTGAAAATGGCAATGATAATTGCACCCTGGCAGCTCTAATTGCCGTGCTTCATGGCCTGGGCATCAAACTTACCTCACCGTTGCTTTCGCCTGAATCTCTTAAAAAGCAGGTTGACTCAAGTAACAGTAATAACAAGTGGGTATAAAAACGGTGCCAGCAGATAACATTACTCCTCCATCAGAATATACGTTGCTTATCCATTTGGCAGCTCGCTGTATTGGCAAATTAACCCTGGATAAAAGCACCAATCTGCCCAAGCTTCACGCTAAATAAGTGCAAACTTATGGAAACCGTCGCAGGTATTCGTACATCAGCTGAAAAAACTATCAGCTCCACCGCCATTGCATATTGCTTAAATTTCACGCACAGTGATACCTCATAAAAAGAAGAAAAACAGGAATCTAGGCCAGGTATGGAAACTGAACTCTTTTCAATTCTGTTTAATGTATTTTTACTTGTTGGTGTGTTAGTTGCGTTTAAAAGCCGTCAGCAAATCAGTACGTTGCTGCAACAAATTGGTTTGCTGCAGAAAACCGTAGAATCACAATCCCGGCAAATCGAAGAATTAAAGCAACAAATCAAGTCAGCACCCTTTGATCCCGTACGCGATGTGGCAAAACCTACGCCAGCAGTGCCGCAAGCAGCCGCTTCGGTGAATACTCCACCACCGGTATCAGCTAAACCTGCTGCGCCAGTGAAATCACCAACTACGCCGGCAAAGCCTGCTAAGCAAGTGCCCAAGAAGGTAAGCACGTTCGACTTTGAAGCCTGGCTAAGAGGAAATGGCATTTTTTGGTTGGGCGCAGCCGTGCTGGCTATTGGCGGAATCTTTTTGGCTAAGTACTCTATTGAAGCCGGCTTGTTGCCGCCATCGGTCAGGGTAATTCTGGGGGCATTGTTTGGCTGCGCTCTCGTGGCCGCTGCAGAGCTGGCCAATCACTTCAAAGCACGCCTTCGTATTAACACGCCTTATATTTCCGCAGCGCTGGCCAGCGGCGGCGTGATCACCTGTTTTGCGATGGCACTGGTGGCGTTTGATTTTTATCAGTTTATTTCGGCCAATGTGGCGTTTGGTGTGTTAGCCATTATTTCGTTGGCATCAACCTATTTAGCACTGCGATTTGGGCCGGTGCTGGCAGGCATTGGGATCATTGGTTCTTATGCGGTTCCCGCACTGGTTTCAACCGGCTCCAATAATGTATTTGCCTTGTTGTTGTATGTGGCATTTGTGTCGCTTTCTGCGGTTTGGGTAGCTGAATATGTTAAACAGCGCTGGGTGTGGTGGCAGGGTTTTGCGGGGCACTTTATCTGGTTTGCTATTGCAACGGTGATGGCCTCCACCAGCGACGTGTGGATCCTGTTTGTATTCACCTTGGTTTCGCTTTATTTGTTTGTATTGTCTGGTGTATTAGGCTGGGCATTAACAGGCACCATGACAGCGGCGCTATCAGTAAAAACCCTGTTGATGCCCAGAAAGGAACAAACGGGTGTCGTGTTGTCACTCTGGTTGCTTTACGTATTTATTATGCTGAGTAACCCCAATGATGTGCTGGGGTGGATAAACTTGCTGTTGGCAGGTGTTATGCTGGTAGCGGCTTTCCGACACAGTGCTATGGATACCTGGCCGTTCTTTATGCTCTTATTCGCGCTGCTTTCCTATGAAAATATGCACGATCTGACTTCTTTCGAGGATGGTTTATTCCCCTTTAACGGGCGTTATTTATTCGCGCAGTTGGTTACCTTATCTGGCATTGCCTTTAGTGTGTTCATGTTGGTGCGCTTTGCCGATCGCCCAGCTTATTTGCTCCTGTTAGTACTCACGCCGGTAAGCATGTTGGGAGTAAGCTATGTTACCGCCCCCGTTGAAGCTGAAACCTATTTATACCCGCTTTGGGCGTTGTATATGGCACTCATTGGAGCAGGCGCATCGATTGCAGCGGCGAAATCCCGCGTACCTATCCGCCAGGTTACCTATCTGATTCTGGCCAACTCTATGCTGGCACTGTGCTTTACCATGTTGCTGTCAGCCAGCACGTTAACATTGGCTATTACCGTGCAGGTAGCGTCAATGAGTTATCTGAGCTGGAAATTCAAAGTGAGGATCCCGGACTGGTTGTACAAAGCCGCCTTGTTGGTGGTGATTTGCCGGTTAACCCTGTCTCCCTGGATAGCACACTACAAACACGAAACCATTCTGGGTATTCACTGGACGCTGGTTGTGTATCCAATGGCTCTGGCCCTTGTTGGTTTTGCGATCAAATACAACCCATCCACGCCGATGCGCGCATGGCTACAAGGCGTTATGCTACATATTGTGGCGTTGCTGGTGACCACCGAAACCAGCTATCTGTTAACCGGCGATTACCCGGATTTTGTAAATCTGAGCTACACAGAATCGATATTGCTTTCGCTGAACTGGCTGGTGCTCTCTGCCGTATATTTCTGGCGAAGCCACTTGTCTGGCTCGCTAAGCGGGTTGTATCAAAAAGCGGGGCTTGCCCTGATGGCCCTGGCCACCTTGCTTCAGATGGATATCTCCCTGCTGCATTCGCCTTTTATCACACAGCAATTTATAGGTGAAGGCTGGGTAAACTGGCTGTGGTTACAGTGGCTAATGCCCGCTGTCGCGCTGGCTATTGTGATGAAGTTTCAGTTGCTCCCAAAACATTACAGCAACGCCATACTGAGCGTGATTGCCGTGCTTGGCTTCCTGTTTATCAATGGTGAAATACGAGCACTGTTTAACCTTGGCTACCTGCGCCTTGGACCACCTATGCAGCAAGCCGAGCTATATACCTATTCAGTAGTGTGGCTGGCGATCTCTACCCTTACCATTTACCTGGCCCAGCTTCGTGAAAACAGTACGCTTGTCAAAGCAGGGTTTATTGGGCTGGCGGTAGTGTTGCTAAAAGCGTTTGTAGTAGATATGGCCCATCTTGAAGGGCTGTTTCGTGCGTTGTCGTTTATTGGCCTGGGGTTGTGCTTAGTCGGGATTGGCTGGCTGTTCCAGAAGATGCAGAAAAACGAACCTGAGCCTGTTTAGCCTCTTTTGAAAATCCGTTTTTTGGGATGCAGGCTTCAGGCTTTTGACAGCAACATATCCACGTGAGGAATACCGTCTTCCAGGTAGTCCTCTGACTGGCGCGTGAAACCAAAGCTGTTATAAAAGGCTTCAAGATACACCTGCGCACCAATCTGAATATCTTCACCCGGCCAGGCTTGCTCGCAACCCTTCAGCGCTTCGGCAACCAGGGCATGGCCCAGCTTCTTACCTCTGGCAGACTCAGCAACGGCTACCCGACCAATGCTAACCTGCGGATAACTCACCCCTGGCGGCAGCAAGCGTGCATAGGCCACCAGCTCTGGCTCAGAATGAGCATCACCCAATCGCTGATAACCCAGCAAATGATACACATGCTGCTTGGTATCTTTGTCGTCCAGTTCCGGATACGGGCAGTTTTGCTCAACCACAAACACATTGGTGCGCAGCTTTAACAAAGCATACAGCTGATGGGTAGTAAGCGATGAAAACGGCAGTAACGTCCAGGTGATCATGGTGTATCCGATAAAGGTAAAACAGAAACGCCGATTAAAACAAACTTACCGGCCTTCAGGCAATCACTGCGTAAACAATCACACGCCCAAATACTGTTTTAAGAAATCGCCGTGAGCAGGTAGCGCTTGCACCTGCTGAGATACATGCTGATGCAGGCCGTTCATAAAGCGGGTTAGCTCTTCAATACTCATTTCGTCGGCCACCCGGTGATACTGCGCAGGCACTAATCCTTGCCCCAACATCACCTGCGTCCAGGAATCGACCCGGAAAATATCCCCATCGTCCAAGAACACCCGGCCGGTTTCTTTAAACAAATTGATTTTGTGGGTCAGAGAGTCGGGGATCGCCATGCGCTGGCAGTGTTGCCAGAATAGCGAGTCATCCCGATGAGTGACTTTGTAGTGCATAACAATGAAATCGAGGATCGCAGCCATTTCACTGTTGTACTTGTTGTTGTATTCGTCGATAGCACTTTGGGTTACCCCATCGAACGGAAACAAACGCAGCAGACGAATAATACCGGTCATGATCAGGTGAATGCTGGTGGACTCCAGTGGTTCAATAAAGCCACTGGCTAAACCCAGTGCCACGCAGTTTTTATTCCAGCCAAGGCGACGTTTGCCCGGGGTAAATTGGATCACTCGGGGTTCGTTAATTGGGTTGCCGGTTACCTGATCCGTCAGGGTTTGCTTAGCCTGATCATCACTCATGTAGCGACTACAATACACCAGCCCATTGCCTACGCGGTTTTGTAGTGGAATTTGCCAGCGCCAACCAGCTTCATGGGCAACGGAACGGGTAAAGGGGGCGGGTGCTTCAACGCTTTCAGTTTGCATGGCAACCGCGCGATCGCAAGGTAACCAGTGCGACCAGTTTTCATAGCCGGTATGCAGTGCCTGTTCAATTAACAAGCCCTTAAAACCGGTGCAGTCGATAAACAGGTCGCCGGCCAGAGTGCGGCCGTCTTTTAGGGTTAACGATTCAATGTCTCCTGACGTGACATGCATATTCACAGTATCGATGTCGCCCTCTACGTGGGTAACACCGAGCTTTTCAGCAAATTGCCGCAGGAATTTGCCGTAGGCCACCGCATCGAAATGATACGCAAAGTTAATCGGCATTCTGTCGCTCATGCCAAACTTGTATTGCTGCGCGGCTTTTAGTTCAAAGCAGTAATCACCGAACGCTGAGCCCAGGCCTTCCTGCTGTGCCCGCATCCAGAAATGGTGAAATTCACCTGCCCAGCATTCGCGGCCAGTTACACCAAAGGAGTGGATATAGGCATGATCAGGTTCGCGCCAGTTGGCAAACTCAATACCCAGTTTGAAGGTGGCATTGGTAGCGCGCATAAAGGCTTTTTCGTCTATGCCCAGCAGTTTGTGGAAAGTGCGAATAGGCGGAATCGTTGCTTCCCCCACACCAACAATACCGATGTCTTTCGACTCCACCAGGGTAACATTCACAGACTTGCCAATTAATCGAGACAGGGCAGCGGCGGCCATCCAGCCTGCCGTTCCACCACCGGCTATGATCACCTTGTTCACTTTATTGGCGGATATATCAGGCTTGTTCATAACGGTGCTCCGGATAAGTGTTGATAGCGTTCGCGGATGGCGTTGAGTAACGCCCGGTTATCGGGTAATCCCTGGCTAAATTGCAGCAGCGTAGCTTGTAATTTTTGAGAAATCGCATCGGCGCGTTTTAGCATATCGCTGGCATCGGCTAGCGTGGGTGATTGGGTTTTAAAACCCATGCCGTATAACACAAACTGGTAGCTGGCAGAGGGAAATATTTCTTCGTTTTGCACTACGTCGTAGCGTGACGGCGGCTGATATTGCCACAGCGATAATAAGGTTTTCAGTGAGTCAGGCCAGGTTGCCGGATCGCGATGGGCATTCCAGTAGGCATCGTTGATGCGCTGATTAATGGCATAGTGAAGTTTTACAAAGTCGATGACTCGCGCCCAACGGTAAGCAAAGCGTTCGTTATAGCGGGCCGCGAGAATACGCATGTGATCGCGATTTTGTGGGAATTGCTCGCACAACATACGCACTCCCAGTTCCACCATGGCAACGGCCGACGCTTCGAGCGGTTCAATAAAGCCGCTGGCCATTCCCAGCGAGAGGCAATTGTGAGTCCAGAACTCAGTGCGATAGCCGGGTGAAAAATGCAGCTGTCTGCACGTTGCCTGCTCCACCACATCATGCGGTAATCGCTTGGTGAGATACCGCTTTAAAGACTGCTCAATATCGTCTGCAGACGCAAAGTCACTGCTGTATACCATGCCCACACCACGACGGTGTTGCAAGCCAATATCCCAGCTCCAACCCTGTGGGTGCGCAGTGGCAAGAGTAGTGGAGGCAATGGTATTATCCTGCTCATGGTAGGGCACCTGTACAGCCATAGCCGAATCGTTCAGTAAAATGTCTTTTACCGAGTGCCACGGCACATTGTAATGCTTGCCTGCCAGTAATGCCGACTGCCCGCTACAGTCAATAAACAACTCCCCCTCAAGAGTTTGCCCGCACTGGGTAGTTACCGCCTTTATATCGCCATTTTGGTGGCTGACTACCTGTTCGATGTGCGCTTTTACATGGCGTACACCTAACTGGTTAACGCAATGATCTGACACCATTTCGGCCAGCCTGGTGGCGTCGAAGTGATATCCATAGTTTAGTACATAGGCATAGTCGGGCGTGGCTAACTGCTTGGGCGCTTTGTGCTGTTCGCACAGCTCAGGTTGTACACTGAAAGCGCGATCGTATGGCTTATTACTGTGAAGCGCTTGCCAGCAAGCGTGCACATCAATTTCGGTGTAACCTGCCGGATTGGTGAAGGGATGATGATAACGGTCGTGCTCACTGCCATCGCGCCAGCCAACAAAAGTAGAGCCTTGTTTGAACGACGCCTGGCAATGGGTGATGAATGCCGATTCCGACAAGCCAATTTCACGGAGTGTGTCGCGAAGTGAAGGCCAGGAGCCTTCTCCTACGCCAATGGTACTCACGTCCGGCGACTCGATCAGGGTGATCTCAATGCCCCGTTGACGCTCGCCCTGTTTACCGAGTTTGGCTGCCAGCATACCGGCGCACAGCCAGCCCGCGGTGCCACCACCCACAATCACAACCTGTTGAATAGGTGCATTCACTGCTGCATCCCCTTCACGTAAATTCTGTATAAACGTGACCTACTTTAACGCAAAAATGACGCAGGGGGGTCACTTCCCTGCGTCATTCCACTTATTGCTATGAGTAAAGGTGTTTAGAACTTGTAGCGTACGCCAACGGCATAACGCGCACCCAGTTCATCCAGTCTCCATAGCATGGCACTCGTTCTGCCATGACGGCGGGCATTTTCTTCAGTAATGTTGATCCCTTCCAGTGACACGGTCAGATCTTCGCTGAAGTCATAAGACACGCTGAAGTCGATTTGTGAATACGCTTCGGTGTAACCCGGCTCGTTCACATACTGCGATGTGGTATCCAGGAACTTATCACGCCAGTTGTAAGCGATACGTGCCTGAATGCCTTCTTTTTCGTACATCAGGATCAGGTTAGCGGTATCACTCAAACCAACCAGTGCAAACTGAGTTACCGACGGATCAGCGTTGTTGTCGAAGCCGATATCACCTGTAACGGTGGTGTAGTTACCCATCACACCAAAGCCACTCTCGCCAAAGAAGTGCTGTGCCGCCAACTCGAAACCATAGATGTTGGCCGCGCGGTTGTTCACTGGCTTAGAGTTAATGAAGGTCATTAACGGATCATCTGCATTTGGCAGCACATCGTAAGCGGCTTCAAACTGCTCGTCGGTCATCGACGTGTAGTCCACACCGTTTTCCATGGCGGCAACCATGTTGAACAACGTGGTATCGCTTAATGGAATGCCTAAGCGCTCCAGTTCAGCGGCAGCAGCCTGGGCACGTGGGCCGGCAGTCGCGTCGCGCAGACCAAAGATGTTCTCTTCAACCTGTTCGTTACCAATAAAGTTCTTCACGCGCTTGTCGTAGAAACCTACTGACACATAGCTGGTTTCGTCGAAGTAGTACTCGAAGGACAGATCCAGGTTGTCAGATTCCAGTGGTACCAGCGCCGGGTTACCAGAGCTTGCTGTAGCCGTTGCACCGCCAGTTAACAGCGTAGGGCCGCTCGGTGGAGATACCGTCGATGCAGCACTCAGGTTGTTATACGTTGGGCGAGCAATGGTTTTGCTGTAAGAGAAACGCGCAATCATGTTTTCTGCCACTTCGATGTCGAAGTCTAACGCAGGTAAAATGTGATCGTAGCTGGAATCTACGCTTACGTCTTCCATGTCGCTACCAAAGCGCACGTTAAAGTCGTTGTTGCCTTCCCAGGCAATACCACTTGGCAGACTGATGTTCGCAATAGAGGTCACATCGGTATTTTCGTAACGTACACCGGTTAACAGGTTATACGGCATGCCTTTTAACTCGCCGTCCAAATCAATTTCGAAGTACACCGCAGTGATGTCTTCTTTGATGGTACGGTTAGTCGCAAACGGGTTGTCTGCAACTAAGTTAAAGCCGTATTCAGAAGCAGCAAAGGCACCCAGTTCGGCTACACTGCCGGTAAAGCCCTGAGAGAAAATACCAGAGGTATTAAAATCGCTGAACTCTTTTGCCAAATCCAATGGGGTAAGGATACCGGCTGGCAATTCACCTGGGTTTTCGATACCCCAGTTACCCATAGTGTGACGGGTCAGTGATTGCAGCGACGTACTTTCCATTGAACGTGATTCGATACCAAAATGTACGCTGCCAGAATCTAATGCGTAAGCACCGTCGATACGCGCTTGCGTGATTTCGGTGTCTTGCAGTGAATAGTTCATATCCAGAATTGACGTACCCACATCAGCCTGGTCCAACACACCGTTTGGATTCAGGTTGCCACGTGATACATCGTCGTAATCCACCAGCATGATGGGGAAGTCACCGCTGAAGTCAGCGCCTTGTCCGCGCACAACGTTTGCACCCAGGCCAAGGTTGGTCCATGTGCCGTAAGGTGCGTCAGGACGGCCTTCTGCAGATGAGTTGTGGAAGTCAAATTCCAGTGTTAAGTCGTCGTTAACAAAGTATTCGATGTTCAGACCGATAGACTTGTTCTCGTTTACCTGATTCAGTTCCTGCATAGCAAGACCTAAGTCACGAGGCAGTAAGTCGCGACGTTCCTGTGTAATGTGAATAGGTGTTTTTACCGTTTCGTCATCGAACGTTAGTTCGGTGAAGTAACGGTCATCCATCCAAATTGACTGTTCAGCGCGAGCTTCAAACAGGTCTTGTTTTGAATAGGTATAATCCAGTGTAGCAACCATGTTGTCGTTTGGCGCGTATTGGAAAGTCAACTGAGCGTTGGTTCTTTCACGCTCGCGATCAGCCATGAAATAACGCAAGTCAGATGGGATCGCAAACAATTGACCCATTGCTGGCGCGTTGTTTAATACAACTGCATCACCACTGGCCGGGTTAGATGGATCAGGTGATTGAGGAATTGAGCCATCAAACGGATTAACACGCCACTGGTTTACAAACGCACCCTGAGACGCGCTGTCACGTTGTTGGAATGATCCAGAGAAAGTGAAACCAAATTTTTCGTCGTCGCTGACGAAGTTGATCATACCTGATACTTCAGGTGTTACATCATCGCCAACGCGGTTGGTAGTGTCGGCCAGGGCTTTCGCGCCCACACTGGCTGTAAAACCCGTTTCCGGCGCGTCGAACGGACGTGCAGTGCGAATGTTAATTGACGCACCAATACCACCGGTTGCAATGCTTGCACGGCCGGTTTTATACACTTCCACCGCGCGAACACTTTCTGACGCCAGGTCAGAGAAATCAAATGCACGAGAGTTAGGTGCACCACCGCCACCTGGCAACGCAGAGCCAGGCATGGTTCTGCCGTTAAGCGTTACCATGTTAAAGTCAGGACCGAAACCACGCGCGGTCACCTGGTTACCTTCACCGTTGTTACGGCTAATTGAAATACCTGTAATACGTTGCAGTGATTCTGCCAGGTTGGTGTCTGGGAACTTACCGATATCAACCGCAGAGATAGCATCGACTACCCCGGATGAGTCGCGCTTGATGCCCATTGACTCCTGAACACTACCGCGAATACCGGTTACCTGAATAACTTCTACGTCATCCTTTGCTTCCTGAGCGTGTACCGGAAACAGTAAACCTGATCCCAGTATTAACGACAGACTGGTCGCAATTTTGGTTTTCTTAACAATTGTGTGTGTCACCGTCTTTCTCTCTTCTTTGTTGTGCTTGAAATTTACGCTTTCAAGAAAGGGCTTTCCCCAACACATCAAGAGAAGCCCTCACCCATCAAGAAAGCGCTTTCTCAAGCTATAAGATCACCAACCAAAGATCAACATATTTTTTACATTACCAAAATTTCGTAACGCAATTGATTAACAAAACACATGACAAAAGTAGATTTTTATAGTTCAAATACAGATAAATGGCGGGATTCAGCGTTTACCTTGATTGAAAATGATTTTAGTAAATAAATATTTCAGCAATGAATATTTTTACAAGAATTACAAGAAAGCGCTTTCTCAAACTATTTTGTTTGTGCTATAAACCAAACACATTTTACGCTGCCCAAACCATTATCAGTTTTACCGGTGGCATCACTACTAACCGCTTAGGTACACCCCCAACGCTGTATCAGGCTCTTAGGAACAACCAACATCATGAAAACAATTAGTCTTCCGCTGAACAGTGCACTTCGCAGCCGTTCTTTTTTATTTGGTACCGCCACTTCGTCTTTTCAGATCGAAGGGGCCGCAGACAGCCGATTGAAATCGATCTGGGACACATTTTGCGAACAAGAAGGTAAAATTGCAGATAAAAGTGATGGTTTGGTAGCCTGCGAACATGTAGCCCGTTACAAAGAAGATGTCGACTTGTTACAAGAACTCGGCGTTGATGCTTACCGGTTTTCAATTTCATGGCCACGCGTCATTCAGGAAGACGGCGAATTAAACCCTCAGGGCGTGCAATTTTACATTGATCTGTTGGACGAACTGGCAGGGCGGGGCATTAAAGCGTTTGCCACCCTTTATCACTGGGATTTGCCTCAGTACCTTGAAGACCAAGGAGGCTGGTTAAACCGAGACACCGCGTATGCTTATCAGCAGTACGTAACAAAAATCACTCAGGCGTTGGGTAGTCGTGTTCATGCCTATGCCACGTTTAACGAACCGTTTTGTTCTGCGTATCTCGGCTATGAGATTGGAGTGCACGCGCCGGGAAAAACCGGCAGAAAGCACGGGCGCTCCGCGGCACACCATATTTTACTGGCGCACGGACTGGGTATGCAGGCACTGCGTGAACACGCCCCACAGGCATTAAGCGGGATCGTACTTAACTTTACGCCATGTTATCCGGTATCAGGTTCTCCGGCTGATCGTCTGGCCACCATTTATGCCGATGAATATATTAACCAGTGGTACATGCAACCTGTTATGGAAGGAAGTTATCCACCGGTAATGGATAAACTGGCACCAGAAGACAAACCACCAATTCAACCAGGTGATATGGAAACTATTTGCCAGCCGCTGGATTTCCTGGGGGTTAATTTTTATACCCGGTTAACCTATTCAGCGCCAAAGCAAGACGGTGAGCTTTACATTGAACATGCGCATTTGGAGCCTAAAACGGATATTGGTTGGGAAATTTATCCTCAGGCGTTTTATGATCTGCTTACATCGCTGAATTCCCGTTACGACTTGCCGCCCATTTATATCACCGAAAACGGCGCAGCCATGGCGGATAAAGTAGAAAATGGTGAAGTCGCCGACCACGACAGAATCGATTACTATGAGGCGCATTTGTGCGCGCTTTCGGATGCGATTGATGCGGGCGTAAATGTAGCAGGGTATTTTGCGTGGAGCTTAATGGACAACTTTGAATGGGCAGAAGGTTACGCCAAGCGATTTGGCATAGTTTATGTTGATTTTGACACCCAGGCCCGGTTGTTCAAACACAGTGCTCACGCGTATAAACTGCTGTTAGCTCAGCGTACCTAAAGGAGCAGACGTCATGTCTCAGTTGCTTAGTGTAAAAGAAAAAATCGGATATGGGCTGGGAGATGCGGCCGCCAATCTGGTGTGGCGTGGTGCATTAGCCTATTTAGCCGTGTTTTATACAGACACCTTTGGTATTAGTGCTGCGGCCGCCGCTATGTTGTTTTTGGTGGTGCGATTATCCGACGGCGTAACCGACATCATAATGGGCATGATTGCCGACCGCACAAATACCAGAATGGGTAAGTTCCGCCCGTGGATATTAGCGTCTACACCGTTTCTGGGATTATTCATGATCCTGTGTTTTACCACTCCGTCGCTTTCAGACACAGGTAAACTCATTTATGCCTATATCACGTATATTGGGCTAACCCTTGCCTATACCGCGAACAACGTGCCTTATTCAGCCTTAATGGGCGTAATGACGGCTGACGACCACGAACGTACCAAACTCTCCGGGTTTCGTTTTGCCGGCGCATTCCTGGGTGGTTTGCTGGTAATGGGATTTCTACCCATGTTGGTTGCCTATTTTGGTGGAAATGGTGAAAACGATGCATTGGGATATCAATACACCATGTATGTTTTTGCAGCCCTGTTGGTAGCGCTCATGCTGATCACGGTATTCACCACTAAAGAACGCATTGCGCCCCACCAGCAGTCAGGTAGCAGCCTGGGGAAAGAACTAAGTGACCTGTCCAAGCAACTGCCCTTTATTTTAATTCCGCTGTCTGCCATTACTGCCTTCTTTTACTACCGCAACTGGGCAACCGGTATCATCTTTGCGTTAGTAATGGCGTTAAGCTGGTGGTTTGTGAAAAAGCTGGTGGCACGCCCTGAATCGCAGAATTCGCGCTCACAACAGGATATTATTGACCTGTTAACCAATAAGCCGTGGCTCATTTTACTGGGCATGGGCTTTTTAACCATGATGTTTAACGGCATTCGTTATGGTGTTATTGCTTACTACTTCAAGTATTTCCTGAATGACGCCGCGCTTACCGGGCAATATTTTATTGTGTTGCTGGTGGTATCGATTGCTGGTGCGTTTGCTACACCCTGGCTAGCCAAACGCTTTGGACGCAAACAGCTATTTGTTGCTTCCTTGCTGATAAGCAGCGTGATCACCATTGGTATTTACTGGGTTCCAATGGGTGAGCAAGGCATATTACCCTTATTTATTCTAGGCGGTGCCGCCGAGTTCTTTGCTGCCATTATGCCTACGCTGTTTTTCTCGATGTTGGGCGATTCTGCCGACTACAACGAGTGGCGTACCGGACGCAGAGCAACAGGCCTGACATATTCTGCTGGCTCGTTTGTTCAGAAAACTGGTGGCGGCTTTGCAGGCGCATTGGTGTTACTGGTACTGGGCGCTTATGGTTATGATGGGATGGACGCGACAACCATTAGCAATGCGCTGCCCGGCATGCAATCGCTGATGAGTTGGATCCCGGCACTCTTTGGTTTCGCAGGCGCCGCACTGATCCTGCTATACCCACTCACAGACAGTAATCAAAAGGAAATGACAGAAACGCTGAGTGAACGCAGAGCAGCGCAAGAAAAAGCGGCGGCGATTTAAGTAAACGCAGATTAGTCTAAAGATTAAACCTGAATACGGGCGCTTTACAAACACATTGGACGTCGTAAACTGCCCTTTAGAATAATAAACAGAGAATCAGTGTGGCGACTATTTACCAAGTAGCGGAGCGGGCCGGCGTTTCGCTTTCCACGGTTTCGCGCGTCTTGAACGGGCGGAAAACCGTAAACGAAACACTGCGGGCAAAAGTTGAGCACGCTATGCGGGAACTCAATTACCGCCCCAGCTCAGTTGCCCGTTCTCTGGCTACCAGTCGAACCGATAGTATTGGTATATTGGTTTCAGAATTAAACTCTCCTTTCTTCGGCGACTTAATGCAAGCCGTAGAGTCCACGCTACGCGAAGCGGATAAACATGTGATCATTACCGTTGGTCACAATAATCTGGAAACCGAAAAAGACGCCGTAGAGTTTTTAATTAGCCGCAACTGCGATGCTCTCATCATGCACGTAGAAGCCATGAGCGACGATTATCTGCGCGAAGTTAACGCCAACCGCGTACCTATTTCTGTTGTTAACCGGCAAGTGGAAGGACTCGAAAACGCCTGCGTATGTTTAGACAACGAACGCGGCGGATACCTGGCTACTCAACACCTCATTGAACTGGGTCACACCCGCATTGCCTGTATTTCCGGTCCTTCCAAAGCCCGCGACGCTCAGTTGCGTTTGATGGGACACCGACGGGCGCTGGCCGAAGCTGGCATCCCTTGGTCGGAGCAACTTTATTATGAGGGGCGCTATCAGGAAGAAGACGGCAAGCAGGGCCTGCAAACGCTGTTGTCCAGAAATAAGCCATTTACGGCACTGGTGTGCGCTAACGACTGGATGGCCTCAGGCGCAATGAGCTGTGCGCGTGATTTGGGTATGAACTTACCTTACGATCTGTCGATCATTGGTTTTGACGATGCGGTATTCGCCCACCATGTTTATCCGCGTTTAACAACGGTGAAAAACCCGATTTATGAAATGGGCGAAATGTCGGCAAGACACATTCTCAATGCAGTCTATGGCCAATCACTGTCGGTAAAAACCCTGTTTGAACCTAAGCTGATTGTGCGTGAATCAACGATCTTCCTAAAATCCTGACAAATGCTTTCGCCTTGTAACTAACACGATAACAGGGGTTGCCCCCTGTTATCAGTAATCGCTAAAGACTAAAAAGCACTTTAACTGAGCCGTCCACTGAGCCTGCATCTACAAACCCAATGGCATCTGCCGAAGATGCTACCGTTTTAAGTACTTCAGCATCGTTTCCCAGTTCTTTAGGCGGCCGCCCGCCACCCGTAAACGCCAGTTTTGCCCAATAAGCTTTGAACTGACTGGCATTTCGCGACAGTACTTTATCAATAAACTCATCAGCCGTGCCGCCACTTTGCATGTACGGCGTCATCGTTTTGTCTTTACCTAAGTAAATCTGTGCGACTTTTTCCTGATCCAACGCATCAGCAAATCCCGGATTTACCACTACCGCAATAGCCGCTTGCGCCGAAGCACTAAGCATAATTGCTGCAGTGAATGTCAGGCTGGCTACTGTTTTTTTAATAGAAAAATTATGCATTATCAACTCCTAAAAAACAGTGACTAATGCCATTTCAACAGCGCCAGCGTTGCTACCGTCCAGCTGTTCAGACACAGTATATTCAAACTTAAATGCCGCAGAATCATGGAAGTCCCATCGCACGCCAACCGAATAAAAAGGCAATTCAAAATCGCGCTCGTCCAATACAGCTTTCGTCGTTTGGTACAGGAAATCCAAACCGGGATCGACACCTAACGGTACAGAGTTAATAGCCTTGCGATATGGTTCATTCACATCTTCACCCACGGTCGCATGTACCATATAGCTACCAAAACGCTTACCTAAAGACACCATCCAGGGCTTATAATCACCCACAATGGTTTCATCTACTGTTGAAGGGATATATTCCGCCAGGAACAGCCAGTCCTGGTTGTCGAAAATAACCCCCACTTCAAAAGCGGTTGAACTATCGTTGTTTATATCCAGTTCGTTACCCACTGCTGCAAAAGGCGTTGCCTGCCACGCAGAGACCAGCTCACCAACCCCAATATCCCCGGAAATATCAAACTGTAAATAGCTGGTTCTGAATGTCCACCAGCCATAGTTCACACTAGCAACGGCACTAAAGATGTCTTCAATTTCAAACGAGCCGGTATCGGTAGAGAAATCCTCTTTACCGTAATACAAACGGAAGTTCACCATTGCATCGCCAACCGTAAAATCGTGAATGGTTGAGATACCATCGATTGAGTCAAACGGGGCCTTGTAAACTTCTGCTGGTGGCGCTATCCAGTGATAGGCATAGGACACATCCAGATAGTCGGAATACAGGTACATAGGAATTCGCTGACGACCGGCCTGTATGCGCCAGGTTGGTGAGATTTCATATGACAGGAATGCCCAGGTAAATTCCGGCTCCCAGTCATCACGGCCGCGCGAACGAATTTGTGCTGTCGCACTTAACCCTTCACCCAGATCTGAATATGCCTGCAGCGCAAAGAATGAATGTTCTTTGAAGTCGATGCTGTCTTCGTAGTCTCTAACAATTGCATCGCTGTCGGTAGCTGTGCCACCAACAATGCTGGCGAAGCCACTTAAGTTCACTTCTGCATATGCGTGGATCGGCAACGCACCCGCGAACAATGAGGCAAGTAACAGTTTTTTCATAGTTAAATCCCGCGTAAATATACGTAGTTTTGATGTTTAATTGAACGCTGTGTTATGGCTTACCCGTTATCCCCGGGCTTCAAATTTGATTTTTCTGCTACACCTTAAACTGGCGGGCGATCCCTTCCAGACTCTTCGCCAGATTAGCCAGTTCACTGCTGGCAGACGCTAGTCTTACTGAGTTTCTAGCGGTTTCATCGGTTCGTGCGTAAATTTCGTCCACATAACCCACAATTTGCTCCGCCACGGCTTGTTGATTGTCGGTAGTGCTGGCAATTTGGCCGTTCATCGCACTGATCCGCCCGATAGTGTCGGCAATCACGTTCAGGCTTGCGCCGGCTTTGTTGGCCTCGCTTACACTGCTTTCTGCCTGCTGGGTACCGGAGCTCATTACCTGAACAGCCGATCTGGCTGCACTTTGCAATTGTTCTATGGTGTTTTGAATTTCTTCGGTGGACTTTTGTGTTTTGGAAGCAAGCGTTCTTACTTCGTCTGCTACTACAGCAAAGCCCCGGCCTTGTTCACCGGCTCGGGCTGCTTCAATGGCGGCGTTTAAGGCCAACAAGTTGGTTTGCTCGGCTATGCCTTTTATCACATCCAGAACCACACCTACCTGATTAGAGTCGTTCTCCAGTTTTCGAATTACCTGGGCACTGTCGTCTACATTTTTTGCCAGCGACTGAATACTGCGTACGGTACTATTAACAACCGATTGGCCCTGGTTGGAAGCGTTGGTTGCTTCATCGGCAGCTCTTGCCGCTTCAGCTGCACTCTCGGCCACTGCTACAACCGAATGATTCATATCATCAACCGCATTTTTGGCCTTGGTTGCGGCCCCTTGTTGATCAGCAATGTTTTTATTGGTGGTGTCGGTTAGCTGACTCAGGTTTTGCGCTAGATCCGACAGCGGCAGTGTAGTTTGTACTATGTCTTTTACTACTTTCTGCAATTTCTCCATAAACAAATTGAAATACCTAACCAGATCGCCCACTTCATCTTGTGCATTGGTTTGAATGCGAATGGTCAGGTCGCCGTCTTCCTGTGCAATGTCGCGCAGTGATTTCACAACCCGAGTCAGGTTGCCACGTATTTCGCCGGTAATAGGGTAGGCAGTACCAAACAGAATAAGTGTAGTAACGATGCCCATAATAATACCCAGCCAGAATAAGAATTCCTGGGCACTGTTATATTCAGAAAAGGCTTGTTCAAATGCACTTTGCCGGGAGGCAATAAACTGATTAACCAGACTGATTGCGTTGTCGTAATTCGCGTTCATTTCTTCCAACTTATCACTCAGAGTGGAGAAATCCGCAGTTTCGTTGAGAATTGATGCCGTAACGCTAACGGCCTGATCACTATACGCACTAAAGGTAGACTGAAGTTTTGTTACATCTGCAGACAATCCAGGATCAATGCGCCGAATAGCCTGTAAATCGTCCAGTACCGCTTCTACTTTTTCCTTTGCAATCCCAATCGCTTCTGTATCACCAGTAGTCACAGAAGAAGCGAGCGTATCGCGCACTTTTTCCATATTGGTGAGCACCGATGTACTCAATTGAAGCGCAGGAAAATCCACACTTTTGGCAACCTGCAACTGACTGGCATTTTGCGCAGACACGGTGCTGTTGATCACAACAAAAGTAATAAAACTTACGGCACCAATGATGGGAATTAAAAAGATTTTTTGCGCAACAGACAACTTCAATAGAAAGTTCATTGATTACAGAACTCCGTGTAAATCATGCAGATTAAAATACGAATGACAGGGCCTGATCTCAAAAGTTAGTTTATATACGTGTTTTTGCAAGTATTTTGCTTTGAGACTTCAAATTCGATTGATATGTCGCAAGGGAATAGAATTTTGCTGAGGTAAATTTCTGACACCAGGACAACGCTTACGGCTACTTAGATACTGTGTTACGGTATTATTCAGGATTATCAGTCAATTCAACAATTACTTATGCGAATTATCATATATTTATGTGCGTTATGTTTTGCCTGTTCTGCATGGGCTGAACGAACCGTTGAACAAACTCTCGACGCATTACATGCCGCTGCGTCTGGTGCGGATGCAGTCACTTACTTTGATTTATATACCAGTAACGCTACGTTTATTGGTACCGATGCGTCAGAAAACTGGTCGATTAGTGAGTTTAAGCAATATGCCATGCCGTATTTTTCACAAGGCAAAGGCTGGACCTATACCCCGGTTTCACGAGACGTGTTTTACGCTAAGGACAAGCAGGTAGCCTGGTTTATGGAAATTCTGGACAACGCTTCTTATGGAATAACTCGGGGAACAGGGGTGTTAGAGCGAATAGACGGAGAATGGAAGGTGGCTCAATATCACCTCACCATTCCTATTCCCAATGCCCTGGCAAAATCAGTGGCAGCACAAATCGAAAAACTGGCTGCCACTACACCAGATAGTTAATTAGTGATCGGCTGAATTGACAGCTCAACCCTACGGTTTATCTGTCGGTTAGCGTCGCTGGTATTAGGCACCTTGGGCTGAAACTCGCCCATGCCTACTGTTGTCACCCGTTGTACATTCACGTTGTATGCGGTTAGCAGATTTTTAACCGCATTTGCCCGGCGCTCAGACAATTCCTGATTGTAAGATTCAGAACCTGTGTCGTCGGTGTGCCCTTTAATCAACAACACGGTTTTTTCGTATTTGTTGAGTACCACTGCAACATCGTTCAGTACCGGATTGAAATTTGGGCTAATTGCCGCACTGTTGGTAGCAAAGGTAATATCGCCAGGCATGATCAGATGCAGCGTATCGCCTTCACGTACTATATCCACTCCCGTATCGGCCAATTCTTCGCGCAGGGCCTCTTCCTGTTTATCCATGTAATTACCAATCGCACCACCCGCAATGGCACCCACTACGGCACCCCAGGCATAACGACTTTTAGCATTATCGCCTGTAGCTTTACCTAATAATGCGCCGGCCACGGCACCAATTGCAGCGCCTTTTTGAGTATTGTTACTGTTTGCACAACCACCCGCCAACAAAGCAGTAGCCACCACACTCGCAATCACTAGTTTTTTCATTGCAACCTCAATATTTGTCGTTCGTACCTGAATACAGCAATCAGCGTTCCAATTGCTAACTTTACGGATAATTTAACTAGGCAAACCTGAATAAAGCCTGACTATCAGTGGCCTGTAGCGATATTTACTATTGTGAATGCGGTAAAACAAGAGAAGGTAGCAGTGCGTTAGTGCCGCAAATTTTACACTAAGATTGTAATTTATTTGCGACACTATTAAGCCTACTGATGCTGCACGGGAAGCTTAGCGGCATATCCGATTGCCAACGGTCACTGCCTGCAAACACCGGCTCAGCAATCAGGGCAAAACAGATTCATGAAAGAATCGGTTGATATCAATATTATAGTCAGACGCCACCACCGCTTTGTCTATTTTAATTCGGTCGTCGGTTGCAAGGTTCACTTCTTTAGGCGGCAGATAGTGATTGCCAGCGGTGGAATAAAATACGCGAACACAAGGCCGTAATGGCTGTTTGTCATTTTGCTTTATTACCAGCGCTACCTTGTTGTTAGACAATTCAACCAGACTGCCAACAGGGTAAATGCCCATGCAGCGGATAAACTGCTGAAGCAGTCCTTGATCGAGTTTATCCTTACTGTCTTTTAACAGTATTTGTAGTGCCTTTTGACTCGACATACCCGGTTTGTAGCAACGATCGGCAGTAAGTGCATCGTACATGTCTACTATGGCTAACATGCGGCCTTGCCTAGTAATTTGATCTGCACTTAACTGCGAGGGATACCCCAAACCATCTAATCGCTCGTGATGTTCACTTACCCACTTGATAAGGGTTTCATCAATTCTCATTTGATGAAGAAACTCAACGCCGTAAGTAACGTGTTTCTTCATTTCTTCCATTTCTCCATCGGTCAGTCGGCCGGGCTTATGTAAAATGGCATCGTCTACTTTTATTTTACCGAGATCGTGAAGTAATCCACTGTAAGCCAGTCTTTCAATTTCCTCCTCTTCCAGCCCAAGATAACGGGCGAAATTGGCCAGTAATATGCCTACGTTAAGTGAATGCTCAAGCAAATAAGAGTCTTTTTCGCGAATTTTTGTCATGAGCAGCAACGCATCCGGATTGCGATCCAGCGAACCTACCAATGCTGTAGAAAATTCCCTCGGTACATAATCGTCAAATTGGGTACCATTCTGAATGGCCTTATACAGACTGCCCTGAATCTTCAAGCCTTGCTGATACAGCTTTTCAGCCCGTGCCAGTTCATCGGTTAATGGGACAGTAGTTTCCAGATGTTGGTGTATGGGGAGTGCCTGACTGCTCGTGCTATTACCCGACTCCACGTCAGTCTCAATAACCACGCGCAAAATACCCTTGCGCTTAAGTTCATCAATCGCGGCCTGACTAGTTACCCGCCCACGACTTTTAATTTGTACTGTGCCAGCCCGTTGTTCAGCAATCTCGAGCACGTACATACCCACTTCTAGTTGTTCTATCCCGATCGTAATCACTGACATGCGTTTTGCTTCTTGTTATCTTAACGGTCTTTTCGATTGCTGATGACGGCATTTACGACATCTGATAGCAAGCTATAGTTAGATACGGCAACAGTTTGGTCTGCATCCGTCATTTCATATTCATCAATACTCATTTAAAAGTCTAGCTGGTAAAGTAGCGTTGGTAAATCTGGTTGCCACTGGTAGCACTTCATTTTAATTTTGTGATTTATTACTAACACCCCTTCTTCCAGAAGCCGGGCAATTTGTTCGTTGGCGAGCTCGCTATTTACAGGAAACGCAATTTGCCCATTACTTCTCACCACTCGATACCAGGGTACAGGTTCGTTTTGAGGAACGTCTTTTAAACATCTCCCCACCAGCCTTGCCCGTCCAGGCAAGCCAGACAAATCGGCTATTTGACCATAAGCCGCCACATTACCTGCAGGGATCATTCTGATGGTATGCCATATTCGTTCGGCTGGGGTAAAATCAGACATCGTACATTTCGCTGAGAGTGTTATGCGTTTAAAGTGTCATCGATGCCACTATCCTTTGAAAACCTGTATTTGTAAACATGTTACACCCGTTTTCAATCGAACCCGGGTAATAGTATTGCAGCATCCCGCAGAAACGAAACATGCCAAAAATACTGTCAGGTTACTGCAGCTTGCTCTCCAGAATGTGGATTGCTACACAGGTAAAACCGCTGAGGATTTTGCGCCACTGGCCAAGCAACTGACTACAGACTCTGCAACAACGGTAGTTCTTTACCCGGTTCAGGAGGCTATAGAGTTAACTAGCGCTCACTATCTACAAAATCCATTAAAAATTGATACACTGATTATTATTGATGGCAGTTGGAAGCAGGCGTACGGTATTTACAAACGCAATCCATGGTTAAATCAATTCATGTTTTGTTGTTTGCCCGACGATATAGAAGGACAGTATGATATTCGCAAAACCAGTGTGTCTAATGGGCTGTCTAGCCTTGAGGCTGTAGCATTGGGTTTGCAAAGTCTGGAAGGGGCCGATACTTTACCTCTGTACCGGCTCTTTGATGCTTTTAAGCAGCAGTGGTCCCTGCATACTGAAGGCTAGTGGCTGATTACCCTAACAGCTGTATTGCATGGGCATATACCCTCGATGGTCCTCAACCAATGCTAACCATCGCCGAATACCAGGATATACCGATAGGTCAAAACCACCTTCATGTGCTACATGGGTATAGGCATACAATGAAATATCTGCCAAAGACAGTTGTTCGCCCACCAGGTAGGGGGTTTCGTTAAGTTGCTTCTCCATCACCGCCAGCGCTTTGTGACCGGCAACCTGTTTAGCCTGATACTCTGCTTTACGGTTTTCTGGCAATCCTAAAAATACATTGATAAATCGGGCAACAGCGATGGCTGGCTCATGACTGTACTGTTCAAAGAACTGCCACTGCAACATTTTTGCGTAATCAAACGCTTTAGACGGAATCAAAGCCGATCCAGTTGCCAGATAATTAATAATGGCATTAGATTCACTCAAACACCGTCCGTCGCTTAATTCCAGTACTGGTATTTTACCTAACGGATTCTTATGCTTGAACGCTTCTGTTTGTGTTTCTCCCTGGAGAATATTTACATCAATCCATTCGCAACTTTTACCCAGTAATGCCAGTACAAGCTGGATTTTATAACAGTTACCGGAACGGGCATCGCCATAAACCTTCATGAGTCATCCTTTACTTAACAAACCATGCCATAAACAGCCAGGTGGCCGGCACGCCAGCTGACACGATGAATATCTTTACATTTTGTACAATTTCTTTGGGCCAACAACTAAACTGGCGCATGTCTTCCAGTTGTTGATTGAGCTTATACAGCTGATTTGCGCTTGGTTCGTTGTTTTTACCATTTCGCCTGTCAATCAGTATCTGCTCAATCGCAGCTTCTATACAACTGATGTTTTTTGCCCGGTATTTACGCATCAACCTTAGCGTTTTTATTACTGGCAAAAACAACCATGTGAGCATAAATGTAATCATCACTAATAATATTAGTAAGTCAATAACGGGGACAGGTTTACCCATCCAAAATATCGGTACCAGCATTAACATCATTAATGCCAGACTCACATTGCTTAATCCTAAATCACATAGTGCCTTGCAATGACTAAAGTTTGTATCCTTGGTAATACTGGGTAGCACCAAATGGCGATGCAGATAGCGAGTGAACGACGCCGACTGCATAATAAATAGAAACAGAAAGAACCAAAAGGGCACAGCTATGGCGTTGAGTAATATGATAGCGGGCTTTAAATCCAGTGCCAGCAGTCCCTCTGTAACAAGGTAAATCATCGTTACTGAAACTGCCAGTGTGCTGGCAATAACCACTTGGGTTACCAGCTTCTTTTCAAGGCGTTGAATATGTTGAGGATACTCATCGATGCGTTTAACACGCACCAGGAAATCGGCGATACGTTTACCGGCACGTCGGTGCATAATGCGAATTGCCAGCCATAAATAGCCGATGATGAGCGGCATCCCCAGCGCTGCATTAAAATCCCTTTGTGAACGCTCGTCCACTACATACGCCAGATCCAAAGATCCAGCCACATAGTTAAGACTCAGGCAAACTATTACAAATAGTAAAGGCGGCAACCAAACATGTATTACTACGTTGTTTTTATTCATTAGATTGGTTGTGTCAATTAAGCGACAGCTATTATACACCCCAAAAATTAATTGGCACAGCGCGTCGGCAATACACTTTGTTAACGAATGTGTATTGCTTTTTTTCCTTACCCCTGCGACGCTTTATTTATCTGACCAAACGGCAAATTCATTACCACTTGGCTCGGTAAAATGAAACCGTCTGCCGCCAGGAAAGGTAAATATTGGCTTAATCACGCTACCACCTGCGGCTTCAACGGCTTGTTGTGTGGCCTCGAGGGTAGGTGAGTAAAACACCAGTAAAGTTGCACCTGACGCAGTTAATGACGCCATATCTGCTTTGTAAAAGCCGCCTGTAATGCCCTTATCCCTGAACTCACAATAAGCGTCGCCATAATCGGTGAATGTCCAGTTAAAAACAGACGCAAAGAACGCCTTGGTAGCAGGTATATCCTTACAGGGCAATTCTACGTAATTAATCAGTGTGTCGCTGCTCATACTGGTTCATCTCCCTCAAATTGCGCCATTACCTCTGCGCCTGTCATGCATATAGTGGTTTGTTCAAAGCTGTAATAGTTGGGCTTGCTTTCAATAAATATTTGATGAGATAACTGCATAGCTGGTTGTTGTGGAAACAGTCCAACAGGCAAATAGTGGGTGTTAGTTGTCTTTAACCGGTAAAAGAGGTGCGTGCCGCAATGACTGCAAAATCCGCGCTCTGCCCAATCTGAAGAATCATAAACTTTAACGGTGTCACCGGTAAGCTTAACAGTGTGACCCTCTATCGCGAAAAAGGGGCTGCCAGCCCATTGTCTGCACATATCACAGTGGCATACGCCAATATCCAGCGAAGTTGCGATAGCTTCAATCTTAACGCCCTTGCACAGGCAGGTAGAGGTAAGTAAGGTACTGGTTTCCATACACGCTCCTTTGTTGTCATTTTTTCTAAAGCAATTTACAGCGAATAATGCTGTATTGCTTCCCTATGCTCAGTTTCTGACATCAAACCAAAACCGACACATGTATATTTATACAGCCAAATTAAAAACACCAGTTTTTTATTACATTATTTCAGACATAAAAAAACCCAGGATAACCTGGGTTCTTTATTTTGATGAATCTAATTACTTGCGCAGTTTTTGAATTAATCGCAACTGGGCAATGGCTTCCGCCAGCTCGTGAGCGGCTTCAGCATAATTAAAGTCAGCACCTGGATTAGCGATGTGCTCTTCTGCACGTCGTTTAGCTTCTTCAGCAGCCTGTGCATCCAAGTCTTCTGCTCTTACCGCAGTGTCGGCCAGAACAGTTACGTTGCCTGGTTGTACTTCAAGTACACCACCCGCTACGTAAATAACTTCTTCTTCACCGTGCTGTTTAACCAAACGCACCATACCAGGCTTAATTGGAGTGATGAGCGGCGCGTGACCAGGGTAAATACCCAGCTCACCTTCGCTACCGGTCACCTGGATAGTTTCAACGAGGCCAGAGAAAATCTGCTTTTCCGCGCTTACTACATCTAAGTGAACTGTCATTGCTGCCATGTAAACCTCCTAAAGGATACGCAAGCGTTATGCGGAGCTGATTAACAGCTCCGTACCATTACGCTTTCTTCTTGGCCTTTTCCAGCGCTTCGTCGATAGAGCCAACCATGTAGAACGCCTGCTCAGGCAGGTGATCGTATTCGCCTTCCAGAATGCCTTTAAAGCCGCTGATGGTATCTTTCAGAGAAACATACTTACCAGGAGAGCCTGTGAAAACTTCTGCTACGAAGAATGGCTGAGACAGGAAACGCTGAATCTTACGAGCACGTGATACTACCTGCTTGTCTTCTTCAGACAGTTCGTCCATACCCAGAATGGCAATGATGTCTTTCAGCTCTTTATAGCGCTGAAGTACAGTTTGAACGCCACGCGCTGTGTCGTAGTGTTCCTGACCGATTACCAGTGGGTCCAGCTGACGTGAAGTCGAGTCCAGTGGATCTACCGCTGGGTAGATACCCAGTGATGCGATATCACGAGACAGTACTACCGTTGCATCCAAGTGAGCAAAGGTGGTAGCTGGTGACGGGTCGGTCAAGTCATCCGCTGGTACGTATACCGCTTGGATTGACGTGATTGAACCAGTTTTGGTAGACGTAATACGTTCTTGCAGAACACCCATTTCCTCAGCCAGAGTAGGCTGATAACCTACCGCTGAAGGCATACGGCCTAACAGTGCTGATACTTCAGTACCTGCCAGAGTATAACGGTAGATGTTATCTACGAAGAACAGAACGTCACGACCTTCGTCACGGAACTTCTCTGCCATCGTCAGACCAGTCAGAGCAACACGTAAACGGTTACCTGGTGGCTCATTCATCTGACCGTAAACCAGCGATACTTTATCCAGTACGTTTGATTCGTTCATTTCATGATAGAAGTCGTTACCCTCACGAGTACGCTCACCAACACCCGCGAATACTGAGTAGCCGCTGTGTTCGATAGCGATGTTACGGATAAGCTCCATCATGTTTACGGTTTTACCTACACCAGCACCACCGAACAGACCAACTTTACCACCCTTGGCGAATGGGCAAACCAGGTCGATTACCTTGATACCAGTTTCAAGCAGTTCAACCGAGCTAGATTGTTCTTCATAGCTGGGTGCTTCGCGGTGAATAGACATACGCTCTTCTTCACCGATTGGGCCCGCTTCATCAATTGGGTTACCCAGTACGTCCATGATGCGACCCAGAGTAGCTGTACCTACTGGCACCATAATTGGGTTACCAGAGTTTTCAACTTTCAGACCACGACGCAGACCGTCGGTAGAACCCAGAGCGATACCACGAACGACACCGCCACCTAATTGCTGTTGCACTTCCAGGGTTAGCCCGGACAAGTCACCTTCGGTAACTCTAAGTGCGTCATATACCTTTGGAACCGCATCTTGTGGAAACTCGATGTCCACAACGGCGCCAATGACTTGGACGACCTTACCTTGACTCATAATTTGTCCTCATTATCTTTTCTAAACCTTTGCCTACACCGCTGCTGCACCACCAACAATCTCACTGATTTCTTGTGTGATTGCGGCCTGACGGGCTTTGTTGTATACCAATTGAAGTTCATCAATCAGGTTGCCTGCGTTATCGGTTGCGGCTTTCATTGCAACCATTCGAGCAGCTTGCTCTGACGCGGCATTTTCTACAACACCCTGGTACACCTGGGACTCAATGTAACGAACCATCAATGCTTCCAAAATAGGTTTTGGATCCGGCTCGTAGATATAATCCCAGCGATGCTTTAACGTTTCGTCTTCAGACTTTGGCAAAGGCAATAATTGATTGCTTACAGGCTGCTGTGACATCGTGTTAACGAAGTCGTTGAAAACCAGAAATACTTTATCCAGTTTTCCTTCATCAAAGGCTTTCAGCATGACGCGAACTACGCCAACTACGTCGCTGATTTTAGGTGCATCACCTAAACCTGATTCTGCGGCAAGCAAAGTGCCACCAAATCGGTTGAAGAATGCACAAGCTTTTGAACCTAGCGCTGCAAAGTCCACTTCGACACCCTGGCTTTTCCAAGCTTTTACTTCCTTGGTAACCAGTTTAAACTCGTTGGTGTTCAAACCACCACACAAACCACGGTCGGTGGATATCACAATGTAACCGACACGCTTGACTTCACGCTCTTCCAAATAAGGATGGCGGTATTCAAGGTTACCGTTAGCAATGTGACCAATCACTTTAAGCATATTTTGTGCATATGGACGACCGGAGGCCATGCGCTCCTGCGCCTTTTTCATTTTAGACGCAGCAACCATTTCCATCGCACTGGTAATCTTTTGAGTATTCTTGATACTCCCAATCTTACCTTTTATCTCTTTACCGCTGGCCATGACTATCTCTCCGATTACTCAACGTGATGTGCTGACCTTTCGGTCAGCACCATTGATTACCAAGTTTGTGTCGCTTTAAATTTAGTTAAAGCGTCATTCAACTGTGACTCAATGTCAGCGTTGTAGTTACCTGTTTCGTTGATAGTCTTCATCAGATCAGCGTATTCGCTGTTCATGTATGAATGTAAGGCCGCTTCGAAATCCAGGATCTTGTTCAGTTCCACGTCTTTCAGGAAGCCTTTCTCTACCGCGAACAGGGAAACACCAGTCTCACCCACTGAGAGTGGCGTGTACTGTTTCTGTTTCATTAGTTCGGTAACGCGCTCACCGTGCTCAAGCTGTGAACGAGTCGCTTCGTCAAGGTCAGATGCGAACTGCGAGAAAGCCGCCAATTCACGGTACTGAGCCAGGGCAAGACGGATACCGCCACCCAGCTTCTTAACGATTTTAGTTTGTGCCGCACCACCTACACGAGATACCGAGATACCAGCGTTAACCGCCGGACGGATACCTGCGTTGAACAAGTCAGTTTCTAAGAAGATCTGACCGTCTGTAATCGAGATTACGTTGGTAGGTACGAATGCAGAAACGTCACCAGCCTGAGTTTCAATGATTGGCAGCGCGGTTAATGAACCGGTTTTGCCTTTCACTTCACCTTTGGTGAAACGCTCAACATACTGCTCGTTTACACGTGCAGCACGCTCTAGCAGACGTGAGTGCAAATAGAATACGTCACCTGGGTAAGCTTCACGGCCTGGTGGGCGCTTCAGTAGCAATGAGATCTGACGGTAAGCAACAGCTTGCTTAGACAAATCATCATATACGATCAGAGCGTCTTCACCGCGGTCACGGAAGTATTCACCCATAGTACAACCAGAGTAAGGTGCCAGGTATTGCAGGGCAGCAGACTCAGAAGCAGAAGCAGCAACAACAATGGTGTGAGCCATCGCGCCGTGCTCTTCCAGCTTGCGCACTACGTTTGCAATAGTAGAGGCCTTTTGACCAACCGCTACGTAAACGCACTTAACGCCTGTGCCTTTCTGGTTGATGATGGCATCAACAGCCATCGCTGTTTTACCAGTCTGACGGTCACCGATGATCAGCTCACGCTGGCCACGGCCGATTGGAATCATCGAGTCAACAGACTTGTAACCAGTTTGTACCGGCTGGTCTACTGATTGACGCTCGATAACACCAGGTGCAATTTTCTCAACCGGTTCAAAACCTTCGGCATCGATTGCACCTTTACCATCAATTGGCGCACCCAGGGTGTTTACAACACGACCCAACAGTGAACGCCCTACCGGTACTTCAAGAATACGGCCGGTAGACTGGACTTTTTGTCCTTCTTGCAGGTCCGAGTAAGGACCCATAACAACTGCACCAACTGAGTCTCGCTCAAGGTTTAGTGCAATCGCGTAACGACCACCAGGAAGCTCAATCATCTCACCCTGCATGACATCGGCCAGGCCGTGAATGCGAATGATACCGTCGGTTACTGCGACGATAGTACCTTCATTGCGTGCTTCACTGGTTACATCAAACTGTTCAATTCTTTTCTTGATCAGTTCTGCAATTTCAGTGGAATTAAGTTGCATGCTCTTATCCCCGTTATGCTTGCAACGCGTCTGCGAGACGGTTCAATTTAGACTTGACGGAACCATCGATGACTGTGTCACCGGCTTTAATTACCATACCGGCAACAAGGGCAGGGTCCACGTTACAAATAAGCTTCACTTTACGTGCCAAACGTTTTTCCAACGCTGCGCTCAGATTAGTGGTTTGTGTACTGGTCAGTTCAGACGCAGCGGTTACAACCACTTCGATTTCTTTGTCGTATTCTGCTTTAAGCAAATTAAACAGCACAGAAATCTCTGGCAGGGCGGTTAAACGCTTATTCTCTGCCAGAACCTTAATCAGGTTCTGACCATGTGTGTCGAGCGAATCGCCACAAACATTAATGTACAGTTCTGCCAACTTGTCAGCGGCCATTGAACCACCAGACAGTTGGCTTACTGTCTCGTTGCTCGCTACCGCTGCGGCAAAGCCCAGCATGTCCTGCCATTGTGCAATGGCGTTATGCTCAACTGCAAAATCAAACGCCGCTTTAGCATAAGGACGAGCTACGGTTGTCAATTCAGACATGGCTCATCTCCTATCTCAAAGCTCGGCGACAAGTTTTTCAACAATGTCGCTTTGCGCGCTGGCGTCGATTTCACGTTGAAGGATCTGCTGTGCACCAGCAACAGCCAGAGCTGCTACCTGCTTACGCAGTTCCTCTTTGGCACGATTGCGCTCAGCTTCGATTTCGGCATAACCTTGCGTGATAATTTTCTCGCGCTCAGCATGACCACGTTGCGTTTCCTCATCAACAAGTTGATTGGCGCGCTTTTTGGCCTGCTCGATAATTTCCGCTGCTTGTACTTTCGCTTCTTTCAGCTGCTCGGTGGCTTTCGCCTGAGCTAGCTGTAAATCTTTTTCGGCGCGCTCAGAAGCTTCCAGCCCATCGGCTATTTTCTTCTGACGCTCTTCAATTGCTGCCATGATCGGTGGCCAGACTTTCGCCATACAGAACCACACGAAAACGATGAAAGCAATTAATTCGCCAATTAGAGTAAGGTTGATGTTCACAACCGCTCCCCCTCTATTCGTTGATAAAAGTTAGTCGGTGCTTATACAGCAAACTTTGCGCTTTCAACGAACAGTAGGAACAGGGCAATAGCAACACCGATCATCGCGATCGCATCGATCAGACCTGCTACGATGAACATTTTTACCTGCAGTGTTGGTGCTAATTCTGGTTGACGGGCAGCCGACTCCAGGAATTTACCACCTAACAGACCGAAACCGATCGCAGGACCAAGTGCACACAGGCCGATCAGGATACCAACTGCAATGTACAGATTACCTAAAATTTCCATAGTTTTTTCACCTTTAAGTTTGGAAGTTAAATATTAAAAAGTTAGTCAATCAAAAATTAATGTTCTTCGCTGGCCAAGCTCAGATACACGATGGTCAACATCATGAAAATGAACGCCTGCAAAGGAATAACCAGTAAGTGGAATGCCGCCCAGATAAAGTGCAGCGGTAGCTGCCACAGACCCATCGTGCCTGCAATCAGGATGAAGATTAGCTCACCTGCGTACAAGTTACCGAATAGACGAAGTGATAACGACAGTGGCTTAGCCAACAGTGATACCAATTCCAACACAAAGTTAAACCAGTATAACCACGGCGTATTGAACGGGTGGGCATACAATTCTTTTAAGAAGCCACCTACACCTTTGATTTTGATACTGTAGAAAATCATCAGAATGAACACGCCCAGCGACAGTGCGAAGGTCATGTTAACGTCGGTGGTAGGTACCACTTTCATGTATACGTGATGCGGATCATAGCCCATTGCTGCGCCAATCTGCTGTGCTGCCCAAGGCAGGAAGTCAACCGGAACCAAGTCCATCAGGTTCATCAGCAATACCCATACAAAGATGGTAAGTGCTAATGGTGCGATGAGTGGGCTCTTACCGTGGTAAGTGCCTTTTACTGTGTTATCCACAAACTCAACGATGATCTCAACCGCAGCCTGGAACTTACCAGGTACACCAGCTGTCATAGACTTTGCTGCTTTACGGAAAAGATAAAGGAAGAGAATCCCTAACCCCACAGACCAGGCAAGCGTGTCGACGTGAACGGCCATAAAGCCCTCGCCAACAGTAGCATTGGTCAAGTGGTGTTGAATGTAACCGCTTATGGTTTGTTCGCCACCAGATGCTGCCATTTTTTTTCCCAAATTATCTAAAGTTAAAAAATGCTGTGCTCTGCCCGACGAATAAACGTCTGTTGAGTTGGTCAGGCAATCATCGCGTTGTAATTAATTATTTATTGTTTGCTTACGGGCGATGTAAATAAATCATTCCGGGCCATTGCGCGACTAACGTCACAATGTAGCCGATAAACAAAGGTAACACCTGCACATTTGTGTGCTTAAATACCCATGTAAATATTAAAAAAGTGAACAACAACTTAAGTGCTATTCCTTTGCGAAAACTCCGCACGACTAAGTCGTTCTTGGATGCACCGGCGAATCTGAATGCAAAAAAGGCAAATATGCCAGCCGGTACTATGTTCGCTACCACGCCTACCAGCGCATCGACGCCGCTGTCCAGGCTCATCAGGATGGCAACAATGCCAGAGGCAACCATACCCGCGCAACTCTGCAAGAGTAGTACTTTGAGTGCCAAATGTTGACCTTTAGTACCGATACCTTTAGCTGCTTGCAAAACCCGCTCGCCATCACTGAATAAAAAGCGTCAGAAGTATACTGTTTTGGCGATTAAATTCAACTGTAAAAGGCATTCTGAAGGTTATTCTGAAAATTTACCAGCCCAATATCAGAAATATAGTCGAGGGCATCTAAGACTATTGTCTTAGATGCAAGGCTAACGATACCGGTGTTTGATTACTTAATGCGCGAAAGTATGCCGTCGAGCTGGTCAAGGTCGTTAAAATTAATGGTTAACTTCCCTTTTCCTTTGGCATTGTGATCAATTGACACCTGAGCGCCCATTTTTTCAGAAAGTTCCACTATTAAACTTTGTACGTCCGGATCCACTTTCTTTTCCGGCTTGATTGGGGCGGGTTCGAGTAATTTGCGTACCAGTTTTTCGGTATCGCGTACAGTTAATCCTTTTCCTGAAACGACCTGTGCAGCTTCAGATTGTGCCTCGCCATCCAGTGCAAGTAACGCACGGGCATGACCCATCTCAATATCGCCGTGCTCAACTAACAGTTTTACATCTTCGTTAAGATTGTTTAACCGTAACAAGTTGGTAATAGTGGTACGGGATTTACCTACTGCGTCGGCAACTTCAGCGTGAGTTAATTCAAATTCATTCATTAAACGCTCAAGCGCCTGGGCTTCTTCCATCGCATTTAAATCTTCGCGCTGTATGTTTTCAATCAACGCAATGGCAACAGCAGCTTCATCAGGGACGTCTTTAATTAAACAGGGCACTACGTCCAGCTGGGCGATTTGCGCTGCACGCCAACGACGTTCACCGGCAATAATTTCGTAGCGGTTATCACTGATAGTACGAACCACAATGGGCTGGATAACCCCTTGTGAACGTATAGACGAAGCAAGCTCTTCGAGGGCTTCAGGCGACATGTCTTTACGCGGCTGGTATTTACCACGCTGTAAAAATTCGATAGGGATTTTACGCAGTTCGCTTTTTTGCGCGTTGCCGGCTTCTTCGTCCTGGCGGGATGCTGACTGACTGGTTGCAAGTAATGCGTCCAGGCCTCGTCCGAGTCCTCTTCTTTTTGCTGACATAATTTCCTCAATGCCTGAGTGTGTGTTTACTAACTGGCCTTGGCAGGCATTTCGCTGTTTTTATCCCGACGCCTCAGTATTTCACCGGCAAGAGCCAGGTAGGCTTTTGCACCGGTAGACGATTTGTCGTAGTACATTGCTGGTGCACCAAATGACGGTGCTTCTGCCAATCGAACGTTTCGCGGAATAACTGTTCGATATACCTGCTCACCAAAATGACGTTTTAACTGCTCTGATACATCATTGGCCAGGCGGTTGCGCGGATCATACATGGTTCTGAGCACGCCTTCTATCTTCAGGGCTGGATTTACTACAGAAGCCAGCTTTTGAATGGTGTCCATCAGGGCGGTTAACCCTTCCAGGGCATAATACTCGCACTGCATGGGAACCAAAATAGAATCGGCTGCGGCAAGCGCATTTACCGTTAGCAGGTTCAACGATGGTGGGCAGTCAATAAAGATAAAGTCGTAGTAATCCCGCACCGACGCCAGCGCATTGCGAAGACGCACTTCACGCGCGAACTGTTCCATCAGCTTGATTTCGGCTGCGGTAACATCACCATTGGCAGCGATCAGGTCGTACTTACCGGTGGTTCCCTTAACAATCACTTCTTCTATGGGTTTATCTTCGATTAACAACTCGTAACTGGTGGCGTCCACTTCGTATTTATCAACTCCGCTCCCCATTGTGGCATTGCCCTGGGGATCCAGATCGACTAAAAGTACCTTGCGCTTGGTTGCTGCCATTGACGCCGATACGTTCACCGCTGTGGTGGTTTTACCCACACCACCTTTTTGATTTGCAATCGCAATGACTTTAGCCACGGTTAATTCCAGTTATGATTTTTGCACGGTTAGCAGGTGACGCTCACCCTCCAGACCAGGAACGGTAAGCTTTACAGAGCGTGTTACTGCAAAATGTTCGCCCAGCTCTGCAATTTCGTCTGCCGGATACTGGCCTTTTAACGCCAGAAACTTACCTTCTGAATCTACCAGATGCTGACACCAGTGCAACATATCTTTTAGCGAGGCAAATGCTCGGCTCAGCACTGCATCGTAGTATTGCTGTGGAATGTGGTCTTCTACCCGGCTTTGAATTGGCGTGATATTAGTTAACTTCATCTCAAACGCACATTGCTTCATAAAGCGCACCCGCTTACCCAAACTATCCAGTAAGGTAAAATGCTTATCGGGATACACGATTGCCAGCGGGATCCCCGGTAAACCCGGGCCGGTACCAACATCAATCAAATTGTTGCCGTCGATATGCGGTGCTACTGCCAGCGAGTCCAGAATGTGTTTAACCATCATTTGTTCAGGATCGCGCACTGACGTTAAATTAAACGCTTTGTTCCACTTGTGGATTCGCGAAACATAATCAACCAGTTGTTGCTGTTGTTCGTTGTTTAACGTGAGATCCATTGCTGATAAACCATCAGACAGGATCTGCTGTAGTGCGTGTTGATCAATACTCATTTATGCCGACTGCTTTTCGTGTTTACGTAACAAACCGTGCTTTTTCAGGTATACCAGCAACAACGAGATGGCCGCAGGTGTGATCCCTGAAATACGTGCCGCTTTACCAATGGTTTCAGGACGGGCATCACTCAGCTTGGCCACAACCTCGTTAGACAAGCCGGAGATCTTGCTGTAGTCAAAATCCGCAGGCAGTAAGGTATTTTCGTGGCGTTGTGTTTTCGCAATTTCATCGTGCTGACGGGCAATATACCCGGCATACTTAATTTGGATCTCCACCTGCTCAGCGGCAATGGGATCATCCAGTCCAGGACCAATACCTTCGATATTCATCAGTTCGCTATATGTCATTTCTGGACGGCGAATTAATTCTTCCAGCGAATATTCTCGGCTAACCGGTGTTTTCAATAACGCGTTTAACGCTGGCACTGCAGCATGTTCAGGATGAATCCACTGGCCTCGTAAACGTTGCTGTTCCTGCTCAACTGCTTCCACCTTGGCATTAAACGCAGCCCATCGCGCATCATCCACCAAGCCGGCTTCGCGGCCTATTGCGGTTAAACGCATATCAGCGTTATCTTCGCGCAGTAACAAGCGGTATTCAGCACGACTGGTAAACATGCGGTAGGGTTCTTTGGTTCCCATAGTGGCCAGATCGTCAATCAGTACGCCCATGTAAGCCTGATCGCGACGCAAGATCATTGGATCTTTGTTCTGTACCTGCAGCGCGGCGTTGGCACCAGCAATTAAGCCTTGCGCACCTGCTTCTTCGTAGCCGGTAGTACCATTGATTTGACCAGCGAAAAACAACCCCTGGATGTATTTGGTTTCCAGAGTTTGCTTGAGGTCACGCGGATCAAAGAAATCATATTCAATGGCGTAGCCAGGACGAATGATATGCGCGTTTTCAAATCCTTTAATCGAACGAACCAATGCCATTTGCACATCGAAAGGTAAGCTGGTTGAAATACCATTGGGATATACCTCAACACTGTTGAGACCTTCTGGTTCAACAAATATCTGGTGCGAAGATTTATCAGCGAAACGATTAATTTTATCTTCGATACTTGGACAATAGCGTGGTCCAATGCCTTCAATCACCCCGGTATACATAGGCGAGCGATCTAGACCGCCGCGAATGATCTCATGCGTTTGTTCATTGGTATGGGTGATGTAACACGGGATCTGGCGAGGATGCATGTCGCGGTTGCCCATGAACGAAAACACCGGCGCAGGATCATCACCCGGCTGTGGTTGCATTACACTGAAGTCCAGTGAACGGATATCGAGTCTCGCTGGTGTACCGGTTTTTAAGCGATCGACACGAAATGGCAATGCACGTAAACGTTCAGCAAGCGCAATGGACGGCGGATCACCGGCGCGACCGCCTTTGTAATTTTGCAAGCCGATATGAATTGTTCCGCCCAGGAACGTACCAACCGTTAACACAACGGTTTTAGCCCGGAATTTCAAACCCATTTGCGTAACCACGCCGCATACGCGATCGTTTTCTACGATCAGATCATCGCAACTTTGTTGAAACAGCGTCAGATTTGGCTGGTTCTCCACCATTTTGCGGATCGCCTGACGATACAAGGTGCGGTCAGCCTGAGCGCGGGTAGCGCGTACTGCAGGGCCTTTACTGGAGTTTAGTGTGCGAAATTGGATCCCACCTTGATCGATCGCCAGGGCCATTGCCCCACCTAATGCGTCGATCTCTTTAACCAAATGGCCTTTACCGATCCCGCCAATCGCAGGGTTACACGACATCTGACCGATGGTTTCTACGTTATGTGTAAGCAATAAGGTATTAACGCCCATGCGTGCAGCTGCCAGTGCGGCTTCAGTGCCTGCATGACCACCACCAACAACAATGACATCATAATCTTGCTGATAAAACATTGTAACCTCACTAATTACGTAACATAGCGTGGGAAAAAAGGGCGCGTATTTTAGCTGAGATAATGCATAAAGAAAACGGTTAAATTTTCTTCATTTTATCAGCGATATGCAATACGGCGATCGGCAATATATTAAAAAGGATCTGTATAGATCTTTTATATTTATATTTATATAGCAAGCCCAGATCTGTGTATAACCGTGTTTTCCTATGTTATTACATGATCTTACGCGATCAATAAGATCTGAATTACCCCGATCACAAGTATAGTGTGATCCTGTGTATAAGGGGCTGTTTTATCCACATTGAGAATCCTCTCAGATCTTATCAAAAATGAGATCAAAGCTTTTACACAGCTAGTCTGCAGAGGTTATACACAGCAGTGATCTACCTCTGATCTAGCTGGGGATAAGTTGTTGAGTAGATCCGTGATCGGATCGTAACAATAACGGATTTACGCGGTATACAGCGCGATCTGAGTGTGGAAAAGAGTTATTCAGATCTGCGTAATGGATCCGTTGTAAAAAGGAGAGTGAAATAATCTTTACCACACCAAAATCGCAAAACATTTGCCCTTTATTTTTATACCAACGACTTTTCTCACTTAAAATGATGTGAACATTTCACGGAAAACGTCTTAATCCGATCATGTCGAACCGGTATACAATGTCTGCGTTTTGATTGACAGTCGAATTTTTGCGTACTGTATTGCTGCTTTAGTGAAAAGTTCTCCACTGGAAGGTGAAAAGAACCTGGTGACTCAGTCAAACAATATCAGGTAAATAGAAGCCTGCTACGGCAAGTTTCTCGGTATCGAGCCAATGAGAAAAGATAAATTGAGTAAAAATCTGCGGTTGTTTAATTATGTAATGAATAACCACAATTCTCTGGTATTTAACGTCGAGCTGTTTTGCGGGTGAGCAGAAGGTGAAGTGGTTACTAATGTTTGCTTCTACAAAGATTTAGGGCAGATTTCGTCAAATGAGGTGATTTTTAACTGGGCCATATAACAGAGATGATGGGTAATGCAGCCCACAAAAATTGCTTCTATGGGCTATTTGGAATTAGCGTACCTGGTTTGGCTGGTATTGCTGTTTTGTACTTAATTCGTCTTCTTCCAGCGTTAAACCCTGTCGACGGCTTGGGCCTGAAAACTTTACCTTATAGGTATCGTACTCTTTGATCGATTCGAAGCAATAGCGGCCCAATGCGTGCTCTAAATCGCCCAACGAATGGTTGGTGATCAGGATGCAGTTCTTCTTGTTTACCAGACGTTGTCTTAGCAGATTGCCCAGCCAGCTTTGTGCGTTTTTCTTTAATACCGTTTCGTTAACACAGACCTCGTCAAGAATGAGCATATCTACGTCGAGTAGTTCCTGATTAGCTTCACGGAATTTCTGACCGATATTGTCCTGTGCTCCAAAATCATAGGCCGCATAACGCATTTCCAGTAAACTGGATAGCTGGCGATACAGCACGGTGATTTCAAACTGTTCGATCAACTGATGGGCAATAGCGCCGGCTATATGAGATTTTCCGCGACCGTAATCACCGTAAAATATCATCATGTGAGATCCGGCTTCGCGCCAGGCCCGGTCTTCGTGGGCGGCAATAAACGATTGTGCAATACTCACCGCTTCAATTACATCATCACTGTCTTCAATCAGATTGTTAAAGGTCCAGCGCGGATTTAAATCCGACCTGCCATGCAGTGCTTCTATGCGCTGACGCTTACTCTGTTGCTGTAGTTGCGCAATTTCCTGATTGGCTTTGGCTTCGTAATCTTTGCGCAGGGTTTTGTAATCAATGTATTCAGATTCATTGGGCACGGGCTTACCCAGTGCTTTGGCGAGTGAATTTAATCGGTCTTTAAATGAATCCATAGTGATCAACGGTTGTTAGATTTATTGGCATATTTGGCTACCAGTTTACGCGCATTATCGTCGGCTTCAATGCCTGCCTCAACTTTCACAATCTGATTACCCACTTTTTTCACTGCCTGGTAGCCTTTGGCAGTGCGACGGGTTTTGAGCGCATGTACGAACTTTTGAGTCCACTGATAAGTGCTGAGTACAGTTTCGGGTCTGCCCAGCCAGTAAGCTACGAATTCGCCCGTATCTTCCTGTTCGAAATGGGTATCAATTAATCCAATTAAGCCAGCAAGTTCATTAAATACGGTAACGTGGGGTTGCCAGTTCGGATGCATAGCCTGTCTGTGCTGATGCAGCGCAGCGTATTCAGGTTGTTCCTGAACCAAAGGAAGTAAAATGCGTTCACCATTGAGTGATGAATCCAACGATACTGATTCTGGCAAAGTTACCAGACCGGCGTGAAGCAGTTGCTCGATCAGTTGATTGATGTCGCGGCCTCGCGTGTAGGGGCCGCTCTCGGCATTGCCATTAACCAGTGACAGTAGAGACTTATACTGGAGTGGGGCGCACACCAGGGTGTGCGTGTTTACACTTGGACGCAAGCCAAGACAATACAGAACACGCGCGTCATTCGACAGCGGCGAAGTAAGTGCATTGATCTCAGCCTGGGTGTACATCAGTCGAGGGTATCCAAAATGGGTTCAAACCATTCAACGGCTTTATCTTCGGGAATAGGGTGGTGTAGTACATCGATCAGTAACGGTTCAGCCATTACCTTTGCGCTGGCTTTCTTTAGCAGTTTTTCCATCGTCATGGCGCCGTAACAAAACGTATCGTAACTGCTGTCGCCCAGGCCAATGATAAAGGCTTCCACGTCTGACAGATCTTCACCTTCAAGTTGTTTGGCAAAGGGTTGAATATTTTCTGGTAAATCACCTGCGCCGTGAGTTGATGTGCAGATAATCCAGGTAGAATCTTCGTCGATATCATTGATATCGGGTTCAAGTAACACATTGACTTTGTTACCGCGCTCACGAATTGCATTGGCAATTGCATCAGCAACATATTCACTGGCACCCAGTACGGAACCAACCAGCAGGGTAAAATGACGATCCATAACGCTCCTGATGAACAAGTTTGTCGTCTTAAATTAAGGCGGGAGTATACCAATAGCCCGCTATTTTGTTTAGCGGGCATTGCGAATGAGCGATTATTTACCGATACAAAACGACGAGAATATGCGGCCGAGCAGGTCGTCGGAGCTAAATTCTCCGGTAATTTCACTTAAGTGCTGGTGAGCCAGGCGCAATTCTTCTGCTAGCAACTCGCCGGCCAGGTTATCGAGCAGCTGTTGTTCACCGGTTTGCAAATGCTCGAGGGTTTTGTCGATTGCATCAATATGTCGGCGGCGGGCAATAAACTGTCCTTCGGTAGTGGTATTCAGGCCCATACTTTGCGACAAATGATCGCGCAGTAATTCTACGCCTTGCCCGGTATTGGCCGACAGCGAAATAACACTAAATGAACCGTGTGGGGTATCTGCCTGTTGTAAGGTGACACTATCGCCGGAAATATCAGCTTTATTGCGGACCACGGTAACAGGCATACCCTGTGGCAGGCGCTGCATAAATTCAGGCCAAATTTGGTAAGGGTCAATCTCCGATGACGTAGTACTGTCTACAACAAACAGTACACGATCGGCATTGTTGATGGCCTCCCACGCGCGTGCGATACCGATTTGCTCAACCTTGTCCGGGCTGTCGCGCAAACCTGCGGTATCGATAACATGCAATGGCATGCCATTCACATTGATGTGCTCTTTTAAAACGTCACGGGTAGTACCTGCAATGTCGGTAACAATGGCGCTTTCTTTGCCAGCCAGCGCATTTAGCAGACTGGATTTACCTGCGTTTGGACGACCTGCAATCACAACTTGCATGCCTTCTCGCAGCAGCGTGCCTTGCTTGGCCTGCTCGCGGATAGTATTCACATCGTTAATAATGTGAGTGAGATCCTGGCTTACTTTGCCGTCAGACAGAAAATCGATTTCTTCGTCGGGGAAATCTATCGCCGCTTCAACGTACATTCTCAGGTGAATAATGGCTTCAGACAGTGCGTGAATGTGTTTTGAAAAGTCACCTTGTAACGAACGAACGGCACTCCGAGCAGCTTGTTTGGAACTGGCGTCAATTAAATCAGCAATCGCTTCGGCCTGAGCTAAGTCAAGCTTGTCATTCAGGAAGGCCTGTTCACTGAACTCACCCGGCCTGGCCAGTCTAATGTTTTTTACCTGTAAAATGGCTTCCAGCAGCATGTCCATGATCACTGGACCACCGTGCCCCTGAAACTCTACTACATCTTCGCCAGTAAAAGAGTTTGGCGCTTTAAAATACAGAGCTATACCCTGATCTATTACGTCGTTACTGGCATCGTAGAAACCCGTATAAGTGGCAACCCGAGGGGTTAATTCCACATGTAACAATGTCCTGGCTACATCGAGGGCCTTGGGACCGGAAACGCGAATTATACCCACGCCGCCACGGCCTGGCGGCGTAGCCTGGGCAACAATTGTGTCGGTGTGGGATATTTGCATAATTGATTAGTCGCGGAAGTTATTAAACTGAAATGGTTGTCCCAGATTCGCACCTTTTACCAGGGCAATGGCTTCCTGTAGATCGTCGCGTTTTTTACCGGTTACCCGTAGTTGGTCGCCTTGAATTGCTGTTTGTACTTTTACTTTAGCGTCTTTGATTAGTTTAACAATTTGCTTGGCTACCTGTTGCTCAATGCCTTCTTTAAAGGTAATGATTTGGCGGCAGTTTTTACCTGTTTGGGTAAATGGTTTACAGTCTATTACGCTGGTATCCACACCGCGTTTTGAACAAGCATTTCGGAACATGGATTCCATTTGCTGTAGCTGAAATTCTGCCTGCGCATGCATGGTAACCTGTTTGTCTTTATACTCGAATTCTGCCTCAATGCCCCGAAAATCAAAGCGCGTTGATAATTCGCGATTGGCGTTTTCAGTGGCGTTTCTTATTTCTTCCATATTGATTTCGGACACAATATCAAACGATGGCATAGGAGATTCCTTATAGTAAACAAAGCCCGCAATGGCGGGCTTGTTAATTGTAACTGATATTCAATCAGATACCGTAAATTATGGCGCGCTGGTAATTATTTGCTGATACCGCGCTTTTCCATTGAAGCATAGATCATTTTCGCTTGTACCAGGGTAATCACGTTACTGATAAACCAGTACAGTACCAAACCGGCCGGGAACCAAATGAAGAAAATACTCATCATTACTGGCATCCATTGCATGATTTTCTGCTGCATTGGGTCGGTCATGGTGGTGGGTTGCAGTTTTTGCAGCATCCACATACTTGCGCCGGTTAATACTGGCAACACGAAATAGGGGTCCATTACCGACAAGTCGGTGATCCACAGAATAAAGCCTGCATGGCGTAATTCCACGCTTTCCAGTAGTACCCAATACAATGCCAGGAAAATAGGCATTTGTAATAGCAGTGGGAAGCAGCCACCCATCGGGTTGACTTTTTCTTTGCGGTATAGCTCCATCATGGCCTGAGACATTTTTTGACGATCATCGCCAAAGCGGTCTTTCAACTGCTGCATTTTCGGCGCGAGGTTACGCATCTTTGCCATAGACTCATATTGTTTCTTGGTGAGCCAGTACATAGCACCTTTCACAATAATGGTGATCAGGATAATCGCAACACCCCAGTTACCAACCAGTTCATGTAATACCTGAAGCAATTTAAACAGGTACTTTGAAATCATCCAAAGTGGGCCGTAATCTACGGTTAGGTCCAGCCCACGCGCCAATTCTGCAAGGGAATCCTGATCTTTTGGACCCATATACAAAATACTGCTTAACGTTAGTACCTGACCTGATTCCACACTGGCAGATTCACCTTTGTATCCAATAATGGCGTACTGACCATTCACCATACGACTGTACAAGGTATTGGTTTCGTCCTGAGGCGGAACCCATGCAGAAACAAAGTAGTGCTCCAGCATACCTACCCAACCACCTACTGTGGTTTGGCGCAACGCTTCATCTTCAATATCGTCGAAGGCATATTTATTATAGCGGTCATCCTGGGTTGAATATGCCGCACCGCGGTAGGTTGGCATAAACATATTGCCGCCTTTTTGCTCTGCGGTAGTTTGTTTAAGCTGGGCATATTGTTCGAATTGCGCAGTTTGACCCGAATTGTTTGTAATGGTGTATTCAACCGTTACGTCATTGCGATCACGATAAAACGTAAAGGTTTTTGTGATGCTGATGCCACTGCTGCTTGACCAGGTTAAAGGGACGGCAAGTGTATCGCCTTCCAGACTGTAATGTGACGCCTGAGCCTGATATAACGGTCGGCCTGATGCATTGCCATCTGGTCCATCGCGTCCAACCAATCCACTTTGCGCTACGTACAAATCTTTTGACGGACGAAGCAGGCTGTATGGTTCACTTGAACCCTGAGTAACCGGGAACTTCAGCAAATCTGCTTCTACAACATCGCCGCCTACCAAATTAATAGTGACATCGAGTGTGTCGGTAGACACGGTAATGGTGCTTTGAGAAGCACTTGCTTCAGCTTGCACCGAAGGTACATCCTCGCTGAGCGCCAGCGGCACATCTTCATTACCTGCTGCAGGTATTGATGAGGCTGCTGAAGGAACGCCTGCTGCTACGGGCGTGGTGTCTTGTGCAATCGGTTCAATGGGCTTAGGACCGTAGTCGTCGTTCCATTGTTGCCAGAGTAAAAAACTGACAAACGCGAGTGCAATAATGAGAATACTTCGTTGCGATTCCATACTGGGCTCTTTATTTTGAGTGTTTGTTATGTTCGTTGTGGGGTACTGGGTCGTACCCACCAGGGTGCAAAGGGTGGCATTTTAATATGCGTTTGATAGATAACCAACCGCCAATTAACAATCCGTGTGTTTTTAATGCGCCTAAGGCATACACCGAGCAACTGGGATGAAATCGACATCGCTGTCCTAACAGTGGAGAAATAAACCACCGGTAGAAATAAATGATAAGTAGTGGAATCGCAATTAATGCGAACTGCAGCGTTTTGCGAGCTTGTTCCATAACTTGTCCAGTACCGCATAGATTTCATCATTGGTTAAGTTGTCTGCACCGGTTTTGCCAACCACCACTATATCAATATTGGGGAGCTGTTGTGCACGATGACGAAAACTTTCTCGAATAAGGCGTTTTATTCTGTTTCGCTGATTTGCTTTGCGAATACGCTTTTTGGCTAATGTAATGCCAATACGAGGATGATTAAGCTGATTAACTCTACCTAGAACGGTAAAAGTAGGAGAAACTGCGGGAGTAGCGTTGTCGAAGACGAATTTAAAGTGGGAGGGAGCAAGTAGCCTTAACTCCCTGGAAAACTGGTTTTCGCCCACTTTTGGTAAATACCATTAAGCAGAAAGGCGAGCACGACCCTTAGCACGGCGGGCTGCAAGTACTTTACGACCATTTTTAGTCGCCATACGTGCACGGAAACCGTGAGAGCGTTTACGCTTTAGGTTGCTCGGTTGAAATGTTCTTTTCATGACCAAAGTCTCACTAATCGTGGTTAAACAAACTTATTTGCATCACGATAAAAACACATCGCACTGCAAAAGGACGCTGAATTCTAGAGATCTAAAGGGCTTGTGTCAATGGTAACCACTGCTTAATTAGTTAAATAAACGGTTTATTTTGCGCAGTGGTTGTTTAGTTTGGATCGCTACCTGTGAATAACTATATAGTCAAGTTAAATTATCCACAGAATTACAAGTTTTTTTATTGTAATTGGCATGGATCTTAAAATGATCCAATACTGATCGCCTATACAGGATCGTGGATCGGATTATTGTGATCCGGAATTTTATTTTAAGTTTTACTATAATTTACAAATAGATATGTTGTGTGACTGGAATAAAATTTGCGATCCTGATTTACTTTGGATCGAATAAGTAAGATAATCCACAGGCTGTGCGCACACAGCGCAATTTTGCCAACAAAGTAGATCGCACATTGCATTACTTTGCTTGCGTTGCCAAATATATAAAGAAACTCTGAAAACCAATAAATAAAAGCCCTCAGCTATAACGGAGCATAATAATAATATGTCTTTATGGAACCAGTGTCTGGAGCGATTGCGCCAGGAACTGCCGACTCAGCAATTTGTGATGTGGATAAGACCACTTACATCTGAACAGGATCACGCTGCTGTAACCTTGTATGCTCCGAATCGGTTTATTCTTGATTGGGTTCGCGAAAAGTATCGCGATAAAATCAATCAGTTATTTATAGAATTTGCAGGCACAGATGCGCCACAACTTCGTTTTGAAGTTGTTCAGCGTCGGTCGGCTTCGCATAGCATTGCCAGTGCGCCTGCGGTACCCGTTTCTCCGCCGTCCGCGCCAGCCGCGCACAATTTTTCTGCGGTAAATTCCGCTACTCATTCTGTTCGTAGAGACGTAGTAGTAGCACCTGTTGTGTCTGCTCAGACTATTCAACCAAAGCCTGCACCGGTAAAGCCAGCATCGACAGCGACTGTTGTGCCTATTCCGGAAGGCTTGAGTCACAAGAGTAATATCAACCCTAATTATCAGTTTGATAACTTTGTTGAGGGTAAAAGTAACCAGCTAGCCCGAGCGGCAGCGAGTCAGGTAGCGAATAATCCGGGTGGTTCCTATAATCCATTGTTTATTTACGGCGGTACCGGTTTAGGTAAGACTCACTTATTGCATGCTGTTGGCAATGGGATTATGGCTAATCGAACAGATGCAAAGATTGTATACATGCATTCCGAGCGTTTCGTACAGGACATGGTTAAAGCGCTACAAAACAATGCCATTGAAGATTTTAAACGTTTTTATCGTTCTGTGGATGCGCTACTCATCGATGATATTCAGTTCTTTGCTAATAAAGAGCGTTCTCAGGAAGAGTTTTTCCATACCTTTAATGCACTATTAGAAGGTAACCAGCAAATCATACTGACGTCAGACCGCTATCCAAAGGAAATTGACGGGGTAGAGGACAGACTAAAATCGCGTTTTGGCTGGGGATTAACCATTGCCATAGAACCACCGGAACTAGAAACGCGTGTTGCCATTTTGATGCGCAAAGCGGCAGAAAATAATATCCAGCTACCTAATGAAGTGGCGTTTTTTATAGCCAAACGATTACGTTCCAACGTTCGCGAACTGGAAGGGGCACTAAACAGGGTTATCGCAAACGCGAATTTCACCGGGCGACCAATCACTATCGATTTTGTTCGTGAAGCATTGCGCGATTTGTTAGCGCTGCAGGAAAAGCTGGTTACGGTGGATAATATTCAGAAAACGGTTGCTGATTATTATAAAATCAAAGTATCTGATATCCTGTCTAAACGACGCAGTCGCAGTGTTGCTCGGCCTAGGCAGGTTGCCATGGCATTAGCGAAAGAGTTAACCAATCACAGTTTACCCGAATTGGGTAACTTGTTTGGTGGCAGAGACCATACAACGGTGCTCCACGCTTGCCGCAAAATAGAGCAGCTAAAAGAAGAAAGTCATGATATAAAAGAAGACTATAAAAACTTAATCAGAACACTGTCTTCTTAAATCTATCACAAACAAAGGCGAGATAAGAATTCGATGAACTTTACCATCAGCCGGGAAAATTTCTTACAACCATTACAACTTGTTTCTGGTGCTGTTGAAAGACGCCACACTTTGCCAATTTTGTCTAACGTGCTCATTAAGGTAAGTGAAGGCGCACTATGGTTAACCGGCACGGATCTAGAGGTTGAACTTATCTCTAGTGTTAAATTAGAAGGTGATTTTGCTGAAGGCGAAATTACTGTTCCGGCTAAAAAGTTATTCGATATTTGCCGTGGATTGTCGGAAGGTAGCGAAATCAACTTCTCATTGGATGGCAACAAGGCGTTGCTTCGCGCTGGCCGCGGCAGATATACACTGTCTACATTGTCTGCCAGTGATTATCCTAATCTTGAAGATTGGGAAGGTGAGTTGGAATTTGAAGTGTCTGGCGCTAATTTGAAGCGCCTCATCGACAGTGTTCAGTTTTCGATGGCACAACAGGATGTACGTTATTACCTGAATGGTATGTCATTGGAAACCGAAGAGCATTTGGTTCGCACTGTGGCTACCGATGGTCATCGATTGGCTTTATGTCGTATGGAATACACGGCTGCAACCTTGTCTGCTCGTCAGGTTATTATTCCCCGTAAGGGTGTATTAGAGATTTCCCGTTTGATTGAAGACGACGATAAGTTGTTAAAGATTCAGATTGGTGCAAATCACATTCGTTTATTCTCTTCTGATTTTATTTTCACCAGTAAGTTAGTAGATGGTCGCTTTCCTGATTATCGCCGCGTATTACCCAAAGACGGTGATAAGATCATTCTGGCCAGAAAAGATGTGCTCAAAGACGCTTTCTCCAGGGCTGCTATTTTATCGAACGAGAAGTTCCGCGGCGTTCGATTAAATATTTCTCCGGGTGAATTAAAAATCACGGCAAATAACCCAGAGCAGGAAGAAGCCGAAGAGATTGTAGATATTGATTATCAGGGCGATTCTCTGGAGATTGGTTTTAACGTTGCTTATTTGATTGATGTATTGAATTCGCTTGTGTCGAACAACGTGAAGATTAATCTGACCGATGCTAATTCCAGTGCGCTTATAGAAGACGCCGAGAATGAAGCCGCTCTTTACGTTATCATGCCGATGCGTCTGTAGTTTGCTGCGTTTAAGTCGATTTTATTTGTATTAAAATGCCCATGTGATTTGAAATGATTTATTCAGTATCCCTGGGCATTTTTCGTTCTGCGCGAACGTGTAGTAGTTGGAGAGGAATGTGATTTTAACCTCACTATCATTAACTACATTTCGTAATTTCAATTCTGCGTTGCTTAATCCTTCACCTTCGTTGAGTATTATCATTGGAAAGAATGGGAGTGGGAAGTCCTCTTTACTGGAATCCATTCACTATCTGGGTTTTGGTCGCTCTTTTAGAACGAACAAACATCAGTCTGTAATTCAGCGTGAATCCGATGCCTTCACTATTTTTGCGCAGTGCCGCAACGAGGTTGACGAAGTATCGAAAATTGGATTATCCCGAAGTTTATCCGACCAGTTTCAATGCAGTATTAATGGAGAGCATTCAAATCGCCTTAGCGATTTGGTAAGTCTTGTACCTGTTCAGTTATTCACGCCTCAAAGTACCGATCTCGTTATTGGCTCGCCTTCAGAGCGTCGTCGCTTTTGTGATTGGGGATTGTTTCACGTGGAACAATCTTATGCAGGGCTAATGAAGCAATATGCAAAAGTGCTTAAAAACAGAAACGCGTTGCTTAAGGCTGGAATTGTGCAACGGCTAGAACGTGAACAGATGGCTTATTGGGATCAACAACTCAATATACTGGGGGAACGTATAGATTCACTCAGAAATTCTTATGTAGAACGATTAATTCCGCTATTTAACGCAACTTGTGAGCAATTTCTACCTGAGTTTTCCGTAGAAATTTCGTATTATAAGGGGTGGGAAAAAGACAGGTCTTTAAGTGATAGTCTTGAAAACAAAATGGCTTACGACCTGAAAATTGGACATACCTCAGTTGGACCGCATAAGGCTGATTTGAGGTTTAAAGTAAATAGTGTGCAGGCGCAGGAATTATTGTCTCGAGGGCAATTGAGAATGGCTGTAGCCGCGCTGCAGTTATCGCAAACAAAACTGTTTACGCTAGAGACTCAACGCCACGGTATTTTCTTACTGGATGATATAGGCGCAGAGCTCGATGCAGACAAAAGAGAAAGATTCATTGATGGCTTAATCGACACCGGGACGCAAGTATTTGTTACCGCCATTGAGCAAGAGCAACTTGAATTTGTACATAAATATAAAGACAAAAAAATGTTTCACGTGGAACATGGTAGCGTGAGCGAGGAGTAAGAACTAAATGTCAGAACAGAACACTTATGATTCTTCCAGTATTAAAGTTCTGAAAGGACTGGATGCCGTAAGAAAGCGCCCGGGTATGTATATTGGTGATACCGATGATGGTACTGGTTTGCACCACATGGTATTCGAGGTTGTAGATAACTCCATAGATGAAGCGTTAGCCGGCTATTGTTCCGAAATCAACGTACAAATTCACACTGATGGCTCTGTATCTGTATCAGATAATGGTCGTGGTATTCCAACTGCATTACACCCAGAAGAAGGGGTGTCTGCTGCTGAAGTAATCATGACGGTACTTCACGCCGGCGGCAAGTTTGACGACAATTCTTATAAAGTGTCTGGTGGCCTACACGGCGTAGGTGTTTCCGTTGTAAACGCATTGTCTAAAAAATTGAAACTGACTATTCGTCGCGGTGGAAAAACGCATGAGCAGGAATATCAACATGGTGTACCTCAAGCGCCACTTGCTGTGATTGGTGATACCGATAAAACCGGTACAGCCGTTCGATTCTGGCCAAGCAGTGATACCTTCTCTGACACGCTTTTTCACTATGACATCCTGGCTAAAAGACTACGTGAGCTGTCTTTTCTTAACTCAGGTGTATCCATTAAGCTAAGAGATGAGCGTGATGGTAAAGAGGATCACTTCCATTATGAAGGCGGTATCCAGGCGTTTGTTGAATATCTGAATAGAAATAAAACACCCATTCATCAGAAGGTATTTCACTTCTCTAGTGAACGTGAAGATGGCATTTCAGTAGAAGTGTCTATGCAGTGGAACGATGGCTTCCAGGAAAACATCTACTGCTTTACCAATAACATCCCACAACGTGATGGTGGAACACACTTAGCAGGTTTCCGTGGCGCACTTACCCGTACGCTTAATAACTATATGGAAACCGAGGGTATGAACAAAAAGGCCAAGACAACCACCAGTGGTGATGATGCCCGTGAAGGCTTAACTGCGGTTGTATCGGTAAAAGTACCCGATCCTAAATTCTCGTCTCAAACAAAGGATAAGTTGGTTTCGTCTGAAGTACGTCCAGCAGTAGAATCAGCCATGAACGAAAAGCTGGCAGAATTCCTGTTGGAAAACCCTGCTGAAAGTAGAATCATCGCGGGTAAGATCATAGATGCTGCACGAGCTCGTGAAGCTGCGAGAAAAGCGCGTGAAATGACTCGCCGCAAAGGCGCACTGGACTTAGCTGGATTGCCAGGAAAGCTGGCAGATTGTCAGGAAAAAGACCCGGCACTTAGCGAACTCTATATAGTGGAAGGTGACTCGGCAGGTGGTTCTGCCAAACAGGGTCGTAATCGTAAGAATCAGGCAATATTACCTCTGAAAGGTAAAATTCTTAACGTAGAAAAAGCGCGTTTCGACAAAATGCTTTCTTCTCAGGAAGTGGCTACGCTGATCACTGCACTGGGTTGTGGGATCGGTAGAGATGAGTATGATCCTGGCAAATTGCGCTATCACAGCATAATTATCATGACGGACGCCGACGTGGATGGTTCACACATTCGTACCTTGTTGCTGACATTCTTCTATCGTCAAATGCCCGAAATTATTGAACGCGGTTATGTGTATATTGCACAGCCACCATTGTATAAAGTGAAAAAGGGTAAGCAAGAGCAGTATCTGAAGGATGATGACGCATTAACCAACTACCTTACATCTATTGCGGTAGATGGTGCAGAACTTTTCACTTCAGAAAATGCGCCAGCGATTAAAGGTGTAGCATTAGAAAATCTGGTGAATCAATATCAGGCAATTGAAAAAATGATTGCCAGAATGCATCGTGTAATGCCTCCAAGTCTTTGGTATAAACTGATTTACACTAAAACGCTCTCAACTAGCGATTTGAATAATGAAGATGCGCTGACTTCATTTGCTAAGGAATTTACTGAAGCGCTTGAAACACAAGAAACTGATGGCGCTTTGTATAAGTTTGAAATCAAACGCGATCAAGAGCGTAGTGAATTCTACATTTCAATTATTATGCGAATGCATGGTATCGACTACGAGTACAATCTGGGTCGAGACTTTATAGAATCAGCTGAATATAAGCGTATACGCGACCTGAACGATGCCATCAATAACATGATGGAAGAAGGTGCCTATATTAAGCGTAATGAGCGCACAGAGCCTGTGAGCCAATTTAAACAAGCATTGGATTGGTTGATGGGCGAAGCTAAGCGCGGTCAGTATATTCAGCGCTATAAAGGTCTGGGTGAAATGAACCCTGACCAGCTCTGGGAAACCACAATGGACCCAGCCAGCCGTCGTATGCTTCAGGTTACCATTGAGGATGCTATCGGTTGCGACCAACTGTTTACTACATTAATGGGTGATCAGGTAGAACCGCGTCGTGCATTCATCGAAGCAAACGCGCTAAACGTAGAAAACCTGGATGTGTAGTAATAAAGAGTCCACATAAAATAGTTAATACCGAGCCCGACTTTTAGTCGGGCTTATTATTTTCGACCACAGCACGAAAACCTACTGCAACTTACATAGTGTTAGCGCTTGAAGCATGCTTAAATAATAAAAAATAGCTAAAAAGATACGACTGGAAAAACTATGGGAAAACTCAATACAATCAGTAAAACAATGATTGCTTCGTGCATTGTTGCCTTAACTTCGAGCGCATTTACGGGAAATGCACTCGCACAATCATTTAATGATATGCCAACTACCGAGTTCAGCTATTGGCCAGGTGTGAATTACAATGCCAATATTCCCACTACAGAAAGTATCCTGGGCTACAAGGTGGGCGAGCGAATCACCAGCCATGCCGACCTGATAAAATACTTTGAAGCCCTTGCTTCAGCCGCACCTGATAACATAAAGCTAGTTAAATATGGCGAAACCTGGGAAGGCAGAGCGCTCATTTATGCAGTGGTGGGTAGCGCAGAACATCTGGCTAATCTGGATGCGTTTGCGAACAATATGCAAAAGCTGTCTGACCCAAAAAGTCTGGGCAAAGGCGAAGCCAATCAAATTATAGCGTCTTTACCCAGTTCAGTTTGGTTGCAACATGGGGTACATGGAAACGAAATAAGCAGCACTGACGCAGCTATACAAACAGCCTATCATTTGCTGGCTGCACCAGAAGACCCGGTAAATAAAACAATATTGAGTAATACACTGGTATTTATTGATCCACTGCAAAACCCGGATGGGCGAAGCCGTTTTATAAGTCATTACTACGCAACAGTTGGGATGGTGCACAGTGATGACAGGTTAAGTGCTGAGCACAATGAACCATGGCCAAGAGGACGAAGCAATCACTACCTGTTCGATATGAATCGCGATTGGCTGGCAATAACACAACCTGAAACGGCTGGACGTATCAAAGCTATCAATCACTTTAAGCCAACGGTAGTGATTGACCTACACGAAATGGGGGGAGATGACACCTACTTCTTTGTTCCCGCAGCACAACCCATTAATCCATACATGCAGCCAGATCAATTAGCCAACAACGACATTATTGGAAAGAATAACGCCAGACATTTCGATGACTTTGGCTTTAGCTATTTTACCCGTGAGGTATTTGATGGCTTTTATCCTGGGTATGGTGACAGCTGGCCAACGTTTTACGGCGCCTCTGCTGCCACTTATGAAGTAGCATCAACCCGCGGTGAAATATACAAAACACGCACAGGTGAAATAAAACATTACCGCGACACGGTACAACGCCATTTTGTGGCCGCATTAAGCACTGCACAGGCAACCGCAGAAAACCGCAAGAAGATACTCACAGACTTCTATGACTACCAGGTAGAGGCCATCGAAGCGGGTGAGAACGATAAAAAAGAACGCAGCTTTATTCTGCCAAATACCCGGGACGTTGCAGGAACACATCGCCTGGCTACATTAATGGCTAAACATGGAGTGATAGTAAAGCAGGCAACAGAAGACTTTAAAGCCTGTGGTGAACGATACCAGGCTGGTGCCTATATTATTGACACCGCACAGCCAAGAGGGCGATTTGTAAAAACTACATTTACCGAACAAGTAGATATGCCTCAAGCATTCGTTGATGAGCAGGAGCGCAGACGAGCCAGAAAGCTCAGAGACGAGATATACGACGTAACCGGATGGTCATTACCCTTGATGTTCAATATCGATACTGCGCGTTGTGGTAAGGCCGTAGAAGTAAAAAGTCGGTTGGTAGATGAAACAGACAAGCTTGTTCAGCCATTTATAAACGCAGATGCAAAGGTAGCGTATCTTGTGCCTTGGGGTGATATGGCGGCAGGAAGATTACTCACAGCGGCGCTGCAAGCTGGCATATCACTGAAGAGCGCAGATGAAGCATTTACGTTGGAAGGCGTAAACTATCCCGCGGGCACACTGGTGATTGAACGCCATGCAAACGCATCGTCGTTACCACAAACAATGCAAACACTTTCAGAGCAAACGGGCGCAAAGATAGTGGGTGTGGATACCAGTTGGGTTACCAAAGGCCCAAGCTTTGGAAGTGAAAAAACTGTCCATATGACGGCACCCAAAATTGCTATGGCGTGGGACGAACCTACCAGTTCGTTGAGTGCAGGCAATACGCGATTTGTGATAGAGCAACAGTTTAACTATCCGGTAACCGCTATTCGCGCTGATCGTTTGCAACGTGCAGATTTGAGTCAGTACCAAGTGTTGATCCTACCTTCAGGTAATTACAGTCGGGACCTGGGTAAATCGGGCGCTGAGAATCTGGCTGGTTGGGTAAGCCGTGGTGGTGTGTTGATTACCATGTCTGATGCTACGCAATGGGCTGCCAGTGAAGCTGCTGGCTTGTTGGATGCCAAGCGTGAGCTTGCTTACAGTGAAGACGGCTCGTCATCACCAAAAGACAGTGATTTGATTGACGGCCAACTCATCGAATCAAAAGCCGACCTTATTCTTGCCATAGAAAATGATACGGATATGCCAGATAGCGTTGCAGGTGTTCTCGCTAAGGTCGAAGTCGATCAGGAACACTGGCTGACAGCTGGTGTAAATCCAGAAGTCATTGCAATGGTATACGGCAATGACATCTATTCCCCGGTAAAATTAGAAAGTGGCGAAAACGTAGCCTGGTTTAAGTCGAAAGAGGATGTATTGGCTAGTGGATACCTGTGGGAAGAAAACAAAGCGCAGCTGGCCTACAAGCCGTTTCTTATTCATCAGCCACTAGGTCGCGGAATGGTAATCGCATTTACTCAGGAGCCCACAACACGGGCGTATCTGGATGGACTTAACGTTATGTTCTTAAACGCTATTTTTAGATCTGCAGCGCATGCGGAGCCGGTAAGATAAGCTGTTAAAATAACATAGATATTTCGGAAAATAAAAAAGCAGGCGTTAGCCTGCTTTTTTATTTAAATACAATAGTTTAGGGCTTTTTTGTAACAGTTAGAACTATGCCGCTCGCTCGCTTACCTTTTACCGTAAACCGATAAACTCCTGTTTTTATGGGCGTGAACTGTAGATTCTCCGCATACTCGCCGCAGGTAAGTACGGTGTCTGAGTTCACAGAAACAGCATAACCTTTATAACTACTGCCACAGGTTTGCTCGGTTGACCAGGTTGCGTTAGAGAACTTGAAGTCGTAGGGCTGTTGGTCAGCAATAAGCTCTACATCAACATACCAACCATCTTTAGTCGACATGAGCTGATAGCGAGGTTGGGCTTCCCACCAGTTAAAAATGCCTCTTAAATACCAATCACTAAACACGATTTCAGGCTTTTGAGGGGTAAAAATAGGGTACTGCGCCGTTTGCGAACATGCCGTAAGTAGCATGACAATGGGGGCAAGTAATAACCTGTATTTGTGCATTACAACTCCAACACTCAGCGGGCTAAGCCTGGCCAAAAACATAACCAGGCAAGCCACACTGTTATCTAAATAACGCCTTACTTTGCAAGTAATGATACATCTGCGGTTGTTAAGAACTGCTCACGTAAGGCAAGCAACAACGCCAGGCGATTAGTTCTTACCGCGTCGTCGTCAGCCATTACCATTACGTTGTCGAAGAATGCATCAATACTGGGGCGCAACGTTGCAAGCGTGCTCAATACATGGCCGTAGTCACGCTCGGCAGCCGCTTTGTAAATGCTATCGCTAATAGCGTTTATATCACGGGCTAATTGCTGTTCGGCGGCTTCGTGTAATAGCGCTTCGTTAACGATAGAATCGCCTTCAACATTGTTCTTGGCAAGTATGTTGGCAACGCGCTTGTTAGCAGCAGCGAGGGCTTCTGCCGCATCATTCGTTTTGAATTCAGCTACCGCTTTTACGCGCGCAAGATAGTCTGTTGGCTGAGTAGGGCGACGGGCCGAAACAGCCTGAATAACGTCGATCTCGATGTTCTGGTCTTGCAACAATGCGTTGAATCGACCAAGAATAAAATCAACCACCTGGAGCTGGGTGTCTGGGTTGGTTAGCTTGTCACCATAGATAGCAACTGCACGGGCAACAACATCTTCTAAATCCACAACCAGGGATTTTTCAGTGATTATTCTCAGCACACCAATTGCGGCACGGCGCAGTGCAAAAGGATCTTTATCGCCTTTCGGCAACTGACCAATACCAAAAATGCCAACCAGTGTGTCAAATTTATCAGCAAGTGCTACCGCCGCGCTTTCCAATGAAGAGGGCAATACGTCTCCTGCAAAGCGTGGCAAATATTGCTCATACAGTGCATTAGCGACCAGTTCAGATTCGCCGTCGTGAAGGGCATAGTACTTGCCCATTACACCTTGTACATCCGGAAACTCGCTGACCATATTGGTCATCAGATCCGTTTTAGACAATAAACCCGCGCGATTGGCTTGCTGCTCATCTGCACCAATAACTGACGCAATATAACCAGACAAGGAAGCGATGCGGTCAGACTTGTCTTTAAGTGTGCCGAGTTGCTTCTGGAATAACACGGTGTCGAGGGAATCCAAACGCGACGCAAGACTGTGCTTCTTATCGGTATTAAAAAAGAATTCTGCATCAGCAAGGCGAGGGCGGATAACGCGCTCGTTCCCACCAATCACCTGGCTTGGATCCTGACTATCAATGTTGCTAACAAACAGGAATTTATTCGACAGACTGCCATCACTATGCAGAAGCGGAACGTATTTCTGATCGTCCTTCATTGTGTAAATCAGCGCTTCTTTGGGTACTTGCAGGAAGGCTTCGTCAAAACTGGCTTGCATTACCACCGGCCATTCCACCAGCGCGGCAATCTCGTTGAGCAAATCTTCATTGTAATCTGCAATTAACGACAAAGCCTGAGCGCGCTCATTCAACGACTGTGCAATAGTCGTCGCACGAGTGGCAAAGTCAGCCACAACAAAATGGGCTTGCATGGCAGACAGGTAGTTGTCTGCGTGATCCAATTCAAAGCGCGCTTCACCATGGAAACGGTGCCCTTGCAGTGTACGGCCACTGGTAAGTCCCAGTACGGAAATATCAATCAGGTCGCCGCCATATAAGGCACACAACGTGTGAACCGGACGAATGAACTGCGTGTTGTAGTTACCCCAACGCATCGGCTTTGGAATAGGCAGTTTTGATATTGCCTGACTCACAATACCTTCGAGCAATTCGCTGATACCCAGGCCCTTTACGGAAGCCTTGTACATCAGCCATTCACCTTTATCGGTTACCAGGCGTTCGGCCTGATCGATGGTAATGCCGTTGCCGCTAGCCCAGCCCAACGCGGCTTTTGTAGCTTGGCCGTTGGCGTCAAAAGCTGCCGCTACGGCAGGGCCACGCTTCTCAACCACTTTATCCTGCTGGCTGTCTACCAGTGCTTCCACACGAACGGCTAAACGACGGGGCGCGGCATACCAGGTAACACTGTTGAATGATAGCTCTGCCTGATTAAGTGCTTCTTCAACGTTATTGGCAAAACTGCTGCCCAACTGCATCAGTGCTTTTGGCGGCAGTTCTTCTGTGCCTAATTCAACTAATAAATTCTCGGTACGCACTGTTACTGCTCCTTCTGGCAAAGCGGGAATCCCAGCGCTTCGCGGGCCTGGTAATAGGCCTCAGCGCAGGCTTTTGCCAGGGTTCTTACTCTTAAAATATAGCGCTGTCTTTCTGTTACAGAGATAGCGTGACGTGCGTCTAACAGGTTAAATGCATGAGACGCCTTCATTACCTGTTCGTAGGCTGGTAATGGCAGGTTCTGTTCAATCAGATACTGGCTGGCAGCTTCACACTCGTCAAAGGTGTTAAACAGCGCTGCTACATTAGCATGCTCAAAGTTGTAAGCTGACTGCTCAACTTCGTTCTGGTGGAATACATCGCCGTAAGTAACGGTGCCCATTGGGCCGTTGGTCCACACCAGGTCGTAAATGCTGTTTACGCCCTGAATATACATGGCCAGACGCTCAAGACCGTAAGTAATTTCGCCGGTAACCGGCTTACACTCAAGACCACCTACTTGTTGGAAATAAGTAAACTGTGTCACTTCCATGCCGTTTAGCCAGACTTCCCAGCCCAGGCCCCACGCGCCAAGGGTAGGAGATTCCCAGTTGTCTTCAACAAACCGGATGTCGTGGACCAGCGGGTCAAATCCCAGCTCTTTCAATGAGCCAAGATACAGCTCCTGAATATTATCTGGAGACGGCTTTAACATTACCTGGAACTGATAGTAATGTTGTAAACGGTTTGGGTTTTCGCCGTAGCGGCCATCAGTCGGACGTCTGCAAGGTTGTACATAAGCACTGCTAATCGGCTCCGGGCCTAAAGAGCGCAAAAATGTCATGGGATGGAATGTACCTGCGCCCACTTCCATATCCAGTGGTTGAATGATAACGCAGCCTTGTCTGGCCCAATAATCCTGTAAGGCAAGGATCAAACCCTGAAATGTTTTAATATCGTACTTGTGCATACATTAACGACTGTAACTGACTGATGACTTAAAGGTGGGTTAGTATACATTCTGAAAGCCTGTGAATGTAGGCCTAAGGGGTGATTTAATCGGCCCAAATGCGGATTTTCGGGGCTTTTTAGCACTGGCTTGCTATTCTGGGCCGCAAAAGACGAATTGCTTGCGGATTTAACCTGAGGGGAATGTGATGACGATAAAGCGCTGCGGTTGGGTATCAGATGATCCTATTTATCAACAGTACCACGACGAAGTGTGGGGCCGGCCTGAGTATGATTCTCAGCAGCTGTTTGCAAAACTGTGTCTGGACGGTCAACAGGCCGGTCTGAGCTGGATAACCATATTGAAAAAACAGCCTGCATTTGAAGAAGCATTTTATCAGTTTGATCCGGTAAAAGTAGCCGCCATGACCGACGAAGATGTTGAACGGTTAATGACGAACAAAGGCATTATTCGTAGCCGGGCAAAAATTAATGCGATTATTCAGAATGCCAGGGCTTACCTTAAATTAACGGAAACACAATCGTTCAGCGATTTCATTTGGCAGTTCACCAACCACAAAACCATCGTGAATACCTGGCGCGATTACCGTATTGCTCCTACTTCGACTCCAGAGTCTAAGGCTATGGCGAAGGCGTTAAAAAAGGCGGGTTTCAAATTTGTGGGGGAGACAATTTGCTATGCATTTATGCAGGCAGTTGGCATGGTGAACGACCACGCCAACGATTGCCATTATTATAAAATTACCTGTGAATTAGCCAGAGAAGGCTGACGGGTCTCACAATACGCAATGATTGCGGGTAATTCGCGAAGCACAATGGATTCGTGTTGTTCTTCAATAATTTCCCGCGCCTTGTCTTCGGCAAAGCGTTGTTGCTTGGTTAACGCTTTGCGATCAGTCAAAATCGAAAATCCACTCACATCCACAAACAATGCATGAATGGCCGGAAATTGCGCCTTGTAATCCACCGGTGTGGTGTCAGGCAGGGCGGCAAATAACCGACAAATACGGATCGCGCCCTCCGACACATTGCATTGTTGCTGCTGCATGGCTCTGGAAATCGTATGAATACTTTCAAGTATGGTTTCGACCCGTTGAGCACGTGCAGCCTGTTGCTTTTGAGTTTGAGCCTGTAACTGAAATATCAGCTTACCAGCATAGACTCCTAATACCGCTATGATCACTAAGCCAACAGAGGCAAGCAAATACCACCACATCGCTAACACTACCTGGTGTAATCGTCGATTTTGATGGCATCGAGCTTGTCGAAATCATCTAAATCGTCGTCTTCATCATCGTCTGAACTGATACCCATCAAATCACATAAAATACGGTGGCGCGCCATCTTTTCGTCAACGTACTTTTGTTGTTCCTGGGTAAGCGCCTCGCCTTCGTCGAGCATATCGAGTAGCGACGACAAGCGGTCATCCGCTTCAAGCGCCGCCAGCTCCTGTGCAGGCGTAGCAAACTTGCGCTGGGCTGGTTTTACCGTGCTTTTAACTAACTGAACAGGCTTCTTGCTACCATGGCGAGGATCTTTCGATACCGAGCCAGACGATGCCTGCTGCTTTTTCGTTTCAACGTTGTGACGACTACCAGGAGGCTTGCCTTTGTGCTTCTTTACGCGGCCAGAGGATTTTTCATGTACGTAATCAGGATCCTTTCGAACGCCGATTAAGCCTACTTTGCGCGATTTTCTTTTCTTTGTCATTTACCGAACACTCGTTATTAAGCGTGAATTATTTCATTATACCCTGTAATCAGCCAGGCTTCTGCATCAATACAATATCGTTGGCCGGAAAAATGACATTTAACTGATATTGCGCTGCCAGCCAATTGAAAGTGTCCTCTGAGAAAAAGCTCACATGCGTAGGGTCATTTTTGTAATGCCAATTGGCAAACCGCGGCTGATCTAACACGCGTTTAGTCATGATCCCCAGCCATCCGCCAGGTTTTAACAATGTCATCCAGTGTTTCCACTCCTTAATGGGCGCGTGAAAGTGCTCTATAGATTCCGTTGCGGTGATCACATCATACTGGTTTTTTGCAATTTCCATGGGGCCAAAGAAGGGGTCATAACAATCCATAGCATAGCCTGCCTCTGCAAAAATGTGCGCAAGTGCCGGGCAGGGACCCGAGCCATAATCCAGCATGGTCATATTGTTGCGCAAGTGGGGGGCCAGGCAATCGTACAATCTGGCAAGGTAAGCCAGATAGCCGTTATCCTGAAGTGAGTTTTCGTGTAGTTCGTACTCGCGGCGTTCCTGAGTGCTATCCGGTAACTGTTGTGGATCAACAAAGACTAACGCACAAGATTTGCAGCGGTGGTAACTCCGTTGTTTGTCGGCATGGAATGCAAAGATATGATGACTTTTACACAGCGGGCAGGATAGTTTCATATTCAACAGCCAATAAAAAAGGCGATGGTATCACACCATCACCTTCATAAATGAGTGTCAGATGACACCTCTCCCGTTAGTGCACTTCTCTGTGCGGCTGGCGTCCTGCAGTGCTCCCCTTATTGTTCTTTTTAACAGAGCAAATTGTTGTTCTGGGTCTTCCTGACGCTTTATAGATCATCCTGTATAAATATTGTTGTTATTAGAGTCGGACTGTTTCACAACAGGTTTCACGACGCCAACTAGGATACACCATCTGTATAAGATTACAACAGCGAGTGTTACAAAAAATTAACATTCGCCGTTAATCAATAACTTAGTGTAAACCTGCAACGTAGTTAGACAGAATTTCGATGTCTTCGTCAGTAAGCTTAGACGCGATGTCACGCATCATACCGTTCATGTCGTTGTGACGCTCTCCAGCGCGGAAGGCTTTCAGCTGCGCTGCGGTGTATGAAGCATGTTGACCACTGATATCAGGGAAACCAGCTAACTGCATGCCATTGCCTTGTGGGCCGTGACAAGCGATACATGCAGTTACACCACGAGAGGCATCGCCACCACGGTATAAAGCCTGACCTGGTTCAACAAAGTTTTCCGGTGTGGCACCTGGTTGAGCTTCCTGGCTGGAAAAGTATGCAGCTAAATCAGCAATATCCTGATCACTCAGTGCTGCAGCCATGCCGTTCATTACCGCGTTGTTACGGCCTTCTGCACCACCAGTAGCAGATGCCAGGCGGAATTCAGTTAACTGCTTAACAAGATAATTTTCGTGTTGTCCGGCAATCTTAGGATTGAGTTCGATCATGCTGTTTCCATCAGGTCCGTGACAGGCAGCACAGACAGCTGATTTCGCTTTACCAGCCTCAGGCGTGCCTTCTGCCTGTACAGCAGCGGTAAGCCCAAGGGTTAAACAAACCAACAAACACAGTTTTTTCATAATAATTCTCTTACAAGGATCCGACGGTCATCTTGATATACGTGATATCATGCGTATTTTACACATTTAACGCGTCAGAAAAACCTATTCCATGCTAAAACTATGGAATTACATCGGTTTATTATTGAACTAAGACCAATGTAGCAGATGAACTGACTTTTGAGTAACACGATGAGTTATTACAGCAAAGCAACATTTTTTACCAGCGCACCGGATATTTCGCATCTGAAAGACGATACCGGCATTGAAGTCGCCTTTGCAGGGCGGTCTAATGCGGGTAAGTCCAGCGCCTTGAATACCCTTACCCGTCAGAAAAATCTGGCACGGACCAGTAAAACACCGGGTCGTACCCAGCTAATCAACGTATTTGAACTGGAACCTGATCGCCGGTTAGTGGACTTACCCGGTTACGGGTATGCCAAAGTGCCTTTGGCCATGAAGGTAAAATGGCAACGGTCTTTGGGTGAGTATTTGCAAAAGCGCAAAAGCCTGAAAGGGTTAGTGGTATTAATGGACATACGACATCCGTTCAAAGATCTCGATCAGGATTTGATTCAATGGGCGGTTGATGCCGGATTACCCGTACTGGCCTTGCTTACGAAAGCGGATAAATTGAAATCCGGTAAACGCAAGGAACAACTGTTAATGGCCCGTGAAGCCGTATTAGCATTTATGGGGGATGTAACCGTACACACTTTCTCTGCACTGAGCAGACAAGGGGTGCCTGAGCTGGAATCGATTTTGGATACCTGGCTGGAAAGACACAAGGGCGACGAATCCGAACCTGTGTAATTACATCATGCATTAGAGAGGCAAAGTCCGCCTCTTTGTTGTGGCTGGCATGCTTCCTATCACAGGATTCCAAAAAAAAACCCCATTCACTGAATGGGGTTTAAGGACTGAGAGAAAACACATAAAAAAACCGATAATAAGAGTACGTAATTCACCTGAAAGTTCAGATTATTTGTATCTTTTTTTAAACTTTTTTAAAACTTCAATTAAAACAAATGGTTGTGTTCTAAATTATTTTGAAAATTCATGTCGGTTCGAGGAACTAAAGTCTTTTTAACCACGAAACTTCACGTTAAATTCGGTTGTTGACGCCTCTATCTTTCCAGCAATTTCTCGTAACTGAGCGTACCCACTCTTCACTACCATTACCTGCCGATCTCAGTATTCAGACTAATTTCAGGCAAAAAAAAGCCCCAGCAATGGCTGGAGCTTAAATCAAAGGTTTGAAAAACGATTTCTCACCTCTGTACCCTACATAGCTAAGAGTACCGAAGACTGAAGAAAATGCAAGTCAAAAGTGTAATAAAATTACCGAATAAGGCAGAATTTAAACAAATTTTAACAAATGGAAAGCGCTTTTCCGTAATATATTTACCAATTTTAGTGGGCTTCTTCCCAGTTTTCACCTTTGCCTGCTTCTACTTTCAGCGGCACGGCGAGAGCAGCCGCCTGCTCCATTAAGGCTGTGATCTTGGCAATATTCTCATCAATGTTTTCGTGTTTAATTTCAAACACTAATTCATCGTGAACCTGCATGATCATGATGACATCATCGCTGTTGCTCTGTTGAATCCAATCGTCTACCTGCAGCATTGCCATTTTTATAATGTCGGCTGCTGTTCCCTGCATAGGCGCATTAATCGCTGCACGCTCAGCACCTTTGCGACGAGCGCCATTACTAGCCTTAATGTCTGGCAGGTAAAGCCTGCGACCAAATACGGTTTCTACGTATCCGTGTTCCTTGGCAAATTCCCGGGTAGTATCCATATACGACAGCACACCAGGGTAACGGGTAAAGTACAGGTTCATATATTCCTGTGCTTCCTGACGACTCACATTTAACTGCCTGGCAAGTCCAAACGCCGACATACCGTAAATCAAACCAAAGTTAATGGCTTTGGCACTGCGGCGCTGATTGTCAGTCACTTCTGACTCTGGCACGTTGAACACTTCAGCCGCGGTGGCCCGGTGAATATCCTTGCCGTGCGCAAAGGCATCCAGCAAGCCTTTGTCGCCAGACAAATGGGCCATAATGCGCAATTCAATTTGAGAGTAATCCGCCGCCACAATCTGATAGCCTTTACGTGCAATAAACGCTTTGCGAACCCGGCGACCTTCCTCTGTGCGGATAGGGATGTTTTGCAGATTCGGATCAGTAGATGACAATCTGCCAGTCGCTGCAACGGCCTGATGATATGACGTATGTACCCGACCCGTACGGTGATTGGTCATTTTGGGTAGTTTATCGGTATAGGTACTCTTTAATTTGGTTAATCCACGATACTCCATGATTAGTTTCGGTAACGGATAATCCAGCGCAAGTTCCTGTAATACTTCCTCAGACGTAGAAGGGGCGCCTTTGGGCGTTTTCTTGATGGCTGGTAACTCCAGCTTTTCAAACAAAATCTGTTGAAGTTGCTTGGTTGAACTTAAATTGAACACCTCACCAGCCATGTCGTGTACCGACTTTTCTAATTCAACAATACGGATCGCCAATTGTTGGCTTTGCTGTAACAACTGCTGAGAATCGATAAGTACTCCGTATTGCTCCATTCGGGCCAATACAGACGCTAGCGGCACTTCAATGTCACTGAGAATACTAGTGAGGGACTGTTCCGCTTGTAGTTTAGGCCACAACACCTGATGTAAGCGCAATGTAATATCGGCGTCCTCGGCCGCATAATAAGCGGCTTTGTCCAGATCAATCTGATTAAACGTAAGTTGTTTAGCCCCTTTGCCTGCGATGTCCTCGAAGTGGACCGTGCGAACACCCAGATAATTTTGGGCAAGGGAATCCATGTCATGGCGTGTTGCTGTGCTGTTTAATACATAGGATTCCAGCATAGTGTCAAATGCGATGCCGCGAAGCGTGATCCCATAATTTGCCAGCACGTTTTTGTCGTACTTTAAATGCTGCCCCACCTTTTTGTGATCGGCGCTTTCCAGCCAGGGCTTCAGTTTATCCAGTACCCAGTTGCGATCCAGTTGATCGGGTGCTCCAGGATAATCGTGTGCAACCGGAACATACGCTGCTACACCAGGCTCAACCGAAAATGACACGCCCACCAGCTCTGCTTCCATATAATCCAGACTGGTTGTTTCGGTATCAAACGCCACTAACGATGCGTTATGAAGCGTGGTTAGCCATTGCTCAAAAGTGGCTTCATCCAGCACGGTGGTATAGTTTGTGTCGATGGTGTCACTGCTTGGTGGCGCGATTTCTTCCTGCTTTACTTCAGGTTCTTCAGCTTTGTTAGCCGCTGATGCAAGCGTGCTGGCTACCTGCCCGGACGTCACTTCCGTGTACCAGCGCTTGAATTCATATTCGCTAAACAGTGTAGCCAGTGCCTCATTGTCACTCGGCACAGGCGCAAGAGAAGTTGGAGAGTAATCGAGGTTAAGGTTTACGTCGATTGTGGCCAGCTTATAAGATAGTCGGGCCTGCTCTTCGTATTCTGCCATTTTCTGACCGAGCGTTTTCGCGCCGCGAAAAGACAACCCGGCGATGCTGTCGAGGTTTTGGTAAATAGCGTCAATACCGCCAATGCCATTTAACAGGCCCTGTGCACTTTTATCGCCTACACCGGGTACACCTGGAATGTTATCTACCTTGTCGCCCTTCAACGCCAGAAAATCAATAATCAGTTCAGGTGGAATACCGAACTTTTCCTTTACGCCTTCAACATCCATAAGCTGGTTAGTCATGGTATTGATCAGGGTAACGTGCTGGTTAACCAACTGAGCCATGTCTTTGTCACCAGTGCTGATCAGGGTATCAATACCTTGCTCTGATGCCTGACGGGCGAGGGTACCAATAACATCATCGGCCTCTACGCCTTCCTCAATAATAATGGGTAATCCCATGGCGCGAATGATCGCGTGCAGCGGTTCGATTTGCGATCGCAGTTCTTCCGGCATAGGCGGGCGATTTGCTTTGTATTCCGGGTAAATGTCATCGCGGAAAGTTTTACCTTTGGCGTCAAACACTACACCAATATGCGTTGGCTGGTATTGCTTGATCAGGCTCTTAAGCATATTGATCACGCCATAAATGGCACCGGTATCCTGACCTTTTGAATTGGTTAGGGGAGGCAGACCGTGGAAGGCGCGAAACAAATAGGATGAACCATCTACCAGAATAAATGGTGGTTTTTCAGACGATGACATGGCAATTTTCTTCTCATTTATGCAATGAACGGAAGCATGCCACAGAGCAGGCTAATGCGCTAGGGTGTGTCTGGATCCAGTTGTGGATAACTTTGTGATCTAATGTGATCTCAGATCGCAAAACACGATCGCAACTCCACGCGCGAAAATGGCAGAGTTAATTGAAAAATAAGGAAAAATAAAAAGGAGATAGGAAGCTACCCTGCTTTGTTATTTCCATATATCATTGTGGATAACATGCCTGTACGAGAAATGCTCAATGTGCAGGGCACCGACTAATCTAGCATACTCAAGCAGAATTCCTAGTATTGGTTGATAAAATTTTTATTAGTTAATAGAGATCTATAAAAGTAAATAGCATAAGGCAGTGAATGCCTGGTCTGGAGACGAGTAGATGAAAAAGGCAGCGGTGATTTTTAGTGGATGTGGCGTATTCGATGGTGCAGAGATCCACGAAGCAGTGTTAACACTCCTGAGTCTGGAGAAACATGGCGCCAGCTATCAGTGCTTTGCACCCGATATGGAGCAGCTTCACGTTGTAAACCATTTAACCGGTGAAGTAGTGGAAGGTGAATCACGCAACGTGTTAACAGAAGCAGCGCGCATTGCACGAGGCAATATTAAACCCGTTTCGGAGTGCAACGTTGATGACTTCGATTTACTAGTGTTACCCGGTGGTTTTGGCGCCGCGAAAAATCTCTGCACGTTTGCCATAGACGGGCCAGACTGTGCGTTTAACAGCGAAGTGTTGACGGTGTGTAAGGGCTTTGCGAAAGCCGGTAAACCCGCCGCCTATGCCTGTATCGCACCGGCGTTAGCGGCAAAAGTATATGGCAATGACACCAACCTGACCATTGGAAATGACGCCGGTACTGCTACTGCCCTGGAAACCTTTGGCGCTAAACATCAGAACTGTGCGGTAGACAGTGTCATTATCGATCAGGAAGCGAAATTAGTTACAACACCTGCCTATATGCTGGGTCAGAATATGCTGGAAGTCAGTATAGGACTCGACAAAATGGTGCAGTCTGTATTGGCGTTGAAGTAGCAAAATTTGGTTGATTGTTGCTTTCGCTATATAGTGTAGGCAGCAATCATAAACCACTCTGTAAAAGCGATAATAATGCACTACCGCGCTATCATTCGGATCCTGGGGCTGTTAGTTGCCCTGTTTTCTGTGACCATGATCCCACCTGCCATCGTGTCACTGGTCTATCAGGACGGTAGTGGTTTGCCTTTTTTCCTGGCGTTTATCCTGTGTATTCTTACCGGATGTGCCTTCTGGTATCCAAACAGAGCACACAGAAAAGACCTCAGAGCCAAAGAAGGCTTTTTGATCGTTGTGTTGTTCTGGTCGGTACTGGCCAGTTTTGGTGCGATCCCGTTTATCCTGTTAGAACAGCCGTCGATGAGTGTAACCGACGCGTTTTTCGAGTCCTTTTCTGGCCTCACTACTACTGGGGCCACGGTGATTGAGGGCATCGACTTTTTGCCGCACTCGGTGCAGTTTTACCGTCAGCAGCTACAATGGCTGGGTGGTATGGGGATCATCGTACTGGCCGTCGCCATTCTTCCAATCTTAGGCGTAGGGGGCATGCAGCTATACCGGGCAGAAACACCCGGACCGGTAAAAGATTCCAAAATGACACCGCGCATTGCCGATACCGCAAAACACTTATGGTACATCTACTTGTCTCTTACCATTGCCTGTACCGTAGCGTACTGGCTGGCTGGTATGAACTGGTTCGATGCTATTTGTCATTCGTTTTCAACTATCGCGATTGGCGGATTTTCTACCCATGATGCCAGCCTGGGATACTTCGACAGTCCCATGGTAAATGCAATTTGTGCGGTTTTCTTACTGATAGCAGCGCTCAACTTTTCGCTTCACTATGCGGCCGCCAGTGGTCGAAACCTGAAAGGCTATTGGCAGGATCCTGAATTAAAAGCATTTTTGTTTATTCAGGCAGCCTTAATTACCGTGTGCTTTATAGTATTGGTAATGCACAATCAGTTTAGTACTGCGGAAGAGGCACTGGATCAGGCAGTTATACAAGCCGTTTCTATAAGTACGACTGCAGGTTTTGCCACAACCGACTTTGCTAACTGGCCGTCGTTCCTGCCTATTTTGCTAATTTTTTCCAGCTTTATTGGTGGCTGTGCCGGATCTACCGGCGGCGGGTTAAAAGTGATTCGCATTTATTTACTGTTTTTACAGGGAAAGCGGGAAATAGACAGGCTTATTCACCCTAAAGCGGTTTACTCAGTAAAACTGGGTGAGCGTGCTATGCCTGACCGTGTAGTAGAAGCGGTATGGGGCTTCTTTTCTGCCTATGCCATTGTGTTTGTGGTGATCATGATTGGCCTGATTGCCACCGGACTCGATAACATCAGCGCGTTTACTGCCACAGCAGCAACGCTGAACAACCTGGGTCCTGGCTTGGGTTCGGTTGCGGGTACTTTTGCCGATGTGAGTGATGGCGGAAAGTGGTTACTGGTTATCGCGATGCTGTTTGGGCGGCTGGAAATCTTCTCTCTGCTGGTGTTGTTTTCTCCCACATTCTGGCGGGGCTAGCGCTGTCAGATAGCACACATCTGCACATATCATTCAGGTAAGTGGCAGAGTAACCTGCGATGATATCGGGTAATAACGGTTAACCAAATTACAATGTTAACCGACAACGTTAGCCGAAGAAAAACGCGCTGGGTTGGAATAGCTTCTCTACGTCACTGATGTATTTCTTATCTACCAGAAACAGGATCACGTGATCGTTCGCTTCAATTACTGTGTCGCTGTGCGCAATGATCACCTGATCTTCTCGCACTACAGCGCCAATGGTTGTGCCGGGTGGAAGCTTAATATCGCCAATTTGCCTGCCCACCACTTTCGAGGTGTTTTGATCTCCGTGAGCAATCGCCTCTATGGCTTCTGCGGCCCCACGGCGAAGTGAGTACACATTAACTATATCGCCCCGGCGGATATGGGTAAGCAGTGCCGAGATAGTGGCTTGCTGAGGTGAGAACGCAATGTCTATTTCGCCGCCCTGGACCAAATCAACATATGCACTGCGTTGAATCAGCACCATGGCCTTTTGTGCACCCATACGCTTGGCCAGCATAGCAGACATGATATTCGCTTCATCGTCGTTGGTTACCGCAATAAACGCGTCAACCTGATCAACCCCTTCTTCGCTGAGTAACTCTGAATCTGACGCGTCACCGCAAAATACGATGGTCTTATCCAGGTGAGCAGACAGGTATTGAGCGCGCTCGTGGCTGTACTCTATGAGCTTAACGTTGTGATTGTGCTCCAGCCGTTTTGCCAGCCCTGCGCCAATTAAACCACCACCCGCAATCATTATGCGCTTGTAACTGGACTCGAGTTTTTGTAGCTCGCTCATTACCGCGCGAATGTGCTTGGTTGCGGCTATAAAGAATACCTCGTCATCAGCTTCTATTACTGTGGTGCCCAATGGTCGGATAGGGCGGCCACGACGGTAAATGGCAGCAACCCGCGTTTCAACGTTAGGCATGTGTTCTTTCAGAGCAGAAAGCGCATGGCCCACTAGCAAACCACCATAATACGCTTTTACAGCAACAAGGCTGGCTTTGCCATCGGCAAACTCCACTACCTGAAGCGCACCAGGGTAATCGATCAGCCGCTTAATTGACTGGGTAACCAACTGTTCGGGAGCAATTATATGGTCAACAGGAATATCCTGTTGTTTATAGAGTTGTTCTTGGTAAATGATGTATTGTTCAGAGCGAACGCGGGCTATTTTAGTGGGCGTTTTAAACAAACTGTACGCTACCTGGCACGCTAACATGTTGCTCTCGTCACTGTTGGTAACGGCTATCAGCATGTCAGCGTCTTCGGCGCCTGCCTTTTTCAAAATATCGGGATGAGAGCCTACCCCGGCAACCACTTGTAAATCCAACCTGTCCTGCAATGCACGCAAAATGACGGGGTCGGAGTCGATTACCGTGATCTCATTTTTTTCGCCAACCAGGTTTTCGGCTAGGGTACCACCTACCTGTCCGGCGCCAAGGATGATTATCTTCATCGTCGTTATTAAAAGGCTGTTATATGCTTGGTTATACGGACTTTAGCAGCCTCGCATAATAGAAACCATCCATTTGTTGTTCGCCAGGCAAAATTTGTCTGCCGGGTTTGTCATTTGATTCACTATCCGTCATCGGTTGTAACGTGGCGTCCTGCTGACGAGCCAAAAATTGCTGTATTTGCAGGGTATTTTCTTCGGGAAGAATAGAACAGGTTGCATAAAGCAATGTGCCGCCCGGTTTCAATGTAGGCCAAAGTGCATCAAGTATGCGTTGTTGTAACGATTGCAGCGCTTCAATATCGGCGGGCTTTCGCAACCAGCGAATATCGGGATGGCGTCTGATCACGCCGGTTGCTGAGCAGGGGGCATCCAGCAAAATGCGGTCAAACTGATTGCCATCCCACCAGCTGTCAGGGGTGCTTGCGTCGGCACAAATCACTTCAGCTTCTAACTGCAATCGGTTCAAATTCTCAGTCAAACGTTCCAGGCGCGACGCCTCGGAGTCAAGCGCGACACAGGCAGCCAGTTCAGGCTGCTTTTCTAATACATGCGCGGTTTTTCCACCCGGGGCGGCACAGCAGTCGAGTACCCGTTCACCAGGCTGAGGTGACAATAAGGGCGCGGCTAATTGGGCTGCGCCGTCCTGTACGCTAAACCAGCCCTGCGGGAAACCGGGTAGCGTGGTAATTGGCAGGCGATCAAGCAGAATGACCGCATCCGGATGCAGGTCACTTAATTCAAAATTGATACCCGCTTCAGTCAGTGCTTTACAGTACTTCTGGTGGCTACACTGACGGGTGTTAACCCGCAGCCAAACGGGCGCGGGTTGATTCATAGCATCAATAATATTAACCAGTTGTTCCGGATAAGCTGCCGCGATGCGCTTGTACATCCACTTGGGTAACCCCGATGCCACAATAGGGTCGCTACTGGTTTGTGAAGCTAATTGCTGACGCTGAAAATTCCGCAGTACGGCGTTTATTAAGCCTTTAAGTCGCATCCCGCCCAGTACATCTGCTGCATCTACCGTAGCCGATACTGCTGCGTGATCGGATACGCGACTATATGCCTGTTGATAAAAACCCAGCAATAACAAATGCTCCAGGATCTTTTTATTGCCTTTGAGTGGCTGGTCGAGGAGTTGGCGAAGCCATATCTGCAACTGTGGTACATGACGAAATACGCCCATAGCCATCTCTTGCAACCAGGCGCTGTCTTGTTTGTTGTGTCTGGCCTGAGCTTTTGCCAGACATTCACGGGATGACTTTCCCAGCTCGAGCACACTGTAAATCACCCAGGCGGTATCGGCTCTGAGGTTGGTGTATGGAGGTAATTTCATCTTTATTACTCGGGCTGGCTTGGCAAAACAGAGCCAACTTCAAACCAGTCCTGACGTCCATTTAATACGTCCTGAACGGCCATAGGCTTTTTGCCGGGGATTTGAATTTGCGTGAGGCAAAGCGCCCCCTCGCTGGTGGCAATCACTATTCCTTGTTTGTCTGCACGCAACAGAGTACCAGGTACAGCCTTGTTGGTGCTGTCCTGAGAAACATGGCCCTGCCAAATCTTGATTTGCTTGTCGCCAAGCATGGTCCAGCATACAGGCCAGGGATTGAACGCTCGAATGTTGCGTGCTAACTGCGCAGCACTTTGTTGCCAGTCCATAAAGGCTTCTTCTTTGGATAACTTTTTGGCATAGGTCGCCAGTGCGTCATCCTGCACGGTGGCAGACAACTCAGTAATGTTGTTCAAGGTGTAAACCAATGCCTTAGGGCCAACGCCGGCAAGCTTAGTGTAAAGACTGGCACTGGTATCATCGGCTTCTATTGGCAGGGTTTCAATGTGCAGCATGTTGCCCGTATCCAGGCCAATATCCATCTGCATGATGGTTACACCCGTTTCTTTATCGCCAGCCCATATACTGCGCTGAATAGGCGCTGCTCCGCGCCAACGGGGCAGAATAGAGCCGTGAACGTTAATACAACCCAGTTTCGGTGTATCCAGTACGGCTTTGGGTAGCAGTAACCCGTATGCCACCACTACCATAATATCGGCATCCAGATCGGCGAGTTGCTGCTGTGCATCCGCACTTTTCAGGCTTTCAGGTTGATATACGGGAACATCGTGCTGCAGCGCCAGTTGCTTGGTGGCGCTGGGCATGAGCTTTTTCCCACGCCCGGCAGGCCGATCGGGTTGCGTGTAAACGGCAATCACGTTGTGGTGGCTGGCTATCAAAGCAGCCAAATGATCGGCAGCGAATTCAGGTGTACCTGCAAAAATAATTCGAAGTGGTGTAGTCATCATTGTTGCGCTCAGGCCTTAGTGGCCATACGCGCGTCTTTTTCCAGCTTTTTACGAATACGCTGGCGCTTGAGCGGCGACAGATAATCGACAAACAACTTTCCTTGTAAGTGGTCTAATTCGTGTTGAATACAAATCGCCAGCAAGCCATCAGCTTCTAACTTAAATTCATTACCTTCGCCATCGAGAGCTTTTACCGTCACTTTTTCTGCGCGATCTACCTTAGCGTAGTTTCCCGGTACCGACAAACAGCCTTCTTCACTGATAGTAGAGCCTTCTTTGGCAATGATCTCCGGGTTGATAAATACCCGTGGTTCATTCTGTTCTTCCGACACATCCATAACAACCAAACGTACGTGACGGTCAACCTGTGTTGCTGCCAAGCCAATGCCCTTTTCGTCGCGCATGGTGTCGAACATGTCTGCGATTAACTGTTTAACTTCAGAATTGACCTCAGCAATCGGCTTAGCCACGGTGCGAAGTCTCTCGTCGGGGAATTGTAAAACGTCTAAAATTGCCATCTGTTGCTATTTACACTCTATTCTGTATTAAGAAATATACGCACCGTCCGATAGGACTATTTACAGGGTGCTAACTGCCTTTATTCTAGCCTAAAGCAGGTTTTCATGCAGTATATAATCATTACACTACTGAATAATTGGGGATTATGATCTAATAATACAAGGTAGTGCAGCCACCCGAAGCAGGGCGAGGATGAACAATGGTAAATAAATCGAAAACGCTGGTCGCAATAATTACCGCAGGTTTGCTGTGGTGTGTTAACTGTGCAGCGCTTGCGTTGGATATTAAAGACGACGCACCAACAACGTACACCGTGAAGAAAAACGATACGTTGTGGGATATCGCCCGGTTGTTTTTAGACAAACCCTGGCTATGGCCGGATTTGTGGCGCAACAATACGCAAATTATGAATCCACATCTCATTTACCCGGGTGATGTGCTGGTATTGCGTTACGTAGATGGCGAGCCTGTCATGGACGTAGTAAGAGATAAACCTCGTATTACGCTGTCGCCTGATGTTGAGCGCACAACAAAACCGTCACCAATCAGTTTATTACCGTGGTCGGTAATCGAACCCTACATTCAGCATCATGAAATTCTGGATCCCGGAAAGTACAAAATTCTGCCCCATTTGTTGGGTGATAAGAACGCTTCTATGCGTTTTGTTGATGATGACTTGGTGATGAGCCGACGCAGCGGCCGTGCCAGAGATCAGTATCGCGTTATTCGCAAACAATCTAAGATCGAAGACCTCGACGGCAATACGCTTGGGGTACAGGTACACCACATTGCCAATGCCACAATGGTGGAGGATCGCGCCGCCGGCGAGTGGTTGGTAAAAATCGAAGGCACCAATTCAGAAGCCAAACGCGGTGACAAACTGTTATACGGTGAGCCGAAAATAGCAGGTGATATGACGCTTCAAGCCGCCACGGAAGAGCAGCGGGGCTTTATTGTTGGCAATCTTCACCAGCATCAGTTACTCGGCAAGTACGACGTGGTGATTGTTGATCTGGGCGAAAGTGACATTCAACCTGGCACTGTGATGGGGATTTACCAGCAGGGGCCAACCATCATTGATGGTGATGAGCCTAAATACCTGAGCGAAAGTAAAGTGGTCGTCAGCGTATTTGACGACGGCTCAACCGTTGAACAACCTGCTTTAAAAGTAGGAGAGTTAGTTATTTTCAGCACGTTTACCCATGCCAGTTACGGTATCATTACTCGTGCTGCCGACGTTGTTAAAACCGGGAATATCGTCGCTCAACCATAAGAGTACGAGGCTCCCAATATTCATTGGGAGCTTTTATGCCAAATGCAGATATCTCCAGCACCGCACATTGTTGGCTGTCACTCAGTCTGTACGAGAAGCGTTCTCCTGCGTTCTGGAAAAACTGGTTAGCCCACCATTCATTGAGTTTGACTGAAGCATTCTCTTTATCTGATACAGCGTTACTGGAGACGGGACTAACAGAAGAAGATTCAAGCGCCTTTGATCTGCAAAGGGATAGCATTAAAAGGGCTTTAGCCTGGCAAGCTCATGCACAACATCGCTACATTATCGACTTCGATCACCCCCTGTATCCTGCGTTATTAAAAGAGCTGACCTCGCCACCGCTGGTATTGTTCTGCGAGGGTAATCCCCAATTGCTGTCACAACGACAAGTTGCCATTGTGGGTAGTCGGCGGGCTACCTTGCAAGGTTTATCTATTGCTACGGAGTTTGCGGCAGAATTGGGGGCGATGGGATTAACTATAACCAGCGGGCTGGCGCTGGGCATTGATGGTGCGGCCCATAAGGGAGCATGCGGCACCAGTGGAAATACGATTGCGGTTATGGGGGGCGGGCTGGAACAAATGCACCCCAAAAGCCACGTAAAGCTGGCGCAGCAGATGCTAGCGGGTGGGGGATGCATGGTGAGTGAGTTTGCCCCTTGGGTTATACCAAAACCGTATCACTTCCCACGCAGAAACCGCATTATTGCTGCTATGTCGGAAGCTGTGCTGGTGATAGAGGCAAAAATTAAGAGTGGCTCAATGATCACGGCTAACCTTGCTGCCGATGCGGGCAAGGACGTATTTGCAATACCAGGCAATATAAAGCACCCGTTAACCGCGGGGCCGCACTACTTAATACAACAAGGCGCAACACTTACCACGTGCGTGCCTGACATCCTATTTGAGCTTGGAATGGATGTTGCGCAATCCAGAGACGCTGACCCTGCTCAAAGCAACTTACTTTGGGAACAACTTCAAGGATTGCTGGCCCATGTTGATACCGAATTTACCAGTGTAGACGATATTTCAACCCGATCCGGGATGCCGGTGGCACAGGTGATGGCTGATATGCTGGAATTCGAAATAGCGGGCAAGGTAGTTGCTGTGCCCGGAGGTTACCGCCGCAGCTATTGAGCGCATTTCAGGCGGTATCTGTTGGTTAAATCAGCAAATCCCTTGGGGCGTAAGAACAGTTAGCAAATAAATGAAATATTTCGCACCGAATGCTTGGCAGCGACAGGATTTTTCGATAAGTTGAGATTAAGCACTATGCTTAATAGTGTTAATGCCGAACGCAACACTTTGGTCTATTTGCTAAGCAGACCATGCTGTGATCATAAGTTGCGAGGTTACCGTAGCAACTGTCTGGTTGTTACATCAACTTGAGGGGGAAAATATAATGTTCGATATCCTCATGTATCTGTTCGAGAACTTCGTTCATAGTGAGACCGAAATTCGCGTCGATCAGGATGAACTCACCGACGAGCTTATTCGGGCGGGATTCCATCATGATGAAATATACAAAGCACTGGCGTGGCTTGAAAAACTGGCTGCGCTACAGGAAACCGATATTAACCCTTATTTCTGTAAAGGTATTAGCAGTGGCTTAAGCCGTATCTATACCCATCAGGAGCAAATGCGTTTAGACACCGAGTGTCAGGGATTTTTGTTATTCCTTGAGCAGGTGGGGGTACTTGATGCATCTACCCGTGAAATGGTAATCGACCGCGTAATGGAAATCGACTCCGCCGAATTCTGTTTGGAAGATTTGAAATGGGTAATCCTCATGGTGCTGTTTAATGTGCCGGGCAAAGAAAATGCCTATGCGCAGATGGAAGATCTGTTATTCGAAGAGTATGACGGTATACTGCACTGATTCCGAGTAAGGGTTAAGTGTTGATACACAGTGTCGAAAATTGATCATTCGCTATTCAGTGCACACGAGCATGCATTGGAGCATCAATACGGTCAGTGTCCGGACTGCGGGAAAGATCTGCATATCCGAAACAGCAAAACCGGCCCGTTTATAGGCTGTAGTGGCTATCCTGAATGCCACTACGCCAAGCCTCTGCACGACACTCAAACTACGGTCCTCAAAGTTATCGAAGACAGTCACTGCCCTGAGTGTGGTTCGAATATGGCCATTAAAAAAGGCCGTTATGGCATGTTTATTGGCTGTACCAATTTCCCTGAGTGTCATCACATCGAAGGCACCAAAAGCCAGCAGGATACGCTGGTCAATTGTCCAAAGTGCAAAGAAGGCCATTTAATTGACCGCACCAACAAATACGGAAAGCGGTTTTTTGCTTGCAACCGTTATCCTCAATGCCGATATGTGGTAAATTTCGCCCCCGTACCAGAGCCGTGCCCGGAATGTGGCTGGGCGATAATGGTAGATAAAAAGGGACAGTTGGTGTGTCCGCAGCCCCTGTGCGGGTTTAAGTTACAACGCGAACAATAGAGGTGGTGGTATGAGTCAGGTGTCGGCCCCAGTGGATCCTGATATCGCAGCGTTTGAACAGGGTGAGTTACTGATTTATGCAACGGAAGCCGTTATGGGTATCGGTTGCGACCCAAATAATGAAGCTGCCGTGCGCAAATTGCTGGCAATTAAACAGCGGCCGGTAGAAAAGGGCATGATCCTGGTAGCCAGCAATTACTCGCAATTATTGCCTTTTGTGAACGATAACGCGATTCCACAGGACCGGCGTTTTGCTATTTTTTCCTGCTGGCCTGGGCCAGTAACCTGGTTGCTGCCAAAATCGGCAACGGCACCAGCCTGGATCACCGGTGAACACGATAAAATCGCGGTACGCGTTTCTGCTCATGAAGGTGTCAGAACCCTCTGTAACAAAATAAACAGCCCTATAGTCTCGACCAGTGCAAACCCAAGCGGTGAAGAGCCTGCGCGAACCATTGCACAAGCCAAGGACTATTTTGGCGATAGCGTTCATTATGTTCCGTCTGAAGTGGGCGGTGCTGCACAACCCTCAATGATCAAAGACGCCCTTACCGGCGCCATTATCCGGAATGCCTAATGCAAAATGAAGCCATTAATACCGAATCTGCCATTGCGTCGGTAAAGCAATTTCTCCTCGCGCTGCAAGATAATATTTGTCATACCCTTGAACTGGCCGATGGCAAAGGGCATTTCATTGAGGATGCCTGGGAACGTACTGAAGGTGGTGGTGGCCGCTCACGCGTGATGCGCAATGGTGCGGTGATTGAGCAGGGTGGAGTAAATTTCTCGCATGTGTTTGGTACGCAAATGCCTGCTTCTGCAACGGCATCGCGTCCTGAGCTGGCGGGCCGAAGTTTTCAGGCGATGGGGGTATCACTGGTTATTCATCCGCATAACCCTTATGTACCCACATCACACGCCAATGTGCGGTTCTTTATTGCAGATAAACCAGGCGAAGAACCAATCTGGTGGTTTGGTGGCGGCTTCGATCTCACACCTTTTTATCCATTTAAAGAAGATGTTCAACACTGGCATCAGGTAGCGAAAAACATTTGTAAGCCCTTCGGCGACAACGTGTACCAGGAATATAAAAAGTGGTGTGACGATTACTTTTTCCTGAAGCATCGCAATGAGACACGCGGCGTTGGCGGTTTGTTTTTTGATGATGTTAATCACTGGGAATTCGACAAATGCTTTGCCTTTATGCAGGCTGTTGGCAATGGTTATCTCGATGCCTATGTGCCGATTGTTGAAAAGCGCAAAGCGATAGCATTTGGCGAGCGCGAGCGACAGTTCCAGCTTTATCGCCGTGGTCGTTATGTAGAATTTAACCTGGTATTCGATCGCGGCACGTTGTTTGGCTTACAAACGGGTGGGCGCACAGAATCCATCCTCATGTCGATGCCACCTTTAGCCAGATGGGAATATTGCTACGAGGCGCCGGCCGGCTCGCCTGAAGCAAAACTACAGGACTGGTTGAAACCAATCGAGTGGTAAAATCAACCCTGATCCGTGATTCGGGTTGATACAGATCAACTCGAAATCACTGATAGTAAAACGTATTTTCAAACTTGTTTTAGATCAACATTTTGAATTTGAGGAAGCGTAAAGTACGCCTCATCAAGTTAAAACAAGTGAGAAAGTACAATGAAAAAATCAACCTTAGCCACAATCATCCTGGCTGCATTAGTTACAGCACCTGCTGCGTTTGCCTATGAAACTGGCGACATTCTGGTTCGCGCCGGTTTAACATCAGTTTCACCTGATGACTCTTCTTCAAATATTCTGGCTGGTGGTGCTGATCTGGGCGTTAACGTAACAGTAGATAGCAACACGCAGTTAGGTTTGAACGTAGCTTACTTTGTTACACCCAATATCAATATTGAGCTATTAGCGGCTACACCGTTCACACACGATGTAAATTTTGGTGTTGCTGATCCGCTGGGCACAGGTAATCAGGTTGGTGAAGTAACACATTTGCCACCAACAGTTAGCGTTAACTACTATTTTGCCGATGCGTCATCTGCATTTCAGCCATACGCTGGAGTTGGCGTAAATTACACTATTTTCTTCGATGAACAGTTCACATCTGCCAATAAAGAAGCCGGCCTGAGCGATCTGTCTTTAGACAATTCTTTTGGTTTGTCTGCACAGTTAGGCTTTGACTATGCAATTGATGAGAAGTGGCATGTTAATGCGTCTGCACGCTGGATAGACATCGATACCTCTGCAACGTTTAAAGTGGGTGAAGCCAAAGGGGAAATTAAAGATATCCAAATTGACCCTTATGTCTACACTGTTTCTTTGGGCTACAAATTTTAATTAAACAAAATATCAGATTCACCTTGTGTTTTTGCACTGCCTGTTGCCCTTCTTCGGAAGGGCTTTTTTATGCGTCTGAATTAATCATGTGATTAGCCAACTGATCCAATGCTGCCAGTAATTGGTCTGCCAGCGCTATGTTGGGCACATTTTCGTATATGGCTTTCTTCATGCAGTACATCCACTGCACTTTCAACGTGGGTGTAACCGTAAACGGCAGGTGGCGAGCGCGCAAACGCGGATGCCCGCGTTGTTGTTCATAATCGTTAGGACCGCCAAGCCACATGGTAAGGTAAAGGTAAAATACCTCTCTGATCCGGTCTAATGGTTGTGGATGAATCGCCAGTAAATCTGCAGCAATGGGATCGGTTTCCATAATATCGTAGAACCGGTTAGCAATTGCATGCGCAACTTTTTCACCACCAATCGCTTGATAGGGGGTGGTAACATCAGTAGAGTTGGGAGTCGATTTTTTACCCATGCCTAATTTAGATAACAGTCCCATGAAAAAGTACGCCGTTTTTGGAAATCCAATAGCACAGAGTTTATCACCAACTATACATAGTATGTTTGCAAAATCCTGTGGTGTTGAACTGGAGTATACCAAGGTACTTGCACCAATCGATGGGTTTGAAAGGGCGTTAACTGATTTTTGGAACGCAGGGGGGCTAGGGTGCAATGTTACTCTGCCTTTTAAAGAGCAGGCTTATGCACTTGCTGATGAGTGTAATCCTGCTGCCAGATTAGCAAAGGCAGCCAATACACTGATGCGCGATGAAAACGGCAGGCTACTGGCGTTCAATACCGATGGCATTGGCCTGGTGACGGATCTGAATGCAAAAGGCGCAAGTCTTCAAGGTGCTAACATCCTTCTACTTGGGGCTGGTGGCGCAGCAAAAGGCGTGGTTCAACCGCTGTTAGAAGCTGGTGTGAATACTCTGCATATTTTTAACCGAACGTTAAGCAAAGCCCAGGAAATAGCAAGCAACAGTGAAAGCGCGCGCGTTGTTGCGGTAACCTTGGAGTCTCTGGCAGCAACATACGATGTTGTAATTAACTCTACGTCTGCAAGCCTGCAGGGGACATTGCCAGACGTACCTGCCCAGGTATTTCAAAATTGCACAGTGGCCTACGACATGGTGTATGGCAGTAAACCTACCGTGTTTATGGAATATGCTAAAGATCACGGAGCGGTTCATGAGGTAGATGGTTTGGGTATGCTGGTTCAGCAAGCAGCTGCTGCTTTTACCATTTGGACCGGAGAGAAACCACTCACTCATGACGTCGAACAGTACTTACGAGAATTAAAACAGACGTCCTGACGGATGACAGCCGGTGAATTTATACTTCCCCGGCTTCCTGTAAATATTCGTCTTTCAGTTCAACATAGTTAATGGCAGACTGCTTCAGAAAAGCGCGTTCTTTATCAGACAGCGGACGTTTCTTTTCCATAGGGTTGCCCACATAAAGATAACCGCTTTCTAATGTTTTATTTGGCGGGACAAGTGTGCCTGCACCAATAAATACATCATCCTGAACTACCGCACCATCCATAATGATGGCGCCCATGCCTACCAAAATACGATTACCCAGCTGACATCCATGTAACATACACTTGTGGCCGATTGTTACGTCATCACCTATTAGCAGTGGATATCCTTGCGGGTTGCCGGGTGATTTTCGGGTAACATGCAAAACAGTACCATCCTGAACATTGGTTCTCTCGCCGATAACAATATGATTCACGTCGCCGCGCGCAGCAACCATATGCCAGATACTGCTGTCATCACCAATGCGAATGTCTCCCACCATGCGGCTAGAGTCTGCCACATATACATTATTGCCAAGTTTAGGCAGGATACCCTTATAAGAAGATAGTGTAGTCATAGCTTACTCATCAAACGTATAGTTAAACATAGCAATGTCGGTGGCATACATTGCGGCAACCTTATCTGCGGTTTCAGCGTCATAATAGGCAGTGTAGTGCTGCTTTATACGCTTCTCCTTAATAAACAAATGACGAATCTTGCGTTCCAGTGTGCGCCGGAAGCTCGACGTGGAGTTAGCATGGGGCAGTGCGCTGTTAGCAATACCCAGTTTTTCGCAGACACTGTTAAAGTCGCTTTGCAAATTCTCGAAACGCCCGACGAAATCAACAATCAAATTACCTTCTTTATTAACCAGGTAATCTGATTGCGGTATTACATGCCGGTACGCATCACTAAAGTCATCCGCTTCTGGCATAGCGCTGGCTACCCACTCTTTAAAACTGTATTTGTTATCAAGCTTCTTATGTAAGTATTCAGAGACAAGCCTACTCCAGGGATTTCTTACAAATGCGAATGTAAAGAAACGGTCGTAGTCTTCTTGAGTCATGTGTCCACAATCAACATATTCATGAGCACGCATGTGTGCCAGGCGAGAAGGCCCTTTACTGGGATCATCATTACGGGAAATTAAAAGTTGATCCTTCTGCTTTAGATTCAGACCATTTAATTCAAGAAAGAATTGTTCAACACTTTGTCCCCCGGTTTTGGGAACATGAATGAAAACGCATTGTTGAGCTGCACAAATCATAGGGTATCTAACTACTTCTTAATACATCATTGAGCGCTCACTGTACTACAACTAACAAAAAACAGATAATTTTAAAAAAGCTGTTGACGTTGCAATTTATCTCTCTATAATGCGCCTCCACTTCGGCATGAAAGGCAAAATGAAGAGTGGTTAAAAACTCCTCAAGCCCAAGTGTGGAGCGGTTTTCAAGCAATTCGGACTTTGAAAATAAATTCAAAAAAAGGTTGACGAAGAAAACAAACAGCGTAGAATGCGCGCCTCACTTCAACGAGGTCTGAAAGACAAAGTTGAAGTGGTTTTAAGTGAAAACGCTTCGAAATAAAATTTCAAAAAGTTGTTGACACTAAAAACGAAGAGCGTAATATACGCATCCCGCTTCGGACGAAACAGAAAGTTCGGAAGCAGCAAAGTTTAGTTAAATCAATGCTTTGCACTGTTCTTTAACAATTTATAACAAGACAATCTGTGTGGGCACTCATTAAGAGTGTCAACAACGACAATTCA
>NZ_VHIP01000051.1 GCF_006494365.1 Aestuariibacter sp. GS-14
TCTGCAGCACGCGCCTCACGGCGTGCCTCGGCATCTGCGTGCTCAGGGCGTCGGCCTGTGGGCTCCCCATTCGACCCGTCTTGAAACACGGACCAAGGAGTCTGACATGTGTGCGAGTCAACGGGTGAGTAAACCCGTAAGGCGCAAGGAAGCTGATTGGCTGGATCCCTCACGGGTGCACAGCCGACCGACCTTGATCTTCTGAGAAGGGTTCGAGTGTGAGCATGCCTGTCGGGACCCGAAAGATGGTGAACTATGCCTGAGCGGGG
>NZ_VHIP01000052.1 GCF_006494365.1 Aestuariibacter sp. GS-14
ACCATCTAGTAGCTGGTTCCCTCCGAAGTTTCCCTCAGGATAGCTGGAGCTCGGAAACGAGTTCTATCGGGTAAAGCCAATGATTAGAGGCATCGGGGACGCAATGTCCTCGACCTATTCTCAAACTTTAAATAGGTAGGACGGGGTGGCTGCTTTGTTGAGCCATCCCACGGAATCGAGAGCTCCAAGTGGGCCATTTTTGGTAAGCAGAACTGGCGATGCGGGATGAACCGGAAGCCGGGTTACGGTGCCCAACTGCGCGCTAACCTAGAACCCACAAAGGGTG
>NZ_VHIP01000053.1 GCF_006494365.1 Aestuariibacter sp. GS-14
TGGAAAGGTTTGAAAGACCTTCAGGTGAGAAAATAGCATTATGTGCTGCTGAACTAACCTATTTATGTTGGATGATTACACATAACGGAACAGCAATCAAGAGAGCCACATTCATGAGCTATAATACTATCATAAGCAATTCGCTGAGTTTCGATATTGTCAATAAATCACTCCAGTTTAAATACAAGACGCAAAAAGCAACAATTCTGGAAGCCTCATTAAAGAAATTGATTCCTGCTTGGGAATTTACAATTATTCCTTACTATGGACAAAAACATCAATCTGATATCACTGATATTGTAAGTA
>NZ_VHIP01000054.1 GCF_006494365.1 Aestuariibacter sp. GS-14
TAACACATATGAGCCTCCGGGCTGTCAATGAAAAAAGATAGCCCCTTGACCACTATTTCAAGATCAATATTTAGCCCTTAATAGAACTCGTTTACTTCGTCTGTCATGGTCGATGTTAGGCGTATTGCCTACGTCAAACACATATAGAGGCTCTTAATGTTGCACTTATCAATTCCATCTGACTGGCAACGGCACTAGACATTCATCGGTTAACCTTCCTCTGTCCTATTCAAAGCTAAGTGGCTGCTTTACGCCAGTTAGTACCGGGCTCAGTGAAGGTGTAAGCAAATTCTGAAAAAGAGAATAATGCGCAACAGTGGCATGTCTAATCAAACGCAACGGGTTATGAGCTGTTGGTATACTTATCGAAACTGCTGAGTGCAGAGTATTGTGCGATAAGACGATACTCGTCGTTTAACCAGTTAGACGCTAAAGCTCATGCCACTGTGCGACTTACCCGTTTAAAAAGCGTTCTTCATCAAACACCTGTTGGTTTTTCA
>NZ_VHIP01000005.1 GCF_006494365.1 Aestuariibacter sp. GS-14
TTACCGTGGTCAACGTGGCCGATAGTACCAACGTTTACGTGGGGTTTCTTACGTTCAAACTTTTCTTTTGCCATTTTCTAATATCCCAGCAAAGTCGATTTAGGTGAAAAAACAAGTTCTAACATGAGCTGGGGAGAAATATGGTGCTGATAGGCAGATTCGAACTGCCGACCTCACCCTTACCAAGGGTGCGCTCTACCAACTGAGCTATATCAGCACGGGACTTGGAGCGGGCAGCGGGAATCGAACCCGCATCATCAGCTTGGAAGGCTGAGGTAATAGCCATTATACGATGCCCGCAATCCTAATTCTCTGGCCACCTCAATGAAAAAGTGGTGGAGGGGGCAGGATTCGAACCTGCGAAGGCTGAGCCGTCAGATTTACAGTCTGATCCCTTTGACCGCTCGGGAACCCCTCCAGAGATTGATGAATGGTGCCGACTGCCGGAATCGAACTGGCGACCTACTGATTACAAGTCAGTTGCTCTACCAACTGAGCTAAGTCGGCTCCTCATCAAGTGGGTGCGAATTCTAGAGTAATGAATCACTCGGTGCAATAGTCTTTTGCGAAAATTTTTCTTTTTTTTGTCTAAGTGGTCATTTATTTACCAACTCGACGTTTAATTGAGCAATCTCAATCAAAAGAAGCATTTTCAGCATAGCGGGCTAGGCCGTCTATCACCAAATTCGCGGCGCTGAGGTTACCACTCCCCTCGGCACTTGTCAGCAGATTTTTATCACCACCGGTGCAAATGACTAAATATTCATCAAATTGTTCAGCTAAATACCGCTTGGCAGCAATTACCGCCCCCTGCACCGCAGCCAGACAGCCCATAGCAACGCATTCTTCCGTGTCTGTACCAGCCAAAAGCTGTTTGGGCACATTTTTATCCTGAGTGACACGTTTTGTTGCACTAACCAATGCATTTTTCATCGTTTGATAGCCAGGCAGGATCCAACCGCCTAAATGTTGACCATCTGCCACAAAATCAACGGTTATTGCAGTTCCGGCGTCGATAACCGCAAACGGTAAATTGGTTCTGCCTGCCGCGCCCACCATTGCTAACCAGCGATCCACGCCCATTTTTTGTGGATTCTTATAACTGTTTTTAATGCCAAAGGCCTGCTGAGGTGTAGCAATAACATGCAAAGTGATATTGCGGGCCGAACAAAACGCGGTAAGCGCCTGCTCGGCCTCCTGATTAGCTACATTAGATAAATACACCTGCTCGACGTCGGTGTGAGCAAGTCGCTCCAATAGCAATTCAACGGTACCCGCTATTTCGATGTCGTCACTGGCATCAGATAACCAGCGATATTTAATACAGGTATTCCCTGTATCCACCAACAACACCTTGTTAGCCTGCACGCAAACTTACCTCGCCACCGTGAAAACGAGTTATACCGTCACTGGTTTCCAGTAACAGCGCACCACTGGCGTCAATGCCCCGGTTAATACCGCTGATACGTTTATTACCAGCTTTAATGACTACCGTGCGGTCGGCAAACCAATCCAGTTCCTGCCAGTCTGAGACAAACGGCTCGAAGCCCCGCTGTGTAAATGCGGGCAACAAGGTCCACAATTGTTCGATTATCCGCGCAGCTACGTCGTTGCGGTTGATTTCGGCCCCTAACACCTGACTCATATCTATGTGTGGCTGACCTACATCGAATTCGTTTTCGGGCACGGTTACGTTAAGTCCAATCCCGATGATACTGTCGGCTGGGGCACCCAATTGCCCTTCCACTTCAATCAATACGCCTGCGAGTTTTTTCCCATATAAATACACATCGTTTGGCCATTTGAGGCGCGCATCGTCCAATCCGCAATCCTTTAGCGCCTGACACACTGCAATGCCCACCAGCAAAGACAGCCCGGCCATACTCTGGTAACCGTCGTTAAATCGCCAGTACATCGACATAGTGAGACTACCACCAACCGGTGCCAGCCACTGACGACCATGACGTCCCCGGCCTGCCGTCTGAATTTCAGCCAGGATCACATCACCATTAGCTCGGGGAGTGGAACCCTCCTTCAGCTCCGTATTAGTAGACTCGATAACCTGGGCAACGCGCACCTTGCCTTTGAGTGGCATTTGGATCCGCTGTGTTATTTGGGCTTCGTCTAACAGAATGAACGGTCGGTTTAACTTGTAACCCTTTCCTTTTACTTTGAACACATCCAGCCCCCAGCCCGTTAGCTGGGTAATATGGCCAGCAATGGCCGTGCGCGACAACCCAAGTGTTTGCGCCAGCGTTTCACCAGAGTGAAATTCACCGTCGGCCAAGGTGCTCAACAAGGTTTGCCGGACTTCACGTGCTTTGGGTTTCATAGTGTCACCAATCCTGTTTTTCCTACCAGTCTGACTTCAGGCTCGAGCTGAACACCAAACCGGGTGTAAACGGTGTCGATAATTTCCCGGGCAAACGCCACAACGGCAAGGCCAGACGTTGCAGACTGATTCACCAGTACCAGAGGTTGATGCTGATAACTGCATACGCCGTCCCGGCACTGCCCTTTAAATCCCGCATTATCAATTAACCAGGCTGCAGGCACCTTCACGTTAGCGGCATCTACCTCAAAGCCCGGTACAGTGCCGTAGCGCCCACATAATTCAGTATAGTGTTGTTTGCTGATCACCGGATTTTTAAAGAAGCTCCCGGCATTACCCAGTAATTTAGGATCGGGTAATTTGCGCTGTCTCACCGCAATTACGGTGTTAAAAATGTCCTTAGCGGTGGGGTTAATCAGTGCGTCCAGTTCAGCATAACGGGTGATAGGCACAGCATTATGCGGCAGAAAAAAGTGCACGTGGGTGACAATCCATTTGTTGTGCTCCGGCCGTTTAAAAACGCTGTCGCGGTAACCAAATTCACATGCCTGCTGAGACAAACTGAACTGCTCACCGGTATCCAGTACCACCACATCTACCTTTTCTATGCGCTCACCCACTTCAAGGCCATAGGCACCGATATTCTGGATAGGGGCCGCGCCCACTGAACCGGGAATGAGTGCCAGATTTTCAAGGCCATGCCAACCTTGCTCAACGGTGTAAGTCACGAGATCATGCCAATTTTCACCACCACCTACCGTGAGACGCACACCCTCTTCATCGTGCTGAACATCGATGCCCTTAATGTCATTCACCAGAACCAGGCCTTCGAAATCGTCTATGAAGATACTGTTACTGCCGCCACCCAGTATGTACACCGGCATATCGGTGCGGTAGGCGGCCAGCAGTGACGCTACAGATGCGAAGGACTTTAGCTGTTTACAATGACTTGGAAGTGCAAACGTATGTCGGTGAGTAAGTTCTGGCATAGGAAAAAGTATGAATATTACAGGCCGGTAGTATGCCCTAATGCCCGGGGTGATGGCTAGCCGAATGGATTGCCTAACGGCCAGCCATCAGATTTGTCTGATAACTGGCACGGCTTACTGATGGTGTTAATCCAACACGATGATTACGCCTGCCTCACTAAAGAATCCGCTTTCATTGAGTGCTTCAATACGTTGGGCGTACTCGGTTGCCAGTACAATTTCGGTACGGGTATCACCGTAAGTACGCAGAGCTTTAACCAGCAATGGGCGACTACCTACCACCGGATGTTGCACAGCAAAGTCTACGTCGCGGGCAAACAACGACACCAGTTGGCCCCGCTCCAATAACCGGTCGCTCTTTTCTGCAGTGGAGTCAGGATACACAATACCACCGCGAAGCTGACGAATTTTAGGGCTTAACGAAGGAATAAAGTTACTGCCCCGCGCATCCACTACCAGTCCGGTTGGCTGTGTATCAGGTTTAATCGCAGGCGTTGCATCCTGACGTCTCTGAGTGGCAAGTTCCTGCTCAAGCACGGCTAACCGGCCTTTTACTTTTTCCACTTCCACCAGCCAGGGGGCTTTCTCCAAAGGCACATCATCCTGGGCGTAGGCTTTGGGCACTATCGCCAGTGCCAGCCACTCGAGTGGTTGCTTAACCCAGCTTTGCAGCCCTGCGGGCTTGTACAGTTCGTTGTATACGGCTTTTGATGCCGGGCCGCCCAGATTGATTGCCATTTCTATTTTACAGCTTCCATCTGGTGCCGGGGTCCGACTCAGTATGCGGGCATTGCGGATCACACCCTCAACCTGACTCTTTACCTCATCATTATTGAGCATGTAATTATCGATCACCGTTGTTGCGGTTACCCGCACGCCCTGGGTAGCCTCAAGCAGGTTGCGCTGGGCATCAACCACCGCTGCGCGACACGCCAGTAACGGCCCCGCATTACCCACCGCATTGGCTGGAGGCAATCCGTATCCTTCCGCCGCAATTTGCCCGGTGGTCCAGTTTACTTTACCGCCCGCGGCCGTCCATTCTTCGTAATGCGCATTTGCAGCCAATCCTGAAAAACCGGGTAGCATCAATGCCAGCGCTATACATACCTTTTTCATTATTCTGTCCTTATTTTGCCCAGTAAATTGGATGTGGTTGCTTTTGGATCCCAGGCGTTACCCGTAGCATCAATCTCATAGCTGGATGCATTTTGGATGTGGAAAGGGAAGTTGTTGCGAATCGTGCAATCGTTAATTTTAAGTTTGGCAAAATCACTCACCACCACACCTGATGTGTTACTCCCGTCCAGCAAACAGTGACGCAGGGTAACATTTGCTTCGCCTTCAATCATAACAGCCGTAAATTTACTGCCTATTATCTCAATGGCTTCCAGAAGCGGCTGACCAGATTTAATGGCAATGCCGATACCGCCATTGAACATTTGCACACCACTGATTTGAGTGGCTTTGTTATTTTCCAGGATCAGATACGGTGCACGGCGCTCAGCGTCGGCAACCGGGCCAATCCTGATAGCCTGTTTAAGCCCCCAAAAGTACGCCTCTCCGCGAATAGTAATGGTTGCCTGTGGATCAAATTGCAGTTCAACGCCCGGCTCTACATAGATTTCACTGTCCTGGGAAAACACAACCTGACCTTTAACCTGATAGGGACTAAAGGTTTTGGTGAGTGCCATTACACCGGTATATTCGCCCTGTAACGGACCGCTCAAATACGTTTGCTGACCCACTTCTTTGATATAGGTGGTGAGCGTGATGGATTTGGTATCACTGCTATTACCAGCCCGGTCTGCGGCAACTACTTTATATTCATTCAGACTAAAGGCTTCGGTTGTGATTGCCAGGTTGGCGAAACTGTCGGGGCCGGAATACACCACAGACTTTTCGCCATCTACCATGCGAAACACTGTGAATGTCTGCGCATCGTCCTCTGCTTGCCAGGACAGCTTTAATGTTGTTTCTGTTTGGCTGCCAACCAGATTTTTCACCGCGCCGGGCGGTGTATTATCAAAATTCACTAATCCGGCAATACTCAGCATGGTAGACGTGTTGCCATCTTTTCCTTGCAGGATACCGGTTACTGGCACACGCACCTGATTCCAGTCTGGTTGCACGGGAATTTTTGTAATGTACACGCCGGGTTCTACTTCTTTTAGCTGCACCCGCGCCACATTGCCAAGCTCTGCAAACGCCTGCAAGCCGGGCTCACCCTTCACACCTACTTCAAGCACATCAGAATAACGCAACCATTGTCCGGCCTGATCATGGATGACCGACTCGATAACAGGCCCGGCGTTACCGGCATAAGCTGAAGGCTGAGGGAAATCGAACGCCACTTTGCGGCCCAGTTCATCCGCAGCAGCCAGCAGGTTTTCATCATCCAGATTCATTGCAGCAATAGCGGCGTTTAACAACAATCCCCAGGCCGTCGTGGATACCCCACCAGCCCGTTGCGTCACTTCGTGTTCGCCGCTCCATACCACCTCGCCTTTGGTGTTATACAGCGACAACGCAACTTCCAGCCGAATTTCCGAATAGATACCTGCGAAAAACCGCTCAAAATCGACGACTTCGCCTACCAGAACACCTTCTACCCCCAGATAGGAAGCCATTTTAGTGTAGTCGACCGGGCCAGATGGCAGTCGCTTATCTACTTCAGCCGGGTGCATTAACGAAAAATTTCGCCCTGCCAGTTGACTGTTAATTACCTGGCGCAGCAAAGGCGCAGCAACCTTTTCTTCGGTGGTGTTGCTAAAAGGCAGAATGGCAATACTGCCAGGAATCTCCTGTTTATCGCCACTATTACCTGTATTGTTTTCAATAGAGCTGGACGCCGAGCGCTGAGGCTGACCTATCGAAATAGAATCCTTGGTACTCACAGTACAACCGGCAAGGGTGATCATCACCGCACCACACATCAGGCGCGTTAACAGCTTATTCATGATTCAGGTTCTCCTTGTGAAGTACCACTTTCAGACTGATACAGTGAGTCGTCGGGTGGGAACAGACCGTTGCCCGGGGAACGCTGGCCTGTATTTTTTGCAGGTGCCTGGCTGCCTTGCAGTAACCAGTGTTGTCGTAATTGTTGAGTCAACCCATTCACTTCAAACAACAAATTGTTCAGCAACGCCTGGGTTTCGGGTAATTCACTCACTGTCGGCTCAATATTACTGGCGATCTTATCGATACTTTTAATCAGGGCGCTGGATTGTTCCGCAACGTCAGTAAAGGCCCCCATATTGTCGGCCAGCGTTGCCTGCCCGCTTTGCAGCGTAGATTCCATTACCTTCATGGTTTGCTGCATTTGCGCCAGTACCGCAGGTAACTGCTGACTGGCGGCATTCATACTTTCAGTGAGGGTGGCAACGTTTTCCAGGCTGCGCGTCAGGTTATCCTGATTGCTGCTCACATTACTCACTATAGCATCAAGGTTAATCAGTATATCGGCCACTTTTTGCGACAACGCCTGAATATCCCATTCTTCCATAAGGGCTTTGAGCGATTTGGGTTCCGAGGCACTGAGAATCGCGCCATCCTGAAGTGGTGCGCCCTTTCCCGGAATAAACGCAATGCCGGCACCGGATAGCACATTATCGATATCGAGGGTGGAATCTACTTTAAGTTGGCTGCCTTCGGTATATAGCGCCTGATATTCCGTCTGCATCATCAGGGTAAGCGCCACATCACCTTTAGCAGTCAGGCCAATCGATTCAATGCGGCCCACATTTACCCCATTTAATCTCACCGGTGAGCCTTTGCTGAGCCCATAGGAAGAAGACAATATCGCACCAAACGACAACTGCTTGCCCTGCCCCTGTCGGGTATCTTCGAAAAATAGCCAGCCTGCCAGTACCAGGGCAATCACCACAAACAGCCCAAGCACAGTATCCTGTGCCCGGGAAGAGAGTGATTGTGATGGCGCGAAACTCATTGTATCGGCTCCAGTTTTCCCCCGGCTATCGCCAAGGTGCGATCCGCAAAGTCGGTTCTATCACCCACCGTAGTGGTCATCAGTACGGAATACCCGTGCGCTTGTTGCTCAGCAAGTAGCACATTCAGCATATTTTCCCGCATATCGAACGACATTCCACTTTGCACTTCATCCAATAATACCAGTTTGGGGCGAAACACCATTGCCCGCAACAAATTCATCAAACGGGTTTGTACATCGTTGAGCTGATGAGGCTCTTGTTGCAACAACGCCTTAACTTGTAATGCGTCAGCCAGCGGCGCTATGCGCTCCGCAATAGCCATTTCAGACATATCCGTGTGATACAGCAAGGGAAACGCAATATTATTATAGTTGGTAAAAATACTGAGTAAGCCACCGGCTTCAAAACCCATGCACGTTGCGCCAAACCGCGCTTGCTCGGTCATGTCTTTGAGCGCCATGCCATCCACCACTACATTACCACTGTCGGGGGAAAGCAACCCTGCTGCCAGCCTGAGTAAACTTGACCCGCCATCCAGCACACCGGTTTGCACGCAGACAATTTCCGAGGGTTTTAACTGCAGATTCAAATCCTGAAAAATAGGCCTTCCGTCAAACGCCAGGTCAATACTGTCCAGCTTCAGCCGCATCATAAGTACACCAGATACGACAGCCCAATGTTCAGTACAAAAAAGGCAAACAACTGAAAGGTATTGGAGTTTGAAATGGCACGAGAGACATCGGTAAAGCGATCTTCTACATGATAACCGAAATACAGGCTGGCCAGCCCAATCAGGCAACCACCCACCATGGCTTTGGTCATGCTCACCACCACCTCAACCACCGTTAATTGCTGCAACAGCGCCCGTATGTAATCGATTAAGGTGATCCCGCCATCGTGGTATAGCTCTATCATAGCAAATGACGTTAACACGCAAATCATATTGAAGTAGAAGAACATCAGCAGCAGTGAAACAGGAAACGCAAAAAACACCGGCAATAAAAACACCAGCGCCGGGCTCATGTGAACTGCCGACAAGGCATCGAACTGTCGGTACAACTGCATTTGTCCTACTTCTGCGGTAACGGCAGAGGCAGACCTGGCGATGAGAATGATGCCTGAAATCAATGGGCCTATTTCGCGATTGACCACGATATTAAAAAACTGTGCGTAATAATCAATAAACTGGGTATTGTTGGGGATCACCGCGTAGGCTTTCGACATAACAAAAATACCCAGTAACATGGCTATGATGGTATTAATCGAGGCTGCCCTGAGCCCGGAGTTGTATAGCTGCCGTTTAAACAGCAACCAAAAAATCCGGCGCCGTTGAGGCTTGAGCAGTTGCGGACAAGTATTAAGTGCTAACCCCAGTAATCCGATTATGCCAATCAATACATTGCCTGAACGTCTGGCTCCGCCGCCAATTTTACTGAGCATGAGGGATTTCCGCTGGGGTTTCCCGAGGGGTTTCCCTATGGGGTACCCGAAGGGTTTCCTGACGCCACTGGCGAACTTGCTGTGCTTTTTGAGTTTCGCCAAGCTGACTCAATATCAATGACGACCGGGCGGCGAGCTTCTCTGCCTGTTGCAGTTTATTATCCTGCGCGGCCAATTGGGCCAGCACAAAATACGTATCAGCCATATTGTGCTTTGCATTGTATCGCTCAAACAGGCTCAGTGCCTTTTCCAGTGCCGCTTGATGTTTAAAGTGTTTGCCGCTCACATAACACTGCATCGCCAGCGGTTCACTTTGCTGACTTACCTGCAAACAATCTTCCAGTCGCGCGGCCAGCAATTGCTGATAATAGTCATTGTTGTCTGGCAGCAATACTGTTGCGCGCTGATGATAAGCCGCATCGCGGGTAAGAAAATACAGGGCCATATTAGCCTGTGCCTGATCAACCACATTGTTCTGAATGATCGCCACGTCCAGATAATTGCTGCAATCTTCTGTGCCACCGGCAGTGGCAACACTGCGCTGACACAATCGCCAGAGCGCGTCGGACAGTAAGTCAAAATCGCCGTTGTCAAATGCGTTACTGGCAATGGCGCGCATGGCATAAGGCGAAAAAGCGGGATCTGCCGACAATTCGGCAAATGACTGGGCTGGCGTGGGGGGCGGTGGTGCACTGGCACAACCACCTAATACAGCCAGCAGGCACAACACACTATATCTTTTGATAGCCTGCTTCATAACTCAACCTCACCATGCGTGTCAGGGTATGCAGGTTATCTTCGGTATTGACATAGCGATTCAGCAAACGGTTTATTTCTTCCGGTGTCATATGCTGCTGCATAAATTCAATACTTTTGCGCAGCGGCTTTAATTCATTGGTAGATAACTGAATTTCCAGTAAATCCACGAAGTCATCGTAATCGCCTTTAAGAAACAACTTGCGGCAGCGACGCATAAAGTTCCAGTCAGAAAATTTACGCAGATACTTCGACATCACTGTACCGAGCGCAAATGCCAGCGCCATGGCCAGCAGATCAAATAATTTATCGAGTGTCAGCTCTTCCAGTTGCTGGGCCTTTTCACTTACCGATGCATTCGAAATAGCGCGTATCACTTCAATACGTTTTGCGGCGGTGGGACTGAGCGGATTGATTTCCAACGCCTGCATATACACCTGCTCTGCCAGCGTCATCTGCTTATTTTCGTAAAGCGCGTCACCATACAAAATCAATAACATATCATTGCCCGGAAACTGCTTATTCGCATTTTCCAGCAGGGCGATGGCGTTTTCAATTTCGCCTTTATCGATGAGTATCTGCGCTTGCACAATGGCTACTTTGGGCGATGACGGCTGCTGTGCATTTGCCACTACTGGCAAGCACAGCACACTCATTAGTAACCACGCAGCAAGCCGTTTTATCACCTGGCCACCACAATCATTACTTCAGCATTGCCCAACGCTTTTAACAGGGTTTGCTGTGATTTGAGTAGTGCTACCGCTTGATCAGAAATCACCAAATCGGAATTGCGCGACTTATAAATACCTTCCGCCGGAATAATTAATGGCTTCACAGCAATTCGGGAATTGCGTACGGCATCACCTACGTCAAAATCGTAAGAAACCGGTCTGCGGCTGATATTACCGTCTGCTAAATCGTCAGAATTAGGATAAATAATGTCGCCGTTCTTGTTGCGGATACGTGGAATGGTTGCCAGCTCAAAAGCACCCACCTGACTGGCATCAATCAGCACGCCAGTAAAATTGCTGTTGCTTTCATAGAATTCAATTTGTTGTTCTAATTGCGCGATCACCTGCTGCTGTGGCTGAGCACGCAGCATTTGCGTAATATTTTTTACCAGTTCCAGTTGATTGGGGTTGTCGATTACCAACACCTGCTGAGTACTGTCACTGGCCATTGCTTGTGGAAACAACGTTAATGCTGGCAGGCGAATGTTAGACGTGCTGGCCAGCACCCAGTCAACCGGCGCCTGATACCAGGCTGTTGCGCCCATACCGGCCTTTGCCGCTTGTGGCGCTATCATCTGAATAAAGCGCCCGTCCATCGACATCGTCATAGTCACGGTGGCAATGTCATTCTGGTAATGATCCGCGGTCATCGCCGCGCCCTTGATCATGGCTTCCAGACTGGTTTTTACCGTATCGCTTTGCGTCACCATTTGCTCAACAACGGTTTCAGACGTTACGCGCACGCCACGTACCATTTCGGCCAGGTTTCGATAAGCATCCAACTGCGCGGCTCTTCGAGCCAGTAAACGCTGTTTAACCAGCGGCACATCATCAGGCGCAACCCCATAACCATAAGCGGAAATCACCCCGGTAGACCAGTTGATTTGACCGCCCGCCTGCTGCTGTACCACGTCGTCTGCACTGGCTGAGCCTAATAATAAACTACTGCATAAGGTCAGTAGTGTAAGAACGGTAGTTGAAGACTTTTTCATAAGGTTGACTCGCTATGCGTCAAATTGCTTGTATTTTTCCATTCGGGTTACCACCTTTTTCAGGTAGTTCCTGGTTTCCTGTGCCGGTAAATGCGTAAGCAGAAAATCATACACATCACCGGGTGCCATTTGATTAATGGCATCTACCGCAGCACTGATACTTTTGGTTCCTGTAAATGTTCTGGCAACATTACCCACACCGGTGTTGTAGCTTGCAACAGCGCAGTAAAAACGTGCGGTAGGATCGCTTATTTTGCGCAAATAACGATGGGTTAACAGGTGAAAATACGCCGAGCCGAGTTTGAGGTTATTTTCCTCGTTAAATAAATAATCGGCGCTAACGATTTTCTTTTCGCCATGTACGAATAAATGCGCGTCCAGTCCGGCAGTTTTAGGTACCAACTGCATTAAACCAAATGCGGGAATAGGTGACACCGCACGCGGATTAAAGCTTGATTCGGTTTCGATGATCGCCATGATCACCGACACGGGCACGTCGTACTGCTCTGCATAATCCTTGATTTCGTTGAAGTACTGCCCAAACAGTTTTTCCTGGTAGTCGTTAACGAACGCGATACGCAGTTGCAAGCGTGTTTGTCCGTTTTCTTCAATCACATCCACAACGGGCAAGGCTGGCGCTGTACTTTTGGGTTGGGGTGTTGCAGCAACCTTCGTATCCTGAGCTGGCAACTGATTGATTCGTGAACCCGCCTCTTTTTCTTGTTTCACCGCTTCAGGCTTGCTTTCCACTCCTGCTGGATTTACCGGACCGGCTAATGCTGTAATAGCACTAAGTTGCTTGCTTTGCGTGACAGTATTGCTCTGTTTAGCGACTGGATGCTTCGTTTCCGCTTCGGCTTCGGCTATTTTGGCAGCCAGTTGCTCATTAAGGTTCGCCAGATCGGAATCAATCTTAACCGGTAACACCGTTTGTATAGACGATTCCGTTGATGGAATAATCTCATTGGTTGGCTCTGTCACTTGCGCCACTTCTTCGATAACAGCCTGACGCAACACATCCTGCGCGTCCAGTTGCTCCGGAGTAGCCGTCGCAATAGATCCCGACATGGCCATTAGCTCTGCTAGTTTTTCCTGTACATTTGAGCCTGGCTCAATGATGGTTTCCACCACCAGTTCGCCTTTATCGAAATCGGCAATTGCCCTGCTTGTCATAGAGGCGTTGTAGGTTACCCAACGGTGACGGTCGGGCAAGGCACCATCCGGCCACTTAACTTCAATGCGTTTAGTTAAACCTTTGAAGGCTTTATCGATAGCTTTGTCTACGGCGTTGTATATGTCGTCTATTCGCTGCGCCTGGGTGTTAAATTCAAGGTCCATTTGCGCGCTGACTTCATCAAAATCATCTACCGACTGTGCAGATACAACACCAACACCGCTCACAGTGAGCGCCAGTAGCGAAACGACTAATTTAGTTTTGATTCGCCGCATTACTAATGGCCTCTAGACTTTCCTTTTGCTTGCAGATTTCAGCTTCGTTGGTTAAGCAAATCCCCAATGTCACTTCCGCTACCCAGGTACCTTCGGATTCATACACTTTCTCATCCACCACAACCGTTCCCTGAAGCCAGGTTTTCACGCGCGTGGCAATAATGTCGCTGCGAACTTCATATTCTTCAACTGTCGATCCCGCGCGAATTTCGATACCTTTAACCTGCTCAGATAACTGACGTTGCGCATCCAATTGGGCTGCGCGCTTGGCTAGCATACGGGCCTGGGCATTTGTTTTGGCCATAGCGGGATCAATGGTGCCAAACCCCAGTGCAGTAACCACGCCAGGCAACGAGTCCTGTGCCTGAGCAATTCCAACACAACCCAACAGTACCGCAGCAGTTAACAATTTACGCATCATGGTTGAATACCTTTCTTTTTGAGAACTTCGTCGTAAACGCTGTTCACCAGGTCAATTTCAACCCCTTCACGAACTGAATCCATCAGTTGGTCTACAACATCTACTTTAAAGGCACCCGACAGTAAAAACTGACGAATACTCAGTAATTCGCGTTTGCATGCAATCGGCGCGTGCACAATGGTGGAATCAATAGAATTCACTTTTAAATATAATTTTGCTTTCGCTACCACACAGGCGCGGTAATTATCCCGCAGCGTGCCCAATTCCTTTGATTCGCTCACTTTTTTAATCGCCGACAACTCGTTGGCAATGGCACCCGACGCTGTTACCAACAGCAGGCCGGCGCAGATTGCCGTTGCCATGCCTCGCAACTTCCTTAACATAATCATTTATTGGCCTCCTCCGGCCACAGCAGTAGTGGTGATTTCCACCGATGAAGAGGGATTACCTTCGAGTTCGTCGATATCAATTGCGCTAACGCGATAGCAATAACTTCTGCCACCTGACACATCTGCGTCCACATACGAGGTATTTTTCACACTAGCCAGTTTTCTGAGGCTGCTACAACCCGACCCGCGATACACCTGGTACACACCAATATCAGACTCGGGATTGGCCTGCCAGTTGAGTACCACATTCGGTATGGATTCAGACGCAACCAAACCCTCTACATTTGCAGGCACGGGTTTAGTTTGCGCTACCACCGAGGCCGAAGCCGGACCAATTGCGTCATATTGATTATAGGCGACAATCTGGTACTCGTACTCAGTGCCGTCTTTCAGCTTCTTAAAGAAATTGCCTTCGTCTGCATATGAGCTACGGGTACGGCTGTCCAGCGTGTCCAACAGGTCGAAGCTGCTGCCGTCCTTGCGATAAATTTTATAGCCTTTTACGTCCGGGTCAGTAAGGGGCACCCAGCTAAGCACGACTTTCTTCACTTCGCCACTGACAGCCTGAAATTGATCAGGCGGCATCGGTACAGGCTTGGTAGTTGCACTTACAATATTGGATTGTTCTGTTTCGGTATCGCCATCAACTGCGGTAATCACATAGTCATAGGTGACACCGTCGGCAAGGTTGCGCCTGTCGTCATCGCTAAACTCAGTGATAGACGGCGTAGTAATATTTTTTATTAACTTCCAGCTTGCACTACCTTGCAACCGACGATAAATGCGGTAACCGTCGATGTTACGGTGTTGACTCCACGACAGATCCGTTCTGCGCAGTCCGCCTTCGGCAGTAACTTGCAGTGCAATAGTATCGGGGCTCTTGGCGACAGCATAATCTGACGGGTCGCTCAGCAGACCGTCCTTGTCTTCGGCAACCACATAATAGGACGTCTGCGCATAAGGTTTTAAATCACTGTCGGCAAACTGTGTCTCACTGGCCGGCACCGTTGCTAATTGTTGCCAGCTCCCATTGTTCCAGCGCCGGTACAAACGGTACTGCTTAATGTCGATTTCGTTGGAGGGTTCCCAGCTAACCAGTATGCTGCTGGCCTGCACGGTCAACACCGGACTGCCAGCCTGATCAGGACGTGGTTTAGTGACTGCAGTTTGTGTTTGAGAAACAACCCCAACCCCACCAAATTTATTGGTAGCAACCACCAGATAATGGTACTCCTGCCCATCTTGGAGAGGCTTGCTGTTATCAACGCCATCTACAAACTGCGTTTTGGTTTTGCCACTCACATTAGCCAGTTCATCCAGTAAAGTCTCGGGTGTCAGTGCTCCCTGTGTACGGAAAATGCGATAACCCGTAACATCGTTGTCGGGCACTTCAGACCAGAGCAGGTGTACGGATTTCACTCCTCCAGATGCCGAGAACTCTGCAGGGGCAGGCAATTTCTTTGTGGTTTTTTGTACAATATTGGTTCGAGCGGATTCAGATAGTCTGTCGTACAGGGTTACGGTGTATTCGTAAGTAATACCATCTCCCAGTTCCTTGGTGTCAGTGTATTGCCCTCCGTGTCCTGCAGCAACTTCGGCTACTGGTGCCCAGTTTGCAGAGCCTGCTTCACGTCGATATACCTTTACACCATATTCACTTGCCGTTGGTTGCCAGGCAAGGCCCACTTCACGCGTTAATTCCGCTTCATTTACCGTTAGCGTAACAGAGGGGGCACTGGTGATTTGAATGGGTGATGACTTCGCACTTTCCTTGCCACTAACGGTGAGCGTGGTGACTGCAAATTCGTATTGTTTGTCTGCTTCCAGAATATTTACCGCGGTTACCGAATAATTAATCTTACCGGTGTCTTCCACTTTTACTGCCAGTTGCCACTCACCGCCCGATTCGCGGTAGTACACCTGATAGGCTGCGGTTTTCTCTTTGTTAGCAATAGAGGGTACAAAGTCGAGCGCCACGCCATTAACAAAGATCTGATGTGACAATATGGCCGGAGCGGTAACATCGGTGGCCACTTCTGCTTTCGAAATGCTGGCCCGGGCGAGCATGCCCCCGTCAATTTCGTCACCCGATTCAAGAATAATGTCCAACCGGTAAAAATAGGTGCCGCTTTGTGGAACCCGGTTATCCACGTATTTGGCTTCGGTTGTGCTTTCCACAAACTCAAATGGGCCAGATTCAGATTCTCCGCGATACAGGTTGTAGTAGAAAACCGGACCAAGCTCTATCGTTGCCCATTCCAGTAATACCTGCTCGCCTTTAATTGTGCTTCGGAATTGTGTTAAAGAGGATGCTGCTGAAGAAGTGTCGGGTTTAACCGATTGCGCTTTGCGAATTCGTCGTTCCAGTGATTCAACAATCTCTGCCGCTCTGGAAACCAACTCACCCTGGGTCAGAAAGCTTTCCTGCCAGATAGACGCTTCTCTGGAATTACTAACATCAACCAGTTTGAAATCGACAATAATCGTGGCGCGTTTAATGTCGATGGTGCCGGTAAGAATAAAGTTAACACCTAAATCATTACCGTAAGTGATCACTTTATCGGTATCGGCAACTTGCGCACCGCCAATCCGATAAAGTCCTTCTTCCATTTGACGGCGAGATAGTAGCTGGTAAGTTTGCGTGCGTTCCAACTCCTTGCGCATCGAAAACAACAGGTCACCATCCAGCCCGATTGCATCTATGCTGGCTGGCGTTAAATTAAATAACGCCAGACTGGTTTTACCCTGAACAACAGCTGGGATGCATAACATCACCAGCACAAGTAACCTGTTAATCACTCTGCGCATATCCCTCGCCTACTGCTTAGTTTTTAAACTGATAAGTATCGATAATTTGCTCAATATACCCATCAATTTTTGATGAAATGGGTGAATTAATATTTGATTTCACTTTTTCATCAAACATGGCGTTGATAAATTGTTCCAGCGCAGCGAGTGGCTCTTTACGTCTCAGCAGGAATTCCTCACCTTGCTCAAAGTAACCAACCTCGCGGTTGCGCAGCGGTTGCAATACTTTACGCGACAGGTCTTCTACCACCTGATCTGCCATCATTTGCAGCATTTCTGTGTCGGTAGCAATTTCCAGTGGATCGTAAGGCACATTGGCGTCTTTTACGCCATCATTACCTTCGTCTTCTTTTACCAGGCGTGAGCGAATGGTATCTACACTTACGTTCTGGCCTGTAGAAACATCAACAATCCGGTAAGAAATTTCAATAAAGCCCACTTTTTTGGCTTTGGTTACGGTGTACTCTTTTTCAGCGTATACCGGCACCATGATTTTGGCCTGTGGAGCAGACTGCAAATCTTCTTTCTTAGGATTCGGATTCAGTGCCTGCCAGTTCAGGAAGTCAATGTTGTCCTGAATTTCCTGACCAACCTGATAACGCACAGTTTCGGCGCTCTCAGAGCGGGTTTGATCTACTTTGAACAGCAGTACGGAACCCATAATTGCCACATCGATACCGTACAAACGGCCCATTTCCTTGGCCGTATCCTCTGATACCACACCAATCTGGCCCAGTTTCATCTCTTCCAGAATCGATTTTAAGTTTTCACGCTCAAGTATATTGATATCCTTGCTTGCGTTGTTAAACAGGTTGGAAATCAGTTTACCTGCAATTAAACCACCAGCGTCCATGTTATAAGACGGGCTTTTGAAATCGAATACCGCAATCGACTTCACCACGCGTTCACGGATTTTGTCCTGTACGTCACGTGATTTTTCAAACAAACCGTCCATTAACGGGTCCAGTTTGCCAATCAGCTCATACATGTACCAGGCTACACCGTAATTCCCGTTATCCAGGTATTCCAACGCAATGTCTTCTGCCTTGGAAACAACTGCATTGCGCAGTGCTACAGCACGCGCCGGTAATGCTCCGCCCGTTGCTTCATCAATCTGAACAGCCAGCATTACTGCGCGGGCAATGTATCCCTGTTGGAGCAAGCGCGTACCTTCCAGTACTTTCTCGTCTACCTGCTTCTCAACGGCTGTCACTTTCCATGAGCGGCAGTCCTGATCGTCACCCGACAAGGCAAGTACCTTGTTACAGGCAAACTCTACCTGCGCCCAGTTCTGAACATCCATCGACTCTGCCGCCAGGCTCTTGAAGAATATTGGCGTATTCTTTGAGTCTGCATCGTCTGCCATCTTTTTAGCGATGGCATTCGTTGGATCCAGCATATTAGCTTTGCGGGCAGCCAGTTTCGCTTCTTCAAATTCATAGTTTACAAACGCTTTCTTCGCTTGTAACAGGTAATCACGCGTACCTTCGGTTTTAATACGCGATGCCAGTGGTACCGATGCTTCAAAGTTCGGATACAGCTTCTGAACCTGTTGCAACGTTAAGTTCGCGCGAACCCAATCCTGGCGATCAATCAGCGCCAGCGCTTCAGAGTATTTCTCTTTCACTTCGTCAATCAGCGCGGTTCTGGATGTAGTGATCGTACTTTCCAGTTCGGCAATGGCGGGCAAACCTGAGGAGAACTTTTTCGCTTCATTTACCAGCGATTCAGCTTTTTCAATAGCATTAATGTCTACACTCGCACCATTAAGCAACGTTTGCGCCTGGCTCAGCAAGTCCTGGGTGGCCTTCAACCGCATACTGCTCAATTGCGCAGCGTACTGCTTGTTATCAGGTTCCTTAGCAATAGCCTGCTGCAAGTACGCAATGGCTTCTGCGTAGTTACCGGCTGCCGCCAATTGTTGAGATACGTCAAACTCTTTCTTTCCCTTGCCCGTTGATTGACACCCTGCTAGGGCTGACAATACCAGAGCGGCCAGTACATACCGTCTCATTGTTTATCCTCAAACTTTGGTTGCGGTGATTTTATTTCCAGACACGCCAAGAATGGTCATTTGGTGACGCTGGGCAATTTGGCTTGCCAACAACTCTTCGTAAAGCTGTTCGGTCCACCCTTTGTAGCTAATTACCAGATGTGCAACACCATTGGCGATGGTTGATACTTCAATTTGTTCCACTGCCGGCATGGCATCCTGGAGTGCTGCTTTCACCTGATTGGCAGTTTCCAGTGATTCAACGCCTTCAATGTCTAAAAATATGTTGCGCGCCTGTACCTGTTCGAGGTGCCAGAACTTGATAAGCTGCTTGCGCAATTGTGGCCATTCTTTGCGGATAATGTCAGCAGACAATTTGCTGAAAATACTGTTGGATTTTACCCCGGGTTTACTCGCACTCTTGACGCCGGCGGCCAGCACCTGATTGTCGCCCACGCGGGTAATTTTCATACCCAGCGTCAGCTCATTGGCATTAATTTGCATGCCCTGAAATTCATCAGGTTTAATTTGCGCATCAACGGTTAAGTTCACGGCAAATCCTGCATACACAGGTTCGGATTCGTCAAACACCTGGAAACCATCACGCAATAAACGCTCTACCATCTCATTACGCACATTTTGCGCAACAATTTCATTTTCAGAGGTATCGTCGATCACCACGGTTATACGAGGCATTTTAGTCCAGCCCATAGAGGCCTGGATTTGTGCAACTTTATCGACCAGTGCATTTACCCGGACATCTGCCTGAATAACCACTTCGTACACGCCGTTGTCGCCGGGGCCGTCGTACATGATTTTATATTCGTCAATCTGGCCAGCGGTGCTGGAGTAGATTTGGTCTTTACCTAAAAGATAGTTATTCACATCGGTGCGCGAGCGAACAAAGGTCCCTACAACCTGCTCCACCGCTGCGCGTTTGGCGTTTTCCAGCGCGACCTTTCGCGCTTCTACCATATTGCCTTCAGTAAATTCACTGATCCCTTTGGCTTCCACCAGTTTCGCAGATACAACTGAACTGAACCCGGCGCTTAACAAAGCGCAGAGCGTGAATGCGACGCGAAACAAACGGCCTACGCTTCCATTGCACACTAACATGGTGTCTCCAATTACCAACTTTTAAACCACAAGTGGTAAATATAATCCAATTGTTGGGTTATTGCACTAATACAACTCGTTCATCGCAGTTTATCCAGATTTCACCCGTATTGTCTCCACCAAAAGTACCTTTTTAAGGATTTTTATCGCGAGTTAACTGTATTAACGCAAAACAATTTACAAACCAATAACAAAGTCACATCGACAACTGTTCCTACCTGTTGCCAAATCGCGTCATATTCAGACAAAAGCGCAAAATTTTGCGTGTATATATTCAACAAAGGTTTATTATCATTATTGAATACACACGTTTAACGGCCAGGCTGTAAGGCGGAGTTTGCGCGGTAGAAGGCAACTGCCATTGGTCATCAAACCCAAAAGGAAACAGGCATGCAAAGTGATTCCACTGGTATCTGGTATTTTGAGTGTCAGGTAGCCGAACTGGAGAGTTACTTACTGTCGCTACAGCGTCGGTCGGTTATCTATCCAGACGAATGTGAGTTTCTTCTTCAGCACAAAAACGAACTGCAAGCCACTTCCAATCAGAACACCCGCGGCGTTGTGCCCTTGTGCCATCGCTGTGTTACGTTGATTCAAAAAGATAACCTGATAGAGATCATCGTTAACCGGGAACAGGAAAAAATAGATCACGTCACACAATTACCCCTGCGTGTGGCCCTTTTGAGACAGATAGAAATCTGGTATCAAACATCGCCCAATGCGATTACCGGGATTTGCTTAGTAGAGCTGGACGGGTTTAGCAACATTAACGATACCGTTGGCCATGCCACCGGCGATTCCATTCTGTTTGAAATTGCGCGCCGTCTTGAACGATACAATAGCCACAAGTTTAAGTTGGTGAGACTGCATGGCGATGAATTTGCCCTGGCGGTTACCAATATGAGCAGCCACGAAGAGATTTGGGGCGTATCGAAATGGATAGGTGACCAGTTTGAAGCCCCCTTTAATACACAAAAAGGCGCGGTTTTCCTTACCCCTTCAATAGGTATGTCGCTGAATATTAATACCAATGGCGAACCTGTATCGTTGCTCGAATGTGCCTATGTAGCGTTAAATCATGCGAAGAGCGATCCGCTTACCCGGGAAAAATTGTTTAACCCGCAGCACGAACAGAAAATAATCCGCCAGGTATTGCTTGAATCCCAGCTAAATCAGGCGCTTGACGATGAAACCGATCTGGAAATCTGGTATCAGCCCAAGCAAAGTCTGCACAATATGCACATCAGTGGCCTGGAAGCGTTGATCCGCTGGCGCCACCCCAACGACGGTTTGATATCCCCCGGGGAATTTATTCCGCTGGCAGAACGCACTGGACTGATATGCAAAGTGACCGATTTTGTGGTTAAGCAGGTCGCCAGAGATCTGCCCACCTTGCGAAAGCAAGGCTTTGAAGGAATGATATCGATAAACATTTCTGCCAATGATTTCTTGCGGCCCAATGTTGTTCAGGCGCTGCTCGACATTATTACCGAACAGCAAATCAGTACGTCCGATATTGAGTTAGAAATAACAGAAGGCGCGTTCATCAGTGATTTTGACCACTGTATCCTACTGTTAAACTCCTTGAAAGAAGCAGGGTTTGCGTTGTCAATTGACGATTTTGGCACCGGCTACAGTTCGCTGAGTTATCTGACTAAACTACCGGTAGACACGGTAAAAATTGATATGAGTTTTGTTCGCGAACTCGCCGCGTCGACGCAAGCCAGAAAAGTGTACAAAGGAATGATTGATATTTGTAAAGCGCTCGACTTTAAAGTGCTTGCCGAAGGCGTCGATCACGACGACCAGCGTGCAGTGTTAAAAGACATCGGCTGCGACAGTATTCAGGGATACCTGCTGAGCAAACCTCTGCCACTGGATGCACTCGTTGGCTACCTGCTGGCAACCTGCAACAAAACACCTGATACGGAATGACGGGGCGCCCGTCATTCACAATTTTACTACACGGCCATTACACGGCTTCTACAATACGTAAAGCTGCCTTACCAGCCCAACGACAGCACCACCAGCCTGTCGGGACATCCCGGTGTATTCACTCTGCACCAGCAGTATAATACACACGCTCACTACAAGGACTTGTTTTCCTTTGTGTATTACCCGGTCCTGGTTATCTTTATTGACTATACGCTTAAGGCTTATGAAAAACGCATCACACAGTGTTTTCGAAGATGTTTTCGCTTTACTTTGCGCGGGATTATTTGTCGCGTTTGGTATTTTCCTGTTCCAGTCTCAGGAACTCATGGTAGGCGGTGCTGCGGGATTAGCACTGCTGGGTACCTATGCTTTTCCAGTTGAATTTGGCGTGTTGTTCTTCCTGGTTAATCTGCCGTTTTATTATTTAGCGTGGCATCAAATCAGCAAGCGGTTCATGATCAATACGTTTATTTCGGTTACCACAGTTTCGTTATTTTCAGAGTGGGTTCCCCGTTTTGTTAACCTGTCTATGATCGACCCATTTTTTGCCGCTATTTTCGGAGGCATTTTAATTGGTGTAGGTATGCTGATTATGTTTCGCCATAGTTCCAGTTTAGGCGGCCTGGGCATTCTGGCGTTTTACTTACAAAGCCGGTTTAACATTCGTGCCGGTACCTTTCAGCTTTGTGCCGACTCGGTCATTCTGAGCGTGTCTTTTTTGTTTATCGACACGCACCTGGTACTTATTTCGATTCTGGCAGCGTTTTGCCTGAACATGGTGATCTCGCTTAACCACCGCCCAGAACGTTATACCTTGCCACAAGTCGCCAAGCCTGCCGAGCAGCCAGCACAACCCAACACTACCGAAGTAGACCACTTACATCCGCAAAACAGTTAATTGCCAGGCAATGTGGCTCAGGAATCTGGCTCGGGTTATTTAACCAGCGCGTCCTGATCAGCGCACACAGTAGATTGGGACGCTTGTAACGTTCTCGCGTAAAACATCGCTCCCCATTCTGCAGAGTGCAGCGGCTGAATCAGTCGCTTCTGTATGTCTGTATTGAGCAATGGCGTCCATTTTTCAGCCAAACCGCCCAGAAAAACCAGTTTCAGCGACGCATCGGTCAACGCACTTTTTGCAAGGGCATTCAGGTATTCTGCACCGCTTTGTAGGAGTTGCCTGGCTTGTTCATCGTGTTTTGCAAGCGCAAACAGCCCCGGCGCCAGTTGCGCAAACTCACCGGGTTGCCCCTGATTTAAACGGTCAACAATATCGGTAGCAGACTGACACTGATAAAATCCCGTTACCAAAGTGTATATTCCAGGTGCTTCAACAATAGCGTCGGCGTGCAACAGCGCTTGCTGCACTGCCTGTCTGCCGAGCCAGGCTCCGCTGGCCTGATCGCCTAACTGGAAACCGTATCCCCCCACTTGCTTTACGCGAAAGTCTCCGTTGACCTTACACAGAGTAGCAGCACAAGAACCCGTACCCGCGATCATAACGGCACCGTCCTGACCGCCATGGGCGCCTAATAATGCAATTTGCAGATCAGACGTAAACACAAAGTTGCCAAACGGATGCTGCCACTGCGAAAGCAATTGTCGTGACGACGGCAAAAATGCACCCGCAAGTCCTGCACATACTGTTGAAGATGTACTCACTTCATCAAATTCCAGCCCAGCCTGAGCAACGGCCGCTTTTACTGCATCCAGCATGGCGTCAAGCGCAAGCGCCTTATACCTGGCAATGTTTGCCGGACCACCGAGTCCTTCAGCCAACGCATCGCCCTGCTCACTAAAAAGCACAGCCCGGCACTTGGTGCCGCCACCGTCAATCCCAACCCAATACCGTTGTTTACTATTTGTCATGTCGTTAACCCAACACGATATCTAAAAACATCATTGCAACGAACCCTATAATAAGACTAAACGTCGCCACGTTTTGATTGCCATTCTGGTGCGTCTCCGGAATGATTTCATCGGAGATAATGAATAACATTGCCCCTGCCGAAAGTGCCAGCGCCCAGGGCATGACACTCGCGGTGCTACTTACTGCGATTGCACCTATTAACCCGCCAACTGGTTCAACCAATCCACTTGCCACGCCAATTGCGGCCGATTGGATTCGGCTGTAACCAACTGACATCAGGGCTACGGAAACCGCCAACCCTTCGGGTATATTCTGAATACCGATACCCACGGCCAGCGACAGGCCATTCGTTATTTCGCCACCCGCAAACCCCACGCCCACTGCCAGTCCTTCCGGAAAATTATGCAATGTAATGGCAATCACAAACAGCCATATTCTTGCTAATTTTTTTCCTTCAGCCCCTTCCCGACCGGTCACGAAATGCTCGTGTGGCACAGCCTGGTGAATAAAAAACAGCAACAACGCTCCACTGAGCACACCTGCACCAGCTATCAGAGCCCCCGCCATTTCGCTGGCGTACTGTTCACTGCCGTACTCGATGGCAGGCAATAACAACGAAAAAAACGTCGCTGCTAGCATGATTCCTGCTGCCAGGCTCAGCAACCCGTCTTCCAGGCGTCTTGACAGCGTTTGTATAAAGAACACCCCAACACTGCCTACGGCCGTCCCCAGGCTTGCACATGTGCTGGCGATCAAACCCGCCACAATTATGTGTTGTACGTCCATGGGGATTGCGGACATGGTTACTATGCGCCTTCGCTAATTTGTTCCAGTACTCTGGGTACACGGGTAGATACCCGGGTAGTCAGTTCATAACTGATTGTGCCCGCCCAGGCGGCCACTTCGTCAACCGGCAACTGACGCCCCCATAATTCCACTTTGTCCTGCAATGACACCTCTGGAATATCGGTTACATCTACCGTGATCATGTCCATGGAAACCCTGCCGGCCAGGGCTGCTCGCTGTCCGTTCACAATGACCGGCGTACCGCTTGGGCAGTGGCGTGGGTAACCGTCAGCATAGCCAATGCCTACGGTTGCAATCACGCTGTCTCTGTCGGCAACCCAGGTCTGGCTGTAACCCACCGATTCGCCTTTTTTTATCCTGTGCAAACCAATCACTTCAGCCTGAAGTGTCATGGCAGCTTCCAGCGACAGTGCTTTGGCCGTTTCGTTAGCCAATGGTGACGCACCGTACATGCCTATTCCAAGCCGACACCATGCGCCACTGGTTTCAGGATGCGCAAGGGTTGCAGCGGAATTAGCCATACACACCGGCAAACCGGAATTCACTGCGATCTGATTAAACTGCTCAATTTGGTGCGCATTAAACGGATTATCCGGTTCATCAGCACACGCAAAATGCGTGACCAGCACACAGGGCTGCTCAGTTAACCAGGAATTTTCGGCCAGCACTCTGGCTGCTTCCTGCACGGAAAATCCTAAACGGTGCATTCCGGAATCAACCTTGAGCCAAATGACAGGTCTGTGTTGGGGGGGTAACTCAGATAGCCATTCCAGTTGCACCTGGTTGTGTACAACCAGAATACAATTGCTGGATTTGGCCACTACACAGTCCTGCTTGTCATGCGGTCCTTCCAACACAACAACCGGTTGTGTGATACCGGCCTCCCGCAACGGGTGAACCTCATCACATATCGCCACAGCAAAGCACTCACAGCGATCGCGTAATGCACTTGCAACGTTAACCGCACCATGCCCATACGCATCAGCTTTAATAACCGCAATAGCCCGAGAAGGCAACGATGGCTGAAGCCTGGAAAAATTAGCCTGTAGCGCCTTAGGATGAATTATGGCGCGGGTTTGTCTGCTCAACTAACTGACTCTCTTTAACGAACGCAAATCATACAATACACTGACTGCATTAATTAATAAATTCTTAATTTGAAATGTTCACAGAATAATATATTCTAGACTGAGACTGTACGTAATAATCACTGATATTATTGCAAAGCAGTAACATAACAATGATGCAGTTAACGCTGTTTACAGCATCATAACTCAGCCAGCCAATAGCGATAAAGTGGATACATGCTAACCCAATATACCAGTATCGATCTGTTGCTCTTTATCCTATACGGATTATTACTTGCCGTAAGCGGTTGGTATTTTAATCGAAAAACCACCACAACCAGCGATTATTTTCTGGGTGGGCACGTTATGCCGGTTTGGATGGTTGCCATATCGGTACTTGCCACCTCGCAGTCTGCTGCGACGTTTTTGGGCGGCCCCGACCAGGGATACCGCGGAGATCTGACGTATTTAGCCACTAACATCGGGGCTTTTATTGCCGCGTTTTTCGTTGCCCGCTTTTTAATCCCGCGCTTTTACGCCCTAAAGGCCTTTACCGTTTACGAACTACTGGAAAATCGATTCGGTGAGCCCGCGAAACAACAAGCCGGGCTGATGTATTTATTCGGCCGTGTATTCGCAAGCGGTGCCAGGCTCTACATGGCAGCACTGGCCGTGGCGATGATTATCTTTGGCAATATAAATGCCTCCAGTGTGATATCAGCCACCCTAATCATTAGTGTTATCGGCCTGGTGTATAGTATTTACGGGGGCATTCGCACCGTTATCTACAGCGATGTCATGCAGGCTATTACCTATGTGAGCGCTGCAATTGCGGTTATTGTTGCGCTATGGCTGGCGATACCCGCCGATTTCAGCACGGTGCTCGAGGCCCTTCAGCATCCCAGCGATGGTCAGTCTAAACTACTACTTTTTGACACACGACTGGATATTGGCCCTGGTGGCGTATTCACCTTGTTGTCGGTATTCACTGGTTTTGTTCTGCTGAACATTGCCGCCTTTGGCCTGGATCAGGACATGACGCAGCGGGTACTCACCTGCAAAAATGCCCAGGAAGGAGCACGGGCGATGCTGCTTTCGGTAGTTATGGTGATCCCGGTTATGCTGCTATTCATCATTATTGGCTTGTTGTTGTATATCTACTATCAGCGACCTGACATAATGAGTACCGGCTCGGGTGCGCCAGTACCTGAATTCGCTGGCGAACAGGTGACTATTTTTATGTATTATGTGCTCACCGATTTACCAGCTGGGCTAAAAGGGCTGGTTACCATTGGAATACTTGCTGCGGCGCTTTCTACTCTCAATTCCGGGCTCAATTCCATGTCGAGTGTATTGATTCAGGATTTGTACCGGCCCTGGAAATTAAAGCAGCACGATTCTTGTGCAGAAGAGCACTTTGTTAGCGCAGGCCGGGTAGCAATGGCGATAGTGGCGTTGGCATTAGCGCTTATGGCGTGTTTGTGCTATTACTGGCAACAGTATTCAGATACGCCACTGTTGCAGTTTGCGCTTGGGGTGATGGTTTTCTCTTACAGCGGATTACTTGGCGTGTACTTTGTTACGCTGTTTACCCAGCGTGGAAGTCCTGCCTCAGTATTAACCGCTCTGATTATTGGTTTTATCATCCCTCTGCTGCTACAACCTTATATAATGGAATGGTATTTGCCTGAATCTATGCGTTTCTCGCTGGGATTTACGTGGCAACTGGTAATAGGCACACTGATTGCCGGTGTAGTGTGTGCGGTCGGAAGACCGTCTGGCAAAACATGGCAGGAGGCCAGCGTACAATGACACGTACGAACGGTATTTTATGTTTCGGACAGGCGCAATCAAGCGTTAATAATTATGCTCATGACTAATAAAAACTCAGCAACGCTACTGGAACAACTCAACAAGATTGTCTCTGAAGGTCGCAATCCAAACACCATGGATATTGACCTGTTACCCACCATTTCGATACTTGAAAAAATTAATCAGGAAGATGCGGGTGTCGCGGATGCGGTTCGCAAAACCATTCCGCATATTGCAAAAGCAGTTGATGCCATCGTGCCCCGCCTCCAGAATGGTGGTCGCCTGGTGTATCTTGGTGCAGGCACCAGCGGCAGACTCGGCATTCTGGATGCAGTAGAGTGCCGCCCCACATTTAGTGTGTCTGAATCTGTAGTGATTGGCATTATTGCCGGTGGCGACAGCGCTATTAAGCAAGCCATTGAAGGTGCAGAAGATAACACTGCACAGGGCGTGTTGGATCTGGAAACTATCCAGTTTAACAGCAAGGATGTACTGGTTGCCCTGTCTGCCAGTGGACGGACCCCCTATGCGATCGGCGCACTTGAACACGCCAACAAATTAGGCGCCGTTACCGTTACGGTTACCTGTAATCCTGGTTCACCCATGATGGAATGCGCGCAAATTGGCATCTGCCCTGTTGTTGGTCCGGAATGTATTACCGGTTCAACGCGGATGAAATCAGGTACCGCGCAAAAGCTGATATTAAATATGCTGAGTACCGCCAGCATGATTCGACTGGGTAAAACCTACGAAAACCTGATGGTGGATGTCAATGCAACTAACCAAAAACTCAAAGCCAGAGCCATCCGCATTGTAATGCAAGCTACCGACTGCAATGAGCAGGTAGCCAGCGAAGCACTGATCGCGGCAAACAACCACGCCAAACTCGCTATTCTTATGATATTAACGGGTTTGGGCGCCGTTGAGGCAGAAACCATTTTAACTCAGAACAATGGCTTCCTAAGACAAGCCGTACAATCGCAATCTTAGCCCTATACCCAAGGATAAGCGCATGACGGGCTTAATACGCAGTGTCTGTTTGTTAGTTTGCTGGCTGATTGTGAGCTTTCAGGCAAAGGCGTTGGTGGTAGGCGCTGAGCAATCCGCCATTTATCTGCCATTATTAAAAGACAAACAGGTGGGACTGGTTGTTAATCAAACCAGCCGGGTTAGGGAACAGCATCTGGTTGATTATTTGTTGTCGCAACACATCAATGTCAAATCGGTGTTCGCGCCAGAGCACGGCTTCAGGGGTGATGCTGGAGCCGGTGAAACCATTAGCGATGGTATCGATATCCAAACGGGCCTGCCGATTCGCTCGTTATACGGTAAAACGAAGAAGCCAACCCCTGACATGCTAGCCGGCATTGACGTACTGGTGTTTGATATTCAGGACGTTGGTGCGCGCTTTTACACTTATATCAGTACCCTGCACTATGTGATGGAGGCCGCTGCCGAACAAGGCATTGCCATTATGGTGCTGGACCGTCCCAATCCAAATGGTCGATTTGTTGATGGCCCGGTATTGGAACCCGCTTTTAAGTCGTTTGTAGGCATGCATCCGATTCCGTTACTCCACGGCATGACAGTAGGTGAGCTGGCATTAATGATCCGCGGTGAACAGTGGATAAATCAGGCGAATTCGCTGTCGTTAACCGTCATACCGGTATTCCGTTACCGCAAAACTAATCACTATTCACTGCCCGTACCGCCCAGCCCAAACTTACCCAACGACCAGGCAATTCAATTGTACCCCTCGCTGTGTTTGTTTGAAGCCACCTCCATGAGCATTGGGCGCGGCACGCCCTGGCCATTTCAGGTGCTCGGGCATCCGGTTATTCAGCCAGGAAACTTTGAATTTACGCCGGTGTCCATGCCAAACAGTGCACCGAACCCCAAACTCATGGGAGAAGCGTTACGGGGATTAGACTTGCGTTCAAGCACCGTTAAAGGATTTGATTTATCGTTATTAATTAAAGCAAGAGACGCTTTCGCCGCTACAGACCATACCTTCATAGACCGCCCGCGTTTTTTTGATTTGCTGGCAGGCACCGACGTATTGCGTACGCAAATGGAACAGGGCCTGAGTGAAAAGTCCATTCGATTGAGCTGGCAATCGGGTATTGAACATTTTCTGGTTCAGCGCAAACCTTATCTGCTCTACCCGACACACTAATTACACCATTTCACTGGGCGGACGACATTTTATTTTGCAGGTAGGTTCCAGTGTGACTTGCATTTTTACCATTGACTCTCCACATTATACGCACTGGTCTCATTGCCCTGGCTTAGGACGCTAACTATGACCGCGAAACACACGAACACCGATCTTCCTTTTGGCATGGTTCAGGGGATTGCACCAGGCAATGTGCCTGCCTATTGCAGTGATTACGACACAGTGGATGAAACACAGCATCCCAATCGTCAGTCTTTCAAACATTATCACAATGGCATTTACACAGGTTATAAATGGCAGTGTGTGGAATTTGCGCGTCGCTGGTTACTGATCAATACCGGGTGTGTATTTGATGACGTTGCCATGGCTTACGACATCTTCACCTTGCGCACCCTGACTCACGTGCAGCAAAAAGCGTCGCTGCCACTACAGGCATTTCGCAACGGCAGTAAGCAAAAGCCGCAAGCCGGTTGCTTGCTTATTTGGGAAGAAGGCGGTGAATTTGCGGTGACCGGCCATGTTGCCATTATTGTCAGGGTAAATGACGACTGTGTGCATGTAGCTGAACAAAATGCTTCCTATCAGGCCTGGCCTGAAGGCGCTGATTACGCTCGCAGCCTGCCAATGTATACCGACGAATCAGGTGGCGTGTGGATTAAAGAACCCGAACACGGCACAGCGGTACTGGGTTGGATGATCCAAACCCAGGACAGTGAATTTGCCGAACCCTCGGTACCCTTTATTCCCTCGCGAATGCAGGTGCTGGCCCATCGCATAAAAAAAGCGTTTTCAGCCAATCATTGGTTGAACGAAGCCAACCTGGCCGAAAAGGCCTATGTAGACATGATGGAAGGTCATGCCATGGTGGCGCAGAGTGATCCCAATCAGTTTTATTCTGTGTCGGACACAGCCAGAAAAGCCGTAAAACGGGCTACAACCGAGCTTCACCGTCAGTTTATGCATGCCATTGACTACGTACTGCAAAACCCTACTTGCTGGCCCGCGTTTAATATTCCTGACGTTATCTGGCCGAAAATACAGCAAAGCTGGAACAATCGGCGCAATGAAGTGATGACAGGCCGCTTCGATTTTTGCTTAAGTGAGCGGGGACTCAAGTTATACGAGTACAACGCCGATTCCGCCTCCTGTTATATGGAAGCAGGCCGTATTCAGGGAAAATGGGCGCGTGTCGCCGGGGTTGAAATGGGAGCTGACAGCGGTCAGGATCTTTTTGGTTCGCTGGTTACTGCCTGGACAGAACTGGTAGAGGAGGTCACCGAAAACGGCGAACCGCTGCATATTCACGTGCTGTACGATTCTGATTTAGAGGAAGCATATCACGCCCGATATATGTGTGAAGCCATGGAAGCCGCCGGCATTGTTACGCACCTTCAGCAGGGTTTTAAAGGACTGCATTTTAACGATGCAGGGCAGGTTGTAGACGCCAATGACCGTCCGATTACCCGTGTATGGAAAACCTGGGCCTGGGAAACGGCGCTCGACCAATTACGGGCCGACCTCAATGACACCAGCGCGCCCGCTTCTGGCCAACCCCGATTGTCTGATATTTTGCTGCAAGACAACGTAATGGTTCACGAACCATTATGGACGTTATTGCCCAGCAACAAAGCCATGCTTACCGTGTTGTGGGAATTGTACCCCGATAGCCCCTATCTGCTTGAATCAACGTTTGAGATCACCGACAGCCTCAGCGCCAGTGGCTATGTGAGCAAGCCGATTGCCGGTCGCTGCGGCGCCAATATCACAATGGTAGATGCTTCTGATCAGAAGCTTTCTGAATCACTAGGGAAATTTTCTGCTCAGGATCGCATTTATCAGGCCCTGTTTCCTTTGCCATTTGTAGGGGAACAGTATGTGCAAATTTGCAGCTTCTGTGTAACGGGTGCGATGCGCGGTATGTGTACCCGTGTAGATACCAGCGCTATCATAACCAGCAAGAGTGATGTAGTGCCATTACGGGTAATTCCCGACAATGAGCACGACCAATGCGTGATCAACCTGATAAAGTAGATCAATGAATACCGTTATCTGGCTGGGTATTGCGCTGTATTTAGTGCAATCAGCACTATTTTCCGGTTTAAATCTGGCTTACTTTTCGGTGAGCCGGATGCGATTGGAAGTGGAGAATGCCAATGGCAATCCGCACGCCCAGTATCACCATCACATGCAGCAACCAACCTGGTTGAATTAACCGAACTTAACCAGCTGATATTGGCGCTTAGTGACGACAATGACACCTACAACCGGTATCAGTGGTTTCAGGACAGACTCTATATAAGACTTAGCGACGAAGAACGGGCTGAGGCCAACACATTGGCGGAACGGTAACCACACCGCAGGTAAATATTGATTAACCATGGACTAGCAACCATAAAGCCCGCATAATTGCGGTTCAATTTTATTTGTACCTATTACTTTGAGTCGTCAATCACACCATCTCTTTGACGTTCCAGCTGCAAAACGCTCGAGGACGTCGGATATACTGCTATCTATCGCCCGTCAGGGGGCCGATCACTCGTTGTCGCTGGGCACCCTGGCAACGCAATTTGGCGACCGTACCTTCGGTATCCTGCTGATATTTTTAGCGATAATTAATATCGTGCCGATTATTTCGATTATTTCGGGGTTGTTGATTGTATTTCTGGGCGTACAAATGATTCTGGGCATGCGCAGAGCCTGGCTGCCCGCCTCTGTTATGCATTACCAGTTGAACCCGGTACAAATTCAAAAGGCGCTGAACACTTTTCATCCCAGCATTGTAAAACTGGAGTACTATATCCGGCCTCGCTGGCAATTTTGTGAAGCGCCCATCGTTGATCGCATCAACGGTGTCGCCATTACGGTATTTGGTATGGCTACCATGATCCCCATTCCACTGACAAACCTGCCGCCCGCATTGTTTATTATTTTAATGGGCCTTGGCTTATTGGAACGCGATGGGCTGGTTCAGGTGGCGGCTGCGTTTTTTGGACTGTTAGTGACCAGCCTGCTTGGTTACCTGATCTTAATGTAGCCCCATGTGATCAGCATTGAATAGCAATGCTGACTACCGGTGTGACCTATAAATTATTAGGCGAAAATACTAACCGGCCCCGTTTACCGGCGGCGTCCCCTGACGGAACTGCGAAACCACTTCATTGGTTTTCTCCAGTAGCTTACGACCAGGACGCGACGCCTGAGTTAACGCAATAAACAGCATATCAATAATGAGTTCCTGCGCCGTTCTGGCCAGAATGGATGAAAGCCGCGCTGATGCCTCTTCGGCTACGGAATAGAGTTTCACATCAGCCAATTCAGACACCGGAGTTGTGCCGTATTTGGTAATCGAAATCACTTTTGCGTGATTGGCTTTTGCCTGCTGCACCACATTCACAATTTCCCGGGTCGTGCCAGACTCAGAAATGGCAATAACTACGTCAGCCTCACTATAGGTTGCAGCAATGGCTAACTGTATATGACCATCGGCTTCAGCCATCGCCACCATCCCCAGCTTTTGTAGCTTGAATGAGAAGTCCTTGCTGACCAGCGCTGAGCCGCCTACTCCGCAAATTAAAATCCGTTTGGCATTTTTAATGATCTCTACAGATTTTTCGAATTCAACAATTTCATTGAGGTTACGGGTTTCGTTCAGCACGCTGATCTTACTGCTTAGCAGTTTATCGGCCATCTGTTCAAAGCCGTCGTTCAGCGTAATTTTACCGTGTAACTGGGTATTCGGCGTTTCGCGATTAAGCGCATCAATAACCGCCAGCTTAAACGCAGGATAACCTTTGTAACCCAGCTTCTGTGCAAACTTCACAACACTGGACTGACTCACACCTACCACATTTGCCAGTTCCTGCGACGACAAATCTCGCACCGCATTGGGTGAATCCAGGGTAAAGGTTGCCAGTTTTGCTTCGCTTGAAGACAACGAATGTTTAATGGCTTTGATTTTTACAAAGGCAGACATAGCAGATTATTTCCTACTCTCAGGTTCAAACGTCACAATCGCAATGTACAACGCAAAACCTTCAACATGAATTTTTTATTCAAATATAAACTAGTTGCTACGAATATCAAAATCTCTTTAAATAAAGGGTAGCGAGCAAGGCGTCCTTAAATTATTCCAAATAGGTTACCGTAAATTATGCACACTGCCCATCCACACCTGCCTGCCAATTCCATTGCGTCAATCTGGGATGAGCAGCACTTTGCCTGTTTGAATAAACCCCATTTACGGTTTAGTGACATTACCGGGCTAATAACACAGTTTACGGAACACTCCAATGTGCGGCACCAGGTAATAGGCCATGCGTGTTCAGGTACCCCGGTTACGCGTTTGACCGTTGGTGAGGGGCCGCTGGTGTTGCTAGCATGGACTCAGATGCATGGAGACGAACCCACTGCTACCGCAGCCGTGTTGGACTGGCTGCATATTTTGCTAACCCAGCCATTGCCCTCACTGGACACAAACTGGCAGTCGCTGGTTACGCTACACATTATTCCCATGCTCAATCCAGACGGCGCTGAACAACGCACCAGAGTTAACGCACAGGGCATTGATATCAATCGTGACGCCAAAGCGCTGCAATCGCCGGAAGGCCGGATATTGTGGGAGCAGGTTAGCCTGCTAAAGCCCGACATTGCGTTTAACCTGCACGACCAGAACCCTTATTACACCGCAGGCAACCAAGGCGAAAGCGCTACCATTGCCTTTTTAGCCCCGGCGTTCCATGTAGATAAACATGTAGACGCACCACGCCTGCGTGCAAAGCAGTTGATCGCCTGTATGGCAGACGCGATAAAACACTGGTTACCCCGCCACATTGGACGCTATGATGATACTTACTCTCTGCGTTCATTTGGCGATAACATTGCCGCAACCGGCGCCAGCACCATTTTAATTGAGTCCGGCGCTTATCCGGGCGATCCCAATCGCCAGATGGCCAGAAAAATGAACGTGATTGCATTACAAACCGCCCTGGAGGCACTGCTCAGCAATCAGTTTATGGCGAAATCGCTGGCAGACTACTACAGCATTCCCGACAATGTCGAAGACGGCCTGGTAGATATCAAATTCCAACAGCTTGCAATGACATGTTTTAACGAACACTTCCATGCCGATATCAGCGTGAATATCTGCCGTAAGACAGGCAGAGCCAGTATTAAACACATTGGCGATTTATCGGTGCAACAGGCTTTTTATAACCCCAACACTTCGGGGATGAAGGTACTGCCTCTGGTTGGAGAAGCATTAGTGGCCCCGTTAACCTTAACCAGGCAGGATTATCTGAACAAACTGTCGGCGGGAATTGGGTACTTTATTGGTGATCAGCATTACCTGAACAACCAATCGGGCTTACCCGTTCTTTGCGTGCCTGAAGCGTTAACACACCACTGGTTGCAACCCGACACTGCGGCCTACTGGATTATGCAACACGACAATGGCCACTGTGTTGCGGTGTTAAATGGCGAGCTAGTCAGCGTAGAGAGCTGATTAGCCCGCTGGTTAATTAACTAATAACAATGCGTTTGTAGGCCAGTAGGGAACCGTCGGCATTCTGCTGAAGGTCAAACAAATAGGCTTCGTCACTGCTGCGGAACACCGTATCGCCCGACAAGTGTGTGTCTGGCTCGCCTCGTGATGAATAGTCTGTATGAGATGTACAAATCGCATCGACAAAATCATCACTAAACGCAAACTGTGATACCACTTCATCGTTGTTGTTGCTTTTCACCCTGAAATGAATATGGATCACCCGGCTCGAATACCAGCCAGGGAAGCACGACGAAAAATTAACCCGCCCTGCACTGTCGGTTACCTGAATTCCTCGGAACCATTTGGCAGCCAGGGCGTCGCGGTCGTTGCCGGTACAAAAGGACGAGCTGAATCCATTTGCATCACTGCTGTCGCTGGTATCACCTGAGTAAATACCTTCCACGTCACAATGCCATACTTCAATTTCATAGCCCGACAATGGATTACAATTAGCATCTACCAGTTGCAGGCACAGCATCATTGGCAAGCCGGTTTGGCCTTCGGAAATATCGTCCCGGTACTCACTGTCGAAGTAGCACGGCCCTTCGGTTAAGGTCTGAGTGAGTTCAACCGAACAGGTACTGCTACTCTCAAATAAGCTGTCATCCGGAAAATTCTCGGTCATAGATGAGGTGCCGCCACTTAGCCAATCGGTAGTGGTAGTTACACCGCTACTCTTAGTACCGCTTCCCGACGTGGTGCCGCCACTACTGCCCGTGGAGCCAGTTGAAGTCGCTGCCGACGCTGAAGTTGACGCAGTTGATGTACTCGCTCCACCGCACCCAATCAGGGATAATACCGGTGTTGCCATGGCGGCGCCCAACAGGGTTCGGATAACCTTTCTGCGCTGCGTAATTTGATTTGAATTGAATGGTGGTTGACGGTCCACAATAATGCTCTCCACTTAAAGCCTGAGCCAGTTTGGCAGCGAAAGTGGCGGTTTATTCAAACCTTTACGGAAGTTTTACATTAGCATCCAGTTGTTGCTTTAAAGCCTGATTAAATCGCTTCATAAAGTCAGCATCGACACGCAAGCGGCTAAACATAAAATGCACCGGTGTTTGATTGATGATGGCTGCGCCGGTTTGTAAATCGGTGATTTCCAGTTCCCTGGCCGCCTCCTGTAAAACACGGATGTCGCCAATCACTGCCGATACCCGGCCCATTTTGAGCAGTTGCATTCGCCTGAGCGTACCTTCAGCATGAATCAACTGGGTCGGATAGGTCTCCTGAATATGGTATCTGAACCAATCGCCGAACCAACCGCTATTGTTTACTGCAATGAGTTCTTGCTGCTGCAGGATCTGTTCAAGCCCCTTATCCTGCCAATCGGGATGCAATGACTTACGGTAGGCAAATACGATAGTTTCCAGGCGATAGGGAATAGAAAAATAATTTTGCTCGCGTCGCTCGGGGGTAGAAACGGCCCCCAACGTCACATCTACGTGACCACGGAATATATCCCGCCCTAACCGTTGCTCCGGGAGGTCAACCGCCATTAAATCGTATTGCATACTGGTTAGTGTGCGTTGAAGCAAAGAAAAGTCGTCACCCGCTGCTTTGCCGTTGGCATCCAGATAAACATAAGGCTTCCAGTCTTCTGCCATGGCCAGATACAGGGTTTGGTCACTCTGTGCTGTAACTGCACAGCAAAACACCATAGCTGTGATATACAACGTATGCCTGAGCCGCCTGGCAATCATCCTTAAATCCTTTTACTCACAATGAATTTTCAAACCCATTCTATTCTGCCCTTGACCCAATGGTCAGGTGGACCTACCAGACCGTCCAGAGCAATACTAAAGAAATCAGTATTACACCCGCCAAAAGATACCGCGCCGGTACATCCAGCGAAGCGGCAAATAACACACTCCGCAAAACAGCAATGCAAAACACAACGACGCCAGTTCCGGTGAGCTTATTACCTGCGAAATGGGCTGATACAACCAATGCTTCAGCGTTTCACCATTTATACGCACCATCAACAATAGCCGGGCCAACACGCCAGCAAGCATATAAAGCGCGATACTATTGGTACCGGCCACCAGCAAGGGATTCCCTGGTTTAAACAGCTGAAAGCGGCGTTCCAGCATCATAAATCCCCACAGCAGGTACACCATAATGCCGCTGGTGATCAGCACAAAAGTGGGTGTCCATAACGCTTTATTTACCGGGACCCATGCCGACATTGCTGCGCCAATACATATTCCAGCTAGTGCTATATTCAATAATCGTGAGCTACAACCAGAAACCACCAGCGCATGACGGCCAGCAACCACGCCAAACAGACAACTGCTAACAGCCGGTATTGTTGAAAGCAAACCTTCCGGATCGAACGCAAACGGACTGGCCTTTGCGTAGTAAAGGTGTTGCGCGCCAAACAGCTGGTTGTCTACAAAAGCAGCCAGGCTATTACCATGCAGCCACAACCCCTGAAATTGCTCACCAGTGGCCGCCTGATAAGGCAGGAAACTCATTATTAACCAATAGAAAATCAGCAGCGCTATTGCGCTGTAAAATATCCCCCTGGCGGGCACAATACACAACACAACTATGGTTAAAAAATACACCAAACCAAGGCGTTGCAGCACACCAAAGTAGCGTAATGTAGCTAATCGGGCATCCAGCCAACTGTATTGAGGCGCAGAAAAATCAAACCAGAACAGGTATAACAGCCAGCCCAACAGCACCAGCACCGCACCGCGACGTAGTGCCGATAAACACAGGGCTGCTCGGCCTGATGACGTCGCCATAGCCTTGGGAAACTGAATGGCAATGGTCACCCCCATCACAAAAATAAAGCCCGGAAACACCAGATCTGTTGGCGTTAATCCGTGCCAGGAGGCATGCAGTAAAGGCGCATAGACATGCTGCCAGGAGCCCGGATTATTTACCAACAACATGGCAAATATCGCCAGCCCTCTGAGTGCATCCAGCGCCTGTACCCGTTGGGTCATTCTATGGTTACCGGCGATTGTCCGGGCATTGGAATATGCCCTAACAGCCCTGCGGCCAGCGCGGTAAACACTGCACCTACTGCCACCTCGCCCTTTGCTGTACTATTTACTGTAACGTTGTAACCAAAGGTTGCTACACCCGCATCGGCAAGCTCCCGATATTCACTGAGCATATAGGGCGTGCGAAGCGCAACCATCACAACCGGCACCTGCCTGGAGCGGGCCTGTTCCACCAGCCCTTTCACCCACTTGTCTATGGCGGATTTATCCGGCCTTGCTTTCCAGTTAGCCAGATCATCCATTCCGCCCATTTCCACCAAAGAGTGCAGAGGGGTAATATCGCCAATAATCAACGCGTCGGCCTCTAACAACGGTCTGACATCTGGCTGGGCAGCAATGCGATTAAGCGACAGGCACGTTGTGGTAATCCCCTTACCGTGCTGTTCAAGTGCGGTTGAAAGCGCATCGCAGCGCGCTTCGTCTGGCATAACCAGCGCAAAGTGCTTACCTTTGAGCGGCAGTACGCCCTTGTCAAATACCTTGGTTAGCGACGCCTCCGCCAACTGACGTTCCAATTGCTGATTATCCGGCATAGGAAGCTGTGATGTGGCATCAGCAAGACGCTTGCTGAGCGGCTGCTCTATAAACTCGTCCAACGCATAAGCCTGCTTGGCTGCCAAAATACGCTGTAGCGAAGTATCCAGCTCGGCAGCATTTAACTCACCGGTTGCTCTGGCTTGTATCCACTGTTCGTACAATTGCCAAAACTGCTTTACACCCTGCGGATTACGGATGGCAAACGGCATGAGCGCGATGTCAGCGCCGGCGTTAAAGGTTTTCACCACCGCGTCGCGGTGATCAACATATTGCGCAATACCAGCCATGTCCAGCGCGTCGGTTACGATCAAGCCACTGTAACCCATTTTGTTGCGCAACAAGCCGGTTAAAATATTATGAGATAACGTGGCGGGTAACACTTTTTGCTCGCCGTCTTTTGTGGTGAACGTTGTGTCATCCAGTGCAGGATATTGAATATGCGCAGTCATGATCATAGCGGGGTAATCAGGCTGCTCAATAGCATAGTTAAATGGCAATAGGTCAACTGCCTCGATGGTTGCCGCATCGTGTTCTACTTTCGGCAAGCCAGTGTGGCTGTCCACATGCGTGTCACCATGTCCCGGAAAGTGCTTGAGGGCACTCATCACCCCATTCTTTTGAAGTGCTGACACAGCTACAGCCCCCATTTCGGCGACGAGTTCGGCTGATTCACCATACGAACGCACATTGATCACCGGATTGTCAGCATTCACGTTTACATCCACCGTGGGGGCAAAGTTAACGTTAAACCCCAACAAGCGGATAGATTTCGCAATTCCCGCATTCACCTCAGCCGAAAACCGGGTGCCGTGCTCAGGATAGGTTGCACCTATCGCCATGTTGCCAACAAAACGGGTGGCAACGGCATCGGGTAATCTCGCAACCCTGCCGCCTTCCTGATCAATGGCAACAAACAAAGGAGGCAGTCCGGCTTCCTTGACAATCGATTGCAACTGGTAATTAAGCTTAACCACTTGCGCGGTATCCTGCAGGTTTTCCGCAAACAGGATCACACCGCCAATCTTACCTTGCTTAATGACCTCAATTAATACTGGCGGCAGTTCGGTAACAGGCGTTTTACATTGCTTTTCATCGGTGCCGTCTGCGCAATAATAACGCAAATCCAACATTAGTTTCTGGCCAAGCCACAATGGTGACTCACTGGAAAACGAGCAACCCGCCGACACGCTCAGCATAACCAGCACTCCCAAAAAACCATACAACCCTCGCAACATAATACCTGTAATCCGTATTGCTGTTTCATTATTCATGCAGCTTACCTGATCCGCCACAAAAAATAAATTATTCCAACAAATGTCTATTCACCCGCTGATTTACCACCTTATTGCTTCGACATAGAATTTATTGGGTCAAGTCTAAAAACGCCCAAAAGGACTAATATAGCGACAGTATGAAGCTTGAAACAGCAAGTAACGCCTTCGGCATCACTGACACAATATTGGAATATTTTATTATTTACATTCCGGTTGGGTATTGTTAATTTGAGCTGAATGATGAATAACACCAGTAGCAAAGGAATCTCCGTGATCAAGCGCGTAGCACGCACCCCGTTTACCTTACTGCTTTGCACCCTTCTGATGATCAGTTGTAGTAGTCGCAATGTTATTCAAATGCCGTCCAGCAACTACGGCGAAAGGGTTAAGTCACTGGTGATCCACTTCACCGCCATTGATTACGCGAAATCGGTCGACGCACTGGTAAAGGAAGGCGGACTTAGCGCGCATTATCTGGTGCCCGAATCCAATGATCCTTCCGATCCGGTGGGCAAGCCCCGGGTCATCCAACTGGTAGATGAAAACAAACGGGCCTGGCATGCCGGGCAAAGTTACTGGCAGGGTCGTACAGGCTTAAACGATCATTCTATCGGTATTGAAATTGTTAACGTACCTACCTGCGAACGGGATGGGCAGCTTGGCCCATCATTGGCAGAACATGGCAATAATCGCCTGTGCTTGTTTCCAGACTACGATCCCAAACAAATAGAAGTGGTAATTCAATTAGCTAAAGATATTCTGTCACGCAACCCGGATATTCATCCAACGGCAGTCATTGGTCATTCAGACATCGCGTTTAACCGCAAGAACGATCCAGGCCCGCGATTTCCCTGGTACGAGCTTTATCAGGAAGGGATTGGTGCGTGGTACGACAACGACACCCTTGCGCACTATTGGAAGCAATTTAATGAGCACCCGGCTTCAGTTGGACTAATTCAGGCCGCTTTTCGTGCCTATGGCTATGGTTTGGTGGAAACCGGCATAAAAGACAGCAGTACACTGAACGCGGTGTCGGCATTTCAAATGCATTTTTTACCCTGGCACGTTACGGGTGAGCCGGATAGCCGCACGGCTGCGGCCTTGTTTGCGTTGTTGGAGAAGTATTTCCCTGCCACTGCAGAAAACCTGCTGGCCCGTTATGCAAAAGAGCTACAACCTTCGGAACAATTGAGTTATGAGCCGAAACACGGTCAAATCGACGCCATCGTACCCGATATGTCCCCCTCGGAGCGCGCTTTGGTAAACGACAGGTTTTCTTTTAAAGGTTACCAAGGCCGCGGCGAATTGATGATCAAAGCCTCTGAACCCACGCGAGCTACCATTACCGTAAATGGTGAGCGAATCAACATAGACCAACCTCTGATGCCTGACACCCCTTATCAGTATTCACTAGCGCGACGAACCCGCAACGGCGTAAACACCCTTGCGGTGAGCCAGGTTGAACCTGAATCCGCTACATTGCGAGTAACAGTGCCTTTCCCCACCCTAACCGACCAGACTGAGCAAAATAAGCAGCGCTTCTCAGCAGTAGATGCGCTGATTAATCAGGAAGTGCAGCAAGGTTTTCCGGGTGCTGTACTTCTGGTAGTCAAAGACGGTGCCATTATTAAACGTACCGCTTACGGTTATGCAAAACGTTACAACGAATCTGAGCAGGAATTGATACATCCACAGCCAATGCGCACCGACACAGGCTTTGATCTGGCGTCGAATACCAAAATGTTTGCTACTACGTTTGCCCTGATGCGGCTGGTGGAAACCAGGCAACTCGACGTGTCCAAACCTATTCAATTTTATCTGCCGGAATATCAGGGTGATGGACGCGAAGCCCGCCTTGTCAGTGATTTACTGTCACACAAATCCGGTTATGCGCCAGAGATCCCGTTTCACAAGCCAGACAATCCACTTGGCCCGGCCTTCTACTCTCAGGACAAACAACGCACCTCAGAACTACTGGTAACCCAGGTGCCCTTTGACACCGGCAACGGACTAACTACCGCGTACAGCGATACCAATTTTATGCTCTTGGGTTTATTGGTTGAACGCATTACCGGTATGCCTCTGGACCAATATTGCGAAGAGCAGCTTTACGCTCCACTCGGGCTTACCCACACGCGCTTTAACCCCTTGCTTAAAGGGCATCAAAGCGAGGATTTTGCCGCCACTGAACTCATGGGCAATACCCGTGGTGGACGATTGGACTTCCCCAATATCCGCACCTATACCCTGCAGGGTGAAGTGCACGATGAAAAGGCGTTTCATGCAATGCTTGGGGTATCGGGTCATGCGGGTTTGTTTTCCACTGCTGATGATCTGGCCGTCATGGCACAACTGCTGCTGAACGGCGGCGGATATGGCACAGTGCAGCTTTTTGAAAACAGTGTACTTAATGCTTTTATTAAGCCGGATAACCGCTTTTGGAGTTACGGACTAGGCTGGCGGCGAGCGGCTAATGGCGTAAACCGCTGGCATTTTGGCCCTTACGCCAGTGAACAGGCGTTTGGCCACACCGGATGGACCGGCACAGCGACAGTTATCGACCCTGCTCTGGATTTGGCCGTCATTCTGTTGACCAATGCCCGCCACTCGCCCATTGTAGAAAATGAAGACGGCGAATTGCAATTTACCGGTAAAACCTTTGAAACCGGCAAATATGGCAGTATTGTATCGCTGGTATACGAAGCGGTACTAAACCGCTGATCCTGGCATTAATGCCACACTACAAGAACAACAACAGGGCTTTACATTATGGAATGGGTTTCCATTATTCCACCGCTGGTCGCTATCGTGATTGTTTTCTGGAAGAAAGAAGTCATTATGGCGCTGCTGATGGCGGTATTGTGCGCCGAAGCACTTATTCTCTTCACCGCAAATGACGGCTCGCTGCTTCTTGCTCCCATCACCTCTATTGAACGGGTGGTGGACGTTGCAACCAGTGCGGGCAACACACGGATTTTGTTATTCAGTGTGCTGGTAGGTGCACTGCTTGCCTATATTCGCGATTCCGGCGGGGTCACCGCCACCGTTAATTGGCTTACCCAGCGCGGTGTTGCGCGTAGTAAGCGTCAGGTGGGTGGATTAACCATGGCCACTGGCATAGTGGTATTCATTGAATCCAACCTGAGTGTACTCACCGCAGGTATTTTCGCGCGAGGGCTGTTCGATAAATTCGGCATGAGCCGCGCACGACTGGCCTACCTGATAGACAGTACCAGTGCACCTGTGTGTATATTAATTCTGTTAAATGGCTGGGGGGCATTTGTACTGGGCATGCTCGACACATACGACCTACCCGAGTCTTCCGCCAGTATTTTGTGGGGTTCAGTGCCCTTTAACTTTTACGCCATCATTGCCCTGGTACTTGCAGCCTATACCGTATTTGCCGACAAGGTACACGGCCCAATGGCAAAAGCAGAACAGCAGTTAAGTAGTAACCAGCAAACACTCGAGGCCGCTCCGGCAACCAAAGCCAGTTACATGGTAGTCCCTATTGTTACCATGGTGTTGAGCATGGTGGGCTTTATGCTGTGGACAGGAAACGGTGAAATTGCCCAGGGCAGCGGCAGTAAATCGGTACTTTACGCCACCATACTGGCGACTGCCGTTGCTTACCTGATGCTGGTTTTTGGCAAGCGGTTCACTCATCATGAAGCCGTTGAAACCGGCTTTAAAGGCATGGGAGAAATTCTGCCACTGGTTACGATTGTACTGTTGTCGTTAACCCTGGGCAGCAGCCTTAAAATTCTGGGTACCGGCGTATTCGTGGCAGGATTAGTTGGTGAGTACTTACCAGTTGTACTGGTAGTGCCCATGTTGTTTATTGCTGGTGCCATAATGTCATTCACTACCGGTACATCCTGGGGAACCTTTGCTATTTTGATCCCAATTGGTGTGCCGCTAATCCAGCAGTTAGGCTTGCCGCCTTCTTTAGTGATAGGCGCCATTCTGGGTGGCGGGGTGTTTGGCGACCATTGCTCGCCAATTTCTGATACCACAGCGGTATCGTCCATCGCCTCCGGCTGTGACTTGCTGGAACACGTAAGAACCCAATTACCCTATGCATTGGTTGGCGGAGGACTGGCCCTCGTCGCTTACCTCGTCGCAAGTATTATAATGGTGGGATAACAATGCGAATATTACTGATCACATTAGGCTTGTTCGGGCTGGTTGCCTGCTCGAATCAACCTGCAAATCAAACGACATCTGATTATGCGGTAGCCATGCCCGACAAGTTCGGCGCACAAGTAGCCATGGACGTTCTGGAACAGGGCGGCAATGCCGTGGATGCTGCTATCGCAGCCCAGTTCGCGCTGGCAGTAACCTACCCGGAGGCAGGTAACATTGGTGGCGGCGGCTTTATGACCATCTATATCGATGGACAATCCGATTTTCTGGATTACCGTGAAATGGCGCCGGAAGCTGCCTCTCGCGATATGTATTTAGACGCCGACGGCAACGTTCATCCCACGGACTCCTTATTTGGTGCCAAAGCGTCCGGTATTCCTGGCACGGTTGCCGGCATGTGGGAAGCTCACCAGAAATACGGCAAACTGCCCTGGGCCAGACTGGTTCAGCCTGCCGTGTCGCTGGCAAAAGATGGATTTAACGTGCCGCCAAAACTGGCTGGACGTGTGAGCCGCTATATTAAGCGATTAGGTGAAAATAGCCGCGAGAGCAATTTTGAAACCTATTTTGGCGCCGCTGCTGAACCAGAGGTGTTATTTACGCAACCTGAACTGGCCGCCACACTGGCTCGCATTCGCGACCAGGGACCGGATGGCTTCTACAAAGGTGAAACGGCCGATGCCATCGTAGCCTACATGCAGAAAACCAATGGGTTAATGACCCACCGTGATTTAACCAATTATCACGCCAAATGGCGCACGCCGCTGACATTTGATTGGCGCGGCTACAAAATCGTTACGGCGCCACCGCCTAGTTCAGGGGGGATCGCTGTAGCACAATGGCTGGGTATGGTTGATAGCGTATTAAGCACCAATGTAATGCCTGCACACAACTCTGCGCCCTATTTGCACATGGTGTCAGAAGCCGGCAAACGCGTATTCGCCGACCGTGCTGAATATCTGGGTGACCCGGATTTTGTTAATGTGCCACAGAGCCAGTTAATGGCACCGGCGTATATCGAAAGCCGGGCCAAAGACATTAACCTGACCGCTATTTCCGCTACAGAAGGCATACAACCTGGTTTGCATGAAAGTGAAGACACCACCCACTTTTCTATTGTTGATCAATGGGGTAATGCCGTATCGAATACCACCACCATTAACCTGAGTTTTGGTGCAGGCGTGGTAGCTGAGGGCGCAGGATTTCTGTTAAACGACGAAATGGATGACTTTAGTGCCAAACCTGGCGTCCCCAATTTCTTTGGGGCAATGGGCGGCGATGCCAACGCAATTGAACCGTTCAAACGCATGTTGTCGTCGATGACACCGACTATTGTTCTGGATAACGACAAGGTTAAGCTGGTTACCGGCTCCCCCGGTGGCACCACCATTATCTCCTCAGTAACACTCTCTGTATTCAATACGCTGTTATATGGCATGAGTGCAGAAGAGGCAGTGAACAGCCCGCGCTTCCATCATCAGTTATGGCCCAAAGATACTATTCGTGTACACGATGGATTTAGTGCTGAGACATTGGCAACCCTGAAAGCAATGGGTTATACCATTGACGAAAGCCGCTTTGGCGATCTGCACCTGATTTTAAGCGAAAACGGCAAGCTGTCTGCGGCGTCTGAGAAAAACGGCCGTGGCAAGGCAGAGGTTCGCAGTACCCATTAATCCACCGCGGGGAACGGCACCTGTTGTTCCCCACTTAGAACTCAACGCGTTCTGCATGGTACAGTAGCGACTAGTAAGCGGGCATTAGGTTTTTATTTATGCCCGTTTTTTGCGCTGATCCCGTTTTGGGTTCAGCCTGTCAGCGCATTGTTATCTCAGCGTAAGCGCGGGAAGATAACCCGTAAAATACGCCACAACCAAACTCAGTACAATCAAGCCCACCATAGCACAACTAAAGCCCGTATGTGCCCGCTGATGCCGGAATATAGCCCGCTCACGGGATTGAGAGTGTGGATAAGATCCAAGGGTGAATACCTTGCACACCGGCCAGCCAACGGCATAACACACACCCCAGAACAACCAACCCAAAAACACCTTTGATAATGAGCGCCTGCGCTGACCATCAGTTATAAATTCTTCACGCATGATGTCGCTCCTTTATTATTATTTTTTTGCGATTAACGTGAGCAGTCGCATTAATTTAATGTATTGTCGTTTGTCTCGTACTGACTATTGTGCAGCAGTTGCGCCTGGGCAATTTTCTGCTCAGACTCCGCTTTTGTTATTACTTTTTGTTCTGCCAACCACTGAAACTTCCTGATTTCGTTTTGCAGATCGTTTTCAGGATTCACATCGCCGTACCAATTAAGCAATTGTGCCTTTCTGCGTGCATGCAGCGTATCGACTATTTGCTGATGCTGCTTGTTCTGGAGTACCAGTACATGACCCTGATCAGTTCGAAACACCGAGTAGCGGGTTTTAGAAAAATGCGCCCACAATACACATGCCGTTCCCACCATTAGCCAAAAACCTTTGCCAGACAGGCTCAGGTCATTAAACAACGCCCAACCAATTTGGGCCACACCCAGCGCAATCCATAAAAAACCCACGTTGCGCAACCATTCGTTTTGCTCAATGGTTACCGACGACTTCACCGGAAAATCAGCGTAGTTTACATCGATGTCTCCTGCGCCTGATTTATCCTCATAAGCAAAATTGAAGTGGTCTTCCTTCAGGGTAAACGTATGCTTAACGCCGCGTTTCTTTTGGATAAACTCCATTTATCTCGTTCCTGTTGTGTTAACTGCTTGTGATTCGACCAGCGCCGAATACAATAGTTTCATACTAACAATAAGTTAGCAAAAAAAGCCAGTATCATTTTGCGTATTTTTTAATCTACCGCAAACAACTGTTTCATATCTTTAAACGCTTTGAATTCCAGCGCATTACCCGCAGGATCCATAAAGAACAAGGTAGCTTGCTCGCCCGCCTGCCCTTTAAAACGGATGTATGGCTCAATTACAAATGACACACCAGCCGCAGTAAGTCTGTCGGCCAGCTGTTGCCAGTCAGCCATGCCAAGCACCACACCAAAATGCGGCACGGGCACATTGTGGCCATCTACGCTATTGTATTCCGGTGGTGTTGGCATACGTTTTACGCAATGCGTAACTAACTGGTGCCCATACAAGTCCCAATCGATCCAGTGAGTATCACTTCTGCCCTGCTTACAGCCCAGCAAGTCACCGTAAAACGCACGGGCCTTATCTAAATCGTCTACCGGAATGGCTAAATGAAAAGGTTGCGTCATACCCTGCCCTTATGTCGGATAATGAAAATCTGTCAAAGCACATTCGCGTTTACACCGCGAATGTATGATGAAAGGAAGCATAGTAGAAAATAAAGTGATAAACGCAAAGCGCTGTGTGTTGTTTTGTCGCTTTTAATACGCTTCGTCTCTTATTTTCAAATCAAACGCTCAGGTTATCGAATTGAAAGTTAGCACGCCCAAAAGGGAACATTTAACTTTTATTAGAGCCGTTCTAAAACCGATGAAAAGAAGCTGGCAATAGACGAAATAGTGCTAAAGCAACTTCTTCAACAAATAGCGTTTCCGCGCACTGGACGGCGCGTAGCGAATAGCCACGTCGAACCAGAAGCTGCGTTTCATAACACTCTTATGGTGAGAAAACGTATCAAAGCCAAATTTACCGTGATAACGCCCCATGCCACTAAAACCAGTACCGCCAAAAGGCAGCTCCGGATTTGCCATGAACATCATTACATCGTTTATACATATACTGCCCGCACTTACTTCACCGACGATTTGCTGCTGTACCGATTGACGATGGCTAAACAAATAGGCCGCCAGAGGTTTTGGCCGGCGTTTCACAAAATCAAAGGCTTCCTGCACACTGCTGACTTCAAGTAGCGGCATAACAGGGCCAAATATTTCTTCCTGCATAACAGGGCTGTCGATATCCGGATTAAGCACAATAGTGGGGGCTATGCGAAGTGCTGATTCGTCAACCTGCCCGCCCATCACAACATTCTGTTGCTGCAAATAACCGCGCAGGCGGTCGAAATGGGTGCGGTTTACAATCCGTCCGTAATCCTTACTGGTCAGCGGCTGAGTGCCGAACTGGCGGGCGATTTCCTGCTCCAGCAACAAAAGAAACTCCCGGGTTACCGAACGCTCTACCAACAGGTAATCCGGTGCAATGCAAGTTTGACCTGCGTTAGTCCATTTTCCCCAGACCACACGGCGCGCACTCACCGCCAGGTCGGTTTCACTATCGATAATGCACGGACTTTTGCCACCCAATTCCAGCGTTACTGGCGTTAAATGGTTAGCCGCTGCTTGCATTACAATTTTGCCCACGCGGTCGCCACCTGTGTAGAAGATGTGGTCGAAGGGCAATGTCAGTAGTTCCGCCGCTTCTTCTTTACCACCTTCTATCACTGAAATTGCATCGCCGTCCAGATAACGCGGCACAAGTGAAGCCATTAATGCTGAGCTGGCTGGCGATAATTCAGAAGGTTTCAACAAAGCGCAATTGCCTGCAGCCAGGGCCGCAATATAAGGTGCCAGAGTAAGTTGTACGGGGTAATTCCAGGCACCAATAATCAATACGGTTCCAAGTGGCTCTGGTTGAATAAAACTGCGCCCCGGTTGTGCCACTATGGGCGTGCTTACCCTTACGGGCTTCATCCATTGCTTGAGGTGTTTCTTGGTATGTTTAATGTCACTCAGCAAAAAGCCAATTTCAGTTGTAAAGGCTTCGCTTTGACTTTTGCCCAGATCTTCTGCCAAAGCATTGCAAAACGCTTGCTCATTTTCCGTAAGCAGGCGCTGCAGGGCTTCCAACTGTGATTTTCTCCACGCGTACGTGCGCGTTTTACCTAGCTGAAAGGTTTGCTGTAAACGTTCAAACGCCTGAACAATTGGGGTATTTTGCGACATTACTGGTCAACTCCACCTTAACTGGACCGACCTATCCTAACACTAATTTACGCCAATCCGCACTGGAGATTATTCGAGTGGCCAGCAGGCAAAAAAAAGCCCCGGCATCGGGGCTTTATCGATTTGAACTACGCAGAGCGCTTACGCGTCGTAAGGGTGGCGCAGTACAATTGTTTCGTTGCGATCCGGACCTGTAGAAATAATGTCTACCGGTACACCCGTTAATGCTTCCAGGCGCGCAATATAGTTTTTCGCCGCCTGAGGCAGTTTTTCATATTCAGTCACGCCGAAAGTGGTATCGCTCCAGCCTGGCATTTCTTCATATACAGGAGTAACCAATTCGTAACCATCGGCAGCCATTGGCGGCACATCTTTAATGTTGCCGTCTTTGTCTTTATAACCAACGCAAATTTGCAGGGTTTTCAGACCATCCAGCACGTCCAGCTTGGTTAAGCAAAAACCAGTAATGGAGTTAATCTGTACGGCGCGCTTCATTGCTACCGCATCAAACCAGCCAGTGCGGCGTTTACGACCAGTAGTAGCACCAAATTCGTGACCTTTCACGCCCAGATGCTCACCCACTTCACAGGCAAGCTCAGTTGGGAACGGGCCTGAACCCACGCGAGTGGTATAGGCTTTTACAATACCCAGTACGTAATCCAGGTTGAGCGGACCAAAGCCAGCGCCTGTTGCTACGCCACCTACGGTGGTGTTTGAAGACGTAACATAAGGGTACGTGCCGTGGTCGATGTCCAGTAACGTGCCTTGTGCACCTTCAAACATAATTGGCAGACCCGCTTTCTGAGCCTTATCCAGCTCATCAGTTACATCTACCACCATGGCGCGCAATATGTCGGCAACTGCCAGCGCATCAGCCAGGGTTTTATCGAAATCAACCGGCTCTGCACCATAGTACTGAGTCAGTGTGAAGTTATGTACGTGTAATACTTCTTTCAGCTTAGCGGCGAAGTCTTCTGCATTAAACAGATCGCCAACGCGTAAACCGCGACGGGATACTTTGTCTTCATATGCCGGACCAATACCGCGGCCTGTGGTTCCGATGGCTTTGTTACCGCGCGCTTTTTCACGAGCCACATCCAGTGCCACGTGATAAGGCAGAATAAGCGGGCAGGCTTCGCTGATCTTAAGACGCTCGCGTACCGGTACGCCGCGTGCTTCAAGCATGCCGACTTCAGTCATCAGCGCTTCCGGGCTCAACACCACACCGTTACCAATAATACAGGTTACATTGTCGCGCAGAATACCAGAGGGGATCAGGTGCAAAACGGTTTTTTGACCGTCGATCACCAGGGTGTGACCAGCGTTGTGTCCGCCCTGATAGCGCACAACATACTTTGCCCGGTCAGTGAGTAGATCTACTACCTTACCTTTACCCTCGTCACCCCATTGGGTACCGAGGACTACAATATTTTTAGCCATGAGTCGAGTATGTGTAAAAAATTAGGCGTGGATTCTATCAAAATTCCCCACACCTGATCATCTGTTTTATGCACAAATATTCAGCACGGAGTGATTTAATAAGGAATATCTTACAATTAATACCAATAACGAGGGTGCTACCGGTTATCCCTTACCATCGAGAAACGAATCAGGTTGTTGCCCAGAGTAGCCACAATGCGCCAATAATCACGGTGACACCACCAATTTGCCGCAGTTGGGCAACAGTCAAACTGCTGAGCTCCTTGATATAGGCTTTCCATCTGTTTGGAAAACAAAGGGGGCCCAGCCCTTCCAAAATCACTACCATGGCTATTGCTGGCCAGAACCAATCAGGCATTTTTGGCTATCTCCAAATTTTTATGTTGCAACACAGTATTTCCCTCTATACTCAGCGTACACCTGTTAACTGAATGTGCCATGCTATTTCCTAATTTAGGTCAGTTTAGCCTGACGGTTTCCAACAATATACTGGAAGTCTACGTTACCGGCGCCTGGGATTTGGCCATGGCGAATTTGCTGGTAGACGAAATGCTGCCAGTATCAGAAACATTCAACAATACCCCATGGGCGGCCATCATTGACTGTCGCCGATGGGTGCTCAGCACGCCTGAATCTCAGGTTAAAGTGCGGGAGGGCATTGCCCGTAATATCAGCAAAGGCTTGTGCAGGGCGGCGTATGTGGTAGACACAAATCACATAAAACACGCGCAATTAGAGCGAACAAATCCGCAAATGGTAAGCAATAATCCGGCCCTGAAAGCATATAAAAGGCAGTATTTCACCAGTTATCTGGAAGCACTAAAGTGGCTTCAAGGCGATGGATATACGCCCTGAGAGACGACCCTCCCAGGGCAGTTCAATTAATACATCAGGCTGTACAGTTTTCTGCGATAGGTCGACTTCAGCGCGTCGCCATCAGGCAGGGCGTTAATCACATCCAGCATGGTTTTCTTTGCTTCACCAAAACCAAAGTCTTTTAACAGCACACCGTGCAGTAGTTCCAGCGCCTCAGCCGAACGCTGCACCCGATAAAGGGCCACAGCCAAATCCACTTTTAACTGCAGGTTGTCGGGTTGTGCTTCAACCTGTTCAAACAAAGCGCGAATTTCCGGGGTATCGGCGGCTTGCTCGGCGAGTTCTATTTTAGCCTGGAGTGACTGGTAGCGATGATCCTGGTCGACCATTTTAATTTCGCCTAGCAGGGTTTTTGCCTGCTCCAGCGCACCTGTCTCGACTAAACAATCAATGTACAAAAACTTACTATCGATATTACCGGGATTGATGTCGTAGGCCTGCTTCGCAAACGGAAAGGCTGCCGCATAATCGCCTTCGGCAAGGCATTCAGACGCCTTTTGCAAGTATTCATCTTCCGGGCTTGGCAAATATTTCGCTAACATAGCGCGAATTTCGGATTCTGGCTGTACGCCGGCAAATCCATCAACCGGTTGCGCGTCTTTCACTACCATAACGGTAGGCAGGTTGCGAATACCAAACTGTGCGGCCACCTCTTGCTGGCGATCACAGTCTACTTTCGCCAATAGCAGTGTATCGGGGTAATCTCTGGCAATTTTCTCCAGTACCGGCATCAAATCTTTACATGGCTCACACCATTCGGCCCAAAAATCAATCAGGACAACTTTCTCTCTGGAGATTTCCAGAATAACCTGCTGGAAATTCTCGACGGTCAGGTCAACAATATTGTTCGACATCATCTGCGGTATGCTCATTTGTCAGTATTAGCGTTGTGTAACAATATGGGCATCCTGAACGCAATTACAAGTATCCAGGCCAATTACTCGCTGAAAACAACAATTGATAACGAGGCAGTCATGACAGAAAAACACGCAGGTCCCTTTAACCGCTTTAGCGATTTTTACCCTTACTATCTGAACGAACACCGCGATCCGAGATGCAGGTTGATGCATTTCATCGGCTCGACGCTGGTAATAATCTTATTGATCTTGTCTGCTGTTACCGGGCATTGGATGCTACTGTGGTGCTTACCGTTGGCTGGATACGGTTTTGCCTGGGTAGGACACTTTGTTTTTGAACACAATAAACCCGCAACGTTTCGTTACCCTTTTTATAGTCTGTTGGGCGACTGGGTAATGTATAAAGATATTTGGACGGGCAATATTTCCCTTACAACGACAGAAAACCGGGACAATAAATAAGATGAAAGCACCTGTAAAACCCATGATGCTGGCTACTGCACTGCTATCTGTTAGCGGGCTGGTAAATGCCACTGAACCTGCAAAGTACTTCGACTACCCACACGTCTTTGAATTGGAATACGCGGCCTCTCCGCTGTTCACTCCCGACGGTAAGCAAGTGATCTACGAGCGCCGCAGCAACGATATCATGCACGACCGTACGCATATTAGTCTGTGGCGTTATGACATTAAACAAGGGACACATCGTCCACTGTTGTCTGAAAGCGCAAGCGTCCGCAACCCGGTTATTTCGCCAGATGGCAAAAAGCTGGCGTACCTGTCAGACCGCGATGGAGGTCAGCAATTGTATATTCGCTACCTTGATACAGGTGAAGACGCCAAATTAACCAATTTAAGTTACTCGCCCGGTAGTATTGTGTGGTCGCCTGACAGCCAGCAACTGGCATTCACCCTGTTTACCCCCGTATCCGAAAAACCGTTATTTACCGGTATGCCGGCCAAACCAGCCAAAGCAGAATGGGCACCCACGGGCAGCTATATTGAAAAAACTAACTATCGCTTCGATGGTGCGGGGTATGCACCCTCTGGATTTTCTCAGATATATGTTCTCCCTGCAGATGGCGGTACACCGCGTCAGCTCACGTTTGATGCATATCCAAACAATGGCGACCTGAGCTGGAACAAAGCCGGTACCCATATTTATTTCTCCATGAATCCCAGTGACAACTACGCCATGGAAGTCATGAGCAGCGACATTTATCAAATCGATGTAAAAACATCGCAAGTCACTCAAATTACCGATTTGGCTGGGCCGGAATCAGCGCCCATGCTCAGCCCCGACGGCAAGTATCTGGCGTTTCGTTATGTTAACGATCGCAAACTCAGCCACCAGCAATCCGACATTTGGGTAATGACGCTGGCTAATGGCAAGATGCGTAACATTACCGAACAACTGGATCGTCAGGTTGACCAGGCAGAATGGGCACCAGACAGCGATAGCTTGTATATCAGCTATCAGGACCACGGTCAGGTAAAATTATCTGAATTTTCACTCAATGGCAGCGAAACATCGTTGAATGTGACCCTTTCAGGGCAGTCCCTGGGACGTCCGTACACATCGGGGCAATTTGCGGTATCGGTAAATGACGAGATAGCTTACACCTATTCTTCTGGCACCCGCCCAGCGGATTTATTCCTGAGAAGCAAGCGCGGTAAAACATCATCCATTTCAAACCTCAATGAAGATGTACTTGGGCATCTCACTATGTCTGATATTCAGGCGTTAACCGTAACGTCATCAGTAGACGGCAAAACCATTGACGCCTGGATGCTGTTACCGCCGGATTTTGATGCAACCAAAACCTACCCGCTTATTCTGGAAATTCACGGCGGACCTCACACTGCTTATGGCCCACACTTTGGTGCTGAAATCCAGTTAATGGCGGCCAAAGGTTATATTGTTGTGTGGTCGAATCCTCGCGGCAGCACGTCGTACGGTGAAGACTTCGCCAATCTTATCCACCACAATTACCCGTCTCAGGATTACAACGACTTGATGGACGTGGTTGATGGCGTGATAGCCAAGGGTAATGTAGATACGAAAAATCTGTTTATTACCGGTGGTTCGGGTGGTGGCGTACTCACGGCATGGTCGATTGGCAAAACCGATCGCTTTGCTGCCGCGGTTGTTGCTAAGCCGGTAATTAACTGGATGAGCTTTGCCCTAACAGCCGACGCCTACCCCTATTTTAGTCAGTACTGGATGCCAGGGATGCCTTGGGAGATACCAGAACACTTGTGGAAACATTCGCCGCTGTCGTTGGTAGGTAATGTTACCACACCCACACTGCTGCTTACCGGCGAGTCAGATTACCGCACGCCGATCAGTGAATCCGAGCAGTTTTATCAGGCATTAAAATTAAAAGGTGTTGATGCAGCGATGTTGCGTTTACCGGGCGCCTCGCATGGCATTGCATCCAAGCCATCACGGCTGATTCAAAAGGTGGGAAATATTCTGGCCTGGTTTGAGCGCTATAAAACCAGCAGTGACGATACGTCTCCATCTGAGGCCAAATAAGCAAGTTGAGCGCGCTACCTGCTTGGGTAGCGCACTTCATACCGGATATTGATTACATCTTTGGCGTAACTTGCAGTAATTTACCGTTGTCTTCGTCGGTTAACAGGTAGATAAAGCCATTCGGACCTACTTCGACGTCGCGAATACGTTCGTTGCGATCTTTAAGGTATTCGGTTTGTGAAACCGGCTCACCTTTGTCGTTAAAACTGATCCGGCGCAGATGGCGGAATTTCAGTGCGCCAACCAGTAAATCACCCTGCCATGCTTTAAACACATCCCCGTTATAAAACGTCATTCCGCTGGGGGCTATTGAAGGATTCCAGTACAACACTGGCTGTTCCATGCCGTCCTGATGGGTTTTATCAGAGATAATATCGCCATTGTAGTCGATACCATAAGTGATCACCGGCCAGCCATAGTTGTTGCCCGCTTTGATCAGGTTAATCTCGTCGCCGCCTTTGGGTCCATGCTCCATGGCCCATACTTCACCGGTTTCCGGATGAACGGTCAGCCCCTGCACGTTGCGGTGGCCATAACTGAACACTTCGGGCGCCTTACCCTCTGCAAACGGATTGTCTGAAGGCACGCCACCGTCTTTGCCGATTCGCACTATCTTGCCAAAATGGTTGTCGGTGTTTTGCGCTTCTTTCATGTACTTGTAGCGATCGCCCAGTGCTATATAAAGATCGTTTTCAGCGTCAAACGCTAACCGACAACCAAAGTGAAAACCATTGTCGACCACCGAGTCGGCGATAAAGATATCCTTAACATTCTTGAGTTCACCGGCCGCATAAGTAGCGCTGGCAACAGACGAACTGCTACCGCCTTCTGTGGGACGCGAGTAACAGAAATAAATGGTTTGGTTATTGGCGAAATCAGGATCTGCAATCACATCCAGCAGGCCGCCCTGATTGTTGGCAGCAACCTGAGGCACGCCTTTCAATGGGCTACTCAACCCAGAAGCAAAATTAAATGCGCGCATCTGCCCACTGCGTTCAGTAATAAGTACTTCGCCAGTAGGCAGGAATGTCATTCCCCAAGGGTGGTTAAGTCCTGTGGCCAGTTCGGTAACGGTGACGTCTTCTGTCGCTTGGCTGCTAAACGCAACAGCACCGGCGAAAGCCAGTGCTGTTAGTTTGGCAACCCGTTTTATAGGCTGCTTCATCATTGTTATTCTCGTTTTTAACGTTGAATTTACTGTACCATAGCGCGCAGCATCCAGGCGGTTTTTTCGTGGACTCGCATACGATCTGAGACCAGTGCCGAAGTGGATTCGTCATCGGCATCTTGGGCTACACGTAGCACACTGCGGCAGGTTTTCACAACCTGTTCGTGGCCGTGAGTTAACAGCCTTACCATCTCAGACGCTTCAGGCACACCGTCAACTTCTTCAATACTGCTTAATTCAGCAAACGCACGGTAAGTACCAGGCGCAGCAAAACCCAATGTACGAATACGCTCAGCAATATCATCCACTGCCAGCGCCAGTTCGTTGTAGTGTTCTTCGAACATCAGATGCAGTTCACGGAACTGAGGCCCGGTCACGTTCCAGTGAAAGTTGTGAGTTTGCAAATACAGGGTGTACGAATCGGCCAGTACTTTTTTCAGGCCCCCGGCAATGGCTTCGCGATCGGTTTCTGATATACCAATGTCAATCTTGCTCATCATTCACTCCTTAGCTTTAATCGGTTGTGTTATTTATAGAGGGAAATCGCATAATAGGATGACTCCTCTTGCCCATCACTCATGGTGGTGATGCGACTGCTCACTGCCACCCTTACCTACGGTTACGGTGGTGATAATGGGCGGTTGATTGACGAAGGTCAGTGTTATATCGAACGTCGTCCCTTCGTTTAGTGGTTTAGTTAACCCCAGTAACATTACATGGTAGCTGCCCGACTTAAATTCAACCATGTCTCCCGGCGCAATTTCGATGCCATCAGTCATTTGGCGCATCTTCATCATATCGCCTTCCATTACCGTGGTATGCAGTTGTGCTTCTGCGGCAACAGCGCTGTCTACACTTACTCCGGTCAACGTAACGGCGCGCTCACTGTGGTTCATAACGGTAAAATACACGGCACCAGTAGTAGCCATGGCAAAGGTAGCACGGGCATTAGCATTGTGTACCATTACACCTTGCATAGCGGTAATTGCACCCGCGTAAACTAAGCCCAATACGCAAACACTGAGCGCGACAGCGCGCTTTACTACAGACAAATGAGGCATGTATTTTGTTTTCTTTTGTGTCGTTTACCTGTTAACAATGTAGACGATAAAAGCCTGTTAAAACAAGCGAGAAAACATGAATTATTGATCTGGATAAGCGATTCGCCTGATTGAAAAAAACGAATTGCTTTAAGAGGGAAATGGTGCCGACTGCCGGAATCGAACTGGCGACCTACTGATTACAAGTCAGTTGCTCTACCAACTGAGCTAAGTCGGCCCATTAAGTTTTGCACTTACCCTTCTGGGTAAGCGCGCCGCATTGTATGCTGCGACGCGTGAATGTCAAGCTTACTTTTGCAAACGTGACGCTTCTTTTATTAATTCAGGGAAGTGTTCTGCTGATAAATAGCCTGAAAGCTGTTCCAGTTTAGCGCCAAGTGCCTGATAACTGCCCGCAGTGACGTTGATGTGGCCCATTTTGCGCTTGTTGCGCACCGTTTTGCCATACCAGTTTAGATGTACCCCAGGCAAGCTGAGTAACGCCAGGTCATGGCTGTCGCAACCAATGATATTGATCATTGCACTTACCGCGGCGTTACCACCAATATTAGCCGTATCGCCGAGGGGTAAATCCAGCACCGCACGCAGGTGATTTTCGAACTGACTGGTATCCGCACCGGCCTGAGTCCAGTGACCAGAGTTGTGTACACGTGGAGCTAGCTCGTTCACCAGCAGTGTGTCGCCACATTGGAACAATTCCACTGCGAGTACACCCACATAATCCATGCCTTCTACCAGCTTGCTGAAAATCTCCAACGCTTTGGCTGTTAGCGCATCATTGCTGTTCGTAGCGGGCGCTACTGACACATGCAACTGCCCCTGGTAATGCAGGTTTTCCGCCAGCGGATAGACCTTGATTTCCCCACTTACATTGCGCGCGCCAATCAACGACACTTCGCGGTCGAACTGCAGCATTTGCTCAACCACCAACGGTACGCGCACCAAATCCAACCCTTCAAGTTGCGCCTTTAGTGCAGGTAAATCTGACTTTTGCGACAAACGCCACTGGCCATAACCATCGTAGCCGTCACGGCTGGCTTTAATGATCAGGCGCTCGCCCAATGCTTCAACGCAGGCATCCAATTGCGCAAGGTCCGTTACGATGTGGTGCGCACAGTTGGGAATACTCAAACGTTCCAGTAGTGCTTTTTCGCGCACGCGATCAGCCCCAACCAGAATCGCTTCTTTGTTCGGATACAATTTGCCGGATTGCTCAGCGGTTTCAAGCAAGCCTTCCGGCACATGCTCAAACTCAACGGTAAGCACATCGGCGCGTTCAATGGCTTGCGCTAACGTGCAATCCAGCGGTTGCTTGCTTACGGGGTGAACGACCGCGTTGTTGCTTACATCGACAGCCTGTACATCAATCCCTAACGCTGCGCCGTCCAGATACATCATCTGTGCCAGCTGTCCGGCACCGTATACCAGCACTTGCATAATTATAACTCCAGCTTACCACTTGCTAATACGGTGTCAGTTTGCGACTTTCTGAACGCTATCACTGCTTCACGCACTTGTGGGTCTTGCAAAGCAACCACCTGCGCAGCCAGTAGACCGGCATTGGCCGCGCCCGCCTCACCAATAGCTAACGTGCCTACCGCAACGCCTTTTGGCATTTGCACAATAGACAGCAACGAATCCATACCATTGAGAGCTTTAGACTGAACAGGACATCCAAATACAGGTAAATGGGTGTGGGCAGCAATCATACCAGGAAGATGCGCGGCGCCACCAGCGCCTGCAATAATAGCGCAGAAGCCTTTATCTTCAGCCGTTTCGGCAAATTCCACCAGTAAATTTGGCGTTCGGTGTGCTGACACTACCTGAGCTTCAAACTCAACGCCAAATTGCTTTAACATTAACGCGGCATTCTGCATGGTAGGCCAATCTGATGTAGACCCCATAACGATCGCGACTTTTGCCATGATGCTGTCCTCACTGGCTAGTTGTAATCAACAGGTGCTGGAATAATACACAGCGCTCGAAAAGCGGCCGATATTAGCCTATTTTGGTACATTTGCCCATAGCCCGCCCAATCCAATAACTATATTTATGTAAAATTCATTGATGCGTAAAAGTGGTAATCTGACCTGCCAATTATTCGATTCAACCCAATGGCATTGCCGAAAATATTGTTACGCTTCAAAATATAGATAGAAATAAATGCTTTTTTGTTCTATTTTTATTTCAATATTTTCAGAGAGAGCCGTTAATGAATTCCCTGACATTCCGTTTATTAGAAGTCTTTCAACAGGTTGTAGACAGCGGATCAGTGACTGCAGCGTCTAACGCACTGTCGCTTTCCCAACCAACGGTTTCGCTGCAATTAAAGAAATTAACCAGTATTGTTGGCCTGCCGCTGGTTGAGCACTACCAGGGTAAAATTCAACTGACTGAGGCCGGTGAAGCTGTGTATCGCTGTGCTCAGGAAGTGCTGACTTCTCAGGAGAAGCTCAACAGTCAGATAAGTGCATTGCGCGGTGTGGAAGTAGGCTCACTGAAACTCGCAGTGGTAACGACTGCCAAGTACATTATTCCCCCGTTTCTTAGCCCGTTCTGTCGGCAGCATCCTAATATTGACGTGCGATTCACTGTGGGTAACCGGGCGCAGATTATTGAACGCCTCTCACATAATCGGGACGATCTGTACATTTTTACGTACCCACCAGAAGATGAAGACCTGGAATGTGTACCCTTCATGTCAAATCCATTGGTGATCATAGCCCCCTCCGATTATGACGGGCCGGATAATTGTTCGTTGAGCGAGTTGGTAAATCAGAAATTTCTGCTACGTGAACAAGGCAGTGGCACCCGCAGAACACTGGATGAATATTGCGACTTAAAACGTATTACACTGAATAATAAAATGATCATTGAAAGCAATGAAGCTATACGCCTGGCCGTTTCTGCGGGGTTGGGATTGGCGATATTGTCGCGGCACACGTTGGCGCAGGCGTCTACCGACAATGTAAAAATACTAAAGGTGCGCGATTTTCCTTTGCACAGTAACTGGCAGGTGGTTACCAACAAGCGCCGCCCAATTAGCTTATCTGCGCAGGCGTTCCGTCAATCGCTGATTGAGAAAAAATAAGCGAGGTTGTAACGCTTTTCTTATACAGTTTAGGGTTACTTACCGCTTGCATACTGAATAATGAGCCGGAATAAGTCGCCACGGCGCACCGGCTTAGCCAGATAATCATTCATACCCGCGGCTAAACAGGCTTTTCTGTCGTCTTCAAACGCATTTGCCGTAAGCGCAACTATGGGCGTGGAAGCTTTGGCATCTTCCATACCACGAATTTCCCTGGTGGCCGTAAATCCGTCCATAATGGGCATTTGGCAATCCATTAATATCAGATCAAAGTTAACCCGGGCAATCACCTCCAGCGCTTCCCGGCCATTTTTGGCTCTTATGCACTTGGCATTTCCATCCTTGAGCATATCAATCAGGATTTCAGCATTGATGTCGTTGTCTTCGACAATCAGGATTTTGAGTCCCGAAGGCAGAGAAAGACGTGTTTCATCAAAAGCAGGCTCCACGTGATCCGTAATTGCCATTGGCAACGATACGGTAAATACTGTGCCCATCCCCAACTCGCTATCAAGTGAAATAGTGCCAGACATTAGCTCAACCAGCTTACTGGTGATCGCCAGCCCCAATCCTGTACCACTGAACTGACGAGATGTAGTAGCATCAGCCTGCACAAACTGTTCAAACACTTTGAATTGCTCAGATTTATCTATGCCTATACCGGTGTCTTTTATCGCTATATTCAAGCATCCGTTGGCATAATCAACGTACATAGAAACGCCACCAATAGCGGTGAACTTCACCGCATTGCTCAATAGGTTATTCAGAATCTGACTGATTTTTACTGCATCGCCTTTCACCATTTCCGGTACGCTTTCGGCCCATTTAACATCCAGCCTGATCTGTTTGCGTGTGGCAGCCTGGCGATGTATTTCAACACAGGCAGTAATGACTTTTCGCGGTGACATGGGATGCAGTGTCAGCTTCATTTTGCCCGCTTCAATTTTTGACCAATCGAGAATACTGTCCAATATAAGCAGAAGATTGGTTGCTGATTGCATAATTACCTGAATTCGGCTGGTTGTCTTAGGATCATGCGATTTTTCCAGAAGGTTCTCGCAGGTACCAAGAATGCCATTCATGGGTGTACGGATTTCATGAGACATATTTGCCAGAAACTGTGATTTTGCCACACTGGCAGCTTCTGCCTGGTTAAGCGCATTCACTAAGGACGCCGTTTTTTCCTCTACCCGCTCGGTTAAGGTGCGATTGAGTTCTTCCAATTCCTGATTTAACACATTCTGGCGTTTTCTTGCGGTATTTAAATCACTAAACACGCTGACCAAACGTTCACCCAGTTCCCTGAATTCGTTACCCAGACCAGCAATCTCAGTGAGTTGTAGGGTTTCGTTAGAAAATACCTGATGGTGAACTTTTCTTTCCGGTGTGTAGCCCGCGAAAGTCAGCATCAACTCTCTGATAGGATCAGCAAAAATTCTCGCCACTTTGCCGCCTAAATAAATCCCTAAAAAGGTCAACACGCACAGTAATATCAGCGCCCACCGTAAATAACTGGTACTCAATGCCACAAAGCTACTGTGTTCATACAAAATTGAAACAGTCCAGCCATGTTCAGGCTCAAACGCTTGAGCCACAAACCACTCCCGCCCCATGAAATGCTTTCTGCCCTGGCATTTTTCGTCTGAGCAGAACTGCATATCAGGAGTTTCCAGTGGGTTAATTTGCAACTCCGGAGACGCATAAACCACCGTACCGCTATTATCCTGGTAGACCGCCCAGAACAAGGCCAGGTTACGACTGTCGTACTCCATAAAACTACTGAGATTTAATGAGCCTTCAATGATACCAATCACATTGCCTGTTGCATCGCGAAGCGGGCTTGAAATTGCCACGATGGGATCATCGCCGAAGCCTCGCCCCTGAATAGCACTGGACACAAAGGTGTTGTTAGTTTCAATAGCCTTAACGAAGTATTCCCGCTGTGAGATGTCTGCCCTGCCAAGCTGTCTCGCTCTGAATAACAAATTGGTAGGATAAGAATAGGTAATTTTGCCATTTGTGTCAGCGATCAAAAACGTCAGAAACTCCGGATAGTTGCGGGCCATATTGGCCAGTGTGTCCGGTGCCACCCTCGTCAGGTTTGCGCCATTTTGTGACGCTAAATGAATGGATTGAGCTGCGCTGGTTATTGCTGTGGCGTGATAGTGCAGAAACGACGACAGCTCTTCTGCCATCACCTGCGAACGATGCCCCATGTAGTTGCTAACCTGGTTGGCTTGCTGACGCTGCAGCTGGCCCAGGTACACATAGGTCATTGACAAAATAATGAAGAAAAACAAAGCCGAGAACATGTAGCGGAACAGTACTTCCACATTAAACTTCAGCTTATAGCCAATATCGAGCCGCCGGACCATGGTGAGAAATAACAAGTGTCCAAACAGACAGGAAAACGCACCACTTAACCAGGTTACTATATACGCGGTTAAAGCGGTGTCAGGACTACCGCTGTAATGAACAGCAACAATGACGGCAAAGATGGGGACAGTGAAAGCGCTCCACCAACCAATTCCTACTTTTAGTGGATTGAGTGTGTCAGTGCGGTCATACAACAGGTTAATTAACAGCGGCTGGCCGGCCAGAAATAGCACCAAAGGCCAATCGTAGCCTTTTAGCAATAAGACTCCATACACGGCCACCATAGCGACCACGGTTAACCGTATCGAATACAGCAAAGCTACCGTAACCGCAAAGCCGCCACCAAAAAAGATGACGCCTTGACTTTCGATAGGCTCAGGCAGAAGATTGACAAACGCCCCAACAACAATTAGCGCGAATGCTCTAAGCAAGTGATTCCCCATAACCGCTCTTATAGCAGAGAGTATTATCCGCCGTGCTGTGCCATGTAATCGAGGGTTAGATTGGATAACACCCGAACGCCAAGCTTCATGCCAGCATCGTCCACATAAAACTCTGGTGTATGATGCGCCGGAGACTCTTCTACTGGTACGTCAAGAGGCTTTCCTCCCAGCCACATAAAGAGTCCCGGAACCTGCTCCTGATAAAATGAAAAATCTTCCGCACCAGTTACTGGTTTAGCCAGAATGGTATTTTCCTTACCGGCTGTGCGTTCAACCGTAGGTAACATTTGAGCAGTCAGCGCGGGGTCATTAAACGTAATAGGGTAATTATAGTCTAATGGTAACGTTAATTCTGCTGTTGCCCCCATACTATCGGCGATACCTTTTACTTTTCTGGCCATTGCCTCATAGACATGCTCTCTGGCCGCGTGATTGAGGGTGCGGATTGTACCCACCATTTCTACTTCGTTGGGAATGATATTAGAGCGGTTACCGCCGTGAATTGAGCCAATAGTTACCACAGCCGCGTCATCGATAAGTTTAAGCTCCCGGCTCACGATGGTTTGTAACGACATGATCATTTGTGCTGCGGTAGTAATAGGGTCAACGCTCTTCCAGGGATACGCACCGTGCGCTTGCTTGCCGTGGATTACAATTTTGAACGGATCGACTGCTGCCATTGTGCCACCGGCATTATAGCTCACAGTACCAATGTTGGCATTCGCACTAATGTGCAGGCCAAAAATTACGTCAACATCCGGATTCTTCAGCACGCCTTCTTTAACCATGATTTCAGCACCGCCCTTTTCTCCTGGAGGAGCGCCTTCTTCTGCCGGCTGAAATATAAATTTCACTTTGCCTTTCAACTGGTCTTTCATAGCTGTTAACACACTGGCAGTGCCCATCAGCATTGCCATATGCGTATCGTGGCCGCAAGCGTGCATCACTGGCACGTCCTGCCCTTTAAACTCTCCGCGCTGAGTAGAGCGCCATGCCAGGTCGTTTTGTTCCGGAACCGGTAATCCATCCATATCGGCGCGCAAAGCCACTACAGGGCCAGGCTTGCCGCTGTCGAGCACAGCAACCACGCCGGTTTTTGCTACACCTGTCGTTACTTCAAGGTCGAGTGAACGCAAAAATTTTGCAACGTATTCCGCCGTATTGAATTCCCGGTTAGACAGCTCAGGATACTGGTGTAAATGGTGGCGCCAGGCAATAACATCACCTTCCACTTCGTTAGCTAAACGATCAACATCGCCAGATTGTGCAGCAGCTACCGCAGAGAAAACCAACGGGGCGAAGAACAGGGAAAACTTTCGCATAGAATTTCCGAATATTAAAAACATATTGATAATAACTATACATTAAGGGCCAACGTATTACAGAAAAAAAAACCGCTGAATTTTCAGCGGCTTTCTTATTTATTAACTCAATTAACTGATTGCAATCAGCTCTTCTGACGCTTCATTGCATCAAAGAACTCATCGTTTGTCTTGGTCATGGCCAGCTTGCTGATCAAAAACTCCATCGCATCAATTTCTGACATTTCATGCACGATTTTGCGCAGGATCCACATTTTTTGCAGTTCATCCTGGCCAGCCAGTAATTCTTCTCGACGGGTGCCTGAGCGGTTGAAGTCGATTGCCGGGAATACGCGTTTTTCAGCAATCTTACGGTTTAAGTGCAGTTCCATGTTACCGGTACCTTTAAACTCTTCGTAAATCACTTCGTCCATCTTAGAGCCAGTGTCGATCAGCGCAGTAGCAATAATAGTTAAACTGCCGCCTTCTTCAACGTTACGCGCTGCACCAAAGAAACGCTTAGGCTTGTGCAATGCGTTGGCATCCACACCACCGGTAAGTACCTTACCAGATGACGGAATGACTGTGTTGTATGCACGGGCAAGACGGGTAATTGAGTCCAGCAGAATAACTACGTCTTTTTTATGTTCAACCAAACGCTTTGCTTTTTCGATAACCATTTCCGCTACCTGAACGTGACGGCTAGCTGGTTCGTCAAAAGTAGACGCAATTACTTCACCACGCACAAGACGCTGCATTTCGGTCACTTCTTCCGGACGCTCGTCGATGAGCAATACCATCAGTTCACAATCGGGGTGATTAGCAGCAATCGACTGAGCAATGTTCTGTAATAATAAGGTTTTACCCGCTTTTGGCGGAGCAACAATCAGACCGCGCTGACCTTTACCTATTGGCGATGCCAAATCCAGAACACGGGCAGTAATATCCTCTGATGAACCATTGCCACGCTCCATGCGCAAACGGCTATTTGCGTGCAGTGGTGTTAAGTTTTCAAACAGGATTTTGTTGCGGGAATTTTCTGGTTTGTCGAAGTTAACTTCGCGGATTTTCAACAGGGCAAAATAACGTTCACTGTCTTTCGGCGGTCGGATTTTACCTGAAATCGTATCACCAGTGCGCAGATTAAAACGGCGGATCTGGCTTGGAGAAACGTAGATATCGTCAGGGCCGGCCAAATAAGATGAATCGCCTGAACGTAAAAATCCGAAGCCATCCTGAAGAATTTCGAGCACACCATCACCGAAAATGTCTTCACCGCTTTTCGCATGCGCTTTAAGGATAGAGAAAATGATGTCTTGTTTTCTCGCGCGAGCCATGTTTTCCAGGCTCATTTCTTCGGATAGGGCGACCAATTCGTTAATTGGCTTATTCTTTAGTTCAGTTAGATTCATACTGGTGGGTCTTTGTGTATATTGAACGTCTTGTTGGGAAATTCGTTAAATTGTATTGAAAAGGGTTCGTTGCCCGGGTATGGGCCAGCCGGGTAAGGCTTGTAAGGATGCCAAGAACTCTGAAAGATTTCCTAGTGTTGTAACGTTAGCACCATAATTTTCACTCGTCCAGCCTTTCAGGATTAAATGTTAAAAAAACTTTGCGGTTACCATCAATACGCCGCTTACAGCGACGTATCAATGGCTTCAGCCTGTTTAACAACGCCAAAGACTAGCCCGTGCAGCGCAACATTACAGCATGCGTAGCGGAAAGATCAGCGGGCCTTGGAATACGCACCTGATAGCCACTGCCCGGTGCCACAAGCACAGACTCCCCGATAGCCGATTGCAATGCGGCCAATTGCACAATCTTATTCCCTGTCGGCGTCATAATTTCAATCAGATCGGAGACAGTAAAATGATTCTTAACATCAATATACCACCAGTTTTCATCTTCACCGGTTACTTCGCCAACCAACTGTCTTGAGGCACTCACCGAACTGCCGCGCTCGTATTGTTGATAATCCTGATGATTGTGCCGCTGTAAAAATCCGTCGGTATATCCTCTGTTTGCCAGATGCTCCAGCTCCGTATACCAATGTGGATCAAAGGGTTCACCTGCAACCGCAGCATCGATGGCTTTGCGATAAACCTGTGCAGTCCGCGCGCAGTAATAAAACGATTTCGTGCGCCCCTCTATTTTTAACGAATCGACACCAATTTCGGTTAATCGATGAACATGCTGCACCGCGCGCAAATCGCGAGAATTCATAATGTATGTGCCATGTTCGTCCTCAAAAGCTGCCATGGGTTCATCAGGTCGCTGTGGTTCGGTAATTAAAAACGGTTGATTCACGGGCTGACCTTTACCCAGTGTTGGTGCGATCGGCTCACCGCTTGGTATAAACTGCCCAACATCGTTAGTGGTGGCAGGTTTTACATCATATTGCCAGCGACACGCGTTGGTACATGCCCCCTGATTAGGGTCGCGCTTATTAATGTAACCCGACAACAAACAGCGCCCGGAGTAGGCCATACACAGTGCACCATGAACAAAGACTTCCAGTTCAATATCCGGACAGCGCTGGCGAATTTCTTCAATTTCGTTGAGGCCGAGTTCGCGCGACAAAATCACCCGCTTTATCCCCTGCTGCTGCCAGAATTTTACTGTAGCCCAGTTCACAGTGTTTGCCTGTACCGACAAGTGAACAGGCAAATCAGGATAGTGTTCCCGGGTGAGCATAATAATACCCGGATCAGACATGATCATGGCATCGGGCTTCAATGCGGCTACCGGCCCTAAATCGCTCAAAAAGGTTGCTAGCTTACTGTTGTGCGGCGCAATATTGTTTACAACATAAAGCTGCTTACCCATTTCCCAGGTGTAGGCTCGCGCTTCGGCCAACTTTTCTAAGGTAAATTCGTTGTTTCTTACCCGTAGTGAATATCGCGGCTGACCCGCATAGACCGCATCGGCGCCGTAGGCCAGCGCATATTCCAGGTTTTTCATGGAGCCTGCTGGCGAGAGCAGTTCAGGAGTTCGCATAATGTGTCGCAGTGTGGTTATTAAACAGAGCGCAACAGCTTAGCGGATTCGGCTCGCCCGTTATTTAATTGAGATCAAACAGACATAAAAAAACCGCCTTGCGGCGGCTTTTACATTTTTACTAAACGCTTACAGATTAGCGTTCAGGAATTCAGTTAACTGGGCTTTAGACAAAGCGCCTACCTTAGTAGCAGCAACGTTACCGCCTTTAAACAACAACAGGGTAGGAATACCACGGATGCCGTATTTAGGTGGAGTTTCATTATTTTCATCGACATTCAGCTTGCCAACTGTTAACTTGCCTTCAAAATCGGTTGCAATTTCTTCAAGAATTGGTGCAATCATTTTACAAGGGCCACACCACTCGGCCCAGAAGTCAACCAGCACAGGACCTGATGCATTGATAACATCTGCTTCGAACTTATCGTCAGTCAACTGGATAATTTTGTCGCTCATTCTTTTCTCCGTTATTGGTCTGTCGCTGATTTGTTCAGCTCTACCATAAGTGTTATATAGAAACTGTTTTTTAATGCAAGCACTGATAAGCTATAAGCTATGCAAACAACTCATTTAACCGAAACACATTTTTCCGATTTGCCTATCAATGGCAAAGTGATTGATGCACTAAATGCGGCTAATTTTACGCATTGTACACCAATTCAGGCGTTGAGCTTACCTCCTTTATTAGAAGGTAATGATATTGCCGGTCAGGCCCAGACCGGAACTGGAAAAACCATCGCATTTCTTGTTGCGACATTCCACCACATTTTAAGTCGTGCACAGTCGGCTGAAGACAAGAAAGCTGGCCCCAGAGCCATTATTATGGCACCAACCCGCGAACTCGCTGTGCAAATTTATAATGATGCAGAACTACTCGCTCAACATACCGGACTTTCACTTGGCCTCATTTATGGGGGCGAAGGTTATCAAAGTCAACGGGAAACATTACAGGAAGGGGTAGATATTGTAATTGGCACGACCGGACGCATTTTGGATTACTACAAACAAGGCGTGTTCAGCCTGAATAATATTCAGGTTGCCGTACTTGATGAAGCCGACCGCATGTTCGATTTAGGCTTTATTAAAGACATCCGATTCCTGTTCCGTCGAATGCCGCCTGCTAGCGAACGCTTGAGTATGCTGTTCTCTGCCACGCTGAGCTATCGCGTTCAGGAACTGGCTTATGAACACATGAACAATCCTACTCATGTTCAGGTAGAAGCCCAGCAAATGACCGCCAGCCGCGTGTCGGAAGAACTGTTTTACCCGTCAGATGACGACAAGATGCGCCTGCTACTTACCTTACTTGAAGAAGAATGGCCGGAAAAGGCCATTGTGTTTGCCAACACCAAGCACAGCTGTGAGCGAGTAGCCGACTGGCTCGAAGCAGACGGCCACAGAGTGGGTTTGTTAAGTGGTGATGTACCGCAAAAGAAACGCTTGGGCATTCTGGAAGCCTTTACCAAAGGTGGCCTGGACATTCTGGTAGCAACAGACGTTGCGGCCCGTGGCTTGCACATTGAAGCTGTTACACACGTGTTTAACTATGACTTGCCTGATGATCCGGAAGATTATGTGCACCGAATCGGTCGTACAGGACGCGCTGGAAAAAGTGGCATAGCCATAAGTTTCGCCTGCGAAAAATATGCATTAAATCTGCCCGGTATTGAAAGCTATATCCGCCATCCCATTCCGGTAACCGATTACGTGCACGACGCCCTGCTGGACGATATAACGCCACCGAGACAGCGTCAGCGTAAACAAAACCGACGTCCATCTAACCGTCGGGGCAAAGGAAGACCACCGCAGCAAAAATAATACGGCGTTACACTATGCAGCCTGAAACTCAATATGACGCCGAGACACTCGGCGAATACTACGCGGCCGTTGACTTAGGATCGAACAGCTTCCATATGGTGGTTGTGCACGTGGTCAACGGGAGCGTGCAAATCATCGGCAAGGTAAAGCAGAAAGTGCGCCTGGCTGCTGGTCTCGATAAAGATATGATACTGAGCCTCGAGGCGATGGAGCGTGGCTGGCAGTGTTTAGAGACCTTTGCTGAACGGCTGCAAGACATTCCCGCCTCGAATATTCGTATCGTTGCTACCGCAACCCTGAGGCTGGCTCGTAACGCTCAGGATTTCATTGAAAAAGCGGAACAGATCCTAAAACATCCCTTGCAGGTAATTTCAGGCGAAGAAGAAGCCCGCCAAATATATTTAGGCGTGGCTTACACATCAGCTAACCAGGGCAATACACTGGTTATCGACATTGGCGGTGCCAGTACCGAAATTATCATTGGCAACGATATGCAGCCCATTCATTTGGTCAGTCTGGACATGGGTTGTGTAACCTTTATGGAACGTTATTTCCTCGACGGGGAGCTTTCACAAGCTAATTTCGACCGCGCCATGGAAGCAGCCTATGCTTTACTCGATCCGGTAGTAGACAGCTTTTTGTGCTTCGACTGGCACAACTGCCTGGGCGCCTCGGGTACTCCACAAGCCATTACCGAAATTCTGGTGAAACAAGAAATCAGCGATGCTATTCGCCTGGATTATCTCTATAACCTTAAACAACAGTGCATCGATTGTGGCAATCTGGCTAATCTGGTAATTGATGGTCTGGAACCTAATCGCCAGCCCATTTTCCCCAGCGGCTTGGCCATTCTTCTTGCTTTGTTTGAGCGATTAAAGATTGCCACAATGAATATTTCTGGTGGTGCGCTACGCGAAGGTTTGATTTATGGCATGCTTGATAACGTAAAGCACAACGATCGCCGAACGCAAACCATCAACACGGTAATGCGCCGCTACCACATTGATAAACCGCATGCTGTGAATGTAAGAAAGCTGGCAATTAACCTGTGTAAGCAACTGTGTAAGCAATCAGATTTTTGTCACCTTGATACTGAAGCAGTGTTAGATGCCGCGGCCATGTTGCATGAACTGGGTTTACATATCGAATATAAAAAGCATCACGACCATGGTGCCTACATTCTGAATTACATTGACTTACCGGGCTACACCCGCCTTCAGCGTGCCGCTATACGCGATTTAGTGAAGTGTCATCGCCAGGCTGTTCGAATTGAACCGTTTAATCTGTATCACGATGATGTACGTGCCATGTTAATGGGGTTGTTACGGATTTTGCGAATTGCCGTTGTGGTATGCCTGCGCAGACATCAGCAACACATCCCAGCAATTACATTAAAAGTAGACAAACAGGACTGGTCACTCACTTTCCCCGAAGGCTGGCTGAAAGAGCATCCGTTAATTAATGCGGAGCTGGTAAATGAAGCCTGGCAACAACACCGGGCAGGCTGGCACCTTAGCTGTACATAGCACCAATAGCAGCACAGTCAACCAAAATTACAGAACTGCCATTCTTGAATCTAAGACATTGAAAAAGCGAAGTTATTACTTCGCCTTTTTATTTAGATGAACTGACGCGAGTCACTCGATGAAACGGCTAAATGTGTCACGTTAGCCTGTTAATTGTTTGGGTTCTGTTTTCGAGTTAAGTATTTTAGGGTTTGCTTTTCTTTAGTTCGTATTATTATTCGCTCTGAATTAACCTAATGATTTCAGCACCAAATACCTGCGTCATTTAATCAGGAAATATTGCTCTGTTGACGTACTTAAACATTAACGATACCGTACGACGATCGGTTCAAAATATTCATTTTCTTATATTAGCCTTTGATTACTGATAATCATGATGGGACTGTTTTAATTTCTCTTGTCAACAAGGACTGACATGCGCAGTGTGTTTCTGCTTCTTTTATTACTTTCATTGTCCCTGACTTCTCTGGCGCAGGAAAATCCAAAACATGTCCTTATTATTCTTGCCGATGATCTGGGGTGGAATGACACATCTATTTACCAGGACAACCAATTTTATGAAACCCCCAATATAGATGCACTTGCTGATCGTGGCATGGTGTTTACGCAGTCATTTACTAACAGTCCTTTGTGTTCTCCCACCAGGGCGTCTTTACTTACAGGTCAAACGCCAGCAAGACACCATATTCTAAATCCCAACATAGAAACATCGGAAATCAGGTTGATAGCTACAGAGCGATCTACTGCAGCATCAAATCAACTTTCAGCCGCACCCGACACAGCAACAAGACTTGATACAGCAATACCCACGCTGGCTACTATTTTTAAAGCGAATAATTATAAAACTGCGCATTTTGGAAAGTGGCATTTAGGAGCAGAACCATTTAGTGCACTTGAGCACGGTTTTGATGTTGACATCCCTCACTATGCTGGCTCAGGCCCTACAAGCGGTTACCTGGCACCGTGGTCCTTTGCTCCCGGATTACAACCACAAGCACCAGGAGAGCATATAGATATCCGGTTAGCCGAGGAGGCGGTTAAGTGGATCAAGGACAATAGCAACGACGGCTCCCTGTTTATTAACTTCTGGCCTTTTTCAGTGCATGCGCCGTACCTGTCGGCCTCCGGTGATTATTACGATTACTTCGTTGAAAAGAGAAGTCCCTACAACAGCCAGAGAAGTGCTGTGTACGCTGCCATGGTAAAGCACTTTGACGATGCTATTGGCATATTGTGGGAAGGTCTTGTTGAAGCAGGAATTGAAAACGACACAATCATAATATTCACTTCCGACAATGGGGGTAATATGTATGATGTGCTCGGCCAGATCCACCCCACAAGCAACTTTCCTCTCCGTGGCGGTAAAGCCACGCAATATAGTGGGGGCAATAGAGTACCTACATTTGTAATCTGGCCAGGGAAAAGTCAGCCTCATACACTTAGCAATGAATTTATTCAGACAGCAGACATATATCCCACATTACTTCAGGAGCTCGGCTTTTCCTGGCCAGAATCCCATTTGGTTGACGGCACCAATTTCTCAGATGCGCTACTGGGTGATTCATTACCGTCGAGGCCGGTAATAACCTATTATCCGACACAATCTTCCGTCCCTGACTGGCTCCCACCTTCAGCTACCATTCAGCTCGATAACTGGAAACTAATCAAAACATTTTATTATGGTACGACTAAACAAGACATGTACCAGCTATACAATTTAGATACGGATATATCTGAAAGTACTAATCTGGCAGACATCGAATTATCCAAACTGTCTGAGCTTGACTTACTCCTGAGCGACTACTTGGCTGGATCATCTGCAGCCCTCCCCCAACCGAATGCAAATTATATTGAGGGGCGTTTCAATTACCAGCGACTTGGGGTACCGGGCAATCAATATGTATTACCGGAAGAAGCGATAGACAAAACCTTCGCATTGCACCTTAGCTCCTCGCATACCAAAGCTTTTGCAGGGGATTCCATTGAAATTTCGTGGAGCGTATCAGGTGACGCTACAGATGTATCAACTAATTACGCCCAGTTTATGGGGCAAAGTGTCGCTATCAGTCCTGTCGTGAATGGATTTAGCTTTAGCGCACCACGGGTCGACGTGGCCGAGTTTATTTCATTTGCTTTTATTGCCCGTAAGGGTGATCAGGTGATCAGAAAGCAGCTCGGTGTAGAAATAATACCAGTAAACACGGCTCCGGAATTGTCCATTAAGCATGTTTCCCGTCTACAAAAAGGCCAAAAAGCTGTCATTGAATTCTCTGTCTACGACGTAAACAAAGATATCCTGAATTTATCGGTTTCAAGTCCAGCACTGCAACTCAATAATCACGATATAGATGACCCCACATTATTTGAATTTACCGTCCCATCTACGCTAACTAATAATGAGATTGAGCTAACGTTTAAATTGACCGACGGACAAGAAGAGACATCTTTGACGCAAACTTTCGAGATTCAGACCTCCACATCAACACCATCCAATGGTAGTGGCGGTGGGGCAATATTCTGGCTGATTCCTTTATCAGTGATAATTTTAGCTATGCGGATAAAGAAATAACTTAATTAAATATAGACTGCTTATAACTAGGGCGTGTTGATCTTTGCTGATGGGATGTTTCCGGGCAACAGTGCACAGTAAACATAACTGTTAGCAAGGAATTGCTCCTTTTAATGTGCCGTATCAAACCAGAAAAAACACGAGTGTGATTTTTATTTCAGTTGAAATCCAAATAGATAAATGTGATAACGACTTCTGATTACGCCCAGATTGAGCGCCAGGAGTTTTCTATTAAATCACTAATTTGCTCGAGTTTGCTGGTCATCCTGTTATTCATTACCAGCATCTTATCGTGCGCAAATGGCAACGAAATATACGTTGGGGCCCAAGCTTGTATTAGTTGTCATAAATCGCAAGGCGACGCCTGGTCGCGTTCTGATCATTTTCAAAGCATGCAGCCAGCCACCCCTGATTATGTCTTAGGCGACTTCTCTGACTTTCATTTTACCGCCGGTAAGCGTACCACCCGCTTTTACAAACAGGGCGAACATTATTTAATTGAAACCCTCAATGAAAAGGGGAAAGCGCAGTCTTACCCAGTGCAATACGTTTTTGGCTACTATCCCCTGCAGCAATATCTTCTCGAAACAGAAGAGGGGCGTTTACAAGCTTTTGATGTTGCTTGGGATTCACGCCCGGTATCAGATGGCGGACAGCGCTGGTATCAGTTACAGGACGATAGTGTTACAGATCCTGATCATCCATTTTTTTGGACAGGTTACTACCAAAACTGGAATAGCCGATGCGCCGCTTGCCATACTACGGATTTTGCTAAGCAATTTAACGCAGACACCAATCAGTACCAATCGACCTGGACAGATATCAATGTCGCGTGTGAAAGCTGTCATGGCCCTGGCAAAGAACACATAACCAGAGTTAAAAGTAAAACGTACTCCCTAACACAATCAGGCCTGCAAGAGTTAGGTAAGAAACTGGCGTTCCATTTTAGTGAAGGCGATCCCATCGCTCGCTCCACCGGAAATGCCTCTGAAACATCATTGACTCTGAACATATGTGGCGCTTGCCATAGTCGCAGGGCCGAGTTACAGGAACCTATAACAACAGCACCTTACCATCAGCAGTTTCAACTCGAAGGGCTGAATGAACCGCTATACTTTAGTGACGGTCAAATTCGCGATGAAGTGTTTGTACTGGGCTCCTTTTTACAAAGTAAAATGGCTACAGCAGGTGTAACCTGTACTAACTGTCACGACCCACATAGTGGCGACACTATATTGCCCGGAGCGCAAGTTTGCAGCACTTGCCATGCTCCCGATGTCTTCGCCCAACCTTTACATACAAATAATCACGAAGGAGCAGATTGTTTGGATTGTCATATGCCGGAACGCATCTACATGGGTGTTGATGCTCGCAGAGACCATCGTTTCCACAGGCCATCATCCAAGCATCCCAACAGCGGTTCTCCCTGTCTGGCCTGTCACACCAAAGAGAGTGAGGAATGGGTATCAAATGCGCTTGTTAACTGGCCTAAACGCAAGGGGGCGTCGACTGATACATTGGGTGAATGGGCCGCAATAAATAACAGACTTTCGGCTTCTGATCCTACCGCGGTTCTCGAGGCCATTATGCATCTCAATAACACCAACTTACCGGTACTTGAATCGGCTGCGTTAGTAGAGAAAATAGTAACCTTCGCCCCTCGGGAAATAATAAACAGCGTCTTCGATTTGGCGAGAGACGAAGACCCATTAGCAAGGCAAAGTGCAGCCCGCGCAGCCGCTAATTTGCCCGAGACAGAACGATACAAAATCTGGCTGACATTGAGTCAGGATCCGATGCGCTCGGTACGTTCAGTTGTTGCCAGCACAATACTTTCCGATTCTCCAGAGTGGTTTACCAGATCACCTGAACTTACTGCACTTTTAGATGAATACCAGCGGATTCTGTTACGCAGTCAGGATCACCCGGGCGCGAACCTTGGATTAGCCAGTATTGCTACCTACAAGCAGGATTTACCTGCTGCAATAAAGTTTTATGAATTCGCTTTAACGGTCGATCCGCAGCATATCCCTAGTTTGCTAAGTTACGCAGACTTTCTGCGTAATGTTGGTAAAGAAGCTAAAGCACGAGAGCTCCTGCAACGTGCATTGAAATATGGCAGTGATATAGCTAGTGTGCAATTTGCCTATGGATTACAACAGATTAGGGATAAAGATTATCAGGCAGCGATTGCTCATCTTAGATTGGCAGCAAATTCTGATGATGCCGTCCCCAGATTCTCGTTCGTATTTGCTGTTGCGCTATGGCAACAAAATCAACGCCAACAAGCTGTAACAGTATTAGCCCACGCAAATACCCGTTGGCCGGGTAACTATGATGTACTGCTGACCTGGGCTAAGTATGCTTATCAGCTTCGCGACAAAGACGCTCTTCGCAACTCACTGGAACAGCTGGGTTATTATTATCAAACTGACCCCACCTACCTGCAACTTCAACACTTGATACAATAAGAGCAAACTTGCTTGATAAGCGTATTACAGAAGTAAAGCGGTAAATACAAGTTTACCTGCCAATATCTGTAATGAGCACAAATAAAAACTACGGTTGCTGATTGGTCATGCTAATCCGCATTTTTAGCCTCAAAAACCGGATTAGCACGCTTTACCAAATATTTTTTTAAGCAAACTTCAAATCAATTTAATTTTGCTTCAACAACCTTGCAGCCTCTGGTGCAAAGTAGGTAAGAATGCCATCTGCGCCTGCGCGCTTAAATGCCAGTAATGATTCCAGGATCACCTGCTCCCGGTTGAGCCAGCCTTTTTCAAAGGCCGCCATATGCATAGCGTATTCGCCGCTCACCTGATAGGCAAAGGTAGGCACTGCAAGCTCTGATTTACAACGACGTACAATATCCAGATACGGCATGCCTGGTTTTACCATCACCATGTCGGCCCCTTCCTCGATATCCAGCGCAATTTCGGTAATCGCTTCGTCGCTGTTAGCCGGATCCATCTGATAAGTCTTCTTGTTACCGCCTTTAATATTGGCTGCTGAACCAACTGCATCGCGGAAAGGCCCGTAGTAAGCCGATGCATACTTAGCGGAATAAGCCATGATACAGGTATTAATGAACCCGGCTTCTTCCAATGCATCGCGAATCGCACCGATTCGCCCGTCCATCATGTCTGATGGCGCCACAATATCCACCCCGGCAGCGGCGTGAGACAACGCCTGCTTGATGAGAATTTCTACGGTTTGGTCGTTTACCACATAACCATGTTCATCAATCAGGCCATCCTGACCATGCGAAGTAAACGGGTCGAGTGCCACATCTGAAATCAACATCATATCGGGCACATGTTTTTTCAGTTCCCTAATGGCCGTTTGCGCAATACCATCGGGGTTAAACGCTTCACTGGCGCACAGCGACTTGGCATCCATTGGTGTAACTGGAAACAATGCCATGCTGCGAATGCCGAGGTCATAGGCTGCTTGCGCTTCCTTTACCAGTAAATCAATGCTCAAACGCTCTACACCTGGCATCGACGGCACGGCCTCACGCTGATTCGTACCAGGCAAAACAAATACCGGATAAATTAAATCGGCTGCACTTAACTGATTTTCTGCCACCATGGCGCGTAAGCCATCGGTACGGCGGAGTCGGCGCATTCTGCGCGGTAAATATTGTGAATAAGACATGTTTAACCTTTACTGTTTTGCCACAACCCGGTTTCGTCCGGCCTGTTTGGCTAAATATAATCGTTCGTCGGCTGTTTTGAGCAGGCTGTTTTCTTCATCACTAAAGGCAATCACCCCTGACACCACACCGGCACTTATTGTCAGCGAGATCACTTTGCCATCAAACATACAAGGCTGGGCGGCGATTTCAGCGCGCATGGCTTCTAATAACTGCTCTGCGCCATCTGTATCGGTATTAGGCAGAATGATACCAAATTCCTCCCCGCCGTAACGGCACACATCGTCGCTTAGACGCTTTAGCTGCTGTTGCAAAATCGAAGCAACATGCTTAATACATGCATCGCCCGCACTGTGCCCGTGTTGGTCGTTTACTGACTTAAAGTAATCGATATCAACCATAGCCAATGCCAGCGGCGTTTGTTCGCGGCGACTACGTCGTCCTTCTGCCTGGAGGCGTTTATCAAAGTGGCGGCGATTGCGAATACCGGTGAGCGGATCAATCGTGTTGAGCTTTTCCAGCTCACGGTTAGCTTCCGACAATTCCCTTAGGGCAATCTCCAGCTCCAGGGTTCGCTCGCCCACTTTATACTCCAATTCATCCTGAGTGGTTTGTTGCAGCTCAATCAATGCCTGTTTTGCCCTGACGGCCTCGCGTTCCTGCTCAAGCGCATCTTCTTTCGCGGCAAGCATAAAATCGCGCTGACGGCTGTAACTGATAGCCAGAATAAAGGCCAGCATCAGCACTTCGATGGCTGCTCCGTAAACCAGCAGCACCTGTGAAGGCACATTAATCGATACAATGTCCAGATTGTCCAGACTAGCCGTAAATGCACTCACCAATAGCGCTCCCCAGGCCAGCGCATAGTAGCCTGCAACCGATACCTTTTTGCGAGCCAGCCAAATGGCCACCCCCATGATCAGGAACACGGTAAAGGTAAGCAATACCAAGAACAGGCGAATAGACACCGCATAATCCAGGAACAATGCGCTGGCAGCGATGAGGCCAAACGCACCCGCCAATACCTTGAATACAGTGGCCAAGCGCTTGCTGTGACTGGATATTTCCAACAGCGAAGCGGAAAACACAACCGCAAAAATCAGCGTAGTACTGGCAAAAAGAGAGATCGCTTTAGACTGAAACCACGCTTGTTCTGGCCATAAATATTTGTAGGCAAAACCGTGTAATGTGGCAAGTGTAAGCCCCAAACAGATCACATAGCCGGTGTAGTAAATAAACGTAAGCGTACGTGTAGTGAAAAAGAAAAACAGATTGCTCAGTGCCATGGCTAACAACAAGCCAAAGAACAGCCCCATCACCAGGTTAGTGTTGCTTATATGTTCCCAAAAAGCCTTTTGCTGCCAGATTTTCACCGGCACTTTTACTACACTGCTCGATTGAACCCGCATAAATACGGTTGCAGATCCCTCTTGTTCGGGTAAGGGAAACAGAAACCCGTGATATTTGCTGTCGCGCTGTTCAAATGGCTCAGCATCGCCAGCATGAAACTTACCGGAACGTCCACCCGAATGAATCCATACATCTATGCTGTCCAGTAACGGATAACCAATTTCAATGTAAGCAGCCTGTTGATTAATACGGGTAACGGGCAAAGTAAAACGCAGCCAAACGGGTTCGTCAGACAGCCCCGCATTCATCGGGTTATTATCCTCCCGCCAGGCAGCATCTGGCGCAGCCATAACCTGGTCAATAGCGTCGCTGTATTGCTTGTCGGTCAGCACCTTCAACGCGGGCCAATAATAATCCCGGGATTGTTGCAAACCTTTGTCGGTAAACAGCACCAGTAATGCCACTACACAGACTACCGTTAGGCCGAACAGCCATTTGTCGGTTATACGGGTGGTGGGAGTACTAAACTGCATATTTCTGCCTACAAATTAAACAGCGCAATGCTGTTTTTGTAACTCGTCATCTCTACGTTTTCAACAGGTTGATTGATTAACGTTGCAAGAGCATGACCTACATGAGGCAAAAAGGCCGGCGCATTATTTCGCTGCCGTGGTTTGCGTGTTTTTGGATACAAGTAAGGCGCATCGGTTTCCAGAATCAGCTTGTCTAGTGGCAGGCTGAGTACCGCTTCCCGCAGCGCTTCACCGCGTTTTTCGTCGCACAGCCACCCGGTTATGCCTATGTACAACCCCAACGCCAGATAAGACTGCATTTCCTTTACATTACCGGTAAAGCAATGTGCGATGCCGCCGGGCAGTGTTGGCATGTAGCGGTTTAGTAGCGCACATTGATCGCCAAACGCCTCTCGCTCATGCAGATATACCGGTTTATTGAGTTGTACGGCAATCGACAACTGCTTCTCAAACACCTCGCGCTGGGTTTGCCTCGGTGAGAAATCGCGGTTGTAATCCAGACCACATTCACCAATCGCCACCGCACCAGGCGACTGCGCCATAGTGATCAGTGTATCCCAGTGAAGAGGCTTTGCATCTTTGGCATGATGAGGGTGAATACCCAGGGTATAACACAAGGTATCCGGGTATTGTTGATAGAGTTGTTCAGCAACCGACCACTCATCAGGATGCGTAGTGATCAGGCAAAGCCGTTCTACCCCTTCCTGCTTTGCCTGGGAAATTGTTGCTTCAGCCGGCATTCTGTCGTCAAACAGATTTACCCCAGCATCAAACCATGGCATTTACTGGATCCGTTTTACTTTAATGCGTCGGTTAACGTCGTTGTTGCTAAGGAAAAAAGAGCCTAACGAACCTCGTTCGATATACACTGCCATACCTTCTTCCAATTTAAAGTAACCCGAATCCACCTGTTGCCATATGGCACCCGACTTCATGTGGATAACCATTTTTCCACGGGCAGATTTGGTTACGTTAGCGACGGTATCAGTTATATTTTCAAGCGCCTGTACTTCAGACTTCACCTTCAAACCAAACTGACTTTGCGGAGCTGGCTTTGATGATGGCGCGGCGGCAATATCAGAGGCACGCGGCTGAGGCTGTGATTCAGCCTGCGATTGGGCAGATTGTTGCTTCTCTTCAACAATTTCTGTGATGGTTTTATCCATGCGCTGCGGCATAGGGCGCTTATTGGCTAATTCGTTTGCGTTTATGGCGTCGTAACAGGCTAACCGCTCAACGCCATTCTCTATCGCACGGCATGCTGCCAGAGATTGTTGAAGCGTGTCTGCCTGCAACGAAGGCGCAATAATAAGGAATGATAATGCCGGCAATACTAGGTTGATTCGCAATTTCATGTGTGTGTCCTGTTTTTCTGCAACCAGACTAGCGCAACTTATGCAGGTTAGTAGGTATTTACCTGGGGATTGTCTGGTTATTCGTCAGACGCGTCTGCGTCGTCTTTTTTCGAATACATGCCACCTACAATGACACCAAACTCAAACAAAATCCACATAGGAACGGCCAACAGTGTTTGTGAAATAACGTCTGGTGGTGTGAGCAACATGCCCACTACGAAAGCACCAACTATTACGTATGGACGTTTCTCGCGCAGGCTGTCTGCATCGGTAACACCAGTCCAGATAAGCAACACTATAGCAACCGGGATTTCGAACGACATTCCAAAGGCAAAAAACAGTTTCAGAACAAAGTTGAGATAACTGTTGATGTCGGTTGCGACGGTTACGCCTTCCGGGGCGACAGACGTGAAAAAGGCGAAGGCGATGGGGAACACCACTAAATACGCAAAAGCCATGCCTGAGTAGAAGAGAATGGTGCTGGAAAACAGCAATGGGGCAACCAGTTTCTTTTCATTGCGATACAAACCCGGTGCCACAAATCCCCAAACCTGATATAGCACATAGGGAATGGCGATAAAAAACGACAGCACCATAGTGAGTTTAAACGGCGCAAAAAATGGTGAGGCAACGTCTGTGGCAATCATGGAGGCATTCTCTGGCAACGCATCCAGTAATGGCTGAGCCAGTAACTGGTAAAGATCGTTGGCAAAGTAAGCCAAACACAAAAACACAACCATCACACTAAGTAGTGCGCGCAGAATTCTGGTACGCAACTCAATAAGATGCGAAATTAAGCTGTTTTCTTCAGACATCTAAGGCTTTTTATACGGTTCTTGAACAGATTCAGCAGCCTTTTTCAACTCATCTACACTGTCTTGCAACTCTGGAGATAAGTCCTTCAGGCCTTGTTGCTCAGCTTTTTTCAAATTCTCATGCAGCTCGTGCACACGCAGTTGGTGTTCAACCTCTTGTTTAAAGCCGGAAGCCATATTGCGCACACTACGCACAGTTTTCAGCGTAGATCGGATGGCTCCCGGTAAACGTTCAGGCCCCAGCACCAACAGCGCCAGCACACCAATCACCAGGATTTCAAAAAACCCAATATCAAACATTATTGTTTTTCTTTAACGGCACTTTCTGTTTTAGCTGACGCCGTTGCAGCTGGCGCTGGCTTTTCTTCTACTTTTGCCTGACCTTCTTTAAAGTCGGCATCAGCTTCTTCATCGGTAACCGCTTTCTTAAAGCCCTTCACCGCACCACCTAAATCTGAGCCAATGCTTTTTAGACGCTTGGTTCCGAACAGCAACACCACAATCAATAAAATGATTAACAGTTGCCACAAACTAATTCCACCCATAAAAACCTCTTACTTACTTCTGTATACACAGTATGCCACCGACAGCGTGGCCGGGCAGTACTTTTATCCCTGAATCAGTACATTCTACCGAGGCTGCGCCGATAAGCCAGCATTTGTTAGCTGGTCTAACCGAATAATTTTACGCTAAATTACAAAGCGATCGACGCAAGCAGTAACAAAAAATCATTTGCAGGCTCCGGCTTTATCGCGCAAGCTTATAAATAGCTGTTCAGCCATTAGGACCGGGCCACTTATGATTCGTTCCACATCTGCACTGCATGTCGCAACTAAAAGGATTTAGGTATTTGAAAACACCGTTCAGTAGTAAAGGGTGTTGGTTTGTCATTTATTTTCTCTGCGCCTTGAGTACGCAAACCTTCGCCGAGGAACAAACTGATATAACGTCTCTGCCGCCGGCGGATGACGCCTGGCTGGATATTTGGCACAGCAAGTTCAGCAATTCAATGCACTACACCGCGCAACAACTGGATGAGTTTTTCGCTTTAGACGGTAGTGATAACCATAAAGATGCCCGCGCTGAAGGGCGCGTTCGCTTTGGTATTGAACCAAGAAGTCGCGACCTCATGGCTACCGATTTTCGCTTTCGCATACGGGTTAAGTTGCCGGCTTTAAAAAATCGGGTTGATTTATTGCTGTCTGATGATGATGACTATACCCGTCAGGACAACATCCGCGCTGCGAGAGACTCGGTTAATCATTTGCAGGATTCTGCCAGTCTGGCACTTCGGTATCAAAAAAGTGAAAACTCCAACCTGTCTCATCGCATCGGTGCGGGGCGTGGCGATCAATTATTTGCCCGCAGCAGATACGAAGATGAAATAGCGTTAAACGAAAAGTTACAACTGAACTACGACGGTGAAATTTACTACTACACCCGCGACCAGTTTGGAGCGGAGTTAGGGTTAAACTTCACCCGAATGCTCGCCGACGACAAATTTGTAAGAATGCAAAACCGCTATTATTTCAGAGACCGCAGTGACGACTGGCTATGGCGTCATGAGTTTCAGTATTTACGACCACTCACCGATCAAAGTGCCCTACTGTATACATTTTTTATAAAAGGCCTTACCGAACCCAACTACCATGTTACCGAAGTGTATACCAGTGTGAGATGGCGTACGAACTACCGCAGAAGTTGGTTGTTCTTTGAATTGGAACCCTTTGTTATCTGGTTGAAGGAAGAGCACTTTTCGCCTTCGTACGGCCTGGCTTTACGATTTGAGTTCTACTACGGAACAAACTAAATCGCACAACTGTTTACTTTTCACCCAATTAGTGATTAGCTTATTGTTCGACCGATTAACACACAGTGTTGATTGTTCTGGTTGCGCGTTAAGATAGAATTGGGTTTAATAATTGCCCAGAACTTTAGTCTAATGGATCGCAGAAAAGGGAGATTTGTTCGCATGCGTGTCAAGAATGCCATTCGCTTTGTGCTTTTCTTGGTGTTGTCTTTGCCTGCGTTTGCCCTTCAGCCTGAACATGATAAATCCATCACCTTTTTTCGAGACACGTTCCACACGAACGGCCCTCAAGCCGCTTTGCAACCTGAGCGCCCAGCAACGGGTAAACGCATGAACGAGGAACTAATCCAGTTACTGTTTTCTGCATTTACTGCGTTTATGGTAGTAGGTGCTATCAGAGGACAACAGCGCCAGGACTTTACGCAGTTCCGGCAAGGCAGTAGTCCGAGTTAGCTTTTGTGCACAGAACAAAAAGCCCGAATAAAATCGGGCTTTTTGGGTTTTATTAGTAACTGTGTACTAGGGACGTAAGGCCCGCTCACCGCGCGCTAAACCACATACACCGGTACGCGACGACTCGATGATCTCGGTACACTGCGCCATGGTAGTCGCAAAGGCGTCCAGCTTATCGGTGGTGCCTGTTACTTCAATGGTGTAATTACTTACCGACACATCCAGTATGTTTGCACGGAAAATATCGGCATTGCGTTTTACTTCAGCGCGAATGGCTTCCGTGCGCGTTGCCACTTTGATTAACATCATTTCACGCTCGATGTGTGCGTTTTCAGTTAAATCAACCACTTTAAGTACATCTACCAGCTTGTTAACCTGCTTGGTGATCTGCTCGATTACTTTATCATCGCCATGGGTAATAATAGTCAGGCGTGACAAACTGGCATCTTCTGTTGGTGCCACACACAAAGAATCAACGTTGTAACCACGCTGAGAAAACACACCTACAATTCGCGACAAAGCACCTGGGGCGTTTTCCATTAATACAGATATGATTCTTTTCATCAGGTTCTCTCCGTCTTACTTAAACGCATGTCGTCCATTGCGCCGTACTTAATTTGCATTGGGTATACGTGTTCATTCTGGTCTACTGCAATATCCATGAACACCAGACGATCGGTTAAGCTAAAACACTTCTCCATGGCAGCATCTAATTGATCGAGTGAATCTACTTTAATGCCTACATGTCCGTAAGCTTCAGCCAGTTTCACGAAATCCGGTAGAGAATCCATGTAAGAATGAGAGTGACGGCCTTTGTAAATCATATCCTGCCACTGACGCACCATACCCAAAGCACGGTTATTCAGTGAAATAATCTTAATAGGCAGGTTGTACTGCAAACAGGTAGCCAGTTCCTGAATATTCATCTGGATACTGCCATCTCCTGTTACAACCACAGAGGTCGCCTCAGGATGTGCAAACTGCACGCCCATGGCTGCTGGTAAACCAAAGCCCATGGTGCCAAGACCACCTGAGTTGATCCACTGGCGTGGTTTGGCATAGGGGTAATAAAGCGCAGCAAACATCTGGTGCTGGCCTACATCTGAACTCACATAGGCCTTACCATCGGTGTACTTATACAATGCTTCAATAACACGTTGTGGTTTAATTACGGTGTCGCCTTGTTCGTAGTTCAAACACTTACGAGAGCGCCACTGTTCAATTTGCTGCCACCAGTCGGCCAGTTTTTCTGTTTGAGCAGCAAACTCCTGAGGATTGAGTAACTCAAGAATTTGCTCAAGTACTACATCAACCGAACCTACCACCGGGATGTGCGCATTTACTGTTTTTGAAATCGAAGCAGGATCAATATCAACATGAATAATTTCTGCATGCGGACAGAATTTCGCAACGTTGTTCGTTACGCGATCGTCAAATCGTGCACCAAGAGCCAGAATGCAATCCGAGTTATGCATGGTTTTATTGGCTTCCATCGTGCCATGCATGCCTAACATGCCCACAAATTGCGGGTGCGTACCTGAAAATGCGCCCAGGCCCATCAGGGTACAGGTTACCGGTGCATTCAACAGTTCAGCCAGTTTGGTTACCAATCCTGACGCTTCAGCTGTTACAGCACCACCACCAACATACAGTACCGGACGTTCAGCCTTTTTCAGTGATTCAACCGCTTTCTTAACCTGCTTACTGTGACCACGCACCGTAGGATTGTAAGAACGCATTGCCACGCTGCTTGGAAACACATAGGGGTGTTCTTCCATTACGTTAACAATATCTTTTGGTAAATCCACCACTACCGGGCCAGGACGACCTGTGTTTGCAATGTAGTATGCTTTTGCAATGGCTTCTGGAATATCCACAGCACGCTTAACCAGGAAGCTGTGCTTCACGATAGGGCGTGAACAACCCACCATGTCTGTTTCCTGGAACGCATCTTCACCAATGTGCATAGACGGTACCTGGCCAGACAGAACGACCATTGGAATAGAATCCATATACGCTGTTGCAATACCGGTCAGGGTGTTAGTTGCCCCTGGGCCAGACGTGACCAGGACAGTACCCGTCTTGCCGGTCGAACGCGCGTACCCGTCTGCCATATGTGCAGCGGCCTGTTCGTGACGTACGAGGACATGTTTGACATCATCCTGAGCAAATAAAGCATCATAAATGTCAAGAACGGCACCGCCTGGGTAACCGAATACATGTGTAACTCCTACATCTTTTAGCGCTTCCACCACCATGGCGGCGCCCGACATCATCTTCACGGTGTTATCTCCTACTAGATAATTGTGCCTGTTGCAGCGTAATAGTTAACCGTAATAAGTGACAAACACAGTTTGACGAACGAGAAAAATGGCAAAATTTGTTTATCACCTATTCACGGTACGCGGACTATATCGAAGCAATTAGGAAGATCAAACAGTTTTCTGAATAAAAGTGAGACACATATCCCAATAATGGAAATAATTAGGATGAATCTTTCGATTTTCACTATTTAACCCGTTAAAACGAAATATTTTTTCACATTAAATTAACACTGAAATTGTGTAAACTTTAGCCTAATACCGCATAGATATTGGCCCTCAAGGCAATTCATCCCAAAAATATCGATTTCCATAAATATGCTAAATTAGGATAAACATTTCGTTTGATGTTTTATTTGAGAAAATGTTCGTTAGATATTGGGGAATTCATCGTCGTTGCGTCTATTTAGACTGTTTAACAATTCACTCACCCCAACAGTACCTGACTCTGATGGCGTTACATCGCCTCAGGAGCTAAACAAGCTGATCGACTCGCATGGACCCAAATGACTCAATATTTCGGCAGAGATGATAACAATGTGGCAACGCGCGTTGTTATACGATTTAGAATACGGCAACTTCACTGCTGATTGAACACTTTCAACCAGGCAGTAAAGTTGCGGACTAAGCGGGATTATCGGCTATCTGGTGCGAGCTTGTCGCTTTAGCGCTTTCAGCAATCAGCGTTTTTTTGGCACCCATGCCCAAATCATTTCGCACAGAATAGGCTCAATACCTTGTGCATCGGTTACTTTTACCTGCACGGTAACCTCCCCTTTATCCTGCTCCTGCATCTGGGCAATTTGAACATCGGTAAGTGAAGCGACGGCCAGCATGTCACCCTGAGCACGTTTCACGTACTGCAAATTCATCGACTTAATTAACGGTAACTTATCGCCAGGCAGATTCACTCCCACAATAAACCCCGTTGCCGATTCAGCCAATAATGCCATTGCTGCTGCGTGCACACTGCCAATATGATTTTGTACTTTTTTGTAGTTCTTCTGCCGGAAGGTAACCTGTGTCAGGTCTGTTTCCAGAATATCCACCTTCGCCGTTCCTGCCAGCTTCACTTTGTACCTGAACATCCAGGTTAACAAGCGCTGACGCAACCACGTAGGATACTGATTCGCTTTTTGCGCAAAGGCGCGCAGAGGGTTTGGTTTCATACATCGTTAACTCTTACTGGTCGAACCAGAAGAGTAGTCGGATCTTGTCATCTATTCAAGCGGAATGCGTGAAAGCACAATGAGTAGCGGTTCAGAACTGGTTATGTTATCTGGTTCAATGGCTTAGAAATTAAGAGATCAAAATCTGATATCAACTGTCAATCGCTGAGCAACACGCACGTTGTCACTGGCCCCTTGGGGTCGCGAATCGCTATGACTTTCTGTGTTTGGATTTTTTGTAATTTCTGAAGAGAAATTGGAGCGGGAAACGAGACTCGAACTCGCGACCCCAACCTTGGCAAGGTTGTGCTCTACCAACTGAGCTATTCCCGCTTAAGAGTGGTACTTCGTTTGAAGTGGTGCGCATTTTACAAAATTATTTATCTAACGCAATACCTATTTTCACTTTTTTTGTAATCTGCGCACTGACTGCTTAAATACTAAACACTTTTTCTCTGTAGAACTGTAATTCCGCGATGGATTCGCGAATATCGTCGAGTGCCTGGTGAGTTCCTTTCTTAGTGAAACCTTCCAGCGCGGCTGGCTGCCACCGACGAACCAGCTCTTTTATTGTACTCACATCAATGCTTCTGTAATGGAAGTACGCTTCCAACTCTGCCATGTACTTCACCATGAAGCGGCGATCCTGGCCTATCGTGTTACCGCATAGCGGTGATTTACCCGCTGGTACATATTGTTCCAAAAACGCAATAGTCTGTTTTGCTGCGCTCGACTCATCTACCTGGCTTTCGCGACAACGCTGGGTTAATCCACTCTCACCATGCACACGGGTACACCAATCATCCATGCCATCCAGCACGGCATCGGGCTGATGAACCGCAATCACAGGCCCTTCGGCCAAAATATTTAACTGCGAGTCCGTTACAATGGTTGCTATTTCCAGAACCACACAGGTCTCTGGATCAAGGCCGGTCATTTCCATATCGATCCAAACCAGATTATCTGGCGAAAATACAGCGGAAGTAGTCATGAAGCACACCTATTTGCGTTGAAGTGGTGACACATAAAGTGCACAAAAGGTATCATGCACAGCTTAAAACGCAATAAAAGAGAGCGGCGTGGCCAAGAAACCCAAATTATCCCAGCGACAACAACGTCAGGTAGCAGCAAATCGCGAAAAGCGACTGGCTCACCGACAGGCAAAATCTTCTCCGGATTTATCTTCGTTAATAGCGGGTCGCGTGGTCGGGCGATTTGGTAAACAGGCAGACGTTCAGGACCACGCCGGCGAGATTGTGCGTTGTCACATACGTCGAACCATAGCGTCGGTGGTATGCGGCGACAATGTACTATTTGCGCGCTCGGAAGTGCCAGATGAAAACCTCGGTGGCGTTATTGAGCTGGTGCAAGACCGTCGCTCAGTGTTAACCCGGCCTGACTTTTACGATGGCGTAAAGCCCATCGCCGCCAATATAGACCAAATCATCGTTGTTTCGTCGGTTAAGCCAGACTTATCCCTGAATATTATCGACCGTTATCTGGTAGCCTGTGAGGACACTGGTATTGCTCCCCTTTTGGTGCTGAATAAAGTAGAGTTATTAAGCCCCGAAGAGCGCGAATCCGTAGAGACTTCGCTACAAATTTATACAAAGCTTGGTTACCGCTTTCTGTACACCAGTTGTAAAAGCGGTGAAGGAATCGACGCCCTTCACGACACACTGCGCGATAAAACCAGTGTGTTCGTTGGCCAGTCGGGTGTGGGCAAATCCAGTATCATTAATCAGGTCCTACCCGATGCTGATGAACTGGTTGGCGAAATTTCGGAAAACTCCGGGCTTGGGCAACACACCACCACCGCAGCCAAACTATTGCCCATTCCCACTGGCGGCGATTTAATCGACTCGCCCGGTGTACGGGAATTTGCATTATGGCATTTGCCGCAAGAGCGGATCACATGGGGTTTTAAAGAGTTCCGCGACTATTTGGGCGGCTGTAAATTCCGCGATTGTAAACACCTGAATGACCCCGGCTGCATCATCCGCCAGGCAGTGGAAGACGGAGAAATTGCCCCTCAGCGCTACGAAAATTATCACAAAATTATTGCTGCAATGGACGAACAACGGCCGTCTTATATCAAACCCTCATGAACCATAACCGTAAATTGCTATGTTTAGCCACGGGATCCGGTACAATGCGCTGCATAACAGGGTCGTATATCTGAGCATTCCCAGAAGGGTTCAGGCAGACACCACAGAATAAGTAAGGAGATCCCTTTTGCTGGATTGGTTTAAAGTTAACGTACAGTACATTTTACCCAAACACCCTATTTCACGTTTGGTAGGTAAGCTTGCCGCTGCCGAAGCCGGCTCACTGACCACGTGGCTTATCAAGCTGTTTGTAAAGCAGTTTAAGGTCAACATGGATGAAGCCATGTATTCTCAGCCAGAGGATTACCGCACGTTTAACGCCTTCTTTACCCGGCCGTTAAAACCCGGCGTACGCCCCATCGACAATAGTGAAAACGGGCTTTGCCACGCAGTAGACGGCACCGTTAGTCAGTTCGGCGATATTGTGGGTGAAGACCTTATTCAGGCTAAAGGCCACAAGTTCACACTGAGTGCACTGTTAGGTGGCAATCCGGATTTAGCCGCACATTTCAAAGGCGGTAAATTTGCCACTATCTACCTTTCGCCCAGAGACTACCATCGAATCCATATGCCTATCGAGGGCACACTCACAGACATGGTATATGTACCAGGCGAATTGTTTTCCGTAAATCCGCTAACGGCCGAAAATGTGCCCGGTTTATTTGCCCGCAATGAACGTGTAGTTACCCTGTTTGATACGCCAGTAGGCAAAATGGCCATTGTGTTGGTAGGTGCCACCATTGTAGCCAGCATCGACACAGTGTGGGCTGGTACAGTGACGCCACCCGCCGGTAAACACGTAACGCACTGGCGATATGACACCGAAGGTGAAGGCGCGATTACCATTGGCAAAGGCGAAGAAATGGGCCAGTTCAAATTAGGCTCAACTATTGTTGTGTGCTTCGAAGCCGACAAAGTAGACTTTGCTGATTTGGCTACCGAACAAGTTACCCGTTTGGGTACGCCTTTTGCCACTTTCGCTTCTTCTGCGGACACGCAAGCCCAACCAGATTAATTCATGGAACCCGTTAAAAAGAGCCTTATCTCCCTGCATATCGCCGTAATTCTGCTTGGGGGTACAGGGCTCTTTTCAAATATTATTCCGCTTTCGGCTACCGACATCACGCTGGGGCGCAGCCTGTTTGCCTGCGTTGCATTGTGTTGCGTAGTGTTCATTGGCAAAGAGGGACTGGCGCTTGAACGCCGTCGCGACTACAGCATAGCTATTGGCCTGGGACTGTTAATGGCGGTGCACTGGATCACCTATTTTGCCTCCATGCAACATGCCGGGGTATCGGTAGGCATGATTGCCATGTTTACGTTTCCGGTGATCACCGTACTGTTAGAGCCTTTTTTCGAGCGTACACGCCTGGTGTGGCAGGATGTGTTAAGTACACTTGTCGTGGTGCTGGGAATAGTATTGATTGTGCCGGAAATTTCGCTGAAAAATGACATCACGTTTGGGGTGGGATTAGGGATTGCCTCTGCGGTGTTATATGCCATCCGCAACCTGTCACATCGCAAGTACTTTTCACACTACAGTGGCGCCAAGGCCATGGCCTGGCAAACGCTGGTTATTGCGCTGTGCATATTACCTTTTAGCGGCGCGTCACTACTACATACCGACATGAATGTTTGGCTGCTATTGTTAGCCCTGGGTACATTTTTCACAGCGCTACCTCATGCAATGGTAGCCAGCAGCCTTGCCCACTTGCGTGCAAAAACCTTCTCACTCATCGCCTGTATGCAACCCTTTTACGGTGTTGCATTTGCGATTGTATTACTAAATGAAAGTCCGGGGTGGAATACACTAATTGGTGGATTGTTGGTGACCTCTGCGTCGATTTATGAAACAGTAAATACCCATAAGTCAGTGGCATCCAAAAAGAGTTAATGTATGTGGATACTTGGGCATCGCGGTGCCAGCAAAGCCGCGCCGGAAAATACCCTGGCCGCGTTCTCTCTGGCCTTCGCTCAACACGCACACGGCATTGAGCTGGACACCTATCAGGTTGACGGTCAAATCGTGGTTATTCACGACCGGTGGTTAAACCGCACAACGAATGGAACAGGCTTGGTAACCTGCCAGACTCTGCCCTATTTGATGAGCCTGGATGCAGGCAATGGCGAGCGCATTCCATTGTTACAGGATGTATTCAGTTTGCTGCCACACACCGCCCTGTTCAATATTGAAATTAAGCATTTGCATTGCACAGACAGCTGGATAGCAACGGTGCAACAAGGTATCCGGCAATCCGGTTTTCCTGTGGAAAATATCATTATCTCGTCGTTTAACCATCGCTGGCTTCGCAGTATTCAGCAGGCCTGGTCCGGGGTAAAAATTGGTGCACTTACCGCAACGTATCCACAGAGCGGTTTAGGATTTGCTGAGGATCTCAGTGCTTACTCACTGCACATGGCGCTTGATGTGGTTGACGAAAATTATGTTCGGAAAGCCAAACAAGCCGGCTTAAAGGTACTTGTGTATACCGTGGATCATCCGCAGGATATGGTTATGCTGGCTGATTGGGGTGTTGATGGTATTTTTACCAACGTACCCGATATTGCGGTTAACACACTGGGTTAATTACTATCGGCCAAATGCTGGCCGCCAATCTTGCCATGGCAACAACGGCATTTTCTGCACAAACGCATGTTAAGCCAGTGTCCCACAATAATGAGCATGGCTCCCACAGCGATAGTGAATGGCTCACCGGCTTCACCAAACATATTTTTGAACCAGTAAATCGCGCCACCACTTAATAGCAGTAACAGAGGGTAAACCTGACCATGGTAACGAATTGCACCAACAATCAGTGCAACGCTACCAATCAGAATAGACAAGCTAAGAATGGTTCGTTCAAACCATACTTCACCAAATACGCTGGAGGCCAGTAAAGGAAGTACCGGAATAGCCAGACAATGCAACGCACACAAACCAGAGATCCAGATCCCTAGCCGGTCGAGAATAGTTGGATTGTCGATGGGTGACTGCATATCAAGCCTTAGTGTTACGAACGGATGTTATAATATAACAAATCCGGTATTTATCAAGTCAAAAATGCAATTCGCCGGCTAACTGCTTCAATATGCTGAACCTTTAATACGCTGCTCCTAATACGCTGCGCCACCGACTTGATGCCCCACATGTTTGCTGCTAGGCTTTTCAACTTCCTATTTCCCATACCGCCTGAGATTGTCTGTATGCCACAATCCCCAATTCAGATACGTTATGAACAGGCTGTGAATCTGGTAAATGAAGGAAAACCGGCCGACGCAATTAAACTGTTATATCCGCTTGTTCAACAATCCCCAGGGTACTATCAGGCCTGGCTCTTATTCAGTCGTTGTTTATTCGAGACTGGTTATGTAAAAGAAGCGGTGCAAATAGCCAGACATGCCGACAGCGTTGACCCATTGGTTTCGCACTTCCAACGCATCCAGCTGTGTATGCAGCATCAACGCATCGAAGAGGCAACCGGCATTGCCCGGGCTATGCTGGAGGACGTACCGCATCATTGCAAAGCCCTGTTTACGCTGGCAAGCCTGGCGTTGTCGTCCGGGCAACCAGAAGTCGCAATAGCCATATTGACACCGGAAGTGACAATGCAGCCAGCCAATATAACGCTGAGACGATTACTTGCCGATGGTTACGCCAGATCCGGGCAATACTCAAACGCTATTGCTGCAAGTAAGGTGTTGGTGCAACTGGATGAGTGTTTTGAGAATCTGTGGCGCTTGCTGGGACTGCTATTTAAATACGGCCAGTATGACGAATTTCTTCACTTCTGTGAGATTGCTGCGAAGTATGTAGATAATCAATCGGATGAATCCAGCCAATTGGCTTTGTTAAAAGGCCAGGCTTTAAGAGTATTGGGGAGACGGGATGAAAGCATTCACTGCCTTACATCCAGTCTGACAATAAACCCAAACAATGCCGAAGCCTGGCTTGCTCTGGCCGATTTCAAAGATTACGTGTTCACTGAAGCCCAAAAGCATCAACTTGAATCCCTGTTAAACCGCCCTGTTTCTGCTGAAGTAAAGTGTATGGCAAGCTTCGCTTATGCCCGCTTATGTGACGCCAAAGGCAACACTCAGGCGAGCTTTAAACACTACGCGGCTGCCAATGCGTTAAAGGTAACCAACCCCCACGTTGTTGAGGGGATTCAACAGGATTTAGCAAACATCAAACACCAATACTGCGCCAGTGCTCTTTATGAACAGGCGGAAGCGTTAAACTCGCACCCAACGCCTGTATTTATTGTGGGTTTACCGCGCTCGGGTTCTACGCTTGTTGAACAGATGCTGGCTTGTCATAGCCACATAGAAGGTACGATGGAGCAACCCACGTTGTTACATGTTGAGCAGCGTGCCAACCGTCACTCACAAACGCACTATCACGCCAAACTTGGAGACACGCTCAGTAAACTTTCGGCAAAAGAACTAACGGATTTTGGCAATATCTATCTGAAAGAAAGCGCAGTATTCCGGCATCAGAATATGCGCTTTTTTACCGATAAACAGCCTTTTAACTTTCGTCTGATAGGTCTGATCCACAAAATACTCCCCAAAGCGATCATTATTGATGTTGTGCGCAACCCCATGGATTGCGGACTCAGCTTGTTTAAACAGTATTTTCACTCTGGTGTGGATTTTAGTTATAACCTTAACCACATAGGCACGGTATATAACTATTACCGCAGTATGATGGCGCACTGGGATAGCGTATTGCCAGGCAAGGTTATTCGGATACATTATGAATCACTCATCGACGACCCAACGACCCAGATTACACGTGTCCTGAACTACATGGGTCTCGAATTCGAACCACAGTGTTTATCTTTTCACACCACCAGCCGAGCCATTCACACCGCTAGTAGTGAGCAGGTGCGCCAGCCTATTAATCGCAACGGTGTGTGTGGTTGGGTAAATTTAGCCGGAGAACTTCAGGTGCTGCAGGACAGCCTTGACCCTGTATATTTAAGTGAATCACTTGCGCTAAAGCAAACCTAAAACCAGTCTGCAAATTGTGTATACGCGATAACCCTCTATAATACACTTAACTCCCTATCTTGGTGCAATCCTGCACTCCTATGGAGCCAATTGTCAGGTTGCATTGACATTACCCCTTGCAGCACACGCCGTTAAAGGCTCGTTGCACATGGTATAAAGTATGCTTTTGACAACGTTTGCAAAAATAAAAACATCAGAACAGTCTGAGGAAACCACAATGAGCACATTCAATACACTTCACGACAAGAAGCGCTCTGCGATATCCCTGTGTATCGCAACCGCGCTGGGATTAGGCTATTCCGCCAGTTCACTGGCACAGGAAACAGAAGAAGCATTAAAGTCGGTAGAGGTGATTAACATTACCGGTTCGCGCATCCCCACCGATCCCAACGTGATCTCGTCTGTACCGGTTCAGTCAGTTGACAGCAAGGACATTGCGCTGTCGGGTGAGCTAAACCTGGCTGATATCGTGAATGATATTCCTGCATTAATTTCGTCTTCAACGGCCGAAAATAACGACACCGGTGCAAACTCACTGAACCTGCGTGGATTGGGTGCAGAGAGAACCCTGACACTGGTTAATGGCCGCCGCCACGTTGCGGGTTTCCGCGGTACCTCTGCTGTTGATATTGGGACTATCCCAAGGGCACTGGTTGAGCGTGTTGAAGTCACCACCGGTGGTGCGTCTGCCGTGTACGGTGCTGACGCGGTAACCGGTGTTGTTAACTTCATCCTGAAAGATGACTACGAAGGTTTCCAAATCAACGCCACTGGCGCCTTACCTGAGGAATCGGGCGGTGGTTCGTTTGCTGTAGACAGTTTGTATGGTAAAAATTTCGACGATGGCAAAGGTAACGTAGTATTTACCCTGTCGTACGAAAAAGAAGAAGAATTGCTGCATGGCGATCGCTCATGGTCACGTAATAACGGACTGTCTTCAATTGTGCCAAATCCAAGCGGTGAAACGCAGCGTATGCTGGCAAGTGATGTGCGTTACTGGTTAACGTCCAATGAAGGCTCCATTGCCCCTACTTTTGGCGGCCGTGATGTCACCTATGTTGATATTAACAACAACGGCATCGCCGACTGTCAGGAATCGCTGGGTGGACAAACGGGTTACCTGGCAGGTTGCTGGTTAACCAATCCAGACGGAACGGTGCGCGTAAATAGCGATGGTCCAATTTACAACGGTTTATTAAGTAGTGGTGGCGACGGTGCGAAGTTTAACTTCGACAACGACACTCTGATGCCAAACACCGATAAGTTTATTGTTAACTTAAACGGTAACTACCAAATCAACGACGAATTAAACGCGTTTTTTGAAGCTAAATACGTAAGAGCAGAAACAAACTACTATGCTGAATACGACTCTTACTACGATACGCTGTTCATTTTACCTGACAACCCCTATATCCCTGAACAGTTGCTGCCCGTAGTTGATCAGACTGGTGGCTTGTTGATCACTCAGGACGCCATCGCATGGGATGACGATGACACCAATTACGTACGTGAAACCAAGCGCTTCGTAGGTGGTTTTACCTGGGATTACTCTTACGATCACAGTCTGGAACTCGCGTTCAATCACGGCGAATTTTCTAATACCACCCGATACACTGAGCAGTATATCGACCGCGTTTTTGCGGCCATGGATGCCGTTACGGGCCCAGACGGTACGCCAGTATGTCGCTCAGATATCGACCCTACTGCTGCCTATGAAATTGACTACTTCGCTTATAACGTGAACTATGCAAATGGCGACTTCTACAGCGACCGCTATTACACCTTTACCCCTGGTGATGGCCAGTGTGCCCCGTTAAATCCGTTTGGTACAGATGCATTGAGCGATGAGGCCAAAGCCTTTATCTCTAACCGCATGAAAGACGAACTAACGATTAAGCAAACCGTGGTTACGTTAACCGCCGTTGGTCAGTTTGATAAACTGTTAGACAGTGTATTAGATGGTGCACTGGGCTACGCAACGGGTTTGGAATATCGCGAGGAATCGAGTGACAACCGCCTGGATCCTGCGGCGCTGGGTATTCTTCCGGAAGGGACATCCTACACAGCCGGACAACTCGTTAGTGAAGTGTCTCCCTGGCTGAACTTCCTCACCGGTATCGATAACGTTCAACAATTTAATACATCGGGTAAATACGATGTACTGGACGCCTTTGTTGAAGTGCGTTTACCCATCTTCCAGGACAGAGAATACGCCTACGAATTTACCGTTGACGGTGCCGTGCGCGTAGCTGACTACTCAACACTGGGTAACGCCACCACCTGGAAACTGGGCTTCTCTTATAGCCCAATAGAAGAACTGAACTTCCGCGGTACCGTTTCTGAAGCAGTACGGGCACCGAACATTACTGAGTTATTTGACCCACAATTGCCAATTACCATCAACCTGGACAATGATCCGTGCGATCCGGCAAACATTGATGCAGGTAGTTCAGTACGTCAGGCTAACTGTGTGGCCGCACTGCAAGCGGTAGGTGTTGATTTAGCGGATATCCAGGATGCCGATGGCAATTATATCTGGACTAACCCGTTAACCGCCCGTTTCTCCGGTACATCTGGTGGTAATCCGGATCTGGACGTAGAGACAGCATCGACCTACACCATTGGAACCGTATTCCGCCCCAGTTTCCTCGAAGGCTTTACCGTTACGCTTGATTACTGGAATGTAGAAATTGAGGATGCGATTTCTGCTGTTGGTCCGGCTGATGTATTAAACGGCTGCTACGATTCAACAAATTACCCGGCTATCGGTTATTGCGGACAGATTTCACGTCGTGCTGATGGCGGCTTAAACTTCCTCACAACGGGTGAAATTAACTTCGCCCGGGTTGAAGCAGAAGGGATTGATTTCTCAGCTAACTACACGTTCAACATTGATGAAAACGAGTTTGGCATCAGCGTGGTTGGCACACGCCAGAAAACCCTGAATCGTTACTATAATCCAACTGATCCTACTGATGTGGATATTGATTTGGAAGAGATTCAAACGCCTAAAACTGCAGCCAATGTTGAGTTTAGCTGGACGCGTAATGAGCTGAGTATGGCGCTGCAAACAACTTACCAAAGCCGTCAGGCTTATCAGGAAGTTGAGAACTCGCTTGGTCTTAATGGTCAGGCTATTTTGTTCGGCGAGGGCGGCGGTTTCTTCGGCAGCACACTTATCCACGACTTTAACGCCAGCTACCAGCTGGATGAAACGTTCACCGTGTTTGGTGGCGTAAATAACATCACTGACGAATCACCATTCGCTACTCAGGAAGCCTGGCCCGTTGGCCCGCGCGGACGGACATTCTTTATGGGTGTTAACTACACCATGTAATGCAGATAGTGGACGCGAGGTGGTAATAACTGCCTCGCATTGGTGCCCACCTAAATTGAAAAACGGCTGATTACACAACGTAATTAGCCGTTTTTTATGCTCGCCTATTTGGGCAAAACCACACGCTTAATCTAAGGCGAGCATGCTAACGCGGGGCGATCGGAGTAGCAGGTAATACTGCCCCCTCTGCTGTAAACAACACTTGCGAACTCCCCTGCCGAAAATAATGGCTGATAGGGCGCAGTTCAATGTGTTCAGTGTCGAGATTACCCAATTTCTGAAGTAAGAATGCGATTGATTCAGGGTGTGGATGAGCAATAGCGATGGCCTGCCCATTGTGTTTTGCCAAACGAATCAGCCGCTGCCATTGAGACTGCATGAAATCTTCGGTTAATTCATGATCTAAAAACACATGTCGGCGAGCATTCGGCACATGCTGTTGCTGCGCTACATCCTGCGCCACTGAATTGGGTGTGGTACGGCTATCAACAAAAAACAAATTCCGCTGCTTTATTTGTTGCATAACGAGTGTCATCGCTTCTTCTGAGGCGGTTAACTCACTGCCCATATGATTGTTAACCCCAATGGCAAAGGGTACTGAGTTTATCGCGTTTGCAAATGTATAGCTGATTTCTTCGGGTACCATTTGCGGCGTAATCGCACCGGGCCCGAGTGTTTTGTCGGAATAGGCAGCCATGGGTAAATGCAGCATCACTTCGCGGGACTGTCCATGGGCTTTTTTAGCCAACGCCTCTGCAAGTGGGGTATGCGGTAAAATAGAGAGCGTCACTTCGTTGGGTAATACAAGGGCCTGATCATCGGTATGGCGATAACCGATATCGTCGATGATCACGTAAATAGTGGCTTTGTTGTTTGGCGCAGCATTGCTATTAAAGCTTACCCCTAAGAGTAAACCGGCAAGGCAACACATCTGAATAAACCACTGCTTACTTGTCACTAACCTTACACGCACTGTTGTATTATTGTTGTGCGCCAAGCATACCAGCCTGAACTATCATCACCAAGAAAGGATTTTGTACAAGGTGGTGACGTGCTGAATGGGCCTATATATCCAGCCAGTCGGCGGGATTGACCGCTTTGCCTTTATGGCGGATTTCGAAATACAGATTTGGCGAACTCTGACCACCACTTTGACCCAGCAAGGCAACGGTTTCGCCTTGAGCAACTGATTCTCCGGCCTGGCGCAGTAACGCCTGATTGTGACCATATACACTCATAAAACCATCGCCATGTTCAATAATGGTGACCAGTCCAAACCCGCGCAACCAGTCTGCATATATCACCCGTCCGTGGGCAATCGCTTTTACTGCGCTGCCTTCGCGACCATCAATCATTATGCCTTTCCAGCGCACCTGCCCCTGACGGCGTTTGCCAAACAGCTTTCTCACCGTCCCATCGGCAGGTTGCAGTAACCGGCCTTTGTCTGACGTTAACCCCTTGAGTTCCTGTGGGATCTGGCTCATTCGCTCAGCCCGCTCAATGGCTTCCATTAACGCCTGCTCGGCTTCGCGTAACTGGGCTATATGCGACTCTTCACTGGCAATTTTATTGTTCAGTTGTTGCAGCGTTTGCTGCCTGTCCTGCTTACGCGCCACCAGCTCATTCTGTTGTTTTTGCTGATCTGCTTGCAGTTGCGTTAACTCGTCGGCTTTTACTTGCAACGACGCCGTTACCGATTCCAGTTCATTTACCGTAGAAGTGAATTCACTAATGTTGGCCTGTCTGGCCTGATTCAGATATTTGTAGTACGTGATGATACGCTCGAATTTAGCCGCATCCTGCTGATAAAAAATCATTTTGGCGTAATCATAGTGCCCTGCAATAAAGGCACTTTTTAACTGCCCTGCCAGCATGGTTTGCTGCTGAGCAATCGCCTGGCGTAATTCATCTCTGCGAGTGCTCAACACAGCCTGCTGTTGCTGGTTTTCCGCAAGCGCCTTGCGTGTAGCATTAAGCTTGCTCGCCACGCTACCAATTTGCTTTTCAGACTCTGCCAGCACAGTTTGCAGTTCATCAGCAGACGCCTTACTGTTCACCAGCGCCTGTTGCCTTGCCTTTAATTCGGCCTGCAGCGCAGCCAGCTCTTTTTCTGCGTCGTCAGTCTGCTGAGCGTGTGCTACGCCAGAGAACAGCAGCAACATGCAGCAAACCACTATCGCTCGGATAGTGGCCCTTGACCGCATATTGCCTGCAGCTAACATCATAACCTGAAGTTACGACTTCAGTGTCATGATGGTTTTACCGGTCATTTCTTTTGGTTGTTCCATGCCCATCAAATGCAGCATGGTAGGGGCAACGTCACTCAGTGTGCCACCCTTTCTCGGCTGTGCATCACGGCCAAAGTATATGAAAGGAACCGGTTCACTGGTGTGGGCAGTGTGAGCCTGGCCAGTAGATTTATCCACCATTTGCTCAGCATTGCCGTGGTCAGCAGTGATCAAACATTCGCCACCTACTTTCTTCAGCGACTCAATCACGCGGCCAATTGAGCGGTCAACCGCCTCACAGGCTTTCACCGCGGCATTAAAGTCACCTGTGTGACCTACCATGTCGCCGTTTGGATAGTTACAGATGATCACGTCGAACTTGCCTGACTCAATGGCGCCGGTGAGTTCATCCGTGAGCTTTTCTGAGTTCATTTCTGGCTGCAAGTCATAAGTAGCCACATCTGGAGAGGGGATCAAAATTCGCTCTTCGCCGTCGTATTCTTTTTCTACGCCACCGCTGAAGAAGAACGTAACGTGGGCGTATTTTTCAGTTTCAGAGATACGCAGTTGAGTTTTGTTATTTTTCGCCAACCACTCGCCCAGCACATTAACCAGTTTTTCTGGTGGGTATGCTACCGGCGCTTTCAGATCCGCTGAATATTCTGTCAGCATAACAAATGCAGATAACGCTGGCGCAGCTGCTTTTTTGAATCCAGTAAAATCAGCATCCAGGAATACCTGGCTCAACTGACGCGCGCGGTCGGCACGGAAGTTCATGAACAACAGGGTGTCGCCATCTTCCATGGCTACGCTGTCACCAATCACAGTGGGCGGTACAAATTCGTCATTCTTACCTGCTGCATACGATGCTTTAAGGCCTTCTACCGCACTGGCAGCTTGCGCTTCGCCTTTGCCTTGGGTAATCAAATCATACGCTTTTTGTACCCGGTCCCAACGCTTGTCGCGGTCCATTGCAAAGTAACGACCAATGATGGTGGCTGTTTTACCTACACCCAGTTCTTTAAATACGGCGTCGGCCTTTTCCAGTGACGACTGTGCACTTTGAGGAGGCGTGTCACGGCCATCCAAAAATGCGTGTAAGTACACTTTTGTCGCGCCGCGGCTTACAGCCATTTTCGCTGCAGCAAAAATATGATCTTCGTGGCTGTGTACGCCGCCTGGCGACATCAGGCCCATGATATGCACCGCTTTGCCTTTGCTTACGGCATCGTCCACTGCTTTGGTAAGTGCAGGGTTATGCTCAAATTCCCCATCCGCAATAGATTTGGTGATTTTGGTAAAGTCCTGATACACCACGCGACCTGCTCCCAGGTTAACGTGACCTACTTCGGAGTTACCCATTTGTCCTTCGGGCAAGCCAACATCCAAACCCGAGCCACTGATCAATGTACTTGGGTAGTCTGCAAACAACGCATCCAGATTCGGCGTATTAGCAGCCAAAATGGCGTTATTTTCTGGATCTTCACGATAACCCCAGCCGTCGAGTACAATTAACGCCAGTGTTTTCTTGGATTCAGTCATGAGTTCTCCTATCAAAATTCTGTGCCTCCGGGCAGGCTGTCCTGCTCAGGCGATACGTGTTACCAAAGGGGTATATTGGGTACTCACAGGTACTCTTGTTTGATCGCTTTGGCTCGTTGAGACGCGTTGTAACGTTCCGTAGGGTGAGGCTTGGTTGCTATATTACCAAACCTTACAAGGGATTGAAGCGAATAAGTCAAAAATTCAGCAAATCCTTTGTATAGTTTTTTTCGATTAAACGTAATAGTGATAATTCAAACAAGCAAACATCATTGCCCGGGCCAATCAAATTCAGCGAAGCAACAGCAGTTAAACGGTTAAAAACACCCCGCATCGACTAATTTTGAAGCACCAGTTCTGGCCCTGCCCTAGGGCGTGTTGATCTTTGCTGTACGACTTTTGGTCTATATGAAAGCATTTTAATCGCGAAACAGCCCTGCAGGCATAGTTGTTCTACGTCAAAGGGCTGTGACAAAGAGTAAAATGCTTTCATGACGACCCCTTCGGGCAGCGCTTGTGCGCCATTTATGCTGCGTTGACTGTTTTTGATTTAGGCCCACTAGACCTGCAAACAGTCACCTTGCCTAAATGGCGCACAAACTGCTGCAAAAGTGCACAGCAAAGATCAACACGCCCTAGCTTCTGTTGGTTTTTTCTATATACTTTGCTCTCTTTTTTGAAAACCGATGCATTGGGAAGACGTAATGGATCAAATCATCGAATTCGCTGGCAACAACTTTATGCTAGCCGGCATTTGGCTGGCATTAGTGGGTATGTTGGTGTTCAGCTATATCAGCGGACTGATCTCCCCGGTTAAGGAAGTCAGCGTGCACGAGATGACGCTACTCATTAACCGCGAAGACGCCGTGGTACTGGATACCCGCTCTGCCAACGATTACAAAGCAGGCCATGTAACCAGTGCCCGTCAAATTAAAGCAGAAGAATTACGCGAGCGTAACTTCAGTAAGCTTGAAAAATACAAAGACACACCCATTATAGTGGTTTGCGCAATGGGCAATAGTGCCCGCGGCGTTGCAGCGGCCATGACTAAAGCAGGCTTCACCAAAGTGAATGTTCTGCGCGGTGGTATGAATGCCTGGTTACAGGCCGGACTGCCCGTAGCAAAATAATCACCCAGCGGGGTAACACTGTGAGCAAAGTTGAAATTTACACCAAGGGCTATTGCCCGTATTGTCACCGGGCTAAAGCACTGCTGCAGCAAAAAGGTGTAGAGTACATTGAATACGCCATTGATGCGCAGCCAGAACTGCGTGACGAAATGATACAGCGTGCAAATGGTGGGTACACAGTACCGCAGATTTTTATTAACGGGCAACACATTGGCGGCTGTGATGACATGCACGCACTAGAGCGTCAGCAAAAGCTCGATCCACTGCTTGGCCAATAGCTTTATAACAATTATATAAATTCCATAGGTAATATCATGTCTGACGAAAATCAAACAAATCAAGAGAACGCAGCAGCAGGCACACAGAGCCAGGCTCCACAATTCAACATTCAGCGTATTTACACAAAAGACATCTCTTTTGAATCACCTAATGCGCCAGGCATCTTTACCAAAGAATGGAAGCCGGAAATCAAGCTGGATATCGACACTGCCACCAACAAGCTTGACGGCAACCTGTTCGAAGTAACACTGTCGGTAACAGTAACGGCCAGCATGGGCGAAGAAACGGCATTCCTGTGTGAAGTGCAGCAGGCGGGTATTTTTATGATTGGCGATATGCCAGAGGCGAACAAAGCCCATATGTTGGGTTCATTCTGCCCAACTACCTTGTTCCCGTACGCACGCGAAACCATTTCAAACCTGGTAAACCGTGGCACCTTCCCTCCTCTGAACCTGGCACCAGTCAACTTTGACGCCATTTTTGCAGCATACATGCAAAAACGTGCACAGGACGCACAACAAGCATCTCAGCAGTTAGACGCTTAATTTTTCAGCATGAATCAAGCATCGGTAACGGTACTTGGAGCGGGGTCGTATGGCTCCGCTCTGGCTATTTGCCTGGCCCGGAATGGCACGCCAACGTTGTTGTGGGGGCGTGACAGCTCACAACTCGACGAGATGGCTGAGCGCAGACAGAATCAACGCTATCTGCCCGACATTGCCTTTCCTGACAGCCTGCAAATAGTTGCTGACTTGCGCGAAGCAGTGTCCGCCAGTCGCGATATTCTGGTAGTAGTGCCCAGTCATGCATTTAAGGACATGCTGGAAGCTATTGCGCCTGTCTTGCAACCCACACATCGGATCATCTGGGCCACTAAAGGGCTTGAACCCGGCACCGGCAGGTTGCTGAAAGACGTGGCTCAGGATGTATTGGGAGACAACTATCCGCTGGCGGTGTTGTCTGGTCCTACGTTTGCCAAAGAAATGGCAGCCGGATTACCTACCGCTATCTCGCTGTCGTCTACCGATGATGAGTTTATAGATGATATGGCAGCCAAGCTGCATTGTTCTAAGTCTTTCCGCGTATATAAAAACCCGGATTTTATTGGTGTGCAGCTGGGTGGCGCGGTAAAAAATGTAATTGCTATCGGCGCCGGATTGGCAGATGGCCTTGGCTTTGGTGCAAACGCAAGAACCGCGCTTATTACGCGCGGTTTAGCCGAACTATCCCGTTTGGGTGTGAAAGCCGGTGCGCAGCCCGAAACCTTTATGGGCATGGCAGGTTTGGGCGATTTAGTGCTCACCTGTACCGATAACCAGTCGCGTAATCGCCGTTTCGGCTTGGCACTGGGTAAAGGCGTGTCGGTTGAGCAAGCCATGAAAGACATAGGCCAGGTCGTTGAAGGCTACCGCAATACCGAAGAGGTTAAGGCACTGGCAGAGCGCTTAGGTGTAGAGATGCCTATTTGCGAGCAAATTTACGCCGTACTTTACGAAGGCAAGTCTCCCAAAGATGCAGCACTTGCCTTACTGGGCCGTTCGTTAAAAAGCGAATAAGCGACGCAGGCTATCTGGCCTGCTCGTACCCAAACTGACGCCAGGATTCATATACGAATACCGACACCGCGTTAGACAAATTCATACTTCGGCTATTGGGCAACATGGGAATGCGTACCCGTTGTGCAGGTGGTAGCGATTCGATAATGTCATCGGGTAATCCGCGGGTTTCCGGACCAAATAACAAAGCATCGCCCGCCTTATACTGTACGTCGGAGTGAAACGCTTTGCCCTTGGTGGTACAGGCAAATACACGCTTTGGATTGCGCTGCGCAAGGTAAGTATCGAAATTGGCGTAGCGTTTTACGTCGGCAAATTCATGGTAATCCAATCCTGCACGACGCACACGCTTATCATCCCAGTCAAATCCCAGTGGTTCAATTAAATGCAGCGCATAACCTGTGTTTGCGCACAGGCGAATAATATTGCCGGTGTTAGGCGGAATTTCGGGTTGATAAAGTACAATATCCAGCATTACTCAAATCCTGACAGGGGCTAGCAGTGGGGCCGCATTATGCGAGTTTTCGGGCGTTGCGTCAAAATCCGCTACGCCGTTGCCGAATTAAAAAAAGTCACTATTTTGCGCATCACTGGCATACGGATAGCGTCTTGCTCAATCAGGATTTCGTGCCGGGCTCCGGCTACTGATTCCCAGCTTGCATTGGGCATATTGCTTACCACGTATTGTTGCTTGCGGTTGTCTACTACTTCGTCCTGTTGCGCGCTGAACACCTTCACTGGCAGTGTGAGTTCAGCGGCATGTTGCTCAATGTGCCACATGGCGGCACTGGCTGCAGCAAGCCACTCAGGGGTAACCCCACCCAGCTGGATTTCAGGTTGCTGTGAATAAAGTTCACGAAATAGCGTATAACGGGGTTCACTACCGGTAAGCCGGTTGGTGGAAAACGGCTCTTCGTGATAGTTTCGCTGTCCAAAAAAGTATCCACTCGCGCCAGGAATGACAGCGTTATATATGCGATTAAGGGTAATAAGTAATGCAGCAAGCCATGCTGGTAGCGCAGGTCGAATGCCGAACATGGGGGCACAAAATACAACGCGGGAAAATACGTCTGGCATGGCCAGGATAGTTAACGCGCCAATGGCCGAGCCCATGGAATGGCACAACAAATTGAGTTGGCCTTTTTGGTTGGGAAGCACTACCTGGTTTAGGAAATGCGCCATGTCAGCAACGTATTCGTCGAAATGATTAACGAATCCAAGATGCGGATTATCGCGCATTCGCCCGGATAAACCCTGGCCGCGATGATCCAGAATGAAAACCGCAAATCCTTGATGAAAGAGATCATAAATGACCTCTTGGTATTTCAGTAACGACTCAATACGGCCAGAACTAATGACGACGGTAGCCCTGGCGGCTTCTGGAATACAGAAGGCATAATGCACCAAAACGTCGCCCCGCCCGACAAACTGGCCTTGCGTAACCTGCTGCTGCCAAAAAGGCGCAACACGCTCAGCAAATCCCTGTTTCAGGTTAGCTTCGGTGAAATATGTGTAATTACTCTCGCTCATTCCCTAAGGGTACGGTAATTGTGACTACCAGACCACCAGAATCTCCTGGCCGCGCCCGAATTGTTCCCTTATGCAATGCAACCGCGGCTTGCGCTATTGCCAGCCCTAAACCGACACCACCAGACTTGCGCTCCCGCGAGGCCGATGGCCGATAAAACGGCTTAAATATCTCCTGGCATTCTGCCGGTGTTAAACCCGGTCCGTCGTCACTTATCTCAAGTGTTAATTGCTCATCTGTTACCGTAAATGTTGCGTCCACCTGCGTATCGGCATAACGAATGGCGTTTCGTAGTACGTTTTCTACGGCGCTGTTGAGCTGGTTAGTATCTGCTCTGAGCGTTATGTCAGGGATCTCTTCACTGTTAAAGTGTTTGCTGTTGGTGCTGGCTTCAAATGCGGCATCCTGAAACAGCTCTTTCATGGTTTCGCGCAGCGCAATGCGCTTCATCAACGGCTTCCCGGCTTCTGCACGGGTTAGCTGTAACAGATGATTAATCAGCGCCTCCATTCGCTCCGCTTCCCGCTCTATGCGATCCAGCGTTGGCGTATCAAACGCTTGTTGATGTGCCAGTCCAATGGCCATTTGCATACGGGCCAGCGGTGAACGCAGCTCATGAGAAATGTCGGCCAGCAAACGCTTTTGCCCCAACCACATACTGGATAGCTGCTCTGCCATCAGATTAAAATCTGCTGCTAACTCGCCTATCTCATCTCTTCTGAAACTCTTTATGTCTGTACGCGCCTGCCAGTCACCTTCAGCTAATTGGCGTCCGGTATGCTGTAAATGCCGAATTGGACGCACAATCGACTTGGCAAACAACCAGCAAAACAGCGCAGAAATTACCACCGCCGTAGGTATTATCCAGGTAAGCATGCGCTCCGGACCGCCCTTTCCATCGGGGCGACGCCAGAATATGGCATGACTGGTGCCGTTAAATTCCACCAGCACCGGCCCAATAGCCACCATTGGGCCCAACTGAACTGAAATATAATTAGACTGACGGGCAAACTGGGCCAACAGGTTTTCTTCGTCTTCGCGTAGAGGTGGCCCGCCATCGTTGAATACCTTACCGGTGTCTACGTCTACCGCAATCAATGAGCGACGCTTTTCCATACTGATATCACGTAACAATGTCCGGAATCGGTCGTACTCGGTTTTGCGCCTTTCCAGATCATTTACCATCGACACTAATTGCTGAATATCGCTATTTAATGGCTTTTCGATCTGAAATGGCTGATAGAACATCCTGGCCAGCCAGGCAGAGGTAACCGCCGTAAGCACCAGGGTAACCCAGAACCAAAGAAAAAGGCGCCCAACGAGGCGCCGTGTGGGATTGAGAAACGCTAAGAATTTCATGATTGCTGCCGTAAGAGATAACCAGAACCGCGTATGGTCTTGATTTTTTCGTCATTGCAGGACGCAGATAATTTCTTGCGTAAATTGCTCACGTGCATGTCTATACTTCTGTCGAATGCCATAAGTTTGCGTCCAAGCACCTGCTGACTGATATCTTCTTTCGTTACCAGCTCACCTGCATTGACCATTAACAAACGCAAAATTGAGAATTCAGTGCCGGTGAGGGTGAGTTGTACGCCTTTCACCGACGCCTCTTGTTTAGTCACACTTAGCTCAATGTCGTTAATAACCAAATCCTGCTGCTGTTTTACCTGAGAGCCAAGATCCAGGCGTCGGAAAATCGCTTTGATACGCGCGACCAATTCGCGGTGATTGAACGGCTTTGGCAGGTAATCGTCGGCACCTAACTCCAGCCCTAAAATACGGTCGTAGTCATCGCCTTTAGCGGTGAGCATTAATACCGGGGTTAAATGCGTCTGGCGCAGTTTTTTCAGTACGTCAAACCCATCCATCTTCGGCATCATTACATCCAGCAGAATCAGATCGAAATTACCCGTTCCGGTAGCCAGTTTTAAACCCGCCTCACCGTCATGGGCAACCGTAACCTCGTAACCCATGGTTTCTAAATAACTTTGCAGCATGTCGCTTAGTTCATCGTCATCATCAATCAATAGGATAGACTGATAAGCCGAAAACGACGGCTTGCTCATATTGCTCACGTCGATTTCCTTTTTTTGCCATACGTGATTAATTACATTAACGGTAGATATAGCACGGGCTTTCAATGTGGTCATAATTTTTCCATTAATGTGGAAGACAATTCTGACCGCAAGATTACTGATTGCTTAATATACAAGCAAAAATATAGCCGGTGATTTACGCAACTTTTACACTACCTGACCATACTATACGTTGGAGTTAAAGGCGCTAGGTTAAAAACCCCAAACGATGGCGATCGTAATTTCTCAAATTAGGTAGTATGTCTGTTAATTCACTGTCGGATAGTCCAAACCAGCCAGCCAGTGTTGCGGCATACTGATCTACCGCCAGGGTTGGAATGATTCGGCCATCGCCCAAATCATCATTGCTGTTTAACGCCATTTCTGGAAGCTGCCCATAGATGTCTGCGCCCTGCACCGCACCGCCCATGACAATATGATTACCGCCCCAGCCGTGATCGGTACCATCGCCGTTACTGGTTAGCGTACGGCCAAAATCAGACGCAGTAAACGCCGTAACACTCTCACTGACACCTAGCTCAGTAGTAGCGTTGAAGAACGCTGCCATTCCCTCGGCCAGTTCCGCTAGTAACGTTGGATGGTCGGTAAGCTGGTTGTCGTGCGTATCCCAGCCTCCCAAAGCGACAAAATACATTTGTCGGGGTTGATCCAGATGCTGTTGAACACTGATCATTTTTGCTATAAGACGCATTTGTTCTGCAAATCGAGTGGCAGGAAAGACGGTAGATAATTCTGGCCCAAGCGCTAATGCATCGTTGACCAGCCCACCGGTTGACCGGGTGCGGTCGACCATGGATGCAAATTGCGTAGCAAACAAGCCTTCCGTATTGGCATGAATGCGATCAAGAAACGACGCATTCGGACGCTGCCATTCTTCGTTTGGATTAATCCCTTCCAATACCTCGGCACCATTACTGCTCAGCGCAAAAGGCAATACCTGATTGCCGGTCTGCCACAGATTATTACCAGCCATCGACAAATTCATCGACAGTGGGTGACTGGTATCCGACAGCATATCGGCCATTCTGCCTGCCCACCCGGTTAACGCAGCCTGCTGAGGATAGGCCGTTTGCCAATGATTTTGTTGATCGGAATGCGAGAACAATTGCGGCGGCAGTGCTACCCTGCCAGCCAGAATATCGGCTTTAGTAACAGGCTCAATCATGGGCCCCACGTTGGCAATCAGCGCCATGTAACCTTGTTCGTAAACAGTGTGAAGCGCCGCCAAAGAGGGATGTAATCCCACCGCACTGTATTGGGTATTAGCAACACTCAATGGCAAGGCGGACTCGCGCGCGACCGCGAGATTCTGGCGGGTAGCAGCATATTGCTGATACGCACTTGGGTCGGTAGGAATGAGCATATTCAGCGAATCGTTACCGCCAAGTAAAAATACGCAGACCAGTGCTTTGTAATCGTCAAATGACTGAGCAGATGTTGCGGCATTTACCAGATTAAACTGCGACGTAGTGGCCCATAATGAACTCGCTCCACCAAGACTCAGCAAACTGCGTTTTAAGAAATCACGTCTTTGCATGGCAGGCTCCTACTGTTGCACAGCGAATTGGGGTGATATGGTAATCAAGTACACTACGTTTGCCAGTTTTACCCAGTCTGCATCGCCTTGTGACCAGTAATCCAATGCCTCCATTAAGATGGTACGCATGGTGTCGTTCATTTGTCCGTCTAACAACATTAAATTCAGATAGTCCAGCAGGGCATCGTGATTGCCCGACAACGCAGCCAAACGATCGAAATTCACAATACCTGCGTCGTTTTCAATAATCTCGTCTCCCCTCAGGTTATTAAACCATGCCATATAAAACATGTAGTTAACGTAACGAGTAATGCTTATTTCATTGGTGATCTGAAATTCGGGCGAGACCAGACCTTCTTCGCGGATTGTGCCTGGCGCACTGTAGTCAGGGCGGTAGAAATTAAATACGCTGGGTGAATCGAGTGGCGCCATACCAATATTCAGGCTGACAAACTCATGCCCCATGCCGCCGTCCCGTGCTCGTGACTGAAACACTCGCATCACATGAGCAATTCGCAAAAGTGGATCCCTTAATTTGCCAGTGCCAGATGTATCAAGAATCCGTGCTTCGTCATCCAGTAAAATGGCTTTGATCACCGCTTGCATGTCACCACGCACTCCATTGCCATTATCGTTGAAGGCTGCGGCAACCCTTTCGATATAATCCGGGCTCGGGTTACTGGTTACCAGCCTTTGAATGAGTTGCTTCCCAATAAAAGGGCCGACATTGGGGTGGTTAAACAGGTTATCCAAAGCCATAGCGAGATCGGCTCTGGCATTTTGGCGTGCTGGTACTATTGTGCCATTTAACAGGTGCTTTTCACTTCGGTCATGAAACGCTTCGTAGGGCTGCATTGGCGATAGCCCGTCGTAGTTGTCATCCCACCAGTTTGCTCGTCCCGCAAAATGCCATCCAGTAAACACATGGGCAAAGCCTTTAATAATATCCTGATCATAGGTGGCTACAGGCTGTCCTTGTTCATCGGTAACTACGCTGCCATCCTGGTTAAGCTCAACCAAACCAATGGTAAACAACTGCATCACTTCGCGAGCGAAGTTTTCATCCGGACGAATATTTCTCTCTTCATCGGGCTTTTCATTCCCCAGCATGCTGAGGTACATCCCCATCATGGGGTGTAATGTTACCGCCTCTAAAAGGTCTCTGAAATTACCAAAACTGTGATTTAGTAACGTGTCGTAGTATGAAGTCACGCCACGGGGATCCACTAGTAGTCTTGCGTCTTTGGTAGATACAACGAATATTTGAGACAGTGAAAATGCTACGCGTTGACGAAGCTGATCCTCTGCATATACAGATCGCTGCCACCAGGTTTCTACCCAATGGTGGCTGTAGATTTCATCCTGAGGGAAGGTACTGTCTAATAAAGGCAGATGTTCAGTTACCGGCAAGGCAAACTGTTCTATCAACCATTGTTCAGCGCCACTCTGTGCTACCTGCGCAACACTGGCATCGGTTGGTCCAAACGAAGCCTGCATAAGCAACCGCACCGCCTGTTCATCGGTCAATTCAGGTGAGGGTTGTGGTGTAGGTGTTGGGCCAGGAGTAGGTGCTGGCGAGGCTGATTCTTCTCCCCCACCACATCCAGCCAGAGATATTAAAACAAAGAGGCAAAGAAAAAATTGTGATCGCATGCCGATCCGCCTGAAAAAAGAGTGAACTATAAGTATGCCACATTCAATGTCAGATACGGATATAATGCGCGACAGATGCGTATATTTATTCGCCAGAACAAGCATTCTTCTTGCTGTTAAGCTGAAAACAATCGGGCGTGTAATTTTTTACACGCCAACATTACAGGAGAGAGTGTATTAACAGCCGACTATTTCCCGTAATCCGGTATCTTACGGACATGATTAATATCACTGAACAACGGCGAGGTTACGATAAGATCTGCCGTAGCCGGCGAACAAGCAACCGGCACATTCCATACTGAACACAACCGCAACAGGGCTTTCACATCCGGATCGTGAGGCGCAGGGTTCAATGGATCCCAAAAGAAAAATAACCCATCCAGTTTGCCCTCAGCAATCAGCGCACCGATTTGTTGGTCTCCACCCAGCGGACCACTTTTAAAGCGATGCACTTCCAGACCCGTGCTGTCCTGAATCAGTGAACCAGTAGTGCCAGTTGCTACAATGTTGAAGGGGCGTAACGTATCGAGGTGCAGTTTTACCCATTCGAGTAACTCTGGCTTCTTATGGTCGTGAGCAACCAGTGCAATGGTACGGCTAGGCATGGAAATTCCTTTCTGTATTGTATGATTATTCGCTTTTTGTATCATTTATCGGCCGGTAATGAAATGGTTACGCTATGCTGAAAAAATGGATAGTTTGCCACTGACACCCGAAAAAAACTGAGTTTAGTCACATTCAATAAATATTTATACGTTTTTATTGCATAAATATTCCCTTGTTGTATGATGACACGCGGTAATGGTTTTCAACCCTGCTTTTGTCTGAATTGTGTGCGGGGTTTCGGGAAAACTCAATAGGATCGGAACATGAATAAAACAACCAATCGGTTTGACGAACCGGTTGCCAAAGACCAGTTTAGCTCTCCCCTGGCTGGCTACATAATGCAGTGTGATCGGCGACGATTTGTAGTAAGGTTGCCCAAGCAGTAAACACCTGCTGTAGCACACTTTTTACCTTTGTGCTTTTTGGTCGGCCTGTTCACAAGCCCCACGCAAAGGTAAAAAGTGTTTTTTTATTTGTAACTACTCAAACTCTACGAAAACAAATTATGTTTAAAATTGCAGTGATTGGTGCCAGCGGGTACACCGGGGCACAACTAGTTAGTTTAATTGCAGGACACCCTCAAATGTCACTGCAACATGTGCTGGTATCAGAAAACAGTGCCGATGCAGGTAAAACCATGGCACAGGTGCACGGACACCTCGCTCACCTGTCGCAATACGTACTGACACCGGTTAGCGATGAGCTGCTGGCAGAATTGGCATCTGAGATGGACGGGATTTTCCTGGCAACCCCTCACGAAGCAAGCCATGACTGGATGGCAGCGCTGTCGAAGGCGAAAGCTAAAGTATTCGATTTGTCCGGCGCGTTTCGCATTAAGGATACCGACGTCTTTGCCAAGCACTATGGCTTTGCCCATACGTCTACAGACTGTCTGGAAAAGGCCGTTTATGGCTTGGCAGAGTATCAGTCCGACGCGTTGAAGAACGCCAGTATTGTAGCTGTACCTGGCTGTTACCCCACAGCGTCACTTCTCGCATTGAAGCCACTGTTTAATGCCGGACTGTTGGATGCCAGCATGCGCCCAATTATTAACGCCGTATCCGGTGTAAGCGGTGCGGGCAGAAAAGCCAGTCTTACTACCAGTTTCTATGAAGTGAGCTTACAAGCCTACGGCGTACTTGGTCATCGCCACATGCCGGAAATCGAAGCGCATTTGGGCACGCCAGTTATCTTCACACCGCATTTGGGTAATTTTAAGCGCGGTATTCTGGCTACCATTACAGTAAAACTAAAAGCAGGTACCACTCAGGCTGACCTGAATAGCCTTTATCATTCGGTTTACGCCAACCAACCTATCGTCAGACTGCGCGACAGCTTCCCCAAGGTAGACGATGTTGCCCACACGCCATTTTGTGATCTGCACTGGAAAGTAGATGCGGAATCAGGCTACGCCGTCGTAGCCAGCGCAATCGACAACGTGATGAAAGGCGCTGCCTCGCAAGCTATGCAATGTGCCAACCTGGCACTGGGACTTTCTGCAACAGAGGGGTTGATTCATGTCAGCTAATACACTTCCGGTTGTCATTAAAGTTGGCGGTGCATTGTTAGAGAATCCAGCCATTGCTGGTCAGTTATTAACAGAGATAAAAGTGTTAATGGCCACTCGCCCGGTCATTTTGGTGCATGGTGGCGGCGCTATGGTAGACACCCTGTTGGGTGCAATGCAGCTAACCAGCACAAAAATTGACGGGTTGCGGGTTACCCCCGACGAGCACATGCCTATTGTAAGTGGTGCGCTGGGTGGTACAGCCAACAAAATGCTGTGTGGTCTCGCCATTGGCGTAGGTATTACCCCTGTAGGCATTGGTCTCCTTGATGGTGGTATGACTCAGTGTACCGTGCTCGATGAAAAATACGGTGCAGTAGGCATTCCATCGCCTGGCAACCCGGTATTACTTAATCACCTGTTGGCCAGTGGTTGCCTGCCAGTGATCAGTTCAATTGGCGCAACAGACAAAGGACGTTTACTGAATGTGAATGCCGATCAGGCTGCGACGGTTATTGCTGAACTGACCGGAGGCGATCTGCTGCTGCTGAGTAACGTTGATGGCGTGCTCGACGGCACCAAAGCGCTGATTCATTCACTGGATCAAAAACGGCTTAAGGAAGAAGTCAGTAAAGGCGTGATCAAAGACGGCATGCTAGTAAAAGTAGAAGCCGCTATGCAAGCAGCTTCTCAGTTAAACAAACCAGTTACCATTGCAAGCTGGTCACAATCACTAACCGCAATATTATCGAATCAAACCGGAACAAGAGTGATTCCGGGATCCCAGCTCTCTGGAGAGTAGTATGAAGCAGGACATTCTAAATTTTGCCAACTGGACACCCGACCAAATGCAAGCGTTGCTTGGGTTGGCTGTTCAGATAAAACAGTCGCCGGCATCCTATGCCAACGTACTGAAAGGCAAATCCGTGGTAGCCCTGTTTGAGAAGCCCTCGTTACGCACCCGCGTTAGCTTTGACGTGGGTATAAACCGCTTGGGCGGGCACATGGTGTACCTGGACAGTCAGTCAAACAGACTGGCTGGTCGCGAAGATGCTGCCGATGTTGCAGCCAACCTGGCCTGTTGGGCAGATGCCATTGTGGCGCGAGTGTATTCGCATGATACACTCGTGACCTTTTCGGAAGCTGCCAAAGTGCCTGTGATTAACGCTTTGTGCGATTTGTATCATCCGTGTCAGGCCGTTGCTGATTACCTTACGTTATTCGAAACATTTGGCAGTACCGAAGGATTAACACTGGCATATGTAGGTGATGGCAACAATGTTGCTCACTCGCTGATCATTGTGGGCGCATTACTTGGCTGTAATGTTGTTCTAATAACACCTGAGGGCCATGAAGCCAATCCAACAATCGTTGCTCAGGCTAAAGCCCTCGCCGAACAAACCGGCGCAAGAATTACCGAATCCAATGACGTTACCGCCGGGAAAGGCGCTAACGTTGTATATACCGACACATGGTTGTCTATGGGCGACAAAACCCCTCTGGACACCATAAAAGATAAATTTATGCCGTACCAGGTTAACGAAGCACTTATGGCCCTGACAGGCGCGACACACGTATTGCACTGCCAGCCAGCTCACCGTGATCTGGAAATTACCGGAAGCCTGATGGACAGTGATGCATCATTACTTATGCTACAGGCAGAAAACCGTATGCACGGCCAAAATGCTATATTAACTCAATTGTTAGGAGCCTAATCAGGACACCCGTTATGCGCAAAGTAAATAAAGTTGTGCTCGCCTACTCTGGCGGTTTAGATACCTCTGCTATCATTCCATGGTTAAAAGAAAACTATGATTGCGAAGTAATCGCATTTGCCGCTGATGTAGGTCAGGGCGACGAAGAGTTGCAAGGTCTCAGAGAAAAGGCCATTGCTACTGGTGCTAGCGAATGCTATATCGCGGATTTGAAAGAAGAATTTGTTAAAGAATACATATTCCCAACTATTACTACCGGTGCAGTATACGAAGGTGAATACCTGTTAGGTACCTCAATGGCGCGTCCTGTTATCGCCAAAGCACAAGTGGAAATCGCCCGTAAAGTAGGTGCCGATGCACTGTGTCATGGTTGTACCGGTAAAGGGAACGATCAGGTGCGCTTCGAGGGTGCATTTAATGCACTGGCACCGGATCTGGCTGTTATTGCTCCATGGCGTGAGTGGGACATGGTATCGCGTGAAGACCTGCTGGCTTACCTGGCAGAGCGCAACATCAAAACCACTGCATCAGCAACAAAGATTTACAGCCGTGACGCCAACGCATGGCACATTTCTCACGAAGGTGGCGAACTGGAAGACCCATGGTGCGAGCCTAGCAAACAAGTTTGGACAATGACGGTTGATCCGGAAGAAGCACCAGACCAAGCAGAGCGCGTAAACCTGAAGTTTTTTGAAGGTGCATTAACGCACGTTAACGGCAAGGCTGTGTCACCTTATCAAGGGTTGGCCGAGCTGAACAAGCTGGCAGCAGCCCACGGTGTAGGCCGTATCGACATCGTTGAGAACCGTCTGGTGGGTATGAAGTCACGCGGTTGTTACGAAACACCTGGAGGCACAGTGCTGGTTAAAGCGTACAAAGCGCTGGAAACCATGGTACTGGACAAAGCGTCACTGAAACACCGTGAACAGCTGGCTCTGGAATTCTCACACGTCATGTACGATGGCCGTTGGTTCACACCACTGAGCGCAGCGTTAATTGCTGGCGCAGCATCATTTGCCAAGTACGTAACCGGTGAAATCGTAGTTAAACTTTACAAAGGTCAGGCTACAGTTACTCAGCGCCAGTCGCCAAACAGCCTTTACTCTGAAGACTTCGCTACCTTTGGTGCCGACGACGTTTACGACCAGAAACACGCAGAAGGCTTTATCCGTTTGTTCAGCTTATCAAGCCGTATCGCGGCGCTGAAGAAGCAGGGAGAGTAAGCATGGCATTGTGGGGAGGCCGGTTCGCTGCCGGCAGCAGCAGTATGTTCCGTCAGGTCAACGATTCCTTACCCTTCGATCAGGCCATGGCCGCGCAGGATATGGAAGGATCGATTGTGTGGTCTCGTGCACTGGCGAAAGCCGGTGTATTAACCGCCGAAGAACAGCAGCAGTTAGAATCTGCGCTCAGTGAATTGAAAGCCCAGGCGGAAGCCGGTGAAATCGATTTCAACGCCAGTGGCGAAGAAGACATTCACAGCTTTGTTGAAGCCGCATTGATTGATAAGCTTGGTGTCGTGGGGCGTAAACTGCACACCGGCCGTAGCCGTAACGATCAGGTTGCGACCGATTTCCGTTTGTGGTGCCGTACCCACATTGAATCGCTGAAAACCGATGTTATTGGTGTGATCCGTAGTCTATTGAATACGGCAAGTCGACACCAACAAGCTATCATTCCGGGCTATACTCACTTACAGCGCGCGCAGCCTGTTCGCTTCCCGCACTGGTGTTTAGCTTATGTAGAAATGTTTAAACGCGACCTGAGCCGTTTGGATGACTTACATGTACGCATGAATCAGTGTCCACTGGGTTCGGGTGCTCTGGCTGGTACTACCTATCCGGTAGATCGCCATGAAATCGCCAGTCAATTAGGGTTTAGCAGTCCTTGCCTGAACAGTCTGGATGCAGTATCCGATCGGGATTTCGTGCTGGAGTTATTATTTGTGGCAAGCACCAGCATGATGCACCTGTCGCGTTTGGCAGAAGATTTAATCTTCTATAATTCAGGTGAAGCGGGTTTCCTTCAACTGGGTGATAGCGTAACCTCTGGTTCTTCGCTAATGCCTCAGAAGAAAAACCCGGATGCATTAGAATTACTGCGCGGTAAATGCGGCCGCGTATTTGGACACTTACAGGCTTTATTGGTCACCATGAAAGGTTTGCCTTTGGCGTACAATAAAGACATGCAGGAAGACAAAGAGGGTGCGTTTGACGCAGTAAATCAGTGGCATTGCTGTTTGTGCATTGCCAGTGAAGTGCTCGACACACTGGCGCTGAATGAAGAACGGTGTCGTATCGCGGCAGCGCAAGGCTATTCGAATGCCACTGAACTTGCTGACTATCTGGTTGGTAAAGGTATTCCGTTTAGAACGGCGCACGATATTTCTGGCCAGATTGTATTACTGGCAATTGAAAATAACGCGGCCATCGAAGCGCTTTCTTTAGCACAGTTACAATCAGTATGCGCTGAAATTAAAGAAGACGTTTACCCGGTATTGCAATTAGAATACGGGGTAGACAAACGCAATATTCTGGGCGGCACCAGTGCCGAAACAGTGACGAAAGCGCTGTACCAGGAGTTAGAAAATCTAGACAAGTTGGGATAATTACACATGGTGCTACCGCATCACGAAAGCATTGGCCTGTTTCGCAGTTCTGCGCCATACATTAATGCACACAGGGGCAAAACCTTTGTCATAATGTTTGGCGGAGAGGCCATAGAAGACGACAATTTTGCAAACATCATTCAGGACATTGCCCTGCTAAGCAGTCTGGGCATCCGTCTGGTACTGGTTCATGGGGCTCGTCCTCAAATTGATCAGCGCGTTGAACTGCGTAAAATTGAAGGGCGCTTCAGTCATGGTACCCGCATAACCGATAAACAAACCCTGGAATGCGTGAAAGACGCTGCAGGCTCGGTGCGATGCCACATTGAAGCACTGTTAACTATGGGGCTTCCAAACTCGCCAATGTACGGTGCGCAAATACGCGTATGTACCGGTAATCTTGTGGTAGCCAAACCCATAGGGGTTCTCGATGGTGTCGACTTTGAAAATAGTGGTTTAGTTCGCCGAATTGATACCACGGGTATCAACGATCACCTGAACGACGGCTCTATTGTTTTACTGTCACCAATGGGCTATTCATCGACAGGCGAAGTATTTAACTTATCGCACGAAGATGTGGCTACACAGGCTGCCATTGCGCTAAAAGCCGATAAGCTGATTGTATTCTCGAATTATTCGGGTATTTTCCGCAAAGACGGCAAGTTAGTCAGAACCATCGAACGTTCTGTACTAGAGCAAATGCACAAAGACCAGGAAATCATGACCGAAGACACGGTTATTCGAGCCTTGGTGACCAGCGTAAAAGCCGGTATCCCGCGCGCTCACTGTGTGAGTTATGAAACCGATGGCGCCCTGTTACAGGAATTGTTCACTCGCGACGGTGCCGGCTCGCTGGTAATGGAAAACGAATACGAGCAGATCCGCGAAGCTACCATAGATGATGTGGGCGGCATTATTAATCTAATCAAACCCCTGGAAGAAAGCGGCGTATTGGTAAAACGCTCTCGTGAGCGTCTGGAAAACGAAATCCATCAGTTTATCGTGATTGTACGCGACCGAATGATTATCGCTTGTGCGGCGCTTTATCTGTATCCGGAAGACGGTTCTGCAGAACTGGCGTGTGTTGCCACACACCCGGATTACCGAGGTAAAAACCGCGGTGACCGTATCCTGGCAGAAGTACGTGAACGGGCAATCGAAAGAGGCATTAACCGCTTGTTCGTATTAACCACCGTTACCGCGCATTGGTTTTTGGATCACGGCTTTAAAGCGGCAAGTATTGATGTACTGCCAGCGTCTAAAAAAGAGCTGTATAACTACCAGCGTAAATCCAAAGTGTTCACACTGGACTTATAACTCAATAAGCAGTTTACGCAGTATAGATAGCAAAAACGGGATCGTGATGATCCCGTTTTTATTATCAGTGCAGACTTATATTGCCCGAATGGTGTGCTTTACCGAGCAACAAACATCAATGGCATTAATGACGCTGAGTATTGCGCTTTTCTTGTCGCCACGTAATGATGCCGCCAATCAATACTGCTATCGCCACCACCGAAATCATAATGGTTGCCAAGGCGTTTATTTGTGGACTTACGCCTAACCGCACGCTGGAATACACCACCATGGGCAACGTAGTGGCACCTGGCCCGGACACAAAGTTGGCAACAACCAGGTCGTCCATCGACAACGTAAATGCCAGTAACCAACCGGCAATCAGTGCAGGAGAAATAATCGGTAACGTAATAGCAAAGAATACCTTCAGTGGCTTTGCCCCTAAATCCATCGCCGCTTCTTCAAGTGATTGATCCATATTAGCCAGCCGACTTTGCACTATCACTGTAACATAAGCCATTGAAAACGTGACATGTGCCAGAATAATGGTGGTTTGTCCTCGGCCAGCGGGCCAACCCAGCATGGTTTCCATTGCCACAAATAAGAGCAACAACGACAAGCCTGTGATGACTTCGGGCATTACCAATGGTGCCGTTACCATTACGCCTAAACTGCGCGTGCCGCGTTTCCCTTTAAGTTTTACTAACGCCAAGGCAGCCAGTGTACCCAGTACAATGGCGCAAGACGCGTTAATTGCGGCAACTTTAATACTCAACCAGGCCGCATCAAGCAGGGCATCATTCTCCAGTAACGCTGCATACCACTTAGTGCTGAATCCGCTCCACACGGTTACCAGCCGACTCTCGTTAAAGGAGTAAGCCACCAAACTAAAAATGGGGATATACAAGAACGCATAGCCCATAATCATTGCGGTGAGCAGGAATGTGGAACGCTTTCTCATGCCTGGCCCTCCTCAGATTTCCGTTCAAAATGACGCATAAGCATAAACGGAATAATTAATGCTACCAGCAGAACAGCAGCCAGTGAGGAAGCCAGCGGCCAGTCTTTGTTATTGAAGAACTCGGTCCACAGCAGCTTACCAATCATCAGAGAATCAGGACCACCGAGCAAATCGGGGATCACAAACTCGCCCATTACAGGGATAAACACCAGCATGCCACCAGCCAGAATGCCGGGCACAGATTGCGGCAACGTAATGGTTAAAAACTGCTTAAATGGCCGGCACCCTAAGTCCGCCGCTGCTTCAAGCAGCGTGTTATCCAGTTTTACCAAGGTTGCATATAGCGGCAGGATTAAAAACGGCAAATAGCTGTACACTACACCAATGTATATGGCTATCGGGGTGTACAGAATATCCAACGGTTCGTCAATTACGCCCAGCCACATCAACATATTATTCAGCAATCCGTTACTTTTTAAGATCCCCATCCAGGCATACACCCGAATCAGAAACGACGTCCAGAATGGCAGAATAATTAACATCAATAGCGGCAAACGCATGTGTACAGGTGCCCGAGCAATGCCATAAGCCATGGGATATCCCACCAGCAGGCACAATATTGTGGACACACCAGCGACTTTGAGCGACCCCACAAATGCATCCAGATAAAGGGAGTCTTCCCAAATCAGCATGTAGTTGGCGAAGTTCAACAGCACGGTAACCAGCCCTTCACCATCTGTCTGTATCAAGTCGGTGTAAGGCGGCTGTGCAAGCTGCGGTTCAGCCAGGCTGATTTTAAGTATGTATAAGAATGGCAGAATAAAAAACAGCGCCAGCCAAAGCCAGGGCACGGCAATAATTAATGAGCGACTTTCTTTGCGCAATAACTGCGGGAGCTGCCTGATCGTGATCACAGCGTTAACACTCCACAACTATCGCCCTGCCAGCCTAGTGTAACTTCCTGTTCCCATGTCAAAGGCTGCTCTGCCAGGGCCTGCACGTTGGGCAGCGTAAATTTGATACGCTTGCCACTTGCTACTTCAGCATGATAAATCGACACATCGCCCAGGTAGGCAATGTCTTTAATTACCGCGTTAACGCGATTTGGCTGATTATCGTTACCTGGCAGCACACGGATTTTTTCCGGACGCAGGGCAACCGATACATCCATACCCACTGCCAGTGGCTGGCTGTGATGCACCAGAAGCTGACCCGGTAACTCCTCACATTCAATCAGCACCTGATCGTTCTCATGACTCACTACCACCCCCTGAAAGAGGTTAACCAGGCCGATAAAGCCTGCTGCGTAGCGGGTAGCCGGGAACTCATAGATACGCCGTGGCGTATCAACTTGTTCTACCCTGCCTTCATGCATCAGTGCAATCCGCGACGACATAGTCATGGCTTCTTCCTGATCATGGGTAACCATAATAAATGTGATGCCAAGTCGCTGTTGTAGATTAATCAACTCAAACTGCGTTTGTTCCCGCAGCTTTTTATCGAGCGCGCCTAATGGTTCGTCTAATAGCAATAACTTGGGATGTTTGGCTAAAGCGCGTGCCAACGCCACACGTTGGCGCTGACCACCCGAAAGCTGATGCGGCTTACGACCCGCTAACTTTTCAATTTGCACCAGAGACATCATTTCACGCACGCGATCATTGCGTTCAGCCTTGGAAATAGCTTCCTGCTTCAAGCCAAACGCGATGTTGTCGATAACACTCATATGCGGAAATAGCGCAAAAGACTGAAACATCATGTTAACCGGCCGCTGATAAGGCGGTACGTTAGTCACATCAACGCCATCAATTAACACGCGGCCACTGGTGGGTGTTTCAAACCCTGCCAGGATCCGCAGCAGTGTGGTTTTTCCACACCCTGAAGCACCCAAAAGCGAAAAGAATTCTCCCCTGTGTATACTCAGGCTGATATCGTCGCACGCATACGCTGAATCAAAGTGCTTAGTGACTTTGTCTATCTGAAGAATAATATCGCGGTTATTGGATGTATCCGGCGCACTGCTGGCCAGCTCATCGGCAGAACGGGTGTCGGTCATTAGATCTGTCATCTCCTCGCACAAATGCGCCCGGAATAATAATAGTTACTGAATTAAAAGGGGTAAAAAACATACGTCAAAAATACTAACGTGCAAGTGATCCCCGATCAACACTGTTTATGTGTTGACCGGAGTATTGCGATATATATTAGCGGCCCGTTTTGGTGCGAGTCCACGCGCGGTTCATATTACGCGCTTGTTTATCCGAAGGCGTTTTAAGAATTAACAAACGCTCACGGGTCGCTGTTGGAGGATAAATCCCTGCATCTGTGCGAATACTTTCCTCTACCAGCTCAGTTGCAGCGGCATTCGCATTGGCATAAGCAACGTAATTGGTTACATCGGCAATTACCGCTGGTGTAAGTATGTAGTTAATAAACTCATGCGCAGCTTTGGGGTTTGGTGCGTCAGCAGGAATTGCCATTACGTCTGTCCACACAACCGCACCTTCAGAAGGTACTAAATAAGCAATGTTTACACCATTATCCGCTTCAGCAGCGCGGTCACGGGCTTGTAAAATGTCACCCGAATAGCCGTGAGCAACACAGCTGTCGCCATTGGCCAAATCGTTGATGTATTGCGAACTGTGGAAGTAACGAATATGCTCGCGAACATTACTCACCACTTTAGCTGCTTCTTCAGTGGCAGCAGGGCTAAAATCAGTGGTGTCCTTGCCTAAGTAAGCGCGTGCAGCCACAAACACCTCAGTAGCGTCGTCCATCAGGCTCACACCACAGGCAGACAGTTTCGACACAATAGCCGGATCGAACACCAGTCGCCAAGTATCCAAAGGCATGTCGTCACCTAAAATGGCTTTTACTTTATCCAGGTTAATCCCAATGCCTGTAGTTCCCCACATATAAGGCACCAGATATTGGTTACCCGGGTCGATATCGTTGAGCGACTTAAGAATGATTGGGTCCAAATTACCGTAATTGGTGAGTACCGATTTGTCGATTGGCTGATACAGCTTCGCCCTTACGTGACGATCAGCAAACGGGCGCGCCGTCGGGAATACCAAATCATAGCCGCTTTTTCCGGCCAGGATTTTAGCTTCCAGAATCTCGTTAGAGTCATATACGTCGTAGGTTACTTTTATTGTGCTGCTCTTTTCAAAATCAGCTACCGTGTTTTCGGCAATATAATCCGACCAATTGTAAATATGCAGTTCTTCACTGGCATTAACCGTACTCACAGTGGCAGTAAGCGCCATTGCAGCAACGCTGTTTACTAACTTAGACATTTTCATTGATAAACGACTCCTGAATAAAGAATTACGTTGTCATCTCGAGTGATACCAATCTACTTATTTTGCCTCGGCGCTGACGCGCTGAATATGAAAGAAAAACGTCGAAAAAAAAAGAATTATTTTCGCTTACCCGACATTTTTTTTGCATGCTCATGATTGGTGCATTCATTGGTGAATTTGTGGCTGTATTCCGCTGTGGCATTCCACCACCTGAAAACAGGCAAATACCCTGTCCCGAACCGCTGCTGACGCCAGACTTGTTTATCATAGTTCAGTTACGCGATATGCCAATTAAATCAATAGTAATACTCTTTTTACACTGGCTGGCATGGGTTGTATTGTCGATCGTGGCTGCCCCGGGAAACGAACCGCAAACACATGAGAGTATAAAGAGATTTCAGCACAATCGCTAAACAGGGTTACCACTCCTCTCCTGTGTATATGCTAGTCATGCTGTTCAATAACAACTTACTGAATTCGCATCAACTAACAGGCGTTAGTACGATGGCGCAGCTAAAAATGCGACGCCAGATGTGCTTTAAAATACGCGGCACTGGCCGCAGCGCTTTCCAGCGGTGAGCTGGCAAAATTTCCGCCCTGCTCAATATAGTAATAACGCAAACCTGACTCAGAAGGATTAGGCAACACCGACGGATAATCAATACTGCCATTACCCAGTTCAGTGTAATCCCGGGATACTTTATCCATATCTTTGATATGCCACATTACGAAACGACCGGGGTATTTTTCTACCAACGCTTTGGGAGTGGTTTTGGCAGCATGACTTACCCAGTACATGTCCATCTGCATTTTTACCAGATCGGGATCGGTTTGATTTAACACCATGTCGTACCCAGACTGACCGGTGTGCGGATCAACAATCTCAAATTCAAATCCATGGTTGTGATAAGCGAACTGCAATCCGGCTTTTGACACCTGCTCGCCAATGCGATTCAATATGTCAGGCAGTCTTTTAAAGGTGTCCAGGGTACGTTGTTCGGGTGCCATCCAGGGCCAGGTAATAAACGGGGTTTCGAGTTTTTTAGCACCTTTAAGACACTGTGCTACAAATGCATCCATTTCAGCCTGCGATTTGGCAAGATAAGGCGCAAATCCATAATGACCGCTCGACGCGGTTAACCCCAGTTCATCCAGTGTGCGTTTAAAATCTTTCGCAGATAACCCGTAGTAACTAACTGAGTCCGGCTCAAATCCGAATACCTCGAAGTCCCGATAACCCATGTCCTTTAACGCTAACAACGTAGACCAGGGAGAACGCTGCATGTCTTTATTCACACTGTAGAGCTGATAGCCCAACTTGTATTCCTGTTTTGAGGCAGTGAAAGCCTGAGCCAAACCAGAAGGAAGTAATAACGAGGAGGTAACTGCTGCACCGGAATAACGCAAAAAACGACGACGATCCATGTTGAAAAGCCTGAATTATCAGTAATGAGTAATAAAATGCAGGTTAACATTTGGCTAACATATCAACAATGAATAAGTGCCCTTCAAACCCGGAAAGGTTGAGATTGCCTGCGAAGGTAATACCAATTCACCACCTGTTTGCTTAGAGGCTACTGTGGATTGCGCCTCCGGAGTATGCTTGCACTTGCTTTTCACCTTGCTTTCATTTTCAATAATCAAGGTATTCACAATGAGTCATGAGCGCATTTACGCCGGTCTGCTTTGCCATTTTGTGCTCAGTACCTGCACCCGAAATTGAAAATACTGGTTTCTACAAGGAAGGTAAAAGCCGTGAACACTACAATAGACAGGAAGTTTTTCGCTATCAAATTTGCACTCGCAGGTATTGTGGTAACCATTTTGTCTTACGCTATGCTTGTGCTGTTTTTGCCGAATGAAAGTTCGCAAACAATCCTGACACTATGTGTAATGATGTTTGGTGCGCCATTTCTACTCTCTTCCCTCCTGGCATCAATGACTGTCCGGGCCAATGTGAACGCCCTGAAGGGAATGACAATCGGCTTACTTGTCGTGTCCGTATTGATATCGCTATATTCCCTGTCGATAGTCATTTTTTACGATGGAGCCGGAGCAAATATTGGAGGGTTGGCCGGATTACTGTTGTCGCCTATTTGCTATTGCGTTGGTGGATATTTAGGGTGGAAGTCCAGAGGCAGATTGTGAGACTGAGTCAATCAGGACAGATGACGTTGATGTTAACAAGTGACCAACCGGGAGATTAAACAGATGAAAATATATGGCGTGATCATGCTTGGTACTGCACTTCAGGGATGTTCAATGTTAGGTGCCGTTCTCGACAGCAAAATGGGCGAATCAAGCAGCGCACAACATCAAAATTCAAGCCTGGCTAAGCAGCGTTTAGAGAATGACAGCTCGCTTTCGGGACTTGGCGGGGAAATTGATTTAGCAATTTTAAACTATGCGCTTACCGGTGAAACACCACAAAGTTCGCCTCAACCTCAAAGTTGTGACGACCTATCGGGTGCGCAAAAGAAAAATTGCCTCGCCAAGGTTAAACAAATAAATGACCAAATCAGAAAACATCTTAAAAAAACAAACCTTAAGGACGAATAGCGGTGGCGCCTGCAAGTGTAGCTTTCGACTGGTTATCATACTAACACGGCTTGAATGCGCTACCTGAGTACAGGCGATACAGAGCAAATACGCTAACCGTCAACATGTAATCACCATTTATCTTATTGTCACTTACACACTTGCTTCGCTATAATGCCAACTGGTTAGACCAGAACGCATACATACAATAACATTCCATGACCATACCTAAGCCAATCACAATTACCTGTGCCGACGGCGTTAAGCTGGCAGCAACACTCTACCCGGCGAAACGACTGGCGACAGGCGCGATTATGCTGGCTCCCGCCACCGGCATAAGTCAGCGCTTTTACCAGCATTTTGCCAAATACCTGAGCGAACAGGGCTTTGCCGTGCTGACATACGATAACAGGGGCATTGGTGAGTCTGACAAACACAAGCAGGTTATGCGCCAGGCTTCGTTGCAAAGTTGGGGTGAACTGGACATGCCTGCGGTACTGGATGTACTAAAAGAACTGTATACAGACTTACCGCTGCATTTAATTGGCCACAGTGCCGGAGGTCAGTTGGTTGGACTTATGCCGAACAGCCACCAGCTACATAGCTTTGTTACCTTTGGCAGTTCATCTGGCAGCTTACGTAATTTTCAGTGGCCATATAAGTTTAAAGCGCATTTTTATATGAACTGCTTTATTCCGCTAACCAATCTGCTGTTTGGGCAGACGCAGTCTCACTGGGTCGGTATGGGCGAACCGTTGCCTAAGCGTGTTGCGTCACAGTGGCAAAAATGGTGTAACGGTCAGGGTTATGTGAAAACCGAGTTTGGCAAAGGCGTAAACCAACATTATTACGATGAGTTAACTCAACCTTCGCTATGGCTGACCGCTACTGATGATGAAATAGCCCGCCCGCAGAATGTAGACGAAATGCTGGCTGTTTACAGCCGCTTGAAATCAGAGAAAAAATCGTTGGATCCTGCCACTTACGGTCTGGACCATATCGGTCACATGCGCTTTTTTTCACGTCATTGCCTGCCATTATGGTCTATCGCCAGTCAGTGGCTGCAAAAGCAAACGGCATAAAAAAGTGGGCAGTCCCTTGCCCACCAAGGGTTAAAGCGATAATACCGTTTCGTTACCTGCGCTAATGCTGGTTTCGGTAACCAACTGGAAATTGAATCCGTCTTCCGCATTTTCATCTGATTCTGGTAAGTCTGCATCGGCAAGACAACTGAATGCGACTGTGTAATCGCCCGCAGGCAGATAACCTGCAACATAACGGTAAGTGTCTGAAGACGCCTCGTAATTCACTGTTGCAATGGCGTAGGGTGAAATTTCGGCAGCATTCTCCGGGCTATCCGCATCGTCGCCCAATAAACCTGCATCTAAATTAGTACTGTTGTAGATATAGACGGCATTCCCCACATCACTGTCGGCTTTTACACTGCAATCAGCATGCGTGATTAAATCGGTTGAAACCGTGCCGCTAAGGGTCCCCACCTCGCTATTAGCAACCAAACGTACACCACGTGGCTTAAGGAAATAAGTAGACGTTTGCCCAACCGGATCAACAACGCTCTTGCGCAAGTCAAATTCCACGGTATAAGCAGCCTCAACATTTGGCAGTGCAACAAATCCGTCCAATTTTAATTCTCCGCTGGGTACAGATAAGTTAAACGTACCTGCGTCGGTAACGATATAAGAATCATCGGTTACCACCAATCGCAACTGAGAATACGTGCCCAACGGGATATCAGTCGCAGCAACAATTTCTACAAAAGCGTTGCCCTGATATTGCAATAAATCAATGGCCCTTGGGTCGCCATTGCCGTCGCGAACATCAAACGTTTGATTACCGCTTTCTCCAATCAATTCCACCGCATCGAAATACACCACCACTTCACTTGCCTGATCAACTGGTGCATCTGACACCGCCAGCGAAAATGAGGTGCTATCGGGCTGACTGTCCGGGTTATTAACGTTGGTATTGTTGGAACCAGAACCGCCGCACGCTGCTAGCGTTCCAACAAGTGAACTAATTAAAACGGCCTGGGTAACCGGCTTAAGACTATATTGACGTAGTGACAACATAACTACTCCTGCTTGTTTTTATTTATCTTTACAGAGCAAGGGGTATCAAGGCGTATGCCAATTACAACAAAAGTATAAGTATCATGGCGTTAGCGTAATTAAATTAATTGAAGAGAGTTAAAACAGTGTGAAAGTGTTGCAATATCGCTACAGAAATTACACGGTTCAGGCAAATAAAAAGGGCAACATGACGTTGCCCTGGGAAAACGAGTTAAATACTGACTCGCTTGTATGGCCGGTATTCCGCCCGCCAGAAATTGCGTTCAATACTAGCCAGAAGATTTTCATCGGTCTGTTCCAGTGCCAATCCCTGCTGCATCGCCACCTTGGCCACCGCAAAGGCAATATCGCGACTCAGCTGCGAAATCTTGCGCAATGGTGGCAATAACTGCCCTTCACCGGTATTCGCCAACGGCGACGCATCTGCTAACGCATTACTGGCAGCCATTAGCATTTCGTCACTGATCAAACGGGCTTTCGCCGCGATAACACCAAGGCCAATACCTGGGAAGATATAGCTGTTATTGCACTGGGCAATCGGATAAGACTTACCCTTGTATTCCACTGGCTTAAACGGGCTGCCGGTGGCAATGATCACATCACCTTCGGTCCATTCAATTACCTGCTCCGGACGCGCTTCTACCTGACGTGATGGATTGCTGAGAGGGAATATGATGGGCATATCACTATTGCGTTTCATCGCTCGGATAACCTGCTCAGTGAACAATCCAGGCTGTCCCGACACACCAATTAACACGTCAGGTTGTGCACAATTCACTACATCCAGAAGCGATGGATATTCTCCACTGAAAGACCAGTCTTTCACTTCGTCGGCGGTATGCTGCAATCGCTGCTGGAAATCACGCAGGTTTTCCTGTCCTTCCATTACCAGGCCAAAACGGTCAATCATAAAGATTTTCTTGCGCGCTTCGGCATCCGGTAAACCTTCATGAACCATTTGCTGGATCAACATCTCCGCAATACCACAACCTGCCGAGCCAGCCCCCACAAACGCGATATTCATTGAAGACAGCTTTGCTTTACGCATGCGGCACGCAGCCAGAATAGTGCCTAGTGTAACCGCAGCAGTACCCTGGATATCGTCGTTAAAACAACATACTTTGTGGCGGTAGCGCTTTAACAACGGCATGGCGTTGGGCTGGGCAAAGTCCTCAAACTGCACCATAGCTTCGGGCCAGCGTCTGCTAACTGCACGCATGAACATGTCGAGGAATTCGTCGTATTCTTCCTGACTAATCCGCGGATGGCGCGCGCCCATATACATGGGGTCATTCAGTAGCTTTTCGTTGTTAGTGCCTACATCCAGCATTACAGGCAGCGTGTAGGCGGGAGAAATGCCTCCGCAGGCAGTGTACAGCGACAGTTTGCCGATTGGGATCCCCATACCACCTATGCCCTGATCACCCAGGCCAAGAATACGTTCACCGTCGGTCACCACTATCACTTTTACTTTACGCTTGGTGGCATTGCGTACGATATCATCGATTTGATGTCTTTCTTCCCAGCTAATGAACAAACCACGGGAACTGCGATAGATATCGGAAAACTGTTCACAGGCATCCCCTACCGTTGGGGTATAGATGATCGGCATCATCTCTTCAATGTGTCGCTGGATAAGGCGATAGAACAGGGTTTCGTTAGTATCCTGAATAGCGCGAAGATAAATGTGCTTATTCAGTGGCTCGTCGAAAGAGCTGTACTGCATGTACGCCCGCTCTACTTGCTCTTCGATGGTTTCGTAACGGGGCGGTAACAAACCAGTAAGGTTAAACGCGGTTCGCTCGCGAGCAGTAAACGCACTGCCTTTGTTCAGCAGTGGCGTTTCCAGCAACGAAGGTCCCGCGTGAGGGATATACAGATAGCGCTTATCGTCATCAGACATTGTAATTAACCATTTATTTTTTATGCATTGCCGTTTGGCGCAAACGTTAGAAAATTTCCTCTACGTCTACACTTTCCTCATCCTGCTGTGCCGGATCGTCGATGTCATCTTCCAGAACATAAACGGTCGGCTCAGTGCCCCGCAGGAAATATTCGAATAGTGTGGTATGGTCGGTGCGTCGGGTCAACTTCCCACTGGTACGATCAATGCGAACGCGCACAATGTCATCGGGTACCGGCATGGGTGCTTCAGGCACGCCATCCAACGCAACTTGCATAAATCGGATCCAGGCTGGCTGCGCGGCGTTGGCACCACTTTCTGCGCCAACCAATGCGTTACCAATCCAGCCAAACCTGTCTGGATTGCGCTCGGCCAATGGCCGGTTGTAGGCAGCCCGACCTAACTGACGGCTCATATCGTCAAATCCCACCCAGGCAGTTGCAACCAGATTGCGGTTGAATCCACTGAACCAGGCATCGCGGGAATCATTGGTAGTACCCGTTTTACCAGCCAAATCTTCGCGACCAAGAATATTACTTGCCCGCCAACCTGTTCCTTGCCAGCCCGTTTTCTTGCTGTAGCTGCCGTTGTAACGCACTGCTGAACGCATCATTTCAGCCACTAAAAATGCGTTTTGCGATGAAATTACCTGCGGAGCCGGAATAATCTCGTCTTCGCTTTGCGATTGAGTAGCAGGAGACTGATTAAGCTCTGCGGCAAGCAGCGCCTCAATATCTACCTCTTCACTTTCCGGCTTCGCTGCTGTGTTGCGTTTCTCGGCACAGTCACCACATGCCACTACGGGCTTGTGTTTCCAAAGCACTTCACCCATTTCATTCGCCACGCGGTCAATAAAATAGGGCTCAATTAAATAGCCGCCATTGGCAATAACAGCCATACCGCGCACAATTTCCAGCGGGGTATGAGAACTGGACCCCAATGACACAGTTTCATCACGGTGTATGTCGGCCCGGTCGAGGCCAAATTTTGTGAGGTGATTGATTGTGTTATCCAGACCAACGCCCCGTAATAAACGCACCGATACTACGTTTTTAGACTTACCCAGAGCTACACGCATGCGGATAGGGCCATCGTATTCAGCTGGAGAATTTTGCGGCCGCCAGGCTACGCCTGTGGCTTCGTCCCATTCATTAATTGGGGCATCATTGATCACGCTGGCAATGGTATAGCCATACTCCAGTGCCGCTGAATAAATGAATGGTTTGATATTTGAACCAACCTGACGTTTTGCCTGGGTTGCCCGGTTAAACTGACTCTGATAAAAGCTGTAGCCACCCACAATGGCCTGCACAGCGCCATTGTGGGGATCCAGCGCCACAAACGCACCGGCCACATCGGGTAGTTGCGCGAGTCGCCATTGGCCGTCCATTTCGCGGATATACACAACGTCACCAGGCGCTACGATTTCACCTGCGGTTTGAGGTGATTCCCCCTGACGGTTGTCACTTAAGAAGGGACGCGCCCAATCCATGCCTTCCCATTCAATTGCCCGCTCCACTCCTGAAATATCGCGGGTAATAAAACGTTGTTCTTCTACTTCTGTTACCGCTACCGGAAAAACAAAACCATACGCACCAGCGCTGTCGAGCGCTGCCATGATCTGCTCCTGGCGAATATCACACGGCCAGTTGGTGTAAAGCGCAGGCGTTTCACATTCATCAACCGATATTCCGGCTAACGCAGCATCGGTTTGACGCGAGGCTTTTTTCGGGTCAGGCTTGGGCCATAAACGCGCAACTGCTCCGCGATAGCCATGACGCTCATCGTAGTCATGCAGATTTTGCTTCACTGCACGCTGAGCAGCCTGCTGCATTGCCGAATCTGCTGTAGCGTAAACCTGATAGCCGCCCGTTTCTGCCTCTTCTTTACCGTACAGCTCAACCATTTCACTGTAGATGAGGTCAGCCAGATAGGGAGCATCCACTTCTATTTCAGCGCCGTGTTTCTTCGCCGTTACAGGCTCATTCAGTGCCTCATCGAATTGTTGGCGAGTGATGTAACCTTCATCCAGCATACGGAGCAATACAATTCTGCGGCGCTCCAGCGAGCGTTCGGGACGACTGATGGGATTTAATACCGAAGGCGCCTGCGGTAACCCCGCCAGGGTAGCCATTTGTGCCAGCGTTAGTTCATCCAGCTTCTTTCCATAATAAACCTGTGCCGCGGCACCAAATCCAAATGACCTGTGCCCAAGCTCAATTTTATTCAGGTAAAGCTCGAAGATTTCGTCTTTGGTTAACTCCGCTTCCATATGAAACGAAATAAACACTTCCTTTATTTTGCGAATAAATGTCTTTTCGCGGGTAAGGAAGAAGCCCCGGGCTAACTGCTGCGTAAGGGTACTGGCACCCTGACTTTTCTCACCAGTAACAACCAGGTTAATGAAAGCGCGCGTGATGCCGATAGGATCAATACCAAAATGCTCGTAAAACCGATTGTCTTCGGTAGCCAGAATTGCCTTTTTAAGTAAATCTGGCGTTTCGTCCAGTGTTACTGGAATCCGTCTTTTGACACCGTATTGGGAAATCAATTTGCCGTCGTGCGTGTAAATTCGCATCGGTGTTTGCAAGCGGACATCCTTAAGGATAACCACGCTGGGCAGATCAGGTTTGATATAGAAATAGATACCCGTTAGTACAATGCTTCCGAGCAGTGCGGCAAGAATGCCGAGTTTTAATAAGATTTTAATGTACTTCACGATGCAATATTTCAGGGCTTTTTTGCCAAAATGACTTATATTTTATACCTAAGTGTATTTATTAGAACCATTTAATAGAAAAAAATTCAGTAACATCATATGGTAGAAATTTACGCAGGCACTCAAAGGCACGGTTTATATGTTGAAATCGCTGTTTAAAAAGAAGCAACCACCCATTGTCGGGCTCGACATTGGTACGCGTTGTATTAAAGCAGTGGTGCTGGAAGGTAGCGACGGCGATTACACGCTGTCTGCCTTTGCCTGCGAGCCCATAATTAAAGATGCGTTTCGCGAGCGTGAAATTACCGATATGGAAGCGGTGAGTCTTGCGCTTCGCAAAGTAAGAAAATCGATGAAGAGTAAACTCAAACCCGCTGCTATTGCTGTTGCGGGTGCATCGGTGATCAGTAAAGTAGTCCATATGGAACCCGATCAGACCGACTTTGAACTGGAAGGCCAGATAGAAGTAGAGGCCGACAGTCTTATCCCTTACCCGCTTGAAGAGGTGTACCTGGACTTTGAAGAACTGGGTATGAGTATTACGCATGCTGGTAAAGTCAATGTACTGCTTACTGCAGCCCACAAGGATATTGTGATGCTGCGTTCTACACTAGTTCGCGAACAAGGCTTTGAACCTTTGGTGGTAGACGTGGAAGGCTATGCACTGGGCAATGCCATTGACCATTTCTATCCAAACAAAGCGGAAAATGAGCGGATTTGCTGCATTAATATCGGCGCATCACTACTGCAAATGTGCGTATGGCAGGCGGGTCAGGTGCTGTACAGCAAAGAACATAACTTTGGTGTGGATATGCTTATCCAGGACCTGGCACTCGTCCACATGCAGGATCGCAAAGACACCGAAGAGCAGCTGATAAACCAGCAGTTACCGGCTAATTGGGAACTCGCAACCCTACCGGTATTTGCGGCCAACCTTCAGCAACAAATTAACCGCGCGCTACAAATGTACATGAGTACGGTGCACGCCGACCGTCCCGACCGCATTCTGATTTGCGGTGCAGGCGCCGTTATGCCCGCACTGGTTGAAACACTTAAACAGGATTTAGGTATCGACGTTGATATTTTTGACCCCTTCACACAAATGAAGATGGGTGACAAAGTGAATCCTGAGCAGGTTAAACAGCTGGCTCCTATGATGGTTATTGCCGCAGGATTGGCGAGCAGAGGGTTTTCGTCGTGGCACATATAAACCTGCTTCCCTGGCGTGAACAGCGCCGTCAAAAACAAAAACAACAGTTCCTGGTAACGCTGGCATTGGTAGCCGTATTCTGTGGACTGGTGTTTTGGATTGTTGGCCAGGTAATTGAAACGCAAATCAGCAATCAAAACACCCGTAACCAATACCTGCAAAATGAAATAACCGCGCTGGAAAGCCAAATCGCCGAGATTAAACGCATTAAGGAAAGCAAGGCGGCAATTGAACAGCGCATGGCACTGATTGAACAGTTACAAAGCAGCCGAAACATCACACCAAACGTGTTGGATGAGCTGGCACGACTGGTGCCCCCAGGCGTGAGCTTCAAATCTATGATCCGCAAAGGTGCAGAAATTGAAGTACGCGGTACCAGTGAATCAAACAACCGTCTGGCCGAGTTTATGCGTCAGTTGGAGCGCTCCAAAGTTTTCAGTGCTGGCGACCTGTCTTCGATTGTAGCGGACACCAGTGCAAGTGATTCGGTAAGCGAGTTCACCCTGACTTTCTCGATAAGCCAGGTACTTGCAAATGCTCAGCGCGAAGCTGAACAAAAATCCAAGGGAGGCAAAAAATGAAGTTTGATGTGTCTCGCCTGAAAGAAATGAACGATCTGGATTTTGAACAGGTTGCGGTATGGCCGTTTGAAATAAAAGTAGTGGTTTCGCTGTTTGTAGCGGTAGTGATTTGCGCAATCAGCTACTTTGCCATTATCAGCCCCAAATTGCCCATGCTGGACGCGGCAGAGCGTCAGGAAGCCGAACTCAAGTTACAGTTTGAAGCCAAGTACCGTCTGGCAGTAAACCTTGCTGCATATAAAAAACAACTGGCGCAAATTGAAGAAGACTTTTCGTCGATGCTGAAGTCGTTGCCTACCCGCAACGAAACACCCGGCCTGCTGGATGATATTACATACGTAGGTACCAGCGCGGGACTGACATTCCGGTTAATAAACTGGGAAAATGAAATTCCTAAAGAGTTTTATACCGAATTGCCGATAAAAATCGAAGTGAATGGTGGTTATCACAATATCGGCGAGTTTGTGTCAAAGGTGGCAGCATTACCGCGCATCGTTACCATGCACGATTTTGAACTGAAAGCCGAACAAGACGGCCTTAAATTGAGCTTGCTGGCTAAAACCTACCGCGCAGCAAACACCAAAAACGAAGGGGACAAAAAATGAAGCCCTTACGTTCGCTGGCTATATTGGTTTTAGTAGGCTTAACAGCAGGTTGTGCTCCGCAAATGGATGATTTAGTTGCTTACACAGATCAGGTGAAGCAAACTACGCAATCTCGTATTGAGCCATATCCTGAATTTACGCAGCAACCGGCTTTTATTTACGGAGCCTCTGAATTCAGAAGCCCGTTCATGCGACCCAAACGCGAAATGGCTCCCATAGTTATGCAAACCAAAGCGAACTGTACCCAGCCAGATTTAAGCCGGACAAGAGAGCCATTGGAATCTTACGGTATAGATGCGTTGCAATTAACCGGTAGCTTCCGGTCGAACGGCGCGAATTGGGTATTGTTTAAAACTAATGATGGCAACTTGTATCAGGCCAAGGTGGGTAACCGTATCGGGTTGTTTTTTGGCAGGATTATAAACGTTCAGAATAACAGCGTAATCATCGAAGAATTAGTGCCGGATGGCACCGGATGCTGGCAGCGCAAAGAAACAACGCTCGCGATGGGTTCGTGAGCAGGAGATAAATAAGATGTCTAAGCGATATATCTTTAACGAAAGACTGAACAAGCGCAGTAAACGCCGCACCTGGCTGGTTGGCCTGGCGGTTACCTTATTGCTTGCCAATGTCGTTGCGTCGGAATTAAACGCACAGGAATCTCCTCAATTACTGAACCCCAACGCCGCACAAGAATCTGTTTTTCAATCTGCGTTAAACGACATTGCTTTTACCCGCAGCGCAAAGCAAAGCGCGGTAACAACCTTTACGTTTTCGAACAGCAAAAGTCAGCCACAGCTTATTGAAGCAAAAGGAAAGTTAGTACTTACTTTACCTAAAACGGAATTAGGTGAAGACCAATTGGTTGAATTGGACGTAACAGAATTTGGTACGCCAGTAACCAGCATTGAGACTTTTCAGGAAAAAGAATCATCGCGCGTGGTATTTAACTACGAAGGAAAAGTAACCGCCAGCACAGAGCAGGATGGTAAAACACTGCGGGTAATCATTATTCCAATGAGTGCCGATCAGGTAGCCAGCCTGGCAAGCAGTAAGTATGAAGGCGAACCGATTTCGCTGGATTTCCAGGACGTCCCCGTTCGTCAGGTGCTGCAAATTATTGCCAAAGTTAACGGCTTTAATCTGGTGACTACTGATACCGTTACGGGTAATGTCACCATTAGCCTCACCGGGGTACCCTGGGATCAGGCGCTGGATATGATTCTGAAGATCAAAGGTCTGGATAAGCGTCGTGAAGGCAACATTCTGCTGATTGCGCCCAGCGAAGAATTGTCGCAACGGGAAACGCAAAAACTACAAAGCGACCAGCAGGTAGCGCAACTTGCTCCATTATCTTCAGCCAGCATTACCGTAAATTATGCAAAGGCAATCGAGCTGGCAAATATTCTGAAAGCCAGTGAAGGTAGCGGCGGCATCTTAACCGAGCGCGGTACAGTAACCGTAGACGAACGCACCAACACCATTTTGGTTCGCGATACCATAGAATCCATTGATGAAGCCAGAAAAGTAATTTCATCACTGGATATTCCGGTTAAACAAGTACTTATTGAGTCGCGTATGGTAACTGTGCGCGACAACGTTGGAGAAGACTTCGGTGTACGCTGGGGATTCTCTGACCGTCAGGACGACAACGGCATTTCAGGTTCACTGGAAGGCGCTGACACTATTGCAAGTGGCGTAGTGCCTGATTTAAGTGACCGACTGAACGTTAATTTACCGGTAACCAGTGCAGCAGGCGCAATTGGTTTTCAAATTGCGAGCCTGGCAGACGGTACTATTCTTGATTTAGAACTGTCGGCACTGGAAACGGAAAACAAAGGTGAAATCATTGCCAGCCCGCGCATCACCGTTGCCAATCAGCAAGAAGCTTACATTGAGCAGGGTACTGAAATTCCTTATTCTCAAGCCACTTCCAGCGGTGCCACCTCGGTAGAATTCAAAAAGGCCGTACTGAGTCTGAAAGTAACCCCTCATATCACACCGGATAATCGTATTATTTTGGATCTGGTGGTTACGCAGGATACCCGAGGCGAAACCGTTGCAACGGCAACCGGCGATGCCGTTGCCATTGATACACAGGAAATCAAAACCCAGGTACTGGTAGAGAATGGCGAAACCATTGTGTTGGGAGGCATATTCCAGCAAGTAAACAGCAATGACGTTAGCAAAGTACCGTTGTTTGGTGATTTACCGGTAGTCGGCGCGCTATTCAGAAACAGTTCCACTGTTTATCAAAAACGCGAGTTACTAATATTTGTGACCCCCAAAATTGTAACAGAGGACCTTTAGCCCCTATGAAAAATAGGGGTATTGGTCAGCCGCAACATAATTTTGCTGTTTTTTTGTTGCGCACAGCGTTGATTTCCCCCTTGATTTCAAAACATCCACCCCAATGTTGCAACAACACTTGCATAGCGGTCTGAGAAACTGAGATAATCCCGCTCTCGAAATTTTTACGAGGTTGAGTATATGTGCTTATTAGCAACAAAATAAGCACGTGTGAATGGGTGGTTGAGAAACTCAGTTAACGCACCCTTAACATTGATGAGTTGTGAAATAAGCAAATATGGCTGAAAAACGTAATATCTTTTTGGTTGGTCCAATGGGCGCAGGTAAAAGTACCATTGGTCGTCATTTAGCAGATGAATTACATCTGGAATTCTACGATTCTGATCAGGAGATTGAACGTCGCACTGGCGCTGATATTACCTGGATTTTCGATTTAGAAGGCGAAGAAGGTTTCCGCAAGCGCGAAGAGACTGTCATTAACGACCTTACCGATAAGCAAGGCATTGTATTAGCAACTGGCGGTGGTTCTATTATGACCAAAGCAGTTCGCAATCGTTTATCGGCTCGCGGCATCGTAGTGTATTTACAAACAACAATCGACAAGCAGGTCGCCCGCACTCAGCGCGATAAGCGTCGTCCATTATTACAAAAGGACGATCCAGAGCAGGTATTAAGAGATCTGGCTGAAAAGCGTAATCCACTGTACGAAGAAGTGGCTGATTACGTGGTGGATACCGATGATCAATCTGCCCGGGCAGTGGCAAATCAAATCATCAGCAAAATCGGATTATAAATTTTTTTAGGAGCTACCCCGGTGTCAATCTTAACTGTAGAACTTGACGATCGTAGCTACCCAATCCAGATAGAAGCCGGCTTACTAAACCAAGCCGGCTTTTTTGTGCCTTACATAAAAGGTCCGCGGGCAGTTATCGTTACCAATGAAACCATTGCCCCTTTGTATCTGGAAAAGGTTATTGCGGCTTGTGGTGACAAGCAGGTAGATGTAGTCACATTGCCCGACGGCGAACAATACAAAACCTTAGAGCAATTTGAAGTGGTGATGACGCGATTGCTTGAAATGAACGCTGCGCGCGATACCACACTGATTGCGTTGGGTGGTGGTGTAATTGGTGATCTGTGTGGCTTCGTGGCCGCCACTTACCAGCGGGGTGTACCCTTTATTCAGGTACCTACTACCCTGCTCTCTCAGGTTGATTCATCGGTGGGTGGCAAGACCGCAGTAAATCATCCGCTGGGCAAAAACATGATTGGCGCGTTTTATCAGCCCATTTTGGTTGCTATTGATATCAACACGCTCAACACGCTGCCAGCACGTGAATTTTCAGCAGGTATGGCCGAAGTGATCAAATACGGCATCATTTACGACAATGCCTTTTTTGAATGGTTGGAGACCAATCAGCAAGCGCTCAGGGAGTTGGATCAATCCGCTTTAGCGCACGCGATCTTCCGCTGCTGCCAAATAAAAGCAGAGGTGGTGGCCCAAGATGAACGCGAAGGTGGCATTCGCGCGTTACTGAATTTGGGACACACCTTTGGCCATGCCATTGAGGCCGAGCAAGGCTATGGCAACTGGTTACACGGCGAGGCCGTTGCGGCTGGTATTATCCTTGCTTGCAAGACAGCAGAGAAGCTGGATTGGCTAACACCGTCAGAAACCCGTCGGGTTGAGGCGTTGCAACAGGCATTTGATTTACCGGTTGCCGGACCCAACACCATGTCTTACAACGATTATATGCGTCATATGGCTCGCGACAAAAAAGTTGAGGCCGGACACATTCGCTTTGTCATTCCGCAAGGTATCGGGCACGCGGTGGTAACAAAGAACGTCAGTGAAGCCATACTGACAGAGTTGTTAAGCCAACCAGCAGGTTAATTACAAGCTATAAGGTTTACAACGTGGCGTCTGAACTGCATGACCGACTGGAATATCTGGTCAATTATTCGTCTCAGCTAATTTTTGTTAGCGGCGACTCTATTGCAGAACAGCAGCGCACGCTTGAATCATTTGTATTTCAACAGGCCGACAATACTGAGTTGGCCTTTATTACTGCCAACGAAACTATGCAGGTTGCGGATTATCGCCGCGATGTGTGCCGTCAGTTATTAGGTCAAGTGGTCGGGAGCTTTGTAAGGCCACTCAATGAGCTACTTGCCGAGCTTAATCATCACAATGGCCCGGTACTGATCACCATTACCAACGCGCAGTTTTTACCTAACCAATTCTTACAGGAATTGTGGGAATTGGTACTACAAAGCCGGTTCGCCAACAATAAGCAGCACCTTAATGTTTTACTGTTCGGCGAATCCGAATGGGCAGAACAAGCCAAACAATGGCTACCCGCCAAGAATACCGATACACCACTACTTATTAGCAGTCAGTCTGTTAGCCGTGACAGTTATGGTAGCGAGGTAGACAAGTTACTGGCGCAGCGCAGAGCAGCATTTGAGCGTTACAGACAAGCGAAAGGATTGGCACATATAGAAACACGGCCGAATCGGCTTCGGTCTCCGTTGGTTTGGCTGGTAATCAGTGCAGTGTTTATTTCCTCTTTTGTTGCCTTATTAGGCTGGCAATATGGGGCCACGCTAAGCACTTTGTTCAATCCTATTGAGCAGCACTCTGATAGCGCGAATGTGCATAGCGCAAACGAAGTAGCGTTATCTTCACAGGCATCCTTGCCCAGTCAGACCATTAGCGTACCGATGCAAACCGACAGCTCAGACGACACAACTCTGCAAGCAGAACAAACGAATAATCGAGTTGTAAGCAGTTTCAGCGACGCAATGAACGCACTGCCTACGCAGTCCGAAATCGTTGAGCAACAAGAAGATACTGTGCCCGAATTGACGGCAGCTGCCAGTTTGCCCACTGCACTTTCTACTTCATCTGCAACGGAGTCTGACCCGGCCAAAACAGAGCAGAGTCAGGATGTTAGCCTGAAGGAAGATACACATGAACAAGCCAGTGTCGCCATGCCCAGCCAACAGCCCGAAGCAACGCTTAGTGCTGAGGCAATCACCAGCAATGACGCGGCCGATACCTCTGTCGTAAGCCTGTTGTCGGCTGTAGATGCAGCCAGCTATTATATTCAGATAGCAGGTATGAAAGACTTACCATTGGCAACGAGCTTTTTAAACGACCACAATCTCACCTCCAACGTAACAGTATACAAAACTACACGCTATGGCGGCGATTGGTATGTGCTGTTATGGCAAACCAGCGCGGCGTCTTTGCAGCAGGCCAGAGGAATGATTGCAGCGCTGCCAGCTTTTCCAGGCCGGGATACGGTTTTTGTGAAGTCCGGAAGGCAAATCCAACGCGAACTCAACGCTTCAAACTAAATTTTTACGGTTTCTGGAAATTGCTGGTTGTCGGGATCCGCTGTGGTCGCTACAATCATGGTTTATCTGGGTTAAACAGGTTATATACCAAATCGCATAGAAGTTTGCCCTCTCAGAGTGACCCCTGAGGGCGAGTCGAAACTTCTATGTAAATTGGTATTACAGCTTCATTTTTAATATGTGCGCTGTCATGGCTATGCTTTACACGAAGACTAATAATCAATAAATCGTCAGTGAGTAGTTACTAACATAATGGCAATTAATAAAAACCGGGCGTTCCTCAAATGGGCAGGAGGCAAATACAGCCTGGTAGAAAAAATCAACGCGCAATTGCCAGCAGCGAACAAACTCATTGAACCTTTTGTTGGCGCCGGGTCGGTGTTTCTCAACTCAGATTACCCTCAGTATGTCCTCAACGATATTAATCCGGATCTAATCAGTCTGTACAACCTGCTAAAGCAGCAGCCAGATGCGCTGATTAATGATGTGAAATCGTACTTCACGCCGAAAAATAACGACGAGACCACCTATTACGCGCTGCGTGAAGAATTTAACCAAACGACAGATGAACATTACAGAGCATTGTTGTTTGTGTACTTAAATCGCCATGGCTACAACGGATTGTGTCGCTATAGTTTGAGTGGCCGGTTCAACGTGCCCTTTGGCCGCTATAAACGTCCGTATTTTCCCGAACGCGAAATGTATGTGTTTGCGGAAAAGTCGCAGAAGGCAAAATTTACCTGTTTGCCATTTGAAAAGGTGTTTCAGCGCGCCCGCAAAGGCAGTGTGATTTACTGCGATCCGCCCTATGCCCCCATCAGTAAAACGGCACTATTCACCAGTTATGCTGCAAAGCAATTTAGCCTGGCGTGTCAGCACAAGTTGGCTACCCTGGCCAAACGCGCCGCATACAAACGTGACATACCCGTACTGATCTCAAATCACGATCTACCGTTAACCCGCCAGTTATACAATGGCGCACGCATTTCAACATTAAATGTGAAACGCTCAATCAGTCAAAACGGCAGTAAACGCAATGCAGTAAGTGAGTTGCTGGCGTATTTCGACGACACACCAGTCATGCCCATCAGTAAGCCGAAGGCTTAGCGCTTGTAGTTTAGGGTATAATCCATTGCACAAGTGCAATGAGAGACAAGACAAACAGCACCACAAATACAATACCTACCGCAATGTAGACTTTCGCATCCGGCTGAGAGAAATCGCTTTGATATTTCTTCTGACTTTGCACGCCAAAGGCACTGGCTAACACGCTTTGCACTACTTGCAGTAAACCGGGTTTACTGGCCATATTGCTTATTCGCTTTCCGAGCCTTTCTGGCGAGACAACAATTCCAGCAGATCGAGATAGTGGAATCGGTAAGATGTAGAGCGACCTGTTAACCAGCTCATCCAGCTCACTTGCTCGGCTTGCTGTTGCACATCTGTGCAAGGAGGCTGACACTCTGTTGCAGTTAATTCGCGGCTATCCGTTGCCAGGTGAAATGTACCTACCAGCAAGCCCACAGTTAAAACTGTGCTTGATACCCGCCATTTGAGGTTTTGTTTAATCATTCACTTATCTACCCAGTAGATTCCATTGGCGTAATTATAACCAGATACGTCCGTGTGGCAACGAAAAGATCATCCAAAAGTACAAAGGCCATGCATTTCTGCATGGCCCCGTACGCACAACAAATAATTTTTAAGCGATTATCGCTTACAGTTCGAAATCTACTGCGTAAGAAACAGTGAACTTCATGCTGTCGTTGTCGTATGCATCCGGACCTGAATCGTCCAGGTCAGTACCGCTGATCATGAATCCGAAACCGTCTTTAGACAGGCTCAAAGAGTAATCGATGTAGTCTCCTGGTACGCCATTGAACGCTTCAGAGAAATCACCCTGGTGAGAACCAATATGTACACCTACTTCTGTACCGTTTTCCAGTGCATAAGCATAGTTAAGAGATAAGTAAGTAGTTGAACCAAAACCGAAGTCCTGACCTGGCTCTTCATCTGGCTCAGCATTTGCCAACACGTACAGCGTTGCACTGAAGTTACCATAACCTACAGTACCGTAAATTTCACCAAAGTCGAAACCAGCTTCTGTGTCGTAGTTGTAGTACAGGTAACCAACGTCATAAGAAATGTCGCCTGACTCACCTGAGTAACCAAAATAAATATCGTGCTCATAAGAGTACACATCGTCTGCACCGTACTTAACGTTAGATGCCCATGTACCAGCATAGAAGCCGCTGTCGCTTGCGTAGTCGATACCACCTTGTACCGCAGCTTCGTTCATGGTTTGAGTAAGACCGCGCCAGATGTAGTTGTTAGTAACGCTAATGTTAGCCGATACGCTATCCGCCAGGGCAGCAGTAGACGTCAGGCAAGACCCAACAACAGCTAAAGTTACCAATGTTTTGTTAAATTTCATGTGTGTTCTCCGTAAATTAACTTTGCATAAGTGTTTTTAAATCACTTTCTGTCTATGGTTCTTGTTATTGTGTTTTGCATATACGCAAACTTGATGCCCAATTAAAACCCTTCAAAAAAATCATCAAAATTAAACTTAAACTATTGATAAAAAACATTTTTATTTTAAAAAAATATTTTCATTGCTAGATTCACATGAACTCCATGACGCCCCAAGCGCACCACAATAGTGCACCCTCACCAATAAAGGGCGGCATTTCACCTTTTGCCCACACACATAATCCGGTAAAATTTAGCCGATCACCGCGCGCTGAATAAACGCTGTGCGCCAGGGCCTGAACAACCAAAGGTAAGGTATGAAAGATTTTCTGATAGCTCCGTCAATTTTGTCGGCGGATTTTGCTCGTTTGGGTGAAGATGTAGAAAAGGTATTGGCAGCCGGTGCCGATGTAGTCCACTTTGATGTAATGGACAACCACTATGTGCCTAACCTCACCTTTGGCCCAATGATTTGTAAGGCCCTGCGGGACTATGGGATTACTGCCCCCATTGATGTTCACCTTATGGTGTCCCCTGTCGACGCACTGATAGAACAGTTCGCCGACGCCGGTGCCACCATGATTAGCTTTCATCCGGAAGCCAGTCAGCATGTAGATCGCAGCCTGCAATTAATAATCGACAAAGGGTGTCAGCCGGGATTGGTATTTAACCCTGCCACACCACTCTCTCACCTCGATTACGTAATGGAAAAGTTACATCATATTTTGTTGATGTCGGTAAACCCGGGTTTCGGCGGGCAGTCATTTATTCCCAACACGCTGGATAAACTGCGCGAAGTTAAGCAACGAATCGTAGATTCAGGGCGAAATATCCGTTTGGAAGTTGACGGCGGAGTGAAAGTCGATAATATCGCAGCCATTGCAGCAGCAGGCGCAGATATGTTTGTGGCCGGCTCAGCTATCTTTAATCAACCTGATTACGCCACCGTGATTCAGCAAATGCGCAACGAACTGGCTTCGGTCAACGCCCGGTAATAACAGTAGGTAATAATTCATGAGTGTAAAACCAATCGTACTTAGCGGCTGTCAGCCGTCCGGTCAATTAACCCTTGGCAACTACATGGGCGCATTGAAGCAATGGGTAAGCATGCAGGACGACCACGACTGTTTATACATGCTGGTAGATTTACACGCCATTACTGTACGTCAGGAGCCTGAAAAACTGAAACAAGCCTGCCTGGACGGCCTGGCGCTTTATCTGGCGTGCGGTATCGACCCGCAAAAAAGCACACTTTTTGTGCAGTCACACGTTCCTGAGCACGCGCAGTTGGCCTGGGTACTGAACTGTTATACACAGATGGGTGAGCTCAATCGCATGACCCAGTTTAAAGACAAGTCTGCCAAAAACGCATCCAATATCAACGTAGGCTTGTACAGCTACCCGGTGCTGCAGGCTGCCGACATTCTGCTGTATCAGGCCGACAAAGTACCGGTTGGCGAAGACCAGAAGCAACACCTTGAACTGACCCGCGACGTAGCGACACGCTTTAACAATATCTATGGCGATACGTTCCGCCTGCCCGACCCTTACATCCCGGAATTCGGCGCACGTATCATGAGTTTGCAAGAGCCTGACAAAAAGATGTCGAAGTCTGACACCAACCCCAAAAATTACATTGGGTTGTTGGAAGATCCGAAAAAGCTGTCGAAAAAAATCAAGAGCGCCGTGACCGACTCGGATGAACAAGCCCGCATTTACTACGACCCAGTCGAAAAAGCTGGTGTGAGTAACCTGCTGACCTTATTGTCGCTGGCCACTGGTAAGTCGGTTGAAGCCTTAGTACCTGAGTACGAAGACAAAATGTACGGACACTTGAAAGGCGATGTAGCAGATGCAGTAGTAGCATTACTTGAACCTATTCAGCAACGCTACCATCAGTTCCGTGAAGACCAGGCGTATCTCAACCAGGTAATGCGAGATGGTGCAGCCAAGGCACAGGCGAAAGCCAGTAAAACCCTGGCCGCAACCTACGAAGCACTCGGGTTTATTGCAAAACCGTAAGCAAGTTGCGAGTACCACTTGTTATTGCTCATCGACAATTATGATTCGTTTAGCCATAACCTGGCGCGCTATTTTGTTGAGCTGGGTTGTGAGCTAAAGGTCGTCAGAAACGACGAAGTCAGTTTGGAAGACATTGCCGCAATGCCTTTGCAAGGCATTGTGATTTCACCCGGCCCCTGTACCCCAGACGACTCAGGTATTAGTCTGTCAGTCATCAGCCATTTTGCCGGTAAGTTGCCATTACTCGGCGTATGTTTAGGGCATCAGGCGATTGGGCAGGTATTTGGTGCGCAGGTGGTTGGCGCGCAGCATATCCGGCACGGCAAACTGTCACCCGTTGCGCATAACGGCCACCCGCTGTTTGCCAATATCCCGGAGCTCTTTACCGTAACACGGTATCATTCACTGGTAATATCACCTCAGAGTTTACCAGAGTGTCTGGAGGCGTTGGCCTTCAGCCAGGATGGCGCAGTACCCGAAATCATGGCAATTGCTCATCGCTCCTTACCAATATGGGGGCTCCAGTACCATCCTGAGTCGCTGTTAACCGAGTATGGTCATCAGGTATTGGATAATTTTTTAGCACTTGCGAACATTTCAACACCGCATCAGGCCAGGCTTTCGGTAGAGCAGCCGTAATTAAGTTGCAGCGATTTAGGATTCAGCCGATACTCACTGTAATGTGTTCAATACCAATTCATTTCCAACCCGAAGAAAATTTGGAGTAACCCCTTCGCTTATGGTTGAGCAATTACTAGCGCCACCGTCCATTGCAGAACGTTTCGACTACTGGCTCATTGCGCCAGAGCGGGCAAATGAAATGATCGGCAAACGTGCACCAGGTGAGGTGAGTTACGCGGAATCAGAGCAAAGTTATACCCGCAGGCAACTGCTGAAGGTAGAAAAAACCGCTATACGCGACAAACTTCAATCCGCGAAGGTGAAAGCTGAATATCTGGCTCAAATCAATCAGCAGGTGCACACGCTGATAAAGAAGAAGTTTATCCAGGCAATAAGCGATACACCTGGCATATTAGACAAACAGCTCAACTGGCAGGACAATTCCACCGATTTAATAGACTTGCTCACCACACCCTCTGCAACCATAACCAAAGTAGAAGCCATAGCGGCTGGTATGCCCTGGTTGTACGATGAACTATTAAAGTTGGTTAATGCCCCTCAGAATCGCAAACGCGATGCCCGCGGCATGGTGATTGTAGTGGACACCCTGAAAACTGCACTGAGCTTTATGGGTATTGATAATGTGAAAGTGGTATTGCCGGCACTGATGTTCAGACAATCGGTGCCGCTCATTACCGATCCATTTCCACAAGTGAAACACAAAACCGTTGAGTACACTCTAACCTGTGCCAGAACGGCAAAAGAGATCGCCCCGCAGTTTGGCGCCAAACCCTATCATGCCTACTTGCTGGCGATGTTGAGCCAGTTGGGCCGCAGTGTGGTTTTAAAACTGTACTTTAAGCTGTTTGAACAAGTGCATTTTGATTTTCTACAGCATGCGCAAAAAGCCAAACTACGCGACCTGCATGGTGCACTTACACAGTTGCTGCCCGATCCGGCCCAATGTATCAGCCTGGTGAACCAGCACAGCGACAAGCTGTCGATGCATCTGCTTGAACAAATGGTATTCAAACGTATTGATCTAAGCACTCCCCTGCATCAATTCCTACAGGAACCCGACGAGGAAGATATCCTCCCACTGGCAAAGACGCTGCAACAGAGCCGCTATTACACCAAGTTTCGTATGCTCAGTGACGCCAAGCTGTTCTTAGAAGATGAAGCAAGGGTATTTCAGGCTGGCAGTGCCATTCACTCCGATACCTTTGAATCCTTACAACGCACAGCATTATCGCAATTACCCGTTGTGGCTGAACTGTAGCCACCTTTTCGTTTCAATTTAGGCGATATAACCCGCAATTTGCTTAATTGTGCTCCGATGAAAGCACTAAACGGCCACGCTTCCCTGGACACTCACCTTTCATAATCATTCAGGCGTAAACTAATCTTTACACGCATTTAAATCAGGGAGCAGCGCCCTGCATGTCGCTTCCTCTGAGTTGATTATTTTCCAGCCTATTCATTTACGTGGATAGTTATTCATATATTATGCAAAACAAGCCGTAACCCTTGATTTTACTGTGTTTGCGAGTACTGAATTGACAAGACAAAGGGGTTTTATGCTGGCATACTGGAACGCTTTGATACACATTATTCCGCTGAATTTCGTTAACAAATTGATAAAACGAAACACCAGCTTATCCACAGTTAGAGGTGAAAAGATGCACGTAACCCGGAGTTTATTTGATGAAGTCATGGTACCGAACTACAACCCTGCCAGTATGGTGCCGGTTCGCGGCCTGGGTTCGCGAGTCTGGGATCAGGACGGCAACGAGTTTATCGACTTTGCAGGTGGTATTGCCGTAAATGCATTAGGTCACTGTCACCCTGAATTGGTGAAAGCACTGACTGAACAAGCCAATAAATTATGGCACCTGAGCAACGTGTTTACTAACGAACCCGCATTGCGTTTGGCCAAGAAATTAACTGAGCACACGTTTGCCGAGCGCGCTTATTTTGCCAACTCTGGTGCCGAGGCGAACGAAGCCGCACTGAAGCTGGCCCGTCGCTATGCGCTGGAGAAGTTCGGTGAGCACAAACAGCAAATCATCGCATTTAACCAAGGCTTCCACGGACGTACTTTCTTTACCGTTACAGTAGGTGGTCAGGCGGCCTATTCCGACGGATTTGGTCCTAAGCCAGGCGCGATCGACCACTGTGCCTACAATGATTTAGCTGCGTTTGAAGCGCTGATTTCAGACAATACCTGTGCAGTAATGATGGAACCTTTACAAGGTGAAGGCGGTATCATCTCTCCAACTCCCGAATTTATTAAGGGTGTGCGTGAACTGTGTAGCAAGCACAACGCACTGTTAATTTTTGACGAAGTGCAGTCAGGTGTGGGCCGTACCGGTCATTTATATGCTTACATGGGCGTGGGCGTTATCCCTGACATTCTAACGTCAGCCAAGTCATTAGGCGGCGGTTTCCCAATTGGTGCCATGTTGACTACCACTGAAATTGCCTCACACCTGAAACCGGGTACGCACGGCAGTACTTACGGTGGTAATCCATTAGCTTGTGCAGTAGCCGAGCGCACATTCGACATCGTGAATGATCCGGCGGTACTGGAAGGCGTAAAACGCAAGGAACAGTTGTTCCGCGATACGCTGGCAACCATCAATAATAAGCACAAAGTGTTTAGCGAAATTCGCGGTAAAGGCATGCTGCTAGGCTGTGCGTTAAACGAAGATTTTGCTGGTCAGTCCCGGGCTTTCCTGGACGCCTCTACTGCACAACAACTCATGTGTCTGGTGGCCGGCGCCAACGTTGTTCGTTTCGCACCTTCGCTTATTATTCCTGATGAGGATATTGCAGAAGGATTGGTGCGCTTTGAAAAAGCCATTGCCAGCGTAGTCGCTGCCAAGTAACGGTAAGTGAGCTGAGCATGTACATTATTCGCCCCATACAACAAAGCGATTATCCTGCGCTGTATGCGATTGCAGTGGAATCCGGCATTGGCTTCACGTCATTGCCGGTGAACGAAAGCTTATTGCAGCGCAAAATCGACAGGTCAACCAGCTCTTTTGGTAAGGATGTGTCCGAGCCTCACAGCGAATCCTATTTGTTTGTCATGGAAGATGTCACTACTGGTGAAGTAGTAGGTACAGCAGGTATAGAAGCCGCCGTTGGTACCGATGACGCGTTTTACCATTATCATGTTGGTAAGGTAGTACACGCGTCGCGCGAATTGAACATTCACAACACGGTAGAGATCCTGACGTTTTGTAACGACTACACCGGCGTAAGTGAAATTTGTACGCTGTTCTTACGTGAAAGTGCCCGTAAAGGCCTCAATGGCCGGTTCCTTTCTAAAGTGCGATTCCTGTTCATGCAGGAACACCGCGAACGCTTTGCCGATACCGTTATTGCAGAAATGCGCGGAGTGAGTGACGAAAACGGCCGTTCTCCCTTTTGGGAGTGGCTGGAAGCCCATTTCTTTTCAATGGATTTCCCTACCGCGGATTACCTGACCGGTATTGGCAACAAGGTGTTCATCGCCGAACTGATGCCCAAATACCCCATTTACGTAAACCTGCTGAGTCAGGATGCTCAAAACGTAATTGGTAAGGTGCACAAAAAAACCGAGCCTGCACTGCGCTTATTACAGGAAGAAGGCTTCATTGGTCGTGGATACGTAGACATCTTTGATGGCGGCCCCACGGTAGAAGCGAATTTAAGTCATATACGCACTGCGCAGCGCAGCAGGCGCGCTACAGTGCACATTGACGATCAGTCTGCCGCACAAGACGGCGAATTATGCTACATCATCAACACGTCAGTTAAAGGCTTTAGGGCCGTGGTTGCCGATGTTCAGTATGACAGTCAGGCCGATATTGCCGTGATATCTCATAAGGCCGCAGCCGCTCTTAACGTTGACGAAGGCGGTGCAATCCGCTTTGCCGCGGTCACCCCGCGGGATTAACACTATTACAAGCATCAGGACAGAATTATGCCAACTACACATTTTATAAATGGTCAGTGGGTTGAGGGCCAGGGTGCCTCTATCAGCTCCACTGATCCAGCCAAGAATCACGTTTTCTGGCACGGCAACGCCGCTTCAGCCGAGCAAGTGAGCCGTGCCGTTAACGCTGCCAGAGCCGCATCACCTGCCTGGTCTGCCCTCACGGTTGAAGCGCGTCTTACCATTGTAAAGCGCTTCGGTGAATTGTTGGCCGCCAATAAATCAGAATTGGCAACGCTCATTGCCCAGGAAACCGGCAAACCACTGTGGGAAACAGCTACTGAAGTGGCTGCCATGATTGGCAAGATCGCTATTTCCGAAAAAGCCTATTTTGAACGCACGGGTACAGTTGAAAATCCTATGCCAGTGGGTAAAGCATTTATCCGCCACAAGCCCCATGGCGTTGTAGCGGTATTTGGCCCTTATAATTTCCCGGGTCACTTGCCAAATGGTCACATTGTACCTGCGTTAATTGCAGGGAATACCGTTATATTTAAACCCAGTGATTTAACACCTGCCGTTGCTGAAGCTACTGTGAAATTGTGGGAGCAAGCTGGTATCCCGGCAGGTGTGCTGAATCTGGTACAGGGTGAAGTAGAAACTGGTAAAGCACTGGCGGCCCACCCACAACTGGACGGCTTGTTCTTCACGGGTAGCTCGCGTACCGGTAAAATCCTGCACGAGCAATTTGCCGGTCATCCGGGTAAAATTCTGGCGCTGGAAATGGGTGGTAACAACCCGCTCATCATTACTGATGTGGCTGATACTAAAGCAGCCGTGCATGACATTATTCAATCTGCTTTTGTTACCTCCGGTCAGCGCTGCACATGCGCGCGTCGCTTGTTTATTCCTGCCAACCCGCAGGGAGACAACCTGATGGCTGCACTAATTGAAGCAACCAAGGCCATTCAGATTGGTCATTACGATGCCGAGCCACAACCTTTTATGGGCGCTATGGTTAGCGCGGCAGCGGCAAAGGGCATGGCTGCGGCACAGCAATCGCTGCTGGATCTAGGTGCAACTGCGTTGCTGCCACTTGTTCACACAGATGAATCAACCGGGTTTGTCACGCCAGGCATCGTTGACGTAACGGCTATCGTTGACAGCATGCCGGATGAAGAACACTTCGGTCCGCTGCTCAAAGTGATCCGCTACACCGATTTCGACACCGCGATTGCACAGGCCAACAACACCCGTTTCGGATTATCTGCCGGCTTGCTCAGTGACGCCGAATCAGACTATCAGCACTTCTTCCAGCATATCCGGGCAGGTATTGTTAACTGGAACCGTCCAATTACAGGCGCAAGCAGTGCGGCTCCATTCGGGGGCATTGGCGAAAGCGGTAATCACAGAGCGAGTGCTTACTACGCAGCCGACTACTGCGCTTATCCTGTAGCGTCAGTTGAGCTGGACAAAGTAACATTGCCGGGCACACTTAACCCGGGTCTAACAATTTAAAAATATAAAGGAACGACAGAACATCATGCACAACGATATCAGTACCCTGTTTGCCAATATGTGGCAGGATTATGTGCAAATTACCCCAAGTGCGAAGCGTATTCACGAGTTGTTGGCCGGCGAAGAAAGCAGTCCCGACATCGTGAATGATCACGTAGCGTTTCGTACATTCAACCTGGACAAAACAAACCTGGATAAGCTGGCCGCGCATTTTCTGGCACTGGGTTATGAAGCCAAGGGCGAATACAACTTCAAAGCTAAAAAGCTGGATGCCAAACACTTTGAGCACCCTGACACCACCAAGCCAAAGGTGTTTATTAGCCAATTGCGTGTGGAAGAATTGTCGGAAGGTGCTCAGCAGATCATTAAGGGGTTAGTAGCGCAGATGTCGGCAGACGTGGTAACGGCTGATAATTTCCTTTACTCAGGGCGCCAATGGCAATTATCTACTGAAGAATACCAGGCGTTAATTAGCGAGTCTGAATACGCTGGCTGGTTAGCGGCGTGGGGCTTCAGAGCTAACCACTTCACCGTGAGCGTAAATCATTTAACCCACAGTGACAGCCTTGAGCAGGTTAACACCTTACTTAAAGACGCTGGCTTTGTTCTGAATACGGTGGGCGGTGAAATAAAGGGCGGCGAGTCGGTCTTTTTGGCTCAGTCTTCTACTATGGCAGATAAAATCGACCTGGAATTCAGTGACACCACGTTAACCATTCCAAGTTGTTTTTATGAGTTCGCACAGCGCTACACTATGCCAAATGGCGAGTTGTATCAGGGCTTTGTTGAGGCCTCAGCTGACAAAATCTTCGAAAGTACCAACGCCAAATAAACTTTCCACGCGGTTATTGCCCGCCAATAGCCGCGTATTTATTCCTCCACGGCCATCGGATACCGTGCATGTTTGTAAATAAACTGGTCGTAAGGCATGGGCTTTTCAAACAAGAACCCCTGAAACGCCGAAATCCCCATCTCCTCCAGTAGCGGTATGTAAGCCGGATCATCTATTCCTTCAATAAGCACTTCATACTGCAGACTGTTTAGCATTTTCACCACGCCGGTTAACAGCGACAACGCTTTTGCTGAACGATGGATATCCCTGACCAGTGAGCGGTCAATTTTAATAATATCGAACTGAAAGGTGCGTAAATAGCTCAGCGATGAGAAACCACTGCCGAAATCATCCAGCGACAACACAAAACCGGCGTTGCGCAACTCGGTAAGTGCCCGCCAGGCATTTGATTGATCCTTTATAAAAATAGATTCTGTGATTTCTATTTCAATCAATTGCGGTGACACGACATGATCTTCACACAACGCAAGTGCCACAGCGGCAAAACCTGGTTCCAACAACTGATTAGCACTGATATTTACCGACATGGGCACACTTAAACCCTCGGCTTCCATCATGGCAATGTACTCACACGCAGACTCCAGCGCCATCAAGCCAATTTGGTCGTCCAGGCCATGTGCTTCTGCCAGGGGAATAAACGTTCCCGGACTCACCATGCCATGTAGCGGTGAGAACCATCGACACAACAGTTCAGCACCAATCATCCTGCCGGTAGAACTGAATTTACCCTGCAGGTAAAAATCCAGTGCACGCGTTCGGATTGCCCTGCGCAAATCCGTCAGCAAGGTCACCTGCTCTTTCATGCTTTCGATCAGGCCATGACAGTATACAAATACCTGGCCTTTGCCGGATGTTTTGGCCTGGTACATGGCGGCGTCTGCATTTTGAATAATGTCTTCTACACTGTCGCCATGTTCAGGGAAACTGGCAATACCAATACTGGCAGACAGGCTTATATCGCTGTCGTTGAGTGCGAAGTTAAGCAATTCAAGTGACTTGATCAATGACTGGCTAGACGCGACACATGCCTGCTGGTCTTCGCCTGGAATGGCTATCAGGAACTCATCGCCTCCCCAGCGGGTGATGATGGCGCTGTCCTCGTATATTGAACAAAGCGTACTGGCTACCGCAATTAAACAACGATCCCCTGCATCATGGCCGGCCAGGTCATTGATAGCTTTGAATCCATCCAGGTCGATGAACGCCAGCGAATAGGGTCTGTTAGACTCGGTTAAGTCTGCCAGTGCAGCATTGAGACCAAGTCGGTTTTTAAGCCCGGTTAAATCGTCGTGCGTAGCCAGTTCGCGCAGCCGCGCTTCGTTTTGCTTGCGTTCACTGATATCCCGAATCGTGGCAATCAAATACCGGGAACTTTGCTGACGAGATTCAAACATCGCCAATGATACATCCACTGGTATTAATTGCCCGGCGCAGGTAACCAGTTGCGTATCAAACTGCAGCTGTCCTAACTGTGGCAGTCGACCAAGCTGTTTTTCTGCTTCGGGTAGAAACACCGTTAGGCTTTTCTGCTCGCAATCCGATTTGGTAGTGAGTTTTGTTAACGCCAGGAATGCTTCATTTGTTTCGGTAATAACAAAATCGGTAGACAGCACCAGCATTGGCTCTCTGGAGCTCGAAAATGCCGAGGCCATTAACTGAAACGACTGCTCTGCCCGTTGCTGCTGGGTAATGTCTTTACTGGTTCCAACAATGTAACGAGCCGCACCGCTATCATCTCTTCTGAGCACTTTCCCTCTCGATCTCATCCACTGATATCCATGACGAGCCTTGATGCGGAAAGTGACTTCGATATCATCGTAAAGACTGTGTACGGCCAATGACCACTGAAATTGTATCGCCGACATATCATCTTCGTGGATCAACGAAAGCAGCGCAATTGCGTTGTGTCTGGATTGCTTCACCTGTTTTCGATGTAAGCCAAAGGACTTAACAACAAAACTATCATCTTCAGCGTGCCACTCCCAGTAAGACTCCTGACTTGCCCACAAGGCAAGCTCCAGTTTTTCCTGATTGGCCTGACTTTGCTGGAGCGCTAAATACAGCGCCCTGCTTTTCTCCGTTAGCAGTTTCTCCGCTTGTTGCCGCGCGGCTTTCTCGCGCTTTAACCTGCGATTTAGTAACGCTATGTCTGCTCCCGGGTCCTGTGGCGAAACTGGCACGGCTAATCCATTGTTACCCGGATAATATACGTATGGGGGGTACTGGTTGGCGTCACCTCGTGTGTTACGGTATTGCCAAGATACTTTGCCGCCCCGTCAATCAAACCCTCCGCCAGCTTGTATAAATCACGCTGAGAGTAATATTCAAGTTCGATAACATTTTCTTTGCGCGCCAGTACTTTAAAGGAAGGCAAATCGGCGTCTGGATACAACTTGCGCACCTGAACATGAATATCATTATCCAGACTGTCCAGTACCTCCAGCACCGTCATTTTATCTGTCATTACCTCTGCGTGCGCCCCGGCGAGTACACCAAACAAATGCTCACCAAAGCCATATAGAAGTTGATCAACTGACTGACCGGTTTTATTTACCAGCACCGTAAGTATCTTTTCCATTTCGGAAAAGGGGTAATAGCCAACGGCGGTATATGCACCATCATTTTGCAGATTGGCCTCTACCAGCACCTCATCAGCAAACTCCGGTGAAATTTTTTCCTCTAGCATATCCACTAACGTGGTAAAGACTATCCCAAGCACAATCAACTCCTAACTTAAACAACCCTGACACAGGACTAATTTGCATCTATTCAAAGTGTAGATGAGCACGGTAAAAGCACAAAAAAAATGCGCCTGTTCGGCGCATTTTTCTTTTAATATTCTTAATTTAACAGCCGGACATGCCGTTATTCGATTTCCAGGGCGTCTACCCGTTGCAAACCGCGAGGCAGTTTGTTTCCTCTGCGCCCACGCTCGCCCTGATAATGAGACAGATCCTCTGCAGTAAGCGTCATACTGCGCTTGCCAGCAGACAATTTCACCGACCTGCCCTCTGGCACGACTGCCAACACTTTCACATATTCTTCATGAGTTTGCGCTTTGGCAGACGGGATACTGATGATCTTGTTGCCCTTACCTTTACCCAGGCTCGGTAAATCCCGAAGCGGGAACATCAGCATTCGCCCTTCGTTAGAGATAGCCAGACACCAGTCGGTTTCAAGATTTTCAACGGCCTGTGGAGCAATCACTTTGGCGCCGGTAGATAAATTGATGTAAGCCTTGCCGGCTTTATTTTTACTTACCATATCGGCAAACGTACCCACAAAACCATACCCCGCATCCGACGCAATCAGGTATTTACTGTCGTCACTGCCCATTAACACATGAGCAAATTGCTCGCCAGCGACGATACTGAAACGTCCAGTAAGCGGTTCGCCCTGACTTCTCGCCGACGGTAAGGCATGCGCATCGCAGGCAAACGCCCGGCCGGATGTGTCCAGGAACACCACAGGTTGATTACTTCGTCCCATGGCACTGGCAAGAAACTCATCGCCCGACTTATAACTTAATGCGTTAGCGTCAATATCGTGCCCTTTAGCACAGCGCGCCCAGCCTTTCTCAGACAATACGACCGTTACCTGCTCACTGGGTACCAGCTCTTTTTCGCTCAGCGCTTTCGCTTCTGAGCGCTCCACAATGGGTGAACGCCGATCGTCGCCATACGTTTCAGCATCGGCCAGCAACTCTTTCTTAATCAGCGATTTTAAACGACGATCTGAGCCAAGTAATTGTTGTAAGTGATCCCGTTCGGCAGCCAGTTCTTCCTGCTCGCCTTTGATTTTCATTTCTTCCAGTTTTGCCAGGTGGCGCAACTTTAATTCCAGAATGGCTTCAGCCTGTTTATCACTGAGGCTAAAGCGGCGCATCAATTCCGCTTTGGGTTCTTCGTGAAAGCGAATAATCTCGATGACTTCATCGATATTCAAAAAGGCAATCAGCAAGCCTTCAAGAATGTGCAAACGCGCCAGTACTTTATCGAGACGATACTGCAAACGTCGGGTAACGGTATCTTTTCTGAACACCAGCCACTCAGACAGAATCGTACGCAGATCCTTAACCTGGGGACGTCCATCCAGACCAATCATATTCAAATTTACCCGGTAGCTTTTTTCAAGATCCGTGGTAGCAAACAAATGCTGCATCAACTGTTCTACGTTAATCCGGTTTGAACGTGGCACAATCACCAGTCTTGTGGGATTCTCGTGGTCGGATTCATCGCGTAAATCACTTACCATTGGCAGCTTTTTAGCCTGCATTTGACCTGCAATCTGCTCGAGGATTTTCGCACCCGACGCCTGATGCGGTAATGCAGTAATCACTACATCACCATTGTCTTCGTGGTACACCGCACGCATTTTTATACTGCCACGACCAGATTCATACATTTTCTGAATTTCACTGCGCGGCGTAATAATTTCCGCTTCAGTGGGAAAATCCGGCCCCTGAATATCTTCCAGTAGTTCGAATAATTCTGCCTTGCTATTATCCAGTAACCGGGCACAGGCATTGGCTACTTCACGCACGTTATGCGGTGGAATATCGGTTGCCATACCCACCGCAATCCCCGTTACCCCGTTTAACAGGATATGCGGTAAACGCGATGGCAGCACTTTAGGCTCGTCCAGCGTACCATCGAAATTAGGTACCCAATCGGTAGTGCCCTGCCCGAGTTCATTGAGTAATACTTCACTGAATTTTGACAGACGCGCTTCGGTATACCGCATAGCGGCGAACGACTTGGGATCATCCGGTGCGCCCCAGTTACCCTGGCCGTCTATCAATGGGTATCGATAAGAAAAGGGCTGCGCCATTAACACCATGGCTTCATAACACGCTGAGTCGCCGTGAGGATGGAACTTACCCAACACATCACCCACAGTACGCGCCGACTTTTTATATTTGGCGGTGGCACTGAGTCCCAGATCAGACATGGCGTAAATGATACGTCGTTGCACCGGCTTCAGGCCGTCACCGATATTCGGTAGGGCCCGGTCCATAATGACGTACATGGAATAGTTCAGATAAGCATCTTCGGTGAACTTCCGCATAGGAAGCTGTTCGATACCGTCTTGATTGATGGTGATTTCGTCGCTCATGAGTCGTTATTATTCTCGTCGTATTGCTAACGCAGGCGCGGCTGCCTCAACGTAGGTACTGATTAACCCATTGTGAGATAAACCAGCTTTAATCGCAATAGACAGGAGCGTTGCGATTGAAGCTAATTCGCTGCTTTTGCAGACAAGTGAAAGTTAGGGTTTAATAGGGATGTCTTTTTTACGACTGCATTATCAAGGATCTGAAAAGTCTATGCGTAGTTTCCCGGTAATAAGGTGGTGTTTACTGCTTTTGTGCGTCATCGGCTTACCGGTTCAGGGAGCGGTGCATCTTTACGACGAAGAGCAAATGCAGTTGCTGGCCGATAATTTTTCGGTATACCGCGAAAAGCGCGAACAACTCACCATTGGTGAAATACAGAAGCTTCGCCATGAATTTATCTATCAGGCCGACGATAATCCCAATTACGGTTTCAGTGACAACGGACTTTGGTTGCACGCAGAGATCGCGAACCTCTCGCACACTGACGAGTGGGTGTTTGCACTTAATTTCAGCCAGCTAGACAAGGTTGACTTTTATATCGTGCAAAACGGCCATGTGATCGATCAGAGCCATCAGGGGAAATTCCAGCCTGAGCAACATTTCCGCATTCCCGTTTTTGCTACCTCGCTACCCGTTGGGCTTGAGGCCGAGCTATTTGTGCGGATACAAAGCAGCTCTTCTGCGTTAATTGCACCAGTTTATGTGACGTCACAAAGCAAACAAACCATTATCAGTCAGGTTGACAACCTGTTGTGGGGCTTTTTTTACGGTGGCTTACTGATCCTTGCGTTGTATAACTTTGTGCTGTTCCTGGGCTCCAGAGAGTTGAGCCTGATTGGGTATGTAATATACATCGCCGCAGTATTAATTTGGCAAATTGTATGGGGTGGTCATTTACACTTCTTTTTCCCCGATACCTTGTCTCCTATATTCTCGCCCCATACCTCATTGATATTTGTGCTCATAGGTATCTGTTCGGGCATTTTTTCACTGATATTTTTAGAAACTAAAGACAACGCGCCATCAACTCATCCGGTTGTTATAGCCTTCCTATGGCTTCAGGGCGTTATGGGCTTTGTGGCACTCATCGGGATTATGCCCCCCACCTGGGAACACAATTTAATTTATGGCATCGCCATGCTATCGATCTGCAGTTATATTGCCGCAGGTTTCGAAGCCTATCTGAAAAAATATAAACCCGCGCGTTACTTTATTTTTGCCTGGAGTATTCTGGCCACCGGCGCACTTATTGGCATGCTGAGTCTGATAGGAGCCGTGCCTTCAAACCTCTTCACTACCTATTGTTTCCAGGTGGCGGTGTTCTGCGAAGCCGGATTGTTTTCTATTGCCCTCATGGAAAAGAGCCGCAGCAGGCTTGAGAACGAAGTGTCGGAAGCCACTGACGAACTGCGCCACAACATGGAGTTAATTGAAGAACAAAACGCGCGCCTGGACATTGCCCGCAAAGATGCCATTAAGGCCAGTAATGTTAAATCACAGTTTCTGGCTAATATGAGTCACGAAATACGCACCCCACTCAACGCCATACTGGGCTTCAGTAAGGAGCTGACCAATCTATCACTGCCTTCCGACAAAATGGAGCAGGTGCGTATTATTAATGCCGCTGCCGACAACTTGCTGACGATTGTGAATGACGTGCTGGATTTTTCGAAAATAGAAGCCGGCAAACTCAACGTAAACAACCAGCCCTTTTCTCCTAACACGCTGTTTGAGGAGATGGTTACCATTATGAGTAAGTCAGCGCATATGAAAGGTCTGGAATTTGTTTTTGAACTGGCACCGTTGCCAGAAAAGCTCATTGGCGACCTGTTTCGTATCCGGCAGGTGTTAAACAATTTACTTAGCAACGCGCTTAAGTTTACCTCTGAAGGCTATATCAAGCTATCGGTTGAAGGACGTGCGCTTCCTCACGGCATTCACGAATTAGAAATTAAAATCGAAGATACTGGAATAGGCATTAGCCGCAAGGATCGCAATAAGCTGTTTAACGCCTTCTCTCAGTTAGATGATGCGCTTAATAGAAGCTATCAGGGTACCGGACTGGGTTTGGTAATTTGTCAGGAGCTCGTGAAGCTGATGAGAGGCTCGCTGCAACTGCAGAGTACGCCAGGCCAGGGAAGTTTGTTCACCGTTCATATCCGCACTAACACGCTCAGTCAGCGTTACTCTCTGACCAGTAATCCGGAATGGCAGGATAAATACATTTTATTGTTTGATCCGCACCCGGTTAGCCGTCGTGCCACCGCAAAAATGCTCATCAGCCTGGGCGCACATGTGCACAGTGTGGAATCGCTGGATTACCTGCGCCGCGCAACCGGCCATTTTGATTATTTGTTTGCAGCATTACCCAATTACAAACAATCTCGCTGGGAAATGATGCTGGAAACACTGATTGAAGTGCCTGCAGACAAACGCATTTTGTGGTTTGCAGGCGACGAGCCATTGAGTGAATATACCGCGTACATTGACGACTTCGAGGCACAAATACGCCTGCCAGTAACGCCATCTAAACTGGATGGTTTACTGCACGGTGATCACCTTATTTCCCAGTCTCCGTCGCAACCAAAAGCCAGTTCATTGCCACCTGTGCGGATTTTGGCTGTAGACGACATGGATATGAACTTAAAGCTACTGGATACCTGGCTGTCCAATTCTTCGGTTACGCTTACGCTATCAACCAGTGGTCAGGATGCCATTAAGAAATGCCAGCACAATGAATATGATTTGATCCTAATGGATGTGCAAATGCCCGGCATCGACGGCTTGCAGGCAACACGTTTAATTAAAAAATCACCGCTGAACAAGAAAACCCCCATTGTTGCGGTAACTGCCCATGCCTTCAAAGAAGAACAGGAGCGACTGTTGGCATCAGGCATGGATGATTATCTGCCCAAGCCCATTGAATACGCTACCCTTATTAACCTGATTAAACGCTGGTGTCAGCAGGGTGACAACACCACGCTGGCGCTCCCGACACTGGACTGGCAACTCGCGGTAAAACGCGCCAATCAAAATCGGGATATCGCACTGGAATTACTGGGCGATTTTGTAAGCCACCTGCCAAAATCTGTGGAAATGATTCGCACAGAATGGAATGCGCGTAATTACAAGGGCGTTCAGGACGAAATCCATCGTTTGCACGGTGCATGCTGCTATACCGGCGTACCGAAACTACAGGCACTGGCAAACAGAATTGAGAGTAATTTGAAACTGGGCAAACATTCTGAATTGGGCGAGCTGATCCCTACCATCATCCTTGAATGCGAGATAGTTTCAGCTCAGGTCAATAAATTCATTCAGGAAAACAGTAGCGATTAGGGGCTGTTGATATTTAAATAACAGCCCTTAATGCCGGGATTGCTGGCAATCCCGCAGCAAACTGACAAATGCCTCGGGAGAGCGGTCCAGTTCGCTGGCAGACAAAAACACATCGTAGCCGAATATCTGCCGTAACGTGATCATTCGGTTTGCCAGTATTGCCTTGATGCCAGTGACCACCTGGCCATCTGCCAGCTGATAAGGCTTGTCTTCAAATAAACTACTACTGTAACACCCACCGGTTGCGCAGGACTTGTCTTCACTATGCATTAACAGCGCTCGCTGCTCCATAATAAGGTGAGAAGCCAGTCGGGGAGAAATAGCCAGAATGAAGTCGTCGTAATGTTTTAACTTAAAGCCCACCATATTCAGTGGGGTTAACGACAACCCCTGCTGCACCCGCGGACAATCGATACGCTGTATGTTATCCCACGCAATTTGCCACTGACCACAGCGATGCTGATACAGAATACGCTCACGATCCACCGACAGGCTGTGTTCAGGCTCGCGAATTTTAAACCACCCAATTAGCATTGTTACAATGGCACCACTCACCATAAAGATACCAATCAGAAACAACCAGTCGGGCAGTGCAATTAACATAGCTGCAGACAGCAGAAGCGCAATTGTTCCAATCAACAGCGTAGTGAGACCGTTGCGCTTAGCAGTAGACTTTATGAATATAATGTCATTGGTCGAAGACATAAAAATACACCACCATCATGATAACCGTCCAAATCACATATAAACGCATGCGTATACACACCTGACAGTCGGTTGACCACCAGCGTTTTTTCGTTGTTCGGGTCTGTCGCTGCGAAGGCGAAGACTTTTGCTGCATGTTGTATCCTTTAAACGCAAATCAGGCAAATAAGGATGATTTTTTCCATCAATGATGGGGCGATTCAAAAATCACTAAAACTTGGCAATCTATCTGCACATCGCTATGATCCAGGGCAAAGATTATCTGCGCGTCTGTCTGCTGTTTTTGCTACACTTACCGGTGTACTTCAGGCTGCCATTAATCAGCAGTGCACAGTATATAGACTTGTTCCGTCCACCAACTTAGGCCAATCGCATCGACTATGTCCAGTTTTACCGGAAACCACATCCTATCAGTTACACAGTTTAATCGTGATGCCATTGATTTGGTATTTAATGTTGCCGAATCCATGGAGCCCTACGCCAAACGGAAGAAAAGAACATCTGTTCTTGATGGCGCAATACTGGGGAATCTGTTTTTTGAGCCCAGTACACGAACACGAGTGAGTTTTGGTACCGCTTTTAACCTGCTGGGTGGTGAAGTTCGCGAAACGACCGGCATGGATAATTCCGCACTGGCGAAAGGTGAATCGCTGTACGACACCGCTCGGGTGCTGAGCGGTTATTCCGACATTATTGCTATGCGTCATCCCGCAGCAGGATCGGTGGCGGAGTTTGCCGAAGGTAGCCGTGTGCCGGTGATTAACGGCGGAGATGGGGCCAATGAACACCCCACTCAGGCATTGCTGGATTTATTTACCATAAAGCGCGAGTTGCAATACCATAATCAAACCATTGACGGTTTGCATATCGCGATGATTGGTGATTTGCGCTATGGGCGCACAGTTCACTCCTTGTCAAAACTGTTGTGTTTATTCAAGAACATTCGTTTTACTTTGATTTCGCCCAAAGAGCTGGCCATGCCACAGAACATATTGGACGCAATCACCGATGCTGGTCATTCGTTGCACGTAACCGAACAGTTAGAAGGTATTATGGATGCCGATATCTGTTATCAGACACGCATTCAGGAAGAGCGCTTCCCGTCACAGGATGAAGCCAACAAATACCGTGGTAAGTTCCGTTTGAATCAGGCAATTTACACCCGTCACTTCCAGTCAAAGACGGTAATCATGCATCCTTTACCTCGGGACTCGCGTATTGAAGCCAACGAATTAGATAACGACCTGAACCTCAACCCCAACCTGGCTATATTTCGTCAGACCGACAACGGCGTGCTGGTTCGTATGGCCCTGTTTGCGCTTACCCTGGGCGTTGAAAATCTGGTGTCTAAATACGAGCGGGATGTGGTGTGGTACACCAATAAATAAGAGTTAGTAACTATGCAAAAATCAGAACAATTATTTGAACGTGCGCAAAAGACCATTCCCGGTGGCGTAAACTCACCGGTGCGCGCCTTTAAAGCCGTAGGCGGCACACCGCGCTTTATTACCAAAGCTGACGGCCCGTACATTTATGACGCCGACGGCAAACAATACATCGATTATGTGCAATCCTGGGGCCCGATGGTACTGGGTCATAACAACGCCAACATTCGCAATGCCGTTATTGCAGCGGCGCAAAACGGACTGAGTTTCGGCGCACCCACCGAAGCAGAAATCATCATGGCGGAGAAAGTCAAATCGCTGGTGCCGTCAATGGAAATGGTCCGCATGGTGAACTCAGGTACAGAGGCCACGATGTCAGCGATTCGTCTGGCCCGTGGCTTTACCGGCAAAAACAAGCTGGTTAAATTTGAAGGTTGCTATCACGGTCATGCCGACTCATTGCTGGTAAAAGCCGGTTCCGGCGCTCTCACTCTGGGCGTACCCAGTTCACCTGGCGTGCCCGCCGATGTTGCCAAACACACGCTTACTGTTGAGTTTAATAACCTCGACAGCGTGAAGGCCATCTTTGCCGAATGCGGCGACGATATTGCCTGTATTATTGTGGAGCCGGTAGCAGGCAATATGAACTGCATTCCACCCGTAGAGGGTTTTCTCGAAGGATTGCGGGCTATTTGTGACCAATACGGCGCAGTATTGATTTTTGACGAAGTAATGACCGGCTTCAGAGTAAGCCGCGGTGGCGCACAGGAACGCTACGGTATTACGCCGGATCTGACCTGTCTGGGTAAAGTGATTGGCGGCGGTATGCCGGTAGGTGCGTTTGGCGGAAAACGTGAAATACTTACCCATATTGCGCCCACAGGCCCAGTATATCAGGCAGGCACCTTGTCGGGTAACCCCATTGCCATGGCTGCCGGATTGGCGGCGTTAGAACAACTGGCCGAACCTGGACTCTACGAGAGTATTTTTGCCAGCACGCAGAAACTGGTAAATGGCTTTCAAGCGATTGCAGACGAATTTAGCATCCCGCTCACAACCAACTCAGCAGGTAGCATGTTTGGTATTTTCTTCACCGACGTGAAAAAAGTGGTGAATTATCAGCAAGCCATTAACTGTAACCAGGCACAGTTCAAGCAGTTCTATCACGGCATGCTCGACGAAGGCGTTTACCTGGCACCTGCCTCCTACGAAGCAGGTTTTGTCTCAAAGTTACATGATGATGCCATCATCACCGCAACACTGGACGCTGCACGTAAGGTATTTGCTAACTTGTAACGCAACTCACGGGGACTAAGGCAATGATATTAATCGCTCTTTTTATAAGCCTTGGTCTCTACGCACTGATTGTGACGCTGCTGTATATCAGGCAGCGTCGACTTACACAGCATATTATTACCTCTGCCACTCGTATAGTAAGCCGCCCGGCTGGTCAAATCGACGACAGCGAACAGCGATTCCTTGAAAAGGCCGATGAGGCCATGCGACTTACCCAAACATTTCAGAAATTTGTTCCCCGGCAGTTTGTGGAGCATTTTGCCAAGCACGGCAATGATACCCTCGAATTGGGCCGTGCAGCGGAGGACGAAGTGGCCATATTGCTCTGTGATATCCGCGGCTTTAGCGGCTTGTCTGAGCAAATGAGCCCACAGGAGTTAATGAACTTTCTCAATTCGTGCTTCCTGCGAATGAACGACCCAATTCACCAAAACGGGGGCTTCATTGATAAGTTCATCGGCGATGCCATTATGGCGTTATTTAACCACCCCGGTGGCGATGGTCGTGCCAAGGCACTCGATGCCGTGCGTGCTGCAATCGATTTACAGCAAGCCCTGAAAATATATAACGCGCATCGGGCCAATGTAGGTTATGCCGGCATTAGCGTAGGCGTGGGTATTCATTTTGGCCCGGTAATTTTAGGTACAGTAGGTTCAGACGATCGCATGGATACCACCGTAATAGGCGACAGTGTGAATGTGGCATTCAGGCTGGAGAGCCTGGCGCCAAAATATCACGCCGATATCGTGGTAAGTGCACAAACGTTGTCCATCATTGGTGAAGCATCAGATATTCAGTACCGGGTATTGGATTGGGTTAGAGTAAAGGGACGGCGCTCACCGGTGCGGGTTTATGAAGTACTGAACCATTTGGACGAACCGATCAGACAAAATAAACTCATGATTCAGCATGACATTGAACAGGGACTGGCATGCCGGATTGCCCGGGACTTTCCCACTGCCCTTACTCATTTTCACCGTGCACTTAGCAGAATTCCTGGAGATCCTGTGGTAAGTTACCACATTGATACGTGCCAACAACTAATGCAATTAACCATCCCGCAAGACTGGGATGGCTCCGTTTCCGCTTAGTTGTTTCTGATTGGCTTTCACTACTTTATTAGGGACGAGACGATGGATATTAACCTTACCCTGGCAGGCGAAATTATTTTTTTCGTCGCGATTACAATGGGCCTGGCAGGCTATTACCTTGGCAAGCGCAAAACAAACACCCCGGTTCTGACTGCTGTTTCCCTTGCTGTGTCTTGTATTATTCCGCTGGTTGCTTTGATTTATCTGATTGTGCTGATTAACAAGCCGGATATATCTACAAGCAGCTAAAGCGAAAGCTGTCGTCCAGCACGAGTGGCAACACCAGTGTACTAAACCCCATGGCATTAGCCTGTTCACATAAATCTGCACGTGCGGTCTCGTCGTTAACCCAACGGCTGTGATATTCGGCGTTAAACACCGCTTTGTTGGCGTCAATAAATGGCTGCAGTGCTTCACACTCGCTATATTCGAAGCACTGCTCATTTACCGCAAAATCAAAGTAGGGCACTAACTCTATGATCTGGTCCAGATCATTTTTAAGGCCAATACCTAACCCTGCCGCGTGGGCTGAATCCGACAGTGCCACATTAAAAGCCAATTGATCTTCGTGAGTTAGATTAAATCCGGTATGGTTGGTATAACCGTCAACGTTATCGGGCTCAACAGCGTCGCACTCTTTACTTTTCGCCAGTTCGATACGGGAATCCATAATTGCGAGTACGCGCTCATCCCGAATATCCAACCAGCGTTCATCCTCCCATCCATCCAGCGTATCGCCCAGTACATGTGCAGGAAACTGCGCTGCGTCTTCGCGCCATTGTTCGTATGAACCAGCTGAAAAATAACAAATCACCTGCTTTCCCTGAGAATGCAGATTCGCGATGTGTGACTCGCTGACATCGAATAAATCCACATCGTACACATCAACATCGTATTGAGTGTTGAGGTCGCCACTGAGTTGCCATTGCCAGGTAGTGCCCAGTGCGGGTGAGTACCATTCCCCCTGAACGGGAGTGGGCAGAGGAAGTGGCGCTGAAGACTGCGGATCTTCCTGACCGTTACCACCGCAACCATTTAGTGAAGTAAGCACAACAACACAAAGCAACACGCGATTGAATAACAGCACACAGAGTCCTCAAGGCCTAAAATAGAAAAAGCCGGACGGGAAGTGGACACCCGTCCGGCCTGATCACCCATTATCCATGCAGAGTAGTGCGAAGTGCCTGGATCCGCTTTTCAAGCGGGGGGTGACTCATAAACAATTCTGACATTGCTGGTTTACTGGCAATACCAAACGCCATCATCGTGCCTTCTAACTGGCTTTCCCTGTTAGACTTCAGGCGTTCCAGCGCAGCAACCATTTTATGGCTGCCAACCAATCTGGCCGAACCCGCATCCGCACGGTATTCGCGTTGACGTGAGAACCAGTAAACAATGATGCTGGCCAGTGCTCCAAAAACTATCTCCAAAATAATTACCGTAATGAAGTAAGCAAAACCGCCCATGGATTCACCTTCCTCGTCGTTACCACGAACGAAATTATCAATAATCCCCGCCACTACACGCGCCAAGAAAATAACAAAGGTGTTCACCACGCCTTGGATCAGGGCCAGGGTTACCATGTCGCCATTGGCTACATGAGACACTTCATGGGCCAGTACCGCTTCGGCTTCGTCTTGTGTCATGCTTTGCAACAAACCGGTGCTTACCGCCACCAGCGAATTGTTCTTGCTGGCACCGGTAGCGAAGGCGTTGATTTCCGGTGAGTCGTAAATTGCCACTTCCGGCGTAGCAATGCCTGCTTTTTCAGACTGACGACGCACGGTATCCAGTAACCAGCGCTCAGTTGCATTGCGTGGTTCAGTGATCACCACAGCGCCTGTTGATCGCTTAGCCATCCATTTTGACATAGCCAGCGATATAAACGATCCGCCGAATCCGAAGATTGCAGCGAAAATTAATAATCCACCCATACTCTGGCTGTTGATACCCAGAACGCTGAATACAACGCTCATTACAACGCTCAGCACCAACACCACAGCCAGGTTGGTGATAAGGAATAGCACTATACGTTTCATAATAACCTCTGTAATAAATAGAAACCTGCTTCTGAGATTTCCCAGACATAGAGTATATAGGGTCAAACGTTATAAGTTAAAATCGAATATAACTTATAAATAATCAGGCAAATCCTGACTATTTACGAAGGGCTTTTACCAGCGTGACTACCGCGGGATGTGAAAGTTTGCGTTCAGGGGAAATGGCATACAGATGTTCGGTAACGCGCTCGATAGTGCCTACTTTTACCAAACCGTATTGTGTGTGAAGGTGCGCAGACAACAGTTCCGGGGCAGCAAATGCGCCTAACCCCTGCTGGGCAAATGCCAGCATAAGCGCGCTGTCATCAAATTCGGCATGTATATCGGGCTGAAGCTCCATTTCACTGAACCAACCCAACAGTTTTTGCCGAATAAGCGACTTTTTACCTTGTAATAAGAACCGCTGATTATTCAACGATTCCGGGAACCCGTTGCTTAACGATGTCGCCAGCTCCTGCGTGGCATAAACCGCCATTGAAGATTCGGCAACCAAATGACTATAGGCTTTTACATGACTACCGGTTTGAATGGGTTGGTCGGCCAGTACCATATCCAGCTTATTTACCGCCAGTTCGGCCAGCAGGCTGGTAAGCTCGCCCTCCCTGCACACCAGTTTTACCGGGAGTGTCAGCACGGGTTTCAGCATTTCATATACCAGCGTTTTAGGCAGCACGTCGGTTATCCCAACGGTAAAGCTTTGCCACTGGCTGTGTTGTTGTGTGAGTACGGCTTTGAGTTCATCACCTAACTGAAATATATCGGCAGCGTAGCCATGCACCAGATTACCTAGTTCGGTAGGCGTTAATCTGCGCGACTGACGGGTGAATAATCGTGCGCCAATGGAATCCTCCAGGGCACTAATCTGGCCACTGATGGTTTGCGGTGTGATATGCAGCAACTCACTGACGCGTGCAATACTGCCGTGCTCAGCCACCATATAAAAATAATACAGCTGATTAAAATTTACCGGTGTCATGGGCAGTGGCGACCAAAAGAATTAAAGCTTAGCTTGTTGCTTAATGTAGTTAATGGACGGCGCAAAGTAAGCGCCGCCCGATTCTGCGCTGGTAAAGTCCAGCCAGCGGTCGTAATCGCCGTCACCGGTACCAAAAATCTGGCTGTGCAGCATGCGCTTAAACGGTTGTGAACTGGCGGAACAGGTTACCGAAAATAGTCCCTGCACTATCATATCACCATAGGGCATGCCCTGTTTGAGTAACTCCGGTGTACCCATTTCGTGCGATAACAGATTAGATCTTACTGAATGTGAAGACGGACTACACTCAACGCTCGGCAGATTGTGTTCCTGAGTTGTACCCATCACCTGTTCCTGCTGCCGTTGAGACAAACTCTGCCACCGCCGTAAATCATGACGAAATCGTTGTACATGCACATAGCTCCCGCCAACAAACTCATCGCTTTCGTCTAACACGGCCACTTTCATACGCTGCATGCCGCGCGGGTTGTTGGCCGCGTACACATAACCGTTAAGGTCCCTGCCATCCAGATAACGAAATCCCTGCACATGCTCAACCAATTCGACATGGATACGCAATAACTCCATAATCTCTAAGCCAATGGCATAGCAAATATCCCATCGGTCAGCACGGATTTGAATAAACAAATCCGCAGGCGTGGCGGGCGCAATTCTGTCTTCGCACTGCATATCGGGGAAGGGCGTAAGCTCGACGGGAATGGGGCCGGGATACAACTCACTCCAGTAGCTGTTACCCACTGCAATCACACCGGACACCATGGCTTCATAGTGCTCGTTGTCGTAGTGATCAAGTACTTCCAGTACTCGCCCTAATTTGGCGCGCACCGCCTGGCTGTCTTCGTCAACCACGTTGAACATCAAATATTGTGCGTGCAGGTTTGGCTCGGCACAGATACCTTTTTGTGGTTGTGACATAAAACTCCTAATATCCCGCGGCCTGACCGTCTTTGCGGCTTTCCGAAGCGCCATAATAGACTTGTTTATCGGCATCATACAGAATGGCTTGATAGCCACCGTATATTCCCAGCTTATCAGACAACTGATGCCCCCGCTCAAATAATGTACGACGCACTTCCGTAGCAAAGCCGGTTTCCATACTCAGCTCGCCACCATCTTTCATCAGGGCACCGGTTGGGCTGCTCGAGCCTACGTGAATAAAGCGTGGGGCATCGCCTGCTTCCTGCAGGTTCATCCCAAAATCAATGAGGTTTACCACAATTTGGGCATGCATTTGCGGCTGCGTTGCACCACCCATTACACCAAAACTCAACCAGGGCTTGTTATTACGGGTTACCATCGCCGGAATAATAGTGTGAAACGGACGCTTTTGGGGTACGTAAGAATTGAAATGATTGGGTGCCAGAGTGAACAACTCACCGCGATTTTGCAAAATAAACCCTAAGCCGGGTGGCGTCATACCTGAGCCCATGCCGCGATAGTTACTTTGGATCAGTGACACCATGTTGCCGTCTTTGTCGGCTACGGTAAGGTAAATAGTATCGCCTTCCACTACACCCGCTTCGTAACGCTTCGCAGCCTTGTCGGGATTAATCAACGCGCGGCGTTGTTGCGCGTACTCTTTCGAAATAAGCGCGCCTACCGGAATCTTGTTAAACGCTGGGTCAGCGTAGTATTTGGCACGGTCTTCAAACGCCAGCTTTTTGGCTTCCACAAAAGTGTGAATATAGTCGGCTGATCCAAATCCCATTCCTTCAATATCATACTGTTCCAGAATATTCAGGATTTGCAGTGCAGCAATCCCCTGCCCATTTGGCGGTAATTCCCAAACGTCGTAACCGCGATAGTTGGCGGATACCGGCGAGACCCACTCTGAGGTATGCGCCGCCAAATCGTCATAACTTAAAAAGCCACCCTGCTCTTTCATGTATGCGCCAATAGTGCGCGCGATATCACCTTTGTAAAACGCATCGCGTCCACCAGTCGCAATTTTCTCGTACGTAGCAGCCAGCGACGGATTCTTGAAGATTTGACCGGTGACTGGCGCTTTGCCGTTGGGCATAAATACGTCAGCGAACCCGTCGTACTGTCCAATGCGATCAACATTCATTTGCCAGTAGTAAGCCACTACTTCACTCACAGGGTAGCCCCTGCGCGCATAGTCAATCGCCGGTGATAAAATACTGGTCATGGGCAGGCGGCCAAATTTCTCATGCAAGCTGAACCAACCATCTACGGCACCAGGAACAGAAACCGGCAGTGGCCCAAATGAGGGAATAGCTGTTAAGCCTTGCTTCGCAAAGTAGTCGGCTTTTAGTGATGCAGGAGAACGCCCTGACGCATTTAAGCCGTGAAGTTGTTTGGTTTCAGCATCCCAGACAATGGCAAATAAATCACCGCCGATCCCGCACCCGGTGGGCTCTACTAATCCAAGCATGGCGTTAGCGGCAATAGCGGCATCTACTGCGCTACCACCCTGTTTCAGTATATCGAGGGCAACCTGTGTAGCTAATGGTTGACTGGTCGCCGCCATACCCTGCTGCGCAATGACTTCTGAGCGACTGGCAAACGGCGCGCCCGTTACGCGGTCATAAGCGTGAGACGCAGAAGAAAATGTGAGCAATATCAACAGCCGGCTAATTATTTTCATGATCGTTATGGGCGTTGGCCAAATAATCAAAGCATACCTGCTAAAGCGTGTTGAGAGAAGGGTATCAGGATAAGAAAAACCCCGCAAAAGCGGGGTTATAGTTGAAGTGATATAGGCTTATTAATATTGTTTTCGTGCCTAATCTTAAATTTTATCAGTGTGATTAACGACCGTTTGTGAAGTCTGGGTATGCTTCCAGACCACATTCGCTAATATCAACACCTTCGAACTCTTCTTCTTCAGTTACACGTACACCAATGATAGCTTTGATGATTAACCAGGTAACCAGACTGGTCACGAATACCCATACAAAGATAGTCAGTGCACCAATCAACTGGCCGCTGATTGAAGAATTGTCGTTGGTGAAAGGTACCAGGATAAGACCTAACAGACCTACAACACCGTGAACAGAGATAGCACCTACTGGATCATCGATTTTCAGTTTGTCCAGCGTGATGATGCTAAATACAACCAGTACGCCACCTAATGCACCAAACAGAGTAGCAGTAAATGGAGTTGGCGTAGACGGCTCGGCAGTGATTGCAACCAGACCAGCCAGTGCACCGTTTAATGCCATTGTCAGGTCAGCTTTGCCGAACATAATACGGGCAACAATCAGCGCAGCAATACAGCCACCAGCAGCCGCTGCATTGGTGTTCATGAATACAACCGCAACTGCGTTTGCACTTTCAACAGTAGCAGTAGCCAGTACAGAACCACCGTTAAAACCAAACCAACCCATCCACAGGATGAATGTACCTAAGGTAGCTAGCGGCAGGTTTGCACCAGGGATAGCATTTACTTTGCCATCAGCAGTGTATTTGCCTTTACGTGCACCCAGTACCAGAACACCTGCTAATGCTGCTGCAGCACCCGCCATGTGAACGATACCTGAGCCTGCAAAGTCAGACCAGCCTAAGTCGCCCAGTGTGTACATGCCAAATACAGACACGCCACCCCAGGTCCAAGAACCTTCCATTGGGTAGATGAAACCAGTCATTACTACTGAGAAAGCCAGGAAAGCCCACAGTTTCATACGCTCAGCTACCGCACCAGATACGATAGACATTGCTGTTGCAACGAATACTACCTGGAAGAAGAAGTCAGCGGCAGGAGCATAGGTTGCCGGCTCTTCAGTCACACCCGTTGCACCATCGCCCATAATACCAGCCAGCAACATCATGTCGCCGCCTTTATACATGATGCCGTAACCGCAAATCATGTACATGGTACAAGCAATCGCAAACAGTGCGATGTTTTTAGTAAGAATTTCTGTTGTGTTTTTAGCACGTACAAGGCCAGCTTCCAGCATGGCAAAACCCGCAGCCATCCACATTACCAATGCACCGCAGATCAAAAAATAAAAGGTATCTAACGCGTACCCTAATTCAAAAGTTGTTTCCATTATGCTTATCTCCGCAAAATTCTCGTAGACGGCGCTTACAGGGCGTCAGCGTCTGTTTCGCCCGTACGAATCCGAACGGCACCTTCAAGGTTGTAAACGAATACCTTACCATCGCCGATTTTACCGGTCTTCGCTGCACCAACGATCGCTTCTACCAGACGATCTACCTGGTCATCCTGTACCGCAATTTCCAGTTTTACCTTAGGTAGGAAATCGACCTGATATTCCGCGCCGCGGTATAATTCAGTGTGTCCTTTTTGACGTCCGAAACCTTTCACTTCGGTCACGGTTAAACCGTCGATACCGATTTCTGAAATGGCTTCACGAACATCATCCAGCTTAAATGGCTTGATGATTGCTGTGACTAGTTTCATGTGTTGCTCCCAAATGTTGGATTGCTTAGCAATATTGATGTTGTGCAAATGCTAATAAGACAAGTCCTATGCCACAAATTTTAATCAATACAATTCAGTAACTTACGCCAAAATTGCACAAGAATTTCTCAAATTTTTGCACCATTTGAAAGCAACAACATCCTTTTGCACTATTTTAGTGCCATGGGATTTTAACTCGCCATTCACACGATTTATCGCAGGGAACTATCGCTGCCTGAGTGGGTCGAATTGCGCATGCAAATGATCGATATAGACCTGGTCGACGACATACCAGGACCAGGTTCAAGGCCACCAACACAGTCAAACGCACTGTGGGGAATCGTGCTGCTCTCTGTATTGGTTCATATTGGGATCGTGACGTCACTATCCTGGTCAACTCCCGCGCCACAAGAAACGACTGCTCCCGCAATTAAGGCGGTATTGATTCAACTACCTGCTATCACGCCTGCGCCTGAAATAAAGCAGGAAGTCTTGTTGCCCGTCCCCGAGGCAGTGGCGGAAATAACCGAACAGTTAGCAGTAGACGCCCCACTGCCCAATGATGAGCCTGCACCAAAAACTGAGCCTGTTGCAGAGGCAGTAGCAAAAGAAACAATACCGGAGCCAACCACGCCTGCCCGAGCGGTGACCCCAGAGGTGACCCCGGAGGTGACCACAGAGGTGACTACCGATACCAGTAGCATTTTGATGCAGTCTGACGACAGCCCGGCCCCCGCCAGCCGCAGTATTCGGCAGTCGATTGGACAGTCACTCCAGCAGCAACAGTTACAGGTGCAGCAGGAAATGGCTGAAGCCGCGGCCCGGGCTTACCGTGAACAAAAAAACTCGCCGGATCTGAGGATTGGTGAGTATCAACCCAATCCCGAGCCAACACCTGGTGAACATGAAATTAATTGCGACAAGGGTGTGAATAGTTCACTGGCAGTGGTTGCAGGACTGTTTGGTGGCAATGTAAAGTGCACCCAACGTAACGACTTTCAGCAGTTTATAGACAAGCGGCTGAATAAAACACATCTCGACAAGGACTAATTACAGTGGCTGCAGCAAACTTACTGGCGTTATTGGATGACATTGCCACCATGCTCGACGACATCGCCGTGATGTCAAAAATGGCGGCCAAGAAAACGGCCGGGGTGCTGGGAGATGACCTTGCACTCAACGCAAACCAGGTGCAGGGAGTAAAGCCCGAACGCGAAATTCCGGTAGTAATGGCCGTTGCAAAAGGGTCATTCCTGAATAAACTTATTTTAGTACCCGCCGCGCTGTTGATAAGTGCTTTCGTACCTGCGTTGATCACCATCCTGTTAGTAATAGGCGGGCTCTTTTTGTGCTTTGAAGGTGCCGAAAAGCTACTGCACAAGTTTTTTGCTTCCCATGGCGACCACGAAGATTCAGAAGCGCGTTTACACAAATTGGCCGACGACAGCGTTGATTTGGTGGCGATGGAAAAAGACAAAATCAAAGGTGCCATTCGCACCGACTTTATTCTTTCCGCAGAAATCGTGGTGATCACACTTGGCTCCATTCAGGATGCGGATTTGTTTTCGCAAATACTGATTTTGAGTGGCCTGAGCATCGCCTTTACCGTGGGTGTGTATGGATTAGTTGCAGCCATTGTGAAAATGGATGACTTCGGATTGTATTTGCTCAGAAAGTCGCTAACTGGCTCATTTAATACTGTGCAGCGACTAAGTGGGCGCTTGATGTTAACCGCTGCACCAGCACTGATGAAATTTCTGTCCATCGCGGGCACCATTGCGATGTTCTTAGTGGGCGGCGGCATTCTCACCCACAGTATTGGTGTCCTTCACCACGTTGCAGAAGCTGCAGTCAGCCTGGCCCCCGCTGTCGACTGGTTAGTGAGCATTCTGTTTGATGGTGTGGCTGGCGTGATTGCCGGAGCCATTATTGCTTTAGCTGTGCAAGCCTGGGGTAAACTTACCGCGAAATAACGAGTTCACCCTTCATCATTACCCAATGCCCTGGTGCAGCGCAAAAGAAGACATAGCGTTGCGCCGGGTCGAGCTTAGCAACAGCAAAAGAAACACGGGTAGTTTCACCACCACCAATTACCTTTGACACAGCGATCACCCGTTCGTCACCGGGGGTAACATAGTGATTGGCAACACCCGCCTTGAAGCTGTCTGCCGCGATACCCTGCATATCCGACGCTAACGCCACTACTACATTGTGTCCCATTGCCGTCACAGGCAACTTGCCAATATGCTGAAGCAACACGGTGACAGTTTCGCATGTACTATTTACAAACAACTGCTTTTGCACAAACTGCATCCGATCGTTTGCCTCTAAGCGCACCTCGCAATTCGTGTCTTGCGCGTCCGTGTCTTGCACTTTGAACTCAACTTCATTTGCTGTCGTTGCAAACGACAACAAACCCGTTACTAACATACCGAAAAAAAGACCTGTACTTCGCATTGACTCACTCACATTAACTTCAATGGCAGCAGTAAATCACGCCTTGTGCAGGTTGCGCTAACCGGAAGATCACATCGGTCTTATCGCTTTTTCTCATTATCCCCACAGCTTAAACAGTACTAAGCTACTTAGTTAGCGCATTTGACGAAAAATGTGTGTATTTAACCTATTCTTCCACAACAGGCTGTCGCACGCATTTCACATGAAAAATAAATATTCATACATATCAATGCATTAAAATTTTTTCACTCATTGGCACAACTATCGCAATAGTAACTGCGACTTACAGGTTAGCAGGACATGGAACAGCGAGGTGCAGGAAATGATCACTTACAGCTTTATTTTATGGTTGGTGTTGGGCCCGGTATTGGCCTATGTGGTAGCGCTGGGTATTTTTAACGGAATTCGTTACTTATTCACGTCAGATACCGTTGCTCACTAACCTCCGATTTTACAGAACCAAACTACTCCCGTAGTGCCACTTCTCAGGAATTGCAAACACATTGCAATTTCCTGAGTTTTTTCTTAAAGGCATTATCTGACGCTGCGGTTAAAGACCCAGCAATCGTTCCCACCAGGATTTTTTAGATGCCTTCTTCTCTGATTTTTGTGTTGTTACCGGCTTGCCAAAGCAATCTCGTTGGGCAGGTGGAAGTACGTCGAGCACAGCAGGCACACTCATACTGTTTGGGCATCCCGCCACCACGACTTCGCCGGTATTCGGATCAAAATGCGCAATCCCCAGACCATCAGGGAAGCGGCGAGATAAAGATTTCGGTTCCTGTAATTGCTGATAGGCAATAAACACCGGCAACGCGCCACTTGCCCCGGTTAATCCGGTAGAGGCATTGTCATCGTTGCCTACCCATACGACAGACAGATTATTGCGGTCGAATCCGGCAAACCAGCTATCGCGGTAATCATCAGTAGTGCCGGTTTTACCCGCCATGTTCACGTTGGGAAATGCCCGTCCAAGGCCCTTGGCAGTGCCATCGGTAGTGACTTTATACAACGCGTAATTCAGCAAATAGGTCGCTTCTTCTTCCACCCGCTGCTCACCGTATTCGGCCTGACGCCACATCAGGTGATCGTTAGCACTCACAATGGCACTCACAGCATGCAGTGGTCGATATGCACCGTTATTAGACAGCGTTTGATACATTTGCGTAGTTTCAAACGGGGTAAGTGCAACGGCTCCCAAGGTTAATGAAGGGACCAGCGGAAAGTCCCGCTTAACACCCAGCGCCCGAAACATTTCTGCCACTTTATCAAGCCCCAAATCCAGGCCCAGATTTACCGTGGGCACATTGAGCGACTTTGCCAGTGCGAACAATAAAGGCACTGAACCGCTGAAGGTTTTATCGAAGTTTTGTGGCTGCCAGGGTTTGCCATACTCATCTTCAATGGTTAGCGGATTGTCTTCCAGTGGCGTAGCAAGGTGATAGCGGGATGGTTCCGACAACGCGGCCAGATAGACTGCAGGCTTTGCCAGCGAACCGATAGGTCTTACCGCATCCAGCGCTCGGTTAAAACCGGCAAATTCCACTTCTTTACCACCAATAATGGCGCGTAACTGGCCAGAAGCAATGTCGGCCACCAGCATCGCCCCCTCCAGAGGTGCTTCGCGCCCGCTCTGCAACTTGCTTAACGTGTCCGTTAAGGCTTTTTCCGCCCGCCGCTGGGCATGAATGTCCAGTGTGGTAAATACCTTCACCCCGGATTCGCGAATGTTGGGATCGGCCAGAATAAGTTGTAGTTCCCGTTTTACTTGCGACATAAAAGCCGGGTGCTTACCCGTTGCCAGACTGTCACCCGTTGCTATCCCCAATGGCCTTGATGCGGCCATTTCGTATTCTTGCGGGGTAATATCATTGGCTTCCATGAGCAGGCGCAAAACTAAATTTCGTCGCTCTAATGCGCGCTCGGGATACTTTCTGGGGTTGTAAAACGATGGGCCTTTTATCATCGCTACCATTAAGGCAATTTCTGTTTCGTCTAATTCATTGATTGGCCGGTCGAAGAAAAAGTAGCTGGCCAATCCAAATCCATGCACAGCCATGCCTCCACTTTGCCCCAGAAACACTTCATTTAAGTAGGCCTGAATAATGTCATCTTTGCTGTATCGGGCGTCAATGATGATCGCCATCAACGCTTCTTTTACTTTGCGTTCAATTGAGCGCTCACGACTCAAATACAGGTTCTTTACCAGCTGTTGAGTAAGGGTACTACCCCCTTGCACCGTTCTGCCTGCAGCTATGTTAGCTACCAACGCACGCAGAATTGATAAGGGTGCCACACCATGGTGATGATAAAAATCCCGGTCTTCTACCAGCGTAAGTGCTTTCACCAGCAACGGCGGCACGTCTTCCAGCTTTACCAGCATACGGTCTTCACTGCTGCCACTGGCGAGGCGTGTTACCAGCCACGATTCCAGTTGCATTGAGGGTAGTGACTGGCCGGTATCCACATCGCGAATATCAGCAATCCTTGCCCCGTCCCAGCGGATCAATAACCGCTTTAATGGCTGAAAGCCCTCAGGAAAGTGAAACGCTCTTCTGAACAATTCAATACTTTTGCCGCCAACACTGTACTCACCACTGCCGGATGGGCTTGCCACTTTGCGATAACCAAGCAGCGTTAATTCGTCGGTCACTTCCTTGCGGGTGATTTCTTCGCCTACTTCAATATTCAGTGGACGCGCATAAATTTGCGCGGGTACCTGCCATTTGTTACCGGTAAAGTGATGCTTAATTTGGGCATCGAGGTAAAACACGTATGCACCCAATAACACACTGAACAGTAAAAGTAATTTCCAGGTAATGCCCCACCAGCGGCGTTTCTTTACGGAGGGTTCTGCGGCTTTTTTTGATCGGGTTGTCACAAATCTTCCACTAATTCTGAACGTTAAGCAGTGCTAACTGAGGTTATTGGGGCGAACTTACAGACGTAAATGACGTTTAATTGTGTTCTGTATCATACTTTTGGCTCATCAGACTAGACAAGTGTATGGACAATTTTTACTCTGTAAGCAATCTGGCATTACGGGACGCGTTTTCGTTTTGCCCGGTTATCCGCAATCTTTTAACAGCTCAGCGGTAGTTAAAAGACTGTGTCATTGCGATTTGCAGCGCAAACGCAATAGCCAGCCAGAAACAGGAGTGTACCATGAAAATCTCTATCGACATTGATCTGTCGCCGTCTGAAGCACGCGAATTATTGGGCTGGCCCGACATGACCAAAATTCACGAAGCCTCCATTGCCATGTTTACCGAACAAATGAAAAACGGTAATCAGGAAGCCATGATGAGCATGCTAAAACCCTACCTGGACGGTAGTCAGCAGGCCTTTAGCTTTTATCAGAAGATGATGGAAGGCATTGCCTCCGGCACCGTCACAACAAAGAAATAGCTCATACAAGGAGTACTTGTGCAGCAACAGGATCACACCGAAATTTTGGACACGCTGAATCAATACGCTGAGCAATTTAACAGCATGGTTCAGAAAATTCTGACCCGACAGGCTGGCAGTGCCGATACCGCCGCCATGTTTAATCCCGAACACTTGCAGGCTTTGCTCACCAGCAAACTTGCTGAAAACGTGCAGGTGGACACGTCAAAGCTTATCGAAAACCAAATGGCGTTCATGCGACAGCAAACCGAGCTGTGGCAACAAGCCACTAAGGCCATGTTTGGAGAAAAAGCGCAAAACGTGGCCTCAGAAGAGCGCGGCGACCGCCGCTTTAGTCACAGCGATTGGTCGGAAAACCCGGTATTCAGTTATTTAAAGCAGGCATACTTAATTAATTCTAAAATGCTTCAGGGCATGATGGACTCGATGACATTTGCCGACCCCAAATCAGCCGAGCAGGTAAAGTTCTACACGCGCCAGTACATTAACTCTGTTGCGCCAACCAATTATCTGTTCTCGAACCCCGAAGTATGCGAAGAATTGCTGAAAACCAAAGGGCAAAGCATGCTTAAAGGCATAGAGAACTTTATGCGCGACCTTGAGCAGAGCCCGCTTGAAGCGTTCAAGATTACCCAAACTGATATGTCGGCCTTTGATCTGGGTGGTAATCTGGCTACTACACCCGGCGATATCGTGTATCAGAACGAGTTAATTCAGCTGATTCACTACACGCCCAAAAAAGCGAAAACCTATGCGCCGCCGATTCTGTTTGTACCGCCGTTTATCAACAAGTACTACATATTGGATTTGGATGAAACCAAGTCGGTCGTAAAAGGGTTACTGGAATCAGGGTTTAGCGTGTTTATGATTTCCTGGGTAAATCCGGACAAATCTCTCGCAAAACATGACTTCGTAAGTTACATGAAGCACGGACCGATTGCTGCGCTGGATGTGGTATGCGATATCACCGGTCAACCCAAGGTAAACATGGTTGGTTTCTGCGTGGGTGGTACATTGTCGGCCATGACCTCGGCCTATTTACGTGCGCAGGGCGACGAGCGGATATTATCGCTAACGTTGCTCACCACCCTGCTGGATTTCAGTGAACCAGGTGAAATCGGCAACTACCTCACTGAGGAAAGCCTGAACGCCATGGAACAAAATGCCGACATAAAAGGTGTGTACGATGGCCGCATTCTGGGGCTGAGCTTCAGTTTATTAAGAGAGAACAACCTGTTTTGGTCGTACTTTATTAATAACTATCTGAAAGGCGAAGATCCTGCCGCATTCGACATTCTTTACTGGAACAGCGACGCCACAAACATCACTGCCGCCTGCTTTAAGCAGTATGTGCGCACTATGTACTGGGAAAATAAGCTGAAAACACCGGGCGCAATTGTAATAGATGGCGTTCCGATTGATTTAGGCAATATTGATATGCCGGTGTACTTCCTGTCTACCATCGCGGATCACATTGTGTTGTGGCAGGCGGCCTATCAGGGTACGCAATTGGTGGGCGGCGACACGCGTTTTATCCTGGCTGGCTCAGGACATCTGGCAGGTGTGATTAACCCACCAGAAACCGGCAAATACCCACATTGGATCAACACGGAGTTACCCCCTACTGCCGCTAACTGGTTTGACGGGGCTCAACAGGTAGAAGGCTCCTGGTGGCCAGACTGGCATCAGTGGCTGGCAACGCACAACAATGCAAAAGTAACTGCACCTAAGCCCGGCAAACACAAATCCTACCCAGCGCTAGAAGCCGCACCGGGTTCCTACGTTAAAAAACGACTCGACTGATTCAGTTGCGAATACAGCCGCTATCTTTAAAAGGTAGCGGCATACATTTGCGCTGTTGCCCGCTTTTACGCTACATTGCGCACTTAAACCGCAAAGAGTAATTGCCATGATCACGATTAAGAAGTATCCCAATCGCCGACTCTACGACACTGCACAGAGTCAGTATGTGAACATGGATTATATTAAATCACTGGTTAAGGCACGCACCGAATTTAATGTAGTGGACTCCAAAACCGGTGAAGACGTAACAAAAACGATCTTGCTGCAAATTATCAGTGAGTCAGAAACCAACGAGCACCAGTCTATTCTTACCAACAAGCTACTCATGCAGTTGATTCGATTTTACGATTCCGATATGCAGATTTTTTTGCGTGAGTACCTGGAACAAAGTCTGGTGAGCTTTATGGAACAACAAGATCAGCTACAGGGCATGATGAAGAACATGGTGGATACCTCACCACTGGGTTTATTCAGCAAAATGATGGAGCAGAATCTGGACGTATGGACTAAATCACAAAAGTCGTCCAAGAAATAGCTTTTCATTCATTACTGCTGCAATGCAGCATAAAAAATTACATATATATTCTATAATGTTCTAGCACTTTGCTGCATTGCAACAAAATTACCCTTGACCATCCCTAGCGTGACTGCCTAATATATAACCAACAAATGCTGCAACGCAGCAAGCATAAACTTCGGATGGGAGTGTTATATGTTTGGCAAATTTACAGAACAGTTAAAAAAATCATCCAAGCCAATTAATTCGTTAATGGCGATGAATGCAAAGGCAATGGAAGACCTGTCGCAAAATCAAACTGAGTTATTTACCGGCTTACTAACCGACAGCGTAAAGTTTATTGAAAGCATTACCGTACAAACTGAAGTGAAGGGCGTAGTAGCAGCCGGATCAGAATACGCTGAATCCATGCGCGACCGCTTTGCTTTAGCTTCGAAGGGCGCTTATTCAACGTTTAGCCACATGCAAGCCGAACTGAAGGACGTAATGAAATCGTCTTTGGAAGACGGCGTAGATGCGGCAAAAAAGGCAGTGAAAGACGCCACCAAATCGGCACCGGTTGCGAAAAAAGCAGCGCCAAAGGCAGCAGCTAAAGCAGTCGCTGAGCCGGTAGCGCCTGCCCCAGTGAAAACGGAAGCTCCTGAACCAACTCAGGTACCAGAAGTGGTCGCTGAAGTGGTTGAAACTCCGGCACCAGTGTCAACGCCAGTTGTCGAAGCAAAACCTGCAGAGCCCTCAAAGCCTGCAGTAAAGAAAGCAGCCAGTACACGTAAAACCACGACTACCAGAAAAGCGCCAGCCAAAGCAGCGCCTTCAACCAAATCTTAAAGTTAACTTACGACTCTTTTAAGGAGAGACACCATGATCGAACAAATGACAGAGAAGTTCCAAACTGCAATGAAACCTGTTACCGATTTAGCGGCGCTGAATATGAGCACCATGCAAGAATTAGCAGAGAAGCAAAACAGCCTGTTTTCTACTCTGTTATCTGACGGCATGTCATTCGTTGAAACCGCCAGCCAACAGAAAGATCTGATGAGCCTGGCAGAAGCGCAAAAGGCGTACCTGGAAGGTTTACAGGAAAAAATGACTGAATCTGCGAAGAGCAGCTACAGCCTGATTACCGCAGCACAAACCAAAGCTGGTGAAATGCTGAAAGGCATGAGCGAAGAATTTACTGCTAAATTCGCAGCTAAGTAAGACTAAAGAATGAGAAAGAGGGCTGTAGGGAACTATGGCCCTCTTTTGCGTCTTATGTTACATTTTTTTTACAAAAAATGAACTGATGTAATCCCTTGTTGTCCTACTCAGCGCTCGTTCTAGTTGTATTGTTAGGAGTGACCGAATGAACTACCAAGCCTACGATTATATGGCCCGGGGTGCACAAATTATGCACGAAGGCTTTAGCTTGATGAATGATATTGCGAGTCATCCGTCGAACCCATTTTCCCACACGTTTCCAGGCCGAATGACCAAGGCCTCTCTGGAAACAGCAATGCGCCTGACTCGTCGCTACGAAAAGCTGGGGTTTAATATCGACGAAATCACTATCGACGGTAAGTACCACCAGGTGAAAGAAGAGGTGGCTTACAGCAAGCCGTTTTGTGATCTGATTCATTTTAACCGTGTTGGCGTAAGGGATGACCACAAGGTATTGCTGGTTGCACCATTGTCGGGGCATTTTGCAACGTTATTAAAAGGCACAGTAGAAGCATTACTGCCCGATCACGAAGTCTATATTACCGACTGGGCAGATGCGCGGGAAGTCCCGCTGGAAGAAGGCCCTTTTAGTTTTGATTGCTATGTTGGTTATCTCATTGAGTTCTTAGAGTATCTTGGACCCGGTACCCATGTTATCGCAATCTGTCAGCCAACCGTGCAGGCACTCATTGCTACTGCCGTTATGGCAGAAAAGAATAACGCCTGTGTGCCGCGCTCGCTCACGCTCATGGCGGGGCCGATTGACACCAGCAAAAACCCAACACGGGTAAATGAATTTTCAATGAAACACCCGATGTCGTGGTTCCGCAATGTGGCGATTATGTCAGTACCGCATGGCTATCCGGGTGAAGGCAGAAAGGTTTACCCAGGCTTTATGCAACTGGGTGGGTTCATTAGCATGAATCAGAAAACCCATATGAAAAAGTACATGAACTTCTACCAGAACCTTGTGTTTGGTGAAGAAGAGGATGCCGACCGTTTCCGCGCATTTTATGATGAATACCTGGCGGTATTGGATATGCCTGCCGAGTTTTATCTGGAAACCATTGAGCGGGTATTCAAAAACAATGAGCTAGCTCGCGGTGCTATTACTTATCAGGGGGAGCCAGTGAATTTTGAGGCTATCGACAAAACTCCTTTGATGACAGTAGAAGGCGCTGAAGATGATATTTGTGGACTAGGCCAAACCGAAGCAGCCCAAACACTATGTAAGAATATTCCCAAGTCGATGCGTAAACATCACGTACAGCCCGGAGCTGGTCACTATGGTATTTTCAGTGGCTCTAAGTTCCGTCAGCACATTCGTCCGTTAATTACCGACTTTATTCACAAATACGCCTGATACAGACTCGCCCATGCCAGCGCTTTGCGTTAGCATGGGTGCTCATTTTCTCAGGGAGTATTACATGCGCCATTTCCTTTCTGGCCATTTTCGTCTTCTGTTTCGTACCTCCGTTGCAGGGCTGGTTTTTGGTAGCCTGGCCATTAGCCAAAGCGCCTATTCTCAAACGGAATCAACCGACTTTGTAAGCTGTAAAGCCGATTTACAGCAGCGCGCCATTGAGAGCGGCGTCAGCGAGTCTGTAGCTCAGCAGGTATTTGCAAAAATCGCTTATCAACCGCGGGTCATTGAACTCGACAGAAGCCAGCCTGAGTTTGTTCAAACCTTCCCCGGTTATTTCAGTAAACGCGTAAACGACTGGCGCATTAACAAAGGCCGCGAGCTGGCCGCCAAACACAAAGCCCTGTTGGCTAAACTGGCAAAACAATACGGCGTGCCTGCTCATTACTTACTGGCATTCTGGGGCCTGGAAACGAATTTTGGTGGTTATAAAGGCACTATGCCAGTACTGGATTCGCTGGCTACTCTGGCTTGTGATCCACGTCGCAGCACATTCTTCAGCAAAGAACTGATCACTGCCGTTAAGCTGTTAGAGGCTCAGTCGTTAGAACAGGAACGTATGGTAGGCTCATGGGCCGGCGCGATGGGCCATACCCAGTTTATGCCGTCAGCCTATGCCGCTTACGCTGTAGATGGCGACAACGACGGCCAAATCAATTTGTGGGACAGTGAAGCCGATGCCTTAACGTCGGCGGCAAACTTTTTAGCACAACTTGGCTGGCAACCCGGATTTCGCTGGGGGCGTGAAGTTATGTTACCCAACGATTTTGACTATCGTTTATTAGGATACAGTAACCGCCGCACAGTTACAGATTGGGACGCGCTAGGGATAACGAATGCGCAGGGCAATGCCCTGGGCAACAGCGATCTTAACAGCTACCTGGTTATGCCTGCAGGTCACGAAGGGCCAACCTTTCTGGCCTATCCCAATTTCAGGGTAATCATGCGCTGGAATAATTCTGAGTTTTACGCCATCGCTGTAGGCCGACTGGCCGATCAAATTGCCGGTGATGGTGGATTGGTTGCACCGCTTCCGGATCTTCCGGCTTACAGCCGCGATCACATTATTGCGTTACAACGCAGCTTGAATGAACACGGTATCAATGTGGGTGGTGCCGACGGTATTCTTGGACCAGCCACCCGCGAGGGGATTCGCCAGTTTCAATTGAGTCGGGACATGGTAGCAGACGGGTTTCCGTCGTTATCTGTTATGCAAGCACTTGGTGTAACGATTACGCCAAACACGTAAAGCGCGGATTACAAAGTGCCTGAGAACAGCAAAAATCAGGCACTTGAACCTCCGTTAACTCATGTATGTTGTTATTGTAAGCCGGTTAATACATGTGTTGGCCGCCGTTAATCGACAGCGTTGAGCCGGTAATAAAACTGGATTCATCCTTCACCAGGAATAATACCCCGTCAGCAATATCTTCAGGCTTGCCTAAACGGCCAACCGGGATTTTTGCCACAATTTTAGCCAGTACATCCTCAGGAACAGCGCGAACCATATCGGTATCGATATAGCCTGGTGCGATGGCGTTAACAGTAATCCCTTTACCTGCACCTTCCTGTGCCAATGCTTTAGTAAATCCGTGAATACCGGATTTTGCTGCCGCGTAGTTCACCTGACCATACTGTCCTGCCTGGCCGTTGATTGAACCAATGTTCACAATACGCCCAAAGCTGCGCTCACGCATCCCTTCGATTACCGCACGGCATGTATTAAAACATGACGCCAGGTTAGTCTGGATAACTGCATTCCATTGTTCAAAGGTCATTCGATGCATGGTGCCATCACGGGTAATACCCGCGTTGTTTACTAGCACATCCACTGGTCCGTAATCTGCTTCAATTTGTGAAATTGCCTGCTTGGTTTTATCAAAGTCTGATACGTCAAACTTCATTGCTGCGATCCCCGTACGCTGAGTAAACTCCTGCGCGGCTTGATCGTTCCCACCATAGTTAGCAACCACCGTATAGCCTGCGGCTTTTAACGTAGTACAAATTGCTTCACCAATCCCTCGTGTCCCACCTGTGACAAGTGCTACTCTGCTCATGCTGTTTCCTCTTTTGCTATCGCTTACTAAATAACCGTTTACTATATAACCATCTATAAACCTAATCTGACAATGGGAAAATCAGACCTTGGTCGGGGTTTCATTGATCGATGTCAATTAGTCAAAAGAACAAAGTAGCAATTAAATATGACGAATCAGTTACTTAGGCTTAGTTGTACGCGCACTTGCCTGAGCAGTGGTCGGATCTTCCGGCCAGTTGTGTTTGGGATAGCGGCCTTTCATCTCTTTGCGCACCTCGGCATAACTCCCTTTCCAGAAGCCCGGTAAGTCGTCAGTGGTCTGTATTGGCCGGTTGGCCGGCGAGAGCAATTCAACCGTCACCGTTTGTCGGCCATTCGCCACGCAAACCGGCTCGCTACTGCCATACACTTCCTGAATTTTCACCGCCAACACCACCCGGGTAGCGTTCTCATACCGCAATGACCGACTAGTGCCACTTGGCACCGTGATCGCCTCTGGAAGTTGCATATTCAGCGCTTCCTGAAGTGCCCAGGGCAACGATTGAACCACTAGCTTATCCCACGCTAATTGCTTTAACTGCGCAACCGACTGACACGCCTGAAGCGCGCTGTGCACAGTGTCACTGGCAAGTACCCAGCTATCCGTAGGATCAGGCCAGGAGCAAGGTTCACCGTAGCTTTTATATTCAAGATTAAGCATTCTTGCCATCGACAATCGATGTAAAACGGGTATCAACAGCGCGGAATTTGGCCAATCCTTTATGGGTCTTGCGGCAAGCCAATCACGCCAAAAATCGCCTCGGGAAGTAACGTCTGCTTTGGCTAGCGGCACACTGCTCAGCACAATATCGCCAAATCGCAATTGCTTTTCCGCCCGCAACGTATCCGCAGCAGCATCGTAGTACAGCACTTCCTTGTTGAAAAACAACCCGCCAAAATGCGTCTTCAACAAAGCGATATCAATTGCCAGCGCCGAGCGTATTTGCATCACTGCACCGCGGCGCTGACCGTTAAGTACCGCTAGCCATTCCCCGCTAACATGGGCATCCTCTGGCAGCTCTGCGCCTACGCCAGAGGCCAGCTTAAGCGTGCCGTTAGGTTGCATGCGTGCCACCCAGTCTGGATTGATTAATGCTACCGCAACAGCCAGTTTGTCAGCCGATACGTAAAACAGGGCCGACTTGTCGGCCTGACCACCTAACAGTTTAATGAGTCGAATAGCCTGATCTGCCAAACGTTGTCTGGTACCGTCCGGCAGTTGCCTGAGCCCAGTCTGTAGGTCCCAATCTGGCATTTTGGGCGGATCTTCAGATAGCGCGGCAATCACGCTCCCTGCCACTAACCAGTCTTTGTCGCCTGTTTCTGTTGTCAGCCGACTCGCCGCCAGTAACATACAGGCGGTGCGCGGTTGCACCGGTAACTGTGCCGCGTCGCGCCCTAGTGCAGTGATCTCTGTACTGTCATTAAATGCACCCAGTTGTATCAGGGCATGCGTGGCAGATTGCCGTTGCGCGTCAGACGGCATGTCAAGTAGTGCGAGGTCTTTTACAGGGGTACCCCAGGCCGCTGCTTGTAGCACGAGGCCCGTAATGTCCTGCGTATGGATATCAGGCTGACTGAACTTGCGTAACCGCCCATGTGTTTCTTCATTCCATAGCCGAAAACACTTCCCTGCCGAAAGTCGTCCGGCACGGCCTTTTCGTTGTTCCGCCGACGCCTGGGATATCATCTGCAGTGATAACTCGGTCATCTGACTTTTGGGATGATACTCGGCAATCAACTCACGACCACTGTCTACCACTACCATTATGCCATCAATCGTTAAACTGGTTTCGGCAATATTGGTGGCCAGAATAATTTTTCGTCGGCCATCGGATGTTGGTTTAAGCGCGCGTTGTTGCTCTGTTAGAGGTAAATTTCCATACAGTGGCAATATCTCTGCAGTGTCAGACAACTGTGTGTTCAGGCGCTGCTGAAGCTGCAAAATGTGCTTCACAGTAGGAAGGAAAACCAGTATGTCGCCCGGCTCCGATGAAATGATCGTCTGTAGATGACTGAACAGGCTGTTCACCAGTTCAACATGTTGACACTGGCCCAAATAAGTCACGTCTACCGGAAATTGGCGGCCATCGCTGTGCAGCACTTCTGCATCAGGTAACAGCACATGAATAGGTGATACATCCAGCGTTGCCGACATCACCAACAGCCGGAGGTCGTCTCGCAACGCCTGCCTTACCTCAATGGCCAAAGCCAATCCAAAATCACTGTGCAGGTTGCGCTCGTGAAACTCATCAAAAATAATGATATCAACGCCATTGAGTTCCGGGTCCTGCTGGATCCGGCGGCTCAATATGCCCTCGGTAATTATTTCGAGCCGCGTATGTTTACTCACCGCTTGCTCACCCTTAATGCGATAACCCACTGTGTGGCCTACTGATTCACCTAATCGCGATGCCAGATAACTGGCCAGTTGCTTAACTACCACACGCCGGGGCTGCAACATCACAATGTGCTTGTTGCTGTTCGCTAATAAGGCCAGTGGAATAGCGGTGGATTTACCTGCGCCAGGCGGGGCACTTAGCAGTACATCCCGGGCTTTGAGTGATTCGCACAACTGTGCCAGTAAGGATTCTACAGGGAGCGTCATACCTGAATGGTTCTCACAACATCAATGTTCATACTACAGATGCACTGTATGTTAACCCTTCAGGCCAAATCACACACCGCACTTATACTAAAATAAGCAACTATAGTAACATTGCGCACTGTTGCAGTTCATTTATAACGAATACTAAAACGGCAGGCCAGATGACAATGCGAAGTTTTATCGGTTTAGATTTATCGGCTCAAAGTAAGCTGGCGCTGGAACACTGGCGGGAAAAAAGCCTGCCCGCACAGCCCGCTTCTCACATGAGAAATGCCAATCAGCCTAAAGTGCCCGTACGTCAGCCGAAGAGTGTGCCGGCCGCCAATTTTCACATTACCTTGTGCTTTTTAGGCAATATCAACAGCCGACAGCACGAAGCCATTATTACCGCACTGGGCAATATAGCAGCCGCTCCTTTTGAGGTTACCCTGGACACCACTGCTTACTGGCAGGGGCCGAATATCCTGTTAGCCGCACCTTCAGCGCCACCAGCCGGCCTTATGGAACTGGCAGCCAGTGTGAACACTGCTGCCAGACAAGCTGACATTGAGGTTGAGCGAAGGGATTACCGCCCGCACGTTACGCTGATCCGCAATACTAAAGCAGACTATCCTCCGCCGTTGGTTGCACCCCAGATAACCTGCCAGTTTAGTCATTTTCATTTGTTCGAATCGGTATCGACTCCCAGTGGGGTCCGCTACCCTGTAAGGCACAGCTGGCCATTGCTCAACCCGTCTTCAGTGCGGGAAAAACTGCAAAGAGGTCAATTTTAAGGCTTTTCCCCTTTACAGCGAGGCTGTCGCTCGGTAAAAAGGGGGGACTATTTATCACCATATAAAACCATGCATCACACCTTTAGACTTATTATTGATTGCCCCGACCAGGTTGGTCTGGTAGCAGGCGTGTCTCAATTCCTTGCCGACCACAATGCGTCCATTCTGGAAGCCAGTCATCACACCGATTTACAAACCGGTCGCTTTTTTATGCGCCACGAAATCAGTACCGACTCCATTAACCTGTCTTATGACCGGTTTATTGAAGCCTTTACACCGCTTGCCAATCACTTTCAAATGGAATGGAAACTCACCGATTCCAGTAAAAAACAGCGTGTAGCTTTACTAGCCAGTCTGGAGTCTCATTGTCTGGTGGATATTTTACACCGCTGGCACACCGGCGAACTGCATTGCGACATTCCGTGCATTATTGGTAACCACCCGCAACTCAAGCAGTTTGCCGATTGGTACAAGGTGCCATTCCACTGGGTAGACTTTAAGACCCTAGGAAAAGAAACGGCGTTCAAGCAAATCGAAGTACTTTTGGAAGAATACAAAATCGACCTCACCGTACTTGCCCGATTTATGCAAATTCTGCCAGATCATTTATGCAAGAAACTGGCTGGCAAAGTGATCAATATTCATCACAGCTTCCTGCCGTCGTTTGCTGGTGCAAAGCCCTATCAGCAGGCTTACGAACGAGGCGTAAAACTGATTGGCGCGACTTGTCATTATGTCACCAGCGATTTGGACGAAGGCCCCATCATTGAGCAAAGCGTTAAGCGGATCAGCCACAGTGACTCAGCCAACGATATGGTTCGCAAGGGCAAGGACTGCGAAGTAAACGCACTTGCACATGGCGTGCGTTATCACCTGGAAGACCGCGTAATCATTCATCGCAACAAAACGGTTGTATTTGCCTAATCCGTTTTTATTTTGCACCAGAGTCTGCTCATAAGCGTTCTGGTGCAAACCATCGCGGTAAAATACCTTTCACAATCTGTTCTCTGCACATAAACTGGTTAGTTGATGCATACCGAGTTATTACATCGGCTCTCATTAACATAAGAACGACAGATAAGTTGAAGTAAATCCAATGATAAAACTAACTCATACCCTTACCGCCACGGCGTTGCTGCTGGCACTTGCTGGTTGCTCGCAGGCACCGGTAACTGAATCGTCTTCTGCCGCCCCGGCGCAGGCACAAGTTGCAACGAGTGACAACATTCTCCTGCAAGACTATCAGGGCCCCTACGGTGGCGTACCCGCGTTTGACAAAATGTCACTCAGCGATCTGATGCCAGCAATGGAAGCGGCCATGGCCGCAAACCTGGCAGAAATTGACGCCATTGCCAATAACACTGAAGCCCCAACCTTCGACAACACCATTGTTGCACTGGAACGGGCCGGTAACGCAATTGGCAATGTATATACTTATTACGGGATTTGGAGTTCGAATCAATCCAGTCCGGAATTTCGTGACATTCAGCGTGAATTATCACCTAAACTGTCAGCCTATCGCTCTAAGATCAACCAGAATGAAAAACTGTTTAGTCGTGTAAAAGCCGTTTATGAAAGTGACGAACTCGCCACCCTTACTGAAGAAGAACAGCGCATTACCTGGTTAACCTACAATGGCTTTGCCCGTAACGGCGCTACGCTGGATGGTGATGCGAAAGCCCGCTATGCTGCCATTAACGAAGAGCTGGCCAGCTTGCATACCAAGTTTTCTAACAACGTACTGGCAGACGAAGAAAACTATGTAACCTATATTACCGCCGAACAACTGGATGGCTTGCCAGAATCGTTTGTTAAAGCCGCCGCCGCGGCCGCCGAAGAGCGCGGTAAAGCCGGTCAGTATGCGATTACGAATACCCGTTCATCAATGGATCCGTTCCTTACTTATTCAACGCACCGCGATTTGCGTGAGCAGGTGTGGACCACCTACTACAGCCGTGGTGATAACGGCGATGAATTTGACAACAACGCGTTAGTAAAGCGGATTTTAGAATTACGCCATGAGCGCATTAAACTGCTGGGCTACGAGAATTACGCCCAGTGGCGCCTGGAAGACCGCATGGCGAAGAATCCGGAAAACGCGATGGATTTGATGATGAAGGTATGGCCAGCTGCCATTGCACGCGTGAAGGAAGAAGTTGCCGATATGCAGGCGATTGCTGACGAATTGGGCGATAACATCACCATCAAACCATGGGATTACCGTTATTACGCCGAAAAAGTGCGTAAAGCCAAATACGATCTGGATTCCAATGAAGTAAAACAATACCTGCAACTGGACAAGCTGCGCGAGGCCATGTTCTACGTTGCCGGCCGTTTATTTAACTTTAACTTTACGCCGGTACCCGAAGGCTCAGTACCCGTTTTTCACCCCGACGTAAAAGTATGGGAAGTAACCGACAAAGACTCGGGTAAGCTGGTTGGTTTGTGGTATCTGGATCCGTTTGCACGCAAGGGCAAACGCTCAGGCGCGTGGGCAACCACCTACCGCAGCCACACCACGTTTGATGGTGCAAAAACTGTGTTGTCGTCAAACAACTCGAACTTTGTAAAAGGCCCTGAAGGTGAACCTACACTGATTTCCTGGGATGATGCAGAAACTTACTTCCACGAGTTTGGCCATGCGCTGCACTTCTTATCCGCAACGGTAAAATACCCCACATCACACTCAGGTGTGCGTGATTACACCGAATTCCAGTCGCAGTTGCTGGAGCGCTGGTTAACCACCGACGAAGTTGTTGATCAGTTCCTGGTACATTACCAGACCGGCGAACCCATCCCGGCCAGCCTGATTGAAAAAATCAACAATGCCGCCACGTTCAATGAAGGTTTCAAGACTACCGAGTATATGGCGTCAGCGATTATGGACCTGCTGTATCATACAACGGATCCAGCAAATATTGACCCCGATACGTTTGAACGCGAGCAGTTAGCCGCAATCGGCATGCCGGAAGAAGTGGTAATGCGTCACCGTACCACGCATTTTGGACACATCTTCTCTGGTGAAGGGTATTCTTCTGGCTACTATGGCTACATGTGGGCAGAAGTGCTCACCGCAGATGCCGCTGAAGCGTTTGAAGAAGCACCAGGTGGCTATTACGATAAAGCCGTATCGGATCGTTTGGTGAAGTACCTGTTCTCCATCCGCAACGCAATGGATCCGGCCGAAGCGTACCGCAAATTCCGCGGACGCGACGCAAAAGTCGAAGCCCTGATGCGTGATCGCGGTTTCCCGGTAACCTCAGAGAAATAATCCTCTTGTTTAAAAGCCCTCACCCGAGGGCTTTTTTACGTCTGCGGCATTATGCCAATCTTCGTAGAAGTGCGTATTTCAGTGTCTTTATTGATGTATACTCATATTGAGCATCTCACCCAAACCACCAGATGGATGAACGGGCGAGCAAGCAAGTAACCAAGATTTTAGGGCATAGAGAGAAGTAGCATGTGCGAGCTTTTGGGCATGAGCGCCAACACCCCCACCGATTTGTGTTTTAGCTTTACCGGACTCACGCGTCGCGGTGGCGAGACCGGCCCCCACAAAGATGGCTGGGGCGTTGCTTTTTATCAGGGTAAAGGGGTACGACTGTTCCATGATGCGGAGTCCTGTGCTACCTCTAAAATTGCCGAGTTTGTAGGCAAAGTTCCAATTAAAAGCAAAACCGCTATTTGTCATATTCGCCAGGCCAATGTGGGTAACATAAACCTGTCTAACACACATCCGTTTACCCGCGAGTTATGGGGGCGCTATTGGGTATTTGCACACAATGGCCAGATCCCGGGCTTTACCCGCCGGGTAGGTACTTATGAAGCGGTAGGCGACACCGACAGCGAAGAGTTGTTTTGTGACCTGATGAACAGTATTCGTCAGAACCTGCCCCGCGATGCCATGCCACAGCAGTTAGCCTCAGCGCTGGTATCGCTGGCGCAGGAATATGCGCAACAAGGTGTATTCAACTGCCTGCTTAGCAACGGAGACTGGTTATTCAGTTTTTGCAGTACCAAAATGGCCAGCATTACCCGTCGCGCGCCGTTCGGACCCGCCTGCCTAAAAGATGTGGAAGTAGAAGTCGACTTTTCCGCCGAAACCACCACCAATGATGTGGTGAGCATTATTGCAACCGACCCGCTTACCCATGATGAAGAATGGGATATCTATGAGCGGGGAGAGTGGAAGTTGTGGCAGTTGGGTGAAGTGATTGCCAGCGGGAAGGTAGATGTGCCGGTACACAAAACGGAAACCAGCATGGTTAGCCCTGCGAATATGCCAAGAGACTGCGAGTAACCCACCCCCAATGGCGGATTTGCAATACCAGGCCATCATGACCAGGCTAATCAACGCCGACCCGCTCAGGATGAAAGCATTGCAAGCAGTGGCGCAACTTCAGTTGTCATCTGCGTTTATTGCTGCCGGTTTCTTGCGGAATCTGGTTTGGGATCACATACACGCCGTTAGTTCAATGACACCACTGAATGATGTGGATGTGATTTACTTTGACAACCACCATTGTTGCCCGTCGAATTGCCGGGGTTATGAGACTCAACTTGAAGCGTTAATGCCTGGCATTGGCTGGCAGGTTAAGAATCAGGCCACAATGCATATCCGCAATAACGACAGGCCTTACACCAGTGTAATTGACGCCATGCGGCATTGGCCGGAAAAGGAAACCGCGGTTGCCGTGCAACTGCACAACGGCCAATTCACCTTTATTTCCGGATTTGGTTTTGAATCGCTGTTTGCAAAACATATCACCTGGAATCCTGCGCGCGAGATGTCCGTTTTTCTTTCCAGAGTTGAGCAAAAGCAGTGGCTGGTAAAGTGGCCCGCACTGCAGGTTGTTACCGCATAAACGCAACACTTTTATTCCTACTGGTTTTTTGACCCTTGTTTCACCCGCCGCATTGCACACTTCAATCATTCCTGCTGAGGCATTGATTCACCGGTAGCCATTACTACCCATGTTACCGGGCCCTGACGGTTCAGGAACACATCCATCTTGATTTTTATTTATAGGCTTAAACACGGAGGTCTATTATGCGAAGCATCACTCCCATCGCCTGTGCGGTATTGAGTGTATTGTTACTCACCGCTTGTGGCAGTAACAACGGCAAAGAACAGGTAAATCAACACAACGGTGGCAACCCAGGCGGAGCAACCATCGACACGGCTTATCAGGGCGTGTGGGTAGCCAGTGGCTATGCCGATGCGCTGCAAGTGAAAAGCAACAGCGTAAACTACTATAAGTTCTCCAGTGATTACTGCGTTTTACAAGCAAGCTTTAATGGATTAACCACGGCGGAATTAAACCGAAGCGTAGCACTGAGTAGCGACGAATCATCACTGATTTGGACCGCAGGCTATGGAACCGACACTTTTGGCGCGCCGCCACGTACGCTCAATAAAGAGAGTAGTCTGCCAGCAGCCTGCGAGGATAATGTGTTAACCGCCGAATCGACACTGAGTAACCAGGACTTATTTGCGCTGTATACTCAGATCATGCAGGAATATTACGTTGATTTTGAGCGTATGGGCATTGATTGGCCTCAACTCGCCTATAACCAGAGTTTAACGGTTACCACTGACATCAATACGCTCTATGAATCTGTGTATAACACATTTACCGCACTGCAGGATGGGCACAACTCATTTAAAGCGGCAGACGGTACCCTGATCAAAGTGCTGGGTAAACAAACACACACCATGGATTTAATTGAGGAATATGCGCTTAACCACAACCTGCATTACCCTCTCAGAGCCAACGAAATGACGGCAAGCAGGATTGCCGCCATAGAAGCGTATCTGGACAATGCATTGCACACCGAGCAGGCCATTGTACTGAAATATGCAACCAGTGACGTTGAACAGGATAGCACTGAACAGATCACCTGGTTCCGTATTGATGACATTGGCTATTTGCGTATCGAATCTATGACGGGTTACAGTTCGGTATCGGACGACGAGGACGACTTGGCACACACGACGTCTGCATTAAACAACCTGAACATTGCCATCGATCAGGCCCTCTCGGAGTTAAGTAACACAAACGGCCTGATTATCGACATTCGCGCAAACGGCGGCGGGAATGATTATATTAGTCTGGCTATTGCCAGCCGCTTCACCGATACAGAATATTTGGGTTATCAGAAGTACGCCCGCGACGGCAACAGTGTAACGCAAACACAACAAGCGTTAATTGAACCATCATCACACGTTAGTTATACCAACAAGCCGTTAGCACTATTGGTAAGCGCAGATACGGCTTCCGCAGCAGAAGTATTCACTCTCGCAATGCAGCCGCATGGGCAAGTCACCATTATTGGTACTGCCACACAAGGTATATTCTCCGATATTCTCGAATGGGTACTACCTGGCGGGCACACACTGGGCTTGTCTAACGAAGTGTATCTGTCTGCTAACGATGAGTGGTACGAAGGAAGTGGGATCCCGGTGGATATCGAGGTGCCGTATTTTTCTCGCGAAGACCGAGACAATACTGTGGATCCCGGAATTGAAACTGCATTGGGTGTGCTGAACTAACAGCAAATTTAAACACACGTTGATGCTGGTGGTAAGTGCGCGTACCACCAGCATCTCTCGGCGTTATTGAGCTTCGCTCTTTGCCAGCGACGCTATCTTGATTTTAATAAGCTTGGCAATGCTGAATGGCGAGTTCTCCTGGGTAAGCCAGATCTCGTCTTCACTTTTTACGCACAACCCTTCAACCTGTCCGTAACCAGTTAACGTAAAACTGTCCATCAGGTTGTAATCTTCAGATAAAAACGCGATAAATGGATCAACAATACCAAAAGCACTGCTGTTGTATCCCACTACTACATAACGATTGTGAAACGGATCCCAATCGGCCCCGGTTACGATACCGGGCAGACCTTCAATAGCAATTACCGGCGCAATTTGCTGCTCTGCTGCCTGTTTATCCAAATGGTAAACATGCAGCGTTTTGGTGAGCCAGCTTTTTGAAAACAGTACCAATTTGTCGCTACGCGCAACCATGGCCTCTGCATCAAAGTCGTGAGCATATAACTGGTTGTTCTTGGGGTCGTAATTATCGTAGGTGAACGTTATTAGGGAGTCATGGGTTAAATCACCCCGATTTACTTTGTGAATAAGTAATTCTTTGCGTTTACCTGCGTTATTACCAAAATCGCCGATGTAAAAGTACTTATCATCCGCGGTAACTGACTCCCAATCGTGATTCTTGTTGGCAACGTCAACGCTTTCAATAATCACACCGTCATCATCAATGCGATACAAAGTAGGGCTATTACCCGAATCGGCAATTGTGTACTGCGCATCAGCGCTACAAATTAACCCTGAGGTCTCACCTAACTCCGCCATCAGGCCATGTTCTGCTATAACCGTTAACTGACCTGAATTGGCGGTAGTGGTGGTACTGCAAGCCATGGGAAACAATAAAACAAACAGCGCAAACGAGCGGGACATGCGACGCGACAACTTAGAAAACTCCGTACGAACAGGCGTGTGAAAGCGGTCAAGCATAGCGGCTCGCCCCCACCCACTGCAAACGGTATTTTCGCTTTAATTCGACGTTTAACATTCCAATGTATTACGCTATCAACGTTAGTTTGAGTCCGTTTACAACACCGAACCAGTTAATTACCTATGTAAAATACGTAAGACGTATTTATTTGGATTATTTACGTATCCGCATAACAGCTAATGCCAGAATCATTAATCCTAGCCCGAATGGCGCGGGCACCGGATCAGAGCCACCACTACACGCGGGGTCATTTGGATTTGCCACACAATAATCCAGCGTTTCCTGGAGCTTCACCTCTGCAAAGTTAGTCACAAACGCCGTTAATGCATTAGTGTCTGAGGTATTCAGTTCTTCCAGATCAAATCCATGACCACCGTTATTAGCAGCAAGGGTTAACAAATCAGTAAAGTCGCCACCAAGTACTACGTTAAATAACGCCGAGCTTTGCTGCAGTAATGCATCCAGTGACGCTGCGTCGTATTCGGTATCGCTGTTACTGGCTTCGTCTGCAAACAAAATCAGGTTTTTTACTGCGTCATCGCGGTAGGTTAGCCCCGCACTCTCGGACGCCAATGCATCCAGCGCGTATGCCGTTGCATCATAAGCAGGTTCATTAGAGCCAATGGAATACAAATCATTGGTGAAACCTGCGAAGGTGGTAGCGTCAACAAAGTCGGTTAATAAACGAATGCTATCGCCAGCAAAACCATAACCAATCAGGGCAAACTGCGCATCGAGTCCGCCTGCTTGCAAAATACTGGCAAACAAACCAATACTGTTGCCCAGGTTAGAATGAATGTTGCTCATGGAGCCACTTTCATCAACAATCATAACAATGTCAGTTTTTACAATGCCAGCCTGTGCCGGTACTGACATCCCTGCCAAAACAACCACAAGCACGCAAAGTATCGCTTTGAAACGTCGGCTGATTAATTTTTTCATGTCTACTACCACCGCGATAATGCTTTGTTAATCAAAGAAAAATGCAAAAAACATTCCACTTATAAAAAAGGCTGAAGATCATTAGGTTAGCAGTTTGGTGATCACAGCCCTATAACGGCAGTGTAAAATTAGCTGACACTATTACTGCTATGCTAACAGACGTATTTTCGGTATTGTGACGGTAATTTTACCTAATAGGTTTACCGCAGCTACACGGTGAAGCGAAGCCTGATTCGCGGTGTGCTGTGAATAGTAATGATAGGAATATGTTGTGACAGATCCCACTTTAGCTCTGGTTACCGTTGGTTTACTTTCCATTGGTTGTCAGTACTTTGCCTACCGCATCCGTTTGCCCGCTATATTGCCATTACTGGTTATTGGTATTCTGGTTGGGCCGGTGTTTGGTGTATTGAATGCGGACAATTTATTCGGTGACCTGTTGTTTCCGGTAGTGTCGCTCTCAGTTGCCATCATACTGTTTGAGGGCGCGCTTACCCTGAAATATCAGGACATCGCCGGACACGGAAACATGGTAAGAAACCTGTGTTCTATTGGTGTGTTAGTTACCTGGGTAATTGCCACTGTGGTAGCGCATTTTGCGCTACAGGTAACCTGGCAGCTATCAGCTCTTTTTGGTGCCATAGTAACGGTAACAGGACCCACTGTAATAGTACCAATGCTGCGCACCGTTCGCCCTAAAGCCAATATTGGTAATATTCTTCGCTGGGAAGGAATCATCATAGATCCCATCGGCGCCCTGCTGGCTGTAATTGTATATGAGTACATTATTTCGGCTCAGGGTGCGATGTCGCATACCATTTTTGCCTTTAGCAAAACAATTGCCGTAGGTTTGGTAACGGGCCTGGCGGTAGGCTACTTTCTTGGCATTACATTGCGTAATCATTGGGTACCGCACTACTTACGCAATACAGCGGTGTTAACCATAATATTAGGCGCTTTCGCCGGTTCCAACTTTGTTGCCCACGAATCCGGCCTGTTAACCGTTACCATTGCGGGCATTATGCTAGCCAATATGCGCGATGTTGACGTAGCTGATATTCTTGAATTCAAAGAAACACTCAGTGTACTGCTAATTTCCGGGTTGTTCATTTTACTGGCGACGCGTCTCGACCTGGGTGCCATTGCACAGGTGGGCTGGGCGGCAGCCATCGTACTGGTTTCGATCATTTTTATTGCCCGCCCTTTGTCGGTGTTTATTTCTTCTTATGGCACTGGTTTAACCTGGCGTGAGCTGGCACTACTCAGCTGGATAGCGCCACGTGGCATTGTTGCCGCAGCAGTGTCTGCTTTATTCTCACTGAAACTAGAAGCGCTCGGTTACGACGGCGTAGAAGTTATTGTACCGTTAGTCTTTTTAGTCATTATTACTACCGTTGTATTACAAGGACTTACGGCCAAAGCGGTGGCAGGTTTTCTGGGCGTAAGAGCGCCTGTACCCAATGGCTTCCTGTTATTTGGTGCAAGTCACTTTAGCCGCCTGCTGGCCTCGGAACTTATCAAGCACAAAGTACCAGTGAGAGTAGCCGACACCAACTGGGATGCCATTCGTGAAGCACGGATGCAGGATATTCCGGTGTATTTTGGCAATCCCATATCGGAACATGCGTCATTGCATCTGGATTTGAGCAGCATAGGTACTGTGCTGATCTTGTCGCCTTACAAACAGTTAAATCCGCTGGTGTCTTATCATTTTGAGCACTCTCTTGGCGAAAACAAAGTGTGGGGACTAACCAATAATTTAATCAGCACCAGACCAAGCCATCAGGTGTCGGAAGATTACGCGAAAAAACTATCGCTATTCGGCGAAGGCGTTACCTATGGCTATCTGGCCAGCACAGTCAGTCGCGGCGGAAAGATAAAAACCACGTCCATCACGCCAGAATTTACTTATCAGGATTACCTGCGCAAGTATTCAGATAAGGCTACACCGTTAATTGCCGTTGATGAAAACAAGCGATTACACGTTATGTTAAGTTCGAATGAAATGAGTCCTAGAGCAGGATGGAAGCTTATTAGTCTGGTGGAGCCGGAGGCTTTGCCGAAGGAAGAAGTAGCGGCGATTACCCAGGAGAAGTAGTTAAGAATAGCACCCTGTCTTGCGACAGGGTGCCTCTCCCTGGAAAAAACGAGCAATTAAGTGGTGCGTTAGGTGCAACCGTTAGTGTTTTTGATTTACTCAATTACAACGTCGACTGTTGATAGCAATACATGGGCCAACATGCCATAAAATCAATTTACATTAAATTTCAAAAGCTTACAAATAAACTACGTAAGGTAAAACATTTTATATTATACAATTTTACCCAAAACAGGGCGTGCACCGACATTCACGCCCAATTTTGGTGACTATTATTTGATCACTCGGGTCTTATTCAGGTAAGGAAAAAATCTTACCTCTGTAGCGAATTGACAACGTTAAGGGTTTTGTCCAGTGCGCCGCTATTTCTAACGAGCTCATGAAAGCCAGCCATGCCCGCGCGATGTGCTGATTCAGGATCATCCAACCAATGCTTTATTTTTGCCTGTAACCCGAATCCATCTTCAATCAGAGTGAGTGCACCAGCTTCAACCAGCTTGCTACATATTTCCGGATTATTATGCGTGCTCATGCCCATCAGAATCGGCAATTTCTTCGCCGCAGGCTCCAGAGCGTTATGGCCGCCCCGCTCGGCAATACTGCCGCCCACAAAGGCGATATCCGCTACATCGTAGGCTGCATTTAAACGCCCCATTTCGTTAACCAGCACGACATCACATTGCGCGTTGATTGTCGGAGAATCAGCACTACGCAACAATTGTAGTCCGCTCTTAACAACCATTTTCGCAACCAGCTCAAATCGCTCCGGATGTCGCGGGACCAGAATTAACAACAACTTTGGATATTGGGTTTTAAGCTCTCGATATGCATCAAGCAATACTGACTCTTCCGGATCATGCGTGCTACCGCCAATAAGAATTTGCCGCTTTTGCTGCTCAAGCTCCAAAAAATTGGCTTTGGATGATGTTAATGCAGCAGCCTGATCAAATTTTATGTTTTGTGTTAGCGTTAATTTATCGCCAGCCATACCCAGAAACTGGTAATTATTGAAGTCCCGTTCACCCTGAGCACACACGTGGGATAGCTTATGTAACATTGGCTCAAACAAAGCAGGGAATTTTTTATATCGACGGGCAGAGCGATCTGTCATTCGAGCGTTAATAACGACAACCGGGATGTTGCGTTTCCAACAGGCATGTATCAAATTGGGCCACAATTCCACCTCGGTGATCATTACCATGCTCGGCTTGATACGCTTTAACATACCTGCCATCGCCATGTGTAAATCGTAGGGTAAATAGAAATGATGCACCGCATCGCCAAATATAGCTCTGACTCTTGCTGATCCGGTTGGCGTAGTAGTGGTGACGGTAATCTGAACGTCAGGCTGTTCCTGCATTATGCGCTTAATCAGACAGGAGGCCGCCACAACTTCACCTACAGACACACAATGAAACAAATATCCCTGCTGTTTAGGTGCGTGTGCAACGAAGCCAAAGCGCTCAAATCGCCGGCGATTGTAATCTTTCGATCTCGTCGAACCCCGGAGTACTAAATTGATAAACGCAAACGGGATCACCAGCACCAGTATAAAAGAATAGAACCAGCGAAAGGCATCCTGATACCAGGTCGGGCGATAGGGTTTATTGAGTTCGGTCATATTCTGTTTGCGTCATCAAATTGTCGTGTTTGGTTGCTTAACTATTCAACCATCGCATTAGGAGAATCGTTATTTTCAGGCAGTATCCGCAACCATGATTTCGCCACCCTCATCCACAACTTCGGTTTTATTGGTGCGACTCAGTTCAATGGGGGACATTGTAATGGCCTCAGGCCTGCCGTCCAACATAAAATCCCGATTTCCTGACGCCAACGTAACCTGGTTGGTTGAATCACCCTACGCTTCACTGGTAGAAACCCACCCTGCCATTGATAACGTTATTGTATGGCCGAGACAGCACTGGCGTTCACTGTGGAAAGGCCGCCAATACTGGCAATTGTTTAGCGCCATTCGCCGTTTTATAAACACTCTGCGTATACAGCAATTTGATATCGCTATAGACGCTCAGGGGTTACTTAAAAGTGCACTCTTTACCTGGTTAAGTGGCGCCAAACAACGCATTGGTTTTGTAAGTAAAGAGCGCAGTCACTGGCTGCTTACCGAAAGCGTAGTTAAACCTCTTTCTCCTCAGATCAGCAGTGAATACCGGCATCTCGGACAATGGCTGGGTGCAACTGATTACTCACTGACACTGGGTATCCTGCCTGAAGATATTGATTACGTTAATTCTCTCTTGCAACAACATTCTATTCCAACAGATTACATTGCAGTTGCGCCGTTTACGACCCGTCCTCAAAAGCACTGGCCAGTTGAACATTGGAAAGCACTACTTACCTCAATAGCCTCTGAGGGTAAATCGATTGTGGTGCTGGGGGGACCCGCTGAGCGGTTACTTGCCGCAGATTTAGTTAACGGCATTGCCAATTGCTATGTACTGGCGGGTGAACTGTCTATGCGACAAAGTGCGGCTGCTATCCTATTGTCACGTGGCCTAATAGGTGTGGATACTGGCTTAACCCACATGGGTACAGCACTGTTAACCAACACAATCGCTCTTTTCGGTTCAACGATACCGTATACACAAACCGATTCATCACGCACGCAGGTTTTGTTCGAAGCAAAGCCATGCTCACCGTGTAAACGAAGACCTAGCTGTAACCAACATTTTGATTGCATGAAAGATTTACTTCCCGAACGGGTATTCGAGAAGGTCAAACAGTGGAATGTACATGAAAATATGTCACGTTGAGTTAGGCAGACACTTGTATGGCGGTGCCAAACAAGTAACGTATTTGGTTGAGGGGCTTGCTAATCTTGAGGGGTTCGAACAACATCTTATTTGTGCTGCAGGCAGTGAAATAGCCAGTGCGCATTTACCTGGTTGCGCTATACATGCGTTACCTTATTCAGGGGAACTGGATATAACGTTTGTGTTCCGGCTAGTTAAACTGCTAAGAGTATTGCAACCTGATGTTCTTCATATTCACAGTCGCAGAGGTGCGGATGTGTGGGGTTCCATGGCAGCTATCCGAACCGGTATACCCACAGTGTGCACTCGGCGAGTAGATAATCCGGAACACCGATTAAACCGATTTAAATATGCCCCTTTCAAAGCAGTAATCAGTATCTCTGAAGGCGTTCAACGCGTAATTGCCCCGTTATGTAAATCGGGTCAATTACAGAATGTAATTCATTCAGCTGTGGATCTTAAGGAATACGCCTGCGTCCCCGACAAAGCGCGATTTCATGCCGAATTCAATATTCCGTTGGACCATACTGTCATCGCTAATTTCGCCCAGTTAATACCACGCAAAGGACAGCAGGATTTAATTGACGCTATGCCACAAGTATTGGATCAGTTTCCAAAGGTTACCTGTTTGTTATTTGGCAAAGGTAAGCAATTGGACGCCTATCGTGAGCGTATTATTTCACTAGGATTAGCATCACATGTTCGGTTATGTGGATTCCGACATGACGTGCCTCGGCTGTTACCCAATATTGATCTAATGGTTCATCCTGCACATGCTGAAGGACTCGGTGTAATTTTATTGCAAGCTGGCGCATGCGGAATACCGGTTATTAGTTGCCCATCAGGCGGCATACCAGAAATCATCCAACACCACAAAACAGGCTTTCTGGTACCGGTAAACAGCCCCAATGATCTTGCTTCACAAATATGTGTAGCTTTAGAAAACCCTTCCCTCACCAGACAAACTGGCCTCGCGTTATATGAACATATAAAACGCCAATTCTCTATTGAAAGTATGACTTTGGCATACGCCGATATTTATCAGTCTCTAACCTTTAAGTGATCCTATGTTGTATTGGGCGGTATCAAGGTTGGGTGTAAATGTGCTGGTAACCATCCATTTCGCTTGGTAAGCGGCTTGATAAAAGTAGAATCGTGCAAATAGTGAAGAGTATCGTACCTGTATTGGTTGTTTATTTAGGTCAAAATATATCAACTCAAAGAAGGAGGTAATATGACGACAGTAAAAGCATATGGTGCAACGGCACCAGATTCCGGGGTTCATCCATTGAATATTGAACGCCGTGCTTTACGGGATACTGATGTGGCAATTTCCATTGATTACTGCGGTGTATGTCATTCCGACCTGCATACAGTAGAAAACGATTGGGGCGGCACAACTTACCCTATCGTTCCAGGCCATGAAATTGTGGGTACCGTAACGGCTATTGGTCCGAATGTAACCAAATATAAAGTAGGCGATCGCGTAGGTGTGGGTTGCCTGGTTGATTCATGTGGTCATTGCGGTGCATGCGAACATGACGAAGAGCAATTCTGCGCAGAAGGTTTACACGGCACCTATGGTGGCGTAGATCGCCTAGACGGTACACCGAATCACGGTGGCTACTCCGAAGCCATTGTTGTAAAAGAGTCTTTTGTACTCTCTATTCCGGACAACCTGGATCCTGCCGCTGCGGCCCCCATTCTTTGTGCTGGCATTACTACCTACTCGCCTTTGAAACACGTGGGTGTGAAGAAGGGCGATAAAGTGGGCGTGCTTGGTATGGGTGGCTTGGGTCACATGGGCGTGAAATTTGCGAAAGCAATGGGTGCAGAAGTGACCATTTTCACCCGTTCTGTTAGCAAAGTGGACGAAGCCATTAGCCAAGGCGCTGATCATGTCATCATTTCAACTGATGAATCTCAGATGGCGGCAGCAAGTGAGCAGTTCGATTATTTGTTGGATACCATTCCAGTAGAGCATGATTTTAATCCTTACTTAAATTGCCTGAAGTACAATGGTGTGCACATCGTAGTGGGTCAGCTTACGCCGCTGGAACCTGCCTTGAACACAGCTGCTCTGGTGTTAAAGCGTCGCTCTGTAATGGGTTCTCTGATTGGTGGACTGGCTGAAACACAGGAAGTGTTGGATTTTTGTGCAAAACACGATATTACCTGTGACATTGAAATGCTTGATATGCAGGATATCAACGCAGCTTACGAAAGAATGAAAAAAGGTGATGTTAAGTATCGCTTTGTTATCGACATGGCGACTCTCAAAGCAAGTTAATCTCTACAATAGCCAGTGACGTCTTCACTGGCTAATCTTTCTACTGTATTTACCTCATTTCCCGCTTAATTAAACAGATAGTATCCTTACCAGAGTCATCTTTAGCTAAATAAGTAAATTGAACAGCTGTTTATTTTTGAACCAATCCATAAATACTGTTTATATTAGCAAATAAATATTTATTATCATAAAGTTACATTTCATCAGTACGTAACCCCCATGTAATTACATTTACTTAACCATACAAAAGACAAAGCCAATCCAATTTGGATACCAAACACAATATAAATAGCAGTATAAAGCTTATAATCACTCACATATTACTTATCTTATGCAAAATTATAATTTATGTTTTTTAATTTTTATCAGTGAGTTATGAATAAAAACTTTCGATAACAATATATAAAACACGTATTATTTAGGTAATGGCATTTATATTACATACAGACATGCAAAAAATATGAATTTGAAATGTGATGCGTGAGACTCAATCTCGTAAACGCTAAAAACAAAAAGGCCGCTCAAAGAGCGGCCTTTTTTAGCTTTGACAAAAGTCAGCGATTAAACGCCAGCTTTCTCAACAACGTCAACCAATACCCAAGTTTTGCTCTTAGAGATTGGTGCACATTCGCGTACAGTTACTGTATCGCCTTCGTTGCACACGTTGCTTTCGTCGTGAGCGTGCAGTTTAGTAGTACGCTTGATGAACTTCCCATAGATTGGGTGTTTTACGAAACGCTCTACTGCAACAGTAATGGTTTTATCCATTTTGTTGCTAACCACACGACCTTGTACTGTACGAATTTTTTGTTCAGACATTACGCATCAGCCTTTTGAGTCAAAATGGTTTTAACACGCGCGATGGTACGACGCACTTTCTTCAGCTGGTCGGTTTTTTCAAGCTGGCCAGTTGAATGCTGCATGCGTAAGTTGAACTGTTCGCGTAGCAGGTTTAACAACTCTGCGTTCAGCTCTTCTACGCTTTTGTCTTTCAGTTCAGCTGCTTTCATTACATCACCGTCCGAGTTACAAAGGTTGTTTTAAATGGCAGTTTAGCCGCAGCCAATGCAAACGCTTCGCGTGCCAGAGACTCAGGAACACCTTCCATCTCATACAGTACGCGACCCGGTTGAATCTGGCATACCCAGTACTCAACGTTACCTTTACCTTTACCTTGACGCACTTCAAGAGGCTTCTCAGTAATTGGCTTGTCAGGGAAAACCCGAATCCAGATTTTACCTTGACGCTTAACGTGACGAGTCATAGCACGACGCGCTGCTTCGATTTGACGCGCAGTCATACGACCACGGCCAATCGCTTTTAGACCGTAAGTACCAAAAGCAACCGTGTTACCAGTGGCTAAACCACGGTTACGGCCTTTGTGCATCTTACGGAACTTCATGCGTTTTGGTTGTAACATGATTAGCCCTCTCGCTTCGCGTTGCGGCCTTTCTTCTTAGGTTGAGCGGCAGGAGCTGCTGCTTCTTGAGTTGTAGGTAAACCACCTAGAACTTCACCTTTGAAGATCCATACTTTAACGCCGATGATACCGTAAGTAGTTGACGCTTCAGAGGTTGCGTAATCGATGTCCGCACGGAAAGTGTGCAGAGGTACGCGACCTTCACGGTACCATTCAGAACGTGCAATCTCTGCACCGCCCAAACGGCCGCTAACTTCAACTTTGATACCTTTGGCGCCGAGACGCATTGCGTTTTGTACTGCGCGTTTCATAGCACGACGGAACATAACACGACGTTCCAGCTGGCTGGAAATGCTGTCAGCTACTAGCTGTGCATCCAACTCAGGCTTACGTACTTCTGCAATGTTAATCTGAGCAGGCACACCGGCCAGCTTAGACACATAGTTACGCAGCTTTTCTACGTCTTCACCTTTCTTACCGATTACTACGCCTGGACGAGCAGTGTGAATAGTCACACGAATGCTCTTAGCAGGACGCTCGATCACGATCTTAGACAGTGAAGCGTTTTTCAGTTGTTTAGTCAGATACTGACGTACCTGATGATCATTAAACAGGTTATTTGCATAGTCTGCAGTATTAGCGTACCAGGTAGAAGTCCATGGTTTGCTGATACCCAGGCGTATGCCATTAGGATGTACCTTCTGTCCCATTATCTACTCCTAGTTATCCGCTACAACCACGGTGATGTGACTGCTACGCTTAAAGATACGATCAGCACGGCCTTTGGCACGTGGCTTGATACGTTTCATCGTTGGACCTTCATCAACGAAGATCTTAGCGACGCGCAATTCATCAATGTCTGCGCCTTCGTTATGCTCTGCGTTGGCGATGGCTGATTCTAATACTTTCTTAATCAGCGCAGCGCTTTTCTTCGGGCTGTACGTTAAAAGCTCAAGCGCTTTTTCAACGTGCAATCCGCGAACTTGATCCGCAACCAAGCGTGCTTTTTGAGCCGACGTGCGGGCAAAGCGATGTTTAGCTAATGCTTCCATTTCCTACCCCTTAACGTTTAGCTTTCTTATCCGCGACATGGCCGCGGTAAGTACGCGTTGGCGCAAATTCGCCCAACTTGTGGCCGACCATTTCGTCACTTACGATGACAGGTACATGTTGGCGACCGTTATGGACCGCAATGGTCAACCCAATCATATCTGGGATGATCATCGAACGACGTGACCAAGTTTTAATTGGTTTACGGTCGTTCGCTTCCACTGCAGCCTCTACCTTCTTCAACAAGTGCAGGTCAATAAAAGGACCTTTCTTGAGAGAACGTGGCATGGTGAATCCTCGCTATTACTTGTTACGACGACGTACGATAAGCTTATCAGTACGCTTGTTGCTTCGGGTTTTCTTACCTTTAGTAGGAACACCCCAAGGAGTTACTGGGTGACGGCCACCAGAAGTACGACCTTCACCACCACCGTGCGGGTGGTCTACCGGGTTCATGGCAACACCACGAACAGTAGGACGAACACCGCGCCAACGGCTGGCACCTGCTTTACCCAGTGAACGCAGCATATGCTCTGCATTGCCTACTTCACCAATGGTGGCGCGGCAATCAGACAATACTTTACGCATTTCGCCAGAACGCAGACGTAAAGTAACGTAGTTACCGTCGCGTGCCAGGATCTGAGCGTTAGCACCGGCAGAACGTGCAATTTGTGCACCTTTGCCAGGTTTCATTTCGATAGCGTGAACAACAGTACCTACTGGCATGTTGCGCATAGGCATTGCGTTACCCGCTTTAATTGGTGCGTTTGAACCAGATTGAACGACGTCACCAGCCTGGATGCCTTTAGGCGCCAGGATGTACTTACGCTCACCATCTGCATACAGTACCAGAGCAATGTTTGCAGAACGGTTAGGATCATATTCTAAACGCTCAACTTTCGCTGGAATGCCGTCTTTATTACGTTTGAAGTCAACCAAACGATAGTGATGCTTGTGACCACCACCGATGTGACGAACAGTAATACGACCATTGTTGTTACGGCCACCGTTTTTGCTGTTCTTTTCTAACAGAGGTGCATAAGGTGCACCTTTGTGCAGGTCAGGGTTAACTACCTGAACAACGTGACGACGACCGGCAGAAGTTGGCTTAGCTTTCAATAATGGCATTTCTAATCCCCTGCTTACTCAGCGCCACCGACAAAGTCGATGTCCTGACCTTCTTTAAGCACTACGTAGGCTTTTTTCCAGTCGCTGCGTTTACCGAAAGACATACCGTGACGCTTGGTTTTACCCTTAACGTTTACAGTACGAACACCTTCAACCTCAACTTCAAACAGTTTCTCAACTGCTGCTTTGATTTCAGCTTTGTTCGCGTCTTTAGCTACTTTGAATACTACAGTGTTGTTCGCTTCAGCAGCCATAGTAGACTTTTCTGAAACGTGAGGTGCACGAAGCACCTTCAGTAGACGTTCTTCGTTCATGCTAACGCCTCCTCAAGCTGTTTAACTGCTTCAGCAGTAATCAGCACTTTTTCAAACGCGATAAGGCTTACCGGGTCGATACCTGCAACGTCACGTACGTCAACTTTGTACAAGTTGCGCGCCGCCAGGAACAGGTTTTCTTCAACCTCTGGAGTCACGATTAATACATCGTTCAGTTCCAGTTCGTTAAGCTTAGCAAGCAGAGCTTTAGTCTTAGGTGTATCAACACCGAACTTCTCAACCACAACCAGACGGTCTTGGCGAACCAGTTCAGACAGGATGCTCTTGATCGCGCCGCGATACATTTTCTTGTTTACTTTTTGTTCGAAGCTACGAGGCTTAGCAGCAAATGCACGGCCACCGCCAACCCAAATCGGGCTACGGATTGTACCAGCACGAGCACGGCCAGTACCTTTTTGACGCCATGGCTTCTTACCACCACCGCTTACTTCTGCACGTGTCTTCTGCGCTTTAGAACCCTGACGAGCAGCGTTACCATAAGCAACAACTACCTGGTGTACCAGGGCTTCGTTGAATTCACGTCCAAAGGTCGCTTCGGATACTTCAAGAGCGCTTTGCGCGTCTTTCAATGTTAATTCCATCAGTTCAACTCCCAGACGTTACGCTTTAACAGCTGGCTTAACGATCACGTCGCCGCCAGTTGCGCCAGGTACGGCACCTTTAACCAGTAACAGGTTGTTCTCTACGTCTACACGTACAACTTCCAAAGACTGAGTAGTCACTTGCTTGTTACCAAGCTGACCAGCCATTTTCTTGCCTTTGAATACTTTACCTGGAGTTTGGTTCTGACCAATTGAACCAGGTGCACGGTGAGACAAAGAGTTACCGTGTGTATTACGTTGAGAATTAAAATTCCAACGCTTAATAGCACCAGCAAAACCTTTACCTTTAGACGTACCAGTTACGTCAATTCTTTTGGTGTCATTGAAAATTTCTACAGTGATTTCACTGCCAACTTCAATGTCTGCACCTTCGTTATCTTCCAGGCGGAATTCCCAAAGACCACGACCAGCTTCAACGCCAGCTTTTGCAAAGTGACCTGCAGCAGCTTTGTTTACGCGGTTCGCTTTTTTGGTGCCTGCAGTAACTTGCAGTGCGCGATAACCGTCGGTTTCTTCAGTGCGTAACTGAGTAACACGGTTTGGGGTCGCTTCAATAACAGTCACAGGGATCGACGTGCCATCTTCAGTGAAGATGCGAGTCATACCCACTTTACGACCGATTAGACCAATCGCCATTGTTATAACCCTCTTCTATTAGCCCAGGCTGATTTGAACATCAACGCCGGCTGCCAAGTCCAGACGCATCAGAGCATCAACGGTTTTGTCAGTTGGCTCGATGATGTCTACCAAACGCTTATGAGTACGGATTTCATATTGATCACGCGCGTCTTTGTTAACGTGCGGAGAAATCAGAACTGTATAGCGTTCTTTGCGAGTAGGCAGTGGAATTGGACCGCTGACCTGAGCACCAGTACGTTTCGCCGTTTCAACGATTTCAGCCGTAGACTGATCGATCAACTTGTGATCAAACGCTTTTAAACGAATACGAATTCTTTGATTTGGCATCGATTAAGCTCCAATCGAAAGAACAAAAAAATCATCTTCTCACTCCCCTTCGTACGGGATGAAAAGATGTGCTTATAAACCAGTGATTCCCAATCGGAATCTTGTTCTTTGTTTCTGACACACCCGCGACATCGACAAGATGCTGCTTTGGCGTCCACCCTAAAAGCAGTGTGGCAGCGGCCGAAACCATGTCATCTATAAAGGATATAGGAGACAAGTGGGCGCGAATTATACAGATTAACAAAACCAATGCAACTGCTGATTGCGATTTAACCCTAGTTTTTTACCGGGTCTGGTTTCTGCCTGCTGCGCTGCACTCAAACTGTACCTTAGTACATTACTTTGTCAGCAAGGTTGCTTTACGGTTAGCACAGCACGGTTACTTAAATAAGGAAAAATCCATGAAGATGTCTGAAAGCGACAAGCGCAAACTCGACCTGTTTATAAAGACTATGTTTGTTTGCGCTGTAGGTGGAGGTATGTTGAATATCGTTTACTCTCAGTTTGTATACGATGTGTCAATTCTAGAGAACCCTATTACCAATACGATCTTACTTTTCATGGTACTGGGTAAAATGTTAGCCAGTGATAATACTGACCAATAAACATTCATTCGTTCAGTTTCTGAATACTTATTAATTTTCTAATCTGATTTTGCGCAAAATTTGCGTCAATTTAAAAACTAGAAGGAAATTATTATGTATGAACTAACAAATGAACAGATGAACGAGATTGGTGGCGCTGGATTCTCAGAATTTATTAATGAACTATTTTATGACGTTGGTTACGGTGTCGGTTATGCCGCAGGTTATTTTTACAACAATGTCATGATAAGTAATGGCGTGATTGATGACTTTGCCAATACACTCGGAGAATAGTCTATGACCAACGATACTAAAATTTTACTTAATGACTCGGAACTAGAATTAGTTTCAGGTGGATCGCTTAGTTCTTTTGTCGGCGTTACAGGCTATATAGGCACATATATTATGATGGTTACCTGGGCAGAAAATTTTGGCGCAGGACTTGGTAATGGTTTTTATGATGGATTGCATCAATAAACTGCCGAATTTGCTTTGAACTAACGTTTGAACAAATATTAATTACTCCTATTTTATGCCGGATACTTTCTCCGGCTTCATAACTCTTCTTAAGTTAATTTAAGAGAAATTCTGTGATAGCAAATAGCTTTTTGATGCATATGCCTCGGATATACTGCTGGCTTGGGTCTACAGTAGCATGCTGGCTACTCTGGCTCAGCGCCTCACTCATTACCTTTGCGAGTAGCCATACTGCAGATTGGTCTGCGCCCGGAAGTGCGCTGTTGTTGATAGCGCCGATCCCCATGCTGTTTACCAGCATTCGTATTTACCGCAAGTATGCAGCAAACACCAAGCGTTAATCGGCATCCAGATACGTGGTCATTTCCTCGTGAATGCTGTTGCGCATTTCCATCAGCTTAATGGCCGATTCGCGCTGTCGTCTGTCCTGCTCGGTTAGAGGTTCCCACTCTGGTACCAGAGCAGGTTTGCCGTTTTCGTCCATGGCCACCATTACGGCAATGCAATGGGTGCATAATTCGCGCTCTGCGTTCTTCGGATCGCCGGCCCGAACATGTATACGTAAATGCATAGAGGTTCGGCCGGTATAAATTACTTTGGCGTCTACTTCTACCATACTGCCAACCAGAATGGGTTTAACAAAGTGCATACCGCCTACATACGCGGTAATGCAATACCTGCCGCTCCATCCCGCAGCGCAGCCATAAGCACACAGGTCAATCCATTTCATTACCGCACCACCGTGAACTTTGCCTCCAAAGTTCACATCGGCAGGCTCCGCTAAAAATCGCAGCGTTAACGAACGTTCAGTTCCTGGCATAGGTAGGGTCCCGTATTTTTATTGTGGTTATCAGCCTGCAATGCAACAGACTTTATTTGTCTATTCAAAGTACTGTACATTGAAGCGTATTACAATTCAGGATGTTATTGTATGGATACATCACGCTACCCCACTCTGCTTATGTTGTTGGTTGCCCTGGTTCAGGGCTTCTGTTTGTTAATCCTGCACGAATCAATCGAATTTGAATTCTGGCCGGCAACGTCGCCGAGCTGGCTCTATACCTTATATGCGTTTGTATTAGTGTGCCCCACAATGTTTTTGCTGGCAGCGAATAATGCCAACACCCTTCGCTTAGGCACCGGTGCAGTAGGGTTTGCCTTGCTTTGTGCTGCACTGGCCTATTACACCGGCCTGCAAGTAATACCGCTACCTCATGCCGATGTTGAAGAACTGTTGTTCCCGTTTTGCTTTGCCATTAGCCTGCTCACGTTTAAAGCGCTGATGTACCTGCAAGTGTGGGCAGACGACGAGCCGCTGGACTACCCCAAGTTGTTCAGTTACTCCTGGCGAAACCTGTTAACCCTGGGGCTCGGGCTGGCGTTTACTCTGGTAACCTGGGGCGTGCTCATGCTTTGGGCAGGCTTGTTTAAGGTAATCAACATTGATTTCTTTTACGACCTGTTTACCGAAGAGTGGTTTTATTATCCCATACTCACTATGGCCCTTGCCTTTGGCATCATCTTAATCCGCAGCCTTACTGTTATTGTGGATACCATCAAGCGACTTCAGCAAGTGTTACTCAAATACCTGCTGGTATTGCTGATTTTTGTGTCGCTGCTCTTTTTAGTCACCCTGCCGTTTACTGGCCTGGAACCCATTTGGGAAAATGGCCCTGGCAGCTATTTAATGCTGTGGATGCAAGCCTGTATTCTGTTTGCGTTAAACAGTGTTTACCAGAGCAATGCTAACGAACGCCCCTATGCGCTGCCGGTTCACCGATTTATCTATGGTGGCATTGCACTTCTGCCGTGTTACAGCGCCCTGGTATTTTATGGATTGGCATTGCGCATAGAACAGTATGGTTGGTCGGTGAGTCGTTTCTGGGGAATCATTGTGTGGGCTCTGTTGGCCTTGTTCTCCATTGGCTACGTGCTTGCCATAGTGCGTAAACGCGATGCGTGGATTGCCACCCTGGGCAAAGTGAATGTAGGTATGGGTGTTGTACTTATGCTTACACTCGTTGCGGTAAACAGCCCTTTGCTAGACCTGCGAAAGCGCACGGTTAATGACCAGTTGAACCGCATCGCTGAAGGTAAAATCGCAATCGATGACATCGACATTCAGTATTTTGAGCGCCACCTGGCAAAGCCCGGATTTGACGCCATCGAAAAGTGGAAGACAACTTACCGCGATACTCACCCTGAATTTGTGATGCGCCTCAATCAGCTGTATATGAATTGGGATGAGATAAACAGTGAAAATGATAAAACACTACTCATGAGTAACGTTAAGTGCATACGCGATTGTGCTGCTCCCAGTGAATTACTCGAACAGATTTATATTGATTTGAGCGCTAACCGTTGGGTCATGAGAGATATAAAACATCTGTACTTACTGCAGGTTGACCCCAATGAAGACGGCGAAACCGAGTACCTGCTTATTCAGGAAACTGTGTATGGCGGAACAACCTTTTATTTGTATGCCTGGCAACAGCAGTGGCAAAAGCTGATCGTAAACTCAGTAAATACCAAGGGTGACTCGCCAGAAGGTGACATACTTAAACTACTGGAAAACGCCACTGTGCTTTACGAAGCCCCGAAATATAAACACATCCGCATTGGCGACCTGATTATTGGCACCCACCTGGATGACAACCACAGTCAGACTTCAAAACAAGCTGAGGAACAATAATACCAATTCACATAGAAGTTTACCTTCTCAGCAACCCCCTGAGGGTGAACTAGCAGGCTTTTTAGCTAGGCTTGATTGCACAGGTTTGGTGGTTCCAAATCAAGCAAGCGTAACAACGCTAAAAAGTCGGCCAGTTCGCCCTTAGGGAGTTGCCCAAAGGGAGTGGCCAAAACGACTTATATCTTTGTTGCGCCCTCTGGACATAGAATGACTATGCCTCAGAGTGCGCGTCGTGATCTAAGTCGTTTTCGACTAGCCCTCAGGGATCACTCTGAGAGAGCAAACTTCTATGCGAATTGGTATATATTACCGGCCGGTAAGTTGCCTGTTCAGCCACGCTGAATACGAGCCTTACCGGCGGCCTTTGCCTGATACATTTGTTTGTCGGCTTCAATGAGCACCAGATGTTCATCTGCACAGGCCGCCCCGTCCACCAAACCAACTGAAAACGTCACCTTGCTGCATCCGAGTTGTCGCAACTCTTTGGGTAAAGCTTCACACGCTTGCAGCAATTTCCCGATGGCGACTTGTGCATTATCAACCGTGGTATCCGGTAGAATAATTAAAAACTCTTCACCGCCAATGCGCCCAAAAATATCCGTTGAGCGCAACGACGCCCTTGCCTTGTCTGCCACAAACTTCAACACCATATCACCAACGTGATGGCCCAACTTGTCGTTGATCAGCTTGAAGTTGTCCAGGTCGGCAACTGCAACGGGTAATGCTTTTTGTGATCGTAAAGCCAGCTTGTGCTCTCTGGAAAGTAACGCCAGTGTTTGGCGACGATTAAACACTCCGGTTAATTCGTCGGTATGCGCCAGTTTGGACATATAGTCGCGCTGCCCTCTCACCAGCCAAAGCACCAGCAGTATGGCAATGAACGCAATTGCCAGTACAGCAACCACCAGCCAGACGATGGTCTTTTCCCGCGACGCCACCGTTAATTCAGCAGTTTGACGCGCATTTTTCTCTGCCAGCACCTGATTGTTTAGTTCAGCCTGTTCCAATTGAAACTCAGCACGCGATTGCTGATACCGCTCGGCATTGGTTTGCTTAATGTAGCTTTCATATGCCTTGTGGGCTTCATAGAGCACTTGATAAGCCTGTTCAAAGCGCCCGAGCCCGGCGAGAATGTCAGATTTTTTAATCAGCGCATCATAACGCTGGTTCAGCATGGATTCGTTCACTGCCAGTTGCCGTGCTCGTTCTGCAACAACAAGCGCCTCTTCCAGCCTGTGCTGTCTTTCCAGTAATCGCAAAATCATGATATTGGTACTAAATTGCATGTAGCGGTTTTGTGATGACTCGAACACGCTAAGCACATTATTGAGTGAATCCAACAATTCAGTATCTGATTTGGACGCCACTTGTGGGTTATCCATATGTAAGCGAACCAATTCTACTGCTGTGTAAGCTTCGCCCTGCTTATCTCCTAGCGACAGTGATATAGCCATACTTTCGTTGAAATAATCGAGGGCCGTCTCTGGCTGTTTTAAATCCAGATAGGCTTTCCCTAATCCAAACAGAGAATTAGATAGCTCCACCTGATTCTGAGTCTGTCTGTAATAGTCGACAGACTCGATAAAATAAGGAATAGTCAGTGCGGGGGCGTGCTTGTATTCATACACTAGCGCAATAAAGGACGCCACATGGGCAGGGTCCATTTTAGTGCCAACAGGGTCGCGCTGCGCTTGCAGATAGGCGTCTTGCAACACGGTAAGCGCCTTGTCGAATTGCGCCAGCGTGATATACGCCGACCCCAGTGAAAGTCGGCTGTTAGCCAGCAACGCTTCATCATTGTTCTGTTGTGCCCACTCAAGGGCTCTCAATCCATAAGTTATACCTGCTTCGGCATCGCCTTGCATTTCATAACTTGCGCACACTTGAGCATTAGCCCACTGCAAAAGTTGCGTATCTTTCGCTTTTTCGGCTAATGAAACCACCAGCAGACTTTGTTCCAGCGCCTGCCCACCCAGAATGGCCGCGTAATACGCCTCACTTAGTACATATCGGTACTGCGCCTCGATTTGCTCAGACGGCAATCTGCCTTGCTCCAGTAACGAGGTTATTTGTTTGATGACAGCCGTTGGGGATTGATTGATATCTGCGCGCAAGGAAGCCAAATCATCGTCGAATTCAATTGCATTTGCACTCAGGGTAAGGCAAGCAATGGCAACATAAGTAAGCAAGCCGATTACGTACGGAATCGCAGATTTAATATTAAATACTCCAAATAAACTGTATCTGAATAAATTTTACTGTTCAGTTCGCATTTCCATATTTATCTGAATCAGGACCCGCAAGACAGCACTTAGTACAATGACACATATTTAACTGTAACAATAAGCTGAACCCACAGGCTGATGCAATATTAGGCTACACTTTTGGTAGTATTGCTGTGAACTGAGTATCGGTATATGGTGTCTATGGTTTATTAAGCTTTAATGCGCGGTACCATAATTGTGCTTTGTTATTTTAAGCGTTATTTAAAGTGCTACTCTCCTTCTTTGTCCTGAATATATAAGGGTGTAACAAAAGCCTAAGGCCTACTTGCAGTTGCTAACTATGATAGAAGAAAATAAAAATCCGCGGGTATTTGAAGAAATAAACACCATCCTGGCGAACAACCCTACGCTAATGGATGCATACAAAGATCTCGAACCGCTGATTTTAGGACTGTTCGACGCCCAGCGTATGAGTATTTTCCAACGGCGGCGTCAGCATCAGGATTTGGTTGCCCGTTTTAAAACCGGCAAAGAAACTCTCGAAATTAAAGTACCCATCAGTCCATTGTCGATTGCTGGTTATGTTGCTCTGTCGCAGCGCTCGCTGATCATCTCTAATCCCTATGACACTGAAGAATTGTCGGCTATTCACCCACGCCTGCGTTTTGCTGATAGATTCGATAAAAGCAGCGACTTTAAAACGCGTAATATTCTCTGCGTACCCATTCTCAACGCGGGTGTAATGATGGGGGTGATGCAAATCATCAACAAGCAACACGGGCCATTCACCAACCGCGATATGGCAATTGCCAAGGAGCTTTCCGAGATCCTTGGCAATAAATTCCGTTATGAATTGGGCGGTACAAAAAATCCATTCGACTTACTGCTGCACGAACAACTGATCAGCGAAAAGGCGCTCAGTGATTTACAGGAATCCAGCACAGATATGCGTCAGACGGTACAACGTCTCATGTCGGAATACCGCATAAATGAAGCCAAACTGGGTAACTCGCTGTCGATACACTATCAGGTTCCCTTTATCCCCTTTGATCCTGATAAATTTCACTTATTTCAGAGCGAAAGCAAGCTAAACAGTTCCTACCTGAAGCGCAACTTTGTGGCAGTAATAGCAGATGCCCGGGACAAGCCCACTGTGTTAATGGCTGAGCCGAATAATGCATCACTGTTAATGGAAATCGAAAGTGCCCTGGGTATAGACAGCTACGAAATAGCAGTGGGTTTACCTAATCATATCCTACAGTATCTTGGCGACTCTGTTGGCGGCGGCGCACCAGGCGAAATGAGCGAAATCCTCGATGAAATAGGCACGTCAGCAGAAGAGTCAGACGAGCACTTTGACGAGTTATCCGACGATGCACCGGCTGTTGTGCGTCTGGTGAGCCGAATTCTACACGACGCTAAACGTCTTAATGCCTCAGATATACACATTGACCCGGAAAAGAACGCTCCGACGCGCGTGCGAATGCGTGTAGACGGTGTGTGCCGGGACATCAACCAGGTTCCGGCATCGCACCACAACGCAGTAATTGCCCGCATTAAGATCATGTCTAACCTGAACATCGCTGAAAAGCGCGTACCGCAAGATGGTAAACTGGCATTTCGCATGAGCGGTCAGTTAGTGGAGGTGCGGGTAGCTACCATTCCAACTGTAGCTGGTGAAGGTGTAGTAATGCGTATTCTGGCCTCAGGTGGCGCTATGCCAATAGGTAAAATGAACCTGGCACCTGCGAATATGCAGCGTATAGAGGAAATGATTAAAAAACCTCACGGTATTTTACTGGTGGTGGGACCAACGGGGTCGGGAAAAACCACCACCCTGCACGCCATTCTGGGTTATTTGAATACACCAGAAAAGAAAATCTGGACTGCCGAAGACCCGGTAGAGATTACCCAACCCGGCCTGCAACAAGTTCAGGTTAGCCCCAAGATTGGGTTTACCTTTGCGAATGCCCTTCGGGCGTTTCTGCGGGCCGACCCGGATATCATTCTGATTGGTGAAATGCGTGATAAAGAAACCGCGCACGCTGGTATCGAAGCTTCGCTCACTGGGCACCTTGTATTGTCTACGCTTCACACCAACTCGGCACCTGAAACCATCACCCGTTTATTGGATTTGGGTTTAGATCCGGTGAACTTCTCTGACGCCTGCGTTGGCATTCTGGCGCAGCGCTTAATCAGAACGCTTTGTTCAAACTGTAAGGAAAAATACCTCGCCACTGACACAGATATCGCCTTTATTAAACGCCAGTATGGTGAAGAGCTCATTGGTGAACTAAATCTACCTGAACCTTTGGAGTTATATCGGGCGAAAGGCTGTGAAGAGTGCGGTGATACCGGCTATCGTGGCCGAACAGGTGTGCATGAGTTACTGGGCATGACCCCGGCGCTGCGTTCGATGGTGTACAAAGAAGCCTCCGTAGCCGACATGAAGGCACAAGCGATGAAAGACGGCATGCGAACACTGGTACAGGACGCCATTTTCAAAGTGGTAAAAGGGGATACCGACTTAGCGCAAGTGCAGATTGTAGGTGGTGACTAACTCACCCCCTTACTGCATAACTTAAAAAACTGTGTTGATTACGCATCAGTAAGATATTAGTCGTAAAATACGACAAATACATCTGCCGGCTCTTTTCGCAGTCATCCGCAAATCGTACTATAGTTTTATATTTATAGTGCTATTCACGGATGTAAGATGTGCAGGATGTCGCTGCGACTCATAATGTGTTTGCTTTGTTGGCTACCAGGTAGTGTGCTGGCCCAGTGCATCATTGAAAAGCCAGTTCAGCAAGCTCTCACCACGCCGGTTTCGCTGAGTCTCGGGGTACTGGACATTCAGTTGCAATGTAATCTGAATACGCCCCAGGCGCTGAGTTTTCCGCTGGATATTGTAAGTCGCCCCAGAATTTATACCCCGCCTGATGTCTCCATTGTGCCACTCAGTAGCGCAAGAGCTGCCTACTTACTTCCAAGCGGTGACTATACATTTACGCTAACACTGGACGTAGTGCGCCCGAGGCAATTGCCATTGCGATTGGAGCCCGTCGCTCAGTTTCAACAACATAACAGCCTTCACTTACTTTCCATTAGTGGCTTTGCCGGACTTTGTATTGCACTGAGTTTATACGTGGGCATTTTAGGCAGAAGCCTGCGAAACGAGGGCTTTTACGCTTATAGTGCTTACATTCTAAGCGCCGGATTCTTTTTTGTGTTGCAGGAAGGTGTGCTCAAAGTACTTTTCCCACTAGCAGCATGGTTACACAGCATCGGCTTGAAACTCGTATTTGCAGGCTTAACCGTATACACCGCACAGCGCTTTATTAGCCGGCTGCTGGAGTTTAAGTTGTTACTTAGGAACTGGGAATACGCAATAATTCAATTTGCGGCACTAGCTGTTTTAGCACTGGGGGGAATGGCCGCGGTTGTGCCTTCGCCACTAAACCAATACGCCAGCCTGCTGATGGGAAGCCTGACTATTGTTGTAATGCTGACCCTGGTGGTAGCTACTGTATATGCCATGGTACGCAAGATTCATTGTGCTGGCCTGGTGCTGCTTGCCCTGTTCTTATTGCTGGCTGCAATGGCCTTTAGGGTGTATTTCCCTCACGTGAGTGAGTTCCTGCATCGATATGCACTTATTATTGCCGTTACCATTGAGGCTTTTCTACTGGCCATCGCCGCCTCTGAAAAAGTAAAGCGATTACAGAAAGATAAAATCACCGCGTATATGAATGCCGCCAGTGATACCCTTTGCCCGGTATTAAACAGGCGAGGCTGGGAAGAAGCGGCCAACCGCTTGCTAAAGCAACACCGTAAGGATGGCGGATTTTTGGTAATGCTGTTTATAGACATGAACGACTTTAAACAGATTAACGATAAATATGGACACAATGTTGGCGACAACGCACTGATTATTTTAGCCAAAATCCTCAATGCGCAATGCCGACCACAGGATATTGTTGGGCGACTTGGCGGCGATGAATTTGTCATCATGAGTCATTGCCACAGCCGCAATATTGGTGAACGCATGATTGAACGTATAAGAACCAGGCTGGCTAGCCTGGAACTGCGCATAGACGATATCAATTTGCCGGTTTCCGCCAGTATTGGGGCGCAGATCATCGACCTGCCCCACACCGATTTATCGATACTCCTGCATCAAACCGACATGCTAATGTACGAACAAAAGCAGCAAAAACTTATGGTTTAAGTACAATTTTGCCGAATACCGATGCGTCGATATATCCCAGGTTTTTGCTGCCGTTAACCGCTTCAACAGCGTGTGAACCCACAAAGTGTTCGCGTTCTTCGCTACCGTCATTGTCGCAATACGCCAGCATAAAACCGATCACCTGATCTGCGCTTAATGTTAGTGGCTCACCTGGATTATCTTCGGTAAACGTATCAGGGAATATTTTAATACTTATTTCCCAGGTAATCGCAAACGGTGCTTTGTCTGAACGAGTCCAGCGGCTGTATGCATGATCATTCAGAATAACGTAATTCTGCTTATCGCCCTTGTTTGGGCCGATGTCCAGCACATTGCCGTCCAGTGCAATGTGATAGGCAAAGGCATTGTAACTGGTTAAGTGATTGCCACCTGACGCATCGGCATCAATAAAGATTTCCAGACAATCGTCATCCCAGTATTTATCGATTGGATCGGGATGATTATCCCACAACACGTCATCAATAATTTCAGCCATCAGGAAGAGCTGCCCGTTGTTCCACAACAATTTATAGCGGCCTGAAAAATCCTCAGGCGCTGGCATGTCACCCACCATTAACTCTGTCATTGGCAACCATTCAGCTTGTGCCCAGGCAGATTCATTGGCCACGCCATCAATAACCACTGCCGATACGGCTTTAGACACTTCGATGTCTTTTGCGTACAGTGCTGATGTTGCCAGTGCAGTTATTGCTACACTCTTTACCAGGGTTTCCGATATTGCTTTAACTGTGTGTCCTAACTTGCTTAAACTATAAAATGGGTTGTTCAACACCTGATTGTGCTCCTTTTTTTGTTATGCTCACCCTATAGGGCGTCCAGGCCTTTTTCACCGGTTCGGATGCGAATGGCTTTTTCTACATCCGCCACAAATATCTTCCCATCGCCCACTTTACCCGTACGGGCAGTATTGATGATGGCTTCACATACCTGGTCGAGTAAGTTATCTGCTATAACAATTTCCAGTCTCAATTTAGGTACATAGGCCACTTCGTATTCTGCACCCCGGTACAATTCGCTGTGCCCTTTTTGTCGTCCAAAACCATTCACTTCGCTAATGGTTAGCCCGTTTATACCAACCTGACCAAGCGCTTCTCGCACTTCTTCCAGCCGGAAGGGTTTTATAATTGCTGTGACTTTTTTCATAACAGGATAATACTGGTACTAAACATGCTCAGTCTGTACTATTTATCTCTGATTTACCAACGAATTTACCTAAACGGCACGCTTGGTGCTTGTGAATGTTATTATTCATCGCCATATCGGCTTTACGAAATCAATCAATCCAGTTAGAGGACAATCATGAACAAAGCGCTGTTGTGTTTAGCAGGGATTGCAGCCCTGTTAAGTGGATGCACCACATTACCAACCGACAAAGAAATTGATGAGGCTGATTACGGCAGCTATCCCACTGACTACGAGAATATTGTAAAAACCTACTACAGTTATCACCTCACTCACCCCGACTCAATTGACTATGCAAAAATCAGCAAGCCACGTCGCTATTGGCTAGGTAACGAACTGGATAGCGTTTACTACGGTTATCTGGTGTGTGCGACCGTAAATTACCGCAACATGGTAGGTAAAGACACGGGCTATAACGCCCATGCATTGCTTATCAACAATGGTCTGGTCGTAAAATATGTCGAAGATGGCACCTGGTGGGGTAAACCGCTTTGCGATTAAAGGCATAACAAACAAGGTAATTCCTTCTGCTGTGCTACTTGCAAGTGGATGAGACTACCGTATTATGAACCTCTCGTTTGCAAAGGGACTTAAGCCGCATGCGATGCTGGGTGTTACTGCTATTGTTGTTATCTTGGAGCGCGTATGGCAAGGAAGTGTTGCGCTCTGCTGTGTCAGACAATTTCCCCGACGGTTTGCATACCTACTATTTGGCTTACCTTGCCAACAAACTCGATGTAGAGTCTGAAATTGGCACAATGCCTTACGCAAGACGACTGCTATCGGTAGACAACGGTACCTTAGATATAATGGTTGGCGTATCGAATACCGCTCCGATTGGCGACAACACCTTGCGTCTTGATCCAGCATATGAATCACTGAGTGTCGCTATATTTGTGTTGGCGGGTAATGAGTCTTCTATCGATTCCATCAATAGTTTTCAGCAACATATTGTAGGAGTAACCCGCAGTTCCAGCCGTCAGTCGGTATTAGAGAATGTGCCTGAAAGCCGCATCGTGTCAGTTGAATCCATCGAACAAAAAATAGATTTGCTGCTAAAAGGCAGAATTGACTCATTTATGCACGTAAAAGAGAGTACCCTTACCACGCTGGTCTCGCAGGGCTTATACACTAAAATTCGTCTGGCAACGTTTCAGCCGCCCAAGGAATATGAGCAACATGTGATCATAAACAAAAACTCCTGGTTGTACACACGCAAAGATGAGCTTGAAAAAATCATCCGCGACGGCGTTGTCAACGGCGACTTTGCTCATATTCGCCACCAGTTCTATATCGCAGAAAACGCATCTAAAACTCAATAACAGCGCGATGAGTTTAGCCCACTAACCTTGTCGGTCCTTTGTATTTTCCCCAGCGGGGCTGAATTCCATTTGGCTGGGCAAACAACCGTATTCAGTTTTAAAACACCTGCTAAAATAACCCGCTGACACAAACCCCACTTCCATCGCAATTTGAATAACCGATTGACCATCGGCCAACATTGGCAGGCTCTTTTCTAATCGGAAGCGCTTTAAAAACTGGGTAAAGTTATCTGGCATGAGTTTAGCCATAGTACGATTTAGTTGTCTTTCGCTTACCGCCAACGCAGAAGCGGCATCGCGTCGGCTAAAGCTGTCATTTTGATAATTATTTTCAACTACTTGCAACAACTTCAGCAGAAATACACGTTCTTTTTCAGAAGGCGATTCAGGCAGAATTGATTTTACATAGTCATACTGGATCTCTGATAAGGCTTTGCTGGACGGCACTTGTTTAGGTTGAGCTAACGCTGAAATCGCCAGTTGATTCTGAAGCCGCAATACAAGGTCCTGTCGTTCAACCGGCTTAATGAGATAATCATTGACGGTTGCCTGGAAGCCCTCTCTCTTAAAAGCGAGATCGGTTTCCGCAGTAAGCAGAACAATGGGAATATCAGCAAAGTCGGCCATGAGACGGATCTCACGAGTCAGTTCAATCCCATTCATACCGGGAATTTTTAAATCACTGAGAATGATGTCAGGTTTGAGTAAGGGCAACATAGCCAGCGCTTGTTTTGCACTGTGTACGTCGTAGCATCTAAACGCGTCGCTTAGCGCACCGGTTAAGTATTCAGTTGCCACTGAGTTGCCATCTACAATCAATATTAGCGGCAGATTCCCTGAGCTATATTCCGCTCCTGGCTCGGTAATACTGGTTTCTAACGCTGAATCCGCAGATTCGGCGTGAATATGTTCGTAGGCTTGGTCTTCCGTGCAGACGGTATCTTCGGGGGTAACGCGCTCCACTGGTATATGCGCTGTGCAGGTAGTACCAATGGACGGTTCGCTGTGAATTTCAAACCAGCCATCATTGGCCAGCACCAATTCACTTACCAAATTGAGTCCAATACCCATATGCGGCTTACCGCGGCTATTGGTCCCCTCACTAAAGCGCTCCGTTACTATCTGAAGCTCTTCAGGTGTTAGCCCCATGCCATTATCGGTGACAGCAAGGTGTATTTGGCTTTCTGCTTCAGTAGCCAACACTTTAATAAACCCGCCTTCCTGCGTATACGCAATGGCATTTTCTATTAACTGGTGGGCAATACTTTCCAGCGAATCTTCTACCAAGAGTACCGGTTGTTTCACCCTGTTTTCGAAAGACAATACCTGCTGCTTGGCAGTTGCGCTGGAACGAAGTGATTCAATAACATATTGAATTGACTTGTCCAAATTGTATTCAATACGCTGATGTTGAGAGATGGATTCCACTCGCTCAACTTCAGACAGCTGCTCTACAATCGAACGAATTCGACTGGTTTGTTGATAAAGTGAATCTAAGGTTTCCTGCTCTGTCTTGTTTGTTGCCCTTTGTTTCAGATCCAGCAATGGCCCCATCAATAACATAACCGGCGTTCTGAGCTCGTGAACCAGATTGCGAACGAGTTTGTCTTTTTTGTTGAGTAGTTCCGTGATGGACGCATTTATCTCACGTAATGAAGACTGCTTCTGACGTATAATTTCTGCCAGCATGCGAGTTTTCTCATCGGCATACCGTTTAGCGAGGTACACAATGCCCGCTATGCACAATAATGCCAAAACGATGTAACAACATATCGCTTGCCAGGTTAGCCAAATGGGCATTGCAATAGTAAGCGCAAACGACGTAACCGGCTGCTGCGCCACACTTTTTTTTTCTGCCACTCTGATTTCAAATTGGTACTGCCCATACGGTAAACCTGAGTAAGTAATGGTGCCGTAATTGGTGGGCAACGCACTCCACTCGTTGTGAAAGCCCGCAAGCCGGTACTCTAAATGCTGTAAATGCGCGTAGTGAAAATCGGAAGAAGCAAAAGCAAACGTGAGTTCTTCGGGCGCATCTTCGAATTCGACAGACAAGGTTTCACTTTGCAGGTTTACCAGCTTGCCTCTGGCTGTGCGGCTCTGTAAATCCACTACCTTGGCATAAGACTGATGAGCGCGCCGACCGGTTACATACTTCACCATTTTTGGTGTATCAATGAGGTAACTTAACTGATCACCTACAATGAGAACTTTGTCTTCGTCTACCGACAACATTCCCTGGTAGTTAAAGTCGGTATCAATAACCCCGTCACTGCTATCAAAAACAAATGCAAAATCCTGATTTACCAACATTAGGCCTTTGTTTGTTGCTAGCCAGTGATTGCCATCCTTATCGATATGCGCGTCACGAATAAATCGCGGAATCCCACTACTGGGAAAGGCTTCAGACAGCGTATTGCTGACCAGAGAAAACTGCTTCAGACCCGCACCAGAAGTACACAAATACAACAACTTAGAACGGCTATCTTCATACAGGCAGTAAACAAATATACCCTGCAGTGAATCTGATTCATGCTTTATCCAAACGCCCCTTGTGTCGCTCTCGTAAATAACGTTGTTCTTATCCAGCAGAATGATTTTGTCTTCGCTGTTAACCGTAACGTATTTCACGTTTTTTGGGGCATTGGCATAAGACACCAGCGAATTATTGTGAATGGTTATAAAGCCCGCATGGCTGCTTTTTTGATAATAGAAATAAGTGTGATTATTTAACTTAAACGACAGGGGTTGGATAGACGGGCAGTAGTTGTTGGGATCTTCGAGTTTTGCGCGTAATTGAAGGCGTTCATTTTTGTATTCGTAGGTTGCACACGTAGCGGGGTCGAGCAGTAATCCTGATTCCAGAGGAACAGGCTCCGTGTCAAAGGCTCCGCCAGAAAGCGAACTAAGCTTGCCGGATTCACCGTTGAAGAGCCGCCAGCTCTCCGCCGTTTTGGCTAAGTACTGCCCAGCGCCTATTGGTACTATTGCATAAATGTCTTTGCGAAAAGGAAAGTCGGTTTCGTGAACGTAATCCATTGCCATATCAGCAGGATTGATACTTGTTAGGCCGAGTTGACTCGATGCTACAAGAATCCGTCCGCTATCAGTTTCCTGAATATCTCCGACCGTTCTTATTTGCTCAAAGGAATACCTAGGCTGCCCAATTTGAACCAATTCAAATGTCGTCATTCCTGGTTTCGCTTGAAAAAGACCTCCAGCAGCGATCCATAATGTACCGTCAGAATCTCGAAGTGCTCGGTCCACGTCACGGCTTGAAGCTTTCGGATAGGCTAGCTGAATAAAGTCGAGTTCATTATTGACTCGCTTCCAGCGATATACTCCACCTACGCCGCCGACAAGTATTTCTTCCTCATATAGTTTTATATAGGTAATTTTTTTAAGTTGAGGAAACAGGACTTCTCTGGATACACCACTAAATGACTTAGTAACATGGTCATAGAAATACACAGCATCCTTATCAGAAATTACAAATCCATATTTTTCTGAAAATTCTACACTATAAAGCTGATTAAAATTTCTATCTTCTCCTGGTCCTTTAACGCGGGAGATTTTTTTGGTTTCAATGTCATATATAAGTAACTGCGAAATCAGGCTAACAACTGCAATTTTTTCGTTTACCGCGATAGACCAAGCGAATTTTGAGATCTTAGGCGGTATGTCTAGCTTGTGAAGTACCTTTTCATATCGAGAATATATGAAAATGCCCGTGCCATATTGTGTCATCCAAATGTCCCCATTTGGAGCCAACGTCAAATTTGAAATATAGCCATCACCAAGAATTGAGTTGTCTCTACTGAATACTAGAGATGAATCACCAACGATATCTATAAATCCGTTTTCAGCCCCTACATAAATATGGTCATCCTCCAGCACTAACGATCGAATCACTCCACTAGGCTCGTCGCTAAAAGTACCTTTACCAAGCCATGACGACTCTATCGCAGTACATTTTCCATGTGTAAGTAATCCAATTAGGACAAATATCATCCATGTCCCAAATTTGCACATCCTTGTCCCCATCATAGATCCTTCTCTGATTTATTCGTTGTACATTTATTTTCGAAATCCAAACGAAAATAAAGGTTATGCGTATGAATATAGAACACAATTTAAACAAGTTCGAGATTAGTGAGCAAGACTGTCTTTTAGTACAGGGGGGAAATTACTCACCCTCAACAGAGTTACTTCTTTTGCTTTCATTAAATAAAGAACAAAGATCCAACGAAGTGGAGAAACCCACTTCTGGAATGCCTGTGGACATCTAACTCTAACAAGCACCATTTTGTAACGCTAATATCCGTTAATGCGTAGTTTGTATGGTGCAGGCCTTACCAATTCGAACTGAGAGCAATTGAACTTCTTATCAACGGTTCACTGCTGCTCCAACTCCGTATCAATCTTACTGACCTATCTGCAAATAAGTCCCTAACACAATCTAGACAAACCTGAAAGCGGAAGGCACCTGTGGTTGTATTAACAATTTCAACTATACAGATTGTCATTGCCATTTATTTGTATGAAAACTTAGCGAGTTAGCGCTAATCTATTGCTCATAAAAATGCAACAGCAACGGAATGTACCATGCAATCAAGCAGTATTTTGGAAATACATGACATGCTCTGGGATATGCCTCATGAGGAACGTGAGGCCTGGATAGCACAATGCAATGTTTCACCAGAAACGCTGGCTAAAGTGCGACGCATGTTAGCCGTGAATGATCTGCGAACTGAACAATCCTCTCCCGACTTGCCTTTCAGTGTATTGGGTGTGTGGCGGCTGTTGTCATTGCTAGGCAAAGGCGGCAGCGGGCAGGTTTACCTGGTAAAGCGGGATGACGAGGTGCATCACGAAACCGCAGCGCTCAAATTGGTGCGGCTGAACAGTGAGGGCATTGATCAGGGGTTTTCTCTCGAACGCCGTCGTCTTGCTAAACTGAATCATACCAATATTGCCCGGCTCATTGACGGTGGTAAGGCCCCCGATGGCAGTTTGTATATGGTGGTTGAGTACTTAAAAGGTACCGACCCTATTAGCTATGTGAACCAAAATGCTTTGTCGGTGCGCGCGAAACTTATGCTATTTCTGCAACTTTGTGATGCTGTTGCGTACCTGCATAGTTTTGGTTTAATGCACCGGGATATTAAACCGCAGAACATGGTGGTGTCAGACAACGGGCACCTGAAGCTAATTGATTTTGGCATAAGTGCAGAATTAGGCCAGGCTCACATCAATGAGGGCGGCACCCCAGCCTATGCAGCGCCCGAAATATGGCAAGGCGCGTCACCCTGCGCGGCACAGGACGTATATAGCCTGGGGCTTATACTGTTTAGTTTGCTCACTGGTAAATGCTTAGGCGCGCAGCAATCCAATCTTGGTTTACTGGTTGGTACCATGTTCCAGCAACCACCATTTAAACTTTGCGAACTCAGCGGGTTACCCGGAGAATTGCGCGCCATCATTCAACGGGCCAGTAATCCCTCCCCAGAGCTTCGTTACCCTTCGGTTCACGCCCTAAGAGCAGAGATCACGGCTGTGCTGGAAGACCGACCTGTTAGTGGTTATGGAGGATTGATTTATCGGTGCAGGTGTTTTCTCAAACGCAATCCGTTCTCGAGCGGCCTGGCGGCGTTAACGCTGGTGTTTTTAGTAATGGGATTACATCAGGGTTATCAGGCTGCACTTGAACGCGATCGATTACTTATAGAGGAGCAAAAACAAGCAGGCGTAACGGAATTTCTGTTAACGCTGTTTGCCAGCCAGCCCGACGCCAAACTAAACCCAAGGGAATTACTGCTTGCCCATGAAGACAGGCTTCTGACCAATCTGCAACAGCACCCCGATACAGCTGGACCTATCGTGCTTCAGGTAGGCGAAATTTATAACCTGATAAAAGACATCAACGGCGCTTTACGAATGTATGAAGCACTGTTAAACAGCAACACTGTGCCTGCGGATATTCGTGCAATGGCCGCATTTGGCATTGCCACGCTATCGCAATTGTCAGGCAAACAATCTGACGCATCAGAATACCTCAAACAGGCTCAGGATTTTTGGTCTCAGCATCCACAGTACGCGCTTGAATTGATACGCAGTCGCGATTTGGAAGCGCGTTTACTTCGCGTTGGTGAGGATCCCAGGCAGTCTGTCCGATTACTGGAGGATACCTTAGATGAGCTTGGTCGCAGTTGGTCAAATCCAAGTCGCACACGTATGCTGCTACAAGCCTCTCTGGGGCATGCCTATCGGCAGTTTGACCAGCTGCCTGAAGCAGAGCAGGCCTATACAGAGGCAATCGCCACCGCAGATGCAATTGGATTAGGCGTGAGTCTGGATGTGCTCAACTGCCGGGAGGCTTTAGCTGCTATTCGTCTGCAACAGGGCGATATTGCTCTTGCCGCCAAAGAAATCGGTGAAATAGCGCAATTAAAGCTAATGTTGGTTGGCGAAGGGACGGCCACTGCTGCAAGTTTTGCCAATCATGCAACGTTACTGGCGAAATTAGGCCAGTTGGATGAAGCAGAAACGGGTATGCAGCATGCGCTATCTATGGCACAGAAAACCGAGGGCGAGAATGGCGTGCTTAGCCTCTCCAGTGAAATTGGATTGATTGAAATAAGGCTAAAACAGGGCAAGGATCAAACACAAGTGTTTACCGCTCTCAGTAATAAACTGGAAAATATGTCGTTACCCCCATTGGTAAACGTTAAGTTGCATGCGCTCACCATTCGCTATCTGGTTGATCATGACAAAGATGCGGCCAGAGAACGTTTACAGCGATTTAAACAGGATCTTGACGCTATGGGCGAAGCAGGAGCAATGTACCAACGATTTTTTAACGACGCACAAAATCTGTTGAAGTGATTACTCCTTATATGAGTGTGAAGTCTGAACGTCTTTCTACTTACACCTTTGCTTTTTTAACCCAGCCAAAATGGCTTTTGATAATTGTATAAGGCAAGCGCTTAAACCACTTATGGCGAAGACTATTGTACTGGTTTTGGCTTTAGTACAGTGGCAGCCGCACCTGGCTGGACGCCCAATATTCCGGCCAATTCGTCATAATTCGCTTTTACATCAACCATGGCTGCATACCAGTTACTACCGGTAACTTTAGTCCCAATAACCCATGTACCAGCATTTGTTATGCCTTCAGCTTCTACCAAAAAACACAGTGGATTTACTATACCCAGAAACTGAGACGAATTAATGTAGACAGACTTAAAACAATAAACGCCTGGTTCCAAATAAATCTGCGTAGCCAGTCCCCCATATTCGACTACCCTCTCGTCATCACTTTCCTGATTTGTAAGTACTACTCTGTTATAGCGTTCCGCGTAAGTTCGAGTTATCGGTTTGCCCTTGTTATTCAGCTCAACAGTATGCAGCGCAATAATTGTGTTTGGAGACTCAGCCCAACACACTGAAGTGAATAAACAGATTACTAAAATCAGAAGCACTGAGCGCGTGCCTGAAGATCGCCAGGTTTGAACAAATCGCATTGTGTTTTACTCGTTGAATGTTGGAGGCAATTTAGCACTGCAATGCTCTACACTACGTTTGATACAAATGATTGACAAGTAAATCGCGCACTTGAAATTATTTGTACTGTTAAATTCACTAAGCATCCAGTTAAACATGCAGTGGTAGAGTCAATTACAATTGAGCTTACTATCGGCCCTCAACACTCAATCTTAGGTAGGTGCCGCCAATTCGTTGTGTATTGGGGCGACAGATACTCGCGTTTCATGGACCATTGCGGATGTATCCCCTTAGCCGCAGCGCCAATAGTCTGGCTGCCGTACCGTGCGTTGATGGCATCCATGCACTGCATAACTTTGGGGTTATGTGTGAGTTGTGCAAACATATCCTGTTGCTCCTGCTCGGTATCAATTATTTCAATAGCGCCCACACCGCACTTATGCAGCAGAATACCGGCTTTGTATAAAACCACCGACGCCCTACTCGCTGCTTCCACTAACGCCCTGGTGTCATTAGTTGGCTGGGCAAAGCGATGTTGCACTGCCTTGTGATACTGCCGCGTATTGGCAAACGGGTTGGCGTGTGTAAACAGGGTTAACAGGCAGGCCTTACTGCCTTGACGCCTGAGCTTTTCTGCCACTTTTTCGGCATGCCAGCACAAACTTTCACGCAGCGCTTGTTGCGTTGTAACCGCTTTACCAAATGCTCTGGTTGAATAGATTTGCTTCTTGTTGGCGCGCTCGGCGTCCCACTCAATGCATGTTGTGCCGTTGAGTTCTCGCACAGTGCGCTCTAATTCTACTGAAAACTGTTTTCGCAGCGCTTTAGGACAGGTATTTGCCAGCGCCCAGGCAGTATGAATTCCCTGGGCTTCTAATCTTGCGGCAATGCGCTTACCCACTCCCCATACGTCCTGCACATGCATAGCCTGCAGCACTGCTTGTGTTTTTTCGGGTGAGTCAAGCACTGCGATACCTTGCTTATCGCCCAAACGCTTACCCGCAAAGCTGGCTGCTTTAGCCAACGTAGGTGTGCTCGCCATGCCAACACCAACCGGCAAACGAAGTTGTTGCCATACGGCTTGCTGAATCGCTAATGCATGCGACAACCAACCACTCGGCGGCTGCCAGTTATCAAAGTACAAGAAGCACTCATCAATAGAGTAAATATGCTGGTCGGGCGCAAATTCGCCAATTACCTGCATCATCTTGTTAGACAGATAATCGTAAAGCTCATAGTTTGATGAGCGGATCACGGCGTTGTGCTTTGCTAGCAGCCCTTTTACTTTGTAGTAAGGCCCGAATTTCTTTACGCCAAGCGCCTTAGCGTATTCACATAACGCGCATATACAACCGTCGTTGTTAGTGAGCACAACAACCGGCCTGTGGCGTATGGCCGGGTCGAATACTTTTTCAGCTGACGCATAAAAGCTGTTTGCATCCACTAACGCATACATTGGCTCAAATACCTTACATACCGGTGCATTCGCACTGAGCGCACCACAATACCTTCAACCTCAAAAACATCGCCTTCGCCTAAGGCGTAGGGCTGATGATCAAGACCGGCAGATAACAATACCTGCGATTTTCTGTCGTACAGTTTGCACACAAAGCTGCCATTCAGATTTGCCACTATCACATCCAGTGAGGTTGCCGAAGCGGCGCGATCCACAATAAGCAGATCGCCATCGAAAATGCCAACTCCGGTCATAGAATCACCCTTCGCTTGCCCGATAAAGGTAGCATTTGGGTGTTCAATTAACAGTTCATCCAAATCCAAAGCCAGTTGCCGGTATTCTACTGCCGGCGACTCAAAACCGCTGATCCCTGCCTGCGCTGCAACGGGAATAATTTGAAGCATGAATGCACACCATCACAATGTTTTAAAATACTGTTTATTTATACAGTAAATTGCGATAAAGTGACAAGGAATTTTACAACAACGGAGTTTTACCATGGCTATCACAACACAATATGTGGTCTCACACAAAGGGGTAGAAAAGTTGGTTACTACCGATAAAAAAGAAGCAGATCAGTACGATAAAATGCTGGATGTAGCAGACAACCTGGCTATCTACATTCAGGCTAAAGGCATTAAACTCAGCGACGACCTTGCCGAGGAGTTGTCTGTTATGCTGTCTAAGAACAAAGACAGCCTGGCCAAATTATTAAAAGGCACAAGCGCAGACAGCATACTGTCGGAAGAAAGTGCCGAGGTAGTAAAGCTAAAAGCTAACGGGTAAATCCGGGATACCCCCGGTAAATGAGCGGGGTCACCAGTTGGGTCACAAATTGGGTTACCTTGGGGGAGCCTTGGAAGGAAACCCTGGGGGGAACCGTGGCATTTGATGAAACAGGCACTGCGCAGTAAAGTGGTTGCCGTGCCTGTTTTAGTTAGCTTTACCAAAGCTTAGGCTCCGGCTAAGACTAAGTTAAGCTTAAAAAAGCGAATGGCTATTAACCAATTTCGCCTTTTATGTTGAATCGCTTAATTACGCCGTTTACTTCACCAATTGTAGCGTGTAGGCGCTCGCTAGCGGCAAGTGACGCTTCTGAGCTGCGCTGGGTGTCAGCTGCGCCATCTGCAATTTCAACAATTTGCTGATTGATGTGCTCGGCCACAGAGCTTTGTTCTTCTACGGCAGCCGACATTTCCATTGTCATTTCGCTGATGCCTTTTACGGCAGTATTGATTTCAGAAAGTGCCCGACGCGTCTCTTCTACAATTTCGGCACCTTGCTGTGCAGACTCCAGACCCCGGGTAGACACCGTAACCGCCCGCTCACTGCGGTTTGCAAGTACCTGAATAATGTCGTGGATCTTATCGGTAGATTCGCGGGTTTTAGACGCCAGCGCCCTTACTTCGTCGGCCACAACGGCAAACCCTCTTCCCTGTTCGCCTGCGCGTGCTGCTTCAATTGCCGCGTTAAGGGCAAGCAGATTAGTTTGGTCTGCAATAGACGAAATTATACTGGCGGCTTCACCGATGTCACTGGTTGATTGCGCAAGCTCAGTTACCGTTTTAGAGATCGATTCCACTACCTCTTTTAGTTCCACAATAGCGGCGGCAGCCGATTCGGCTTTTTGATTTCCGGTATTTACGTTATTGGCTGCCAGCTTGGCACTTTCAGCATTATTTTCAACTCGCTCCGCTACTTCCTGTATCGATTGCGACATTTGCGTTACTGCCGATGCGATTTGCTGTGTCGCTTGGTTTTGCTGCACTACTGCGGAGCTGGTACGCTCAGCTTGCTGATGCGTCGTATTGGCAATCTCTTCCAAACCGCTGGCAGAATCCTTAATTCGTGTGAGTGCAGTTCGGCTCCGCGCCAATTCACACCCCAACACCAGTTTGCCCCGCGCGACAGCGCCAAAATCACTAAAGTAGGTTTGCGATACAACAGGACTGTCGTAGGAGTCAGGGCTCAACTTTATCAACGACTCCCAATCCGCTTCAGTTGCCTTAAACTGCCATAAACCAATAATGATAAGTGCTACTGCGGTAACCAAGGCAGACATCCAACCCGACGTAAATGCCAAAAATGCCACCAAGGGGATCCCAGGCACCCAATACATACTCAGTTTTTTTACAAAATACGCGTAAAGCTCTGAGGCTGGAGCGGCAGACTTACCGGCCAGAATACGCGAATAGCGTGATCCAGCACGTACAATTTCATGCTCTAAAGCCGGAACACGCACCGATTCGTACCCTACAATGCGATTGCCATCGTAAACGGGTGTAACAAACGCTGATACCCAATAATGATCACCATTTTTGCGCCGGTTTTTTACCAGTCCCATCCAGATTCTACCAGCCTGAAGTGTTTGCCACATTTCTTTAAACACACCGGGCGGCATATCAGGGTGTCTGACCAGGTTGTGATTTTTGCCAATTAATTCTTCACGACTATAACCACTCACTTCAATAAACTCTTCATTGCAATGTGTGATGATTCCGCGCTCGTCAGTGGCAGATATTAACCGATACTCTCTCGGAAACTTATATTCCCGCTGCGTGACGGGCTGATTATTCCGCATGGTGTAGGTACTCCAATAAGTCCAAGGACACTGAACAATATTCTTCACAGAATGGCATTCGCCGAAAATCTGTAATTCACTGTATTTTTAAGGTATGTAAACGAGGAACAATGCTTATACTAAAGTAGACACGGTGGATTAATTTCGCAAATTAATTAGGGATGTTTTCGTGCGATGGCATAACAACGCGGCAGAACGAAAATTTTGATAGCCTTAAACAAAAACAGCACCAATGAGGTGCTGTTTTGATATCTAATCTGATAACTACTCGCTATCTCGCTAAGTGGTTTCCAATCTGATCAAGTAATGAGGCAACCTGACGACTGGCTTCTTCCATAGAGGCTATTGCGCTTTCGCAGCCTTTAGTGTCTTCTTTTTGCGCTGCCCGCATGGCCTGAACACCAAAACGGTGTACTGCAGCATGGGGCGCATCCAGGCGTTTAAATGCATCGATTTTTCCCGTCGGAAGATGCGCGTTTTCGCTGTACCACTTGCCCAACCGACAACGCGTATGATCTGAAAAATCTTCTGGTGCTTTCGACGAGCGTCCACAAAGTACTGAGTATACTTCCGATTTCCACACTACATGGTCAAGTTTCACAGTTTGAATAAACGTTTGCGTACTGGCACCGCGAATAGCTTCTTCCATCACATCACAGTGCGACACCATTTCTTCGTAGTTGCCATTTAAGCGGGTAACACCGTTGGCCAGGTGCGAATTGTTCTGTTGCAATTCAGCTACCGACGACACCGCTTTTTGGGTTGACTGGATAATGCTTTTTACCAACTCTGATACTTCGTTTGCCGACTGATTGGTTTCGTTAGCCAATGAACGAACTTCATCCGCTACCACACTGAATCCACGACCAGCGTCACCGGCGCGAGCCGCTTCGATGGCGGCGTTAAGCGCCAGCAGGTTAGTCTGGTCAGAAATACTGGTAATGGTTGATACGAATTTATTGATACTATCAGCGGTTTCAGATAACCCTTCAATACTAGTGCTCATGGTAAGCATCATTTCACTCAAACCAGCCATGTCGTTAATGATTTGCTGCAACGACGCTGAAGAATCAGCAAACAAGCGTTGATTATCTGCCAGCTTATTGGTTTGTGACGATACCTGGTGATATGACTCCAACACGGTTTCGCGGATCCCTTCAACCTGGCACAATGAATCTAACAAACTTCTGAGCAGTCCCTGTCCGCTGTGGTCAACTTCCTGTGCCGCAGCAAGGTCTTGTCTTAACTGTTGGTTTTCAGCTTCTAGTGCGGCAATTCGGTTTTCTAAATGAGACTGTTCTTTTTGCAGTGCTGAGACTTTTTGCAAAGCACTGTCGTGGGTTGAGCGAGATACAAACACAGGCTAGGCTCCTTCTGTGGGGGCGCATTTTTATTAGTTGGTATTATATGCCTTATCGGCAGCTAACAGGGCTAGCATAGCTTTAATTACTTCAATAAAGCTACTCCGGACTACTGGTCGTACCTCTTAGGATAAGTCGGGGATCCAAAACGTGCTTAAAAGCATGACTGCCTTTACCGTAAACACGGTCGAGCACCCAGTGCGCGGCCATCGTCCCGATTTGCCTTACCGGGTAATCAATGGTGGTCAACCCAGGCGTTAAGTAGCTGGCAAAGTCGATGTTGTCGAACCCGATAACCGAAATATCCTCTGGCACCCGCTTGCCCATTTCCCGTAATGCATTCATCGCACCAAATGCCATTTCATCGTTTGCACAGGCCACAGCTGAAAATAACTTGCCTTTAGCCAGCAACGCGCGAATACCCTCCGCACCGGACTTCGCCTGGAAGTTACCTTCGTACATCAAGGACGCATCGTATTCGAGACCAGCTTCAGAGAGTGCCTGCTTATGGCCAATCAGGCGGTTTATTGCATCGGCTTTAAAAAAAGAACCCGCCAGGTAAGCAATTTGTGTATGCCCGATATCCAACATGTGCTTGGTAGCAAGATAGCCGCCTTTAACGTTATCCAAACTAATGCAGTTGTCATCAATTTCGGCAATGTAGCGGTTCACTACCACCAATTTAACGCCTTGCTGAACCAAATTCACAAGGTAATCGTCAGTCACCGCTTCCACGTGCAGGATCAATGCGTCACAACGACGGCTCAGCAACGCTTCAATTTGCGCTTTTTCAATGGTCTCATCGGAGTGACCTGTGGCAATAAGCATGTGCTTGCGCGCTGCGCGCAGTGATTGCTCGGTACCGCCCATCATGGAACCAAAGAACGACCCGTGTAGCTCGGGAACCACGTATCCAACGGTATTGGTTTTGTTGGAAGCTAGCGATGCCGCCACTACATTGTGCCGGTAACCCAATTCTTCCATTGCTGCCACAACGAGTTTACGGGTTTTTTCCTTAACGGTGCCGGTGTCGTTGATTACTCGGGATACCGTTGCCGATGATACACCTGCTTTTTCACTTACCTGTTTAATGGTTACCATGTTTGTAGTTCACTGTTGCTAATGTGTTGCGCTCAGACGCGCGGCCTGAATTTGCTGCTGGGTTGCTTCTAGTTGCTTTGCGTCTAATGTATACCAGCGCATAATTATCACAACCAAAACTGACATAATGGCAGGCAGAATACAGAATGAAAACGCAATGCCATCATTCACCTGTTCAGTTACCTGACCTGCCTGATAACCGTAAACTGCCAGTAACCAGCCAGACAACGCACTCCCCAGCGCAACCCCAAATTTTATAAAAAACACTATGGTGGAGAACGTCACACCGGTTAGCCGCACACCACTTTGCGCCTCACCATAATCAGTAACATCTGCCATTTTCGCCCACAGCAACGGTGAAGTCATTTGCAATAAAAAGCCCCACACAAAATGCACCAGTAAAGCCATAAGCCACATATTTACCGGAATAAAGTAATTCACCATACACGCCAGTGCGGCACCAAGCTGTAACCCTACATACAGTTTAATTTTGCCAAACCGCTTTGCCAGCGGATGGGCAAACGCGCAACCAATCAAACCGCCAACCATGCCGGTTGTTACAAACAAGGTCACGTCATCCGGCCGGTTGAGTACATATTTCACGTAATAAATAGCCAGTGAATTGCGTAATAAAATACCGGTAAGCAGCACCACGCTCACCAAACACAATATGCGGCACTGATCATTTCGCCACACCGCTTTTAACTGCTCTTTAAGTGGCATTAATAATGGTTTCTCAGGCTTGAGGCGTTCTTTTGTGCCCGCAAAGCACAACAGAAACAAGAACATCCCCAGTACCCCCATTAACAGCATAGTAAGCTGATAGCCTTTGGCATCATCGCCACCCCCGAATTTGCTCACTAAAGGCAAGGTAAAAGACGTGACGAACAGGCCACCAATCATGGCAAAAATAAAACGGTAGGATTGCACCGCCACGCGTTCATTGGGGTCGGCGGTAATAACACCACCCAAAGCAGAATAGGGAATGTTAATCGCGGTATACATCAGCATGAGCGCGATATAACTGGTTACCGCATAGGTGAGCTTACCCTGGTAGTCGGTATCTGGGGTGGTAAAGGCCAGTACACTAATAACGGCAAACGGTACCGCCATCCAGAGCAGATAGGGGCGATAGGATCCCCAGCGAGTTCTGGTTCGGTCAGCCAGCGAGCCCATCAGTGGATCAGTAACAGCATCAATTAACCTGACCAGCAGAAACATACTGCCTACTGTTGCAGGATTGAGTCCAACGATATCGGTGTAATAGTAGGTAAGAAACAGCATCACGGTTTGAAAGATAAAGTTACTGGCCGTATCGCCTAGTCCATAGGCCACTTTTTCTTTCACGCTAATCGTACTTGTCACATTTCACCATTAAACGCTTTGACGGCGCGTTAACCAATGTTTAAGTGCCTTGGCACTGCGTTTAGGGACGCGACGCTGACTGCTGTAGTCAACATATACAATACCGAATCGCTTGAGGTAGCCTTCAGCCCATTCGAAATTGTCCAGCAAACTCCACACAAAATAGGCGGTTACATTCACACCGGATTCCATCGCTTGTGCGACAGCATTCATATGATCCTGTAAATATTGAACTCGAATCGGGTCGTCAACTTCTCCGTTTATCAGTACGTCGTCACAGGCCATGCCATTTTCGGTGATTTGCACTGGAGGTAAATCATAATCACGGTGCAACTGTAATAGCAAGTCCCTTAAAGCATTAGGGAAAATTTCCCACCCCATAGCAGACACCGGAGCGCCATGCTCGGGCGGCAGTATAGTAAAGCCTTCGTTATCATCGTGTTGTACGAATGAGCGCGTGTAATAGTTTACACCCAGATAATCAATCGGGGTGCCAATCAGAGCCAGATCGCCCTCGTAAATATCGGGTTGCTCATCTTCCGGTAACAGCGACAGCAGTTCCGGGTACTTACCGGTTAACACAGGTCTAACGTACCAGTCGTTATGATGGTCATGGGCTAGTTGTGTTGCTGCGCAGTCTTTCTGCTGTTCGCTTGCTGCATAGTAAGGCGTAAAATTCAGTACAATACCGCTGGTAACATCCGGCGCATTCTTACGCAGAACCTGCATTGCTAGTCCGTGAGCTAACAACAAATGATGAGCGGCTTTTTTTCCATATTGCTTGCCTGTTTTTCCCGGAGCATGCACACCGGCTTCGTACCCCAAATACGCACTACAAAAAGGCTCATTCAGCGTAGCGTAACAATCTACAAGTCCGTTGAATGCTCTGCTAACTACATCCACGTAATCGGCAAATGCCCTGGCAGTATCGCGATTTAGCCAGCCCCCCTGATCTTCCAGATACTGTGGCAAATCCCAGTGATACAGCGTCACATAAGCTTTTAAACCTTTTTGCTTTAACAGGGTTAACAGGTGTGTGTAAAACAGCACCCCTTGCTGATTAATACTGCCATCTGCTCTGATGATTCTTGGCCAGCTCACTGAAAAACGGTAAGCGTCAAAACCAAGTGACGCCACCAGTTCGATGTCATCCTGCCAATATTCAATATGATCACAGGCCACAAACCCATTTGAACCATCTTTTACCGCGCCAGGTTTGGTGCAAAACGTATCCCATATACTGGCTTCTCTGCTATCTCTGCCACCTTCAATCTGAAATGCAGAAGTGGCAACACCAATGGGGAATGAGGTTGAACTTAGCTGTTTGTTTACACTGAAATTTGTTGTCATGCGAAAACGCCTTACACGCAATATCGGGATTTGCGATGGTTCTGAGGGCCCAAAACACACTTCGAATATATTTCAGGCAATTGTAAGCGCTTTCATTAATTATACAAGTTTTTTACATTTACCCACTAATCAGGAGGTTATCGCAAACATACTTCATCAGGATTTTAATAACTTAAGCCAAAAAGCGAGCTCTAACGCCACACCTACGCCAATTACAACGAAAGATCCTTCCTGGAATCCAAGGGTATAGCACGCCAGTGCACCCAATAAGCAAACAGCCAATACAATCCAACGTTTCATGCCAATATCCAGTTTGTCTTCGAGAGTTATATCAGTATGAAAGTATTACCTATTTCAGTCTTTTCTATTTTGTAACAGCGCATTTCATCTATTTAGGGCGTGTTGATCTTTGCTGTATTAATTTTGTTCGTTCTAGGTGTTCAGCGATCGCGGCGCATGTTCGCAGGTGCAGTGGTTCTGCATCAAGAGCATGCAACAAAGAGCGGTGGACACCTAGAGCGAACCCTTCAGGCAGCGCCTGTGCAACATCATACAGCAAAGATCAACACGCCCTAGTCTAAATTAAGTAAATGATTTAAAAATCAACGTGCTATACGCAACCATCGTCAGCCAGCAGACCGCTAAAGCATCAATTTGCTCAGTCCATTCAGGCAACACAGAATTCTCATAACACCATGATTTATATTTATTATTTAGGTTGCAGGTAATCAGTGCTTACCCACAGTAAAATGTCATTCCTACTTGTGTTTGCGCTCATTTTACGCAAAATGTAAGCGCTTGCATTTTTATAAAATAGTCTTATACTCGTGCAACAAAATATTAACATACCGCCTTTTCCTCCAGGATAATGGGTATTCAGCAGAAGCAATCAGGGCGAAAAATCATGTCTATGCCATCGGCTACAACTACAACCGGCTCATCAGCTCCGCTCACTATGTCAACGTTAGTGAGTCTGACGTCGCTGTTCTTTATGTGGGGGTTTATTACCGCCATGAACGATATTCTGATCCCTCACCTTAAGGCACTGTTTGAACTTAATTTTACACAGGCAATGTTGGTTCAATTCTGCTTTTTTGGCGCCTACTTTTTAGTATCGGTACCAGCAGGCAAACTAGTAAGCAGGGTAGGATACAAACAGGGCATCATTACCGGTTTGTCAGCTGCTGCTGTGGGCTGCCTGATGTTTATTCCGTCTGCTAAGTTTGCTGAATACTGGATGTTTTTGCTGGCGCTGTTTGTGCTGGCAGGCGGTATCACTGTGCTACAGGTAGCAGCTAATCCGCTGGTTACCATTATGGGTAATCCCAACACTGCGTCCAGTCGCCTCACCATGACCCAGGCATTTAATTCACTGGGCACCACAATTGCGCCTATCATCGGCGGCATTCTCATTTTCTCTGCACATTCTGCCACCAGCGCTCAGGCCGACGCCGAATCCGTTATTGTGCCTTATCTTGCCCTGGCAATAGTGCTTGCTGTAATGGCCTTGTTTACACGCCGTTTAATGTTACCTGCCGAAGCGCAGCCAAGCCAACTGGACGACAGTCAGGCAAGCACAGTGCTGCATCACCGTCACCTGAAATTTGGCGTGATTGGCATTTTCGTTTATGTGGGAGCAGAAGTTTCTATTGGTAGCTTTCTGGTGAACTATTTTGGTTCTGCACATGTGCTTTCCATGCCTGAAAGTCAGGCAGCAACTTACATTGCCTACTATTGGGGTGGTGCAATGGTAGGCCGATTTATTGGCGCAGCGCTAATGCAGCGTATTCAACCGGGTGTGTTACTGGGCTTTAACAGCCTGGCCTCTGTGGTGCTCATTGTGACGTCCGTGCTCACAACTGGCGACATCGCTATGTGGTCAATGCTGGCCGTTGGTTTGTGTAACTCAATCATGTTCCCAACGATATTCAGTCTTGCACTGAAAGGATTGGGTGAACAAACCGCAAAAGCATCCGGCTTGTTATGTCTGGCTATCGTTGGCGGTGCGCTAATTCCTTTAGTACAGGGGGTTCTGGCGGACACCCTGGGCTTAACCCTGTCATTTTTACTTCCTGCAATTTGCTATCTGTATATCGGATTTTATGGTCTGAAAGGCTCTCAACCCGATACCCAGGCTGGAGAATAACCATGCAAACACGTTTAGCCACGTCAGTTGCTGCGGCCCTAGGTGCGCTGTTACTTGGAGCCTGCTCCGGGAACAATGACGTTATTACACAAAAAGCAACATCGGCTGTGCCGGATTATTGGCCAGTCATTCAATCACCCATTGCAAAGTCAGATGACGTTGAAAAGAAAGTGTCAGACATTCTGGCCTCAATGACGTTAAAACAAAAAGTAGCACAAATCGTTCAGCCAGAAATTCGCGATGTAACCGTAGAAGACATGCGTGAGTATGGTTTTGGCTCTTATCTGAACGGCGGCGGGTCGTTTCCAAACAACAACAAACACGCTACGCCCGAAGAGTGGATAGCGCTCGCCGAAGCCATGTATCAGGCTTCGGTTGATGCTAGCCTAGATGGCAGCACAATTCCCACTATGTGGGGCACCGATGCCGTGCATGGTCATAATAATGTGATAGGCGCTACCCTGTTCCCGCATAACATCGGTTTGGGTGCAATGCGCGATCCGGCGCTGATTGAAAGAATTGCCACTGCAACTGCGCGAGAAGTGCGGGCAACGGGTATCGACTGGATATTTGCCCCTACCGTTGCGGCTGCTCGCGACGACCGCTGGGGTCGCACTTATGAAAGCTATTCTGAAGATCCTGAAGTGGTAGGCGCATACGCCAGAGCTATCGTTACCGGCTTACAGGGTGATATCAGCGACGGCAATATTGACGATCAGCATGTCATCTCTACAGTAAAGCACTTTTTGGGTGACGGTGGCACCGAGCAGGGCGACGACCAAGGCAATAACATTGCCGACGAAGAAACACTGTTTCGTATTCATGCACAGGGCTATGTTGAAGGCCTTGGCGCGGGTTCACAATCGGTAATGGCGTCATTCAACAGCTGGCATGGTGAAAAGCTGCATGGTAATAAGTACTTACTAACCGATGTACTGAAAGACAAAATGGGCTTCGACGGCTTCGTTGTAGGTGATTGGAATGGCCATGGTCAGATAGAAGGCTGTTCAAACGACAACTGCCCACAAGCCTTGCTGGCTGGTTTAGATGTGTACATGGCAACCACGCCTACATGGAAACCCCTGTTCCACAACCTGGTGGCCCAGGTAGAAAGTGGCGAAATCCCTATGTCACGTTTGGATGATGCCGTGCGTCGTGTATTACGCGTGAAGGTTCGCGTTGGGTTGTTCGACCTGCCCTCACCTGCCAATCGCAGTCTATCGGGCGACAAGTCCATAATAGGCCATCCTGACCACCGCGCGGTCGCGCGGGAAGCGGTGCGTAAATCACTGGTGATGCTGAAGAACAATAACAACCTGTTACCGCTTGAACCCAACAGCAAGGTACTGGTAGCAGGCGATGGCGCTCACAACATTGGCAAGCAATCCGGCGGATGGACGATCACCTGGCAGGGTACAGGCAATGAAAACAGTGATTTCCCAGGTGCATCGTCGATTTATCAGGGTATTGAGCGAGCCGTATCTGCAGCGGGCGGCAGCGCGACACTTAGCGAGGATGGTAGCTACACCGACGCGCCTGATGTGGCCATTGTGGTATTTGGTGAAGATCCCTACGCGGAAGGTAATGGCGACATTGCTAACGTTGAATATCAGCGCGGCAACAAAAGCGACCTGGCGTTACTGAAACGTTTTAAAGACGCAGGCATTCCGGTGGTCGGCGTGTTCATTACAGGCCGTCCGCTTTGGATTAATCCGGAAATCAACGCCACCGACGCATTTGTGGTTGCCTGGTTACCTGGCTCAGAAGGCCAGGGCGTAGCAGACGTATTGTTTACTCAGGCAAATGGTGAAGTAGCGTTTCCGATGCAAGGAAAACTTTCCTTTACCTGGCCGGCAACGCCTTACCAAAACCCGATCAACCGCGGCGACGGCAAAACCCCTCAGTTTGAATATGGCTATGGTTTAACTTATAGCGACAACACAAACTTGCCTGCGCTTAACGAAACCGTTGAGGCTGACAGCAGTGAAGCCGCTGATCACGTTATTTTCCAACAAAGTGTACAAGAGCCATGGCAACTGGTAGCCCACTCAGGTGGCGTGTCTGGCGCGATGAATAGCAGTGTACTTACTATTGGTGACGTTACCATTCGCACCGCCGACCGCAATGTGCAGGAAGACACGTTATTAATGCAATTTGGCGATACACCCGCCAAAGTACACTTCTTTGCGCCATTCCCAGTGGACTTACTGGACTTCACAACACCCAACTCTGCACTGGCTTTCGATCTGAAAGTACCATCAGGTACTGGGATTCAGGCTGGTATAGAATGCGGGGATAACTGTGCTGGCATGGTGCCGCTGAGTAATTTCACTGCCGACTCCAGCGACTGGCAATCGGTAGAAATACCTACCAAGTGCATTATTGGCGCCGGAGCCAATTTACAAGAGGTGTATGCACCACTCAGTTTTGTCACGCAGGGTAAAGTCGAATTTGCGGTATCCAATATTCGTTTAACCCAACATGGGCAACCTACCACACATTGCCCGTAACCTTTCATGTGCCCGGTGGCTGTTGAGCTTAGCTCACAGTCACCCTCCCATTGCAAAGGCGGCGTCAAGCCGCCGTTTTTCGGGGCTCTGATGCTTCACAATTTGCCAGTAGCGGAGCCACGTCGATCCCGGCTTGAATGAGTTGTTGCTGCAACCAGGATTTACTCACACCAGCCTTGCATTGAGCCAGTGCCCACAGGTGCGCCGCCCGTGTGCCGGTTCGACATATACCGTGCACAGCGCCTCGCTCGGCGTGTAATTCACGTGCAAAGGCTGCAACTTTGTCAGCCGGATATTCACCACTTTTCACCGGAATACACACGTAACTGAGCCCTGCAAGCGCGGCCATTTCTGCCAGTGCTTCGTCGTTTATCTGATCAACCGCTTCCATATTTGGCCGCACATTGATCAACAGGGTTACACCACGTTTTGCCAACTGCTTCAGCGAATCAAGGTCAATGGCACCTGACACACTGAATTTATCGGTAATTGATACAATGTTCATACAACACCTCTTAAAGCCTGTTCCAAGTGGAAAATAAAATGGCAGCTCCCATCACCACCAGCAACACACCAAAGCCGCGCTTTAAATGCTGTTGGGGTAACTTACCAGCCAGTTGAGCGCCTGCCAGCGAGCCTGCCGCTCCCAATCCAGCCACCAGCGCTATCATCAGCCAGTCGTAGGGCAATACGCCTGATTGCGCAAACAGCCACGAATGTTTTGTAAAGCCAGTGAGCGACTGCATAACTATCACTGCCAGACTCGTGCCAATGGCTTGCCGCATGGATACGCCCGCAGTAGCCAGTAACGCAGGCACAATCAAAAAACCGCCACCCACGCCAACGAAACCCGCCACGATACCCACACCAGCCGCGGCCAGTACAAGCTTAGCAAGCCGCACATCTGCACTGACAGCTGGTTGGTAAGGTCGCAGCATAAAGCCACTTGCCAGCAGCATTACCAGTGCAAAGGTAGCCAGTTGCGCGGCACCACTTACAAATTGTGACCCCCACGCACCGAGATAAGTGCCAGCCATACTGGGGAGCCCAAACCACCACACTTTTCGCCACGCAATCAGCCCCTGTCGGTGAAGTTTCCAGGCCCCAACTGCAGCAATACAGCCCACAATTAATAGCGATTCTGCAATCGCAACCTTTGGCGGGCGGCCCACCACATAGGTAAGCAGCGGTACAGTCAGAATAGAACCACCCGACCCCAGAATCCCCAGGCTCAGGCCAATCACTAATGCACCAAATAATACGGTTAACATACGTGCTACTTACTTACCGTGAGAGGTATTTTTAAGTAGTGTCTGCCATTGTCTTCGGCCGGCGGGAGCTGGCCGGCGCGTATATTAATTTGGATGGCAGGTAGCAATAGTTTTGGTACTGCCAGACCGGCGTCGCGCTTTTCACGCATAGCAACATAGTCCGTCTGACTCACCCCATCTTTGATATGCACATTGTTGCGACGCTGCTCGAATACAGAGGTTTCCCACGCATAAGTATCCCTGCCAGGCCCTTTATAGTCGTGACCAACAAACATGCGGGTCGATTCAGGCAACGTAAGTAATCGGCGAATAGACTGATAAAGTGTATGCGCACTGCCATTGGGAAAGTCTGCGCGGGCAGTGCCGTAATCGGGCATAAACAAGGTGTCGCCAACAAATACCGCATCTTCTATGTAGTAAGACACACAAGCCGGTGTGTGTCCGGGTGTATGCAACACTTCGATATCCAGATGCCCCAGACTAATGACTTCCCCATCGGCAAATAGTTGATCAAACTGACTGCCATCCGACGCGAAGCTGTCTTCCAGGTTGTAAATTGCTTTGAAAGTAGATTGCACGCGGCGAATGTGTTCACCGATCCCAATTAAACCACCTAGTTTATCTTTTAAGTAAGGCGCAGCAGTTAAGTGATCTGCATGTGCATGGGTTTCCAGGATCCACTCGGTATTTAAGCCATTTTTGTCAATAAAGCTGACAATATTGTCAGCGAATTCGGTAGACAGGGTGCCTGATGCGGCGTCGTAATCCAGCACTGGATCAATAATGGCACAGGCATTGGTAGCCAGGTCAGCAACGACGTAGGTCACGGTAAACGTGGGTTCGTGAAAAAAAGGCGTGATCTGTATTTTGCTCATAACAACACTCTTGCCCGTTAATAAATGACATTTTGTGAATAACTAACAGAATACAGAGCAAGAGGTTTGCCAGAGTTGTACTGGGAAGGCAATAACGGCGTGTGCAACGGCGAGGGCAATAATGTCAGGTAAGGCGCCGAGACCCTACCTGACGGGTATATTAGCGGTCAATTTCCAGCCCGGCAGGACTAACAGGTTCAGCCCCATCCAGCTTATGCTGTGGATGATACGGACCTACCGGTAATTGATGGATAGCACCACCATTCACATCTCTGGCTAAATCAATGTATTTGGTTAGCGCGGTATTCAGTGCAGTTGCAATAATGTTTACCAGCAAATCATTAGAATTACCCGAGGTTTCCACATTCAGCGTTCGCGCCTGAGACCAGATGGTTTGCGACGTCGTAGTTGAGACCAGCGTAAAATCCAGCCCTACAGACACATTTCCGCCTGTGATGTAGTAACTGGTGTCCCAGCGCACAATAGTAACGAACAACACTGCATCGGCCCCAAACAACGTTTGAAAACGCGAGACAGGAATATCTCGCAGTTGCGAACCATCGGTGATGCCTTGTTGTTGAAACAGTTGCTCAACAACCGGTACCGGCATAACGTAATAGCCCGCTTCTGCAAGTGGTGGTAATACTGTAGTGGCGTACAATACGGGGGCATCTGCTGCGGTAGTATGATTCACCGCAGGTACAACCAGAATACTCCTGATATTCTCTTCGTACATCAACGGATAAGCATCCCTTTTGGTGTATTGCTGGGCAGTAGATTCACACCCCTGCAACAGAACTAACGCCAATGCAGCAATAACAAGATTCAGTGCTTTCATTCGTTCCCCCCTTTTGGGGCCATTTGCGCACTTAAACGCTCAACGAGTGTCGCTGACTCAGGATAGAGCGCCAGCTCCGACGCCAAATATTGATTACCTCGACCTGGACGATCGTCTTCAAATTCCATCATAGCCAGTTCTACATAGATGCCAGGCGGCACCCGTTTTTGGCGCTTTTCTGACTCAATGATAATAGTAAGAAGACTTTCTTTTAACTCCGCGCGAGTCTCTGCGGTGGGTGTTCTTTTATAGGCATAAGACGCCTCTGAGTAATTGCCAAAATAATAAAGTGAGTGTGTATTCACACACCCACTAAGCATTACTACAGCAATTACCAGAACAAAAGGTGCTCTGGTTAACATCACGGTATGCGCACCTCGAAGACATTGCCGTTAGACACATAAATCTTGCGCTTTACCATGGTTTGCCCGGCTTTCACCAGCTCTACTACATGGGTGCCGCTAGACACTGAAAACTGTGTTGCCAGTTCACCATTTAACGTAAACGACTCTACATTAGTTAAAGGAATCGGCTGACCATCAATACTTAAGGCATACCCTTCTAGAGAACCAAGGAGTTGGATCACGGCTTTATCGTCTACCTGAGTGGCTTGCTGGAACTGACTACTGCAGCCCGACATAACAACGAACGCCATAATCAGGCTCACATATTTCAGAAACTTCATAGTGCTGACTCCTCTTCACGCACGCGATAATCCGTTAAACGCTCACCGTTTATATTGCCGCTCACCAGTTTACACAGTGACATTTCGTTGTTGCCACTGCCCATAAAACTCACTACTTCAATGGTGGCTGTTTCTGTAGCTGGTAATTCCATATTCATACCGGTCTGGGGATTTTTAACCAGTTTGCCTGGCATCACTACGGTAAATTGCTGGCCGGCTTTTACACCTTGAGACTTACCGCCCGTCATCAACCACTGGCCATTGTGCTCACCCACCAGATACGCCTGCCATGGAGCATCGAGCAGATTTTCCATTACGTTGCTTACCAGCTTAGAAATTGCCGCCGAAATAGCTCGATCATCCAAGCTGGTGTCGTAGCCCGCCGTTTGGCCTACTCCCAACACCTGGTTGGCTTCGCTTTGCGCTTTACCGGTCGCTTCTTCTGAATACACGATTTCGCCGGTACGGGTGTTAACCAATCGCACGTTTACCGTAGCAGTAGCAACCTGAATACGGTTGCGGCTAAATACGCCTACTTCACTTTCATTACTGCGGCCAAATTCAGACACCGAGCCCACAATAATGTAATCAGCACCTACGTCTTCCAACGCTTCACCATCCAATTTGGCCTCTTTCATTACATCAGCCATTGCATCGCGTTCAAGCATGATGAACTTTTGCGTTGCCGTAAGGCGGCTGGCCAGAATATCTGATGCTTGTTTGCCAAGACGATTTCCCTGGTTATCCACCAAAAAATTATTAGCTCTGGTAGTTTCATCAGAAAAACGAGTAATCGCGACCACGCGCTTTAACCCCAGTTGTTCTTCCTGAAATACAGGGCTAATTTGCGGCGCGGGCGCCGGAGTTGGGTTAACGACACCGCGGGTTGCACTGGTACATCCGCCTAATGCGGTTACCGAAAGCAAGCCGGCAATCAACAACCTGTTAGAGTACTTCCTCATGTAAATTTTCCTATTAATACCAGATGGATACATTAAATACGTTAGCACACTCATGCCATACATAAGAATCTGCATTTGTAAAAAAGTGTAGCCTAACGTATAAATTTTTGTGCAGCAGCTACACTGTAAATCGATAGTAGTGAAAGAAGAGTGAACGGAAGATGAACAATCCCATTGGTTGGTTTGAAATATATGTTGATGATATGTCGCGGGCCAAAGCGTTTTATGAAACCGTATTCTGTGTGAACCTCGCCAGTATAGTCGACCCGTCAGATGGTTTTGCCATGTTTGGATTTCCCTCCCATATGGAAAGCTACGGCAGTTCCGGCGCGCTAGTGTGTACTCCATCAGTAAAAGCCGGAAACAACAGTACCGTAGTGTATTTTTCCTGCGAAGATTGCGCAACCGAAGGAGCCCGTGTTACGGATGCTGGTGGTTTTGTAGTACGCCAAAAATTCGCTATTGGCGAGTATGGTTTTGTAACGCTTGCCAAAGACACAGAAGGTAACTTGATAGGCCTGCACTCATTAAAATAAACCACTGTTAAATATAAGTTTATTTTGATTCTCACAAATTCAGGCGAATGGCATAATCCGCATCTTGAGTAATGCTGATACAGTTTCAGTGTATATGGAGGAATTATGCTTTCTTGCGTGAATTGCGGCGCGTGTTGCGCAAGTTTTCGCGTTTCTTTTTATTGGTCAGAAGCGGACCCTTTTACGGCTGGTACCGTTCCCGCCGAATTGACTGAAAAAATTTCACCTACTCGGGTAGCCATGGCCGGCACCAATCAACCCAAACCCCGTTGCGTGGCTCTGCAAGGGGAAGTGGGTAAAGAGGTCTCTTGTGGCATCTATCCGCAGCGCTCATCTACCTGCCGGGAATTTGAAGCCGGTTCGGTTGAATGCTTAAAAGCCCGTGTAAAGCACGGCATTGGCATTGAAGAACAAATCCCCGTTGTGGCTGCATAGCAGCCACAATCCATTACACTTTAATGTGATGTAATGGTTCAACGCCGGCAGGTATGACATGACTGGCAATCACAATCAGTCTGCAATTTGCCTGAGACTCAATTAGCGTCATCAAACTACTGATGGCGTTAAGATCCAGCCCCTCAAAAGGCTCATCCACCAACCACATAGTTCCGTTGTGCAACATTGCCCTGGCGATATTCAGGCGTTTTCGCTCACCACCAGACAACTGCCTGCCACCAGGCCCCAGCCACTCGCCCAGTTCAACTAAGTGCGATAAGCCCACTTCAATCAATACCGTTGAAAGTTCAGTGTCTCTGAATGCCTTACCCAAACACAAATTGTGTTTTAGGGTAGCCGCCAACACCATGGGCTGCTGCTCCAGATAGAGCCAGCCTGGCACCAAGCCCGAAGGCAATATGTTGTTTGCACACATACGTTCCCCGTTGCTTTTCTCCACTCCAGCAATAGCCTGCAGTAGCTGTGATTTACCCGCACCGCTTGGCCCGGTAACCCACACGATGCCATTCACAGGTAGCTCAGCATTTATACATTGTTCGGGCAGATTCGCCGATCTGAAATTACAAAGTGTGACTGCGCCTTCAACAGGTGGTCCCGGTAACAAGTTTAACGAACCACTGGGTAACGTGTTAAGTTTCCGATTACCCTGAACGGCTTTATTCAGCGCAGGCTGAGTATTATAGCTTCTGCCCAGCCAGTCTCCCGCACTGAGCAAGAGCATAGGCACAATCAATAACAAGGGCTCAGCCTTTCCTGGATTTGGGTGAGTGTGAATCAATGCCAGAAATGCGGCGAGCAACAGCAGCCATGCAACGCTTTGAAACACCCATTGAGCTTGCAATACCCGCTTCTGAAGCAGCATATTCGCTCGCCAACATGCGATTGCTTTGGGCATCATATCTAACAATGACGCACCTGGCTTGATATGCCAGATTGGCGCAGCAGCCAGCTGGGCTTCGGAATGCTGCCGAAACGCATATTCCCATCTGGCAATCTCTTCTGCATAAGTAAGCCCTAACAAACACAGTATTGCCATCACAATTAGCCACGAGACAGCCAGTATCCATACCCAGCCCCCTAGCGGTACATTCAGCCACCATAAACCGATGCACGACATCAATAGCATCATAACAGCCGAAGCCTGCTGAGATACCCAACCTACCCACAAGGCTGCAACTGCTTCGGTATGGGAAGCCAGCGCTTCAACTTCCTCACTACGCGAGTGGATTTTTTGTGATTGTAGCCGGGCAAACAATGTTAATCGCAAGTTGGCGGTCAGTCCCAGTAAATGTTGGTGCCCCACCCACATGTGCGCATAACCGCTGCCGATTCGAAGTAATGCCAGTGCCCTGATTACCACAGCGGGTAACATGTAGTTAAATCCGGGGGCAGCAATCGCACACGCCGCAATAAACCAGGACGATACAATCAGGATTGCCAGCCCGGCCAGACTGTGAAATATAGCTAAAGCCACAGTGAGAAAAGCCATCATTGCCCTGCTACCTTGCCTGTTATAACCGTGCCATTGATTACCTGCCAGTGCTGTGTAAACCAATCTTGTGGAAGGGATTTATGCGACACCCACAGCACCGCTTTATGCGCAGACAGACGCAGGATAAGTTCACTTAATGCCCTATGTTGTTCAGCCGGCAAATGTGCCGTAGGCTCATCTAATAACCATACTGGTGCATCGCTGAGTAATAGCCGTGCCAACGCTAAGCGCTGAGCCTGTCCGCCTGAGATAGCGGGTGTTTCATGTAGCGCAGTATCAAGTTGTTTGGGTAATGCACGTACCCATTCATCCAGTTCCACCTGCGCCAGTACAGCCCACAGCAAAGAGGTACTATAAACCTGTTGATAATTGAGATTGTCGCGTACAGTGGCGGGTAGCAGCACCGGTTGCTGTGTCAGCATGGCAATTTTACATGGCAGCGCATAGCCAGCCGGATATTGACCCGCCAGCGCCTGTAAAAGCAGTGTTTTGCCGCTACCAGAAGCACCGGTTATGGCCACTTTATCTTTGGCAGCCAAATGCAAGTCTGCCGCCGACACACGTCCTTGCTCATCCTGCAATGAAAAGTACTGAGTTTCTTCAAACTCTATGGATTTGTTTACCGCCGCATTAAACGCCTCTTGAGGAATATGAGCCACCCAGTTGGCCAGGCTGATCTGTGCGGATTCCGCTTCGGCTTTTTGATGGTAAAACTGCCCTAAGGCTTTGAGCTCCGAGAATAGTAATGGTGCAGTAAGCAATAGCCATAAACCATAGTGCAAGGTTAGCACTGGCCCAATGGCAAATTCCCCCAGCAGGGTAAAACCAATAAACACTGCCACCAGTGCCACAGCTACGGTGGAAAAGAAATCCAGCACCGTATTCGACAAAAAGGCCACCCCCACTACTTTCATAGTGCGATCATTCAGGTCATCGCTGGCTTGTTTAAGCAACGCAAGCTCACTGCCATGCGCGCGATAGGTTGCAAGCAGCGGCAAGGCTTTTAGTCGGTCGGTAAACAAACTGCCCAGCCGGGTAAGGGCAGTAAAGTGCTTTCGCTGTTGTGCCGCCGCACCTTTGCCTACTATCACCATAAATAACGGCACAATGGGCAGCGTAACCAGCAAGCAAAGGGCAATCAGCCAATTCACCATAAATAGGCCAACCAATGCTATCACCGGTGCCAGTACAGCCACGTATTGCTGTACCTGATAGTCGTAACGCCAGTTTGCCAAAGCAAGAAGGTGATGCAGCCACACCGACTGCCAGTAGTAGGAACTTTGTTGCCCCACCATGGCCATTTGGCCGATTGCCAAATGCTGAGCAAAGCGGCTTTCGAGTTCGTTAAGTAACTGTGTTTTGGCTTCCAGCGTACGTCGGTTAGCTTCTCCCTGTAGCAACCAGGCCATGAGCAAGGCAACAGACAACCCTATCCAATCGGCCATTGTTGGTAACACCGTCAACACCACCAGCGTATGCATCATATGGGCAAACAGCCAGAAGGCCGCAATCATGATCACAATGCGGCAGGTTTTTATGCCCACTAATGTGTACAGGGTGCTGCGCGAAGCAACACCCTGTGTTTCTACTGTGGCGCGAAACCACGCTGTAAGCGTTTGCGTACCGTTCACTGGTCTTCTTCAGGGCGATCCATGTTTTCGGTAGATTCTAACCACATGGCGTTTATGATGCCAAATGAACAGGCGAGCAATACGCCTAAAATCCAGGTGAAATACCACATACTGATGCTCCTTAGTAAATCGCGTGAGTCGAATCAAGGTCGCTGTTTTTCACGCGACCACGCATAACGTAAAACCCGTAAGCGGTGTATCCCAGCACAATAGGCACAAAGATACAGGCTACGCCGAACATGATTTTCAGTGTCAGTAAGCTTGAGGTAGCATCCCACACCGTGAGACTGGCCGCTGGCATTGTGATACTTGGCATGAGGAACGGGAACATAGAGAACCCGGCTGTCAGGATCACACCGGTTAGCATGGCTGAACTACTCACAAACGCCCAGCCGCCTTTGCCCGCTTTCGAGAACACAGCACACGATAATCCACCCGCTATACCCAGCACCGGCGCAACAATCATCCACGGATACTTACCATAGTTGTTTAACCATGCCCCGGCTTCCATTACGACGGCTTTTTTCAGCGGATTGGACGTTGCTGCCGTATCAACCACAGACGTGATCACAAAGCCGTCGATACCAAACGCTACCCATATGCCGGCCAGCACAAATAGCACCACAGTAATCAGAGACAACATCACTGATACCGCTCTTGCACGCACCTGAATAAAACTATCGGTTTTCATTTGCAGCCAGGCAGCACCGTGGTTAAGCAACATCGCCACCGACACTAACCCGGTTAGCAGGGCAAACGGGGTTAGCAAACCAAAGAATGAGCCGGTATAGGTAGCTTTGAGCGTATTATCCAACTCAAAAGGTACGCCCAGTAGTAAGTTGCCAAACGCCACACCAAAAATGAGCGACGGGACGACGCCAGACACAAACAACGCCCAGTCCCAGCTTGAGCGCCAGCGCTTATCGGGTAGCTTGCTGCGAAAATCAAAGCCTAACGGGCGCATCCATAGCGCAATAAGTGTTAACGCAAGTGCCAGGTAGAAGCCGGAAAATGCGGTAGCGTAAATCATCGGCCAAGCCGCAAAAATAGCGCCACCGGCGGTAATAAACCACACCTGGTTGCCGTCCCAGTGCGGGCCAATTGTGTTAATCATCACCCGGCGCTCATCGTCGGTTTTGCCAATCAGCGTAAGCAGCGCGCCTACGCCTAAATCAAAGCCATCGGTAATGGCGAAGCCAATCAGCAGTACGCCAACCAGTACCCACCAAATTACCCGTAATACTTCATAGTCAATCATGCGTTTGCTCCTTTAATGCCCAGACCCATTGAGCTATCCAGCTCAGCTTTATCTTCCGGTGGAACTGGCCCTTGTTTGGCGTATTTCTTCATCAAATAGAAACCAATGATGAACATGGCGGTGTAGAACAAGGTGTAAGCAACCAGCGTAGTCACAACATCTGACACACTCAGGTTAGATACCGCTGTATGGACCGGCAGTACTTCTGCGATCGACCAGGGCTGACGACCATATTCAGCAACAAACCAACCGGCTTCTGATGCAATCCAGGGCAAAGGCAGGCTCCATAGTGCGGCTTTTAATAGCCAGCGGGGCTTAGTGATCTGGTGTTTAGTGCTGTAATAGAACGCGCAGATAAACAGAGCGAGCATCAAAAAGCCCGCAACCACCATCATGCGAAAGCTATAGAACAATGGCGCAACGGGCGGAATGCTGTAATCAACGGCTTTTTCCAGTGCTTCCGGGGTAGGCTGGGTAATGTCATCAGTAAACGGCTCCAACAATAAAGCGTAACCGATGTCATCTTTATTGCGTTCAAACATCGCCAGTTCAGCTTCACTTGCCGTGCCCTCGCGCACTTTATCCAGTTGCTTGTAGGCTTGTACGCCTGCCAGAATACGTACGCGGTGAATTTCTTTCAGATCCTTAAGACCCATCACCTCTTCATCCAGCGAGCGAGTGGCAATAATACCCATTGCCCACGGGATCTGAATGGCATAATCGGTATGCTCTGTTTCATCATTGGGCACACCAAACAGGGTGAAAGGTGCAGGCGCTGGGTGCGTGTCATATTCCGCTTCAACCGCCGCCAATTTTACTTTCTGCACATCTCCTAATTCGTAGCCACTTTCGTCGCCCAGCACAATTACCGACAGCACAGACGCCAAACCAAAGCTCGCCGCAATAGCGAATGAACGACGCGCAAAGGCTATATGCTTGTGCTTTAACAGGTAATAGCTGGATATCGCCAGCACAAATATAGCGCCGGTTACATAACCCGCGGAAACAGTATGCACAAACTTAACCTGGGCAACCGGATTGAAAATCACCTCTGAAAAGCTGGTCATTTCCATACGCATGGCTTCGGTATTGAACTCGGCGCCTACCGGGTGTTGCATCCAGCCATTGGCAATCAGGATCCACAGTGCCGAGAAATTCGATCCTAACGCCACCAGCCAGGTCGCCATCAGGTGTTTCACTTTCGACATTTTGTCCCAGCCAAAGAAAAACAGGCCAACAAAGGTAGACTCAAGGAAGAACGCCATTAAACCTTCTATTGCCAGTGGCGCACCAAAGATGTCACCCACGTAATGAGAATAGTAGGACCAGTTCATACCAAACTGGAATTCCATAGTAAGGCCAGTAGCCACACCAATGGCAAAGTTAATACCAAACAACTTTCCCCAAAACTGGGTCATTTGTTTGTAGACCTCTTTACCGGTCATTACATAAACAGACTCCATGATGGCCAGTAAAAAGGTCATCCCCAGCGTAAGGGGTACAAAAATAAAATGGAACATTGCTGTTAACGCAAACTGTAACCGCGATAGTTCTATCAACGTATCGCTCATGGGACACTCTCCTTCGAAAATAAAAACTTAATCTTTACCTGTGTCTTTGAGTAACTGCATAACCTGAGCCAAACTTAAAAAACGAATTAACACACTGAAAATGAAACAATAATTTTATTTTAAAATTAACATTACAGGTTTTGGATTGGCATTTGGCTAGTATGACTGACAAAAATGACATCGGCCGGTCAAATATGGCACTACTCTGATTTTGCATAGTCTGGGCAGCTTAGCTGTGATTGGTAGCAAGCTAATTGACCACAATCAAATGAAACCGCGACAGAAATAAAAAGTCGGACGGCAAGACTGGCATTAAGCCTGGGAAAACGAAGTTAAGTAAGGGCCAGGCTCTCACCTGTCCCTACTAATCAACAGCACCAATAAACTACTCACGTTGATAGCGAAGTGTAAACGCGCCGCGCAGCTGACCGTCCTCAAACCCGGTTGCCTGATCTTCAGGATAATGCACCTGTAAGGTTTGTGATACGTCGGGGGTTAACTGCGCACCGTGGCAATTCAGGCACACCGCTTGTGTTACGATAGGCTGCATATAACGCCATTCAGCCAGATCTGCTCCTGTGTGAGCCTGAGCGGCCTGCATGGGCGCTCCGCCGTTCGCCAAAGCGTTTTCCATTGCAATGAGTGCCTCTGTTTCCCAGCCGTCTGGTGCATTGTTAGGATTGCGCACCTTCAGCGAGGTTCTGCCTACCTGCCAACCATTTACACTGTATTTAGCAGCCAACTGAGGGGCCAGTTCCTTACACACCCTGATGCCTTCAGTAAGACCGCCCTGTTTAATTGCCGCCTGCAGCGCCTGCTTGAGTTCCGCCCCCAATGCCATGGATTTCACTTTGGCCTCGTCAATGAACTCAGCTTCACTCAGGGTTTCAGCTAACGCTATACTCCCAATCGTTGAAGCGCTGAATACTGCCGCCAACACCCACAACGTCGCTACTTTATTTGTCATGGCCATCCTGCTCCAATCGTTCAATGCCCAGGGCTTTTAGCACGTACTTCTCATAAACAGGTTCACTGGTGCCGGTTTTCATTTTGCGCATAAAATATTTTTCGAACGCGATTTTGGCCAGGTGCACCCATTTACCTTGCTTGAACCAGGTAACATTGCGCGGCGGAATTTGTGGCATAGCCACAAAGGCAGCGCCCGTGTCGCCCATATCAGCCAGACAGATAGCATGCCAGGTGCCTTTTGCTGTTGGTGGCTTGTTGTCCACAATAACGCTTTTCAGGTTGTGCGCAATCGCGGTCATCATGGTTTCAATCATGTAGCCGGTTTTGGGCGTGCCGGTAGGTACCGGCGTGGATTCAACCGGGGGAATGGCAACGCAAACGCCACCCGAGAAAATATTCGGGTACTTAGGTGAGCGCTGATGCTCATCGGTGATCACAAACCCTTTGGGATTACACAGCCCCTCCACGTTAGCCACCGCGGGTACACCACCGAAGGGCGGAATTAACATGGAATGGTTGAACGCCTCTTCGTAGGTAAAATCCACTTCACCCTTGCGGTTTAGTTCACTGATATGCATTACACCGTCGGTCACTTTGTCGACCCGGGCATTACATATCCACTTAATGTTGCGGTTGCGCAGTTCAGATTCCAGCATGGATTTGGAATCTCCTACTCCCCCTAAGCCGAGATGACCAATATAAGGCTCGCTGGTTACGTAGGTAATGGGCACCTTATGGCGAATTTTCGCATCGCGTAGGGCTTTATCCAGAATAAAGGCATATTCGTAAGCCGGACCGAAACAACTGGCTCCCTGAAACGCGCCCACGATCGCAGGGCCGGGATTAGCTACCAGCTTTTCAAAGTCGTTATAGCAATGCTGTGCGTGGTCCAGGGTACACACAGATTGCGTGAAGCCATCGGGTCCGGCGCCTTCGATGGCATCGAAGGCCAGCCTTGGGCCAGTTGCAATGATCAGGTAGTCGTAACTGATTTCCTCACCTTCAGAGGAAATCAGCACATTCGCATGTGGATCTATCTTGTCGATACGGGCACATTTAAATCCAATGTTTTTCTTATTAAGGTACTTTTCAATGGGCATGGTTACGGCGCTACTTTCGCGCCAGCCAACTGCAACCCAGGGGTTCGACGGCACAAAGCGAAATTCCTCGCGCTCGTTCACCATCAATACTTCATGATCTTTACCCAATGCTTCTTTTACTTCGTATGCTGCGGGCATACCACCTGTCCCAGCACCTAACACCACCACTTTAGCCATAATCGCTCTCTTTGTTGTTGCAGGCCGGGCTTAGCTTACACAGGCCAACCGGGCCGGTTAGTTGTTAACAGTGTGTTACCAAGTTTCATGCCATGTCTGAAAAGACGGCTATATAGCTGTTTATATTAGTTTTCCATTATATTTATTAGCTCAGTGGTTGAGTTTAACGTCAGGCTGTGCCAAATTTGTCATCAGACGGTCGCACAGTGCTGCCATAAATGACGCAATGGAGAGATCATGAACACGTCACTGATCCAATCAATGATCAATGCCATCGATAAACCGGCTATCTTCATTACCCCAGACTATGTCATTCAGGCAGTTAACGAAGCCTACCGCGACACCTACAATACCCAGGTAACGATTGGCACCAGCACCTGTTACGCCGTTTCGCATAACAATCCAGGCCCCTGCGATAAGCACGGTGAGGATTGCCCGCTTACCCAGTGTAAAAGCACCAGTCGGCCCAGTAGCGTAGTGCATATTCACAACACCACGGCAGGCCGGACGTACTGCGATATATTAATGAAGCCGGTACGCGATGAAGATGGCATGACCATTGGCTTTTTAGAAATTCTCGACCGCATCAGTTACGCCTCGGCGGATTCACAGAAAAACAAAATGATTGGCCAATCGGAGGCATTTAAGTCGCTGCTTAACCGCATCAATCGCGCATCTCAATCGGAAATCGCGGTATTGTTGCAGGGTGAAACCGGCAGCGGTAAAGAACTGGTTGCACAAGCCGTACACGAATCCAGTCGCCGTGCGGAAAAGCCGTTTGTCGTAATTGAATGCACCGGCTTAAATGAGAGTCTGTTTGAATCTGAACTGTTCGGCTATGAAAAAGGCGCGTTTACCGGCGCCACAAATGCCAAGAAAGGCTTAATAGAAGTGGCAAATGGCGGCACTGTATTCTTCGATGAAATTGGCGATGTCCCCCTCAACATGCAGGTGAAGTTACTACGCCTGCTGGAAACTCAGTGTTACCGTCCGGTTGGCGGCCTGAAACAGAAGAAAGCGGATTTTCGGTTAGTGTGTGCCAGCCATAAGAATTTGTTGTCGATGGTGGAAAAAGGCGAGTTCAGGCAGGATCTGTACTATCGAATTGCGGGGTTTCCCATTCACCTGCCAGCACTCAGAGAGCGCCAGTCTGATATAGCTATGTTATGCCGTCATTTTTTGTCAGCCGGCGAGCACCGACACAAGCGTTTCTCACCACAAGCCATAGAGGCATTGTGTCGTTATTCGTTTCCCGGCAATATCCGCGAACTCATTAGCATCGTGGAGCAGTCTGCGCTGATGGCGAACGACGATGACATACTGGCCAGCGATTTACCCCCACAAGTATTGGGTTATAGCGCCACAGAAACTCAAGCCGTCAGCCAGGACATTTTGCCGCTTGATCAGGCAGAGCAGGTTTACCTGGAGCGCATCTGTAAAACCTATCAGGGTTCACCCGACGACCTTGCAAAAATGCTTGAAGTAAGTACTCGCACTCTTTACAGAAAGCTACAGCGATACAATATAAAGCTAAATTAAAAAACAGACGCCAGAGCCTGATACAACAAGCGCAAAGCCAACACGGTAAGAATTATCTTAAACAACAGCCTGAATTTGTCTGCCGGGATCCTATTGAGCAATTTGAGTCCGAGCCAGGTGCCAATGGCACCACTGGCAATCATGGCCAGTACCAATGGCAACCATTGCCAGAAGGCAAAGCCTACAAAAGTAAATACAATGGCTTTCAGGCTGTGTTGAAACGTCATGCAGGTGGCGAAGGTGGCGGTGTGAGTAAGCTTATTGTAGCCGTTGCGAAATACCACTGAGGCCACCATCGGCCCGCTGGCGCCCACAAACATCGACAGAAACGTGGTTAAGGCGCCAGCCACAACACTGCCGCGTGGCGATGTCTCGCGGGTTTTGGGTTTTATCCCCCACACCATCAGCAATAAAAACACGGCAATAGCCAACTGGATAAGGGTAAGCGGGAGTTGCACCACAACCAGTGAGGCAACCGCTGCACCTAGCACGGTGCCCAGGGCGAAATACCGAAACATGGTGCGATCAAGATGCTTAAAGGTCATTACCGCCCGGCTGGCGTTGGCTCCCAATTGCACTAATCCATGTACCGGGATCAGCGCTGCTATTGGCATAGTGGAGGCCATTACCACCAGCAATAACATACCGCCGCCTAACCCCATGGCACCGGTAACAAATGAAGTAAATCCCGCCAACAGAATGAGCCCTGCGGCGGTGAGCGGTTCTAGCACCCCGGCGGTGAATAATTCGAACATGAGCAACAGGTTAACGAGAGAAGGAATACGCAGATTCTCACCTTCTCACCCACTGTTTGCAACTTGTTACTATTCAAAAAGCAACAACCTTTGCAGCACCAATTCAGATGCGCTATGTTGTCTGCTTATCCAAAAAAGCATGCCTTGCGGCAAAGGACAATAATGAAAAAAACACTGCTTACGCTCAGTATCGGCCTCTTCCTCGCCGGATGCAGCGAAAAACCAACCACGACAGAACAGGTTAAGCGCCAACAAGAACAGGTTAATTTAAGTACATCCATCGCACCGCCAGTTGCAAAACAAGTGCCGCACGAACTCACCGCACACGGCGATACCCGCATAGACGAATACTATTGGATGCGTGACGACAAACGCGAAGATCCCGAAGTACTCGGTCATCTTGAAAAAGAAAACAGCTATGCTGAGGCCGTTCTCAAACCACTGGAAAAGCAACAACAATCTCTGTACGACGAATTGGTAGCGCGCATTCCTAAAGACGATGCCTCGGTACCAGTAAAAGAAAACGGCTACTGGTATCAAAGCTTGTACAAAGGGGATGGCGAGTACCCCGTTTACGTTCGCCGCCCCACGCTGGATGGCACCAATGAAGTGCTGCTGAATGGCAATGAGATGGCCCAGGGTCACGATTATTTCAACATAGGTAGCTATCAGGCCTCACCCGACAACACTATGCTTGCCTTCACAGTAGATACCGTCAGCCGTCGTATGTATACACTTCAGGTGAAAAACCTGGCAACAGGCGAACTGTTGAGCGATGAACTCACCAACACCAACGGGCAAGTGTACTGGGCAAAAGACAACAAAACCCTGTATTACATTGAGCGCGATCCACAAACCCTGCTGGGGTCGAAGGTGTTCCGCCATGTGCTGGGCACACCACAATCCGATGATGAATTGATTTACGAAGAAACCGACACCACGTTTTATACCTCACTGGGCATGAGTAAAGACGAGGACGTCATTTATATCAGTCATGACAATACCGAACAAACCGGCACCACACTGATAGCCACCGACGACCCCAAAGCCAAGCCGGTTCCTTTCCTGCCGATTGAAGATGGACTGGAATACTCTGTAGCCAAGCACGGCAGCGATTACTACATTCTAACCAACTACAACGCCAAAAACTTCCGCATTATGAAGGTTGATCAGGCCCATACTGCGGATAAAAACAAATGGCAGGAAGTGATCACCCACGACCCGGAAGTGTTCATTCAGGACATCGAGCTACTAAAAGATTTCCTGGTATATAAAGCCAAGAAAAACGGCATGCTCAGCCTGAATGCGGTATCACTGAAAACCGGTGAAAGCTATGTCATTCCTACTGAAGACCCAATTTATACTGCGTATTTTTCGGGTAACACACAGGTAGATACCAATACCATTCGCATTTACTACGCGTCGCTTACTACGCCACCCAGCACATTTGATATTAACCTGGAAACCATGGAAACCACGTTGCTCAAGCAAAATAAAGTGGGCGATGAGTTTGTGGCTGCTAATTATCAGTCAGAGCGCGTAATAATCCCTGCTCGAGACGGCAAGCAGGTACCGGTTTCACTGGTGTACCGCAAAGACAAATTCACTAAAAACGGCACTAATCCACTGTTCCAGTATGGTTATGGGTCGTATGGTGCAACCATTGATCCCACCTTTGTATCTCACTGGATTTCGCTGATGGATCGCGGCTTTGTGGTGGCCATTGCGCACATTCGCGGCAGTCAGATGCTGGGACGTGAATGGTATGAAGACGGTAAAATGGGCAACAAAAAGAATACATTCACCGATTTCATAGACGTAACCAAAGGCCTGATAGAACAGAAATATGCCGATCCAACGCGTATTTTTGCTGAAGGCGGCAGTGCAGGTGGTTTGCTAATGGGCGCCATTGCCAACATGGAGCCAGAGCTGTATACCGCTATTGCTGCCCACGTTCCCTTTGTTGACGTGGTAACCACCATGAGTGACGCCACCATTCCCCTTACCACGGGTGAGTACACCGAATGGGGTAATCCTATTAACAAAGACGAATACGACTACATGCTGTCTTATTCACCTTACGATCAGGTAAAAGCGCAAAAGTACCCGCATTTATTTGTTACCACGGGCCTGCATGATTCCCAGGTACAGTACTTTGAACCCATGAAATGGGTGGCGCGTTTGCGTGAAAAGAAAACCGATGACAACCTGCTGCTGTTCATCACCAACATGGAAGCCGGACACGGTGGCGCATCCGGACGCTTTAAACGTTACGAACAAACAGCAAAAGAGTATGCGTTTTTCTTCCATTTAGCAGGCATTGAGAAGTAGACTTGCTTACCCCGGCAGATCCTCTGCCGGGGCAGGTATTAATTGCAATGCGGTAACCATGAACAATACTAACGATCCTTATCAGGCCATACGCGCCTACCACGACAATGAAATCCCTGATGCTATTCAGCGCCTGGTAAACGACCCCGAATTTATTTCCGCTATCGTGAATCACCGTTTCAGACAGCGTAGCCGATTGGTAAAAATGCTGGTAAGCCCGGTGATCAGATTCTGGCTAAAACGCACCTGGGGCAAGCTTCGCAGTGTTGAGCAGGTGCAACTTGAAGTAGAGCGCTACCTTAGCCGCGTGCTGAACGAAACCACAGATGGTGTAACCATAAAGGGCGTGGAGCAGCTTTCCAAAGACACGCCCTATTTGTTTGTGTCTAACCATCGCGATATTGCGATGGATCCGGCGTTAGTGAACTATGCACTGCATCAATCCGGCTTCCCGACTGCGCGCATCGCCTTTGGTGACAACCTGCTCAAAAAGCCCAGCGTTACTGAGTTAATGAAGCTGAATAAAGGCTTTGTGGTAAACCGTTCCGCCAAGGCACCCCGGCAATTACTCAAAGCCCTCACCACGTTGTCGGGCTACATAAAGCACTCGTTAGACGAAGGCCATTCTATTTGGATTGCCCAGCGCGAAGGTCGCGCCAAAGATGGACTGGATATGACCGATCCGGCCATTCTGAAAATGTTCTATATGAACGGCAAGTCGCAACAACAATCGTTCAGCGATTACATGCAGTCGCTGCGCATCGTACCGGTATCCATTTCCTATGAAAACGATCCCTGCGATATTGCCAAAGCCACCGAACTTTATCACCGCGAACACCTGGGCGGTTATCAAAAGGCGGAAATGGAAGATATTGCCAGCATTATTAAGGGCATCACCGGCTACAAAGGCCGTATCACGGTAAGTTTTTCAGCGCCAATTAACGATGTACCAGACACACCAGCGGAACTGGCAGCGCTTATCGACCAACATATACATTCGCACTACCAGCTGTATCCGATTAATTATCTGGCCGCCCAAACTGCCAATAAAGTTATACCGGAAGCGTGCAAACAAACACTCAAGCACAAGCTGGCACAACTGCCGGAAGAAGCCCGTGACTACCTGATTGCCAACTACGCCAATCCGGTTAAAAACGCGTTACAACAGTAGGTTGAGCTAATGAAACTGCATACCCTGGCGGGCTACATACAACATATCTATCTGGTGGAAACATCACAGGGATTGTTGTTACTGGACGGCTGCAGCCGGGCAGATGCGCGTAAAGTATGCAGGTATATTACTCAGACACTTAATCGTGAACTCAGCGATTTAAAATTGATCGTGGTGACACATATGCACCCTGATCACGCTGGCGGCGCACATACGCTTCGCAAATTAACCGGCGCAAACATAGCGGCTCATCCCAAAGCGGCGAAATGGTATTCAGGTATTATGGGGCGTGCTGCGCACCTTATTGATGTAAGCCTAACCTGGTGGGTGGCAAGCCGCTTGGGCAAACCTAAAAAGCATATCTGGTACAGTCCAATATTGAAGCCCGATATTATTCTGCTGGACGAACAAACACTGCCGGGGTTTGAGGACTGGCAGGTACTGTTTACGCCGGGGCATACCGATCACGATTTAACCCTTTACCACAGTGCTACCAGCCAGGCATACGTGGCAGATCTTATGGTATCGGTAAAACGTCAGTTAACGCCGCCCTATCCAATCTGCCATCCCAATCAGTATAAACAATCACTTAAGCGCATTCAGACGTTACAACCGCAATCCGTGTTCTGTGCCCACGTACCGCCGCTTTCCATCAACGACATCGACTTTGACGCCATTATTCAACAGGCCCCCGTACTGCCCAAAAATCACTGGCATTCAGCAAAAAACCGCATTGCCCACGCGTTACGCGGGCAAAATGCGGTGCATTAACATCACTACATTTGAGTAAAGCCAACGTTTACAACATCCTGCGCAAAGCATCGATGAATTCACGATTAAATGCTTTTGCTAATTCGCTTTCCGGCGCAATAGATTCAAAGGCGTGAAACGCGCCGGGCACTTTATTCAGCGTAACAGCAACCCCCTGTGCTTGCAGTGCATGGGCATAGTGCAGGTTCTCGTCATAAAACAAATCCAAATCGCCTACCGCGATATACGTGGCGGGCAGATTGGCTGAGAGTGACTGTCTGGCGGGCACCGTAAAGGGCTTAATGCTACTTTTGCCCGGCGTATGGCCAAGCGCGGCCTGCCAGCCGTACTGATTTTGTTCTGCTGTCCACAAGTACATGCCCTTTGGAGGCTCAGGCAATAAAGTAGTGCCGGTTCTGTCATCCAGCATGGGGTAAATTAACGCCTGGCATTTTACAGCGTATTCATTCCGGTATACGGCATACTGCGCCAGCAGTGCTGCGTGGCCACCACCCGCACTAAAACCAAGCAGTCCGATACGCGCATTATCAATACCCAGCGTTTCGCTATGCTGGTGAGTCCAGGCCAGCGCCGCATAGCTTTGCTTTACTACCTCACCAATTCGCATTTCTGGTGCTAACCCGTAATCCACACTCACCACTACACAATCCAGGCTCAGCGCTACTTGCTGCATACGGGAAAAACCATTCTGGCAACTCCCCATCACAAACCCGCCGCCGTGAAAGTGCAACATCGCCGGCTTTTTCGTATCCGCAGAAGCGTTAATCACCCAGACCCGAACACCCGGCGCATCTGCGCTTTGTTCAATGTCATAAGACTGAATAACGGGATAGGCATGCGCAGGCGCGACATTGAACTTGTTGCGTTTACGGTAGAACCCCAGCGTTTTACCACTCAACGGCGGATTGGAAGCGGTGACGTCCAGCAGCGCTTTAAGTGGCTCAACCAATTCGGGCGCAACGGCGGGATGAATAAACGTCATGAACTGTGTGTAAACCAAGTAATGAAAACGCGAGTATATCCACAATAAAAAAACCCCGCAAAGCGGGGTGAGAACAGGGTGGATTATCCCTGATGAGTGAAAGGGTACTGTGTTGATTTACTGGCCGGTCGCCAGCTCTTTTTCGGTTTTAAAGCCAAACACTTTGCGCAGCACAATCGTAGCCGGGCAAAAGCCGGTAAAACTCTGTTGAAACAAGTTTGCGCCAATGAACACGGTGAACCACAGAAAGTTCTCATGTACAAACCAGGTAAGTGCCACCGACAGTAACACCATAAATCCGGCAAACGCCGTTAACGCTCTTTCTGCAGACATCGCATTAGCTCCTAATAAAAATATCGGAAAGACGCATACACGTTGCTGGCGTCTTCGAATTGTGAGTAAAAAGTGTGAGGCTCATTGCCGTAAAACAGGTTAAAACCGCCGTTTACCTGCCAGTCGTCCACGGGCGAATAGGTTGCCCTGAACTTCATATAGCCGTCGCTATCGGTGGGCGAATAGAAGTTAAACCAGTTCAGAGTAAGGGTTTGGCGCAGTGCACGGTACATAAGCTGAGTAGTCACCACATGACGATTGGCTTCCTGCTCATACTGTGGCCAGTATGAATTGGCTAACAACGCATCGTGATCTACCGTCTTTTCCATATACCACTGCACGCTACCGGTGAGATTCGCCACCAGTTCCTGCTCGTAGCCCACCAAAAAGCGATGCTGGCTGTTAGGTACCAGTGGGTTATTGCCATCCGAATCCTCAATGGCATCATGATAGGCGTATTCTGCCTTCGCTAAACCCGGCCCCATCGGCTTCACGGCGCTGGCTCCCCATACATTTAAGCGGCTGTAGCGTGGCAAGCCTTGCTCGTCGGCGGCCATGGGTGTTTTGTTAAATCCGCGATAACCGTAAAACGCCAATTCGGTTTGGCCCAGGGTTTTGTAAATACGCACCGCCCACTCTGCGCTGTCCGGCTCGTTCTTATCCAGCACGCGAAATCCCGGTGCCACATTCATTTGTGCCTGTGGACTGAAAAACGAAAAATACTCGCCCGTTATACCGTTATCCGGTTCAAATTGAGGCGTTACCACCACATCAATATTTGCTACATCAAAGTAGCCCGACAACTTGGCAGACAAGCTTGGTGCTTTGAGATATTCATCGTCACGCCCCGCAAAAAACGACTGGTAGTCTTTGGGAAACATATCGTTCAAAAACACATAGTCACCGGTGCCCCAGGTAAGTACCTGCTGGCCCAGCTTTGCGTCGAATTTGCGCCCCCACTCACCTAAAACGCCCAGGTTGCCCTGCCACGCCAGTTCGCGGATCTGGGTTTCAACGCTGTTTACTACGCCGTCGTAATACAGATCGCCGCGAAAGGATAACGTTGATGCACTGAGCGCATAATCAGCCTGCAGTTGCACGCGCGCATCCTGCAAGGTAGCGTTTTGACCTATGGCCGCATCGTTATGTAAACGCGTGCCAACAGCCAGCTCTGCAAAGCCCACCAGCGTTAATGGCGAGGCCTCGGCGGGCTCCTCTAAGTCGCCCCAGTCAGCCCATTCATCCGCCGTCTGAGTGTCAGTGTTTTCCTGCGCCCACACTGCTGATTGGCCGGTGATCCCGGCCACCATCAGTGTGCTGGCTATCAGTGTTTTTAAAGGCTTAGGCATAGCGTTATTTCAACCACTGCATGGGTGGCGTGCGCAGGCTGCGCTCGCTGAACACATCTTCCGGTAAATCGATGTTGTACTCGGTACCCCGGAACTCCATTAACGTGTAGCCACCATTTGTCAAATCTGACACTTTTGAACGCAATACGGTGGGGAAACCTTGTACTGTCTCTATTTGCACAGATTCAACACGGCGATAGTTAGTCCCATCGCTCTTGAAGAAATTGATCACTACCGGCAGCGACGTGGCCTTATCTATTTCTACCACGTAGTGTGCAAACTCCACTGTGTCAGGCTGCTTAGGCACAGCTTTCAATATGTAGCGTTCAGCGGTTTCTTCCTGCAACGTGAAGTTGTCCTGCGATACTGCGCGTCCGGACACGTCTTCGTAGAAGAAGTGTGAACCAACAAATGAGGTACGCTTGTCACCGGCGGAAATACGCTTTACCAAATCCAGTGCGGGCAGGTATAACCAGCGATCGTCATCCACATCGGTATCGGCGTGTTTTTCCACGCGAAATACCGTGTCTTTCACGTCTGTAGGACGCGAGAAAAACACCATCATTTTTTGGTCGCCATTGTCTTCCACGTCTTTGCGTAAAATGGTGAACTGGCGCATCTGTTTGCGATCCTGATTATCTACAATCATCATGCGGGCATCGGCACGACCGTCATTGCCCGCATAATACGCTGCGCGTTCTGCTTGTTTAATCAGCGCATCTACATCAACCTCTGCGTGTGCGTTTGGTAACAGCATTGCACCGGTAATTAATGCCAAAAAAAGTTTACTGTATTTCATACCGACTCCTTATTTCGCCGATTTAAAAACGATTTTGTGACCCAGGCTCATTACTGCCGGCAGCAACAACAGCGTTACCAGCGCAGATACCGCCATGATACTCGCAAGGAATACGCCAACTGTGATGTAAGGTACCAGCGGTGCGAACAATAACGGGGTGAAACCCAGCGCGATCACCAGCGCATTGCGTGAGATAGCCGTGGCAGGTTCTTCAAACATCAGTGCCATTGTTTGCTTAACACTTTGAGTAGCAATAAAGGTGGCTTTGGCACGTTCCAAAAAGTGAATAGCAAAGTCTACCGACAGGCCAAGCGTCAGGGCAGACAGCACGGCGATGGGCATATCGTAGTCTTTACCCACTATGCCAATTAACCCATAGATAAAGGTGATGGTAATGGTAAGTGGTAACATGGCCAAAATGCCGTACACAAATGAACGGAAAAGCACAATCATCATAATGAACACCATGATAAAGGCGCCCAGTAAGCTGTCGAGCATGCCTGCTACCATATTTTCCTGCCACACTACGTTCAGGTAAGCCTTGCCTGCCCAATCGGCTTCAATTCCCGCGGGCAATGGATGAGTTGCAATGTACTCATTAACGACGTTAATGACCGCGGTCATGTCCTGATTGTCGCCACTGGTTAACTGTAACCATACCAGCGCAGAGCGGTAGTCAGGCGTAACAAAGTGCCATAAATCATTTGGGCGATGTGATGACTGGTACTGCAATAACGTTTGCGCTACGGCGTTACCTGAATCAGGCAGCTGATAGTCTTGCGGTTCGCCAGAGCGCAGTTCCCGATTTACTACTTTTACCACATCGGGCAATGCATTTGATTTACCCACCAAACCTGATGACGCCAGTGCCTTTTGCAGCGATTCGATATACGTTAACACTTCGGGCTGCTGAAAGGTTTTGCTTTGGCTATTGGCCTTTTCAGCCGCCGCCATAACGTTGTTCAGATAGGCCATTTCGTCGTCAGTGAGATCACTGAATAATTTATCGTCGATAGCCACAATTAAGTTCTGTAACTGCTCCCCAGACGCGCCATTGTTGATGGCTGTCAGCGTGTCGTTTTTCCATTCGGCTAACGACGCTGGCATATCGTCGCGCTGTAACATCGATGCTGCCGTTGCTTGTTCTGAGCGGTCAGTCAGCACCAGATAGGCATTGTAAGTGCCGGCGAAATTTTCATTCAGCACCCGGTCTGCCACGCGGATTTCGTGGTCAGATTTAAACCAGCGCACCGGGTTATCGTTAATTTGTATCTGGGTTACGCCCCAGGCTGATACCACAAAAACCACACCAAACGCGGCCAGCAATACACCCTGACGTCCTGTTGCCAGCTTGCCTAATCCTCTTGCCATACGCGCAATCGCAGAACCCTGACCCGCGCCGTCTTCGTGCATGGCTGCCTGTAATTTTGCCAGCGAAGCCTCACTCATACGCGACAGATAAGCAGGAATAAAGGTAATAGTCACAAGGAAGGCAAACAAAATCCCAAAACCAACAAAGGCACCGAAGATTTGTACCGGTGGAATGGGCGTGAGCATTAGCGAGAAAAAGCCTACCGAAGACGTTACCGAGGTATACAGCATGGGTGTGAAAAGGTGCCCAACCACTTCTTCCACAACGGCTTTTAAATCTTCACCTGGCTTATAGCGATCGGAGAATTCAGACAAAATATGTACCGAATCTACCACTGCAATGGGCATCAGGAATATGGCAATCATCGACGACATAATGTGTACGGTGTAACCAAAACCTATCAACAGGCCCATGGTTACAATCACTGTTGCCATTGCCACAATCATTGGTGCAGAGATCAACGGAATATTGCGGAAGAAGATAAACAATAAGATAAAAATTGTCAGGCCAGCCAGTGGCGCTGAAATGCCCATTTGCACAAACATCTCAAAACCAAACTGGTCTTCGGCTACCGGCAACCCGGTAATGTACCACTGCGCTGTTCCATCGAAAGTGGCAATCGTTGCCCTTATTTCTTCGGCAATACGGTAGCTTTCGTTTTTATCGACAATGGGAACATAAATGGCTGCGGCCTTGCCATTTTGCGACACTAGTGTGTCGTATAGCAGTGGCAGCCTTTCAATATTCGCTTGCACCTGTTGTGCTGCCGCATCTGAAACCGGCGCTTCTGGCATCATCCACTCAAAACGAATGGTGCCGGGGCCCGCCTGAGAAATATTGTCTACGGTAGAAATAGACATCAAATCTGCATCAACCACCCCGTCAATTGCCAAAATTGACTTAGTTAAGTCAAAAATGTCAGTCAAAGATGTCTGATTGTACACACCATTAGCATCGGCTTCGTTTACCACACCCACCACAATGGCATCATACATGGCAAAATTTGCCTTAGTTTCATTGTGAAATGCGCGCGCCGGATGATCAGCGGCCAGCATATTTTCAGGGTCGGTATCTATTGTAATCCGTGGGATTTGGCTGCCTACACCGAGTGTTAGCAACAATAAAATGGCATAAATCCACAGGGGTTTATGCGTACTGATTGCTACAAGTTTACCTGACAAGGTATTCATAAGGGTCTTCACTATTGCCACAAAGGATAATATTACACAGCAATATATGCGCCATTTCTAATATATCAAGTTTTACCTGTTCGCTTAGCTGTGCTTTTGTATCGGCAAAGCACCATGCGCAACCAAATTATCATGGTAGAATTGTCGCTTCTTATAATGATAGTTGTTTTTCCATGACCTTCCGCTTGTTGTTTTTTGCCTTGCTCGCTACCGCCATGGGTCAGTCTGTTGTAATGACGACACTGCCGCCATTGGGTCGCGAAGTTGGGCTCACGGAATTCCAGGTTGCATTTTTAATGTCCAGTTCAGCGTTAATGTACGCGGCGGGCAATGCGCTGTGGTCTCGCGTGGGCAAACGCAAAGGGTACAGACGAGTACTGATCACCGGACTCACCGGCTACACCTTAGGCACATTGGTTTTTGCTACGGTATGGTTAAGCGGATTTCAGGGCTGGCTGGCAGGAACGGCGTTATTTCTGGCATTAATGGCAGCGCGTTCCGGACAGGCAACGATCATGTCTGCCACGCCGCCTTCGGTAGTGGGTTATGCCATATCAATTAGTGCCGAGCATGAACGGGTAAAAGCCATCAGCAAAGTATCTTCTGCCCACAGCTTGGGGCAAATACTGGGTCCAACGTTCGCCGGGTTATTGGTAGGGTTTCATTTGTTAACCCCACTTTATGCAATCACGTTAATGACCTTTACTGCGCTCATTCTGGTGTGGCGATATCTGCCCAACAACCAGACGTCACAAGTGTCTTCCGTGCCTAAAGTGGCTGGAGTAGTTACCACACACAGTATTCAGCCTTATGTGCCCTTGGTTATCGCTATGAATGCGTGTGTGTTTTTGGCCGTTGCCATGATGCAACAATCGTTGGCCTTTTTCCTGATCGATCATCACGGTGCCTCTACTACCGAAGCAGCTCAGGGTGTAGGCCTTGCCATGATGATCAGTGCCGTTTGTGCACTGGCGGTTCAGTTTACTCTGGTACAGCGCACCAGCATGCACCCTGCTAATCTAATGAAACTGGCATTCCCGTTACTGTCATTTGGCTATTTGATTTTGTATTTGCATCAGGAACAAAGTCAGCTGTATTTTGCCATGGTGTTTTTAGGCTCCGGGATGGGGATCAGTTATCCGGCGATTGCTGCGCTTGCTACCTCGAGCTGTAAGCCTGAGAATCAGGCTACCGTCACCGGCTTTATTACCGCTTCGCCTGCTATGGGCTACATTATTGGCCCGCCAATCGCCGCCTCGCTATACCATCTTAGCCATCGCGCGCCCTTTATTGCCTCTTCGGTAATGCTGGCAATCGTTACACTTATTGCCCTGGGTCACTTGCGACCAAAGCCTAATCGGGTAACCGAAGAATTGTAACAAGGCACGAATTCGGGCCATTTACACTTGCAGTGCGTACGCTGCCGTGATGAACTTTCGATGTCTCGCGGTTTGAACAAGGAGTGTTAATGAGAAAGGTCACCCGCTATCGTCTGGTTTTTGTTGTTCTGGCGATTTGCCTGTACACCATTGGGGTTAAACTTACCCCTGCGCAATTTTTACCGGAGCACAACTGGCCGGTATTTGCGGGTTTGTTTGCACTGTATTTTGCTGTGATCCCCGCTTTGCACCTGTTGCTTGTGATATTGGCTACTCAACAAAAATGGTGGAAGCTCCTTATTCCATTTTCCACTTCCTCGTTGGTTTGCCGCTACTCGATGCCAACTGAACTGGCGGGTTATTTCGAATTCATCTCGTATCTTCGTTATCCCCTGGTTGCCATTTTACTGGTAATTGAACTGGCGATTGTTTACCACGTTATTCGCATGCTGTGGAAATGCCGCACAATGCAAGGCGACCCGCGCGCCTCAGCAATAAGAGCAATGAACAACGAAGATGAAAAAAAGCGAGCAACCGCCATTCTGTTTGCTTATGAGCCGGCGACCTGGTATTACCTGCTGCCTTTTCTGAGTCGCAACCATGTACCTACACTGGCACACCTGAGACTTTCCTCTTCCTCGCTGTTAATGCTAGTTGTGTTAATAGTGGGCTTAATTCTGATGACATCTGGCTTGTATTATTTCCTTGCGATGTGGTCGGAACTGGTGGCTATTATAGTGTCTTCCTTGGTGGGTTATTCGCTCATTTATCTCATCGCAAATTACCGGGTCAGCAAGCATCATTCTGTGTATGTATTGGATGATCATTTGGTCATCAATAACAACTTTTTGAACCTGATGGTTATCCCTCTTAAGCAGATTTCTCATGTTGAAGTTAACACGTTTGAGCAGCCTTCATCTGACGCACTTTGCCTTGGTAAAGGCACGCCAAACGTCAAGCTTTCACTTAGTTCTCCAAGCTGCTATTACGGCATGATGGCAACGCTTACCGACTCTGTTTCTGAGGTATATTTGTCGGTTGATAACCCTGATTTAATCTCAACATTGAACACAAACCAAATAGACCATACTGTATAGAACGCTTATTTTAAAAGGCCTGTACAGGAAAAATTAAATTATTGCCAGAACCACAATAACTATATAGACTGGTCTGTATAATTATTGTGAGTTCAAATTATGGCACGACTGTCTGCAAGAGAAAAACTGCTAAAAGCGGCGGGTGAGTTATTCTATGATCAAGGTATCATTGCCACCGGCATCGATGCCGTTATCACCCGTGCAGGTGTGGCGAAAATGTCGCTGTACAACAACTTCAAATCGAAGTCGGAACTGGTTGCAGCGTACATCGATACCCGCCATCAGGAATGGTTGGATCTTTATGCTAAACGGTCTGCTGAATTACCTAATGGCTGGGAACGCGTACTGGCCATATTCGATGCCTATAAAGATCACGCAGAGTTTGACTACGAAAACGGCTTTCGGGGTTGCGGCCTTCTCAATGCCGCTGCAGAAATGCCAGCCAACAGCCCGGAAAGAGCTGCTGTGCATCGGCACAAACAGGAAGTAAAAAGTATTGTTAAGCGTGAGTTGTCAGAATTGCCCCTCACCCACCCCAATAACATTGAGCAACTTACCGAGCACCTGTGTTTCCTGCTGGAAGGATCCATTTCCTTAGCAGGCTTATCATCAGACACCCTGGCAATTGATCGCGCACGCACCATGGCAGACCAACTGATAGAGCAATCGCTCTGAGAGATAATGTATGACCCAATCTATGACACACACTTCTTCGAATTATCTCATGGGCATTATTGCGGTTGTCGTCGCTTCATTTTTATGGGGCACAACAGGTACGGCAGCAACCTTTGCACCGGATGTTAATTCATTGGGCATCGCCGCCGTTTCCATGGGCTGTGGCGGCTTACTACAGGCCGTGATCGCCTGGCGCTATATCGTCAGACAGTGGCAGGCATTAAAGCAGCACCGCGCGCTGGTATTATGGGGTGCAGTGAACGTAGCCATTTACCCACTGGCATTTTACAGTTCCATGCGCCTATCCGGGGTAACCATTGGCACCGTAGTCTCGATTGGGATGGCACCGGTGGCGGCAGCGATAATTGAACGGCTGTTTGATCAACAGAAACTCAATACTCGCTGGATCATGAGTATTATTCTTGGTGTTTTTGGCGTATTACTGCTGGCTAGCGCAAAACCCCAACACAGCGGCTCTGCCGACATGGGTAGTATGTCGCAGTGGTACAACTTTTTTGGCATCTTGCTTGGGTTGATTGCCGCATTCACCTACGCCATGTACTCCTGGCTGGCACATCGATTAATTCAACGCAGTGTGCACTCACGCGCAGCGATGGGCAGCATGTTCGGCATGGGCGGACTCCTGTTGTTTCCCGTACTGTTACTGACCGGGGCCGAACTGCTCGACAGTACAACTAACCTGCTGGTAGGGGTGTATATGGCCGCCGTGCCTATGTTTATGGGTTACCTGTTATTTGGCTACGGGTTGCGCTCTATTCGCGCCAGTCTGGCAACTATTATTACCCTGCTGGAACCTGTCGTTGCAGCCATCCTGGCCATGTGGATTGTGGGTGAGACCTTATCCTGGATTGGCTGGGCAGGCATAGGGCTTATCAGTTCATGTTTGTTAATTGCCACCCTAAAACGAAAACCGGCACCAACACCGCTACCCGCGGCAGTTGACGCACCAGCAAGCGTATAGGTGGTATTCTCACACTGTAATTTAAACCGGAACAGGGTACACTGCCCGCTCACACAGGAGCAGTCGTTGTGAAAATTGACGTACGTAACATCCCTTTTTCAGAGGCCCATTTATGCAAAACGGATTGTTTGGTAGCGCTTGTCGACTTTGATTGGTTATATACTGCACCTGCCATCACTGAGCAACTCGCCATATACAAACCAGACTGGCTGATTGAGCAGATCAAAGCCCTGCCTTTTAATGGGCAAGAAAATACAAAAAGTAAATACTTACTTATTTCAGAAGCCTTTACACTAAAAGCAAAGAGACTTTTGTTAGTAAACACTAACAGGAACAATAATCTGGCTAATTGCCCTGCCGAAACGGCAAGCAATATACGCCAGTCGCTGGCTCACATTGCCGATACAATTTGTACGCAGCTAAGTAATGTTAATGCAAAACATATCTGTGTTGTGGCCCCGTTTGCCACAGACAGCGCTTATACACAAGCACTCATCGATGCGCTGTTATTTGCCAGTTACCGCTTCAACGATTTCAAAACTACCGCCCAAAACGCTAACCCGGTAAGTATTAAAGCCATAACGCTGGGCGTTGAATACAACGAGCTGGCGCCCAATACTGAACTGGCTTTGGCCATCCACCGGGGTAAAAGTATGACGCGCGACTTAGCCAATTTACCCGGGAATATCTGCACGCCGTCGTATTTTGCTCAATGTGCCGAAGCACTGGCAGCCACATCTCCACTGCTAACCACTAAAGTACTCGATGAAGCAACACTCACCGACATGGGCATGGGTGCCTATGTTGCCGTAGGACAGGGCTCGGCGCAGCCTACCTGTATGCCGGTTATGCATTACAGAGGCGCACTTGATCCCAGCAAGCCTGGCATTGTGCTGATAGGCAAAGGCATTACGTTTGATACCGGCGGCATTACCCTTAAACAGCCCCCCGGTATGCAAAACATGATTTACGACATGTGCGGCGGGGCCACTGTTATGGGCATCATGACGGCGCTAACTGAACTGCGATTACCCATCAATGTTATTGGCATTATTGCTACCGCTGAAAACATGCCCGATGGCAACGCCTTCCGGCCAGGCGACATTTTAACCACCCTGTCAGGACAAACCGTTGAAGTGATCAGCACCGACGCAGAAGGGCGACTAGTGCTTTGCGATGCCATCACTTACGCGCAACAGTTCAACCCGGCTGCCATCATCGACATTGCCACCTTAACCGGAGCGCACATAGTGAGTTTAGGTAGTCACGCCAGTGGGCTAATGAGTAACAGCCAACTGCTGTCTGATGCATTAATTGCGGCAGGCGAGCAAAGCAGTGACCGCGCTTGGGCGATGCCCATTTGGGACGAGTACCAGGAACCACTCGATTCGTTTGCGGCAGACATGCGTAACAGCGGCAGCAATTCACCCGGTATGATCACCGCAGGTTGCTTTTTATCGCGCTTTGCAGGCAAGACGCCGTGGGCCCATCTTGACATCGCTGGAACCAGCTTCCAGTATGGCAAGGGTAATTCAGCCACCAGCCGTCCGTTTTCATTGCTCCTGGCGTTTTTAACTCAATGCAGTGAAACGTGTGAGTACCGCTGGCCGGTGTCACCTGTGTTATACTAAGTGCACTTGTGAAAAGAGCGAATTTGTTTCAGGCCAGATGATCTGCACCAAAGGTTAACCCGTTCTAGTTCCAAAGTAGGATTTTTTTTTACCAGGTCGGGTCCTACAATCAACAAAGTGTTAAAACAAAGTTAATAAGGAGTGCCATTATGTGGACAAAACCTCAGTACACTGAAATGCGTTTAGGTTTCGAAGTAACGCTGTATATCAGCAACCGTTAATTTCACTCCTCGCAGAGGCGTGTTCTCAACAAGTGTTTAAAGGGCTGCACTATGCGCAGCCTTTTTTATTCCCGCCTGTGAATAAAACGGGCAACGCTTTTAAAAAAACAGGATTCCTGAGCATGAAAGTACTGATCCTGGGCGCAGGTGCCGGCGGCGGATTCCCACAATGGAACTGCCATTGCGACAACTGTCGCGGCGTAAGAGATGGTTCAATTAAAGCCAGTCCGCGCACCCAATCCAGTATTGCTGTGAGCGCAAATGGTACCGACTGGGTGTTAATTAATGCCTCCCCGGATTTGCGTCATCAAATCAATCATACACATGAGCTATGGCCTGCCGACAAATCCCAACAACGCGGCACCAGCATCCGGTCGATCATTCTTACCGACAGTCAAATCGATCATACCACCGGCTTGCTCACTTTGCGCGAAGGCTTGCCGCTGCCGGTATATTGCACCGATGTAGTCTATGAAGATCTCACCACGGCGTTTCCGCTGTTTCCGATGTTGAAGCACTGGCACGGCGGTCTGCAACGCCATGCCATTGATACGGACTACAACCAGTCCTTTACGCCAGCAGGTATAGAAGGGTTGTCGTTTAATCCCGTTGTACTGGAATCCAATGCGCCGCCCTATTCCAGCTATCGCGACAAAGTGGTACCCGGCAACAATATTGGCCTGCAAATTACCGACACGGCATCAGGCAAATCGCTGTTTTACGCTCCTGGGTGCGTGCAGGCCAGCCCCTTGGTGGAATCCATGCTGGAACAAGCCAGTTGTGTACTGTTCGACGGCACCTTGTGGCTGGACGATGAAATGATCCAAAAAGGCTTTAGCAATCGTCTGGGTACACAAATGGGTCACATGCCGGTAAACGGGCCGGACGGCACGGTAGCGCTGTTAAACCGCTACCCGATTGATCGCAAAATCCTGATCCATATTAATAATACCAACCCAGTGCTGAACGAAGACTCGTCAGCCCACCAGTACCTGCTCGACAACAACATCGAGCTGGCGTACGACGGTATGAAGATTTCCTTATAGAGAGGTGTACGGTGAGTCAACAACCCTGGAGCCGAGAAGAATTCGAACAAAAGCTGCGTGACAAAGGGCAGTACTACCATATTCATCACCCGTTTCATCAGGCCATGAATAAGGGCGAATGCACGAAAGAACAAATTCAGGGTTGGGTGGCCAACCGCTTCTTTTATCAAATGTGTATTCCGATTAAAGATGCCGCCATACTGGCCAATTGTCCGGACATGGAAACCCGCCGTAAGTGGATTCAACGCATACTGGATCACGATGGCGAACAAGGCGATCCGCGATTAGGTGGCATTGAAGCCTGGTTAAGATTAGGCGAAGCAGTGGGACTTGAACGTCAGGACATTCTGGACGAAAAACTGCTGCTACCCGGCGTTAAATTTGCTGTAGGTGCCTATGTTAATTTTGCCCGCCGAGCGACGTGGGAAGAAGCCGCTTGTTCTTCGCTAACCGAAATGTTTGCACCGGAAATCCACCAGAGCCGACTGGATACCTGGCCAGAACACTATCCGTGGATCAATCAGGACGGTTTTGCTTATTTTCAAATGCGCCTGAGTCAGGCCCGTCGTGATGTAGAACATGGCCTGGCAATTACCCTCGATCATTTCAACACCCGAGCGCTACAGGAAAAGGCATTGAATATTCTGCAGTTCAAACTAGACGTACTTTGGTCGCTGGCCGATGCTATTAGTCTGGCCTTTGAGTTCAACCGCAAGCCATTTCACGGGCTGGCCGACCAGCAAATTTGCCACAAGGGGTTAATGTAATGAATGAACTGTCTGACTCGCTTTCGGGCAAAGTCCCTAAACTCAACCGCTTGTTTAAGTTTCAGTTCGAACCTGCACAGGACTGCTACGTACTGCTGTTCCCGGAAGGCATGGTGAAGCTTAACCCCAGTGCATCAGAAATCCTTTTGCAGGTAAACGGTGAGCGCACAATCAGCGACATCATCGATGCCTTACTGACAAAGTTTCCCGATGCAGAAGGTCTCGGTGAAGACGTGTTCGCTTTCTTCGAACATGCAGAAGAAAAGCGTTGGATTAACTATGTCTGAGGCAAAGCATTCCCAGCCGGGGCCACCGCTGTGGTTATTAGCGGAACTCACTTATGAATGCCCGCTGCACTGTCCTTATTGCTCAAATCCTGTGAATCTGGGTAGCCGTGAGCAAGAGTGTGATACCGACACCTGGCTGAGGGTACTCAGCGAAGCACGTGCCATGGGCGCGGTACAACTGGGCTTTTCCGGTGGCGAACCGTTATTGCGAAAAGACCTGGAAGTATTGGTAAAGCATGCTTCCGACCTGGGTTTCTATACAAACCTGATCACCTCCGGCATTGGGCTTACTGAAAAACGGATTGCTGCACTGCGGGAAGCCGGACTCGACCATATACAGCTGAGTTTTCAGGCCGCCAACGCCGATGCCAACGACCTGATTGGCAATAAACGTCACTCCTTCGAGCAAAAACTCAAAGTGGCGAAACTGGTAAAACAGTACGAATACCCTATGGTATTGAACTTCTGTCTGACGGCACAGAACATCGACCAAATCGACGATGTAATGGCGCTGTCCTGCGAGCTGGACGGTGACTATGTGGAGCTGGCCACAGTGCAATATTACGGCTGGGCGTACCTGAATCGTGACCACTTGCTACCAGCGAAAGCACAACTGGAAGCAGCCGAAGCCAAGGTGAACGCGTTTCGCGCTCAACAACAAGGCAAAAGCCCGCATTTTATTTTTGTTACTCCTGACTATTACGAAGACCGCCCTAAAGCCTGTATGAATGGCTGGGCTACCACCTTCCTGACGGTCACCCCCGACGGTAGCGCGTTGCCTTGTCACAGTGCGAAAATCCTGCCGCTTACCTTTCCAAACGTAAAAAACAAGTCCATCAAGGCGATTTGGCGGGAAGACTTTTCGTTCAACCATTTTCGCGGCACAGACTGGCTGCCCAGCCCCTGTAAAACCTGCGACGAAAAAGAAAAAGATTTCGGTGGATGCCGCTGCCAGGCTTATATGTTAACCGGCGACATGTATAAAACCGATCCGGTATGCAGCAAGTCACCCGACCATAGCCTGATGGCCCAGGCGGTGAAAAATTCTGAATCACCGAGCCGCGAATTAGTGTATCGTGATCCCAAGGTAAGCATCCCCATTACTGAGATATAAACACCATGGCGCACCAGGAGCAGCTGTCTAACGGACTCAATGTGGTTAGCTTTAAGCAGGCCGCTGAGGACTTTGGCGCAGTGTTTGTGGTACCAACACCCGCGGTAGACAGTTCGGGTATTGCGCATTTAGTAGAGCATCTGGTATTTCGCACTTCAACACGCTACCCAGCCAGGCATACACTGTTTGCTGCCAACAGTCTGTTGCCGCTGAAGATGAACGCCTCAAGCCACAATGGATTCAGTTACTTCTATGCGGTATCGCCCAATAAGCAGATATTAATTCAAGCGGTTGATTATCTGCTGGCGGGTATTCAACAGCGAGAATATAACGACGATGACATTCGCCGTGAGCGGGATGGTGTTATTGCCCGCGAATTAGCGATGTACGAAGCCACTGGCGAATACCAGCAAAAAATGGCCATTTGGCGCGGCGATCGCGCCCCGGATTGCTATCACCATTGGGGCGGTTATTGCGACACAATTTCGCAGCTCAGAGCATCTGATGTAGCGGGTTACAAAGCGCAATACTATCAGGCAGGACAAATCACGTTGTTATTGTCTGGCATTGCGGCAAACGATTTGCTGCCCCAGGCCAGTGAACCATTTCAAGCCAGCGACTTAACCTATACTCCTAGGCAACACCAGTTCAGGGCTGACACGTTACAGGATGACTGTATTTTTAGCTGGTGGCTGCCTGAGTGTTATCTGGATGGACTGTTGTCGGCCAAAGCCAGACTGCGCGGCCTGTTGAATAAGTACAATATGAAAGTCGTTGTTGAAGACTCTGCTAACTATCAGCAGAAATTCGCATTCCGCATTATTGGACGCCCGGGCCAGTTGATAGCGGCTCAACAAGCCCTTATCGACGAAGTAAAGTTCCTGCGAATTGTACCTAAACAACACCTGTTCTTTGAATCCAAATACCCGGAATCCATCAACAGCCTATTGGCCTGGTATCACGGCCAGCAGCCGCTGAATCGCAAGGTGGTGGCATTGACTCAGGCACTGGCGCTCACACCGGTGATCACCAGTTTAAAACCACTGCCTAAACCAATTGTAAGGCTGGTCAGCCGGGCTCAGCCTCAACACCCGGACTGTGAATTTGTAAACGTGGCCGCGGGACATGCGGCACTCACCCTGCCCAATAAGTTACCCCCCAGGGTGGCGGCCTTAGCAGAACAACGTCAGGCAGGCCAAACGTTTTTATGTAATCAGCATGACTGGATATACTGGCTGGCACTTAACAACACAGCACAGCCTTACGCCGAAATAGCCCGTGCGCTATTGGAAAAGGAGCAGTTTTGGTTGCCGCGAATAAGCGGAAAGTGTTACGCCATGGGCGTGCAACTTACTGATAATACGCTTATATGTTACGGTGTGATGGACGATGAGCCGCACCGACGCGAACAGGAAATTCAGCAGTTAGTAAACCCTGATTCGATTTCCTGAAACGAATCGTCCTAATCTAAGTATTATTTTTGCAAATAATTCTCATTTAGAATAAAGATAACAGAAAGTCTCGTGTTCCAGTACACTGACCTCTGTGCGCCTGCGCGCAGAGCGCAGGTTAGATAATATACCAATTTGCATAGAAGTTTGCCCTCTCAGAGTGATCCCTGAGGGCTAGTCGAAAACGACTTAGATCACGACGCGCACTCTGAGGCATAGTCATTCTATGTCCAGAGGGCGCAACACAGATGTAAGTCGTTTTGGCCACTCCCTTCGGGCAACACCCTAAGGGCGAACCGGCAGACTTTTTAGCGTTGTTACGCTTGCTTGATTTGGAACCACCAAACCTGTGCAACCAAGCCTAGCTAAAAAGCCTGGTAGTTCACCCTCAGGGGGCTGCTGAGTGAGCAAACTTCTATGCGAATTGGTATTAAGGAGATTTAATGAAGAAACGCAATTACTATCAGGTTCAGGTGCAATCCAGTCAACGCCTGACACCCACCATGCAAAGACTGGTATTTCAGGGAGAAGACCTGCAGCGGTTTCCCCACGACACGCCAGCCGGCAGTTACATCAAGTTACTCTTCAACCAGTATGGTGAGTCATTCACTGACGCACCTGCCGAGAATGAAACTGTGCTGATGCGAACCTACACGGTAAGACACGCCGATGCGAAAACGGGTACACTCACTGTTGACTTTATGCTACACGGCGAAGGCGTCGAGAGCGGCCCGGCATCTCATTGGGCAGTAAACGCAAAACCCGGTGACACACTGTATTTTGGTGGCCCAGGTACATCAAAGGGATTAGCCGACGAGCGCGACTGGGTATTGTTAATGGGCGACATGACAGCCTTACCCGCCATTAGTGCACAACTGGAAAACTTACCAGCCGACACTAAGGGTTACGCCGTGATCAGCATCGAAGATGCAGATGATAAGCAAGCACTTACACACCCGGATAATGTTGACATAATTTGGGTAGAAAATGCCGGTAGCGATACACTCGCTTCGTCGTTAGCCGCAATTCGCTGGCTGGACGGTACACCGGCAGTGTGGGCAGCATGTGAATTTTCCAGCATGCGGGCAATCAGAAGTGCGTTGGATGAGCAGTTCGATATACCACGCAGTCAGGTTTATGTAACCAGCTACTGGCGCAAAGGCCGTTCAGAGGATCAGCATAAAATCGATAAACGGGAGGATCTGGCCCAGTACAATGGGTAATACCAATTCGCATAGAAGTTTGCCCTCAGGGTGCTGCTGAGTGGGTAAACATCTATGCGAATTGGTATAAGGGCGGATTATAAGCTGTTACTTGTAACGGGCTATAGTCTGCATTAGTTTGAGTGTTAACGTCTGCTAATTTCAGTGCTAACGTACTATGCGACTCAACACCCTGTATGCTTCGGTTATGCGTTGCGATGCTTCCGTACTGCCGCCTTTGTCCGGGTGATGAGTCTGCAATAATTTTCGGTACTGCCGTTTTATGTCTGCTGCCGTTAACAGTGAGTTCGCATCAAAGCCTAAAATGCGTTTAGCCTGGTTAACGTCATGGTCGGTATACCCTCCCCCCACAAAACGTTCCCAAAACCCATTTAGCAACTTCTCCACCCCATTACGGTCGGTCTCTTTCAGGTTGCGCCAGTCCAGATAGTAAGCTCTGAGCGGATCGTCGTTATTGAGTTCGGTTGTTTCAACTGAGCCCGATTGTGTTGAGCTCTCACTGCTAATAACGGGTTTTCGGATAATCTTTAAGGTGTGGATATCCAACGCCGTTTCACCTTGGTTTTGCCATTCGTCACTCAGCGTATACAACGCATTAAACAACACAAAGTGCATTTGAAACATGGCCAGTGAATCGCTAAGGTTCAGTCCCTGAAACAGATGCCATGGCGGTGCCTGTAAAGCCTGCAACAACGCATACTCAGAAATACCGTCATCAAACTTTCCCTGCAAGGCGTGCAAGGCCTCCATTAACAATGGATCAGGCGCATTTTCTGAAATAATTACTTTCACCTTTTATTTTTAGCTCCACATTACCAGCACTGCAGCCAAACCAATCAGTACCAAGCCGAGGGTTTCGTGTTTTCGCACCGGCTGTTTAAGCCAAACCACTGATATCAGCATAGTGGTAAACACTTCCAGCTGACCAAGGGTTTTTACATAGGCTACGTGCTGCATCGCCATGGCAGTAAACCAGCCAATTGAGCCGAGACAACTGGTTACGCTGGCTGCCAGTGTTTTACCCGGCTGTGCAGCCAACTTTGAAAACGTTGTTGGTTGCTGCAAGCCAATGTAAACACACAATATAATGGTTTGCACCAGCAATAGCCAAAACAGCACCCATCCCGCGGCGAGTTCAAACGACAAGGACAGTGCGTGGCTTGCCTCCCGGGCATACAACGAGGTAAGGGCAAAGCAGGTACCGCAAGCCAGTCCTATCATTATTGTCTTTGGCGTTAAGTCACCGCCTTTCCGCCAGCCACTCAGCACAAATACCGCCATTGCACCGATAAAAATGCCCACCCAACCGAGCAAGCTCAGGGTGCTACCGAAAAAAAGCATGCCGAGCACGCCAGCCACCAGCGCCTCACTCTTAGCCAGGCCAGCGCCCACTGCGAAGTTTTTCTGCTTAAACAACACTACCATCAATGAAGTGGCTGCAATTTGTAAGCACGCTCCCAATCCTATATAGATCCAGAAGCGCGCCGAGAAGTCAGGAATACCTGCATTCTGCCATACCGACAACGCATAAACATACGCGGCCGCCATCGGTGATGCGAACAGAAAGCGAGACAGAGTTACACCCATAGTAGGTACGGTGGCACTGAGTTTACTTTGAATTGCATTGCGGAAGGTTTGGAAAAACACCGCCATAAGGGTAAATAGGATCCAGCTCACTTTGTTTCCTGCTAAACCGTGTTGCGCATCCACAAAAGTATGATGCGTGCCAGTTGATATGTAATTGTGTTAGCGCTTTTGCGCCAACTCACTTTGTTAACTTAACTACGTATACCCAGGCCAGCTGTACTTTGCCATTGTGCAAAGCAACCTCCGCCGCTACCCGCTGGTATTCGTTACCTTCGAAGGCGTCGAGCTCATCCCAGTGCTTATGCAGATTTAATGAGCTAAATACTTCGCCCTGAATAACCGTACCCTCAGGATTTAACACCAAACCCGGACAACCGAGCGCGGCGCCCCAACCTGATTCAATTAAATCACCACACAGCGACGCTGATTGCCGGTTACCGCCTATGCTGTCGAGAATATGCTGATTTGGATAACCCGCGCGAAGCGTACCATATACAAACAAATGTTCAGGTTGCGAGCTCACCGTTTACCCCGTTGTATTTCGTTTAATTGCCAACACACCGGCAATAACCAGTGCGGTACCGCCTATTTGAGCCACAGACAATGGCTCACTCAAAATAACCCACCCCAGCGCAATAGTGATCACAGGCCCAAGTGTGCCCACCAAAGCAGTATCTGCCGCGCCAATATGGCGTATCGCGGATGCTTGCAAAAACACCGGGATCACCGTAGCAAACAGTGCCATGGCCATTGCATAGCCGTATACCGACATCGGTTGGGCCAGCCCCGATAACGGGCTGGACAGTACAAAATGCAGTTGTACGGCAGCAATAGATACCAGCATGGCCAGTAACGAAACTTTGCGTGAGCCCAGCTTTTTCACGGCGACCTCAGAAAACGCATTGTAACAGGCATAGGACAACGCTGAGCCGAATACCAGACCCACGCCCAGCCACACATCACCCGTTGAGTCACTGAACTGCAAATCCCCGGCACTGGCAATCATCACACCCGCAGAACAAAGTACCAATGACAATACCAGGCGTCGATGCAGTTGTTTGCCCAGAAATATCACCGCCAGTAGCACTGTCATGGCCGGGTAGGTGAACAAAATAAGTCGTTCCAATCCGGCACTGATATACTGCAAGCCCATAAAGTCCAGTATGGATGCGCCATAATAGCCAGCCAGCCCCACCGCACTTACCAACAGCCAGTCTTTCGCTTTTAACGTCGGCCCATGCCGTAACGCGCTCATCCCCACGACTAAAAACAACGGCAGCGAAAATGCCATACGCAATGCCAGTAACGTGATCGCATCGATCTCGCCAGCCCCGTAAGCAAGCTTTACGAAAATCGCTTTTAATGAAAATCCGAAAGCGGCTAAGGTGGCAAGTAAGAAACCTTGTTGATGTGAAGTCACTGGATGCTTGCTGTTAGTGTTCGAGATTTAGCATACTACGACAGTTTCCCTTCACTAAGAATTGGATTATTTTCAATCGAGCATTCGAAAATATGGAACACTATGCAATACACGCTCTCAGATCTGCGTTTGTTTTTAGCCATTGCAGAAACACAAAATCTTACCAAAGGCGCTGAAAAGGTATTTCTTGCCCCTTCTACCGCCAGCCATAAAATTAAAACGCTGGAAAGCAATATAGGAACGGTGTTGCTGAATCGCCATGCCAGAGGCATCAGCCTCACTACAGCGGGAGAGATTTTCCTGCGGCATGCCCGCCATACCCTGGCCAATCTCGAACAAATGCATGCTGATCTGATGCCGTTTGCCAAAGGTTTACAAGGACATATTCGCCTGTGGGCTAATACTCACGCTATTCATAGTTATTTGCCTGCCGATCTGGCGGTATTCCTGGGCGCGCATCCGTCGGTGAGCATTGCACTGGAAGAGCACACCAGCGCTGACATTCTTGACGCCGTACAAAAAGGTGATATTGACGCAGGCATTGTAGCCGAGCCCAATGAACCCGGAAACTTAACCCTGCTAGACTACCGCGACGACCGGTTGGTACTGATCACCCCGCTATTACATCCGCTGGCTAACTGTGGTCGTACTACGTTTGCCAATGTACTGCATCATCCGTTTGTCATGCTGCACAACGGCTCAGCTATTCATACTTTTACCATGAACATAGTCTCAGCGCTCGGCCAGCATCTTAACGTACGGGTTCAGGTTAAAAGCTTCGAGGCAGTGTGCAGAATGGTAAGTGCCGGCGTGGGAATAGGCTTGGTGCCGTTTGATGCTATTTCGCAACAACCACACCTGCCCATAGCCATAATTGAATTAGACGAACCATGGGCTAAACGTGCCCTTAAAGTTTGTGTGCGCTCACCAACCCAACTTGGTGGCTTTACCGGATTACTGGTAAATCAACTCACCCGTCAGGTCTGAGCACTGTTCACTAAATTACGACACAGGCTAACTTGCGCGCAACCAAAACAGCGAGCCGTCTACCGATCGCCAGGCTTCTTTTCCGTATTCCAGAATATATAATTCGGCTTCTTCGGCCGAGCCTGGCGAGTACATGCCTTCAAAATGTTTAACCTGCTTTTGTCCAGTCAGGTATTTCACAACGTACTTGTTGGCTTTTAGTAAAGCACGTTTGGCTTTTGCGGCCGCTTCGCCTTTTGGATCGCGGTGATAGGCCAGCAGCGCTTTGCCCCCCAGCACCGGTAGACTGGGTTCATCAAATTGTTTCAATAGGGCTTGAAGTTGATCCCAGCGACCTTTGCATATCAGCATATTGATCAGTGAAAATCGCACGGCCTGGTTGTCGTTTGGATTAAGGCGCAACAGGGTTTGCAGTTCTTCGATTGCCTTATCGGCATTACCATTTTTAAAATTCAGCCCTGCGCGTTTCTGACGTAGCAACATGTAATTACGCGTTTCATGGATCAGCCAAAAATGTCCGGTATTTTGCTCAACAAAACCGGGCCCCATCGCAGCCTCGAATCCTTCCAAAATCGTATCAATCAGGTCAATGACCTTGGGGCTGTCGGTAGCCAGGATCTCGTCGATACTTTCCGACACTTGCTCATCGAAGGCCATTAGCATGGCATTCTCGCCCACAAAATCGTCGTCGAAGTCGGTGTTGTCGTCGTCTAAACCACCAAAGCGCAACACATCGATAAGTTCTTCAAGTGAGCCACCCAGCATGCGACGCTCGAGCAGCGCATGGCGTTCCCACTCATCGCCCGCCCAACGGCAGTAACTTCTAATGTTTTGCCATGAAGTAAACGCCAGTACGCGTTTTTCGCTGTCGGCAAAAATATCAAATTCGTCAGGTGTTAAAATATCGGTTTCGATCCACTCAAAGCTGTCCAGTACACCCAGGCACCACTGGGGCAAGGGTTGCTGTTCCGCCAGTGAGACTTTGATGTCTTTTTTAGACAGTTTGCACTGCGCAGGAATAGTAACACACCGGTTTAACGCCTCATCCATGATCTGGTTATACAGCTGAAACAAGGCATCGTTCAGTTTCAGTTGCGACTCTGATTCAAAGTGAATGTCACCCAAAAGCGCCGGCAACCATTGCGACGGTTTAATTAAGGTTGGCGCACAGGCCAAACCGCAAAAATAACCATGAATGTAATAGTAGCCGGGTTGCTTTTCAGAGAGTTCAGACAGAATAGTCAGCTGTTTGCGCAATGTTTGTGGTGAAAGCATAAAAACGAATTACCCTTGCTGTGATAGCAGTAAGGTATATCAGATACGGGCAGAGGAAAAGTAAAAGCCGGGCAAATGTGCCCGGCGGTTCAAGATTAGAACGAGTAACTTACTCGCACCTGGGCGAATCGCGGCTGTCCGAAGCGGATTTGGCCGTTACCTGCAATGTAGTTGTAGTACTTTTCATCCAACAGATTATTGATGTTAAATTGCACATCAATCTGTTCGCTAACATCGTACCGGGCCATTACGTTTACCAGTGCAACCGCATCCTGCACTGCGCCGCCATCATGTGCTTCTGACATCCAGTTTACCCCGCCACCAATGGTTAGCGCAGGTAATACCGATTCCAGGTTGTAGGTAGAAAACAGTTTGAACTGTCTGCGCGGATAGCTGGTGTTTACATCTGCACCGCTGGCATCTTCGGCTTCAAATACAGACCAGCCAGCGTTGATATGCCAGCCATCAACCGGCTGCCCTACTACTTCAATTTCGAAACCTTTGCTTTCTGTGCCTTTTGCTCCACGCTGGGCAATCGTGCCAGCCGGCGCATCGGGCACATAGTGAACCGTGCCATCGGCATCGATATCGTTTTGCGCCAGGTTATCCTGCTGGATACTGAATACCGACACGGCGGTGTTCAAACGTTCATCCAAAAAGCGGCTCTTTAAACCAAGCTCCACGGTAGCACCGGTTAACGGGTCCAGGTAACGACCGTTGCGATCCATTGCATTTTGCGGCATAAAGATGTCGGTGTAACTGGCGTAGAAACGGTGTTCATCGGTAATGTCGTACAACACACCTGCATATGGGATCACCACGCCATCGTCGCCAAATTCGGTGGCCGTGCCATACGACTGCCCGGTGCGCTCCCAGTCCGCTAAACGCGCACCAGCAATAAGCTTCAGCTCATCATTTACGTGTAAACGCGTTGCGGCATAGTAACCCGTTTGCTTGGTGTCCATGTCCTGGGCAACGGTGTCTGGTGAGTCGGTCCATACCGGCTCAGCCCACTGTGAATTCCATTCAAAGAAGTTATCAATTACCACAGAGTCACTGCTGACAACCGAATAGGTAGACGCCACTGCCGATTGTTCACTATGCAGACTACCCACCACAAATTCATGAGTTTGCCCCCATAGCGGGTAATCGCCCTGAAGCTGAATGTCGACACTGTCTAATACACTGTCACCCTCAGCGCGGTAGGGCCAGGTGTACAGGCCTGCCCCTGTATCTTTATCAAGTGCACCGTAAACATACAACAAACGCACGTCGTCTTTGTTGTAGTCCATGCGGTTGTAATTCACTTTTACCAGCCAGCCATTTGAGAAATGGTGTTGCAGGTTGGCAAACAGATTGCTGTTTGTGGTTTCCCAGCGCGTCCAGTCTGCCGCCGTCGTTACCGACGTATCCCAATCAGTTTGGCTGCCATCGCTGTAAGTTCCCGGTAAGCCGCCCCAGTGATTGCCTTTCGGGACGTTGTGTTGAACGCTGTAGCCCACGCGCAACAGCGTATTGTTGGAAATATCGCCTTCCAACACGCCGTACAGCACGGTTGATTCGTTAGAAAACAGATCCTGGAAAGAGTCGCCCTGCTCGTATTTCGCTACTAGGCGTCCGCGGATAGCACCGTCCATCCCAAGCGAGCCCGCAACATCAGCTGAGACTTCAGCGTTATTCCAACGCCCATAAGCCGCACTCACATAGCCGGTCAGCTCGGTGGCATCCGCATGCTTGCGCACCAGATTAATAGAACCCGAAGGATCGCCTACCCCAGTTAGTAAACCCGTAGAACCACGCACGAACTCTACGCGTTCGTACATGATCACATCGGCAATGGTTTCACCTGAATCTGCCGCTAAACTCCACGGCAATGGCACGCCGTCGATTTGATAAGTGGTAATATCAAACCCACGGGATTGCAGAGTATTACGCACATTATCTACCGCGCGAAAAGACACACCGGTGGCGTTTTGAACCACATCCACTACGGTATCAAGCGCCTGGTCGCGAATGCGTTCTTCGGTAAGTACACTAACTGATTGTGGCGTTTCCTGAAGGGTTAATCCCAAACCTGTTGCGGTATCGATGCGCTCGGTTACCGTGTAATGACCAGTTACCTCAATCGTTTCAATCCCATCATCATTCGATTGAGTAGCGGTTTGTTGTGCTACCGCAGCCATTGGCGCTAATGCCAGTAACAGCGCGGTTGCGATGGGCGCGCGTTGCAAGTTGGGTTTGTTCATTGTGTACTCCGGATTCATTGAACCTGGTCTTTTAGGGCAATCAGTACCACCAGGTGTATGCAATGGATTGTCTGGCCGTTCTGAGAATGTGTAGCCTGGTAAAGTAACCCGTTGCGAAATCACACCAACAGGCACTGGAACATTGTTAATCAGAACGAAACTGCGTTAGACGGTGAAGCTCTGTTGGACTCACCGAACGGTGGGCATAATACAGCAATAAATATCTAAATGATAATTATTTTTATTTACAAAATAAGAAGTAGATCAATACAGTGATGACATTTTCGGATTACAAGCAGCATTAATCCGGGTGATGTACCCAGTCATATTCCATTTGCCGTGCTGTCTTTTCAGCAATGGTCTTGTCGTAGAGAAAGGCAACCAGAGCCAGACTCATATCAATGCCAGCAGAGATACCGGCAGACGTGAAGTACTGATCACTTCGCAGCCACCTTACGTTGCGCTTTACCGTAAGGGAGGGGTAATCCTTTTGCAAATCGTCGCAATCTTCCCAGTGTGTTGTAACATCCCGGCCGTCCAGCAACCCGGCTTGTGCAAGCAAAAATGCGCCGGTACACACCGATGCAACCACCTTTGCCGATTTTGCTGCGTCGGCAATCCAGTCAATAACAGCGGCTTTTTTCACTTCGTGGGTATGCACTCCCCCCACTACCACTAGCACATCTACAGGCGGATGCTCGCTTATGGAAAAATCAGGCTGTACCCGAAATCCGCCCCGGGCATGAACCAAAAACGCCTTTTGTGCCATCAGCGAAACCTTATGCTGCCTGTCCCCGGCTAAAAAGCGGTTCGCGGTTGAAAATACTTCAAACGGGCCGGAAAAATCGAGTACCTCAGCATTGTCGTAGATATAAATACCAATGTGCATTTGCTGTCTCCCTGTAGTGGCATACCGCCATAATACCAATTCGCATGAACGCTGTCTTACGCTGGTTATTTGAATCCTTGCCCGCATTCGTTTCAAATATGAAATCAATCAAACTAATAATTGGTAAGGCAGTTTTATTTTCCAGTTGCACACTGTATTTTGGCCTTACCAATTAACAAAGCAGATACATTATGAAGTCCGTCATTATTGCCGTAGGCATGTTATTGTTCGTTAGCCAAACACTTGCCATGGACCTGTTGCAGAATGCACCAGGCCGCGAGCAAATTCAGTTAAATGGCCAGTGGAATGCCATTGTGGATCCGTTTGATGTGGGTGATAAGCGCCAATTCCAGAACTTCAATGGCACGCCTGCCGCAGATAGGCTGCAGGAATTTAATTTCGACTCGGCCATGAAGCTACAGGTTCCGGGTGACTGGAATACACAAGACGACAAACTATTTTGGTATGAAGGTAGCGTGTGGTACGAAAAAGCATTCTATCATCAGGCTGAGGCTGGCAAACACTATATACTGTACTTCGATGCAGTGAATTATCTGGCCAGTGTTTACCTAAACGGCACGCTGCTTGGCAAACACGAAGGCGGCTTCACTCCCTTTCAGTTCAACGCTACTGACGCACTGAAGGACGGCAAAAACGTACTGGTTGTAAAAGTGAACAACCGTCGCGAACCTGATTTTATCCCCACCATGAGCACCGATTGGTGGAACTACGGCGGTATAACACGCCCGGTTCGTCTGATTGCGCTGCCCCAAACCTACATTCAGGATTACCAATTCACGTATCTGAAAGACGGCAACATTGCGCTATCTGTTACCGTTAGTGGCAGCTCACCCGCCAATCAAACCATTGATGTTGCATTGCCAACGCTTGGGATCACCAAGCGCCTGAAAACCGATGCAACCGGCCAGGCCAGTGTTACGTTCAAAGCCAAACCTCGGTTGTGGACGCCTGAAAGCCCTGCCTTGTATACCGCATCGCTAACCCTTGGCGAGCAAACACTCACCGATAAAATTGGCTTTAGAACCATTGAAGTGTCGGGTGACAAGATAGTGTTAAACGGTAAGCCAGTATTTTTGCGCGGCATTGCTATTCATGAAGAAAAGCCATTCAGTGACGGCAGGGCCTGGAGTGAAGAAGAAGCGCGAATTTTATTGAGCTGGGCCAAAGAGCTAGGCTGCAACTATGTGCGCTTTGCCCACTATCCTCACAATGAAAACATGCTCAGAATTGCCGATGAGTTAGGGTTAATGGTGTGGGCAGAAATCCCGGTTTACTGGGACATTCAGTTCGACAACCCTAACGTACTGGCCAAAGCGAAACAGCAATTTGGCGAGATGTTATTCCGCGATAAAAACCGGGCAGCGGTGATTTTATGGTCCATCGCCAACGAAACCCCGAATACCGAAGTCCGCACCGCATTCCTGACCGAGCTGGCAGACACTGTTCGTAGCACTGATCCAACCCGACTGGTGACCGCGGCCATTAATACACAAACTGCCACTGACAGCGGCCGCATTATCGACGAAGCCTTCGCCGGTGTAGTGGATGTAATAGGCATTAACAGTTATTGCGGCTGGTACTACGACGCGCCGGAAACCTGTGCGCAGTACAAATGGCAGTCGGCTTTCAACAAGCCCATTATCATCAGTGAGTTTGGTGCAGGTGCGTTGCAAGGCTGGCAAGGTGATGAAAACACGTTCTTTTCTGAAGCGTATCAGATGCGGGTATTCAAACAAAACCTGATCATGCTGGATAACATGCCCCATCTGGCTGGTGTGTCACCCTGGTTGCTGAAAGATTTTCGGGCTGCGCGTCGCCCGCTGGCCGGCATACAGGACTACTGGAACAGAAAGGGGCTTCTTAGCGACCAGGGCATCAAAAAGCAGGTATGGTTTATCATGCAAGACTGGTATGCCGAAAAGGCAAAACAATGATCAAAGGTAGGGTGGCTTGACACCCTCTCCAATCCCGGTAAGCTCAATAGATTACTGGGATTGGAATTGTGAAATGAAAGTAGAAGCTGTGAAGGTGCGTCGTTTATATCTGGAAGTAGCGGGGCAAATTGAAACGCTCATCCGCAGCGGCGAAATTAAGCCAGGTGAACGCTTACCTTCAGAACGTGATTTAGCGGCCAGCTTTGAAGTGAGCCGTCCTACCATTCGCGAAGCCATGATTGCACTGGAAATTGCTGGTTTAGTAGAAATACGAACGGGTTCAGGTATTTATGCTCTGCCACTAAAACCAAGCCCTCAATCCATTACCATCGACGACGTACCCGGCCCCTTCGAAGTGCTCGAAGCACGACTCCTGATTGAAACCGAAGCGGTTAGTCTGGCAGCCGCGCGGATCACCAAGGAACAAATCAAAACCCTTGAGCAAGCTTTGAAAACCATGGAAAGTGCTGATGCAACTGAGCTGGAGCGGGAAAAGGCCGACCAGCTGTTTCACTGCACCATTGCAGAAGCCACCAACAACAGCGCACTTAGCTCAACCATCAAGTGGCTATGGGAATTGCGCAATAAGTCGGCATTAAGCCTGACGTTCCACCAGCGGGTACGCGATTTGGGCGTGCATCCCTATGTTGATGAACATCGCAAAATTCTGAATGCATTAAAGCTGCGCGACCCCAATCGGGCCAAAGCAGCTATGCAGAATCATATTTCTCACGCTATTGAACAGGATATGACAGTACTGGAATTGGATTCTGAATAAAAAGAGCCTCAGCGAACACGCGCATTTGTGACGCTGAGGCTTTGCCAAAATTAGTGAGGTGTGATTGCAATTGCAGATACGTTTGGTTCACCTGTCAGTGCAATAAAATCGATAGCCATCACGCCTTCTTTTACTATCACTGTTGCTTCCCTGACATGGGCGTTCAAGCCATCGTTTGCCGCATCGTCTGCACCCAAATTTGCCAGTACAAGTTCATCATTCGCCACTACATTGAAATCGACAGGGGCTTCGTTATTGTTTACAACATAATAAATAGCAACACGGTAGCTGCCGTTATCCAGTGGCAAACGATAACCAAACTCGCCTTTTCGGTAAGTAGCAAACAAATCTCTATCTTCAGTGCCATGAATGTCAGCCAGCACTGGCGGACGCCCCCATCCGCCAGGCTTGTCATAGGAAGCGGCCTGACCGCCTGTAAAGAAATTGTCTGACCCAAAGTAGTTATTCTGCGTTGTAGCAGCCATTTGCGCTCCCGCGTCAATAAAGTACGCGTTGTGCTGCGAAGTATTGAGCTGCCATATTATCGAATCAGAAACCAGTTCCTTGCCGTCGATGTCGAGTCCTACTGCTGTTACGCTGTTTTCGCCCTCAGCTAAGCGAATACTCTCCCAAATACATGTTCGATGAGTGCATTCAGACCGCTGTCCCACACTCTTACCATTGAGATTTAATTCTACCAACGGCGCATTGGAGAAAACTTTGATATCAGCAACCTGATAAGCGCGGTCTTTATAGCGGCGAGACGTAATGTGCACCATGGGTGTATCCGTCCAGTTGGCCTGATAGAAAAAATACGCGTCTTTTTTAATTGCGCGGTCGTAAGTGACTAACCCTTTGGTGTTTATGTCTTGTGAGTCACCTTCGCGCCGGGTCGTAGTGGCAAAGTCAAACGCATTCCAAATCCAGCTGGCCCACACGTAAGGGCGTTGGCTGATGGCCTGCCAATTCACTTCATGTACATAGGTCATGTACTCTTCTGGTTGATTACGTCCCGTTGCTGCCACTGGGCCACCCAGTACGTTATCAGTATGAAACGTGGGTGCACCACCCGCGCCGTACTCAGTTACAGCATAGGGTTGCCCAGGATACTGTTTATGTAGGTCATCAAGATGTGGCCCCAAATCATTCGCATTACCGTAGTACCATCCAAAATAGCGGTTCGCACCCGTTGTTTGTGTGATGGCTGACGTGTCTGGCACATTGGCGCGCTGCCAGGTAGCCACATTGGCACAACAGTTAGCCAGCGTCGACGGGCGGCTGGCATCAAGTAATTCAACTTCTGAGGCCAGTCGCTTTAACAGCGGTACGGGATCAGGGTTTGAGCCTGGAGCACTTTGCACAAACATAGGTACTACGGCACCAAAATCGACTTCGTTCGCAATTCCCCACACGGCTACTGACGGGTGATTAAAGTTTTGCTTCACCATTTCAATAAGTTGCAGGCTTGCATTGTCGGCTATCGCCTTATTCACTTCTTCGTGTTGTTCGCCATAGCGCCACGCCGACACCAGCGGAATTTCATCCCATAACAATAAGCCCAAACGATTAGCAATGTTATGAACCGGCTGCCCGTGAGGATAGTGCGCCAGACGAATAGTGTTCGCCCCCATCTGGGCCATGATCGCCACATCATCCTCTATATCCTGTTCGCTTACCGCCCAACCACGACCTTCTCTGTCCTGATGATACGCTACCCCTTGCAAATGCAGCGGCTTACCATTTAATAACACGCCATCCTCTGCTGTGATGGCAATCGTGCGGATGCCGTAGTCCTGTCTAACCTTGTCGAGTACAGTGCCGTTTGGTTCCTTTATTACTACTTCTAACTGGTAAAGGTAAGGATCATCTGTGCCTTGCCACAGTCTGGGTTGTTGCACGTCCAGCACTTGATTCAGCTCAGCGGTATTGCTATTCGATACAGTGATGACTTGGGAGGTTGTCGCAGTAAGTTCACCACTGGCGTTCAGTAAGTTAACTTCAACCTCTACCGCAGACTCCGAAAGCGAGTGACTCGTTACGCGGCTATTTACGTCAATGCGCGCCGCTTTATCGTTTGCCAAGACGGTTGTTGCATATACGCCAGAGCCGCCAAAGTCCTGCATATCAATGTGAACATCATTGGTAGAAATGAGTCTGACCGGCCGGTAAATACCACCGTGCACAAAGAAATCGCCAGCAATCGGCAGTGTATCTGCGGTATTGGACTCTGCTGTAGGTTTACTGTTGTCTACCCGCACCACTAATATATTCGGTGCGTTATAGGTTACCGCATCGGTTGCATTCAACCGAAACCGGTTAAAACTACCGCGGTGTTCGCCAAGATACTGGCCGTTTAACCAGACTTCTGCTACCCGGCTAACGGCGTCAAATTCCAGCCAGTGGTGTTTACCCTGATTGGCAGCGTCCAGTGAAAACGCCGTTCTGTATATACCGACGCCTTGTTCAACATTGATATTTTGTTGGGTATGAATATGCGGGCTGGCGCTATCCAGGTAATACCCCACCCGATTCCAGCTGTGTGGAACAGACACCTGCTGCCACTGTGAGGCGTCAAAGCCCGGTGCATAGATATCGGCAGGAAGGTCAGCAGAAAATTGAAAGCGCCACGGTTGGTCCAGTGCGACTTCATTTCTCACGGAGTGGTTACTTACACTCCCTGACACCACATGATTTTCGGTACTGCATCCAAACAGCGCAATAATGGCCAAGCACAAGGTTGCCTTTATACGTTCTCTCATTTATCCCCCGAGCACAAAAAACAATGCAGCAGTTATAGTAAACTGCTGCATGAACACGAATTGATTCGATTAAAACTGGTAAGACACATTCACGCCAACATAACGAAGTGCGCCACGCGACCAGCGTTTTGATAATGCCGTTTCACCCTGAAAGCGTTCTTCAAAGTTGCTGTATCCCATAGAGTAATGTTCATCGAACAAGTTATTGGCAAATACCGTTATTTTGTATTTATCCTGATTATCAACAATACCGAACCCCAGATTGCCTATGCCATAGGCGTCTTGCTTATTCAACGGATCGCCATATAAGTCGAAGCTTACATCGTCCTGCCATTGGTAGTTAGCTTGTGCAAACCAACTAAAGTCAAAGCTATCGGCTGGCTGTTCCCAATACATCGCCAGATTGTATTTTAAGTCAGGCGAGTTATTCAGATCGTTGCCGGAAAGGTCCTGAACATTCAGGCCGCCCGGGCCAGCACCAACCATACAACCCGTGTCTTCAGTTTGCCCACCGTAACACGGCGCATTTACGAATGATTCAATGGTGGCACGCGTATAAGCAACCGACGCATCAATACGCAACGCATCGGTAGCCTGATACGAAAACTCAGCCTCGATACCCTTTGTTTGCAGCTCGCCTACGTTGTTCAGCGCAAAGATTGGCGTGCCATTTTCGTCTGTGCGTGCACCTTGCGCCTGGTAATCATCGAAATTCGTTAAAAATGCCACAATGTCGTAGCTGAAATTTCTTGAGTCGGTGAAGCCTTTGATGCCGATTTCATAAGACACCGAAGTTTCCTCGCCCACAGGCGAGTCAGCATCATATTGCGTAAAACCAGATGCAACATCATAGGCCTGACCTTTATACCCGGTACTTACCGCGCCATAAACCATAGTGCCGTTCTGAAGAAAATGACGCAGCGACACCTTACCAGTAACGGCATTTTGCGAATCATCCCCCTGATACCGCACCGGTTCAGTGGGATTTAGCGCAAATCCGTTACCGTAGTAGTCGGTAAAATCAACGCTGATTTTTTCGTGATTTAAGCGCAGCCCTACATCAATGAAGGTGTCGGAGGCAATTTCTACAGAGCCTTGTCCAAACAGCGCGGTACTCGTAGATTCTGCTTCAGCTTCCCATTTGTTTAGCACAAACAGCAATGGCTTTCTGTCGAAATCACGGAACACAGACTGATCGCTGTAAAACAATCCTAAAATGAATTCCAGGCTTTCAGACGGCGTGCCGGTAAGACGAATTTCCTGAGTAAAGGCTTCAGCGTCAATATACGCATCCTGCACTACCTGTGGCCCGCCGAGTCCCAACGGGTCAAATCTGCCCAGTAAAAATGGTGGGAATGCCTCTTCCAGTGGTACATCGGTCAGGTCTTCATCTGATACCGATACCTGCTCAAACTGTTGGAAACTCGACACTGAAGTGAGAACAAGACTATCGCTGAGTAAGTAATTAAACTTTGCCACCGCCAGTGTTTGGTCGGTTTCATATTCGTTGTCGGTATCTCTGCGTACCGTCAGGTTGTCTTCCGACGCAATTTCGCCTTCTCCAGCGACACCATTTCCGGTTTCCACCCACACTGGCACATTGCTGCCCGTTTGGTGGGACACATCATAAATAAGCGTTGCGTCCAGGTTGTCACTGGCATACCACTGGAGTTTTCCGCGCACGCCATAACTTTCTTCGCCATTGAGTTTGCTACCCGTGGTTAGATTAGTAATATAGCCTTCGCGATCCTTGTAGTACCCATTAATACGGTAGTTCACATCGTCAGACATAGGGCCAGATAGCATAATTTGACCCTTGCGTTCATTGTCGCTTGTAGCACCAAGTTCAATTCGCCCTTCAAAATCTGACGACGCCGCTTTTGTAAGCACGTTAACAACACCTGCTGAGGCATTCTTACCGAACAGCGTTCCCTGTGGGCCACGCAATACTTCAACCTGCTGAATATCAGACAGATTGTTAAACGCTTGAGCAGCCATCATTAAGGGCACTTCATCCACCACTACCGCAACACTGGATTCAACGGCAATACTGTAAGCGGCCGTCCCCACCCCCCGCATGCGAATGGTGTTTACCTGAGGTTCCCCACCGTGCTCTACGGTAAGTGACGGGGAAACACGGGTAACGTCATCGAAGTTCTTAACGTCTAATCGCTCCAACGCGTTTTCGCCCAGCACGGAAACCGCAACGGGGATATCCTGCTGTGCCTGAGCACGCTTTTGGGCCTTTACTTCAATTACTTCAAGCTCCTGAGCCGATACCTGGCCTGCAGAAGCAATCCCGGCTGCAATCGATATGGCTAAAAGCGTTAATTTATTTTTGTGTAGGGTCATCATAGGTGTTGTCTCACTCAGTACGCTTAAACTGGAATATTGAGCAACTGGCTTTACCAGCAGCAATTTGGTAAGGCCAATATACGTAAATAAAAAATTGGTTCAACGTTCTGTTAACAACTTTTTAAAGTGAACAGCTACGACATGTGAAAAAATAAATAAAAAACCAACAAAAACAATTGAATAATGATATCTCCAATATTTAGATAGCACCTATCTAAATATGAAATAGTTAAGTTTTGAACCATTTTTTAAGATAAAAACGTAAATATGTTGATCGTAGCATTGTTATATGCAAGCATTTTGGACTGACCACTATACCAAAAACTCACCAGGTGATTATTATGCAGGAAACATGGCGCTGGTTCGGACCAACCGACACCATTACTTTACGGCAAATCCGGCAAGCCGGCGCAACCGGGATCGTTACGTCGTTACATGAAATCCCTACCGGCGAAGTCTGGCCGCTGGCATTGATTCAGTCGCGTAGAGCTGAAATTGAAGCAGCCGGCATGAATTGGTCTGTAGTAGAAAGCGTACCTTTGCATAACGATATTAAAACCCGCACGGGCGACTACCTTCGACACATCGACAATTATCAACAAACCCTGCGCAACTTAGGCAAAGCCGGCATTGATACCGTTTGCTACAACTTTATGCCGGTGGTGGACTGGACACGCACAAACCTGAGTTATCAGTTACCCAATGCCTCTCAGGCGCTGCGTTTTGAAATGACCGACTTTATTGCCTACGACGTGTTTATGCTGCAACGCGACAACGCAGCGCAAGACTACAATCAAACCCAGCTGGATACTGCCAAAGCGCGCTTTGAAGCGCTGTCGCCCACCGAACGCGAATTGCTAGAGAAGAATATCATTGCAGGCTTACCAGGCGGTGAAGGCTCTTATGACCGCGAGGGCATTCGCAAAGCCATTGCTCAGTTTATTGCACTGGGTACCGAAGGCTACCGTCAGCATCTGTTCGCCTTTCTGAAAGCGATTATTCCTGTAGCAGAAGAAGCCGGTGTGAAAATGTGTATTCATCCTGATGATCCACCGTTTTCGCTATTTGGCTTGCCTCGTGTGGTGTCGACTGCCAGCGACGCAAGAGCCATTCTTGAAGCCGTAAAAAGCCCTGCCAATGGCTTAACCTTATGTGCGGGATCGTTTGGTGCACGGGCTGACAACGACCTGGTTGATATGGTACGCGCATTTGGCCCCAGTATTTTCTTTGTGCATTTGCGTAATGTGAAGCGCGAGCCCGATGGTTCGTTTTATGAATCAGACCACCTCGATGGCGACAACGACATGATTGGCCTGATCAACGCCCTGTTGGACGAGGAAACGAACCGGGGTAAGCGCAATAGTATTCCCATGCGCCCGGACCACGGCCATTTAATGGATGAAGAAATGAATAAGCCCGGCGTACGCCCAGGCTATTCCTATGCTGGCAGAATGAAATCGCTGGCTGAATTGCGTGGTGTCATTCACGTGCTAGAGCGCCTGCGAGCAAGTTGACCCTACCAAACAGAAGCGAGCGTATTCATTGTACTGTCTCATCACTTGGCAGAGTTCAGTACAATTAGCTCGCTTCTGTTTGTATCTTTCGATGCATTTATCCCCATGTTCTTTTCCATAACAGACAATATGTCATCCAACTCCTGCATTTTAAATCGGGCGACGATTTTCAAATTTTTCAGCGATTCATCCTTTATCACAAATTGCTTGCCGGTGTAACGTTCCAGTTGCGATATTACGTCGGTCAGCGGTTCACCATTAAATGTAATAATGCCTTCCCGCCACGACAGTGACATAGCCATCTGCACCTCATCCATTTGCGACTTCATCACCGCTGTTGGCAAGTGCGTATCAACCCTAATTTGCAGTCTTTCTCCTTTTACAACCTGAACGGTTTGCTCGCTATTTACCGATGAGTGGGTGATGTCAGTGTCTGATCCAGGAAACGACGTCGCAACAGCAGCTTTTACTTTTCCATCGGTTACAATCAGTTCGACATCTGACTCATGCATTGCCACATTAAACGCCGTACCCACCGCTTCAAACCGTTGATTCCCTGCATTCACAAACAGTGGCCGACTCGGGTTGTGCTTAACTTCGATGTGTAATTCGCCTCTTGTAAGCACAATCTCCCGGCTTTGTGCGGTATACCGCACTAACACAGACGAATTTGAGTTTAATGTAAGCACTGAACCGTCCTGGAGCTGCTTTTTTACAGACGTGGCTATTGGCGCGTCAACCTGCAGAGAATAAAGGTAAGGTGATGCGTCAGTGACTTCGGTGTCAGAAAGATAGGAGACCCCAATATATCCCAGGGGCAACATTACTAAACAAAACAGTACCGCTGAAGCCAGTGCTGACCAGCTATGAAATCGAACTCCGCCCTTGCGCCGCTGTAGTGGAAAGACTTCTGCCAACGACGATAAAACCTCGGCTTCATCCAGTGTATGGCGCATTTGCTCAAATACGTCTGCGTGTCTGCCTGAACGACTTTTCCACTGCTCAAATTCTGCCAACTGAGCCTGCGTGAGACCGTCATCCATTTTAACTAACCAGGCAGCAGCTTCCTGCATAATGGTCTCATTAGCGTACAGGTTAACCACGTTACTATCGTTACTTTCCACTGGATTTACCTTTTTCTCTGCTGACGTCCTGGCATTTACCCACCTCTGTGCGCTGCTGTTCTACCGATTGATAAAATTTTACGTATGCTCTTTGCAACTGCACTTCAACCGTGCGAGTACTGATACCCAGTTCAGTAGCGATTTCTCGCGCTTTCAAACCATAGACTTTCTTTAACACAAAAATCTTCCGGCACTGAGGAGGCAATTGCTTAACTGATTCGCAGAAATGCAGAAACTGTTGCTGTGCTTTAACGCCGTGGTAAGTCGTATCGCCCGACGCAAAATGCGCATCATCAGTTTCTTCCACCGATTGCATACGGCTAACATGTGGTTTACGCAGATAATCAAGTGCAAGGTTTTTAGCTACGGTAAACACAAAGCCGTCAGTAACGGGCGATGAAGCTTGCTCCTGATGGCTTTGCCACACTTTAACGTAAGCGTCCTGCACAATATCTTCCACGTCATCCGCAGACACAAATTGCGATAAAAATACCTTTAGCTTTACTCGCAATCGTTGCAGTTGCAGTAAAACCTTATTGTTATCATTCATAGGTTCGGTACAGAGTTTTTTTACGTTAACGTTTTAAGTTTAGAAAAATACTTACTCGTTGATGTAAAAAATTAAAAAAATCTACACCCACACGCATTTTGTTACCAGAACGTTAACAGTTCTTGATTTACGTGCCATTTACGGCAAACATACCCCAGAAGGACTTACCCTTGTGATTAATTTTGATTATTTATGAACAATATGAAATTAAAGCAAAACACTGATAAATAATAAAATTAAGATATTTAAATCAAAATAAAAGTAATAAAAAATTAAAAATTTGTAAAATGTTTGTACGTATTTTTTTGAATTTGACTCGTTTACTTCCTACACAACGGCAGTTAGCCATTGTTGTGTGCAGTGTCGTGCTGTGTGGACAGATCCCATACAGCTACGGGCAATCATCAGCAGCACTTTACGATGAGCACCGTAAATTTGACATTGCGGGCGGAGACGCAGCACAAACATTGTTGTTATATGCAGTACAAGCAGATGTTACTTTTGGTTTGGCACTCTCTTCGGTGTCGGGGGTAAAAACAAATCCGGTTTCCGGGTTTTACTCGCCGAGCAAAGCACTCGAATTGTTGTTAGCTAATACGCCGCTTGTTGCGCATATCAACAATAAAAAACAGCTGATTCTCCTCAATAACGCTCCCGGAAATGAAGCAGAAGACATGAAAGAATCACAATTTAAAAAAGGACTCATTGCAACCGCATTGAGCGCCATCAGTATTGGCGTAACAGCACAAGACGTTGAATCAGCAGACACCCAGGAACAGGCAGCCACTGTTGTTGAAACCATTGAAGTAAGAGGGATCCGACAAAGTCTAGCCAAATCCATCTCCATTAAGAAAGAAAATACAGCCATGGTAGATGCCGTTGTGGCTGAAGATATTGGTAAATTTCCCGATGCAAATATTGCCGAATCACTACAGCGCATCCCGGGTGTTTACCTTGAGCGCGATGGTGCCAGCAATGAAGGCAACCGAATTACGATTCGCGGTCTGGATTCATCTTATGCGGTTACCACCATCAATGGCGCTCCGGTTCATACCACGTCCAGCATGAATGTGGGCACATCCACCCGCGATTTTAACTACGATGTATTCCCTTCCGAGTTATTTGGCCAGGTAAACGTCTATAAGAGCAGCATGGCGGAACTAACAGAAGGCGGAATTGGTGGCACAGTTGATCTGCAAACACCTCGCCCTTTCGATGGCAAAGGTGAAGAAACTGGCCGATATTCGGTTAGTGCAGGCTACAACGATGCTTCGGAGTCGTTTAACCCGAAATTGTCTGCGCTGTACAGCAACACCTGGGATAATTTTGGTGCCCTATTTGGCATTGCTTATGCCAGCAGCGTGAATACCCGCTCAGGATACGAAACCACCGGGCAATACAACACCAACGCGTTAGGCAAGGAAAGAAAAGGCACCTTCAGGTTTAACATCGATTACGATGATCCAAGAGTTAACCTGGGAGACCTTACCCAGGAGCAGGTCGACAATGCCTTTTTACCCCGTTTTCACCGCGCATACGCATCTGAAAACACGCGCGAAAGATTATCCTCTGTTATTTCACTACAATACATGGGAGACGATTTTGAAGTTAGCCTGGACACCTTGCTAGCTAACCTCACCGACCAACGCGACGAGTATACGTTCGGAGTTGCTATTCGCAATTCGGGCCAGAATGGTGTGCCTGGTATTGTGCCAATGGATGTGTTTATAGACGAAAATAACAACCTGTTCGGCACATTTGGCAACACTACCTATTTTGCAGAGAGCTTTCCCTACGATAGCCAGACCGATTTTTACAGCGTTAACTTACGCGGTCAGTATTTCCTGAATGAGGATATTACGATAAAAGGTCAGCTAACACGGTCTCAAAGCAAAGCAGAGCTATACCGCAATAAAGTGTTCAATATTGCCGATGGCGTAACTTCCGTTATCGATTCTTCACAGAATACTGTTTATCCGGTTCTCACCTATGACCGTGATTTCACCGATCCAACCGCGTGGAACAACATGGTAGATATCGGTTTCCTGCAAAATAATGAGAAAGACGAAGACGTACTGGCGTCGCTTCAGGTGCAATGGAATTTTGATGCGGGTGATTGGTATGGCAATGTTAAGTTTGGTGTCAGCCAGGCCACCTCAACGAAAACAAGTACCAGCAAAAACGGCACATCAGCTGCAAAATCACAGATTTTGTCGAATGGTAAATCTTTCAACGACATGAGTTTATCTGAACTGGTGGGGTTAATGGACAACAGCATGCCAATCAGTCCATTTGCGCAGAAAGCGGGCGAAGGTTTCCCAACGACCTGGTCAAGCTATTCACGCAACACCATAGAGTCATTCTTCATGCCTTACCAGGCGTTATCACAAACCGATATCGACTTTAACAGCTCGTTTGAGGCAGAAGAAAAAGTATCGTCTGTATTCATTCAAACCGATCTTCGTACCGACATATTTGACCGTGCTTTTAAGGCCAATCTGGGAGTTCGCCTGTCTGATACAGATGTAACAGCAAACAACTATACGCTTGATGGTAATACTTACATTCCAAATGTCACATCGGGTGGATACTCAACTGTGTTGCCTTCTGTGAATATGGCCTATGACCTCACCGATGAGCTGGAATTACGCGCCGCGATTGGCAAAACCATCACCCGCGTAGGGTTAAACAGAATTGCAGCTAACGTGCTTATTGCCGATCCATTTAAAGCCGTGGCCACAGCAGGTAACCCGGATCTTACCCCTGAAGAATCACTGTCTAAAGATGTGTCATTAAGCTGGTATTTTTCTGAAGGCGGATTACTTTCTGCTGGCTTATTCTGGAAGACAATTCAGGATCAGCCCGTTGAAAGTAGTACTCTGGTAACGTTTGAGTCTTTAAAATTACCAGAAACGGCATTAGGGCCTATTTTTATTGATCCTAACACCGGCAAGATCCCACCCAATCTGGACATTGTATTAAACAGCTACGAAAACGGCGCAGAACAAAAACTGAGTGGGTTTGAAATTGCCTATCAGCAAAACTTCACGTTTTTACCTGCTCCTTTCAACAATTTAGGCACCATTGCAAGTTATACCAATGTAGACACCAAATCTGCCAACTGGGTAGCCAACAACGGTGATGTTTACAATATCCCGACGGTTCCTAAATACGGCTACACACTGGCAACCTACTATGAAGATGGTCCCATTGCGTTAAGAGTATCCTATGCCTTCAAGAGTGAAAAATACGTTGATCCGCTCAACCGTGGAAACGACCTAAACCGCGTACAGGCCAGTATTGGCTACCTGGACGCCAGCATAGGCTACAAAGTGAGCGAGGACGTGGAATTGCGTTTTGAAGCAACCAACTTAAGCGATGCGCTGGAATACCAGTATTACCCCAACCCAGCCGGACTATACGGAGACGGGAAGTCGCGTAAAAACGCAGCTTACTACAGCGGCCGTACCTTTACGTTAGGCTTACGTGGCGCGTTTTAATCGCACCCGGTAATGTAAATAACGTTCTACTATTATCCGAATAAAAACGGTTCATTGTGATTGCACTGTTCAGGGTTCGCCCTGGCAGTGCTTTTTTGTGTTTACTATGCGCCACAGTTCCAAATATTAACATTTCATTAAAGTTTTTGCTGTTATTCACTCATTTCACTTTTCATCAATCCATTCTTGATTTACAAATTTTAAACATGGCCAAGTGGTAAGGCCAATTAAAAAACTATAAATTGAGGTCAAAATGAAAAAAACTCTTTTAAGCTTCACCACTTTATGTGTGCTCAGCAGCGTCAGTTTGCTCGCTGAAGCAGCAGATTATTACGTGTCCCCGACAGGTAATGACAGCAATTCCGGTTCCATTGACTCGCCGCTGGAAACATTAATGCGAGCACAGGATTTAGCCGACGCCGGTGATACTGTGTATATTCGGGGGGGAACGTACTACCTCGACAATGACGATATATCCCGCACTGACTCAAGCCGCGCTTATGTCAATGAGATAAAAGAAAACGGCATTCGTTACATTGCCTATAACGGCGAAACTCCCATATTTGATTTTACTGGTGTTAAACCAGTCGACCGCCGTGTTGTCGCATTTCTGGTATCTGGCGATGACAATACGTTTGAAGGATTCCATATCACCGGGGTACAAATCACCATCGATTACAAACGCACTCAGTCTACAGCGATCCGTGTAGTAAACGGGGACAGAAACCTATTTGAAAGACTGGAAATATACGACAACATGGCGATTGGCTGGTACCTCGCTAGCGGCAGTGACAATCAGGTAATCAATGTCGATGCGTACAGAAATAAAGGGCTGAATAACTACTCTCACGGCAATATCGACGGTTTTGGTGTCCATCCGGATTCGGCTAGTTCCGGCAACATCCTCAAGGGGTGCCGTGCCTGGTTTAACAGTGATGATGGGTTTGACCTTATCAGTGCAGGCACTGCTGTTACTATTGAAAACAGCTGGGCATTTTACAATGGTTTTGACACTGACTTCACCAAGCTGGGCGACGGCAATGGTTTTAAGCTTGGCGGGTATGGCAGAGATGGTAAAGTAGATTACCCGGTTCCTGTTCCAAGACATGCAATATACAAGAGTTTAGCGGTAGGCAATAAAGCCAGCGGATTTTATGCTAATCACCATATCGATGGTCAGGATTGGGTTAGCAACACTGCAATACGCAATTACAACAACTATAATTTACTTTCAACACTGGCCGATAACGCCACCGACGTGCCTGGCTATGCGCATTATATGCGCAATAATCTGGGATTTGGTGCCAGTAATGAAGTAGTAAATCTTGGTCCATCTTCTGAAAATGATCTGGCGAACAATTACTTTGATCTGGATGTTACCGTGTCCGAAGACGATTTCATCTCGTTGGATGAAAGTCAATTGACCCAGCAACGACAGCCTAATGGCGACTTACCGGACATCACGTTTGCCAAACTCGCACCCGGCAGTGATCTTATCAACGCAGGCGCCGACACGGGTTTGTCTTACAACGGTGCTGCTCCCGATTTAGGCGCATTCGAAACTGCGCCATCGGCACCACAGGGCTTATCGGCTATCCCAGCAAATGCAGAAATACACTTAAGCTGGCTCCATAGCAACGAACCTTATTTTTCAGGGTACAGTGTTTATCGTAGTACAGATCCACAAGGAGTTTATACTGTTTTAGCTCAACACATCACTACAACATCTTATTCCGATACGAACGTGATAAATGGGGTAACTTATTTCTACAAGGTCTCCACGTCTGTTGAAAACGGACAGACCTCAGCACTCACAGATTATGTTGAAGCAACGCCTGAATCACCGGTTCCGGATACAGCCAAGGTTGCATCCATAGAAATTAGTATTATTGATCAACATGCAAGCAGAGGTGCCGAGAGCGATAACGCTATTAACCAGAATGGGAAACACTTTTCATTAATGGCCATGAAACGCTTCGGCAAAGCGGTGGTAACAATAACAGACAACTTTGGAACCCCTATAGCAAACGCGGTGGTTTCCGGTAGATTTTCCGGCACCTTTAATGAAAAGCAAAGTGTCACCACCGACGAATATGGCATCGCCACATTTATTTCAAAGAAGTTCTCTACAAGTGATGTCACTTTTGGATTTAAAGTGGTGTCGATTAGCTCTGATTTAACAGATGGCAGTAGCGCAAGTAATACCAAGTGTGATGTTTTCTAAACATTTATAGCAAGTGATTTTACCAATATCTTAGTTATATCTGTCAGAGCCCACCTATACGCAGTTATGCATTACTGGGCTTTGGCTTTTACTCACCGCATTGCATAGTGAACATCGCTCTTGCAAATCGCTCACCCAACTCAACCGTTGACGATGCCGAAAAATGTAATTGATCACCCTTATGATCCAGTCCCTTGGCATCAACAAATTTAACACACTGAAGGGCTTCCGCAGCAGTGCGAAGGGCGTTTCTCACCTCGCTGGCAAACGGAAATTTCTCAGGCTCAAGAAAATACCCCATTTCACCCACAACAATCGGCAATTCGGGCATCCCCAAATCGGCTCGTAAATCCTTAAACATGCCTGTGAGTCTTGTACCGTGCGTTTCAGCGTTTATTTGCTTGTCGCTGTCCGATTCCCCTTGATGCCACAACACACCTTTTATTCGTCCATGTTTACCAGCCTGCCTAATCCTCTCTAACGCAGCAACATATAAACCGCCTCCTTTTACCCATCGTCGAAGCGACGATCCGCCTACCGCTGTGGGCACCAGTCCAATAGGCGCAGAATTACCCAAATCCAACATTGTTCTGGCAAATGGAATTCCCGGGCCAATACCTGGTTCAGTTCTGCCTGTCTTTTTATGGATAGGATCTCTGGCAACCTGCCAAAAATCCTGCTCGTTAAGTGCAAGTATACGGTTGTCATCAACTTGTAAGCTCAACGTAGCAGTATCCCTGCCAACCATATTGGATTGGCCCATTAATATATAAATATCCATTTGTTGTCGGTCCTGCCCATACTGAACAGAACAAGCATTCAACAACGAGAATAGGGCAATAACAGTACTCAATTTTAAATATTTCATAGTGACATCCATAGAGTCTGGCGAAGGTTGTTGCTTTGTAGCAACGAAAACAATGATGCCGATATTAGACTATTACTCCTTCTCATTTGGTCAGCATACGAACTTTTCGAACGAATTCCCTATTCTCAGTAAACTTTCCAATTAGCACATACCCAATAGCCTGACCAATTACTAATGCAATAATCAAAATGACTGAAATTGAGCGAAATTGCGAATAACATCAATATTGAAATTCACTTAAGCAACTCAGATATCAAAGTAAGCATCAGCTCCTAAAGCATCCGCGGCATTTCAATTTACATTCTTATTTGCCTACGAATGCCCTAATTAGTGCTTATTTGAAACACTTTTCACTTCCAGTGACAATCCGGCTCATATATGAGCCAACTTTGAAAACATGTTTGACGAACGTTAAAAGCTAAAATATTTTTTAACCATCGATTTACAAAAACAGTCAAAACCAGTCACATTTAAATACATATCTTGTCTGTTTCAGTAAGCGAATTGGCCTTGCTACTTGAGCAGTATTAGCTAGGTGCTAACACATTAAAAAACTAGTCCTTGGAAACTGTCACAATGAAAACTATTAATAAATTGCAAGAATGTATGGATACAATGTCGAAGAATCAATTTAAGCCATCACTGTTATCAAAAACCATTAAAACGGTTATTCACTCCGGGTTATCCCTCGGCATAATCGTCACCTCGGCCGCCTTTGCACAAGAAGCCCAGCCCACGCAGGATGAAGCAACAAAGGATAGCAGCGAAATCGTTGAAAAAATCGTTGTTACCGGCGTTAGAGCCAGTCAACGAAGTGCAATCGACAGAAAGAAATTGGCTTCAACTATGGCAGACTCGATTGTTGCAGAAGACATTGGTGACTTCCCCGACAAAAACATTGCAGAAGCACTCTCCCGAGTCACTGGTATACAGCTCGATCGTGAGTTTGGTGAAGGTGGTGGCGTGAGTATCCGTGGTGTGGAGCCCGAATTGACGCGGGTTGAAATTAACGGCATCAGCTCGGTAGGCGCATCGGACCCATTCGCAACCAGCGGCCGTAGTAACGACTTCCGCAGTATGGCGTCGGAATTAGTGAGTGCATTGGATGTTATTAAGGGCTCCGAAGCAAGGCTTACCGAAGGCGGTATTGGCGGCACAATCAAAATCACTACTCGCAAGCCAAACGACTTTAAAAAGGATTATTTAAGCCTTAACGCAGAAAATCAGTTCAATACCTTAACAGATAAACACAACCAGAAATTTAACCTGATAGGCGTACACAAGTTTTCAGATGACCTTGGTATTCTCGTCAATGTTACCGCTGGCGATAAGAATACTGCTTTCCATGCGCTTCGAAATACCGCGTTTAATTTCGAATCCGACATAGATGGGTCGCTGGAAAAGACCTTTATTAACCCCAACTATGCCGATATCACTGCCGTAGAAGGCTGTGACGGTAATGCTACTTGTGAGATGCAATGGTACGACCCAAAAAACCGTATTCCCCGGGCGAGTATCTGGCAACGCGATGAAAACCGTATCAGTGCAAACAGCATGATTCAGTATCGCATCAATGACGCATTATCGGCTCATGCTGGTTTTACCTATAACGAACGTGATTTCGTCCAGAATGACCAAAACTATCAGTTGCAGGAAGTCAGAGATGCAATGGTTGACGCCAATACATGGACATTCTATGAAAATCACCGTATCCAGTCTGTAGAGACTGCTGGTAGCTTCGCGATTGTTAACCGCGCAGTAGATGTGGACTGGTCACAAAAGAATTCTGTTATTGACGCTGGCTTCGAATATCAACACGATCGCTTCACACTTACCGGCACATTTGGCTACAGCAAAGAAAAGCAGAGTATTGACCAAACCGATACACAGGCATTCGGCTACCGTATTCGCGGCATGTTAATGGAGTTTGCTGAAAATGGCTTGCCAATCATTACCGAGGAAAACCTAAGCACTGGTGTTGATTATACTTCGTCAGGAAGACCCGATATTGCGTTCAACAATCCCGTCACGGAAACTAACCGCTACACGCGCTTAAACATGACTGACATAGACAGTTCTGGTGACGAATCGTTAGCACAGGTTGATTTTGTTATGCCTATGACCGGAAAATTCCTAACTAATATCAAAACAGGATTACGCTATAGCGTTGAAAATCAGGATTACGCTCGTTACGACAATGATCTGCGCTTATTTAACGGTTCTGACGTAACTGCTGAGCAAAATGCACAATTGCTTGCCGACAATTATATGCGTACGCCTGAATTTTTCCGCGACTTTAACCCTGGTGTCGAAACGCTTTCCAGTTGGAATACAATCAATGTTTCAACCTTTAAACGTGACTTCATCGCGCTTGGTGGCTTTACGGAAGACGATCTGGCTATTGATGACCTTCGCTCTATTTTTGATGTAAAGATGGCAACCCAGGCAGTGTATGTTCAGGGTGACTTTGAAACCGAAGTGGGTGGTTTCCTGTTATGGGGTAATGCTGGTGTTCGGTATGTTCAAACAGATGTGGATACCACAGGCACAGCAACTGTTTCAGTCTCGGTGGATGACGAAGACGGCAATGCGTTTATCGACGAAGATCATCCACAGGCTTTCGAAGGCACCAGAACGGTATCTAACGATTACAGTGAAGTACTTCCAAGTATTAACGTAAATCTGGAATTGATGCCTGACGAATTAATTCTGTATGCTGGCGCATCCAAGGTAATGGCTCACCCTAAGGCCAAGGATTTAAATATTGCGGCAGAATGCAGGCTGCGGTTAGATTCTGAGTCCATCGAAAATGGTAATCCAAGTAGCTGTACAGGAGGCAACCCATACCTGAATCCGTATACAGCCAAGCAACTCGACCTTGCGATCAACTGGTATCCCAACGAAGACACCATGTTGTCAGCCGCGTTGTTTAAGAAGAACCTGGATACTTACATTCTCTCAGGTAGCCAGGCTCCGGTACCAGACGTTGATTACTTTGGTGATGGTAATTTATTCGAGGTCAGAGCACCGGCCAATTCAACCGGTGTGAACACACAGGGTTATGAGTTATCTGTTGCAACCTTCTTCAGCATGCTGCCAGAACCATTCAATAATATTGGTATGAATGCGAACTACACACATACAACTGCCGACAACACTGGTATTTACAGTGAGATTTCAGAAGAAGAATTAGATCTCATCGACATGTCGAAAAACACGTATAACTTCAGTGTGTATTATTCAACCAAAGAGTGGAATATTAAACTGGCTTATAACTACAGAAGCAGCTATCTGGATGCAATCAGCGATAGCAGAGGCAATCCATATTACGTTGACTCTGCAGGCTTCCTAGACGGTAAAATTACGTATCAACCCGAAGGCTCGGATTTTAAATACTACTTTGACGCACGCAACCTGACCAAAGAGGGCCGCGACTATATTGGCGGAACCAACGCAGGTATTTATGAACGCCGTTACTACGGCAGAGACTTTTCTATTGGTGTTACATACAAAATGTAATCCTGATTACACATTCCTAAACCTTGTTCTCTACTCTAAGTCAAGGCCTGCGCTAGCAGGCCTTATTTGTCTGGGAGGAGTGTCAATGGCGTTTAAACAACTCAGTAGGAGTAGATTGTGAATAAAACGATCTCGATCACGCTTATGTATTTTGGCTCGTTATTGCTTACCAGCACTTTCGCAGGTAAGACGCAAAATGCACATCGGTTTACATTATCAACGCCGGATATTCCTGCCAACTACCAGGCATTGGATCCGCTTCAATCCTTTTCAGCCGCTAGCGGATACGGGTGGATGAACAACTCGGAAAATCACTTCGGCGTTGCGGTACCAGAGGGCAACTACAGTGTTAAGCTCATTTACGACTCGCCCGACGCAGCAAACGCCATGACGGTAAAAGCAGAATCCCGTCGGGTTATGCTTACCACCACAGGATACAACAGCAGTAAAATACGTTCCTTTACGGTGAATGTTCGACAACCGCACATTGCATCCGGTGGTAAAGTAACACTCAATAACTGGGAGACCACACCTACACTCATCGCGCATTGGGATGAATTGCTAACATTAGAGTTTTTACCTGACACATCCGGCCTTACCGCCATTGAAATAGAACCCGCAAGTAAGGTAACAACCCTTTACATTGCCGGTGATTCTACGGTTGCCGATCAGCGCTCGGAACCTTATGCAGGCTGGGGTCAGATGCTACCCAGTTTATTCAACCAGAATATATCGATAGCGAATCATGCGGAATCTGGCAGAGCGTTATTTAGCTTCCTCGACGAGCATCGTTTTGACAAAATCCTTAGCACAATTCAACCTGGTGATTATCTGTTCATTCAATTTGGTCACAACGATCAAAAAGACAAAAGAAACGAGGCCGGCCCCTATACCACGTATACCAGCGAACTGATTGAATACGTGAATGCGACAAGAGACAAATCAGCCATACCTGTATTGATAACGCCAATGGAGCGTCGCAGGTGGAAAAATGGTGAACCAGGTGAAACACTTTCTGAGTATGCCGATGCAGTGCGGCGTGTTGGAAAAGCACTAAATGTCTCTGTGATTGATTTACACGCAATGAGTCTGGCATTTTATAACGCTATGGGGGAAGTTGCATCTACCAAAGCGTTTGTTCACTATCCTTCTAATACATACCCTGACCAGCCTAAGCAGTTAAAAGACAATACACATCACAACGCCTACGGTGCACTTCAGCTTGCAAAATGCATAGCAGAAGGTATACGAGTCCAGATCCCAGGACTTGCGCAGCACTTACGCCCGGAATATGGCAATTATTCACCGTCTCACCCGGATGACCCAGCAACGACCACTATTCCGGCCAGCTTCGTTTTATCAACGGCGACACCGGAAGGAAATTAACCTGCTTCAGAATGCACATAAAATACCGACCGTTCACACAAACGTGTCGGTGTTTACTTTGAGGGAATACGGGTTTCAGCTAGCCAACGATGTATTTTTACTGCCGGGCCATTACATTGTCGCATGCCGCCATTTCGGCGCTACAAAATGGATAGGCAGGCCAGCCATTACCATCGATAAGATTTGGCCTGGCGGTTTCCGACCACGCAAACCGAATTTTTTTTGGATGATCAACGACACCACTCCATACTAACACCGACGCTGGGCCGATGATTTCAGCTTTAGCTGGCACAAAGTGACCATCTTCTCCGGCAATTTCAAAGCTATCCGGTGATTGTCCATCTGCAGTATGCAACCTACCAGTAACCTTATCAAAGGTCACTCTTACTACCCAGCGTTCAATATTGATGTGACTAACTCTTGGTGATGCAGGTACACCTGGGTCTGTTCGGTATAAATGACTCAGGGCAGTGAAAGCAAGTCGCTCGGCAATGGGGCGCTTTTGCATCGGATGAATGTTCTTCAAGTCAGTGACAAGATCGATTGTAGGCACCATTGCGGTGTTTTCTACCCGTTCAAGCACCATTTCCTGAGCACGCCATAACCTGGGTAACTCTGTGGGAGCATGATACACCTCCCCCTCTTTTTTTCGTTCTGAATACAGGAATGGTGCAAGCTGTACGAAGTAAAAAGGCAAATTCGGCTGGTGCCAGGTTTGCCGCCAGCTGTTTATCAAAATCTCAAACTTATCCGCATAACGAAGACCATCATTGTTGGCAATAATGTTCGACTCGCCCTGATACCACAAAACACCTTTAATTGCGAAAGGTGCAAGTGGTTTTACCATGCCATTGTACAAAGTACCGGGCACAATACCGTCTACAGTGAAGGACTCATCAGAAGCCGGAGGCCGATTAAAAAGTGAAGATTGCTGGTACGCCTCAGGAGGTGTCCACAGCTCAATTCTTGTTCCGCCTCTGGCGGATTGAATAATTCCAACCGGCACTGTCAGTTCTCTTTGCAATGCTTGGGCAAATATAAAACCCAATGCAGAAAATGGCGATATTACAACGCCATTATTAGCTGGCTGCCACCCGTCGCTAATCACATCAGACGTGTTGCTATTTTTCTTCACCTTGAACAGACGAATAGCACCGTTTCCGCCTTTTTCGAGATCAATCGCCAATTGACGGTCCTGTCCTGCAACAGCATGGGCTCCCGCAGTTTTTACTCCAACGGCCATCGCCATATTTGACTGACCAGCGCCCAACCAAACCTCGCCTACAAGCACGTTTTGCAGGCGCAATTGGCTATCGCCCTCGATGATTAAGTCTCTGGCTTCAAATGAAGCACTAATAGGACTAAGTTCGACAACCCAATGCCCATCTTCATCTGCTGTCCCGGTTACTGTCTGGCCAGCAAATCGAACTTTAATCACTTTGCCAGGCGAAGCATTGCCCCACACAGGTACCCTTTGATCGCGTTGAAGCACCATATTGTCGGTGAATATATTGGCTACACTTACTTCAGCATGTGCATTAAAAATCGCGAAAAACCCAAAAGCGATCAAAGAACAAGTCAGCTTTGATAATGCCGTTAGCGATTTATTTAATTCCATCTGAGCATGCCGTTCTCATACAGGTAAACGTGTAAAGCGAGCGCTGTGCTCATGACATCTCGCCTTTAAGCAGCATGTAGCAATGCTGAGCGTGCTTTTTAATAATAGCGGCAACTTCAGGTATGTCATCTTTTGAAAACAGTCCGGCTGGGGCTGTTACACCTATTGCGGCAGCTACCGTTGCGCTTGCGTTAAATACGGGGACAGCAAGACACCGCGTCCCGTCATCAAATTCACGGTCATCAACGCCGTAGCCTCGCTTTAATGTACATTGAACTTCATGTCTAACTTCGTCCATAGTGGTATGTGTGCGAGCGGTGAATCGGGAAAAGCCCGTTTCTGCATTTACGATATCGAGCTCATCATTCCAAAGATAAGCCAGAAAAACCTTACCCGTTGCAGACACGTGTGCCGGGGCGGTAGTCCCTGCCCGAGAGGCCTTATTTGAGGCATGCTGACCGTCAACGACTTCGATCAACAGGGATCGGAAACCGCTTGGTACAGCAATATGTGCCGTAAACCCGGTACTCTTCACCAGATTGTTTAGTACAGGTAAACAAATTGGTCTAAGCCGATCAGTAGAGTTGAGCTTTAAACTCAGTGTATACAACCCGGGGCCCGGATAGTATTTCCGGTTCCGGTAAACCACCATCTCAGCACACTTTAGCGTTTGTAAAATCCGGTATGTACTTGAGCGGGGAATCGTCAGTATTTCCGCGATTTGGTCTCGCGATAGTGTTTTAGGTGATTCAACAATCAATCGCAATATTTCACAAGCACTGTTCAAACTGGGAATAACGTAATTGCTCATTATTTACCTCCGCGATAAGCGAAAACACGGTCACACAAACCGGTAATACGGTAAGGCCAAATTACCAATTTATTTTTTTGAGTCAAATAATCGATGTAAAAACCATTCGGGAAACCGCTAAATCCCACCGAAAAGTTCAATAGTGAAACAAGTATTAGTGATGAATGACGTTACGTGTCCCAACAATTTTTAATTCGTCTCAGTATAAATAGCAAATCACAACATTAACTCACCAACAAAAAGCAAATGTTTTTCAATAAGATAATATAAAATTATTTTGAAAAAGTGGTACAGGATGTCGTTTTTATTTTGACCAATGCTATCGGTACTCGCATGCTTAAAAGCCAAAATAAGCACCTCTAGCTACCCCAGACACCGGCCTGACCAATTAAAGATAATATGCCGATATGTGCATCTAGACGCAGTGAATGAAATTTTTAACTTCATTTAAACTTTTCCGGATTTGTCCTCGACTTAGCAGGTATTCAACCTTGAAAAGGAAACCTGTTCATGAACATCGCCGATACCAGCGGTCAGGACACCATCATTCAAAAAAAATCCCGGCCACTTAAGTGGTACGCATTGGCTGGGGCAGCTGCCGTAGGCTTGTTGCTGTTTTACGTGGTACCGGCAGTGTCAAGCTGGCAGGCATCAGACGCGTCAGTTTCCGCTGCCCGTCTGCGACTCGCCAGTGTGGCTTATGGCGATCTGGTGCGTGACCTGTCTATTGAAGGACGCGTGGTGGCGGCAGTAAGCCCTCGCCTGTATAGCCCCGCTCAGGGCACCATTACCTTTACCGTTGAAGCCGGTGATGAAGTAGCCAAAGGTCAGGTACTGGCTACCATCGACAGCCCCGATTTAACCAATCAGTTGGAACAAGAAAACGCTGCGCTTGAAGAGTTACACACCGCCTTGTCGCGCCAACGTATCCAGGCCAAGAAAGCCATGCTCGACGACCAGAAAGCCGTGGATCTTGCCAACATTACCCTTACTGCTGCATCGCGGGAAAAGCGTCGGGCCGACAAAGCTTATGAAACCAAAACCATCAGCAATATCGACTTTGAAAAGGCCCAGGACGACCTGCGCAATGCCGAGCTAGTCCACCAGCACGCTATGAGCGATGCCGAACTCAACAAAGAAAGCCTGCTGTTTGAAATTAAAAGTAAAGAGCATCAGCTTACCCGCCAGGAACTCAAAGTTGCCGAATTGCAGCGTCAGGTAGACTCGCTTGAATTGCGCTCGCCAGTGAATGGGATTGTTGGGAATCTTGCCGTTGAACAGAAAAATCAGGTTGCCAAAAACCAGGCCATTTTAAGCGTGGTAGACCTGAGTGAATTTGAACTGGAAGTGGGCATTCCGGAAAGCTACGCCGATGATTTAGCCCTTGGCATGCAGGCTCAGGTGAACGTTAACGGCCAGATGTATCCGGCCAAGCTGGTTACCATTTCCCCTGAAATTGAAAACAATCAGGTAACCGGTCGCGTGCGCTTTACCGCCGACGGCAGCGATGCCTCGCCGGTTGGCCTGCGCCAAAACCAACGACTCACCACCCGTATTCTGATGGAAAACAAACCCAATGTGCTGATGGTACAACGCGGTCAGTTTCTGGATAACGGCGGTGGCCGGGTTGCCTATGTGGTGCGCGACAACATCGCCTATCGCACCCCTATCGCCACCGGTGCCAGGAGCCTGGCTGCGGTTGAAATTACCTCGGGCCTTAGTGAGCACGACACCATTATTGTTTCGGGCATTGCGCAGTTCAACAACGCCGAAACCGTTCTGATTACACAATAAAACGACAGGGAACCAACATGCTATCAATGAACAATATCAACAAGGTTTTTCGCACCGATTTAGTGGAAACCACTGCACTGCGCGACTTTAATCTCACCATTGACGAAGGTGACTTTGTGTCAGTAACCGGCCCGTCTGGCTCAGGCAAAACCACCTTTTTGAACATTGCGGGTCTACTGGAAACCTACACAAGTGGCCAATACCTGCTGGACGGAACTGACGTAAGTAACCTGTCTGATCGTCAGCGCAGCCAGCTTCGCAACGAAAAAATCGGCTTTATCTTTCAAAGTTTCAACCTGATCCCGGACTTGAACCTTTACGACAACGTAGATGTGCCTTTGCGCTATCGCGGTTTTAGCAAACAAGAGCGCCACAAGCGCATTACTCAAAGCCTGGAACGTGTAGGCTTGGCCAACCGTATGAAGCATTTACCCGCACAACTTTCGGGCGGACAACAACAGCGCGTTGCCATAGCCCGCGCGTTAGCCGGTGAGCCACGTTTTTTATTGGCTGACGAGCCAACCGGGAACCTGGACAGCCAGATGGCAAAAAGTGTAATGGCATTGCTGCAGGAAATTAACCAGCAAGGCACCACCATCGTCATGGTTACCCACGATCCGGAACTGGCTATGCAAACCGGCAAAAATGTATTTGTTCGCGACGGACAAATAAGCAAACACGAAACCCTGGTGCCCATGGCACTGGCCAGCAACCAATAGCCAGCTCAGGACACCATTATGTTTTATTACTATTTAAAACTGGCCAGTAAGAGCATTAAGCGCACGCCCTGGCTCAGCGGGTTAATGATGCTGGCCATTGCGCTGGGTATCGGAGCCTGCATGACCACCATCACGGTAAATTACCTGATGTCGGCAAACCCTATCCCGGAAAAAAGTGACCAGCTTTACTACGTTCAGCTGGATAGCTGGAGCCCGCACTTTGCTGCCCGGGAGCCCAACGAGCCGCCCGACCAGTTAACCTGGACCGACGCCACCAACCTGATGCAGGCACAACAGGCATATCGTCAGTCGGCGATGGCCAGTACAGGCGGCGTAGTGCAGCCGGATGATCCGAATGTAAAACCCTTTATGGCCAGCTTACGCCTGAACTTTGCTGACTTTTTCCCCATGTTCAATGCACCGTTTCTATACGGTAGCGGCTGGCAGTACAGCGATGATGTTGCACGCAAACAAGTAGCCGTGATCAGCAAAGAAACCAACGACCGCGTATTCGGTGGTGAGAACTCCGTGGGTAAACCCCTTACTATCGCGGGTGAAATTTTTACCGTGGTAGGCGTGCTTGACGAATGGGTGCTGGTACCGCGCTTCTATGATGTTACCACCGGCGCGTTCAGCGAAACCGAAGAAGTGTTTATTCCGTTTTACATGAAGCAGGTAATGCAGCTGTCGAATGGCGGTAATACCAACTGCTGGAAGTCCCCTGAAGGCGAAGGGTTTGAAGCCTTCCTGATGTCGGAATGTGTTAACTATCAGATGTGGGTTGAGTTACCCACCGATGCTGACCGCGACGCTTACATGACCTTCCTCAACGCGTATGTAGACGAGCAAAAAGCGTTAGGCCGTTTCCCCCGCCCTCACAACAACCGTTTATCTGACGTGATGACATGGATGGAAACCGAAGAAGTGGTGGCCGACGACGCGCAAATCATGATGTACATGGCCTTCCTGTTTTTGTTTGTTTGCATTCTCAATACCGTTGGTTTGTTGCTCTCCAAGTTCGCCACCCGCAATGCTGACGTGGCCTTACGCCGTGCGATTGGCGCTACCAAAAGCGCGATTTTCGCACAGTACATTACCGAAACTGCGTTGATCGGTTTAATCGGTGGCGTATTCGGCTTAGCACTGGCGTCCTTGGGGCTGGAAGCCATTGAATCCTTGTACGGCGACTTCATCAGCGAATTAGTGCACCTGGATACCACGATGGTGGTGCTGTCGTTTGGTATATCCATTGCGGCCAGTGTGCTTGCCGGATGTTACCCCGCCTGGCGCGTGTGCAGCATACCGCCTGCCAGCCAGTTGAAGACCCAATAAGGAGCCCGTGATGAAAACCAATTTAGAGTTTGGCCCTATTTGCCGCGCGCTACTGCGTAACAAAGTGGGGGCCGTGTTAATCGCGCTGCAAATCGCATTAACCATGACCATAGTGGTGAACGCGATATTTATTATTGTGGAGCGTCAGGGATTAATGCAGCGCGAAAGCGGTATTGATGAAGCCAACAGCTTTTACTTAACCAGCACCGGCTTTGGCAAAGACTTTGAACCCAAACGCATTATTGATCAGGATCTGGATGTGATCCGCAATACACCTGGGGTAGTGGATGCCATTCAGATTAATGCTATTCCCATCAGCGGCGGGGGCTGGTCGATGAGCCTCACTACCGAGCCAGGGGATGATCAGGACGATGTGAGCACCGCCGTCTATTTTGTAGACACCCACGGTATCGACGCCCTTGATTTAGAAGTGGTTGCTGGCGACAACTTTGCGTCTACCGATATACGCTGGCGGGAACGCAATCAACCAGACTGGCCGGATAAAGCCATGATCACCAAGGCGCTGGCAGAAAAGTTGTTTCCCGACATTCCATGGCAAAGCGTAGTAGGCAAAACCGTTTACATTGGTGAGGATGAGCCTGTTATTGTTACCGGCATTGTAGATAAGCTGCAAGCGCCCTGGATAGGCTGGAGCGAATTGGAAAACGCCATGCTGTCGCCAGAAAAAATGGTAACTGAGTCTACCCGTTACTTTATTCGCACCGAACCGGGCCAACGCGACCGTTTAATGGCAGAGCTGGAAAACACCCTGGCTAATGCCTACGGGAATCGCCTTATTCGCAATGTAACTACGGTTACCCAAACCCGTGAGCAAAGCTATCGTCAGCACAGTGCCATGATTAAAATCCTGTCTACCGTAATGGTGCTGCTAACGCTTATTACCGCTATGGGGATTGTGGGTTTAACCAGCTTTAATGTTAACCGCCGCCGCAAGCAAATTGGTACCCGTCGTGCACTGGGAGCGAGCAAACAGGCCATCGTGCGCTACTTTATGCTGGAAAATGTGATCATCAGTACCACCGGCATTCTGTTGGGTGTAGCAATGACAATTGGTTTAAATATGCTGCTGATTGAATGGTTTGCGATGACGGCACTGGATTGGTATTACATTCCGGCGGGCATGGCGGTGCTATTTGTAGTGGGTCAGTTAGCGGTACTGGGGCCTGCGCTAAAAGCCGCAGCCACACCACCCGCTATTGCCACACGCACGGTGTAAATAGCTTTACTCATTTGATAAACGCAAACAGCCAAAGCTGGTTGGCTGTTTGTTTAACCTGCTCTACTTGTCGGTTAACGCCGCATCTTTTGCGCGGAATCCCATTAAGTCCAATTGTTCAAATTGCTTGCGGAACATGGTCATTTCACTGTCTGAAAACCGCGTGTGAATTGCCCCAATATCTTCCTCCAGATGATGCAATTTGGTGGTGCCTGGGATGGGTACAATAAAGGGCTTTACCGACAACAACCAGGCAATGGCAAACTGCACAGGCGACATACCTCGTTCTGCCCCCCACTCTCGCACCAGATTGAGTATTGCCATGTTCTTTTCAATGGCCTCCGGCGTGAAATACGGCACTGATACGAAGCGCGATGGCTCACTGAAACGGCTGTACTCGTCGAATTTGTCGGCCAAGAAGCCCCGGCACACCGAACCCCATGGCACAAACCCAATCCCCAGTTCTTCACAAGTTGCCAGCACCTGATTCTCCACTGAGCGTTCCATAATGGAATATTCACTTTGAACCGCGGTAACCGGATACTCTGCATGGGCCTTGCGCAATGTGGTTGGCGACACTTCCGACAGTCCAAAATAGCGGGCTTTACCTTCTTTAATTAATTCCCCTACCGCACCAGCAACCTCTTCCACCGGCACATTCGGGTCGACTCGGTGGAGGTACAATAAATCAATGCGGTCTGTGCGAAGGCGCTTCAACATACCTTCTACTGCGGTGCGAATAGCGTCAGGACGCGAGTCACGCCCTGCCCGCTGGCCGTTTTCAAACTTAAAGCCGAATTTACTGGCGAGCACTACGTCATTTCTCACCGGTTGCAGTGCTTCACCAACGATCTCTTCATTAGTAAATGGGCCATACACTTCGGCGGTATCAAAAAATGTTACGCCACGCTCTACTGCTCCGCGAATCACCGGCACCATGTCTTTTGCACTACGCGGCGGGTTATAACTGCCGCTGGACATACTCATGCAACCCAGACCAATTGGCGATACCGTTAACTCGCCAAGCTTACGGGTGTTGTTGCCTACCACGGCAGTGGAACAACCCGGTGCCGACTGATAGCCTGCAACGGCAGATGCACTGGCAAGCGACGCTGCGATACCCGTACCCGCAATAGCAATATTGCGGATAAACTGTCTTCTCTCAGGTACCGTGTTGGGTTTGTTTTCCATTTACGTTCTCCCCGCATGAGTAGTTACTGCTGAGCAGCTAACAAATAGTGTTGTTACTCAATATTACGGGGCGAACGCATCAAGCAGTAGTGAATAAAACACCATGAGTTTATGAATGAAATTTATTAATCACGCATGCTTTTATTCAATATTTAACTACCTGCCCGTCACTAATTTGAACACCGAAACCGATTTCGCTGGCAAGGTCAGCAGCAAAGCTTCTTTATTGGCCGCTGAAAACTGGACTGGCGCCATTACAACCTGATTGGAATCATTGAATGTATTGAAGGCATTAACGTTGTCTGCCGTTAGTACATACCCCTTAGCCTGAGTAACCAACAAGATTTCAGGCAAGGTAATAGCGGTAGATGCATGTGGGTGCAGATTCACCACAGACAACCACAAATTGTCTTCTGTATCTCTTGCCAACACAGTATCAATTCGAGGCAATGTAACGCCCTCCATCGAAAACGATTCTGTTTGCGGAGCGAGCGGGATCAGGGTTGCCCCCTGAAAAGGCTTGTACATCTTATAAAGGTAATACGTGGGTGTTAGCACCATCTCTTTACCACGGGTAAGAATCATCGATTGGATCACATTCACCATTTGGGCAATATTTGCCATCTTCACCCTGTCTGCTTTGCGCATAAACGTATTCAAGGTTATTGCCGCAGTGAGCGCATCCCTCAGGCTGTTCTGTTGTTTTAAAAACATGGGATTTTCTGATAGTTCGGGTTTTAGCCAGTTACCCCACTCATCAACTACCAGGGCAACTTGCTTCTTCGGATCGTATTTGTCCATAATGTCGATATGGCGCTGAAGAATATCGTCCATTTGGTAGGCCATGTGCATAAATTTCAGGTACTCGGAAACTGAAAAATCGATGGAAGAATCAGACATCGGGCCACGACTCATGGTGTAATGATGAAGTGACATCGCATCAAACACGTGTAAGTAACCCGGTGCAGCGGCCCAGGCACGCATGAGTGATTCGGTAAAAGCCACATCGTTATCATTAGGACCAGCAGCTACACGGATCATGGCATCGGGATTCTGAGCGCTATGATTAAACAACAAATCTATCCCGGAAAATCGTTGTTGAGGATGATGGTTCAGTGCCAGAACACTGTAAGGTTTCAGCCGGGCGAAATACTCCTCTGCAGACATTGCACCGCCGCACCCCCAGGCTTCGTTTCCCAACCCAAGATATTTCACCCGATAGGGTTCGGGATGACCATTTTTCTCCCTGGCATTCACTAATGTTGTTGGTATATCAGCGGTTAAATATTCAAGCCAGTCCGCTGCTTCCGCTACCGAGCCTGAACCAACATTTACAGAGATATATGCCTCGCTACCAATCTGTTTAGCCAATTCCATAAATTCGTCAGAACCAAACTGATTAGTTTCTATTACATTGCCCCATCCGTTAATTCTTGAAACACGTTCAGAAGCAGCGCCAATCCCATCGCGCCAATGATACTGGTCGGCAAAACACCCGCCAGGCCAACGCAATACCGGAACATTTAATTCCCGCAGTGCATTCACTACGTCAGAACGGATACCATTTACATTGGCAATTGATGAGTCACGACCTACCCAAATACCGCCATATATTCCTTCACCAATATGCTCTGAAAACTGACCAAAAATATCTCGATTTATAACAGGACCCGTAGTATCCGAGAGAATGTCAAGTTGCGTATTGGCCTGCACAACACACGCCCAGCACAAGCAGGCAAGATTAAATAACAGAATTGCGATTGATTTTTGATTTGGCAGGCTGCTTTTACCTAACCCCATACCCTATTCCTTCTCTACTAACGCGCTCTCGGCAAGGTATTCACCCTGTGATTTGAGTGTGATTAATGTTCAAGCAGACGTTAATAAAGCGTTTCAATAAAGTAAAATAGGGAATTTTCGACAAAGCATAGCCACAGGCTATAACTTGTTGTGATCAAATAAGCATAAAGTCAGTGATGAACATCTATGTGAGCTGAGGAAAGCGAATCAGCAACACTAATCCACGTAGAACGGAATATTCGCATTAGCCACTTTGCCACTGCTACCCAGAACGTAGGCGAACAAGCGATAGCCACCGGGCTTTTGCGGTGCATTGAGCGTCATATTTCCGGTGTGATTATCCCTTACTACCAGCCCTGGAACAGGCTGTGGACGGGATTCCGGATCGCCGCCAGCTTTAATATCGGTGCTCTCCGGTAACACTTCCCAACGAATAGTGTAACCGTCGGCCTGATACTCGCCCACCGCCAGATTCACGTGAAGCGGCTCACCGGGTTTTACATGAATATTGTTCAGGGCCACCTTACCATTCAACGTAAACGATTTGATATAAGGCGCTCTCACCGAAGGCCACGTACCCTGCCAGTTATAATGCAGCGCATCGACCACTTCATTGGGGTAACCCGCTTCGGTAAATACACCGTACCAGGTTGGCGTGGTTTCCTGCTTCTGCCCCCACAGGAATGCATAAGAACCTAATGCTCTTCCCGGTGCGGCTAACACACCAGCCGCATAACGCTCCCGATAAGACTGGGCTTTTTGAGTACTGGTTTGTTCAATAGGTACATCCCAATCGGTTTTTGGTACCTGCCAATGGCCCGTTGGCCCCCATTCTGTTACCACGTACGGGCCACTATATCCCATATCCAGTAACGCTTTGGGCAAGGTTTCCAAACCGCCGTAAATGTTGATACTCAGATAATCAATATCGGGCACACGCTCCAGAATAAGATCGAGCTTGGTTTTATCCATGCCGGCGGTAACCGTGGTAATTAAATGATTTGGGTCCAGTGCTTTGATCATGGCTGCGATGTCTTGAACCGCAAACCACACCTTGGTGTTGGAATAGAATAAATCGACTTCGTTGCCAATACCCCACGCCAATAATGCAGGGTGATCCTTAAAGGCCAGAATTTGCGTTTTCACCCAGGCTTTTTGCTTTGCCACCGCGTCTTCGTCGTTGTAGTCGAACCCGTGACGCTCATGACCAATACGCAAACCCAGCATCACAGTTAAACCGTGTTTATGCGCTTCATCTAAGACTGCTTTGGCGTTGTCTGTACCCCAGGTGCGAATGGAGTTACCGCCGCTTTGCGCAAGCAATGCCAGATTACTTCTGCCGCCAGCCCCTTTGATAAAATAAGGCTTACCGTCGCGATGAATTACATAGCCATTGCTGGTTGCAATCAGCTCTGATTTAACTGGAGATAATGACACCGGGCTAGTGGTATTTGCCCGGGCCGAAGATAATGCAATGCATTGCATTAAAAGAATGAGTAGCAGCGTCCTTATTGTAGCGATGATTGCTCTCCCCCACTGTCCTTGTATTAGCTGCAAAACCTGTGAGCGTCGTTTTACACACTGTACCACCAGTGAATGTACGCGCTTCCATGCACTTACTATACTGTTTTGTTTACATTTTATTCAACAGTTTTTTTTCATATTTATTTTTAATACTCAAACGCTACTTTGATTTAGCAAAATGAAGGTGCAAGTATCACCTGAGGGATTCTCACTAAATCTACGCAAACCATTGCATATTCGTTTTTGATAACGATGTGCCAATGTGTTCAACGTACCGTGATGACAAAGCCTGAACGGAAGATAATCGGCTTCACTATTTAGTTTACCTAATGCGTGGGCTTTTATTTAAAATCGTTAAGTATAACTGATGCTTACGTTCTGGCCTCAAACAGTAATCCGATTGTCTTTGTTCTGTCGCAAATCCGAAGAATAATATCTGACAATGACGTGACTGCTGGAATGCGATTGAAAAAAGTATTCTCCTTGGGGATCTCAGTTATCCTTTTAATTTGCACGCTGGTTGCCGTGGAATTTGCTATTGGCTGGCACCAGGTAATAAAGCAATTTGGTGTAATGACCTTGCAGGATTTCCTTTACCTGATGTGTTTGATGCTTTTCACTGCGTCGGTTCGAACCGCGCGAGTAATGGTGAGTCTCAGAATTTATCGTAATATCCCGGCGCTATTTCATGTCTGCAACACCCATAATTTGTTTAATAATCTATTACCTATGCGCACTGGAGAATTGGCATTTCCGATATTAATGCACCGGCACTTCCGCGAGTCTATCGCCCGTAGTGCAGTGCATTTGCTGCAATATCGTTTACTGGATTTATTGGCGCTTATGTGTACCGCCGCGATCATTCTTGCCAACAACTACTCCTATACTTTGGTGGCACTGATTATACTAATAGCGCTTACCCTATTGATAACTGCGCCATTAATTCGCCAGTTCGCAATCTACATGCTATCAATTTTGGAAAGACGATTTAACAACATCAGTAAAATTACCCACGCATTCAGGCAGCTACCATTACAAGGTCGGGTATTCTGGTGTGGCGTTCTCCTAACGTTTTTACAATGGGCGGGGAAACTGGCTGCATTTATGTATCTTGTTGAGATTCTCTCCCCACTGCCACCGGACATTATCATTCTTGCCATTGTCGGCGCGGATCTTTCTTCTGTACTCCCTATTCACGGGATTGCTGGGAGCGGTACTTTCGAGGCTGGCTTTTTACTGGCAAGCTATCATTCCGAAGTCGAGACTGCCACTCTTTTAGAAGCAGGAGTACAGTTGCATATTTTTCTACTTGTATCAGCCATCGCAATGACTTGCCTGTCAAAAGCTATCATGTTCATTCATGCGCTCGTGGCCAGAAGACAAAAACACCATAACGCTCTAAACCTATAACGACGGCCTTAAGCTTCCGTTAAGTTTTCCTTCATATAAGCGACATCATATATTCACGTTTTTGTTTCAAAACTGACACCGGAACGTCATAACGGATTTTGATAATGTGATGATTATCCGCACTATTGTGATACCGCATGTCCGCCTTTTCCCTTTCCATAGTCGTTCCCTTATATAAAGAACAAGAAAATGTAAACCCGCTGATTACCAGGATTCATCAGACACTGGCCGATTGTCCTAATCGTTGGGAACTGATTTGTGTAGATGACGGAAGCCCGGACGCGACGAGTCTGCGTGTTAAAGAATGCCGGGAACAACTGGGCAGTCATATCCGATTAGTTTCATTGCAGCGAAATTATGGTCAGACAGCTGCAATGCAAGCCGGAATTGATGCTGCAAGAGGCGACCTAATCGTGACACTGGATGGCGATTTACAGAATGATCCGGCAGACATTCCAGCAATGATAGAACAACTCATTGAGCGTGATTTGGATATGCTACAAGGCTGGCGACAGAATAGGCAGGACGGCTGGCTACTGCGAAAACTTCCCTCCTGGCTTGCCAACAAACTGATCGCAAAAATCACAGGAGTGCGTTTACGGGACTATGGCTGTAGCCTGAAAGTATATCGCGCCAGCGTACTCAGACAAATTCGCCTTTTCGGCGAAATGCACCGGTTTATTCCTGTATGGGTCGCTTCGGTCACGCAACCTTCAAGAATTGGTGAATGCCCGGTTCGCCATCATGCACGTCAGTTTGGAGAGTCAAAATACGGATTGTCGCGAACCTTCAGAGTTATTTTAGATCTCCTTTCTGTCTTCTTTTTTCTGCGATTCAGTGCCCGCCCAGGACACTTTTTTGGTTATCTCGGACTTTGGTTTGGATCGTTTGGAAGCATGATCATGAGCTATTTACTCATAATCAAATTCGGATTCGGACAGGACATCGGTTCCCGCCCACTGTTCTTTATTGGCATCCTGTTACTCGTTGCCTCTATGCAATTTATCACTACTGGAGTGCTGGCGGAGATGCTCTCAAGAGTATTTTTTCAGGCCACGAATGCAAGAGGATATACGTTGCGCAGCGCCACACCCGTAGAACAGTCATCTTGTTGGTTTGACAACGCAAAGCAACCGGAATCTGAGAATGCATCTGGCATAAACCGGGTTGCGAGGAAATAGCAATGAAATGGGAAAGTAAGCTGACATCCTGGCCGTTTCTCGTCCTGAGTATTTTTCTCGCTTTTTACCTCAATCTCTGGGGTGTGCCCTTATTTGACCTCGATGAAGGTGCGTTTGCAGAAGCAACCAGAGAAATGCTGTCGTCGGGAAACTATGCTGCCACTTATCTCGACGGCGTACCTCGTTACGATAAGCCAATACTGAGCTACTGGTTTCAAGCCTTAAGCGTATCGCTACTCGGCTTTAACGAGTTTGCACTTCGTTTGCCATCCGCCATCGCTGCTTCATTATGGATACTGGTAAGCTTTCGTTTCGCCAGAGAACAGTGGGATAGCCACACAGCCGCTATCACCGTGCTTATCATGGCCAATACGTTGTGGATAACAGTGATTGGCCGCGCCGCAACTGCAGACGCCTGGCTTAACCTGTTCATCTGCCTCACGGTATTCGATATCTGGCGTGTGTTTCAGATTCAGACGGCCGACCCGAATGGTCCCGCAGGATCATACCGACCCACACTCCCTCGAAGTTTGCTGCTGAGAATTTTTCTGTGGCTCGCGCTCGGCCTGCTCACCAAGGGACCTGTTGCGGTTGTAGTTCCCCTAATTAGCAGCCTATTGTTTTATCTTTCATACGGGAAGGGGAAGTTATGGCTGAATGCCGTCTTCTACCTACCTGGCTGGGTATTGATGCTGTTAGTTATCTGCCCTTGGTTGATTATGGTTTATCGCGACCAGGGAGCTGGATTCTTTGAGGGCTTCCTGCTAGATCATAATCTGAACCGTTTTAATGAAACTCGTGAAGGTCATGGTGGCAACCCGGCCTATTATCTGTTGGTGCTGCCTTTAGTGCTATTGCCATTTACCGGTGTATTTTTGAAAGCACTGGTGCATTTTAAGGCGCTTTGGGCAGAGCCCCTGACACGATTTATGGTGCTATGGTTCGCCGTTGTGTTTGCACTGGTTTCTATGTCACAAACTCAACTGCCTCACTACGTGCTCTACGGTGTCACCGGCTTGATGCTGATTTTTGCCCGACATCGAGCCAGCTTATTCAACAGCGCCTGGCTACTGGCTTTTCCTTTCATATTTTTCATTCTGATGCTGGCGCTGCCGGAAATTCTATCGCTATCTGCTGCTGAGTCGGGCCGGGCCTATGAAAAAACGCTGTTGGCCCAGGGAGAGTTGTGGTTCGACTGGCGTTGGTACACAGTGGTATCAATGTGTCTTGTCGCTGTCGTAATTCTAAGCGCAGTACCGTTCATAAATAATGAAAACAGATTGATACTTGCCGGCACAATACAGACACTTTTCGTATTTACTCTGTTAATTGGCGCACTGGCCAGCCTGCAACAAACACCTGTAAAAGAAGCGGCGTATATAGCCCGTAATATGCAGAACAAAACTGTAGTAGCTTACGGGATCCGCATGCCAAGTTTCAGTGTCTACCGACAACAAATCACTCCACACCGATTACCGCAACCAGGCGAACTCGTCTTTACCCGCATTGATCGCCTTAACGATTTAAAAGAACAACTCAACGTAACCGAACTGCCTGTGCACTACAACAAAGGCGGGATTTTATTGGTAGAGCTTCTGAATGAATGAACTAAATAAACACCTCAGGCAATGTTATCTGATGCAGGGATTGCCCGTTCACTTAGTGCGAAGTCGTGACAATCTGATAAACAGAGAGGATCAACAGGTTTTCCGATATCTAACCTGGCTGGCCTGTTCACTATTAGTCGTAGCAACGTTTATCACAATCCTAGGGGGTTATCACGGTGGTTTCCATACGCTGAATCAGAATACCCCTCTACTACCTGACGCGTTCTGGTCAATGCTGACTTACTTTGGTGACACAGCGGTTGCCCTAACCCTCGTGCTGTTTTGTGCACGCCGGTGTCCGGCTATGCTCAATATTCTTCTGTTAGCCGCGATCTACGGCACCCTTATTAGTCACGGCATGAAAAATTACTTTGATGCCACGCGTCCTGCAGGGGTGCTATTACAAACTGACTTCGCTTTGGTTGGTCAGGCATTTCAGCGCAATAGCTTTCCGTCAGGCCATTCCATGGCCATTTTTATCTTTGTAACCTTGCAATTCTATTTTGTAAGAAAACGGTCAACTCGGATAACACTCATGCTTTTTGGCAGCGCTGTAGCTGTTAGCCGGGTTATGGTGGGAGCTCATTGGCCAGTAGATGTATTAACCGGAGCCGGGCTAGGTATTCTGGTTACACTGGCGGCGATATACACTGCCAAGCGCTGGCGATTTGGCTTTTCCAGAATTACCCATATTTTTACGCTGTCACTGCTAATAATATCTGCGGGTTTGCTTTACTACCACAATGGTGGCTATCCATTGGCTTCAGGGATGGGCTCTGCCTTGTCTGTCAGTGCACTGGCATTCTGCCTGATTGATTACCTGTTTCTGCCGGTCGCTGTGCAACACACAGCCTCCAGACACGGGATTGCGTAATGCTGTTTCAAACCACCAGTTTATCAGAAGCACAAACACAATCAGGTTGGTTCTTGCCGCTGATGGCGCTGCTGCTGTGTGCTCACCTTTTTGTCGGACCTATTCAGAACCTGGCTCTGTTCTATGACGAAGCCTATTATCGTTTCTGGTCGCTGACGCCTGACTGGGGATACTACTCCAAACCGCCTATGGTTGCCTGGCTGATTGCTACAACTACAAATATTGGCGGCAATAATGAATGGATGATCAGAATTTCAAGCCCTTTGCTTTATGCTGGCGCAGCCGGTTTTATTTACTTAATAGCCCAATCGTTATACAAAAACGACGCCATAGCGAAAGCAGCCTCTCTGATATTTTTTTCCTCTCCTATTGTTACGTTCAACAGTCTGTTTATAACCACTGACGCACCTTTGCTGTTTTTCTGGTCAGCCGGAATATATTGCTTTGTAAAAGCAACTGACACGGATTACAGAAATGATTCCACCAAGGTTCGCCGTTGGTGGTTTGCGTTTGGCATTTGTATTGGCCTCGGTCTACTTTCAAAATATACCATGGCGGTGTTACCTGGCTCACTTGGCCTTTTCATGCTTAGCCAAGCTCGTTATCGCAATCGGCAATGCGTAACAGGCGTATTGATGAGTTTGTTTGTTGCCCTTTTGCTGTTTTCACCTAATCTCTGGTGGAACTATCAACATGATTTCATAAGTTTTCAGCACACATCTGAAATATCAAAGCTACAACAAAAACTCTTCCACCCAGATAAATTTGCTGAGTTTTTCGGTAGTCAGTTCTTTACTTTTGGCCCTCCAGCCTTGGCGCTCTTACTCTATCTGTCAGCAACATACTTCAAAGACAGGGGCAAAAAGGATTGCCACACCGCACTGCTTATCTGGACAGCGTTACCCATGCTCATCATTATCTGCATCCAGGCTTTGCTGGCAAAAGCCAATATGAACTGGGCCGCTCCAGCGTATATTTCCGCTAGTATTCTGGTGGCAGTCTGGGTAATCCAAAACAGAAAGCCGGGCTGGCTGAAAGGTATTGTAATAATCAATCTTGTACTTGCGTCAGCGTTTTACACCTGGCCGCAATTACAGAAAATCACGGGTATTCAACCATCCACCCGGAATACTCCCTATCACCGGGTTAGTGGCTGGCGAGAACTGGCATTACAGGTTCCTTCGCTTTCAGTAAATGAAGCTTACCTAAGTAACTCCCGTGCAGTGCTCTCTTATTTGTCCTATTACGCAAAGAACAACCACGATGCACCCGCTTTGATGGCGTTTAACCCGGATGGGCATATCGACGACCACTTTGACCTTATGCATTCGTTAAGCGAAACAAATCAGGCTTCTGGTTATCTCTTCGTGACGGAAAAGCCGATGGATCTGACGCGTTGTTTCCAAAGCATCAAAACACTTCCTCCCATTACTCAACAAGTGTATCCGTCCCTAACAAGAACCTGGTATCTCTACAAACTTTCTGGATTCAACGGCTATGAAAACTGCAACTAAGTATTTGACTGTACTGACCTGGCGATTGGATATTTTACTTGCCGGGTTGTGTGCCCTGATTTTAAATCAATTACCCGTAATTGACCTGTGGATGGCGTCAGCGTTCTTCGACGGTGTAGGATTTCCGCTGAACGACAACTGGTTGGTACACGCTATTTATGTCATATTTGCCAGAATTCACCTGCTTATTTTGCTGGTACTTGCAGGACTACTTTTGTGGCTTCGCCGCCGTAAAACTGAAACTGCGAGACTGCGCCACAAAACCATTTTTCTTCTGCTTGCACTTATCCTGGGACCGGGTCTGGTAGTTAATCTGGGCTTAAAAGACAATTCATTCGGCCGCCCCCGTCCGGTACAAATCACTGAATTTAATGGCTTACAGGATTTTGCCCCGGTTATGACCTGGTCTGGGCAATGCCATCACAATTGTTCATTCGTCAGTGGGCATGCTGCATTGGGGTTTGTATTTATGTCATTATATTGGGTGACTCGTAAGCGCCGTTGGTTTGTATTTGGTGTTTTAACCGGAATAGCCGTAGGGCTGGTAAGAATGATGCAGGGCGGTCATTTTTTCAGCGACATAGTGTTTGCTTTCTGGGCGGTCTATTTTACGTCTTTGCTGCTCGCGAAAACCCACAGGCTAACGACCCCTTCGCACACCAAGTTCAATCAGAGTAAGCTTGTTAGAAGCTAAGTATTAATTATGGCTGAGAAGATTTTCCTCGCTCAGCCATTGCAGAGACTTCAGTCTCACGTCATAACTTTCTTTACCATCTTCAATCTGCTGTAGTCGGACCAAGGTAAAACTCAATGACGGCGCAAGCCATGCGTAAGTAACTCGATCCGAATTTTCAGTGATCCGCTTCACCTTTATTGTTTCCAATGTACCGTATGGAACGCGCGTCTCCTCAGTTGAGAGAGTAGCAAAATTGTAGTCCCTCGGCGCAGCCTTTTTATTGATTGCCCGGTATTCCAGTTGTGTACGTTGAAGTAATAAATCTACCTGTAACTGAAGTTGGTAACTGATCTGGTCCTGGACGCCCGGTTGCCAGAAAATGTCGTTGATTACTTTATTTGCAACAGCATCCGTCACCACACCATTGGTATGGTTAAAAGTCAGACAATTCTTCTTATCAGCCCCCGTTCCAGTTCGCTTAAACTCATACCAGAATGGACGTATTTTAAAATCCTCGTCGATCAGTAATCGACTTATTTCATGACGCCTGTCACTCAAGAAAAATACACTTAAATCAGTTCGATAACTGAATTCCCAGGCTGAGTCTGAAAGCAATTTCAGTGTACGGGTCCCCTCGCCGAGTTTATCGCCTCTGCGATATACATCATAAATGGCTTCAAAAGGTCGTAACGTTTCGCCTGTGTCATTAGCGGCAACGGAAGGAAATGGCGTACCAACAAGCGCTGAAATGAAACACATGTAGATTACTGATAGCAAAAGATTCAAACAGTATTTCGTTCTTAGCATCGCAAGGGACTTTATTATATTGCCCGCTCGATTTGCAGTAATCCTGTGCCTGTAGGGCAGGTAACCGAATGTATTCAACGGTTCCCTGAACTGTATAAATACTCTAAGAAGTGCATTCATGAATTAGTAGCTCATTACACAAGCGCAATCAAAGTGACTCTTCTCTACTTAATGCGTAAATTATATCAGTACAAGACAATACTCTTTGACTACACACCGTTAGCTTTTTCTAAACAGGCAGTATAATAACCAATTATTTCATTATTTATATTTAAGCGTTGTTCAAAAATTGTTGGGCGAGAATATAGTAATACCGCAACTCAAATTACTGATGTAAATTTTAATAGTTTGAGCAAGTTAGACCCGTACAAACTGCCTATTCAACGCAAGACAAATTTATGCTGAACAGCCTTACACATACTGCGCAGCGGCCCAGCCGCTGCTCCAGGCCCACTGAAAGTTGTAGCCACCCAACCAGCCGGTGACGTCTACCACTTCGCCTATAAAGAATAGTTGTTCTACTTTCTTGCTCATCATGGTTTTAGACGATAGTTCATCGGTATCTACGCCGCCTAGCGTGACCTCTGCTGTGCGGTAACCTTCTGTACCGTTTGGTTTTATTTGCCAGTCGGTGAGTTGGGTTGCAATGTGTGCTATGTCTTTGCTGTTGAGTTGTTTCAGCGGTTTGTTTTCCCAGCCATTCAATTCACACAAGGTGGTAGCCACGCGTTTTGGATAGTGTTTTGCCAGCCAGGTTGTTAATAAAGAATCAGGGTTCTTTAATTGAGATTCGGCCAGGTCCTCGCTAATGTCCACACCCGGTGCGGCATTCAGGTGCAAGGTATCACCGGGATGCCAGTAGCTGGAAATCTGTAGCATGGCCGGGCCGCTTAAGCCCCGGTGGGTAAATAAAGTCGCTTCTTTGAACGTGGTATTGTTACAGCTGGCGTAGGTGTCTATGGCGATACCACTTAATTGGGATAACAGGTTTTTTTCGTGCTCGTGCAGCGTAAAAGGCACCAAGCCTGCGCGGGTAGGCAACACCTTTAAACCAAACTGCTCTGCAATCTGATAACCAAACGGTGTGGCACCCAATTTCGGTAAGCTCAGGCCACCGGTTGCAATAACCAAAGACTCACATTGGTAATCGCCTTGTGTGGTTGTTAGTGTGAAGCCTTCATCGGCTTTTGCTACAGCGCCAATTTCGCAGTGCGTGGTAATGGTTACGCCAGCCTTGCTGCATTCCTTTACCAGTATATCCACAATGTCCGATGCCGAATTATCGCAGAATAGCTGGCCTAAGGTCTTTTCGTGATAGGGGATGCCGTATTCCGCCACCAGCCCAATAAAATCCCATTGAGTGTAGCGGCTTAATGCAGACTTACAAAAGTGAGGGTTATTGCACAGGTAGTTTTCGGCACTGGCGTACATGTTGGTGAAGTTACACCGACCGCCGCCAGACATCAGAATTTTGCGGCCTATTTTTTTGGCGTGGTCCAGCACCAGTACCTTTCGGCCCCGTTTGCCTGCCTGCGCCGCACAGAATAACCCTGCCGCACCGGCACCAATCACTACCACATCGAACTGTTTCACTACACGCTCCTCATGCAAGGAGCGTAGTATAATACCAATTCTTATAGAAGTTTACCCACTCAGCAACACTGGCAGGTTTTTTAGCTAGGCTTGGTTGCACAGGTTTGGTGGTGCCAAATCAAGCAAGCGTAACAACGCTAAAAAGCCTGCCAGTGTTGCCCATAGGGAGTGGCCAAAACGACTTACATCTGTGTTGCGCCCTCCGGACATAGAATGACTATGCCTCGGAGTGCGCGTCGTGATCTAAGTCGTTTTGACTCACTCTGAGAGGGCAAACTTCTATAAGAATTGGTATAAGTCAGTTCAGGTAAATAGGGTATGCTTCAGCTAGCGGCTTGCCGCCGAAGCCACCACATCCAAGCGCGCTTTCCATGGGTCAACGCCATGGCTACCCTCGCCTGCGCGGTTAAAGTCCATCATATTGGACGTAGCCGGCTCAAAGGCTTGCCAGGTAGCCAGACCTTCGCCATTTGGATTCCCCGTTTTAGCAAAGTTAGCTACGTACTGGTGGATCATGTTCGACGTAGCAGCGTCTTTAGGGGTGAGTGCCGAACCGTATTTTGCATCCACGGTTTGAAAGAAAAACGGGATATCAGACGCGTGCGCGGCACCGGGTTCGTTACTCAGTGATTCCGCCACGTAACCAAAACGGTAGTAATAGGCCTGGTGGCCTAGCTTGGTCATATTGGTGGCAACAAATCTAGCCGGCTCCTGCATCATGCGATCCTGCCCGGCCATATAACCCACCAATTGCAGAGGCGCGTCACCCGTTGGGTCGTAAGCAGCTTCGGCGGCTTGGGCAAACTCACCGTAAGAGGCAAATAAACTGGCTTTGTCGGGGAATGCGTTAAAGCCAATGTCCATACTGGTTGCGCCTACCATCACATCTATGTCGGCAACCGTGGCATTTTCCAGTGCCGTTTGGATACTACCGGTGATCAGTTCGCCGTCTTGTACCGGGCCTCCCACGTAAGTGGTTTTTCCGCCCGCAGGTGGTGCAAACATGCTTGCCAGGTTATAGCCGTCTACTACGCTCTCGCCACTTAACTCACGCAATGCCGCCAGTGCTTCAGCGCCTGATGTGCTGATGCCTTTGGCCTCGGCAAAGTTTTCACCAATGGCTTCAGCCGATTGCTCACCCGCTTCTGCTTTGCTGAGCACTCTGCGCTGCGTTAACGAGCGACCGCCACCCGACATGATCACCGCGCGCTGGAACAATCCTTTCGCTGGTGCAGTTTGCATCATGGTTAACACCGAATCGCCACCGGCAGATTCACCCATAATGGTTACGTTTGAAGGGTCGCCTCCGAAGGCAGCAATATTATTTCTTACCCAATGAAGCGCAGTAACCTGATCCATCACGGCAAAGTTAGCCGTGGGCTCGTTATTGGCTTTTGCTTCCTCGGTGAGCGCTGGATGCGCAAAGAAGCCAAATCGACCCAGCCGGTAGTTAAAGCTCACAAAAATGACGCCGTTTTCGGCAAAGTGCTCACCGTTGTACACCGCTGGCGATGCACCACCGTTTACGTAACCACCACCGTAAATCCAAACCAGTACTGGCGTTTTTTCAGTGGCATTGGCAGGTTTCCACACGTTTACGTATAAACAATCTTCAGCTGGGGTTTTGCCCAACGGAGCAGCATCGCTAGGGAAAGGTAACTGCATACAGTCGTTGCCATAATCACTGGCATCCAGTACACCTTGCCATGGCTGTACTGCTTGAGGGGCCCGCCAGCGCAAGTCACCCACCGGCGGCGCTGCAAAAGGAATCCCTTTAAATGCGATAACCTGATCGGATTTTACGCCTTGTACTGTGCCGCCGCTTACGGTTACCTGTGCCGGATCGACTTTTTCGCCACAGCCGCTTAACGACAACGCCATGACACATCCCAAAACGAGTTTCCGCCCTGATACCTGAAGTTTCATAGTGATTCCTTTTTTATGGCAACGTTTATATTTGTTATGTGAGCTAACAAACTGACACAAATACGCACAAAACGGAATACACAAAACACTGAAGATATGTTGTTTTTTGTAATGCGCCCCATGCCCGGAACAAATACATACCGGCGATGGGAATGCTTCAAGGCGAAGAAAAGGATAACCGCAGGAGGGAAAAACTAAGAAGGCAGTTGCCTTCTTAGTATAAGAGATGTGTTACAGGTTCTTCAGCATGGTTTCAGCATCGCTCACTTCAAAGCGACCCGGATCTTCAACAAAAATCTTCACCACTTCGCCGTCTTCCACCAGCATGGAGTAACGCACTGAACGGGTACCACCAAAATCACTGGTATTCATATCCATGCCAACGCTTTTGGTGAAAAAGGCATTGCCATCGGCCAGCATTAATATTTCTTCGGCGTTAGAGGCTTTGCCCCAAGCGTCCATTACGTAGGCATCGTTTACACTCAGGCACACAATGGTATCTACACCTTTGGCTTTAATTTTATCAGCTAATGCCACATAGCCAGGTAAATGCGCCTGGGAACAAGTTGGTGTAAACGCACCCGGTACAGCAAATAATACAACGCGTTTTCCGCCGAAAACTTCGTTAGTACGGGCGTCGGTCATTTTGCCATCTTTAATGTAACCAAATGACACTTCAGGTAAAGTACTTCCCACTTCAATCATGCTTGTCTCCCAAGTAATAGAGTTATAGTGGCAATGCCGTTGCAGCAACGGCCATAAATTGTTCTAAATACTATAACAGCATAGTTAAACATTGATATATACATCAAATCGATGTTTTTTGCTGCTAATGGCCATGGAAGGTTTGGTTTGCGCCAAAAATGGAGCGCTGTTGGGGCGCTTTACCACCACACGCTTTAACGCAATGGCCTGAGCAGCGGGTAGCAGTGCGTCTGCATCGGCGTCCGGGCCCAGTAATTCCTGAAAAACACGCATTTCCTTTTTCACTAACGCCGATTTTTTCCTATGCGGAAACATCGGGTCCAGATATACCGCATCCACACTCCCCTTGGGATGAGTTAGCATGTATTCGGCGCTATTGGCGTGAACCAATTGAAAACGGGATGCAAGTACGGGTTCCTGAAGTGCCAGCCTACGCAGGCCATCGGCCAACAAGGCGTATACCACCGCCGAACGTTCAACCAGGGTGACATTTGCACCTAACGCAGCCAGCACGAATGCATCACGGCCAAGGCCCGGCGTGGCATCAAGCACATTGAGGTGCTGACCATTCTTTATGCCAATGGCTTTTGCAATGGGCTCTTTACTGCCCCCGCCATGCGCCCGCCGGTACTGGCTTTGGCCAGACAAGAAATCAACTTTTACACCAACACTTTTGGCATCACTTGCGTCGTTTAGCACCAGACAGTCGTCTGCCAGATGCAGTTGCAATGGTGCATCACTGTGTTGTGTAACGGTGATCCCTGCTTGTTGCACTATAGCAAGTACGGCGTGTTCAGTAGCGCTGGGCGCAGCTTGATTGTCGAAAATAAAGGGTAAATCAGGCATGACCATATTGCTCCTTATGACCAATCCAGCGATTAATGATGGCCTGCGCATGAGCTGGATACTCCTGCCACAGCTTCACAGCAATGTGCTGTACCTGCGGAATGAGCTGGGCGTCGCGCACCAGATCGGCAATTTTTAACTCAGCCATACCGGTTTGACGGGTGCCCATAAGTTCTCCGGGGCCGCGAATCTCCAAATCCCGCTGCGCGATATAAAAGCCGTCGTTAGACTCCCGCAATACTGCCAATCGCTTGGTTGCTGTTTTCGATAGTGGGCTTTGATACATCAGTACACAATGGCTTTCTACCGCGCCACGCCCTACTCGCCCTCGTAGCTGGTGTAACTGAGCTAACCCAAGGCGCTCGGGGTTTTCAATGATCATCAGGCTGGCATTGGGTACATCCACACCTACTTCAATTACCGTGGTGGCTACTAGTAAATCCAGCTCACCCGATTTAAACGCATCCATTACCGCTAACTTTTCTGCGGCCTTTAAGCGGCCGTGTACCAGACCTACATTTAAGTCGGGCAGGGCGGTCTTAAGGATTACAGCGGTGTCTTCTGCTGCCTGACACTGCAGTACTTCGGATTCATCAATCAGCGTACACACCCAATACGCCTGACGCCCCTGCTCGCCGCAGGCTTCCCGTACCCGTTCAATCACATCGCCGCGCCGGGTATCAGGCAGGGCCACGGTTTTTACCGGCGTGCGCCCGGGTGGTAATTCATCAATCACCGAGGTATCCAAATCAGCGTAAGCTGTCATGGCCAGCGTGCGGGGAATGGGGGTAGCGGTCATAATTAACTGATGCGGAAAACGCCCTTGTGCTTCGCCTTTTTCGCGCAGTGCCAGTCGCTGATGCACACCAAAGCGATGCTGCTCGTCAACAATTACCAGCGCCAGTTGGCTATACGTTACCTGCTCCTGAAAAATCGCATGGGTGCCTACCAGCATTTGAATCGTGCCGTTGGCGAGGTTTTCCAGCACTTGCTCGCGCGCTTTGCCTTTTAATTTACCTGCCAGCCAGCCCACCTGAATCCCCAGAGGCTCCAGCCATTGGCTGAAGTTATTGGCGTGTTGCTCGGCCAACAGCTCAGTCGGCGCCATAAGGGCTACCTGATACCCCGCGCCAATTGCCGACAGCGCGGCCAGTGCGGCCACCAGGGTTTTACCCGACCCCACATCGCCCTGCACCAGACGCATCATTGGCCGTGGCTGTCGCATATCCTGTTGAATATCCGCTACCACCCGCTGCTGTGCACCGGTAGGTGAAAACGGTAGGTTGCCGAGAAGTTTATTGATCAGGGCATTGTCGACGCTGATAGCAATTCCGGGTTGCGCGTCGCTTTGTTGGCGAATTTTCAGCACGCTTAAATGCTGAGCCAGTAACTCTTCCAGAATCAAACGCATTTGCGCGGGATGCTTACCGTCTTCCAATTGCTCTACGGCGACACTGGGCGGCGGACGATGAACAAGCTTTAACGCATCGGCCAGACTCACCTGTTGGCTGTACATACCGTCAGGTAACAAGTCATTGAGTGCGCCTTGATCCAGCATAGCCAGCGCCTGTTCAGTTAGGTTGCGCAGAGTAAGTTGTTTCACACCTTCGGTGGTGGGGTACACCGGGGTTAAGGTTTCTTCCAGTTCTTCGGTATCGGCTTCGATGAGTTTAAATTCCGGGTGCATCATTTCCAGCCCCCATTTGCCGGTACGGATTTCACCAAAGCAACGCAGTTCATTGCCGGGTGTCATCATATTGCGTTGCAACGCCCCGAAGTGAAAAAAACGCAGGGTAATGGTGCCGGTGCCATCGCTAAGCTTCACCACCAGCATGCGCTTTTTTCCGTACTGGATATCGGCCGACATTACCTCACCCAGAATGCTAACGTGAGTAAATGGCCGGCAATCGCCGATAGTGTAAATGCGCGTGCGATCCTCGTAGCGGGATGGCAAATGAAACAGCACATCCTGCACGGTATTTAAGCCTATTTTCGCGAGTTTTTCTGCGACTTTTGCGCCCACGCCTTTGAGTTGTGTAATAGGTAGCGTGGCAAGCGACTCTTCCGCTCGCATAATAATAAGTATTCCTTCCTGTATTTATAGACAGCAGTGTAATTCAAGCCCAGGCGCAATGCGAGCCTGAATCCCCGCTGTTCGCAGTAAGTGCCGGATTACCTGCCAATTCACAGGCACAATACGAACAAATGCGCCGTTTCTGTACTGTATGAAGGTAGCGTTTTACCTGTGGGTATGGTGATATATTGCTCCATGACTGATGAAAGGAATATCCGATGTTTGTGCCCGCCCCGTTTGCGTTTAAAGAACAACACGAGCAACTGGCGTTTATTGATGAGTATGCTTTTGCGGTGCTGGTAAGCCAGGATATGCAGGCCACCCACATTCCATTGCTGGCGCGCCAGGAGGGTGATGATTTAGTACTGGAAGGGCATGTGGCGCGAGCCAACCCACATTGGAAACAGCTGAATAACACTGAAGCTTTAGCCGTGTTCGCGGGTCCTCACGCCTATATTTCGCCAACCTGGTATGCCAGCGCACCCAATGTCCCTACCTGGAATTATGTTGCCGTGCATGCCAAGGGCTACCTTAACGCAATGGATGATGCCTCAACCCTGGATGTAATAGACCGTATCATGGATAAATTTGAACCCGCTATGGCCCGCCCGACTGCCGGTACCGACCAAGCAGATTATCAGCAAAAACTGCTGCGTGGTATTGTGGGAATTCAGCTCAAAGTAACATCGCTTCAAGGGGTGAGAAAACTGGGGCAACACAAATCGGCAGATGACAAAGCCGGTGTCTACAGCGGATTGCGGAACACGGGTCGTCACGATGCGCTGGATTTAGTGGATTACATGCAGCGCAATAACATTGCCTGCCCTCAGGATTAGCTTGCGAGTGTTAGCGGGTGAGATTTGCTCCTTAGATTTGGCCCTGAGAATCAGCCGGGCCGCATAGCCCGGCTGATTCGCCGTGTGCTCCTTGGCTGTTAACCCTAGTCAGCCAGCACTTTAGCGACACTCAGGATAAGCGCTGCCGATGGACGCACCTTAAAATCAGGGTTTACGTAGCTGAATTCCACTACGCCCTGCTGATTCACTATAAACACACCAGGTGCGGGTAATACAGCATTACCATCTGCGTCTGTCGCCAGATTGATGTTATTGGCGGCATAGCGCATTTGCGTCACTTTATCCACGTGGAAAGCCAAGCCGAATTCGCGGATCGCATTGAGTGCGGTATCAGACAGTTGAATAACTTGCATCTCGGTATTGAGTGCCTGCTTTTGCAAGTTCGCAGGGGTTTCTGGCGAGATAGCTAAGATTTGATAACCGAGTGCAACAATCTCCCGTTCAACCGTTTGCAGTTCAGCAAACTGTCGGTTGCAATAGGGGCACCAGCCACCTCGATAAAACAGGATCACCGTAGGCTTTTGCATAGTCAGCCCAGCCAGGCTGACCGGCGTACCGTCGGCCAGATTAACGGTAACATTTGGAATGGTCATGCCGTTCAACAGCGGCCTTACCGCATCGGCCTCTGGCGCGATATCGCGCGGCTGGGCAATCGATGAACAGGAAACAAGCACACTTATAAAGAGCGCAGAAATAAGTAGTAAACGCATTGGGATCTCTCAGTCAGTTAGGTATAAAAAAGACCAGCAATGTGGTCTTTTTCTTTCGGGCTGTTTGCCGGTTTTGGCTGAGCGTAAGTTTTTATGCGTTGAGCAGCGACTTAAACGCGCTGGTGTTGATATCCATTTTTGCCCACCAGGCATCGTCAGCAGCAATTTGCCCCCGATCATCAATCACCGGATAGGGCAAATCCCGGCTTCGGCACACTTTCGCCAGCACCGGATAACCGCCTTCAAATAAAATGCGCTGACATTCGGCTTCGGTGAGTTGCTGAATCTGGTACATGCCTGCATTCTGACGCTGGCGCTGCGCTTCGTACAGCACCAGAGCCGCAGCTACCGACACGTTAAGCGATTGCACCATGCCTACCATGGGGATAACAATTTCTTTATCAGACAGGGCAATGGCTTCATCGGTTGCGCCATATTTCTCCTGACCAAACAGAATTGCCGTAGGCCGGGTGTAGTCCACTGCGCGAAAGTCTACAGCCTCGTCAGACAAGTGGGTAACCAGTACCTGCATGTTATTCGCTTTGAGCGCGCGAATGGCATCGCCCACATTTTGATGGGTGTCTACACCTACCCAACGCTCGCTGCCCATGGCGGTGCCACGGCGAATGCCATAGCGGCTTTCCCATATAGCGTGCACTTTGTGAATACCAATGGCATCACAGGTGCGTACCACCGCCGACACATTGTGCGGCTTGTGGACGTTCTCAAGGCATACTGTCAAATCCGTCTGACGTTTGGCCAGCATGTTTCTGATACGCTGGTAACGTTCAGGTGTCATGACTTACTCCGGCAACTCCATTACGCCATCGATTTCGATTAGCGCATCTTTCGGCAGTGCTTTAATACCAATTGCCGCGCGAGCCGGGTAGGGCTGAGTGAAGTATTTAGCCATAATTTCGTTTACGGTGGCAAAATTGCTCAGATCCAACAAGTAGATGTTCACTTTCACCAGGTCGTTGGTTGAACCGCCAGCGGCTTCACAAACCGCTTTGATATTTTCAAATACCTGAGTGGCTTGTTCTGCAAAATCATCAGACACCAATTGCATGGTTGACGGCACCAGTGGGATCTGGCCAGACAAATAGACCGTGGTACCTGCTTTAACAGCCTGGCTATAAGTGCCAATGGCCGCAGGGGCCTTATCGGTTTGAATAATTGACTTAGACATAATGAGTCCTGTGGATAATGGATTTATTGCTGACGCGACTGGCTGTGTCGCGACACTTTTTGTACTTCTTGCATGGTGCGTATTTTACGCATTACATTGGCCAGGTGCACCCGATTGTAGGTAGTCAGTTCAATATCCACAAAGTAGACATTGCTCTCTTTCTCTTCGGTTTGCAGGCCTATGATATTGGAATCACACGAGGCGATATTGTTCGTCAGGGTCGCTAACGTCCCCTGATGGTTAATCAGTTCGATGCGCAATGATGCCTTAAATTCACCCTGCGGCTCTTCGTCCCATTGCATGCGCAGCACGCGCTGAGGTTCTTCCTTTGCCAGCTTGCGAATGTTCGGACAGCCATTCTGGTGAATGGTCATGCCTTTACCCGGACTGAGAACCGAGACAATTTCGTCATCCGGAATGGGGTGACAGCAGCGTGCGTAGGTAACCAGAAGTCCTTCCGTACCACGGATTGCCACATTGCCTTTTTTCTCGGTGAGATCTTCGCTTTCACCCAGTAACCGGCGGGCAACAATGGCGCTAAGCTCGTTGCCTAAACCAATATCCACTAACAGATCATCAAATGTCTCGTGTTTGGTTTCTACCACTACGCGGTCGATGTCTGCCTGGGCAATATCATCCAGCTTCACTGACCCCAATGCATGGCGCAACAGGCGGTTACCCATGTTAATGGCTTCCTGGGATTGCTGTTTGCGCAAGTACTGGCGAATGCGGGTGCGCGCTCTGGCGCTCACTACAAAGTTCAGCCAGTTGGCATTGGGTTTGGCTTTCGGCGAGGTAATAATTTCAACAGTCTGCCCGTTTTCCAGCGGCTTGCTTAAGCTGTAATTACGGCGCTCTACACGCACACCCACGCAGGTATTGCCCACATCGGAATGCACCGCATAGGCAAAGTCCACTGCGGTTGCGCCCGACGGCAACTCAATAATTCGGCCATCCGGTGTAAACACGTAAATTTCGTCGGGAAACAGATCGGTTTTTACGCTTTCAATAAATTCAAACGATGAACTGGCGCTTTGTTGTAATTCAAGCAGCGACTGCATCCATTTGCGGGCCCGCAATTGTGCGGTGGTACCATCGCCGGATTCTTTGTACAACCAGTGTGCAGCAACGCCTTTATCGGCCATTTGGTCCATGGCCATGGTGCGAATTTGCACTTCCACCGGAATGCCGTGTGGGCCTACCAAAGAGGTATGCAGCGACTGGTAACCGTTGGTGCGCGGAATAGCAATATAGTCTTTAAAACGGGTTTCAATGGGCTTATACAAGCCGTGCATCGCACCCAGTGAGCGATAGCAGTCGTCTACCGACGTAACCACAATACGAAATGCATAGATGTCCATTACTTCATTGAACATCTTTTCCTTGTTTTTCATTTTGCGGTAAATGGAATACAAGTGTTTCTCGCGACCAATCACCGACGCATCAATTTTGTATTCAGCTAACCGGGTGGATAATTCCTTGCGAATATTTTCGATGATTTCTTTGCGGTTACCTCGCGCTTGCTTCACCGCCGATTTCAGCGCGCGATGGCGCATGGGGTACATAGCCTGAAAGCCCAGGTCTTCCAGTTCATTCTTAATGTCGTGAATACCCAAACGGTGCGCAATAGGCGAATAGATTTCTAACGTTTCCAACGCAATGCGACGACGCTTGTCGGGGCGCAAAGAGCCCAGTGTGCGCATGTTGTGCGTGCGGTCGGCCAGCTTGATCAGAATAACCCGGATGTCCTGCACCATGGCCATCATCATTTTGCGGAAATTTTCTGCCTGCGCTTCCTGCTTGCTGCTAAAGGCTATTTTGTCGAGTTTGCTCACGCCTTCCACCAAATCGGCTACCGTATCGCCAAAGGCATCGGCCAAATCTTCCTGGTTGTAGTGAGTGTCTTCGATTACATCGTGGAGCAGGGCGGCCATGAGAGTTTCATGGTCCATGTGCATATCGGCCAGAATACTGGCAACAGCAACCGGGTGCGTAATGTAAGGATCGCCACTTGAGCGCATCTGTCCATCATGCGCTTCGTGCGCCAATACAAAGGCTTCCTGTACGAGTTGAACCCGTTCAGGCGACAAGTATTCGGCGATTTTTTGCTTTAACCCTTCAAACAGATACACGTTTGTTACGCATTTCCAATAATATCAAGCGTTAAGAATACGGTGAAATGAGCAGCTTTCCAACGAAAAACGCCAGTGTTTCTTGAATAAGAAGCACTGGCGCTGTCAAAAAGTACTGCCAGAGGCCGTTGGGCTTACTGGTCAGACAGAAGACTTGCTACTGAAGCAAACTCTACGTGGTCCTGGCTTTGCTGGTCACGCAGCTCATCCTGTTCGATGGTTTCAGCGTTAACCAGACCTTCTTCGATTTCGCGTAATGCAATAACGGTAGGCTTGTCGTTACTCGCATCAACCATAGGCTCTTTGCCTTCTGTGGCGATTTGGCGGGCACGACGTGCAGCAACCAGTACCAGGTCAAAACGGTTACCAACTTTATCAACTGCATCTTCGACTGTAACGCGAGCCATGTATATCTCCGAACTGAACAATACTATTACTAAAAATGGCCGCGTAGTATACAACAACACGGCGGAAAAAGGGTAGTACTAAATTTGAGCTTAGCCCAATAAACTCCTGACCAGCGCGTTATGACGCAGTTGCTGTTTATGGGTTCGCAACCGCTGCGACTGCACAATGCAATTTAATTCGGCCAACGCGGTGTTAAAGTCATCGTTGATCAGCACGTAATCAAATTCGTCGTAGTGCGACATTTCCGATACGGCTTCGGCCATGCGCTTGGCAATCACGCTTTCATCGTCCTGACCGCGACCTTCCAGGCGCTGGCGCAGTGTTTCCACCGACGGTGGCAATATAAACACACCACAGGTATCAGGCATCAGCTTTTTCACCTGTCTGGCACCTTGCCAGTCGATATCCAAAAACACATCAATACCCTGATGCAGAGTTTGTTCTATGGTGATCCGCGACGTGCCGTAGTAATTGCCAAACACCTCTGCATATTCAAAAAATGCATTTTGAGCGATCAGTGCCTCAAACTCGGCATGCGAAACAAAATGATAATGCTCGCCGTTGACTTCTCCCGGGCGGGGTGCACGGGTGGTGTGCGACACCGATACCTGCAACGGATTGGCACCCGCAGGCGGTGTTTGTGCCAGCAAGGCTTTAATTAAACTCGATTTGCCCGCCCCGGACGGCGCAGCCAGAATAAACAGGTTGCCCAGTAATGTACTCATATCGCGTACCACATCATCAACGGTGTATGCTAAATCCCGATTGTAGCACACCGCAACGCAGCTATTCACAGCCTTTGTTATAAATTCAATAACATGCCACCGCTGTCTCAAAAATCGCGATTGCTCCAGCAGTGGCATGATGGTAGTTTTGCACAGCAGTATTCCAAATTACTAAATCCGGCGCAGAACAACAAAATCAAGGACATCGTTACCATGAGCCAGCCGTTACCTTATGTTGATATCAATCCCGCTTCAGCCCCTAAAGCTACCGTGATCTGGTTGCACGGCCTTGGCGATTCCGGCCATGGGTTTGCGCCCATCGTGCCGGAATTTCAGCTTCCCGAAGACATGGCTATTCGCTTTGTTTTTCCGCATGCGCCTGAACGCCCGGTGACCATTAACGGTGGAATGCGCATGCGCGCCTGGTACGACATAAAATCAATGGATTTTGATAAACGCGCCGATTTAGGCGGGGTAAGAGAGTCAGCGGCGTTGGTTGAGCAGCTTATTGAAGCGGAAATTGCCAAAGGCGTACCTGCCAACCGCATTATCCTTGCCGGATTCTCACAGGGCGGCGTAATTGCACTGCACCTTGGCACGCGTTACAGCAAAACCCTGGCCGGTATTCTGGCATTGTCTACTTACATGTGCGAGCCTGCATTGCTCGCCAAAGAAGCCAGTGACGCCAATAAGCATACGCCTATCCAGTTTGGTCATGGTACGCACGATGACGTGGTGCCTGCCGCGATGGGGCAAGCCGCTTTTCAAACCCTGCAGGATGCAGGCTATCAGGTAAGCTGGAAAGCCTACGCCATGCAGCACAACGTGTGTATGGAAGAAATACACGACATCAGCGCCTGGATCCAGGCCAGACTCAGTTAGTCACCGTTGCATAGAGGCAGATCAAGCTAATTTCGTCGCGCGTTCAGGCAATTTCAGTTACACTGTGCTGATTGAATTTGTATTTGAAACACAAGAATTTACCCTATGGCGAACAATGCAGTGAAGCCTCATCGCACCATTAGAATTGCCACGCGCAAGAGCGCACTGGCCATGTGGCAAGCCGAATATGTGCAAGCACAGTTATTGCACCATCACCCTCATCTCAGTGTTGAACTGGTGCCCATGTCTACCCAGGGCGACCGGATTCTGGATACGCCCCTTGCCAAAATTGGCGGCAAAGGGTTGTTCATAAAAGAACTGGAAGTCGCCATGCTGGAAGGCCGTGCCGACATTGCCGTGCATTCTATGAAAGACGTGCCGGTAGACTTCCCCGAAGGATTTGGCTTACACGCCATTTGCCCGCGCGAAAATCCATTCGACGCCTTTGTATCTAATCGCTTTGATTCGCTTCAGTCGTTGCCAGAAGGCGCAGTGGTAGGCACCAGCAGTCTTCGCCGTCAGTGCCAGTTAAGACATCACCGCCCGGATTTAGTGATCAAAGATTTGCGCGGCAATGTGAATACCCGTTTGGCAAAGCTGGATGCCAACGAATACGATGCCATCATTCTGGCCTGCGCAGGTTTAATTCGTTTAGGCATGGAAGATCGCATCACGCAGCCTATCCCTCACACCGATTCACTGCCCGCAGTGGGTCAGGGTGCAGTGGGCATTGAGTGCCGCAACGACGACGCGGAACTGATTGAATTACTTAGCGCACTGAATCACGCCGACACAGCCAGCCGTGTAACAGCTGAGCGCGCCATGAATGCGCGACTGGAAGGCGGTTGTCAGGTACCCATTGGCAGTTATGCCACGTTGCAAGGCGACACCCTGCACCTTACCGGACTGGTAGGCACAGCAGATGGTGCTGTGATCCTGTACGCCAACGCACAAGGGCATCGCGACCACGCCATAAACCTTGGCATAGAAGTAGCTGAGTCACTGTTGGCCCAGGGCGCAGCCGACATTTTATCTGCGCTTCACAACGATTAAGTATAAACGCCGCCATGTATCTGGTTACCCGTCCTGAGCCTAAACTGGCGGCAAGCGCCCAGGCGTTTGCTCAGGCGGAGCTTTGCGCCTCGGTAGTCGCGCTGCAAACCATTAAAAGTATTCCCTCACAAGCCCTTAAGTCATGTGAATGGCTCTGCCAACACAGCAGCGCGATAGTGGTGCTCACCAGCAAGGCCGCGGCTGAGGCGTTGCGTGAGGCATTGACCAGTGCAGCAACGCAGTTTCCGCCCGCAAACCGTATCGTAGCCGTTGGCAAGGGTACTGCAGACGCTTTGGCAGGCCTGAGTAAGATGGTTATCACGCCAGAGCGCGAAAGTTCGGAAGGCCTTTTGGATTTACCGCTGTTACACGATTGCACCAGCCAGCACATTTTGTTATTAAAAGGTAAAGGTGGTCGGACCCATATTCAGGAGACGTTGGTCGCCAGAGGCGCCCAGCTCACCATTTTTGACGTTTACGAACGCATTACACTGGCGTCACCCTTGTTCAGCCAACCCATTAACTGGAAAGCCATCAACGGTATTGTGGCAACCAGCGGCGAACAGGCACAGTGTTTATTAAACACCTATCAGGCTCAATCGTTACATCAGTACCGCTGGTTAACGGTGAGCGAAAGAATTGCAGAGCAGTTGCGTCAGCAGGGCATTGAACAAATAAATATTTGCACACAAGCCAACGACCTGTCGCTCATTGCATGGATAAAGCAAAACTGGGAGTAACCTATGGCTGATAATCAGCAACCGCAAGACACCGCCAAAACTCGTCTGGCTGAAACCATTGAAGCCACTGCTTCGGCCAGAGCGAAAGTTGCTGCTGAGTCAAAACAGGCCGCTAATAAACCCGCGGGCACCGGTTTGCTGTGGTTATTTGTAGTGCTGAATCTGGCGTTGCTGGGTGCTGCCTCATACGGTGGGTATTGGTTCGTTAATCAACGTACCGTAACGCAGGCTAAATTGGACGCACTTGAAGCCAGTGTGTCTGATTCGATTGCTGCGCAGGGCAATCGCGCCGCGTCCGACAGCAATGTGATAAAAACTGACCTCACCAAACAGGAAGCAACCGACCGCGCCCTAGCCGACGCGCAGCAAGCGGCTGACGCTAAGATAAATGAACTGGCAAGTGCACTCGCTAACGCCGAAGCACAGTTGCAGGAAATGAACGGACGCCGCCCTACCGATTGGCTGGTAGCCGAGGCCGATTATTTAGTGCGTATGGCCGGACGCAAAATGTGGCTGGAGCAGGATGTACGTACCGCCATTATGCTGTTGGGGAATGCCGACAAGCGCTTGCAATCGTTATCTGATCCTTCAGTGTTACCCGTTCGTGCGTTGATTGCTCAGGACATTCAGGCGTTACAACAGGTTAACCCTACCTCTCAGGTGTCTGTAGCACTGGCACTTAACGGTATGTTTAAACAAGTGAGTAAGCTTCCCCTGGATGCCCCGGAAGAAAACTACACGGCGCCAGACACCAGCGTGACTGATTCAGCCAGCGACTGGAAACAAAACCTGTTAAATGTATGGCACTCTCTGGTAGACGACTTTATTCACGTGGAAGTGCGTGACGAACCCATTGAGCCCATGATGACAGCCAAACAGAAATGGCTGGCGCAGGAGCAGCTCAAACTGGCATTACAACAAGCGCAGGCCGCTGCTCTGGCCAGCGAACAGGCGTTGTTTGAGGCGTCGCTTGATCAAGCCACTGCCATTCTTGTTGAACACTACTTAGCCGACAGCCCGCAGGTAAGCGGATTTGAAACGGCGCTCAGTCATTTAAAAGCCACTGATATCAGCAAAGCCATTCCAACCGAACTCAACTCGCAGGCCGCCCTTGAAGCGCTGCTGGATAGCCGGGTGAAACGCGTGTTTGGTGAAGGAGTCAGCGCGCTATGAGAAAACTGATCCTAAAGCTGCTGTTCATTACCGTAGTGCTAATTGCCCTGATAGCCGCGCCGTCGCTCATTGGCAATAAAGGCTATGTGCTGATCTCCATGGGTAACCTGATGATTGAAACCAGCGTAGTAGCGCTTGGGATCATGCTGTTAGGCGCTGTGGTGATTTGGGTCCTTATACGCATGTTGTTTGGCAGGGCGTGGCAACTCACCAGGTTGCCAGGCAGTTGGTTTGGTGGCCGGGCCGAGCGCAAAAAGCAACGTGCATTTTACCGCAGTATTCAGGCATTGGCAGAAGGGGAGTGGGATGCCGCTACCCAAGCCGCTGACATAGCTGAGCAGGGTGAGTTTGAGGGTGTGAATTATCTGGTAGCTGCTCAGGCAGCCGTGGCACGCGGCAACCATGACACTGCTACCCGTAAACTTAACGAAGCGGCGGAATACCCAAGTTCGGCGTTAGCTGCACGTGTAACGCTGGCGCGCATGGCATTGTCAGCTCATCAGCCCAAACAAGCACTGGCAGAGCTGGACAAACTCGACGTTAAACAAAAGGCCACTAAACCCGCCATTGCACTGCGCGTGCAAGCACTGGCAGAGAGTAATCAGTGGGCCACACTCGAAAGCGAACTTGATGGCTATAAAAAAGTACTGGGCGATCAGTACACCATATGGTCCAGGCAGATTGCCAAAGGCAGGTTGTCTGAAGTTGCCAGCAAGCAAGGCGCAATTCAGTTAAAAACCTTCTGGGAATCGTTACCCCGCAAACATCGCAACGATGTTGGTTACCAGGCGGCCTACGCCGAACAGTTGTTGGCTCAGGGCATGCATCAGGAAGCTCAGACCATGCTGCTGGACTGGCAAAAACGCGGGCCACAGCCCGACTTTTTACCTTTATTAGAACAATTAGCACTACCTAATCCGGCCCCAACTATCAGTGCACTGGAGAAGTGGATAAAGGCCGACGAAGACAACCAGGAGTTATACCGTGTTCTGGGTAAAGTGGCGTATAAGGCCAACGACATGACCCTGGCCAGTAAAGCACTGCAAAAGGCCATGAAGCTGCAACCGTCGAAGGAAGTCGTATTGCTACTGGCAGAAATTAACGAAAAGACCCGCAACCACGAATCTGCGCTGGCTTACTACAAACAGAGTATTGCTCTGAAAGAGAAGTAAACAGGTAAATTAACGGAAACAAAAATAAGGCTGGATTGATACAACAAGGGCGCTATACAGCGCCCTTGTTCTTTGCATAGCATACCCTGTGGGATACCAACCTACGCAAACATAAAGCCGGAAAATTGATTCACTACCACGGCTATCACATAGGCCAGCACACCGTAGGCCACATACAGCCCCCAGGCCAGTTTATTACTGCCACTTTCGCCTTTAAGCATAGCAACGGTAGCAACACACTGCAGTGCCACAACGTAGAACAGTACTAAGCCCAAACCGGCTTCTGGTGTCAGGCCCTCAGCTTGTACGCGCTCAGCTAACCCGGCTACGTCTTCGTCCGCGCCTTCCATACCAAACAGCGTGCCCAGCGCACCAACAAACACTTCACGGGCCAGGAACGACATCAAAATAGCCACGCCATAGCGCCAATCCAGTCCCATTGGGGCAAATATAGGTTCAATGTAATGACCAATCTGACCTAACCAGGAGTCTTCCAGCGAGGCATTTAGAGGGAAATAACCCAGGACCCAAATGCCTACCGATACCACAAAAATAATAGGACCAGCGCGGCGGATAAACTGCAAACCGCTGTTAATAACGCGGTGGAATAATGGCTTCCAGTGAGGCAGGCGATAAGTGGGTAATTCCAGAATAAACGGCATGTCGGTCTTTTCTAAATCGCGCGGCAAAAAGCGATTGAGCACCTGGCTAATAATCAAGGCCATCACAATGCCGAAGAAATACAAGCCAAAGAACGCCGCGCCCTGTAAGTTGAATACGCCAAGGAAGGTACCGTCAGCAGGCACTAATACTGCTACCAGCAAAGCATAGACTGGCAAACGCGCTGAACAGGACATCAGCGGAATGGTAAGCATGGTAACTAAGCGTTTGTGTGGGGATTCAATGGTACGCGCTGCCATAATAGCCGGGATAGCGCAGGCATGACCCGACAAGTAAGGAATAAAACTGCGACCAGACAATCCAAAAAAGCTCAGCGGCCGATGGCACATTAGCGCCGCGCGAGCCAGATAACCAGAATCTTCCAACAACCCAATGATCAGGGTTAACACCATGATTTGCGGCACAAATACTAAGAACGAACCCACACCGCCAAACATGGCATCGTGCATGAAGTCATGAAACATGCCTTCCTGAGTAAGCGCGCCCACACCACTGGCTGCCTGCTCAATAAAGCTTTCCACGCCATCCATCAGCGGTGCTGCCAGGGTAAAAATACTCTGAAACAACACAAACATCACAGCGATAAAAATGAGCCCACCGGTCCAGTTATTCAGCATAAAGCTGTCGATGCGATTCTGGTTTTTCAGCACAATATCGTGCTGAATGCCGAATTCGCTGGCCAGTTCCTGACTACGAGAGGCAACATCCGAGTAATCTGCTGCAGGAGGCTGTGCGTCTTTGTGTACCTTCGGCCAGTCAGCCATCGACAACAGTGCTTGTTTGAATTCGTGCAAGCCATCAAGAGAGCGAGCAGATAACGGCATAACCGGACTACCCAAGGCGTTAGACAGTCCTTCGGTATCGATGCTTTCGCCCACGCGTTTCACTTCATCAATGAAGTTCAGCGCAAACATAACGGGTTTACCATGCTGCACGGCCAGTTGCTTAACCTGCAAGCCCAGAATCAAACTCTGTGCTAATCGGGTGGCGTCCAGTACCACCAGCACCATACTGGTGTTGTCATCTACCAGTGAACGCTTAATTTCTTCTACTGCGATCACTTCGTCGCGGGTAAGCCCGTTCAGTGAATAAGCCCCGGGTAAATCAACCAGTTCAAATCTATCAAACCTGCCGCGGGTTACTTCTACGGTGATCCCTGGGTAATTGGCTACTTTTTGGCGTAATCCGGTAAGTTGGTTAAACAACAAACTTTTACCACAGTTTGGCTTACCTACCATTAATATGCGTTGCATGAGTACTACTGTTCCTGAAGTGTGCTAACAGTTTATGGTTAGTCTTGAAGCGCGATCTCAATACAAGAAGCCAGATTTTGTTCCATCGCGAACACGCTTCCCCCTAATTGCATTACCATAGGGCCGCCAAGAGGGCCTCGTCTTACGCATTGCACACTGCGCCCTGGCGCCAGTCCCATTTCGTAGAGACGGGCAATAATCTGAGGGTCCAGCGCGGTGTCTACCTGACTAACCAGCGCGGATTGCGACTTACCCAGTTCCCATAATGTCATAGTGAATTTCCAGTCTGTTCACGCTGCCCAATCTGCATTCGGTTGGCAACGTTTATAAATAACAATCATTCCTATTTAGACTAACAGATTACCGCCTGTAGCACTAGCGGAACATGGGTGACAGATAAAATTGAATGAGTACTTGCTGTGCGGGAATGTCTACGCTTAAGCTAGATGGGTTTACTCAACCCTATTACAAGGATTTAGCATGATAGCCTACACCATTTTTGGTACCAACGATTTAGCCCGGGCCGGTGCGTTTTACGACGAGTTATTGTCAATAATGGGCGCACAACGCGCCATTGATGCACCGCGTATGATTGCGTGGGGGAATAACCCCAGTGCACCTATGTTTGCGGTAGCCACACCGTTCGACGAAAAGCCTGCAACGGTAGGCAATGGCAGCATGGTAGCGCTGGCCGCCGCCAATCCTGAGCAGGTAAATGCCTTACACGCAAAAGCCATGGCATTGGGTGCAAAAGACGAAGGTGCACCAGGTACGCGCATGGACACTTATTACTGCGCGTACTTCCGCGACTTAGACGGCAACAAAATCAACTGTTTTTGTATGGCCTGAGCCTTCGCGCTACACCAATAAAAAAGCCACCTCAAATTGAGGTGGCTGAACCATCGTGAGTCAACGAGGTTGTACGGAGTTTAGAAACTCAGACCTACCGATAACTGGATGCGACGCGGGTTATAGTAACTGCGCGGGCTGCCGAAGTTATCGCCAGGGTATGGGTCGTAGCTGTAGCCCGTTTGCTTATCGAACACGTTAAACAGGTCGGCGCGGAAACGCCCAACCAGACCATCCATAAACTCATAGTTTTGCGTATAGCTTAAGTCCATTTGCCAGTGGCTTGCACCGCGACGACTTCCAGCTGGTTCTGCATAACGGCTGGTGCTGGAAGAATAACCGTACAACGCGCCGTCCCAGGCAGTCCAGGCTTCACCCGACTGGAAGATAAAGTACGCGCCAGCTACGCCTTCCCAAGGAAAAGTATAGGTACTTAGCACTTTAAATTTGTGCGGCTTGTCGCCAATTAGCTTACCGTAGCGGTTGTCCCACACCATGCGGCCTGGGCCGTCACCGTAGAACGACGAACCGATAAAGGTATTGGCATCGTTGCCCGCTGTGGTGTTGTCCTGATCGAAGTTACCGTAGTAATGGCTCCAGGTATAAGACGCATTAACGTAAAGGTTGTCTGCGTTGTATTCCGCTTCCATACTCCATTCGTAATACTTGGTCTGGCCACCGTCTACTTCGGCAATCACATAAGACGAACCACCCACTTCCGCTCTCATGTCTGCCAGGTTGGGAATATACAAGCCTTTGGCAGCGATATTGTCTGGCACACTGCCACCGGTGTAATCGCCATACAGACGCGCATCGTTTGGCATATCTTCCCAGAAGTGGCTACCGTAGCGATAACGCAGGTGTGTGCGCAGGAACAGTTCAGGTGTAACCAGCTTAGTGGCACCCACTGTTAATTCATCAATTCGGCGCGGCTTCATATTATCGGCGAAGAACTTACCACTGGAGCCTGCAGCACCGCCGGCACTCAGGTAATCACCGTTTTCATCGAAGTTAACCAGAATTGTACGACGGCTGTTGCGATCCCATGATGCCGCACGGGCCAAAGAACTGGCTTCCGGGTTGTAACTGGCATAATTTGCAAATACGCTGCCAGAGGCATCGTAATCCCAGGTTACTCCCAATCGTGGCTGGATCATGTCTTTCCAGTCTACTTCGTACATTTCGTACTTTTCACCCGGAGCTAATTCATAGCCAGACACATTGCTGCTGTTTTTCTTCAATCCCTGTCCGTAAAGGATGTCTTTGCTTACCAGAACACCAATGTTGTAGGTAAAATCACCGTGTTCAATTTCGTCATTAATTTCGAAACTGTAGCTCTCAGCAAAAGACTTGATGGTAGGTACCGTGCCATCTTCACCTACCAGGCTCATTTGCTCTACCGCAACCTGATAGTAAACATCCGATACGTCGTTATCGCCTTCTGCACCCAACCCGCCAACATAGCTAATGGTTCCCCAGCCGTTTGATAAACGTGCCAGGTCTTCCATGATTTCAGACCACTTGAAGCCAAAGTGCAAAAAGTGAGTCATGTCACCGAGCTCTAACTCGGTATCATAGGCCAGTTCCAGTGATTCCCTTTCGAAGTCCTGATTGTTGATAGTTGGGTATGCGCCTACGCCGGTACCACCCATCATTTCACCGCTATCGCCCACATAGCCATAGGCCTGAATCAGCGGCAACGCGGCAGCGTTGTAGGCGTTGATAGCAGCAATAGTATCGGCATCGGCACCAGCAGGAATGTCGCGCAAACTCGGCACACCGAAATAACCCATCTGATCCAGATTGTTCAGATCCAGCGAACCGCCAATCGATGGTACCGCACTTAACATTACATCAGGGCGGCTGGCAGTATCTTCCTGGTACATACCGTACTTGAAGGTAAATGAAGAGGTATCACTTAGCAGATACGAGCCATCTAATGACAGAATGCTCAAATCAGCAGAACTCCCCAAAGACACACTGTCGGTCTCAAATTCGCCGATAGATGCGCCTTCGATTTCGCGGTTAGATACCCGTTGGCTTAAGTTGATCAATAGATCGTCGTTAGGTGCCCACGTTAGTTTTCCGAAAAATTCGTCGCGGGTACTGTTATATTTTTTAGCCGGGCCATATACGGTAACTTTGTTAGTGCCATCAACTTCCGGGCGATAGTACGATGCGTAGAAGAATAGTTCGTCTTCAATCAGCGGACCACTCAGAGAGGTGATAATCCAGGTTCTGTCGGTATCCTGAATCACGCCGGATTTGGGTGTTGCCGAGAAATCAGCGTTCTGAATACGGTATTCCACGTTACCGTGAAATTCGTTAGTACCGGATTTGGAAACCGAGTTAACCGCGAAACCACCTGAACGGTTAAAGCCAATTGCCTTCGCACCGCCGCGGTCCACAGACACATAGGCGATATCATGGGTAGAAGGTTCAGACGACAAGTTACCAAACATAGGTAACGACAAATCCACACCGTCAAAACCATAGCTATTGTCTACACCCGAACCACCTGCTGATGGGCCTAATACGCTGTTTTCGCTATATTCAATACCCGGTAGAATCTTCAGCATGTCACGGTAAGTCTGCCCAATTGGCATGGCCGCAATCAGTTCCTGACTAAACGAGTTAGTTAGCGAGGAGTCGCCTTCCTGAATAATGGGCGAACCCACAATTTCAATCACTTCAGTATTTGCTGGCTCGTATACCAGATTCACTACAGCGGATTGATCCAGCAAAACGCGGGTTTTTAACGTTCTCACCGAGCCATCAGCGAAAGTAAATTTCACGTCGTAGTCACCTGGCAGCAAAAATGGCAGCGTAAACGAGCCATCAGTTTTGGTAGTGGCTGTTCTGGGCTTTGGCATCACGTTACTGGTTGCTTCAACGCTAACACCGCTTACCGATACCACGCCGTTAACCGCACTAACTGTACCTTTGATACTACCAGTGGTTTGCTGAGCCTGAACCGGTGCGCTGATCCCAGCGGCCACGGTGCCAGCAAAAATAACTGCTGCGCAGGTTGAGCGATGTTGCCAGGATTGACGAACCGCCCGGCGAATCGATTGCGCTAAATAGCGCCCCGCTGAACGCGCCTCAAATGGCGTGAGTTCCTTTTTCATGTGTGAGACCCCTGTTGCTGTTTTTGTAGTACGGTTTATACCGCTTATGGTCAACTTTTAACCTACAGCAACCCTTGAGGTCAAGAATAATTTTTTCTTATTTTTGATTTTTTAAGAAATATTTTATCTCAAAATATTTCAAAATCACGGGAGAAATTGCATTTTATTCCATTCCAATATAAACCGCGTTGTTATAACGCAGCGTCCATGGGTGTTACCGCACGAATCACAACAACAAAAAACAATATAAATCAGTAATTTAACTATAAAAGCAAGGCATTATTGTTTTATTTTTTATATAGTAAATAGCAACAACGTGGCGATTTTTTATAGTTAAAGCGTGGGTATTATTACAAAATAATTTTTATTCTACTGAGGATTTGGAATAATTATTATTCCTGTGAATGCTGTAAATTATTCCTATAAAGCGGAAAAACCATCCCCCTTCCAAATAGTCTTGTTATTTGAAAGGGGTGTGAGCTATTCAGAAATAAAGCAGTGTTGAATTAGCTTAAGTGCTTCCACGGCCCGGTAATTGCCAGTGTTTGCGTGGGCGAGTATATGTTCACGAACAAGGTAGAGCCATCGGGCGAAAAGCATGCTCCGGCTAGTTCAGTTTGTAAGGCAAGTTGTGCAAACGGATACACTTCACCCTCGGGGGTAACGCCGCGCAGGTGATTGTCTACCACCGCCGTATACTGGTCTTCACACACAATCAGATGTCCATTTGGCGCCACAGTCAGGTTGTCGCCAAAATTAAAGATTTGCGCATCACTGCTTTCCACAAACAATTGCAGACGCCCGGGCTTGTCGTGCTCGCTGGGGGTACCTTCGTACGGCGACGGCTGATAGCGCATTACCTGCCCTAGTTTTTGATTGCCGCCATTGGTGCAGCAAAAATAAAACTCGCCCTGCCCCCAATGCACGCCTTCGCCACGAGCAAATAATGCGGCACCTTCTTCATAGCCTTGTTTGCGCAAATCGTCTTCGGGGCTATCCGGATTGTTAATATCCACCCATTCACAATCTACCCAAGATGACACAGGCATTTCTTGTTTTTGCCAGTTGCGCGTATCAAATTTGGGATACCCTTTCACCGCCAGCGCCTGGAGTTTTCCGCCTGCCTGTAAATTGCCGTATTCATTGGGCACCAGGCGGTACAGTAAGCTGTCGCCTCGATCTTCGGTCAAGTACACTACGCCGGTTTCCGGATCGACGCATACCGCTTCGTGATTGAAGCGCCCCAGTGCTTTGAGTGGCTTAGGATCCACCAGCCCATTAGCGTTTGCAGGTATCTCAAATACATAGCCATGATACTGCTGATTAGTGGAGGAAGGCTTGTCAACACTCTCCTCACAGGTAAGCCAGCTACCCCATGGCGTTACGCCACCTGAGCAGTTGCGCACTGTGCCGGTTAAACTCAGGTATTCCTTCACTTTCTTACCCGTTTTGGTGTTAACCACCAGAGTAGTGGTACCGCCGGGAAGCGCCTGGCCCAATTCGTTGTTGTCGTAGGCACGGGACGTTTTTAATGGCTCAGGTTGCCCGGGCCCGAATTCCTTCAGATGTTTTGGCTGTAATTCGTGATTGCGCACTAACGCAATGTGTTCATCGTCAATTTCCAGACATCCCATACCGTCTGCACGGTCAGGCACACTGTTACCATCGCTCATCAGTTCACCCAGTGTCGACAGCACCTGGTAGCTAAAGCCTTCTGGCAACGAGAGCACGCCTTGGGGATCGCTGATCAGTGGACCATAGCCAGCTGAGGTTTTAGTAACCAGGGTTTCTGCCCAGGCTTTGGGCTGGCGAAACAGTCCGCCGGTGAAGCCCGCAGCGGCCAGTGTGCCCAGCGCTACGGTAAACTGTCGTCTTGTTATCATGGTGATGTCTCTTGTTATTATGGTTTGTTTTCGCACCAACCCCTAGCGGGAGACCTAGCGGGAGACCTAGCGGGAGACCTGCTGGGGCGACTGCCTGTGGGCGCGTTGGTTATACCCATTATGTATGAGCCAGATGTGGCGTCCAGGTTCCCTTTTACAAGCGCCCGTGCGATTAACGCGCCAGTTTTACCGATAATCTCCCAGTTGGCGTGTATCGCTTTGGTCATCCAGTAATTTTATCAGGGCTTTGCCCAAACGCACATTCAGTGCGCTCGCAGCCACCGCCTCTGCTGAATTTTCTACCAGCTTGGCAGCCAGCGAGCCACTTAGCTGATTGGTCATCTCATCGGTTGCCAGGTCGAACAGGCTCTGTGCAGCCAGATTCTGGGCGAGTATTTTCATCAGCTTCCAGTTACCTGTGGTGGCCGGGCGCAGCCCATAAACCTGCGCTACGCGCTTAATGGTACGCACGCTTATCCACAACAACAACAACGTTTGAATAAGATGGTTAGGGCTAATAAACGCCATACTGCCGCTGGCCATGGCTTCCTTCTTCACTACATCATTGGCTTTTTTGCGCACCGGATTTATTACGTACTGTTGATACAGGTTTAGCACATCCTCAACGGAATGGTCGTCCTGTAACATCGACTTAAACTGCCGGTAGCAACGTTGGGCATAGCTGCCCGCACTGAAGTGCTGTGCATATTGATCGAGTTGTTTTACAGCCAGAACCGGCTGACTGAGTGCCAGTAAATCACGGCGGGTGGGTCGTTTGTCGATGAACGTATTGACCCTGCGATAGCCACGGTATTCACTGGTAGTTAACCACCCCAGGCTACTCACAAAGGCACTGAGTAACACCGCCAGAATCGAGGTTGATACCGGCGCGCTGGCAAAGTGAGTGTCAATAAACGCAATGGCCTCAAACACACTAAAGCCAACAAAACAGGCCGCACCCGACAACAGTACCCACCACTTTGCCGACAACCCGGATTGGTTGGCGTGTTCGGGCTGCCAGTCATCCTGAGCTTGTTTAACCGGCATAGCGTGATCAGGGCGCTGCGTTTTAATTTCGGTTTGCTGAATCTTTGCCCGGTAAGGGGATTCGTCAGTGGTTTTCATGGGTTACTTCTCCAATAAGAACTGCAACAAACGGTCGAGTCCTTTTCCGTTTAACATACGCGCCAGATAGTCAGATGGCACCGCGGCGTTGAGCACCGGGTAGTGCTCATCAGCAGGCATCGACTTCAAATCTGGCGGTAACGCCTCAAAATCGGCTTCCATGTAGCGGCCTTCGGGATTCACGTAGCGCAGTGCATTGCTGTGACAGCCTTCATCGGTGGCCTGAATGGCCGACACCAGAAAGTGTTCAAACTGCACTTCTCCGTCTTTAAAGCGCGCAGTTGCACCTCGCGTTACGTCTTTCAGCAAACTCAGTAAGGCATCACGCTGCCCTGCCGGCACTAAATCGGCCTTAGTGGCTACAAACGCCACTTTGGCGATACCCTGCTGTTGTAATACATTGCGCTTAAACCAGTTTTCATTGCCGTACACAAAAGTATCAGCGAGATGACTGAGGGTTTCGCGAAGCTGATATAAGTGACTGCGGCTGTGATTTAATCCTTCAAACAGATCGACCAGAATGATTTGCTTGTCGGTTTGGCGAAAGGTGTCTTTTTTCAACCTGGTAAGCCATTGGTATTTGAACACCTCAAAATGCCGGGTAAAACACTGTGTCCAGGGGCTGGCTATGTCGCTGCTTATGCGCGAAGGCAAGGGCGTAAACCCCTGTGCGACATAATCAAATCCGGAACCAGGAATTAAAAAACTGCCAGGTTGCAGCATAGAGATGCCCTGTGATTTGGCTTCCTGTAAGTAATGGCGATACGCCGAGACAAGTTGCTGAACATTCGCTTGTGTTGGCGCTTGTTCAAAATCAAACGCGTTAACCTTATCGTGCCATGCTTTGGCATAGCGTTGCTGCGGTTCGTTCATTTGCTGAGCCCAGGCACTATCCGACCACTGCGTATAGCTTTTACTCAACATGGGCAGGTCAGTGAGCCATTCTCCGGGATAATCAATAAATTCAAATACCACATCGGTAAACGGCAACAGGTATTTTTTTAACTGATGAGCCTGACGCAACCGAACTACCAGCTTAAACCCGGCGACGTTTTCCGTCGCAGGCGGCCAGTGCCCGGCTTCCAAATCGCGAATATGCTCTTCCACCGGAAACAGTGGCATATCACCCAATGGCTCCAACCACATCTTATCCACCAGTTCCATTGGCAAATAGCGCAGTAACGGCAGGCACTGATACTGCTCTTCACTGCGGTATTTCAGTACAGTCATTAAACTGGTAAACAGCATTGATTTACCACTGCGGCTCAGGCCGGTAATGGTAAAGCGGTGCTCCGACTGCATAAACCAGCGCTGCCACTGGCTTGTGCCGAGCGCTTTGGCGTGTTTAGCCGGAGTGAGGATTGCGTCGATTAATTTGCGCATAACAATAATGCACCAGGCCCATTGGTTTGGAATATACCGTTAACATGGGCCGTTACTGCATTAACTTCAAGGGTTTGCCACAATTTGTTACAGCTTATACCAATTCGCATAGAAGTTTGCCCTCTCAGAGTGATCCCTGAGGGCTAGTCGAAAACGACTTAGATCACGACG
>NZ_VHIP01000006.1 GCF_006494365.1 Aestuariibacter sp. GS-14
GTTCCCGGACAAGTGCTTCGCACTTTCCGGGACGACGGATGGGGACAAGTGCTTCGCACTTTCCGGGACGACGGATGGGGATAAGCGCTTCGCGCTTTCCGGGACGAAGGCTAATTGGATACAACCTTTCCCCGTCATCCCGGGCTTGACCCGGGACCTACTTAAAAAGGCCGCGATTCCAAAGCAACCCTTGCTAGATGTTTCCCAAGTTCCCGGACAAGTGCTTCGCACTTTCCGGGACGACGGATGGGGACAAGCGCTTCGCACTTTCCGGGACGACGGCTGAGTGAATACAACCTTTCCTCGTCATCCCGGGCTTGACCCGGGACCTACTTAAAAAGGCCGCGAATCCAAAACAACCCTTGCTGGATGTTTCACAAGTTCCCGGACAAGTGCTTCGCACTTTCCGGGACGACGGATGGGGACAAGCGCTTCGCACTTTCCGGGACGACGGATAGGGACAAGTGCTTCGCACTTTCCGGGACGACGGCTAAGTGAATACAACCTTTCACCGTCATCCCGGGCTTGACCCGGGACCTACTCAAAAAGGCCGCGATTCCAAAACAACCCTTGCTGGATGTTTCCTAAGACCCCTTACTGAATGTTACCTAAACCGTAATAACCTGATTCCGGCCAGCCGCTTTGGCATTAATCAGTGCTTGGTCGGCTTCTTTTACGCTGCTGAAAAATTCGCTGCTGGGCGTCATTTCAATCACCCCAAACGAAGCAGTTAACAGCAGTTTAATGCCCTTGGCATCAATTTCGGTTTGGCTGATCACCTGACGCAGGCGCTCTGCCAGTTCGGTAGCCTGATTGCGGTCGCAATGCGGCGTAAGCACCAGAAACTCCTCGCCACCCATTCTAATAAGGGTATCTTCTGCGCGCAGTTGATCCTGTATGATTTTACAGAATCGCTTGAGCGCCACATCGCCCACTACGTGGCCGTGCTTGTCGTTTATGGCTTTAAAATGATCAATATCACATACCACTACCGACAGAATGTCGTTGTTTCTTAGTGCGTGCGCACTGAGCTTAGGCGCTATTTCGTAAAAAAAATGGCGATTTTTCGCACCGGTAAGCGGATCGGTATGCACTTGAGTGTGGAGTCGGTTTACCAGTGAATGCAGTACACTTACCGCAAACGACAACATAAACACCAGAATAAAGACCAATAAGAGCGCAAACGTTAAGCCATGATGATGAACGTTGCTGGCGTTAAAGAAGATTAAGTAAAGCGGTACAATCCCCAATAGTGAATAGAACACCACAGACAATACGGCATAGAGTACTTTGTCGCCCAGGCTCTGCGCAGCCAGATAAATTTTAACTCTGCGTACGGCCAGCCACACCGGAAAAGCAACACTTAACAAAATAAATGTGTTACCCACCCACTGTGTCAGGTATTCGAATTGTAACAACACTGAGCAGGCTGCTACAGCGGTAAAATGACACAACACCAGCGCAATCTGTTTACGGGTAAGAGAGTGACCATAACGTTTAACGATGGTCATCATTAACATATATGCCGCGCACAAGGATGCCAAATAAAAGCCCATTCTGCCTGCATCTTCATAGCCGGAATAACGAATAGTCTGACAGACTTCTACCAGCCAGCAGCAAGCGAGAAATAAACGGGCAAACCGTCCAGACCTAGCTTTACTTTTGTGATTGGGAACGGGAAGCGCGAACGTGAAAACAATGCCAATTAAAGCGACCACCCCAAGTAACAGGGTTTGAGCTACCACGTAATCATATTCCATCAAAACGATAACCTGCTTTATTGTTATTGTATTGTTAAAGTCGGTTATGAAATATACGTGATTTGATCAGGAATGACCAGTGGGATATTAGGGAAAGGTAATATAGCGACGCCAGTGTGCCTGGCGTCACTTAACACATCATTAAGTTAATGATGCCTGATAGATAGATTCAATGGCCGCGTCCAGCGCCGCTTCGAACTCTTCATCGCTTTGCTGTGCAGATACGCCTTCGGTAAGTGCGCGCGAGAAGCTTGCAATCATACCGTGGTTTTCTGCCAGTTTGGCGTTTGCATCATCACGGCTATAACCACCAGATAGTGCAACTACTTTTAATACGTTGGGGTGATCCACCAGCTCTTTGTAAAAATCAGCTTGCTCCGGAATGGTTACCTTCAGCATGACTTTTAAGTCGCCAAGTTTATTTAACTCCGCCAGAATTTCCTGCTTCAGCAGCGCTTCCGCTTCGGCTTTTTCCGGGCTGTTAATGTCAACTTCAGGCTCGATAATAGGTACCAGACCCGCTGCCAGAATTTGCTTACCCACTTCAAACTGCTGCTCAACCACAGCTTTAATGCCGGTTTGATTAGCCAGTTTCACTACCGAACGCATTTTAGTACCGAACACGTCCTGCGTATTGGCTTTTGCCAGCAGTGCGTCCAGACCAGCGATGGGTTTCATTAATTGTACGCCATTGGCTTCTGCTTCCAGGCCTTTATCGACTTTCAGAAACGGCACAACGCCTTTCTTTTGCCACAGGAACTTTGCCGAAGACAAACCTTCGATGTCGCGGTCCAGGGTATTTTCGAACAAAATAGCGCCCAGTACGCGCTCACCGGAGAAGGCATTGCAGGTAATGATACGGGTACGCATAGCGTGAACTAAGCCATACATTTCGTCGTCGTTAGCGTAAGCTGACTCATCGATTCCGTAGAGTTTAAGGGCTTTTGGGGTACTTCCACCACTCTGATCCAGCGCGGCAATAAAGCCTCCCTGAGTGAGGATTTTATCTAGCATAGCTTGCTGTGCCTGTGATGCCATGTGCAACACTCCTTTCTTTTTCATGTACCGCGATTAAACGGCTGTAGGGTTACGAAAAATCGTTTTTCCTGCTTATCCGTTAGCAGGCTGCCAGGCCCTGATTTATCTATAACAGGTACCTGGCCGGGAATTGTCTGCGTGCGATATTAGTTTTTATTTTTTTCTTCGAGGATCGCAACGGCAGGCAGGATTTTCCCTTCTAAAAATTCCAGGAAAGCGCCACCACCGGTTGAGATGTACGACACTTTGTCTGCAATGTTATATTTGTCTACTGCTGCTAGCGTATCACCACCACCGGCAATTGAAAACGCATTGCTTGCTGCGATGGCTTCAGACAGCGCTTTTGTTCCAGCAGCGAACTGATCGAACTCAAAAACACCAACCGGACCATTCCACACAATGGTACCCGCGTTTTTCAGAATGTCTTCCAACGCCGCAGAGCTGTCTGGGCCGATATCAAAAATCATATCGTCATCGGTTACGTCGGCAACCGCTTTAAGCTCAGCCGGAGTATCTTCAGCAAACGCCTTACCGGTTACCACATCGGTAGGTACCGGAATATCCCCGCCATTGGCCTGTGCCTGGGCAATCAGGCGTTTGGCTTCGTCAACCAGATCCATTTCAACCAGAGATTTACCTACGTTGTGGCCCTGCGCCGCAATAAAGGTATTGGCAATACCGCCGCCTACGATTAACTGATCCACTTTTTCAGCCAGCGATTTCAGCACGGTCAGCTTAGTAGACACTTTTGAACCACCCACAATGGCAACCATGGGGCGGGCCGGGTTATCCAGCGCTTTAGCCAGCGCTTCCAGTTCGCCTGCGAGTAACGGGCCTGCAACAGCTTGCGGCGCAAATTTGGCAACGCCATGCGTAGACGCCTGAGCACGGTGCGCCGTACCAAACGCGTCCATAACAAACACGTCGCACAGTGCGGCGTATTGCTTAGACAGGGCTTCGTCGTCTTTCTTCTCGCCTTTGTTAAAGCGCACGTTTTCTAAGATCACGCACTCGCCCGGCGCAACGTCTACGCCATTCAGGTAATCTTTGACCAGTGTTACCTTGGTATCCAGCACGCCATTGAGGTAGTCCACTACCGGTTGCAATGAAAACTCATCCGCTGGCACGCCTTCATCCGGGCGACCCAGGTGAGACATTACCATAACAGCTGCACCGGCTTTTAACGCGGCTTCGATGGTAGGTAGCGATGCTTTAATACGCGCATCTGACGTCACTTTTCCGTCTTTTACCGGTACGTTGAGATCCTGACGAATCAATACGCGTTTACCCGACAATTCAATATCTGACATGCTTGGGATTGACATTGCTCTTCCTTATCTGAATTAAACTAAAACCAAAAATGCATTAACTTAATGACTACCCACCTGATACATCGCCAGTGCCGTATCTAACATACGGTTTGCAAATCCCCATTCGTTGTCGCACCACACCAGGGTTTTCACCAACTGCTTGTGGCTCACTCGGGTTTGCGTACCATCTACAATACACGAATGCGGATCGTGATTGAAATCCACTGATACTAACGGTTCTTCGGTGTAATCAAGAATCCCGGCAAGCTTGCCACTGCGGGCGTTTCGCAGGGCACTGTTTACATGTTCAATGGTAACCTGAGCCGCCAGAGTTACACTCAAATCCATGGCCGTTACGTTTATAGTGGGTACCCGCACGGCAATGGCTTCAAATTTACCGGCAAACTTAGGCAAAATCCGTTCTATTCCGCGCGCTAAACGCGTATCTACCGGAATAATAGACTGGCTGGCTGCGCGGGTTCGGCGTAAGTCAGGATGGTAAGCGTCGATCACCTGTTGATCATGCATTGAAGAATGAATGGTGGTGATAGTGCCGCTCTCAACGCCAAAGGCTTCGTCGAGCACCTGAATAACTGGCACGATACAGTTGGTTGTGCAGGAACCATTAGACACCACCGTATGCTCCGGGCGCAGGGTATCTTCGTTACAACCGTAAATAATGGTGTTGTCCATGTCGGGGGCACCGGGTTGCGAAAACAGCACTTTTTTAGCGCCATTCTGAATGTGCAACACACCACTGGCGCGATCCTGATACTGCCCGGTACATTCCAGCACAATATCTACACCCAGCGCTTCCCAGGGCAAGCCCTGAATATCCTGTTGATGACATAAACGGATGCGATCGCCGGCAACAATGAGATCGCTGCCGTCGCGTTCCACATGGCAGGCAAAGCGGCCATGGGAAGTGTCGAATTTGAGTAAGTGTGCCATACCGGCCGGGTCGGCCAGTTCATTAATAGCAACCACTTTCATAGATTGATTGCGGCCACTCTCATAGAGTGCCCGCAACACGTTTCGGCCGATCCGGCCAAAGCCATTAATGGCTATTCTTACCATATTTTTCTAGCCTGCTGGCCAGGGCATTTACAGCCCCAGCGCCGCCTCTACCACTGCCTCAACAGTAATATTAAAGTGCTTGAACAGCTCGCCCGCCGGTGCAGACTCACCAAAGGTGTCCATACCCACAATGGCACCATTAAAGCCAACGTATTTGTACCAGCTCTCTTTAGACAAAGCTTCTACCGCAACGCGCTTCACAACGGCTGAAGGCAGAACAGCTTCGCGATATGCAGCATCCTGACGTTCGAACACATCGGTAGATGGCATAGACACTACGCGTACTGCTTTGCCCTGCTCGCTCAGTTGTTTGGCTGCATCTACTGCAAGCTGCACTTCCGAACCGGTTGCAATCAGAATCAGATCTGGCGTGCCGTTACAATCTACCAGCACATATCCACCACGGGCGATGTCTGCTACTTGCTGCGCATCACGTGGCTGCTGAGCCAGGTTCTGACGGGTGAAAATCAACGAGGTTGGACCGTCGCTGCGCAGAATAGCCTGTTTCCATGAAACGGCAGATTCGACCTGATCACACGGACGCCAGTTGTCGAGGTTTGGTGTAGCGCGCATGGCCACTACTTGTTCTACCGGCTGGTGAGTCGGGCCGTCTTCACCCAAACCGATGGAATCGTGAGTGTAAACAAAAATAACAGGCTGCTTCATCAATGCCGCCATGCGAACAGCGTTACGCGCATATTCCATAAACATCAGGAAGGTCGCGCCGTAGGCTTTAAATCCGCCGTGCAAAGCAATACCGTTCATCATGGCTGACATACCAAACTCACGCACACCGTAGTATACGTAGTTACCGCTGGCATCGTGTTTTTCTACGCCTTTGCTGCCCGACCAGATTGTCAGGTTAGAGCCTGCCAGGTCGGCAGAGCCGCCCAGAATTTCAGGCAGTAATGGGCCAAATGCTTTCAGCGCATTTTGTGATGCTTTACGGCTGGCAATGTTTTGCGGGTTGGCTTGCAACGACGCAATGTAGGCATCGGCTTTGGCTTCAAAGTCGGCTGGCAGGTCGCCAGATAAACGACGCTTCAGCTCAGCGGCCAATTCAGGGTATGCCGCAGCATAGTCGTTAAACAGGGCATTCCAGGCCTGTTCAGCTTCGCCGCCTTTAGTTTTGCCTTCCCAACCGGCGTAAATCTCAGCAGGTACTTCAAATGGCGCGTAGTTCCAGCCCAGTGCTTTGCGGGTTAACGCGATCTCGTCGTCACCTAATGGTGCACCGTGGCAGTCTTCTTTGCCTTGTTTATTAGGCGAACCAAAACCAATGATCGTTTTGCAGCAAATCAGGGTTGGCTTGCTGGTTTCTGCTTTTGCCGCTTCAATGGCAGCATTGATTGCATCAGCGTCGTGACCATCCACGTCAGTGATCACGTGCCAGCCGTAGGCTTCAAATCGCGCTGGCGTGTTGTCGGTGAACCAGCCTTCTACTTCACCGTCGATAGAAATACCGTTGTCGTCCCAGAAAGCAATCAGCTTGTTCAAACCTAACGTGCCGGCCAGTGAACATGCCTCGTGGGAAATCCCTTCCATTAAACAACCATCGCCCATAAAGGCGTAGGTGAAATGATCAACTACCGGGAAGTTGTCGCGGTTAAACTGCGCAGCCAGCACTTTTTCTGCCAGCGCCATACCTACTGCATTGGTGATACCTTGTCCTAACGGACCTGTAGTGGTTTCTACACCCGGAGCATAACCATACTCAGGGTGACCTGGCGTTTTTGAATGCAATTGACGGAATTGCTTTAATTCGGTGATCGGTAAGTCGTAACCGGTAAGGTGCAACAATGAATAAAGCAACATAGAGCCGTGACCATTCGACAGTACAAAGCGGTCGCGGTTTGCCCAATCCGGGTTAGCCGGGTTGTGTTGCAGGTGATCGCACCAAAGTACCTGTGCAATATCGGCCATGCCCATAGGCGCACCAGGGTGACCCGATTTTGCTTGCTGAACGGCATCCATACTTAATGCCCGAACGGCATTGGCGAGTTCTCGACGAGAAGGCATGTTGTCTCCTGAAATATTGAGTGTTGCTGCGGCTCTGGCGCTTCTTGCCCTGGCTGTCAGCGATTACGTCTTACACTGGGGCACGTATTGTCGCCCAGTGACTTATCCAGTTCAACGTGTTTTCTGCCTTAGTTTTGGGATTTCCGTAATATTTATAACGATGAACTGATCCTTTGTGTCAAGTAAACGTAACAAATAGACCTTTAGACGTCCAGAAGTAAAGACTGGTATTTATTATTGTGCTTGCTACAATAGTTGAATTCAGCTTTAAGAACATTACGGAGAAATCATGGCAACGCGTTTATTTACATCCGAATCTGTGTCGGAAGGACACCCGGATAAAATTGCCGACCAAATTTCCGATGCGGTCCTTGATGCCATTCTTGAGCAGGACCCAAGGGCACGTGTTGCCTGCGAAACCTTTGTAAAAACCGGTATGGTATTAGTTGGCGGTGAAATCACTACGTCTGCCTGGGTAGACATTGAAGAACTGACCCGTCAAACCGTGCGCAATATTGGCTACACCCATTCAGATATGGGCTTTGATGCTGATTCGTGTGCCGTACTGAATGCAATTGGCAAGCAATCCCCCGACATCAACCAAGGTGTGGATCGCGCCAGCCCGGAAGAACAGGGTGCAGGTGATCAAGGCTTAATGTTTGGCTATGCCTCAGACGAAACTGACGTACTGATGCCTGCGCCAATTACTTATTCTCACCGTTTGGTTCAGCGTCAGGCCGAAGTGCGTAAATCAGGCCAGCTTAACTGGCTGCGTCCGGATGCCAAGAGCCAGGTAACCTTTATTTATGAAAACGGCAAGCCAGTGGGTATTGATGCGGTTGTACTGTCTACCCAGCACTGTGATTCTGTTTCTACGGCCACCTTGCGCGAAGCGGTAATGGAAGAAATCATCAAGCCAGTGCTGCCTGCTGAGTGGATTACAAAGGACACCAAGTTCCACATTAACCCTACCGGCCGGTTTGTAATTGGTGGTCCAATGGGCGATTGTGGCTTAACAGGCCGTAAAATCATTGTAGATACCTATGGTGGTATGGCGCGTCATGGTGGTGGTGCATTCTCAGGAAAAGATCCATCCAAAGTAGACCGCTCTGCCGCGTATGCGGGCCGTTACGTAGCCAAAAACATTGTTGCTGCTGGCCTGGCCAAGCGCTGCGAAATTCAGGTGTCGTATGCTATTGGTGTGGCTGAACCAACCTCTATCAGTATTGATACATTTGGTACCAGCACAGTAGATGAAAACACACTGGTTGCGCTGGTAAAAGAGCACTTTGACTTGCGCCCTTATGGCCTGATCAAAATGCTGGACCTGGAACGTCCGATTTACCGTCCTACCGCAGCGTACGGACACTTTGGTCGTGAAGAATTCCCATGGGAAGCCACCGACAAAGCAGAGTTACTGCGCAATTCAGTAAAATAAATTAACGCATTAATACTATAAAAAAAGAGGCACTGGTTGCCTCTTTTTTGTGTTTAAGTTGCATGAACAAACGGTTAGTAATGACAACTCATTAATGCCAGTGAATCAGGCAATCCACATTTGGCAAGATGTGCAAGCTGATATTCACGTCGATGAGTCACTTCAAACTCTGCAAAATCTGGCGGTAAAAACTGCCGGCTGTGCATTTCAGAATCAAACTCCACCTCCACTAATATCAATGGGGCCAGATGCCCTGCGAACACATCCAGCACCAAATTATGCCCCATATGCCCTAAGCGGTAACGCTGCTTTTCTACCCGCATATGTTTGGTAAGCGGCCACAACTGTTCAAATTGATCGGCACTAATATCAACGTTTGTATTTTGTTGCTTAAAGCCGAACCCTTGTTTCACCATCATGGTGAAGATGCCACCCTCGTCACATATCTTCACATGACGCTCACCATCGGACGATAAAAACCCCTGTCGGACCGGCACAGACTTGCGGGTTTCCAATAATCCGTCAGGCACTCCCGTTACGACAAACTTTCGCTCTGTTTCCCATTCTGCACGCATCACATTATCCTCGTATACGAACAATATCCTGGCTCACTTAAACGGCACTCCTTTAACCGCCGGATAACTTAACGTTAGCGCAGGATATAAAAATTTTCCACGCTACCGAATAAACCCGGGTTTTTCCTACTCCGGTATTACCAAGTATTTTTATCTTTAAAATTCATAACATTAACAGATTATTACAGATGCGCTCACATGCAGTTTGTAAGCACTAACTTGATAGTGGAAGGCTGAAGATTACAAGGCAGAAAAATAAATTAAGAAAGACATAAATTAATTTTAAAGCGCTATTGTGATACGTGTGAATAACGCTATAGTTAATAAAAACACTCAACAAAAAACCGGAACCTAAAACATGCGACTGTGCCGCACACTTGTGTTGTGTCTGGCCGGTAGTTTTTGTAGTCCTCTGCTGGCAAATCAACCTTCAGTTTTACCAGAATCCCCTCTGGTAAGCGCCCCTGTAGGTAACGCACAATACTTTGTAAAATACCAAAATGCCCGACTGCCCAAATGGCGGTTTGATGTGCACATGAATAGTCGCGGTAATACGTACGTGCCGGACTTATTACCCAGCGTAAATTTGCTTGATGTGGCCGCCGTGAGTGTGTCGGCCAGAAGAGCAGTAACGGCGTCATCTTCGCAATGGGTTTACGCCACCTTGCGCAATACACAGTATTTTTTAAGTCCACAGGCGGCAGAGTTACCACTCACCGGGCACAACGCCACAGCCGCTGGCGTTGGCTGGCAATTCGGTGAGCCTTACGGTTTTGGATTAGCCGTTGGTTATGAATTCAGGTATGTGGGAGATGAAAATAACAACTCACTGGTAATGGGCGTGCATTACTTCTTCTAGCGTTGTTTTCAGTTGCCTATTCTTCTACGATAAAATCCACCGCTGCTTTAGCATGTAACACTGTGGTATCTAACACAGGTAATACCGAATCATCCTGAGAGATCAACAATCCAATTTCAGTGCATCCCAGAATCACGGCCTCTGCACCTTGCTGTTTTAACTGCTCAATGATTGCCTGATATTGCCGTTTTGACTGTTCAACGACCCTGCCCTGACACAACTCTTCATAAATAACGCGGTGAACGATTTGTCGCTCCGGTTGATTGGGTATCAATACGTCCAGCCCCCCATTGCGCAGATGTTCTTTCAGGAACGGTTGCTCCATGGTAAAGGCCGTCCCCAATAATGCGACTTTTTTAAAGTCATTCTGTTTACAGGCATCAAGGATAGCATCGCCAATATGAATTACCGGTATATGCACCACTTCCGTGATGTCAGCAGCCACTTTATGCATGGTATTAGTGCAAATCACCAGCGCCTGCGCACCTGCCTGTTGCAGGTTAATCGCGATATTGCACAACTCACGGGCGAGAGACGGCCAGTCGTTGTTATGCTGAAGTTCTGCAATTTCCGCAAAATCCACGCTGTGTAAAATGAGCGGCGCGCTATGCAGACCACCGCAGCGTCGTTTAACATCCTGATTGATTAAACGGTAATACAGCGCTGTGGACTCCCAGCTCATTCCGCCAATTAATCCAATGGTTTTCAACTCGAGACTCCTTAACCAGATAATACCAATTCACATAGAAGCTTGCCCTCAGGGGGTTGCTGAGTGGGTAAACGTCTATGCGAATTGGTATAGTTTATTTCCCGTGATAAACAGCAGACAAGTTTCGATTCAATGCCACCTGACGGGTTTGATAATAGGTTTGTTGAATAATATGCGCATCCACACTGGCACGGTGTCTGGCATTTTTGTAGGTTGCAGTGACATGAGTTTTTACGCTTTGCCAGTGGTCCATTTGATACTCAGACAGCACATATTCCAACGCCCGTATCTCGAAGCTCATAGGCACTCCGGCGGCACTGAACAATTTAATAAGCCAGGGATGATCCACTACCCAGCCATCGCTATACACAGTGCGCCCTTGTAAAAATTCGTTCAACGCCAGACAAACCTCGCGGCCATCATGGCCATGCTTAAGCAGATGTTCGCGGCTAAGCCCGTGCAATGCCTGGGCTTCAGGCTCCCAGTGCGTCCAGCTTTCATAGGGTTTCACCAACTGACAAAATTTGCCGCCGTCCTCGCGAACCACGCCAACTTCGATTGGATAACTGTGCGCACCAAAGCCACTTGCTTCGACGTCGATGATAGAAGGAACCTGCATACTCACCTTATTTATTGTTATTCTTTTAAGCGTAGTGCGTTTTACGCGAGTATCCCGCCCTAAACGCCTGCTTTTTTCTGCCGTTATTGATTATACGCTTGTTAAGACTGTTACTTTCATTTGGAAAATAAACAGCAAACCACATTCATTTTTGCTCAGACATCTACTATAACCATATACAAATACTTAACAATTGCCATGCAAATAAAACAATTACCGTGCCAGTTAGCCAATACCGGATTGCATAAAACTACTCTTGTGCGTTGGAAAGCCATTGAAACAGCAGATAAATAATTTATCTTTAAGCCTGTATTTGTTTGTTATGCTTGATGATATAACCGGGTAATTACCCATTAACATTTAGCCAAAAGGATACTTTGTGAGATACCAGCAGTTACTGGTAAACACTGCCGCCACCTTTGTTACAATGCTAGTAGTAATGTTGTGTAGCGCAAAACTTGTAATTGCATCACAGCCCATAGTAATTGGTCTTGATGCCGATATGAGTTCTGTAGCCGTAGAAGGGGGTCAGGCCATCAAGCGCGGTGCATTACTGGCGATCGACGAAATTAATGCGCGGGGCGGCATCCTTAACCGGCAGGTTGTGCTCGAAATCAGCGATCACCGGGGAAACCCTGCAAGGGGTATTAAAAATATTGAAGCCTATGCTAAAAACCCGAACCTGCTGGCGGTTTTGGGGGGTGTACATACCCCGGTTGCGCTGGCCGAATTGCCTTATATTCATAAACATCAACTGATTTACCTGGGCCCGTGGGCTGCCGGTACCAGTATCATCGACAATGACTATTCCCCCAATTTCGTATTTCGCATTTCGGTGCGCGATGCAGAAGCGGCCAAAGTGATGTTGCGTCACGCAGCCGCACGCGGTATTTCGCGTATAGCTCTGGCACTTGAGCGCACTGGATGGGGTCGCTCGAATTTAGCGTCGTTACAACAACACAGTGAAGCGTATGGCATTTCTATTGTAAGTGTGCAGTGGATCAACTGGCGTCAACAAGACTTTCAGCAGGAAATGCGGGCAATAGCACAAAGTGATGCGCAGGCGTTGTTTATGGTGGTGAATGCGCCGGAAGGGGTGGTGATTGCCAATACCATGGTGCAACTCGAAAAACCGTTGCCAATGATTTCACATTGGGGCATTGCAGGCGGCGATTTTGCCGCCAGGATCGGCTTATCAACGCTCAATCAATTGGATTTTGCTGTATTGCAAACCTTCAGTTTTGAACGCAATCCACAGGACGAGATTAACCAACGCGTATTTAATGCTTACCGCAATCGATTCGATACCAATGCACAGCGCGATAGCATTTTAGGCGTCGTTGGGCTTGCACATGCCTACGATTTAATACATATAATAGCCAAAGCAGCCGAACAAGCTGGCACACTGGATGCAAATGCGGTGAAGGCTGCGATGGAAAACTTAAGCGAACATCAGGGGCTGATTAAACAATACATACCGCCATTTACGCCAACCAGGCACGATGCATTGTTTGCTGACGATTATTTTATGTCCCGCTTTAATGCACTCGGACATTTAGAACCCTACCCCGAGGTTAATTGATGTCGCGTTTGCCGTCACTAAGGCAATATCTTCAACGCATAATGCTGCCCAAACTGGCGGTTATTCTGGTTGCGATTACCCTGATAATCTTCTCAGCGGTTTTTTTAACCGCCAATCGCCATATCGGGGAAGTGCACAAGGGGTATTTAACCGATTTAAAAGACAGTATTGAACAAAGTATCGAACTTACCCGCTCAGAGCTGATTACCATTGCCAATAATGATCTGCTGGTAAACGGTTTAATTGATATGGATTATCAGCAGTATTATCTGCCGTTGTTCATTCAATCGACGCAAATCACCGAAGATCGCAATCTTAGCCTTGCCCTGTTTAACTTTGCAGGAGACAAGCTGCTATTCAAAAATTGGGATGACCGAGTACCGGTACACTATTTAAATGCCTGGCAAACTCAGGTGTTGAGTAACGCCGAATCCTATACATCTGTAAACGAAGACGGTGTGTTCATTGTGGCCCCCGTAATGATTAACGGCATGGCGGAAGGCGCATTGGCGTTTTACGTAGATTCATTGCACTGGATAGTGAGCAATCGCCCGAATGTCGCCACACAGTTGATTGTTGGTGAGCAAGGGAAGGTACTCTATTCAAGCCATCCAAAGCAGTACCCCGTGGGTACAAACTATTATTCACTGGATTTGAACACGCAATACACTGCAAGTGCCCAATGGGATAAGTTCTTGCTGGTGAGTTTTGAGCCCTTTATTAACGCTTACAACAATATATTCTGGCTTATCCCTATTCTTACCCTTGCTGTTATTTCCATTATCCTTACCAGTTTATACAGTGTACGCGCTGCGGCGAATCTATCGTCACTCACGCTGCAACGCCTGCATGAAAACCTCGAACACCAAATAGACAGTAGCCAGGGGCGTAGCGAAAAAGCGCAGGAGCCCACACTCGAAATGTCGCAAATCCGCTATGCATTTGAGCAGCTTATTGAAAGTGTGAACGACCTGTCGCTGTCGAATAACCGGTTTCGCAACATTACTAACTCCATGGAAGAAATACTGGTAGTAGTAAACAACGACGACCAGATTATTCTGTCGAACTCGGCATTTACCCATTTCACGGAACACTACGAACAAACCTTTGACGATATTCTGAAGAATGTATTACACCCGGCAGTGCGCACAGCTAAAAAGCTGCAACTCAGTTATCAAAAAGGCACCGGCGAACAACTGCATGTAAGCTGGAACACCAGCCCCATGCTGAACGACGAAGGCGAGTTCATCGGGCATATTCTGGTAGGTGAAAACATTACGCAGCGGGTTATTCTGGAAAAAGACGTATTAATTCGCACCAGGGCAATGAACGAGGCCACGGTGAGTATTGTTATTTCAGACATCAATCAACCGGGCAACCCATTGATTTACGTTAACACAGCGTTTGAAAAACTCACGGGTTACAGCAAAACTGAGGTATTAGGCAAGAACTGCCGGTTCCTGCAAGGCCCCAACACCGCACCTGAACATATCCAGCAAATATCTGACGCCATCAATACCGGTCAAGGAGTTGAAATTACGCTACTCAATTACCGCAAAGACGGTTCGGAGTTTTATAACAAACTGACGCTATCGCCCATTCAACAACGCGATGGCAGCGTATCGCACTTTATCGGGATCCAACAGGACGTAACACTACAAGAACAGACCTCCCGTTATCTGGAAGAAGCAAAGCTACGTGCGGAAGAGTCAACCCAACTGAAATCGCGCTTTCTGGCCAGTATGAGCCATGAAATCCGTACGCCAATTAATGGTATTTACGGCATGCTGGGGCTGTTAACCAACGGCAAGCTGGATGAATCACAACAAAACTATGTACGCATGGCGCGCCAAAGCACCAAAGACCTGCTGCATATCATCAATGATATTCTGGACTTTTCAAAAATCGAAGCCGGCAAACTCACCGTTGAGCGACACGATTTTAATTTGATGGATTTGCTGAACGAAACCATTGAACACTATGCGTTTGAAGGAGCAACGAAGGATATTCCGGTAACCCTAACATGTTCGCTAAGCGAACAATGGGTGAGTGGCGATACCGTTCGTATACGTCAAATCCTAAGCAATCTGTTAAGCAATGCTGTGAAATTCACCTCCCAAGGCAAAGTGACCGTTCAGGCAACCCTGGTGCGGGCTGAGGATCACTTTACGCTAAAATGCGAAGTGTCTGACACTGGTATTGGCATTGAAGCGAGTCAACTCGACAATATCTTCTCATTGTTCAGCCAGGAAGATGAATCCACAACACGGCAATTCGGCGGCACAGGATTAGGGTTGGCTATCAGCAAGCAACTTATTCAACTAATGGGTGGTGATATTCACGTAACCAGTACAAAAGGCAAAGGCAGCACCTTTAGCTTTTCTGTTTTGCTGTATCCTGCGCTCAAGGATGCTCCGGCACAATACACAGGGGCACAGAGCCAATCGGCTGACAGCTTTGCCACAGGCAGTTATAAACCACTGGTATTGCTGGTAGAAGACAACACCATTAACCAGGTGGTAGCGCGGGAGCATTTAAACGATTGCAGAGTAATGGTAACGGCAAATGGGCAAGAAGCCATCGACGCCTTAAAAGGTGCCAAAGCGCAATTTGATCTGATTCTGATGGACTGCCAGATGCCGGTAATGGATGGCTACGAAGCCACTCGACGTATACGCTCTGGAGAGGCGGGGGACAGTTATCAGAATGTGCCCATTATTGCCCTGACCGCGAATGCGATGAAAGGCGATCGGGATACCTGTATAGCGGCAGGCATGAACGACTATATTAGTAAGCCTTTTAACGAATCTGAGTTGCGTCATAAAGTGTGGCAATGGTACAACATTGCGCAAGTAGATTAACACGTCTATTTATACCCAACCTCTTCTGTTATCTTAGGTTTTTCTTTTAGTCATTTTCATGCAGACTTTATGAACACATCGCTGAACAAAGTAACCGACACGTCAACGCGGCACTTTCGCTTTTTTGATTTTATGCTGGGTGCCACCTGTATTTTGATTGTTTGCTCCAATATTATCGGTGCCGGCAAGGTTGCCGAAATTGCCGGATTCACCTTTGGCGCTGGGGTAATCTTCTTTCCGCTCTCGTATGTGCTGGGTGACGTACTCACCGAAGTATACGGTTATCAACGGGCGCGCCGTGCTATTTGGGCGGGCTTTTTTGCTGCGGCGTTCGCCGCGTTTATGGCGTGGTTTATTACTGAAATGCCGCCCTCACCAAACTGGAATCAGGACGTGGGTGGAATCAGTCGTCAGGACAGTTTTGCCATGAATTTTGGTCAGGCTCCGCGAATTGTACTGGCGTCTGTGCTGGCAATTTGGCTGGGCGAATTTACCAATGCTTTCGTGATGGCAAAAATGAAAGTGATGTCGAAAGGCAAGGCGCTCTATCAACGCACTATTGGTTCTACCGTGGTGGGACAGGCTGTAGACTCAATGGTGTTTTATCCGGTTGCCTTTTGGGGGATCTGGAGTACCGAGTTAATTATTACCGTGATGCTCACCAACTATGGCCTCAAGGTGTTATGGGAGGTACTGTTAACGCCGGTTACCTATAAAGTCATCGCCGTGCTCAAACGCGCAGAGGGTGTGGATGTTTACGATGAGCACACTAATTTCACCCCATTCTCAATTAAATAAGCCCTGAGCAAGATACAGGTTACACGCTAAAATGCCTGATTTGGCTTTGCAGTGTTTCGGCCAGCTGACTCAGCTGCTCAGCATTAGATGCCACCAACTCGGTGGCTTCATTTACTTCGTCTGATACACCCATAATGGCAGTCACTTGTGTTTCGATATCACGGGCTACCACGGTTTGTTCTTCGGTGATTTGAGAAATGTCCTCAATCATCGACTGAATGGTAGTCATATCCTTTGCCGAACCGGCCAATTCCCCGTTGGCTTGCTCAGTAAGGGTGCGGGCTTTTTCAGCTTCGTCCACGCTTTGTTCCATTGCCACAACGGCACTGTCAACACTGGTTTGTAATTGTTCAATAGATTTGCGCACCACTTCGGTTGAACTACGGGTGCGCGAGGCAAGATTGCGCACTTCATCAGCCACTACAGCAAACCCTCTGCCAGACTCGCCCGCTCTGGCCGCTTCGATGGCTGCGTTTAATGCCAGCAAATTCGTTTGCTCAGAGATACTTTCAATTTCAACCATCACGGCACTGATTTCCACCGTGTCTTTTTCCAGTGAACGCAGGCTATTAGCCGTCGTGCTTACCGCGCCGAGTAAGTTTTCCACCATTTGCTGGCTGGCATTTAATTGCTCACTGCTTTGATGAACACGCACATTCACATCGCGGCCTAACGCCGACGATTCCGCGCTTTGCTTACAAATAGAGTCGATAGTGGTAAGCATGCTGTCTACCCCATTGCGGATTTGATGCGTCAGATTAACTTGCGCCCCACTGCCTTTGTGGGTTTGTAATGACGCTGTAGAAAGTTGCTGGGCACTGCCATGAAGTTGTGTAGCAGAAGACGATAGCTGGTGAATAAGGCTCACCATATTCTCCAGCATTTTGTTCACCGAACGGCCCATATGGCCCAGTTCGTTATCTTCCACGTAAGTGACACGGTGCGATAAATTGGCATCTGCCATGCTGTCGATCACGCTTTCTATTTCGTGCAGAGGGCGCACGATAGAGCGAATGATAACGATGGCAATCACAGCCAGCAGCACGCCAACAACGCACAGTCCAATCAAACTACTTAACGCGCTGCTTACCACGGTTTGTTCGATATCGGAAATATACACTCCGGTACCAACAGCCCAACCCCAGGGTTGGAACGCCTGCACGTAACTTACTTTTGCCTCAGGTTTAGTGGCGCCCGCTGGCTTCCACTTATAATTAAAAAAGTCGCCGTCCTGTTGCCGATTTTTTATCAGTGCAGCCATATTGGCAAAAATAGCGATACCATCTTCACTCAGGGTACTGGCGAATGACTTGCCCCGTACATCGGGTCGCTCACCATGCCCAATCATTACGGCATCCTGATCCACCACAAAAAAATAACCGTCGTTGCCAAAAAACTGCCGGTTCAGTACATCAAGAGCAATAGCTTTAGCGTCTTCAGGCGACATTACACCGCTTTGCGCTTGCTGATGATAATACTCAAGCTGCCCCACCGATGCCTGGACCAACTGTTGTATCTGCTCCTCGCGAAATTGCAGCGCATCCTGATACTGATGGCTAATATTCAGCGTTTCCAGTGTTGCCATTGCCAACAATGACATCGTTATCAAAATAAATAATCGGGTACGGACTGACCAGGAAGATACGCGCATAAGCAACAAAATTGAATCAATAATGTGCAACACGCTACAAGAAACGTCATTGAGATTCCATGAATAATTTATTAAATGTTATGTAAAGATTTAAATTAATAAATTTAAAACAAAAATGCCACCTTATATTAAAGGTGGCAATATCTTGTTAACAGCGCATAAGGACTTAGAAAATTGCTTTGAAGTTTAGTGCAGTGGTACGCGGCGCACCTATCCAGGCAGCCCCGGTTGCGATAGTGCCAAGGTAGCTTTCGTCCATAAGGTTATTAATGGTAAGCCGTACGTCAATTTGCTCAATGCCCGATACCGGCTTCTCAAGGGTAGCGCCCAGGTAGAAGTCGCTCACCGAGTAAGCATCAACCGTGAATGAGCCCGCAGAGCGCTCCCCTACGTATTTGGTAGAGAGCCCGGCGCTGTAAATACCGCGCTGGTAGTCCAGACTCACAACCGCCATATCTTCCGGCGTACCAATTACCTGAACGCCTTCAGAGCCTTCATCGGTATATTCTGAATTGTTGTAAGTGTACGACACATACAAGCCCAGTGAATCGGTGACCTGATAATCCACAGCCATTTCAATACCGTCAGACTCAATCCCACCGTCGTTGATATAGCCACCTGCAGCCGATTCAAGGAAGTCGATACCCGTTACGTCCTCGCTGCTTACAAAGCGAATGCGGTTTTCAAAACTGATGCTGTAGTAAGTTAAGCTTGCATTTAAACCCGGTATTGAATAACGAATACCCACATCAATATTTTCAGCGGTTTCTGGCTCTACTTTGCTTAAGTCAGCATCGTCGCGTTCCAGTACCACATCTTTAATTGCTGCATAGTTTTCTGCATAACCCGCGAATACTTCTACACCTTCAACGGGTAACGGTGCAACAACACCAGCCGACAGTAAGACGTCAGAGTCTGACGATACCGCCAGATTTTTGCTGCTGTCGAAACGGTCTTTCTTTTCAACATCCACGTTAAACTGCTTGGCACCCACACGCACTTTGGCTACATTGAAGTCGAATTCGTCTTCAACATAAAACATTAAGGTTTCTACTGGGAATTCACGGCTGTACTGGATCCAGTAAGGAACGTGGTCAAATTCATAACCTACCGTGGAATCTATAATTTTTTGCCAGCTACGGGTTTCTTCACGATTGTAGTCTTCGTACCACAAACCGCCGCGAACGGTGTTTTCCATATCGCCAATAGTAGTTGTCCATACGGCGTCTACGTTTATACCTGCGCGTTGCTTTTTATAGTTAGTATGACGGTATGAGCTAACCGGAATGGCATTGTCGGGATAACAAGCCGGGTCGTACTGTGCACCGCCTCCACCGTATGGGAAGGTAAGTGAACTGACACAGCCCGCTTCGGGGCTGAGAGACATACCGTTGGCATCCACAAAGAAGATTTGGCCTAAAACAGCGCCGCCCAATGCCGTATTACCGTGTACCAATTCTGAATGACCGTTAGTGCCATCGTTAGTGACATCCACAATATAAGGCGGGATCCAGTCACCGCGTCCGCTGTTTTCGTGATAATACGCATTGGCTTTTACCTCAACCGCGCCCAGTGTCATATTGGCTTCCAGATACGCGAACCAGTTTTCACGTAATGTTGACCAGCCACGTCGGTAAGATTGGTCAACATATGGGATCCCCGTCCAATCAGAGGTTAACTGATCCCATTCTGGGTTTTGCTCAAACTGGCTTAAACCGTAAATTCGCTGGTAGTTATCTTCGTGGGTATCGTCGTACGACATATACGCAGTGATGTCCATATCATCCAGGTAACTCACAATTTTTGCGGCATAGTGATCGCGATTGGCTTCGCCCACGCCATCCATCCAATCGTTATTGTTTTGTGACGACAGACTCATCCAGGCATAGGTATTCGGTGCAATTTCTCCGGTTTCCAAACGCATATACATCTTTTGGGCACCAAAATCACCGGTTGTGCCACTGACTACCAATTGCTCATCAACGCCCGGATTAATAGTAGTAAAGTTTAATGTGCCGCCCAGTGCTTCGTTTGAGCGCGACGCGATATCGGCGGTACCCTGAGACACTTCTACTGCACGCAGGTTTTCGGTGTCGATATAACGGTTAGCTTTGGCACCACCACCGTAGTTGGAATTACCGTTGGCAATGCCGTCAACTGTAATACCAATTTGTTGTTGGCTCAGATCGACCTGAAAGCCACGGATTGAAATACTGGTAGACCAGTCATCCGATCCAAAGGTGTCCCCTTCATTAATTAACACGCCCGGCAGGTTGTCTACTGCTGCCAATACGCTGGTCAGGCTGGCCTGTTGTTTTAGCATTGAGTCATCCGTGGCATTGTTTGCATAAGAAACGCTTCTGCCAATCACCGTGACTTCTTCAATTTCACTGGGAACGCTTGCGGCTTCTTCTGCAAACGTAACCGGTGCGCCAATCGCGCTAAGTACTGACAGCGCCAGTAGCGAGCGCTTGTAAGTTACTTTCATGTTCATGTGTGTTCCTTAAAAGAGTGTTGTTATATGTGTGAGGTGAATAATGTGCTGATTGCGAGATAGGCTAAGGCGGCTGAGTGACAAATCCATGAACGAAACTTGACCATTCGGTGAAGAAATAATGACAGTAAATTCAGAATGTTACTGCTCTTGCACATTAACAACATATTAACAACCAACCTTGATTACCCGACCAGGTATCGGGCAAATAAAAGAGATAAAAAAAGTTTGAGATTTCACTGATTTTGTCTAGCTTTAAATTAGCTTGGAGGCAAAACACAGCGATGATCACTTATCAATCGGTACATATCGACTCTAATTCCGAGACACTCACGGCTAAATTGCATGAGTTTCATGACGCTATACTTCGCGACCATCCTCATATCATCCGGATTGCTTGCGCGCTGTACGAAGAGAAACATGATGTTTTAAAAACCTTTATTCACAGTACCCGGGAAGGGCACGCGATTACGGCGTATCAAACTATACTAAGCAATATGCCTTCTCTTAAGTCACTGGCTGACAATCAGGAATGCCGGGTGATTGAAAACATTCAGCTTGAAATAAAACCCGACACCGAACACTCGGCATGGTTGCTGGAGCAGGGATACGCCAGTTCGTTTACGGTACCCATTTATCATCACAATCGCCTGGTAGGATTTTTGTTTCTCGACAGTGATGAAACCAACACATTCACCGAGCAGGTGCAGCGGCAACTACTGGTAAAATGCAATCAGATAGCCGAAGTGGTTTCCTGTGAAGTGGCTACAGCCCAGTTGCTTGTTGCTACGGCATCTGCCATACGCAACATTGCGGGTCTGCGGGATTTTGAGACGGGTATGCACCTCACCCGCATGGCGGAATTCAGCAAATTGATTGCCCAGCATGTACCGGCAAGTTATCAGCTTACCGACGAAATCATAGAGCATATTTATTTGTTTGCGCCACTTCACGACATTGGCAAAATTGGCATTCCTGATGCCATCCTGCTCAAAAATGGCAAGTTAACCCCGGAAGAACGAAAAATCATAGAGATGCATGTAACGAAAGGCGTCAGTATTATCGACGAAATTCTGGGTAACTTCGGACTTCTGAGCCTGCAACCGGCGCAAATCATGCGTAACATTATAGCCTGCCATCACGAATACATGGATGGTTCTGGTTACCCGAATGGTTTGGTTGGCGATGCGATCCCCATAGAAGCCCGCATTGTTACTGTGGCGGATATTTTTGATGCCCTCACGCATGAGCGTCCTTACAAAAAGCCCTGGTCGATACCCGACGCGCTGGCAGAGCTGCAAAAAATGGTGAACGATGGAAAGCTCGACGAACATTGTGTTAATGCACTTGCCGCGTCGATGAGTGAAGCAAGACTCATCGTTAAAGAATACAACGACGCCTGATAAGGTGATAAGAAAAGAGTGGAGATGGCCGTATAAGCCGGGTTCTGTTCTCTCGCGAGTGGTAATCATTCCTCTAGGCCAGCAATCACTCACTGGCTCAAGCAACCTACCCGCTCCCCGTGCGGGCCGCACGTGAAGGGAGCCTATTTGGTCTTGCTCCGGGTGGAGTTTACCGTGCCACAAACTGTTACCAGTTGCGCGGTGCGCTCTTACCGCACCCTTTCACCCTTACCGGCGCCGAAGCGCTTAGGCGGTTTACTCTCTGCTGCACTGGTCGTCGGCTCGCGCCGCCCAGACGTTATCTGGCACCCTGCCCTGTGGAGCCCGGACTTTCCTCCCCTTCCGCAAGCGGAAGCAGCGATTACCTGGCCATCTCCGGCGCGAATGATACCGCGTTTACCCAATAATACCAATCGACTTGTTCGCCAAAACAAATACTTACCGTCAGCCTCTATTCACAAGCAAAGCAAAACCAAATTAAACAATTAAATTTCAATAGCTTAATAAAAACAAACAGTTGGCAATGTGATCTTTTTGTAAATTACTCTGGGGGATTCATAAGCCTAAGTCGTCTATATGCTTAGTTGCCAGTTCACTGTTGAGTTGACTGGCAATGTGTTTTGCACCCGTGCTTGTGTGGCCAATAGGAGTGCTCTCCCTGTTTTTACACCTGTTGGCCCACTTTTTCGGAAGCTTCCCTGGATGCCAGACCACGGGATATTAATATTTAACACAAGGAATAGAGATGCCAATGCTAGCTATCGCTGACAACAACGCGCCAATAGGCGCAATCCGTTTACAGTATATCTGCAACAGCCGTACGCCCTTGTTAATAGTAGATGATTTTCATCCGGAACCCGATTCTTTGGTGAGTTTGGCTGATTGCGAAATGCACTCAGAAAGTGCTGGATTGAAACCCATGCCTGGGCATTACCCTGCATTTTTGCACCGCACTTTACCCGCCATATTTTGGTTGGCCGGATTAGACAACCAGGAATTTACTCTACAGGATGCGCGGTTCTGCCACCCTTCAGCAGATTCAGCCAGACCATCCAATGCAAAGTCTACTTCGAAACCAGGTGTAAATGAGTGCGAGGAATGGATAATGATTCATTACCTGTTTGATAACCCGCAGGACGGCACCTCTTTTTACCGAAACAAGATCGCTGGACTTAATCAAAGACACGACAGCGAGCATATCCGCATCTTACGTAGTGATCTCTCATTACACACAACAGAGAGTGGCGTAATTTCACACCCAACACAGCGGTTGGCAACTCAGTTTGAACAAACCGACAAGATAGATGCTATTTTCAATCGCGCCATATTTTTTCCGGCCCGTGCCGTGTGCTCAGATAGTTTACCTGCAAACCGCTATACAGCTCATAGTGATGCAACAGGGCGGCTAACCGCTACGTGCAGAATTGGTATTAGTAAGTAGCGCTCACGCCTATTATAAAGCGAGCGCCTGAGTCCTGAACCAATAACAGCTGATTATTGAACCGGCCGTGTTTGTGAACGGTTTCGTTGGTGAGATTAATTCCTTCAACATACACTGTAACACGACCATTGAGTTGATATGAGGCACTGACATCCCATTGCTGATAGGGATTCACAAACGTAGGCTCGTTACTTTGCGACTGCACCAATGACTGCAAAAAGCCCTCACGACGGTTATAGGCTACTCGCCACTGTAGTGGGCCATGCTCATAAAAAAGCACGAGATTCCCCCCCCCAGAGAGTCCGGTAAGCGCAAACTTGGTTTTAACATCGTCTTTGTCGAGTTCGGCATTACTGCTTACCGAACTCAAATTAGCCTGAACACCAAAGCCGGAATCGCCAAAGGCATGCTGCCAGCTTAATTCAGCACCATCCACCATGGCAGTTTGCCCGTTTACCGGGCTAACGATGTCAAACACGGCGGTGCTGTCTGCACTGTCCGGCGCATTCGGATCGTCGCCAGTGCTCGGATCGGTTACGCCCGGAAATGGCACATCCTGATTAGCGCTTAAAATAAAGTTATCCACGTATTTGCGGTAAACTGCCGCGGCCAGGTAGCTGTCTTTCTGATAGTAAAATTCCAACGCCACATCCAGATTGCGCGACTCAAACGGTTGCAGTAACGGGTTCCCTATAAATGCCCGTAAATCCCCGCCCTGCCGGGTGCTGGTGAAACTAATACCGGGAGTCATCTGAGACAGCGTAGGTCGCGTTATACTGTGAGAGTAGGCTCCTCGGACTACCCATTTATCGCGATAGCTTGCCTTAACCTGAACATTAGGCAGCCAATTTGAATAAGACTGCGAGAAATTCACCGGCTCTACTGCCCCCATAACAGGCGCAAGTTCGGTTTTATCCAGGATCACCAGCGATGCCAATTGTTCGGAAATCCCAGACACTTCAACGTCGGTGTGAGCCAATCGAACACCCGTGTGCGCCACCACATAGAGAGAGGAAAAATCCCATTCATAGGTTAGGTCGGCGTAAAGTGCATATGTTTTTTCGTTTATTACAAATGAGTTATTGCGTTTAACCGCACTTAAATCAACATCTCCGGCGTCTTCCAGAAAGGCGAATAACTGTGGCCCATTGTGGCGGAGCCATTGGTGTGGGATGCCGTCGTGACCACTTACCTGGTCCAGAAAGTCATCACCGGCGTTAAACAAACGTTGAAAACTGTCTGGAATATCGGGCGCATCAAAATAACCACAAAAGGTACAGTGACGGGCGTTGAACTCGTTGTCGTAACGCGTATTCTGCTTGGTTTGGTCGGCCACACGCCAGCCAAAATCAACCTGTGTGAGGCCTCGGTTATTTAATAAATAACGACCATCCGCTTTCCATTGACGCACAGTATCACTGACATCCCATCCGCGTTTAAGCATAACATGTGAACGGCCATTTGCCGGATCCAGATAGCTGCCAACACCCAATTCATCACCAGCGGCATTTACCTGTGAAGGGTTAGCCGTTTGAAAGCCGTAAATCGAGGGCAACACCAGCCCCTGAGTGTGATCAAACGTCGAGCGATTTAAATAACCAATCAGTGATAATGCATTACCATCGCCGCGTTTATCCTGAGACGTAGCACGCGACACAGATATATCACTGTTAAGCGAGAAATACTCATTTACCTGCCAGTCAATATTTACGCCACCGGCATACAATGCGCTATCGCGATTAAAGGTGCGGGCGTGAAAGTCGGTAGCGTGCCCCTCCTGCTGAGAAAATTTCACTGCGGTGCCGTTGCTATCCAATAGCACATCTTCAAGATTGCTGGACGTAAACCAATGGCCCATGGAAGTGGCGGAGGTATTAACGTTAAAACGCGAGCCCAGGTAGTCTGCAGTAATGTCTAAATCTGCATTGGGGCGATATTGCAGGACCAGCGTGCCGCCAGTCCGGGTCCGATTGTCAAACCGTACCCGCTGGTCGTAGTTTCGAGGTACATACAATGTGTCGGATGCCCGGTTCAACGACGATTCAGGTACATCCGTATTTACCAACCAACCGTCGATTTGAGCTTCGTCGATGCGGGCATCGCGCTGGTGATGAGTGAGCGACATCAATACCCCGAGTTTGTGATCCATAAACGTGTTGCGCCACAACACGGAGCCTTGAGGCGTCCATTGGTCAGCATTGTCGTCGTATTGCATTTCAGCGCTTGCGGAGGCCCGCATCCCTCTGAAGGAAAGCGGTTTATCGGTTATGATATCAATAGTGGCGCCTATCCCGCCGGTTTGCTGTGAAGCCTGATTTTGTTTATATACGGTAACATTGCTTACCAATTCTGATGCCAGCGTGTCGAAGCTGAACTCTCGTCCAAGGCTATCGGTTGCCAGTTGTCGACCATTAATCAATACCCGGTTAAATTCCGGGCCAAAACCGCGCACGGTAACATAACGTCCTTCGCCTTCGGCGCGATCGATGGCAACACCCGATACCCGCTGAAGTGCTTCAGCCAGGTTTTGATCAGGGAATTTACCCATTTCTACAGATTGTATGGTTTCCAGCAAATAATCTGAGTCGCGTTTTATTGCCAGAGACTGTGCCGTTCTTGCACGTAAGCCACGTACTTCAATGTACTCAACCAGTTGCTGATCATTATTTACCGGTACACTGAGTAAATCATTTTGTCTGGCAAAAAATCTTGAGACCCAATTGAAAATGCCCGAAGTGTCATGATTTTCGTGTTTGAGCGACACTTTGATTCGGCCGGATTCACTGACTTCAGCAATTAAATCCGTGCCGGCCAATAACAGTGTGATTGCCTGCTCAACCGTATAATCGCCCTCAACGGCATTAGCCCGGGTATGGCGTACCTTATTGTAGGGAAATACGATGGTGAGCCCGGCCTGGTTGGCAAACGCAATCAGGGCTTCATCTGCAAACTGATGGGGAATAGTAAAAGCAATAGTGCGCGCTTCCCGCTCGCCTTGTTCTGCCCCGCTGGCGTGCAACGACACGCACAGCCCAAAGCCCAACACCATAGCTATTGGCAGCAGATCAATCCAACTCACACGTTTCAAGTTAATCATCCGTTTACTGCAATCAGGCTCACAATCGCCACAACTTCACCCGTTCCACCCAATAGTTTACTTTCGCCTGTCTCAGTGCACAGAGGGCATCTGCTTGCGATGCACAACCCTATAATACGTGTGTAGCCACTGTAAAGAAGCAATCACATTTTGTTAACAATATCGTTATTTCACGACCTACCGCAATTTTATCTATAATGCACTGGGGGAAATACAATCCGTGTTCGTCTATAGAGTAAAAGCCACATAATAATAATGAAAATGTCTGTCGATAGTACTATTCACAACGCCTACATGACGGCCCGTAACGGCATTGCCAAAATGCTGTCGCGTATAGTGCCGCCAAAAGAAGTGGATGACATTTTACAGGACACCTACGTAAGACTGTGCCAGGTAAAGGATACCAGTCACATACGGGAACCCCGTTCATTTTTATATAAAACGGCGCGTAATCTTGCTTATGACCATCTTAAACGCGCTGATGTAAGATTAATTGATGATGCGATTGAAGCAATCGATGAACTGGACAGTCAGCAAAATGACCTTGAGGATGAAACAACAAGGCAAATGACCAGCCAACAGGAATTTGCGCATTTTTGCGATGCCGTTCGGCTGCTTCCACCACAGTGCCGCAGGGCATTTGTGCTAAAGAAAGTATACGGGCACACACAAAAAGACATTGCATCAGAATTAGGTATAAGTGAAAAAACAGTGGAAAAGCATATAGCTGAAGGCATTAAACGTTGTACCGTGCATATGCGCAAAGTACAACAGAGCGAAAATATGGCTGCCGGTGTGCGGAGTAATAATCATGGCTGAACACAGCAGCAACAATGTTGTGCCGTTACACGGCGATGACCGCATTCTGGATGAAGCCAGCCGTTGGCTGGTGAAACTGGATAACGGTTTATCTCAACAGGACGTAACCGCACTTAAACTCTGGCTGAGAACCCCGGTGCACCAGGATACGTTTCTTGAAGTTGCCGCCTTGTGGGACAAAATGGAAGTACTGAGTAAATTAGCAGAAATAGTCCCGGCGCCGCGCTCACAGCGCAGTGTAATGCGCCCAGTGGCTATTGCTGCATCGTTTCTTTGCGTGGCGTTGCTGGGTTGGTTGGGACTAAGTGCCTGGCAACCGCCATCGCAATCTATTGCTACCGTTCAATTTGAAAATGCATTAAGTACCAAGGTGGGCGAAATGCGCGAATTAATATTAAGCGATGGCAGTAAATTAACCTTAAATACCAATACTCAGGTGGCTGTTACCTACACGGATCATCAACGACTCATTGAATTAAAGCAGGGTGAACTGCATATCGAGGTTGCCAAAGATAATCGTCGCCCATTGAGTGTGATTGCGGATGGTCAAATCATTCAGGCCGTAGGCACCGCGTTCAATGTAGAATGGGTGAATAACACGCTGGACTTGCTGGTGACAGAAGGACGTGTGCGGGTAGCTCAACAATCTGCACCGATAACGTCACTAAGAGAGTCGGTTGATGTGCGTCTGCCTGGTAACTCGCTGTCGGTTTCGCAAGGACATCGGACGACCTTGTCTGAACCTGTTAAAACCGTGCGCAGAGTGGACGAAGCAGAGCTCAACGCCGGCGTATCATGGCAAACCGGCAAACTTATTTTTCGCGGAGAATCACTGGCTGATGTCGTACGTGAAGTGTCTCGTTACACCACCCTGTCCATTGAGTTAGGAGATGCCTCGCTGGCCAATATTCAGGTTGCAGGGTTATTTAATGCCAATGATATCGACGGTTTACTGGCTGCGCTGGCTGACAATTTTCCACTGCGGTATGAGCACACATCACCTCACACTGTGATCATTCAATCGCTTTAACAACATACGTTATAAAAAAGGTGAGCACTTGCTCACCTTTTTTAATATTCATTCGCATACACAGCTAATCAGCCATTATTCATATCAAAAAACAAGGCATGAAACCCTTGTGTGTCAGACAGTTTGACCCGTTCACCCGCACTAAACGCCACCCCGTCACCTGCGCCAACTTTGCTACCATTTACCGTGGCGTTGCCGCTAATTACCTGCAACCAGCCAATACGTGATGTCGGTAACGCGTGTTCCCATACCGTATTATCTTTTAATCTGCCAGCAAAAATATCAGCATCCTGATACAAGGGTAAGGAATTTCCTTTGCCCGATTCGCTGAAAATTAAAGTAAGCTCATTTGCTGGTTCAGCCAGTGTCGGAATGTGTTGTTGAACATAGCCAGGGGCCACGTTTTTCTTATTGGGTACCACCCAAATTTGCAGAAACTCAACGGTATCACTGCGGCTGTGATTAAATTCACTATGACGAATACCCGTGCCTGCCGTCATCTTCTGTACATCACCAGGACGGATCACCGACTCATTGCCTTCGCTGTCTTTGTGCGCCAATGCGCCACTCAACACATAGGAAATAATTTCCATATTTGCATGGCCGTGCTCAGCAAAGCCACCACCGGGCTGTACCGTATCCTGATTAATAACCCGCAACGGGCCATGTCCCATATGATTCGCATCGTAATAATGACCAAATGAGAAGCTGTGTTTTGATTGTAACCAACCGATATTTACATCACCCCGTGCGTTCGCGTCACGAATTTTCATATTAACTCTCCTCAAATCAGATAGCGTGAGTTTAGCAACACCTTAAAAAGAGACAATACATCAACCAAGCACTACACTGTTGCACATCACACAACAATAAGATTAGATGATGGACAAACTCACCGCGATGCGCGCTTTTGTAACGGTGGCTGATCAAGGTAGTTTTGCTGCTGCAGCCAGACTACTGGGTTTATCGCGCTCTCAGTTAAACCGCCAGGTGTTATGGCTGGAAGACCATTTACAGGTGACCCTGTTTAACCGTACTACCCGGCGGGTATCACTTACCCACACAGGATTAGCTTACCTGGAAAACATAGTGCCGCTACTGGATAACCTGCACGATACCGAAACGCAACTGTTACAAGGGAATACCGGCCTGCGTGGAGTGATTAAGGTTAATGCGCCGATGTCGTTTGGGTTATCACACCTTACGCCTGCGGTGTTGGCGTTTATGCGGCAGTACCCCGATATTCGTATTCAATTGGAACTATCGGATGAAAAGCGTGATCCGTTATCGAATCAGTTTGATGTAACACTTCGCATTGGACTGCCAGAGACCAATCCTGCCTTAATTGAACACGACATTACCTATACGTCGCGGCGCATGGTCGCCTCTCCTGCTTTTTTAACACGCTATGGTAAACCTGTTGAACCGTCCCAACTCACCAAGTTACCTTGCCTGCAATACGGCAATTTACTGCATGGGAATTACTGGGATCTGATGCATCAGCGCACCCCGATGCGGGTAAAAATTAATGGCGTACTAAGCTCGAATAACGGTGACGTACTCAAGCACGCTGCCCTGAAGGGGCAAGGCATCGCGCTACTACCTACTTTTATTGTGGGGGATGCTATAGCCAATGGTACGCTTGTGCCCATATTGGAGGCCTATCAACCAGACAAACTGCTAATCTCACTGATATATCCACCCAATCGACATATGGCAATGCGTTTAAGTGTATTCGTGAAATTTATTCAGGATGCGTTTGAAGATAATGATTTTATTCCAGCGCTTTGAAAGGATGGTTTGTTTGAAATCGCGGCCTTTTCGGCTAGGTCCCGGGTCAAGCCCGGGAAGACGATGTTTTTAAACCGGCTTAGAGGAGTGAATAATGAGCGCATTATTACCCGCCCCGTCTTCCCGGAAAATGCGCAGCATTTGTCCGGGATCTTTTTGACATCACAGCCTTTGGAGTAAGTCCCGCGTCAAGGCCGGGGAGATGGTATTTTTAACCCGGGTCAAGCCCGGGATATCGACGTTATTATTACTCTGCTGCGTCTGGCGTAATCGCGTTGTGATAAACGTCCTGTACATCGTCGCAGTCGTTCAGCATGTCCATGAATTTCTGGAACATAGGCATGTCGTCTGCGCTGATATCCACATTGGTTTGAGGCACAAAGGTGATTTCTTCTACTTCGAAGTTCAGTTCAGGGTACGCTTCCAGTAACGCGGTTTTTACTTTGAAAAACTCGGTATTAGGTGCGTAAACGGAAATTTTACCGTCTTCGCATTCCACTTCGGTTACGTCAGCGTCAGCTTCCATTAATACTTCAAGTACCGCGTCTTCGTCTTCACCATCAAACACAAAAATAGCCTGATGGTCGAACATATGTGACACCGCTCCGGGTGCACCAATTTTAGCACCGGTTTTAGTGAAACAGTTACGCACGTCGGTAATGGTGCGGTTGTTGTTGTCGGTTAAACAATCAACGATCACCATACAGTTACCCGGCCCAAATCCTTCATAACGGGCTGGTACGAAATCTTCACCTGCGCCGCCGGCGGCTTTGTCGATGGCCTTTTCAATAACGTGACCAGGTACCTGATCTTTCTTGGCTTTGTCCATTAAACGGCGTAACGACAGGTTGGTGTCGGGATCGGCACCGCCGTTCTTCGCACACACGTAAATTTCTTTACCGTATTTTGAATACACCTTGGTTTTGGCGCCGGCGGTTTTTGCCATGGCCGCCTTTCTTACTTCAAATGCTCTTCCCATTTTAACTATCTCTGCTTTCTGACTTTCTGGTGTCGGCGTTTTGTAAAAGGCCCGAGTTTACCGATTTTTAGTGATTATGGTAAGTGTTCTTTGGCCAAATAATCGTGTGACTGCATTTCTTGCAGGCGACTCAGACAACGTTTGAACTCGAAACTTAACCTGCCTTCGGTATACAATTGCGGTAATGCCACCTGAGCAGACATAATCAGTTTAACGTGTCGCTCATAGAATTCGTCTACCATGGCAATAAACCGTCTGGCGGTATCGTCGTTGTTCTGACCCATTTGTTTTACATTGGCCAGTAATACCGTGTGATAGCAACGACTCAATTCAATATAGTCTGACTGACTGCGCGGCCCTTCACATAATTCTTTGAAGTCGATCATCAGCACACCGTCTGCATCGCGCAGGGTTTGCAGCATACGGTGATTTACCTCGATTTTATCGCCCTCTGTGCCTTCATCCGGCGCTAACTGACCAAAATAAGCATGTAAATTTAGCATGGCCTCTTCGTCCAGCGGATAATGGTAAATTTCGGCCTGTTCCAAAGTACGCAGACGATAATCGATACCGCTGTCTACGTTAACTACATTGCACTGGGCGTTGATCAATGCAATAGCGGGCAGGAAACGGGCGCGCTGTAAACCATTGCGGTACAGTTCGTCGGGCACGATATTCGACGTAGCAACCAATACAATACCATGCGCAAACAGGGCTTCCATTAGGGTGCCCAATATCATGGCATCGGTAATGTCCGATACAAAAAACTCATCAAAACATATGATGCGCGTTTCGTCAGCCAGCTTCTTAGCTACGATTTTCAGGGGGTCCTGTTTACCGCCGAGCAGCTTGAGCTCGTCGTGCACCCGGTGCATAAAGCGGTGAAAATGCACACGCATTTTCTTTTCAAACGGCAAACAGTGGTAGAAGGTATCCACCAGGTATGTTTTGCCACGGCCTACGCCACCATAAAAATAGATGCCTTTCATGCTGGAATGCGCGGTGGATTTAGCCCCAAATATGGATTTCATTTTTGCAGCCAGGGACGACCTGGGCATCCCTTGTAACATTAAGTCGTCGTATAAGCGCTGCAATTCCCGTACTGCATTTTCTTGTGCCGGGTCGAACTTAAAATCGTCCCGTGTAAGGTCTTGTTGGTATTTTTCCCACGGCGTCATCGCCTGATTTACTCCCGAGTACCACGAAATTAGATTAGCGCTTTAAAAGCGCAATTATGCCCCGAATTCAGGCTGAATACCAATTCAGCGACGTTATTTTAAGCGGTCTGTTCAACATGGGTAGCATCCTCACCGCGCATACGTGATAATGGGCGCAAGATACATTTTGCCACAAACTGTCTGAGCAAAATGACGCAGTTCTTGCTATAGTCGACATGAGCAGCGGCAGATGTTGCACTAGCAGTTTCCGGAGGCCTCTAGTCTAATCAGGTTCCGGTTTTTGAAACATTGGAGAAAAAAATGGAAGTGGTTATTTCCTTAGCAATGCTGGTAATTGGTTTAATTGTCGGATTTTTTGTAGCCCGTTATATTTTTACTCAGGAAGGCGCAGTAAAAGCGAATGCAGCCGCTGAAAAAGCGCTGAAGGAATTATTGGCTCAACAGGCACAGCATCATTTGTTTCAGGTAAAACAATCAATTGAAGGACTTGAAAAACAGTGTTCTGACCTTAAACAGTGTGTAGCGGATTACGAGACCTTGCTGGAAACTGACGACAGTGATGCCGTACCGGCGGTACCGTTTTATGGTGAGCACACTACCGCGTATTTACGAAACAACTTAAAAGGTTCAGATAGAGTTAAACAAACTGCGAACAGTGACACCCAACCCCGTGACTTCGCAGGTCAAAGTTCCGGTCTGTTTGTCGGCGCCAGTACGCCATCTGCCGCAGACAAAGACTAAAATACGGAACTTTTCCAATAGTCACATAGTCTTTGGGTAGGTAGTTGCAAGAACGCAATGAGACTAGGAGTTATGTGTCTATGAATAAGTCTTTTCGAAAGCTTGTATTGGTATCGGGTATGGTTGTAAGTACCCTTGGTATGTCGGTATCAACGCAAGCTGCTCTTCCTTTCTTTGGTGATAGTAAAAAAGAAGTGCCCACTCTGGCTCCAATGCTGGAAGAGGCAATGCCGGCTGTGGTGAGTATTGCGGTAGAAGGTACCCAAACCTCACGACAGCAGGTGCCTGAAATGTTCCGTTACTTTTTTGGAGGCCCCTCTGAGCAGGTGCAGGAACGACCGTTCCGTGGATTGGGCTCAGGTGTCATCATTGACGCCAAGAAGGGCTACGTAGTCACCAATGCGCACGTAGTGGCTAATGCTGATGAAATCACCGTTAAGCTTACTGATGGCCGCGAGTTTATCGCCAAAAAATTAGGCGCCGATGAACAAAGTGACATCGCTATTCTGCAAATTGAATCCGATAATTTAACCGCGCTGCCACTGGCAGATTCCGATGCTGTGCGCGTGGGTGATTTTGTAGTGGCAATTGGCAACCCCTTTGGTTTATCGCAAACCGTTACATCAGGCATTGTCAGTGCGCTCGGACGGTCGGGTCTGAACATTGGCGGTTATGAAGACTTTATTCAAACCGACGCAGCTATTAACCGCGGTAACTCTGGTGGCGCACTGGTAAACCTGCACGGAGAACTGGTGGGTATCAATACGGCGATTTTCGGGCCGAATGGCGGAAACGTAGGTATTGGTTTTGCCATACCAACGAATATGATGAAGAGTCTGGTAGATCAAATTGTTGAATTTGGCGAAGTGCGTCGTGGTCAGTTAGGTATTATTGGCAGCAACGTAGATGCGGGTCTGGCAGAAGCTATGAACTCCGAGTTCAACAAAGGTGCGTTTGTAAGTGAAGTTCAGCCGGATTCTGCAGCAGATAAAGGCGGTATTCAGGCGGGTGATATCATCATTGCCGTAAACGGCAAAGACCTGACCAGCTTTGCTGAGTTGCGAGCCAAGATTGCCAGTATGGGTGCGGGTGCTGAGGTAGAACTCACTGTAATTCGCAAAGGCGAGCGTTTGAAACGCAAGGTTGTGCTGGACGACGCCGCTAAGACTGAAGTAGTTGCGAAGCAAATTCATCCTGCACTTGAAGGTGCAACGCTGGTAAACGGTGAGGATGCGGCCGGAAACGCTGGAGTTTCGGTGAGTAATGTAGAGGAAAATTCCCCTGCTGCCCGCATTGGCCTGCAAAAAGACGACGTTATCATGAGTGTTGGTAACCGCCGAATCACTAACGTGATGGAGTTACGCGAAATAATGGACGGTGCCAAAGGCGTATTTGCCTTAAACGTGCGTCGTGGTAACGCCTCGCTTTACCTGGTAATTCGCTAACCTAACGGTAGTCACGGCCGGCCGTCTCACGCACTAAGCCCAGGCTTGCAGAAAAGAGACAATTCAAACGGTGTGCTGTAACAACAGCCACCGTTTTTTTTATTTGTGCACAGAGCAAGCGTAAAATGCTATCCTAATCACATTGTTATAAATGCCTTGGATATCATTCATATCCCCCAACCTGAATTTGAAAGATTGTGTCGAGCAGGCAGTTTTTAGTTTTTATATTTCGTTCCGTATTTCTGGGCCTGGTGGTAGCCGCGCTTATCCTCTTACTCGTGCCCGATTTACGCCGTGGGGCTGGTTTTGGTGAAAACTGGTTTTCCTCTACATCGCCCGCCGCCAGCCGGGAAACCTATTATTCTGCGCTGAGTCGCTCTGCGCCGGCAGTGGTAAACATCTACAGTGTGAGCATTGAAAATAGTCCGAACAATTACTATCAACCCCGCCAACGCACCAGCCTGGGCTCCGGCGTGATCATGACTAAATCCGGCTATATCATTACCTGTAATCACGTCATTAAAGACGCCGATAGTATTTTTGTGGCGCTGCAGGATAACCGTGTTGCGCAAGCGCAAATTGTGGGTACCGACCAGCTCACCGACCTCGCGGTATTAAAAGTAAATGAAGACAATCTGCACGTGATCCCGCAAATGGACGAAACCGATTTACGCGTTGGCGATGTAGTCATGGCAATAGGTAACCCCTACAACCTGGGCCAGACCATTACTCAGGGAATTGTAAGCCGAGCCGGGCGTACCGGGCTCTCTAACTTTGTGGATTTTATTCAAACTGATGCAGTGCTTAATCAGGGTAACTCAGGCGGCGCTCTGGTAGACAGTAATGGCTATTTGGTTGGGATTACCAATGCCAACTTCCAGGTTCGTGATGAACGCCGTGGCACGTACATAGTCGACGGTATCAACTTCGCCGTGCCCTACGAATTGGCGAAGCGCGTAATGGACGACATTATTACCAATGGCAAGGTGACCCGCGGCCAGTTAGGTTTCGTGGGTGAAGAACTCCGGGGACGCCCAGGCATTGAAGTGAAAGCAGTAGCGCAAAACTCGCCAGCTTCAATTGCCGGTTTAGAGCCTGGCGACGTGATTATGGCAATAGATGGAATACGCCTTGAAAGCGCATCAAAAACACTGGATATGATTGCAGAAACAAAGCCCGGTACAGTGCTTGAAATGGAAATTAGCCGCAATGCCCGTACCATCACCATGCAAGTTACCGTTGCAGAACTGATCATTCCCCAGCAGTAGCGCCGTCTTTCCGGCCTCCGAGCCGGGACCTACGTTAAAAGGCTGTGATTTCAAATTACCCGCGATGAGATCCCGGATAAGTACTTCCTAATTTCCGGGACGACGGATGGGGTATCGTTTTGCGATTGCTGGCCGAAATTACTCGCTGGCGCGGGTAACAATAGCACCTAAACCACCCAGCTTTTGTTCGATAGCTTCGTAGCCTCGATCAAGGTGATAGATACGGCTAATGTGGGTTTCACCCTCAGCAACCAGCCCGGCAATGATCAAACTGGCAGAAGCGCGTAAGTCTGTTGCCATAACGGGGGCGCCTTTTAACTTAGACTCACCTTTGCTTACCGCACTGTTGGTTTCCAGCTCAATTTCTGCGCCCATGCGCTGAAGTTCAGGCACGTGCATAAACCGGTTTTCGAAAATGGTTTCGGTGATCACGCCCGTGCCCTTTGCAACCGCATTAAGGGCGACAAATTGCGCCTGCATATCAGTGGGGAAGCCCGGATGGGGTGCTGTTTTCACTTTCACTGCCGACAAGGTTTTGCCGCGCATGTCCAGTTCAATCCAATCGTCACCTGTGGTGATTTCGGCACCTGCCTGCTGCAATTTAGAAAGCACGGCGTCCAATGTGTCTGGCGCTGCCTTCAGACAACGCACATGACCACCAGTAACCGCGGCTGCAACAAGGTAAGTACCTGTTTCAATTCGATCCGGTAACACGCGATAGTCGCAGCCGTGCAGCGATTCAACACCATGAATACGGATTTTATCGGTGCCCGCACCAGTGATATTCGCGCCCATGCTGTTGAGGCAGTTGGCCAAATCCACAATTTCGGGCTCACGTGCGGCATTTTCAATAACGGTTTCACCATCAGCCAGCGCGGCGGCCATCATCAGGTTTTCGGTGGCACCCACACTTACGATATCCATGAAGATACGAGCCCCTTTCAGGCGTCCGTCTACACTGGCTTTTACGTAGCCTTCATCCACTTTAATGTGCGCACCCATTTTTTCCAGCCCTGCAAGGTGCAGGTTCACCGGACGAGCGCCAATTGCACAACCGCCTGGCAAGGATACATTAGCGGTACCTAAACGAGCGAGTAATGGCCCTAAAACCAGAATGGATGCACGCATGGTGCGCACCAGTTCGTAGCTCGCCGTATCGCTTGTCAATGTTTCGGCGTGTAACGTAACAGTATTCTTTTCATCTTCCGCTACTCCCACACCCAGCTCTTTTAGCAACGCAACGGTAGTGTTGATGTCGCGCAGCGCCGGTACATTGGTATAACGACAAGGCTCAGACGTGAGTAAGCTGGTCATCAGCAGCGGTAGCGCTGCATTCTTAGCTCCAGAGATCACCACATCACCGGCCAAAGGCGGGCTTTTTTTAATTATTAGTTTGTCCACAACCTGTTCCTGGGGTGTTTACTGCGGAAGATTAAACTGGCGTTCGCGTTTCCAGTCTTTTTCGGTAAAGGTTTTAATCGATACAGCGTGCATCGAACCATCGGCAATGAACGCATTGAGTGGCGCATAAACGAATTGCTGGCGCTTAACGCGACTCATGTCAGCAAACGCATCGCTTACGGCAATGATGTTGAAGTGAGAACCTTCGCCTTTTACGTAAACTTCGGCAAGGTTAAGGCTGTCTTTCAAAAGGGTTTCTATTTCTTTGATGTCCATAGACTCTATTGCGATAGTGTGGCGTTGTGCACAGGCAGAAACGCATCGATTTCACTGATTTTCGCTAATTTAAGCATTTTTTCAGGAAGGTTGCACAGGGTTATTTTAATCCCTTGCGCTCTGCCATCCCGGATTGCATTAATTGTCCACGCTAAACCGGCACTGTCGACCCGCTCCACCTGACTAAAATCAAAGCTACAGGCCCCAGCCTGACGATAAGACTGCTTGTCGGCATTGCTAAGCAATGCCCACCAGTCTTTGGTCAGGCTCTGGCGATCCAGTGCGCCATTCAAGGCGATCACTGAGACAGTACTCATGCTTTATCACCTTTGTTGCCGGAAATATCATCCAGACTTTTCAGTTGCATGGGTTTTTCAATACGTTCACGCATGACTTCAATTACTTTATCAATGCCTTCTGTGCGAATAACCGGTTCGTATTGCTTAATTTCGTTTTGCAGCATGCTGATGCCTTCAGCCACCATATCGTAGGCTTTCCATTCATCAGCTTTACCACTTTTGCGCACCTTAAACGCGACACTGATATCCGGACGGTTACCGTCGCGGATCACTGCGCGTACTGTTGCGCTCTTATCGCCGTCAAAGTCCTGCTCAGGGGCAAAAATCACCTCCTGATCATCGTAATAACTCAGCGCGTCAGCATAACTGGTGATCAGGTACTGACGAAATACACGGATGTACTCAATGAGTTTATCTTTATCGGCATTTTTAAAATCAAAGTGCTTGCCCAGTACTTTAAAGGCACTGTATTGATAATCAATGTAGGGCAATAGCTCTTCTTCCATAATGGTACGCAGTAATTCCGGGTTCTGCTGGATTTGCTCTTTCGAACTCTTCATGCGTTCGAACGTACGGCTCCCAACTTGCTCAACCATTACATACGGATTACGCGTATCTATGTCTGCTTGTTGTGCTACTGCGGGTAACACCATCATTAATAAGCAGGTAAACACAACGCCAAATTTGATTTTCAACTTCACTCTCCTAACAAACTGCTTGCGACTTACTTACCAAACAGGCTAAGTAAGTATTATTCTTCACTACCACGGCTGAACAGAAACTGACCGATGAGTTCTTCCAGCACTAGAGCTGAACTTGTGTCTTCGATATAGTCACCATTCGCCAGATTCTCAACCCCATCGATGGTAAAACCTGGCTCGAATCCGACGTATTGCTCCCCCAGTAAGCCAGACGTCAAAATAGACGCCGAGCTGGTTTCCGGAAATGCGTTATACTCTGCTTGAATAGTCAGCTCCACCACCGGACTGTAATCGTTTCTGTCTAATTTAATACTGCTTACCCGGCCAATTACCACGCCACCCACTTTTACCGGTGAGCGCACTTTCAATCCGCCAATATTGTCGAATTTGGCATACAGGGTATAAGTATCACCGTCTGTTACTACGGTTTGATTGGCCACTTTAAGTGCCAGTAATAACAAGGCTGCAATGGTCATTACCACAAATACGCCGACCATTAATTCCGTCTTATATCGGTTCATTACTTTCCCCTACTCGATACCAAACATCAGGGCGGTTAAAACAAAATCCAGCCCCAAAACTGCTAATGATGAGAACACCACGGTTTGTGTGGTGGCCTGACTGATACCTTCGGATGTTGGTATCGAATCATAACCTTTAAATATGGCAATCCAGGTCACAACTAAGGCAAACACGAGGCTTTTTATGACCCCATTTATGACATCTTTGTCCCAGTCGACCGTTGACTGCATAATTGACCAGTAGCTGCCCGAATCAACACCTAACCAGTCGACGCCCACCAGGTGGCCGCCCAAAATACCAACTGCAGAGAAAATTAACGCCAGCATTGGCATCGACAACATACCTGCCCAAAAACGCGGGGCGACGACTCTGCGCAGCGGATCCACCGCCATCATCTCTAAACTGCTTAACTGTTCAGTGGCTTTCATTAAACCAATCTCTGCAGTGAGTGCAGAGCCTGCGCGACCAGCAAACAGCAGAGCTGTAACAACCGGTCCTAATTCGCGCAGTAGCGACAGCGCCACCATTGGCCCAAGGCTGCCTTCTGCACCGTAATCGGTAAGAATAGTGTAGCCTTGCAGCGCCATTACCATGCCGATAAACAACCCTGACACAATAATAATAGCCAGCGACTGCACACCTACCACGTACACTTGCTTGATGGTAAGCGGGATATTTTTAAAACTGGGCGGCGCTACGAGAGCACCAAACAACATCAGCCCTGCTCGCCCGGTTGCCGAAACACGGTCTAGCGTGGTACGCCCGATTTGACGAATCCAATTCAAATCTCTTCTCCCAACAAACTTTTCTCTAACGATGGAGCAGGAAAATGAAATGGCACAGGACCATCGGCTTCTCCGCGCAGGAACTGCTGAACCAGTTCAGATTTACTCCCCTGAATTTGCTCTGCAGTACCTTCGCCAATAATGCGCTTGTCAGCCATGATGTAAATGTAGTCGGCAATCGTCAGCACTTCCGTTACGTCGTGTGTTACCACGATGCTGGTTAAATTAAGTGCGTCGTTTAATTCGCGGATCAGCTTCACTAATACGCCCATCGAAATAGGATCCTGACCCGCAAAGGGTTCATCGTACATAATCAGGTCTGGATCCAGCGCGATGGCTCTGGCCAACGCGGCACGACGCGCCATCCCGCCTGACAATTCACTGGGCATTAACTGCGCTGCGCCGCGTAATCCAACTGCATGTAGCTTTAATGCGACAATGGTCGCAATTACCGATTCAGACAACTTAGTGTGCTCGCGCAATGGAAACGCAACGTTGTCGAACACTGACATATCGGTGAAAAGTGCTCCACTTTGAAAGAGCATGCTCATCCTGCGGCGGGTTTGATATAATTCGCGGCGCGACATGCGAACAATTGAATCACCATCAAATGTGATATCTCCCTGATCGGGTTGCAATTGCCCACCGATGAGCTTCAATAACGTTGTTTTGCCTATACCACTGGGCCCCATTACTGCCGTAATCTTGCCCTTGGGTACCCGTAACGATATACCGTCGTAGATCACGCGGTCACCACGGGAAAAGGTCATATTGTCTACGTTGACTAAATAGTCCATGTTTGTTTGTTTTTCCTGTTACAGACTGAAATATGGCTAACATTTCAGATCAGAAGCCCAATCTCGGTTCCTTCGTAGGATTGTACGCTGTTTCAACGCCATCCTCTAAACACAAATACGTTACAATTTATAACTAACGGGCTTGCTGCACTCAGCTTTAGCGCTTAGGCGTTAGCAAATAACTGGCCAAATTATCAGGTATTTTGCTTATACGGTCTGTTTGAAAGATCCGGTTTACTCATTCGATATCCTCGAATTTAGGTACTTTGCTAACCAAACCGCTAACCTAGACCGATACAATACAGTTTACCGGCAATTAAAAGTAAACCGTTAGTCTGCGTTGGGAGACAGATCCCCCTACCTTTTTATATTCAACTAAAGTCTACCACAGCAATTTCCAATTACATACATTCATGTAGGTATATATCGTAAATAGATGTAAACGATGAGTAATCTGTTGCTGTGTTCAACCATAGGACCAGCAAAAGCCAATATTTCTCCCCACCCAAGCATAGGAATACGCGCTTTTTTTTGCGAGAATACACTTTTTGGTGCATTGCAGGTTTTCGCGTGGTAACACAAATCGCAATTTTCCTGGCCGGTCTGGCGGTGCTTAGCTGGAGCGCAGACAAGTTTGTATATGGTGCTTCAGCGCTGGCAAGGAACATTGGCATATCGCCCATGATGATTGGTTTAACCATTGTGGCGATGGGCTCTTCTGCACCTGAAATCGTGGTATCTGCGGTCGCCTCTTTGAGCGGTAATACAAATACGGCCGTGGGTAATGCGCTTGGTTCAAATATTACCAATATCGGTTTGGTACTGGGCATAACGGCCCTGATTAAACCGCTGCTCGTTTCATCCAGCACGCTTAAACGCGAATTTCCGGTTCTGCTTGCCGTTAACATTATTGCGGTCTATTTTCTGTACGATGGGGAATTAAGCGCCCGCGAAGGCATTATTCTTATACTCCTGTTTATTTTTGTACTGGCTGGTATGGCGTGGATTTCGTTGCTGGTAGAAAAAGGCGATCCACTCATCAATGAAACCTCCGATGAGATTCCTTCGCAGGAAGAAACCGGCAAAGCCGTTTTGTGGATTGGTGTCGGGCTGATCCTGTTGCCACTGAGCGCACAATACATGGTAGATTCCGCAGTTTACATAGCACGCTATTTTGGTTTGAGTGATCTTATTATTGGCTTAACGATTATTGCACTTGGCACCAGTCTGCCTGAATTAGCAGCCAGTGTGGCTGGCGTAATGAAAGGCGAGGATGATTTAGCACTGGGTAATGTTATCGGTTCAAACATCTTTAACTTATTGGCGGTGCTTGGAATGCCAGGGCTGATAGCGCCTGGTTTACTGGATGAAAACGCAGCAAACCGTGACGCCTTTGTTATGCTCGGCATGACCTTATTGTTGCTCACCTTCAGCTTTAATTTCCGGGGAACCCGGCAGATAACCCGTATCGAAGCCGGTTTATTGTTGCTTAGTTTTTTCGCCTATCAGTATTGGTTATTCGCATAATGACAACAACAAACGCTCAATTTATTGCCTCGGGTAAACAAGTAGTCGACATCGAGCTAAACGCGATAGCAGCGCTCAGTAGCAGGTTGGACGAACACTTTGCCAATGCCTGTAAACTGCTCATGCAGTGTCAGGGTAAAGTAGTGGTAAGTGGCATGGGAAAATCCGGGCACATTGGCAACAAGATTGCCGCCACACTGGCAAGCACAGGTACGCCAGCTTTTTTTATGCACCCAGGCGAGGCTAATCACGGTGATTTGGGCATGCTGGCCTCAAACGACGTGTTGGTAGCCATTTCGAATTCAGGCGAAACAGGAGAATTGCTCAACCTGTTGCCCGTAGTAAAACGCATGAATGTACCCGTGATTGCTATTACTAATCGCGCCGACAGCACACTGGGAAAATATGCAGACGTAGTACTGGACATCGGTGTCGAGCAGGAAGCCTGCTCGCTTGGCCTGGCTCCCACCACCAGCACAACGGTAACCCTGGTCCTGGGCGACGCACTGGCGGTTGCATTGCTGGATGCCAAAGGGTTTACCTCTGATGATTTTGCATTGTCACATCCTGGCGGCAGCCTGGGCAGAAAACTCTTACTCACGGTTGATGACATTATGCTCAAAGGCGAAGAAATCCCGTTAGTGTCTGTTTCGGCCACCATTACCCAGGCTCTGCTGGAAATTTCCAAAAAGGGATTAGGACTTACCGGCATCGTTAATGAACACAATGAATTACTTGGCGTATTTACTGACGGCGACTTGCGACGTTTGCTGGATGCCCGGGTAGATATTCACACCACGGCGGTGGCAGATGTGATGACTAAAGGCTGTAAAACGTCTCAGGCAGGGGAACTTGCTGTAGAAGCCCTGAATCTGATGGAAAGCTACAAAATCAGCGCATTACTGGTAGTAAACGAAAACAGACAGCCTATTGGTGCCTTTAACATGCATATGTTGTTAAAAGCCGGAGTAATTTAATGAATACCGTTGATACCCTTTATGGGCCGATAGCGTTAAAGCAATTCAAGCAGTTACGCACACTGCGATTATTGGTATGTGACGTAGACGGCGTGTTTTCCGACGGCAGAATTTATTTGGGCAATAATGGTGAAGAACTGAAGGCCTTTCACACCCGTGATGGTTACGGTGTAAAAGCGCTGATTAACGCCGGTGTGGAAGTTGCTGTTATCACCGGTCGAACGTCTGCCATTGTGGCTAATCGCATGAAATCGCTCACGGTACAGCACATCATTCAGGGCGAAGAGAACAAAGCTGACGCACTGGCTGCCCTGCTTAAAAAACTCAACATCAAACCGCAGGACGTAGCCGCCATTGGCGATGATATGCCCGATACCGGCATGTTCGAACATTCTGCCGTGCATATTGCTGTTAGAGATGCCCATCCTCAGGTGATAGCGCAGGCTAACTGGGTAACCACCTTGCCAGGCGGATTTGGTGCCGTGCGGGAAGTATGCGACACCATATTGCAGGCAAAAGGCAAATTGAAAGGCATTCTTGGGGCCAGTGTATGAGCCGACTAGGATTAATTATTGCCGGCCTGTTTATTCTGGCATTAGGACTGTATTTACCCGGCTTAATGGAAGAGCCACCCAAGCAGGTACTGGATGAAGATGCCCGTGCCCTTACGCCAACCTACCAGGCGCGCAATCTCACCACCACCATATATGACGAAGAAGGCAACCGTATTCAACAAGTCTTTTCATCGCGAATGGAACATTATCAGTTTTTAGGCTTTGTGCTCTTTCTGGCACCGCAATATACTATCTATCAGACATCGGGCGAGCCGCCATGGCAGGTAGTAGCCAGCGAAGGTACACTTTACGATAACAATATGATCCAGTTAGAAAACAACGTGGTGATTGTGAGTAAAAACCCGGACGACTTTGTACAACGGGTTGAAACCGATTATCTGGAAATAGATCTGGACAAACAGTCGATGGTATCAGAAGCTCACGTTGTGATTTCCGGACCTGAATTTACTATTCAAAGCAATGGATTAACGGCCGATTTGCTGAATAAAACTTATGAGTTAAATCAACATGTACAAACCACTTATCAGCCTGCTAACTAGTGTTGCACTAGCCGTGTTAGCAACCACTGCTTATGCAGAACAATCGGACTTTAAAAAGCCGATAGAGCTAAAAGCTGAATCGCAATTCTTAGACGGTAAAAATAAAAAGTCGGTGTTTATCGACAACGTACAAATTGTACAAGGCAGCCTGAATATTCTGGCCGACCGGGTAGAAGTAGAAGCCACTGAAGGCAAAGGTAAAGAAGTGTTTTCTGCCACGGGCAAGCCTGCTATTTACCGCCAAAAGCTGGATGATGGTCGCACCGTGGAAGCCAAGGCATTTGAAATTCGCTACGAAGTAGGTAGCCGCACGATCTCGCTAACCGGCAAAGCAGAACTACTGCAAAACAGCTCTGTGGTGAAAGGTGACTCCATTGTTTACAACATGGAAAAAGAGCAACTGATCGCCAAAGGCGATGGCAGTGGCACTGGCCGTGTTACCACGGTATTCAGCACCCAAACTATTGATGCGTTAAAGCAGGAAAAGCAAGATAAGCAGGACAAAAAGCCCAAGAACCCAACACCTGATACCGACGCTAAGGAAGACCAGCGCTAATGGCAGTACTCACAGCGAAACACCTGGCAAAATCCTATAAATCCCGCCAGGTGGTAAGGGACGTTAGTGTTGAAGTGTCAAGTGGCCAGATTGTAGGTTTACTCGGTCCTAATGGCGCAGGTAAAACCACTACGTTTTACATGATCGTTGGATTGGTGCCGCTCGACAAAGGCGACATACGCATTGGCGACATGGATTTAACCCGCCAGCCCATGCATGAACGCGCGCGCCATGGCATTGGCTATTTGCCGCAGGAAGCGTCTATTTTTCGCAAACTCAGTGTATTCGACAACATCATGGCTATTCTGCAAACGCGTAAAGATTTAAGTGCAGATGAACGCCAGAGCGAAGCCGATGCCCTGCTTGATGAATTTAATATCAACCATATACGCAATAGTACAGGCATGAGTTTATCTGGCGGTGAGCGCCGTCGGGTAGAGATTGCCAGGGCTCTGGCGGCCAATCCCAAATTTATTTTGCTGGACGAACCCTTTGCAGGTGTTGACCCAATTTCGGTTAATGATATAAAGAAGATCATTCAGCATTTGCGGGATAGGGATATCGGTATATTAATTACCGACCACAACGTGCGGGAAACCCTTGATGTGTGCGAGAAAGCATACATAGTGAGCCAGGGTGAACTGATAGCCCAGGGCACCGCAGAAGAGGTTTTAAGTAATCAAAAAGTGAAGGATGTATACCTTGGTGAGCAATTCAGGCTATAGTTAAGGTAAATATGAAAAAGCTTGATGCAATACCCCATCCAATAACAGGGCGTTAAGAAAAGAAGTAGATGAAACCATCTTTACAACTCAAATTTAGTCAACAACTTACCATGACGCCGCAGTTACAGCAGGCTATAAAGCTGCTGCAACTTTCTACACTGGATTTACAACAGGAAATTCAGGAAGCACTTGATGCTAATCCACTGCTGGAAATAGACGAAAGCAGCGATACCGACCACTTTGAAAGAAACAACCTGGATGCCCACAACGAGGCGCAACCCAGTACCAGCAGCGACAGTATGGATACCAACGAAGCGCTGGAGAAAAACGAATTACCCGATGAACTCCCCATAGACAGCACCTGGGACGAATACTACTCAGCAGGCTCGGCCCCTGCCCCGGGCCCGTCATCTAACGATGACGAACAAATTTTTCAGGGTGAAACCACCGACAACATTCAGGACCATTTGCTTTGGCAGATGCGTTTAACCCCATTCAGCGATGTAGACCGGGCTATAGCTATCGCTATCATCGACTCAATTGACGAATCAGGATATTTAACGGTTAGCCTGGACGACATTCTTCAAAGCGTAAATTCTGAAGACGATGTGGATGAGCCCATAGAAATGGACGAAGTGGAATGCGTACTGAAACGCATTCAAATGTTTGACCCGATTGGTTCTGGTTCACGGACGCCACAGGAGTGCCTTCTGGTTCAGTTAAAGCAATTTGCCGAAGATACGCCCTGGCTGAACGAAGCAAAAATGCTGATCGACGAATACGCCGACTTACTTGGCAGTAAAGATTATCGAACCCTTATGCGTAAATCGCGTCTAAAAGAGGACGATTTGCGTGAAGCCATGCGTTTGTTGCAAACACTTAACCCCCGTCCTGGCAGTGCTCTTATTACCAAAGAGCCTGAGTACGTGATCCCGGATGTGTCGGTGACCAAGCGCAATGGTCGATGGATGGTAGAACTCAATCCGGATAGTTTACCGAAACTGAGCGTTAACCAGCAGTACGCGGCCATGAGTCGCCAAGCGCGAAACAGCTCAGATTCACAGTTTATCCGTTCACATATGCAGGAAGCCAAATGGTTCATTAAGAGCCTGGAATCGCGTAACGAAACGCTGATGAAAGTGGCAAACTGTATTGTGCAACAGCAACTTGGCTTTTTTGAACACGGGCCGGAAATGATGAAGCCCATGGTACTGAATGACGTAGCAGAAATGGTAGATATGCACGAGTCCACCATTTCGCGCGTGACAACACAAAAGTACATGCACACTCCGCGTGGTATTTTTGAGTTGAAGTACTTCTTCTCCAGCCATGTTGCCACTGAGTCTGGCGGCGAATGTTCGTCTACAGCAATTCGTGCGTTAATTAAGAAACTGGTTGCCGCAGAAAAGCCCAGTAAACCGCTCAGCGATAGCAAGATTGCTCAATTGTTGGCTGATCAAGGCATTATGGTTGCCCGGCGGACAATAGCAAAATACCGGGAATCGCTTTCGATTCCACCGTCTAACCAACGCAAGAGCCTCATTTAGGCTGAAATATAAGGAAGACGAACTATGCAAATTAATCTTTCAGGTCATCACGTTGAGATTACCGATTCTTTGCGTAATTATGTTGAGACAAAATTTACTAAACTGGAGCGACACTTCGATCACATATCCAATGTGCATGTGATCCTGAATGTTGAAAAACTGAGTCAAAAAGCGGAAGCTACAGTGCACTTAAGCGGTGCTGAAGTGTTTGCTTCGTCTGAAGATTCCGATATGTACGCGGCGATTGATAGCATGGTAGACAAACTGGATAGACAGGTTATCAAGCACAAGGAAAAGCTCAAAAAACATTAAGTCACCAACCTTATGAATATACAAGCGTTAGTGAGCCTGGACCGCACCGAGTGTGCGGTTCAGTGCAATAGCAAGAAACGAATTCTTGAAATTATCAGTGATATCGCCGCTCAGACGAGTCCCGAAATCGACAAGGAAACAGTGCTCAGTGCATTGATGGCCAGGGAGAAAGTTGGCAGTACTGGTATTGGCAATGGTATTGCACTGCCGCACGGCAGGCTGGCAGATTTATCCAAAGTGACCGCCGTGGTGGTGACGACTACGCCCGCTATTGACTTTGACGCTATTGACGATAAGCCCGTCGATATTTTCTTTGCGATATTAGTGCCGGAAAATCAAACTCAAGGCCACTTGCAGACTTTGGCAACTATCGCAGGTAAACTCAGTCAGAAAGATATTATCAAAGCCATTCGTGGAGCCGAAACCAAAGAAGAGGTTATAGCTGCTCTCTGTGATGGTTGAACAACCGGCTAACAAGGAACTGGGCTACACATGAAACTCATCATTATCAGCGGGCGCTCTGGCTCAGGTAAATCTGTTGCGTTACGCGCACTGGAAGACCTGGGTTATTACTGTGTTGACAACATTCCGGTAAATTTGCTGCCCACACTTACTCACACTGTAGTAGATGAATACGATCAGGTTGCAGTAAGTATTGATGTGCGGAACCTGCCAAAAGACCCGGATGAATTGGTTGAAATTCTGGATTATTTGCCCTCGTCCTGGACAATGACCATCGTGTATATTGATGCCAGCGACGATATCCTGGTTAAGCGATTCAGCGAAACACGTCGTTTGCATCCACTGGCAAAGCTTAACAAATCACTGGCCGAATCCATCCAGGCAGAGCGCGAACTGCTCGCCCCGGTTACCGAACGCGCCGATTTGTATATCGACACCGACAATCTGTCAATCCACCAACTGGCTGAACTGATCCGCGAACGGATACTGGGCAAAAAGAGTTCCCGTTTAGTGTTGGTGTTTGAGTCTTTCGGCTTTAAACACGGCATCCCTAAAGACGCCGATTACGTGTTCGACGCGCGCTTTTTACCCAACCCACACTGGGAGCCGGATTTGAAACATTTAACCGGTTTAGACTCTCCGGTAGAAGCATTTCTTGGATCACAGCCCATCGTAACCAAGTTTATCTGGCAAATTCAGAATTTGCTGACCACCTGGTTGCCGCACCTCGAACGCAATAACCGCAGCTATGTAACCATTGCTATAGGCTGCACCGGCGGACAGCACCGCTCGGTATTTGTGGCGCAAACGTTAGCCAAACTCTTTAGTGATAAACACCCGGATGTACAAATCCGCCACCGCGAGCTCAACCGATAATGCGTATTGAAAAAACCCTGACCATAGTAAACAAACTTGGTTTACATGCACGTGCTGCTACGCAGTTAGTTCAGTTAGCAAATCAGTTTACAGCCACTATTATTGTGAAAAAGGGCGATAACGAATGTAACGCCAACAGCGTATTAGGCCTGATGATGCTTGAAAGCCACCAGGGTGAACAGGTGGATATTATTTGTGAGGGCGACCAGGCTGCAGAAGCGATGGATGCTGTAGAGTCACTCATCGTTGGACGCTTCAACGAAGACGAATAATACCCCGTCACCTGTCCGGTGTTCACCTGTGAATACCGGACATAAACCTCAAATGCCCTCCATTTTGCACAACATTTTTTAATGGCCCAACCATTAAACTGCAACTTATCCGCATTTTTTGTAAGTTTATCCTGATCTCTGCTCTGAACTGCCTATTTCATCTGATTGATTTATATAGGGGTATTGCATTGCCTGTGATTAATAATTAATCTGGGTATTCCGTATACTTTATAACCCTGAACAGAGCAGCCTATGAAACGTGAAATGCAAAACTTACCACCTGTTGATTCCTCACGCCGCAAATGGCTAAAAACTGTCGGAATTGGTGCGGGTGCCGCTGCGTTGTCAGCGTGTGTGGATTCGAGTGTGAAAGAACTAAGTGCAGCGGGAATGAAAACCGATCACTTCCCGTCGGCAACACCAAATTTAAACGATGGATTAATCCGTCTTTCTTCAAATGAAAACGCGTTTGGTCCTTCTGCCAAAGCGGTAAAAGCCATGCAGGGCGAACTGTTTAACCTCTGTCGTTATGCAGATGCCACTGTGGATGTGCTGGTGAAAAAAATTGCCGCCCAGGAAGGCGTATCGGAAGATCAGATTGTAGTAACCAACGGCTCATCACCTATCCTGTTTGGCTACGCCGATTGGATCACTAAAAACGGCAATAAGCTGGTTACGTCTGTAGCGACCTACGAAGGCATTCCCCGTGGCGCCGAGTTTATGGGTGCCGACGTCACTTACGTGCCGCTCGACGCTAACATGGACTTCGATTTAGATGCCATTGAAGCTGCGGTAACCGATGACACCACTGCGGTGTATATTTGTAACCCTAACAACCCAACCGGTCGCGCGCTTGACCCAGCAAAACTCACTGCGTTTGCCAAGCGGGTTTCGCAAAAAGCCCAGGTGTTTATTGACGAAGCCTACATCGAAATGTCGGATGCCTATCCATCAAACGTTCAGTCTAAACTGGCGGCCGACGGTTACAACGTGGTTATTTGTCGTACCTTCTCGAAAATTCACGCCATGGCAGGCCAGCGCCTGGGTTACGCCATAATGCCAGCCGAACAGGCGAAGCAGTTGGGCCGTGCGCTACGCATGGGTGGTGTAAATTATCTTGGTCTGGTTGCCGGCATGGCCAGCATGGAAGATTTGGAAAACCTCAATACAATGCGCAATTACGTGAGTAAAGAGCGCGCTAAGTTAACCGCGGCAGCAGAAGCGTTGGGCCGTCCGTATGCTAAAAACCCACAGGGCAATTTTATTTATATGGACACCGGCATGCCGCATGAAGAATTCGCAACCAAAATGCGGGCATTAGGCATTAAAGTAGTAGGCCGCACCTGGCCGGGCTACGACACCTGGTCACGTATCAGTGTGGGAACACCTGAAGAAACCGATGCTTGTGTGAACGCGTTGAAAGCTGTTTACGCTTAATCAATTTAAGTAACCATGCCCCGCACCTGTTGGCGGGGCTTGATTGCTTTTTAAGATTAACGCTATCGATTAGTCCCGTTTTCTCTAATTAATATTTTCACTCATACTCCTTACATCACATTAAATGGCGTTAAGGAGACATCTCTATGAAACCAGCATTCTGGGTACTAGCCGGTTTATTTATCGCGGCCTTTGCGATCACGTTTTCACTCACATTGAGCACACCACTAAGTTTATCCATGGCAGGCGCTTTGTCATTATTTCAGTTGGGGATGTACTGGGTGTTGGCGGATCTGCAATTCAGCAGTCGTGCTGTGCAGTAGAACGGCTGACACTATTGCTCAGCCGTTCAGATTGTATGGAATGGCAACCCGGATAAATTATTCAGGCTGTATTTCGGCACTGTCGCGAACGTTTTTCTGCACTGCAATAGCGGCGAACAAGCTCAGCGTATAGGCCATGCCAAAAAAGCCCTTTTCGCTTAATACCAATTCGGCATTCACCAAACCAATCACCAGTAATGCAATGCCGGCAGCGGTAGCGGCCACGCAAGCCACCATATAAGGCTTGGTAACCATAATACCCGCCAGCTTATCGCGTATACTTTTTTGCAGAGACACTACGCCAAACAGGCCTAGCAGTAAAACGGCAAAGTAATACCCTTTTTCGTTTAACATCATAGTGGCGTTGTAAAGTCCCAGCAGGTAAGCCACCGAACCGGTTGCCAGGGCGATGGCAGAGGCAATGCTAAATGCTTTGGTTGGTTTCATAATATATCCTTATAACACAGTGATAGAGCCGTCTGACTGCATGATCACAGCCTGCTCAGATAATCCGTACTTGCTCATGTAGCGCTGTAAACTGCCGAATGTGGCCGTAGCGACTTTCCCTTTGTGATCGTTTAGCGTAACGCCATCAGAAAACATGCCACCGATCGCCAGTTTAAATCGGCTCATGTTGACAGGCTGTGGGGTAAAGTAGGCACTGTTATTCTCTTTGATCCGATCAATGTCTTCTGTTTGATAGATCGCCGCCTGTAACACATCCAGCGTATATTCGGTACAATTCTGACGATAGCGATTGTGCGGATTGGCAACAACAGAATAGTTGGGATTATGCAATGCCAGATGCTTGCCCGACGCTATCAACGCTACCAATTTCTGTTGAATAGCAGGTGAAGGAATGATAATCCCGGCTTTCATGGCTTTTGCTGCCCAGAAGAAATCTACCGGGTAATCAACAATAATATCGCTGTGACCCGGATCCTTTGCGCGCTGGTAAAGATTGTGGATTGCATAACCTTGCACCACTTCGCCGTTATCCAGTTCAATGTTGGAATACACCGCAACGGCTACGTGCGTAAAGGTAATGCCCTCTGGTAAATCTTTTTCGGGGCGTCCCTGACGCGCAATAATGAAGGCATACGCTTGCTGCTCAGCCGCATATTGTTCAACCTGCTTTGCAAACGCAACAATGTCTTCGGCTGGAAACTGAGCTTCGCCGGTAGCCTGACTACCGGCAAAAGTGGGTTGACTCACCAGCAGTGTCAGGCTGGTAATGAGTATTGCAATATAACGCATCATTCGCTCCCGCTACTGTAAGAATTAATGGTTTACAACCGTTTGTTCAACCACCACTTCCGATGGAGGTGGGTCGCGGGTAATTACCTTCGTGGTAATAACCAGGGGCTTTTTCTCACTGCTTTGATGGCTCTGGTGAACCGAATCAGCCATGCTGTCTGCAGCACTGGCTACGGTAACCACCGCAGCGGCAGTGACAATAACCGGCACGGCCACAACAGCACTGGCTACACTGGCACCAACCGACACACCTTCAACACTCGCTAACACACTGTGTTTACTGGCCTGTGCACTGTGATCTACTGAGTCATCGGCAAAAACTGGATTGGCTAACATCACCATAACGACACTTGCTACTAACTTTTTCATAATGAATTTCCTTGTTTACAGGTTTGCTTGAATGCCTAATCAAATTAGTCTCAAGTACAAATATTGTAAACTCATAGAAAAAATGTAGTATCTTTTACCACCAAAGGTATCAAATATTAATACTATGAGCCAAATTAAGCAGCTTACTGCCACTTTAAAACAACTGCTCAGAGAGCATGAGCTAACCTATCGGGATATCGCATCCGCTCTTCAGCTTAGCGAGGCCAGCATTAAGCGCTGTTTTTCACAACAGAGCTTTTCGTTAGAGCGACTTGAGCAGATTACGGAGCTAATGGGGATCACGTTAAGCGACGTGTTTATGCTGATGGCTCAGCAGCAGCAAAAAGTATCACAGCTTTCTGCATCACAGGAACAACAACTGCTGGAAAACCCCAAGCTACTGCTTGCGGCGGTATGTGTGAGGGATGGCTGGCAATTTGATGAAATAACAACTCACTACAATATCAGCGAACACGAGGCCATTCAGTTATTCGCTAAGTTGGACCGCCTGAAACTCATTGAATTACACCCAGGCAATCGTTATCGGTTGCTCATTGCGCAGGATTTCCGGTGGATCCCTGGCGGCCCGCTTGAGCGATTTATGGAACAGGAGGTGATGGTGAAGTTCATGGCCCCCAAAAAAAACGAACCCTGGACTTTTCGCTTTTACCTGCGGGGACGTTACTCCCAATCATCCATTGAAATATTGCAGCGTCGGTTAAATCAGATCACCCGCGAAGCCGCCGAACTAAACGAAGAGGATTCAAGACTGCCCATCGCCCAGCGGACGCACATGGGGTTATTAATGGCCATGCGCCCCTGGGAGCCGTCGTTGTTTGAGGCAATGCGGCGTTAATCACCGGCATTCACCTCGGCAACAATTGCGATCACGTCGTTTTTATAATCATCAGACACTTTGTACTCTCTGTATCCCTTGGATACGGCGTAACCCAACGTATACTCTTTACCCGCTAGCTCAAACAAGCCAGCTCCCTGGGCGCCATTAGGCTGGCCGGTTACTGACGCTGGCAGTGCAAGCGCGTCACCCACTTTCCACGGCGCGCCTTTACTTACGCCTATTACTTTGCCGCTTCGTTCTACATACGCAGCAATCCGCTTGCCTTTACTACCAGTAACCACGTCATTCAACATGTCTCTGAACTGAGGTGCACTGTCAAATATCAGGCCAATCCCCCCTAACAGCGTGCCCTGGTGCTGAATCGCCGCATTGTACACATAGGTATGCTGGCCATGGTAGTAAGTGCCGGGTACAAATTGCGACACGCAGTACTGCTGCGGGGTATGGATGTTTTTTACCCCCTGCCAGTTCGATGTCACATCGGCAGTCTGGCCAATTTGCTTGTTAAAATCAGTATTTGAAGCAGCAACCATTCGCCCTTGTTCATCGTATAAATAGACACCTGTGTAAACCGTGTAAAGGCCGTTGATGTATTTCAGAATGGCGGTGAGCGTTTGTTGGGATGGCTCAGAGTGCAACGCGATCGGCAGTAATTCAATGAATTTTGTGGTGAGTGCCCACCATCTGCAGTCGTTTGCCCGCTCGTAGAGATTGCGATCCATGATGTCGATAGCCAGTGCTGCGTCAAATCGCAAATCGTTGAAGTGTGTACTCAGTGCTGTACTCATCAATTGTTCAACAGAATCGCTGAATATTGATTGCATTTGCCGACCAATATTACGGATTTCTTCCAAAATAGGGATGAACTCGTCGGCATCACTTCGCGCGGCGGCGATTCGTCCATTCAGCACAACCAAGTTCAGATCATCTGTGACGATTTTTGACCGCCGCTGAATGCCTTTTAACGCGGGTGAAAAGCCTTTCCATCGCTCTCCTGCTTTTTCAGTGGCGGGCAGCACATCGCGCTTTTCGTTCACAGGCACTAACGGCAGGAGGACACATCCTTGCCAACCTAGCCCCATGTATCCCTGATACCCGCGGGTTTTCGCCCGGGTAACCAGATAGCGGTGATGATTAAGCGTGAGCATTTGGGTTTCATCGTTCAAGGTAAGCAACGTATCTTTACTTAATCGTTCGGGTTGGCTTGAAATCAATACCCTCCCCGCGTTATCGAGCAGCGCAAATACCGACTCGCTGCTACTTCCCAAATCGTTAAACAACACCACCATTTCATCTTCGAGTTTAAAGCTTAAACACAGTAAGCCCAGTATGCCACCGCCGTCTCGTTCTGCCGCTCTCACCGGAGCGAGAAAAAGCGAGGACAACGACTTGTTCGGGCGTAAACAAGAGTAACGGCAAATTTCGTAATAATCTTGCTTACCCTGAAACACTTCAGCAATCACCGGGTCATCGGTATTCTTTACCGGGTGCAGCATATCCAATTGGGCCTTAACTTGCCCCTTTGTATCAATAAGCAGTATGTCATCATACACACTGTATTTGGCTGCATAGGCCTGAAGCCGCGCGTGCATGTCCTGCTGCTCGGTATCGCTGTAAGAAGATTTGGAAAGGAAGGCAATTAAGTCGGCGTCGGTCGCCAGAAATCCTACATCGGCAGTACGTTCGAACAGGTTTCGATTTGGAATATCCACAATGACCTGCGCAATTGCCTTATTTCTTCGATGCTGCTGTTCAAGTTGTTCGGCGAGCAGGTTTTCAATCAGCGTAGCCTGTAATTCTGCAAACTCCGCTTTGGTCTCCAGCATGTTCATCAACAAACTTTGCGGCACGTTCAAACTGTTGATTTTACCGATCAGGGCGACCTTATCCCACCAGGTGTTCAAACTGCCAAGGTTAATCTTATGCCGATTAACCGATTGAAACAGGCCAATTAAATTATTTTTGTTCTGTCGTAATAGCGCTTCCACAACTCTTCCTTCAACTTTAGTATAAGATGTTGTTTTTTATTTATTTTTATTATTCTTTTATATCAAATACCGAAGGGTAAAATTGTATAAATTATGTGAAATAAGATATTGATTAATTATTAAAATTAAACTTAACCAGCATTTATGGAATAAAAAACAAGCAATCAATTGTTTTGATCATGACAGAATAAACCTGCTGCGGTAATCTAAACACCGGCGTGCCGCGTGGCGCATTTGGGAGATGTCAGGTGGCAGAAGCTATCGAATCAAAATACGCACAGAGTCAGTTACGTGACATTAATCAGGCTTTGTCAGAAGGCCGGTTTGTCTCTGTGCGCAAAAGTCTCCACGAAATGCCGCCCTGCGATGTTGCCCATATTCTGGAATCCAGTCCAACTAAAACCCGTGATGATCTGTGGGAACTGATCGACAGTGATTTTCACGGCGACGTAATAGAAGAATTATCGGAAGATGTGCGCAACGGTATCATCGCCAAAATGATGCCAGCCAGGGTTGTAGACGCCCTTGAAGACATGGATACCGACGATTTGGCAGAAACGCTGTCGAGTCTGCCAGATGAGGTGTTACAGGACATTCTTCAATCGATGGATGCGCAGGACAGGCATCGTGCCGAGCAGGCGTTGTCTTACGGCGAAGAAACCGCCGGTTTTATAATGAATACCGACACCATCACACTCAGACCCGACGTGTCAGTAGATGTGGTGCTGCGCTACCTGCGCCTGAAAGGCGAATTACCAGAAAATACCGATACCTTTTACGTGGTAAACCGCACCGATAATTTGGTGGGAATTGTTCCGGTATCCCGTTTGCTTACTGCCGATCCGGAAGCTAAAGTATCGGAAGTGATGGATGAGGAGCCAGAAGCCATTCTGGTCAATATGCCCGACGATGAAGTGGCTGGCATGTTCGAACGCTATAACTGGCTATCAGCCCCCGTCGTTGACGACAAACACCGCTTGGTAGGTCGAATCACCATTGATGACGTAGTAGACATTATTCGTGAAGATGCTGAACACTCGATGATGAGTATGGCGGGTTTAGACGACGAAGAAGATACCTTTGCACCCGTTATGCAAAGTACCAAGCGGCGTTCGGTGTGGCTGGGTGTTAACTTGCTTACCGCACTGGCGGCAGCGGCAGTGAGTGACTTATTTGAAGCAACGTTGAGCCAACTGGCAGTGCTGGCGATTCTGAATACCATTGTACCGAGCATGGGCGGTGTAGCCGGGAACCAAACGCTTACGCTGGTTATCCGAGGTATGGCGCTGGGCCATGTTAACCCGTCGAACTCCCGCTGGTTAATTTACAAGGAACTTGCCATAGGCGGCTTAAATGGCGTGATATGGGCGGTACTAATAGCCTCGGTTATCGCGCTGTGGAAACAAGATCTCACGCTGGGGCTGATCATTGCCTTTGCAATGCTGATGAACATGATTGCTGCAGCGCTATCGGGCGCCACACTGCCAATCATTATGAAGAAATTGAGAATTGACCCAGCGCTGGCAGGCAGTGTTATTCTTACCACTATTACCGATGTTGTGGGTATTTTTGCTTTTTTAGGCAGCGCTACACTGTTCTTAGTTTAAGCACTGTAGGGCAGTGCTAATGCTGTGGGCATTACACTAGATGAGTTGAATTTATAACCCACGCCCCATACCGTCTCCACCAGTTTGCTTTCCAATGGGGCTTTCTCAAGCTTACTGCGCAGGCGATTAATGTGACTATTAACCGTGTGTTCGTAGCCACTGTAATGATATCCCCATACCGACGACAGTAATTGCCCCCTCGTAAACACCTGATCCGGATGACTGGCCAAAAAATACAATAAATCAAATTCCGTGGCGGTGAGCGACAGCTTATAACCATTAACCGTGGCGTGATGGTAATTGTGATCGATGCGAAAACACCCGATCTGCACAGGTTGATCCTTCATCTTCAACGACGAACCCGGTGTTCTGCGTAACTGCACCCGCACGCGGGCCTGTAATTCAGCGGGATTGCAGGGATAATCCAAATAATCCTGCGCCCCTAGTTCAAGCGACAAAATCCGCTCAGCATCACAGCCTTGTTGCGCAACCACGATGACCGCCGAATTCACCGCCTTGCGCACCAGCGCTCTGAAATCATCCAGACAATTAATCAGTGGCTGGCTTAATGCCAGCACAATTACAGGCACGTATTCATGAGTACATTTATGCAGCGCCGTTACCATATTGGTTGCCGTTGCACACTGTTCATTCACGCGTTGCAAGCAACGATGTAAATCTGAACAATGAGCAGTACCTTGATTTACTATTAAAATCATTCCGTTTCCCCGGTCTGTCGAATTGCCTGACTGGTTCACTATGAAGCCAGGCTCGCTGCTTTATACTATGGGCTAAAACAGCGTAACTCTTATCCAACAGACCGGAAAAGCTAACGAATTATTCCACGCGGGTAATAATTAATCGGGCTACCGGATTATCAAACCGGTGTTCAGCCATTAACACTGATTCAGGCAAGCCATCCTGAGAGGACACAACCCCGGGGTGATAACTCACGGTGTCAGCATCATCACGTTCAGCATTAAATCCTTCACCACCATCCGCCGGGCCCGGAATAGTGCCAGCTACTTCATCATTTGCTTCTGTGCCCGCATCGTAGACTGGTAACATCATTGTGATTGAATCATGTACCGCTAACTCAGCGAGCGATTTGTTTGTTATGCCGGTAAAGGCATCGTTGGTATTCACCAGCATGGTGACTACTGTAAGGTAAGCAACATCATCTTCGTCGATAGTAAATTCAAAGCCTTCTGAATATCCCGGAGGTAATGGTGCAAGGCCTGTTTCAGCCATAGTTACACCGTCCAGAATCATCAATTCGCTGTTGTCACCGCCCTCTGCCAGTATTTCCAATGGTACAGATGCTGATTCACCCACTTCCCATAATCGCTGGTCATTGTGAATTAATGCGGTAACAGGTGAAAATGGCTGGGATTCTGTCACATTCAGCAATCCCAGATAGTAGGTTCGCGTAACCGGTTCCGGCTCAGGCGTATTGCGCTTATTGTCGTTGTGATCACAAGCGGCAAGTAACACCGAACCTATGCCCAGTAGCACCACATTTCGTAACGTTGAAAGCTTCATGACGCCCCCTTATTCCGTAACGGTAATAGTGACTTTAGCCACCGGATTTAGCCAGCGCTGAACGGTGTTTTGAATATCACTCTGGCCCGCCATCATATCAGCGTCACCTAAGTTACCAGGATGAACGTGAACCATTGCATTATTGATGGTTGAAGTAACACCACTGCCGCCGGTACCAATCATATCTTCTAACGGTGGAGGAACAGGCATACCCGGCGTACCTGGTGAGCCGCCACCCCTAATTTCATCGTTCGCTTCTGTACCAGCGTCATAGGCATTCAGATAAACCGTATAAGTGCCTGCTTCCTTTGGAATTTCCCAGGTATCTAAACCAATAAATCCATCGTTAGTTGGCAACATCATTGCCACGATAGAAAGATATTCATTTGACTCCGACGTGGAGAATGTTGCGCTGGTTGACATAGTAGGCGCTAACAGTCCTGCAGCTGGATTACTGATGATGTTTGCGTTGTATGCCATTGCAGCGGTTTCCAAACCAGAAATATCACCACCTTCTGCCATCGACTGAAGCTCTGTAGTTGCGGGATCACCTACTCTGAAAAGCTGTTGATCAAAAGGATGAGCAGCAACCAGAATAGGCGTAAAGTAAATCCCACGAGTGAGGTTTTGAATCTCTAATTCCACATCTACAGCATGGGCCTGAACAGCCGCACCGGCCAGGCCAGCAGCGAGCATTAAACGAAATAGGTTTGAACGTTTCATTGTATCTCCTTACAAGGGTCAAAAGCGGTCAGCTGACATTCACTGACGCGTGGTAAGGAAATAATGCGTGATAGGTTTCGCGAAATTATCACAGAAACTTCACTATTTTATATCTGCGCAGGTTTTGATCACACGGCAAAAAAAATCCGGCGAATGCCGGATATTTAGGATGTGTTACTTAACCACTTTCAGGTTTGGTTTGCCTGTTGGCTTTGGCGGAACCTGGGGTGGCACTTCCGCGTCGGTTTTAACTTCGCTGATTGATGAAGCACTGTCTGTTGACTCCTCAACAGGCTCAGCAGCAAACACAGTTCCCGCGCCGTTTTCTCTGGCGTATATCGCCAGAACAGCATGGCAAGGCATGCTTATACGACGAGGCTGACCTCCAAATCTGGCCTGAAATGACAATCCATCAGTATCCAGATAAAAATTCACGCAGGCAGACGGTGAGATATTAAGTACTATCTGACCGTCTTTCACAAACTCCAGAGGCACTTCCACTAATTCGTTGGTGGCGTCTACCACTATATATGGCGTGAGATTGTTATCAACAATCCAGTCGAAAAACGCACGCAATAAATAGGGTTGGTTTGACGTCATTTGGGTCATAGCGGATTGTGGATTTCGCGTTCTTGATCGGTCAGCGATGCTTTAAACGAGCTACGGGCAAAAATGCGATTCATATAAGAATGAATGTCTTTGCTGCCATTGCCTGATAGCTCAATGCCCAATGCAGGCAAACGCCATAACAACGGAGCAAGATAGCAATCAACCAGGCTGAATTCTTCACTCATGAAATAAGGCATTTCAGAGAAAACAGGCGCCAGACTCAACAGCGCTTCACGCAGTTCATTTCGCGCCGTATCTACGTCGCCTTCACCACGGAAAATTTGTGCTGCCAGGCTGTACCAGTCTTGTTCTATGCGGTGCATCATCAGGCGGCTTTGACCACGAGATACAGGATAAACCGGCATTAATGGAGGATGCGGAAAACGCTCATCAAGGTATTCCATGATGATGTGCGATTTATAAAGCACCAATTCACGATCGACCAACGTTGGTACCGTACCATACGGGTTAAGTTCAAGTAGATCCTCAGGCAGCTTGCTGGGGTCAGTGTAGCAGATTTCTACGCCCACACCTTTTTCCGCCAATACGATGCGAACCTGGTGACTGTAGATATCAATTGTGTCTGAGAACAACGTCATGATTGAACGTTTATTCGCGGCTACGGCCATTCATTCTCCTCCGTCAGAGATACGTTTGAAACTGTTCACTTTAACACCCGATTAAAGTGAAAAAAGGGGGCGAGAAGCCCCCTGTCGGTCATTATACTATAAATCAGTTTAATTAGTGCACATCTCGCCAGTATTCTTTTTTCAGCAAGTATACAAATACAAACAGTACTAAAATGAATACCAAAACCCATTTACCGATGGCTTCTGATTCTAAGCGGAAAGGCTCGCCGGTGTATTCCAGATAGTTAACTAAATCAAGCACTGCCTGGTCATATTCAGCGGTAGTCAGGCTGCCGTCGCCGTCGGTCTTAATACCCACGTGACGCATCACTTTCTCGCCATCAACCAGCGCTTCTTCCTCAGTCATGCGCGGTGTACCTTGCAGAGGTTGCAGTACGTGAGGCATACCCACTTCCGGGAACACAGTGTTGTTTACACCGAAAGGACGCGACTCATCAACATAAAACGAACGAAGATAAGTGTAGATCCAGTCTCCACCACGAACACGGGCTACCAGTGTCAGATCAGGTGGCGCTGCACCAAACCACACAGCCGCAGATTCTGCAGGCATTGAACGTGTGATGTAATCAGAGATTTTTTTACCGGTAAACTGCAAGTTTTCCTGTGCCAGATCTTCCGGAATACCCAGGTCGTTAAAGGTACGCTGATAACGTTGGTACTGCTGAGAATGACAGCCCAGACAGTAGTTCATGAAAATCTTGGCACCGCGTTGTAACGACGCTTTATCAGATAAATCATAGTTTGCTTTGTCCAGGTGAACGTCACCGCCAGAGGCCAACGCAATACCAGGCACTAAGAAAGCCAGAATACAAATTAGTTTTCTCATTTAGGGATCCTCGCTGGAACTGGTTTTGTGGTTTCATTTTTACTGTAAATAAACAGCAGAATGAAGAAACCGAAATACATTACTGTCAGAATTTGTGAAGCAGTAATTTTCCAGTTTTCCTGCGGTGTACCACCCAGGTAACCCAAGAAGATAAATACAATGGCAAACACGATCAGGTTAGTTTTGTGCAAGCCACTGCGGTAGCGCCATGACTTCACAGTGCCGCGGTCAAACCAAGGCAACAGGAACAGGAAGATGATTGCGCCAAACATTGCAATTACACCAAACAACTTGTCCGGAACCGCTTTCAGAATCGCGTAGAACGGCGTGAAGTACCAAACAGGGAAAATATGCGCAGGCGTTTTAATCGGGTTAGCAATTTCAAAGTTTGGATGCTCCAGGAACTTGCCGCCCATTTCAGGAGCGAAGAACAAGATGTAAGTAAAGCCAGCCAGGAAGAAACAGAACGCAACCAGATCTTTCAGTACGATGTGCGGGAAGAATGGCAGAACGTCGTCAGCAATGTCGTATTTGCTGGTGTAGTATTCGTGAATTTCGAATTTAGTTTTTTCGTCTTCTGATAAGCTGCCTTTCTTATGCTTAATCGCCACGCCGTCAGGGTTGTTAGAACCCACTTCGTGAAGTGCAATGATGTGCAGGAATACCAGAATTACAATTACCAGAGGCAGTGCAATAACGTGCAGTGCGAAGAAACGGTTCAGCGTAGCACCAGAGATAACGTAGTCACCCTGGATCCACTGAACCAGGTCAGGACCAATTACAGGAATGGCACTAAACAGCGATACGATTACCTGTGCACCCCAGTAAGACATTTGCCCCCAAGGAAGTACGTAACCCATGAATGCTTCTGCCATCAGCGCAAGGTAAATTAGCATACCAAAGATCCACAGCAGTTCACGTGGCTTTTGGTAAGAACCGTAAATCATGCCGCGGAACATGTGCAGGTACACTACGATAAAGAACGCAGAAGCACCGGTGCTGTGCATGTAACGGATGATCCATCCGTAATCAATCTCACGCATGATGTATTCTACTGAAGCAAACGCACCTTCAGAAGTTGGGTTGAAGTTCATGGTTAGCCAGATACCGGTAACGATTTGGTTTACCAGTACAACAGTGGCTAAAAACCCAAACACATACCAGAAGTTCATGTTTTTGGGTGCTGGGTATTGGATGGCGTGCATGTTTGCCACGCGCATCATTGGGATACGAGCTTCGATCCAGGCTAAAAACGCTTGCATGTTATACAACCTCCGCTTCTGAACCGATAATGACCGTGTGGTCATTCACGTACTGATAAGGGGGTACTACCAGGTTTAATGGAGCGGGTACGTTTTGAAATACGCGACCAGCCATATCAAACTTAGAACCGTGACATGGGCAGAAGAAACCGTCTGGTACGCCTTCAACGTATTCTTCGAAAGCACCATCTTTCATATGCTGTGGAGAACATCCCAGGTGGGTACAGATACCAACCAGGATCAAATATTCTTCTTTAAGTGAACGATACTGATTCTTCGCAAAAGCAGGCTGCTGCTCATTTTCAGAATTAGGGTCACGTAACTTATCTTCGTGTTTGCCAAGTTCAGCAAGAATCTCAGGGGTACGACGCACAATCCATACCGGTTTGCTTCGCCACATAACACGAATCAACTGACCAGGTTCAATTGCACTGATATCCACTTCAACATCAGCACCGGCAGCTTTAGCTTTTGCACTTGGATTCCAAGACGCTATAAAAGGTACGGCTGCACCGGCTGCACCTACCCCACCAACAACACACGTTGCTACGGTCAGGAACCGACGACGCGGATTGTCTTGCGGCTTGTCATCACTCAGCGCAGACTCTTTTGCATCTACAGACACATTGCTCATCCACTTTTCTCCAGGTTTTGGATAATATGAAACTGACAATCACCTACCTAGGTCAGTGTTTATCGGTATTCATGGTACTTATCGTGTTACTCGCTCTTGGCACTTTTTACAGTTCGGCGATTTCACGAAAGAAAGTCAAATTTTTCGACCGAAAATGATAAAAGAAAACCCCCTCAAAACACAAGGAATTACTGGAATTAACTGGATAAATAGTTGTAAGGTTTGAGCCCCATCAAAGCTGATGAGCCGAAAGTCGTAAACCTGCATACTCGCCATCACATATTATTTACATCGATTTATCATTTTCTGTAACACCTTGGCCATAATGTGTTTTACACATCACAGTGTAGGTTACTTCAAAAGATAACGACGGAATTTATTGCCCATTCACGGCATTTATTTTGTTCTGTAATTCGGGTGTTTTTGAGTAACACAGCGGGTTAACCGCACTCAGTTCATCAGGAAACGGAAAACTGCTTGTTGAGATAAGCAATGATCTCACCTGATTCATACATCCACTGCTCATCGCCATTAGGATGACGAATGTGCAAACAAGGTACCTGAACTTTGCCACCGCCCTGGAGGAGCGTATCTCTGAAAGGAGAGCCTTGTACCGCACTGCGTTTTTCAACAGGCACATTCAGCTTGTAAATCGCTCTACGGGTTTTGATACAGAACGGACAAGCAAAGAAATGATACAGCGTAAGGTGTTTAGCCGCTTCATTTGCCTTCAGTTGTGCTTCGGGAGTCCGTTTAACGCGGCTCCAGCGCGTTAACACATCTACCGATACAATGACCAGCCCAAGGGCGTTTCTAACCAGTTTAATCAACATGTTCATCTACCATTCAAATATTTTGTACGCCAGTAAATACAGTGCGCAAGTAATTACAGGGAAAAGCGCGATTAGATCTAAAAAAAAACCCGGCAGATGCCGGGTTTTTTGAAACCAGATAAAACGAATTAACGTTTTGAGAACTGAGGCTTCTTACGTGCTTTATGCAGACCAACTTTCTTACGTTCAACGCGACGCGCGTCACGAGTAACAAAGCCAGCTTTGCGCAGTGCCGGACGAAGTGTTTCGTCGTATTCCATCAGAGCACGAGTGATACCGTGACGGATTGCACCAGCCTGACCGTTTGAACCACCACCAGCAACAGTGATGTAAAGGTCAAATTTCTCAGTCATTTCAACTAACACAAGTGGTTGACGAACAACCATACATTCAGTTTCACGACCAAAGTACTCGTCAAGAGCACGTTTGTTTACTGTGATGTTTCCTGTACCTGGACGCAGGAATACACGAGCAGTAGAACTTTTGCGACGGCCAGTGCCGTAATATTGAGTATCTGCCATGTGAGTAACTCCTTAGATGTCCAATACTTGAGGTTGTTGTGCAGCGTGCTTGTGCTCAGCACCTGCGAAAACTTTTAGCTTGCGGAACATTGCACGGCCCAGAGGACCTTTTGGCAACATACCTTTAACCGCTTTTTCAAGTACCATTTCTGGCTTGTGAGCGATCAGCTTCTCAAAGTTCGTTTCTTTCAGACCACCTGGGTAACCAGTGTGCGAGTAGTACATTTTGCCCTGAGCTTTATTACCAGTTACAGTAATTTTCTCTGCATTGATCACTACAATGTAGTCACCAGTGTCAACGTGCGGTGTGTACTCAGGCTTGTGCTTACCACGTAAACGCAGAGCGATTTCTGAAGCTAAGCGGCCTAAAGTTTTGTCTGTGGCGTCTACCACGTACCAGTCACGTACAACCGTTTCTGGCTTTGCAACAAAAGTTTTCATTTTTAAATTTACCCGAAAAATATTCGTCGTTACTTAGGTTTTTTGTAAAAACCCCCTGAAAAATCAATATTCGGACCCCTTCGAATCCACTGATTTCTTCCACTTTCCCAAAGTGGGTGTAACTGGGCAGGGCGCGAATTATACAGTAATTGCCCAAAAAGCGAACCCCTATTTTCTATTTTTTTCATTGGTAAAAACAAAAAAACTCCTCTAGCCTTAAAGGGTTTGTTTATATTCGATGTAGTACATGAAAAAACTCTCCGTATTTGTTGTTTTAATCACCTTATTCGTACCGCGTGCTCAGGCCTCCGAGCCGGGTGAAGTCATTTTCACACGCGCCTTTGCAGATGACGCATACGGCTATTATCATGCACAGATTCTGCAGCGGATACTGGAACTTACCCCCGAATTTGGTAAGGCGGTTGCCGTACCTCACCCGCAACCTATGCCGCAAGCCCGTCAAATCATAAAATTACAAGCTGGCGAAGGCGATGTAATGTGGAGTGCAACATCCAATGAGCGGGAACAACAATTGTTACCGGTTCGATTCCCACTGCTACAAGGTTTGGCAGGCTACAGGGTATTGGTTATCAACGCTTATAAACAAGCTCAGTATCCAACGTCGTTAACCAAAGCTGATTTACAAAACCTGGTGGGCGTACAAGGCAATGACTGGCCGGATTTAACCGTGTTAAGACACAACGGGTTCAAGGTAGAAGGGGCGCAGTGGAGTTTATGGTTTCAAACCATGTTCACAGCAGTTGAAAAAGGCATGGTGGATTATTTTCCTCGCAATGTCATAGAAGTCAGTAATGATCTTGAAAGGCACGAGGCCAAGCGTATTAAACTCGAAGATAATTTTATTTTGCGATACCCCAGCTACGAGTATTTTTTTGTATCACCACTTAAACCAGAGTTAGTGAATCGTTTGCAAATCGGGTTATTGCGAATGCTGAATAACGGTGAATTGAAAGTGCTATTTGAAAAACACGACAACCATAAAAAGGCTATGCTGCTGGCAACGGATCCTAGCCGCATTATGATTGAACTCAATAATCCTGATTTAGCTTACAAGTATACCAATCCACTGTGGGGAAACGACGCCACAGAAATGCGCCAGCTACTTGAAGAAGCCATATTGAAAAGCACGCAAACCGACAACTAGCGCTCTTTTAGTTTTGCCTGTTGCCACAGGCTTTCCATCTCATCCAGACTTAACTGTGTCAGGGATTGCTGTTTGTTGTGCGCGGCAAGTTCCACCTGCGCAAACCGCTTTGCGAACTTCAAACTGGCTCTGCGCAAGGCGGTATCAGCATCAACACGGGCATGCCGGGCTAGATTAACTATAGCAAACAACGCATCGCCAATTTCTTCTTCCAGCCGCTGTTGATTAATTGTAGCCTCATTGAGTTCGGCCTGAATTTCTTCAATCTCTTCGTTTACTTTGTCGAGAACGGGGGCAATATCGGGCCAGTCAAAGCCCACCTTGGCACAGGCCTTCTGAATTTTCTGCGCATGCATTAACGCCGGCAGTCCTGCGGGGATGTCATCAAGAATGGACGAGTGTGTGTGTTTGGCTTTGTACTTTTCCTGCGCTTTTATCGCTTCCCATTGTGCTGCCAGTTCCGATTCACTGGTAGCCGCATCAGCAAACACATGCGGATGGCGGCGCTCCATTTTATCGCTGATCGCGTTAGCGACACTGGCAAAATCAAAGGCTCCCTGCTCCTTGCCAATTTGCGCGTAGAACACAATCTGAAATAACAGGTCGCCCAGTTCATCGCGTATATCCTCAATACCGCCACGCTCAATAGCATCTACGGCTTCGTAGGCTTCCTCAATGGTATAGCGGGTAAGCGACTGCATGGTTTGTTGCACATCCCAGGGACAGCCCTTTTGCGGGTCGCGCAAACGCGCCATGATGGTAAGCAGGCGTTCAAGGGCCTGCCCCGGTTCAGTTGGCTTTTCGTCTGACATCCAGCACATCCTTAAGCTGAGTAAGACGCGACATCATTCGCGACAATGTATTCAAATCGGCCACTTCCACCGACAACGAAATAAGCGCGGTTTGCTGGGCTTTGTCGCTTAAACTGTTCACCCCAAGCAGCGCCACGCCTTCGTTTGCCAACACGGTGGTAATGTCTCGCAGTAAACCAGTGCGATCGGTGCAATACACGTCAACGGCAGCTTCAAATCCCACATTGAGTTCGTCTGACCAATTCACCTCAATCTGGCGTTCAGGATGCTGAGTTAACAGATTCTGCAGTTGCTCACAACTCTCTTTGTGCACACTTACACCGCGCCCTTGCGTGATGTAACCCAAAATAGGCTCACCCGGTACCGGCTGGCAACAATTAGCCAATTGACTTAGCAAATGGCCTACCCCTTCGACCACCACAGAGTCTTTCTTGCCTTTGCTGCGCGCTACTTTTCGCGTTTTCAGCTTCGGACTTAATTCGGGTTCAACCGGCGCAGGGGATAACAATTGCTGCAGATAATTAACAACCGACATCACGCGAATATCGCCGGCGCCAATCGCTGCGTAGAGTTCATCGAGCGAAGGCATATTGAATTTTTCGCAAGCTTCTGACGCCTTTTTGAGAGCAATATGCGCTTTGACTAACTCGCGTTCCAACAATTCCTTGCCGGCTTGCTGGTTCTTCTCTTTATCCTGCTTTTTAAAGAAACTGTGAATAGTTGCGCGGGCACGCGACGAATGCACATAGCCCAATCCGGGGTGTAACCAGTCTCGCGACGGATTTGGCTCTTTGCCGGTAAGCACATCGATTTGGTCACCACTTTGCAACTGATACGTGAACGGCACAATGCGCCCGTTGATTTTAGCGCCAATACAGCGATGCCCTACGTTGCTGTGAATATAGTAGGCGAAATCCACCGGCGTAGAACCCTGTGGCAAATCGATTACGTCACCTTTGGGGGTAAACACGTACACCCGGTCGTCGAATACCTGACTGCGTAATTCTTCTACCAGATCGCCTGACTCGGCCACTTCTTCCTGCCATTGCAGAATTTTCCGTAGCCAGTTGATCCGTTCATCATAGCCCGATGCTTTGCCGGTACTACCTTCCTTGTATTTCCAGTGCGCAGCTACACCCAGCTCCGCATCCTGATGCATTTTCTGAGTACGAATTTGAATTTCTACGGCTTTGCCTTCAGGCCCAATAATTACAGTGTGAATAGACTGATAGCCATTGGCTTTTGGCGTGGCAATGTAATCGTCGAATTCGTTGGGGATATGCTTGTAATTGGCATGTACCGTACCCAGTGCCGCATAACAATCCTGCAAACGTTCGGCAATGATACGCACTGCGCGAATGTCGAAAAGCTGTTCGAAGGTAAGATGCTTTTTCTGCATCTTTTTCCAGATACTGTAAATGTGTTTGGGGCGGCCATACACTTCGGCTTTGATGTTTTCATCATCTACCAGCGATTGTAATTCGGCCACGATATTGTTTATGTACTCAGCGCGCTCGCGGCGTTTGCCATCGAGCTGCTTGGCAATTTGCTTGTAGGTTACCGGGTGTAAATAGCGAAATGCCAGATCTTCCAGTTCCCACTTTAACTGACCAATGCCCAGCCTGTTTGCCAAAGGAGCATAAATAGTGGCGCATTCACGTGCCACCATAACCCGGGTTTCTTCGTCGGCTTTTTTAACCTGCTGCAGCGCACAAATGCGCTCGGCCATTTTTATCACCACCGCGCGCACATCTTCCACCATTGCCAGTAACATGCGGCGAATGCTGTCGATGTGTTGTTCATCTGACGCGGAAAATTTACTCGCTGATTGTTTGCGGTTGTGCAATGAGCGAATGGCATCCATTCTGCGCACGCCTACAATTAATTGCTCTATTTCCGGGCCAAAGGTTTCTTTTACCTCGGCATCGGTAAGCATGTGCTGCTGACAGTACGGAAACACCAATGCGGCCTGCAGGGTAGCGTCATCCATGTTCAACTGGTGCAGGATCTCAACCATTTCCTGTCCAACCAGCAATTGTTCCGGCATGTGCGAAATTTCACGCAACTTCTGACGTGTTAGTTCAGACATATCCAGACTGGCCAGCCATTGTTCAAACGGTGGCCGCTGTGCTTCATGCACTTTACGGGTTGAAACCATTATTCTTCACCAATTGTCCTGCGTCATTTATTTATTAATGCAGCTTAAAACGATAAGACCGCGCTTATCCGTGTTGTGTTCCAGCTTAATCACAGGTTAGCAGCATCATCATCTCGATATGCTGTGTAAACGGGAACATTTCCATCAAGCCAACCTTACTGATGCGATAGCCTGCCGCCAGCAGCGGCGCAATATCGCGATCCAGTGTCGCCGGGTTGCAAGATACATACACGATTGACGGTACCTTGTGTTTAGCTAATTGCTCACACACAGTGTGCGCGCCTTCCCGCGAGGGGTCCAGTAACACTTTGGTTGTATTATTAATTGCTAGGGCACTCACCACCTGATGATCGGAGAGGTCCTCGCAGCGCCATTCGATATTGGTAATGCCCTGTTCCTGAGCACAGGCGTCTGCGCGTTGCACCATTGTGGCAACCCCTTCAACCGCCGTAACCTGTTTTACCTTTTTTGCAATAGGCAAACTGAAATTGCCCAGCCCGCAGAACAGATCCAATACCGTATCCTGTGGCGATAACGCCAGCCAGTTCAGGGCCTGCTCAACCATTGCCAGATTGACCTGATGATTTACCTGCACAAAATCTTCGGTAGTCACAGACACATAACAACTATCGGCTGTGGCGCAGGTAAGGCTGTCCGTTTGCCCCCGCAACACCACGCTGCCTGAGTCGCCATAATCGGCACGAAGCAACAGATTATGTGTTTCAGCAAACGCTCGCCAGCTATCGAGATCCTGTTGAGGCAAGCGCTGAGTTACCCGGCAAGTAACCGCAATGGCATTATCGCTTTCGAGTAAGCTAATATGGCCGAGTAAATCGGCGCGCTTTAACTGCTTCAGTTGTTGGTGTAATGCAGGTAACAGGTTGTTAAGCGGACTGGTTAATACCGGGCAATGCGGCACATTCACAATGGCTTTCGCACCCGCCGCCCTGAACCCTAGTTTAATATCGGAAGGGTCACGGGCATCAATCGCCAAACGGGTTTTACGCCGGTAACCAGGATGCGGACTTACAATGGGTGTTTGCCAGGGCAATGCCGCTAATTTGTGATGGCGTCGCAACTGCGAGTCCAGCGCATCCTGCCGCCAGATGAGGGCTTGTTCCGGCGCGACATGTTGCAGTGAACACCCACCACACTGGTTAATCAGCGGACAAAAAGGGGCTATACGGTGCTCTGAGGCTTGTTCAATTTGAATCACCTCGCCTTCAAACACCTGTTTTTTTTGTTTGCTTACCAACACCTTGCAGGTTTCGCCAGGCAATGCACCGTCGGCAAACAACACCGGTTGATGACTGCGACTCACTCCCCGCCCTCTCGCATCCCAGGTGTCGATGGTGGCAGTTACCGTTATCGCCGGACTCTTCGCAGCAGACGATTTACGTGACGATTGAGGCCGGGATTTACCCCGTTTAGGCTGATTTGAACGGGCCATAGCTTAGCGGGTTTCCAAAATAACGGTTGCGACAGCGTAATGCTGCTCGTCCGACAAGGATACGTGCCAGTGCGCGATTCCGCGCTGCTCACACAGCGCAGCAAACTCGCCGCTTACCTGCAACTCAGGCGCGCCAAGTGCATTATTTGTGATGCACATTTGTTGCCAGCCAATACCCCGTCCAATGCCGGTACCCAGCGCTTTCACCGCCGCTTCTTTGGCTGCAAACCGCTTAGCCAGATAGCGTTCTGGCTGACTGTGCGACTGATAGCAGGCAAGTTCCGCGTCGGTGAGTACGCGTTTTGCCAAGCGATCACGCTGCGCCTGATCGCGATTTAACCGTGCAATTTCAACAATGTCGGTACCGATGCCAGCAATGGCCATACTCACTAACTCAGCGTTGTTGCAGTAGCGCGCTGGTGCGGGCTTCCTGCATTAATTTACGCATATCCGCCACGGCATTGTGCAGTCCGTCGAATGCTGCACGTGCCACAATAGCGTGACCAATGTTCAGTTCCAGAATTTGCGGAATAGCCGCAATAGGCTTTACGTTGTGGTAATGCAATCCGTGACCCGCGTTAACCTGCAAACCCAGCAAGTGCGCGTATTCAACGGCTTTGCGGATCTGGCTTAAATACTGAAGCTGCTGCGCTTCGCTGGTAGCATCGGCGTAGTGACCAGTGTGAATTTCAATAAAGGGCGCACCCGTGGCTTTCGCTGCGTCAATTTGCCTTTCATCGCCGTCGATAAACAGCGATACCAGAATGTTAGATTCAGCCAGACGCTTACACGCATCGGTAATACGGCTCAGGTTACCCGCAACATCCAACCCGCCTTCGGTGGTGAGTTCTTCGCGCTTTTCAGGCACCAGACAGCAAAACACCGGTTTAACCTGTTCGGCAATACCCAGCATTTCTTCGGTTACCGCCATTTCCAGATTCATACGGGTTTTGATGGTCTGCGCCAGAATGTGTACGTCGCGGTCTGTAATATGACGGCGATCTTCACGCAGGTGTACTGTAATACCATCTGCGCCCGCACGCTCTGCGATATCGGCGGCATGCACCGGATCAGGATAAGAAGTGCCACGTGCATTGCGCAGCGTTGCAATGTGATCAATGTTAACGCCAAGAAAAATATCGTTCATTACCAGAAGCCTGTAGGGTAAAAATGCGCGGCAATTGTACCAGTGATAGGCTTGTCGATAAATATCGGGATGCGCTGCGGTAATGATATTGTGAGTATTAATTGTAATTGCAGCTGCAATCCTTGTTGCTAGCAGGATAGATTACAACACTGCTGCTAACGCCCGGCCAGAAACAGTTCCCGGCTTTTAAGTGGCTTATCGCCTATAAAGGGCTGAAGCACCTGACGGGTGAGGCGCTTGGCGGTTTTCAGGGCACTACTGGTATACTCGCCCTCTGCCAGCGACAATAAGTCCTGACCCAGGTAGCTGTTTCGTCCGGCTTGCGCCACTGCACTAAAACCCTGCTCGGCAAAATAGTCGTACCATCCTTGCGGGTGAATAGGCGCATCGGAAAACGCCTCGGCCGTCATATCCGGGATCACGCCCAATTCGGCAATTAATGCCATTTCAAATTCGCGTAACGGACGATCAAGCTGTGCGGTATTTTTTAAATTGTCCAGCGTATTGCCATACGTTTGATACAGCATTTCTGCCGCCAGGCCCTGGGGCAAAACCCGATTGGTAAGTTCGTTAACGTAAAAGGCGCAGTAAAGCGCGTCGCCGGTTACGTTGAGCGCCGGCGCAGCGGCTTCAATTTGCGTTAAATTTTTTAAATCTGATTTACCCGATAGCTGAATGCGCAGCGCCTGAAAAGGCTGAAGCAGGCTGCGCTTGTCTGATTTAGCCCCGCGCACACCTTTAGCCACGGCGCTGACCCGCCCTTGTTCATAGGTAAAAAAATCTACCAGAAAGCTGGTTTCCCGGTAGGGGCGTCGGTGCAACACATATGCATTAAGCCAGTTTGGGGTCATGGTTAAACGCTGGCTCCTTGCTTACGCACGCTTAATTCGAACGACTTTCATTTGTTCAAACGCCATGCCCGCCACGGTTTCGCTAACAGGATAGTAAGTCAGATTTACCCGCGCGCCTTTTAACGACTGATATGGCTTGCCGCGTTTGAATACAAATGGCACATCCACCCCCTCTATCATCAGCGTATGACGTATCCAGTCGCCCTCCTGACGTTGCGTGTGCGATAACACCTTCACATTTTCAGAATGGGTAAGAGAAGGATGTTTGGCGAGTAATTTGTCAACACTCATAACGGGGCAATGGCATCCACCAACAGTTGTAGTGACTCCCGGCCACGGAAAAAATTAATGTCCAGCTGGTAGGCTATTTCTACCTGACGAATCGACGCGTTTGGCCAGATGTGAGTATCGATATTAAATGCAATGGCGTCAAACTCCTCGCCACTATGCGGATGAGCCAGCACCATTTTTAAGTGGCGCTCACCGACTATGCGTTGTTGCACCAGATGGAACACACCGTCGAACAACGGCGGCTGAAATCCCTGACCAAACGGGCCGGCCTGACGCAGTAGTTGCGCAACATCCAGACTCAGCTCGGTATCTGCCAGCTCGCCGTCAGTGACAATTACATGAGGATCGCCAATATGTTTGAGCGCTTCACCCGCATACCGGGAAAATACGCGAGTAAACCGATCCAGTTGATCTGCCGGAATTGATAATCCGGCTGCCGCCGCATGGCCACCAAATTTTATAATTAATTCAGGATTCGCAGTATGAACGGCGTCGAGCAGGTCACGTATGTGCACCCCATCAATTGAACGCGCAGACCCCTTGAGGGTATCGTCATCCTGACGGGCGAACACAATTACTGGCCGCTTGTGCTTGTCTTTTAAGCGTCCGGCTACAATGCCAATCACGCCCTGATGGAATGCCTCGTCGAACAACACGATAGCGTTAAGCGCAGTGCCGCCCTCGCCAAGTTCAAGCGCCGCAAGCGCCTCCTCGGCTTGTTGTTTCATATCCTGTTCAATGGTTTTTCGCTGTTGGTTTAAACTGTCCAACTCTGCGGCCAGTGCTCTTGCTTGCATGGCGTCAGTACACAATAAGCACTCAATGCCTGCTGCCATATCATCAAGTCTACCCGCCGCATTTAACCGAGGCCCCACAACAAACCCCAGGTCAGATGCCGTGATCCTGGCCGCCTGACGCTGCGCCACATCCAGCATGGCTGTGATCCCGGGGCGGCAACGCCCGGCCCGAATTCGCTGTAACCCCTGATGCACCAGAATCCGGTTATTTTGATCAAGTACTACAACATCGGCCACTGTACCTACCGCCACAATATCCAGATAATTTGCCAGGTTAGGTAACGGGCAGCCCGCGCTGGCGAACCAGCCACGCTGATCGAGTTCAGCCCGTAAGGCGAGCATCAGATAAAAGGCAACGCCCACACCAGCCAGGGATTTGGAAGGAAAAGTACAATCTGGTTGATTGGGGTTAACGATTGCATCGGCATTGGGTAGTGTGTCGGCTGGTAAGTGATGATCGGTAACGATGACTTTTATGCCCAGTGCTTTAGCCCGCTCTACCCCTGCGTGACAGGCAATACCATTGTCTACCGTAATAATCAGCTGGGTACCGCGCTCTGCCGCTACATTAACGATTTCCGGCGACAATCCATAACCAAAATCGAAACGATTTGGCACCAGATAATCCAACCGTGTTGCGCCCATTTCAGACAGTGCCAGCATGCATAACGACGTACTGGTCGCACCGTCTGCGTCGAAATCGCCAATAATGGTGATCATCTCGTTGGCTGCCAACGCATCGGCAATCAGGCCGGCGGCTTTTTCACTGTTCAGCAGTTCGCTGTAATGTAAAAGCGCTTTGGCACCGGTATCTAACTGCGCTGGCGTGGCAATTCGCCTACCGTTATAGATGCGGGCAAGTACCGGATGAAGATTAACTGGCAGTGGTGTTGACGCAAGTTCGCGTCGTTGAATTGATAAACCCATGAAACGCCGATGATGATTGAGTTTGCCGCACAATCACCCATTGGGGTTTATGCGGCAATGATTTAGCTTATTGCACCGATGCAGGCATTGCACATCAGCACACTGGTAGTTATCCCGCAATGTCCTGCAGTACAGCCAATAATTGCTCTGGAGGCTGGTAGCCTGGAATGATGGTCCCATTAGACAAAATAATATTGGGTGTGCCGTTTACACCAATACTGCGACCAAACTGGAATTGTTTGGCGATATCGTTGCTACAGTTAGCCGCCACAACGGTTTCACCGTTTTTAGCGCTGGTCATAGCGTCTTTTGGATCGGCTGCACACCACACATTTACCATCTGACGGTATGTAGGACTATTCAAGCCTGCGCGGGGATAGGCAAGGTACCGCACTGTGATGCCTGCATCGTTATAGGCGCCCACTTGTTCATGCAGCTTTCTGCAATATCCACAAGTGGTATCGGTAAATACCGTTACCACGTATTTTTCGCGTTTGGCCTTAAATTCAATGTAGGAATGATCAAATTGCTTAAGGCCCTCTATGCGCATGTCTGCCAACGCAATCTCGGTTTCGTTGCGCATTTCCTCATCGAGGTTATAAATTTTAGCCTGCAAAATATAGGTACCATCGGCGCTCACATAGAAGAGCCCGTTTTCAGTGCTCACCTGAACCAGGCCGCGTACCGGCGAATCAGCAATGGCGTTTACTTCCCATTGCAAGGTAGATTCAATCTTCGCTTTGATGTGATCATTTGCAGCATTAGCCAATACGTTTGCCTGAGCGCCACACGCTATTACACTCAGGATCACGGCCACGCCGCGGGAAAACAATCTCATACTTACTCCTGTGACTGGCATCACTCTTTGTGTGCCAATGAAATTGAGGGTGATGGTCATAAGACCGTTAATTCCCCGAAAAATTGCATCATACCTCATTCGAACCCGGCATTGAAGATTGCTCGCCGCAGGCGCAATGCGATATATCTGGATTCCATTTAACGCGATTCAACGCTTTGCTATCCCCGAGGGTGATGTTCGCCAATCAGGCTTTGCAATCGCTCGGTAGCAACATGGGTGTATATTTGTGTTGTCGATAAATCACTGTGCCCCAGTAACATTTGCACTACGCGTAAATCCGCACCATGGTTCAGTAAATGCGTGGCAAAAGCATGCCTGAGGGTATGTGGCGACAAATGCTCTGTTATCCCAGCCACCACCGCGTAGTATTTAATGCGATGCCAAAACGTTTGCCGGGTCATTTGCACGCCGCGTTTACTTACAAATACCACATCGGTCTGATGCTTCAGTAATGCCGGGCGCGCCGCTTTTAAATAATGCTGTAACGCATCAAGCGCCTGCTCGCCTAACGGCACCAACCGTTCTTTATTACCCTTGCCGGTAACCCTGACCAAGCCCTGGGTTAAACTGATTTGCGACATTCGCAATCCGGTTAACTCACTTACCCGCAGCCCGGTAGCATAAAGCACTTCCAGCATCGCTTTGTCGCGACATTCAATGTCATCTTCGGTATTGGGGGCTTCAAGCAATGCGTCTACGTCTGCCTCACTTAAGGTACCCGGCAGCTTTTTAGCGGCTTTGGGCATGGCAAGTTTTGATACCGGATTGTCTTCGCGAAATCGCATTGCCACACTAAAGCGATAAAAATGACGCATTGCGCTTATTGCGCGTTGAGTAGAGCGGGCCGACAATCCGTTTTCATCCCGGTATGCCAGGTAGTCACGCAGATCGTCCAGTGATACTTTTACAATCAGCGGGCGTTTCCTGGCGGTTAAAAATTGCGCCAGGTCGCACAAATCCCGTCGATATCCCTGCTGCGTGTTATCGCTCAGGCCTTTTTCCAGCCACAAATGCTCAATGAAGGCTTCAATGTCATCGGTGTCATTGTCGCGCAACAGCAAAGCAGCCTTACTCATTTAAAGCCCCGGCGAGCTTTAATCAGCTCGTAAGCGGCCTGAATGTCCTGCGCTTTAGACTTGGCAATTTCCATGGCTTGCTGCGGTAATCCTTTAGAGGCCAGCTTGTCGGGATGATGTTCAGACATGCGTTTGCGATAAGCGCGCTTTATGGTTTTCTCATCGTCACTGGCCGATGCGCCAAGGATGGTATAAGCATCGTCAAGCGATGGGCCACTTGTTGACTGCGCCTGACGTCGCTGCCCCTGCCCCGCCCCCTGGGAACGCGAATGACGGCGAAAGCGGATCTCCGCTTCGTACATGGCAATCAGATAATCCAAATCTCTGCGAACAAACCCCAGTGGTTTCGCCACTTTCTCCAGTACCTGGTATTCATCACGCGACAAATGCCCATCGGCAAAGGCTGCCTGTATAAGAATTTCCAGAAACACTTGTAATATATCGCGACGGCCGTGGCAGGACTCGTGCAGTTGCCTAAGGATATCGGCAATCGGAAAATCGCGATCCTTGCCTTCGCGAAACGCTTGCTGTGCTTCTTTGCGCGCGTCACCGTGCAGTTTCATGTCGTCCATCAGGCGCGATGCAACCAGTATTTCCTGCTCGGTTACCTTGCCATCAGCTTTGGCAAGATGCCCCAACGAGGCAAACAGACTGTGAAAGAAAATCGCCTGCTGCTTCATGCCATCCTGACTGGTAAAAAAGCGTCCAAAGCCGCCAGACTGGTTAAAGTCCTGCGCGTAGCCTTTGTCGAATAAATAACCTACAACAGCGCCCAGTATGGCTCCAGGCACCCGAAATGCCAGAAATCCAAACATAAAGCCAAGTACGGTGCCCCAAGATGGCATGTATTCCTCCCAAATATGATGCAATGCACGAATCAAAACCCGCGTACATTATCATGCCTTAGCCAGCGAAAATGGTAAACGCTTCGTCATTCAACCAGGAAATTGGGGATATCAGGGGAATTTTTCGATTTTTTTCAGGTCTGCTGTTGGTAAATGGCGACGAAGTGCATAGAATTAGCGCCTTGTTCTCACGCTTACCTACGCAAACGAATGTTAGCGGTAAGTGATTCATTACTTTCACCGGTGAACATCGAGTAAGTTACATTGCTGTCGACATTATTTAGCGAACCCAAATCGCGCCATGCCAAAACGCTTTTACTGCTGTGCTGCCTCAGCACAAGCTGGTTTGCTACGGCGGCCCGGGCACAGAGTATTGCCCCTGACGCTGTCTCAGATGATGCCGCCTGTGTAGTAACAGCCCGCCCTTTTAACGAAAGCCAGTTGCTGTCGAAAAAACAGGTAAAGGTGATGTCGGACTCTGCGCAGGTGCTGGAAAACCAGCTGGCCAGTTTTGCAGGCAATGTGGACATTGTTACCGATAGCGCCATTATTCATGCCTCAAAAGCCGCGGTAAGCGATAACGGGAAAGCGATGTCTGCTACTGGCGATGTAAGCTACAGTGACCGTCAGTTAAGCGTAAGCAGTGATGGGCTGACAGTAAGCTCACAAACCCAGTCGTTAAATATGAAAAACACGGTATACCAATTAACCGGGTTTATTGGCCATGGCGCAGCCGAAGAAATCGATATCAGTGCAGACGCAGGGATAAGCCTGAAAGAAGTGAGTTTTACAACCTGTCCGCTCGGGCAGGAAGACTGGCGACTGGTGGCGTCTGAAATTAGCATCGAGCAAGGCAAAAGCATGGGTGAAGCCCGCCATACCCGCTTTTATTTGGGAGATGTACCGGTATTGTACTTACCCTATTTTGCTTTTCCGGTAAGCAATCAACGTCAGAGCGGTTTGTTATTTCCGCTGATCAGCAGTTCAACCTCTACCGGGATTGATTACGAGCAGCCTTATTACTGGAATCTCGCACCTAATTACGACATGACCATTTCGCCACGGCTAATGTCAAATCGCGGTGTGCAGTTAAAAACTGAATTTCGCTATTTAACCGAGGAGTCGCAGGGCAATCTGTTTTTAGAGTACCTGCCCAGAGACACCAAACTCGACAATAACGACAGCCGCTATTTCTACCGCTATCAGCATCAGGGCGCATTAAGCGATAACTGGATGCTGAATGCCGATTTAAATGGCATAAGCGACAACAACTACATTGTGGATTTAGGATCAGACTATTACAACCGCTCTGATACCACGATAAACCGCACATTAGGCGTGGAGTATTTTTCCAGCCATGCCGATTTCAGCCTGTATGTGCGCGACTTCGACACTATCGGGGATTACCAGGATATTTACCGCGCATTGCCTGAAGCCAAAATACAGTTGCGTCAGCCCCTTGGTGAGATGCTGGCACTTACCGTAGATTCAGAGCTGGCCTATTTCGACAACGCGCAGGAAAACAACCCTACGGCACTGCGTTGGCACGTAGCGCCAACCCTGTCATTGCCCTACCAGCGCTACTGGGGTGAGATGACCGCGGAGCTGACGGTAATGAACACCTATTACCATCAGCGCCAGATTGAAGGCACTGCACTGGACGAAGAAGTAAACCGGACACTTACCCAGGGACGTTTGTTCAGTTCATTGTATCTGGAGCGCAATGACGATCTGTTAGGTAACGACATGACCGTTACCCTGGAACCCAAAATGCAATACCTGTACACGTCGTATGAAGACCAGTCAAACATTGGATTGTACGATACAACTGCCTTGCTGAACGACGTAAACGGATTGTTCCGGGGTCAGGAATTTACGGGTCTGGACCGGATTAACGACAACAATCAAATTACCCTTGGGGTAACTTCTCGCGTAATTGACAGCGCCAACAGGGAACAATTTGTGGTGAGCCTGGGTCAGATATTCTATCTGGCTGATACCCGGATCACGGCAACAACCGACGATCGCAACCGTTCGGCACTGGCAGCTGAGTTAGATTGGCGCCTGCACGAAAATTGGTTTGTTCATTCCACCGTTCAAATTGCTACCGACAACGACAAAGTTGAACGCAGCAGTATGGTGGTGGAGTACCGCCGTGATAACGACAGCCTGGTGCAATTGAGTCACCGCTTTGTGCGGGATTTATCAGGAGAAACCATTGATCAACTCGGTATGTCTGCCAGTTGGCCAATTGCGAAAAACTGGCACTGGGTAGGGCGTTCTTACCGGGATTTGGAAAGAGACAGAAGCATCGAGAACTATTTTGGGGTACAGTACGAGTCCTGTTGCTGGGCTGTGCGTTTAGTTGCGCAACGCAGCCTGAGTAATCGCTATGACGCGTTGGGTCAGCAAAACACCAACGAGTTTGACTCAAGTATCGGATTACAATTTATCTTTAAGGGAATTGGGTCAGCGCGCTCAAACCGCGATATGCTAAAAGATGGCATGTTCGGTTACCGTCAGCCCTACGTGTTAAATTAACCGTAGCATTGACCATTCAAACACTAAGCAAGAGAGTTTATGAAGTATATTATTCGTGGTTTGTTATTGGGTTTGGTATTCAGCCTGCCTGCCGTTGCTCAGGTACAAGTTCTGGACAAGGTGGCCGTGATCGTTGACCAGGGCGTCGTGCTGGAAAGCGAGGTTCAGTCGCTGGTAAGCGAAGTAAAAGCCGATGCAGAAGCCAAAGGGCAACAATTACCGTCGGACCTTGCACTGCGCACTCAGGCCATCGAACGTTTGATTCTCAAGAATTTGCAGCTTCAGCGTGCCGGCATGATGGGGATCCGTATCAGTGACCCTCAGCTCGACCAAACTATAGCCAACATTGCAGCAAACCAGGGTGTCACTGTCGCGCAATTGCGCGAAGAGCTGGCGCGTCAGGGTATGGCTTATGACGATTACCGCGAAAGCGTCCGCGAAGAAATGATCATGGGCGAAGTGCGCCGCGCCAATGTGCGCCGCCGGATTTACATTACCCCACAGGAAATATCCACACTGGTTGAAATCATGGCTCAACAAGGTGGCGATCAGGCAGAGTACGAACTGGGCCACATTCTGATTGGCCTTCCTGCCGCCGCAACCGACGAAGATGTGGCTGATGCCCGTGAGCGCGCCGATAAAGTTATTGACCTGCTAAACAACGGTTCTGAGTTTTCACGTATTGCCATTGCGGCATCGTCGGGTTCAGAAGCACTGGATGGCGGTAACATGGGATGGATGAATATTAACGCTATGCCTACCCTGTTTGCTGATGCAGTACAAGGCAAACGCAAAAACGCCCTGATTGGCCCGATTCGAAGCGGTGCCGGTTTTCACATTCTGAAAATTCTTGATACCCGTGGGATTGAAGTTGTTGAAGTAGAAGAAGTTAACGCGCGTCATATTCTTATCCAACCGTCTATTATTTTAAGCGAAGAACGCGCGCAGAAAATGCTGAAAGAATTTAAAGAAAAAGTACTGGCAGGTGATGCAGACTTTGCGGAACTGGCAAAAGAGCACTCTGCTGATCCGGGCTCTGCACTACGTGGTGGAGAACTGGGTTGGGCAGACCCAAATATGTACGTACCAGAATTTAAAGATGCGCTGGCCAGATTGGCCCCGGGAGAGTACAGTGATCCTGTTCGCTCCGCACACGGTTGGCACTTAATTCAATTACTGGACCGCCGAGTAGATGACGCGACCGAACAACGCAAGGAAGATAGAGCCTACCAACTCCTTTACAATCGTAAATTTGCGGAAGAGAGCGAGAACTGGTTACGCGAAATGCGCGACACGGCTTATATCGAAGTCCTTAGTGAGTAAACTGAAGGCCTCTGTATGACACCGCTAAAAATTGCAGTTACGCCCGGCGAGCCCGCTGGGATAGGTCCTGACCTGACAATTGAGCTGGCCCAGCAATCCTGGCCGGCTCAACTGGTTATATTCGCCGATGAAACCATGATGCTGGAACGCGCCAGCATGTTGGGTAAACCACTTAAGCTGACTCACTATGTACCCGGTGAGACCCGTATACAGGAGCCCGGTGAATTATTTATTCAACCAATTCCTGCGGCTGTACCGGTTGTGCCTGGAGAACTGAACAGTGAAAATGGCCATTATGTGGTGGAAACCCTTCGCCAGGCCTGTCAGGCGAATATTGAAGGTGACTTTGGTGCTGTGGTAACCGGGCCAGTCAACAAGGGCATCATCAATAAAGCGGGGATCTCTTTTAGCGGTCACACCGAGTATTTTGCCCATCAGTCGAATACCATCGACGTGGTTATGCTCCTCTCAACCAAAGGACTGAACGTGGCGCTCGCCACCACTCACATACCTTTGGAATATGTATCGCGTGCTATCACCCGTGAACGCCTGCACAAAGTGATTCATATCATTCATACCGACCTGAAACTGAAGTTTAACATCAGACAGCCACATATTTATGTGTGTGGTTTAAATCCTCATGCCGGTGAAGATGGCCATATCGGCCGCGAAGAAATCGTTACCATTACCCCAGCCCTGAACGAATTAAGGGAACAGGGCATTCGGATTACAGGGCCATTGCCAGCCGACACCATTTTTCAGCCCAAATACCTGGAAGACGCAGACGTGGTGCTGGCGATGTACCACGATCAGGGTTTGCCCGTGCTAAAATACAAAGGTTTTGGCGCTTCGGTAAACATTACTCTGGGATTACCTTTTATTCGTACCTCGGTGGATCACGGTACGGCGCTGGATTTAGCGGGTAAAGGCGTAGCCGACTGCGGCAGCTTTACCCAGGCCATGCTTAAAGCAATAGAGTTAGCAAAACATCAACAATGAATAAAACTCACTTAGGTCACACCGCGCGCAAGCGCTTCGGTCAGAACTTCTTAAATGATACCTTTGTTATCGAGCGGATCGTTGACGCAATCAACCCGCAGGATGGTGACAACCTGGTAGAAATTGGCCCCGGACTGGGCGCGTTAACCGACCCGGTGTGTGAACGTGTAAATGCCCTGACAGTTGTGGAATTAGACCGCGATTTGGCAAAACGACTGCGTCACCACCCGTTTCATGGCAGTAAATTAACCATTGTTGAACAGGATGCACTTAAGGTAGATTTTAGTGAACTGGCTAAGGTAGACGCACCACTGCGCGTGTTTGGCAACCTGCCTTACAATATCTCTACGCCAATTATGTTCCACTTATTCAGCTTTGCGAACCTGATCAAAGACATGCATTTTATGTTTCAGAAGGAAGTGGTGAATCGTCTTGCCGCTACCCCGGGACATAAAAATTATGGCCGGTTGTCGGTAATGGCACAGTATTATTGCAAGGTGCAGCCTGTACTGGATGTGCCACCCGGTGCATTCGTTCCGCCTCCAAAAGTCGATTCAGCCGTTGTGCGACTGTCTCCACACGCTGAGCCGCCAGTACAGGTAAGCTCGGTGAAAACACTTGAGCGTGTATGCACACTGGCGTTTAATCAACGCCGTAAAACCATTCGCAACAGTTTAAAAGAGTGTATTGAAGAATCGCAATTACTGGCACTTGGCATTGATCCCACCCGCCGCGCAGAAACCCTGTCGCTGCAGGATTTCGCCGTTATAGCCAACTGGGTAGACGAACATGACAACACCAACACCTGAATCGGTTCTGGCAGAACAGGTGACTGTTCAGGTAGTGACCCGACATCTGCCTGAACATTTACCCTCCGACAGCGATAAGTTTGCTTTCGCTTATCAAATTACCATTAGCAACCACAATAGCTGTGCGGTAACCCTGACCCATCGTTACTGGCTGGTTACTGATGCCAATGGCAAGCAGATTGAAGTGAGTGGTGAAGGGGTCATTGGCAAACAACCAACCATTAACCCCGGTGAAAGTTTTCAATATACCAGTGGCTCAGTTCTGGATACCAAAGTGGGTACAATGCAAGGCTATTACGAAATGAAGACCGATCAGGGTGAGCAATTTCGGGTGCCAATTGCGCCTTTTCGTCTGGCTTTGCCCAATATTATAAATTAGGCGCATGGCAAGGTACGTTGTAGGAGATATTCAGGGATGTTACGAGGGGCTGTGCCGGTTACTGGACGCAGTAAAGTTTGATCCTGCCTGCGATACTCTCTACACCGTGGGTGATCTGATAGCACGCGGTGAAGATTCTCTCAGTACGATACGATTCCTGCGAAGCCTGGGGACACAATTTAAAGCCGTGCTGGGCAACCACGATTTACACTTTTTAGCCGTATCTCAGGGACTTAAGAAAGCCAAGGCCAACGATAAGCTGGATACTTTACTTAACTGTCCGGAAATCCCAGAAATAATCGACTGGTACCGCCAGTGGCCACTGGCCATGATGCTGGACGATAAAACGGTCATGGTTCACGCGGGTTTACATCCCACCTGGTCTATTGAACAGTTACTGCTGTTAAGTAATGAAATCGCTCAGGAACTGCATGGCCCACGATGGTGTCAGTTACTTGAAAATATGTACGGAAACGGCCCTTCTCACTGGAAAAATGCACTAAAAGGCTCCGCCCGCCAACGTTTTATTATTAACAGTACCACCAGAATGCGCTTTATGCAGGCTGATGGAGCACTGAACCTCAAAGCCAAGTCGTCGCCACAGGATGCCCCCGCCTCACTAATCCCGTGGTTTAAGGTTGCAAATTCGCATCTCCAGCCTGACCAGCGGGTTATTTTTGGTCATTGGGCCGCTTTGATGGGCCAAACCAGTTCATCTCAATTTATCGCACTGGATACCGGCTATGTTTGGGGCAATCAACTCACGGCTTACGAGCTGGATAGCGAACAAACATTTGTGATCAACGCTTCAAATTTTTAGAATTTCGACCGATACTATGTAACGGGAGTGTTAAAGAAGTCTGATCTCGGTATTTTGTGCGTAATACTTTTGTATCATGCCTGAAAGGTTGGTATAAAAGTAATTGCAGCAATGATTGTTGCCGGACTTATCAAGGACTGTTATGGAAGTTGTGCTGTAGGGGACGCAGCATCAGAACCTTGAAGGCCAATCAGTAATACCAGACGCATGAACAAGCGACGTAAAAACACTGTTTGGATACTAAAAACTATAAAAAGCTCTGGGAGCCAGAATGAATTTAACGGTTAAAGCGCGAATCATTATTGGTTTTGTCGCCATAAGCACATTACTCTTTATTATCAGTGTATTTTCGTTATTTAATTTAAGTTCAGTTCACGACGATGTAGAAGAAGTGAACAAGGTTGCCATGCCAACGGTCATTGGCAGCAATACACTTAAGGCGACCTTCCTGAATATGGGCCGGTTAACCTTTGAAGCCTATATTTCTGAGGAAATTTCGTCAGTTGAGTCGAGCCAGGCGAAGTTTAACGACGCTAATCAACGTTTCGATGCTGCCTACAAAGAACTGGCTGCAACCGTTAAAAACGATCCCCAGCTTAAATCTTCACTGCAAACTGTGCGCGGTCAGTATGAAGAGTATCTGACTACCGTAAACAGTTTGTACAACAGCCACTTACAGTACTTGCGTAAACGCGACGAAGTCGCCTCCCGCTTGTCAGATGTAGAAGACAACGCCGATGACGCTTCTACTAATCTGCTGGATTTCAGTGATAACAGTGCAGTAGCGCGCAATAACAAGCTGAAAAAAGCCGCGCAATTGGGTGCTGATCTGGAATCACGCCTGTTAACGCTGATGACAGTCACAAACGACTACATTAAAACGCAAACATTGGTGCGTGCCGACACACTGAGCAACGAAGTTAAATTTGCCGTAACAGCAATTAACGACCAACTTGACGCCATGGTTACGGCTGCAGATGGTCAGGATAGCACCGGCATGCTCAGCGATATTGAAGGCATGGTGAACGAGGCCATTGATGCGGTGACTGGCAGCGACGGTATCATTCAGTTGCACATGAGTCGCCTTGAATTGCGCAACCAAACACAACAATCGCTCGGTCAGGCCGACGAGAAAGCCTCTGAAGCAATCGACGAACTCGAAAATTTGTTGGCGCTGACCAACAAAAAAGCTAAATCCCTTGAAGAGAAAGTCACCGCCAGTGTCGCTACCGGAACAACCAGTGTACTGGTGATTGTTGCCGTGTCACTGGTGATTGCGTTCTTAACCGGAATGAAAACCGTATCGGCAATCACAGTTCCACTGGCTAAGGTAAACGAATTACTGAATATAGCTTCATCTGGCGACTTAACCCATAAACTGGACGACTCCAAGCAAGACGAGTTTGGCCAGTTGGCGAGAAACTGTAATAAGCTTATTTCCAGCCTGAAAGATCTGATCCAGGGCATTAATTTGCGCGCAGAACAGCTGGCAGCCGCTTCTGAGCAAACCTCAGCGGTTACCACGCAAACTACCAAGTCCATTCAGGATCAAAAAACCCAAATCGGTCTGGTTGCCACTGCAACAACCGAAATGCACTCTACATCACAGTTGGTTACGCAAAATGCGGAAAACACGCTGGAAGAAATTCGTCACGCCGATGAAGAGTCTAATAAGGTTCGCAGCATTTCGTTGCAAAACAAAGCCACCATTGAAATTTTGGCCCGAGATGTAGATCAGGCTGCTCAGGTAATTAATAAATTACATCAGGACAGCGCCAGTATCGGCAGTATTCTTGACGTTATTCGCGGCATTGCCGATCAAACCAACCTGCTGGCACTGAACGCTGCCATTGAGGCGGCTCGTGCAGGTGAACAAGGCCGTGGTTTTGCGGTAGTTGCGGACGAAGTAAGAACGCTGGCCAGCCGTACTCAGGAATCAACACGTGAAATCAATGCCATGATTGAAGTATTGCAAGAAGGCGCAGAAAAAGCCGTTGCGGTAATGAATCAGGGTAAAGAACAAACTGCCAAGTGTGTTGAACAAACCGACATGGCGACCAAAGCGCTGGACATCATTTCTGATGCCGTGCACCGTGCCCACGATGTCAGTTCGCAAATCGAGCAGTCTGCCCGTGAGCAAAACCTGGTATCCCAGGACATCAGTGAGAAGCTTGAAACCATTGTTGGTATTGCTGAAGAAACCACGGTTGGTGCTCAACAAACGTCTGAGTCGAGTTCTGAAGTTGCTCGTCTTGCAGAAGAACTGCAAAGTTCGATTCGTCAGTTTAAAGTGTAATAAATCCTTATCGGGCAAACGGCTTAGCCGTTTGCCCGCATTTCTTATTTCTGCCCTGCTTTGGTCATTGTAGCTAGCACTTCGTCCACTACAATTCCCGTTTGATTCACTGCAAGTGTCAGTTCATATTTACCGGCAGCTAACCCCTCAAGCTTAACCTGAGTTAATATTCGATTAGTCAGTACGCCTTGTTTCCATGATTCACTCCGCCCTTGCGTATTAAGCAAGGTTTGCTTAATCAATTTGCCGTTTAATGACGCGTCCAGGCGATGATCAAACGCATTGGCGTGAGTGGGCAAGGTTGCAATATCAACCATTACATCGGCCGCTTCCTCGAGGGTAAACTGAAAAGAAATAGCCGGTTTTTCGTGATCAAAATAGCGGGATTTTAAAGGAAATACTGTCATTGCATGGCGCGAATAGCCCAGTTCAGGCATTACCTGCCACTGCGTCCCTACTGGGGCATACATATCACTGACAGTCAGTGAAACAGACTTATACCGCTGACTCGCAACGTTTACCCCGGTTGTAATAACTTCAGGCTCAGCAAATACCGGCAATCGCCTGGGACTGGCATCCATCATCCTATTCCATTTTCCCTTATTTAGCCCATTGTAGGTTGCCGTTAATTGTTGAATGTCGCTATGTGCTTCACGCGCCTTTTCTATCAGGCGCTGTTGCTGCACCGGGGAGGCATTCAGACTGGCAAGGTGCCGGTAAAGCCACTTGCGATTCATCGCTGCGGCCCCTTTTACAGGATAAGCGACCAGTTGAAACCAGGCAGCTTGCTGCGCCTCAGACAGCGATTGTTCTAAATTATTCACGGTAGCAACCAGGTGCTCATACGTATCCAACCGCTGATTGATTTGGGTTTCGGTAAAGCTTGTTAAACCGGTTTGCGTAGCAGGCTCAGTCTGGCTCCAACCCATAAATTCCGGGCGGCGAATAAACGCCAGATGATAGTGATCCAACATCAGGTTGGCTAACGGTTGCGCGAGACTCTCACCAAAATCTCTGTCAAATTGGCGAACTAAATACTGCCTGGCAGAATCGTCAGGATCATCTGGTCCGGTCCAGCCGAGATGCAGAAACCACTCCATGTTGTACTCTAAGGGTTTAATATCCCCCACATTGGCTATCCACATTTGATTGGCCCCGTCGGCATACGCCCTGGCCATTTCAAACTGAATTAATGCGGGATGGGTAGTGCTCAACCAAAGATAATCATGGGGCCTGCCCCAATAGCTCAGGTGATAATATACGCCACTTCCACCTGATCGTTGCTGTTCGTTAGCATTGCTCCGCCTGCGGATATAACCATAATTATCATCCGGCCATATCAGCGTAACATCGTCCGGCACGACCAAACCGGCCCCGTAGAGTGCAAGTACTTCTTTATAGGGGGTAAAAACCTGCTTAACGACATTGCTGTTTCCATAAATGTCTGACAGCATTGTGCGCTGGGTATCCAGTACATTTTGTAACACTTGCACCGATTGTTCGGTAGACGATGTGCCAAGCATATGGCTGTCGTGAACACCCCGCATCCCTAACGTAAATATTGGCAGTTGCGGTGTATCTTTTAATTCGCTTACCCGGCTTTCCCAGTATTTGTTCACCCTGCTGGCATTATGTACAAAGTCGAATTCGCCCCTTTTAGCACTCTCCCACTCATCAACGTTATTGCGCATCATGGGTTCTGCATGCGAGGTACCAATATGAATCTGATAGCGCTCCGCCATGGCTTTATTACCATCAACGGTGAAGAATGCCCTGGTGCCGGGATGCATGGCTGGCCAGATGGTATTGGCTTTCAAGCGCAGTAGTAGCTGAAATATTTTCTCATAGGTGAGTGGCCCAATATTGCCCACGCTAGGTTCGAGCGTTTTTGAAGCCCATGGCAATAATCCCCAGTCCTCATCATTTAAAAATACGCCCCGGTATTTTACAGCCGGACTGTCTAGCAGAGGCAAACCGGTGAGCATGACCGGCCCCTTTGCCGCTACCATTTCCGGTAACACTGGCGTTACGCCAGTATCCGCCCACCATTGCCAGGGGGAGATACCCAACTTTTCGGCCACCGTCATTAATCCATACACCGCGCCTCTTACATCCGCCCCAACGATATGCAAATTCGCGTGCTCTACAAACACAGTAAACCCTTCCCACTGCCCGTGTGGTGTATTCACGAGGGCTGCTAACCTTGGATGGCCGGGTTCAACAGACACAATAACCCCTGAGACGTCGGTAAATCGTTGATCAGTTACTAATACTTTCACGCCTAGCCTGCGACTCACATTAACGGCAAAGTCTTCAACAGCCCACGTGATCAAAGGATCTGAGTGACTGGTGAAAAGCGGTATTGAGGATTGATTGACAGGGAAAGTAAATGTATTCGATTCCGACGCATCAGAACGGGCGCTCAACAATGTAACAACACACATTAAGCAGCAACGTAAAAAGGCATTAGGCTTCAGCATAGATTCAACAGATTGGTAATCATGCCTCACGCTAGGTCAGTGTGTTCAGAGGGTCAATACGCACCGTTTAATTGTTCCGGATACGAACCGGTTTGGGTCGTTTGTCAGTTTGCGAGCCTGTTGCCCCTTGATACCCTCCTACCAGCGCCTCAGACACAGGCTCAAACTCCTGCGAGTTAAACGCGTGCTGACCAAAGAACCATTTCAGCATACCCGACATTTTTAATTCGCTAACATAGTTGTCACAAATGAAATTACTTAACTATTCTTAGATAACTTGGAAAAGCATGAGTGTTTGTGTATGCGCAACCGTTTTGTACGCCCGCTTGGGGTGATGTGTTGTTGGGCCTTATCGTCGACCTGTTTCGCTGAAGTATCGGTTACTACAACGTTAGTCTCAGACTATTTGTTTAACGGTGTATCACAAACCAATGACAAGCCTACCGTCCAGGGCAGTCTGGATTGGTGGAACGATGCAGGCTGGTATGCCGGCAGTTTTGCGTCCGGGGTAGATTACGGAGAAGGCACCGATTACGAGTTGGATTATTACGTGGGGCATACAGGCAATATATCCGAACACATCGCTTACGATGCCGGTGTGGCTATGTACACATATCTGGGCGGTGACGACAGCAGTCAGTACGATTACGCCGAAGCTTACATTGCCCTAAGCTACAACGATACACGTGCTCAGATTTGGTATTCCAATGACTATTTTGGCTCAGGTGCCAGACACTATATCGTTGCCCTCTCGCAGGCATACCAGTTAAATGACGATGTGTTACTCACGTTTCAGATTGACCGTTCTGCCAGCCTGGACCCCGAACAGTACAGTTGGGATACCAACGATAAAGACTATGTTCACGTAAAAGCAGAGGCCGCCTTCAGTTGGCTTGGCTTGGACTTTACTCTGGGACTGGAAAAAACAGATTTAGCATACGATAAAGATATCAAAGCGTTAGGCACAATTGGATATACGTTTGGATTGTAAAACGGGAATTTGATAGTCGATAAAATTTAGTGCGGGGATCGCCCATGTTTTTTGAAGGAAAGAGTTTATCTTTAAAATTGCTTCTGGTTGTTGGTGCGCTTTTTGTGTTGATGTCCACCAGTTATATCGGCGTGAGTATTTATTCGCTGGGTAAAACCGAGCAAGTGATCACCCATCAGGTGAGTGAAGAGGTATCAAGTCAGATCGAAGGCACCGTGCGTTCCCGGGCCAATGCCATTGCCGCTCAGATTGGTAATTTATTTGAGAAGTCGTTTTCAGTACCACTGGGTATCTCTGCCCTGATTAAAAGCAACATAGAGGGTGACATTCCCGAGTCTTTTACCCGTGAACAGGTAGAAGCAATGGTGAGGAACGCGCTTAAAACCGCCAGCGTATCTTCACTGTATGCCCAATTCGAAGATAACCAGTTTGATGGGAAAGATCAGCAATACACCAGCGGATTTTCACATTCGGTTGATGGCCATGGCAGTTTTGAAGTGTATTTTGTGAAAGAGGCCGACGGTTCGATTTCGCAGGTGCCAATTGATGACGCCAATGAGAAACACGATACAACACTGGATGAATATGGCTTTCGCGCGGCGGAGTGGTACTTGTGTTCGTCTGACTCACTAAAACCCTGTGCTTCCAATCCTTACAATTACGAAATTCGCCCTGGCTACAGCGAACTCATGACCAGCCTGGCGGTACCAGTAATAGCACAAGGCAAATTCCGCGGCGTGGTGGGTGCGGATTTGAACTTACCTATACTGCAAAAGCTCGCTAATGAGTTAAAAGCGTCCTTGTACGAGGGTAACGCAAAAGTGTATATCGTTAGTCACAAAGGCTTTCTTGCCGCCGCCACAGACCTGGAAGACAGCCTGGCCAAACCCTTTAACAGCGTGTTTAAGCAAAGCGAAAAACTGTTGCAAACTTCGGGTAAAAATATGGCGACCACCCTGGATAATTACTTGTATGTGGTACAGCCGATTCCGATTGCCACCGCAGGGGTAAACTGGGAACTGGTTGTAGCCATTAACGTCGCAACCGCTATGCAGCCTGTTTACACTGTGTCAGATATGATTTCAGATGAAATTACCAGTATCCTCACCAATACCGCTGTAATTGCAATCGCGTTAACCATTGTAGCCCTTGTACTTATCCAGTTGTTTACCCGAAGTATTGTCCGTCCCGTTGAGATGGTATCGGACCGCATGGCAGAACTGGCCGGCCAGGGCGGTGATTTAACACAAGCGATCAACGTACATTCTCATGCTGAACTGATCCGATTAGGCAACGGCTTCAATCAGTTCAGAGAAACCGTAAGAGCGCTGCTTGATGCCGCCAAACGCGCGGGTGCTGAAGTGATAGCGTTGAGCGAGGTGAGTAAAGAAAACGCGCAGCAAACGCATCAGCAAATGTACATACAGCAGGCCGAAGTTGAAACCATTGTAACGGCCATTACCGAAATGTCATCAACCGCACAGGAAGTCGCCAATACGGCCTCTTCTGCGGCTGACAACACTTCTGCGGCGACACGTTCAGTGCGGGAAACGGAAGCCGAAGTATCGGCCGCGTCAAAGCAAGCGTCAGAATTATCCAGTGAAATTGCTGTTGCATCCGACGCAGTAAAAGCGGTATCGGAGCGCAGTGAAAACATTCGGAAAATTCTGGATGTCATTGGTTCGATAGCCGAACAAACCAACCTGTTGGCACTTAACGCCGCCATTGAAGCCGCGCGGGCTGGCGATCACGGACGAGGATTCAGTGTGGTGGCCGATGAAGTACGTGCCCTTGCGTCAAAAACAGCCGTGTCGGTTGACGAAATATCGCAAGTGATCACTGCGCTTCAAACCGAAGTTTCGCATACCGTGAACATAATCAAAAAAGGCACGGACAAAGCAGAAAGTGCCGCGTCGTGTGCTAATGCAGCGTTTTTGAAAATGAAAGAAACCGTTGCGCAAATTGAAGAAATTAACCACCGTATTATTCAAATTGCGGCCGCAGCCGAACAGCAAAGTCATGTATCTGAAGAGTTAAATAAGAATATGGTCGTGATTGGCGATTCAACTAAAGCAATAGCGTCGTTGTCTAAAATGTCAGAAAGTAGCGCACAGAATATTTATCAATCATCCCACAACCTGATTGAACAGCTCAATAAACTCAAAACCAGCTAACGCGCTAAACTTGAGAGTAAAATATAGCGCCACCGGCGTTGCCCGGTGGCTACTTACTGCTGCTTTGACTAGAGTGCGAATACCCCATCCAGGGTTTTAAGCTGAGATTTCACGTCGGCCTCATCACCCACTATAACCAGATGCATTTTACCTACGTCCAGGTATTGCTTTACTGCATTACTGACGTCTGCCGGAGTAGTGGCGTAAATGTTATCTACGTAGGTTTGCAGATAGCTGGCGTCAAGTCCGTGTAATTCCGTGAAGGCTAACTGACTAATAATGGCGCTTCGCGAACTGTTGCGAAGCACAAAAATACCTGCCATGTAGTTTTGCACACCCGACAGTTCTTCTTTAGACGGGTTTTCACTGGCCAGTAAATTGATCTCTTTTACAATTTCGCGCAATGAGGCGGCGGTTGATTCTGCGGTGACATCCGCTCCCTGATACCAAAAGCCCGTACCTACCCTGTCCATCACAGATGAGCGCGGCGAATAGGTATACCCTTTATCTTCGCGGATATTCGATGTGATACGACTGGAAAATGCCCCACCGAGTAACGTGTTCATTACGTTCATGGTCATCGCATCTTCGTGGTCAGGCGCGATGGTAACAAGACCCAGACGCAAAGTAGACTGTGGCGCATTCGGGCGGTTGATTACGGTAACGGAAGGGCCTGCCTGAGCCAACACAGTTTTACTTTCCCTCTCAGCGCCTGGCTGCCAATCCTGAAAGGCATTTTTTATTGCCGCCAGCACAACCAGATCGTTAAACACACCCGAGACGTACAGGTGACTTCGGTTAGGAACAAACTGCGTGCGAATAAACGCGGCAGTTTCTTCTGTGGTAATAGCAGCCAGGGTTTCCTGCGTAGGATAAAGCTGACCATACGGGTGATTACCGTAAATTTTATGGTAGAAGGCTTCAGTTGCAATAGAGGAAGGGCGCGACTTCGCTACTTCCAGTTCGCGTTGACGGTCAACTTTAATGCGCGCCAGATCCTTTTCGTTGAAACTCGCATTCAGCACCATATCAGCAAGGGTAGCAGCGGCTTCATCGGCGAACTCACTCAGCACATCCATACCCACCCAGCTTGAATCCAGGCCAACCGATGTTTCTACCTGCCCCCCCATACTGGCAACCGAAGTAGCCAGTGCCTGAGCAGATTGATTCGCCGTGCCCTGACGCAACATTTCAAAGCTAAGATCCGCTAGCCATACCTTGCCACCGTCATCAATATTGCCCGTGTGCGTAACCAAACGCACTGTTGCTTTGGGCGTACTGCCATAGGGAATAAACGTTACTTTCAGGCCGTTGTCCAATACCACTTGTTTGGTTTGTGGTACCACGAAATTACCTGGCTTGCCTCCTACAGGGGGCAGTTCCTTCGCCACAGATACAGCAGAGATCATCAGCAACAAAGCTGATACAGAGAGTGTTTTAAAATTCGTCATGCTGATTACTCCTTATCACTGGCGGATTGTGCTAAAGGATCGTCACCTGGCGTAACGGTTAGCACAGTCCGGTTTGTCGGGCGCAAATATTCCTTGGCGGTACTGATAATCAGTTCAGGTGTGACCTGCTTAAAATTCGCTTCCAGCTCGTTAATCTTGCCCGGATCATTGTCGAACAATGCGAAGCTTGCCAGTAAATCAGCCCTGCCAAACCCGTAAAAATCATCGATAGCATCAAACAAACTGGAGCGGATTTTTACGATCGCCCGAGACATGGCCTCTTCACTCAGCGGCTTTTCAGTAAGCTGACTGACTACGGTATCGATAGCCTGGGTAATTTGCTCACGGCTCACAGTATCGTCGTGAGTAAATGAACTCATCCATAACATCGGGCCATTGTAATTAAACATATTACCCAGTAAGTAGTTAATACCGCCACCAACGTCTCCTGTGATCTGGCGGTTTTTCACCAATTCCTGATACAACAAGCTGTCTTCACCCTGCACCAGGATCTGGTCGATTATACCCATAGCATAGTATTCAGGTGTACCACGGGGTGGCATTTTATAAGCAAACGCATACGCAGGTTTAGGCGCTAACTTGTCGAACTTATTGAAGACTTTTTCTTTTTCCTGTCGAAGTTCAGACAAATCAGGTTGCGGCGCAACTTCGGCAGAGGCAATGCTGCCAAAGTACTTTTCTACCATCGCCTTGGCTTCAGCAGGCTCAAAATCGCCCACAATGGCCAGCGCGGCATTATTGGGCGCGTAGTACATTTTAAAGAACGCATCGACGTCTTCCAGTGATGCGGCGTCAAGGTCCGCCAGATCGCCATAGAAATTGTGTGCGTTATACCAGTTGTTGAATGCGTATTGCGGCATGTCCAGCCAGGGGAATCCGCCATAGGGCTGATTCAGCACGTTTACCTTCACTTCGTTTTTAACCACACCTTGCTGATTGGTGAGATTTTCCTGAGTAATAGCCAGACCTTTCATACGATCGGCCTCTGCCCATAAAAAGGTTTCCAGCTTGTGAGAAGGGACTATTTCAAAGTAGTTGGTGTAGTCAAAGCGCGTGGAGCCGTTCAACACCCCACCACTATCGTTCACCAGTTTAATGAATTCCATTTTACCCAGGTTGTCAGAGCCCTGGAACATCATGTGCTCGAACAAATGCGCAAAGCCGGTTCTGTCGCGGGGCTCATTGCGAAAACCGATGTTGTAATACACGGCTACCGTTACGGTTGGCGAGGTTTTATCGGGCGACAGTACCACTTTGAGGCCGTTTCCCAATGTGAAGTAATCAACAGGAACGTTGTAATCGATTCCCATTGATACGCCACCCGCTTTTGCTGCAATATTTTCTTCCGACGGCATGCTGGCCTGCGAAGACTGTTGCGATGCAGAGTCGGGCTGCCCACAACCCAGCAACATGGCAGACATGACCCCCACTGTCAGTAAAGACATTGTTTTCATGACATTCCCTTTTATTATTTTTACTTACAACGATGAGATTTGAATTTTGATTGCTACGCACAAATGCTGGCTGTGATCAGCAATAAAAAAGACAGTTTAACGCCAGGATGGTGTGCACCCTAGTGTGCCATATTCAGCATGCAACCAGTTCAGGGATTGGTCAAGGCGCAGACATATTTTGAAATGGTTTTATTAAGGGCCGGGTGAATGCACAGTGCGCCGCCACAACGTGGTCGGCGCAAGCTGTTAATCGGGTTCAGTACGCGCCAGCACTATAAATCAGTTCGTAACTGTGACTGTAGATTTCCAGAATGTTGCCAAAGGGATCTTCCATATAAATCATTCGGTACGGCTTTTCGCCCGGATAGTAATAGCGGGGCTCAGGCATCCGGCGTTTGCCCCCGGCAGCCTCAATACGCGCGGCCAATCCTTCTACATCAGGGTCCTGCACGCAAAAATGGAATATACCGGTTTTCCAGTACTCAAAGTTGTTGTCTGGATTTTGCTGCTGATCAAACTGAAATATTTCAACGCCAATGCGATCACCTGTAGACAAATGTGCGATCTTAAAATGCTGCCAGCCTTTACCAAACACATCAGTACACATTTCGCCAATGGCCGAATTATCTTCTGTTATGTCTGTGGGCGGCATAATCAGATACCAGCCTAACACGCTGGTGTAAAACGCAACCGCTTGTTCAACATCGGGGACTGAAATACCAATGTGTGAAAACGTTCGTGGATATGTATTGCTCATAAATCCTCCTATTTAGACTGATTTAAAGCTTAACTTTCGCCAAGGATTACGTAAAATTATCAATCAAAATCAAACTAATTACATTTTGTTATGATAAACACTAAATGGCTGCAAACATTTTGTACCTTATGCGATGAGCAAAGCTTTACCCGCACAGCGGAAAAGCTGTTTATGACGCAATCAGGGGTGAGTCAGCACGTGATGAAGCTGGAGCAACAGGTTAAAAACACGCTGGTAATACGCCAGGGCAAACAATTTGTGCTGACCGATGCGGGCGCACGATTACTCAGCGACGCCAGATCGGTGCTAACAGCTATACAAAACCTGGAGCAAGGCATAGGATTTGACTCTCCTTATGCAGGTAAAATACGTGTCATGTCACCTGGCAGTATCGGCCTGAAACTCTACCCACACTGCCTGGATTTGCAGCAACAACACAAGGAATTGCAGATCGACTTTCGCTTTGCTCCCAATCGCGATATTGAGAATGCGGTGCTAAACAATACGATTGATGTTGGTTTAATGACTCGTCCGGCTACTCACCGGGAAATAACAGCCACCGCTATTGCCCAGGAACCATTACTATTGGTGACCCCTGCCAACGTAAAAGAGATTTCGTGGCAAACGTTGCAATCCCTTGGTTTCATTGCCCATCCGGATGCCACACACCACGCTGACTTACTGCTTAGTGCGAATTATCCTCAGTACAGTTATCCGCATTCACTTCCCGAGAACGGCTTTTCAAACCAGATTGGATTAATTTTGGAACCCGTTAGTCGCGGGCTGGGATTTACGGTATTACCCGCCTATGCCGTAGCCGCTTTTAGCAAGCCATCTTCGGTAAAGGTACACAGGCTTGCGAAGCCAGTAAGCGAGACCATTTATCTGGTTGAGCACCAGTTAAAACCCAGACCGGCTCGCCTGCACACTTTACTAACGCACATGAACAACTGGCTGACGCCCTCTGCCTAGAACTGCACTTTCTGACGGTGTTGTTTTCGCTGGCTTTGGGCTTGTTTTGCATCCTTGCGGCGCGCTTTCACTGCCCTGCTCAGCCGTGTTGATTTGCGGGGTTTGTCTTGTTTTAGCTGAGCGGATACCCACTCGGTCAGACGGGAAATCGCATCCTCTTTATTTTTTTCCTGAGTGCGAAATCGCTGCGCTTTTATCACCATAACCCCCTCGCTGGTTAAGCGACTATCCGTGCTTTCAAGCAGCCGGGCTTTTACTTCGTCTGGTAAGGATGACGATGTAATATTGAATCGCAAATGAATTGCGCTGCTGACTTTATTGACGTTTTGACCACCGCTACCCTGCGCGCGAATAGCCTGTAGTTCGATTTCCTGATCAGCAATAGAAAGTTGTGAAGTTAATTCAATCATAGTACTGGCATTAGAACATCGCCCCCAATCGTGCGCAAGCCCGTATGAATTGTTACCTGCTCGTATTTCCCGTAGTGAGATGAGGCTCAATAGTTGAGCTTTCCGCACTGTCGACTACGCTTAATGTAAGATTTTATACGGTGTGATGTAGTGAGTCTGAGTCTTCGAAGTAAACTCCTATTAGCAGTAGCCATGGCATTGATTTTTAGCCTGGCTACCCAAGCGTTCATCCGCTTCTACTGGACTTTGCCAGCGCTTGAACAAATGGCTGGTAACGCCAATAAGGCCGATTTATTGCGACTGCAAGAAGCATTTAACCAGCAGATTGAAACCCTTAGAGGAATTTCGCTGGACAACGCCGTGTGGGATGAAATGCACCGGGCCGCTACAGAGCGCGATGCTCAATGGTTCGAAGAAACCTATTTTTTGCATGAAACCTTCAGCCAGCTCAATATAAATGGCTGGTATTTTTATGCCAGTGATCACCAACTTATTGCCGGGCAAAGTATCGAACCGCCTTACCAGGTAATCACCAATCCCGTTTTTTCTACCCCTGGTCACTCCATTACTCAGCATTTTCTGTTTAACGCCGTGGACGCTGAAGAAGAGCCTCTGTCGCGCTGGGGATTAGTCACAATCAATGAAAAACCCGCCATTGTGGTATCCCATGCAATTACAACCGGCGACGCGATGGGCATTATTGCCGGTACCAGTTTGATCTGGTCGTATATTAATGACAAGCGGATGTCATTGCTGAGTCAGGCCTTGCAGAAACCTATTCAACTTACCTTAACGCCATCAGCACAGGATGCCCCTCCGAATACGGTTAACGCGTTTATCCCGGATTCCTTTCACGGAGACGCCTATGAGCACCGACTTAATTTGCTGTTTAATGATTATAGGAACAAGCCTTTTTTTGTGTTGAGTTTTGATGAAACCACATATCCGTTTGATCACGATATTTTTGATATCACCCTGCTCATTGGCTTACTTTCCGCATCGTTAATGCTGTATTTGTTTTACGTGTTTATTCGTCATCAAATACTGGTACCTTTGAGAAAAATGCTAAACATTGTGGCAGAAGTTATGGCTACTTCGGATTACACCAAGAGCATCGAATTAAAGGGTTATGATGACATTGGGAAACTCGGCAATCATATCGACAAGCTGTTTAAGCTGGTTAAAGATCAAAGAGCCGAGTTAATTGAGCATAATCAGCAGCTCAAAAATATGAGTTACACCGATCCGTTAACCGGTATCGCCAATCGTCGCTATCTTGATCAGCACCTGCTTACTCTGGCAGAAGCTGCAAACACCAGCACCATTCCCGTGTCGATGCTGCTTATCGATGTAGACCATTTTAAGTCGTTTAACGACAACTATGGTCACAGTCAGGGCGACAAAGCATTGATTGATGTTGCCACCATGCTTAAACAAAATACCCACGCGGCAACGGACTTTGTTTGTCGCATGGGGGGAGAAGAGTTTTTAATCGTGTTGCGGGATACCGACGCGAGCGATGCGCTGATGGTGGCAGAGAATTTGTGTAAACGCATATTCAATACCGGCATTTCTCATGTGATGTCACCTTATCATGTGCTGACGGTATCGATTGGAATCAGCACCAAGCCCGCAGGCATACCACTGCATCACGCAGAGCTAATAGATCAGGCCGATAAGGCCTTGTACCTGGCCAAAGATTCGGGGAGAAATTGCGTAGAATCTTATCAATCAAACCGTTAGGCCAATAATTATGCAAAAATGCTTTGTCTTATCGCATTTATCCGCGACAATGTGGAAGTGGTGTTACATTGCCCTTACCATGTGGGGTTAAAGGAGTTTGGTTAGCATGCACCGTCCACTATTGTGCCTGGCGATTATTTTTGTTGCCTCGATATTTTCTGCAAGCACGCATGCCTTATCACGTCAGGTTTCCATTGTTTACGCAGCAGAACTGCCATTGATTAAAAATGAGCCGTTTGGCAGCTATGCCAACCTTGCTACATTGCTTGACCAAACCAGAGAACAACACGCCAGCACCACGTTTTTGTTCGGTGGGGGCAGTCTTGCGCCGAGTATGCTCTCCTCATTTGATCGCGGCGCCCACATTATCGATATTCTGAATACCCTGGAACCCGACGCCATGGCGGTAGCTAAGCGAGAATTTAGCTATTTTGAGGATGAGTTTTCGTTACGTGCTTATGAAGCTGCTTTTCCTATGGTACTCAGCAATGCTACAGACCCACTCACCGGCGACAATATAGACGGTGCTGTGCGGCGGCTGATCATTGAGAAGCCCGGCGTAAATATAGGTATAGTGTCAGTTATTCACGATTCTGTAGTAGAAGAATACCTGTTACAGCGCCTCCACATTAATGAACCCGAACAGGCCACACGCGCTCAGGTTAACCTCCTTAAAAATGAAGGTGCGGATGTAGTGGTACTCATGACCTCTGACCGACACGATTTTATTGACTCCCTGTTGCAGGAGGGCGTTGTTGACCTGGTATTGCGTACCGATCCGCATTTCACACTTACCAGTGATAACCAGCGCAGTAGCGATCACCCGGGGTACGTATTTATAACGTCTCAGGGTACCGCTGCCGTTATTAATATTGAATGGCAGGACGCGCAATCAGAGAAACAAATTTCAGTATCAACCCTGCCGTTAAACCAGTTTCCCTTAAACAAGGCGGTCGATTCACAAATCAATGCCTATGACGACAGGATCAGCGTGCTGCTGAGCGAAGAAATCGCAACATTATCCACCAGCATGAACACACAACGTTTTGAAGTGAGAACCAGTGAAAATGGCTTTGGCAACCTGATTAGTGATGCCTTGCGCTCGGCCAGTCATACCGATGTGGCATTGATTAATGGCGGTGCCATTCGGGGGGAGCGACTTTACAGCCCGGGGCACGTCCTCACGCGTGAAGATATCTCAACCGAATTGCCCTTTCGCAGCCGCATTACCGTATTGCGCATCGCAGGACGTCATTTAAAAGCCGCTTTGGAAAACGGATTCAGTGAGGTTGAACAGGTTGCCGGACGATTTCCCCATATCTCCGGTGTTACCATGAATGTAGATTTATCAGCGCCCGTGGGCCAGCGTATTAAACACATAGAAGTAAACGGCCAGGTGCTGGTAGACGCTAAGATTTACAGTCTGGCGACATCTGACTTTTTAGCCGGTGGGGGTGACGGCTATAAAGCGCTGACATTGGGTAGCGAAGTGCCGTTTAGTCAGCAAGTTACGCCGCTCATTGCCGATATTGTGATAAGTGTTTTGCGACGTCAGCAAACCGTTTCCACTAATAAGTCAGGCAGAATAAAGTTTATATCGTCAATTGGAAGGAATGGTTGATGATTAAACAATCGCCCTTACAAGTAATGGCTGCAGATGCCGACAAGAAGCACCTTTATTCATTAACCAGCATTATTAATTTTGGACTGGTCACGCTAATTGTTGCCATTTTGATACTGGCCATTACCACCTATTCGAAGCTGAAATCCTTTGAAGACTCGTTAACCCTGATGACCAGTGAATCACTTCCCACCGTAGTGCATTCTGGCGAACTGTACTCGCAAATGAGCCTGCTGATGAGCGTAACAGAAAGGTTGTCGAGCGCGAATTCGGATGCTATGCGGCGTATTGCTTACGATGCGATTAATCAGCAATTAATCTCGCTTGACGATGTAGTGATGGATCAAACTGACAATGCCTACATGATGGCGCAATTACAGTCGATACGTCGTGAATTAGCTGACCTAAACTCCCTGGTAGAACAAAAATTAACGATCAACGTATTGCTTACCAGTCAGCAGGAAAAGCTCTATACGCTGCACAGCAATGTAACGGAAACGAGCTCGGCGTCGGTTGCCAGTCTGGCCAATCAACCCTGGTACCTGGCGTTAGCCAATATTGTTGCCCGCTCATCGGAAGTATTAACAACCGATCAGCTTAGTTTGATCCGTCAGCAACAGCGCTATTTAAGTACTTTACTGGACGAACTTGATAGTCTGTCTAAGGCCCAGAGTGCCAGTAAAATTGACAGCGCTACTGCCATAAGTGCTCAAATTCGCAGAATAATTCTGGATGATACCGCAGGTTTAATTGCGCTTCGTCAGTCACAATTAAAGATAGTGGGCCGGGTAAGGGGCCGGGGTAACTTCGTACGCAATCTGATTTCGGATTATGCCCGATTAAATGAATTTGAATCTCACCAGCTCAACGAATCCGTGCTGGCGACGGCACACAGCACTTCCCGTCTGGTATCTCAACAGGTAAAACACATCAGTTTGATTTTCGTTTTCGTGTTTTTAGCCTATGTGTGTTTTGTACTGTTTATCCACCACGCGGTAGTGCGCAGATTAAAAACACTGCGAACCCAGGTGCAACAACGCGCTGCTGGTAACAGCAAGGAAATTGCGTTGGGTGGTAAAGACGAGATTGCCGAACTGGCCAGTAGCTTTGAGAAATTTGCAGCAACCATAGAATATCAAAAGGCATCATTAGAAGAACTGAGTTTGCGCGATGCACTAACGGGTATCGCTAACCGACGGGCGCTGGATGAACGCTATTTGCAAGAGATTCACGTGGCATCCAGACAACGCTGGCCGCTTACGGTAATGTTGCTTGACGTAGACTTCTTCAAACAATACAACGACAACTATGGCCACAGCCAGGGCGATGAGTGTTTAAAGCAAGTAGCCGATTTACTTAAATCCCAACTGCCCAGAAAAACAGATTTTCTGGCACGCTACGGTGGTGAAGAATTTGCAATTTTATTGCCGAATACCAGTGACACCGGTGCGATTCGCGTTGCAGAGGGTATATTGCAAGCCTTTAAAGATGCTCAAATCCCACATGACTTTAGCGGAGTGGCTGATCATATCACTATCAGTATAGGCATTTCAGTGAGTCAGGATGTGCTGGGTGAACATTCCATTCCGTCCTTTGAGGAAGCCGATAAGTCTTTGTATCTGGCAAAACGCCAGGGGCGGAACAAATGGATTATGTTTGACGCGGATACGGTTAAATAATCGCAAACAAAAGCCGGAGCGCAATGCTGCACACCGGCTTTCTGATGTCTTTATTCAAATAACTCGCTGTGCAGTATTTTTACAATTTCGGTACTGTCCGATTCATTCACCAGGAATGAAATATTGTGCGGATTAGCACCAAAGCAGATCATACGCAGGTTAAAGTCGGACACCGCCGCAAAAATCCGGCTGGATACGCCTTTACTTGTTTGCATGTGGTTGCCCACCACGGTAACCAGATCAAAGTCTTTTTCAACTTTTACGTCACAGATGGTTTCAAGTTCGGCAATGGTTTCACGATTCAGTCGCTGTGCCACTGAGTTTGCCGGATTATCCAGGGTAAACGACACAGAAATTTCCGATGTAGTTACCAAATCCACACTCAGTTTGTGTTTTGCAATAATGGCAAACACCTGCTGCAGGAAACCTTGTGCATACATCATTTTGGGTGTTTTTACCGTTACCATTACCTGTTCCTTACGACGGGTAATAGCACGGAAAGGCGGTTCGTAATCACAATCGCGAACAATCCAGGTACCGCCTTTCTCAGGCTCTTTACTTGAACCTACGAACACTTTGATATTCTTACGTACCGCTGGTTCCATGGTGGCAGGATGAAGCACTTTGGCACCAAACGTGGCCATTTCAGCCGCTTCTTCAAAGCTCAGTTCAGGCAGAGGATGTGCCGCCGGGGTGATTCGCGGGTCGGTAGTGTACACGCCCGTTACATCAGTCCAGATTTCACATACGTCTGCATCCAGACCTTCTGCAAGCAGTGCTGCGGTAAAGTCAGAACCGCCGCGCCCCAGCGTAGTGGTACGGCCTTCTTCATCGGCGCCCACAAAGCCCTGAGTAACCACAATGGCGTTTGCAATTTCAGGTTGTAACAGCTTCTTCGCGTTTTCTTCGATGATCTCAATTTGCGGCGCTGCTTCGCCAAACTCACTGTCTGTACGCAACACTTTGCGAACGTCGAAGTTAAGCGTGGCCACACCCAGCTCTGCCAGCACAGCAGCAAACATGAGTGATGACATACGCTCGCCCATCGATAACAACTGGTCTTTCAGGTCGTTGCGATGCAGAATTTCTTCATGACAAGCCAGGCCACGCAGTTCATCCAGTAGTTCATTTAACTTAGGCTCTACGTTAGTCTTATCTTTCAGTGCATTCAAAATGGCCAGTTCAATATCAACTACCTTCTGTACGGTGTCATTGATTTGTTGCTGGGTCATTGGCGTATGCGCAAGGCTCACCAGATAGTTAGTGACGCCGGCTGCTGCACTTACAACAACAAGGCGGGTTGCCGGATTGCCGGCAACAATTCTGGCGCAGTTTTGCATGGCCGCATAATTAGCGACACTGGTGCCACCAAATTTTGCAATGGTTAACGCGTTACTCACGGTTTTCTCCGTTATTACGCTGAGAGTTCTCAGTTTAAGGATTGACAAGCAACCGGTCGCCAACACGAACGCCGTGTTGTTTAAACCAGTTTTGGTTCATTTCTAGCGCATATTTCACTACGCCTGATGCCCCCACAGATGTTAAGTCATGTGGTTGCAGCGCTTTTATATCTGTGATCACGCCGTTTCTGTCGATAAATGCCACATCCAGTGGAATAAAGGTATTCTTCATCCACATACTTGCTTGTTTTTCTGGTTCAAATAAGAATAGCATCCCGCAATCCTCGCACAGTGACTGGCGGAACATCAAGCCCTGGGCTCGTTGTTCAAAATGCTGCGCGAATTCCAGTTCAAGCTTTATATCATTAATTTGCACCCGCACCGAATCAAATTCGACTTCGGTTACTGCTGACGCAGAAAACCAAACCAAAGTGCTGCATAGCATACCGAGTAATATACCCGTTTGTAAGCGGTTGCGAATACGCATAGTCTTTCCTTGTTATTTATAATTCGGCATAAAAAAAGCCGGGCCCTTACGGTGCCCGGCTTTCTAGTTTATATGCTAACTCAGGCAACATTCAATGTTGGAATGATCTTAGCTTTAGCTTCTTCTTCCGCTTTCTTGAAACTTTCCATCTTATCGAAGTTCAGGTAGCGGTATACATCAGCCGCCATGGAATCGATCTTACCGGCATACTCCATGTACTCAGCAGCGGTTGGCAGACGACCAATGATCGCGCCTACTGCAGCCAGCTCAGCAGAGGTCAGGTATACATTCGCACCATCACCTAATCGGTTAGGGAAGTTACGGGTAGAGGTAGACAGTACAGTAGTACCGGCGTCAACACGTGCCTGGTTACCCATACACAGTGAACAGCCTGGCATTTCAGTACGTACACCAACGCGACCGTAGATGTTGTAGTAACCTTCTTCCATCAGCTGCGCTTTATCCATCTTAGTCGGTGGAGAAATCCACAGACGGGTCGGGATAGTCTTGTTGTATTGCTCTAGCAGTTTACCTGCCGCACGGAAGTGACCAATGTTAGTCATACAAGAACCGATGAATACTTCATCAACCTTGTCGCCGGCAACGTCAGACAATGTTTTGGCATCATCCGGGTCGTTCGGGCAACACACGATAGGCTCTTTGATTTCAGACAGGTCGATTTCAATCACTTCTGCGTATTCAGCGTCAGCATCAGCACGCATCAGTGTTGGGTTAGCTAGCCACTCTTCCATCTTACGAGCACGACGCTCAAGGGTACGAGGATCGCCGTAACCTTCGTTGATCATCCAGCGTAGCATGGTGATGTTAGAACGCAGGTATTCAGCAATAGACTCTTCAGACAGGTTGATTGTACAACCTGCAGCAGAACGCTCAGCAGACGCATCAGACAGTTCGAATGCCTGTTCTACAGTTAAGTCTTCCAGACCTTCGATTTCAAGGATACGACCAGAGAAAGCGTTGATCTTACCTTTCTTCTCTACAGTCAGCAGGCCTTGCTTGATACCGTACAGCGGAATCGCATGTACCAGGTCACGCAGGGTGATTCCAGGCTGACGCTCGCCTTTAAAGCGAACCAGAATTGATTCAGGCATATCCAGTGGCATAACGCCAGTGGCTGCAGCAAACGCTACCAGACCAGAACCGGCCGGGAATGAAATACCCAGAGGGAAACGGGTGTGTGAGTCGCCACCTGTACCTACGGTGTCAGGCAACAACATACGGTTTAACCAGCTGTGGATAATACCGTCGCCTGGACGCAGAGACACACCACCACGGTTCATAATGAAATCAGGCAGCGTGTGCTGAGTTTCAATATCAACTGGCTTAGGATAGGCCGCAGTGTGACAGAAAGACTGCATGGTCAGGTCTGCAGAGAAACCAAGACACGCCAGATCTTTCAATTCGTCACGCGTCATAGGACCAGTCGTGTCCTGTGAACCTACTGTCGTCATTTTAGGTTCGCAGTATGTGCCGGGGCGGATACCCTCAACGCCACATGCTTTACCCACCATTTTCTGAGCAAGGGTATAGCCTTTGCCGGTATCAGCTGGTTGATCCGGTTTGCGGAACAAGTCAGATGAACCCAGACCCAGCGTTTCACGGGCTTTCTCAGTTAAACCACGACCGATGATCAGGTTAATACGGCCGCCAGCACGTACTTCGTCCAGAATTACCTTAGACTTGTAGTCGAACTCAGCCAGCACTTCGCCAGTTTCGTGGTTAGTGATTTTGCCTTCAAATGGATAGATGTCGATAACATCACCCATGTTCATTTTGTCTACGTCAGCTTCAAATACCAACGCACCGGCATCTTCCATGGTGTTGAAGAAAATTGGTGCCACTTTAGTACCAATACACACACCGCCGCCACGCTTGTTAGGCACGCCTGGCAGATCTTCACCGAAGAACCACAGAACAGAGTTAGTTGCAGATTTACGCGAAGAACCGGTACCTACCACGTCACCCACGAATGCAACCGGATAGCCTTTCGACTTGATATCTTCGATTTGCTTCATTGGGCCTTTTACGCCGTGCTCTTCCGGCTCCAGGCCGTCACGGGTCATCTTATAAGCAGCCAGGGCATGCAGAGGGATATCAGGACGCGACCATGCATCAGGAGCAGGCGACAGGTCATCTGTGTTGGTTTCACCGGTTACTTTGAACACAGTGTAAGTGATTTTGTCGTCCATTTGCTTACGCGAAGTGAACCACTCACCTTCTGCCCAGGACTTGATTACGTCGGTAGCGTGAGTATTGCCTGCTTTGTGTTTTTCTTCTACGTCATGATAAGCGTCAAACATCAGCAGCGTGTGCTTCAGTTCTTTGGCAGCAAGCGGTGCCAGTTCGGCGTCGTCTAATAATTCAACCAGAGTTACGATGTTGTAACCACCGTGCATGTTGCCCAGTAACTCGACGGCTTTCGCTTTGCTGATCAGATCGCAGCTGATTTCGCCCTTCACGATTGCGCTCAGGAAACCGGCTTTAACATACGCCGCTTCATCCACACCAGGAGGTACACGCTCAGAGATCAACTCTAACAAGAACGCTTCTTCACCTGCAGGCGGGTTTTTCAGTAACTCTACCAATCCGGCCACTTGCTCCGCAGTCAGCGGTTTTGGCGGGATTCCTTCAGCAGCACGCTCAGCTACGTGTTTGCGATATTCTTCTAACACGATGTTTTCCTCATGGTTATTCCTGCAAATTCAGACGGTCCCTGGCAGGAAGTGACTATTAAAACGCCGGAATTATAACGGCTTATGTTGCAAATTTGAATTTTTATGCGCTTTCGCCAGTTTATAGCGGCCATTCAGCCAGCCTATTGTCAGGATTCAGCGGTAATTTGGATCGTTGTTGGCCATTAGCGCAAGCTGTGTTCTGGCACATTTTCCGGACGCAATGGTGAAAAACGCATAATCCGGGCCCGCTCCCCGTCGGTCAATACGTAAATTGCCCCGTCGCGGCCAATAATTACGTCGCGAAGACGTTCGTTTATAGTAGCAAATATTTGTACCGCCGCCATGGGATTTTGGTCTAATGACACGGCATACAGCGCTTTATTTTTGAGGCTCGTTACCAACAGATGATTCTGTAATGCCGGAAACACATCATTGTGATAAACCGTCATCCCAGAGGGCGCAATCGACGGCGTCCAGTTTAACGCTGGATCCTGCATACCCTCATAATGTGAGAACGGCGATATACGCGCCCCGGAATAGTCTTTACCTTGCGTTACAACCGGCCAGCCATAGTTATTGCCAGGCACCAGTAAATTAATTTCGTCACCGCCATCCGGGCCGTGTTCATGCAACCAGATTTTACCGCTTTCAGGATCGCGTATTAAGCCTTGCGGATTTCGGTGGCCAAGGGTGTAAATGTATTTTTCAGCCAGTGATTCACCATGGATAAACGGATTGTCAGCGGCAGGTTTGCCCTCCGTAGTAAAGCGAAGCACCTTACCCAAAAAACTGTTTTTCTGCTGCGCCTGTTCGCGATAATCAAATCCATCGCCGCTGGTCATTAACCAGGTGTCGTCGGGCAACTGCAATAACCGCCCGCCATAATGCACTGGCGTATCCTTTGGGGTTGGAAGGGTAAAGATGTCGGTTACAACAGGTTCTTTGGCGTTGAGTACCGCAGTGCCAAATGTCAGGTAGTTTTTGTTTTCATTACCCGTAGCATAACTCAAATAGACCCGGCGCGATTCAGTAAAGTCGTGGGCCAGTTTAATATCCAGCAATCCGCCCTGACCAGCCACATACAGCTGGCTGAATTGCAGCGGAATTTCCTGGCGCTGACCAGCGTGATCATATTCTATAATGTCGCCGCTACGCTCGGTAATTAACCACCCGCCCAGCGGATTTTCAACCGCAGCCCATGGAAAGGTTAAATATCCCGCAACCTGGGTCTGGTGGTAATTACCAGTCAATACCGGCGGCTCAGCCGTAGCGCCTGTCGCCAGCGTGGAAGAGAGAGTAAAGAAACAACTGGCCGCCCACATCCGCCAACCGTTCAACAAACCTGATTTCATGCCTGAATAATGATCTACAACTTGTATTGCGCAGCTTACCATGAAATTATTGAATACCGCTAAATACCTTAGTCGTACGAATTTACCTTCAGGTTAGCCAGAGATGTAGTGAATGTCTGAATACGCCACCGTTTTTGAAGTCGACACCAATATCAGCCGCTTTACCAAAGCGGGTGCACTGCTGGTTGCCTGGCTGGTTTGTTACACTATTGCCAGTGTCTCCCAATCGCAATTTGTGCTGCAAAACCTAACCGATCTCGGCGTAAGCATTAACGGCAACGTGTGGCTTGAGCATACCGCGCTGGACTGGTGGGGATTATTACCCAAATTCGGGGGCGCTATCTTTGCCACCCTCACGCTAGCCTTATTTATCAGCGGCAAGTTAGGCCGCTGGCTAAAGCTACAACGCAACTGGCTGCATCCGTTGGCTGGTGCGTTATCGATGTTGCTCATGCTGGCAATTATGCATCCCTTGCTAGAGGTAACGTTAATTGCTGGTACACGCAGTGTTGCAGGTATTGTTTGGCAGGCCATCGCTGGCGCGGTTGGCGGTGAGCTTTACCGTATATTACGTCAGGATCTTGCCCGTTGGATTGTGCAGCGCCCCAAACAGAATGCGTTGCTTTAACATTAACTAACCCTCTTTACTCCCCCTCTTTTGGGTGCCTTTTCGCTTTATCAAAAATCGCTGTACTTCAACCGTTTAACGCATTTTTAAGATTAACGCTTGCCAAACAAATCAAAGTTTGATTAAGATCAAATGATAATCGTTATCATTTGTATTTCCAATGACATTTAACAAACAGTCCCGTTCAATGCCCCGCTCACTGGTAGCCATGGCTTTACTCATTCAAACCAGTGGCCAGGCGACAGCGAATACCGCTGACGCACCAGAAACCATTGTAGTTACCGGCACCCGAAGCGCCAAAGCACTCTATGCATCGCCGGTAAATGTCGAGATTATTGAGCAGGCCACTATCGAGCGATTATCACGAGGCACACTGCGGCAATTACTCGAGATCATGCCGGGCGTGGTGGTAACCCGAAGTCGCAAGGACGGATACAACATTCAGCTACAAGGATTCAGTGCCGATCGCGTATTAGTTTTGATGGACGGCCAGCCACTCATCTCTCCCACTGGTTCAGCGGTTGATTTGGACCAGATAAGCGTAAATAACATAAAGCAAATCGAGATAGTACGCGGTGCAGCCTCAGTGCTGTATGGCAGCTCAGCAATGGGCGGTGTAATCAACATTATCACCGAAGCCCCCAGCGACGGTTTTGTGCGTTTAACGTTTGAGGCAAACAGTTACGCGAACAATGCCAGGGAAGAAGACAACTGGGGCCAGCTATACCGCTTACAAGCAACCGACACTTTCTACGATTGGCAAACCAGCCTTAATGTGCAGTATATCGACGATCCGGGGTTTGATTACGATCCCGATACTGTGTTGCAAAACGGCGCGTCTAACGACAAAACCTTTTTACATGTTGACTTAGCCCGGGAATTCTCTGACCTGCGCTTTTCCAGCAAATCCCGCTGGTTTGCGGAAAACAAACACAAGGTACTGTCTGCGGTACCCGGACAATCCTCGTTACTTAGCTACCAATCAGACGTCGAACAATGGCAGCAGGATATTCGCATAGCGAAAGCAAACGACTGGCACATCAGCGCACGGGCATTGGGGCACAGCGAAATCAGCGGCAATACTAACGGCCTGCGCGATACACAAATTGCTATGCAGGAACTGGAATTGCAGAAAATCCTGATGGGCGATTGGGAATGGATTGCCGGTGTCACCTTGCATCAGGACCAATTGGATCAAATCAACCAGGCAACGGGTGTTGTGGAAGTGGACGACGCCAGTCGACAGTCGGCTGAGGGGTTCGCGCAAATCAATGCCAGTTGGCAGCACATGCAGTTTTTACTGGGATCGCGAATTCAGTACGACAGCGACTTTAACTGGCATCAGGCCTGGCGTGGCAGTGTGAGTTACCAACAAGCAATCGGACAGCACAACTTTCAATGGCGTGTTGGAGCCGGGCAAAGCTATCGTGTGCCCAACCTCAAAGAGCGTTACTACATATTTGACCACAGTAATCTGGGCTACATGATTATTGGCAACGACGAGCTGGTGCCGGAAACCGCCGACAACCTGTCTGCGGGGCTGAAATGGCAATACAGTGCCGCGGAAGACTGGCAGTTTTCTACTGATGTCAATCTGCATTACACCGATGCTGACGACTTTATCATTACCACCGCCAATGCCGATCTGTCTCAACAGGCGGGTGTTGATGTGTTTGTTTACAGCAATGTTGAGAAAGCGGTTATTCAGGGTTTCGATCTTGCATTGTCAGCAGAAAGCACGCACACAAAATGGCAGGTAAATTACAGCTACCTGGATGCCAAAGACGGCACTCAGCAGCGCCTGGCAGAACGCCCGCGTCATTTACTCAAAACCTCTGTTACCTATCAGATTTTACCCTGGGATGCCGATCTTCAGTTTTATGTGGTTGCCAGTGACGACGAATCCCCCGACAGCAGTTACACAGGCGTATACCGCGACCACGCCATTACCGCCAATGTGCAATTTAAACATCAGTTTTCCGACCACCTGAGTTGGCAGGTGGGCATAGAAAATATATTCGACCAACATCAGAACGCCGCAAAAACACAACAAAGCTTGTTCGATGCCCGCGGGCTCGAGAGTCGCCAGTTGGTGTTTAGCACGCAGTATCAATTTTAATCACAGCAGGAGTTTCCATGAAGTTTTCAACCGCGCGTTTACCCGCCATGATCATCCCCGCCTCGATGGCAGTATTGTTAAGTGCCTGTGGCGGCAGCAGTAGCAATGGCAGTGCTACCCCGGTAGAAGAGAGCAGCACACAGGGCGAGATTTTCGGTCCATTCAGTACAGGATCCACCAGCGAACCTACCACTGTGTATTTTGATTTGGATACCCAAAGCACCGTTGAGCTCACCGATGAAGAAGCGGCGACTGATACCACATGGGACATTGCCTTTCGCCGCACCAAGGTATGGCTGAATACGGCTCAGGACAGCCCGGTTAGTCTGTATTTTACCGGTAATAATGCCGACTTCTTTGATGCTGACGGCAATGTGATTGCAGAGATGTTTACCGCGGCTACAGCGGACAGTGAACTGGAAGATTACACTGCGATTACCCTGGCCGATGTGCCGGATGCAGAATCCTTTACCACAGATGAAGACGCGGCTGTGGTGGGCACCAGTTTTTACAATTACGACATGACTACTCACATAGTATCAGCCGCAGATGATGTGTATTACATTGTTTTTTCCGACAGTAACTACACAAAGTTTCGCGTGACCGATATACAGACAACCGGCCGCGAAATTGGCGAAATCACGTTTGAAATAGCCCACCAGAGTGTACTCGACGGACAGAGCGAATTTGCCGCGGCGCAAACGCTGACAGTGCAAACCGAAGCCTGTACCGACGATACCTATATCGACTTTGACACTCAGACAACGGCAACCGCAGCAGACGACTGGGATCTCATGCTGACCTGTGGAGACAGTGGTGCCGCCTTTTCTCTGACACTGGCCGACGATGCCACCGTAATTAAAACCGATGGGCAAACCTATTCTGGGATCGATACAGCCGCCGCGCCCTATATGGGCTTTACCAGTGATGCCTATACCGAATACGCATTCGACGCTGCGCCCTGGTACTACTACGATGGCACCACGCACCTGCTGTATTCGCAATTTGGTGTTTATCTGATCCAGGTGGGCGAGGTGACTTACAAATTCCAAATCACCAGCTATTACGATGACGCGGGTACATCGGGTAATTTCAGCTTCCGCGCCGACGCCATTACCGAATAACCCATTAGCACCTGGCTTGCCACACACCAAGCCAGGTGCGCCTGATGAGACTGATTTATGCAACGTGTTCTGATATTTCTTTGTTCGCTCTGGCTGTGCAATGTCTCCGCCAATGAGCCAATGCGCATTGTTTCGGCCGGAGCCAGCGTAACCGAAATCCTGTTTGCACTGGACCGCGGTGACTACGTAGTGGCTACCGACAGCACCAGCTTTTACCCGCATGAGGCAGCAACACTCACTAAGCTGGGCTATTTCCGCCAGCTCAGCACCGAAGGCGTACTGGCACAACAGCCCACTCATCTGCTGGGTGCCGCTGCCACGGGTCCCGACGCGACCCTTGAACAACTAAAAACAGCCGGCGTTACTGTGATTACCTATAACCAACCCCGCACCCTCGACGGCTTGTACAGTTTGATCACCGTCCTTGGCACGGATGTAGACGCGCAGGCGAACGCCACAGCACTTACCAGAAAGGTAAGCCAGGCCGTGGACGCCGTGCTGCATTCAGAAGAGGTAGCCACCATTAAGGGTAAAAAAGCTTTGTATGTTGTGGCCAATAACGACCGGGGGCTTACGGTAGCAGGCAGTGACACCTTACCCGATGCATTATTTTCGGCACTGGGAATGCAAAATATCGCCTCTGCGCTGAATGAGTACAAACTCATGAGCAACGAGAGTGTGATGCAAGCTAATCCGGATGTGATTTTTATGGCCAGTCACTTTGGCTCAGATCAGGCGGCGATGGATGCGTTATGCGCGCATCCGGCGATCACCATGACCAACGCCGGAAAACAGTGCGCCATAACCGCACTGTCCAGCGCCACCAGCCTGGGATTATCGCCACGTATTGCCGACACGCTCGCTCAAATTGTAACGGCTACCGCTAAAACGGAGCTCGCGCGCCGTGACTAACCTGTCTGCATCAGCCGTCGACATGCAGGTTAACCGGCATATTGTTGGTCGTGACGCCCGTCGACAACAGATATTGACGGTCGCATTGCTTGCGGTAGCCGTCAGTGCCTGGCTGTCGGTGTCACTGGGCAGCTACCAATGGCAATGGTCTGCTATTTGGCAGTACCTTACGGCAGATGACACCGCAGCACGCAATGTTGCAATGCAATGGTATGTGTTGTGGGATTTGCGCTTGCCAAGAACGCTGATGGCCATTTGCGTTGGTGCATTACTGGGCATGGCAGGGTGTGCCATGCAAGGCCTGGTAAGAAACCCATTGGCCGATCCGGGCCTAATTGGTATATCCGGCGGTACAGCCGCCGCTGCGGCAACCAGTATGGCAGTATTACCACTTTACTGGCCGGCGATCACGCCGTTTGCAACGGTGATCGCCGCTTTTTGCGGTGCATTGCTCACGGTAGCGATGGTGTTGCATATGGCAAAACGTCCTCATGGCGTAGCAGTGAGTACACTTATTCTGGCTGGCGTTGCCATTAATGCGTTAACGGGCACCGTAATTGGCGCAATCAGCTACGTTGCCGATGACGACGCATTACGGCAAATATCTTACTGGACTATGGGCAGTCTGGCAGGCGCAAACTGGTTGCAAGTGGCAATGTTAAGCAGTTGCCTGCTGGTGAGCGCCTGTGTGTTCTGGCGTTGTCGCGCGGCATTAAACCTGTTTGCGCTGGGCGAACAAGAAGCTGCTTATCAGGGGCTTAACGTTACACGCTACAAAAACCTGCTGCTTTGGACAGTGGCCTTTGCAGTAGCACTGGCAACCGCGTTGTGCGGCATCATTGGTTTTATTGGTTTGGTTATTCCGCACATTTGCCGCAACTTAGTGGGTGTTGATCAGCGCTATCTGATGCCGGCCAGTGGCATTCTGGGCAGCGTATTGTTAGTACTGTCGGACTGTGTGTCCCGCAGTTTATTCAGCCCGCTGGAAATCCCTATTGGGATCATCACTTCAGCAGTGGGTGCGCCGTTCTTTTTGTATTTACTCTACCAACAGCGGGGCCGCACAGATGACTGAGCCTGTATTAGCCATTCATAATGCAACGGTTTCCCGTGGCAACCGCACGCTGATCAGCAATTTAACCGGCCAACTCAAACCCGGCGAAATGACCGCGGTTGTGGGTGAGAATGGCTGTGGAAAATCCACATTGCTTTTTCATTTAACCGGGATCCGCAATCACGACCTGCCGGTCACCCTGCATAACAAACCGTTATCGGCGTGGTCTCCGTCTGCCATGGCAAAACAACGTGCAGTGATGCAGCAGCACCCCAACACACCGTTTGCCTACATGACCGACGAAATTCTGTTATTGGGCCGCAGCCTTTACAAAGAGCCCCTGACGTTGCGCACGGCCTGGGTAGCAACCGTTGCAGAATGGTTTGCATTAACCCACTTACTGGGGCGGGACATTCAAAGCCTCTCGGGCGGCGAACGGCAGCGGATATTTCTGGCCAAAGCCGTGTTGCAGCTCATACCGGAGCATCAACCACTAAATATCACGCCTGATTTTCATGGCAAATTACTGCTGCTGGATGAACCGACATCAGCACTGGATTTACGCCATCAGCGCGGCGTGATGGAGCAGCTTTCTTTGCTTGCGAAACGGGGATTGTCGGTATTGTGCATTAGTCATGACATCAACTTAGTGTCGCCATACTGCCAGCAAATGTGGGTCTTGGGCGAAGGGATTTGTATTGCTCAAGGCACACCGCAACAAGTTTTAACCGAACCGGTGCTAACACGTTGTTATCGCACCCCAATTGAACTGATTGAACGCCCGGGTAAACCGCCTCTGGTTACCCATTAACGGCGTGTTGTATAGTGATTTAACAAAAAATAGGAACTCCCATGACCATGAAAACGCTCGCGTTTGAAGCCAAACAACTTTGTCGTACCCAGCACTCCGGCGTACTGAGTACCCAGTCGACATCGATGCCCGGCTACCCGTTTGGCTCCATTGTGCCATTTGTTATTACCCACACTGGAGAGGTAATCATTTACATCAGCGATATTGCGTTACATACCCGTAATATTAAAGCCGACAGCAAAGTTAGTCTGACTGTATTTGATCCCAGTGAAGATGACTCACAGGCAAATGGCCGTGTAACCATAATGGGTGACGCCAGCCAGCTCACCGACGAAGCCGCAATCAGTTTGTGTTCAGAACAGTATTTTCAGCTATTTCCACAAGCGCGGGCTTATCAACAAACCCATGATTTTCATTTCTACAAAATCAGTGTGGCACGCGTGCGTTTTATTGGTGGATTCGGCAAAATTCACTGGATCAATCCGGAGTACTGGCAAAGTAACACCGAGGAATGGCAAGCGAATACCGCTGGCATGATCAGCCACATGAACGACGATCATCAGGAAGCCATGCAACTCATTCTGGCGCATTTCGCCAACGTGAAAACCAATAAGGTGACTATGTTGAGCGTATTTTCCGAAGGCGCGCATTATCAGTCAGCCGAAGGTAAGATTGTGTTTATTCCCTTTGCCGACCCCTGCCACAGCGGAATGGAAGTCCGTCAGGCGCTGGTGGCACAAACCAAAGCCTGTCGCGAGGCAATTGCTGAGGCCTGATCTCACCTATCGGTAAATACAAAGCGAGGGTAATCCACCCTCGCTTGACTTTGACTCATCGTAAACAGTATAGCTACAGGAAAAAACATGTTAGCGTGAGCAATTACACAAGGTGAGCCAAAGGGAAATAGGGTGTCGTTGAGCATTATCACTGCACGCGTTCGCGTTTTCTGGGAATCGTTGTCTACCAGCTACTGGTTTATACCAGTGATGATGATGTTGTGTAGTGTAGCCTTGTGCTACACCTGCTTGTCGGTCTTTGAACGTGCTTTTTTACCAGACATGCTGCGACCACTGGTCCCCGAAGTAACCACCGACAACGTTCAGCAGCTTTTGTCTACCGTTGCCGGTGCAATGATCACCTTTACCAGTATCGCTTTTTCTATGACTCTGGTTGCCCTTACCCTGGCCTCAAATCAGTTCGGCCCGCGACTCATTCGCAACTTTATGAACGACAAAAGCACCCAGTCCGTGCTGGGGCTCATGGTGTCTACCTTTTTATTCTGCTTACTGTCGTTACACCATCTGTCGTCTATGTCTGATAACCAGGATGCCATTTCGCTGCTGGCGGGCATAACGGTATTCTTTGCCATCACAGACTGCGTAACCATTGTGTATTTTATTCATCACGTATCCCGCTCCATTCAGGCCGACCAGGTGATCGCGAATTGCTATACCGGGTTTTGTAACAGTATGGACGGCTTGTTACCCAAACCGGAATCCAACGCCGATTTGCAGCCAGTCAATGAAAGCTGGCCCGGGCACGATGACAGTTTCGCGGTTGAACTGTATGCCGACTCAAGTGGTTACGTGCAAACCATTAACTATGCCAGCTTCCTGGCGCTACCTGCCGTAAAAGTGGTTGGTTGTGAAATTCACATCCGCAGCGGTGATCATGTGGTAAACGGTGATCGTCTGGTCACTGTTTACAGCAGACAACCCGTTGAGGCAGATACATTTGCATCCCTGTGTCGCGCTATCGTATTGGGAAGTGAACGCACCCCCATACAGGATCCGGAGTTCGCGATCAGTCAGTTGGTAGAGATCGCATTAAGGGCCTTGTCGCCGGGCATTAACGATCCCCATACTGCAATTACCTGTATCGATAAACTCACCGCGGCATGTGTGCTGATTTGCCAACGCGAATTCCCCGCCAATACGCTGATAAACAAAAATACAGCGGTTTGGTTGAAGCGCAGGACATTCACATTCGAAGGTTTAATTGATACCGCTTACGCACAAATAAGACAGGCTGCCAGCGCGCAACCTGCCGTGCTCATTCACTTGTTAAAAAACTTAGCCAACCTGCTTCCACGTTGCACCGGCAGTGCCAGCTCAGCCGTTGCCCAGCACGCGAAAAGCATTTACGCGAGCAGCCAGTCACTAACCTTGTGTAGCAATGATCAATACGCACTGGACACCGCGATGTTACCGTTTAAACAAACATAACAAGCCGCTGGTTTACACCAAAGTCATGCTAAGCGACTTGCCTTGTTTAGTTATCCGATACTCTCGTAATAGGTTTGCCCGATAATGCTCTGAACTGATCGTGTTTACAGCAATAAACTGTGCTTTTACGCTATCTGAATTCAGTATAACCTTCACATATCCCCGGTGCTGACAGTCAGTCCAGATAATTTCCCGATTGTGATTCGCTACCCGCTTATCCAGCTCAGTGGCAAGCCCTGTACCTAATACTTCAAAATCACCCGGTGAGGTAATTCCGGCCGTACCTAACTCTACTCCCATGGCATCGCCGTCACCCGCAAACAGCTGATTTGCCCAGAATGCATGACTGTCGCCAGTGAGCACGATCAAATCCGTGGCATTAGCCGACTGACATAACTGATAAAACTTCTCGCGGGCTACCGGGTAGCCATCCCAGGTGTCCAGGTAAATCGGCAAATCCAGTTTACCCAGCGCCACAAAGTAGGCAAAGTGCGCCGCGACCGCATCGTTTTTGGCGAGTTCAGCCGGCAGTGTGAGGTCGTTAACCTTGGGGACATGGGTTCGCGCAATAGGAATTTGGTTGCCAATTAAACGCCACTTCGATTGTTTCACCGACGCCGATAGCTGCGCTTGTAAAAATTGCTCCATGGCAACACTTATCATGGTGCGGCTGGGATCCCCCAACACAGTTTCAATAAAGTGCCTTAACGCCTGTTCGGTATTGAGCTGCTTCAAGTGTTCAGCATAATCAATTTGCAGGCTACGCCCGGTATGACGGGTTTCTAACGTGGTGAGGGTAGCCAAATCGCCAAAATTAAAATGTCGCCACAGGTTTGCTTTATCCGCACTTTGCAATGGTTCACGTAGTGGCATCCACTCATAATAAGCCTGGATTGACGCAGCACGTCTTGCCGCCCAGCTTCCCTCATTCGACTGGTGATTTTGCGCCCCATCCATATAAGGATTATTGGCCGATTCGTGATCGTCCCAGGTGGGAATTAATGCATGTGCCGCGTGCATCAGACGCGAGCCGTTGTCGGTTTTATACTGACGGTGTCGCATTCGGTAGTCGGCCAGACTCACGATTTCATGCGCAGGCAGATGACGGCGATTCAATGCCTGACCTTCTTTATCGCCCCAACTGTCCTGGCCATACTCGTAAATGTAATCGCCCAAATGCACGACGTAATCAATGTCCGCATCGGCCGCAATATGGTGATAAGCGTTAAAATAGCCAAACGGGTAATTCGAACAACTGGCCACCGCTATCGACAGTGAATGAAGATTACCTTGTGGCAGGGTTTTCGTGCGGCCCGGTTCACTTTGCTCTTTACCTGCAATAAACCGGTAGTAGTAAACCGATCCCGGGTTGAGGCCCGTTACGTCTACTTTGAAGGTGCAGTCTGACGCATCGACTGTGTTTCCCCGTCCTTGTTTAACTACGCGGGCAAAATTCAAATCTTCTGCCACCTGCCATTCAAGTGCTACAGGCCTGGCAGTGTGTGTCCAAAGGATGACTGCATCATGGGTTGGATCGCCGCTGGCGACACCACAATCAAATAATGCACTGCTTGTATTAGCAAATGCCTGATGAAAAAACGGCGCGGCAATACCGGTTGCCAAACCAGTTTTAATGAAGTGACGGCGGGAAAATGTCATAGTGTTAACGCACTGAGAAATCAAGATGCGCCGACTATGCCTGTGGTCTGTGACAAAGTGATGAATCCCTATGAATTCATCACTTTGCTATTTTTTATCTGCTTAATTTAAAGTCCATTTGTACTTTCATATTTTGCGCGACTACCGGTTCTCCGTCGGTAAACTTTGGTGCATAACGCCATTGCTCTAATGCATCAAGCGTTGAGCGTATGAATTTCTTGCTCCCCTGATATTCCAGTACATCAGGGCTATGCACAAAGCCTTGCTCATCTATATCAAATTCAATTACCACGTAGCCTTCTCTTCGCGCTATAGCAGCGTCCCGCGGATAAACCGGATTAACACGATAGATAGGATCGGGCTCCTGATTGTCATCCCATGGCGTCATTCTGCCAATGATTTAGCAATGCTGGGTGGCCTTGTCTTCTTCCCCCATTCTTGAATAGGCTTCAACTAACATGGCATGCGCTTTTAATGCCCAGGGATGGGTGTAAAGCAGCGCATCATTAACACGTTCAGCAACTGACTCGAGATAACCACTCGCCTGTTCGTAATCTCCACGCGCAAAATGCAATTTTCCCTGCAGGAAGTTTAAATGAATTGTCCTGACATCGTCTGGCCCCCAACTTTCGTTCGCCAACCCACGCGCTTTTTCTACCAGGGTATCGGTTCTGGAAAATGTCAGTGGTGTAGAGCCGTAACGCGTAATAGGCGACAGAGCGCTATAGTAAATTAAAGCAGCATCATGGAGAGGTGTCGCAGGCACGTCTTCTAAATCATTCAGAATGGCTTTGTAGAATTTTTCAGCACGCTCAAACGTGGATGTCGTAAACGGCGCTTTCGCACTCGAGCGCAATAAATCGTAGGATTCCAATCGCGCTAAAAATGTCTTCAAATGCAATGCACCAAATGTCGTCGAAGAATAATTGGTGAGCAACTGGTACGCGTTTTCGGCTTCACTTAATTGCTTGTTTAAGCGCAGGGCATTTGCCAGGTTATACTGCAACGCATAGTGGTTGTCGGCATCGGCGAGGATTGTCTCACTGGCCAAAGACAATGCCTGATTCGCAAAGGTAACGGCCTGCTCGCCGTTACCTTCCTTGATTGCCTGCGTATAACTGTTATACGCCTCGCTGAATGTGGTTACTGTTTGCGCGTTGACTACACTACTTGCCAACCCAAAACACACTCCCATTGTGAGTTGTTTGAGTGTTTTCATTCTTCTGCCTAGGGCGTGTTGATCTTTGCTGTATGATTTTGCAGCAGTCTGTGCGACATTTATACAATGAAGCGCAAGTGAAGTGTAGTCATCTACATGAACTTGGGCTGAAGCAGTAGAAATGTTGCACAGGCGCTGCCCGAAGGGTTCGCTCTAGGTGTCCACCGCTCTTTGTTGCATGCTCTTGATGCAGAACCACTGCACCTGCGAACATGCGCCGCGATCGCTGAACACCTAGAACGAACAAAATTTATACAGCAAAGATCAACACGCCCTAGTTATAAATACTAAAAGTAAATTTTGAATAGTTGTTTAGCGCTGTTACCGGTTGCCCATTCTCGTATTTGGGCGCAAAGCGCCAGTACGTTAATGCGACCAGGGCAGATTTCGCAAACTCATCACCGCCTTCTACCGATACCACGTCCATATTTACCGCGTAGCCTTCAGGATCGATATCGTATTTCAGCACCACTTCGCCTGGAATATTCGCCTGGCCGAGTGTACGTGGATAATTTGCTCGCTTACGGAAAATAGGTTCAGGCTCGACATTCTCTTTCCAGGGTCTTACCTGCCCGATAATCTGGCAATGTTTGGTTGCTTTATCGTGCTGATCCATGGTGGTGTATAGTTCCACCAATACCGCGTGAGCCTGCAACGCCCACGGATGCGATTCGTAAGCATTTTTAGAAATTTTTGCTGCGAGGGCCTCAAGCTGACTCGCGGCTTCCGGTAATTTAAAATCACCTTTGAATATGAGGGCCAGAATGTATTGCAGTTCCAGCGTTCTGATATCTAATTCGCCCCAGGTAGCCGTTGCTTTGGCTATTCCCTCGCTTAAAATACTTTTTGCTTTGCGTGCCGATTCTGGCATGTGGCCACTGTGCGCCATAGCCGTACCAATCAAATAATACGCAGTAGCCGCATCGTCCGGATTGGCTTCTGCCACATCTTCTGCAGAGTACATAATGGTGTGCAACCGGCCGGTGTTTTTCTCCACGAGACTCAGTGATCGTTCCGCACTTGCCTGATCGCTGTAGGTATAATACTGATCCAATCTGGCTTCCAGTGTTGCCAAATCGTATTTCCCGTACAGATCCTCACGCAGGCCGATAACATTGTCGTAAGCGTCCAGCGCTTTATCGAACTGACGGGCATCGCGATACGCATTGGCAAGGTTATACGCCAGTGCAGCGGTATTTTCGTGCTTTTTACCGAACTGCTGCACACCTAAATTGTAGGCATGTTCAGCATAAAAAATCACATCCTGAAGTGTACCGTTTTGATACGCTTCCTGATATTGATTGTAAGCCTGAGAAAAACTGGTGGGCGTTTCTTGCGCCTGGGCGGCGCCGCATAACACAGCAGCAACAACGAAAGAAGCAAGTGTACGCTTCATAATCTGACGTCCTTAATCTTTATTAAATTCTGAATCCTTCAGCACAAAAATTTAGCGCTAATCGCGGCCGATTTCAAGTACCAACAAAAAGGCCAGCGTCATGCTGGCCTCATTCATTTTTTGCAGTAACCGGCTTAAGAACCTAACTCAGCTTTGAGTTGGTCATTGCTGGCTTTCTCTGATGCCACAAATTTGGACCATTGCTGGGCCATGCCGCGACTGGACTTAAACTTCTCGGCTTCCGCCAGTTCGTTTAACGCCTGAGCGTATTGCTTTTTATTGTACAGCGCCATGCCTTTAATCAGATACGGAATACCTGGGTTGCGCAATTCACCCTTGCTGATTGCTTTGTCAGCAGCCGCTATGGCGTTTTCCCATTCTTCCATATTCAGGTAGATTTGCGCTAACTGTGCATCCAGTTCACCGTCGTCAGACAAATCGGCAGCCTGTGCCATAACCGGTACCGCTTTGGTTTGCTCTTTTGCCTGAGTCCAGCTTTGTCCTAAGAACTTCAGGTTGCGAAGGTTTTTCTCAAGAACGCCATCATTCAGCGCTTGTTCCATCAAGCGTGCACCTTTATACGGAGCTTTGTGGTAGTAATACAACTGCGCCAGGTTGAATATATCCGCCGCAGAGCTTACATAGCCTTGCTGGTAAGCCGCTTCCATAATGGCCAGTTGCTTTTTCTCTTCACCCAGCTCACCGTACATGCCTGCCAGTTGGATCCAGTACTTAGGCTCGTTGAACAGTTTCACCATTTTCACCAACACGTCTTTCACTTTTTCGGGCTGTTTTAGCTCGTAAAAGATCGCGCGCTGAAGAATAAGCCAGCCTTCGTCCGGGATCATACCGTCTTCTTCATGGCCTTTAATCGCGGCAGTAATGAACTCAGCTGCCTCGGCGTACTGCTTATTCTGATAGTACGCCTGTGCTTTAATCACCAGATTCTTGGGCGGGATTTTACCGGTATTCAGGTTTTCCCAGCGCTCAAGGTATTTAATAGATTCCGCGTAGTTGCCTTGCATCAGGTGTAGCTGGGCAAGACTGAACAACGTACTTAACTCAAAGCTTTCCGGAATCGGCTGCTGTTCAACCACTTTGGCAAAATTTTCCAACGCTTTGTCGTATTGCTCATCGTTGTAGTAAATAAAGCCGTAAAAGTTGTACATCATAGCCGTTTCATAGCTATTCATTGAGTCGTCTTTATCTTTTACAACGTTCAGAATATCAATAGCACCGGCCAGGTTACCACCGTCGGCTTCCGCTTGCGCACGAGCCAACTGATCATACACTTTAGAGCGCAATGCCGGCGTACGTCGGGTAGGACGTTCACTGGCTTTTTGCTCCTGTGCAACAACGTCAGTACTAACCAACAACGTTGACACGCTACCGGTTGCCAACAAGCCCGTTGCAACCAGAGATAACAGGGTGCGGGAGAGTGTTTGCTTCATACTGTCATTACCCGTCAATCTGGAACGTTATACGGTTTTGCACACCGGATACTTCGGTAGCTTCACCATTTACTACCCGGGGCTTGTATTTGAACTTCATAGCGGCATCCATTGCAGCCTGTTCAAAAATACCTTCCGGATTCGCTTCAATTACATATACGTCTCTTACTGCGCCTTGCTTGGTAACAGTAAATTCAACGATAACAAACCCTTCAATACCACGCTGAAGTGCGCGACGAGGATACACCGGTGACACTTTAACGATGGGCAGGTATTCACCATCACCCGACTCCAGCGCTAAACCACCGCCGTCGAGCCCCATGTTATCGCCTACGTCTGCCGAAAACGCCATCCCGCTGCCATCAGCATCCGGGCTGGGCGAATCCATTTGTGGCGTATCCATTTGAGGCGGCTGTTCTTCCGGCTTTGGCGGCTTACGCGGCTTGCGATCTTTCTTCTGTACCTGCTCTTCAGGCTTAATGCGAACGAAGTCCAGCACGCTGCCTTTGGGCGGCTCAGTTAACGCACTGCCACCCATTTTAATCAGTGACTGCATCAGAAAAAACAAGCCCAGTGTAATCGCCAGTGATACTACAAATGCGATTAAAAATCGTGACATAGCAATGCTCGCTTATGGCTCTTGCGCTGCAATAGACACGTCATACACGCCAGCGGCACGCGAAGCATCCATGACCTTAATGAGTGTATCGGTAGTGGCTTTTTTATCTGCCTGAATCACCACAGAACCCTGTGGGTTTTCGGCATGCAGACGCTCAATGTTGGCCTGCACAGCTCTTACGTCGATACGGCGCTTGTTGATCCAGATCTCGCCTTTGTCTGAAATAGCAATCAGGATATTGGCACGGTCCTTTTTCACCGCAGTCGCGGCTTCCGGACGGTTTACATCAATACCGGCTTCTTTTACAAACGATGCCGTTACGATGAAGAAGATCAACATAATAAACACAACGTCCAGCATGGGCGTCATATCAATCGTTGCTTCTTCTTCGTCAACCAGGTTTTGGAAATGCTGTTTCATAATTCTTTTACCTTACTAGATGCACCGGGACCACCCGATGCATGCCTTAACGCTTGATCAATGCTTCTTCAAGGTGTGCACGTTCAGTTTTCACCTTGCGGTTCAACCAGGTCGAGGCGAATACGCCTGACAGTGCGCCTACCATTCCCGCCATTGTCGGGATAGTGGCTTTGGATACACCAGAAGCCATTGAACGGGCATTACCTGAGCCTGAGATGGCCATAACATCAAATACTTCGATCATTCCGGTTACGGTTCCCATCAGACCCAGCAGTGGACAAAGTGCCACCAGAGCCTGAATTACCGGGATACTGCCATTTAACTGTATGGTCAGTGTCGAAATCATCTTGGAGCGGATTTGTTCAGCGTGCCATGAAGATCGATCTTCACGGGCTTTCCAAATGGTTACCGCTTCTTTACTGAAGTTTTTGTGCCAGATTAACAGATACAATGCGCGTTCGAGGATCAAGAGCCACATCACGAATATCAGGAATCCGATGACCAGGAGTACCTGGCCTCCGGTTTCTGTAAAATCACGAATTGCTTCAAGAAACTCAATCATACTGATTAGCCTCGCTCAGCGCGCTCAGCAATCACGCCAGCAGCTTGTTCCTGCAGAATATAAACAATGTTCTTACTACGGGTATTCAGCATCGCGTACAGTAAGGTAGTTGGGATAGCCACAACCAGACCCAGAACGGTTGTTACCAGTGCCGTAGAAATACCACCTGCCATCAGTTTAGGGTCACCGGTACCAAACAAAGTAATTGCCTGGAAGGTGTTGATCATACCAGTTACGGTACCTAACAGACCCATCAGCGGTGCAACAACAGAGATGATTTTGATAATCGTCAGATTGCGACCCAGCTTGGGCACTTCGGCTAGAATAGCTTCAGTTAAATGCAGCTCAAGCGCTTCGGTGTCGGCATTTGGATGCTCGTCACGCACTTTCAGTACACGGCCAAGTGGGTTGTTGTCTTTCACTTCAGTAGACTTCAACTGGCTGTTCACCTTGGCACGGATTAAAGTAAGGGTAAACAGACGCTCGATAGACAGTAACAAACCAAACGCGCCTACCACCAGAATGATATAACCTACCACACCGCCCTGCTCTACCCGCTCTTGCAGGTTTGGTGCCTGTACTAACAGACCCAGAATAGAACCGCCGGTTGGGTCGATACCAAACTTAACGATATCACCATTTGAAGCTTGCAGTTCAGCAACAGACTCACCATAACGTTCTGCAGGCTGGCGAAGCAGTTCAGAAACGGTACCGGTCACGCCGTTAAACTCGAGGTATTTACCATCAGCAACCAGCGCAAATGGTCCTACGCGTACCACTTCTTTATTGACTTTCGCGCCAGTCGCTTCTACTACATCGGTAGTAAACTTAGTGACTTTGCCTGATTCAGTCATTTCACGCTGGATTTCAAACCATACGCGCTCGATTTCTTCAATTGACGCCAGTTTAGAGCTTGAGCCCATATCCTGTGCAAGTTGATCAAGAAATTCTGCACGACCCGTAATTTCAGCCGAAATCATGGAGTTGTAGAATTTGTTTTTGCTGTCACCCGCTACCTGCTGTAACACACCAAACAATTCTTTCAGTGAACCTAAACGCGCAGTAAGCGCTTCGTTTAAGTCAGCCAGTTTAAACTCGTTCTGTTCGAATTGGGTTTCCAGGCGCTCTGATAAAGCCAGGGTGTTTTCGCGCAATTTATTGGTATCGCGCAAAATCTGATCCTGTTCATTACGCTGCGCAACGAAGTCCTGTTCGCGCTGTTTGTTTTGTTGCGTTTGCGCAAACTTACCTTCTTCCAGTTGCTTAAGCAGTGCATCCAGATCCAGAGCACGCTCGTTTTCTGCCATGGCAGACAAACTCAGGCTTGCCGCAACCAGACCAAATACGATGGTTTTCAACGATTTCAACATCACTTCGTCCTCTTAGTCTGTAATAGCAACTGGCAGCATTAACAAATCAGGCGCAAGTTGTTTCTTGGCCATACGCAATGCTTTGGTTACCTGAGTGCGGTAAGAACTGTCGAGTTCTTCCCACTGACGGGTTTGCTTGTTCCACACGCCTTGCGAGCTCGCATCACGAGTTTGATAAATCAGTGTGGTTCGGCCAAGGCGTAAAAACTCAACGTCACGCTCCTGACCAGCAATTGTGTGAATACCGCTGTATGCTTCCATAGTACGGCCGTAGTCCATTTCTACCTGATACGCTTCCATCACACGACGGAATTTCTCAGAAGACGCTACATCTGCGCGGTCCATCATCGTTTTCAAGCTGGCGATGCGGTCTGCACGCTCTTCTGGCAGGAAAGGTACGTCCAGCGCTACAAACTGCTCCAGGCCGTCAATCATACGAATCATCAGAGGGGTGATCTGACGTTCGATAACTGACACTTCATCAATGGCTAAATTCAGATTTGCCATTTCCTGTTCCTGATTAGCAATTTGCTTCTGCAGTTGCTGATTGTAGATATTTAAACCTTCAATCTCTTTGTTCAACGCTTTGAACTGCTGCAGTTTGCTATCGATCTGATCGGTAATACCGTCTATTTTTTGCTGCGATTTAGCCGCAGACTCATTGATTTCCTTGGCAGCATCCATAGCAGGTTTTAATTCCTGCTCCTGTGCGAAGGCTGATGCCGACAAAAGTGCCGTGCTTAGCAGCAAGGTGTTAAAAAGCTTCATACATTCAAACCTTTTTGTTATAAGAAATCGGAACAACCGACCACTAAAAACTGCGGGTAGGATAGGAGTTTTATGTGACAGTTTTATTACCAGACTGTCATAAAAAAACTTTCCTTTATCCTGAACGAAAAAAGCCGCTTAAAAAGCGGCTTTTTCAATGGGTTACCCAAATTTAAAAATCGTACTTATACGACAAACTAAAGCTGGTTCCCTTTGTCTCAGACCGTGCCAGGGTATTCTCAAATTCCAGCTCTTGCTGGTCATTAAGGATATTCTGAACCTTGAATGTGACAGTGGTATTAAAGTCCGGGAAGTACTTATACACCATATCCAACGAGTGGAACGGCGCTTCGTAGGTATCATCGAAGAAGTCGATACCCGGAATAATAATCCGCTCACCAAACACGTTGTAAACCAATGATCCTGAATGTTCACCGTTATCTGAGTCATAACCTAATTGAAGGTTAACCACATATTGTGAGTGACCTGTTAAACGGCGCTTCAGGTTAGTAATCGACGCAGACACACCAGTTTGCTCAACGATGTTCTGACGATCCAATTGGATCTCCGAATCACTAAGAGTAACGTTACCCGACACGAATAGGTTGTCCCAGATACCGTCCCCAATCACTTCCAGACCTTGCAGGAATTCTACTTCAACGCCATAAAGCTCACCTGATTCAGCGTTAGCAATACGCACCAAAGGCGGTCCATCCTGGGCAGGTGACTGTACAGATTCAATCGGGTCTGTCATGTCTTTGTAGAATAAACCCACAGACAAGTTATTACCGGCTTCGCGATACCATTCCCAACGAATATCGTAGTTAGCGATTTTCGTTGTTCGGATACCCGGGGTACCCCCAATCGGGAACTCCGTTAACGGATCGATATAGGTGGCTGAAGACACTTCACGCAAATCCGGACGAACTACAGTTTGACCGAAGCTCACACGTAATTGCATGTCTTCTTCCAGGAAGTAAGTCAAAGCAATTGACGGATAAAAATCATCTTCCAGGAACGCCAACTGATCTCGGTCAGCATCATCTGACAAGTCAATTTGGTTGGTTCTCGGATTAAACGGTACAACCGCCTGACGGAAGTCTTCATACCGCACACCACCGCTCAAACGCCATTTGTTATCGAAAAACAAATCCGCTTCTAAGTAATAAGCGTCGATCATTTGGGCAGCAATGTAATCGTCACCGGCAATCGTGGTGTCACGCAACAGATTAATACTGGTGTAACCGGCTGAGTCGAGCACGTCGTCGGTTAATATATCCGAATATACGTTGCCTTCTAAAATAGACGCATCAGCAAACGCACGGGTACTGACGTCAAGTCGACGGTTTTCAGCGATACGCATTTTTTCAATGAAGTCGTAACCACCCTTGAATTCCATTTCCCAACGACCCGAAGACACCGGATAATTTACGTTGAAACCGTAGTTTTCTACGCGGTCATGCAATTCCTGGAACGAGTAACGTGCAGCTGTTTGCGCATTAGTTAATACACTTTCGTTTACTTTATCGAAAACACCATCCTGATTTTCATCAGTCAGGATGAAGCGCGCTTCCATGTTTCCAGGTGCGTTACGCGACGAACGGCCCAACGAGTATTTCCAGTCTACACCCAAAAAGCCGAGGCTCGGGAAGGTATGCATACCTTTCAACTGATTGGTGAACATCCGACGCTCTTCATACAATACTTCGTATTCGCGAATGCGCTGGTCGTCAATTAACTGAATGTTAGCCGAGTTACCTACTTTCTCGCGGAACTGATCACGCGTATCGTTTAAAACGATAAGGCTGTAATCAATCTGATGCTGACGGTTGTAATCGATACCCAAACTCATCAGGGTAGACCATTTAACCGAGTGTTCGGTGGTATCCACTTCATCAAAGAAGCGCACCATACGGATAGAATCTTCGCCATCACGCAGAGGTTGCTCACCGATGTATTCTTCAGAAACATTCCATTGATTGTTGTACCCGGTGGTGACCAGATATCCCCAACGCCACTCATCATCAATGTCGTGGCTGTTACCCAGTGTAAAGTTTAAGCCTGTGTCAGGATCCACTTTTTCCAGGAACGGATCGTAATCACGATTAAGGGCTTTAAACATTTCCACTGACTCAGCCTGAGTCAGGTCGTCTAAAAACTTATATTCGTTCCATTGCTGAACAATAGACGCAGGCGCTGCACGGGTGCCATCGTCCTTACCCATCCAGTCATCACCGCCGCCATTATAAAAATAGGCGTCGTCGAAGTTATTAGAATTGGTTCCCAAACTACCACTGATATTAAAAATATACTGTGATGGAATAGATTTAAGACGGACGTTTACGTTACCACCGCCGAAGGAAGCTGGCATAGAAGGCGAGAAGGCCTTTTGCACAGACAAACTTTCAATGATGCCTGATGGGAATAAATCCAGAGGAATAACGTTACGTGTTGGGTCAGGACTCGGTACTGAAGCACCATTTAATTGCGTTGATGAATAACGCTCACCTAAACCACGAACGTAAATAAATTTGCCGTCGACCAGGGTCAGACCCGTTACACGGCGAAGTGCAGATGCTGCATCGCCATCACCGGTTCTGGAAATTTGCTCCGCGCCCATAATATCGGCAACGAAAGCCTGGTTCTTACGCTCTTCGATTACAGCGGTCGCTGTACCTTTCAGACGCGTTCCTGTAGCAACAACTTCTTCAATCGCTTCTTCTTCACTCTGCGCCAGGGCTACACCTGACTGAGCGAACAGTCCGGCAGCCACCGCAAGTGACAAAGATTTGATAGAAAACTTGTAGGCAGGATTTTTCATTTTGCTACCTCGTTGAAAGCAATATCGACCAGAATGTGAGTACATCACGTTCTCTTAAACTTACAAGCAAGCCCGCTACACGTTGCAACGGGCTTACTTCGTAACTAACTACCGATTTTATTCCAGACCAATGGTCCAGCCAGCAGTCCAGTCGTCGCCTTCTTTAACTGCACCAACAAAGTCAGCGTTGTCGAAGAAGCTATCGCCAGTAAAGTCGAACGGTGTGGCCGTTGTAGTGCTGTAGATACCTGATAGTACGTCAGCCTGAGTTGCCGCAACTGAGTTACCTGTTTGAGTGTTCAGGAACCAGTTTTCCAAATCAACAGCTGTCGCTGCATTTTTGAAGTTTTCGCCGTTTTCACATGCGATTACAGAGTTGCTGAACGTAATGGTGCCATCGCCAAGGTTAGTTTGTGATTCAGTTGAATCTTCAACTTCAAAACACTCACCCATGCCTGACGGACCCGTTACGATGAAGTTATACAACTGAGCACCAGTACCTTCGCGAAGATACACGCCCTCTGAATCATCTTCACCGTCAAAGTTGTTACCAATAATGGTTACGTTAGCCAGTGAAGGATTAGATTGTGGTTCAATTGATGGGTTAGAACCGTCGTTGTCTGCTTCGATACCACGGTTGGCATCTGAATCATCAGTAGCCTGGCGAACCAACACATACTGCATGCGGCCCTGGAAGCCATTGTCCCAGTCAATGCTATCGTCCTGAATACCAGTTAATACCAGATACTTAACGTCAACTGCACCACCGAAGAATTCCACACCATCATCAGCATTGGCGTGAACTTGAACGTGGTCAACTGTAGTCCCAGAACCAACACCACCGAAGGTAATACCGTTCAGTTCGTTATCCAGTGCGATTTCATAACCACCAAACTGTACACGAACATAGCGCAGGATACCTGAGTTGTCTGTGATATCAGTACCACCAAATACCGCACCTTCTTCTACACCTTCAACCTGAAGGGCACAAGCAGAACCGTCTGTTGGACACTTGTTAGAAGGCGCATTACCCAGAAGAACCAGACCACCCCATTGACCAGCAGAAGTTGCTGCACCAGTTACATCTTCATAAGAAGTGAAAACGACTGGCTTAGCTGCTGTACCTTCAGCTTCGATTTTAGAGCCACGGCTCACTACCAGGTAATCGTTACCTGACGCGCCGTATACTGTTACACCAGGTTCGATAGACAGCGTAGCACTGTTCTCGTTGTCGCCGCCTACAAACACGGCACCAGATAGTGCGTAGATGTTACCTTCAGTCAGGTTAACGTCAGTCGTTAATGTACCGCTTAATGAACAGGTAGTCGTTACACCGTCAACAGACGCAATGTTAGACGTACCAGCCGGGCAACCAGAAGTTGATTCAACTACCTGAATTGTACCGCCACCGAAACCAAACGCCCAACCCTGACGCCAGTCAGAAGAACCAACCGCACCAATAAAGTCAGTCGCTTCGAAGAAACCGTCAACTTGAGACGCATCTTCACCTGCACCTAATAATGGGCTGTCAGCTAATGGCTTACCAGTAGAACTTAATAATATCGCTGATGCATCCAGAACCTGATTGCTGGTTTCTGCGGTGAACCATGCCGCTAAATCAGTGCCGCCGTTGGCAGTATCTGACTTGAAGTTTTCGCCGTTAGCACAAGCAATAACAGAAGACTTAACAGTGATGGTGCCGTCAGCCAGGTTTGCTTGTGACTCAGTTGAGTTCTCAACTTCGAAACACTCACCCATGCCAGATGGACCAGTAATAACCATGTTATAGATTTGAGCGCCAGTACCTTCGCGCAGGTACACGCCTTCTGAATCGTCTTCACCGTCGAAGTTGTTACCAATGATGGTCAGGTTAGAGATCATTGGGTTCGACTGTGGCGTGATGTCCGGAGTAGAACCGTCGTTATCTGCTTCGATACCGCGGTTTGCATCTCCGTCAGCAGTGTCATGCTGAACAAATACGTACTGTAACTTACCACGGAAACCGTTGTCCCAGTCTACTGAGTCATCCTGGTTAGCTGTTAACACAAGGTGTTTAATGTTTACGTTACCGCCAAAAAACTCAACGCCATCGTCAGCATTTGAGTGTACTTGCAGGTAATCTACTTCAGTGCCAGAACCTACACCGCCGAAGGTCACACCGTTTAATTCGTTATCTACGGCAATTTCGTAACCCGCATACTTTACAACTACGTAGTTAAGCGTACCTGAGCTGTCAGTTTCATCGGTACCACCAAATACCGCGCCTTCTTCAACACCTTCAACCTGAAGAGCACAGTCAGAACCGTCTTGTGGACATTTGTTTGATGGCGCATTACCTAATAATACAATACCACCCCACTGACCCGCGCCCACTTCATCACCTACTACGTCCTGGAACGAAGTGAAAATGATTGGCGCATCTGCAGAACCTACAGCTTCAATAGAAGAGTCACGGCTAACTACCAGGTAGTCACCACCGCTGCGACCAAAGATGATAGTGCCTTCTTCAATTACCAGATTTACACTGTTAGCTTTATCTTCACCAACAAATAACGGACCTTCAATTGCCCAAACTGTATCGTTAGTCAGCGTAATATTTCCGCTTTCGTCAGCGTCATCAGCTGTTAAGGTACCTGACAGTACGCGAACTTCAATGGTTTGACCCAGGGCTGCAGATACTTCAGAAGTCAAATAGCTGCTTTTCTCACCCGGTAACGTGTCGGTTGTGCCGCTGTCAGTACCACCTGTACCACTATCAGTGCCCGAGTTACCGTAGTTGTTGGTAACAGTAGAGCTGTTGTCGATACTACCTTCAGTGATGTTAATGTCGCCACCACAACCAGCAAGAGCCAGCGCCGCAGCAATGGCTGAGGCTTGAAATAACTGCTTAAGTTCCATGCGTGTCTCCAAGTGAGAAATAGACTTATAATTTAAAAACGCGAGAAGAGTACCTAAGCAAAATGACAGAAATGTTACATTACAGGTTCGTCACAAAACTTTAATAAAAAAACGGGGATAAAAATTAGGCCAATCGGAGTTTTTAGACTAGCAAACTCAGAATGAATACTAAATAACTATTTAATAACAACAAGTTAAATGCATTCACACAGATATCAGAAGTAACCAGCATCCAGCAGGGAACCGAGCTGAAACGGTAGTAAATCTGTCACAATTTATTCAGATACGTCCAGTAACTGACGTCGTTGGCGCATTAACAGCGATTCTTTAATCGGAAAATAACCATCACGGGCAACCAGTTTTTGCCCCGATTCAGACAATACGAAAGTAAGAAATTCGCGCACCAGTGTAGGCAGAGGTTCATCCGGTGCCTTGTTCACAACCAGATAGAGAAAGCGGGTAAAGGGATACTGTTGCTCACGCACGGTTTCGACACTCAGCGGAATAAACTGTTGCGCATTTTCACCCAGCGGCAACGCACGCACGCCGGCGGTTTTATATCCGTAAGCCGCATAACCCATACCGCCCTTACTGGATGCAACCGACAATACGACCGACGCCGATCCAGGTTGCTCATTCACGGTTTTGGTAAAATCACCATCGCACAACGCCATGATCTTAAACAAACCATAGGTGCCCGACACTGAGTTACGGCTAAACAGACGAATTGGCGCACCGTTACCGTAGGTATCCACACCAAGTTGTGACCAGTGTGTAATGGCTTCTTCCCCACCACAAAAACGGGTTGCAGAAAAAATCGCATCGACTTCAGATAAGGTTAAACCCGGCAATGGATTACGTCGCTCAACAAATATTGCAATGGCATCCAGCGCTACCTGGATTACCGTAGGCGGATAACCATGAGCGCGAATAAATGCCTGGATTTCGCTGGGTTTCAGTTCGCGGCTCATTGGGCCTATGGTGGCCGTACCTTCGGTTAGGGCAGGTGGCGCTGTAGATGAACCCGATGCCTGTATTTGAAATTTAACGTCAGGATATAAACTCTTAAATTCCTGTGACCACAGTGTCATTAAGTTTGCCAGGGTATCTGAGCCAACCGAAGTAATCTTGCCCGCCACGCCGGGTTTGCGTTCGTAGGCAGGCGCGTCAGCTATTGCGACACAAGAGCAGCAATACAGCAAAGAAAATACAACAATGCGAAACATTCTTAAGCGTCCTGACTGGCAATCATTTCGGCATCAAACTGGAAGAAAAACACACTGCCCTCTCCCACCTGACTGGTTATCTGAAGCTGTGAATTATGATGATTCAATACGTGTTTAACAATAGATAACCCAAGGCCTGAACCGCCGGTTTTACGTGACCGGGCTTTATCTACCCGGTAAAACCGTTCGGTTAAGCGCGACAAGTGTTGCTGCTCAATGCCATCACCATTGTCCTTAACCGCAAATTTAACGCCGTCTTTAGTCACTTTCCAGTACACATCAATTTTCCCACCCGGCGGTGTATAGTGAATGGCGTTAAAAATCAAATTTGAACAGGCACTGCGCAACTCGGTTTCGATACCATATATTTTTACGCCGCGTTCCAAATGAAACGCAATAGTGTGCCCTTTATCCTTATTTAAGGTATCCGCTTCCAGCTCAATTTGACGCAGCATGGCAGCCATATCTACCGTATTCTCATAAATCCGCTCAGAACTGGCCTCAATACGCGACAATACCAGCAAGTCTTCAATCAGGCTTTGCATGCGGTGGGTTTGCGCCGTCATTTCCATAAAGGCCTTTTGAGTGAGGGGATCCAGCTCATCTTCATCACCAGCCAGAATTTCCAGATAGCCATTGATCACGGTTAACGGTGTGCGCAGTTCATGAGACACATTGGCTACGAAGTCTTTGCGCATTTCTTCCAATTGCGACACGCGGGTAACATCACGGGCAATCAGTAATAAATGCTCTTCGCCATAAGGCATAATCCGGTATTCAAAGGTCTTTTGCGGATTGAGCGGCGATGGTACTTCAATGGGATAGTGATAATTGCCGGCATGAAAGTACTGAATGAACTCAGGATGGCGGATCAGGTTATCCAACCGCCGCCCGGCATCACCCGGCCAGCGCAAACCAAGTTCTAAACGCGCAAGCCGGTTACACCAGATGATACAGGCTTTGGCATCCACCACCACAGCGGCATCCGGCAAGGCTTCGGAACCTTCCCGAAAGCGCTTCACCAGCGCGCCAAGCTCCTTGCGCTTGTTGCGATTACGGCGTTGCAGGTAATAAATGCCTTCGTAAATATGTTCCCACAAGCCGTTAACCGAAGGCGGAGACATTTTCCTACTGTGCCACAACCAGCGATTAAGCTTGAACAGGTGCCAGTAGTTGAACAACAACAAACCTGTTGTGCCCAAGGCTACTGCCAGCAGCATGTCATCGAGATACCACCCAACAAGGGCAAAAATAAACAGGAAAAGACACAACCGCACTATCGATTTAAACCATGAAAAGGGGTAGTACATCCCGGTTTATCCTTTACTCGCGCGACCGTGTTTCAGAACTGAATGGGGCAACTATACCCCATTGTGCCAATGACTTACAGTTTAGTAGAAAAGCGATAGCCTGCGCCACGTACGGTTTGTATCATGGCATCGTGACCGTGCACACCTATTGCCTTACGCAAACGCCGAATATGCACATCCACCGTGCGATCTTCTACATACACATTGGTGCCCCATACGTTATCAAGCAGTTGTTCGCGGCTATATACCCGCTCCGGGTGCGTCATGAAAAAGTGCAGTAACTTGTATTCCGTTGGCCCCATGTCCAGTGCGTCGTCATTAGCCATTACCCGGTGCGAGATAGGCTCGAGTTTTAATCCGTTAAATTCGATGGGCTGTTCATTAGATGTAGGGGTAACGCGACGCATCACCGCTTTGATCCGCGCAACCAGCTCTTTCGGTGAAAACGGCTTGGTAATGTAATCGTCGGCACCCGCATCCAGTCCGCGGATTTTATCTTCCTCTTCCCCGCGGGCTGTGATCATGATCACAGGAATATCGCGGGTAAACTCATGTTGCTTCAGACTCTTAGCCAACTGCACGCCACTACCACCAGGTAACATCCAGTCCAACAGAATCAAATCCGGATAGGGCTCTACCAGTTTTTGTTGCGCAATGTCGTAGTCTTCCGCCTCAATTGTTTCAAATCCTGACTGCTCCAGCACAAATTTCAGCATGTCGCGAATCGGCGCTTCATCTTCCACTAACAAGACTCTTCTAGACATAGTTTTTTTCCAGCTCATAAGAAAACGCCGCTATTATTATCAGGGTGTGTGACAATTTTATTAAACGATTACATTATTATGTCAAGTTTATGAACTTTGGCGCCTGCGAATTATATTCCGTATAAGTGACACACTCATAACGTTAAACTCTCGGGTATAACTTGTTAATTCAGCGAATAGCACATATTCTTGACGAAGCAGTTATTTTTCAGTCGGTATAGCGAATAGGTTGCAAATGGCGTCGGTGCAGACAGGATTGTCGAGAAAACTTCTTACCCGTGTGTTGTCGGTGTACTTTATACTGACATTTATCGTTACCATAGGTCAGATATTTACTGAATACCTAAGCACCAAGAGCCATATTGAATCTGAACTTCAAACCTTAAAAAACACCTTCTCCACCAGTCTTACCCGAGCCATTTGGGAAGTGAACATACCCCAGGCGCAATCCATAGCCGAAGGCTTAATGGAATTACCCATTGTTACAGGCGTGCAAATTCGCGACGAAAATGGTGAATACATAGCTGATCTGGGCATGACCATCGCGCAAATAAGGGCCCCCATCAGCACGGGCGAACTGGATGACCATAGCGGTGGTTTGTTCAGCTACAGCTTCCCGTTAATTTTCGAGTTTTCCAATCGCGCCTCAACGGTGGGTGATGTCACGCTTTACTCTAATTTCAATATCATTTTTAGTCGTATCGAAGTGGGGATATTTTTCCTGCTGGGCAATGCCATTGTAAAAACCGCCTTTTTGGTATTTTTATTCATGACGGCCTTCAGAAGAATGCTTTCCGACCCGCTAATGGAAATCACTCAGCAAATGAGTGCGTTTAACCCCGAACACCCTGAAGAATCTAAAGTAAAATTAACCCTACATGACGAAAATGAACTTCGCTTGCTGCAATACTCTTATAACCAGGTTATTGACGATCTGATTATTTCTCAGCAAAAGCTTAAGAGCACGCAGGAAGAACTCAAACGGGTAAACAAAAAGCTGGACGACCAAAACTTACTGTTAGAGCAAGAGGTGGCCAAGAAGACAGCTTCCCTAAGCCAGATCATGCTGGATCTGGAGCGCCAAAAAGACGAACTAATCACCAATCAGCGTGAGCTGCGTCAGGAAAACGAGAACCGTCAATATATTGAAAACGTGCTGCGCGACAAAAACAAGGAACTGGCTAAGTCTATGGAGCACCTTAAACTCGCTCAGGAACAGTTACTCGAATCTGAGCGCATGGCTTCATTAGGCGGATTGGTAGCTGGCATTGCGCACGATGTGAACACGCCACTGGGTGTTGGTGTAACGGCCGCCAGTTTCCTGCGCGACCGCATTGATACCGTAAAAGCGGCATATGAAGACAAATCTCTGACCAACAAAACCATGGCTTCGTTTTTAGGTGAAGCTGAACAAACCACACACCTGCTGCTTACTAACCTGAACCGCGCATCAGAGCTTATTACCAGTTTTAAACAGGTAGCGGTGGATCAAACCAGCGAAGCTGAGCGAGTGTTCAATTTAAAAATCTATTTGAACGAAGTGTTGCAGTCGCTGGCTCCGTCATTTAAACATCAACAACACACCGTGAATATTGACTGCCCTGACAATCTGGATATCCGTTCAGCGCCCGGCATCATTGCTCAAATCTTTACCAATATGATCATGAACTCTGTTATTCATGGATTTGAAAACATGAACGGCGGCATCATCAATCTGGTAGTGAAGGAAGAAGACGAAGACGTTGTTATTACCTATGAAGACAACGGGTGCGGCTTGAATGAAAGTCAACTTGACCGGTTATTCGACGCATTCTTTACCACTAAACGTGGACAGGGTGGCAGTGGCTTAGGTACGCACATTATGTACAACCTGGTGACACAGGCACTGGACGGCCAGATTGAAGCATTCAGCGAACCGGGTAAAGGTTTGCGATACCAGATCCGCTTTCCCAAACGCACCTAATCTATAGTCAACCCGCGCTTGCGATCACCGGGCAGCACTGCTAACCTTTGCCGCCCTTTTCAGAAGAATATTTTGCTTTATGTGGTTTAAAAATATTAAGGCCTATCGGCTGACTCAACCCTTATCACTGGATGACGATGCGCTGCAAACAGCGTTGAATGAATTTGCATTCCGCCCGTGTGGCACGCAGGAAACCGCAACAATGGGTTTCGCATCTCCATTCCATTCAGCGGGACAACACAGTTTGCTGTTTCATCAGACGCAACTGCGTTATTGGATCACGTTGAAGAAGCAAGAGCGCTTATTGCCTTCATCTGTGGTGAATGCTGAACTGGCCGAAAAAGTAGAGCAAATCGAATCGGAAACTGGTTCTCCCGTGGGTAAAAAAGCCCAGTCCGATCTGAAACAGCAAATTATTACCCGATTGTTGCCACAGGCGTTTACTAAAAACACCTACATTAATGGCTTTATTTCAATTCCGGACAATCTGGTAGTGGTAGATGCCAGCGCTGATGGCAAAGCAGAAGCGTTCCTGGCAATGGTTCGCAAAGCCCTTGGCTCATTACCCGTTGTGCCACTGGTTCGCAGCAGCTTACAGAGCGAGTTAACCCACTGGTTAACCGAGCAGCCACCTGAAAAAATTGCCCTGCTGGAAGAAGCAGAGTTTAAGTCGACTGACGACACCGGCAGCATTATTCGTTGCAAGAACCAACCTCTGGACAGCGAAGAGATTCAGCATCACCTGGATGCCGGTAAACTCGTACAAAAAGTGGCTTTTGAATTCGACGAAACGCTGGAAGCAGTAATTCAGGAAGACGGCACCATCAAACGGGTGAAGTTTACCGACCGCATTAAAGAAGAAACCCAGGATATTCCAAAAGATCAGGTTGCTGCTCGTCTGGATGCGGAGTTTGCTTTAATGTCTGCTGAAATCTGCGGCGTAGTTGGCTATCTCAGTGACGCACTGGGATTAGACAGAGACCTGTAAATCAGCGCCTCTAATTAACGCCGCCAGGCTTGCCTGCGGCGTTGAGTGGCACTTCGCCACGCCCACTCGGCTGGCCCGTAATAAAACCGCGCTAACCACCAGCGCGACCAGGTTATTTGCGCAACCCAAATGATCACAACAACAGCCGTGACCTGCCAGCGCGACAGCGATGCATAAAGACCAAAACCCCATCCATAAAATACCAGGCTGCACAGTATGCTTTGCATCAGGTAGTTAGTGAGTGCCATTTGCCCTACTGGTGCGAGTCGGGAGGTGATTGCTGCGCCAATACTCTCCCCACGATATTCTAGCTGACGGGCAAACAACATAAATGCACAGGTATAACCCCACGCCGTAAACAAGGCTCCCCACAAATTCCACAATCGATTTATAGAGAACGAGTCGGGTAAGGCAAATTCAGTGCTGACAATTAACCACGCGCCGGTAGCACTCAATACCCAGCCTGTTGGGAGGCTCAGCGAAAGATGAATAATATAGAAACGCGATGACCTGGCAGCTAATAACACACTGGTTTTAAACAGTGCCATTCCCATCAGCATGATCCCCGACATACGCACCAACAAAGGAATAAGATAACTGGTTTGATATTCAACAGTAGACGCCACACGGTAACTGGCCTGCTCCCACCAGGTACCCCGATTGGCATTAATTTCTGCGGTTAATTCACTGGCTGGAGGAAAGAATGTCAGGTAGGTTTCTGTCAGTTCGTCTGGTGACATACCACTCCCCCCCCAGTACATCAGTAAATACAGCAAGCTAATGGCAAATTGCAACGCCACCGCCAGTATCCACAAATTGCGGACTCGCCAGTATCTGCAAGGGTAAATTATCATGCCAGCAATGGCATAAGTAACCAGTATGTCCCCCCACCAGACCAGATAACCATGGAGCATGCCTATCATCAGTAACCAAAACATACGCCGATAGTGTAATCGTCTGGCCTGTTGTTCATCCCCGGCCCGTTCTGCCATCAACAGAATACCGGCACCGAACAACATCGCAAACAGCGCGTAAAACTTTTCGGCAAACAGAAGCTCACTTAAGAACCAGTGCAGTTTGTCGGCATTCGAAAGCGGCCCTGCCGCAAAGGGATTGGAGTACACGATTTCCGGATAAGCAAAAGCAATGGCATTCATCATAAGAATACCCAGCAAAGCGAAGCCGCGAAGGGCGTCAAGGCACACATACCTGGCATTGACTGACAATGCCAGATTGACCTGAGGGGCTTTTAATTCAGACAAACTCATTCCTTGTTCACCCATTCAAAAGTGAGTCGGTTGGCCGTTTTTGTGTAGCTAAAGATAGCTAATCACATCGATAAACCGGGTTAACGGACCCTTCGCTTTATACCCGTGTCGCTGATTAGCATGAAACCGGGCGCTATCGCCTGCGTTAAGCGTATGCCATTGTTCGTTATAGTAAAGTAACAATTCGCCTTGTTGTACTACAACGTGTTCATAAACACCATTGGCATGTGGATCAGACCATTGTGTGTGGTCATTTAACAACGTGAGTTCAAACATTTCAAAGCGGGTCTCCGGGTTAAACGCAAACAGGGTATTAATATGAAAATTGGCTTCGTTGCGCTTGAGTGACTCGCTTACGGAATGCGGAGACACTTCAGTACTGCTAAGCAGCCCCGAAAATGAACACTGTAACCCGGTTGCAATTTTCCACAGGGTAGCCACAGTAGGACTGGACTCTTGCCGCTCGATTTGACCCAACATGGCTTTTGATACGCCACTGGCAGCAGACAGCCTGTCCAGGCTCAACCCCAGCGCTTTGCGGCGCTGTTTGATTTGCTGAGCGATACTGTATGTAATGTTGTCCTGCATATATTTCCCAATTGTGCGTTATAACGCACAATGTTATGCTGTTTCATCCGTGCGCTATAACGCACATTAACGGCAAATTCGCGATACTGCAATATTGAGGTTATCCATGTCAGGTTCATTTCGCATCAGCCATATCGCAGCAGGTCTTACTGCCGTAGTGGTTGGCTACAGCAGTTCGGTAGTTATTGTTATTGAAGCCGCACGTCAAGCAGGCGCAAACGAAACCCAAATCATTAGCTGGCTTTTGGTGCTTGGCCTCGGCATGGGTATATCCTGTTTGTATTTTTCTCTGAAATTCCGTATGCCGGTGGTTACCGCCTGGTCAACGCCTGGTGCCGTTTTTCTTATTTCTACTGCCGGAGCCTTCACGTTGGCCGAAGTCACCGGTGCATTAATTGGCGCGGGCGTGCTCAGTCTGATAGTCGGGCGAAGCCGCGCACTTTTGCGGGGTATAGAGCGAATCCCTCCCGCCCTTGCAGCAGCAATGCTTGCAGGCATACTGCTTCCCTATTGCCTTAAAGTATTTAGCAGTGCAACCCACTCGCCGCTATTAACGATAATGTTTGTAGGGATCTATTTGATAGGCAGCCGCTTTTTCGCGCGCTATCTCATGTTAGTGCTGCTATTGGTCGCAGGCATTGCTGCCTGGATGTTGAGCCCGGCCGATGTGCAACCGGTAACGTTGGGACTACCTGCATTGGAGTGGGTTACACCAGCGTGGTCACTGTCTGCATTTGTGAGCATTGGGATACCCTTGTTTCTTATTACCATGTTGTCGCAGAACTTGCCTGGGATCAGTATTTTACATAGCCATCAATACAAGCCCGACAATCGATTTGTACTAACGGGTATCGCTCTGCTTCAACTGATCTGCGCACCATTTGGTGGGTTTATGTATAACCTGGCTGCTATAACCGCCGCTATTTGTATGGCTGATAGCGTAGATGACGACCCTTCTCAACGATATAAGGCTGGCGTTGCTGCTGGCTTAGGCTACTTGTTGTCGGGTGTAATGGCGGTGGCGATTGTGTCGGTGTTTACACTTATGCCTATTGTAGTAACACATTTGCTGGCGGGTATTGCGCTGTTTGCCACGCTACAAAGCAGCCTGCTTCGCGCCTTGGAAGAAGCCCATTACCGACAGTCAGCACTAATGACAATGCTATGCAGTGCGTCTGGATTAACCGTACTGGGTATGAGTGCGCCAGTGTGGGGATTGTTGCTGGGAGTGGTAACTCTGGTTGTTGCAAATAGCTGGAAACAGCCGATGGTTGGGAAATAGCCAACGAACGCGGCAACAACGCTGCCGCGAACGCTTGCTGTATTTAAGCAAAAATCTGTTTTGCAGCAGCGCGCATTTCAGCGAATTCGTCTGACAACAGTGTATTAACGTCTTCCACTACACCACGCTGAACGGCAAGGTTCAGAATCGCATCTTTCTGACGGTTGATTTGGCCGGATAGCGCTGCGCCTACACGCACGAAATCTACGTAACCCAGTTTTTCTGGCAGGTACGCCAGATCATGCCAACGTTCAGCAACAGTAACAAAGCTCTCACCAAAACCCCAGCTTTGCATGATGCTGCCACCAATTCGCGGCGCGAGTTTATCAATAGCGTCATCGAGGAACGTAGGGCTGGCAAACACTTCAACGTGGCGCTCGGCTTCCGTTAGAATTGGCAACACACCAATGTTGTGAACTAAAGCGGTAAGCGTCATGGTATCGATGGTCATTTCGCGATTTTTGGTACGGGCAGTGTACATTTGCAGTGCTGCCATCGCATTGGCCACTACGTCTACCGTATTGTTCCACTCGCGCTTCATGTAATCGCCTACCAGCTCATTTTTGGACACAAACAGTTGTTCCATGGCCAGTGCCGTCGCAATGTTTTTAATTTGGCGCAAGCCAATTCGGGTAACAGCCTGAGAAACCGACGTTACCTTTACCGCACGCCCCATATAAGCGCTGTTGGCAATTTTGATCATGCGCGCACTCAGAGAAGGGTCTAATCCAATTACATCACCCATCTGATGAAGGTTAATGTCTGGATCATCTGCTGCTTTACGCACTTTTAAGGCAACTGCAGGTAATGTGGGTAATACCAGGGTATCGTTCTTGATCTTTTCAACCAGAATGGTTAACAGCGCGTTTTGTGTCGACATAGTCCTACCTTAGTCTTGGCTTATTATGTGCCTGGCGTGCACCGGGCAACTATTCTTTTGCGATCTCATGCCTTCCTTGCTATCGGCATTAGTATGCATAAAATCCAATATATCAACGAATCAGAGATCGTGCACCCAGGGATTGTTATTCTTTTTGACCCTGCGCAATAAAAAAGCCGGGCCATACAGAAACACGCAACTGTTGTGACATCCAGCGTGTTTGCCCTGTCTGGTCTGAGTATAGCATCTGCATAAAAGGTTAGTTATGCTAACGTTAATTTTCAGACAATTAAATTACAGAACAACAATAATCGACGGAAATCCTATGAAACTGTTATTTACCAAGACCTTACTTGCTACCCTGGTAGGCGCAACGCTGTCTTTAACTGGCTGTAGTCAGCCATCCACGGATTCAGCAAAAGCCAGCGCGCCAGCCTCACCTGCTTTATTAGTTGCACCAGAACGCCTGGATATTTATCACAACGTCCCTTTGCAGGCAGACCTGAGCCATTTGAGTGACAACCAGAAAGCCATGCTGTCGTTGTTAATTGACGCATCCGATATTATGGATGACCTCTTCTGGCAACAGGCGTTTTATCAGAACAAAGCAGAATTTCTGGCATCAATCAGTGATGCAAAAGTCCGTCATTTTGCTGATATCAACTATGGCCCATGGGATAGATTAAATGGCGATAGCCCGTTTTTAAGCGGCTTTGCTGAAAAAGCCCCAGGCGCAGAGTTTTATCCGCATGACATGACAAAAGACGCGTTTAACAATGCTGCGTTTACCGACAAAGACGGCCTGTATTCCGTTGTTCGTTACGACGATGCAGGAAATCTTACTAGCATACCTTATAGCCAAGCCTATGCAGCGCCACTTCAAAAAGCCGCTGCGCTGCTGAAAGAAGCGGCCAAACTAGCTGATCATCCGGAGTTTGCCAATTACCTGCAATTGCGCGCAGACGCCCTCCTTTCCGATGACTACCTGGCGTCGGATATGGCCTGGATGGACATGAAAACCAACCCGATTGAACTGGTTATTGGTCCGATTGAAAGCTACGAAGATCAATTATTCGGCTACCGTGCTGCGTTTGAAGCTTATGTACTGATTAAAGATATGGCCTGGAGTGACAAACTGGCGAAATACGCTCAGTTTTTACCCGAACTACAGCGCGGCTTGCCCGTGCCGGATGCTTACAAACAAGAAACCCCAGGGTCGGATGCCGACCTGAACGCCTATGATGTAGTGTATTACGCAGGCCATTCTAATGCAGGCAGTAAAACCATTGCGATAAACCTACCCAACGACGAACGTGTGCAATTGGAAAAAGGTACGCGCCGATTACAGTTAAAAAATGCCATGCAGGCTAAGTTTGATCATATTCTTGCCCCCATCGCTGATCTATTGATTGCGCCGGCACAGCGCGAACACGTTACCTTTAACGCGTTTTTCGCTAACACCATGTTTCATGAAGTCGCGCACGGATTGGGCATTAAAAATACCCTGACGGGTGGGCAAACAGTTCGCGCCGCGTTAAAAGAACACGCTTCTGCACTGGAAGAAGGCAAAGCCGATATTCTGGGGTTATACATGGTACAAAGCCTGTTGGAAAAAGGCGAAATCACCGAAGGTACGCTGAAAGACTATTACGTGACCTTTATGGCAGGTATTTTCCGTTCGGTGCGCTTTGGAGCCAGTTCTGCACACGGCAAAGCCAATATGATCCGCTTTAACTACTTTGCTGAAGCAGGGGCGTTTGACCGCGATGATAAAGGGTTGTACAGCGTGAACATGGAAAAAATGTCTGCGGCTGTCGCGTCGTTGAGCGAGCGTATTCTGACACTGCAGGGCGACGGAGATTACACCGGCGTTGCTGAATTAGTTGCAGACAAAGGCGTAATTAAACCACAACTGGCTGCCGATTTAGACAGACTGGCCAGTGCCAGTATCCCGGTTGATATTGTGTTCGAACAGGGCAAGGTGCAACTGGGTCTCAAGTAAACGTCATTTCAATCACGTAATTAAAACAAGGAAGCCGCTATTCAGCGGCTTCCTATTTTATTCACTGCGCTATTCCAGCGGCTTCATTTTATCGGTATAAGGTGGCCAGCCCAAAGGCTTACCCGCTAATACGTGCAGATGAATGTGATACACCGTTTGTCCGCCGTATTCATTACAATTCATCACCGCGCGATAACCCTGGCTGGCAAAGCCTTTTTGCGCTGCCAGTTTAGCGGCCACAAAATACAAATGACCCACCAGTTCGCGGTCGTCCTCGGTAATGTCATTAATCGTGGCAATGCGTTTTTTTGGGATCACCAGAAAATGCACCGGAGCCTGAGGATTGATATCACTGAACGCCAGCGCCAATTCATCCTCGTATAAAATATCAGCCGGAATCGACTTATCTATAATTTTGTCAAAAATGGTGTCAGCCATCCGTTCTCTCCAATAAAGGGTTTACCAGAAAATAAAGGCAAGTAATACCGCGCCCAGCAGTAATCGGTATATCACAAACGGCAACATTCCAATCCGGCTGATCCAGTTTAAAAACAGAAAAATACACAGGTATGCTGCAACAAACGAAAATCCAGCACCGTAAATAAGTGCGTTCCAGTCGACGGCTGTTTCCGCTTCAACCAAATCCTTTACCGCCAGTAGTCCGGCGCCAAGAATGACGGGAATGGAAAGCAGAAATGAAAAACGCGCGGTACTCTCGCGATCTAAACCTAACATGAGTCCGGCGGTCATGGTGATGCCAGAGCGCGATGTTCCCGGAATTAGCGCCAGCATCTGCGCCAGACCAATAATGACAGACTGCTTTAACGTAATGGATTCCAATTTTTGAACATGCTTTGCTTTCACATCGGCGTACCAGAGCAATAAACCAAATACAATGGTAGTAACGGCGATCACTGCGGCACTTCTGGCGTGGGTTTCAATAATGTCTTTCAAGGCAAACCCGGCGATTACCGCAGGAATTGTTGCAATAACAACAAACCAGGCTAAACGACTATCAGTGGTTTGCTCTTTACGCCAACCATATTGCAAAAACGCCAAAGACATATTGAAGATATCCTGACGAAAATAAATCATAACCGCCAGCAAACTGCCAACATGCACAGCTACATCAAATGCCAGCCCCTGGTTATGCCAGCCCAGGACTTCGGCAGGTAAGATTAAGTGAGCAGAACTACTAATAGGCAAAAACTCAGTTAAGCCCTGAATAATGGCCAGAACAATGATTTCAAATAATGTCATGCCTGTGATGAACTCCATTCAAATGCGATAGGCTGTATAGGCTGGGATGCTTGGTCAAATTGTTGCCAGTGCGATTCGTAGGTATTACCGGTTAAAGGATGCCGCTCACCGGGGATCAGCTCAGCCAGTGGCCGCAGTACAAATGCCCGCTCCAGCATTTCAGGCCGGGGCAGCACTACGGGTGTATTGCATACCTGATCATCAAAGCACAATAAATCCAAATCCATTGTGCGGGAACACGGCGTCTTATGCCAGTTTTTTCGGCCGAACTGCGCTTCAATTTGCTTGAACAAATGATAGGTTTCCAACAGACTTAATGTGGTCTCAACACTGGCAACCCAGTTGTAAAAACCGGGGCCATCGAACCCTACAGCCGGGCAATCGTAAACACTGGACACCCTGACATTGGTAAAATGTTGATTGAGTAACTGATAGGCCTGCCTGGTATGGTATTCACGCTCGATGTTTGAACCGACGCCAATCAGGACACGGTGTACTGTCACGCACGAACCTCATGAGTGATTTGAATGCCCACCTTTTGCGCATCGGGCAAAATGCCCGGTTTCTCAATTTTTAGCACCAACTTTTGGACAGGAAAACGCGCACACAACGCATCAACAATCGCTTTGGATAATGCCTCGAGCAACTCAAAACTAGTTGCAGCGCCTATTTCTTTTACGCACTCGGCAACCGCTGCATAATCAATAGTATGATTAACATCGTCTGAAGTCATTGCCTGAGTCAGGTCTGCATCAATAAGCAGGTCCATGATCAGAATAGTTTGTTGCGTGCGTTCCCAGTCGTACACCCCAATTAAGGTGGGAACACTGAGTCCTTCAATAAAAATTTGTTGCATTTTTATGGCCTCTCGCCAGTGGCGGTGATATCGCAAACGCGCCGGTAAACAGATCATTCAGGCGTTATTTTTGCGCGCAGTATACCATACCAATGCAGCTGTGCAGCCGCTTCCGTATATCGAACTTTTATCAAGCGTCTGGCATTCGCTATTAGATTCTAGTAGTGTGTGCACACTTATTGTATGACACCGGATACAGTCATGATTGCACTGAGTTTACTGATGATAAGCGTGGCCTATTTGGTTGGGTCTGTCTCCAGTGCGGTGTTGATCAGCCGACTATTTCGTTTGCCCGACCCCCGAAAGCACGGTTCTGGTAATCCCGGTGCAACCAACGTGCTGAGACTGGGTGGCCGTTTCCCGGCATTACTGGTGTTGTTAGCCGATATATTAAAAGGTACAATCCCCGTGTACTCCGCCTACTTTATGGGCATTCCTCCCGTCGCATTAGGCCTCATTGCTATTGCTGCCTGTTTGGGTCACATCTATCCACTTTACTTTCATTTTAAAGGCGGGAAAGGCGTAGCCACAGCATTTGGTGCCATGCTACCGATTGGCCCTTCACTGGCGGGCATGCTAATTGCCAGTTGGGCACTGGTGGTATTTATTTGGGGCTACTCGTCTCTGGGCGCGATAGTATCAGTGCTCTTAGCCCCCATTTTTACCTGGTTTATCAAACCCCTGTACACACTTCCGGTAGCAATGCTGTCGATATTGATTCTTTTTCGCCATCGCGACAACATCAAGCGGTTGTTGGCAGGGGAAGAGAGTAAAGTGTGGGACAAAGGCAAAGCCAACGAGTAGTACCTTAGCACAGCCCTGCTTGTGTTAGCGCCTGGTGCCCACAATAAACGAACAGCCGCCAGGTAGAGAACCGGCATTGAGCGAAACAAGTTCAACGTAGTCTATTTCGCCCACAACATCGCTGCCAGTGAATTGCTGTATTTCAAAATAATACTCTGCGTAGGCTAACCCCTCTTTTTGCAATTCTACGAATGGATATTGCCGGTATTTCCAGGTGCCTTTAATCGAATCTTTCATGTAGCCATCGCTTTGGGGCTGAACATCCAGAACAAATGTGCCGTCGTTATCTAAATTCAACGCGGTCACATTTTCACACTGTTTTCCTTCGTATCGGTTGATAAGATCTTGTTTAAATAGCACAAGGTTACTGCCGTTGTCTTCCGGCAATAAAAACAAAGCCAGTGAATTCTTCGTATACCAGTGATTTCCCTCCGTCATACCCTGCGTACGCTTAATCGGAAAACCTGCCTCAACAGACAATTCCTCTGCAAGTGCAATGAATTCAGGATCGCGAAGCAATAGAGAATAAAGAAGGGTATTTTCAGTAATGGATGCTGGCATATCGAAATCATTCATTTTGATTTGATATTGCTTCGACTCCTCTAACGTCTCTTTAACTTCTTTTTTCTGACTTTCACTTAAATATTTTGCGTACACATACACCGTTGGTTTATTCGCACATCCAGCAAGAAATAGACTTGCCATCACCATTAAATAGACGGGTAATTTCATTTCTACATCCCTTTACCATAGAGATTACAAACGTAATTCCTATACTGGCACGATGCAAATAAAGAAAGAATGAAAAGAAATACAGAGGCTTGTAAACCAACGAAAAGCAGACCAGATTTTGCAATTCACATTAGGGCGTGTTGATCTTTGCTGTATTAATTTTGTTCGTTCTAGGTGTTCAGCGATCGCGGCGCATGTTCGCAGGTGCAGTAGTTCTGCATCAAGAGCATGCAACAAAGAGCGGTGGACACCTAGAGCGAACCCTTCGGGCAGCGCCGGTGCAATATTTATACTGCTTCAGCCCAAGTTCATGTAGATGACTACACTTCACTTGCGCTTCATTGTATAAACGTCGCACAGACTGCTGCAAAATCATACAGCAAAGATCAACACGCCCTAGTGAAAAAAGCTTAGCTTTGCTCCCCGTTTAGCTACGGCGTTGATTCAGCCTGCAACATGCGTATTGCTTTTGCCAGACTGGCATCAGATACACCGCCAACGTGCCGGTATATTAACTTGCCATCCCGGGAATAAAACAACGTGGTGGGCAACACGGCAACACCAAACTCCCGGCTTACGTCACCCGTGACGTCCATCAGCATATTGTTCAATGCGAGCTCTTGCTCCGCGAGAAACGCCTGCACCTGAGCGGGCGATTCAGACTGGTTAATCAGCACAATATGAATGTCCGGGTTATGTTGCTGCGCCCTGGCCAGCGCAGGCATCTCGCGCCTACACGGCGGACACCAGGTTGCCCAGAAATTAATCACCAGCGGTTTATCTTTAAAGTCAGACAGTGTTACCGGACTGCCGGCCAGCGCGTCAACCGTAGGCACAGGCATCCACTCTGGACGCAACGATAAGGAAACCGCGACGTAAAGAGGGAGCATAACGGCGGATGTTGCAGCGCCTGCCCACATTAGAGTGGAGCGGATTGCAGGATGGCGATGGATACTATAACTGACGTACAGACCAGTTGCGATCAAGCCACTTCCGACAGAAAAACCGCCGTCGCGAACATCCAGCATAGCCATAACATCACCATGAAAATACGACCACTGTCCGGCAATAAATCCCAGCCTGGCAAAAAAGAAGCCCACAGCAAAGGCACCAAAAACCGCATTGCTGGAAAATTGGTAACAGGTTACTGGGCTATCTGCACGCCGACTAAATACATAACAGCCTGCCCAAGATAGTAATAAAGCACCCCATATCAGCGCATATTCAATAGAGAGCCCCAGTGGCCCTATGGATATACTATGCAAAACTACTTCGCAGTCTGGCTAAATTGCTCGAATGCCAGCATCGCATCGGCGGCGTACATTAGCGAAGGGCCACCGCCCATATAGATTGCCATACCCAGTGTTTCCTCCACTTCCGCTTTAGTCGCTCCCAGTTCAACCAGCGCCTTGGCATGAAAGCCAATACATCCGTCACAACGGGTCGACACCCCAATTGCCAGGGCTATCAGTTCCTTAGTCTTTTTATCAAGCACGCCATCGCGGGTAGCCGCTTGCGCCATTGCTGAAAACCCTTGCATGGTATCGGTGATATCTGAGCGCAGGGCTTTCATGTTACTGGAAATACGTTGGGTAATTTCGGGATAGGACTTGCTCATAATTTGCTCCTGACAGCATGGTGTCAGAGCAGAATTGCTCTGACACACATTGCCGGATTAGTTAACCAGCAAAGCAGGGGCTAACTTCGATAACTCACCGTCTATGGGAGTTAGCAAGTCTAGGCCCATTATCTTTGCCAATGCCGGATAGACTTCCAGATTACTCATGGCAGGCAGCGTGTAGCCCGACTTGAACGCAGGCCCAGCAGCCACAAAGAACGCGCCCATATCGGGATGTTCAGGCAAATAACCATGGCCTCCCGGCCCAACCTTACTGTCTTTGTTTTTAGTAAATTTAGCTGGCGGTGCAATGGTAATAATTAAGTCCCCGGTACGCTTATTATGCGGCATACGGTAGTGCTGACGTTGATCCTCATCAAATACCTGAACACCGGGTAAATCCATAGCGTTAATAATATTGCGCTGCGCATCAATGGCGGCCTGGTCTACTCCGTCCTTGGCATACAACAATATTTGCTCACCTTCATTTAACACCAGAAAATCCTCGCTGATATTTAAATCGGCTTCCACTATTGCCTGGCTGCGGTCAACCGGCGTCATGCCGTGATCCGATACCAGCACCAGATTCACCTTAAACGGCAATGCCTGAATACGGGTATACAGCTGCCCCATAAGGGCATCCAGTTGCTGCACTGCTTCATAGGTTTCTGGTGCATCGGGTCCGTAATCGTGCCCCACGGTATCGACCAGCGAGAAATAGCCAGCAATAAACCGGGGACGGGATTGTTCGGGATACGATAACCATTCCATCATTTGATCTATACGCTGCTGGTAGTCTGCGTATTTCGAATAATGGTAGTGATAAGTTGGCAGTTGCCCGCCAATGCGCGCATCGGATTCAGGCCAGAAAAAAGTAGCCGCTTTTAACCCATGCGTCTCCACCAGGTTCCACATGGGCATCGCCGTAATCCAGGTGCTGTCCTGATACCCTTTCCCCATGCTGTAATAATCGCGGCGGGATTTATCGTAAAACCGGTTGTTAACGATCCCATGGTTCGCTGGCAACAAGCCAGTTAACAATGAAATGTGATTGGGAAAGGTATTAGCCGGATACACGGGCTGCATCGACATTACACGGGTACCTTGCTGCGCTATGGCTGCAATGTGTTTTGCCTGATGCTTTTCTATATAGTCGTGACGGAATCCGTCGATGGAAATCAACACAACGTGCTGGTCTGAAGAATCTGCGAAAACGCGAGGAGTAACTACCGCTAGTAACATTGCAACTAACACAACAAAGCGCTGCATACGAATCAATACCTTTACTGTTATCCAATCATCCAAAACATGTGGGTTAAGGATGGTTTAAAATTCGAATGAATAGTATTTATCGCCGACGAATTACATTCCAGTGAAATTCGCCGGATAACCGGCGAATTTGCGATAACGGTATGATTTTAAAGTGCAGATAGTGTATCAAGAGGCCAACGGGGCTTAACGGATTCAGATAACGGCGTGCGTTGACCGGCTTTCAATCGCTGTAAACCGGCGTACGCAATCATGGCACCGTTGTCGGTACAAAAGCCGAGACTGGGGTAAAATACTTCACCACGCACATCTTGCATCAGCTTTTTCATCGCACTGCGCAATTCGGTATTGGCGCTAACCCCACCTGCGATCACCAGCCGTTTTAAGCCGGTTTGCTTAAGTGCACGTTTGCATTTAATTGCCAGGGTATCGATAACCGCTTCCTGGAAAGCAAATGCAATATTTGCCTTGGTTTGATGACTATCATCGGCATCGCGAATAGTATTGGCTGCAAAGGTTTTTAAACCACTGAAGCTAAAATCCAAACCCGGGCGATCTGTCATCGGCCGCGGGAACGCATAGTGCCCAGGCTCGCCCTGCTCTGCCAGTTTCGCTAGCAATGGCCCGCCTGGATAATCCAGACCCAATAATTTAGCCGTTTTATCGAAGGCCTCACCTGCGGCGTCGTCGATTGACTCACCTAACAATGTGTATTGTCCGATCCCATCTACCTGCACCAGCATTGAATGTCCACCTGACACCAATAGTGCCACGAACGGAAACTCGGGAGCGGTATCTTCCAGCATCGGCGCTAATAAATGCCCTTCCATGTGATGCACGCCAATAACCGGCACATTCCAGGCAAAAGACAGCGACCGCCCCACTGAGGCGCCAACCAACAGCGCCCCCACCAAACCGGGGCCTTGTGTATAGGCAATACCGTCGATATCGCCTTCTTTACACCCGGCGTCGGACAATGCCTTTTGGATTAGCGGGATAATTTTCCTTACATGATCGCGTGACGCCAGTTCAGGTACTACACCGCCGTAATCGGCATGCAGTTTTACCTGGCTGTATAAAGTGTGCGACAGCAACCCGGCTTCGTCGTCATACACCGCAATACCGGTTTCATCACAGGAGGTTTCAATACCTAATACACGCATGGCAGTAAATTCTTTGCTCTAAACTGATCTCATTGGTAAAGTTTACCCGATTCATAGCTTCGTGGACAATCAACAATCTCAATCAGCACAAGCACCAATCAGCAGGCTGACTATTTTTTATCGCCTTTTTTGTTATCCGGACTTTACATCCCGGCCTCGAATGTTTAGAATTTCGCACCATTTTTAACCCGGGTGGTTGAAAAAACCCAGTTGAACCCCGGAAATCCGTTAAGTTTTGAGGTGAGATTTTAATGCCCATCGTTAAAGTAAGAGAAAACGAGCCATTTGACGTAGCACTGCGTCGTTTTAAGCGTTCTTGTGAAAAAGCAGGTGTACTGGCTGAAGTACGTCGTCGTGAATTCTTCGAAAAGCCTACTTGGGAACGCAAGCGCAAGAAAGCAGCTGCTAAAAAGCGTCATCTTAAGAAGTTGGCTCGCGAAAACGCACGTCGCGTAAAACTTTACTAAGCAATGATTGGCAGTGGGGCCTGCTTACAGGCCTCTTTGCATGTCTATTGATTAGCTATCTACGAGTATTCTATGGCACTGATTGACGATTTAAAAGACGCACAAAAAGATGCTATGCGAGCGAAAGAAAAACTTCGCTTGGGAACTATTCGTATGGCCCTTGCTGCCATAAAGCAAAAAGAAATCGACGAACAGGTTACCCTGACTGACGCCGATGTGCTTGCTATTTTAACCAAAATGGTAAAGCAGCGTCAGGATGCTGCGTCACAATATGACGCGGCAGGTCGCGATGATTTGGCGCAAACCGAACGCGCTGAGATTGTTGTTATCGAATCCTTCTTGCCACAAGCATTAACCGACGAAGAACTGTCTGCGTTGATTGATGAAGCCATGACCAGTAGTGGTGCAAGTGGTATGCAAGACATGGGTAAGGTAATGGGCTTACTGAAGCCTAAAGTTCAGGGTCGCACCGACATGGGTGCACTTAGTGCAAAGATCAAACAACGTTTGAATTAATGCCTGCATCCCTGTTTTGCAGCAACAGATTCCCTATTTGCGCATTCCTTCCAGCCTGATACAGTACGTCTACTGTGTACCAGCATTAACTATTTTGGCAATGTGTAGCATTTATGGCAGGTAAGATCCCCCGCGAGTTTATAGATGATTTACTGGCTCGTACCGATATTGTCGAAATCGTCGACAGTCGCGTGCGCCTCAAAAAGGCCGGTAAAAACTACTCTGCGTGCTGCCCGTTCCACAACGAAAAATCGCCGTCTTTCACTGTAGCTCAGGATAAACAGTTCTATCATTGTTTTGGCTGCGGCGCCCATGGCAATGCAATCTCATTTTTAATGGAATTCGATCGCCTTGAATTTGTTGAAGCCATTGAAGAGCTCGCCCGGTTACATGGCATCGACGTGCCCAGAGAACAAGGCATAGGAGCCCGCTCATTTAGTCCTGAGAAAAAACAGCAAACCGAATCTGACTTCCAACTCATGGAAAAAGTCACACGATTTTTCCAGCATCAGCTAAAGCATCACAAACAAGCAAACGCTGCCGTGGACTACCTTAAAAAGCGTGGACTGTCGGGTGAAATAGTTAAGCAATGGGAAATTGGCTATGCCCCACCCGACTGGGATGCGGTACTGTCTGCATTCGGTTCAGACCAACACACACGCAAACAGTTACTTGAATTAAAACTGGTTAATCAGAACGACAACGGCAAGCAGTACGATTTTTTTCGTGACCGCATTATGTTTCCAATTCGGGACAAACGCGGCAGGGTATGTGGATTTGGCGGACGAATCATGGAGGGCAACGGCCCTAAATACCTGAACTCGCCGGAAACCCGCATATTCCACAAGGGCTATGAACTGTTTGGATATCACCATACCCGACAGCAGCGCAACCTGCCGCGCATTTTGATTGTGGAAGGCTACATGGATGTGGTGGCCCTGAGTCAGTTTGACATTCAGTACGCTACCGCAGCACTGGGTACTGCTACCACACAAGAGCACATGACTATGCTGATGCGCAGCAATCAGGAAATTGTGTGCTGTTACGACGGTGACCGCGCGGGTCGGGATGCGGCATGGCGTGCGGTGGAAAATGCCCTTCCCGTATTAAAAGACGGTGTGCACCTCAAATTCCTGTTCCTACCCGACGGCGAAGATCCCGATACCATGGTAAGGAAAATTGGCAAAGAAGCCTTTGAAGCACTGATCGCGCAAGCCGCACCACTGTCGCGCTTCTTTTTCGATACCTTACTTAAACAGCACCCGGTAGGTACACCTGAAGGTAAAGTAGCATTGAAATCTGCAGCTCAGCCCCTGATTGATCAGGTAGCAGGCGAACAACAAAAAATCATGTTGCAGGAAGAGCTTAGCAAGCATGTTGGCGAATACGACCGGTTTAAACTGGACAGAGATATTCGCAACGCCAACGACAGGACGCAGAAGCCCAATCGGGCTGGCACCTTCGACAACATGAAAAAGTCACGCTTGTCGCCGATTCGAATGATGATCCGCCTCCTGCTTGAGCATCCTAACCTGGCAGCCGATTGCAGTGATTCAGTTCAGCCCGCGTTTCTTACCGGCTCAGGCATTGCAGGCCTGCCTGTATTGCAGGATTTGTTTGCGTTCTGTGAGCAATATCCGTCAGCCAGCACAGCCATGGTACTTGAAAACTTCCGCAATCACCCCCACTCTGTCAGCTTGGGTAAAATGCTTATGCAGGAACATTTTGTCTCGGAAGAGGACGCGGCCAGGGTATATCGCGACAGTTTCGCTAAATTGCTGGATTGGCATTTCGACAGCCGCATCGATCAACTTTTATCCAAATCACGTATTAATGCGTTGTCAGCCGCTGAAAAGCAGGAACTAAACTTGCTTATGAAAGAGCGACAGGCAGGCCGATAATTATCAGCCACGGCCAATTAAAATAAACGAGTCAAAAATAGGCAGTAGAGTAGTCAAAATAACGACGGTTCTGTTATACTGTGTAATTCGCTGCCACCGTCGCAAAAGGCAGTTGAACAGACAAAACCACATTGAAGCACGTGTATCTCGATAAGGCGTTCAACGATTATCGAACATTCACACCTGTAAAGTGTCTCACTTTACAGGTTTTGCATTGGTTAGAATTTAAGAAGTGTAGGGTATATGGCGCAAAGCAAGCAGTCTCAGATTAAACTCCTGATTGCGAAAGGTAAAGAGCAAGGTTATCTGACTTTTTCTGAAGTTAATGACCACCTGCCACAGGACATTGTCGATTCAGATCAGATCGAAGACATCATCCGCATGATCAATGACATGGGTATTCAGGTTGCCGAGTCGGCGCCGGATTCCGATGAATTGTTGATGCAGGAAAGTACCACTGATGAAGAAGTTGCCGAAGCAGCCGCACAGGCCCTGGCAACGGTTGAAAGTGAAATCGGCAGAACTACCGACCCGGTGCGCATGTACATGCGTGAAATGGGAACGGTTGAACTACTCACCCGTGAAGGCGAAATTGAAATCGCCAAACGCATTGAAGACGGTATCAATCAGGTACAGTGTTCAGTTGCGGAATACCCGGAAGCCATTACCTACTTACTGGACCAATGGGATCTGTACGAAGCAGAAGAAATTCGCTTAAGCGATATCATTTCTGGCTTTGTTGATCCAAACAGCGAAGAAGACCTTGCCCCTACTGCGACCCACGTTGGCTCTGAATTATCACAGGAAGAACTGGATGATGAAGACGACGATGACGACGATGATGATGACGACGCTGAAGAAGAAGATGACAGCGGCGTTGATCCTGAGCAAGCACGCGAAAAATTTGCCCAGTTACGCGAACAGTACCAAATTACCCGCAAGGTAATTGAACAAAAGGGCCGCACACATGATGCCGCTCGGAAAGAAATCGCAGCGCTTAGCGATATCTTCAAAGAATTCCGTTTAGTACCCAAGCAGTTCGACCGCTTGGTTAAAAACATGCGTGAAATGATGGACCGCGTTCGTATTCAGGAACGTTTGGTTATGAAGTACTGCGTTATTCACGCTAAAATGCCTAAGAAAGATTTCATTAAGGCATTTGCGGGTAATGAAACCACAACCGGATGGCTGGACGCTTTGCTGAAAAGCGGTGCAGTTTATACTGGCTTACTGGCACAGTACAAAGAAGAAATTGAACGTAGCGTAAGCAAGATTTCGCAGGTTGAACAAGAAACCGGTCTGGTTATCGCAGACATTAAAGACATCAACCGTCGTATGTCTATTGGTGAAGCAAAAGCCCGCCGCGCGAAAAAAGAAATGGTTGAAGCTAACTTGCGTCTGGTAATTTCGATTGCCAAAAAGTACACCAACCGCGGCTTGCAGTTCCTGGATCTGATTCAGGAAGGTAACATCGGTTTGATGAAAGCAGTAGATAAATTTGAATACCGCCGTGGTTATAAGTTTTCAACTTACGCAACATGGTGGATTCGTCAGGCGATCACTCGCTCAATCGCCGACCAGGCACGGACTATCCGTATCCCGGTTCATATGATTGAAACCATTAACAAACTGAACCGTATTTCGCGTCAGATGTTGCAGGAAATGGGCCGCGAGCCTACCCCGGAAGAATTGTCTGAGCGCATGATGATGCCTGAAGACAAGATCCGTAAAGTCCTGAAAATTGCCAAGGAGCCAATCTCGATGGAAACCCCCATCGGTGATGATGAAGATTCGCATCTGGGCGACTTCATTGAGGACAGCACCATAGTGCAACCTCTGGATTCAGCAACAGGCAACAGCCTGAAAGACGCGACACAAGAAGTGTTAGCTGGTTTGACAGCGCGTGAAGCAAAAGTACTGCGTATGCGTTTTGGTATCGACATGAACACCGACCATACACTGGAAGAAGTAGGCAAGCAGTTTGACGTTACCCGTGAGCGTATTCGTCAGATCGAAGCAAAAGCATTGCGCAAGCTGCGTCATCCGAGCCGTTCTGAGCAACTGCGCAGCTTCCTTGACGAGTAAGAAAGCCAAGTTGTTACACTAAGTAACCCGTTTCAAAGGCCAGTCACCCGACTGGCCTTTTTTGTTTTCGCTTACCAGAGTAACAATAAATAAAAGTGCCATAAGCAAGTAACAACAAACAGACAACCACAGTGCGCCTTGCTCGTTTGACGCTGCTACAACCACACCCGAAATGGCCGGCGCAATAGTACTCCCAACGCTGCCGCTAAACAGCATCAAGGTAACCAGCATGGGCGGCGCATTAGGGATCTGCTGTGTTCCCAGCGATATTGCGACTTTGTAGATACACGTGGTGAGAAAGCCAAACGCAAACCCAAGAGAAATAAACATTTCTCCAGAGCCACTTGATACCATGGAGAAAGTTAATCCAATAGCCATCATACTGGCACAGATTAACAACCATCTGGTAGGCACAACATTGACCAGTGCCACAGACAGCAGTAATCCAAATATTGACGCGCCCCAGTAATTTCCAACTACTTGCCCTGCCGCGTCCGCTGACAAGCCAAATGCAACCGACAAATAACTGGGGGCCCAGGTAAGAAAACTGGTTTGCGCAATCAGATACGAACACACTGCAAGTGCCATGCATACTACCCGCACATTAACTATCGAGCGAAACTGTAGCCATGCAGAGTTATCTGCAACCGTATTACGACTATTCCCCTGTAATAGTGGACTGCGCGACTCATGTGCTTGCGGGCAATCTCCAGACAGAACAAAAATCAGAATGAGCAGCGCAATTCCACCAACGGCAAGGTAGCTGTACTGCCACGGGTAATGCTGTGCCAGTAACCAACCCGCCAGTGTAGGAAATAGATAACCCGCAGCACTGAATGCACAGTCGGTTGCAATAAACGCCGATGCCCGTCTCTGCGCCTGATAAATCTTGGAAATGATTACCGCACCACCAGACAGCCCACAACCACATGCAAGCCCCAATAACCAGAAGATCGCAGCTACAGCACTGTAACTCTGAGGCATGATTACGCCCAGCACTAACAGTAAAATAAGCAAACCTGAGTAAGTGAGTACCAACAAATATTTTAGCGGAAATCTGGTATACAGGTACATCGACACACAGGTGCCAACCAGCACGCCTCCGGTAAGCCACGAAAACATGCTCACAGCAACCGCCGGCGGAAGCTGTAACGTAGTAGCAACAGCATTCAGAATAACGCCCGCTTGTGTAAGTAGCCCCGACATAACCATATAGCTAAAAAAGGCAATCAGGGTTAAACGTACCTGGTTAAACAGCATCATCGTGGCTCACTTTTGTTACTTGCATAACCAGACCCAATAGCGCTAAAAGGCAAATTCAGTTCTAGCTCCGGTACTTGTAATCCTATCCACGCGGGAAACGTGTTGCTGTTTGGGCCGGGAAAGACCTGGTATTCATTTGCCCAGGGATATCTGGATACCGCATCGGTTATTTGAGGAATCAGTGCGCTGGCCTTAACCCCCTGTACAGACAATAGCTTTTCTGGCTTCGCCCCATACCAATACCGATCGGGTGTTTTCGTGGTATAGGTGCGCAGTGCGGGTTGGCCTTGTCTCACGCGCCAGCCAACCACTTCATACACCGTGTATTCTTCTGCCATTTCGGGCTTAACCGCTATCCATGTGTGCACAGCAAACCAGCCTCGCCAGCTAAAGGCATCAGCCGCATATACTTCGATAACGGCATCGGTTATCAAGTCAGGTGATAACGAAATGCCTGCAGGTTCCCGGCTGGCTGTGCGCCAGTCCTGATTACTAAACGCGACTACACCCAACAATGCAACGAACACTATACCGACCAGTCTACCCATGAGGTTATACCCTTTGTTGAATGAGACTATCTAATCAGTTGAGTGAATTTCAGGCAAGACTACCGCGATAAAACCACCAGCCTGACCGACCAAACATCAACTGGTAATTTAATAATCAAATCTGCATACTGGAATAAAGAAAGGAATCTGACTATGACCTGGATTGACTACAGCATCATTGCCCTGTATCTCGTAGGCTTATTAGCCATGGGGATCAGCTTTCGCAATCAACCCACCCGTAAAGACTATTTCCTGGGTGGGCGCACGCTACCCTGGCCAGCGTTGGCACTGTCGGTAATGGCTACCCAATTATCTGCAATCAGCTTTATTTCGGCGCCTGCTTTTGTGGGATTACGCGAGGGCGGTGGGCTGATCTGGCTGTCTTATGAATTAGCCCTTCCGCTGGCAGTGATGCTGATGATGTGGCGCCTACTCCCTACACTTCATCAAAGCGGAGTGGTGAGTGTTTATGATTTTTTGGAGCGACGGTTCGAACGCTCTACGCGTTTACTCATCAGTTTTGTATTTCAGCTTAGCCGCTCATTCGCCACCGCAATGATGATTTACGCCATCTCGCTGATCCTGCAGGGAACCATGGGGATGGCGCAATGGCACAGTATTGTTCTGATAGGGGTGATCACCCTCATCTACTCTGCGGTGGGAGGCATGAAAGCGGTAGTGTTTGGCGATGCCTTACAAATGTTACTCATTCTGGCCGGAGCCTTGATTTGCTTGGTGATGGCGCTGGATGCAATGGGCGGCATAGACGCCACACTGGCCGCACTTGATACCAATCGCTTGCAGGCCATCAATCTTGACTCCCTGGGTTTACAGGGGAATGACTTTGGCTTACTCCCCATGCTGTTTGGTGGGGTGGTACTCTATGCTTCATACTACGGTTGCGATCAATCTGAAGCACAACGCTCATTGTCAGCGCACAGCATAAGTGATTTACGCAAAGTAATGTACACCGTTGCCTTAAGCCGCTTTCCTATCACCCTGATATATTGCTGCGCAGGATTGGTAATCGGTGCACTGGTTATGCAAACACCAGACTTACAAGCTCAGATTCCTGCCAACAAGCCTGACTGGATGATGCCAGTTTTCATTGTAAACTACCTGCCCACCGGATTAACCGGACTGTTAGTAGTGGCTATCATGGCAGCAGCCATGTCTTCGTTAAGTTCCGCAATAAATAGCCTGGCGGCAGTGACAACAGAAGATATATGCCGGATGAAGGGCAGCGATGTAAGCGACCAACAATATATGCGCTTTGCCAGGCTCGCGGGCATTGGCTGGGGTATGGTTACGCTGTTGTTGTCTTTTTATGCCGGCGATATTGCCCCTACTATCATAGAAGCCATCAACAAAATTGGTTCCGTTTTTTACGGGCCGGTTCTGGCCACGTTTCTGTTGGGGATACATAGCAAGCGCATCACGGCCAAAGCAGCTAACACCGGATTATTGCTGGGTGTCTTCAGCAATACGTTCCTGTGGCTAAGCGATAATCCGCTATTCTGGTTCTGGTGGAACTTTATTGGTTTTGTAATAACAATCGCAACCGCACACGTTACCAATACACTCATTCCCCGAAGCAACAAACCCAGTCCACAACGCATTAGTCAGGGATTAACACCCACATTCATTATTACGCTATTTGTTTGGTGTACCCTGTTGGTCGTTGTGTGTTCTTCTTTGCCGGATTGGTTGATTTAGGTTTTACCCATTGAAACACCATGAAAAGGCCTGCGTTAATTGCAGGCCTAAACTGGTGTATTTTTTACAGATTTACAATACTGGTAATGTGAGCGTACCAGATACTGTTTCGCCGTCTAAAGTCTGATATTCGTAATTGAAGCTAATTGAGTTTACATTGGATGGCGTATTATCACGCAAATACTGACCGGTGTGGAGCCTATACTCATATGTTCCATTTTCCATAGTAGACCCTACCAGGTAATTCACATAAGTGTCGTATCGAATTTCTTCGTTTCGTGCTGCAGAAACACCTAATTTCTTTTGAGCTGACACTTCATTATCCAGTACAACATTCATTTGCCGAGAATCAGTGTATTCGTTGCCACTTTCAGTGTAACCAGTTACATTGAAAATCAAATAATTTAACGACTCAATACTGGTAGGTAAATGCAGATATACCGAACTATAACTCTCCGAATCATTACTGGCTACGCCAGCAGTATTTTCGCTGACTAAGACTGTGCCGTTAGAGAAGAAGTTTGCATTATCCACATAAACATCATTGATATCGAAGGCATTTGCGCTATCTACTGGTGTGGTAAATTCCTTTGTATCACCATACAAATCTACTTGCGCGGAAGAAGTAGGAGCGATTAACGAACCGATGTCGTACGTATATTCTGTATTTGAATTTAAAGCTGTGTCTGGCGAAAGCGTAAACTTGGTGTTATTGAGCTCAGCTAGTATATTCACAGCGGTACTTTGCTGCACCGTTGAAATGTAAGTAAAACCAGCGGGCACAGAATCAGTTGAACTTGCATTACCGGCCACCACCTCTACGTTTTCAAAAGTCAGACTCACTTCCGCATCTGCTAATACAACTGGCTCAGAATAGTACACAGTGTAAGTATAATCCTGAGCGCTAAAGAATGACGTTACCATTTCAACATCAAAAGAATCGGTCACTGTCTTTGCCACCAAAACAATAGAAATAGTTTCGGTATCGTCAATGCTGTATCCACTGTTTGAATTAAAGCCGCTGGTATAAATACGCAGGTAGTCGCCTACAGAAGCACTTGAGTTCCGATCAATAGTTATTTGACCGGTTGAATAGGTAACACCGTCATGTTCGAACGCTGGCATACTAAGCGAAGCGTATCCATTGAAATCGGTACTAATCACATAACGGCTGGAATCCGTATGATATTCAGAGATCACGATGTCGTTTAAACTGTTTACAAAACTAGCCCCTTCAACAGGTAAGCCAGATTCATCTAGTAAGGTTACATACACCAGTTTGGTTTCGATGATCGGTTCGTCGTCCACGGAAAGGCTAATAACTTCATTCTGAAGTTCATTTGCAGATGTTATCGTAAGACGATCGCCCGCAATATAAGTGTTATTGCCCACCGCAATGTCGTAGTCCATCTCGCCATCGCCGTCCAAATCCAGGTTTGCACGTAACGTTACGTCCAGGTATTTAGGTAGCGTGATACGATAGACACCTTCATCAGCATCAAATGTAGTTTCATGTTGATAATTATATGCTGTGCTATAGCTACTGGTTCCGGAGTGAGACGTTCCAGAGAAAAGTAAGTCCGGAATCGCCTCTCCGCTATCGTTGTCAATAACGCTGAACACTACATCTAGCGGCTTTGATACATCTAAATAGCCAATATCATCAAATACCACATCTTCTGCGGCGGGCGGTGTGGTGATAAAAAACGCACGATTAACAAATGCATTATCACTAAACGTTACGTACAGTGTTAAGTCACTGCTAGCAGGCAGCCCTTCAATTGAAAACAATCCATCTTCAGTTTGAATCTGCTCTACAAGTACGACCTCACCTTTTAATACCTGTACACTCGCAATTGTCCCCGAAATGGGTTTAAAGGTATCTAAGTCAAATACCGCGCCAGAGATTGTTATAGTTGCTACTTGCTCTGAAAGCTGTTGGGACAGTAATTCATTTTGCTCTGCCAAAATGGCATTTTGTTGATTAAGTGAGGCAACTACCTGTTTATTCCCACTATCATCAACCTCGATACAACCGGTCAACGACAGTAAAACAGATAGAGAAATAGGAGCAAGCTTGAATGCGTGTCTGTTCATAAATACTTCCTTGGTTTAAATGTTCCAAATCAACACCAAAGAAGAAAATAGTTACCGAATACCCAAATGTGGCATTGTTAAACGGCACGTTCAAACATCTTCCCTGATGTCCAAACACTATACTAACAATTTTTCAGGTAATTGCATTAACCTATTTTTTCATGCATTTCACGCTATAGAATCCCCCTATTCGCCTTTTACATAAGGCGTTTCGGCGTCCAGCTTCTCCAGTTCGTGCGTGCGTTTTAGTGGCGAGCCGGTGTGTCGGGCCATCCAGTAATATGCGGTAGGAACGATGTACAGGGTAAGAAATGCCGACACAAGTACCCCGGCGAAAATCACCATACCAATAGCCATGCGACTTTCGGCACCAGGACCTGATGCCCATACCAGTGGGACACTACTGAATACGGTGGTAAATCCGGTCATTACAATCGGACGAAGGCGCATTGCTGAAGCTTTACGCAACGCTTCTTCAAATTCTTCGCCAGCATCCCGGAGCTGGTTGGCGAACTCAACAATCAAAATACCGTTCTTAGCCGCCAGGCCTATCAGCATTACCAGGCCAATCTGACTGTAGATATTCAGTGTCATACCGGCAAAGTAAATCCCAATAAAAGCACCCAGTAACGCGAGTGGCACTGTCATCATGATCACCAAAGGATGCACCCAGCTTTCAAATTGTGCAGCCAGAATAAGATAGGTAATCGACAGCGCTAACAAAAATACAAAGATAAACGAATTGCCTGACTCGTGATAGAGCTGAGACTCACCTTTGTAGTCTACCGACACACCATCGGGTAGCTCGGTATCCACAATATGATTCAGGTAATCCAGCGCTTCGCCAATGGTGTAGTCATTGGCAAGGTTGGCTGAAATAGTCACTGAGCGCATGCGATTGTATCGGTTAAGCTGGGCTGACGTGGCAGATTCAGTAAAGCTAAGCAGGTTATCCAGCGGAATAAGCTTGCCGGTATAACCAGAGCGAACATACAGATTCTCAATACTGTCGGGGCTTCTGAAGGCCGATTCTTCCCCTTCAAGAATAACGTCGTACTCTTCGCCACGATCAAGGAAAGTAGATACCCTGCGCGATCCCAGCATGGTTTCAAGCGTGCGACCCACATCGCTTATTGACACACCAAGATCGGCAGCCCGATCGCGGTCGATTTCGATCAATAACTGTGGTGAGGTGGATTTGTAGTCAGAATCCAACCTTACCAGTTTGGGATTTTCTGATGCCTTCTCAATCAGAATATCGCGCCATTCAGCCAGATTTTCATAGGTATCACCCTGTAATACAAACTGCACGGGACGGTTAAAGCCACCGCCGCCTAAGCCAGTTCGCATACTGGCAAAGGCCCGTACGTCGGGGATCACGTTCAGGCGTTCACTTATCTCATCCATGATTTCAAATGAGCTGCGGTCGCGCTGATCCCAAGGCACTACGCCCACAATTACCATAGCTGCACGGCCACCAAAGCCAGGAGCACGAACCAGAACCCGGTCTAATTCACCGGCTTCGCGATACTCCATCACGATATCTTCAATTAACTTGAGGTTGCGCGCATTGCTTTCAAAACTGGCCCCTTCCTGCGCCTGCATAATGATGTAGAAGTTACTGCGATCTTCTTTTGGGGTGAACTCGTTCGGTATGCGTTCATGCAACTGATAAATGGCAACCACAGCAAAGGCCAGCAGCAGTATCATCATCACTGGCTGATGAATGGTTTTACCCAGACTCGCATGATAACCGTTTTCCAGTTTTCTAAACCGACCGTCCAGCCAATTGCCAAACCCAGAGCGCTCACTCTTCTTCAATAAAATTGAGCCGAGCATAGGCGACAGGGTTAACGCTGTTACACTGGAAAAGGCCACGGCAGCAGCAATAGCAAGAGCAAATTCAGTGAATAAGCGCCCTACGTTACCCTCAAGAAAAACCAGTGGCACAAATACCGCAATGAGAACCAGAGTAGTGGCAACTACGGCAAAACCTACTTCACGCGTTCCGCGATAGGCTGCAAGCAACGGCGCTTCGCCCATTTCAATCCGGCGGTGAATGTTCTCAAGCACAACAATCGCATCGTCTACTACCAGGCCAATCGCCAGTACCATGGCCAGTAGCGTGAGTAGATTGATAGAGAAGCCTAATGCCAGCATCACAATAAATGCAGCAATCAGTGAAACAGGTACGGTAACCGCCGGAATCAGTGTGGCACTCACATTCCCCAGAAACAGGTAAATCACCACAATAACTAACAGCATCGCAATGCCCAGTGTGTTGTATACCTCTGAGATTGACTCTTCAATAAACACGGATGAATCGTAGCTGGGCACAATGAAGATATTGTCTGGCAACGATTGTTCAATGATTGCAATTTGCGCTCTGGCCGCACGCGCTACATCAAGGGTATTGGCTTTAGACTGCTTAATGATCCCAAGACCAATCATGTTCACGCCATCGCCGCGGAACTCGGTTTCATCATCTACTGCTGCCAATTCTACTTTGGCCACATCGCCAAGGCGGACCAAATAGCCGTCCTCACCAATGGCAATGGTTAATGCAGCAAAGTCGTCGGGGGTTAAAAACGTTCTGGCTACACGTACTTCAAAATCGCGGTTAAACGATTCAACCTGCCCGGCAGGTAACTCTACGTTTTCAGAGCGGATCACTGACTCCACATCGGCCACAGTTACTCCACGAGCCGCCATTGCAGTGCGATCCAGCCACACTTTCATGGCATAGGTGCGACCTCCACCAATTTGAATGCGAGCAACGCCATTTACAATGGATAACCGATCCACCAGGTAACGCTCAGCGTAATCGGTAAGCTCCATGGTATTAAGGTTGGTGCTGCGCAGGTTGAACCACATCACCGCCTGTTCATCGGAATTCGACTTGGACACTTCCGGTGGATCAGCCTGGTCAGGCAAGTTGTTTAGTGCACGACTAACCCGCTCGCGAACGTCATTTGACGCGGCATCAATATCACGTGACAGTTCAAATTCAATGGAAATATCGGAGCGTCCATTACGACTGGTAGAGGTGATATTTTTAATGCCCTCAATACCGCTGATACGGTCTTCCAGAAGCTGGGTGATTCGCGTTTCAACAATATTGGCCGACGCGCCAGGATAGTTAGTGCTGATGCTCACAATAGGCGGATCGATGTCCGGATATTCGCGTAACGACAGCATAGTAAAAGAAACAATACCGAAAATAATCAGCAGCAGGTTAACAACCGAGGCAAAGACCGGACGTTTTACCGATACATCAGACAGCCACATAGCTTAGCTCTCCTGAGCAGAACGGTTCAGTATTTTAACCAGCGAGCCTTCGCGAACCCTGAGCGTGCCCTCGGTAATGATTTGTTCGCCCAGTTGCAATCCTGTTACAACCTGAACCCAGCCAGGGCGGCGCTCACCAATCTGGATTTCCCGTTCCGACACTTTATTATCTTCGGCTACCACATACACAAACTGTTTATCACCATTAGGCACGAGCGCTTCTTCAGGTACCACCAGGGTGTCCAGCACCTGCTTTTCAATGGTTACGTTCATCAGCATACCCGGGCGCAAATCAGCACTGGCATTGTTGATCATTGCGCGGGCCAGAATCGATCGGGTAACCGGATCAATACGCGAATCAATGGCGGTGATTTCCCCCAAAAACTCCCGACCTGGATAAGCAACTGAGGTAGCAGTTACCTTTTGGCCCGCCGCCATGCTTGCCAGGTGATTTTCGGCAACGTTAAAGTCAACCTTGATTACGCTGATATCATCGAGCGTTGTGATTTCATCGGCAGGGCGCACCAATGACCCAACGCTCACCTGACGTATGCCTAATTTGCCGCTGAACGGTGCGCGAATTTGCAAATCGGCTAACTGGGCATTGGCAACTGCGATTTGCGCTTCCAGTGATTTTACCAGCGCCTGTTGTTCATCTAACAGTTGCTGAGAAGCAGCACTGGTTTTTGCCAGATTTTTAATGCGGGTCAGCTGGCGCTTAGCTTCATCCAGACTTACCTGAAGTTGCGCAACACGCGCCACTTCTTCGGTATTGTTCAACTGAACCAGTAACTGGCCAGCTTTCACAGTATCGCCATCGTTAAACTGAACCTGGGTAACCGTGTCGGTAACCTGCGCCGTTAAGGTAACAGACTCATTCGCTTTAGCCGTGCCAAGCGCGTCTATGGTTACCGGAAACAACCTGTTCTCAACGGTAAACACCTTAACAGGTGTGGCGCGCTGCCCCATGGGCTGTGCAACATTGTCTGCCGGCCAGTTTAAATACACCAATAAACCGGTCATCGCGACCACACCTAACAATAACGGCGACAGCTTTTTACCCAATGCCATAGTAAACCCTGTTATACTGCCCCGCGATCACCTACATTTGGCTGCGGCGCATACTGTTGTTAAAAACATGCAAATTCTCTTACTAATTCTACCGAAACCATTGAAATGCGGATCGCTTTTAACAGCGATTTTGGTAGTTTTAACGCTTTTTGGCTGCTCAGACCCTACTCCGTCTGCCCCATTTTGCCGAAGTGTCCCAACAGCCCTCCCTGAGAACGTCAGCTCTGAGGGGGCTGCTTGTTTGATAAGAGTGAATAATTCGGTCTTGCTTATTCGTCATCGTTTAACCGGTAAACTGGACTTTCCCGCAGGTGGTCGTGAAGGTAATGAAACCTTGCAATGCACCGCCCATCGCGAGACCTGGGAAGAAACCGGCTTCAATGTGGAAGTAGGCCCTCTGCTTTCGCTCACCGCCTCCGACATGCCGGTATTCAACTGCACGGCCGATTCGTCCATTGCCAAATTACCTGCTCAATTTGATGCACCTGACTGGTCTGGTCTGGAAGTGAAACTGCTTGAAAAGGTTGATCCATTTTTACTCAGTGAAGATGAATTGCGTTTCGCTGATGATCTCATTCCTCTTCGGGATGCATACGTAAAAGCAGGCAAACTGACTGTCGCGGCACATCCTCTGTAGTAATACCCCCTATTTTCACTTTGTTCTGGCTCAACTAATCGTGACTTTGTGGCGGAATATTTCTGATCCGGCTGTACATTTTTCGGGTAGCACCCCTACAATTAAAACACTTGTTTATATTTGTTACCCTGCTGAATGCCTTGTCAGGAAATAACTGGTTTTAACCCCATTGTTCTGATGACGGGATTCAAATGCATACAACTAGGAGAATGCTATGCCCGGCTACCTACCGCCGCTTGCGGATTTCCGCTTTTTATTGCAAGACTGGTTAAAGATAAACGAACACTACGCTTCGCTGGGATTAGGCGAGTTTGACGCCGATCTCGCGATGGAAGTCATAGAACAAGGCGGCAAGTTCGCTGCTGACGTGGTTGCCCCATTAAATCGCGAAGGCGATGAGTACGGCTGTCATCTTACCGATGGCAAGGTTTCTACCCCCCAGGGATTTGCCCAGGCCTACCACAGCTATGTGGAAAACGGCTGGAATGCCATGCTGGGAGACGTAAACTACGGTGGACAGGGCTTGCCTTACTCCATGGCGGTACCCGTACATGAAATGCTTAATTCCGCCAACCTGAGCTGGCGGCTTACCACTATGTTAACCGAGAGTGCCGTACTAGCTATCACTAAACATGCCAGCGACGAGTTAAAAGCCATCTATCTGGAAAAACTGATCAGCGGTGAATGGACCGGCACTATGAATCTTACTGAGCCACATGCGGGCAGTGATTTAAGCTTACTGTCTGCTAAGGCTGAGCCTAATGGTGATGGCAGCTATGCTATCACGGGCAGTAAGATATTTATTACCGCTGGCGACCATGACTGGACCGACAATATTATTCATATGGTACTGGCCAGATTGCCCGACGCCCCTGCTGGGGTTAAAGGAATTAGTTTATTCCTGGTACCCAAGTTTCTGCCCGACCAGAATGGCAATCCCGGTAAACGCAACGCTGCCGGCCCCAGTGCTCTGGAAAAGAAAATGGGCATTAAAGCCAGCCCCACCTGCGTAATGAACTTCGACGGCGCAACGGGCTGGTTAATCGGTGAGGCTCATCAGGGTCTGGCTTGTATGTTCACAATGATGAATGATGCGCGGTTTCAGGTTGGCCTGGAAGGATTGGGGGCGTCTGAAGCCGCTTTCCAAGGGGCGCTAAGTTATGCCCGCGAGCGCTTACAATCGCGTGCGCCTCAGGGTATTCAGCAACCGAACGACAAAGCCGATGCGATTATTTTTCAGCCCGATGTAGCGCGCATGTTACTTACCCAGAAGTCCTTCGCAGAAGGGTGTCGGGCACTGGCAATGCTTTATGCCAAGTACATGGATATAGCGCATAATACCGAAGATGACCGTAAAGAAGAGGCCAATGCCGTTTTACAATTCCTTACCCCTGTATGCAAAGCCTTCATGACCGATACCGGTTTGGAAGCAACCAGTCTTGGTGTACAGGTTTATGGCGGCCACGGATACATCCGCGAATGGGGAATGGAACAACTGATGCGCGATGTGCGAATTGCGATGTTGTATGAAGGCACCAACGGTATTCAGGCTCAGGATTTAATTGGCAGAAAGCTCACCCGTGATAAGCAAGGTATGCTGGACAGCACCTATCGGGCATTCAATGAGTTAGTTAGCAACATAGTACAGCCCAATAACAAACAAACGGCTGAGCAGTTGTTACAGGAGTGGTATACCACTTCGCAAACGGTGAAGGGTTTTGATCCGGTGAATGTATCTGGCGGCGCATGCGATTACCTGCAATACACGGGTTACGCCTTACTTGGTGTATTGTGGTATTCCATGGCCGATGCGGCCAGCCAGTGTGGCAATCCACATATCGCTGCCGGTAAACAGAAAACCTGTACATTTTATGCCGAGCGCATTTTACCGCGTATGCAAGGTCATAAAGCAGCGCTGTTTGCAGAGGCTGCCAACATACTGGCCGTATCGGGCAGTGAGTTTGACTATCTGTAAAACGCTTGTGTAAGCAATACTGTTTTTCGGATTTCACATAACAAGAAGCCGCTCTGAGAGCGGCTTCTTTATTAGTTCAAAACGTGCTTAAAATAGCATTGTTGCTTAACGTACTGCACAACGCGAACGTGTACAGCTGCGGCGCAGCAATATGCCATCCAGCGTATTCACCAGGCCATCACCGTTGATGTCGTTTACGGCATCATAGGGGCGCTTAGTGAGGATTGCACGCATGATCAGGATGAAGTCGTTAAGATCAATGTCTCCGTCACCATCTAAATCGCCTTTTAAGGCAGACGATAACGACAAACCAATCAACAACGGATCGTGATCTGACGTACGGTAAGGTGTAGTGCCATCGAAAATGTCCGTCGGACGGCCAAAGTCGGTGTTGTAATCCAACGCATCGGCTTCGTCTGAGTTAATATTCCACGACGTTGCTCCGGTGATTTGGTCCATCAGCGACGCTGACGCCAAACCGTGATCCAGGTTACCTGCAAAGCCATCAAATACATACGAGTAGTGTGCTTCACCTGCAGTGACACTGGTGTATCCGTTAGATGTTAACTCAACAATGGGGTCTTCCATGCTGTACGCATTCAGGTCACCAATGATCAGAATATCATCGTCGTTAACGCCAGTTGGGTAAGTGGCCAGCCACTTATGCAGCACTTCAGCAGCCTGAGTACGGCGCTCGTTCCAGTTGCCTGCACCGTCGCCCGCATCAGCATTGCCACCCGTACCTGAACCGCCTTTAGATTTAAAGTGGTTTACCGATACCGTGAACACTTCAGAGGTCGCTTTTTCAGTGAAGCTGACAGTCAGGCTTGGACGACTGGTAGATGAACCATCAAATACTGGCGCGTAGCTGCTTAATCCCAACGCAGCCAACTGGCTGTCATCCAGAATAGCTAACGTACTACCCGGCGTTACTTCTACAGTATCCGCGCAATACAGGAAGCCAACCGCAATAGCATCAGTACCCACGCGCTGTAACGGATCAACATACTGATAATTGCTACAGGCCGATTCGGCTTGATTCAACGCAGTTACCAGTGACGCCATGGCGCTGTTTGAGCCTTCCACGATGTCATTTTCAATCTCAATTACACCCAGAACGTCAGCGTCAAGTGCAGTAATAGCGGTTACAGTTTTCTGTAACTGACGAGCATACTCTTCAGCGTTATCCGCACCGCGACAATCACCTGTGCCACCGCCTAAATAACAGCTGCTACCAAAGGTATTGAAGAAGTTCAGCAGGTTAAAGCTGGCTACCTGAATTGAACCACCTACATCAGGACGGTCTTTACGTGCTTCAGGACGGGTAAATACCGGTTCAACGGTTGGCATTAAACGGTACATCTCATCACCCGAACCTCCACTGGCTTTGCGATAGCTGATCACACCCGTGAGGTTCGTCACTTCGTCGCTCATGCGCACTGCATTTGCCGTTGACAGGCCAGGCGCAGGGAAGCGAATAGGTGAAGGATTCTGGATGCTAAAGCCGTCGTCCAGCATTAAGCGGTTTGCCGCAGCGGCTGCAACATAGGCTGCATAACCCGACGCTGATGGCGCATTGATCTCAGTATATTGCACCTGACGACCTTCGCTGCTCAGCAGTAATTCACCGAAACGATCAAGGTTAAACAGTTCGGTTACTGCCAGGGTTTGTGCAAACACAACCTGCATACCTTCGTAGGCTTCCAAATCCGCAATGGCTTCGCCACTGGAATTAGTTGTGGTTGCCACAGGTAATGTGATCACTGCCGGAGTAGGCAGCGCATTGCCTGAAGATACCACCTGAACACTACCAGACTGCACATCCAGCTGCGTATCTCCAAAGTATTCTGCTACAGTACCCACCAGATATACTTTGTCGCCCACCGATACATTTACCGAAGGTGAGCTGCCATCGAACACAAACAAGCCTTCAGACGTTGACGCATCACTATCGGCATCGGCGTCTTCTTCCTGTACGAAGAATCCGCGTAAATCGCCATCGCTACCACTGCCACTCTGATGGTCAGCCACTACAATTGCTTCAATGGCTACCTGAGTATTCACTAACGGGCTAGCCGATCCACTACCTTGAACAGCGCTGATTTTAACCAGTGTCAGTTCGCCGCCGGTACCACCGTCGCCGCCGTCACCACCGCCACAAGTTGCCCCAACGGTAGTGTCGAAAGTTTGACCTGCGTTAATTTCACCAGGCGATGCGGCTGCAGGGCCGCTCCACGAGAAGTGACACACTTCACTGCCAGTGCCGCTTAACTGCAGGGATTCACTGTCCAGTGTGGTGCCGGTTTCAGCAACACCGATATCCGATGCTGTTACACCTGATGCACTGCCACTGGTAGCGGTTAAGTCACCTTCGTAACTAATAAAGTCAATCAGTTCACCGTTGTAGCTAAGGGCTACACCGTCTGGTGAACCGTTCTGAATACCAGAAATATACGTAACGAGCGTACCAAAACCATTTGCCTGATTCGGGATAGTGCCAGAAAGCGCAACGGTACTGTACACGGTACCACCGTTACCGTTGTAAAGCTCAATGCTTACGCCAGTCAGGTCGGTGCCCGCAGGGCCCGCAATTTCAACAAATTCATTAACGTCAGAACTTACGTTGTCGTAGTGCAGTTCGTTGATGAACAATTTGGCTACGTCACCGGTTTCTGGATTTGGTTCTTCCGGCTCTTCTGGCTCTTCCGGATCAGTGCCACCGCCGTTGCCGTTAAAGGTTTGCGATGGGTTGGTATTATTTGGGCTTTCTGCCCCTGCGATCCACGTAAAGTCGCTATAGCTGGTGCCGGAGCCGCTTAATTGCAAAGACTGGCCAATTTCAGTTGAAGCGGTTTCTGCTACACCAATATCTGTACTGTCGGTTCCCACGGCAGCGCCGTCAGTTGCCGTCATGACACCTTCGTAGCTTAAAAACTGAATCACTTCGCCAGTAGCCGATACCAATGCCATGCCGTCCGGCGCGCCATTTTGAATAGAAGACGGTAAAACAGCGATAGTACCAAAACCATTGCCGTTATCGGGCAGTGTGCCAGACAGTGCAATTGTGTTGTAAACCGCGCCATTGCTGCCGTTGTATAACTCAATGGTCATACCGGTCAGATCAAGGCCTGCCGTACCAGCGATTTCAATAAACTCGCCTACATCGGTGCCAGCGTTGTCGTAGTGAATTTCGTTAAAAAACACAACTTCATTGCCGGTAAAGGTTTGCCCTTCGTTTAACGCATCTTTGGTAGCGTTATTAAACGCTTGCCAGGTAAAGTCGCTGTACTGTGCGCCGGTGCCTGTTAACTGTAAAGACGCGCCTTCTGGTGTTGCGCTTGTTTCACTTACACCAATATCAACACTTGTCATGCCAGCCGCATCGCCGTCTGTAGCGGTAAAGCTGCCTTCATAACTTAAAAACTGAATCACAGTGCTGCTTGCATCTACCAATGCCACACCATCAGGTGCGCCATTTTGAATGCCGGATACGTCGATAGCGTAAGTGCCAAAGCCATTACCCATGTCGGCAACCAATCCAACCAGTTCCTGGCTGATATACTGAGTGCCATTGCTGCCGTTATAAAACAGCACTTTATATCCGGTTAAATCGGTACCAGCAGGTGCCACGACTTCGACGAACTCGCCAACGTCAGTACCTGCATTATCGTAATGAAGCTCATTGATGAACACATCGGTTGCGAAAACCTGTGTCGCCCACATCGCACTGATGAGAGCGGGATACTTTATTTTCATTGTTGTTCCTTGGAAGCCAGTTGTCCTAATTCTTATCGTTAGGTGTGTGTTTCGGGCCAGTAAAACTATCAGTATCAAGTGACAAGATTGTGACACCTGTACCAATGGTACAAGTTATGAGAATTTTCTTTACGTATCAATTATTAATATTTGTAAACGGACCGGACGGTCTGGTCAAAAATCTGATATAAGTGTAAAAATAACTGACACAAAAAGTACCGATAAGTTTGGTTTTGGCTGACAAAAATAAAAGAGAAGTTTATGAAATAATCAGTTAGCGCTATCACCCCATTTCTACAGTTTGTAAAAAAAACTGACAACCAACAGGAATGACTTTTAAGAATATTTTTTACGGAAAAAAGGTAAGACCAATAGTATTGGTTATAAGCGTGGTATCAAAACAACACCACGCTTATCTAGGAAGAAATTAAGACTTTGCTACTGTGTCGCTGAACTCTTCATCGAACCAGCGTTTTAGCATCACTTTTTCGTAGCGCAGTAAGTCATTGGTGTGAATGGTGCCGCCGCGATTCATGAATGCCATGTCTTTGAGTGACACTTCTGCGCTTTTAATCACCTGATTGTTTTCAGATAACGAATAACTGAACGTCATACGGGGTATATCAATTTCGCGAATAATGCGAACGTCCATCCCCGAACCAAACGTTGGCCAAACCTGACCAGCCAAATCCAAATTGGTTACTGTGATACTAAGTTGCTGCCCTTCTGGTAATGTCGCAGCTAATTCTTCGAAGTATTCACCTAAATCGCGCATTACCCGATTGCGAAAACGCACTCTTGATTCGTTACTTGGGCGTATATCAGAATACGACTTTGGGTCTTCCCAGGTTACTTCAACGTTGCTAACAGACTCTGATTCGTCTGCCACCGTACCCAGCGAAAACGCTGCGGCTGATGACAACAATAGTAGTTTTGCCAGTACACGCATAATTGCTCTCCCGTTCTGAAATTCAGACTATTCAACAAGCACTTTTTACTGCATACCCAAAGTGTATGTTCTCGGTGTTCAGTATCTAATATATATCCTTAACAGAACATGAACAACAGGTGTACTGTGCAAGATGATCGGTTTGCCCGGCTACTTTACTGCTGTCAGTTGAGTTCCGTTGTTGTCGTGATGAGACAGCGGTGAGCGTTCAATTTCCTGACAAAACAAATGTAAGGTGGCACCGTACACATAAGGATTGTGATCGTCGTTGGCGCAGTAATTATGATAAAACTGCATAAGCTGTAAGCGCGACGACAGTATGGTTGCGATATATTCCTGCTGATAAGGACGCATAGCCTGAATTTGCCCCTGCATGTTGGCAGAAATGTCGGCAAGCTGCTCGCGTTCTTCCCGTTGCGCAATGTCGGTCATCCATTCACTTACGGTTGCCTGCACATCCGACAGTAAATACTGTACAAAAGGCAACTGTAAAATCACCACCAACACTGCAATTTCTAAAGCGATGGCAAATGAACGAAACATGTGAGTAATAGTCTCCGTTAGTTAATGATACCGTCCTGAAAAATCAGCGCGCAGATGCGCGCTAAAATACAACCAGGTCAACATGATTTACTTTATCGCAATCTCTCACTCAGATACGTTGTGGAATTTATACCTGATTATAGTTTAGCTGATACTCTGCCATTTGTGCTCTGGCACCCTATTTTCTGAACATGTGTATAACCTCAACGTATCAGTTCGATTACACTGACAGCCTGATACCATTGTGGCATAGAAGAAAAGGTATCAGTGATATACACTTACGCGCGGTAAAAGCTATCGCTTTTCACAACGCATCGGCAGCGTTGTGGTGGCAAGACAACACAGGGATTGATCTATATTAATTAAAATTAATATGTTGTTGATATACTCCTGCCGTATTCTTCGATTTCTGTTTTTTAAATAAGGTAGTCAAATGAACGATCATATTCCGGTGAAAAACGTTACCCCGGTAAAAGTTCACAAGCCCGAGGGCAGCCAGGAGGCTAAGAAATACACGCCCCGTAGCCGGATATATGTGCGGGCTGTGCAGGGGCCACTTGAGAACTTCCGTCGTTTGTTTGGTTTTGTATTTATTGCCATTTTCGCTGTGTTTCCGTGGATACAGTACGACGGCCATCAGGCCATCCTGCTGGATATTATGGAGCAGCGTTTCACGATTTTTTCATTAACGTTATGGCCGCAGGATCTTACTCTGCTTGCCTACATATTCATTGTTTCCGCGTTCGCACTGTTTTTTATAACCACCTTTGCAGGGCGCGTGTGGTGCGGATTTATGTGTCCGCAAACTACCTGGACATACATTTACGTATGGTTTGAAGAGAAGTTTGAAGGCAACCGCAACAAGCGTATGAAACTAGACGAGCGCCCTATGGACGCAGACAAGTTCCTGCGCAAAACGGCCAAGCATACTGCCTGGGTATTGGTTGCACTATTAACATCACTCACCTTTGTGGGCTATTTCACGCCAATTGGGCCGTTGTTTATTGATTTCTTTACCTTTAACGCCAGTTTTTGGGCGACCTTTTCAATTCTGTTTTTCACTGTGTGTACCTACGGAAACGCGGGCTGGATGCGCGAAATTATGTGTACGCACATGTGCCCTTATGCGCGGTTTCAGTCGGCAATGTTCGACAAAGACACCTTTACCGTGTCTTACGATCCCAACCGGGGTGAAAAACGCGGTCCACGCCCTCGCAAACTTGCCCATGCCGAACTCGCCGACAAAGGCCTGGGGGAATGTATCGACTGCAACCTGTGTGTTCAGGTATGTCCAACCGGTATCGACATTCGCAACGGCCTGCAATATGAGTGCATTAACTGCGGTGCCTGCGTGGACGCATGTAATGGCGTAATGGAAAAAATGGATTACCCCAAAGGCCTGATCAGCTTTACTTCCGAACACGAATTAAATGGAGGCACCACCCACATTGTTCGCCCCAAACTGATTGGGTATTTGGTAGTACTGTTGGTAATGGTGGGATTATTGATTGCCGATATCGCTACGCGGGTTCCCCTTGAAGTCGACATTATTCGTGACCGCAACTCGCTGTATCGCGAAAACCTGAACGGGCAAATAGAGAACGTTTACACGTTAAAAGTGCTGAACAAATCGCAATCCCAGTATACTTACACCATCAAAGTAGAAGGGTTGGCTGAGTATCAGTTTATTGGTGAACAAGTGGTTACCGTAGAGGGTGGTGAGGTGTTCAGCTTACCGGTTTCGGTGGCAACGGATCCCGAGAATCTTGACGGCCGGGTAACCGAAATCTACTTCCATGTCTCGACTACCGGCCAGGATGGCAGTATTGTAGAGGTTCTTGAACCAACGAAATTCCTCTACCGGTAACCAATTATTCAGTGAGTGACTTTACTTTTGCCGCGCTGTCGCCCGATACCATCCTTGCCGCACTTGAACAGTGCGGCATCTATCCCCAGTCGGGCCTGCTGGCGTTAAACAGCTACGAAAACCGCGTTTATCAGTTTATTAGCGACGAGCAGCAACGCTTTGTTGTGAAGTTCTACCGGCCGCAGCGCTGGAGCGACGAGCAAATTCTGGAAGAACACCAGTTTAGCCAGGAACTGGCAGACGCCGAAATTCCCATAGTGGCGCCTTGCCTGCACAATGGCCAGTCGCTGCATTACGCTCAACAGTACCGTTTCGCATTGTTTCCGTCTGCGGGCGGACGACAGTTTGAACTGGATAACCTTGACCACCTTGAGTGGATGGGACGCTTTATCGGCCGTATGCATAAAGTAGCCGGGAGCAACCCTTTTGCGCACCGCCCTACGCTGAATACCGAGAGTTTTTTAACTCAGCCGCGCAATACGCTGGAGCACAGTGAGTTGTTGCCAGATGGCCTGAAAAACGCTTTTTTTACCATTTTGGATCAGGTAATAAGCCTAACCAAAACGCTCTACAAACCCAAAAAGACCATTCGCCTGCATGGCGATTGTCACGCGGGGAATATTTTGTGGCGAGACGGCCCGATGTTTGTTGATATGGACGATTGCCGAATGGGCCCGGCAGTGCAGGATTTGTGGATGATGTTAAGCGGCGACCGCCCTCAACAGTTACTGCAATTAGAAACGATGCTGGAAGCCTATGAAGAGTTTTGCGACTTCGATAATCGGGAACTGGCGTTAATTGAGCCTCTGCGCGCTATGCGAATGGTGCATTACATGGCCTGGCTGTCAGATCGCTGGCAAGATCCCGCGTTTCCAAGGGCATTCCCGTGGTTTGGTGAACTCAAATACTGGGAACAGCAGGTACTGGCCCTGAAAGAGCAATTGTCTGTTCTGCAAGAACCACCGTTGTCACTCACTCCGCAGTACTGATCCACATAAACATACCCATGCCAGTACAGCTGGCATTGCGGTATAAAAATTTTACTTTTTATTCCATCCACTTATAATTGCCGCCAACACAGGTGCCCAGCCTTATACGCGCTGGGATAATCGGGAAGTAAGTGAAAGACTTACGCTGCCCCCGCAACGGTAATCAAGCAATAGTTTTATTGTGTTCCCTATGCGCCACCGGCTTTGCCGGGAAGGCGGGACGCACGCAACCGCGTGTTTGACAGCCCGGAGACCGGCCTGTGCAGGGTCGATGCACCAGCAAGGCATCGAAAATCTTATCTCGGCACTCGGTGGGAGTGCAAACAGAGAACCTATTATGATCATTCGTACACTTTCATGCGCGGTAGCACTGGCCTGCACTGCGGGCTTTTCAACTACTTCATTCGCACAATCAGCACCCGTTGAAACCATTACCGTAACCGGTTCGCGTACGCCACTGGCACTCAGTAAACTGGCTGCGTCGGTTACCGTGCTTACCGAACAGGACATTCAGGCATCCGGCGCGTCGCAGATCACCGATTTGTTACGCGGTTTACCGGGTATTAGTATTAGTCAGTCTGGTAGCCCGGGCTCGTTAACTGAGTTGCGCTTGCGCGGCAGTGAAACCAATCATCTGCTGGTGCTCATCGACGGTGTGGTAGCCAACGACATCAGCCAGGGCAGCTTATTCGACTTCGCCCATTTAACCGCCGCCAATATTGTTCGCATTGAATTGTTCCGCGGTGCACAAAGCGCCTTGTGGGGCAGTGGTGCCGTAGGCGGCGTACTCAGCATTACCACCACAGCGGCCAATCAATCCAATTCCACTGTGAGTGTGTCGGCCGGTGCCGGTAACGCCGACACCTATCGCGCAGCAGCCTCTGCCAGTTTCCGTGGCGAGCAACTTCAGGCAAATGCCTCTGCCAGTGTGCTTGATACCGCAGGTGACAACGTGTCACGCCTGGGTGGTGAGCGCGACGGATACGAAAACACCACATTGAATGGTGGTATTCAGTGGCAACCAGCCGAGCAACACAGTCTGGATGCAAAAGTACGCTTCACCGACTACACCAATCAGTACGATGGGGTAGATTACGCGGTAACTGGTCTGCCAGCCGATGCGGATAACGTTACCAATGGTGAGCAGTTATCAGCACAGGTAAACTGGCAGTTTACCCCTACAGACCTGCCCTATCGCAGCGTAGTGAGCATTCATTACAACCGCAACGAAAACAGCAATACTACCGACGGTATTGATGCAGGTGGTACACAGGGTGAGCGCAAACAGTTTACCTGGACGCATTTTGTTGCTCTGGGTGAAACCACACTGGCAGTTGGCAGTGAGTACCTGCGCCGTGAATTCGAGCAAAGTGGCCCGGTTAGCTGGGACGACCCCAATTACCGCGGTGAAGACAGTACCAGCAGTGTGTTTGCCGAATTAACCGGTTTGGGCAACGACAAGCTGAATACACAATTGAGTGTGCGTTACGACGACAACGAACGCTTTAGCCGCGCCTGGAGCTATCGCGCCGGGGCACGTTATGCCATTACCGATAACGTAAAGGTATTCGCCAGTGTGGGGCAAGCCGTAAAAACGCCCAGCTTCACTGAGCTGTATGGCTATTATCCCGCCACATTTATTGGCAACCCTGCCCTGCTTCCTGAACAAAGCCAGGATGTTGAATTAGGCGCAGATATTATTTTACCGGCCAATGTCACCTTGCAGCTAAGTGTGTTTTCAACGCGCTTAGAAGACGAGATTCAGGGTTTCGTGTACGACGCCGACAGCGGTATGTACACGGCCCAGAATGCCTTTGGCAAATCGCGTCGCGACGGTGTTGAAGCCTCCGCACAGTGGCAGTATGACGATATCAGCGTAACGGCACACTACACATACCTGGATGCAACCCAGGGTGAAACTGAAACAGTTGAACTGCGCCGTCCAAATCACACAGGCTCACTCACTGCACGCTATTCATTCCCGGTTCAGGGTTTGTCTGCTTATATTAAGGCTGCGTATACTGGTACCCGGTTAGATACTTTCTACCCACCGTGGCCGGCGAGTGCACAAACCCTGCATTTAAAGCCTTACTGGCTAACGACGGCTAACATCGATTATCAAATCGATAGCCAGTGGCAGGCAGGTTTGCGCATTGACAACGCACTGGATGAATCATTTGAGGATATCGTAGGGTATCAGGGCAGTAACCGCAGAATTCTGGCTCACACCAGCTATTCATTTTAACGGTTTGCCGACAACCACATTCGCCTGGTCGATAGCGACTAGGCGAAGTGCGGCCCTTGTGATAACCTCAGCACTTTCCATAGCTTGACGAAGGACGTATACAAGAATGAAGAAGTTTGCATTGTTGATAATGCTGGCATTATTGGTGCCGCTACAGGCGTGTGCTGCCGAAAAATGGCAGGAAGGCGAGCACTATGAAGTACTGGATAAGCCCTTGAGTGAAAAACCTCAGGTCGTTGAGTTTTTCTCGTACTGGTGTCCTCACTGTTATCGCACCGAGCCTTTTGTAGTCAAGCTGAAAGCAGCACTGGACAAAGGTGTTAAATTCGAAAAAGTGCACGTAAACTTCATGCCTTATACCAGTCAGGAAGTTCAGGACGACGTAACAAAAGGCATGCTGCTGGCCAAAGCGCTGAAGCAGGAAGACGAGTTAAGCGGTGCCATTTTTAACTACATTCATCGCCAGCGCGCAACCATTACCGGCATCAAGGATATCCGCAATATCTTTGTGATCAATGGTGTGGATGGCGAGAAATTTGACAGTCTGGTAGACAGCTTTGGCGTTAAGTCGATGCTGGCGAAAAACAATAAAGTCATTGAAGATTACCGCAACGATGTGCGTTCGGTACCTACTTTCATTGTTAACGGTAAATACAAAGTACAATTTACCCGCGACATGACCGAACAGGATCGCCTGGACGTCATTAACTTCCTGGCCGCTAAGAAAAGCTAATACAGCCTCTTTACGCTATAAGAAGCCGAACGCAATGTTCGGCTTTTTTATTTCTGCTTCTTTTAACGAGGGAAAGCACGAGTTATGCGCAATAGCAGGATACCGTCTCCCGGCATCAGGGCCTTGCAACCTTACCGGTCATTAGTCACCTTCTACCGCCCATTTTTCAGGTATTATTAACCCGCCAACACAGCTTAGTTGCGAAAAAAGGTAGCTGCAGGCAGCTACCTCATGTATTGACTGATACGCAGAGTCAAGCCGGGGAGTAAGGCAATGATGACTGGTGTGCAACAATTCTCAGCTTGCCGGATTTGTCCTTAACATAAGCAAAGGTGTATTCCACTTTTGTTTCGCCACCTTTTATGTCGGTAAAATAATAATTACCCATGGCCACTGCCATACTACAGCTATTATTAATAATCCCAACATTGTCAAATTTCACTTTGGTATAGGGCTTAATGGCAAAACCTTTATCTTCAGTGTACGACTCATTCCCACCTACAAAGTAAGATAATGCTGCGTCAAAACTCGATCTAAACTGCACCTTGGCGGCCAGGGTGGGTTTGAACAACACGCTGCTTAGGTCGTAGCCATACATGTCCTGAATAAAATCTGCAGCCGCAGTTTTATAGTCCCCGTTAGCCGTATACACCGAACCAATACGAACAATCCCATCTCCCCATAATTTCTGGGCTTCAACCACTTCGCGCTCTGAAATACAGGAATCAGAATAGAGTAAACGGTTATCTGCCACCGGCGCGGATGAATGGCTCATTGCGGGCTCACTTGCAGCACTGTTTAACTGCTGGGATTGCGCGGTAGCACAACCTGTTAATATCACTGAAGAAAGCGACATAGCCACTAACGTTTTTAAGTTCATTTTTTGCATAATCATACTCTCTTATACCTAAATTAGATAAGTAAACAGTGTCGACTAATCACTGCCTGTTGTTCATGATTAAGCGTATTGTTTAAGCCTGAATAAAACTTGAAAGGAAGATTAAAAGAACATTAAAAATGCGCAGGCTTTGGAAGCTCGCAGTTTCAACAAGGATTCAGCCGTGCTGTAACCGGCATCAATAAACTATTGGAGAGGTCTTTTCGTATACTTGTTAGTGTCTATACTAGGAGTGTGGAACCGCATCCTTGTTAATGTTGGAGTCGCTCATGTTAAGACAACTGGTGTATCGTAGTCGGGCTACCCAAAAGATGTCTGAACAGGATATCGATAAAATAGTCGATGATTCAGTTCCCTTTAATAAGGCCAACAACATAACCGGTTTATTGCTGTTCGATGGAGAATTCTTTTTTCAGGTTCTTGAGGGTGAGGGCGAAACCGTTCATGGTCTGTTTGAACATATTAAAAGCGATCCCCGCCATACCAACGTTGTGAAAGTCGTCGACAGCGCCTGCGCCCAACGCGAATTTGGGAAATGGCATTTGCGGACCCTAATTTTAAATCCCGATAACCAGTGTTACTGGTTACCTCAAGACCTTACCGTAAGACGAGACAGCAGGGTATTCTCGTTGCTTAACAGCTTCGCTACCGGCCGCTGGCGCAGCTGCGTGTCGGCAGAAGACAAAGCCTCAGTTAATTGTATTATTGCTACCAGCGCGATTACGCTGGCCCCTTATCCTGCCAGTCAAATTCAATTTGCCTTTCAACCAATTGTCGATACCCGAATTGGTGGTATCTCGTCCTATGAAGCACTATTACGCAATCAGGATGGGACCTATCCGGAGCTAATTTTAGCCGGCCTTCCTGAGCAACAACGATACGAGTTTGATTTAAATTCCAAGGCAATTGCCATCACACAGGGCGCAAAACTTTTACAACCCGGTCAGTCTTTATCGGTTAACTTGCTGCCCGGCGCAATAACGCAAAATAAACAAGTGGTGGACCAATTATTACGCTATCTGAAAGAAGGCGGGTTGCGACCGGAACAATTAATACTGGAGATCACCGAAAGTGAAATGGTGAAAGAGAGTGATGCCTTTTTTGCTGTAATTGAAAGCATTCGTGCCACAGGGATCCGCCTGTCACTGGATGATTTTGGTGCGGGTTACGCCGGTCTTTCATTACTGGCAGATCTCATGCCTGACAAAATTAAGCTGGATAGAGCTATTACCAACGGGATTCATGAAAGTGGGCCGCGTCAGGCTATTCTGCACTCGGTATTTGAATTTGCCAATGCCACGGGCAGCCACCTGATAGTTGAAGGCGTAGAAAGCTTTGAAGAGTGGCTCTGGCTGAATAATACAGGGGTCCGTAAATTTCAGGGCTTTTTGTTTGCCAGGCCACAGTTAAATGGTACCCAGGCGATCCACTTTAACGCACGCGCATTAATCAACCAACTACAAGACTAACTGCACCCTGTTTGCAGTTAGTCCCGGTCGTTATTGATCAATTTTCCCTAGCATCACCGCCAAGTCGTCTATGCGGGTTACCGTATCCTTCACCAGTTTATCAATTTCGTTACTGGCGTCACGAGAATGGGAAGCCAGGTTTCTTACTTCATCCGCCACCACGGCAAAACCACGACCTACATCACCCGCCCGGGCCGCTTCAATCGCAGCATTAAGCGCCAATAGGTTAGTTTGCTCTGAAATCCCGTTAATAGTGCCAATAATATTACTAATGGTCTGACTTACACTGAGCACTCCCTTCATGGCTTCCTGAGTTTGATTAACAGCAATCCTTCGGGCCGTAATATCAATACCAAACAACACGTATTGAGTAATTTCATCTTTAAAATTCTTCAGTGCACAAATTCCGGCATCCAACGACAACAGAAAATCACCATGACCAAAATTTATCTGCAATTTAATATTCCCACTGCCCTGCAACTCTGCCTTGTGTTCTGCGCTGAGTTCTTTTAACACTTGATCCACAAAGGCCTGCTGCGTGGCCCTTGAACCGAGCTTTGCTGCCAGCAAATCACTGGGCGTTTTCAACCGGCCATCCTTATCAATGTCGATTAGCACCAATGAATTGTCGATGGCATTGATTTTACGGGTAAAGTCCAGCGCCATCTGTTTAACCTCGGTAATGTTAGCCTGTACCGAAATATAGTTTTTCACCTCGCCTTTTTCATTCAGGATTGGCGTGATAGACAACGATACCCAGTACGGCTCGCCACTCTTGGTATAGTTTAGGATTTCATCATAAAACGGCGTACGGTCGTGCAGATTCTTGCGAATTCGGGCTATGGTGTCTACTGAGGTTTCGGGGCCCTGCAGGAAGTCGCCCGGTTTCTTGTGTTTAATTTCTGCCAGTGAATAGCCGGTTAACCTTTCAAAGCCTTTATTCACGTACACAATCAGCCCGGCCGAATTGGTAATAATGACTGAGTTATCTGTTTCATTGGCAACCATAGAGAGCATTTCCCGCTCTTCCCGCATGAGTACTTCCTGGGTTACGTCTTTAACAAACGCGGTATACAACGTTTTGCTTTCAAGTCTGACTTTCGATAACGATAACTGCCCCCACAGCACTTTACCGTCTTTACGTTCTATTTTAATTTCACGGCTGGTACCGACGATTTTATCCTGCCCGGTTTCCCGGTTAGCGTTAACATATCTATCGTGATTTGCCTGAATAGCCTGTGGAACCAGCATCTTCACGTTTTGCCCCAGCACTTCCTCACGATCGTATCCCCACAAGGTTTCAGCGGCGGCATTGAACAAGGTAACGCAGTTGTGTTCATCGATACAGACAACGGCATCCAATGCCTGCTCGAGCGTTTGCGCCATAGTTTCCCGGGAATCTCTTTCCTGAGAAATATCACGCACAAAAGCGGTGTAATGAATTTGCCCGTTGAGCACAATTTTGGACAACGACAATTGTACCCACAGCTTACTGCCATCCTTGCGTTGTAACTGGACGTCCCTGGAGCTACCAACAATTTTATCCTGACCAGTCTGGCGATGGTGGTTTACAAAGCTATCGTGCTTAGCGCGCAATTCATGAGGAAGTAACATAGCTACGTTTTTACCCACGACTTCACTTTTTCGATAGCCCCAGATCTGTTCTGCAGCAAGGTTAAAAAATGTAACTATATTTTTTTCGTCGATACTGACCACCGCAATAATACTCTGTTCGAGGGCCTGAATTGCTTGGTTGGTTTTCGTCTTTTGTTGCCAGAACATATAATACTCCGCCTGTAATTTGTTACTTCTTCAGACTTGCGTCTACCGAACAATAAACAGCAATAGACCGGACTGCCCGATCAAACCAGAAAATAATACGAACATCATTAACAATACGTTCACATAGCGCAGTACACATTGCACTCTTTTCGAGAAATCTACGTAATAAGGAAAAGGTAATGGCGACGAACGTTTATGTACAAACGAAAAATCTATTTATTTGGGATAACTTCCGGGCTCATCATGATGATTGCGCTGTGCTTTACCGCCGTTTCCTCTTATCTGACCCAAATCAATCTAGAGCAAAGCAATACGGCGCAGACCCTGCTGGCAGAGCATCAAAAACTCAGTAGCATTTCTTATCGCATGTTTAAGCAGCTCACCGACGAGCTCATATTTGGGGAGAGTGCCAATCAGGCCATTATTCGTAACAAGCAGGCTCTGATTGGTCAGTCGTTAGAGAAGATCCGACGTTTGGAACTTCAGCAGAGACAGGCACTAGGCAATAAGCTGACGGCGGGCAGTGTTGAAGACACCGACGAATTGGCAGCACTTATTAACGCCATCATTGCAGAATTTAAAGCCATTACCGCCATTTATAATAATACGCCACTCGACCAGCAGAATCGTTTACGAACCCTGCTTGAAGTTAAAATTGATAACGAGTTCCGTGAAGCTATCAATGCAGCCGTAGTACGTCAGGGTAATGTGGTAGCCGCACTTAACGCCAAAATAGAAACGCTCAATACCGCCATCGTATGGTTCGCGGTTGGTATAGCCCTGTTTGCGACTCCGTGTATTATTCTTGCTTGTTACTGGCTGTTTAATCAACTTTATCAGCCGCTTACCATAATCAATAACGGAACCAATGCCATTGCTGCGGGGGATTACCAGCAACGCTTACCGGAAACTCTGGATACCGAGTTCTCTCAACTCGTAAAGTCACTCAACCTGCTGGCTACAAAACTGGCTGATCACGAAATGAAAGCAGAACAGTCCCGCCGGCAACTGGAATTTGAAGTCGAGCAAAGAACCAGAGAAATAAGTCAGGTTAATGAACAACTCACCAAAGTCGATTCCCGGAGAAGACAGTTTCTTGCTGACGTTTCCCATGAACTCAGAACACCGCTCACCATTATTAGAGGTGAAGCACAGGTAACACTGCGACAGTCTGCAGCGTCTGAACAGGTATACCGGGAAACACTCGATTCCATTCTGGTTCAGGCGATAAATCTTAGTGAACTGGTGGATGACTTGCTGTTACTGGCCAGAGCCGAACTAAGCCAGTTAAAACTCGACACCGCCCGTCAGGCGCTTGGCGACTTTTTACACGGCCAGGTAAGCCAGTGGCAACGCCTGCACAAAGACCGCGACTTTACCCTTGAAATAGATAATCACGCCAAAACGCTGCAGCTAAGTTTCGATCACCAGCGCCTTAAGCAGGTAGTGGCAATTCTGCTTGATAACGCATGCAAATATTCAGCGCCGCAAACGCCAGTTATCGTGTCACTTAAACAAATCAACAACCGTGCCTGCATTGACATTAAGGATTTTGGAGAAGGGATCTCGCCTTCGGATATTAATCATATCTTCGAACGCTTTGTTCGCTTTAAACATAAGTCGGAGGGCCTGGGGCTTGGGCTGGCTATCGCCAAAGCAATAGTTGAGGCTCATGGTGGCGAAATCCGGGTCAGCTCAACCCCAGGAGAAGGCGCCTTGTTTCAAGTTTATTTGCCAATGGATGTTGTTTCATGAAAGTGTTAATTGCCGACGACGAAATCTCGTTAGTAAATTTTCTGTATCGGGGGCTTACAGCGGAGGGTTTTGAATGTATTAAAGAGACTTCACTGCACAACCTGATTGACGTAGTTAAACGGGAGAAGCCAGATCTGCTGGTACTCGACAGGATGTTTGGTGAGGACGATAGCGTTGATCTTCTCTCACCCCTGAAGCAGCTCAGTCATGCACCGATGGTGTTACTGTTATCCGCCCTCGACGATATAGGCGACAAAGTAAACGGGCTAGATAAAGGTGCCGACGACTACTTGTGTAAACCCTTCGATTTCGACGAATTACTAGCCCGTATGAATGCACTTGGACGACGCCAACGAGCGCAGCCAATTACGCAAGCCAAACAAATGCGTTTTGCCAATCTGGTGCTGGACTTAGAATCCAAGCTGGCCAGTATTATTCACAACGAGAATGCGCAGGAGTTGACGCTGACCAACATTGAGTTCAACCTGCTGAGCTATTTTATAGAGTCACAGAATAAAGTGCTTACCCGGGAGCGTATATTAAGCCGTGTGTGGCAAAGCAATACCGATCCGCTAACGAATATTGTGGACGTATACATCAGCAGGCTACGGCAAAAAATCCCCCCAACAGCGGGCCTGGAGATCACCACTATCCGCGGTAATGGCTACCGGTTAAAAGCACTTAACGAAGCGTATTCACAGCGGTGAGTCAGTGATATGCGATTCACCATACCTCATTGCGATTCGGTACAGGATGATGGCAAAACTCGCCATCCCCCCTTCCAGCACTCATATTGAACAAGGTGCCGACGCTCGTGACGTAACCATTACCAGATAGCGGCACTCAATCTGTCTCCAACGTCCCATCAGAGTAGCCTTATTTTTCAATCGCCATTGGTACTTCCCTCTCATGATCACTACACATAAGTAAATTGACTTTATCAATCGATTTGCAGTGTACCCTCAGGTATCATTCTCTCGTTGCAAGCCATTACTAAACAATCGTTTTATCTGAACTAACCTGAATAATGAACCACGCTCAGCAATTTGTTGCACTCACTAAACAACTCCTTGAATTTCAGGACTTCTGGCGAGACTCACCGTTTTACAATCCCGACATGGTGTGGCGCAAGCACTACCCTGAATTAAGCAAGCAGGTACTGCAACTCAGTGAGAAAGCGTTTAATGACATTGATAACAGTGCAGAGAAACTCCATCAGTTTTTAGCCAATTATATTCCCCACTATGGGGACATGCTGGCCCTCTTAAATGTTGCGCAGAACATCCATCCGGTGGAACTCAACAAACACCTGGCAACGGGCGTGTCGGGGCGAAAATGGTCGCAAATTTTTGCCTTCATTGGCGCCTTGCCGGAAAAGGCGGCACCAGGCGTATCCACAGTGGTAGACTGGTGCTCAGGTAAAGCGCATTTAGGCCGCGCGGTTGCTCATCATTGGCAGCGCGATTTACACGGTATAGAAATGCAATCACAACTGTGTGATGAAGGCAGCGCACTTGCTGCGCCCTGGGTTAACAAGGCACACTTTAGCTGCAAGGATGTGCTGGCAGAAAGTCATGATTTTCATTCGCACGAACATGTTATTGCCTTGCATGCTTGTGGCGACTTGCACCGAACTCTGCTCAGGCAATGGCTGGCGAGCAACTCGCAGTACTTATCCTTTGCACCCTGTTGTTACCATCAGTGGCTGCATGGAGATTATGAGCCCCTGTCTGCAATCGCTGCTGACAACAACCTGTATCTGAGTAAAAATCAGGTGCGCCTTGCGGTACAAGAAATGGTTACCTCGTCACCAAGAGTGTGCAAACAAGTGAGCACCTTAAGTGAATGGCGAATGGCCTTTGATTTGATTCAGCGGGACATCACCGGCAAAGATGAATACCGCTCCACGCCGTCGTTACCCTACTCCTACGTAGCCCTTGGCCCTGAAGTAACGATCCGAACACTGGCAGAAAAATGTAACATTGCCCTGCCGCCTGACATTAACTTTGCACCATTTTTGCAAAAGGCAGAAGTGAGATACCGTGAGTTTCGCCGGTTGCAGTTGGTGTCGCAGGGATTTCGGCGCGCTCTGGAAATGTGGTTAGTACTGGACTTGGTATTGTTTTTACAAGAAGGCGGATGCGACGTAGCCTTAACCCGTTTTTGCCCACGGGAAATAACCCCGCGCAACCTACATATCAATGCCATTCGGAACAACGCGTGCTGATCTAAATTAGCACTGGGCGCACAAGAAAAAACCGAGCCAGTTGGCTCGGTTTCTGAAACGGTAGACGTTAACCGTAAATGTGCAACTTAACCCAGCTTATCTGATGCAATGTGATAGCGTGGGTCTTCATTAACGTTAATTTCTACAAACTTATTCGCTTTGGTAAGCAGTGCTAAACACTCGTGACTTACGTGGCGAATATGCAGCTTTTTACCTGCTTTTTCGTATTTATCGGCCAGGCCATCCAAAGCGTCGATACCTGACGAGTCCCAGATACGGCTCGACTGGAAATCAATCACCACATCATCCGGGTCGTTGGCAATATCGAACAAATCGCGGAAGTGACTAACCGACCCAAAGAACAATGGACCTTGTAACTCGTACACTTTCCAGCCGTCTTTATCTACGTGCGTTTTTACTTCAATGTGGCGCGCGTGTTTCCAGGCAAATACCAGTGCAGACACAATCACGCCCACCACAACCGCAATGGCCAGGTCGGCAATTACCGTCACCGCAGTTACCAGGAACAGTACAAACGCATCTTCCTTGTTCACACCGCGAATAATGCGGAACGACGCCCATTCAAACGTACCAATTACCACCACGAACATAACGCCCACCAGCGCAGCCAGCGGGATCATTTCAATCAGCGGTGCAGCAAATAAAATAAAGCCCAACAGCACCACGGCAGCAGTAATACCGGAAAGGCGCCCACGACCACCAGAGTTAATATTAATCATGCTCTGACCAATCATGGCGCAACCACCCATACCGCCGAAGAAGCCGTTCACGGTGTTTGCCACACCCTGACCAATACATTCTTTGTTGCCACGGCCACGTGTGTCGGTCATTTCGTCAATCAGTGACAAGGTTAACAAGGATTCAATTAAGCCCACCAAACAGAGGATCACCGACGTAGGCAACACAATCATGAAGGTTTCCCAGGTAAACGGCACCATAGGGATGGCAAACGACGGTAATTCACCGGCAAGCGTCGCACTGTCTTTTTGGTCGGCAGGCAGCATATCGCGCACAAAATCAATTACCGTTCGCGCTTCTAAATCCAGTCCGTGAACCAATAAGGTAATGGTAATAATAGCGGCAAGTGACGCGGGAATGGCTTTGGTAATCCGTGGCAAAATGTAAATAATGGCCATGGTAAGCGCAACCAAACCCAGCATCCAGTACAACAGGGTGCCCTGCATCCACTGCTGTTCGCCCAGCGCATTAGCTACTTTGAACTGCCCTAACTGTGCCAGGAATATCACAATTGCCAGGCCGTTTACAAAACCCAGCATTACCGGGTATGGCACCAGCCGGATAAACTTACCTAACCGGAATATGCCGCAGAGTATTTGCAATAAGCCCGCGAGTATTACCGCGGCAAATAAATACTGCACACCGTGCTGGCTAACCAGCGAAACCATTACCACCGCCATGGCACCGGTTGCACCGGAAATCATACCGGGACGGCCGCCGATGGCAGACGTGATCAAACCCATCATAAAGGCGGCATACAAACCAATCATTGGTTCTACACCTGCCACAAAGGCAAAGGCAACGGCTTCTGGCACCAGTGCCAGCGCTACCGTTATCCCGGATAGCACATCGTTCTTGATGTTGCTGTCTTTACTGGAGATTATGTCAAACATGTTTGCTTCTTCAGTGGGTGATTAAAAAACGGTCGGCGATCCTACCACTGTCAGGCGAATTTGTCCTTTAACAGTTTGTTAATAAATGCCGCCTGAACTTGACCAGCCACGTGATATTCGATTTACTGGCAGCGAATAAACAACCTGATCGCATCTTATGGATATTAAAGAGTACATCGACCATTTCCCTGAAATCGCCCAACGCGAACGTCACGAACAGTTTAAAATACTTGAACAAGCTCAGGCCGCAGCTTTTACGCCTTCTGCCCTGCGCAGCTATACCCTTTACAGCTGGTTAATTCCGTTGCTGTGGATTGTTGGTATTGGCGGTGTGCTTTACGTTGCGGTGGGATTTGCCAGTTGGGTGCCTGTGGTAGCCCTGATTGCGGGATTAGTTATTTCGCGCATCATGATCAACAACCGCCGGGAAGCCCTGATGCAAAGTGGATTAAAGGCCGTGTTAAAAGACGCACCACAATGATAGTTGTTATTTTTCGCGCCACCGTTAAACAACTCGATGACGAGTATTTGCAACAAGCAGGCAAACTGCGCCAGTTGGCTTTAGACCAATACGGCTGCCTCGAATTTACCGCGCTGTGTGAAGGCGACAAAGAGATTGCGTTATCCTACTGGCCAGACGAAGACAGCGTAATACGTTGGAAAAACGATCCGCTCCACAAAGCCGCCCAGCAGCAGGGAAAACAAAACTGGTATCAGGATTATCAGGTGCAGGTGGCCAGTATAAATCGCGAGTATACCTCGAGCTAGCCACCTATCCAGTTATCATACAGAAACGTTTTATTACAATGCTTTATCGATATTAATCAACGCATTGGCGAACGTATCGATTTCCGCTAACGTAGTAAACACCTGTGGCGTAACACGAATATTACAGCCACTGGCGAGATCCTGGCGCACCACTGTAAATACACCAAACTCGTTTTCCAGGCGTTGTTGAAGCGCCGAGACCTGCGGCTGGGTCACCTGGCCTTTAATTCTGAATCCGCCCATGCCTGAACTACCGTCAACGTCGGCTGCACCCAGCACTTCAATGTTTGGCAGTGTGTTCGCTACATCAACCCAGCGGCTGCGCAAATAACGTAACCGCTCAGCTTTGTTTTCACCCCCTATGGCAAAATGAAATGCAATGGCGTGGGGCACTGCAAGAAACGCGGCGAAGTCAGACGTAGCTATATGCACTCGATTCTGTGCTGATTCATTTCCACCTGCCTCTCCCGGGAACGGTGAAACTCGCTCAAGTGTGCCTGCCTTCATGTACAAAGCACCCACGCCAACAGGCGACCCAATCCACTTGTGCAAGTTAAATACTGCCCAATCTACGCCAAGGTCGTCCATTTTAAAATTAACCAACCCCCAGGATTGCGCGCAATCGCAAATTACATCAATTCCCTTTGATTTAGCCAGGGCCGCAATTTCCTTTACGGGCAACGTTAAACCGTGTTGGTTGCTGGTATGAGTTAACAACATCAACTTTAAATTTGGATGTTGTTGAAATGCAGCGGTATAGGCATCAATGAAATCCTGCTTGCTACCGGATGAAGGCAAGGATAGTGCGATACCTTCCGCTTTGTGTTCATTGGCCAGCCATTGCATCATGTGCTGAAAACTCGGGTAATCAACATCGGCCCAAAGAACAGCGTCCTGTTTTTGCAATCCTTTATACTGAGTAATTAGATTCACAAACGATTCGGTGGCATTTCGGGTTAACGCAATTTCGTTTACTTCTGCACCTAACGCCCTGGCCACAGTTTGTTTCACCTGCTTAAAATCATCCGACCAATGTTTTCTGGCGTACCAGGCCATTTCCTGATTTATCTTCCGGGTCAATCGAATGTATTCGTCTTCGACCGGCAGTGCCATTTTCCCCCAATAGCCTTGTTCAAGGTTGATGGTATCAGTTCCCTTCAGATAATAACGCGACACTTTGTTCCAATAAGACTCATCCCTTGCCACTGCTTGCGGTGATGCATTGGTGTGAAGTAAATCTACAAGCTCATTTATTGTTGAGTCCTCACCGCTGGCGAATACTGAATGAGATAATCCACCAAGTGATAGCGTGGTAAATGTTTTTAAAAGTTGTCGCCGGCTCTGCATGCTTAGCTCCTGAAATTGTTACTTTATAACATCAGGTATAACGCCGCCGATGTAAATAGAGTCGATGACCTGCACTCGTTGAATTGCAGATAAACAGGACAAATCAATGCGCTTTGAGGAAAGGGACACATTAATAACACTGAAAATATATGGATTTGAGTGTTAAGCTACGAAGTAACCTTTTCCGAACCACCAAACTATTCATGCAGTCCTCCACTATCGATTTTGCGATCACCGTTATCGGGCCCGTACTGGCGTTGCTGGTAATGGGTAACGTGTTAATCCGCGTTAAACTGATCAACGACGAGTTTGTTGCAACGGGATCCAAACTGGTATTCACCGTTGCCCTGCCCGCGTTGTTGTTTTTATCAATCAGTCAGGCTGATTTCAGCCATGCCGCAAATCCATTACTTATTGGTATCGGGCTTGCCGGGACCCTGGGTTATTTCCTGGTGTTTATGGGATTAAGTCATGTGCTGGTTGCCAACCCTGATGCAAAAGGTGTGGTTACCCAAGGCGGCTTTCGCGCCAATATGGGGATCATTGGTTTGGCTTATTGCGCCAATACCTATGGCAGCGATGGACTCGCTGCAGCCTCGGTGTATCTGGGTCTGGTAACTATTCTGTTTAATGTACTGAGTGTATTTGTTTTAAACTTCTATCAGGAAGGTAAGCGCTCACTTACAAAGCAACTGTCCGGCATTGCTAAAAACCCGCTGATCATTGCTATTTGCTGTGCACTGCCGTTCTCGTATTTCAACTGGTCACTGCCGGGCATTGCCATTACCACCGGTAAATACTTCGCGCAGTTAACACTGCCACTGGCGTTACTTTGCACGGGAGCATCACTGCAATTTCGATCGTTCAGCGATGACTGGTTTAACATTTCCTTAAGCACGCTAAGTAAGTGTGTGTTGTACCCGGCTATTATGGTGGGGATTGCCTATTTTGCAGGTTTACAGGGTATGCCTTTGGGCATTGTACTGCTGATGGCGATTTCGCCTACGGCCGCCGCCAGTTACGTTATGGTACGAAGTCTGGGCGGCGACCACCGGCTGGCAGCAAGTATTATTGCAGTTACCACCCTGCTGTCGTTACCGGTGACCATTGTAGCGTTTGATCTGTTGGCGTCGCGGAACCTGCTGTAGCTGCTAGCCTGATTTACTGCCACCGCGACAGGGCGGAGAAGCAAAGGATTGCTCGCCACGGGCAGTCCATTCCTGAGGTGTGTAAGTATGTAACGCCAGCGCATGCACCGGTCCGGCTAATGCGTCAGCCAGCAAGGCATTAACTTGTCGGTGCCGGGCAATCAGGCGCTGCCCCTCAAACGCATCTGATACAATCGTTACCTTAAAATGACTTTGCGCGCCGGGCGCGACATTGTGCTGATGGCTTTCGTCCTGAATATCCAGAAATACTGGCTGAAGATGTGCATTGAGTTGCGATTCAATAAAAGCATTTACTTGCATAAGTGAGGAGCAATATAGCGAAACGTGAGGTTGATTCTACCATCAATGACTTTGCGCGTCTTGCTCAACCCATGATGATAAAAACGTTGTGTTTGACCCGCCATTACCAGCAAACTGCCATTGGCAAGTTGTATATCGGTGCGCTCACCGCTGGGTAAATGTTTAAAACTGAATTTGCGTTCTGCCCCTAACGATATGGATGCGATTACCGGTTCGGGCCCAAGTTCCGGTTCGTCATCGGCATGCAGCCCCATGCCGTCTTGTCCGTCTCTGTACCAATTAGCCAGCACGCAGTTAAATTGTGTATCCAGCTCGAGAGTAAGCCTCTCCCTTAATGAGTCTAACAAGGGGGTGAACGGATGAGGTATCATGCGCAAACCTGAGTAGGTATATTCACAATGCGCTGCACCATGCCAGCTTTGCAGGCGTGGAATCAATACCGATTTACCGTACAATTTGATAGTATCCTGCCGCCAGGGCAAGCTTTGCTGTAATTGAGCATGTAATGTTAATGCTTCTTGCTCACTCAGCCAGTCCGGCTGGTAACTCACCCGGGCATCTCTTAGCGGCAGTGCTTTGAGCCCCTGGGCGGGCGAGAGAAAAAGATCAGACTGCACAGTATTTAACACCAAGATAAAATGCGTTCATGAACACAGAGTTTACACTATTTGACCGGCAACTAACCTTGATTCGTTATCCGGCCAAACACCAACATAAAAGCCTGCAGGCCTGGGACAGTGCCGACGAGCTGCTCATCGAACACCTGTTAACCGAACCGAGTGTACCTGTAGGTCAGCCTTGGATAATCATGAATGATGATTTTGGATCACTCGGTACCTTTTTTGCTGAACAACAACCTGTTTGGGTAAGTGACTCTACCATTGCCCGTTTATCGCTGAGCGAAAACCTTCAGGCTAACGCATGTAACGCGATCTCTGCGATTGATTGCCTTACCGCACTGCCAGCCACACCGGCTCTGGTACTCATTAAAATCCCGCGCACGCTGGCCTTGCTGGAACACCAGCTTATTCAGCTACACAGTGTTGTTACGCCAGACACCCGTATTATTGCGGCGGCAAAAATTAAAGCGGTTACCCGGGGCGTATTGGATTTATTTGAAAAATACCTGGGCCCTACAAATACCTCACTGGCAAAGAAAAAATCGCGCCTGATATTTTGTTCACCCGATCCTGTCAGGCTCAGCAGAGAGATGGCTTCACCTTACCCCACAGTTTGGCAGTGCAAATTACCTACGGGGAACAGTGTAAGCGTTAGCAATCACGCTAATGTATTCTCGCGTCAGTCTCTCGATATTGGTGCAAGATTACTGCTTGAGCACATGTCAGTTGCCAATCATGATCACGTTGTGGATTTGGGCTGCGGCAATGGTGTGTTAGGTTTGAATGCGCTGACGCTGGCACCGCAGTGCTCCGTAACGTTTGTAGATGAATCCTACATGGCAATTGAATCGGCCCGAGACAACGTCGCAGCGAATTTCCCCCATCAACTGGCGCAGTGCCAGTTTGTGGCAAGTAACTGCCTGGAAGCCTTGCTGAACCGTCCGGACAGACCAACGGTTACCAAAGTATTTTGCAACCCGCCATTCCACCAGCAAAATACCATTACCGATCATATTGCCTGGCAAATGTTCCATGATGCCTACGAACTGCTAAACAAAGGCGGCCATCTGATAGTGGTAGCCAACCGGCATCTAGATTATTACCCTAAACTCAAGCGCTTGTTCGGAGGTGTAACAACCCTCGCTAACGATAGAAAATTTGTTATTTACAGCGCCGCTAAACGATAAGGAATCCCTATGCTTAGAACGCTATTTTTGTGTTTTGCGTTAATTTCATTGCCAGTATTGGCCGCCAAACAGGCTGATGACGGCTCGCAAATTCAGCCCGACAACTACTACCCCAAAGTAAAACTGGAAACGTCCATGGGTAACATTGTTATTGAACTGGACCGACGCAAAGCGCCTATTACAGTGAACAATTTTTTGCGCTATGTGGATAAACGCAGTTACGAAGACACCATTTTTCACCGAGTTGTACCCGGGTTTGTGGTACAGGGTGGGGGTTACACCGTCGATTTTGAGGAAAAGCCCTCGTTTCCTGAAATTTACAATGAATCCGGTAATGGCTTAAAGAACTCTCTCTACTCGGTAGCCATGGCGCGTCAAAACGATCCGCATACTGCTACCCGCCAGTTTTTCTTTAATCTCGATGAGAACGACAGTCTGGATCCTGGTAAAAACTGGGGCTACACCGTTTTTGGTGCAGTGGTAGAAGGGTATGAAGTGGTAGATGCCATGGGTGCAGTAAAAACGGAGTACAAGGCCCTGCTCGGCTTTGCCGATGCCCCTGTTGAACCCATTATTCTGCACAAAGTGACCTTGCTGCCTGAACTATAAACTTGTATTTGTTAACCATTCGCTGGCGAAAGTGATTCGGCTTTCGCCACTTGCCTTTGACTTATACATGGCCTTATCGGCCAGACTGACTAAATCGGCTTCATTATTTGCATCGTGCGGAAAACACGACACACCAATACTTGCTCCAATTTCAACTACTAATTCATGAATTAAATAAGGTTTGCAAATTTCTCGCAGGATTTTTTCAACCAATGCTTTGCACTGTTCAAAGTGAGAGACATCGGTAAGCAATAATGTAAATTCATCGCCGCCTATTCGGGCAACAGTATCAGATTCTCTTACGGCATCGCGCATACGCATTGCAACACGTCCCAGTAGCACATCGCCAAATTTATGCCCGTGTTTATCATTTACCTCTTTGAACCCATTAAGATCAACAAACAACACGGCCATTTTCTCACCGCGCCTGATAGAACGCTTTAGTTCCTGCTCCAAACGATCATTAAATAAATGCCGGTTTGGCAAATTGGTCAGCTGATCATGGTAAGCCAGTTGCGTCAGCTCTTGCTTTTGCGCGACGGCTTCTGTGTCATCAATAACGGTATACACCTTAGCAGGCTTGTTATTGAGCGATACATTGCTGATTTCAATTTTACAGTGGTAGCGCTCCCCCTGCTTTTTAAGCCCAAACGGTTTACCTTCAAATTCCCCCAGTAATACCGATAACTTTTTGTTCAGTAACTCTTTCTGTGAAAAGCCACTCATTTTAGCCATTACCCTGTTAACGCGAACAATTACCCCGTTTTGGTCAACAACTACGATGCCACTGGCAATGCGATTCATAATATTGTCGATTAAATCGAGGGTATGGTGTGCTTTGCGCACTCGGAGACGATACAAAACAATTGCAACAGAAAAATTGATCAGCGCTAACAGGAAAGCCAGCCCCTGAAAGAAGCGAATTCGCTGGGCTTCAAGTTGAGTGTCATGCTCAAGTTCTATAGTAAGCCCATTCATTAGCGCCAACAGGGTGAGGTTTTTTCGCTGCGCGACATCATTTGCCTGTTGCAGTAATGCGGTGTCAAACTCCCGCCCGATTAGCTGGCGAATTTTTTGCCGCAAAGGCGCCCATTCCAACAGTGCCTGATTCATAATGGTGCGGGTTTCGTCACCGGTAAGTGGCTCGATTTGAATCATTTCAGACTCAGCAGACAACGTCCGCCCTCCGCGGTGAAATGCATCAAGGGTCAAATCAAATCGATTAAACGTATCGCGCAATTCTTCCAGATACTCGGAGTACTGCACTTCGTCACTGACCGTTTTATCCATGAGCAGCAGTGTTTTGACCATGCGCTGACTTAACATGCGCTGGCGGCCAGACAGGTTAATATTAATTGCCTGTTGTTCGATGCGATACGACAACCACACGTTTAACGACAACGCAATAAAATCAAACAGCAGAAACAATACAATGGCCAACACGGTGAGCGCATGCCCCTCGCGCCGATTAGCGGAGAACAGAGATTGCTTGATGCCAGAAATCATGGCCACTAGTGCATCCCTCACTAGGTTGTGGAAGTAAAATCTTTTGCCAGCACTACTACTTAGCTTAATGCTGGCGTTCAGAAACCAGGGTACTTAAACTATAGCGTATATTATTTATACTGCGCTTTGGGATGCGAAATTTCAAGAAAGAATCGGTTACTTAGGGCTAAAAACCCCACATACCAATATTATCAATTTTCAATCTGCGCGGTTGCTTAAGCAAATACACCACCATATTCGCAATATCCTCGTTCTGAATCAGTCCCGAATCAATGGCGTCCCCTGGTTGCTTACCTGATTGAATTAATGCCGGGTTCAGGGAATGAACGTGAATACCATACTCTCGAACTTCTTCCTGCAGCGCTTTACCCAAACCCACCATGGCAAACTTGGAAGCACAATACACGCCGGCTTTAGCATAGCCGTTTAAAGCAGCCTGCGAAGCAATATTCAGAATATACCCTTCGCGATTGGCAATCATGGCGGGCACGGTGTGTTTACACATCAGAAAAGTGCCTTTCACATTGGTATTCATTACCTCGTCCCAGTCAGCTTCACTGGTTTCCCACACTCGGGTTTCCTTACCGAAGCCGCTGTTATTGATTAGTACGTGAATATCACCAAAGCGATTGATTACCTGCTCCACAAACCGGCTGGTCTGTTGAGCATCACTAACGTCGCACACTGCGCCCAAAATGCGCTCGCCAAATTGGGCCGATAAATTGGCAACCGCGTCTGTGATGGTTTTTTCAGTACGGCCACAAATTGCTACCTGCATGCCTTCTCGCAGCAACGTTTCGGCAATGGTGTAACCCAGTCCCTTTCCACCGCCGGTAACAATGGCCACTTTATCGTTTAAATTATATAACTCTGACATAGCGCTATGCGTCCTGTTTGATTCTGCTTCTGTGGTGTTGAATTACGTTCTGGAATTCCATTTTTAACCACCGGGTTTGGCGTTGTGATGAATCGCTATCGCACTTAGCGCGGGCACGGCAACCTGAATTCTGCCGCGTTCATCCACCAGCACTTCCTGGCCCCGGCATTGCCCCGTTTCGGCATCCGGTTTACCGTTAAGTATGTTGCAATAACGTCCCGGCGCCATTGATGACTCAAGGGCGGTACTAAGAGTCGTATCCCCAGCATTAATGACAACAAACCCGGCGCTACCCCGCCCAAAGGCAATTTGGTTGCCGCCGTTATCCCACCAGTTGGTTACCCTTTGCTGGTCAGCCGTATTGCGTCGAAAGTCTACTGCCCCCGCGATAACCGGGCGCCGGTGCTCGCACTGCCATGTGTCTTCAAAGCAGGCTGGCTGGCTACTCGCGTGAACAGCTAACGAAGGCGGCCCCGCGTCGGTGTCACCTTGAAAAGCATAACTCGACATGACTTTGGGATACCCATAAGGCCAGCTGAGCATAAACACATTCGCTAAATCGTACAATGCGCCATCCACAAAGGTAATAACGTGTCCGCCACCACCATGCCCGCGCTGATTGTCGTGGTTATCAACAAAGACTACCGCGTCACCTGATACCAGCCAATTGTCGGTTGCCACGGCATGTCGCAATGACGCTAATGTGCCATTGCCAAATGCCTCGCCAATGGCCAGTGAATAGTGAAACTCTGTGACGGCCCCATTACCGGTGTACTCAGATGCCCGAATAGGTTCGCCACCCTGATCAATGACTTCCTGAAATACCCAGGGTGCGCCTTGAACCTGCGCCAGTATGTGTTTGATGTCGTTTGCGGCCATATGCTTGGACGCGTCGATGCGAAATCCGGCTACGCCAATGTTCACCAAATCACTTAAATAAGCCGCAATGCGCGCCTGTACATCAGGCGCTTCGGTTTTTAAGTCGGCTAACCCCACCAGCTCACATTGCTGAACATTGTTTCGGTCGCGGTAGTTGGTGATCCCGCAATCGGGGTGAAAATCACCAGGGGTATAGTCTGGAAACTGCTTTCGGGTAAATGGGGTGCCCGTTAAGCTCCTGCCACTGCCTGCTGCCATGTGATTGATCACAGCATCCACGTAAATATCAACACCGGCCGCGTTACAGCGCTGTACCATATTGGTGAATTCTGCGCGATCACCACTACGGCTAATCAGTTCGTAACTCACCGGTTGGTAGCGTGTCCACCATTGGGGGCCAGCCCTATGCTCACTGGGCGGCGACACTTGCACTGCGTGGTAGCCATTGGGGCCCAAAAAGTGCTCACACTCAGTAGCAATATCAGGCCAACGCCATTCAAAAAGATGCACGAAGGTGTCGGCCTGTACGTCTGGCTTAGCTTGCGCGTGAGGCTTTGCTTGCAGTACGGTTGGAAAGCAGCAAGTAAATAATAAAGCCATACAACCAAACGAACGAACAAAAGCAGTAAACATGATTTCTATTCCGGGCAAAATAACAGATGCTAACCCTAGGCTGGAAAGCCCTTTCACTCAATAAGAATACGTATGCAACATGATTGCAACAATCGGGCTCGGGCAAGCTAACACCAATACCCACTTAACGCTGACGTCTATTTGGTTTAGAGCAATACCAATTCGCATAGAAGTTTACCCACTCAGCAGCACTGGCTGGCTTTTTAGCTAGGCTTGTTTGCGCAGGTTTGGTGGTTCCAAATCAAGCAAGCATAACAACGCTAAAAAGTCTGCCAGTGATGCCCGAAGGGAGTGGCCAAAACGACTTACATCTGTGTTGCGCCCTCCGGACATAGAATGACTATGCCTCGGAGTGCGCGTCGTGATCTAAGTCGTTTTCGACTAGCCCTTAGGGATCACTCTGAGAGGGCAAACTTCTATGCGAATTGGTATAATCGACGAGTTCAGTAATGAGTATTGATTTTACAGGGAATTGAATTAACTAATGATTAGATGTTTTGTATTGTGCTGTGGCCTTTTTATCGCCATTTTTGCGCACGCGGCCAAACCAGACTTTTTTACTGATGAGATGGACAGTGAATACCGCGCGCTGCTTAAACACATAGACACCCTTCTGCCCCAAACCGATTTACCGCTTGCGTACCTGCCTTCTTTTACCCCATTCAACTTATTGGAAATCCGGCCCACTAAGTTTACCCGTAACGAAGACAAACAAGCCTTTTCGAATTTCAGCTTTGGCGTATTCGGCAGCCGAATGCTAAATGTGACCCGCGAACAATTGTCTCAATTGCCTGCGCTGACTATTTGCAAAAAGCAGGATTGCACTCAAGAACGAATCGATTACATAAAACGCTTTATTGCTGATTCCGCCGACGACATTGCATTATTACGCCAAAATGCCCAGGTATTTATTGTTCAGCAAACTGCGCCAGAGGTGTTTAGGGTAAATAACACGTTTTATAGCCCCACACAGCTGATCACCTATTATCCATCGGAGAAGGCCGGGTTTGTACCGTCGGCTAATTTTCATATGACCAGTCCGAATGAAGCACCGGATTTGCTGTTACTGGCCAATACCACCGTTCAGCTCAGAGAGATGATGGCCAGCCACAAGGTAGCAGCCATCGCTAAAATAAATGAGCAGAGCATAAACATTGTCTTTGGTGGCATCGCAGATAATCACTGGGGGGCTGTGCTGTTTCATTCAACGGCCATTCCCGCCTCCGGCGACTACAATCACCTGGGGCTCCAATACGATATCGTGCATAAAATCTCAGACAACAGCTTTTACTATCAAACGAATTAATACCAATTCGTATAGCAGTTTGCCCGAATAAACCGGGCTGGTTCACACTAGGCTTTCTTTTTAATCTGTTTTTTCAGATCACTGAGTAGGGAGGCGAAACGCTTGTCGTCTTCCCCTTTAATGCTGGCAAGGGTAAGTTTGGCTTTTATTATCTCGTTAATGTTGAGCTGAAGCTCTGCCAGACGCAGATAGGCCCAATTCAGCCCCGGTAGAGATGCGGTATCGATGTTGGTGGCGGTGTATTCACTGATATATTGTTCCAGCGCCGCAATGCCTGTTTGGGTATTTTCACCACTTTTTACTGCCAGTAAGCCCAACCGGTATTTGCCATACAGCAAATGACGCGTGTTCTCTTCATAAGCGTCCCATTTATCTGACGCTTTATCATCAACGGTGTTTACTTCGGCAGTTAATAGCACAGACAACACATTGAAGGCATCAGAGTAGCGCTCAGCCAGCAAATAATGCGTACCCAGCTCTAAGCCTGCACGTATTTTTGTATCGTCCTGAGCAATTAGCGCTGTATAAATGGCGCTGGCTTTGTCTTCCTGCTTGTCCTGAAGATAATAGGTTGCTTTAGCAAACTGCCCTTCCTGAGGATCAATACTGGCAATCTTGTCGGTAAGCTTTTCCGCTTCTTTCATGTCGCCACCCGCTATCGACGGCGCCATTAAATGAAACTGCATAAGTGCCTGATATACTTCCACGTTGTCGGGTGCTAGCTCAACGGCGGTTTCCAGGCTCTGCTTCGCTTTGCTGGCATAACCCAGCGCGGAAAAAATACTGTTGGAGGCTTGCGCACCCATTACACTGGCGTGCATGTGGTAAGCCCGGTAGTCTTTGCTATGTGCGGTAATGAACTCTTCGGCCGCGTCTTCGGCGTCATCCGGATCGGTATTCATCAGTGCGGATATGAGCAAATTATATTGCTCAACTGTTTTGCCTTTTACAGCTTCCAGTACGGATATTACGTATTCAAAATCCCCTTGTTTTGCGTGTTCAGTCAACACTTCAATACTGGTGTTGTCAGTATTTGGCAAAGCATGCGCACTGCAAGATAACAATGCCACGGCGGCAAACAGCAAGTGACGCGTAGTTTTAAAAACACTCATTTCAAATCCTTTTGTTCTATGCGGAATCAGTTAATCAACCGGAGGGAGTTAATCCTGTATGCACACTTCGACCAAGGATAGTTGAGAAAGTGCACTTGCCATTAAATTAAACGCGCGCAGGTTAACAAAGGCTGAGTAACACTGTTCTTCCGCTAACGTTTAACCAATTTCCAGTTTATACCGACTCACCAGATATCACAGCTATTTAGCGTAAGAAGCGCCTTGGTTATCAATGGAGATTAAAAAGAATTGATGTGCGGGCACACCGCGCTGAAAAAACTTACCCATGGACGTAAATCCGGCCTTTTCCAGCAATTGCAACGACCGCTGATTGTCACAACGGCATATAGCGCTTATCTGCCCATGCAGATTGTGTTGTTTTGCCCATTTAAGCGCCAGGGTAGCCGCTTCCAGTGCCAATCCCTGCCCCCTGCCATGAGGCAGAAACGCGTAACCTAAATCAGGGCAAGCTAAAAACGACCGCTGTAAAAAGCCGCACAGCCCCACCCGGCTATCGCCTTCAACAGCATCACTTTCCACCACCCACAGGCCGTATCCCTGCTGGCTGAAGCTATTGTGCGAGGTATCGATATATTGTCTGGCCTGGTCGGGATCTTTAACGCCGCGATCACCAATGAAATACAACCAGTCCGGATCGCTGGTAATTGCCAGTACAAAGTCTACATCGTCAGCAGTAAGCTGGCGAAATCGCAAACGCGCAGATTCAATAACCGTATTCATGCAATAGTCCATCTATGATGTTCTGGGCAGCACTGCTAACGCTAGCTGCCCTGGGATATTCTGGCGATGCACGATCGTTTATTCGGGGATGCTCCCAACAAGCGGTTAACTGAATAAACTCGCGGGCTATGGCTTCGCCACCCAGCTCCAGACACCCCGCCAGACAGGTATCCACGTAACTCTGATAAACCGGAAAATCATTATCGGCAGGATGGATTTGCAAGGTTTCGCATATCCACACTTGTCTTTCAGATAACCAGGACATCAGCGTTTCATTTACGGTATCGTCATAAGGCAAACGAAGCTGGTCAGTGCTCACAGGGGTAAACCGGTAGTCCTGTTCGCGCTGTTGAATACTGGGATCAAGGTGAGAAGGGACTAACTGTGCATTTAACCGCGCGTTTGCACATTGATATGCGCCAACGTAGGTTTGCTGTTCTGGCAACGAGCGCGTTACCCACGCCCGTTCAAACCCAAGTACACTCACTGCGATACCATGATGGGGAATGTTGGAGTGGCGGTTGCGAGAATCGGCATTCATCAGGCTACCGTAACCCAAAATGACATGAGGTTCATTAATGGCCTGCAACCAATTGGCTAACACCGCCGGCGTCATTGTGTACTCAACTAGCCAAGGGTGCGCTGTCGCACTATTTCGTACAGGCATATGCCGGTAGCCACCGACACGTTCAGACTCGACACACTGCCAGCCATGGGTAATTTAACCAGCTCATCGCAATGTTCACGGGTAAGGCGGCGCATGCCTTTGCCCTCTGCGCCCATTACCAGTGCAGTAGGACCGGTGAGTTTGCAATCATAAATCAGTTGTTCTGCTTCGCCAGCGGTACCTACAACCCACACGCCTTTTTCCTGAATGTGTTTAAGCGTACGCGACAAGTTAGTCACCTGAATAAAAGGTACAACTTCAGCGGCTCCACACGCTACTTTGCGCGCCGTAGCCGTTAAGCCGCCGGATTTATCCTTAGGCACGATAACCGCATGCGCCCCGGCAGCATCTGCAGTTCGCAAGCATGCACCTATGTTATGCGGATCGGTTACACCGTCCAAAAATAGCAGCAGTGGTGCATCGGTATTGTCCAACAGGTAATCCAGGTCACTTTCATCCAGGGTTTTCGCAGGCTTCGCCCGGGCAACAATGCCCTGATGCTGTTCACCGCTTACTTTGTCATCCAGTACCTTGCGGTTGCAAAACTGCACTGACACGCCCATTCGACGGGCTTCGTTTACAATAGATTGCAGGCGTGCGTCATCACGGCCTTTTAACACCAGAATTTCAATCAGGCGTTCGGGTTCTTTGTCGATTACTGCCTGCAGTGCATGCAGGCCATATAGCCACTCTTGTTGTGCCATTAACGTCGCTTACCTTTGTTTTTATCTGGTTTCTTCGAGCCGCGTTTTTTTGGTGACGGGGCTGATTTGGGCGCACTTCGACTACCTTTGACGTCGGTTGTTTTGCGAGGCTCCCGTTTTTTGGTTACTTTCACTTTTTTGCCTGTGGTGGCTTTTACCCATTTGCTGTCGAGGATTAGATCAATTTTACGCTCGTCCAGATTCACAGCGGCCACTTTTACCAGCAGCGGATCGCCAAGGCGGTATTGTCTAGCACCGCTGTCGCCCGCCAGGCATTGCTTCACATCATCGTAGCGATAGTAGTCGTCATCGAGCGAGGTAATATGCACCAGGCCATCGATATGGTATTCGGTGATGCGTACAAAAATACCAAAGCCAGTTACCGAACTCACTACACCTTCGAAGGTCTCGCCTACATGGTCCTGCATAAACTCGCATTTTAGCCAGTCTGCTACGTCCCGGGTAGCGTCATCGGCACGGCGCTCGGTCATTGAACACTGCTCACCGAGCTGCTCAATTTCTTCTGCACTGTAGGCTTTTGCGCCACTCACGTGCTGCCCTTTCTTCTTAAGAATCGCTTTGATGGTGCGATGCACCACTAGGTCAGGGTAACGGCGAATGGGAGAGGTGAAGTGCGCGTAAGCGTCCAGTGCCAAACCAAAGTGACCGATATTCTCACCGTCATAAATGGCTTGTTTCATAGAACGCAGCAACATGGTTTGAATCAGTTCCTGATCAGGCCGGAAGCGCGTTTTGGTAACCACATCGGTAAAGTCGGCTGGCGCTGCGCCATCGGTAATATGATGCGGAATGCCAATTTCGCCCAGGTAGGCCGTAAACGCTGCCAAGCGGTCGGCATCGGGCTTATCGTGAACGCGGAACAGAGCATGGGCCTTGTTGGCTTCAATAAATTGCGCTGCACTCACGTTGGCCATGATCATGCACTCTTCAATGAGCTTATGCGCATCGTTACGCTCAATGGGCACAATGTTTTCAATTTTGCGTTGAGCATTGAATACAAACTTACTTTCCTGCGTTTCAAACTCAATGGCCCCGCGCAGGCCCCGTGCTTTTTTCAACGCGCGATATAAATTGTGTAAGTTGCGCAGGTGCGGCACAAACTCAGCATAGCGCTGATGAAGCTCTTTATCCCCTTCCAGGATATGCCACACTTTGGTATAGGTGAAACGGGCATGCGAATTCATTACCGCTTCATAAAACTGGTATTGCTTGAGCTGTCCCTGGGGACTGATGGTCATTTCACATACCATACACAAGCGGTCAACTTCTGGGTTCAGCGAGCACAGGCCATTCGACAGAATTTCCGGCAGCATTGGCACCACCTGATCGGGGAAATACACGGAGTTACCCCGGTTTAACGCTTCGGTGTCGAGTGCTGTGCCCATGCGCACGTACTGGCTTACATCGGCGATAGCAACCCAAAGCTGCCAACCGCCGTCATCCAGTGGTTCACAAAATACCGCGTCGTCGAAGTCCCGGGCATCTTCGCCATCAATGGTCACCAAAGGTAACTGGCGTAAATCGACACGCCCAACTTTGGCTTCTTCGTCTACGGTATCGCCCAGCCCTTCAATCTGCCGTGTCACCCCTTTGGGCCACTGATGAGGAATATCGAAGGTGCGCAGGGCCATTTCGATTTCCATACCGGGCGCCATGTGCTCGCCCAGCACTTCAACAATACGGCCAACCGGGTTTACCCGTTTGCGCGGACGTTGTGTGATCTCCACTACCACAACATGCCCCTGACGGGCACCATGGGTATGCTCAGGTGGAATAATGATCTCGTGATTAATTCGACTGTCGTCCGGGATCACAACCCCCATCCCGTGTTCGGTAAAGTAACGGCCAACAATGGGCTCTTTACGCGGTTCAATTACCTGATTGATAAAAGCTTCGCGCTTGCCTCTGCGATCGGTACCGCTTTCCCTGGCTTCCACAAAATCGTCGTGTAACAGATTTTGCATTTGCCCGGCACTGATAAACAAATCGCCAGACTTATCTTCCGGACGCAAGAAACCGTAGCCATCGCGATGGCCAATCACATGCCCGCGAAACAACTGCTCCTGCTGAAGCACGGCGTAACGCTTTTGTTTGGTAAACTGAATTTGCCCTTCGCGCTCCATGGCGCGTAATCGGCGTTGAATACCAATACGACTGTCTTCATCCAGGGCATTTACACTGTGACAAATATCCATGAATGACATGGGTTTGCCATATTTTTTCAGTGTTTCCAGCAAATATTCACGGCTGGCTACCGGATTCTCGTATTTGGATTTTTCCCGCTCAAAATGCGGATCTTTACTCATAGTCTATGGATCTTCCTTATAATCTGTTTGCAGTATAACAGCTTGCCTGCAATGCGTGTGTCCTTTTCTGTATAACGAATAAAAAGGCCCGCTGATTCAGCGGGCCTTATCGATATCAGTTCACAAAACTCACACTGAGTAGTACTACTGGGTTTTCATTTTACTGTGGAAAGTAGCCAGATCCGCAATCGGCTTCGCTCCAGCCAAACCTGCAAATGGTTTATCGGCAAACTTCGTACCGCGCATCTGTACTGACACTCTGGCAGCGTCGTTGTTCAGCATGGTCTTTGCGTAGAAGTCTTTCAGTCCTTCAAGCGTCACGTTCTCCACGGCGGCAATGAGCTTTTCCTTGCTGTCGAAGTTGTAATTTTCCTTATACCAATCGGTGATAATAGGGTTGACTTCGTCCTGCAGGTTCTTCGGCGGCTCTTTAAGCGTAACCAGCGTACTGGCTTTTAGCTGCTCGAACGTTTCTTCAGTCATGTCGTTAAGCTGCTCAAGGTACTCTTGCTTAAAGGTATCAAAGCGCGCTTGCATGGATGCTACGTCTTTTACCGGTGTTTGAATGTACATGGCAAAGCCAGTGTATTCGCCAATCTGCACGGCTGTGCCACCCACGGCGTAAGCCAGCTGTTCTTCGGTACGCAGCTTATCAAATGCCGCTGTGCGGAAGTGTCCGCGCAGCACCGCGGCCTGAGCCTGAGCGTCAAAACCGGCTTGCGGGTGCACCGCAACATCAACAATCGCCACATCGGCTACGTCCAAATCCTGTTGCCACAACAGTTTTTCACCCGCCTGTGGTAGCCAGAAGTCTCGGTAATCATAAGCAATGATTTTACGGTCTTGTGGCAGTGCTGCAGTGATTTGCGCAACGGCATTGTTCAGGTCGTTGCTGTCGTAGTTACCAAACGCAAATACGCGTAACTGATGCTCGCCCAGTAAGGCAGGCATGAAGTCGGTCAAATCCGATGGTTTCAAGGCTTGTGCCGTGGCAATTAACGCCTCAGTGTTAAAGTTACCTTTGCGAACCAAACGGCTATACGCATCAAAAGCCTGATAAAACGGGAACTGCTTGCCTTCGTTTTGCAGGCCGCGAACGAAGCGGTCTACCGCCTGAGCAAAGTTTTGTTCGTTCACATCAACCACCAATGCTTCCAGTGCTTGCTTGAGTAATTGAGGCTGTTTATCGGTAAAGCCTGAAAGAGATAAACGCAACCCATTGCCATCCTGAAGCTTAACACCCATCCCGGCAATGTTGGCTTCTGTCATGAGTGCACTTTGTTGCAAGGCATATAAATCCTTCCAAAGCGTCGTAAGTACATTGGCTTTGATGTCGGTTTCTGCTTTGCCATTGTTAATATAAATCTCCAGCTCGCCACGCGGCTGGTCGGCAAACGCGTTGCTTGGGTAATGCCATACCTTAATGCCATCCTTGTCTACTACCAACTCTGGCTTGGCTTTGCTTGCTGTGGTCTTAATGTCAAAGTTTTCAGGTAACAGGTTATTTACTGCTGGTAACTGCAAAGGAATTTGCGGCGCTTGCTGCCAACTGGCCACTTCTTCATCGCTGATGTCGGCCACCATGTATTTGCCATCGTAGAAGTGCAATTGACTATCTGACGGCTCGCCTTTGCTGATATACCAAATTCGCAAATGTTCAGGCGTTAATTGCGCCAGTACATCGTTAATCGATTTTGCATCGAACGCTTCGTAATAAAACGGTGACGATACGGCATATTTGGCCGGCACATTTTGCATAGCCGCTGCCAAATTAGAGACGTAACCAAATTCGTCGGCTTTTTCCAGGAAGCGGAACTGGTTATTCAGGCTGGTTTTAATTTCGCTGAAGTATTTTTCGTCCACGCCTTTTTCGCGAATCAGGTCTATGTACTGCATTACCACAGCCACAATCGCTTCACGGTTTTGCATGCCAGCATCGGTTAAATCAATATCAATGCTGAATGAACCATAGTTGCCGTACATATCAGGTGAGGCACTGGCCATCAGATTCGAAATAAGCCCCATGGCTTTGAGCTGGTAAGCCGGTGTGCCAGGCATTTCTGAACCAATCAGGTAGGTAAGGTATTTGTTTGGTTTAGAGGCGTACTGGTCGCTGTTATTGGTGATCGTAAAATCAATCTTCAGCTGTTTAACATCTTCGTTAGGTACATAGTGAATGCGTTTACCACCCACTTTGTCGAAGTCCAGGGTTTGGGTAACCTCCGGATCAGCAATTTCCTTGTTTTTAATATCGCCAAAGTACTGGGTTGCCAACGCTTTCATTTCGCTAAGTGGGCGGTTGCTGATCATCGCCACTTTCATGATATTGGCCGAATAGTACTGGTCGTAAAACTTCACGGTTTCAGCGTGCAGCTTGCTGTCTTCTTTGTCGCCCAGGGTTTCCAGGTTACCGATTAAGAATCGGTTTGCAGGGTGGTCGCCCATCAGACTGCGAGCCAGTTTAAACTGACCAAAAAAGTCCATTTCACGGCGCATCGACCATTCGGCGTTTACGGCGTTTTTCTCTTTCTCTGTGTATTCCGGGTACAGCTTGGGCGCTTTAAAAAAGTCGGAAAAACGGTCGAGTGCTTCAGGGTAACCTTCGTTATTTACCTTGAACATGTAATTGGTGATGTCCAGCCAGGTATAAGCATTATGCTGTCCGCCATTGGCCGTCATAAAGTCAGTGTAACCCTTGGTATCCGGGAAGCGCTCAGTGCCCAGGAACAACATGTGCTCTAGGTAATGCGCCATCCCTTGTTGCGACATCGGATCGTGTAACAAGCCAACACTGACACTTAGTGCGGCAGCGGATTTTTCTGCGGCGGGATCGGATACCAGCATCACTTCCACCTGGTTAGGCAGGGTAAATGTATCGTACTGACGATCATCGTTTGCTGAAATAATGACTGCTGGTGCCGGCGCGGCAGATTCTGTCTGAGCAGGGGTTTGCTGTGCTTTTTCTGCACTACATCCAGCCAGCATGGCCAGTGTAATTGCACTCATAGCAAAAAGCTTTTTCATTCTAGGTGCCTTATTTAATTGTTATTCGTGAACATATACGTGTAAGTAGACCAAATGACGCAGATTTAGCGGAAAAACAGCCCAACGCATAGTGTTTTGGTATCGCAACAGTAAGCAATGTTGGCGTTACTGGCTACTGCCCTTAAAGACAGTATTGTAAAAAAGTGTGTCAATAACACCATAAACGTGTGTTTAACGATGTTGGTCGATCAGTATTGCATTGCCGTCGGGGTCTGTAAGGGCAATACTTTCTGGACCTTGCCCGCCGGGCTCTGTTGTTTTCGTGAGTTCGAGTCCCTGAGCAATTAAGTGCTTTTCGATGTCCCGAACATCGGTAAAGCTGTCGAGGTTCTGTGCGCTTTGGTTCCAGCCGGGATTAAATGTGAGGATATTACCTTCAAACATACCCTGAAATAACCCAATGATGTGATCGCCATTTTTCATGATGAGCCAGTGTTGCGTTATGTCGCCACCAAATTCCGAGAATCCCAATTTCTCGTAAAACGCTTTCGACGCGTGAATATCTTTCACCGTCAGACTTACCGAAAATGCGCCCAGTTCCATTGCAGCCCTCACTTTTTTACACGGGTTTTACATCGTTCTACTATCCTCCGCTTTACACATAACTTCAACCATTTACCGCAAATTGCCGTTTCAAGGTAGGCAAGCCGCTCAAGCTTGGTTAAAGTAATTTTTTCGCCCTTTCAGATGCAGTGTTATGGACAGACGACATTTTATAAAGCTTTCTTCTTTGTTTGGCGGCGGTATTGCCATTTCAACGCAATTATCCGGCTGTGGGGCAACCTTTGCACCCGATGGTGATGATTATGTTCCACCCGCTGCCTTTACTCACGGTGTTGCCAGTGGCGACCCTACGTCCAGTTCTATTATTCTGTGGACCCGCGCCGTGCCTGCCAGCAATAGCAGCAGTAGTTACATTCGCTGGCAACTGGCCACAACGCCCGATTTTACCCAGCCGGTGCGCAGTGGTGTGGTAAAAACTGAACGCAGCCGCGATTACACACTGAAAGTAGATGTGCGAGATCTGGCGCCAGGCCAGCGCTATTACTATCGCTTTTTTACCAGTGAAACACGCTCACCCATTGGCGAAACAATCACGTTGAACAATGGCGTTACCACGCGAGTTAAATTTGGGGTATTTTCCTGCGCGAATTTCCCGGCAGGGTATTTCAATGCCTATGATGCCGCAGCAAAAGACAGCAGTATTGACGTAGTACTGCATTTGGGAGATTACATTTACGAATACCCTAAAGGCGGTTATGCCACCGCAAATGCAGATGCGATTGGGCGCGGATTCGTGCCGGGCAATGAAGGTGAATTACTCAATCTTGCTGACTATCGCACCCGTTATGCTCAATATCGCGAAGACAAAGGGTTACAGTTGCTACATCAGCACAAGCCATTTATTGCCGTTTGGGATGATCACGAAATTGCCAACGACACGTACATGTCGGGGGCTGAAAATCACAATGCCGGAGAAGGCGACTTTCTCGCGCGTCGCACAGCAGCTATTCAGGCGTATTACGAATGGCTGCCTATTCGACCGCCCATGGGCGATGAGAGCCCGCAGATTTACCGCCACTTCGAATTTGGTAATCTGGTGAGCCTTTACATGCTCGATACACGGGTGATAGGCCGGGAAAAGCAGTTGTCGTTGGGTGCGTACAAACAACCCGACGGCCGGTTCGATTTACCCGCCTTTGAACGGGACGTAAACAACCCTTCGCGCACTCTGTTGGGTAACGAGCAATTTGCCTGGTTGCAAAAGCAAGTCGCTTCCAGTAACAACCGCTGGCATGTACTGGGCCAGCAAATACTCATGGGCAAGATGCATTATCCGGCCGAAATCATCGCCAGTACTGACCGTAAAGCCGTGCCGGGCATTATTGCTCAGTTGGTTGAACTGCGTCAGCAGCAACTTGAAGGACGTACGCTTACTGCGGCCGAACAACAGCGATTGAACGTTAAAATTCCCTACAACCTGGATGCCTGGGACGGCTACGCCGCTGAACGTGAAAAGGTGCTAAACCTGTTTAGCCTAAAGGGTAAATCGCTGGTTGTGCTGGCGGGTGACACCCACAACGGCTGGGCAAATGCGTTAACCGACAACACCGGCAAGACCGTTGCTGTGGAGTACGCAACACCGGGCGTATCATCGCCTGGATTCGAAGACTATTTGGGCTTGACCGATAAGCAAGCAGAAGACCTTGCCCGCGCCCTGCCATTGTTAATCGACGAAGTGAAATACTGTAACCTGCATCAGCGAGGTTACATGACCGTGGAATTTACCCTCGGACAGGTGAACACCGCCTGGCATTATGTGAGCAATATTAAAGCCACCACTTACACCGTATTAACTCAGCATCGCGAGCAGTTTGTAGGGTAACGTTTCGCAGGTTGTTTTATAGGATCCTCCGTCTTCCAGGGCTCGACCCGGGGTCTATTTAAACATTGTGCCGCAGCCAAACAAGATCCCCGCCTACGCGGGGATGACGAGATAAGCGGCGGGGATGACGAGATAAGCGGCAGGGATGACGGAATTAGAGGCGGGTATGACTGAATTAGAGGCGGGGATGACTCCGCTCCCCGTCACCCTGGGCTCGACCCGGGGTCTACTTAAACAGTGTGCCAAAGCCAAACAAGATCCCCGCCTACGCGGGGATGACGAGATAAGCGGCGGGGATGACGGAATTAGAGGCGGGTATGACTGAATTAGAGGCGGGTATGACCCCCTCCCCGTCTCCCCGGGCTCGACCCGGGGTCTACTTAAACAGTGTGCCAAAGCCAAACAAGATCCCCGCCTACGCGGGGATGACGAGATAAGCGGCAGGGATGACGGAATTAGAGGCGGGTATGACCCCCTCCCCGTCTCCCCGGGCTCGACCCGGGGTCTACTTAAACAGTGTGCCGCAGCCAAACAAGATCCCCGCCTACGCGGGGATGACTAGATAAGCGGCGGGGATGACGGAATTAGAGGCGGGGATGACGGAATTAGAGGCGGGTATGACGGTTACTGTGCGAGATGATGGGAAGATAAGTATGGTGCAAACACGACCTTCAATCCAAAAGCTAGTTCCGACTTACTAACTATCCAGCGGTTTACGGGCGTCACGCACAGCGCGCGGATGCATCAGCTTTTCAAGTTCGGCCAAATACACCGCTATTTGTTTATGGGTAGGCTTATCGTCGGTAATTGCGTTGTACAACCAGTGGTATGCGTCCTGATAATCGTAGGGGCTACCGTAGCCTTCAATAAACAATTCGGCCAATTGCATTTGCGCCTTCAAATTGCCCAGCGCCGCCGCTTCGCGTAAGAAAATCACCGCGCGCTTTCTGTCTTGCTGTACCAGCGTACCTTTGCTGTAGTAGCGACCGAGCTGCTCTAAGGCGGCGGGTAATCCCTGATTAGCAGCCTGGCGCATAAAGTCGATACCACGCACCGGGTCTGCGCTTACACATACGCCCCAGGCCAGCATATCGCCCCATAAAAACTGGTAGGCCGGCACTTTTAACACTTCTGCGCGGGCTTCGATATCCTGATTCAACTGACAACGATCAAGTACTACGCGATCGAGGTGCTCGTTTTTATTAATCAGGTTTATTAGTTCGTCCTGGGTGTACAGTTGCACCGCTTTAACTTCCTGCGCGTTGACCGCCGACACTGGTAACAGCGCACAGGCTAACGCAAACATGGAGGTACGAACGAAGGTATGCATAACGAGTCCTGCTAACGGCCAATATCTATGCTCAGGTTATCGGCCGCCGCTAAAAAAACCTAATTAAATTTAATGCACATGGCACTGTTTATGCGCCTTGTATGCTCTACAACGTCTATGCCAAGGTCGGTGAGGTATCCACCATCTACCTGTGTGATCAGGCCCTTGGTGTATAGTCTGGATGCGGCTTCTACGATTGCCTGACTGGCATCGTGGTGGATTTTGAGTCCCTGCATCAGGCTTTCAGCAGGAAACTTTAACAATAAATTCAGCTCTTCAATTACGTCGTGGGTAAAGGCCATAGTGTCTCCAGGCAATTTATTCTTTGTAGCCAGTATGCGCCGATTAAACGGCTCTGTCATTAATTGTAGATCCTGTTCAGGCTATCGCGAGTTTTTTGTTATGCATCAATGTGATCGGCTTGGTCGCTTTAGTGGTATACTGCCTGAGCCACAGCAGTCTGAGTTTGTTCATCATGAAATACAAAGATCTTCGGGATTTTATTAAGCAACTGGAAGCCAATGGTGATCTGGTACGCATATCCCAACCTATTGATACTAAATTGGAAATGACCGAAATTGCCGATCGCACCTTGCGAGCGGGCGGTCCGGCATTGTTGTTTGAGAATCCCAAAGGGTTCGACACCCCGGTACTGATGAATCTGTTTGGTACCCCGGAGCGGGTAGCGCTGGGCATGGGTCAAAGCTCGGTGTCAGCACTGCGTGAAGTAGGAAAACTGCTGGCGTATTTAAAAGAGCCTGAGCCGCCCAAAGGACTGAAAGATCTGTGGGAAAAACTCCCGGTATTCAAACAAGTATTGAACATGCCAGCCAAAGAGGTGCGCAAAGCGCCCTGTCAGGCTAATGTTATTACGGGAGACGACGTTGACCTGACCAAACTGCCGGTACAACACTGCTGGCCGGGCGATGTGGCGCCATTGATTACCTGGGGTCTAACGGTTACCCGCGGGCCGCATAAAAAGCGCCAGAACCTAGGCATCTACCGCCAGCAGGTGCTAGGCAAAAACAAACTGATCATGCGCTGGTTGTCGCATCGCGGCGGCGCACTGGACTTCCGCGAATGGTGTCAGACTCATCCTGGGCAACCTTATCCGGTTTCAGTAGCCTTAGGGGCCGATCCCGCCACCATTTTAGGCGCCGTTACGCCGGTACCAGATACTTTGTCTGAATACGCGTTTGCCGGTTTATTACGTGGCGACAAAACCGAAGTAGTAAAATCCATCAGCAACGACTTGCAGGTTCCGGCTAGCGCCGAGTACGTACTGGAAGGCTATATCGACCCGAGCGAAACCGCGCCGGAAGGACCTTACGGCGATCATACCGGTTACTACAACGAAGTAGATGAATTTCCGGTATTCACGGTTACTCACATTACTCACCGCGACGACCCGATTTACCATTCAACCTACACCGGACGTCCGCCCGATGAACCGGCCATTCTGGGTGTGGCACTGAACGAAGTATTTGTGCCCATTTTGCAAAAGCAGTTTCCGGAAATTGTGGACTTTTATCTTCCTCCCGAAGGCTGTTCGTACCGCATGGCGGTGGTAACCATGAAGAAGCAATATCCTGGTCACGCCAAGCGAGTCATGATGGGCGTATGGTCGTTCCTGCGTCAGTTTATGTACACCAAGTTTGTAGTGGTGTGCGATGACGACGTAAACGCCCGCGACTGGCAGGACGTTATCTGGGCAATTACTACCCGAATGGACCCCGCCCGTGATACAGTGTTGATTGAAAACACTCCCATTGATTATCTGGATTTTGCGTCGCCAGTATCGGGCCTTGGATCCAAAATGGGCCTGGATGCGACCAATAAAATGCCCGGCGAAACCGATCGGGAATGGGGTGTTCCCATCGAAATGGACGAAGCAGTTAAACGTCGTGTAGACGAAATTTGGGATACGCTGGGCATTATGCCGGGCAACTCCTCGCAACCTTGATTTACAAAAAGAGATTCTATTTTCATGTCACAAATTAGATGCCAGGTGGAAAGCATTGCGCCGCTGACCAAAACCGTTTTTCGGGTTGATTTAACCCCCGACGTATCACTGGATTTCAAGTCTGGCCAGTACGTTATGGTGCATATGGGCGAAAAAGATCAGCGCCCATTTTCAATTGCCAATGCCGCCTACGACAATAATCGTTTAGAACTGCACATTGGTGCCGAACCCGGTAATAAATACGCTGGTGAAGTACTTGAGCGCGCGCGTCAGGAAAAGGCCATTTACGTTTCTGGCGGACACGGCAAAGCGTATCTGCAAGCTACCGACAAGCCGATTGTGTTAATTGCTGGTGGCACAGGTTTCTCGTATGCCTATTCTATTTTGATGCAATCGCTGAAAGAAGATCCCAATCGCGATATTACCCTGTATTGGGGTGGTCGCCACCTTGACGACCTGTACTATCACGATGAATTGGTTTCTTTAGCCGCTCACCACCCGCATTTCACCTTTTTGCCTGTGGTAGAGTTTGCAGAAGAAAACTGGCAGGGTCGCAAAGGCTGGGTTCATCACGCAGTACTCACCGACTATGCCGATTTATCCGGCGTCCAGGTATACATTGCCGGTCGTTTCGAGATGGCCAAAGTAGCACGTGATGATTTCTTTGCTCGCGGCCTGTTAAAAGACGATCTGTTCGGAGATGCCTACGCCTTTATTTAAACCGACAGAATCAGGTGGTTAGAATGAAAAAAATAACACTTCCACTCGCCGTTGCCACATTGTTTTGCAGTGCAACAGCATCCAGTGCTGAACTGGCTTATATCGATCAGGCGCGACTTCACGATATTGCAGACGCCATATCGGCCCAGCGCATTGAGCAGGATATTCGCACTCTGGTGGGTTTTGGTACCCGCCATACGTTGTCTGACACAACGTCAGACACACGCGGTATAGGTGCAGCTCGCCGCTGGATTAAGCAGGAATTCGACAAGATTTCCGCTGCCTGCGGCAACTGTCTGGAAGTGTATTATCAATCGGCCACCATTAGCGGTGAAAAGCGTATACCCGATGCCACCGAGGTGGTCAGCGTGATAGCCATTCAACGTGGGATTACAGACCCTGAGCGCTATCTGATCATGTCTGGCGACATCGATTCTCGCGTTTCTGACGTAATGAATGCCACATCGGATTCCCCCGGCGCAAACGACAACGCCTCCGGTGTTGCGGGCACGATTGAAGCGGCACGCGTACTCAGCCAGTACCGGTTTAACGGTAGCATTGTTTACGCCGCACTGTCGGGTGAAGAGCAAGGTCTATTTGGCGGCAAAATCATGGCCGAACAAGCGCAAAAAGACGGCTGGCGCATTAAAGCGGTGTTGAACAACGACATGATTGGCAACATCGAGGGAATTAACGGCGTAATAAACAACACTACCGCCCGTATTTTTGCTGAAGGCACCCGCCAAACCGAAACAGAAGCAGAAGCGCGCAGTCGTCGTTTTACCGGCGGCGAAGTGGATTCACCCAGCCGCAATCTGGCGCGGTACATTGATTTGATTGCCGACCGCTACATTGAAAATCTGGATACCATGGTGATCTACCGACTCGACCGTTTTGGTCGCGGCGGCCATCATCGCCCGTTTAACGACTTAGGCTACCCGGGCGTGCGCATTATGGAAACCAACGAGAACTACAACCGTCAGCATCAGGACTTGCGTACCGAAGACGGTATTAAGTACGGTGATACCATCGACGGCGTTAACTTTGATTATGCCGCCAAGCTCACCGCGTTAAACGCCACCAGCCTGGCCAGTATGGCTTGGGCGCCCAACCCACCAGTTAATGTAAGCATTAAAGGCGCGGTTCAACCGTCTACCACACTCAGTTGGAACGCACTTAACGCCGAACAGAATCCACACCTTGCTGGCTACAAAATTTACTGGCGCTACACCGATGCCCCGCAATGGCAATTCAGTCGTTTTGTTGGCAACGTCACCAGTTTTACGCTGGACAACGTAGTGATCGACAACTATTTCTTTGGCGTAGCCAGTGTAAGTAAAGACGGATATGAAAGCCCGGTGGTGTTCCCAGGAGCCGCAGGTGCTTTTGGCGAATAGCCAGCATCCGATAACGCAGTGCGGGCGCAGCAGGTAACTATGCAGCCCGCGCTGACAACACAATAAAGGTATAACAAGCACTATGACAATACGCACACTGCCGGGTCTGTTGGGTTTTATATCGGTACTGTTTGGCAGTGGCAATGCCATTGGCGCCGAGCCACTAAACCTGGTTGCTAATCCGTTGCCTACTCTGGTAGCCGAAGACAACGAACCGGCGAGGATCAATGTGCTTATTTCACAGGCACTGAAAGCCATAGACTTGCCTGCTACCTTACATATCGACCGCCCGGCTTTTTCGGGAAGTGGTTTGCTTACTGGCAAATACAATGGCGAGTATGCGTTTCTTTCCCTGAACGATAAACGCAGTGATTTTCTGTATTCCGACGCTTACCTGCCGGTAAATTTGTATCTGGCGAGCCGAAAAAACTCTCTGGAAGATATCAGCCATTTTTCGCATATTCGCAATGGACGGGTGGCCGCTGAAAACCGTTTGGCAAATACACCGCCATTGCGCCTGATTAAAGCTGTGTCCTGGGTAAGAAACCCAACCGTTTTCGACAGTTTTAAGCAGTTGTCGGAACAACGCGCCGAATACCTGTTAGAAGACGAACTGCTGCTCAGGGAATTCAATCGCATGCTGGCTGAAAATAAAGAACTACCGCTGTTTAGCACGCCTGAACCCATACTTCAGGCAAGTTTGCATCTGAGTATTCGTTCAGATACGCCCAACGCTGCAGCAAAAATAAGTGCATTCAATACTTATATCAAGCTAGCACAGCAAAATGGCACCTATAATCAGGTGCTGGGGATCAGTTGGCTGGCTAAAGACGTTAACGGCGACGGTGTAGCTGATTGGATCACCAGCGCTAAGGTAGCACATACTACCTCAACCACTGATGCACTCACCAACGCGTTTCACTTGGATGCAACCGCCCCTTCCGCGGCCTCACAATTTATTGTAGACGGTGAAGTAGTGCCAGACTGGCAGGCAGTTCAGACCAAACTGGCTAATTCTCCCCAAACGGCGCGTAAGTCGTATCTTGATCACGAAGTATATAAAAACATGATGAATCGCTGGTAGCAGCGAGTTCATCAGTGCGGGTACCTGAAAAGCAGTCTCTTAATCCAGTGATTTAGCAAAGCGCTTGGCTGACACCAACACCCCCAGCAAGGTAAAGCCTATCAGCCATAGTGTATCCTTCCATAAATCCGACAACTCAGCACTGCGCAGTACTAACCCTCTGATCATGCGCATAAAATGTGTTGCTGGCAAGGCTTCTGAAATCCACTGCACAACCACAGGCATGCCTTCATAAGGAAACATAAACCCCGATAGTAAAATAGAAGGGAGCAGTACAAATAACGTCATTTGCATGGCCTGAAGCTGACTTTGTGCAATGGTTGAAATAAGTAACCCCAATGTAAGACTGGCCGAAATAAACAGCAGTGAACCCAATGCAATATCGATAGGGCTACCATTTATTGGCACGTTGAACATAAGTGCGCCCAATCCCAGAACAATCGCTACCTGTAACATACCTACAAAAATATAAGGCACAATTTTGGCGATCATCAGCTCCAACGAACTCACGGGCGTAGTAATTAACAATTCCAGGTTACCGCGCTCGCGCTCTCTGACAATCGCAATGCTGGTAAACAGGATCATCGTCATACTGAGAATAATGCCCAATAATCCCGGCACAATATTTATTGCGGTGCGCCTGCTAGGGTTGTAGTAAAGCGTTATATCGAACGTTTGTGAGGTAGCCAGGGTTTGCTGTTGATTGGCCAGTTTGGGCGTTAATGTAAATGGCATGGATTGTAATGCCGTTATCGCACCCCCAATCACGCTATCGGTACCATCCACCATCCATTGCCCCAGTACCCGACCAGTTTCAATTCGATTGTTTATATCGTGGGGCAGCACCAGTACCGCCTTTACTTCACCATTTTGAATGGCTTGTCTGGCCGTTTCCGCATCTGGCAGATAAGTCACAATATCCACAACCTGTGTTGCTTTTAGCGTATCCAGAACTGCCCTGCCTGTTGCATTGTTAGTGTTATCTACCACGGCAACCGGGATCATGCGCACGTCGGTATTGATTGCAAAACCAAATAGCGTGAGCTGAATAAGCGGGATCATCACAATCATGGCAAACGTTAACTTGTCGCGCGACAACTGCCTGAATTCTTTAAACATTACGGCGCCAATTCGCGTTGTGGACATCATTGTCTGCTCGCTCCTGTGACACTCACAAACACGTCTTCCAGCGTTGGGCGGGCCTGCGTTAACTCAGCATTCTGCAAGGCGGGAAAAGTTGCTTTCAACCAGTCTATGGGATTCGCAATGTGGTTGTATACCAACACCCTGAGTCTTACCCCTAATTGAGCAGCAGAGCGGATATGTTCATTGGCCAGCAATGTGGCTTTAAGCTGCCTTAATCCCGCGGTTTTAATTTCTACAATATTCACCCCCATCTTAGCCATCAGCTCATCCGGCGATCCATCAGCGCGCATTTGTCCGGCTTCCATAATTGCCAGCTTGTGACATCGCTCGGCTTCATCCATGTAGTGGGTGGTAACCAGAATCGTGGTGCCATTCTCAGACAAATCGAATAGTTTTTCCCAAAAGTCACGGCGATTTTCAGGATCTACCGCAGAAGTGGGCTCATCCAGAAACAGCAGACTCGGCTGATGTATAGTGGCGCACGCCAGAGATAAGCGCTGTTTCTGCCCGCCGCTCATGCCTTTTACCATTTGGTGTTGTAATTGGTCGAGCCCATAGGTTTGCATTTGATCTTTGCAGCGGGTTATCAGCATAGCGCCGGTTAGGCCATAAATTTTCCCCATAAAGCGGAGATTTTCAATTACCGTTAAATCGTCGTACAACGAGAATTTTTGCGTCATGTAGCCTATGTTTAAACGCAATTGTTCAGACTGTTCGGGAATACGGTACCCCAACACCTTTACACTGCCCGCACTGGGACTCAACAAACCGGTGAGAACCCTTATAGTGGTAGATTTGCCACACCCGTTTGGCCCTAAGAAGCCGTAGATGTTGCCTTTTTCTACCCGCAGCGTTATGTCATTAATCGCCTTGAACCCGCCAAAATGCTTGGTTATGTTCAACGCTTCAATTACATAGTTACTCATAGCGGGTCCAACGCAACCTGAACCGGGATCCCGGCACTCAGATGTTTGTAGCGTTCGGGCAGGTCGATTTCTGCCAAATACACCAGCCTGGAACGGTCGTCCTCACTCATACTTTTGTAAGGCGTAAAAGCAGGCTCAGCAGACAGCCATCGCAACGTCCCCTTCACAGGTTCATCGATTCCATCTATGTGTAGTTGCAACTCACTGCCCACAGCAATTTTGGCTTTATAGGGTTCTGGTAAATACACCCGTACATACGGAACGGTGTCGGCCAGTATAATTGCCACAACACTGTTTTCCTGTACTCTGTCGCCAACATTATATGGCAACGAATCGAGAATACCGCTACGCGTAGCCACAATACGCAGCTCGTTTAATTTAATGGTTTCCCAGTCGACCTTGGCATTGGCCGCGTCTGAGAGCGCCTGTGCACTGGCGATATCCTCGGATCGACTGCCCGCAACGAGTTTTTGCAACGTTTGTTCAGCTACATTTTCTGACGCTTGCGCCGTTTGCAATGCGGCGAGTGCCAAATCCAATTCAGCCTGAGTACCTAATGCTTTTTCCTTCAGTGTTTTAATGCGACGGAATTCAAGTGTCTTCTCTTGCGATTGCGCTTTTGCTTTATCAAGTTCGGCCCGGGCTATTTGCAGATCTTCCATGCGTTCACCATTGAGCAGTTTTTCTAAGGCAGATTTAGCCTGGCTTGCCGAGGCCATTGCCTGATTCACTACCAGCTGTTGTCTGGCACTATTCAACGATACCAGCAATTCCCCCTGCTGAACGGTAGAGCCCTCTGTAACATGAATAGATTCAATCACTTCAGCCGAGGTTGCCCGTACCGATACTCTGTCCCGCTCAACAGTGCCGTACACAACACTGAGATCCTGTTGTGAGCATGCCCACACAAATACGCTTAACACGCACATTACAGCAACGCGAGTTTGCTTCATTGGTTCAAACCTTTTCTATACAAGACGAATCATCTTTCGGTTTAGTTTAAATTAAATTTAATTTAAACTTGTCTGCATATTGAATCAAGTGGTCTGCATCTAAAAGATGACCAAAAAAGCCAAACCATTGAGAAGTGACGGTAAAAAGACTTACCAGCAACTATTGGATACCGCAGGAAATTTGTTTGCATTGCATGGATTGGCGTCCACACAAAGTAAGCTCATTGCATCAGAGGCCAATGTTGATGTTGCCCTGATAAACTATCATTTTGGCAGTCGCCAGGGGTTATACCAACAGGCGTTGATCACTGCGCATGCCAGCATTATTCATCTTGAAGACCTGGAAAGTTTGATTAAACGAGAGTCAGACCCTCAACAGCAACTAAAATCCATGCTCCACATTATTGTGTCGGCAGCGTTAACTGATGATAGCTGGCATTTCAAACTACTCGCACGCGAGTTCCTGGCTCCCAGCGAAAACCTGCAAATACTGATGACCAAAGAGATCCAGCCCAAGATTCAGATTATGAAACATATCGTCAGCCAAATCAGTGGCATAAAACCAGACGATCCGGCACTCATCCCCATGCTTATCAGCGTGATGTCTCCCTGCTTTGTTATGTTGGTGGCTGGCAACAAGGTGCCGGGCCCACTGTCCGAAATGCGACAACAATCTGTTGAGCAACTCACCGCTCATTTGTACCGCTTCGCGTTAGGCGGATTACTTGCTGTGCGTAATGCAACATAATACGATATTTCCATCATCAGGGATTTACACTGGGGTATTATCCACGTTGGTAAAACACTCCGATTAACACAACGTACTTCTTCCCTAATATCCTGATCTCCCATTCAGTAGATTCTCTTCTTTTCACTGGCGATACTGCGGGGTGAAGCAAGTGCTTCGTTCCACGGTAAGGGCAGTGAAAATGGCACACACTCATTTGCAGAGTGATACACCTCCTCAGTCTAAGTGGCTGAAAACCATTGCAACCCGCATTCTGTTTTCAGTGGCGAGTGGATTGGCAATAATCACCTTATTTAACCTGGATAACGCCAACCTGGTCGCGGTAAGCGCCATAGTATTTACCGCTAATACGCTGGAGCGACAATGGCATAAATTTGTCGTGCAGGGCTAAAGCGTGTGGGCTGTATTCCTCATCGACGTGGAGTGCAGCCCAATGTTAAAAAGGCTTAGCGCTATCCGAATAGCAATGAATCAGCCACTCATTGCTTATAGTGAGTCGACTTTATTTTTCCTTTCTTCACATATAAGTTAAATTTTAAATAATTATTTCTACCGTGTTGTCGAAATGCCCACTATTCAGTTGTTGTAGGTATATCAGCAATCCGCTGACATACATAAGAGGACTTAAAATGCGTTATTCACTACTACTTCACAGCAACGAGCCGAAAGACGGGGAAATTAATCCGGAAGTCATAGCCGAATTCATGCAGGCTTTTGATAAGTATGCAAAAGCCTTAGAGCAAGCTGGTGTGTTGTTATCCGCTGATGTACTGCAGCCTTCAAGTGCCAGCACTACCGTGACATTGAAGAATGGCGAGCTACAAATAGAAGATGGCCCCTTTATCGACAGCAATGAACAACTAGCGGGAAATTTTGTTATTGATGTGCCGACTTTAGACGCAGCGCTTGCATGGGCTGAGAAATGCCCAGGCGCACAATATGGTGTAATTGAGGTAAGACCAACAGCCGTTTACTTTAAAGATAATCAATGGCAACCCGCGAATTAATTCAGCAACAAATAGAGCAACTGGCAACAAATGATTATGGCCGGTTGCTCTCCTTGCTCATCAAATACGGTAACGATATTTGTCTGGCCGAAGATGCGTTGCAATTTGCCTTTGCTCAAGCATCAGAACATTGGAGTAAAAAGGCGATTCCTCGTGTTCCGGGCGCATGGCTCTATCGCGTTGGCGTGAACTATATGTTGAACCGCTTTAAATCCAATGAAGCCAATCATATTAGTATTGAGGTAATTGATTGCGAAGTTGCAGAACCATATATCGAAAAGGCCTTTGAGGATTATCGATTAGGTTTACTGTTCGCTTGCGCGCATCCTGCTATAGACAAAAATGTGCATACACCTTTAATGCTGCAATTAGTGCTTGGTATTAATGTAGAGAAAATTGCCCGTGCTTTTGCCATTCCCACAACGCGTTTGGCGCAAAAGCTTGTGCGAGCAAAAAAGAAATTAAGTGTTAGCAAATTCCCATTCGAGATACCCGAACCGGACACGTTTCCATCAAGAGTGAATGCTGTACTGGCTGCAATATATGGCTGCTATGCCATTGATTGGTTGCGGTTCAATGCAGTTGAGACGAATGAAGATATGGCTGAAGAAGCGCTATTTCTGGCTACTTTACTGGTGAAATTGATGCCAGAACATGCGGAGTCATTCGGACTGGCAGCGCTGTTAAGTATTAGTCATGCTCGCTCAAAAAGCCGTTTTGCAATTGATGGATCCTTTGTGCCATTTGAAGAACAACACACCAACCACTGGAACAAGTCACTACTGCGGCAAGGCGAATACCTAATTCACCAAGCTTTTCTGTTAAAGCAACCTGGCCGCTATCAACTAGAAGCCGCAATCCAAAGTGCCCACTGCCACCGATTAATAACCGGACAAAAAAACTGGGAGCAAATTCAGAATTTGTACACAGGCCTCATTACCATCGCCCCAAGTCTTGGTGCACATGTGTCGCTTTCTTTGGTGATGCTCAAAAGTCAGGGGGCCTCAGTTGCACTGAATTATCTGGATAACATTGAGCATCCACACAAGTTTCATTTCCAGCCTGCACTATTAGCCTACGCGCAAATTTATGCCATGTTAGATTCTTGTGAGCAAGCTTCCGCGTTTTATCAGCAAGCCCTCGACCTCACAACCGATGTAATCCAACGCGCTCATATCGCCAAAAAGCTGCGTGAATCACAGCGGTGATCGTTGCAAGAACTCAATTGAAATACCCCAGCCTACTGTCATTTTCGATTAGATCAACCCCGTCTGAACTGTTCAGCATTTACTATCGTATAGGGTGGGTGTAAAGCACATTGCGAGACCAACCAGCGCTATAAAGCAAAATCGCCTCAATACAGTAATTGGTGGCTTCAGTGTAAAACAAACCAGAATACGGACAGACCAACCATGAAAAACCACTTTGCCCTTTTATGCCTGACTATCGCAAGCTTACTTGCGCCTTTTTCGACGCTCGCGCAGGAAACAAATTCACCTTTGGTTCCCCTGCCCTCCCTGGATGACTTTTCCAAGGGCAATGACGGCTGGGCAGTTGGATTGGGCCTGGGTGTGGAATATGAAACCGCTTATGAGGGCTCCGACGAATTCGGATTAGAGATTCAACCGGCCGGTGCGGTGCAGTGGCGTAGCGGCGACAACCTGTACTATTTTGCTGGTGAAGCTTTTGGCTGGCGGGGCCTTCGCGACGACGTCTGGCTGTTTGAAGCCTTACTGGGCTTTGAAGAAGGGCGTGAAGAAGGTGACTCAGATGATGGCCACCTTAACGGACTAGGTAGTCAGGACGAAGGCTTTCAAGCAGTATTTCAGGCTCGCCGAGCATTCAGCAGTGACTGGCGTTACTGGCTGGTAGGGCGTGTGGTAACGGGCGGTGACGGCAACCTGGGCTTGTTCGGTGTAGGTACTCGTTTTGGTGAGCAAACCGATGGTTCCGGCTCAGAAATTAATTTGGTGGCCGTTTTTCACGACAGCGAATATGCCAATAAAGGGTTTGGTATAAACGATGCGCAATCAGCAGCATCAGGGCTTGATGCCATCACGCTAAGCGGCGGGTTGCGCTCCATTGGCGTTGATTACAGTTTCCGCCATAACCTGAATGAACACTGGCAACTATACGGTGAGGCACTGTTCGAATATTACAGCAGTGAAGTGCGTAAGAGCCCTATCGCCCGCAGCGACTATGAAACCGAAGTGGGTGTTGGTTTTATTTACTTGTTTTAAATGCCGGGCAGGTTTTACCGGTGCTGACTGTTTCTGTATCTGAAAACACGGAATGGCGTGTCATATCTTACCTGACTGTCAGCACCAGGTAGTTCTCGACAAAGAATTACAAACATACTCGATGATTATAACAATGAGCGTTAGTTATAAATAGCCTAACGTTTAATCGCATTTAACCAATCATCTTTTTCAGTCACCTATGAGATTTTCCAGCCAGTCTATGAACTTAACGTTGTGTCTGTTACAACGATCTGACTTATCTGGAATGTAATAACAAAGCGCTGAATCAACAGCTTTTGTATGCAGTTCTGTGAGCACGCCTGCTTTAACGTAACCTTTCACGAGTGTGGCAGAGCAAAACACCAACGCATTTTCAAGCAGTGCCTGTTGGATACCAAATAGCTCCTGATCAAATGTTTTGACTGTTACAGGTTTATTCTGCAAGCCATTAAGCTCAAGCCAAGCGTTCAAAGGCACCTTTGGCAGCTCATTATTTTTCCATTCCGTTGTGTAAATGGTGAGGTGTTCAGCCTGCTCATATTGGTGTACCGACTGAACTCTACTGAATACGTTAAACCGTTCCGTAACCAGAATATCATCTGTGCTTTGCCGCACTGTTTCACCAAATCTAACAGGCAAATGGAAACTATCCGTATCGATACTTTCTCCACTTATTATATTTACCTGAACATCAGGATACTTGTTATAAAACGCCTGTAGCGAAGGAATTAGCACCAACGCAGCAAATGACGATGTGGTAGACACGGTGATGTGTTTGTCTGTTACCGCTATTTTTTCGATTGCCGCTTCAATGGTTTTAAATCCCTGGCCAGTCGCAACTGAAAGTTCCCTTCCCGCTTCAGTTAGTTTTATCTTCCTTCCCACACGTTCAAACAGGCTTACACTTAATCGCTGCTCCAGATTAGAAATGTGATGCGATACCGCTGTAGGAGAAATGGACAATTCAGCCGCAGCCGCCTTAAAACTCCCAAGCCGTGCTGCAGCATCAAACGCTTTCAGTGCGGGCAAAGAAACCTGCATAATCTCTCCTGTCGTTAGCACTTCAAAATAGATGAATTAAACTCACCCATAGATGCATTTTACTCGTTTGTTACTTATGTTCAATCGCTTCATTATAGCAGCCTGAGTAAACTAACAAAGGCATTAACAATGAGTGTTATATTACATGTAGATTCAAGTGTAAGGGCAGCATCTAATGCTAACCCTGATCATGACTCGATCTCTAAAAATCTGGCGAAATTGTTTATTACACAACTAAAGTGCGAATTGGATATAGATGAATATATCTATCGTGATGTTGGTATGAATCCACCGCATTTTATTACTCAGGACTGGATTGGTGCGGTGTTTACTTCTGAAGCCAAAAGGGACAAACAGCAAATGCAAACCCTGGCGTTGTCAGATGAACTCATAGCCGAAATAGATCGCGCTAAACTCATAGTAATTTCATCACCAATGTATAATTACGGTATGCCTGCCCAATTAAAAGCATGGTTTGACCAAATTATCCGTATCAATAAAACGTTCGACTTTGACTTGGCCCGTGGCGATCAGCCGCTGGCACCGCTGTTATCCAATAAAATCTTAGTAATCATTACCTCAAGTGGCGAATTTGGCTTTGAAAAGGGAGGGGTTAACGAAGCATCAGGCCATCTGGTACCGCATTTACGCACACTAAGCAAATATCTCGGCGTAACAGATATTTACGAGATTGCTTCTGAATATCAGGAGTTTGCCGATCATCGTCACGAACGCTCATTGCAAAATGCCAAAAGCGCAGCCAAAGCACTGGCATCTCAGCTAGCGACAATTCTGAAAGAAAACAATGAACATACAAGGTGTAGTTAAGGGTAAAAGCAACGTTACGCTATTTCTTAACACGATCTCAACCTAGCTCAGAAAAACGTAAACAGAAGGGAACAATAGGCAGGCACACCGTCCGTTGAGAAAATCACGGTAAAAAAATATAGCTCTATATATTTTAAGTGCTTATTGAATTAACGAGATTAAAAAATAGACATTAACAGTAATTAGTAGTGTGCTCACGATCGTGATACCAGTGTAGTAAAAAAATGGCATTTGCTTTTTTCTAAGTGAACCTTGTGGTCCCGGCAACACCCCAAACTTATAGGCGATGAGCAGTAAAGCGCTAAATACAATGGTCAGAAATAAATATACCCCAAGTGGCATATAGGTAATGTTGTCAAATCCACTTATCGACACAACTGCCAGTGCAATCACAAGTGCTAGTGCGAATCTGGTAGTATTACCGTAGCATCCGAAGAGCGTATTTATGAGTTTCATAACAGTTTACATCGCCAGAAATATAGGTTTATCAGAAATCATATTTAGATAAATATCATAAATTCAATGAACACGTTACCAGGCACATTGCTATTCTTAGATAACTAGGGCGTGTTGATCTTTGCTGTATGATTTTGCAGCACTCAAAACAAATGAGTTAATACTAGTCAACTCTGGCGGTGATGCGAGGTATTGTGGTAGCCATAAACTTCATCCTAATGTGTCAAAGTGTCACACCAAAATTGTGCTCTTAGTGTGATTAAATAGCAATCACAGTGTCATTTTGGCACACAAGAAGCCATGACCTCAGTAAACAAAAAATAGAGTGCTATTGTAACTGTGCTTTCCAGCGATATTTGAGTCTGACCAATAAAAGCGTTACTCATCCTGCTTTTATTTAAAGTCAGATCAAGTTGACACTCACTCGCTATACCCAACAAAGTAGCCTGAGACGTGCCACTCCCTTTCACAAAGTTACTCAGTTACATTAACCCGCCAGGGCGGGTTCAGTCGGTTCTCGCCCGCCCAATACAGCTTTATTTTGTTTCCTGACGGGTCGTGAAGAACGGCTTCGCGCCATAAGTACCGCTCGGTTTTCGGCAACTGTTCAAACACCACACCTTTGCGTTGCAAATGCTCTACCCATTCATCCAGCTGTTCGTGTTCAAAATAGATCACCGCATGCTGAGCACCGCAATGGTCTGTCAACGATAGCGAAAACGTGGATTCGCCTTCCGGGCAGGCAAACCGGGCGTAATGCGGTGTATCCACAATGAGCGTGAAGCCCAGCTTTAAGTAAAAATCCACAGCTTCCGGCATATTGGTGACCGGCAGCGTTACCTGATTCAGGTTCATTTCACGTCCTTACTTTGTGGTTAGAAAAAGGCTTGCAGGCCGGTTTGCGCTCGTCCGAGAATCAAGCCATGAATATCATAAGTACCTTCATAGGTATTCACCGTTTCAAGGTTGATCATATGGCGCATTATGTGGAACTCGTCGGCTATACCATTGCCGCCATGCATATCGCGCGATTTGCGTGCGATATCCAGCGCTTTACCGCAGTTATTGCGTTTAATTAGCGAAATCATTGCAGGATCATAGTCGCCGCTATCGATTAACTGCCCTACCCGGTAAGCCGCCTGCAATCCTAATGTAATCTCAGTTTGCATGTCGGCCAACTTGGTTTGAAACAGTTGTGTTTGGGCCAGAGGCTTGCCAAACTGCGTACGTTCAAGCCCATACTGGCGCGCAGCATGCCAGCAAAATTCAGCCGCCCCCATGGCTCCCCAAGCAATGCCATAGCGAGCCATATTCAAACAACTGAACGGGCCTTTTAGCCCTGACACACCCGGCAGGATGTTCTCGTCTGGTACAAACACATTGTCCATTACTATCTCGCCAGTGATCGATGCCTTGAGCGATAACTTGCCATGGATCTCAGGGGTGCTTAAGCCAGCCATGCCGCGTTCGAGCAGAAAGCCACAAATGGCATTATCCATATCGGTATTTTTCGCCCACACTACCATCACGTCAGCCAGAGGCGAGTTGGTGATCCACATTTTGCTTCCCGTGAGCTTATACCCACCATCCACTTTTACCGCACGGGTTTTCATCCCAGCGGGATCTGATCCGGCATCGGGCTCCGTTAAACCGAAGCAACCAATGAGTTCACCGGTTGCCAGGCCTGGTAGAAACTTTTGCTTTTGCGCTTCGCTACCAAATTGATTGATCGGATGCATCACCAGTGAAGATTGCACGCTCATGGCACTGCGATAACCGCTGTCTACACGCTCGACTTCGCGGGCAATCAGTCCGTACCCAATGTAGCTCAATCCAGCACAACCGTAGCCGTCAATCGTTGCACCCAGCATCCCCATTTCACCAAACTGACGCATGATGGCCGGATCAAACCTGCCTTCGCGGTTGGCTTGTAAAATACCGGGTTGCAGAGTGTCCTGACAAAACTGATGAGCCGTATCACGCAACATGCGTTCTTCGTCAGACAGTTGCTTATCCAGCATGAGTAAGTCCTGCCAGTAGGGATTGGCGGCCATAGTTGTCTCCTGATTGTCGTTTTTCTAATAAATTACATTCGGTTAAGGGGTAAAGACGTGGTGTATTTGATTTGCTCCATAGCAAAACTCGACGTTACATCCCCCAAATTAACCCCTTTTATGAGTCGCTTGTAAAAATGATCGAAGCTCTGCATATCGGCCACCATCACTTTTAGCAGGTAATCGTATTCGCCAGACATCCGGTAAAATTCCACCACTTCCTCGAAGGCACTGCAATGTTCGGCGAATTGTGCTAACCATTTGTCATCGTGTCGTCCGGCTTTAACTTGGACAAAAACGATTAAATTGAGGCCCAGCGAGTGTGCATCCAGCAAGGCAACCCGGCGTTTTATCAGCCCTTGCTCCTGCAAGCGCTGAATTCGCCGCCAGCAAGGCGTGGCCGTTAATCCTACGTTCTCGGCAATATCCTGGATCGCAATATCAGAATCGGCTTGCAATAGACTAAGAATCTCTTTATCAATCGAATCCAAAGTAATATTTTTCAACTTATTGCCTTTTTAAGGAATTAATTTTTAAAAATACTGACATTATCTGAATTTGTTAGCAATTTATTTCGGCCGAAATTGCCATACTGGTGTTATGTTTATTTGCCAGAGTCCAGCGCATGCATAATACGCTTTCCTTTCCGCAGCGCGTTGCGCCACGTCAACGTGTAGTGCAGTGCATTACTGACACGATTGGCAACACACCTACGCTTCAATTAAACCGCCTGTGTGCAGAAGAGCAGACGCTGGGACAGGTATTTGCCAAACTCGAATACTTTAATCCGGCAGGTTCCATTAAAGACCGCGCGGCCAAAGCCATGTTCGAACACATTTTGAATACGCACCAGCACGCTAATCTGAATGTGATTGAAGCAACATCAGGCAACAGTGGCGTTGCCTGCGCATGGCTAGGCGCTATTCATCAGGTGCCGGTGACCATTGTTATGCCTGAGCATATGTCGAAGGAACGCCAGCAGCTTATTCGCTTTTACGGTGCCAATCTTATTTTAACACCTGAAAAAGACGGAATGCCCGGCGCCATGAAGGTAGCAGACACCCTGCTGCTAACCATTGAGGGTGCGGTGTCGATGAATCAGTTTGCTAACCCGGTTAACGCCGCCGAACACGCGCGAAGCACGGCAAGGGAAATTTGGCAGGACATGGGAGAGCACATTGACGTGCTGGTAACAGGTATGGGCACGGGCGGCACGGCAACGGGTATTGGTCGCTTTTTAAAGCAGCAACGCCGTGACATAGAAATCGTTATTGCTGAGCCGAGCAACTGCCCGTTGCTCAGCGAGGGCAAAAGCGGCACACACGGTATCCCGGGGGTACATCCCGGCATGGTTCCACCGTTGCTGGATAAACGCGTCATTGACAAGGTAGTAAAGGTAACCGATGAGGCTGCACTACACATGGCGCGTAAGGCGGCGTGTAAGGAAGGCATTGCTGTGGGAATATCCAGTGGCGCAACGCTTGCCGTTGCATTCTCGCTTGCCAGGTTGCCTGAGTACCGCGCAAAGAACATTTTGGCGATTGCTGCAGATGGGGCTGAACGGTACTTTTCAACCCCCTTGTTCAGTCAGCCGTAATCCGATTGACCTGTTTGATGAGTCAGCTTACCTGCTGAATGACTGCTTCGCTGAGCTTTATAGGCGTCGCTCATTGTGGTGAAGCGACTATTGGACTAAATGTAATACCAATTCGCATAGCTAGCGAGCAACACGCATCCACCATGGCGTATCAAATTTTACGTCAGCAGAAGGGATATCCAGTGCGCCCGGCCGCTCCAGACTTTTCCAAAACAGCGTTTCGTATTTTTGTTCATGAAACACCAGGCGCCCCATCTTTTTATATGCCATTAGCAACTTTGTATAGGCTTCTATTGGCATATTCGGATGACCTTGATCGAATACAACTCTCCCCCCAAACTGTTTAAACAGATTTTTATCTACAGCGAAGCGCAGTGCATTAAAGTGCGCCAGAGAGTCGAGTTTTTCTTCTGTCAGGCCTGTGTTTGCATACACTTGCTTAAAACCGGCAATATGCGCAGGCTCAGGTTCAATTTGATTTTGCTTCGCGTAGTCTTCTACCAACCCACGCAATATAAATGTATTCACCTGGCTGAAATAAAAAATTTCCTGGCGCAAACGATTTTCTTCAGGATCCTGCTCGCCTTGGGCAGCTGGTTGTTCGAAATCCCGTTTAAGAAATGACTTATCAGCGACGGTTACTACCTGCTCAATCCCATGTTCAGTCTGGGCGATCCCACTCTCAGTCTGGGCGATCCCACTCTCAGTCTGGGCGATCCCACTCTCAGTCTGGGCGATCCCACTCTCAGTCTGGGCAATAGCAAATAATGAATTAAAAAACAGGAAAACGAAAAGCAATCGATACATAGAATCCCTCAACAAGGCTTGAGTGATGGGTATCAAGAATACAGCGCCTATCACTGCCCAGCAGCAATACGTGTAAAAGAGGAAGCAGGGAGCCTGACTTCAGAAGATAAACGGGCTCCCGACAACGCCGGGAGCCGTAAAATCATTAAAGGGCTGAAACGTTAGCCGCTTGCAGACCTTTTTGGCCTTGTTCAACTTCGAATTGAACTTTTTGACCTTCAGCAAGAGTTTTGTATCCTTCAGATACAATTGCGCGGAAATGTACGAATACGTCTTTACCGCCGTCGTCTTGCGTTAAAAAGCCATAACCTTTTTCTGCGTTAAACCACTTAACGGTACCAGTTACTTTAGACATGAAAACCTCAAAAAAACTCTGTAAAACCTTTGTGCTAAATTGCACGGACTTGCTTTTAAATAGGGTGACTTACGGCAAAACTAACAACAGGTTTAACAGCATCGAGGTTTAATTCGATGTTTATATCTGCGCGACGTTAATAGACCAACGAAAGCACAACTATTTAAAGAACATAAATACTATAACCACACACTGAGTAAATTGATACTAAAATTGCGAAAGTTATTTAGATTTAATAAAAAATTAATCTCGCAGGTCAGTGTCAAGCCCGTTATTCCGGCGCTTTGCGGCCTTTCCACCACGCTGCAAACCAACACATCATACCAGTTAAACCGATACAGGCAGGTAACGTCCAATGCACGGAATACAACGGCACTATAGCACTCACTATCACCAGAGTAGCACCTACAATGCTCAGATGCAGTGATTTTTGAGCCCGTACGTGTTGTTGCAGAATGGCCATATTTGCCTGCTGCTGCTTTTCTGGAAAACGCTTAATCTGCTTGAGGGTGTCGTAGAGTAAATCCGGCATTTCCGGCAGCTTTTCGCTCCAGAAAGGCAGATTTGTTTTTACTTTGCTGAACATGGCTTTTATGCCAATCTGTTCGCGAAGCCAGTTTTCCAGAAAGGGCTTTGCGGTTTGCCACAGGTCCAGTTGGGGATACAACTGACGGCCAAGCCCTTCTACGTAAAGTAGCGTTTTTTGCAATAATACCAACTGCGGCTGCACTACCATATTGAAGCGCCGCGCGGTATTAAACAGTTGTACCAATACATTGCCGAAGGAAATTTCAGCTAGCGGCTTTTGGAAAATCGGTTCGCAAACGGTGCGAATGGCCACTTCAAATTCGTCAATATTGGTGTCTGATGGCACCCAGCCTGAATCGGCATGCAGTTGGGCAACCTTGCGGTAGTCGCGATTAAAAAACGCAATAAAGTTTTCAGCCAGATAGCGCTTATCTTCCTGATTAAGCGTACCCACTATGCCAAAATCAATGGCGATATACTGCGGATTTTCCGGGTTTTCCCGGCTCACAAATATATTGCCAGGGTGCATGTCAGCATGAAAAAAGCTATCTCTGAATACCTGGGTAAAAAATACCTCTACACCGCGTTCCGCCAAAATGCGTAGATTCGTATTCTGTTCAATTAACGCTTCAATGTTAGAAATGGGAATACCGTAAATGCGCTCCATCACCAGCACATTTGCTCGGCAATAATCACTGTAAATAGTGGGTACGTATAGGGCCTCTGAGCCTTCAAAATTGCGCCCCAACTGCATGCCATTGGCGGCTTCACGCGTAAGGTCGAGCTCATCAACAATGGTTTTTTCGTATTCTTTAACTACTTCTACCGGACGCAGGCGTTTGCCGTCGGGTAACCACTTCTGCAACACTTTCGCCAGGGTCATCATCAGCTCGGTGTCAGCCACAATGGTTTTGCGAATATCCGGGCGAAGTACTTTTACCACTACGTCAATGTCGCCCTCTTTTAATCTGGCTGCATGTACTTGCGCAATCGACGCCGACGCGAGCGGCGTAGTATCAAACTCGCTGAACACTTCACCCAGCGCCTTGATTTGTAATGACTGGCGAATAATGTGCTGAGCGCGCTCGGTGTCAAACGGAGCCACCCGGTCCTGTAACAGGGCTAGTTCATTGGCAATATGAGGGGGTAGCAGGTCACGGCGGGTAGACAGCATCTGGCCAAATTTTATGAACACCGGGCCCAGTGCCTGAAGCGCCAACATAATGCGAGCCCCGGCGCTTTTATCTTTATGCCGATTAGGGATCCAAAAAATACAATGGCGCAACACACGGATGTACCAGGGCAACCAACGGCCAGGAATTAATTCATCCAGGCCATGTTCGAGCAGTACTTTATTAATGTGATAGAGACGAAGAATACGCATAGTTTAAGACTGCTTTGACTCCAGGCGCGATAAGCGGGATTCGAGGCGTTCGGCATCGTCGCGCAAACGGCTAACTTCATCGGAAAAGTGCATCACTGCCAGTTTATGTGCCGCCAGCTGTTTTTCGTCGGTGAGTGCACTACCCAAAATGAGTGAAGATTTGTTACCAAAGCGCGCTAGCTGCTGCCCTACTGAGCGTGCAAACGAAAATGCATGATAAGCAACAACATCGCCGGTATGCTGGGCCAATTGCTCTTCCCAATCAATGTGCAGCGAATTCAAAACGCCGGAAAATTGCTGAGCGATCGCCAGTTCACCCGACACCTCCAGTTCGCCAGCTTTAATTAGCTGCGTAAGCTGACTGGCTTCTTTTAACTTTGGCAGCACGGCCAAACGAGTAGTCACCACACATGTGGATTCATCACCGTCGGGCAGTGCATCCAATGCCAACACATCAATCTGTTCTGATATAGCCAGCGCAATGCACTGCTTAATGTCGGTCAGGTTTATGACCAGGCGCTTACCCTGTAAACGTTTCAACCCCTGCCTGGCGTCAGGATCCAACGCCAATAACTTATTAGCCAGCGTTTCGGCCGCTGCCGTAAGAAGCGGTACCGTTGGCATTAAAACTTATACCCGCGATGCAAGGCTACAATACCGCCAGTGAGATTCTGATAATCGCAACGTTCGAAACCGACGTTTTCAAACATGCTTTTAAGCGTGTCCTGATCCGGGTGCATACGAATCGACTCTGCCAGGTACTGGTAACTTTCTTTGTCATTCGCCACTATCTGCCCCATGGTTGGCAAAATGTTAAACGAATACCAGTCGTAGGTTTTCGACAACACCTCGTTAGTGGGTTTGGAAAACTCCAGCACCAATAAGCGGCCCCCCGGCTTTAGTACGCGGAAAATCGACGCCAGTGCTTTGTCTTTGTCGGTAACATTACGCAAACCAAATGCCATGGTAACCAAATCAAAATGGTTATCGGGAAAAGGTAATGCTTCGGCATTAGCCTGAACGTAATCAACGTTACCTACCACGCCCTTGTCGCGCAGTTTGTCACGGCCTACCGATAGCATGGAATGATTGATGTCGGCTAACACTACGTGCCCAGTTGTCCCTACCAAACGCGAGAATTTAGCCGCCAAATCACCGGTACCACCGGCCAGATCCAGTACCTTTTGCCCTGGCTTGATACCGCTGCAATCAATGGTGTAGCGCTTCCATAAGCGGTGCACGCCCATCGACATCAGGTCGTTCATCATGTCGTATTTTGCGGCAACGGAGTCAAATACCCCGGCAACCAAAGACGCTTTTTTCGAACGTTCTACCTGACGAAAACCAAAATGGGTAGACTGTTCCGCACCGCTTTCAATTTGCTTGGAAGCGGATGGAGAGGATTGTTGCTCTTGCATGGCTGACTTCTTCTGTTAATGCTTAGCGCACCGCCAACGGAGTTAACGGCGCGTTAAAGTCTGAACTGGCAATAAATTTTCTGCTTGCCAGTGTACCCAAAACCGCTACGGCTTACCATCCTGAGCTTGTTTGAAGGTGGCAAAGAAGCTGTCTTCATTCCAACTGGGGGTTTGCTTAGCGTTTGCCAGGCTCATTACGATTTCAAAGTTAATATCCACAAACTTCGCCGCCCATTCGTAATCTATAGGCAAGTTCAGGTCGTCGGAGGGCATGTGATAGTGCTTTTTCAGGAAATCAGACGCCGGCATGCCAATCGCATTTTCTTCCTGATTACTCATACCCGGTACCAGATACACCGCCGGCACGCCTTGCTTGACCAAACTGTACTGGTCGCTGCGCACGAAGATCGCCTGTTCTGGCATCGGATCGTCAATTAACTTTATTTCGTGCTTTAACAGCGCCTCACGCACTGGTGTTTCCAGTGAACTGTGGGTTGCGCCAAACGCAATCATTTCGTCGGTCCGATAGGTTAAAATTGGCATATCCAGATTCACGTTTGCCACCATGCTGTGTACCGGCACAGGTGGATAATGTGCAAAATATTCAGATCCCAACAAGCCTTTTTCTTCGCCCGTCACAAAAGCAAAAATAACCGAACGCTTAGGTTTTACTGCTGAGTGGCTTATTTCATGCGCAATTTCCAGCAAAGTAGACACGCCACTGGCGTTATCCATGGCGCCATTATTGATTTTATCTTTCAGCACCGAGTGCCCGCTGATACCAATATGATCGCTGTGGGCAGTAAGCACAATGTACTCATGTTTGAGTACCGGATCGCTGCCTTCCATGATGCCTATTACATTAGGGCTGGTTGTGGCCGTGTGGGCCGATTTACTGGTAAAGGTGGCAGAGAGTCCGAGCGGACGCCCTTCGATTGGCTCACCATTTTCCACTTTGTCGAAATAGGTTTGTAAATCCAGACCAGCCAGTTCAAATAATTGTTTACCCGCTTCCACGCTCAACGTAGCACCGGCTTTTAGCTCCGGAAACCCTTCAAACACACTCCCGTTGGCATCAACCCAACGAGTGCGGGGTGTTCTTACATACAATTTGCGCTTTTCAAACGGAAACACGTTTTCAGACACCGGCGTGCTAAGCACAATAGCACCTATGGCACCGTGCTTCACCAGAGCATGTGATATTTGACGGCGAAAATGAGACCCTTCTTCACTTGGGAAACTATGGGGCCGATCTGACAGGATCACCGCCACTTTACCGCGAAGATCAACGCCCTCGTAGTCGGTGTAATTAAGAAATGGAGCTTCAATACCAAATCCCGCAAACACCAGCTCGGCAGTTATTTGCGTGTCAGTTTCGTTTATGTCTGCGCTCATGAGCATGTTGTCCATGAACGCAAAATCAATACTTTCGCTGCCGTTAGACACCGACAACGCAGACGCTTTCATATCAATGGTTGCCTGTTTAAACGGCACCATCTGATAATAACTACCCGCATCGCCAGCAGGCATAATGCCCAGTTTGGTTAGCTCACTGGCAATGTACAACGATGCAAAGTCATGCCCCTTACTGCCCGTATCACGACCCTCTAACAAATCATCGGCCAACAAACTCATATGACCTTTAAAGCGATCTGCTGAGCCAGCCAATGCAATATTGCTACTTGCTGCAACTAATCCCGTTGCGCATGCAATACCTATCAGGGTTTTAGCGGTTCTTTTCATTTCTGCCTCAATGTTTTTGTTCTGATGCTTTGCTGAGTGGGGTAATGCATTAAACCCGGTTGTCACCGCAACTGTACGACACAATCTGACTAATGGCCTGTAAGCTTCTGCCACTTTGCAACTGCCAGTCGGCAAACGTGTTGGCAATGGTGGTTAAGCTTTGCTTGCTGGTTAAGCCGCCGCTAATGAGGTTGTGTGCGCGAAAATAACCTTCCACATCCTGACTCAGTAAAAAGGTATCTATGCCCATCGTGCGAAGTGCGTAAGGCCCGGTGTTGCCACCTAAGCGCGCGCCATGCTTTTTAAGGTGCGCCCACAGGTCGATTATCGAAGCACCGCTAAACTGCGAGGCAAATTTACCAAAGCTGCCATGCCGTTGAGCGATGTCTTTCAACATAATGGCGTTGTCGCGTATGGTCATCACTTTTTTAAGATTGCGCACAATGCGCTTGTCCTGGGCACGCTTTTCCAGCATGTCATCTGGCATCAACAGCACTTTGTCTACGTCGAAATTAAAAAATAAGTCTTCGAAATCCGGCCATTTTTGTTCGATCACCCGCCATACAAAGCCCGACTGAAATACCTTTTTGGTAAAGGCCGAGAGCACTCTGTCGTCGCTTAACGCCGCCACAGCAGCAGCCGGTAAAGGCTGCCCTACTAAGGCCTCAAGACCCGCTTCACCGCCTTTTCGTTCGGCAGCCCGGGCATAGATGGCGTCGAATTTTTCAGCGCTCACGCGGCGATACCATTGTGTCGAAGCAGCGCATCAACCTCAGGTTCGCGTCCACGAAACGCCACGAACAGATCCATTGGTTCACGGCTTCCCCCCATTTCCAAAATGTTATGCAGGAAATCGGCACCGGTTTGCGGATTAAAAATCCCCTCTTCCTCGAACCGACTGAATGCATCAGCAGACAACACTTCCGCCCATTTATAGCTGTAGTAACCAGCAGCGTAGCCACCAGCAAATATATGTCCAAAGCTGGTTTGGAAACGGTTAAACGATGGCGGCTGAATAACGGATACTTCCTCGCGCACAGTGTTTAGCACGCCCTGCACATCAGCCGTTTTGCCGTCTTCCATGTGTAATAGGAAGTCAAACAGGCTGAACTCCAACTGTCGAATCATCTGCATGGCCGCCTGGAAATCCCGCGCTGCCAGCATTTTATCTAACAGGGATTTAGGCAGTGGCTCACCCGATTCGTAGTGGCCTGAAATAAAGCCCAGCGCTTCTTCCTGCCAACACCAGTTTTCCATAAACTGGCTGGGCAGTTCTACAGCATCCCACGGCACACCGCTAATACCCGACACCCCAGGTACTGACATTTGCGTTAGCATGTGATGAATACCATGACCAAACTCATGGAACAGGGTTACCACTTCGTCGTGAGTAAACAGAGCGGGCTTATTACCCACCGGGCCATTGAAGTTGCATACCAGATAAGCCACTGGCGTTTGCAATTCACCGCTGGCTTTTACTCTGCGCACCCGGCAAACATCCATCCAGGCACCGCCGCGTTTTTTCGGACGCGCGTACAAGTCTAAATAAAACTGTCCGCGCAAGGTGCCGTCCTTGTCGGTAATACTGAACAGACGTACGTCTTTGTGCCAGGTATCTGCGTTGTTGACTTCAGTAATAGACAACCCGTAGAGTTTTTCCACCACGGTAAACAAGCCGCTAAGTGCTTTGTGCTCAGGAAAATATGGGCGCAGAATTTCATCGGAAATAGAATAGCGGTCTTGCTTAAGTTTTTCGCTGTAATAAGGCACGTCCCAGGCTTCAAGCGCTTCCATACCATGTTTGTCGGCGGCAAACGCGCGCACTTCGGCCAGCTCTCGCTCTGCCTGGGGTTTGGATTTAGCGGCTAAATCACGCAGGAAGCCGGTTACCTGCTCTGTGGTTGAAGCCATTTTCGTAGCTATGGAACGCTCTGCGTAATTAGCAAAGCCCAATAATGACGCCAGTTCTGAGCGCAATGCCAGGGTTTCCTGAATAATGGGGGTATTATCCCACTCACCGGCGTTCGGGCCCTGCTCTGACGCGCGCGTTGCATAAGCCCGATACATTTCCTCGCGCAGTGCGCGATTATCAGCATAAAGCATGATTGGCAGGTAACTGGGAATATCCAGTGTAAATAACCAGCCTTGCAGGTCTTTCTGATGCGCTGCCTGACTGGCCGCTTCCAATGCAGACTCAGGCAAACCCGCCAGTTCGGCTTCATCGGTTACATGTTTGGTCCAGCCCATCGTCGCATCCATTACGTTATTACTAAACGTAGACGACAGTTCGGATAAGCGTGCCTGAATGTCTGCGAAACGCTTTTTAGTATCGGCAGGTAACGCAACACCCGACAGCGTAAAATCGCGGAGTGTATTATCGATTACCTTGCGCTGAGCTTCGTCAAGTTGCCCGTACTCATCGCTATCGCGCAGCGACTTATACGCCTGATACAAGCCCTCGTGCTGACCTACCCAGGTGCCGTACTCAGATAACATTGGCAAACACGCATCGTGCACTTTGCGTAACTCATCACTGCTTACCACGGAATTCATATGCGACACCGGCGACCAGATATTGTTCAGCACATCGTCTGCTTCATCGATACTGTCGACTACGTTTTTGTAGGTGTACTGATTGCTAGCCACCACCTGCTCGATAGTGGCTTTACAATGCGCAATAGCCTTTTCTACAGCAGGTTTAACCTGATCAGGCGTAATGGCAGTGAATAAAGGTAATCCGTCTACTTTTTCAATGGCGAGTGCTGTCATGAAATTCTCTTAACTTTACGAGTATATTGAAAAGCGGCATTGGCCTGCTCGCGAATGAACTTATGATGTGCTTGAAACACAAATAGACAACCCGCGTAAACTGCTCAGTACCTGTCATTGCCGCATACTTTGTTCTGAACGTGTGTGATTACGTATTATGAATGAAATTGGGATAATTTAGTAAAAAACAAGTCTGGAAGAATTACCATATAAAAAAGCAAAAATGTGCGGGGTACCTCACACCGAGTATCGCGCAGTGCCCCCGTAAGCTAAAAGGCCAGTTTTAGTGCTTATTTACGAACGGCTGGCGAATCATCAGTTTTTCAAACTCCTGCCTGGGTACTGCCGGACTATAAATAAACCCTTGAATGGTATCGCAGCGCATTGACTTCAGGCAGGCCAGTTCCTCCTGCTCCTCCACTCCTTCGGCTACCACTTTAATACCGAGCTTTTTGCAGCTTACTATCAGGCTACCAATAAACTCCTGGCGCTGGCGATCTTTATGCAATCCCATGATTAAGCTGCGATCGAGCTTGAGAATGTCGATAGGTAACTTCGATAAGTACGAAAACGAGGTAAAGCCAGCACCAAAATCATCAATTGAGAGCTTTAATCCCAGCAATTTTAGCTGCCACAATATCTCTTCCAGATACTGGCCGTTTTCTACCAATGCAGTTTCGGTTATTTCCAGTTCAATGAATGATGGCGGTAGATAGTACTGCTTCAACTTCTCGCTAATAAACTCAACAATGTGGGACGACTGCAATTGCTTCGCTGAAATATTAATCGCGATACTGGTGAGTTCAGTACTGAATCTGCGCAGTTCACTGGCGGCTTTAAAACCATTGTCGAGCACCCACTCACCGATGGCTTTAATTTGTCCGTCTAACTCAGTTAAACAAATGAATTCAGACGGCGGTACCCACCCTAAACTGTGATGCTGCCAGCGCAATAGGATTTCAGCGCTTTGAATTAACCCGGTGGACGTAGACACTTTAGGTTGGAATGCCAGCTTAAACTCTTGATTTTTGAGTCCTTGCTCAACTTCAGCACTCAATAGTTGCTGCCGTTGATACTGCGAAATAGTGGAGTTATCCAAATGCGAAACACTGATGCGATGGCTGTCTCTGACGATGGTATCGGCAAGGCTGTTAATTAAAATGCCATGGTCAAGTTTGTTGTCGTGCAGAGCTCTGAAACCAATACCAATATGGCAGAAAATTGCAGCGCCATTCACATTGAAAGTACGCTGCAATTGTTGTCTGATCTGAGCACAAAGAATTTGCGTTTGCTCAACTGTTGCCTGTTCCAGGTATAACCCAAATACACCGCTCTGCTCCAGTCGCAACTTGTGGCTTTGCGTAACAAGACCATCAATACGTCCCGCAAGTAATACTTCCAGCGCTTCTACTTGTTGTTCGCCATAACTCAACAAAATATCACTGCTGTTTAGTAGCCGGATGAGGATCAGAGCATTGTAATCCTGCAAGCGAATAACATTGCTATTGCTCCTGGGTTTTAACTCTTTATGAACAACACCGTTATCAGCTGCCCGACAGGCATTCAATATACCGGAGACTTCCTCTTGCAATGCGCGTTTGTCCCAGGGCTTGGACAAATATTTACTGATTAACCCTTGATTAAGTAACTCAACGGCGGCCTGTAAGTCACCTTCCCCACTTAACATATAACTTTTGGTTTGCGGTGAGTACTGGTGGGCAAATCTCAGTAAATCCACACCGCTGACTTCTGGCATATTGTGATCGGTAATCATCAGCGTGACAGGTTGCGACTGTAATATCGACATTGCCTTTCGTCCCGATGTAGCGGTTATCACATCACAATCCAGCGAGCGCAATTCACGCTTTAATGCATTAACAATTGCTTTCTCATCATCTACTACCAACACAGTTAATGGTTGGTAGGACTGTTCATGCTGCCCACTATACATACGTTATGCCTCTGCAATCCCAATATTCAGGCCAATAAACACGTTTAAAACACCAGATTTTATTCTCTGACTATAGCACACTAACACAATGTCACTAATGTCGCATATTATACATAGGTCTTAATTGCCTTAACTTGCTTTTAATGTTATATCTTATCGCAATGACAAAACAAAACACTGAGGTAGAGCAGTGAAAACATTAACCTCTGGAGAAATCGCACAGTATTGCGATGTCAACTTGCGAACGGTAATTCGCTGGCTGGAAAGCGGTAAGCTAAAGGGCTTTAAGCTTCCTGGCCGCGGCAATAATAGGGTGTTAATCAGTGACTTCATTGATTTTCTGGAACACCACGACATGCCGATTCCTGACGCGTTAAAACCCGAGGCATCGCCGTTAATTTTAATTGTAGATGATGAAATGCCGGTTGCTAAATCAATCCAAAGGGTGGCCCGAAGAGCAGGCTTTGACACTCTGATCGCTACAGGTGGGTTTCAGGCAGGCATGATGTTAAGTCAGCACGCTCCGCGCATTATGACGCTGGATCTGAGTATGCCAGGCATGGACGGTTACAGCGTTATTGAATATACCCGCCAGCAGGAATCGCAAAAAGGGCTTAAAATAATTGTTATCTCTGCGTTAGATGACACCAGTTTACAAAAGGCATTGTCTCTGGGCGCGGATGCTGCCTTAACCAAACCGTTTTCTAACCATGATCTGACTCAGCTGTTCGAACAGTTCATGCTAAATTAACACGCCATTGAGGGCTGTCGCGATGAAAGCACTTTTAGTCTTGCTATTGGTATGTACCGGCGTTTTTGCTCAACAGCCCGAGCCCGTTGTTCAAACGCCCGTTCAATACTCGCTGGGGATTGTACCTCAACAGTCTGCACAAAAGCTGGCTGGTATGTGGATCCCGGTTATCGACTATATCAACGAAAAAACCGGTTTTGCGATTTCATTTGCCACAGCAACCGATATTCCAACATTTGAAAACCGGGTTGCGCAGCAGGATTATGATTTAGTTTATATGAATCCGTATCACTATGTGGTGTTTAGTGAATCGGCGAATTACTTGCCGTTAGCCAGAGATGCCCACAAGCGGATTAGCGGAATTATTGTGGTAAAAAAGGACAGTCCTTACACCACACTGGAACAACTCTATGGCAAAACACTGGCTTTCCCGGCTCCTGCCGCTTTCGCAGCCAGTATTATTCCCCGCGGCCAATTGGCAAAAGAAAACATCAGTATTAATGCGCAGTATGTAAATTCTCACGACTCCGTCTATCTTAATGTTATCAACGGACTGTTTCCGGCCGGTGGAGGCATTATTCGTACCTTTGAACATTTACCCCAAGTACAGAACGAGCAATTGCGGATTCTTTGGAAAAGTAAGGATTATACGCCCCATGCACTGGCTGTTCACAGCCGGGTTCCTGAGGCTCACCGACGTCTCATACTCGACGCACTGCTATCGTTAAGTGAGAGTGAAGACAACGCTCACCTCCTGCAAGGTATTAATTTTACCGGTTTTATTGAAGCCCTGGACAGTGATTGGGATGATGTCAGAGAGTTGGGTATTTTGTCGCTTTCACGGCCTTATTACTAGGAACGGGTATGCGTTTAACATTAAGAACCAAAACAATAACTGGTACAGCGATTATCGAAGCAACCTTGCTGATTGTATTGATCGTAACCAGTTTGTCTTTTATTAACCGCTTAGCTGAAGACAACATAGTTAAACGCGCGTCCACTACTATTAACTTATTTGCGTCAACCACCAAAGACGCGTTACTCACCCTCGATTTAGCTGCACTCGAAGCGTCAGTGCAGGAACTGATGACAAATCCGGACATTGCCTATGTCCGTATTATTGACAATCAACAGCGCATTCTGGCTCAGGCAACAAACTATTCGAATTTGCCGGCTGATTTTTATGCTGACACCACCCTGGCAGAGGTAACCGATGAGGTATTTGATTCAAGCCGCAGCATTGTAGTGTCGGGACATCATTACGGTGAAATCCAGCTTGGCATCGACATTGGCTACGTACAAACATCACTTATCAAAATCCGCAATTGGATAGTATCGCTGGCGCTCATCGAACTGGGGCTTGTAGCGTTATTCAGTTATGGACTTGGCACCTATTTAACCTCCCAGTTGAATACACTGCGTCAAGGTGCCAAAAATATTGTTAGAGCGGTAAAAACAAAGGACTACCGCAATACTACCATTCCCGAAAAAGGGCAGGATGAACTTACCGAGCTGGTCAAAACCTTTAACATTCTGGTTATTAGCCTGGCGGATGAATGCCGCTCGCGGATGGAAGCGGAAAACGAACTCACACAACTCAATCAATCCCTGGAAGAAAAAGTCACGCAGAGAACCCAGGCGCTCAGTGAAAAAAATGCGCAGTTAGAGCGCTCAAACAAAGAACTTAAAGAAACTCAACAACAATTATTCCAGGCGGAAAAAATGGCGTCTGTAGGCCAGCTAGCGGCAGGTGTGGCCCATGAAATCAATAATCCAGTGGGCTTTGTTAGCAGTAACTTAAGCACATTGACTGATTACCTGTCGATGTTCCAGATACTGATGACATTGGTGAAAAAGCTTGAGCCAGACACCAACGTTGACGAACAGAAAGCGCTTATCAACGAAATTCATCAATTTTACGAGCAGCATGATTTTGACTTTATCAGTGAGGACATCACGCCATTGATAGAAGAATCGGTGGAAGGGCTCACGCGGGTAAGCGAAATTGTAAAAGGACTAAAAGTTTTTTCACGCATCGACTCCGACGAAAAACAGTGGTTCGACTTAAATCACTGTCTCAACACCACCCTGACAATGGTGAATAACAAACTAAAATATATTTGTAGGGTAGAGAAACAGTTTGCTGACCTGCCCCGGGTGTTCATTAATGTAGGAAAGCTTACCCAGGTATTCACGAATTTACTAATCAATGCAGGGCAAGCGATTGAATCAACGGGAAGACAAGGGGTTATAACTGTGCAAACCCGGTTACACAAAGACCAGGTGAGGATTGAAATAGCCGATACAGGTTGCGGTATCTCTGAAGAAAATCAGGAAAAACTCTTCAACCCGTTTTTTACCACGAAACCCGAAGGTCAGGGCACCGGGCTAGGGTTGTCGATTACCTACGGCATTATACAGGAACATGGCGGTACGATTAGCGTGACCAGCAAAGAAGGTGAAGGCAGTAAGTTCGTAATTACCTTGCCTACTGGTGATATTGACCAGGCGTTGCAACCAGAAAATCAGGAAGTACAGTAGTTGCTTCCTTTTCACTGATTAAACCTTAACTGCCCTGCAGGCAGGAGCCTTGCGCGGCAAACCAGGTTTAACAAGGAGTAAGACATGACAGATCCACAACACACAGAGCAAGTAAGATATCAGGTGCTTTGTGTTGACGATGAGCAAAACATCCTGCGTGCCATTAAGCGTGCACTTTTCTCATTGGATGTTGATCTCACACTGGCCGATAGTGGCGACAAAGCCCTGGCAATCATGCAGGAAAAAACCATTCACGTGGTGATATCAGATATGAAAATGCCTGGTATGACTGGCGCAGAGTTGCTGGAACAGGTTGCAACACTATATCCAGACACTTTCCGTGTGGTACTTACCGGCTTTGCCGACATAGACGCCACTATTAAAGCCGTTAATCAGGGCCGTATTCACCGTTATCTGCAAAAACCCTGGGACAATCAGGAACTCATAAATACCATTGAAGAGGGCCTGGAACGCATTCGCCTGAAAGATGAAAACACGCGCCTGCAAAAGCTTACCAAACTGCAAAATGCCAAACTGAAAGAAGTGAACAACTCACTTGAGCAGGTAGTGCAAAAACGCACCAAGCAAATTAAAGCGGCCCTGCGCCGTATAGAGCAGCGCAACGCCGCGCTTGAGCAGGTTCTGTTTAACGTGATTTCCATCAACCCGGATATCGACGGTAAATTCGCCATTGAAGTGAGCGAATTAGCCACTAAGCTAGCCACACTGCTGGAATGCCCCAAGGAAGAAATCAATGTTATTCGTTATGCTTGTTTGATTGGCGAGTTTGGTTTGCTGGGGTTAAAACCTGAAGATTATCGTCCGGCATTTAACAAGCTCACTTATCAGCAACAAAAAAATTATCTGTCGCAAACTAAACTGGCCAAAACTATACTCGCGCCCGCAGAACATTTGCAGGAAGTAAGCGACATACTGGAGTATCAGTTTGAGTATTACAATGGTGCAGGTTTATATAAATTAGTGGCGTCTCAAATTCCAATTGGCGCAAGGATCCTGGCTGTAGCCAGAGATTACTGGCGCATGGTGAGTGGCCGGGTTACCGGACAAACTATGACCCCCATTGAAGCCAAAATGGAATTAAAAAAACACCGCAATACTCGCTATGACGGAGCCGTACTGGATATCCTGCTGAACAACCGGGACATTGATAAACCCAGTTACATCGAAAACCGTTTAGGGACCAGCGAGCTGAGAGCAGGCATGGTTCTCAGCAAAAATCTCTACAACGAAAATCACATACTGCTGCTGCCTGAGGGCCACGTATTTACCGATGCTACCATCACGAAACTGGCTCAGTACGAACGTGAACACAACCGCTATTTCGACATTGCCATTGAACGAAATGGGTTAGAAGACGCGACGATAGGGTAACTTTACCAACAAAGTAACCCTATACTTGCGCTAAACCGGTGTTTTGTATGCGTAATAAATGCAAGAATACACCTTAAATTAAACACTCAGGTGAGTATTTCATGCAACAGTTCGACTATATTTGTATTGGTGGAGGAAGCGGCGGCATTGCTTCTGCCAACAGAGCAGCCAAGCACGGTAAAAAAGTATTGCTGATTGAGAGCAAGGCTGTCGGCGGAACCTGCGTTAATGTGGGATGTGTTCCGAAAAAAGCCATGTGGTACGGCGCGCAGGTTGCTGAAGCAATTCACAAATACGGCCCGGATTATGGTTTTGATGTAACCGTAAACAACTTTAGCTGGGAGACTTTGGTAGCCAGCCGCCAGGCCTACATCTCGCGAATTCATGCATCCTACGACCGGGTGTTGGGTAACAACAAGGTGACCTTGTTGAACGGTTATGCCAAATTTGTAGACAACCACACCGTAGAAGTAAACGGCGAGCATTACACTGCCCCACACATTACCATTGCAACCGGCGGCCGCCCGTTTACGCCCGACATTGAAGGGGCACAATACGGTATTGATTCCGATGGTTTCTTTGCACTAACCACACAGCCCAAGTCCGTTGCCGTGGTAGGCGGTGGCTACATTGGTGTTGAGCTGGCCGGGGTATTAAATGCATTAGGCAGCGACACGCATTTGTTAATTCGCCAGCCTATGCCACTGCGCAATTTCGACCATACCATTCAGGAAACGCTTACAACCTTAATGGCTGAAGAAGGCGTAAATTTGCATCCAAAAACCGAGATAACCCGTGTTGAAAAGCAGTCTGACGGACAGCTAACCTTAACACTCAACACTGGCAATACGCTTAACGTTGATTGTTTGATTTGGGCTACCGGACGACGTCCCAACACCGACAACATTGGCCTGGAAAATACCCAAATTGCCGTGCAGAGTAACGGCCTCATTACTGTAGACACCTATCAGAACACCTCCGTTGAGGGCGTGTACGCAGTGGGCGACATTACTGGCCAACCAGAACTTACGCCTGTTGCGGTTAAAGCGGGCCGACTCCTTAGCGAACGCCTGTTTAACCAACAACACAATGCACATTTGGATTATTCTTTGGTGCCCACTGTGGTATTCAGTCATCCGCCCATCGGCACGGTTGGTCTCACTGAAGCTGAAGCCGAAGCCAAGTACGGCAAAGACAATCTCACGGTATATCGCTCAAGTTTTGCAGCCATGTACACGGCGGTAACCCGTCATCGACAGCAAACCAGCATGAAGCTGATATGCGAAGGCAAATCGCAACGCGTGGTAGGGTTACACGGTATTGGTTACGCCATGGACGAAATCCTGCAAGGCTTCGCGGTTGCCATGAAAATGGGTGCAACTAAAGCCGATTTTGACGCCTGTATTGCTATTCACCCCACCAGCGGTGAAGAATTCGTTACTATGACTTAATACTCATAAGACTCAGGTGCTCACATGCCAAACCTGACATGTGAGCACCTGCCCGCACAGACTAACCGCCCGCGTTGCCCCACCGCCCCGCTGCTTATCGCCACACCAGGCTGAACAAAAAACAACCGCACACTTACTTCGATCTGTCAGCTTTTTTTACCATGCCAATCGCCAGCTGGTATGACAACATGCAAGCCATTGAAATAAAATAATAAAAATAATGGCATATTTCATGCTAATTCATGTTCGTCATTTGACAAGTTAAAGCAAAAAATTAGGACGAAGTTTTAGTTGTTTTTGTTTTATATGGAATTTAACTTGGAGTTGTTATGATTTTATCGAAATTAAAAAATTCTCTCTGCGCATTGGCACTTTCTGTTGCCGGCATGACCAGTGCACACGCTGGTTTGATCAATGTTAGCTACGTTGAAATTGAAAATAACATTGGCCAATACCTGCAGGTAGCCGAAGTTATTGCCTTAAATATGGACTTAAATGATGTTGCGCTGGGTACGGCTGGTGCAGTTGCATCTGCGCCAAATCAGTGGGATTTTCGCACCAGTGCGAGCAATGCCATCGATGGAAATACAGCAGGAAACTACGGTTTAAGTCAGATTTATCATAACGCTAACGGTCAGTTTAATACTGCATTAACCATTGCTTTTAGCAGCGTACAGGAACTGTTTTCATTCCAAATTTTTGGTCGTGACGATTGCTGTAGAGAGCGCGACGTGTACAAAGTGACCTTCTTCGACGCCAACGGCGACTCACTGTTTAGCACCATCATGGATGCCAAAAACGGCGCGGAACCAACAGTAATTCTGCCTGACACCAGTGACGTACCAGCGCCAGCCTCTCTGGCACTATTAGGCCTGGGGCTTGCTGGTCTGCGACTAGCGCGTCGCACTAAGTAATCACGCCAGCCGTTCACAAAAAAGAACGCAATACGGATTTCAATTAAGCCCGGTACTCTTACCGGGCTTTTTGCTGTTATGCCGAAGTAAACACGCAAGTCCCATCAATTTCTTACATAATTATCCTAAAGTTTAATTAAATGCCAGTGTAGTAAACCGGCGGAATCCCAGCGCTGTACTATATTCATTATTAACAATATAAAAAAGGTAGTGTGTATTTATGCTGGGTGACGACCTACTGTTTGCCAGTGACGACGAGTCGGAAGAATCAGCGCCATGTATGGCTGTGTGGAAAGTGCTCATTGTTGATGATGAACCTGAAATTCATACTGTTACTAAAATGGTGTTAAGCGACTTTGAATTTGAGGGCAAACGCATAGAATTTCATACTGCAAGCAGCGCTGCAGAAGCTCAGGCCATTTTAACCCAGGATAACGGCGCAGGCTTTGCCGTTGCGCTGGTGGACGTTGTTATGGAATCCACCCAGGCAGGCTTAAAGCTGGTGCAATGGATCCGCGAAACCCTGAATGATCAGGTACTCAGAATTATTTTAAGAACCGGCCAACCCGGCGAAGCCCCTGAAGAACGCGTAATCCGCGATTACGATATAAACGACTATAAAAACAAAACCGAACTCACGGCCATGCGGCTGAAAACGGCCATGTATACCGCACTCAGAGCCTATCGGGATCTGAAACTGATTGAGCGGCATCGACAGGGCCTGGAAAAAATAATTCACGCTACAACCCAGTTTATTGAGTGTGACACCCTACCCCAGTTTGCTTCAACCATTTTGAACCAGATTTCGCTTATCCTGGGCATTGAGTCCAGCGACATCATTTGTTGTGCGGTCACCCGTGACGCCAAATCGGGGAATCAGTACAAGGTGTTGGCTACCAATTTGCACAATAAATCTGCCACCGCCATTCCGCCTGATATTCAGCGCCGCATCGAATCGGCCTTGCGACAAAAGCAAAGTGTAAAGGGAGACGATTACTTTGTGAGTTACTTCACCACGCGTCGTGGCATGGAGAGTGTGCTGTATGTCGCCCGCAATGACGAGTTGGAAGCTGTGCAACACCATCTACTGAGTTTCTTTGCGCACAATATTGCGGTATCACACGAAAATATTAAGCTTCGCGAAGTAATTCGGGAGTCACAAAAAGAACTCTCTTACATTATTGGCGAAGCCGTTGAAGTGCGCTCCAAAGAAACCGGCTCACATGTAAGACGGGTTGCCCACATTAGCCACTTACTGGCACTTCGCGCAGGCCAAACTGAATCCGAAGCAGAAATGATCAAACTGGCCTCGCCACTACATGATGTGGGCAAAGTAGCCATCCCCGATATTGTGCTCAACAAGCCCGGTAAACACAACGAGGAAGAAGCTGCCATCATGCGCTCTCACGCCAAAGTGGGTTACGACATGTTGCGTAAGAGTACCAATCCTATATTGCAGGTAGGTGCCCAAATTGCCCATGAACACCATGAACAGTGGAATGGCCATGGTTACCCCAATGGCCTGGCTGGCGAACAAATCTCCATTGCGGGCAGGGTGTCGGCCGTTGCCGATGTGTTTGACGCGTTGGGTAGCAAACGGTGCTACAAGGGCCCCTGGTCTGAAGCCGAGATAAAAACGTATTTTGAAAAGCAACGGGGTAAGCAGTTTGATCCTGCTTTGGTAGATATCTTACTCACCCATTTTGACGAATTTACGGCTATTCGAGCGCAATTTCCCGATCTGGATTAAGCCCTCGCTATTCGTACAAGTTGCTAAATTTCTTCGATGAATGCCGTCCATTCCCTATCGGCTTATCTTATACTGGCAACTGTTGCCAATAATGGTTGCACTCAACAATAACATCAACAGAGAACAACAATGAATCAATCCCGACAGAACAAGATACGGCTTCGCCCGGGCAAAATTGCCTTGTCATTATTAAGTGTGCTGGCTTTACACAGCCCTGCTCTTTTAGCACAGGATACCCAATCGCCAGCCACAGAGACTACCGGTTACGATGTAGCTAGCTGGGACGTAACCAAACCACCATTCCCGCTCACCAATGTTGCCATTAATACTGAAGAGACCACCTGGTCGAGCCTGGATATTGCGCCAAACGGCAAGTATTTCCTGTTTGACATGCTGGGCGATATTTATCGTGCCGATATAGGTGGCGGCAAAGCCACTGCGCTTACGGAAGACTTCGCCTGGAATATCCAGCCAGCCATTTCACCCGATGGCAGTAAAGTCGCCTTTATATCCGATCGCGACGGCGTGGCCAATGTGTGGGTGATGAACGCCGATGGCACAGACTTACGGCAAGTCACCAAGGAAAAGAACAATATCATCCATTCACCCAAATGGAGTCCGGATGGGCAATACATTGTGGTGACTAAAGGGATCATGTCTTCGCGCAGTATCCCGGCCGGTGAAATTTGGATTTATCACCAGGCAGGTGGAGCAGGCTTACCCATAAAAGAACGCGTGAACGGCAAACGCGACCAGCAGAACATTGCAGACCCGGTATTTTCGCACGACGGTAAATATATTTATTACACCCAAAACACGGTGCCGGGTGCCTATTTTGAATACAACCGCGACCCGCTGGAGGGCATTTTCGCGATTACCCGTTTTGACCGCACAACCGGCGAGGAGTCCAACTACATCAGTGGCACCGGTGGCGCAGTTGTGCCCACGCCTTCTCCTGATGGCAAGTACATCGCCTTTTTACGCCGGGTAAAATACGACACCGCGCTGTTTATTAAAGACGTGGAAACCGGCGTAGAAACCCTGTTAAGCCGCGAACTTGAACGCGATATGCAGGAAGGATTTGGTTCAGAAGGCTATTACGCTTACTTCGACTGGACACCGGACAGCAAGTCAATTGTGTACTGGACTGGCGGTAAGTTTAACAAACTGGATGTAAAAACCCGCGAAATCACGCAGATCCCGGTAAGCGTGAGCACAACCAAGCAAGTGGCCGATGCCCTCCACTTTGATGTGGATGTGGCACCAGACGAGTTCGACGTAAAGATGATCCGGTGGTCGCAAAAGTCTCCCGACGGCAAGTCAGTGCTGTTCCAGGCGTTAGGCAAGTTGTACGTACGTGATATTGCTACAGGCAAAATGAAGCGTCTGACCCGCCAGAACGATCATGACGAATTCTACCCGCGTTATTCAGACGATGGTAAATACATCATTTACACCACCTGGCACGATCAGGAACTGGGTAGTGTTCGCATCGTGTCAGCACGCGGCGGCAAAGGTAAAGTGATTACGCCAACGCCCGGGCATTATGTTGAACCATCCTTTTCACCCGACGGCGAATGGGTAACCTATCGTAAATTTACCGGTGGTTACTTGCTTGACCCCAAATACTCTGTTGAGCCGGGTTTGTATGTGATGAACCTGGGCAACAACAAGCCGGTGAAAGTCAGTGACAGCGGCGTTCAGCCCCACTTTGCAGGCAAAACTGACCGACTGTACTTTACCGAACGGGTGTCAGGCACACCCTACGCTGAGACCCAACTGTCCAGCGTGAACCTGCAGGGTAACGACCATCGCGTACACTTGTACGGGGCCGACAAAGTAGCAGAATACCGCTTGTCGCCGGACCGTCAGTACGTTGCGTTTGTTTATCAGTTTAATACTTACGTAACCCCCTTTACCGACAATGGTAAAAAAGTAAGCATTGGACCCGACATGACGTCCATGCCGGTAACCCAGTTGTCGAACCGAGCTGGCGAATACCTCACCTGGCGAGCCGACAGCAAGTCGTTAAGCTGGTTCCACGGCCCTTACTACTTCGAACGCGAGCTGAGTGATGCCTTCACCTTTGCAGGCAACACCAGCAAAGATGCGCTGCCAGAGCCAGTATCACAAGGTATGGATCTTAGCTTTAAAACCACTACCGACAAACCCATGGGATACAAAGCCCTGATCGGTGGAACCGTAGTGACCATGCGCGATGCCAACAATACCCAGGAAGTAATCGAAGACGGTGTGGTACTGATTTTAGATAACCGCATTGCCGCGGTAGGTAAACGCGGTGAGATTGAGATCCCAAGTGACGCAATGCGCATTGATACCTCTGGCAAAACCATTTTGCCCGGTCTGGTAGATGCTCACGCTCACGGCGCCCAAGGCCGCAGCGAAATTATTCCTCAGCAAAACTGGACACAGTACTCTAACCTGTCGTTTGGTGTGACTACCATTCACGATCCGTCGAACGACACGACTGAGATTTTTGCTGCATCTGAGTTACAACGTACGGGCAATATTGTTGCGCCGCGTATCTATTCTACCGGAACCATTTTGTACGGTGCCGAAGGACTGGGCTACAAAGCTATTATCAACAGCTACGACGATGCCTACTTCCATGTCCAGCGCTTAAAGGATACCGGTGCAATTTCGGTGAAAAGCTATAACCAGCCTCGCCGCGATCAGCGCCAGCAAGTGCTCTGGGCTGCCAAACAACAAAGCATGATGGTCGTGCCAGAAGGCGGTGGTAAATTCCACCAAAACCTCACCATGCTGGTAGATGGTCATACTGGCCTTGAACACAGTCTGCCGGTGGCCCACGGCTACAGCGATTTAACCCAGTTGTGGTCAGCCACGCAGTTTGGTTACACCCCAACGTTTGTGGTGTCTTACGGTGGATTAATGGGTGAAGAATACTGGTACGATCGCACCGAAGTATGGAAAAACGAGCGTTTATTGCGTTATACCCCATCAACGATATTGGACAGCCGCGCTATTCGCCGTCCAACCGCACCGGATGACCAGTACAATCACGTTAACGTAGCGGCCTATGCGAAAACCCTGCGCGATAAAGGTGTACGGGTTAACATTGGCGCTCACGGCCAGCGTGAAGGTTTGGCTGCTCACTGGGAAATGTGGAGCATGGTACAAGGTGGATTTACTCCATGGGAAGCCCTGCGCGGTGCCACTATCGACGGCGCAACGCACCTGGGAATGGGTAAAGATCTGGGCAGCATTGAGCCTGGTAAACTGGCCGATATCATGATCACCGACGGCAACGTACTAAATGACATCCGCCGCAGTGAGTATCTCACTTACACCGTGATCAACGGCCGGGTATTCGATGTAGCCACCATGAACGAAATGGGCAGTAAGAAAACCCGCAAGCCATTCTTCTTCGAAGCAGACAACCAGGCATTTATGCCTGAACAAACTGCCATTGAAATAGAAGAAAAGGCGCACCATTTACACTGGACTCACTAAGTCCCAGCTAACACAATAGCCCGTCAATGACGGGCTTTTTTATCTCTGCTACTTACTTAGATATCAATCTAACATTGGCATTTTGATTCAAATCAGCGAATAATCTTACCCTGCTTTTACTTCTCTGAAAACGACTACCACTATGCAAATTATCCAGCACAAAGTAGATTTGAACACGGCAACAGGCACAATGCGTTGCTATGTATACCGCCCCGCAGCCGAAGGTCGTTACGCTACAATTGTATTTTACTCAGAGATTTTTCAGCACACTGCCCCTATTGCCCGTTCAGCAGCAATGATGGCCTGCCATGGCTTTGTGGTAATTGTGCCGGAAGTATTCCATGAGCTAAACAGCATAGGCACGGTGCTGGGTTATGATGACGCGGGCAAAGACAAAGGCAACAACGACAAGTGGCAAAAGCCACTGACCAGCTACGATTCCGACCTGGCTTCCATAGTTGAGTATTGCCAAAACGCCGATTTTTGCTCGGATGCCGTGGGCGCAATGGGAGTGTGTTTAGGTGGCCACCTGGCCTATCGGGCTGCACTTAATCCAGCGGTATTAGGCGCGTTTTGCTTGTATGCAACCGATATTCACAGCGATACCCTGCCCGCGAGTCCACAGGATCAAAGTTTGGCGAGAATGGCCGACATCAAGGGCGAAGTGTTCTTTGTATGGGGTAAACAGGACCCGCATGTGCCGGCGGAAGGACGCCTGAAAATATATCAGCAATGCATGACTACCGGGCTGAACTATCACTGGCTGGAAGTGAATGCCGTACACGCCTTTATGCGCGATGAAGGTGAACGCTACGACGGTGCTTTGGCATTACAGATGTACCAGCAAGCAGTGCAGTTTTTTCAACGTACACTGGTTCCCGGAAAATAATAAGTGCTGAACTATAGCCCTTGAAATCCTCGCGCTTCAGGGGTTTTTGACATCGCCTTAAAGCTGATGCTTTTCGCCGTCGTCCGTGAGACGGTAGAACCGCTCGCCATCTATCAGCAAGCCTTCAGATGACTTTACCGGGAAGCTGGCTCTGTAGTCATCAGGGTGTTTCACGTCGATAGCGAATAAGCGATTATTGAACTGACTGTTTACACTGAACTGCAAGGTATGCCCAACCGTAATGCTCTTAGCATCGTAGAATGTCAGAATACGTTCAAATTCATCGTTCGTCACTTCGCCTCGCAAATACCCTCTGAACCAGGCTGGGCCTGTTTCGGTAGACAGTAAGCTTGCTGTTTTTTCATCGGCCAATCCCGGGTAGTACATCTGGCGGTAATGTGCGCGAATTCGCTGATTCATGGCGTTGATATGCCACTGATGTTTAACAACATCAGGATGCAAACCACCATGTACGAAGATATGCCCATTGATCATTTCTACGGTATTCTTAGCCGCTAGCCAGCGCCCCCAAAATGCATCGTCAGCAAATAAACCGGCTGTAGACTTACCCACAAAACCCGCGATAGGGGTATATTTGTCTGCTGCTGATTGCATGTTGCCTTGCAGGTTTTTGATTTCGTGGTTACCTAGTATGTAATGCACCCGACCACCGGCGAGTAGCGCCTGCTGTTCAAGTTTATAAATAAACCATAGCAACTGCGTAGTGGACTGTCCGCGGTCCACCATATCTCCCACCAGAACCAGGTGCCCTTTGCCAAATTGCCAGTCGTAGGTTTGGGTTATTACTCCATGGGCCAGCAAAAATTTCCGGAAGGTATGAAAGTTCCCTTCCAGATCCGAGATAGCCAGAATAGGCTCGTCGTCGTTATAAACCGCCGGTGGCGTATCAGCAGGCTCATTGAGAACAAACGAAAAGGAAGACTCGTCCAATGCAAAAAACACACTGGCAGGTATGGATTCATGTTTAGCATAATAGTTGGTTTCTACACTAAAGCCTTCTTCGCGCGAACCCCGGATATAGCTCACTGCCATCTGGTTGTTTTCAAAGAACACCAAAGGACCTTCACCGCCCACCTTGTACGCCAGTGGCGCATCACCCAAATTAATGGAAGCGTGCTGTGAAATCCCCACACAAATAGCAATTGCAAGCAACACAACTGACACTAGCAGGAAGTGACCAACGGCGCGAGTGATAGATTTAAACATAACGAGGCTCTGATTTAGTCTGGCGAATAAAGCCAAGCACTTTATGTGTAGTGAGCAAAATTAAATAGCCCATAATCAGCGCCACAGGCGAAATCCAAAAGCCTCGCAACGAATCAGGTTGCTCAGAAGTAATGGGATGCTGCATCAAACCAATAACAACTGAATTACCATCTGCAGAAGACCAGATTGCCACGCCATTGGGCACCAGTAGATTCACAAAGGCCAGCGCAAACAACGCCAAACCGATTCCAAAACCAAATACTGCGAGCCCGTAATAAAACATTTTAGACAACCCTTTACGCACACTGGCAATGGCACCGAACCCCTCCGGCGGCGGCGTTCCTGTGCGCAAATGGCTAACGTATTGTTCCGCCAGCTCTCTGGGAGGCCCCAAACGCGCCAGGATCTGTGTAATATCAGCAGCCTGACCCGCCATTTCCTGACTATCTATAACATCGAAAATGTGTGATTCAATTTCCCTGACCACTTCGTTCGCTTCTTCGTCACTGAGTGGCGCAAGGTATCGACTCAGGGATTTCAGGTAAGTTCTGATAGCGTTGCGTTCAGACATTTTTCTGGCTCCTTATATTATGATTCACACAAAATACTGTTTAGATCGGCTACCGTGCTTATCCAGCGCTGCTTCAAAAACCCCAGCTTTTTTGCACCGGCTACGGTAAGTGAATAATATTTTCGTGGACGTTGCTCGCCCTGCTGAATCCAGCTTGCGGCGAGAATGCCTTCTCGCTTTAGCCTGTCCAGCAGCGGATACAAGGTGCCCTCGGTGATTTGTAGTGTGTCAAATTGCTGAAATTGGTTGAGCAATTCCAAACCATATTTTTGCTTGCCTTCCAGCGCAGCTAATACGGCCAGCTCTAATGTTCCTTTGCGCAACTGGGCATCCCATTTGGCATGCTGTTGTGATGCATCTTGCAGCTTCATCAATATGTATAACCTAATACTATGCAATACATAGTATTAGGTTATAGCAACCACAATACAGTAATCAACTTCATTGTGTTTCAGGATGTGTATTCAATAAGGGGAGAGCAGGTATTCAGGTAAAACACCGAATGTTGCAACGACTCAACTTGAACGTTGTTTCATACTGAACCGAAGGAACAAAGGTATTTCTGAAGGATGCAGAAAGTGAATGGGCAGAAGTGCAGCAGCAAACACCGCTGCACTGTAAAGACCGAATAACTTAACGATTCCGCCCGTATTGTTCGTGCGACGACACCCAATCGGAACTGGAAATGGCTGAGGCCAGCGAAATTTCGCCTGCTAGTGCAACTGCACCAACAATTTCAGCAAACTTCAGCACTTTGTCACGCCCGTAACACCCCATCAGCTCCAGACATTCTTTTTGGGTACCAATGCCGGTACCCCCACCGTAGGTAGCCACAATCAGTGACGGAATAGTTAATGAGATATACAGATCACCGTCATCGGTTAACTCAGAATACATGATACCCGCGGATGACTCAGACACGTTGGCCACGTCCTGCCCCGTGGCAATAAACATAGCGGTAATACCATTGGGCGAATGCAAACCCGTGTTATTTACGCCAGACAAAAATGACCCCACCGCAGATACCCGGCCATGATAGTCAATTTGTTTAGGATCAACGCGCATAACCGACAGTAAGTGCTCACGTTTAATCGTTGCTTCGGCAATAACACGCTTTCCGCGCGTACGCATAATATTAATTTGCGAGGCTTTTTTATCGGTGGCGAAGTTAGACTCAAGGTAGAAGTTTTCTATTCCCTGATAATGATCCAGAATCCAGCCACAGGCCGCAAACGTCGCTCTGCCAACCATGTTTTGCCCTGCTGCATCACCGGTGCGGTAATTAAAACGCAAAAACGCAAACTTGTTCGACAGGAAGCTATCGATATAGGTAAGTTTAGCTACCGAAGAGGTGGCTTCGGCTTCTTCGCGGATTTTGCCAATGTTCTCATTCACCCATTTCACAAAATCCCGCGCGCCACGCGCGTCGGAAAATACAAAAACCGGAGCGCGTTGCATGGCATCGTCAACAACAGTGGATTTTATGCCTCCGCTCATGTTCAGCAATTTCATACCCCGGTTGTAAGAAGCCACCAGCGTACCCTCGGTGGTAGCTAACGGTACAAGGAACTCACCTTTTGCATATTCACCGTCTATTTTAACCGGCCCTGCCACGCCAATAGGTACTTGGGCTACACCAATAAAGTGCTCGATATTGCCTTTCAGGGTTTGCGGATCAATTGAGTATTTACCCACATGGTTTATTTTACCGCCGCAATAATCCTCAAAGAACTTTTGGCGCTTGCCAATAATATCCTGACCATAGTCATCATGAGAATCGCGGGGTATATGCCGGTTTGACGTATCCGGCGCTGAAATATTGTCTTCTACCGTGAATTTTAATTTGCCAAATGGCGACGCTTTAAATGCCAGTTCAATTTTATGTTTTTCCGGGCTCACCGGCAGTTTGACATCCAAAAATACCGTAATCGCCTGTTTTAGAGCGAATGCCACATCGCCCGCCTGATTGAGTTCGTCCATCGACATAACCTGCTCAGGCCCCACCTGAAACGTAATGGATTTCGGTGGAATGGCTTTACCATCAATCGAAATACCATCGACCCGGTTTAGCACCGCATCTTTCAAACGGTTTTTAAGCATAAACTGCAAGCCGTCTTCGGTTTGAGTAAGGCTTCCGTGGGTATACAACTGACGAAGTAGGATACTGGGTATGAACATAAAAACTTCCTTGGCGTATTTCTGTTTATCGTTTTTTTAGGTGTCTTCATACAATAGCCAGTGGTTCACAGTTTGTACAAGTGAAATTCGTATTCTTTTGAATAGCGTTGATATATCGCAATGCCCGTATTGACGTTATCCGATCGGTAACCAACCAGTACATTTGAGACATCAATGCGAAATTTGGGACATCCAGAAGGTAGGGTCCCCTCCCCATAACACACCGGCCCTTGCCTGCAAGCAATCTGCCTCTTCCCGGCTTACTGTTAATCAACATTGAATGCAGGGAGCCAAGGCGTTATGCAAACCAACACATTGTTTCGTCATCAGGTATTAAACGCACAGCAACAGCGTATAAAAGGGGAAGTATTATTGCGGCCCAGGCTGTCTTTTATTGCCCTTACCTTATGTTTGTTTGTGTGGCTGGCGGCAGCAGTGTACTGGCTTACTTCCGGCAATTATACCTATACTCAATCCGTATCAGGCTGGCTGGAACCCCCTTCTGGGGTGACCCATGTGTACAGTCCCCAACCAGGGGCTATTGTTGATGAAATACTGGTTACAGAGAACGCCCTGGTAGAAGCGGGTACACCCTTAGTGCGCTTACGGCGCGACACCATATTCAGTCAAAACTTACATGCAGGAGAGTTGCAGACAGCGGAAATTCAGCGCCAGCTTGAGCGCCTGCAGGCACGCCGCACCCTTACCGCTCAAAACCACCAGCAACAACTGGCGCAATTAACCGCTTCACTGCGCTCTCTGGCAGCCGACCAGCAACAGCTACAAAGTATGAAAGCGCTCCATGCGAAAAAACTGGCACTGGCTGCGAAACAAAAGTCGGCTTTAGAAGTGCTGGTTGCGGATGGCCACGCCAGTGAATATCAGCTTAGCGACATTCAAAGTCAGTGGTTGAATGAACATTATCAACATGAACAGCTCGCCAGAGAACTACTCAAAAATGCCGCCGAACAGCAGTCAGTAAGGTTTAACCTGTCGGCCACCCAACAACAACAGGCGCTGGCTGAATTGGATATAGATAATCAGATCAGCGAACAACAAAACCGTTTAAACCAACATTTGAGCACCCAGGATATTCTGGTGGTGGCACCGGCCAGGGGCAGAGTCTCCCAACTACAAGTGAACACCGGACAAGCAACCCACTCTTCGTTACCACTGTTGTCGTTAATGCCCGAAAATGCCACCGTTGAGGCGAAACTGTTAATTCCCGTCGCCGCGGCAGGATTCATTGAGCCTGGGCAATCTTTGCAGGTACGTTACGACGCCTTCCCGTATACCCAATTTGGCACGCAAGAAGCCGTGATCACCCAATTGTCGGCCCACCTGCTATTGCCACAGGAAATTGCGCAAACTCCGTTTCAGGCTGAACAGCCCGTGTATCTGGCCACCGCTACATTGTCGAGTCATCATATCCGGTTTGCCAATAATGATATTGCGCTGCGTGCGGGAATGACCTTTGCTGCGGAAATTCAAATTCGCGAACGCAACTTGTTGCAGTGGTTATTTGAGCCGCTATATGTATTGCATGGAGGTGTGTTATGAGCGCCTCGTTAAGTCAGCTCACGCCTTCTCTGCAATTGCCATGGCGACGTAAAGTACCGCAGATTATGCAGGCTCAGCACAGTGAATGCGGCGTTGCCTGCCTGGCAATGATAGCTGCCTACCACGGACTAAAAGTGGATCTACACAAGTTGCGTGGCGCCGGACTGGTATCGGAACAAGGAGCAAGCCTGAGGCAACTTACCGACTATGCAACGCTGATGTCGCTTAATAGCCGGGCAGTTAAGCTGGAACCCGCTCAATTAAATGAACTTACCCTGCCTGCCATTCTGCACTGGGACATGCAGCACTTTGTGGTGCTAAGCCGCGTATCGTCGCGGGCTATTACCATCAACGATCCGGCTATTGGCGAGAGAAAGCTCAGCTGGGCCGAGTTTGGCGAACACTTCACCGGGATTGCACTTGAGCTCCAGCCTGCAAACTCGTTTGCGAAAGCCGATGCGCGCAGCAAACTTACCCTGTCGGCACTGTGGGCCAATATTGTTGGGTTAAAACGCTCACTGGCCCTGATGTTTGGCCTCTCGCTTTTACTTCAGTGTTTTGCATTGGCCAGTCCCTACTACATGCAGTTAATCATTGACGATGTGATTTTAAATCAGGACACCCAACTGCTTAACGTGTTATTCGCTGGCTTTCTGTTGTTACTGGCGGTAGAAACCATTACCAATTTTGTGCGCCAGAATGTTGGACTGCACCTGGCAAGCCACCTGGCCCAGCAACTGTCGGTCAATGTGTTTACCCATCTGCTTAAATTGCCCTTCAGCTACTTCGCCAACCGACATATTGGTGATTTGGTTACCCGGTTTGGCACACTGCATGAGATTCGCCGGTTTATCAGCGAAGGCATTGTCAGCCTGGTACTGGACTCACTTATTGTGGCGTGCACCTTGATACTGATGGCGATTTACAGTGTGAAGCTGATGCTTATCGTACTGGGTTTCTCCGTATTGTTTACCTTGCTTCGCATGGCACTGCTTCGCCCTCTGCAACTGTTACAGCAGGAAAAGCAGGTATGTGATGCCAAGGAAAGTACGCACTTTATAGAAACCGTGCGCGGTATTCAGTCGGTCCGCATGTTGAGACTTGAAAACTTCCGTTTGCAGGGCTGGCAGCATTTGCTAACCGACAGCCTGAATCGCGACATTCGCATCAAGCGCTGGGATATGGGGTTTAGTGCCGCACAGCTTTTCCTGTTTGGTCTGGAGAACCTGCTGGTGGTGTATTTTGCCGCGCAACTGGTGTTAGTACAGGCACTTAGCGTAGGCATGCTGTATGCCTTTATCAGTTACAAAGGGCGCTTCAACAATGCCATTAACACACTGATTTCGCAGTTGATTCAATGGCGTTTATTGCGGGTTCACCTGGAGCGTTTAGCCGACATTGTGCATACCACAGCTCAGTTGGATAACTTATCTTCACCCGCACAACCCGACTCTCAGCCAGCCATTGCCCACAAAGTAGAACTGCGCGATTTCAGTTTTGCTTACAACGGCGGCTCGCCCGTATTAAAACACTTATCACTTACCATTAATCCAGGCGAATTGGTGGTGATCACCGGGCATAGCGGCAATGGAAAATCGACCTTGGTGAAGTGCCTTGTAGGGTTGTTTGGCCCTACCAACGGGCAGTTACTGATTGACGGTGCCCCGCTGGATAACCGCCACCCGCAACAACGCATTGGTGCAGTGATGCAAGACGACATTTGCCTGTCTGGCACCCTGATTGAAAATATCTGTGGCTTTCAACCCGACATCGACATGCATCGCCTGATGCAGTGCTGCCAGCTTGCTTGTCTGCACAGCACCATCATGCAACTTCCCATGCAGTATTACAGCTTACTGCACGAAGGCGGCAGCAACCTGAGTGGCGGCCAGCGTCAGCGATTGTACCTGGCCCGAGCGCTCTATCAAAATCCGGCGCTGCTGATCCTGGATGAAGCCAGTAGCCACCTGGATATTGAATGCGAACAAACCATTAATGCCAACCTGGCCCGATTACCCATGACCCGCATTGTTATTGCTCATCGCCAGGAAACTATAGCCATGGCCCAACGACGATTTCACCTACAGGATGGAAGCCTGACCGAGGTACCCGTTAGCTTTCGTACTGATCTACCCCCAAAACCAAGCCAAGGAGAATACTATGCTTGATCAAGAGTTATTTACTAACGACCAACTCGAAGCACTGTCTAAACGCGAACTGCAGGTTGCCCAAAAAATCATCGAAGGGCTGCCCAATAAGAGCATTGCGTCTCAGCTGTTCATTAGCGAGCGCACAGTGAAGTTTCACTGCGCAAACATCTACCGAAAGTTATGTATCCGTAATCGCGCAGCGCTTATGGCCAGGTACTTTCGATTTATTTACGCACAGGCCGCAGCATGATCCGTAAAGCATTGAGGCGATCACCTCGGTGATCGCCGCTTTTCTAGTTCATCTCCCCTTAAACTAATCCAATTCACTGACGCAACGTATAACCAGACAGTTTATCCGTCTGTGGACCCCATTATGTTTGGATTATTTAAAAAAGACCCCACCAAAAAAATGCGTGCGCAATACAATGCCCTGCTGGAAAAAGGGATGCATGCCCAGCGCAACGGCGATATGCGCTTATACGCAGAACTAACCGCGCAAGCAGAGGCTTTGTGGAGCCAGATAGAAATGCTAGAGAAGAAGTAACACTAATTCGCACACATAAAAAAGCGGCCTCCAATGGGCCGCCATGTACGAGTACACGTTTGCGCTTACAGAATAAACCGGCTCAGGTCTTCGTTATCCACTAGCGCTTCAAGGTGAGCATTCACATAAGCGGCATCAATGGTGTAGGTCTCGCCCTGTTTTTCTGATGCGTCATAGGAAATGTCTTCCATTAAACGCTCCAGCACTGTGTGCAAACGGCGGGCACCGATATTTTCGGTTTTCTCGTTTACCTGCCAGGCCGCTTCCGCAATACGCTGAATACCGCTCTCGGAAAACTCCACCGTAACGCCTTCAGTTTTCATTAAAGCAATATACTGCTCGGTTAACGACGCATTAGGTTCAGTAAGAATGCGTTTAAAGTCGTCTACTTTCAGCGCTGATAGTTCTACGCGAATGGGTAAACGGCCTTGTAATTCCGGGATCAGATCCGACGGTTTGCTCATTTGGAATGCGCCAGAGGCGATAAACAAAATGTGGTCGGTTTTAATCATACCGTGTTTGGTTGAAACAGTAGAGCCTTCTACCAGCGGCAGTAAGTCACGCTGCACACCTTCGCGTGATACATCGGCTGAACTGGTGCCTTCGCGCTTACAAATCTTGTCAATTTCATCAACAAACACAATACCGTGCTGTTCAACCGCTTCCAGTGCAATGGCTTTCAAATCTTCTTTATTTACCAGACGTGCCGCTTCTTCTTCCACCAGCACTTTCATGGCATCGCGAATACGCATCTTCTTTTTCTTCTTATGCGAACCCGACGACAGATTCTCGAACATACCTTGCAGTTGGTTGGTCATTTCTTCCATGCCCGGCGGCGCCATGATTTCCACGCCGATTTGCTGCTGGGCAACATCCACTTCAATTTCCTTGTCGTCGAGTGTGCCTTCGCGCAATTTTTTGCGGAATGACTGACGCGTACCGCGATCTTCAGTGCGTTCTTTCTCGCCCCAGGCGTTTTCGGCTGGCGGGATCAGGATATCCAGAATACGCTCTTCTGCGGCTTCTTCTGCACGAAAGCGCACTTTTTCCATTTCGCGCTCTTTGGTCATTTTAACCGCGATATCAGCCAGATCACGAATGATCGACTCAACTTCTTTACCTACATAACCAACTTCAGTAAACTTGGTAGCTTCCACTTTAATGAAAGGGGCATTGGCAAGCTTGGCCAGACGACGGGCAATTTCTGTTTTCCCTACGCCGGTTGGGCCAATCATCAGGATATTTTTTGGTGTCACTTCCTGACGCAACTCCTGAGGCAGTTGCATTCGACGCCAGCGATTACGCAGGGCAATAGCAACCGCACGTTTAGCCCCTTGCTGGCCAATGATGTGTCGGTCGAGTTCGTGAACAATTTCTCTTGGTGTCATTTCAGACATAGCAAACCCTTTTATCTCGTGCTGGCCGAGCCAGCCAGGTAACCGGTTGAATACCCATTACCTGATAAATTAATAATCCAGTACTTCAACCGTTTGATTGTGGTTGGTAAACACACAAATGTCTGCCGCAATGGTCAGGCTCTTTTCTGCAATATCTTTTGCGCTAAGCGTTGTGTTGTTTAATAAGGCTGTCGCGGCTGCCTGTGCGTAATTGCCACCAGAGCCAATAGCGATTAAGTCCTGCTCCGGCTGCACAACATCACCGTTACCCGTAATGATTAACGATGCTGTTTCGTCGGCAACGGCCAGCAACGCCTCAAGTTTGCGCAACATGCGATCGGTGCGCCAGTCTTTAGCCAGCTCCACTGCAGCTTTGGTTAAGTGTCCCTGGTGCATTTCCAGTTTAGCTTCAAAACGTTCGAACAGGGTAAACGCATCAGCGGTACCACCGGCAAACCCCGCGAGTACTTTGTTTTTGTATAAGCGACGCACCTTTCTTGCGTTACCTTTCATCACGGTATTGCCCAGCGATACCTGACCATCGCCGGCCATTACTACCTGGTTGTCCCGACGGACAGATACAATTGTAGTCACATTCACTCCACTTGGGTGGTTATGGCATTGCCATTATCAAAACTCGGGCAATGCATGAACAATGAAAGGAAAATGGGGGAACGAAAAGAGAATTTCAAGGGCCGTTAGATACAACGGCCAGAAAAGATCAGATTATAAATTCCAGAACCAGATTTGGCAGGTGGTAATATTCACTTTACGCAGTGCATGCTTGGCGCGCTCCGCATCACGTTTAGCGTCATAGGGCCCCAAAATTACGCGAAACCATTCGCCATTGTCACCGTCACTTCGGCGGATTTGCGCTTCCATACCCTGAAAGGCGATTTTTGCGCGCATTTCTTCTGCCTGAGCGCGAGTTTTAAACGACGCGCACTGCATCAGGTAACGTTTATCTGACTTCTCTTGTTGAGCAACATCCACTTCAACTTCGTAACCAGGTAGCGTTTTAATATATTCCCACTCTTCCTGTGGTAACTCTGGCAATTCATCTTCAACTGCCACTGGCTTTTTCGCCAGCGGCTGCACGCCATCAGGTTCTACGTTATCTTTTATAGACCACAGGAAGTAAGCAAACCCAACCAGCAATGCAATGACAACTCCAACAGCAACCCAAGAGACGGTTTTAGCCGGCAATGGGCCAGCATTGTTGCGGGCGTTTCCTGTCGTTTTTTTATTTTTCTGTTTTTTCTGTGGTGTGCGGCCACGAGAAACATAATCGCGTTGAGACATAATGCCTTTCTAATTTATCTATCATACGGCACGCAAACATGCGCAAAATTCTAAAACCTGACTACTCATTAGTGAACATACCAATGAGCAGACCAGTGTAACGCGCCTGTTTAGAAAAAGCTGCCCAAGTTTTACCCGTTATGACATTTTATTGAGGTTACAACCACCATTTATTGCAGTATCAGACAATTAGCTGAAATCTACGGGGTCGATATCCAGGCTCCAGCGCACACGGTTAGCTAGTGGCAATCCCTGAACGTCGCGTAACGCGCTGGTGATCCAGGCGTGCAATGCCACACGCTGGGTACACTGCAGCAATACCATAAAACGGAAGCGCCCCTGGCGTTTCTCAATAAGACAAGGCAACGGGCCAGCGAGATACCCGCCAAACTGATTGCTACTGACAGCAAATACCTGCTTCACTTGCTGCAGGAATGTATGCACCTGCTGCGCAGTATTGGCTTCCGCCCGAATCACTGCCTGAGCACTGTAGGGCGGCAGGTTCGCCATTTTGCGTTCATGCAATGCATGGCGGGCAAAGTGTGCAAAACCGTTTTGTATTAAATCCTGAAGCAGTGGATGCCCGGGGTTATCGGTTTGAATAACCATTTCACCTGGCTTGGTAGCACGTCCTGCACGCCCGGCTAACTGGGTGATTAACTGTGCGAATTTCTCCGGTGCGCGAAAATCGGCAGAAAACAACGCGCCATCACAATCCAATACTACTACCAGCGTAACGTGGGGAAAGTGATGTCCTTTGGAGAGTATTTGCGTGCCAACAAGCAACTGATATTTTCGCGCGTTGATTTCATCCAACCGGGCAACCAGCGCACCTTTGCCACGCACCGCATCGCTATCGATTCTAACCTGCTTCACGTCTGGGAAAAGCTCGCCTAGCCCTTGTTCGAGTTGCTCGGTTCCAACGCCTGATGTTTGCAATGAAGTACTATGACAAGCACCGCACTGTGTCGGCATTCGTTTACTGGCGCCACAATGATGACACTGCAAACGAGCCTGCGACTTGTGGAAAGTGTATGGCCGGTCGCAACTTTTGCAATCCACGGTTTGACCGCAGTGATGACACAACACCGCGGGCGCATAGCCCCGACGGTTTAAAAATACCAGTACCTGATTACCTTGTTGCAAATGACTGCGCATAATCCCAAGCAAGCCTGCAGCAATACCCGCCTGGAGCGGTTGGTCACGCGAATCCAGTACTTTCAGCTGAGTATGGCTGGCACCACCTGCCCGCTCGCTAAGTTGCAGATGGATATAACGGCCAGCCAATGCGTTGTTCAGACTCTCCAGTGATGGCGTTGCACTGCCAAGTAACAGCGGTACTTTTTCGGTTTGCGCCCGCTTTACAGCTAAATCCCGCGCATGATAACGCAGGCCATCCTGCTGTTTAAACGACTCATCATGTTCTTCATCAACAATAATCATGCCCGGGCGGGCCATCGGTGTGAAAATGGCTGAACGGGTCCCAATAACAATGCCCAGTTCACCCCGGCGCGATTGCTGCCACACTTGTAGTCTGGCCAGATCTGACATCTGCGAATGCAACACACCCACTTTTACACCGAAGCGCCGCTCAAAGCGCCCCACCGTTTGTGGTGTCAGCCCTATTTCAGGTACCAGTATCAGCACCTGCCGGTTGGCCTTTAACACAGGCGCGATAACCTGCAGGTACACTTCGGTTTTACCGCTACCGGTAACGCCTTCGATTAAAAAGGTGCGAAACCCCACCCCCGCCTGATTAATTGCCGCAATGGCAACCGCTTGTTCCCTTGAAGCAAAAGGTGGCGTTTCCTGTAATGAATACGATGCCCAGTCTGGCTGACTTTGCTGGGTGATTTGCACTGGATGAATGAGTGCTTTTTCCAGGAGCGCCTTCACCACGGCGGGTGTAAAGAGCTGCTTTATTTCACCTTCTTCAACCGGCCCTTCTGCAAACATTGCCAGGCACTGCTGTTGCTTTTTCCCTTTTACCAGCGATTGTTCTAAGGCGTCCTGTCCGCTCTCTGTTATTGCAAAAGCATCGAGCTTGTCGGTAAGCGGCATACCTTTGCGTAAACGCACCGGCATCAACGTGGCCCATACCTCTCCAATGGGATGGTGGTAGTATTTCGCCAGCCAGTTAACCAACGTAATCAGGGTAGCATCAAAAAGTGGCACGTCATCCAGTACGTCGGTTACGGATTTTAAGGCCAGCTCTGCGTTGTTCGCGTCATCTTCAGCGCAATTTAACACCACGCCAATCAGGGTGCGGTTTCCAAACGGCACCTGTACGCGCACACCGATTTGAACGGGCGTGTGGTGGCGGTAACTAAACGATTGCTTTAGCGGTACGGGTACCGCGACATCAACTACGGGCATGATTATTTATCAGCGTATCCTGTGCTGTTTCTTACACATTGACAAACTTAAACGTTAGCAGGACAGAATAACATTAATCCGTCAGGTTACTGAAGAAAATTACGGCTGGGACACCTGTCGGGCCGTACTTTAATCGATAAAAATCTTGATTGATTTATCGACATCCAGTAATATGCGCCGCTCTTAAAAACCAAGCGAATGTCGCTTGTACTGAATTTAGCTACGTATGGTGTTCAGCTTCGGGCTGGATAGCGATACGGCCTTTATATGAGGTAATCCAATGAAACAAGATATCCATCCAAAATACGAAGCAATTACAGCAAACTGTTCTTGCGGTAACGTTATCACTGTTCGTTCAACACTGGGCAAAGACATCAACCTGGACGTATGTTCAGCTTGTCACCCTTTCTACACTGGTAAGCAACGTAACGTTGACACCGGTGGTCGTGTTGATCGCTTCAAGAAGCGTTTCGGTGCACTGGGCAAGAAATAAGCTCATTAAGTTTCAGAGAAAAGCGCCTTTGTGGCGCTTTTTTTGTGCCTGAACATTGTGTTTTTTGAACACTTTCCACAACTATCAATACACTGGATAAATACCATTCACAAAACAGATAAATATAGAAAATATCGAGTATAGCTTGCTGTATTTGGCGGTAACTCATCGGACACGTTATTTTAAAGGCGTGTAACCGAAATTGTTTGTATACGCCTATGATTTCACTGTGTTAAAGTTTGCCATAAATAATAATTATAATAACTAGCGACTGACGGTCACCTTTATAAAGGTGCGACAACAAGCATTACAGGATATTTAAAGAATGTCAGATTTTCGCCAACGTGCCCTCGACTATCATGCCTACCCTACGCCGGGCAAAATTCGCGTAGAACTGTCTAAACCCGCAGACAGCGTTGATGATTTAGCACTGGCTTACAGCCCTGGCGTGGCAGAGCCTTGTCGCGAAATCGCCGAAGATCCCAACGCTGCTTACAAGTATACCGGTAAAGGTAACATGGTTGCTGTAATCAGCAACGGTACCGCCATTCTGGGATTAGGGAACTTAGGTCCTCTGGCCTCCAAGCCGGTAATGGAAGGTAAAGCACTGCTGTTTAAACGCTTTGCGGGTTTGGATGCGATTGATATTGAAGTAAAACACCGCACTACCGAAGAATTTATCAACACGGTTGCCAATATTGCCGACACCTTTGGCGGGATTAACCTGGAAGATATCAAAGCACCTGAGTGCTTTGAAATAGAACAGGAACTGATAAAACGCTGCAAAATTCCGGTATTCCACGATGATCAGCACGGCACGGCTATCGTCACTGCCGCAGGTATGCTCAACGCGCTTGAAATACAGGGAAAATCCATAGAAGACGCGAAAATCGTGTGCCTTGGTGCGGGTGCGGCAGCGGTTGCCTGTATGGAATTGCTCATTAAGTGTGGCGCTCAGCGCGAGCGTATCTATATGCTCGACAGAAAAGGCGTGATCCACACGCGTCGCGATGATTTAACCGAGCACAAAATGTTGTTTGCCAACAATACCGACAAGCGCACGCTGGAAGATGTAATGGATGGTGCTGACATTTTTGTAGGTGTATCAGGTCCGGATTTACTGCCACCGGAAGCCCTGGCTCTGATGGCGCCAAACCCGATTGTGTTTGCCTGTTCAAACCCGGATCCGGAAATCAAGCCGGAAGTTGCCTTGGCTACCCGTTCTGACATAATTATGGCAACCGGCCGCTCTGACTATCCAAATCAGGTTAATAACGTACTGTGCTTCCCGTTTATTTTCCGCGGTGCACTGGATGTGCGTGCGTCAGCCATTAACGATGCAATGAAAGTGGCCGCAGTTGAAGCGTTGCGAGCAATTTCAAAAGAGCCGGTACCAGAATCGGTATTGAAAGCCAGTAAGTCGGCGTCTTTAAGCTTTGGAAAAGACTACATTATTCCCAAGCCAATGGATCCGCGTTTGTGCTCGCGCATTGCGAGAGCCGTTGCACAAGCTGCAATTGATTCGGGTGTGGCGCGTTTAGATGTGATCCCGGATTACGCGTAAACCGTTAATCATGTTTATAACGCTATAAACAAAGAACGCCTCTACAGAGGCGTTTTTTGTTTTTGTATTACGACATCATGCCAAGGACTACTCTTCTTCACCTTCCTCGGCGTCTGGATCTAATCCCATCTCCAACATAATTCGGCGAGCTTCGCCAGGAATGCGGTTAGGGTTGTCTTTACGGAGATCTTCATCATCAGGTAATGGCTGACCAGTGAAGGCATGCAAAAACGCTTCGCATAACAATTCCGAATTCGTTGCATGGCGAAGGTTATTAATCTGGCGTCGGGTCCGTTCATCCGTTAGCACTTTCAGTACATTGATGGGAATCGAAACAGTAACCTTTTTAACCTGCTCACTCTTTTTACCGTGTTCTGCGTACGGGTGAATGTACTTTCCGTCCCACTTTGCCATTCTTAATTCCAGCTATTGATTATTTATTATGTTGAGAAATTCTAAACAAACCACAGAAAAGGTCAATTGAGCAGTGTAAACCGCTTGACGTCCAGACATATATTCTTTAGTTTAGACGTCTAAACGTCCAGTTGAGAAAATTACATCATGGTGTCATACGCACAAGGGGTCGATGCCCTAAACCAATCGCTGTCGGAACTACGTGACATAGACGTGTCATTTGAATTTTTTCCGCCTAAAACAGAGTCGATGGAAAAGACACTATGGAAATCAGTTGAGCGTCTGGCGCCTCTGAAACCTTCTTACATGTCGGTTACCTATGGCGCAAACAGTGGCGAGCGTGACCGTACCCATGACATCGTTAAACGCATTCAGCAGCAAACGGGTGTAACCGCAGCCCCACACTTAACTTGTGTTGATGCCACTAAAGACGAGCTCAAGCAAATCGCAAAAGATTACTGGGACTCTGGTATTCGCCGCATAGTTGCTCTGCGTGGAGATTTACCGCCAGGCGTAGATAAAACCGATATGTATGCATCTGATCTGGTTGCGTTGTTAAAAGACGTTGCGGATTTTGACATTTCGGTAGCGGCTTACCCTGAGAAGCACCCTGAAGCACCCAATGCACAATTTGATTTGCTGAACCTGAAGCGCAAAGCAGAGGCAGGCGCTACAGAGGCCATTACTCAGTTTTTCTTTGATGCCAGCGTGTATCTGCGATTCCGTGACCGCGCAGCTGCAGCTGGCATTGATTTGGATATCGTGCCAGGCATTCTGCCAGTAACTAACTACCAAACGCTGGTGAAATTTGCGGGCTTTACCAACGTGCATGTGCCAGGCTATTTGCACAAAATGTTTGATGGTTTGGACGATGACGATCAAACCACCCGCAATCTGTTAGGTGCCAATATTGCCATGGACATGGTAAAAGTGTTGGCCAAAGAAGGCGTAAAGCACTTCCACTTCTATACCCTTAATCGCAGCGAATTAAGCTACGCGATTTGCCATATGTTAGGCGTGCGCGCTAACAACAACTGAGTGCAATTAACACAAATCATTTGATGAACCGCACGGACGCGGTAGACTAGGCTTTTACGCATAGGCAAGGAATTGTTGTGGAAAAGCCTGACTGGCAAGCGCTTTGGGAAACCTGGTCCACCAAACTGATTAATTTTGGTTCGGTATTTATTACCCGGTGTCGAACCGACAACATCGCCATTTCTGCGGGCCATCTGGCCTACGTCACCCTGTTATCGCTTGTGCCCTTTATTATGGTGTTCTTTACCATTTTGTCGGCATTCCCGGCCTTCGACCAGGTACGCAATAAACTGGAACAGTTTATTTTTAGCAATTTCGTTCCTACAGCCAGCGACGTGGTACACCGTTACATTGGTGACTTCGTTAGCAACGCATCGCAAATGGGGGCAGTGGGAATTCTATCGTTGTTGATTGTGGCGTTATTGCTTATTTCCAACATAGATAAAACCTTGAATCGCATATGGCGTACGCAAAGTGAGCGCCCACTAATCTATACCTTTGCTATCTATTGGATGGTGATCACGCTGGGGCCATTGCTGATGGGAGCCAGCGTACTAATGACTTCCTATCTGACCGGACTGGCTGAATTTGCGGAAGAATATACGCCAGGACTCGGCACTTTTATGTTGGAGTTGGTACCCAGTTTTACTGCGCTTGCTGCCTTCATTATTTTGTACACGCTGGTACCCAATCGCCGGGTACCAGCAAAACACGCCTTGGGCGGCGCAATGCTGGCTACGCTATTGTTCGAACTGAGTAAAAAGGGCTTCGCATTTTACGTTACCAGTTTTCCCTCGTATCAGGTTATCTACGGTGCTTTAGCTGCATTGCCTATTTTATTCCTGTGGATTTACCTGTCATGGATGGTTGTATTAGTCGGTGCGGAATTTACCTGTTCACTGGCAGACGCCTCAGAGACAGACAAAGGCACCACGGAAGAGCCCCGGGATTTACCGGTAAACTAGCTCTGCCGCTCCACAGCAAAAAGGTCAGCAAACTGCTGACCTTTTTCTTTTCAACGGAAAAACAAGTTAGCTAACTAACCAACCATCTCTAACCAGCCATCTCAGCAATAAATGCATTAGACTGGGAAATCGCGGCCTGCATGTCTTTCAATAAGCTTTTCACGTTTTTCTCAATAGTACCCAGCTCACCCTGTAACGCCCCTACTGCACTGGCATTCAGGTTGTGCTTTAAAAACAACACGTTATCCTGAAGCGTTGCCAGCACCGGTTGCATGCTGCTTTCAACCCGACGCATTGCGCGTATCATCTTGTTGTACTTCAAACGGGTTTCAGACAGCTTTTGCTGACTGCTGCGCTTTAAACTGGCATTTGAATACTGTTCCAGTTCGGTTTCCCATTCATCGAACAGTGCTTCTGCCACACTTTCAATTTTATCGATACGCTGGGTAACATCATCAGCCGCTTGCTTACTCGCTTCGTATTTATCGTTCAGGGTGTTGTAAGCTTCTTCAAGCTCGCCACCATTAAACTGAAGCAGTGCAGAAAACTCTTCAAGCGCTGAGGTAAACTGTTGCTCAGCCTCCTGCTGGGAATCCCTGGCGTCCTCAACCCGGTCTACCAGTATGTCGCGTTTTTCAACGCCTACTTTTTCCCAGGCTGCGTAATAAGCACTCTGACAAGCAGTAAGACCAGCGGTCAACGCTACCGTGAGTACAACAGGTATTAAGCTTCGCATGAGATTACCTTTTTAAACATTACTCGCTTCTAAATTTTGCGGCGTCAATAATTGACCACAGGTGAAAGATTGCACCCACAACCCACATAAAGATAAGAATAATGGTAGCAGACAGCGCATAACTTACCGCACAGATAAGAAAGAACATCAATGCAGACATAATTCGTCCCTGCACCAATTGCCCCAAGCCAGGAATAAAGAAACTACAAATTGCGGCTAATACATTTCCGCCAGAACCTTGACCTGCCATAAAAAACATCCTTAATACAAATACAATTTACTCCGTAAACTAAATCAATTAGGGTTAAGTTACAACGATATTCAAAACTTGATTTGTAAGAGAACTTAACCGTGCCCACCACTCGCTATCATCACGGCCATTTAGATGTAGGCAACAATCACCGCATATATTATGAGTGTTCCGGGAATCCCGAAGGCATTCCGGTTCTCATGATCCACGGCGGCCCGGGCGCAGGTTTGGCTCCGGATTACATGCAGTTATTTCCCCTGGATGCTTACCATTTAATTGGATTTGAGCAGCGTGGATGCGGCCGCTCAACCCCTCATCTGTTACTTGAACACAATACCACCCAGCATCTGTTATCCGATATTCGCCAACTCAGAACACACCTTGGCATTGATAAGTGGCTGCTATTTGGTGGCAGTTGGGGCAGTACACTTGCGTTGCTGGCTGCGCTGGAGGAACCGGAAACCGTTTCCGGCCTTATACTCAGGGGGATATTTCTGGCACGGCAAGAAGATTTCAATTGGTTTCTGGACCCAATGGGTGGCGCCGCACAAATATATCCTGATTTGTACCCTGCATTTGTTGAAGATTGTCCTGACGCACAAAATGTACAAGATATTATCGGGCATTATACAGAGATGTTTACTGATTTAGCCTCTGACCAGGCACAACGCTCCGCAGCAAAATGGTACTCCTGGGAAGAAAGCATTGCTCGGGTGTATACCAATGCCGGTTACCCCACTTCATTACCCGTTCATCCAACCGTGATGTCGCTTGCAGTACTTGAATGGCACTATATCGCACAGCAGTGCTTCATTGCCGAGAACGAGATTATTAGCAAAGCGAGCATGCTTGCGCGTATTCCGGGAATCATTATTCACGGGCGATGTGATACGATTTGCAAACCAGAAAACGCAACCACATTGCATGAACACTGGCCGCTGAGCCAATTGCATATGATACCCGGAGCGGGACACAGCAGTACTGAACCGGCAATTAAACTGGCGCTAATGAACGCCATTGAGCATTTCAAACAGTTATTGCAGCAAAAGTTATGATTGGATTAATTCAACGCGTTAGTGAAGCCAGTGTTACCGTAGAAGCAAATGTGATTGGCCAAATTGGTAAAGGCATACTGTTGTTACTGGGTGTAGAAAAAGATGATGGCCAGGCTCAAATCGACAAACTGGTCAAAAAAATCAGTCAGTATCGTCTGTTCAGTGATGAACAGGGAAAGATGAACCTCAATATCCAGCAAACTGGTGGTGCCATACTGGTTGTCTCGCAGTTCACGTTGGTGGCAGACACGCAAAAAGGCAATCGGCCCGGCTTTTCCCGAGGCGCGTCGCCAGTAATCGGCCAGCAATTATACCTGCAATTCGTAGATGCGCTAAAAGCCACCGGCATTCCGGTGCAGACAGGTGAATTCGGTGCAGACATGAAAGTCCACCTGATAAACGATGGTCCGGTTACCTTTCACTTTCAGGTGTAGAAGTTTCGCCGCTTTCGAAGAATGCCACTTGCTGTTCGGCAAGGCTTACGATTTAATGTGAGGCCCTGTGTTCAACTCGAGACCGGTTGCCTGTGTTTAAGATTGCTACACCCAAAAGCGACGAAGAATTAGCCGCGTATTACCATTTCCGGTGGCAGTATCTGCGTCAGCCCTGGAATTTCCCGCCCGGTTCAGAAAAAGATGAATACGAACAGGTGAGTGAACACCGTGTAGTGCTGAATAACAAAGGCGACATAGTGGCGTGTGGACGCGTGCACCTGAATACCGCCGAAGAGGCTCAGATCCGCCATATTGCTGTGCATAGTGGCTATCAGCGCAAAGGACTGGGTCAGTTAATTCTGAATGCCCTGGAAGCCGTTGCCAGAGAATTAGGCGCAATCAGAGCGGTAACCAACAGCCGCGAAATTTCCATTGAGTTCTTCAAGGCTTGTGGCTTTAAAATTGAACGTGAAGCCCCCAATGAACTGGGCTTGTTAAAACGCCAGCAAATGGTAAAAAAGCTCGATGATTTTTCGTTGCTGGTACTGCATCCGGACTGGTGCCAGGAGCTACAGGATACCTGGTCAGAAACCATTCCAATTACCGAACATATGGGCATAAAACTGCACCAGTTTACCGGTAAAACACTGGAAACCCGTGCATCACTCAACAAAAACATCAACATACACGGCACCATGTTTGCCGGCAGCATATTCTCTTTAGCCACACTCACTGGCTGGGGTATGATCTTTTTGCAGTTAAAAGAACGCGGCTTAACCGGTGATATTGTGCTGGGCGATGGCAACATTCACTATCACAAACCGATTACCATGAAGCCGCGGGCAGTCTGTAATCTGGAACGATTAAAAGGCAAGTTTACCACACTGGAAAAAGGCAAGAAGTGCAAGCTGGAACTGGAAGTACAGGTATTAGACGATACCACGCCGGTTGCTGAATTCCATGGTATTTACTGGATACTCCCATCCGCACAGAAAGTCTGAATAAGGCAAAAAAAACGCCTCAGAATCGAGGCGTTTTTTTGTCATGCTTAACTGGCTCAGGCTGCCATTGCGGCCTGCAGTTTTTTCATTGCGTTCTTTTCAATTTGACGAACGCGCTCTGCAGAGACCTGATATTTATCTGCCAGATCTTGCAGGGTAGTTTTGTCGTCGGCTAGCCAACGAGTCTCAATGATTTCCTGACTGCGCTCATCCAGTGTTTTTATGGCTGAGTACAAACGCTTAGTTGCATTTGAATCCCAGTCATCGCTTATTACGCTGGTTTCTACATCAGTAGACTTGTCTTCCAGATACTGAACTGGCGCGAAGCTTCCACTTTCTTCATCGTCGGCAGACAAATCAAATGCCTGATCCTGCGAGCTCATGCGGGCTTCCATTTGCAGCACTTCTTTGGTGCTTACACCTAATTCGTCTGCAACGGTTTTTACTTCTTCATGAGTGAACCAGCCAAGGCGTTTCTTTGATTTGCGCAGGTTGAAGAACAACTTGCGCTGCGCCTTGGTAGTAGCCACTTTCACGATGCGCCAGTTTTTCAGCACAAACTCGTGAATCTCCGCTTTGATCCAATGTACCGCAAATGATACCAAGCGCACGCCTACAGAAGGGTCAAAACGTTTAACCGCCTTCATCAATCCGATATTACCTTCCTGAATCAGGTCAGCCTGAGGAAGGCCATAACCGGAATAAGACTTGGCAATGTGCACAACAAAACGCAGATGAGACATAACGAGCTTACGTGCAGCGTCGATATCTTCGTCTTCACGCAAGCGTAACGCGAGTTCGCGCTCTTCTTCCGCAGTTAGCATGTCAATTGTACTGACGGCCTGAATATAGCCTTCAATGCTACCGCTATGAGGAACGGACAACGCCATTGTTTGCAACTTATTGCTCATAATCACCTCAAAAAATCCCTAGCACACCAATATAACAAACAAGTTAATTATGTGCGACGCCAAGACGATAACTCACCGACTTCGCAAACCCTGAATATAGGGTCATTACTTCTATTATTCAAGACCGTTTTTATGAAAAAAAGTTCCAATCCCAGTCTATTTTTGAATAGCAATTAAATGTCATACAGGTATATTACGGTTCAGTGAATAACAAACGATCAACAATAACAAGTTGTTTGCGCTTAACTGCTGTATTTCGAGGTTTGAATGTTTGCGTATATTGCAAGACAACCCATCGTCGACACCAATAAACAGCTCTATGCCTATGAGCTGCTCTTCAGAGACGGGGAACAAAATTGTTTCCCAAACATATCGCCTGATGAAGCGACGTCACGAATTCTTACGGAAAGCCATTTGAATGTGGGCATTGACGAAGTAACCGGTGGTGCAATTGCGTTCATTAACTTCCATACTGATACCCTGCTTCACCGCTTTCCAACCAGTCTGACGCCAGCCGATGTGGTGATTGAAATCACAGAAACCGTAGAAGTGTCAGATAATTTGGCCATCGCCTGTAAGCAATTTGCTGAGCAAGGTTATGCACTGGCGCTGGACGATTACGACCTCGACGAAAAATGGCTCTCGTTGCTGCCTTATATCAGCATTGTTAAGTTCGATATTACAACCGTAACCGACGACCAGATTCGCAATACCATTCCCTTCTTAAAAGAGAAAGGCATAAAACTGGTAGCGGAGCGCATCGAAACCGCTCAACAGTTCAAGTATTACCTTGACCTTGGTTTTGACTACTTTCAGGGGTATTTTTTCGCCAAGCCGCAAATCCTGAAACACCGGAAGCTTGGGTCTAATGAACTCAATTTGCTGGAATTACTGCAAGAAAGTACCAGACCCGAATTAGACATCGGCAAAATTAATCAAATCCTCGAACGGGATGTTTCCTTGTCGTATCTATTGCTGCGATTTATTAATAATCCCACGGTAAACAAACGCAACGAAATTACTTCGCTTAAACACGCCATGACATTTATGGGGCAGGAAGAAGTACGCAAATTTATTGCGCTTCTCACACTGGCGAATATGTCAGGGGATAAGCCAGGCGAATTACTCACCATGAGTCTGGTAAGAGCAAAATTCTGCGAGTCCATACTGATTGCATTAAAACAATGTGATGAGCGCAATGCCGGATTCCTAACCGGTTTGTTGTCGTTAATTGATACACTGATGCAACAGGACATGCGAACATTAGTAGATAAACTGCCATTACCCGAAGAGGCAAAAGCGGCGCTATGCGGCAACAAAAACACCCTGAAAGACTGCCTTCATTTGGTAAAAGCATTTGAAATGGGACAATGGAGCGCCGTGAAGACACTCGGCTCTCGCCTGAAACTCAAACAGGTTGAATTACACCAGTACTACACAGAGGCATTGCAATGGGCCGCTGACATCTGTAAAGGCACGATAAAGTAGTAGTTGACGTTTATGCGAAAAAGGCAATATAAATTGATCATTATCTAACAAAAGATGGATCAAACTTTAACCATCGGTTAAAGTTTACATTAGGTCTCTATGCGCTGAGCCCGTTGTACCAGAAGGATTATCCAGAGTCATGTTCGCCTTTATTGCACGACAACCTATCTTAGATCGCGACAAGGAAGTATTTGGTTACGAACTCCTGTTTCGCGACGGAAAATCTGGCGCTTATCCTTCACACGATGCAGACAAAGCCCGGTATATTGCCGAACACTTTCACACGTTGGGGCTGGATGATATTTGCGGGGATAAAACGTCATTTATCAACTTTCAGAGTGAAACCCTGATATCCGGATTGCCCACTGCATTAAACCCCGACACCGTAGTAATTGAACTTTCAGACTATCCCATGCAGCAAACTGCATTGGTGGATGCCTGTAAACACGTAAAACAACTCGGCTTTAAACTGGCCATTGATGACCCGGCTATGATTAGCGGTCAGCACTCTATTTTTCCACTTATCGATATATTGAAAGTGGATGTTACCAAAGCCAACTACGAAATTATCGAGAAGAACATTCCCCGTTTTCTGGCTTCACATATTCAATTAGTCGCTGAAAATGTAGATAACCATGATGATTTTGTGGTGTGTCGTGAACTCGGGTTTGATTTTTTCCAGGGCTATTTTTTTGCCACACCGGAAAAACGTATTCAGCGCCAGTTACCCGCATCCAAGTTGAATCTGGTTGATTTAATGGGCGAAAGCTCAAGTTCGCAGTTTAATCTGGATCGCATAAACCAAATCGTTGAACGCGATGCAGCGTTGTCGTTCCTGCTGTTGAAATTTATCAACAACCCGACAATTAATAAGCGCTACAAGATCACATCGCTTCGCCATGCACTCAATTATATGGGTGAAGTGGAAATCAAAAAATTCATTGCGTTGTTGTCACTTGCCAATTTAGGTGACGACAAACCCCTGGAACTACTTCACATGTCGCTGGTAAGGGCCAAGTTCTTTGACTTACTGGCTCACGAGCGCGGTTTAAACTCAGATCCACCTATTGGCTTTTTGATTGGCTTGTTCTCATTACTCGATGCCCTGCTGGATCAGGATATGCCGGATGTATTGCGCCAGCTTCCCCTTACTGATGAAGTAAACGACGCGCTATTGGGTAAATCTGCAGAGTTCAATCATTACAAAAAGCTGGTTCGCGCCTTTGAAAGCGCACTGTGGATGAATGTGATCAGAGAATCCCGGGAATTGAATATCGATCAAAAATACCTGCACAGTTTATACAATCAGGCGATTGTGTGGGGAAATGGTATTCGCAAAACCTTGTCGGCGTATTTCCCTAAGAAAATCGTTACTGACAAGTAACGCCTTATTACATCAATTCTCGGAATTCTGGGCGTTTTTCCGGGCTGTGGCGCTTAACATGCGCAATCAGCGCCGGAAACAAGGCAAGAAAAGCGGCTTCAAATGCCGCATAATTCGCTTTAACTTCAACAATACTGCCGTAGAACTGATGGCGAAACCGGATCCTGCTGGCGGTGCGATCCAGTACAGCCTCAAGCTGTAATATGTCATCATACCCCGCCAGCCATTTGTGATTAAGCATGCTACCCACCATGCGTTGCATTGGCGGCGGCATGTGTTCATGGCGTTCCGCAAGTCCTGTGTAAACCCGCTGGGAGAATGAGGCCAGGGATTCTGCTGAAAAGGTATTCCAATGACGCAACAAGAAGTGGTCGAAGCAAATATCCAGCATAATACCGGCAAACCGCCGCCGGACAGGACTAACTAATTGCCTGGCAAGGATTACAGACTGATGTGCGTCGGTGAATTTATCCACCAATATATGATTTGCTAAACCTGCCTGAACCGCAACATCATACAGTTCAACATTAACACCACGCCGGAAATCCCCTAAGAGATTACCAAAATAGGAATCAGGATGAGGTTGCGCCAGAAAAAGATGCGCTAGGTAATTCATAGAATACCAGGTAGATGCCAACAGCAGGTAATGATTGCCCCTGCTGTATATACGTAAAGGAAGGCACTATTGCGGCTCAATTTCCCGCACATGTCGCTGCACAGAAATCAACGATCCCACCAGGCCAAGTAACACCGATAACACCAGCATAGTTACCAGTGCGCTACCGGTTAAACCGGTAATACGAAAGCTCTTATCGTACAGGGCAGCAAATGCCTGAATACTGCTATCCATCCACCATAAAATCAGGATCACCGCCATCCAGGCAATTACGCCCCCTAACAACCCGTACCAAAAACCGGTATACAAAAACGGGCGATGGATAAAGCTATCGGTGGCTCCCACCAACTTCATCACCAGGATTTCATCGCGTTTATTCAATATATTCAAACGGATAGTGTTACCTACAATCAACACAACCGCAATGAACAACAGCACACCTATAATGGTGACCAGTTCAGTGGCGATGTTCAGAAACCGGTATAGCCTTTCCAGCCATTCGATGTCGAGTTTACCAATATCCACTTCTCGTTGTTGCTGCAGTTTTTCAAGCAGCAACCGGGCTGAAGTAGGCGCAATGTGCTTTTCATTCGGGGTAACCAGCACCACATCAGGCAAGGGATTTGACTCCAGATATTTCACCGCATCCCCCAGTCCAGATAGCTGCTGAAACTCGGCCAGCGCATCATCGGCGGGTATATACACAACTCTGTCTATCTCTGACCAGGTTTGTAACCGTGTAATAAGTTGTTGTGCACTGCCTGCAGAAGTGCCGGATTTCAGGAACAGGGATATTTCTGCGGCCTGTTCCCAACCCGCACTGATTTTCTCGGTATTTTTAACCAGGATATACAGGGTACTTGGCAAGGTTATACTCAGTCCTAACACGCCAATGGTCATAAGCGATGCCGCAGGTTGACGCCATAGCTCACCCAGGCTCCCCAGGGCCTGTCTGACGTGATTAACGAAGAACATCACTGTACGCTGCAGGATATTTACTTTGCGCTCACTGGCACCCTGACTGCGGCCCTTAAAAAGAATACTCATAACATAGCCTCGTCTTCCGTTAAGCCATCGGTAATCATTTTGCCGTTTTTCAGGGTGAGCGTGCGGTATTTCATACGGGCAATCAGGCCCAAATCGTGGGTTGCAATTAATACAGAGACCCCCGCCTGATTAAAGTCTTCAAACAAGCGTACAATTTCCATCGACAATTTAGGGTCAAGGTTACCTGTTGGCTCATCGGCTAAAAGCAATGGTGGCTTGTTCACTACTGCCCGGGCAATACCCACCCGTTGTTGTTCACCACCCGACAGGGTAATAGGTAAATTGCGAGCTTTACTACTCAACCCTACCATTTCCAGTGCAGCGTCCACGCGTTTACTGATCTCTTTGTGGGAATAGCCTTCAATCACCAGTGGCAGGGCGACGTTGTCGAACACTGTTTTTTCCATCAGCAACTGATGGCTTTGGAAAATCATGCCTATATCACGGCGGATGTAAGCAATCTGACGACGCTTAATCACATTCAAATCATGACCATTAATCAGTACGCGCCCAACGGTGGGGCGCTCCATTATGCTTATAAGTTTAAGCAGTGTGCTCTTCCCTGCGCCGGAATGACCGGTCAAAAATGCCATTTCGCCTTGTGCAATATGAAAATCCACTTTTGACAGTGCCCGCTGGCCACCGGGATAAGTTTTGCTTACCTGCTCAAATCTGATCATCGTTGATCCTGACTACTGATTATTGTTGTTATTGTGCTTACTCGCCTTTTTCCGCCTCAGCAAAGAGTGCTTCAATGAATTCTTCGCCGTTAAAGCTGCGCAAATCATCAATACCCTCGCCAACGCCGATGTAGCGAATGGGAATAGCAAACTGATCGGCAATGGCAAAAATAACACCGCCCTTGGCCGTCCCGTCGAGCTTAGTTAATGTGATACCTGTTAATCCTACAGCCTGATCAAACAATTTGGCCTGGCTAACTGCATTCTGACCGGTGCCCGCGTCAAGCGTGAGCATTACTTCGTGAGGTGCTGACGGGTTGATCTTCTTCATCACCCGTACCACTTTTTTCAACTCTTCCATTAAGTTGTCTTTATTTTGCAGACGCCCGGCAGTATCGGCGATAAGTATATCAATACCGCGAGCTTTAGCCGATTGCAAGGCATCAAACAATACAGACGCACTATCGGAACCCGTTGGTTGAGCGATTACAGGAATATGGTTTCGCTCTCCCCACACCTGTAATTGCTCAACTGCAGCGGCACGAAATGTGTCACCAGCAGCCAACATGACCTTTTTGCCCTGCTGCTGGAACTGCTTTGCCAGTTTGCCAATAGTGGTGGTTTTCCCTACGCCATTTACACCGACCATCAGGATCACAAACGGGCCATCGGCTTTATTGTGACGGGCAATGACTTCGGGTAACGGTTTATCCACATTCGTGAGCAGGCCTTTTAACTGCCCTTTTAGCAACTGATACAGCGCATCGCCATCTTTTAGCTGAGAGATTTTGGCTTGCTCAGTTAACTGTTTGATAATTTTACCCGTGGTGTCCATTCCCACATCTGCAACCAATAACTGCGTTTCGAGCTCCTCGTATAGCTCTTCATCAATCGTTTTGCCTTTAAACAGGCTAACAATGCCACTGCCCAGATTGGCCTTGGTGCGCGACAAGCTGGCTTTCAGACGACCAAAAAACGAAGCTTTCTCCTCTGCAGGTGGAACAGCCTTAGTGACGGGTTTTGCCACGGGCTCGCTGGATGGAACGGAATCTGGTACTACCAGAGCCGGGGCGGAAGCCTCATCCACTGCACTAACAGCCTCAGGCTCGATGGTGGCAACGGGCTCTGTTGGAGTAGCTGTATTTACGGGCGCTGACTCTACAGGCGTAGCACCCTGTACATTTGCAGCTGGTGCTTCACTTTGTGTTTTTTCTTCGGGCTTTTTCTTGTTCAACCAGCCAAAAAGTTTAGACATAGTGCTGATAAATCCTTACTGAGATTCCGCGTTCTGCGGTAAACTGGAGACAAATTCAATCAATATCGGCGAATCATAGCATTCTCTGGCACAATGAATCGAGTAGCAAAAAAATCTCAGCGTCCATCCGGGCGGAGCGGCAGTGTAAGGATCATTAGCGGGCAATGGCGTGGAAGACGCTTGCCAGTGCTGGATGCGGAAGGACTAAGACCCAGTACAGATCGCACCCGGGAGACCCTATTTAATTGGTTAATGGCTGACGTACAGGATGCCCGGGTACTGGATGTGTTTGCGGGCTCAGGTGTACTGGGTATGGAATCCTTGTCGCGTTTTGCCAGCGAAGCCACCTTTATTGAAAAGAATAGTCAGGCGGCAGGTCAGTTGAAAAAGAACCTGGCATTGCTCAAAGCACAAGCCACTGTGCACCAGGGTGATGCTCTGCAGGTGTTGCCCGCCTTATCAGGCCCTTTTGACCTTATCTTTATCGATCCACCTTTTCAACACAATCTGGTTAACCCTGCCCTACAGGCTTTACAGCAACATGGGTTAATAGCCGAATCAGCAAAAATCTACATTGAACAGGAAGTCGGTGCCCCGCCATTACTGCTACCCCAAGGAGTAAGTGTGTTGAAACACAAGCAAACCGGGCAATTCAGTTATTACCTGTTAACCGCCTGACTTTAAGGCGGTTAACAAAGCCATTCACTGGCTAATCCCGTTCGATTCCAATATTGCTGATCCCTTCACTGGCGGCAATATCTTTCAGCGTTTTTAACATGTCCAGCCATGGCTGATCACTTTGCACTGCATCCAGCAGTTCCTGTTGAATGGCAATTTCAAACTGCATGAGTGGGTGAGTTTTTACTGTTTCGTCAGTAGCTTCTCCGGTAGCCAACAGATAGGCTTCCACACTGCCCTGGGACAGCTTGCTCACCACTACCGCCCCTTGCGGGTCTTCTTTTAAAATCAGATTAATGGTAGCCGACATCGCGATAGCCGCATCAATAGCAGGATATACACCGTAGTTATCAAAATCACTGGTATCCGGCGTGGCTTCTTCTACCTTTTCCAGTTGCGTTGCAAAATTCACTTTACTTTTAGGGTTAGCCAGCACTTCCCACATTAAATTCAGGCAGTGGCTAAGCACGGTGGGATCCCCAAACTCAGTGACCTCACAAAAAAGCTGATAATTGGGCACCATTCTATCCAGCAGCGCTACGCTGAACGCAATTGCATTTCGGCCTTCTAACGCGCGCACTTGCGCAAACGTGGACAATTTATTATTCAAAATACCTCTCCGGGGCTAACCTACTTGCGAAAAGTACGTGCCGACACCGTTTAAAAACATTTGTATTGCAATCATCACCAGAATCATGCCCATCAGCCGCTCCATAGCAGCCAGGCCTCGCTCGCCAAGTATACGATGAAATACACCAGAAAAAAGTAAAATGGCTGCACTGACCAGCCAGGCAGCGCCCAATGCCAGCGCCCAATCCGCCATTCTATCCGGACTTTGATTCGACAATAAAATTAATGCGGCCAATGTAGAAGGCCCGGCAATCATGGGAATAGCTAACGGCACGATGTAAGGCTCTTCGCCTGCTGCCAATCCAATCGGGCTGGTGCCTTTTACCGGAAAAATCATCTTCAATGCAATTAAAAACAAAATAATACCGCCAGCGATGCTCACGGTTTCCTGTTTAACGTTGAGAAAATCCAGTACTGCCTGTCCGCTAAACAGAAACACATACAAAATAACCAGCGCAAACAACAACTCACGAATCAAAATGAATCGGCGACGTTTAGGCTCAATCATTTTCAGTACCGACATAAAGATCGGCAGGTTACCCAACGGGTCCATAATCAAAAACAGCATGACCGCTGCAGACCAGGTATCCATTAATTTTCCTCTTATTAAAAATGCACTCTTGCCATAGAGATTGTTGATTACTGGCATTTTTGCCCGGCAGAACAAACATTAACTTTTTATTCACAAACAGACATTTTTGCGCTTTACTCTATCTACCTCTAACAACACAGGTTGCAAAGATGAGCTTAATGACTGTGCGGGAAGTAGCGGACTTCCTCAATGTACAAGAAATTCGGGTAGAACGATTACAACGAGAAAGTTTACTGGTCGCCAAAGATAAAGACCAGGAAGGCAGTCCATTGTTCGATCGCACCGACGTAGAAAAATATAAAGCACTTGCCGAGCGCCTTGGTGGTATCTGACACGTATCGGAACCATTTATAGCAAGCACAATAAAACCGTCCCGCTAAAACAGGACGGTGTTGTCTTTATTTACCTATTCAGCTGAGCGAAGAAAGGCTGCGAGTGTTTTTATACCCGCACCTGTGCCACCTGCTGGCATCTCCGCGTTAGCACTACCGTGGTAAGCCGCTGCCAGGTCTAAATGCAGCCAGCCTTGTTCGTTACCGGTAACAAAACGCGATAAGAAGCCCGCCGCGTTGGATGCACCACCGGCGCCACCACCTTTTTGCGCCCGTGAGTTCGCTGTATCAGCAAATGCAGAAGGGCAACGGTCCTGGTGCCAGGTTTCCAAAGGTAACGGCCAGAACTTTTCCTGTTCAGCCTTAGCCACATCCAGCAGCGATTGTGACAGCGCTGGATTCAGGCTAAATACCGCGTGATAGTCGTAGCCCAGCGCTACCGTAGCGGCTCCGGTGAGAGTGGCGGCATCCACAATATACTTAGCCTTCGATTCCACGGCGGCGATTAATCCATCGGCAAGTACCAATCGGCCTTCGGCATCGGTATTTACGATTTCCACACTGGTACCGTTTTTATAGGTAAGAATGTCGCCTAATTTATAGGCATGGCCGCTCACCAGGTTTTCTGCACAGCACAGATATAATTTTACGCGTTTATTTAGCCCTTGCATGATGGCTAGCCCTAAAGCGCCCGTCACCGTTGCAGCACCGCCCATGTCACACTTCATGTCCAGCATACCTTCGCTGGATTTCATACTGTAACCACCGCTGTCGAAGGTAATCCCTTTGCCTACCAGCGCCGTTGACACTGGCGTATTGCTTTCTCCTGCTGGATTGTAATCCAGTTGCAGGAACACGGGTTCACGGTCACTCCCACGCCCTACATTGTAGATCCCTGTCCAGCCCTGCGCCTGCAGCGCTTCACCGGCTATCAGCTGATAGCTCACGGCATCGGGTGCCAGCGACTTTAACCAGTCAGCCGCGCGTTGAGCCAACGCCATTGGCGATAACACGTCTGGCGTGTCATTGATAAGCTTGCGCGTAAACAACAGCGCCGAGAATGCCTTTTCTAACTCTGCTTTGTCGCTGTTGTCGCAAAACACAACCCGGCCGGGTCTGAAAGCCCGCGTAAAACTGCCCGCAAATGTCCATTGCTCGTTTTTCTCCCACGTTCCATCCAGTACCACAACTGGTATATTCATGCTGTCGAGTTGACGAGCAGCGCGACGGATAATCCGTAATCGGTCCTGCTTTTCATTAATGTGAATCAGCGCCTGATCACCGGAAATACTCAGCACGGCTTTTTCACCCCAACTCAGCGCAGCAGGGGTATCCGTGATCTTCACTTGCATGTCAGTCATAATGTCCTCATGTTTTATAACGTGATTCGTTTATGCAGTTTACTTCACCTTTGCTACGCGGCACACTGATTCGTCGATACAAACGCTTTTTTGCCGATATATTGCTCGATTCCGGCGAACACATCACTGCGCACTGCCCCAATACCGGCGCAATGACAGGATGTGCTGAACCTGGCTTTATTACCTATGTGAGCCCTGCTAACAACCCCAAGCGTAAACTTAAATTCACATGGGAACTGGTCTTTACCCCACAACAGCACTGGATTGGGATTAACACTCAGCATGCCAACACGTTGGCCAGCGAAGCGATTAAACAGGGTATTCACCCATTGTTTGAACACTTACAGGCGGTTCGCCGAGAAGTAAAAGCGCCAGATGGTCAATCAAGGTTTGATTTCTGCCTGACCCAGCAGGATAATTCACTCTGTTATCTGGAAGTTAAATCCGTTACCCTGGCAGACGGTAAACAGGGCTATTTTCCAGACGCGGTAACCACAAGAGGCACAAAACATGTGCAAGGACTTGCCGAACTTGCAAGAACCGGTGTTGATACCTGTCTGTTCTTTTGTGTGCAGCACAGCGCTATTGAACAGGTCAGTGTTGCCCACCACATAGACCCAGCCTATGCTTTAGCAGTGGAGGATGCTGTGGCCGCCGGCGTAAAAGTACTTGCCGTAAGCTGTAAAATGAGTGAAGAAAAAATCACTATAAATCAATTGCTCCCGGTTATTTTGTAAAAAAAGAGTTGATTTTTAAGATTTGGACGGCATATTTGCGGCTTGCTGAAAAAAGCCCGCATTTTTTATGGGTGCGGCAATAGCGCATACGATTAATAGGAAACGTGTGCCGTAATCAGTTAAAGACACTTTACGTTGCCTGTACAACACGATTCTGTTATAGATAACCGTTTATTTCAGGACATTTAGGGTGTCGTAGTGTAGGAGATGTGGCACATGCCAGCTGAGAAAGAAACCAAATCCCTTGGCCTTTTGGCACTTGCCGGGCTTACCCCGTACCAGTCAAAAGACAACGAAGAGTATATGAACGAAGCTCAAATGGAGCATTTTCGTTTAATACTGAAAGCCTGGCGTAATCAGTTGCGTGAAGAAGTGGATCGCACTGTTTCGCACATGAAAGATGAAGCGGCAAATTTCCCGGACCCAGTTGATCGTGCAGCTCAGGAAGAGGAATTCAGTCTGGAGCTGAGAACGCGGGATCGCGAACGCAAGCTGATTAAGAAGATTGAGAAAACCTTGAAGCGCATTGAAGAAGACGATTTTGGCTTCTGCGACTCCTGTGGTATCGAAATCGGTATTCGCCGTTTAGAAGCCAGACCCACTGCAGACTTGTGTATTGACTGCAAAACCATGGCTGAAATAAAAGAGAAGCAACTGCAGGGTTAATCCTTGTAGCCATATCGGCCTGTTTTTATAAGCAGGTCGTTTGCTTCGCTACTTAACCTTTGCCTCACCACTGTGATGCAGGATTTCTTGTCCCCTATTTCCACTAATTCATCCCAAAACGGATACGTCGGCAGGTTTGCTCCGTCACCGACAGGTCCCTTGCATTTTGGATCATTGCTTGCGGCACTCGCCAGCTACTTAGACGCGCGGGCGAATAACGGTCGATGGATCCTGCGCATGGAAGATATCGATCAACCGCGATGTGTAGACGGTGCCGATCAGCTTATTATGCAAGCACTGTTAGCCCACGGACTTCAATGGGATGGCGATGTATGGTATCAATCTGCGCGTTTACCTGTATATCAGGCTGTAATTCAGCGGCTAACAGCGCAGCAGCAGGTCTATGGCTGTGTTTGCACCCGTAAGCAAATTCGGGCGCAGGGTGGCGTTTATCCAGGCACTTGCCGCAAGGCTAATCATTCAACCGTAGGTCACGCCGTCAGGTTGCAATGTAACAGCATGGTGACGTCTTTCTCCGATGCCATCCTGGGGCAAATTTGTGTCACCGAGCCACACGCACTGGAAGATACGTTACTGCAGCGCAGCGATGGCATTTACAGTTACAATCTTGTGGTGGTGGTGGACGATATCGCCCAGGGCGTAACGCATATTGTACGGGGCAGTGATTTACTGGATACCACCGCCGCCCACCTTACTCTGTATAAAACACTTGCCGCCATTGCCCCCGCTTATGCCCATATTCCGGTAGCAGCAACTGCGAAAGGGCGAAAATTAAGTAAACAAAACCACGCCAGGGCGTTGGATTTGGCCACCCCAGAAGACAACTTGCTACGCGCTTTGGCCTTTTTGGGTCTGTCTTCGGTGAAAGGCGACACGGTATCAGATATATTAGACGCCGCTACTGCAAACTGGCAGTATGGAAATGTGCCTAAAATGCAGGAAGTTATTGTCGATGAGACAGAATCTACTTATCATACCGGCCGAAATAATTGAGGAGTAATCACCATCATTACCCGTGTTCTGGACAAGATGAAGCGAGTGCTAAGCCGCGAGAGCAATGACACCACCCTGAAAGGTGTTGTGATCCCAAGGGCTGAACACTGTATTTCCAGAGAAGACATCAGCGACAATGCGCTTAAAGTAATGTACCGGCTAAACAACGCCGGATTCGATGCGTATTTGGTTGGGGGCTGTGTACGCGACCTGATGCTCGGACATAAACCGAAAGACTTTGATGTGGTTACCAACGCAACGCCTGAACAAATCAAAGAACTATTCCGCAACTGCCGCTTAATCGGCCGACGCTTCAGACTGGCCCATGTGGTTTTTGGTCGCGAAATTATTGAAGTAGCGACTTTCCGTGGTCACCACAGTGATGAAACCAGCAGCGCTAAGCAAGACGAACAGGGCCAGTTAGTCCGGGATAACGTGTTTGGCACAATTGAAGAAGATGCTGAACGCCGCGATTTTACCTTTAACGCCATGTATTACGATGTGGCAACATTCTCGGTAACTGACTTCGCCAATGGCGTTAACGCCATTAATCGGCGCGAAGTAGAATTAATTGGCGATCCTGATGTACGTTATCGCGAAGATCCTGTTCGCATGCTGCGCGCGGTTAGATTCGCAGCCAAGCTCGGCATGAATATCACGCCCCGTTCTGCAAAACCTATTTTGGCCCATGGGCATTTGCTAAGCAACATCCCGTCAGCGCGGCTATTTGAAGAAACACTTAAATTGTTTTTGTCGGGTCATGGGCTCGACACCTTTCGCCTGCTGAATCAGTACAAATTGCTCGACCCACTGTTTCCGGCACTGGCGAATGTACTGCATACTAAAGACGGCAGGGAAATTCAGTTACTGGAAATCGTTCTGAAGAACACGGATGAACGTATCAACAGTGGTCAGCGCGTTACCCCTGCGTTCCTTTATGCCAGTCTGTTGTGGTATCCGGTTGAAGAGCATGCCTTGAAACTGCAGTCGGAAGCAGGATTAAACAGTAACGATGCATTTAATATTGCGATGGGCGACATATTGCACAAACAAACCCTACGTATAATGATCCCGAAGCGCTTCAGTACTGTGATAAGAGATATCTGGATTCTACAACAGCGTTTGCCCCGTAGATTTGGTCGTCGCGCGTTCCAGTTATTATCGCACCCTAAATTCAGAGCTGGTTATGACTTCTTATTGGCCAGAGGGCAGGTAGAAGGCGGACAAACGCTCGAACTGGCAGATTGGTGGACGCAATTCCAGCATGCCGATGCGGGCAAGCAAAAGAAACTCCTAAACCAACTGCGTCAACATGAAGGGTCTGCACCGCGTAAACGCCGTCGCCCGCGCAAGTCAAAGCCTGAAGATCATGCAGAGTAGCCGTGTATTCGTTGGCCTGGGTAGTAATCTGGGCGATTCTGTTGGACAACTCGTTGCTGCCATAACGGCAATTAACGACCTGGAACATACACAGGTTGTGCATACGTCGTCATTTTACCAAAGCAAGCCAATGGGACCGCCTGACCAGCCGCCCTACGTCAATGCAGTTGCCAAATTAACCACCACAATGACGCCGCATGATTTATTACGTGGGCTTCAAAAGATTGAAACCGCACTCGGCCGAATTCGCGATGGTGAGCGTTGGGGACCTCGTACGGTTGACCTGGACATTTTGTTGTTTGGTGAAGAAGTCATCGACACACCGGACCTTACCGTGCCGCATTACGGTATGGCGGAGCGGGAATTTGTTCTGGTACCTCTGTTTGAAATTGCCCCGGAACTGATTATGCCAGATGGCCATCCCTTATCGGTTTGGGTGTCACGCTGTTCTCTGGACGGCTTAAAACGCCTTCCCTCTTCCATTCGCACGTAAAATACGTATAGTCCCGTGTATCCTGTTTAGGAGATCACTTATGAAAAAAATAACCATTTCTACCCTATTAGCCAAAAAGCAAGCGGCAGAGAAAATTACTGCCTTAACCGCTTACGATGCCAGTTTTGCCAAGCTGTTCGACGAACAGGGTATTGAAATACTGCTTATCGGCGATTCACTGGGTATGGTGTTACAAGGACAGGACAGTACGCTACCGGTTACCACACAAGACGTTGCTTACCACACACGCTGCGTGCGTGCGGGAGCCGAACGGGCCTTTGTGATTGCGGATATGCCCTTTATGTCTTATTCCACGCCAGAGCAAACCTATCTCAATGCTGCTACCTTAATGGCAGCGGGAGCCAGTATGGTAAAACTGGAAGGCGGGCGCTGGCTTGCTGAGTCTATCAGTGGCTTGCGCGACAGGGGGGTACCAGTTTGTGGTCACCTTGGTTTAACGCCGCAATCGGTAAATGTGTTTGGCGGTTTCAAAGTGCAAGGCCGGGAATCTGACAAAGCACAGCAATTGCTGGACGACGCGTTGGCACTTGAACAGGCCGGTGCGCAACTGCTGGTATTGGAACTGGTTCCTACTTCACTTGCCAAGCGCATTAGTCAGGCACTCACCATTCCGGTTGTTGGCATTGGCGCAGGCCCTCATACAGATGGTCAGATACTGGTAATGCACGACATGTTTGGGATCAGTGCCAACTATATGCCTAAGTTTTCCAAAAACTATTTAACTGAAACCGGTGATCTTCGAGAAGCGGTTAACCGGTATATAGAGCAGGTTAAAGCCGTTGAATTTCCTGGTCCGGAACACAGCTTCGAGTAATTATGAAATTTATAGAAACCCTGAGCACTTTACGTGAGACCCGCCAGCAGTGGCGGCAGGCACAGCTGCGCGTCGCGTTTGTTCCCACTATGGGCAACCTGCACGATGGCCACATCGAGTTAGTCCGGCAAGCCAGACAACGGGCAGATGTAGTAATCGTATCGATTTTCGTAAACCCGATGCAGTTTGGTGCGAACGAAGACCTTGATGCCTACCCCCGTACGTTGGACGCAGATAAAGCCAAACTCCATGCCGAAGGGGTTGAAGCGTTGTTTTTCCCGGCAGCCAGCGATATTTACCCTCGCGGTCTTAACGAACAAACGTTTGTGGAAGTGCCCGGCATATCCGAACTGTGGTGTGGCGCCAGCCGTCCTGGGCATTTTCGTGGGGTCGCTACCATTGTGTGCAAGCTATTTAACATGGTTCAGCCTGATGTGGCTTGTTTTGGCGAAAAAGACTTTCAGCAGCTTCAGGTTATCCGCACCATGGTGGAAGACTTGTCGTTGCCAATCGAAATTGTCGGTATTCCAACCCGAAGACAGGCTGACGGATTGGCTCTGAGTTCAAGAAATGGGTATTTATCGGAAGCTGAGCGCAAACAAGCCACCCAGATTTATGCCACAATGAACGCGATGCGCGATGCGCTATGCAACCGCATAGAGTCTCAGGCGACGATAATTAATCAGGCAATATCACAGTTGGAAGGCGCAGGATTCAAACGCGACTATGTTGCGGTTTGCAATGCCCAAACTCTGCAACCTGCAAAAGATACCGATACCGATCTGGTAATTTTGATCGCCGCCTTTATGGGCAAAACACGTCTTATCGATAACCTGCATTTTTCCCGATAAATCTTCTACCTGGTCTTAACGAAACCCATCCATGTGTTTCGTTAAGACTTTTGCTGCAGATCCCCCCTAAATCTTTGATGCCCTTTCATCTCACTGCTACGCTTACTAAACACATTTGCATTTCTGTTTTAGCGAGGCTCACCTTTGACCAAAGCCATTTCCCGGCAACAGACAATCATTGACGAGCTAAACGGCTTTTTTGGTGATAATCAGTTTCTGTTTAAACTTATCGATAGCTGTGTGCTGGATGGGATCTGGTATTGGGATCTGGAAAGCGAAGGGCGAGGATGGATGAGCGACGCCTTTTGGGGCATGCTGGGATACGATGCAATAATGAAACAAACCCAGACTGCACAATGGGAGTCTTACATTGATGAAAACGATTTAAACGAATTACTCACTAATGTGAAGAAACATACCTCACTCCCCTCGCACCAAATAGATCAGATTGTCCGATTTCAACACCGCAACAACAATGTTGTATGGGTTAGGATTCGAGCAGTAGCAATTCGCAATAAAGAGGCAAAGCCTATCCGGATTGTTGGTACATTAACCAATATCTCAACGCTTCAACAACAAGCCATTCATCGAACAGAAAATGCCCAAATGCAATCATCCGCATTGCAAAAGCAAAGCCTGGTGCTTGAAGAGCTTGAGCAGATTGCAGAAATTGGCACCTGGGAAATGGATCTGCTTACGGGCGAAATAAGCTGGAGCCAACAAACTCGTCGTATTCACGATGTACCCGACGATTATGAACCTAATCTCTCATCGGGTATTAATTTTTATAAAGAGGGCGAGAGCAGACTACAAATAACCCATGCTATCGAAAAAGGTATGAGTGAAGGACGTCCCTGGGCGCTGGAACTCGAATTAACCACGGCATTCGGACGCCAAGTTTGGGTAAGAACGCTGGGTAAGCCATTTTTTGAGAATGGCAAGTGTGCAAGACTGTTTGGCGTTATGCAAGACATCACACGTCAAAGGAAAGAAAAAGAAGCGCTGCAAGCTGCAAAATCCGAGGCGATTAACAACGCATTACGCATGCAACTTGCCCATGACTCGATGGAAATGGGCGTTTGGGAATGGGATATTTCCTGTGGCAAATTGCAGTGGGATACGGCCATGTTTACGTTGTATGGAATCAGTGAAGCACAATTTACTGGTAGTTTTGCAGATTGGGAAAATAGGATACACCCTGACGATTTGGTGTCCGCTACAGAGCTGCTAAACAAGGCTATCTCCGGGCAAAAGCGGTTTGATACGCAATTCAGAATTATATTACCCGATCAAAATATTCGGCATATCAAAGCCAATGCGCAGATTATTTCGGATGAAGCAGGAAATCCGATTAAAATGATCGGCGTGAATTATGATGTCTCAGCTAAAGTGGAAACACTTGCAACGCTTGAGCAGGAAAAATTAAAGGCCGAAGCAGCCTCTACGGCCAAGAGTGCCTTTCTAGCCAATATGAGTCACGAGATTCGTACGCCAATGAATGCGATACTAGGGGCGCTGCAGCTGCTGAAGCAAGCAGACCTTAACGACACGCTCGATAACATATTAAACAAGGCTACATTCTCAGCACGGAGCCTGCTCACCATCATTAATGACGTGCTGGATTACTCTAAAATTGAATCAGACATGTTACTGCTGGAGAATAAGCCTTTCTCTATGCTGGATGTCGTTGAATCAGTTGAATATGACTTGCAGCCTCTGGTAAACAACCAAGGGATCACACTGAAAACACATATTGCCAGTGACTTTCCGGATACCTGGCTTGGGGATATGGTTAGAGTAAAGCAGATATTACTCAATATTGCTTCCAACGCAGTTAAATTCACACGCGAAGGTCACGTTGATATCCATATAGCCTGCACCGAGTACCAAAAGGGCACTGCCATCTCAATTGCGATATCGGATACCGGCATTGGCATGAGCGAAGAAACCTGTAAGCATATTTTTGACCGCTTTACTCAGGCCGATTCGTCCATTACCCGCCAGTTTGGTGGCACCGGATTAGGTATGTCGATATCCATGAATCTTGCCAGATTAATGAACGGCGATATTCACATACAAAGTAAAGAGGGTGTCGGTACTAAGGTTACCGTCATTCTCCCGTTGGAAAGAGACGTTAGCCTTCAGGAAGGCAATCAAGATGGTACACCCGAAGTACCCAGTCTAACTGGCAAAAAAGTGCTGGTTGCTGAAGATAACCTGATTAACCAGGCTGTTGTTGAGGCATTTTTGGCTCAAACCCATGCGGAGGTGACGCTGGTAGAAAACGGCCGACAAGCAGTAGAAGCGGTTACCAATCAGGATTTTGATGTTGTATTAATGGACATTCAAATGCCGGAGATGGATGGTTTGCAAGCCCAAAAGGCTATTTCAACACTTAACAAAAACATTCCTGTTATTGCTATTACGGCCAATGTCTTGGCGTCGGATATCGAAGATTACCAGAAACGAGGATTTTCAGGTCACATTTGCAAACCTGTAGATGCGAAGGTGTTGTACTCAATGTTAAAAACGCATATCAATCCACAGAATCTTCCCTAAGCGGCTGAGTAGTAACATAAGCAATTAGTTATTCGCCACTTTGGCCAATAAATTGTCGGCAGGTAATAACTCTTGCCACACCTTATTGCGCATCGCTATTTCGTGCTGTTCTTTGAGAATGGCTTGCAGGTCTGCTGTTGTGGTAAGCGGATTCGCCAGAACGACCCGGAATACCGTAATGGGGTACGCACCGTATTTGGGACTCTCCAACCGTGTGCGCGACACAAATGACTTGCCGGCCTCACGCTGTAATTTCTGCACATTCACAACTAATTTGTCCACTTTACCATTCAATCGTTGGGCTTTTCCTGCGGGTAATGAAATTAGTTTCTGTTGGACCGATTGTGGCAGCACGCGGTAGGTTAGCAAAGACAAAATAGGCGAAGTAACCAATTCAAAGTCGGGGTGTTCATCTATCATTTTGGCAAATTGCTTTGCTTTATCAATACTTTGATTTATGAGCAGTTCGTAGCCGCGGCGTCCCAATATATGCAACGATGAGTACACCATCATTGCCATACCATTGCGGGAACCTTCCAGCGTAGTCGCGCCAAGATCTTTTGAGCCTTCGCGCAAAATGTATTGCGCGTGATGACGCACTGCATTGGCATCTTCAGGGTTTTTAAACAGGGTCATACCCGCGCCCATGGGCACGTACATTTGCTTGTGAGCATCGATAGTGACGGAATCAGCACGCTCGATACCCTTCATAATGGGACGATAGTTCTGCGAAAACAGTGTTGCGCCACCCCAGGCAGCGTCGACGTGGAACCAGCAACCCAGCTCCTTAGCCACATCTGCCAACTCATCCAGAGGGTCAACATGGCCGGTTTCGGTGGTACCGCCAATGCCAACAATCGCCAGCAGGCGATTCCCTTGTTCCTGGTACATTTTGCCGGCTTTTAGTGCAACCGCAGGATCGAGTACCTGATCAGGGCAAGGTTGCGTTAATAAACTTTCACGCCCAATCCCCAGCAGATCAACGGCTTTAGACAGGCTGTAATGCCCCCGCTTAGAACACAGTACACCCAGGTTGTTAATGTTATAGTGGCGAAGCGCGCTGGCTAAACCAGCTCGAGCGACACCAGTAAACCCGGCATCGGGGCCAAGCATCTTGTTTCGGGCAACCCAAAGCGCTGTGATATTTGCAACCGTTCCTCCGGAACAAAACGCCCCCAAAGCATGACGGGCACTGTGCAAATACTTTTGGTAGAAAGGTTCTGATTGCTCATAAACCAGGTTGTGCATCATCCCCAGCACTTGGCGCTCTAACGGCGTAAATGCTTTTGAGGTTTCAATCTTTACCAGGTTCTGGTTGAGTCCGACCAGCAGCTTAGACAATGACAAGTGGAAATAGGGCAACGCTGACGTCATGTGGCCAATAAACGTAGGAGCGTAGGTATTTACCGAATGGGCCACCAGCTTATCGAGCAGGTGTTCGGCATGCGTTGAAACAAATTCAGGTGATTCAGGCATGGCTGCATCAGCAAAGTCCTGCTCCACCTCTTCCAGAGACGTTTTCTTGGTTACAACATGTTGCGACAAAAAATCAAGAATATTGTCGGAAAGGTGTTGTTCAATTTGTGCCAGCTTGGAGTCTTTGTGTTCAGGTTTAGTGAATACCCGGAACAGGTGCTCTAAGCTTACTTGTGCTTCACCCACACTACACACCTCTCGAATAAATATAGATCTCTGTGGTCGTTCCTACTCAAACTACTACACCACAGCAACGCGATACGGCAACGCCTGAAACTCATCCTGTAAACTTAGCGACGAGCTTTCTTACTCATACCGCACTTTATCGCAGAATGCCTGTTACACCAAGTGCCATAAAGTCTAATATGCCAGCGGCCGGTAATAACAGGGCAACGATTATAAGGATTTTAACGTAAAAGCCTACGAAAAGTGTAACACTACTGACACAAACGGCTACTTTCGCAGCATTTTCATGCACTTTCAGGTGTTTGCGTCAATACTGCGAAGTACCCAGCAGTCTTGCCCACTACGCAGGTATTTTTCCTCAAACGGAGTAATTGGTGTAGTAGTTTCAACCCTATCAATACGCGTGGACTTGCCATAAAGTTCGCAGGCTCTGGCAAACTCCTGTAAATAAAGTAACCAGTTGCTGCGTACTTCAATTATTGGCGCGATTGCCATTAAATCAGGCATCGCCGGGCCGCTGTGCCAACGCTTCTGGACCTGGGCAGACTTGGGATAAGGATTGGGGTATAACAAATAATGTTGTTCTATTTGCCACGCAGCGTCTGGCTGCGCCTGTCGCAGTAAGCGCCAGAAGTCGTTTACATCGGCGCGAAAAACCCGATAATTACTGGCATTGTTGTGATAGTGGGCATGTTTTTGTATGCGTAAATCCGATTTATCCAGCCCAACTACTTTCGCATCCGGAAATCGCGTTGCAAGGGTAGCGGTACTTTTTCCAACGCCACAACAGGAATCAATGATCAAAGGCCCCTGCCAGTCACCCAGCCACTCGGTAAAGGCGTTAAACGCCTGTTGTGTATGCGCCGATACCGGGCGTTTATGCTCACTAGTCCTATAGCGGGCCACCAGCGCTTCAAGTTTGTCGTGAATACCCGGCTGGGTGGTTTCCACGGTGCGAGAATTGCCCTGCATAGGTTACGTTCTGATGCCGGTGCCGCGCTTTAACAGCATGTATGCCACACTGAACAACGCGATATTAAAAATCACCAGTACGCCAATGGCAGCGCCAACATTAACATCTGACACGCCCAAAAAGCCATAGCGGAAGCCGTTCACCATGTACACAATAGGATTGGCTTTACTTACCCATTGCCAGAATTCCGGCAGCAATGACAATGAATAGAACACACCGCCCAGATAGGTTAGCGGCGTGAGCACAAACGTAGGGATAAGGCTAATGTCGTCGAAGGTTTTGGCAAAAATGCCATTGACTAAACCGGCCGTTGCAAACAGCGTGGCAGTTAACAGTAACGTGATAATAATCACCGGCAGACTGTGAATACTGACATCCACAAACCACATAGATACAGCCGATACGATCAGACCAATCAGGATAGCTCTGGCCACACCGCCACCAACGTACCCCATAATGATGACCCACACCGGCACCGGTGCTACCAGCATTTCTTCCAGATTGCGCTGGAACTTGGCACTGAAAAACGACGAAGATACATTGGCGTAGGAGTTTGTGATCACCGACATCATAATCAGGCCGGGTACAATAAACTCCATGTAGCTAAAACCACCCATTTCACCAATGCGCTGTCCAATGAGATTACCAAAAATCACAAAGTACAAACTCATTGTAATAGCCGGAGGCACCAGTGTTTGCACCCAAATGCGCAAAAATCGCGTGCACTCTTTAATCCAAATAGTAGTAAGTGCTATCCAGTTATTACCCGCCGACATTACGCTTTCTCCTTACGGCCAGCCTCTACCAGGCTCACAAACAACTCTTCCAGACGATTGGCTTTATTACGCATACTCATTACCTGTATATGTTGAGCAGTCAGTTGCGCAAATACCGGATTTAAACCGTCGGACTTCGCAACGTCCACTTCCAGTGTCGACTCATCAGATAAGCGATGCGCAAAACCGTCGAGCTTAATATTGTTGGTATCACCCTGTAGATCCAGTATGAAGGTTTCAATATTGAGTTTGGCTAACAGCGACTTCATGGACGTATTTTCTACAATCTGCCCCTTATCAATAATCGCAATGTTGCGGCAAAGCATTTCCGCTTCTTCAAGATAATGGGTAGTCAGAATAATCGTCACGCCTTGCTTATTGATCGCTTCCAGGAAACGCCACATAGAGCGGCGAATTTCAATATCCACACCTGCGGTAGGCTCATCCAGAATCAACATCTTGGGTTCGTGCATCAGCGCTCTTGCGATCATCAGACGTCGTTTCATACCGCCCGACAACTCTCTGGCTCTGGCATTGCGTTTTTCCCACAAGTCCAACTGGGTTAAGTACTTTTCTGCACGTTCGAAGGCCAGCTGTCTTGGCACGCCATAATAACCCGCCTGATTCACCACAATTTGCATCACAGTTTCAAACTGATTGAAATTAAACTCCTGCGGCACCAAACCAATACAGGATTTAGCCAGTTCTTTTTGGCTGTGCAGATCGTAACCAAACACATTAACATCACCGCCACTGGCATTGACCAATGAGCTAATAATGCCAATTGTGGTGGACTTACCCGCTCCATTTGGGCCGAGTAAGGCAAAGAAATCCCCTTCCGCGACCGTTAAATCGACGCCTTTCAGCGCCTGAACACCGCCACGATAGGTTTTGGTTAACCCGGATATTGTTAACGCTTGCATGCTTTGTTCCATGGAATAGTAGATTTGCCGTTTGGCACAGTGCAGAACCAATACCGGTTTTCGCCAGAATCAGTCTTGTTTAACTGTTCAGGCTGAACAACATAAATCATGTTGACAGCTAAACTTTGTGTAATTTTAAAGAATATAGGGTCGAGGCGCCTGTTTTCAACCCTTTAATTTTGGTAATAAAATGACTTAAGCAGCTAGATACTGTGTCAGCTCCTTTCGCAATGCTTCACTGTCTTGCAGTATTTGGTTAAATACCTCGTGATTATCCTGTTCTGAGGGCGGATGCTCCAACGACTGTAACAGTTTGTGGAGTGTTTTTGCGCCTATTTCCCCTACCGAGCCCTTTAATTTATGGCTTTGCTGACGAAGCATTTCTGAATCCTCATCATTAATCGCATCTTCAATCGCAGATAACCGCTCGTCCAGAGATTCTAGTAACATCTTAACAATTTTTTTAAGCAGTGTTTCGTTTCCCGCCAGGCGCTGCAAGGCATCCTTTCTGTCCCAAATTATCAGTGCTTCTTTACCCTCTCTATTTTCTATTAGTTTGGCCGAGCTCGTTTTTTTGAGGTCGCGGTTAATCCACAAGGTTAATTTATCTGTCAGGATATCCGCTTCAACCGGCTTGGTAATATAATCATCCATGCCAGCGTCAATACATCGGTCTCTTTCGCCTTTCATAGCATTGGCTGTCATAGCAATAATCGGCACTTTCATTACATGTAGTCCCCCTTTGCCATTGCGAATAGCATGCGTGCAGGCAAAACCATCCATTACGGGCATATTGCAGTCCATAAGGATAAGGTCGATTCGCTCGCCTTTCTCGCTCCGTTCCTTAAGCACCTCCAAGGCCGCCTGCCCGTGTTCGGCAAAGAGTAAGTTCAGGTCAAACCCGGCTAACATATGCATAACGACATCCTGATTGATGTTGTTGTCATCTACAATTAACACGGTTTGGTGATTAAAATGTGACGCGTCAGACGCCCTGTTGCGCTTGCGGTCTGAATCACGGCGCGTATTAGCCAGAATCGGAAAATCCGAGGATCTTTGATCGGCTAGTGCCGAAAGCAGTGAAGACACCATTAATGGCTTGCGAAGTGGCGACAGGGGCATACCCTTGGCAGCAAAGGTATAACCGGTGCGGCTCAGTCCATATAATTTCATTTTTGACTTATTGGCAGGGGGCTGTAGCTCAATAAACGATTGCACGACATGTTCCGCATTCGCTGCATCCAGATCGATAAGTACACTCAGATCATTCTGCAGCTCTGGCAACGCCATCTTTTCATTGAGCACCTGAACTGAAGCACCAAAACTCACAAGACACGCAGTGAGATGATCCTGTTCAGCTTCATTCATTAACAACAGTCCAATCTGCTCGTTTTTCAGTCTTGATGCCCGGGCTGCCGGCACCCGCACAAATTCGTCAGCGGGTATAGAAAACGTGACCTCGGTGCCCAGACCTACAACAGATTTCAGTGAAATATCCCCGCCCAGCAATTCACATAGCTGCTTACAAATCGCTAACCCCAGACCGGAGCCGCCGTAATTGGCTGCAATACTCCGATCTGCCTGTGTAAAAATAGTAAACAGGGCCTGCTGTGCGTCTTCCTTAATCCCTATGCCAGAGTCTTTAACAGTTACCACTAATTTTACGCCGTCGTCGTTTTCTTCCTGTGAGGTTTTAGCAATTACCTGAACGGCCCCTTTACGGGTAAACTTAATGGCATTTCCTACCAGATTATTCAGAATCTGTGTGATGCGGAAGGGATCGCTTTTCAATTGCGACACATTGAGCGCAGAGGTATCGATAAAAAAGTCGATATCTTTAGCAAATGCCATTACGGCTTGTGACTGACAGACGCCTTCTAATAGCTTTTCCGGGCTAAACATAGTCAGATTGATATCCAGTTTGCCCGCTTCAATTTTTGACAAATCGAGAATGTCATTAACCAGCATCGCCAAACTGTTTGTACTGACCTCTGCCATACCAATGATGTCACTTATCCCCTTGTTTCCATGATCTCGCTTGAGTATGGACATCGCGCCGAGAATTCCATTCAAGGGGGTTCGCATTTCATGACTGATGGAGGAAATAAAGCGAGTTTTAACTACATTGGCTTGTTTGACTTCCGCCAAGGCAAGTTCCAGCTCATGGGTTCTTTCGGATACCGCATCTTCTAACTGACGATTAGATACAGCCAGTTCCGCGGCATATTTTTTTATCGCGGTTACATCGTTAAGCAACAACACAAACTGACCGGCATTCTCTTTTGCTTGTAATGGGATAAGTACACACCTAAAGTACCGGATGGATATGTCGTCCCGCCACTCTATGTCAATTTCCGAATTATACCTGGCGGCTTTAGCCCTATTGTGAATATCACACAAGGTCATACTGGCATATTGATTAAAAGCCTTGTCTAACGGCTCGGCAAGTAGCGTAGTTCGGGACTCATTAAACAAGCGCTCCGCCGCAGGATTGATATCCAACAGTCTGTACTTGCGGTTAAACAGTAAAATTGCATCATTGCTGTTTTCTACAACCGCATGAGACACCGCTCTGGACTCAGCCAGCGCCTGGTGATGTTTCATATTGCGGAATAACAGCAAAAACATGCCGGCAAAACTCACCAACACAAAGCCCAACCCACTGTAAACCTTCAATGCAGACTGCGTATAAAGCGCATTGATTTCGTCATCTGATTTACCCACAACTGCCACAATAAAGTGGCTGGCATCTAACTGGAACCGACTGGCTTTCCCAACAAATTGATCAACGGGATCACTCACATTTTTGAAATGTTCAATACCGCGACTCTCCAGTGCAGGCTCTCTGTCGTAAAGCGAGAAAAAATGACTGTTAGTACCCAGTTGTTTCGCAAAAAGATAACTGTTGTCGGGGTGCTTTATGATGGTGCCATGTTCGTCGGCAATAATGATGTGCAGGTCTGACGAAATAAGGTCGTCGACTTTAGCCAGTAGTGACGAGAGATCAGCATTAGCGACCAGTAAGCCCTCCAACTGATTAGACTGACTGTAAATACCTTTTACGATCCGAACAGTTGGACGATAAGGAACCTCTACTCTGCCGTTTTCCTCATTAAGATTAATTGATGAGACATAGGTTTCATATTTAGACAGTTGTAATCCTTGTTCTACGTAGTCCCGATCGGCCTTATTTTGTAATTCTGACTTATCGGCCAGCAAAATCCGGCCACCCCGGCGTTCAACACGAATATATTCCTGACCACTGGGCAAAATTACCCGCAATTGAAAAAAAGCCGGAGCAGAAGCCAGAAATGCCTTAAACAACTCTTCGGTATCAAACTCAGAAGGACCGCGAAAAGACGTTTCGCCGCTTGAGTTAGCAACTAGCAGTCGCTCCTGTATATGAGTTGCTGCCAGTCCACTGTGTAAAAAGGCTACATCGTGCTTGTATTCTGCGAGATGATCAGACAGCATCGTCGACACCTCACTGGCATTAACAGCCAGATCTTCGGCAATGGCCTCGTTAACCGTTTCAACCATGTGTTTGTTGGCCAGGTAAGATGAACCAACCGCAACCAGCGCGAATAATACCACCAGTTGCAAAGGTAATCGGCTGAGCAAAATTCACCTCTGTGCGTTGTTGCTGTTCTGCATTACTCTAACGTTGTTATGCTTGTTTGTTGCGAGTAACGCTATATTGCCCGTATTTCTTTTTTATTTACTGCCAGACTTTATCAGGTTTATTGCCGAAAATGCCGAACATTTATTCGCAATAAATAAAGTATTAGCCAATACTTAGGTATCGGGCGTACGTTTTTTCAACTTTAGCCAAAATTACGATAATTACAATGTCATCCTTACAGGTAATCTGTCAGGATATGAGCTAAGACTAACAACAAGTTGAATAATCACCTACAAACAACTTATTTATGCTAGCACTCGACACAAAAAAAATTGAATCCTGCACTGTACTTATTGTTGATGATGACAATATAAGCCGCACCGTAATTTCAACGATACTCAGTGATTTGTGCCATTGCGTTACTGTGGCAAATGCTCAGGATGCACTAACGTATTGCGAGCAGCACAGCCCTGATTTAATGGTAATCGATGTAAACATGCCCGAAATGAACGGGTTGAATTTATGTAAATCCATAAAACACAATGAAAAGCTGGACGACATCCCACTTATATTTATCACCGGTAATGTAAGTAAGGAATCACAAATTCAGTGCTGGGAATCAGGTGGCAACGACTTTGTTTCTAAGCCAGTTGTAGCACAAACGCTCATTCATCGGGTACGCAACCACCTGCTCAGTAAACTGCGCATGGATGCGCTGGTTGAGCTTACCTTTCACGATTCACTAACCGGCTTACTCAATCGCAACTATTTAACGCAGGAATACCCCAAACTTGCCCGGCAACTGTTGCGCAGTCAGCAGCGTCTTGGGGTTATTTTGTTCGACGTGGACAACTTTAAGCAATACAACGATCAGTATGGCCACCTGGCTGGAGATCAATGTCTGCAGCGAGTTGCCAATATATTGCAGAAACACGCCCGCCGCTCGCGCGATGCAATGATACGCTTTGGAGGCGAGGAGTTTTTAGCCATTTTGCCAGATACCGATATGCACATCGCCAGATGCATTGCACAAGCCATTGTGGATGACGTGAACAAAGCAGGTATACCGCATAAAAACACTGATTTTGGCAGGATCACTGTGAGTGCGGGCGCGGTTAGTACCCGCTCGTTTAATCAGGATAATTTAGACGAAATACTTGAGCTGGCCGATGTCAATTTGTATGAAGCCAAAATGAACGGTAAAAATCGCGTTGTGTGTAAATAACGAAACAGAGTGATCGCTCAAATCACTCTGTAACGACGGATTACCTGCCTGGCAATATACTTAGCGCTGGGCAGTTAACGTTGCATCCTCATTGCCAAGTTCAATTACCACTTTGCGATCAAAGAACGTTTGCTCACCGCCCTGATGGGCACTTTGAGATTCCCCTAGGGCCACAGTTAGAATCTGCTGGTTATCTACCCCCTTATTTATCAGATATTGTTTTACACTTATTGCCCGCTGCATGGACAACGCCTGGTTGTATTCATCATCGCCCCGAACATCAGCATGGCCGGTTAGCCTTGCCGTTAATGACGGGTAGCCTTTTAGTGTTTTTGCTATCAAATCCAATTGCTTTTGATAGTCTGGCGCAATGTCATACGCGCCGGTTTGAAACTGCACACTGCTTTGCAATGTAATAGAAGGTTCGCTGCGTTCCTCATGCATGGCCACCTGGGTGACTGAAGCCTGTTGCATGGATTGCAATTGACTGCGCATGGCGAGCAGTGCTTTATCGCGCTCAGAGAGTAACTGTGACTGTGCCGACAGTTGTTCAGTTTTAGACGCCAGGATTTTATCCTGACGTACATCATTACCTAACATGGCGCCCATGAAACCCGCTACGGCAGCACCAACCGGACCCGCCACAATGGCACCAATTACCACACCGGTGCCCAAGCCGATACCGGGAGCATGTTCGTAATCAGACTCTTTATCCTTTGCATAGGTGCTGGTTGCAGTAAGAGAGGTGGCCATTACCAGGGCAGCTAACATTGATTTACGCATAGTGATTTCCTTTAAACGATTGTGGTGTTTTGATTTGATGGTGCTATTAAAGCAATCGCATATGGCTTAATGATTCGGGTGTTATGGAAATGCAGGGGCAAAAAAGCAGTAACCCGGGCAAAAGTTGGCAGGATTGCCATAAATCATGCAGGAGTTCAGAGGTGCGCATGCAATATAAATACACTACAGCTCAGGGCTTGCAGCAATACGAAGTGACTGTTATGCCTGCATAAAAGTGGCAGAAATATGGCAAGTTGGGGGAATTTGTGCCGAACTTGCCACGCCACAGGCACTCTTAATGTATAGTGCCTGTACATACCTTTTGTAAGTGAAAACCATGCCACGAAACATTGCGCTAGTAGAAGATGATATCGCCATTCGCGATAACTATACCGCGGCCCTGACGGGTCAGGGTTACACGGTAAATGCTTATGCAGATCGCCCGTCGGCCAGTGCCGCCTTTAATCAGGCTCTGCCGGATTTGGCGATCATTGATATTGGTTTAAAAGACGAGATGGAAGGCGGTTTCATGCTGTGTCAGCAATTGCGCCGGCTGTCTCAAACACTGCCCATTATTTTTTTTACCGCAAGAGATAATGACGTAGATACGATCAGTGGTTTACGAATGGGCGCAGATGATTACCTAACCAAAGACATCAGCATGGCCCATTTACTGGCTCGTATCGCCGCACTATTTCGGCGCACCGACCTGCTGGCGACGCCAAAGCAGGATAGCGACCTGATAAAGCTGGGACACCTGTTAGTGGATGTGAGCCGCATGACAGTAAGCTGGAAAGACATGCCGATTGCATTAACTGTTACCGAGTTCTGGATGTTACACGCCATCATAAAACGCCCTGGTCATGTAAAAAGCCGACAACAACTTATGGATGAGTCGCGCATGGTGGTGGATGACTCCACAATTACATCGCATATAAAGCGCATGCGTAAAAAATTCATTCAGGCAGATGCCGACTTTGATCACATCGATACCGTGTATGGTATGGGTTACCGCTGGCAGCAGTAAAGGCTCAGGATGGCGCTGTGAAATTACGTTTTTCAATCAGGCTTCAGTTATTAGTTCTGTCATTGTTTCTGTTCGCCATTCCGTGGCTGGGGTACAAGTACGTTTGGGAATTGGAGCAGTATCTGCGTATTGGTCAGGAACAAACCATGATCGGGACTGCACGCGCAGTGGCAACTGCACTGCACGAACGCCCGGCACTGTTCGATAGTCAGTCGGCCTATTTGCAAAACGTTCGCCCTGGTACCGATCTATATGCGCCACCAATTGACGTGCCGATTCAGTTAGATGGCCGTCTGCAGGAATGGCAGGCGGTGTCGCCCCTGATACAAGCCTATAATAAAAATAATATTGTTACCTGGTTTGACGACAAAGCCCCGGTATCCATGAGCTTTCAACACATGGTAGGCCGCTACGACCAGTATTTTTATGCCATGTTTGACGTTGCCGACGACAAGGTTGTGTTTCGAGCGCCCAATAGTTTAAGTGTGGATCGCTCTGATCATCTGCTAATTGGCATGCTGGACGCAAACGACAGCTTACAGCGTTACATTATTTCGCCCTACAAACCCGGTTGGGTGAATGCCTACCGACTGGATGATGATCCCCGCTTCTTCAGAGCCACCGACAATGCCCTGCAAATTCAGGGGCGCTGGTTACTTACGCAACAAGGTTACAGTATTGAGCTTCGCTTCCCTATTACCATGACCTCTGGCTCATTGGCATTTGCACTGGTTGATGTAGACGATGACATCAGCCGTATAAAACAATACGCAATGGGAACTGCTAACCCAAATCAAAGTGACGATTTAGGTACAGTAGTGACGCCATCGCCGGAAATTGAGCGTATTTTGTCAGGACTGCGTTACGCTGATTCGAGGGTGTGGGTCATTGACAAGCACAAGCGGGTACTGGCGCGTTCCGGTTCAATCCATTCATCACAGGGCTTTAATGCCGGACAGCAGCGTCCTGCCAGCCAGGGCTGGTGGGGTTATATAGAACAAAACTGGCTATTGCCGCTGTACTATCAAATTCTGACCCGCCCCCCCGGCGATTTTGTTGACGAACTGGCGGATGCCTATGCATTGGCCGGGAAAGACATTAACCGGGCGCTGGCAGGCGAACCGGACTCGCTATGGCGACTCACTCCCGACAATAAAGCAGTGATCCTGTCTGCCGCCTATCCAATCTACATTGGCGATGCGGTAATGGGTGCCGTAGTCGTTGAGCAAACCACTCACGGTATTCGCACTCTTCGCAACCGGGCGCTGGAACAACTTTTTCACGTCATCTTAGCGGTAATGCTATTGGGTACCACAGGCCTGCTGTTATTTGCACATCGCATTTCCAGTCGTATCCGCACGCTGCGCGACAACACCGAGGCAGTGATCGACTCGAACGGAAAAATCATTGGTACCTTAACACCTTCGCGCAATGCTGATGAAATTGGTGATTTGTCGCGTTCGTTCAGCGCCGTATTAAGTCGTTTGCAACAATACAATTCTTATCTGGAGAATATGGCGTCGAGACTCTCTCATGAACTGCGCACACCGATTGCCGTAGTGCGTTCGTCGCTGGATACCCTTAATCAGGTCCAGGATCCAGACCAGCAACAGGTGTTTTTGAGTCGTGCTCAATCTGGCATCAGTCGCCTGAGCAGCATTTTAAATAGTATGAGTGAAGCTACTCGCTTAGAACACGCCATTAGTCAGGAAGATACTGAACAGTTTGATTTGGCCCGGGTAGTAAAAGGCTGCGTTGAGGGATATCAGTATGCCTATCCGCAGCGCAAGTTCGCCTTGAAATTATCGGTTAAACAAGCGCAGCTGAACGGTTCGCCGGATCTGATTGCCCAGATGCTGGATAAAATCATTGCCAATGCAGTGGAGTTCAGCACTAAAGACAGCACTATTGCATTACATATCTGGCAGGAAAATCGCCACATTAAACTCAGTATTACTAACACGGGGCCGTTATTACCTCAGGGGATGCAATCGCAGCTTACCCAGTCGATGGTGTCGGTAAGAGCTGAAGGCAATCAGTCTGACGGACCGCCTCATTTGGGTTTAGGGCTGTATATTGCCAATATCATCGTGGCATTTCATCACGGCAGTATTGCGCTCAACAACCTGCCAGACCATACCGGCGTTTGTGTAGTAACTACCTTTCCTGCTCTGCACTAGTTCTAACACGGTCAGGTCAGGGGTTATTGCTTTCCTGACCGTTGCGTCATGCTGCTATCTGGTACATTTTTAAGTAACATTTGCTGCTTCCTGCGATACATCATGTAGGCAAGCCGACGCATACTCACTGCGGTATCTTTCTCATCAATAATTTCTACCCCAAGCAAACGCTCCAGCAAATCCTCAAGTGTCAATATGCCCTCGAGCCCGCCATATTCATCTACCACTAATAACATGTGAATGTGATTCTTAAGAAAGTGGTCAAACGTGGCTGACAGCGGCATGGAGCCTAAAACGGTAACCATACTCTTGCGATAGCGGCTGAGCGGGCTATCGCCGTTGCCTCGGGCCTGGGCTAACAGTAAATCTGAACGCAACACAAAGCCGGTCACCAATTCACTGTCTTGCGATTCGTAAACCGGGATTCGCGAAAATTCGATATTGCCGTGTTTATGGAAGAATCCTTCTACACTCAATTCTTCGCTCACCGAAAAAACCTGAGTGCGATGAGTAATGGCATCCTTAACGGTAAGCGCATTTAAACTGAGCAAACTTTTTAAAAATGCTGCCTCATGTGCATCTAACTGACCTTCTTCACCACTGAGTTCGGCCATGGCATGCAACTCTGCCCGGCTAAGTCCACGCAGTGGCGACTCTTCCTTGAACCCTTTTGTGAGCCATTGAGACATCTTTACGAATGGCAATAATACGATTACCAGATACTTCAAAAAATACGCCGTAACTGGAGCAAGCCCGCGCCAATAGGTAGCACCGAGTGTTTTAGGAATGATCTCAGAAAAGACCAGAATGAGCAGCGTGAGAATCGCTGAAATTACGCCCAGATAGGCATCGCCGAACACCACCGCTGCCTGAGCACCTGCCCCAGCCGCCCCCATCGTATGCGCTATAGTATTCAGTGTAAGTATGGCTGACAGAGGACGGTTAATGTCGTCGGTTAACTCACGGAGTAACTTACCGCTCCCCTTACCTTCTTTTTCCATTAGTGAGATGTATGCTGACGAGACACTTAAAATCACCGCTTCCGCTACTGAGCAAATAAAGGAAAAGCCCAGTGCGATGAAAATATAAATAAGCAGGAGTAACATGTTGTTCGTTCCGTTTCCTTGTCAAATTCCTGAGCTTTTATGAAAAGCCACGAACAATCCATTATGAGACATACTGATAAAGTTACAACCTTCAATCTACGACCAAAGAATAATTAACAAATAAAACATATGGTGTTACATTTTGATTACATTCGCTGATAAGAGGTACGAATGATGTCAAAAACTAGATTATGTGATCAGGTCACACTGGTATTGTACTCAGTGTCTTTAGTCATTATCACGGCAGGCATTTTCCGGGCTTATCTCTAAGCTCCTTTATACGGACATTTAAAAACGCCAGGGTTAACTTAACCCTGGCGTTTCAGTTTATCTGTAACTCACTCAGTAGTTCGGCCATATGGCACTGCCAACAAGCACTTAATTCACACGATCAGGTAATTGGAGCGCCCTTGTCGCTTCACCTGATACATGGCTTCATCAGCTTCATTCAGAATATCTTCAAGGCTTTGTGGTGGCGTATCGACCAAAGCAACGCCAATACTGGCAGAAATAGCACAGTACTGCGTACTGGACAGCGCAATAGGCGCTTCAATGCCGTGTAGAAGCGTATTACAAAGGGTCTCCATTGCTGACGGCAACAATGTGTCGCGCCGGAAACCAATGACAAATTCATCGCCGCCCCAGCGGCAACACACGTCATCAGGATCGTTGAACAAGCGCTTAATTCTCTGAGCCGTTTCCTGTAACACCGCATCCCCTGCATCATGGCCGTAACTATCGTTGATGGGTTTAAAGTTATCCAAATCGATCAGCATGATTGCCGTGACTGTGGTTGTTGAAACAGACTTCATCAGCATCTGTAATTTCAATTCGCCGCCATGACGATTCAATAAGCCAGTAAGTGCGTCATGCTGAGCAAGGTATTTTGCTTTGGATTCTTTTTCTTTTCGATCCGTCACATCATTTAAAATCACTTCAATTAACATATCGTCGTTGCGCTCCGTGCTGCGCTGATCGATTACCAGCGCGAATAAGCAATTCAGCCAGCGAACTTGTTGCTCACTGTTGCGATAAGACAGATCAAGGGTTATTGGGCCCGACTGCTGAGTTGCCCGCAGCTCAGCAATCGCCTCCGTTACCTGATCGGGCGTATCAAACATATGAATAAAATCATGTAACGAGCATATCTGCCCTACGATGTCATGAAATACCGGGTTTTCTAACAAAATACCCTTTCTGGTAGAGATTAACCCAATACCAACCGACGCTTTGTCAAACACCAGCCGAAACCGCTGCTCGAGCTTTTCGGTTCGCATCCGCAACCGCCGTTCAGCAACAAAGTTAATTCTTACAGCATGAATAAGGCGGTTAATACCGCTAATTAAAAAGCCGACTTCATCTTTCTTTGTATACTGAATGTCAATTTTTTCGAGGAATTCGGGATTACTGGGATCAACGCGCTCAAAGGCATTATAAAGCTTGATTAGCGGGCGAGAGAGCAACTGATAAATTGCTATGTACATGGTAAGCGTAAGGGCCATCGACACCATCATCATTTCCCAAACGCTGTTACGGGCATCGGCTACTGCCAGACCCTGAATAAACACATTGTCAGGATAAACCAGCAGCTCACCTACGAAGTCGTTACTGATGAAGGGATGCGGTAATTTCAGCACAATTGCATCCGCTGATTCATTCTTTAACGATGTCTCAGCAAAAATGCCAGCTTCGTTGCGAATTTCCGCTGCTAACACCAAATCATTAATTTGCAGACTTTCGATGATCTCCTTTGCCAGCTCTGCATCGTTTACGTAAACAGCAATCGCTGCGGGTTTAACCGAGCCTTGCGCAATTTGATTTACCAGGTGCTGACTGAAGCGCTGTTGCTCGGCTTGCGCAAGCTGGAAAACAATAAGACTACCTGCAATGGAAATAAGAATACCTACCACCGCAACAACAAATGCCAGTCTGACGTGTAACTTGTCTTGTAGTTTATTCATGGCTATTCCGGCCGACGTTAGAAAATAACATTGAGATTGAGGTTAAACACATTCACATCCCGTTTGTCATCTATACTAACCTGCTGGTCACTCCCCCAAATGCCGTAGCCAGGCCCCCGTAATTCAAACGCGGTAAGCTGCGCTTTTAGCGCCCAATTTGCTGTAAAATCCCAACGCAAGCCAATGGCCACCGATGATTGTTCTATGCGCGATATATCCAGTAAATACTGGTAACCGAAATACATACCGGCCAAGTCGGCAATGGCATTTGGGTCACCTACTTCAGCGTAATTTGGCTGTTCTATGACCTTGCGCTTATCGGTGGTATTAATCGTAGCCAGTGTGATGTATGGCGTAAGTTCTCCGAAGCAGTAGCCTAAGCTGACATAACCATAAGCCAGGTTGCCCAGCACGCTCCATTCAACATCAAGCATGGCAGCTTCTGCCATGATGATGAGCGCGCTATCGTTATAGCTGTAACCCAACGCAGCGTAATTAACATGCTTGGCCAAAAAGTTGAGTTCGTCTGCTATGCTTTCTGCGGCAGGCCACCAATCTGATGGCAGTTGTGTTAAATCCCGTTGAAACTGATTCAGGCTCCCGAAGTAAGACCGTTTGCCATGGAACTGACTCAAAGTCCCCTTAAGAGTCCAATTATCGGTTTCATAGGTAACGGAGCCATTTACAACATAATCGTATTCAAAGAAGTAATTTGCATCATTATTCAGTACATCTGCCTTGCTTACGCCAAAGGCCAGGGTAGATTGCAAAACGCCGGTAGAAAACGACTTCCTGTACTGAATTTCAGCCCCATCGATATAGGATAAATTGGAAGAAGGCGTGTAATACTCCATGGGTGGCGCAGCCCACAGATAACTGTATCCCACGTGTAAATACTCAGAGAGCAGATACGCATTGTAATTGATGCGTCCTGCCCGGGCAGTCCAGTTTCGGTTAAACTGATACCGGACAAATGCCATTTCAAAATAATCCGACAAGGCGTCATAGTGTTTGTTTTCCAGCAGGCTTTGGAACACTATGTCGGCTTTATCGGACAACTGATAATCAATTTGAATTCCCAGCACTGATTCGGTTTTAAAGTTTGAACCTTGTTCGGGCCAGCGATTGATAGCAGAGCGAAAAACCAGATCATCAGCATTACTGCTTGTGTACCCCAGCGTAGCAAATCCGTTAACGTTAACCTGAGCATGCGCTAAGCTCGCCGTTACAGCCTCTACACACAATAAACACAACATCACGAATGACTTATTCCAGAACCAGGACAATCTTCATCTCCTCTGAAACCATAGTGATGGGTATGTAAGTAATCATAGAAGCATCACTACTGAGTTCTTCGATACTATTTTGAACGCTTGGTACCTGAATAGGGGGCTTTGCCCTGCCAGAAAACAACAAGCGGGACCAATATGCCGCTACCTGACGCTCTGATTTGTCCAGTAACGCACGATAAAACTGCTCCCTGAATTCGTAACCATTGTTGTAGTCAACCGGTTTGATTCGCTGGCCACTCTCAAGTAAGTCAAAGCGGCCCATAAAGATGTCGATAACCTGCTTTTTGGTTAATTCACTGATTTCACTCTTTTGGGGAACCACGACAGCGATGGGATCTGCAAACGCTGACACACAATTAGCAATGCTGCTAACTGCTATCGCCAGTACCATTTTGCAAAGCCAGTTTTGCCGGGACATTAAGTTACACAGCACCTTTCTGAATAGGTTTAATTCAGTGCAGATTGAGTAGACATACAAAAAATAGCCACCGACACGCGTCGTTATTACGACTACCTCGAAGTAAATGACTAAACATGAATTAACACCCAGAGACATTGAACTTACTCATTTAAAGCGTAGCTGACTTCAAACAGAGTTCAATTATTTTGTAGGGGAAACATACTGTAACAAGCAGGGTTCAGCCGACTTCTGACTCACCAGTAAAGCGGCGTTGCACAACAGAAAACGTCCACTTCCACTGCTCGCCCAAAGCTCCTTTTAGAGCGAAAGTAGTTCTGGCGGTGTGATATTGAAGTGTGCTTTCGCCTTTTACAGTTCAAGCCGTTCAGGAAATTCCTAAGGGTTACCAAAAGAATCTAAGAAAATTAATACCAATTCGCATAGAAGTTTGCCCTCTCAGAGTGAGTAAAAACGACTTAGATCACGACGTGCACTCTGAGGCATA
>NZ_VHIP01000007.1 GCF_006494365.1 Aestuariibacter sp. GS-14
ACTGCTTCAGCCCAAGTTCATGTAGATGACTACACTTCACTTGCGCTTCATTGTATAAACGTCGCACAGACTGCTGCGAAATCATACAGCAAAGATCAACACGCCCTAATACGGACCAGCTAATTTGGCGTTATGCCAAATCAGCCAGCATGGCTTCCAGTGTAACCTGGTCTTTGGCGAACTGGCGAATGCCTTCTGCCAGTTTGTCGTGAGCCATTTGATCTTCGTTCATGTCCCAGCGGAACGCTTGCTCAGTTAATGCCGCTGGCGCTGGCTTTGGCGAATCAACCGGGTTTAGTTTACGCTCAAGTGTGCCTTCTGTGTTTGCCAGTTCATCCAGCAGTGCAGGGCTGATGGTTAAACGATCGCAACCCGCCAGTTCCTGAATTTCACTGATATTGCGGAAGCTGGCACCCATTACAACGGTGTTGTAACCGTGAGTCTTGAAGTAGTCGTAAATACGGCTTACTGACTTTACGCCCGGATCGTTAGCACCGGTAAAGTCTTCACCTGGCTGATGTGCTTTGTACCAATCCAGAATACGGCCAACAAAGGGAGAAATCAGGAAAGCACCGGCTTCGGCACTGGCACGAGCCTGAGCGAAAGAAAACACCAGGGTAACGTTGGTTTTGACGCCCTGAGACTCAAGAATGCGCGCAGCCTGAATCCCTTCCCAGGTGGCGGCGATTTTGATCAGTACCCGGCTGGTATCGATACCCTGGTCACGATAAAGCGCCAGCAGGTGATTGGCCTTTTCAACGGTAGCCATAGTGTCGAAAGACAAACGGGCATCAACTTCGGTAGACACATATCCGGGTACCTGCTCCATTAATTTACTGCCTATTAACACTGCCAGCTTGTCGGCTGCCGCACCAGCAACATCGGTTACAGCGTTCTGAGCAGCTGCCCATTTTACTGCTTCGGCTGCCAGCGGGCGGTATTTTTCAATTTGCACGGCTTTCAACAGTAACGATGGGTTGGTCGTTGCATCCTGAGGCTGGTAGCGCTTAATTGCTTCAAAGTCACCTGTATCGGCAACTACTGTGGTCATGGCCTTCAATTGTTCTAGTTGGGTTGTCATAGCATTTTCCATTCAACGGTTAACACAGAGCGGCGCGGCATTTTCCTTTTTCACAGCCAATCAGGCTGCCAGCTATTGCTGTAAGTGATGAAAAACTAAACACCACACCATTAATATTAATTTTATATTACCTTTACATTTGCGTATTATTGATATTATCATACAATTAAATTTGGTGGCTAATTTAGTTAGCAGTTCGTGGAATAGAAAGTTTATGTCTCGTTATACATTAGGGCTCGATTATGGCTCTGATTCGGTCAGAGCGCTGTTGGTTGATGTAACAACCGGTACAGAGCTGGCCAGCCATATGGTGAATTATCCGCGCTGGGCAGAAGGGCGCTATTGCGTACCCGCCCGCGACCAATATCGTCAGCACCCGCAGGACTACATCGACAGTCTTATCCAGGTAGTTAACGCGTTGTGGAAAAAAGTACCTGCCGGTACCGCTGACAACGTTGTGGGTATGAGCTTTGACACGACTGGCTCAACCCCTGTACCTGTGAACGCAGAAGGTGTGCCGCTGGCCTTAACCGACGCGTTTGCGGAAAATCCAAATGCGATGTTTGTGCTGTGGAAAGATCATACTGCCGTTAAAGAAGCCAGTGAGATCACCAAAGCTGCCAACAATAACGATGTCAATTATCTCTCTTATATGGGTGGTATTTATTCGTCTGAGTGGTACTGGGCTAAAGCGCTCCATATATTCCGCAACGATGCGGCGGTGAAAGCTGCAACCTACAGCTGGGTGGAACACTGCGATTGGATGACCGCGCTGATGTGTGGCACCACGCATCCATCACAATTACAAATGGGTCGCTGTGCTACCGGCCATAAATTAATGTGGAATGAAGCCTGGAATGGTTTCCCGCCAAACAGTTTCTTCACCAGTATCGATCCATTACTGGATGGCATCGTTGACACGCTTAACCCGTCTACACAGCCAAGTGATAAAGCCGCAGGCAATCTCACTCAGGAATGGGCCGACAAGTTAGGTCTGCCTGCAGGTATTGTTGTGGGGTTTGGTGCATTTGACTGTCATATGGGCGCGGTAGCAGCCAATGTCCGCGAAGGCGTGCTTACCAAAGTGATGGGCACGTCTACCTGTGATATTACCGTTACTACACCTCAAACATTGGGTGATACCTGTGTTAAAGGGATCTGTGGTCAGGTTGATGGTTCGGTTATTCCGGGCATGATAGGCCTGGAAGCGGGTCAGTCTGCGTTTGGTGACTTGTACGCGTGGTTTAAGAACCTGGTGTTATGGCCAACGCAAAACCTTCTGCACGAACTGATGGAAACCGGCGCCAGCGAACTGGCAGACAAAATTGAAGCCATTACCCTGCAGCGCTTGTCGAACGACGCTGCGTTATTGCCCGTGAGTGCAAACGATATAACCGCACTTGATTGGGTAAACGGCCGTCGCACACCCGATGCCGACCAAACGGTATCGATGGCAATCACCGGTATTAAAATGGGTGCCGACGCTCCTAAGTTATTTAAAGCACTGGTTGAAGCCACTGCATTTGGTGCCCGTGCCATCACCGAGCGATTCCGCTCTGAAGGCGTACCCATTGACTCCGTGGTGGTCATTGGTGGTATCTCCAAAAAATCTGACTACGTAATGCAAACCTGCGCCGATGTGTGGAACTGCCCAATCGACGTATTAGAAAGTGAACAGAGTTGTGCCTTAGGCGCCGCTATCATGGCTGCTGTGGCTGCTGGCGAATACCCAACTGTCGCCGACGCTCAGGCTGTGATGGCGTCGCCTGTTTGTAAACAGTACCTGCCGAATCCTGAAAACACAGGTGTTTACGACGAGCTCTATCAGAAATATCAAAGCCTTGGTGCCTATATCAGCGGAGGCAAGCCATGAGTTATACCGAATTAAAACGCGAAGTGTATGAAGCCAATATGGAGCTTCAGCACCGTAATCTGGTGATCTACACCTTTGGCAACGTGTCACAAATTGATCGCGCAAAAGGCGTTGTGGCAATTAAACCAAGTGGTGTGTCTTACGACCAGATGAAGCCCGAAGATATCGTTATTGTTGATTTGGAAAACAACATAGTGGAAGGCACCATGCGGCCTTCCTCCGACACCAAAACTCATACGCATTTGTATCGTGCGTTTGACAACATTGGTGGCGTAACCCACACCCACTCAACCTATGCAACGGCTTGGGCTCAGGCCAAGCAAAGCATTCCTTGTTTAGGCACCACCCATGCAGATTACGTGCACGGTGAGATTACTTGTACACGAGAGTTAACCAAAGAACAGGTAAACGGTGACTACGAAGAAGAAACGGGTGTGCAAATTACCGACGCTTATACCGACCGCGACCCGCTTTCAGCACCCATGGTGATTGTTGCGGGTCACGCGCCCTTTACCTGGGGCAAAGATGCAGCGCAGTCTGTATATCACGCTGCACTGCTCGAAGAAATTGCCCGTATGGCTTATTTAACCCGCACGCTGAGTCCAAACGCGGCGCCATTAAATCAGGCCATTCTGGATAAACACTATTTACGCAAGCACGGCAAAAACGCTTACTACGGTCAGCAATAAGCCGCAACGCACCTTTATCTATAGAGGACAGAATTATGACTACAGTACAAAAAGAAGTTTGGTTTATTACTGGTTCACAGCACCTGTATGGTCCGCGTGTACTGGAAGAAGTGGCAAACAATAGCCAGGCGTTGGCAGCCGGTCTGAATAACAGCATTCAGCCAGTTAACATTGTTTATAAAGATACAGTTAAAACACCTTCTGAAATTCATCAGGTGTGTCAGGCAGCCAATAGTGCGCCTAATTGTATTGGTGTGATTTTATGGATGCACACCTTCTCGCCAGCAAAAATGTGGATTGCCGGTTTGAACGAGCTGCAAAAGCCCTGGTTACACCTGCATACACAGTTTAATGCCGGTCTGCCATGGAGCAGCATCGACATGAACTACATGAATACGCACCAAAGTGCACACGGCGACCGCGAATTCGGTTTTATCGGCACGCGTATGCGTAAAGAGCGTAAAGTGGTTGTTGGCCACTGGCAGGATCCAAAAACCGTTAAACAAATCGACGGCTGGTGTCGTGCGGCATTGGGCTGGGCAGAAAGCCGGTCGCTGAAAATAGTACGCTTTGGCGACAACATGCGCCACGTAGCGGTAACGGAAGGCGACAAAGTTGCTGCGCAAATTACCTTCGGCTACGAAGTCCATGCTCACGGTCTGCAAGAGCTGGCTGATGTAGTAGCAAATGTGAGCGATGCTGATGTAGCAGCTCAAATGGATGCTTACTATCAGGAATACGATGTTAGCAAAGAGCTGCTGACCGACGATTACCAGCGCGACCGCTTGATGAAAGAAGCGCGTTTAGAGTTGGGTATGGAGAAATTTTTCGTTGACGGTGGTTTCGGTGCTTTCACCAACTGCTTTGAAAACCTGGCAGGCTTAACCGGTTTACCTGGTTTAGCGACTCAGCGCTTGATGGCGAAAGGTTATGGTTACGGCGGCGAAGGCGACTGGAAAACTGCGGCCATGGTTCGCATCATGAAAGTCATGGCAAACGGCCTGGAAGGCGGTTGTTCGTTTATGGAAGACTACACTTACAACTTTACAGGTGGCGTAGATCAAGTGCTGGGTGCACACATGCTGGAAGTCTGCCCGTCGATTGCCGGTAAGAAGCCGCGCCTGGAACTGCACCGCCATACCATTGGTGTGAAATGTGACGTTCCGCGTTTGTTATTTGCTGCTAAAGCGGGTCCGTCGATTAACGTATCGCCAATCGATATGGGTAACCGTTTCCGTATTCTGGTTAACGAACTGAATACCGTTGATCAGCCAGAAACGACACCAAAGCTGCCTGTTGCGTCTGCACTGTGGGAGCCTAAGCCGAGTCTGGAAGTAGCCGGTGCTGCCTGGATTTATGCTGGTGGTGCACACCACTCAGCTTACAGTCAGGCTATCACGGCCAGCATGATTGAAGACTATGCTGATATGGCAGGTGTGGAAACCGTGGTAATCGACGGTGACACTAACCTGCGTACCTTTAAGTCTGAACTGCGTTACAACGCAGCTTACTATCAGCTTAAGCAAGGCATTTAATCGACCTGCTGGTGCGTTCACACGGTGAGTTGACATGATAATATTACGATTCATTGTAGTATGAATATTACCGGCACTTTTGTGCCGGTAACTGTCTCTTGAACCGTAACGAAGGAGTTTTCATGGTCGATTTATCCGGCTACCAGGGCATTATTTTTGATATGGACGGCACGTTGGTGGATTCCATGCCGTCTCACATGGTGGCATGGGAGCGCGCATGTCAGGCGTTTGGTTACCCGTTCGACCTGGACTATATGAATTCCCTGGGCGGCGTACCTACACAACAAACTGTCGTAATACTGAACGAAAAATTCGGCATGGATCACGATCCAGTGGCTGTGGCAAAGTTCAAGCGTGAGGCATGGGAAACCATGGATCTCGAGCCTGTACTGATCCCGTCCACTATGGCGGTGTTTGAGCACTATCGCCCTACCATGCCAATTGGAATCGGAACCGGTGCAGAACGACCGCACGCTGAACATCTGCTTGCCAAGCACGGATTGTTAGCACGGATTGATTCACTGGTGACGGCCTCTGATGTAACAAATGGAAAACCGCATCCCGAAACGTTTTTAACCGTAGCGAAGCAAATGGGTGTCGCGCCACAACATTGTGTTGTGTTTGAAGACACTGAGATTGGCTTTCAGGCTGCTAAAGACGCGGGAATGGACTGTATTATGGTAAAACAGGGCGAAATTCAGCGCTAACCGTGAATTAACGCATGTGTGTTGCTGGTTTCATCAGCGGAACACACCTGCCAGTGAACTGAATCATTACTTGCATTCCCTGTTATATTTGTAATATAAAAGTATAAAAATAATTATGGGAATGTTAACCATGTCTACGCTTTCGCTTACTTCAATACGTCCTTCACAACAATTCACCGCCTCCGGTAGTCGCGCTAAGTGGCTGCTGGCAGGTGTATTGTCACTCACTTTTGGCTGTAGCAGTCAGGTGATGGCAGAAAAAGGACAAACAATGACAACGACTCCCTCTGCAACAATCAGTGCGTATGGTGTGCTAAGTGACGCTACACCGGTGAAACAAGTCACGCTGAAAAACAGCAACAACATTGAAATTGATGTCATCAGCTACGGTGGCATTATTACTCGTATGTCGGTACCCGATGCCAACGGCAAATCCGGTAACATCGTGTACGGGTTTGATTCGCTGTCAGACTATGAAACGAAAAACCCGTATTTTGGCGCGTTGATTGGCCGTTACGGCAATCGTATTAAAGACGCTAAATTCTCGCTGTTTGGTACCGAGTATCAATTGGCTACCAACGATGGTAGCAACCATCTTCACGGCGGCGTGCAGGGCTTCGACAAAAAAGTTTGGAGCATGGAACCGTTTGCAACCAAAACCAGCGCTGGCGTGAAATTAACTCTCGTAAGCCCGGACGGCGATCAGGGGTATCCCGGTGAATTAACCACGGTAGTGACTTACACGCTAACCAACGACAATACGCTGGATATGCAGTTTATTGCCACAACCGATGCACCAACCATTGTTAACCTAACCCAGCACACGTACTTCAACCTGGCGGGCAAAGGCGATATTCTGGATCACGAATTAACCATTCACAGTTCAGCAATTACTCCGGTAGACGGTGGCCTTATCCCTACTGGTGAACTCATGCCGGTTGAAGGAACTCCGTTTGATTTTACTGCGGCCAAAGCCATTGGCAAAGACATTGGCGATAGCCACAAACAGCTGTCATTAGGTAAAGGTTACGACCACAATTACGTGTTGAAAGCGCAGCCTGATGACCGCTTAATTGAAGCTGCAATGGTATACGAGCCAACCACGGGCCGCGTGCTGCGCGTACTCACCGAAGAGCCTGCTGTGCAGTTTTACTCAGGCAATTTCCTGGATGGCAGCACCACAGGTATGGGGCAGCAGCATATCTTCCGCGGCGCTTTCTGCCTGGAGCCTCAGCATTCACCTGATTCGCCAAATCAATCCGCGTTCCCCAGCACAACCCTGTTACCGGGTGAAGTGTATTCAACGCGCATTGTGTATGCGTTCGAAACCAAGTAATACGAGTGCGTAATAATGTGGCAGCGTACAACTAAACTGATACTGGCGGTGCTGGTCACCGCTATTTCGTCGGGTTCGGTATGGGCAAAGGCCATTGTCAGTTTGCACAGCCCGAACTACGAACTCAGTGCTCAGGTGTCGCTTAATAGTGATAATGCCCTGGTGTATCAGGTAAAGCGCAGAGGCGAGGCAGTGATCCAGCCTTCTGCTCTGGGCCTTACCCTCGCCAATGCATCGTTTGCCAGTGAGCTCAAACTGAACAGTGTTGGCGACGTACGCGCCATTGAATCGACTTATAGTCTGATACACGGGAAGAAACGTGACATTGTGTATCAGGCTAATGAAGTGCTGGTGAGTGTTGAAAATTCTCGTGGTGATGTGTTGGCAGTCCGCTTGCGATTAAGCAACGACGGCCTGGCGTTCCGCTACGAACTGTTGGGTAAATCTACCGACACACGCGTAGTGATCAGCGAGCAAACCAGCTATGGCATATTTGCTGACACCTTGGGATGGCTGCAACCTAAAGCGGCGGCTCAGTCGGGGTGGATGAACACCAATCCATCTTATGAAGAAGAATACCAGCACGGTATTGTAGGAAAGCTTACGCCACAGTTCAGCAACGGCTGGGTATATCCGGCTTTGTTTAAATACAAGGATACCTATCTGGTAGTCAGTGAAGCTGGCATCACCGAAGGCTATGCTGCTAGTCACCTTGTAAGTGACGAACAAGGCATATTTGAACTTGCGTTCCCTCATCCTGCGGAAACCGTTACTAACGGCCAGTTGTTACCCGAGCATGCATTGCCTTTTACATCGCCATGGCGACTGCTGTTAGTAGGCGATCTGGATACGATTGCCGCTTCTACACTGGGGACTGATGTAGCCAACCCACTAGCATTTCAGGATACCGGTTACATAAAGCCAGGGCCTGCGGCATGGAGCTGGGGGTTGCTAAAAGATGAATCAGTTAATTCTACAACCCAACGCGAATTCATCGACTATGCCGCTGACATGCACTGGCCGTATGTGCTGGTGGATGTGAACTGGGATCAGAATATTGGTTACGACGGGATTGCTAAACTTTCAAAATACGCAGCGTCCAAAAGTGTGCGTTTATGGCTGTGGTATAACTCATCAGGGCACTGGAACCAAACGGTTTACAGCCCTAAAGGTCAATTGCTTACGCAGGCCGACCGCCGCAAAGAATTTGCCCGTTTGCAAGACATGGGGATTGCCGGTGTAAAGATTGATTTCTTTCCGGGCGATGGCGCAGCCGTATGGGATTACTTTAAAGCGATTCTTAGCGATGCTGCCGAATTTAAGCTGATGGTGAATTTTCACGGCGTAACACTGCCGCGGGGATTGCAGCGAGAATACCCCAATCTGATGACGGCAGAAGGGATCAAAGGCCAGGAAATGATTACGTTCTTCCAGGACTTCGCTGACCGTCAGGCGTATCACGCAACCCTGTTACCCTTTACCCGCAATCTGTTCGATCCTATGGACTTTACGCCCACGGTGTTAGGCGATATTCCCAATATCGAGCGACGTACAACGAATGCTTTCGAATTGGCTGAAACCGTATTGTTCTATTCAGGTGTTCAGCACATTGTTACTACACCTGCGCAGATGCCATTGGTTGAGCCGCACGTAAAGCAGTTTCTGCAAACATTGCCGACAAGCTGGGATGACACAAAACTCATTGCCGCTCACCCGGGCAAATATGTTGTGTTGGCTCGCAAGGCACAGTGTCAGTGGTTTATTGCAGGCATTAGTGCCCAGGATACACCACAGCAAATCGTTATACCGGCAGATGCCTATCCTCTAACGGGAGGAACGCTGTTAATGACCGGCGAAAACGCACGCCAAACCCGCATTCAAACCTTGCCAGCAGGCGATCTTCATTTAACGTTATCTACAAACGATGGGTTTGTGCTGACAACACAAAGAGAGAGTACCAATGATTGTAAAGTCGATTAAACGGCTGACTACTGCGGCCTTGTTACTGGCCGTACTGGGCGGATGCAGCAGCACCACATCCCAGAGTGATGCTACCGCTACACAACCAGACAGCGTAGCCACGGAAGCTTCTGGCATCTTTACTAATCCGCTATTTCCAAATGGCGCCGATCCGTGGCTGGAATACTGGGACGGTAACTACTACCTCACCACCACCACCTGGACATCACAACTGGTTATGCGTAAATCCCCCACATTAGCAGGACTGGCAGACGCTACTCCGGTAAACGTGTGGTCATCCACAGACCCTGATCGTTGCTGTAACTTCTGGGCATTTGAATTTCACCGACTAAAAGGCCCGAATGGCTTTCGTTGGTACATGATGTATACCGCAGGGCAAGACGGCACGCTGGATCACCAGCACCTGAATGTGCTGGAAAGTGTTGGCGACGACCCCATGGGGCCGTATCAGTACAAAGGCGCGTTAATGCCTGATGTATGGAATATCGACGGAAACTACCTTGAGCATAACGGCAAGTTGTACGTGATTTATTCCCAGTGGCGTGGCGACACCCAGCTCAACATTATCGCTGAAATGGAAAATCCATGGACGCTAAAAGCCGGCCAGCCCCACACCGTGCTGACGACACCTGAGCTGGACTGGGAAATCAGCGGCCGTAAAGTGACTGAAGGTGCCGAAATCCTGCAGCGTAATGGCCGCACCTTTATGACCTACTCAGCCAGTTTCTGTAACACCCCGGATTACAAATTGGGCTTGCTGGAACTGGTGGGCGATGACCCAATGAATCGCGACCACTGGACAAAGTACCCAGAGCCGGTTTTCAGCCGCACTGAAACTGTATTTGGGCCTGGGCACAACGGCTTCTTTACCTCGCCGGACGGCAAGGAAGACTGGCTGGTGTATCACGGCAACGATTCTGTTGAACATGGCTGTAGTGCAACGCGTTCACTGCGCGCTCAAAAATTTACCTGGAATGAAGATGGTACGCCGCAATTTGGTGAGCCTCTGACGCCGGGAGTGGAAGTAGCCCCGCCGGGTGGCGAAAACGGCCCGTTGGTGACACGTGTTCAGGGGCAGCGTTATCAGTTGGTTAATGCAACCAGTGAGCTGTGTCTGGATATTTCGGCTGACCCGCAGGACAACCGTGCGGTACAACGCCAGTGTGCCGGCACCAACGGACAATGGGTGCTCGATTCCACCACCGATGGCTTTTTGCGGTTAGCCAATCGCGAAGACAGCAAATTCCTTGAAGTAGCGGCTTGTAGCACGGCTGACAACGCGCGTGTACAGTCTGCGGCATGGCGTAACAACTACTGTCAGCAATGGCAGGTAGCGCCGGGCATTGATGGCAATGTAACGATCACTAACCGCTACTCAGGTAAGCCGTTGGCAGTTGCAGGATGCTCAGCGTCTGCAAACCAGGCGGTATTGCAGCAGAATGCCGACAGTGCCTGTAATCAGTGGCAGCTTCGCCCGATAGGTGAGGTGGCGCTGATGAGCCAGCAAAGCGGTAAAGCTATCACGGCTGATAAAGACAATGTGGTACAGCGCGCATTTAACTATCTGGACGAACAAACCTGGGTATTCCAACCCACAGATACTGGCTACTTACAGCTAAAAGTTGATGCGGCCAGCTCGCAGTGTCTGGGCGTGGTGGATAACCAGGTTGTACCTGGGGCAAATATCGATATGGTGAACTGTGATAGTAAAACTGCTCAGTGGCGATTAGCCCCCGTGGAGGGTGGCGGCATGATGCTGTTTAACCGTTATACCCGTTTACCACTGGGGTTAACCGACTGCGGATTAGCTGAGCAAACCAACATTGCGCAACAGCCTGATTTAGGTACGCGTTGCCAGGTATTCCATTTGCGCGAACCAAAGTAATTAATACATAACCTTGTTGTTCGAGGGGCGGCACTGTGTAGGGCGGTGTTGCCCCTTCTTTTTTCTGGGGCGGTAAGCTGAAAAATCGGATAAGTGGATGAGTAACGAAGGGATGAGAGTGGGAAAGTGGCTTTTAAATTGATAGGCTTATACTCAATACTTCAAGTTAGTTCTATACTTAGAGAATAAGTATCGACTTTTTATGGAATTCACCTTGGTAAGGATAAGCATGCGAAAGAGCGTCTACCTACCCATTTTAATAAGCTTTATTGCTGTATTAGTAACCGGTTGTGTAATCAATGTTACGCCTCAGAATCTGATCTATCAGTCTCCAAAAGTGGAAACGCTGAACTTAACAAGCTTTCAGGAAAAGGCGTTTAAAGACAGTATTTCAGTAGCAATTAAGTCTATTGCTATTACAGGTGTAAGAGGCAACAAAATCAGAGGCGTACAAGTACTGTATCAAGGCGCTAAAGCCAATATAGTGTTGTTTGGAGGCAATGGTTCAACCATTAACAAGTCTGCCAGTAAGCTGCACAGATTAGGCAGTATTCCGGCCAATATCATTTGGTTTGACTATCCGGGAGCCGGTATCAGCGACAAACCAGCAGATATGAAGCCAGAGCACATGTTGCAGGATGCGATGGCCGTATACGACTACGCCACCGAGAAACTGCGCAACGATAAGCCAATGTTAATTCATGGTGTGGACCTTGGCACTGCGGTAGCCACCTATGTTGCGTTAGAGCGCAACCCTGATGGATTGGTGTTGGAAGGTGCGGTAGTAAATTTAACGCAGCTGATTTACGACAACTCGCCTGGCTGGTCTGCCTGGCTGACGCGCTACAAGCTGTCTGAAAGCTTAAAAGCGGTAGATAACGCGTATCAGGTTGGCACTTACACTGGACCATTGCTGGTTATTGTGGGTGAGAAAGACAAAAAGACACCGCCCAAATACAGCCAGATACTGTATCAGGTGTCCCCTTCAGAAAACAAAAATCTGGTCGTGGTTGAAGGAGCAGAACACAACAATGTACTGACTTCGCCCATTGCAGTAGAGGCTTATCAGGCATTTATTAAAAGCCTGTAAGCCTGGCTTCCATTCTTAATGTTAAACAGGCGCAAGTCTCACTGCGCCTGTTGATTTCACCTTTATTTTACTTCGCTTCATTACCATTGCTGTTTTGCACCCACTTGCACAGAATCAGGAATCACATGAAACAATATGTAAAGTATGCCTTATCGTTCGTTTTGCTAGGGGCTATTAACAGCGCCAACGCAGCAGCAGGATGGTTTGTTGAAGGCGCCGCCCTTACCAGCTTTTATAACTATAACGAGCGCGATGCGCGAAATGCACTGCCCGACAGGGTAACCCAGTTTCTCGGTGACGATGACCTGACTGGCAGTGATAATGATCTAATCAATTACTACCTGGCAGTAGGGTATTATGTAATGCCCACAACCAGTGTGAAGCTGACTTATGCCAGTGGCATAGATTTGGGCTTTTTAGACGGACTAAGCTGTTTATTTTGTTCCGACGGAACCGAGCACTACCATACCGATGCTGAATTTAGCTATATCTCGACTGACGTTACGCATCGCTTCTACACCATCAGTGACGCGTTTCACTTCTATGCTAAAGCGGGAGTGGCTTACTACTCCATTGAAAGCATGACCACGCAAAAGCAGTCTGCCGAGTGGACGACAATAAGCAAAGACAAAACGAACAAATGGGGAGTACTTGGTGGCGTTGGTATTGCCTGGGATCTCACCGATAATGTTTCGTTGAACGGCGGTGTGAGTCTGCATCAGTTTATGGCAATAAAACAATACAGCATCGCCTTAGAGTACCGTTTTTAACCTCTTTTGAGTACGGGCTACGGGGAATAAGTTAGCTGGCATTTACAATGCAAAACAGACTCTTTGTCTGTTGTAAATGCCGGCTAAGCGCTTACGCTGCTTGATTACCTGCGTGCATTATTGTGCTCGGAATTGGCGCAGGTATTCGCTTAGAATAATCAAATATAACCAATTCTTTACATTGGTTGAAATTAATAATAATTCGCATTAACATTCTTTCCCGCGATTGCAGTCCCAGGACATCTAATAACAATAACAATGCATCGCGCACAGGCTTGTGCCTTAAGAACGCACACAAACAAATGGAGAGAATGGCTTGAAATTCCAACTATCTGCGATTACCGCAGCGTTGCTGATTAGCAATACTGCACTGGCAAATACCGAAGACGATCCGGAGCGTATTGTTGTTGAAGGGCAGTATTTGTCGTTCAATAAATCGAATTCGGTAAAAACCCCCACCCCCATCATTGATGTGCCTCAGAGCCTGTCAATTATGACCGCCGATGAAATCATCGCGCGTGGTATCACCAGCATTGGTGAAATTATTGACTACACGCCAGGCGTGAACACCTCGATGGGTGAAGGTCACCGTGACTCAGTGGTGTTCAGGGGGGTGCGATCAACAGCCGATTTTTATATCGACGGTAACCGCGACGATGTGCAGTACTTCCGTTCTCTTTACAACATTGAGCAGGTTGAAATTCTGCGCGGCCCGAACGCATTGTTGTTTGGTCGCGGTGGTACCGGCGGAATCCTGAATCGCGTATCCAAAAAAGCCAGACTGGACGATGCGTTTACCGGTTACAAAGCTACGCTGAATACCTTTGGCGGGTACAGCGCAGAAATCGATACTAACGCCAGCTTAAGTGAAACCTCTGCAGTACGCGTAAATGCAATGTATGAATCATTAGAAAATCACCGCGATTTCTTCGGTGGTGAGCGTATCGGCTTTAATCCAACTGCACGCTTTGAACTCAGCGCTGATACAGTGCTGGACGTATCTTACGAATACATTAATCACGATCGCTTTATTGATCGCGGTATCCCTACCGGTGAAAATGGCAAGCCCGTTGAAGCGTTAAAAGACATTACGTTTGGCGATCCAAACAACAATTACCACGAACTGGATGCGCATGTGTTTCGTGCCAACGTAGAACATCAGTTTACCGATACTATTAAAGGAAACCTGAACGCGTTTTACGGCGATTACGACAAAGTGTATGCAAACTTTTACGCAAACAACTTTGATGAAGCCGAAAATACTGTTGAGCTTGACGGGTATATTGACAACACCCAACGCGACAACCTGATTTTTTCGGGCAATCTGATTGGTGAATTCCAGACAGGTGGAATTGGCCATGTTGTGATCACCGGCGCTGAATTCATTCAAACCAACTCAGACCAGAACCGCTTTAACCCTGTCTTCAGTACCTCAGGTAACGACAAAGAGACTTTTGCCATTGAGCGACCACTTAACATTCGCGGCATGGCTGGCGTGAATGCTGAAGGCACGCCGTTTACCGTTGCGTTTACCGCGCTTAATGATGATACCCGTGTAACACTGGATGTGTTTTCATTCTACCTGCAAGACGAAATTGCGCTTTCAGAGCATCTGGACCTGGTGCTGGGTGCGCGTTTCGACAGCTTTGATATCGAAGTATTCGATGCGAAAGCGGGTAACACGCAAAATCGCAAAGACAGCCAGGTATCGCCACGTGCCGGGCTGATTTATAAGCCGCAGGAAAATATCTCTTTGTATGCCAGCTACAGCGAGTCATTTTTGCCTCGTAGCGGCGAGCAATACACCGATATAAATGGCGACAAAAGCCAACTCGATCCAGATACTTACAGCAACCAGGAAATTGGTCTGAAGTGGGATTTTGCGAAAGGGGTGAGCTTCACCGCTGCGGTGTTTGAAAACGAACAGAAATCGCCACAGGTAGCTGATGACGATCCGGCCACACTGGATGTGATCAATTCTGAAATTTCAGGCTTTGAACTGCAATTCAGCGGTGCAATTAGCGACGACTGGAACCTAACGGTGAACTACAGCAACCTTGACGGGGAAATTGTAGAGCGCACAGGCCCAACCGGACTGACCCCACGTGAGCTGCCGGAAAACACCTTCTCAGTATGGTCTACCTACCAGGTTAATGACCGCTTTGGTTTTGGTGTAGGGGCAACGTATCAGGACGAGAGCTTTATTAACAACAGCAACAGTGCTGTGTTACCGAGCTATACGCGTGTTGATGCGTCGGCATACTACGATATTTCAGATAATCTTCGCGTTCAGCTGAACATTGAAAACCTGACCGACGAAGTGTATTACCCCAATGCACACTCAACTCATCAGGTAACTGTAGCGGCACCAATAAATGCTATGTTAACAGTGGTCGGTAAGTTCTAACCGACATCTTTATGCATAAAGCACAGGTTCAGCCTGTGCTTTGTTTAACCTTAGTCTTCTCGTAACGCCTTCATTTCATTAAGTAATGCCTTGAGCTTTTTAATTTCACTGCCGTATACCATGGTGACATCGGCGCGGTAAATCCTTGCTCCTGCCACGCCCAAAATAAGTGAAATGAGCCCGATTACAGCATAAACAGTAAACGACGGCATTCCGTTGCTATTAACCATGTCCAGTTGAGTTAACACACCTATTGCACTGTCAGAATAAGCATATCGCGCAGTGCAAATTGCAAAAAGTGCAGGGTAAAAAAAGCGGTAAATTTGGGTGTACTGAGCAATGGCATTATCTAACCAGATATCAAATTCGTTAAGGTACTCAAAGCTAGATTGGTCCTTGCTAATCTTGCTTAATTTCTTTAGCTGTCCGTGTCCTACCATTACCAGTCCAGTTAGCATTGCTGCTATTATTGCTCCGACAAATGGCGCGCCAACGTATGCCACGGCACTGCCAATAACCATCGCAGCAAAGAGCACAGCCTTCTGATTTGCAGCAAACAGTGATTCAAATTTGTCTACGAGGTTTTGCGACTTCATCGCATACAGATTATTCACTTTTGGAGCAATCAGCGCCATATCGTCAATAAATCCGCTTTGCCAGATGTCTTCAATGGATTTGCGCATGTCAGGTCTCCAAATTATGCAATAGTTTGTTCAGGCGGTGTTTAATTCGCGATATACGAACACCAATGTTATTCGCTGTCAGCCCGAGTATTTCCGCAATGACCTGATTCGATTGTTGCTCCAGGTAAAGGAGAATTAGGGCCCTGTCGATTTCAGATAACTGGTGAATTGCTTTGTACAAGTATCGGACTGATTCATCCTGGACGAATTGAATGTCACTCATTACTTGCTCTGGCAAAGGGTCAGACGTAAAGGTTAACGGCGAGCGTGTTTGCCTTTTTAAATACGTTAAACACACGTTGAAGGCGATTTTGTAAATCCAGGTTGTCCAGGCGCAATTGTGGTTGAAGCGCTCATGGCTGCGCCATATCTGCAGACACACTTCCTGATAATAGTCTTCGAAGTCTTCCTGATTATTGGTGTAAGCACGGCAGATCTTAATGATGATGCCGGCATAAGGCAGTATCTGCGTGGTGTAAAAATCGCTACCCATTTATTTCGTCATTGTGTTGTTTTGTTAGTTAGTGGCTGGAAAGCTAATTTATTACACTCTAGTGCCATTTTTTTATTTTGAAAGACATAACCGGGGAGGGTAACTGGTAAATTGGCATTTCAGGTATACTATGCTTCTTTACCTTTGAAGTCCTGACTTTTGCACAACGCTATTCTTGCACTCCGCCAGCGCGAACTGGCTTTATCAACCAAACCCTTTGCTGCACGTGGTGGAAAGGTAAAACGCTGTCAGCAGTGTTTGCTGCCAGTGCCAGACTGTATGTGTGCTCATACCCCTGCGCCTATGGCTGACGCAGCGTTTTTGTTTTTAATGGCGAAAGGCGAATGCTACAAGCCTTCCAATACGGGACGTTTGATTGCAGATGTGGTGAAAACCAATTTCGCCTTTACCTGGCAACGCTTAGAGCCCCAGCAAGCATTACTGGACTTGCTCAACGATGCGCGTTACGCGCCTATTATTATTTTCCCACATGAATATGCAGAGCCAGAGCGATGCATTCACAATCTTGATAGCGTGCCAGACAGCCGCACACCATTATTTATTATGCTCGACGGCACCTGGCGCGAAGCGCGCCGAATGTTTCGCAAGAGTGAGTACTTGCAGCATTTACCGGTATTGGGAGTACGCCCGGTTGCACAGTCTGATTATTTGCTTCGGGAGGCTGCCCATGATTATCAGTTGTGTACTGCAGAAGTCGGTGTTGAAGTATTAAAACTGGCTGGAGATACCGCGTCTGCTGACGCGTTGACTCGCTATTTCAAGGTATTTCGGCGAAGTTATCTGAAGGGTAAACCGCATTTAACCGATAAAAATGAACAGGCAGAAAACGGTCTGGAGTGAAACGTTTTCCGCCTGGGGACGAACTGTTGTAGCTATTACAGTAAGCGATATTACAGTAAGCGATATTACTGCAAGCGACCCACCAGTACCGATTTAGCTGGCAAGGTTAAGTCATTCAGCGAAGCGCTAAACGCAGCAGGTTTCACTACTTCTTTTTGTGAGAATGTGTTCTTTGCTGTTATAGCGTCGTGAGTCAGCAACTCACCGGTAAGCTTACTAAAGTTACCGTTACTCAAGTTAAGCTCAATACTCGCATCATTCTCTGGATCAAGATTCACCAGCGCTAAATAAACATGGCCATCTGTTCCCAATGCCAATGATGCGGTTACCGCAGGTAATTGCTTATCGCCCTGTTGGTATGCACCGCTATCAATCGTAAACGGTATCGCAGTAGCGTTCTGGAACACTTTGTACATGCCAAATACGTGATAAGTTGGCGTAACCAGCATATCTGCGCCATCGGTGAGTACCATTGCCTGCAGTACGTTAACCATTTGCGCAATGTTAGTCATGTGTACGCGATCTGCGTACTGGTTAAACAGGTTAAAGTTAACCGCGGTAACAACGGCGTCGCGTAGGGTATTTTGCTGATATAAAAAGCCGGGCTCTCTGCCAGGTTCTGGATCATACCAGGTACCCCATTCATCTACATAAAGACCAATTTTGCCTTCCGGATCGTTTTTATCCAGCTTGGCAATGTTGGCTTTCAGGTAGTCGTTCATCCGATACGTACGTTCCAGCGTGGCAAACCAATCGTCATTATCAAACTCAGTCGCATGGCCTTTTTTCTGCCAGTCGCTGTTGGGCAAGGTATAAAAGTGGTAACTGATCCCATCCATGTTTTGCTGAATATTTGCACTCAGCACATCTGTCCACTGTGTGTCTTCAGTATGGCCGCCGCTGCCCACCAGTTTAGGCTTCTTACCAGGAGGTGTTTTGATAAACGTCGCGTACTGTTTATACAAGTCCGTGTAGTATTCCGGGCTCATGTTGCCACCACAACCCCAGCTTTCGTTGCCAATACCGAAGTAAGCGATGTCCCAGGGTTCTTCGCGACCGTTTTTACGTCGCTCATTGGCCAGTGTGGAGTTTTTATCGGAGGTCATGTATTCAACCCACTCCGCCATCTCTTGCACGCTGCCGCTGCCCAGATTGCCGTTTATATATGCATCAGCGCCAAGTAGCTCGATGAAATCAAAGATTTCATGTGTGCCAACGGCGTTAGTTTCTTCCACGCCGCCCCAGTGCGTATTGACTTTTACCGGGCGTTCGCTCTGTTTACCGATGCCGTCGCGCCAGTGGTATTCGTCGGCAAAGCAGCCGCCGGGCCAACGCACCAGCGGAACTTTTATTGCTTTTAATGCATTGAGTACATCATTGCGAAACCCCTTGGTGTTGGGAATATCAGAGTCGGGTCCTACATAAATCCCTTCATAAATACCCCGGCCAAGGTGCTCGGCAAATTGCCCGTAGATGTCTTTGTGTAAAAGCGGGCCTGTTTCTTTAAGGTTCGCAGTGAGGGTGACGTCGTGTTGTTCCGACACACAGCCGAACGACAAACCAACGCCAAATAACGTGGCTACCAGCAATTTGCTTTTCATAATGTAACTCCTTAAGGCTGAATACCTTCCGTTGTCATGACGACGCGTTTTAGCGTGCCATCTTCGTTGTAATAAAGCGGGTCTATGGCAACTGAACGGCGGAAGCGGCCACCGCTGGGTTTGCCGTCGATAGGCGGTACTGCACCTGTGTGATAGATGAAGTAATCCTTGCCTTTAAACTCGATGATAGACTGGTGATTGGTTTCTGTGTTTCCGGCAATTTCGTTCAGGATCCCTTTGTATTCCCATGGGCCATGAATACTCTTGCTCATGGCGTAGCAAATTTTTTCCGGGAATTCACAGGCGTAACTTAAATAGTAGTTATCGCCTTTTTTATGCACCCAGGACGCTTCGGTGTAATTGGGTAAATCAAGTGCCTTAATGTCACCGTCAAGCTCAATCATATTGTCTTTGAGCTTCACGTATTTAGGAACCAAATTACCAAAAAACATATAGGTATCACCATTTTCCTCAATGAAAATAGCGGGGTCGATATCGTCCCAATCGTTCGGGGTATGCTTGGTCATGTCATCAGTAACCAGTGCTTTTCCAATGGCATCTTTGAACGGGCCAGTAGGTGAATCTGAGGTTGCTACACCAATGGCAAAGCCGGGCTTGTCGTCTTTGTGGCGAACGGTGGTGTAAAAGTAAAACGTACCGTCCTTTTCAACCATGTGCGCTGCCCAGGCATCGCCTTTCGCCCATGTAAAGTCGGTGGCTTTCATAATCGGGCCATGTGCTTCCCAGTTCACCATGTCGGTAGAGCTGAAAACCAGCCAGTCGTGCATTTGAAAGAACACATCGTTGTTAGGCGCTTCATCATGGCCGGTGTACAAGTAAACTGTGTCGTTGTGCACCAGGGCTGCTGGGTCGGCTGTGAATACGTCGGTAAATAGTGGGTTGTTGGCTGTCTGTGTTAAATAGCCTGGTGATGCTGCAGAAGGTGTTGGTGCTTCGACTGTAGATTCACCCGAGCAGGCTGTTAATGCCACCATAGCGAGTGCTAAGTTTAAATGTCGCATAATAATCCCTATAAAAATAAAACTGAGAAAACGAAAAAACCGGCACCGAAGTGCCGGTTAGGTTATTAGCGTTGTTAGTGTTTATTCTGGTTTCTGTGCATTGTAGATTTGCATCACGTCTGTTGCTGTCAGTGCATCATCGAATACATACACTTCATCCAACTGTCCGTTAAATGCTGCATCCCAGAAGTTGGCGCCTAGTGAGAAGGACGTCACATTGACCGGAGAGAACACATCCGGGAAGCCAGCGCCGCTGAAACCTTCTTCGCCGTTGATATAGATGGTCATCGCACCCTGGTTGTTCACCATAACCATGTGGTACCAGGCGTTAGTTTCCAGTACCTGGTCGGTGAAGGCGTCATACCATGCGGTACCAGACCACACCATTGCATTGCTTGCACCATGGTGACCACCCGGAATCATACTGATCCAGCTGTCGGTAGTGGCGTAACCGAAGAACACTGGCGTATACAATGTCAGTGAATCCGGATTAAACCATACTGAGATTGCATAGGTATTATCTTCAATCAGATTGTCTGGTAACTGAACGCCGTAAGTGCCGTCCATATCCAGTGCTTTACCAGCAATGCCGTCGGTGTAAATTGCCGCACCACCTGCCTGTGTCAGTAAGGCGCCTGTAGTTGTTCCTGCATCAAAATTACCAGTCGCATCAGTTAAGTCTTCGTTGTCGAAGCTGTAATGCACTACTGGATCAGGTAACCCCAGAGCACGTACTGTTGCTTCAAATGGCTTGGTAACAGATGAACCTTCCAGTGTAATCGTTGCGGTAAGTGTTACTACTGCATCGCTTTCGCCGTTAGCAGGACGTTTTACTACCCCTTTGCTGCTCACTACAGCAGGGTTAGATGACTCCCAGCTTATTGCTGAAGCATATGGGCCCGATACTGTCATTGGCAAATCAGAAATCACCGCACTGATATCGCCTAAATCGAGTATTTCTTGTGCAGAAGCCAACAATTCCGCGGTGCTTAAAGGTGTTACGTCCAGATTCTTGATTTCACCTGCAGTTAATGCGGTATCATAGAATTTAACGTCATCAATCATGCCCACAAATGGCAGGTCATAAGGATTGGTACCCAACGTAAATGTAGCTTCCTGACCGGTGAAGATATCCGGTAAGCCGCCTATTTCAGTTGTTTGTACACCGTCTACAAACACTTTAACAATGCCTTTATTTACTGAGAATGCTACGTGTTTCCAGGTATTCAGAGGCATTGGAACGCCAGTAATACCATCAAACCATGGGTTGGCGCCTTTCAGAGCCGAGTTACTCCACAGCATTATGTTGCCGTCCCAGCTTTGTGGTGCAAGGTTAATCCAACCATTCGCACCTGCATCACCAAATAACGCCGGAGTGAAGATAGTAGTTTGAGCTGCATTCAGCCACATAGATACAGTGTAGTCGTATGAATCGATAATGCCGTTGGGTAGACGAATACCGTTGGTACCATCAAGAACGGCAGCCTGACCGTTCTGACCAACAGCATAGCTTACTGTTCCGTCTGTGCTATCCGGGCGAATACCGGTTTCAGTAGCAGCGCTGTAATTACCGATGCTGTCACTCAGGTTGGTGTCAAAGCTAAAGTGTGCAACACGGTTGTAAGCAACGCGTGCTGGTACCATTACTTCATAGCTCTGTGTTTGCGTTACACCATTAAGCGTAGCGCTTGCGGTTAGCGTTACAGTTGCATCGTCGTTACCCACATTTGGACGAGTAACAATGCCGGAGTAAACAGCATTTGGCAGTTCTGGTGTACCTTTAACTTCAATGTAGTCCGGGTGACTTGACGTCCAGGTAATTGCTGCACCATTTGCGCCTACTGCTGGTAAGTCCAGGTTAAACGTGGTTTGTTCCGGGAAGCTGATAGCTGCAAGTGTGTTAGTTAGCGCGATGCTTTCATCCGTGGTGGCGGTTTTGCTACCCCACAATGAAGATCCATCCTCACCTACCGCAGTAAACGTGGGTACGAACTGACCCATATTGTCGTTGTACTGCCAGGAAGAAACACCTTTATAAGTGCCTAATCCGTCGATGTACAAGCGAACTGTGTTGTCTGCTTCATAATACCATTTACCGCTAAAGTCGCCGCTGATGACGTTGTAGTCTTCCAGTGTCATATAGCTGGAAACCTTGGCTTCACGGGCAATGTCTGTTTCGTGATTAATGACTTTAAATGTGCCAATCAGGTCGGTTTCGTCGGCGATATTGTCGCCATCCTGAACCGGAACGTAACGATGTGGCGCAACAACCATCCATCCGTCTTCGTTTACAAACATCTCGTGAACACGCACGTTATGAATTTCTCCGGTACCCGGGAAGCGTGTATGGAAAATCACAAAATACTGACCAGTTGATTCGTCGAAGTAAACTGAGTTGTGGCCTGGTGACATATAGCCGTGATCTGAGCCCATTTCGCCAGGATTCACATCGAATAAGTGACCACCCATAATCTTGTTGCCATAGCCTTCGATGGCTGACCATGCGCCTGCTGCGCCGATCATATCCTGGCCTTTAATGTCTTCAAACGGACCGTTCGGATTACGAGAGCGCGCAATGCGCATGTTGTATCCATCCGCGTTATTGAAGCCACCAAACGAGGTAAACAGGTAGTAGTAATCAGACTCCGGGCTGTACAGCATATTTGGCCCTTCGATAGCGCTGTAGAAACCGCCCATCAACTTGGTGCCGTAACCCTGATCAGGTAAAGCTTTACCGGTTTGAGGATCCATTTCCATGATCCATATACCGCCAGAGTATGAGCCGTACACCATCCACAAGCGGCCTTCTTTATCAAAGAAAACGTCTGGATCGATAGCGTTTGGATGAATGTTACCGTCATAGTTTTCACCATTGATCCCAGGATTTTCATCACCTGTGTGACCACTGGTTACAATAAGACCTAAATCCTCATAAGGACCTTCGATGTCATCAGATACGGCAACACCTAAATAAGAACGCGATACACACTCACCGTTTTCAGGTAAAGCACAGTGGTTGTAATAAAAGTAGTATCGGCCATCAGCTAGTTGAATTACGTCAGAGGCCCAGGACCCTACCCAACCGCCTACCCAGGCAATACCTTCTGCGACTTCTGATTCGTAGGTATTAAATAACGGGGTATTTGCAGCAGCTGCCGCGTTGTCTGCTGCAGCTGGATTCAACTGCGTCCAGTTAACCAAGTCGGTGGAACTGGCATATGCCATGTGTGAACCGAAAATGTAGAAAGTACCGTCATTAAGACGAATGACTGAAGGGTCGTGTACACCTACTTCAGCAAAAGTCACTTCAGTTGGGAATACAGGGTCGGCTATACTAACAGGTGCCGTGTTATCAGGTGCCTGCACAATACCTTCAACTTTTTGTTGTGTTCCGTCTCCACACCCACCTAATGCTGCGGATATACTCACGGCTAACAACACTTTGTTCCATTTCATGGTTAAACCTCATCAAAGTAATATTGTATTATCATTTTAAAGTACCATCTAAGTTGCGCCATGTAAATCTGTTGTTAAATATAATGTGCTGCAAGATATCGTAAAAAAGACTATCTATTTGTTATTTATGATTATTTCTTTGTTATAAATTCAGTTTATGTTAACCAATAAGCAATGTTAAGTTGATTTGTTAAGAAATGTTAATAGTTTTAACAGACTTTGTTGACACCAATTAAATCATACAATAATATCTACCGATAATTTATAGATCGGTTACGAAAAATAACAATCTTTTTATTTTGCAGATAACGCACTTACTAGGTTACTGCCTGGAGTATTAAACGCTCCCAGTAATGGAGGTTTACCGTATGTTTAAGAGAACACATTTAGCAACCGCAGTTGTACTGGCACTCAGCAGTACCTTGCTGCAGGCTCAGGAAGCCGATTCCGCTCAGGACGATGCCACTCAGGATGTGGAAGTTATTGAGGTCTCGGGTATTCGTGCAAGTCTTAATAAGGCAATCAATATTAAGCGTCAGAATATGCAAATTGTGGACGCTATCGTAGCTGAAGATATCGGTAAATTCCCAGATAACAACGTAGTAGAAGCGCTACAGCGTGTAACAGGTGTACAGGTAACTGACCGTGCGTCTGGTGAAGTTAATACCGTATCTATTCGTGGTCTGACTGACGTAACTACAACGGTAAACGGTCGTAATATCTTCACCTCTACAGGTCGCTCCATTGCGTTAGCCGATATCCCGGCAGCATTACTGCAAAGTGCAAACGTATATAAAACCCGCTCTGCTTCTCAGTTGGGTAGTGGCCTGGCGGGTCAAATTGACGTAAAAACGCAACGTCCGTTTGACTTTGAAGACTCTAAAGTTGTGTTGGCTGCTCGTGCCATTGAACAGGAGCAAGCTGATTACTACGATCCAAACGTAAGCCTACTGGTAAGTGACCGTTGGGATACTGAATTTGGTGAAATTGGTGCTTTGGTTAACGTAGCTTATGCAAGAACGCGTTTCCGCGATCAAAGCATTACTGCGGGCGCGATGTTACCTTATTTTACCAAAAACCCACCAGAAGGTTACGATATGCTCACGCGTATCTCTTCTGAATACTGGACACCTGGTCTTGAGGAAGGCTTGCCATTTGCTGCTGGTTCAACTCTGGATATTAATGGCGTAGACGCAGAGTACTATTTGTCTCGTGACGCGATCTTCGGTATTGATAAATACGGTGATCGCGAACGTCCCGCGGTAAGCGTATCGTTGCAGTGGGCACCAAACGATTGGTCAGAGTACTTATTCGAGGCATTTTATAACGGATTCCGCACTGACGACCAAACCACTATGTTTTTTAAAAACGTAGAGCACACCTATTTATTAGATCCTAGCACACCACTGTATTTATATGGTGATACCAATATCGTTAAAGCGGGTACAGCCATGGACTCGCAGAATATCGGCAATAACTTTACCAGTGGTGACTACTTTACTGGTAAAACCGACGGCTACTTATATGCACTAGGTGGTAGTTGGTATTTAACCGATAACATTCAGGTTAAATCAGAACTGATTTATCAGACCAGTGAATACTCAAATATGTTCTTCGCCATGCGTGGCGTACCTCAATACCTGACAGGGACGCTGAATTTTGACTTTAACGCAGGCGCCGGTATTCCTTCACTGGAAGTGGTTGATAATCCGAATACCGCAATTGATGAGTCGGATCTGACCAACCGAGCGCTGTGGCAAACAGACGGCCTGTACGACAATTCTTACCGCGGTGAAGGTGATGCACTGACCTTTAAAGTGGATACTGAGCAGTTTGTTAACTTAGGCCCAATCGAAAAACTAAAATACGGTTTGCGTTACGACAAGCGCACAGCAGAAGATTACGATTACTTAGGCCCGGGTGGCAATGTAGCAATGTCTCTGACCGAGTTTGAAGATGGGTTTACTTATATCAACAGCAACTTCTTCGATGGTCGCGCCAACTTCCCAGCAAGCTGGGCTGCGGTAGATGCGAAGTATATTGCTCAGAATCGTCAGGATATTCGCGCATTACACGGCTATGACGATGTCACTGACCAGATTCCGGGCATTAACTTTGAAATTGAAGAAGTGTCGAAAGAAGCCTATGTTGAAGCTGATTTCTCAATGGAAGTTGGTGGTAAGAAGTTAGATGGTCAGTTTGGTGTTCGCGTAGAAAAAGCTGATCGGGAGATGAGCTTCTACGATGGCGACGTGGTAACAGAAGGTGAAGGCTCCAGTACTTCAGTATTGCCAAGTTTTGTTGTGCGTTACCATCTGGCTGACGACATTATTACGCGTTTAGCGTATACCGAAACAGTGCGTCGTCCGGACTTCGCAGCGCTTAACCCAACCATTTCTTATGGTTCAAATCTAACTGGATTGGAACTGAAAACAGCGGGGCAGGGTAACCCAGACTTAGGCCCTGTGGAATCAACAAACCTGGACGTATCTGTTGAGTGGTACTTCTCACCACAGAGTTCTGTTTACGCTGCCTGGTTCCAACGCGATATCGAAGGTTTCGTATTTGATTCCAAGCGCAAGGTAACACTGCAAGGACCAGAGGACGAAGAGCCAACGGGTTATGTTATTACGCAGCCTGGCAATGCGTCTGACGGTAAGCTGAACGGTTGGGAATTAGGATTGGTTTATTTCCCGGAAAATCTGCCGGATATGCTGGATGGACTGGGTGTGCAAGCTAGTTATACATTGCTTGATTCAGAACAGGATATCCCAGAGTTTGACGTAGACGAAAACGGTGACATATTCGTATCACGCGTACTGTCTCGCAGCATGTTTGCAGTATCTGACAAATCTTACAGTGTGGTTGCTGTGTACGAGAAAGAAGATTTCGACATGCGTTTGTCTTATGTATGGCGTGATGACTTCCTGAATAACTACGAAGCGGCGATTTTTGCTAACCCGCTGGGCGTGTATCGTCGCCCAGAGCAGAGTCTGAACTTCCAGATGAGTTATGACGTGAGCGAAAACCTGATGCTGACGTTTGACGCAACGAACCTGACTGATGAGGTTTATCAGAGTTATTATCAATACCCAACCACTAATAACTTCGGTAGTGCTATTATCAGCAGAACCTTCGCACTGGGCTTGCGTTACAGTATGTAATCTGGTGTGAATAAATCGTGAAAGACAGCCCGGCTTGCCGGGCTTTTTCTATTTTCACTGGCTTAAAAATCAGCGGCCGGACGAGTATTTGAGACAAAATACTTGTTATTTTAAAAGTATGATAATAGTATATTTGTCATTAACATTTGGTTTGCAAATGTCGTTAACACGGGGCTAATGTACAGGCTCGGTATCCATTCATAATTACCTGCTTTGGCAGGTATTCAGTCGGAAGCGCGGTATGGTTTCGCAGAAGTTAACACGGTTAGAAAAAGTCGGATTTGGCGCCGGGGATATGGCAGTCAATGTGGTGATCTCCTCAATGATGTTGATCATCACCTTCTTTTACACAGATATATTCGGACTCAAGCCATCTGACATGGCTTTAATGTTCCTGTTAGTTCGCATCCTCGATGCTATCAGTGACCCACTGATGGGTATGGTGACCGACCGCTACACCAGCCGATGGGGGCGCTATCGTCCTTATTTCCTGTTCTTGTCGGTGCCGTTTGGTATTTCCGTCTTTCTGACATTCAGTACCCCTGACGTCGACTACAACGCCAAGCTTGTGTGGGCGTATTCTACTTATATTTTCGTTACGCTGATGTTTACTGCGGTAACCATTCCTTACATATCACTGATTGGTGTTATGACCGCTGATCCGAAAGAAAAGCTGTCGGCCAACGGCTATCGTTTGTTCTTTGCCAAGGTGGCAGCGTTTCTGGTAACCATTATTGTGCCCTGGATGGCGGGTGCAGATATGTGGGACGGTGACCGCGCCGCAGGCTATCAGGCTGCAATGGGGCTGATGGCAGTGCTCGCAGTGGTGATGTTCATGTTTTGCTTCTTTGCAACCACCGAGCGCCTTGAGCACGAAGTGGAAGACAAACCACTTAAAGAGCAATTGTCGCTGCTGTTTAAAAACGATCAGTGGCTGATTCTATGTGGCGTGTGTGTACTAGGCACCATCGGTTATGTTGTGCGCGGCTCGGTAGCCCTGTACTACGCAAAATATTACCTGGGCGGCGATTCAGGTATGCAGTCATTGTTCTTATCTACCGGCGTGGGTGCTGCCATTCTTGCCATGATTGCCTCTACCTGGATCACCAAACGTTACTGCAAGGTAAAACTGTTCCGCTTTAGTCAAATGGCAGTAGGCCTGTTATCTGTGATCATGTATTTTGCGGTTGGCCCGGACGATCTGGTACTGGCGTTTGTGCTGTTCTTCCTGATCAGCTTTGTAGTGGACCTCCACGCCCCAATTTTCTGGTCTGCCATTGCTGAAGTGGTTGACTATGGTGAAAGCAAAGAAGGTAAGCGCGTTGCCGGTTTGGCATTCGGCGGTATCTCATTCTGCCAGAAAGCAGGTATGGGTGTGGCGGGTGCATTGGTTGGCTGGTTACTGGCGTATTTCGAATACACGCCGGGCACAGAACAAAGTGAATTCACCCTTACCGGCATAGTACTAATGCTCACAGTAATATCAGGCTTCTTCCATTATCTGGTGGGTTGGTTGATGAACCGCTACGTGATCACCGACGTCGAATACGCAAAGCTTGCCAAGGTTGTTGCAGACAATCGCGCAGCCAATGCTAAATCTGATACCACAGTAAGCGACACAATGCCTTCTACCTCTAACATGACACGTGGAGTTCAGTCATGATGAATACCAATGAGCCGTTGATCCCACAACGCGCTGACCCGTTTATTTTCAAGCACACTGATGGATTTTACTACTTTACTGCGTCAGTCCCTGCTTACGATGGAATTGAGTTACGCCGTGCAGAAACAATCGAAGGCCTGGCGCAAGCGCCGACGCGTATGGTTTGGACTAAGCCCGACACCGGCCCCTACAGTGAGCTTATCTGGGCACCCGAGATCCATTTCAACGAAGGCGCGTGGTATGTGTATTTCGCCGCCGCCCCGAGCCGCGAAATCAAGGATGATCTGTTCCAGCACCGGATGTACGCCATCAAGTGTGACGACGCCAACCCGGTAGACGGCGAATGGGAATTCTGTGGTCAAATTGAAACGCCATGGGATACCTTCTGTCTTGACGCCACTACCTTCTATCACAACGACGAATTGTATTATTGCTGGGCGCAGAAAGAGCCGGGTATCCGCGGCAACTCAAATCTGTACCTGGCGAAGATGGAAACGCCTACCAAAATTACCGGTGATATCGCACGACTCACTGTGCCTGAACTGCCTTGGGAAATCATTGGTTTTTGGGTGAACGAAGGGCCAAACGTCATTAAGCGTAACGGTAAGATCTTCATGACCTATTCCGCCAGTGCAACCGATGAAAACTACGCCATGGGTTTGTTGTACGCAGATCTGGACAGCAATTTAATGGACCCTGCGAGCTGGACTAAGTCGCAGGAGCCTGTGTTCCTCACGAATGAGCCTAAAGAAATGTTCGGTCCGGGTCACAACAGCTTTACTGTTGATCAGGATGGCAATGACGTGCTGGTGTATCACTGCCGTCAGTACACCGAAATCGAAGGCGACCCACTGTGGAACCCAGACCGCCACACGTTTGTGAAGCACCTGAAGTGGGACGAAAACGGCATGCCGATTTTCGGAAAGCCCGGCCAGCCATAAACACACAACAATAAGCAAAACGCTATGATGAATCCTGTCTTTAAAAAATGGTGTCTGGCGTTTTGCGCCAGCGCGCTGTTGCCGACATTGTCGGCATGTAGCGCTGATAGCGCTAATCCCCAAGCGCAAGTCTCTGCCGAGCAGGCAAGCTCAGCTGCCGCCCTCCATACTATGCCAGTTGGCAAATTATTCGACTTGTCTCAGGTACGCATTACCGACGGACCTTTTGCCCATGCAATGCACACCAATGTCAGCTATTTGCTCGCCATGGAGCCAGACCGGTTGCTTGCGCCCTATTTACGCGAAGCGGGGCTTGCGCCCAAAGAAGATTCCTACGGCAATTGGGAAAACTCAGGATTGGACGGCCACATTGGCGGACACTATTTAAGTGCATTGAGTCTGGCGTATGCCTCAACGGGTGATGAAGCCCTGTTACAGCGTTTGCAATATATGCTTAATGAACTGCACCGCGCCCAACAAGCAACGGGTGGGTATCTCGGCGGTATTCCAAACAGTCAGGCTATGTGGGCGCAAATTAAAGCCGGTGAAATCAAAGCGGATTTGTTCAGCCTGAACGACCGTTGGGTACCGCTATACAATATCGACAAGATTTTTCACGGTTTGCGCGATGCCTACGAGATAGCGCATCAGCCCTTGGCAAAAGCCATGTTAAGTTCGTTGGGCGAATGGATACTCGACACCACGGCCAAGCTTACCGATGACCAATTCCAGCAAATGCTGTACTCAGAGCACGGCGGGCTCAATGAAGTGTTTGCCGATATGGCCGCTATCTTCAACGACCCGCGCTATCTAAAGCTGGCTCAGCAGTTTACCCACCAGAAAATTATCCAACCTTTAATTGCGGGTCAGGATCAACTGACCGGTTTGCACGCCAACACACAAATTCCGAAAATCATCGGTACCCTTCGTGTCGCAGAGTTGAACGATGACGCCGCATGGGAAAAAGCAGCGACGTATTTCTGGGATACCGTAAGTCAACATCGCAGCGTGAGTATAGGTGGCAACAGTGTGCGCGAGCACTTCCACGATGACAAAGATTTCACCCCTATGGTGGAAGACATCGAAGGGCCGGAAACCTGTAACACCTACAACATGATGAAGCTCAGCAAAATGCTGTTTCTTCGCACAGGTGATGCCCGCTATCTGGACTTTTATGAGCGCGCCACGTACAACCATATTCTATCCAGCCAGCATCCACAGCACGGTGGCCTGGTGTACTTTACGTCCATGCGTCCCGGTCATTACCGCATGTACTCCTCGGTACATGACTCTATGTGGTGTTGTGTTGGCTCTGGTATTGAAAACCATAGTAAGTATGGAGAGTTAGCGTTTACTCACTCAAATGGTGAGCTATGGGTAAACCTGTTTATGCCAGCCTCATTACACTGGCAGGAAACCGGTGTTACCGTTACTCAGCGAACCGCCTTCCCCGATAATAACGCGGTGATTTTAACGGTGAATACCGAACGCGATGACACGCCATTTACCCTAAACCTGCGTCAACCCGGTTGGTCTCAGGGCGAGTTAGTAATTAGTGTTAACGGCAAGCCAATACGTGCCGTGTTCACTAACGGATACTGGCAAATAACGCGAGACTGGAACACGGGTGACACAGTAACCTTCAAATTGAACCCAACGCTCGCCACTGAGCAGTTACCGGACGGCCAGGACTACTATTCTGTGATTTACGGTCCGGTCGTCATGGCAACGCCTGTTAAGGCATTTGAAAAAGAAACGCTGAACTTTGTGGCTGACGACAGCCGTATGGGTCACATTGCCGCCGGGCCGGTATGCCCGCCTGAGGCATTGCCAATTATGTTGGGTGAGCCAGAGGCATTCTTGCAACAGTTACAACGCCCCGATCCTACGTCGCTGTCTTTTGTGGCCAGTGGTAACGTGGCTATTGCGAACCTGGTTGACGAAAACGCCGTTACGCGCCTTATTCCCTTCTTCCGTTTGCACGACGCCCGTTATCAGGTGTACTGGCCGCAAATGCCGGAAACCGCGTTCGATGATTACGTAAAAAGTGCTAATGCAAAAGCGGCTGAACTTGCTGCATTAAAAGCCATGACTGTCGATGTCGTTACGCCTGGAGAGCAACAGCCAGAAGTTGAGCACGACTTCCGCGGTAACCAAACACGTGCCGGGGTGAATAACGGCATGCACTGGCGCGACGCCACTGGCTTCTTTGAATACCGCTTAAGCAATAAAGCGCTTGAGGCTGGCGTATTGCGGATCACGTACTTCAAAGGTGACGTAGGCAGACAGTTCTCGATTTCACTGAACAACGAGTTATTAGCAGATGTATCGCTACCGGTTGGTGAGCCTGAGATGGATTTTTACACGGTGGATTACCCGTTAAGTCCGGCTATGCGCAAAGCAAACGTGCTTACACTGCGCTTTAGTGCAGCCCCTGACTCTGTTGCTGGTGGGATATATGGGATACGCTTGCTGAAAGATCCAAACTAAAATAAGCAAATTTAATAGTAATGGCAAAACAAAAGAAACAAGCAAAAGGCTCCCGAGGCAGCAACCGCAATCTGACCCAGGATGTGTTAGCTAAATACCGTCAACGCCCCGATACCACCGAAACCGCATCGGGGCTGATTTACCGCATTATTGACGATGCGCAAGGTGAACAGCCTGGTCCGCATCATCGGGTGAAGGTACATCAGCGCATTATGCTGGGCGACGGTTCGGTTATCGACGACACCTACAAGAAGGGCTTGCCCGAAGACTTTGCTATTAGCGAAGCCATTGAAGGGCTACAGGAAGCCTTGCCGATGATGTCAGTTGGCGCGCGCTATGAGTTCGTGATCCCACCGGAACTGGCCTGGGGGAAGCGGGGTAACAGCGGCGCAATTGGGCCGAATGCCGTGATGATTGTAGACGTGCGGTTGGTCGATATTGAGTAATTGCAAAAACTGATTAGCATGATTGATATATATCGATATAGTTAATTATTGGTTGTTGTTAGGATACTTCCATCAAATAAATGGTTTTTAATTTATAAAACCAATTGGAGGAAGTATCATGACAAAACGTTGCCCATTAACTACCAGTTCAGGTGCGCCAGTTGCGCACGACAATCAAAGCCGCACTGCCGGTGCCCGTGGCCCGGTGACGTTCGACAATCATTACCTGTTTGAAAAGCTAGCACACTTTAACCGTGAACGTATTCCCGAGCGTGTAGTGCACGCTCGTGGGAGTGCCGCGTACGGTACTTTCACGCTAACTAAAAGCCTGAGTGATTTCACTATTGCTGATTTCCTGCAAACCGAAGGTCAGCAAACGCCGGTATTTTTGCGCTTTTCTACCGTAGGCGGTGGTCAGGACTCCAGCGACTACGCCCGCGACCCTCGTGGTTTTGCGGTGAAGTTTTATACCCAACAAGGTAACTGGGACATGGTGGGCAATAATACGCCGGTGTTCTTCCTGCGTGATGGCATTAAATTCCCGGACTTCATTCACTCGCAGAAGAAGAATCCGCGCACCAATCTACCGGATCCACAGGCGGTGTATGAGTTTTGGGCGAATAACCCACAGTCGCTGCATCAGGCTACTATTCTGATGTCGGACCGCGGCATTCCGGCCTCGTATCGCCACGTTAACGGTTATAGCTCACACACATTGAGCTTCTGGAACGATAACGGCGAACGGTACTGGGTTAAATGGCACTTTAAAACCAACCAGGGCATTCAAACTCTGACCAACGAAGAAGCGGCCACTCAACCCGCCTTCGGTGCGCAGCAGGATTTGGTGGAAAGCATTGATAAAGGTGACTTCCCGAGCTGGACGGTGAAGGTGCAAATCATGACCGAAGCACAGGCGCGGGATTACTACATTAACCCGTTTGACGTCACCAAAGTGTGGCCGCACAGCGACTTCCCGCTGATTGAAATTGGCCAGCTTGAACTGAATCGCAACGTGGATAATTTCTTTGCGGAAAACGAACAGGCAGCATTTGCACCGAGCAATTTGGTACCGGGAATTGGCGCGTCGCCAGACCGTATGTTGCAAGCCCGGTTGATTGCTTACCAGGATGCACAGCGTTACCGCATTGGTGCGAACTATAACCAAATTCCGGTGAATGCGCCGCGTTGTCCGGTACATCACTACCAGCGAGATGGCGCGTTTGCAGGGATTAATCCTGCGGTTGCAGGGAGCGGTGCGAACTTCTATCCGAATGACCGTGCTGAACAGGGCGCCCCCGCAGAAGTGCCGGACGTGGCCGAGCCACCCATGCCGCTTGAACAAGACGCCTGGTTGGGTATTCACGACAACCGTGACGACGACAACTTCTCACAGGCGGGTGATTTGTTCAGGCTGATGAGCCCGTGTCAGAAAGGACAGCTGGTTCACAATATCGCAGCAGGGTTACACCAGTGTACCGACGATGTTCAGCAACGCATGCTGGCCCAGTACGAACAGGCAGACCCGCAGTATGCGGCTATGGTGAAGCAGGCCATTGCGACGTTTCAAAAATAAGTGAGCGTTAAATCAAACAAACAGCCCGTCATGGGCTGTTTGTTTATGGGGTTATGATATTTACGCCTGCTTCAGTGATTCAATGATCCGGCGGGCCCGGTTTGCACCCACATCCACGTGAATATCAATCATTTTCTTGCCGTTAAAGCGCTTCATATTTTCATACTGGGCTTCAATGACTACCTTGTCCTCATCAAAGGTAAAGGCCGTTTGGTCGAACACCTTTTTCATGGTGTCTTCCACGTTTTGAGTGGGGTTACTGGCCATGGTCCACAGGTAAAAACAGCTTTCGTCGGTTTCAGGCGTAAGCCCGTGAAAACCGCGCATGTGAAAGCCGCCACGGTCCGGTGAATCAACCGGTTCGCTGCCTTGTTCCACCGCTCCTGTCCAGATTTCCAGATGTGAGGGGTGAAACACGATCTCCTGCCAGCGGTCTATCTTGCCACTGAACGGGTAAGCGGCGCTGTAAGTCGGTGGTGGCGTTGAATTCAGCATGTGACGCACTACTTTTACGCTGTTGCCATGCTGTGTTACATCCATTTGAGCATTCATGTGAATACTGGCGTTACCGCCAATGGTTTTAAGGTGCACGTAACCTAAATGGCTCAGATCCAATAAGTTGTCATGGACTAACTGATAGGGCGCGTTGTAGTGGAATACATCACCGCTGTAATGATAAGCGGGATTATTGTGAACCGGGTAGTGTGGTGGTTCACAAGTGGGCTCACTGTTTACGTCGCTGCCGAACCAAATCCAAATTAGCGCGTCCTGTTCTTTAACGACATAGCGCTGCACTTTCGCTCGCGAAGGAATTTTGTCCTGGCCGGGTATTTCGATGACTTTTCCGTCGCCATTGAACAATAAACCATGGTAACCACAGCGCACGCCGTTGTCTTCCAATGTACCTGCAGACAAGGGCAAAAACCGGTGACAGCAACGGTCTTCTAACGCGTTTACTGCGCCGTCGGCAGTGCGAAATAGCACTACGGGCTCATTCAACAGCGTTCGGCCCAGTGGCTTGTCAGTCAATTCACTGCTTAACGCGGCAACATACCACATATCCAGAGGGAAGTTGTGGCGTGTGCCTGCGGTGCTTTTTATGGTGTCTTGCGACGCTTCAGTTGGGGAAAATTGTTGTACGGTCATGGGAAATATCTCGGGTGTAGGGTTATAGATCCAGTGTCAGCGATGCCGAAACAGCACGTGAACAGCAGGGGGTAAACTGATTGTGTTGCGACTTTTCCTGTTCGGTGAGATAGGCATCGCGGTGGTCAACTTCACCATCCAGGACGTTCAGTAAACAGGTGCCACATACGCCCTGTTCACAGCTGGCATCGACCTCTATACCAGCGTCATCCAGTGCTTCAAGTGCGGTTTGACTTGCTTTTACCGGTATGGTGAGTCCCGAGCGTTTCAGGAATAGTTCGAACGCTTTGTCGCTTCTGGTATCCACTTTTTCCAGCCCAAAGCGCTCTTGATGCAATGCGTTTGCAGGCCAATTCAGCGTATTTGCGATACTCAGTACTGCGTCCATAAAACTGTTTGGGCCACAGGTATATAACCCGCTTTGCGCCCCATATTCACCGATGTTCTGTGTAAACCACGCTTTTACTTGTTCGCGGTTGTCTGGCTGAAGTATCCGCACGCGATCGACAAAAATTCCATGTTGCAATTCAGTGTCAAACGCAACGCGCTGACCGGGCTTGCTGACATACAGCAAGGTAAACTCCTTACCTTGTTCTGCCAAAGCATGTGCCATCGACATGATGGGGGTGATGCCAATTCCCCCCGCTACTAACACTGTTTTGGTGTCTTCCGGGTTAAGGGCAAACAGGTTCTTTGGAGGCGAAACTTTAATGCGCTGACCAGGATGAAATGTCGTATGGATAGCTGCAGAGCCACCGCGAGAATTCGGGTCGCGAAGTACGGCAACACTGTAAGCATAGCGATCAGAGGGAGAGCTACACAGGGAATACTGGCGTGTGATGGCATCGCTAATACGAATATCAATATGGGCACCCGCTTCAAAGGCAGGCAAAAGCCGGTTAGCTGGATCTGTGAAGGTAAGCTTGACCACCGATTCTGATAACGGCGTTATCGCCTGAATAATAACATCGAGCATAGAGGCATCTTGGTTTAACTAATCATTAACATTATTAAATGGCAATATGGTTGATATGTCAACTATATTGAAGCTACTCAATGTTTATGATTGTCGCTAAGATAGGTGTTTTAATTTCCAGATACTCTTAATGTCTGAACAAAACCTAAATAAAAACAAACAGCTGGATTTAGAACGTTACGTACCGGCACTGATCACCTACCTGGCCAATAAATTATCCAGCGGGGCTTCTCAACACTATCGCAGTGAATTTGGTGTGGGTGTGGTTGAATGGCGGGTAATGGCGTTACTAGCGGTAGAGCCTGCCATTACGGCAAATAGAGTGTGCAAGGTTATTGGACTCGATAAAGCCGCCGTGAGCCGGGCGATTAAAAGCCTGGATAGTGCTGCGCTGATTACCTTGGAAAAAAGCGACAAAGATGCCCGTCAAATTCTGATCAATTTGTCTGCAGAGGGGCGTGATAAACATGACGCCATTCTTCATGTTGCGCTCGCCAGAGAGGCAAGACTTCTCGAAGTGCTTTCAGCAGTGGAGCGCGAGCAACTGATTGTTATGTTACAAAAGCTGAACGATCAAATTCCCAAAGTAAATGCCTGACATTATTGCGCATTAGGTTGAATTAGCCGGCGCCTTGCAACACTGAGCGCATTCGTTCGCAAACTGGCAAGTAACGGACTCTCAGTTTGCCAGTAATGCCAATAAAGGGGCGTGTCGAGTGTGTAGTGAGGCGCTAAATCCACCATGTCACCACGCGCAATGCCATCACCAATCTGTAATTCCGGCAATAATCCATAGCCTAAACCAGCAACCACCGATTGCCTGAATCCTTCTGAAGAGGGGCATAGGTGAATGCGTTTTGGCGTAGCTTTAACTATATCGGTTAAGAATTCATGCTGAAGTTTGTCGTGTTCATCGAACACTAAACAGGGGGCGTCAGCTAAATCTGCTACCGATTGAATGCCATGGGCTGCTACAAACGCCGGACTCGCTACTGCGCGATATCGCAACGCGCCCAAGTAGCTTACCAAGCCACCATTTACAGGCTCAGCAGTAGAGGCAATACACACCATCACTTCGCCGGATTTCATGCGATTCAGGACGACGGTTTGATCCTGCAGCACGATCTCAAATTGTAAGCGTGTGTTAACTTCGTTGTTGGTGGTCACCAGCGCTTCGGGTAACCAGGTTGCAATGGAGTCTGAGTTGGCCGCAAGCCTTACAATTAAGGGCTTTTGAGGGTCACTATTGTACTGTAACGCGTTGATACCTAGCCCGTATTCCAATTGCAACACCTGTTGAAGGTGATTCAGTAGCCGGGTGCCGGTAGCAGTGGGTTTCGGAGGTTGTTGCCGTAACAACACGGGCTCACCCAATTGAAACTCCAACTGCTGAATACGGCGACTTACCGCTGATTGGGTAATAAACAATTTGCGGGCAGCGCGTTCAAATCCGCCTTCGTTAATCACTGCCGAAAGCGCGTGCAGCTGTGCGTAATCGATCATGAGTTTTGTGCATGTATGAAGATTATTATTCATTAGATTAATAACACGCGGTACGTAAAATGCAAACCAAATTACGACGGAGTGGGCTATGTCTTTTCTTGCAGGTGTGTTGTTGGGGTTGAGTTTAATAGTGGCAATTGGCGCGCAAAATATCTGGGTGCTGAGTCAGTGTATGGCGGGGGCAAACCGAGTCGCAATAGCGCTTACTTGCATGCTGTGCGATGCAGCGTTGATCATTATTGGTGTATTTGCGGCTAATCGCCTGACTGAAGTGGCTCCGGCGCTATTGCCCTGGCTTACCGCTGGTGGTGTGGCGATGTTGCTGTATCTTGCATGGCAGGCTGGCTATCGGGCACTTAAAAGCAAATCAGGTTTGCGTACTGAGCAGGTAAAACCGCAGCATTGGTTTCGAACTGTGTTGGCTGCCTTGGCAATAAGTTTATTAAATCCGCATGTTTACCTGGATACCGTTGTATTGTTGGGCTCAATTGGCGCGCAGCAAAGTCAACCTGCTATGTTTGCGGTGGGCGCTTGTACTGCTTCGCTTCTGTGGTTTGGATCGCTAACTGCTTTCTCTCCAAAATTGAAAACGTTATTGAGTTCGCCACTGCGTTGGCGGGTGTTTGATGGTGCGATTGCTGTGATTCTTACCGGTATGGCGGTGAAGCTTTGTTTTGTTTGATATCAAAATTCGCATTACTCAGGTAGCAGGGACTTGATTAGCTAATACCTCCAGGCAGCGTACTCACCTATTTTCTGATTCCGGTTATTTATGTGTTGGCTGATGGTAAATAACTTGTTAATAATGTTGGGCGGCAATGTTGTACATTGTTTTATGCTTGTTCAGTTAACTACCAGGAGGGACAGAAAGATGAGGAGTCAAAAAGTAAAAGTAAGGCACTGTTTGATAGGGTTAACAGCAGTATCCGTACTGCTTAGTACTCAACTGCAAGCCAGTAATCAGGAAGACAGTCAGGCAGCGAATACCGAGGAGGAAGTTGAGAACATTACGGTTACCGGCAGGGCCGGAGATGCAGCGATGCAAGCCTTTAACGCAGGCGAATTTGCTTTAGCCGAAATGAAATTTAAGGAAAATGAGCAGTGCGCACTCAGGGTGGAGCGAAACCGACAAGCATTTGTTGAAGGCGTTCGGGAATCTCAAATTAGTCAGGAGGTAAATGGTGGTGGTGTGAACACCGGTAGCTCTATGACCGATTCAAATGCTGCCAGAGTTGAAGGCAATTCCTCAATGAACGCAATTGCGGCGAAAACGCAAAAAAATGAAGACAAAGTTCGTGAAAACACTTGTGAAAATCGCGCCTTTCAAATTTACATGACAGGCATGTCACAGTTGCAACTCGGTCGTGCCGAAGACGCAGAAAGCAGCTTCGAGCGTGCGGTGGCATTAAGCCAAATCCAATACGATGCCCACTATCGATTAGCCTTAATGAAGCTGTTACGACAGGATAAAGAGGGCGCAGCCGATCACCTGGATGCCATAAACACTATTTTAAAACGCTGCTACGACTGCGAAGCTCGCGACGAGATCGTAAGAATTTCTGACTTTCTTCAAAAGGCCGTTGACGGAAAAATAAAGCTGAACTAAGAAAAAGTTATTTTACCATCATATAGTTAGGATAACGATGTCATGGAGAAATACTTTGTGCTGTAAGTGAAAATTTGCTTGAAAAATAACCTTGAAAAGAATATGGTAAAAAAATGTATATAAATTGTTACAAATTGTTGGCACTTTAAATACATATTTTTTGCTTCATGGTTGTAAACGCTTACAGCTTTTTTTTGTAACCGCTTTGAAAGCGCTTACATTTGAAGTAAAGGTCACTGAATACAAAAACAAAAAGTTCAGCTCGGGTGCGTGGATGGAGAAGAGAATGGATAAAAGGCACACTCAACAAAAAAGATCGGATGGAAAGTTTAAGAAAAGTTTAATTGCCATGGCAATTGTGGGTTTTACCCAACAGGCATACGCTCAGGAAGCGCCTGCAACACAAGTAGAAGACTCCGAAGAATACGAAACGGAAGTCATTGAAGTTAAGGGTATCAGGGGAGCGCTTGAAACGGCCGCTGATCTAAAGCGTTCTTCAAAAACCTTCGTGGATTCAATTACAGCAACAGACGCAAACGTATTACCAGATTTGTCGGTAGCAGAAGCACTGGCGCGTATTCCGGGTATTACCGTAACCCGTTTTACTGCTGGCGATGATGATTTCCCCTCACCGGAAGGCTCAGGTAACCTGATCCGTGGTTTGGGCTTTGTGCGTTCTGAGTTCAACGGCCGCGATGCATTTAGTGCAAACGGTGGTCGAGCATTGGATTGGGCTGCGATTCCGCCAGAACTGATTGGCGGCGTTGACGTGTATAAAAACCAATCTGCTGATCTGATTGAAGGTGGTATTGGTGGTTCAATTAACTTAAGAACATTAGAGCCTTTCGATCGCGAAGGACGCGTGTTCATTTTTAGCGCTGATACTACCTACACCGATTTGCGTGAGGAATGGAGCCCATCGTTCAGCGTAGTGGCTGGCGACAGATGGAAAACCTCTAAAGGCGAATTTGGTTTGTTAGGATCGTACTCAACATCCGATCTGGCCTCTGAAATTCACGGCTTTCAAACCGCTGCTCCTAACCCGCGTGACAACTTGTCACAGGATGCGTTTACCGGCGATTATATTCCGGAAGCCGGTTCTGTAGTGGCTGTGCCACAGGGCTTCCAGCTTCGTACTAATCAGGTAGACAGAACCCGCGACAGTTTCTATGTGGCCGGTCAGTGGCGTAGCCCGGACAACGATACCGAATTAACCGTTAAATATATTCGAGTAGAAAACGACAGTAACTCAGTAGAGCAAACTACCGAATCCTTTACCGATGCAAACAGCTGGAACCGTTTTGAATTAAGTGAACTGGTTGTTAAACCGTTTACCTCCGACGGTATCGCGCGTTGTAACGGTAACAACGAAAGCCCGGTGGGTTTCTGTGATGAAACCGTTCCGGTTACGGGCGGCTTGATGGAGCAAGGTATGCTAACCGATTCAGGTGATTCCTGGTACGGCGCATATGGTTTGCAACTGAGTAACCTTGGTGTGGGCGTTCAGCAGGAATCCATGACCGACGATATCAGCTTCAATCTGAAAATGCGTCCTGCCGACAACTGGATGGTTGAAATCGACGGTCACCGCACCACCGCTGAATCTAAACATCGTGAGTTGTGGGTGGGCGCGAATACCTTTGTTCAGGCTTTCTACCGCCCTGATTTAGATAATCCTTATCTGGAACTCTCACATGATCCGCGTCTGGATATTGGTGGTTTTATTTTCGACGAAGGTGAAAATCAGAACGCTTGGCAGTATCCAACCAGTACCGCCGATGCAGGTTCAACATTTATGCCTTTCATCTCTGATGGTTACCGCGACGGTGAAGGTGAGTTAAACGCGCTTCGCGCAGATGCAACCTATCAGTTTGAAGGTGATTCGTGGTTTGAGTCGGTTAAGTTTGGTGCGCGTTACTCAGAGCGAGAACAGGTTAACCGTGACGCGGGAATGAACTGGCAGGCTGCATCTCAGGCGTGGAACGGCGGTATGGCGATGTACAACAACTTCGATACCGTTGCGCACGAAATTGTAGATATGTCTGACTTCTATCGCGGTGGCGTAGTGGGTGGGGATAACACGTCTTTCGTATTCGTGGATTCTAACCTGTTACGCAATCCCCACCAGTTCTTTGATTTCTATCAGAACGAACCCGACCTGGCTAATGGTGGATGGAATCCTTATTCTGCGAATGGTTTAGCGCGTCGCACTCAGGACGGCAAGTACACGCCAATTTATCAGCCGGATCAGGTGTCTGATATTACCGAAGAAACCCTTAACCTATATGTGCGATTGGATTTCTATAAAGAGATTGGTAACGGTATGGATATCGAAGGCAATGTGGGTTTACGTTATACCCGCACCCAGTCGAATTCTGACGGTGAGCTAAGTTACTCAGAGGTATGGGAAGATACTGACGATGTTGATCTGCCTCTGTATCCACAAAGTGCAGAGGATCGCGATCACCCGGCTGATTTCCTGCCAGAAACTGTTGCGTATCTGGAGCAAGCGTCAACTGAGCGAAAGGTGGATTTAACCGACGATCACTTCTTACCTTCATTGAACGTGAAGTGGAACTTAAACGACGAAATGCTGCTGCGCTTTGGGATTAGTAAAGCGGTCACGCGTCCAAATATTCAGGATCTGAGAGCGGCGCAAACGGTGTCTGGAGCGTTTACTACCGTTCAGTTTGATCCGTTGCCTGAGGATGATCCAAATTTTGGTATCGCTCGTGGCGCAGAAGATATCTTCGTGCGTTCAATTAACGTAAACGGCGGTAACCCTGATTTAAAATCCACAGAAGCGATTAACTGGGATGTGTCGTTTGAATGGTACTTTGAAGACGGCGAATACTTCAGTGCGGCTATCTTTGGTAAGGACCTGAAAAACATTATTTCCTGGGGTGTAGATGTACAGGATACTATTACGCTGGATGGCGCATCGGTTAATTACCAATACGTTGGGCCTGTTAATCAGTCTGATGCGGAAATTCGCGGATTAGAGTTCTCTTATCAGGACTTCTTTGACGAACTACCTGGCATTTGGTCGCACCTTGGTGTACAGGCTAACTATACGTTCATTGATGCGTCTGCCACACCACCACCGGCGTTCTTGGATGCGGACAATGATGGCGAGCCAGACCCGGGTTCGTTTGCTAATAACCTGCGTTTTGGACGTGATGACCTGGTTGGACAGTCGCGCCATACCGCTAACCTGATTGGTATTTACCAGGACGAGAAATTTGAGGTGCGAATTGCGTACAACTATCGCTCAGAGTACCTGAATGCTTATCGCGATTGGATCACCGGTGACCCGCTGTTCCAACAACCTACGAGTTTTGTTGACGTATCATTACGCTACGACATTACTGAAAACGTGCAGCTAAGCTTCAACGGTGCGAACATCTTCGACGAGAAGAGCAGTTCTGAAGCGCAAATTGACCAAAGTGGTCAGCGTTATATGCGTTCGAGCTTCCTGAATGACCGTCGCTTTAAGTTTGGTATTCGCTATACCTACTAATAGCGTGTAAATTTAGTGTTCATGTAAAAAGGCCAGGCAACTGGCCTTTTTTATGTGTCTATTGCTGTAACGACGTCTCTGCCGTTTCCATGGAAAACAGATATACGCCTAATGCGATGCAGGGAATATTGGTGGTGACGGGATTAAATGCTTCAACAAGCAACAAAGGTTGCAACACCGCGCTGACAATAAGTAAGCCAATTAATGCCAAAATATTCAGCATTAACAGCGGTTTTGACTGGTAGTATTTGATGAGCAGTAATCCGAAAATCACTTCGCTCAAGCCTGCAAACTTTATAAACCAAAAAGTAGCGTCCGCAGAGAATCCAATGCTTGATGATAGCTGCCATTCCAGTGGCGCAATAGTGAACAACTTTGGCACCAATCCCTGATATATCCACATAAAGCCTAATGTGAATCTGGCTATGTTAATTTGCTTCAATTTCAAATCCCTTTAACGCATTACTACTGCGTGAAATCCACTGTTAGCCTAATGTCTTTGGACTCTTCAAAGTCAGGTTTAGATAAACCAAATAACTCAGTAAATGGCGACGATTTCCTGATAGCCTCAATAGCTGCCTTCTCCAGAGCTTCGTTATTGTCGTCGGTTAGTACTTCATAGGCTATGACCTCCGCACTATCGTTCAGTAAAAATGAAATGACGACAGGCTTAGGGTATGAAGTCTCCTTTACAGAGAGATTAGAAGTAAGCTTTGCTTTAATGACAAGGGTACAGTCTTTTATAGTGTTGCACTCAGATGATGGTGGGTGCTTTGCTACACAACCAAACAACAACACGATCACGAAAAGCCATCTGAACATGTAAAATCCATTCAATGTTAGGTTGTAAAGCATGACTTTAGCTCATTTTGGAGCTGGGCGGTATGGTTGGATTATATCGCTCTTGTGAAAATACTGTTCCAACTCACTTCACCCAATCTTAAAACCTGCGTTACCATGCGCCCGATATTGAATAAATGAGTAAAGACATGACTGAGCAAATCCGAATTGAAGACGTTATTGTGGGCGAGGGCAGTGAGGTGAAGAAAGGCGCGTTGATCACCGCACACTATCGCGGGCTGTTAGATGACGGCACGGAGTTTGATTCGTCCTATGAAAAAGGCCGTCCGTTTCAAACCGTTTTGTCGAAAACCAAGGTCATTCAGGGGTGGTTTCAGGGCTTACAGGGGATGAGGGTTGGTGGTACGCGCAAGTTGTGGGTCCCGGCTGAGCTGGGCTACGGCGAAAGGCAGGTGGGCAAGATCCCACCAAACAGTAGCCTGTACTTCGAAATTGAATTACTGGAAGCCCTTAATCGCGACGACTAGCAGGCATAGGGTAATGCCTGCGGTTGCCCGGGCTAACCTGTTTAGACCGGCAAATTGGCTTTGCAGTGCTTCGCAATAAAGTCCTCGTGTCCGGGCATTACCTGCAGACACTTACCTGTCACCGTATGAATTTCTTCCATCCTACGATGTAACTCATCCTCTGAAAGTATATCGGCAATGGGATGATAGCGCTCGGGCTGAATGCCCTGACCGTGCATGACCGCAAACCAGCTTACGTGGTTAAATAACTCGTTATCGTGGCGGTATAAGCGGGCATTTTGTTTGTAGATTTCGATGCGCTTGTGCAGCGACTCGGGAATATCCATGGTACGACAGTAATGCCAGAACGGGCTGTCGTTTCGGCGTGTGGCCTTGTAATGCAAAATCAAAAAGTCACGCACCTGCTCGTACTCAAGCCGCGTACGCTCATTGTAATAATCAATGTCGTGCTGATTAAACAGCTTGTCCGGGAAATTCGTCATTAACCGGGCAATGGCGGTTTGAATTAAGTGTATCGACGTGGATTCCAGTGGCTCTAAGAAGCCAGATGCCAGGCCAAGCGACACTACATTTTTGTTCCAGGGCTTTTTGCGGATCCCGGCTTTAAAGCGCAGGTAATTGGGCTCGGAAATCGGTTTGCTGTTCAGGTCGGCGTACAGACTTTGCAATGCTGTGTCGTCGTCCATAAACTTGCTGCAATACACGTGGCCGTTGCCGGTGCGAGACTGCAGCGGAATTCGCCATTGCCAGCCTGCTGACTTTGCCGTAGCACGGGTGAAAGGGGTTAACTCGTCGAGCTTGTTGCTGGCTACCGCAATGGCCCGGTCGCAGGGCAAATAATGGGACCAGTCTTCGTAGCCGCTATTTAAGGTTTGTTCGATGAGCAGGCCTTTAAAGCCCGAGCAGTCGATAAACAAATCCCCATCAATGTGATGGCCGTTGTCGGTATCCACACTGGCTATATGGCCGTTTTCCGGATGCTGATTTACCTGGGTGATTTTGCCTTCCGTGCGCACTACGCCATTGGCTTCTGCTATACCGCGTAAGTGCTTGGCATACAGCATGGCATCGAATTGAAATGCGTAGGCAATGGTGCTCAGCGGCGAACCTTGTAGTTCAACCTGCGCACGCTGAAATTTATTGGCCTGGGCTGCCAGGATTTGCAGGTTAAATTCGTCGATGGGTTTGGCTTGCCCCATTTTTTGCTGGCGCAGCCACATGTGATGAAAGTGGATCCCTTCCATGTCCATGCCATAAGGCCCAAATGGGTGAATATACGACTCACCGGTTTGCCCCCAGTCGACAAATTCGATCCCCAGCTTAAAAGTACCGTTGGTGAACTTAACGAAGTCGTTTTCGTTAATGCCCAGCAACCGGTTAAAGTACAGAATGTGCGGAATGGTTGCTTCGCCTACGCCTACCGTGCCGATTTCTTCTGACTCGATAAGCTGAATCGTAATGCTGTTGTCATTCAACAGCTTTGACATAGCTGCGGCAGCCATCCACCCCGCAGTACCACCGCCTACAATGACAATCTTTTTAATACTGTGCTCTGACATTATTGTCGTCCCATTGAAAATGTTGGGTTTGGTTGCATGGCGGTATATTTATCAATAAACATCGCATGGTCCGGCAGTCGGGCAACAGCTTGTTCCATGGCCTGCTTCATGGAGTTAAGACTGCGCTGAATATCGGCCACCGGGATATTAGCCAGAATTGGGTCGAAGGTGTTGGGGAATATGCCCTGGCCAACCATTACCGCTACCCAGCTGGAGCGGGTAAAGAGTTCATGATCGTCTCTGAATACGCGGCCGCCTTGCTGAAAAAGCGTCATCTTATGTGTTAGCGAGTCTGGTATATCCATATCTCGCACATAGCGCCAGAACGGGCTGTCATCGCGGGTGGTGGCTTTGTAATGCAGAATAATAAAGTCGCGTACCTGTTCGAATTCCCGGCTCATTAATCGGTTGTATTCATTACGGATCACAGGGTGTAGCCCGGCATCCGGGTACAGTGAAATGAAGCGACTGATACCCTGTTGAATCAAAAACAACGAGGTAGATTCCAGCGGCTCCAGAAAACCGGCCGACAAGCCAATACCAATGCAGTTTTTCTCCCAAAAGGCTTCCTGGCAGCCGGTTTTAAACTGAATGGTACGCACTTCTGAGATGGGTTTGCTGTCGAGTCCGTCGAGCAGAACCTGACGAGCCTGGTCGTGATCAATAAAACGGTCACAGTAGATGTGCCCATTACCGACGCGCTGCTGGGTAGGTATGCGCCATTGCCAGCCAGCGGCTTTTGCCGTTGAACGCGTGAAGGGAAGGACTTTGCTGGTTTGTTCTGTGGCGACCGTTTGCGCCGTGTTACACGGCAGCCAGTGGCTCCAGTCTCGGAATTTCACGCCCAGTGTGTCGCCGAGTAATAAAGACCGGAATCCCGAGCAATCGAAAAATAACTCGCCGCCTACGGTGGTGCCATCTTCCAGTGTCAGACCAGCAATATTGCCGGTGTCTGTGTGTTGTTGCACGCTGGCAATTTTGCCCTCAATGCGTTTAACGCCACGCTGTTCTGCGTATTTTCGTAAATAGGCGGCATAAGCGGTGGCATCAAAGTGATAGGCGTAGCGCAAATGTGAGAGCACCGAGTTGGGGTTTTGCTCAGGCAGCACAAACTTGTTCTGTTTCGCTGCGACTGCGCAGATGCTGTAGTCTTCAAGCTCACAGGTATTTCCGGCTGTCAGGGTATGCAGCCAGTACTGATGAAAGTCGACGCCGTTCATATCGACGCCGTGTCCGCCAAATGGGTGGAAGTAACTGTCGCCTAACTTGCCCCAGTCGTTAAACTCGATACCCAGTTTAAAAGTGCCGTTGGTGGCTTTAATAAATTCACTCTCGCTGATGCCCAGTAATTTATTAAAGTTGATCATGTCGGGGATTGTGGCTTCCCCTACACCAATGGTGCCAATCTGTTCAGACTCCACCAGGGTAATCTTAACGTCGCCAGTGGGCAGCATGCGAGACAGCGCGGCGGCGGTCATCCAACCGGCGGAGCCGCCGCCGACAATGGTTATGTGTTTTATGATGTTTGGCATTGTGTCTTTCATTTTGTTCTTCGTGACCTTGCTGCGTTCTTATTGGCTGCGCTTTTGAGACAGATAAGCCATTAGCTTTTCCAGGTAGATAGCGTGAGGCGGCATTTGGCTCACCACCTGCTGAATCACATTGCCCATGCCGTTTAATTGATTCGCCATCTCCGCGCGTGGCACCTGATCTGCCACTATGTCGTAAGTTTGTGGGCGGCGCTGCATACCGCTGTGCAGCATAAGCCAGTCCTGTTCATTAAAGGGTTCTAAATCGTAGCTTACAAGCATACCCCTGTGATTATATTGAGTGAGTTTGCGGGTAAGTTTCTCACTTTGCACAGACTGCGCAGCCTGTTGCCAATAGGCATGCTCTGGCAAGGAATCTTGCCGATGTTCAAACGCAAACAACGCACCTTGGAATAAACCAGTATGTTCGATATCGGCAATAAAGCGGCGGTTATATTCAGTTGCCTCAGCCAGCATCGTGTTGGTTACCGGAATGAGTTCCAGCAAGCGCTGAATATCGCGCATCAGCATCATCAATGGCGCAGGTGTGAGAGGCTCTATCACACTGGCTGCCTGACCTATAGCGACGCAGTTACCTGTCCAGGCTTGTTGCCGGTGCCCGGCGCTAAACGCCATGGCAATACTGGCCTGTGCCCCGTGAGCGTCTATCGCCTGTGATTTCTGTTCAGGCGAACACACGGTTAATCGTTGAATGCTATCGCGCAGATAGGTGTCGGCTTGCCAGCCAAACTCACGTGCACGAATGTGCCTGTGTGTAGGCAGTGTCTCACCGCGTTGCAGTGTGCTGTGAATAGCAAACAGGGTTCGCGCATTTTCGACCTGGCTTTTGGAGGCTTGGTTATTTTGTTCTAGCGTGGAATACACCTTTGCATCAGGACCGCTGCAGTCGATATATAAATCTGCTTCAATCCGCTGCCCGTTGTCGAGTTGCAAGCTGGTAATACTTATATCGCCAGTGTCTGTAGCCACCTCTGAAATGCTCGCATTGATCACCGTTACCTTGCTGCTGAGTTTACTTGCATACAGCGCGCTTAATGCGCTGGCATCAAATTGATACCCGTATTCTGCTCTGGAAAGCGGATGGCGATTGTCTTCAGGCGGGTGGGCAAATTTACCGGTTTTGTCGGCCTGTGCATTGATTAGATAAGTTGCCAGCTCGGTTTCACCGTGGCGGGTAACAAAGTGATGTAAGCCTACGCCGCGCATGGCGGGAAACGGCAAATGAAAGCCCTGTAACCACGAGCAGGGTGTCATGGCCCAGCGATCAAAATAATTGCCCCAGCAGAATGTACTGTTGGTGTTAAACAACAAGTCAGGCTCAGACACGCCAAGTGTAAGGTGAAACGGGTACAAGTGTGGTGCACTGATGCTGCCATACAAACAATCCAGTTCGGCATGTTTTGCACTGCTAACCAGAGTTAAAGTGATGTCAGGCGGCAGTTGCTGCTGTAACGCAAGTGCGGTCATGTTCGCTGCAAGGCCGTTACCGGCAATGACAATACGTTTTATACCGGGCATGCTAATTGCCCCCCGACGTTGTTGATGCCATCGCAGACATAAGCGGCTTACTGTTTGATGCCGCGCCATAGCGGGTAAGGAATTCGCGGTGCAGTGGCGTGTTATTTACCGAGCTAAGGATGGCCTTGCGCATGCGCTCGCTGGTTTGGATAAATTCCGCATCAGAGGTGTTATTTACCCGCGGATCGAATCCTGTTGGCATCAAATTCTGCCCCAGTAATACCGCTATCCAACTGGGTGGCAGGAACACACCAAACTCGTAACGCTGAATATAGCCACGACTCAGCCACAGTTCGATTTTGGTTTGCAAGCTGTCGGGCAGGGGCAGGTTACGGAAGTATCGCCACATGTCACTGTCGTCGCGCTTCGTAGCAACATAGTGCAGTAACAGGAAGTCTCTTACCCGTTCGAAGTTAAGTGCCATTCGGCGGTTGTATTCGTCGGCATCCTGTTGCTGGATGCGTTGCTGCGGGAACAGCTCAATTAACGTGGTGATCCCCTCCTGAATTAAGTGTATGGATGTGGACTCCAGCGGCTCTAAAAAACCTGAAGACAGGCCAATGGCCACTACATTCTTTTCCCAGCATACATTACGTCGACCCGCTTTAAAGTAGAGCTGATTAGGCTCGGCCAGCGGCTTGCCATCCAGCGCGTTTAGCAACTGACTACAGGCTTCGTCGTCGGAGATATGCTCGCTCCAGTACACAAAGCCATTGCCGGTGCGGTGTTGCAGCGGAATTCGCCATTGCCACCCTGCCGCTTTGGCGGTTGCTCTGGTATAAGGCATCAGTGGGTCGGTACTTTCGCAGGGTATAGCCACGGCGCGGTTACAGGGTAACCATTCAGACCAATCGTCGTAGCCGGCGTGTAAGGTTTGTTCTATTAATAAGCCTCTGAAGCCAGAGCAATCTACAAAGAAGTCGCCTTCAATTACCGCCTGGTTGTCCAGTATCAGTGATACTATTTCGCCGGTGTCGTTGTGTTGTTTAACCTCAACGATTTTGCCTTCAGTGCGTATTACGCCTTTTGCCTGAGCATAGCGTCGTAGAAATTTGGCGTACAGTGAGGAGTCAAACTGATACGCGTAACCGTAGTGTTGTTCGATGTTGCTGGATGACGGTTCGGGTATGCGGAACTTGTTGTGTTTTGCCGACATTACGCCCGCAGCATATTCATGTAATGATGTGGTGATGACACCGCTCTGAAAATGCTTTAGCCAGTGTTGGTAAAACTCGACGTTATTGATTGGCAAGCCAAAGTCGCCAAAGGGGTGAATATAGCTTTCGCCCAGGTTACCCCAGTCACAAAACTCGATCCCTAGTTTTATAGTGGCTTCGGTTTCCCGCATAAATGCGGCTTCATCAATGCCCAGCGCGGAATTAAAAAAGCGAATGTGGGGCAGCGTAGCTTCGCCAACCCCTACGGTGCCGATACTGTCAGACTCAATGAGCTCGATATCAATCGCCAGGCCTTGTAGCTTGTTAGCCAGCGCTGCGGCGGTCATCCAACCGGCAGTGCCGCCACCTACAATTACCACTCGCTTAATGTCATTCCGGTTCACGTTGCTTTTTTATTCCTTATGGCGCAATGATGCGAATTTACTCCCATCATTGCGCATGTTGCAGGCCCTCACAAGTCGTAAGGGCCGACTTTTATTTATGGCTACTGACAACTCAGCGTTGCGGCATCAGCCTTACCCGGTACGCTGGCAATATTGGTGACACTCAGGTCGACATTGCCTTCCATGCTTAAGGCAAATGGCACAACGATGTCACCTAAGCGTATCCCTTGCGCGGTAAAACAGGCTAAGTCGACCGACATCTCGCTCCATTCACCCTGAGGTAATTGCTGCATGTATTCGGTGATATCCAGGTAAGCTCTGCAAGAGCCTTCCGGATCCGCCGTGCCTTCGCAGTTCATACCCAGCTTAATGGTTGCGTTGTCGATGTCGTCTGCTTTTACTTCAAAGCTTAACGCTGCTTTGGCTTGTAAATCAGACAGCATGTCTTCGCGGAAATGGCTCTTGCTCACAATGCGAAGTTCCGCTGGTTGCGTGCCGTCTACGGTGAGTTTCACCGCATCTTCCTGCACCACTTTGTCAACGGTACGGAAGGTTAACGAGCCGAGCGTGTGAACACTGGCGCTTACGTTGACGTACTGGCCGCCAGAGAGCAATGCCATTTCCCAGGGCGCGTGCATTTTGCCATCAAACATCTTACGCACCTGCACGTCATCCATGTCCAGTTCAAAGCTCTCGTTAAGATCGTCGGCAAGCACGTTCTCGTCGCCATAGGTCAAACCAAAGCCATAAGGCAGGAGTGGCGCGTAGTCTTCGTCTCCGCGGTTAAGCACTGTTTGCGTTGGGCTTTTCGGCCAGGAATACGACAGCTTACCTTTGAAGTCGTGTTGTAATGAGCCGTCTTTGTTCGTCAGTAGTACATCGGCAACGGCCAGCCCTTCAGAGCCGGGTAGCCAGGCCGCCACAAATGCATCGGAACTGTTTAGTTCGGCATTTACCCACATAGGGCGTCCGCTGATGAACACCGAGACCACAGGAATGCCTTGGGACTTAAGCTTTTTCAGTAGAGCTAAATCCGTTTTATTGCCGCGCTGGTATTCGAGGTTCTCACGATCACCGTGCCCCTCTGCATAAGGCTCTTCACCAAACACCACAATGGCAACATCCGGCTTTTGCGAGTAGTTACCTTGTTCGCTGAGTATTACTGTACCGCCTGCTGCCTCAACCTGTGATTTGATGCCATCGTAAATGGACGAACCGCCCGGGAAATCGGCATTGGTGTTATTGGTACCCTGCCAGGTAATGGTCCAGCCACCAGACTGCTTGCCAATATTATTGGCACCGTCACCCGCTACCAGAATCGTTTGGGTGGGGTCGAGGGGTAACAGGTTTGCTTTGTTTTTAAGAAGTACCAGTGATTCGCGTACCGCCTGGCGGGCCACTTCGCGGTGGGCGTCTTGTCCAATCAGTTCTGTTTTACCTGAAAACTTGCGCTTGGCAGGGCTGGGCTTGTCAAACAATCCGGCACGTAATTTCACGCGCAGAATGCGCGTTACCGCATCATCAATACGTGACAGAGGAATAGTGCCGTCTTTAACCTGCGCAATGGTGTTTTCGTACAAGGGTTTCCAGGCTTGAGTGGGCACCATATATACATCCAGACCTGCGTTAACTGCCTGTGGGCAGTTGTCGTTAGTGCAGCCCGCAATCTGACCATGACCATTCCAGTCACCTACCACAAACCCATCGAAGCCCATACGGTCTTTCAGTACGGTAGTAAGCAGGTACTTACTACCGTGTATTTTCTTGCCATGCCAGCTGTTAAACGACGCCATCACGGTTTGTGCACCCACGGTTAAGCCTTCTACGTAACCTTGCGCGTGAATATCGAAGAGCTCTTGTTCGGATGCAACGTTGTTGCCTTGGTCATCGCCGCCTTCAGTGCCGCCATCGCCTAAGAAGTGCTTAACTGTGCTGATTACCCGGTTGTCACTCAAAAAGTCTTTATTCGCATGGCCCTGCAAGCCGTTAATAATGGCCTTGGCGTATTCACCTACAATGACAGGATCTTCCGAGTAACCTTCATAGGTACGGCCCCAGCGGTCGTCCCGGACTGTGGCAACGGTAGGTGCGAATACCCAGTCAATGCCGGTTACCATGACTTCCGTTGCCGTTACATTGGCGATTTTTTCAATTAATTCAGGATTGTTTGCGGCACCCAGGCCGATGTTGTGTGGAAACAGCGTGGCGCCGATTACATTGTTATGGCCGTGTACCGCGTCGGTGCCCCACATAGTAGGGATGCTTGAACCATCAAGTGAATCATCAACTGACGCCTGGTACATGTCTTCGGCTAACTGAATCCAGTCGGCCGGTGTGGCGTGTTTATTATTATTCGGGAAGGCACCACCGCCATTAAGGTAAGAACCAAACCCATATTTGCGCATGTCTTCAACGGTGATGTCGCGTATTTCAGGCTGAATCATTTGCGCGACTTTTTGTTCCAGCGTCATCGAACTTAGTAGCTCAGCTATTCTGGCTTCTATGGCCGGATCCTGTTTTACTACTATATCCAGCTTGGGCCAGATATCTGCGGTTTGACTGTTATCGCCCGGTTGGCTGCTTTCACCCGGTAAAGCGGGCTCGACAGTGTTGCTCTGTTCCTGATCTTTGGCACAACCCGCCAGCATTAAAGTGGTGACGCTTGCCAGTACAATTGATTTTATTTCCATTAGCAGTATTCCATGATGATTTTTGTATAACGTGCATGTTGTCTTTCAAGTCATCAAAAACAATGGGTAAGTAGCAGCTAATTGGCGGGACATATGAAAGTTGCACTTCACAGTAACCAATGCGTATTCCCAACCACGAAGGAATTGCGTGTGTCCTGTGAAGTGCGCAAAAGAGACTATGGCCTCAGGCTTTCATGTTCCCATTTTTACGTTTTTTGTTATTAGACTTGCTCGTCGGCTAAATCACACACCAGGTAAAATGCCGGTTTTGTCAAATTGAAAGCGCTTACAGTATCCTGTGGCTGATGTTTAATTTCAACAGAATATTGTGCTTTTCTGCCTGAAAAATAAGCGTAAACAGGCTGGGTATTCGCTATTTTCTGAGTGGGATAAACTTGATGGTTTTGTTTATGTATTTGAAATTTAATACTTAAACTTGTTTTTTGGTGTATTGATGCGTTTGCGATTTCGTTAACTTTTTTGAAAAGTTTTTATTACAAATTAATGGCTTAGATAGCCTGCAAAACGCATCTGCCAATCAGGATGACAAACGCTGGCTTAACGCGCCGCGATAGGCGTCGATAGCCGGTATCAAACTACAAATAAGTGTTGCGACCATAATAATCCCCACCACTATCAGGCTGTGCAGGTTAAATACGTTGGCCGATATGAACATACCGTACTCACTGGCTAACCAGTCTGTCGACAGTGTAAACACCGTAAATACCAGTATTAAGGCAGAGGCACTGGCTGCTACCGACAGCAATAACGCTTCTATCAAAACCAAACGAAAAATCGTACCTGCACCGGCACCAATAATACGTAGCACGGCAATTTCTTTCTCCCGCTGCTGCATGGACGCGAGTAACATGGTGGACAGCCCGAATAGTGATGACAACATGATTAACAGGCTGATAAACCGCAACAGGTTTTCAATACCCGACATCATCTGCCACATTTCAGCTAATGCAACGCCCGGCAGAATGGCCATCAGGCGGTCGTCAGGGTAATTGTTGAGTTCGCGCTGTAAGGTAAACGTCGCAAATTTGCTGGTGAGTCCCAGCATAATGGCCGACACACTGTCTACTTTCAGAAGCTGAGGGTCAGCCTCTTCCGGGTGTTCCAAAAGCGCGTGTAACTGCGAGGGAGGCAGGTGCATCGCTTCTATACCTGCCAGTGAAACGTGCACGGTGTTGTCTACCGGCGTGCCGGTTGGCGCCAGAATCCCGGTAACGGTGAAGGGCGATTCGTCGTGATTGTGAAAACTCACCGCGCCCATACCATGAGCAATAACAATGTCATCGCCCACCTTGTAGTTCAGGGTGTTGGCAACATCAGCACCAATAACGGTGCCAAAATTGCCAGAAAACGTATTGCCTTTGGCAAAGGTGAGTGGTTGTTTATTGCCGTATTTGTAGTGCTCAAAATAGGCCTGAGTGGTGCCCAACACGCGAAAGCCTTTGTGTGAATCGCCCAAAGAAATTGGAATTGCCCAGCTTACCTGCGGGTGGTTTTGCAGCATGGTATAGCTTGCATAATCAATATTGTTGGTGGGCGAGCCCATCCTGAATACGCTGTACAGTAGTAAATTGAGCTGGCCACTGGGCGCACCCACTATTAGATCAACATCGGACACCGTGCGGTTAAAGCTGGCTTGGGCCTGTAATCGAACATGCTCGACGCTCAGCAACACACTTATGCTGATCAGAAGGGACAAAAAGGTCAGTGCAAGCGATTTGCCGCGGCTTTTCAGGCTGCTCAAGGCAAACGACATTAACATGCGTTTGTCTCCTCAAACACGAGAATGTCGTTCACTGACACGCGGGATGTTAAGTACTTACTGAGCGACTGATCATGACTCACAAAAATAAGCGTAGTGTTATGCGCCTCACATAAATCAATAAGCAGCGTCATGAAGGCATCTCTGGCATCGGCGTCCAGTGCGGAGGTAGGTTCATCCACCAGTAATATTTCCGGTTCGTTCACCAAAGCTCGTGCAATCGCAACGCGCTGCTGTTGACCCACGCTCAATTGCTGCGCTTTTTTTTGAAGTACATCTGCCGGGAGATGCAATGCATTAATTAACGTTTTTAATCGGTCGTTATTTGGGGGGAGATTGCCAGCAAAATGCGCAGCTAACCGAATATTCTGCGCAACAGTTAGATGCGATATCAAATTGAACTGCTGAAATACCACACCAATATGACGGGCTCGAAAGCGATCGCGTTTGGATTCCGTTAGTGCAGAAAACGGCTCGTCGAGAATCGTAATACTGCCCTGTTCAGGAGTGAGAATGCCCGACAGCAGATTTAGCAGAGTGGTTTTACCTGAGCCCGACTTACCGTGTAAAAAAATGCGCTCACCTTGTTTTACCTGCCAGTCTGCAATCCGCAGGGTGTTTTTGCTTTGTGGATAACAAAACGACACGGCATTCAACTGAATTACAGCGGATTCGGCGAGGTTGGGTAGCGAGGCGTTCATCACAGTTATTGTCTGGTTAATGGCTTTTTGTGCTAATTGAATTGGTTCCCAGTGTAGAGGTTTACCTATATCGATACAAAATATTCCTGCAGCGGAAATTCGACAATTGGTCTGTTCTGAATCCGATACCTCAAGTTCACCTGTGTACCTGTAACTTTCATCGATTGAAATAACAGTAATCGTCACGCATTGGTGTAGTATTCTCACTAAGTTTGTTTATGTACTGATTCTTATGGCTTCTGTTTTTAAAACCATTTACGCCAATCGTTTAGCGACGGTGATGCTTGCTTGTGCTGCAATCAGTTTAACCGCCTGCGCCGCGGCTCCCGTTCCGCTAAAAGCGGGTGCTTATGTTGAAGAGGTTGTCTCGTTTAATCAGATTGCGCCGGTTGTTGAGGCACTCAATCAACGGTATCAGCCTGAAAACGTGCTAATCGTGTCAGATATCGACAATACCTTACTTACCAACAACGGCGGTTTGGGAGGCGATATCTGGTATCAGTGGCAGCGCGGAAAATTACCAGTTAAACCATCACCCGAGCAAAGTGTGAGTTGTTTGTTTGAGGATGTGATTGGCATGCTTTACGAGCTAAGCCCCATGGCATTAACCGAACCTCAGGTGCCTGCGCTGATAACCGAATGGCAATCTGCCGGAAACCCCTTGATGTTGCTCACTTCCCGCTCTCCCGATTACCGCTCTCCTACGGAAAGAGAATTATTGAATAAAGGGATTAATACGCGCATTTCGGCACTGCTTCCTAAAGATGGTAGCAACCCGGAATACCGGGAAAAGCTGGAACGTGAAATGAGCTATAGCCGGGGAATAATGATGACCACTGGCATGCACAAAGGAAAGATGCTGGAGTGGATTCTCAATAAAACCGGCCGCGAATTTGCCGCCATCGTCTTTATTGACGACTCACAACACAACATCGACGATATGTTCGGGAGCTGGCAAAACAAACCGGTAGAGATGGCTATTTTTCACTATACCCAGGTAGAAACAAAGCGTATTGAAAAATTTGGACAGGTGTTAAATACTGAACAAGCTGATGCGTTGGCTAACGATTATGTGGCGTTAAGCCAAACACTCAAATCCGTGTTTCCCAAACGATATGAAAGTGGCCGTTGTTTGAGTACACAATAATATTGCATTAGCTGCCCGGTTTTCTGGTGCCTTGTTTTCGGTTTCCGTTAACCGGCTTACGGTAACCGGTTGTCTGCTACCGGTTATTGGCGTAGTTCCTCGTATTGGCGGTTGATGTTGCCGACTGCCCTACACACGGATCTTTAAGCTGATCAGTAGCGCCAGCACCATTAAGCCAACAATAATGTGCAGTGACACAGGCAGGCTGAACAGCTCAGCCCCAAACCCTACCAAAGCCGGTCCTGCCAATACCCCGGCATAACCTAATGTAGATACCGCGGTAACGGCCATGGATTCAGGCATGACGGTTTGCTTGCCGGTGGCTGAAAACATAATGGGTACAATATTAGCGCAACCAAAACCAATCAACGCGTAGCCTGCTAATGCCAGTTGCCAGGTATCGGTATGCAAGGTAAGCAGGAAGCCAAAAATGGCGGTTAATGCACCGGCGTTTATCACAATTCTCGGGCCCATGGATGATACAATTTTATCGCCCGTTAAGCGGCCAATGGTCATTGCCACGGAGAAACTGGCGACACCCAGCCCGGCGCTCGACGTTTCAATGTTCATAAACTCGGTTAAGTAGATCCCGCTCCAGTCCAGTACGGTACCTTCCGAAAGAAATAGAATGCTGCACACCAGGCCTATCAGCACCACAATACTGCGAGGCATAATCATGATTGGTCCCGACGAATTCTCTGCGTTATTCAGCAGTCCAGTGAGGCTGTATAACAGCATAGCCACAACCAGTATTGACGTTACAACACAAGCAAGCATAACAGGCACGTCCAGCGAAAGTTGCGTTGTCATTACCAACGCGCCAGCCATGCCGCCCAAACTGTAAAACCCGTGGAAGCCAGACATCAGTGGTTTGTCTGAGGCCTTTTCAACCACCACTGCCTGAATGTTCATTGCACAGTCGGTTAAGCCAATGCTCATTCCAAACAGGAACAGTGTGAATGCCAGGCTATAGATGCTCTCCATCATCGGGATAAGTAAAAAGAGTATCGCAAAACTCAGTACAGAGGCAGTAAGCAGGCGCTTGCAACCAATACGGCCAGCCCATACTCCTGCTAGCGGCATGCCCGCCAGGGCGCCAGCGCCAAGACACAGCAAAAGTCCGCCAATCACGCCGTCACTGATCTGCACATTGTATTTTACGAAGGGAATAATCGATGCCCAGGCCGCTGTAATCATGCCGGCACTGAGGAACATGATACGGGTAGCCAGGCGTGTTTGCGGTGTATTATTTGAGACTGAGTTGTCCATGTTGGCGGATATAAAATGTTCGTTTTCATTATGGTAAACGATATCATATCGCTAAAGCTGATTTAAATAAACACAAATAAACCAATATAAAAATAAATGAACAAATTGAATGAGTCGTGTAGTATTCATTGGTTAGCGTAGCAAGCAATACAGGTTTTGATTGTGGAAAAATACTCGCCTGAAGAACGGCATCAGCACATTATTGAACAGCTCAGATCACAAAATAAGGTAATGGCGTCCGAGCTGGCAGAACGTTTAGGCACGACGGAAGCAACCATACGTCGCGATCTCAGACATCTTGCCGAACAGGGTTTGTGCAAGCGCATTCACGGTGGGGCAATGTCGTTTGCGCCAGCGTCAGGCACCCAGCAAGAACGATTGCAGCGCAATAGCGATGAAAAGCAACGTCTTGCCGGCCGGGCTTTAACCGTTGTAAAAGCACACCAATTGATATTCTTGGATGCATCCAGTACCAATTTAATTCTGGCCGGGATGTTACCAAAAGATAAGCAACTCACTGTGGTAACCAACAGTCCGTTAATTGCACTTTGTTTGTTGGAACAGAACGCGGTTAAAGTGATTCAAATTGGAGGAGAGTTAGACCCAATAGTAGGCGGAGCGGTTGATAATGTAGCTATCCAGGCTCTCAGCCGATTTCACTTTGATATCTGTTTTCTGGGGGTGTGTGCCTGGTCTTCGGAGCATGGTTTTAGCGCCAATAATTTCCAGGATGCCGAATTCAAACGGGTAGCGGCATCGCGTTCCAGCGAATCGGTGGTCATGATCACGCAGGATAAAGTTGACGTATTCGGGCGATATCCGTTTTTAGCATCAGATCAGTTGGGTTGTTTGATTAGCAGTGACCACAGTAATGCCTTGCACGCGGTGTTTGCCAATGCAACCTGTCAATGGATAACCACGCAATAATAGATGGGACAAAAGCAACAAAGATGTGAAAATAGTTATCAGGTTGTAAATGCAGTCACATTGGTGTATTTTTGATTGAAATGCTACCGGTGGCACAATAAAGTTATTTACAATTAGCCAGTCGGTTTACAACGTGAATTTTCAAAGGTGGTTCATTATGGCAAAAGCCATTACGCTTTTTTGCACGCTAATCTGGTTTGCGCTTTCCCTCTCTCAGGCTCAGGCTGGCGGGCCTGAAAAGGCCTTCGATGGTGCTTTGGGATTTGGTCAGTATACTCAGGGCGGACGTGGTGGAAAATTACTTGTTGTAACGTCTTTGGCCGATAATCCCGAACACCCGGAACCCGGTACACTGCGCCATGCTGTTAAGCAAAAAGGCCCGCGTATTATCGAATTTGCGGTGTCAGGGGTAATTCATCTGCAAGATGTGCTGGAGATTACCCAGGATAATGTCACCATAAACGGGCAGACATCCCCCTATGGCATTGTGGTCACCGGTGCACAGACATCGATTAAAGCGAATCAGGTCATCCTGCGTTATCTGCGCTTTCGTCCCGGAGCCGAACAAGGGGAAGGCGATGCGTTAAATGCCAGAGACAGACAACATATCATTATTGATCATTGCTCGTTGAGTTGGGCAAACGATGAGGTTGCATCTTTTTATAATAATCAATGGTTTACTTTGCAGAACTCAATCGTTTCCGAGAGCTTGAAAGAAGCAGGACACCACAAAGGCAGTCACGGATATGGCGGTATTTGGGGCGGCGCTAAAGCCAGCTTCATTCGTAACCTGATAGCCCACCACGACAGCCGTAACCCGCGTATTAATGGCTATCGGCTAAAACCGCCTTATTCGCAATCTGAGACGCTGGTTGATATTCGCAACAACGTGTTTTTTAACTGGGGCGATAATAGTGGATATGGTGCAGAAGGCGGGAAGTTCAACTTAATTAATAACTACTATAAACCTGGCCCAGCCTCTGAGGCAGAACATTTTTTCCAATTCTGGTCGAGTACTGATTTACCCGGTACCCAGGCATATGTTGCGGGTAATGTTATACACGGAAAGCCTGAGGTAGAAAGTAACAACCGCCTGGGATTGTCGGTAAAAAACCAGAATAAAATGTCGCAGCAGGAAGTTGAAGATGTGTATTCATCTGCATTAGTAAATAGCCCATTTGAACAGCCTGAGGGTGCTACGTTGTCAGCTAACGACGCATTTGATTTGCTGATTGTGAAAGCGGATGTTGGTGCAAACCAAAATGCCCACGGCGCGTTTCAGGATTCAGTAGATATGCGATTACTGAATGAAGTAAAGCGGGGCGAAGCCACGTTTGGCAACGGGCTGATTAACACTGAACACACTGTGTTGGGTGCTGGTGGCTGGGCCGCCTATGCGTTGGAATTTTCTGCCAAAACTCACTAAATAACTTAAGAATGAGACACGTTTTACGTGTCTCTGCCTGCACCGTTAACGGGTGCTATTTTACTGTTTTCCCTTTGTTTGCCCTTTTTCACTCTGCTGTTACTATTTCTTTCCTAACCTGTGCTATTTCTGTTAATAAAATGTTGATCTCGTGATTTAATGGCGATATATTGCCACCGGTGGCACTGGTTTGGTGTGTTATGCCTGTTGTACCTGCCATCAGAAAAAATTATATCGCCACTCATCAACACCAGCCTGCGGGCTCGTGTCTGGAGAAAGGATTATGAGAACATTTAAGTTAAACGCGGTAATGGCCTGCCTGGCATTCAGTTTGCCCGTTTACGCACAGCAAGCTTCGACCCCGGCCGAACAGCAAGCGCAACAAGAAAAAGCCAACGCCACAGCACAGCAGTCTGCTCAACCAGAAGCAGATGCTCAGCAAGCCGAACAAAATGCAGAACAACAAGATCTGGAAATCATCCAGGTTAAAGGCGTTAAGACGGCAGATTTAAAAGCCCGTGACCTTGAACGAATGAAAGACGGATTCAGTTCTGTTATTTCTACCGACGAACTGGGTAACTTTGTTGACCAGAACGTAGCCGAGTCGTTACGCCGTCTGCCAGGTGTTACGCTTCAGCGTAGCGAAGGCGAAGGTAAATTTGTAGCCGTTCGGGGTCTTGGTCCCAGCTTCGTTACAGTTAGTATGAACGGCGCTGAAATGGCCGGTGCAGGTGAAGACCGGGCAGTGAGTCTGGATGCCTTACCGGCGGATTTATTGGGTACTATCGAAGTACTAAAATCACTCACACCGGATCAAAACCTGAACTCCATTGGTGGTACGGTAAACGTAAGAGCTATTTCGGCTTTTGATCGCGGTAAAGAAACGCTGAACCTGAAAATCCAGGACGCTTACAACGAGCTTCGCGAGTCGCATTCTCCCCGCTTCAGTCTGAACGGCACCGAATTACTGATGGGCGACAAAATCGGTATCGGTTACGCATTGTCGTATGAAGACCGCGAAACGCTGATAGACGAAACCCGTCATCACAGCACAAACGAAATGAATTTCTATCGCGCCGATTTCCCGCTATCAGCTGACGACATCGCTGCCGGTAATTTGGGACCAGAAATACTGGCCCCATCGCAACTGGAAATTCGTCGTGAGATTGCCGATCGCACCCGCACTGCAGGTGCACTGAACGTTGAATATAAGCCATCGGATGATGCTTATTACTATATCAAAGGCACCTACACTAAATATGAAGACGGTGACTTTGCCCTGCGTGAGTTTTACGACTTCCAGGATGCCGGTTCGTTTGGCAGTAACGAAATACTGTACGTAAACGACCAGACCAAAGAATTTATCCTGTCTGACATCGACGTGTTCCATCAGCAATTTATTCAGGAAAGTACCAACGAAACCACTACGTTCAGTATTGGGGGAAGAAATACCTTCGATAAAACCTGGATCCTGGATTATGAATACGCCCGTTCCAAGTCAGAAGAAGACTCCCGTGGCGACCGTCGGGTGCAGTTCCGTGAACGCGACTTAATTGTGTATGGTCAGGGCTCGCGTAACAACATTAAAGCCCAGGTGATGACACCTGAAGAGGCCGCCGCATTCGCCGGGTTGGACTATACCGACGACATGTTTGGCAGTTCTGGTCGTGGTGATGCCAGTGATTTGAGTAACTTCGAATTTGATAACCTGTTCCTTGAAGGCGGTTTGCGCACTGATGATCTGGAAAGCTTCCAGGTAAACCTGCGCAAAGACGTGTACAGCGACTATATCAACTACATCAAAGTAGGTGGCTTGTTTACACAGCGCTACTACGATCGCGATAAAAACCGTTGGAGCTTCGACCCTTCTGCTGCCGATTGTAACGGCGACCAGGCGTGTATTGATGTTGTGAATTCCAGTCTGGCAGATTATGTCAGCGCCATTCCTGCTAACAGTACATTCCAGTATCCGTTTGAAAGTGCGGCCACGGTGGATGCTATGGTTGCGGTTACTCGCCAAACGGTAGAAAGCGCGACGAATGGCGAAGAGTCAATTGAGAGCACGAAAGGCGATTACACCATTAACGAAGACACCAAAGCCTTGTATGCCATGACAGAAATTCCGTTGGGTGCAGATGCAACGCTGATCACAGGTGTGCGTTGGGTGGAAACTGAATTTGCTTCTACCGGCTTTATGTCACTGGAAAACGATGACTTTGAGTTTAATGGTGCTGGAAACGGCAGCCTGGACATCGCTATTCCATTACCGGAAGCATCCATTAAGTACAGTGAGTTCTTCCCAAGTGCTCATTTGCGTTACGAGCCTACCGAAAATATTTTGGTACGCGGCGCGGTATGGAGCAGCTTTACCCGTCCTTCATTTAGTCAGGCTCGCGCCTATGCAACGTTCGACAGCGACATTGAATTGTGTCCGCCTGCCAGTGACAACTGTGATGACTCACAGGGTGGAGCAAGCATTCGCCAGTTGCAGGATTACATTCTGGCCTCAGACAACGCGTTGGACGTAGGTAACCCTAACCTCACGGCGATGACGTCAATTAACTACGACGCGTCATTAAGCTGGTACGCCAGTGAAAACCTGTTTATGGAAATTGGCCTGTTTTACAAAGATATTAAAAACTTCATTGTTGATGTAAACGGTATTTCCATGTCATTGGCTGACCTGCCAGTGAGTTTGCCGGTAAATCAGGTAACGCAATTCGTTATTCCCCAGGATCTGGTTTTGGATGAAATCAACATCACACTAAACGGTGACAAAGCCAAAGTGTACGGTGTGGAACTGAGTTACAACCAGTATTTTGAAAACGGCTTCTTTATTCAGTCTAACGCTACCTTCCTCGACAGTGATGCGCGTTTGGATGGCACGGTTCGTCAGGGCTCATTGCCTCTGCCAGATCAGGCTGACCAGACTTTCAACTTCACGGTTGGCTGGGAAAACGAAGTGTTCTCGGCGCGGTTAATTACTAACTACCGGTCTGAGATCCTTGAGCAAATCGGTTCTTGTCCGACGACTGCTGATGTGAGCAATGTGAAAACCTGTAAGATCTGGGGAGACCAGTATCAGGCGGGTTACACCAGCGTAGATATGAAACTGAAATACGACCTTAGCGAAAACATACAGTTGTATTTCGATGCGCTGAATCTGACTTCGGCTGAAGACCTGCGCTACTTCGAGGGTAATGAATACAGCGGTGGCAACATCCTGTACCAGAAAGAAGTGTACGGCCAGACCTATCAGTTGGGTGCCACGATCAAGTTCTATTAATGCAGGGATTGAGGCATAGCCTCAGAACAATTAATCGAATCGGGAACGTGGCATTTCATAACGGGTAACAGCGGTTGCCCGTTAGCCGACTTCCCGCTCCATCATCCTTGGGAGGGTGAACATGAAAAAGCTCAATCGCATAGCCGCCATGATGAGCGGCGCCGTGCTGGTGACCGGCTGCGGATTTGAACAAACCATAAACGTAAAAGAAGAGCCCGCACCTGCGCTTACCGGCCAGTTTGTTGATGCACCGGTTGGCGGCTTAGGCTACCGCTCAGAATCTTTCCCCGACGGAACAACGAATGCCAACGGGGAGTTCTCTTATTTTCGCGGCGACCAAATTACCTTCTATATTGGTGATTTTGAGTTCCCTAGCGCACCGGCATCAAGCATTTTAACGCCGTTGGCGCTGTTCCAAACCGATAACCCATTTAATCCGTCAGTAGTGAATACGCTGCGCTTACTGCAGGCGCTTGACGCAGATGCAGATGCCAGCAACGGTATTAGTATTTCTGCCAACGCCGCAGCGGCTGCACAAATGGCCCTGGCTGATGGCGAAACCATTGAAAGCTTTTTTGCTCAGGACCCAGCGGACTTTGCTGCCGACGTAGAGCCATGGCTTGCTACGGCAGGCGGTAGTGCCAGTTTGGTTAGCTACGACGATGCCGTAGAACACTTTGTGAATTATCTGGAATCAGAATACGGCACGCTGCTTACCAATGCCATTAACGTAGAATTGATTACCGGCACGCTTTACAACACCTTCATTCGCGGCAAAACAGCGGTTAAAAACAGCATCGATTTTACCCCGGATGACGCTACCGGAATGACGGGTACCTTTACCATGGTGGAAGGGGAAACCTCCGTTACCGGTACTTATGGCTATGCCTTTGGTCGTCGGGCGTTGGTGTTGACCACAGAAACCAGCACCCATTACCTGGTGTCGCGTTCGTTTAATACCGTGAATCAGGTTTACAGCATGTGTTGGTTCGACAACCCAACCCAGGCCGTTACCAGTTTGGTACGTAGCTGTGATGCCGACGAAGATCCGAAAAACAATTTACTGGTATTAACCGAAGAGCAAGCCGATCTGGAACTGATTGCACTGGAAGAGGCCGCGTCAGCTATTGAACCAGCGCTGGCGGAAAGCTTTGATACCGATATCACTACGTTCTTCTCTTCGGGTTACAAGCGTTTAAGCGACGATGAAAACGCTGGCCCTATGTACTACAAAACGGGCGGTAGCCCGATTATCGATCCGGATTTAGGCCAGTTAACCCTGGCTGGTGCACGTTTTACTATAGGTAACGCGGCTGCAAATCCAGGCGCAGAAACTGCCGATACCGATACGGTAGGAACGGGTATTTTTAATATCAGCCAGGGCTTTACCATCAGCTTTGACGTGGTTGCCCACAATGGCGCCGGTAGCCTTAACGTGTATGTAGACAACAACACGACCAGCCAAAGCAAGTCAATTCAGGGCGCGGCCAGTAAGTTTATTGGTTTAAGCATTACTGAAGAAAACTTCCCGGTAGGCCAGCGATATACTTACACCTATGTACCGGGCACAGATGTGACCGGATTGCCAGCAGATGATCCGGATGCGCGTATTTTAAACCCAGATGTAACCAACTCGTTCTTCCAGTTCCGTACCGATAGTTCTGGTAGCATCACGATCGATAACCTGACCATTGAAACGGTGGCGGATGCGGTGGATGTGCCTGATGAACCGGAGGAACCAGAAGAGCCTGAAGAACCGGATACACCGGAACAACCTGTTATTCCTCAGGTTGACTTGCCGCTGGTTTACAACTTCGTGGGTGTAACTGAAGACATTTTCTCAGACGCCTTTGCCAGCCTGGTAAACAGTGCCGGTGAAACGCTGCCAATGTACACCCGGACCGGGGGCACGGTGGTAGTGGTTAGCGAAGGTCTACAAATCGATTCTGGTCGCTTTACCATCGGTAACTCCACACCTGATGTGGAAACCTCGGCGGATGACGTTACTCACTCTGGTGTACTGGATTTAAGTCGCCCGTACAAAGTTGTAATGGACATTGTGTCGGTAAGTGATCCCGATGGCGATAACAACTTCCAGATTTATGTTGATAACAACACCAGTAGCAGTAGCAAATCTATACTCGGTGGAGCGTCAAAATTCTACAGCGAACTGATTAACACGCTTACTCCTGGCACTACGCTGGAAGTGGAAGGGCCCATCGCGTCTGAAAACTCCTTCCTGCAACTTCGTACAGAAAGCGGCGGTACCGTTGTGATTAATAACTTGCGTATCGAATATCTGGACGACACCAGCGTGTTCTCGTGTGACGATCAGCCTGAATTGTATTTCTGTGATGACTTTGCCAGCGGTACAACCGACAACTGGGAAGTACTGGCGCAGCCAGATAACACAGAAGGCGCGATAGGCAGTTTCGACATCTACAACGATGAAGGCAACAAAATGCTGCGTTACACCGCAGGCAGTGCCGGTGGCGAAATTCTGCAGTTAACCGAAGCCGCCATGGCGCAAATTCCGGATACCGCAGATTATTTTGTTGAAGCGCGAATTCGTCCTCGTCAGAACAGCACTACTGCCAATAAACAGCTCTACTTTACTGCCCGTTACGACAGTGAAGGTAACTGGTACGGCGGCGGTATGAACCTGCAAAATTCATCCAGTAACACACGGATTGAAATTGCAATCAGCACAGAGGGTTCAATTAGCCGTCCGGTTCAGGCAAAAACACCGCTGTTAATGGGTGAGCAGGACGGAACCGATGGCGTGTGGTATCGCGTACGCTTCGACCTGGTAGGCGAAACGCTCACAGCGTACCTCGACGGCGAAGAAATGGGCTCAGTAACCGATAGTACGTTCACCGCGAAAGGGCTGATTGGTATGTTCACCAACAACCGTTCGTTTGAAATGGACGACTTTAAAGTAGGTGACCCGAGCGTTAAACCCGTACAGCTAACGCTGGACTACAAAGACACTACTTGGGATACCACTACCACCAGTGATCCTCTGTACGTGTATGTCACTGCGGTGAAGAACGACGGCATTACTGACGATACTTACACTGTTACATCGTCTAAAGACAGCGTAGTAGCCGTAACGGTTGATGGCCCTAACGTAACGCTTACTCCGGTAGGTGCAGGTAGTGCTACCATTACCTTTACGTCTGGCTCTGACGCCACACTGACCCGCAGTATCGACGTAATGGTAACCGAAGGTTTCGTCATGCCTTCCAGCGAGTACGGCGATTTAACCGGCAAGGTATCACCAGCGACGTCAGCGACTGGCGCGTACATCGATGGCAAGCTGATGCTGACCTTCGACAGCGCACCTACTTTGGGTGAAGTGGGCGAGGTACGTATTTACAACGCTGCAGACGATACAGTGGTGGATGTGATTTCCCTGGGTGGAGAGATTAACACGCTGGGTTACACCGGGCAGGATCGTTTGCGCAGAGTGAACTACCGTGCGTTTAACGTAGATGGCAACACCCTGACCATTGTACCGCATAACAATGCGCTTGCTTACGACCAAACTTATTACGTTGCAATAGGTGACGGTGTGGTTACCAATACACAACTGAACGGCGTGGACTTTACCGGAATGGGTAAAAACGCTGGCTGGTCATTCTCAACGCAGGAAATTGGCCCGTCAGGCAGCGATGTAACCGTGGATGACGACGGTCAGGCAGACTTCCGTACCGTACAGGGCGCACTGAACTATGTAATGGAAAATGTGGCAAAAGACACCGCAGCTACCATTACAGTGAAGTCGGGTATGTATAACGAACTGCTGTATGTTCGCAATAAAAACAACCTGACCATTCAGGGTGAAGACCGCGATGATACCGTTATTTACTACGACAACTATGAGTCGTTCAACGGCGGCACAGGTGGCAGCGAACCGCTGGGCACAGGCACACCAAATGGTGGTCGCAGTGTGTTCCTGGTAGAAAGTGCTGACATGCTGGTACTGAACAACTTCACACTGAAGAACAGTCATACCCGTAACAACGTGGATTCAAACCAGGCGGAGACCATTTACTTCAACAGTAGTCACCGTTTAGTCGCCAACAACATGAACTTCATGAGTGAGCAGGATACTCTACTGCTGAAAGGCTACAGCTGGTTCTATAACACGCTGGTGGCGGGTAACGTCGACTTCATTTGGGGTTATGTAACGGCGGCCTTGTTTGAAGACAGTGAAATCCGCACTATTGGTGATTCCAAGTACGGTGCTGATGCAACATCGCCAGGTGGCTATGTGCTGCAGGCCCGTGTACAAAACGCAACCGATCCGGGCTTCGTATTCCTGAACAGCGACTTCACACATGGTCCTGGTCCATTGGGTACAACAGTAGAAGCGGGTTCAACTTATATTGCACGCAGTGGTGGTAATAGCAGCTACTTCGACAATATTACGCTGATCAATAATACCTTTGGTGAGCACATTGCTACTGTAGGTTGGGCATACGACGGTATTAACAGTCAACCACAGCCAACACCTGATCCGGCAACGGCTACGGGAGGCTGGCGCGAATACGGCAGCACAGATGCGCAGGGTAACCCGTTGGATCTGAATGCACGTGTGGGCGGATATATTCTCACTGAAAGTGAAGCCGCTAATTACAGCAGCCGAACTGCAGTGTTTGCCGGCTACAACGACGGCGCAGGTTGGGATCCTCAGCCAATTGATGCTCCTGTGATTGTTGAAGCGGAAATTGATAAAGGTTTTGCGGGTTATAACTTCGATATTACCGGTGGTGCTGGTGGTATGGTCGTTACCGTGGATACTGGTGCTAAGTTAACCGCAGCCCTTGAACAGGCCAAAGACGCCAATTCACCTATCACCATTTATGTTGATGGTGTGATCACCGACGCCAACAATGATGGCAGCGGCCGCTCTATCGAGATTAAAGACATGGATAACGTGTCGATTATCGGTGTGGCTGACCGCGGTGAGTTCGACGGTATCGGTATCTCGATTCGCCGTGCAAACAACATCATTGTACAAAACCTGAAGATTCATCACGTATTAACCGGTGGTAAAGATGCTATCTCTATCGAAGGCGATAACGATGGTTCAACTACCAGCAATATCTGGATCGATCACAATGAGCTATACAGCACGCTGAACGTAGATAAAGACTACTATGACGGTTTGATTGACTCGAAATCAGGTGCCAAAAACATCACGATTTCGTACAACTACCTGCACGATCACTGGAAAGCATCGCTGCATGGTCATACCGAGTCTGATACAGGCAGTGATAACACCGAGCGTTTGATCACGTTCCATCACAACCGTTTCGAAAACATTGAGTCGCGTTTACCGCTGTTCCGTTACGGTCATGGACACCTGTACAACAACTACTACAACAACATCAATTCAACCGCCATTAACTCGCGAATTGGTGCAGAGCTGCAAGTCGAGAACAACGTGTTTGAAAACACGCAGAACCCGATTGTATCGTTCTACTCAGACGTGATCGGTTATTGGAATACGTCAGGTAACTTGTTTGGTACCGGTGTAACCTGGACGACGCCATCTGGCACCGACGTATCGGCTGGTCCTGATCAAACGCCTACCAGCAGCTATGAAGTGCCTTACGATTACAATCTGGATGACACCAGCATTGTGAAGAGCAAGGTAATTAACCATGCGGGTGTGGGTAAGCTTGACCAGTCTGGTTTGGATATTCCTGCAATCACAGACGGCAGTGGTGATGGAGATAGCGGTACTGGCACAGGTGAAACTACCGATGTTACCTTGCCATACACCGAAGACTTCAATGCGGCAGATGCCTCAGCCTTCTTCAGTGCCGACTACAAGTCTCTGCCTGATGACAGCTCGGCTGCACTGTACAATGTTACTGGTGGTGGTAGCGGTATCACTATAACCGACGGCCAAATCACTCTGGACAGCGCCCGTTTCTCAATCGGAGACACGCAGCCAGGTACTGAAACGGCTGCAGGTGACACTGCCGGACGGGGGGTATTTGACTTAAGCCGCCCTTACAAAGTGCTTGTTGATGTTATTAGCGTAAGTGATCCGGATGGTGACAATAACTTCCAAATCTACGTAGACAACAATAGCAGTAGCAGCAGTAAGTCTATGCATGGCGGTAGCTCGAAGTTCTATACCAAGCTTATCGGCGAACTGACCGTTGGTACGCTGGAAGTAGAGGGCCTGGTTGCCACAGCAAACTCCTTTATACAGCTTCGCACGGAAAGTGGCGGCGTAGTGGTACTGGATAACCTTCGACTGGTGTATCTGGAATAATATTTCCCGCCAATCCAACATGCAGGTTGGCACCTGCAAAATATAAAAAATCCGCGTAACTGAAAAGTGCGCGGATTTTTTTATAGGTGTAAATAAGATGATTGATTTACACGCTTCGATAACGGGTTTACATACCATTCTTGATCTTTTTTTGGTTTTCTACTGTAATAAAAACAGTCACTAAAATAATTTTGGTATACATTTTTGGTTTTAGTGACGTTTGTATTGCCGCTTTTTATCACAATAGACACAAAGGAGGATGTTATGATGAAAGCAATAAAACGATTCTTCAAACGAGCGCATCCGTACACGGTGGCGTTTTATTTGGGCAGGAAAAATACCCAACGTATTTTGGATTGCAAGATCAAGAAGAAGTCAGAGTTACTGTCTGAACATCACTGAGCAGTTCACGGCAACAAGTCATTGTAAGTCGGTTTCTCTCTACCACGGAAAAAAGAGCGGAATCAACAAGTAACAACAGGAAAAAACCCACAGCAACATCGGTGTGCCCAACTTTATAAAATCGCTAAAGCGGTATTTTCCTGGTTCAACAATCAGCGTCACTATGGGCGAAGCGATGGGTGTCATAAAGGCTGCTGATGCCGCAAATAAAACCGTTAATGCCAAGGGGTAGGGCGATACCCCTAACTGCTGCGCCAGACTAATTGCTATTGGGGCCATCAGCACCGCCGACGCGGTATTCGATAAAATATTGGTAAGTAGCGCAGTAATAAAGAACACCATAACTAATAACGTTTGTGGTGAGGCGCCTTCGGCAACGTGCAGTAAACTCTCTACTATGAGGGTTGTGCCACCGGTTTGCTGAAGCGCATCGGCTAGTGGCAGCATACCGGCCAGCAGTACCAGGCTTTGCCAGTGAATTGCCCGGTAAGCATCGGCGGCACTTAAACAGCGGGTTACCACAGCCGCCAGCGCAGCAATTAATACGGATGCCACCAATGGCATCCAGTTGAACACTGAACTCAACACCATTAGTGTGGTAATCCCCAAAGCTACCGGCATTTTCTGAAATGCCGGTACCACTTCCGATGCCTCTGCGGGCTTTTCCAAAACCACAAAATCATGATTTTGCTGTTGCAGGTGCGTGATTTTGGCCCACGGCCCTGTGACTAACAAACTGTCGGACGGCTGTAAAATGAGATCCTGAAATTGTTCAACGGAACCCCTGTTGCGTCTTACACCGAACACATCCAGCCCGTACCTGTCGCGAAACCGGGTTTCCCGGATGGTTTTGCCGATGAGCCTGGATTCCGGGTGAATCAACACACTCACTGCACCAAACTCCCAACTGCGATACTGAGCTTCCAGTTGCGAAGGATGAAAACCGAATAGTTGATAGGTTTGCTTAACTGTGTCCAGCTGATCAGCCGGAATAGCGACATGTAATACATCATCGCTGTGCAGCACAATATCGGGTGAAACGCCGGCTTTTAGTTCACGCCAGCCCCTTACTCGTTGAGAAAGGTCCAGAATGCGTAATCCATGGCGATTGTAAAGTTCACTTTGTGCAATGGTTTTGCCGTGCAAAGGAGAATCCGGGCCAATTTGCAGGTATACCAATTCCCGGTTTACCCGGTATTCATCCCACAACGCCTGAATCGTGCGTTGTACCGACAGTGTTTCATCTTTACCCGAGTCAGGCAGCCAGTGTTTACCAACTGATACCATGTAAACCATTAGCCCGGCTAATACCACTGCCCCCATTATGCTGAAGGAGAAGAAGCCCAGAGGTTGGAATCCCTGACTGCTAAGTGCGCCGCTGATCACCAGGTTGGGCGGAGTGGCAATGAGTGTAAGCATGCCACTTACCAGCGCTGCATACGACATTGGCAGTAACAGTTTGCCCGGATTGTTTGCCGTGTGACGGGCAATTCGCATAACGATAGGAATAAAAATAGCAACGACTGCCGTAGAGCTCATTACAGCGCTCAACATGGCGCAGGCCAGCATAAGCATGATCAGTAATTTGGTTTTCGACCCCTGGCTGTGATCAGCTATCCAATCGCCAACAAATCTGGCGACGCCCGTACGGTCGAGCATTTCCCCCACCACCAACAGGCCCGCAATGAGCACAACCACCGTATTGCCAAAGCCGGAAAGCGCGCTTCCAACCGTAGTGACACCGGTTAGCATAAGCGCCAGCATAACCATAATGGCAATCATGTCGTACCGTACGCGGTTTGTTGCCATGAGCAGCGCGGCGACGGCAATAATGACAAACACAATATGGACATGCCAATGAGCAGGTATCGATAGCACGATCATGTCTTCCCTGAGGTTGAACGGTTAGTAGGCATATCAGCTTAACGCTGCCTGGTGGGCTGGCACCAGTCATTGGATCAATAAATCAGGTAATAGCAGAAAAAGAGCCGAAAATAATTGTTCGACATGCGCTTAAAACCTCCCGTGTAGTGGGTCTGTTCGCTATCCTTGCGAACAACACGGGAGAGATCCTCAGGTAAATTAACCCATCATTTTAACAGTTGAGTTTTCCGATGGTTTAGGTCAGCTGCGTCTACAACAGGCCAGTTATCGTCCCAGGTAATGGGCAGAATACGTAATTTTTGCAGTGCATTATCGGCGGTTTCATAGGCGTGAAGTACCAGATAGTCTTTTCCGTCGAAGGTGTAGGCCGCATTGTGGCCCAGCGCTACCCAATCTTTATTGCCTTCAATCACCAACGTGCCGCCGCCTTCAAGCAACGACACGCCGTCCCTGTCCAGATAAGGTCCTGTCACAGTTTTACTGCGGCCAACGCGTACGTTATAGGTGCTGTCCATGCCGCGGCAACACTTGTCGAAAGAGACAAACAAATAGTAATAGCCGTTTTGCTTAAAAATATAGGGCGCTTCAATGGCACCTTCTCCCGGATCAGCATCATTAGCGACACTGGCTCCGGGACGTTTGGCAATGGTGTGCCACTCTTGCGGTTCAGCCAGACGCACCATATCGTCATCCAGTTTTACCAGTTTTAACCCTTCCCAGAATGACCCGAAGCTCATCCAGGCATTGCCCTCGTCATCTTCAACAATGGCTGGGTCAATGGCGTTCCAGTGGTCGCGATTGGGCACAGAGTCAATCACAACGCCGTAATCAATCCATTCGTAATCCGGCGATGTTGGGTCCAGCGTGGTGTTAACCGTTACGCCAATGCCAGAGGTGTTTTTGCCGAACGCAGAGGCGGAGTAATACAGGTAGAATTTACCGTCTTTTTGATAAATATCCGGTGCCCATAGATGGCCATTAAAGCCTGGTGCTACGCGGCGGGCCCAGCTTGGCTCGTCGGGAAATACCCGCCCCGTAAGCTGCCAATTCACCATGTCTTTCGATTCGTAGTAGGTAATACCAGGCCCGGTGCTGAATACATAGTAAGTATCTCCGGCTTTGGTCATAACCGGATCGTGCACTTCAACCTGCTTGGCGTGCGCGCCGCAGCCAGCGATGAGCAGGGCGCTTGCTAACACCCCTGAGCCAGCTTTGATTAATCGCGTTGCCAGCGGGAAAGTTCGATATTGAATCATTTTTACCTCAATTCAAAAAGCGTTTGCTAAGTGTAGCAGCGATCATGTTAAATATGTAATACAATATTAATAATTGATTAGCAATTTGGCAACCGCAAAACAGGTGTGAGCTATGTTACAACAAACTATCAAATACGCACTGCAACTGGTAAGCCTTACCCTGGCTGGGGTGAGCATGGTATCGAATGCAGCCCCACTTGAACCAATTGATAACCCGATAGTGGTACAGCGAGCCGACCCTTGGATAGTCAGGCACGATGATACCGGGTGTTATACATTCATTGGCACGTCGCCGAAGTTTGATGAAATTGAGCTGCGTGCCGCCTGCCGGTTAAACGATTTGAAAATTGCTGAGCCAAAAGTGATTTGGAAGAAAAACGCCAAAGGCCCGATGAGCGTAAATATATGGGCTCCGGAGTTACATGAAGTCGATGGCGATTGGTATATATATTTTGCCGCTGGTGATATTGATCACCCGTGGAGCATTCGCATGTACGCACTGAAAAATACAGCAGAAAACCCCATGGATGGAAAGTGGGAGGAAGCGGGGCGCATTGCTACGCCTATCGATTCCTTTTCGTTAGATGCTACCTCATTTGAACATCGTGGAAAGCGCTATTTGGTGTGGGCCCAGCAGGATGCCAAACGAACCTATAATTCCGCTTTGTGGATAGCCGAGATGGACTCGCCCACATCAATTAAATTCGAGACGGTAACCTTACTCAGCGAACCTAAACTTAATTGGGAAGTACTTGGCTATAAAGTAAATGAAGGCGCGGCCGTTATCGTCAGGCATGGTCGTGTGCTGATTACCTATTCAGCCAGTGCTACCGATCATCGTTATGCGATGGGATTGTTATGGGCAGATGAAAACGCGGATTTACTGGACTCTGCTAGCTGGCACAAGCGCGAGGAGCCCATTTTCACTACTAATGCGGAAGCCGGGCGTTTTGGTCCGGGCCACAACAGTTTTGTAAAAGCCGAAGATGGTAAAACGGATGTGATGATTTACCACAGTCGCGACTATGAAACACTGCGCGGTAACCCTTTGACCGACCCAAATCGACACGCCAGAGCGCGGGTTATTTATTGGGATGCCGAGGGATTTCCAGTATTGCACCCCGAGTTAACTGACTAGCGACAATAAGGTAAAAATTAAGGAGCGTGGATGTTTAGCAGATTGGATTATTCCATTCTGAGCGGTATTCTCCAGTGCCATCCTGATTGATATTTTGGCGTACCATCGCGGTTTAATATTGTCTCCTGTCATCGCAGTTTAATATTTTCACCTGTCATCGCGGTTTATAATTTTCTGCTGTCATCCCGGTTTCGCGAAGCGAAGACCGGGACCTCCAGTCTTGCAATGCAATAGCACAACCACTAAGATTAAATTTCATTCAATTGCACGCTTCATAGGGAAATGAAAATGGATGCAATCAGCTCAGTTCAGCTCGTCATATTAGGTATTGTCGTTGTAGCGTTAATGCTCGAACTCATAGCCGTGAAACAAGGCATGTTGGTTCGGGTGGAATATTCCAAAAGAGCCAGGTTTGCATTGGCACTGTTTGTTGTAATAACTTTCGCTTTCTTCGCCATTATTAGTCCCGGTCCGGCTCAACCGCTATTTGCCCTGTGGGGTTTAGCGATAGCGATAATTATTTACCGTAAGAAAGACTGGCATAAAGTGAAACCAGGGCTGTGGGGTTAATATGGAAATAATCGCGTTTTTGTTAGTCGTACTTCTAGGCTTTCTCTTTAGTGTCTTACCCTGGCTTTGTGCATTGTGTTCCCGCAAAGCGTCAGGCGCTAAAAAATTAATTTGGTTTCTTTTGTCTTTTCTTTGTTCCTGGCTAGGTTATGCCGTTTACTATTTCCTGATTGTAAAACCAGAATGGGAAGATAAGCCTGCACGCCCCGAAAAGCGTGTGCCGAGAAATGAAAACGGTATGCCGATTAAAATGGTAGAGCGCAACTAACGCCTACTTGTTACATGCCTTATTCAGGTTGTGAACACTGTCTGCAAAGGCACTACCCAGCGTAATATAGTCTTTTGAATGGTAGTGCCAGCCGTCGTCCAAATGTTGGAAGGACTCGGTTACCGTAACCAAATCAGCGCACACATCTTCCTGCTCAAACACCATTTGTGCTTGTTGCACAATGTGGCCCCAGTTCATACGTAAGCCGTCTTCCGGGTCATTGTGAGAGTCGGTAATTTTGCCTATGACTACCGGTAAGTCAGGTGCTCTCAACGCTGCGCGTAATAGCGCCATGATGTTTTTCAGGTTGTGCAAATACTGATTGGCCACCACTTCGCTGTCGTAGGCATCCGACTCACCTTGCATCCAAATAATCCCCGCTGGAATGAGGGTGTCGGCCTCACCATCGCCATCGATATCTCGAACTGCAAAGGCCTGCTGGAATGTATTCAGTGCGTGATCATACTGATTTATTCCATTACCCCTGCGGTAGTCGGGAAACCAGTTGTTACCTACGCCATAGCCCAGTGCTGAACCACCCAGAGCGTACTTGATAATGGCGACATTGTCGTTGGGGCTAAGTTCAGCTATACGGTGCCCAAAACCCAGTTCCGGACCAAAAAAATCAGAGTGATGATTGGCTTCACCGTCAGATTTAAACTTTCTGCCATATCCGGGTTGTAGCGCATCCCAAATGCCTCTCCCACCACCATTGCTGAAGTCGCCAGCTGGGTTGCCATTGAAGATTCGTATTGCAGGTTGTGCAGAGGTATAGGGCTCGGAAAGCTCGGCATTATTGCCGTAACCCGCCATATTGGATTGCCCACCCAGGTAATACACCTTGTAGGTTTTAGCTTGCGCAGTGAGCGCAAAAAATGACAGGAGCAACAGGATGGAATAAGGTTTCATCGGCATATATTTTTTGTATGTTTCGCGTGATACACCCAGCTTACTGTATGTTGTCGCCGGTGTGTTGCTTTATTTAATTCGGTTTCAAATACGAAAAAGCGGGCGATTACATACTCCGTAATCGCCCGCCATCCAGGGTCAACTCATATTGGGTTTACCAGAAGCGAATATAGATGAACGCAGTAATGCCCAGAATCCCAATGGTGTGGATATAATCCCATTTATCGAGGCCGTCGATCACTTCGCGCATAGTGCCTTTACCCAGTGTTCTGAACGTCAGGCCTTTGAGTTTTTCGTCGCTTGCGCGCTCGGTAAACATACTTACTGCAATCATCACAACCGTAACAATCACAAACAGCAGAATACAGTAGTACAGCCAGTTCATGTTGATGATCCAGGCAAAGGCAGTGCCTTCAATGCTGTCTCTGAAAGGCAGTAGCACCAGACGGATCATGCCAAGTACGAAACCCGATACCAAACCAATATAACCAGCGGCCGGTGTAATTCGGCGACTAATCAAACCGAGCAGGAAGACGGCGGCAATACCAGGCGCAATCAGCGATTGCACGCTTTGCAGATATTCATACAACACATCGGCAATCAGGCTCATCACGGGGATCCACAGAATACCCAGTACCACAATAACAATGGTGGCAATCCGGCCTACTTTTAGCAGGTGCTTCTCGGTGGATTCTGGTTTGAATTTCTTATAGAAATCGATAGTGAACAGGGTAGCTGACGAGTTGAATAGCGATGCCAGCGAACTCATCAATGCTGCTACCAAACCACCAATTACGATACCTTTCACGCCTGAAGGTAATAACTGGGCTACCAGCGTTGGAAAGGCCTGATCGGCGCTGTCGTAGCTGATTATGCCTTTAGTTTTTAAGGCAACGGCAATCATGCCAGGGAACAGGAAAATAAATACCGGAAGCAGCTTGAGATAACCGGCAAACATGGCACCACGACGCGCTTCTTTTATGCCTTTAGCTGATAGCACGCGCTGAACGATATACTGGTCGGTACACCAGTACCAAAAACCAATAATAAATGAGCCAAAGATAATGCCTGGCCAGGGGAATTCGGCATCACTGGCCGAACGAATAAGGTGCAGATTAGCTTCGTTGATGCGTTCAACTTCAGACCAGCCACCCACTTGATCCAATCCCACCACCAGAATGACTACCGAACCAATGATCAGTACTGGGGTTTGCAGTACCGACGTCCACATAATGGCTTTCATGCCGCCAAGGACGGTATAGATACCGGTAATAATGACCAGACCCAACGCCGAGATCCAGAAAAAGTCGATACCCCAGATACTGTCGATACCTAAAATGGTTTTAAAGGCAATTCCACCTGCATACACAGTTACCGCCACTTTGGTGAGTACATAACTGATTAGGGATATCACCGACAGGAACGTACGTGCCGATGAATTGTAACGGCGCTCCAGAAACTCAGGCATGGTGTACACTTTACTGCTCCAGTAAAACGGTACAAAAAACCAGCCCAGCAACAGGATGATCCAGGATTGCAGTTCCCAGTGAGCCAGCGCCATACCCGATTGCGCACCGGAACCAGACAACCCTACCAGGTGCTCAGAACCGATGTTGGAAGCAAATATTGAGGCGCCAATGACTAACCAGCTGGCATTACGGCCAGCGAGAAAATAGTCAGCAGTGTCTTCTTCCTTTTGACGCATCGACATGCCAACAACACCTAGCAGAAGGACAAAAAATCCGGCTAGCACGAGCCAGTCGAGGGTACTTAATTCAACCATGAATGAACCTTGAAATGTACGGCAGAAAATTATTGGATAAAAATATTATATTACAATTCGATGGATGAAAAGTGTTTTTGTTAATACTGCGTTAATGTGTTGCTGTGTAATGTTGTAAGAATCGTGACAAATTAACGCCCGAAGTGCTTGCACTACTGGGCTTTACGTCATTATGATGGGCTCAGAATTTTAACAATAGTTTAGGGCCTGTTTATCTTTGCTGTACAACTTTTGGTCTATATGAAAGCATTTTAATCGCGAAACAGCCCTGCAGGCATAGTTGTTCTACGTCAAAGGGCTGTGACAAAGAGTAAAATGCTTTCATGACGACCCCTTCGGGCAGCGCCTGTTTGTCATTTATCCTGTGTTGACTGTTTTTGATTTAGCCCACTAGACCTGCAAACAGTCGCCTTGTCTAAATGACAAACAGACTGCTGCAAAAGTGTATAGCAAAGTTAAGCAGGCCCTAGCTCAGCGCCGGTGGAAAAGTATGATAGTATGTCGGTGTGAGCCACTAAGCAGAAAAGAATAAACTCCCATGGCGCGAATTGAGAATTTAAACCTATCTCAGCGAGTTACAAATGAGCTGGGTAAGTCAATCATTGCAGGCAAATACGGCGAAGGTAGCGGATTGCCTACTGAAGCACAGTTATGTGATGAATACGGTATCAGCCGCACAGCGGTTCGTGAAGCCGTAAAAATGCTGGCGGCCAAAGGCCTGATTTCATCCAGACCCCGTCAGGGTATACGCGTAGAGCCGCCGGAAAACTGGAATTTATACGATACCAGTGTACTGGGGTGGATGCTTGAAAGCAGTCCGTCGCTGTTGGTACTCAAAGAGTTTTTACAAATGCGCCTTGCTATTGAACCTCAGGCTGCCGCACTGGCTGCCCGTCGCGGTTCGCCAGAAGCCATCGCGCAAATCGAAAAAGCACTGGCAGACATGGACAGCGCAGCACAATCTCACGGCTCAATTCACGAACCTGATTTGGCGTTCCATACCGCGATATTATTGGCCAGTGGCAATCGCTTTTTCTATCAGCTGCGCGATTTTATTCGCACCGCACTGAATGTGAGTTTTCAGTACACCACCAATGCCAAGGACAGCTTACAGACTATTGCCGATGAACATCGCAAAATATATCTGGCAATTAAGAGCGGTGAGGCCGAGCGCGCCAAGAACATGATGGCATATTTAATTGACGAGGCCATGGCGTATATCGAGTTAAAAATCAGTGAATCTGCTAAGGCAGAATAAAGATTTTTAAAGGCATTTCTGTTATGGTGTCACGGTCGTTTAGCGCTGGTAAATTCTGGTTATGATCCAATCTTCTGATACAAACGCACAGTATCCTAGCTTACGTGGCAAAAGCGTTTTCATTACTGGTGGCGGCACCGGCATTGGAGAAGTCATGGTGGAGCAATTTTGCGCACAGGGTGCCAAAGTTTGCTTTGTAGATGTAAATTGCGAAAAAAGTCAGGCCCTGGTTGAACGTTTGAACCAGCGTTATAGTGCGGATGTCCTTTTCATTGAGTGCGATATTCGCGATATCCCCAGTTTGGAACAGGCGATCGCAAAAGCCGGTGAAGTAAATGGTGATGTGAGTGTGCTGGTGAATAACGCAGCCGATGATACCCGTCACGAACTGGAAGAAGTGGATGAAACCTACTGGCAGGATCGCATGGATGTGAATTTGCGCCCGAGCTTTTTTGCCGCCAAAGCCGTGATAGCACAAATGCGACGTGCTGGTGGTGGCAGTATTATAAATGTGGGCTCTGTAAGCTGGCGTCAGAAGCAAACCTGTATGCCTGTGTATACCACGGCAAAAGCGGCCATCGATGGACTAACCCGCACCCTGGCAGCTAAGTTAGGTGCAGATAAAATCCGGGTAAATACGCTGGTGCCTGGCTGGGTAATGACAGAGCGTCAGATGACGCGGTGGGCAAGCCCGGACATCGTGCAAGAAGTCCAGCAAGCCCAGTGTATTCACGAAACGCTGCTGCCGATTGATATTGCTAAAGCCGCCTTGTTTATGGCGTCTGACGACAGCAAAATGATGACCGCGCAAACTCTCATCATCGACGCTGGCTGGGTATAACTGCCAGCATTACTGTTTTTCCATTAGTTTAGTCATTCCCCAACCCCGCTTTTCACGGGGTTACCTAATCGTTTCACCTTACTTTCTCTGACTGGTATCAGTCCGATGGTGCTATGTGTCAGGCAATGAATTGCACCTGGTGTTGTAATACCAATTCGCATTTCATAACAACACTAAAATCTTCCGTAAACACCAGTTGTTGCAAATTTGTGTAAATTCTGGCAATGTCCACACCTTAAAAGTAATATAATATGTAAATTGTTTTAAGTAACACACCCAAATTGTGTTTACGATAGGAATATTTGTTTGACCGATTTTATGCTGGTGTATCTGGTCTTGATTGTGGGTGCCTGCCTGCAAAGCGTTATCGGCTTTGGTCTGGGCTTGTTGGGTGCGCCACTGATTTATCTGCTCATGCCTGAGTTAGTACCAGGGCCTATGATCCTTAATGCGTTACTGCTCACCACGCTATTGGCTGTAAAACATCAGTACGACATCGATTTAAAGCAAACTGGCTTCTCTATTTTGGGAGGCACCGCAGGGGTACTCGTTGCGGGTAGTGTGTTGCTTTACATCGACGCACATCAGTACCAGATGCTATTAGGCTTTTGTATTCTTGCAGCCGTAGTGTTATCGCTGGTAGGGGTAAAGCCCAGAATCAGTATTATCAGCAACCTTATTGCCGCCATGGTGTCTGGATTTATGGGTACCACTACCTCCGCGGGCGGTGCACCTATGGGGTTGCTGTATCAGTCTGAAGACAAGAATAAAATAAAAGCCAATCTCAGCGTGTTCTTTGTATACATCAATATGTTCGGCATAGCCGTGCTGTGGTTCACAGGGGCGGCTGGACACAAGGATTTAGAGCTATTCCTGCGCTGCATACCGGCCATTCTGATCGGATGGTTGTTGTCATATTTTGTTAACCGTAGAATCAATGAGGAATTTACCCGCAAACTCATTCTTGCCGTGGCGGCATTTGCAGGTGTGGTGCTCATTCTGGCACACTAAGCCTTCGTTTTATTCATTATCAAATTGTAAACTTATGGCTGTGGCTGCACTTCGTGCTTTATATCCTGTTGCCTGCACCCTCGGAGAAGGACTCCATTACAGCGCCTCCCTGGATCGCCTGTTTTGGGTAGACATTAAAGCGCCTGCGCTGTTTCAAATGTGTATGCGGACGCGCAGTCATCAACGTGTTCCCATGCCAGAGCCGATTGGCTGGGTTAAGGAAACCGCAAGCGGCCAATGGCTGGGTGGGTTTCAGAGCGGTGTGTACTGGCTTAATCGGCATTTCCAGCCAGAAGATAAAGTGTGCGCACTGCCCGATGAACCACTTTCAAATCGCCTTAACGATGCCAAAACTGATCGCCAGGGACATTTGTACTTCGGCACCATGGATAACCATGAACAACAACCTTCCGGTCAGTTGTACAGGCTCACCGCTCAAGGTGCGGTCTCTGTTGATAGCGGATACATTGTGTCTAACGGGCCGGCGTTCAGCGTTTGCGGAGCGTACCTGTACACAGTGAGTTCTTCTGAACGCGTTATTTATCGGGCCAGGGTTGGGCGTGCGGGCGACTTAATCGACAAACACCCCTTTATTCAATTCAGCATGGTTGATGGCTATCCTGACGGGCTGACCGTGGACTCAAGCGGCAACCTGTGGGTGGCTTGTTGGCAGGGGTTTGGCGTGCGATGTTATTCTGCGTCTGGCAGATTTATCCGGCACATTATGTTACCTGCGCCCAATGTAACCAATGTTACCTTTGCCGGAACCCATTATGACCGATTATTTGTTACCACTGCCCGAATTGGCCTGAGTGAGTCTGTACTGGCAAGATACCCTTTGTCAGGCGCACTTTTCGAACTGGATGTGACGCAGCGCGGTATTGCTGAACACCCGGTTTATATGGGGTGCTAACTGGGCGAGTAGACATACAATCAATCGCGCTAGTTAACCCGTGCCACAGAATCCCGTTTCACAATAGTAGGCGTATATTTAAACGTTGTGCCCGGTTCTGGAAAATGCCCTTTTGCGCAATCCAAAGCAAGACTGGCCGCATGCTTTGCCATCATTTCGATTGGATAACGCAATGTGGTGAGCTTGGGGCGACAGTATTTGGCAAGTAATACGTCATCGTATCCGACTACCGACACTTTATCCGGCACAGAAATGTTGTGATCCAATAACATAGACAGCGCGCCGGCTGCCATCGCATCATTGTATGCCAGAATCGCGGTAAACTTTACGCCTCTGGCTAACAGGTTTTGTACAGCGATTTCACCGCCTTCCTGATCCGGTGTAGCAAACTCAATATGAGACTCCGGCAGGTGCTTACCCGCTTCGCTAAGGGCCAGTTTTATCCCATCCAAACGCTGAACCGGGTCGAGAATTTGATAGCGGCTACTAATTACGGCAATGTTTTCATGCCCGTGATGCAGAATATGTTCTGCCATTAATTTACCGCCGGCCTGGTTATCCAGCCATACGCAGCGATTGCCAATAGCTTCTATGTATCGGTTGATCAGAATAAAGCCCGGTACCTGCTTGGCGAACTGCACCAGCGTATCATCGTCGAGAAATTTACTGTGTACCACCATAGCTTCACAGCGATGCTCCATTAACGTCTCAATAGCGCGCATTTCCGTTTCCGGACTGGTAGACCCTGCACTCATCAGAATCTGGATGCTGTTAGTTCGGCACATTGTTTCGATACCGTGTGCCAGGCTGGCGAAAAAGGGATCGTGTAACTCGGCAATTACTACGCCTATCGCTGGATTTCGCTGGGTAACGAGCGCGCGCGCATTGGCATTGGGGCGATAGCCCATCTCATCCATAATTTTTTTCACGCGCTCGCGCGTTGCATCGCCTACTTTAGGTCCATTGTTTATAACACGGGAAACCGTGGCCAGTGACACGCCTGCCGCGCTGGCTATATCTTTTATTGTTGCCATGTAGCTATGAAATCCTGTTACACATTTTCGTCGTTAGAGTAAAACATTTCCCTGCCGGGCGGTAATGCTTTTTGTCACTCAATAGGCAAGCCTATACAAATTGTTAACAGAGTCTATCACACTTGTTGATTTATGAGGTAAAACGTATAACCTTTTGTGCTAATACAGATAAAAGAGATCAGCATGACACAATTTAAAGCAGGCATTGAATCAGCATCATTTGGTAGTGCAGAGTGCGGCAATGTTGAGTTACTTACGCTCACCAATGAGCAGGGTATGCAGGTAAAAGTGAGCACATTAGGCGCTACTCTGGTGAGCGTGAGCACAGAAGATAAACACGGTAAATTCGCAAACATTGTGCTTGGCATGGATTGCGCTGAAGACTATCTCGCAGACAGCGCCTATTTGGGACGCACGATCGGCCCGGTAGCTAATCGGATTGCTAATGCCCGGTTTAGTCTGGATGGCAACAAGTATGAGCTGGAAAAGAACGACGGTGAAAACTGCCTGCATAGCGGCAGTACTGGTCTGCATAACAAGCTCTGGAGCGCCAGCCATAGTATCACCCCACAAGGTTGTGAACTTGTCTTAACCGTTAAGCACGGCGATCTGGAAGGCGGATTTCCTGGCAATAAGCAATTTCAGGTGTGTTACCTGCTGGGCCACAACAATACGCTGACCATTTCATTTATTGCCCGCTCTGATAAGACTACACCGGTAAGTCTGACTAACCATGCATATTTCAATCTTGCGGGCACCGGTGATGTTCTGGCGCACCAGTTGAGAATGCACTCTAATGCAATTACGCCGGTAGATTCTACCTTGATCACCACCAAGGAATACTTGCCTGTTTCAGGTACGCCTTTTGATTTTGAACCAGCTAAAACTTTGGTTAAGGGGTTGGTAAGTAATCACATTCAAATGCAATATGGCAGTGGTTATGATCACAATTTCGTGCTTGAAGGAGAGGGGGGGCCCTTTGCCATATTGAGTGAGGTTAATAGTGGTAGAAGAATGACCGTATCCACTGATATGCCGGGTGTGCAGCTTTACACGGGTAACTTTGTACAGGGTACACGAAACGCAGTGGGTGATGCTCCATTTGTTAAGCATGCGGGCGTTTGCCTGGAAGCTCAGAATTTCCCTGATGCACCGAACTGGCCTGATCGGCCGGATTTCTGGATCACACCTGAAAAACCATATAAAGCCTATATTCGCTTCGCATTTGACGTGTTGAGCGAGTAATTCACATAGCCTTGCGCTGCCAGCTTTGCTGGCAGCCTGACGTGCTGAGTTTGAGTAAGCTTAAAAAAGTAACCTTACTTCCTGCCGGTCTGTCGTCTCCTAATACGATTCCGGACATAAATATGCTATTGATATCAAGTAATAATTTATTTGTGAAATGATATCCTGAACTGAATTGTTAAAAAATTACATAGTTAGTTTGTTTACAAAAACGAATTTTTATTTACAATAGGTAAAACGTTTAACCTAATCATCATTACACACCACATTGTTGAACAAAGTTCGTATTTTGCAGCGATATTTGGTGTATGAATTGCTTAAAGGGCTTTGGAATGACTACTGCGTTCAATCCTTCTGATCATCCTCATCGTCGTTACAATCCATTGATTGGCGAATGGGTGCTGGTTTCGCCGCATCGGGCAAAGCGCCCATGGCAGGGCCAAAGTGACGAACCCGACAACACGCCCCGTCCGGCCTATGACGAAACCTGCTACTTGTGCGCTGGCAACAAGCGTATTAACGGTGAGATGAATCCGGCATACAAGCAAACTTTTGTGTTCACCAACGATTTTGCTGCGCTGCAGGAAGATACACCAGATGCCGAGTCAAGTGACCCACTGTTTCGCTTTCAGGCTGAGCAGGGTTGTAGCCGGGTAATTTGCTTTTCGCCGGATCACAGTAAAACGCTGCCAGAATTAACCCCTGCTCAACGCGAAGCTGTGGTTGCCACCTGGATGGAACAAACAGCAGAGTTAAGCAACGCTTACACCTGGGTACAGGTATTTGAAAATAAAGGGGCTATGATGGGGTGTTCAAATCCGCATCCTCATGGTCAGGTATGGGCACAAAAACACATGCCTACACTCGCCGCCAAAAAATCTGAGCGCTTTGCTGACTACTTCAATACGCATGGAAGTAGTTTGTTACTGGATTATGCTAAGCGTGAACTCGCGCAGGAAGAGCGGGTAGTCTGCAGCAATGACGACTGGGTTGTGGTAGTGCCTTACTGGGCCGCCTGGCCATTTGAAACCCTGTTGCTGCCGCGCTTTGCTGTGTCCTCATTGGCTGACATTACAACAGAGCAAGCGGTATCGCTGGCCAACATTGTTGGCGTGATCACCACAAAGTACGACAACTTGTTCAACACTTCATTTCCTTATTCGATGGGATGGCATAGCCAGCCTTTCAGTGGCGAACTCCGCCCGGATTGGGGATTGCACGCCCATTTCTTTCCACCGTTGCTGCGCTCAGCAAGCGTACGCAAATTTATGGTGGGATACGAAATGATGGCTGAAGCGCAACGTGATATTACGCCAGAGCAGGCTGCTGAACGCCTGCGCGCATTATCCAGTGTGCATTACAAAGAGAATAAATAAGATGGCGAAAGACAACGCATTATTGGCGGTATTTGAAGAATTCTATCAACACAATCCAACCGCAGATGTACATGCTCCAGGCAGGGTAAACCTGATTGGCGAGCACACGGATTACAACCAGGGATTTGTTTTTCCCGCGGCAATTAACTTCGGCACCAGAATCCTGGGTTCTGCCCGGGACGATCGCAAAGTGAGTGTTGTTGCGGTTGACTACGATTACGCAAAATGTGAGTTTTCATTGGACGACATTGAGCATGTAGATTACCCGGGATGGTCAAACTATGTACGCGGCGTTTGCAAAGAATTGTTGCTGGTATATCCACAATTACAGGGCGCCAACCTGGTCATTACCGGTAACGTTCCGCAAGGAGCGGGGCTAAGTTCTTCCGCTTCTTTTGAAGTGGCCATTGCGAGTGCGTTTAACGCGCTGTATCAACTAGATCTGGATGGTGTGAATGCGGCACTGATTGGTCAGCGTGCAGAGAACAACTTTGTTGGGTGTTCCTGCGGTATTATGGACCAGCTTATTTCTGCTATGGGCAAAAAAGATCAGGCCATGTTACTGGATTGTAGGGACCTGTCTCGTCAATATATAAGTCTGCCAGATGATTTTGCCATTATGATCATCAATTCAAACGTAAAACGTGGGCTGGTAGACAGTGAATACAACCTGCGTCGCCAGCAGTGTGAAGGTGCAGCAAAAGCAATGGGTGTGGCGAGTTTACGCGAAGCGGACTTGGCCTTACTGGCTGAGCATCAGGGGAATATGAGTGATGAAGAGTTTCGCCGTGCCCGCCACATTATTACCGAGAACGAACGCACGGTTGCCATGTTTGCAGCGTTAAAGCAAAACGACATAGCAACCGTAAGTGCCCTGATGGGGCAGTCTCATGTATCAATGCGTGACGACTTTGAAATTACGGTACCGCCAATTGATTATCTGGTAGAGATTGTCGGTGAAGCAATTGGCAGCCAGGGCGGTGTGCGTATGACCGGCGGCGGCTTTGGCGGTTGTGTTGTTGCTTTATTACCAAAAAATCTCACCGAAAAGGTGACTAAACTGGTGGAAGCAAAGTATCATGCCCACACACAATTGAAACAAACGATTTACATTTGTACGGCTGAGCAAGGGGCTTTTGTTTAAAAACGCCTCTTAGCTGCCCGAAATGTAGTATTAAAACAACAAAAAGTGTATGGAAAATAGTATGAACATAGCAACGCTGGATATAGCGCTCTTTGTCGTTTACGTGGTTGGCCTGATTGGGATTGCCTGGTGGGTATCACGTGAAGAGAAAGGACATGAAAAAGACACCAATGATTACTTCCTCGCAGGTTCGAGTTTACCTTGGTGGGCCATCGGTGCATCACTGATAGCGGCTAACATTTCTGCTGAGCAGATTATTGGTATGTCGGGTTCAGGTTACATGGTGGGTCTGGCGATTGCTTCTTATGAGTGGATGGCCGCTATTACCTTAATCATTGTAGGTAAGTACTTCCTGCCTATTTTCCTTAAACACAAAATTTACACCATGCCACAGTTCCTTGAGCAGCGCTACGACCACCGGGTTCGCATGGTAATGGCGGTATTCTGGCTGGGTGTTTACGTATTTGTAAACCTGACTGCGGTATTGTGGTTAGGTGCTCTGGCTATTAATACCATGGCCGGGATTGATTTGATGTACGGCATGATTTTCCTGGGGCTTTTCTCGTTAGCATATTCGCTGTACGGTGGTCTTAAAGCCGTTGCGATGACCGATATTATTCAGGTTGTGCTGTTGGTGGCAGGCGGTTTATTCCTGTCTTATACCGCATTAAATCTGATTGGCGACGGACAGGGCGTGATGGCTGGTTTCAATATTGTAACCGAACAGCTTCCTGGTAAATTCGACATGATCCTCAGCGAGGACAACCCGCATTATATGGACCTGCCAGGATTGTCGGTACTCATTGGTGGTCTGTGGATCATGAACCTGTCTTACTGGGGTTTCAACCAGTACATTATTCAGCGCACACTGGCCGCGAAAAGTGTGCACGAAGCACAAAAAGGGATCGTGTTTGCAGCCTTCCTGAAAGTACTGATGCCTTTAATTGTAGTGCTGCCCGGTATCGCCGCCGTATTACTGGTGCCTGATTTGGAAAAAGCGGACCAGGCCTACCCATCGTTGATGACCCTGATGCCTGTTGGCCTTAAGGGCATTATCTTTGCTGCGCTGGTCGCGGCGATTGTGTCGTCACTGGCGTCAATGACAAACAGCGTATCAACAATCTTTACCATGGACATTTATAAAGATCGCAACCCAGGTAAATCACAGCAGCACTACGTAAAAATAGGCCGAATCGTGAGTCTGGTCGCATTGTTAATCGCCATGGTGGCAGCGAAACCGTTATTGGGACAGTTCGATCAGGCATTCCAGTATATTCAGGAATTCACCGGCTTCTTCACACCGGGTATTGTGGCTCTGTTTGCGCTGGGTATGTTCTGGAAGAAAACTACCGCGAATGGCGGTCTGGTAGCGGCAATTGGCTCAGCGGTATTCAGCCTGAGCTTCAAACTGTTACTGCCTGAACTGCCGTTTATGGACCGCGTTGGCATTGTATTCCTGCTGTGTGTTGGCCTGGCAGTGATTGTAAGCCTGATTGAAAGCAAAGGTGACCATGCCAATGCGGTTGAACTAAAAGACATCGACTTTAAAACCACTTCTGGTTTCAACCTGGCGTCACTGGCGCTCACCATTGTAGTGGCCGCGTTTTACATCATTTGGTGGTAAACCGCTAAACAAATATTACATCAGCCCCTCTTGCAGGGGCTTTTTTTACCCGCTATTCACCTCTTCTTTGGCATGCCTCATTTTGTGGAATGAGGAGGAAACAATGTATAAGACATTATCAGCATTACTGTGTTTATCCGGCATTGCACTTTCTGTGTTGGTGCCAGTCGCACCAATTCAAACGCGTGATGTCTCGCATATCTCGCCGGTTATTCTGACTGTGTGCAATAGTTATACATTGTGATTAGAAAGAGCAGAATCGGTTGAATAGTTGAACAAGAAACGCTATAACCAAAGGTGGTGGCGATGTGCTTATAGGCGCAATGTGCAATTTTTTACCCAATCCATGGAGACGTGAGTGACTACAGCGTCAGCAGTGAAATTGTACGATTCATTTCACTCCGACAAATACGGCAGTGTGAAGCTGCGTATTATTGGTAATATCCTTGTGTCTCAGTTTGAAGGTCCTTGTGGCGTGCGCTTAGCGAAGTATTTTAAGCGAGACGTTATTGATTTTGTTTCCGTACTCGAGAGCCAGCCCTGGGCATACATGAGTATTTCCAACAGTTTCGAAGCTGCCACTACGGATGCGCTGGCAATATTAACCGAATCCTTCCTGGCTTGTGCTAATCGCGGCTGCAGAGCAGAAGCCTACGTTATGCGCTCACCCATAGCTCGCCATCAGGTAAATGCGATGCGTTCAAAGGCCGGACTTGAACATACCCCTGATATTTTCTTTGCCGATTACCGAAGTGCACGGCGACATTTGAATACTGTTTTAGTGGGATCTGCATCCTTCGTACCACCGGCTTAATTCATCCAGAGACATTCCGTTTGTAGGTTATTCGCAACGGCAGTGTGTTTGGCTTTGTCGTTTTAATGTTCCTTTTATACGGTCAATTAGACAAGATTCCTTTTGATGAGCTAGCGGCATTCTTTGCTGAAAGCCTCAAATAGCGGTTTTTGATTGGGTACATAGGCTGTAAAGGGCAGTAGAAACTATTCAGGTCTCTTCTGTCGTTTAAGAGCCTATACAATTGGTTGTAAAGATATGTCGATGGCTTTACTATTTTCCTCATCACTGTTCGCCGGAGTTGCGATTGCTATGCCATTCAGGAAAGTCAGCTTTTTAGGCATTACGCTGGGTGTTACTGCCGACAAATACGGTGCCGGTTTCAGCTTTTCCTATGATGGCGCGCTTTGGAAAAAACTCACTGCCTCGATTCAGCGCAAGCGCCGTAAACAAATGGTTGATAAACACGCTGCTGATGCTGGAAAGTCGTCTTCTAAGCCTGTGTTAATGAACCAGGGATCCCTTGAAGAGCACATAAACAGTACTTACTGGTATCACACACTGCATTTTAAAGACGGGCTAAGTACGCCCGGGCAATTCGATCAAAATCCTATATTAGCGCGTTACTGCCTGCCTGAACGCCTTGACGGTAAGCGGGTGTTGGATGTAGCAACGTTCGACGGTTTCTGGGCGTTTGAATTTGAAAGGCGTGGCGCTCGTGAGGTGTTAGCACTGGATGTTGAAGGACCCGCAGATTGCGACTATTTACCATCCAGAATGGCAAAGGCAACTGAAGAAGAGCTCAGCATTAAATTTGGGCGTGGTTTTGCGATTGCCAAAGCGGCCTACCATTCCAGTGTGAAGAGGGTGATATGTAATGTGTACGACCTGTCACCAGAGACATTCGGTATGTTCGATGTAGTGCATTCCGGGGATTTTCTGATTCATTTGAATAATCCTGTTAAAGCACTGCAAAACATTGCGAAAGTCTGTTCCGAGTACGCCATTATTTCGGATGTTTATGATCCTGGCCTGGATGTAATGGGCAGCAGAAAGTACATACAGTACCATGGCGGGCACAACGATGTTACCTGGTGGAGTTTTAGCTTGTCTGCCCTAAGAGCAATGATTGAGGATGCGGGGTTTAGTAGAGTAGAGCTTATAGCCAACTTCGCTTATGGACAGCGTGGACATCCTGAAAATATGCATCACGCTGTGTTTAAAGCGTATAAATAGCACTCACTTTCTTTGTACGCAAAATGGAGGAAATTGCTTGTGTTGAACGCATATTATACTCCTATACATGTATTTATATTGGACATCCGGGAATAAAAAAGCCCGGACACTAAGCCGGGCTTCTGGGTTAAGTAATTGCCATTATCGATATCTGGCCACCTTAACATACACAGTATTATGCGTTTATCGCAACTCTACGTTTCTTGCCAATTAATGCCAGGCCAAGACCTATCAAAGCCAGACCTGCTGGTGCTGGAACTGTGCCGGTATTATCTCCACCTGCGGTTGCAGAACCAAAAGTAATATCATCGTAGGCAATTTGGTTTACCGTACCGCCAAAGTCAATCGAATAAGCGGTACCCGCGAAACCAGCACCTACAGCAGTCCAGTTACAGAAACCACCATTCGGGTCCCCTGAACAATTGTCAGAAAACTGAGCATTAAGATTGAGGGTTGCCAGCAGATTACCTGTCGCATTCAATCCGTCATAAACAAATACAGACGCTGTTGTTGCTGAAGAATAGAAAAATGAAAATCCATCCGTAAAACCTGCGTTGTAGTTGAGTATTGCTGTACCCGTTAAGAAAAACATAACGGCATCACCGGAAGGTTCATTGGCTATGTTACCGGTACCGCCTGCGTCTGCGTCAGTAATACCCAATGAATTACTACCAAAAGCAATACCGTAATTCGTGCCCGAGTTACCCATGCTATCGGTACCGCCATTATAAAAGTCGTTAATGGCAGCCTGGTTTCCAATACCTTCAAAATCTAATACGATAATGGCTGCGTTGGCAGCGCCAGAAACTGCCAGTAAAGTCAGGGCGGCAATCGTGTTAAGCAGCTTTGATTGCGTAAATTTTTTCATTTAACTTTCCTTTTAAATATCACTTTTTGTCTTTGAGTCGTGTAATTAAATACGCATTGCCATTTCACGAACACGACGTATTGGACTCGAACACCTTTTGGTCCATTCACTTCCTGAGCAAAAAATGAACCAAAATAAATTATCTAATTAAATCAGTGGATAACTGTGGAATGCGAGCAGTATAAAATTTGATCTGTATGAAATATGGACAGTTTTTGTTAGTGCTTAATCACGTGAGTAAAGTCTTTTTACACTTATTAAAGCACGTGGGGTGGCTTTACAGTGATATGGAATCCGGAAAGATGGATTTTTGGGGGATTGATTAGATTGTGCAGATTGTGAAGGGGGTAAAAACCCCCTTCACATTTTCTACTCGCTCAATGCCACAAGGGCTATTTCACCGAGTTCAATACCCCGTCGATGTTCGTGATGATTTGCGCGGGATGCTGGTAACTGAAGCTGTAATCCCGTGAACTGAGTTAAATCCAACGCACTTACTCTATTATTAACGGGTAAAGTGACAGGCATAAACATGGGGTAAGCCCGCGGCATTACTGTTTCAACCGGCTTTAATTCATTCAACGGAATAACCAACGTTTGCCATTCGTTGGTAATGGCAACGCTGGCGCCATACGCAAGGCCATCATTGGCAATGACGCCCAGCGATAACACGTCTTTGTGTGTCGTTGCTCTAACCCTCAATGCGATTGCGTTGTAGCCTGTTACATTACGGGTTGCCAGACTCAGGTTTTTGGGGAGTTCTGTGCGTAGCAATGAGCCGCCCATCATAGGATGAGGCTCAAATACCTCCAGCAACACACTTTCGCCCTCAGCTGAGGCTGATGATGCTGGCCAGGCAATGGCTTGTTGCGGGGTAATGATCGCATTGCGATCAAGCGCCGGATCGAACACCACAATCGGTGAGTGTTTTGGTAATAACACCGTGTGATACTGACCCGCTGTTACATGGTCCCAGTCCTTTGGATTGCCTGCTACTTTGCCCGGAAACGTTGTGGTTTGTCCGCTGTCGTTTACCGTAAAGACATATTCCAGCTTACCCGGATGTTGCCAGGCTTTGTCTTTGGGCAGTGATGTTTCAAATATGCCTTGTCCGTTAGTTGACATGGGCATAGCGATGTAGTCGTTGTAACCCTGATATTTTAGTAGCAGACTAACCTGTGCACTATTACTGACGCCCTCTACTTTAACGCGAAATAGTAACGGGTCGCCCAACGTATGCTGCCGCACAGCCTGATGAATTAACACTGGCTCTGCAGTTTGGATAGCGGGTAAATAGTAGCGATTATCGATAGTGGCGATAGACTTCACGCCGGATTTTTCAGATAGCACATAGATGCCCGGCTGCACGGAAATACGACCGTTTTTCGCCTGAACGGTTTGTTGGGCGGGCTGTGTTTCAGCCCCACCAATACGCACCGCTGTATAGCGGCTACCCAGTTCTGGCAAGTTAATCTGAATATCACGATGCTGCACGTATAACCGGCTTACCTCGCGTTTTAGGCTGGGGGACTGATACGCATCCTGCAAGTTGATCACATCGGGAAAGACTTCTAAACGCCAGTCGCCATTGTCCAGGCGGTCCAGAAAGTAGGCACCACTGCCGGTGTAATTGACCAGCGGTGAGCTGCCGACACCGGCGACATGTTCCAATGTTTCTGTTTGTTTGGGATTGGTATTCGTATTGTTGGTGTAATAAAACTGCTTACCATCGTCGAAAACGGCAAGGTTGTCGGCATAGCTGAGTTGCGTATGGCCAAACTGGTTGTTCGCCGGGTAGTCTGCAGCCTGGTAATCAACCGGCAGTGCACGAAATTCCTCGCCTGCAATCATCAGGCTTATCGCCTTACCCGGTGTGTACAGCAGGTTTAAAAAGTGCGTGTTGTAGTCGGAGTTGGTGTCGGCAATCACCGCAGGATCGTAAGCAAACTGCGTGGCCCACTGAAAGCCTGCCTGTTTAAAGCTGCGCGCCATCGCGGGGTACATGACCGTATGCGGCACGTCTGCGGCATCAAATTCGTACACCATTCGCGCTTTCGGTGCACAGGCTTCAATGCCAGCAAACGGGTCGGTATAGCGAGAAACCGCGGGCAGCATATTGGTATTCATCGCGCTGTATTTCAGTAAACCTGTGGGATACCACTGATAAGCAATACCGTCGATATTGCTGTTACACAAGGCCTGTGCAAATTGCTGATTGTTGCCCTGTTCGGCAATGTTGTAGAACAATGGCTTGGTTACACCCGCGGCACGTACCGCGTTGATTAACCGGTTAACGTAAGCCTTTGCGTCCTCAGAAGGTTGAGGGTGCTTGGGTTCGTTAAACAGTTCAAAAGCAATGATATCGGGGTCGGTACCAATTATCCGATTGGTAAAGCGGTTTTTGTGCTGCAAAAATTGCTTCAGATAGCGTTCCTGAGCGGCAATTAAATGTTCTTTTTCATTCATGTCTGACTTGCTGAAGCCAACTGCAAAGCCGGGTTCCTCAGGATCGGGCTCAGGATAACCTGAGCCCCACCACGCAATCGGCGTAATAATGGCCTTTATGCCGCGTTCCTGTAAACGCATCATCAGATAATCAAATAGCTCAAGATTGTGATTGTTCAGCAAGTTACCTTGCTTATCGCTGATGACTTTGTCCCACACGTGAATGCGGTAGGCATCGAGTCTCAGGCGAGCAATGTGATCCACATCCATGTCGATAGCGGCTTTGTGATCGATACCACGGCGCTTGATGGCGCGATAGCCGTAGGCAAACGGTGCGCTGTAATTCACACCAAACAGGGCGACAGGTTCGCCAGTGTCCTGCCAGCGCATTTCGCCGTTTTCAACCACAACGTCACGCGCATCGGCATTCAGAGCAACTGATAACAGCACTGCACACAGAAACGGCAGTGCGTAGCGAAGAAGTGAACGTGATAGCGACATTGTATTACTCCTTGTCACCCTTGTAGCCATTAGGGTTGTTTGATTGCCAGTGCCAGCTTGAGGCCACCATATCAGTTAAATCCCGTGTAGCCTGCCACCCCAGTAACGATTTAGCGCGATTGGCATTAGCATAGCATTTTGCGACGTCACCTGGGCGACGCGGGGCAAATTTGTAGGGCACAGCGCGCTCACTGGCGGCCTCATAGGCCTTTACCATTTCCAACACTGATACGCCCTGCCCGGTGCCCAGGTTAATGATATGCGAGCCTGGACTGGCTGCCAGTTGCTCCAGCGCGGCAACGTGTCCTTCCGCGAGGTCGCACACGTGAATGTAGTCACGCACACCGGTACCGTCGCTGGTTGAGTAGTCATTACCAAACACCGACAGCTGCTCTCGCTTGCCACAGGCTACCTGAGCGATAAAGGGCATCAGGTTGTTCGGAATGCCATTGGGATCTTCCCCTATCAGGCCACTCGGATGTGCGCCAACGGGGTTAAAGTAACGCAGAGTAATGGCACTGAAACGCTCAAAGGCCACACAGGTATCCTGCATCACCAGTTCAACCATGTACTTACTGCGTCCATAGGGGTTGGTTGGTGCCAATGGGAACGACTCATCAATGGGTACGGTATGCGGATCGCCGTATACCGTTGCCGAAGAACTGAATACCAGTGCCTGTACGTCGGCTTCCAGCATGCACTCAATCAAGGTTTGACTGGCAGTCACATTGTTGCGGTAGTACATCAGTGGTTTTTCAACGGATTCACCTACCGCTTTGGAGCCTGCGAAGTGAATTACGCCGTCGAAGTCATATTGGCTGAACACGCCTTGCAGCAGTGCCTTGTCGCCCACATCGCCTTCGAAGCAGGTAATAGACTGGCCTGTAATGGCTTCTACGCGTTTGAGTGCCTGTGGGTGACTATTGCTAAAATTGTCGATAACGACGACCTGGTGGCCTGCGTTAAGCAGGGCCACACAGGTGTGCGTGCCGATATAGCCCGCACCACCAGTGACCAGAATTTGCATGCCTTAGATTGCTCCTGAATCGTTAAAACGTGAAAGTGGCCTCGGCGAGTCCCGGGCCAGAAACGGTGATGGTTGCGCCGCTTAACTGTTCACCTGCTTCAACTAAAAGTGCAGCTTCACCACGGGCAGTCGCAATAGGGCTTTGATTTAATATGGTAATGTCGCCAGTACTGCTGGCTGAAAGTTCGATGTTATTGACGAAAGCCGGGTTGCCATTGGCGTCTAACAATTGAGCGTACACGAATACCACGTCTTTCACGCCTGCTTGAACCGGCATACCGCTTTCATCAATACGCAAGGCGATTTGGGTGGGGGCTGACGCCGTAGTAACTCTGTGAGTAGCAACAACCTGGTTATCGATGAGCGCTTCTGCGCGCAACGTACCCGCTTCAAACCCAGTCAGCTTAAAAGTAAACGGTGGATGCGCCAGGTGTGAACTAAGTGAATCGGTATCCGGTGCTTGTTGTGCAATCAGGGTATCGTTCAGATACAGCTTAACCTGTTCGGCGTTAGAGAATACCCGCACAGTTGGGCTGGAATCAGCTTGCCAGTCGCTGGCAATGAATACCATAGGCCCGCTGGTGTAGCGAGTATCAACTTCTTCGGGCGAGCGTTGGCTCTGGAACAAGTAGTAACTGTACTTGGGCTGACGATACAGACTCATGATACCTGATGACTCAATGTCGTCAGCGTAGCCGCGGTTGTAGTCAAACATTACCCAGTAGCCGTCTGCAAAGGCGGGCACAGTAAAGTTATCGTTGTGTGCTTCCTGCAGGTTCAACGCCTGTTGTAATAATCGTTGTTCACCGCTGTTGAGCAACTGACGACTGGTACGCTCTTCTTCCTTCAGGCCTTCCCAGGCATCCTGGTTCAAACCGGCGTTCTGCGCATAGTATTCCCAGTCACCGTATTCAGACACAATGTATGGCTGGTTTGGCGTGCTGTAGTGCTGCAAACGGTGTTGGCGGGCCTGCACGAAGATGTCGTAACCCTTTTCCCAACCGGCAGAAAACGCACCAGGGTATTCGGTTTTAACCGTGTTGTGCAGTGTTGCAATGAACTCGTCCGGCATATCCGATTCATTTAACGAACATTCCCAGGCGATCACGCTGGCGTGATTGCGGTCTCGGCGAATGAGGTCAGCGCAGCTGTCGATAATATGCGCTTCGAAGGCCGGATCGGCATTATAAAACTGCCAGCCTAGCACGGCGTTGAGCAGCACTAAACCCAGTTCATCTGCCGCTTGCATGAAAGCGGGTGAGTGCGGATAGTGAGACAGGCGCACATAGTCAAACCCAGCAGACTTAATTTTTACTGCATCGCGATAGTCGGCTTGTGGAGAAACCGCATACCCAACAAAAGGGTATTCCTGATGACGGTTAACGCCGCGCAGGAAGGATTTCTCACCGTTGATCAGCAGTTCGTGGTGTTCATTAAAGGCAAATTCGCGAATGCCGATTTTGCGCTGCTGGCGTTCAACCAATTCATTGTTGCGGCGCAGCTCGGTAGTCAGGGTATACAGGTTAGGGTGAGCGGGTGACCAGAGCCTGGCGTGTTCAACGGTAAGTTGCTGATCAATGTGTTCTGCCTGACCGGGTTCAAGCGAATATTGGGTTTGTTGGGAAAGCGTTTGCCCATTATTTTCTAGTGTTTGTACCAGCGTAAAGGTAGCTGGCGTTGTAGTCTGGTTAGATACGTGGGTTTTGATGTTTACGGTAGATACGTCTTCACTCACCTGTGGGTAGGTTACGAAGATGCCGCCGCCTGCTGGGATATCGGCCAGGATCTCGTCGGTAATGTGCAGCGGGTCTTTCACCATTACACTCACACCGCGATACAAGCCGCCATAAGTATTAAAATCCAGTAATGCCAGTGGTTTCGGGCCCGTAATGGGATTGTCCCGGTTGTCCAGTTTCACGGTTAGCGTGTTACTACCAGGCTGCAGGTAAGGTGTGAGGTTCAGTGTGAAAGGCAGGTAACCACCGAGGTGCTCGCCAAGCGGTTGGTCGTTCAACCACACGGTAGCCACGTTCATCGCGGCTTCGAAGCGCACCAATACGGTTTTATTGTGCCAGTTGGCTGGCGCGTCGAAGGTTTTCTTATACCATGCAATGCCTTGCCACTGATTATTTACCACTTCGGGCTCGAGGTTTGGAGTGTGTGGAAGCTGCACGGTTTGCCACGTATCGGCAGGTGCCAGACCGTTTTCATCGGCTTTGGTGAATTGCCATTGCAGGTTAAAATTTTCCGTTTGGCTTATCGCAACCTCAGACGCGCTGCTATTGGTTTTAGTGGTGTCTGAAGGCAGATTAGGTTGGCAAGCGCTGAGCCAGAGTACATTGCTCAATAGCAATGCCGTACGAGCAAAATAGTTCACGAAGTAACCTCAGTTTATCTAATCGTTGTAACAAAAGGCAGAATGGGTATTGCATAAAAGCTGGCAGAATCTGGCACACACGTCAGATTCTGCCATAACACGCTGCCCGTGGGTCTCAGGCAGCGATGTTCCTTACATAGCGTATTGGAAACCAACCAGGTAACGCTTGCCCCATTCGATGTAACTACCAATGCGGCTTGGGTCGTTATCGAAGTAGCTTTGCGATACTTCGTTCGTCAGGTTTTGCCCCTGCAGCATGATTTTGAAGTTGTCGGTAACATCGTAAGAGATACTGGCATCAACCGTTGCTTCGCCGCGAGTTGTAGTGATTTCCGTTGGATCCCAGCTACCTACGCGTGTATAAGCACTGCGGTAGTTGTAGGATACCTTGGCATCAAATCCGGCTTTGTAGTACCACAGCGTGAGGCTACCCACGTTCTTCGACAAACCACCTAATGGCAGTGGATTGTCTTCCGGTACGAACTCAGTCACGTTGCTATCGGTATAGCTGTAGTTTGAGTAAATACCCAGGCCGTCAAAGGGCTCTGGCAACATAGTAAACGCTTGCTGATATAACACTTCGAAACCGCGGATTTGGCCGCCGTCACCGTTCACCGGACCGCTGAACTGATATTCAACACCGTTAAAGGTAATGGTATCGGTTGCGCTGCCCACGTGAGTTTTCAGGTCTTTAAAGAACAACGAGAATGTCAGTGCTGCGTCTTCCGCAAAGAAGTACTCGTAACCTAAGTCAATCTGATCAGCCACAAAGGGGTTCAGTTTAGGGTTACCGCCCGAAGCTGTTTTCACTGGAGATTGGTTATCCAGCCAGAAACCGGTGCGCATTTCTACCAGTGGCGGACGAGACATAGTGCGTGCCAGGCCAACACGTACCTGAGCGTCTTCGCTTACCGATAAACGCAGGTTAAGTGAAGGCAGGATTTCGCTGTAGCTGTGATCTACTGACGTTGGGTCAATGGTTACGCCGTCTTCGGTTTGGTAACCGGCAGATGTAGACTCTGTGCGAACATAGCGCACACCGGCGTTACCGGTATAAGGAATACCAAACAGTTCGCCGTCCAGGTTAACCATAACGTAAGCCGCAGAGTTGGTTTCCTGCACGTTCCACGAGTTTAATAAGTTCTGCGCTTGTGGTTCGTAGTCGTTGCGGCTGTCAATGCCTCCAAACGCCTGATTTACCACAGATTGCCAGTTATTGATTGTGTAAAGATCAGGTGATACAAAGCCGCCGCCCAGTGCGTAGCTGCTGCCGTAGCCGCTTACCGAACTGTCGGTTACGCCCTGCCACCAGGTCACTACGTCGTTGTCTTTTTCGCGATCAGACCAACGCACACCAAAACTAAACTGCGTAGCATGGCCCCAGTCTACAAAGCGCGACATGTCTGCTTTGATGGTCAGCATTTCGTCGTCGAGAATACGGTCGTTGTCAACTGTCATGCCATTCAGCGTGTAGTAATCCGGGTTGCCGATATCTTCACTGGCGACAACCTCCAGGCGATCACCGCTTACATCCCAGCCAATATCAACCGGCGTTGGGCCTGTATAGGTTGACGTGACATTTACCCAGCGCGATTCGATGGATGCGTTTGAATAGCCCACATCCAGTGCGGTCAGCCACACATCACCCTGCCATTCCAGGTTAAGGCCGGTGCTTACTAATTCGTTTTGCTGGAACCAGGTGGCGTTATTGGCTGAGTGATTGGCCCAAATTAAACCACCAGAAGTGATTTGTTCACCGCCGTTTTCGGTAGATTCAATTTGCGTGTCGTACTGAGAATTCTGGTAGTTCCATACGCTGGTATTCTGCCAGTTGCCCCAGCCGTCAAACCAGAATTGATCTTCGCGCTCTTCGATGTCGAACTTAGAGTAGAACAGGTTGTATTTTACTTGCAGTGAATCGGTAGGTAACCACTGAATCACAGCCATACTGCCAACACGCTCGGTGTTGCCGCCTTTAGTGGCAGATTTACCGCCCCATGGCGCGGCTTCTTTAATACCGTTTTCGTTTACGTCACCCATGTCCCATTCGTATTTATTGTACGAGTAAGACGATGTTTCACGCTGCACGGATGGCTGATCCTGATAGGCCACACCAAAAGCAAAGCCGAAGCGGTCGGAGATAGGTTCAATAATGCTGAAGCTGCCGCGCTTGCCGCTGGCATCGGCGGTGGGAATGTCGTCTCCCAATACATAATCCATAGCGTGAGCACTAATAGTAACCAGACCTTCGTCGCGCGACAAAGGCTCAACAAAATTCATGTTTACCAAACCTGAAATACCGCCTTCGGTTTGGTTGGCCATAGGGCTCTTGTATACTTCTACTGAGCTTATCAGCTCTGCAGGAAATTGCTCATAGCGCACGCTGCGGCTTGGCTCGCCACTGACGATTTCACGGCCATTCATGGTAGCCAGGTTCAAGCGTGGGCCCAGACCGCGAATTGACAGAATACTTGGATTGCCGCGGTCGCGATCGGCAGCTACGCCGGGTAAGCGGGCAAGTGCATCGGTGATGGTTACATCAGGCAACTGGCCCAAATCATCCGTTGAAATAATCTCAACGGTGGAGTCTGCCAGTTTCTTGTGTTGCAAGGAGCGAGTAAGCGTGCTGCCAAAACCCCGAACGGTAATGACTTCGGTTTCTTCTTCCTGTACTTGCGCAGATGAGTCTTCCTGGGCATGTGCCACAGACAATCCTAATCCCTGAATTAATGCGAGTGCGGTAAGGCTCAGTTTAAATGGTGTTTTCATATTTTACTCCCAAGGCAAGAGTGACTCGTTTTTCAAGAAATGCAGTCGTTACCTGTTTATTAATTATTCGTGTGTTTAGGTTAACGGCCACACTAACAATAACATATTTATAACATAGGAGGGAAAACGTTTTCCATAAAAAGTGATGTAATTTACAAAATATTTTTAAATATTCATAAATTACATATATTTAAATGGTGAAACGATTTCCTGTAATTATGTGGAGTGGTTCAAATGTGAACGATTTTGATGAAAGTGGTGGGTGCATCAGGACTGTGGTTCAGGTTTAAATCACTTTGCATGCTGATAAACTTCATTTTGTTTAGCACAACCAGAGTAAAAAGGGCGAGTTGTGATTCCCAGCAAGAAAAGTGGAAAGCGCTTGGCAAAAATAGGTTATACTGGCAAGCTTCGTTAAACATAATTAAGCACGACAGACGCTCAAAGCGTAGAACAGATTTACAGGAGACATCCATGGCAACACGAGGCGTTAACAAAGTCATTCTGGTCGGTAATTTAGGTAACGACCCGGAAGTGCGTTACATGCCCAACGGCAACGCCGTTGCCAATTTAAGCATCGCAACCAGCGAAAGCTGGAAAGATCAGCAGGGTCAGATCCAGGAACGCACTGAATGGCACCGTCTGACGATGTATCGCCGTTTAGCCGAGATCGCCGGTGAGTACCTGAAGAAAGGCTCGCAGATTTACGTTGAAGGTAAATTGCAAACCCGTAAATGGCAGGATCAGCAAGGACAGGATCGCTACACTACTGAAATCATCGTAGACCAGATGCAAATGCTGGGCGGTGGCAGTCAGGGCGGTCAGGGTGGTCAAACCGGCCAAAATGCCGGTTATCAGCAACGTCCACAAGGCAGTGGTCAGCAGGGTGGTTACAACAACGCGGGTAGTTATGGCGGTAATCAGGGCAATCAGGGCGGCGGCTATCAACAGCCACAGCAGCGGCCACAAGGCGGTGGTCAGTCAACGCCTCCTATGGCAGAGCCTGATTTCGACTTTGACGACGATATTCCATTCTAAGCCGATCAATATTCAGCGTGTAATACATAAAAAGCCCCGTTCTCCGGGGCTTTTTGTATTGGCTTTGGTGTCAGATCGCTTGTAGCTGGCTAACCACTAACGCAAACGTCTGCTGGAAATCACTCACAACAGCAACACCGTACCCAATCCCAAAAAGGCAACAAAGCCTACTATGTCCGTTACGGTTGTTAAAATTACCGAGCCAGATAAAGCCGGGTCGATATTAAATTTTTCCAGTACAACGGGCACCAGTACCCCGGATAATGCTGCAGCAACAATGTTCACCAGAATCGCAATGCCAATCACTGCACCTAACCAGGGCTGTTGGAACCACATCATCGCTACCAGGCCAATAATCACGGCCCAAATCACGCCATTGAACCCGCCTACCTTTAACTCTTTAACCAGCAATGCCCGCATGTTGGCGCCAGACACCTGATTGAGTGCCAGGCCACGAATAACCAGGGTCAGCGTTTGGCTCCCTGCAATGCCGCCCATACTGGCAACTACCGGCATCAGCACGGCAAGTGCCACCACTTGTTGCAACGTGGCTTCAAACAAACCAATAAATGCACTGGCCAGAAATGCGGTTAGCAGGTTAATACCGAGCCAGATTGCCCGCCCCTTCGCGCTTTTTCGCACCGGCGAAAACAAGTCTTCGTCTTCGTCCATACCAGCAGTGGCCATTAGCTGTCGCTCGTAGTGTTCGTGGGTTAGCTCTGCTGCTGTGGTGACATCTACCCGGCCAACCAGCTTTGCCTGTTCGTCTAACACAGGCAGAGCACCGTATTCAGACGTTTGCACGGCGATGGCGGCTTCAATACACGATTGTGAAGCACTTACTACTGGCAAGTCATCCAGAGACAGGTCTACTAAAGGAATGTGCTCTGGTTGCGCATGTATCTGGCCCACTTCCACGGCTTCGGAAAACTGCCCCGAACGATTGACTAAGAAAATCAGGTCGGTGTGACGGGGTATCTCACGTCTTAGCAAGCGGTTCGCATCGCGCACTTTTGCATTGAGCGGCAGTACCAGGAAATCATGAGTAACCCAGTGTCCAATTTGTTCTTCTTCGTAGGTATTTGCCTGGGCAAAGTGCATGCGCTGCACTTTATCCATTGCGGCATAAGCGCGCTCGGTTAGGTCACCAGACAGTGAGTCTGCCAGTTCCAGCAAGTCTTCTGCGTCGATATCGGTGAATATGCTGTCCCATTCTTCGTTGCTGGTAGCTTCAATTAGCACCTCACGAGGGTCGCTACGCATTTCAATGAGTACATCGAGCTTTTTGCTGACCGGCAGGTTTTCCCATAGTGCTAAACGGTCATCGATAGGCAATGACTCTAGCAGTAATGCGGTTTCCGATTCGTCTGACTGGGCCAGCAGCACTGATACATTAGCGCTCTTTTGTTCGGAGTCGGCGCAGTGAATGACTTCACCAATTAAATTAGAGAGAGGCTCCGACATGTTTATTTGTTCCTATATTCATATAGTTGGGTTTATAGACGTGTCTGAAAAACAAAAAGGCACATATTTTGTGACTTATTGAAACGCGGTAGCGTCTAACCAGAAATATACCTGTTACTGAACAGGCCATTTACCGGTAAAGTGTGGTAACGGCCCTTCCTGATAAAATGAGTAACCAGAATGACAACGGATGAAGAGAAACTAAAAGCCCTGTTTCAGGCATCTTCGCCTGAGACCAATCATGATCTCGCCTTGAGCAAAGTGCTGGCTAAATCGCACAAGGTTACCGCTGTAAAAGATGTAGCCGGCCTCTTTACAGGCTGGATTTGGGTTGTTTTTCTGGGTTTTGGCGCTTCCCTTTATTCTGCCAGACGGCAGATGCAAAAACACGCTTTACCGCCAAGAAAACAACATAATAAACATAATGGACACACTGGAGGAGCAGAATGAATTTAGACGCATGGACAGAGTCGTTCAGCCAGGCGCTTACCCGCTTCTGGATCGAGATTGCAGGATTTCTACCCAATTTCCTGGGTACCGTATTCGTGGTGGTATGCGGATATTATGTATCGAAATACACCACGCGCTGGTTGGCGAAACTGATTAGTCGTCTGGGCTTCGATAGCTTGTGTCGCAAACTCGCCCTAACCAGTGCATTAAAGTCGATTGGGGTAAAAACCCTGCCATCTGATTTGGTTGGCAAGCTGGTGCATGTGTTTTTTGTATTAGTAATCCTGGTGGCCGGTGCGGACACCCTTGGCCTGGATAGGTTCTCAGCGATATTGGATGAATTTGTATTGTATTTACCCAAGTTGGTAGGTGCGCTGTTTATTACCGTTGTGGGCTTGTTCATTGCAAAAGCAGGCAAGTCCCAGGTGGAAACCTCGTTAAATAACATTGGCGTAGAATACGGTGCCGCGGTAGGCCGGTTATTGCAGTTACTGGTAATGTTTATTACGTTCTCTTTGGTAATTGGGCAACTGGAACTGGAAACCGCACTTCTGAATGTGGTGTTTACAGTGTTAATTGCCAGTCTTGGAGTAGCGCTGGCTCTGGCACTGGGATTGGGTACCAAAGACATTGCCAGCAGTATTGTGTCAGGTATTTATGCCCGGGAGCAGTTACAACCGGGAGACGAAATTGAATTTGATGGCTTTACAGGTTATATCGTTGCGGTTACTACGGTGAATACGTTGGTGGAAAACAGTGAAGGCAAGCGCTTGAGTATTCCCAACGATCAGTTGTTAACGAAAACCTACACCACTACGCAGTATAGTGCTGCGCAGCCGATGGATAACGAGGCAAAGGATTAAACACTGAGATGACGGCAGCAGAGCAACGCATTAAGCAAGTCTCTGCCCGACTATCAGCACTCAAAGATGAAGAGTTGGTAAGAATTGCACGATTGCAACTGCCTTATGTGACAACGGCTTATGAGGTGCTATTTAACCGTTATTACGGTGTGTTAATGCAAATATGTTTCCGCTACCTGGGCAGCACAGAAGAAGCGGAAGAAGCCGTAAATGATGCAATGTTAAACGTGTTTAATCGACTGGACCAATTTGAAGAGCGCGCAAGCTTTAAAACCTGGATTTATAAAATTGCCTTTAATCAGTCGCTCGACCGCCTCAGAAGGAAGCAGGTTGAGCAGGTTGAATTTGACGAGGAATTGCACAGAACTGCAACGCCATTGTTAAATCAACCACAACACAATTCGGCGCAACTTGATGCATTGCTTGCTAAGCTGAGTATTGATGAGCGATCTATCGTTGTGTTCAGACTGGTGGGTAACTTAGAGTTTTCAGAGATTGCAACCATAGTTGAGCAGAAATTAAGTACAGTAAAAATGCGCTACAAACGAGCGCTGGACAAACTGGCTGTTGGTGCACAGAACCAGCAGTAAAACGGTGTTTTTGGGTGTAATGGGAAGGTCGGATTTCCCCTTTGTTTTCCGACGTAAAGAGCTCGTCTGTAGGGCGTGCACAGCTTCCCATTTCCCCCTTTTTTAAGAGGACAAATGAATGCGTAAACAGCTGAATGTTCCCGTTTTATTGATTGTACTGGTAGCCATAGTGCTGGTATTTGGCGCGCATTACTGGCTGAGTAATAACCAATCTGCACTGCCAAATGTGGCGGCTAAAGCCGCCGAGCCTATTCCATCACTCCCCGATTTTACGCTATTCACCGATGTTCAGACCAAAAAAGAGACCTTTTTTGAATTACTGTATCCCATTATTCAGGAAGAAAATGCGCATGTGCTTGCGGTGCGAAAAGCGTTGTTGAGCCTACAACAGGTTGACGCGCTTAGTGATAGTGAGCGGCAGTGGATAAGCGAAGTGGCAGAGTACTACAAAATTGAAAACGATGATGACACACCGGTGGAGATCAATCAGGCGTTAATCGATGAGCTATTGGTACGGATTGATTACGTACCGCCTTCATTAGCATTAACTCAAGCGGCGATTGAATCTGGCTGGGGCACCTCGCGATTTTCCCGCGAAGGAAATAATTTGTTCGGTCATTGGTGCTTTGTCAAAGGTTGTGGCATTGTGCCTAGTGATCGAGATGAAGGGCGATACCATGAGGTGGCAAAGTTCTCAACGGTTAATCAGGCGGTACGCGCTTACTTGCGCAATCTGAATACACACTATGCTTATGAAGAGTTTCGGGCGCTAAGGGCACAGCTCAGAAATAACAACAAACCCCTTACCGGCAAGGCGCTGGCCAATTCGCTGGGGCATTATTCTGAGGAAGGGGAACATTACATACAGAAAGTGTCCCGTTTTATTGATCACAACAAGCTGCAACGTTACACCCGCCAGTTTGAAGAGGCGGTTATTCAAACCGAATCTCAGTCTGAAGCGGCATCCGCCCGTTGAAGTCTGACGGGATGTTAAGAGACACCATCTGTTTGAAAATTATATCTTTTAACGTTGATGTCCCGTCTTTGCAATTACGTAGCGATGCTCAGAGGAAACTTCTGAACACCGATAAATTAAATAACCATTACCGGACGGTAATGCAGCCGGTCATTCTGCTCGTTTGAAATTAGTTGCTTTTGGAATTGGCGGTCGGGGCGGTTGAAGAAGGAAAGCACATTGAAAATTTGTATTCTGTCACGTAACAAAAAGCTGTATTCCACTCGCCGTTTAAAAGAAGCAGCGGAAGCTAAAGGGCATGAAGTCGATGTTATCGACACACTACACTGCTACATGGACATTACCAGCAACAAGCCTTCGGTGCGGTTCAAAGGACAACCGTTACCTCAGTATGATGCCATCATTCCTCGTATAGGTGCGTCGATTACGTTTTATGGTACGGCTGTTGTCCGCCAGTTCGAAATGATGGGCAGTTTCAGCTTGAATGAATCGGTGGCAATCAGCCGTTCGCGCGATAAGCTGCGCTCCATGCAGTTGTTGTCGCGCAAGGGGATAGGCTTGCCGCGTACCGGCTTTGCCCACAGCCCTGATAGTGTAAAAGATTTGATTCAGAACGTGGGTGGTGCGCCTCTGGTAATCAAACTACTGGAAGGCACACAGGGTATTGGCGTGGTGTTGGCTGACACCAATAAAGCGGCAGAAAGTATTATTGAAGCGTTTATGGGCATTAAAGCCAACATTCTGGTACAGGAATTTATTAAAGAAGCGGGAGGTGCCGACATCCGCTGTTTTGTGGTCGGCGGTAAAGTGGTAGCGGCTATGAAGCGTCAAGGCGCGCCCGGCGAGTTCCGTTCCAACCTGCATCGCGGGGGCAGTGCTACGTTAATTAAGCTCACCTCGGTAGAACGTGCAACGGCAGTGGCCGCCGCAGCGGCGATGGGCCTGAATGTGTGTGGTGTCGATTTGCTGCGTTCAAGTCACGGACCGGTTGTAATGGAAGTGAACTCGTCACCGGGCCTGGAAGGCATTGAAGCTGCTACCGGTAAAAACGTAGCTGACATGATTATTGAATTCATTGAAGCCAAAAAAGATAAACCGCACAGCACCAAAACGAAAGGTCAGGGCTAATCAATGGCAAAACAGGCTCCCCTGGAAATTGGCGGGGTGAAAATCCTGCCAGGGACCTCACATAAAATCCGTCTTACTTCTGCCCGACTTTACACAGATACCGATATCGCTATTCCCGTTGAGGTAGTGCGCGCCAAACGCGCCGGCCCAACCGTGTTCATTAGCGCAGCAATTCACGGTGATGAACTCAATGGTATTGAGATTGTTCGTCGGGTGATGGACGCCCGATCCTTCAAACTCACTCGCGGCACGCTTATCGCTGTGCCCTTGGTGAATGTGTATGGCTTGCTTATGCAAAGCCGTTACATGCCGGACCGCAGAGATTTGAATCGCAGCTTTCCAGGGTCAGCCAAAGGCTCTCTCACAGCCAGGCTGGCGCATCTGTTTCTGGAAGAAATTGTTAGCAAGTGTCAGTATGGTGTGGATTTACACACGGGGGCTATTCATCGCAGTAATCTGCCGCAGATTCGCGCTAATCTGGAAGATCCCGAAACGGCGGAGCTGGCCAATATATTCGGTGTACCCGTGTTGCTCAATGCCAATCTGCGCGATGGTTCGCTACGTCAGGCTGCCTCGGAATTTGGTACTAAAATTCTGCTTTACGAGGCTGGAGAGGCTCTGCGATTCGATGAATTGTCAATTCGTGCCGGAGTTAAGGGGATCTTTAACGTGTTGTCGAGTTTAGGCATGGTGCCAAAACGACGTAAACGCGCTCAAAAAATTGAACCCTTTGTCGCCAACCGCAGTTTGTGGCTGCGTGCACCGGAAAGCGGCATAGTGCGCAACCTGAAACAGCTGGGCGACAGGGTAAAAAAAGGCGATTTACTGGCAAATGTGTGCAGTCCAAGTGGTGCCTATATTCATCCGGTCACTGCGCCGCGCTCTGGGATAATCATTGGGCAACAGAATATTCCGCTGGTGCAGGAAGGGGATGCGATGTTCCATATTGCGATGTTCGAAGAGCCAGGTGATGTGGTCGAAAATATGGACTTACTGGTGGAAAACCTGATGCCCAGTGAAGACGCAGTACCAGCGGATCCACAAACTGTTTTATCTGCCGGATAGATGGGCGGGGAGAGAGCAATGAAACGTGCCAAAATGACGGCTATTATTACGCTATTAGTGTTATGTGCCGTGTTTATTTTACAAAACACCAGTACAGTGGAAATTACCTTTATCTTCTGGACAGTGAGTATGCCCAGGGCAGTTTGGATTGTGGTAGTACTTCTGGTGGGTATCGTTATAGGTGCACTATTGAATCATAACAAGCGGTATATTTTTCGGTAGCGCTGTCATTATCCTGAGAGGGCAAACTTCTATGCGAATTGGTATAAATATGTTCTGTCCAAAATGTCACGGGAAATTCGACCATGTGCAAACGCCAATGGGTGTCATTGAACGGTGCAGAAGCTGCGGCGGATTATGGTTTGATGTACTGGAACACGCCGATCACAAAGTGATCGCCAAGGCCATCGATACCGGCGATAAAGAATTGGGCGCCTTGTATAACGACACCCGGGATATACATTGCCCGGTTTGCGTGAACACCCGCATGTTAAAAATGACAGACAGTGCGCAAACTCATATTCAGTTTGAAAGTTGTCCCGGCTGTCATGGTCGATTTTATGACGCCGGCGAGTTTGCCGACTTTGCACAGTTAACTATCAGCGATGTCCTGAAGCGCGTGGGTATACTGAAAAAATAGTATTGTGCTGGCATTTACTTGTGCAGCATAGCGCGCATGTGTCGGGCAATCACTGCTTCCTCATCGGTGGGAATAACCCTTACTTTCACAACACTGTTAGCGCTGTGAATAACGGGTGAATCGTTAAGATTTGCCGTTTCGTTGATTTCTACACCTAACCAGCCAAGTTGCCCACATACTCGCTGGCGAATAGCCGCAGCGTGTTCGCCAACGCCAGCGGTAAACACCAGAGTGTCCAGCCCTTGTAATTCAGCAACCAAGGAGCCTATGGCTTTAATGATATAGTGGCAATATAAGGCGATAGCCTGTTCTACGGCTGGCTGAACGGTGTAGTCCAGCAGTACTCGCAAGTCACCGCTCATGTCAGACACACCTTTTAACCCGGAATCCTTGTATAACATTGCCGTGAGCGTGCTGGCATCTATGCCTAATTGGGTTTGGCAATGCAGCACAAGGCCAGGGTCCAGGGAACCACAGCGGGTAGCCATCATAAGCCCTTCCAGTGCTGTAAACCCCATGGTGGAGCTGATACTTTTACCTTTGTGCATGGCACACGCGCTGGCGCCGCTGCCCAAATGCAAAACAATGCATTTCCCACCACTTCCTGGGGTAAGGACGGCCAGCTGCTGACTGATGTATTCGTACGACAGTCCGTGAAAGCCATATCGACGCAAGCCTTTATTACGCAGCGTCGCTGGCAGTGCATACAGGGTGTGCAGTGTTGGTTGCGACTGATGAAATGCCGTATCAAAACAGGCTACTTGCGGCAATTCCGGGTGCGCTTCCCGTAATACGTCGATAGCATGCAGGTTATGAGGCTGATGCAAGGGAGCCAGTCCACAAAGATCATGCAAAATAGCAAGATTGTTGTGATCAATGACCACCGGTGCTGCATATTTTTCACCACCGTGTACAACACGATGGCCAACGGCTGCCACGTTACCGGCATGATGTAATATGGATTCCAGCGACGAGGAAAAGGTCGCTGGTGAAATATCCATATTGCCACGTTCTGCAACACTTAAGTCGTCAATGTTGAACACGGCATATTTAAGTGTGGACGAGCCACTGTTAATAACCAGATAGTGCCCGGCAGAATCTGCATTCATTGCCCTTGTCCTTCACGTTTGCGCTGAAAGACCAGCGCCATGGCGCAGGACGCCTTGCGCGTCATGGGGCCCCCCGCACGACTGGTGAGAATAATCGGTGCCCGGGCGCCAAGCACAATACCAGCCCCCTCAATGCCAGATAGATAGCGCATTTGTTTGAATAACATGTTGCCGGATTCCAGATCGGGTGCAACCAGAATATCGGCATCCCCTGCTACCTGAGACATAATGCCCTTCGATTTCGCGGCTTCGCTGGAGATGGCGTTGTCCATGGCTAATGGCCCATCCAGCAGTCCTCCGGTGATCTGCCCGCGTTCGGCCATTTTGCACAAAGCGGTAGCATCCAGTGTGGACGGAATTTTCTCTTCAACGGTTTCCACCGCAGAAAGGATCGCCACTTTGGGCGTGCTGTTAGTGAGCGTGCTCACCAATTCGATGGCATTTTGAATAATGTCTTTCTTGGCAGCCAGATTCGGCCGGATATTAATGGCTGCATCGGTTAAAAACAGTGATTTATGGTAGCTGGGAGCATCGAGTGCAAAAATATGGCTCATCACCCGGCCAGTGCGAAGCCCATATTCTTTATTGAGCACTTCGTGCATCAGTTCGTCGGTGTGTAAATGGCCTTTCATCAGGGCTTCTGCTTCACCAGCAGAAACCATTTTTACTGCCGTCTCTGCAGCTGCGTGGCTGTGCGGTGTGTCTACCAGCCTAAACCGGGTAATATCCAGATCGTTTTCCGCAGCAACCTGTTCGATTCGAGCCTTTGGACCCACCAGAATGGGCTCAATCAGGTTGTCTGTGGCCGCTTCTATCGCCCCAGCCAGAGAGTTCACATCAACCGGGTGCACCACACAGGTTTTGAGCGGACGCATGCCTTTCGCCATGGTCATAAACTGCTGATAGCGAGCGCTGGATTCTTCTTTCAGTTCTATTGCGGGCAGCGAAGCGCGCGGGCGGGCAATACTCTCAATCGGTGCTTTAACCAAGGCTTGCCCTGTGATCACCGTTTCGTTTAACTGATTTACACAGGTGCAGTTTAGCAGCACTCTGTGATGCTCCTGCTTTTCGGCTACGGTCACTGTAACGGTCAGATTGTCGCCCAGTGAAACCGGCTTCAAAAAGGTAAAGTCCTGTTTTAGATAAATAGTACCCGGCCCGGGGAGTTGGGTGCCTAACACAGTCGAAATCAGCGAGCCGCCCCACATGCCGTGAGCAATAATGTGATGAAACTGAGAACTGTTGGCGTACTCTTCGTCCACATGCGCCGGGTTCACATCGCCCGACATGATGGCAAATAGCTGAATATCTTTGCGCGACAGTGTGCGGGTAAGTGACGCTGAATCGCCAATGTGAATAGCATCAAATGGCTTGTTACGGATCATATCCATGTAAGGTCTCCGTGAAAAAAGGTCAGAAGCAGCAAATTGCGGTATCAGATTAACTCATTCCGAAAATTCGGAATTGATACCCATCAAGATCAAGCTTTTTAATGATTGCTGGTGATAAATTAATCGTATCAGTCTGCAAATTTTCCTGTGCCTTCAACAAGGAATTACCATGATCAATCGTGAAAGTAATGTCATTGAATACACTTATGCCGACCGGCATGCCACTCCGGATGATGTGAGCGAACCGCTAAAACCCGATTACGCCATCAATCAGCTGTTGAGCCAGTTCACCGGGGGCATTGACCCGGTTGCCTATGGTCTGGCGTTCGCAGATTGGCTTATTCATCTATTGCTGTCGTTGGGCAAGCAGCAGGCACTGCTGGATTTGTCTGTTACGCATGCATGCGGGCAAAACCCCGAATGTGAAGATGCTGCGGACGACAACCGTTTAGCGGGTGCCGAATGGATGCCCTGGCCTTATGCCTTGTATCGTCAAAACTACCTTGCTATGCGTCAATGGTGGCAGCTTGCTACCCGCGATGTGCAAGGCGTGGAAAAGCATCACACCGATATGGTTAACTTTGCCGTGCGACAGTGGCTCGAGGCGTTGTCGCCGGCAAATTATCTATTCACCAACCCCAAGGTAGCGAAAGCTACGTTGGAAACATCTGGTAATAATTTGGTGAAGGGGATGGATAACCTGTTGCACGATATTTCCCGACAATATTTGGGCGAAGCACAAAAAAATGACAGCCCATATCAGGTGGGTAAAAACCTGGCCGTTACCCCAGGTAAGGTGGTGTTTAAAAATGCCTTATTAGAGCTCATTCAGTATTCACCCTCTACGGCAAAGGTAAAAGCAGAGCCTGTGCTAATTACCCCTGCCTGGATCATGAAGTACTACATACTCGATCTTTCAGAGCACAATTCGCTGGTAAAATTCCTCGTTGATCAGGGGCATACCGTGTTCATGATTTCGTGGAAGAATCCTCAGCAGGACGACCACAATGTGGGGTTGGTGGATTACCTGAAACGGGGGCTGGGTGATGCCATCGCTGAAGTGCAAAAACGCACGCCAGACCAGCGTATCCACGGTGTAGGGTATTGCTTGGGCGGCACGCTGCTGAGTATGGCAGCAGCCTGGTTGGAGCGAGAGAACCGCAGTCCGTTTTGTTCGTTGACACTGCTGGCTGCGCAAACCGATTTCAGCGACGCGGGCGACTTGCGGCTGTTTATCGATGAGAGCCAGTTAGCGATGTTGGAAGCGGTGATGGCCAAAAACGGCTATTTACCCAAAGAAAGTATGGCCGGCACCTTTGTTATGCTGCGGGCAAACTATCTGTTGTGGGCGCGCTGGGTACAGGAGTATCTGATGGGTGAACGTCAGCATGCCAATGATTTGCTTGCCTGGAATCAGGATGCCACTCGCATGCCCGCGCGTATGCACTCAGAATATTTGCGCCAGTGTTATCTGAATAACGCACTGGCTGGTGGCCAACTCATGGTAGATGGAAAACCCATAGCGTTATCGGATATTCAGGTGCCGTTGTTTGTGGTGGGTACGGCCAAAGATCACGTTGCACCCTGGCAGTCGGTGTATAAGGTGAACCTGCTGATCGATAAAGACATTACCTTTTTACTTACCAATGGTGGCCACAACGCGGGCATTATCAGTGAGCCGGGCCATGCTCACCGGGTGTATCAGGTGGCAACCAGAAAAGAAGACGGGCAGTATTTACCTCCCCAGGCCTGGCTGGATGAAGTGCCGATGCACGAGGGGTCATGGTGGCCGGTATGGCAACAGTGGCTGGTCGATAATTCGGGAGCAGATGTACCGTCCCGACAAGTTGAAGCTCAACCCGGACTGGCCGACGCTCCCGGCCTTTATGTGCTGGAACCCTGAGGCGAGAGTGAGGCGAGAGCTTATTCGGTAGGCAATTTAGTGCGTACCAGTCGCAAATAAACGGTGCGGTCTTTTTCCTTAATGGAATGACTGGCGTTAAAAAACGCTACTGTCCAGGCGCGCAGCGGATCCAGTACCGACGGCGTTGAGGTCCAGAAGCTGTCTGGAGGCGTGGCAGGGAAAAACGTGCTGTTAATAGCAGGGCGGACACAATCCCGCTCAGCCAGGCTGGCCAGTTCCTTTAAGTTGGGTACCCGCCAGCCCTGTAATAAATCTGCGTCGTATTCATAAGCGTAAGTCAGTGCTTCCTGCCAGGTCATTTGCGATGCCTCACCGGTACAGGTAGTGCCATCGAAGGTTTGCCCTACCGCACAGCGCTGCCAGATCAAGCCGGTGGGCGTGTGTAAGGTTGTGCTGGTGGTAATATTGGCGAAATCCTCGTCCGGCGTAGTGTCATCGGCATTGGCAAGACAGGTTTGTGCAAATCCGGAATGTGAAACCGTTAGTAAACACAACATTGAAAAGAGAATGCGTTTTCTCATGATTATCGCCCCGCTCTTACCAGCCTGATACTGGCCGCAGATGATTTGTTCAGGAAGTTATCAACGCCGGAGATAAAGTCAATTGCCCAGGCATTTTGTGCTGCATCGTTGCTTACGCCATCGGCACTGGGAAGACTGGTCCAATACCACAATGCGCTGGCGGTGCCATTACCGGTATAAGGGAAATACTGGGTATCAATACGCGGTGAACTGCCTTTGCCAAAATGCACCAGCGATAACAATTCACCATGGGTAGGTAAACGCCAGTCGTAAAAACCGCATAAGCCAGCACTGTTGATTGCGGCAATATATTCTTCGGTATTGCAATTGGTAATGGAACACTGGGTGCTGGTGCCATTGAGTGAGCCTTCAGCACCGCCGTTGTTGTCGGTGCTGTACCAGCTGTAAAGGTGATCCTGATCGCGCAGACCGCCATCAGTGGTTTTAATCTCCCAAACCAGCCCGGTAACGTTGTCGCGTACACAACTGAATTGTGTTACGTCATCATCCTGCTCATCACCGTTGGCGTTGAGTTTGGTGAAATCGAACCCGGCCTGTCCGCGGCCAGCTTTATTCAATATGCCTGCGCTTGCCAGTGCGTCTGCACCTTTGTGTGCATCCTGGCCAGGCCATGCGTTTTGATGACTGGTGCCATTGGCCGTGTTATTGGCCTGCAGTGACATACCGGTATCATTCAGTACACGAACCGGAAACGGGCGCACTGTTACCCTTTTGGTTTCCGTTACGACATTCCCGTAACTGTCTTCAACGGTAAGATAGAACTCTAACGACGTTGTGCTGGTCACCAGTGGTGCAATGGCATAGGTATCCGTTTGCGTGGCCTGAACAATGGTTGGCTCACTATCACCGCTGTAAGTCCACAATGCACTCAGTGGGTATGCTGCCTGTAACGAACTGCTGGCGGTACCGTCGAGCAGAATTATTTCGCCGCCAAAGACGGCCTGATCCATTCCGGCGGATACCTGTGGCTGGGTTTCAAAGGCAGACAACACCGTAATCGAATACGTTGTGCTGTTAGTGGCGCCTTCCTGATCGGTGACGGTGAGTGAAAATGTCAGTGTTTGACGGTTATCAGCAATTGGCGTAGCAATAATCAGTGTGGATTGGTCAGCTTCCAGTCCGGTAAGCACATCGCTGCCTGCTGTTTGTTCCCAAAGCCATTTGGCAATGGCGTTGCTGTCAGTGTTATCACTGTCAAAACTGTTCCTGCCATCCAGTGTAACCGATACGCCAGCAGGGTAAGTACCGGGATCGGAATCCGGCCAATCGGCAACGGTAATCACAGCAGTTGGTGCGCTGTTCTGAGGTGTCACCGTAAGTACAAAGCTGTCTGTTGCGGTTTGGCTGCTGGCATCGGTAGCGGTAACTGAAATCGTGAATTGGGTTTCGCTGGTAACCGCTGGGGCAGTTAAGGTTGCCGCCGAACTGGTGGTGGCTTCCTGGCTGATTGTTATCGATGACGGTGCGGTCCAGCGATAGGTTACGTCTCCAGAAGGGTAAGATACCTGAGCTGACAGCGAAATCGAGGATTGCTCTGCTATTGTGCGGTCGCGCCCGGCATTAACGGCGAAGGTTTCGCTGGCGGTCTCTTTGCTCAATCCACCACAAGCTGTCAGCAGCAAAGCAGTCATTATCAGGGCGAATAATTTTAATTGCGTCAAACGGATATACGTCATGTAACCTGAGTTTCGTTGTGAGTCTTTGGAGCCGGACTGTTTAAACCATAGTTGGTTATCGGCAACCCTGCTTAATTCATTGAGGGTTTTGCTGAATTTTCCTTATTACTTTGGCAGGGTGGCCGTAGGCCAGGGCATTGGCCGGAAGAGAGTGGGTAACCACGCTGCCTGCGCCAATTACGCAGTTATCGCCAATGGTTACACCGGCCGAAATATACACATTGGCGCCTATCCATACCCGGTGACCGATGTTAACTGGTAAGGCGGTTTCCTGTTGCTGGGATGGGCCCGGTGTAAAGCGCCCCACAACGGTACTTATCACCGTATTTGGTCCTATCAGCACCTGATTGCCAATATGTACCGGGCAGGCGTCAATAATGCAAACGTGATGATTTAAAAACGTACCCTTGCCTAGTTGCGTATTTATTCCGTACTCCACACTGAGTGTGGATGCCACCTGCACACCTTTAGCTTTTGCGAACAAGTCCGATAACAGCAAAGCGCGTTGAGCAGATTCTGCCAGGGGCAGTGCGTTGAATTTGTTGCACAGCAATAATGCATGCTGGCGAGCATCACTCAGCGAGTTGTCGGTTGTCAAATAGGGCTCTCCGGCAACTACCGGCGACATTGTGTGTGGGGGGCTAGTGGCATTCAATACTTTATGGCCTATGATTAGGAAAGCAAATATTCAGAGCCTTAAAGCCCACAATGCTATCAAGAGACTGATATAACTCAACTAAAAGGTAATACCATGGGCTGGTACTTTAACGCAAACTCTGGTGTAATCGGCATAACTCTTTTAAGGACCTAACTGAATTTCATGCGCATAGGTTGGCGTACATACTTAAAGCAAGCATTCAGAAAAAAATCGGCCTACTACGCGGTGGGTGTTGCGATTTCCCTGGACACAGTCACGTTTTGTGCTTTGCGTAAGCAAGGCGCGGCGTTGCACGTTGCGCATGAAGAAACCGTTAGTTTTGGCCAATGGGGCAAAGCCCTATCCCGCTGGACAGAAAAGCACAATCTGGCTGGCACGCCTGCCTATGTGGCATTTTCGATTCACTGGTACCAGATGTTGCAAATTGATCGCCCTGCTGTAGAAGCGGATGAAATTGTTGCGGCGATGACCTGGTCGGTAAAAGAACTTACCGGCAGCGATCAGGAAATGGTGATTGATTACATCGACTTACCGGTACCACTGGCTGGCGCAGCGAAGGTTAATGTGATTGCGATACCTAAAAAAGACGTGGCGACTACCTGCGAATACATTTTTGAGTCGGGTTTGACACTGCGACACATTACCGTGGAAGAAGTGGCTACCTGCGACTTAATTGAAGCGTCCTCAGACGCCATTCTTACTTTAGTCCAGGAAGCGGGCGAGGAAATCTGTCTTAATATCGTGAAAAATGGCCACTTGTACCTGAGCCGACGTTTAAAAGGGTTTGAAAACCTCGGCAGCTTTACCAACGAAGAGCTGCAAATGGGCATTGGGGAATCGCTGAGTGTACAGGTTCAGCGTTCAATGGATTTCTACGAAAGTCAGCTTCGCCAGGCTCCTGTTCGTCAGATTAAATTGCGACTGGACACCCAGCATACAGATGCACTTGCGTTGCAAATCAATCAGGTTGTGAATGCCGACGTTAGTCAGTTAATACCAGCCGGTATTGTGTGTGATACCCCGCTGCCATTACACCGTTTGAATTACACCAGCCTTGGTGCTGCCCTGGGGGCCACCAAAGCAATGATGGTAGTACCTGCGGAGGCTGCCGCGTGAAGCAGCGTATCAACCTGTATACAGCAGAATTTACACCGCGCCTGGATGTGTGGTCGTTAAGTACGGTAACGGCGGTGTGGGGTCTTGCCTTTGTGATTCTGGCCATGGTGTGGGCTGGCGTGACCTGGTATGGTGCAACTTTACAGGAAGAGTTGATGGCCAAACAACGCCAACAACAGCAACTTCTGCTTACCGTGAGTACGTTGCAACAAGCCCTCGAACAACGCAAACCCGACGCTGGCCTGGAACGACAGTTGGAGCAGCGTCGGCAGGAATTGAGCAACCGTCAGTTACTGTTGAGTGAACTGAGTCTGCGCGAACAAATTAAGCGGCAGGGATTTGCAGATCTGCTGGATAATCTGGCAGCGAAAAACAGCCGGGATATTTGGCTTGAAACGATTCAGGTAAGTGAGCACATGATGTTGCTACAGGGGCAGCTAAGCAAACCTGAGGCGATGCCACAGTGGCTGCAGCGCCTTGGGCAAACAACATCGTTTTCCGGACGAACCTTTGATTCTGCCCGATTGTTCCGCGACGAACAGCAACTGCGTTTTGAACTTAGTATGTCGCGTACTGCTGAGTCAGGTGCGCCAGCGCAAGGAGGCCAGCGATGAGCTTTGCGAAATACGAGGCGCAGTTTGAGAGCCTGAGTCAGCGCGAAAAAGTGCTGATATTTGTTACCGGCCTGATTGTGATTGTGGCGATTATGGTGTTTTTGCTGATCGATCCTGCACTGCAAAAAAACGCCAAAACGGCTGATTCCCTTCCGCCATTAGCAACAGAAATTCAAACACTTCAGCAAACCTCTATAATTTATGAACAAGCGTTAGCCGAAGACCCTAACGAAAAACTGCGTGAGCAAATTGCCGGCGTGAACGACCGTATGCAGGTCCTGCAAAATCAGTTTTCTGCGCAACTGTCGGATTTGATCCTGCCTAGGCAAATGCCGGTGCTGATTGAACAGGTATTTGCTCAGGCAGAAGGGCTTAAACTGGTTGAAATGGCATCAGTGACACCGGTGAATATTTTTGCCGATAACCCGGCAATGACGGGCGTTCCTCTGTACCAGCATGGTGTGAAGCTTACCTTTGAAGGTCGCTTTTTTGCGGTGCGGGATTTTCTGGCCAGTCTTGAACAGTTGACCAACCAAATATATTGGCGTTCAATGGCTTACCAGGTTTCCGAGTACCCTAACGCCGAAGTGACACTGGAAGTGTATACCCTGAGCACAGAGAAGGCGTTTATTGGTGTTGAATAAATTAATTGTTTTACTCATGCTGCTGAGTTCGCCGGTGGTAGCGCAAACACTGGAAGATCCAACGCGTCCGTCTCATTTTTCATCATCAACACAACAAGCAGTCAGTGGCGCAAAGCTGGTACTTGAAGTGGAGGCGATCATGCGGGTAGGTCAGCAGCGTCGTGCTGTAATTAATGGCAAGGTTGTGTCAGAAGGGCAGAGTATTCAGGGGGCAACTGTAAAGGCCATACATCCTTACAGTGTCGATATCGTTCATGAATTGAACGGTGAATGGGTTGAGAAAACCCTTTGGGTTGCCAAAAGCGGTAACGTAAAATCCAATGCAGCAGAGAATTATTAACATGGGATACGTGGGCAAGCGGTTTATCTTCGTTGTCATCGCCACATTACTTTCGGGGTGCCAGTCTTCTGCGCCGCCTTCGGTGGTGGAACAATCGCTAAAAGAGCAACTTGCCAGGCAGATCGCCCACGAGCAAGCCAAACAGCAACAGAATGCAACGGTGTCGTCTTCATTAGAAGCGGTACCCAAAAATGTGACGGATTTACTTAGTGAAGTGCCGTTAACAGGTCAGCCTGCTTCTTTGTTTGGCCCTGAAAAATACGATATCGAAGCTGATGGTGTGGCCGTGCGTGCATTTTTTGCTGGTCTGATGGCCGAAACGCCATACAGCGTTGCAATTCATCCCGAAGTGAGTGGTGACATTTCACTGAGCCTGAAACAGGTAAGCATGGAACAGATCATGGAGTTATTAGGTGATCTGTATGGCTATGATATCAGCCGTAAGAACAACGTGTACCGGGTGCTACCGGCGGGCATGCGTACCGAGACATTCGCCGTAAACTACCTGCTGATGACACGCGATGGCTCGACACAAACCAGTATTATTTCCGGCGGTGTGTCTCAGGCCGATGGCAACAACAGCAATAGCAATTCCAATAGCAACTTCAACAATTTTTCGGGCAACTCCGCCAATAGCAATAATCTGGGCAACCAGTTTGGTAACAATGCCAACGGTACCTCTATTTCAACCCGCACAGAAACCAATTTTTGGGATGATCTGAAAACGTCACTGGAACTGATGGTAGGTAACGAGAATGGTCGGGCAGTATTTGTAACACCACAAGCCGGATTAGTTACCGTGCGCGCCATGCCCGACGAAATCCGCGACATCAAACGTTTTCTGAAGATTTCGGAAGCCAGCTTGCAGCGTCAGGTTATTCTGGAAGCCCGTATTCTGGAAGTGGCCCTTGACGATGGCTATCAGCAAGGTATCAACTGGTCTGAAGTAGTGGCGAGTGCAGGCAGTACTGATTTTACCTTCGCAAATTCAGCAGCCACCATTGGCAACGAGATTTCAGCTTCGCTTGGTGCAGTAACCAGTTTGTCCTTCTTAAATCAGGATTTCTCAGGCGTTATTTCACTGCTCTCTACCCAGGGCAATGTACAGGTGCTCTCCAGTCCGCGTGTAACGGCCATAAATAATCAAAAAGCGGTAATCAAAGTGGGCGACGATGAATATTTTGTTACTGATGTTTCCAGTCAGAATACCATTACCTCAACCACCACGTCGGTTGTTCCCGATATTGAATTAACCCCCTTCTTCTCTGGGATCGCGCTGGACGTAACGCCGCAAATTGATGAAAACGGCTCGGTGTTATTACATGTGCATCCCTCAGTTATTGAAACCCAGGAACAGGAAAAAGTAGTGAGCCTGAACCAGGAGCAGATTGTGCTGCCACTGGCGCAAAGTACTATCAGGGAATCCGATACCATTATCAGAGCAGCGTCGGGTGAAATTGTGGTGATTGGCGGGTTAATGCAAACCAGTATTACTGACAGCGAATCCAAAACCCCTTTGTTAGGCGATATTCCGTTTCTGGGTGAGTTATTCACTAATAAAAGCCAGCGCGAAACGAAAAAAGAGCTGATTATTTTACTGAAACCTACTGTAGTGGGCAGTGGAACCTGGGCTGAGCAAATTGAAATGAGCCGTGAAAAGATGGCTGATTGGTTGTACGTAGAATAACTATGTACCTGTATCACTTTGGTATTCGGGAATTACCGTTCACACTCACGCCAAATACCAGTTATTTCTTTGGCCTGCCCACGCACAATGAGGCAATGCAGGTATTGCTGACAGCGCTGAAAACCGGTGAAGGCTTTATTAAGGTTACTGGTGAAGTAGGTACGGGAAAAACCCTGATATGCAGAAAGCTGTTAAATGAACTGCCAGAACACTTTGTTACAGCCTACATTCCGAATCCTTTGCTATCGCCTACGGAATTGCGCCGGGCTGTAGCTAACGAGTTGGGAGTTGAATTATCTGCAGATTCTGATCAGCAGGAGTTTACGCAACGAATTCAGCAGCGCTTGATTGCCATTCATCAGTCGCAGCAAAGTGCGGTGCTGATCATCGATGAAGCCCAGGCATTGCCAGTTGAGAGCATTGAAGCATTGCGCTTAATGACCAATTTGGAAACGGAATCCAGAAAATTGCTACAAGTAGTGCTATTTGGCCAGCCTGAATTGGATGAAAAACTGGCGCTGCCGGAATTACGCCAATTGCGTCAGCGTATTACGTTCAGTTATAGCCTGTCGCTGATGGATGCCGATCAGGTTTATCAGTATGTGCGCCACCGGGTGTCTGTTGCCGGATATCGTGGAGGTGATTTGTTTAACCGCCGTTGCTGTGAGCTGCTGTTTAAGGCCAGTGGCGGAACGCCGCGCATAGTGAATGTGTTGTGTCATAAAGCGCTGATGCTGGCTTTCGGTGAAGGGAAAACCAGTGTAGAACCTGAGCATATTGCATTGGCGAGCGCAGACACCGAAGCGGCCAGAACAGTCAGTCATCAGTGGTGGCAAACGGCAATGATGAAGTGGGCTACGGTGGCCGTGAGTATTGTATTTATCGGTGTAGTAGTGGGCATTATTTTCATGGAGAAATCTGTTTGAGCGTAGTAAACAAAATGCTCAGAGATTTAGAGCAGCGCGAATCCGGTGACGCAACGCAGGCCAATTACCAGCCGCCAGCGAAGAAAGCCGTGTCTACTCGTTTGTTGCTGATTATTGTAGTGGGCATTATTGCCATTGGTTTAACCCTGTTTTGGCCCGAGCAAAATTCAACGCCTGTAGCGCAATCCCCGGTAGTACAGCCCATTAATCAGTCGGATAGCCAACCGGATAGCCAATCGGATCGCCAACCGGATCGCCAACCTGAGAGTGGACCTGATAGCCAGCCTGCTAATCAGGTGGCATCGCCGGTACAGCAATTATCCGGTAATGTTCAGTCACCCTCTGAGCCCACTCCAGCGTTACCGGCAGCGCAACAAGGTGCCATTGTGGCAAGCAGCACAATAACGGCAATAACGCCGTCTATTACCGTTGATGATGCTCCCAAAATCGCAGCTAAACCCTTGGTTCGCAGCAGTAACGACCCCAATAAAACCGCCTTGAAGGCGCAAATTGCAGATGCCATCGAGCGCAACAATGCCAACGAAGCCATTCGCCTGCTAAAAACACTTATCCTGCAACAGCCCGATAATACCGCAGCGAAAAAGCGCCTGGCCGCGTTGTACTTTAGCGAAGGTCGCAGCGAGGATGCGCAGCGCTTGCTGCAGGAAACGCTATCCAATACGCCTTCCGACAGCAGTGTCCGACTAATGTATGCCCGGTTAATGGCACAAAAAAATGAGCCGGATTTGGCCTATTACACGTTAAGAGAAGCTGACGATTTTCCACCCGCTAACATTGAACTGCTGGGTTTCAGGGCATCTATGGCCCAACAGTTAAACAAGCCGGAAGAGGCGCTGGCCGATTACCGTGTGCTGGTGAATTTAGACGCACGCAATGCCAAATGGTGGCTGGGTCAGGCCGTTGTGGCCGATAAACTGGGTGAGCGCAAACTGGCCATAGACAGTTATCGAGAGGCATTTGCCCTGCAAAGTCTCGATGTCAGCATACAGCGTTTTATACAACAACGCTTACAACTGTTAACCGGAGTAGCGCCATGAGTGTAAAAGTACGCTTAGGCGACCTGCTGGTTCAGCAGGGACTAATAGACGAATCTCAGCTAATGGCCGCCCTGGCGGAACAGCGTCAGACCGGACGTAAGTTAGGGGCCACCCTGATTGCCATGGAACTGGTGTCAGAGCAACAATTGCTCGAGTTGCTATCAACTCACTTAAACGTACCGTTGATCGACATCGACCAATACACGGTTAATCCTGCCGCCGTTAAGTTGCTGCCAGAAGTGCAGGCGCGTCGTTACCGGGCGCTGGTGCTGGAAGACAAAGGCAACACTTTACTGGTAGGTATGAGCGATCCCGCTGATATTACCGCGGTGGATAACCTCAGCGAACTGTTGCCAAAACCTCTGGAAATAGCAGTGGTCAGTGAGCAGCAATTATTTAGTGCCTACGACAGTTTTTATCGGCGAACCGAGGAAATTGCCTCGTTTGCTCAGGAACTGGCCAACGAATACCGCGACGACCAGGAATTTGAACTCAATGCCGGTCTTGCCGATGAGCAGGACACCGCCGTTGCCCGCCTATTGCAATCCATCTTTGAGGATGCGGTACAAGCTAAAGCTTCTGACATTCATATCGAACCCGATGAACAGCAATTACGCATTCGTCAGCGCGTGGATGGTATTTTGCAGGAAACGGTGATCCCCGAGCGCAATATCGCTGCGGCACTGGTGTTGCGCTTAAAACTCATGGCGGGTCTGGACATCTCTGAAAAGCGATTGCCGCAGGATGGGCGTACCCAGGTAAGAGTAAAAGGCCACCGAATCGACGTGCGTTTGTCTACTATGCCAGTGCAGTCGGGTGAAGCCGTAGTAATGCGTTTGCTCGACCAGTCTGCGGGTTTGCTAACCCTCGATCAAACGGGCATGCCCAAGCCACTACTGGATCGCCTGCGCATTTTATTGCAGCGGCCACACGGCATGATTTTGGTTACCGGGCCAACGGGCTCTGGCAAAACCACTACCCTGTATGGTGCGCTCAGCGAACTGAACAAGCCGCAGCGCAAGATTATTACCGTTGAAGACCCGGTAGAATATCGTTTACCACGTATTAATCAGGTACAGGTTAACAGCCGGATTGGTCTGAACTTTTCCAATGTACTGCGTACCACCTTGCGTCAGGACCCTGACATTATCATGGTGGGTGAGATGCGCGATCAGGAAACCGTCGAAATTGGATTGCGCGGTGCACTAACCGGTCACCTGGTATTGTCTACGCTGCACACCAATGATGCTATCTCCAGCGCCATACGCTTGCTGGATATGGGCGCGCCAGGCTACCTGGTGGCCAGTTCACTACGTGGGATCATTGCCCAGCGTTTGGTTCGTCGAATTTGCGACAACTGTGAAACCACCTACACGCCTACACACGATGAATTGTTCTGGTTAAGTCATATCGATAAGCATGTCGACAAGGTTACGTTTAAGCGCGGTATGGGCTGCCAAAAATGCAATCACTCCGGCTATCGCGGGCGAATAGGGGTTTTTGAGCTGCTTGAACTGACCGATCCTATGATGGAAGCGCTTAAAAACGCTGATACCGCTGCGTTTAGTTCACATGCAACCCGAAGCCCGGGCTATAAGCCTTTGTCTCATGTGGCATTAACCTATGCAAAAATGGGCCGAACCACCGTTGAGGAAGTACTTAAATTGGTGGAGATGGTGGCTGAAGTGCCGCAGACTGAACATGGTGTTGAACAGGCCGAAACAGTGCTACACCCGCAGAACGACAGCGAAAAGCCGGGTAAATCCGCAGGCGGATTGAGTCTGGAGGATATTCCGGATGCCTAAGTTTGAATATAAAGGGCGTGAGAGTAATGGCGAAATGCGTACGGGATTAATCGACGCCCTTGATGCCAACGCAGCGGCTAAAATGCTATTGGCCCGCAGTGTTACGCCTATTTCTATTCATCCTGCTGCCGGGGCGGAAGCACAGGCAGCCGTTGAGACGGTTAACTTTCTCACTCCCAGGGTTTCACTTGACGAACTGGTGATATTTTCGCGTCAAATGTACTCCCTTACTCATGCCGGGATCCCTATTTTAAGGGCCGTAAGTGGTCTGGCGGAATCCACCAGTTCGTTGCGGTTAAAACTGGCGCTAACCGATATCATCAGCTTACTTGAACGCGGCCGAACGATGTCGTCAGCCATGCATCAACACCCTAAGATATTTTCAAGGTTATATGTGTCGGTCATCCACGTGGGTGAAAATACCGGTAGGCTGGATCAGTCGTTCCTGCAACTGGCCGCTTATTTAGAGCGCGAGCAGGAAACCCGCCGGCAAATCAAGGCGGCTACCCGCTATCCTATTTTTGTTGTTATAGCCCTGATTGCCGCATTGGTGATTATGAATGTATTTGTCATTCCAAAATTTGCCGATATGTTCAGTAAATTCGGGGCCGAGTTACCGCTGATGACGCGATTTTTGCTGGGCATGTCAGACTTTTTTGTGAATCAGTGGATGTTCCTGGTGGGAGGCGCACTCTTGCTGGTGTTTTCCGTTCGCCACTATCTGAATACTCCCGAGGGACTATTGAACTGGGATCGGCGAAAACTGCGGATGCCAGTAATTGGCAGTGTGCTGGAACGTTCATTGTTAGCGCGCTTTTGCCGCAGTTTTTCCATGATGCTACAGGCAGGTCTGCCACTCACGACGGCGCTCAATCTGGTTGCAGAAGCCGTGGGTAATCGGTATATGGAACTGCGCATCATTACAATGCGCCAGAGTATAGAAAAAGGCGAAAACTTGTCCCGGGTAACCCAGGCTAGCGGTTTGTTCACACCTATGGTGTTACAAATGGTGAATGTGGGTGAAGAAACCGGACGCGTGGATGAGTTGCTTGCCGAAGTGGCCGGTTTTTACGAACGCGAAGTAGACTACGATTTAAAAAGTCTGACCGCCAGAATTGAGCCGATTCTGATTGGGATAGTAGCAGGCATGGTACTGGTGTTGGCATTGGGTATTTTTACGCCAATGTGGGACATGATGAGCGCGATAAAGGGAAAGTAGGGTGAAGCCAAGAGACGAAACCGATGAAAATCTGCGCCGGGTAATGATAAACCTGGTGGTGATTGCGGTTTTCACCATTTTAATGAGTACCGCCATTGTGTACATGTACGATGCAGAACCCGACATTGAGGCCGAATTGATGGACGGCTACGCCAGGCAGTTTGCTGGCAGTGCAACCAATGCTCACTGGCAATGGCAGGCCGAAGGCCGTCCGGAAATGATCATGCTGGTACATTACGATCGCGATGGTAAAGAAGTCGGTCGCAGGCCGGTGCGCATGGCTCACTTTGGCTGGCCAAAGGTAGAAGCTAATTCAGAGGGTTGCACCCGTGTGTGGGAGCAATTGCTGAATATGCCAGCAAAAGTTGAGGGATTCAGAGTAATTGGCGAGTATTACGCCAGTGACAATGACGATGCAAAAGTGCCCAATGCACGATGCCGGTTTCGGGTGAGTACCGGACCGTACTTTGATTACAGTATATACACTGGTGTGGTTACCCGCGGCGAATAAACTGCGGGCAATAAGGGTTAGGAGATAAACATGATAAACCGAATGGCTGGTTCAACTGCACCTCAGGGGATTGCAACCAAGCAGGGCTTTACCTTAATTGAACTGGTAATCGTGGTGGTACTGCTTGGCTTGTTGGCTGCCGTTGCCATACCGAGATTTCTTGATGTTACTGAGCAAGCTGAAGATGCCACTGTAGAAGGGGTGGCGGGTGGCTTTGCTACCGGGGTGGGACTGGTTCGCGCCGAATGGGAACTGGAAGCGCGCCCTCAGGATAATCAGGCCTCCAATCAAACGTTTGTAACGCTGGATGGCATTTTGGTCGCGGTAGACAAGAATACCGGCTACCCTACCGGCCAGTTAAATAACGATGGCAGCACAGAAGACGACAGCATGACTAACCTGGACTGCGAGAGCATTTTCAACCTGATTATGCAAAGCGCGCCAACCATTACGTCTGACTGGGCTAACCGTCCTTTTGACAAATTCAGGTACTTTACCACCGCCAGTAACGGTACGGGCTCCGGTGGTAACGATTTATGTTTTTATTATCTGAGTAAATCGGTGCAAAACCGAACGGTACAACCTACCGACGATACCGCGGGAGATGGCTTTATTTATGACCCGCGAATCGGACAGGTGGTTGTGTTTAATAACATTTCGTCTAATTAACGGGCTTTGCACTGTACTGTAGACTAAAATAGTGAATAATAGCGTTATCCATTTAAAGGGGAATTAACATGCAGCAACGTGGTTTTACGTTAATCGAACTGATCATCGTGATCGTAATCTTAGGGATTTTGGCAGTAACAGCGGCACCTCGCTTTATTGACTTCCAGGGCGATGCCAAAGGCGCAACGCTGGAGGGTGTGAGTTCTGCAATACAGGGTGGCATGCAATTGGTATACGCCAAGTCTGCTATTGCTGGTAATCAGGATTCTATTGCTTCTACCGCTACCGTGAATGGTTCAACGGTTGCTACTCAATTTGGTTATCCCGATGCCGATACCATGACGTTTACTGGCACCATTGCCGTGTGGACAGATTTGAATGATGCGGACTGGGATATTGTTGTTACCACTGCTGGCGCTATAACAAACGGCGCTGTAACCACTGCGGGCGTGGTATCTATTTACCCTGAAGGCGAGAGTTCAGCGACTTGTGCGGTAACGTACGAAGAAGCCTCTTCAGACGGTGATACACCAACAGTAACTGTTACTACTACAGGCTGTTAAGTTAAATCAGGCAGTCGATGCAGCATGATATAAGGTTACGTCGCGGTAATTGCTCACAAACTGGCTTCAGTTTAGTTGAGCTAATTACCGTGGTGATACTGATAGGTGTGCTGTCTGTGGTTGCCGCAACGCGATTCCAAACCCGTAAGGGCTATGTGGAATACGCCTATCAGGACAGACTCATTACTGCCCTGCGAAACATGCAAACCCGCGCGATGCAAGACACTCGCAGCGGGTTTTGTTTTCGTATCAATCTGGCCTACGGTACGGCAAGCGCCTATGGTCCTCCTTCGTTAAATTATGCGCCCGGCAACGGTTCAGCTACCTGCGCGAGTGGAATTAGCACCAGTGCGCCAGGGTATCTGGCTGTTCAGGCAGCAGAATTGGCCGCGGAATCTGTGGTACTCAGCAGTGCAGACGGCAATTACAGCAATTTTTCGTATCTGGCATTCGATGCACTTGGCAGGCCTTTAAATGGCGCAGCCAATTGCAATACCGGCAGACCCTGCCGGATTACCCTGACTGGGGAATCAAGTGTACAGGTATGTGTGGAAAGTCAGGGATATGTGCATGCGTGCTAATTCCCGTGCTTTCACCCGAGCTTACACCCGTGCTTACACCCGTGGCTTTACATTGATTGAGCTGATCATTGGCATCGTGGTGTTTTCCATAATCATGCTGGTGATCATTGGTGTAATTGGGCCGCAGTCGCGTCTGAGTATTGAGCCTATCTGGCAGATCCGCGCCAGCGAATTAGCCCAGTCGTTGTTAACGGAAATCAACGCCAAGTCATTTGATGAGCAATCTGATCACACCGGCGGAGCCACGCGATGTAACGAAGCGCAAAGTTGCACTGCGTCGGGAGCGTTGGGACCGGATAGCGGCGAAACCCGTAACAGTTTTGACGACATCGATGATTACCATGGATTAAATCAAACCGGCGCCAGTATTCTTAATGTGCAAGGCCAATCCATGCTGAATAACGGCGTTAGTCTTTACAATGGCTTTACCGCACAGGTTTCGGTGTATTACGACAGCAACGAAGACGGTATTAACGACGACGATGCCGATCAGAATGGTGTGCCGGATACGGGTACCCTGGTGGCAAATGTGAAACGCATTACGATCACGGTGATAACTCCAGGCGGAGAACCGTTAACCTTTGCCAGTTATCGGTGGAATTTTTGATGCGAAAAAGCAAAGGTTTTACCTTAATTGAGCTGATCACCGTGGTGATTATCCTGGGGGTAGCCAGCGCGGGCATTGCCGCCTTTGTGCGCAGTTCTATGCAAACGTATATCGACGTGAGCACCAGGGAACAACTATTAACAGAAAGCCGTTTTGCTATAGAACGGTTAAAGCGCGAAATAGCCAACGCCGTGCCCAACAGCGTACGTATTACCGGCAATACCAGTTACCATTGCCTGGAATTTGTACCCATAAACTGGGCCACTGTGTATACCCGGTTACCCGCACCGGGCAATCTGACCATGGATGTGGTTGCCTTGCACGATATCAACGATGTGCCTTACTCCCTGCCAACAGGCGATAATTTTGCTGTTGTCTATCCTACCCGCAGTGAAGATGTTTACGACGCTACACGAAGTAAGCGAGTAAACGTAACAGCCTGCAGTGACGATGGCGATGGCAATTGCAACACGCTGGATGATAGCGATGATGTAGTACAGCTTACGGTTACCGGTCAGTTTGCGCAGAGTTCACCTGCGTCCCGGGTATACCTGGTGGATCGCGCCGTGAGTTTTTGCGTGTATCAAAATAAGCTTATCCGCTACGAAAATGACATTATCACCAATCAATTAGGGGCGTTTCCCGGATTGCCTGTGCTGGCTGAGCACGTTGCCAATAGTCTGTCGTCAAATCCGGTCGGCAATCCAGCCGAGGATGATCCGTTTCGGATAGTGTCAACCAGCTTGCAGAGTAATGCCATTGTGGAAGTGCGTCTGCGTTTTGTGGATAACGACGAGCAGATAGCCTATCAACAGGAGATACACGTTGCCAATGTGCCATAATCCTAAACAGCAAGGCAGTATGCTGGTGATCACCTTGTTTGTTATCGTGGTGTTGTCGTTTTTGGGCCTTACCATGATCAATTTATTGTCGGGTACCAGTCAGTCGGTGATCTACGAAGTACTGGGCGCGCGGGCAAAATTTGCGGCGCAAAGTGGCTTGCAGCGTATTGCTGCCAGTGCATTTCCCTTAAATTCGCCGGTAGCCGCATGCAATACCACGTTCACCAGCAGCGCTGCACTGGGTCAGGGTGACGGTTTAGAGAATTGCCTGTATCAGGCAACCTGTACAACGACAGCCATCACCAAACAAAATCAGCAGTATAACTATTACCGTTTCGCGAGTACCGGGGTGTGTCAGGCGGGTGATATCTGGGTGAGTCGTACGCTGGAAATGGACGCATTTGAAGAACAGTAATGCGGCATTCGCCGTAGTGTTATACGTTGAACTACAATAACTGAATATGGGTGTGAGGGCATAAACGTTGAAGCAGTGGTGTAAACAGCTTTTGGCATTGGTTGGGGTGTCGGCCTTTTCTGTTGGGGCGTATTCCGCAACCTGTCAGTCGGTGTTCCCGGATCCGGCTTCTTCGCATTCAACTTCAGGTTACATTCAATTTCAGCCACAAGCCAAATTGATTGGCAGTGACGGTTTGCTCAATGTAGCCACTATGCTCGACAACAGCGGAGGAGTAAGTTGCGATACCGCCGCTTGTCTGATTACGGGGAGCCCCAGTGGTGGTATTTCTTTACCGTCTTATCAGTATTCCTTCAGTGCAACGGATGTGCGGGTAAACGACTACTCCAGCGGTACGCTGCAGGCAGGGCAATACCGCACCGTAACAGTGGGGAATGGCGGGAGCCTTGCTACCAATGTTTCTGCGCAACCGTTTATTATTAAAACGCTGAATGTCAATTTTAATGCCACGCTAACGTTAAGTTCGGGTGTGTATTGGATAGAACAACTTACCCTGGGGCAAAACGCCAAAATAGTGCTGGCATCGAATGCCAGTGTTGTGATTTACACACGGGCAATGTCTACCAATATTAACAATGCCATTAATGTCAATGGTCAGCCTTCTCAATTGCTGATTCTGTCGGAAGGCTATGTAAGTATTGGGCAGTACTCTCAGGTTAAGGGATTCATTTACAGCGCGAGCAGCGTCACTTACAACACCGACATTACTCATGTGGGGGCTACTAATGCTCAGCAGATTATTTTGCATGACCGCACCAGGGTTACATACGACCAGACTGCATTAACCTCGCTGAATGTTGACGGGCTATGCACGCAACCGGCAACTGTACCTGCGCCTATTGCACACTGGAGCTTAAATACTTGTGCACTTACCGGCGCCAGCGGAGAAGTGGTTGATAGTATCGCGGGTAACAACGGTCGCTCGGTTAATTCGCCCAGTATCGACAGCAATGGTCAGTACTGTCAGGCAGCGTATTTCCGCGGAGATAAAGATTATCTCAATCTGCCTCATAGCAGCGCCTATACCGTAGCGCAGGGCTCGGTATCCTTCTGGATGAACACCAATAACCTGGCATATTTTAATGTGCCTCAGGAAGGGGGTATGGCTCTGCTGTCAAAGGACGAAAGCGGGTTGGGTAATGGTGGGCATTTTTCAATGTGGGTAACCAACACTGGTGCGATTAAAGTGAATCAGCAGTCTGCCTCAACTACCTATCAGCTAAACACTTCGCCTGTGATTGTAGAAGGGCAATGGCACCATGTCGTGTATACCTTTGGTTCGTTGGGCATGCAGGTGTATGTTGATAATGTTCTCGTTGGTACTAACGCTAACTATACCTCTGGCTGGCAAAGCAATACGAAGCCGTTACTGGTAGCCGCGAATGCAAACCGGCATAACCCACAGGACAGTGCCTACAATGATCTGGGGGATTTTTACCAGGGCCGTATCGACGACATTCGGTTGTTTCGCCAGCAACTCAGTGCCGAACAAATTGCACTACTCAATGCCCAGGCCGAAGAAACCTGTATTACCTGCGGCTCCAACGCCACCCTGATTTCTCACTGGAAAATGGATGTGTGCAGTTTAACCGGTGCTGCCAATGAAATTGTGGATGTGGTAAGGGGTTATAACGGCAGGGCCGTAAATGGGGCATCAGCGATACCGAATGGTCGCTTCTGTCAGGCGTCTGGGTTCGATGGCAGTGCGCAACACGCTAACATTGCTCATGGCTCCGCCATGCAGTTGTCGTCTGGTACGTTAACCATGTGGTTTAAAGTCGCAGACCTGGACCACAATCGCGACCAGTATGGAAATAGTCTTCAGGGGATTTTTTCTAAGGATTCCAGCGGTCTGGACTACGGTGGTCAGTTTACATTGTATGTCGACCAGGACGGTAAACTCATTTTCCATCAGGAAACCCAATCCCAGTCCTTTGATATTTATACTGGCAGCGTGATCGAAGAGCGCGAGCAGTGGTATCACCTGGCTTACAGTTGGGGGCCGGGCGGTATGAAAGTGCACCTAAACGGCGTTTATCTTGGGGGGTATTTTCAGAGTGGATTCAGCTGGCAGCAAAATCAGGAGCCTATTATTTTAGGGGCCAGTGCAACTAACTCCGGAAACTATCAGTCGCAACCCTGGGAGCTTCATCATTTCCTGCGTGGAGAAATCGACGATGTGAGACTGTATTCTGGTGAACTCACTACTGCCGATGTGCAAGCACTGTTTACCGCCTCCGACTACGCGTGTACTACCTGTAACGGAGCGGGACCGCGCCTTCACTATAAGTTTGAGGAGATAACCTGGCCTGCCATTTCCACTGTACTGGACTCTTCAGCTAACTTGAATAATGGAACCCCAATGGGGAATGTGCAGCCGGTTTCCCCCAGCAATGATATTTCCTGCCGGGCGCTCGATGTGCCAGAGAACTACAACACTTATCAGGCGGCGGTGAATACCAACCTGGATCTGAATCAGGTGGGTGACCGCGGTACAGTCTCCTTCTGGTATCGCAGCGATCAACCGTGGATTGGTGGTGGCAATCGTCAGTTGTTCGATGCCTCATCGCAGTTTTACTTTTATATGTCGCTCACAAATAACGGCGAATTGGGCTTCGGGATGGAAGATGCCAGCGGTAACAACATGGATGTGCGAACCCAGCAATTGGGGTATGCCGCCAACGAGTGGGTACACATTGCGTTAACCTGGAATATGCCAGGCGAAGACATTGATTTGTATGTGAACGGCAGTCGCGTTTTTATGTACGGAAACTGGAATCTGACCAATCCGGCACTGGGCAATCTTACTACCATGAAGGTGGGTGATAATTCGTCATCCAACTTTGTGGGGTACATGACTGCGAATTCCGCAAACGGTCAGTTTGATGATTTCCGCCTGTATGATTACGAGCAGTCACGCGAACAAATGCGCGCTGATATGGCCGATGTCGAACAATGTTATGCGGTACATCATTATGAAATTACGCATCCGTCACAATCACTTACCTGCAGCGCTGCAAGCGTTACAATCAAGGCCTGTGCAAACGCCAGTTGTTCAGAATTAGTGAGTGAAGCGGTGAGCGTTAATCTGCCATCCGGAAACTGGTCTGCGTCTAATCCGGTTACTTTTACTGGTACCACTACGCTAACCCTGGCCGAAACGACTGAGGCACCGTATACCCTTTCAGTTACCGCGGCCAATCAGGCTTCATCACCGTTAAATGCTACTCAGTGTACCAACAATTGTGTGATTAACTTTGTTAATGCAGGCTTTGAATTCTATGATACCGCGAATCCTTATCAGACAGCGTTGCCTGACCTTATCGCCGAGTCTGATTTAGGGAGAATAGGATTAAGAGCGGTGCAAAATAACGCGGGCGTCTGTAAGGCGTTACTCAATGGACAACAATCGGTAACACTGGGCTATGATTGTGTGTCTGACAACACCGCCAGTTATTCACCGGATCAATGTAGCGTGCCATTCGCGGGTATACCCGTCTCAGGCAATGGTTTGGGTGAAAACAGTGCTGCCGTAACGCTGACGTTTAACAACAACGGCGAAGCGAGTCTGGCTGGTCGCTCTTATGCCGATGCCGGGCGGCTTGCGCTGTCGGCAACCGCAACCATTAGTGGCACAACGATTTCGTCTGGTACCAGCCAGTTTGATAGCGTACCAGCACAGCTTCAGGCTACGGTTGATGCTGCTACGGTAAATCGGGCCGGCGCGGGGCATAATCTGAGCATAAAAGCACTGGGCGCCAATGGTAGTACCTTGCCAGGCTATGCGCCGGGCAGTTTACAACTGGCGGTAATACGACTGTTGCCAGTTTCTGCATCAGCCAGTGAAGGCCAGTACTACGTGAGTGCAAATCAGTCGGTAGCCAGCAGTGATGCAACTACCTGGAATACGGTTGCTTTGCCGTCCTTCGTAAACGGTGTTTATACATACAATGACGCTTATATAAGCGAAGTGGGTACTTACCAGTTTGATCTACAGGATGCAGGTTATTTGGGGCAGACGATTGCTGCCGATAGCGTGAACCTTGGACGTTACACTCCGGCGTACTTCGATGTGTCTGCCGCAAATACGCCTCAAATTGAACCGGCTTGTAGCGTTGCATTTACCTATCTTGGTCAGTCTTTTGGTTTTGCCGCAGGCGCCGAGCCTTCCGTGCAGGTAACCGCCTACAATGCACGGGGGCAGGTAACCGCAAATTACACCGATTCGCAATGGGCATTGTCGCCTTCAACAGCGGCACTCAGTAACCTGTATGTCACCGATAACACTGGGTACACCGGCAGTTTGTCTGTGATTTCAGCCGGGACTGAACCGGTCATCACTGAGAATGTGGATTACGATGGCAATGGCGTAATGACTATCTACGATACCCGTCTGTCATACAGTAAAATTGCTACACCCACTGCGGCTTCGGGGTATGGTTCAGCGTTTAACTCAGATCTTGATATCGTGTTAGGGGCCAGTGTGCTCACTGATGCTGATGGTGTGTGTTATCAAACCAGTTATCCCAATGGTTGCGAAAGCTTCACGCTCGCGTCAGTGCAGGGCAGTGAAATGCGATACGGCAGATTGCGGCTCGATAACAGCTACGGGCCTGAGTCGGCATCATTGCGCATGCCGGTAGTGGCTGAGTACTACAATAATGGCAATTGGATACTCAACACTCAGGACAGTTGCACTGCGGTAGCTTTTACGCAAAGCAGTGGTCAGCTAACACTGGAAAATACGTCAACAGGGGCGGATGAACAGGATATAACCGGGCTCTTATCCGGCATAGCCGGTAGCGGTACGCTAACCAATGGTGAAAGTGGCAACGGTGTGATAGCCGTGGGGCCGCCGCTTTCTAACGGGGTTGGGGTGAGGGGCGCTGTACGCATCCGGCTGGATCCGTCTGCACCCGGTGCCAACTGGGCTAATCATCTGAACATAGACTGGGACGGTGACGGTGATATTGATGCCGATGACAGCCCCGCTGCCGATCTCTTCTTTGGCATTTATCGGGGCAATGACCGCACCATCCACATGCGCGAAGGCTTTTAACTGAGATATTTTTTCTTTAATGGGGGCAGTTTACTTGCTCAAAATAGCCCCCATTGTTAAAGTGTGCGCAACGTTATCAGTTTGCGTCTGAGCGCTGTCTTCCCACACCTTACGGTGTTAATTCAGACGTATATTACAGGAAATACCACTACATGTTTAAGAAGCTTCGAGGCATGTTCTCTAACGATCTGTCCATCGACCTCGGAACAGCGAATACGCTGATCTACGTTAAAGATCAGGGGATAGTATTAAACGAACCTTCCGTTGTTGCCATTCGCCAGGAGCGAGCCGGCGGACCTAAAAGTGTCGCAGCCGTAGGTGCGGAAGCAAAGCGCATGCTTGGACGAACACCAGGTAACATCCGGGCAATCCGCCCAATGAAAGACGGTGTAATCGCCGATTTCTACGTTACCGAAAAAATGTTACAGCATTTTATCAAGCAGGTTCACGACAATAACTTTTTACGCCCCAGCCCCCGGGTACTGGTGTGCGTACCTTGCGGTTCTACACAGGTAGAGCGACGCGCAATTAAAGAGTCGGCGCTGGGCGCTGGTGCACGCGAAGTGTACCTGATTGACGAACCTATGGCGGCTGCAATTGGTGCGGGTCTACCTGTATCAGAAGCAACCGGTTCAATGGTTGTGGATATCGGTGGTGGTACTACCGAAGTTGCCATTATCTCGTTGAACGGCGTGGTGTACTCATCGTCAGTGCGCATTGGTGGTGACAAGTTCGACGAAGCCATCATCAACTATATTCGCCGCAACTTTGGTTCACTGATTGGCGAAGCCACTGCAGAACGCATTAAGCACGAAATCGGTGCGGCGTACCCAGGTGAGGAAGTTCGCGAAATTGAAGTGCGTGGCCGCAATCTGGCTGAAGGTGTACCGCGTGGCTTTATTCTGAACTCCAACGAAATTCTGGAAGCGCTGCAAGAGCCATTAACCGGTATTGTGTCTGCCGTCATGGTAGCGCTGGAACAATCTCCGCCTGAACTTGCATCGGACATTTCTGAGCGTGGTATGGTGTTAACCGGCGGTGGTGCACTGCTTAAAGACCTCGACCGCTTGCTAATGGAAGAAACCGGTATTCCGGTGGTCATTGCCGACGATCCGTTAACCTGTGTGGCGCGTGGAGGAGGTAAAGCCTTCGACATGATCGATATGCACGGTGGCGACTTGTTTAGTTACGAATAAACGAACAAGGCAACCTCCTCAGGTTGCCTTGCTGTTTTATGGATACCATTTTTACCCGCGGTCCCTCACTGAATAACCGGCTGGCATTGGCGTTAACCATGTCGGTGGCTTTGATGTTCCTGGATTTTAAGCTTGATGCTTTTTCTTCATCGCGGGTATTCCTGAATTCACTGATGAGTCCAATTCAGTATCTGGCCAATTTGCCCGGACAGTTTCTGGAAGTCAGTGCCCAGCGATTCACCTCCCGACAAGCACTCATAGCTGAAAACGAGCAACTCACCAATAAACTGCTATTGATGAGCGAAAAATTGCAGCGATTTGAAGGTCTTGAACGTGAAAATGCACAACTGCGCAGGCTGCTGGACGCGCCGATAAGACAGGATATGCGCAAAATGGTGGCTGAATTAATGGCGGTAGACAATACCCCTTACAGTCAGCAGATTGTTATCAACAAAGGCGCAATCGACGGTGTTTTTTTGGGCCAGGCTATCCTGGATGAACGCGGGATCGTAGGCCAGGTAATGGAAGTAGGTTCCACTAACAGCCGGGTTTTACTGATCAGCGACGTTACCCACTCCATTCCGGTGCGCTCGGTTCGCAATAATGCACGCTTTATTGCCAGCGGCGGGGGCGTTATCGACGAATTGTTTTTAGAGCATGTCTCCCACAGCACTGATGTCGAAGTAGGCGATGTGTTAGTTTCGTCTGGATTAGGCGATGTATTCCCGGAAGGCTATCCGGTTGCCGAAGTAACCGAAGTGGTACGCGACGAATCCCGCCCGTTTGCACAGGTAACTGTACTGCCTCTAGCGCGCCTCAATCGCCTCAAATATTTGCTGTTGCTGTGGCCAGTAGCTGGTGACGCTGCTCTGGAAACAGATGACGTTGAGGGTGCCGATGATTAAGGTTCGTCACTACACTATTGCCATCAGCATAATCATTGCCATGGTATGCCAAATAATACCGGTGCCCATTCAGGTAGATATGTATCGACCTGATTGGGTGTTAATTGTATTGGCTTACTGGGTTATGGCGCTACCACACCGGGCAAACGTTGGTGTGGCATTTATCAGCGGCTTGGCAATGGATATTTTGCTTGGCACTGCACTGGGCGTGCACAGTTTCGCCCTGAGTGTATCGATTTACGTACTGGCAGCAAACTACCAGCGCCTGAGAAATTACTCGGTATGGCAGCAGGCCGTGATTATTGGAGTGGTAAGTGGCCTTTATCATTCATTGCTATTCTGGCTACTGCGGTTACTCACCGATGTGACATTCCGTTTTGAGGAATTATGGCCAGTAGTGACATCCATGGCTTTGTGGCCCTGGATGTTCTGGCTGTTGCGAAAAATAAGACGTCAGTTAAGAATTGCCTAAGGATAGCCTGATGCAAGCAAAAACGCTGTTGTTGGCGTCGGCTTCACCGCGCCGCGCCGAACTATTAGGCCAGATTGGGGTCAAATTTACACAAGCTGGCGTGGATCTGGACGAGTCGGCATTAACCAACGAGTCGCCCAAAGCACAGGTGCTGCGCCTTGCCGCAGAGAAAGCCAATACCGCTTGGCAACAATCTGAACGCAACGCACAGGTTGTTTTGGCATCCGATACCATGGTGGTACTTGACAACAAGGCTTTGGGAAAGCCGCTAAACGCGGAACACGCCATTGCGATGCTACAATCCCTGAGTGGTCGTCGGCACGACGTGATGACATCGGTAAGCGTAAGGGATGCCACCCGGCAAAAAACTATTTGTGTGGTTACTCAGGTTGAATTTGGACCGTTAAGCAACTCGCAAATCATCGAATACTGGGCAACGGGTGAACCCGCCGATAAAGCCGGCGCTTATGGTATTCAAGGCATTGGCGGGCAGTTTGTTAAGTCGATCAACGGAAGTTACAGTGCGGTAGTGGGGTTGCCTTTGTTTGAAACCGCACAATTGCTCAAAGAATTTGAGGTTATGTCATGAGTGCAGAATTATTAATTAACGTTACGCCGTCGGAGTCACGGGTGGCGCTAATTGAAAACGGCATTCTGCAGGAAATCCATGTAGAACGGCATACCAAACGCGGTCTGGTTGGCAATATCTATCGTGGCAAAGTCAGTAGGGTATTGCCCGGTATGCAGGCAGCATTTGTCGACATAGGGCTGGAAAAAGCCGCCTTTTTGCATGCCTCTGATATTGTTATTCACAATGAAGTGGTTGGTGAAGTGTCAACCAGCCATCTGGAAAAGCACGATATTCGCGAACTTGTCCGTGACGGTCAGGATATTGTGGTACAGGTAGTAAAAGATCCTATTGGTACCAAAGGTGCCAGACTCACTACCGATATCACCATTCCCTCCCGTTATCTGGTATTTATGCCCAGCGTTACCCATGTAGGGGTGTCGCAACGCATTGAAGACGAAGCCGAGCGCGACAGATTGAAGACTCTGGTATCGGAATTCTGTGATGAGGAAGGCGGGTTTATACTGCGCACCGCGGCAGAAGGCGTGAGTCATCCGGAAGTGGCTGCTGACGCGGACTTCCTTCGCCGTTTGTGGAGCAAAATTCAGCAGCGCCTTAAACGTCGAAAATCTCATGTGTTGTACGAAGATCTGCCATTGGCACGACGTGTGCTGCGCGACTTCGTAGGTACCGAATTAGATCGTATCCGCATTGACTCCAAACTGTCGTATCAGGAACTGTTTCAGTTCACCAAAGAATACGTGCCAGAAATGAACCGCAAGCTGGAGTATTACCCTGGCGATCGTCCGATATTTGACTTATATGATGTTGAAAACGAAGTTCAGCGTGCCCTGGAGCGCCGGGTCGACCTGAAATCCGGTGGCTATTTAATTATCGATCAAACAGAGGCCATGACGACCATCGATATCAATACTGGTGCGTTTGTGGGTCATCGCAATCTCGAAGAAACCATTTTTAATACCAATATCGAGGCTACTCAGGCCATTGCACGTCAGTTGAGACTGCGCAATCTGGGTGGCATGATCCTGATCGATTTTATCGACATGACCGATAACGACCACAAGCGCCGGGTGTTAAGCAGTCTGGAAGGGGCCATGGCCAAAGACCGGGCCAAAGTAAACATTCATGGGTTTACGTCACTGGGATTGGTCGAAATGACCCGTAAGCGCACCCGTGAGAGTCTTGAGCATATTTTGTGTGGTGAGTGTCCGGTGTGCAAAGGGCGTGGCTCGGTGAAAACGCTGGAAACCATTTGTTTTGAGATCATGCGTGAAATCGTGCGGGTAAACCGCGCTTACGATGCCGACAAATTTGTGGTTTATGCGTCGCCCACGGTAGTGGATTATTTGCTGGGTGAAGAATCTCACATGCTGGCAGAACTGGAAGTGTTTGTTTCAAAGCAAATCAAAGTACAAGCTGAAACAATGTACAACCAGGACAAGTACGATGTGGTAATGATGTGAGCCGATTCCTGTCTGTTTCCGCCTATCTCGTCAGGAAACTTTGGCTACTCAGCGCCATTGTACTGGTGCTGTTTGCCGTTTTGTTAAGTGTGTTGCGTTACACGCTGCCTTATCTGGATGAAGAAAAACACCTTATCGAGGATTACCTCAGCGCTCAGTATGGCATAAATCTCACCATCGACAGTTTATCTGCGGCCTGGCAAGGTACCGGGCCAAGCATTGTGCTCAATGGTGTTGAATTTACCCAAAACGACCTGTCTCCTGTTGAGCTGCGTTTACAACAGGTGTATGTAGAAGTGGATTTTTGGCAATCCATCCAGCAACGGGAACTCTCTTCCAAGCGCTTCGACCTGGTAGGGTTGACCGCCAAAATTGATACTCAGCGTATTGAGTCTGGTGAAGCCGATGATTTTCCTATTGTTGAGGCATTACGCAGTTTGTTTTTAGATCAACTGCAGAGTTTCTCATTGCAACATGGCGAGGTAACACTGGTAACGCCTACCGATGAGCAGGTTATTGAGCTCTCTGAATTGGTGTGGGTAAACCGTGACGAGCGTCACCAGGGGCGCGGCGAAATTCGGGTCCAGGAGCTGACCAATAATTCTGCGTCTTTTATTCTGGATTTGTTCGGCGATAAATCGTCGTTGCAAGGTACGCTCTACGCAAAAGGTGAAGCGCTGGATATTTCGCCCTGGGTGAGTGCCCTGCTACCAACCCGTTCACCGGTAGAAGAAAGCCGCGGCAATTTCGAACTTTGGGCTTCGCTGAATGAAAATCAGGTAACGGCAGTACAGGTTAACTTCGACGAGAGTGATATCGCCTGGCGTATTGCGGATGATTCAGCCCTGCAGAGCCATATTCGTGGCGGCAGCATACAAGCCATACCGGCAAACGATGGTTGGTCTATCCGCATTGACCAACTGGTGCTGCAATCGGGTAAACACACTTTAGTTACCGATTTAGTGGGCCGTGCCGACAACAACGGCAATGCGCTATTCAATACCGTAAAACCACTCACGCTATCGCCACTTCTGTCGCTTACTCCATTATTTTTAAGTGAAGATGGCGGTGAGCTGATTAACCGGCTTCAGCCAGAAGCGGAACTGGCAACGTTGCAACTGCAATGGCAGGACAAGCAGTTTTCGGCGGTAGCAAAAGTAGTTGATATGCAGTGGCATCAAAGTGGTCATGTACCGGGCGTGAATTCGCTGGATGCTGAGTTTTACTGGTATCAGGACCACGGCGTGCTTGAGCTTGATGCGTCTGACGTGGCCTTTTCAGTAAACAACTTGCTGCCTCAGGATATCGACCTCGCCCGAGTGAAGGGCAGAGCCTATGTGTTTGCCGACAGTAACCAAAACTGGCAACTATGGATTGACCGGTTGGCAGTTGATGGCGAGTTAGTGAGTTTTACGCAGGCATTGCATTATCAGTTCGCAAACAAGCATCTTTCAACCACGTTGAATGTAAGCAAGATGCCGTTAATCAAAGTGCCGCAGTTATTCCCTTCAGCCTACATGGGCGAAGGCACAGTGAGCTACCTGAACCGTGCGTTTAGTGGCGCGGGTGAAGTAGATCAGGCGACGGTTATCTGGCACGGTGCAGTAGACGCGTTTCCCTTCACGCAAAATCAAGGTATCTTTCAGGCAAGCGTAGCCATTAAAGACGCTGAATTTACGTTTTCCGACCAATGGCCAGCGCTTAAAAAGCTCAATATGGATTTGCTATTTGAAAACGAATCCCTGCACATGCGCAGTGATGCCAGTCAGCTTGGCGCTATTCAGTTAACCGATTTGCGAGCAAAAATTCCGCGATTAACGGGGTCATCAATTCTCTCAATTGATGCGAATGGCGCGGGTACAGGTCAGTCGTTGGCCGGGCTAATGCTGGCGTCGAGTATGAAAGAGTCGCTGGGCAAGGTGCTTGCTGAGGACGTAGTGGTGAGCGGTTCGGTGAATGCCAAATTGCACCTGGATATTCCGCTGAGCGGCGAGCAGGTATCAGCCTCAGGTATTGCTACTCTGAACAAAAATCAGGTAGTGGTGACCAGTCTTGATTTAGCCTTTACCAACACGTCAGGTGAGGTGGTATTCGACAATGCCAATATTACGCTCAACGGCGTAACGGCTGAGTTAACCGAGCAACCCGTTGCAATACAACTCACTGGCAGCCAGTTAAGCGATGAATACTTACTGGATATTCATTTAACGGGAAACTGGGCAACACAGCCGCTGATAGCGCGCTTCAATCCTGCTTTTGATACTTACGTTAGCGGGCGCAGCAACTGGCAGACTGATGTATCTGTCTCTCTCTCAAAAAACGGCTTTCAGTACCATGCAACGCTCAATAGTGACCTGCATGGAGTTGCATCACGCCTGCCAGCGCCTTTTAATAAAGCGTCTACTGATCTGATGCCATTAATGGTGCTTGCTGAAGGTAATGAGCAGGCTACCAATGTCAGCGTTAATGTAGGCAGCGAGGTGCGCTTTAACGGTGTGCTTCCCCACGTTGAAAAGCAATTCTCCCGTGCACATTTGGCGTTGGGTAACAGCGATTTTGTGGGGCTTGGGGTGGGCTTTAGCATTTCAGCTGATCTAGCAAAAGTGGATGTGGCTGACTGGTACAAGGCCATAGAATTACTTGTGGGCGGATTTACACCCGCTACAGGAAATAGCGAAACTGCCAGGAAACCCTACTTCTCGGTGCCTGAACGGATTTTCATAGAAGCGGAAAATCTGGTGGTATTTGATCAGATACTCACGGGTGTCGATATCACGGCCAAGCAGCAGAACAATAACTGGCTACTGGATGTGTCCTCTTCCCAGGCCAAGGCTGAAGTGCGCTTATACGATGCCTGGCTAGAGCAGGGGATCGATATCAAAGCCGATTTCATTCACCTTACTGAATGGAAAGAAAAGGAAGGCGATAAGGATAAAAAGAAAAACAACACCAGTGAAACCGTAAAATATCAGTATAAACCGGCTGAGTTACCGCCTATCCGTTTTCATTGCGGTAACTGCGTGTTACTGGATAAGGATTTTGGGGAAGTGGATGTCGAAGTTGTCAGGGTTGACGACGGCATGCGCTTTAAACAACTGAGTGCCAAAAATACCTATGGGGCAATTCAGATGTCGGGTGCGTGGCTCACCCAGGGCAATGCTGAAAGTACCCGTTTAGAAGGCAATGTAAACAGCCGTGATGTCGGCGCGTTTCTCAATCTGCTGGGGGTCAATTCCGGCATTAAAGATTCTGCAGCCGAAGTAGCCTTTGTGCTCGACTGGCAGGACTCGCCTTTCAATTTTTCAATGGCATCGCTGAATGGCAATATTAATACTCAGTTAACCGATGGTTACTTAACCCAGGTCAGCGATAAGGGCTCGCGAATCTTTACCTTATTCAGTCTGAACTCGTTGGTACGCAAGCTTAGCCTGGATTTCCGGGATGTATTTGCCAAAGGCTTCTTCTACGACGACATTCAGGGTAGCCTCCAAATTGTAGATGGGGTAGCCACCACCAATGATACGCTGGTGGATGGCGGAGCCGGCGAAATTGAAATTACCGGTTACACTAATCTTGCCGAACAAACGCTGAATTACAATGTGAGTTTTGCTCCCAATGTAACAGGTAATCTGCCCTTTTTAGTGTACTTTATGGTGAATCCGCCTACGGCATTGGCCGCATTGGCGCTGGATCAGGTATTGACCTCAGCCAAAGTGATCTCTAATGTGAATTATCATATCACTGGCACAATTGACGAGCCGGTGCTGGAAGAAGTGGGCCGCGATAGCAAAGACATAGCGTTGCCAGCACAGCAGCTGCCTGGTGAACGTCAGGCTCCAACGCCCACAGAATCGGATTCACCGGTTATCGTACCCAAGGACTCCAATGACGCAGACAGTTAATCTTGTTGCGCTGCAAATGACATCCGGCCCGGATGTCACCGAAAACTTAAACACAGTAGCAACTCAACTCGCCAGCGCCAACCTGCCTGCAAATAGTCTGGTAGTGTTACCCGAATGCTTTGCTTGCTTTGGTACCCGTGATGGTCATTTACTCACAGTAGCTGAGCCTCAGGGTAAGGGTCCTATTCAAACTGCATTACAGGCGCTGGCCCGTCAGCATAACTGCTATCTGGTGAGTGGCACCTTGCCAATGCAATGCAACAATCCGGATAAATTTACCGCGTCCAGTTTGTTGATAAGCCCGCAGGGTGAACAAATTGCGCACTATCAGAAAATACACTTATTTGATGTGTCGGTAGCCGACAATACCCGGTCGTACTTCGAGTCAAAATATACTCAACCGGGAGCACAGGTGGTGGTGGCAGACACGCCTATTGGCCGCATTGGTATGGCGGTGTGTTACGACGTGCGATTCCCGGGGTTATTCGACGCCATGGGCGAAATTGACATTCTGGTTTTGCCTGCTGCCTTCACGAAGGTAACCGGCGCGGCTCACTGGCATACGTTATTAAAGGCCCGTGCGGTGGAAAAGCAATGCTTTGTGGTTGCAGCAAACCAAACCGGCGTGCACCAGAATGGGCGTGAAACCTTCGGACACAGTGTTATTTTATCGCCATGGGGCGAGCAACTGGCACAACGTGCTACAATGCCAGGAGTAGTTCAGCAATCCGTGAACCTGGCCGAACTCGACACATATCGTCAGTCGATGCCACTGTCACTACACAATCGATTCAGGAGTCATTTTGACAAATCAAGTTGAAACGCATTTACTCGGAGATTCGGGGCTTTCCCGACAAAGCCTGGAATCAGCGCTGGCGTCTATTTATACGCATCAAACCGACTATGCCGATTTGTATTTCCAGTCCAGTTTGCACGAAAGCTGGGTAATGGAAGACGGCATCATTAAAGAAGGCAGTTTTAACGTAGAACGCGGAGTGGGTGTTCGGGCAATCAGTGGCGAAAAAACCGGTTTTGCTTACTCAGACGAAATTAGTCAGGAAGCTATCCTTAAAGCCTGTGGCGCTGCGCGCAGTATTGCACCTCATGGTGGTACGCTAAAAGTAGCATCGCTGAGCGATGTAACAACTGTATCGCGTTATGCCAGTGACAATCCAATTCAGGCAATGGCAGAGGCCGAGAAAATTGCCTTATTAAAAGCTGTGGATGCATACATCCGCCAACAGGATCCCCATATCAATCAGGTTGTGGTGTCGTTAAGTGGTGTGTATGAAGAAATTCTGGTGGCAGGCAGCGACGGCACATTTGCTACCGATATTCGCCCATTAGTGCGCCTGAATTGTTCTGTACTGCTGGAGAATGGCGATCGTCGTGAGCGTGGCAGTGCCGGAGCGGGTGGACGTCATGCTTATTCGTTCTTTACACAACAGGACGACGGTAAACCCTATTATGAAAAGCTGGCCGATGAAGCATTACACATGGCCAGAGTGAACATGGAAGCTGTTGCCTCTCCTGCTGGCCTTATGCCAGTTGTATTGGGCAGTGGTTGGCCTGGTGTGTTGTTACACGAAGCGGTAGGACATGGTCTGGAAGGTGATTTCAACCGCAAGGGCGCCTCTACCTTCAGTGGCCGTATGGGCAAGCGAGTGGCAGCTAAGGGTGTGACCGTCGTGGATGATGGCACGCTGGACAATCGCCGTGGCTCATTAACGGTTGATGACGAAGGGACTCCTACGGCGCACAATATACTCATTGAAGATGGCATTCTAACCGGCTACATGCAGGACAAAATGAATGCGCGTCTGATGGGCGTGAAGCCTACCGGTAATGGTCGTCGCGAATCCTATGCCCATTTGCCAATGCCCCGTATGACGAATACTTATATGCTGGGCGGGCAGTACAGCCCGGAAGAGATTATTGCTACCATTGATAAAGGCATTTACGCGCCTAATTTCGCTGGTGGTCAGGTAGATATTACTTCAGGCAAATTTGTGTTCTCCAGTGCCGAAGCGTATTTGATTGAGAACGGTAAAATCACCGCGCCTATCAAAGGGGCAACGCTGATTGGCAACGGGCCGGAAGTGATGCAGAAAATCTCGATGATCGGAAACGACCTGGCATTGGACCGCGGTGTTGGCGTCTGCGGTAAGGATGGGCAGAGTGTGCCTGTTGGCGTTGGTCAGCCAACCCTTAAAATTGATGAACTAACAGTAGGCGGTACGTCTTAACGCAACCGCCCGACTAAGCCTGGTAACAGGCTTAGTCAACAATAAGGCCTTTCAGGTACTGGAATAACTCACGGTACGCTTTGGGCGGCTTATTGTTACTGCGCTCTTTAACGATAGCCCGATGGAAATGACGCAGTTGCTGACGCTCAAGCTGCGGAAATTCGGTCAGTAACGGTTCAATGGCATCGTCGCCCTGACTGGCAATAGCATCGCGTGCTTTTTCCAGTTTATGAAGCAGCGCATTGTGCTCATTGTGCTGGTGTTGAAGTTTAGCCAGTGCTATTTCAATCGGCTCCAGATCGCGGCTGCGCATTAGCTTTCCAATAAACTGCAACTGACGGCGATAACCGTCTTTTTTGCGGTTTATCCGGCGGGCCAGAGCGACGGCATCACCCAGCTCGTCATCGAGCGGGATGGTTTTTAAATGTGCGTCAGACAAATTAACCAGCTGTTCACCAACTCGTTGTTGTTGGGCAGACTGACGTTTGAGTTCGGATTTACTGACGGGCTCATCAAAACCGGGATAGTCATCGTTACTAACCTGGTTTTCGTCATCGTATTGACTCGGGTCGGTCATGGGACTCTCGTGTTAAACTGAATAATAGTAAATTGTAGCCCATGAACAATGGACATTTATAGCGAAACTTCTATGCAAATCGAACAACAACTCGCAGAAATTCAATCTAAAGTTGCCGATGTACTGAGTCTGGCACTGAAAAAAGGGGCAACGCAGGCTGAAGCCAGTATGTCGAAAGTGGAAGGGATCTCCGTATCTTCCCGTATGCGTGAAGTTGAAAATATTGAATTTACCAATGATGGCGGACTGGGCATCAGCGTGTATGTGGGCAAGCATAAAGGCAGTGCGTCTACAGCCGATCTCAGTATGTCAGCATTGACACTGGCCGTTGAAAAGGCTGTGGATATCGCCCGCTACACCAGTGAAGACCCTTGTACCGGCCTTGCCGACGCAGAGTTGATGGCTACTGAGTTTCCGGATTTAGAATTATATCATCCGATTCCGCTGGACCCCGAAAAGGCCATTCAAACCGCCATTGCTGCGGAAAGCGCTGCGCTGGATTACGATGAGCGGATAACCAATACCGATGGTGCCAGTTACAACGCCAACATTGGACTACGGGTGTATGGCAACACGCATGGGATCAATGCGGGATACACCAGCAGTCGCTATAGCCTTAGCTGTATGGTAATTGGCAGTCAGGGCGAAGATATGCAGCGCGACTACGCCTATACCGTTAATCGCAATGCCAGCTTACTGGACAGCCCTCAACAGGTAGGCAAGGAAGCGGCAAAAGCAACGGTAGATCGCTTAGGTGCACGAAAAATCAAAACCGCAACGGTGCCAGTACTGATCGATAAGCAAATTGCGGCGGGACTATTTGGGCATTACATTGGCGCCATCAGCGGTGGGTCACTTTATCGTCGCTCGTCGTTCCTGTTGGACAAGCTGGGCACTCAGGTTTTTCCATCCTGGCTAAATATCATTGAGCGACCACATTTGAAAGGCGCGCTGGCAAGCAGCAACTTCGACAGTGAAGGTGTGGCAACCCGCGACATGACGATTGTTGAGGACGGCTTGCTCTCAACCTATCTTTACACCAGTTATTCGGCCAGAAAGCTCAATACAGTCACTAACGGGCACGCGGGCGGTATTCACAACCTGATTGTGAACCATACGGGGCAAAGCGATGCCGAACTGCTCAAAACCATGGGTACAGGTTTATGGGTTACTGAACTTATGGGGCAGGGTGTGAATATCGTTACCGGCGATTATTCGCGTGGTGCCGCTGGGTTTTGGGTAGAAAACGGTATTGTTCAGTATCCGGTTCACGAAATAACCATTGCAGGCACGTTGCAGGACATGTTTGCCAACATCGTTGCAATTGGTGCACAGCAGGACGCTCGTGGCAGCGTAAGCACGGGATCTGTGTTACTGGATAAAATGACCATAGCGGGCGCTTAAAAATAAGTGGTACGATCTGTCAGGATTTTTATCACTTTTTAAGAAGTTGGTTTTTTTTAAATAATTTAATCATAAAATTCATATGGTTATTTTTTGGATCGATATTTGCTTAATAGCGGCAGGGAAGAAATAAGGTACAGATCTTTGAAAACACTTAATCAATTATTAGCGTCGTTAGCCGTTGTCGTGTCGATGAGCACAGTAGCGTCCGTTGAAAATGTAGGTACCTATAACCTGATTTTGAAAAACGATCTGAACACCAGCAGTGATATCGAAGGCCGCATTATGATTGGTGGCAACATCGATATGGCTGGCAAGTCGCTGGATGTTGCAAGCCGTATAGCGGCAGACCCCGTGGTTGACGCTGTAACCGTTGTTGGCAACATCACTGCAAACGATGTAAAAACCCAAAACGGTAATATTGTTTACGGCGGTTCGGCTGGCAGTACAAACCTGATTTTAAACGGCAGTGGTGCTGTCGTTCAGCAAAGTCAGAGTGTGCTTCAAAATCAGTTTGATGCGATTTATCAAAGCGTGATTGACGACAGTAATTATTACAAGTCACTTACTGCTAACGGTACGTTTAACACCTCAGATATGAATAACCTGAAGTTTGAATCGACCAGTAGCGATGATCTGCTGGTATTTAATATCAACGGTTCTGATTTGTTAAACGGTAGCTTTAGTTTTGGTTTTACGCCCACAGTGCCAATTATTATTAACGTGGCAGGTACCGGTGCGTTGAGTATTAACGCTAAGGCTTTTGGTAACTTTACAAAACAGGTTGCCTCTCTGGTATTGTGGAACTTCTACGATTACACCTCAATTGGTTTTAATGGCGACGGCTGGAACGGTTCGGTGTTAGCTCCCAATGCAGACATCACCAGTGGTACCGGTAGTCTCGATGGCGGTTTTGCAGCGCTGTCTTATACAGGTACGGTTGAACTGCACAATCAATTGTTCACGTATGTGCCGCCAGGTAACACTTCTGGTGAAGAAGTACCCGCACCACCCGTATTCTTTTTGTTGTTTGGTGGTCTGATCGCCACCCTTGCACTGAAACGTCGTAAGTAGCGCAAAAATACACATGGTTAAGAAAAGGCTGGGATCCCAGCCTTTTTGCTTTTTAAAATTCGTAATATTATGGCAATCACTATGCCCCGGTTACAGGATATAAAGTTACCTTTGTACTCAATTATTTTTGGTAAGCAAATGGCATACGCCGCCGTTACAAGACTCACGAAAGTAGTAGTATTACTCCTTGTTATTGGGGGGGTAAATGCTGAGTCACAATCTGATACGGCGTCAATCGAGTGTGAAAAAGCCGAATTCAGTTACGAACAAGGCGATGCGGATACCGCGCTGATTCACCTTAAGCGTTGTCAGCAAGCAATGCCCGAATATTTGCCTGCACTGGCTTTGCTTGGCAAGATCCAGAGCCGGCAAAAGGCCTATCCTCAAGCAGTTATTACGTTCAACGACGCAATAAAGCGTGGTGCAGATGAATCCCTGTTCGCCCGAGAGTGGGCGGATGCGCTGTTAGCTGTACGTGAGTATGAAGTAATAAAGGATTTTGCGGGTTATGTAGCGTTCCCGGACAGCCAAAAAGCATACTGGCTACTGGCCCGGGCCGAATCCTGTATGGCGCTGCAGGAAGAAACCTGCGCGAGGGAAAGCTATAACCTGCGTGGCGAGATAGCTGATGACATCGAGCAACCCCTTGGGCTTGCCGGTATCGCTATAAAAACGCGAAACTGGAAAGCTGCTAATCGTCATTTACAACAAGCGCGTAAATTCAACGATACTGATATTCGAGTTTGGCTTGCCATGGCACAGGTGAGTCAGGGACAGGGAAAGATTGAGCAGGCATTGGATTATGCCGCACTGGCTTTTCAGATAAACCCTGAGCATCCCCTGGTGCTGAGAATTATGGCCGATTTGTATCTGGCCGCCAACGACGACGCTCAGGCGCTAAGCACGGTTGATGCGATATTGAAGCAGTCGCCGCAGGACCCTTACGCGCTGCTGGTAAGTAATAGCCTGACAAGCAACACCGAACGGGCGTTGCAACTTCAGGCTGTAAAAAATCAAATTGAAAAACTGAGGGCTTCGCTGACCGAGCCTTCAGATGAATTAATGTATTTACAGGGGTTGATTGCCTACCAGGAAGGTGCGCTTGAAACCGCCATTACTCAGTTTGAACACCTTTACAAGGAAAAGGCCTATTTTCCGCAGACTATCGTTCTGCTGGCTAAAACTCAGGTGCAACTCGGGCAGCGGGCAGAGGCGATAAAGGTTCTGGAAGCAAACCAGGATCTATTACTAACGGAAGCACCAACTGCATACGCGTTGTTGATTGAGTTATTCATAGAGCAAGGTACCGTATTTAAAGCACTGGGTAGTTGGCAAACCTTCATCAGTACTTACCCTAAGCGAATTGACGCGCAGTTGCTGGAAGTTAAAATTTTACTCGCCCGTGGCTTACTGGACCGCGGAGCTGAAAAACTTACCGTATTGCAACAGCGTTATCCGGACTCAACCGAAATTCAAACCGTATATGCCGTGGTGATGGCCAGAGCCAATCAACCTGAGCGCGCATTAATGGCCGTAAAGCAATTGTTGGGAGCAGAGCCACAAAGTGCTTATCTGCTTAACTTTAAAGGTGCTCTGCATCTGATGCTTCATCAGTACGTTGATGCAGCAACGGCATTGGATGAGGCGCTCAGACTATCGCCTGATTTAACACCCGCAAAAATCAATCGCATTTGGCTGACTTACCAGCAAGGTGAAACCGAGCGGGCTGTAAATGAGGCGAGAGAGCTTTCCAGCAGGCTGCCAAGAGATTTAGCGGTTGGTCAGTTGTATGCAGGGTTGTTATTGTCGTCAGGGCAGTCTGGTCAGGCAATGAACCAGTATCTGCGTTTAATGCAACTTGATGATACGCAGCAAAGCGTAATAGAAGCGCTGGTAACACTGCGCTTACAAAACAATAATCTGGCTGCCGCGATTCAGGGGCTGTCCCGCCTGATCGAGTTGGAATACAACACCGTGCAAAATTTGTTGCGTCGGGCGCAGCTAAGCATTGCGTTGGGTGAAGTGAAGAAGGCCGAAATCGACATTAAAAAGGCGGCATTACTTGCCAATAACGATCCACTTCTGTTGGTGGCTGCTGCAAATGCTGCTCTACAAGCAGGTAATTCCCGGCTTGCTATTCAAAGTTTACACCGGGCGCGGGAGCTCATGCCTGACGATCTGTTAGCGGGCCTAAAACTAGCGGAAATATTCCTGAACGAAAACCAGAGTAGCGAAGCAGAAGTGGTCCTGAAACAATTAGTGAAGGCCCATGCTAATCAGGTTGATGTGTGGTTGTTAAAGGGCCGTCTGGCAGAGCAACAGGGTGATTTGAATAACGCTAAAAGGCATTACTATAAGGCATTGTCGCTGAATGGCGACTACGACCTGATTTACGCAAAACTCTACACATTAACCCAATACGGCGTGGGCAGCGATGAGTTCGAAAAAATACTGATTGCTAAAGTGTCCAAGCAGCCCAATGTGATATTCACGCGCAACTTACTGGCTCAGTTGTATTACTATCAGTTGCGGTTCGAGTCAGCAGCAAAACACTATACATATTTGTACGAAAATCTGCTGCCTGAAGACAAAAAGCCTGCTTTTGCCCGTCGTCTTGCGCAAACTTACTTTCATTTCAATACTGCAAAAGGGATCGAGTATACCAAAATCGCGCTTCAGAGCGCACCTGATGACCCGTACGTGAAATCATTGGCTGGCTGGTCACTAACACTACAAAACAGGCCCGCAGAGGCGGTGAAGCTGTTACGTGAGGCTTATACTCTGGATGGTAATAATCCCGACACGGCATACTTTCTTGCTTATACACTGGCGCAATTAGAGCTTAACAGCGAGGCACAACAGGTCGTGTCGCAATTAATAAATAAGCAGCGCGGCTTTGCATATGAGAAAGAAGCGCAAGCACTTGTTGCCAGGCTCAAAAACGCATCCTGACAGAAACAAAAAACGCCTGGCAATGCGAACCATTGCCAGGCGTTAAATACATGCTTCGCCTGATTTTAGTTATCTACGGAACCGCAGAAACGGTAACCTTCACCGTGGATAGTTACGATCAACTCTTCTTCACTTGGCTGCGATTCAAAGTGTTTGCGAATGCGACGAATTGTTACGTCAACAGTACGGTCATTCGGGCGTAATTCACGACCCGTCATTTCCATAATCAACTGTTCACGCGTCAGGATTTTACCTGGGTTGCTCAAGAACAGATGTAATGCTCTGAACTCACTGCGCGGTAAACGGAATTCGTGACCACTCGGGGATATTAATGAACGGCTGTCGCCATCCAGCGTCCAGCCGTTAAAGCTTACACGGCTTGGTAAATCATCGTCTTCAGCGCTGCTGTTAGTGCGGTTCAACAGGTTTCTGGCGCGAATAGTGAGTTCGCGTGGATTAAACGGCTTGGTGAGGTAATCGTCAGCACCAATCTCTAATCCTAAAATTCGGTCAACGTCGTTATCACGACCTGTCAGGAAAATCAGACCAACATTTTTGCGGTCACGCACTTCCCGAGCCAGAATCAAACCATTTTTACCAGGCAGATTAATATCCATAATTACCAGGTTAATGGTGTGATTTTCAAAAAAATCATGCATCTGTTCGCCGTTTTCTGCCTCGAAAACGTTATACCCTTCGGCTTCAAACAAACTCTTTAACGTGGTGCGGGTGACCACTTCATCTTCTACTATCAATATATTGGGCGTCTGCATGTTCACACTCTATTTACTATTGTTGTGTTTCTGTTCAAAGTTTAACAGATTTATATCGCTATTGGCGTATTTTGTCTTGCAATTTAGTTGCCACTTTAGGCTAAATTACTAGCTTAACCCAGCATTGTTCAAGAAAAATATCTACTCTGCGCTCATTTAACTTGTTTTTTTACAGTTACCGGAAAGGACAGAACAAATTCTACGCCCTTACCTGGCTCACTCTCCAGCTTTATGCTGCCATCGAGTGCCTGGGTGACCAGGTTAAATACCAGATGCATACCCAAACCTGACCCCCCCTGACCCCGTTTGGTTGTAACAAAAGGATCAAAAATACGTTTTTTTATGGTTGGTGGTATGCCACTTCCGTTATCTCTGTAAATTATTTTCAGTTTTTTGTCATCCGTCAATGCTGCAATGATGTCAATTTGCCCATTTTCAACCCCTTCGAAGGCATGAATGAGCGAATTCATGATTAAATTTATCAGAATTTGATTAATTGGGCCTGCTTTTGACACCACATTCAGTGATTCGTTGCATTCCACGTGAATGTTATGTGTAACTTTTTTCAGACGTGGACGCAATGACATGAGTGTTTCTTCTATCAGTTGCTTAACGTTAATGTCGCGAGCCTCTTCACTAGACTGATCAACCGCTACCTGTTTAAAGCTGGAGATTAAGTCAGCTGCCCGGTTAAGGTTGCGATAAATAATGTTGAGGTTTTCTTTACCTTCTTCAATAAACCGCTTCATGCTGCTGGCTTTTAGGGTTTTATCGGCAAACTGCTGATCGAGCACTGCAAGTCTGTCAAGCATCATGGTAGAGGCAGTAATACCCAGGCCTATCGGCGTATTTACTTCATGAGCCACCCCGGCCACCATATCACCCAATGAGGCCATTTTCTCATTCTCTACAATCTGGCGTTGGAATTGATGAAGTTTTTCCAGGGTTTGGATGAGTTCAGTGTTGGCTTCCTTTAATGCAACAGTGCGCTGATTAACTTCTTCTTCCAGCCGGCTGTTTAACTGTTGATGTTGCTGCTCGGATTGTTGTTGCTTGAGTACGTACTCCTGCATGCGGGTAAGCAACACATTTATGGTATCAATAAGTGCATTGTATTCCCTGATGTTGCAATGTTTGGCCTGGTTTGAGTAGTCGCGGCTGCGCGCGACACTTTGTAGCACCAATACTAAATCCTGCACCGGGCTACTGAGGGTATGACCAAATCGGTAGGCAACCAGAAACGCAACAATGATAATCAGTAGCAGGGTGGCAATTTGCACTGTAATGGAATTACTCACAAACGCGTTGTAAGCCTCGGCTGAAATACGGATATACACATATCCGTAGGTTTGGTTTTTGGCGTTGATCGGGCGGATAATTTCAAACACATCGCCGTCAAATCTGGCTGTGTAATACCGGGCCATGTTACCGATGCGACTCTCTACAGCGGTGTTGCTGGATTTGGTGTATAGCGCCACCATCTCTGGGGTGGGGCTTTCGTTAATACTGTATATGTGGGCGTTTAATACATCGTCGTAGTGTTTAAGACTGTTGAGCAGCAGATTAAGGGCGTCGGTTTGCGCCGCCTTTTGTTCGAAATCCAGTGGGATCACCGATAAAACCGGCAGTGATGCTGCTGCAATCATATCGGCAACTGCGCGCGTTTCATTTTCCAGTTGCGTTTTCATTCTGGAATGCTGGGTATAGTTAGATATCACCGATGAAATCAGCAGCGCTCCACCGGAGATTGACAGCACCAGCCAAAGTAAAATGTTGCGAATGGATAGCCGTGACGGCGTCTGCAGCATGGTTTAATGAAGGTGTATTTGATAATAACTTAATATTGGCGCATAAATGTTAAAAAAGAAAGAAATCAGCAGGATATTCTCAGATATTGTTTCCGGTGAGCGGCTTTTTAAAAGGGAGGATGTTACTTCTTTGCCCAATCCGGAACAGGGACTTCCAATAGCATAAACACATCAGCCACTGGCATCTGCAGATGGCTGGCGATGGATTTGAATGTATCAGGCTGCTGAGGAAGCGGTAAATCAGTTAGATCAGATAAGCACAGACACACCATGCCGCCTTGGGGAATATCGAGAGCAGGAATCGGGGCTTTGGCGATACGGTACAGTGTATGTGGGCAAAGGCTTGTGCGTTCAGGTGCCTGCACGCATTGTTCAGGCACCTGGGCAATCGCTGCCGGACATAACATCACTGCAATCAGTAACAGATGTTTACCTGTGATGTTGCATCCGGTTATTTTCATGCCAGCATACTCTCGTACAGCGCAATATAAGATTCAGCCGCCGCTTTCCAGGTAAAGCGGGTACGCATGCCTCTTTGCTGCATAATTCTGAACGTATCGGTACACTCGTAATAAGCCAACATGGCACGACGGATACAATTTAATAAGGCGTCGGGCGTTGGGTCGAAAAACACGAAGCCGGTTGCGTTCTGTGGGTCTTGTTCAGGGTCGATAACGGTATCTTTTAAACCGCCCACTCCCCGAACGATAGGCACGGTGCCGTAGGCCAGACTGTACATTTGATTTAGGCCACAAGGTTCAAATTGTGATGGCATCAGGAAGAAATCAGCCCCCGCCTCGATGAGATGTGCATGTTCAGTACTAAAGCCGTTAATGAATGCAAATTTACCCGGATGCTGCTCGGCAAATTCACCTAAATCCTGGCATACACTCGGATCGCCAGTTCCAATAATAACCATTTGTAGTTTATGCTGCATCAGGCGGTCCAGGATGGGAACCAGATAGCCAAACCCTTTTTGTTCAGTTAAGCGGCATACCATGCCAAACACTGGCGTGCGAGGCTCTACAGACAGGTTTGAACGCTTTTGCAGATTAGCTTTACATTCTGCCTTGCCGGTTAAATCATCAGCATTGAAGTGCGCAGGAATATAGCCGTCTGTCATTGGATTCCATTGGCTGTAGTCACATCCGTTTAAAATACCTGACAGGTCGCTGGCGCGCTGCACTAAGCGGTCGTGAAGCCCATGGCTGCCCAGATTGGTTAACAACTCGGTAGCGTAGTTTGGACTTACTGTGGTCACTTTGTTGGCGCATTCAATGGCGGATTGCAGGTAATTGATGTAACCGCCATGTACCTGGTCCAGAATGCGAGGATGATGACGTAAAAAAGGAATGTCTTCGAGCCGGTGCACGCCCTGAAAGGCGGCATTGTGTATGGTAAACACCGAGCGGGTGCGGGCAAAAAAGCCTGAAGGGTCCTGCTTCATTAAGAAGGGCAGCATAGCGCTGTGCCAGTCGTGGCAGTGAATAATATCGGGCTGTTCGTTCAGGCTTTGCAAAGCATGCAGCACGGCACCACTGAAAAACGCAAAGCGCTCGCCGTTGTCGCCATATGCCTCATAGGCGCTGTTGTATAATCCATCCCGGTCGAAATATTCCGGGTAGTCAACAAAATACACATTGATACCGCGCCACGCTAAATGACGAAGGGTAAAGTGATACACCTTACTTTCGGTAAACAGTGTCTGCGCCGGACAAACCTCTGGTAAATTGAGTTGTTTGGCGATGGTTTTGTAATAAGGCAGATAGATACTGACATCGTGGCCTGCGGCTTTCAGTGCCAATGGCAATGCCTTGCCGACATCTGCCAGCCCACCGGTTTTTACTAAATCTTCAACTTCCGAGATAGCAAAGACAATCTTCAACCTGTTTCTCCTGCGCTTACCGTGATTCTTATGTTGGAATCACAAATTACCACAGAAAAAATTAATTTTGTGCAAAATAAACAGAGAATCTGGTGTTTTGCGCCAGCGTTGCGGGTTGCTTAAATTGTTCGGTAAGTAATTCGGCATAAGGCAAAAAGCGATTTGCCACCAGATACAGTTTGCCGTTGCTGGTTAAACGCTGCTTTACACCGGCAATAAAGTCGCGCGAAATGCGGTAGTCGATTTTTACTCCAGTGTGAAAAGGAGGGTTGGTTACAATGGTTTGAAACCGGTGATTCACGCCCTGTAGGGTATCCGCCGCAATGATTGTTGCCTGACTATTATTCAGCGACAGCGTATGCGCACTGCTCCATAAAGCCAGTGCACTTACATCAAGTAATTCAGTTTGAATGCGTGCACCAACACTCAGCAGGTAGCTTGCAATCACGCCAGAACCGCACGCAAAATCCAACAAGGTGCCCGACAGCGTAGCTGGCAATTTAGTTAGCAACAGTGCAGTGCCTTCATCGAGCTCCCGGTGACTAAATACTCCCGGCAATGAACACACTTGCCACTCGTGCTCTTTGAGTGAATAGGTATCAACGGCTGTCCAGTCGTGTAATGAAAATTGACCTGGTGCGTTTTCGATATCACAGGTCATCCAACTGCAGTGACGGGCGGAGTCGAGCTTGTGTACCGCACCAAACTGCTGCATGGCTTTGCCTGCGCTTTTGATGCCACCCTTGTTTTCGCCAATCACGTGAACCCGCCCGGTATTGCCTACCAGATGCGCGGCCATAGCCATCAGCATGTTCAAATGCGCTTTGGCTTTTGGCATGAAAATGAGCACATCGGTTGCGCTGGCTTGCGTCACGGCAGGCGCAAATATGTGCTTATGATTACCTTGTTCAGCAACCATATTAATTGCCTGGGGTTTATCGCATATGTCCCGGCTATCGAACTGCGCTGCTCCGCTGTGCCCGGACGCCTGGCAAAATACATCGTAATACTGATGTAATGCCGTGAGGCTGAATGCCTGCAGCGCAGGAAACAATCCTGCATCGTCAGCATTAATCACTAACCAGTCGCCTTGCTCCAACTGGTCGATATTGCGGATAACAAGTTGAGATGCCGGTGATAAACTCATTCAGTGCGCTCGTATATTAAATCCCATACGCCATGGCCCAGTTTTTGGCCACGTACTTCAAATTTGGTAATAGGGCGGTAGGCCGGACGTTCAACGTAATCGCCTTCCTGCGCCGTATTGGTATAACCCGGTGCAGCATTCATTACTTCTGCCATGTACTGGGCATAAGGTTCCCAATCGGTAGCCATATGGAACGTACCACCAGGGGCTAATTTGGTTCTCACTAATTCGGCAAATTCAGCCTGAACAATACGACGTTTATGATGGCGTTTTTTATGCCAGGGATCGGGAAAGAACAGTTGTAAACGATGCAGGCTGCCGTCTGGGATCATGTTCTTCAAAACTTCAACAGCATCGTGTTCCATGACTCGCAGATTTTCAACGCCGAGTTCACCTGCGTCAGCTAAGCATGCGCCAACACCCGGGCGGTGTACTTCAATGCCCAGGAAGTTAAGTTCTGGTGCGGCATGGGCCATGGCAACCAGTGACTTACCCATGCCAAAGCCAATTTCAACCACAACCGGGGCATCTTTGCCAAAGGTGCCGGCCAGGTCCAGCGGCTGAGCTTGATATTCAATACCTTTCGTTGGCCAGTAAGTTTCCAGCGCGCGCGCCTGTCCATTGGTTAAGCGGCCTTCGCGCTTAACATAGCTCTTAACTTTGCTGATATAAATGCCTGCGGCTTCGGCTTCTGCCTGCGTTTTAAATTGACCCATACTGTTCACTACCTCTGTTTCGCAGCGGCATTATCCACTTAGTGCTCGTAAATGCAACGATTATAGCGTGAAATGGCCGGTTTTGGCGGGCTATAGATTAAATCGGCAGGCCTTTCACGATCAGTGATGCAACTTCCTCTGGCTGTTCAATCAGCATCATGTGCCCGCAGTGTTTCAGTATGCTCAGCGTTGCCTTCGGCAGGTTGTTGGCCGCCTTTTGAATTGACGGCAGAGGAACAACTGCATCAGCGTCGGCTGCGATCAGGTGTACCTGCACGCCAAGCGCTGATAGCTGGCTGGTTAAATCCTTACGTGGTGTAGTGCTGGAAACGTGAGCAAGTAATGTTGCGCCACCCAGATCCTCGGCCATGTCGATTATCACAGGGAGCAGTGAATCGTGTTTATCCGGAATAATCATATTGGCCAGATACTGGCTTTGACGCGAAGAGAATTTGCCCTGTTTAAGTACCGCGAGTAATTGTTTGCGACGTGCAGTCTCTTCGTCGGTAAGACCAAGCGGTGAATAGCCTAAGAGTGTGAGTGAACTCACCTTTTCGGGGTAAGTAAGCGCCCACAGCGCAGCGATATATCCGCCCATGGAGTAACCAACCAAATGCACTTTCTCACCGTCGGGTACTCTGTCGCTGGTAAGAGCAAGCATATCCTGCAGGGTATTGGCCCATTGCAGGGGGACGTAACAGCGCTGCATGGCAGGCAGTTTTTTCCATACAGGAAACCAAACGCGTTCGTCGCACAGAGTGCCGGGAAGAAAAAGTACAGTCATAAAAATAAACCTGATTGGGGATTGCAATCGTAACAGGCTCTACGTTGGTGAGGCAATCACTGATACACTTACTGGCTTTCGGGCCGTATTACACACATTATTTTTGGGAAGTTTATGCAGCAGTTGTTTTCCGATCGCATATTAACCTGGTTCGACGAGCACGGGCGCAAACATTTACCGTGGCAACAGGATATTTCGCCATACCGGGTGTGGGTGTCTGAAATTATGTTGCAGCAAACTCAGGTAACTACGGTGATCCCGTATTTTGAGCGCTTTATGGCTCGCTTCCCTACCGTTGTGGCGCTGGCCAATGCTCCACAGGACGATGTATTACAGCTTTGGACTGGCTTAGGGTATTACGCCAGAGCCAGAAATCTGCACAAAGCCGCAATATGTGTTCGCGATGAACATCAAGGTGTCTTTCCTGACACCCTTGAGCAGGTGATGGCACTACCCGGCATTGGGCGTTCCACCGCTGGGGCTATTTTGTCGATTGCAGGTGGGCAGTCGCATCCCATTCTGGACGGCAATGTTAAGCGGGTCCTGGCGCGCTATTTTGCTATCAGCGGCTGGCCCGGCGCGAAAAGTGTAGAGACTTCACTGTGGGAATATGCGACTGAATTAACACCGCCAGAGCGCGCAAATCACTATACCCAGGCCATGATGGACATGGGCGCAACCCTGTGTACGCGCAGCAAACCAAAATGTGATGCATGTCCGCTGCAAACTGATTGTGTAGCTTACGCACAGGGCAAACAAACTGACTATCCGGGTAAAAAGCCTAAAAAGGCACTGCCAGTAAAGCAAACTGTGATGAGCGTTATCCTGTGCCAGCGCGCGGTGCTGTTACAACAGCGCCCGCAAACCGGAATCTGGGGAGGGCTTTGGAGTTTCTTTGAGCGGGCGCCGGACACTGTGCTATCGCCGCAACTACGCCAACTGATTGGGGAGCATGAATCGCTAAATTTGGTGGAGCCGTTTCGGCATACTTTCTCGCATTATCACCTGGATATTCAGCCAGAAATACTGAGCTGTGAGCGTGTTCCACAACAGCTTAGCGAACCTGGCTGGCGATGGGTGAGTCTGGATGAACCGCTGGAAGTAGGTGTACCCACTCCGGTCACCAGAATATTGAAAGCGTTGGGCAGTAACTTATAAACCCGAATGGTTGTGTTGTTCCTGAATCAGTTGGTTTGTTAACTCATCGGCAAGAAGCAGGTTGTAGTCTCCCAGCGCATCTTTAATTTCGGTAAGTGCGTTGAGGTACAAGGGATATGTTCTAATGGATGACGTGATGATTTCAAGGGATTGCGCATTGTCTTTGAATATGGATTGAGAGAGAGACTGCAAGCGCTCGGTCAGTGTCATGGTTAGGTCTATCCCACAGGCGTGATCGTTTTCCTCAGGTGTCTGCTGTGTAAGCCACGCCGACAGCAACGGTAACGCACTCAGCGCATTATTCAGATTCGCTATTTGTTGGTGGGATGGCCGTTTATCACTTTTTAGCGCTGTTTCTATTTCCGCTGCCGTGGCGGAAATGGCAAGCAAACCCAGGTTACCACCTGTGCCTTTTAGGGTATGCGCGAGTGATTTGGCGGCACAGGTATCCCCGATTGCCAGAAACGCTTGCAGGTCTTCCCCTGCGCGTTGGTATTTGCCGATAAAGCTGGTTAGCAATGAATGAAGCAATGCCTGCCTGCCGTTCATGTTTTGGAAAGGCTTCAGTAAATCAATGCCTGCAATATCCGGAAAGGTGGGGGTTTTTGTGGTGGCCGGAGCGGCTATCTCTGCAGCAACGCCATCTAGCTTTAATACGTTAATAATGACCTGCGCGATGGTCTCTGGCGCAATGGGTTTCGATATATGGTCGTCCATTCCACTGCGCAAATGCTTGGCTTTGTCTTCTTCCCGGGAATGCGCAGTCATAGCGATAATTGGCGTATTTGACCGGAATTCTGGCAAATTCCGCAATTCTTTCATTGTGGAAATACCATCCATTCCGGGCATCTGTATATCCATAAAAATAAGGTCAAAGCATTCATGTTTCACTATTTCCAGAGCCTTAAAACCAGAGTCACAGGTAATCACTCTGCATCCCAGATCGATCAGCATTGCCGCGGCTACCTGCAGGTTAATATGATTGTCATCTACAACCAGTACGGCGAGATTAGTAAACTTGGGGGCGGATTCTGTGTCGAGTTTGTCGGTATAGCGAATAATCGATTCACCGGATAATGCCTGAAACAGTTCTTTGGTTCGAACCGGTTTGAGTAAGTGATAATCCGCATCCTCACCGTCATTAATGATGTCTTCATAGTTTTCCAGTGAGATACAGGTTACGTTGCATGCTGGCAGCCTGCTTTTTATGGTGGGTATTTTGATGCGATCAGCATTACTCATATGACTAAGATCCAGCAGGAAGTGCAGCGCATTACCGGATGCATTCAAACTGTCAAATGCTACTTCATCAAAGGTATCGCAAATCGTTAACGAGGCGATACTTGTATTAGAGAATATCGATGTAAGCTTGGTCTGATATTGCAGGCAATTGGTAAGCACCACAACGTGCTTATTGAATAGCCTGGGATTATACACATCACACAGAGTATGTTGGTCTGCAACCATTGAGGCAAGTGAAAAGTAGAACTCTGAGCCTTCGCCAGGAACACTGCGAACGTGTAAGCTTGATGCCATGGCGTTAATGTAACTCGCTGAAATAGCCAGCCCAAGTCCTGTGCCTCCGTATTTTCTTGTTACTGAGGAATCACTCTGTGAGAAGGCTTCGAACAAGTTCGTCATTTTGTCTGGTTGAATACCGATACCCGTGTCTTTTACGCTAATGGTAACACCTGTTGTTTCGTTGAAATCCGCCGTTAATACAACAAATCCCTGGTCGGTAAATTTAATGGCATTAGACAGTAAATTACCGATAACTTGCTGAAGCTTGTGGCCATCTCCAATGAATGAGTTAGGAATTTGTGGCGAAATAATCGTGATGATGTCGAGGTCTTTCTTTCGTGCGTTAGGTGCAAAATTATGCGCCACCGTTTCGAGTGTATGCCTCAAGTCAAATTCGTGTTGTTCAAGTGTTACGCCAACAGCATCAATTTTTGAAAAATCGAGAATGTCATTAATAACGGCAATGAGTAGCTTGCCGCTTTGAATTGCTGACTGGATTAAAGAATTGCGCTGGAAATCACTTTTGCATTTGCGCATTGAGTAGAGCATACCCAGTACCCCATTAAGGGGCGTGCGAATCTCGTGACTCATATTGGCTAAAAATTCAGATTTTGCCTGAGCGAGCTTGATAGCTTCGTCTCTTGCGTCAGCAATTTCCTGAGTGCGCTTTATAATTTCGGCTTCCAGGCCGTCCATGTATTGCTCGAGTTTACTATTTGCCTCATACAGCTGAAGTGACCGTTTTGTGAGTATACTTTCAGCTTCAAGTCTGGCTTGACGCTCTCTTTTGTATTTTCGTTCCATGACTTGTAACTGCTTTTGCAGGTTTTCGAGCTGAGATACCGTTGTTTGTGTAGTCATGAAAACTAACCCTTTTAACGCACAGTTATATATAGACGTCTATGTTTAACTTTTCCAGTCAAGTAAACGTTTGATATTGAATACCTAATTTTATGTGGTTGCTAAAATATACTCTCTTAGTAATTAGTCTAAATTAGTCAATTCTTATATTTTTATATATACATGATTTTTATAATTTATTTATTTTGTCATCGTCAATTGTAAATATTCTAGCTCAATAATTCTACATAATATTCTTTCCAAGTTGACAATTATGAATTAATCTTCTTACACGATTAAGAAAGGGTCTTTTGTTGTTTTGGTGACATATATGACATTGAGCTATCGGCAGATATTAATAATTGATGACAGCAAAGAAGACATTGGTTTTTTGCAGGCCATTCTTAGCGGCGACTACTCCATTGTCGCTGCCACATCCGGAGCGGGTGCTTTAGATATTTGCGCATCTGGAAAAATCACACCATCAGTCATTTTGCTCGACGTTTCTATGCCGGATATGGATGGTTATCAAACCTGTCAGGCAATCAAAGCGCTGTCGGGTTTCGAGCAGGTTGAGGTTATTTTTGTTAGTGCCAACGATTCCCTCGACGAGAAGCGAAAAGGCTATGAAGCTGGCGGTAACGATTACCTGTCAAAACCAGTGAATCGCGACGAAATTCTGCAAAAAGTAAAATTAGCCGTGCTGAGAAAGCAAACTCGTGAAGACTCCGAATCGCAGTCAAAAATGGCGTTGGATACGGCTATGACCGCCATTATGGATGCCAGTGAACAATCCAATGTTATTCACTTCTTACGGCAAAGCTTCTCCTGTCAGAGTGTTGAGGAGTTGGCGCAATCTATTGTTGATACCTGTGATAATTTCGGGCTGTTAAACACAGTTCAAATTCGCACTGACTGGCAGGCAATAACTAAATCGTCAGGCAATAACCCTTCACCGCTGGAAATCGAAATGCTTACGTCGCTCCAACAAATTGGACGCATATACCAGCGTGGACAGCGGTTAATACTCAACTTTGGCAATATTTCTCAACTTATCAAAAATCTCCCGGATGACGAGGCCAAATGCGGACGTTTAAGGGACCATCTGGCATTAATCCTCGAAGGCGCAGAAAGTCGCTTAAAAGCACTTAATGCAGTGGATGAAATGAAAAGTGTTATGGAAGGCACCAACGATGCGCTCTCAGAAATGGCAACCAAGCAGGCTAACCAAAAACGCCAAAACGTGAAAATCATGGATGAAATGATTGAAGAGATCCAGGTTGGTTTATTTGACTATGGGTTAACGGAAGAGCAGGAGAAAGTGCTGCTTGGCATGGTAGAGCGCTATTCAGAGAAGGTTTTTAGCGCGTACGAAGAAGGCCTTCAACTGGAAGACAGTATGGCGGTGATTTCAAGCAGTTTACAACGCGCCATCAAGCAGTTTTTCCAGTCTGATGAAGATGAAGCTGCGATAAACAAAAAGTAAAAACTGAGGATAAACAATGTCTAAAGTCGTATTGATTGTTGATGACTCTGCATCAGTGAGACAAATCGTTTCAATGGTTCTGAAAGCCAGTGGATATACCGTTATTGAAGCTGATAACGGCAAAAATGCACTCGACAGGCTGGATGGCCAGAAAATTCATTTGATTGTAAGTGATGTGAACATGCCCGAAATGGATGGAATGACATTTGTAAAGCATGCAAGGGAACTTGATGCATATAAGTTCACACCAGTTCTGATGCTTACAACCGAAACCGATCAGAAGCTGAAAGACACTGCCAAACAAATGGGGGTAAGAGCCTGGCTGGTTAAGCCTTTCCAACCACCGTTGTTGCTATCCACGCTGGCAAAATTAATGTAGCAGGCACGCCAATGAAAAACGAAGCATGTTCGCAACAGTCTGATTCGACAGCTGTAGAATTACCGTCATCGCTAACCATTTTTGACGTCAAAGATTTTCATCTGATGTGTCAGAACAATTGGCCTGACTCAAAACGAATTAATCTCGATTGCCAGGCCATTACTGATTTCGACGGGGCGGGTATACAGCTACTCATCTGGTTATTCATAAAAGCACGGCGTCAGCAGGTTGAGTTAGTGCTGATAAACGTGAGCGAGTCTGTTAAGACTGCACTTTTAATGTATCAGTTGCCATTCCAATGGCTGAAAGGCGGCGATAATGATTGACCCAGTTGAAACGTTCAAAACAGAGGCCCGGGAGCACCTGGTTAATCTTGAAGGCGCACTGCTTGAACTGGAAGAGGTTCAGGAGGATCGCGAATTAATTGATACAGCGTTTCGTTCCATGCACACCATTAAAGGTGCGGCAGGGATGTTTGGATATCAGGATTTAACTGACTTTACACATCATCTGGAAACCGCGCTGGATAAAGTGCGAAATGGCGAAATGGAAATCAGTAAAGAGTTGATTGGCATTCTACTCGACGCCAAAGACACCATAGAAGAGTCGTTAGCCACGCCTGCGTTTGACACGCATTTGAAAATTGTTACCACCCGGATTATCAGTCGTTTATACGAACTGATCCCTGAAGGTGTGGCATCGCAAAAGTCAGGGGAACAGCTGCCGGAAAAAACGCAAATCAACGGGTCAGATGTGTATCGCGTGAGGATAAAACCCAGCTCAACAACCTACCAATTGGGTTTGGATATTATCCCGATTCTCAGAGAATTGAATAGTTTGGGAACATGCCATGTAACCACTTGTGTGGATGAGCTGGAAGGCACAGACGATTACGACCCGCAACTAAGCTATTTGTACTGGGATATTATTCTGCAAAGCAAACAGCCTGCCCCTTCAATTGCTGATGTGTTTATGTTTGTTGAGGACGACTGGCAAATTGCCGTTGATCCAATCGATCTGACCGACGGTGACGAGCAATCAGACAAATTAGGCGAGTTGCTAGTGTCGAGGCGCATTATTAACAGAAGCCAGCTGGACGCGATATTGTCGCAGAAAGCGGTGATTGGCAGTCAGATGGCTCAGCAAGGGCTGGCAACTGAATCGGCAATTAATGCTGCCTTAACTGAACAGCGTGTAGTCAGGTCTCTCAAGCAGTCTTCTTCGGGTCAGGATGCCACGATACGGGTACCCTCTTCCCGTTTGGATACCTTGATGAATCTGGTAGGTGAACTGGTGATTGTACAGGCGAGACTGAATCAGTTCGCCTTTAACAATGACAGCGAAGAGCTGCTGTCAATTGCCGAAGAGCTGGATGTATTAACTACACAAATGCGCGACCAAACCTTCAGCATTCGCATGGTTCCAATTGGCAGCACATTTGGAAAATTCAAACGCCTGGTCAGAGACTTGTCTAATGAGTTAGACAAGCGCATACAACTTGAAACCTACGGCGCTGAAACTGAATTGGACAAAATGGTAATCGACAAATTGTCAGATCCATTGATTCATTTAATCCGCAATAGTATCGATCACGGTATCGAGAGTCAGACGGAACGGACAGCGTCAGGAAAGAGTGAAACAGGCACCATTGTGCTGAGTGCAGAGCATAGTGACTCTTTCGTGGTTATTCGGATCAAGGATGATGGCGCGGGTCTTAATTCTACAAAAATTAAACAACGGGCAGTCGAGAAGCAGTTAATTGATCCGCAGGAAGTGCTGGACGATGAAGCTGTTCACCACCTTATTTTTGAGCCTGGATTTTCCACATCAGAAACCGTATCCGACATTTCAGGACGCGGCGTGGGCATGGATGTTGTGCGGCGCTCAATACAGGAGCTCGGCGGAACAATTAGTATTGCCACTCAGCCAAACAAAGGGACTGAGTTCACAATACGTTTGCCTATGACACTTGCCATTATTGAAGGCCTGATGGTGAAAGTTGGAGGTGAAAGCTATGTGCTACCGCTCAGTGCAGTTGAAGAATGCATAGAGCTTAGTCATCCCAATGTGGGCAGTCATACCCGTAAACGCATTGTGGAAGTCAGAGGCGAGCAAATCCCCTTTTTATACCTGCGCGAATGGTTTGATATTCGGGGCGAACCGCCATCAATAGAGCAAATCGTTATCACTCATGTCGGACAGGAGCAATTTGGCTTTTGTGTTGATGAAGTAGTTGGACAGTATCAAACCGTAATTAAACGTCTTGGAAAACTTTACGAAGGAGCAACTGGATTCAGTGGCGCTACCATCCTGGGAGATGGAAGTGTTGCGATGATTCTGGATCCTTCTGCCCTGATGGATGCAGTGGGCGAAAATCAACGTCGTACAAAACGAAGCTTAACAATCTCTCACTGAGGGCACCAGAATGAATCGAATTACGTTAAAGGCGTTAATATTATCAGCCTTTATAATTTTAATTGGCTCGATGGCCGTAACTAACTTCCTTGGCATATCGGCGTTGTCAGGCATGAATAGCCAGTTGAATAGCATCGTTGATGAATCTGCTGAAAAAGTGAAACTGGCAGCAAGGATACGTCAGGACTTACTGGCGATCAGCCGCAGTGACAAGAACATGATACTGGCAGATTCAATTGAACAAATGAAAGTGTTTGCGCAGGAAATCGACGATGTGAAATCGGAAATGCTGCAAAAGCGCGCTGAACTGAGAAAGCTTGCCAGTGATGAAGGTAAAATTAAGCTGGATGAATTTTCTGAAACCTGGTCGGAATACGAAGGCGTATTAACGCAAATTAAAGAGTTGGCGTTTCTTAACTCTAATACCCGCGCAATGACACTGAGCATAAATGAAGCCAGAAAAGCACTGGAAGACGCTCAGGGATCGCTTACCCAGTTACTGAGTAAAATGGAACGCACGGTTGTTGAACAAAACTCGGTTGCTGCACTTCGCAATGCCGCTGAAATATTAAAACTCACCACCCAGATAAACCTGAACATGGTTGAGATCCAGCGAAACGAAAAGAATATCATCATTGCCACCGACGAAAAGTTAATGCAGCAATTTGCTGATCAAATCAGTCTGAAAGAAACCGAACTTTATGCGCGATTAGACAAACTGGAGTCGATAGCTGACGCGTCTGACCGTGCTTTGATCAGCCAGTTCAGACAACAGTTTAAAAGCTATTATGACCTGCATTTACAGGTACGCCAGATCAGTCTGGAAAACGGTAATGTGAGGGCGTTTGCACTATCTGCCTCGCGGGGCAAGGACTTACTGGCCAAATCTGAGAAGTATCTTGCCGCGATTGTTGAAGTAAACGAGCAGGCAATGCTGGCAGATAAAGACGCCAGTGACGTGGCTTATAGTTCTGCACGAAATCAATTACTCATAGCACTGGGCGTATCTGTTGTTATTGCCTTTGCTGTTGCATGGATAGTGATCCGTCGGGTTAATGTGGTGAGTGCAATTACCGACAGAATAGGCAAAGGCGACCTGACTGCCACGTTCGATCAAACTGCCAGTGATGCCGACATTTATGGTGTACTGCGCAATATGAACGCAAGCCTGAAACAGGTTGTTTCAGAGGTCGTTGAAGCGTCGAGCAACGTAGCAGCGGGTAGTGGTCAGTTAAGCTCAACCGGACAGCAAATTGCTCAGGGGGCAACAGAGCAAGCGGCGTCACTTGAGGAAATTTCCTCCTCAATGGAGCAAATGGCGTCGAATATTGCACACAGTGCAGACAATGCTCAGCAAACCGAACAAATTGCACGCAAAGCGGCTATTGATGCAGAAGCCACCGGTAAAGCAGTTGAGGAAGCGGTCGAGGCAATGAAGGACATTGCCGACAAGATTGGCATTATTGAAGAAATCTCGCGGCAAACTAACCTGCTGGCGCTGAATGCTGCGATTGAGGCAGCAAGAGCGGGCGAACATGGCAAAGGGTTTACGGTAGTGGCCGCGGAGGTAAGAAAACTCGCTGAACGTAGTCAAAAGGCGGCTGCCGAAATCGTTACCAGAGCCAAAGGGAGCCTTGATGTGTCAGAGCAAGCTGGTCGTATGCTGGCCGAGCTGCTCCCGAACATAAAGAAAACGTCTGACCTGGTTCAGGAAATAAGTGCATCGTCCCGCGAACAGGATGCAGGTGCGGCAGAAGTGAATAAAGCACTTCAGCAACTGGACGAAGTCGTTCAGCAATCTGCGGCTGCCGCAGAAGAAATGGCCTCTACGTCGGAAGAGCTGTCTGCTCAGGCTGAGCAACTAAATGCAACCATTAATTTCTTCAAGATTGACGTTAACCAAGCGAAATCTTCAAGTCGCAATACTCTGGCTTCCAAGACAAAGGCGAAAGCTAAGTCGAAGGTTTCTGCATCAAAGTCAGAAAAAGTACCGTTATTGTCGGGCATAGATATCTCCCTGGGCGACGATAACGACAGCTCTGAGTTTGTAAGATATTAAATTGGGAGGCTAAACCATGGCAGACCAAAACAACACAGTAAAATCCGACGCGGGTGGTATTCCTGGAGCCACCATTCAGCTACTCACTTTCGTACTGGATGATGAAATATATGGCGCAGATATCAATCAAATACAGGAAGTGCTGGAGTATCGCCGGGTTACCCGCGTACCCAGAACACCTGATTATCTGTTAGGGGTAATCAACCTGCGCGGACAAGTATTACCCGTGGTTGATTTAAGGCATCTTTTTGAAATGCATCGCGCTGATATGACAGTAAATACCTGCATAGTTATTGTAGAAGTGAGTGTTGATGGTGAAAACGTTGCCCTTGGCATTTTGGCAGATGCTGTGAGAGAAGTCATTGAATTGCCTGTGAGTGATATTAATCCTCCGCCGAGAATAGGCAGCCGTATTGATACTAAATTTATCAGTGGTATGGGCAAATACCACGATGAATTTATCGTGATACTCAACCTGTCTAAAGTAATGGGTGATGAGGATCTTGGAGACGTTTATGAGGCTGTCAGTGCCACAAAAGACATGGCTGACACCGTGCCGGCAAGCGAGTAGTTGAATTCTATGCAAACTTCAACATTTCAAACAATCAAAGCGGATCCTCTGCAGGAAAATGACCGTCTAAGGATAGCCGACTACATTGAATCGACAGCTGGCATACAAATGCCAGCGTCAAAGAAAACGTTGATTGAATCACGTCTCCGCAAGCGCCAGCGCGCACTCTCTTTTGAAACCCTCAAGTCGTATATCGCTTTTGTGTTTGAAACACCCGACGGACAGAAAGAGCGTTTGCATTTGTTGGATGCGCTGACAACCAACAAAACAGAGTTTTACCGGGAAGCACAGCACTTTGAGTTTCTTAGATCGCATCTGCGCAATAATTACGGCACGCAGGGTCGGGAAATACGATTGTGGAGCGCGGGCTGTTCATCTGGTGAGGAAGCCTATACTCTCAGTATTGAAATGCTGGAATTTCAACGGGAATTCCCGCAATTTTCCTTCAGCGTTAACGCTACCGATATTTCCGCAAGTTGTATAGAGCACGCCAGGCGCGCTGTATATCATCACGACAAAATAGAACCGGTTGATATGGTGTTGAGGCGGCGATATTTACTTCGCAGTCGAAACAAGAGTGATAACTCGGTGAAAATGGCGCCGGAGGTAATGGCCCCGGTAAATTTCGACTTTTTTAACCTGATTAACGGCGATTGGAATACATACCACAACCAGTTTTCAATTATTTTTTGTCGGAACGTCATGATTTACTTTAATCAGGAAGATCGCGCGCGCCTTACTCAGCGCTTTCATCAATCTCTTGTCGAAGGCGGACTGTTGTTTATAGGTCACTCTGAAACACTGCTCGATCCTCACGGGCTTTTCGTGCGGCTGCGACCAACCATTTACCTTAAGAAGACCAAATATGGTCGATAAAATTAAAGTGCTCATCGTTGACGACTCTGCATTAGTGCGTCAGGCGTTGCAGCACATGCTTTCTTCTGCTGACGATATTGAAGTAGTGGGCACCGCTCAGGATCCCTATGTTGCGGTAGAGAAAATGAAGAAAGTGCTGCCTGACGTGATCACACTGGATGTGGAAATGCCAAGAATGGATGGTGTGACGTTTTTAAAAAAACTGATGCAACAACATCCAATACCAGTAGTGATATGCTCGTCGTTAGTGGGGGATGGCACTTTGACACACATTAAAGCGCTGGAAGCCGGTGCTGTTGATATCATTTTAAAACCGCAAATGGGCACAAAGCAGTTCTTCTTTGATAGCCAGGTACAAATTTGCGATGCTATTCGGGCGGCTTCAAAGGCCCGTCCAAAAAAGCTCTTCCGGCCTGCTACGGTACCCGTAAAACACAATGCTGATGTGATGCTTGCAAAACGTCATTCTACCGCCATGGCAGAAACAACTGACAAAGTGATCGTTATTGGCGCATCTACTGGTGGAACTGAGGCGATCAAAGACGTTCTAATCAAAATGCCGTTAAACTGCCCGGGCATTGTGATTGTGCAGCACATGCCTGAAGGATTTACCCGCTCGTTTGCACAACGCTTGAATTCGCTTTGTGAGATTAACGTAAAAGAGGCCTGTAATGGCGATCCTGTGCTGCGTGGCCAGGCGCTGATTGCGCCTGGTAATAAGCACACCATTTTGAAACGTAGTGGCGCCCGTTATTACGTGGAGGTAAAAGACGGCCCGCTGGTCTCACGTCACCGGCCTTCGGTTGATGTACTGTTCCGTTCAGCAGCTAAGTACGCTGGCAGCAACGCGCTTGCAGCAATCCTCACGGGGATGGGCGATGATGGTGCAGAGGGCATGCTTGAATTAAAAGAATCTGGTGCATGGACCTGTGCACAGGATGAGGCGAGTAGTGTGGTTTATGGTATGCCCAAAGAAGCCTATGAGCGTGGTGGCGCATTACAACAATACCCTCTGAATAAAATTGCAGAAGAATTACTACGGAAAGCGTAATGACACATAAACACAAGAGAGTCATCCTGCATGCTGGGGACTATTGTTTCGACAAAGCAGGCACGCAGGTCCATACATTGTTGGGTTCGTGCGTTTCAATTGTTCTGTGGCATCCACAACGAATGATTGGAGGAATGTGTCACTATGCGTTGCCATATCGCTATGAGCGGCAAGACAAACGAATGAACCCCCGTTTTGCGGATGACTGCATGACACTCTTCAAACGTTCAGCGAAGCGTCACAGAACGCACCTCCACGAATATCAGGCCAAGGTATTTGGTGGTGGTAACATGTACCGCAAATTTCGCCGTGCGCCCATTGATGACATTGAACGCAAGCCGGTTGGAGAGAAAAATGTTGAGGCCGCATTCACCTTACTAACAAACGAGGGCGTCGATATACAAGTTGCGCATGTGGGCGAGTTTGGTTATCGGCGCATAGTGTTCGATGTTGCAAATGGCGATGTGTGGGTGAAATTTCAGCCCTTAAACAAAATGGGCAACCAGGATTCATTGACTTGTGTGAGTTAGCGACAGGATTTCCGTTGACGGGCAATAGTGATAGACTGGCACCACATATAAGTTTTTAAGAGAAAGAATAAATGCCAAGAACGGTATTTTGTGTGCGCCTTAAAACAGAAGCCGACGGATTGGATTTTCAGTTGTATCCGGGTGAATTAGGCAAGCGTATTTTTGACAATATCTCTAAACAGGCATGGGCTGAGTGGCAAAAAAAGCAAACCATGCTGATTAACGAGAAAAAGCTGAATATGATGGAGCCAACCGACAGGCAGTTTTTAGAAACACAGATGCAAGCGTACTTGTTTGAAGGTAAAGAGCCCACTATTGAAGGGTATGTACCGCCGAAAAAGGCGTGATTTTGTGCATGTTGAGCAAAGAATGTGCATTTGAAAAAAATTCTGAGAAAAACGGTTGACTTAAAAGCCCGAAACTCGTTAAATACGCACCCACAGCAAGACAGGTAACACACCTGACAATGCTAACCAGTTTTCGCCTCGATAGCTCAGTTGGTAGAGCAGCGGATTGAAAATCCGCGTGTCCCTGGTTCGATCCCGGGTCGAGGCACCATTACACAGAAACCCTGAACAGCGATGTTCGGGGTTTTTTGTTTCGGTTCAAGAAAAATGAAAGAGCATACCCCTGCTGGTAACCGTCCCGGGTCGAGGAACAGTTATTCTATAAAGCCCTGCATGAAAATGCGGGGCTTTTTTCGTTGATAAATCCGAACAATATCATTACCAGAAAGCACGGTTCAGAAATCGTCGGCATTCTGGGTTGCTGTAAAGCAATAATCCAAATCAAACCCATAAATAGCTACCTATCTTCATGCCTTCCCCCAACGCATATATTTCAATTATTTTCACTTAATAGAGCGCTTTACAACCTTTGCGTCAGCGCCGGATTCCCAGAGGGTATTTGTCAAACGAACAGTTGATATCCATAAATCGGATTCAAAAATATAGCAGTTTTATGCCAAATACCTCTTATCTTAATCCGTTCTTAATAAACATTGATTTAACATATTTTACACTTTATTAAATTGCCGTGGAGCGAGTCTTGAGGCTGTTACTGATAGAAGACGAACCCAATTTATCGCATACACTTTCACGTGCCTTACGCGAAGAAAGTTATGTGGTAGATACGGCTGAAGACGGTGAGTCGGGTCTGTATCACGCTATGAACTGGGATTATGATGTCATTATTCTCGATATCATGCTGCCCAAGCTCAACGGTTGGCAGGTTCTGGAAGCTCTTCGTCAAACTAAGCAAACCCCGGTGCTTATGTTAACGGCCCTCAATAACACCGCGAACAGGGTGAAGGGGCTGGACACGGGGGCCGATGACTATTTAATTAAGCCATTTGATTTATCCGAATTGTTTGCCCGAATCCGGGCGTTGATCCGTCGCGTTCATGGCCAGGCCAGGGAAGTAATTGAACTAAACGGGGTAACCGTGAATACCCTGGCAAGAAAAGTATTTCAGGACCAGTGTGAGGTTGAGCTAACCGCCCGGGAATACGGCATTCTGGAATACCTGGCCCGCCGCTACAGCCATACAGTAAGTCGCGCTGAACTGTTCGAACACCTATTTGATGAACATGACGATGCCTACTCAAATGTAATTGATGTGCATGTCTCGGCCATCAGGAAAAAGCTTGGCCAGCAGATGATTAAAACCCGCCGTGGGCTGGGTTATTTTGTGGGAGAGTAAAATGTTTGCCTCCTCTATTCGGTTTCGACTCAATTTCTGGTTCGCTTTCATGCAAGTGGTAATATCAGTGGCCGCCAGCGTGTATTTGTTGTGCCTGGACAATAGTAACCGAATGCAGGATTTGGACGCGTCTCTGGAACGGCGATTAACGCCTTTACATTTTGCTGCGCGTGATAGCCTGGCTCTGGAAAATAACACGCCATCGAGTTGGCAGGTTCCACCTAACGTGAATATTGATGCTGTTACTTCCCGGCGCGACTTTTTGCAACGTGCGTTGCTTGGTCGGGGCAGTGAACTGTTTTCCAAGCAGTGGGTAAACGAAGGCGTTTATTTTGTGATTTGGTCTGCCTCCAAACAAATTCTGGCGGCGAGTCCTAATTTGCCTGAGTCGATTCCCTTACCCGTTGCGCAAGGCGAGAATGGCCCGATAAATCTGCGTACCATCGGCGGCAATCGTGAAGCATTTCAGTTTACGGCGGCACAGGATATTGTGCTGGTGGGTCAGTCTATGCAGGCAATGGAGGCCGAGCATCAGGCTTATGTGATGCAAATTATGGGGTTTGTGCTGTGTGTATTTGTGATCGGTTTGCTCGCCAGCAGAAAAATCATATATAACGCAATCACGCCGCTTGAAGCCATTGCTAAAAGTGCGGCTCAAATGTCATTGGGGAATATTCAGGGGCGCCTTAAAGCGCCTAATCCGGCCGATGAAGTGGGTCAGTTGGTGAATACGCTCAATTCTACGTTCAGCCGGATAGACGAAGCCTTTGCCCAACAAAATCGTTTCGTTGCCGATGCGGCCCACGAACTGCGAACGCCATTGGCCGTTATGCTCAGTGAAACCCAGGCAGTACTCAATCGGCCCCGTTCTAATCAGGAATATGTGGTGTCGCTCAACCGTATTCTGGATGCAATTCAAAAATTACGTAAATTAAGTGAGTCATTACTTACCCTGGCGCAACTGGATGCTGAACAATATCGTCAAACGCCGGAATCATTTGATTTGGGGTTGTTAATTGACGAATGCATCGGAGAAATATGCCGTCTGGCAGAAACTAAAAATGTCACCATTCACAATCGCGTAGAACCAATAACAGTGCTTGGTGACCCCGATCAGTTATGTCAGGTGTTCACAAACTTACTGAGCAATGCCATCGAATACGGCACGCCGAATTCAGAGGTCCACTTGTGGGTGAGTCGTTCTGCTGATTCCGCTAAACCCGCGTTAGGTATCCATGTTTCCAATACGGGTGAAACCATTAGTCACGAAGAGCAAAAGCACCTGTTCGAGCGCTTTTACCGGGTGGACAAATCCCGCTCGCGTGCCGGGAGTCATGCTGGATTGGGGCTGGCAATTTGTCAGCGGATCGTAAACGAACACAACGGCATTATTTCAGTACAGAGCGAAAATGGCCTGACCGTTTTCACCGTCTGGTTACCAGAACCTCTAGCTACTGGTCACAGTCCCTGAACGACCTTCACTGCTTTACAGCCAACGCCTGAACACAGGCAATACCACAATAAAATTACATCAATAATCTACATTCACCTGAATGAGGACGCTATGTTACACACTAAATTTAGCCAATTTGCTTTATCTACCCTGGCCATTAGCGTGGCTTTAGGAACTAATACTGCTGGTGCAGAAGAAGCTGCTACAGAACAGCAAAAAGACATCGAAGTGATTATGGTCTCTGCACAAAAATCGATAAAACCACTGCAGAAAGTGGCGGCATCAATCTCAGTGGTTGATGCTGACTCTATCCTTAATGCTGCCAAGGTCACCGCCGCAGACGTACTTTCCGACGTTGCTGGCGTGGAAGTACAAGGGGCGGCACGAGGTGCGGCGGTTGCAATTCGTGGCCTGGGATCAGATTTACCGCCGGGAGTAGGAGAAAGTTCGGTATCAACGAACTACGATGGCGTGTATTCCATTCGTGCTGAAGCGGGTGTGCTGGGCTTTTACGACATGGACCGGGTCGAAGTATTACGCGGGCCGCAGGGCACCTTATATGGTCGCAATGCTACCGGCGGTGTAATTAATTTTATCTCGCGGGATCCCAGCCTTGATGATACCAGTGGTTATGTGGCTGTCGGGGCAGGAAACTATGATTTTAAGCGCGTTGAGGGCGCGGTGAATCTGGTTGTGTCAGATGATGTAGCAGTGCGAATGGCGGCAACCTATGTTGACCGCGATGGCTATTTATCGAATGGTCATGCAGACAGCAAAGGCGACGGCCAGCGACTCAAGGTACTTTACTCTCCAAGCAGTGAGTTCAGGTTGGTTGCGGGTTACGACCGGATCCACCTTGGGGGCATGGGCTCGGGCGGGGTTGAAGAAGCTAACTGGGTGGCTGGTGATTACTACACCACAGCCGACCCCGACATTGGTGCCGGACAGGACTACACCTCCGAAAAATTGTACCTGGACCTCAGCTGGCAGGTTGGGCCGGGCGTATTAACGGTTCTGCCTGCCTATCAAACAGGGGCGGGAACCAATGAAGGCTTTTTCGGTGGTCGAGGTAGCAGTGGATTTGATCCTAAAAAGATAGAGCAAAACTCTCTTGAGATCCGATATGGCAGCTTGCCGGGCGAGACTCTGGAGTGGGTAATGGGTTATTTCCATTACGACTACGAGCAATACACGATTAATGACGTCTTTAATACCGACGGCAGTATCACCGTCACCAATGAATACCAGGAAAACAATGGGGAATCAGACGCACTTTTCGCACAACTTACCTACCACCTTGCTGACGATTTGCGCCTGACAGCCGGTGCTCGCTACACGCAGGATAAGCGGCAGGCAGAAGGCAGTGCACCACCTCCGCTGTTTATTTTTGACGGAGTCCGGGATGATTCGTTTACAGACTGGAAACTGGGGTTGGAGAAGGATCTGTCAGACTCTGTGATGGTGTATGCCCAAGCCGCTACTGGCTTTCGACCTGGAGGCGTTAATCCTTTTAACGGTGGCACGATTGTGCCAGAAGACCTGCTGGCCTATGAAGCCGGCGTGAAAAGCCGGCTGTTAGACAACACATTGCAAATTAACGCATCCGGCTTTTATTACGATTATGCAGATTATCAGGTGGTGGACTTTTTCTTTAGTGCTACCGGGCCAAACCTCGTGTTCTATAACGCCGATGCGACAAACTGGGGAGGAGAGTTTGAATTACTTTCCATACCAACCGATGTCGACAGAATTAATTTGGCAGTGGCTTATTTAAACTCAGAAATAACTTCTGATTTGTGTCTGAATCCCTACGGGTATTTTGGCGAAACAGAAGCTGTGTGTGATGGGCTTGGTGCCAATGCGATTAACTTTAATGGTGAACGCTTGCCTCATTCACCGGAATGGACAATCAAAGCAGGTTATGAACATACCTTTGTAGGTGAGTCTGGCTGGACATTGGTTCCTCGTTTGGACTTGCGCTATGTGTCTGAACAATACGTTGCCCCCAGCAACCAGACACCAGCGTTGCAAGACAGCTACATTACCGGTGACGCGACCCTTACCTGGACACATCCGGAGGGGCATTTATCGGTTTCTGCATTCGTTAGAAATATCGCCGATGAAGCCGTTAAAAATGCCTTTTTCGTGGGGTATTCCATTGTTCAGCCCCCTCGTATGTACGGGATGAACGTGAATTATCAGTTCTAATTTTTTTCTTATATTGCCGCCGACTCACGGCGGCTTTTTCAGGGTTAACTTATGTTATTAAGAATATTATTTTTGTTGTTGTACCTGACCGCGGTGCCGCTATCAGCACAGGTTCCTCCGCCACCCGGTTCAATGCCAAATGGCGCACCTATGATGATGCCGAGCATTCTGGACACGTCTTATCAGTCGGTGATTCAAATACGTGATGGCAAACTCACTACCCAGCTTGACGGCATCGAGTCGCCGTACAGCATTATCGGCAAACAACTACGCAATCAAACCGATGACTCCAACACCCTGACAGTATTTGGTAAAAGCTCGGCGGTAACGGTAAAAAATGTGGCCGTGGCGTCTGAAGGTGATGGCAGCAATGACTTTCTGGCGAAAGGGGCGGCAATGCTGGTTGCCGAAGGTATGTTACTGCTCGATAACGTGCAGGTAACCACCAATGGGGTGATTGCCAGTGCTGTGGTTGCAGCTGAAGGGGCAACGTTAAAAGCGGTTAACAGCCGGTTTGTCAGCCATGGGGGCGCCTTGCCTGCCGATTATGTTCCGGTAATTGGACCGGGTATGAAAACCCCGCCGTCTCCACTGGGCATTACTGGAACGGCACGTACTCACCTTACTATGAGTAATGCACACAGCTACTTTTACCATTGCGAGTTTATCGCGGATGGTTGGGGTGCATTATCTACCGACGCCGCTGGTGGTGATGCGTATCTGGAAGTCAATGATAGTCGCGTACTGGTGAATAACTCGGGATACGGTACGTATGCCGATTTTGGCGCCCGGGTGGTCATTAACCGCACTGAAATTCAGGCGGCAACTTACACTGGTGTGATAGCAGGCGCAGCAATCCTTGAACTCAACGACAGCACTACCGTTGCCGATGAAAATGTGGTGATGATCCATTCTGTTATGGGGGATCCGCTGGAATCAGGCGAGCTGATCATTCGCGGTGGCGAGCACAAAAGTAAGGGCACCGCTATTCTGGTCAAGAGTGCTAATGCCGATATTCTTCTCTCGGATACGCAAATCGAAGCTCAAAATGGCGAGTTGATTTTAGCCAGAGTCAATGATGACCCCATGCGTACTCAGGTAAATAATGTGGTGCCGCCAGGCAGCCATGTCAGGGTAACTAACAGTTCATTACGCGGTGATGTGATTAACCGCGACACAGAGCGAGCGCTTTTTCTGCAATTAGGACAAGGAAGTCATTTTTTTGGGTCGCTGCAGAACGTTGAGCTAGCACTCGACGCAACCTCAAACTGGACCGCGCTATCAGACAGCAAGGTGTCTGCTGAGTCCATTGATGTGGTTAATCAAATCACCGTTAAAAAAGGGGTAACGGTCACGCTGAGAGTGTCATCGGCTAATCAGTCAGACAAAACAATTACCACTGCCCAGGGCGGCAAAATTATTATTACCGGAGAGCATATTTAATGGCAGCGTTAACCTGTAAGCACGGATTAAAACTATCAGCTTTGTCGGTGTCTTTGCTGGCTGGAGCAGTAAGCCTGAGCTATTCCCCGGTGATCCTGGCAACAGTGCAGTCGTTACCGGTAAAAGAGGTCGCGGTAGATAAAACCTGGGTGATTAGTCAGGATGTTGAACTGGCAACACTGGTGCTGCATCCCGGAGCGAAAGTCATCCGGCCGGGTAAATCGGTGACTATGTTGGTTGATGGCATTGAAACGACTATGAAAACGGGGACTTATCACAAGGTTCAGTTGCGAGTTTCCGATAAGTTTAGCCAAAGTCCTGCGGGTAAAACTGCGCGTGGGGTGGATAACTTCAGGGCGGCGCTCTATGTGAATGCCGACGGCGTGAACGAGGCTCACTCGATTGAGCAAGCGGTTATCAGTGGTACCTTTGATGCCACCCTGGCAAAAGACATTCAGATCACCTCTGCCAGCCCCAATTTTAACGGGATCATGGTAGATGGCCCGGTGATCTACCGGATTGAAAACGCAACGCTTAATTTTCGTAGTCAGGGTGATGGCAGTGATGTGTCGGACTTCGCTGGCTATGGTGCTCCGGTTGCTGCTTATAACGGCGCAAGACTGGTAGTGGATAACAGTACCATTCACTCGTCTGGCGTCGGGCGACTGGCGGTGTTTAGTTATGAAGACGCCGATGTAATGGTGTCAAACTCTACGTTAAGTGCCGATGGTGGGCAGCTATATGAGGGATATGCTAATTCAGCAGATTTTTCGTTAATGGTGGCTCCGCCATGGGTACTGGGGATCAAAGGCACAGCACGTACTACCAACATGATGGGAAATAAGACCTCGTTTACGTTGGTAAATAGTAGCGTGACAGCTGCAAACTGGGGTGTTGTATCAACCGACCTGGGCGAAGCGATGCTGTTAACCATAGTCGACAGTACGCTTACGTTGAATGGACATAAAGATCCCTTTAGTGCCAAATACGGTAGCGGGTATGGCACTTATATCCTCGGCTCTGAGCAGTTCTATTACGGCGCAACAATTAACGCCGGGACGTACGGCGGCATTATTCGCAATGGTAAGGCGTATTACGGCTCTTCACGCTTTTCAGAGCCACTGGCTATTTACCCCCGTGATCAGTTGCCTACCGGTAAAACACAGGTCGATTTTTTTGGTATTGAACGCCCAGTTTACGATGTAAAGCCAGCTAAGGACGCGGTTTTTACGGGTATTACCGGCAAGGGCCAGCACTCACGTATTATCTCAGATAATTTTGGCTGGATGGCTCATGGTGACGGTGATATTACCCTGGACGACGGTACTGAAGTGAATTCTGGCAAGAGTACTTTCTTGTTAAAAGAGGGCAATATTAACATTCAATTACAAGGGGGCGTGAAGTTAAATCCCGCCGATGGGATCCTGGTTCAGTTGATGGACAACGACGATATGCTGGTAGGGTTACAGCAAGATTCACAAGTGGAACTGCACTTTAATACCACCTTTTCCGAACCTGCCGGATTTGCTGGTCTGGACTATCCGGTAACGGCAAATAACAACAATTCAACCACAGTCACAGTGAACACAGAACAGGTTGAGCTGGTGGGCGATATGTTTAACGGCACAGGATACTTTGGTGGCCAGAGTGGCGATAACCTGCATATTACCCTTGGTAAAGACACCTCGCTTACTGGCCGAATTAGTGCAACAACCGTGCAGCATATTAATGAAAAAGGTGAGCAAGTTACGCACTTCACCGAAAGTCAGTATTACTATCTTGGTCATGTAGCAAATCGTATATTCAACAACGGCCATAATCAGGTTCAGGTAACCATGGAAAGTGGTTCGAGCTGGCACGTTACCGGTAAAAGTGTGTTGCATAGTCTAACCATAAAAGCCGGTGCTAAATTAAGCGGCGACAACCTAAGGTTAATAGTAAATGGGCAGGCTGTTGCAGTAAAACCAGGTGAATTTAAGGGCGAGATTGTTCTTCAAGCCGGGTAGGTTATCGGAGCTAAAAATAAAAAGGCCGCTTCAATTTGAAGCGGCGCAGATTGATAACAAGTCCTTAAATATGTGTTGGCGTGAAGTTGTAGCAAGATTTCCGTAAATGAATGCTTAACTCACCCACGGGCCAGCGAACACAGTCGCTCGTTGATTTCATCTTCACACAATGGTTTTGACCAGTGATAACCCTGGCCGAATCCACATCCCATTTCGACTAAAAGTGCCAGTGTGGCTTTGTCTTCGATGCCTTCGGCAACGGTATGCATACCCAGGCTTGATGCCATGGTAATCATGGCCTGGACCAGAGGCACGTCGTTGTCGTCGCTGGTGAGAGGGTGGATAAACGAGCGATCAATTTTGAGCGTGCAGGCGTGAAAGCGGCGTAAATACGCCAGATTAGAGTACCCAGTGCCAAAATCATCAATTGCAATAGTTACACCTATATCGGTGAGATCTGAAAGCTGAGACAGAATATTGGTGGACTCATTAATAAACAGCGATTCGGTCAGTTCTAGCTCGAGCGCATCTGGAGGCAGATCAGCACGTCTTAACGCTTTTTCCACATTGTGTTTTAGCTTCCCGTCATTGAACTGCAGCGCCGAAATGTTCACGGCAATACGCAGTTCGGGAAACCCGTTTTTACGTTGATTTGCGCAAAACGCACAGGCTTGTTGAATTACCCAATTACCGAGGACATTTATTATGCCTGCACTCTCGGCCAGTGGAATAAATTTATCTGGGCCAATCATACTGCCATCCGGTTGCGGCCAACGCAGCAGGGCCTCAACTGCTACTACGTTGCCGGTTCGCAGGTCTATTATGGGCTGGTAATTCAGTGTAAACGCGTGAGTGTTAACCGCATTGCGCAATTTTTGAAGTAGTGTAAAGCGTTCTTCGCTGTGGGCATCCTGTTCAGGGGAGTAGTAGCTAAACGTATTGCGGCCATTGTTTTTGGCCTGATACATAGCAATATCGGCTTTGCGACAAAGTTCTTTGAAGTGCTCACCATCTCTGGGAGCAACAGCTACACCAATAGATGACGACACGATAATGCGATTTTGCTGAACGTAAAACTCCCTGGCGCATTCATTCAGTAATGTATTGATAAATCCATTCAGCGTGCCGTTATTCTGGCAATCACCGGAACAGGGGACAAGCACCAAAAACTCGTCGCCACCAAATCGGATTAAGTGCTGGCCGTCGGTGAGTAATTCACTTAATCGCTGGGCCAGTTCCTCCAGCAGAATATCGCCGGCAACATGGCCCAGTGCGTCATTCACCGGTTTGAAATTATCCAGATCTAGAAATAATACTGCCAGTTCAGTGTTGTTTTGTTTGCACTGACTCAACAGGCGCTGAAACAGTAATTCACCATGTAAACGGTTAGGTAAGCGGGTTAACGGATCGTGATGCGCCAGATGCTGAATTTGCGCTCTGCTGAGCTCCACTTTCTCATTTTCTTCCTGTAGCGAGATCATGAGCTGTTTGATGTCGCGAACCAGTATATACACACTAAAGCCAGTAATAATAAAAATCACCTGTACAAAAATCAGGTGCTCCCAGCTTAATCGGGGAGTGCTGGGTAATACATAGCCCTCCAGATTAAGCCAAACCAGTACAGAGCACTGCACAATAGTGAGAGACAGCAGCGTGCTGAATAACCCCACTCCGCCCAAAATGGCCGCAAATATCAGCAAGCAGGGATAACCAATAATGGCAATATCAAACAACCCCGCGCCTACCAGGGCCAGCGCAAATAACATAGCCGACATAGAGCTGAGTAATACAAAGGAAGAGGCCTGGATTTTGTGTTTGTAGGCCAGCAAAAATGCAATCAGTAAAGATAAGAGTCCAACTGAGAATATGGTAAACGCAATCCCACGCGAGATAAGCACCGAAGCGAGTAAACCCACTGCGCTTACGCCGCAAATTTGTAATAACCGATGTCGGCGAACCTGCGCGAATGAGCTGGCAGAATTCAGCTCAACACCCGTGTCTACCTTATTGTTATTATTCATGTATGGGGCCTGTTTATGCTGTGTTGTCACTATAGCACCAAGTGGTAACCCTCTCTACACGATTTGGCATTGCTCTGCAGTGGCGGGTTACTGGTAGTTAAACGCTGGTCACTGTTCAAAGCAAATACTCATAACAGATTTAAAGTGTTACTGTTATACCAACTTTGCTGGTTACGGGGTATTCAGTATGGCTAAGTACGAACAATTGGCCGACAAGTTGGCTTCTCAAATCAAACAGGGCATCTGGCAGCCCGGTGAAAAGCTGCCTTCTCTTCGCAAACAATCGTCGCTTACCGGTTATAGCCTCATGACCGTGCTGCATGCCTACCAGTTACTGGAAAGCCAAGGGGTATTAAGTGCTGTGCAACGTTCGGGGTACCGGGTTGCCGACTCAGTTGAAGTTGCCAGTACCACGGGTGTTATGCAGTCGGCTGAATCGGTTAGCGTTAACGACTTTGTGTTTGATGTTCTACAAGCCTCGCGCGACCCTCACATGTTTAGCTTAGGTTTTGCTTATCCCGACCCGGCTTTGTATCCTCGACACCAGCTTACCAAATCACTTACCGCCGCCGCTAAACAAACAACGGTTACCAGCGCATTGGACAACTTACCGCCTGGTAACCGGGAACTTCGCCAGTTAATTGCCCAACGATATGCTGCTCGGGGGCTGCATGTTTCACCCGATGAAATAGTCATTACGGCCGGAGCATTGGAAGCACTTAGCCTGAGTCTGCAGGTAGTCACCAAGCCTGGAGATTGGGTGTTAATTGAATCGCCGGCGTTCTACGGAGCGATGCAAGCCCTAGAGCGTTTGGGGCTGCGCGCAGTGAGTGTTGAGGTGACGCCCGATAAGGGGATCAATCTGGCAGCAGTAGAACGCGCCTTGCAGAATAAACCGGTACGAGCGTGCTGGCTGATGTCTAATTTTCAGAATCCAGTGGGTTACAGCATGACAGACCACACCCGGCAGGCACTCGCTGAACTGCTGGCAAAGTACCGTGTTGCACTCATTGAAGATGATGTATACGCGGAGTTGTATAGTAGCGGTCAGCCGCTATTACCTATTAAGCACTTTTGTAAAAACGGTAATAGTTTGTTGTGTTCATCATTTTCCAAATCCCTGGTAGCCGGCTTTCGCATTGGTTGGGTCGCAGCGGGAGAGCATGCAAAAGCAATTCAAAAACAGCAGTTAATGAGTACCATTTCTACCAGCGTGCCTATACAAATGGCGCTGGTGGATTATTTGGAAACCAGAAATTACGAGAAACATTTGCATCAGCTTCGCAGTGCTTTGAGACAGCGCAAAAAGGCAATGTATGAATATCTTAGTGGGCACTGGGGAAGTTTCGCTAAAGTGCATCATTCATCCGGGGGATATTTCCTGTGGGTTGAGTTTTCCCCGGAGGTGGATACGCTCGCTATCTACCATATGGCGCTGGCGTTGCACATTACACTTGCTCCTGGCAGGTTGTTTTCGTTGCATGGCGAGTACAGTCATTGTTTCCGTATCAATGCGTCACTTGAACTCACGCCTGCCCGATTGCAACTGCTGAACAGGTTAACGCGTAAAATAATCCATTACTTAGAACAGATTTAATTTATATCTGTTCTATATTTTCCGATCCCATCTGTATCTTTTCTCTTTAATCTAACCTTCTACAATCCGCCCGACTAACAGCTACAGGGTGGCATACATACCAATGAGTTTACATATTCCCGATAACAGCGCGATTATCTTTAAAGTACCAGTGGCGCAAAGCAAGGTATATATCCGTGAACAGCAAGGGTACTTTCAACGTGTCAGGCGTGGGTTAAATATGCTGTTAATGGCGCTATTTATTGGTCTTCCCTGGATTTCCTGGCATGGCAAGCAAGCAATTTTGTTTGACGTAGGCGCCCAAACCCTGCGGGTATTTTCCTGGGTATTGTACCCACAGGATTTAATGATCTTTGTATTACTTTTTTCGCTTGCCGCATTTGTGCTGTTTTTTGTGACCAAGAAATACGGCCGGATATGGTGCGGATTTACCTGTCCACAAACGGTATGGACACTGATGTTCAACTGGGTTGAGCGGCGCATTGAAGGTTCGGCGAACCAAAGCCGGTTACTCGACAAACAACCGTGGAGTGCAAGAAAAATAGCAGTAAAAACGGCAAAACACCTTGTGTGGGGGCTTGCTGCAAGTGTTACTGCTTTGGTGTTTATGTCGTACTTTTATCCGGCCAGGCAGCTGTATGTTGATGTGCTGACCTTGTCTGCACCGGCACTAATAACCGGATGGGTGGCTTTCTTTGCACTCTGCACGTATGTCAACGCTGGCTGGATAAGAGATAAAATGTGCCAGCACATGTGCCCATACGCGCGCTTTCAGTCGGTGATGTTTGATGCCAGTACTAAACTGGTCACTTACGATCATCAACGCGGCGAAAGCAGAGGGCCAAGAAAACGCGGCAGTAACAATTTTGCATTAGGCGATTGCGTGGATTGTTCCTTGTGCGTGCAGGTTTGTCCGGTGGGTATAGATATTCGCAACGGCCTGCAATATGAATGCATAAACTGCGGATTGTGTGTTGATGCTTGCAATCAGGTCATGAACAAATTCCATTATGCGCCTGATCTGATTAGCTTTACTGCGCTAAAGCCAGTGAAATCATGGAACATTGCACTGTTGTTGTATGGGGCAGCAATTGCGGTGATGCTGCTTGGAATGTGGGCATGGGCCGCAACCAGAATGGATTTTGAAATCAACATTGCCCGGGATCGCCAACAACTGTACAGAGAGCATTACTCAGGAGATATTGAAAACTCGTTTCGCATAAACGTGCTGAATAAATCTGAGCGCACAACAACCTATCATTTGTCTCTTCTTGGGCTGCCGTCTGCGCGGATATCTGACACGCTTATTGAAGCCGTGAAGCCGGGTGAAAAACGCGAGGTTGCAATAACGGTTTCGGCTAATGCAGCATCGGGAGTAAGTAGCGAGCATTTTTACTGGATTATTGCCAATCAGAATGATGGTACGACCACACAAAAAAAAGGGGTATTTATTTATCCGGATGGCAATAAATAATCATTTGCTTTTCAATTGGTTGAATTTTGTACTTTGCTTATTTAAGGGGCTATTTCTCTTACACTTTAGTTAAACGTACGTGTTTTGAATTGCAAATCAAAAATTCTGTGTAACACTTTGATTAACCAACTCGTGCCTGCAGCTAAGGGGCGACAACATGACTGATTTCAGTCAATACAAAGTACGCGTTAAATTTTCTTTCCCTCTGGTGGTGATATCAGCACTGTTTTTAACCGTAGCCATTATCAGTGGCATTGCGCTGTCGAATTTATCATCGGAAGCCCGGGATATTTCGACGCGTTATATGAATTCGGTGAGTTTAACCCTGAACGCAGACCGAGATCTGTATCAGGCCTACACTGCGCTGCAAGACATGATTGTTACTGCCAGCCAGGGGGCGCTTAGTATTTCCTCTCAAATCAGTGATTTTGAAGAAAACGCAAAGCAAGCATTGGATCGAATGAACCAGGCTAAACCTGTAATTGAAGATGATCCGGCGGTATCGAGGCAAATCGCATCGTTCAAATCCGACTTCGATGCCTGGTATACCTCTTCCAAGCGTTTGGTTGGATTGGTGCAAGCCAATAAAGTAAGCGAAGCGGTTGCGCTGCGAGATGCAGAAGTGGCAAGTAGTTTTAGCCAACTGCGAAGCCATTACGATGTGCTTGGAGAAGCGGTAAAAAACAAAGCTGACGCGCTGACAGCAAGTATGAGTGACGACGCAGCGTTTTATCAAACCATCCTGGCTGTGGCCACGGTGTTTACGTTATTCATATGTGTCGGCTCGATGGTGTATGGCCCCCGATTGATTACCGATCGGCTGGATAACCTGATTGTAGTCATGCGTGACATCAGTCAAGGGGATGGTGATTTACGCAGTCGTTTGGACGCTAAAGGTAAGGATGAACTGGCTGAGATTGCCAGGGCGTTTAATTTGTTTATGCAAAACCTGCAGCAATTAATTCAACTGGTGCAGGAAGACTCAACCAGTCTGAATCAAGCCGCATCGAAGTTAAAACAATCGTCTACAACAGTGTCTGATGTGTTCCATCAGCAAAACGAAAACCTCAATCAAATTGCAACAGCGGTAAACCAGTTAAGTCATGCCGTAAACGACAATGCCGGAAACAGCCAGCAAGCGTCTGAAAATATGAAAGTGGCCTCAGAAGTCAGCCTGAACTCTAAACGCGTTGTAAGTGATTCGGTTAAAAATGTACAGAATCTTTCAGACTCCATTTCAAACGCCAAGGGCGTGATCAGCAGCCTGGCAAAAGAGTCGCAAAATATTATTGCCGTGTTAGATGTAATACGTGGTATTGCTGAGCAAACCAACTTACTGGCACTCAACGCAGCCATTGAAGCAGCGCGCGCCGGTGAGCAGGGGCGAGGCTTTGCGGTGGTCGCCGACGAGGTACGAACGCTGGCTAGCAGAACGCAACAATCTACGCAAAATATTAACGAGATGCTTGGCCGCTTAGAGCACAGTGTGAATGATGCGGTTAACGCCATTGAGCGTGGCTCGAATGAAGTTGAATCGGTAGTCACCGTATCGAGTCAGTTGGTCAGCGCGTTTGATCAGGTGAGCCAGGCAGTAAACCAGGCTAATGAAATTATTTATCAAATAGCCACTGCCTCAGATGAACAACGGCAAGTAGTGGGTGAAATCAATGCCAATGTGTCCTCGTTGCACGCATTAGGCCAGCAGAACCTCAAAACAGTGGAAAGCAGCGGTAAAATCTCAGACAGCGTAAACGATACTGTTCAGCGACTGAATCAGAAGATTGGCCGGTTTAAAACCTGATGTGCCACGCCTTTTCACTTTGAACGCACACTTTTCTTCAGGATACCAATATGAACCCATTGAATTCTTTTCGCAGCCGGGAAACCGGCTGTGACAGACGCAGTGTAGCTGCTAAGCGCTTGGCTGGTGCAGCACTGGCGTCATTGCTTCTCAGTACTTCGGTTACCGTAAACGCTGCCGAGAGCCCTAAATATGAGTGGTCTGGCGAATGGAACCTGCGTTTTGAAAATCTGGTTAACCCGCTGTTTCCGACAACGTCCCCCTCATTTCATCAGCACAACCAGCGGCTGTCTTCCAAATTTGAGTTAAAAGGCAGTGTAACCTGGTCGAATATTCAGTTGGTGGGTGCATTTGCTGATTCCAGAGTCTATCTGGATAATGACGATCCAACTCTGGGACGTTCTCAGGTGAACACGTTGGAGCCTGTTCAATTCAATGTAGGCTGGTTAGGGGATGGAGACAAAGGTAACCCTGCACTACAAATGACCAAAACCAGTGTCGGCCGCTTTGTACTGGATCACGGCAGCCGGCGGTTATTAGGTAGTGGGTACTTCCGCAATGCACTCAATTCCTTCGACGGACTCATTACCGACTGGCACTGGCGCGACTGGTCGGTAAGGGGCTTTTATTTGCACCCGGTATCGCGATTGCCATCCGATGCCGCCAGTATTGATAATAACGACAGAGCTTTCGACAAAACTGAATCGGAGCGGTTGTTCTACGGTGTTTACGCGGAGTCTGACGACAAAACCTGGCATTTACAAAGCTATTGGTTAAATGAAGACGATAGTCAGGAATTGCGCACACGTAACCGCCAGCTATTAACCGTTAGTGCCCAATATACCAGCCCTAAAGGCAGTGAATGGTTAACCGATGTGGAGCTTGCACTACAAACGGGTACACAGCGCCAAACAACGTCAGCTAGTGATTTGACAGACCTTGATCACCAGGCTTGGATGTTATTTGCCTCTTTCGGAAAAATGATCGACTCAAAAACGTCACTTAGCGCGGTATTGGATTGGATCAGTGGTGATAACAACAGCTCCGATAATAAGAGTAATGGCTTTGATGGATTATACGGGGTAAGGCGTTTCGACTTTGGTCCTACCGAAGTGTATCGCTCTTTCCCTCGCCAGAATCTGGTGGGTATTGGAGCCCGCATGGTCAGCAAATTTACCAGTAAGGATAATTTGATGTTGCACTATGGTGCATACTGGTATCAGAAAACGCCCAATGGCAGCGACAGTTTCCTGGGTAACCAAATTGAAATGCGCTGGCGCCATCAAATCACCAAACCTCTGCGCCTGGAATTTGGCAGTGCCTACATGTTTAAAGGCGATGCTTTGGCTCAGGGTAATTATCCGGACGACACCGCTTATGTGTATTCAGGATTCCGTTTGCAGTTTTAAGCGCCGGATCCCAAAGCCACTGCGCGTTGCCAATGCGGCCCAAAGCAAAGAAAACAGTGGGCCGCCAAGGCAAAAAAGCGCCCAGGGCAAATAGTCGATGGTTGCCACGCCCAGCGTGGTAGCCATAAACAGCCCTGATACTGTCCACGGAAGCAGTGGATCCAGCAAGGTGACCGAATCTTCAATACTGCGGGATAAGTTCACGTTGGCCAGATTGTGCTTCGTGTAGGCAGGCTGATACAGGTTACCGATGATCAAGCTGCTTACTCCGCCGTGACTGGTAAGTGACAGCAAGGTAACACCACTTACTAAGGTACTGGCGACCAAGCTGAACGTGCCTTTTACTGCTTTTAACATACTTTGAATGATGACATTTAGCGCGCCGGTTGCTTGCATGGCACCAGCCAGTAAAAATGCAGCAATGATAACAACCAGAGTGCCAACCATTGAATAAAGCCCGCCACGTACTACCAGCTTTACAAATGCAGTATTAGTTGCGGCGTCATGTTGTTGGGAAGCCGGTAGCATGTCCAGCGTAAACCCATGCAAATAGGCATTAACGGCATCGACAACACTAAAAGGTTGCAGACCTACTGCCAGAAGAAGCGCCAGTAGGGTCGATAGCGTTATCCCCACTACCGGAGGCCATTTTTTCACAATGGCAACCATGATCAGTAGCGGCGGGAGCATTTGCCACCACGCGGGTAAAAACACGTGTTCAATCATTATTTGCATGGCTTGGGTGGCGTGTTGCGCATCAATTGAATCACTGGCCTGATTGACTGGGATAACAGCGAAAATCACCAAAGCGATCATAAACGACGGAAGGGCGGTGTAGATCATGTGCCGAATATGCTCGTATAGGTCGGCCTTTGCCGCAATGGCGCTAATATTGGTGGAGTCAGAAAGTGGCGACATCTTATCGCCAAAATACGCGCCAGAAATTACTGCGCCCGCGGTAATCGGTAAGGACGCATCCATTACCGTTGCCAGCCCCATGAGTGCAACGCCAATTGTGCCCGCCGATGCCCATGATGAACCGGTGAACAGGCTCATTACCGACGCAGCGACAAAGGCCGAAACATAAATATACTGCGGGTCGATTAGTGCGATCCCCAGCCAAACAAATAAGGGAATAGTGCCGCTTAACATCCAACTGCCAATTAGCCCGCCAATAGACAGCAATATGAGTACAACCGGGAATACGTCAGCGAACTTGTCTACCGCTGCTTTTTCCATAGACTGCCATTTAATCCCACGTGCATAACCAATCAAACCGGCAACGACTGCGGAAAGTAATATGGCTACCACAACAAGGTTACCACCCAGCTCTGTAAACAACGCGCCTCCAATGAACACGCACAGCAGTGTGAAAAGCGGCAGCACAGCTATCCACAAGGGCATTATTCTATTTACAGCGTTACTGTGCATGGATAAGCGCCTGTTGTAGATCTTGAATGAGGGTATCCACTGACTCCAATCCCACCGACAGTCGGATCAAGCCCTGAGGCAAACCCGATGCAGCCAAAGCCTGCGTGTTGTCTGGACGTTGTGGCGAAATAGCCAGGCTTTCAAAGCCACCCCAGCTTACCCCCATTCTGAAGTGCTGAAGCGCATTGAGTACGGTTGCCACTGTGTTGTAGTCGGCCTTTTTTAGGCTGAAGCTGAAGAGCCCGGTGTATCCCAGCATTTGGTTGTCAGGCACAGATGGAGCCGGATTCATGGCGGGGTGAAATACGCAGTCTACGGCTGCGTGGGCTGCTAAATATCGCGCTACGGTCAGACCATTCGCTTCGTGCTGCGCAAGCCTTACCGGCAGGGTACGCAAACCGCGCTCAATTAAATAAGCATCCATGGGACCAATGGCGGCCCCGTTTAATAAAAAGGTTTTAAAGAAAATCTCTTTTAACAAGGCTGCCCGGGTAATGAGGGCGCCGGCCACTACGTCACTGTGGCCCCCAATATACTTGGTAAGTGAGTGTGCAACGATATCCACCCCCATCGTAATGGGCTTTTGTAACAGTGGGGTGGCCCAGGTGTTATCAATACCGGTAAGAATGCCCCTTGCCTTTGCAACGGCGACCAGTGCTTTGATATCCAGTTGAGTAAAGGTCATGGTGCCAGGGGTTTCAAACCAAATCAGCTTAGTATTCGGCTGAATAGCGAGTTCAGCTTCGGTTACATTGCCTGATGGCACACACGTAAAGCTAACACCGAAGCGCGCAAGTTGGGTGGCAAGTTGAATGGTTGGCCCGTACACCTGATTGACAAACAGAATATGATCGCCCTGGCTCACCACAGCGCTAATTGCCGCACTAATTGCCCCCATACCCGATGCAAACAACTTACAGGCTTCGCCCTGCTCCAGTGCTGCCAGCTTTTGCTCTACGCTGGTCATTGAAGGATTTCGGCCCCGGCTGTATACCGGCGTGGTAAATTCGTTGGCTAACCCATTCGCCAAATCTTCAAAACGATTAAACGAGAACAGTGAGGTTTGGTGAATTGGCGTGGAAATGGGTTGGCTGCCCGTTGGGGCTTCAGCCGTTATGTTTTTTTGATGGCCGCAGCAAATATCTAAATCCTGAGAGGATAGTTTCATGTTCAGTCGTCGCGCTATGTATTTTGGTTGTTTTTTGTCACCTTAGCGCGAACATCGAGTGAATGGCAATGCTGAAAAAAAGAATGGGGTGAATCAAAGGTCAACAGCCCCTAATAAAAAAGCCGATGAAACTGACGTGACATCGGCTTTTGCACTAATCCGCATGATGATTAGCCAGGCCTTTCGGCCTGAGTTACTGTTGAGTGTTGCTTTTTATTTTTGTGACGCGATCCAATCGTCTACCATGCGCTCCAATATATTCAGAGGTACTGCACCATTGCCCAGAATAACATCGTGGAAGGCGCGAATATCAAACTTGTCGCCCAGTGCTGCTTCCGCTTTAGCGCGAAGCTCCAGAATTTTCAGCATACCGATTTTGTAGGAGGTAGCCTGTCCTGGCCATACAATATAGCGGCGTACTTCTGCCAGAATTTGTCCTTCAGATACCGGTGAGTTATCGCGGAAGTATTGAATAGCTTGTTCTTCGGTCCAGCCTTTTGAGTGAATGCCGGTATCAACAACTAAACGAATTGCACGCCACATCTCGGAGACCAACCGGCCAAATTCAGAAGTCGGGTTTTGATAACCCCCCATTTCTTTGGCAACGGTTTCAGCATATAACGCCCAGCCTTCCACATAGCTGTTAAAGAACGAAGTGGTGCGGAATCTTGGTACGCCTTCCAGTTCCTGTGCAATCGAGATCTGCATGTGGTGACCGGGATTGCCTTCGTGATATGCAATGGCTTCCATTTCATTTTTGGGCATGGAAGTCATGTCCAGCAAGTGCGCGTAGTAAGTACCCGGCGTGCTACCGTCTGGCGAACCCGGGAAGTAATGCTGAGGCGCACCGGCTTGTTCGCGATACGGTTCAACGCGTTTTACTACCAGATCAGCTTTAGGCAGGATGCCGAAAAATTCGGGCAATTTCGCTTTGATGTTGTCTAAGTACACGGTGGTATCGTCGATATACCCTTGGCGACCTTCGTCGGTGTTGGGGTAATAAAAACGCTCATCCGTTACGTCAGACTTAATGTAAGTGAAGAATTCACTCAGTGTGCCGTCGAAGCCCACTTCGTTTTTCACCTTTTCCATTTCAGCCAGCAAACGCGCTACTTCGCTTAAGCCGATATTGTGAATTTCATCGGCAGTTAAATCGGTAGTGGTACGCATAAACAGCATGGCGTTATAGAACGCCTTGCCATCTGGCAGGGCCCATGCCCCTTTTGCATCACGAGGGATATTGGGTAAGTCGTTCTCGAACCAGGTGATCAGTTTACCGTATGCGGGTAGTACACTGTTCAGCAAGGCTTGCTTAGCCTGTTCGGTATAGTCGGCAGCTTGTTCTTCATCAATTGCGCCACTTTCCTGCAGTGCTGCAATCTTCTTTTTCGCGTCGGCAAACAGCGCAGAATCGGTGTCGCTGTTGGCATCAAATGGCTGGCCGGAAATCACTTTCTTGCTTTGGTCAATTACGCCTTCGTAAGCAAAGTAAGGCGCTTTTACGCCTTCATCGGCATTAATCGCTACTTGCGTGGTAAGCTGCTCAACGGCTCTGCCTACACCATTCAAACGCGAGATATAGGCGTCCATGTCGCTGCTTTCTTCCACTTTGTGGTAGTTGATTAGCAGCGTGGGCAACATGGATTGCGCGCCGTTCATTTGCGTAAGCACGTAGCCGCGGCGGCTGAATGGCTGCATAACTTTGGCCACGTCATACTGATACACCCACAGGTCATAGGAAATCTTGGCCGACTCATCCAGTTTGCTGTAGTCGAAGTTGCTCTTTAATTCTTCAACCGAAGCGGCTTGCCAGGCCAGCACTTTTTCTTGCGCTTGTTCCGACATGTCGTCGATTTGGTCGTACAAATCCTTGCGACCCAAACGGGTCATCATTAGCGGAGAAAACTGCAATTGTTCCTCGTATTTGGCATCAAACCAGGCATTCAGTCGCTCTGATTCACTTTGCTGTTGTTGCTCAGCTGCGGTGGGGGCCGCAGTGCCCGCATTTGGAGCAGGGGCCTCGGAGCAGGCTGTAATGGCCAGCGCGAGCGTGCTTAAAAGAAATAGTCGTTTCAATGTTATTGTTCCCTGGTTCGGTGCTTATAGTTATTACTACAGTAAACCGCGAGGCTTACTGAGATTCAAATTTTAAATGTTACCTGTTATGTCTGATTTATCGCGCCGCCGTAAACACCTGAATACGTTTTAACCCTTCATGCAGGTTCTGTTCAGACGTTGCATAAGACAAGCGAACATAGCGGTCGGCGTCACTGTTGCCAAAATCATTACCCGGTGTAAGCGCTACACCCGTTTCACTCAGCAATTGTTCACAGAATGTCATGGCGGTTAAACCGGTGCTGCTCACATCGATATACACATAGAATGCGCCAGAAGGTGCAACGGGCACGCAAAGTCCGGCTTTTTCCAACCCGGCCAGTACGATATTGCGTCGGGTGAGTAATGATTGTCTTCGCGCTTCACATAGCGCTAACGTGTCGGGTGTAAAGCAAGCAAGGGCTGCCAACTGCGCTGGGGTAGAAGGGCAAATATACAGGTTTTGAGCCAATCGTTCGATTACTTCAACCATGTCCTCCGGCACGACCATCCAGCCTAAACGCCAACCTGTCATACCGAAGAACTTTGAAAAACTGTTGATCACAATGGCGCCATCATCCACCGCGAGCACACTTTTTGCGGGTCCTGGAGCGTGATCGCTTAAATCCAGGTAGATTTCGTCGATTATCCGCCAGGCGTTTCGCGCTTTGGCAAACGCGCACATCTTGTCTAGCTCATCCAGTGTTACCGCCGTGCCGGTTGGATTGGAAGGCGTAGCAATCATCAGAGCTTTAGTGTTGGCATTCCAGTTATCCGAAACCAGCTTGCTATTTAACTGAAACTGACTGCTCGCACCCGTGGGTATCAAATTAACGTCGCCACCAAAGGTTTTTACAAACTGGCGGTTACACGGATAAGACGGATCACCCATTAACACTTCGTCACTGGGATTAATCAGTGCAGCACAGGTTAGCAACAGCGCCGCCGATGCGCCTGCTGTTACCACCACCCGATTGGGGTTAAGACGAATCTGATGCTGCGTGTAATAAAACTCAGCTATGGCTTCTCGCAGTCGCCTGTCGCCCAATGCGCCAGTGTAAGGCAGGTTATTGTTGGCTACCGCTTGTTGCATAGCTTGTTGCACGGCCGGTGGGGCGCCAAAATCGGGCTCACCAATATTGAGTCGAATAACAGAACGACCCTGACTTTCTAATGCTGTGGCCTTTTCTCCAAATGCCATAGCAAAAAACGGGGCGATAGCATTCGCCCTGTTGGAATATTGCATGTGTACTTACTCAAATAATGATTACGGCTATTTCAGCCAACCGGCTTTAGTGCCGCGCTTGCTGACCATCACCAGAATAATCGCTATCACTACTACCAGGGAAGGCAGGATCACAACACTGGGCCCTAATAAAGCAATAGAATCAATAATGACAAAGTTATAAAACTGCTGAACCAAAACGCCAACCAGGGAAAGAACTAATAAGGGAAATGCCAGCTTTTTACCCAAAGCCAGCATTAAAGTGCCAAGCAAGCCACCAAATACGGCCAGAGCGTAAGCAACATAAGACCAGAGAGGAATGTTGTTATAGGCTTCTTGTTGCGCTTCTGGCAACAACGCAATCATTTCTGGTGTTAACAGTAGCTGGCTTACAAATGCCATCACCCCCAACGCATTCCAAACCACCATGATCCACGCAAAAATTTTTGTGCCTGTCGTCATTTTTGTCATTGTTTTTTTTCCTGTGAACGAAGTGTGCTAACACGCTCACTATACGAATAAACCCGAGTAATTCGCAAAGATTTATTGGGAATATGTCTGAGTCTGTAGCAAAGGAGAGTAGCGTGTCGCACTGTTTATACTTTTGGTTAATATTGGTGCGTTGTGTGATTTGTGTTCACCACAGCTGTGCATAGTTAAAAAACGCAATGAAAACAAAATGTAAAGATTTTGTATTTTATAGAAAGTATACGATATTAAATCTGCAGATCGCCGATGTGCATGGTTTATTCATCCCAAAACGGGGGGTAGTGGAAACGATTGGTACAGACCTTGATTCATTTCTGGCATTACCGCCCAAGGAAGTCGCGGCTTACAACAAACAGGGTTCTCCCCGGACTATGACTGAGACCTGAATAAATTATGATGAAGCAAGCAAAAACCAAATCGTTTTCGTTAACTGTATTGGCTGGTGTTATTGGTCAGCTTTTATTTTCTGTGCAAGCAAATGCGCAATCTACCGATACTGAAGCATCCACGGCTGAAGAGAAAATTGTGGTAGTTGGGCGACGTGTTTCGCAAACTGATGTCGCGATCGGTACCGATGAAGCAACCAATACCATTGCTGTAACGCGAGAAGAATTGCTATCTGCGCCTTCTGGTATTTCCGGGCTGAAAATGCTGGAAAGTTTGCCAGGATTCAACGTGCAAACCGATGGCGCACTCGGGCTTTATGAATTTGGTAACTCAGTACAGGTGAGGGCCTTTCAGTTAAGTCAGATGGGGTTTGTACTGGATGGCATTCCGATGGGGCGTTCTGACGCCTTTGGTGGCAGTCCAATTTTCCGCTATGTAGATAACGAAAACCTGGGTTCAGTGGTGGCATCACCCGGTGCGGGCGATGTATCGGAACCCAGTTATTCTTCACTCGGCCCAATAGCGTCCTATAACACAGTGAAGCCATCTAAAGAAATGGGCGGCATGGTTGCGGTTACCTTGGGTGATTTTGACCTGCAGCGTACTTTTGTAAAACTGGAAACGGGTGACATTAATGGCTTCCGTGCTTACGTTAGCCGTTCAAAAACCGACAGTGATCTGTGGCGTGGACCAGGCACAATTGACCGTGAACATATCGAGGCCAAAGCCTTATATGAATTTGGTGATAGCTATATTCAGGCGACCATGGTGTCGAACGACTTCTTCGATTACGACTCTCCTTCAGCTTCAGCCGCTACGTTTGCCAGCAATTATTATTACGGATATCAAAGTACGATTCCGGAAGGGTGTATTGACGCTAAAGAAGGTGTTTACGATTTTAATGGCGATGGTACGATAGATGACAGTGATTTCACTCCTGTTTTCACCGGCTCAAACTGTACATCCTATTATGAAGACCGTATTAATATTCGGGATGACAAGCTCTACTCGCTGGGTTTTGGTACTTACTTGTCAGAAGACATCCAATTAACCGCTACGGCATATTACGAAGATAAAGACGGCTATGGTGTATCACCAGACGGCTATGCAAACTCATTAGCTATTTACCAGGATCAGGCGGCGGCCGGACTGGACGTTGTTCATCCGCGTGGTGTGCAATACGGCCTGTCCACAGTTGGCGGCGAGCGCGAGGGATTGGTTGCCGGGTTAAGCTGGCATCTGGGCGATCATAAAGTAGAGTTTGGCGGCTGGGTAGAGCAAGACACCTATAACCGTACACAGGCCCGCTTGAACAAAACTGGTGGCAGCGCCGATGGTGATGTTATTTGGGACGAAGTGGTGTATTACCGCAGAGATTACACTGCGGTGCGTGATACTACTCAATTGTACCTGAAGGACACTATTAGCCTGTTGGATGATGATCTGATTTTGGAAGTGGGTATGAAATCACTTTCAATTGATTACTCTTTGGATGGCTATCGCGATTACGAAGATTACGAGATCGATGGTGAAGAAGGGTACGGACCACAGCATGTTGAAGCTGAATACACCAATAACTTCCTGCCTATGGTTGGGGCCGTTTACCGCTTAAACGATACGGATCAGTTATTTGCCTCAATCGCTCAGAATTATGCCTTACCTGCGGGCACTGATGACATTTTTGACAACGCCATTGGTTTTGCCGCAGACGCACCTAAGGGTGAAGAGTCGGATAACATTGAGTTTGGTTACCGTACCAACCGCGAAAATTACAACGGTGCAGTAGCCGTGTTTTACACTCGATTCGACAATCGCTTGATTGCCAGCAGTGTATTGAACCCCGCAACTGGCCAGCCAGAAACGTTTTATGTCAACGCAGGGGCATCGAAGGCCTACGGTATTGAATTCAGCGGTGTATTCCAGCCAGCGATGTTCGAGCGCGAACTGTATTTCAATGCCAACGTGTCCTATAAGAAAGCGACACTGGTGGACGGATTCGGTAGCAACCCGGCAGGCAGTCAGTTGCCAGACAGTCCGGAATGGCTTGCAACAGGTGGCGTAACTTACGAGCCGACTGAATGGCTGGTGGCTAACTTCTCTGCAAAATATACCGATACCCGTTTTACCGACTTCAACGAAACATATGAGCTGAAGAGCTACGTGGTCACTCAGGCGTATGTGGATATTGGCGGACCAAACAGTTTTGGTATGCCAGAAAACATGCGTTTGCGTTTTAACATCGACAACGTATTTGACAAGCAGGTGATGTCGTTTGGCTTCACAGGCTCTTCATTTGGCCGCCCGTTAAGTCCGCGTACTTTCCAGGCAACGTTGACGGTAGATTTTTAACATGAACAAGTTTGCAATAAGTGTGTGTGCAGGTGCGGTGGCTGTGTTAAGCAGCCCCGCATTCTCCGCTATCGATCAACGAACCAGTCACGCCATGCATGAAGAGCTGGTGGTGATGGATACGCATCTGGATACCCCTGCGCTGCTGGTGCAGCCAGGATTCGACATTATGCATGCGCATACTTACGACAGTGATTTTTCACAGGTCGATGTACCACGCATGAATGAAGGTGGGCTGGATGGGGGCTTTTGGGTTATCTATACCCCTCAAGGACCGGTTACCGAAGACGGATTCAAGTCTGCCCGTGATACTGCATTGCTGCGCGCAATGGCTATTCACAACATGGTGGCGGCGAATTCCGATACTTTTGCGCTGGCAACCAAACCAGAAGATGCAGAAAAAATTGTGGCTGACGGCAAGAAGATTGTCTATGTCAGTATGGAGAATGCTTATCCGCTCGGTGAAGACTTAAGCTTGCTGGAAACGTTTTATAAAATGGGACTGCGTATGGTTGGGCCAGTCCATTTTAAAAATAACCAGTTTGGCGACAGCTCCACCGATCCGGATGGGCCACAATTCGACGGCTTATCGCCGCTCGGAGAGGCCCTGGTAAAAAAAGCCAACGAGCTTGGCATTATACTGGATGGTTCACATTCCTCTGACGCGCTGCTGGAGGACATGATTGAACTGTCGAAAACGCCGGTCATTCTTTCTCATTCCGGTACTAAAGCTGTGTACGACCATCCGCGAAACGTTGACGATGCCTTGCTGAAAAAGCTGGTGGCAAGTGGCGGGGTGATTCACGTAAATGCTTACAGTTCATACCTAAAAGAACTGCCTAGTGATCCAGAGCGTAGTAAAGCCTTTGGTGTGTTGATGAAACAAATGGGCCGAATGTCTGACATGACGCCGGAACAAGTGGCAGTATTTAAAGCGCAGCGCAAGCAGATTGAAATGGAACACCCGGCCGTAAAAGCCACCTTTGAAGACTACATGGAACACTTCCTTCACATACTGAAAGTGGCGGGCCCTAAACACACAGGTGTAGGCGCGGACTGGGATGGCGGCGGCGGTGTTGAAACCATGATGGATGTAGCCGCACTGCCTAAAATCACCGCGCGTTTGCTGGCCGAAGGCTATAGCAAAGAAGATTTGGCCGACATCTGGGGCAACAACGCACTGCGCTTATTGCAACAGGCGCAGGACTACGCAAATAGCCTGAAGGAAACGGCAAAAGAGTAACAGTTTTAGCTTGTATATCTCCGTAAACATAGCAAGCAGGGCACGTCATTTGGCGTGCCTTTTTCATTGCGCTGAAAAAAAGTTAAAAATAAATGTCAGGGTTTTGTCATGCGTCTCGACTATAGGGGTAACTGACTTAAAAGGAGAGATGCATGACAACCCTAACCAACACCACTTCAGGCAACGTAACAACAGCGAAACAAACTAACAATGCCAACTCTGCATTTACTGTACTTCGCGATTGGCTGACGCAAGGCGCTCGTGTTTATCGAAACGCACCGATTAGCCTGACGCTGACTTCACTGGTGCTGATGATTATTGGCGGGCTGGTACAGGGACTGCCAGCACCTTACGGTATGTTTGCATCTAAATGGCTGTCGGCTGGCGTAATAACGCTACTTTGGCCACTGACATGGCATGTGTTGCAAAACGGAAAATTCAGCCTGCGTAGCCTGAAGCAATTCAGTGGATATCGATATTTGCCCGCGCTGGGCATGTTAATGATGCTGCCCTTTGCTTCGCAGGTTGTCTTCGGGGCATTGGCGTTTGGCGCACCGGGCGTCGACCTGGTGTTGTATCAGGATATGACGAACTTTAGCCGTATTCACGTAGCAAGTGTACTGATGGCTTCGGCACCACTGGGTTTACTGATGAGCTTTATCCCGGCTTATGTGCTGATTAAACAGGCATCACTGAAAACGGCCACGGTAGAAGGTATTAAACTGGCTGTCCGTGCAATCAAACCACTGTCGCTGTTAATGCTGCTGAATATGGCGCTGATGTTCAGTGTGCCTTACACCTTCGTACTGAGCGCCATCTTAGTAGGTCCGCTACTGTTCTGTGTGAATGTGGTTGCCTTTAACTACTTGATTAGCGAAGATACGCAAACTAAAAATAATGATAATTCAGCTAGTTAAGGATAGATGTGCTGACCGAAGCTCAACGCGACGAGGTAGTTAAGGAATACGCGCCCATGCTGGCGCGTATCGCCTCTTCATACGAAAATGACAAACATCTGCAACAGGATTTGTTGCAGGAAATTAGCTTAGCGGTATGGCGCGCCTGTGCCTCGTTTCGAGGTGATGCCAGCGTAAAAACCTTTGTAGCAAAAGTAGCTCACAACCGCTGTGTTGATTACGTTATAAAAGCCAGTAACCAAACTGAAAACGTGGAATTGTCCGACGGCATGTTAATTAGTCAAAACAGTGATAACCAGGAAAAGAGTCGGGATTTAATGTCGGCTATTAATCGTTTGTCGCTGCCACTGCGGCAGGTAATTACCATGCAACTTGAGGGGTTTACTTACAGTGAGATTGCCAGCGTGCTGGGTACTTCTGAAGCTGCGGTAACTAAACGCGCCGGGCGGGCAAGAACGTTACTGGAACAACTATTGGGCAGCAATAACAATGGATAATCAGTTTGAAAAATGGCAGGCCGCCTATCAGCAACAAACACCAAAGGTGGATACATCGGCGCTGCTTAACGACGTAAAAGCAACCCATAGGAAAGAAACACAAAAAGCCTGGGTTGATCTTCTTTCGGGCATCGCGGTTAGTATATTTGTGTTGTACACGGCTATATTTGTTACCGAAAGTACTCTGGCCTGCCTTTTACTGAGTGCTGTAGTGCCGGTACCGATGGGCTTTTCTGTGTGGTCTTTTGTATTGAGAAGACGCGGTAGCGACGATACCCAATCAGTTGCAGCGTTGTTGGCAGAGAAAAAGCGTCAGTTGCAAAATAAAGTAAAGTACTGGAAGGTATCTGCGATAGGCATAGCAGTGCTGTGGATAGCGCTCACGTTAGTATGCGGCGTGTTCTGGTTTGGGGGCGATCACCAAACAATGTGGTTGGTGCTGCCGGTTATCCAATTATTGGTAGTTTTGGCGACGTGGGGGCGCTACGTTGTTGTAAAACGTCAATTGCCAGTGCAGTTAAGGAAGATTACTGCGCTTTACACACCTTCGGATAAGTGAGTCAGGCCAGGCAGCAAAGGCAGTAGCGGTAAAGCTTTGTTCAGAACAACGTCGCCAGCTGCTCCTTTTATAAAAACTTGGCAAGGTATTTGAGTGTAGTTGGGGTAGCACTTTCAAACCACAAAAAATTGACGCTCATGAGACTACCTACCAAAAGCTTAATCGCCAAAATTGAATCACTGTCGGCTCAACTTAATGCGGAACAACTCAGAGATTTTCTGGACGTGCTCGATTCCATGGCCGTAATGGTTGAAGAAGCCAAAGCCCTGCCGCCATCAACGGAAACTCAAAATCTGGCGAAGCCTAAAGCTGAGTTGCATTGAACGGCAGACATCCTGCTATTGAGAGACCGATCCTCTGCGAAACTGGAGTGGGCAATGGCTCTTTATTCGACAGGCTAAATGTCGCAGCGCGCAATGTTAATTGATGTTGTTTCGCTCAGATTAACAACCCGTCATTAATTTATGCTCACTTGCAGGCACTTATGGTACAGAGCGCCATCCTTCTACTTTTGCTTTCAATTCCGAAGTCATTAAACGCACTTTGGGTTTGAGTTCCTCAGTTTTCTTTGAGATGGCTTGTTTAACGTCCTTTGTGAGTGAAGGTGATTGTGAACGCATTTTCTGACCAAGGGGAGACTGGTAAAACGCGATAATCTGGTCGAGTTCTTCTTCGCTGTAATAATTAAGGTAAATTTGCCCCAGTTGCTGGTCGAAAGACGGTTCGTCAAGCTTTTCAACAAGCTCCGTTTCCAGTTTAGACAGGTATTCGTCGAGAAGCTGCCTTTCTTTTTGCACAATCTTCAACCGTTGTTCAACTAACGTTGCTGTTTGTTGCTTTATTTGTTGCACTATCAGTTTTTTAAGATCATCCCCACCCAGAACCTCAGATACATAGGAGGCTTTTTTCAGGCTGTCTTCATCCGCGAGCGAGAGCGCACTAAAAAGTACCGATACAGCTAAAAGATATTTCATCAAGGATCCTTTTGATTTAAAAATATATTTTCCAACCGAGGAAAGGGTGAAACGCACTTCGTACAGACATGTCGAGAGCAATGTTCATGGCAATAACATTTGGGCAGCTAAAACATATTCTGACCAGTAAATGCAGACACTTTAACATTCGGGGCGATAGTATTCTAAAACTTACGGTTGGGTAAATACTGCTTTAACTAATATCACTATTTTAACGAGTAGCAGTGGTGAGGGCAGAAGCACGGCGGAACCAGGAATACAGCACAGTGAGCCTCCTTTTTAGGGATGACGTGGAAGGGATTCAGGGATGGTGAAGGTGAAAATGCAAAAATGGCTAGATAGTTTATTTCAAATAACGTTCGTGTTTTTTTCAACAAAAATGAGTTTTCTACTCAACGATATAGCTTAAAAAATGCACTTAAATTGACAAGTAAGCTTTACTTTTGTCGCGTATTCACTACTATATGTAAAGTGTGTTTTACTTTATGTAAGGTTTTAAAGATATGGGCAACGATACTGGCATGTCCTGGCAGCAACGAAATACCAGAAATGTCCGTCGGTTAGGCATGTGGACGGCAGCCTGGTTGGTGAGTTTGGCCAGCGTGTTCTTTGGGCATAAATACCTATGGGATGGCAATCAGGCGCTCACCGCTGGCGTGATAGCGATCAACGTTGTGTTAGGTGGCTTTATGATTTGGGCGAACAAGCAACATTTGCAAGGACTGGACGAGCTACAGCGACAAATGCAGTTAGAGGCCATGGGGCTGTCGTTGGGTGTCGGTATGGTACTTGGCTTTGCTTATTCAGCTCTGGATGCCACAGGAGTGATTCCTTTTCGGGCGGAAATTTCCCATTTGGCGGTGATCATGTCGCTGAGTTACCTGATTGGTTTAGCGATTGGTGTAAGGAAGTACCAATGAAAAACCGGCTAAAAGTACTGCGTGCAGAGCGTGACTGGACTCAGGCAGATCTGGCTGAACGGTTGGATGTATCCAGGCAAACTATCAACGCCATCGAGAAGGGCAAGTTCGACCCGAGTTTGCCGCTGGCATTTAAGGCGGCCAGATTATTTAAGCTGACAATTGAAGACATCTTTCAAGATGAATAAATTACCCAAAGGAAAACACGATGAATTTTTTAAAAAGCTTGTACCACAAACCCGAACTCTTTAGTGCCGTTATTTTTGCACTCAGTATACTGGTGATGAGCTACCTGGTGGGCGACCATGAGAATGCCGGTGCGTTGATTACAATTATGCTGAGTATCTATTTTGTGGTATTTCAGCGCGTTAAAACACACCGCAAGCAATGTGGCTAAGCAAAGAATATAATTGCGTTTTCAACAGAGGATAAATGATGACTATTCTGGCAAACCTGAAATGTAATCCGCGTTTGATAGTTGCACTGACCTTTGCATTCGCCATGCTGTTAGCGGCGTTTCTAGTCGGTGATCACGACAATGCCGGTACTCTGGTACTCGTCATGATTGGCGCATACGTCATCGTCGCCGGGCAACTACCGGGTAAGACTACTAATGCAAAGCCATGTATGCCTTGTAAAGCCAAAAGTGGTGCCTAACCGGTGTCGATGGAGAATAAACACCATTCAGTTAGCCCTGACTATCAGCGTCAGGGCTTTGTTGTTATAGACGGCTTTTTGAGTGAGCAGGAACGAATCTGCCTGTTAGCCGTGGTGAATGACTTTCATCAGCAATGGCTGGTTAAAAACAGCGAGTTTTATGCCGAGAGAGCGATTAACTCAGCCTATCTTACCGCCAGCACTTACTTAAATGATACGCAGCGACAAGTGTTGTTCAACTTTATTGGCTCACACCGCGTAATGGCACTGGCGTATGCGTTGTTAGGTGAGCAACCGGCGTTTATGAATACCCAGTTGTTTTTTGACCCCGCTAACCCGAACCAGAAAAACTACTGGCATCGGGATGCGCAATATCACTTGTCGCTGGATGAGCAACGCGCAGCACTAGCAGGGCCACAAGTACTGCATTTTCGTTTTGCCCTGGTCGACGAGCCTGGTTTAGACGTTATTCCGGCGAGCCATATTAACTGGGACACAGTTGAAGAACTGGATGTGAGAATGGGCAACAATGGCAAAGCACCACATCACGATCTGTCTCATCAACAACGTGTGCCGTTAAAGGCAGGCGACCTGATGATTTTTAGTGCCAACCTTATCCACCGGGGTATCTATGGCATGGACAGACGTGCGTTGGATATTCTGTTTTGCGACCCGGAACCAGGTATTCTGAAATACGCTAATCCCGATTGCTTGCCAAATGCCGAGCAAAAATTACAAATTAAAGATCCTACCGCATTTTCTATTACACAATCATTCCTGAATTAGCCGGACTTTCTTACCGTGCTCGGTAAGACGCGGTCTCGTTAATAAAATTAGCAACCCACTTATGCTTTCGCATTGAGCAAAAATCGTAGAGAATACCGCCTGAAACAGAAGTCGGAGGGATGGCCCCTTCGACCAGCTATTGCAGGAATATCCCATGCCAAAGGCCAGTGAAATAAAAAAGAACAACACAATCGTGTTTAACGACAAAACCTGTATCGTGCGTGACATTGAACGCTCTGTACCGCAAGGTCGTGCCGGTGGAAGTCTTTACCGAATGCGCATGTATGACGTTGTAACAGGTGCCAAGTTTGACGAAACATTTAAAGATTCAGATATGCTGGATTATGCCGATCTGATCCGCCGTCCGGCGATGTTTTCTTATATGGATGGCGATGAGTATGTGTTCCTCGACAAAGAAGACTACACACCCTATCACCTGAATAAAGAGTCTATTGCAGATGAAGCATTATTCATTACAGAAGCGACCGATGGTATTCAGGTTCTGATCGTAAAAGAAGTGCCGGTTGCGCTTGATCTGCCAATGAGTGTTGAGCTGGAAGTGGTAGAAACCGATCCTTCTATAAAAGGTGCATCGGCAACTTCACGTACTAAACCGGCTAAATTATCTACTGGTTTGGTAGTTCAGGTGCCTGAATATATCAGCACTGGCGAGATGATTAAGGTAAACACAGAAGAGCGTAAGTTCCAAAGCCGCGCTTAATCGCCTTTGATGCATTTACGGTTAGCCCTGCGGCGCAGTCCAGCAGGGCTACACACCTAGAAATCTATCGATTCACCCTCATTCAGAATATACAGCGGCACTTCAGCATTGAGTTCATCGTACATATGTAACAGTCGGAACAACGCTGAATGTGAAGTTATGTCGCCCATTCGCCAACTGGCGTTTCCATATCCCCAGGGCACCATGGCTTTACATCCCAATTCTTTTGCAGCAACAAGTGCATCTTCCGGCGTTGTATGCACTTTTCGATAGAATTTGGGGGCTTCTTCGCTGAAGTAAGAAGCAATAGGTAACAGGCAAATATCTATATTGCCAAACCGCTCTGCTATATCTCTAAAATGAGGTGAATAGCCGGTATCGCCTGCGAAAAATACTGTTTTTCCGTTGTTTTCCAATACCCAGCCCCCCCACAATGACTTGTTTTCGTCTTCGTAAATATACGGCACCAGTATGCGATTACTAAAGTGATGCGCTGGCACAAAATGCAGAGTAGTGTTGCCTATTCTTTTACTGGCATACCAGGCCATTTCAGTGATGTTGTATCCACCTTGGCCGAAATGAGAGGCAAAGCCTAAAGGCACTAAATACGCCGGTTTGGTACCTATTTTGCCAATGTCATGCTTATTAAAATGGTCGTAATGAATATGGGAGTACATCACCGCGTCCAGGTTGTTAAGGGCGCCTTGTGGTAAGGGAGCGGGTTTATTGCGAAAAAATCCCTCAGACAACCTAAAAGCCCAGTTTACCGGCCAGTCAAACTGGTCAAACACTGGGTCGAACAGAAAATGCTGGCCTTGATCTGTTGTAATGGAGAAACTGGCGTGACCCAGCCAGGTAACGTGAAAGCCTGTGTCTGTGGTTACTTCGCGCTTTTCACCCGTGTACACGCAATCCTGCATAGGCGTCTCGCATTGAATAACCGGTGACAACGGATAGCAGTTTTCGCTGCACGTTACCGGATAATCACTGAATTTGGCGTATATATTCTGGAATCTGTCTTCATAACCCTCAATATTTGCATACACCACCACGGAAGACTCGGGCGCAATAACATCTACCTGGTTCCTCACGCTGCATGCCTGCAGTAAGGTTATTCCCAACAATAATAAGACTCGGCTCACTTTATCTTTCCTTTCAATAAAACGCCGGCAAGTTTAGCAATATTCAGCGAGGTAAGGCACGACTGTGGATGATGTTTGTGTAACCAAACGTATCGGTTGGTGTTTGCAAATAAAAAAGGTATGGTCTGCATTTTCATGAATAGGGTGGCTGTTGTGCTCGGGCTTATGCGTTTTACTGTCTTCATTGTGTTTGCGCTGCTCTTTGCATGCACAGCTGAACGCGAGCCTGTAAGCGACAAAGGCCAATGGCAAATTACTGAACAATTCATTCTGTCAGCCGCGTTGTCTGAGCGGGGCTTGTATACTGCCTTGTTATTCCCGGAAGGGAGAATCGTGGTTTGGGACAACGACACTCAGCGCAGGTTGATTGAATGGCAAGCGCCTGACGTACTGCCTGACACATCGATGATTCATATGGATGAATCAGGCCGATATATCTTGTCGGCAAACCGCAACGTAGTGCAGATTTGGGATTCGGGTAGTAGGGTTCCTGTGGGGGCGTTGAATGTATCTGCTCAACTCGGTGACGCCAGTATTACATCGTTTACCTTTCAACAGGCTCCGTTTGCCCTTGTGATAGGCACCAGTGGAGGAGACATCCTGTTTGCCGACATTCACAACAATGTTTATCAGCTGGCTCACCAACACGATACTGACGTTGTGAAGCTAATTGTGTCGCCTGGTGGTGAGCTATACAGTGCGGGCAATGATGGTGTGGTTGTGAGGTGGGACATGCAAACTCAAATGCCTTCACAAACACTGACTGTGCCGCATCGCGTCACCAGCCTTGAAGTGGGGCAGGATCATAAAGTCTTTGTTTCTGACGCGCTGGAAACCCAAGTGGTCTGGCAAAGTCAGCGTAATGAAATTGTAAGTGAACTGGCGTATTGGGAGCGATTTCAATGGTTCCGCGTGGCGCGATTTGCGCCGGCCAATGCCTGGTTGGTAACGTCATCGCCTAAAACTGAATTGTATTTGTGGGATACCAACACCGGCGAGCCACTAGCCCGGTGGTGGGCTCAAGCGCACGGGTTTGGCTCTGCTATATTGGACATGCGCTTTGTAAATTCAGCAACGTTGCGAACGGTTACATCCGATGCGGTGTTACAGGACTGGGATTTAGTTGATATAGCCGGGCAAACCGGGATCACTCAAGCCAATAAATAGCAATATTCAAGCGCTCAGAAGAACCCTGAACGCCTCCGGAGCAGACACTGCGCTAGCTTGGAAAAGCAAAACTAACACCTTCTCTGACACCACTTGAAGGCCAGCGCTGGGTGATGGTTTTGCGTTTGGTGTAAAATTTTACACCATCGGGTCCGTAAGCGTGCAGGTCACCAAACAAAGAACGCTTCCAACCGCCAAAACTATGATAGGCAACAGGCACGGGTAACGGCACATTGATGCCTACCATGCCCACCTGAATATGGTCGGAAAAATACCGTGCGGCTTCGCCGTCGCGGGTGAAAATGCAGGTGCCATTGCCGTATTCGTGGTCGTTTATTAAGTCCATTGCCTGTTGCATCGTCTCAACGCGAAGTACCTGCAGCACCGGGCCAAAAATCTCTGCCTGGTAGCTGTCCATGCTGGCAGTAACGTTGTCGATAAGCGTAGCGCCAACGTAAAAACCATTGGGGTAACCGGCAACCTGCGGGTTTCTGCCATCTACCACAATATCTGCGCCTTGTTGTTGCGCACTGGTGATGTAACCTTCCACCTTCGCTTTATGTGCCTGGGTGATCAGTGGGCCAAAATGGTTTGAGTCATGTTCGTAGCTGCCAACCCGAAGGTCTTGCATGGCCACTTTTAGCTTTTCTACCAGTTGGTCTGCTACCTGATCGCCAACCGCTACTACCACCGACAATGCCATGCATCGTTCGCCTGAAGAGCCAAACGCGGCGCCCAATAGTTGGTTTACGGCGTTATCCAGGTCGGCATCGGGCATCACGATAGCGTGGTTTTTGGCGCCACCCAAGGCCTGGCAACGCTTGCCGTTGGCGTTAGCGGTGGTGTAAATATATTCGGCAATTGATGTTGAGCCGACAAAGCTAACTGCCTGTACGCTTGGGTCTGTCAGTAGCGTATCTACTGCGGTTTTGTCGCCATTAACCACATTAAATACGCCATCAGGCAGCCCGGCTTCCTGCAGTAATGCAGCCATGTAAAGCGCACAACTTGGATCGCGTTCTGAGGGCTTCAGTACAAATGTATTGCCGCATACGATGGCAAGCGGAAACATCCACAAGGGCACCATCGCCGGGAAATTAAACGGCGTAATACCAGCCACCACGCCTAGTGGCTGAAACTCGCTCCAGGCATCAATGCCCGGGCCTACGCCTTTGCTGTATTCGCCTTTCAGCATTTGTGGGGCAGCACAGGCAAACTCAACATTTTCAATGCCTCGCTGTAATTCACCCGCGGCGTCATGACCGATTTTTCCGTGCTCTTCGCCAATTAATTTAATGATCGTATCGGCATGTGCTCCCAGTAGTGTTTTGAAGCGGAACATGACTTGAGCCCGCTTGTTTACCGGCGTGTTTCGCCAGGCTGGATAGGCCGCTTGCGCGCAGCTAATCGCTGCTTTTACGGTGGTTTCAGAGGCGAGTAATACCTGTTTAACAGCCTCTCCGGTTGAAGGGTTGTACACTGGTTGAGTGGCGCTTTGAGGGGAGCACAGCTCACCGTTAATAAAGTGTCCTATTACGTCCATTTCTTTCCTATTCCTGACAACATGCACGGCATGTTTAAGCCTGTGATGACAACTGACGATAACCGCGCTGGTGGTATAACAATGCGCCAGCCTCGGCAGCCTGTTTAATGGCCAGCACTTCACAAAACAGTACATCGTGTGTCGCTACGCTTTTGCGGTCGGTGATAATGCAGTCAAAGGAAACTGCTGCATCCGTTAGTACAGGTGAACCGGTAAGTAAGGTTTGCCAGTGACCATGCCCAAAGCGTTCAACCATGGCAGCCTTTCCGCCAAAGATGTTCGACAACGCCTGCTGGTCTTCGCGCAATGTATTGATGGCCAGATACTGACTGCGTTTAAACACTTCGTGTACCGAGGCACTGCGATTCAGGCATACCAACAATGTTGCCGGGCTGTCGCTAACGCTGCACACCGCGGTAGCGGTAAAACCCGCTGGGCCCGCGCCATCGTTCAGGCCGGGTGTTGTGACAATATTTACCGCGCCTGCCAGGTTGGTCATGCCCTGACGAAACATCTCCGGCGTAACGCCATCCGACATCGAAAGTGAGGTAGATTCCATTACTGTAGTGGTCATGGCGAATTCCTTGTGACTTTAAAAAATGACTGTTGAGGACTCATAGCACCTGACAGGCCTCGTCGAATGACAGGCGTGGTAAGCGCTTGTGCACTTTTTTGCCGTCTCCATAACCTATATTCAGCAGGAAATTAACCTTCCAGGTACTGTCGGCAAAAAAGGTTTCATTCAGCAATGCAGGGTTGAAGCCCGACATCGCACCGGTATCGAGACCAAGCGCTCTGGCTGCATACATAAGATAAGCACCCTGTAACGATCCATTGCGCATGGCGGTTTCATAGGCCGCTTGCGGACTGGACGTAAACCAGCTTCGCGCATCGGCATAGGGAAACAGCGTTGGCAATTGTTCATAAAACTCGGAATCGAATGCCACAATAACCGTGCAGGGTGCGGTCATGGTTTGTTCCAGATTACCACTCGATAAACACGGCTTGAGTTTTTCTTTGCCTTCCTCTGAAGTGATAAACACAAACCGGGCAGGGCAGCAGTTTGCTGACGTAGGCCCAAATTTGGTGAGCTCATAAAGTTGCTTTATCAGCGTGTCGGGTACGGGCTTGTCCTGCCAGGTGGTATGCGTATGCGCGTCGGTAAAAATCTGGGCAAGAGCCTCATTACTTACGGGAGTTGCCATAGCGAATTAATCCTTTTACACAGCCTGTGCGGCTTGTTGTTGGGTAGATAAAAACGTGAGAATTGTGCTGTTAAATATATTGGGTGTAGTGACGGATGATGCATGGCCACCGTAATCAAATAACCGAAATTGCGCATTGGGCAGCTTATCTGCCAGATGTTGAGATTGCTGCCAGGGCACCAATACATCGTCTTTATTAGCATAGACCAGTGTACGTGCTTGTATTTGTGCCAGTGATGCGTCGATATCAAACTGGCTTAACGCATCAATGCGTTTGAGCAAATTCGCCTGATTAGGGAAGTTTGCCAGCATATGGGCTTCTTCCTGCTCAAGCTCCGAAATATGACGGGCAATGTAATCCGGTGGATACAGGATCAGTGCCTGCATCTGCAAAAACATCTGTGGCTCACAGTTCGCCAGTAACGCTTTGCGAATAGCGAAGCACCGCAGGGTATGCGGGTTGGGTTGCGACCAGGCATTTACCAATACCAACTTGTTAATTAACTCTGGTTGGGTTTTGGCGAGCACCAGTCCAACCAAACCGCCCAGCGCATGCCCGATAAAATTACACCGGGTAACCGACAATGACGCCAACAGGTTAAGCAGCTCGTTGGCCATATGCTCAATACTGTAACCATTGGGCAGCGTAGCCGGACTGCGCCCCGTGCCTGCGTGATCGTAAAGCAATATGCGGTAGTCTTTACCTAACGTGGCCAATTGTCCTTTCCAGTAATGCGCAGATCCGCCCAAACCGGAAGAACATACCAGCACAGGCGCTGAGTCTAACTGGCTGCCATGCCATTCATAGTGCATAGGCGTTTATCCGATATGGGCAACACTGGCTATTTCGATTAAGGCATCTGGCTTCACCAGTTCAACCTTAATGCAGTAACGCGCCGGTTTCTCGCCTGGAAAATAGGAGGCGTAAACTTCATTTACGGCTTTGTAGTTTGCCCAGTCGGTTATAAAAATGGAGTTAAACGTAATGTCGTCCATGGTGCCTCCAGCTTCTTCCACCACACTTTTAATGGTTTCCAGCACATGCCGGGTCTGGGCAGCGGCATCGCCTATGTGTACAACGTCGTTGTTCTCATCGAAGGGCAACGTGCCTGACACGTACAGGATATTGTCTGCCATTGAGCCAGGTACAAAAGGCGCAATGGGCGTACTGGTTCCCGCAGGAATAATTGCTTTTTTACTCATGACCTGTTTCCTTTGTGTTAACTACGCCTGTTCGGCGAATAGGTGGCAGAACTCGCTGGTTTGAGACACCCAGCCAAAAAACGTTTCAATGTTATAAAGTGATGCGGTTTGAATTTCCGGAGGGCCAGCCTGATGAGTGGCATCTGCCAGCACCACGCCAAAATACTCCAGAAAGAACCCATCCCTTAAGGTGGATTCAACGCACACGTTGGTTGCGATGCCGGTGAAAACCAAATTGCGAATGCCGCGGCTGCGTAGCATGCTATCCAGATTCGTGTTGTAAAAGCCGCTGTAACGGGTTTTTGGGATCACAATATCACCGGGTTGAGGAGTTAACTCATCCACAAGGTCGTAATCCCAGGTGCCTTTTGCCAGTAGCGAACCCATAAGCTCCGGATTTTTTCGCATGGTTTTTAGCGCATTGGATTTATACCAGTTAGGCGAGCCTGGGCCGCCCGCTTCTTTGTACTCCGGATCCCAGCCATTCTGAAAAAATACCACCGGCATACCTGCTGCGCGGGCTGTGCTGAGCACTTTCAGTGTATTTGCAATTACCGGTGCTGTTGTTGAAACATCAAAGCCTGCCTTGTCCAGATAACCCATTTTACTGGCATAAGCATTTTGCAAATCCACTACAATTACCGCTGTTTTTGAGGGATCCAATAACAGCGGCTCTGGTCGGGCTTTGAGCACCAGCCCGGTATTATCGCCATGTTGAGCAGCGAAATAGCCGGATACTTCAATGGGCGCAGTCGTTGCCATTACGCGGCTCCCTGTGTTGCCGTAATGTGCTGTCTTGACTTCATCAATGGTTGAATTTTGGTGCCAAAGTCATCCATGCCTTTTATGAAATCATCGAAGGTGAGTAAAACACCGCCGCACCCTGGCACGGTGGCAATCTCATCTAACATGCCTGCAACGGATGCAAAAGAACCTACCAGGGTGCCCATGTTCAGGTTGACTGCTGACGTGGGATTGGTCATGTCTCTGACGTTGGTATCCTTACCAGACGTTTTGTCTGCCGCACCTTGTTCTGCCATCCAGTCCAGAGCGGTTTGATCCTTGCCCTCTTTATATAGCTCCCACTTTGCCATGGCCTTTTCGTCGGTTTCATCGGCGATCACCATAATAAGCACAGCGGAATCGACGTTGCGTTCCTCTTTGGCTGCTGCTTCAATTAGTCGCTCGGCAGTCGGCGCAAAGGCGGTTGGGGTATTAACCCCTTTGCCAAAGCAAAAGTTGTAGTCGGCGTGCTTGGCGGAAAATGCCATGCCCGCTGCACTTTGCCCGGCGCAGATTATCGGGATCGGGCGCTGTGGTTTCGGTAACATGCGGCAGTCATCCATTTGGAAATGCTCGCCTTTGAAATCACTTTGCCCGGTTTCCCACAGTTCTTTTACTACCGTAATGTACTCTTCAAGGTATTCGTAACGGTTGCCAAAGAACTGATCGCCCGGCCACATGCCCATTTGAGAATACTCAGGGCGCTGCCAACCAGTAACCAGATTGACCCCAAATCGTCCGTTCGAAATAGAATCAATAGTAGTCGCCATTCTGGCCATGACTGCCGGTGGTAACACCAGCGTGGCAGCAGTGGCATAGAGTTGAATTTTAGAAGTAACCGCGGCAAGTCCTGCCATCAGCGTAAAAGATTCAAGGTTGTAATCCCAAAACTCGGTTTCACCACCAAAGCCCCGAAATTTGATCATGGATAATGCAAAATCCAATCCGTAGGCCTCGGCCTTCAGAACGATTTCTTTGTTTAAATCAAAGCTCGGTTTGTACTGGGGTGATGTTTTGGAAATTAGCCAGCCATTGTTGCCAATAGGAATAAATACGCCGATATCCATATTACTTCTCCCTTTTTAATAAAATGTCGTTAGATGCTTTTTTTATTTACGGATAAACGGTTTGCGTTACCGCAAGGCCGTTCAAATAGTATTCAGCATAAAGCGGGCCAACTATTATTGTTGTTATTAATCAATTGGTTGTGATTTTTTCTTGTTTGAAAGTGGACTTATTGGTCCAATTTGGAGCGTGAAATTGTTTGTGTTGTACTCAACTGGTGCAATACGCAGCATCGTGTAGAATTGACACGCAGCACAATTAAAGGAATTTACGTACTGATGAAGTCATCTTCCGCCGACCAATCAGCGGCATCTCAAAAGCCGGCTCGCGTGTTCAGACCGTCAACGCAAAAAAGACGGGAAAAAGCATTACAGGACAAACGTGAACGCGTTATGAAAGCCGCGCTGGCCTTGTTCTCACAGCACGGGGTAAATGGCACCAGCGTTGAACAAATTGCCGCTAAAGCCAAAGTGTCCAAAACTAATCTGCTTTATTACTTTTCCAGCAAGGAGCAGTTGTATCTCGATGTCATCAAGCACTTACTGGATGTGTGGCTAAAGCCCTTGCATCAATTCAGTGTTGAACAAAACGCCATCGATACCCTTACTAACTACATTAAAGTGAAGCTGGAAATGTCGCGGGACAATCCGGCTGAATCTAAATTGTTCTGTATGGAAGTAGTGCAGGGCGCACCGCTGCTGTTGAATGAGCTGGAATCGCCACTATGTAAACTGGTAGAAGAAAAAGCCAAGGTGATTCGCGCCTGGATCAGTCAGGGACAACTGGATGAAGTAGACCCGTATCATCTCATTTTCAGTATTTGGGCCATCACCCAGCACTACGCTGATTTTAGTGTGCAGGTAAAAGCTGTAACCGGGAAAGACCTGAATGACCCGGACTTTTTCCAGAGCACGCTTGCATCGGTTACACACATCATTTTGGGCAGTATCCGGCCGGAATAGGGGGATTTTGGTTTCACGGCCTTTTTTAGTAGGTCCCGGGTCAAGCCAAGGTCCCGGAACAAGTCCGGGATGACGGGGAGAAGGAATGTATCCACACAGTCGTCCCGGAAAGTGCGGAGCACTTATCCGGGATCTAAAGCAACAGAACAGGGTTGTTTAAATATCGCGGCCTGTTTGAGAGGATCCCGGAACAAGCCCGGGATGACGGAGAAGGGATGTATCCACACAGTCGTCTCGGAAAGTGCGAAGCGCTTATCCCCATCCGTCGTCCCGGAAAGTGCGAAGCACTTATCCGGGATCTAAAGCAACAGAACAGGGTTGTTTAAATATCGCGGCCTGTTTGAGTAGATCCCGGAACAAGCCCGGGATGACGGATATCCTGGATCTTATAGCTTAAACTTGCTCACTTCGTCGTCGAGCTGCTTGGCAAGTTCTGCCATTGTCTTACTTGTTGCTACCATCTGCTTGGCCGAGCGCAGGTTATTGTCGCTGTTGTCGCTGATATCGTGAATATTGCGATTAATGTCTTCTACCACCACACTTTGTTCGTCGGTAGCGGTAGCAACTTGCGTATTAATGCCGTGAATAAGCTGAATGTCGTCGGCAATTTCTTTTAACATGGCGTCAATTTGCATCGCCGCATCTACCACATCTGTCGTTTGCTTATTGCTGATCCGCATTTGCTCAACGGCGGCTTGCGATTCTTGTTTGAAGCTGTCTATTTTGCGTTGGATTTCTTCGGTTGAGGTGGCTGCGCGTTGCGCCAGTGTGCGCACTTCATCTGCTACTACCGAGAAGCCGCGGCCGTGATCGCCAGCGCGCGCTGCTTCGATAGCGGCATTCAGTGCAAGCAGGTTCGTTTGGTCTGAGATGCCGCGAATGGTTTCTAAAATGCTTACAATGTCATCCGTATGCGCATCTAGTGATTCAATTACGCTGGTCACGTTATTGATTTGTCCGGCAAGTTGATTAATGGTGTTTACGGCCTGTTGTGTAAACGCCTGGCCATTGGCAGATGCACTGGCACTGTGGTTGGCACTGTTGGCCGCATCATGTGCAGATTGGGCGATCTCGTTCACCGTACTGCCCATTTGATTTAATGCTGTTGCTACCTGCATGGTGCGGTCGCGTTGTTTTTCGCTATTGGATTCAGTGAGTGCAGACTGCTCAGCTACCTGTGCGGCTGACTGTCGAATTTGCACACTGGTTGCGGCAACGTTGGTTAATATGCCATGCAGGCTGGCAGTAAACTGGTTGAATCCTTCTACCAGTTTGCGGGTTTCTTTCTGATCGGGCAGTGGAATACGCGTTGTTAAGTCACCCTGGCCATTACCCAATTGCGTAAATACACTCGCCAGGTTTTCCAGCGGCTTACTAATGCTACCAGCGAACCAAACGCCTAACATGGCAAATCCCAGTGCAATGATAACAGACCAGGTGATCATCGACACACTGGCACTGTTCATTTCAGTATAAAGCTCACTAACCGGAACCTGTGCGATTACATACCAGCCTGCGCTTGTTACATAGGTACTGGCAAATAGCATGTCCTCACCTTCTACTTCACCGCGTATAAGGTTGAAGTCTTGCTTGGTAAGCAATGTGCTGGCAATGGCGCTGGAGGTAATGTCTCGAAGATGTGATTTACCCAGTAAATCGGTATTGCCATGAGCATTAATAGTGCCCTTTTCGTCAGCCATGAAAATGAAGCCACTTTCGGCAATCTTTACGCTGTTAAGTACGGCCATCAAGTCGTCAACAGACTTGGCAACACCGGACATGCCCCGTCCATTTACCTGCTGGTAATTGGCAAATAGCCGGTAACCTTGTCCGGGTTCGTTATACAGGCTCAACGAAATCGGTTGGCCACTGTCTTTATAGGCAAAAAACCAGCCGTCGTATTGATCGTTTTTAAGTACGCGCAGAAAACCATCCTGATTCCAGTATTTGTGCGTTTGGCGATCGACAAAGGAGGTAACCGTAAGGTCGTTAAAACTTTTAAGCTGGCCCAGGTACTTTATCAACTGCGCCTCGCCCGCTGGGTTCGCACCCGCCTGAGACCAGGCAATGACGTCGGGATTATTGGCAATGGAGTAAGCAACAGACTTCATTACTGCCACTTCTTTATCTACCCGGTTGGCAACCTGCTTAACCATATTGGGTAACTGCACTGATTCCATGTTCTGCTCAACTAATTGTCTGGCAATATACTGCTGGATAGTCCCGACCAACAGGGTAGATGCCAGTACGGCAATCACCAGAATAAAAATTAATTTTTGTTTGATACTAAGGGATGCAAAACGCATGGGTAAAACTCTTCTGTGCAACATTAAAAACCAGACCGAATGGTCCAATCTAAAAGGTCTTAGCGGCAGTTACAAGCGAATTGGCGGAAAAAATACCTGATGTTTATGGGGTGTGAGAATGGTGTTAATCAAGTGTGCTAAATGCCCCTGAACAGTGCTTTTTTTGCTGTTCAGGGGCGTTGTTTTCTTACCAGTTACGCTTTTTATGGCCAATCAATGCGTAATAGCAAATGAAGGCATAGCCAGGTAACATCACAGCGTAGGCCGATTGCGCGTCGAGTGCGTCAGACAACCCGCCGTACACCAATGGCAGAATAGCGCCGCCGGCGATACCCATTATCAGAATAGCCGAGCCTTTGGGGGTGAACTTGCCTAAGTCAGCAAGCGCCAGCGGCCACACTGTCGGCCAAACCATAGCATTAGCCAGCCCCAGTAAGGCGATCAGGGCTACGGTATCAGGCAGAGTTTGAATGCCTGTCCAGCCCCACAGCACAGTGGATATCGTATGAGATTGGTCTGAACCCAGTATGATCCCGACGGTAAATACGATCCCCAATACACCAGACATCAACATGGCATTAGATTGGTTAATAAACCGGGGAATACAAAATAGTCCCAGGAAGTAGCCAATTACCATGGCGGTCATGGTAAATGACGTAAGAGATGTCGCATTGGCAACGCCCAGCGACGAGCCATATAACCCAATAGTATCACCGGCAATCACTTCAACGCCCACGTAACAAAACAGGGTGATGGCGCCCAGCACCAAATGCGGGAACTGCAACACGCCATTGGCTTGTGTGCTGTCGTTACTATCGTCACTCTCAAATTGTATATCCGGCAGATTCACGCGCATAAGACCCAAAGCCAGAATGCCCAGTGCGATAGCAATGCCAATATAAGGCTGAATGAGCTGACTCGACATCTCGTTTAACTGCGCTGTTCGCTCAGCTTCCGGCAGTTGAGCCAGGCTCACCTGACTCACATCGCTGAAGTTACCCAGCACCAACGCAGTAAACAACAGCGGTGCTAATACGCCTGCAAATTTGTTGAGTAAGCCCATAAAGGCGATGCGAGCAGCTGCACTGTCCTGCGAACCTAAGTGCACAATAAACGGGTTAGACGCGGTTTGCAGAATGGTGAGGCCGGAACCTACTACAAATTGGGCAATCAAAAACACCGCAAAGGTTTTACTTAGCGCTGCAGGCACAAACAGCAGGCAGCCGAAGGCAATCATTGCCAGCCCCAGCGACATGCCTTTCTTGTAACCCGTGACTTCCAGTATTTTGGCCATGGGTAAAGCCATTACCACATAGGCAACATAAAAACAGAACGCAATGAATAGCGCTTCCATTTCACTGAGTTCACAGACCATTTGCAGGAAGGGAATAAGTGCCCCGTTTAACCAGGTGACAAACCCAAAGATAAAGAACAACAGGCCAATGGTGAGAATGGGCATCAGGCTTTGCATGCCTGTGCGCGGTAGGGTTTGTGTTGTCATGCTGTCGCTTCCTGTTCTGCGGCTACCGGCTTACCGTGCAGCCATATGTTGTTTATTGTTAAGTTATTATCCAGTAACAGTAAATTAGCTTGCTGACCAATGGCAATGCTACCCAGCGTATTCTGCAACGACATAAACTGCGCCGGCGACAGACTGGCCATTTGGCTACACGCCGCCAGACTAAAGCCAAGGTCGCGATGGGTATTCAATACCGCCTGGTGCATGTCCAGGCATGAACCTGCGAGGGTACCGTCTGGCGTGGTCAGCTTGCCGCCGTGGCGGGTAATGGTGGTATCAAAAAAGGCCAGTTCATTCATATCACAGCCCACATGGGCCATGGCATCGGTAACCAGCATGATGTAATGCGGGCCCTTTGCTTTAATAGCCAGCGCCGCGCTTTGGGGGTGAACGTGGTGATGATCCACTATCAGGCCACAATATGCCGCACTGTTTAGCGCGGCGCCGACCATGCCGGGTTCGCGCGACTGTAGGGCAGACATGGCATTGTATAAATGAGTAAAGCCGGTGGCACCGGCATCGAGCGCGGCCTGAGTTTGTTCAAATGTGGCGTTGCTGTGCCCCAGTGCGACTACTACGCCTTCCGCGGTTAATTCCTGTATAAAACTCAACGGCACATTGTCGGGCGCAACGGTAACAAGCACTCTGCCTAAATCCTTGCGGGTCAGAATAGCCAGCTCTGAATCCTTTGGTGTACGAATATATTGTGCGTCATGCACGCCCTTTTTCTTGGTATGAATAAAAGGTCCTTCGTAGTGCACGCCCACAATGCTGGGGTGTTTACGCTCTATTGCTTCGGCAATGGCATCGGCCGCTTTTGCCATCACTTGCTCACAATCGGTAATGAGGGTGGGGAGCAATGACGTGGTGCCGAATTGCAAATGGGCACGGGCTAATACATCCAGGCTATGGTAGTCGAGGTGCTGGTTAAACAGTACGCCACCGCCGCCATTGACCTGGGTGTCAACATAGCCGGGTAGCAGCGTTCCGGCAGTCACTGGTAAATCGCCTGCTTCATCAATATGCGTGATCACGCCCTGCTCAATGGTGATGGCGGCATTATTTAACATGCCTGCCGGGGTGATGACGCGTTCAACACATAGTTTCATGGTTATACCGTTTGAGTCACTTTGTTTAATCCAGGCGGTGCATCGGGGTTTAAGCCCATGTCGGCGGCCACTTGTTCGATATCCAGATAGAAGCGCTGCATCAACAGCAGGGGCAGTAATCTGGGGTGCAATGCCTTGTTTATATTTGCCAGCTTAACAACTTTTGCGCGTCGTCGGCTAATATCTTCTATCATTGCGCGATGAAACGTGTGTGACTCGTCCTCAATCTCTAAGTCAATGATCGACAGTGGCTTTTCAGCCAGCGTAACCGGACCGTGAATAAATTCAGCACTGCTGAACGCTTCGGCGTGAATACCCAGTACTTCTTTAAGTTTAAGCGCCACTTCGCGGGCAATGGCGTAGCCAAATGCGCGGCCAAGTACTATACAGTTATGCACGCCGGTGAGATGTGCCTGCGTAAGCTGCTGTGGTTCATTGCATACGGCTTCAAGTGCCTCGGGAAGCTGATTCAGCGATGCTTTTAGCTCAGTATTGCCCGACCACTCAGCACATAGTTGCAGTAGCGCAGACAAGCTGGCCAGATAGCTTTTTGTGGCCGCTACGGCTTTTTCTTCGCCCGCTCGCACGGGCAACACTTCGTCACATAGCTCTGCCAGCGGTGAGTTTTCGTCATTTACGATGGCAACGGTATAGGCACCGCCCGCTTTGGCATCCTTGGCCTGACGCAGAATATCCGGGCTACGGCCCGACTGCGAAATCACGAGCACCAGCGCATTGGTAAGGTTTAGCTGCTTATTGAAAATGCCTGACACCGAGGGCGCAGCGGCGCATACCGGCAAGCCCAGTTCTACTTCGAACAGGTACTTACCAAATACACCGGCGTGATCGGAAGACCCGCGAGCAATCATCATGATCATGCCGGGCTTGCGTTGCTTTAAGGTATTTGCAAGGCGTTCACAGATCGCCTGGTTGTGGGTTAACTGGCCGGCAATGGCGCTGGCGGCTTGCCTGGCTTCTTTCGCCATAATACTGCTGGTCATTGAAAATCTCCTGCTTGTTTTGCCAGTAAAATAGCGCCTTCTTCAGGGCTGAGCTGGCAGGGTTGAATGCGGTCTTGAACCGTATTGCTTAACATGGGGTGGTAAAGTTCGGTCAGGCCGCCTATCAGGCACAGAGCCATTTCCGGTGTATTCAACACTTCGTCGGCGAGTAATTGCAGGTAACTCAGTCCTTCCTGTACGAAACCCTCAATAACACTGTCACCTTTGCGGTATAGCGGCAACAAAGGCAGCACGATGGCGGCATAGTCGTTGGAATTGAAACCTGCACAGGCTCGTACGATATCTTCAGCGCTGTTTGCCTGAAGGTGCTCGCATACGGCGTTAAATGTCGCGTCTTTTGGGGCCAGGCCGTCAAAGGCCAGCAAACTATGCTTCACGGCTTGCAAACCCAGCCAGGCGCCACTGGCCTTATCGCCGATGGGGAAGCCGTGTCCGCCAAAATCGGTGAAGCAGCCTGATGCATAGCGGGTGGCTGACGAGCCCGTACCACATACAATCACTGCGCCGTCATTCCCGGCATGCGCGCCAGCGCAGGCTGCGTGAAGGTCGCTTACCAGATGAACGTGTTTAAATGGCAACTGCTTTGCCATTAATGCCTGATGTGCGGAGGCAATGTTGGCGCCTGCTAATCCTGCGCATAACACAATCTGCTGCGTAGTGATGGATAGCTTTGCTGCCTCAACGGCTTTCGCTGTCGCATCCATTATGGAGGCGCAAGCTGTGTCCAGACTACGCATCACATTTGCAGGGCCGCTTTGACCCTTGGCCAGCAAGGTGCCGTCTGCGGATTCAAGGCGTACCCGGCAGCGGCTACCGCCGCCGTCTACGCCGATGAAATATAATTCGCTATTCATGCTTACATTTACTCAATGTCCCGGTTTGAACAGAGGTTCAAACTTACTAATTCAAAAGATTTACTGTGCTAGTGGTGAGTGAAGCTGCACCACTCTGCTGGTCTTGTTGGTATACAGTACCCGGGCTCGTACCATCATGGCTTCACCTATGCGCAGCGGCGCAGAGTAGCGGTGCCAGTGGACGCCGTCAGGGCTGTATTCCAGTGCCAGGTTGGGGAGTAGGGCACGTAAAAACAGTTGTTCATTGTCTTGCTTCACGCCCGGTGGAGGAACACGAACATTGATATCGTGGGCTATCAGGCGCGGGTAATGCCGTGTTGCCATGGCATGGGCAAATGATGCATAGTCGTTGTTCACTTCCCCGGCAAAGTTAGGCTGAGCCACCTTGCCTTCCCAGTCAGCGTGATGCCAGGCGCGTTCGGCAAATGCCAGCAGTCGTGGGAAGAGCATGTATTCCACGCTGTCGGGCGTGCGGGTTACTTCGGTCCAAAGTTGAGACTGCATGCCTGCAATGGGGAAGTCCCCCGATACCGGCGTATCTTCATAGGTTTTACCCATTCTGTCGGTCCAAAGCTGTGCCATTTGATGCATATCTTCTGGCATAAACTCGAACACTTTGCGAAGCGAGACTGACTTAGCTGCCCAATAATAGCCAGGCTCGAGCGGGTTGTTCTGGTATGGAAAATCAAAGTACAGCACGTCGGGTAAACTCAGTACCGTGGGCACCTTGGCATGCAGCCAGTGCGACACGGTTTTGGTGGCGCCCCAGAACAGGGTGTCCCATACGTTTACTTGTATTTGACTGTTGGTCAGGGCGGGTAACGCTTTGTCCATGCCATCGCTCCAGCCTGCCATGGTGAGCCCGTATCGATTACCCAGTTTTACCACCCGCTCAATGAACATTCCGGTGAGGTTTTCCTGATCCACACCGCTTGCCAAACAGGCCGGAGATTGGGTCCATGCCCCGGCGGTTTCATCTGCGCCCATGTGATAAGTGCGCAGCGGCACACCAGCCTCTGCATGCATCACTTTGAGTTCGTTAAGGACTTTATCTAAAAAGCGATAGGTACTGTCGATACAGGGATTCAGCGTATTGTCGTTGTAGAACTGTATCGAGCGGTATTGCGATGGGTCACCCGGCTCGGTGAGCAGGTACATGCGGGCCTGCTCGGGTTTACCTTGCGCCATCAGTTTGTTGTAGCGAACCTGCATCGACTTCACGGCAGCACGAACGTGCCCGGGCATATCAAACGACGGAATAACTTCGATGCCCAGGTTGTTTGCCTGTACCAACAGTTGCTGATAATCCGCAATCGTCAGGTAGCCATTATTGGGGCTGTTACGATCTGGCCCTGCACCTAATTGAGGTAGCAGACACTGTTGCTCGCTAAGATCATGGCAGCGATAAGCGCCAATGTCAGTTAACTCAGGTAGTCCTGGAATTTCCAATCGCCAGCCTTCGTCGTCGCTAATGTGTAGGTGCAACTTATTGAGCTTGAGAATGGCCATTTGCTCAATAATGGTGGTAAGTACTTGCTTACCGTTAAAGTTTCTCGCGATATCGATATGTACGCCGCGATAGTCAAATCGCGGTGCGTCTTCGATGTGCGTGTAATTAACGCGCTTGGTTTGCGGGTCTACTAACTGCGCCAGGGTTACCAATGCATAACCGGCTGCGTGTTCCGATGCGGCATGAATGGCTATGCCGGTTTCGTTGACTGTTAAGCGGTAGGCGTCCTGGTTGTTTAAGTCGCTAAAATCGCTTTCGTTAATGCGTATATCAACAGGCGCATAGTCAGTTTGCTCACCGACTGATAATCCCAATTGTGCTAATAACGGTTGCCATGCTGTTAATGCGGGCAAAGCTTGGGGTAGCCGGATACCTGTCAGGCTAAGAAATCCCAATTGTTCTGACTGCGATGTCACCTGCGGAATAATACGGTTGCGTGATTCCACTGCCCATTGCGCAGGCGCTTGATCATAGTCGTATTGCGCAGTTTCAAAGGGCAGGTTGTCGTCGTTGTTTCTGCGGTACTGTTCTGGCTTTGTCCAGCGCTGGGCATGGCCTGCTACAGGTAACTGTGAGTCAGCCCTGTGTTGTAGCTGTGTGCTGTCGATGACCACAGGTTCTAACTCACCTGAAACCAGATAATAATTGGGCATCACATCGGAGCGCGAGGCGTGCCAGAACGGCGCTTTAATGTTGATTGCTATCGAGGTGTTGGTATTTACCTCTTCCAAAAAATCGATGCGGTGCAAGTCGCCATTTATGTGGGTTACGCTTATGTTAGTGCTTTCGGCTACTGCATCGGCAATGGGCGACATATGGCTAAAGTACAGCGATGTGCCCTGGGCTACCGGAATATCCTGCGTAGATAACGTAAGCTGGGCAGTGAAACACTTGCCTTCCATGATGTCGGTGTTGCAAGGCACCTGTGCAATATTGTTTTGCACCTGGTAGCTCACAATCAGAGTGCGTCCCAGTTGATTGAGTTCGGGCTGTGTGGTTGCCAGTGCTTGTGCGCTCGCCAGGCACAATAGCCATCCCAGATAGTTCTTCATCATACTCACTGCCAGGTAAAAGAGTGTCGTTGTAATTATGGGTGTAGATGGGGCAGCTTATCAGGGATAAGACAAGCTGCCCATTAGCTGGTGGCTACCAGCGATGGCCGGGCTTAGAAGCTCATGCTCGCGCCCACAAACAGTCTGCGGCCGTTGGCACTTTGCGTGCCGCCAAGGCGCAGTCCGTCACTTTCCCTTACGTAGTAGTTTTCCCAAATTTCATCGGTAAGGTTGAGCGCTTCTGCTTTGATGGTCAGGTTTTCACTGTATTGCCAGCTAACCTGCGCATCTAGCTGAGCTTGTTCGTCGCGGTAGCGAGGACCAATCTCGGTTTGCGCAATAAAGTACTCTGAACGGTAGTTGTAGTTTAAGCGCGCGCTATACTCGTCTGCTTCGTAGTACACACCAATGTTGAACGAGTTCTTAGAGGTGTTCGGGAAGCTTACGGTACGGGTAGACAGGGTAGCGCCCACAATATTACCTGCATCGTCATACACAGCGGCCGCTTCATCAATTTCGGCATCTGCTACGTCGGTGTAGGTATAGTTGAAGTAACCACCAAAGCCGTTTTCAAACGCGTGTTGCAATTGGAATTCAAAGCCTTCAATTGCCGTTGTGCCACCGTTTTCAGGCGTGCTCAGCTGATTGATTTGCTGGCCGTTGATTTCTTTTGCCACGGTTTTGGTAAAGATGAAGTCGCTGATGTCTTTCTTGAACAAGGTGAAAGAGACCAGTGACGCGCTGTCGTAATACCATTCCACACCGGCTTCAAACTGGTTGGCTGTGAGTGGATTCAGACCTGGGTTACCCGCTGTACCTGAACTGGTTTCTGGTGTCAGGTTAACCGCTGGAGCCAATTGGAACGGCGCCGGGCGGGTGATTACTCGTGATGCCGCAAAGCGCAGCACAACATCTTCAGACAGGTCGTAAGCGATGTTTGCACTTGGCAGCCATTCGTTGTAATCACCGTCGTAAGCCACTGCCTGGCCACTGTTCAGATCGAACCCTTTTGACGTTGAGTCGGTTTCAACATAGCGCAAGCCAATGTTACCGCGCAGGCCATCAGTTGCGAATTTCGCCATGACATATAGCGCAGTGATGTCTTCTTCGATATCAAATGACGCATCTTTCAGATATACGTCGGAATTACGGCACAGACCACCTGAATTGCTGTCGTTACACTCTGCTACGGCATACAGCGCATTGTACATGGCGGTTTTATCCGGCATGAAGTAGCTGGCGGCTACGCCGTTAGTTTGTGCATGCTCTACATTTACCATATCGCCAGACCAGAAATCACTTGCCGGGCCCAGGCTGCCTTCACCAGTAGGGGCAAGGTTCGCCAAGTCAGTGCGGTAACGGTGCTGACCAAAGCTACGGTCACGCATTTTTAAACCGGTTTTGATTTCAGTTATGGCGCCCCACTCAACAAAGTGTGAGTAGTCGAGTTGCAGATAGTTTTCTTTATCTTCTGTGCTGTTAACCTGATCGAAGATACCGCCTAACCACATTTCATCGCCGGGATTCGCTAACCAAGGGCTTGCAGAGGTGAAATCAATATACGGGTTAGCGCCGCCTGGATTGTAGAAGTCAAAGTTGGCGCGCTCGTCGTCTGGTGTTACCCAAAACTCAGTAAAGAAATCTCGGTTTGTACCTTCGCCCGTTGTGGTACCCAACTGGAAGTGCAACTGGCCACTTGGCAGAGTATAGCGACCTTCAATGTCGAGTAATTCAGTAGACATTTCTGAACCGTCACGGAAGATGTTGTCGTAAGCCATATGGCGGGCCCAGCCCGGACGCTGCGGTAAACCGGTTACTTCCAGAGATTCTACTACGCCGTTACTTACTGTACCGCTGTTGGTGTCTTCGCCCATGTAGGCAATACCGCGGAACGGAATACCAATCAGGTTAGAGTTGACGTTGTCGGCTTCCATGGTGGATGAAAGATAGTGAACAGAGATGTCCAGATCGTCAGTGGGAAGCCATTGTGCAGTTACGTCGATACCCTGACGTTTACGATCCTGCTTAAACAATGCTGAACCCATACCCCATGGAATAGCGCCTTTGCTGCTGGCACCTTGTGGGGCTTCGATCAGTGGGTCGATACGTGGAATACTCGGACCAAACCAACCAAAATCTTCATTCGTTTCGCGGTGAACGGTACGCTGCTGATAACTGCCTGACACTAAAATACCAAACGTGCCGTCGTCGTTTTTCCAACTGTAAAGGCCTGAAAGCGATGGATCCGTTTCGGTAGAAATATCGTTATACTGAGCTTCTACCGATACCTGTGCGGAATTGGCATCCAGGTCCAATGGCTTGCGGGTACGCAGAATTACCGTGCCACCCAGCGCGCCTTCGTCGAGGTCGGCTTGAGATGATTTATACACTTCAAGGCCTGCTACCATTTCAGATGCCAGGATCTCAAAGTTAAAGTTACGCGTTGCGTCTGACAGCACGAACCACTGCGCCGTACCCACTGCCTGACCGTTCACCAATGTCAGGTTTTGGTCTGGCTGTACGCCACGGATGGTCACACCCTGACCTTCACCAAAGTCACGGTTGATAGTCACACCCGGGATACGGGATAAAGACTCCGCCACGTTTTTGTCGGGGAACTTACCAATGTCTTCTGCGGTAATGGCATCAACTACTGAATCAGAAAAGCGCTTGGTATTGATATTGGCTTTCTGACTGGCACGAATGCCACGTACTTCAATGATTTCTGTCGTATCGGCACCTTCTTGCGCAATTGCGCAAGGTACTGCAGTGGCTGCCATTGCTCCGACGGTGAAGGCGAGACGTAGCCCGCGAGTTAGTGTATTTATTTTATGTTGTTTCATCACTCAAATCCTTGTTCTTGTAAGGAATGTTCTCAGAAGAATGACAACGCTGTCATTTGACTCACAAATAAAATGACAGACGCGTCAGATTTCTTAAAAAATGGATGACAACGCTGTCATTGAGTGTTAACGTTACAACAACAAATTAACGTTTGCAAACACAAAAATTAAAAAGTCTGTTCAAAATTGTTGCAACATAATGAATTAAAAAGAATTATTTTTGGATAAAATTTAATCTGGAGGCGCGATGTCTGCCACAATTAAAAGTGTTGCCGAACATGCCGGTGTATCCATTAAAACGGTCTCTCGTGTAATAAACAACGAAGGTACGGTTAAACCCGACACGCTGGCCAGGGTGCAAGCGGCCATTGACCTGCTTAACTACAAGCCCAACAAAGCGGCGCGGGATTTGGCCGGACGCGACAACTATGTGCTTGGGTACGTGTACGACAACCCTAACGCGTATTACATCATCGATATGCAAAAAGGGATTTTAAATGAGTGCCGGGCGAACGGGTACGAATTACTCATTCACCCCTGTGATGCCAGCAGTCACGACATCATTCAGGAAATTCTTGGCATGGTGGACAGCGCAAGATTAGCCGGATTGATTCTGTCGCCGCCGCTCTCGGAAATGCCAGAAGTGCTATCTTCTCTTGACGAGAAAGGCGTGCGTTATGTGCGTATTTTGTCGGGCAGCGAAGCGCTTGAGAGCGGTCAGCCCTGCGTGCTGGTTAACGACTTCCAGGCGGCTTACCAAATTACTGAGCACCTTATTCAGCAGGGTCATCGTGACATTGGCTTTATTGCCGGTGAAAAGCAGCACAACTCGACCATCGAGCGTCAGAAAGGCTTTGCTGCGGCGTTGGCTGCGCATGGATTGCCACAACATCCTGAATTCGTGATCGAAGGCACTTACTCGTTTGGTACCGGGGTTACAAGCATTGAAACATTGCTGAGCTTGCCCAAGAAGCCTACTGCGGTGTTTGCCTGTAACGATGAGATTGCGGCGGGGGCCTTATTTGGTGCGCGCATGCGAGGGGTGGATGTACCGCAAACCCTGGCGATTGCCGGGTTCGAGAACAGCCCATTCTCCCGGCAAACCTTTCCGCCGTTAACGACGGCTTCCCAGCCTACTGATAAAATCGCCCAGCGCGCGACGTCCACACTGATCCAGTCGTTGAAGGCTCGTAAGCTTGGCAATGACAAGCAAGCCATTCCGGCGCAAGTGTTTGTGCCAGAGCTGGTGGTTCGCGAATCAACTAAACGGTCGTAATGATGAATCAAACACATCCGGCATCAGTTATTATTGTTGGTGGTGGTACCGCCGGCTGGATGTGTGCGGCGTATCTGGCGAAACAATGGGGCACTAGTACTCACATTACCCTGATTGAGTCATCGCAAATTGGCACCGTTGGAGTGGGCGAGGGTTCAACGCCATTTCTAAAGCAGTTTTTTGCTGATTTGGGCTGGCAGGAGCAAGACTGGATGCCTGACTGTGATGCTACCTATAAAACCGGCATTGAGTTCGCCAATTGGACAAATAGCGCGCGTTTTTCTCAGTACTTCCATCCATTTTTTACCCCTCTCGATCAACACACCGGCGAGCTGTTTTTTAATAGCTGCCAGCAGTTGCGAAGCGGCCTGGCAAATGCCGATGTAAAGCCTGAACATTACTTTAGTGCCGCTGAAATGGTGCGAAAACGGGTTACACCGCAAAGCAGCAAATTACCCGGAGATATCGACTACGCCTACCATTTTGATGCCAGCAAATTAGCCCTGCGTCTGCACTCGTTCTCGATGAAACAGGGCGTAACGCATCGCGAAGGAAAAGTCGCAGAGGTTTATACCGAAGCAGGCAATATCCGCGGTTTGCGTATGGAGCAGGGCGATGTACTGCATGCGGATTTATACGTAGACTGCTCTGGCTTTATTGGCTTATTAATGAAAAAAGCGCTGAACGCGCCGTTTAAACGTTACCGTGATACGTTATTCAACAATGCCGCTGTTGCACTGCCCACAATGCATGGAAATGATGATCCTATCACGCCTCAGACCCGCTCGGTTGGCATGGATAGCGGCTGGATGTGGCAAATTCCACTGACTACCAGAATTGGCAACGGCTACGTATACAGTGCTGATTTTTGTTCAGCCGACGAAGCCGAAGCGGCCTTGCGCAAGGCGTTAAATGTTGATGACGGCATACCCGCTCGCCATCTGAATATGGAGGTTGGACGCTTAGAGCAGCACTGGCAAGGTAACTGTGTTGCGATTGGCCTAGCTCAGGGGTTTATTGAACCCCTGGAGGCGACGGCGCTTATGCTGGTGCAATACGCGCTTTATCAATTGGTGGATGGTGTTGGCTCGGATAAACCGTTGGCCAGGGCACAACAGGAATACAACTGCGAAATGAATCGCATGTTCGACGGCATTCGCGATTACATTGCTGCGCATTATTACCTGAACACCCGTACAGATTCAGCCTATTGGACTGCGTGCCGGCACGATATGGTTGTGCCTGACAATCTGCAGTATTTGCTGGAAAAGTGGGATAGCGGTGCCTGCTTCGAAACCGCGTTGGATCATCTTGATTCGGAACTTGTATACCTGCGCCCGTCCTGGTATTGCATTCTGGCTGGAATGGGGCGCTTTAATCAGCTCGATACAAGCCAGCCTGCGCCGGTTAATCGTGCTTCAATAGCGCACCTGGAAAAACTGGTTGGGCATTACTTTTCGCATCAGCAGCGCCCGCTAAGTGTCTAGAAATCGTGCTTAATGTAACGAATTGTTAATAATTTTAACAATTCACCGCGTGTCTTCTAAACTCTATCGACATTACATAGGAATTTTGTGTTCCTGTGGCATAGTCGCCCGCGGATTGAAGACAGTAGACACAACTATGATATTGCGATGTACAGGCTGGCTGTTGCTGGCTGCGATGTGCCTGAATCCGGCACTTGCCAATGACCTGTTGATCAGTGAATCTGAACAGCAAACTGTTACCCATATTCCTTTTATCGAGGGCGAGGTAACCATTGACGGCAAACTGAATGAGACCCAGTGGCAGCATGCCCAGGTTATTTCGCTGGAATATGTAACCCGGCCATACAACAATACCATTCCACCTGTGGCTACGCAGGTTAAGCTTTTTGAAGACGGCGAAACACTGCACATTGCCTTTATTGCTGAGGATCCTGACCCTCAGCAGATCCGCGCATTCTTCCGCGATCGCGATAAAGTATGGAGCGATGACCTGGTTGGCATCAAACTGGATACCTTCAATAACGGTAGGCTGGCGTATCAGTTCTTTATCAATCCTCTTGGGGTGCAGGCCGATGCCATCCAAAACGAAATGACCGGGAATGAAAGTGACGGCTGGAATGCGATTTGGGAATCAGCAGGTGTCATTAATGACCATGGGTATATTGTGGAAGTGGCTATCCCGCTACGCATTATGAATTTTGAGGAAGGCGAGCGCAGTAAGCTGTGGGGAGCTGAATTTATTCGATTCTATCCGCGCGAGGAACGCTTGCGGATTGCCAACATTCCCTGGGATCGCAACGATGCCTGCTCACTCTGTCAGCTTGGCGACGTAAAAGGATTCGAACAGGCAACCCAAGGAAAGAACCTTGCGCTGGTGCCTACTCTGGTATTGGGAAAAGGCCGCAGTCGCGATCCGTTTTCGTCGAATCAATGGGATGACATAGAAGTTGTCGAACCGGGGCTGGACATAAAATGGGGTATTACCCCTGAAATGTCTTTGCAGGCAACGCTCAATCCGGATTTCTCGCAGGTAGAAGCCGATGATGCGCAGGTGAGTATCAACAATACCTTTGCACTTTTCTTCGATGAGCGGCGCCCGTTTTTTGTGGAAAATGCTGACTATTTTTCGTCGAATCAACGCTTGGTGTATACCCGTAACATTGGCTCTCCGGATTACGGTTTAAAGCTAACCGGGCAGAAGGAGCGCCATACGTTTGGCGTATTTATGGCTGACGATGCTAACACCGCCTTTATTGTGCCGGGGAATATTGGCTCGGGTGTGGCTGTACTCGAAGAAGAATCACTCAACGGCGCACTTCGCTATCGTTTCGACTACAACAATGATTTATCAGTGGGTTCGGTGACGACCTTCAGGCAAGCCGGTGATTACCACAACTTTGTGAACGGGCTGGACGTAAAATACCGGCTTACTCAACAAGACACTGTTCGCGCGCAATATGTGGTGTCAAACACGCAGTACCCGGATGATTTATACCTCAATTTTTGTGGCGACGACTGCACAACCAAAGAAAACTTATCGGAGACCGCACTTCGCACCCGATTAACTGAGGCATTTAGCGGCACAGCCTGGCGAGTGAATTATCGCCACGAAGAACAGGACTGGTTCTTCCGCGCAGATCGCTACGAAAACGATGCGGGTTTTCGCGCCGATCTGGGATTTGAAACCAAAGCAGATTTTAATAAATCCGTGGTCGGTGGCGGCTACAATTTCTGGAACGAAGGGAGCTGGTGGAACCGCATTCAGCTAAAAGGTGACTGGGATCTCACGCACAACGATAACGGCGAGCTGATAGAGCGCGAGCTGGAAGCTACATTTAATATTCGCGGAAAGTGGCAGTCGTATCTTGAGCTGGGTGCCGTAAAGCGCGAAAGAGTGGGGCTGCGTCGTGACCCGTCAACACTGGCGGTAACCGGCAATACCGATAGATTTGAAGAACAATCCGTGAATGTTTATGTTGAAACGCGGCCCAACCCCACACTCTTTGTAAGTACTTTTGCCAGTAAAGGCGACCAGATAGATTTTGCCAATAACCGGCTGGGTAACGAACTGTTTGTGGAGTCCATGATTGACGTGAATTTAGGTAAGCACACACAGGTTAGATTCACGCAGCTATACAGCAATCTGGATGTGGCCGGTGCAACGTTATTTACTGCGCGGATTTCCGATCTGCGACTCACCTATCAATTGGATACCCGACAGTTTGTGCGACTGATTGGCATATATAACAACACGCATCGCAACCAGAGCAACTATACCTTTGAGGTGCAGCCGGTCACACGTACTTTGGGCGGCCAGTTGTTGTATTCCTATAAACTCAATCCGCTAACGCGTTTCTTTGTGGGCGTGTCCAGCGCTGCTATTGAAGAAAATCCGTTAACCGGACTTACTACTACTGATAAATCCGTGTTTATGAAGTTGAGTTACGCGTGGCTTTACTAAGCGCGTAAACACAGTGAAAAGAAGCGGCCACAAGCCTCGCGCTGGTGAGGGGGCCGCTTATAGAAACTTACTTATAGAAACTTACTTAAGTGTGGATGCGCCAGTTCTATCCATTGACGCACCGACGGTTCGTCAATAAAGCTAAAATCCGCAAAATCAAAACCCGGAGCAACCGAGCAACCTACCAGTGAATAGTCGCCGGTGGTTTGTGCGGCCTGAAAATGACCACCCGGCACGATGGCTGCCATGTCGTTATCATTACCGCCAATGCGCTTTTCATGCAGTTGTTGCTGATGCAGTTGATAAAGCGTTAAGGGCGCGCCGCTATAGTGGTTCCAGATTTCATCATGAAGCACGCGGTGAAACCGGCTAACCTGTCCTTTCAGCAGTAAAAAATAAATATGTGTTACCGCCGGGCGGGATAACCCGTGCTTTGGCGATCTCACTTCAGTTGTTGACCGATAAATCTGCCGGTAAAACCCACCCTCCGGGTGCGGCTCCAGCCTCAGTTTCTCAACGAGAGGGTGCATGTTTAACTCCGCCTGATGGCTAATCGATGTGATTAGCGGGTGCAAAACTGCCACAGTTAAGCGCCGTTGCTCCACACTGACGTCTTATTGTTGTGCTACGAGCATACCTAAGCGAGTTACGGAATGCACGATATTTATTAACATTTCATTAATCATTGGGCGGCATCTTAACGGCGCAGTGTCACGATGAAAAGTGAACTTTTTCCTGTGCTCGGTACGTAGGAATAATGTGAAATTTCATTCATGCTCGGCTTTTTGCACTCTGTAGGGTTAGTTCCGCAGACAGGATCGGGTTGTTGGAAGCGGTCTGCAATTAGCCTGTGCCAAATTAAGGATGCTGCAACATGACACAATACCAATCGTTTTCATCGTTAACGGTGGGTGACCATCAATATCGCGCAGTGAATTTAAATGCGCTGTCTGAACGTTACGACTTATCGCGCCTGCCTTTTTGTATAAAAATTTTATTAGAGAACCTACTGCGGCACGAAGACAGTGAGTTTGTTACCGCCAATGATATTGAAACGGTAGCAACCTGGGACACCGCTAAGCCAGAAGAGCATGAAATAGCGTTTGTGCCTGCCAGAGTCATTCTGCAGGATTTCACCGGTGTGCCTGCCATTGTGGATTTAGCCGCTATGCGAGATGCAGTAAATCGACTTGGCGGTGATGCTCAGGCCATTAATCCGCTCAATCCGGTTGAACTGGTTATTGACCATTCTGTGATGGTGGACCACTTTGCACAACCGGATGCGCTGGAGAAAAACACGGCCATTGAAGTACAGCGCAACAAAGAACGTTACCAGTTTTTAAAATGGGGCCAGTCGTCATTCGATAACTTTAAGGTAGTGCCGCCGGGGCGGGGAATCGTCCATCAGGTAAATCTGGAATACCTGGCGCGATGCGTATTTGCTAACAAACAAGGGCAGGAAACCATGGTCTACCCTGACACCCTGGTAGGTACTGACTCGCACACCACCATGATAAACGGCTTAGGTGTTCTTGGCTGGGGTGTTGGAGGTATAGAGGCAGAAGCTGCAATGTTAGGGCAACCGGTTACTATGCTTTTGCCGGAAGTCGTAGGTTTCAGATTAACGGGTAGCCTTAAACCCGGCGTGACAGCCACCGATATGGTACTCACCATTACTGAGCAACTTCGCAACCACGGTGTAGTGGGTAAGTTTGTAGAATTTTACGGGCCCGGATTGTCGTCTCTCACAACCGCCGACCGAGCCACCATTGCTAACATGGCGCCTGAATACGGTGCAACTTGCGGGATTTTTCCTTTAGATCAGGTTGCCTTAAATTATCTTCAACTTACCGGACGTGATGAGCAGCAAATCAAACTGGTAGAGGCATACGCCAAACATGCCGGCTTGGGGCATGACGACACCAGTAAAGATGCTACTTACCATGAAACCCTGGAACTGGATTTAGGCGATGTAGTGCCCTCGGTTGCGGGCCCTAAACGGCCGCAGGACCGCATTGCATTAGCGCAAGCTGCCAGTGCCTACGAACGTTGGTTGTCAGAGCAAATTGACATCACAGACGTCACTCAGGCAAACGAGTTTGTCGCTGAGGGGGGCGCAGCGCCAGTCGTTGACGAAAACCAAGCGTCCTATGTGGCATTTGACGGTGAGTCATTCAATCTTGAAGACGGGGCAGTGGTCATTGCAGCAATTACAAGTTGTACCAACACCTCAAACCCGTCGGTATTGATTGGTGCAGGGCTGTTGGCGAAAAAAGCCAACGAGCTGGGGTTAACCCGTAAACCTTGGGTCAAAACATCTTTGGCTCCCGGGTCTCAGGTAGTAACCCAGTATCTCGACGACGCAGGCTTAATGCCGCATTTGGAAGCGCTTGGATTCAACCTGGTTGGATACGGCTGTACAACCTGTATCGGTAATTCTGGTCCACTGCCTGAACCCATTGAAAAAGCCATTCAAGGCGCGAAACTCTCGGTTACCTCGGTGTTGTCGGGCAACCGCAATTTTGAAGGCCGTATACACCCTGAAGTCGCTGCTAACTACCTGGCGTCTCCGCCATTGGTGGTTGCCTATGCGCTGGCTGGCAACATGAAAATCGATATCACCAAGGCGCCTTTGGGTCAGGATAAAGACGGCAATCCGGTGTTTTTGAAAGATCTGTGGCCGAGCAGCGAAGAAATTGCGGAGTATATTGCTGAGCACGTGTCAGGAGAAATATTTAAGGCCAAATATGCCGATGTGTTCACGGGCAGCAGTGTGTGGACTGATTTGGACACCAGTGACTCGGCGGTTTATGACTGGCCTGATTCTACTTATATCAAGCATCCGCCATTTTTCGAAACCATGTCTGCCGAACCTGATGAGGTGGGGGCAATCGACGCTGCACGTTGTTTGGTGAAAGTGGGCGACTCTATTACCACCGACCATATTTCGCCTGCGGGCTCTATAGCGCCGGATAGCCCGGCTGGCCAGTATCTGCAATCTCTCGGTGTTAGCCCGGCTGACTTTAACTCCTATGGTTCTCGTCGGGGGAATCATGAGGTGATGATGCGTGGTACGTTCGCAAATGTGCGGTTAAAGAACCAATTAGCGCCTGGTACCACAGGTAGCGCAACGACGCACTTTCCTTCAGGCGATGCCATGTCGATTTACGACGCGGCAATGCGTTACAGAGAAGAAGGAATGCCGGCGATTGTAATAGGGGGCAAAGAGTATGGTACAGGCTCCAGTCGTGACTGGGCGGCAAAAGGCCCGGCTCTCATGGGCGTACGCGCAGTCATTGCCGAGAGCTTTGAGCGAATTCACCGTTCAAACCTAATCGGTATGGGGATATTGCCGCTGCAGTTTAATGAAGGAGACAGCGCAGATTCACTGAACATTAACGGCAACGAAAGCTTTTCTATTGCGGCGGTTAGCGCAGGTCAAAAGACGACCATCATGACCATTACCGATGATAAAGGCAATCACCGGGACGTAGAGTTGCAGGTGCGTATTGATACCGGTAATGAGTTTACCTACTATCAGCACGGCGGCATTCTGCACTACGTGATCAGGCGCTTTCTGACACAATAAAAACTGAGGGCAGGGTATTGCACCCTGCCTGATATTGGCAGCTCAAAAAGTCTTTTCGTATTTTATAACGTCTGGTAGAGTCTTTTTTGAACAATGAACACACTCAAGGAAGACATCATGAAGTACCTGTTAGTTGCTTTTTTACTGACATTAATCACCGCCTGCTCGGTGACAACTATTGCGCGGCCTGCGCCAAGACCCTCTCCTTCGGTGCCGGTAATGACACCTGAGCCAACACTGCTGAAGTACAAAAATCCTGAGTTTCCTGATGCCGCGATAACCAAAACATCCTCGAGTGTGATTTTGCAAAACGGATGGGTGCTGTTGCAATACAATGTGGATGAGAGCGGTAAACCGGTAGACATCAAAGTGGTGGATGCCAGCCCTAAAGGGCTGTTTGAAGAGGCGTCGATCGAAGCGCTACAAGGCTGGGAGTATCAGCCGCCTATGAAAGACGGAAGAAGGCAACCCATGAGTGGGCTGCATAATCTTTTCACATTTAAAATGATGTAGTGTTTGCGGTAATCGCTAAAAATAACAAAACCGACGGCAAAACCCATTACCGTCGGTTTGTTTTTTGAAAAAGATATTACTTGCTTTGCAGCGTGGTAACCGCAGAGAAGCCCTGGCTAATGGTGCGAACCAGGTCATCTGTTTGGTCGCGCTCTACGAACTTGTGCTCAATACCCGCCAGTTCGCCATTTGCGAAGATAGTAGCGAAATCGATAGTGCCTTTACCCACATCCGCAAAACTGCCGTCTTCTGCCAAATCTTTAACATGCCACATTTTGAAGCGGCCAGGCTGGCGCTTGAACAGGGCTACCGGGTCGAATCCCGCTTTAACAGTCCAGTATAAATCCAGTTCCATCACCAGCAGTTCGCTGTCGCAACGATCCAGAATCAAATCGTAAGGTAATTCGCCATCCAGCTCCTGAAACTCGAAATCGTGGTTGTGGTAAGCCAGCTGAATTCCGCGCTGTTTACATTGCTCTCCCCACATGTTCATTTCGTCAATCAGGCTGTAGTAGTCATCAATGCTCTTGCGGTCGTCAGGCATTAAATACGGCACAACAATGTATTTGTGACCCAGTGCTTCGGCTGCGTCTAAATGGGCGTTCAGATCCGCTCTGAGCAGGTGAGGCATTATGTGCGTAGATGGGCTGGTAAGGCCATTTGATTTAAGCAAATCTGCAAACTGTTGCGGGGTGTTACCAAACAAACCTGCTAATTCCACTTCTTTGTAGCCTACTTCAGCCACTAACGCTAAGGTTTCTGCCACGCTCTTTTCCATCATACTGCGCAGGGTATACAACTGCAGGCCAACAGGCTGCGCCGAGGCAGAAGATGAAGCTACGGAAGCGGCGGGTTTACACGCTGCTGCACCCAGCAACGCCCCCATACCGGTTGCACCTAATTGCAAAAAACGGCGGCGATTTAGCGTTAGTTCAGACATGGTTACGTTCCTTATTATAGGTTAGCTGTTGTTGGCGCGGGGCCAGTACTTTGTCGGGTGATCACTTCAAATGGCAAAATCACCTTAATGGCGCGCTTGGTTTTACCGTTCAGCACGTCAATCAATAAATTCACTGCCGTTTCGCCAAACTCTTCAGCAGGCTGTGCAATGGTTGTGAGCGGTGGCTCAGCATAAGCAGAGAAAGCGATGTTGTCGAAACCAGCAATCGAGATATCGCCGGGAATCGATAATCCTGCTTCGCGCACTTTGCGCATCGCGCCCATGGCCATTTCGTCGTTTTCGCAAAAAATAGCAGTGGGGCGGTTTGGTAAACTGAGTAAGGTAGTTGCAGCCCGATACCCCGATGCCAATGTAAAGTCTCCAGCACACAACAGCGATTCATCGATGCTGAGACCTGCCGCTTTGAGGGCATCTTCATAGCCTGCTAACCGGTCGCGGGTGAGTGGGCTCGACTGTGGACCTTTCACCATGGCAATACGGCGATGGCCCAGTGAAATAAGATGTTCTGTCATGGCTTTTGCAGCAGCGCGGTTATCCAGTGTTACCGTTGGGAAACGAGCGTCATCGACGATTTCACAGGCGTTTACCATAGGTAATAATGCTTCCGACTGAAACTGATCCGGTGCAAAAGGATTAAACGCCCTTAATTGGATCACGCCATCTGCCTGGGAAGTATCAACTAACTTTGCGCAATTGCGCTCGATTTCGTCATTGCCCATAGTATTCATAAGCAGCAATGAATAGCCCTGAGATGCAGCGGCTTCCTGCATGCCTTTTATTACCCGGGCAAAGAACACATTGGCAACAGTGGGCACCAGGGCAACCAGCACCTGGGTCTTGCCGGAACGGAATTTCACCGCCATGAGGTTGGGTTTGTAACCGAGATGATCAATGGCTTCCTGCACGCGCACACGGGTTTTGGGTGATACGCGATCAGGTTGTTGCAGAGTGCGTGACACCGTTGCTACGGATACGCCTGCTCTATCTGCCACTTCACGAATCGTTGACAACCTGTTCTCCTGATATTTCTACTGCAAAATGTAACCGATAACATCTTTTACGCTAATTGTTAAAAGATTGCAAAGACAAATTCATCAAAAAACCGCCATTTGGGCGTTCTAAGCGGCATTTTATCGGTTTCCATTCGACTATTTGTTAAAAAATTAAGTAAATTAAGACTGGATCAGACAGGCGATCTTGATATACTCGAATGTAATCCGTTACATTTTTACAAAATTAACATATTTCGTACATGTGGTGTAGAGTAGTGTGCGTGGTGCACACGGGTGTGCACGAGCAGCCCGCTTAGGTACGCCGGGTTATTAGTGCATTCAGAACCCGGATAAGTGCAGGCACTACTTCAACAGGCAGTACATCTACAGGCAGTAAGTGTTACACAGGAGCAAACATGCAGAAGATTCGACTGGGTATGGTTGGCGGCGGGCAAGGTGCCTTTATTGGTGCTGTGCACCGGGCAGCGGCCGGGTTAGATGGTCAGTATGATTTAGTCGCCGGGGCATTTAGCCGCAATCCAGAAAACAATCTGGCAACCGCCACTCAGCTGTGCATTGCTGCCGACAGGGCTTATCCAAGCTGGGAAGCCTTAATTGAAGGTGAAAAGCAGTTACCCGCAGACAAGCGCATTCAGGCCGTTGCAGTAGTTACGCCCAATCATTTGCATGTGCCGGTAACTAAAGCCGCGTTAGAAGCCGGTTTTAATGTGTTTTGTGAAAAGCCGTTAGCCATAAATTTAGACGAAGCAAAATCGCTTGAGTCTGTATTGGCGAGCTCTGGCGCGCTGCTGGGCTTAGCGCATACCTATATTGGTTATCCCATGGTGTGGCAGGCCCGTCATCTGGTTGCAACCGGTAAGCTGGGCACTATTCGCAAAGTTTATGTGGAATACCCGCAAGGCTGGCTAAGCAACAATCTGGAAGCCAGCGAAAACAAACAGGCAAGTTGGCGAACCGATCCGGCGCAATCTGGCGGCAGTGGCTGCATGGGCGATATTGGCACGCATGCTTTTAACATGGCTGAGTTTGTTACCGGCAGTAAGGTAACTCACTTGTGTGCAGATCTGCACACGCATATTCCGGGTCGTCGACTGGACGATGACGGCGCCGCATTCCTGAAGTTCGACAACAACGCCTCTGGTGTGCTGATTGCCAGTCAGGTGGCTGCAGGCGAAGAAAACGGCCTGAAAATTCGTGTTTATGGTGATAAAGGCGGATTGGAGTGGTTCCAGATGCGTCCTGACTCACTCATTGTTCGCTCACTGGATGCGCCAATGACCATTTTACGTGGCGGTCAGGGACAGCCCGGATTGTGTGAAGAAGCATTAAAACGGTGCCGGATTCCTGTTGGGCATCCGGAAGGGTACTTAGAAGCCATGGGTAATCTGTACACTTTATTTGCTCAGGCTATCCGTAACGGTCAGCAAGGTGCGGCAGACGGCGTACCTGGGTTGGCTGAAGGTATACGCGGGATGGCGTTTATTGCCACCATGCTGGCAAGCCAGAACAGCGAGCAAAAGTGGACGGCTTTGTCGCTGTAAAACCGTAAATGGATACGCCTTGTTCGTATCGGAAAAGCATAAAGTAAGCAGGAGAGTACACAATGTCTGCAATAAAAGGCCCAGCAATATTTCTGGCCCAGTTTTTAAGTGATAAAGCGCCATTTAACCGCTTGGACACCATCGCTGCCTGGGCAGCAGATTTAGGTTACAAGGGCATCCAGGTGCCTACCAGTGATCCGGCGATTTTTGATTTGGAGCGCGCCGCGGAAAGTCAGGAATACTGTGATGAGATTCTGGCAACGTGCCGCAAGGCGGGCGTAGAAATTACTGAGTTATCCACGCACCTTCAAGGTCAATTGGTGGCAGTGCATCCAGCATACGACGAATTATTCGACAACTTTGCGCCTAAGCACTTACACGGCAATCCCAAAGCCCGTACCGAATGGGCTATTAATCAATTGAAATGCGCGGCAAAGGCCAGTCAACGTCTTGGCCTGAAAGCCCATGCTACCTTCTCTGGTGCATTGATGTGGCATCTGGTTTACCCATGGCCACAGCGTCCTGCAGGTCTGGTTGAACAAGGTTTTGCAGAGCTGGCAAAGCGTTGGTTGCCCATTCTGGATGCCTTCGACGAAGCAGGCGTTGACGTGTGCTACGAGATCCACCCGGGCGAAGATATTCACGACGGCGCAACGTTTGAGCGTTTCCTGAAAGCCGTTGATAACCACCCACGTGCGAACATTCTGTTCGACCCGAGCCACTATGTGCTGCAACAACTGGATTACCTGGACTTCATCGATCGTTATCACGATCGCATTAAGATGTTCCACGTTAAAGATGCCGAATTTAACCCAACGGGTCGCTCAGGCGTGTACGGCGGTTACGAGGATTGGGTAAACCGTCCTGGGCGTTTCCGCTCATTGGGTGATGGACAGGTCGATTTTAAAGGTATCTTCAGCAAGTTAACCCAATACGGGTTTGAGGGCTGGGCGGTGCTCGAGTGGGAATGCTGTCTTAAAGATTCCAATCAGGGAGCTGCGGAAGGTGCACCTTTTATTGCCAGTCACATCATTCAGCGTGCTACCCATGCCTTTGATGATTTTGCTGGCGCCACCAGTAGCGACACGCGCAATCGTCGCATACTTGGATTAGACAACTAACAACACTAACCATAACCATAACGAAGGAATTGGCGGTGAGCCTATGAACACAATAACAATACGGCTAAGCGTAATGATGTTTCTCCAGTTTTTTATCTGGGGTGGATGGTTTGTCACATTGGGGACATTCCTTGGCGGTACGCTGGGTGCAACTGGCGGTGAAATTGGTATGGCGTTTTCTACCCAATCTTGGGGGGCGATTATTGCGCCGTTCATTATTGGCTTGATTGCAGACCGTTTTTTTAACGCCGAGCGCATTCTGGGTATTTTGCACTTAGTGGGCGCAGTGCTGATGTATTTAATGTACCAGTCTGGTGACTTCGCAAGCTTCTACCCTTATGTACTGGGCTACATGATTGCCTATATGCCAACCCTGGCGTTAGTTAACTCCGTGTCGTTTGGTCAAATGAAAGACCCAACCAAAGAATTTGGAAAAATCCGCGTATGGGGCACCATTGGCTGGATTGTTGCCGGTCTGGTGATCAGCTATGTGTTTTCCTGGGACTCTCAACAAGCCATTGCTGACGGCATGCTGCGTAACACCTTTATGTTGTGTGCCATTGCGTCTGCTGCGCTGGGTGTATACAGCTTTACGCTTCCTGCTACGCCACCAGCCTCAAAAGGCAAACAAGCCTCTGGCTTAGGTGAACTGCTGGGCCTTGATGCACTGTCACTACTGAAAGACAAAAACTTCCTGGTGTTCTTCTTATCGAGCGTACTGATTTGTATTCCGCTGGCGTTTTATTACCAGAATGCTAACCCCTTCTTAACCGAGATCGGTGTAGAAAATGCCACAGGTAAAATGACTCTGGGTCAGGTATCTGAAGTGTTGTTCATGCTGGCATTGCCGCTGTTCCTGAACCGTTTTGGTATTAAGCTTACATTAATGCTGGGTATGGCAGCCTGGGTGTTGCGTTATGCGTTATTTGCGCTGGGCGACGCCGACGGTGGCGTGATGCTGCTGATCGTAGGTATAGCACTGCACGGTATTTGTTACGACTTTTTCTTCGTGTCAGGACAAATCTATACCAACGCGAAAGCCGCAGAACAGTGTAAGAGCGCGGCTCAAGGCCTTATTACCCTGGCGACTTACGGTGTAGGTATGCTGGTGGGTTTCTGGGTGGCAGGTCAGGTTACTGATTCTTATGTTACCAATGCAGGTCACGATTGGGCGCCAATTTGGTACTTCCCGGCAGGATTTGCGCTGGTGGTACTGGTAATTTTTGTACTGCTGTTTAAAGGCGAAAAGGTAGAAGCCAATGACTAAGCCAATGGATTCGCTGGCCAATGATGTAACCCGCCGCTCGTTGCTCAAGCAACTGGTGGTAGGCGTAACCGGCGCAACGCTGACGGGCAATGCACTGGCGCAACTGGGCAATGTAAAGCCAAGTAGTCCTCTGAAAGGGGCGGTGAATCATTCAGTGAGTCGCTGGACTTACGGCAAGCTGTCTATCGAGGAGCTGTGTCAGGTCGTTAAACTTCTGGGTTTTAAAGCCATTGATTTAGTGGGGCCTGAAGACTGGGCTACACTTAAACAATATGGTGTAGACAGCTCCATGTGTAATGGCGCAGAGCTTAACCTGACTGATGGCTGGGCAGATCCGCAGTTCCACGATGCGCTAATTACGCGCTACACCGCGCATATAGACAAAGTGGCAGATGCCGGTTACACGAACTTAATCTGTTTCAGTGGTAACAAGCGTGGGAAAACACCGGAGGAAGGGTTAATCCATGCTGAAAAAGGACTGAAGCAAGTATTAGGGCACGCTGAGAAGCGCGGCGTAGTGCTTCAAATGGAGCTGTTTAACAGCAAGGTGAATCATCCGGATTATTTTGCAGATAACTCCGCGTGGGGCATTGCGTTGTGTGATCGATTAGGCTCCGACAATTTTAAATTGTTATATGACATCTATCACATGCAAATCAGTGAGGGTGACATTATCCGTACTATTCAGGATAACCACGCTTACTTTGGTCACTACCACACTGCCGGGGTTCCTGGCAGACACGAAATTGATGATACCCAGGAGTTGTATTACCCGGCGATCATTAAAGCCATTGTAGCTACTGGTTTTACCGGCTACGTGGCGCAAGAGTTTATACCCACACCGTCTGATATCAGCGGCCAAATCGCCTCGTTGCGCCAGGCCATTGATATTTGTGATGTTTAAAAAATAGCAATTACCCTGTCGATTATTAGGCACAGAATTAGAGGGGAGATGTAATGGCGAACAACGAATACGATGCGATTGTTGTCGGTTCAGGGATCAGTGGTGGCATGGCAGCAAAAGAGCTGACCGAAAAAGGCCTGAAAGTACTGATGCTGGAGCGTGGACGCAATATTGAACACATAAAGGATTATACCAACGCGCACAAAGAAGCCTGGAATTATCCGCACCGCGACCTGCCAACGCAAAAGCGCAAGCAGGAAGAGCCGGTTATTCAACGCGATTATCCGTTGAATGAATCGACTAATGGCATGTGGGCCAGTCATCAGGACTCTCCCTATGTCGAGAAAAAACGTTTCGACTGGTACCGCGGTTATCACGTGGGCGGACGCTCATTGCTGTGGGGTCGTCAAAGCTATCGCTTAAATGAAGAAGACTTCCTGGCTAACGCCAAAGAAGGCATTGCGGTTGACTGGCCCATTCGCTACGAAGATCTGGCCCCTTGGTACGATTACGTAGAGCGTTTCGCTGGGATCAGCGGCAGCCGTGACGGTTTGGACGTGTTACCAGATGGCCAGTTCCTGCCGCCAATTCCCCTGAACGTAGTGGAAAAAGAAGTCGCTCAGCGCTTGCAAAAAGCATTCGGTGGTACGCGTCACCTTATTCATGGTCGTTCAGCTAACATTACTGAACCTAAGCCAGAGCAAAACCGAGTGAACTGTCAGTACCGTAATAAGTGCTGGCTGGGTTGCCCGTTTGGTGGCTATTTCAGTACACAATCGTCAACGCTGCCGCTGGCAATGAAAACCGGTAACCTGACACTGCGTCCATTCTCTATTGTTACCCGTGTGCTTTACGACAAAGACAAGAAACGCGCTACCGGTGTGGAAATTCTGGATTCAGAAACCAATCAGACTTACGTATTTAAGAGCAAAATTGTGTTCCTGAACGCGTCAGCACTTAACTCAACATGGATGCTAATGAACTCAGCAACTGATGTATGGGAAGGTGGTTTGGGTAGCAGCAGCGGTGAGTTGGGCCATAATATTATGGATCACCACTTCCGCGTGGGCGCCAGTGCTGAAGTAGAAGGCTTCGACGACAAATACTATTACGGTCGTCGTCCGTCGGGCTTCTACATTCCGCGTTTCCGCAACTGGCATGACGACAAGCGTAACTACCTTCGTGGCTTCGGTTATCAGGGTAGCGCAAGTCGCGATGGCTGGAACCGCAATATCGCTGAAATGGGCATTGGTGCAGGCTTAAAAGATGCTATTACCGAGCCGGGTACCTGGCGCATTGGTATGACGGCCTTTGGTGAAATGCTGCCACACCACGACAACCGTATTTACCTGAACAAAGACAAGAAGGATAAATGGGGCTTGCCAGTACTGGAAATGGACGTGGAGATCAAAGAAAACGAAATCGCCATGCGTAAAGACATGAAAGACGATGCCGTAGAAATGTTCGAACGTGCGGGCTTGAAGAACGTAAACGGCTATGAAGGTGACTATGCTCCTGGCATGGGTATCCATGAAATGGGCGGTGCACGTATGGGCCGCGATCCTAAGACCTCGGTTACTAACAAGTTTAACCAGGTATGGGATGCGCCAAACGTATTCATGACTGACGGTGCGTGTATGACTTCTGCGTCGTGTGTAAACCCTTCTCTTACTTATTTGGCATTAACTGCGCGTGCTGCAAGCTATGCCGTAGAAGAACTGAAAAAGAGGAATCTGTAATGGAACGTCGTGACATATTAAAACTGATCACGGCTGCCACCGGGGTAGCCATGGTGGGTGCCGATGCGTTTGCCTGGGACAAAGCGCCTGAGGCAACCAGCGCCAAAGATGCGGGATTTACCACAGAGGACATCAGCCTGTTAAACGAAATTGGTGAAACCATCATTCCTGCAACAGACAGCCCGGGGGCGAAAGCGGCTAACGTCGGTGCAACTATGGTTGGTTTGGTTGCTGATTGTTATACGCCGCCTGAACAAGCTGAATTCCGTCAGGGTCTGAAAGCCATTGATGTGGAGAGTAAAGCGGCGTTCAGTAAACCTTTCCTGCTGCTGTCTGCTACGCAACGTCATGAGTTATTGACTAAACTTGATTCTATCGCCAAGGCACAGGACGAGAAAGTGGGGCTGGGTTGGGCCGTGCATCAGAAGCCTAGTCACCGCAATATGGAAGACAAAGGGCCGGTTCCGCATTACTTCACGTTAATGAAGCAGCTTACTTTATTCTGCTTCTTCACATCCGAAGTGGGTGCGACTAAAGCGTTGCGGTATGTCAGTATTCCGGGCAAATACGATGGCGACATGCCGTATCAGAAAGGTGATCGCGCCTGGGCTACTTAAGCGCAGGTTTGCATTCACCCTTTTCAGACACTAAAGAATAACAGGACCTTAATTATGCAATTAAACTGGTCAGTAAAAGGTACGCTTGCCCTGTGTGCGTTGGGCACTGCAGGATTTGCAGTGGCACAGGGGCAAGCTCTCGAACCCTGGCAACAGGCGCAAAAAACCGAAGTGTGGGAGCCGGTTCCCGAAGTGGTTAGTGCGCCAGCCAATGGCGTGCCGTCTGATGCTATTGTATTGTTCGATGGCAGCGGTTTAAGTGAGTGGGAGTCGGTGAAAGGCGGCGACGCTCAGTGGACGGTAAAAGACGGCGTGTTAACGGTATTGCCGGGTAAAGGTGATATTAAAACCAAGCGTGATTTCTGTGATGTGCAATTACACGTTGAGTGGAAAACACCTACTGATGTCGACGGCATGGAAGGGCAGCAGCGCAACAATAGCGGCATATTCTTCCAGCAGAAATATGAAATTCAGGTACTGGATTCATATAACAATGCTACCTATCCGAACGGTCAGGCTGGTTCAGTTTACAAGCAGACTATTCCATTGGTAAATGCCATGCGTCCTGCGGGCGAGTGGCAGGAGTACGACATCCTGTTTACCGCGCCTCGCTTCGATGGTGAGAAACTGGTGTCGCACGGTTACGTTACCGTGATCCATAATGGCGTAGTGGTGCAAAATCACACGAAAATTCTGGGTACAACCGAGTGGATTGGTGCACCTAAAACCATCCCTCACGGCTGCGCACCGATTCAGTTACAGGATCACGACAATTTCGTGAGCTTCCGTAATATCTGGATCCGCGAGCTGTAACTTCAGCGACCTCTTTGTGAGTTAAAACCCGGCTTGTGCCGGGTTTTTTGTTTGTATTGGCCAGAGGTAGTGTGCGCAGAGGTTGTGCTATACCAATTCGCATAGAAATTTGCCCTCTCAGAGTGATCCCTGAGGGCTAGTCGAAAACGACTTAGATCACGACGCGTCCTCTGAGGCATAGTCATTCTATGTTCAGAGGGCGCAACATAGATATAAGTCGTTTTGGCCGCTCCCTTTGGGCAACTCCCTAATGGCAAACTGGCAGACATTTTAGCGTTGTTACGCTTGCTTGATTTGGAACCACCAAACCTGCACAAACAAGCCTAGCTAAAAAGCCTGCCAGTTCACCCTCAGGGGGGGGCTGAGTGGGCAAATTTCTATGCGAACTGGTATTTAATACAAGACTGCAATTTGCATAAGGTATTGGTTACACTTCACGCCTTCTTTCTTTTATTCATTAATTTCTGTATGAAAAACTGGTTGTTTCTCGGCATTGCCATTGCTTGTGAAGTCATGGCCACATCTAACCTAAAGTTAAGCGAAGGATTCACCAAATGGGTCCCTTCAGCCCTGGTGATTGTCGGCTATGCTGCTGCATTTTATTTCTTATCGTTAACGCTCAAGACCATTCCTGTGGGCGTTGCCTATGCGGTTTGGTCTGGGCTGGGTATCGTCGCAATTTCAATAGTGGCGTGGTTTGCTTTTGGGCAAAAGCCTGACTTTTGGGGAGTGGTAGGAATGGGGCTAATTATAGCGGGCGTCGTTGTGCTAAATACGCTTTCAAAAACCACCGCGCATTAGCACCATAACGTCTTAATATCTTGTGGCTTATATCACGCGCGGTAATGTAAGCCTGGGTTACTCAGCCCGGAATGCCGTTCGACGCTTAACGCTGTGCGATGGATTCGATACCTTGAAGTTGTCTGTAAGGGATTTGAGTTTGTTACCCATTTTAGTAATGTCTTCACCAATACTGGCACTCAGTTCAATAGCATGCTGGTTTAAATCAAAACTCTTGTCCATTAGCTTAAAGTTTTCAGATACTTCATGCAGTTGGGTTTGCTGCTGTCTGGAAACCGCGCCAATTTGCAATACATGCTGATTAATATTGGCAATGGCAGATTCAATCAATGCCCAGCTTTCTTTGGTTTCGTTTACCTGTTTAACGCATCCCTGGGCATTCGCCAGGCTCTTGTTCATTATGCTTACGGCATGCTGGGTACTGTGCGATATGTTATTTACCAGTTCCGCAACACTGGTGGTAGAAGAGCGGGTTTGACTGGCAAGGTTTCGCACTTCATCAGCCACTACCGCAAACCCTCTGCCAGATTCACCCGCCCGTGCGGCCTCAATCGCCGCATTTAATGCAAGTAAGTTGGTTTTCTCAGCGATTTCGTTAATTACGTCGATAACCTTAGAAATGCTTTCGGCATCGTGTTTTAAGTCGTTTACTGCGCTTGATACATTGGCAAGTGTTGCACCCAGTTGGTCCATGTTGTGGATCGTTTCGTCTACAAACTGTCTGCCGTCTGTTACGCAGGATTCGGTGTCGCGCGTGGCTTGTTGAATTCCACCCACTTCATCTGCCACTAACTGGCTGGAGTTTAGTGTGTTATTTAATTCGTCGCGCACTATGTCGGATTGCTTGTGTAAATTGTTAGACGAAGTAATGAGTTCTTGGTTGACTTCTGTCACGTCTATCGACATGGGTTTCATGCGAACAATGGACGCCAGTAACTGAGAAAATGTGGTGTCCAAATGTTCAATAAATTCGTTGAAGCTGCCTGCCAGTGCAGACAGTTCGTCGTTGCCCTTGGCGGGTAATCTGATGGTAAGATCGCCATCGCCTGAGCTAAGTTGTTTAACGGTTTCGTGCATTTGAGATATGGGAGTGATAACAGGGCGGGCCATAAACCAGCCAACCAATAAACTGATGAACAGTGCAAACACCGAGAGCAGCACAATATTTAAAACGATTTGTTCGTTTAAGTGTTCAATAAATCCCAATGCTTCACTGTAATCGATCTCACTGAGAATCACCCATTTTAGCCCTGCTATATCCAGCGGCTTATAGGCCGAGAGTACTTCTACACCGCGATAATCGGTAACCAGTGCATAACCACTACTGCCCGCCAAAGCACTTTTAGCCGCGTCGGATGTTACCGACTGTAGGCCGATGGAGGTGGTAAATACATCCATCGCGCTCAGTGTGGTTTTGTCGGTGCCGATGGATTTCATTGTAGCCAGGTAACCACTTTTATCTTCCAACAGAAAGCGGGAATTTGAGCGCATCAGGGTATCGGCACCTACCAGATAGGTTTCACCCGACAAACCATAGCCTGCTTCTTCCCATTTCTGATTATGGGTCATAATGCTATCGATACGGTCGAGTGGCAGTTGCATTATCAGCACGCCAATCGTTTTGCCGTTTTGTGTAATTGGGGAAGAGACAAACGCCGCCTGGGCATCATACGAAGGAAGGTAGGTTTCAAAATCAGTGAGAAAGCTGGTTTTACTGTTGCTTAGTGCTAATGCGCCCCGATAGGCCTTGGCCAGCCCACTTTTTGCGTAAGGACCATTGATGAGCGAAGTGGCGTAATCCAGCTCTTTGAACGCGGAATACACCACGTAGCCGCTGCTGGCGTCCACCAAAAAGATATCGTAGTAGCCATAGTGTTCAATGTAGTCCTTAAACACCTCGTGATAGGCTTTATGCGTGTTGTCATAAGCAGAGCCTGAGCCATCACTGGTAAGGGCGTCTTTATTGCCCAGTGGGTTGGGGTTGTCGGCAATGTACTGCTGCTGAAAATGACGGGTGAGTGGTGACAGTGACTCAAGTAATGCCAGGCTGTTTAACTTGCTGTTTGAATTCAGCGAGCGGTATTTTCCTGCGAAATCATTGTTGTAATAGCTGGTGAGACTGCTACTTACAGTGTTTGACACCCTGGTTTGCGAGAACGCGGCAGTAAATTCAGCCATCGCATTTACAGTGGTAGGGTTAAACGACAAGGTTTCTGCCTGAGACTGCACGTTGGCAAGGTAACTTTCTACTTGTTGAGCCGTTTGATCCCGTGCGCTGATTAACCGGGCCTGAGTGGTTTGCAATATTTGCGCTTTGGCGTCGGTTTCAATAAACCAGCCCAGCGTTAAGCAACTCACAATAACGAAAATTACTCCAATCGCGGTGTAACTGGATACCAACTTGGCTTTAAGCTTCATTCACGCGCACTCATCATTCAGGTGTAATTTTAATCTTACACCAATGTACTGTGATTGGAATTGGCTGTACGTATATTTTTACGCTTTATCGGGCTGGTAAAACCTGTTTGTGGTGGTGCAGTAAATTTAATGTAATCAGTATTTTATCTGTTTTTAATGGATTGGCTGTTTACCTGTTATTCTTGCCAAAGCCAGCGCAGTCCTTCAGGTAATAACGCGCCGGGGTGCGAGTCGTTATGTTCGCCGTCTGTCCAAACCGTTTTTAGCGCGTAACGTGGGCCTGGGAGCGCTTGCTCATCGGCGTGTTTATTGACGTAACGGAACGCAGCGGCCATTTGTTGATTGGCTAAAAACCAGTTACCCCATTCGTTGTCCAGGTCGTTAATACCGTCCTGCATAAAAATACGCAGGGGGCGAATGGGCTCCCGGCGAATTAATGCCGGGTAATCCTGTCCGCCGGTTTGCATACCAGGCTCTGCCGGGTGATAGCCAATCGATACAAAGCTGCCGATTGAGCTATACACCTTTCTAAAATAATCGGGTCTGAACCAGGCTGCCGTAAATGCGGCAATTGCCCCACTGCTGGTCCCCCCAATGGCCCGTTGGTTGGGATCATCGGTTAAATGATAATTCCGCTCCAATAACGGGATCATTTCTTCAATTAAAAATCGCGCATAAGTATTGTTAACTACATCGTATTCCTGCCATCGGTGGTTTGGGTTACTCCAACCCAAATCGTCCGGGTAAGTGGGCGACATATTACCCGGCGTAATAAACAGCCCAATGGTTACCGGCATGGCCTTTTGCGCTATCAGGTTTGCCATTACGGTTTGTATTCTTATTGATCCGTTGGGATTGGATGCCCGATGTCCATCCTGAAATACGAGTAAGCTGGCAGCGTTCGATGCATCGTATTGGGCTGGTACAAATACCCAGTAGCGTCTTGAAGTACCTGCATATATCTGGCTTTGAAATTCAAAGGTGCCTTTTAGCTCGCCAGGCGGTACGCCGGGTTGTAATTCGTGATCCGGTGTAAGCGTAACCTGCGAGCGAATTGACGGTGCAGTATTCAGCTCTGCCAGAGCCTGCTGTGCGCTGACTAATGCAGGGAAAGTAAGGGTAGCCAAGCATGCCGTACACAAAAGCCGAACGAGTGTCATTTTCTATCCTTGAAAGCAGTGTATGCCGCAATAGTATGCATTTTGTTGATTAACAAAAAATTAACCGGAATTGGAGGGTAATGCAATCCGAATAACCCGCTGATTTTTTACAACCGACTTTTTACAACCTATGCGCTGTAAACGGTTTTAACTATTGTGTTAACTATTGAGAGGGTAAATAGTTGGTATCTTTTCTATCGTTAATGGCTGGGCGGGAATTCTGCTAAGATAGTCGGGTTATTATAATACCCGTGATTTGCCAGTCAGTTGGCAACACTGCTATCGTCTGGTCAATATGTATAATCAGCGCCCACCCAGATTCTTCGTAATTTATCTCTCGGCCTTAATTGCGGTAGGCCCGTTTTCCATGGAACTCTATTTGCCCGCTATGTCGGCCATGGCGTCGTACTTTAATACGAATATGGCGGCGCTTAACTATACGGTAACGGCGTTTTTCTTTGGCGCGGCTATTGGGCAACTGCTGGGTGGCCCTTTGTCGGATCAAATAGGCAGAAAGCCAATTGTGCTCAGCGGGCTACTTATTTATATGCTGGCTACAGTGAGTATTGCAAATGCCAATTCTGTAGAGGCAATTCAGTGGCTGAGAGCGCTACAAGGGATGGGGAGCGGTGCAGCCGGCGTAGTCTCCATGGCGTTATTGCGCGATGTGTATCCACCGCAGGACGCGGCCAGAAAAATTCCCGTGGTGATAACCGTGATGATGCTGGCGCCGTTAGTTGCGCCATTGATGGGCTCGTTGCTTGTTTACTTTGGTTGGCGGGTGATCTTCTTTACGCTGCTCGGCTTTGGCATGTTGTTGTTTAGCTGGCAGTGGCTGGCAATCCCTGAAACAAATCAACCCAAGGGCAATCTGAACATTACTCAGTGGCTGGGTAACTTTAAAGTGGTTATTTCGCACCGGGTAGACGGCAAGCTCATTGCCACGCGATATATTCTGGCTGGCGGCTTTTGCTCCGGCGTACTGATGACCCTGATCACCAACGCCGCCTTTATCTATTTAGAGTATTTTTCTATTCCGGTTGGGGTATTCCCCTTGTACTTCTCTGCGAATGTTGTGTGCCTGATCATGGTTACGCTTTGCGTGGGCAAGGCCGTTAAACATGTTGAGCCACAAACGTTGTTCAAAGTGGGCACGCTTTTTCAATGTCTGATTTTGGGGTGTTTAACATTACTCGTTTCAGTTGGCGTTTCAGATAAGCAGCTAATTATACCGTGTCTGGCATTAGCGATTGGCTGTGGTGGGTTAATTCAACCCTGTATTACATCAATGCTGATGGCGTATTTTCGCCGTTATAGTGGCAGTGCGGCTTCCCTGGCTACGGCCATTAAGTTTTCAATTGGTGGGTTGTTAGGCGGCATCAGTAATGTGTTTTTTAACGGCACATTGGCACCGGTTAGTCTTGTTATGCTGTGCAGTTCAATAATGTGCTGTGCGTTATTGTTTTCTATTCCCAAGCAGCCGTTGGCGCTCATTAAGGAAGATAAGTCACTGTAATGGTTATGTTGCTACAGTAACGAATAGGATTCTCGCTTTTCATTTATCTGCAAATTTGATTTCATACGGTGTATTCACAGTGCATTGGCTAGCGTTGCTATGGATTTACACACCCTTACCACCGACATTGAAAAACTGGATAGTGAGCCGCCGTTCGATCAATGGCATCCGCCATTTTGTGGCGACATTGATATGGTAATTAAGGCCGATGGCAGCTGGTGGTATAACGGTAGTCCTATTGGTAGGGAGCGCATGGTAAAGCTATTCGCCAGGGTGTTACTCAAAGAAGGTGACGACTATTTTCTTAAAACCCCCGCGGAAAAGGTTCGCATTCAAGTTGAGGATGCGCCTTTTGTTATTTCACAGTGGCACCAACATGATACCGACGAAGGCCCCGCCATTGAAGTGGTGAGTAACCTGGGGCACTCCGCGATTTTATCGCCAACCCACCCACTGGTAGTAGACGAGACTGATATCGAGAACCCACGCCCCTATGTAACATTGCATCGCGGTTTAACCGCCCTGGTTCACCGAAATGTGTATTACCAGTGGATCAATATCGCATCACCTGCAATCAAAAACGGCGAAGAGCACCTCATGCTAAAAAGCGGTCAAGCTGAGTTCAGTTTGGGAAAGTTGTGAGCTTTGTAATAAAGTAAAAAATAATTACCTGTATCGGTGTATTAGACGCAAGAAAACTTGCATTGCACCCTGTTTACTCGAATGATGGGGTTGTTTTAAAAGAACCTTTGCGGTAGTTATGAGAGAACTATATACACCAAATTGGTGTGAGTTTTTACACCATTTGAAGTCATATTAAGCTGTTAGGTGCCTATGAAAAAGTATTTAGTTCTATTAACTTTTGCGGTGCTGATTTCAAGTGATTGCTGGGCATGTTCTTTTCCAGAAAAAACTCGTGAGGAGATGTTTGATGATGCTGAACGAGTATTTATTGGAAGAATAATTAGCACACAATTGAAAACTGAAATAATCGAGAACGAAACTCTTGATGTGGTAAATGCAACCTACCAGCTTGTGGAGTCATTCAAAGGAGAAAATCCACAAATTGGTATAGTTAAAGAGATTCCATTTTCACCAGGCAATTGTATGCTCGGACTATTAACTGGCTTGGAATACGTCATTTATCTGGAAGACCATCATTTTGTAACCTTACCAAGTGGTTCTTGGGGCTATTTCAATGCTGAAGCAAAGGACGTAAAAGAAGAGTTAAATAAGCTGAGAGATATATCAAACTCCGGCACCTAACAATCGCATTAACCACTCGCTGCGCTCGCTGGGGACAAAAACACGTAGGCTCTCCTCGCTCCGCTCGTTATTATAGCCTACGTATTTTTGCCCGTTATGCGGGCGTTATACGCCGATTCGGGCTAGCTGTTTCAATGCATCAGTGGGTTAGATTTTTGGCTAGGTAGGGCTGTTTGCTAGGTTGTTTTTACTCCCACCATTTTCAGTTGTATCAGCAGCTTTATCATCGCGGTTTTAGATGTTCCGCAACTCCAACTGTCAGCATTCCAGGTTGTTTACAGAATCAAAAGTGCGTCTGGTATTTTGTAGGTTGTTGTTTTAAGGTAATTCAAGGCGTTATGCGTTGCGGTTGTATCAGCAGGTTGTGGCGGCAAGCCGCGACAGTTCAGAGCTCGCACGTATAACAATCGTTTCAAGTCGCGCGCCGGGACGCGCTGGGACAAAAACATGTAGGCTGCTTCGCATTATAGCCTACATGTTTTTGCCCCTTAAACGGGGTGTTAGGCTCTATGTCGATAATAGCTATTTTATTAAGTCTTTTATTATTTTTTCCGGCAGCTATTGCAGCCTTTATTTGCGCTATGGCTACTGCTTTTTCAATCCTATCTCCAATATTTATTATTCCTTCCTTATTGGTGAGCACGCTTATTTTTTATATCTATTATCGTCAGTTTCAACTTTGTAAAAAAATTGGAAGAAATGAAGCTTTTGATGCAAAAATGAGTTCAAGCCTGATACTTGCAATATCTTGCCTATCCGGAGTTAGCGCAATACTGTATATGTATAGTTACATTAAAAATCTGGAAACTGTGGTTTTTAATCCAGATATTCTTTTTACGGCGGCTTCAATCTCACACACTTTAGCTTCTATTGTTTTGTTGTTAATTTATACAAAGCGAAAAGCCTAACACATATGAGCCTCCGGGCTGTCAATGAAAAAAGATAGCCCCTTGACCACTATTTCAAGATCAATATTTAGCCC
>NZ_VHIP01000008.1 GCF_006494365.1 Aestuariibacter sp. GS-14
ACCTGCGAACATGCGCCGCGATCGCTGAACACCTAGAACGAACAAAATTAATACAGCAAAGATCAACACGCCCTAATTTCACAATAGAAAACCAGTCGCCGATGCACCATTTAGCTACTCACAAATACGAGGCTGCTGGCACTGCCAACACAAATTGAAAGCAGCCTCCTGAGGCTCATTACAACTACCGCATACCCACTCGCCGTGTTCACATTGCGCAGAAAGTTCGTCCAACACTTTGTTGGCTATAATCAGGTCGTCTTTGTCCATCAGCCAGAGTTCAGGTTGTGTGTCCTGAATGGGCAAATCTCCGGCTGCGCCACTGATGAACTGATTGCGGATTAAACAGGCGATGCCCTGCGCTTGTAGGGCATCGTAGTATTGCTGAAGGGTAAAAGCGCTATCGCTTTGACAGAGTCTGATCATTAGTCCATATCAATTGAAACGCCAGACAACGAACCCAGACCGTCGCCCTTATTGCTGTTGGCATCAAGCTTAATCATTAACCTTAAATCATTGGGTGAATCAGCATGATGCAGCGCTTGTTCCATGGTGATGCGATCGGCTTTGTAAAGATCGAAGAGGGCCATATCAAAGGTTTGCATACCTTGCTCACGCCCTTTCTCCATGGCTTCTTTCAAACCGCCCATTTCGTTGCGCTGAATCAGATCGCGAATAAGCGGTGAATTCAACAGTATTTCAATGGCGGCAACCCGCCCTTTGCCATCAACAGTTGGCACCAATTGCTGTGCAACAATCGCCCGAATGTTCAGACTCAAATCAAACCGCAGCTTGTCGTGCATGTCTTTGGGCGCTAAATGCATAATGCGTTCAATCGCCTGGTTGGCGTTGTTGGCGTGCAAAGTTGCCACACATAAGTGCCCGGTATCGGCAAATGACATCGCGTACTCCATCGTTTCCATGGAGCGAATTTCACCAATCAGGATCACATCCGGCGCCTGACGCAATGAGCTTTTTAACGCATCATCAAACGACTGAGTATCAATACCCACTTCACGCTGCGTAATCACACAGTTTTTGTGCTCGTGTACAAACTCAATGGGATCTTCGATAGTAAGAATGTGCCCGTGCGAATGCGTATTGCGATGCCCGATTAACGCCGCCAGCGATGTTGATTTACCAGTACCAGTGCCCCCCACAAACAACACCAGCCCGCGTTTAGCCATAATAATGTCTTTGAGTACGGGCGGTAGGCCCAGATCGTCAGCATTGGGAATTTGCGTCACGATACGACGCACCACCATGCCAGCTTGGTCGCGTTGCCAGAAGGCACTGCAACGGAATCGCCCTACCCCTTCCCGGGCAATGGCAAAGTTACACTCCTTGGTACTGTGGAAGGTCTTTTTCTGGTCCTCGTTCATTGAGGCATGCACTAAATCCAATGCACCTTGTTCGCTAAGTGCCTGCTCAGTAAGCGGTGTGAGTTTACCGTTAATCTTGGCACTCACAGCAAACCCGGCGGTTACGAATAAGTCTGACGCGCCCTTGTCTACCATCATCTGTAAAAACTGATCCAACATGCGCTCGCTCCCTAGAATCCCGGTCGTTGCTTATCGATCATTTTAGACATGGCATCCTGCTGTGTGATCACGCCGGTTGCCACCAGGCGCTGTAAACACTGATCCATGGTTTGCATGCCGTGCGACTGGCCGGTTTGAATAACCGAGTACATTTGCGGCACTTTGTCTTCGCGAATAAGGTTGCGAATTGCGGGTATACCTACCATGATTTCGTGTGCAGCTACCCTGCCACCGCCAATTTTCTTCAGCAACGTTTGTGAAATAACCGCGCGCAGTGACTCCGATAGCATGGAGCGCACCATGGCCTTCTCTTCCGCTGGAAACACATCAATGATACGGTCGATGGTTTTAGGTGCAGAGTTAGTGTGTAACGTACCAAACACCAAATGGCCGGTTTCCGCCGCTGAAATGGCGAGTCGAATGGTTTCCAAATCACGTAACTCCCCCACCAGGATCACATCCGGATCCTCACGCAGAGCGGAACGCAATGCGTTCGAGAAACTATGTGTATCGCGGTGCACTTCACGCTGGTTAAGTACGCTCAATTTATTTTGGTGCACAAATTCAATGGGGTCTTCAATGGTGAGAATATGTTCGCGCTTGTGCGCGTTGATATGGTCAACCATGGCTGCCAGCGTAGTACTTTTACCCGAGCCTGTTGCGCCGGTTACCAGCACAATTCCGGTTGGCTGATTGATGATTTCTTTAAAAATGGGTGGCGCACCCAGTTCGTCCAAGGTGAGTACTTTGCTGGGAATGGTACGTAATACAGCAGCAGCACCGCGGTTTTGCACGAAGGCATTAACCCGGAATCGCGATAAATCTTTTACCTCAAACGAAAAGTCGGTTTCGAGGTTTTCTTCGTACTCTTTACGCTGCTTGTCGTTCATGATTTCGTAAATTAATGCATGAACCTGTTTATGATCCAACGGATCAACATTCAGTCGTCGCATTTCTCCGTCTACACGAATAATCGGCGGCAATCCGGCCGACAAGTGCAGATCCGATGCGTTATTCTTTACACTGAAAGCTAAAAGTTCGGTAATATCCACAACCTGGTTTCTCCCAACCACTAGATGAGTTCGTTAATGCAAACAATAGCAGATCGCCTGACAAACGCACGTCAAGAAATTGAACACGCCATTGCTGATGCACACCGTCCTGCTCATTGTGTCCGATTACTGGCAGTAAGCAAGACTAAACCGGTATCGGATATCAAAGCAGCGTATGAAGCCGGACAACGACAGTTCGGCGAGAATTATATTCAGGAAGGCGTTGCCAAAATTGAACAATTAAAAATGCTCTCAGACATTGAATGGCACATGATTGGCCCCATACAATCAAATAAGACAAAATTAGTGGCGGAGCATTTTGACTGGGTACAATCGGTTGACCGCCTTAAAATTGCCACACGATTAAACGAGCAGCGCCCGGCTGGTATGCCGCCGCTGAATGTGTGCATTCAGCTAAACCTGGAACAAGAAGCCACTAAATCTGGTATTTTACCGGCAGAGTTACCCGGTATTGCAGAAGCAATTTGTGCTCTGCCGAATCTGAAGTTGCGGGGCCTGATGGCAATACCCGCAACCAACGTAAGTGAGGCACAGCAGTGCGATACGCTAAGCCAGCTGCACGCTCTGTATACAGAATTACAGGCTTCGGCAGATGGCATAGACACACTATCGGTAGGTATGAGTAACGACATGGCACTGGCCATTGCTCATGGTTCAACCATGGTGCGTATTGGCACGGCCATTTTTGGGTCGCGCAACTAAGAACAGGTTGTGTCAGCAATACCCGTTTTTTAACGTCAACAGAATCAACAGGAGACGCATGCAACATCGCAAACTTGCCTTCATTGGTGCAGGCAACATGACACGCAGTATCATTGCGGGATTGGTTGCTTCAGGTTACCCGGCAGGTCATATTATGGCCAGCAACCGTTCACGCCCGAAACTCGATGCGTTGGCTGCCGAGTATGGCATTCAGGTAACTCAATCTAACGGTGATGCCTGTGCATTTGCCGACGCCGTAGTGCTATCGGTAAAGCCGCAAATGATGGAAGAGGTATGTGCTGCTTTGCAACAGGACACTGATTTAACCGGCAAACTGTATATTTCTATCGCGGCCGGCCTGCCTGTACAACGATTACAGCAAATGCTGGGCGCTGAATACCCGGTTGTGCGGGTTATGCCTAATACCCCCAGCCTGCTGGGTCTTGGCATGTCAGGACTGTATGCCGATGCGTCGGTAAGTGAAAGCGATCGGAAATATGTAGATGCGGTGATGGCTGCCGTAGGGAAAACACTTTGGGTAACCGAAGAAAGTGGCATTAATGGCGTGATTGCAGCAGCAGGCAGCAGCCCTGCCTATTTCTTCTTATTCCTGCAAGCCATGCAGGAAGAAAGTATGCGCATGGGTTTCAGCGAAGAGGATGCAAGGTTGCTGGTTCAGCAAGCGATGTTGGGCGCCGCGCAAATGGTATGTGAAAACCCACAGCTAATGCTGAGCGAACTGCGCGCGCAGGTTACGTCTAAAGGCGGAACAACCGCCGCAGCGATTCAGTCGTTCATGGATGACAATATTTCCGGTATGGTATCAAAAGCAATGCAAGCGGCGGTATCCCGGGCCGAAGAAATGGCTAATTCTCTTTAACTAATAGGAACGCAACATGAACGCGATGGTGTTTTTAATTAGCACTATTTTTAATTTGTACCTGATGGTGGTGTTACTGCGATTTTGGCTGCAACTCAGCAAAGCTGACTTTTACAACCCACTCAGTCAGTTTGTGGTAAAAGCTACGCACCCGGTGATAGGCCCAATGCGCAGGATCATACCGTCGGTGGGCTCCATTGACGTGGCTACCCTCATTCTGGCGTTGTTGGTTGCCATGGGTAAATACCTTGCGCTCAGCTTATTGCTGGGCGGCAATATCAACCCATTAGGCATGATCATCATTGGCGCGTTGTCGGTTTTAAAAGAATTCCTCACGCTGGTATTCTGGGTATTAATTATGCGCGCCATTTTGAGCTGGGTGTCGCAAGGCGGAAGTCCGTTTGAATATGTACTGCATCAGCTTACAGAGCCGCTATTAAGCCCTATTAGACGCGTGCTTCCCCCCATGGGCGGAATGGATTTATCAGTGCTGGTGGCCATTATCGGGCTTAAATTCGTAGAAATGCTACTGGCCGATTTTTTACCCTTTTATTAATGAGGTTTGCGATGCTTAAGCAGTTGAGTCAGCAGTTCTGGCAACTGTGTTGCCTCACATTAGCGTTACTCACGTTTACCGTGTCCGCTGAGCAAAAAATGCAACTTGGCGAATGGGACGTTCACTATATCGTGGTGAACTCTACGTTCTTTAGCCCCGACACCGCTCGTGAATACGGTATTGTACGCAGCAAATACAACGCGCTGGTGAACATCTCAGTACTCGACACTGCGACGCAAAAAGCGCAGTTTGTAGGCGTGGAAGGCAGTGCAACCAATTTGCTGGGCACCGAAAAAGCGCTAACGTTCAAACGGGTACAGGAAGGCGATGCCATATACTATCTGGCGGTATTGCCTTTTCGCGACCAGGAAACATATCGGTTCAGCATCCGCATTCAACGCGGTAACGACAGTGAGACACTGAAGTTTCAGCAAAAGATGTACGTTGATTAGGCAAGCGATTCCTCACACAAAAATGGGTGCCGATACTGAATAAAATCGCACCCACTTATCCTTACAGTCTGCTCATCTGTAAAACCCACACGTTTCAGTAAGCGGCTACCCGGCCGGCTTAACGGTAATACAACCAGCATACTTCCAGCACCAAATTCCCCAAGCGCATACTCAAGCACCTGTTTGAGCAAAGATAAACCGGCTCCCATTGCACGTCTTTGTACTACCAGCACAAACTCTCGCTCGCCATTGAATACCTGACATCCGCCCCAGCCAATGAATTCACCATCCCGTTCGATTTGCCAAATACCGTAACCATGCTCTTGCCAGTGGGCACGCGACCGTGCAATCCACTGCTGAACAAATTCAACCGAAAAGCTGCCAGCCATTGATGCAAGTGGCAAATGCCGCCGAATTGCGGTGTCGTTCAATAAACGGCAAACATCATCCGTATCCTCGATGCACAGTTGACGAAAACTAAGTGACATAGTGGTTCATATTTCAGTTAAGTGGTAATGCACTCAATAGACCGGAGTAGTAGCGGATTCATTCCCAAGTAGCATATTTTCAGATTGTTCCACCGCTTATAGTGTTTACAAATCATTTACACCAATAAGGGAAATGGCCATGCGATACGCGCTTGTCGTATTTTGTTTGCTTCTCGCTTGCCGGGCTGCTCACGGCACAGAAGAAACCGGCAATGAATTAAGCTACGAGCACTTTGTGCATAGTGATAAACCCATCAAGTGTTTGTACGGCTACGCCGCCGAAAAAGTGGGCGATCACGATGCAGCCATTGCCATTTTTGAAGACTGCATTGCACGCTGGGAAAGCGTGTATTCGATGATTTGGCTGGCACAAATTTACGATTCTGGCATAGGCGTACCGCAGGACCTGGAAAAAGCCGCTGCGTTGTTAAAACGGGGCGCACATACCCAGGATGAAGCGGGTTACACCAGTCTGGCTAAGTATCATTATGGTATGATTTTGATTGAGGGGCGTGGCGTAGCAGCCGATAAGCAAGCTGGCATAAACTGGTTACAACGCGCCGCCGACGAAGGTGTAGACGAGGCGCGGGAATATTTGGCATCCATGCCGTAAGCACGCATACGCCCAAAACGCCACAAACCGCGTTATTTTTGCTACCAAGCGAGTTTGTTGTTACGCGTAATTTTCCTATACTGGCTCCCATTAAATAACGATAACGAAGGTGGGAGCTACATTGAAAACACTAACGACAACACTACTGGCCAGTTTACTGGCTGGTCTTGCCTTAACAGCCTGCAGTTCAACGTCGAGTACGACGACTGAACCAGAAAAGCCAGCCTTGTCTCTTGAACGCATCTATAAAGACAACACATTCAAAAGTGAACGCGCGCCCTATTTCCGCTGGTTAGACGACGGCAGTGGCTACACGGTATTAGAGAGCCGAAGCATTGGATCCAACATCGACACTGAACACGGTGTAACGGGCAATGACATTGTGTTCTACCAGCCAGACGGAAGCGGTAGAAAAGTCCTTGTCACCGTAGAGCAGCTCACTCCGCAAGGCGCTACCGCTGCTCTGAGCATTGAAGATTACCAATGGTCTGCCGACGGTAACTGGGCGCTCATCTTTACCAATGGGCAAAAAGTCTGGCGTCATCGCACCCGCGGCGACTACTGGGTATTAAACCTCAACACCAACCAATTGTATCAGTTAGGTGGTGAACAGCCGCCAGCAACCAGCCTTATGTTCGCCAAATTCAGCCCGGACAGTCAAAAGATAGCGTATGTCAGAAACAACAATATTTATGTGGAAACGCTGGGTAAATCTCAGGTTACCGCACTGACAACCGATGGCAGCGACACCATTATCAATGGTAATTTCGACTGGGTTTACGAAGAAGAATTCACCATAACTGATGGATTCCGCTGGAGCCCCGATAGCCAGAATATTGCTTACTGGCAGTTGGATGCGTCCGGGGTGAAGTATTTTACCATGATCAACAACACCGATACGCTGTACCCTACCCTCACTCAGTTTCCCTACCCGAAAGCGGGAGAGCAAAACTCAGCGGTAAAAGTAGGTGTAGTGGAATTGGCCTCCAAACAAACCCATTGGGCAGCATTACCTGGTGATAATCGCGATCGTTATATTCCGCGCATTAGCTGGGCTGGCACCAGCGATGCCGTACTAATTCAGGACGTTAACCGCCCGCAGAATACCAATACCCTGCGGTTATTTAACTGGAAGGCCAACGCGCTCAACACCATTTACACCGACAAAGACGAGGCTTTCCTTGAATGGTTTTACGAAGCTGAATGGGAACAGGATGGCAGTCACTTTGTGTGGCATAGCGAACGCGATGACTGGCGTCACCTGTATCGTATCGCCCGCGATGGCAGTGAGATCATCGACCTTACCCCAGGCAACTACGATATTGTGGATTTAATTACGCTGAATGAAGCCACCAATAGCTTTTACTTTACTGCAGCGCCTGATCACCCTGAACAACGCTTTTTATTTAAAGGTACCCTTGACGGTAGCAAACCGGTAGAGCGCATCACGCCAGACGCGTTTGCGGGTAACAACCGTTATTACATGTCGAAAGACGCCAGTTATGCCATGCATACCCACAGCCGGTTTAATCAGCCGCCGGTCAGCCAAATCATTAAGACTGACGGGCACAGCACCATTACGCAACTCACCACCAATGCGGAATTAAAGACGCTGCTGGCTAAGGAAGTGCTACCTTCCCACGAATTCTTCACGGTAACGGCACAGGACGGTATGGAACTGGACGGCTGGGTCATGTTCCCGGCCAACATGGATCCCACGAAAAAGTATCCCATTATTTTCTACGTATACGGTGAACCCTGGGGCTCAACCGTGCAGGACAGCTGGGGTGGCAACAGCTATCTGTGGAATAGTATGATGACCCAACAGGGCTTTATCATGGCGTCGGTTGACAACCGGGGTACCCGCGCACCGAAAGGCCGCGACTGGCGCAAGTCGATTTATAAAAAGATTGGCAGTGTTACCGTACGTGACCAGGCCGATGCGCTGGATGCTATGGCTGCCCGCTGGTCGCAAATCGATACCAGCCGCGTTGGCGTGTGGGGGCATTCAGGTGGCGGTAGTTCAACGCTGAATTTATTGTTCCGCCATGGCGATAAATACCATGTTGGCGTTGCCCAGGCACCGGTTGCTGACATTCGCTATTACGACACAATTTATCAGGAAAGGTATTCGGGCAACCCCAATACCGACCCGGATAGCTTCACACAAACCTCGCCCATAACGTTTGCCAAAGATCTGCAAGGCAAGCTTTTACTGGTGCACGGGACCGGCGATGACAACGTGCACTATCAGGGTACGGAAGCGCTGATCAATGAGTTAGTGAAGCACAACAAACAGTTTGAATTTATGTCGTACCCCAATCGCAGTCACAGCATTGCGGAAGGCGAAGGCACGACGTTGCACCTGCAAACTATGAAAACACAGTATTTTATTGAACACTTAAAGCCCTGATCATGCTTGAGCATGTTTAAACAAAACAGGCCGCTGATTGCGGCCTGTTTTGTTTTCACTCATTTTGCTTATGCGAATTGGTATTACACCTGCTCTTCGCGCAAAAACACCAGTTCAGTTGCACTGCTTTGCGCTTCGCTGTAGTAGTAACCGTCGGTATCGAATCCCTTCAGGCCAGCCACATCATCAACGCGATTCTGAATAATATAACGGGCCATCAACCCTCGCGCTTTTTTGGCAAAAAAACTAATGATCTTGTATTGACCATTTTTCTTGTCTTTAAATACCGGCGTTACAATCATGCCATCAACCTGTTTTGGCTTAACCGACTTAAAATATTCGTTTGAAGCCAGATTAACCAGCACGTTATCGCCCTGCGCTGCCAGCGCTTTGTTTACCTCAGTGGTAACGGTATTACCCCAAAACTCATACAGGTTTTTACCACGCGAATTAGCCAGCCTGGTACCCATTTCCAAACGATAAGCCTGCATCAGATCCAATGGACGAAGCACGCCATACAAACCCGACAAAATACGTAAATGCTGCTGAGCATAGGTAATATCGTCCGCAGATAAGGTGTGTGCATCCAAACCGGTATACACATCACCATTAAATGCAAACAACGCCTGGCGCGCGTTTTCCGGTGTGAAAGGAGTGCTAAATTCTGCAAACCGGTTGGCGTTTAACGTTGCCAGCTTGTCGCTGATTTTCATGAGCGACGACAAATCCGCCGGCGTCAGTGCTTTACATTCTTGCGCCAACGTAGCGGCATCACTCAGTAAAACGGGCTGAGTATGCTCAGATACGGGTATCTGGGTGTCAAAATCGAGATTTTTCGCAGGGGATACTACAACTAACATCATTTCTCCTTACATTTGAGCCGAAGTATACCATTGTCAGGGGAGAAATTGGGCCGGTAAAACCGATTGAACGGTTCGCATTTTCCGGTTAACGAAAACCGTACTGGGATTGTTAAAAAATGACATATCCGACCGCCACCAAAGAGGTTAAACAATCTGCCAGATTGTTATACACTAAACGTCAAACATATCACTATAAGTCAACAATGACGCCCTACAGTAGGCTGTTACAGGCACAAACACTGTAAAGTTGATTACTGCACTATCATATTCAGGCATATTCAGGATTAGGAACATCATGAGCAATCAGTTAGCATCACTTCGTAAAATTACTACCGTTGTTGCCGACACGGGCGACATTGAAGCCATTAAAAAATACCAACCGGTTGACGCCACCACCAACCCTTCGCTGCTGCTGAAAGCGGCGGGCATGCCACAATACGCAAGCCTGATTGACGAAGCTGTTGCATGGGCAGCCAAACAATCAAGCGATCCAGCACAGCAACTTACTGACGCAGCTGACAAACTGGCAGTGTCAATTGGAAAAGAAATCTCCGCCACTATTCCAGGCCGTATTTCTACCGAAGTTGATGCGCGTTTGTCGTTTGACACCGCAGCCACCATTGCTAAAGCAGAGCGTTTGGTTCAGTTGTACGCCGATGCCGGCATCGATAAGTCGCGCATCCTGATCAAGATCGCATCTACCTGGGAAGGCATCAAAGCAGCAGAAGTACTCGAGAAACAGGGTGTAAACTGTAACCTTACTCTGTTATTCAGCTTTGCACAGGCCCGTGCTTGTGCGGAAGCAGGCGTATTCCTGATCTCTCCTTTCGTAGGGCGTATCCTTGACTGGTACAAAAAGAGCACAGGAAAAGACAGCTACGAAGCCAGCGAAGATCCTGGCGTAGTATCAGTAACCAGTATTTATAATTTCTACAAGGCCAATGGTTACAACACCATTGTAATGGGCGCAAGTTTCCGCAATACCGATGAAATACTTGAGCTGGCCGGATGCGACCGCTTAACAATCAGCCCTAACCTGTTAGAAGAACTGGCAAATACTGCTGGCGAAGTAGAAGCTAAACTGGTTGATAACGGAGCAACAGAAGCCCCGGGTGAACGTTTAAGCGAAGCAGGATTCCGCTGGGAAATGAACGAAGATGCCATGGCCACTGAAAAACTGGCAGAAGGTATTCGTAACTTTGCTGCGGATCAGGACAAGCTGGAAACAATGTTAAAAGACAAGCTTGCCAAATTGTAATACAATATTAACATTGTCTCACATTACATCGATTCAAAGGAAAAGAGTATGACTACCCTTACTCAATCTGCACAATGGCAAACGCTCACCAGCCTGGCTGAGTCAGTAAAAAGCGCACATATGCGCGACTGGTTTGCCAGTGACGCTCAGCGTGCTGAGCGCATGCAAGCGTCTGCCTGCGGCATTTTCGTGGATTATTCAAAAAACCGTATTACTGATAACGTCCTCGCCGCATTATTTGACCTGGCAGATGCCCAGGGCGTTGATGCGCAAAAAGCCGCTATGTTTAACGGCGAGACCATTAACACCACAGAAGGACGCGCAGTGCTACATACTGCTCTGCGTAACTTTTCGGGTAATCCGGTGATTGTCGACGGTCAGGACGTAATGCCAGAAGTACTGGCTACGCTGGACAAAATCAAGGCGTTTACCCATAGCATCCACTCGGGTGAACACAAAGGTTATACCGGAAAGGCCATTAAGCATATCGTGGCCATTGGTATTGGCGGCTCGTTCCTGGGCCCCAAAATCATGACCGAAGCACTCAAGCCATACCGCACCGACGCAGTGCAAGTGCACTTTGTTGCTAACGTTGATGGTTGCCATATCCATGATGTGCTAAGCGAGCGCGACCATGAAGACACCTTAATTGTGATGTCATCTAAATCATTTTCTACCCAGGAAACGCTGCAAAATACATTGAGTGCCAAAGCCTGGTTTCTGAAACAAGGTGGCACCCAGGAAGACATCGCCAAGCACTTTGTTGCAGTGTCTTCAAACGTAAAAGCCGCCACCGAGTTTGGCATTGCAGCGGAAAACATTTTCCCAATGTGGGACTGGGTAGGTGGTCGTTACTCTTTGTGGTCTGCTATTGGTTTGCCTATTTCTCTGGCACTGGGTTTTGATAATTTCAAAGGCCTGCTGGAAGGGGCTTATGCAATGGACGAGCACTTTAAAACGGCCCCGAAAGAGCAAAACCTACCCGTGTTGCTGGCGGTCATTGGCGTGTGGTATCGCAACTTCTTTGATGCCCAGTCGCAGGTGTTACTGCCTTACTATCACTACCTGCGCGGTTTGCCTGCCTATGTGCAGCAACTGGACATGGAAAGTAATGGCAAACTGGTAACGCAGGCTGGCGAAGCCATTGATTATGAAACTGGCCCAATTATCTGGGGCAGTGAAGGCACCAATGGTCAGCACAGCTTCCATCAGTTGATTCACCAGGGTCATGGTGTAATCCCGGTAGATTTCCTGATGCCTCTGAATGTGCCTAACCAGGACGATACCCACCACGCTATGCTGGCGTCAAACTGCTTTGGTCAGGCACAAGCACTTATGCAAGGTAAAACCTTTGAAGACTGCTATGCAGACCTTAATGGTAAAGGCCTGGATGAGGCTGAGCAAACCCGTCTCGCGCAGCACAAAACTATGCCGGGTAACAAGCCAAGTAACACTATTTTGTTCGAAAAACTGGATCCGTTCACACTTGGCGCGTTGGTTGCTATGTATGAACATAAGGTGTTCGTTCAAGGTGTTATCTGGCAGCTTAATTCCTTCGACCAATGGGGTGTGGAATTAGGAAAAGTTCTGGGAAATCAAGTATTAGCAGGCATCCAGGGAGATGCAGGCAGCAATGAGTTCGACAGTTCTACCCAGCAACTGATTAATCGCTTCAAGCAGGCCAATGCACCAAAATAAACATTACTGGTCCAACTTGTTCCAATAATGTGCAATACGTCCGGTTACCAGCCTTCACTTACGGGTAACCGGATTATCTGAACACCACGGAATTGTCATCACAGCGTCACAAATTGTTAATCAAAAGTAAATAAAAGTATTTTAATTTAGCAGTAGCTGTGGTACATAACATGTCAGGGGTCAAAAAAGACACACTGACAGTGTAGTTAGCGGTAATAATAAGGAGATCTCCGTGGATACTTCAGATCTATTTGAAATGCTCGATTTAGATGACAGTTCTACCAAAACCAAAAGTAAAAAACGTAAGTGGAGAGAGATTGAAGCAATTAAGGACCGGTATCAGTTAGAGAAAGAGTTGGCCGATATCGATTTAAGTTTCGACCTTAGCTTTGAGGAAGGCGTACGCTAAATACCAAACAGCCACATGGTGCAAACCTTGTGGCTGTTTTGCTTTATAGTGTTCGTTGTTGGTCTATACCTGCCAGTTAACAGGCTGTTTGCCTTGCTGACTGAGTAACGCATTGGTTTGACTAAAGTGGCCACATCCCAGAAAGCCCCGGTGCGCAGAGAGTGGCGACGGGTGCGGTGCATTCAATACGTAATGCTTTTGCGTATCGATGTTTTGTCCCTTTTTCTGGGCGTGACTACCCCAAAGTAAAAACACAACGCCTTGTTGGGTATCGTTAACCGATTTAATCACAGCGTCGGTAAACGCTTCCCAGCCCCATTTCGCATGACTGTGCGCTTTACCCTGCTCTACTGTGAGTACGGTATTGAGTAACAGTACTCCCTGCTTCGCCCATTGCGTTAAATTACCGTGTGATGGAATGCGAAACCCGTCGATATCCTGCGCCAGCTCTTTGTAAATGTTTACCAGTGATGGTGGCGTTTTGATGCCGGGAAGCACTGAAAAACACAAACCATGAGCCTGTCCTGGACCGTGATAGGGATCCTGACCCAGAATAACCACTTTCACCTCTTCCAACGGGGTGAGAGTCAGCGCATTGAATACATCAGAGGCCGGCGGATAAATTGCTTTACCCGCCATTCGTTCGGCATCAACACGGGCCATTAACTGCTGAAAAAAATCAGCGTGCTTTACCGGCCCGAGAACGTCTTGCCAGCCTGGCATTACTCGCCTTTTAGCAAAGAAAACAAATGCGCTTTTAAAGCGGCATAGTCAGCTGGCAGTTCAGCTTCGAGACTTTCTTTGTTAGCACAGTCAGCCAGAGGTTGTGGCAGGCTAAGCGGTGTACCCAGCACGTTTTCAACCGTTTCGCGGAATTTTGCAGGGTGCGCTGTGCCAAGGAAAACACCAATTTCGCCCGGTTCCAAATCGTGGCTTACTGCGCGATAGGCAATCGCCGCATGCGGCTCACTGGTATAGCCCTCTTTCAGCAACTGACGCATTGCTAACTGGGTGTATTCCTCATCTACTGACTCACCACGGATCACACTCTTATCCAGATAACCGCGCTCAATTAATGCTTCAATACGAGGCCAGTTATTGGGCTGACTTACGTCCATAGCATTCGACATAGTCGCTACGGTCGCGTTTGGCGCCCACTCACCGGTCTTCAGGTAGCGCGGTACGGTATCATTCAGATTCGTTGCCGCAATAAAGCGCTTAATCGGCAGGCCCATGGTCTTGGCTATCATACCCGCAGTCAGGTTACCAAAGTTACCGCTCGGCACGGAGAACACTACTTGGTCGCGCTTGTCAGCAGGCAATTGCGCCACGGCTTCAAAGTAATAACATACCTGTGCCAGCAAACGGCTGATGTTAATGGAGTTGGCAGAGTTTAAATGTAATCCTTCGCGTACGTCCGGATCGTCAAACGACTGCTTAACTAACGCCTGACAAGCATCGAAGTCACTTTCAATCGCAACGGTGTGAATATTATCACCCAGCGTGGTAAATAGTTTCTGCTGTAACGGGCTGATTTTGCCTTTCGGGAACAAAATTACCACATTGATGTTATCCAGACCGTGGAATGCATGTGCAACTGCCGCGCCGGTATCACCCGAGGTAGCGGTTAGAATAGTGATGGGTTTACCGTCGCTGATACGCGATAACACCTGCGCCATAAAGCGGCCGCCAAAGTCCTTGAACGCCAGCGTAGGACCGTGGAACAACTCCAGGCTATATACGTTGTCGGTCACTTGCACTACCGGCGCTGGAAAGGTAAAGGCCGTATTCACGACATCTGCCACCAACTCTTCGCCTAATTCACTGCCAATCAGGGTTGAGAGGATCTTAATAGAGCGTTCAGCGAACGGCAGTGCTAATAAGCCATCGATATCGTCGAGCACTGGAATGTCAGTTGGGAAAAACAATCCCTGATTGCGTCCAAGGCCTTGTTTTACTGCTTGCGCAAATGACACCTGTTCACTTGCGTCTTTTAAATTTACCAATTGCACTGTTACTCTACCTTACTCTTGTTCCTGCTGAGAACCTGCACCCTGTGCAGGAATACGACATACGTGGCTAAAGCCATCTTCGTTCTGGATATAGTGCTTGCTTAGCCAGCCCGAAATGTCATTGGCTTTGCGGTAATCATCGCATACAGCAAATACCGTTGGGCCTGAACCCGAAATACCAAACGCCAGGGCGCCATTACCCATACTGTAAGCGCGTGCTTCATCGAATGCCGGCAACAGCGATTTGCGATACGGCTCAGCAATGACGTCTTGCATTACACTGGCAGCCAGCGCGTAATCATCGTTATACAATGCGTGTACGAAAATACCCAACTGACGACCAAAGGTTAACGTATTCGCCATTGAAATTTCTTTTGGCAAAATATTACGCGCGGCCGATGTGGACACACTGATACCCGAATAGCACACCACCCAATACCAGCTTTTCACAACTGGTAACGACACCGTTACCTGGTCTTGCTGACCGGTCATTAGGGTCATACCACCCAGGTAACATGGCGCAACGTTATCGTAGTGAATACTGCCGCTGATTTGTCCTTCCAGCTCGCCCATCATGGTTAACAGCGTGGTTTTATCGAATGGACGACCGAAGTGTTCATTAAGGCCATGAAATGCAGCTACAATCGAGCTCGCACTGGATCCCAGCCCACTGCCAATTGGCAGACTCTTCAGTAGTGTCATGTGTACTGGCGTTACCGCCAGCCCTTTAGCCTGCATGGCTTTTTCAAAATGAATATAGCAGTCTTTTACAATGTTATCGTCAGGATCGGCTGGCAACTTATGGGCAAATACACCCGCCACAGACAGGCCGAATTCATCGGCATCACTAACGATGACTTCATCGCCTAACAAACTCCCATCAAGAGGTTGTAAGGCCGCGCCCAATACATCGAATCCCAGGCTGACATTGCCTATGGATGCCGGGGCGTACGCTCTGGTTGTTTTCATGTTTGCTGCTCTCAAAACCGATTAATGTGCATTTTGCCGCCAGGGCATTGTGCGAAGAATATCGGCAAATACCCCTGCTGCTGTTACGGTAGCGCCAGCGCCGTACCCGCGAATAACATAAGGGATTGGATTATAATAGTCACTGTGAATCGCCAGGGCGTTTTCACCGTCTTTTACTGCTGCCAAGGGGTGTGAAACCGGTACCGCCTTGATCATTACCTTACATTTGTCACCTTCAATGGAGCCAATGTATCTGAGTACTTTACCGTCTGCTTTCGCATTAGCAACCCGCTCGGCAAAATCTGCATCAAGCTGGGGTAATTGATCCATAAATGATGCCACGTCGCAATCTTCGGCAAACCCGGCCGGCAATACCGATTCAATCTCAATATCCTTCAGCTCTAACTCCAGATCGGCTTCACGCGCCATGATCAGCAGTTTACGAGCCACGTCCATACCACTCAGGTCGTCACGCGGATCCGGCTCAGTAAAACCGTTTGCCTTCGCGGTGCCGGTTGCCTCAGACAGGCTCATGCCTTCCTCCAGCTTACCAAACACATAAGACAAACTGCCCGACAGAATACCTTCAAAGCGATGCAGTACGTCACCGGCAATAAACAGCTTTTGCAGGTTGTCGATTACCGGCAAGCCCGCTCCAACGGTGGTTTCGTACAAATACTGACGATTGGTTTGCAGCGCCGTTTTGCGTAATTTTTTGTAGTAAGCCAGCGAGTCAGTGTTAGCCTTTTTGTTCGGCGTAACAACGTGGAACCCATTTTCCATCATATCCACATACTGGCTGGCGATAGCCGCATTGCTGGTGCAATCCACAATGACCGGATTCACCAATGCATTGTTGTTCACAAACTCATGCAAACGCTCAACCGAGAACTGGTCCAGAGATTCAGCCAGCTCAGCCTGCCAGTTGGCAGACACATCGATACCATTGCTGCTAAGTAACAGCTTACGGCTATTGGCAATACCATACACACGAGCCTGAATGTTGCGTTTCAGCAGCACGGGTTGCTGTCTGGCAATCTGTGCAAGCAGTTCAGCACCCACCACACCGCAGCCAATCAGGAAAATATCCAGTGTATGGCGATCCGAGAAAAAGTTCTGGTGAATCACTTTTACCGCTTTTTTAGCGCGTTTGGCTTCAATTACAGTAGAAATTGAACGCTCAGACGACCCCTGGGCGATTGCGATGTTATTTACACGGGCCTGCGCTAACGCATTAAAGAAGCGCGCTGCCAGTCCTTTGGTGTGACGCATGCCATCCCCCACCAGAGTGACAATAGCAAGGTCGTGACGCACTTCAATCGGATCCAGCAACTGGTTCTGTAATTCCAGTGCAAAGGCATCTTCCAGCAGGCTTTGTGCGCGCAGCGCATCTTTGCTGTGAATACAGAAGCTGATGGAATACTCAGAGCTGGACTGCGTGATAAGACTAATGGAGATATGGGCGTTAGACATGACCTCAAATACGCGACTTGCCATGCCCACCATGCCTTTCATGCCCGGACCCGCAACATTGAACATGGCGATGTTATCTAACTGGGATATCCCTTTCACGCTGGTCCACTGGGTACTGGCTTCATTGCTGATAAGCGTGCCCGGAGCGCTTGGATTTAAGGTATTTTTAATTAAACACGGAATATGATGCTGAGCGATTGGACCAATGGTTTTCGGATGCAGAACTTTGGCGCCAAAGTACGAGAGTTCCATGGCTTCCTGGTAGGTCAGTTTATCCAGAAGTACTGCCCCTTCGACCTGATTTGGATCAGCATTGTATACGCCGTCTACGTCTGTCCAGATTTCGCAGCAATCAGCATCGATACACGCAGCCAGCACAGCGGCAGAGTAATCCGAGCCGTTACGGCCTAACGTGACTTTTTCGCCTGCGTCATTCGCTGCCACAAACCCTGGCATAATGATCAACTGGCTGCCATCGGTATTTACATCGCTAAAGCGCGCTTTACTCAGCGCAACATCGGCAATACTGTCGAGATAATCACCTTCGGCAAGAATATATTTCACCGGATCAATAATAGTATTGCTTACACCTTTGGCAGTGAGGATAGCGCTGAATAAGTTAACGCTGATGTATTCGCCCAGGCTCATGATCCCTGCGGTTACCGGATCAGGTGAACAGCCCAGCAGCGCAATACCCTGAAGCTGTTTATTCAGTGCGTTAAGATGCGTTGTGATGAAGCTGCTGATTCCGTCAAAGTTAAAACCTGGCAACTGTGCATGCAGTTCTGCTGCAATGCCATTGACTGTTTTATCCAGTTCAGCAAACAGTTCGCTGTAATCTTCCCCTGCCGCTGCCTGGTCGCACAAGGCACCTAGCGCATTAGTAACGCCTTTCGGAGCAGACAAGACTACAGCAGCACCATCTGCCTGGTGAATGGTCGTGCTAATCTCGGTCACCCGCAAGTAACGCGTTGCATCGGCCAGAGATGAACCACCAAACTTTAAGACTTTCATTGAATGCTCCTTGACTGCATTGTTATGGGCCAGCTTGCCCCTTTCGTTACCGCAAAAAAAAACCCGCTCTTTTCAGGGCGGGCTTTCGATGTCTGTTTGCTTACGCGCACTAGCCAGCGACCGCCCTCCAAGAGGTGGTAATCATCATGCCGGTAGTGCTAATAATCGTCTTCATGCGTTCAATTTGCCGTATAGACGTCTATATGTCAACAGGCTTTGCGCATTTTTCAGACCGTTCCGTTGCCAATCTGGTCGGAATCTTTGTATTTGGGCGCGCATAATAGCACGTTATTCCCTTGTTCGGCTAGGGATCTGCCCTGCAAATAATAAAAAGGGGCGATACTCTATTTTCCCCCCTCAATGTGTTAATAACGTACGAATAACGGCTGGAATTTATGAACCAAACAGCACCATCAGCACCATAAACACAAATCCAATGCCCGCAATTTTCAACCCGTTTTTATACGGTAGCGCTTTGGGGATAAACATTAAAAACGCTGAAATAACGAAAAACAACAACGACACGCCAAACGCAATATTCACAAAAAACAGTGGGCTGTTAGTGGTAGCTTTATGCAACTTAACCATTTTGGCCAGCGGTGCCGGGTAATCTTTCACAGAATACACTACATCACCGGTTTGTTTGTTGTATTGTCCCTGACGGAAGCGGATGGTGTCACCATTGTCATCTTCTACGGCGAAGCCTTTGAGGCGCAGTTGTTCGCCCAGCCCTTCACCACTCAAACCTGTCTCTAACTTGCGCTCATAGGTAGTTTCGAATTTTAGAAATTCAGTATTTCTGAAAATCAGCAAAACTCCGCTCACCGCATACACGGCCATGATGCCGGCAAGAAAAAAACCAATCCAGCGGTGATACTGTCGAAAACTATGATGAAATTTTGGTGAAGCCATGTTCTTCCTTATGATTAAATTTTGGGGTATTTTGCCGAAAAAGCCCGTGTGAATACAGTGAATTAACATTTCTTAACGTTGTGTGCGTTTTACACAAATAAGAAAAAAGCAAACATTAGTGAAAACGGCGCTCAGAAATAAGCAGTAATGTGTCGCGAATTTCATCAACAGAAAGCGGCTTTGTTAAGAAAGCGTTCATACCCGCATTGAAACATGCTTGCCGGTTCTCACTGGTGGTATTGGCGGTCATTGCAATAATAGTGAGTGACTTGTGATCATATCCCAATTCCCGGCGAATTTTCCGTGTAGCCTGAAAACCATCCATTACGTCCATCTCGCAATCCATAAAAACCACATTATAATCCCGGCTTTGTTGCAATTGTTTCACCGCTTCCAGACCATTCACCGCGTAATCCGCGGTTAAGTCCAGCTCCGACAGCATCGCCTCCATTACAATGCGGTTGATTTCATTGTCTTCCACTACTAGCACCTTCATGTTGCGAAGCTGAGCAAGCACAACCGGATCAGCTATGCGAAATGGTGTACTGTTGATCGTATCAACAGCTGGAAACTTGACTGAAATAACAAACTCCGAACCGGCGCCGGGATGACTGTGCACATTAATATCACCCTGCATGGATAGGCACAGCTCTTTCACAATCGACAACCCCAATCCAGTGCCCGCATTAGCCTGATTGTCGAACTGCTGAAAGGGTTTAAATATGCGCGAAATTTGCTCGCGGGTCATGCCCTTACCCGTGTCTGCTACACGTGCCACCAACTCAATCATGCTGCCACTGTGTATTGTGGTAATGGTAACCTTGATTTGTCCGCCAAAGGTAAATCGCAGCGCATTATTTAGTACGTTGCTAAAAATTTGCTTTAACCTTACTTCATCTGCATCAACCCAGTCCTGTTTGCAATAATGCGTTTCGAACTCCAGTTGAATTCCTTGCTTCTCACACAGCGGTAAATAAAGAACCTGAAGGTCGCTGAAAACCCTGGCTAACGAAACAGGGGCAGGAGCTAACTGTAATTCACCGCTGTCTATTTTTGAATAATCCAATACATCATTTATGAGCCGGACCAAGGTTTGTGAGCTTTGTAAGGCGATGGCAATCTTGGTTTCGAGAATGTCTTTGTCGAGCCCGGCATGCAGGGTTTGCAACATCCCTGAAATGCCATTTATTGGGGTACGCAGTTCATGACTGACTTTCGCAATTAACTGGCTACGGGCAAGTAATAAGGCTTCTGCTTCCTGCTTTTTCTCTGCCAGTTGGTTTCGGTTAATTACGTCGGTGTGAATATCCTGAAATGCACCAAAAAGACGAACGCACTGCCCATTCTCAAATTCCGCTTCACCTAAGGCAGCAACCCACTTCTCTTGCCCACTATAGGTGACTAAGCGCACTTCGATATTCCAAGGCGTACCGTTTTCCATGCCCGCCTCTACCGCTGCGAGAATGCGTTCTCTATCGCTACCTTCTTTGTAGAAATCAATAGCGGATTCCAGATTGGGCTCAAAATCGTCCGGTACTTCATGAATAAATCGGGTTTGATCACTCCAGTACACTTTGCCTGATTGCACATCGACTTCCCAAAAACCAATATTTGCCAAACGCTGCATAGAACGCAGGGAATCCAACCGGCGCTTTTTCCACACAAGGCTTTCCTCACGGGATAAGGCAGATTCAATTACCGCCGCAATGGTTTTAATCAGTGCGATATCATCACCACTCAGTACCTGCTGTTGTTTGTCAGTGAATAAAAAAAACAACGTTCTGGGTAGTTTTCCATCACTAAAAATGGGCGCGCCTAAATAGGTGTGAATTGAGAATAAATTGACAAACGGATGTGACGCCACTTCTGACAGTTGACAGTTTTCGTAATAAGTCAATTCACCGCTTTGAATGGGATTGTTACACAGCACATCCACAACGGGTAAGGTAATCCCGGCCTGAAAGTTCAGCTCAGGCGACTGTTTAATACTCAGCAGGCGGTATAGCGTATGATCAACTTCGTCAATACCACCAAAACCCACAGCATCAGCACTAAAGGTAGTTCTGCACATCTCCAGTAGTTGGTCGATCATCACTGGTGTAGTCAGCGACTTATCCGAGGAAATCTCCAAAATGGATCTATAAATGAGTGGGTTACCGCGCTCAAACTGCATAGGGCTTACCGAAGATAGATCTGAAAGCAGGATCTTATTAACATTTCTGTATCATACCATTTGTGGCAAATTAGCCAATAGCGAAAAAAAATCGTTCTCATTTATCGGTTTTGAAAAATAGTATCCTTGTCCTTCATCACACCCTAACTGTTGTAAAACCTGCCTTTGCTCTTTAGTTTCAATTCCCTCACCTACCAGCTTTAAATTCAATGTCCTGGCAAGGCGAACAATCACATCCACAATGTCCTTTGCTTGTTGGTCTTTGAACATATCATTTACGAACGAACGGTCGATTTTTAGCACATCTAATGGGAATGAGCGCAAGTAATTCAGGCTGGAATAGCCCGTGCCAAAATCATCCAGCGCTATCGATATACCTAAAGCAGAAAGCCGGTTCAATATTCCCCGTGTCTCGGCAAAATCCATCATCAGGGCCGACTCAGTGACTTCCAGCTCTATCAGATTACATGATAAATCGGCATCGTTCAGCATCGTTTCAATCTGTTCGCAAATATCGCTTTCATGAAATTGCTGCGCCGCGATATTTACCGCAATCTTGAGAATCTTTCCGTGCTGGTAAAATCGCTTTGCCAGATTAATACTTTGCTGCAAGACCTGACGGCCAAGCTCATGAATAAGACCTGACTCTTCGGCAAACTCAATAAACCGGTTGGGAAGAATCAGACTTCCGTCATCTGCTGCCAGTCTTACCAAGGCTTCAGCGCCGGTAATCTCACCGCTTGCTAAATTGTATTTTGGCTGATAAAGCACAACAAGCTTGTGTTCTTCCAACGCGCTGCGTAACAATTTCTCGATGCGCACGCGCTCGTTTAACTCCAACTGTAAGTTAGTAGAGAAATAACAATATCGATTCTTTCCGGTGGTTTTGGCCCGATACATAGCGGTATCTGCGTGCCGCATAAGCTCTTCCGCACTGGATGAATCCGACGGATAGATACTCACCCCAATGCTCACGCTAAGGGTGTGTTCATCACCAGCGACAGAAAACGGCTCCTGCATGGCATCAATGATATTTAATGCGGTGATATCGGTTAAATTTGGCGAGTGCACTTCCGGTAACATCACTACAAACTCATCGCCCCCCACGCGCGCGAGAGTAGTTTTGCTGTCACACAAATGTTCAAGTCTCTGCGCGACTTCAGTAATAATCAGATCACCAACGGAGTGCCCCTTCGCATCGTTCAGGTACTTAAAGTTATCGATATCAATCAACAGTAATGCTACTGATCTGCGGGTTATTTGAACCCGCGAGATACTTTGCAGCACCCTGTCGTGTAACAACATTCGGTTGGGCAATCCGGTTAACTGGTCGTGATTAGCCAAATGGGTCATTTGGGTTGCCAGCGCGATGGATTCAGTTACATCCTGAAACACAATCACGCAACCCAGTAAATTTTGATGTTTGTCACGAATTAGAGCCGCTGAATCTTCAACACGGTACTCTCCCCCCAAACGGCTGGTTAATTTGGCATTTAACGCCATAGCTACCGTGCGCTTCTCTTTTAACGCAATTTCTACCGGGTTGGGTAAAACCTGATTGTTGGAAGCATCAGATAACACCATCACCTCTTTTATATGATGGCCTATTGAGGACGTTTTGTGCCATCCCGTCAGCCTTTGCGCAACGGGATTGATAAAGGTAATTCGTCCATCTGGGTCTGTTGCAATCACCCCGTCTGCTATGGAATTGAGTACCACATTCAAGTACTGACGTTCTTCTTCAACCTGGTGCCGGGCTGCTAACACTGCCTGTTCCTGCTTTTTTAACTGCAAGTGATTACTTACTCTGGCTCTACAGAGTGTTAGATCAAACGGTTTGGTTATAAAATCGATGCCCCCAGCTTCCAGTGCCTTGCGCTCTGTATCGTAGTCCTGATGCGACGTAATAAAGATGATGGCTGGTGTTCTGATAAACGCGTGAGTCTTGATTCTGCGACAAACTTCGAATCCACTTACATCAGGTAGCTCAATGTCCAGCAATACAATATCCGGCTGACGCACCGCAACCAATGCCAATCCTTCGCTGCCACTGCCTGCTGTCTCAATATTTGCCAAGTCAGCCAAGCCACTCTCCAGAATAGCCAGCGAACCAAGGTCATCATCAATTACAACGATGTTAAGTGACTTTTCCATTTGCATATCCAAAGACCACGCCTTCAATTAACGAGAATTCCCCACATACCCGCCCACTTGTACCCAGAGTACTGCGTAACTCAAATTTACTATTTTACTCTTCAGCTTGTTAATTACAGGTTAAAAAACAAATCAACACCTATACTGACATACAGCTTCTCATACCCAGACTTGGACGTTATCTGTTACAGCCTCAAAATCGGCTCAGGCGGGATCAGTCAACAATGAATATGCGTCTTGAATGAGTATAGGAGAATGCTGGGGTTACACTAAATTTTTGAGACGATATTTTTTCAGGCAGGTTAAATTGAGCAGTGTTAAAAGTAATTCCTTATGGTTACTCGCATTAGTGGCTCTTCTAGCTGGTATGTCTTTCATGCACGAAAGATACATTGAGCGCGAAGCTTTTACCGACCTTGCCAGGCAGCACCAGGTAAACCTGCGTGAGATTAAATCGGATATAACCAGCAGGCTGAATGATTCTGTTAATGCTATCTACTTTCTTTATTCTACGCCGCCAATCAGCGGCTTAGTGAGGGCAGCCGAAGACCCAGAACGCATAGACCGGCATGATAACACCAGCTTTGACGGCTGGCGGTACCGGCTGGAAACGATCTTTGTAGCCTTTTTAAAAAACAATGAGCAATACTCACAAGTCCGATTAATTTATGCAGATTCGGGTGAGGAGTTTATCAGGGTAGACAGAGTCAGAGGCGACGTGCGTACTATTGGCGCACAAATGCTTCAGGACAAGAGTGGCAGAGACTATATAGAGGTCGCCAGACAACTCAAACGCGAACAATTGTATATTTCTGGTATAAACCTCAATCGCGAGCACGATGAACTGAGCATGCCTTATGAGCCCACCGTGCGCTTTATTCTTCCAGTATATTCAGAGCAAGGCGAGCTGTTTGCCTTTCTGGTGCTTAACAAGAACCTCAACGTGCTGTTTAGTTCAACCGAAGCATTGATCGTTCCTGGTCAGCACCTTGTCTATAACGATGCGGATGGATTTTTTCTGAATCACTTCAACCAGGCCCTGTATTTTACCAAGGACTTAGCACCAGAGAAAACCTATAACGCTGTTTACACAGATAACGTATTACTCCCCAACAAACTGAGACGGGTTACCAATAAGGCTGATCCGAGTGAGCAATACTACGTGTCGAGCGAAAGCATTCTGGTGCCGTCGGGATATGAAGCTTATCCGCTCACAATCTCTATTTTTAGCGACAATACCTGGCTGTCGTCGTTTCTTTGGGGTCGCCGCTTAACCTTTTATTCCGGCACAGGCTTAATTTTACTGATATTTCTGTTAGCACTAACGATATTAAACCGCTCCGCCAGCAAAAATCGCAAACTGGCTGAGGCAAGAGCAGAAGCGCAAGCTGTTGTAACGGGGGCAACTGATGCAATTATTACGCTTGATACAACCGGCGCTATAACGTCGTGTAACTTCGCTGCAGAAAAAATGCTCGGTACAGACAAAGGTCAGTTAGTAGGTGAAACGCTGCACGATTACTTTAACCCGTTTACCGAAACCCCTATCGAAGTCATCCTGAACAATGAAGATGCGGATATTGACATTGTCTGGCGAAAACAGCAGGAAGATATTCACTACCACTGCAGTAAATGCGTTATTAAACAAACAAAGGGCGTCTCGGCATTGGCCTTGTTTTTCCGTGACATTACTCAGGACATCCGGGCCAAAGAAGAAGCAGCCAATATCAACCAAATATTGGAAAGCAAGATAGCCCAGCGTACCCAGGAACTCGAATTAGCGCGCAACGAAGCAGTTGAAAACAGTAAAGTAAAAAGCCAGTTTATCTCTAATATCAGTCATGAAATGCGCACGCCACTCAATGGCATACTTGGCGCACTCACCATGCTGCAGCGTCAGAAACTGCAACCTGAAACTTCAAAATTTATCAATATGGCAGCGATCAGCGCATCTAACTTAACCACACTGATCAATGACATTCTGGACTTATCGAAAATTGAAGCCGGTAAGCTGGATCTAGAATGCAAACCATTTAATCCTGAAACTCTGGTTAACAGCCAGATTATTCCTCATGCAATGAAAGCCGCCGAAAAGGGGCTGGAGTTTTACCTGGATACATCGGCTATACGTTTTCGGGAGTTCAATAGTGATCCCCATCGCATCGCGCAAATCCTCAATAATATTATTGGCAACGCAATTAAATTTACTGAATCAGGTTCAGTAACGGTAACGGTTACCTCTAAGATAACAAACCAAAATGGTCTGTTGACCGTCTCTGTTACCGATACGGGAATTGGGATCGAAAAAAGTAAAATCCCTAGGTTGTTTAACGCTTTTCAGCAAGCGAATAGCCAGATATCAACTCGTTATGGCGGCACTGGATTAGGTTTAATGATCTGCAAACAACTGGTTAATTTGCTGGGTGGTAATATTGCTTTGTCTTCTGCGCAACACAAAGGCACAACGGTTGATATTACGCTGTCATCCAGCGACTGGACTGAATTCGATAACGCTGAACTTACGCTGTTTCGTGGTGCAGTATTTGGTATATTCGCCAGTTCAACGCAGTCGGCTTCTATTATCGCGAAAACGGTACAGAATTTAGAAGGCACTTCACGCATTTTTTCAATGGACGAAATGCCAACAACAGCCGACAATTTGCCTGCCAATATAATCATTGATTTACCCTTGACGCAGGCAGAAGAACTTTGCCATCAATTACAGGCACTTAAGGCATCCGTACAATTGTTTGTTCTGCGCCAGTTCACCCAACCCGCTAGCATGCAAAGCGAATCAATTCACTATCTCACCAAACCGCTTATGCGAAATGAATTAATTGCCAAAGTGCTAAAAGTGCCAGAACATCAGGCGGGTTTTGGCTACGATAACGGGTATCATTCCAGAACAGATGATATTAAATTACAGGATGAGAATTTACGCATTCTGGCAACTAAAACACTGCTCATCGTAGACGACAATGATATAAACCTGGAGGTTGCTGCCAGTTTATTATCGAGCTTGCCAATTAACGTTATAACCGCCAGTTCAGGCGAGGATGCCATTGCGCTGCTCTCCAGTTTTAAACACTCCGGCAAAGCAATTCACGCTATTTTGATGGACTGCAACATGCCTGGTATCAGCGGCTACCAAACAACGGAATTAATTCGTCAGGGTAATGCAGGGGAAAAAGTCGCAACGATTCCTATCATTGCCATGACCGCAAATGCGTTAAAAGGCGAGAAGGACAAGTGCTTAAGTTCAGGCATGAACGACTTTATAACCAAACCACTCGACCCAAACGAATTTGTAAAGCTTACCGTAGCCTGGCTATTAAAGTACGATAGCAGTTTTGTGTACCCGCCTTCGATAACTGAGAGCCAAAGTAGTAAGCCTGAATCCGATACATCTCAAACGGCTCCCGAAAGCTCTTCACTTTGGAACAAAGAAGAGGCACTTTCACGTTTGATGAACAACGAAGCACTGTTAAATAAATTGGTGAGTTTATTTCTAGCTAATGCAGACACGCTATTTAACGAGCTTTCAGAGGCAATTCAACAACGCGACTTTGAAACGATTCGTCAACGCAGTCACAAGCTAAAAGGGCAAACCGCAGAATTGGGCGCTGAGCAATTCTGTAACACCCTGAAAACGCTTGAGGCACTCGCCAAAAGTGCCAACCCCGACGTTATCGAATTATTGAATACCGCCCAACAACACTTCAATGATTTGGTGCTACATTTGCGTGCACAACACCCTGATGGCCACTGAGTGTTGTGTTATTCGCATAACCAGTTTATTGCTTCGGCGGGGTCAGTAAAATAATTGACTTCGCCACCAATAAACCAATCACCCAATGTTGCCATAAGCGCCTGCCAGTCGGCATGACCGACAATGGCTATTTTTTCAAACTCATTGCCGTGCTTTAAACCAATCTTCAAGTCGTCCCACGCCGCTCTCAGTTCCCATCCGGTAAATTCGGTGGCGTCCATCAATAAGCGGACTTTAGGTTGTGCTATGGTGCCTATAGCGCCTTCAAGTAACGGTGTAAACGCCTGATAGTCGGCATGCGTAAGCTTACCAACGGCTTTCATAGTGATATACAAGGTATGTTGAAATCGCTCTATTCCAATTGAAACGCTATGCGAAACGCTATGGGTGTTGCTCATCGCCAACCCCTATGTCTGACTGAAAGACATCACACTAGCGAATATTCGCCATCTCTATGCTGACATAAATCAACAAAAATAGCGGTCCCGTTCGCCTGCGTAAAGTCATGTGGTAAGGTAATACCAATTAGCAACATTGAGTGATACCGTGACAGAGCACGCCCAAGCCAAAAAGATGGCCTACCAGATCATGACCAGCTTCGACAAAAACTATCGCTGGTTCAGTCGCATCACCCGAGGCGCACAAGAGCGTTTTGAGAAAGGCCACTGGCGCGATGCGTTGGCTGCGTCGAAAGAACGCATCAGTATTTACGAGCAAAGCCTGGCCGAGGCGGTTGCCGACATGTACGAGCAGATCATCGTTCACCAAAAAGACGTTGAATTCTGGTATGCGTTAAAAGCGGCATTTGCCAATCTGATCGAAAACCATCCTCAGTATGAACTGGCCGAAACCTTCTACAACTCGGTTGTGGGTAAGGTTTTCCGACACCGTTCTATCGACAACAACATTATGTTTGTGTTGCCAAGTCGATGCTTTTTACCCGGCCAGGACCGCGCAAAAGTTATTCACAGCTTTGATACCAAAACCACAGTGCGCGAAATGTATGAAGCCATTTTTGCCTGCTACCGGTTTAACATTCCCTTTGAAGATCGGGCGCGCGACATGCAGTACCTCGACGACGCCCTTCGCGACCGACTGAGCAAGGAAGAATTAGCCAGTGTCACTGCCGTAGAAATGCTGAAGTCCGTATTTTACCGGGGTAAAGCGGCCTATTTAATTGGCCGGATTCGCATGCCGGAGCAAACGCTGCCGTTCGTGATTGCACTACAAACCAACGACACCAACGCCTTATTTGTGGATGCACTGCTCACAGAACGGCATGATCTCAGTGTTATCTTTGGTTTTGCCCGCTCCTACTTTATGGCAGACACGCAGTATCCGGGTGAGCTGGTAGCCTACTTGCACGAATTAATGCCAAACAAAAAGGTGTTCGAACTTTACATTGCACTTGGCCATTACAAACACGGTAAAACCGTGTTTTATCGCAACTTTCTGCAACATATGGAAAAGTCTGTCGACGCCTTCGAAATTGCGCCTGGCATTCGGGGTTTGGTGATGATGGTGTTCCACCTGCCATCCTACGGCGTGGTATTTAAAATCATCAAAGACGAATTTGCCGAGAGTAAGAAAATCACCCGGGAGCACGTAATAGACCGCTACAAACTGGTGAAAATGTCAGACCGGGTCGGCCGTATGGCCGATACTCACGAATACGTTAACTTTCGCTTCCCGCTGCAACGTGTTCATCCGGACTTATTAGCAGAATTACAGGAAACCTGTGCCTCCAGTGTTGAAATAACTGGCGATGAACTGGTGATCAAGCATTTGTATATTGAACGAAAAATGACGCCGCTAAACCTGTTTCTGCAACAGGAAACCGACCCGCAGAAACTCGAAAACGCCATTGATGAACTTGGCACCTGTATTAAACAAATTGCCATGGCGAACATATTTCCCGGCGATATGTTGCACAAAAACTTCGGCATTACCCGTCACGGCCGGGTGATTTTTTATGATTACGACGAAATTTGTTATATGAGCGAGCGCAATTTCAGAGACATCCCCAAGTCTGACGATCCTTATGCGCTGGATACCTTGTCGGTTGCTCCCAATGACGTTTTCCCCGAGCAGTTCGAACATTTCATTGTGGGCAAGCGGCCATTTAAAGAAATGTTAAAGGCTAAGCACGGTGACTTAATGACGCCGGAATACTGGCGACGCGTTCAGAAGGAAACCTCAAAAGGGGAAATTCATAACTTTACGCCTTATCCGCAGTCGCGGCGCTTTAGCCGTCGTCCGGACAGGTTGGCGGGCGCCGATTCCAAGCCGTCGAAGCCAGCCGAGCCAACGCAAACCAGCGAATAACAGCCATTGTTTTACGGTTGAAAGTAACTACTGTCGCCTGTTTAACTTTTCGAAACAGCGCTCGCGTTAACCCCGTGCGTTTGAGCGTTAGCGCGGGGTAACTGAACGTGCGCTTGCATTAGAATGCAGTAAAGAATAGCCCTACGCTTAATGCCAGCCCTACAACAAAAGCTACACTGCGAAGGGTATCCCACGCGTACCAGTAACAAAGCAAATATACCAACCGACACACCACAAAACTAGCCGCTAATGCAACATGTAAGGATCCAACCGACGAGGTAGCCAGCACTACTAACGCTGCTGGTGCAAAGTAAGTAATGGCTTCAAAACAATTGTAATGCGCGGCAGTTGCACGCGCGCCAAAGCCTTTGAGCTGTTGTTGCTGTTCACGGGGCAGCGAATTGTTGTATCCGCCATGCCGATGCATTGCCACCGCCAGCGGTATTTTTGCGAGAAACGGCATAATGCATACAATCAGCAGACAAGACAGGAATAACGTCATCAGATTCACTCCATGAATAATGTAATGGTACTTACTTTTTACTATTAACTATTGGCTATTGGCGCTGCATAAAAATGGTCACTTCCGCCATCACCAGACCGAACTTTTTAATGTACGAGCGATTCATTAGTGTGTCATTGTCCAGCGCCCAGAACCAATCGTCAAATGCCACTGTGTAAGTAGTATCATCAACCGGCAAGTCCATAGAATACGTAAAATTGAATGCGTTGCCATAAGGAGTACCTGTAGCAACATCAAGTATGTCTGACGCCTGTCCGGTGTAGGTGCCATTGGTTTGCGGAGTGATTCTCCATATTCTCGATGCTGGCCCTTCGCCCAACGAATACGTAAAGCGCTCGTCTAACACCAGCACGTTACCGTCTTTGGTGCCGCTAATATCCACCGTAAAACGCTGAAGGACTTCGCCTGAGCGGTTTTGCACAATCCCCCAAGCTTTTACCTCACCGGTAAAAAACTGCTCCAGGGAAAACTCAGGTGTTTGTTGCTTGTATATATCACCCTCAATTGAAACGCTACACCCCGCCATGCCAATACACAACAATAACCCCAATAAGTAACGCATTACCTGGTTGCTCCTGCTAATAGTTTATCGCGAAATTCGGGCTCGCTGGTTTGATCGCCAAGCCAGATACCAAAAAAATGATTGGCGAATCCCGTATCGGTCACATCGCCAGCCAATTGGCCGTTGTGGAAAAAACGGGCACTGCCGTTGGGTAAATAAACGCCGGTCAGCGTATCGCCGCGTTTTACATTGGGGAACACGCCTTCCATCAGTTTTAGCCAGTTTTCGAGTTGCGTACTGGTAACGCCAGACTGCCTGCGCATTTCTTTCACTGAGCGCGCGGCAATATCCTTGCCGTCAAAGTCTCTGAGATACGTTAACGACAATGCATAGGGCGGTTGCGATGCCCATTTGCCATCGGGCGCCAGCAACACTGCATCGTACACATCCCAAAACAACACAGAAAAACGTGCGCTGCCGACTGCTTTCGCACCAGGTACGTCTTGCGAAATAAACGCATTGCTCACATTATCGCTCCGGGCCATGGTTGGTGGCACCCAACACATTAGCGTTAATAACCATACGGCAGTCATACACCGCAAGCTTGAATTTACTGAGAGAGGTTGTAATTTCACTTTGCACGCAGTTAATTTTACACTATGCACCTTATACCCAGACTGAGAGTAAATTGATCACTCAGTTTGAAACACAACGCTAAACGTCGATAAGGGCGGTGAAGTAAGCCACAATGACTATCGCTCAACATCTCAATATTGCGCTTCCGTCGCCCGTGCAGCGTTTTAAGCCAGACTGGCCGGGCGCCGAAAAAGTGAATATCTACATTAAACGGGATGATCTCATTCACCCTGTTGTGTCGGGTAATAAATGGCGGAAATTGAGTGGGCTGTTTGCTAATGCCGATACCCTTCCACGAGAAATTATTAGCTTTGGAGGCGGATTTTCGAACCACCTGCATGCTTTAGGTTATTGCTGCGCACAACTGAATATTCCCTTTACAGCAATGGTGCGCGGCGATTATTCGCTGCATCCCACCCCTATGCTTCAGGATTTGGCGAGTTGGGGAGTTACAATCAGGTATATCACCAAACTGGAATACCATCGTCGCCACGACCCTGCTTATTTAACGTCTTTACAAAACTTGTACCCCTTAGCCACTATTGTGCCCGAGGGCGGAACCCAGCAACTGGCATTAGCAGGGGTGCAACAAACGTTACTCGAATCCCAGCAAACGTTCGACGTGGTGATGAGCCCGGTAGCCAGCGGTGCTACACTGGCAGGGTTAATTACCGCATTAACACCAAAACAACACGCTCTGGGTATTGCAGTTCTGAAAGGGGTTGGTTATCTTGAGTCACTGGTTGAGCAATTTTTGCCCGAAGGTTGCTGTAGTAACTGGCAGATCGAACACGCATTCCACCACGGTGGTTACGCTAAGTCGGGAAGCGAGCTCACCGCGTTTATCAATACCGCCTGGGAACGCTATCAGCTTCCCCTTGAACCCGTATACAGCGGTAAGGTGTTTTTTGCGCTAAAAGTACTTCTTGCACAGAATAAGTTTGCCGAAGGAACAAACCTTCTGATCGTGCACACGGGGGGGCTCCAAGGCGCGCGAAAGGACGCGTGAACACTTGTGAATAAAGGCAGCAAAGTGATCTGAAAACCCAGGTATTCCGTTACATAACCAAGCACATAAGTACCCTATTAACTACGTCAGGAATCCAATATGAGCGATGTCCATACCGGCTTTTCCCGCCCCAGTCAGCTGCTGATTGACCGCGCGTTAGTGCTGTGTAAGGTGCTGCTGGGTATGGAAAATTCGTTCTACCCTTTCGCTGCTATTTATGAAAATGGCCGGATTGGATGCTTGTTCTCCGACGACTATGGTTTAGAAAACCCGAGCGAAATGCAGTTAATGGAACATCTGCAATGGCGTATCATCGATAATATAACCGACAGCGACGCCTATGCTACCCTCGTTTACGCCGCACAAATAGAAATCAACGACAAACAGGCACAAGATGCTATTGTTATAACGTTGTGTGAACCCAATAAACCTGAACGCTCGGTGGTATATCCCTATTACAGGAGCAACCAACGCATTATTCTGGCGCCTCCTTTAATCGAAAAATAACTGTCACAAAAAGCGGTTAGTTTTATCACCACAGACACACGACTTTGCTTGCCAATTTTCGGGTGTCTGTTAGCATTCACCCCAAACTTACCTCCAAGATAGAAGGGATAAAAATATGTCTCGTGTTTTGATTATTGGTGCCGGTGGCGTCGCGACAGTAACCATAAAAAAATGTGCCCGATTACCAGAGTATTTCGATGAAATTTACCTGGCCAGCCGCACCGTTTCAAAATGTGAAGCGCTGCAAAAAGAAGTGGGTGCAGACCGCGTAAAAGGCGTGTTTGCTGTAGATGCAGACGATGCAAAAGCGGTTGAAGCTTTAATTAATCAGGTTAAACCAGACCTGGTGGTTAACCTGGCCCTGCCGTATCAGGACCTGCCCATTATGGACGCATGTCTGGCAACCAAAACAGACTATCTGGATACCGCGAATTACGAGCCAAAAGACGAAGCCAAATTTGAATACAGCTGGCAATGGGCATACCAGGATAAGTTTAAAGAAGCAGGCATTATGGCGCTGCTGGGCAGTGGTTTCGATCCGGGTGTAACCAACGTATACACCGCCTATGCTGCCAAGCACTACTTCGACGAGATCCACTACCTGGATATCGTTGATTGTAACGGCGGCGACCACGGCCAGGCGTTTGCAACCAACTTCAACCCTGAAATCAACATTCGTGAAATAACCCAGCGCGGCCGCTTCTGGGAAGATGGCGAATGGAAAGAAACCGATCCGCTGAGCGTACGTGAAGATCTGGATTACCAGAATATCGGTGTGCGTGCGTCATACCTGATGTTCCACGAAGAGCTGGAATCCATTGTTAAGCATTTCCCTACCCTGAAACGCGCGCGTTTCTGGATGACCTTTGGCGACGCTTACCTGAACCACCTTCGCGTACTGGAAGGCATTGGCATGACCAGTATTCAGCCGGTAGAGTTCCAGGGCCAGAAAATCGTTCCGCTTGAGTTCCTGAAAGCCGTATTACCTAACCCAGGTTCTCTGGCGGAAGGCTACACAGGCATGACCTGTATCGGTACATACATTACCGGCGTGAAAGACGGCAAAGAAAAGACTATCTTTATTTACAACAACTGTGACCACGCAGTATGTAATGAAGAAGTAGGCGCACAGGCAGTGTCGTACACCACCGGTGTACCTGCAATGATTGGCGCGATGATGATGTTACAGGGCAAGTGGCACAAGCCTGGCGTATGGAACATGGAGCAATTCGATCCGGATCCATTCATGGATGAATTGAACAAGCATGGCTTGCCATGGCATGTGATTGAGTGTGACGCCAGCCCGTTTGCCGAATAATCTGGGAGAGCAGCTTTGACTGATTTAACCCAGCGTACCGAGATCCCTTCGCCCTGCTACGTGCTGGAAGAAGCTAAATTGGTGCGCAACCTCGAGCTGATGAAACGCGTACAGGATGAGTCCGGTGCGCGCATCATTCTGGCGCTGAAAGGCTTCTCCATGTGGTCCAGTTTCGACATTATTAAACCCTATCTGCACGGTGCTACTGCCAGTTCAGTTTGGGAAGCGAAACTGGCCAGTGAAATGGGCAAAGAAGTGCATGCCTTTTCACCTGCCTATAAACCGCAGGACATGGTGGAACTGGCCAAGCTTGTTAACCATATCTCGTTTAACAGTTTAGGACAGTGGCAACGCTACAAAAACCAATTGCCAGGGGTGTCTCAGGGCTTACGCGTAAACCCTGAGCATCAGGAAGCAGAAACACCGCTGTACGACCCTGCTGCGCCGGGCTCCCGCCTGGGTATTCGCGCAGCGGAGCTTGAAGGGGTAGATCTCACCGGTATTGAAGGCTTTCACTGTCACAACCTGTGCGAGTGTGATTCGTTTGCTACCGAGCGCACGCTCAAAGCACTGGAAGTGCGCTTTGGTAAGTGGTTCGGGCAACTCAAGTGGTTAAATCTGGGCGGCGGCCATTTAATGACCCGCGCAGGTTATAATGTTGACCATCTGATCAACACGCTGAAAGACTTTAAGGCCCGTTACCCAAACCTGGACGTTATTTTAGAGCCTGGTTCGGCGGTAGCCTGGCAAACCGGACCGCTGATTGCCGAAGTGGTAGACATTGTTGAAAACGAAGGCAAGATTGCGATTCTGGACATTTCTGCCACAGCGCACATGCCAGACGTGCTGGAAATGCCTTATCGCCCGGCCATCCTGAATGCGGCATTGCCTGGCGAAAAAGCCTATGATTACAAACTGGGTGGGAATTCCTGCCTGGCCGGTGATGTGATTGACGTTTATAGCTTCGACAAACCACTGAACATTGGCGATCGTCTGCAATTTGAGGACATGATGCATTACACCATGGTGAAAACCACCTTCTTCAATGGTGTGGAACATCCGTCTATTGGTATTTTGCGCAGCGACAACACCTTTGAGCTGGTTCGTCAGTTCGACTACAGCGACTTTAAAGGCAAATTGTCTTAAGTATTTTCAATGGGCAGCAACAGGCTGCCCATTTTTTTACAAGATCCCTCTGCCCCGCTTGATTCCGCTCTCCCCAATTCTGCCTTCGGCCAGCACTTCATCGTTTAACTTAATGGTGAACGGCGCGTTTGTTTTGCCCACAATACTGTACTGAAAACCGTAAATATGGTCTTCGTGAAGGTGCAAGGTGGTACTTCTTACTGGCGAAACCAACTCGTAAATGCCGTCATCGATGTGCTCATCTATTACATCCACCAGCCAGTTTCCGCGTTCAATATCAATTGATAGCTGCTTTTCGCGCATGAAAAACTCTCCCTGGGTGTTACCCGAATATCGATATGACCTGATAAGAAACGCTGAACTGAAATCAAACCAACGCACATACGCTAGTTTGAATGTTCAGCACAGTAGACAATTGCAGGGCGATTTATTATTGGCTCGCGTGTTACTCACGTTTTAATTAACACGCGTTGTTTGAAATTATTCTAGGTCCAATCCGGCCTGGTACAAAGCGTTTTTCTTTAGCTGATAATGATCTGCAACAATAGCAGCCGCTTTTTTTAGCGGAAGGTCAGCCTTCAGGCGTTTTAGCAATGACATAGCGTCTGCCGGAATGTCATTTTTTTCAATTTGCACACCGTCTATCATAAGCACAAACTCGCCTTTTTGATGCACGGCATCCGCTTCCAGCCAGTCGATAACCGTTTGCGCATTGCCACTGATATAACGTTCGAATGTTTTGGTCAGTTCTTTTGCCAGTACGATATGGCGCGCATCGCCCAAAACGGCCTGCACGTCTTTAAGGGTATCCAGTACCCGTCGAGGTGCTTCGTAAAACACCGTGGTATGAGGGCGGGAAGTCAGTGCTTCCAGTACCGTTTGACGTGCCACGGTTTTAGCTGGTAAAAAACCTTCAAAAATAAATTTATCAGTAGCCAGCCCCGAAGCGCTAAGGGCGGTAATTGCCGCACAAGGACCAGGCAGCGCAATCACATCAATACCCTGATCTCTGCAGCGACTCACCAGCTTATACCCGGGATCGCTGATTAGTGGTGTACCTGCGTCACTGATCAACGCCACCGTTTCGCCGTTAAGCAACTTTTGACACAACATCTGGCTGCGACTGTCTTCATTGTGGTCGTGCAAAGACAGGGTTTTGGCCTGAATTCTGAAGTGCTGCAGCAACTTTGCGCTGTGCCGGGTATCTTCGGCAGCAATCCAGGCAACCGACGATAACACGTCGATGGCACGCTGGGTGATGTCCTGAAGATTGCCAATGGGGGTAGGCACAATGTAAAGAGGAGCTGAACTCATGGGTGTAATCCGGGCAGTAAATTGCGCGTAATATACCCTGATGCGTGGCAGGTTAAAACCTACTACTGAGTTTTAGCCTGAATTGAACCGTGAATTGAGCCATGAATTACGCTGTAAATTACCCTGATCCTAAGTCCGTATTTGCCAATAGTGCTTAGATTTTATCGGCGAGTCAGTTACACTGGCAGTATTGCAATCCGCCGCGCGCCGCCGGGCAGATTCTTCATTGAACATTTGCAGGATGATTATGGTTCGATTGAGCACTTCGATACTGTTTGTAACCAGCACACTACTTATTCTGAGTGGTTGCGGGTCAACCCCGGTTACTCGTACGCTCCCCTCGCGCGTAGCGCCGGTAGAAACGCCAGCGAGTGAGGACGTATCAGAACAATTAAGTCCGGAAGCCTTAATTATTCTGGCCGAACAACACTGGCAAACAGATAGCGCCAACACCCAGGCTCAGGATTATCTTATTCAGGCGGCAGAGTTGTGGCAATCGGCTGGTGAATCCCTAAAAGCCCAACAAATCGTCTACTCACTGCGCAACGCATCGCTGCCAGCCAATCTGCAGGCTCGTTACAACCTGTTATTAGCGCATCAGTACGCTGACGACCCCAAAGTAAGTAGCGAGCAAATTCTGGCGTTATTGTCTGGATCGTTATCCGATGCGCACTTACGGCAGCAACAATTTGCCATAAAAGCCAATCAGTATGCGCGGCTGGGCCAGTGGTTACAGGCAACTGACGCCTTATTGCAAAGCACCGACATCACCCCTGACATTGTTAACCAGGCCTGGAACTGGGTAAACCGAGCCTCTGTAAAAGACGAAGCAGGTGTTGCCAGATTAAAGGCCGTAACGCCGTTTGTGTCACTTAAACAACTGGTGCGGGAACATGGCTTTGATCAAGCCAATCTGATTCAGCAACTCATCAATTTCAGACAAGTCTACCGTGGCCATCCATTAGTGACTTACTGGCCAGAATCGCTAACCAAAGTAACCGACCTTGAGCCGGTAAGGCGCGACAATGTAGCCGTATTTTTGCCATTGAGTGGCCGCTTGCAAGCAACCGGCATGGCCATAAAGGAAGGCATTCTGGCCGCCTACTTTAACGATCAGAGTGCACAGCGCGCAAATCAAATTCCCCTGTTACAGTTTGTAGATACCAATAGTACAACCCCAGAACAACTGGCAGCGATTGCCGCCGAAGCAGACTGGGTAATTGGGCCGCTATTAAAAGAAAACGTGGATGCGCTGCTGCCGCTGCTCTCGCCTAAAGTAAAGATGCTGGCACTGAATCGCCCTGACGCTCCCCTTTCGCCTTTGGCGCAGGCATCGGAAGAACTGCTGCCTTCATCATTTGGGGTGCAAATTTTTTATGCACTGGCACCGGAAGATGAGGCTCGTCAGCTGGCCAACGAGGTTTTCGAGAAAGGCAAATCGGCTCCTATTCTGGTTGCCTCTGAACAATCCCTGCATCAACGAATGCAGGAAGCCTTCATTGATCAATGGGCAAAGCTCACGGCTGGGTTGGCCAGTCATCAGCACAGTGCACCTACGCTGGTAACCTATACCGACAACGCGGGCCTGCGCGACGGTATTCAGGAAGCACTGGATGTTGCCCAAAGCAAAGAACGCATCAAAGAAATTCAGGGCTTTGTAGACGATGAACTGTACAATTTGCCCAGAAACCGGTTAGACATTGATGCTATCGTGGTTTTCGCCTCGCCAGAGCAAACCGAACTACTGAACCCGGTTATCGAAGCCAGCATAAGCCCTTTTAATGGTGAATCTGTGCCCGTTTTTGCCACCTCGCGATCGGTGGATTACAGCAAATCACGCAATCAGTGGCGCGACTTACAAAACCTGCATTTCTTAGATATGCCATGGGTGTTGCCAACCAACCCCAACAAACAACTCGAGGCGCTTACCAAGGAGCTTTGGCCACAGCGCCCAACCAGCTTACAACGCCTGTTTGCCTTTGGTGTGGATGCTTACAATATCATTCCATTACTGGGTCAAATGGTGTGGCTGCCTCAACTGGAATATCAGGGCCTTACCGGCACACTTAAAATAAACGGTCAGCGTGAAGTGGTGAGAAAACTGCCTGAAGCCGTGGTTAACCAGGAAGCCATTCAACTGGTTGGTACCCAGTGAAAACAGCCCGGCTGATTGGATTTGCTCAGGAATCACAGGCCTGTAAATACCTTCAGCAGCAAGGGCTCACACTGGTTGCACAAAACGTTTGTTACCGCGGCGGAGAGTTAGATCTCATCATGCGAGACAACCAGACCTGGGTATGCGTAGAAGTGAAATTTCGCCGCCAGAGCCATTACGGCAGCGCCGCAGAGACTATCAGCGCAGCAAAAATCCGCAGAATGGGTGCTGCCTTTCAACGTTATTTAAGTGATAATGGCGTAAATCCGGCCATGGCGCCTATGCGTCTGGACGCTCTTGTAATCGACAATAAAGAAGTGAACTGGATAAAGAACATTGGTGTCTGATGCACTAATGTGTCTGTTGTATTTCATTTGAACCTTTGCAAATCAATGATTGAAAATATAAAAGCTAATTTTACAGAAAGTATCCAAACCAAAATTGCAGCATCTGAAATGTTACCGGCTGCCATTGAAAAAGCCGCCAATATGATGGTAGATGCCCTGATCCACGGCCACAAAATCCTCAGTTGTGGAAACGGTGGATCAGCAGGTGATGCCCAGCATTTTTCATCTGAAATGCTCAACCGGTTTGAACGGGATCGCCCAAGCTTACCGGCTATCGCACTGTCTACCGATACCTCTACAATCACCTCTATTTCGAACGATTACAGCTACGATGAGATTTTCTCTAAGCAAGTAAGAGCGTTAGGACAACCCGGTGACATCCTGCTGGCAATTTCTACCAGTGGTAACAGCCGAAATGTGATTAACGCCATGGAAGCTGCGTTATCCCGCGATATGACTATTGTTGCGCTAACCGGCAAAGACGGCGGTGAAATGGCAGGCTTTTTAAGTGAACACGACGTGGAAATTCGCGTCCCCTCTAACCGAACCGCTCGCATACAGGAAGTGCACCTTCTTGCGATTCACTGTTTATGCGAGTGTATTGATAACAGTTTATTCCCGGCCCATGATTTCGACGATATGTAATTGGCAACAAACCAAACGCTTACTGTTAGCGTTTGGTTCAGTGTTACTGCTTGGCCAGTTGAACGGCTGCGCCGTTGTAGCTGTCGGTGCAGTGAGTGCAACGGCAGTATCGGTGTCGGTTGACCGGCGTACTGCTGGTACCCAATTGGACGACATGAACGCCGAGAGCAAAGCATCGCGACTCATTGGCGATAACGACAATTTGCGGGAAAATGGCAATGTGGAAGTTACGGTATACAATCGCGTTGCCCTGTTAACGGGTCAGGCGCCCAGTCAGGAAGCGATTGCACAGGCAGAAGCACTGATTAAAAGCATCAGCTACATTCAGAAAATCCACAATCAAATTCGCGTGGGTGAGCCTATTGCGCCATCAACAGTAATATACGACCGCTGGCTGGCCACCAAAATTCGCACAAAAATTCTGGCATCAGATCAGGTGCCCACCTCGCAGGTGAGTATTATCGTTGAAGACTCGGAAGTATTTTTAATGGGTTTGGTCACCAATCAGGAAGCCACTGCCGCGGTGGAAATTGCCCGCCACGTAGACGGTGTAGCCAGGGTTATACGGGCTTTCGAGATTTATCAGTGAGTTGCTGATAGTTTCTGTTCCGCTGTTATCAAAGAGCCTGCGCCCTGCAGGCTTATTTATTTTTGAATTCCTTTCTAAACAACAACACATCCCAACCCGCATAACAAGAAACGCAAGACACCTAATACTTTGGTGGTATCACCGGTTAAGTCTGATTCTGTTCGTTATACTCACTCAGCGCGCTAAACGCTTGCTTTCCAGCTTGTTTTCGGTTTTATGCAAACAACTTGAGGGCGAGTAGCAATGTCTGCTTTGTCGACAATCCATCGATTAGCGGGTTGACTAAACCCCTAACGAACGCTATATTGTCGACATTCCTCTGAATAACAGTGAATTCGTGTGAGTATAGCGGTGATTACAGAACAAGCAGTAACCAGTGCCGACAAGACATTCTTCCAGCTTCGCAGCGATATTGTGGAAGGTGTAATTCCATCTGGTAGCAAGTTAAGTGAAACCGAACTGTCGACAAAGTACCAGGTTAGCCGCGCGGTGATCCGGGAGGCCATTAACCGCCTGGAAGCCTGTCATCTGGTTGAGCGTCGTGCGAATGTGGGCGCGCGCGTGGTGTCGTTAACGCCAGCGGGCCTGATTCAACTCTATCAGGTGCGCGAAGCGCTGGAAGGCATGGCCGCCAGACTTGCCGCAAAAAATATGTCAGACGATGAAATCGCTGACCTCACCTCATTGTTAGACAATCATTTTCAGACCGTAAAAGACGGCAACAGCTATTACCAGGAAGCCGGCGATTTGGATTTCCACTATCGCATTATTCTTGGCAGTAAAAATCAGCACCTTATTGAAGTACTGATCAACGGTATATACCACCTGATACGCATGTACCGGGTACAACTGGGCATGGCGGGACCAAGGGTTACCACCGCTTTCGACGAACACAAACATGTGGTACAGGCCATTGCCAACCGCGATGAAGAGCTGGCTGAAATACTCATGCGCCGTCACATTTTGTATTCAAAAAACAACATTGAACGCAAGTTGCTTCAATCCTAAAGACAGGAGAACTCTTAATGAGCGCAGGCAAAAAATTCCGACAAGCTCTGGCAGATAACAAGCCTTTGCAAATCGTAGGTACCATCAACGCCTACAGTGCCATGATGGCAAAACGCATTGGTCATCAGGCCATCTACCTGTCTGGCGGCGGTGTTGCCAACGCCTCTTACGGTTTACCTGATTTGGGCATGACATCATTGAACGACGTAATTGCCGACGTTCAGCGCATTACCTCTGCGTGTGATTTGCCACTGTTAGTGGACATCGATACCGGCTGGGGTGGCGCATTTAACATTGCCAAAACCATTAAAGACATGGAAAAGGCCGGTGCTGCAGCAGTACACATGGAAGACCAGGTTGCCCAGAAGCGTTGTGGTCACCGCCCTAACAAAGAAATCGTGTCTACCGAAGAGATGGTTGATCGCATCAAGGCCGCGGTTGACGCGCGCACCGATCCTGATTTCTTCATTATGGCCCGCACCGATGCATTTGCTCAGGAAGGCTTGGAAAAGGCCATTGAACGCGCCAAAGCCTATGTCGCAGCGGGTGCAGACGGCATTTTCGCCGAAGCGGTAAAAACCGAAGAGCACTACCGCGCATTCGCAGACGCACTGGACGTACCCATTCTGGCCAACATCACCGAATTCGGTCAAACCGAGCTGTGGAACAAAGAGCAACTAGGTGAATGGGGCGCCGCTATGGTGCTGTATCCGCTGAGTGCGTTCCGCGCCATGAACAAAGCAGCGGAAATGGTGTATCAGTCTATTCTTAACAACGGCGACCAAAAAGCGGTTGTCGACATGATGCAAACGCGCATGGAGCTTTATGATTATCTGGGCTACCACGATTACGAGCAAAAACTCGACGCACTGTTTGCTGAAGGCAAGAACAAGTAATTACCACAGCCAGCATTGCCCAATTAAGGCTAAGAATGACCTTAGTGCTGGCTGATACAACTGTACCCTACAAAAAAATTAACGAGGAGATAAACAATGGCTAAAGCTCTAAGTGGCGCAGGTTTGCGTGGACAGGTTGCCGGTAAAACAGCCCTTTCAACGGTAGGTGTTTCGGGCTCAGGCCTGACGTACCGTGGCTACGACGTAAAGGATCTCGCCAACAATTGCCAGTTCGAAGAAGTTGCCTATCTCATTTTAAAAGGCAAGCTGCCTAACCAACAGGAACTCGACGCATACAAAGCCAAGCTGAAAGGCATGCGTGGCTTACCCCAGGCTCTGAAAGACGTACTGGAACGCATTCCGGCTAATGCTCACCCAATGGACGTACTGCGCACCGGTTGTTCGATGCTGGGCAACCTGGAAATGGAGAGCGACTTCAGCGAGCAGGACGCCGTTACCGACCGCATGCTGGCTTGTTTCCCAAGTATTATTTGCTACTGGTACCGCTTTACTCACGACGGCGTGAAAGTAGACGTTGAAACCGACGATGACTCTATTGGCGCACACTTCCTGCACTTATTGCACGGCGAAAAGCCTAACGAATTGCACGAGCAGGTTATGCACGTATCGTTAATTCTGTATGCAGAGCACGAATTTAATGCCTCAACGTTCACAGCGCGCGTATGTGCTTCAACGCTTTCTGATATGCACTCGTGTATCACAGGTGCGATTGGCTCTCTGCGCGGCCCACTGCATGGCGGTGCGAACGAAGCGGCGATGGAAATGATTGAAGGCTTTACCTCGGCCGATCACGCTGAAGAAGAAATGATGGGCAAACTGGCTCGCAAAGAAAAAATCATGGGCTTTGGTCACGCGATTTACTCAGAATCCGATCCTCGAAACGAGATCATCAAAGGCTGGTCTGAAAAACTCGCAAAAGACGTAGGCGACGAGGTGCTTTACCCGGTTTCAGTGCGTTGCGAAGAAGTTATGTGGCGCGAGAAGAAACTGTTCTGTAATGCCGACTTTTTCCATGCATCGGCCTATCACTTCATGGGCATCCCAACCAAGTTGTTTACGCCCATTTTCGTAATGTCACGACTAACAGGCTGGGCCGCTCACGTAATGGAACAACGCGCCGACAACCGTATTATTCGCCCCTCAGCAGAATATACCGGTGAAGAATTACGCGCAGTTACTCCTATTGCAGAGCGCGCGTAAGCATCAATTACACAGAGCGACCGCTTCATACCGTCGAAGCGGTCTTTACCAGACCGTGTGGAACCCTCATGAATACCCAATACAGAAAGAACCTGACAGGCACAACATTAGATTTTTTCGACGCAAAGGAAGCCGTTAATGCCATTAAACCCGGCGCTTTCGACACGCTGCCCTACACGTCGCGCGTCCATGCGGAAAACCTGGTACGCCGTTGCCCACCAGAAACACTGCGCGATTCGTTAATTCAGTTAATCGACCGTAAACGCGATCTGGACTTCCCGTGGTTTCCGGCCCGGGTAGTGTGCCATGACATTCTGGGTCAAACCGCACTGGTCGACTTAGCAGGCTTGCGTGACGCCATTGCCGAACAAGGTGGTGACCCGTCTAAAGTTAACCCGGTAGTGCCTACACAGTTAATTGTGGACCACTCACTGGCCGTTGAGCACGCTGGTTTCGAACCCGACGCCTTTGAGAAAAATCGCGCCATTGAAGATCGCCGTAACGACGACCGTTTCCACTTCATAAACTGGACCAAAACCGCGTTCAAAAATGTGGATGTGATCCCGCCAGGCAACGGCATCATGCACCAGATCAACCTGGAAAAAATGTCACCGGTGGTACACGCCAAAGACGGCGTTGCCTTCCCCGATACACTGGTAGGCACCGACAGCCATACCCCTCACGTTGATGCGCTGGGCGTTATTGCAGTAGGCGTAGGCGGTTTAGAAGCAGAAAGCGTAATGCTAGGCCGCGCGTCTTATATGCGCTTACCCGACATTGTGGGCGTTGAACTAACTGGCAAACCACAGCCCGGTATCACCGCTACCGATATTGTATTAGCGCTTACCGAGTTTTTGCGCAAAGAACGCGTTGTGTCAGCTTACCTGGAATTCTATGGCGAAGGCACTACCCACCTGACCCTGGGCGACCGCGCCACCATTTCCAACATGACGCCAGAGTACGGTGCCACTGCTGCGATGTTCTACATCGATCAGCAAACACTGGATTACCTCACCTTAACTGGCCGCGATGCCGCTCAGGTGAAACTGGTAGAAACCTACGCCAAACAAGCTGGCTTATGGGCTGATACCTTAACTGGCGCAGAGTATGAGCGCGTGCTGACATTTGATTTATCGTCTGTTACCCGCAACATGGCCGGCCCGTCAAACCCGCATGCCCGTTTGCCCACCAGCGAATTGGCAGCGCGTGGCATTGCCGGAAAATTTGAAAAGCAAGATGGTTTAATGCCGGACGGCGCAGTAATCATTGCTGCTATCACCAGTTGCACCAACACCAGTAACCCGCGTAACGTTATTGCGGCAGGCCTGCTGGCCCGCAACGCCAACGCCAAAGGCCTGGTTCGGCAGCCCTGGGTAAAATCCTCGTTGGCACCGGGTTCCAAAGTGGTGAAAATGTACCTGGAAGAATCCGGACTACTGCCTGACCTTGAGAAGCTCGGCTTTGGTGTAGTCGCCTTTGCCTGTACAACCTGTAACGGCATGAGTGGCGCACTGGACCCGGTCATCCAGCAAGAAATCATCGACCGTGACCTCTACGCCACCGCCGTACTGTCGGGTAACCGTAACTTCGACGGCCGTATTCACCCCTATGCCAAGCAGGCATTCCTGGCATCACCGCCCCTGGTGGTCGCTTACGCCATTGCCGGTACCGTACGCGTGGATATTGAAAAAGATCCACTGGGCTTTGACCAGAATGGCAATCCGGTCACACTCAAAGACATCTGGCCTACCGATGAAGAAATCGATGCGGTAGTAAAAACCTCTGTAAAACCAGAGCAATTCCGTCAGGTGTACGAACCCATGTTTGACCTGTCTGTTGATTATGGCGAGCACATTGACCCGCTGTACCAATGGCGTGAAATGAGTACTTACATCCGTCGCCCGCCCTATTGGGAAGGCGCATTGGCGGCAGAACGCACACTTACCGGTATGCGTCCGCTGGCAATACTGCCCGACAATATCACTACCGACCACTTGTCTCCGTCTAATGCCATTCTGGCGAGCAGTGCGGCGGGTGAATACCTGGCTAAAATGGGCTTGCCGGAAGAAGACTTTAACTCTTACGCCACGCACCGCGGAGATCACCTCACCGCCCAGCGCGCAACCCTGGCTAACCCTAAACTGTTCAATGAAATGGTGAAGGAAAATGGCAAGGTGAAGCAAGGCTCATTGGCGCGCATTGAACCAGAAGGCAAAGTTACCCGCATGTGGGAAGCCATTGAAACCTATATGGAACGCAAACAGCCGCTGATCATTGTGGCCGGTGCTGACTATGGTCAGGGCTCTTCACGGGACTGGGCCGCCAAAGGCGTGCGTCTTGCCGGTGTTGAAGTGATTGTAGCTGAAGGCTTTGAGCGCATTCACCGCACCAACCTGATAGGTATGGGTGTGTTGCCACTGGAGTTTAAAGCGGGCACCAACCGTATCACCCTGGGTCTTGATGGTACCGAAACCTACGATGTAAAAGGCGATAGAACGCCAGGTACAACACTAACACTGGTAATTAACCGTACCAACGGCGAGTGCGTTGAAGTACCGGTAACCTGTCGTCTGGACACCGCAGAAGAAGTGTCGATTTACGAAGCAGGCGGTGTGCTGCAACGCTTTGCCAAGGATTTCCTCGAAGGCCAGACAAACTAAAATCAGGCGAACTAACCAAGCCAACGACAGTACGGAGGGGTTTTGCCCCTCCCACCTAATAAACAGCGAGTATTTATCATGGCATTTGCACCGCAAATTAAAATTCCGGCCACCTACATGCGAGGCGGTACCAGTAAAGGGGTCTTCTTCAACCTTGCCGACTTGCCTGTTGAAGCACAACAGCCAGGCGCCTATCGCGACGCGCTGTTACTGCGCGTAATTGGCAGTCCGGATCCCTATGGTAAACAAACCGATGGCATGGGCGGCGCAACGTCCAGCACCAGTAAAACCGTGATCCTGAGCAAGAGCCAGCAAGAAGGTTATGATGTGGATTATCTGTTTGGGCAGGTAGCCATTGATAAAGCGTTTGTTGACTGGAGTGGTAACTGCGGCAACTTAACCGCGGCAGTGGGCGCGTTTGCCATTAACAATGGGTTAGTCGATGCGACGAAAATCCCCGACAACGGCATCGCAGTAGTGCGGGTATGGCAAGTTAACATCAGTAAAGAAATCGTAGTACACGTGCCCATTACTAACGGGGAGGTACAGGAAACTGGTGACTTCGAGCTGGATGGCGTAACCTTCCCGGCGGCGGAAGTAAAAGTTGAGTTTATGGATCCGGCCGACGGCGAAGGCGATATGTTCCCTACCGGCAATTTGGTTGATGAACTTACTGTACCTGAATTTGGCACCCTGAAAGCCACCATGATCAATGCAGGTATTCCCACCATTTTTGTGAATGCAGCCGACATTGGCTACACAGGTACTGAGCTGCAGGATGCTATCAACAATGACACTGAAGCATTGGCTCGCTTTGAATCACTGCGCGCACATGGCGCGATTAAAATGGGGTTAATTAAAGACCTCTCTGAAGCAGCCAGTCGTCAGCATACACCTAAGATTGCCTTTGTGGCACCGCCAACGCCTTACACCTCGTCAAGCGGCAAAGCCATTGGCATCGACGACATCGATGTACTGGTAAGGGCGCTGTCGATGGGCAAACTTCACCATGCCATGATGGGCACAGCTGCTGTCGCTATAGCCACCGCAGCGGCCATTCCGGGCACGCTGGTGAACGATGCGGCCGGCGGCATTGATCGCGAAAACGTGGTATTCGGCCACCCGTCTGGCACGTTGGCCGTGGGCGCACAAGCTCAGCAAATTAACGGGAAATGGCAGGCCACCAAGGCCGTAATGAGCCGTTCTGCCCGCATCCTTATGGAAGGCCGGGTTCATATTCCGGCACCAAAACTGTAACGCAACGCTTCCTCAGGGTGGCTGGCTATCATTGGGCATGGGCCAGTCACCTCTTTTACTGGTATTCATATCAAAATAGATGCACACTGTTTGGTCAGGGATTCTGATATAAACTGGTCGAGAAGGATTATATGGTTCGACGATTTAGCATGCATGGCTCGCTGGATGTACACGTTGAAAGCCGCGTACTGGTGTTATCGGGAAGTGGCCCGTGGAACAGCGAATCCTTGCAGTTAACCGATGCATCGATTATGCAACAGGTTAAAGCACTTTACGGCAGCCCCTGGGGCGTACTCGGCTTGTTTTCCGGGGAAGCCGTGTATGTTCCCGAAGCCATTCAAACACTACAAAAGCAGGTTAGTCAGGAATTAAAGCTGGGCCGGGTTGCCACAGCGGTTGTACTGAACAACGTGCAGGCACCTCGATTATCCCAGTATCAGTTTGAGCTCATCTATAGCAGCTGCGGACACGCTTTAGAATTTTTCGATGACGAAGCAATTGCCAGGCGCTGGCTACAGGCACAAATTGCCGCTGCTCAATCTGATGCCCGTTTTCAGGCATAACATGTAAAGTACTTTGGCCAAACGATGACTGAACTTGTCAGGTACAATAGTCTTCCCTAGGGCGTGTTGATCTTTGCTGTATGATTTTGCAGCAGTCTGTGCGACGTTTATACAATGAAGCGCAAGTGAAGTGTAGTCATCTACATGAACTTGGGCTGAAGCAGTAGAAATGTTACACAGGCGCTGCCCGAAGGGTTCGCTCTAGGTGTCCACCGCTCTTTGTTGCATGCTCTTGATGCAGAACCACTGCGCCTGCGAACATGCGCCGCGATCGCTGAACACCTAGAACGAACAAAATTAATACAGCAAAGATCAACACGCCCTTGGCTCATCATGCACTATACTCATTATATTAGAGTGTGTTCGGGATAAATATGTATAAATGGCCTGTTCGATTGTGTTGGTGTATCGTATGTGTATGCAGTAATGCGAATGCAGCACAAATACTGCGGGCCCCCACCTTTACCACCTCTCACGCCATTATTGACTATTTCTACGAACAACTGGACTTAGCGGTTGAAGCCACCCAGGAAGACTTCGGCGAACTAAAAGTGGTGCGGGTTGCTATACCGGTTGAGGAAGAACGCCAGTTACGCAATCTCAATGAAGATATTGCCGACATCGCCTGGGCGACTTGTTCCCGCGAGCGGAATGAATTATACACCCCGGTTGCTATACCCTTTTCTGCCGGGTTATTTGGGATCCGATTGGCGGTAGTACGTGAAAGTGATCAGACTATTTCCCGCGTTGATTCACTCCCATCCTTGCGGTCGCTGGTAGCCGTGCAATCCTCGAAGTGGCATGATTTTATAGTACTTCAGCAAAATGGTTTAACGGTTCTCGCTTCCGATCGCTTTTCTGCTTATCGCGCTGTTGAGCGGGGTCTGGCCGATTTCTACCCCAGGGGCGTCGCCGAGATTACCGAAGAAATGGCCGCGGCCAATGTTCCGCAACTAGCCATTGCCCCTAACTTTGCCTTGCGCTATCCGGTGTTTTTTATTGTCTATGTAAAAAAAGACAATGCCTTGTTGGCCAAGCGATTAACGACTGGCTTTGAACGAACCATAAACTCCGGGCAGTATAAGGCGCTGTTACACGAAAAAGCCTGGTTTCAGGAAGCCATGCAATTACTTCAACACCGGCAGTTTGTTGATCTGGAAAATCATCAGGTTGATGATAAGTGTATGCAAGCCGGGAAGTATATTCCCGACTTATTAGGTGTGGTTAAATCTAGTAGCGATAAGCCAGGCTGATAAACGGAAAGCTATCGCCGTCCGGGGAGTAATTATAGGTTGCGCCTAGCACAAAACCGGATTTGCCCTGTCCACTGAAGTAGATTTTCGCGCCGATAGAACCACCCAGCTTTCGGTCGTATTCAATGTAGCCGGTCCCATCATCTACAGAGTCGATTTCCATGATGCCGCCGTACAAACCCAGCGCAAAATGACGATTCAGAAAGTAATTAGCCCCTACCCCGGCCCCCACGCTGTACTCCTCTTTCGAAGGGTCGTCTAACATGCCGGTGGCCACATACACTTCAAGTGATTTGATGGGGGTAGGCATGCCCACCTGAGCCCCAAATCCGCCGTACTCAATACCTGCGCCAGTTTCAAAGTACGGCTGCTGTTTCGCAACGACCAGTGTTGGCAACAGGGCCAGTAACATCCATGCTTTCATTGTGTTCCTTTTCGCTTGAATAATAACAACGACTACGTGTTCCATATGATTAAAAGGCGCATTAATCATCAATCATCTGTTCGTTTAACCAATTGTGCAGAGTATCCATATCCTGTTGCACCGCCATTTGCAGCTCTTCTACCCAGTCATGCACATTCTGCCACCATGCCGGGTGGTCGCCCTGCTGAATTTGGTTGGCTATACGCTGTACGCGGGCTAAGCCAACCGAGCCGGCTGCGCCTTTAATTTTATGCGCTTGCGCACACACTTCTGATTTTTCATCGGCACTTAAGCTCAGTTGCAGAATTTCCATATATTCGGGCATTTTCTCATGGAATACCTTCACGCTGGCGCGCACCATGTCTTCGCCAATGGTATCCACTAGCATTTGCAGTAAGTCCATGTCCAGAATATTGGTAAGCTGCTTACTGGTGTCTACTTTAGGTACATCACCTGATTTAGGCAGTGGTGCTCTCTCAGGTTCAGGCTCGGCAAACAATAGGTTCAACACTTCTATTACCCGGCTTTTCTTCACAGGCTTGGCAATAACGTCGTCCATGCCGTTTTGCAGGTATTCCTCGCGCTTTTTAATCACGTTTGCAGTAAGCGCCACAATTGGCGTTTGCATTACCAGATCTTCTTCGATCACCGTGGCGGCAACGTCGAAGCCGGTCATGTCTGGCAGTTGTATGTCCAGCAAAATAAGGTCGTAGGTGGTTTCGCGGATCTTATCAATGGCCTCTTGCCCGGTCATGGCAACATCAACGTGTTGACCAAGCTTTTCAAGTAAGGCTTTGGCTACCATTACGTTTAATTCAATGTCTTCCACCAGCAGAATGTTCAAACCAGTTACCTGGAGCTGTTCAACCTGCATTGGACGCTTGGAGATTTGCAGGGGTAACTCAACAGTAAAGCGCGTACCTCTGCCCTGCTTACTCTCTACGCGAATATCGCCTTTCATTAAATCGACCATTTGCTTACAAATCGCCAACCCGATGCCAGTGCCGGTTGCAGATTGATGATCCGGGTGATCAACCTGATAATACATGGCAAAGATCTTGTCGATTTCGCTTTCAGGAATTCCCACGCCGGTGTCTTCAATCACAAACGTCACCAGCGACACATCATTGTCTGGGCGCGACGCAGATACCGTTAACGTTACATGCCCTTTTTGAGTAAATTTCACCGCATTAAACAGGATATTCCAAAGGATCTGGCGCAACCGCGTGCCGTCAACTTCAACCAGCTTTGGCAGAGGGTCATTAATATTGGTGATCAGTTCCAGCGATTTGTCTGCAGCAAGCAGGCGGATAATAGAACTCAGTTCTTCGGTGAAATCACGCAACGACACGGTTTTCAGCGACAGCTCAAGTTTGTCGCGCTCCAGCTTGTCCATGTCAATAATGTCATTAAAGATATTCCCCAAGGTTATAGCACTGGCATAAATGGTACTTACCCAACTCCACTGTTCACGGTTCAGTTCAGTATCCCTTAGCATGCGACTCAGACCAACAATCCCGTTCAGAGGCGTTCTTAACTCGTGGCTGATAGTAGCAATAAAGCGCGTTTTATCATTACTGGCTTTTGCAGCGGCGTTTTCTGCCTGTTTGCGCTCCGTCATATCACGGCCAAACGCCAGTAGTCCCAGTCGGTTTCCGTCCTGATCAAAAAACGGTACTTTACGCATTTCAAAGTAACGCCTGCGGCCATCGGCAAAGCGAAGCCAAAGTTCTTCGGTAATACTGGCATTCGCTTCCAGTACTTCGTGATCGCTGGCCACCACCTGACGCGCCAGATCTTCTTCATATACGTCGTGCGGTGTAAGACCAAGTAACTGCTTTTCAGTTTTACCTGTCATCTGTTCGGCTATCCGGTTGCAACCGGCAAACCGCCCTTCTTCGTTGCGGTAATAAATCAGATCGGGCGAGGCATCGATAATAGAGCGCAACAAGGTGGACAAGCGTCGCGCTTGAGCTTCCTGCTCTGATTTGTTTTCAATTTCCTTTTCCAGCTCTTTGAATACCGTTTCACGTTCATCCTGAGCATTCTTGCGCTGTTCAATTTCGTGATTGAGCTGACGAATGTTGTTTTGCAGTTCGCGGTTAAGAAATACGTCTTCTTCACGCAGATGCTCCAGCTGACTCACCACTTCTTTTAAGTTAGTACGCGAGTTTTCCAGTTGCTTTACCAACTCGCTGAAAAAGTACAGAACCCAGGGCGCAGACAGCATGGTTAAAATAACCGCGCTGATGAAGTCATCGGGCTCCACCGCACTACCCAGGCTGAGTCGAATAACGTACGAGCCACCTACGGTAAACCCCAGCGTTAAAACCACGAACAATACACTTAACTTTATGGTGCCAAACCGCTGCACAAACTGCGCAAATCTGATGGCCCATGAATCGTTGGGAGTTTCCTGATGCATAACAACACTATACCGGTAAAATTTGCAGCCATCCTAACAGACCTTGCCTGACAGGAAAATAACCAGATTCTGGTTGTAAAAAACGAAAACATTCCAATTTCGATAAAACAGGGTAAAATAGCGCCAATAAAACGTTGATTGCCGTTCGCGCGTCAAATTTCCCTGCATCCAGCCGCACTGCGTCAACAAACTTAAGATTCAAATACAAGTTTCTCATATGGGTACTTACCCACAATAGATGAGTATTTATGCAACTTAAGTTTAATTAGACTTACCGTATCTGCGAATAAAATTGCATCAACTATAAAAAAATAAGCGTTTTTTTAGCGGCAGAAATTAAGCACAAAGTACTGAATAAAAACAAAAATAAAGATGGTATACGATTTCTGGTGTGCTATCCCTCACATTCCGATTGATTTTAACCGGCAATGTAGGTATGTTGTACGGCCCGCTAGGCAATAGTGCATAAAAATGCGGTACACGACTGGTATCCACAATAATAACTAACGACATATCCAGCGCAGACTGATTTTTCATTTATTTTCAGTCATTAGACAACGCGTTGTAACGCAGCTGTGAAGCCGACTCTGGTTTGAAAACACAGCGCATACCTTGCCCAGTCAAAGGTTGAAGGAGTTAAGAGATGAGTTTATATAATCCCAACGATTCACGGGATAACTGTGGATTCGGTTTGATTGCCCATACTTCCGGTGAAGCCAGTCATACGCTGGTGAGAACGGCTATTGAAGGTCTGGATCGCATGCAACACCGCGGCGGTATCGCTGCCGACGGTAAAACAGGCGATGGCTGTGGCTTGCTTTTGCAAAAGCCAGATGCCTTCTTTCAACATGTTGCAGAACAACATGGCTGGAAGCTCAGCAAGAAATATGCTGTAGGTATGATTTTCCTTAATCAGGACGATACGTTAGCGCAAGCTGCGCGTGATGTATTAAACGAAGAGCTGGAAAAGGAAACCCTGTCTGTTGTGGGCTGGCGCAAAGTGCCGGTAAACCATGACGTGCTGGGTGAACTGGCTCTGACTGGCGTGCCGCAAATCGAACAAGTATTCGTCAATGCACCTGCAGGCTGGCGTAAGCGCGATCTGGAACGCCGTTTATACATGGTGCGCCGTCGCACTGAAAAACGTCTTGAACAAGACAAAGAATTCTATGTAGCCTGTTTATCTGGTCTGGTGACCATTTATAAAGGTTTGGTAATGCCACGCGACCTGCCGGCCTTCTATAAGGATCTGGCAGACGAAAAAATGAAGAGTGCGATCTGCGTATTCCACCAGCGATTTTCAACCAACACATTACCCAAGTGGCCACTGGCCCAACCGTTCCGCTTCCTGGCGCACAACGGCGAAATCAACACGATTAAAGGTAACCGTGACTGGGCGTTAGCGCGTACCGGCAAATTTGCCACGCCACTGATTCCGGATCTCAAAGACGCATCGCCTTACGTGAATACCGAAGGCTCTGACTCGTCGTCGCTGGACAACATGCTGGAATTGTTCCTGGCTGGCGGTATGGATTTATTCCGCGCCATGCGTTTATTGGTACCACCTGCGTACCAGAACAATGACACCATGGATCCTAAGCTGCGTGCATTCTATGAATTTAACTCTATGCACATGGAGCCGTGGGATGGCCCGGCCGGTATCGTAATGACCAACGGCCGTCATGTAGCCTGTAACCTGGATCGCAACGGCTTGCGTCCGGCGCGTTATGTGGTAACCAAAAACGGCTTTATTACGCTGGCGTCTGAAATTGGCATTTGGGATTACCAGCCTGAAGACGTAATCGAGAAAGGCCGCGTTGGCCCGGGTGAAATGCTGGCAGTGGATACCTACACAGGTAAAATCTGGCGTTCAACCGAAATCGACAATGAGCTGAAAGAGCGTCACCCGTACCACGAGTGGCTGGAAAAGCACATCCGTCGCTTAACGCCTATCGAGAAAATGGACGCGTCACTGATTGGTCAGCGCGTATTCGATGACGATACCATGGCGGTTTACCACAAGCTGTTTAACTACAGCTACGAAGAAATCCATCAGGTGATTAAAGTACTGGGTAAAGACGGTCAGGAAGCCGTAGGCTCTATGGGCGACGACACCCCAATGGCAGTATTGTCTTCCAAGCACCGTACGCTGTACGACTATTTCCGTCAGCAGTTTGCGCAGGTAACTAACCCGCCAATCGATCCATTGCGTGAAAACCACGTTATGTCGCTGGCTACTTGTGTGGGCCGTGAGCAAAACGTATTTAACGAAACCAGTGGTTACGCTGATCGCGTGTTGTTCTCATCGCCAATCCTGATGTACACCGATTTAAAACAGCTGCGTGAATTTAACCCGGACAACTACTATTCAGAAAAAGTAGAGTTGCAATACAGTGCGGAAGAAGGCCTTAAAAAGGCCATCGAGCGCATTTGCAATGAAGTGGAATATCTGGTTAAACAAAAACGTGCTGCATTTGTGATCCTGTCAGATCGCAACATCAAGCCAAACCGTTTGCCGATTCCTGCTGCGATGGCAGTTGGTGCGGTGCACCGTCGTCTGGTAGACAACCAGCTGCGCTGCGACGCCAACATTGTGGTAGAAACCGCCTCCGCGCGTGATCCACACCACTTCGCAGTACTTATTGGTTTGGGTGCAACGGCAATTTATCCGTTCCTGGCCTATGAAACTCTTGAGCAGTTATGCGAAAAAGGTGATTTGGATATTACCGCAATGCAAGCTGTGCTGAATTACCGCAAGGGCATCAACAAAGGTCTGTATAAGATCATGTCCAAAATGGGTATCAGCACCGTGGCCAGCTACCGTAGCTCGAAACTGTTCGAAGCGATTGGTATTAGCCAGGAAGTCATGGAACTGTGTTTCAAAGGCGTGCCTTCGCGCATTGAAGGCGCCAACTTCGACGATTTCCATCAGGACACCATTAACCTGTCACGCATTGCTTGGTTAAAGCGCAAAAAGATTTCGCACGGTGGTTTGTTGAAATACGTACACGATGGCGAATACCACGCGTACAACCCTGATGTAGTTCAAACACTGCAAAAAGCGGTAGTGTCGGGCAACTACGCCGACTACCAGGTTTATGCGAAACTGGTAAATGAGCGTGCACCCTCACACTTACGGGATTTAATGAAGCTCAATCCGGCCAATCAGCCAGTTGACATCAGCGAAGTTGAATCAGCCGAAAGCTTATACCCGCGCTTTGACACCGCCGCGATGTCTATTGGTGCCTTGAGCCCTGAAGCACACGAGGCGCTGGCGATTGCCATGAACCGGTTAGGCGGGCAGTCTAACTCAGGTGAAGGTGGCGAAGACCCTAAACGCTTTAAGACAGAGAAAAACTCTAAGATTAAACAGGTTGCATCGGGACGCTTTGGCGTAACACCGCATTACCTGGTTAACGCGAGTGTGATACAGATAAAAGTTGCCCAGGGCGCCAAGCCTGGTGAAGGTGGTCAGCTGCCTGGCGACAAGGTCAATAAGTATATTGCGCAACTGCGTTTCTCGGTGCCAGGTGTAACCCTGATATCACCACCGCCGCATCACGACATATACTCTATTGAAGATTTAGCTCAGTTGATCTTCGACCTGAAACAAGTGAACCCAACCGCACTTATTTCAGTGAAGCTTGTATCTGAGCCCGGTGTAGGCACCATTGCAACCGGTGTTGCGAAAGCCTATGCCGACCTTATCACCATTTCTGGCTACGATGGCGGCACAGGCGCAAGCCCGCTGACGTCGGTAAAATATGCCGGAAGTCCGTTTGAGCTGGGTCTGGCGGAAACGCAACAAGCGTTAGTAGAAAACGGTTTGCGCCACAAAGTGCGCGTACAAACCGACGGCGGTTTAAAAACCGGTCTTGACGTTATTAAAGCGGCAATTATGGGTGCGGAAAGCTTCGGCTTTGGTACTGGCCCAATGGTTGCCCTCGGCTGTAAATACCTGCGTATTTGCCACCTGAACAACTGTGCAACCGGTGTAGCAACTCAGGACGAAAAACTGCGTGCTGAGCACTTTATTGGCTTACCGGACATGGTAATGAACTACTTTAAGTTTGTTGCTCAGGAAGTGCGTGAAATCATGGCCAGCATGGGCGTGCGTAAGTTCGACGAACTGATCGGCCGCACTGAACTGCTGTCATTGGTTGAAGGTATTACCGCCAAGCAGAATCGTCTGGATTTATCTCCCATTCTGGCGAAGCCAGTTGCGGGTGAACACACGCATCTGTTCTGTTCAGAAACCACCAATGCGCCATTGGACAAAGGTGTGCTGAACGCCAAAATGCTGAAAGACGCCAAAGAAGCAGTTATCAAGGGTTGTGGTATTAACCTCAGTTACCCTATCCGCAACACCGATCGCTCTGTAGGTGCATTACTTTCAGGTGAGATTGCCAAGCACTACGGCAACCACGACATGGAAGAAATGCCAATCACCGTTACGTTTAAAGGAACGGCGGGGCAGAGTTTCGGCGTGTGGAACGCTGGCGGTCTGAATATGTATATCGAAGGTGATGCCAACGATTACGTAGGTAAAGGGATGACTGGCGGTAAGCTGGTCATTTATCCGCCGCGTAATGTGCAATACAACACCCACGAAAGCGCCATTATGGGTAACACCTGTCTGTACGGTGCAACTGGCGGCAAGCTGTTTGCAGCGGGCCGTGCCGGTGAGCGTTTTGCAGTTCGTAACTCAGGTGCCATTGCCGTTGTGGAAGGCGTGGGTGACAACGCTTGTGAATACATGACCGGTGGTATTGTGGCGGTGCTGGGCCCTGTGGGCGTTAACTTCGGTGCCGGTATGACAGGTGGTTTTGCTTACCTGTATGACGAAGGTGATCTGGATCGCCGCGTTAACCCTGAGCTGGTAGAGCTATTGTCGATTGACGACAAAGTGATCCTTGCAGAACATCTGCGTGGCTTAATCAACCAGCATTACGAAGAAACCGGCAGCCAGTTCTCGTTGAGCCTGCTGCATGACTTTGCCAGCACCTTATCGAAGTTCAAACTGGTGAAACCAAAAACCAGCGATGTGAAAAACCTGTTGGGCCATATTAGTCGTTCCAGCGCTGAATTGCGCATTCAGGCACAATAGTGAGGTGAGAAGATAATGGCTAAGAATGTTTATCAGTTTGTTGATGTAGAAAGAATTGATCCGCCGAAAAAGCCCATTATGGAGCGTAAATCGGGGTTCGCTGAAATCTATCATCCACTTACCTCTTCGCAAGCGGAAGGCCAGGCAGATCGCTGCCTGGACTGCGGCAACCCGTACTGTGAATGGAAGTGCCCGGTGCACAACTACATTCCACAGTGGCTGGCGCTGGCTAACGAAGGCAAAATCATGGAAGCGGCTGAACTGTCGCACAAAACCAATAGTTTGCCGGAAGTGTGTGGTCGCGTATGTCCACAGGACCGTTTGTGTGAAGGATCTTGTACCCTGAACGATGAGTTCGGTGCAGTCACCATTGGTTCGATTGAAAAGTACATCACCGATACCGCCTTTAAAATGGGCTGGCGTCCGGATATGTCAGGGGTAACCTGGACAGACAAAAAAGTGGCTATCGTAGGTGCGGGCCCGGCTGGTCTTGCCTGTGCGGATATTCTGGTACGTAACGGTGTTAAACCCGTTGTATTCGACAAGTACGAAGAAATCGGCGGCTTGCTGACCTTTGGTATCCCATCGTTCAAGCTGGAAAAAGACGTCATTAAACTGCGTCGTGAAATCTTCACTGAAATGGGTGTTGAGTTCGTTCTGAACACCGAAATTGGAAAAGACATTCCATTCCAGCAGTTACTCGACGAATACGATGCAGTATTCCTGGGAATGGGTACTTACAAGTACATGAAAGGCGGATTCGACAACGAATCAGCGCCAGGTGTATTCGATGCGTTGCCGTTCCTGATTTCCAACACCAACCGTGTTATGGGACTGGAAAAAGACGCGGCTGACTACATCGACATGAAAGGCAAGAAAGTGGTCGTGCTGGGTGGTGGTGATACTACCATGGACTGCGTACGTACCTCTATTCGTCAGGATGCCGCAAAAGTAACGTGTGCTTACCGTCGTGACGAGGCCAGCATGCCGGGTTCACGCCGTGAAGTGGTAAACGCCAAAGAAGAAGGTGTGTTGTTCGAGTTTAACGTTATGCCATTAGACATTGCTGTTGATGAAGCAGGTAATGCAACGGGTGTTAAACTGGTTCGCACTGAAATGGGCGCACCGGATGCACAGGGCCGTCGTAGCCCGGTTGTGGTTGAAGGTTCAGAATTTGTGTTAGAAGCCGACGCGGTAATCATTGCGTTTGGTTTTCAGCCTAGCCCTGCCCCTTGGTTTGGCGACTACGGTATCATCCTGGATGAAAAAGGCCGTGTTCGCGCACCAGCCAAAGGCAAGTTTGCATACCAGACATCAAACCCGAAAATCTTCGCCGGTGGCGATATGGTTCGTGGCAGTGATCTGGTTGTTACCGCGATTGACGAAGGTCGTAAAGCGGCTGAAGGCATCATGGATTACATTGGCGTGTAACACAAACAGCGCCATACATTGTGAATCGGAGCCAAATGGCTCCGTTTTTTATTGGCTATTCTGAGCTTTTACTGCTCTTGATATACATGACTTTCATCATAATCAGTGAAATAAGCACCACAATCGACGATATGCCTAACACCGGCGCGAGCGCGTCATCACCCGCAATACCGCCGTACAAACAATACAATCCAATGATAAGTACCGCTGTGCCAGCCTGATGTAACCAGTACTGCGCCACCGCGAGCTTTGAATCACTATTGGTTAGCCATAATTTATGGATTACCGCGTAAATCATGCTAACAACAAACCCCAGCAACATAATGTGTGCGTGGGTCACTAACTGCCCGTGATTTTTCGTTGCGGCCATGTGAATACCCAACAGTAATCCCAACAGCGCGTAACCCAAACCGGTTAATACATACTTTCTATCCATGTGTTTTCCTTTTTATTGTTATTGCTCACAACAAAGCCCGAAACACGTTAACTGTGCTCCGGGCTAACTTTGGTGTGCGGATTCAACTACACATGTATAAAAAGTAATCTAGTAGTAGTGATATGTAAACTCTACACCGTATTCCCGGCCTTTGGTCAGAGGAGCAAAGGTACCAAAACTTAATTGCGTATCATTACCGTGCTTCACATCATTGGTCAGGTTTTTCCCAAACAAGCTCACTACCCAGGTGCCCTCTTCATTTTGAAGATCGATACCGGCATTCAGAATCTTCTGATCGTCGATATAGCCCTGATTGTTGTCGGTGTAATAGGTTTTGTCGCGATACGAGTAATTGATGCGGCTGGTTAACAGGCCCCAGTCACTCACTTCCATATCGTGGGTTAATCCAATGCTGTACGTAATTTCCGGCACACGTGGGATTTCCAGAGCTTCATCATCCTTATCCACTACACCATCACCGTTCAGATCGTAAATCACCTTGCTGTACTCAGCATCGATCAGTCCCAGGTTGAACATCGCAACCAGGTTGTCGGTAATGCGGAACATACCGTCAACTTCTATCCCCATCAGAGTTGCTTCGGCGGTGTTTTTGATGATTTGAATCAGTGAGCCATCCGGCGCAGGCAAACTCACTTCGCGCTGCATATCGTCAATGTTGGTAATGAACGCGGCGGCGTTAAAGCGGCCCCATGCAGTGTCGCCCTTGTAGCCCACTTCAAAGTTATCAACAGTTTCTTCGTCGAATGGACCTGGGCCGTTGGCTTCGCGTAATTCAGGCGTGCTGATATCGGCGGTATTTCTGAGGTTATAACCACCCGAGCGGAACCCTCTCGACCAGTTGGCAAACAGGTTGGTGTCATCATCCAGTCGGAAGCGAACGCCGACTTTAGGTGACACATTGCTCCAGGTTTTGTTGTCAACAAAATCGAAGTTACAGTCATTGGCTTCGTAAATATTGCATTTCGGGCCCTGTGGAATAATAAACCCGCTGTTAATGCTACTCACGTTCAGGTTCATCGACGAGATCTGAACGTCTTTTTCTTCACGGGTGTAACGCAAGCCGGCAGACAAGGTCCACTGGTCATCCAGGTCATAATCTACCGCAGCAAACGCCCCAAGGCTTGATGTGTCATGCAAACCGCCACCGTCCTGATAAATACCCGCAGCCAGTAAGTCTGGCGTGCCGTCGCCATTAATATCGGCGTATACCGTGGTAATAGGCAGTTCTCGGCGTTCGTGGTACAGCATATCGTTGGTGTAGTGGTACAAACCGGTTGTGACGTTAGCTTTGCCCAACTGGGTGTTAAAACGCAGCTCATGGCTGTGCTGTTCACTGGTTGTCCAGGAATTAGAGTGGAATAGCGAAAATGGCTGCGCATCAATGTCACCGCGAGTTGGCGAGAAGTAATCGCGCCAGCCGTAGATATACGTCATGGTGCCACCTGCAACATCCCAGTTCAGATTCAGCGACAGCAGTTCGGTTTCGATTTTCTGCCAGCCTGGCTCGTTAATCGCGAAATCATGGCTGTCGCGATCAAATGTTACGGCATAAGGCGCTAATGGGTGCGCGCCAGAGAACGCCAGATTCGGATTAATCCCCAAACCATTGGTATGGTTCTGACCTGACGGGCCATCGCCGTCCAAATCCAGATTTTCATACTTTAATTCCAGTGTCAGATCGTCAGTGGCTTCCCACAAGGTAGAAGAGCGAAACAGCGTTTGCTCTACTGCACCGTGATTGCTGCCATCAAATTTGTTCTTAAACCAGCCTTCATCGTTGTTGTGGTATACCGATACTTTGGTAAACAGGTTGTCGGTAAGCGGAATATTAACCGCGCCCTGAATCGTTTTGTTCAGTCCACCCGGGCCACCGCCCGTTACCGAGCCTCGAACTTTTGCGTTGAAGGTATCGTCGGCCTTTTTCGTGGTGATCAGGATTGCGCCGCCGGTTACGTTACGACCAAACAGAATACCCTGCGGTCCGCGCAACACTTCCACGCGTTCAATATCAAACATATCCACTACCACGCCACCGTTGGTCCCAATGAATACGCCATCGATAAATACGCCAACCGTTGGGTCGATTGAGGTGATTGAGCTGTTAATGCCTAAACCGCGAATTGAGAAGTTAGCAACGCCACGCGCCGTTCCCACATCTTCCAGCACCACGTTGGCAATGCCCACAGACAGGTCATTCATGCTTCGGAATTTCATGGCATCTAATTGGTCTTCGCCAAATGCCGTAATGGCCACAGGGACATCCTGAATAGACTCAACGCGTTTACGCGCTGTAACTTCAATTTTCTCGAACAACTTGTCGGCCGTTTTGTTCGACTTGGCGACCTCCTGGGCCTGCACAGGTTGCAATAGTGCAGAGAGGCACAAAGTCAAAGCGGAATACTTAAACAGCGAAGTGTGATTCCTGGTTATGCTGGTAGGGCACATGGTTTTTCCTCAGTTCCAATTTATGTGTGTAATACGCGTTGTTAAATCTATGTTACTAACTGCACACAAAACTAACACCTGTGAAAATTAGTGTCAATATATTGGAATGATATTTCGCTATGTAAAACTAAATAGATAAAAATCGTTATATTGTTTTACTTACTTAGTACTAAAGGCGGATTGGATTTGCAGATTAATTGCTATTAAACAGCCACTTAACAGTACACAGCAGTACAGAGGGAAGTAGATATCAGATTGGTATAGCATTGCACCCAGCGGTGGCCCAAGGGTGTATCCCATCGCAGGAGAGGCTGTCATCAGACCAGTCACTTTGGCGCGTTCAGCATCTGAGCAGCGTTGCGTAGCTGCTGCCGTAACACTGGGATACCCTACCCCAACGCCAACACCGATACCCACCATACCAATGTAGATAAACTGCACCTCGGTGGCCGTTGCCACAGAAATATACCCCGCGGTCATCGCGATGGCCGCCAGATACAGCAGTTGTTTCAGGGTAAAATGGCCGCGTTGTACCAGTGTCCACTGCACGCTGAGCGCGGCTAATGCACTGATCATTAGCGCCGTGCCTGTGATCTGCGCAGCTTCTACGGGGGAATGATGAAAATAGTCAATCAGCAAAAAGCCCAGACTTTGCTGCAACATGGCCATACAGATGAATAGCACTACAGCAAAACTGAGTAACAGCAATACTGGTGACGAAGCCGAAACGTCGGCACTCGATGTTACTTTTTGGGGGACCGGCTGCGACGGAGGCTCGTCAGGCAATTTTCTCCACACCAAAAGCAATGCCAGGCACGTTAATACAATAATGGCGTACAGCGGTGCTACCAGCCCATAGGTAACCAGCAGACCAGCCAGCCCCGGCCCCAGTATTTGCCCAAGGTTATTTGCTGACGTGACCCTGCTTAGCGTAGCCACCGAATGCAGGCTCTGCCGCCGCGCATAGCCAATTACATAGCCCACAGCTGCTGGCGGCGTGGCCGACATAACAGTGGACTGGGCCACCCGCGTTGCCAGTAAGCAACCAAACAGCGCATAGCCGGTAAGCCATTCAGCCAGTCCAACACTAAACACACTAGCAAAACACAGGGTGCCAATAGAGTATCCCGACAAACCGTAAATAAGCGTACGCCGGTTACCTGCCCGCGCCGCATAATAACTCCAGCGGGTGCTACCCAGTGCAAAGATACAGGCTGACGACGACAATATCGCCGCCACCTGAAGTTCAGACAGTCCGGTCTCCCTGCCAAGGGCGGGTAGTATTGTCATCACCACGCTTTGCCCCATGGCCGTAGCCAGCAGGGCAATAAAAAGCACCAGCGTTACCATAGTCGACGGGTAAGCCGGTGCACGAGGTACAACTGTTTCGCCATATAAGGCTTAGTATTAGCGGTTGATTTCAAACAACGCTGCCATGCCCATACCGCCACCAATACACATGGTAGTGACCGCATAACGGGCTTTACGACGCTGTCCTTCCAGCAATACATGGCCCACCATACGGGCGCCACTCATGCCATACGGGTGACCAATGGAGATAGCCCCACCGTTTACGTTGAGCTTGTCATTGTCGATACCCAGCTTGTCGCGGCAGTACAATACCTGCACGGCAAAGGCTTCATTCAGCTCCCACAAATCAATGTCGTTCACGGTTAAGCCATGACGCTTTAATAGCTTAGGTACCGCGAATACCGGGCCAATGCCCATTTCATCGGGCTCACAGCCGGTGACAACCATGCCGCGATACGTGCCCAGTACCGGCAGGTTGCGTTTTTGCGCTTCCTTTGCCGACATCATGACACTGGCAGACGCCCCATCAGACAGCTGACTGGCATTCCCGGCGGTAATGGTGCCGCCGTCGATTACCGGGTTCAGACCCGCAAGGCCCTCCAACGTAGTGGTTGGACGGTTACATTCATCAGACGTAGCGGTTTTATTTACCAGCTCTGTGGTATCCGTGGCTTTGTCGTATTGCGCGTGCACCACGTCCATGGGCACAATTTCGTTATCGTAAATACCGTTTTGCTGAGCTGCCGCTGTGCGCTGCTGACTCTGTAAGGCGTATTCGTCCATTTGCTCACGGCTGATACCATAGCGCTTGGCCACAATTTCAGCGGTTTCAATCATCGACAAATAAATGCCTGAATGCTTCGCTTTCAACGCCTCGCTGTGGGCGCGGAATTTATTCATGTTGTTATTCTGTACCAGCGAGATGGAATCCAGCCCACCCGCAACCGCAACCGGTGCGCCATCTACAATAATGCGCTGTGCCGCCATACTGATGGCCTGCAAACCTGAAGAACAAAAACGATTAATGGTTACGCCAGCGGTAGTCACCGGTAAGCCCGCCATGAGAGCTGCCTGGCGACCAATGTTGCCGCCCGTTGCCCCTTCCGGCAGACCACAGCCAATTAATACATCCTCTACTTCTGCGCCGTCGATACCGGCACGTTGCACCGCCTGGGCAATGGCATGGCCAGCTAACTCTGCGCCATGGGTATTGTTGAACGACCCTCGGTACGCTTTGCCAATGGGCGTGCGTGCGGTACTTACAATTACTGCATCAGTCACAATCTCTCTCCTCAACTATTTAGATGTCAGGTCAGCAAAACTGCGACCTTGTTCGGCAAGGGTTTTCAGTAATGGCGCAACCTGCCAGTCGTCGCCGTAGCGCGCCTGGAACTGTTCCATGTCAGCCACAATCGCAGGCAACCCCACGGTATCGGCATAAAACATCGGGCCGCCGCGGTATACCGGGAAGCCATAGCCATAGATGTACACCACATCAATATCAGACGGACGCTGGGCAATGCCTTCGTCCAGAATCAGGGCCGCTTCATTGATCAGCGGGTAAATAAGGCGTTTTACGATTTCCTCGTCGTCGATTTCACGAGGTTCGCAGCCCAGTGCATCCATCGCCTCTTTAATGATGGCGTCGACTTCCGGATCAGGAACAGGTGTGCGTGAGCCTTCTTCATAGCGGTAGTAACCTTTGCCTGCTTTCTGGCCCAAACGCCCTGCCTCTACCAAACGGTCTGCAATGGCGCCGTCGGTCTCAGGGACATATTCTCCTCGTTCACGGCGTTCTTTTCGCACGCGGTAACCCACGTCCAGTCCAGCCAAATCGCCCATGGTGAGCGGTCCCATGGCCATACCAAAGTCATACAAGGCTTTGTCGATACGTGCCGGCGATACGCCTTCCAGTAACAGTGCACCGGCTTCTCGGCCGTAGCCTTTCAGCATGCGGTTACCGATAAAGCCGTCACACACACCAGACACCACGCCCACTTTATTAATGTGCTTAGCCAGTTTCATGGCGGTAGCGAGTACGTCGTCGGCTGTGCTATCTGCGCGCACGACTTCCAGCAAGCGCATAATGTTAGCCGGACTAAAGAAGTGCAGACCAATCACATCCTGTGGACGCGAGGTAAATGACGCGATGGTGTTAACGTTTAGCGTTGACGTGTTACTGGCCAGAATGGCACCGGGCTTACAGTATTTGTCGAGCTTGGTGAACACATCCTTTTTAACCGCCATGCTTTCAAACACCGCTTCAATCACCAGATCTACGTCGCCCAAGTCGGCATAGTTGTCGGTGCCCGACACCAGTTGTTTTGCGGCCGCGGCCTGATCTTCACTGATGCGTCCTTTGGCTACCTGGCCATCGTAATAACGGTGAATATGTTTAATGCCGCGCTCCAGTGCCTCAAAGCTCAGCTCAAGCATGGTCACCGGAATGCCTTTATTGGTGAAGTTAATGGCAATGCCACTCCCCATGGTGCCTGCACCAATGATGGCAACACTGTTGATATCGCGGGTCGGCGTGCCTTTCGACAGGCCCTGCACCTGAGCAGCCATGCGTTCCGCGAAGAACATATGACGTTGCGATTTCGACTGCGTGCCTTGCATCAGTTCGAGAAACAGCTCGCGCTCTTTTTTCATGCCTTCAGCAAAATCCAGCTCTACCGCTGCCTGCACGGTATCGACACAGCGCTGCGGCGCGTCAAAACCGCGACGGGTTTTCGCCAGCTTGGCGCGGTACTGGTCAAATATGGCAGGGTCAGACACCGTTGCCGTTAATTCGCTGATACGACGAAGCGGTGCTTGGTTACTTACCACCTCTTTAGCAAACGCAATCGCCGCGTTTTGCAGATCGTCGCTTACCACTTTGTCGATCAAGCCTGCCTTGGCGGCTTCTTTACTCGATACCTTACGGCCGCTGGTGATCATATCCAGCGCCAGCTCCACACCGGCGATACGCGGTAAACGTTGAGTACCGCCTGCGCCAGGCAGAATACCCAGTAACACTTCAGGCAGGCCAACTTTGGTAGAATCCAGTGCCACCCGGTAATGGCATGTCAGTGCGACTTCCAGACCACCGCCTAGTGCCGTGCCGTGTAATGCCGCCACTATAGGCTTGTTCAGGGTATCCATTTCGCTTAATAAATCCGGCAATGCCGGTGGCTGCATGGGTTTGCCAAACTCCGTGATATCCGCCCCGGCAATAAAGGTATTACCGCGACAGCTCAGCACAATGGCGTCAACTGCCTCATTTTGTTCGGCTGCACGCAGCGTTGTTTGCAACCCACTTCGTACAGCAAAAGACAATGCATTTACCGGCGGGTTATCTACTTCGATGACGGCGACGTTGTCGACGATATGCATCATTACAGCAGAAGTCATAGTGTGTTTCCTGTATGAGTAAGTTGTGGGCATACTAACCCAACACAATTAAATTTGTAAAATATAATTTCACTATGCGGTATTTAAGAATCATTTAGTCGGGAATATTTAGCGATAACGACGTCATTCTCGGTGTGTTTCGCTCTTCCAAGCCTATTTCAGTCCTGTTTCGTTCACGATTCACACTAAATTGTTAAGTTTATGTAGACTTAAAGTTTCGCTGTGCGGTATTATTTTTCGCGATTTACGAAATTGAACACAGACATTGAACGCATTGAAATAGGACGATTATGAAAAGTGAACAGTTTTCAGATTATGGCGAGGCGCTCTGTAGCCATGATTACCCGACACCCGTTCCAGAAGCGAACCAGGTACTGATTAAGATTGATGCCTGTGGCGTGTGTCACAGCGATATTCACGTATGGGAAGGCTATTTCGATTTAGGCGGCAACCACAAAATTGATATGCGCGGCAGCCATAAACTCCCTTTTACACTCGGCCATGAAATAGCGGGTGAAGTCGTGGCCTGTGGCGAACAATCCGATGCTAACGTTGGCGACAAAGTGATTGTGTACCCGTGGATTGGATGCGGCAAATGCCCGCTGTGTAAGGCCGACAAAGAACACCTATGCTATCAGCCAAAATCGCTGGGTATAGCCGTAGACGGTGGCTTCAGTGACTATGTGGTAGTGCCAGACAGCAAGTATCTGTTCCCGCTTAAAGACCTGCCTGCCGAATTGGGCTGTACCTACGCCTGTTCCGGTGTTACGGCTTACAGCGCCATCGAACAAATAAAAGACATCGTACAAGGGCGTCAGCTATTGATCATTGGTGCTGGCGGTGTGGGCCTGAGCGGTCTGGCGGTAGCCAAAGCCCTGCTCGACTGCGAAATTATTGTGGCCGATATCGACGAGTCCAAACGTCAGCTTGCATTAGATGAAGGCGCCGATGCGGTCATCGACCCTCGCGATCAGGACGCCATTAAAGCACTCATTAAACGTACCTACGGTGGCGTTGCCGCAGCGGTAGACTTCGTGGGTTCCGACCGCAGTGCCGGTTTCGGCGTTCAGGCCCTGAATAAAGGCAGCACATTGGTTGTGGTAGGTTTGTTCGGCGGAGCCATGCCGCTGTCGGTGCCGATTCTGCCGCTGAAAGCCATTACGATTAAAGGTTCGTTTGTGGGTAGCCTCAGCGACATGCACGCGCTCATGGCGCTGGTACATGCAGGCAAGATAGCCCCTATCAAAATTTCTCAGCGCGACATGTGTTGTGCCCACCAGACACTGGAAGATCTGCGCGACGGCAAAGTCGCCGGCCGCGTGGTACTTACCCCTGACACAGCAGGAGACAAATAATGAAAGCCGTGATTTGCAATGAATTTGCCCCACTGGATCAGCTTGTTTTTGGCGAATGGCCCCTGCCTGTTGCGGGTAACGACGACGCCTTAATAAAGGTAAGTGCCATCGGCGTAAACTTCCCGGATGCATTATTAGTACAAGGCTTATATCAGGCCAAACCCGAGCGCCCGTTTGTACCCGGTGCCGAGTTTTCCGGCGTGGTAGAAGCCGTAGGCGACAATGTGACTCACCTTAAAAAAGGCGACCGCGTTGTGGGTCTTAGCACCCATTACAGTGCCTGTGCCGAATTCATCAGTGTACCGGCTGCACGTTTAATTCCGGTACCAGAAGCTATTCCCATGAACGAAGCCGCGGGGCTTATTCTGGCTCACGGTACCGCCCACTACGCGCTTATACAACGCGCTAATTTGCAAGCGGGTGAAACCTTACTGGTATTAGGTGCCGCAGGCGGCACAGGCTTGGCAGCGGTTCAAATTGGCAAGGCCATGGGTGCCCGGGTCATTGCAGGTTGCTCAAGTGACGAAAAGCTAGCGCTTGCTAAAGAAAACGGCGCCGACGAGCTGATTAACTACAGCAGCGACGATCTGCAGACCCAACTGCGCGCATTAACCAACGGCAAAGGCGTAGACGTAGTGTATGACCCGGTGGGCGGCCAGCTGTTTGATGTATGTACCCGCAATATGGCCCCTGAAGGGCGATTACTGGTCGTCGGTTTTGCCGGCGGTGATATTCCCAAGTTCCCGGTAAACCTGGCGCTGGTAAAAGAGTATGCAGTAGTTGGCGTGTTCTTTGGTGCTTTTACACGACGCGACCCGGCAGCCTATGCCGACAATATGCGTGAGCTGCTCGATTGGTATCAATCCGGCAAAGTACACGTGCACATTGATGCCACCTACCCGCTTGCCAACACCGCCGATGCATTTGCCGATGTGATTAATCGCAAAGCCCGCGGCAAGCTGATTATTTCGCCCCTTATCACTGCTTAACACGGCTTAACACCGCGAGGACACTATGCATTTTGAACACAGCGAACGCGTAAAACAGTTGCAGCAGCAACTGACCGCCTTTATGGACGCGCATATTTATCCGCGCCTGCAGCAATACCGCGACGAAGTAAAAGCCGGGCAATATCCGGTGTCATTTATGGCCGACCTGAAAGCGCTGGCGAAAAGCGAAGGGCTATGGAATTTATTCCTGCCGGGATTGCAGGACAACGAACCCGGCACGCGCCTGAGCAATTTGGAATACGCCCCGCTGGCGGAAATCATGGGCCGGGTGCCCTGGTGCTCAGAAGTATTTAACTGCAATGCGCCGGATACCGGCAACATGGAGCTACTGCATTTATTTGCCACACCCGAGCAGCGCGAACAATGGCTGAACCCCTTACTGAACGGTGAAATACGCTCAGCCTTTGCCATGACCGAACCCGACGTAGGCTCGTCCGATGCCACCAATATTCAGACCCGTATTGCACGCGACGGTGACGACTACATTGTATCGGGACGCAAATGGTATATCTCCAACTCGGCGCATCCCCACTGTAAGCTGTTTATATTAATGGGCAAAACCGATCCGGATAACCCCAATCCGCACCACCAGCAAAGCATGGTGCTGATCCCTCGCGATGCCCCCGGCGTGAAGATTCTGCGTAACTTAAAAGTCATGAATCACACTAATCCCCATGGGCATTGTGAGATCCTGTTCGACAACGTACGCATACCAGCCAGCAATTTACTGGGCCAGGAAGGCAAAGGCTTTGCCATGGCCCAGGCGCGATTAGGCCCGGGCCGCATTCACCATTGTATGCGCTCCATCGGACAAGCCGAGCTGGCTCTGCAACTATTAATAGGCAGGGCACAGGAACGCAAAACCAACGGCAAGTTTTTATACCAGCACGGTGCCGTAGCCGACTGGATAGCTCGCTCGCGAATAGAAATAGAGCAAGCGCGCTTACTGGTACTCAAAGCCGCCTGGAAAATTGATGAGGTGGGCTCTAAAGAAGCCGCCGATGACATTTCTCTTATCAAAGCACTCATCCCTACCCTGCACACCACGGTAGTAGACCGGGCAATGCAAACCTTCGGTGCCATGGGCACCTCGGAAGATCTGCCATTGGCCGATATGTGGTCGCAGGGGCGCGCACTGCGCTACGCAGACGGTCCTGACGAAGTGCATATCCGCAAAATTGCCCGTATGGAAATCAAACGCACCAACGAAAAAGCAGTGGATGTCAGCCATTTTTATTTTCGTCCTGATTATGACGAAATAAATTAAAAATGAACTGTTGATTTCGCTATGTGAAACTGTATACTGCAAATGATGATTGATTAACCTATTATTGGGCGTCACTTTTGCAGGATACAGTTTTATGAATATTAATTTCTCCGAACAAGAACTGGCCTTCCAACAGGAAGTGCAAACCTTCTTCCGCGAAAAACTGCCAGAATCCGTTCAGGCTCACATCGACAACGGGTTAAGCTTTAGTGCTGAAGTTACCGTTGCTTACCAAAAAGCGCTATACAACAAAGGCTGGGCTGGCATTAACTGGCCGGTTGAACACGGTGGCACCGGCTGGACGCCCACACAGAAATACATTTTCCAAACCGAGTCAGCCAAGGCAAAAGCGCCGCGCCAGATCCCGTTTGGTTATTCTATGGTTGCGCCAATCATTTATACCTTTGGTAACGAAGAACAAAAGCAACGCTTCCTGCCTGACATTCTGGCGTCGAACACCTGGTGGTGTCAGGGCTACTCTGAGCCAAATGCCGGATCCGACCTGGCCGGGTTAAAAACCCGCGCCGTACGCGACGGCGATCATTACATTGTTAACGGCACCAAAACCTGGACAACACTGGGTCATCACGCCGACTGGATCTTCTGCCTGGTCCGTACCAGCGATGAAGGCAGCAAACAAAAAGGCATCAGCTTTTTGCTTATCGACATGACCTCACCAGGCGTATCGGTAAAACCCATTATTACCCTGGATGGCCGCCGCGAAGTAAACGAAGTGGCATTCCAGGACGTGAAAGTACCGGTAGAAAACCTGGTAGGTGAAGAAGGCCGCGGTTGGACTTACGCCAAGGTACTGCTAACCCACGAGCGCACCAACATTGCTGGTGTGGCGGTTTCCAAGCAGCGCCTGAGTGCCTTGTACGACTTGCTAAACCAGCCACCCGCAGGCTGCCCGGATCTGAAAAACAACAGTGTGTTTATGAGCCGTGTTGTACAGGTTGAAATGGAGCTAAAAGCACTGGAGTTCACCGACTTACGCGTGCTGTCTTCAGTCAGTACCGGTACCGCACCGGGCCCGGAGTCATCCATTCTGAAAATCAAAGGCACCGAGATCCAACAGGCACTGGACGAACTCTACGTAGAGATCGCCGGCATATATGCACTGCCTTTTGTACCCGAGCAGTACGACGAAGCCGGTTACGAGCCTCGCATTGAGCCGTTCTTCGCACCGAATGCCGCGCCGCATTACTACAACAACCGTAAGGTCACTATTTATGGTGGCAGTAACGAGATTCAGAAAAACATTATTGCCAAGCAAGTGCTTGGACTGTAACGGGAGTCAATCATGGATTTTGCATTAAATGATATTCAGCAAATGCTGAAAGACAGCGCCGGTAAATTCATTCACAACGATTACGACTTTGAGACGCGCCAAAAATACAGTCATTCCGAGCTGGGTTATAGCGAAGACAACTGGCAGTTGTTTGCAGAACTGGGCTGGCTGGCCCTGCCCTTTGCAGAAGAATTTGGTGGCCTTGACGGCAACGCAACCGACCTGATGGTGTTAATGACCGAACTGGGCAAAGGCCTGATTGTAGAGCCTTACCTGTCTACCGTGGTACTGGCCGGTAACGCTATTCAGCGCGGCGGCACGGCTGAGCAAAAAGAGGCCTTGATTGGCGGCATTGTGGGCGGCGAACTAAAACTGGCGTTTGCCGGTTTGGAAGCCCAGTCAGCTACCGACATCAGCAGCATTAATACCCAAGCCAGCACAGCAGGCAGCGGTTTAGTGCTCAACGGCAAGAAGCAGGTAGTGCTGCACGCTCAGAGCGCCGACAAACTGGTAGTGGCCGCGCGCTCACATAATAACAATGGCAACATTGCCCTGTACTTGGTAGACGCCAACGCCGAAGGCGTTGCAGCGCATCACTACCCGACTAACGATGGTGCCCGTGCCAGCGACCTGACCTTTACCAACGTCGCCGCCGAACTTCTGGGCGACAGCGACGATGCCGCAGCTGTGATCCAGGCAGTGCTGAACGACGCGATTGTGGCCGTGTCGGCAGAAGCTGTTGGCGTGATGGACAAAATGCTCGCAGCCACGGTGGAGTACACCAAAGTACGCAAACAGTTCGACGTGCCAATTTCGACGTTCCAGATCCTGCAACACAACATGGTCGACATGTTTATGGAATGCGAACAAGCCCGCTCCATGCTGTATTACGCGGCCATCACTATTGGTGGAGGCAATAGCGAAGAACAAGTAGCAGAAGCCAATAAAGCCAGCCAATTCCTGAAGTGGAAAGTGGGTCAGGCTGCACGTCTGGTAGGCCAAACGGCGGTGCAACTGCACGGCGGTATGGGCGTGACCGACGAGTTGGACGTAGGCCATATGTTCAAACGCCTTACCATGATCAACACCCTGTTTGGCTCCATGGACATCCACTTAGACAACCTGGTTAAACAGCGTCAGGCTGCATAGGAGTTCCCCATGAAAGTACTCGTTACCGTAAAACGCGTGATCGACTACAACGTAAAGATCCGCGTAAAGCCCGATGGCAGCGACGTTGACTTAACCAACGTCAAAATGGCCGTTAACCCGTTTTGTGAAATTGCCGTTGAAGAAGCCGTGCGCATGAAAGAAAAAGGCATTGCCAGCGAAATCGTGGTGGTGTCAGTAGGTGCCAGTGAAGCTCAGGAACAACTGCGTACCGCACTGGCCCTCGGCGCCGACCGCGCTATTCTGGTTGAGACTACCGCAAATACCGAATCGCTGAATGTGGCAAAGCTGCTGGCCAAAGTGGTTGAACAGGAACAGCCTTCACTGGTGATCATGGGTAAACAGGCCATCGACTCCGACAACAACCAAACCGGTCAGATGCTTGCGGCCTTGTGCGATATGCCACAGGCAACTTTTGCCTCAGAAGTATCAGTCACCGACAACAGCGTAGCCGTAACCCGCGAAATCGACGGCGGCTTGCAAACCCTGTCGCTGAGGCTACCCGCTATTGTTACCACCGACCTGCGTTTGAACGAGCCGCGCTACGCGTCGTTGCCTAACATTATGAAAGCCAAGCGCAAACCACTTGCCACCGTCACGCCAGACGATCTGGGCGTAACTCTGTCAGCGCACACGCAACTGCTGGGCGTTAACCCACCACCTCAGCGCAGCGCCGGTGTAAAAGTGAAATCTGTTGCCGAGCTGGTCGACAAACTTAAAAACGAAGCCAAGGTGATCTAAATGGCCATTTTAGTGATTGCAGAACACGATAATCAGCAGTTAAAACCTGCTACCTTGAATACCGTTAATGCGGCAAGTCAGTTAAATCAGCCCATCTCCATTCTGGTCATTGGCAGCGACTGTCAGGCCGTGGCCGAACAAGCCAGTGCCGTGAGTGGCGTGGATACCATACTGGTTGCAGATAACGCCGTTTACCAACATCAACTGGCCGAAAACACCGCCAAGCTGATTGCCGAATTGGCAAGTGACTTTGACTATGTGATTGCCGCTGGCACGACGACTGGCAAGAACACCCTGCCCCGCGTAGCGGCACTGCTGGATGTCGCTCAGATATCTGACATTGTGGCCGTGAAAAGCGCCGATACGTTTGTGCGTCCGATTTATGCGGGTAATGCACTGGCCACCATTCAGTCTCTAGACAGCAAAAAAGTAATCACCGTGCGTACCAGTGCTTTTGATGCAGCGGGTACCGACGGCAGCGCCACCATTACCCCCTGCGGCCTGGTACATGCCAACGCGCAAAGCGAATTTGTGTCGGAAGAACTGGCCGTGTCTGAGCGCCCGGAACTGACCGCCGCCAGCGTGATCATCTCGGGTGGTCGCGGTATGGGCAACGGCGAGAACTTCAGCCTGCTGGAAAAAGTCGCCGACAAGCTTGGCGCAGCAGTAGGCGCATCCCGCGCCGCAGTAGACGCAGGCTTTGTGCCAAACGACATGCAGGTAGGCCAAACCGGCAAGATCGTCGCCCCAGATCTTTACATTGCCGTGGGTATCTCAGGTGCCATTCAGCATCAGGCCGGTATGAAAGACTCCAAAGTCATCGTGGCCATAAACAAAGACGAAGAAGCGCCTATCTTCCAGATTGCCGACTACGGCCTGGTAGCAGACCTGTTTGAGGTTCTACCTGAACTGGAAAGTTTGCTGTAACCAAGCGTGACCTCAACATTGGCTGCCAGCTTCGCACTCGCTGCGCAGCCAGTGTTTTCACACTGCAAACGAAGGTCTCCGGCCGCTATTGCCTGGCGGAATAACACAATTTAAGAAAAGAGGATTTGCTGTGGAACGAGAATCGATGGAGTTTGACGTAGTGATCGTCGGTGCCGGACCTGCGGGTTTATCGGCAGCCTATCATCTGAAAAAACTGGCGAACGACAAGCAACAGGACATCAGTGTTTGCGTGTTGGAAAAAGGCTCTGAAGTAGGCGCCCATATTCTGTCGGGTGCCATATTAGAAACCACAGCCCTGGACGAACTGATCCCCGACTGGCAGGAAAAAGGCGCACCGCTTACCACGCCCGTTACCGAAGACGAACTGTACCTACTTAAAGACCAGCAACGCGCCACCAAAGTACCCGGCTGGGCCATACCCGCCCCTATGCACAACGACGGCAACTACATTGTGAGCCTGGGTAACGTGTGCCGCTGGCTGGCCACCCAGGCCGAAGCCATTGGCGTAGAAATCTTCCCCGGTTTTGCCGCTGCTGAAATCGCCTACGACGACAACGGTCGGGTAAAAGGCGTGTATACCGGCGACATGGGCATTGGCAAAGACGGCGAACAAAAAGACAGCTACATGTCCGGCATGGCACTGTACGGCAAATACACCCTGTTTGCCGAAGGCTGTCGCGGCCACCTGGGCAAACAGCTTATCAGTCAGTTCAAGCTCGATGCGAACAGCGATCCCCAGCACTACGGTATTGGCATAAAAGAACTGTGGGAAATCGACCCAGCGTTACACAAGCCGGGCCTCGTCGTGCACGGCTCAGGCTGGCCACTGGACAACGACACTACCGGCGGCTTTTTCCTGTACCACGCCGACAACAATCAGGTGGTGGTAGGATTAATTGTGGATCTGAACTACAGCAATCCGCACATCAGCCCCTTCGACGAATTCCAGCAAATGAAGCATCACCCGCTGTTTGCGGACGTACTCTCTTCCGGCAAACGCCTGAGCTACGGCGCAAGAGCCATTGCCAAAGGCGGCTTAAATGCCCTGCCCGACATGGCGTTCCCCGGCGGCTTATTAATTGGCTGTGATGCCGGCACCCTGAACTTCGCCAAAATCAAAGGCACCCATACCGCCATGAAGTCGGGCATGATTGCCGCGGAAAACGTGCTTAACGCGCTAATACAGAACGAGCAAGAAAACCTGCCAGACACGCTGACCGGCTTCACTGACGCTTTCCGCGATTCCTGGTTACACAAAGAACTGCACGCCAGCCGCAACTTCGGCCCTGCGATGCACAAGTTCGGCCCCATTATGGGCGGTGCTTACAACTGGATAGAGCAAAACCTGTTTAAAGGTCGCTTACCCTGGACCCTACACGACACCAAGCCCGACTACGCGCTAATGAAACCAGCCAGCGAGTGCCCTGAAAAGCACTATCCTAAACCGGATGGCAAGCTGAGCTTCGACAAGCTGTCGTCGGTGTATTTGTCGAACACCAACCACGAAGAAGATCAGCCCAGCCATTTGCGCTTACTCGACCCGGCTATTCCGGTAAAAGTAAACCTTGCCAAATACAACGAACCGGCCCAGCGCTATTGCCCGGCAGGCGTGTACGAAATTGTGGAAGCCGAGTCTGGCCCGCAGCTGCAAATCAATGCGCAAAACTGTGTGCACTGTAAAACCTGCGACATAAAGGATCCGTCGCAGAACATTTGCTGGGTACCGCCCGAAGGTACCGGCGGCCCGAACTACCCGAACATGTAGGTGAATGATGCATACTATTCAACACACAGGGGTAGTCGGCGCAGGCGCCATGGGCCGCGGCATTGCACAGGTATTGCTGACCAGCGGTAAAAACGTGGTACTGGTTGATACCCAGGCCGATGCGCTGTCGTCGGCCCGCGACAACATTAACGCCATGCTGAGTAAGCAAGTCGCTAAAGGCCGCCTGACCGGGATCAGCGTTGAGCAGGCCATGAACAACCTGTCCCTGGCACAAACCGATGCATTGGACCAACTGGCCCACTGCGACCTGATTGTCGAGGCCATTGTTGAGCGCTACGACGCCAAAATTGCCCTGTTTCAACAATTAGAAACGTTGGTAGCCGAGCACTGTATTCTGGCGACGAACACCTCGTCATTATCAGTGACCCAGATCGCAGCCGGTTGTACTAAGCCAGAACGTGTAGTGGGCTGGCACTTTTTTAACCCCGTGCCGTTAATGCGACTGGCCGAAGTAATTGGCGCACTGCAAACTCGCGCCGACGTGGTTGAACAGATCGTTGCCCTTACCTACGCCATTGGCCATACACCGGTAACGGTAAAAGACATGCCGGGCTTTTTGGTGAATCATGTTGGCCGCGGATACGGCGGCGAGGCGCTGCACGTGCTGGCCGAACAAGTCGCCGACATTGCCCAAATCGACCGTATTCTTACCGCCCAGTGCGGCTTTAAAATGGGCCCCTTTACGCTGTTTGACTTAACCGGACTGGATATTTCCCACAAGGTCACCGAGTCGATTTACCAGCAGTTTTATCACGACCCGCGCTATCGCCCCAGCCCACTGGCAGAACAACGTGTGCAGGCAGGTTTGCTGGGCAGAAAAACCGGCAAAGGGTTTTACACCTACACCGACGGTAAGCAACAGCTTCCTGAACTACCAGCCACGCCTTCGCTCGCTGACACCAAAGCCATGCCGGCGTGGATAGCAGGCAGCGGAAGTAACGAACACAAACAAGTGCTGCAATTGCTCAGCAACACCAAAGTGGTGATTGAGCAAGGTGAACAGCCGTCTGATAACGCACTGATCATTATCAGCCCCTGGGGCACTGATGCTTCAGGCTATGCTTATGAACATGGCCTGGACGCTAGCCGCACCATCGCGGTGGATCCTCTGTTCCCTAACACCGACATTCGCGTGCTCATGCGCACACAAGCCACCCGCAGCGATGTAGCACAATTCGCCCACGCCCTGTTCGCTAGCACCGGCAAACAGGTAGAAGTGATTAACGACAGCTACGGCTTTGTGAGTCAGCGGGTTCTGGCCTGCATTATCAATATTGCCTGCGACATGGTGCACAAAGACATTGCCAGCGCCGCAGATATCGACCGCGCCATGCAACTGGGCCTGGGTTATCCGCAAGGTGCTTTTGCCTGGGCCAGCCAAATTGGCCTGGCCAACGTGTTAACCCTGCTACAACGGTTATTCACCCAAAGCGGTGACCCGCGTTACCGCCCCAGCATGTGGCTGCAGCGCGAAGTTCAAACTAACGCGCAAACTGGCAAGCCACTCATTCAAGGAGCCTGATCATGAAACACGCCTATATTTACGATGGGATCCGTACTGCTTTTGGTCGTCATGGCGGGGTGTTGGCCCACACCCGCCCTGATGACCTGTTATCTTTGTGCCTGAAGGGCTTACTGGCGCGTAACGATGTACCGGGCGACGTCATTGAAGATGTGATCATTGGCTGTACTAACCAAGCCGGTGAAGATGCCCGTAACGTTGCGCGTCACGCCGCGCTGTTAGCCGGTATACCCGAAACCGTCGCCGCGCAAACCCAAAACCGCTTATGCGGTAGCGGGCTGTCAGCCAGCATAGAAGCCACCCGCGCCATTATGTGTAACGAAGGCGACTGGATGATTGCCGGTGGCGTTGAAAGCATGAGTCGCGCGCCGTTCGTCATGGCCAAGAACAGCCAGCCCTTTGGTCGCGATGTCGTGGTATTCGACAGCACCATTGGCGCACGCTTCCCCAACCCCAAAGTGGAGGCTGCTGTGGGCAACGACACCATGCCACAAACCGCCGACAACATTGCCAGCGATTTAGCCATTAGCCGGGAACAAAGCGACGCCTTTGCCCTGGCCTCACAACATAAATACCAAAAGGCCAAAGCCGACGGTTTCTTTCACGATGAAATCCTGCTGGTAACGGTACCGGGCGCAAAGCGTAGAACCACTGTTGACGTAGCTGAAGATGAACATCCAAGAGCCGATGCCGAAGCAAGCAAGCTCGCCTCACTCAAACCCTTGTTCGCCAATGGCGTAGTAACCGCCGGCAACGCATCGGGTATAAACGACGGTGCAGCAGCGTTGTTATTGGGTAGCAAGGAAGCCGGTGAAGCACTCGGCATGCGCCCTCGCGCTCGCGTGGTAGCCTGTGCAGTAGCCGGGGTAGCGCCAAGGGTAATGGGCTTAGGCCCGGTTGCCGCTATTCGCAAAGCCCTGCAGCGCGCTAACTTAACCCTGAACGATATGGACGTCATCGAAATTAACGAAGCCTTTGCCGTACAGGTACTAGGCTGCTTAAAAGAACTGAACGTAGCGTTCGACGACAGCCGGGTAAACCCCAATGGCGGCGCCATTGCCGTAGGGCACCCACTGGGCGCATCGGGCGTGCGGCTGGCGTTAACCGCCCTGCGTCAGTTAGAACGACAACAAGGCCGGTATGCAGTAGTCAGCTTGTGTATTGGCGTGGGTCAGGGCGTTGCCATGATCCTTGAGAGGGAGTTGGCTTAGCCTATCGGGTCTGCTGCGCGTTGCCTGAATTCACTCTGGCAACGAACAGCAGATCATGAACTTCCGGAGCATTGGTAAAGCGCGGCATCCGGTGTATACTCAGGCCCAAAGCCAGTTAATTCATAGAGTAAGCAGCAGTTAAGCTTACCGCGACCTAATACGCTTAGAGTAGTAAATAGCGGTTGGACGTTTAGGAAAAGAGTATCACTTTGTATGACAGAGTTTAGTGACCTGCCACGTAAGAAGAGCGACAGTAGCGACCGTAAGTTTATTGAATCACTTGCCCGCGGCCTGGATGTATTACGCGCATTCAGTCAACAAGGCGGTGTACTGGGTAACCAGGATCTGGCACGGATCACCGGCCTACCCAAACCCACTATTTCACGCATGACCTACACCCTGAGCAAACTGGGGTATTTGTCGTACTCAACCCAACTGGAAAAATACCAACTGGACGCAGGCGTGTTAGCGCTGGGTTATGCCTACACCTCTAACCTGCAGGTGCGCCGCATCGCCAAGCCCATTATGGAGCGCCTGGCAGAACGCGTGAACTTGTCGGTAGGCCTTACCATTCGCGAGCGCCTGACCATGATTTACGTGGAAAACTGCCGCGGCGACGACGCCCAGGCACTGCGCATGGACGTAGGCTCAAGCTTACCCATTTCTACCTCGGCAGCAGGCCGCGCCTACTTAGCAGGTCTTCCACAGGAAGAACGCGACGTAGTGATGAAAGAAATGGAAGCCCGCGCCGGCGACAAGTGGCCAAAACACAAAGCCGGCATTGAAGCCGCACTGGAATGCTACGACAAGCACGGCTTCGTCACGTCATTTGGCGACTGGGACCGCGCAGTAAACAGCGTAGGCGTATCACTAAGACTGCAAGACGGCCGCATAATGGCACTCAACTGCGGTGGCCCAACCTATCTGGTATCACAAGAAATGGCCATGGAAAGCTTAGGCCCACAACTGGTGCACGTAGCCAGAGACATTATTGGTACCGGGGTTTAGGTCTTAGTTTTAAGCGTTTTGCAGTTTGATTTAAGAAAGCCAGTTGCTGAGAGGTGACTGGCTTTTTTGTTGTTTAGCGTTGTTGTTTGATCTTGGTCAGTGCCGTTATTTAGCTGCTATTTTTGTCAAACTACTTTGCATTAAGGACACTCAAAAAAGCCTGTGTTATATTTGCGGAATCTTCACCAGTTAAAATTACGTTCGCACTAAAATAAATGGATTATTATCAAACATTAGGTGTTGCTCGCACAGCTGAAGATTTTGTGATAAAAGCTGCGTATAAAGCGTTAATGAAAGCTTACCACCCCGATAAAAATAAAGGTTTTGAAGAGAAAGTTAAGCAAATCAATGTTGCTTATGAGACTCTATCTAATCCATCTAAGCGGGCAGAATATGACAGCGAACTTGAAGTAAACACCGATGAGTCTTCTTTCGCAGATAGTCCTTTTAGTGATGATTTGGAGGAAAGGCTTCAGAATGATTGGGCCGTAATTATTGATTATTACCCTGAAATCGAAGAATGTAGATTATCGTTAAAGTGCTATTCAAACTCCCTTTCCACTAACTTTGTGTTGGTAATTTTAGAAACAAAGAATGTAAAGAATTATTCAGCAATTGCTAATTCACTGAAATCTGACTTTTTGAAGAGTTATTTTGGGAATAATCAGTGCATAAATAATTTAGCTGAACAATTATTAAAACGCCGCTTACGGGACCCTTTACTGGAGATAAATAAAGCAGTGCGCTTTTTTGGAAACAATATTGAAACTTCTCGAATAATCGAAAGATTAAAGCACAAATTTCCTGAAATATCCTTTAACGAATTTAGTGATGAGTTTATTGAAATAGATGAAGTGCTTAAACGAATTATAGTAAAGATACAAAACGGAAATGCTAAACAAGACGATTTAAAACTGCTTTCTCTACGCCTTGGCTTTAAACCTGCATTAACAGTAGGCTTTTTTAAAAACAGTTGGCGGATCGAAGATCTTAATAAAAGACATTGGTCTTTTTCAAATGACAATGATTTTCAGAATTTTCTGATTAAACAATACAAGATAAAGTTTCCCTAATTCCAGCAATGCGCTTTCAGTGCTCACTTGAAGATGTTTATATAGCATCTTTTGACCAGACTCGTGTGAATTCATGTCACTTTAAACTGGTTCTGATTATCACCAGATAATTTCGCATGTCAATTATCATAGTAATACTGTGATTAAAATAGAAGCAAAGCGATGCTCAACTAAAGGATTTTTGATAGTAAGCAAAAGTTACTTTCTGCATCCTGATTGATTGCCTTTCCATATGTCTAAGCCTAAATAGGGTACTCGACAGCGGTGGCCCAACCTATCTGTTATCAGAAGAAATGACCATTGAAAGCTTAGGCCCAAAACTGGTGCACGTCGCAAGGACATTATTAGCACCGGGCTTTGTTTTTTAATATTAAGAATTTTACTGATTGAATTGAAAAGCTAGTTGCTTAGAGGTGATTGGCTTTTTTGTGTTGAAGATTTAGCTTTTGAGGTTAACCGAAAACTAACAATGGGAGATTAATCGCTGATCGATCACCTTTCAGTATTAGCTGACACTTAATCTTTCCCCCCAAATACCTGGCTACTGAAAAGCTGCTATTAGCCATTTAGGCTCGCGTGTCTACACTGTTCTTGAAACCTTTTTTATCGAAGTTATTTGACGATATGGATTGATTTGTCTGAAAATTGACGACATTGACTTTACTAGCAAGTTGGCAGGAGTTTACGGTTGGGTAAGAAATAACAGTTAATACACATTAGCTTGCGAGGATGTAATAGTTAGCACTCTACGTCGGTAAGATTCGCCCTATGTTTGCATTTATCAGCACAGGCAAAACTTCATTTCTGTCTAACAATAGTAATTAAACTGTCTGAATTTTATGAAGAAAGCAAACCTTCTGCCGAAGGACGTGGCGGACTTTTTTGAGGTCATTGGAAAATCAAGTTGAAGCCTCATAAGTTCATATTTGTAAGTTTTTCATAAGTTTATTATCCTCTTCGAAGATTCTTATTTTATCGAAAAGTAAAAGGATGGGTACGGTGACCAGAGAGGACAAGAGAAGTAGATTCTTGGCTTTTTTAGAGATAAGGCAACTAACAACCAGTAATCAACTTATAATGAAGCAGCTATCTCAGTTGGATATAAGACTAATTCCATAAGTAAATTTGCAGCGAGCCTCTCAAAGGTAAGTTTGTATTTTAAGAAAAAAACCTTAGTGATACTTTGCGGGGTGTTTTGAACTGAATGCTGAGCCTCGAAGCTCAGATTGAGACATATTTATTAGCATGCAGTATTTGTTCAATTAATATTGTGGTAATTAAATTTTAGTAAAAATAGATGCCATCGTCAGGGAGTTTATAAGTGAGCATGGAATTAAAAAAGCAAAGCAATCCATTTTCGACCGGCGGTGGAGGTGTAAATTTCGAGACCCGGGTTCAATCAGCTTTTGCTCTTTCACTTTTTACTAAGTCTTGTATTCCTTGCATGTCTAAACTTATGAGAGCCAAGGAAATTAGGTTTCAAGCTAAATATGATGGCGTAGAAACTGATGATTTTGTTTTGGTTGCGTCGGACAACTCAGGCAACAAAAGTCACCTTTTTGCTCAGATCAAGCACGAAATAACTATTAGTGAATCCCAGCAATCAGTTTTTGCTGAAGTCATTAATAGCGCATGGAAAGATTTCAAGAAAAGTACTTTCAGCCTAGAATTAGACCGTATTGCTTTGATAACGGGGCCTTTACCCAAAGTCGATGTCAACAACACTCTACCGCTTTTGGAATGGGCAAAATACTCAGCAAACTCCCAAGACTTTCTGAAAAAGTGTAATACGAATGGCTTTTCTAGCAAATCAAAGCTTCAACGCTTAGAAACGTTCAAGAAGCAATTAGCCAATGCAAATGGTGGGCGTAAGGTAACAGATGACGAGTTATGGGGGTTCTTAAAAACATTCCAAATTCTGTCTTTTGATTTGGATTCGCAGCACTCTGTAGTTGCTAATCTACTCTGTTCGTTGATAAATATTTACTCAGAAGAGTCGCCTTCATTAGTGCTGTCCAAATTAGTTTCTTGCGTTCAAGAGTTCAATCAAAACGCAGGTATATTAACCGCAAGTAACATTCCAATAGAAATTCAAGAGCTATTTACTTCTTCACCCAAAATAGACTTTGAAAATGACCTTGTGAAACTCCAAGAGCGCAGTGAACACATTTTTGAAGGAATTTCGAACACTATTCAGGGGGTCCATATTGAGCGCCCCGATCAAACAGAAAAAATTTCTCGATCATATGCATCGTACGACTTCCTATTTGTAACTGGCGCAAGAGGGGTTGGTAAGTCAGGCGCAGTTAAGGACTTCATATTAACAAAAAACGTTGATGTACCCGTGTTCTACTTGCGTGCTGAAGACCTAGACAAAAGTCACCTCAATGATGTTTTCGCTACAATAGGAATGACCTCTTCTTTGGGTCAAATTGAAGGTCACTTTTCACTACTTAAAGAAAAAATTCTCGTTATAGAGTCTTTAGAGAAAGTACTGGAATTGAACTACCCTGATACTTTTAGCGACCTACTCCAATATATAAAAAGGCAAAGTGGTTGGACTATAATTGCGACAGGGCGCGACTACGCATATCAACAAATTATATTTACCTACCTTCAACCAAGTGATATTCAATTTAGCAGCGTCAGTATTGATGCGTTAACTGATAAGCAAATTCATAGAGTATGCGATCATATCCCTCCGCTAAAGAACTTAGTCTCAAATAGTTCATTGGGAGAACTACTTAAAGTACCTTTCTTCATAGATATTGCTGCTAGGGCAATTGTCAATGGCGCAGTATTTTCATCTGGCGACAACGAAAATGATTTCAGAGAAACCGTATGGCGAACGGTAATTTCTAAGGAAGCCGATAGAAAGTTTGGTATGCCTGAAAAACGAAAGCAGACATTTATCAATATCGCAAAAGAACGCGCAAAGAAAATGTTGTTTGGAGTACGTGTCAGCGACTTTGAACCTGATGTTGTTGCGAAACTAGAAGAAGATAACTTGATTCTGCGGGACGCTAAGACTTCCACTGTCAGTCCAATGCATGATGTACTTGAAGACTGGGCTCTTGAAGAGTTTATTGAGTCCGAATACTTAGTTTATACCGGCAATATAGTTGAGTTCTTATCCGGAATTGGAAGTGAGCCAGCAATAAGTAGAGCATTTCGTTTGTGGTTATTCAGAAAGCTTAAATGTGAAGATAATACTAATGAGTTTATAGAAAATTTACTCAAGTCTTCAACAGTACAGAATTACTGGAAAGATGAAGCAATCTCAGCGGTATTGCAGCATCAATCACCAGAGCGTTTTATTTATTCATTGAAATCTGACCTCTTATCTGAAGATTGTGCTTTGTTGATTAGATTTTGTTTCATTCTAAGAATCACTTGCCAAAGACCTAACCCCAAATACAACAATTTATTAGCTAAAGATGTTAAATCCGGGATGCTGAAATCTCTATTCTTACAGCCATTTGGAAATGGATGGAAAGCTATATTTGATTTTGTATATGAAGTCAGGGAAAGCTTGAGCAAAGCCGCTCGGATTCAATTAGTTGAAGTTATAGATGAGTGGTGTGGCCTGATAAATATTTATGAAGAGCTACCAAAAGCTTCGTGTAGAGTTGGGCTACTAAGCTTGTGGTTATTGGAGCAAGTGAAAGATTCGCACAAAAATAAACGGCAAAGAAAAAAAATACTAAGTGCTTTGTTAAAAACTTCAACCTCAGTAGAGGGGGAATTTAATAGCTTGATGGACAAAGATGTGTTCATTTCAAAACGATCTCCTAGAAGGCTAGGATATGTAGAACAATTAACTAGCTTAGCTTTTGTTGGGATAGATGTAGCTATGCTGTGTAAGCGTAATCCTGATTTCATTGTTAAGCTTGCTTTACATGAGTGGCTTTTGGAAAAACCAGAAGAGGATGAATTTGGTTATGGTTCCTACGGTGAAATCGAAGTAGAAGAACATTTTGGATTAGAGCGAGAGCGTGATTTTTTTCCTGCAAGCGGTGCTAAGGGACCTTTTAAATATCTTCTTCGGTCTAACCCTAGACTAGGTTTAGATTTCATTATAAAGCTGTGCAACATAACCGCACAGAAATATTCTGAGTCAGACTTTGCTGCCCCAAGAGATAATGAACAGGAAAGGTTTTATTCATATGAAACGGTAGTGGACAAAGTAATTATTCCTTTAAATGATGGCTCAAATGTTTCCCAATATTGTTCAAATCATCTTTGGAAAGGATACCGTGGGTTGTCAACGTTACCTTATGTACTTCAATGTGCATTAATGGCTTTGGAGAATTGGCTGATTGATTACATAAAGGATTTTGATGAAACTAATCAGATTGAGCGGATTTTTGACTACCTTTTGCGATCTAGCAACTCAGTCATGCCGACATCAGTTCTCGCATCTGTCGCTATTGGGTTTCCTGAGAAAGTTGGAAAGGCAGCCTATCCATTGCTAAAAACTTCTCGCTTATATGATTTAGATCTTGTGCGTATGACAGCTGAAAAGGGAGGAAATGAACATCATTATTTCGGCTTAGATAGAGACGTGATGACGAGCATGTTCATTGAGGAACGAAGAACTGCTGCACTTCGAGAATGGAGAAAAGAGTCTTTAGAAACGCTTTTAACAAGACTACAGTTCAATACTGAGCATAGAGATTGCGCATTAGAAATACTTGATGAGTTAATAGCTGAAGCTAACTCTGACAACAATAAGAATCTCAGGTTCATGGTACATCGAGTAGATACTAGAACTTGGAAAGCTGTCGAAGATAAAGAAAATAATAGGGTCTTGTTACAAAGCTCAACAGAACTGCCAGAAGACTTAATGAAAGAGCAGCAAGCTTATAATAAGAAGCATGCAATCGATAATAGTGTTATAACCCTGAATTTATGGGGGAGAAAGATATTCGAAGAGCAAGTCTTTGAAGATAAGTACTTTGATTCTTATTCCAGTGCACTATTGGCGGCACAGGAGTTGCTTCAATCTCTGCAAAAAAATGAGGTTGGGAATTTTGCAGAAATGGCAGTTGGCACAATCACTATCGTTGCAGCTGCCTGTGTACGCGATGCTTTTGAAGAGCTGTGTGTTCAGGAAAAAGAGTGGTGCTTTAACGTAATCTTAGAATCAATATTCATGCATGCCCATATTGTCGATGGAACAACAGCCTACGATACGACCGATTACTATGGTACAGGAGCGTGTGCATTTGTTCTTCCTAGATTGTTTGACTTGGAGTTAGATCCTGAACAAGTCTCAAACTTGAAATATGCAATGGCAACCGCGTTAACACACGAAAATTTAGATGTTAGCCAAAATTTAGCTAGAGGGATTAGAGAATTCCTGTGGACAAGAGATTCAAAGCTGGCAACGTACTTTGTTAGAGGTGCAGTTGCATATGCTAAGTTTAGACGAGAGAACAATCAGCAAAGAAAATTTTACCATCTACAAAACGAAGAATTGAAACAAGCACTTGAAAACTGGAACAGTTTAATTAACTCTTTTCATGAAGATTTAATCGAAGGTAGACTCAATCAATCAGTCAGCAAAATCAGCTTTCAAAGTCATTCTTCGTGTTTTTTTCATTTACCGATGTTGATGATTCCGCTAGGCCCAGTTGAAGACGAATACATTCGACTTGTGCAAAACACTGTGAACATGGTTTACGAAAATGAGTACGCGGATTACCGACAAGGTGATGATGAACAAATTCACCATGACATTGTAAAGCATATTCAAGATTGTTTAACAGACCATATTATCCATTCAAGGAACAACGACTTCTTACCTTTTAAAGAATTACTGATATCTGGTTGCTCTTTAGCACCGAGCTTCATTTATTCGCTTGTATTGTCTTTCAATGTTGCCGTAGAAAAGATTGAAAACTACGAAGCAATTTGGTCTCTTTGGTCTCTACTTGAACCTGAAATGCATAAAATAGCTTTAAATGACGTTAATGAACGTTACAGAGGCCGACAAAGTGACCTCACTAGATTGTTGCGAGGAATGATGTATGCAGACACTCCTTGGCAGGGCCATGAAAATGAAGCGAAAGACATGAATAGGGGCGCAGTTTACCTACTTGAATTTGCAAAATGCTCCGCTTCTAATAGTCATGTATTCGAAGCTTTAGCATCTTTAATTTATAACTTTCACAATGTATTTTTTAATGAAGGTATTAAGATACTTTCCCAAAAATTTTCTCATAATTCTCAATTGATCTCCAAGCAAGTGAACACTGCATTTTATTTAGAAATGACTATAGGTAGGTATTTACAAATAGAAAATAGGGGCACCTTGAGTAGGTCAATGTATGAAGTCTGTTTAGGTTTACTAAATGGCATTGTAGAGACAGGGTCTGCCAGAGCTTATTATTTGAGAGAACACCTCATTCGTTCAAGGAGAGTAAGATAGCCATATTGGTTGTAGCACGCAGATTTTTAACAATGAATTGTAGTGTCAATACCTAACTCTATTTTGAATATTATTCAAAAAAACACTGGTAGTTACTTTGGTTCGTAATCCGTACTAATTAATGTACAGTCACGAAACTTTTATCCTGTTGCCTTGTAGTCTTGCGTTTTTAGTTAAAAAAACCAAACCGCTACCCCTCCCCCAAAACTCAAGCTATACTCCCCAGTCAACAACGGTTAGGAGAGTATTGATGATTGTCGTCACCCTAACCGGGCTATGGGTTAACTAAAACCACCCTGTTTCGCCCGGTGCTAATGCCGGGGCCTTTTGCCCCCTTAATGAAAACATTAACGTTAGTTAAGGGTTAGTTATGACTAATTTTCACATTCTCGCCACTATGGGCTGGCGTCCTTTTTTTCAGCAACAACTCACTCTTGAAGAGTGGGATTGCGTTATTCCTGTAAGAGTTACCGAACAACACAAATCTCAGCTTACCGTAGTGTCTGATTCGCATACCATTAGTTTGCCGGTTGTGCCCAGCATGCCTGCTTTGGTGGTAGGCGATTGGTTGTTGCTTAACGAGCAGCATCAGTTCCTGCGTTTGCTGGAGCGCTATAGCTGCTTTAAACGCAAGTCTGCCGGTACCGGCCACGACTGGCAGTTAATCGCAGCCAATGTCGATACCGCGTTTATTGTGTGCTCCATGAACGAAGACTTTAATCCCAGCCGTATTGAGCGCTACCTGGCGCTGGCCGAGGCTGCCGAGGTTGAATCTGTGGTGGTGTTAACCAAAGCCGATTTAACCGAACAGCCTGAGCAATGGATTGATAATGTTCGCAGCATCAACAAGCAACTACAGGTAGTTGCCCTGAATGCGCTGGATTCATCTTGTGCCGATGCATTAAGTGACTGGCTGAAACCCGGTAGTACGGTTGTGATGCTGGGCTCGTCGGGTGTGGGTAAATCCACTCTCGCCAACTCGTTACTGGGAGAGGCGCGTCAGCTTACTCAGGGTATTCGGGAAGACGATGCCAAAGGGCGTCACACCACCACGGGGCGTTCGCTTTTGCCGTTGCCCAATGGCGGGTTGATTCTGGATACACCTGGCATGCGGGAACTGCAGCTAGCCGATTGCCATGATGGCATTGTGTCGGCCTTTGCCGATATTCAGCAACTGGCCGAAGGGTGTCGGTTTGCCGACTGTCAGCATCACAGCGAACCGGGTTGTGCGGTGCTGGCCGCGTTGGCGGAAGGCGAGCTTGATCCTCGGCGACTCGCTAACTACCAGAAGCTGCTGAAGGAAGATGAACTGAACTCAGCCACGTTGGCAGAAAAGCGCGCAAAGGATAAAGCCTTTACCCGCTTTGTGAACTATTCACAAAAGGAATCTCGTAAGTTTAAAGGCCGATAAACGCTATCGGCTTACTCTCTGCAAACAGGGTTAAGTCGCACGGTAGTGTTAGCGGTTAGCATGATTTGGTCCATACAAAGCCAGTAACTCTAAAGTAACTGGCTTTTTCTTCGCTCCACTAGTTGGATTAGTGTCATTGTGAATAAAATCAGTCTCCAGAACGCAAAACTCCTTCAACAACGACATCATAATCTACGGAACAAGTCCCGCCGTTGTTAACTTGATCAACGGTTTTTGCAGTACCAATAACTTTTATACTGTCTTGTATTTGTTCTGTAACCAACAAATTAAAACTGTCAGATCCGTCACTAAATTTATTCGTTAGGGATATAGAGCCAGTCGATTTGTCGTAATCGCCAGATATATCAACAATATCGCCATCCCCTTCGATATCTAATTGCAACGTTGCCTGCCCCCTGCCTTCATCAAGTATCAATACGGCTGTTATCGATTCAACTTTACCTACAGGCTCATCATCAAAATCACAATCAGAATCACCAACGGACTTGCTGGTGATGGTAGTCGTAAGTTGGGAATCGTAGGTCAGTACTTGTGGCGGTAATTGAATCGGAATCTCTATTGTGGAATAGGTTTGTTGGTTTGGCAAAATAGCATTAGCAGTACTCAAGTTGCCACTCACTATTAACCTAACGTTATTTTCTAAAGTTTGAAATCCTTCAGAGACGCGAAGCTCAATTGTAGTCGTACTTGAAGTCTGCCCAGATTCTACTGCACTAAGAGGCTCAAGATAATTAGTATAAGGCCCAATTTCTACGCGGGTCGAACCATCAATAGACAAAGTGTAAGTTGACGAGGCATGGCCTAAATTCGCAAGGCGAATAAAAAGTTTGTACTGAGAACCATTGAACGAAAACTCTTGAGGCTTTGAAATTATCAATGTTTCATTACTAATGCTTCCATCCAACTCAAAACTGTTACCTGTGTTGGTCACTACAACCCATGGCTGTGTACGTTTTATTTGTAGCGCGAAATGATGTCTATTAGATGTACCGCCCTCTGAATCAAATACATCAATAAATCCCTGGTGCTCGCCATCAGTATCAAATGAAAGGCTAAACTTAAGGTCCCCCTCAATAGTTCGATTACTAAATTCAGTGACCAATGTTGGTTCTGTTGGTATCTCATCATTAATATGATGATGAGTGACTTCAGCATAGCCACAATATTCGGGAACCTGCGGATCAGTGGTGATTTTATTTTCACACGACACAGTGAAATCAACTACATATGGCGGATCACTGTTGTAAACTAATCCGTGACAAGCTGTCGACGGCAAATTATCACTGTCTTCTGCAATACAATCACCAGAATACTTGAATGCGATGTCACTGGTAAATTGCGTCAACTCTGAATCCGTAAGGTATGCTGCCTGCTCGGGTTCGATTCCTGTATAAGTACCAATTGGTGAAATAGAGATGGTGCGGTTATGCTCATTATTTATTGGAAAAAACTGAACCGATTTACCTACACTGTGCTCAGCAGAAACTTTTCCAAGACCAATTCCCAACTTTGTAAGGTCGAGTATTTTGGAAAACTTACCAATAACCTTACCAAATTTACTTAAAAACCTTCGAAATCTGCTGACATTTCCGAAATCATCCGGAATACATGAAAGGTTTTCTATCGCGTTACTTATGAGCGTTCTTTCATAAAACTTAGGCGCAAATTCAATTGCAAGTTCATCAATATAGGCTCTAGTAAACGCTTGTTGTAAAAGAGGATTATCTAATTCATCTACTGCTAAATCCAATGCAAATTGGGAAAGTACAAGTTTCGGACCGCTTGGTCCGCTGATTGTTGTCTCGTATAGCGATCTAAAGCAATCAAAATATGGCGTGGCCACCCTAAGTATCGGAGCCGCATAATCCAACACTAGCGATTGAGCTAACGCGACTTTGTATGCTTGAGCAGAGAGTCCTTTAGTTGGGCGATTCTCATAGTCACCAATACTAAAGCCATATAAATACAAACCATATCTGTCATTGTTCGGTCCTAGCGGTTCAAATGGTGAACTCTCGGTAAAGGTAAAATCCCCCGACCTGCTTAAGAAACCTCGAGAATTAGCAACTATTACATTCTTGTCGTTGAGGTTGATTTCCTCCTCCCGATTCGGGTCATTGGTTACCAAGCCAATCAGAGTTTTACCCCAGTTTTCGTTACTAAACGAGAATGAAAACCCTTGCCCTGACGTTGCTGGATACAATGACAAGCGAGAGTTAAACTGCTCGGCCACATACGTTGGCAGAATTCCACTACTAATACTGCCGCGGCCATCTCCAATAAAAAAAGAATCCGCATGTTTCTTGTCATTGTTAAAAGCACTGACAGATTTCTCATACGACAGCTTTAGCTTTTCTGCAGTATCGCTATCGATTGGATTAGCATTCATGTACTCCATCGCAGCGTCGATTGCACCGGCGATGATTTGTTCTGATTCATTGTTGGAATCAATGGACCATGTTGAATTGGTATTGATAAAATCTGCTGCAGCTACTACTTCAGGTAATGTTGCCAGTTCAGTATCAAAATTATTTGCGGATTCAATATATTCCCGCAAATCCGAGACCATGTAAAACAATGATTCTAATGTAGTTATTCCAGATAGGGTAATATTTTCTAATTGATTATCTTTGGCAAAACCCATTAACCTGACATCATCACTGGCCGTTAGAGCTAAAACAAGAGTTGGCGCAGCAGAGTCTTTTGCAGATACCGATGTCTGAGAATTTTCATCAAGCGCTAAGTCTCCCCAGTAACCTGATGTCACCAATACAACGTCATTTTTAATGTCATCAGGAATAATTACTTTGATATCAACAACTGTTCTTGGCCTCACTGTAACGTTAATTTCGACACTATCGGTTGCTGCTTTGTCATCTGTAACCGTTAACCTAAATGTAAGCACCGTTGACTCTTCAACAGTTGGTGCTACAAAAGACGCAGTCAATACTTCAGCATTAGTGAGAGACACGGCGGGGCCGCTCAACTGCTCCCACAAAACAGATACAATTTGGCCATCATCTGTTGCAGATACGTCAAACGTTACAATTTCTTCAGCTGTTACCTCAATCGCTGTGGGGGCAGTAATATCTGGTGGAATATTAGGAACCGGAATTATTACAACGTCTGTCGACGCGATAGCAGTTGCGCCATCATTGTCAGTTACCGACACCTGAAGTGAAACTGCACTAGACTGGCTAACGTCCGGTGCAATAAACTCAACAGTACTTCCACTATCGCTGTTCAGCTCTATTGTCGGGCCGCTGCTTTGAACCCAAAGAAAGGCAGTTACAGTTCCATCAGCATCTGAAGCTGTCGCACTTATTACTACAGCTTGCCCAGATTGGTACTCACCGTGTGAATCAATACTGACCGTCGGTGCCTGATTTATTAGAGGTGCTGGCGAAGGCGTTGCAGACGATGAATCGCCCCCACAGCCGCTTAGAGTTAAAAACGCAACAATTAAAAAAGCTGATATCTTCCAAATATAAAAGACTTTTGGCATCTGTATGAATCCGCATCCCTGCTCACAATTTAATCACCATGATTACACAAGAAGACATCAAGTGACAAATAGACATGTGCATTTTTCAAACAGAAATTAGGGTGACTCGTATAAAAAGACGACAGCTGATTATACGCCAAATAAATCTTTCGCCAGAAAATCAATGCCCTCAAAGTAAACCAATATTCTCTAACAAGTTTACGCAGATAACTTCCGTGCGCTCGTCCTAAGCTCCTTTAGTTATTAAAACAATGTTGTCGGGTGCCATACTTTGTATTTTCAACGTCGTAGCATCGTAATGTGGTTTGCTTTTGATATGGCGGCTTCCAGTTAAAAAGCTCATCGTAATAAGAATCGATTTCTGACCGACGAGCGGCCTTTCTGATATTCGCCTCTGACCATTCAGCTTCTTGTCGTGCTTGTTCACGCATCTTGCGATTATGGAAACTCTGCCAGGCATTACGAGACACTTCTAAACTTTCCGGTGGCAAAACCGTACAGAGATACTTTCCCGGCGCATTCCATTCCTTGAATTTACGTGCCAATACATAAAAATCCTGTTGAGCCTGAGTCATCTTAGCCCATTCCCAAGCGCCATTTTGCGCAAACCATACTATTGCAAGACAGTTTGAACCTTCACTGTAATTCGCTTCCGAAAACGTGAAATTTCGCCACATCCACTGCTGTGCAAAGCGCTGCAGTTCATCATCACCCATAGTAATGGGTTTGCTCTCGCGAAATTCGATATCAGCCCCATAAGCCTCGAACAACTTGGTATCCTGCGCCTCAACCCAACGACTTAGCGCCTCTGGCATGAGCGGACACGCCTGGGCATTTTGGACTGCATTTTCCGCCTTAACGGCCCACGAAATAGCGTCTTCAGGAATATGCCCTTCAATCCAGCTATATTTGGAACGATTGATTCCATTGATTACATAACTATAAGCAATCTGGCAACCATCTAAGCTACCGAAACGTTCTTTTTCATTTCGCGCCAGCAGAGTTTCACGACGACTTTCGCGTATTCTGGCAAATTCGCGAGCTTCATATCTTGCGGCCTTTTCAGCAGCTTCGTTTGCAATTTTTTGCTGCTCGCGTTTGTATGCATCTGTTTCTTTAAGTGCATAGCCTTGTGAGTCGTAGTAATTCTTAAAACTAGTCACCAATTCTGCTGGCACCAACTCACAAACTTCTGGACGTGGATTAGGGCTATACTTCCTATTATTAGTTAAGTTATAAACATTCTGCCCCCAATCCTGGTACATTTTGAGTTGCTCATCAGTTATATCGGGTCCTTTAACCCGACTCCGTTTACCCCATCGAAGTGTATCTCCTGCAAGAGTACAAATTTCCATCGGCAGTGTTAATTGCGCTATGCCAGCATCTTCAAATGAAATATTTTCAGCAACATCACCAAAGCAATCTCCAATCTCACTCATGGCAAATCGAATGGCGCTCTTTGGCGGCGGACTCTGAAAATATCTAAACGTTTCTGTGTCAGGTGTAAAAACTCGTCTTTTAGCTTTAAGCTCTTGTGCAATATTTAAATTTGTTGGCAATCCACAGCTTTTTTCGCCATTAAAACAATCAGAGAATTTTTCAAAATCCAGATAGTGAATATTACTGACAAATTGCTTTCCATAGATGTGCCAAGCCAAAATCATAGCGCCATCTGAATGATAAGGAAGTGCCATTGCAACAGTCCCAGACTGTTCAAAAAAGTTTTCGGATAGCAAACAAAGGGAGTTCTGCTGATACGGTGTCCATATTTTGTCGCTGGCTTGAGCCAAACAACTAAGACAAAGGCTTACAATGAAGCCTAATAATCGAATTGACAAATACCTCATTCAACTTTCCTTCTGTGTGAATCGTCCAAATACTACATAACTTTTTAAATTGATGTGACTATTTCACAGGACATACATTCCGCAAGCTTAAAGTCCAGTAAACCCTATTTGAATTCTCTATGCAAACAAGCACCAGTTGAACGTTAACGTTGGCTGACGCTTTTTCTGCATCTCCCAATCTCTGTTGTTCTGGGTCATGTTCTGTCCAAACATATGAGCCACCAGCATGGTTCTGCTGCCAAAAGAAAACATTGATTTGTTCAATCGGTGAGCATAACGTAAATCGGGATAACCAAAAAAAGGAACAATAATGCGGTTACTAACGACACTCACTTTGTTAACCGGCTTACTGACCGGCATGCCGTTACAGGCTGAAAATATCGCCCTGGTGGGCGGGCGACTCATCGACGGCACTGCCGAACAACCTCTACACAACAGCGTGATCCTGGTTAAAGATGGCATCATTGAACAGGTAGGCACGGTAGACTCGTTACCCGTACCTGCTGGCTATCGGGTTGTGTCTACAGAGGGCCACGATGTACTGCCCGGTTTGTGGGAAAGCCATGCTCACATAATGCTAACCGGCCACGCCAACTATACCCACTGGCAAAAGGCCTATCGCGACCGTCAGGTTGACGAAATCATGCCAGCCTCACTCGTGCAGTTACTGCTTGCGGGTATTACCAGCGTGCGCGATTTAGGCGCACCGCTTGAAGACTCCGTGGCGATAAAACAAAAGCTCGCCAAGGGCGAAATTCCCGGGCCGACTTTGTATACCTCTGGCCCATTCCTGCAAGCCAAAGTGGACGACTGGCAAAAGCATTACCGCTGGGAGGTTACATCAGAGCGTGAAGCCAAAGCGGCAGTTAAACGCCTGCACGATGCGGGAATGGAAATTGTAAAACTTATCGACCACGACGACATGCCCCGCCCTGTAGCCCAGGCCATTGTAGACGAGGCTCACCGCCTGAAAATGAAAGTGGTTGCCCATGCCCACAAGCCTGATGAAATTCGCGTTGGGGTGGAAATTGGTATCGACAACTTTGAGCATACCGGGTTGACCACTGCGCCGGGCTATCCTCAGGATGTATTGGATACCCTGGTTGAGCGCACCGCAACGGGCATATTTGATGGGTTACTGTTCTGGACACCCACCATGGAAGGGTTATTTACCTACCCTGATCTGGTGAAAAACCCGGAAGCCCTCGACGATGCCTGCTGGAAGCGCGGGTTAAAAGACGACACCATTGCCGACATCAAGCAATCTATTGCCAAGCCGGGCCACCTTAATTACATGCAGCTTACGCCGCTTCGAACCCCTACCATTCGCAATAAGATTAATCAGTTAAAAGAAACCGGCGTCATGATGTTAGTGGGCACCGACTCCGGGATCCCAATGAAATTTCATTGCCAGTCGACCTGGCAGGAAATGGCGGTATGGGTACATGACATGGGATTTGATGCTATGGACACCATTCGCGCAGCTACGTACTGGCCTGCAGTAATGATGGGCGTGCAGGACCGCTACGGCTCAGTCACCCCAGGTAAAGTAGCCGATGTTATCGCCGTCCGCGGTGACGTACTGAAATACATGAACCTGGTACGGAACGTAGACATGGTAATGAAAGACGGCGTGATCTTTAAACACAACGGCATTGTAGATGAAGCGCTGCTGCTGAATTTTGGGAAGTAGTAGCGGTTAGGTTTACGGAAAGTTTCTTAACTATGCTGTTAAAGTTTTAAATCGACTGGCCCCATCGTTACCGATGCCGGGCCAGTGGTAATTCAAAGGCTATTAAGACGGTGTCCGCCACGGAACAATACCGCAATAGCAGTCAGGGTGACCTTACCGATAACAATAATATCTTTCGCCAGCGCTAGGGGTTTCGGCCAGAGTATAGTTGCATTAACTGCCAGCTTCTGAAAATCACGCCTCCTGACGAAATTCACTCACTTAGTACAGCTTTATTGCGGACTATTTTCAGGCATCCTGTTACTACTCATTCAGTGCCTTACGCTTCTCATTCAGTGCCTTATACTACTTTCGAATATTTCGAAAAATTGACTTATTTCGAATATTTCGGATAATGCGTGGTGTTATAAACGAACAGGACATTCGAAATACGATTAAATCCGAGGTGCGAAAATGACACGTGTGCAAACACTACCAGATGAGCAAGAGATAGCCCTGGCAAAGTTATCCAGCCAAACTCTCACTGCGTTACTCGAGAGTAAAGGCGGTGTGCAGGAGATAAACGTGGTGAGTAAAAATGGCGAAGTTCATCACGTTAAACTCCCAACCAGCGCACTGGCGCTGATGGTTGAGGTACTGACCCAATTAGGTCAGGGTAACAGTGTGAAAATTACCCCCATTCATGCCGAATTAACCACACAGGAAGCTGCAGATTTGCTAAACATGTCACGTCCAACGTTTATCAAACTGTTAGACTCCGGTGAACTCCCTTATTCAAGAACGGGTAACAGGCGTAAAGTCGCGTTTAGCGATGTCATGACTTACAAACAAAATCTTGATGCCAAGCGTCTGGCTGCGTTGAATGAATTATCTGCACTCGATCAGGAGTTAGGGTTAGGGTATTGAATGGCACATTACACTGTAATCCTTGATGCATGTGTAATGTACCCTGCTCCCTTGAGGAGCTTGTTGTTATATCTGGCTCAGACCGGGCTATTCAGAGCCAGATTCACCAACAAAATTCACGATGAGTGGATAAACAACCTACTTAAGAATCGACCGGATCTGTCTTTCGAAAAATTATCCAGAACACGCGCATTAATTAATGCACATATGCCAGACTGCTTAATTGAAGGATTTGAACCCTTTGTTGAATCTCTCCATCTCCCCGATCCTAAAGACCGACACGTATTAGCGGCAGCAGTGAAAGGACAAGCAGAAGGGATCATTACATTCAACCTAAAGGATTTTCCCAATGATGTGTTATCGCCGCTGGGAGTTGTTGCCATTCACCCCGACATGTTTTTATGTGACATGCTGGAACTCGATACCGCAGCTGTTTTATTTGCAGCTCAAAATCACAGGCGCTCATTAAAAAATCCACCGATGGATGCGCACAGCTACCTGGATGTCCTGCAAAAGCAAAATCTACGTAACTTTACATCCCGATTAAAAAAGCTCACGCTTTTGCTGCAATACACCTATAGCTATATGCTGCCTACGTGGTGATGTGCAAGCTATTGACCAACTTCGCCTCACCCACCCACTCCTCAAACCATTGTAAATCACTTGTTACTTTTCGTTGACTTTTGCTACGACAAAAGAATAACATGAAACATTAATTTCACAATGCGAAACTTAGTGTCGAAATGAATAGATTTACTCACTGTGTTATTGGACTCTGCATAAGCTTATTGCTTATCCCTACATTTGCTCAGGCTGAGTCGCCCCGCGTGTTGCGTCTGGCGTCCTGGGGGCCGCCTAAACATTACCTGTCGCAGTCGCGCAATGCGTGGATTGAAGCAGTGAACGAACGGGCGGCGGGTCGCATTCAGATCATTGAATATCCGGGTGGGCAGCTGTATGGCCCTAAAGATATGCACCGTGCCGTAGCGCGTGGGCTCATTGCTATGGGCGTCATATTGCAGCCTCGTTTAATGGCTACCGTGCCGTTGTTGCAAGGCGTGTATCTGCCATTTGCCTACGACACCATGGAACAGGCCGCCAATGCCTATGCCGGTGAGTCGTTGGCAATTATTCAGCAAGCCATGCAGGAGAAAAACCTGCAACTTGTTTACCCGGCATTTAGTGGCGGTGTGCAGGTATTCAGTGCCCAGGGCGGTATTGATGGCATTGCCGATATTAAGAACCTACGCGTGCTGGCCACCAGCCCGATGGTGACCGACTTACTGCATAAATTAGAAGCCGCGCCCGATACCTCAATTCCTCAAAGTGAACAATACATGGCGCTGAAACGCGGTGTAGCCGATGCCATGCTGAACGCCGTTGTTACCGGGTATTTTCAGCGCAATCACGAAGTCGCTCCGTTTGTTACTTTAACCGATATGAGCTTCCCTACTGTGCTGATGACGGTAAATCTGGACGTGTGGAATTCGCTGCCTGAAGACATTCAACAGATCATGCTGGAAGAAGGCGAGAAGCAAAAAGCCTACTCCCTTGGCGCGTCAGCGGCCATGGAGGCGCACTTTAAGCAGGTGATCAGCGAGAACGGTGGCAAGGTATCGGCCCTGCCCGCTGGCACACGCTCACTAATACAACAAGCCAGCCAGCAGGTTTGGCAGGAGTGGGCGCAGCGCAATGGCCCTCAGGCCCAGCGCCTGCTCGAACTTAACTTGCCCCAACCAGCCCCGTCTCAGGAGTAACCCATGCAGCTTCATCGTTATTCGTTTCAATACACCATTGATGCCCTATGCAAAGCCGGCGCATGGCTGGCCGCGTTCTGTTTATTAGTGCTCGCTCTGGTGGTGAGTTACGAAGTTATAGTGCGTTACACCACTGGCGTGTCCAGCAGTTGGATTCAGGAGTTCTCGGTTTACTTAATGATGGCCGTTGGCTTTTTGGCCGCTGCGTATGCGCTGCAAATGAACAGTCACTTCGCCATTACCTATTTTGTCGATAAGTTGTCACCGGCTAAGCGCCGCCGACTCACCATTACCACCAACGCAGTGGGTTTGTGTTATTCACTGATGTTTGTGGTGAAAGGCACCGATATGGCCATGGCCATGTACGCGCTAGGCGATACCAGTACCGGTTTAATGCAAACGCCGTTATGGCTGCCAGCCAGCCTGGTGCCCATTAGCGGTGTCTTGCTGAGCCTGCAGTTTTTGAGTCACACCATCGACAACATTGCCCAGGGGAGCCACTAACTTATGGATACGTTAATGATTTTACTGGGTATCGTGGTTTTCATGCTGGTACTGCTGAGCGGCTTTCCCGTTGCATTCGGGCTGGGCTTTTTAGCTATTCTATTATTGAGTGCCTACGTGGGCCCGGACACGGCCACCGACATCGCCGTAGACAAAGCTTACTCGGCTATCGACTCTGACATTCTGGTTGCGATCCCGCTATTTATTCTGGCTGCCCAGCTTATTTCCGCTACCGGTATGGGAAAGCGGTTGTTCAGTGCCGCTGAAGTGTTTTTATGGCGGTTACGCGGCGGTTTAGGTGTTGCCACCATCGGCAGCAGCGGCGTGTTTTCTGCTATGACCGGGTCGAGCTTTGTGTCGTCATCAACTATGGGGTTGATTGCTATTCCGGAACTGCGTAAAGCAGGTTATGGAGAGACTAAAATTGCTGCTGCGATCACCGCGGGCGGCACACTGGGCAGCATGATCCCGCCCAGTATTGTAATGATTGTGTACGGTTACCTCACCGATGAATCGATTAGCAAACTGTTTATGGCGGGCGTGATCCCGGGCATGCTGCTGATTGTGCTGTATTCGCTGTTTATGGTATTCACCGGACATGCTGAACACACCTCCCCGGTTCAGAAGCCGTCGCAAAAGAAACGCCACGCCGTAAAAGAAGCCTTCTGGGGGATCATGGCCCCGGTGATCATTCTGGGCGGCATTTATCTGGGTATTTTCACCGCGTCAGAAGCGGCAGCCGTTGCCGTGGTGTACTGCATGGTGATTGGCTTTGTGGTATATCGCACGCTTACCCTTAAATCCCTTTGGGAGCAACTTATCGCCGCCGCGGTAACGTCAGCCATAGTAACTATGATCATTATTGGTGGGGCGATTCTGGGCCACAGCGTGATTTTCGGGCGCATGCCGCAGGAAGTGCTAAGCGCTATAATCAGCATGGATATCTCGCCCATGGCGCTACTGATTATTATTAACCTGGTGTTGTTTGTGCTGGGTATGTTTCTGGAAGTGCTGGCACTGATGTATCTGGTTATTCCATTGCTGGTACCAGTAATTGCGCACATGGACTGGGATAACATCTGGATTGCGGTAATGCTGCTGATTAACGTGAACCTGGCGCTCATTACACCGCCTATGGGTGGCGTGCTTTATGTGGTATCGCACATTGGTAATATGCCGCTTAGCACGGTAATGAAGGGCGCGCTTATGCCTATTACCGCGCTTATCATTGTGTTAATCCTTACCCTGATCTTTCCGTCACTGGCACTGTGGTTGCCGAGCATGACGTAGCCACATCGATTATTCACAAAGTACAAAAAAGCCGGGGGATGTTGTTACATCCCCCGGCTTTTGTTTTTCTAATTACTCTACGACCTAAGCTCGGTTACTTATTTGCCGGTATCGGATCCTGACTACGGTAGCGAAACGTCCCTTCGCCAAAAGCCAACAAGTTACCTTGAGCGTCTTTCACTTCACCTGACGCGCTGTAAATGCGTCGGCCCTGTGCTCTTACTTTACCGCTAGCCGTGATCAGCCCTTCGCAGCACTGGCCGGTAAAGGTAGTCGTAAGTGACAAGGTGACCGAGCGGCGAATCACCTGCTCGTCCGGAAAGTAAATCCCGGACTGCGCGCACACAATATCGAGTAAGCCCGACAGCACACCACCGTGTAACACGCCGGCTAAGTTCAGGTGTTTGGGCTCAATTTGCAGGGTAACGGTAGAAAACCCTTTGCCCCAATCGCGATGCTGATAATTCAGCATCGCATGATAGCCGGTTTGCATAAGTTCGTAGGCCATGTCTGGCAGCTTTACTCCAGCGCTGCCTGTCATGACTTGTACCAACCCAGTACCGATTTAATCTCCAGGAAGTCCTGCAAGCCGTGCTCGCCCCATTCCCGGCCATTACCCGACTGTTTGTAGCCGCCAAACGGGGCGTGTAAATCGGGCTGGGCGCCATTCAAATGCACCATACCGGTACGCATCTGACTGGCGACACGACGTACTCTGTCTGTATCGGCACCCGACACATAACCGCTCAGGCCATAAGGACTGTCGTTGGCTATGGCTACCGCGTCAGAATCATCCCGGTAACCAATGATCACCAAAACCGGTCCAAAGATTTCTTCTCTGGCAATGGTCATGTCGTTGGTTACATCGGTGAATATCGTCGGTTTTACGTAGAAGCCCTGGATCAGGCCCTCCGGTTTACCGGTGCCACCACATAACAAGGTTGCGCCTTCTTCAATGCCTTGGGCAATCATGGCCTGAATCTTTTCAAACTGACGTTGATGTGCCACTGGTCCAATGCCGGTTTTGTCGTTAGTCGGGTCGCCTACTGCATGTTGCGACGCTTCGCCCACGGCCTTAGCAATGGCAACAACTTCGGCCATTTTGCTATTGGGTACCAGCATACGCGTTGGGGCCGTGCAGGTTTGCCCGGAATTGGCGAACACCGCTTTAATGCCGTTAGTCACCGCTTTGGTCATGTCGGCGTCATCCAAAATAATGTTGGCAGATTTACCGCCAAGCTCCAGCGCAACGCGCTTCACAGTATCAGCGGCGGCTTTACTGACTTCAGCGCCGGCCTGAGTAGAGCCGGTAAAAGAAATCATGTCGATATCGGGGTGGCGACTCATGTAGTCACCAATTTTGGAGCCTGAGCCTTGCACCAGATTAAATACACCAGCGGGCACACCCGCCTCGTGCAGTACCTCTGCCAGAATAGCCGCACTCAGGCTGGCATCCTGACTGGGTTTAAGCACAATGGTACAACCCGCAGCCAATGCCGGTGCGACTTTGCACACCACCTGATTCATTGGCCAGTTCCAGGGGGTAATTAAACCCACCACGCCAATGGGCTCTTTGCGGATTTCGGTTGTGCCCTGCTGATGACTAAACTCGAAGGACTTCAGTATTTCCAGCGTGGCAGAGAAATGCCCGATGCCCATCGCCGCCTGAGCACTTTGGCTCAGCGACACGGGCGCGCCCATTTCCAGCGTAATCGCCTGCACAATATCGGCGTAGCGTTTTTTATAGCAGTTAATAATGCGTTCCAGCAACGCAATGCGGTCTTCAACCGGGCTAACCGACCAGGACGGAAACGCCGCTTTTGCCGCTGCAATGGCGGCATCAACATCGGCACTTTCACCCATTGCCACTTCGCCGCTAACAGCTTCTGTGGCAGGGTTAATCAGCTTTCGCGTATGCGAGGTGCTGGGCTTTACCCATTCCCCGTTAATGTAAAATTCAGTGGTGTTCGCTTGCATTGTGATTCCTGATTGGCTTAATTCACGACAGGTGAAACGGCGGACTGCGATTGCGGGCTGCGCAGATCAGACAATACGCTATCATCTGGTTCGTCTGCATACAAAGCCGCGACGTCGTTGGCGCGCAATACCTGTACTTTTCGTTGATTAATAGAGCGTTTATCTGACATCTCACCGGTATCCATGCTGGGCGGCGTTGTCAGAATACGGGCGCGCTCAATGCGGGTGGACGCGCCGCTGTGTTGTATATTGTGTTCATATAGCGACTGGCGAATTCGAGCGATCACGCGAGGGTGCGCTGCCAGTTCTTCGGAGGTCGCATCCGGCATGCCAAATACCCGTTTCACGACATCTTCGTTTAGCCAAATCAACAGCCCCAAATAGGGTTTGTCCTGACCAGTGATCACCACATCAAACACCAGTGGGGCTAACACGCTTTGTAAATCGATGCGCAGCATGCTGGTATGTACCCAGGTGCCGTTAAGCAGTTTGAAGTCTTCACTTACCCTGCCGGCAAACTGCAACCCTTTTTCCGGCTGTTCAGGATCGAGCCAGCGCACTGCGTCTCCGGTGTGAAAGAAGCCTTCGCTGTCGAACACCTGTTTGTTCAGGGCATCGGCCTGATAATACCCGGGTGTAATTTGTGGGCCTTTTACGCACAGTTCGTATTTGTCGTCTTTGGGCATTAACTTCAACTTCGTGCCGGGGATAGGTAAACCAATGCTGCCCATTTTGGTGGTCGGCCAGTGCACAATCGTAGTTACCGCGGCACTCTCGGTTGCGCCCAGTGCGGTGATCATACTGATGCGTTTGCCGGTTTCGCGGATAGCCAGTTGCTGGAAGTGATCAAAGGTTTCCTGTGGCATATCCGAGCCGCCGTAGCTGCACCAGTCCATATGGCGGAAAAACGCTTCCCGCAGAGCATCGTCGCGCTCCATCGCATCCACCAATAAAGCATATACAGCCGGCACGGTGGTGTAACAATTCAGCGGTACGGTTTTAATGTTGTTGAGGGTTTTCTCGAACATACCCGGAAGTGGCTTACCATCGTCGATATACAGCGTACCACCGCTTTTGATTACCCGATGTACATTCTGATTCCCGCCGTAAGTGTGGTGCCAGGGCATCCAGTCGAGCAGGATCGGCGGGTTATTTTCCTCATCAACGTCTATCACGGTAAGCAGTGATGCCTGTGTGAAGCACAGATTCGTATGGGTATTCACTACGCCTTTGGGTTCGCCGGTTGAACCCGAGGTAAACAGGATTTTCGCGATATCGTCGCCTTGTATAGCCTGAATGGCGTCGGTGACCTGAGACGTCACAGCCGTTCTGACCGCATCGGCAAACGCAATCGCATTGATACCCGCAGGCACTTCACCTTCGGCGTACAGCACCACACAATGTTCCAAAGGCAATGCTTTTAGCGCCCTGCCGTATTGACTGATGTTTTGTACAAATATGACCTGGGGCTCAAGCTTGGCAAAAATCGCTTTCAGCTTATTGAAGTCTTTCGACAACAGCGAATAATTAGGCGAGATAGGCGCAATGGGACAGCGCGCTTTCATACCAGCAAGGTTTACCGCGGCATGTTCCAATGTGTTGTGCGACAAGATCATCACGTTGGCTTGAGGCTGGGTATTATCCAGAAACCATTGAGCCAGCGCGTCAGTTTGCTTGTCGATGGCTTCGTAGGTGACGAAAGTCCAGTCTGTTTCTTTTTGGCGAGCTGCACGGCTTGCTTGCTCGCCAAATCGATCAGCCCGCTTTTCCGCCATAAAATGGCGCTGTGGGTACTTGGCAACCGTGCGCTGTAGCATCTCAATCACATTGTGATAACTGCGCTGCGGTTCGCGATCGCAATCCACCAGCAGTGAACCATCGTCGCACCGCTGCACATTCACACTGGGCGCTGCCCATAGGTTTTCTTTGAAAGGCGGTAAATCAGTCATAGGGCGTCTCTGTATTCTTGGTATTAAATGCTGGTACAACGCGGGTGCCAGCCGGGTAGGGATTTGGTTGATTCAGGCAATGCACGGCAATGTGGTGTTTGCGCAGTGTGCCAATGTCAGACGTTTCAGCTGTGATAGGCCGATAATCGTGTTCAAACTCAAGCCAGTAATAAGCTCGGTTTCGCGGGTCGCGACGACAATCAGTAGCCACCCGCTTTATGCTGCCTTCGCTGCCCTCGCACCAACTCACAACTTGCACTTGCTGAGGGGGAATTGCCGGAAAGTTAATGTTCACACACGGGGCTTTTTGCCACTTTACGGCCAGTAGTTCACGGATAATGCTCGCCGCATAGGTTTTTGCGGTGCTCCAGTAGATCTGGTCGGCGCGTTTAAAGGCCTGACTCAGTCCAATTGCCGGCACGCCAAATTGTGCAGCCACTTTGGCAGCGCCAAGAGTACCTGAAAACCCCACGGCATCGCCCACGTTAGCGCCGCGATTGATGCCGCTTAACACCACGTCCACCGGGCCCGGCAGTAAGCTGTATAGTCCCAGTAATACGCAATCAGCGGGGGTGCCGTTTACACTAAACCGGCGATCACCATGATCGGTAACACGCAGCGGTGTGTGCAACGACAACGACTGGGCCTGCCCGGAGCAATCCTGATTGGGGGCGACCACATACACTTCGCTTGCCAGTTCACCGGCTAATATCTGTAAATGCGTGATGCCCTCGGCATCAATGCCATCGTCATTAGTGATCAGAATGCGTTGTAAAAGCGGCTGGCTCATACTTTCATGCCCGGCAAATTCAGCGAGGCGGTGTTGCCGCCATCCACGGGTAACGCTTGCCCGGTAATGTAGCTGGCATCGCTACTGGCCAGAAAGGCAATCGCCGCAGCAACTTCCGCAGGCTGCCCCGCGCGTTTTAATTCACAGCGTTCGCCAAGCCGATGTTCTATGCCTTTTTCTCTGGCTAACTCAAAGAAGGGGCTGGTCATGCCGGTTTCAATTAAACCCGGACACACGGCATTAACGCGAATGCCTTTGCTGGCTAAATCGCAGGCGGCGGTTTGGGTAAAATTAATAACGGCCGCTTTCGAGGCACTGTAAGCATTGCCACCCGCCCCAGAGCGGATCCCGGCAACCGAAGCAGTATTCACAATCGCTCCGCCCTCGGCCTGACCGGCCATAATGGCAGCCACCAGCGAGGTAAGTTTAACGCAGCCATACACGTTGACTGCCATCACGCGCTGCCATTCCGCAATATCCTGTTCATCGGCAAGCTTTCGGCTGCTGACCACACCCGCGTTATTGCACAGCACATCAAAGCGGCCAAATGTGGTATGCGCTTCGTTGATCGCCTGAGTCAACTGGGCTTCGTCGGCAATATCCACCACGCTCGCGAGAACTTTGGTTTTGTGGCTTAACCCCTGGGCAACGGTTTTTAAATTTTCCTCGTTGCGATCCAGTAACACCAGCCCGGCTACCTCTTCTTCTGCCAGGCGCAACGCCGTGGCAGCGCCAATGCCGCTGGCCGCTCCGGAGATCACAGCCACCTTGTTGGTAAATCTTCCCATGGCACATCGCTCCGTTCTCAATATTTAAAATTTTGAAAAATGCATGATTGCACAATGTAAATGATTTGTTTATTCTGCTATACGAAACTGAATACCGCAAGAAAAAATAGATGATGAATTTTGAATCTGTCGACGCACTCGATAAACACGTAGGAAAGGCACTGGGTGTTAGCCCCTGGTTTAGCCTTAGTCAGCAACAGGTGAATGTCTTTGCCGATACCACACTGGACTTTCAGGGCATTCACCTGAATGCAGGCGCAGCCAGAGCCTCTGGCTTTGATGCCCCTATTGCCCACGGCTACTTACTGTTGGCGCTTCTACCGCACCTTGCTCAACAGGTGTATTCGATAGATGGCATGACCAGCAAAATCAATTACGGTCTCGACCGCTGCCGCTTTATTACACCCGTACCAGCGAATGCCGATATTCGCGCGTCATTTACCCTTGTTGAGGTTTTGCACAAACCCAAAGGTATCCAAATAACCGTAGATGCCGAGTTGCAAATACGGGATCACGATAAGCCCGCTGTGGTTGCCCGCACACTGGCGTTGTTAATTCCATAAGGAGGCTGTTATGCAAGATTTGTTTTCTCTGAAAGATAAGGTGGCGCTGATCACCGGTTCGACTAAAGGTATTGGTCTGAGTATTGCCGAAACCTATGCCGCTGCCGGTGCTAAGGTTGTAATTTCCAGCCGTAAGGCGGAAGTCTGCGAAGCTGTGGCTAACGAGCTACGCGAAAAAGGTTTTGAGGCGATTGCCAAGCCTTGTCATATTGGCGACAAAGCGCAGTTGCAGGATCTGGTAGATACCACCCGTGCCACCTGGGGAAAGATTGATGTGCTGGTATGTAATGCTGCAACCAATCCCGTATACGGGCCGCTGTCAGAACTAACTGACGAAGCCTGGGACAAAATCATGGATACCAATGTAAAAAGCACCTTCTGGCTGTGCAACATGGTTTTACCCGGCATGGCTGAAGCCGGCGGCGGTTCGGTGATTTTACTGTCGAGTATCGCAGCCATTAAAGGCAACGACAAAATCGGCTGCTACGGTATGTCAAAAGCGGCCGAAGCCGCCCTTACCCGCAACCTGGCTGTTGAGTGGGGACCAAAAGGTATTCGAGTTAACGCCATTGCACCAGGCGTGGTAGTCACTGAATTTGCCAAAGCGCTGGTAGACGACCCAAAACGCAAGGCCATTGTAGAAAACCAAACGCCACTTCGCCGGCTCGGTCAACCTATCGACATCGCGGGCGTCGCGCAGTTTTTGGCTACAGACGCCTCGGCCTACATGACGGGCCAGTATTTAGTCGCCGATGGCGGCACGACTATTTGTTAAGGAGGCATTATGAGTGCTCATGAAGCCACCTTAGTTGATGTGCTCGCTGCCCATGCGTTTGACGAGTCGGCACTGAAAGCCTATTTGCAAACGACGCTGAATAAGCCGTTTGCTCGCTTTTCGATTCAGCAATTTCAGGGCGGGCAATCCAACCCGACCTTCAAAGTCATTGCCGACGATCACCAGTGGGTGCTACGTAAAAAGCCAGCAGGAAAGCTGTTGCCATCAGCCCACCAGATTAACCGGGAATACCGGGTAATGTCAGCGCTTGCTGATACGCCTGTGCCGGTACCAGTCATGATTTGCTACTGCGACGATCCAAGCATTATTGGTACCGAGTTCTATGTGATGGACTATGTGCCGGGTTTGCTGATTGAACATCCGGCATGTGATGGGTTGTCAGCGTCTGACACACATCACATATATGCCAGTATGGCTGACACACTGGCCGCTCTGCACAATGTCGATATTGCCAGTGTTGGCCTCGAAGATTATGCAAGAGGCGGTGATTATTACGCGCGCCAAATTAAGCGCTGGAGCGAACAATACCGCCAGTCTTGTGAGCCACCAGCAGGCGGCGGCGAAGGTGCCAGAGCCATGCAGTATTTAATGGCCTATCTGCCCGACAACATCCCGGCCGATACCACTACGTGCTTAGTACACGGTGACTTTCGCATTGGCAATCTGTTGTTTAACCGCGACAGCAAAGATGTGGCTGCCGTGCTGGATTGGGAGCTATCCACCTTAGGGCATCCACTGGCCGATCTGGCCTATTGCTGTATTCCTTACCACCTGCCGCAAGACGACACCGGCACAAAGGGGTTAGTGGGTATAGACCTTGAAAAGCGCGGTATTCCCAGTGAAGCAGAGTTTATCCAACGATACTGCAATGGCACAGGTCGTGACAACATTGAACAGTGGCCCTTCTATGTGGCGTTTTCCATGTTCCGGCTGGCTGCCATTTTACAAGGCGTGTACGCCAGAGCCATTCAGGGTAACGCCAGCTCTGCCAACGCCCTCACAGTAGGCGCACGAGCCGCATTACTGGCCACTACTGCGGCACGGTTGGTGAGTTAATATGTCCTGAAACACCACTAACCGTCATCCCTGACAACGCTGCGCGTTTCAGGGATGACGGTGAATTGCGTTTAAGGGATGGCGATGATTTGTGTTTACAGAGTGACAGAAAGAAAGCTTTCAGTAGCTCAGCAAAGTGAATGATTCGGCAATACTGAAAGACAGAGTGATAATCACAACATCATACCGCCCGATGCTTCAACCCGCTGGCCATTAATCCAGTAACTCTTATCACTTAACAGTATGGCGATAGCGCCGCCGATATCATCAGGCAATCCAACCCTTCCTAACGCAGTTTGCGAAGCAATGGCCTGATTAAGCCCATGATTGTCCCTGACTTCACCGCCTCGAAAATCGGTTTCTATGGCACCCGGGGCTAATGTATTTACCCGAATCTTTCTCGGGCCAAGTTCTTTCGCCATGTAACGGGTCATCACCTCTACCGCCCCCTTTGCCATGCCATAAGCGCTGTAGCCCGGAAAACAAAAACGACTTAGCCCCGATGACACATTTAAGATTGCACCGCCATTAGCAATCACCGGCAACAATGATTGGCTCAAAAAATACGGCCCTTTCACATGCATGTTTAATAAGGTATCCACTTGTTCCAATGTAGTATCTGCAAACAGCGCGTTAATGCCCACACCAGCATTATTCACCAGGTAGTCGATGGTACTTCGACCGAATTTATTGGTTAGCTGATGCGTTAAGTTTGCAACAAATGGCGCAAAGCTATCCATATCAGCCGTATCCAGTTGCAGAGCCAGCGCCCGTTGGCCTGCCCACTCGACTTCGTTCACCAGTGAATTGGCCGCCTGTTCATTACTGTGATACGTGATCACTATGTCGCAACCTTCTGCTGCCAGTGCCAACGCGCCCGCTCTGCCCAAACCCCGACTTCCACCGGTAATTAATGCAATCTTGTTCATCTGTTCTGCCTCTGTTAGTAAACCCACATGGTTAATTCAGGATGAGTGTAAGCCCTAACAATTGTTTGAAAAACACAGCAGAACCGATAACATTGTTCACCAAAAGAAAACAATGAGTAGCGTGATGGACAAATTCGATATGTTTACCCGCTTTTCGGAAACCGCCAGAATCGGAAGTTTTAGCGGTGCAGCTGATTATCTGGGGTTACCTAAATCCAGTGTGTCTCAGGCGGTGCAGAGTTTAGAGGCATTGCTGGGCACCCGCTTGCTTCATCGCAGTACTCGCCGGGTAAGCTTAACGCCCGACGGCGAAGCGTTTTTGCCACAATGCCGCGCATTACTTGCTGAGCTGGAAGCCATGGAAACGCAGTTTGTGAGTAATCCGGCGGATCTGCGCGGTGAACTGCGTGTAGATATGCCAAGCCGCTTTGCATCCAATATCCTGATCCCCAAACTGGCCGATTTTACAGAAAGGCATCCCAACCTGAGGTTGCGCATTAGCAGCTATGACCACCGTATTGATATGATTAAAGAAGGCATTGATTGTGTGATCAGGGTTGGCGAGTTAACAGACAGCAGTCTGATTGCCCGACCACTATTACACTACCGAATGGTGAATTGCGTAAGTCAGTCCTATGCAAATCGTTTCGGTATTCCCAAAACCCTGGATGACCTTCAACATCACAGGCTGATTGATTATTCGCACTCATTAAGTCAGCGCCCCGGCGAGTTTGAATATACCACTGCGAGCGGTACACAAACCCTCACCATGCCAAGTACCCTCGCGGTAAATGGCACAGAAGCCTATTACGCGGCCTGCCTTCACGGATTGGGGATTGCGCAAATTCCGGTGGTTGGCGTAGAACAGCAAATTGCCAGCGGAGAGCTCATCTGTGTGCTGGAGGCCTATCAGCCTCCCCCTATGCCGGTTAACCTGCTGTATCCTTCCAGGCAGCAATTGTCACCCAGGTTAACAGCATTCGCAAACTGGCTGGTTGCTATGCTTATTCAGGTTAAATCCAATACCGCGCACCATACCTAACTCACTGTATCAATACCTAATGTTACCGGTAAGGCATTGCCAGTCGCAGCTGGCTCTCCTATAGTGTATGCATGACCAATTCACGAATCATGACGACTACCATGACCATGCGCCGGTATTTACTTTCTGCCCTTGGGTTTTCAATGATGACATGGAGCCTGTCTGCTCAGGCGACGTCGGCACCCGAGTCGCAACCGAAAATTACTTCGTGCCCTGCGTCGTTTTATGCGGTTAAAATTCATGATGAGGCTCGCCAGTGTCAGCGTTTTGACGCTCAGATGCCGGCATCTATGGTGTATTTTGTGAATGATTCCACCGATGCACTGGTTGCCTTTTATCTGGCACTTATGCCTAACCTGCATTTAAAAGGCGAACACAATGCCAGAATCCTGCTCACCAATGACGCCGGCGATGTGCGGGTAGTGGTATCCCCCGATGGCAACGGTGCTCAAATTGATATTTTAGTGGTTGCCGATACCACTGTGCCCGGCAATTCATCTTCTGCCGAATAGGCTTATACCAATTCGATTATTGGCATTGCCTTTGCAATTTCTTCAATACGTTTGTTAACGGCTCTGAAAAGTCATTTTTTTGACGTTTCAGACTGCTACACATTGAGGAAATTATGGAACTTGCCATTGTCTTATTTATGTTACTGATTGTTGTTGCGATTGGTGCGCTCAAGCTGGTTGATCACGGTGTGAGTTTTCCTTTCCGTAAAAAGCCACAACTGTTTACCCAGGTTGAACACACGTTTATTAATTTACTCGAACAAGCCGTTGGCCGGGAATTTCGTATTGTATCCCGGGTGCGATTAAACGATTTACTGGCAGTGCGCACTTCGGCCAATAAGCGTCAGGCGCGTCAGGCGTTATTGCGTGCTGGTAGCAAACAACTCGATTTTGTGTTGTGCCGCCGTGATGACATGACCCCTGTACTGGCGATAGATTTGGTACACAAGCAAGGCAAAGACGGATACAAAACCCAGCGCGACTGGTTTGTAACCGGCGCACTGGATGCAGCAGGAATTCCACATGCGCGCTTTAAAGTGAAATCGGGTTATTCGGTAGAAGAAGTTCGCGAGTGCGTAGAAACCAAGTTGCTTCCACTGCGCAAACAGCAGGCTAAGCTGGATGCCAGCAAGATGAATCCACCCGCCCCTACGCGCCCAACACGCCCAGTTCGTTCAAGTCGTCAAACAGCCGGCCAGCAGGTTGCGGCTTAATCTGGCGATGACATTGAGCCAGGCAATAACCAAAGGTTACTGCCTGGTTTGATACACCACCGTCAGGTGGTCGGGTATTGGTGTATCTGCCGGAAAAAATGCTACCGTATCTTTGTGGGTAGATATGTACGCTAGTAAATCGTCTATATCCTGCATTTCTCTTGGCGGTTTTGAACGGCCACTAAAACGCATTTGCGACCAGTAGGACTGGATCCTCGACTCCGTCAGACCGATCACTTTGGTATTGAATACCGCTCGGGTTAACGTTTCCGGCGGCAAAGAGACCGGCTCGAGCAACACGTCTATCGCATTCCCCATAAACAAATTACGCACAGCGCGTTTATCAAGGCGAATGTCTTTGTTATCAACGTTAGCGACAACCACTACATCCCGGCTTTCAGCCACGCACTCGCTGGACCCAATTGCCCCCCAAAACACCAACATTAATGACATCTTGATAAAATATCGCATCAGAACACAAACTCCATTCCAATTTGATACAAATTCGCCCGCTCATCAAACGCAAACGCCGCGCTCTCAGAGAGTGCCTCAAAGGTAGAAATACCAATCCCGCCCTGATAATGCGTTACTTCTGCTTTAAAGGCCACATTCACGCCCGCATCCCAGCGCACGCCAAGCGTAACGCTTTTTAAATCTGACGCCTTGGTTCGTTGCAGAGTGGTGTTATAAGCAATGAACAACTGATCCAGACCAGGGTTCACACCAAACGGAATCTCGTTCGCAGTCTCAACTTCAGAGGTAATGAGGTTGGCAAACGTTAAATTCACCGTTATCGGATCAAATACGTAGCCCCCCTGCACGTAATAGCTGGTAATTTTGGGAGCAAGAATGGTTTTAGAAGAAATCTTCATCCATTCCCAGGCCAGATGGTAATCAAACTCTTCGTAAATAGCGCCAGCCTGATAAATATCAAATTCGCCTTCCATAGTGAGCGAGTTTGCACTTTCCACAAAGCCCGCCCCTCGCAGGATGTTAGCAAAAGTCGTAATCTCTTCTAAATCCAATGAAAAATCTGCGGTAATGAAAGAACTCCGCAATTTGAGATTTCCACCCACAAGGGCATTCAGGACTATCCCACGCAAGTTATCAATGTCGGTTGGGTAGCGCTTTTGCTGGAAACTGGTATCGCCATTATAACTGCCAGTGTAAAGCTCAACAGAAGCACTCACTGGCCCCAAGGCAAACCGGTGGATCCCGCTAATGCCCTCATACTGGTTAAACAAAAACGCACTGTAAAGTTGTTGGGGGGGAGATATCCAGGCATAAGCAAATCCCACATCCATTACGTCGGAATAATGATAAAACGGCGTGCGCATTTTACCGGCTTTAAATAACCAGTTTGCATTGGGTTGATAGCTTAAATAAAACCATTCGATGCCAGAATCCCGTTCGGCATTATTGTGAGCAAGTAACTGGGAGGTAACAGATACTGTGTCGGTAAGTTGATAATCGGCCTGAATGGCTAACAAACTTTGTTCGCTGAAAGTTAACTCATTGGTATAACCTTCAAACGAGACATTATTATCATCGAGATAACCCGCAACCAGCCTGCCAAAACCTGAAATGTTGAGTTTTTCATCCGCAAAGCTTACGTTGACAGAACAAAAAAAAGCAAAGAGTAAACACACCACAATACGCGAATGCAGGCGCTTGCACATACCACTATCCCTTTAAACTCATACAGTTTGTAGTATAGATTAATTTGGCGATTTACTATGCGTTTATTGTTATTCATATTAAACTTTCGCACTTTAATTTGATCAAACGCAGTATTTGAAAATACTCAGTCATTGGGAAGGTATACCATGAAGATCGGAATTCTGGGCGCAATGGACCAGGAAGTAGCGCTGCTTCAGGCCAGTTTGCAAAATGTGTCGGTTGAAGAGTGGAAACATTTAACGTTCTTTACCGGTAAGCTGCACGGCGTAGATGTAGTGGTAGTTAAGTGCGGTATTGGTAAAGTAGCAGCGGCTGTGGCCACCACCGCGCTGATAGACCGCTTCTCCCCCGACTACGTGGTAAATACCGGCTCAGCTGGCGGCTTTGATACCGAGTTAAACATTGGTGATTTGGTGATTGGTACATCCGTACTGCACCACGACATCGACATTACTCACTTTGGCTATGCGCTTGGGCAAGCGGCGGGCATGCCGGCCACTTACGAATGCAACGACGCACTCATTGCAGCGGCAGAACAGGCCGCCAGCAGCGCGCTGGACGTAACCACCAAGCGTGGACTGATTTGTACCGGTGATTCATTTATCGGCAGCGATGAGGCTGCACAGCGCCTGCGCGAATTATTCCCCGCCATGGCTGCCGTAGAAATGGAAGGCGCCGCCATTGCGCAAACCTGCTTTATGCTGAACACGCCGTTTTTGGTGATTCGCTCGCTATCCGACATCGCCGGCAAAACCTCAACCGTGTCGTTCCAATCGTATCTGGAAAAAGCAGCTAAACACTCTGCTGAGCTGGTAATGCAAATGATCGCTGTACTGGCTAAACCAGCCTGACACAGGAACATCAATACATCCTATGGACACCAGCTCGCTTTCACCCCCGCTAATTGCGCTAATGACAGTATTGCTGGTGATCCTTATCGATCGGGTCTGGCATATTCCCGAACGCGTTAATCCGGTTACGCTGTTCCGGTTAATGGTAGTGAACCTGAGCAAACGAGTGTGTCCGGATGCCTCATCTCCGGTATCTCAACATATGATTTCCGGCACACTGGGCATTATCGTACTGCTACTGCCACTCCTAGTGGTAACCGCCATTATTATCAGTGCGATGGAATTTAAGTATGTCATAGACGGTATTATTTTGTTTGGCTGCCTGGGCTTTCACCGCACCAGACAACAGTACAAAGCCGTGATTGCTTGTTTGTCGAAACAGAAAAAACTACTGGCTCGCGAGCGCTTGAGTTATATGGTGGCGCGACAAACCGACCGACTATCTGACATCGGTATAGCCAAAGCCGCTATCGAGTCTTACTTACTGCGCTTTTTGCAGCAATACGTTGGTGTGCTGTTTTGGTTTTTAGTTGCTGGGCCGATGGCGGCACTTAGCTACCGTTTGTTACTTGAATTCCGCTGGCAATGGCACCGTCAACAGGCGGGCTTCAGCCATTTTAGCCAACCTGCGTACTATCTTACCCAATGGCTGATATGGCCAGGCTATGTAATTGGTACACTGTTATTGTTACTGGTAACGTCGCCCGCTAAAGGCATGGCAGCGTGGCGAATGGCAAAGCAAAACGATCTCACCAGCACCGTACTGGCCCTGTTCGGTGGTAGTTTGAATATCATACTGGGCGGTCCCAACATTTACGCGGATCGCACCGTGCGACATCATCGTGTGGGTGGAGCTAATCAGGTGCGGTTCTCAGATTTAACCTATGTGCTGCGCGCCATCAATCGCGCAACCTGGCTGGGCATGACCCTGCTAACACTGGTTATGTTAACCCTGTGGCAATTATCTCAATGAAGACGTTTTATCTGGCATTACTGGTTCTCCTCTGTTGCTCACCTGCATGGGCCAAGCCCCGTATCGTTACATTAGCGCCGCATTTAACCGAGTGGATGTACAGTCTGGAACTGGAATCGCAGTTGGTTGGCGTTAGCGCCTTTAGCGACTATCCGGAAGCAGCAAAAGCACTACCGGTAGTGGCGGATTATCAGGGAGTCGATTTTACCGCGTTAATGGCGTTAGAGCCGGACCTGATCCTGGCCTGGGGCGGCGGCAACAAACCGCAGGACATTGCCCGTTTGCAATCATTAGGATTTGACGTATTTGTGTCTCAACCGCGCACACTGAAGGACATTGCATCGGAAATTACCGCGGTGGCCACAAAGTTAGGACGCTCTGAACAAGCCAGGATACTCACCGGGCAATACCTGGCTCAACTGGCGAACATCGAGAGCCTGTATGCTCACAGCCAGCCAATTACTGTTTTTTACTATTTGTGGCAGCAACCCTTAATGACCATTGGCGCTGGCGCCTGGGCAAACCAAGCATTGTCGTTATGCCGGGCTGAGCATATTTTTAATGATTCACCGATTGATTACCCCCAGGTTACCCTTCGTCAGGTGATAAATCGCCAACCCGCGTTATTGATAGCGGCCAGCGATCAAACGCAACAAGTGCTACAATCGTTTTGGGCAAGTCACGACGCGCTGATAAAGGCACCGCTGATTCAGGCCGACGCTAACGCGTTGCATCGGTTCTCCTTGCGGATAGTGCCTGCTATTAGCGAGTTATGTGAGCGCATTGATGCGGTTCGATCCCGGGACGTTGAGTAATCTATCAATGGAGAAGGTATGAAGTTAATTCAGCGAGTAATGCTTAGCATTTACCTGAGTGTGTCTGTATGGCCTGTATTTGCAAACGACAACCTGTCTTATGTAACACCAGTCAGTGTTGAGCAGCTGGTAGCCGAGGGTTTTAACGGGGTAATTCTGGATGTGCGAACGGTAGAAGAGTTCAGTGAATCCCACGTACCGGATGCGGTAAATGTGCCGCATGATTTATTAAGCAGTCACCTGGCTACATTGGGACGCACCGATACGCCGCTGTTAGTGTATTGTCGGTCGGGTCGCCGGGCGCAAATTGCCATGGAACAATTGCATGCACTGGGATATACCCGGCTCTACCACCTGTCGGGTGACATGCAGGCCTGGCAGGCGCATCAACAACAATAAAATACTTGCCTGCGGGGCCGAACCAACGTAGACATCAGATACAATTCACGGCATCATTGCAGCTCAAATTCACCCCCTGCAAATTACTATTCCTATGACCATTGATATTGCAACGCCGGCTATGTTGTTTCCGGCAATATCCTTGCTGTTGTTGGCTTATACCAATCGTTTTCTTACATTGGCCTCACTGATCCGCCACTTTGATAAAACCAACAGCAACGAAAATACCCATGCGCAAATTCTGAATCTGCGTAAACGCATTCATTTTATTAAGCGAATGCAGGAAGCCGGCGTATTCAGCTTCTTTTTGTGCGTATTGTCGATGCTGGCTATTTATTTGTCTTATCAGCTGGTTGGAAACTGGCTGTTTGCTGCCAGTCTGGTGTGTTTACTGTATAGCCTGTGGCAATCAGTGCGCGAAATTCGCATTTCTTTGGATGCGTTGGATGTCCACCTACAGGGGATAGATCTTGGAAAGAAATCCTGAATTGGTCACCTACGGGCCACTGTTACCAGAGCACTTCGACACGATTATTTCGCTGGGTAACCGGGTGCAGGGTGACGGCTATCTGAACGAAGAAAACCTTCGCCAATATTATACGCTTGGGTTAAAAGACGGCATCAACAGCGGGCATGTTGCCTGGTTTAACAATGAAATGGTGGGATTCAGGCTCAGCTTTGCACCGGGTCATTGGCCAATTGACCAATGGGCCAGCCCTGAACTGTGGGGTGTCGATCCTGCAAAAGTATGTTATTTCAAATGCAATACCGTGGATCCGGCCATGCAAGGATATGGAATCGGCACCACGTTATTAAATCTGGCCAAACAAAGTGCAACGGAGCAAGGCGCGGTTGCAGGCTTAGCCCATATATGGCTTGCCAGTCCAGGCAACAGTGCGTTTCGCTACTTCAGCAGAAACGGTGGTGTGTTGATTAAAGAACACCCCAACAAATGGCGGGAAGCAGCAATGTACGAAGGTTACGATTGCCCGGTTTGCCCTGATATTTGTGAATGCGTTGCGGCAGAAATGCTGCTTAAATTCTAGTTGAAGCAGCACCTACAAAAAAAGCGTGTTACCTGCTAGCCGATAACACGCTTTTTGTTTCAGCAAATTAGCTTACTTTAGCGTAATGCGGGCAAACTTGCGTTTACCTACCTGGTACACGCGTTCTGACGCTTCGGTGATCACTAAGCGAGTATCTTCTACCTTATCGCCGTCGATTTTAACCGCGCCCTGCTTAATCATACGCATGGCATCAGACGTTGAGTCCACTAAGCCTGCTTCTTTCAGCAGGTTGCCTATGGCAATTTCGCCATCAACCAGACTAACCGTTACCTCAGGCATATCATCGGGAATGGCATTTTTCTGGAAACGCTGAATAAAGTCCTGATGCGCGCCTTCCGCGGCTTCGTCGGAATGGAAGCGGGCAATAATTTCTTTGGCCAGCGTGATTTTAATGTCGCGCGGGTTGGCACCGTCAGCCATTTGCTGTTTCAGGGCCGCAATCTCTTCCAGCGGCTTAAAGCTCAGCAGATCATAGTAGCGCCACATCAGATCATCAGTAATCGACATGATTTTACCAAACATGTCGTTTGGCTCATCCGTGATCCCAATGTAGTTATTCAGCGACTTAGACATCTTCTGAACGCCATCCAAGCCTTCCAGCAATGGCATCATTAGCACTGCCTGTTGAGGCTGCCCCTGCTCTTTCTGCAGTTCACGGCCCATTAGCAGGTTAAAACGCTGGTCGGTACCGCCCAGTTCTACGTCGGCTTTCAATGCTACTGAATCCCAGCCTTGTACCAGTGGATACAGAAACTCATGGATCGCAATTGGCTGGCCATTACTGTAACGCTTTTTAAAGTCGTCACGCTCAAGCATGCGGGCAACCGTTTGACTGGCTGCCAGTTTAATCATGCCCGCGGCGCCAAACTCATCAAACCATTCTGAGTTAAAACGCACCTGGGTTTTTGCTGGATCCAGAATTTTAAATACCTGCTCCTGGTACGTTTTGGCATTGGCCAGTACTTGTTCTTTGGTCAGTGGCTTACGCGTAGCGTTTTTACCTGTAGGGTCGCCAATCAGACCGGTAAAATCCCCGATCAGAAAAACCACATTGTGGCCTAACTGTTGAAAAGTACGCAATTTGTTGATGAGCACCGTGTGCCCTAGGTGCAAATCGGGTGCTGTTGGATCGAAGCCCGCCTTAATGGTTAACGGTTTACCGGTTTTCAGTTTGGTAATTAATTCTTCTTCCGGCAGGATCTCATCAGTCCCGCGCTTGATCTCGGCCAGTGCAGCTTGCCAGTCGCTCATTTCTTGGATTCCATCTAACTTCGTTCTGGGCGGGCATTTTACGCGGGCAACCCCGCTATTAAAACCCTTTATCCGCGATCAGTAGCAGATCTTTGCTAAATTCGTCGTTTTCAAACAGGAAAATTAGCGCTCCCCCTAGCTTATCCCCTTGTAAACCGCTATTCTCAGGCTGTTATGATAAAGAGAATACCCCCTAAATTGATGTCTACTATGTTAAAGCAACTACCAAGACCTCACCGGTTGGGTCTGATTGCTGCCAGCGCGTTTGTTGGTTTGCTTATCCTGCTGCCTTCTGATCAGGTTGAAGCGTCCCGTCATACCGAATCCCTAGTATTGGAAACCGGCGTACGGTACCCGCTTTCTATGCACGTGATATCGCAAGAAACTGAAGTACAAGAATTTGAAGAGAACGTTTGGCAAACGTTCGAGGTAAAGCGCGGCGACACACTGGCAAAAATTTTTAAGCGTGCGGGACTCAGCCCACAGGATACCTATGCGGTGAGTCATGCTGGTGAACAAGCCAAAACACTGGTTACTCTGTTACCCGGCGACAAACTGGATTTAGACGTACGCGACAACCAGTTTTACGGACTTCGTTATACCCTATCGGCCACCGATACTCTGTTAATTAAGCCTGAAAGCGACGGTTCGTTAACCTCCAGTATTGATACTAAGCCAGTTGAAATACGGTACAACTTTGCTCAGGGCGAGATCAGTTCAAGTTTCTGGAATGCCGGTACAGCTGCGGGTTTAACCGATAACCAAATCATGCACCTGGCAGGAATCTTTGGCTGGGATATCGACTTCGCGATGGAAATTCGCGATGGCGATACCTTCAACGTGATTTTTGAAGAGCGATATATCGACGGTGAATTTGTCGGTTACGGCGACATCGTTGCTGCGGAATTTGTTAACCAGGGCGAGCAGTTTCGGGCTATCCAGCACGAAGACGGCAACTATTACACCCCGGAAGGCCGCAGTATGCGCAAGAGCTTCCTGCGCGCACCAATTAACTTTAAATATGTAAGTTCAAACTTTACTAAAGCGCGTTTTCATCCGGTGCAAAAACGCTGGAAAGCCCACCGCGGTACAGATTACGTAGCTGCTGTTGGCACGCCGGTAATGGCCGCAGGTGATGGTAAAGTAATCAAATCTGCCTATGACAAATACAATGGCCACCACGTGTTTATTCAGCACGGCGAATCCTACACCACCAAATACCTACATTTTAGTAAACGCGCGGTAAAAACAGGCGATACGGTAAAACAGGGGCAAACTATTGGCTATCTGGGTAGTACCGGCCTGGCGTCCGGGCCGCATTTGCACTATGAATTTCTGGTTGACGGTGTGCATCGTAACCCCAGAACAGTCGACCTTCCCAAGGCACGTCCCATTGCAGACAACGAACGTGAAACCTTTATGAAGATTGCAGCACTCAGGCTGGATCAGTTGAATGCGTCGCGCCGTATTATGCTGGCAATGAAATAACGCCCATGTCTTATGTGATTGGCGCGATGTCTGGTACCAGTATGGATGGCGTAGATGCCATTCTGGTTGATATCACCCGCGATCACATTCGCCCTGTTGCTGCTTTTCACCAACCCTATCCTGAAGCCCTGTTAGCGCAATTGCACAGCCTTTGTCGAATGGGCGACAACGAATTAAATATCTGCGGCAGTGTTGATCGCGCGGTAGGCTGTGTATTCGCCAGTACTGTGAACGGTTTGCTGGCGCAGCAAAAGCTTACTCCCGCCGACATACTGGCGATTGGCTCTCACGGCCAAACGGTTCGTCACTACCCATCGCAAGTACCAGGTATGAATCCTGAGGACGCGGGTTTTACTCTGCAAATTGGCGATCCAAATACTCTGGCTATTTTAACTGGCATTGATGTGGTGTCTGATTTCAGGCGCAAAGACATTGCCCTTGGCGGTCAGGGCGCGCCACTGGTACCGGCCTTTCATCATGCGCAGTTCAGTACATCAGGCAAAGCAAGAATAGTGGTAAACATTGGTGGGTTTGCCAACATTACTGTGCTACCGGGTGATGATCCTGCCGGGATCCGCGGTTTCGATACTGGCCCGGGCAACGTTTTGCTGGATGCCTGGTGCCTGCAACACTGCGGCAACGCTTACGATGACAATGGAAACTGGGCGGCCAGCGGCAAAGTAAACACAGTACTGCTGAATAACATGCTGGCCGATCCGTATTTTCACGTATCCGGCCCCAAAAGTACCGGGCGGGAATATTTCAATATGGCCTGGTTGCAGCAACAATTAGTGCGTGTCCCGGCTCTGCCTGCCGAAGATGTGCAAGCCACCTTGCTCGCGCTAACCGCACACTCTATTGTCAACGCCATAAAAAACTATACGGATACCACAGAGTGCTTTGTATGCGGTGGTGGCGCGTTTAACAGCGCACTCATGAACACCTTACAGGCCATGTTACCTGCAATAAATGTAGCCACTACCCAAGTGTTGGGTATTCCCCCCCAATGGGTAGAAGGCGTCGCCTTTGCCTGGCTTGCGTGGGCGCATTTGAATGGCATACCGGGCAATGTGCCTGCTGTTACCGGCGCTTCCCGCCGGGCGGTGTTAGGAACCTTTACCCCAGCAAGCTAAACACGGAGACGTTATGCGAAAGCTCGATCATGTTGATATTGCCATTTTGGCCTGTTTGTACGAAGACCCCTGCATGACCAACAAGGCCATTGCCGAAGCCATTAATATGGCTCCGTCTTCGTGTCTTGAACGCATCAAACGCTTGCAACATGAACAAGTGATCCGCGGTGCGCGCAGTGTACTCAACTTTGCCGCGTTGGGCGGGCATATTCAGGCTATGGTAGCGGTTCGTCTGTCGTCTCACAGTCGCGATACAGTAGATCAGTTTCAGCAGGAACTGGTAGCCGAAAAAGAAGTACTGAGCGTGTTTCATATGGGCGGTGAGAACGACTTTTTACTGCATGTTTGCGTACCCGACGCCCTGCACCTTCGCGATTTTATATTTAATCAAATCACTGCCAGAGAAGCGGTTACTCACGTAGAGACTACCCTTATCTACGATCATATTACCAGCACGTCACTACCCTGTTTCCCTGATTAATATCCACTCGCGGGTTATCCTTAGTTCCAATATGCTATGACCTATAACGCAATGCTATTTGGAAAATCGCTTGGTTGCACACAGATCGTGAGTTAACTGATCGATGGGCTCGAGAATGCGTATAAGCTCCTCTGAGTCAGTACATCGATGCGATCACAACTACAAAGGATGACCAATGACAGACAAGCATTTATTCAAGCCCATTCAATGGGCTGGCGAAACACTTAACAACCGAATGGTGCTGGCACCACTTACCCGTGGCCGCGCAGGCGAAACCCGTGTGCCCATCGATATTATGGGCGACTATTATGTGCAGCGAGCCTCAGGTGGGTTACTGATCACCGAGGCTACAGGGATTTCTTCTGAAGCCAATGGCTGGGTAGGTGCACCGGGTATCTATACCGAGGAAATGACACATGGCTGGAAAGCCATTAACGAGCGGGTACATGCAGCTGGCGGCAAAATTGTACTGCAAATGTGGCATACCGGCCGCGCTTCGCACAGCGATTTCCACAATGGCGAACTCCCACTTTCTGCGTCAGCCATAGCCATTAATGACGACGGCGGCATTCATACACCCAACGGTAAAAAGCCCTTTGAAGTGCCACGCGCCATGACCAAAGAAGACATCGCGCGTACCGTAGCCGACTATAAACAGGCAGCAGTGAATGCGAAAGCCGCTGGCTTCGATGGTCTTGAAGTGCATGCCGCCAATGGCTACCTGCTTAACCAGTTCCTCGACAGCCGCAGCAATCAACGCGACGATGAATACGGTGGCAGCGTAGAAAATCGCTATCGCTTCCTCGGTGAAGTCCTTAGCGCCATACTGGAAGTCTGGCCCGCAGAAAAAGTCGGCGTGCGTTTATCGCCTAACGGCGTGTTTAACGACATGGGAGCCGATGATTTCCGCGAAACCTTCTTGTATGTAGCCAAACAACTGAACGAACTTAAGTTGGGCTACCTGCACGTTATGGACGGACTGGCGTTTGGCTTCCACCAGCGTGGTGAACCTATGACACTGGCCGAATTCCGTTCGGTATACAACGGCCTGCTGATTGGCAACTGTGGTTACGACCAGGCTGCGGCAGAGCAGCGCATTGCCGATGGCGATGCCGATATGATTGCATTTGGCCGCCCGTGGATCACCAACCCGGATTTACCAGCGCGCTTTGAACATGATTATCCGCTAGCCCCCAGCGATGATATGAGTCGCTGGTATGGCGGTGGTGCCGAAGGCTATTCAGACTACCCGGCGTACAAGCCACAGTAGAGATAAATCATCAATGCGTTTCACAGGCGCACATCATGTGCGCCTGCTGTTTTACTAGCCCAATAACTCAACCAAACTCGGTTGTGACGCTGCGTGTTGGCGATGCACCGTTTCAATTGTATTGAAATAGAAAGTATCGAGTTCGTCGGCACACATAAACTGCTCGCTAAAACCCGGCACAATGGGGTCAATAGCGTGCTTCAACGCCAGTACAAAGTGCGCGATCAACTGTCTTACGTTGTCGCTGCCCATAGCAATGCGCATGGTGGTGAGGCGAATACCCGCTTTTTCCTGCTCTTCCCGGCTTAACTCCGAGTGCGACGTAAGTGCCGGGCAAAGTATTAGCGTGTTGGTTTGCCCAATACTGATTTGGTGACCAAACGCAGGCTCCAGCGAATCGAAGAAACGCGCAAATTCCACCCGGTTTAACTCAGGTAAGTCCAACTCTACAGTAAATAACGCACAGGGCCAGCCGTGCTGATGCATCTTCTCACGCAACCCGGCATTGGGATGTTCCGGCAACGCATGGCTGTTTACTTTTACTTTGGGATGCGATGACAGAAAGCGGGTAAATACCTGGGTATTGATCACCTTGCTTAACATGCGGTGGTTCAAGGTTTTCATACCGGTTAAAACGTCGAACGCTTTTTCCGAATCCAGGAACGAGCCTTTAATGTAGTACACATCCCAAAACAGAGTTTGCGACCAATCGACGCCCTGTGTGGAGTGCCCTTTGGGCTGGAACATACGGTGGTTTTCACCAATCACTACGCCCGCTGTTGTGGTGCCGGTACCACAAATATCCTTGGTATAACTGTGCATCACATAATCGGGGCGACTGGCTTTGTCGGCGTGTTGCAGAGGCTTGTGCAATACCGGTGTTGCCAGTGTTGAATCCAGCATGACCAGCGCATTTTCGGCATGCGCGAGTCGGCAGATTGCCGGTACATCAAGTACCAGTCCATGCGGATTACAAGGTGACTCAATGTAGACGTGTAGTTTTGCGCCACCTGCCAGTCTGTTTGCGTACTGGGTTTTCACGCTTTCCAGATGTGCAGCGAACTCAGCTTCTGAGTAGCCATCAAACCAGGCCAGCGTAATAGCCATCCGATTTTCGCGGGCAAAATAGTCGTGTAGTAATTGGAACACACCACCATACACGTTGCGCGACACTATCAGTACATCGCCGTGAGACAACACATTCGATAGCATGGCATCCACCGCCGCCATACCAGAGTTGAAGTTCCACGCCAGGTATTCCTGAGCATTGGGGCCCGCTTCCAAATCCACTATGGCGTTGGCTAACGAAATATTAGTGGGATTCATCAGGCGGCTATAAATTTGATGGGTCGATTCTTTACCCTCAAACGCCTCCTCTACCCATTCGGTACAGGCATACACATAGGTAGCCGTTTTCACTACTGCTGGTGTGGCTGAAAACAGCGCTGGCACATTGTCAAAAAGCGGGTAGTGTTGCTGAGAATCGTGGTTCAGACTTTGCCAGGTTTGACGAAACGGGTTTTGCAGGGTATCCAGTACCTTGGCAATTTGAAACGACAAAAACTTTTTGGCATTAAAATAGGCCAGCTTATCGGCTTTATCGAGGCTATCGAGGGTATCACGCGTTACTTGCCACAACTGCTGCACGCTGTCATGCGCCGCATATAAGTGTGAGGCGGTATCAGCCAACGCTTTACCGTAGGCACAGTTTGGCTGAATGCCAAAGTGCGCTAACTGCTCATTAACCAATTCGGCAACAGACTGAGCTTCGGTAGTATGCCGCCTTGGCGAAAGCGCTTTGCTTGCAGCCGATAATTCAGAAGTAGGGTGAGAGTGAGTCATTTGCAAACCTGTTCGTTAAATTTATTATTAGCTGAATATAATTCGTTAAAGACACAAAATTAAGGAATTATATTCATATAAATTTAACAAACAGGAAACAAATGTTTACTGTGATGTGAATTTAGCCTGATTAGATCCGCGGATCGGTGGCCTTAACCCCGGTATTATCCTGATGCTGTTGCCATAATGCGAGCAGCGCCGGATACCCCGAGAAGTCCCACAACTCCCGAAAACTCACCCAGTCGATTAAACAAAATAAACAAATTGCAGGGTAATCCCACTGACTGAATTCGCCCTTTTCGGCGTCGGCATTCAGCACACTCAACAAAGTTTCTATGCGCTCTAATTGCAGCCGGAAAAATAACAAATCCGGGTTTTGTTCAATCCCTGAGCGCTTGAGCATCATCAGTTGCACAAATGAATCGTTGGCGGCATCTATCATGGTTAACTGATTTTCCTGTTGCCAACTCAAAGGCTTAGCACCGGATTTATCCTGCAAATAACGAAAGATAACCCGCGAGTCGAAGACCATTTGTTCGTTATCTTCAAATGCGGGTACTTTTAACGCAGGATTTTTTTCTTTCAACAACGCGCGCCCCGGGCCAGCGAAAATATCCATATTTACAAACTCGTAGTCTGTATCGCGAAGCCATAACCGAATGCGGCGAACATAGGGGGATGTGGTAGAGCCGTACAGTTTCATGATCTGATCTCGTGGAAAATTGAGCACTCAGACTAATACGAAAAAACGGCTATTGGCAATTCAAAGGAATAAGCGGGGCGATAAATCCCCGCAAAAATCTGTTTAAACGCTGAAGCTGGCGCCACAGCCACAAGTTGTAGTGGCGTTAGGGTTTTGTACCAGAAAACGCGAACCTTCCAAACCATCAACGTAGTCAACCACGCCGCCAACCAGGTATTGCAGGCTCATGGGGTCTACCACCAGGGTTACGTCGTTTTTGTCGATAGTGGTGTCGCCGTCATTCACCTTTTCGTCAAATGTAAAACCGTACTGGAAGCCTGAACAACCACCACCCGTTACATACACGCGAAGTTTCAGATTCGGATTTTCTTCCTCTTGCACCAGCTCTTTCACTTTGCTGGCCGCTGCGTCTGAAAACTCAATCGGAAGTGCCATCTCAACGGACATAAATACCTCAAATAAAAAACCGGCACGCCGGTAATAACATGGCGGTATTATCTAATACCTGAGTAATTACATCAACTATTCTGACGGGAGAATCTTTTGGGCGAAACCTCAGCGATCCACACGAAGCAAATTGCTGCATACAAAAGGCTCAAAGGGTTGAATCGATGGTAACCACACCGCTATTGGAATCATAAAAAATGGAATAGCCAGGTTCTGCGACCAACAAAAACGTACAGGTATTGTTGCTGTAGGTTGCCTGATAATCCTGGGACGTATCACTAGCTACGGTGGGTGAGCCATCACCGAGCACGGCTCCCCATACCGACATACAGTCAAACTCATTATCAAGCATCGGACTGGCTTCGTATGGCAGATAGCTTTGTGCAGGCCAACCGCTGGCATTCATGTCCATGAGGTTACTGCCATTACCGTACAAATCCAGATTGTCCACCGGGCCTGAATTGCCGGTAGAAGCCCATTTTAAATGCGCCAGTTTGATTGCTGACGCAAAGGCCGCACCAGTTCCTTGCACAGTAGCAGCATGGGCTTCGCCCTGAAAATCAATAAAGCGCGGCGCAGCCGTTACTGACAAAACCCCCAGGATCACGATCACCAGGACAAGTTCGATCAGCGTGAATCCGAAATTAGCTGAATAGCGGGACATGTTAACACTTAGAAAACCAGATACTTATTCAGTGATTATGTTGAATTACGCTGAAAAATAATACCTTTTTCTAGGGCGTGTTGATCTTTGCTGTACGACTTTTGGTCTATATGAAAGCATTTTAATCGCGAAACAGCCCTGCAGGCATAGTTGTTCTACGTCAAAGGGCTGTGACAAAGAGTAAAATGCTTTCATGACGACCCCTTCGGGCAGCGCCCGGTAACCGGCCAGTGTGCACCATTTATACTGCGTTGACTGTTTTTGATTTAGGCCCACTAGACCTGCAGACAGTCGCCTTGCCTAAATGGTGCACACTGGCCAGCTATGGACTGCTGAAAAAGTGCACAGCAAAGATCAACACGCCCTAATACTTACGCGTTATAAGTCAGGCAAAATACGCTTTTGTGAATACGTATGTATATTTCGTCTTCGGCTAATAGCCGCTATGCTCGAACGAAATAAGCTACAGAATACGCGTGATCATGAAATCAAACCTCCTGCACACATTAACCCGGGTAAGCGCACTGGCGCTAACGCTTCCTTTGATGCTATCGTGCCAACAACCACCGGATCGGGCACCGGAACAGTTATTGGACGCGCCTGCGCAGGATTTCACAATGCACACTAATAACGCCAACGCAAAGCCAGTAATCTATCAGGTATTCACCCGTTTATTTGGCAATAAAAACACGACTAACACGCCCTGGGGTACGCTGGAAGAAAACGGTGTTGGGAAGTTCAGCGATATTAATGATGATGCACTCATTGCGCTAAAGCAGATGGGAATAAGCCATGTGTGGTATACCGGCATTGTGCACCACGCGTCTGTTACCGACTATTCAGAGTACGGTATTCCGGTTGATGATCCCGACGTAGTAAAAGGCAGGGCGGGTTCGCCTTATGCCGTGCGCGACTATTACAATGTAAATCCGGATCTGGCTGACGATCCCACTCAGCGCCTGGCAGAGTTTGAGGCCTTAATTGCGCGCACGCAAGCCCAGGGCCTGAAAGTGATCATCGATATTGTGCCCAACCATGTGGCCCGCAAATATGCGTCACTCACCTACCCGGAAACCAGTTTTGGTTTACATGACAATACCAATGTCGAGTATCAGAAGAACAACAATTTTTATTATGTGCCCGGTCAGGGGTTCGAAGTGCCTGATATACCAGAGAGTTTGACGCCTCTGGGCGAAGAGGCACATCCATTGGCTGACGGCAAGTTCGACGAATCCCCAGCCAAATGGACCGGCAACGGTGCCCGCGCCGCTAAACCAGATGTTAACGACTGGTACGAAACCGTAAAAATCAACTATGGCGTAAGACCAGACGGCACATACGACTTCCCAGCCCTGCCAGAGGCAATGCGCGGGTTACCTGCAACGGAGCATGTTGCGTTTTGGAAAGACAAATCCGTACCGGATTCCTGGGTGAAATTTAAGGATATTACCCAGTATTGGCTTAACAAAGGCGTGGATGGCTTTCGCTATGATATGGCTGAAATGGTGCCCGTTGCGTTTTGGTCGTATCTGAACAGCCACATTAAAGTGCGCCGCCCGGATGCATTTTTACTCGCTGAAGTGTACCAGCCTCATCTTTATCGCGATTATCTTCAATTGGGATTAATGGACTCGCTGTACGACAAAGTGGATTTTTACGATACGCTAAAACGCATCATGCAAGGTAACGGCGCCACCAGTGAACTGGTTGCCATTCAACAGCAATATCAGGATATTGCGCCACAACTACTGCACTTTTTAGAAAACCACGATGAACAGCGCATCGCCAGCCCTGACTTTGCGGGAGATGCGGAAAAAGGCAAACCTGCGTTAGTGGTGTCAGCACTCATGAGTTCGTCGCCAATGATGGTCTACTTTGGTCAGGAAGTAGGCGAAGATGGCAGCGAAGACATGGGATTTGGTAAACCTACCCGCACGACGATATTTGATTACGCGGGAGTACCTGCGCACCAACGCTGGATGAATGATGGTAAGTTTGATGGTGGACAGCTTTCCGATTCAGAAAAAGCCTTAAGGCACTACTACGAAACGGTGTTGAAAATCGCTGCAACACATCCGGCAGCAACGGGCAGCTATGCCAGCCTGCATCAGGCAAGCCTTACTGGAGACAGTGATTACAGTGAAAAACAACTGGCCTTTGCACGCTGGCAAGGCGATGACAAACTCATCGTAGTAAGTAACTTTGATGCCAACAATGCAGTTGATCTCAATGTTTTATTACCCACTTCGTTACAAGGCAGTTGGTCTATTGACTCTCCACTGGTATTAACTGATTTATTGACAGGTCAAACGCTGATCTCAACATTGACTCAGCAACAACTCTCGATCGTAGTTGCCTTACCCCCTCTTGGTTCAGTAATTCTCTCCGTTGCTAAATAAACACTTACCCAACCAACAATAAATGCCAGGTCTAATAACCTGGCATCACCTACATGGCGTATGTTGCGCCAGCTAACATCATGAGTCCACCAGCAACCATAAATACGTTCTCACTAAGGGAAACAAACCCCAGAGGCACGTTACTGTCGCCGCCCACACAGGCGCACTTGAGTTCTCGTTTATCAATATAAACCGCTTTGACAACTGAAACTGCACCGACAGAACCGATAAATACAGACACCGGCGCCACCAGCCAGGGAGAAATACCACTTAGCATGCCTAACCCCGCATACAGCTCCAGAAACGGATAAGCATAGCTGTAGCGAATGTGACGCATCGCTAGCAAGTCATATGTAATAAAGCTATTAGTAAAAGTATACAAATTCTGCAGTTTTTGCACTGCCAGCAGGGTCATGGCAAATCCAATGAAAAGCATAATGGTGCCGCTAACAGAATATCCGGCGGTCAGTGATTGCTGATAAACCAGCGCGAGTAAAAACGCGACTGAAAAAATCGCTATCACCGGCTGATAACTGGTGCCCTTTTGACCCTGTGGAGATTTACCAAAAAAAGCTCGCAGGTCGTCATACCCGCCCACGCGCTTATTATCAATGAAAGTTTGAGGGGTCGTTTTAACGTTGTGCTTAGCCTTAAACGCGTCGGTTTCTTCACGCGTTTTAAGCCATCGGTCGTCTACCTGATAGCCCTCACGCTTTAGCAGGTCCTTTGAGCGCAGGCCGAAGGGACAAATGTGTTGGTCCGTAACCATACGATACAATATTGCCGTTTTCATTTCGCCTCCTGACATATTAAAGATTTCAGAGATATGAAGCGTCACGTGTAAGCTTTTCAGACTTTACCCGTAAAACCCCATAGATCTGACTTTATTACAGGAGATATCGCAAAAAGCGATCCAAACTGTTATCAAACGCCGACCAGGCTGGTCAATACAGAGGTAACGACAAGTAATACCACGGCGACCACAATTTCCACATTGAGAGAAGCAACAAACTGCCGTACATCACCCGAGGTATGGATCGCTGGCACCAGCGATAGTTTGTGACGAGCCGCTAGAAACAGGATCCCACAGAACAACAATACCTTCCCCATCAATAACCAGCCATATCCGGTAAATAACAGATTGTGGACAGTACCGACAATGGCATATGCCAGGACAGCCCCCATTACAGCCATTATCAACACCAGCACACTGGCTTGTTCACCAAACCTGACTAGCCAGGGTAATAGCACGTCGACAGCGTCGTGTTGACAGGCTTTTCGCATAGGTAACAGTGCGCCAAACCACCACACAGCTACCAACACGTGAGTAGTAAGTAATGCACCATACCAAGGAGACATCTCAGCGGTATGTCCCGTAAACAGGAACGCACCGATTAAGGCGGTTGCGGTAGAAAGTCGCATGACTAGTGAAGATGCCTTCCACACCTTATTCTGGCTGGATGCTAGGATAGCGAAAAACGCTAAGACAAAACCTATCGCCCGCCAACGCGTGGCATCGCCTGCACCGGTAGACCAAACGATTTGCATCATGAACGATGACACCGCGCCTTGCAGGCCATCATCGGCCAGCATGCCGGTTTGTGAGAAAAATTGCAGCGCAACAGAAACTAACCCGATTATCGACCAAGCGATAAGTGACGGAGCAGACATGACTATACCGCTTTCAAAACACCCACCAACCGTTTGTTGCCAGTAAAAACTGCCAAGCAAGACAATCATGGCGGCATAAATCCCCCACTTGCTCACCACAATCAGAACTGGCCAAAACAGTGAATCCATCACCGGGTTTAGTGCACCATAAAGCTATATTGTTTTTGTACCTTGTGGCCGTCTTTGCCCACAATGGTCCAATCAACCACATAGGTTTCAGGCTTCAGTACTGGCAATGGCCAGCTGAATTGGCTAGCGGCCGTAGTTACGGGCTTAAAGCCAAATGATACGTTGTTGCCATTGCTGTCGGTTACTTCAACACTCAGTAAGATAACCTCGGCAGAATAACTTAACGACAGCGTTTCAGGTGCTTTCATCAGCATAGCGTTATTGGCTGGCACAGACGCAGTTAGATGGGTGTGAGCTGATGCACCAACACTCCAAAGCAACAGTAGTACACTCAACAATCTCATTGTAAACCTCTTAAAATACACAGTGTTCTGATAGCGATAATCAATCCTTAGTCTAATAATACCGCGAGAAGAATTACGCTGGATATGCCACTGCGAACACAATTACGTGTCGATTGTAAACGTAAAGCAGCAGACTGTGCTTTTTGAATTACCCCTTTGCAGAAAAAATCGGTAACACTTTTCGTAACGAAGTAATACCAAATCGCCAAAAATTCGGTGATATAGTGGCATTAACGCTTTAAGGATGAACACATGCAAGCTTCTGAATTCTCAAATAACGTGATACCCGTTGCCGACTTACCCAGTTTAACCTCCGTGGAATCAGAACCCATTTCCCCGGCCTACCGCCAACTGAATTTATGGCTAACCAGCGCCATCTTTGGGTTCATTGGGTTGCTGCTGGGAATAGTGTTAGTACAGCCGTGGTTTGAACTACCAGAGCCAGTTCCATTTATCCTGCTGTTGTGTTTGGCGGGGTTGGTGTTCATTGGAGCCTGGATTTTTACGTACCATTATTTTGCCGATCCGCTTATTCGCTTTTCAATACGGGAACAGGATCTGGTGCTATTCAAAGGGCTGTTCTTTAAAGACATTATTTGCCAGCCAATCCTGCGAATCCAGCACATCGATATTCAGCGCGGGCCATTTGAACGCCTGGCGGGATTGGCAACTCTCAAGGTGTATTCTGCCGGTGGAAGCGATCACACCCTGGCGATCCCCGGCTTGCCCGCGGAATCAGCCGAACGCATGCGGCAGTTTGTGCTGAATCACTCAGACCTGTCACAGGATGAAGCATGAACGCCCCTGTTGATACAACCAGCGCAGTAGATAACTGGCAACGGGTGTCACCCTGGTCGGTTCTGCACTTTTTATTTGAACAATTGAAGCAATCTGTCAGCATTGCCGTTTACGTGATCCCTGCGTTTATTCTTGGTGCTCACAACAATATACCTGACGCACTGGTACCTTTTATCATTGCTGGCCTGGTAGTGAGTTTTGTGGTTTCTGGTGTGCTTAAATACTGGTTCTTTCAGTTCACTATTTCAAAATCCGGCATCGCTATACGCTCTGGGGTACTGGATCGCACCTATACGGATTTGCCATTTGAGCGCATTCAAAATGTAAAATTCGATCAGCCATTTTATTTTCGATTTCTGGATATGCTGGTGGTTACACTGGATACCGCGGGTTCCTCCAAACAGGAAGCGAAATTTGCCGGGGTCACGCGTGATTATGCCGAAACCCTGAAGCACACTATCTTGCAGGCGCGTAAATATCACCAGACAGCGGTGCAGGCTTCGGCAGAAGATTCTCCGGAAACTGAGCAGCAAGTTGCAGCTGACCAGGTTATTAACCGCCGCAGTCTGAAAGACTTGATCCTGCATGGCATCACCAATAACCGCGTATGGATTTTACTGGGTGCCGCAGCACCATTCTACGAGCAGGGAACCGACTGGGTTATCAATCAAATGACGTCTCTGCGTCCTCACATTGAGCAATGGTTTGGCAGCGAGGCCGTTACTTTTTGGTATGTGGGTGTAATGACCGCCATGCTGGTGATTGGGCTAATGGTGATCATGGCGTTGCTCTCAGTTGGTGGCAGTATTCTGATGTTTTACGGCTACACCCTATCTAAACGCGAAGATAAATACATTCGCCGCAGCGGATTAATTAACCGTCAGGAAGTGAGTATGAAACACTCCCGTATTCAGGTGTTTCGCATGCAGCAAGACTGGCTGGACAGGCTGTTAAAACGAGTAAATCTCTACTTTGAACAAAACGTAACAGGTAATCAGTATCAGCCCGAAACCAAAGCGGCCAACAAACTGCTGGTGCCCTCGGTTACCGTGGAGCAGGCGGTTGCCCTGGCTGAAGATGTATTCCCTGCCCAGCAAGCGCGTAACATAACCTATACTGGCGCGCATATTCGTTATTTTTGGCGCTTGATGCTGATTGTGGTAACACCATTAACCGTGGTAGTTGCCATGCTTACTATTGGTTTTCTGGGTTTATACGGTGTGCTGCTCACGCTCGCGTTTCTGGCATGTGCCAGCGCTGTGGCAAGAGCGTGCTGGAAGCGCTGGGGACTGGCCCACGACGACCAGTATATCTACTTGCGCAAGGGAGCGTTTGGCGTGGATTACTGGTATTTTCCTCGCAGCAAGCTTCAGCAGGTAGCCCTGTGCCAGAATATCTTTATGCAAAAACGACGATTGGTTAGCCTGGATTTAGTGCTGGCAAGTGGTCGGTTAACCATGCCCTATTTGCCACAGGACTATGTCTATTCACTAACCGATGACACCCTTGCCGAAATTGAGCAACACAAACCCGGCTGGATGTAGCGCAGCTCTGGTCTGAGCCTATCGGGTTGAGCGATAGGCGATGACCGTTAATCCCCACATACTGCGAGTGCCTGAAATCTCAATATTACCGCTCGGGGGCATTGAATTGTAATCCTGTTGACTGATACACAGCGTTGAAGACGCTAACCCTTCTGCGGCGTTGATGAGCGCACGAAAATGGCATCCTTTTGTACGCGTTTTTAACTGATAATGGGTAGTGTATTCGTAGCGATTGTTCACCGACAGTTCGTGCCCGGCCGAAGGTACCACATACATAATGAACGGATACAGGAACATCGCAATCAAGAATGGGGCAAACACTATTGTGAATTTCCCCGAGCGACTACGACGCTTTAAATTGCGGCTAAAATAATTGTCTTTCGAAACGAAAAAGTAGAATGCACAAGATAGGACAATCGTGTAAATAAGTACTTGCACAAACACCCACTCCTCCCACCAGGCAGCGGGCACAAAGCTCTGTCTGAACATCACCAAAAAGTCCAGTATCAGTACGCAAGAAAACACCCCTTGCCAAAACCAAACCCACAGCTTATTTTCCGCAGGCACAGGTTCGAGTGCTTCGCCATAGTAGGCTTCTTCTTCCGTTAGTTGCTCAGCGGACTGTTCTTCACGCCGTTTTTCAATCCACTCTTGCAACGATTGCAAACGGTCCGGGAAGCGCTCCCGGTCGAGTTGAGACAAGGCATCTTCGAGCTCGCTCAAACTATAATGCTGATAATCCGGTCCTTGTTGGTTCACTGCTTGTCCTATTGCGTTACTGTGAGCACGTCCTGCCAGTTATACTGGCGCTCATAATCACCGCGCTTGCGATTGTACTGAAACACCGATGTGGTAAATCGCAGTGTTTCCGGTACAAATCCTTCGGGTAATTGAAGATAAAAGGTGACGGCCTGAAAATACTTAAACCCATAAGGTATTTCACCTTCGGGTAAGAATTCATCCTGTGAGGAATGCAGTACGGTATGTCGCCCGTCCTGGCTGCCAGTGATCTCTAATTGCAAGGTGCCTTTTACCACGGCATTCACGGCTCGTTGTTGCAATAACACCATTGAGCCTTTGAAATAGTTGGTGCCAGCCGATGCCACTAGTTCAAGCCCGTCGATAAAAAAGCCATCCTGACTGGTTTCGGGGGCGATTACGTGCTGATAAAACGCTTTATCCTGCTGAAGGGCAAAGACTTGTTCCTGTTGGATTACCAGTTCATTTTTAAGCTGTTCTGCGTGTAATTTGGCTAACTCGAGCTCAACCCGAAGCTGATTTTGCACAGTGAGTAATTGCGCGTTTTCTGCCCGCAATGTGGTATTGGCATTGTTGGCACTGGCTAACGCTTCCGATAATCGCACGCGGTCAACATTAGCCAGAACAAACCCGAATACCACCATCGCTACCAGGCTAAAGCCAAGTAATATGATGGTGCGGGTATTGCCTAACCGCTTAGGAATATCAGATACATGCATGGTCAGACTGACACCAAATCGACTCACTATTTAAACAATTGACTGCACTTTGCCTTTTTTAGTTTCATTATTCAAATATCTTTGCTGCCAAGTTCTGTAATGCACTAACTCAATACTTTGAATATTAAGCGCTTGTGGTAGTATTTATGCATTCCTCCGTGCATACCCGGTATTATGCGACTGCAGTCTCTCAGACAAGAACTTGCCCATCCTCGCACTTCAGTGCAATTGTGCCTGTTGGGGATTGTTGCCGGTGTTACATCAGCCTTGCTCATTGTGCTATTCAGACTGGGAATTGATTGGATTCAATCACTGGGTTTATATCTGCTTAGCCAATTTCAGCTAGGTAGCACGTTCGACTGGTTCATTTTGCCAATCGCGGCAGCCATCCTCATTTTGGTCATTGCGTTTTTCACCGGATTTAAACACTACCGTTTGGGTATCCCTTTTGTGATCCACCGGGTAAAACGGCATTACGGACATATCCCCTGGCGCACTACGGTAAATCAGTTTTTTGGTGGTATGTTAGCGCTGGCCGGTGGCTTTGTAGTGGGCCGAGAAGGGCCGTCAGTACATTTAGGCGCAGCAGGCAGCAGCTTATTCGGGCAAACCCTGCGCCTGCCTCAAAACAGTATTCGTACCCTGGCCGGCTGTGGCATTGCCGCAGGAATCTCCGCGTCATTTAATACACCACTGGCAGCGGTTATTTTTGTGATGGAAGTGGTACTCCGGGAATACAAAATACATATATTTGTGCCCGTCATGCTATCTGCCGCCTGTGGTTCGGTGATCACCCGGATTGTATTTGGTGAAGCTAACGAGCTGGCACACTTTTCTTATACTTCGTTCAGTCAGTGGCTATACCTGTACCTGATTATTTTTGGTTGTTTGCTCGGTGTGCTCGCCACCTTGTTTAACCAGGCGCTTATGACCGTTATGGCCGCTTTTCGCAGGGTATCAATGGTATGGCGTTTATTGTTGGCATCATTGATTACCGCAATGTGCGGGGCGCTGTTGCCAGAATCCCTGGGGGCGAGTTTTGAGGACGTTAACGCGCTATTCTCGCAAAACCCCGAAGCCATCATGGTGCTGGTAATTTTGCTGATGAAATTTGTGTTGGCTACCTGTGCGATTGGATTAGGTATTCCCGGTGGGATCATTGGCCCGGTGATGGTAATTGGTATGCTGGCGGGCGCGTTTTTGTTGATCCCGATATCTTACTGGCTGCCCCGTGAAGACTTTACCAGCAGCTTTGCGCTGCTGGGCATAGCAGGTATGCTTACTGCGGTATTACACGCCCCGCTGGCGGCATTGGTAGCAGTAATGGAATTGTCCTATCGGCCGGAAATTATTCTGCCGGCCATACTGGTGATCGTGCCCGCTTACGTAACAGCAACGCAGTTTTTGGGTAACCGCTCTATATTTATGCAACAGCTGGATTTTCAAAAACTGCCCTATACCACTACGTCCATTCGGGAAGCACTTGAGAAAACTGGTGTGCAGGCAGCCATGGAAACAGACTACAAGCTGTTTTACGATGCGCCAGAAGAAGCGCTGTTGAAGTGTCTGGCCGATGCGCCTACCCAACTGGTTATTCAACAAAGTAAGTTTGAACTGGACATTAAATACGCCTGGGTGCATTACGATGTAAGTTTAAGTCAGCATGCCCACCCTATCAGCTATCAAACGATGACAGGTATATCATCACAAGCCACACTGGCAGAGGTTTACGAACAGCTTTACAGCGCCCGCTCGGGCGCCGTTTATATTTACGACGACAATCCGTCGGTGATCACGGGTGTCATCACCTGGAACCGCTTGCAAAGTTTCCTGCAACGCGCGCAGTTTTAAAAAGGTACACGCTATGACAATTCTGTGGCTTAAAGCCCTGCACATTTTCTTTATGGTAGCCTGGTTTGCCGGCATTTTTTATTTGCCACGCCTGTTTGTCTATCACGCAGAAGCGGAAAATCAGGCCGTTAAAGATACGTTCAAGGTAATGGAGCGTCGTTTGTGGTTATTTGTTACGCCATTCGCCGTCTTCACATTGCTATTTGGCATTGCCCTTATCTACACTTATGGCAATGGCTGGTTTGCTGCTTCCCACTGGTTGCATATTAAACTACTATTGGTTACGCTGATTTATGGCTATCATTTTTATTTATGGTATCTGGTAAAGCAATTTGCAGTCGATAAAGTAACGCACTCAGCACGTTTTTTTCGCATTTTAAACGAAGCGCCGGTGCTGGTGTTGTTAGCGGTGGTCTTGCTGGCTGTCGTAAAATTTATCTGATTTTCTTTCTCAAAATCTGTATCCGCCCTAAATGGACGTTCGGGCACCCACAAGGACATTACATGGACGTAAACAATCAACTGCTTAAAGAGTTGTTACACAAGACCGACATCGCCTTTGAGGCGCTGAGAGAGGATCCAGGCTCGGAAGAATGCCAGCTGGCCTACGACGAAGCCAAACAAGCCTTAGACAGCTACATTACTACCGTAAAAGAACTTCTTCAGGTTAAACATCGCTACCGGTAAACGTATACCGATTCGCATAGACATTGTCATTATTCCGACTGGAACGTTTCAAACTGATTAGGTAAATGCCCGGCTAACTCTCCGCTTATCGCCACGTATTCCTGCAACATGGCAGGCAAGCTTACAAACAGCTTAGGTAAGCCTTCATGCAATGTACTGCGCTTATTGTCAGGCGCATTGGCCAGGGCCTGCTCCGGCTCTGCTAACGTACTAAACAACTTAAGGCAACGCGTTAACCTTTCAGCTAAAGCGGGTAAATCTGAACCTTGTTCTCCGCCCTGATGCCAGGCACGTTGCCATACTTTTTCAAGTTGTTGATGGCCGGTCAGCACGCCCTTTAGCCAGTCACATAATGCACGTCGCTTTTCACACTCCTGAGACCATTGGCAATAGGCTGGCAGCAGTGCTGCCTGCTTGCGCATTGCGTCCAGCGCATCACGGAGTTGCTTCATTAGCCCATCGGCTAATTCATCGGCCTGTTGTTTGCTAATTGACTGCGAACCAGATTGTTCGATCACCCAGGGCATCCACTCTTCCGGCATTGGGATTTCAGGTGCCGACGCCACAGCGAATATCACCCCTTCTGCATAGGGCTGCGAGGCTAACATGCTGGAAAACTCAGGGTGTTCAAAAATACTGATGTGTATTGGCATGGCGGATTCCATTGGCTTGCGTCTGTTCACTGAAGTGCAGGCATGGTTTAATAGCTAAAACAACACAGGCACTTTCGGCGAAGATAGACTTTGCTATTGCTTTCCCTGATGTGCGCCCAGCTTAAAACAATAATAAAGAGTGTAGCATGACCCCAACCCGAACCAAATCCGGTTATATCATTGCCGCTGCCTTCATTGGTCCGGGTACTGTTACCACTGCCAGCCTGGCGGGCGCGCAGTTTGGCTTTCATCTTGTGTGGGCACTGCTGTTTTCCGTCATTGCTACCATTGTGCTCCAGGACATGTCTGTGCGATTAGGCTTTGCGACAGGTAAAGGCATGAGCGAAGCACTGCACCATCAGTTCAAGCGCCCCTGGGTAAAGTATCCTCTGATTCTGCTGGTAGTTGCCGCAATTGGAATAGGTAATGCTGCCTATGAATCGGGCAACCTTACCGGCGCAGCACTGGGGCTGAACGGCATAGTGTCACTTGGCGTTGGTACATGGGGCGGGATCATGGGACTGATTGCAGCCATGCTGTTGTGGTGGGGCAAATACCGGATTATTGAATCTGTGCTGGTTGCCTTGGTGGGCTTGATGGCATTGGTTTTCGCTGTCACGTTTGCGGTATCAGAACCGGATTGGTCTGCCATGCTTAACCAAATTTCTTCACCCGTGCTCAATACCAGCAGTTTAACCACCATTCTGGCATTGATTGGCACCACCATTGTACCTTACAACCTCTTTTTACACGCCAGTCTGATTGCCCGACAGCAACAAGAACAACATTTACCCGCCAGTACTTACCGACGCCAATCAGGGCTAGCCATTGGTGTTGGTGGATTGATTACCCTGGTGATCATGGCTACCGCTATGCAAGCCTTTTATGGGCAAACCAACGAACTCCAGGCGGGCAATCTTGCGGCACAACTGGCCCCACTACTGGGCTCATATGCTGAAGTATTTTTTGCAATGGGGATGTTTGCAGCCGGATTAACCAGCGCCATTACCGCCCCACTCGCCGCAGCCTATGCGGTGTGCGGAGCGCTGAATAAACCCACGGATCTCAGCAGTGTGTGGTTTCGCGCTGTGTGGGGTATTGTGTTAGTAGCAGGTGTAGTGGCTACCCTTACGGGAACCAGACCACTGTACGCTATTTTGTTTGCTCAGGCCGCCAATGGGGTGTTACTGCCAGTTATTGCCCTGCTATTGCTGTATATGATGAATACCCACCCCCAACTTGGCGCGCTGCGCAATCGCTTAGCGGCCAATGTATTAGGCGGTGGGGTTGTTATACTGATTGTTGGACTGACTTACCAGAAGCTATTTGCTTAAGCGATCCAGGATCTCGGTTAACATCGCCCGGCTACAACCAAAGTTGATACGGAAGAAGTTGGGCGCACCAAAGTCTTTACCCGGCGATGGGCCAATACCTTTGGATTCACACCATTGCTGCACGTCTTCAACACCCAAACCACTGCCGTCGATCCAGGCCAGGAAGGTTGCGTCGGCACACACTACAGAAAGACCGTCGATCCCGTTAATACGCGACACCAGATAATCGCGGTTCGCGCGCAAATACGCAATCTGTTCAGCCAGCCATTCATCCCCTTCGGTAAAAGCGGCCCGGGTAGCTTCCAGCCCCATAATATTTGCCCACGGCACAATACCGGCTGCAGACTGACTAAACTTACGGCGTAACGACGCGTCGGGAATGATCGCAAAAGATGTCCCTAAACCGGCTACGTTGAACGTCTTACTGGCAGCCATCAGGGTAATACTGCGATCCTGTAATGCGGCCACCCGACCAGCTGGGATATGAGAGACTTGCTCACTTAAAATCAGGTCGCAATGGATCTCATCTGAGCACAATGTCACATTGTGTTGTTCACAAATGGCGGCAATAGCATCCACTTCGTCCTGTGTCATTACCGAGCCCACCGGGTTCATTGGATTACACAAGATCATAAGTTTGCAACGCGGATCGGCAGCTTCTCTTGCTAAGGCATCCAAATCCAGCGTCCAGCGGCCATTTTGCAACACAGTGGGAATATCTACCCGCTGTGTTTTATTCAGAGCCGGAGCAGCCAGCAATGGCGGGTAATTGGGCGTTTGGACCAGTACTTTATCACCTTCTTCACAGTAAGCTTTAATGGCAACATTGAACGCGGGTACTACGCCAGGTGTCCATACAATCCAGTCAGATTCGATCGCCCAATTGTGCTTATCGCGCAGCCAACGCACAATAGCATCGTTTGCCGGCTTGTGTTGCGCCGGAAGGGTATACCCCATTACACCGTGCTCAGTTAACGCATGTAATGCATCCAGAATGGCTGGCGCACAACGAAATTCTGTGTCCGCTACCCAGCAAGGCAGAATGTCTTTTCCTGCGTATTTCTGCCATTTAAACGACCACTGGTTGGTGCGGTCTGGTGTGTGATCAAACGTACTCACTGCAACTACCTTTTACATGGGTTGTATGACTATTTCGTCAATTGTTGTTTTAGCAAACTCACTAATTTATCGCGTCGGATTGGCTTAACCAGGTACGCAACGGCACCCAGTTGTTTTGCCAGTACCTCGGTTTGACGCGATGCGTAAGCGGTCATGAAAATAAACGGCACACTCAGGCCTTTTTCGCGGCAGGCCCGCAATAACGCAAGGCCATCGTATTCCGGCATCACCATATCGCTCACAATGATGTCCAGCGATGTGTTGGTTTGATGCATTAAAAACTCTTTTGCAAATGCACTTCGCGTAAAACTGATAACCTGTGCATCCAGCTCCGATTCAATGACGTGCGCAATGAGTTCCAAAGACACCTCATCATCATCTATTACGGCAATGGTATAAGTAGACATAGTATCGAAAAACCAAACCAGATAGTTTAGAAATATACACACTGAAATGAAGTCATCACTAAGGCGAAAACCGTTTCATATCTGTGTGTATTGGGCCAATGGCGGGTCGTAAGACTAATACCAATTCGCATAGAAGTTTACTCACTCAGCAATACTGGCTGGCTTTTTAGCTAGGCTTGGTTGCACAGGTGTGGTGGTTCCAAATCAAGCAAGCGTAACAACGCTAAAAACCCTGCCAGTAATGCCCGAAGGGAGTGGCCAAAACGACTTACATCTGTGTTGCGTCCTCTGGACATAGAATGACTATGCCTCAGAGAACGCGTCGTGATCTAAGTCGTTTTCGACTAGCCCTCAGGGATCACTCTGAGAGGGCAAACTTCTATGCGAATTGGTATAACAAATAGTCAAAGAAGATTCGACCAGCCCGCACAAGTTACTATGTACATAATAGTAATAGAAAAAGGCCGGATGCGATAGCAACCGGCCTTTGTATATATAACTAAATCGAATATTTAGCGGTAAACATCCCAAAAACTGAGATGTATTACCGTAGTGATTTATTTAGAACGTGATGCGCGTTTACGATCGTTTTCGGTAAGCAGCTTCTTACGAATACGAATGCTCACAGGAGTAACTTCTACCAGTTCGTCATCATCGATAAACTCAAGCGCTTGCTCCAGAGACATCTTGATTGGCGGAACCAGTGTCTGCGCTTCATCGGTGCCCGATGCACGAACGTTAGTTAACTGCTTACCTTTCAGGGCGTTAACCGTTAGGTCGTTATCACGGCTGTGAATACCAATGATCATACCTTCGTACACTTCCACACCGTGACCGATGAACAAGCGACCACGCTCCTGCAGGTTGAACAGGGCGTTAGTCAGTGCTTTACCCGGAGCGTTAGCAATCAGTACACCGTTCTTACGCTTGCCAATCACGCCGCCTTTGTGCGGGCCGTAATGGTCAAATGTGTGGTACAACAAACCTGAACCAGAGGTCATGGTCATGAAATCAGTCTGGAAGCCAATCAAACCGCGGCTTGGAATAATGAAATCCAAACGTACACGACCCTTACCATCTGGGTTCATGTCGCGCATTTCAGCTTTACGCAAGCCAAGCTGTTCCATAACGGAACCCTGGTCACCTTCTTCAACGTCGATCGTCAGCGTTTCAAACGGCTCCTGCAGTTCGCCATCTACTTCCTTCAGGATTACTTCCGGACGCGATACTGCGATTTCGTAACCTTCGCGACGCATGTTCTCGATCAGGATACCTAGGTGCAATTCACCACGACCAGAAACACGGAATTTATCCGGGTCAGCCGTTTCTTCAACCCGCAGTGCTACGTTGTGGATCAGTTCGTCTTGCAAACGCTCCAGGATATTACGCGATGTTACGTATTTACCTTCTTTACCAGCAAATGGAGACGTGTTGACCTGGAAAGTCATAGTAACTGTTGGCTCATCTACGCTTAATGGCGGCAATGCTTCAACGGTGTTTACATCACAGATGGTGTCAGAAATTTTCAGTTCGCCCAGACCTGTGATAGCGATAATGTCGCCAGCAGTAGCCATTTCCACTTCGTGACGCGCCAGTCCGAGGTAACCGTATACCAGGCCAACTTTTCCATTCCGCTTTTTACCGTCAGCGGTAACAACCGTTACTTGTTGGTTAGGCTTGACACTGCCGCGAGTAATACGACCAACACCGATAACACCTACGTAAGAGTTGTAATCCAGCTGAGAAATCTGCATCTGGAACGCGCCGTCGATATCGGCATTCGGCGGAGAAACCTGATCGATGATGGTTTGGAACAGCGCCGTCATGTCTTCTTCTTTTTTATCAGAACTCAATGACGCCCAACCGTTTAGTGCAGACGCGTACACCACCTGGAAATCCAGCTGGTCATCGGTTGCACCCAGGTTATCGAACAGGTCGAATACCTGATCAATAACCCAGTCAGGACGCGCGCCTGGCTTGTCGATCTTGTTAATGACTACAATCGGCTTCAACCCCTGAGCAAAGGCTTTCTGGGTTACGAAGCGAGTTTGCGGCATTGGCCCTTCCTGCGCATCAACAAGCAGCAGTACAGAGTCAGCCATCGACATTACCCGCTCTACTTCTCCACCGAAATCGGCGTGTCCGGGGGTGTCCACGATATTAATGCGGTAATCGTTCCAGTTAATGGCCGTGTTTTTGGCCAGAATGGTAATACCACGTTCTTTTTCGATATCGTTCGAATCCATTACGCGCTCTTGCGCTTCACCACGGGTTTCGAGGGTGCCGGATTGTTGGAGCAGTTTGTCTACCAGGGTGGTCTTACCATGGTCAACGTGCGCGATAATCGCGATATTTCTAAGCTTATTGATGTCAGTTACATTCATTGAAAATCAACCTGCAGGGTGTGCAGCCCGCCAATCATATGGCTTTGCAGCACACACCGGCTATTACACACTGTAAATAATAAAAATGAGCGCGGATTGTACAGAAAATCCAAGTGCTTTGCGCAGTTTTTTTTCAGTTTCAAATAAAATTCATCTATTGCTAATTCTTGCGCTGGGTGAAAGAATGGCATGCGTGGTCTCATGAGAAACACTGCCGGCCACCAGCTGCACCAAAATAAACCACAAAATCACCAAAATAGTGCAGATAGAAGTTTAAGATCGTGACGACAGATCGAATTTACGCGGTGTCCAGCCTTGCGTTAGCAAATGGCATGATTATCGCTTAGGGATTTCCCACCTGCGAACCCAGTTTTGGTTCACACATTTAAAATAACCTGGAGGACACGATGTCAATTCAATCGGCATTAGAATTAATCAAATCTAGCGAAGCAAAATTTGTAGACCTTCGCTTTACCGACACTAAAGGTAAGGAACAACACGTTTCTATTCCTTCTAACCTGGTCGACGAAGACTTTTTTGAAGAAGGTAAAATGTTTGACGGTTCTTCAATTGCTGGCTGGAAAGGGATTAACGAATCAGACATGATTCTGATGCCAGACTCTAGCACTGCAGTAGTTGATCCATTTGCCGAAGAAACTCAGGTTATCATTCGCTGTGACATCGTAGAACCTACTACAATGGAAGGTTACGACCGTGACCCGCGTTCTATCGCTCGTCGCGCAGAAGAGTTCCTGAAATCAACTGGTATCGGTGACACCGTTCTGTTTGGCCCAGAGCCAGAATTCTTTATGTTTGACGATATCAAGTACCACACTGATATGTCAGGCTCTATGTTCAAAATCGACTCTTCAGAAGCAGCGTGGAACTCAGGTTCTGAGTTTGCAGACGGCAACATGGGTCACCGTCCAGGCGTTAAAGGCGGTTACTTCCCGGTTCCACCAGTAGATTCTGCACACGATATCCGTGCAGCAATGTGTCTGGTAATGGAAGAAATGGGTCTGGTTGTTGAAGCGCACCACCACGAAGTAGCGACTGCTGGTCAGAATGAAATCGCGTGTAAATTCAACACCATGGTAACTAAAGCTGACGAAGTTCAGATCTACAAGTATGTTGTTCACAACGTGGCACACTCTTACGGTCTGTCTGCTACCTTTATGCCTAAGCCTCTGGTAGGCGACAACGGTTCAGGTATGCACTGCCACCAGTCTATCTCTAAAGAAGGCAAGAACATTTTCGCTGGCGACAAGTATGCTGGTTTGTCTGAAGAAGCTTTGTTCTACATTGGCGGTATCATTAAGCACGCTCGCGCGATCAATGCTTTCTCTAACCCTGCAACTAACTCGTACAAGCGTTTGGTACCAGGATTTGAAGCCCCAGTAATGCTGGCTTACTCTGCTCGTAACCGTTCAGCGTCTATCCGTATTCCATACGTAACCACTGACAGAGCACGTCGTATCGAAGTACGTTTCCCTGATCCAGCTTGTAACCCATATCTGGCCTTTACCGCAATGCTGATGGCTGGTATCGACGGTATCAAGAACAAGATCCACCCTGGTGATGCAGCAGATAAAGACTTATATGATCTGCCACCAGAAGAAGCAGCAAACATCCCAACTGTTGCCCACTCTCTGGAGCAGGCACTGGAAGCTCTGGACAACGACCGTGAGTTCCTGACTGCAGGTGGCGTAATGTCTGACGACATGATCGATGCATACATCGAACTGAAAACTGCTGAAGTAACTAAACTGAGCATGTCTACTCACCCAGTTGAGTTTGACATGTACTACAGTGTGTAAGCACCGTATCAGATAAAATACCCAAGCCCGCTTATGCGGGCTTTTTTTTTATTCCAAATCACCTACAATCAATTGCATGCGAGCAAAATATGTCTTTTTACTAGCGGTAATATCTGTTGGTGTCTCCCATCAGATTATGGCCCAGCAAATCTACAAAGTTATCAATCAGGATGGCTCGGTAACTTATACCGATACGCCGCCACCGGATGCTCAACCAGTAGAGTTGGGGCCAGATAATCGCATGGTAAGTACACCAGTTTCGCCAGTGCCAATACAAGCGCAAGCCAAAAAGGCCACAGAGCGTGCACCATCTGTGATCACGGTTATCCAGCCGGATGACCAGGCAACGGTTAGAAATAATGCCGGCAGCGTGCAATTTGCTGCACGCGTTACCAACACGCAGAAAGGCGACGTATATCGTCTGTACTTCAATGGCGAGCTTGTGAGTGAGCAGTCAGCCCCCTTATTTACCCTGAATGACCTGCCCCGAGGGGCACATACATTTTATATTGCTCACATCGACAATACGGGCAAGACTCTTGCATCTAGCACTCCACGTACGTTTTACCTGCATCAGGCATCACGTCTTATTAACAATAATTAACAGCAAACCCACGTAATACGCGCACCATTGAAGTTCATGTAAGCGTTTATGCGAGAAGATATTGCACGGGTTTAGTTTGCCTGAAATAATGAAGCACCATAATGGTGCAAGTGGAGAAAGCTGGCATGCGAGCCACGCCGTTTGATACCAACAATTTGCTGGATAGTGTCACTACTGTGCTGGTAGTTATCGATAATGCCTTGCGCATTGTGTACGCTAACCACGCAGGTCAGGCCTTATTTGCAACGGGCACAAAACAATTGTACGGGCACTGCATTGCCGATTTTTTTGTACCCAATACCATCAACAAAGCCCGGCTCAGAGCCGCCTTTCGCAGTGGTCAGGATTTTACCGAAAATGAAGTAAAGTTGTACTTCCGCGATAATCGCGTAGTGTCGGCTGATTTAACGGTAACCAACCTGAATACTGAAGATGGCCCTCGTTTGTTGTTTGAAGTAAAAAAGGTCGATCAGCAAAAGCGCATTTCACGGGAAAACCAGCAGCACGCCCAGCACTTTGCCGCCCGTGAGTTAATTCGCGGCCTGGCACACGAGATTAAAAATCCGCTTGGCGGTATTCGCGGTGCAGCGCAGTTGCTTGAAAAGGCCCTCTCGTCCCCTGACGAAAAAGAATTTACTCAGCTTATTATTGAGCAGTCCGACCGCTTGCGTAATCTGGTTGACCGCTTATTAGGCCCCAATTCTCTGCCCCGTTTAGAGTGGTGTAACCTGCATCGCCCGCTGGAAAAAATCCGCAGTTTAATGAAAGCCGATACCAGCCAGGCTATTGCGATTTCGCGCGACTACGATCCCAGTATTCCCGACATAAAAGTGGATCCGGATATGTTGCAACAGGCTGTACTGAATATTGTGCGTAACGCCGTGCAGGCGTTGCGCGACTCTAAAACACCCAATCCCCATATTCGACTGGTTACCCGTATTGAGCGTCAGTTAACCATACATGGGCAGCGTCACTCGCTGGCAGCACAAATCAAAGTGATCGACAACGGCCCGGGTATTCCCGCAGATATACGCGACACCCTGTTTTACCCGTTGGTCACCAGCAAAGAGACAGGTTCTGGATTGGGCTTATCTATTGCACAGACACTGATTAATCACCACGATGGCAAGATCGAAGTCGACAGCCGTCCTGGTCACACTGAATTTATTATATCTTTACCGATCGACAGGAAGGAGTCGTAATCATGAATACTGAATCTGTATGGATTGTTGATGACGATAGCTCTATTCGATGGGTGTTACAAAAAGCATTGCAGGCAGCCAATATTGACTGCTGTTGTTTCGAGAACCCCCAGGATTTATTGTTACAACTGGAATCCGGCCAGTATCCTGAAGTCGTTATTTCAGACATACGTATGCCACAAATGGACGGCATGACGCTGTTAAAAGAAGTACATCAAATAGCGCCAATGATCCCGGTGATCATTATGACAGCGCATTCGGATCTGGACAGCGCAGTAAATGCTTACCAAAGCGGCGCATTTGAATATCTGCCCAAACCCTTTGATATTGATGAAGCGGTGACTCTGACAGAACGCGCACTAATCCACGCGCGCGAGCAGTCCCGCACCAGACAGGCACCACAAGCCGAATCCGCCACCGAAATCATCGGTGAGGCCCCTGCGATGCAGGAAGTGTTTCGCGCTATTGGGCGGTTATCACGTTCTTCCATCAGTGTGCTAATTAACGGTCAGTCTGGTACTGGTAAAGAGCTGGTAGCGCATGCGTTACACCGCCATAGCCCGCGAGCAGCCAACCCGTTTATTGCGCTGAATATGGCTGCGATACCTGCCGATTTGGTGGAATCCGAATTGTTTGGTCATGAGAAAGGCGCCTTCACTGGTGCACAGGCCGCCCGTCAGGGCAGGTTTGAGCAGGCCAATGGTGGAACGCTGTTCCTTGACGAAATTGGTGATATGCCACTGGATGTACAAACGCGATTACTTCGCGTGTTGGCTGACGGTCAGTTTTATCGCGTGGGCGGACATCAGTCGGTGACCGTGGATGTACGTATTATTGCGGCAACCCACCAAAACCTGGAAAAGCGCGTTGCAGATGGAAAATTCCGTGAAGATTTATTTCACCGCTTAAACGTAATTCGCATTCATATTCCGTCGCTGAATGAGCGTCGGGAAGATATACCACTACTGGCACGACACTTTTTACGCCGGGCATCTAAAGAGCTTGAAGTGGAATGCAAAATACTCAGCAAAGAAACAGAAAAGGTCATGAGCCAATTACCCTGGCCAGGTAACGTAAGACAGTTAGAAAACGTATGTCGCTGGTTAACCGTTATGGCTTCTGGCCAGGAAGTATTGCCCGCAGACCTGCCACCGGAAATTCACAGTGGTGGTGTCATCGAAAAAGGCACATCGCAAAGCGGTGACTGGACCGATTTACTGGCCACCTTTGTGGATCGTCAGTTGAAGGAAGGTCAACACAACATCCTGAATGACGCCATGCTAACCTTCGAACGCATAATGCTGGAACGCGCGCTGCATCACACTCACGGCCACAAGCAGGAAGCCGCAAAACGGCTGGGGTGGGGCAGAAATACCCTCACCCGCAAGTTGAAAGAACTGGGCGTAGATGCGTAAACATTAAAATGCAAAAGAGGAAGCCTGGCTTCCTCTTTTAGTTCTGACAGCAAAAACTGACTATCGGGTAAGTACTTTCGCCATTGCCCGATTAAAGTACTGCAACCAGGTATGGCTGAATTTGCCATCTGCCTGACGATTCAACTCAATAACGGCCATTTTCTTGGATATCGGTTGTTTGTCGGCTCTGGCTCGGGAATGGGTCATCGCATCAAAGGTATCCAGAATGGCAAGCAACTTTGCCCCATCACAGATATCATCTTCTTTCAAACCTAATGGATACCCTGAACCGTCTGCCCGCTCGTGATGCTGCATGACAATTTTGCGCGCCATGTCCCATTGATCGAGGTGTTCCAATAAGCGCGAACTCTTGTACACATGAGAACGCATAAGATTAAACTCGTTGTCGGTATACGGATCGTTTTTATGCAGCAGTTTTAACGGCATAAACGCCATACCAAAATCGTGAACATAACAGGCTACCGCAAGCTGATCTTCTTCAATTGGGTTGCCCGCTACATCGTTCACATACAACGCCAGTTTAGCAATGCGATCTCCCCTGCCCGCCCAGTAATTTGAACGGTGCTCAATGGTTTGCATCATTTCGCGAAAGAACAGGATGTCCATGCGCTTCTCTGCGCTGAGATCTTTCGGGATCCCGGTTTTCCCCAGTGTCGGCTTTTGTGGCGCAGGTGAAGCAACATTATCTGCGGGCTTTTCGCTAATGTCATTGCCTGTAACAGGTTGATCAAGTTCCGGATTCAGCAGTAAAACCGCCTCTCCTAAAAGCTTATCATGCTGATTTTTGTTGTCTGGCGTGATTCGCTTGATTGCCATAATCAGCTGTTGGTATAACACATCGTCGTATTGTGCTTCACCACTGGCAATAACACTTTCTACAAATTGCTTTACCCTATCCATAGTGAGCAATACTAAATCGCTCATGATACTGGTGTAGTTAACCTGCCCCTTGCGAAGGAAGTCCAGCAAATCTTCAACGTGCTGAAGCAAAGGAATGATGGGCGAGAAATTTACCAGCCCCAGATCCCCTTTAATGGTATGCACAGAGCGAAACAATGCGCGCTGCAGTTCGTTGTCTTCCGGCTTTAATTCAAGTTCGATCAAAGTTTGTTCGCTGGCTTCGTACAGCTCATGGATCTCTTCAATCAAGTCGGACAGGATTTCCGGTTCAAGCTCTTCAGGTATAAACGTTTGCATGGTAATACAACTCACTAAGCCATTCGCGCCACATAATCGCCAGACTGGCGCTTATTGGCTCATCAGCATTACGAAATAGCGCGATAGCCGCTACAATAGATACTCCTTTCAAGCATAGCACGAGTCATCAATAACAACAGTGGCATTTTGTGGCGATTCTCGCGACTGATCGGAGATGATGTTCAAGCCTAAGCCGTTATAATCCTGCGCAAATTTTCCAAAAGGTATTTAAGTGTTAGCTATTATTCGGGCCTTGTTGTTGGTTGTAGCCTTTTTATTGATTAATATCGTCGTGCTTTTGCGATGTGTTATTCGCCCTTTTCATCGCGACAATGTGTATTTTGCAGGCCAGTGGTATAGCAAGATGTCCCGTATTCTGGGGCTCAAAGTGATTATTCGCTATCCTGATAATCTGGACACCGACAAATCCTACGTGATGATTGCCAATCACCAGAACAGCTACGACATCATCACCATTTGCAAAGCCGCTGTGCCCGGCGTAGTTACCATTGGTAAGAAAAGTCTTAAGTGGATCCCCATTTTTGGCCAGATTTACTGGTTGAGCGGTAATATTCTGATAGACCGCAAAAATACCTCAAAAGCCATGGACACCCTGAGTCTTACTGCTAAAAAAATTACCGAAAAAAATCTCTCGATCTGGTTTTTTCCAGAAGGTACACGTTCAAATGGTCGGGGCATTTTGCCGTTCAAAGTAGGCGCGTTCCGGTTGGCCCGCGGCACCGATACCCCCATGATGCTGGTAACGGCCAGCGACCTGCACAATAAGATTCGCTGGAATCGCTGGAATAACGGGGTAGTGCTGGTTGATGTTGAGGCACCAGAACAGCTGGATGACTCCCGCTCACCCAAGGGCTGGATGGCCCATTATCACGAGCGAATGGAAAAAAAATTCAAAGAGTTAAATGCTGAAGTCGCCGAAATGGAAAAATCACGATAAAATAAACTTATACGTGAGAAGGCGGAAGCACTATGACACAATTTGACGAACGCGAAGAATGGTACGAATTTAATCAGGAAACCATTGAGGCGCTAATCAGCGACGGCAGCGAAGCCGACGCGAAATACACCATTGAACACCACATGGCGTGCAATAACTTTGACCGATTAGAAAAAGCGGCAGTTGATGCATTTAAAGCGGGCTTTGAAGTGACTGATGCTGAAGAAGTCTACTTAGATGACGGCGGTACGGTTTTCTGTTTCGATGTTATCGCTGAGCGTTTTTTAAAGCGCGAAGAACTGGATGCCGATATTGATGCGCTATTAAAAATTGCCGACAAACACCAGGTTCATTACGACGGCTGGGGCACCTATTACATTGGTGAAGACGCCGAAGAAATAAGCGATGAAATGGGCGAAGAAGAATAGCCCTTCCGATCAGGCCTGTATCACAGGCCTGTTGCATTCATCTAAAAAAACAGTTACAAAATAACGGTTAACATAAACAACAAGCCCGGATGCCTCTCAGAGAGAGTTTGCGTTCAGGTAACTTTCGTCATGACGACGATTACTCAGACAGGAGGTCACGTGGATACCACTCCCGATTATTCAGCTTATTCTTACCAAGAATTATGTGATGCACGCGCAACGCTTGACGAAGCCTTGTATCCCGAACGAGCAAAACAACTCGACGAACTGATAGCCAGTCACGCTGAACACATCTCAGAAGAATCATCACAAGTACTTGATAAGGAAGGCACGTTTTTACGTAAATCCCCGGTGAATTTTCACGGTTCTGCAAAAGAATTCTTTTCCATTTGGATTGTAAATCTACTGCTCTCCATTGTAACGCTTGGCATTTATTCAGCCTGGGCCAAAGTGCGCACCAATCGCTATCTTTACGGTAACCTGGAAATCGACGGACACCGTTTTTCTTATCTGGCAGAACCGTTGCAAATTTTGAAAGGCCGAATTATCAGCGCCATCTTACTGGTGGGCTATATTCTTGCCATATCCACCAGCCCAATTGTTGCCGTTGTAATGGCACTGGCTATTGCCATATTGTCGCCCTGGTTAATTTGCAAGGGCATGCAGTTCGGCATGAAAATGACCAGCTACCGCAATGTGCGTTTTGGCTTTACCGGCCGCTATGGAGAAGCCTTTCTGGTATTTTTACTCTTCCCGTTTTTAACCGTGTTTACGCTGTATCTGGCCATGCCATGGGCGCTCAAAAAGATGGATGAATTCATTCTTAATAACACCACTTACGGCGACAAGGCATTTAGTACAGAATTGAGTGGCGGTACGTATTTTGTTGCAGGTCTGGCAGCAGGTGTAGTCTCAATCATTACCTTTATAGTTGGCATAAGCCTTATTGGCGCGACTGCGGTATTTGCCGGGGCGAAAGAATCCGCTGAACAGGCAGGCAGCATTTCGGTAATGCTGGGAGTGTTCATTCTGTATTTCCTGGTATTTACGTTAGCGAGCGCCATTTACTCGGGCATGATCCGCAATCACATGTATGCGCAAACGCGTCTGGGCAATGTAGCAACGTTTGAGTCAAACGTTACCGTGGGTGGCTTTTTAGTGCTTAAAATTACCAACATGCTGGCATTGGTTTTCAGCCTTGGCCTGGCACTTCCGTGGGTGAAGACACGCACGCTAAGCTACCTGGCCGCGCATACACAGGTGAATGTACTGGATGGTATTGATTCTGTGGTGGCGTCTAACGAGCAAATCGGCACGGCAACAGCTGAAGAAGTCGCCAGTGCTTTCGACCTCGATGTATCACTGGGTTAAGTACCCTTTATGATCTACACAGGCAAGCTTTACTCAGCCGGTTCAACTGTGCATCAACTGGTTGAACTGGTGCTGGACGATGCGTATTTTACGCTGCACGCCATTCCGGAACGCACGGTTCTTGGCGTGCATACCCGTGAGGCGATTCGTACTAACAGCCGTGTAGGTAACCTGCCAAGAGAAGTCGCACTTAGCAATGGCGACATGTTGTCGATTCACGCCGACGACACGTTACATCGCTGGCTCGACACCAAGGCAGGAGGCAAACACAATCAACGTGGCTGGTCATTGTCATCATTGGAAAACAGTGCCAAATGGGCCATCGCCAGTGTGTTGTTAGCCCCGTTGATGCTGGTTGGTATCTTTAAATATGTTATCCCTGCCATGGCAATATCCTTTGCTTCTTACGTGCCATACTCGTTAAAGGACGTGGCTTCCCGCCATACTTTAGCAGCACTCGATCGCACTATTTTAAATCCTACTAAGCTGGACGAAGATGTTCAGCAACGCTTAACTCAACGCTTCGAATCCGTATTTAATGCGCTTCACCTGGATCACCCGGATTTTAACACGCAATTCAGATACACAGACGAAATGGGGGCAAACGCCTTTGCGCTGCCTAATGGTACTATTGTATTTACCGATCAATTGGTTGCGCTGGTGAACAACAACGAAGAGCAGCTCTCTGCTATTTTGTTGCACGAAATTGGACATGTAAACGAACAACATTCCATGCGTCTGATAGCAGAAACCATTGCTACCACAGTGGTGATCACCTATTTCTTCGGTGACGTGAGTGGCGTATTCGAAACCTTTATGGGTGCCAGTAATACCCTGATCAACAATCAGTTTTCTCAAAAGCTGGAAACTGAGGCCGATGATTTTGCGCTTGAACATGCCAATGCAGCAGGCCTGACCCCAGAGGACTTTGCCAATGCCCTGGAGTCGTTGGCTAGTGCCTCCCCGGAAGAAAGCGACATCAATAAGTTATTGAGTTCGCATCCCATGTTAAAAGAACGGATTGAAAAAGCGCGCGCCGCACAATCGTCTGAGTAGGTAACAAGCCCTGCTATTCCTGGAGCCAATCCGCCTAATCCCTATTGGAGCAGTTGCCTAAACAGAACGCATCGATTGCATAATGTCAGCAATTGCATTCACGGCAGCAATAGACTCTGCCGGATCAATATTCGCCTGAGGATTATTAAAGTCACCTTCTGCACCCGCTTGCACGAGAATGCCGTCGCGACGCGGATAAAACGACGTGTGTTTGTCGAAATACTGGATACCGTATTGCAATCCCGGTTGAGGGATCAGTTTGCAGGTTTGTCCTCGTACGGGAGTGATTGTGTCGTCGTTTAACAGTGTCTTCGCGCCATACCCGGTGCAGTTCACAATAACAGGCTCATCAAAGTGCTTAAAATCGTCCTGTTGCCTGAGTTCACGATGCACAATCACGCCGCCATTGCGGGTAAACACATCGAGTAAATACTGTGAATAGGCGCTGATATTAAACATGAGCAACGGAAACTGACGAACATACGGCGTGGCAAACGGATTGAGTTCTGTGGGTACATTGCGTGCTTTCGGCGTGAGGTCGTTAAGCAATTCATGTTGATAAGCCGGATAAGGCGGCTCGCCCGGGATATTATGCCCGCCCTTTTCGCTAAATGGCTTGTCTGCCATGCGAAACATCGTGGTCCACTCAACCGGGTGTCCGGGCAGCCCCAGTAAGGTTTGAAAACGCAGATAAGAGAGGCGCGCCATCCATTGCCAGGTTTGCGCATACCCGCTGGCATGTTCCAGCGTAACAATCCGTGAATCCGGTGACCAAATTCCTGTTGCATAACTGGAGCGCACATAGGGCGGCCGCTCTTTGGCATAAATGGTAACCTGATACCCCGCGCGCTGGCAGGCGATAGCAGTGGTAAGTCCAATAGCGCCGCAGCCCACCACCGCCACAGGTGTATTCGTTTCTGCCTGAATCTGCTTTTCTGCCAGTGCAGCTGCGCCCCACGACAGCGACCATCCACTCCCGCCGTGACCGTAGTTGTGTATAACGGTTTTGTTTCCCATCACTTCCACGTCGGTGCGAGGCCCCATTGCCCGAAATGGCCGGGTGCACACATTCATAGCAACAATGCGATCACTGCGCGCTTCTACTTTTTCGAGTGGCGGCAAACTCAAGGGCAGTTCAATGGGTGATAGAGGAGGATGATAAACGGTGGCGGGCTGACGACCAGCACAACCCAACAATGACCCGGCGAGACCTGCGCCTACGGCCTGTTTAATAAAGTGTCTGCGTTGCATAAATACTCCAAAGAAATACGGGTCCTGAAGCACTAAAACAACACATGTCTCCAAAAGCAGGTAACGGAGAAAGATGTAAACAATATTACCCATGCTCACACCTATTTGATTACAGGCAGAAAGCGCGGCATGAGCTGGTTGTTCTTATTATTGTGCCAGCTTATCGGCCCTGTCCGGCGTGCACAATGTTACTGGTCGTAAGAATTGATTATTCTGTGAACCAACAGCCATTTTTCCTGCGCAACTTACTGGTTAAGAATGGCAGCAGCCGCTTGCTTCGCCATGCGCTGTGTTTTCTTAATCATTTCAACCGAGCCTGTCTCGCCGTGCCCGGGCACAACGGTATCAATATCGCGATACCTGTCCAATACACGTTGAGCTGACGCCCCCCACTGGACTACATCGCCTTCAGCTGTGTACCCCATGGAGTTGGTTTCCATTGCGCGTATAAAGCAGCCGCCGAACAACACATGCTGTTTGGGCAGCCACACGACGATATTGTCCAGCGTATGTCCTGGCCCCGGATAAAACACTTCAATAGTGTCAGTTAGAACCGTATCTGAATCGGTAAACATATGCGTTGCAGGCTGTTCGCCTTTTTCTTGCAAAAACTCATTGGTAAGCGCATGAGCCCAGGTGGGGATGTGTTGTTGGTTAAATACATCCAGGTTGCCGCCAGCGTCGTCGTGAGAGTGCGTAGCAATAACACCTGCCAGGTGCAGCGAGCGCTGCTCAAGCCACTTCTGGATAACGCCAATATCATCGCGATCCCAAGGCGTGTCTACCAGATAAGCTTCCGCACCGGTTACCACAATTAACCCGTTGCCGGTTACGGCGCCATAACCTTCAACCTGACGGGATGACTGATGTAAAAATACGGTGTCATTAATGGCCCTAATGGTGAGATTTTCCGCATAACTCAGCAATGGGAACAGACTAATCAGCCCTGTCAGAACCAACGTTAACAACGCTTTCATACATCTTTCCTTAAGTTTCACTTCAGTTTTTGTTCATCTTACTCTGCGCACACTACAGGTGTAGATAAAAAGACCCAGAGGGATACACCATGAGAATCCAGTCACAGATTAAAGCAATATTGGCCTCACTCGCACTGTCGTTGAGCGTATCTGCTGTAACGTATGCCGACACGCCAACCGTTAACGTAAAAGAGCATTTTAATCAGCCCGATTTACAAACCGCTCTTGCCGGCACGCCAAAACACAAACAACAGGCAGACCTGAGCAGCCTGTCGGTTAAAACTGGTGAAATGCTGCGCACCACCGATCACATAGATTTTTGGTTCTACGATGCCTGGATAACGTTATTTGGTGACCGCGATTACGACGGCTATTTTTCTGGCTTCAGTCTGGAGTTTGATGCCGATACGGCTTACTACCAGGCCCCCGTATACGCCATTGTATATCTGGGAAAAAACGACTATTACGAGCCCTTTCATGTAACGTCGGTTTTCACCTTGTATGGCGAAAGCAGTGATGACTCTGTGTTGCTGGAAAGCGATCTGGTAACCGGATACCCAACGGGTGATTACGACATTCTAATTGAATTAATTGATGCCGCCACTGAACAACATGTCGCGACGATTGATGCCTACACCGATGCAGACTTATCTTACCAAAGCCTGGAAAGTGCAGACTTTGATCAACCCTACACCTCCGAAGTAGTGGTGGAGTATCACGCTGGCAGCTGGGGAATATTTGGGTTACTGGCATTGGCCGGGTTGGTAGTGATACGCCGCATAAAATAGCGCACTCCCGTCCTCTTTTGCAGACAACAGGCCGCTTACCGGCCTGTTTCATTTTACGCTATTTCACATTACGGACAGCTACCTACATACCAGTTGCTTCCATCACTGGAATGAAGCGTATTATTGCCCCAGGTAGAACCGCTGAGCGGCGCATTGGTGCCCGTAGCGAAATAATCTGGAGTCCAGTAGTTGCCGGTGCTGTAAGCACGCCCCGCCACTTTGTGATAATAATTCGCGGTGGTGTATTCTGCGCAGGTATTGCCTCCCGTACCACCACCAGTACCGCCGTCATCACCGCCAGAGCCGCCATCGCCTCCAGTGCTGCCGCCACCGGAACACGCCTGCACAGGACCTGTACATGATGCATCGTTATCCTGCCATTGACACATCTGGTTGCTGTTACTCACCTCGTTTAATTTAAACGCTGCCGTGCTGTACTCCAGATAGCAATTGGCGTAATTGGTATAGTCCAGGCGACCTGCATTGATGTGATCGGTTAGTGTGGCGGTTACCCCTGCATCCACAGTAACCGTAACCGTTACTGAGGACGACAGGCCAGCAGTATCGGAGGCAGTAACAGTTATCGTTTGTTCTCCGCCCGGCTGTTCACAGGCTTGCGCGCTGAAACTCACGCCATTAACCGTTGCACTCACATTCCCGGTAGCAAACCCTACTGATACTGTGCTCAGGTCTTCGTTTTCATCAAACACGTCGCCACTTACCGTTACACATTGCGCAGCAACATCCGACACAACATTCATTAATTCTGGTGCAGTGGGTGGCGGTGGTGGCCCCACCCTTGCCGTTACCGACACAGCATTGGATACCGCGCCCGCATCATCTGTTGCCGAAACGGTGATCACGTATAACGCATCCGGCAGACTCGCTGTTACTGCCGCAAAATCGCCGTTTTGCTGCGTAGTTGTGGTGTACTGATAGCTGTTTTGCGCATTGTCTTGCACCAGGATTTCAACGGCATCCACGCTACCGTCATTATCGACAGCATTGCCGTTAATGTTGAGTTGCCCGCCAATGTCCTGTGCGGTTATAGCACTAACTACCGGCGCCTGATTGCGATCCACCCGCTTGTTATTGTCGGCAAAATACTGGCCCAGATACATCGCGTAGTTGTAACCACTGCCATTTACATAAGAACCACTGGCACCAGCGCCCCCCGACCAGGCATGATCAACACCGTTTAACCACACCATGGATACCCGGCCATCCTGCCATAAAAATTCTTGCATGGTCCTGCTACCTGAACCAATCACGGTGCTTCCCGGTAGCTCCGTTACCCCGTAGGCATCCGCCATACCTTCCGCATTCTGGCGGTTGTAACACTGATCTACCGTAGTATCAGCATCGCCATGTGCAATGGATGCAATTTGGTCTGTTAGTGAACCACTATAACTACCAGCATATTGCTGACAGCGCGTGGCCACATCAGCATACTCACAGCTCCCAATAGCACCACTTGAGCTGGTTCCAATACTGGGGCCAGCACTCACGCCCACACCGGCAAACACGTCAGGTGCAAGACAGGCAGTGGTATTGGCGAATGCGGCACCTGATGACAAGCCAGCAATGTAAACCTGGTCCGCATCAATTCCTTTGGTGGTGTCTGCTGTCATCGCCGAAACCAGTGAAAGTAAGTTGGCGTAATCGCCTGCGCTGCGCGACTTGGTTCCCTGCCAGTACGACCAACAACTGAATCCCGCTTTGTTAAGTGCATCCGGCACCGCAATCACCATACCGTAGGCCTCAGCAGCCGGTTCCAGATTTGCGGTAAGATAGGCATCAACCGATTGGGTGCATCCGTGCAATACCACTAACAATGCGCGCCCTTGTCCCACTGGCGACACCGTATCCGGGGTGTATACATGTACTTTTGTAAAATTGCCGACAGCCTGATTGGTTTGCCAGCTTCCTGCCCAGGCCTGCAGTGCGCTGCAACCCAGAATAAGTGTCCCGAACAACAATATTGATTGTAACCGTTTCATTTCACCACCCTTGTTATTTATTAATAAATGGTAAAAATATTGTTGATCTTTTGTACACTCATGGCTGTAGCACTTTCGTACTGTGAATGATTCGAATGAAGATCCATGACGTTTTGAGTGAAGCAAGGTTAAGCATTCGCCACTCACTACGACTAAAGTACCCCTGCTTTCCTGACCAAAGTACTAACTCAACTCAGCCCTCGACATGCCGCAAAAGGATATAATGTTACAGTATTGTTAATTAACGAATGAATTGGGCTATGCTTGCTTCCAACAGAATCACACTGACCGTGGTTATGATTTTTACCGGCGTTTTCTCATTGCTGTCGGTGGTGATGTTTTTGCAGGCCAACGCTGATATTCAAAAAGAAGCGCGCGCTGCATTTGAGCAGGCTAAGGTGTTAGCAGACAGTGAAATTCCCTACGAAACGCTCCAATTGTTGCTTCAAAACAACAGGGACGTAGTATTACTCAATACACCCTCGCCGGCGTTTGAATCCAGCCAGATTTCCCCGTTATTAGATTTTAATGCTTCTCTCCCCCCGCTGGAGATAACCCACCGTCAGAGTGGTAAGTCGTTTTGGATAGCGGCCAATACAGATGCAGAACTCAGCGAAATTTCAGCCACGGTTATTCAGGTTCTGGGGATATTCTTTATTGCATTGGTGGTAACGTTGCTAAGCTTGCGTTATGCGGTTAACTCCCGCTTAAAACCACTGGCAAAACTGTGTGAAGGCCTGAACTCCATGACCACCGGAAAATACCAATTCAATGGTGATGCCACCGATATTGCCGAAATTCAAACCCTGATCGACCATTACAACTCTCTAACGTCAAACTTGCAGGCTAAAGAGAATCAGGTGGTGTCGTTACGCAAACGCGTAGCCGCCATACAGGAGCAGGAACGCCAGAGTCTGGCGCGCGAACTGCACGACAATCTGGGACAACTGATTACCGGTATCACCGTACAAACTTACATGTTGTCACAACAGCGGGCACACCCGGAGTATGTGGCCAAAGCCTGTGAGCAAATTCAGCAGCAATGCCGCGAAGTGCATCAGGGTATGAAAGAGGTAACGTCTCAGCTCTACCCGGTGTTTTTAACCCGCCTGGGACTGATACGATCGATTCAGCAAGCCACCCAAACCTGGCAGGACATACACAATGTCAACGTGAACTGGCAGGATGAATGTCACCCATTTGAAGCCCATCCTGAGCGCGACACCCAGGTGTATCGCATTGTTCAGGAAGCGTTGAATAACATTGCCAAACATGCCCATGCGAATCAGGTTGATATTAGCCTGACTACCGATACCCACCAGTTGCAGATCCTTATTCGCGATAACGGCAAAGGCTTTTCACCAGACACCGCGCCAGGAGGGCTTGGCCTGGAATCCATGCAGGAGCGGGCAACGTTGGCTAATGGCACATTAACCATTCATTCTTCCGACACAGGCACGCATATTTCATTGAGTGTACCTGTCACTTTCAACAAGGAGCTCAACCATGCGTATATTGCTCGTTGATGATCACGCTGTGGTTCGGCAAGGCTACAGCGCGCTACTCACCATGATGTTGCCTGAAACCCAGGTGGATGAGGCTGAAAATGCCCAACAGGCGCTTAAAGTACTGGGGCAGCACACTGTTGATTTAGTGATTCTGGATATCAATCTGGAAGCGTCAAGCGGGCTCACGCTGGCAAGCAGAATGCTGCGCCGCTGGCCTGCGTTAAAGATAATTTTCTTCAGTATGTTTGACGAACCCTCGGTAGTACAACGCGCCATGCAAACGGGTGCGATAGGGTATATAAGCAAACGCAGCAGTCCTGACACCATGATAGACGCCATCAAGACGGTGCGTTCAGGCAAACGCTACATTGAACACAGCCTGGCGATCCAGCTTGCCACTCACCAAATGCAGGAAAACGAGGCGGTTTGCGATCAGTTAACACAACGGGAATTTGATGTGTTTATTGGCATTGCCAAGGGGTTGGATCGTACTCAACTGGCAGATACCCTGAATGTGTCGAGCAAGACCATTTCGAATACCCTGACCCAGCTTAAAAGCAAGTTACAGATCCACACCAATACAGAACTGGTGCATCTGGCGATTGAACAAGGCTACTTAAAAGTCGCCGTGTAATGAAAAGGGCGACATCATGCATGAATCCCAGTAAGCCTGACATTCGCAGCCAGAGGCATTCGATTTATCAATAGCGGCACGTCAGCCTGCTGGAAAAACCAGAAAAAAGAACAAGTGTGATGCCGTCAACGTCATTTGGCACGTATTACGCACAACCACTGCCATTTGTTACTTACTCTTTTTTTGGATGTGTATTTAAATACAGCATTTTTTTCCATCCCTGAATTTCCAATGAGAGTCGCCAGTGAACAGGCAACCTCCTAGTGCCTCGCGTTTAGCATCACCTGTCACGACAAGGTTAAAATTTCAGAGGAATGTCCTTCTTCACGTACACAATTTCCACAATGCGCTAATTGACACCTCATTATCAGGCTATCCCATGATGTATTTTTGCTGGGGTAAATCGCGCTCCTGTACTAGCAGACACTTTCACAAGCAAAAGGGGAAGATGGCTGTGCTTTTGGATCAATCAAACAAAGTCGAAAAGCAAATACGCTAAATCTGCAATATGATGAAGTGTGTCGCCCTGGCTGATTTACCCGGGCGACAGCAATAATTGCATGGCCACGTTAGCCTTTTACCACGAAGCTGCCTTTCATAATGGCAAAGTGGCCCGGGAAACTGCAAAAGAAAGTGTAGTCTTCTGCGCTGGATAACTTACTCATGTCGAACGTTACCGTGTCCTGCTCACCACCTCCAATGATCTTAGTTGCCGCAATAATAGTTTTATCGCCCGGTGGTAAATAGTTGTTATCAGCACCCGCCTTCAGTGCGCCGCCAACAATAGCCTGGGCATCTGCCGTGGTTGACAGCACCCAGTTGTGACCCATGTATTTCTTATCGAGTTGGCCGGTGTGTTTTAGTGTTACCGTAAAGGTGTCGCAAGTTGCCGGCGCGGTTATTGCCGTCATATTAAATTGCATCATGTCATTACTTTCGATGGTAACAGCACACTCATCTGCAAACGCGACACTGCTTAACAGTGTCAGGAATATCGCCACATATTTTCTCATCTTGTCCTCCAGGAACGGCAAAATTAATGAGAAAGCCCCTCGCTTTACAGCATACATTTAAATACGTATTTTGCTGTTTGGACCTGAAATGGCTTTCTCCGGCTTAACTGCCTAACTATACATTGTGTGATAATGGTTATCATTAGCAGGGGCGTCGTCAAATAGTCGCTCTTATATAGGGCTTTAGTTCTAGTTAATGATCAGTAGATTAATCACACCAGCGGCTTGCATCCATACCATTAACTTAGCCAAACCAACGACATAAACAGGATGCAGCCCACCCAATAGAGGCCCCAGCGTGAAATCTGTTTAAAGTTGATAGAGCGCTTAATGAGTCGTAAGAGGCGTTACATTTTGAAGGAAAATCCAGTAAGCGAAATAGTTCACTGAGATTTTAATGGCACCAATGAGCGCAGAGTGGATAAGGGCAACCAGTATTGAGTTAGTCTGTTTCTAGACATTTTCACACAGTCAGACCTATGACACTGGACTTCTGCTATTGGTCAAAAGCGGTCGTAGGGCATTTCAATAGCCGATGGCTGCTTTGGTGTGTGTAGCGGACGTCATCGGGCTTAGAGAGTTTTACGATTGATATCGCTGTTGATGACTTGACTATACCGAGGATGCTCGCCAATAACGAGTAGCAGTGCATCCACTTGTCGCATTTTGTCGAGTGTGTCCTGTGGCACCATCTCCGCTGAAAACGGTTTACCAACAAGGGTATGCTCTAGAAGCACCCCTCTAATTTCCTTTGATATTTGAGTATTTAGCGAGAGAATTTTGTTTGCGCAAGCAGCAACGGAGACCGTTGATACATTTCTACTCATCATCTCTCCCCTATCACTCATAGGTTAACAATTGATTGCTACTTATCCACCAGTGCTTTCGCAACGCTTTGTGCACCTTGTCGTACTTCCTCAAGAATGGTGCTTGCCTCTGTGACTAACTCTTTGCTCTTGCTTGCTTTGTGCTGAATGGTTTTAATTCGATTAGTGGCATCGGTCGTCAATTGACCATTTTCACGAACAAGTTCTTCTATTTCCACGGTGGATTTATTGGTTCTCCCTGCCAGTGATCGGACTTCATCGGCTACCACCGCAAATCCGCGTCCATGCTCGCCCGCTCGCGCGGCTTCAATCGCGGCATTCAGGGCTAGGAGATTAGTCTGGTCGGCAATACTCTCAATGGTGGTTACAATATTGGTAATTTGTTTCGATTGTTGCTGTAACTGCTCCAAAAGCTGAGAGGCACTATCTACCCCCAACGAGATTTCCTCTGCCATAGCAACGGTATCAGAAAGAACGTGTTTTGCACGTTCCGATATTTGCACAGTCTCTTCAGACGTAGACAAAACGATACCTTGAAGACTGAGGTCGCGCTGTACTCTTTGCGTTACGTCACTGGCCATCTTTTGAATACGTACAATGTGACCGCTGTCATCGCGTATGGGGTTGTATGTGGCTTCTAACCAAACTTCTTGCCCTTGCTTGTTACGGCGTCGAAAAAGACCTTGCTTGAAGGTGCCAGCCCGGAGCTCCGTCCAAAACTGAGGATTTTGCCGATAGAAATCATCATAGCAAAGCATTTTATGATGTTGACCTACAACCTCTTCTTCTCGGTAGCCCATGGTATCCAGAAAATTTTTATTTACGTTGTTAATGTGCCCGTCAGGAGAAAACTCTATTAACGCCATTGATTTATCAAGCGAGGATTGCATGTCATTGAGCTCTCTTTGAATTTTTACGGTTTCAGTGACGTCACTTGCGACTTTTACAATACTCTCCACATGACCATTTACCAAGATAGGGATGTAAGTCGCCTCTAGCCAAATCTTATCGCCTGATTTGTGTTGGCGTAAGTACGTGCCAGGAAACGACTTACCCGCTTTTAGTTTTTGCCAAAATACGCGGTACTCCCCACTCTCAGTGTACGCTTTGTCGCAGAATATCCTGTGGTGCTGACCCACAACCTCGTCTACACCATAGCCAACCACGCTCAAGAAAAGCGCATTTGCCTCGAGTATAATGCCATCTGGCGTGAATTCGATCCATGGCACATTGCGTTTGAGGGATGCAAGGATGGCTTCGAGCCGTTCACAACGAACCGCAACGGCGTTGGCTTCCAAAGACGTATTTTTTTGTGCAAAAAGTGTAAGCATTATGCTGGAACCTCAAGTGTTCAGTTACGGTAATTACCTTAATAATAGATTATTTTTAAAAAAGCTCTGCAAATTAACTAATTCTCACCAACGTGGATTTGATTAGTTGATCTATATGGTTCGAAGAATTTTTTGAGTCCACTACAAGCGAGCTTACAATGTCCGTCACCACAGCAAATCCAAAGCTCATTAAGCAGCAAATAATCAGAGGTAATGCACATGAGTACGCCACATTCCAACAGCTCGATATGAACAGGACGTTTTTGCGTTTTCCTTCTGTTGGATTTTCAACATAGCAAAGCAGGCAAGCGCATAAACAAAAATCCCGCTTTGGTTAGCGGGATTAGAGTGAGTTAGCTTGAGATTGCGTCACCTGCTACAAATACAGCATCTGCTTGCGAGTGTGGGTCATCCGACTGATCAGTTTATTTTGCAATGGGTGGGGAATGTTAGCTTTGTTCATGGCATTAATAAATAAATCCACGGTCAGATTAAAATCCGCCTCGCTGATGTTCATACCGCCATGCACCTGCTCCATGGTATCGCCTGAGTACGTGCAGGGACCCTCAGCGAATACACACAACTGCTCGGCAAACTTTTGTATAAAGCGGTCTATGTCGGTATCTGCAAAGTACGGTAATATCGTGTTGTTGTATTCAATTTCATGGACAAAATTTTCCACGATTTCATTAATCTTAGCCTGACCACCCAGCTCTTCGTAGAGTGTTGATGAGCTGCTTGCACAGCCCCCCAGTAGGGCGATCGCCGCGGCCGTCATTACCAGTTGCTTTACCATAATTGACCTCCTACAGAGAGATACAGGCCTTTTTGTCCGGTAGCACCGGCAATACTGCCTAGGTCAGCCCAAGCCAGGGTGAAATTAACGTTTTTTGAGGGAATGTAGGTAACAAATACGTCCATCCAGTCATCCTCTCCTAAACCAAGATTATCCGGCTTCTGGCGATATTCCATACCCGCTGCAAAATGACGAGAGAACAACACACCGATACTGCCTTCCAGCATCAGTTCATAATCGCTGTTGTCAGGGCCACCAAAGCCAAGTAAACCGAGTTGATTGGCTTTGGTGAGACGACCAGTGAGGTTCCAGACCAGATTATATCCGCCCACAGCCCCTAAATGCACTTTGGTGGCGGCCAGAAAATAATCGATTCCGGTGGTATCTTTCGCACCAACCAGACCCGCAATAGCGGTATCCTCAAGGTCTTTATACTGCATTCCGGCGCTGATTTGCGGCCAGTCAGAATAGATAACGTCGCCGTATAATCTGACTTTCGCCCCATAGACGGTTTGCGCGATTTCGCCACCAAGGGTAGTTAAATCAAATGCATGGCGGGCAACGCTGAGCTCCACCCGATCATAAAGGGAAACGTTGGCACCCAGTACATTGAGGCGGTAGTCATCCAGATTAACTTGGGTGATAAAAGCATTCGCTGAAATTTGGTCCTGACTGTCATAACCAGACAAAGTTGCCCATGGCACAATCCCGCCGCCACCGGCGCCCTCCAGTTGATTGAGTCCAGCGGTGCCGATCAGTTTGCCGTCACCGGCACAGGCTATTCCGGAATAAACAATAAGTACAGAACCGATTAGTGTTGTAAGTCGCACTCAATACTCCTTTTTTTGTAATAATCCGATTCGGCCAACCATTCAAATAACGCTTTCAGGGGTAATGGACGGCTAATGTAATAACCCTGGGCCGAATCGCAGCCCCAGTCGGCCAGCATCGCCATGGCGTTGGCATCTTCAACACCTTCGGCCACAACCTCAAGATTGAATATGTTTGATAAGGCCAGTACGGTATGGACAATTTGTTGGTCGTCCTGGTCTGTACTCAAGTTCAACACAAAGACTTTATCAATTTTAATTGCTGATACAGGCAAATGTTTAAGATATGCCAATGAGGAGTAACCGGTACCAAAGTCATCAATGGCAATACTAAATCCTTTATCCCTAAGGTACTGAAGGTTATCAATCGCCATCTTGGCGTCTTCCACCAGATCGCTTTCGGTAATCTCAAGGGTAATATCCTTCGCTGACAAACCATTGCTGTCGAGCAATTGAATAAGCCGTTCCAGCAGAGGGCGGTTTTGAATATCTTGCGTCGACAGGTTTACGGCAGGTTTCAGGTAAATCTCTTGAGCCCTGAGTGCCAGGATATCGAGGACCACTTGATTTAATACCCAGCCGGTTACCTGTTCAATAAATCCTGCCTGCTCGGCAATTTCGATAAATTCATCAGGAGGAACGAACCCCAATCGCTGACTATTCCAGCGAATCAGTGCTTCCAGACCGCCCACTTGCCCTGATTTAAGGTCGACCTTGGGTTGATAAACCATAGACAATTCGCTTTGTTCCGACTGCAACACTTCTTTCAGTTCTGTAATGATATTAAGACGGCGTAAATAGCGCTGTTCCACTTCAGCAGTAAAGTTGAGTAACCAGTGACCATTATGTTCTGACTTATCCAACAGAATATTCATCCGACGGAAAAGGTCCTGAGTATTCGAAGCGTCCTCCGGGCAATTTACAATGGTGAATACAAGTCTTATTGGCATGACTAACATCTGAGTCGCCACCGGTTGTTCCAGCATGGTGTGGAAGGTTTCCAGTTGCTCATCGCTGAGCGGTTCATCAGCAAACCATACCAGCTCGCCGCCTGAGAGTCTCGCAGCTGTGCCCCCCCAGCGCTTTATCCGCTCGGCAATGGTAACAATACAGAAGTCACCATTTGAATATCCATACAGATCATTAATTGTTCTGAAATCATTAATATTAATACCAATAACCTGGATTGCATCACCATTATTCAGCGCTTGTTGGATAAGTTCTTCAATATATCTCCGATTATATAAACGGGTCAGCATATCAAGTCTGGATTGTTGCAGGATACGCTTCTCGCGGCTCTGGATACTGTCTTTCATGCAAATAAACGCATCGGACAGCTCGTTAATTTCCCGCAGTTTACTATCGACCTGAACCATTTTTTCGTAGTTTCCTTCAGCCAGTTTGTTGGCCGCAATAACGAGATTGGCAACCGGTTTATTTAACCGGCTGGCCATAAACATGGATAACAGCATTGAACCCGCAATAGCCAGTAGTGAAATACTCAGAATATTAAACTGTAACTGAGTAAAATTTTTAAAATGACTGGAAACGTCTACGGCTAAAATAATGGATACTTGCTTCTCAAGCGTTTCCGGGAGATTAATTTCTCGGGTCAGATAGGGGCTGTTTCTGGAAAACGTTACGTCAAACCAATTCAAGGTTTGCTGACTGTCCGCTGTGATTCTTTGAGCTTCTACGTGAGGTAAACTGCTGTGCAAAACAACATGTTTGCCATTCACTACTTGTTTTGTAGCGACAATAATATCTGCTTGAATAATCGCTTTTATCTGGGTTAAAAAAGCATCGCCATTCAAAAAGCCCATCCCTGCAATGGCAATAGGACCCGGTGCATAAACAGGTAGCATAATTACCTGGTAAAGACTGCCTTCCACAATTATTGCATCCTCAGAGCCCCCCTCTTCGAGGACATTTTCAATAATATTAGGGTAAGGAAACACTGTGTCCTGGCTGAAGTAGCCCGGCTGACTTTCGATAACCATACCAGATAAATCAGTTATCACCATAAAATCCGAAGATATACGTTGACCGTGGTTTTGTAACGCGCTGTGAATGGTTGGAATATCACCTGTGGCTACGGCCTGTTTAAAACCAAAATCGTCGGTGAGTACCTTGGCAGAGCTAAGGAGTTGGTCGCTTCGATCCTGAAGTAGCTGTTCGAGCACTGAATTAGCTACTTCGATATTGTTAGTGACCTGATTAAACGCGGTTTTAGATGTCACTGTCCATACATTGACGAGGATTAACGATGCGGTGATGAATATGCCAAAAAACAGGATTTGAAAGAGCGATTGTCGAAAAGTAATCGTCATTGGCGTTTAAACTTACTGTTGCCGAATGTCTTTTCCCCTGAATCGAGAACTGTAAATCGCTCGACAGTCAAAACAGAGGGGGCATTAGGGTTAACGGAAAATTCCAGCCGTTTCTGATGATTAACAGAAAAATCTGGATGCCAAATGGTTACGGTAGGCGATGAACTTGTCAAGTCTGCCATGCCCTGTTGGTTTGTTGTCCACACCGGGCTGTTATCCCTGATATATATAAACCCCACCATAGAATCATGGATATTGCAGCCAAGTACTACAATACCGGGCTTATCAAATTTAACCGGTGCTGCATTATTACCCGAATAGAGTTTTATTTCGAAAGGATGGGGTTCAGAAAAACTGTAAACATGGTGGCGAATATTGTCGCTGTTGGGAAACACTACCCGTTGTCCTTGTTGAATAACCAAAATTTTGGGTAAGAACTGTTTATCAACCTGGTCCATTATGGCCAGAGTTTCAGGAGCAACCGATTTTTCATTATCCTTTTGCGGTTGGAGCAAACTGATAACGGCATCAACATAAGGGATACCCTGTTGGTCGACTATCGTAATGGTCGCCGCGCGACCTGAAAAAGCAATCAGCCCACTTAAACCGGCAGTTAATGCGCATAACACTAATAATTTAAGTTGTCGGATTCGTTTTGGCATAACAACCATTGTGCTTCGCAAATTGAGAAACTTAACCACTAAAAATCCAAGGCAGTTTTGGGCAAATCTAACTACGATAAATTATAGAAGTTTTCTGAGATATCAATATATTTAGGAAGATACGAGTAAATCCCTGATGTTAGGTATAGTATAATTCTACGGATTTACAATCATAGTAGATATTGGACTTTCTGCCTTTACAAAGTAATCGAATGTGCAAAGAATCTGACCACTACAGCATGCGGTTCTATGATCCCAGTGGATTTCAAAAATCAAACTTCATGTTGCGTCTTTTTCGTCTTATAAGTCCGGATTTATTTAAGTATTCCGATATGCGATGCTTAAAATTTACTCGCTTCAAAGCAATAAATCAGTTACTTTAATTTTAGGTTGCATAGTGCTTTAATCATCATTACCACCTGCTTCACCTTCTCTGAACAACTGATATATCAATGCACTTAATTTACATGGACGTACAATATGAGAATTTTAATCTCGATAGTATTTTTGTTGAGTTCAACAGCTCTGTTAAACGGGTGCTTCTTGACTGATAAGCCGGTAAGTAACAAAAATTACACGCTTGTTTTTAAAAACCAACCAGACTTACGGAATATAGAAACATATGATGTTACCAATACTAAAATGTTTTTTAGCGATCTTAAAAAAAGTGACTTTTATTTATCTGGCTCACCTTCCAATATAGATTTAACTGACGTCAAGAAATTAGCGGAAGAAAATATCATCACCTACTCCGAATATCTACTTGTATCAAAATACTGGGATAGCGAGATTCCTAGTCCAGTTCCCACGTTTCTATCTTTTCAGCAAGATCAAGATAACAGCTGTTTTGCCGTCAGAATCGAACAACGTCCTGAGTACTATTTACGTCAGTCTAATAAAAAAACTTATGCAGATAATTCTGTTATGAGCGTGCATGGATTAGCAAATGGTAAGTATGCGGTAATATCGCTATACAGCCGAACTAAAAACAGTAATTGTACTCATGACACGGATCAGAAAGAAATTGTGACCGTGATGCTTGAAGTACGAGGAAATACTCTGAGTATTCACGAAAACATGAACAGTTGGTTAGAAGATAAAATCGAAAGTGGTGCATACAAAAGCCGTTTTTTTAGTAATGCACTTGGAAGAGAAAGCATAGATAAAGGTAATGCTGATAAGCCAATAGATGTATTTGTCATAAATTCAGATAAAGTTTGGAATGATTACATACAAGAAACAAATTATAGCTTCGAGCCAAGTATCATTATGGGAGAGGTTGAATATGACGTTAGAGCATTGTGGAAAATTAAGCATACTTTGGTTAGCTATACCAAAAAGCTGGAATCTGAACGGGAGACATTGGCGCAAGAAAAAAGGCGTCAGGAAGAAGCCAAGAAAAGAGAAGCTGAGGCACTTGCACGCAAACATCGAGAACAAGAGGCGGCTATTCAGGCTTCCAGGTTAAAAGGTAACCGGGATTACTACCTGGTTTTGTATACTGAAGATCAACTAGAACTTTCCCATGAAATACTCACCAGTGCCACATTTAAAGAATATAAATCAAAAGTACTAAGAAGAAGAACTCTAAAGCGGTTGCCAACGTCCGTAGACATTACAAGGTTACCTTACGTTGGTACGTCTTACTTTAATGAGTTTGAACAGGTCTTTTATACTACCTCAACCATACAAACTTACGGCAACTGTTTCAAATACATTGAAACCGGCAAACTAAAAGGCGGCCGACTAGTTCCGGTTGAGATTTCGCAGTTTTCGATGAGAGATAAGGTATTTAGGATTGAGCAAGGCGGAGAAGATATGCAGGTGTGTACCTATGGCTCTGTAAATGTAGACACCTGTGAGATTACAAAATGTAAACAGTATGGAGAAAGAAAAAAAGCTATCTCCTCTCTCCTTTTTTACGATCTGGGCGATGCCAAAACTATTTTCAACTACTACGCAGAAGGCTATCCCTTCGAATAAAAAGTAATATGTAGCATAACCCAGACCCAAAGACTTTTCTAAAATGTAGTGGTCAAGTATATCTGGCCACGGTTTTATTGGTTTCCCAGTAAATATCTTCCTTTTAGTTAGACGGTAGTCCAGCATTCTTTGAATGCGGTCGATAGCGACTATAATACCTATATTTAATTTGTTATTAGTTCTCTTGCGTCTATAAACACTAAGCACCCGATGATCCCCACATTCCTTTGTGGGCAAATAACGGCTAGCAATAGCCGTAGACGCACACTAAAAGTCCGTTATGGAGTGCTAAGTAGCCATGATTGCATGATGTTGTTGAAGGCCGCTTTTCGCTCAAAGCTGTCATTAGAATTGCCACAAACTAATGACTTCTATACGCACATAACCCCCTTCCAGAATTATCCAACTACTTACCTCAAAATCGATATCAGTCAAATGAGACGATTTATCAATCTTTATGAGATTCCACACCTCTCAATCTAACCGCGAAAATACATTGATCTGGATCAAGTTCAGGATTAAACTTTCAGTAATTTCTGAAACTTCAGCAAGGAACATAAAATGAAAATGTCACCGCTTGTCACATCTGCTGTGATGCACTTTGGTGAAATGGGCAGTCGCTGGGGATTTAATCGCACGGTAGGCCAAATGCTTGCGCTAATTGTGCTGCACGAAGAGCCACTGGCAGCCCAGGAAATCGCCGATGCACTGAGCATTTCGAGGGGCAATACCAGTATGGGGCTGAAAGAACTGCAATCCTGGCAGTTAATTAAGCAGCACCATGTACCCGGAGAGCGCAAGGAGTTCTATATTCCAGCGGGATCAATTTGGGTGCTGGCCAATAGGGTATTTGAAGAGCGCCGAAAGCGCGAAATCGACCCTACCTTATCGTTACTCAGGGATTTAATGATGGAGTCTCCCAATAGTGAGCAAGACAGCAATGTACAAGCCCGCTTAAACGAAATTCACGATTTGTTGGAGTCGGTAACGGCATGGTCGCAGGAGCTGCAAAACCTGGGCCCCGATAAACTGGCAACGTTAATGAAACTGGGTGCTGGTGTAGGCCGCATTCTTGAACTCAAAGACAAACTTCTTCCCGGAAAATCAGCCTGATCAGGAGGCGATTGTGGACGCATTCTTATTATCACGACTTCAGTTTGCACTGAATATTAGCTTTCATATTTTATTCCCTACTATCACCATCGCGCTTGGATGGTTTTTGTTTTATTTCAAATTGCGCTCAAACCTGTCGCACCATCCGGTATGGATGCGTATTTACCGTTTTTGGGTAAGGGTATTTGCGCTTACCTTTGCGCTGGGCGTGGTATCGGGCGTTACCATGTCGTTTCAGTTTGGCACCAACTGGCCGGGTTTTATGGAAAAAGCAGGCAACGTAGCCGGACCGTTATTAGGTTATGAAGTACTTACTGCGTTCTTTTTAGAAGCTACCTTTTTGGGCATTATGCTATTTGGTATTCGAAAGGTGCCTAACTGGCTGCACACGCTGGCTACCTTTGTGGTAGCGGCTGGTACTACGCTGTCGGCGTTCTGGATCCTGTCGCTGAATAGCTGGATGCAAACTCCGCAGGGTCATGAAGTCATCGACGGTGTGATATACGCCAAAGACTGGTATGCCATTATTTTTAATCCCTCATTCCCCTACCGGTTTGCACACATGTTGCTGGCATCAGGATTAACCGCCAGCTTCCTGATTGCGGGCTTGTCTGCCTACCGTATTTACAAGGGCGACAATAAAATTGCGCCCAAACTGGCATTGAAAACCGCCACCTATACCGCAGCAGTGTTAATCCCCTTACAGATACTGGCAGGTGATATGCACGGCCTGAATACGCTGGAACATCAGCCACAGAAAATTGCCGCAATGGAAGGCGTGTGGCACACCGAACAAGGTGCCCCGCTGTTGTTGTTTGCCATTCCCGACGCGGAAAGTAAAACCAATCACTTCGAGATTGCCATTCCCAACATGGCGAGTTTTATTCTTACTCATGATGTGAATGGCGAAATTAAAGGTTTGAACGAGTTTGAAGGTAAGCATCCACCGGTGGCACCGGTGTTCTATTCATTCCGGATCATGTTGGGCATGGGTATGCTTATGTTGTTTGCCGCCTGGTGCGGCACCTACTGGCTGCTTCGTAAAGACGCCCTTCCCGACTGGCTGATAAAAGTCTTTATTGGCATGAGCTTCAGCGGCTGGATAGCCACGCTGGCAGGCTGGTACGTTACCGAAGTTGGCCGCCAGCCTTATTTGGTAAGTGGCGTACTCACTACCCAGGATGCGGTAACCGGTCTGCCACCGGCAAACATTGCCCTGTCGTTCTCGCTGTATGCTGCATTGTATGGTGTATTGCTGATTGCCTACATACGCACGCTTATGCTGATGTGCCGCAAGTCGGTGGGCATTGAAGAAATCTCGGCTGAAGAGCGCGCGCAGGCCAAACTGCCCCTCTCCCCCCTACAGGCGAACTAGGAGAAAACCATGCCTTTCGAATCACTTTCTGCCGAAGCGCTGGGCAACATTTATGTTGGCTTACTGGGGCTGGCTGTATTGCTGTATGCCATTCTTGATGGCTATGACTTAGGGGTTGGCGTGCTGTTTCCTCCCCGAAACGAAACATTCAAAGATGACATGGTGGCGTCTATCGGGCCCTACTGGGATGCCAACGAAACCTGGCTGGTATTGGCGGTTGGGTTATTGCTTATTGCCTTTCCGCAAGCGCATAGTGCGATACTGCAAACCTTATACCTGCCTGCCACCTTTATGCTGATTGGATTGATTTTGCGCGGTGTATCATTTGATTTCAGAGCCAAAGTGCCGCAAACCAAGAAGCGCAAATGGGATACCTGCTTTAAGTACGGCTCGTTACTTACTACCTTATCGCAAGGCTATATGCTGGGTATATGGGTTACTGGCTTACGCACCGATTGGTACGCACAAGGCTTTGCCCTACTTGCCGCGTTTGGCGTAACCGCAGCCTATGCGTTTATTGGTGCATGCTGGCTGATCCTCAAAACAGAAGGCGAATTGCAGGCCAAAGCATTTTATTGGGCAAAGCGTTGCCTGATGATTCTGGCTGGCGGGATTATAGCGGTGAGTTTTATAAACCTTACTCTGCATGAAAATGTGCGTGAGCTTTGGCTGGAAAGCCCGTTGGGACTGGTGTTAATGCTTATTCCGTTGGCGTGTTTTGGGTTACTGCTATTGTGCGGCATTGTACTGCAAAAACTCCCCAAAGCAGGTGGGCGCGGCGAATGGCTACCTTTTGCACTGGCACTTCTGGTATTTGTGCTGTGCTTCACTGCCTTTGGCATTAGTTATTATCCCTACGTGGTACCCGGTAAACTCACCATTATGGATGCCCTGAGTGATCCGGACTCACTGCGCTTTCTGTTGGTAGGCGTGGTAGTGGTTGTGCCCTGCATATTGCTTTACACCGTATGGGTATACCGAATATTTGCAGGTAAATCTGAAAAACTGGCGTACTACTGAGTCTGCCAGATGCAAGAAGAAAACAACAAGAATTAACCAACGAAAAGTAATCAGCGAGACGTAAGCAGGGAGAGGTGGCACTCACCTCTCCCGCTTTTACCCGTAAAGTGCAAACTCAATCTATAACGACGGCCGTTCAATAACGTTCGTGCGTAGTTAGTAGCTGCGACGCTTGGTGTCGTGGTGGCTCGCACCGAAAATGGATTTCATCTGGTTGGCAAAGGCCACAAATTTTTCACGAACTGTGCGCTTAATAGCAATGTCTACACCGCCCATCAGCACAAAGCCTTCTACCGTAATGGTAGGCGCCTGACGGTCGGCAATCGACGACGTTTTGTTATCCACTCCGCCCATAATACAAAAGGTTTTGGTAACCACATTCACGTTTTCGGGTACTTTAATGTCGGTACCGCCCATCACGCATAATACTTTTACCGTAACGTGCTGCGCGCGGAATTCGGCATCGGTAAAATCAAGCGTGGTACCGCCCATAAAGTCGATCACCCGGATCTCGCGAGGTACTGTCCAGCGTCCGCCGCGATCCGATCCCCCCATTATATTCACAATGGTATCGCGCTCAGGCACTTCACCGGTTGCATACTTAACACTGAACTTGTGTTCTTTTTCGCGACTGTAGTCACCGTCTACCTGCAGCGTGAGATCGGCAGCTAACGCCACAATTTCATGGTGATCCTTACTTGCCATGGCCTGGTCTAATCGTCGCTCGAAGGCTTCCACCGAAATCACGCCATGACTGTAGTGATAAATCAGTTTGTCGATCACTTCTTCGCGTACTTGCTCGATTGGACGGTCTTCCAGTTTCACCATGACAGTTTCCTTTAATGTTGTGTTGCGTAACTTGCGCGTTATCATTACTACGTGGTTTGGAAGCAAAGTCCACACCAAAAATAAAAACATTACGAATCAATAACCTAACAAACACCCATTTGCAGCTAGCTGAATGATTTCGCCACATTTTAGTCAAACTGGCTGATGCTTGGTGTGCGATACACTGTTTAATAACGCAACGCGCTGTTGTTTTACTCATCATACGCGGTGAATTAAACAGTGTCCTGCCTGCGAAAATTGCACTACTACTTTAGCATCAGCCCACTGCGCTTCTGGTTGTAGCCAATAGTACAACCACAAAAAACCGGGAACTTTTCCCGGCTAAGCCGGGGAACATTTCCATATATACCGGCTGCGAAAATTCTCATACTTAACGGTACACACAATAAGTATTCACCCTATATGCACGTTCACCGCATAACGCGTTAACAGAACAATGCCATACACGTGCAATGTGGAAAAGAGTGAGAAGAAGCTGGACACACAATGAAAAAAACCGCTTATCTTTATTTGGCATCCTGTATTGCTGCGAGTTTTCAAATACATGCGCAACAACAAGACGCTGAACAGATCACCGTGTACGGGCAATCGCCCCTTAGTTTTGTGAGTGGATTAACGGAATACTCACCCGCCAGTCAGCATTTGGATGCCGATGCACTGGAAGTCGAAAACGGTAATTCGTTGGCAAGAATTCTGGATAATAAACTGGTAAGCGTGTCGATTAACGATGTGCAAAACAATCCGTTTCAGGCTGATTTACAATACCGTGGCTTTACGGCGTCGCCCTTACTGGGTTTACCGCAGGGCCTGTCGGTGTACTTAAACGGCACACGTTTTAACGAACCTTTTGGTGATACCGTAAACTGGGATCTGCTGCCTCCCTCGGCGTTAGAATCGGTTACCCTGGTGTCGGGTGCTAACCCGGTATTTGGTCAGAATACCCTGGGCGGCGCACTTATTTTAAATACCAAAGACGGTTTTTCTTTCCCACACAATAAAGTCACCGTCATGGGCGGCGATTTTAGCCAGCGCGGCATTAATCTGGAATCTGGCGGCAATAATGGCGAGTGGGGCTATTACATCAATATCAACAAATACCAGGAAGACGGCTGGCGCGACTATTCCCCCAGCGATATTCAGCAAGGGCTGGCTAACATTACCCACAAAGGTAAAGACACCGCCACCCGCATCACCCTGGCCGTAAATGAAAACGATCTGATTGGCAACGGTGCCATTCCGGTAGACCTGATCCCGCATGAGGGCCGCGCAACTATTTATACGTTGCCCGACCAAACGTTCACTAACCTGCGCTTCCTGAACCTGAATCATGAGTGGAACCTGGACGACGATTTGGTATTGCGTTTGAACACTTACTACCGTGAAAACAAAATCGAAACCTACAACGGTGACGACAGTGACTACGAAGAATGTGATGTAGGCTATGGCGAAACCTTATGTGAAGAGGACGAAGACGCTGAACTGGTTGAAAACGATGACGTCGAAGATGATAAAGATGCAGAGGACGCCGTTCAGTTTGTAGGTTTTGACCCGTTAGTGCCTCTGGAAAATATCAGTAATGCAGATCCGGATACCCTGGACGGTACCGCCAATACCAGCTTTACCGACCAGCAAAGCTTCGGCTTTAGCGCCGAACTGGCGGGTAAAGCTGCTACAGGTTCAATGACACACCATTGGGTAGTTGGCCTGGGTATCGATACCGCCGATATTTCATTTCGCAGTGATACCGAGTTTGCCGTGCTCGACAATGACACACCAGAAAGCAGCCGAGGGGTTACCGGCATTGGTGTATTTGACGAAGGTTCTCGCGTGCGTCTTACCACAGATGTTCGCCACACCTACGCGTTTGTTAGCGATGTCATTGATTTGAACCACCACTGGCAACTGGCTCTGGCCGCCCGTTACAACAAATCCACCATTGATATGATAGACGGTGTTGAGGAAGGCGAAGGCTCGCTGAACGGCAACCATGCCTTTAACCGATTTAATCCGTCAGCCACAGTGCACTACCGTACCGATAGCTACCACGCTTATGCGTCTTACAGCCAGTCGTCACGTACCCCGACGCCAGCAGAACTAAGCTGCGCCGACGAAGACGATCCCTGCAAACTGCCCAATGGTTTTGTGGCCGATCCACCACTGGATCAGGTACGCACCGATACCCTTGAACTGGGTGCCAATATTACGCTGGAAAACGGCTCACTCCATGCAGCGGTGTATCGCAGCGAGAGCAAAGACGACATTATTTTCCAGCAGGCCGGTGACCGTGCGTCAGTGGGTTATTTTATAAACATAGAGAAAACGCGCCGACAAGGCGCTGAATTCAGCGTATTACAACAATGGGACGATCTGGAAGTGTCTGCCAACGTAAGTTATTTACAGGCAACCTTTGAATCTGCCTTTGTCTCGTTCAGCCCGCAAAATCCAATGGGACCGGGCCGTCAGGTAACACCAGGCGATATCATTCCGGGTCAGCCTGAATGGCTTGCGGGTGTGGAAGTAACTTATCCGCTGCTTGAAAATCTGTATATCAGCGCAGATGTAGACTATGCGTCGGGCCAGTATTTCCGGGGCGACGAAGCCAACGAAAACCGCAAACTGGATGGTTATACGCTGGTTAACCTGAGTGCGACTTACGCTCACCCAAGTGGCATTACCGTTGGCCTGCGTCTGGAAAACGTGTTTGATACCGAGTTTGAAACCTTTGGAACTTATGGCGAAGCCGACGAAGTACTTGAAGATATTTACGACGATATCGAATCAACTGAGTTTGTGGGCCCTGGCCAACCCAGAACGCTAAGGCTATTTGCCTCTTATCAGTTTTAATTTACTAGAGTCGCCCCGGCTGGCCTGCTATTCCAGTCGTTAGCCGGAGATAGATATAGTGATAAAGCTACTTGCTAAGCAGCCACGCTTGCCACAACACAATAGCCAGAAGAATAGCGCTGACCCATTGCCACAACAGCACCGGGTTGCGTTCGATCAGTGGACCAGGCTTTTCGGTAGCAATAATGTCTTTGGGGTTGTCCAGCGCGGCTTCGAATTCCGACAGCGCATTGAAGCGCTTGTGTTGTTCTGGTTGCGTGGCTTTCTTTAAACAGATATCAATCCACGCGGGTAAGTCCGGACGGTATTGCTTGATGCTCTGATAGTGGTATTCGTTCGCACTTTCAGGGATGTAATCTTTGTATTTAAATGGCTTATAAGGCAGCGCGCCGCTCAGCATCTCGTACACAATAACACCCAGCGAAAACATATCGGTTCTAAAATCACTGTGATTCTGAATCAAAAATTCAGGTGCAATGTAGTTCACTGAGCCAACCGGGTAGTCTTCATGGGTTTGATCACCGGTTTCCAGCAACGACTTCACCAGTACGGTGCCAAAATCGATGAGTTTGACTTCCCCATGCCGGGTGATCATAACGTTTTCCGGTTTGAGGTCGCGGTGCACCATATCGTTGCGCTGAAAAGTGCGCAACGCCACAATGATCTGCTTCACAATACGTCGAACTGTGTCGATTGAGGGCGATGGGTTATCTATAATCCATTGGCGCAGGGATTGTCCCTCAATGTATTCACACACATGGTAATAAAACTGCGTGTTTTCGCGTCTGGGCAACACTTTCATGATGTGCGGACTATCCAGACTTTTGCCTACCCACTCTTCCCGCAAGAAGCCCTGCAAAAAAGTAGTGTCATCTTCAAACTTTTCAGTAGGTGTTTTCAGGCCGTATATTGTGCCAGACTGCTCGTCCAGCACCTTGTACAAACTGGAGCGCGTACCGTTAAATACCTGCTCCAGAACCCGATAACCCTCGAGTTTATGCCCGACTTCCAAAGCCGGCGGGATCACCAGACTACGCCCATGAACAGACAACTCGTGAACGTTTGTCGCCGGTAAACTATCAACCCTTGCCAACAAACAACTCACATTGTCGTTACTACCAGCGTCCAATGCCGCTCGCACTATGGCTTTAGCGGTCGATTCCAGATCTGCCACGCCCTCAAGCATTTGCCGGAGCTTTTTGTGCGATAAAAATTCATGCACACCGTCACTGGTGAGCATGTACAACTCGCCCTGCTGCAAAGCAAATGAGGTAAAATCCACATCGAGTTTAGCATCCAGACCGATTGCCCGGGTGAGCACAAAGTTTGCCCGCTGCTTGGTTGTATGATCGTTGGTTAATAGCTCCAATTGATCGTTGTGAAATCGGTGGATTCGGGTATCACCCACGTGCATTAAGAAACCCGTAGTAGACTTAAAGATCAGACTGCTGAACGTGGTGAGCATTTGACTGCTGCCACCCAGCGAATAATCGAACTGACCGTGACACCAACGATTGAGGCTGTTTAGAATTTTGCCTACCGAACGGCTAACCGACCAGCTTGGCGGTGTTTGCATGTAATCATAAATGAAGTTATTCACCACGGTATTAGCGGCTTCTTTGGCTTTACTGCAGGCAGACACACCATCGGCAATGGCAACTACTGCGCCTTTGTCGTGGAGCTGTTGTCCTTCCCCCTGCCAGGCAGCAAAGGCGTCCTGATTTTCAAACTTGATCCCCTGACTGCTGTAACCGCCAAAACTTACATTCAAATTTGCCATGCTTTATCCGAAAAAAGCACCTGCCTCTGGCGAGGACAGGTGCATTACCACACTTATGCCTGTTGGGTAATAAGGTTATCCTACGTGGATCAATTCAACTGTGCCGTCTTCGTTGACTTCGGTAATTGCGCCACTCGGCTCTTTCATAAAGAGTAACGCAATAAAGCCAAATGCGGCAGTCCCACTGATCACAAGGAAGAAAGTAGAAGCATCAACAAATGAGTAAACCGTTAAGTACGTTACCGCACCTACGTTCCCGTAAGCGCCAGTCATTCCAGCAATTTGACCAGTAAGGCGGCGTTTAATTAAGGGGACTACGGCAAATACGGCACCTTCACCAGATTGCACGAAGAACGAGCAGGCCATTACCGCCAGCACTGCCAGCCATACTGGCCATGCCGCATCAATATGGCTCAGCGTGAAATACCCAACAGCCAGACCCGCCGTTAAAATGAGCAACGTTTTCTTGCGGCCAAAGCGGTCAGAAATGATGCCACCGCCAGGGCGTGACATCAGGTTCATAAAGGCATACATACCCGCCAGCAAACCCGCCGTCGCCATAGACAGTTCGAAGGTCTCTGCAAAGAACGCAGGAAGCATGGATACCACAGCCAGCTCAGAACCAAAGGTAGCAAAATAAAGTACGTTCAGTACCGCAACTTGTTTAAATTGATAACGGTGCTGTTCTGCAACGGGTTGAACAAATATCTCGCGATTCACTTTAAAGTTGGAATACGCGTCGAAGCAATAAATGGCAAACAGTGCAACATAGATAAAGGTACACACGTCAGCCGACAACATGCCCACACCACTGGGAGATAACTTCCAGTTAAGCAGCGCCAGCGCCAGGTACATCGGCGTTTTCATAAACAACAGGAAATAAAAATCGCCTTTACTGGTGACTTCCATGCCGCCGAGATTTTTGGGCCGGAAATACGTGGAGCCTTTGGGCGTATCGGTTACGTTGGTGTAATAAATCACGCTGAAAATCACACACAACAGACCGGTAATCGCTACTGCGTAGCGCCAGCCGTCGTCACCACCGAATACCACTGCCAGCGTAGGCAAAGTGAACGCTGCCGCAGCAGAACCAAAGTTCCCCCAACCGCCGTAAATGCCTTCAGCAGTGCCCAGTTCCTTAGGCGGGAACCATTCGCTGACCATGCGGATGCCGATAACGAACCCTGCACCGATAAAGCCCAGCGCAAAACGCGCAATGGCCAGTTGAGTAAAGTCGCTGGCAAACGCGAATAAAAAACAGGGTACAGAGCAGATTGCCAGCAATAAAGAGTACACTAAGCGCGGCCCGTATTTGTCGGTAAGCGCACCAATAATGACCCGCGCGGGTATGGTGAGTGCCACGTTTAATATCAGTAGGGTTTTCCATTCCTCCAGGCTCAGACCCATGTCGCCCATGATCACCTGCTTGAGTGGTGCCATGTTAAACCACACCACAAAGGTAACGAAAAACACCATCCAGGAAAGGTGAAGTATTTTCATTTTCCCAGTGAAAGAGAAGAGATTAAATTTATCTGCAGTCATTGTTACTACCGTGTCCAAAAAACAAAATAAAAAGCCCAATCCTGGCGACAGGATTGGGCTTCATTACCAAACTTTATTCACATTGTTAGCAAAAGCGGGTTTGCTTTATTTTGTATTTTTCACAGCAATTAGCGAGCCAAAAATCAAACACTATGTATTACAACAAGTTATAAAAATTTGCTTCGCCATACACATTGCATTGCACCAATGACGGGATTAAAAGCGGGCTCACTGCACCAAATGTGCACACCCGCAGTTAAAAAACGCCTTACAATGCGGCGATGGTCTCGCGCTGTGCAGATAGCTTGGCTAACTGCGATTCTGCATCAGCCAGTTTGGCCCGTTCTTTTTCAATCACGTCTTCCGGCGCATTGCTCACGAACTTCTCGTTAGTCAACTTGCCCTTAGTGCGGGCGGCGTCTTTTTCGATTTTCTCCATGGCTTTGGCAATACGCGCTAGCTCAGCGTCTTTGTCGATTAAGCCCGCCATAGGGATCAGGATTTCCATTTCGCCTACCAGCGCAGCAGCACTTGCCGGTGCTTCTTCACCCTTGGCCAGGAAAGTGATCCCTTCCAGACGTGCCAGACGGTCGATGAAGGTACGGGAAATACCCAGGCGACGCTCGTCTTCTTCACTGGCATTACGCAGCAGTACCGACAGCGGCTTGCTGGGCGCGATGTCCATTTCACCGCGGATATTACGAATACCCACAATAAAGCGCTTCACCCACTCAATGTCGGCCAGTACTTGTTCGTCTTGCTTAGCAGCGTCTGCCGTTGGGAATGGCTGCACCATAATGCTGTCGCCGTCTTTCACGTTCAGAGCGCTAAGCGGTGCCACGCGTTCCCAAATGGTTTCGGTAATGAACGGCATTAGCGGATGCAGTAAACGCAACAGGTTTTCCAGTACGTTGATTAACGTGTGGCGCGTGCCGCGTTTTTCCGCGTCCGTGGCTTCATCGTTATTCAGCACCGGTTTGGTTAATTCCAGATACCAGTCGCAGAACTGGTTCCAGGTAAACTCATATACCGTTTGCGCGGCGATATCGAAACGATACTCACTGATGGCTTTCTCAAATTCACCAAGGGTTTGCTGGAACTGTGCCCAAATCCAACGATCAGCCAGACTCAGCACCAGTTCACCGCCATCACGACCGGTATCTTCGGTTTCGGTGTTCATCAACACGAAACGCGACGCGTTCCAGATCTTGTTACAGAAGTTGCGGTAACCTTCTACCCGGCCCATGTCGAAATTGATATCGCGGCTGGTTGAGGCCATGGCAGCAAAGGTAAAGCGCAGCGCATCGGTACCATAGGCGTGAATACCATCCGGGAACTGCTTGCGTGTGCGTTTCTCAATTTTGGCTGCCAGTTGCGGCTGCATCATGCCCGAGGTGCGCTTGGCTACCAGCGATTCCAAATCAATGCCGTCGATCAGATCGATCGGGTCGAGCACGTTGCCTTTCGACTTCGACATTTTGTCGCCGCTTTCATCGCGGATAAGGCCGGTAATGTAGATATCCTTAAACGGGATCTTGCCGGTAAAGCGCTTGGTCATCATGATCATTCTGGCTACCCAGAAGAAAATGATGTCGAATCCGGTTACCAACACCGCAGACGGTAAGTAGGTCTCCAACTCTGGGGTCTTTTCTGGCCAGCCCATGGTAGCGAATGGCCACAGTGCCGACGAGAACCAGGTGTCGAGCACGTCTTCGTCCTGACGCAGCGCTACGCTGTCGTCCAGACCATTTTTGCTGCGTACTTCCGCTTCATCGCGACCTACATAAATGTTACCGTTGTCGTCATACCAGGCCGGAATACGGTGTCCCCACCACAATTGACGGGAAATACACCAGTCCTGGATGTTATGCATCCACTGGTAGTAGGTCTTGCTCCAGTTTTCTGGAACAAAACGGATCTCACCACTTTCTACTGCTTCAATCGCAGGCTTCGCCAGCTCTTCAATGGCCACATACCACTGATCTGTCAGATAAGGCTCAATTACGGCACCGGTGCGGTCGCCACGAGGCACTTTTAATTTGTGATCATCGATTTTAACCAGTACGCCATCTTGTTCCAGTTGTTCCACAATGGCTTTACGCGCGTCAAAACGATCCAAGCCGCGGTAGGCTTCTGGCGCTTCGTCGTTTACCTTCGCATCTGGCGTGAAGATATTGATCATAGGCAGGTTGTGACGCTTACCCATGTCGTAGTCGTTAAAGTCGTGAGCCGGTGTGATTTTTACACAGCCAGTGCCGAACTCAGGATCAACGTAATCATCTGCAATAATAGGAATTAAACGGCCAGTAATAGGCAGCTTAATTTGCTTGCCAATGTAAGCCTGATAGCGCTCGTCATCCGGATGAACTGCAACAGCAGTATCGCCCAGCATGGTTTCCGGACGCGTAGTAGCAACCACGATGCTGCCACTGCCATCGGCCAGTGGGTAACGCATGTGCCACATGTGGCCGGCTTCTTCTTCGTTCAGTACTTCCAGATCAGATACCGCTGTGTGCAGCACTGGATCCCAGTTAACTAAGCGCTTACCACGGTAAATCAGGCCGTCTTCATGCAGTTTAACGAAGACTTCGGTAACGGCTTTTGACAGGTTCTCGTCCATGGTAAACACTTCGCGATCCCAGTCTGACGACGCACCCATACGACGCATCTGACTGGTAATCGTGCCACCAGAGTGTTCTTTCCATTCCCAGATTTTCTCAACAAAGGCTTCGCGGCCTAAATCGTGACGGGTTTTGCCCAATGCGTTCAGCTGGCGCTCCACCACCATTTGCGTTGCGATACCAGCGTGGTCGGTACCCACTTGCCACAACGTATTGTCGCCTTTCATGCGGTGATAACGGGTAAGCACGTCCATAATGGTTTGCTGGAAACCGTGGCCCATGTGCAAACTACCGGTTACGTTTGGCGGCGGCAGTAAAATACAATAGGGTTGTTGCGCAGGATCGCCAGATACCTTGGCTTTAAACAGTCCGTCGTTTTCCCAGCGTTGATAACATTGCTGTTCAATGGAATGAGGTTCGTAGGTTTTGTCCATGGAGAGTCTCAAAGAATACCTGTGTTAAGCCGGTAAAAACTGCATTTGGCAGCCGGCTTGTTGAAAATATTTATAGCGTTGTCGGGCTTGCTGCTTAGCAGCCTCTTCTACCGGCACAAAATCAACAATTTGCTGGAACTGGTTGAATTGATTCACCATTTGCCCACTTACGTTGATGAGGCATGGCCGGCGGGGTAATTGTTGTGCCTGCCAGACGATTTCTACCGGTGCACCACCGGGTGGGCCTTCGCCCGCCAGATTGTGCGGCACAAATCGCGCTGCGGGCAGTTGCCACAACAGTTCATCTACTGCTTCTGCCTGGGCTTTGTCGGCGCACAGTATCACACTCTTTTGCCGGTTGGCATACAGTTCAGCAGTTAATTCGCAGGCTTTCGCGCACAGCGCAGATACCGCCGCGCCGCCATCAGGCGACACGGTTTCTTCTGTTAGTGCGTAAAATCGAACAGCGGGCACGGGCAATTAGTCCTCTTGCGCCAAACCAGCGCGATTCATTAAGAATTGTGCGAGCATCGGTACAGGACGTCCGGTAGCGCCTTTGTTTTTACCACTGTTCCAGGCCGTACCGGCAATATCCAGGTGCGCCCAGTTGTACTTTTTGGTGAAACGCGACAAGAAACAACCTGCCGTAATAGAGCCAGCCGGGCGGCCGCCCAGGTTAGTCATGTCGGCAAACGGGCTCTCCAGTTGTTCCTGATAGTCATCCCACAAAGGCAAACGCCATGCACGATCTGAGGCCTGCTCAGACGCGTTTAACAGCTCGTGCGCCAGAGGATTATGCGTACTCATTAAGCCGGTTGCGTGTTTGCCAAGGGCAATAATACAGGCGCCGGTTAACGTGGCTACGTCGATTACTGTATCCGGGTCGAAACGCTCCACGTAAGTCAGTGCATCACACAATACCAGGCGACCTTCGGCGTCGGTGTTGAGCACTTCAACGGTTTGTCCTGACATGGTAGTAAGAATGTCGCCCGGACGATATGACTTGCCATCAGGCATGTTTTCACAACCAGCCAGCACGCCAATAACGTTCACCGGCAGGTTTAGTGCCGCAACAGTGTGCATTACACCCAGTACTGCTGCCGCACCACCCATGTCGTATTTCATTTCGTCCATGCCTTCGCCGGGCTTTAACGAAATACCACCGGAATCAAAAGTAAGCCCTTTACCCACCAGTACCAGCGGCTGCTGATCGGGCTGACCACCCTTGTGGTAAATAATGCTCATTAACGATTCGTTTTCAGAACCACGGCCCACTGCCAGATAGGAATTCATCCCCAACTCAGCCATTTGTGCTTCGTTCACGCATTCCACATTAACGGAATTGTATTCAGCAGCTAATTGCTGTGCCTGCTCCCACAGATACGCCGGGTTACAAATGTTGGGCGGCATGTTGGCCACATCTTTGGTTACTTTCATGCCCTTAGAAATGGCTAATCCGTGTTCAACGGCCTTTTCGCCCACCGTTAACTCACGGCGAGTGGGTACGTTGAATACGATTTTGCGCAGAGGACGACGCGCTTCGCCCTTTTTGCTTTTCAGTTGCAGGAAGGTATACAGCGTATCCTGGGTAGTTTCGACTGCCTGGCGCACTTTCCAGTAGGTGTCGCGGCCTTTTACATGCAGCTCTGTTAAGAAACATACGGCTTCCATTGAGCCGGTTTCGTTCAGCGTTTGAATAGTTTTAGCAATGATTTGCTTGTACTGGCGCTCATCGAGTTCACGTTCCTTGCCACATCCAACCAACAACACGCGTTCGCTTAATACGTTGGGTACGTGATGCAGCAACAGCATTTGACCTGCTTTGCCTTCCAGGTCGCCGCGACGCAGCAGGTTACTAATATAACCTTCACTGATAGCATCCAGTTGCTCAGCCACGCCCGACAAACGACGGGGTTCGTAGACCCCCACCACAATGCAGGCACTGCGTTGTTTTTCGGGACTGCCGCTTTTTACGTTAAACTCCATGATGTCACCTCAATTTTTTATCTGTCTGTTGCCCCGGCTTAAAATTCACATGCCGTTTTGCCGCGCTTATGGTTTAATACCGCAGCAAAATGTCTTACTGCGTAGGTGCTTTTATGTCGATTTTACAACATTCAGGCAATCGCACCTGCCGGAGCCAAGGGTTAGTTATACTGGCAAAACATGTAAAAATGGTAAGTTTACTCAAAATTATAGCTGCTTTCACTAAAATTCCGACTTTTAGCATAGGCCATAAATGCTGATATTCCGCTATTTACTTAAGGAAACGCTGAAGTCTCAGGTTGCCATTTTTCTTATACTAATGGCAATTTTTATTACCCTGCGATTTGTTAAAGTGCTGGGGGATGCGTCTGAGGGCGATATCCCTGCAGGTCTGGTGATAGGATTCCTTTCCCTGTATGCGCCGATTCTGGCATCGCTGGTTATCCCCATTAGTGCGTTCCTGGGCATTATGATGGCCTATGGGCGTTTATATGTAGACAGCGAAATGACCGTAATGCGCGCTTGTGGGATAAGCGAATGGTACGTCACCCGGGTAATGTTGTTCCTATCTGTACTGATCATGATTTTTACTGGTTTTGTTACCCTTTATCTTGCTCCTACCGCCGCACAAAGCGAATTTAATCTTCGTGAACAGGCTAAGGCAGAAGCGGGATTCAGCGCCATCATCCCTGGTAGATTCCAGGAAACGGGCAATCAGGAAGCCGTTATTTTTGTGCATGATGTTGGAAGTGATGGCTCACTTCAGAAAGTATTTCTGGCTCAGCAACAAGCCAACAATGAAGCGCAGGTGCGGGTTGTTTACGCACAGCAGGGCACCATTAACAAAGAGCCTGACGGTACCCGCCAACTTATTTTGAATCAGGGAAATCAGTACGAAGGCGAGCACCGCCGACGTGATTTCCGGGTTGTCAATTTTGACGAGTATCAGGTGCAAATTGACGATCCCGAGCAGCAGGTTACCCGCCGAAAAGTATCGGTAATGTCTACCTCTGAATTACTGCAGGACCCATCCATTGAAGCCATTGTTGAGCTACAGTGGCGGATTGCGATTCCGCTGTCGATTCCGTTTTTGGTACTGATTGCCGTGCCGCTTAGTGCAGTTGATCCGCGTCAGGGTAGATTTGGCAAAATGTTCCCGGCTATTTTGTTGTACCTCGGCTATTTTATGTTGCTACTGGCCAGTCGCAGAGTACTGGAAGATGGCAAAATACCTATTCAGTTGGGACTCTGGTGGGTACACGGCATCATGTTCATGATTGGCGTTACCCTGCTCTCCCGCGACCGCAAATTCGGCACCACACTGCGCGCCTGGTTGTTGAGGAAGAAGTCATGAAATGTCCCCGTCAATATGCAACAAGCATATTGACTAATAGCCCTCCCCGTCTATACTGAATATATGTACAGTAATGTTATGTTTGTTATTGTTGTTGTTGTTGGGTTGTGTGTTTGTGGAGAATTAGTGTGTGTCTGTTTTGGTAGAAGTTGTGGGTAACTGCCTAAGCAGTTATCCATCAGCTTATACGAAACAGTCCACACGGTGAGCGAAGCGAAAATTCCCACAATCCACAACACTTGTTTTGTTTTTTTGGTTCTTTTTCTTTGGGTTAATCATGGTTCTCGTCACTAGCACAGAAGATTTCAAAATACGGGGAATAAGCTACCCTGATTTTCCCATTTTAGTCGACAAGGATGGCGAGATAGTCATGTATGCGGTGGAGTTTCTGGTCTATCACTGCTTGAAACGCGGCAGCGTGCAAAGCGTGCATAGCTGGAAGACATACGGACAGGACTTATATGATTTCTTTGGGTTCTGTGAAGGGAATAATATTGACTGGCGAGAGGTTCGCTGTCCCCAAGATGAAACCATACTGGCTGTTTATCGTGACGCATCAATGAAGTATTTTGGAGTGGCGGCCAGCACCATTAACCGACGTTTACGCTTTCTCATTAAGTTTTATCATTACGCTTATAACCATGGATGGGTGGATACGCTTCCTTATGAGCTTGAAGCGATCTTGGTGAGAAAGCCCAAAGGGTTCTTAGCCCATACCGACACATCGGGTGGTGTTAAAGCGCGCCCTGATATCATGCTTAAGCAAACGAGAACAAAACTTAAAGTCCTCAATGGTGAACAGGCGACACAATTACTAAGCGCTATTAAGAATAAGACGCTCAGGCTCATGGTGAGGCTAGGGTTGCTTACCGGACTGCGTAAAGCCGAAATCCTTAGCTTCCCATTGTCTTATGTGATTAATCCACAAAACCTGACTAATCGAAGCCACATCAAAGTATCGCTTAACCCTCAAGAGATGCAAATAAAGGGCAGCAACCCGCGCAATATTATGGTGCCTGTGAGCCTCATGTTCGATTTGTGGGATTACGCCCTTCACGAACGCCATCAATTACTTGACGATCAGGATAAACCAACTGACAGGCTGTTTGTGACGCGTGACGGGCAGGCATGGAGTCTGAAATCTAAATCATTTAACAACCAGCTTGAAGCGCTTAAATTTCCTTTTCCCGCTCACCCACACATTTTGAGGCACACATTCGCCACCAACACCTTAAGATGCTTGGAGGCACGTAAAAGCGAAGGGACATTCGGTGGTAATCCACTGATGACAGTGCAGTCACTGCTTGGTCATGCCAGCATTAATACCACCATGCAATACCTGCACTTCCTGCATGAGCTGGAAGATGATTTATCCACCGAATACCAACGTGAAATCGAAGCGTTATGCGAGGCCGTTACATGAGTAAAAAGCAGTTTAACGTCATTACTGACAATCAGAATGACGATGCTAAACGCCTCTTTGAATCAACGGGCATTAACACCGACAAGCATAGTGCAAGCACCGGTGTCGTCTCGATAACGCCGACCACCATGACCGTTCACTTTCCAGAAAATTCCTCTACTGTCAGAAGCTTCGACTTTGCGCCTTATTATGGACAAGGCTTTGATGCGATAACCACGATATGCCAGGCGACTATCGAGAAACTCATCCAGCAAAGTATCGATACCCAACAGGCCGTCATCGCCATCACATCGATAGTAAGCTATTGTCACTCCGGCCTTAAAACCTTCTTCGGGTTCTTAACGCTATGGCGTTCTGGTGCGAAACGTGATTTGCAGCCTGTCAATATCACACCTGAATTGATTGAAGAGTTCATCCATCACCTGAAAGCGTCGGAAATCGGATATACAAGCCAGAAAGCTTATTACACACACGCCAAGGCTGTACTGACTGAGTCGCACACACAGGGCTATTTACCGCACGCAGATATTAAGCACTTATTCCCGAAAAACCCCTTCCCCAATTCAAACCGTCAAACCAAAGGCCAAAGGCCCCTAACACAAGCAGAATCTAAGCAATTGGTCTCGGCCCTGAAAATGGAGATGTCACGCATTCTGGCAGGCAACGCGCCGCTGAATAACTTTGATTTAACGGTCTGTGTACTGGGTATCGGTATGGTCACAGGGATGAATCCCATACCTGTATTATCGTTGCCGACAGACTGCATCCAGCCACACCCACTGAAACAAAATTTGCGATTGCTCGTGGCCTTCAAACGCCGAGGCAATGCCACGCAAGTGGTGTCACTTCGCCAGTCGCAGGACATCTCATTACTTCGCAGCGTTAAGCTCAATGCTGCCAATACCATTGAGATGATTATTGAGCGCAACGCTGTCCTTCGTCAGCAATACCAAGACCCAATGCAGTTGTTGGTGTATCAATCTAAAGCAAACGCAACCAAAGGCGCCATCACGGCGTTGACCAAAAATAATTTGATGCGCAATATCAACACCCTGATTGAAAAGCATCAATTGACCGATGACGACGGCAAACCGATGCGCCTCAACATGATGCGGCTGCGCAAAACCTTCGTGAATCGTATCTGGGAGTTATCAGGGCAGGACCCGCTCATTGCAGCACGCTATGGCAAGCACTCCCCTGAAACCAGCCAGCGGGATTACATGGTCGCTCCACCCGAGGCGGAAACGAACATGCGCTTTATCGGTGAGGCGCGCATTGAAGAGTTGCGTGTCAGCTATGGCCCCAAAGAGAATACCCCGATATCTGGCTGCAAAGACAGTAAATACGGGCATCGCGCCCCCAAAGACGGTTCAGTGTGCACAGAAACGTTGGATTGCTTTCGCTGCAAGAGCTTTGTGGTCACCGAAGAGGATTTATACCGCCTGTTCAGCTTTTACTGGGCGGCAGTCAGGGAGCGTGACAGCTTCGGTATCAAGAACTGGAACAAATACCTTCGCCATATCATTCGCATCATTGACGAAGACATCGCTCCACAGTTTGATGGCGAAAAAGTGACGGCGGCGCGGGAAAAAGCCAAAACAACACCCCATCCCTTCTGGCGCGATTTAACGATGGTGAGGATGGCACGATGAGCATTCAACCGTATCCCAATCAGGTCAGTCAAGAGGTTATCTTTGCCGATAAGCAACGCCTCAGAGATGACTTGCGTACCCGCCATGGACTGCATGGTGTTATCACCTATTTAAAGCTTGATTATGGTCAGTACCATGTACTCTCGCGGTATGAGCAGGATAAGTGGACACTGCCAGGGCATTGGTTCCCAAGTGCGGAACGTGAAGGCCAAAAAACACTTAACTTCGGACGCATCAACATCCCTGCCTTGCGTGATGCAGCCAAAGTCGTGATGGCGCGGCTATTATGGGGCGATGACGCGAAAAGCGGCAAGCGACGAGGGAGTACACTTAAGGATAAATTCAATAGTATTACCCCATGGCTTAACTTTCTACCATCACTCGGCGTCACTGAGCTATCTGCGGTTACGCCACTTGTTGCCATGCAGTATGTCACGCATGTGAAATCCTTGATATCCAATCACGGTAGACGCAAAGGTAAGCCTCTTGCGCTTACCACAATATGTTCTCGATTCTTGGCAGTGGAGGCGTGCTACCAACAGCTTCGTGAAACCCAATACGGTTTTGCGCATCCGTGGCCGGAATCCAGCGCTGTCGCGTTATCGGGATATAAGAGCCATGACAAAGCCAAAACCGAGATTATTCCCGATGAGGTATTGGCACCGCTGTTTCAATACGGCGAATCGAAGTTAAACCGTGCACCAGAATTATTGCGTTTACAGGGGCTCCTGTCAGATTTTGTGCCGACCAACACGCTTCAGCGCACCCAATACCTTAAACAGCACGGCTGGGCGTCAGGCGCGAAAGCGTTCAACCAAAACATAACCGCACTGCGAGATAGCTGTCTGTTTATCATCCTGATGACCACAGGTATTCGTGTGCATGAGCTGTGCAATCTTATGCGGGGCAACTGGTACTCTGAGGTCAGAGACGGTGAGCGGTTTTACTTTTTAGGCTCTAGGTCAGAAAAAACCGATGCAGGCAACACCCATTGGTTATGCCCTGAAATCACCATTGAGGCATTAAGAGTGTTAAGCGACCTGATGTTGCCGATGCAGCAACTGCTTGAACAGCAGCTTGATGCGGCGCAACAGGTAGGTGATGCGCAGGAAGTAGCAAGGTTAACGCGCCGCTCTAACTCTGTCGTGCTTGGCAAGGCTCCGCGACAAAACAACAAAATCGATGTGCTCAGTAGTACTTCCATCAATGACCGCCTACAGAAACTCGCGGATTCGCTTGGGCTTGATATCAAGCTTGCCTCGCACCGATTCAGGCGGACCTTTGCCAGTTACGTGGTGCATCATAAATTAGGGGATTTACGCTATCTGCGTGACCACTTTAAGCACTGGAGTCTGGAAATGACGGTGCTATATGCCATGAATGAGCAGCAGGACTTAGAACTGTACGATGAGATATATGCCGCCTTCGATGATGAACGTCAGGGAATAATCGGGCACTGGCTGGAGCCGGATACGCCGCTGTCAGGTGGGCTTGCCAATCAGATACGCAACCTGCGGGACAAGGCGACGCCAACACGAACCTATCAGTCTCGTGCAAACATGATCCGCCATATCTCAGAGCAGATCTACCTTCGCTCCACGGGTCTGGCATGGTGTACCAACGATGATGGCTCCTGCGCAGGCGGGCGCTGTGAAGAATGCGAGCACGGTGTTATTGATGACAAGAAGCAGGCCTTCTGGGAAGGTGTCTACGCACAGCAGATTGAACTTAAGCAGATTGAAGGCTTGGGTGAGTCAGGTCAGCGCACCGTCGACAAAGCCATCATGCGCTGCGAAAAAGTGCTGATGGACCTTGGTGCAGATATCGATGCCATAAAAAAGCGAGCGAATGCCAATGATTAAATCAAGACCTCGAAACCGCGAGAAGACCCACGACAGAATACGCATGGCGATTGTCAGGCTTGAGCAAGGCCGACCTAATGTCGTCAAGCCGGAGCGCAAGATGTCCGTTGCCGCCGTCGCAGAAGAGGCCGGTGTCAGTCGCACGCTTATTATGAATCAATATCCCGATTTGCTTGAGCGTATTCGTGGCGGTGCTAACAAACATATCCAAAAGCAACGTGACGAGAAGCATGAAGCGCTTAGAAAAGAGCGAGAAAAGAATCGAGAGCTAAGAAGTACGCTGGCTGACGTGATGCAAAAATACCAAGTAATGGTATCTAGAAACACAACGCTTGAACTGGAAAATCGACGGTTAACAGGCATTGTAGAGAATGAAAATGTGACAGTATTTAGAGGAAAAATTAAAAACTGAAGTGCAGCCAATACCGACCCATAGCTGCTCTATCGGCTGATTTTGACGTAGTGCTTTGTGCTATTGACGGATCGTCAGAAGCTTGTAGCTGAACGATCACTTCGTACGTATGGCTGCCGTTGGCTCTTTGCAATTTTGACGGCAGCTATGAGCGAATAGCGGCCGTCAACAACATCATGCACTCATGACCGCTTATCACTCCATAACGGACTTTTAACGTGCGTCGACGGCTATTGCTAGCCGGTATTTGCTCACATATAGAATGTGCGATGCGTCATATCGCTCGTGTGAGTAATACATCCGATGTGTTGGTCTTCGTCTTTTATTCTCGCCAATATACGCTATACCTTTATGTTACTCATTGCCCGTGAGGAACAAATGATGAACAAGCCTGTACCGTGGAATAAGGGGAAAAGTATTGGCCCCAAATTACCATTAAAACCGTCCGAGATTTGGAATATCCGTGCACGATTATCGCTTTCGGGAAAGCGGAGGGATTTAGCTCTGTTTAACCTGGCCATTGACTCTAAACTGCGAGGTTGTGAGCTGGTGAAGCTTCGGGTGTCAGATGTTAGTCGGGGAGGGACGGTCTTTTCTCGAGCCAGTGTGGTTCAACAAAAGACCGGTAGTTCGGTTGTGTTTGAGATCACAGACATCACCAAGACTGCCCTACTTGACTGGTTTGACAGCACGCATCCTGCATTCGGTGACTTTATATTCAAATCACGCACCAAGCCAGACGGTCATTTGAGCACAAAACAATATGATCGGCTGGTACACGAATGGGTGAAAAGCATCGGGTTGGACGATTCACGCTATGGCACGCATTCGCTTCGCCGAACCAAAGTGTCCATTCTTTACCGCCGTGATAAAAATCTTCGAGCAATTCAACTGTTGCTCGGTCATAAGAAAATTGAAAGTACGGTGCGGTATCTGGGGATAGATGTGGAAGACGCACTGGAAGCCTCTGCGCATCTCGATATTTAGGTTGTCACCAATGCCTCAGATTGACGCTCACGAACTCTCAGTGTTTATTGCGCATCGACTTGATGAGCAAACGCCTCAAACCGTACCGTCGCTCACGGCGGGATTCATTGAGGAAATGGCTCCCAATGTGAAAAACGATAAAAATGCCAAGCAACTTGTATATCGTCAGCTCCGGCGTTTAGTGAGAAATGCAGAAGCGAGAATGGAGAGGCAGCACGGCAGGCAACCTTATCTGTTCTACAAAGCGCTGTTATCAACGCCTCAGCCAGCGGTTACCACCTCCGGCGAGACTGCGAGTGTGTTATCAGCGAATATCGAATCTTATCTGGCTGAACTTGAGGAGACCTTAGCAGGGCTTGAAGGACAAGCGCATGCGTATACTTTTTTGGTCACAAAAGGCGCTGAGGTGGAACGTGAACAACGGGGCGTTCATTTAACGCGGATTTCACTACAAGCAGAGATTGAGGTGCTCAAAAGGTATTTGAATGGGGGCAATGTTACCTGAATAGCCAAGAGTTTTCCGTCCCCCGTTAAGGTCTTTATTTGGTCTCGCACGAGTTCAACGTGCTTATTGTGACAATAGTTGTTCGCTCATTGTTTTTAGTGCAGATTGCAACTGTGAAAAATCTTCTATCGCCATATTTGATTGCAGCGCAATACGTTCACTTTGACAGACCGCGTCAAATAAAAACGGACTATTAGCTGCTTTGGCCTCGGCAACAGACATTTTGATACACGTTTTAAATTGATTAAACAAATCTACTTGCGCTGAAGGTTTGGTTTCTGATGCAAATACTTCTGCACGAGGCAATAAAACCGATCCTAAACCGAAAAAACAAACAAAAACCGCTTTTTTCATAACATCCCTATTACTATATGTTGACAACTTTCGTGAGAGCTTATAATTTTCCGGAAAAAATACAATATTATTTTTCAAGGATGAATTGATGGTTGCCTCAAACGCTGCCCGCTTATGGCTTTTTGCCTGTTTATTATTGTTCGTTCTGCCTACACATGCCGCGTCATTTAGTAGCACTCCCACCCGGGCGGACATGGCCGATGGTACGTTTAACTTAACGTGGTCAACCGGTGCCGGTGAGATGGCGCCTTATTACCTTTATCAAAAGAACGGCAGCGGAAGTGATGTACTCATCTATCAGGGTTCCAATAAAACATACACGGTAACCAGCGTAGCAGAGGGCACTTATACCTATACGTTATGGGTACATAAGATGTCATTTACCAATCCGATGGAGCCGGATTTGGTGCTCACTAAAGGGCCGACACTTACGTTGACAGTAGATAGATTGGATGTCCCACCCAAAATGTCGACGCCCAGTGCCCCGACCACGGATAGTGACAGGACGTTTTCGATAAGCTGGGCTGCCAGCACCGGCGAAGATGTTACCAAGTATCAATTGCAAGGGCGGATATCAACGACTTCTACCTGGTCATCACTCTATTCAGGTAGCAGCCGTTCACTGACATATACGGCACCTTCTGATGGTACATATTACTTCCAGGTGAGAGCGTATAACGATCGCGGTTGGGGTAGCTATTCCAATTCTGATACGACAATCGTCGCACAGGTACCGGGCACACCAGCTAGCATCTCTGTTCCTTCAACCGATTACGATGGCGGAGTTAGCATCAGTTGGGGGGCCTCGACAGGCACGGTTGATAAATACCAGCTTGAGCAGCAAACCAACGGCGGGGCGTGGGTTGCCGTTTATGAAGGAACAGCTACGAGTAAAGCACTGACTTTGGGTACGGGTAGCTACGCATTCAGGGTAAGGGCATGTAATGTGGAATCCACGTTCAATAGCTGCTCCGCCTTTAAAACCTCGGGCTCACTGACAGTTGTATTAACGCCGTCGGTACCTCAAATTAATAGTATTCCGACGGGCAACGTCACGGATAGCTTCTCGATTGGCTGGACCGCTTCGAGTAACGTGACGCGTTATGAACTTCAACATAGTCCCAATAATAGTACCTGGACAACTATTTATTCTGGTACAAGCCGCTCACAAACTGTCAGCTATAGCGATGGTCAGCATTATTTCCGAGTGCGAGCTTGTCATGTTTACAATGGTGTAACGCAATGCTCTGGCTATGGCAGTACAAAATCGGTCACCGTGGTGTTACCGTCATGGGCTGCAAAAAATGGCAGCATTTCAGCGGGCTCGTTCACGAATGTCACGATGAGCGCCAGCGACAATCAATTATTACCGCTAAAAAGTGGCGGTGGTGTGTCTGGCGGCGCTGCCAGTTATAGTATTCCTATCATTGTGCCACCAGGTCGAAATGGGATGCAGCCGTCAATTAGCTTGTCCTATTCGTCAAAGCAAGGCTCCGGCATTGCCGGTGTGGGTTGGTCAATGAATGCCGCAGGGGCTATTTCTCGGTGCCCTGCGACTATTGCGCAGGATGGCTATTCGGGGGCAGTAACCTTCAATTATCAAAGCGATAAGTTGTGTTTGAATGGTGAGCGGCTGATATTAACCAGTGGGACATATGGTTATGCCAATGCCGAATATCGCACAGAAATGGACAGTTTTGTTTCGGTGAAGCAATACACATCCAATATGGATAGCGCGTCGGCCTATTTTGTGGTCACCCATCAAAATGGCGCACAGGAATATTACGGCAATACGTCAAATAGCCGCACCATCCTCGACGGCCATAGCAAACCCTACCAATGGTTATTATCAAGAACCACAGATGCCAGTGCGAATAATAATGTTTATTACGAGTATGTGAGTTTTGGTAAGGCGGAGATGCTGCTTAGTCAGATTTGCTATTCTGATTCGTGTGCAACCACGAATGTGCGTCGCGTAGAATTTGAATATGAAGCCAGTGGCAAACCGAGAACCACTTATGTACAAGGTGGCGCTCAGCGCAGTACGCAAATTCTTGATAAAATTACGACGTTTGTCGGAACCAGCCGTGTTGTTGAGTATGATTTAACGTATCAATATAGCGCGGCAAACGGCCAGCCATTGCTCGCCGAAGTGAAAGCCTGTGATGCCAACAATTACAGTCAGTGTTTTGCGCCCGTTTCGATGGAGTGGGATGACAATCCGCTGACGTATGAGTTGGAAAAGCTGGACTTTGGAAATAGCCAGTCGCCCGACATTATGAAATCGCAACCCTACGCTGATATCAACCGTGATGGTGTGAGGGATTGGCCTTCAGCGAATGGTGGAACGACATTTGTTGATGCTGAAGGGACGGTAACGGGAACAGCAGGTTATCAATTGGATAGCTGTTACCAGGCGTCCTGGCAGGTGACAACCTGTTTGTATGGCGATTTTAACCTCGATGGTCGTACTGATAGCTGGAGAAAAACCAGCAACACCATTCAAGTAGCGTTAACCAATGAGTCTACCGGGCGTGGTGGTTGGATAAACACTGGTATCTCGGTGCCGAATTCTTCTTATGTTACCGATGCTAACGTGAAGGACATTAATGATTACAACGGTGATGCCTGGCCCGATTTGGCGGTTATGCATAACAATGGTGACATTAAGCTGTATTTCCACACAACGAATCCATCAGCCCCCTACACGGTTGGAAATAGTGTCCATGTCGCGTCCTTAGCGAAAGAGACGCCCACCACCATCACGTACCTGACAGAAACGGTCAGTTTCCCGGGCGATATGGATGGTAACGGGTTGCCGGATATCGTGTTTAGTACATCCTATGATAGCGCCAGAGAAACCTCGCTGCCGGTACCTCTCCCAAAAACAGTCTATTACTCACACAGTAATAATGGCGCGTATACCAAAACAAGTGGCTCACTCCCCAATCCGTATTCAGGTGAGAATTTTTATTACTTCACCATGTTCTTTGACATCAACAGTGATGGCCTACCAGACATGTTGGCGTGGGATACGAGCTATACTAACCCTGAACTGGTGGTCTACATCAACAAAGGTGCCAATAGCTGGTCGTCAAAAATTGACCTCAGCATCGGGATGGCGCTGGCGTTCACATCACAAAATTACCTGAATGGGGCTCAAGAACCTGAGCCAATGTATTCTCCACGCTATCTCAGTAGTTTGCGCGTAATGGATATTGATGCGGATGGCAAAGCCGAGTTACTTGTGCCAAAAACTAACATTGCCAAAGGCTGCCGGCCATTCAATGACAGTGGGAGTTGGCAAACTAAGTGCGGCAATGACCTGTATGGCACCTATGCACAGTCACAACTTGAAGCCCACGCGCTGGGTGCAATGCCAGCATCACAGTTGGATGATGGTTTGTATACCTTTGAAGCGATTACGTTTGAAGAGCACACAGATGGTACGTTCACGGCCAGCATTATCAGCACCCCCTTTATTGGCTCTGCCACCCAGACTACGGTTGTGGATTCGCGAGGCAAAGGCCTGAATGACTTTATTTTCAGCTATGGCCCGCGAATAGATGCTAACACCTGCACTATCCCTAATGGGTGTATCATCCAGTCGATAAATAGCGGCTATGACATGTCTGGTTACAACGGAGATTATGGCGTATACGGCTATATCAACTACGGAGCGGGCACAGCCAATAACGATGGCTCAGGCTATGCACCAGTAAATATGCTGAGAGGTGTGACTAATGCAACGGGCGTGAGCTATCGCTGGGAGTACTTGCCACTGACCTCTTCGCAGATGGACAGCACCCTTGCTTCCATGGGCGTAGATGCGTTTTACCAACGCAACAACACAAAGCCAAGTGGCGCGTATTTGTATTTTGCTTCCAGTATGTACAATGTGGCGCGCATGGAAGTCACTAATGGTGTGGGCAGCGTTAACGACACCTATTATGCCTATGAAAATGCGGTGTATAACGTGGAGGGGCGTGGATTCCAGGGCTTTACCACCATTCACACGCTTGATGTGGCAAACAATGTGAGAAGTGAGGCTGCATTTAATGTGGCTTTCCCACTAACGGGTAGAATAAAAGACGTCACTGATTATGTGATTGGTTATAGTAATCCGATTAAATTCCAAGAAAATGAATGGGCTCGAAACACCGCTCACCAAAGTCTGTTTGGTAGCGAGGTGTACCACTACTATCTGAAGAAGTCGACAGCTAAACAATACCATGTCGATACTAATGCCGTTAGCAGCACCCTCGCGACCACGGTGACAAATGAAGTAACAAGTATCACCGCGTACGGAAATGTGTCAGCAAGTTACAAGTTAACCAGCAGTGAGTTTGGTCAGTATAAGGTGAGTCAATCTGTTGCCTGGGCAGAAACATCAGCTTGCCAAAATCGATTTGATAGTACGCAAACGACATATGAAAAAGTCACTGGGCGCGCCAGTAACGATCCTTACACATCAGGGGATTACGATAAGCAGCGCGCGGTCACACAAACCGTCACCAGTTGGAATGATTCCCATTGTAAACCGAATACCATCACGAGTACCGGTACTGACGTTGAGTATGGCCAAACCGTGACAACCGCCTTCAATAGTTATGGTCTGCCGAGCTCCATTACTAAGTCAGGCTCTGTTCGCAGCAACAATGCCTGGCAGAGTCAATCCCGTACCATTTCATTCACGTATACGGAAAACGGGACAACGGCCGCGAATAATGGCTATTTTGTTCTGACTACTAATAACGGAAAGTGGACCGAGGAATCGCAATACTCTCCCGCTTTTGGTCAGGTGACGCGCCACAAAGATGGCAATAATGTGTACCAGTACACCCAGTATACCGGGTTAGGGTTGGTTGATTACACCTATACCCAATCGGGCTCGACCACCTTGCCGCGCACCTATACGCGCCATTACGAACCAGACAGCGATGCACCAAGTCACGCGGTAGTTATGTCTATCACGCGCACTGCGGGCATGCCGGATAGCAAGGTGTACACAGACCAGCTTGGACGGGAAGTTAAATCCAGTATGGCCGGCTTTGCTGCCGGTGACTGGTACTCAACGGTAACGGAATATGATGAGCGAGGACGCAAAACTTTCGTCAGCCAGCCATTTAAAAATAACGGTAACCAGTATGGCGAGCGGTTTGAGTACAATGATATTTTAGGTCGCGCTACCGAGCGCAGTGTCGACCAACCACTGAACAACGATTTGTTCGTAACTTACGATTACAACGGATTTACCACCAACATTACGGCCGGCGGATTAGTCATGAGCCGCACGCATGGACCTGGCGGGCTGCTGATGTCTACCGAAGATGCCCTCGGCGGCGTTACTCGCTATAGCTACACCAGTGCGGGTTGGCCAATCATTATTCAGGATGCAGCGAACGCTAAAATCTTTGCCACCATGGATGCGCTGGGCAATAAGCTCAAGGTGGAGGACCCGAACCAGGGTGTGACTGAATTTGAATACAACGCCTTTGGTGAACTTGCCTTGCAGAAGGATGCCAACAATGACATTGTGACGTTTGAATACGATACGTTAGGCCGTATTCTCACCCGGCGCACAACAGATAGCAGCTACACCAACTCAACGGCCACCTGGACCTGGGATACCCTTAAAAAGGGCCTGCCCACACAAGAAGTAGAGCACGGTGCTACCCGCAGTTACACCTACGACAGCTTTGCACGACCACAAACCGTCACGGTAGCCATTGATAGTTCGTCTCTCACGAAGACCCATTTCTATGATGCTTATGGACGTCCACAAGGTTTGGCCTATCCCAATGGGTTGGTTGTGAAATATGATTACAACGCCCAGGGCTATCTCACACATGAAAAGAATGCCAATAGCGGCTATGTGTATCGTCAGATTAACGCCATGGATGCCTTTGGTAACATCACAGGCGCCACGCTCACCGACAGTGTCGGGGTGAACTATACAGCGGCGTACTACCAGCAAAACGGCTCTATGATGCACGTCATTGCAAGTAAAGGCAGCCATCTCCATTACCTTGAATACAGCGATTTTGACAATTTCGGCAACCTTAAAACCGTATCTGACCATGTGAATAATACGGTCGAAACCTATGCCTACGACGACTTACATCGCTTAACCGGCAATACGGTGAAGTGGAATGGCACAACAGTGCAAAACAACACGTATCAGTACAACGCTACCGGTAACCTGTTGAAGAAATCGGACTACGCCAATACCTACCGCTACGGTGATGCAACGAAAAGCCTGGGCGGCAATGCAGGGCCAAGTGCGGTACGCCAGGTGGTTAAGCTAAACAACACAACCGTAAACTTTAGCTATGACGCAAAAGGCAACCTGCTATCGGGAGATGGCCTCACCACCCAGTACACGGTGCACAATAAGCCGCGTACGCTTTCTCGCAGCGGCAACCAATATACGTTCACGTATGGCGCAGACACCAGCCGGGTGAAACAAGTGAAATCCGAAGGCGGAGTATCCACTACCACCTACTACCTGGATAAAGACTATGAGGCCGACAGTTCAGGCCATTGGCGAGCGTACATCGGCGATGTGGCACTAATCAGCTATGATGGTGACACCAAGCATACGATTAACTTTGGACACCGGGACCGACTAGGCAGTGCTACTACCTTTACCGACCATAACGGGGCAATTACTAATCGTCGCGGCTATGACCCATTCGGTCGGCCTCGCGGCAGCACCGGCAGCACACTCACGCCATCAACACAAACAAACGGTGACCAAAGTGCAACCAGTAACTTTGATAAACGCGACAAGCGCGGGTTTACAGGGCATGAGCATGTAGATGGTGCACAAGTCATCCATATGAACGGGCGGGTGTACGATTACAACCTTGGGCGGTTTATGTCGGTAGATCCGTTTATTCAAGCGCCTGCAAACAGCCAAAGCGTTAACCCGTACTCGTATATAATGAACAATCCATTGGCTGGGACAGACCCGTCTGGTTATAGTGCCGTAGCGGAAGTAGATGGAATTCAATATCGAATTTCTTGCAGGTATACATGTCCAGATAGTTCGAACGACAACAATAATGGCGATGGAACTGGTGGTAACTCTCCTAGTTCACGGGGTGAGGAAGGTGACGGGACACAAGGAGGCAGTGGTAATCAAGATTCACCCCAAATCGTTGGTGGAGATGGCATTGTAGGAGAAATTGGTGAAGTTACAAATACAGGCTCAATGGACAATGGATCTGGCGGGCACAATGGTGATGACGGAGGGCAATGGTGGACTCAAAGGCAGTTTGATTTAATGTCGCAGAGCCAAATAAGTCAACAACAACCTTTAGTGCAAAATAACAGCTCTTCGTACGTCAATACTCAGTCAAATAAAACGTGGTGGAGTTTTGGAGACCCTTTACCTCAAGGACTTGTTGATGCGGTAGCCGGTTTTGGCGATGGCATTGTTAATGCATTTACTTTTGGATATGGAAATTTGGACGATATTAGGCGGGCAGTTGGTATCACACATGGTGTAGATATGAATTCTGGTTACTATGAAGGAGGGCATTTAGCAGGCAGCATCCATGGAGGTGCCACATTTGGAGGTGTAATTGGTATGCTAGGAAAGGGTGTAAAGGGGTTCGAATATTCTCATTTTGTCCCTCAAAGATATTTAAACCAATTTGGTATTACAAGAGCATGGCGATCTCCACTAAATGGTACTTATGTTCCAAAACTCTTCCACGCTCTGACAGATAAGTTTAGATACAGATTTATGCCTAGGACTTTAAAAGTTCAACTTGGTTTGCAGTCTCCTATTCCACAGGGGGTTCAACAGGTTTTAAGAACGCCTCCGATGCTATTGGGCGCTGGATTAGGCGCAACGAGTGAGGCGCATTAAACATGATTCTTAAATTCCTTGTGAGTATGAAGCTATTTTTGAGGGACCCTTTAGCTTACTTTAATCCAGAACGAAGAACTCTTACTCTAAAGCCTCTGGAAAAAACGCTGATTGAAGAACTAATGACAGCAATGGGAAATAAAGACAGGGAGATATTGCTGTCACAATTAACGGAAATAAATGAAGTGGAGCGCGTTTATTCTCCGAAAACAATAGTGTCTCTAAACAAGATTAAAGGCCTTAAATATTGTTTAGAACGAGTTAGGAAATTCGAATGTTCAAGTGACGAATACAAATACGCTCGAATTGATTTTGAAGTGGATGGTCATAAAGTGCGAGCAATTTTTTATATCGTATTTGGAAATTTTTTCTCGATCGAATTCACAACTGATGTTTCGACCATGATGTCAGAATCGAAAATGGAGATTAAGAACATAGAGGTTTTAACTGACTTTTCGGATTGATAAGTAAATAATGGGGTCAGAGTGAAATTGCCCCAATTTATAAGAAGTATAAACCCGCTTCGGCGGGTTTTCTGTATTTTGGCTTGCCAATTTTAATCGGAATGCCTGCCAATTTACTTTGGATCCGTTGCTGATTTTCTTTGGAATGGCTGCCGAAAGTGTTTGGATTTTGCATTTGTAGAGTCCATTAAAATTGGCATTTGATCCAATGTAGGTCAGCACAGATCCGAACAGAATTGGCTACACTGCGATCAATCAGGCTAAGGTCAATTATCATAGTTTTCGTTGCCCTAGATAATTCCAGTTTGGTTGTTTTCAGGAATACAAATTACTTGAAAGGGGTTAGAAAAATTGTGTTTCATATTTAAAAAGGGCTGTCTTACTTGTGCAGCTTCTAGAAGGCAGGGAAGCAAGTTCAAAAGGCTTTTCAGGTTCAATGAAACGAAAATTAGTGGATGACCTTGGCCACTTGTGTCGAATAGTTGGGTGATGCTTTGCATTAATTTGCTTTTGAATTATTTCAATTCTTGGTGCTATGGTTAAAGCTGAAGTATAAACACGATAATGGATACCTTGTAACAACTTAAAAAATTCAATCCAACGCTTTTTAAAGTACTTATTTCTACAGAATGCCGGGAATGCCCTATATGCATCCTGCATTAACAAAAAATGTTTTGTTGAATCTTTGGTAATCTCTGCCAGCCTCACTAGCATCAAAACTCCCAGAAAACCATGCACGCCTCCAAGTTGAAAAAGAGCATCAGAGTCCTCAGGTGAGCAGATTATATAGTTTGCGTACTCATTTAACGGGAACTGCTCTGTATGCGGGAATGACCACAAATATCCCAGTGAAGTTGACTTTTGATATTGCTTTATAAGAGCAAATAGCTCTGTTTTTTTTAAATTTGGCTCCAGTAACTGAAAGATAGGAAACTGAAACACATTTAGATTGTTACTTTGTGTATTGTTGAAGTTCTTCACCGTTGATTCGGTTACAGTTTGCTTGCCCTTTAACCACCTCAGCACGGTTCCAGTTGACTCACGCTCTTCGCCAAAAAACAACGATTGTAATTGCCTGCGACAGATATGATTATCCCGAAGAATAGACTCTACCCATACGCGTGTTCTGAGAATGCGAGCGGGCGTGAATCTGCTTGCCCTGTGAGGTGCGCTATTTGTTAATTGCTGTAGTTGTCGTTTTATGTCTTGGCTTTTCAGAAAATCATTCATCGAAAACATATGTGGTCGAGTTAGGTTTAAATATGAGTATTAACTCTACCGCGCACTAATTCAAAAAAGTTGCTAGCGTTTCGCTTCATTACTGGCTGTTTCAAAAGAGTTATAAGAATGTCGAAAACTGTCCCGGATGATTGTCTACAAAGGCTGTTACAAAAGTACGGAGAATTGTTGACTATGAAAGAGTTGGCGACTGTGCTTCGCTATCCTAGCGTAGGGGCGATACGCACTGCAGCGCATCGAGGTCGTCTTCCTGTTCGCCTTTATCAGTTTTCACATAAGCGAGGAAAATTCGCTAAAGTCGAAGAGGTTGCTGCGTGCTTGCATGCAATGGAAAGTGGCAACAAAACATAATTAATGAATTAGCAGAGGAGGAGTATTACTGAATTGAATTAAAAACAGTTTCTACTATTTATATGGCGCATAAAACGCCAAAAGCCTAAAAACGCGAATTTTTAGGCTTTTGGACTTGATATCGATTCTGACGATTTCGACCTTTCAAGTATCCGTTAATGATTGAGCCGTTGTCAAGTATTTCAATTTTCTCGCATTGAAATACGGCTTAATTGCGCCTTTATTTTTAACTGATAAAGGTGACATTATGATTGAAAAATATAAGCTCAGAGAAGTATTACGATTACTCCTCTTACCCAAAGACCTTTCCCATACAAAAATCGGGAAGTTAGCCAACTGTCCTCGACAAACCGTTGATGATATTCATAACAAGCTTCGCGCTTCAGAAATTCAAACAGCCACTTTTGCCAAAATGGATGATGACGAGCTACAACGCCAAATCTATCCAAGTATGTCTGCACGAAGACGTTTGAAAGTAGAGCCGGATTTTACAGAAATTATCTCTGAATGTATCAGAGCCCACAAAAAGCGCCGCAAAACCATCTGGACTAAATTCTGTGAGTACAAGCAGAAGTACGGTGATAAAGGGTATGGTCGCTCTCGCTTTTACCAATTAGTCGCAGACTTTATTAAAAATACTCGGCTTTCCATGCTGCAGATGTTTGCGCCTGGTGAGGTCATGTTTATAGACTACGCTGGCTCAACTTTATCTTATTGTGAAGATGGCAAAGAGATTATCACCTACGCCTTTGTTGCAACGTTGGGCTACAGCAAAAAACGCTTTGCCTATGCGACAAAAAACATGAGTGCTCAGAGTTGGATTGAAGCCTGCATCGCAGCAATCGACTTCTTTGGTGGTGTACCAGAAGTCATTCATTGTGACAATGCCAGAGCCATGGTGAAGAAAGCGGGATTGCTTGCTGAGCTCAGCCATTGTGCAAATGAGTTTTCAAAGCACTACGGTGTACTGATTGATACCTCTCAGGTCGCTACACCTACCCATAATCCCTTAGCCGAAAATCGTGTCAAAGAACTCACTCATAGCGTATTTGCAAGTATGAATACTGATTTGACGTTTTTCTCGCTTGAGGAAATTAATCAATATTTACAAAGCGAAGTAGAAAAGCGAAACGACAAACAGATCCAGCGTATTGGGTTAAGTGCTAATGACTTGTTTCATTCGGACGAAAGCCATCAACTGCAGCCCAAGCCGGATAAGGAATTTGAACAAACACGCTTTAGAAGTTTTGTCAAAGTGCCTGAGAATTATTTTGTATGGTATGAGCACAATCGCTACTCTGTGCCTCATGAATACCGCAATGAGTATGTAGAGCTTCGGGTTGTTGGAATGCAACTTAGAATACTGCATAAAGGTATCCTTCGTGTGACACACGATATTGTGCCGGGTAAGAACAATGTCGTGACCATTAACGCCCATCTGCACCCTAAACATTTAGCTCAAAAAAATAAGACGAAGTCTCACTACATGGAATGGGCCAAGTCGGTTGATAGCCTGGTTGAGCAAGTTGTTGAACGGTTGTATAGCAAGACAAAGCATGACCATTCTCGACCGGTTGGTAAACGCTGCCAGGCGCTTCAGAAACTACAGCACAGATTTGGTGATGTTGCTTTTATCGCAGCCTGTAATCATGCCCTTAAACACGACATGTTAACGGTGACAGAGATTGAGCTTATTTTGAAGTCGAAAGTGTATGACATGGAGCCAGAAGTAAATGAAACCACACATACTAACTTGCGTGGGCAAAGCTATTACGCCGGAGGCCAATATGAATAAGTTAGAGGCTCTCAAGGCCAAATGCAAAGCACTTAAACTGGATGGATTTTTAGCAGTGTTGGAAAGAGATGACTATGCGAACCAATCCCATAATGAGTTTCTATCCGATTTATTGTCATCGCAGTTGACAGTGAATTGTCAGCGCAAAATAAAGCGGTTGACCACACAAGCTCACCTGAAATATTCCAATAGCTTTTTGTCTGATATTGATTATACGTTATATCCGTCGCTTAAAGTTAATCAAGTCAATCAGTTGGCAGAGTGCCATTGGGTCAGCAGTGCCAGAAACATTATCATTATCGGTGCTACTGGCACAGGGAAAACATCTTTGGCATGTCGTTTGGCACAAGAAGTTATTGCAAAGCAGAAAAGTGTCATGTTTTACCGGCTGTCACACTTACTTTTGGAACTCGTTGCCGCTGACAAGGAAGGTGAGTTGATGAAAATGCTCAAGAAGCTGAGTCGAATAGACGTACTAATTATTGATGATTGGGGCAATGCCTTAATGGATAAAAATGAGCGTCACTTGCTGTTTGAACTGATTGAGTTTAGAGAGCAAAAAGGATCGTTAATGATCACATCGCAATATCCTATTTCGGCCTGGCATGAAACCTTCGGTAACGAGACTATTGCCGATTCTGTATTAGACAGGATAGTTCACAATAGTCATGAAATCCGCCTAAATGGCGAGTCTATTCGAAAAGTCTTAGCTGAGCGAGGAGATAGAGCATGAAGGATGCAATAGCAAATGATTTCGAAATATTCTCACACGCAGCTACTCAACTCGATGAAATATACATTTGTCAGCTGTTTGATATTTACCATCAGCGATTAGTGTGCAATGAGCAGGTGTGCCAAAAACTGGTCCGCAGAGGTATTTCGTTTAACACCATTAAAGAAAAGCGGATAGGCTACTGTGACAGAAAGTTGAACCGATATGTGCCGGTTTTAGAGTGTCCGGATGGGGCCGGATTTCGTGGGGTCCTCCGACGTCATGGGCTGACTAAGATTAACGGCCACGAAGTCTTTAGAGGCTGCATTGTCGAGCCAGTGTTTGATGACGATGTTATCGTTGCTGCTTGCGGCATAAAGCTCATTTGCCCCAGTCGACCGGCTCCTCGAATTATCCAGTGGTATCGAACACAAATATACCCGTTTCCCGTTAACTTTGAACTCATGCGATGGGGGCAGCGTTATGTTACTAACTAAACCTGACACTTTAGCGCTGGACGTGTGTGAACTGTTTTATTTGTCTTATTGCCGGGCGAAAGGCCAAAGTGAAAGCACGCTTCAGAGCAAATCTGATGCACTTCGACTATTTCGAGAGTGGGCATTACAGAACAGAATTATTGGTATTGATGATATCAACGTAAACGTATTGGATAGTTATCAGTACTCTCTTAACGAGCACAGAAAGCGCAGTGATGGAATGCCGTTGGCCAGAGGCACCATTCGCTATAGGCTCACAACCGTCAAAGTGATGATGCGGGTTCTGTGTCTAAAAAATGTTATTGCGGAAAACCCATGCGAACGATTTGAACTGCCTAAACTCGGCCGGAAATTACCCAACCCGGTTTTGAGTGAAGAAGAAGTGCAAAGTGTTCTTGAACAGGCTTCGTTCTATGGCACTGCCGGTATTCGCGATAGGGCGATAATGGAGACTTACTATGCCAGCGGACTGCGACGACAAGAGCTAAGAAACTTAATGTTAGGAGACATTGATTTTGTGCAATTGCAGCTTCGTGTTGCTCAGGGAAAAGGACATAAAGACAGATATGTACCGATTTCCCAACGTGCTTGTGCCTGGATTTACCGATACCTCAAAGAAATTCGAGTTCGATATGCCAGTATCCATTCGGGCAAAACACTTTTTTTGGCGAACAATGGGAAACCTTTTCGCGTGGCCCAACTATCGGAACTGGTTGCGAAATATATAAAATTGTCTGAAGTGAGAAAGGCTGGTGCATGTAATCAATATCGCCATGCCGCTGCAACGCATATGGTGGACAATGGTGCAGATATTCGGCATGTACAGGAGTTCCTGGGGCACGCCGATTTATCTACGACACAGGTTTACGTGCATGTAAGTATGGAAAAGTTGCGAGAGGTTTATAATAGAACGCATCCCGCCGCAAAACACGACTAATCTAAGGAACTGATCATGGATGTTTTACGTTAGCGTGGCTGGTACTGGCGGTTATTATGGTGTTATCGCTCACTTTGTTTTATATAGCGTGGTAAATCAAATGCCGAACCGCCAAAGCCTGTATCACCGAACGAAGTAAAAAGCCCTAGCACAAAATCTGCACCCGCGTATACCGCATAATCAGACTCTAGTTCCGATGGCCGTGATTCCTGTGGGTTTAGCTAAGCGATATCTGGTGCCCATGGACGGGCATTCACTTTTCTATGCAGTAGAGAGAATAAATCGAGCTTTTAGGCTTTTCAGTAATGCGTAAGTGGAAACGCACTCAACGTTAAACTGCTTGGCAATATTCGGTATTTTTACCTTACGACTATTCTCTGGTGTTAACCTTTCGTGAGTAACGATTGTGGCATCGAGCACTGAAGCTTTGGCAATTATCCATGGGTCTGCCTTATCTAGAAAGTTACCGACATCGACGGGATCCTTATTTTCCAGACCATACACATATTCAACAACTTCACCAAATTTGCTCTGAGTTTCATCATCAGCAACAGGTAAAAATACTTCTTTACGTTGCTTAACCCAGGTAGATAGCTCATCTTTGTACTCTACAAGTTCATCATAAACGCTAGAAATACAACTGACCTGACCCTTGGCAAACTCAAGATCTAACCAATCCCAGTATGCTGGGCAAAATTCCATTTGATAGTAAAGATTTTTCGCTTGGATATAAGTGTTTGAGTCTAGTAGGTAAATCAAATTCCTAGTTCCTCAGCAAACTTGAATACTTGGTTAGGTTTCATTCCTAATAAGGCGCTAGCATCTCTCAATAAAACTCTCCCACTTAATGCTTCCGCTATTAAGGCCCTGGAAAATTGCTCAGATATCTGGCTGCGCTTTGTTTTATAAAAGGAGGGGCTTCCGGAACTCTCTCGCTCTTGATAGAGACGCTTCAATTTTTCAGTAAACTGAACATATTGTTCCTGACTAATGAAATTTAGCGTCAATGCTCGTCTTGCCAGTACCCATTGACTTACATGAAAATGAGCTTCCAAAGGTGGAAGGTTATCTGTCCACTCAGTATGTTTATCCCAAAGTTTCTGGAATTCATCACCAGGGACCAGGAATTCAGCTGCTACAGCGTTGCAAAGTATTTCTTCCTTTCTGTGTGGATTTGTTCCACCGTCAGAAATACCGCTCTGGCCAATCCAAATATGGGCTAACTCATGTATGAGCGTAAATAGCCTTGCAGATGGTGTATCAGCTTGATTGACAAAAATGATAGGGCACGCTTTATCGACGATGGCAAATCCGCGAAACTCTTCAACAGACAGGGCTTTAGTAAAGTGACCTAAGTCACCATGGCGCATTACCAGAATACCTAAACTTTCAATCCGTTTAACCAGGTCGCGCTGATAATCTTCCCAACTGCCTCTAGTAGGATACTCGGGTATCTCAAGTGCGTTCTTCATATCACTGACAATGTCAGTGGCAGAAGAAGACAAACTAAATTTACCTACATAGGGAACAGAGGCAGAGCCTTGTTGATTTAGATAGTCTTTGAACCAATTCTGGCGGGCTAAGATAATTTGTATGATTTTGAGCAATTCCGCACTTGGTCGCTTTATTTCCTCACCTTCTTTAGTTCTGAGATCGGGAATCGGTAACCGCTCTTCAGGAGTGTGCTTGAGGAATAAAAAACCAAAAGGAACGTACGTTTTATCTGCAATTTTTTTGGCTTGCTTGAAAGTTATAGGCTTCTCACCAGCTTCCCATGCCGCAATATGTTCTTCATCCACATCCAACTTTCGGGCAAGCATACCCTCAGTCAGATTGGCGCGAAGTCGTGCCCACCTGATGTTGTCGGGATTTATTTTTGCGTATGCATTAGCCATTTAACGTCTGCTTTCCTTTCATTACCTTAATATATTAACAGTTATTATCTTTTCTAAAAGTCATTTCGCTTTGCGAATTTAATACGTATCAACGCACAGGTAGCCTCATAATAATATGTCGACAAATTCATATGAACGGGCGGGTGTACGATTATAACCTTGGGCGGTTTATGTCGGTAGATCCGTTTGTGCACGGTGGGTCACAGGGTATCAACCCGTACTCCTACATTATGAACAACCCGTTGGCGGGTACAGATCCGAGTGGATATGAGCCAGAAGTCGCAACAAAAGAGATGATGATTGCAGCAACGGGAAGTAACGTTAAGCACAAAGTTACGGCCACCGCTACCAAAAATGAAGATGGCTCAGCCACTGTTACCTTTACGGGGAAAAACGCCAATGCAGTTAAAAGTGCAAAAATGGCGGCAACCGATGCATTAACGAATAAAAAGTTTGATGTGAAAGATTTGGGTTCTCCACAGCAAATTTCTCAAATTGATGATGTAAAGGTGAGAAATGGAGAAAGGGATGGTGGTACCAGTGGAGGGTTGAGTAGCGACCAACTTAGTAAAATTTACTCTGATACAGCCTCAACAATTGCCAATGGTGCCGCTGCAACTTTTGGTAATTTAATACCAGATATGGTTAATGGCATAGCGGGCTGGACCGAACAGTTCCTGCATCAGGATTCGGGCTCGTTTGGAAGAATGGAGCCATGGATAGATGTAGATAACGAAGTTGCTCAAGGTGTAGCAAATGACTTTAGGAAGATTCTAGCAGTTGGCACCGCTATGGTTCCTGTCATGCGAACCAGCACAAGTGCGGGAAGTATCCAGAGGGTTAACCCCCTTAACGGAAACAAAAATTGTGTAAACTGCGTAGTGGCAACTGATGCGACTTTAGCTGGAAATTCCGCATCTGCACTCGGGGGAGGCCCATTCCCAATCAAGGTTCTTCAGAAGTATTATGGTGGCACGTTCACCTCTCCCACAAGTATCAGCCGAATCATTGCAATAATGGATAATGCAGGAAGTGGGGCAAGAGGAATTGTGTTTGGTTCGCGTGGCAATCAAGTTGGCCATGTATTTAATGTGGTAAATCAAAAGGGTACTATAAGGTTTCTGGATGGACAAACCGGTAAAGCAGCAACCCTCACAGGATATGATAGCTTTAGATTATTGAGGACAAACTGATGAAAATTAATGCTGAAAGAGCATTTAAGATATTAGGTGATGAGCTTGACAAGCTTTCCAAAGAGTCAGGGTGTGAACTAGGCGTTATTTATGAGGATACAATCCAAACGAAAGATGGCTGGATTTTCTTTTACAACTCATCAGAATTTTTGATTACAGGCGACCCTATGGATTCCCTGGCTGGAAATGGTCCTGTTTTTATTTCTAGAGAGGGTGATGTTAAAGTGCTCGACTCAGGCAGAGACTGGGAAGAGCAATTGTGAGTTAGGTTAATTTGTACTAGTGTGATTACCAAGGGATACTGACGGTATAAGTACCAAGCGATCTTGACGTAATCACACTATCAATGTTGCCGAGCTTCGGCAAGCTTTGCCAGCCGTAACGCAGTGGTATTCATGTTTTCCCTCAGCCAGATATTGCGAACGCCGCTAGCGTGTATGTCGACGTTTCTTTCAGATTTGAGCAGCCGTGACACCTTGGATTGTCCTAGATGTGGGTTAGCCAGGGAGAATTCGATGACGACTTCCTCAATGGCTCTGTCGGTACGATTTTTGTGATGAAGATCCGGCGTTTCCTGACGTTTTAACGATTCGATTCCACCTTGTTTTATCAGTTTACGATGGCGGTAAATCGTATCGCGGGAGACGCCACTAAGCCGGAATGCTTCTGCCACATTTCCAAGCCTGTCAGCCAACGCTAATACCTCAAGCTTCTTCTGGATCTCATTGTCTTCCGAGGACAATTTCTCAGGCTCAGTGACTTCTGTTACTTGTAGCTTTCGTCCGGCGAAGTAAGCTTCAAACCGCTCATATTTACCAGTACGAATTTCAATTTTCTGGTTTGCGATTGAATGCTTAAGCGGTGAGTCGATGAAGTAGAGTTTTCCCCTGTAGCTAAACGTATGGTCGTTACGGATCTTCCGGTAAACCTTAGTGATACAGATATCATCAAGGTTGGTGTAGCGTGGTACAGGCGTATATTCGGTGTCTGATGTTCTTGATTTTACAACCAGGTTTTTACGCCAAAACTGGGGAATGAAAACGTGTTGGAGGTAGCTATTTGCGCCCGTCATATCAGTAATATTGTTAAGTCGTAACTCCGGTATCAACCTGTCTTGCAGGGTATCGAAGGCGCGTTCAATTCGGCCTTTACCCTGAGGAGAACTGGCGAAGATGATTTCAATCCCCAACTCCTCACAGGCCCGTTGCATCTGGGAGAAGTTACAGCGCTTAGGGCCTCCAAAGATGCCTGCTTTATCAACATACAGGGTTTTAAATACACCGTATCTCTCAACGACTGAGCGCATTACTTTCATACATCCCTCAGTCGTTTCTGACGGGAAGAACTCGGCATGAATATCGCTGTTGGCATCATCAATCATGGCGATTAAACACGACTTCTTATCGCCGAACCAACGATGTGTACTGCCGTCCATTTGCAGCATTAACCCTGGCGCTTCCATTCGCTCTCTGCGTTTGTGAACACGGCTACGCCTGCGCTTCGCCCGTTTTACATGGTGGATATCATGTGCCCATTTACGCAGTGTCTCGCGCTTAACAACAATAGTTCATGAGTCTCAAGCTTCTCGGCAAGGTGCAACAGGTTCAGATCATAGTATTTCTCGCGGATTAGCGACTGAACTTGCTGCTTAAGCCTATCTGGAGTTTTATTAACTGGCTCGCTGCCTGTATTTCCGTGAACAACAAACTGTAGCCCTTGGCTTCGGTAACGCTGCAAATAACGTTCAACAGTACGTCTGGATTTATTGAGGAGCTTAGCGGCATTGGCTAACGTAATTTTACGCTCAGCCACTTTAGCGATGACATCAACTGTCAATTGAGCTTTGGAATTCAACACAATCATCCTTAGCGTTCCTCAAATGCACAAACAAAACATTCAAAGAACACGGTTAAAGATAACCGTCAATTTCCCTTGGTAATTAGCGACTACGACAGAATCGCGTGGTAATTAAAGTACGACAAAATCGCTTGGTGTTAACAGGTTAATTTGTACTAGCTCAGACCTGATCTGACAGTTACCCTGTTATTCTGGTGTCAGCGTAAGATTAGATTTGAGCTAAATTATTTTCAGCTGTTCAGTTAATTTGATGTATACAATTATTCTATCTGTTGGGGGGTAAAAGAAATCGCTCCCCAAACTTACTGAATCGCGCCGGTAAATTCGGAGGCGGATTTGTTTGAGTCGTGCTGCCGAAAGTGCTTGGATTTTGCTCCGTGACAGCAAGCCTTGCTGAGTGCTCTCGTTGTAAGGCCCAGATGTGGATTGATAGTGAACCAACAACGATGTGCCTTCTATCAGCCAAGCTTCCCGCAAAACTCAGGTGTTGAGGTAAAAGTCCGCTACACACACTAAAGCAGCCATCGGCAATTGCAGTGCCCTACGACCGCTTTTGACCAAAGTCCGACGTAAGAGATCACATCATTGAACGTCCGCTCTTTGTCTTCAGGAGACTGCCGCCTGCGCTATAGTAACGGTCTGGATATCGCTTCTAGTGAACATTCACGATGCCAAACCTACTGGTCAGATAAACGTTAATCAATTAAAGTACTGCATTGCATCTCACAACGGCGCACACTGTTTGAATCGGAATCTTCGATATGTGTTAATTATTAGAGAATAAAGTGCGGCATTGTTTAGAGGAAAAAGCTGTGAAATATTGGAAAAAGTGCAACTTAAAAAAAGCTAATACAATCAGTTACTCACTCACTTGTTGCATGAAACATGGGGATTAAAGACATGATTAAAATCCTCGACTGGTACATTGCCCGCACACTGCTGGGCACAGTTGCCGTTACCTTGTCGGTATTAATGGGCTTAAGCGGGCTGATAAAATTTGTAGAGCAATTACGCAAAATTGGCGAAGGCAATTACGACATGGTTGCCGCGCTGGTATATGTGCTGCTGAGCCTACCTCGCGACCTGGAGCAATTCTTCCCCATGGCAGTTTTGCTGGGTGGCCTGATAGGTATGGGGTTACTGGCAAGCAACAGCGAACTGGTAATCATGCAGGCGTCAGGATTGAGCCGCTGGAATATTATTACATCTGCTATGAAATCCGCGGTGGTAATGATCATTGTTGTGATGGCGATGGGCGAATGGGTTACGCCGGTAAGCGAGTCCCGCGCCAAGGAGTTGCGTACCGAGGCGATCACCGGTGGTTCGCTGTTCTCCTCCGACAAACTGGTGTGGGCCAAAGACGGTGATGCCTTTGTGAGTATTGGCCAGGTAATGAGCCGGGATTCACTGCAAGACATCAGTATTTACCGCTTTAATGAATCCCTGCAACTGGCCAGCACCACCTACGCCAGCGGCGGTTTTTACAAGCAAAATGGCTGGACGCTTACCAATGTGACGCACACTACATTCAGCGAGGCAAAAATTGACACCGAAGCGCTGCCCACATGGCGCTGGACCTCTACCCTGACGCCAGACAAACTGGGTATCGTGTCGGTTAAGCCTGAAGCGCTATCGATTCGTGGACTGAATGACTACATTACCTACCGTACCAACAATGAACAGGACACCAGCCGCTATGAACTGGCCCTGTGGCGCAAACTGCTGCAACCTATTACCGTTTGCGTAATGTTGCTCATGGCGTTGTCGTTTATTTTTGGTCCGCTGAGAAGTGTTACTATGGGCGCGCGAATTATCATGGGCGTATTAACCGGCTTTGGTTTCTTTATTACCAATGAAGTATTTGGCCCGTTGAGCCTGGTTTACAATATTCCACCGGCACTCGGCGCGCTGCTGCCCAGTCTGCTATTCGCAGGCATCGCAACTATTTTACTGTCAAGATAACTTCTGTATTCAACAAGGCTAATTTTTTTATGAAATGGATAATGCTGTTTGCAGCGATGCTGAGTACATCTGCAAACGCACATACACTCGACGAAATCGAACATTTGCTGGCATTTGTAAAAGACACAAACTGCGTATACGAACGCAACGGCAAACAACATACCGGCACCGAAGCCGTTGAGCACATTAAAAAGAAATACGATTACTATTCAGAAGAGATAGATTCGGCAGAAGACTTCATTAAATATGCCGCAACCAAGAGCAAAATGTCGGGCGAATATTATATGGTGCACTGCCCTGACCAACCGGCTGTAAAAAGCAAAACCTGGTTGTTAGCAGAGTTAGCCAGTTACCGGGCAGCTCACCCGTAACCAGCCAGCTCTCCAAAGCGGTAAGCGTTGCGTTACCAGCTTTTGTGATCGTTTTGATTTTTGGTGAGGGTAAGCACTTCGGTGTTTGCCACCCGATCCTGTAATGATTGCTTGTTTTTCAAATCAAACAATACCAGAAGTGTGCCTAACCCACCTAAAGACGCAACGAGGCGCAGCAACAAACGTGACCAGGTCATTGGCGCTTCGTTAGTACTAAAAATCCGCAATCGCCAGGCACGCATACCCAGCGTTTGTCCGCCACGCTTCCAGAACCACAGAAAAAAGCCCGCAATCCAAAGCCCAACCCATACCTGAATAATGGTAGTAAACAGCAATGAGTGTTGAATAAACTCGTTAGGCTCGGCATAGCCTTGCATATCGAACAGGCCATTTTTCAGTGACACCACCATAAATACAATCATCACCATGGCAGCACACATCCCTACCGCAGTAGCCACCAGCGTATCGTAGATCATGGCCGCTAAACGACGCAGGAACCCTGCCCGTTGCTGCTTTGACGACTCAGCTGTTACCGAAGGTGATGATTTAGGCGCGTTAACCTTTTTTGATTTCTTTGACTTAGCCATTAACAAACATATTGCCACTGTTACCTGGTGCACAGTGTGCCACAGATACCGGTAAAGACCCACTAAAACCCCGGCCATTCAAAGACCCATGGCGTTTTCGGCGAATTATTAAACAGTTGAAAGCATAGTTAAAAAAAACGCTTGTCAGTACGCCTAACATGGTTATAATTCGCAACCTGACTACAGCAGTAGTTAAGCACATCTATCAGTGCCAGAGTGGCGAAATTGGTAGACGCAGCGGATTCAAAATCCGCCGGTGGTGACACTGTGCCGGTTCAAGTCCGGCCTCTGGTACCAAACACTTTAGGTGTGCATCAATAAACCGACGCGAGTCGGTTTTTTTGTGTCTGACTTAGCCAAAGGCAGATATGTCATCCATTCGTTGCTTTAGCATTCTGGCGCGAATTCAACTTCAATGCCCTGTGATTACGGCAAGTAATAAACCCTATGTTATTGAACTGGGGAAATTCCCGCTTTATCAAACAAGCTCAGGTCTTTTCCCTCCAATATCAGGCGCATTGACAATTTTAACTAACGCTTCATGCAGCAATAAGATATTCGCCTCAGCCGAGAATGTGAGGTTTTCCGTTTAAGTAGCGAATGGATATAGTAATACGCGGACGCTCATTTAATTACACAAGGCAGCCTAATTTAGCGAGCGGTGAACTTCGGATGATTTTCGCTAGCGATTTTGCAGTTAAACTTTACGTTTAAATAGATAAAAGCCAGGAAACAAATCTTTTTGCTTCTATTGAACTTTTCAAATTCACAAACTGCTTAGATTTGCCATCTTCAAAAGCTACATTAAATTTATTTACTGAAATTTGAGTAATAGGCGGCATAACATTAATACCGGATGTATTAAGAGTATTTTTCATATTTTTCTTATTTTATTTATTGGAATTTAGGGGATGATTTGAAAAAATTGACTGGACTATTTTAAAAACGCTTTAAAGGCTAGATGAAACTAGCCTCTAACATATAATTCGGACTATAAAGGAACAACGTTTGAAGCTTGTGGACCTTTCTGTCCTTGCTCAATTACGAATTGAACCTGTTGCCCTTCTACCAGGGATTTAAAACCTTCTGATGCGATAGAACGGAAATGTACAAATACATCCTTACCACCGTCAGTTGGTGTTAAAAAACCAAAACCTTTGTCATCATTAAACCACTTAACTGTACCATTTACGGATTTAGACATTTTATAACTCTCTTGTTAATTAAATAATTGGCGGACTTCCGCCTTAAAGGCGCTAAAAAATAGTAAAACATTAACCAATAGAGCAAATGTATATACTAAATCGACTTTGAATAACAAAAGAAGAAAGAGAAAAGCAAAAGCAGTAACAGATAAGGAATTAATTTTCTAAAGCCACAGAAGCATACGCGAGTTAGCCACTCATGTATAGCGTTAATTTTTTCTAATCGGCAACACTTACCGCCTAAAACGTAATTATAATCTTACACTATCTGTTTTCTATACAATAAACAGATACATCCACTGAGATAATTTTACAACGCCTCCTAATCCCGAATTCAGATTTTAAGTGCACCACTCATGGTTAATGGATGACAGACGTTCAACTGCCTGTTGGTGATATTCTAAAGTCGCCAAACAATTAAAGTATTACCAAGAGTTACAAGCAGTTGATCGAGGGACAACGATACCAGATCGAAGCCTACTTACGCGAGGGCTTCAGTTATCGGAAGATTGGAAAGCGTCTGAGCGTAGGTCACAGCACCCTTAGTCGCGCAGTTAAGCGCAATCGAATTCGAGATAGCCATTAGCTACCGGAAGTCGCTAAGGCCAACGCATTAAAGCGACATTGTCAGGCCGCAAAGTACAGGATATCTGAACTGACGATTACCTTTGTTGAGTTCGGGCTTAACGAAAAGTGAAGCCCTGAGCAGATTGCTGGTGTAGGTAAAATCATCGCTTATCAAGTCAGTCACGAATGGATTTATGGCTACGTCCAGCGTGATAAATTACGCGGCGGTAAAATGTATAAACACCCACGTCAGAGCCACCGAAGATACCGTAAAGGTAGCCGCCCCAGCCTGTTTTTATTTTTTATAAAATATTTGCATTCTCTAACGCAGGAATTCGTAAAGGTTTATTCAAGATATTGTAAAATTACGCTTTTTTTACATTCCTTAAACTTCTGTGAATAGCTTAACCGCCGTGGCTTACTTATCATTCCAGCGTATCGACGGGAATCATTTTGTATGCATTTTAAGACTCAGCATACAAACGCTGATCGTCAACTATATGTCCAGTGAGTAGGTACTTGAATTTACCAGGTCCCGCTCAGGTACAACATTGGTTCCTGGCGTAGTAATTTACCGGTGAACCGTTCATTTAATGAGAGTTATTCAGGGTTTTATCATGCCAGGCACTCAACTACATATATCCAGATTGACAATGGCGCTTTGCCTCGGGCTTACCGCTACCTCTTATGCCGATGCCAAGGTCTATCAAGCATCAGCTCAACCAGCACAAAATTCAAGTCAAACTCAACAGACTGAATCCTCTTCAGAGCAACGCTACATCATTACGTTTAAAGACGGTATCACCTACGAGGCCACAGCTAAGTCCACCATGCCATCCAGAAAGGGCAAAGAAAATCGTACGTCAGTTATGTCAAAAATTCAGTCGGCGGGAGGCAATACTCAAAAAGTTATGGAACGTCACAACATGGCTGTGGCTAACCTGTCTGAAGAATCATTAACCGCTCTTCAAAATACCGCCAATATTGAAGTTGCCGTTGATCCTCAAAGAACGCTGTACGCACAACAAACCCCCTATGGCTATACGAATGTCCAGGCGAACCAATTAGTGCAATCAGATCTCACGGCACGAAAGGTTTGTATAGTTGATACAGGCATTAACCTGGGTCATTCAGACTTACCAGACGAAAATGGTGGATTAACAGGCGAAGCCAATAACTCAGCGGTAGGAAACTGGGATAATGATGGGCATGGGCATGGTACTCATGTAGCCGGTATCATTTCTGCATTGGATAATTCGATAGGCGTAATTGGTATGTACCCGGGAGTCAGCTTGCATGTTGTAAAAGTGTTTGATGACACAGGAACCTGGGCATACGCATCTGATCTTATCAGCGCACTTGATCAATGTCAGGACGCCGGTGCGAACATTGTTAATTTGAGCCTGGGTGGCACATCCCGTTCGGCAGCCGAGGAAGCCGCATTTCAAGCATTTGCGGATTCAGGAATGTTAATCGTCGCCGCAGCTGGTAACTCAGGCAATACCGCATTGTCTTACCCTGCCTCTTATGATGCTGTGGTATCAGTTGCAGCGGTTAATGCTAACAATGTGAAAGCCAGTTATTCACAATCAAATAGCCAGGTTGAATTAGCAGCACCTGGTAACGCCATATTATCTACCTACCCCGACAATACCTACGCGTACATGAGTGGTACGTCCATGGCGACACCCCACGTGAGTGGCGCAGCTGCGCTAGTTTGGAGCTTTTTCCCCAGTTGCACTGCTGCCGAGATCCGCTCAGCACTCGATGCATCAGCCTTGGATTTAGGCACCTCAGGCAAAGATAATGATTACGGCTATGGCATTATTCAGGCTGCTGACGCTTATGCATATTTGAATACGAATGGCTGTTCTGGCGAAGTGGCAGACTCAAATGATTCAACTACCGACGAAGCCGATAGCAACGCAGAGGAAGAAACAGAAACAGGAAGCTTCTCTGAAGTTCTGACCGGACTTTCCGGAAGCCGAAATAGCTGGCTTTATTATAACTGGACGGTACCTGAGGGTGTGTCGACCTTAAACGTTACGACTTCAGGTAGGAGTGGAGAAGCTGAACTTTATGTCAGATTTGGCTCGAAACCTGATAGCAGGAGTTATAATTGCCAATCGCGCAGCAGAGGTAGCGAGCAAACCTGTTCTTTCACTGCACCTGAAGCAGGAACCTGGTACGTTGGAATTAGCTCCAAAAGAGGTTTTAGCGATCTCACTTTGTCATTCTCTTACGAATAATCTGTTCTCAAACCTGTAAAGAGAGGCCGCTAGCGGCCTCTCTTTAATCGTCAAAGTGCGCGAACCGTATCCAATAACCTAGCAGTGCTCTCTTACGCATTTACTCTCGGTCATTTCCACTTTATTTGCGGGTAGATATGCAGCGCATTACTGTCTGTAAGCAAAAGATTATTACCAACTATTTTAATTATGTTGCACCGCTGCGGTACAGCCTAGCTCTGTCCAATGATGCCTAAAGAAATCACTGTTAATTCAGATTCAAGATTTAAGTCAGCGTGATTAAAGCTAATAGCCGTTGTCCAACACACATCTTTACGATAAATTTACGCTCGACAAAATTGCCAATAATCATTCATCAAGGAAGAACTATGACACGCAGTGTACGTTTCGGCGCGATCAGTGTAATCGCGTTATCCCTGGCCGCTTGTGGCGGTGGTGGTTCAGACACAGGATCAGGTACCGGTGGGTCCTCGCCAGTCTCGTCATCAACGATAATTAAAAATGCAAAAGACTACACCCCATCTCGTCTCAGTTCTGCCGCAACATCGATTGCTAACGCGCAATACAAAGGCAAAACGACCAATGCTGATGTAGATCTTGAGTTAGTCCAACGTACATTTAATTTATTATTTAATGATTCCGTTATAACGTTGCCGGAATTGGCCGAACAAGACTTCAGCAATGATGTAAAAAACGGCGCGATTAAGAAAACTTACCCCTGTGATCAGGGCGGAAACGTCACCTACGATGGCAAGATTTCAAATGACGCCACGGGTATTATTGCCATGAGCTACCAAAACTGTTGGCAATATTCTAATGGCGTTGCGATTTCGGGCTCAACAGCCATTGCAATTGAAAGTGTGTCAGATAGCGCTGTGGAATACAGCATGTATTTCGACAATTTAAAGTGGTCACATGAAAGTACACCTTACACGTTGTCAGGCGTCGTTTCGTTTAAAGAAGGCTTCAACCCAACAAGCGGAAATTACGAAGTAGAGACCTATCAATACGTCGCATTCACTGTTGGCTCTGAGCAATATAAATTAGAAGGTGACTTTGATATATCGCCCTACTCTGGTGACACAATTAGCCATGTGGAAGTGGATTTTTATGTTGGCTCAGAAGGTAAACTGGTTGTTGAATTAGACAGCCCTAATGACTACCCGCCTTACATGTACAGCGGCGAAGTAATCTTCAAGGGAAATAAAACCGCTACGTTATTGTTTGAGCAAGGCCCTATTCGTTATCTGGAAGATACCGACAATGACGGCAACTATGATGTCGGTACCTTTATAAGCGATCTGTATGCCTTATTCGATGGTGCGCTGGGAGACAAGGTCCTTGTTGCAGTTAATGACATGTCCCTCCCGCCAACGGTCTATACTCCTGACTTTTACTCATGGGACACAGTAGATACCACCACACCAATTACCGTCCGCCCAGGATACTATTATGATAATGATTCCAACGCAGAAGAATTGTCTGTTAGCTACCGCTGGTATATCAATAATATACTGGTAGAGGACGTTTCAGGTGATACGTTACCGCCATATCGCGCTACCTTTAACGACGTACTAGAAGTGTCTATGGTTGTGTCAGACAGTGCAAATAGCGTGGAATCCAATCGCATTACCATTGTGCTTTCAGATGCCCCAGCTCAAGTCAGGTTAGAAAATTTACCCACGTCAGTGTCTTCGGGTGACTATGTCGAGTTCAACGCGATAATTTCAGACCCTGATCTTGGCGACAATCAAGGCGTCGCCGCGCTCGTATCAGCACCCGCTGGGGCTACTATTGATGAGAATGGACTAATTTCCTGGCGAGTGCCAACTAACCAGTTGTTTAAACTTCAGCATTACAACTTTAGCTTTTCGACAGGCCAGGACGGTGCTGAAGTGGTCGACGCCCATGTATCGGTAACAAATAATGCCGCACAAGAATTAGCACGTTCCGGTATTGAAGTGCCTAAAATGAACAATGCCATGGCAATTGGCGATTTTGACCATGACGGCGACAATGAAGTCCTTGCCACCGATTCAGAAAACCGTGTGTTCTTGCTGTCCTATCAAAACGGTACTTATAACCAAACATGGATGTATCCTTATACCTTTGAGCAAAATGGCAGAGTTAAGCAAGTTCTTAGTACCGATATCAACAAGGACGGCTATCCAGACATTCTGGTGATTTCAACGCATGCGATATCCTTGCTCACCAATATTAACGAAACAGCAACGACATTGTTAACGACTGACGAATACATTCACAGCGCCATTCTTGGCGACATCGACAACGATGGAGATGACGAATTGGCTTACTTGTCGTCAAACAATGATTATTACAACGGCAACAACGTTGTTGTGGTAGACCTCAGTTCCCCTGAGACTCCCCTGTTTAGTTTTACCGTGGAGGAGACCTCCGAAATAGCTCTGGGTAATGTTGATAGTGACCCTCAATTGGAACTAGTCACAAACACCGGATTGGTTTACGACCTTGAAACTGGTGCAAACCAGTGGTTCATGGGATCAGGCTTTGGCAGCAGTCATATTGCCGTTGCTGATATAAATGGTGATGGTATCGATGAAATTGTCGGGGCCGACAGCTGGAGTTATATCTATGTCTACTCTGCACAAGACAAATCTCAAATTACCAGCCTCGAGAATTTTAATACTTGCGACATCAGCGCAGGGAAGCTAACTGCGGATACCTCTCCGGTATTACTTATTGGTGATTGCCAATGGGGTGGAATCCATGCCATGAAGCTGACTAACAACACGCTCAGCACAGTATTTGATGTTGATATGGTTGATCATGGGTCTGCGTCGTTAACTCTTGGAGATGCCGACAATGATGGGCTCAATGAGTTGTTATGGGCCACCGGCATTACGAGTTCGGGCGAGGATTTACTGATCACAGCGGACGTTACTGCTAATTCCGCCACTATAAAGACTTCAGCAACCACTCATCAACTCGATAGCTTTAATGCTGCGGGTTGGGCAGATTTGTATCCTGGTGACGAGCGAGCCGTATTCTTCGTACCCAGCACGGGTAGCGGCTATGATGGTTCTAAAGTTCTGTTGATGGACAACTCAGGAAGTTACACCACGAGTGAGGAAATATCCTCTAACTGGGATAACTCTCGTATTGCGGTAACCACCGATTTTAACAACGATGGTGCCGGCGACTTATTCCTTCCCTCAGCACAAACCTATGATGGCTCATTTGCCGCAATGCAGTTGAATGATTTTTCTATTCAATATGAAATTACCGGCGATTATTCTAACAATATTTCAGTCATCAAATCGTTCGACTTCAATAACGATGGTTTTGACGATGCCATTTTTGTCGATAGCCGCACGTTGAAAGTGGTGGATGTGAACAACCAGGTTATGTTAGCAACTTACACCATGCCTCAATACTTCCGTGACTTTGATATTGTTAAAATGAATGGCAATGTTTATGTCGCACTTTCTTCTGGCGATAATATTACCCAATTGCTTAAACCAACCACTTCAGGTTTTTCGATTCAAGCGAGTACCGATACATCATGCGCACGTTTAACGTTTATTAATGCTGACAGCGATACTTCATCGGAGCTAGCTTGCTACAAGGATCAAAACCAATCTCTGGTTTTATTTGACTTCACTGACGACAGTTTTACCAAAATATCCGAGATTTCACTGGGTATGGAAATCATCGACATGGTAGCAAACCCGTTAACCGATAGTGAGCAAACACTCCTGGTGACCTCAGCGAACGACGGTAATTATTGGGAAAATTATGGCACTTCACAGCTCAGTGAAATGGCGGTTGATGGCCGAATGATTTGGCAAAGCCCGACGCTTATTGGCGCTACCCGCAGTTATTCACTGCATGCGAGAAAGTCTACCGAAGGCAGTCTGGAAGTGATGATGGCCACTGCTCGCGCAATGTATTGGTTAGGCCGCGTTCAGTAAGCGTACCCATGTAAATAAAGAGCCGAATGTCGCTCTCCTGACATTCGGCCATTTTGTGTCAGTACAACTCACATTCATTGAGTTCGTCGGTCTGATTCGATACGCTTGAGCTCATTCTAAAGAAACAACGGCAATACTATGTTGAAATATCTGTTGTCAGGTGTACTTGCACTGGCTGCCTGTAGCCTCAATGCCAATACACTCTCTCCCATTGGCAAATCCTTAAATATGGAAAACTATCGGCAGGATGTGAAAACCCTCGCCAGCGATGAATTTGAAGGCCGCGCGCCGCTTTCAGAGGGCGAAGTAAAAACCATTGCTTATTTAACCAATCAAATGAAAGCGATGGGATTAGCGCCCGCTTTTGGTAATAGCTACACCCAAAAAGTCACTTTGGCCAAAATCACTGCCGATCAAAATATGTCGCTAAAAATGGGAGAGTTAACACTCACCAACGGTACAGACTTCGTTGCGCGTACAGAACAAATTACCAACCAAATTGTATTGGATGACGATGTTGTATTTGCCGGGTATGGCATCAACGCGCCAGAATACAACTGGAACGACTACGCGGGGCTGGATGTTAAAGGCAAAACGGTAATCGTACTGGTGAACGATCCTGGTTTTGCCTCGCAGGATACGGATTTCTTCAACGGCAATGCAATGACGTACTACGGCCGCTGGACTTATAAGTATGAAGAGGCCGCTCGTCAGGGCGCAAAAGCGGTGTTTATCGTGCACGAAACCATGGCCGCAGGCTATGGCTGGGGCGTAGTTCAGGCAGGTGGCACTACCACCAAATTTACCCTCATGGATAACAATAACAATATGTCGCGGGTTGGCGTAATGGGCTGGATGCATTTACGCGCCGCAGAAAAAGTATTTGAAGCCGCCGGCTTGGATTACCGCGAAATGAAAGCAAGAGCAGGCAAGCACGGTTTTAAAGCCGTTGATATGCAATTGAACTCCCAGTTAACCTTAAAAAATTCAATAGAAAAGGCTGAGTCGTTAAACGTTGCCGGTATTATTCCAGGTGCAGAAACCCCCGATGAATGGGTTGCTTTTCACGCACATTGGGACGGCTTAGGCAAAGGCATGGAAAATAGTCAGGAAGTTATTCTTAATGGTGCAATCGACAATGCAACCGGCGTAGCCGGCGTACTTGAACTTGGCAGAGTCATGAAGATCATGAGTAGCCAAAAGCCATTTAAACGCACACTGATGTTTGGCGCATTTACCGCGGAAGAAACCGGCCTGATTGGCGCTGAGCACTTCGCCCGCAACCTGCCCATTGCCAAAGACAACCTGATTGCCTTTTTAAATATTGATGGGATGAACGTAAATAATGGCGTTGACTACGTGCTTCGATATGGCGGTGGTGTATCTGAGCTTGATGACTATGTTGAAAAAACAGCAATCACACAGGGGCGTCATATTAAACCTGATCCGCGCCCGCAGAACGGCTTGTTTTTCCGCTCCGATCACTTTGCACTTGCCAAGCAGGGAGTACCTGCGGTGTTGTTCATGAGCCTGGGCGATACCGATGCGTCATTCATAGCCCAGCGCTACCACAAGAGTGGCGACGACTATTTTGAAAGCTGGACATTAGACGGCGTAAAACAAGATCTCGACCTGATTGGACAAATTATGGCGGAGCTTGCGAATAACGGCGACTATCCGAAATACTACAAAGGGGTCAGTTTCGGAAACTAGCCCATTACGCGGTGCCGTAAAATGAACCCAAAGGCACCGCTAGTTTGGCAATTATCAGGCCTGGCTCAGGCTTAGCTCAGGCTTGGTTACGGATTCTCCGCTAACCAGGCCTGAATCACTTCGTCGGCCGCCCTGAATGCTTCTAGCCCTGAAGGCATGCCGCAATAAACAGCGGAATGCAACAACACCTCCTGAATTTCCTGCACCGTACACCCGTTTCGAAGCGCGCCGCGCACATGCCCTTTAATTTCGTTAGAGGCTTTAAGTGCTGCCAGCGTAGCAATGGTAACCAGGCTACGGGTTTGTTTGCTTATGCCGTCCCTCACCCACACTTCACCCCAGGCATTGGCTGTGGCCAGTTCCTGCATAGGCTTGGTAAAGTCACTGGCCGAATGTAATGCCCGATCAACATAGTCTTCCCCCATTACTTCGCGTCTAACCGCCAAGCCTTGTTGAAATTTCGCGTTGTCTGTTGTCATGTCTATTCCCCTGTGTGCAGACCGGTTGCGACAGAAAACTATTGATAGCGTGTTTTGGCTGGGTTTTGAATATCGCTGGTTTGAAATTCCCCTAATACTGGTTATTCATTCCGAAAATTTCAAAGAAAAATCGGTACCAGCGCAGGTTAATTCATATGCGTTTAAACTGAACGTCGTAATGCGATAATGGGCTGGGTATTGGTAAGGCCTGATGATTGTAAGCACTATGCTAAAATTTACGTTCGTTTGATATCTAAATAGCGTCTCCTGCGAATCAGTACAAACTCAATAACAAAGTGTACTAAACTAAAAGTAATAATTTAGTTGCTTAAATTGTCTTTGGGCCAAAGCAGTGTCTGTATGAACAAAAAATTCAAATCCACTACTCTCAAAAATGAAATTCATCTGCTTTCAAACCTCATTGAGAACGCCTCTGATGGAATCCATATACTTAATAAAAACGGGGATGTGATTTATTGCAGTAAAGTTTTTGCGGAACTGCTTGGATACGACTATCACGAAGCATTGACTCTGAACGTAAGAGATTGGGACCGAAAATTTCCGGTCGAAGAGTTGCTGAATATTATTCAGGATATCATTAAATCCCCTCGGCTGTTCCATACCAGGCACATGCGAAAAAATGGTGAGATATTTGATGCAGAGATAAATGCCAGAGGCTTTGAGATCGATGGGATACACTACCTCTATGCATCTACCAGAGATGTAACTGTCTTCAAGCGTGATGCCCTGGAAAGCAAGAAAAACAGCGCCAAATTACAGTCTATTTTCCATACTATGCCCGATGCCGTATTCGTCATTAATGCTGAAGGTATTATTGAAAGTGTTAACGAGAAAGGGCTGGTAATGTTCAAATATGAAGAGTCGGAATTAATTGGAAAGAATATTTCCATATTAATGCCTCCTGAACACAGCCAGCATCACGATGGCTACCTGCAAAGATATATCGCTACCGGCACCGCACATATTCTTGGAAAGCCAAGGGAATTGAAAGCCGTAAAAAAAACCGGTGAAGTATTCCCAATAGAGCTCAGTGTAGGCGAAGCTACCACTGAATCAGGGCAACTCTTTACCGGTATTATTCGCGATATAACATGGCAAAAATCACAGCAAGCAGCCCTGATTGAGTCTGAAAAATTAGCCAAATCTGCGGCTGAAGCAAAATCACTTTTTCTGGCCAATATGAGCCACGAAATCAGAACGCCCATGAACGGCATTATTGGTACGCTTTCTTTATTCAAGGACGACAATTTGTCTACCAAACAAAGAGAAATGCTTACTACCGTACGTTCCTGCGGTGAGAGCTTGCTCACTATCATCAACGATATTCTGGACTTTTCTAAAATTGAATCGGGAAAGCTGCAAATTGAGCAGGTTAATTTTGATTTGCGCGAAGCAGTACACGAAGTATTGCTACTGGTATCGAATATTGCCTCCAAGCGAGGGATAAGTATTCACAGCCATTTTACCGATACCATCCCACAGTATTTGGTTGGAGACGTGGTGCGGATCAGGCAAATACTCATGAACATTCTTAGCAATGCAATTAAGTTCTCTGGTGATAGCGACGACATTTGGCTGAATGTCATACTGCTTAGTGAACAAAATGGTAAATTTCATTTGAAGTTTAGTGTTAAAGATCAGGGTATTGGCATGACGCAAGAAGAACAGTCCCGTCTTTTTGTTGCATTTTCTCAGGCAGAAGAGGGAATCACACGCAAATATGGAGGTACCGGGCTAGGCTTATCTATATGTGCGAAATTGCTCGAACTAATGGGGGGAAGTATTTCGGTTGAAAGTGAGAAGTACATTGGCTCCACATTTTCTTTTGAACTTCCTTTCGGCAAAGGCGCGTTGCCGAAAGAAAAAGCAACAAAAGATAACTACGATAATTTGTCGGAAAAATATCCGCATCAGGTACTACTGGTTGAAGATAACATGATCAATCAGATCATTGCCCAAACCATGTTAGAGACACTGGGTTATTACGTCACCATTGCTAATAACGGACAGGAAGCCATTGATTTATTTAAATTACATAAATACACGCTGATATTTATGGATATGCAAATGCCAGTAATGGATGGCATAACCGCAACCGCTGAAATTCTAAAACTGGATTCCTCTGCACTGGTCATTGCGATGACCGCTAATGCGTTAAACGAAGATAAAGAGAAATGTTTAAATACCGGCATGAAGGCTTTCATTACAAAGCCTATTCAGCTCAATGAAATTGCAAGGGCAATTATTCATTTCAGCGCCACAAAACCAAGCAATTAGATTCTTGTGTTATCATGGTAAAGCAACAATTGGTGCATAAAACGTGTCACCGCATCTTAATCGCAAAATCGACAACCCTGCGTGAAGTGCATTTAAAACAATCGTCTGACCCGAGAGGTTTCTGCACCAGAATGGATTGATGCCCGCAATTTTAAATACATTTATTTTCCCCGATAAAAAAGCCTGCTAAGGTGTATAAAAATTGCCCGGCAATTTTACTGGTAAAAGGACCCTGCCATTGTGAAACCCGATGATTTAAAAGAATTACAGGAAGATGTTGAGGAAATCGCGGAAAGACTAAGCGCTAGTCAGAAGATCAGAAATGTGCTGTTCACCGTAGCGGCCGTGATGATAGGTTTTGGCCAGTGGAACGACACTAAGGATCTGGTGATTGCCCTGTACGAAACGTCGGTTTCGTCGTTTACTAACAACGTAGAGTACGCCGCGCTTGATGAGCTCAGTGTAGGTATCACCCGCGACTATCTGGAAAGCGTTGTCGGCGCCCCCAAAGTTATAAAAGTTTCTGACATCGACCCAGCAGTTCAGTACGAATACCTGTTTAATGAGAAATACCTGCTTACCACGTTCATGAATGCCGACAGATTAGTTGGCTACTCAGTTATTGCATTAAAAGAAGGGTTCGCCCCGCATTTGCCTTTTAGCGAAACGGCAGACAATCTTAATGGGGAAGACATCAACGTTTCCGCCATAACGCAAATGGGCCTGATTTATCCGCAAAGTTATATTAATGATTACCGCAACATTCTGTTTTATATAGAAAACCGGGAACTGGATATTACGGGTTTGTTTCTGCAGCGCAGTGTAGGCTACGTTAACTATTCACTGGAAGACGTTACCAGGATCAGCGAACTGATCATGTCGCTGCAGGATGCAGAAATGTTCGAAGACGACCCAACCGAGATTGTGAACAACATTCGCGCCGAACTCACACCCAATTTTTATGCTGTAGGGGATATTTCACCACAACTCTTTGCCGATGCACTGCTGACCAAATATGAATACCATAAATTCAAATAATCCATTGATTCACGCTTTCTGCTCTGGCTTTGTTGCCGTGTTACTTTGCCTTACGGCAAGTTCCTTTGCGTTTGCTCAAAGTGCACAGGAAAAAAGCGAGTTTGATAAACAGCGCGAGGCTTATTCTGCTCAATTCAGACAAGATGCCAGTAACTACGCCGAACAATTTCGCAATGACTGGCAAAACTACAAGCGCAGTATTCGTGAAAAGTGGGGCTACGCTGAGGTGAGTACTGCCAGGAAAATCGTTGTGTACTCGCCCGACAAAACCATGAAAGTAGCGATAGACTTTGAGCATAACCAAATCAAAGCCGGGTTTGTGAATCAGGCTAAGGTGACTACCGAACAGCTGGTTGCCTTTATAAGCGCAGTGTTAGTGCGCTCAGCTAATGCACCTGACACCCCCGAGCCTCAAAGTGATAGCAGTATGACAATAGCCGCTTCAATTGGCCTTCAGCCTGCCGACATTAGCCCACTTGCCGAATCGCTGGCTACCACCGCAACAAGCGTTTCAACCAAGGAAGACGCCCAACAAACCGCCGATGACATAAAAGAGCAGGCTGATGCGATAAAACGGCATGCCAAACAAATAGAAGAGCCGAAAGAACGCAGAAAGGAGCAGGAATTTGCCGAGCAGCTCGTTAAGGAAGAAAAGCAAACCGCCCGTGTAGACCCCAGAGAAAAAAGCTCCACCATCAAAAAGCTCTCCATCGATGACGACCGGTTAAATCGGGCAATGCGTTACCATGAAATAGTGGAGGAGCTGGCTAAAGAATACGGCTTAGCTGAGGCCCTTATCTTTGCGGTAATGGAAACCGAATCCAGTTTTAACCCCAGTGCAATGTCGCCCATCCCCGCGTTTGGCCTGATGCAAATTGTACCTACCACCGCGGGCCTGGATGTAAACCAACGTATTCTCAATACCAGCAAGGCCCCCAGTAAAGAAGAACTGTTTGATGCTAAGACAAACGTGATATTCGGCAGTGCTTATATTCATTTAGTAATGAATCGGTATTTCAGCAAAATCACTTCCGCAGAGTCGCAACTTTACTGTGCAATAGCCGCGTACAATACCGGGCCGGGAAATGTAGCAAGAACCTTTAATCAGTCTCAGGATATGAGCCTGAGTAAAATGGCCGCTACCGTAAACACCATGGATCCTGAGCAGGTAAAAGCGTTTTTAATTGAAAATTTACCGGCCGACGAAACCCGGCGGTACATTCAAAAGGTGCTCAACGCCCAGCAGTTTTATTCAGCGCAGTAAAGCTTATGAAAAAGCGCTAACGTGACATCACAGAGTACAAATGAGAACGCTATAAATGCTGACAATTCTGCTATTGGTCAAAAGCGGTCGTATCGATAGAATCCACAAAGCTCACTCTGGAACTAATAATTTTGCTATAACGGACATCAACGCTTTAAACAGCGAAAAACGCGAGCACAGCGAGTGGTTTTTCGATGATTTAACATGTTAGTGTGAACTTGGGTCAAAACCATAACGCCACTGATTTAGCCTGCCATCCGATGATTCAATGCCATATATGTCCATTAACTTTTCCATGTAATATAACCCTTGGTCCATTTCTTCTGAGTCCATGGTTTGAAGTTGCATTGCAGCTGACTTCAAAATAATCCAAAACTCTCTTTCACTCAGATTGTTATCTTTTAAAGCTAGGAGTTCATCTACGACATCATTAATGATGCTTTCAGCCTGAAGTCTAGTTTGTTCATCTGGCGCACCAGGGTAAAGTTCACTTCGGTCTTCAACAAATTTCTTTTGAGACTTAAAATTTACAAGCGCTTCTTTGATGTCAATTCCATTAGCTAGCAATTTGCCTTCTTCTTTATTGCACCCTTGAATAATCAAGCAGACTAGTAAAATTATTATGAGCTTCATTCGTTCACACTAACGCCTAAA
>NZ_VHIP01000009.1 GCF_006494365.1 Aestuariibacter sp. GS-14
TCAACCACTTTTTGAAATTTATTTTCTCAAGCGTTTCGCTGTACACCGCTTCACATAAGGCTTTCGCTTTATGCCGGAAAGTTGCTTTACGGCGTTCCCCGTTGAAGTGGGGCGCATTCTACATTGCTGAGACAATGCGTCAACACTTATTTGTAATTTTAAGGCGTTTTTATTGAAATTCTTTTTAAACGCTTATTTTCACAACAATTCCCGTTTATTTATGCATCAGCAGAATGAATTTGTGAACTAATATTGTTCATTTTGTTATAAATGAGTAAAATTTCCAGCGCAAACCTATTCTCTATAACAATATTATTAAGGTAGCATTATGAAAGTCAGCTTAATGCAATGTGTTTTGATCAGTCTCGTTCTGGCATTTGTCGGTTTCTTTTTCACTCATCAGTTTCCGTTAGATGCGTATACGCCTGCAGTGGTTGCGGGTTCATTGTTAATCAGCGGTATTGTTACGCCATGGATAGCTTCTTTAATGTCAAATGGTAATACCGCTACTTCTTCTACAGACATAGAAATAGAATTGGATGACAACGTCTCTACTCTGTATGTAGGCAACCTGCCATATAAGGCGAATGAAGACGCCGTTAAGGCCTACTTTGAAAATCATATTCGGGTGCAGTCTGTCCGTTTAATGAAAGATAAGAAAACCGGAAAGCGAAAGGGATATGGATTCATTGAAGTTGTTGATGGCGATATAGACGCCATTATCGGTCAGTTCAATGATTCGGTATTTCAGGATAGAACACTAAAAGTTCGCCCTGCGAAGGATAAGATACCCGGCTAATCTACCGAATTAGTTTTTACATATAAAGAAGCCCCCAACTTTGGGGGCTTCTCTTTTAGTTAGCTGACACTTCTTAGTTTTCTGTTACATCGCCTGACAGCTTATTATTGTACAGATGGAATCGATTGATCGCCGATACCACATCCGGTACGTGTACATCGGTCATTTGGTTGATAACACCATTCACAACTTTTGAGTAATCGGTGCCAGCTTGCAGAGTCTTATCCAACAGATCCTGCATCGACTTCAATTGTTCAACATAGGCTTTTAGTGGCTCCAGCTTTTTCTTTAGCTCATCTTTATTATTTTGCTCACTTTCGTTTTGCTGATAGGCCGCTATTTTCTCGCTTACCTGTTTGCGGTCCAGCTGCAACGAAAAGCCTGCCAGTTCTTTTTCGTCGAAGCCCAGTTCCAACGCCTTGTTAAAAGCAGACTCAATGTCGCCATCAAAAAACGAGCGGCTTACATCTGTTATTTGCTTTAATAAATCGCTGATCGCCGTCAACTCACCTTCATCCAGCTCACCTTTAACAGCAAAGCTAATCCCTCGATACTCGGTGTACTGCAATGATTGGCTGTAGCTTACCGTACTGGCTGCTGGCGCTGTTCCATTGCCGGTGCCGCTATTTGTACCAGCGTTATAGGTATAGGACGAATTGTAACTTAGTTGACGAGCCTGCCCGAAATACAGCGACACTTCGTCTCCATCGCGGGTTCTGATCACCAGCCCGGCCTGCTCGGCGTTCATGTTTTGCGAAAACAATTGCTGAGCCATCACACCTGAAGCGGTGTCGCTGCCCCCAAGCACTTCATCTTCCAGTTCGTTAATGCCTTTGCCTATCGCATCACGACTTTTTTCGATACCCTGGGAAATCGTTGAATTCATCAGGCCTGCCAAATCCTTTTGTGCCATCGCTATGCCTTTGGCAACACCAGAACGCGCTTGTCCTATGAGGTCGGTTAACGTTTCGTCGTCTGCACCGCCTTTGGCTGCCCCGCGCACTACACCACCAACGAATTTAAGTACGTTGTTTGCAACTGTCTCAAAATCAAACATGGACTTAGACGAATCCGATGCCGTACCTGAGTACTGGCTGTTGTCAAAACGTCGTTCGTCCACAACCACATTCTGTTCCATTGAGGTTACCATCACCTTATTGGACACCGCTGTTTGAGACACGCTTAACTGAACAGACTGCGTGGATTGCTGAAACTCACGCGCCTGGCGCAAGCCCTCTTGCTGAAGCTGCTTGTTTAAGCTGGTTCTGGGACTCTCAACTTTCCCAGGATCGCTACTTACAGCTGGTATTGTATCAACTGTCATAATAAAACCCTCTCTCACCTCACTGAGGTTATCGGCGGGAACTTGCGTTTATTTAGTATAGCGCATCAAAATTGGCTATTTTTTAATCTCACATGGAGCACAATAAGCAGTAAAGTGGACGTTTTGCCAAAACACTCTACAATGCCGCTCTTTAATTGTAGGGGGTAAATCAGACTATGCAGGTAAACATGCAGACAGACTATCAGACACAACTCGACAACAAAGCCAATGCGTTGTCGGCATTGCTGGCCCCTTATTACGGTAATATCCTGGATGTATACGCCTCTACTCCGCAACACTATAGGATGCGCGCTGAATTTCGCGTGTGGCACGACGGCGATGATCTCTATCACATCATGTTTGACCAGACTTCAAAGGAAAAGTATCGGGTTGATCAGTTTCCACCGGCTTGTGTAACCATCAACAAGTTGATGACACGCTTATTGGAATTAGTTTCGCCTTCTGATGTTCTGCGCAAGAAGCTTTTCCAGATAGATTATCTGAGCGGACTTTCCGGGCAATGTGTTATCAGTTTGCTATATCACCGTCAGTTGGATAGTACCTGGGAAGAAGCCGCAAATACATTACGCGATGAACTGAGCAAGACATTCAATGTGAGTATTATCGGCCGGGCGCGTAAACAGAAAATGATTATTGGCAATGACTTCATCATTGAGTCTCTGCCGGTTAACGGTAAAACCTACCAGTTCAAGCATATCGAAAACAGCTTTACGCAACCCAATGCACAAGTGAACTGCAAAATGCTTGAATGGGCGATTGCGCAATCAAAGCCTTTGTCGGGCGACTTGCTTGAGTTGTATTGTGGTGCGGGTAACTTCTCAATACCGTTAGCGGGTGAGTTTGACTCTGTTGTTGGTACCGAGATTGCCAAACCTTCTGTAGATGCCGCTCAGTATAATATTGCCGTTAACAATATCGATAATGTACAAATTGCGCGTTTGTCGAGTGAAGAGTTTGTTCAGGCAATGGAAGGTAAAAGGGAATTTGAGCGCCTTAAAGGCATTGATTTAGCCAGTAAGCGTTTTTCAACGGTATTAGTAGACCCACCCAGAGCGGGCTTAGATCCGGATACGCTGGCGATGATCAGCCAGTTTGAAAACATCCTTTATATATCGTGCAATCCGCACACACTGGTTGATAACCTGGCGGAATTAACCAAAACCCATGAAGTAAAACGCGCAGCACTGTTTGACCAGTTCCCGTTTACTGAGCACATGGAATCCGGGGTATTTTTACAAAGAAAGTAATCTGAAACTGCCCGTTTAATCGGGCAATTTCTGCCAGAATGCTAAACTTCCTAGTTGAATAAAACGCAATTGCTTTTTAACTCGCTGACTGATGGCTGCTTTTAATATAGCGTCGGCCTCCAGTGCATCTGCACCGGCGCTAAATACCAGTCTGACCATGGACTCGGCCTGCAATACGGCGATGTCGTGCGGTATCTTCAACTGTTCAATAATGTAATCACTTAATTCATCGGTAAAGTGCTGAATTTCACGGGATACGGCTAAACGGTAAGCAGCAGAAGTTCCGGTATGTTCGCGCAATAAAAGTCGGAATACGTTGCTGTTCGCCGTAATGAACTCCATAAAGGTGTCAACCGAAGTGTCGATTACGCCGCCACCAGAGGCTATGCGACGTCGCGCCTGTCGCATTAGTTGCCGCAATGCTAATCCAGCCTCGTCCACCAGTGTCAGCCCTAATTCGTCCATATCCTTAAAATGGCGATAAAACGACGTAGGTGCAATACCCGCCTCGCGGGCAACTTCACGCAGGCTGATCGCAGACAAGGTACGGTTTTCGTTAAGCAGTTGAAATGCCGCATCTATTATACTTTGGCGTGTTTTTTGTTTCTGTTCCTGGCGACTCAACAGCAGTCCTCTCTTCATTCTTAAGGCTAATATTACCCCTATTTTCCTTGCGAAACACGCGATTTAAAGCTAAATTAGCGTACAGTTGTAAGCTGAGTTGTATCTTATGAAAAAGCCACGTTTAATTATCACCAATGTCCTGGTGTTTATTATCACCGGACTCATCGCGTTTGTTGGTGTGCCCATTTGGGCAGTAACGCAGGGATTTGACACCACTGAAATTATTACCACTCTCGTGTTGTTTTATGCAACGGGCATGTCGATCACTGCGGGTTATCACCGCTTATGGTCGCATAAAACCTACGATGCGCACCCTGCTGTAAAAGTCATACTGGCTATAGGTGGCGCAATGGCGCTGCAAAACAGTATTTTACACTGGTCATCAGATCACCGGATTCACCATCGTCATGTAGACGAAGACGACAAAGACCCGTATTCAGCGGGCAAAGGTCTGTGGTTTTCGCATATTGGCTGGATGCTGCGAGAGTATCAGGCTCATCGCTACGACGATTACAGCAATTGTAAGGATTTGCAGAAAGACAAGGTAGTAATGTGGCAACACAATCATTACCTAGCCATTGTGCTTGTTGCTAATTTTGGTTTAACCGGCTTGTTAGGCTGGTTAAATGGCGATGTGTTCAGCATGATTTTACTGGCCGGCGTATTCCGCTTGGTTGCAGTGCACCATGTAACGTTTTTTATAAACTCGCTTGCCCATTACTGGGGGAGTCAGCCTTACACCGACTCAAACAGTGCGCGCGATAACGGCATTTTAGCGTTTTTCACCTTTGGTGAGGGTTACCATAATTTTCACCATATTTTTGAATATGATTACCGCAATGGTATTCGCTGGTATCAGTTTGACCCAACAAAATGGCTGATCAAAGGCTTGTCTTTTTTAGGTTTAACAAGCAATCTGCGCACATGCCCTGAAGAGCGAATCGAAAAAGCCCGGGCAGCCATGCAGTTAAAACGCGCCAGCCAGAAAGTATCCAAATTGCCAAACGCAGAAGAAGTGATGCAAACACTTCAAAAAGAGTACGATCTGTTGCTTCAGAAAATGACGGACTACTACACCACGAAAAAGCGTATTATGAACTTGCGCAAAAAGCACCTGATACGCAGCATGGAACGTCTGGAGCTCGATTTTAAATACAAAGAGCTTAAGCAGTCACTCATTCTGCAAAAGGAAAAGTGGCTGAAACTGTCGCAGCTCGAAGTCCAGTTCGCTTAATCCTTTCATTGATTCGAATGAGCGGCAACATGTTTACGGATGTTGCCGCTTTTTTTTACCCCAAACTTGAATTTTCGTCGAAATAGTTAACACTTTAGTATAAGAAGACACAAAGAACCGTGTTGTTTTTTAAGGTTTGGCTATTCCCCACAGCATATGGATATATGCGCTTGTCCGCGTAACACGCCAACCAGTTTGTAAAACAACTGGATTTCAGTGTTTCCGCTAAACTCTAAGCTGGAATGCTTGTATGAATGAACTGTTTGAATTTTCTGAATCACAATGCGAAGCGTTTATTTCCACCGAAGACAAGTGGAAGGTGCTGAGTGTAGAAGATGACCAATCCTATCAGGACGTACTGGCCATGGCCCTGTCTGATCTTTCATTCATGGGTAAAGGAATCGAGTTAATCAGGGCTAGCTCAGCAGCACAAGCTGCCACCATTCTGTCTAAGCAGAGGGATATTAGCCTGATTCTGTTAGATATCATCATGGAAACTGATGATGCAGGGTTGTTTCTAATCGATACCGTCCGCAACATCCTAGGCGATTCACTTGTACGTATCGTGCTGCTGACGGGTCAACCCGGCATTAATCCGCGCCAGGACGCCATGCAGGATTATGACATTGCAGAATACTGGAATAAAGCGGACCTGAATACAGAGAAATTACTTAGTGTTGTGATCAGTAACTTACGTACCTGGCAAATGTCGCATGAGCTGTATGCCGCCCGCCGTGGGTTACAAATGATAGTGGATGCATCCAGAGCGTTAACGGCAAAACAGGATATCGATGCTTTTGCCCATACGGTACTGGAAGAAATCGCGCATGTGATTAATATTCCCAACTCGGGAGGGATAGTGTGCGTTCTTACAGATGACCAGTGTAAAAACATCACTAAATCCCCCATAGTGGCTGCTAGTCAGCATTTTCGGCCATTAATTAATGCCGAGCTAGAACATATCTTTTCGCTTTATTCCGGCGACAAGCTCTCGTCAATTCAACTCGCGGTAACCAACTGTATTAAAACCCAACAACACGTTTTCGATAAAAATATATCCGTGCTGCTTTTTGATACCAGTCAATTCGATCATCAACGCTACTTAATGGTCATCGATTCTCCACATAATCTGGACGAAAGCCATCTGACCCTGCTGCAGGTATTTGCAGAAAACATCAGCAGCGGATTTGTAAACCAGGCACTCATGGACCGACTCAGCAAGCTTGCCTATTTGGACGAGAATTTTGGCATACACAATCGCAACTGGCTCATTCGGGAAATCAAACAGTTAAGCGAGTCACAGAGAAGTGACTGCTCACTTCTATTATTTAGATTGCAGAATCAGGATGCCATCGAAATGATGGTGGGTAACGACTACGCCAACGATATTCGCAAAGCCTTGGTGATCTCGCTTAAGAAACAGTTCCCCGCAGCAATACTCATGGCAAGTTGGGATGATGACACCATTGGCGCTGTATTCTCCAAACAACAGGTTCCCAAAATTTACGAAATTGAGCAATTCAGAGGGCTACCTTTAGTGCTCGACAAAGTAGACATTCAGCAGCAAATTCAGGTAGGTATTCTGCATTTCAGTGATTTACCGTCGTTGTCTATTCATCAAATCGCCATTGTTGCCAATTTAGCGTTGAATAAAGCGCGGTTCAGAAATCTGCATGTTCTACAGTTTGATACCAAAATGCTGCAAGGTCTCACCAACCGCATGAATATCCTGTCTGAACTAAAAGGCGCAATTTCCGCCAGGAGCGGTTTTCACTTAGCTCTTCAACCTAAAATCGACATGACCAACGGTAAACCTGTGGGTTTTGAAGCGCTGCTAAGATGGCAAAGACAAGACGGCTCGATGTGTCCTCCAAATGATTTTATTCCCATTGCAGAAGCCTCTGGCATGAGCCTTGAATTGTCTGAAATGGTGCTGGGAATGACAATTGAAGCAATCCAGCGTATTCAATCAGCCGGTTATCGGTTGCCTGTGTCTTTCAACCTTGCAAACAATGATGTTTCGCATCCTGCCATTTACCGCACAATTGAAGCCTACATTGATACAAAGCAAGTGAACCCATCCTTGCTGGAAATTGAAGTCACTGAAAGCCAGGCTACCCGTGATTACCGCGTACTCAACCCCATCTTGTCTAAATTTATAAGTTTGGGGATCAAAGTAAGTATTGACGATTTTGGTACCGGTTACTCATCGTTGTCGCAACTCACCAACCTGGTTGCCACTACCGTAAAAGTTGACCGCCAGTTTGTCCAAGACCTCACTAACGGGGATCACGAGAATGCCCTGCATGTTATTCAGATGATTGTGCGTGTAGCACATCGCTTTAATTTCGACGTAATTGCAGAAGGCGTAGAAACCAAAGAACAAGAAACGTTGTTACTTGAGAATGATTTTCGCTTTGCGCAAGGGTATCTGTACGCCAAACCTATGCCAATACCAGTATTACTGGATTGGTTAAGCTCGCATCCCCCCTGCTGAGTTATATGGAACTGGCAAAACTTGAGCAGCAGGGAATTTTACGAAACATATGGAGCTTCGTGTGGGTTCTGTTTGTCATTTGTGTTGCAGGCATTATCGGCTTTCTTACCTATACCGACCGGCTATCGACATTCAAGCAGCCCATTCAAATAACGCAGCGCTCTCAGATTGATGCAGCCTCTGTGCTGATCAATCGAAAAATTAGCGAAATTGAAACGGTTATGCGCCTGTTTAAACATGAACTGGAACTGCTTCAGCCAAGCAAACGTGTTATTTCGCATGCATTTAAAACACTTTTTAAGGTGTATCCGGAATTACTTCAAGTGCGCTGGCTGGACTTACAGGGAAATGAAATTGTCAGACTCGAATTAACACACGACGGTACGCTGGTGGAGGTTGATGAATCGGCACTACAAAATAAAGCATCCCGATATTATTTCACTGCCGGCATTTCATTGGTACCGGACGAAATATTTATCACCCAGATAGACTTAAACGTTGAAAATGGCGTAGTACAACGCCCGTTTTATCCTACTGTGAGGGCCGTCACCAAGGCAACACAGGCCGAACTTGGCACGGGCATCCTGGTAATAAACTTCGACTTAAGACCGCTACTTGACAATCTGAATACACTGAATACGGCAACGAGTTACCTACTTGTGGGAGCAGGTACATCAAAATGGATACTGCACCCTAACCCGGATAAAGAATGGACCATCGATCTAAGTACGCCGCCGGCAAATATTGTGTTGGAAGTACCACATTTATGGCATCAATTGTCTACCCAGGACAGTGTTCCAAGCCAGACAATAGGCAATCATATTATTACGGCACAACGCATCAAATCCTCTCATCATGAAGTCGGAGGTATGCAGGAAATCTATTTGTTGGCAAAAAGCAAAGATGACTTGCTACCAGGTTTGAAATTAAAGGCGATGAAGTACGCATTCGCAATGTCATTCGTTCTGTGTGCCTTTGGGCTAATTGTGCTTATTTTGTACGTTAAACATTTCCAACGATTAAAAGGCCTGAGCAAAGCACTCAAAAATGAAAGAGACTCACTAAAAACAGCGTTAGCACAACAGAATTTGCTTATAAGCGAATTGGCCGAATCACAGAAGCTATCGTCGTTAAGCATCATGGTAGCCGGGCTTGCACATGAGCTTAATACGCCGGTTGGCGCCACGCGAATGGCCCTTTCTAATTTAAAATCCTTGCTGGATACGCTATCTGAACGAGCAAAAAATGGGCTAACCAAAGCGCAGTTTGAGCATTTTATCAGCCAGTCTGAAAAAGTAATTTTACTGGCCGACAGCAATAATCAACGCGCGATTAATCTGGTGAAGAGTTTCAAGCGCCTATCTTTTGAACGCGCTAAAGACGACAATTCAACGTTTAATGTGCTAGACACAATTAACATTCTCAAACAAAGTATGGCGGGCCTATTCAAACAACATCACGTCACGCTGGAAGTACATATTCCGGAAAATATGAATATACAGGGAGACGCGGGCGCTTTTTCTCAGATAATCCAAATATTGATTACGAACGCGATGGATCATGCCTTTGGCGCTAGTACTGCTAACAAGATTGCCATAGTAGCCACTCAAAAGAACACACACGTAGAAGTACGGGTAACCGACAATGGTGCAGGCATCCCTCCTTCCCTTCAATCAACGATTTTTGATCCTTTCATCACCAGCAAACGCCATAAGCAACATACGGGTTTGGGGTTGCATATGGCAAAAGCATGGATGTATCAGGCGTTTAAAGGCGACATCAAGTTAACTGATTCAACCGAAGGCGGTACGCAGTTCACTTTAGTGTTTCCGCAACCGCAGAACGAATAATCAGGTTTGAACCAACGAATAGTCTGGGATTTAGATTTTACATACCTTTCCTGACATAAGACCTTTCGTTACCAATAAAACCCTAAACATATCAGCTATTTTTGGCTAATATGGAAAAACATCCATAAATGAAATTCAACACTTCAGCGAGCGCAGCGCACGATCATGACAACCAAGAAGACCGCAAAACCTAAATTTCAGTTTGACGCAATTGTTATTGGCACCGGCCCGGGTGGTGAAGGCACGGCAATGCAGCTCGCAAAAGCCGGTAAACGTGTTGCGGTTATTGAAAAGTACAGCGCCGTAGGTGGAGGTTGCACGCATTGGGGTACCATTCCATCAAAAGCCCTGCGTCACTCGGTAAGCCGCTTGATTGAATACAATTCTACGCCGTTATTCGCAGACAACCACGTATCGCGCAATCTGACATTCTCAGACATTATGCAGCACGCGAGTGGCGTGATCCGCAAGCAAACCCGTTTGCGTTCATCGTTTTATGACCGCAACCGCGTTACACTTATTCACGGCGAAGCCAGCTTTATCGATCAACATACGGTCGAAATTTTGCGCGCCGACAATTCAAAGGAAATCATTACTGGTGAAAAAATCGCCATCGCTACCGGCTCGCGTCCATACTGCCCTAAAGATATCGACTTCACTCACCCGCGAATTTATAACTCCGACACCATTTTAAATCTGGATCACGAACCTAAAACCGTTATCATTTATGGTGCTGGTGTAATCGGTACGGAATACGCCTCGATATTCAGAGGTCTGGGCGTAAAAGTAGATTTGGTTAACATGCGCGATCGTTTGCTGTCATTTTTAGACGCAGAAATCTCTGACGCATTGAGTTATCACCTGTGGAACAACGGCGTAGTAATTCGTCATACCGAATCCTACAGCTCAGTTGAAGGCAGAGACGACTGCGTGATCCTGAATTTGGACTCTGGCAAACGTATGCGCGCAGACTGTTTGCTGTTTGCTAACGGCCGCACTGGTAATACCGACATGCTTAACCTTAAAAACGTGGGGTTAAAAGCAGATTCCCGCGGCTTGCTTAAAGTTAATGGCAACTACCAGACCGAAGTAGAAAACATCTATGCCGTTGGTGATGTAATTGGTTATCCCAGTCTGGCTTCAGCTGCCTATAATCAGGGACGCTTTGCTGCGGAAGCCATGCTAAGTGGCAACGCAAATGCGAAGTTAGTTGATGATATCCCTACCGGCATTTACACCATCCCTGAAATCAGTTCTGTGGGTAAAACAGAACAAGAATTAACGCAAATGAAAGTACCATATGAAGTAGGTCGCGCTCAGTTTAAACACCTTGCGCGAGCACAAATTGCTTCAACCCAGGTTGGCAGTCTAAAAATCTTGTTCCACCGGGAAACGAAGGAAGTGCTGGGTATTCATTGCTTTGGTGAACGCGCTTCTGAAATTGTGCACATCGGGCAGGCAATTATGCAGCAGGAAGGTGGTGGTAACACCATAGAGTATTTTGTAAACACAACCTTTAACTACCCCACTATGGCCGAAGCGTATCGGGTTGCTGCTCTCAACGGGTTAAACAGGGTATTTTCTGACTGACAAACAGACTGATAGGCAAGGTGATTATCGTTATAACCGTACTGATAATCACCTGCTATACAGCTGAAAACAAAAAAACCGGAACAAAGCTCCGGTTTTCTGTTTACAATGCCTTAAGCAATTAGCGATTCGGCTGTGCTAGTGTATTTTTTACTAGCAATGCATCCCGGTGAGCGACGATATCAATTGTCATTTTTTTAGCGTCAAACGTCATTGTGGCAATGGCGTACTCTGCCGAGTTTGCGTTGGCTACCTCAACGATAGATTGTTGAGCGGCTTTAAATTGCACGTTGTTACTTATGGTATCAACCATGCAGCTGCTGTTAATTTCGAACGTTTTGGCATCCATGCAAGCAAAAGCTTTATCGTTACCTGCCTCAGCGTTAGCCGTGAAAGCACTTGCGGCCAACACAGAAGCTACTAATAATTTACGCATGGGACTTCTCCAGTAATTAACGATAAATTCATACTACTGCAATACTGGCGATTGATCAATTAAAGAACATACTTTTGTTACAGCTTTATGACAACCAATGCGAATAATAAAATATACTTAGGTACATTCCATCATACCCTGGCAAGTATTCAACAATGCACCCTATGCCAGTCCAACTTGCCACTACCGCCTCGGCCTGTTATTCAACTCCATCCCAACGCTCGTATACTCATTATTGGGCAAGCCCCAGGCCTGATTGCGCATAACAGTAATAAGCCCTGGAATGACCCAAGCGGCGACCGTTTAAGAGACTGGCTAAATGTGTCGCGCGAGCAGTTCTACAATGCTGAATACTTTGCCATTATGCCAATGGGGTTTTGCTATCCGGGTAAGAAACACGCTGGCGACGCACCGCCGAGACCAGAATGTGCACCGGCCTGGCACGCAAAGATTCGGGCGTTGCTTCGTCCTGAGCTTACCATTTTAGTGGGTAGATATGCACAGCATTATTATCAGCCGCAATTTGCCTCTATTACCGACGCGATTAATAATAGCTCAGCGGCGGACAACACCTTTGTGTTTCCTCATCCGTCCGGACGAAACAATCGTTGGCTAAAACAAAATCAGGTAGCGCTGAATAGTCAAATCAGCGCTGTTCGGAATAAGCTCGCTCGTATTTTAAATTAAATAAATGCTAAGCGTGACTGGCGTCGTGATCGGCGAGGAAGTCGATTAACTGATTAAACGGCATTGGCCTACCAAACAAATATCCCTGTGCTTCGTCACAGCCTAATTTGATCATGTGATTCGCTTGTTCGCGCTTTTCAATGCCTTCGGCGATCGTAACCAAGCCCAATTTATTGCCGAGTGTTACAATGGTTTCTGCAATTAATGCAGATTCACCAACACCAATGTCTTTTACAAACGAACGATCCACCTTTAAACGGTGTAACGGCAACTTTTGTAAATAACTCATTGACGAGAAGCCAGTGCCAAAATCGTCAATGGCTATGGTGACACCAAACTCTTTCAAATCGGTTAATGCATCGATAACGATTTGCGGCTCGTCCATTACCACGCTCTCGGTGATCTCCAACTCCAGTAAGCTAGGTGGCAGCGCGTACTCTGTGAGCAACCGCTTCACTTTATCCACAAAATCGGGATCCCGGAACTGAGGAATAGATACGTTAACGGCAACGCGTAAGTGCGGATAACCTAATTTCTTGAGCTCCTGCAAGCGTCGGCACGACTCTTCCAATACCCAGTGGCCAATGTCAACAATCAACCCTGAATACTCTGCCAAAGGTACAAACTCAGCAGGCGAAATGTAACCACCGCTGCCATCCGGCCAGCGCAACAGTCCTTCCATACCGACTATTTTTTCGCTTGCCAGTTCAATTTGAGGCTGACACCAGAGTTCCAGTTTACGGTTAGCAAAATCGGTACGCAATCGACGAATCAAATGCAAACGCCAGGTCGTTTGCTCTTCAATTTCAGGTGCGAAATACTCAAAATTAGTAGTGGGTATTTTTTTTGCACGATTCAGGGCGATATTAGTTCGCTTTAACAGGTCAACGCCCGGTACTTTTTTATTGTCATCCAGTTCACACAACCCGATTGTTACATTAAGGGGAATAGTGTGGTCATCTGCGGTAAAGGATTGTTGAAATGCTGCCGTGATCTTCTCTGGTGTTACCACATCAGCAGGCCCTAATAAGCCGAATATGTCAGCTGCAATGCGCCCTTTGTGGACATCACTGCCAAAGCTCTCATTTAAACGGTTTGCTACCGCTTTTAGTAACTCGTTGCCTGTTTCCTGACCAAGTCCGTCGTTGATATCAGAGAATTGATTAACATCCACTAACGCAGCGCACAACCCTTTTCCTGCACCACCATGCGAATGGGTATCCAGAATTTTAATAAATTCATTTCGATTCGGCAGCCGTGTCAGCCAGTCTCTGAAAGCAGCATTTCTTAACTCGTGGAACAGGTACACATTTTCATAGCCCACTGAAATACTGCTTAAAAAAACTTCCAGTAGCTGTTTATCGAGATCACTGATGCTGTGAGACAAGTTTAAATAGACAGCGGCTTCAAAACCCGAGCTATTGAGGTACAGAATAGATACGCCATCGTCGAAAATATGCGCTTTGGATTGCAGGCAACGAGATACATTGTGCACAATTAAATCGTTGTGGAGCTCTTCTATTCGTTCGTTGATGAACTGGGCGTAGTCGCCAGCAGCACCCAAAACGTAGACGCCGTCGTCGTCACGATCCAGCACTGAACCGGCTCTGGCACACACTATCCCTTCAGCCTCCAGACCAATCAGCGAACTGATCTGTGTCACTATTCCTTCGCAGAAGCCTTTAACGGAGTGCTCTTCTAATAAGTTTGCAGATGAATGGATGATTTTCTGCAAACCAAGGCGGCTTTGATTAATAGTAAGAATTTGCTGATAAGAACGAATAGACGAAATGACCGTCGTGAGCAACTTGGCCCGAGTCAGTTCGGTTTTCATTTTATAATCGTTAATGTCGTAGGTCTTTATGATCTGCTCTTCGGGTGCAAATCCTGGCTGACCGGTGCGCAGAATAATACGTGGTTCGTGTAACTTCAGCGTTTCACGCAGGTACTCAACTACGGTTAACCCCGCGTCGTCGGTTTCCATTACTACGTCAAGCAGAAGAATAGCGATATCTCGCCCATGTTCATCCAGCATCGATTTGGCTTGCTTGCCAGAACTAGCGTGAAGAAAATTCAGAGAGCGTTCATGAACAACCAGGCCAGACAGGGCAAGTTTGGTAACAGTGTGAATTTCTTCATCGTCATCAACAATAAGAATATTCCACTGCCGCTTATTTTTATCATCGAGCTCCTGGTGACTGTCTTCATCCAGGAAAACCAGCTCGTCGTTATCGTATTCCGCTGACATCAGTACTTTGGCATCTCATACACATTAACCCCATCCTACCGCCTAAAAGCGAATTTGCAAAGCAATCTCGCTTTACACTAAAGTAATACAGATATACATATCTGCGCCACTTTTTAGTGCTCAAATAGATGAAAATACCTTCAAATGCACCACCCCATTTAGCTCAGGGAATATCGCCGAATAAACCCAGCGTTAACGCGCCTCAATCGACTGAACGCAAAAAGGCGCAATCAGCTGGCACCTCAACTTCTGCGCTCCAGCAGCGCATTACTCATTGGTTTGCACAAATTGGAGTTACACCTCATGTTTTGGACATTCGGGGATTTGAACCTCATGAAATTGCCAACTTCAGACGCTTAAAAGAGCAAAACCGGCTAAACAACCTAAAAAGCATAATGTCGATTGCCTTAGGGGTTTCGTATTCCGAGAGCAGCACCGAGCAGCTTGACCCCGACTGGTTTCATGCATTTGCCGATATGGCTGAGCATATATTTTCACCCGCCATGCAAGAGTTGTGGGGAAAAATTCTGGCTGTGGAGGTACAGCGCCCTGGGAGCTTTTCGTTAAGAACACTGGAAACACTCACTAAACTCACGCAGCGTGATGCCGAACTGTTCAGCCGTGCCTGCCAGCTTGCCTGTAAGCGCAACCAGGATTCAACGCCAATTATACTGTCTGGCTTTCACAATAAACCCGGTTTATTGAGTTTACTTACACCCGGAACAAGCGGCACTTTTGTGCTCGCCCAGCACGGCTTGTCTTTTACCGATATTTTGGCATTGAGTAATATGAAACTGGTGTATGCAAGCGAAATGGAAACCGGACTGCTGGCAAAAGGCAGCACACAAACACTAAAATTTTCCAAATCGAGTGTACAACTTACGCCAAACAAACCCAGTCTTTGGCTTACCTACTATCGATTTACGTCTGTAGGGGCCGAACTGTCCAGATTAATTCCGCGCAATGAGTCAGAGAGTTTCGTGAATGAAATTCAGCAGGTATTTGGCCGTTATTTTTCAGTAACCCGATAACAACAGCCAATCAGAAAAGAAGGTGACGATTAAATACCGTCACCAAATTCGTGAAGACCGCATTCGCGCTTCAACCCAAAGAAACGGGTATCCTGTTCGCTCATGCCTTCTTGTAGCGACTGAGTGGTATGCCAGTCTCCAATCGACACATAGCCTTGTTCCCACAATGGGTGATACGACAGGCCATTGTCTTTTAAATAGTAATGTAAGTCTTTATTAGACCAATCAATAATGGGATACAACTTAAACTGCTTGCCCGCTTTTTGAAGCACGGGTAGGCGCTGACGTGTATCGGCCTGACTGCGGCGTAACCCGGCATACCAGGTACCTACATTGAGTTCTTTCAATGCGCGCTGCATGGGCTCAACTTTATTCATTTTGTTGTACTGCTCAATACCTTCGATGCCTTTTTCCCACAAGCGACCAAAGCGGGCTTCTTGCCAGGCAGGCGAGATACCGGCACTGTACACTTTTAAATTCAGATTGAGCTTTTCTGTCAGTTCATCAACAAACTGGTAGGTTTCCGGAAACAAATAGCCCGTATCGGTAAGTACAACCGGAATATCAGGCCTTTCCTTGGTAAGCAAATGCAACATAACCGCAGATTGTGCGCCGAAACTCGACGACACAATCTGCTCACCCGGTAAGTTGGCCATTGCCCAACGGATCCGGCCTGATGCATCCATTTTTTCCAGTGCCTGATTAATTTCAACCAGGTCAGCCGTGGAAATATCCAGGCTGAGTGGCTGACTAATCTGGCTGAGTTCGTGTTCAGTCATAAAAATCCTGAGCAGAATTTACCACGGGTTTAATGATGTCAGCGCGTACAACATAATCACCAAACGCTTCGCCAGTCTGACGGTTTGCGGCCCACTGGCCTAACAGATCGTCGAGGATGTCGAGAATTTCCTGTTCAGTAATGTTTTCCTTGTACATACGCGGAATGCGCGTACCTTCGCGGTTACCACCAAGATGCAGGTTGTATCGACCCGGTCCTTTACCTACCAGACCCACTTCCGCCAACATAGCGCGGCCACAGCCGTTCGGGCAGCCGGTTACACGGAAGATCACGCTGTCGTTACTTAATCCATGCTTGGCCATCAGGGTATCAAGTTGATCCACTGCACCCGGCAGGAATCGCTCGGCTTCTGCCATCGCCAACGGACACGTTGGCAATGCCACACACGCCATGGAATCCATACGCTGAGGGGTAATATCCGGTTGAATAAGACCGTGCTCGCGCGCCAGTGCTTCAATTGCGTCTTTCTGATCAGCGGGTACACCTGCAATGATCAGGTTCTGGTTGGCTGTCATTCGCATGTCGCCCTGGTGAATTTTGGCGATTTCACGACAGCCCGTTTTCAGTGTTTTACCCGGATAATCCAGAATACGACCGTTCTCAATGAACAGCGTTAAGTGGAATTTTCCGTCGATACCTTCAACCCAACCAATGCGGTCGCCACGGCTGGTAAACTCATACGCACGGCTCGGCGCAAATTCAACACCCGCACGCTTTTCAACTTCTTTGCGGAAGTTATCTACACCCACACGCTCAAGGGTATATTTGGTTTTCGCGTTTTTACGATTGACGCGGTTACCCCAGTCACGCTGTGTGGTTACTACCGCTTCAGCTACGGCCAGAGTGTGCTCTAAAGGAATAAAACCAAAGTCATCTGCTTTACGTGGATACGTTGTTTTATCCCCGTGCGTCATTGCCAGACCACCACCAACCAGTACGTTGAAACCTACCAGTTCGCCGTTTTCAGCAATTGCCACAAAGTTCAAATCGTTTGCGTGTACGTCCACGTCGTTTTGCGGGGGGATCACAACCGTTGTTTTAAACTTACGAGGTAAGTAAGTGTCGCCCAGAATTGGCTCTTGATCAGTGGTTTCCAAACGCTCACCGTCCAACCAAATCTCAGCATATGCACGGGTCTTAGGCAGTAAGTGCTCACTTATCTTACGCGCCCAATCATAGGCCTGCTGATGAACCTGAGATTCAATTGGATTAGAGGTACACAGTACGTTTCGGTTTACGTCACCGGCCGTAGCAATGGAGTCAATCCCCGCTTTGTTCAGCGTTTGGTGCATCAATTTAATATGCGGCTTCAATACACCATGGAACTGGAATGTCTGACGCGTAGTTAAACGAATGCTGCCATACATTGTGTGCTCTTCAGCGAACTTGTCGATAACCAGCCATTGTTCAGGCTTGATAATCCCGCCCGGCAAACGGGCGCGCAGCATGACATTGTGCAATGGCTCCAGTTTTTGTTTTGCGCGTTCTGCGCGAATATCACGATCGTCCTGTTGGTACATACCGTGGAAACGTATTAACTGGAAGTTGTCGCCATTAAAACCACCTGTTAAAGGATCTTTCAGGTCAGCTTCAATAGTTCCGCGTAAATGACGGCTTTGGGCTTTCAAACGCTCGTTGTCGGCCAGTTTGCCTTCTACAATAAAAGGAGACTTAGAATCGCTCATTAATAGACATCCTTCTGATATCGTTTTGCTTTACGCAGAGCCAATAAGTACGCTTTGGCATCTGACTCATCTTTGTTACCGTGGGTTTTAATGATGTCCAGCAGAGCGTTTTCAACATCTTTCGCCATGCGGTTTGCATCGCCACACACATAAACGTGCGCGCCCTCTTCAAGCCAGGCAAACACGTCTTTACCTTCTTCCAGCAAACGTTGCTGAACATAAATTTTCTCGGCCTGATCGCGTGAGAAAGCCAGACTGATGCGGCTCAACAATCCGCTCTTCACATATGCCTGCCACTCCACCTGATACAGGAAGTCCTGGGTGAAGTTCGGATTGCCGAAGAACAACCAGTTTTTACCTTCTGCACCTTGAGCATCGCGCTCCTGCATAAATGAACGGAAAGGCGCAATACCGGTACCCGGACCAATCATGATCACTGGTGTATCCGGGTTAGCTGGCAAGCGGAAGTTATCGTTTGGTTCAACGAATACTTCTACTTCACCGCCTTCTTCCAGACGCTCACACAAATAACCAGACGCGCCACCCTGATGACGTTTACCAAACGCGTCGTAATCAACGTGTGCAATGGTCAGGTGTACTTCGTCTTCTACTTCAGACTGACTCGACGCAATCGAATACAGGCGCGGTGTAATTGGGCGACATGCATTCACAAAAGCTTGCGCAGCAACCGCTGCCGGATAATCGCGAACGATATCGGCAATTTGTCTGTCGGCCAGGTATTCACGCAACGCCGCTTTATCTTCCAACAATGCTGCCAGGGCTTCAGAGCCTGTGGCTTCCTGATAGGCTTTAATAAATCCGGGATAGCTTAGCGTTAGTTCAAGTTTACTCATTAACGCATCTGCCAGCGTCAGCGACTGACCGTCTACTTCTACGCTGTCATCGGCATTGGCTTCAATTAAGCCGATCAGTTCTTCAACTAACGCACTGTCGTTCTTAAACCATACACCCAGTGCATCACCGGCCTGATACTGAATACCTGAATCTTCCAGGCTAATTTCAATATGACGGATATCTTTTACCGAATCACGACCAGTAATCTTCTGCGACGTGAGCAATGTTGCAGTATAAGGGGCTTTCTTCGTGTAAGTTTGCGCTGCAACCGCTTGCACTGCACTGCCCTGCTGCACAGCAACGGCCGTATTGCTACCCGCAAAATCACCCTTCAGCGATTCAATCAGTTTCTCACACCAGGCTTGCGCTTCATTTTCGTAATCAACATCGCAATCCACGCGTGGCACAACGGCTTTGCCACCCAGGCTAGCCAGGCGCTCATCGAAATCTTTACCGGTCTGACAGAAGAACTCATAACTGGAGTCGCCTAAAGACAGCACTGCGTATTTGAGGCCAGGATTCTTAGGCGCTTTTTTGCTGCCGACGAATTCATGTAATTCAATGGCATCATCAGGCGGCTCACCCTCACCATGAGTACTGGCCACAATCGCCAAATGGGTTTCTGCTTTGATTTGGCGCGGTTTGTAATCGGCCATACTTAACAGCTTGCTGGTAATGCCAGCCGCTTCCACTTTGGCCTGCAATGTTTGCGCAACACCTTTGGCATTGCCCGTTTGCGAACCGTACAGAATGGTTAATACTGGCGCATCACCAGCAGCCTGAGCACCTGCGATGGCAGTTGCAGCCTGAGGCAATGCCTGACCAGACGCGGCCAAACCGGCCAGATAACCACTTACCCAGCTCAACTGCTGTGCGTTTAACCCGGCAATAGCCTGCGTAATGGCGTTCCATTGCGGCTCACTGATAATCGGCCCGGGTGCGCCGTTAATTTGATTAGAATTTGCTGACATAACTCATTAGCCTTATTTGCATGCTACAAGGCTAATGAGTTTTTCTGATAACTGGAAAGAATAAAATTAGCTTTTTTATTACTGAATGGACTAGAAGTGAATTTCCAGGCCGGCAAATACACCATCGTAACCTAAATCGGCGTACACATTGTCGAGGTCTTCAATGTCAACGGTAATATCGCGATAGCCAACCTGCAATGTCATATCAATTGCCAGGTTTTCAACAAATGAGTAAGTTACCGCAACCTGAAAGTCGCTCACCTTGTGATCGTCAAACGCTAAATAACTACCCTCAGCATAAGCAGACAAGCCGGTGAACGGCAAACCAACCTGCACGCGACTGTAAGCCATTGGGATGATCCCTTTAAACGATACTTCACCATTTTCGCCACTATCCGCGTCTTCTACAAATAAGGTACCGTCGATGTATTTACCATTCAGACCGATGTCGAAGCTCACCAAATCGTTGTCAAAAATTTCATAATACAAAATGATATCAGTGGTATCGATGTTGGTTTCTGTCAGCAGGTTAGTATTCGCATCATAGGTGTTGCCATCAAATTCAAACGACGCCTGAAGATCAGTAGCACCTTTGCTGTCTAAGCTGGTGTAGTTCAGTTTGATATTAGGTACCAGCGGAACAAAATGTTCCAGCGCAATGTAAAACGAGGTATTCGTTTCGTCGTCAAAATTAAAAGTTGCGTTCCCTGTCGAGCTTTCAGAAAACCCACCGGAAGTAGAAGTATTCCAGCCCTGAGCACCGGCATAAATGCCCAGCAATGTATCTGCTTTGGCAAACGGCGCTAACAACAGGCTTCCCATCGCAGCGGCTAATACACGTTTTTTCATCGTTTATCCTTGATTGAGTAATTCAGACAGCTCAATTATGGCCGCATTTGCACGAGAAATATAGTTTGCCATTACTAACGAGTGATTGGCTAACATACCAAATCCGCTGCCATTTAAAATCATCGGGCTCCAAATAGTTTGCTGAGTCGCTTCTAACTCTCTGATTATCTGACGCAAACTAACCAAGGCGTTCTTCTTCTCCAGCACGTCAGCAAAATCTACTTCAACGGCTTTTAACAAATGCAAAAGTGCCCAAGTTGCGCCGCGCGCTTCATAAAATTCGTTGTCAAGTTGCCACCAGCTGGTTTTGGTTAGCATGGCACTGGGGCGAGGTGTGGAGTTAGATGCTGCAGAGTCACCGGCCAAATCAGTATTGACACGCTCGCTGCCAACACTGGCACTTAAACGTTGTGACATACTTCCTAAGCGCTTTTCTACCTGCTTTAACCACTCACGCAGATTATCAGCACGGGTATAGAACTGCCCATCTCCCTGATCCGGATCGGCAAGGTCATCACGGTAATCGGCAAGAAACTCAATCGCTTCCTTATATTGTGATTCAGCAGAAGGAAACAGCCAACTGCGATTGTCGATATTGAATTTTGGTTGCGCCTTAATTAACTGTGGATTTTCCAGTGATTGGGATTGCGACCGACTGAAATCCTTACGCATAGACAACGCCATATCACGCACCATTTCAAGTGCGCCGAATTCCCAGCTTGCGATGTTGTCGAGGAAAACCGAAGGGGGAGTTACATCATTAGATAAATAGCCGCCCGGTTTGTCCATCAGCGTGCCAGCTACCGTAATCATAGTGGCAGTAACGGTATACCCTGGTACATCTGCTGGCACACCGCTGGTGTTGGTAGCATCGAATTGCGCTTTAGCATTGGCTCTCACATTAAAGGTCGACGGCTCAAAACTCCAGTACATACCTATCAGCCAGAAAACAACAATGAGGATGATTGCGCTAAAGCCAACGGACTTTGCATTGAGATACTGTTTCATAAAAATCCTTATTTGCTGCCGGAAAATCAAAGAGGCAGTATCTGCCTCTTTTAAAAAACTGGGCGCCTATGCTATTGCTTCACGCCTTTAATGTAAAATGCTTCGCGATAATAACCAGGTTATGGCATTTCGCGTTATTTCAGCTTTTAATGTGCTACCGGGTTTTTATTTCGCCCCAGCAACATGACTACACCAATTATAAGCAATACTGGCCAAAATACACCTACGCCAGCAAACACCAGTGCACCCAATGTTGCCACAACGGCTATACCAATAGCGGCAGCAATACTCATTGCAACAATAAAGCCCACCACAATCAACAAAACACATACACCAGCCATAATAATCCACTCCAATGAACCACTTATTAAGTCGTCGCCCATCACTAAGTGCAAATCGAAACATTCAGCAGCTATACCGCCTAACAGTTTACTCAACAACACTGCGATGAGTACCGCGATGATCAGGTTTTTCATTACGACCTCCGTGGCAACAATACAACGGCTGCGATGTAAGCCGGTAACGTAATCATTGGCACGAAAATCAGTCCCAGTGCAGCGCCTGCGCGAACCCAAACCGGGTCTACGCTGAAATAACGCGCTACGCCTGCACACACACCTGAAATCACGGCGCGGTTAAGGTCCCGGGTAACTCTGTCGTTGTCATAAATCGTTTTCATGGCTTACATCCTCAGTAATTTGTCAGGGTGTTGGCCCGGCAAGCCGCCGGACCGGATATCGGGCGTTAAGCTACTTTCTTGGCTTTCAGCTCAGCTAGTGCTTTTTCGATATCTTCATCTCTTTTCAGTGCATCAATTTCAGCTTGCAGAGAACGCTTCGGCTCAGATGCAGTTAAATCATAGGCATCCACTTTCGCTTCCAGCTCGTCTACGCGCTGTTCATAGTGTTCAAAACGGGCCATAACACCTTCCATTTTGTCGCTGTGTGTTGCCTGTTTTGCCTGCATACGCACAACGGCAGATTCACGGCGCATCAACAACGATTTCTGTTTAGCTTTGGCTTCGTTGAGTTTTTCATTCAAACGAGCCGTGTCGTCCTGTACTGACACCAGGATCTCGTCGAGGTGAGTCAGTTGTGCTTCCAGTGCGGCTTTTTTCGCTTCAATGCTCTGTTTCTCAACCAAGGCTGCGCGAGCTAAATCATCCTTGCCTTTGCTTACTGCTAATTCAGCATTTTCCTGCCAGTGCTGAGCTTGTTTATCCAGCGCTTCCAACTGGCGATTCAGCGTCTTTTGCTCTGCCAGGTGCTTCGCAGCTAAACTACGGATTTCCACCAGCGTTTCTTGCATTTCCTGAATAATCAGGCGAATCATTTTTTCTGGATCTTCCGCTTTATCCAGCAGTGCATTAATGTTTGATTGGATGATGTCATTAATTCTTGTGAACATTCCCATGGTGTTGCCTCCAGTTTGCTTTCATTCAAAATTTACTAACGCTTGCTATAGAGATTACAATTCACGTGCCAACTTTTAAACAATTGATTTCAATAGCATTTTATTTATTGTTTTGATATTGGCATAGTTACTCAATCAGATTAACTACATTGTTTAGTCAAATTGACCACTGGGTTAGTCATATACGCCACCATGGTTTCGGAACATGCCAAATAAGGTCAAAAAGATATTGTGTGGAAATTGGCAACACAGTTCGTTACGAAGCAGCAGGGAGAGAAAGCAGGGTGAGTGATTTAGCTATTGTTTTACAGGCTGATAACGCAAAAAAAAACAGGTAACGTTTGACGGTTACCTGTACCTTCGGGAGTTTCCCGGACAGCCTGCATGATACGTAAAATGCGGCCTGATCTTTTGTTTTACTGTGCTAACCAGCGATAGTGCAAAAGCGAACACACTAAAACTGATGACCGGTAAAAACAGCACATAGCTGATGAGTAATGACTGTGCGAACATCAGTAATTCCCCTGCATTTACTCGCCAGCAGAGTCGGTATCTTCCGTTACTTCTACTTTTGCCAGATCCGTTACTGACACAGAGCCAACTGGCGCATCAGACAATGACAGATTGTAAGTAACGTTAGCGATATTTTGTTCCACACTGTTTGCGATTTCTGCCTGCGCGGTGCTTACTGCACTGGAAATCAGGCTCCCCATTAAACGCTGAAGTGCTGATTCATCTGCATTTGCCTGGGCACTCATCGACAAACCTAACGCGATAACTGAAGTAACAACGATTGATTTAAGTTTCATAATAATTTCCTTTTCCGTTTAAAAGTGAGTAGTTCATTTGCTTACACTTTACTTATAGCGAAAGCTGTGCCAGCTTTTTAAATTAAAATAAATCATTGTTTTAAAACACTTATTCTATAAGTCACGGGTATGAAACTCATTTCTCCTTCTATATGATTTTCAACTATTGGTTAAATACACCACATCATTGGTCAATTTAACCACAAAAGTTTAGTCAGGATCACGGCATAGTAATGCGATGACAATTAGGGCCACGTAATGAGCATACTGTTAAGCGGCTTCATCAGCAGGTAAACAAGTGTCGTGATCTGGAAAAAACGATTTAGGAAGAGATAAAACGATAAAAGGGAGTTGGCAGTTTGGAGTATGGAGTATGGAATTGCGAATTGGCCAGAAAGCCACATTTCAGCAATACCTTGTAAAATTACACCCGCAGCACAAACAAAAACAGGTAACGTTATTACGGTTACCTGTTCCTTCGAAACTGCTTTGATTTGCCTGCAAAATATGGCTTTATTTTTTGCTTAACAGTTTTCACCAGAGACAGTAAAAACGCAAAAAAACTAAATATCAACACTGGCAAAAACAGTACATAGCTAATCAGTAATGGTTGCGAATACATCATGCGCGCTCGCTCCACTACTCAGCAATCGAGTTGTCTTCCTTGCTTTGTGATAATGATGCAATTTCTGTTACTGATACTTTACCTACTGGCAAATCAGTTAACGACAAATGGTAAGTGGTATTAGCAATGTTTTGCTGCACTTCCGTTGCAATCTCAGCCTGTGTTACCGACACAGCGTTTGCAATTAAGCTACCCATTAAACGCTGTACTGCAGACTCTTCCGCATTCGCCTGGGCGCTTACAGCAAGACCTAACGCAACTGCTGTAGTCATAACAATTGATTTTACTTTCATGGTGGTTTCCTCTTCGTTTAGTTGAACAATGTCTATGTTGCCAACATATTTGCGAAACCTGTGCCAGATCGTCTTTTATTTTTAACCGATTGTTTTAACAACTGAATTTAAATTTGAAACTAAACACTCCAAACTGAACAAAAAACACGCAAATCACTTTTTAGTAAAAATGACCAACTGCATGGTTAAATTAACCAATTAAAGACTGTTGATGCTCATTAGCTCGCTGAGCAGTTTCCTGCATTGCAGCCAATGCATTAGTTAGCAATTGGGGATCCGGTTGTTTTCCCGTGCCATTTTGACTCAGATAGCGACGCCACACACGTCCGCCTGGCTGCCCCTGGAATAACCCCAACATATGGCGCACTGCATGCCAGGGTTTAAAGTACGGCATATCCTGACGATCAATGTAAGTTTGCATGGCAGCCACAATGGCGTCACGGCTCAATACTGTAGCGTTATCGCCATAATAGCGCTTATCTACATCCGCCAGAATATAGGGATTGGCGTACACTTCACGCCCTATCATTACTCCATCTACATGTTGCAGATGTTCGTCGGTTTGTTCCAGAGTAGTGATGCCACCATTAATCTCTATTGTGAGATCGGGATATGCCTGCTTGAGCTGATACACCCGTGGATAATTTAACGGCGGAATATCGCGATTTTCCTTTGGGCTTAAGCCTTTCAGCCATGCCTTTCGGGCATGCACAATAAAGGTATCACAGCCTGCATTAGCGACTACGTCAATAAACCTGCTGAAATCCTCGTATTCGTCCATGTCATCAATACCGATTCGACACTTCACCGTTACCGGAATATCAACAGCTTTTTGCATGGCACTCACGCATTCAGCTACCACGTCAGGCTGTGCCATTAAGCAGGCACCAAAACTACCATTTTTTACCCGATCTGAAGGACACCCAACATTAATATTCACTTCGTCATAACCGTAGGCCTGGGCTTTTTCTGCACAGCGCGCCATGTCATTCGGATTACTGCCGCCCAATTGTACGGCAACAGGGTGTTCTTCCTGGTTATAACCAAGGTAGTCGCCTTTACCAAAGATAATCGCGCCGGTTGTTACCATTTCGGTGTAGAGCAGAGTGTGACGCGAGATCAAACGCAGGAAGTAACGGCAATGGCGATCGGTCCAGTCGAGCATGGGGGCGACGGAAATACACCGGTTAATGGCTTGCCTGCCAATCTGTTCCCTACTGCTTTTTAAATCTGACACTACGCTTATCTCTCATTTCACGGATTAACAAAAGCCCACTTGCCACGCTAATTTCAAACAACCGAAAAGTGGGGCGCGAATACTAGCACATATGCCACTTTGGGACACGCTCAAAAAGCACTCGTTTTAGATATCCCCACGCAGCTCGGCCAGCGGCTCGTCACAAACTTTACCGGCGCATTTACTGGGACAAACAGAAATCATCACAGCTAATCACTATCTGCAATCATCCCGTACACTTTAGCCTGCTACACACCCGTTACATGAATCTCTGTAGCATCCCGCTTTTTGACCACCTTGGCCATTAACATTAACAACTGTTTTATCTGCCAATGCGTGTCCAATTGAGATTTGCTTGTATTGCTAAGGATTAGCCCGAGTCTTTCATACATGTCTTCGCGACCCTGCAAGTCTGCAAACTGTCCGGCGTTTCGAAGGCGATAATAATCGTAGGCAAACGTGATAGCAGGAAGCTGTAGAATTTCCTCACTGGCAATATCGGTAATGTCCTCCCCCGTTGCCAGTTTTAAGGTTTCACCTATCGAATACTTGTTTATGAATTCAGCCAGTTCAGCAGGCCATTCCTTTCCCACGTAACGAGAACGTACAACACCGCGCAAATGGGCATCGGTAAAGGCCAGGTAGCTGTCGGAGTTGAGAATATCAGGATCCCAGTTAATGTCAGCCGATGCCTCGCGCTGCGCCCATTCAGTTCTGTATAAAGGAAACAGGCTATCGAAGTCTGGAACCGATGATTGAATTACCGTTTTCACGGTTGCAGAATGGTCGTCGTTCAGTGTAACCAGGCTATAACCTGGTAGCCACGCTGCCAATGAAGGCACTTGTACGTTAACCAAGCCACTTGATTTTGCAGACTCATATACATCGTAAAGGTGCATATGCCCGGCCATATGGAGCCGCAACCCGGTTTCCGATAATACGTCGGTCGTTGCGGCTGTCGGCATACGACGTAACTGCATTCCCGAATCACCGAATATCGAAGCCAGTTCCTCCGCCGTACCGTCATAAAAATCGGCCATCGGAAAATGACTGAATGCCACCAGCCGTTTATGTTGTTGTCTGGCTCGCTTTACCACGTCGGTAATCCAGCTAACCAGCCCAGGTTTATACCGGACGAGTGAGTTGTAGCCCGCATTGCCTGAGCCTTTAAAGTTTCGCTGTGTTATCTGGCCAATCGGCTCATACACATTGGCATCGATGGCAAGTAACCAAACATCCTTCTGTGGCTCCACCAGGTAACTGGTATCTGGCATAAACAAGCAGATGTCGGGCGATTCTGCTTCGCACCACTGCCAACCGCGTTGGCTTAAATCGGCAGTACCAAAAGGCGTTTCATAATACAGATCACTGGCATCGGGCATAAATCCATGAGTGCTCATTGCCCGAGTAATCTCACTATAGCCCCATTCGCGCAACGCATCAGAACATTGCCATGCTGAACCATCATGACAACGCGGATGATCTGTACTCATTACCGCCACTTCTTCACCACGATTGTCGAGAAAATCAGGCTTCCCACCAGCCCGGGTAAATGGTCTGACAGGGTCGTGATTGCCATTGATTGCGAAGAAGCGCATCCCATACGTCTTATGGTAGTCATCGAGCAGATTAGCAAGTGCAGTTATGTTAACAGGCTGTCCGTCATCAGAAAAATCGCCCGGTAACGCAACCAATTTAATCCCTTTAGCGGCAAGATCATCTAACGTTGCGCGAAGTACAAAATAATTCTCATTAAACAATCGTGTAGAGTGTAACTGAGCTTGCATACTGCGGATGAGTACGGGAGTGCCACTCGCTATTACAGGCAAGTCCACCGAATCCAGTGCCTGAGCGCTTGCAACAAAGTCATGTAAATGAATATCAGCTAAAAACGCGATTTGCGAATTCGACTGTTCAGGGACAAACGAGCCGTTTTCCTGCTCAAACTTTCCTGCATAAGAACCGCAGCCGCCAAGCACAATACAAATAAAAACAAGTAGGCCAGTCTTCTTAAACACGCTGATCATTTTCTTATCCTTTTTGTCCCAACGCCTCATTGGCGGTCTGTCTATTGCAACTAAGTAATTAAAGACGCACGTACCTTAACTGCGGGGACAGATAGCGGCAGATGTCATAAAAAGTTCATCCGTGACAACACTCTGTATCCCTCCCTTAAAGCCCCTGCTTATCGTGCGAGTATCGTACGCAGAATTACCTTTTGGATTGTAAAATTTATGTTATTCGATTCCTGTTTATCTTTTTCTTGTTTTACAGGCTGATAACATTGCCCAACGTCTTGTATCCCTGCATCATGCAAAGCTGTCATCAATAAACATTCAGGGAGCGTGTTGTGACGTTTCAACATTCTTATAAAATGACGTTATCTGCCGTAGTATCGGCAATGCTGTTAAGTGCCTGCGGGCCAGCAAAACAAAATGATACTGCGGCCAGTAATACTCAGGAACCGGAATCAGCCTCCGCAACAATGAGCAAAGACAAAAGCGGATTGGCAGAACCACTGGTTAGCCATATTTATACGGCCGATCCGTCGGCTCATGTGTTTGAAGGCCGTTTGTATATCTATCCTTCGCATGACATCGAAGCCGGCATTCCGGAAAACGACAATGGCGATCACTTTGATATGCGCGACTATCACGTGCTATCAATGGACGAAGTAGGTGGTGAGGTTACCGATCACGGCGTCGCCATTTCGGTAAAAGATATCCCATGGGCTGGCCGCCAGCTTTGGGCGCCCGACGCCGCCTATAAAGACGGTACTTACTATTTGTATTTCCCGTTAAAAGACAAAAATGATGTGTTCCATATTGGCGCTGCTACCAGCGACAAACCAAGTGGTCCGTTTACGCCGCAGCCTGAGCCCATAGAAGGCAGTTTCAGCATGGATCCTACCGTGTTTGCAGACGATGACGGCAGTTACTACATGTACTTCGGAGGTATCTGGGGCGGTCAGTTACAGCGTTATGAAGGTGGCTCTTATAACCCGCAAGACGTGTATCCGGCTGACGATGCGCCAGCGGTAAAACCGCGAATTGCTAAAATGGCAGACGACATGCTGTCGTATGCAGAAGCTCCAAGGGAAGTAGAGATCCTCGATAAAGACGGCTCTCCAATTTTGCAAGGCGACAATGACCGACGTTTCTTTGAAGCCGCCTGGATGCACAAATACCAAGGTAAATATTACTTTTCATACAGCACCGGCGACACACATAAAATCGTTTACGCAACGGGCGACAACCCTTATGGCCCATTTACGTACCAGGGCGTGATTTTAAAGCCGGTTTTAGGCTGGACCAATCACCACTCCATCGCCGAGTTTAAAGGCAAATGGTATCTGTTCTATCACGACAGCTCTTTGTCGGGCGGACAAACACACCTGCGCAGCGTGAAAATGACCGAACTGACGTATAACCCGGATGGCACTATTGTGACCATCGATCCGTACCTGGAGCCATAATCATGTTGGAAAGCACGATGTCTTCTACTCCTTCCGCCACCAGCAATGACAACATTGCCTTTGTGGTATTCATTAGTGTTGTGGCTACCATTGGTGGTTTCTTGTTTGGCTTTGATAGTGGCGTAATAAACGGTACTGTGGATGGCTTGCAAAAAGCCTTTAACTCAGCCAGCGCAGGCACCGGATTTAATGTATCCAGTATGCTGCTTGGCTGTGCGGTAGGTGCCTTCTTTGCTGGTCGCTTCGCAGACAAGTACGGCCGTCGTACTCTGTTAATCGTTGCCGCTGTATTGTTTATAGTGAGTGCCTGGGGTTCAGGTATTGCTACATCTTCTTTTGAGTTTGTGATTTACCGTGTATTAGGTGGCCTGGCAGTAGGTGCTGCATCGGTAATGGCGCCCGCCTACATTTCAGAGGTATCCCCTGCTCGCTACCGCGGCATGCTAACCAGTATTCAGCAGATCGCGATCATTAGCGGCCTGTTCGCAGCTTTTTTAAGTAACTACTTGCTTGCTGGTGAAGCTGCCGGTTCAACTAATACTCTGTGGATGAACTACGAAGCCTGGCGCTGGATGTTCTGGATTGAGCTGATCCCGGCATTTCTATTTTTCATTATGCTGTGGTTTATTCCGGAAAGTCCGCGCTTCCTGGTATCAAGCGGCGCAACTGACAAAGCAACCAGTGTACTGACTAAGCTGCAAGGCAGTGAAGCTGCTACACGTAAACTGGCAGAAATAAAACAATCGCTTGCCAGTGACCACCAGCCTCGCTTGTCAGATTTGAAGGAAAAAGCAACCGGTAAGATTCGCCCAATTGTGTGGGTAGGCATCGGCCTGGCAACATTCCAGCAATTGGTTGGCATAAACGTAGTGTTTTATTACGGCGCGGTATTGTGGCAAGCAGTTGGCTTTTCAGAGTCAGACGCTCTGCTAATTAACGTACTAAGTGGCGCAATAAGTATTGCTGCCTGCGTGATCACATTATTGGTAATAGACAAAATTGGCCGAAAACCACTGCTGAAATGGGGTTCCATTGGCATGGCAGTTACGTTGTCGGTAATGGTGGTTGCGTTTTTGAATGCCAGCCAGTCAGCTGATGGCAAGTTAATATTGGGCGACTGGGGTACAACCGCGCTGGTTGCAGCCAACCTGTATGTATTCTTCTTTAACCTGTCGTGGGGCCCGGTGATGTGGGTAATGCTGGGTGAGATGTTCCCGAACCAAATTCGCGGCTCTGGGTTAGCCGTAAGCGGACTGGTGCAATGGGGTTCTAACTTTGTGATCACCTATACCTTCCCAATGCTGTTAGCAGGTATTGGACTGGCCGGTGCTTATGGATTCTACGCTCTGTTTGCCTTGTTGTCGGTGTTCTTTGTAGTAAAACTGGTTCATGAAACCAAAGGCAAAGAACTGGAGCACATGGAAGGTTAATCTGCACATCGCGTGCTATAAGCCCGGCCTTGATTTGACCCCAAGCGCCGGGCTTTTTTTATCTTGATGTATACCGCAACTTACAAGGCTTCAATCTCGTTGCTGTAATGCAATCCAAGGGCATAGCGAATACGGTCGAGTGTATCCATCACGCCAATGCTATCAGCATGGGACATACGTTCATCACTCAGTGTACTGCCCCCTATTAATTGCATAGTGGCGGCAATTTGATATTCAAAGCCGTTAGCCTGATGGCTAAATTGCTGAGTTTCTACGGGTTTGCCAATGGGATCAGCAATAGGAGCACCGTCGACAAACAGGCTACAAGCATTACCTTCCCAAAAGCGTCCGCGCACATGGATATATCCCTTATTGCCATGTATGGTCATTACATTGCTACAATGCGCATCAATCGTACTCACAAACTGACTTACCACACCGGAGTCATACTGCAGGGTAACAAAGGTATTGTGATCAACTTTTTCACCAACCGGGGTCGCCAGTGCGCTCACACCTACCGGGTGTTCGCCAAGTAAATACTGACTAATGCTTACGCTGTAAACACCGAGATCCAGTAAGCTGCCCCCTGCTAAAGCGGGATTAAGCAAGCGGTGTGACGGCTCGCCGTTAAATACAAAGCCAATTTGCGAGGTAATATACTGCAATTTTCCGATACGCCCCTGCTCAATCCAGGCTTTTACTTTGGCAAAACACGGCATAAAGCGACTCCACAACGCCTCCTGAAATACGCAGTTATTTTGCTCAGCCAATTTAACCAATTCCCTGGTTTGCGCCGCATTCACTGTTAACGGCTTTTCCAGCAACAAGTGTTTGCCAGCAGCGAGCACGGCACGAGCCACAGGGTAGTGATGGCTGTGAGGCGTAGCGATATACACCAGGTCAACTTTCGGATCGTCTATGAGTGCCTGATAACTGCTGTGCAGTACTTTTGCGCCATTTTTAAGCACAAAATCCTGCCCACGTTGTGCATTTCTGCTTGCCACAGCGTACAGCTCCCCTTGCGGTAACACGTTCAAGGCATCGGCAAAGGTTTGGGCAATATTACCCGGGCCAATCACGCCCCAGCGGTAAGTCATAATGTGTATTCCGTTTTGTATTGGGCCAGTAAAACCTAAGGTTACCCTGCCCGTTAGTGCCATGGGTAACATGCAGGCTTCAGAAATTTCGTAATGCATTTACTTAATCTGCAATTGCCTTTTATCTAAACAGCATGCCTGTATATTGGCAACTTGTATTACAAATGTTAATAAGGAACAAGGCATGCCTGTTTACACGTTTATTGCGCGGCTGGTCATTTGCGCAGCAATCCTAACCATTTCAGGTGTCTCTGCCAGCCCTCGCGAACGTGTAGACTTAAACAGCAACTGGCGCTTTTTCCGCTATGCCGACAACCAGCAGCCCGATGCGCTGCAGTATGACACGCGTCCGGCCATTGAGGGATTTAACGACAGCCAGGCTGCTGATACCCGCCCCACTGATGCAGTGTCTGTAGCGAGTCAGCAGCATGTGCTTAAACCCTGGCTCCTTCCTTCAGGCAACGCGTTTATTGCGGATCCCGAAAAACGCCATACGCGTCCGGCTGGTAACCCTGGCGAGGACTTCCCTTTTGTGCAGCCGGACTATAACGATGCAAACTGGCAGGCTGTAACCCTGCCTCACGACTGGGCAATTGCCGGCCCATTTTACACCGGCGACAACCCCAAAGTGGGTGGGGGTATGGGACGCTTGCCCAGCCATGGTGTAGCCTGGTATCGCAAGCAGTTTTCGCTATCCAATGACGATGCAGGCAAGCAAATTTACCTGCATATCGACGGCGCCATGTCGTATTCAATGGTGTGGTTAAACGGCCATCTGGTGGGCGGCTGGCCTTACGGTTATAGCTCTTATCAACTGGATCTCACGCCCTATCTGTCGAAAACGGGTGTGAACCAATTAGCTATTCGTTTAGACAATCCGCCTCAATCGTCGCGCTGGTACCCGGGAGCCGGGCTGTATCGCAATGTGTGGCTGGAAAAAACTGCGCCCATTCACGTGAGCCAGTGGGGCACCCAGGTAATTACGCCGCAGGTGTCGGCAAGCAATGCAGATATTTCAATCTCAACGTCAGTCACCAACAACACCGCTTCGGCGCAAACGGTGAATATTCAGCATGCCATTTTCGAACTCTCAATCACTGATGAATTAAGCCCAGCACCAGTGGTAACACTCGCACCTCAGGCCGTAACGGTATCTGCTGGTAAACATCATACTTCCTCTGCCTTTGCCACACTGGCGAATCCCAAATTGTGGGGCCCTGTGCCACAGCAAACACCCCACCGCTATGCACTCGTGACCACGATTACTGAAAGCAAAGAAAACGGACGTGTACTCGACGAGTACACTACACCTTTTGGTATTCGCGACTTGCAGTTTGATCCTAATGAAGGTGTTTTTATTAACGGTGAACACATTGCGCTGCAAGGTGTGAATCAGCACCATGATTTAGGTGCACTAGGCGCAGCGTTTAATGTGCGAGCGGCTGAACGCCAATTACAGATATTGCAGGAAATGGGGGTTAACGCCATCCGTATGGCGCATAACCCACCCGCACCAGAACTCCTTTCCCTAACCGATAAAATGGGCATCCTGGTATTAAATGAGTCCTTTGACAGTTGGTACAAGAAAAAGACCCCGCTTGATTTTCACCTGATTTTTGCCGACTGGCACGAGCAGGATTTACGCGCGGTGGTGCGCAGGGATAAAAACCATCCGTCGGTGATCATGTGGTACATCGGCAATGAGGTAGGCGAGCAATACACCGATCAGGCGGGTGCCGATGTAGCATTGGCATTAAAAGCGATAGTGAAAAGTGAAGATCCCACCCGCCCGGTGACGGCATCGATGAACTGGGCAAAAGCCGATTTTCCGTTCAGCGCCGCTATGGATTTAATCAGCCTGAATTATCAGGGTGAAGGTATTCGTCAGGCACCTGAATTTGAAGGCACAAACCGCATTCGCACGCCGCCATCTTACCCGGCATTTCACGAGGCCCATCCGGATAAAGTGATATTGTCGAGCGAAACGGCATCGGCATTCAGTTCGCGGGGGATATACCTGTTTCCGGTTAGCCCGGACATCAGTGCGCCCGTGCGTGATGGCCGCGGTGGGGATTCCCGTATTCATCAGGTAAGCAGCTATGAATTACATGCCGTGGATTTTGGCTCATCCGCCGACAAAGTATTTCGCTATATCGACACTCACCCTTATGTGGCGGGACAGTTTGTATGGAATGGATTTGATTACATTGGCGAACCCACGCCCTATTATGCCGCACGCAGTTCCTACTCCGGCATGATTGATTTGGCAGGCTTTAAAAAGGATCGCTTCTATTTATACCAAAGCCAGTGGCGGGCTGATTTACCCATGGCGCATTTGTTACCCCACTGGAACTGGCAAGGACGCGAGGGCGAAATTACACCTATTCACGTGTTCACCTCTGGCGATGAAGCCGAGCTATTTATTAATGGGCAGTCGAAAGGACGCAAGATAAAAGCGCCGCTGGAGTACCGTTTGCGCTTCGACGATATTCGTTACACACCCGGCACTGTTGAAGTAGTGGCTTATAAAAACGGCAAACCCTGGGCGCATGATAAGGTGGAAACCACCGGGCCAGCTGCTGGTATCAGGTTGTCTGCCGATCGCAGTGTGATCAATGCTGATGGCACCGATTTGTCGTTTATTACAGCAGATATAGTTGATGCAGAGGGGCGAATTGTACCCACAGCCACCCATAACGTCGCGTTTTCCATTGCCGGCCCCGGACGCATCATAGCCACCGATAATGGCGACTCAACCGACTTCACGCCATTTGTGTCGCAGCAGCGCAACGCTTTTAGCGGCAAAGTACTGGTAATTATCCAAAGCGAACAAGCTGATTTGGGTAACATTACAGTGACAGCAACCAGTCCACAACTGAACCCTGCAACCATTCAGGTTCGGTCCAGATAACGTATTTGGTATAGAGCCGCCTGTAAATGAGAACGTGCGAAGATGATTAGCTTTTACAAGCAAGCCTTGTACAGCCTGCTTATGCTGCTTGGGGCAAGTGTAGCACTGGTGCTACTTGCCCTTGATCACACGTTTTTGAGCAATCCACTGATGCCAAGGCACAGCAGCACAATGGCGTGGTTTAGTGAAACTGACACCGACCAATACGACGGCGGGAATTCGGTTGCCATTATTCATGACGACAGTTATTTGCTGGACGCTGAATTGCGCTTATCAGATGTACTTACCCGGCCTTATACTGCGGTATCGCTGGTGTTCAGCGATCAAGAGCAACAACGTATTCACCGGGATCTGCGCGCCTATCAATATCTTTCGTTCAATGTAAAGTGTTCAACTGACAGCGTGCTTGCTCTGCTGGTTTATACCGTAGACCCCACAATAACCAAGCTGAATAACTACCTGACCTACCGCGCCCCGCATCGCTATTTTAATTGCAGCAAACAATGGCAACGTATGTCTGTTAATCTCACCGACATGGCTCTGCCTGCCTGGTGGTTACAAATGTTTGAGCTTAATCTCGCCGACGACGGCTATTCCCTTTCACAAGTGGCAAAAATTCAATTAGGCACCACAGCACAAAGCCCGATAAACGAGACGATTAGGGTGCAAATTAACGCCCTTACCCTGAACGGTGAAGACTGGGATTACCTGTATGTTACAGCAGCTCTGCTTGTCCTGTTGTGGCTGTTATATGCGGGCTGGCTTTTTCATGGCCATGGCAAGGCGCTGGTACAGAGTTTACAGCACAAAATATTAAGCGAACGTCCGCTGGTTGCCTATCAGCAACTCTCGCTTGCGCCACATCGCAACACGCCCAGCGATACCATCATTCGCTACCTTGCAGAGCACTTTGCACATCCCGAGTTAAACATGGACATGGCAGTGAGTGCACTGGGTATTAATCGCACCAAAATGAATGAACTGTTAAAAGCCGAATTGGGTTTAACCTTCACCAGTTACCTGAACAAACTGCGACTGGCTGAGGCCAGTCGGTTGCTTACCGAATCAGACAACTGCAACATAGCTGATATTGCCTATACGGTGGGCTATAAGAATATCTCTTATTTCAACAAGCTGTTTAAAGAAGAATACGGCTGCACACCCAAATACTTTAAGCAGCACGTTTACCCGCAAAGCCGCACTAACACTCTTCACAAATAAACTAACACTATTTGCAAAGTGCCAGGAATTTCGCGGGCTGCAGGTATTTTTCCGCACTTGCATTGCATACCCTGAGTGCCTCAATTAAACGAGCGAATTCACATTAACAACACATAACAAGGTGAACCGCTACTAACATAATCAGAGGCCTGAATCATGACCTGTTGCCGTTGTTTGATATTACTGTGCTCCCTGTTTCTTTTTGCCTGCGGAGGCGGCGGAGCAAGCACGCAAACACCTCCTACTCCCAATACACCCACACCAACCGATCCAGGTAACGGCAACGGCAACGGCAACACGACAGAAACACTCTACCCGGATTACAATACCAGCCCACAGCCTGCCGACCTGTCGGGTATGGATAAAGATGCCTTGCAAATCGCCAGCGACATCCGGCTGGGCTGGAATATTGGCAACACCATGGAAGCCACCGGCGGCGAAACCGCCTGGGGCAATCCCGAAGTGTCAGCCGCATTGATTAAGCTGTTGAAAGACAGCGGGTTTAATGCGGTTCGCATTCCCCTTGCCTGGGACCAATACGCCAATCAGGATACCGCCAAAATCGATGACGCCTGGTTAGCGCGAGTGCATCAGGTTGTACAAATGTGCGTAGAACAAGATTTATATGTACTGGTTAACATTCACTGGGACGGCGGGTGGCTGGAAAACAATGTAACCACTGAACAACAAGACAACGTAAACGCCAAACAACGCGCATTTTGGCAACAAATCGCTACCAAATTACGCGACTTCGATCAAAAAGTACTGTTTGGCAGTGCCAACGAGCCCGCCGTAGAAGACGCTAACCAAATGGAAGTGCTGCTGTCGTATCATCAAACGTTTGTGGATGCAGTGCGCGAAACCGGCGGTAAAAACGCTTACCGCACGTTAGTGGTACAAGGGCCAACTACCGATATCGAAAAAACCCATGCCCTGTGGACCCACATGCCGGTAGATACCCTCACTAACCGTATGATGGCCGAAGTGCATTTTTACACACCATACCAGTTTACACTGATGCGCGAAGACGAAAGCTGGGGCAATCAGTTTTACTTCTGGGGTGACGCGTATCATTCCACCACGCAACCTGAACGCAATGCCACCTTTGGCGATGAAAGCTTACTGGAAGAACAATTTGCTTTAATGAAGGTACAGTTTGTGGATATGGGGATCCCGGTAGTGCTGGGTGAATTCTCTGCCATGCGCCGCACCAACCTCACCGGCGACGATCTGCAACAGCATTTAGACAGTCGCGCCTACTATCACCAGTACGTGGTAGAAGCCGCTCTGCGCAATGGATTACTCCCCTTCTATTGGGATAACGGCAGTTTGGACGAGCTGAACTCAGGTATATTCGATCGCCAGCAAAATACCGTGTTCGACCAGCAAACACTGGATGCGTTATTGGCGGGCGAGCGCGCAGCGCCATAGTCGTAGTCGTAGTTATAGTCATAGCGTTTGGGAAGGGTAGCCCGTTCGCGGGTTACCGGACATAGCCTGCCACGTCCTGTTGGCAGGCTATTTTTATGAACCCTACATAACTGCTTTTCACTTTTAGTCCTACGCCCTTTACAAATTTAAGAGACTCTTTCAGACTCTTTCCTGGTACTTATAACAATTCGCATAGAAATTTGTAAGACACTCGGCAACAACAACATACCCCACAAAATTTACTTAGTACGTGCAGTCAATAAATCGACGGTAATCGGCAATTTGGTATCAGCCGGGATAGTTAAGTCGTCAGGCCGAAAAATGAATCTTATTTTTATGGGTTGCCAACGCTCCTTGAGCAAAGCGAAGATATCAAACCCTTTCAATGCGGCGACTTCGGCAATTAGTCTTCCGAAAAGGCTAAAAATATCGATTTGCTCCGGATATGTACCTCTATCGATTTTTCGGATGGATTTTACATGGAGCAACAATATTTTATCGATAGTGTTAGCAATGTGCACTTTATCTGAATTGACAAAGCCAACTTCAACCTCCTCAATCAGCGGTATTAAATCTTTGTGCACGACTTTACGTTTTACTAACGCCGGTAGATAAAAGGGGGCGAGTGGCTCACCTAACAGTAAAGCAGCCGCGACCACACTCGCGCCAAGTGGCGCATTTCCATAGCCTTTCCAGGCTTTATGAGAATCCAATAAGTCACGTGCGGACGCATTGATGGATTCATGTTCTCCGAGCAACAGTAAATTACGAAAAATCACCGATGAGGTATAGCATTTAGTGTGCTCCGGATAAATCCGCACTACATGCCGAGTCGCATCGTTTAAGCGGGTGAGCAACGAGTTGTCGGGTGCCTTTCCTAGCGCAATTGAGTAGATAAATACCCTGTAAGTATCGTAGTCCAATCCTCCAAAGGCACAAGAAATTTCACGATCAGTCAAATCCTGATTTAATCTATCAAAGTCAATTAAACCCTTCGAAAGATTGTATCTAATAGTTAATTCATCAATTGCATTCATTCCTTGATCTCTCGCTCAAACGGCATTTGCGCTTTTATCCAGTCGCAAAATACCTTGATTCGTTTGTGTTTGGGTGAGTTTTTTAAGTACACCAAATGGGCTTTCCAGCTTATCGGATGCGGAAAATCCACCGGGATCACCAATTGTCCTGATTTCAGGTACTCGCCAACCATAATGTCGGATGCCAGCATAATGCCATGCCCCGCTAGCACGGCACTTAACGCCAGATCGCTGGAAGTTACTTCGGTTTTATTCAGTTCGACGAGATGAATATCCACCCGGGCATGTTCAAACCAGGTTTCCCAGTTCACCTTATTTTCATGGGCAAGACTAAATAGTCTGGCCGATAACAGGTCTTTTGGGTGGGTTGCAGTATGCCGATCGGATATGCGGTCTGCAACCGACGGAGCGCACACCGGAAACACCGGATTATCGCCGATTTGCTCTACCACCAACGACGGTTTGTATAAATGGGTACTGGATGTGCTGAATCGAATGGCAACATCAATTTTGCCATCGTTGAGGTCTTCAACGCGATTGGAGCCCAGTACGTTTATGTTGATATGCGACTGTTCGGTATAAAAGTCGATCAAACGCGGTACCAGCCACAAAGCACAAAAAGCCTGGGTAGAACTTACGGTTAACGCCCCCGCTTCCGGTGCTTCCTGCACCTGATTTAACCCTTCCACAATATCGGCGAAGCCGCGCTGACACGACGCCAGTAACACCTTGCCTTGCGCCGTAAGCGCCATACTGCGTGCCTGACGAGTAAATAGTTTTACGTTGAGGTAGTCTTCCAACTGCCGCATTTTTTGGCTAACCGCTGCCTGTGAAATCGCCAGTTCATCCGCCGCTTTACTGTAACTTTGGTGCCGGGCGGCCACTTCGAAACACAATAAATGACTCAACCACCGAAGACGCTTATCCATGCCAACTCAATAATATAAGTATTACTTATATGTAATGTTAGAATTGATCGTTGGTTAAGTAAAGCGCAAGCAGTAACACTGTTCATCCACAGCACACATAAGGACGCAAAGAATGAACAGCAAAATAATCAAACCACCCCATGAATTCATTAAAAACAAGGCTTCACCTGATAATGCAGGCCCTTTTTCGTCGCCTTCAACTTCAGTAACAAAGCGCGAGCTTATCAATCGTTGGCTTAGCAATATAGGTAATAAGCTGAGCTTATCTGAGTGGAGTAAAATGAAGTAATGCAGAAGTTAGAAAATCAGACAGGGGGAGCTGAAATCCCCCTGCTATTCCCCTAATTACAGTTTGTAACGCCGCTCGATTGGCCCTAAATAGCTGGGCTGCAAATCGCCGGTATCTATCAGTATTTTCTGCAATACCGCACCAGGCGTTAAACCATATACCGTTAGCGTGTGACGACCTGCTTTGTTAACCGGAAAGGTAATCGTTAACGTTTTCACGTTGTCTAATACGCCTTGCTCCCAGGCTTTCTTCTTCGCCTCCTCGGGCATATTCACGGTTCCCAGTAAGGCATCATCCAGTGCTACTGCCAGTTGAATACCTGTGGTTGTATCAAAAGGCAAAGACGGCGACAGTTGCAGCGACAGTTCAAACTCGCCCGCAGAGGTAAAATACAGCGGGAACTGCAGCGCTGGAGCGTTACCGGTATTCAGCAGAGCATGGGGGGGAATTGCCGCACGCATGGCTTCACCCGTTCTGCCGTGCAGTGCCACCTGCCGCCATTCACCCGCGCTGCCTTGTAGCACCAAGGCACTGGTTGCATTCGCCGAAATGTATCCGTCACCTTCAATAAAGTCGCCGGGTTGTGGCGTTTCGGTGATGGCTGGCTTCACGGCGGAAACCTCAATGCTTGCACCGCCCCACCCGGTGCCCGTTACTAATACTGTTCCACTGTGTTCACCTGGCGGTAGTGTTTGCCAGTCAATGCTAACCGAAATCTGTTGTTCGGCGGTTAAGTTACCGCTCGTCTCCGACACCCTGATCCAATCGTGTGACGGCTTGGCTTTCCAGTCAAATGGCATTCCCTGACGGTTATACACAGTGATTAGCCGCGAAGCCTCACCATATGGCGTGAACTTGGGTAACGACAGAGATTTTCCCATCCCTTCATTGGCAGGCCAGAATAACCGACTCCCCTCAACGGCTACCCCCATATCAGCCACAGCAGGTACTGCCAGCGCTTTGGTGTGAACCACTGGCGGCAGGTTAGCTGGTGGATTTCGCCAATGTACAAAGCCAATATGCGGCTGCGACATCATGTGATTCCACTTGCCTTCTCTTAAGCCGTGATAAGCATCACGTAGTTGCTCATCCCGGGCAAACCAGCCGTTCACGCTGGCAGCCATCTCGTTGGTGGTACTTCTATCCTGATCGGCATACAGGCGGTTAAGAGCCTGGGCATGATTTAATTCAAATAGCGCTTGGGATGCCCACAGCGGATACCCAACCAACTGAAAAAAGCTGTCGCGGTAATTGCCGTCGAGCTGGTCATAAATCTGCCCGGCAAGGGTGGCGGCATCGGCCAGTTCAGCACTCACCCGACTGGCCTCGCTGTAGTTGAGTACACTGTATGTATCAGGTGCTATTGCGGCCGGTTTGCGTCTGCCATTGTGCAAGGTGTAGGTGTTCAGCAAATGGGTAATGTCATCGGTAAACTGACCATTAAACTGCTTGTGTACCCATTCACGGGTGAAGGTGGCCGGGGATGATTCGTTAAACGCAGCGGGATTCCAGGCCTGTGCCAGGAAAAAGCTAATGGGCAATTCCATGGGCTTCAGATCGCCTACATTGGTGATCCAGATACGGTCGGCACCATATTCCCAGGCCAGGTTCATTTGCTCCCATACCTTGCCCAGCGGCACGGTATTTATCCAGCGATACGAGCGCGGCCCGCCCACATAATCAAAGTGATAGTACACACCCGCGCCCCCTTTGCGGGTTAACTCTCCAGAGGTAGGCAAACGACGTACATTGCCAAAGTTATCATCAGCCCAGAGCAACGTTACATCATCAGGTACACGCATGCCGCGTTCGTAAAAGCCCTGCACTTCTTTGTACAGCGCCCACACCTGCGGAATATCATCGATGGGCTTGTTGATGTGCTTTGCCAGTATCTCACGCTGATCAGCCACTATGCGTTCCAACAGGCCAATGTTTTCACCTTCGCTCATGGGAGTGTCGGCCTGGCCGCGCATGCCCATGGTAAAAATGGCGTCTTTGTCTTTGTATCGCTTTGCCCCCTCAACCCAGAATTGGTAAAGCTTGTCGGGATTGGTAGAGTACTCCCAGGGGCCGCTGCCATAGCGATTCCATTCTTTGTCGGCGCGCATCATGGGTTCGTGGTGAGAGGTGCTCATTACAATGCCCATTTCGTGGGCCAGGTACATATTTTGAGGGTCGTCGTCGGCAAACGCATTGTTCCACATGGCTGGCCACAAAAAGTTCGCCTTCAGGCGCAATAGCAGTTCAAATACGTGCTGGTAGAATGCTGCGTTGTATCCACCAAACTTTTCTTGCGTCCAGTTGGTAAGTGCAGGTGCCTCGTCGTTCAAAAAGATACCCCGGTATTTTACTTTTGGTGCGTCATTTACCTGCGTGCCTTCATTGATATAAAGCCCCTCTCGCTTAACAATGGGTACATCTGCCCACCAGTACCAGGGCGACACGCCAATCTTGTCAGACAAATCGTAAATACCGTAAATGACCCCACGACGGTCAAACCCACTGATCACCCAGGCTTGTTCAATCTTACCGAAAGGTTGTTGAATGTTGGCCAGTTGATACCCTTCCCATTGATTGGAATCGGCCTCAACAGCCAGCACGCCACTGGCAATAAGCCGATCGATGGGCGCAGATGCGCCGCGTTCACCAACTAAGATCACGTGCCCGGACAATGCATTTTCTTCGTGTATTATCGCAGGCTGTAAACCCGTTACCTTTTGAATATCTGACTGCAGGCTTTTTGCTGCAAGTAAAATCCCTGGCGCTGCGTTTCTATCAACCCAGATTGTTGCAACCCGACCACTGGCTTGCTCCGCTACCACAAACGGGTGTTCACCAGCCGACTCAGAAGAAAAAGACACGTAGGCCATGGCAGGGGCAATCGCGCTTACCAGGCTGACTATTAATACAAAACACTGCTTTAACATGTCTTACTCCGTTAGTCTTGTCGGCTGTGCAGGCCAAGTGTCGTGCCTACAAAACCACCCGCCTTGTTGGTGCTAAGCCAGGTGGCGTCCATGGCAGGCGTTAACACTGTGCCTGTGTTTTCATAAAGGGATGTCCAGCCATCGGGTCCGTAAAAATCAAAATAAATATGCGCTTTGTCGCCGCTTACCCGCAGGGTGAGTGCGCCCGTTAATTTGCTATCAAGCTGGTGCCTTGCAACCGTACTGGTATTCCCTTGTACTGTGCGCTCCACAAACAACGTAGTGCCATTTGAGGAGTGCGTTATCGCAAAGTAGTAATGAAACGCCTCGCTTTGGAATGCAGCTATACCACCACTTACGCCCGCCTTGTCAGGCACATTAATAGAGGCCTCAACGGTATATTCAGCCGCAGACTGATGCACGCCAAGGTAACTTACGTCTCCTTTGCTGGTGAGCCCGGCTTGCTGGGGAAGCAGTTGCAGGCGGCCATCTTCAATGGATGCCCAATTGCGGTTAAAGCTGCGCAAGCCCTGCCAGCGCAAATCCAATTGCGACTGAGAGAAGTCATCACGCCAACGGTAAAAGTGGGTTTGTTTACTCTGAATATTTGGATAAGGTTTGGGCAGTACCACCGGAATGGGCTTACCTGACGCTAAAATAGTGGGCCAGTCGTGTTGCCATTCCAACGGAAGTAAAAAGGTTTCACGGCCAGTGTTATACCAGTCATTCAGATAGGGCCTTGTACCCAAAAATACGCTCCACCAGCGACCATCCGGACCTTCAATAAAATCGGCATGACCCGCGGCATCCACGGCATCGGGGCGCGGCAAAGGCAGGTTGCGCTGGGTAAGAATAGGGTTGTGCTCGTAAGGGATAAAAGGCTCATTGAGCGAGCGGGTGCGAAATACAACCTGAGAATGTTGTGGCCCGGTGCCCCCTTCAGCGCAGGTTAAGTAGTACCAGCCATTTTTTTTGTAAATGTGTGGCCCTTCAATCCAAACCGGTTTTTCGCTGATATTCACACCGCCATTTACCAGCAGTTTACGTGAATCCGCGCGTACCTTCATCGACGCCAGATCAAACTCCCACAACCAGATTGCCCGGTGTCCGTTGTACAAGGGTTCCCCCGGCGGGGCATCATTATGCGCAATATACGCTTTGCCGTTATCATCAAAGAAGATATCCGGGTCGATTCCACCTACTTCTGGTAACCACACGGGCTCAGACCAGGGGCCTGCCGGGTCGGTGGCCGTCAGAATAAAGTTACCACCGCTATCAACCGCAGTATTAATCAGATAGAAAACGCCATCGTGGTAGCGCAAGGTGGGCGCGAATAGTCCTCTGGAAATGCCCAATCCCTCAAACGACGCCTGCGAATCACGGTTTAATGCATAGCCAATCAGTTCCCAGTCGGTAAGGTTTTTACTGTGAAACACCGGCAAGCCAGGCGTGTAGGCAAACGATGAGTTAACCACATAATAGTCGTCGCCCTTTTTCGCAATGGTTGGATCAGGGTAATAGCCGGGCAACACAGGATTGCGAAACTGGTGATCTGCTACTTCATAAAGCGATGGGGGTGTGTCGTATCGAAACCAATCTACGTCAACCGATTCTGCGGCAAGCGACCAGCTCACCGCCGAGCATGCCAGTGTTAGTACCGAGATAAGTTTTATCTTCACGTTTTATTCTTTTTAACAGACTAGGTGCAGGCATTTAACGTGAAAGCGTGACAGGCTTCAACGAAGAGGCGTTATGAAATACGGCATTTGGAATTGCGTTTTTTGTGAATGAAATGTTATTGCGTAAAAACACAATGAAAATGAAAACAAACTAAAAGCGCCCGACTCTGCATTCGACCCGGGCGCCTTTATACATAGTGGCAACATCACAAAAAAAAGACTACGACACCTGAAGGATAAAGCTATCTTCATCCTCGTTATTTTTCATAGCATCGCGGTACTCTTTGGGCGTTTGATTAAAATGCTTCTTGAATACGGCATACATGTATTGTAACGATGGATAGCCGCAAATTTTCGCAATCTGAGACGTTGCCTCATTACTGTTTTCCAGCATTTTACAAGCACGCTGCAGCTTTTCGTGGTGAATTTCAGTATGGATGCTGTGCCCGCGCTCTTCGCGGAAGCGGTTTTCCAGGTTCGACCGCGATACGCCAACGTAATCCAGCACTTGTTCAACCTTGATGCCACGACACGCATTCTGGCGAATGTAGTGCATGGCCTGCATAACATGTGGGTCGCTGATTGCTTTAAAGTCGGTTGACTGGCGCTCTGCCACACACTCCGGCGCAATCAGAATGGGCTTTTTAGGCGGATTATGGCCTTTGAGCATTTTATGTAACAAGCGCGCGGCCTGTTCACCCAGTTCATAGCATCCCTGACGCACCGAACTTAAGCTTACCCGACTTAAATAGCGGGCCAGCTCATCGTCATCAATACCAATCACCGCCATTCTATCGGGAATGATCATGCCGATATGATCACACACCTGTAGCAAATGGCGGGCACGGGAGTCGGTTACCGCAATAATGCCTATCGGCGTTGGCAAGCTCTTAAGCCAATCGGCTAATCGCTTAGTGGTGTACTGCCAGGTTTCCGGGCGCACCGGATGGCCGCGGTACACATAACACTCATAACCCTGAGCGCGGGTGATCTCAAGTACAGCCTTTTCACGCTCCTGAGCCCAACGCGCATGCTCATTTACCGGCGCGCCGTAAAACGCAAAGCGCTGAATGCCCTTTTGACGCAAGTGCTCAAACGCCGCCTGTACCAACGCATGGTTATCGGTAGCAACATAAGGCACATCAGGGTAATCATCGGGATTGGAATACGAGCCACCAATCCCTACCACAGGCACTTTAGCTTTTTGTAAGGCGGCCTGAATTTCCGGATTGTCGTAATCGGCAATGATGCCGTCACCACTCCATTCGTCTAAGTGCTCTAATCGGGCCATAAAATCTTCTTCAAGATACAGATCCCAATCTACCTTAGAGGTTTGCAGATATTCTCCCACACCGGCAATTACCCGGCGGTCGTATACTTTATTGGCGTTAAATAGCAACGTAATGCTGTGTTTTTGTTCAAACATGTGATGTGCCCCGTCGAACTAAATTCAGTAAATATTTTTTATGTTTTTTACTTACAGGCAGCATACTAATACATCGAATCTAAATTAACAAAATAATAACAAGTTTTCGTAATTGCGGTTTAATGTTTTCGCAATCAGCATACGGGGTATAGCGTTTTACCAGAATATTGATATGTATATAGGAATAGATTTAGGCACCTCAGGTGTAAAAACCATTGTAACTGACGAGAGCGGCAACGTTATCGAATCTTCCAGCGCGCCCTTGTCGGTGTCGATGCCCAAACCGTTGTGGTCTGAGCAGAACCCCGAAGACTGGTGGCAAGCTACCTGCAAAACCCTGGACTACCTGGCGAGTAAAATGCCACTGGAAGGGGTTAAAGCCATTGGCCTTGCCGGCCAGATGCATGGTGCCACGTTGCTGAACAGCCAGGGGAAAGTGCTACGCCCTGCTATATTGTGGAACGATGGCAGAAGCGCTCAGCAATGCAATGACATCGAAAAAACCGTGCCGAATGCGCGTAAGATCACCGGCAATATCGTGATGCCAGGCTTTACGGCACCCAAGTTATTGTGGGTGAAAGACAACGAACCCGATGTCTACAAACAAATTGCTAAAGTACTGCTGCCTAAGGATTATTTGCGCTACAAGCTTAGCGGAGAATATGCATCGGATATGTCGGACAGCGCCGGAACCAGTTGGCTGGATGTAGGCAAGCGCAGTTGGAGCAAATCCATGTTACTGGCTTGCGGGCTCAATGAGTCCCATATGCCCAAACTGTACGAAGGCAATGAAGTAACCGGATACCTTAATAACTCACTGGCCGAGAAATGGGGCATGAAGTCCGTTGCCATTGTTGCCGGTGCGGGCGATAACGCTGCCGGCGCCATTGGTTGCGGCATCGTTGAACCCGGCCAGGCCATGCTGTCGCTGGGTACCTCGGGGGTGTATTTCGCGGTTACCAACGAGTTTCGCAGCAAGCCTGATTCTGCCGTGCACAGCTTTTGTCATGCCATGCCAGACCGCTGGCATCTGATGTCGGTAACGCTCAGTGCAGCAAGTTGCCTGGACTGGTATGCGCGCAATGCCGGTTATCAGGACGTTGCCAGTCTGATCAACAACGTTGTGAACAACACCCAGGTGGATGATCCGGACATTCCTTATTTTCTGCCGTATCTCACCGGTGAGCGCACGCCACATAACAACCCCAATGCCAAAGCTGGCTTTTTCGGCATTACGGCGTCCACCACTCGCGCGCAAATGGCACAGGCGGTTATACAAGGTGTTTCGATGGCATTGGCAGATGGCATTGATGTGGTGCACGACAGCGGCGTATCGGTGAATGGTATAAGCTTAATTGGGGGCGGTGCCAAAAGCGTTTACTGGCGTCAGTTGCTGGCCAATGTGTCTGGCATTGAGATGGACTACCGCGAAGGTGGCGATGTGGGCCCGGCTTTAGGTGCTGCGCGACTGGCACAAGTGGCGGTGAATCCCCAAACGGCGGTTTCCGACATCTGTCCGGTGCCCCAAAAAGTCGGTTCATACCAGCCTGATCCGGCACTGGCAGATTATTTCAGACATCGTCGTCAGAAGTTCCGTGAACTCTATTTCAGTCTGGAATCACATTTTTAACAAAAAACACAAGACACGTTCAAATTAACATAATTGTCGAATTGATTGCGCTCTAACATTATTTGCAATCATTATTCAACGGGCCATTCGGCCACATTTTGGAGCTATTTATGGCGGACTACTTTCAGGACATCAGCCCGATTCAGTACGAAGGTGCTGAGTCAACTAACCCACTTGCTTTTAAACACTATAATCCCAAGGAAGTGGTGTTAGGTAAAACCATGGAAGAGCACCTGCGCTTTGCTTCATGCTACTGGCACAATTTCTGTTGGGATGGCGCAGATGTGTTTGGTGGTGGCACCTTCGGTCGGCCATGGTTAAAACCAGGCGACGCCATGGAGCGTGCAAAGCAAAAAGCCGATGTGGCGTTTGAGTTTTTCAGCAAACTGGGCGCACCCTTTTACTGTTTCCACGATATCGATGTCGCTCCGGAAGGCGACACCATTAACGACTATATCCGCAACTTCAGCGAAATGACCGATATACTGGGTGCCAAACAAGAAGCCACCGGCATGAAGTTATTGTGGGGTACGGCCAACGTATTCAGCCACCCACGTTATATGTCGGGTGCCGCAACGAACCCGGATCCAGCTGTATTTGCCCGCGCGGCAACCCAGGTATTCCACGCAATGAATGCCACCAAGAAACTGGGCGGCGCTAACTACGTATTATGGGGCGGCCGCGAAGGTTACGAAACCCTGCTGAACACCGACTTAAAGCGCGAAAGAGCGCAGTTTGGCCGCTTTATGAGCATGGTAGTGGAGCACAAATACAAAATCGGTTTCGACGGGCTACTGCTAATTGAGCCTAAGCCTCAGGAGCCTACCAAGCATCAGTACGATTACGACACGGCTACCGTGTATGGTTTCCTGAAAGAGTTTGGTCTGGAAAAAGAATTCGCCGTTAACATTGAAGCTAACCACGCAACGCTGTCGGGCCATTCTTTCCATCACGAGATTGCTACGGCGTTTGCTCTGGGTGTGTTTGGTTCTATCGACGCCAACCGCGGCGACGCGCAATTAGGCTGGGATACCGACCAGTTCCCTAACAGCGTGGAAGAAATGACCCTGATTTGCTACGAAATTCTGAAAAACGGTGGCTACACCACCGGTGGGTTCAACTTTGACACCAAACTGCGTCGTCAGAGTACTGATCCGGCAGATATGTTCTATGGCCACATCGGCGGTATGGACACCTGTGCACTGGGCTTAAAGAAAGCCGCAGCCATCATTGAAAATGACTTTATCGCCAACACCAAAGCCAAGCGCTACGCAGGTTGGGATGATGCCATGGGCAAACAAATCCTGGGCGGTGAATATTCACTGGCGTCGCTGGCTGATTTGGCAACCCGCAGTAATCTGGATCCAAAACCGGTTTCAGGTAAGCAAGAGTTGCTGGAAAATCAGGTTAATCAGGTGCTGTTCAGCCGATAACCTCAGTTTAAAAGCCTGCTGATGCAAATCAGCAGGCTTTTTGCTATTTGATGTATTCACAAGCTAACCGAAGCAATCCGGCTAATCGGGCCAATCAAGGAGTAAGCCATGCGAATTGGGTATTTGTTTCTGGCGTTGTTATGTAGTCTGCCAACACAGGCGCTCACTCTTAACCGACTCATTTCTGATGGCGCTGTATTGCAACGGCATCACACTATTCCTCTCTCAGGTACAACCGACGCCGCCACCGTTAAGGTGTGGCTAAACCATTCGCTTATTGGTGAAACTACCGCTCACGATCAGCAATGGTCGATATCGCTCCCTGCCCACGAAGCAGGCGGCCCATACACATTGAAAATCGAAGCTGAACACGAAGCAGCAAACGAAACAGAAGCCCCCCTGATAATTCAGGATGTGTACTTTGGCGATGTCTATCTGGCATCGGGTCAATCCAATATGGAACTGCCCATGGCGCGTGTTCAGGAAGCGTATCCAGACGACGTAAACTATGCAAACTATCCGCTGATCCGCGAATTTACTGTGCCCGATGAGTATCGCTTTGACGGCGAAAGCCAACAATACAGCGGTGGCCAGTGGCTCTCAGCAACACCAGCACACATCGCAAGACTCTCAGCAGTGGCTTACTACTTCGCCCGCGAACTGCATTTGTCTGAGGGCGTACCGGTAGGTATCGTGAATGCATCATTGGGTGGCTCGCCAATTGAAGCCTGGATGGCCAGAGAGATCTTAGCCGACTACCCGGATGACATCGCGGCGGGTGACTACTTTGCCAATCCCAGCAACATCGAAGCCACTCAGCAGCAGGAACAGGCAGCCCAGCAGGCCTGGTATGCCGCATTAAATGAACAGGATAAAGGACTAACCAGTACCCCCTGGTATACGCCTGCATTGAACGACAAAGACTGGCAACCCCTGAGCCTACCGGGCGATCTTCCGGGCAGTGAGGCAGGCTTTGCCGGGGTGTGGTGGTTGCGCAAACACGTATTTCTGGCCGAATTACCTACCGAACCACTCACCTTACGACTGGGCAGAATCGTCGATGCCGATGAAGCCTATGTTAACGGCCACAAAGTAGGAAACACCACCTATCAGTACCCGCCACGCAGTTACACTGTACCGGTATCGGCCCTGCAAAAAGGTGATAACGTTATTGCGCTGCGCGTAATTTCAAACGGTGGCAGTACCGGCTTTGTGCCAGACAAACGCTATTATTTGGGCAACGACAAGGCCCGCATCAGTTTACAGGGCGACTGGAAATACAAGGTAGCAGCCAAAACCAATAATACGCCGTCAACAACCTTTATTCGCTGGAAGCCTATGGGATTGTTTAATGCCATGATTGCACCTGCTACACAGTTCCCGATCAGCGGTGTGCTTTGGTATCAGGGCGAATCCAATGCATCCCGCCCGGCGGATTACCGCGACAAACTCACAGCGATGATCAGTCACTGGCGAGCACGCTGGCAGCAACCTCAGTTACCGTTCTTTATTGTGCAGTTGACTAACTTTATGCAGCGTTATGCCGTTCCCACCGACAGTAGTTGGGCACAGTTACGCGATCAGCAGTACAAGAGCACTGAGCTTGGCAATACCGCGCTAATTGTTACCCTGGATATTGGCGAGTGGAACGACATACATCCGGTAAACAAGAAAGAAGTGGGACGCCGGATAGCGCTCGCGGCTAAAAAGCTGGTTTATCAGCATCAGGTTACTTACACGGGCCCGGAAGTGGATGGGATCAGTACCGATGGCAGCGCAGTGATCATTTCATTCAGTAGTGCCGAGGGTGGATTACACGCCAACACATCGTTGCGAAACAGCTTTGCCATCGCCGGTGAAGACGGCAAGTTTTACTGGGCAAACGCGCGATTAAGCGGCGACAAAGTGATTCTTCAGCACCCGGATGTACCGCAGTCGGTAAAGGTACGCTATGCCTGGGCAGACAACCCTGCAGCTGGGCTATACAACCGCGCAGGCTTGCCTGCGCCGCCATTTGAACACAGTATTAATCGTTAAGTAATATTCATATAGAAGAACAAAAACAATAACAGGTAGCGTTAAAACACAGGTGGGATCATGAAATATACAAGGGCACATTCTCGTTATCCATTCACACTCAGCGCAGCGGCTTCAGCAGTGGTATTGCTGTTATCTGGCTGTTCGGGGGGCGGAACCGGCAACACCAGCACAAACACACCACCGCCGGTGGTGAGCACGCCGGATAATGTAGCGATTTACGCCAACCAGGTTGGATTTATTCCCGAGCAGGAAAAAGAGATAGTCATTACAGCCAACCAGGTTTACCGCTTCGACGTAACCAAAACAGACAACAATCAGGTGGTATTGAGTGGCGAATCCAGCCAGCCAATGATGTGGCCACTGGCCGGCGAAAGTGCTTCAATTATTGATATAAGCACGATCACCGAAGAAGGTAATTACCGGCTAACCCTCGATGGCAGTAACGATAGCATAAGCTTTGCAATTCGCAACGACGCTTATGGCGATGTTCACGATGCCGCGATAAAAGCATACTACTTTAACCGGGCGAGTTTCGCACTCGACCCAGCTTACGCGGGACAGTGGCAGCGCCCCGCAGGACACCCGGACGATCAAGCGGCGGTGCTGGATAACCCGTCAGATGTTCGCGCCAGCGCCAAAGGCTGGTACGACGCCGGCGATTACAACAAGTACATTGTGAACTCAGGTATTTCCACTTACACCCTGTTACGGGCTTATCTGGACTTTGGTGATTTTTATGCCAACCGCCAGTGGAATATTCCGGAGTCAACCAACACGCAACCCGATATGCTTGACGAAATAGTGTGGAATTTGGATTGGATGGCAACCATGCAAGATAGCGATGGCAGCGTATTCCACAAACTAACCACGCTGAATTTCGCCCCTGAAGTAATGCCCCATGAAGCCAACGAACAGCGCTATTTTGTGGGCAAAGGCACAGCGGCCGCGCTTAACTTTGCGGCGGTAATGGCTACTGCAGCTCGCGTATTCCCAGCATCGGCGAACACATACCAGAATGCAGCAGAGCGCGCCTGGCAGTGGGCTGTTGCCAATCCGGATATGCCTTATACAAACCCGGAAAATGTGCGTACCGGTGAATATGGTGACACTAGCTTCGGTGATGAGTTTGCCTGGGCAGCCAGCGAATTATTGATCACCACGGGTAAAGCTGAATACCTCGACGCAGTGAGTTCTCATCTTGGCGCGCCGTCTACTCCAAGTTGGGGCGGCACCATGGGATTAGCCTACCTGAGTTTACTAAAAGAAGGCGAATCACGCTTAGCCGCCAGTGACTATCAAACCATCAAACAGGACTTCCTGAATTACGCCGATCAACTGGTAACAGCCGATGCTGAATCAGCTTTCCATGTTGCTATGCGTGAGAACGATTTTGTGTGGGGCAGCAATGGCGTTGCCATGAATCACGGTATGCTGCTGGCAACGGCCTATTCACTTACCGAAAACGAGAGCTACCGCACAGCTATGAGTCACCTGGTAGACTATGTGCTGGGTAAAAACCCCACCGGCTACAGTTTTGTAACAGGCTTTGGTACAAAGCCCCCGCGTTTTATTCATCACCGTCAGTCTCAGGCAGATGACGTGGCTGATCCGGTACCGGGTTTCGTTGCAGGCGGACCACACAGTGGTCAGCAGGATGGTTGTACTTATCCATCTGCTCTTCCGGCAACGTCATATGTAGATGACTGGTGTAGTTACGCATCAAATGAAGTCGCTATTAACTGGAACGCACCTTTGGTGTATACGCTGGCAGCGATGAATAATTTGTATTAAATCTATTTTCATTATTTTCATCTCGCGGTGAATCGAATCAGATTCACCGCCACCACCCACTTCCAAAATCAATCAAAAATCCTCAAAAAGTAACAATAATCCACTCAAATATCGCTAAAAATGTGACATCTCAAATATGAACCGATTCATTAAGTAATTACCAATTAACTTTATTGTTAATTATTTGTTGCGATTTATTGTTTTGTTGTTGTGATATTTTAACACTCCATTGATACATTCTATTGACTGAATCACTATGCCCGGACCCTTTCTCAGATCTGTCCTTTTGCTGTTGGGAGCAGCGATAGATCGAAGAGTGGATATAACTATTCCATTTAATCTCAACGGAGACGTGATAATGGCTGAAGCACGGGCACACACCAAGCGATTTGCACACCCATTTAATAAGTCCATTTTGGCATTAACCGTTTTGTCTGCTTTGCACACATCCTGGGCACAGGAAGCACCTGCCGCTCAAGAACAATCATCAGAAGATGAAGAAGTAGTAGAAACAATTGAAGTAAAAGGTATTCGAGGCAACCTGCTGAATGCCCAGAACCTGAAACGATTTTCAGATACGGTAGTCGACGCCATCACGGCCGACGACATTGGCACCCTGCCTGATCGCAGCGTTCTGGAAGCTATCCAACGTTTGCCAGGGGTATCAATTGAACGGTTTGCCGGTCCGGACGACCCTGACCATTTCAGCGTAGAGGGCAGCGGCGCGATCATTCGCGGTATGACCCAAACGCGAAGCGAATTTAACGGACGCGATTCTTTCACGGCTAACAGTGGCCGTGGTTTGTCGTTTCAGGATGTTTCACCCGAACTGATGGGCGGCGTCGACATCTACAAAAACCAGACTGCAGACATGATTGAGGGTGGTATCGGCGGCACAGTAAGCTTGCGCACCCGTAAACCTTTTGATTCAGATGGCCGGGTTATCGCCTTTGGTGGCGACTACTCCTATGGCGATTTAGCGAAAGAAGGCAGCCCTACGTTCTCCGGCTTATACAGTGACCGCATCGATCTGGACGGCAATGGTGAATTCGGGTTCCTGCTGAACTATGCAAATTCACAATTGTACGGAGAGTCCCATGGTATTCAGTCGGACGCCTTCGTTCAGTACTATGCGCGCGACCTGGCTGGCGCAGAAGCCTTTGTAGGTAGCGACAACAACGGTACGGTTTGGATCCCGAATGCCTCTAACCTGTTGAAAAAATTTGACGATCGCAAACGCGAAGGCTTCGCCAGTACCCTGCAATGGGAAAGTGAAGACGAAACACTGTTAGCCACTATGCAGTATGTTCGCTCTGATGCGTCTCTGTCGTGGCACGAACAGGCAGTGAAGTACCAGGGTGGTTACTACAACATCGACAGCCGTCGTACACGCGCACTGGATGGTACTGAGTTTGAATTCGACGACAACGGCGTATTTGGCTCGGGTACTATGGTACAGGGCGTTGACGGGTGGCGTGCTGCCAACGGCAACAACGACCGCATTATTCGCTCATGGGAAAGCGGTGGTCGCCCGCAGTTTGGTTACCCGTACCAGTTCGATTCACGCGTGAAACAAACTGATACTCTGGTTGAAGACTTTTCACTGAACCTCGAGTGGATGGCAACTGACGCACTTGAACTGAATGCCGATATTCAGTACATCAAGGCAGAAACGTCTGACGACGACGTTGTATTACATACCGCTGCTTTTGCGGGTCAGTATTACGATATTACTGGCAACACGCCTACCATGACACTGCTGGAGCCCTATTTTGGTTACCGCGATGCGAATCCGGATGTGTACGCAAATGGTGTATACCCGGGCTTTACCGATGATCCAGCAGGCGACACTAACTACTTCCAGGACCCAAGCTCCTATTACCTTAGAAGCGCGATGGATCACTGGGAGCGCTCTAACGGCGACTCATTTGCTACCCGCTTAGACGGCACCTATCACCTTGATAGCGAGAGCATTTTTACGTCAGTTCAGGCTGGTGTACGGTACGCCAAACGCGAGCAAACCGTGCGTTCTACCAGCTGGAACTGGGGTTCGCTGGCACCGGAGTATACCGGAGCCGATGCAGCAGGCTGGTTAGATACCATTCCGGTAGATGCTAGCAACTTCGAATATGTAGATTGGTCTGATTTCCATGGTGGTGGCGTAGCCAATATTCCTGGCAACAAAACCATTCACGCAACGGAAGCTTATGTTCGTTCAATCATTAATGGCGCCATGCCATACATGACCGATAGCGGTTCCTGGGTACCTTATCGCAACCGCGACGGGGTAGACGCTAAATATGGCTTATTTACCCCGGGTGAAGTGAACTTCACGCAAGAAGAGAACAAAGCTATTTACGTGCGGGTAAACTTTGAAGGCAATGGCGACACGCGCTATAGCGGTAACGTTGGTTTGCGCTACGTAAAACTCGACAGAACGGCTGACGGTGCAGTTACCTTCCCGGATCTGGTACCTGACTTCTTACCACCAGAGTCATTGCAAGGTGCGCCGCTGACCGGCGAGATCGTGTCTAACTGGTTAAACGACCAGGTTGCGGCCGGTAACTACGCTGATTTGGAAGAAGCGCTGGCGGCAGATGAAAACCGCTGGATTGGCGATCAGCTAAACTACCTGTCTGCCAGTGAGCGTGGCTTTGGTAATGATGCGGAAGAGCGTTTGTCTGCCAAAACCGATTTTGAAATGTTACTGCCCAGCTTTAACTTCAAAATGGAAGTGGCTGATGATCTGATTGCGCGTTTTGCTTACTCAAAAGCAGTAGCGTTGCCAGACATGGGTGATGTACGCAACCGTGCTTCACTGGGTAATGAACCCGTGCAAGCTATCCGTCCTATCAGCAATCCGGATCCGGAAAATCCGCCAGAGCCTGGTACTAACCTGGTACAAACTGCCTATGTACCAGCCTGGACAGGATCAGGTGGCAACCCCTATCTGAAACCAATGGAATCGTCGCAGTACGATATCGCGCTGGAATGGTATTTCGCGGATGTGGGTCAGTTGAGTATGACGTACTTCCACAAAGACCTGAAAAACTACTTTATTCAGGGCGCGTCGGTACAGGAGTACACCAACCCGACTTCCGGATTGTCACAGGCGGTATTGGTTAGCTCCACCACTAACGGTGGCAAGGGTAAAATGGACGGTGTGGAAATTGCGTATCAGCAGTTCTACGACATGCTGCCTGCCCCGTTTGACGGCTTAGGTATTCAGGCGACTTACACCTATATCGATGCGTCGGGTGTACCGAACAACGAAATAGATGTAGAAGATGAAAGCTGGCTGGGTGACGACTTTACCGATACCGGAATTCGCGTCAGTCTGGACAATGTACCTCTGCAAGGGCAGTCTAAACACACGGCCAACTTTGTTGCCATGTACGAGAAAGACGGCTGGAGTGCACGTATAGCGTATAACTGGCGTTCGCGCTACCTGTTAACCACCCGTGACGTTATCTCTAAAGCGCCATTGTTCTACAACGACATTGGTCAGCTTGATGGATCGGTGTTCTATAACTGGAACGAGAATGTCACCGTGGGTATTCAGGGTACAAACCTAACCAATTCACAGTCTGAAACCATCATGGTACTGAACAACGAAGGGCTCGAAACCGGCCGTTCGTGGTTTAAGTCAGACCGCCGGATTGCTTTTGTAATGCGTGCAAACTTCTAGTAGGCACCACCGTTGTAAACTGCATCAGGCCGGCGCATCTGCGCCAGCCTGATTTTTTCGTTTTTGGGGTTCTATATGCAGTCACCACTCAAAAAAATACTGATTCTGGGCGGTGGTTCATCCGGTTGGATGACCGCTGCGGCGCTGGGCAAAATTCTCAAAAATCACCCCTGTGAAATACAGGTTATTGAGTCAGAAGACATCGGCACTGTGGGCGTGGGCGAAGCTACCATTCCGCAAATTCTGTTGTTTAACGACCTGATTGGCCTGGACGAAGATACCTTTATCAAGCGCACTCAGGGTACCTTTAAGCTGGGTATTCAGTTTAAAGACTGGCGCAACGTGGGACACAGCTACTATCACGCGTTTGGCGAGGTAGGTAAAAACATGGAAGGTGTGCACTTTTATCAGTACTGGCTCAAAATGCGCCAGCAAGGCAAGGCGGCGCCACTCGACGAATACACGCTATCGTCACTGGCCTGTAACGAGAAGCGTTTTATGCGCCCTATCGAGGCGGGAAATTCACCGCTGTCTAACATTGCCTATGCCTTTCATTTTGACGCGGGCCTCTACGCAAAATACCTGCGCGAATGTGCCGAAGGCCACGGTGTAATCCGCACCGAAGGCAAAGTGACTCAGGTGAACCAGCATCCGAATGGCGATATTCGTTCTCTGGTGCTGGAAAACGGCGAAGAACACCAGGCCGACTTTTTTATTGATTGCTCCGGCTTCCGCGCGCTACTCATCGAACAAACCCTCAAAACCGGTTATGAAGACTGGCGCCACTGGCTGCCTTGCGACCGGGCTATTGCCGCCCCGTCCACCCTCACCGAAGAACCCTGGCCATTTACCCGCGCAGCCGCCCAGCAAGCGGGCTGGCAATGGCGCATTCCACTGCAACACCGGGTAGGCAACGGCCATGTGTACTCCAGTGAATTTATGAGCGATCACGACGCGGAACGCACGTTGCGCGAAAACATCGACGGCGAATTACTTGCTGATCCGCGGTTAATTAAATTTGTCACCGGCAAGCGTAAAAAGTTCTGGCACAAGAACTGTTTGGCGGTAGGTTTATCAGGCGGTTTTATGGAGCCACTGGAATCCACCAGCCTGCATCTGGTTCAGGTAGCTATTTCAAAGTTTTTCAGTTTCTTTCCGTTCCAAACGCCAACCCAGAGCGACATTGACGAATACAATGCGCAAATGGATTTTGAATTCACTCGCATTCGCGATTTTCTGATCCTGCATTATCACGTTACCGAACGCGAAGACACGCCTTTCTGGCGCTACTGCAAGCATATGTCTATCCCGGATACATTGCAGGAAAAAATCGATCAATTTAAAGCCAATGGCCGCATCAATAGATTCAACAACGAATTGTTTAATGATTTGAGCTGGTTTGAGGTGATGTATGGTCAGGGTTTGCGCCCACAAGGCTATCATGCGCTGGCCGATATATTTGGGGATGACGAACTGGCAAAACGTTTGGAAGGCATTCAGCGAGTGGTGAGAAAGTCGGTAGATTACATGCCCTCTCACGCCGAGTTTATTGCTAAAACCTGCCCGGCCAAGCCATGACAAGCATCTCGACGCTACCCGTGCCGGGCACTCAGTTTCAGGTTGTGATCATAGACAACTTTATGCCCGGCCCACGCAAATTAGTGGATTACGCATTAACCAACGGCAAGGCTCCTCATGATGAGGCGCTATACCCGGGACTTCGCATGCCAACGCCTCCCGGCTATCTGCGCTATGCATTGGCAAGCATTAATCTGGTGTTCAAAAAATTAAAAATTGCCGATACGCTTTGCGACGGCGAAGCTTTTTTTGCCATGGTGACCCGACCTCCAGCTACCTTAACCACAATGCAATCCATACCGCATTTCGACCGCCCTTATACCCACGAATATGCAGTAGTGCATTACCTGTGCTCGCCTGTTTATGGTGGTACCAGTATTTACCGCTACAATCCCACCGGGCAAATCGCCATTACCGAGGCATCGCTTAATCGCTACCAACAGAGCCTGGATGCCGAATTAGCCAGGCACCCGGTGCCGCCAGGCTATATCAATGGCGACACCGAACTATTTACCCGCATTGTGCAGATACCCTGCGAGTTCAATCGGGCGGTAATTTACCCCTGTGCATTACTGCATTCCGGTGACATCTGTGCCGATTTCAAGCCCGACCTGAATCCCTATACCGGACGCTTCACTGTAACGTCATTTTTGCGCTAAACCGCGCACAGGCAATCAAATAAAATCAGTTCAACAAGAATAACAAAATCAATAAATTGAATGTCAATTTAAGTAAGGATTTGGCCTATCCGCATTTCAAAAAAAGCACTTGTCATACAAAAAAAAATAATGGCTGCTGACGCCCCTCGCATGGAACAGTTAACAAGCCATTAACAGGTGCAATACAGGCGTATTGCATTTGATTTATTGCCTGCAACTTACATTCAACCCGTCAGTACCGGGGCAGTGTTGTTGCATAGCGCCAGGAGAAATTGACACCGCAGGCAGGTATGGCACACACACAATCCCATACAGGACATAACAGATGAAAAAGCCACATCAGTTTAAACAATCCATGGTCACCAAAGCAGTTTCCGTACTGCTGGGTACGGCCACTGTGTTTCCCGTGGTCGCGCAATCCGCCGACCCGGTTGAAGTAATAGAAGTTACCGGCCTGCGCTCAAGTCTTGCCGAAGCTGCCTCAATTAAACGCGAATCCATTGGTGTTGTGGATGCCATTTCCGCCGAGGACATTGGTAAATTCCCGGATACCAACCTTGCCGAATCACTCCAACGCATCACCGGTGTTTCGATAAGCCGCACAAACGGTGAAGGTAACGAAATTACTGTGCGTGGTTTCGGCGGTAGCAATAACATGATCACGTTGAACGGCCGCATGATGCCTGCCGCCCAAACTTATGGTGGTGGCAGTGGCGCTGACGGTACTACCCGTGGTGGCAGTACCCGTGCATTCGATTTTGCCAACCTGGCGTCTGAAGGTATTCGCGGCGTTGAGGTATACAAAACCAGTAAGGCCGACATTGCCACCGGGGGAATTGGTGCCACGGTAAACATTAAAACGGCGCGACCGCTGGATACACCCGGAGTACGAGCAACAGTGGGAGCCAAGGCCGTACACGACTCCACCAATCGCGCAGGCGATGACCTCACCCCAGAGCTGTCTGGTTTAGTGAGCTGGACTGACGATGACGCGAAATTTGGTGTGGCGTTAACCGGCAGCATTCAGGAACGTCACTCAGGCTATGTAGGCGCCACAGTAAACGACTGGAATATCGGCGTGTGGGGCGATCCAAACGACCCGGATACCCTATTCAATAACAGTGGTGATATTTATGAGAATGCGCCAGACGTTGGTCAGCTTTACGCCCGCCCTAACGACCTGCGCTATGCGTTCTCCGACACTGAGCGCACTCGTACTAATGCACAGTTAACCCTGCAATACGCAGCGTCTGACAACCTGGTAGCCACCTTCGACTACCTGTACGCTGAAAACGATATTCAGGAGCACCGCGGTGAAATTACTAACTGGGTGCAAAACGGTTCAAACGTGACCTCGGTTATTTTTGACGATGGTCCGGTAGCCACGCCCATCTACATTGCCGAGTCATACCCCGGCACCGTGGATGAAGGCTATGAGCAACAATGGCGTGAGCAAACCAACACGCTGAATTCTGCGGGTATCAACCTGGAGTATTTTGCGTCTGACAGCCTGAAGTTCTCTTTGGACGCACACAACTCGAAAATGGAGAGTTTACCCAGTGGTCCAAGTGATAACGCAGCCTCGGGAGAAATTGCTGTGGGTATCGGTTCGCCTACCGTGACCTCGCGTGAATGGTGGTTTGACACCGAACTGCCTACTTACCGCAATGTGTATGACGACAGCGCACGCGGCAATGGCAACGGTATGATTGATGCGGGAGACGTAGGTTCATCCATTCTGCGCTTCCGCCATGCATCACAAGCCACTGAAATCACTCAAATCAAACTCGACGGCACCTGGATGTTCGACGATGGTGACATCGATTTTGGTGTTGAAACCCGTGCGATGGAAATGGTGGCTCGCCAAACTGCTGGCGACAACATGACACTGGGTAACTGGGGTATTGCCAACCCAGGCGAATTCTCCGACGGCCTGCTGCAACCCATCAATGTAGGCGCAATGTTTGACGACTTCGACACTGGCCAGAGTCAGGGAATTGGTTTTATTGCCGACCCTATTGCGCTTGCCCGTGAAGGGATTGCACTGTACCCAAGCGATGCGAACTTTTTTGGCGTAAGCAGCGTATTTTCCAACAACGACGTGGTGAAAGAAGATACGCTAGCCGCTTACTTCCAGGTACGCATGAGCGGTGAAATGGGCGGTATGCCAGCCAACTTCCTGGCCGGTGTGCGTTATGAGAAAACCGACGTAACCTCAACCTCACTGGTAACCCCGCCCAGTTACCTGGTTTGGGAAAACAACAACGACTTTAGCTTGTACACGGATCCAAGCACCGACACCATTCCGCTGTCGGTGAAAGCCGATTACGACCACCTGCTGCCCAGCCTCGACTTTGACATCATGTTAACCGACGATGTGAAAGCCCGCTTCTCGTACAGTAAAACCATTGCCCGGGCAGGCTATGGTGACCTGCGCGTATCACCCAGCGGCTTCGGCACATCGGGTTCAACACTCAACGGCACCCGCGCAACAGCCAGTTCGTCTAACCCGGCCCTGCTGCCACTTGAGTCAGACAACTTCGACGTATCCGCCGAATGGTACTTCGACGAAAACAGCTATGCGTCGGTAGGTTTCTTTGAGAAACGCGTGGCTAACTTTATTGGTACCGGTCAGGAAGATCGCTCGTTCTTTGGCATTCTTGACCAAACCAATGGCCCTCGTGCTATTGCAGCGGCTGAAGCGTTGAGAGATCGCGGCTTTGCCGTAGATGACACATCATTGTTTGCCATGATGGTATTGCTTGAACACCCTGAGGCATTCCCTAACGGCGCAGACGACTACACAGGTACCTCTGAACAGTTACTGCAACTGGGTGAAACTCCCGGATGGGACATTATTCCTGAAGCCGGCGATCCGGAAATGGTATTCCGTACCAGCCTGCCCCAGAACAACAAAGAAGCCAAACTATACGGTACCGAACTGGCTGTACAGCACTTCTTTGGCGAAACAGGCTTTGGTATTCAGGCCAACTACACGCTGGTTCGCGGTGACATTGGTTTCGACAACACAGGTAACCCGAACGTATCGCAGTTTGCCCTGGCAGGTTTGAGCGATACCGCCAACTTTGTGTTTATTTACGACAAAGATGGTCTGACGGCGCGGGTTGCGTATAACTGGCGTGATGAGTATTTGAACCGTATTAACTACCGCGGCTCGAATAACCCAACCTACGTTGAAAGCTACGCCCAAATCGATGCCAACGTGAGTTACGCGTTTAACGACCAACTGACTGTGTTTGTTGAAGGGATCAACATCACCGGCGAGAACCGTCGCGAACACGGCCGTACACGCAATCAACTGTGGTATCTGGAAGACTTAGGCGCCCGCTATCAGCTGGGTGTGCGGTATAACTTCTGATATCGTAGGCTGTAACATCGTTGCCGGGCACCTGCCCGGCTTCGTTGTTTATTTTTCTCCTGTCCGGACACACTATGGCTACCTTACAATTACTTAATAATATTACCCATAAAGATCTTCGTGTGCAGTCGCACTACAGCGCAACGTTTGGCGACAACATCAGCAGTGTACTGGTTTTCCCCACCGAATTTGACGCGCTGCATAAAGAATACCCCGTGTTATTTCGCCGCCATGCCGAGCAAGGCATACAGGCCATTGCCCTACTGGGCCTCTGCGCTGGCGAAAACCTGTATTTAAACGAACACTATCCTCAGCCGCCTGTAGCAGGCAGTTGGATGGCCCGCTACGTTCCCGGCCTGTTGGCTAAAGGCCCCTTCATGATTGGCTATCAACAACAAAGTGGGGCCAGCGAAGCGGTGCTTCACGTCGACATGGACCACCCCAGAATAACCTACCCAATAAGCGACACAGAGAAGGATACGGGTAAACCGGTGTTTTTACCCAAAGGCGGTGAAAGCGATTACCTGCAGCATATAGTGGCTATCCTTAATCGCCTGCATTTGGGGCAGCAGGAAGCCAAGGCGTTTTATGCCGAGCTGGACCGCCTGGGTTTACTTACGCCGGTGAATCTAGCCATCACGTTGTCCAACGGCGATAAACTGGAAATTCAGGGCCACGAAACCATTTGTAAAGACACCTTTGCCGCATTACCCGCTGACACACTTGCCATACTTCACCAAAAAGGCTGGCTGGCCTATGTGTATGCGATTCAATCGTCACTGCACAATTTGTCGTGGTTAATTGACATGAAAAACGCATTGGAGCACAGCCGCTCATGAACCATTCCCAGCCGAATCATTCAGCGCAAGCAACCAAACCCCATGTTGTCATAGCCGGTGGCGGTACTGCCGGATGGATGACTGCCGCCGCGCTGGTAAAAAAGCTTGGCCCGCTGATCCGTATTACGTTAGTTGAATCGTCTGACATTCCCACCATTGGCGTTGGCGAAGCCACTATTCCGCCATTGCGGGTCTTTCATCAGCTATTGGGTATTAACGAAGCCGACTTCATGCGCGCCACGTCTGCTACCTTTAAACTGGGTATTGAATTTGCCAGTTTTGGCAAGCTCAACCAACGATACATTCACTCGTTTGGGCAAACTGGTCAATCGAGCTGGCTGGCTGAGTTTATTCATTTCTGGCGCGAAGGGCTGGACCGCGGCATCGCTACCGATTACGGCAGCTATTGCCTGGAACTGGCAGCGGCCAAAGCCAATAAGTTTTATACCTCTGCGCAAAACGCACCGCTGAATTACGCTTATCACTTAGATGCGGGTGCCTACGCCACGTTTTTGAAACGCTTGTCGGTGCAGGCAGGCGTTAAGCATGTAGTAGATACCATAGAGCAGGTAACACTAAACGACACGGGCAATATTGATGCATTGAAGCTCGCACAGTCGGGCAATTTACAGGGTGATCTGTTTATCGATTGCACCGGCTTTCGCTCGCGGCTGATGGGCGAGGCATTGAACGTAGGCTACGAAGACTGGTCACACTGGCTGTTTTGCGACCGCGCGCTGGCAGTGCAAACCGAACTCGCGCCACCACTAAAGCCTTACACGGTAGCCAGTGCCCACAGAGCTGGCTGGCGCTGGGAAATTCCGCTGCAACATCGCATGGGCAATGGCTTTGTGTACAGCAGCCAGTTTCTAGACGACCACGCAGCGCGTGACACCTTCAGCAAAGCACTAAGCAATAAACCATTACAGGAGATACGCGCATTACAGTTTACCACCGGCCGACGCTTAAAAGCCTGGCATAAAAACTGTGTGGCAATTGGCTTGTCCAGCGGTTTCGTGGAGCCCATGGAATCCACCAGTATTCACCTGATCGTAATGGGCATTACCCGGCTTATGCAGTTGTTCCCCTACTCGGGTAACACTCAGCATTTGCAGGACGAATACAATGCGCAAACGCAAACGGAGCTTGAGCGTATCCGCGACTTTATTGTGTTGCACTATCACGTAACCCAGCGCGAAGACTCGGCGTTTTGGCGTGCCTGTAAAAACATGCGCATCCCCGACTCACTGGCCGAACGTATTGAGTTGTTCACAGAGCACGGCCATGCCTTTCAGAAAGCCAGCGAATTGTTTCGGGTAGATTCCTGGTCTCAGGTCATGTTGGGTCAGGGTATATTGCCGCAAAACTGGCATCCGGCAGCGAAAATGATGAGTGACGAACAGTTAGCCGGGGCACTCAAAAAAGGCCAGATGGAAATCAGTCAGCGCGTGGCACAACTGCCGGAACACGGTGCGTTTGTGGGTCAGTATTGCGGGATTGGGATGTAGATGAAGATTGGGCGGTGGCCAATAATGTAGCCTGTAACTTAGAACGTAACATAGCGTAAATTCAGATAATAAGTTCAGCACATAATTGAAATATTGCGGCGAAGAGGCCGCCCTGGTTGTGCACCTAGCATAACGGCTTAACAGTTGTCACTGGACGCGGCGTGCTTGCCATCCCAAAACAGCACCGTAGCCGTGACCCAGGACGGCATCCTAGCCGTCATCCCAGAATCGCCCCCTAAACCGTCATCCCAGAATCGCTCAGCGATATCTGGGATCTCCAACGTTACCCTATCAGCCTAGTCATTGCCCCAGCGGATGCTTGATCAGATAATTCGCCACTGCAAATTCATAAAATTGAGCGATGTTCAGCGCTTGTATACGAGGCCAGTATTTTGCCGCGGCCTCTGGCCCTTGCTTCCCCAAGTGCTGTAATGCGGCAATAAACAGCGCCTCAGATTGCTCACACCGATCTGTGGAGTAGTCGAGTAGTTGCGCTTCGCTTATTTTACCTTTAGCGAAATCCAGCATATGAATGTGCCACTCATCAAGCTTGTATTCACCTTCTATGGTAGACAGCAAACGTTGTCGGGTAGCCTCATCACCGAGCATGGAGTAACTCATTGCCCCGTATACAACACCATAAAAATTCGAGTCATCATTTTCCCGGTAAACGTTCGCGAGTTGGGTTACTTTCTCCCAGTTTCCAACCGCAATACTGGCAAATATTTTGGTCTGTAAAATGAGCGCTTTAGCATTGTCAGGATCTAATCCGGTATCATTCAGGATCTTATTTAATTTCTGATCCCACAAGTACATTTCAAACAAAAAATCGCTATTAGTAGCATCTAACTTGGCAGCTTTGCTGGCGGCAAATGTTGCCAGGGTATATTTACCCTGAAAACGCAACGCTTCAGCCAGTTGTGACTGATAAAGCGCATTGTCGGGTACCAGCTTAGTGAGGCGACCGGCTTCACTGGCCACCTCACTGAAGGCATTGCCAATCTCGCCTTTGCACTGCTGTGCTTCCAGGTAACTGGTGCGATAGTGCACCCAGTCAGACAAGAGCTCGGGTTCTTCGTTGTTCCGTTTCAATCCTGTTGCTGCAACAAAATTTGCCAGTTCTAGCTTGTCCTGCTGGTAATAGAGATACGCCAACGCAATGTACGCGTTAATGAAAAAAGGATTATCCTGCAGACTCTGCTGTAGCATTTTGGTTTTCTCCGAATCACTTTGTGGTGGAGAAATCAGGAATTGCACATACACCGGTGGCGCCACGTCAAGCGTCGCTAAGAATGGATGTTGTTTATAAAATACCTGCCATTTGTCCAGATCATAATGCTTATCAACAAAACCCTTTTTAAGGTTTAAGCGATAGTATTGAAAGGCAAAATAGCGATCTGTTGGTGCCAGTTGCAGACCTTTTCTAAGATTAGACTGCAGCTTACTAAGCAAGGTTAAATCGGGCTCTTCATCAAACGTGGCTAACTGATAAGCCACCAGTTTCTGCAGCGCCTCGGTGTCTTTGGGATATTGCTGAACGTTTTGCAGCAACGTCTGTTCTTCAGCAGAGACATAGCTGACCTCTGGTGTCGTAGACGAACAGGCGCTCAGTAACATAACGCTGGCCACCAGCACAAATTGAATAGACTTCATCGTATTGTCCTTAATACTGATAACCGAGCGCTTCTGCACGTTTAAAGGCAGAATCAGAGGCTTCATCATTGCCATTGAAGCCCTGCACTATACCTAACAGGTACTGCACTTCGCCGTTGTCCTGATGTCCCGCCGCCAGCGCTTTTATGTACTCCAGTGCGTGCTCAAATTCAGCATTGTCGAGCATTGCTCTGGACCGGGCTATTTTATCTTCCAGGCTGACATCATCGTTTACAGAAGGTTTAGCCAGGATTTTTTCAAACACAAACATGCTCTCACTTTGCTTTTGAAATGCGTCGATAGCAGCATAAAAATCAGGGTAATCTTCCGCAGAAATCGTTTGAGCAAATAATACAAACGTTGTTTTAGCGATGACCTTGTCATCATTGGCTTCAGCTGTGTGAGTGACTTCAAAATACGGATTCTGGAAGTTCCTCGCCATATTCTGATTAACCAGCCTGGCCTTATCCCAGGGAGAAGGATAAACCGACTCAATATTCACAGTGATAGGCACCTGAATGTGCAAGCCCTGTTGTCGGCTTGCCGGTGGCTCCATGGTTGAAAACCCGGTAAATACCTTCAATATCTGGCTGTATCCCATTGAATAGTGGAAGTTTACAATCTCATCACCCAGAGTGAGCAGATTATTAAACTCGCCGCTTACCACGAAAGGCGTTGAGATATCGGCGGGATCTGACGCCACGTAAGAAGATACCCGGTTATCATGCGCAAATGGCGAAAGTAACTGTTCAATTACCATCAGCTTCTCTGGAGAATACTGATAGTAATTTCGCAGATTGGTTTCTACGTCTCCGTTAAAGGCCATTTTCACATCGATACCAATTTGCTTATCCTCTACCCGGTAATCGATGTTTACGTTAGCCACGTTATCTTCTGGCTGAATCGCCGGAATCTTCACCAGCCGCCCTTTCTTACCATCTACAACAAACGTGGTTCGATCGCCAAACTGAGCAGTAATGCCTGGGAAAGTACCCGTTTGCCCACTGGTATCCAGCCAGTAGCCACCGTCTTTCGAGTCCACATAAGTAATCATGTGATTAAAATCAAGAACCGGCAGATCATCGAAAATCAGGTTGCCGTTGTACGTGTTTATCAGCGCAGGGAATGCTTGTACGCCCCCTTCTTTTAGCAAGGCAATAATCAGCGTGGTTTGGTCTTTACAATCACCATAAGCATTGTTGAGTACTTCTTCAGCGGTATGCGGCTGATAACCGCCGCGGTTAACGTGCGCCCCAATATAACGCACATTTTTCTGCACATATTCAAATACCGCTTTAACCTTTTCACGCTCACTGTTTAAAGCCGCAAACAATTTACTCGCCAGCTCAGAAATATTCTGTGCTTTTACTTGTGTGGGAGTAAACATGTCCGCATACCAGTCATCAATGGTTTGCCAATCGTTCATCGTTGAAACATATACAGCAGGCTGCATGTCGTCGATGGGCGGCATACCTGATTCAACTTCGATTCCATCCAGATCGGTCATTTGCCATACGTACTGAACATTTCCGTCTTTTTTAGTGATAACAGGGGCAATATCAGTATTGCGATTCTTGGTGTAGAACGGGGTACTGGCCGGTAGGGTGAGTGTATTGGTCGATTCCAGAATGGGATCAATTCTCAACCAATTTTTTTGCGGCAGAAATTTGATATACCGAAAACCAACAGATGAATACCACTGTCCCTCAACAATCGGCTTGGTTTGTTCTTCATATATCTGATATTCAATGATATTCCCAACCTTTAGCTGCGGAACGGCAAATTCAATTTGCTTCATATCATCAAGGTAATCATCGGAGTTGGCAGATACTTCCGAGATTGCATCCTTTTGCATCTCGAATATCTGTCCATCCGGTGTAATTACCCGGGCAAACTCAATTTTGCTGTTGTGATAATAGGCGTTAAAAGAATTAACCAGTTTCGAGTAATCCGACACGGCTTCTTCATTGGTGAGATAAATGGCCCGGTAAAAGCGCGCTGTTTCAAACAGCTTGTCGTTTACATTTACCTGATTGCGGCGACTGAGCAATACTGCGCCATGTTTGGCAAAGGGTTCGGCCCTGCTCTTCAGGCTTAACAATGTCGCTTTATCCGGCCCAATACTGTTAGGATTTGCTATCGCGTGTCCGGCTAAACAATACATTACCAACGCTACAGCCAAACAGAATTTAACTACCATCCTTTCTTTCCTTGTAGAGGTTTAAGTACTGATGCTAACAGGTTTTTGGGTACCTTTGGAAGCTGCAAGCAACATCTGTTCACCCGCTTTAAAATCGACCATCACAACATGCGGGCAATCTTTAATAGCCACACCAGATGGCTACCCTGTTAGCGCACCATTCAGTCGAAACGGGTACTGAAATTTAGTGCTATTTCCGCCACGGCATGGCCAGTATTACTTTACGAAACTGCGTTAAACAAAAACGCCGCCCCTATTTCTCAGCTTCTTCAGATTGAAATTCAAGATGCACCCATTGCCCAACTTGCCTGACCGGCTTTCCGTTTTCGATCTTCAAACGGTATTTCCATTTCGATAGGGTCAGGACTGCCTGTTGCTCAAATGCCTTTGAACCGGAAGAGGCAACAACCTGAATATTGTCAGTTGTGCCGGTTTCCGTAATGTCGAATAACAATTCTACCCAACCGGTATCCGGTTCATTTACAAGGGGTTCAGTGATGTAGGATGGTGACGGTATGCCTGTTGTATTTAAATTTGAGTTAGGAGTGGCAGAACATGCCAATATCAGAAATAAAGATACAACAATAAACATGCTTTTGGTCATAGTTCCATCCAGAAAATACCTGTCCATTACTTGTAGTAATTTACCGGAACAAGTTGATTATTGCCTATCAAAATGTACAGCATTTGGTGTTCCTCGTTTTATTCAGAGTAGATTCTGGCTGAGTCGCTTTTCTTGCGAGATCCCTGATATCGCTGCGCGATTCAGGGATGACGGGATAGGAAAATTGAGGGCTACTACTTAATATGCTGTATTATCGCGTCATACGCTGGCTTCGGGCGACCATGGCGGTCGAACAGTAGCGGGTGGTCGGTACGACCGCGAATCGGCCAGTTGTTTCGCCACGAGTCGGCGTCTGTGGTACCCCAAAAAGTCACTCTGTTAATGCTATCGGCATGTTTAAGAAACAGCGTGAACAGTTGTTGATACAGGCTGGCAAGCTGCTGTTGCTGTGCGGCTGGCAAACCATTTGTATAAGGATCAAACACCGGGTGAGCAGCAAAGCTCTGGCTGATGTCTGCACCGTTAAAGGCATCGTCTGGCAGTGGCAATACCGATATATCCAATTCGGTAATGGCAACCGCTACACCAGCTTGTTTCAGCGAAAGAATACTCTGCTCAATATCTGCCAACGATGGATAAAACAGAGAATAGTGGCCCTGCATGCCCACCGCATCTACCTTAATACCCACTGCTGCCAATTGTTTTACCAGCCTCACAGCACCGGCCACTTTGGCGGGCTTATACAGGTTGAAGTCGTTGTAATACAACTGCGCACCTGGGTCGGCTTCCCTGGCAAAGCGAAATGCGTACACTAAAAAATCATCGCCGATGATTCGCCGCCACGGCGTATCACGCAACGTTCCATCTTCATTCAGGGCTTCATTAACCACGTCCCATCCGTACACCTTGCCCTTGTAACGCCCAACCAGTGTGTGAATATGTTCACGTAAACGATTGAGTAATGTGTCACGACTTACCGGATTACCCTGCTCATCCTCAAACACCCAGCCTGGCGTTTGCTGATGCCAAACCAGTGTATGACCTATCACACTGGCTTTGCATTGCTCAGCAAGGGCAATCAGCTCATCGGCCATGGCAAAATTAAATTGCCCGGGCGCAGGCTGAATGTGCTGCCACTTCATCGCATTTTCAGCCGTAAACGCATTAAACTCCCGGCACAATAATGTACTTGTTGCAGGGCGCTCCCCCATCAAGTCATGAGACTTGATGGCGGTGCCAATCAGAAAACTATTCTGATACTGCTGGGCTATCCCCTTAGGTGCAGTGCTTTGAGGAGCGCCCTCCCTGGGTGACGAGTCTTCATGAGTTGTGCCCACAGGTGCAGCAAAAGCCACACCTGATATTACCCACAACAACGCCGAGCAGAGCGTCAGTGGTTTTTTCAGCAAATTGTTCATTTAGTTTATCAGCACAGTAGCGTGGGCAATTTTGTTGCCTTTGCTAAAGCCTGGCTGACCATCGCCCACATACACTTCCAGCTTGCCTTTGTAAGGCACTTTATTGCCATTGGTATCTATATAAACCAATTCGTCTGCGGGTACAGTAAGTTGCACCGATACCTGTTCGCCGGATTTGACTGCGCTGCGGGTAAACCCTTTCAGGCTCACGTTGGGCGTGCGCACCGGGGCGTCGGGCATACGCACGTACAATTGAGTAACCTGTTCAGCATCGTAGTTGCCAGCATTTTTCAGTGTTACCGACAGTGTTAAATCACTGCTCACCGCCAACGCTGACGGGGCCTGCAATGCGCTGTACTGCATATCGGTATAGCTCAGTCCATAGCCGAACGGATACAACACGTCGCCCTTGAAATAACGGTAGGTGCGGTTTGCCATATCGTAATCGTCAAACTTCGCAAAGCCATCCAGATTGTGGTAGAAGGTTACCGGCAAACGGCCTGACGGACTCACATCACCCCACAGCACACGAGCAAGTGCGGTACCGGTTGCTTCTCCGGGATAGAAAGCTTGTACGATGGCATCTACATGCTCATTTTCCCAGTTAAGTGCCATGGCACTGCCACTGAAGTTCACCAATACCACTGGCTTACCTAGCTTATGCATGGCTTTGATCAGTGCCTGCTGTTCAGCGGGCAATGCTATGCTTGAACGATCACCGTAGTCGAAGCCTTCCAGTTTAACCGGCATTTCTTCGCCTTCGATACGCGGCGAAATGCCCACGGCCATCACAATTACATCGGCTTGTTCTGCTGCCTGCTTAGCGTCAGCCAGCAGTTTGGCGCTTTGATTCACCCAGCGTAATTGCCACTCCTGCAGCAAGTTGTCGGCGGTATTCGATACTGGATCAGTAGCGAAAACATGGGTAATTTCCAGCGCGTAGGCTTCGCCCGCTTTCAGCGACACAGCCCCCTGTATCGGTTTACCATTCAGGGTAATAGTGCCGTTGCCATCAAACAAGTAATCACCGCTTGTGGTCGGCACCAGCTCGGCTTTAACAACCATGCCGTAGTCGTCGAGCATCTTACCCGTTACCGGCGAATGCATGTTGCGAATAGTCAGTTCGTTCAGCGTTTCTGTTGCTGCGGCCTCACCGGTCATGTTGGCAGGGAAATGCGGATGTGCAAAGTTAGTCATCTTTGAACGCTCAACGGCAAAATAAGAGACTTGCGCACCCGGTTGCAAATTGCCATTGGCGTCGCGGTGGAACAACACGTCGCTGTCCAGGGTTTGCCAATGACCATAAATATCGGCAATCAGCGCGCTGCCTGGCGCGTAGGTTACGTTTTCTTTGCCTACTTTATTTGCAATGCCGTCTAACACAGTTACCGGATTCACCGGCAAACCATTGTAGTTGCCCAGCAATACGTCCTGATTGTCGCCATTGGGGCCAATCACAGCCACTTTAATACCTTGTTTAAGTGGTAATACGCCATTGTTCTTTAACAACACCAATGACTTTTCACTGGCTTGTAGGGTGAGCGCCAGATGCTCAGCCGACCCCACGCTTTCCATAGGAATAGACGAATAAGGTACACTGCTGTCCGGATCGAACATACCCAGCTTAAAGCGTGTCATGAACAGCCGGGTAACGGCCTGATCGATAAGTGACTCTTCAATGAACCCTTTTTGCACTGCGAAGGTCAGGTTGGCAAAGCTACTGAGCGTGCCTACCCCGCAGTTCAGATCGGTACCGCTGTTCACCGCCCAGGCCGCCGCCGCAGCCGGTGCCCGTGTAGAAGCATGGGCAGTGCGGTCGTAGAAGTCGGCTATGGCGCCGCAATCCGACATCACATGGCCGTCGAACGCAAACTTACCGCGCAATATGTCTTTTAACAGCATGTCTGAGCCACAGGCTGGCATACCGTTAACCCGGTTGTAGGCACACATTACTGCTTCTACATCGGCATCCACCACAGCCTTTTCGAATGCGGGCAAATAGGTTTCGTAGAGATCCTGATCTGACACCACGTAGTTGTCTGAATGGCGGGTAATCTCGGGGCCATTATGCACCGCAAAATGTTTGGCGGTAGCCGCCGTTTTCAGATAAGTATCGTCTTCGCCCTGCAGACCGTTGATAAAGGCCACGCCTAGCTCACCAGTTAAATACGGGTCTTCTCCATACGTTTCCTGACCGCGGCCCCAGCGGGGATCGCGGAAAATATTGATGTTCGGTGACCAGTACGTCAGTCCCGCATAGCGATACGATATACCCTGTGCTTTAAACGCATGATGTTTCGCTCGACCTTCGTCGGAAATCACTGTTGCAATGTCGTTCAGGAACTCGCGATCCCACATGGCGGCCATACCAATCGCCTGAGGAAATACGGTTGCCTCGCCAGCCCGCGCAACACCGTGCAAAGCTTCATTCCAGTAATCGTAGGCTGGTACCCCCAGGCGCTCGATGGCTGGGGCATCGTTATACATTTGCGCTATTTTTTCAGCCAGGGTCATGCTGTCAACCAGCGCTTTTACCCGGGTTTCCATAGGCAGAGCGGTATTCAGGTAATCAGGCTGCTGTTGCGCAGCTTGCGTTGTCTGATTCGCTGGCGATTGAGATTGAGAACAGCCAGTCAGTGCTAGCGCGATGGGCAGAGCGGTAAACACCAGTGCTTTTTTCACGGCATTGGCCGTTGGTTTAACGAACATCTGTTTCATATTTGAATCACCTTGGGAAGTATTCAGGCAAGATACCGCAACCACCAACAGGCACAATTGCCCTACGGCAAAACGTAAACAAGATGTAAAAAAACGCTATATATGTTCAACGCACAGAAGACAAAGACACGCCAACAGGCGTGTCTTAATGTATGATAAAATTACAATTTTCGCTTTTAAGGGCCAATTACAAAGGGCAACGAATGTGTTGCTCAATAGCGGATTCGTAGTAAGCAAACAAACGCTGATGAGTGGTTTTATCGATAACAGGTAACTGACTCACACTGGCATTTTGCGTTACCTGAAACGCTGAACTTGCGCCGGGAATAATGGTAGTTACCGCGTCGTGATCCAATATCCAGCGCATGGCAAATTGCGCCATCGTCATCCCTTCCGGCACTGACTGCTTCAGAATATCCACTATTTCAAGCCCCTGGTTAAACGCAATACCGCTGAAGGTTTCACCCACGCTGAACGCTTCGCCGTCCTTGTTATAATTGCGATGGTCTGTGGCCGCGAACGCCGTATCTTTGCTGAACTTGCCACTTAACATACCGCTTGCCAGCGGCAGACGCACAATAATGCCTACCTGCTGGGCTAAAGCCCGGTCAAACAGGGCTTCTATCGGACGCTGGCGCAACAGATTAAAGATAATTTGCAGCGATTGCAGATCGCTGTGCTCAAGGCAAATCTCTGCTTCTTTGTGTGTTTCCACACTGGCACCAAATGCGTTGATCAGGCCTTCCTGCTGGACTTCGCGAAGCCAGTCAAAAATATGCCGTGCGGCAAGCACTTGCTCGGGTACGCAGTGCAGTTGTAATAAATCGATACAATCCCGTTGCAAGCGGTCTTGTGCTCGACGCACACTGTCACGCAGATCCGTTAGGCTATACCCGTCGGGATAGGTACCCGCTGCACGTCCGTATTTAGTGGCTATCACTGCCTCTGGTGCAAGCTTATTCAATATCTTACCCAGATATTGTTCACTGATGCCGTTGCCATACACATCGGCGGTATCAAAAAAATTGATCCCCTCTTTTACCGCCTGTTCAATCACCGCTTCAGCAGTGGCGGCAGACACCGGGCCAAAGTCGCCGCCCAATTGCCAGCAGCCCAAACCCACTTCACTCACCGACAGACCGGTGCGGCCCAACGTCCGGCTGTTTACTTGTGTCTTATTCGGTGACTTGTGCGATGACTTATTCATATTGCGATCCACTTGTTTTTGCCAACAACGCCAGTGCCGTATTAACTGCGTTGTCGGGGGTAAATCCAAAGTGAGTTAACAATACGCCACCCGGTGCAGATTCTCCGAATCGGTCCATCCCGATAATGGCGCCTTCTGTCCCAACGTACTTGTACCAGAAATCTTTGTGCGCGGCTTCAATCGCCAGCTTTGGAGTACCGGCAGGCAATACGGATGCACGGTAACCAGCGTCCTGTGCATCGAATCGTTCGGTACAGGGCATTGACACCACACGCACAGCAACGCCCTGCTCCGCCAATGTTGTAGCTGACGATACCGCAATCGACACCTCTGAACCGGTGGCAATGATAATTAGTTGCGCCTGTGTGTCTGGCTCAACCAGCACATATCCCCCCTTTTGGATACTCTCGACCTGCTCATCCAGGCGTTGCTGAGCCAGGGTATTCTGACGGGAAAATACCAGCGCACTTGGCCCTTGCTGGCGCATAATGGCCTGGCGCCAGGCTTCCGCCGTTTCTACCGCGTCGCACGGGCGCCAGGTTTCAAGTTGTGGTGTCATGCGCAGGTTTGCCAATTGCTCAATGGGCTGATGCGTCGGGCCGTCTTCACCCTGTCCAATGGAGTCGTGCGTGTAAACAAAAATGCTCGGTACTTTCATCAGCGCTGCCATTCTCACGGCATTGCGAGCGTACTCCATGAACATTAAAAACGTGCCGCCATAGGGAATAAAGCCGCCGTGTAGTGCTATGCCGTTCATGATGGCGCTCATGCCAAATTCACGCACACCATAGAAGATGTAGTTTCCAGCGGGATCGTCCTGAATGCCCCTGGCATCCGGCCACAGAGTCAGATTTGAGCCAGCCAGATCAGCCGAGCCCCCCATCAACTCAGGTAACAAAGCCGCGTAGTGCCCTATTGTATTTTGAGAGGCTTTACGAGTGGCTATATCTGCCCCGCTTTGTTGGCAAGCACTTACATACTCTGCAGACTTTTGCGCAAAGTCTGCGGGTAATTCGCGATCCATTACTCGGCGACGGAACACACTGGCGAGCTCTGGATAGGTGTTAGTGTATTGCTCAAGTAAGGCTAACCAGTCAGCCTCGCGTTGCAGCCCTTTAGGTTTAGCATCCCATTGCTGGTAAACACCCTGGGGTATGTCGAATGGCGCGTAAGGCCAGTTAAGCTGTTTGCGTACCAGCGCAATCTCATCCTCGCCCAGCGGTGCACCATGACAGTCATGGCTACCCGACTTATTGGGTGAACCAAAGCCGATAGTGGTTTTGCAACAAATCAGTGTGGGGCGCGTTGTTTCGGCTTGTGCCTGAGCAATGGCATTGGCAATGGCGTCAGGGTTGTGGCCATCCACATCCGCAATTACCTGCCAGCCATAGGCCTGGAAACGTTTAACGGTATCATCACTAAACCAGCCCTCTACGTGACCATCAATAGAAATACCGTTATCGTCCCAAAACGCAATGAGTTTACCGAGCTTTAAGGTACCCGCAAGCGAACAGACTTCGTGGGAAATACCCTCCATTAAGCAGCCATCGCCCAGGAAACAATAGGTAAAATGATCGACCACGCTAAACTCTGCACGGTTAAATTGGGCCGCCAGGGTTTTCTCGGCAATGGCCATCCCAACCGCATTGGCAATACCAGCCCCTAGCGGCCCGGTGGTGGTTTCCACACCCGGGGTATAACCGTATTCCGGGTGGCCTGGGGTATTAGAATGCAACTGACGGAACTGTTTGATATCGTCAATGCTTACCGCATAACCACTAAGATGCAGCAGGGCGTATTGCAACATGGAACCATGACCATTCGACAATACAAAGCGGTCGCGGTTTACCCACCCCGGATTGGCCGGATTGTGTTGGTAAAATTGCTGCCACAACACGGTGGCAATATCGGCCATGCCCATGGGCGCGCCCGGGTGACCCGACTTAGCCCGTTGCACGGCATCTACAGTTAACATGCGAATGGCATTGGCAGCCAAAGAGTGAGTGTCAGACATAATTCATTCCGGTTTAAAAACAATAATTAGCCAGAGAGGGTAAACAGCCTGTTTGGGAGCAGCAATGTCCTAGCACAATTAAGTAATACCCATATTGAAAATCGTCACATTTGTGCGTTTGTGAATTTTTGGTGATTTTCACCACACATCGCTACTTTAAGTGTCGGCATTCGGCACGGTTTACGCTACACTGTGCGCACTTTTACAACTGGTAAGACGACTGCTGTGAAAACCTTTCTTCATACAATTAATGGCGCACTGTCTGCGTTGCTTTATGGGCTTAATACCTGCTTTTGGGTGCCGTTCGTGCTTTTTCTGGCTTTATTCAAGCTAATCCCCATTCCTTTTACCCAACGCGTATTAACGTACATTCTGGATGCCTTTGCGGTGGGATGGATAAGTGTGAACAATCTCAACCAACGCATTTTCAGCCGCACCACTGTAGAAGTAACAGAACAGGGCGAGTTATCGCGCAACGATTGGTTTCTGGTGATTGCCAATCACCAGTCGTGGGTAGATATTCTGGTACTTCAGCGCATTTTTAATCACAAAGTGCCGTTTCTGAAGTTCTTCCTGAAGAAAGAGCTGATTTGGGTACCTGTATTAGGTCTGGCCTGGTGGGCACTGGATTTTCCGTTCATGCGCCGTTACAGCAAGTCGTTTCTGGCTAAACATCCGCACCTGAAAGGCAAGGATATGGAAACCACCCAAAAGGCCTGTGAAAAGTTTAAATCGAAACCAGTGAGTGTGATGAACTTTGTAGAGGGCACGCGCTTTACCCCGCAGAAGCACGCTCGTCAGAAATCGCCATTCAAACATTTGCTGAAACCCAAAGCAGGCGGCATTGCATTTGTGCTGAATGCCATGGGTGGCCAGTTGCACAAATTGATTGACGTTACCATTCACTACCCACAGGGCATTCCTACCTTCTGGGACTTTGTCAGTGGTAAAGTAAACGACATTCGGGTACACGTAAACGTCACCCCCATTAAAAACTTGTTTCCGGCACACATCAATATCAGTGAGTATTTCGACAGTGCCGAGCAACGCGCGCGTTTTCAGCAATGGCTGAATGAGCAATGGCAAACCAAAGACAACCTACTAGAAAATTGGAAAGCAGTATAAAACCATGATCAGACGGTTACTTGCACCCCTCATATTTTGTATCCATTTACCGCTGCAACTGGCCAATCTGGCGCTATGGGGCATGCTGATTATTAGTCTTGGACTGGTGCGGTTTTTACTGCCAATCCCGTTAATTCAGCGCGCACTGGCTCCGGTCATGAATGGCTTTTTGTTGTGCTTTGGTACGTGCAGTGTGCTGCTCATCCGTTTGTTTAACCCCATCACTATTACGCGCAACATTCACGGGCAGTTAAGTAAGCAAAGCTGGTATCTGATTGTGGCCAATCACCTTAGCTACCTGGATATTGTGCTATTAATCGAGTTTGCCAGTTTTCGCATTCCTGCCCCGAAGTTCTTCCTGAAGCAAGAACTGATTTGGATGCCATTTGTGGGCCTGGGTGCATGGGCATTAGAAATGCCATTCATGAAGCGTTACTCACAGCAGTACCTGAAAAAGCATCCGGAAAAGCGCGGCGCAGATATTGAAACCACCAAGCGCTCCTGCCAGAAGTTTCGCCATCAGCCCACTACCGTAATCAATTTTGTTGAAGGTACGCGCTTCACACCGCAAAAGCACACGGCAAAACAAAGCCCATTCCACCATCTGCTGCCTCCTAAGGCGGGTGGCATTGCCTTTACCCTGGCTACCATGGGAGAATTATTCACGCATATTCTGGACGTAACCTTACTGTACCCAGATAACAGCAAACACCCCATGCTGTCGATGGTAGCGGGCCAGATGACCCGTATCATTATTGACGTTAACGTGATTGATGTGCCGGAAGAAGCCATTGGCGATTACTACAACGACGAGGCTTTTAAAACCGGTTTCCAACACTGGGTGAACAGCGTTTGGCAACGCAAGGATCACACTATTACCAGGTTATTGGCAGGAGAATAAATACCCATGCTGACCGCCGCCAGGTTTCGCGAACAATTTTTATCGGTACTCCAGGAATTTGATGCCGGTATCGTTTTAAACAACCCACTATACAATACGCTGGCGCTGGCGTTTATTGCAGTCATCGCCCTGGCATTTCATTTGGGCGGCAGATTGTTTCTGCATTCCGTATTAACCCACTGGATCACAAAAACACAAACCAACTGGGATAATGCCCTTCGCGAGCACGGTTTCTTTAACCGCTTAATTCACTTGGTGCCTGCTTTAGTGGTGTTTTTGATCACCCCTATTTTGCTTACTGACGACAGCCTGCTTTATGCGGTTGTGATGAAAGCGGCCCTGCTGTATTTAATGCTGATAGCGCTGGTGTCTACCAGTGCGTTGCTCAACACGGTTGAAGACTGGTACAACACCACTGAGTTTGCGCAAAAAGCCACGATCACCGGGTTTGTGCAGGTTATCAAGCTGTTGCTGGCCATTTTGTTTATTCTGCTTAGTGTGTCGTTGATCGTCGATCGCAGCCCATTACTGCTGCTCTCGGGATTAACCGCCATTGCCGCGGTATTATTGTTGATTTTCCGCGATACCATTTTGGGATTTGTGTCAGGCATACAAATCACCGCGAACCGTTTGTTCAAAAATGGCGACTGGATACAAATAGATAAGTTTAATGTAGATGGCGAAATTATTGAGCTGGGCCTGACTAACGTTAAAGTGCGCAACTGGGACAATACCATTTCAACGCTGCCCACCTATAACCTTACCAACGAATCCATTAAAAACTGGCGGGGTATGCAGGAATCGGGCGGGCGTCGTATCAAGCGCGCCATTAACATCGATATTCACTCAGTAAAATTATACGACAACGAAAGTCTCAAAAAAGTAGCGAAAATTCGCTTTATCGCGGCCTATATCGAAAGCAAAATTCAGGAGTTACAGCGTTACCACAAAGATAACTCCATTGATGAGAATGACCTGCTGAATCGTCGCGCGTTAACCAATATCGGTACGTTCCGCGCCTACCTTGAGGCCTACCTTACCAAACACCCTAAAATTAATCAGGAAATGACATTAATGGTACGCCAGTTACCGCCCAGTGAATTGGGGATCCCGCTGGAAGTGTATTGTTTTTGTAGCGATAAAGCCTGGGTAAACTACGAAAAAGTGCAGGCCGATATTTTTGACCATATCATGGCCATGTTGCCGTTGTTTGAGCTGCGGGCATATCAGCGTGACTCGCATTTGTCGGCACTGACTCAGGTAGCGCATCAGAACAGCTAATACCAATTCACTTAAACTGATTTACAGACATAAAAAAAGCGCGATTGCGCTTTTTTTATTTTATTACATTCGCTTGGTAACAGGGGTTATACAATGAGGTAACCCAGTACCAGAGACACTACCAGGCCAGATACACCCAGGTAGCCCATTTCGATTTTCTCGTGTAACGCTTCACTGCCTTGTTTGCTGCTCATGAAGCCAGAAATGATGCTGGTTAAACCTAAGGTAAAGGCCAATAACGCAACACCAAACAAAAGTGCATCAATCCACTCACTCATAATCTTATGTACCCTAGCCAAAATCTGCGCGTATTATGCACCAACCAAATAAAAATGAACATGCGGAATCACAATAATCCAATGAATATTGATTATGGTCAAAAACACCAACAATTAGTCAATACACCTTATTGATAGTGATTAATGCTCGCCAATCCGCGTCACAAAAAACGTAAACTATTGATATTTAAAAAATAAAAATATTGGCCCGGCTATTGCGAAGCCCATATCAAAGCCTGTTTATTGTAACAGCTGTTATACCAATTGCATGAAGAGGATCGCAATGAAAACAATCGCACTTTCAACTTTGTTTGCCGCAACACTGTGTACACTGCCAGCTCTGGCCCATACAGACAAGGATTCAGAGACAGGCAACCAGTGCAATACTCAACTGCATGGCTCAATTAACTATCAGTACGGAAAACTCACAGTCACCACTGAAGAGGGTGATGCTGTGCTGATCACGCCCAAACACGAATTGTTTATAAAGGGCGAAAAAGTGGAGTTGTCGGATGACGAACAACGTTGGGTAAGCGACTACTACACCAGCATTGAAACTGCCATACCCATGACAGTGCAAATTGCTACAGAAGGCCTGCATGTTGCTAGCTTTGCGGTAACTGAAGTATTTTCGGAAATGTTAGGCACCGACAATGAAATGGTGCAGGAGTTTGACGAATTCTTCACCGATCTGAAAGCCGAACTGGACACGCGTTTTTATGCGACCGATGGCAGTTACCAGTTCAACTCAGAGGGCCTGAATGGCAACAATTGGATTGATGACACCTGGGAAGACGAGTTTGAGTCTCGCGTGGAAAACCTGGTAGAGAAATCCATGGGACATATGCTCATGGCTATCGGCCGCCAGATGCTATTTGAAGATGGTGATATGGAAGATTTTGCCAGCCGCATGGAAAACTTTGGTGCCACCATAGAAGAGCGCGTTGGCGCACAAACCGAAGCCCTTGAACAAAAAGCCGACGAGCTGTGCACTGTGCTCGCCAAAGCTGACTATGCCGAAACTCGTATGCAGAAACATATTCCGGGTTTAAACGGCTTGGATCTGCTGGAAATCAGCCGCGACTACAAAATGCAAAAGTAACGGATTTACTTAACCGCCAAGTAATTTTAACCCGCTATTTCAACCCTTTTGCGTGATAGGCGCGTATACTGATGCAAAATCAATTTACGGGCTCTATCATGCAAAACAAGCTCCTGCTGTGCGGATGTGGTTGGTTAGGTGGCTACGCCGCAAAGCACTTTTCATCGCGCTATGTCATTACCGGTACTACTCGCAATCCAAGCAAAGCACAGCAACTCACTGAAGCAGGTATTAGCCCTTTAAAATACGAATTAGGGCAATCCGCTGACGCACTGGCAGACGCAGCCAATAACAGTATTGTGATCCTCAATATTCCGCCCGGCAGACGCAATCCTGACCTCTCTGACTTTACCCGCTCGATGTGTGAATTAATCACCGCGCTGTTTACCAAAGCCAAGCCTGCTTTAGTTATATTCATTAGCACCACATCGGTATACGGCGACAGCGAAGGCGTGATCACTGAAAGCTCAGCCGTTGCACCTTCAACGGCATCAGGGATTGCCCATGTTGAGATTGAACAGCATCTTGTGAGCACCGCCCCGCAACATAGCTATGTACTGAGGCTAGCCGGATTGGTTGGCCCCGACAGGCACCCGGTTAACACCCTTGCAGGGCGCACATTAACGGGCGCCAATCAGTTAGTTAACCTGGTGCATATAGATGACGTGTTACAGGCCATAGAGGCGCTTATACAGTTAAGGCCAACCAACCCAATATGGCACCTGTGTAGCAATGATCACCCCAAACGCGGAATATACTACCCTAAAATGGCATTGCGCCGCGGGCTCAACAATATTGAGTTTAGTGATAATCCGGATGAAACAAACCCGGGAGAAGGAAAACGAATTGATGCTAGCGCAACACTTAGCACACTGCAATTAGCGCTAAGCTACCCTAGCCCGTGGGACATGTAATCGCGGGCGAGGTAAACCTGCCCGCAACCCTAAGTAAGTAAGATTAACCGAACAGGCTGATACCGAAGTACTTAACCGCTACCGTATTAACAAATATTAATGCCAGAATTAACGGAATAAACGTACCTACCGAAATATCCACATAGCGTTCAAACCAGCTGCCTTTGTAATCCGGCGAACCCGTTTCCAATGCTTTATGCAGGTTGTGACGCTTCCAGCGATAGCTAACGAATAAACAAATCAGCAGGCCGTTCAGCGGCAGAATGGTGTCGTAGAACACATCATAAATAATATCGAAAAACGACTTAGGCGCACCGGCATAACTGGTAAATTCCGTAAAGAAATGCACAAAGCCAAACGACAACGCACACAGTACAGAAAACACCACTAACAGTAATCCCAGCAATACCAGCGCACGCGGACGGCTATAGTCTTTTTCGTCCATCAACGCCGCTACCGGTACTTCAAAAATAGACACCAGTGATGTAATGGCTGCAAAAAATACCAGCAGGAAGAAGATACTGGCTATCGCTGATGCGCCCACATAACCGATGCTTGCTTGCAACGCCAAAAAGATCTTCGGCAGGAACGAGAAAATCATACCAATAGACGATTCGCTCAATTCGGCAGGGTTAGTTTGCGGGTTAAAAGAAAAGATTGCAGGCAGCATCATCAAACCAGCAACAAACGCCACGGCCGTGTCGGTTAATGCCACCAGCTTGGCCGATTGTGGAATGTCAGACTGATCGTCGATATAGCTACCGTACGTGATCATGATCCCCATACCCAGACTCAACGAGAAAAACGCCTGCGACAAGGCGCCGTTGATCACCGAAGCATTAATTTTGCTGAAATCAGGGACCAGATAAAAGCTTACGCCTGCCATCGCATTGTCCTGGGTAAGCACAAAGATAACCAATAACAACAGCATCACAAACAACGCGGGCATAAGCAGTTTTGCTGCTTTTTCGATCCCCTGTTTTACCCCGCCCTGGAGGATCAGGTACACAATGGCCAGCACCGCCGCCATGTAGATAAAAATACCAGGAGAATTAATGAAGGTGCCGAAGGTATCCGGATTAGCGAGAACGTCTAAATTTCCGGTTAATGCCTCAAATAAGTAGCCGAAAATCCAAACGGTAATCACCAGGTAGAATACCGCAATCATAAATGGCGTAATAATCGATAACCAACCTGCCACTTTCCACTTGGGAGAATTATCGGTCAGCTTTGCATAAGCGCCCAGCGGGTCTTTTTTTGCATAACGCCCTACCGACATTTCAGCCATCATCACCGGCAAACAAATTGCCGCAACAAAAATAGCGTACATCAGTAAGAACGCACCGCCACCGTTCTTTGCCGCCCCAACCGGAAACCCAACCAGGTTACCAATACCCACTGCAGACCCGGCTGCAGCCAAAATAAATCCGATGCGCGATCCGAACTGTTCTCTGGCCCCGCTCCCGCTCATACCCATTTCCTCATAGTAATTTTTATTTTTTTAACTTCGGGAAACCGTTTCTGGCAGCTTTATTATTGTCGTTAGCTTACCTGGTCCCTGGATCCGAATATGCCATGGTATCAATACCGTTGCCAAAAGTCTTGGGTTTAGGCGCGCCAGACTCACCGCCTGGCGCGAAATTGTTTACCAGCTAATGGATTTGCCCGCCCAGTCAATAAAATAAGGGCTTTCAGTAGGGTTTGAGTGCTCAATTATTTGCAGTAATTGGCTTGCAGTGTAAGCCGGAGTGAACAGCTTTTCAGGTTTAACATTGCGCTGGAAAGGCTTGGAAAGGGCGGAGTCGACTGTACCAGGGTGATAGCAAATCAGAGAGGTGTGCTTTGCCCGACGCGCGTATTCAACTGCAGCCGTTTTTACAAACATATTCAGCGCAGCCTTGGATGTGCGATAACCGTACCAGCCACCAAGCTGATTATCGCTGATACTGCCCACTCTGGCACTGAGCACAGTGAGTGAGGAAGGCCCTTGTACCAGATGATTTACCAGCAACTTTACCCATAGTGCAGGTACCAGGGTATTCACAGTAAAATAGTGCTGCATGGCGCTGGCTGACACGTCTTCCAGTCGCTTTTCAGGCACAACGTTACTGTCGTGCAACACGCCGGTAGTGCACACCACATGCGTGAAAGCAGTCCCTTCCGCCTTACAGGCAGACAGCCAGTCGTGAATGGCCTGCTCGTTACCGGTATCTAACTGCACCGGCACCACTTGCTTTGGTTTAGCACCAGTGTAAGCCCTGCGCGACACAGCATATACCACAGCGCTGCTATAGCGTTGGCAAAATGCGTCAGTTACCGCCCTACCAATCGCGCCACCTGCGCCTACCACTAATATATTCATGGTTTCTTTAACTCACATTGCTGACAACGTTTTTGACCCGTAAGCCAATAGGAAATCTTGTAACGATGGCGCGCAAAGCGCACATAACACCAATCCGCAATCGGCTTGAAAAATGGCCAGCGCAGCGGCGCATAAAGCCAGCCTTTGCCCACCAGTTTCCACGCCAAATAGGTAACATCAAGACCATCGATAAGGCTGCCATCGCTACGCATTGCGTGAATACGGTTATTCAGCGCCTGCCAGTCGAGCATGGGAAAGCGCTGAGTAAAGTCGGCAGACATAATGTCTTCAAACCCCAGTTTGCCCTCTGTGTTCAAGCGCATAAGATGACGCATCTCAAACAAGCAAAGCGGGCAATTCCCATCGTAAAAAACGATCAATTCAGGTGAAGGCGTCGTATTCATATCAGAACCTTCTATGCGAGTTGGTATTACTTTACTGATACGATGAAAATAGTGGGTTGGATGACTTGAAGAAACGACTTTTCGCCACCACACTGCATGCATTAGCAATTTTGGAGCAAATCTATGTCTAACACGGCGTCAGCTACCCTTGCCGGAGGGTGTTTTTGGTGTATTGAGTCTGCGTTTAATCAGGTACAGGGCATTAAGTTGGCTACCTCAGGTTACGCCAATGGTCACCTTGATTCCCCTACCTATGAACAAGTCTGCAAGGGCGATACCGGGCACGCTGAAGTGGTGCGCCTTGAGTATTTTCCGGATCAGATAAGCTACCGTGAAATTCTGGAAATCTTTTTTGCTCTGCACGACCCAACGCAATTAAACCGCCAGGGCAACGATATTGGCACGCAGTATCGCAGCGGGATCTTCTATCACGACGATGAACAGAAAGCTGAAGCCGAGAAAATCATAGCGGAAATCACCGAAGAAAACATATGGCCCAACCCGGTAGTGACCGAAGTAACACCACTGAACAATTATTTTGCGGCAGAGGACTATCACCAATCCTATTTTAAAAACAACCCGCAAAACCAGTACTGCGCCATGGTAGTAGCCCCCAAACTGGCGAAGTTTAAAAAGACGTTTGCTCAGCGTCTGCGTTAATAGTTATTTGCCCCCGCCAAACCGGGGGCACATGCCCGGCTATTCGAACTGATAATCCAACCTGACTGCATGACAAGTACTTTGTCCCGGCGAGTATTGCCAGGTAGATAAGGCTTGAACAGACGTAACGACAAAGATATCCGATGGTGATACTTCTATCACGTTGATGTTTACCGGTTTACCTTCGGCTGACAGATCAAATTCAAGCACCGCATAGCCTTCAATACCATCACGCGCAGCCTTGGCGGGATAACGCGGAGCCCCGGTTGAAATAAGTCGCATTTCTACAGAACTGGCAAGATTTTCTTCTTTAGTCCGTTCAGGTATACCACAGCGGGACGGGTATTTAATGACATTGTTTGCTTCTTCCGTCTGAGCGCAGGTATAACCTGCCGCAAGCACTGCGAAAAACAACAAAGTCCGGAGTATTAATTTCATCGGCGTTCCTTATCCTGTTGGTGTTGATTTAGTCTGGGATCAGCGGGGGGAACCGCGGCTCTATAACATGGGATTTAATTATTGACGTATGGGTCTCAGCACAATCGTGCAGCGGTAACAGCACGTCATCCAACTCTGCGACATCGGTGAGTGCCAGTTTTGCCACAAAGCAATCATCACCGGTTACCCGCTCACAGCTCATAAATCGCGGCTGTTGTGCTATCAACTTTTCTACTTTGTGCAATTCGCCGCTACGGGGTTTGATTCGCACCAGCGCCTGTAAGGTATAACCGAGCGCACGTAAATTTATCCGCAGACCAAAACCATCAATTACGCCGTTGTCTTTTAGTCGTCGTACCCGCTCTCCAACCGCCGGACCGGAAATGCCCACCTGCTTGCCAATATCGGCGAAGCTCAATCTCGCATCCAGATTCAGGTGTTCAAGAATGGCGCGATCCAGATGATCGATCGTCTTCATGTCCTCGTGCTCCTGACTTAGTTAAGCATCAAAAGTAAAAGTACTAATTTACTGCTATATCAAAAGCAATATAGTGGATTGGCCCGTAAAATCACAGTGAATCCAGCGCATTCACCTTGCTACACTATATACCGAATATTCACTCAATCCTTTGCATAACGTCATGACTGTTCCCTTACTTTACGGAGACGCTAATAATGAATTTACAACGTATTGCCGCTTTTAGTCGCGGCGATCTGGGCGGCAACCCGGCGGGCGTTGCGTTACTGAGTGCGCCACTGAGTGATCAGGACATGGCGCGTATTGCTGCTGACGTAGGCTATTCAGAAACCGTGTTTGCTTACCCACTCTCGGAAGACCGCAAGCAATGGCGGTTACGTTATTTTTCGCCTGAATCTGAAGTGCCGTTTTGCGGCCATGCCACTATTGCACTGGGTGCCGTGTTGGGTGAAACCTATGGATTGCACACCTACGCACTTAATATCAATCAGGCTACTATTGAAGTTACCGCGGTGAAGGCTGAGCAAGGGATTGCTGCCGTGCTTACCTCGCCGAACACACAAAGCAGAGGGCTGTCTGATAAAGAGTTAAATGAAACACTATCGCTGTTTAATCTGCACGCCAGCGATTTGGATGCCCATTTGCCGCCAGCGAAAATACATGGTGGTGCCGATCACATAGTGCTGCCACTGAAACAGCGCGAGACGCTGGCGGCCATGCGTTACGATTTGAACGCGGGGCGCGAAATGATGGACCGACACGGACTGGTAACTATCATGCTGGTTTATACAGAGGATGCGCAGACGTTTCACTCCCGAAATGCGTTTGCGTCGGGTGGTGTACTGGAAGACCCGGCTACGGGCGCTGCGTCAGCGGCTTTTGCAGGCTATCTTCGCGATCGGCAATGGCCGCACGGCGGAAGCATAACACTGTATCAGGGGGAAGACATGGGTGCGCCATCGGTGATTAACGTGTCGCTCACTGATGAACCCGGTGCGCCTGTGTTGGTTTCGGGTTCAACCCGCAAACTATAACAAACAGCTGGCACGGAGTGAGCGTTACAGAAACAGCTTTCGGGGCGGAATGCTACCGCCCCATGCCAATCTGTTCTACCCTTTAAACCAATCGCTGTCTAAAGGCATGCTAAACAACAAAGGTGCCATACCTTCATAGCGGGCACGGTTAGCTTCGCATTGCAAATTCTTCATGTAATTCACTTTCCATGGGTCGTTAATCAACCACAAGGTATCACCTATCACGGCTAAGCCTTCAATGGATGCATTGTCCATGATTTCCTGCTCTGCGCAGTTCACCGGATCACCCGATGGCGCGCTAAATTGCAGGCTGATCTTTTTTGTCGGCAGTGCTTTGGCGGTATCAATCACCCATAGCTCATTGTCGTTTCTGGCCGCAGCCAGCAAAAATCCCTGTCCGTTGGCAGTTGAGTAATACTCAAGGCCATTTATGGGGTGTCTGCCACTGGCAAAGCTGGGCACGGCCAGGTTTGGATCGTCTACTTTAGCAAAGTCAGTTTCTTCCCAAAATGCGTCGTCCAGTTTGACGGAGAAAATGCGTGGGTTACCGGCGATATCCCGTTCAAGCCCCAGGTACAGGATGCCATCCGGACTCAAAGCCATGCCTTCAATCCCATCGTTAGGGAAATCACCCACCGCGAACTCGTGAGGAAATTGCAAGGGGCGCACATGTGTCATGCTGTAGCGGCCATCACCCTCTGATTCAATTCGCACCAACAAAGTAGGGTAATCCGTTGAACCGGTGCTTTCGTAACGCTGCTGACAACTGTCTGACAACGCCCCAGAGCGGGTTGCATCTTCCGTTACAGTGTAAAACACTCCCGGTTGTACAGGATCAGCTACCAGCGCTTCCAAATCCGGTTCATCCGACAAATATTGTGCGAAGCAACTGCGGCGAACACGCCCCGCCATCGACATAGCGTCAGCTTTTGCCGACAAGGTTGCCGTTACAGGATTGATTTCGTGAATTTGCAGCCGCTGTGATTGCAACGCACTGCCATCAGAAATACTGTATAGCATGCCATTGCGATGCGTTAAGCCGGATGTTTGCGGATCCAGCATTACACTGCCATCGGCCTCAAGAATCCACTTTCCAGCCAGCACGGGCTCAGTCTTTTTCACCTCTGCTACCGGCTCCTGAGCAGGGCTTTCTCCGCAGGCCACCAGCACACTCAGCGCTACGCCTGCAAATAACCATGTCGATTTCATCTTTTCTTTCCCAATCATAGGGTTGATAATGGCAGTATCCTCGCCGATGAAAAGCGGTGGGTCAAGGTTGTTAAACGGTGTGTGTGGCATGTCAAACGCACGTGACCCCGTCAGCCTGAGTCCGTATACTGTGTAGTACTCACTGTTTTATCGTGTTCTCTGTTATTCAACCCAAGGAGTGTTGGTTATTTCTGCTTCCCGCCCTTTAGTCATAGCCGGGCCTATTCTCAGACACACTACCAGGCAGGCATTTACACTCTGGATGGTAACGTCGGAATCTGTAGCACCAGAAATATCCGTCCTAGCCGGTCACGTTGAATGTCGGGGCAACACCACACAGGAACAGCTGCAGGTTGGTAAACACGCATTTGTTAACCTGCTCACCTTTACACCAGAACAACCATTTGATGCTGAAGCGCTGATTGCTTACGAATTACAATTTAAGCACTCAGTTCAGCAAAGTAACTGGCAACACACGCTGTCTACCCTGTTGTATCCCAATCAGCAAACCCTGAATTTCCGGATACCCGGCACACTTTCAAATGTGTTACACGGCTCCTGCCGGAAACCTCACCACCCGGCTCAGGATAGTTTATTGCGGGCAGATGCACTGGTTGCACAAGAGTTTACCAAGGGTCCACAACGACCCGACCTGCTGATTATGACCGGCGACCAGATTTATGCCGATGATGTTGCTGGCCCCATGTTACAAGCCATTCTGCAAACCATTGATCAATATGGCTTGTTCCATGAATCATTGGATCAGGCCGTAGTTGGCAGTACCCAGGATCTGATTGGTCATCCTTATTGTTATTACCACCGGCAGCAGATATTACCGCAAGTGAAAACGAACACTGCGCTATCGAAACTGTTTTTTGGTGCCAAGAAAAAGCCGGTATTTACATCGGTAAACGCACAAAACCACCTGATTGGACTGGCCGAAGTTCTCGCCATGTACTTGTTGGTATGGTCCGACACCCCCTGGGCGCACGTTGCATTCAACGCGGACGAAGTCCCTCTGCCATTTCGCCACAAATTCGCGCAAGAACTCAACACAATTACCGCATTTGCGGCCGATTTAGTAAAAGTACGTCGTTTGTTGGCGCATATTCCTTGTTACATGATTTTTGACGACCACGATGTCACTGATGACTGGAACCTGACCCGAGGCTGGGAGCAGGAAGTATATGGTCATCCGCTATCGCGCAGAATGGTGGGAAATGCGCTGGCGGGTTACTGGTTGTGTCAGGGATGGGGCAATGCGCCAGACAGGTTCGCACCGCTGGTTAAACAGGCCGTTGAGAATTTCACGCCTGCAGGTTTACAACGCCACGAAGACTTTATTGACGCCTTGTTTAGCTGGGAAGACTGGCATTACGGGCTGGACACCCAACCACCGGTGCAAGTATTAGACACCCGCACCCGCCGCTGGCGCAGCGAATCAAGCCTGAACAAACCTTCAGGACTCATGGACTGGGAAGCCTTGTGTGAGTTTCAACAGCAAACCTTTGGTAAAGAGGCCGTTATAGTAGTCTCGGCTGCACCGATATATGGTGTTAAGTTTATCGAAGTTATTCAGAAACTGTTTACCCTGGCCGGCAAAGCGTTAACCGTAGATGCGGAAAACTGGATGGCGCATAAAGGCACAGCCAGCGTTATTCTGAATATCTTCCGACACTACAAAACACCGCCGCATTTTATTATTCTGTCGGGCGATGTGCACTACTCGTTTGTATATGATGTGCGACTGCGTTTTCGCCGAAATAGCCCCCACATTACACAATTTACCTGTAGCGGTATCAAAAATACTTTCCCCGATACGCTGATCCGCTGCTTGGACACACTTAATCAGTGGTTTTACAGTGCCCGTTCACCGCTGAATATCTTCACCCGACGCCGCAATATGTCGGTTCACGACCGACACCCAGATTGCGCGCCGAATCAAGCGCTATTGAATCGTGCCGCCATCGGACAATTGTTGATCGATCCGAATTGCCAAGAAGTACGTTGTTTAGCATTGTGTAGTGACGGAGAAACGGTAGAATTCCCGCCTGAATCGAATGTAGATAACTAACCAGCGAGGCAACGCATCCCAATGAGTGATCCTGCACTGAAAATTGGCCTTTTTTACGGTTCCACCACCTGCTATACCGAAATGGCCGCAGAAAAAATTCAGGCACAGTTAAACAGCATGTTCGACGATCAGGTAGTCGACGTATTTAACATTAAGGATGTGTCACTCAGCCAAACCGCGCATTACGACATTTTGATCCTTGGGATCTCAACCTGGGACTTTGGTGAATTACAGGAAGACTGGGAATCAAGCTGGGATGACGTGCATCAGTTGCCACTGGGCGGAAAAATTGTTGCGCTATTCGGCTTAGGCGACCAGTATGGCTATGCCGACTGGTTTCAGGATGCGCTGGGCATGTTGCACGATGCCATTGCCCCTTCGGGCTGCCGGTTTATTGGTTACACTGCAAACGAAGGCTATGAATTTGCCAAGTCAAAAGCCCTAATCCAGGACGACACCCAATTTGTCGGTTTGTCGCTGGACGACGAAAACCAGTTTCAACAAACCGACGAGCGCATCGCACGTTGGTGTGAACAACTCGTAACCGAACTCAGTGAGCTCTAGCACCCCGCCCGGACGTTTACACCAGTCATACTACCGCAATGGCCAGAGTCATCGGGACGGCGCGGATGTCAGTTTTCACGATATCCGCCGGCTGTTTGGCTTTCAATCTATTACCATTGGCCGTTGGGTCAGCGCCCAGGAACAGCAGATCGCTGCCAATTTGTTTTTTGATGCGCTTTACGATCTGATCGATATCTTACAGATCAATGAACAGGTAGTGTCGCTGAATGGATCGCTGTCGCTGGCATTTGGCACCGGCGGTCAAAAAAACGCCAACGCGCATTATCATCCGTCCAAACGTCAGCTGGCACTGGCGAAAAACGCGGGTGGCGGCGCACTTGCCCATGAATGGTTCCACGCATTCGACCATTATATCAGCCAAAAATTTCTGGTAAGACCTCATCCCACTGCATTTGCCTCGCAGGGCTGGCTGGATGACGCGGATCTGGTGGATCACCCGCTAAATCACAAGCTTGCAGACTGTTTTCAGATCCTGTTTCTATGTGCCGATGGTCACTCGCCAAATGAGTATGTCTTACGCTCAGTGGAAGCAGATAAGGCTTTGAAATGTTTCTATTTTGCGACTCCTCAGGAGTTAGCAGCCCGCGCATTTGAAGCCTGCATCCAGGATCAAAACATTAAAAATGCCTTCCTCGTACAGGGCACAAAAATGTCGGCAGAGGCTAGACTTGGCATTTATCCTCATGGTACCTTGAGATCACAGCTAAACGATGCCTTCAGGGTTTATTTTTACCAGCTTGGTATGGCGCTGTCTGCTAAATAGTGTCGCTTTCTAACGAAAGTTATCGACAAATGCATTAAATTCATCGCACCTTGGTAATTTCTTTGTACAAATCACTACAGTTTTTTGTTACAAACAGTATACTAGGCGCACAAGTGTTAGAGATTAGAAAACCAAATGAAAAGAAAAAAGCATACATCCGGTGATGATGAAGCACAGGTCGACATGACACCCATGTTGGACATCGTGTTCATCATGTTGATTTTCTTCATCGTAACTACCTCTTTCGTTAAAGAAAAAGGGTTAGACGTAAACCGTCCGGAAAACAAGCCACCATCAGATAACCCTACCCGCTCGCTGTCTATCCGCATCGATGAAATGGGTAAAATTATGATGAATGGCCGTGAAGTTGATATCCGTCGTGTTGTTGCAAACATCCAGACTTACCTGGCTGAATCACCAACTGACTCTGCCGCTATTCAGGCTCACAAAGACACCGAGCACGGTGTAGTTGTTGAAGTTATGAACCAGGCAAAAGAAGCAGGTATCAACAAGGTATCTATTCTGGTTAAGTCGTAACAATCAGTTATGATAAAAAAAGCGCGTATATCGCGCTTTTTTTGTGCCTGTTAAAAATTCACATAAAAGTCCTGACACAATATCTTATATTCATCGGTGTATGTGTTGTCTTCATTCCTTATCGTTAGCGAGTGTATCTGTGTAACGGAAGCCATGGCAGACAACCGATAGACACTGACCTTTGGCACACTGTCTGCTTTATTGTGAACATCCCAGCGCTGATCAACGAAGAACCCGGCATCACTTGCGGCATTAATCACATCGTTATGCCGTTGATGAGGATAGACGCAATAAACACATCCCTCGTTAGCCAGTAACCTGGCGCAGTGCCTGAAGAAATCGTCAATACGCAATCCATTTTCGAGACGTGCGAGTTTTCTCTGCTCGCCCATGGTTTCATATGCGCGGGTTCTGTCATCATGCCCGGCAAAATAGGGCGGGTTTGAAATGATCAGATCATAACGCGCGTCAGGCTCGAAGCGAGCAATATCCTCTTGCTTAACACATAAACGCCCAGCCCACGGACTTTGAGCAAAGTTAGTCTCCGCTTGTAATCCTGCACGTTCATCAAGTTCGACCGCATCCACTGTACAGTTGGCGTTGGACTTTTGCGCCATCATCAGGGCCAGTAAGCCGCTGCCTGTACCAATATCCAGAATACGCCTGGCGTGAACCGGCTCGGCAAGACTACCTAATATCAGGCTATCAGTACCGACTTTCATAGCGCACTGTTCATGCGCAACGAAAAATTGCTTACATTGAAACCCTGCCGGTTTGGTCACCGAAACATCCACCTCTTATATTATGAAAACGGCTGCAGACTTATCATTTCCCGCGCCACCAGCTCTGGATACACAGCCCGGTACTTTTTCAGCGGGCCAACCATTATTGGCTTAAGTAACGTCAGAGTATTTGCCGTCATGCGTTCCAACATGCGCTCGTCGCCTTCTCGCTCACCAATCAACACGCTGGGTCTCACTGCTGCGGCATGTTCTAACTGGGGCATGCGCAAAATCGCGTTTTCCAATTCGCCTTTAACCCGCAAATAAAAGTGCTTACTTTTGGCATTGGCGCCCACCGCAGAGATCCACACGAAACCTTTGGCACGCTGGGCCCTAGCCAATTGCGCAGCTACGTGTACATATTCAAAATCGACCTTTCTGAACGCCTGTTTACTGCCCGCACGCTTCAGCGTGGTGCCCAAGCAGCAATACACGTGGTCAACGGTAAAATAGCCCTGGTAGGCTTCCGGATCGTCAAAGTTTATCACTACAGGTTGCAATTTGCGGTGAGGGTCCCGGTAGTGCTGCGTGGCCAATGGCCGCCTGAGCAAACAGGTTACCGACCCATAGCGAGGGTCATCCAGCAACAACTGAAGCAGTTGTCTTCCTACCAACCCACTGGCGCCTAAGACCAGTGCGCTTTTTATCGAACTCAAAGTGTGTCATCCTTCCGCGTTGAATGTACCTATAATAAAGGCCTGTTGGTCTCTACTGTACGACTTTTGGTCTATATGAAAGCATTTTAATCGCGAAACAGCCCTGAAGGCATGGTTGTTCTACGTCAAAGGGCGGTGACAAAGAGTAAAATGCTTTCATGACGACCCCTTCGGGCAGCGCCCGTATGTCATTTATACTGTGTTGACTGTTTTTGGTTTAGCCCACTAGACCTGCAAACAGTCGCCGTGTCTAAATGACATACGCTAGCCGGCTACGGACTGCTGCAAAAGCGTACAGTAAAGACCAACAGGCCCAGGAAAGCATCCCCCTGTTAGGGATCATTTTAAACGACAGATAGTAGCCTATTCATGAAAAAAGCTTTAGTACTTGGAGCCCTTATGCTCAATCATACGGTGATGGCTGACACGTTAACCATTGAACGTATTTATGAATCCCCGTCGCTGGACGGCAGCTCACCGCGGAGTTTGCAGGTGGCACCCGACGGCAAACGCGTTACGTACCTGCAAGGAAAGCAATCCGACTACGAGCGTCTGGATTTGTGGGAATATAACATTGCTTCCGGTGAGTCACGCCTTTTGTTTGATTCGGATGATTTGTCTTCGGGCGAAGAAACACTGTCCGACGAAGAAAAAGCCCGCCGCGAACGAATGCGCTTATCTGGATCAGGGATTGTGAGTTACCAATGGTCGGCAGATGGTACTGCCTTGTTGTTCCCGCTGGGTGGCGACGTTTACTTCCACAAACTGGGTGAACAGGGTGCCAGGCAATTACTCGACACCGAGGCGTTCGAAACCGATATCATGCTCTCTCCTAAAGGGAACTATATTTCGTTTATTCGCGATCAGAATCTGTTTGTTAAGCATATTGCCAGTGGCAAGGAAACAGCCATAACCACAGAAGGCGGCGGTAACCTGAAATATGGCATGGCTGAATTTGTGGCGCAGGAAGAAATGGGCCGTATGACCGGCTACTGGTGGTCTCCAGATGAGCAGTACATCGCCTTCACCGAAGTTGATGAAACACCAGTAGACACCATTACCCGCTCCGAAATTTACGCAGACGACATTAAAATGATTGAGCAAAAGTACCCATCAGCCGGTACGCCCAATGTTAACATTCGTCTGGCAATTCAACACATCGGCTCGCAAAAGCGAAGCTGGGTTGACTTAGGAAAAGACAAAGATATCTATCTGGCGCGTGGCAAGTGGATGCCAGACAGTAAACACTTTACCTATCAGTGGCAAAACCGCACCCAACAATTGCTGGAATTGCGTAGTGTTAGCGTAAAAGACAATTCGCAACAAGTTTTGCTAACTGAGTCGTCTGATACCTGGGTAAATCTGCACAATGACTTTACCTTTATCAATAACGGCACCCAGTTTATCTGGGCATCCGAGCGCGATGGCTTTAAACACCTGTATTTGTTTAACAGCAACGGTAAGCTGGTGCGTCAGTTAACCGAGGGCAAATGGGTAGTTGATCAGCTTGAGGCAGTCGATGAAAAATCGGGTAAGGTATACTTTACCGGCCGCAAAGACACGCCACTTGAGAGCCATTTATACAGCGTAAACCTACAGGGTGAAGACGTTCAGAAACTCACTGCGCGGGAAGGCTTCCACCACATTACATTTAGTGGCGATGCTTCCATATACATTGATATGTCTTCTACTGCTAACACTCCTTTTCAGGTGAGTTTGCACAACGCATCGGGCAATCAAATTACCTGGCTGGAAGAAAACAAGCTGGATGCAAACCACCCGCTTACCCCGTATATAAAAGACTGGGTTAAACCGGAGTTTGGTACCATTACCAACGATGAAGGCATTGAGCTTTACTATCGCTTATACAAGCCAGCCAAACTGGAAGGGAAGCACCCGGTAATTGTGTACCTGTATGGCGGACCACACGCACAGGTGGTGAACAACCAGTGGGGCGGTAACCGTGGATTGCTGATGCAACATTGGGTAAGCAAGGGTTATGTGGTATTCAGTATTGATAACCGCGGTTCAAACTACCGGGGCAAAGCCTTCGAGGAACCCATTTACAAAGCCATGGGTAGCGTAGAGGTAGAAGATCAGGTATCCGGCGTGAAGTTTTTGCATACCCTGCCCTACGTAGACAAAGACCGTATTGGTGTTTATGGCCACAGTTACGGTGGCTACATGACGCTGATGAGTATGTTCAAAGCCGGCGATTACTTTAAAGCCGGAGTATCAGGTGCACCGGTTACAACCTGGCGCTTGTACGATACACACTACACTGAGCGTTATATGGGTAATCCCAACACCGACAGTGAAGCATATGATGCCTCATCGGTATTCCCTTATGCGCAGGATCTGAAAGGCCCGCTGTTGATTTATCACGGTATGGCCGACGATAACGTGTTGTTTACCCACAGCACCAAGCTGTATAAACACTTGCAGGATATGGCCAAGCCCTTCGAGGTGATGGATTATCCGGGTAAAAAACACAGCATTCGAGGCAAGCAGACCGGCATTCACTTATACCACACCATCACTAACTTTTTTGATCGACATTTTGGTGTGCAATAACATCCAATAAATACCTTGCGCGACAGAGACTTCCTGTCGCGCACTCATTCCAGCCTGAACTTAACGAATACAATCCCATACCTATTATTGACTTCTTCTTATTGCCAAGCTGATTTTTATTGCATAGTTTCAATATTGGGTTTACCCAAATTATGCATAATCCAATGAGACCGAATTTAATTCGGCAATTAATCTAAAAACACAAGTGAAGAAGTATAAAATGATAAAAACGACCCTAAGACCTACCATGGCAGCGGTACTGCTGGCCGTGAGCGCATCCGCTACGGCAGCAAACGACAGATACATTATTCAGGTAGATAACCCGTCGAAAGGCGTAGTAAAAGCCCTGACGAAGCAGCTCGGTGGACAAGTTCACGTTGACGCCGACGGTTTTATCGCTGCCACCTTCTCTGGCAAATCATTGTCGGAAGTAAAAGGCTTACTGAACAACCCACACGTTAAACTGGTTGAAGAAGATGCGTTGCGTTCTGCTATGGCGCTGTTTAATGATGACGCCGGCAGCCCGATGCAAAGCCAAATTACACCCTATGCCGTTTACCAGGCGCAGGCCGACCAGGTTGCGTTTAACGCGAACGCTGGTATGAAAGTGTGTGTTATCGACTCAGGTTTAGACAGCACAAACCCAGATTTTGTGTGGGCAAATATTACTGGCGACAACGACCCAGGCACAGGCAACTGGTTTAACGCAGGTGGCGAACACGGCACCCACGTAGCCGGTACTATTGGTGCGGCAGATAACAGCTTCGGTGTAGTGGGTATGGCACCGGGCGTAGACATGCACATTATTAAAGTATTCAACGCTGCAGGTTGGGGATATTCTTCCGATTTAGCTCAGGCGGCGCAGTTGTGCGGCCAGGCTGGCGCTAACATTATTAATATGAGCTTAGGCGGTGGAGCGGCTAACAGTACCGAGGAAAACGCCTTTAAAAACTTTACCGCCGCTGGTGGTTTAGTGATTGCAGCTGCGGGTAACGATGGCAATTCCTCTCGCATGTATCCTGCAGGCTATTCATCGGTAATGATGGTCGGTGCCAACGATGCAAACAACGCTATTGCAGATTTCTCTCAATTTCCAAGTTGCACCACAGGTCGTGGTAAAAACGTAACCAGTGATGAAACTATCTGTGTTGAAGTCACCGCAGGCGGCGTAGATACCCTTTCAACGGTACCAGCAGGCACGGCGGTGATGTCAGGACTGAGCATGGATGGCAGCGGCTTTGCCTCCAGTGCCATGGAAAACACCGGCAATGCGAGTGGTCAAACGTTCTACATGGGCACAGCACAAAGCACAGATGCGGGTGCGTCTGGCAAAATATGTGTTATCGACCGTGGCGTCATTTCTTTCCATGATAAAGTAGCCAATTGCGAAGCCTCTGGTGGCATTGGCGCAGTGATCATTAACAATGAAGCTGGCATGCTTTACGGAACACTGGGTGATACAAACTCAACATCTATTCCTGCAGTAGGTACTGCTCTGGAAGACCGTGCAGCCATTCTGGCTGCGGGCACGGCGGATATTTCTGTTGGCGCCAGTGACTACGGCTACCTGAGTGGTACCTCAATGGCAACGCCAGCGGTTTCAGGTGTTGCTGCACTGGTATGGTCAAATCATGCATCCTGTACAGGAACTGAAATTCGCGACGCGTTAAAAGCCACAGCGATGGACGCGGGTGCAGCGGGTAAAGATGTGTATTTCGGCTACGGTATTGTTCAGGCTGCGGCAGCTGATGCCTACCTGACAGCCAACGGCTGTGCCGGTGGAAACGGCGGTGGCGGTGATAATGGTGGTGGTGGCGACACGGGCACCGGCCTTACCTTAACCGCAAACGGCTACAAGGTAAAAGGGACGCAACAAGTTGACCTTAGCTGGGCAAACAGCAGTGCAGCTATGGATATCTTCCGCAACGGCAATACAATTGCAACTGTTAGCGGCACCACCAGCTATACCGACACAATAAATGTAAAAGGCGGCGGCGTGTATGATTACCAGGTGTGTGAGTCTGGTACATCAACCTGTTCTGCTGTGGTAACAGTGGTGTTCTAAAGTAGCACTGCTTTACACAACAAAGCCCACCAAACTGGTGGGCTTTTTCGTATCAAGCACGAATTGGTATTCGCTATTAACCAAACATGGCATTCGCCAGTGACTTCTGCACCCCAATGGCGGTGTCTTTTTTCAGTTCGAATTTCATGGCTTCGGCCTGTCCTGATATAAAAATACGCAGTTCTGCGTCCATATCAAAATGCCCGGCAGTTTCTACTTTAAACTGCGTAATGGCCTTGTAAGGCACCGAGTGATATTCCACTTTCCGGCCTGTTACACCTTGCTTGTCGATAAACATAAAACGATGGTTGGTAAAGACAATCAGGTCTCTAACCAGTTTGTAAGCACTTATCACGTTTTCAGTATTACCCAGTATAGGTTGTAATTCTTCCTGTACTTCTGTTACATCCACTTCACTGGCATTGCCCAGTAATGCATCTAGTAATCCCATGGAACCTCCTGTTTGCCCGACATCACATACAGAGTTGGGCTGTTAACTAACCAACTGCAACAGGTTGCAGTGATTGACTAATGGTTCAGGATACCCCAAAGCGAAACCTTGTCCATAGTCTATTCCCAGTTCAATCAACGCTTCACGCGTGGCGTCGTCAACGACAAATTCCGCGATAGTTTGCTTGCCCATACTCTGGGCAATGTTATTAATGGCTTTTACCGTTTCATAATCGATCTTGTCGCGCACCATGTTACGCACAAAAGAGCCGTCAATTTTTACGTAATCCACATCCAGGTTTTTCAAATACGTAAACGACGACATACCAGCACCAAAATCATCTAACGCAAATCGGCATCCCAGTGCCCGCAGTTCATCAATAAACCATTTCGCAGAAGAAAGGTTAGTCACCGCCGAAGTTTCGGTGATTTCAAAACACAACTTTTCTGCTGGTATATTAGAGCATTGGATCTGATGCACTATTTGCTTCAGCAGCTTTTCATCACTCAGCGTAATGCCCGACAGATTAATGGCGATCTTGTCGAGCTGACGGCAGAATGCAGGTTGTTGATGCAAGAACCTCAGGGTGTTGTCGACTACCCACCAGTCAATTTTATTCATTACGCCGTGTTGTTCCGCCAAAGGAATAAACACGCCGGGACTAATATACTGTCCATCCTCACCAATTAGCCGTAACAGTACTTCTCCGTGAGTTCGCTGGTTGGCACTTTTTAAATCAATAATAGGCTGGAAGAATAACTCAAATCCATTGTTGTCGAGGGCCATTTGGAAGTGTTGCAATACTTTGCTTTCAACCATATCCAATGCTTGTTGTTCTTCGGTTGGTGTATACACAAAATAGCGGTTTCGGCCCATAGACTTGGCTTTGTAACAGGCGTTGTCGGCGGCCTTAATTAAATCTGCCGCACTGTAACCTGGTTGGTGTATGTCGATAACACCGATACTGGCTCCCACGAAGAACACTTTATCCTCTACCGTAAACCGATAAGCGCCAATGTGCTGTAACAGTCTGTCCAGTTTATCCAGGACCTGCTCGAGTGTGAGGTTTCTGAAAATCATGCAAAACTCATCACCACCAATGCGTGCCAGTAAGTCTTTTTCATTTACAAACTCACCAAACACATTTGAGACTTCTTTTAATAAACGGTCGCCTGCCGGATGGCCGCAGCTGTCATTCACCAACTTAAACCTGTCCATGTCGATAAAACACATCACTGCACTGGCTTCGCCGGCATTTACCTTGCTAATAAGTCCGGTGAGGTAGTGATCAAACGCGTACCGGTTCATCAAACCGGTTAGCTGGTCGTGACTGGCCTGGTATCTTACTTCTTCCTGCAACGCAAACTCTTCAGTCACGTCACGAGCAATACCTTCAATGGCAATTAATTTGCCCTGTTCATCAAATACGCCCGCATCAGCGAATTCAATCACTTTTGTATCACCACTCTCTGCACGTAATTTCAAACGATAGGGTTGCGGATTCTCACCAGATTGAATGGAATACACTATGTTTCGATGGTCAGCATGCGACTCCACCATAAAGCGACGTTGCGCAAGGCAAAACTGCTCTGCGTTGATCCCCAAAATAGATTGCACTCCATGACTCACATACACAAATGATTGGTCGAGTGTTTTGGTATACACAAAATGACGGTACAGCCCATCGATTAAGCGGCGGTATTTTTCCTCACTCCGAAGTAATGCCCGTTGTGCATTAAAACGCTCGGTGACATCCCTGAGTGTGATCGCGATATCTTTACCTGCCCGAACAATTTGTACCTTTAACCACTGCGGCTTTATCAGGCGGCTCTTAATTTCAATATAGTCGTCAAAGGGCTCGCCTGTTAGCACGACCTCATCGATGCGCGGCACTATATGATGCTGCTTAAACGTTTTTAACTGAACCGATAATGGTTTGTCTTTTATTAAACAGACATCGCCCTGAAACAACTGATTGGCAATTTTATTCGCCTCAACCAAAAAGTAATCGTCCGCCACTTTTTTGTAGATTAACAAAGCATCCAGTGCTGCTTCACTTGCCGTTTTATAACGCAACTGGCTCTGATCCAAATTCATGGCACTTTTCAGTAACTTATACAACACAATGGTAGCCAGTAGTGACATAACCAGGCCTACCAGTGAAACTAACAACGCACCACTGAAGGCAGGTTCAGGTAACGCTAGTTGCAAGCGCCACACCCGGCCAAGCACGTTAAACAAATCACTTTTGACGGGAAACGATTCCACATTGGCAGGCGCATTTGAGCCTACTGTCAGAGGATTCAGAGTAGAGTCGGTTATCAGAAAATGGTAATGCTGTTCAACCAATTGACCATTGGACATGGCCAACCAGGCTTGCAAATCAAAGGTGGCCAGCACGTATCCCAAATGCGGTTCCTGAGGGCTGATTAAGCGTCCGTATAACAGAAAATGCTGCCCGCCCATCCCGCTGACTAACTGGCTGAAATACTGCTCACCATTGGTAAATTCCAGGAAGTCGGGTAATTCAAGAGACTTACCCACAATGTTATCATGCCAATAAGGGGCAGACGGGTACTGTGGCCTGACCAGCCACTGAACCAGTCCATTGCTATCTATCAGCATCAAGCTGCTGTAGCCACGCTGTATACTGAGCAGAGTGATTGCCTGAACATTGAACCAATCCAGATAATTCGGTTCCTGCGTTGGCCAGTTTTGCATGAGTGACTCAAGTGCCTGATGACGCTCTGCCGCCATGGTTTGCAAATTTACCACAACCTGCGCAGACAGGTTTTCTGCTTTACTGCGCTCAACAGTAAACTCGCGATCCTGTAAATAAATCCCAACGCTGACAAAGAATGCAGCCAGTAAACAAAACAGAATGATGGGCGTAAAGTAAATGCGTTTTTGAGCTTTTTGCGACATAAGTAAATACCACCTGGATTTCGCGCAGTCGCCGACAATACCGCATGATTATTAAAATTACGTGACGCAAATACGGTGAATTTACAACCGGTGCTGATCGTTTTCTGAGTAAAACTCGCCTTTGTGCTGCAGCAGTGACACAATGGCTGTTGTACTATGTTGTTCAATCTGCTGTTAGCGATTCTTCGAAAGGAAACTCTGTGACGCAAGTGTATACCGGCACAACTTATCAGGACGTTCACGATGCGTCCCTTCGCCTCGTAGGCAAAGTACAACGCACTCCCATCCTGGAGTCGTCATTGTTAAACCGCTGGTTGGGGCACAGAGTGTTGTTTAAGGCGGAATGCCTGCAGCCCACTGGCGCATTTAAGTTGCGTGGCGCCACGAACTTTATTACGGCGCTGCAGGAATCAGGTACGATCCCCAAACATATTGTAGCTAACAGTTCAGGCAACCATGCTCAGGCGGTTGCCTATGCGGCCTCGAAAGCCAGTATTCCGGTAACCATTTACGCAACCAACACCATCTCGCCGGTGAAAGCCGCAGCAACCCGTGCCTACGGCGCCGAATTAAAACTCTACCCTACCCGTGTAGAAGCAGACCAGGCAGTGGCCGATGCAGCCGAAGCCGAGGGCACCGTTTGGATACCGCCATTTAACCACCCGTTAGTGATTGCAGGACAGGGAACCGCCGCAATGGAAGCGCTGCAGGATCACCCGGACATAAATGCCATATTTGCACCTTGTGGTGGCGGTGGTTTGCTCAGCGGTACATTACTGGCCTCTCGTGCGCTTGCGCCGGATGCACTGGTTATTGGTGCAGAACCTCAGGTGGCCAACGACGCTTCGCGCTCCTTGCAATCAGGACGTATTGAGTCGCTTTCCGGTCCGGTGAGTACATTGGCCGATGGGGCAGCAACGCCATCAGTGGGTGAATACACATTTCCGTTATTGCAGGAACTGGATGATTTTTACGAAGTCAATGAACAGCAAATTGCTTACTGGACTCAGTGGCTGCAACATCTGCTGAAGATTCATGTAGAACCCACCAGTGCCATGAGCATGGCGGCAGTAGCGGCCTGGGCAGTGAATACGCAGCCAGGACAAACCGCTTTGGTGTTACTCACCGGTGGCAATATAAGCCAGTCTGCCATGGCCAAAATCTGGCAAACCGATTATTTACTCCAACCCCCAACTATTGCATGAGAACCTAACAATGCGCAGATACGTGTCGCTCACCCTGCTGCTTGTATGCAGCTTACTCATGAGTGTGGCCTCAGCCAGTACGCTCATAGAAAACGTCCGCGGTTATACGCTCAACGAGAAGGGCGAACTTGTACAGTTCAAGCGGATACTCCTTAATCGTGGCAAAGTGATCAGTCTTGATCCCACGTCTGTGCCAAACAAAGCGGAAGTTATCGACGGCAGAAATGCTGTGATGTTGCCAGGGTTAATAGATGCTCACGGCCATTTACTGGGGCTGGGAGGCAATTTGCTGGAAGTGGATTTGCGCGATAGCAAAACCATGAGTCAGGCCGCAAAATGGGTAGCAGACTACGCGCTGGCGCACATGGACCAGGATTGGATAAAAGGCAGGGGCTGGAACCAGGAACTGTGGAGTGACCGCTCGTTTCCAACAGCGAAAGCACTGGATAAAGTCATTGCTCAAAAGCCTGTATGGTTAAGCCGGGTAGACGGTCACGCGGCCTGGGTAAATACCAAAGCGCTGCAACTCGCCGGTATCACACGCGACACTCAGGACCCGGTTGGTGGGCAGATCCTGCGCGATTCACAAGGCAATCCTACCGGTGTACTGATTGATAATGCCATGGACTTAGTGGCCGCTGTTATGCCTACCGAGAGTACAAGGCAATATCAGGCACAATTGAATGCGGCCGGTGAGCATTTGTTGTCCGTGGGGATCACCGCAATGCACGATGCCGGTGTGAGCCATCATGTTTACGATTTTTACCTGGCGCGCGCAGCGGCGCAAACGCTACCTGTGCGTATTTATGCGATGTTAAGTGCTACCGATCCGCAACTCGATGAAATGTTAGATACCGGCATTATTCGCAGTGCCGATGATTTTCTGTCGATTCGCTCTGTAAAAGCCTATGGTGACGGCGCGTTAGGCAGTCGCGGCGCTGCATTATTAAAGCCTTACAGTGATTCCCCCCATCAGCATGGCTTATTGCTTACTCAACCCGACGATTTCCCTAAAATATTTCAAAAGGTGCTGGGAGCAGGTTTTCAGCTGAACTTCCACGCAATAGGCGACAAAGCCAATCGTATGGTACTGGATGAGTTTGAGAAAACCTTTGCAAGTGTTGGCGGCCAATCACTCAGAAACCGCGTCGAACACGCACAGGTAATCAACGTGAACGATCTGCCCCGATTTGCAAAATTAAACGTGTTACCATCAATGCAACCCACCCACGCAACCTCTGATATGAATATGGCAGAGGCACGTATTGGGAAAGCGCGTATGGCAGGTGCCTATGCGTGGAAAACGTTGATAGACAGTGGCATACCCATGCCTCTGGGTTCAGACTTCCCGGTTGAGCTGGCGAATCCGTTTTATGGGCTGCACGCTGCTGTAACGAGACAAGACCGCAACAACCAGCCACTCAAAGGCTGGTATCCGGAACAAGCGTTAACCGTAAAGCAGGCATTTAAAGGCTTTACCCTGGATGCGGCCTACGCTGCGCATATGGAAGATGCCCTTGGCACACTAACACCAGGCAAGTGGGCGGATTTCATTTTAGTTGATCAGGATATTTTTACGGTGACGCCTCAGGACATATGGAAAACCAAGGTGATGCAAACCTGGCTGGCCGGTGAAAAAGTATTCGATGCAAATAGCCAAAATTAACTGGAGTCACGGCACAGGCTCATGCACAATGCGCTTTTTTCATTGAGAGCACAACCATGACTTTAAGTGTAAACAGCTATTTTAACGATGCCGTAAAATCCATTGCTTTCGAATCGGCTAACGGCCCATGCACCGCTGGTGTAATGTTGCCTGGTGATTATGTGTTTGGCACCAGTCAGGACGAACTGATGAAGGTAACCGAGGGTGCGTTAACCGTAAAATTGCCTGGCGAAAGCGACTGGCAAACGTTTGAAGCTGGTACCGAATTTCGCGTTGCAGCTAATCAGTCATTTGATGTGAAAGTGGCAACGACTACAGCCTACTTATGCTTCTACAGCTAGCTGAATCCCAGATTTCAATCGCAGTCTAATATGAAAACACCACGCAATTGCGTGGTGTTTCTTTAATTTCACTTTGTTTTATGCAAACAGTGATATCAATACAAGGTGCGGATCCACTTTTCTTCTGTGATAAAATTCCAGTTCCACGACTGCCACTCGTCTGGTAATCCGGCTTCAACCACCTCGTCTACCGACATCCCTTTTGCTTTTTGTGCATTCACGAAAGCCAGGGTAGCCTTCATCATGGCTAAGAAAGCCTGATAATCCTGCTTGGTAGCGAGTGGGCCATGACCGGGTATAATTTTTGTGTCTTCATCAATGCGATCAAGCAGCACCTCGACTGAACGAATATACCCGGCAACTGTGCCACCTGCTCCCAAGTCGATATAGGGGAATAACCCGTTAAAAAACAAATCGCCGGTGTGTAATACATTGGGCTGTTCAAACCACACTACACTGTCGCCATCGGTATGGCTGGCTGGCAGGTGAAACACATGCAGAGTTTCACCGTTAAAATGAATTTTCACGCCCTGTTCGTAAGTAACAACCGGCAATGCCGATGTAGCCACGGAACTATCGCTTGCCAGTCTTACACGCACGTTGTCGTGGGCGAAAATTGTTGCGCCTTTATTATCATGGAAAAACGCATTACTTCCTGTGTGATCGCCGTGAAAATGCGTATTGATAACATAACTGGGTGTATTGTTACCAAGCTCACCCAGCGCTGCAGAAATTTTAGGTGCAAGTGGGGCAAATTGATCGTCAATTATCAACACCCCATCTTCACCGGCAGACACGCCAATATTGCCACCAGCACCCGTTAGCATGTGAACCGAACCCGCCAAGTGCGCTGATTGTATTTCAACTGTTGCAAAGCGGTCATCTGCGTATAACTGTGTGGCCGCAAACGCCGCCGTTAGCGTAAAACAGCATTTAACCAATTGTTTCATTAACCATTCCTTACCTGGACCAAGTAGGTATTATATGCAACTGACTGCCAATTGGTTCACTGAAAAACGCAATTTATTGGCGCTCATAACGACACGATTTACAGCACAGCCAAACTATACCGCTATGCTGTTTTCTTCATAATGTGCGGCCTGGCCGATGTACCTGAAACGCTCAACTGAACGCCCATTCACACTCACCTGCTCAGTAAACATATCTAACGGGCGAACCCATAGTGCGCCCTCACCGTACATGGGACGATACACCACTACCTGACTTTCGTCTTCAGAGTGTCTGGCAACACCAATTACTTCGTAATTGTTCCCTTTATAATGCTGGTAAACGCCGGGTTTAATCATTTTTTGTCTCCTTTATTGGGTGGCAAAAGCGTTAAGTCCTGTTTGTCGATGTTGTCGGGAATGACGGGGTTATGGGTATGGCTATCTGGTTCGGTTAGTTTCCTCGTTAATTCACTTATGACGCATCTATTCATTCACGTAATTTACACGTAGCATTACGTTATATCGCCTTGCGCATAGTCATGCAACATAAGCCAACTTTATGGCATTTGTATGTATGAAAATGCAAGTTTAGTAGAAGATTATACTTTCTGCTAATTCTGTTCGAGCGGCAACGTTAATTGCTGCACATCTTTGGGTTCATCTAGCCCGACATGCAAACCCACCAAGCGAATTCCCCGCTCTTTAGCACGTGAATACGCTTCTTTTAACAGCGAGTGAAAGCGGCCTTTTTCCACCTCGGTATAGCGATGCTCAACGGTGGTGAGCTGGAAATCCTGGAATTTCAGTTTTACGCCCAGCGATTTTATTCGTATGGGTTTACTGGAATGGTATTTCTTTTGATGCAACGCCAGTCGGTTGCACAATGTATCGTACAAATATTCCACTACTTCCCTGCATTCAGCTTCGGTATGAATATCAGCACTCAGTGTGCGCTCTACCCCCACTGATTTACGTACCCGATCCGTTTGGACGTCTCGCTCGTCAATACCATGTGCACGTTGCCATAAAATATGCCCAAACTTACCAAATCGCTTCTGGATCTGTTCATAAGGGTATTGTCTGACATCATCACAGGTGTACAACCCCAACTGATGTAATTTTTGTAAGGTAACCTCTCCAACACCCGGTATTTTTTTTAACGGTAACCTTCGCACAAAGCTATCGAGTTGTTCGGGTGCCACAACGCAAAGTCCATTGGGCTTATTTTCGTCGCTGGCCACTTTAGCCACAAACTTACAGGGGGCCACCCCCGCCGAGGCAGTGAGATTTAATTCCTGTTGAATGCGATAACGTATCGCCTCTGCGATGCGCGTTGCACTGCCCTGATATAGCTGACTGTCGGACACATCCAGGTACGCTTCATCCAGTGATAACGGCTCTATTTTGGTTGCATAATCAGCAAATATCTCGCGAATTTTACGCGATTCTTCCTGGTACACGGCCATGCGCCCCGGTATCAGTTTGAGTTCCGGACATAACTTTAATGCGTAAGCTGACGCCATGGCAGAACGAACGCCAAACTGACGAGCCTGATAGTTACAGGTGGCAATAACGCCACGCCGGTCTGAGCTGCCACCAATGGCAATGGGCACATGCTGTAGAGCCGGATTATCCCGCATTTCCACTGCAGCATAAAAGCAGTCCATATCCACATGAATTATTTTACGCACAACCGACATACCAGCCTGAAGTAACCTAGCACCGGCACATATTAGCGCACAACTGTACATATATCCAGTCAACTGTAAAACACGTTGTTGTGGTTAATTTTCAGGCAATAGTGTATTACCTCTTCATTAGTGTGTAACATCGCAGTGTATTTTTACCAAGCATTGATTATGAAACCGGAGTCCATCGGCATTATTGTGCCTTCGTCATTCTCGCAGTATGAGCCAGGCTGGTTTATCCCCGTACCGGCACTGGCAAATTACGTTCAATGCATTTGGACCCTGCCAGTCCAGCAAGCAGGCAGTGCAATCAACGCAGAAAAACTCTATCCTGATGCGGGCGCAAGCCTGATGTTTGAGTTTTCTGGTGATACGGTAATATGTCGCTTCTGCTTTAATACCCAAACGCTTCGGCATCAATGGTCGCCTGAGGCAGAACATCTGAGTATTCGTATAAAGCCTGGCGCTATATGTGCGCTACTGGATGTTCAGTTTCTTCATTTCGCGAACGCTTCACTGCCTTTGGATGAACCCGATTTAGCTGGCATTAACAGATTATCAGACGAGTTACTCCCACAAAATCACTGGCAGCGGGTTGAAACAGTACAAACCTGGCTGATAAACCGGCTTAGTCAGCGTCAGGCAGGGATAAACGCCGGACTCGTTACTGCGTTGTCTTCCATTAATACAGCGCCTGAGCAATATGCGAATAAACTCGGTATGTCGCGGCGCACACTGGAGCGACGCATGCGCTCGCAGTTGGGAGTTTCACCTAATCAAATGCTGGATTTCCGTCGAATCAGACTTGCTCGCGAACAATTGATATCGGGTACCGAATCGTTAGCCGATATCGCATTAACTACCGGATTTTACGACCAGGCTCACTTTACCAATCTGTTTCGCGACGCCACCATGGAATCGCCGGCGCAATATCGCCGCAGAAAATTGTCGCAAATTTCCAATACCCGAATTTAAGTATTGCCTACCCTCTTATTTAATTTTCTAATCAAGAGGAGCAACACATGACCGCTCATATCACACCAGATGAAGTTTTTGAACGGTGTCCCCGCATTACCCCCCACTTACTTGGCCTGGGAAAAGTGAGTAATAACGTTGAGGTGCCGACGTTAATCCAGCACTTGGTCAAACTCAGGGTATCCCAACTCAATCATTGCGGATTTTGTCAGGTAATGCACGCGGCTGAAGCCCGAGCCGATGGAGAGTCACAAGTGCGGCTGGACGTGCTGCCAGCCTGGCGAGAAGCGCCTTGCTTTAATGCAAAAGAGCGAGCAGCGCTGGCTTGGGCTGAAGCCGTCACACTGATTGCTGCACAACCTGACGTGTCGCTTTCTTTTTCGCAGTTGACGAGTCAGTTTAATAATCAGGCTATCGTAGAACTCACTACGGTAATACTGGAGATTAACAGCTGGAATCGCATTGCTGTTGGTTTTAATTTCACACCTGAAGTGGAGGGTGTCCATGCATCAGCCTAAGAACAAGAAACTCGTCGTTGCCAGCCTGTGTTTTCTATTTGGCAGTACGTTGTTTCTGCCCCAACTGGCTATTTTTGCCACCATTGGCGTGTATTTATTTATGTTGGGGTCGCTGCTCATGTTGATTGATACGCTAACGGCCAAAGCGTAGTGTTGCTTTCACCAACATATTCGGATGCAAAGCCATTTTTTGGCTGATACTCTGTGCTTTTGGATGGTCAAAGGAAAAGTGATGAACAATAAACAAGATTGCTTTTGGGACAAGCCGGGCCCCTCCTGGTTAATTATTGCCCTGATCCTGTATTCTGTTTTGTCCTTTTCCTTAGAGACCATTCCAGATTTACCTTCTGCGTTAGTGACATTTTTACATTACTCAGAATTTGTGGTTGTGTTGGTCTTTACGCTGGAGTACGCGACACGCGTATATAAAGCAAAGCATCCATTGCGCTTTGTCTTTAGCTTTTATGGTATCATCGACCTGCTCGCCATTTTGCCGTTTTATCTTATGCTGGCAATCGACCTGAGAGCTTTGCGATTGTTCCGCCTGCTGCGGCTTGCCCGCTTGTTAAAACTTACCCGATACAGCAATGCAATCAGACGTTTCAGTCAGGCATTGTACTCGGTAAAAGAAGAACTGGTGATATTCAGTTTTGCCAGCCTGGTCATTCTGTTTTTGGCTTCTGTTGGCATTTATCATTTCGAACATGCCGCTCAGCCAGAGGTGTTCACTACGCTTTTTGACTGCATGTGGTGGGCAGCAGCAACCTTAACCACGGTCGGTTATGGCGATATTTACCCAGTAACTGTCGGCGGGAAATTGTTTACGTTTTTAGTGCTAATGCTGGGACTGGGTATGATTGCAGTGCCCACTGGGATCATTGCCACGGCGTTATCAACGGTTAGACAATCCGAGAAAAACTAGCGGATAAGTTCGTTCACTTACCCGCTGGTTAATAGCAATCTCAGATAATGCGATCTTTATCCCAGGCCTTCAGTTTTTCCTGGCGTAATGCCTCTTTTTCCTGACGGGCTTTCTTCCGGTCACACGGCTCAGGGCAATCGCAGGCTTTATCGATACCCAGTGCACCCAGGCCACCGCAACTGCCCGAAATAGTTTTCTTTTGAAGCAGGTAACCAATCGCCATGGCGACTACCATTACCAGAAAAAATACAAACGCTAATATAAACGTACTCATTCCTACTACTCTTCGTAAACCGTTACCAGCGATTCAAATGCCGGACTGCTGTATTCCACAAATCCAGTATCTTCACGCTTTACTATAAATACCGCCAGGTCGTTTTCTTCAGCTAATACGATAGCACTTTCCCATCCCATCACATTAAATGCCGTTGCCAGCCCATCCGCAGTCATTGAAGACGGGTGAATCACCGTAACCGAAACGGTATTGTGCTGTATGGGTCTGCCCGTGCGAGGATCAATCAAATGAGAGTACCGAACGCCGTTTTGTTCGTAGTAGTTGCGGTAATCACCTGATGTTGCAATTGCGTTATCGCCAATTGAAATCACCTTTTGTACTGCGCGTTCGTTCGACACAGGCTTTTCAATAGCAATGAGCCATTCACCGCCACTGCCCTTACTGCCCTTGACGCGCATTTCGCCGCCAATCTCAACCAGGTAACTGTTGATCCCCTGCGACTCTAACAGGTCAGCCACCACATCCACACCGTACCCCTTGGCAATTGTAGACAAGTCTACATATAACTGCGGGTGTGCTTTTACCAATCCGTCTTCAACTACAGTCAGCTTGTCCAAACCTGTATAAGCTCTTACCTCGTCGACTTCCTGTTGGCTGGGAATCGTTTCGGGGCGCATGGTTGGGCCAAATCCCCACAAATTTACCAAGGGCCCTACTGTAACATCCAGTACGCCATCACTTAATTCGCCTAGTCTAATCGCTTCCAGTACTACCTTGCGGGTTTCCGGCGAAATCGCAAAGGGTTGCTCAAACCGATACTGATTAAAACGCGATAACTCCGACGTGGGGTCATAAGTCGACATGAGTTTATTTACATGAACTAGTCGCTCATCGATAAGCTGTTTTACTGCTTCTTTGTCGGCACTTTCCACTTTGGGAAATTTAACGTTATACGTCGTGCCCATAGTGTTGCCGTAAATGTGTTCTATTTCTACTGGTGGGTTCGAGCACGCCACCAACAAAAACACTAACAGGCCAATCATATACCTGAACTTATTCAAACTCGCCTCCGTGATTAGGTAGACTTGTGTATCTTTACTGCACCAATTACAAACATGATCTCTAAGTAAGTAAAAAAGGGGGCTGACTGCCCCCTTTTAATGCTGAACTTAGTATTAACCGCCGAAGTCATCCAACAGGATATTTTCGTCTTCAACACCTAACTCTTTCAGCATGTTGATTACGGCTGCGTTCATCATAGGTGGTCCACACATGTAGAACTCACAGTCTTCTGGCGCAGGGTGATCTTTCAGGTAGTTTTCCAGCAATACGTTGTGGATAAACCCTTTGTAACCATCCCAGTTGTCTTCTGGCTGTGGATCAGACAGAGCAACATACCAGTTAAAGTTGTCGTTTTCTTTTGCCAGCATATCGAAATCTTCTACGTAGAACATTTCGCGCAGTGAACGGGCACCGTACCAGAAGCTGATCTTACGATCAGTTTTAATACGACGCAGCTGGTCAAAAATGTGCGAACGCATTGGCGCCATACCAGCACCACCACCAATGAAGACCATTTCGGCATTTGTTTCTTTAGCGAAGAACTCACCAAATGGACCAGAGATTGTCGCTTTGTCGCCCTTTTTAAGGCTCCAAATGTATGATGACATTTTACCAGCAGGCAGAGTAAGGTTATTAGGCGGCGGCGTAGCAATACGCACGTTCAGCATAATAATCCCTTCTTCTTCCGGGTAGTTTGCCATTGAGTAAGCGCGAATGGTTTCTTCATCTACTTTAGATTCGATGTTAAAGAAGCCAAAACGCTCCCAGTCGCCACGGTATTTCTCTGGGATATCAAAATCCTTGTACTTAACGTGGTGAGCAGGCGCTTCGATTTGAATGTAACCGCCCGCACGGAACGGTACGCTTTCGCCATTTGGAATCTTAAGCTTCAGCTCTTTAATAAAGGTGGCTTTGTTGTCGTTAGAAATAACCTCACAATCCCACTTCTTAATACCAAAGATTTCTTCTTCCAGCTCAATTTCCATGTCTTGCTTAACAGATACCTGGCAAGACAGACGGCAACCTTCACGTGCTTCACGCTTAGTGATGTGATCAAGCTCAGTTGGCAGGATTTCGCCGCCACCAGAGTGAATTTCCACACGGCACTGACCGCATGAACCACCACCACCACAGGCTGACGATACGAAGATACCCGCATTCGCCAGTGCACCCAGTAGCTTGCCACCTGGTGCAGTAGTAATGGCTTTGTTTGGATCGCCATTGATTAAAATCCTTACATCGCCAGTAGGCACCAGTTTGGATTTTGCAAACAGGATCACAAACACCAGCGCAAGAACGATTACAATGAACATTCCAACGCCAAGAAAAATTTCGATTTGATTCATAATTTCTACTCCTTAGCGTTAATTACAGCTGAACGCCAGTGAAGGACTGGAAGCCCAGTGCCATCAGGCCAGCAATCATGAACACAGAACCCAGGCCGCGGATACCGTTTGGCATATCAGCGTACTTCAGCTTTTCACGCACTGCTGCAAGCAATACGATAGCCAGAGCCCAACCCATACCACTACCGATACCGTATACAATACTCTCTGTGAAGTTGTATTCACGTTGTACTGCAAACGACACGCCACCGAAGATGGCGCAGTTAACGGTAATCAGAGGCAGGAAGATACCCAGTGCGTTGTAAAGCGCCGGGAAGAACTTATCCAGGCTCATTTCCAGAATCTGTACCAGTGCTGCAATTACACCGATAAAGGTAAGGAAGTTCAGGAAGCTCAGGTCGGCATCAGGGAAACCGGCCCACGCCAGCGCGCCTGGAGCAAGGATGTTTACGTAGATGATTTGGTTAGCAGGTACAGAAATACCCAGTACCACGACTACGGCAATACCCAGACCCATGGCCGTTTTAACTTTCTTTGATACCGCCAGGAACGTACACATCCCCAAGAACAAAGACAGCGCCATGTTTTCGATAAAGATCGAGCGAACAAATAATGATAAATAATGTTCCACAAATTACTCCTTAGGCTCGACTTGATCCGGACGGAAGGTACGCAGTACCCAGATCAGACCGCCGATCAGGAAGAATGAACTGAATGGCAGGATTAACAGACCATTCGCTTGATACCAGCCGCCGTTCTGAACCAGAGGCAGGATTTCAAAGCCAAGGATAGTACCGAAACCGAACAACTCTTTAATGATACCAACAATGATCAGCACACATGAGTAGCCCAATCCATTACCAATACCGTCCAGGAAGCTCATCAGAGGTGGACTCTTCATGGCGTATGCTTCCGCACGGCCCATTACGATACAGTTGGTGATAATCAATCCAACGAATACCGACAGCTGCTTGGAGATCTCGTACGAGTACGCCTTCAGAATTTGGTCAACAACGATTACCAGCGAGGCGATAATGGTCATCTGAATGATGATACGCACACTGCTGGGGATCTGATTTCGAATAATCGAAATAAACAGGTTTGAAAACGCGGTAACGCTGGTCAGTGCCAGTGACATTACCAGTGCCGTTTCCAGCTTGGTAGTAATTGCCAGTGCAGAACAAATACCCAGGATTTGTAATGCAATTGGGTTACTGTCTAAGATCGGTCCAAAGAGGACCTTTTTCATTTCTTTAGAATCAGCCATGATAATAACCCCTTACGAACGCCAGGCTTGTTTTTTCAGGAAAGGACCAAAGCCGTTGTCACCTACCCAGTACTGAACCGTGTTGTTCACACCGTTACTGGTTAAGGTTGCACCAGACAGTGCATCAACCGCATATGGGTTTTCGTCGCCAGCGGCTTTTTTCACTTCAATGGCTACTTCGCCATCTTTGTATAGCTGCTTGCCGTCCCACTTAGCCTGCCAAGCCGGGTTTTGTACTTCACCACCCAGTCCTGGCGTTTCTTTTTGCTGATAGTAAATCAGTTCACGTACTGTTTCGCCGTCTGCATCCAGTGCCAGGAAACCGTACATCAGATCCCACAAACCACTGCCATGTACTGGCAGAATTACGCGGGTAACAGCACCAGCAGTGTCGTGAACCAGATAAACAGGCGCAACGTCAGCGCGACGCTGAAAACCAACATTACCTACAACCTTTACGCTGGTTGAAGGCTCTTTGGCGGCCTTGTACATATCGTAGTCTGCCGATGGCGCGTCTACGAATTCACCACTGCTCAGGTCAACGAATTTTTGCTCTACAAACTTACTGTAGGTGCCCTGAATGTCGCCGTTTGCTTCGCTCAGCAGACCCGCAGCCTGCAGAATGTTAGACATCTGGTCTTTCTTAGCATTGCTTTGCTGAATGTCACGCAGACCTACAGCCGCGCCCGATACAATAATTGAGCAAACTAAACACACTGCCAGAACAACGCCGACTGTTTTTCCAAAAGTTTCTTTTTTAGCCGACACGAGCTATCCTCCGCTTGATATTGCTTTGAGCGACAAAGTAGTCGAACAGGGGTGCCCACAGGTTAGCAAACAGAATTGCCAACATTACACCTTCAGGGAACGCAGGGTTCAGTACGCGAATCAGTACGGTCATAAAGCCGATAAAGAAACCGTATGCCCATTTGCCCTGGTTCGTAAATGACGCAGACACTGGGTCGGTTGCCATAAAGAACATACCAAACGCCAGACCACCCACTACAAAGTGCCAGTGTGCTGGCATAGCAAACATTGGGTTCGTGTCGCTACCAATCAGATTAAGCAGTGTGGCGAAGAAGGCCACGCCTAACGCTACGCCCGCTACGATGCGCCAGCTGGCGATTCGCATGTAGATGATGAACAGGCCACCCAGCATAATTGCCAGTGCAGACACTTCACCCGCAGAACCAGGGATAAGACCCAGGAAGTGGTTCATCCACAAGTCTGAGTTGCTGTAATCCAGTCCACCGTTTGCGCCCTGGCTCAGAGACGTGGCACCAGAATAACCATCAGCGGCTACCCAAACGCGGTCACCCGAGATTTGTGCAGGGTAAGCAAAGTACAGGAATGCACGGCCAGATAGAGCTGGGTTGAGGAAGTTACGGCCAGTACCGCCAAAGATTTCTTTCGCGATTACCACACCGAACGTAATACCCAGCGCAACCTGCCACAATGGAATAGTAGCTGGTAGCGTTAATGCAAACAGTACAGACGTTACGAAGAAGCCTTCGTTCACTTCGTGCTTACGTACTGACGCAAACAAGACTTCCCAGAAACCACCCACGATGAAAGTCACCGCGTAAATTGGCAGCCAGAAGCACGCGCCGTAGAACATCAGGCCCAGTGTGCCTGCGTTGGTAATGTCGCCGCCTAATGCCGTAAACAGGCCTGCCTGCCACGTATCAGGTAAGGTACCCGCGCCCGCAGCAATTGCGTCCTGCGCCTGGAAACCAATGTTGTACATCCCAAAGAACATAGCTGGGAATGTTGCCATCCACACCATGATCATGATGCGTTTTAAGTCGATACTGTCACGTACGTGAGTACCCACTTTGTTTACCTTACCCGGGGTATAGAAGATGGTCGCAGCGGCTTCATACAGCGCGTACCACTTTTCGTATTTACCACCTGGTTCGAAGTTCGGTTCGATCTTCTCTAAATACGCTTTTAAGCCCATGAATTAACCCTCTTTCTCGATAGTGGCCAAACAGTTGCGCAGAATCGGACCGTAAGTGTATTTGCCTGGGCACACATAGGTACACAACGCCAAATCTTCTTCGTCCAATTCCAGACAACCCAACGTCTGAGCACTGTCTGTATCACCAGAAATCAAATCACGCAGTAACAGCGTGGGAAGGATATCCAGAGGCATAACGCGTTCGTAATTACCAATTGGTACCATGGAGCGTTCTGAACCGTTTGTGGTTGTTGTCATATCAAACTGCTTGCTACCACTGAAGTGACCAGTGTAAGCACGCGTGATTGAGTGTTTGTCAGAACCTGGAGTAATCCAGCCAAACAGTACCTTTTCACGGCCTTCTTTCAGCAACGAAACCTGAGTGTGGAAACGTCCAAGGAAACCGTAAACACCTTGTGCGGTAGTACCATTCAGTACTGAACCAGACACGATGCGAACTTCACCGTCGGCAACTTCACCAGCAGTAAGTTCAGCCAGATCAGCACCTATTACAGTGCGAACCAAGCGAGGATTTTTAGCCGCAGGACCGCCTAGCGCAACAACACGGCTGTTGTCTAACTCGCCAGACGTAATTGTTGCACCAATGGCAATAACGTCCTGGTAGTTAACAGACCATACTGTTTTCTTAGCGCCTACCGGATCAAGGTAGTGAATGTGCGTACCAGCCAGACCGGCTGGGTGCGGGCCGTCAAATTCAGCTACATCGGTACCGCTGTCACCAGCCGACACTGTGCTGCCTGCCTTCTTGCACACATACACTTTGCCGCCAGACAGCACTTTCAGTGCTTTTAATCCGTTTGCGAAGTCGTCCTGACGTTCAGCAATAACAACCGCCGGGTCGGCAGCTAATGGATTGGTATCAATAGCGGTAACAAAGATAGAACTTGGCGTTGAACCAAGCTTTGGTGATTTACTGAAAGGACGCGTGCGCAATGCTGACCACAAACCGCTGTCGTTTAACAGCTGTTCAATGGTTTCACGGCTACTGCCAGCAATCTTATCAGCAGCAATAGCAGTGAAAGCTTCTGCTTCATTGCCTTCCGCTTTAACCACAACAGATTGCAGAACTCGTTTAGCACCACGGTTTACTTCTACCACTTCACCTGCAACCGGAGCAGTGAATTTCACACCAGGATTTTTCTTATCTTCGAAAAGAACCTGGCCTTTTTTCACCTTATCTCCAACCTGCACGTGCATGGTAGGACGCATACCCACATATTCTTCTCCCAAAATGGCAGCACGCGTCACAGACAGTCCATCCTGGATCTGTTGTGTCGGCGCTCCCGATATAGGGAGGTCGAGACCTTTTTTGATTTTTATCATACGTAATCGCACTACTCTAATAGAAATACCCTTTTGAATAGACAGTATCTTTACCGGAGAAGTAAAAATACGATTCAAAAACGTACTATGCTCACCCTACTGTACTATTGAAGGTCGTAACAAACCCTCAAAGCTCTTGTTCACTTCGCAATCAAGCTGATCTTTTATAGTTAGAATTTGCCAGTGTTAACAATTTTATTGTTGTTATTAGCGCATGGTTTTAACGCCTGTTAACTAGGCGAACGAGAAGATCTGAAAAGCTCCTCTACTTAATTTCGGAATTTTAGCATCATCCTTACAAGTTGCGCTACGCAATTCGCAGATTATGCACTATTTTTATCGGATTAAACTGTACAATCAACCTACCACCTTGGTCGTAAATTAAACCACACGGTCAAACTTCCGGCAAAATCACGGCAATTCCAGCATAAAGCAAACAAATAAGCCGTCATAAAGACGGCTTATATTAGTTATACAATGGTTTTACCAATTTACCATCGGATCGACATCGGCATCGTAATCCACACCGTTAACGTCAAAACCAAATAATCGCAGGAATTCATGGTGGTACCCGGCGTAGTCACTCAACTCATGGAAGTTGTCCTGAGTTACCTGATCCCACAGCCCTTTGATCACAGCCTGTGTAGCATCATTCGTTTCCTTGCCATCCATGCGGTAACGGTTTTGCGCATCCAGCACAGGCTCACTGCCGTACAGGCAGTCTTTGTACAAACCAGCGATTTGCTCAATACAGCCTTCATGTGTGCCTTCGTTTTTCATCACGCGATACAGCAAAGAGATGTATAGCGGCATAACCGGAATGGCAGAACTGGCTTGTGTTACCAGTGCTTTTAACGACGATACATGCGCCTCTGCTTTCAGTACCGATAACTTGCTATTGATTGCACTCGCTGCGCGATCCAGATCTTCTTTCGCTTTACCAATGGTTGCCTGACCGTAAATGGGCCAGGTGAGCTCTTTACCAATGTAAGTGTATGCTGTGGTTTTACAGCCTTCCGCCAATACACCGGCTTCAGCCAGCGCGTCCAGCCACAATTCCCAGTCTTCACCACCCATTACCTTAACGGTATTAAAGATTTCCTCTTCATTGGCTGGTTCAAGGCTCACATCGTGAACCAGATCTTTGTCGGTATCATAGGTTTTAGTGGTGTATGCCTGACCCACAGGTTTCAGCGTAGACTTATATACTTCGCCGCTTACCGGGTCGGTACGACGAGGTGCCGCCAAACTGTAGATCACTAAATCCACCTGACCTAAGTCAGCTTTGATTTTGTCGATCACTTCCTGCTTCATGTCTGCAGAAAACGCATCGCCATTAAGGGTTTCAGCATATAAGCCAGCTGCTTTTGCTTTGTTGTGAAAAGCGGCGGTGTTGTACCAGCCCGCTGTACCGGTTTTGCGATCGCTGGGTTCTTTTTCGAAACACACGCCCAGCGTTGCCGCACCATAGCCAAATGCCGAAGTAATACGCGACGCCAGACCATATCCGGTAGAACAACCCAGAACCAGTACCTTTTTAGGCCCCTGACCTAAGTCACCAAGCCCTTGAATATAATCGATTTGTTCTGACACAACTGCTGCACAACCCACTGGGTGCGCATTTGTACAAATAAAGCCACGTATTTTGGGCTGAATAACCATAGTCACACTATCCTTTATAATTTTAGCGCGTATTGTAATAAACCACCGGATGATAACAACTCTGAGCAGCTATCACCCGGTTTATATAACAATCTGATTAGCGATTGTTGTAATACGCTTGTTCTGACATGCCGTGGAATTTTTTCGCGCCGGCAAAGAAAGACTGGTAAGCATCGTAAATTCGTTTGAAGTCCGGATCAGCTTCCGCCTGCTCTGTCATCACTTTTGCAGACGCATTGCGCAGTGCCTCAAGCACATCCTGTGGTAATTCGCGTGCCGTTACACCATGTTCGTTAATGAGTTTGTTCATGGCAGCATTATTGCGCGCCGTGTATTCGTCGAGCATGTCCTGGTTAGCAGCGCGCATGGCTACTTTTACAATAGCTTGTAAATCAGCAGGCAAACTGTTCAGCGCTTGCTCGTTCACCAAAAACTCTAATTGGGTACCTGGCTCGTGCCAACCGCTGGTGTAATAGTAATCGGCAGCCCGGAATAACCCAAATGCCAGATCGTTGTAGGGGCCCACCCATTCAGTGGCATCAATGGCACCGGTTTGCAATGACGTAAAGATTTCACCACCGGTTAGCGTAACTGGAATGCCGCCCACGGCTTTGAGTACTTCACCGCCCAGGCCGGGAATACGCATTTTCAGCCCCTGAAAATCCTGCAAGCTGTTAATTTCTTTTTTAAACCAACCCGCCATTTGCACGCCGGTATTGCCGCCGGCAAACGGCACTACCCCAAACGGTTTATACAGCTCCTGCCACAATTCCAAACCGCCACCGTAGTGTAACCACCCATTCATTTCCTGGGCATTCATACCAAACGGAATCGCCGAAAATATTGGCGCAGCAGGCATTTTGCCCTTCCAGTAATAGGCGCCGGCATGCCCCATTTCCGCTGTGCCCTGAGCAACGGCGTCAAACACTTCAAAACCAGGCACCAGTTCACCGGCACCAAATACTTTTACGGTTAAGCGGCCACCCGACATTTCATTCACGTACCCGGCAAAGGTTTCCGGTGCCTGGCCTAACCCCGGAAAATTCTTCGGCCACGAGGTAACTAACTTCCATTCATAGGTTTGTTGCGGCGCAGCCTGCGCCACGCTGGTATCTGACTTGGCGTTGTCCTGGCAACCGCTCAGGCCTAACGCCATGCCCAGTCCCAGTGCTGCCAATAGTATTTTTTTCATTATTGTATCCTTAGCTGTAGAGCGTTTCAGGCAACCAGGTGGCCAGCTCAGGCCAAATGGCTAACCCTATTAATAGCACAATCTGAATAATGATGAAGGGAACAACACCACGATAGATATCAGACGTTAGTATGGCAGGCGGCGCGACCCCACGAAGATAAAACAACGCAAAACCAAATGGCGGGGTTAAAAATGAGGTTTGCAGGTTGAGCGCCAGCATGATCCCCAGCCATACAGGATCGACGCCCATCGCAAGCAGAACCGGCGCAACGATGGGCACCACTACAAACGTGATCTCAATAAAATCCAGAATAAAGCCCAGCGCGAACACCACCAGCATCACCACAAACATGGCGCCAAACACGCCACCCGGCAATTCAGTAAGGAAACCATGGATCAACTCTTCGCCACCAAAACCACGGAATACCAGTGAAAATACCGATGCGCCAATCAGGATCATAAACACCATGGCTGTCATTCGCGTGGTATCCATAGTGACGACTTTTAACTGCGCCAACGACAGTTGTTTCTTAAAGGCTGCCAGGATGATAGCGCCCGCTGCGCCAACACCCGCCGCTTCGGTGGGGGTGGCAAAGCCGCCCAAAATTGCCCCCAATACCACTACTATCAGCATTAATGGCGGAATTAATGCCGCCAGCAAGCTCTGTGATTGTTCAGACTGCCCTTGCGCTTCTGCTTTTTCGTCACTGACTTCGTTTCCTGACTGACCCGACTTCATGCCCACAATCATTACGTAAATTAAGTACAGCACTACCAGTAATAAGCCCGGCACTATGGCCCCTACGAACAGGTCACCCACCGATACTGAGTCTGGCGAAAAGATCCCCATGGATAATTGTGCTTTCTGATACGCACTCGACAACACGTCGCCTAGCAGAATAAGTGCAATCGACGGGGGTATGATTTGCCCAAGTGTACCCGTTGCGCAAATAGCGCCGGTTGCGAAGGCCGGTGAATAACCGCGCTTGAGCATGGAAGGCAGCGATAATAACCCCATGGTAACTACCGTTGCGCCCACAATTCCGGTACTCGCGGCCAGTAGCATCCCCACCAGCACCACCGACACGGCCATACCACTGCGGTATTTACCCAGCAATGATGCCATGGCCACCAGCAGCGACTCAGCTACCTTAGACTTTTCCAGCATTACCCCCATAAAAACAAACAAGGGAACGGCAATCAGGGTTTCGTTCGACACAATACCAAACAGGCGGTTTGGCATGGCTGTGAGGTAAGACGCGTCAAATCCACCGGCAACAGAGCCAATGGCTGCAAAGATCAGCGATACCCCAGCAAGCGTAAGCGCCACCGGATAACCCAATAACAACACTGCGCATACGCAGGCAAACAGAACTAATGCCAGCCATTCCATGCTATTCGGCCTCCCTGCTACAGCGCCAGCCTATAAAGCTTCGGCACAACTCACTGACCCCCTGTAATAGCAAAATACCAATGCCTATTGGGATCAGGGACTTCAGCACAAACACCAGCGGTAAGCCCCCTGGTTCCTTGGACGATTCTAACAACGCCCACGAGTCAGCCGCATAGGGCACTGAGTAATACAGTAAAAAACAACACACAGGAATGAGCAGTACCAGCGTTCCCCAGAAATTTACCCGGGCTTGTTGGCGTTCAGAGAAGCGGCGATAAAATACATCTACCCGCACATGTCCGTCGCACTGCAAGGTATAACCGAGTGCCAGTAAAAACACCGCAGCATGCAGGTAAGTAACAGACTCCTGCAGTGCAATCCAGCCCAACTGAAAACCATAGCGGAATATAACAATAAGCAGCATTACCGCCACCATTACCAGCGACAGTGCACTGCAGAGCACACAAATACGGCGGCTGAAAGTATCGATTGCCCGAATGACGGGCTCAAGCGTTGTGGAAGAAATGGCCATAACGAATAATCACGCAACAATTGAAAAAAACTTGTTAATAGTGGGCTAGACTAAAGCTATTTGGCTTCTTTGCCAACGGCTTATGGCAAGTCGCGTGGATATTTAGTGGGTTTTGTGAAAACCAAGGCTGAACAGACTGACAACAGTATGTGCCGGGGATAGGATTAGCGGGCAGAAAATAATGTTGCGCAAAGCCCGCTATAACGAGCGGGCTGGCAACAAGCACCTGATGCTGGCTGTAGCCTGAATCAGGCTAGCCAATGGATAGCCAATGGATAGCCAATGGCTAGCATTTAAGCAACGATGTCTAACAACTCAACATCAAATACCAGTGTGCTGTAAGGTGCAATCGCACCACCTGCACCTTGCTCACCGTAAGCCAGGTTGTGCGGCACGTATAAACGCCACTTCGAACCTACAGGCATCATTTGCAATGCTTCAGTCCAACCTTTGATTACGCCACCTACCGGGAACTCAGCAGGCTGACCGCGATCATAAGAGCTGTCGAAAACAGAGCCGTTGATCAGCGTACCATGGTAATGCGTGCGTACTGTGCTGCTTGCGGTTGGCTTAGCACCGTCACCGGCGGTCAGTACTTCGTACTGCAGGCCAGAACCGGTTACTACTACGCCTTCGCGCTTGGCGTTATCAGCCAGGAAGCTTTCACCCTCAGCAATAGCTTCTTTATGCTTTTCGGCTTTAGCGGCCTGCATTCGCTGATGAATAGCCCCAAATGCATCGCGCAGTGTATCGTTGTCTACCTGTGGCGCCTGGCCGGTAAACGCATCTTTTAAGCCGGCTACTACTGAATCCAGGTCAAGGCCTTCAAACGGATTCGATTGCAATTGCTGGCCCATTTGAAAACCAATTCCATAGCTGGCCTGGGTTTCTACTGTCTTAAATTGATCTGACACAGTCACTCCTGAAAGTAAATTACATAAAACGCGTAAATTTCAAACAATTTATGAAATATTCTGAAAAATTATAACACGTTCATTTTCATCGGGACGACAGTGTAACACACCCTTGCCCTGCCTGCCCGTGCCTTTGATTTAGTGAGCCTAAACGGTGCGTCGCTGTGGCATTTTATGCAAAATGTGATTAGACAAGCGCCCGCGGAAACAGTAATGTTATCGGCATTGTTATAGGGAGGGCACCATGCAATCACATTACGATGCACAGTTAAAAGACACTGTACGTTATTTAGGAAAGACCTTAGGCGAAACCATCAAGGCGCAACTGGGCACCGATTGGTTGGCTAAGATTGAAAAGATCCGCCTCGATGGCCGCGCGTCATACAAAGGCGACAACGATTGTAGTACAAGTCTGAAAGAAACTTTCAGAACCATGTCAGACAGCGAGTTACTGGTTGTTGCCCGTGCCTTCGCACAATTTTTGAATCTGGGTAACATTGCCGAACAGGAATACAATGCCGGTCTTAACGTAGAAGCCTCCATAGACTCCTTGTTTGCGCATCTGGACAAAGCAGAACTGTCTGCGCTGGAAGTAGAGCAAGCGGTTGCCAAACTGGATATTGATCTGGTGCTTACCGCTCACCCAACCGAAGTATTCCGTCGCACGCTGATTCACAAGCACAAAGAACTGGCGATTTGCTTAAAGAGTATTCACCACGAAGAACTTACAGATGCCGAGCGCAAACGCTTAGAGATTCGCATTGCCGATTTAATCAGTCAGGCCTGGCACACCGAAGAAATCCGTTCTGTGCGCCCAACGCCAGTCGACGAAGCGCGCTGGGGATTCTCGGTGATTGAAAATTCCCTGTGGGAAGCTGTGCCAGAGTTTCTGCGCGATTTAGACGAGCGCTTACAACAAGATTACAACGTTAGATTGCCGATTGACGCAGCACCTATCCATTTTAGTTCATGGATGGGCGGCGACCGCGACGGCAACCCGTTTGTAACCGCCAAGGTTACCGAAGAAGTATTGTTGCTGGCACGTCGTCGCGCAGCAAAATTGTTAACTATCGATCTCGATCGCTTACAGGTTGAATTGTCGATGAACGCGTGCAATGGCAAACTCAAGGCCGCCGTTGGTGAGCAATTAGAGCCTTACCGCGCGATTTTGCGCCCACTGGTAAAGCGCTGCGCTGATACACGCGATGGTATCTCCGACTTCTTTAATGGTCGCCCTTACGATTCAAGCGCATGGCTTCAGGACAACGATGAATTACTTGAGCCGCTAATGCTGTGTTATCAGTCGTTGTGCGAAAGCGGCCTGGAAGGGACTGCCAACGGCTATTTATTAGACACCATCCGCCGGGTTAAGTGTTTTGGTATTCATTTGCTGCGTCTGGATGTGCGCCAGGACTCACAGCGCCATGCCGATGTGCTGGCAGAAGTTACCCGTTATTTGGGACTGGGCGATTACGGACAGTGGAGCGAAGCCGACAAGCAATCTTTCCTGCTGCGTGAATTGAGTTCAAAACGTCCATTATTTCCACGTAACTGGCAGCCTTCTGCAGACGTACAGGAAGTGCTGGATACCTGTAAGGTTATCGCTAACCACAGCCGCCATGGCTTCGGTATTTATATCATTTCGATGGCAAGCGAAGCCTCTGATGTGATGGCCGTACAACTCCTGTTGCAGGAAATGGGCGTTGACTGGCCGATGCCGGTAGCGCCATTGTTCGAAACGCTGGACGACCTGAACAACTCCCCTACCGTTATGCGCAAGCTACTAAGCGTTGACTGGTATCGGGGTTACATTCAGGGTAAACAGTTTGTGATGATTGGTTACTCCGACTCAGCCAAAGATGCCGGTGCTATTGCTGCGGGCTGGGCTCAGTACGAGTCTCAGGAAGCACTGGTAGCGCTGGCAGAAGAGTTTGACGTTACGTTAACGCTATTCCACGGTCGCGGTGGTACAATCGGCCGTGGTGGTTTGCCTGCCCACGCTGCTATTCATTCGCAACCTCCTGGTTCATTGGACGGCGGTTTCCGTGTGACTGAGCAGGGTGAAACCATTCGCTATAAGTTTGGTATGCCATTGCTTGCCAAGCGCAGCCTGGGTATCTACACCAGTGCGATTATTGAAGCCATGCTGTTCCCGCCACCGGCACCTAAAGACGAATGGCGTCAGCTTATGAAAGACATGGCTGCCAAAGGCCGTGACTTCTACCGTGGCGTGGTGCGTCAGGATCCAGAGTTTGTACCTTACTTCCGTGTTGCGACACCAGAACAGGAACTGGGTAAGCTGCCACTGGGTAGTCGCCCGGCTAAGCGCAAACCGACTGGCGGCATTGAAAGCCTGCGCGCGATTCCTTGGATTTTTGCCTGGGCACAAACCCGTTTGGTTCTGCCTGCATGGTTGGGCAGTATGCGTGCCATTGATGCAGTAAGAAAAGAGGGTAACGAAGACACCCTGAAAGAAATGCTGCAAAACTGGCCATTCTTCAAGTCGCGTTTATCCATGTTGGACATGGTGTTCCAAAAAGCGGATCCGCGCATTAGTGAAGAATACGATAGTCGCTTAGTGCCCAGCGAACTCAAGCATTTTGGTGAAGCGCTGCGCGCTGAGCTAAAAGAATCGATTGCACTGCTGCTGGAAATTACCGGTCAGAAAACCATTATGGAATCAGACCCTACTGGGCGCGAGTCTATGAATATCCGCGCAGCGTACTTAGAACCACTGCATTATTTGCAAATTGAGCTGCTGTCGCGCATTCGTCAGTTAGCCGAAGATGAGCACGATGCCAATCTGGATAAAGCAATGATGGTTGCCATCAGTGGCATTGCGATAGGGATGCGAAACACAGGTTGATCTGTGTTTTCTTGGCTGGTTATCCCAATTAACTGGCCATTACCCACAAAAAAGCCGGTTTTCACCGGCTTTTTTATTGGGTTGGTATTGTATTGGCAATTACGCGTTTACAAACTCTACACCAATTTTGATATCGCCACGCAGACCTTCCAGCATGTCGTCTTTTGCTTTTTGCTCGAACGCACTCAGCGCACCATATGGCAGGATTTCTTCAACACCGTTTGCACCAAGGCGAACAGGGTGAGAGAAGAAGGCTGCGTCGTCGCTGTCGTCAGTTTGTACGTAAGTGTACTCAACCACGTTGTCGCCTTGCATTGCAGCAACCAGAGACAAGCAGAAGCGCGCTGCCGCCTGACCCATAGACAGCGTAGCTGATCCGCCACCTGCTTTAGCTTCTACTACTTCAGTACCTGCGTTTTGAATGCGGGTAGTTAATGAAGCCACTTCTTCATCGGTAAAGGTAACGCCTTCAACCTGAGACAGCAGAGGCAGAATGGTTGTGCCAGAGTGACCACCAATTACCGGAACGTGAGTGTTTGCCGGATCCAGGCCTTTCAGCTCAGCAACAAAAGTTTCTGCACGGATTACGTCAAGTGTGGTTACGCCGAACAGTTTGTTTTTGTTGTATACGCCTTTGGCTTTCAGTGTTTCAGCAGCAATGGCAACAGTGGTATTTACCGGGTTGGTAATAATACAAGTACAGGCTTCCGGGCAGTTATCAGCAATGCTTTCAACCAGCGCTTTAACAATACCAGCGTTGATATTAAACAGGTCTGAACGATCCATACCAGGCTTACGCGGTACACCAGCCGGGATCAATACGATGTCACAACCTTTCAGCGCATCTGCCAGGTTGTCTTTACCGTGACCGGTTACTTTAACTGCTGTAGGGATGTGGCTCAAATCAACAGCTACACCAGGAACAACTGGCGCAACGTCGTACAAAGACAGTTCAGAACCCGCTGGCAATTGTGTTTTTAACAATAATGACAGCGCCTGACCAATACCACCGGCAGCACCTAACACGGCTACTTTCATACCATTTCTCCTCATGGAAAGAATCACGTTTAATAACGGCTCGACACACTAATTCATGTCGACAAAAAACTCAATCACCTATTGGTCTTATGGAAGAAGATTGGGTGAATCACAGAGTTATATTCAAAATAACTGCATAAATATGCATTTTGATTGTTTTTTAATGCGCACTGTGGCACGATACCGGGTTTACGTTATATCGGGCGACGGCGCAAATAAACCGCAAAGCAAATTCGCCTGCAAGAGTATACACCAAGCTAACTGGCAAGCCGAAAAATAATTCCGAAGCCAGCAGTGACCACTTTAATTAAAACGACAGGTGAATATGGCTAACCAAAAACAAGAAGAACTGATTAAAGCATTTAAAGAAATTCTGAAAGCCGAAAGCTATGGCTCCCAGGGGGAGATTGTCGACGGCCTGAAGATTCAGGGGTTTAGCAATATCAGCCAAAGTAAAATCTCACGCATGCTGAGTAAATTTGGTGCGGTGCGCACCCGCAATGCGCGCGGCGACATGGTGTACTGTTTGCCACCTGAGCTGGGCATGCCTACCGCCAAAAGCCCGCTAAAACAGCTGGTACTCGACATTGTGCATAACAACGTAATGGTGATCATCCGCACCAGCCCGGGCGCAGCGCAATTAATTGCCAGACTGCTCGATTCACTCAGTAAAAAAGACGGTGTACTGGGTACCATTGCCGGTGACGATACGATTTTTATCGCGCCAGCGGATGTCAGTAAAATTGAAGATCTCAGGCAGCGGGTAGAAGACCTGTTTGAAAACGTGTGATGTTGATGAATACCAATACTCACAAAAGATTGGTAAAAGCCCGCATTGGATTCGTACAACTCGTTGGCTTGTAGTCTAATAAGCCGTTAGCTTAAACAGTAAACATCCAGTTTGGTGAGCTTAGGCCCAGAGCACAGTAGTCTTAAACCAGGCGCAGCAAGCACAAACAAAAAACCCCGCAAGCGCGGGGTTTTTTAGTATTAAGCGCTGTGGCTTAGAAACGGTAGTTAATACCTACACGGATTTCCCACAGAGACGCAGCAGTAGAGTAGCTGTCACGCTGGTCTGCACCGTAGAAAGTCTCGTACACGTACTGACCTGCATCATTTACAGACGCTTCAACTACTGACTCAGACACGAAGTTACCTTGTCTCAGTACGCCCCAGTCATCGTTCAACAGGTTGCCCAGGTTTTCGATAACAAAGAACGCAGACGCGCTATGACCTTCAGCAAATGCTGGCAGCTCCTGGCTTACGCGAACGTCAACTTTTGTCCACCAGTCGCCATTAGTTGAGTTACGACCTGCAATCTTGCCGCGGCTCAGGCCTTCGGCAGCGATAAACGCGTTAAATGCATCCAGGTCGAAGCCGTCTGCGTATACAACGTTCGCGTCGTTAGCAGTTGGCACGTACAACAACTGGCGGCCACCGCCTGTGTCGTCGTCGCCGTAGTAGGCATCGATGTTATCACCGAAGGTGTAGCTCATGCCACGGCCTTCGTTAGCCGATGCAAACACGCTGAAGCGGGTTGTATAGCCGTCGATAAACTCTTGCTTATAGCCTAAACGCAGCGTGAAACGGTGCGGGATGTTGTAGTTAGACGTCGCTACACCCGGATCGTTTGGATCGCTGGTCGCGAACTGAGAGTAGTTCGAACCGGCTACAGAACTGGTCATTGGGTTAACGTCGGTTGAATCGTTGTAAGCATACGCTACGCTCACATCCAGACCGAAATCGTATTCTTTAGACACTGCTAACGACAGCGTAGTGGCATCGCCAGAATCGCCTTTCACGTTGGTTAACAGGAATGTACTGTTTGAACCTGAGTAAACTGGACGACCATCCGGGCCGTACCCAGTAACTTCACGGGCGGGCTCAATGTAAGTAGCTGCGTCTTTCTTGTCGGTGTACAACAAGTCAGCCTGTACCAGGTAATCGCCAGGTGCCAGGTAGGTTAAGCCCAACGCGTACTTCCATTCGGTAGGAATTTCGAAGTTAGGATCCATCGCTACTACGAAGCTAGAAGACCCATTGGTTGGGTAGTTAGTAACGTAGTCGTACATTCCTTGTGGTGGAGCGTAAATCGGGTTGCCGTTACCAACCAGGTCCAGGTCCAGAATACTGGTGGTGCCAGACTGCCAGCCAGGAATACGGAATTCACGAGCAAATACCTGAGTAACACCGTCGTTAGAGTAAGCGTTAGATACCCAAACGTTAGGGTTACCACCAGAGTACAGACCAAAGCCACCGTGTACTTCCATGTCGTCGCTCACTACATAGTTAAAGCCAACGCGTGGTTGTAACAGGTCTTTACCATCCAGGTTGCCGGTATTGGCGAAACCGAATTTGTCTTCAAACGCCTGGTTGTATACCGGGCGGTCATCAGAAGACCACTTGTCGTAACGCAAACCAATTAACAGCGTCAGGTCGTCGTTAAAGTAAAACTCGTCCTGCGCATACAGAGTAGTAGTAGCAAAGCTGAAGCTTGCTGCTACGTCGTTTGGATCGTTAGTGCCCGCGGCGTTGTTGTAGTAAATACGGTTAGCTAAGCCCGCTTCAAAGTCAGCGATTGAGTTGAACTGATACTCACCGATGCGGTGCTGCATAAACAGGTTAAATACGTCTAAGTCTTCGTATTCAATACCCGCAGTAATCGTGTGATCACCTAACAGGTAGGTACCTGCTAACTTGAACGTCAGGTTATCCCAGTTCAGGTCGTTAGCCTGACGAGAGTCATCCGGGCCCAGATACACGGTTACACCGCTGTCTGTACGAACCTGTACTTCACCGAAGCCAGTTGCTGCATCAACAGAAATCTGACGGTTGTCCAGTTTGGTTTTACCAATGCGGAATTCGGTAGAGAAATCCGGCGTCCAGTCTGAGTAAACAGACGCTACGATAGTTTCGATTTCTGCGCCACGCTCATAGAAGTGACCGTCGTATGATAAACGGGTAGTACCGGTATCAGACTCAGAAATGGTGAAACCGTCGTTCCAGTTGTATACCAGAGTAGCACGGTGATCTTCGTTAATGTTCCAGTCCAGTTTTAACAACAGTTTTTCGTCTGTTACCGGAGAAGAACCTTTAAAGCCACCTGGGTTGTAGCCGTACACTTCCTGAGAAATACGAGAGATTTCAGCCAGCTCAGCTTCAGTCGCGCGGGCTAAACCTGCGTACTCGTGAAGACGAACGCCTTCTTTCTTCTCATAGGCACCAAACAGGAACAGGTTGTCTTTGATCAGAGGCATACCTACGGTGAAACCGTAGCGTTTTTCGGTGTAGTTACCGTTGTCGATATCGTCACCGTCAATTGAATCACCTTTCAGTGAATCAGACGTGAAGTCGTAGAACGCAGTACCGTGAATTTCGTTAGTACCCGCTTTAGTTACCGCGTTGATGTTACACGCAGTAAAACCGCCGTACTCTACGTCGAACGGTGCTAATTCAACAGCAACCTGCTCGATTGCGTCGTAAGAGAAAGGAATACTTTCAGTTGGGTAACCGTTTGAGTTCAGACCGAAGTTGTCGTTCAAACGCATACCATCCAGCGTTAAGCTGTTAAAACGCGGTGATGCACCCGCACACTGAATACCGTCCGAGAATGACTCATCGATATAAACACGTGGATCGGCACGAACCAGATCTTTAATATCACGGTTAATAGCCGGTGCGTTTTGCAGTTCTTCCAGACTGAAGTTAGAAGAAGGGCCTTTTTGACCAAACGCAATAGACGCGATTTGCGAAGCAGTTACTTCGATGCGCTCTACGTCTGCCTGAGTGGCCAGCTGGAAGTTGTTCAGATTCAGAGGCTCACTTAACGACAAATAAACGTCAGTAATTGTGGCGTCTTCGAACGTATCAGAATCCATCGTGATTTCGTATGGACCACCTACACGCAAACCCGACAGGCTGAACTGACCATTTGCGTTAGCAGTAATAGTTTTAACACTACCGGTAGGCACGTGCTTAACTGTAATTACTGTGCCCGCTGCTGGCGCACCCTGTGGGCCAACTACGCGGCCGTTGATACCTGATGATGTCTCCTGAGCCATAGCTGCAGCAGACAAACCAACAGACATCGCCACCGCAATCGCTACGCGATTGAACTTAGATTTTGTCATCATTAGTGTGTTTCCCATGCATTATATATTCATTAGGCGTTTGTCTTTATCGTTCGCCGGGAACTACTGTCGTAATAAGCGGTCTACGTATAAAGGCAATTTGTTTTTCTCACTGTCAGTATATCGCCAGTGATTTTAAGTTATCCGTAAAAGCGTAAATCGGGCCGAGATTGTTCATTATTATTGTTTCAGCAATATGACAAATCTGTTCCGGTTGCATTTCACAATGAACTGACAACGCTTGGTATTTTTATTTTTTCCTGAACAAACGGTCAAACTTTTACTGAGCTTATAGGAACTCTCGGCCCTGCTCACAAGCCCGGGTATATTTTTCGCACAACCACAACGAATAAACAGCGGTTAAGCCAATTCAAAGTTATTTATACAAAAATTTTAAAAACCAACAACTTATGCGCTTAAAGTAAACTTACTTGTTGCAATAAATAACATTAACTGGTCAAATTGGCTGAATAAATAAAACTAAGCGAAAATTCTTTTGCACCCGCTACGACTGAATAGAACAATTCGGACCTCATTGATCGCACTCATTTTTATATGTTGTGCGCTGGTTGGGTTTATCCGCAATTTTCAGTCAGCGCCCAGTATTCCACCGCAAACTGCCAGCCAGTTAACTTGTGAAAGCCCACTTTCGGGTAACCAACAGATATTTCATGTATACCTTACCGAACTGTCAATTGCAGAAATGGCATTGCCTCTTTTATGCAACAATAAGGTAGTACAAAGGCAGTTTGGCAATGTTGCCATCACCATTGGACGCAACGATTTCGATACGTTCCGCTATATTAATCACGGCGTGCCCGAACTTACGTTGGTAAAAAGTAACGTAGTACTGGCTTTTGGCGCAGACCAAATTTACCACTACGACGATATTGCCGCCCATCCGGACTACAGCGCGTATTTTATCGCCCTACGCGAAAAGCCCCGCCTAAATAAAGAGTTTTTACTGGGCAAGCGTATTGGTATTCTTGATTACCCCAGTAGCCGCTCAGGCCATATTGTACCCAAAACGGTGCTGCAACAGCTGGGATTAAATGACAATAATATTAGTTTGTATTACTACAATTCGCATCAGGAGTTACGCGGCGCATTGTTGGCAGGTGAAGTAGATATCATTGCCAGCTACTGGGGCAAAGGCGACGAAGAAATACTGTCACGCAATTACATTACATCTCTGGAAAGCAGCGTTCCCGGCATGCGCTGGTATTTAAAAATGCAAACCCACAACACCGACCTTCGCTGTGCATTGCAACAGGTCATTGCCGATATATCGGCAAACCACCCGCGTAAATACTATCGGGATGTTGAGCTGATTGGAGACTGCGCAACATCATGAAAGCCTATAACGTAAAGCCAGAAGACTGGTTTAAAGGTGCGGTACTGTTTTTAATACTGTTAGTGATTTTTCAGCTTGGTGCCTTTTTAGGTCAGGCGGCTGCGCGTCTGTATGCCGAACACGAAACCATCGATCGCTTACAAAGTCGTATCAGCCTGGATTTACAGTTTCTCGATGTGGGCAACAGCACACTGAATACGCCGCCTAATCAATATACGCTGAAAGACTACCTTGCCAGGCTAAACGCAACCCTGTCTAACCCTGATACCGGTATCGCCCTGGTATCTATACAATCGGTAAGTGCCGATAATACTTCAGCAAATTTTGACAATGCCCGGTTAACGCCAATTACATTGCAGAACTCCGAGCAAACAGTACAAATACAGATAGCTTCACTGCCGCTATACCGATATTTGGCCTTTAGCCCATTGGCCTTTTTCGCCGCAGCACTATTGGTGCCTGTGCTGATGAACATTAAACCAGCCAGAAAAATCATTCAGCCGGAGTCCCTGCCCCAACAACTACCCGAGATAGCACCTGAGCCAAAACTGGTGATCAACTTAAATGACAAAACCATTGGTAATGGGGTAAATGCCGTTACCGTGCAATTGCAAAACAAGCCTTTATGTTTCTACACCGCGCTCTTGCACTACTGTATCGACAACCCCGATGCCATGCTACTTCATCATAAAGATATTCCGCCAGAGCTTACCGCGCAGGCAAACAAGGCATTTGGCCGTTTGATGGATCTCGGACACACCAAGCGTAAGCGACCCGACTTCAACGCCAATTTAGACAAAACACTGAGTGAAATTCGCGCGGCATTAGATGAAGTATTTGCAGGATACAGTGAAGAGAAAAGCAAGTACTACCCACCGCGCGCCCAAGGTGAAGGTTCAAGGTCGAAACAGCACTCTTATGCAATGAGCGGGCTGGTATCGTCTGATATTGTGATTATTGGCGATTAATCCGCAAAATAACCATCTGGTACTAAATGACTGCACAACAAGCGGGTTAGCGTAATAACAACTCACAACAATGAGCAAAATCGCTGCATTCTTCACCGAGCGGATTGATCACTTTGTACGTCACATCCAGTTGCGGTTTTACCGTTAGCCATTTAACTGAATAAAGCTGTCTGTTGATGTTTTCAACCATTTCGGCCGCTGCTTCGACACTGATTTTAATACCTACACCACAAATTAAGTTTTCATTTATGCGCGTGAAACAATAACTGGGAGCCACCGCTTTTAATACGTTTAGCGTTTTGGTTGATATTTCGGCTACCTGTTCAATGGCATTGCGCGAACTAATATCAATCCTCAATGTGATAAGCTTGGCACCTATGGCATGAGCACTACGAATTAACGTGTTCACGGTTATAACGAACAAATTAGGGTTTAAAAAGCCAAAATCGTCTTCGGGCTGACACTCGCTGAGCCTACGCTCAACAAACCCCAAATGTGACTTGGTTACATTTAATTCATGTTCCAAATCATTAACGTACCGTTCCAGGTGTTCTGCTTTGTGTTGCGATGCGATTAGCGCCTGTTGCTTTTCCATTACCGGTGTAAGATCGGTGTGGGACCCCAAAAGCCGAATAGCTTGTCCTACGCTATTATAAATAGCGATACCACGACAACGGATCCACACTGTAGAGCCATCGCGGTGGTAATACCGTACAATTTGATCGTAGGGGAAATCGGGATTGGCTAAATGTAACTTCAGGTTGCGCCTGGCAACCTCCAGGTCTTCTTCATAAATTAGATCCTGCCATTCCGACGCCAGATGCTGTTTGGTGGTAGGATCAATTCCCAACGTTTTCCAGAACTTTGGGCTCATCCACTCATTATCGGTTTCAATTAAATCCCAGTACCACATGCCATCACTGGCGGCATCCTGGAAAAAATCAAACATCAGGACATCTTCATGTAATAAGTCGTGCAACTCATTCTCAAGGTAGTGCAACAAGCCTTCGCCGTTTGTGATTGCAGCAATATCCTGATCGTCCTTCTGAGCCTGCTCTTCCTTTGTATTCATCTCATCACACCTCGTCAAATGATATGATCACGCCTTTGTTTTGCTCATTCACTTTATAAGCGTTCACTGAAACACGCACTACCACATCGCCGACTGTCATCTCGTGTTCAGCAGAATCTAGTTTTCCATTTGCCACGTCAATTACCAGTGCCTCGAACTCTTCAATCGGGATCTTATAAGACAGGTCTCTGAAGTCGCGATTGATATCAAAATCAATGATATTAACAAACCGCCGGATGGCATTGGTATAACGTCTAATGCGCAGATCACTGCCCAAAAAGAGAACCGCCAGCTTAGTGGCGAGTAACAGGTTCTCCAAGTCATTATTAATATCAGTTAATTCACTGATTTTTTGCTGGTATTCGCTGTTTACTGTATACAGCTCTTCGTTAACCGATTGCAGCTCTTCGTTGGTAGACTGTAACTCTTCGTTAGCCGCCATCAATTCTTCATTGCTTGATTGCAGCTCTTCCCTGGTAGAATCCAGTTCTTCCAGTGCTTCTCGATAAAGTTTCTGACATTCAATAAGTGCATCATCCAGTTCGTGCAGTCGCTTTTCATTTTGCTCATCAGGTTGGTAGATTACATCTGAGTGTTCTGAGCTAAACGACGATTTAATGAACGATAATACCACATAAGGAGAATCGTCTTTATTCTCTGTAAAACTGAAACACTTGAGAGAATAGCGTTCACCATCAAGATTACAAACATCACTAAAGAGCAATGTCTTTCGTTCTCTAACGCACTGATGCACCGCACTAATTGCCGCACCAGTAACAACATCCTGCAAAATATCAGAAAGATCATTGGTGACCATGCCTGGTTTAAGTTTGGTGGTAAAGGTTGATGTATCACCATAACTGTAAACCACTTGCAGTTTGTTATTCACCACAAGTGAAGGCGGCACAAACTCATCGATGACCTGATTACGGCCAATAGCAATGTTGCGCCTTTCAGGCTCTGCGGTTTTCGACGCAGCTATAAACTGCCCAACGGTTGCCGGACGAACATATCGCGACTTTAAAGTAGGCGGATGGGATAACGTTGACGAGGGCACTTTCACATCACTGTTCTTCTGAAAAATCCGCGAACGCGAATCCACGGCATCAAAGTACACTGAAAAACTACCGGGTGTTTCCGCCGACCCCAACAGCAAATAGCCGCCTTTCTTCAGCGCAAAGTGGAAAAAGGCCATGACTTTCTGCTGAGCTGGATTCTGTAAATAAATGAGTGTATTTCGACAGCTTACCACATCCATATTAGAAAACGGCGGGTCCTGTATCAGGTTGTGGGTAGCGAATACCACCATGGAACGCAGTTGCTTAGTAACCTGATAGTTGTTGTCGAATAACTGATGAAAATACCGATTCAAATAGTCATTGGGAATTTCTGATTTAATACTGGGTGGGTACATACCACTTGCAGCATAAGCAATAGCGGATTGATCAATGTCGCTGGCAAAAACGGTGACTTTTCTGTCTACGCCTAACTCAAGCATGGCTTCGGCAAATAACATCGCAAATGAATAGGCTTCCTCCCCGGTAGAACATCCAGGACACCATACACGTATGTGCGCGTCAGACTTGCTGCTTTTTACCAGGGGTTTAACCGCATCTTCGTACATCTTTTCCCAGACCTCACTGTCGCGAAAGAACTGGGTTACACCAATAAGTAAATCCTGTTTGAGTAATTCAATCTCCTCAACATTAGTATTCATAAACTCCCAGTACTCCATCAGAGTATGTTTATTGTTTATACTCATTCGGTGTTCTATACGTCGGGATACCGTTGATTCTTTGTAGGCTTTAAAATCCAGCTCTGTTTTTTCATTTATGAGCTGCAGAATATCATCAACAATTTTAGTGTTTTTTTGAAGATGTTCGCGGAATTTACTGTGAGGCGCCATGGCAAGAGGATGATTGATAAAGCGTTTAATACTGGACGGGATGTCCTGAACCTTCAGCACAAAATCCACTGTGCCCGTGTTAATCGCATTCAGTGCCATACCATTAAACTGCGCTTCATCGGGCGACTGCGCAATCACTAAAGCGCCCATCTCTTTAAGGGCCTGTGCCCCACGGCTGCCGTCTGACCCTGTGCCCGACAGGATCACCCCTACAGCTTTATTCTGAAAATCTTCTGCCAGCGATCGGAATAACTCGTTAATTGGCAGGTTAATTCGGTTGTCTGGCGGCAAATCAGACAGATATACAGTACCTTCCGCAACCCGCATCAGTTTACCAGCCGGAATAAGATAAACCGTGTCTTTTTGCAGTAGTTCGCCTTCATTGGCCTGATGAACAGGCATGGAAGTATGCTTGCTCAGCAGTTCATCCATCATACTTTTAAAATCAGGGGATAGATGCTGAACAATAATGTACGCGGCCCCCAGGTCTCCCGGCAATTTCTCGAATAGTTGTTGCAGTGCTTCCAGCCCACCTGCTGACGCACCAATACCAACAACATAGGTTGGTTTGTTGCTATTCGCTACTTTATCGCTGTACATAACTTTATTGTTCCGTGTTGTATTCTTTCAAAAAGGCAATCAGTGCTTTCGGGGACATCGGCTTTGCCAGGTGAAAGCCCTGAAACAGGGTAAACCCCAATGCTTTACACAATTCCAGTTGCTCTGGCGTTTCAATCCCTTCCGCAAGTAAATTCAAATTCAGCGCATTACCCATACCCACCATGGCCGTCACCATTTTAGTGTACTTGTCAGACCCAATCAGGTGCTCCACAAAGTATCTGTCTACTTTCAATTCGTGGAACTGATATTCCAATAAACGCTTAAGTGAACTGTACCCGGTGCCGAAGTCATCCATCGAAATGAAAAAACCCATTTCTAACAGGTGATTTAAGTTTTTAGTAACCTGCACACTGTCAGACTCTAACAAAAGCTCAGTAATTTCAATGCTTACGTTAGAAAAAGGCACTCTATTTTCTAAACACTGTTCAGAAAGCCAGGTAGAAAAACTGAGTTGTTCCAATTGACTAATATCAATATTGATATTCAAATTGATGTCACCAAGACTGGGGCGAATACGACCAAATTCCTCCAGGGTTTTTACGGTAGTAATATGAAAAAGCGCCAGTTCTTCTCCGCCCTCATTGGCAGATTCGATAACGTCGCCAATGTGGCTGTGCAATGTGAGCTCTTTCGTTAATCTGGCCAACGCTTCAATTGAACTTATCTTACCGTTATCATTAAAAATCGGCTGAAAGTGGATGCATATACATTCTTCTTGCAAAATCCGGTTGAACTCCTGTTGCTTATTCTTTTGAACAAACAGTAGGTTTTTCAGTGAAGGGTCGTACACTTTAAACGCTTTGTTACCTGATTGGTGTTTTTTCACCAGATACATACACTGGTCTGCGGCATCCAGCGCTCGTTCAACTCTTGCTTCATTATTCAGATTTCTCAGTTCAGACAACGCAGGCATCCAGCAAATGCCTATGCTGCACTGAATATCCAGCTTCTGGCCAAAAATGAACATGCTGGAATTCACCACACTCACCAGCTTTCGGCCTAAATTGTAAATCTCAGTTAAATCTTTCTTGTCGGGAAAGCACAGCACAAACTCGTCACCGCCGAAACGGGATATCAACTCCCTGCCTTTGGTAACTGACATGAGTTTACGGGCGACATTTTCTAGCACTTTGTCACCAATTTTATGGCCATAGGTATCGTTGATGCCTTTAAAATCATTCAGATCGATAAATACATATGCGGCATATTCAAATTCCGGCCTGGTGAAGTCTTTGATTCGTTTAAGAAAAGCGGCGCGATTTAACAACCCGGTAAGATTGTCCTGTTCAATGGCTTTGGTGAGATCAGCCCGCAACAATCCGGTATCGGATAAATCATACAACAGCATGTACAGTGAATACGCACCAGACCCATTGTGCGGGTACAGGAAAACCTGCAATGTTAAGGTTTTCTCTCTGCCCAACGGCGTGGTAACTTTAAGCGACAAAGACAGAGGTTCGCTGTGCAATGCTATTTCATCGGTATAGGCCTTGAGCGCAGGCAGAATTGAATCACCGAATTGTTCCAGCCATCCCCTGTTCAGCATATCGGAATCCTGGGTACCCAGAATACGGTGTGCTACTTCATTACAATACGTTGCATGCAAATACTTATTGATATGCAAAAATCCAAAAGGCATTAAACGGGCTACTTCAGACATTAAATTGTCTGATGAGAAGAAAAGCACAGCCCAGCCCCCATCATTAGCGTCACTAATTGGCAGGCTATCTGCCCAACACACCAGCGCCCGGTGAATTAGCAAGGTATTCACAAAAATAAGATTAGGCTGACTTTTGACGCAATTTTGTAATTGATCGGCTATTGTTTCAGGGTACATAGTTGAGACCTTACTACCGGCGCCCAATCCGCTGAGAATTGTACCTTCGGGGTCGTAATACACTACATCATTGTGTGCATCCGCCAGTATTTTACTGGCGAAGAGTTGGTTGTTATCCATAGCCACCAACTCGCAGGCCTTTAAATTGATCATGTTAGTCGTTCACGCTTGCTGAAAGTCATAATTAACAAGAAGCAATATTTAAATTTATAAAAATCAATATATATATATTAGTTTTTTGCCTCCATAAATAAAGCATAGACAAGATTCGCTAATCTGGCGGATTCTTTTCATTAAAAAATAGAATAAGTCCTGCGCACCTTGGCTTACGCGAATTAGCAAGGGTCAATCAACATGTATTAATCAGCCAGATTTAGTGATAACCTGAACAAATGGTCAGTTTTTTACTCTCGACAGAAAGTGGTGAATCAGCGATATTAAGGGTAAACTAGTGCGTTATTCTGAAAAAATATAAACTGGCCGGTCCGGGCACCCACTCCCCTCTAGGGCAGTTGCCGCTAAACCAGCGTGATATTAATTACCTATAAACGACAGTAAAAACGATGCAACAACCTTTAATTATTGCTATTTCCGGCGCGTCGGGCTCCGGGAAGTCACTATTCACCGAAAATCTGATCAATGCATTTTCAGAGCAGGGGCGTCCTGTGCAAATTTTGCGTGAAGATCACTATTACCGCGCGCAAGACCACCTGGCCATGGGTGATCGGGAAAAGAACAATTACGACCACCCCAATGCGTTTGAGCATGAATTGTTAAAGGCACACCTGCGGGCACTGCGCAACGGCGAGCCAATTGATTACCCGCATTATTGCTTTAAAACCCATACACGCTTGCCACAAACTGAGCGTTTACAGCCCGCGCCAGTGATCATTCTGGAAGGCATCATGTTACTGGCCCGTGCCGAGTTACTGCCGCTATACGATGTGAAAATATTCATAGATACACCGCTCGATATCTGCCTGATGCGTCGTATGATGCGCGATATTAAAGAGCGTGGAAGAAGCATTGAATCGGTTGCCAAGCAATACGAGGCAACGGTAAAACCCATGTATCATCAATTTATAGAACCCAGCCGCTTTACGGCTGATGTTGTTGTTACCCAGGGTGGTAAAAATCAAATCGCACTGGATGTGATTAAATCGCACATTCAGCAAGCTCTTTTGTAAGGGAATACACATGATCAGTTTATTGGGCGTCGCCCTGTTGTTAGCCATTGCTTTTGCGTTTTCCAGCAACCGTCGCTCAATAAATTGGCGCACCGTTGGTGGCGCGTTTGCCATTCAGGCCTTAATTGGTGCGTTTATTCTGTATTTTGAACCAGGCATTCAGTTACTGCTGAAAACCACTGTATTCGTGCAAAATATCATCGATTACAGCCAGGACGGTATCAATTTCGTGTTTGGCCCGATTGGCGACAAATCGCTGGGCTTTATCTTTGCGTTCAATGTGCTGCCGGTCATTATCTTCTTTTCATCGTTAATTGCGGTGTTGTACCACCTGAAGATCATGAGCTGGGTCATTCGTATTATTGGTGGTGCTTTACAGAAAGCGCTTAATACCAGTCGTCCGGAATCCATGTCAGCAGCAGCCAACATCTTTGTGGGTCAAACAGAAGCCCCGCTAGTAGTGCGTCCTTTCATTCCAACCATGACACGTTCAGAGCTGTTTGCCATCATGGTGGGCGGTCTTGCATCAATTGCCGGTTCGGTAATGGCAGGCTATGCCGGGATGGGTGTGGAACTTAAGTACCTGTTAGCGGCCAGCTTTATGGCTGCGCCCGGTGGCTTGCTGATGGCAAAAATAATGCAGCCGGAAACCGATACCCCCAACAACGAGCTAACCGAGTCCCAGGAGCAGGAAAACCATTACGCTAACGTATTCGATGCAGCGGCAAGTGGTGCGGCCTCTGGCTTACAACTAGCGTTAAACGTGGGTGCCATGCTACTGGCTTTCGTAGCACTGATTGCGATGTTAAACGGTATTATTGGCTGGGTTGGCGAACTCGCCGGAGTGGAATCACTTACTATTCAGCAAATCCTTGGATTTATACTGCAACCACTGGCCTGGACGCTGGGTGTGCCTTGGGCTGAAGCACAAGCCGCTGGCAGTTTTATTGGCCAAAAACTGGTGGTGAACGAGTTTATTGCTTATCTGGATTTCATTGACGCCAAAGAAACCTTGTCACCGTTGAGTCAGGCCATTATTACCTTTGCGTTGTGCGGTTTTGCCAATTTGTCGTCTATTGCAATCCTGATGGGCGGAATTGGTGCGATGGCGCCAACCCGTCGCAAGGAAATCGCGCAACTTGGATTAAAAGCGGTGTTCGCTGCCACGCTATCTAATCTGATGAGTGCTGCACTGGCCGGGTTTTACCTTTCGCTGTAAAAGGCCGTACGCTTGATTTGTATCAACGGGAGGGCGTTGCCGCCTTCCCCAGCCGATTTATAATCGGCCGTTAAAAATAGATAGATAGGAAGACAGAATGAATTTAGTTGCCGTTGATTACCAGGCGGATAACGCTGCGGAGTTGTTTGCTAAATCGTTGCACGAAACTGGATTTGGTGTACTGAAGAATCACCCCATCCAGCAGCAGGTTGTAACCGACATCTACAAAACCTGGCAAACGTTTTTCGACAACGACGCCAAGTTTAATTACACCTACAACAAAGGCACTCAGGACGGTTATTTCCCGCAGTCTGTGTCGGAAGTTGCCAAGGGTTTCACTAAAAAAGATATCAAAGAGTATTTCCACTATTATCCGTGGGGTATTTGCCCGCCGGATCTCAAAGCCCAACTGGCCGATTACTACGAAAAGGCGACTAGTTTAGCGTCGGAGTTACTGAGTTGGGTTGAAGCAAACGCACCTGAAGAGGTAAAAGCAAACTTTAGTCAGCCATTGCCAGATATGATTAAAGACAGCAGCCAGACACTGTTACGCGTATTGCATTACCCCCCATTGAAGGGCGAAGAAGAGCCGGATGCCATTCGTGCTGCCGCGCACGGCGACATTAACCTGCTAACTGTGTTACCCGCAGCCAATGAACCTGGCTTACAGGTGCAACGCAAAGATGGTTCCTGGATGGATGTGCCCTGCGACTTCGGCACGCTGATCGTGAATATTGGTGACATGTTGCAGGAAGCCAGTGGCGGATATTATCCGTCAACTATCCACCGTGTAATTAATCCTGAGGGAGCCGATATGTCGCGCTCTCGAATTTCGTTACCACTGTTCCTTCACCCTCGTCCTGATGTAGTGCTCTCTGAACGTTACACCGCAGACGCTTATCTTAAGGAGCGTTTGCGCGAACTGGGCGTAGTGTAATACCCAGAACTTTCGGCAGGCTGGCCAACCGCGTCAGCCTGCATACTCTCTGCACATAAGGCATCCAGGCCTTTAGCATACTGCCACGACGCCTCCACCATTGTTGAATAAAAAGCAACGTTAATTCGCGAAGCCGTGTCTTTTGGTGTGTGATAGTAATTGTGTCTGCCAACCCCCAAAAACAAAAACGGTATGTCTTGCTCAGCAAATATTGCGTGGTCACTGACTTTTGTGCGATCAGTAGCCACCGGATAGCGACCTACCCGCAGTGCCGAATCAGTGCTGTTCATCCGCACCCCTGTGGCGATCTCAATGTCGTTAGCCAATCCGGCAAATTGCGGATGGCTGCTCACACCGCTCACCAATAGTTCGTAACGCCCACCTGGTTGAGACAACATATCCAGATTTAAATTGCCAAACACCTTCTCTTTATTAATGATGTTAGCACCTACAAACGCTTTAGCACCCAACAAGCCGTGCTCTTCGGCGTCAGATGCCAGAAAAATCCAATTGCATTGCATCGGCTGCCTTTTCGTTCGCAGGGCTATTTCAAGCATTGCCGCTACCCCACTGGCGTTATCATCAGCGCCATTAAATACACGCCGCCCTTTTCTGCCAAGATGGTCATAATGCGCAGTTACAACTATATACGGCGCATCCCGACCTGCATTCTCCCCCACAACGTTGATCCCATTTACCGGCCTGTCTTTTCTGTCGGGTAATGTAAAGGGTTGTGTATAGCCTGATAATGCGCTCAGTGGGGATATATTCAGGGTCTCATATCGGTCAATAATAAATTCCCGGCTTCGTCTTGCGCCTTCGGAGCCAGTTAACCTGCCTTCCAGTTCATCCGATGCAAGATAATGTACATCCTGAACCCAACGCGGTTGCTCGTCGGCACGAACCAGGCTGCAACTTATCCACATCAATAGCCACAACACAGACGACCAACTTAACTTCATTCAAAATCTCCTAGAGTCTTGTTATGTACTGATGTCAACGCAGCCAGTTTGGAGGTGTAACGGTTGATGTCCTGTTCATGACTGGCGTTGTTGATTGCACGTTCCAGGTACACTTTGGCGTCGCTGAGTTTGCCCACACTGAATGCTGACTTACCCAACGCCGACAGCACCAGATGGTTTTTACGGTCGAGTCGGTAAGCGCGCCGGTAATGTGCATGAGCAATGGCATAAAGACCGCTGTCGTAAGCTTCGTCGCCACGAATTAAATGAAAATACGGATTGCTTTCGCGCTGAGAGATTACTTGTGCTTCAAGTGCACTGGCCAGTAAATCCCGACCGGTGAACCGATACAGTACGGCCAGATTTTCCTTTGCAGTGAGATCGGTTGCATCCAGCGAGACAGCACGTAAATAGGCCTGTTCAGCCGCGTCATAGTGTTCGCTAAGGCGATAAAGCACGCCCAGGTTTACCCACCCTTCACGCATGGAAGGATCCAGTTCCAGTCCTTTGGCCATATAGGCAAAGGCATAGTCCAACTCTCCTGAAATTAAGCCGATTGCCGCCTTGTTGTTGTAAAACATCGCCAAGACGCTGGTTAACGGTACTTCAGTGGCTGGAAACTGTTGTGATTCAATACGCTCGTCAAAATCCACCACTCTGCTGGCAATCACTTTGCCGTTGAAAACCTGCTTCAACGTAACGTTGATATGTCCATTGAGGACGCTATACCCTTCTTTGCGCGACCAGTACTCAGGGATTTCCACGGTACTGAGTGTGGCTTCAAACCCTGCATGAGTGGCCAGGGCGTAAGTCATCAGCGTTAGCGATAAACAATTGGCCTCGCGCAGGCGAAACGTTTCTGAGACCGAATAATTGGCGTCACTGTGATAACTTAAACCTTGTTGCTGATGATGAAATACAGCGTCAATAAACCGATCAAGTGCAAGCGAATCATCGGCTATACCAGCGGCGCTAAGGGCAGTGACAAAACGCTCGGCGTCTGGCGAAAGCGTGAGAATCTGCGAAGTGGATTCCACATCAACTGATCTGGCATCAGGGAAATACTGCCAGTACACCGGATGCGTAACTGAAGTAGTGGTGTCTGGAGTGACACGGCATCCTTGTAGTCCGGCCATGAGTAAGATGAACACCAGAAAAAGAGACCTGCTCATACCTGTCTCCCAGTTATAAAGGTTCTGTTATTTTAGCTCAATTTACAAAAAATTAACATTTTAAGAACATTTTATATCGTTGCTTTTCGATCTGGATCTCTTATGCTGATATTGATTGCAAAATAATCAATCACCTGTACTCAGCGGCATAAGGAAAGGACAACATGAAACGGGTTGTGTTTAACCAAAAAGGCGGGGTTGGAAAATCCACTATCAGCACAAATCTCGCCGCAGAAAGCGCGCGCCGTGGCTTTAAAACGCTGTTAGTTGATTTAGATGCCCAGGGCAATGCAACGCATTATGCAGGCGTAGACATAAAGGACGGCACGCTTACTGTTGCAGATATGTTTAAGCAAATTGTTGGCTGGTTCAGCAAACCTCAACCGCCAACCGCGTTTGTACAACCCACCGCATTTGAAAACCTCTACGTACTGCCCGCCGATCCGGCTCTGGCTACCATTGAGCGGGAGCTGGAGTCGCGTTATAAAATGTTTAAATTGCGGGAGACATTGGATGCGCTAAGTAAAGAGTTTGATCGCATCTATATCGACACGCCGCCCAATTTTAACTTTTATTCGAAAGCCGCACTAATAGCCGCCGATGCCTTTTTAGTGCCGTTTGATTGCGACCATTTTTCCGCACAGGCGATTGAACGCTTGCTGGAGAACGTGATGGAAATAAAGGAAGACCACAATCAGGAATTAGCGTTTGCGGGTGTCATTATCAATCAGTACAACCCACAGGCTAAACTGCCTTCAGCGTTAATAGGTGAACTGGAAGAAAAAGGTTTACCCCTGTTCGCAACACGATTGAGCAGTTCAGTTAAAGTGAAGGAGTCGCATTCGGCGCGAGCACCACTGCCCTTTTATATGCCCAGCCACAAAATAACCAAACAGCTTGTGGCACTTTACGACGAAATTGAGGGCGTGTAACAGATTATCCTGCCTGCCACAGATCCCAAACCAGTGTTAGCCCAAGGCCAACAAATATCAGCCCGACTAATTGCTCCTGTCTCACTGCAATGGTTGGGCTGCGCGCCATCCATTTACCCAGTTGATGCGATAGCTGTACAACGATCAAATCGCAACATAGCGCAATAGCACTGAACATAAGCCCAAGCACCAGTAAGTCATTTACCAGCACGTCGCCCGTGGCCTTAGTAAACTGAGGCAAAAAAGCAATAAAAAACAATGCGGTTTTAGGATTACTGAGCTCCACCAGCAAACTCCGCTTAACAATTTGCGATGTGGTGGCTTGTACTGGTTTTCTTAAATGCGGTGCTTTGGCAAATCGCAGCGCACTTACACCCAAATAAATAAGGTACCCCGCGCCGAGCACTTTTATAAGAACAAACAGTACCGGTACGTAAAGTATGAGTGCGGCCAAACCAAACGCAGTGCTAATCGCGTAACTGGACGAACCAACCGCCATACCCAGTGCCGCAGCTGTACCACCCTGCTTACCAGAACCAAGTGTACAGGCCAGGATGTACAAATTAGAGGGTCCGGGTGACAAACTGATCATCAGCGTTGCCAGGATAAAGGTGGTGACGATTTCAAAAGTTAAGGTGATCACTATTAGCTCTTAAGTTGTTTTTGCGGGATACACAACCACGAATTTAGATTTTTCAGGATGCAATAGTGTATAGTCATCCCCTGTTTTGTCTCAAGCCAAACCGGAAAACTACCGCTGTATGTGTACGCGCCATGTCCGGCCTGGTGAAGCTAAGGATCATTCCATGTTTACTCTGTTTCAGTATCTGCATTGCCCTTATTGTGTGCGAGCCGATATGGTTGCTAACTATTCCGGTTTGCCTCATAAAAAAGTACTGCTATTAAACGACGACGAAGCAACCTGCATTAATTTGGTGGGTGTGAAGATGGTGCCTATTCTGCAAACCAGTGATGGCAGTGCAATGGGTGAGAGTCTGGATATTGTCGCCAAAATTCTTACCCTGGCACCTGAAGACAAGCAACTGTTGCCGGCTGGTTATGCAAGCACTGTAACTGAACACATTACTAAATACAGCAGTGCAATCAGCCGATTACTGTACCCTCGCAATCTGATGATTGCACAGCCGGAATTTGAAACTCAATCGGCCCGTGATTATTTTCAGCGTAAAAAAGAAGCCATGCTGGGTTGCAGTTTTAATGAGGCCTTTGCTAATTCTGAAACTTACCTTTCTCAGGTAAATGCTATGCTGGCTGAACTACCCGCATTAACGCCGCCCTCGGCTCGCGGTAACCAGCTGAGTTGGGATGATGTTTATATTTTCCCATCCCTGCGAAACCTAACTATGGTAAAAGGATTAAGCTGGCCTGCGGCAGTGAAGGATTATGTTGACGAGATTGCAAAGCTAACAAATATTCACTTATACAGCGATCAGGCCGTTTAACGTCTTAAAAAGGGTATTTTCACTCAACTTAGCGTTAAATACCCTTACAATCAATCTGTTACGCGCTATTGGTTTCACTGCTTTTCAGGTTTGGCCGTCTCTACCTGCTGTTGAGCCTGCTGTCTGGTCTGCTGGTACTCTTCGAAACTCATTTCGTAGCGCTTAAAGCAAGCTTCCTGATCCTGTGGCAATTCCTGTAAGCAGGCATGTTGACGGTTTTGCATCATCCCCTGGTACAGTTGCTTATTTGTGCATCCGGCCAGTCCTGCAATTGCGATCACCAAAGCGACTCTTTGTTTGTTCATGGTACTTTTTCCTTGTTAGCACAGTAAATTAGCGAAAGCGGTTACTTTGACTATACTTTAGTCCGTAAGACACAAACGTTAGGCAGAAGTTCGACCTATTCATTTTAAACGGAGAGATCATGTTCTGGTTGAAACGATTAACGATCATTCAAATGACACTACTTGCCACTGGTTTGCTAGGCGTATTTTGCGCCGCGCTTACCGTGTCGGTGCTAGTTGACGATGTGGAAAAACTGGAACATGCGAACACAGAACAGCGATTAGTTCTGCTGGTAGATGCGGTAGAGAAAATCGCTCACCAACACGCGGTAGAGCGAGGTTTAACTGCTGGTTTTTTAGGGTCAAAATCGGATGCCGCAAAAGCCAAAGTGATTGAACAGCGCCTGGTTGCAGATTACGCGGTTGCGACATTGCAGCAACTGGCCAATGAAGACTGGCCGGCAGAATTGGAGATTAAACGCAAGCTCAACGGCTTATTTACGGTACTGAAGGATAAATCAGCGGTAAGACGTGAAGTTGATAGTCTCAACGGCAAGCGTGCGTTTGGCTACTACAGTTTTGTGAATAAAGTAGCGCTCGATAGTGCCAACCAACTGCTATTGGGAGTGAGTAACCGGGATGTATCGGCCACTATTTCTAACGCATTAAAACTAGCCTGGTTAAAGGAGCGCCTCGGCCAGTTGCGCGGAAAGGTAAACGGTGTACTGGCTCAACGAGCAATCAACAGCCAGATTCTGCTGGAACTTGAAATTTATAATGAAAATATTGAATACCTGAGCAGCTCATTAGAAGACGCATTGGATGATAACAGCCTTGCTGAATTTAAACGCTTAAATCAGTCAACTGTAATGCAATCTATGCGCGAGGTATATCAACAATTACAACGTGAAAATGTCGACTTTAGCCAGTTACCCGCGGCTAGCGAGTGGTTTTCAACCGCCACCACTCAAATTGGTCAGGTAAAAAGTCTGCTGGACGAAACCTGGCGAAATGCACAAGCGCTATCCCAACGTCATGCTGACGCTACCCGCTTTCAGCTTATATTGGTCGGAGTCGTTGCGCTGGTAGCGTTATTCATTGCGGCTTTTATCATTGTGACCTTATTGCAGACACTTAGGAGTCAATTATCCCGCTTGACGCGCAATTTGCACAATGTTGCCAGGGAAGGCGATTTAACCATCGACGTATCCTTACCTTCAGACAATGAACTGGGCAGTATTGCAACCGCAATGAACCAAACCTTGCAAGCTATTCGCGACCTGATAACCGGTCTGGCTCAGTCTGTACAGGCCAGTACCCGGCTTGGCGACCAAGTAGCACATTCTGCCAAGACAATTAACGAGGAATCAGAGAATACACAGCAGCGAGCAGTTAGCATTGCCGCAGCAATTGAACAAATGACGGAAACCAGTAAAGAAATTGCCCGTTCAGCCATTGAGACACTTGAAGCCAGCAGACACCTTGACTCATTGGCCATTGAATCCATGAATGCAAATCAGTCTATACAACTGTCTATATCCGCACTTACCGCACAAATGGCAGACATGGAATCAGTAGCCAAGAATATGGGAGAGCAACTATCTGAAATCAGTAGTATTCTGGACACCATTAATTCCTTATCCGATCAAACTAACCTGCTTGCATTGAACGCCGCGATAGAAGCCGCACGAGCAGGAGAACACGGCCGCGGGTTTGCGGTGGTAGCCGATGAGGTTCGCCAGTTGGCCAACGCTAGCCGCAACTCGTCAGACAAAATATCGTCGTTATTGGATTCGTTACAACAAGTAAGCCTGAATGTTATCAACGGGATTTCGAAAAGTGCTGACGGAGCCAGAGCGTCACTAACCCTAACCAATCAGGGTGAAGAAACCGCTGCCAAGGTAAAAGCCAGCGCAACTCAGCTGGAAACTCAGGCAAATTCCATGTCAGCTGCTGCCGAAGAACAATCAATGACATCTGAGCAAATTGCTGCTGACGTTGTGAGTGTTCAGGATGCAGCCACCGAAGAAGTAAGGGTTGCAGAGATACTGAACAAGGTAACCTCGGATCTACAAGCCAATAACGCGATTCTTACCAAAACGATGGGGAACTTCCGGTATGAGTAGCGTATAGGCGCCAGGTAGTAAGGAATCGGTTAGCAGTCGTCGGTAACTAACGTAATGGTGCAGTTGGGCGAACCAAATGAATCGTAAATAATGTAGCAACCTTGATTAACCGGTGTGCCGCTGCTCGGCACGGTGTAACCAATCAGGGTATATTGATTATCTACCCTCGTAGCGATATCAGCACTTAAGCTATTTTGCATAAAGTCGAGCATTTGCATCTGCGTTCCAAGTTCAGCCTGGCTTTCGGGGCATAGATTTCGATAATCCACCTCTGCGGTACCAAATCCAAAATCAACCACATACGCCACCTGTCCGGCATTGGGATTAGTGCTTACCGCGCGCAAACCAACAACGCGTGCTTTAGCCTGCACCAGGGAAACGGTTGATTTCATCTGGCTGGCAATGGATTTAAGTGAAGCAACCTTCGCATCAGAACTGAAGTCGAGAAACCGTGGCGATGCCACCACCGCCAGAACACCTAAAATAACAATGACAATTATTAGCTCGATTAACGTAAATCCATTGTATCCTGTACGATTCTTCATCTAAACAACCCTGCCAGTAATAGTTAACATCCCTTTTATGCGTACAGGAAAAAATCACATGATCGCACACCAATATCCTACCACGATATTGCAGTACGCTAATTAGCCATTAGTTGAAATAGCAGCAACAGCACCCAAACGGGGAAGTCCGGTCACTCAATAAGACCTGGCAAAAATGAAGCGAGATCCGAGTGAGCAAACAATTTTGCTCACGCTCGCGAAACGGCTCGAGCTCTGCGAGAGACTGGGATAGTCCTCTGACTCACGTTATCTGCAAGGGTATTCTTTACAAAGGGATTTTTTTACTACTTAGAAAGGATGGTGCCCAGGAGAGGACTTGAACCTCCACGGCCGTAAGGCCACTAGCACCTGAAGCTAGCGTGTCTACCAATTCCACCACCTGGGCATCTTGCGCTAAGCTCTCGTTCAGCGCGGGCGTGAAGATACGCGGTATCCAAAATATTGTCAATCATTTATTTTCGACTTTTCCTAAATTTCTGCATCCCACTGCCTGGGTGTGGGTAAAATCCAGCAGAGACAGGGTGCCTTTGGGGTCCAGCTGGTAATATTGTGCAAACCATAGCTGTAATGTTGCCATCGCATCATCAAGCGCGTTGTGCGCTGGCGCTAAGGGTAAATTGTGGCGCTGACGGCACACGGTTAACGTTGCACTGTTGGGCGGCAGCACTTCGTGTTGCTTTTGTAACTGATACACCGCCAGTTTCAAGGTATCCAGTGTAATCACATTACTCACAGAAATATTGTTCGCCGCCATTACCCTGTCCAGCACTGCCATATCCAGTCCAGCGTTATGCAGCACCCACACATGCGTTTGCGCGTACCGGCTAAGTTTAACCAACGCCTCTTTCACATGTGCACCCTGGGCAATGGTGTCGGCGGTCAGGCCGTGGATAACCGGACTCTGCTCCAAGTCACCCGTTGCGCGTATCACATTATAATAGCAGGACGAGACCTCTATACTCCCCGCCTTGCCTTCAACCCAGCCCACTGAGGTGATTTTTGACCTTTTAGGATCAAGGGAAGTAAGTTCCAAATCCACAGCCAACAAGGGAACATCCCGAAGCATAAGGTGTTTTCTGTCATCGGGCAGCAGCACACCTCCGTTCATCCAGCGCTGAATTCTTCCCCACCACGATGGCGATGTTGTAGTTGCACCGCTCACGACATCCCTCCGGAGAATTTCATTACAGCCGCTTGCTGCGCGCGTTCTATCGCCTTAAAAGCAGCTTTAAGCTGATGTTTTTCTATGGAAGACAGATCGGTAACCGATACCAGATTGTCAGTGACTTTATTTTGTAACTGGTGACGCCAGCGCAAACGGGTTAAAAACAACCAGATATCACGCAGATTATTGGCATCTCGAGACGACAGCCCGGAACCGGCTGGTAAACTTGCCAGTCTGGCCTGCGTAGACGGCATGGTCAGGCCATTATCCAGCGCGTAGAGTCGCACCAAATTATTGATAATCGCAATAGCCTTAACTTTTAAATCGATAGCGTCCTTTACGGTGTGCCCTTTTTCGTACACAAATTTCTGGAACATCGATAGCGGCACAGAATCTGCGTTGGCCTGACGCGCCAGTGCCGCCAAAAACATCTTCTGCTTTAACAAGGGTGCCCTGGCTAACTGCATTTTGCGAAATAAGTCAGCATCACCGGCCGCAGCTCGCGCATCCAGAAAAATATTAAAGTACATAATGGCTTTATTGGTAGGCTGCTTAACCCATTGCTGGGCTTCGGCAATGGCGTCGTCCAGTGACAACCGCAATGCCGGATTACTTGCCATTATGTTACCCGGGCACAATTTAATCCCGCACTTACCCAATCCATTACACACGTATTCAGCCATACCGGCAAAATATTCGGCCTCCTGTTCATTGGGTTTGCGTGCCAGCAACAAACCATTGTCCTGATCCGATCCCATGGTCTGATCTTCCCTGGCCTGGGAACCATAGACAATCCAGGTATAGGCCATTGGCGCAGAGCCATGTTGCTGCTGATAAAAATTAATCAGTTTACGGGTCATCATGTCAGTCGCCTGCGCGAGTACTTTCCCCGCAATATCGTAGTCGCCCAGTCGCTTGGCGTGCGTAGCCAGATAATGTGGCAATTGCCACGACTGTCGCGTGAGTTCATACAGGTTTTGTGCTTTCGACAACTCACCAATAATAAATAACACGTTACCTTTTTGATGCCGGATAATATCGGATGCCGTAATCATCCCCATTGGTTGTCGTGTTACCCTGTCAATCACCGGTAAGTGATGAATATTGCGCTCACTCATCAGCGCCATAGCATCAAACATGGTGCGATTCTGCGTAATCATTGCAGGTTTGTCGGTCATAATGGCAGATACAGGTAAACCTGTATCAAGCGCCGTTGCCACCACCCGGTTGCGCAGATCGCGGTCAGTTACAATACCCGCCAGCTTTTCATTCTCGGTGATCAGTAGCGACGATACATTGTTTTCGCTCATCAACGCTGCTGCCTGCTGCACAGAAAGGCCAATATCTGCGATCACCGGCTGGCGTTCAATCACCTCACTGAGCGACTTGTAAAGCCACATTGAATTTGAATCTTGTACTGCCTGATTTTGCAGGGCATCGGTTTTGGTGCCTTCGAAAAAATTAGCCACTTCGGGCAGCAATAACAGCGACTTAAACGTCTCTGCCTCAAAACAGTACACCAGCCCGGGGCTATCGATATTCACACTGGAGGGATACGCCACACCATCAATAATACTGTGGAAGCCAAAGTAATCACCTTCGCTAAGATGCCGTTCAGGACCGTCTGAATCTTTTACCGAAAACTGACCGCTTTGGATAAGAAACAACCGCCCGGTATTTTCTTTCAGCAACTGCGTTTGATTTTCTGCCGCCAGATAGATCAACCTGGCGTGCTTGGCGAGATCCTGCAATACATCATCAGCCAGTCCATCAAACGGCGCGGATGTTTTTAGAAAATCCAAAACCTGCTGGGGTGTAGCGCTCATGGTTGCCTCCGGGCTAAACAGAAAAAGGTGACATCACTTCGTATGATAGCGCCTTTCATCTGCGGGCTTGCTGCCCTGGATCAAAAGCGTGTCAGCTGTTTACACAAAGGCTCTGATCTATGTAAAAGCCTTTGTGTAAATATTGGCGGGAAAAGCCATTTCTTAAGCGTAAAAAGGCCCATCCGAAGATGAGCCTTTACTTGAACGTTAATTAAGATTAGTGAGCTGACGCTTCACCGGCACCTTTAGGGAAGCGGATGCTTTCCACCAGGTCCTGAATTTCCTGAGGTGCTTCGTCAGTCATTTTGTATACGCCATAGGCAACTGCGAAGTTAACCATCATACCCAGTGTACCAATACCTTCTGGTGACACGCCTAACCACCAATTAGCAGGTACGTTAGCCGCAGGGTTGATAAACTTGAAGTAGATGATGTAGGCAGCGGTGAACGCGATACCTGCAATCATGCCTGCAACAGCTCCTTTATCATTCATGCGCTTGCTGAAGATACCCATAATAATTGCCGGGAAGAAGCTGGATGCCGCGAGGCCGAAGGCGAAGGCGACCACCTGCGCAACGAATCCGGGCGGATTAATCCCAAAGTATCCGGCAATAACAATGGCTACCCCTGCTGCCAGACGCGCATAGAATAGCTCGGCTTTATCGGTAATATTTGGCGCAAAGTTCCGTTTCAACAAGTCGTGCGATACTGAGGTCGAAATTACCAGCAACAGACCCGCCGATGTAGACAGTGCCGCAGCCACACCACCAGCAGCCACCAGAGCGATTACCCAAGCAGGTAGGTTCGCAATCTCAGGGTTAGCCAGTACCATAATGTCACGGTCAATGTTTACTTCGTTTTTGCTTGCAGGATCATTGATGTTACCCGCAGCGTAGAACATTTTTCCGTCACCATTCTTGTCTTTGAATGTAATCAGGCCAGTGCGTTCCCAGTTTGTGATCCAAGCTGGTGCGTCAGCATATGGCGTACCCTGCATATCCTTGCCATTGATTGTTTCAATCATGTTTACACGACCAAACGCCGCCAGTGCCGGAGCAGTAGTGTAAAGGATTGCGATGAATACCAGTGCCCAACCGGCACTCTTACGCGCGTCACGTACTTTCGGTACAGTGAAGAAGCGAACGATTACGTGTGGCAGACCCGCAGTACCTACCATCAGTGCAAAGGTAATAAAGAATACGTCGATAGTGCTCTTAGTACCGGATGTATATTCAGAGAAACCAAGTTCAACAGAGAGATTGTTGAGTTTATCAAGCATGTAGACACCCGACCCATCGGCCAGTGTGGCACCAAATGCGGTCTGTGGCAGAATGTGACCTGTTACCATCATAGAGATGAATACCACAGGTACGATATAAGCAAAAATCAGTACGCAGTATTGTGCAACCTGAGTATAGGTAATGCCTTTCATACCACCTAAAACGGTGTAGAAGAACACAATTGCCATACCAATCACCACGCCTGTGGTGATGTCTACTTCCAGGAAGCGACTGAATACCACGCCCACACCACGCATCTGACCAGCAACGTAGGTAAAACAAACGAAGATGGCACAGAATACTGCTACGGTACGTGCAGTTTGTGAGTAGTAGCGATCACCAATGAAATCCGGTACAGTAAATTTACCGAACTTACGTAAGTAAGGTGCAAGACACAATGCCAGCAGTACATAACCACCGGTCCAGCCCATCAGGTACACCGCGCCGTCGTAACCCATAAAGGAAATCAGACCGGCCATGGAAATAAACGATGCGGCTGACATCCAGTCTGCTGCGGTTGCCATACCGTTAAGGACAGGTGGCACACCACCGCCGGCAACATAAAATTCGTTGGTTGAGCCAGCGCGGGCCCAAATCGCAATGGCGATGTAGAGGGCAAACGAGGCGCCAACGATGATAAAAGTTAATAATTGTACATCCATTGGATTACTCCTCGTCTACGCCGTATTTTTTGTCTAACGCGTTCATTTTGGCCATATACACAAAAATGAGTACAACAAACACGTATATTGCACCTTGCTGTGCGAACCAGAATCCCAGCTTAAAGCCGAAGAACTGGATATTGTTCAGCACATCTACAAAAAGGATGCCAGCGCCAAAAGACACGACAAACCAGATTACTAACAATTTGGCGAGAAGGGAGAGGTTCTCCTTCCAATACGCCGTTTTGTCGTCATCACTCTTAAATGCCATCTTTCCGTCCTCGTAAATAGGTTAATTCGATGTATTTTTTTTACATTTTCCTAACGACAAGCTTCTCAGGCGACTTTAGCGTTTTAGACTTCTGTTTAGAATCGCCAAAATCGCCTAAAAACCGCATAATTAGGAGCTTCGGATATACTCTAGACGCGCAATATCAATCTAGGAATGAGACCATGGTCGTAGGTCAGGTATCAGAGGGTTGCGTATAATGTCATCAATATTGTTAAAAACCTGTTAGGACAAGGCATGACGTTCGGTTGGGTTACACTGGCACTTTTGTATTTATTTTTGTTATTTAACATTGCCAGTTGGGGCGATAAAAACTCCCCGACCGCAAGGTGGATAACGTCTCACCCGGTGATCTATTCGTTAGCGCTGGCCATCTATTGTACGGCGTGGACATTCTTCGGTGCCGTCGGGCAAGCGTCCAGGGACACGTGGATATATCTGCCCATATTACTGGGGCCAGTGCTGGTCTATATTTTGGGATATCGTTTCATATATAAACTTACTTTGGTAAGTAAGAAGCAGCACATCAACACCATTGCCGACTTTATTGCTTCGCGCTACGGAAAACGACAAGCAGTAGCACTCCTCGTTACTATCATCGCACTACTCGCCACCATTCCCTATATCGCTCTGCAGCTAAAAGCGATTGGCGCAACATTCAAACTGCTTACCAATCAACCTAACAGCCAGTTTATTATTGTTATTTCAACCGCGTTTATAGCGTTGTTTGCGATTTACTTTGGTACCAAACAGACCGATGTAACCGAGTATCGCCGCGGACTAATCCTGGCTATTTCGTTTGAATCCACCATTAAACTGCTGGCGTTAGTGTTGGTGGCGTATGTGGGATATCAGGCCTGGTACAACCTGGAAAGCACGCCCATTCTGGCGAATTTTGTTACCGAGCAGGCCCTGTCGCAGTTCGGATCGTTTACTTTCTTTGCTCAAACCATCATGGCGGCTGCCGCCATTATCTGTTTACCACGCCAGTTTCATGTTGCCATTGTAGATAACCTTAGCCTGAACCACTTAAAAACCGCCCGCTGGCTGTTTCCGGTTTATCTTTTGATAACCGCTGCAGTGATTCCTATTATTGCCATGGCCGGACAAGCGGTATTCAGCGGACAGGATGTCGAACCCGATACCTATGTGTTATCACTCGCCATGCACTCTGAGTCCCTGCTATTGCAAATCATTGTGTTTGTGGGTGGTTTGTCGGCCGCTACAGCAATGATTATCGTTGCCACCCTGACACTTAGTACCATGTTAACCAACGACGTAGTATTACCGCGCCTGCTGGCGGTTAAACAACATTCAGCAACCTATGGTGATTACGGCAAGCGCATTCGGTTAATTCGTCGAATAATCATTGGCATTATTTTGCTACTGGCATTTTTCTACCACCAGCAAATGACCGGCAGTCGCTCGCTCCACTCCATTGGTTTGATCGCGTTTTCGCTGGTGATCCAGCTGTTGCCTGCGGTAATTGGCGGACTCTACTGGAAACGCGGGCATGCGCATGGCGTATATGCCGGACTCATGGTGGGCCTGATCACCTGGGTACTGTGGCTGGTATTGCCTATAGTTAACAGCACCATGTCGGAATACGCGCAAAGCGAACTGCTGAGCCAGGGCGCAATTATAAGTTTGATCACTAATTTAATTGCCTATGTGCTGTTTTCCTGGTTTGCCCCCGCCCGACTCATCGACCGCATTCAGGCGGAAGCATTTGTATCGCCCGCGGATGTGCGCAATACACCGGTAAAAAGCCATAGTATTAACGTAACCATTGCCGATTTGATTACCCTGCTGTCCACTTTTATGGGCTCCGGGCGCTGTCAGCAATTGGTGAATGAGTATCAGCAGTTGCACCACTGTACGGTTGAACGCACCGAGCCGCCTGATGAAGCCTTTATGGCGTTCTGTGAACGGGCCCTCGGCGGTGTTATTGGCGCCTCCAGTGCCAAGGCTTTAATCGATTCGGTTCTGCGAGGTAAAAAGCTCGACTTTACTGAAGTGATTAACTTTTTCGACGACACTACACAGGCCATGCAGTTCAATATGACTGCACTGCTTACGTCGCTGGAGAACATGGATCAAGGGATCAGTGTAATAGACAAGCACCTGAATCTGGTTGCCTGGAATAAACAGTACGCCGCATTGTATACCTATCCGGAAGAATTACTGGTCGTGGGCACCCCCATTGAAAAACTGATGCGTTATAACGCCCAGCAAGGCGAGTTCGGACGCGACGACATTGAAGCCGAAGTAGAGAAACGCCTGGAGCATTTGAAATCGGGCACACCGCATCGCTTTACCCGTCAACGCAGTGACGGCCGGGTAATTGAAATGGTGGGTAATCCGCTACCAGGCGGCGGCTTTGTAACCAGCTTTAATGACATCACTGGTCACGTTGAGATTCAACAGGCTCTGGAAGAGTCTAACATTGACCTTGAACACCGCATTAAAAAGCGCACGGAAGAGGTTCACTCGATTAACGCCGAACTGCGCCTGGAGATTGAGCGGCGGCGCGACATCGAAAAAGAGCTGATCCGTGCCCGAAAAGCCGCCGAAGATGCAAACGCCAGCAAAACCCGCTTTCTGGCACTGGCCAGTCACGATGTATTGCAGCCGTTAAATGCTGCAAAACTGTATGTCTCTGCGTTACAGGAGGCGCCTCTACCTGAATCCGTTGTCAGTATTGTCAATAAACTGAGTCATTCGGTTACCTCGAGTGAAGCGCTGATAGCCACTCTGCTGGATATTTCACGTCTTGATCAGGGTGAATTAAAACCCAATCCGGAACCCGTTGATATTCGCGCGTTATGTGGCCCCATCGTAGATGAAACCGCGATGCGAGCCAAAGAGAAAGGTCTCGAACTCAGAACCCGGATCCCCGAATGCTGGGTGTATGCCGACAAAACCTTTTTGTATCGAATATTGCAAAACTTGCTATCAAATGCCGTTAAATACACCGAAAAAGGCAAAGTTTTGTTATCGGCAAGAAAACGCAATGGCAAAATATTGCTGCAGGTACGTGATACGGGCATTGGTATATCCGTGGAGCAACAGGCGCTCATTTTCAGCGATTTCTATCGCACTAATGAAAGTGCAGAACACGGTATAGGCCTGGGACTGGGTGTGGTACGCCGACTGAGCCATCAAATGCAATGCAAAATTCACGTCGACTCCGAGGTAGGCCGTGGCAGCTGTTTCTCACTGAGTTTTCCTATTGCTCAGCCTCAGGCAAACCAGCCGCAAACTCAGGGCAGTCCAACGGCATCCTTTGGCAGTTTGCGGGTATTATGCGTGGATGACCAACAGGAAAACCTGGATGCCATGCAGACCCTGTTGGAGCGCTGGGGGATCAGTGTGGTACTTGCCGATAACTGGGACGACGCCATTAAACAAGCCGATATTTTCTCACCGCAAATATTGCTGATGGATTATCAGTTAGGCCACGGTGTAAATGGGCTGGATCTCATTGATGCCATCCGGCAACATCTGGATGTCGTCTTGCCCGCCTCGCTCATTACCGCCACCCACGACGAAGACGTGGTTCAACGCTGTAAAGAGCAGGGAGTAAACTACCTGAGCAAACCGCTGAAGCCCGCCAAATTGAGGGCGTTATTAAAAAGTATGACGCGACACATCAAGGCTGCACGCTAACGTATTGGCGTGCAGATTTGTTGATTTGAACATTAACTTAATCAATTGAAATAGTAGTTGTTATTTCGGCGTTTTGCGTTAGCTTTATCTTAAAGAGCATCCGAGCGATTTGGGTAATACCCTATAAAAATCCCTCACCGTCACGATAAATATTATTCGGTTTACATTCTTGATGAAGCAGGCAGAGTACACCGTTTTGATTTTCCCTGCGAACAGGTCAGTTTATGCGCATTGCCATTTTATCCCGTAACCCCAGTCTGTATTCTACCCGTCGTCTGAAAGAAGCCGGCGAGTTGCGGGGCCATACCGTCGATATTATCGACACCATGCACTGCTACATGGATATCACCAGCAGTAATCCATCTGTTCGATACAATGGCAGTAAGCTACCCAAATACGATGCCGTTATTCCCCGCATTGGTGCCTCGGTCAGTTTTTATGGCACCGCCGTTGTACGCCAGTTTGAAATGATGGGTACATACAGCATTAACGAGTCTGTTGCCATCAGCCGGTCACGCGACAAACTGCGTTCGCTTCAATTATTGTCACGTAAAGGCATAGGTTTACCGCGCACCGGCTTCGCACACCATCCGGACAAAGTAGACGACGTAATTCAGAATGTAGGTGGTGCCCCTGTCGTTATTAAACTGCTAGAAGGCACTCAGGGCATTGGCGTGGTGCTGGCTGAAACACAAAAAACGGCTGAAGCGATTATTGAAGCCTTTATGGGTTTGAATGCCAGTATTTTGGTACAGGAATACATTAAAGAAGCCGGTGGCTCCGACATTCGCTGTTTTGTGGTCGGCGGCAAGGTGATTGCAGCAATGAAACGCCAGGCAGCGCCCGGTGAATTCCGTTCGAATCTGCACCGCGGCGGCTCTGCCAGTCTGGTACGTTTGTCACCTGCTGAACGCAAAACGGCGGTTGATGCTGCCCGCACACTCGGCCTTAACTGCTGCGGAGTAGATATTCTGCGTTCAAATCACGGTCCGGTAGTAATGGAAGTGAACTCATCCCCCGGGCTCGAGGGCATAGAAGGCGCGACCAATAAAGATGTTGCCGGAATGATCATTGAATTCATCGAAAGCTCGGCCAAGCCGAACAACACCAGAACGAAAGGGAAGGGTTAATGACCATAGCACCATTGGAAATTGGTGGAAAAAAGATTGCACCGGGAGAAACCAAGAAAATAGCATTGGATATGCCTCCCCTGTATACCGCCACCAGCATGAATATCCCGGTATTTGTAAAGCGCGGCAAGCGCCCGGGGCCGACCATGTTTGTGAGCGCTGCCTTACACGGTGATGAACTTAACGGCATTGAAATTGTGTCTCGCCTGATTAAGTCTAAAGCGATCAATAACCTGAAAGGCACACTGATTGCGGTTCCAATGGTCAATGTGTATGGCGTGCTTAACCAATCCCGTTATTTACCGGATCGACGTGATTTAAACCGCAGCTTTCCGGGCAGTCGCTCGGGCAGTCTGGCGGGTCGTCTTGCCTACCTGTTTTACAAGGAAGTTGTGAGCAAATGCGATTTTGGCATCGACTTACACACAGGCGCGATTCACCGTAGCAACCTTCCCCAGGTCCGCGCAAATCTGGACGATCCCGAGGTGCTAGCTATGGCAAAAGCGTTTGGCGTTCCCGTGTTGCTGAATGCCGATCTCCGTGATGGATCTTTGCGTGCGACCGCCGGTGAAGATGGCATAAAGATCCTGCTTTACGAAGCAGGCCAGGCGTTGCGTTACGACGAATTTTCAATTCGCGCGGGCGTGAAAGGCATTTTAAATACCATGCGACACATGGGCATGTTGAGCCAAGGGCGCAGCAAAGGCGTTAACATTACCCCCTTTATTGCCCGCGCAAGTGGCTGGGTAAGAGCACCGGAAAGCGGCTTTATTACCCATTCTGCGCAGCTGGGTGACCATGTGGTTAAGGGCGACAAGCTGGCGGTGATTGCTGATTCCTTTGGTACTTTTAAAGCCAATATTATCAGCCCGGCCGAAGGCGTTGTAATAGGTAAGCAAAATATTCCGCTTACCCAGGAAGGCGAGGCTATCTATCATATTGCTTACTTCAAAGCGCCCGATACGGTAGCGGAACAAGTAGAATTATTACAAGACAATCTGGTTTCAACTGAATCAACATTGGTACTGTAACTATGGCTGGTATTAAAAAACCGAAGCAATTAATCGGCGCGCTGGAATGCGCTAACTTGCCTGAATTGGGCATTTACAACTTAACGATGCGCGTAGATACTGGCGCAGCAACGTCGTCACTACACGTTGATAATATTGAAGAATTCAAGAAAGATAATGTTCGCTGGATTCGCTTCGACATTCACCCAGATATACATGACGTTGCCAAAACCGTTCGCTGCGAATACAAAGTACTGAGTCAGAAAAAGGTGAAAAGCTCTACCGCGACCAGAGAAAAGCGCTACGTGATTAAAACCCGGTTTGAGCTGGGTAAACGTGCCTGGAAAATAAAGCTCACATTAACAGACCGTTCGGAAATGACCTATCTGATGCTCCTTGGCCGTCAGGCCATGGCGGGCAAGTGTATTGTCGATCCGGATCTTGAGTTTTGCGTATCAAGCCCGAATGCTCAGCCAAAATAATCCTGTATAATCGAAGCAATCCGTACTAGGCTGGTAACATTGATGGCAGAAGCATCGCAGAAGTGGTTTTAGGTAATGCGGGTACTGTTTGTTTTTTTGATTAGCCTGTTACTGGTTCCTGGACTTTCTGCGCAGGATGCCAAAATGCCACTGCGTGACATGGTGCGCATTCCCAGCCCCGCGCCCGGTACCTCAGATATCTACAACTACGTTGTTAGCGTACTTGAGCTTACCTTACAGGTAACTGAGCGTGAATACGGCAGGTTAACTGTGTATTCGAATCCGCAAACGACTCCCCAACAAAGACAACTCATGAATCTTGCTAACGGCAACACCGACATCGCCTGGTCAATCACCAGTGCAGAGCGGGAGTCCCAGTATCTGCCTGTTCGGGTGCCGTTTATAGGTGGCCTGTTTGGATATCGCGTGTTGCTGATTCACGCCGACGATGAGCGTTTTAACTATGCCCCCACGCTGGCCGAACTAAAGGCGATGACCGCGATACAGGGAGCCAATTGGCCAGATACCCAAATACTGCAATTTAATGAATTTAACGTAATTGGTTCTTACGAGAATGGCCTGAAATTACTGCATCGGAAAATGGTAGATTATTACCCAAGAGCAGTGCACGAGTATAGCCAGGAGTTAGCAGAAAATCCGCAGTACAAACTTAAGCTGGCGCCACATGTTGGCCTGAAATACCCAAATCCGCTATTCTTTTTTGTAAATAAAAACAATCTGGAGCTGGCAGAGCGATTAACCAAAGGCCTCACAATGTTACACAATAATGGTCAGTTAAATGCATTACTGTACAGTCAGCCGTTTTATCGCGATGCGGATACTGCGCTTTCTGGTAGAGAGATCCACGTTCTCAGAAACCCTCTGCTCACCAAAGAAACACTTGATGCCTTGTCGCGTTTTCAATAGCCGACACGGTATAGTTTGCCTGCCACATAGATAATTACTCAGCCTTCGCTATACTCAAACAAGACAACTGCGCAAGGGTCTGTTTTTGCATGTATAAACACCTGTTTATATTAACCTTATGTATTTTAATACTGTCGCCAATGAGGCTTGAAGCGAGCGAGCCTACGCGCGATAGTGTTGTGTACATCCCCAACTATGAGCCCGGTACTACCGACATTTATCAGTACGTTGTTACGTTATTAAATTTGGCCATGGCGCTTACGGAACCGGAATTTGGGCCGGTTCAGATTATTGCAAACCCTGCTCCCACGCCACAGCAGCGGCAATTTTTGAATCTGCGTAACGGTCAGACCGACATTATGTGGTCGGTAACCACGTATGCCAGAGAGCAGGAAAACACGGTAATACGTATCCCTCTCACTGGCGGCATGTTCGGCTATAGGGTGATGCTGATTAAAGAGGGTGATGAACGCTTTCGCGAGACTATTGAACTGCCGGATCTTAAGCAACTCAGCGCCGTTCAGGGCAGTGATTGGCCTGATACAGAGATCTTAAGGTATCACGGTTTTAGCGTAACACCCAGCGTATACACCAGTGCCTTCAAATTACTGGATCGTGGAATGGTGGATTATTTTCCCCGAGCGGTTCACGAAATTTTTGAAGAATTAAGTACTCATCATTCTCTGAATCTTACCACTGAACAATACATTGCGTTGCAATACGACAACCCCATGTTCTTCTTTGTGGCTGCGCGCCGCCCCGAGCTGGCTAAGCGGCTTGAAATTGGCCTGAACCGGCTTTACGAAAACGGCGATTTGCAGCGTTTGCTCACGTCGCAGCATTTTTATATTCAGGCAAGAAATCTATTAAAGGGAAGAACGATATACCCTTTGAACAATCCACTGCTCAGTGAACAAACCCGCCAGGCAATGAAACGATACCAATCACCACTAGCCAGTGCCTTGTAATCAATTAAACAGATAGTGTGATGTTTTTATATCGCTGACTACTGCTGAACAGGAGGTTCGAGCTCAAGTTGAGAGGCAATAAGGACAGCCTGTGTGCGGTTATTAATACCCAGTTTTTTGAATATTGCCGTTACATGCGCTTTAACTGTGGCTTCGGCAATGTCCAGATTGTACCCTATTTGCTTGTTCAGCAGGCCATCGCGCATATAACACAACACTTTGTACTGTGATGGCGTGAGGCTGGATACCTTATCGGCCAGTTCTGAAAACTCCTCGTCAACATCCTGAATTTTCTCACTAATGGACTCGGGTAACCAGATGTCGCCATCCAGGATAGATTGCACGGCTTTAGCAATATCTTCAGCGCTGGTCGTTTTGGGAATGAAACCGAGGGCGCCGACCCCTACGATTTTGGAAATGATAGTGGCATCTTCTGTGCCTGACACAACCGCTACGGGTAAATCAGGATACAACTTGCGAATATGCAATAAGCCAAACAAATCGTTGCTGCCTGGCATATGCAAATCCAGTAACAACAAGTCGACATCCTGCTTTTGCAGAATGTCGGCTGTTGCGGTGAGATCCCCGGCCTCAAGTAAGGTGAGATCGGGTAGTGATAACGATAACGCGCCCTTCAACGCATCGCGGTATAAAGGGTGATCATCGGCAATTAGCAGCGTTATCATTATCTCTCCGTATTACTTGTTAAGACGCTCCTCGATGAGTGTATCAACAACCGACGGATCCGCCAATGTTGAGGTATCACCCAGTTGGTCATGCTCGTTTGCTGCGATCTTACGCAGGATACGGCGCATAATTTTACCGGAGCGCGTTTTTGGCAGCCCACGAGACCATTGGATCATGTCTGGTGTAGCGATTGGGCTTAACTCAGTCCGCACCCAGGCACGGATTTCTTTGGTCAACTCTTCGTCAGGCTCTACGCCTTCATTAGGCGTAATGTATACATAGATACCCTGCCCTTTGATGTCGTGTGGATACCCTACCACTGCCGCTTCAGCAACTTTGGGATGAGCCACCAGTGCACTTTCGATTTCGGCTGTACCCAAACGGTGACCAGACACGTTCAGCACGTCATCTACGCGACCCGTGATCCAGTAGTAACCATCTTCGTCACGACGCGCGCCATCACCTGTAAAGTATACGCCTTTATATGCACTGAAGTAGGTGCTGATAAAGCGTTCATGGTCACCGTATACCGTACGAGCCTGACTTGGCCAGCTGTCTTTGATCACCAGGTTACCCTCACTCGCGCCTTCCAGCTCATTGCCTTCGGCGTCGAACAGCGCTGGCTGAATACCAAACATAGGGCGTGATGCTGAACCAGGTTTAAGTGCAGTAGCGCCCGGCAGCGGCGTGATCATCATGCCGCCTGTTTCGGTTTGCCACCAGGTATCCATAATTGGGCAACGGCTTTCACCGATAACGCGGTAGTACCATTCCCATGCTTCAGGGTTAATGGGTTCACCCACTGAACCCAGCAGACGCAGTGACGACAAATCACAACCTTCCACAGGAGCATTGCCGTGTGCCATCAGTGCGCGAATGGCTGTTGGCGCAGTATAAAGTGAGTTTACTTTATATTTTTCAACTACCTGTGCTATACGACGCACATCAGGGTAAGTAGGTACACCTTCAAAGAATACCTGAGTTGCACCATTGATTAGCGGGCCATACACCATATAACTGTGACCAGTGATCCAGCCTACGTCAGCAGTACACCAGTAAATGTCGTCCTCGCGATAATCAAACGCATATTTAAAGGTCATTGCCGTGTACAACAAGTATCCACCGGTGGTGTGTACTACGCCTTTAGGCGTGCCGGTTGAACCCGATGTGTATAAAATAAACAGCGGGTCTTCTGCATTCATTACCTCAGGTTCGCACTGGGCAGAACAATCTTCTACCAGGCTATCCCAATACACGTCTACACTGTCGTTAAAAGCTACATTACCGCCAGTCAGTTTGTGCACAATCACGTTTGTAATCGATGGGCATGCGCCTTTCGCTAAGGCGCGGTCAACGTTGGCTTTTAGTGGCACACTGCGACCAGCACGACGGCCTTCGTCACAGGTAATGACTACCTTTGCTTCGCTGTCGTTAATGCGGTCGGCAATGGCATTAGGTGAGAATCCGCCGAAGATAACAGAGTGCACCGCACCTATGCGCGCACATGCCAGCATGGCATACGCCGCCTGAGGCACCATTGGCATGTATACCGCTACGCGGTCGCCTTTGCCAACACCCAGCTTTTTCAGGCCATTTGCTAATTTACATACTTCGTAATGCAGTTGCTGATAGCTTATAGTTTCACTGTCTTCTGGTGAATCGCCTTCCCAGAACAATGCTGTTTTCTTGGCATGTTTTGCCAGATGTCTGTCGATACAGTTGTAGCTGGCGTTGATCTCACCATCTTCAAACCATTTAATCGACACCGAATGCGGATCAAATGTGGTATTTTTTACTTTTGTAGGTTTTGTGTACCAATCCAGCGTACTGGCATATTCACCCCAGAACCCGTCCGGGTCATCGACAGACTGCTTGTACATTTGCTCATATTGTTCCTGTGTCAAATGAGTCGACGCTTTGATACTTTCCGGAACCGGATAAATCTTGCTGGCAGTCATATGAATTGCCTCCAATTTTCAAATAAATTACAGAGATATGTATTGGTTGATCAATGTAGCTTTTCCTGACCAAAGCAAAATGAGACTTTGGTCTTAGCGAGCGCTAAATTTCTATTTAGTTAAGTGGTGCTACTCCTTCCGTGTTACGACTTTCGTCTTATAGACCATCCGCTTATTTGCAATTGTTCTAAACTCATCCAAATTAAGAATCGTTAACTGCATTTTTACACTTTTTTTACCAATCAGCCAATTCCTGGACAAATGGGACGAGAAAACATGAAACACACATTAAAAAAAGTTACCGGCGCTGTGACGCTGGCATTAACTGGCTTTGCAATGGCTTCGGCCAATGCAGCTACCATTGGTTCAACCGATGTTAAATTTACCGGATACGTAAAAGCCGATGCAATATACAGCGATTACTCAAATGGTGAAGGTCATCCGTTAAACCGTGATTTCTATGTACCGTCTACAATTGCAGTGGGCGCAACCGATGATGGTATGAGCGGCCGTTTCGACGGACACGTGCGCCAGTCGCGTTTCCGTTTCGCTACTGAAACCCCTACGGATGATGGCGATAGCATCACCGGTGTACTTGAATTTGACTTCATGGTAACAAAAGGCGATTACGACAACGAGCGTATCAGTAACTCATACCTGCCTCGTATGCGCCATGCATTCCTCAAATACAAAAACTGGTTGGTTGGTCAAACCTGGACCACCTTTATGGACGTGAATGCACTGCCTGAATCACTTGACTTTATCGGTACCACAGACGGTGTGATCTTCGGTCGTCAAATGATGGTTCGTTATACCCAGGGCGGTCTTGAAGTAGCGCTGGAAAACCCTGAAACCACCGTAGTGGGCGTGGGTGCCACAGACGACAATACCGTGCCGGACATTATAGCTGCCTACACCATGAAACAAGATTGGGGCCACGTTAAGGTAGCCGGCATGTTCCGTCAACTCGCTTATGAAACAGAAAGCATTGATGCGTCTGATTCTGCGGTAGGTATTTCGATAACCTCTAAAATTAAAGTGGGTGCAACCGACGACGTTCGCTTGTCTTTCTACACAGGTTCGGGCATAGGCCGCTATGCAGCACTGAATGCAGCGCAGGGTGCAGTATATAATGCTGCAACTGGCGAACTGGAAGCCATTGACTCTACCGGATACGCTATTGCATATCGCCATGTTTGGAGTGACAAGGCTCGCAGTAGTGTGATGTTCTCTGCGTTTGATGTTGACGTAGACACCGCCACTATGGGTGATTATACATCAAAGACTTACAGCGCCCGGATCAACTACCTTTACTCGCCTACTAAAGCAATTACCGTGGGTGGAGAATATGCATACGCAAAACGTGAACTGGAAAGCGGTATCGACGGTGACATGAGTCGCGTACAATTTTCTGCAAAATATGCATTTTAGTACTACGCTTAATTAGACAGCTTCCTTCCTTCGATTTGGGCTGTCTAGTTATGTTCTGTTGTTCCCAAGTTGGCCACGAATTTCGTGGCCTTTTTTTAACCCGGTTTAGCCTAAGGTATGAAAACCCATACCTGGTTATGAATTAACAAACCGTCTGAAGATACTAGTTTGGCCTGATCTTGACGTTATAAAACTGTTCGCCGGCACAAAAACTATAGCCAGCATAACGTGTTATAAATTGTTCAGTAAACAAACAAAATGATCACTGAGAGCCTCCTCTTTTTTACTGATCACCCACTCAATCTTAAGTAGCATGGCTAAATTCTGCGCAAGGTGTATGTTGCCTGCACACAGTGCGCCGTTAGTTGATTTTTGACCTACGTAGCCTACTGTTTAAGAAAGTACCGCAAGGGTTCGCAGCTGAACTATCAGCATTGTTTGAGAGTAAATTTAATGGTTCAAAGTATCGTTTCACCGGCCGATTCGGTAATCACTGCGGAAGTGACTGCAGCACAACATGGCAAATTCATTTCAAATCTCATGTTACCGGACCTCCTGCACGATTCGTTGTGTATTGGTGTTTTCGATTGTCAGGGAAATTTGATTGAAGCCAACAAGGCTTTTTCTCTGTTCTGTGGAACTGCAGAAAGCGCGTTGGTAAACTTTGATGAATACTTCTGTGCAGACGATCAGACCGATTTCGAAACCCTTTGCGAATCTCTGCCTCAAAGGCTCTATCTCAGACGCAAAATCGATTTAAAATCCAATACTAAAAGCTTGCTATCCTCATTAACAAAATCGTCAGCAGACATCGGTAGCAATATTATTCTAATGGGCATGGACACTAGCGACTGCGTTACTACCACGCGATTTTTTACCAGTACTTTCGATGACGATTCCGCGACTCATGTACAAGCGGTATTTGACACCAACGGCAAGCTGGTAAGATTTAACAACCGTCTGTGCGTATTACTGGGATATACCGCCGAGCAAATTAAAAACAAGTGTTTTGACGACCTGTGCCACCCTTCAATGCTTAATACCAAACACTATGAAACCCTGTGGGCACCGCTTAACACCGACCAGGACATTAAACAGGACTATACCTTTGTAAATGCATCCGGGCAGGAAATATGGATACGCAGTTATTTTTCCTCGGTAAATTACGGCGCAAGCGATATGCCGTATATTTTATTTCGCGGCGACGATATTACCGAACAACACAACCACAGTATGGCTATGCAGGCCAAACTGGAGGCGATCGATAAAACTCAGGCGGTTATCTCTTTTTCTAAGGATGGAATCATTAACGAAGCAAACTCGCTTTTTTGTACCACCATGGGTTACCAACTCTCAGAAATCCGCGGTAAGCACCATAAACTATTTGTGGATGAAAAATTTGCAACCAGCCAAGAGTATCAAGCTTTCTGGCGGGCATTACAAAATGGAAAACCTCAACGCGGCGAGTTTTTGCGCTTCAATGCGAGTGGAGATGAAGTATGGTTGTTTGCCACCTACACGCCGGTAACTAATCTCGACGGTGACGTCATTAGTGTTATTAAGTTTGCAACCAATATTACAGAACAAAAGAAACAGGAACGCGAAATAGCAGTGCTCAATGCAGCGATGAACGCCAGCCAATGCATTTGGGAGCTCGATGCTAATCGCCAGTTAATTTCTACCAATGAACATTTTCAAAGAGCCATTGGCTACACCGCCACGGCTTTGAAAAACGCCGATGAAAACAAACTCATCTTTAAAGAAGATATGCAGGACGCCGTGTATGCGGAAGCTTGGCGAAAATTGCATTTAGGTGATACGCAGCGATTGATGCTGAGAAGACGTCACAGCGACGGCCGTGAAGTATGGATAGAAGCCTTGCTACAGCCAATTAAAGATGCGAGGGATCAGCTCCAACGCGTGCTTTGCCTGGGCCTTGATGTCACCGAAGAGCAAACATTTCAAATCGAACTGGAAGGCAAAATTGGTGCAATTGATCGTTCACAAGCCATTATTGAACTGAATCTCGACGGGACCATTCTCAACGCGAACCAAAACTTTTTGAAACTAATGGAGTACTCGCTTAACGAGATTAAAGGCAAACATCACCAGATGTTTGTTAGTCCGAAAGAGGCTGGTTCATCTGAATATCAGGCATTCTGGCACGCATTGGCTCGTGGAGAGTTTCGATCAGGAGAGTATTGCAGGATTGGAAACGGTGGCAAGGAAGTGTGGATCCAGGCCACGTATAATCCGATTTTCGACAAAAACAACCGCCCGGTTAAAGTGGTGAAATTTGCAACTGATATCACCACCCAAAAATTGCTTTCCTCACAACACAAAGCCACAGTTGAGGCCATCAACAAGAGTTTGGCCTGTATTGAATTCGACTTAGAGGGCAAAGTATTACACGCCAATCACAACTTCCTGAGTGCGATGGGTTATACCCTGAAGGAAATCCAGGGCGACCACCACAGCTTATTTTGTACACCTGAGTACACCCGCAGCGAGGAATATCGTTCATTCTGGCTAAACCTGAGTGAAGGCCAATTTTTGTCTGGCCGTTTCCACCGGGTAGGTAAGTACCAGCGAAATGTGTGGATTCAGGCTTCATACAATCCAATTTATGACCTGAATGGCAAAGTCATTAAAGTCATTAAGGTAGCCTATGACATCACCAAGGAAATGGAGATGGAACAGCTGATTACAACCAATACTCAAATAATGAACCAACAACTCGCCAAAATGATTGGGTCGATAAAGCAGGTCACTAAAGTGTCTGAAAACGCCAACGCGGTAGCGAAGAAGTCGGCATCCTCTGCGGTGAGTGGCGTGTCTTTGGTGCAGGGGATGCAATCTGCAATCAGCGAAATACAGGACAACTACAACCGGATTTATGAAATTGTTAGCCGGATCAGCGAAATTGCCAACCAAACCAATCTGCTCGCCTTTAATGCTGCCGTTGAAGCAGCGCGGGCCGGTACTCATGGCGTTGGGTTTTCAGTGGTTGCGTCTGAGGTGAGAAAACTTGCAGAACGCTCCAGTCATGCGGCGCAGGAAATTAATAACATGGTGCTTGATGCCCGTAAGAACATCGACGCCAGTGCCCGGTTAAGTGATAACACCGCAACGGCATTTACCTCCATCGAATCTTCGGTAGAAGAAACGAGCCAGTCGCTACTTAAAATTGTTGAACTGGCCCAGGTTCAGGAAACCAACACTCACGAGCTGGAAGCGATATTGCAAAAACTCAAGTCGTTTGAAGGTAACGCTTCAAAATGAGTAACACCTGTAAATTTGGGATTTTTGAAATAGACGGCGGACTCTTTGCCGTTGATGTTCAGCATGTGAGTGAAGTGGTTCCATTCCAGCTTTGCAGCGGATTTTTTTCGGCCAGTGATGCGGTGATAGGTAGCCTTGACCTGCGCGGTTGGCCGGTCCCCGTGATTGACCTGTTGGCGCACGTAAAGCAACGTGCTTCAGCATTACAACCTGAGTCTGTACTGGTGCTGCGCAACGAGGGGCAGCTGCTAGGCGTTGCTATTCGCAGTGTGGTGGGTATGCAGGACATGAACACCGAAAGCATTGCTTCATTTGGCAACCCGGATGCTGTTATGTGCGGCAGCTTTATGGCTTCGTCATTAAACAAATCAGTAACGCTGTTATCTGCCAGTAAGTTAATGTCAGATCCGGCTTTACCAGCGGTACCTGCGCCACCGCAAATTGTTGCTGAACAGAGCGGGAACGGTGCGTCTGACAAACGTACCATTATGTTAGTGACAGTTCGAAACCGTCTGGTTGCCTTTTTCGCCGAGGATATATTTAGTACATTAACAGAAACAAATGTCGTAGACCGGGCACACCACAGTGAAAGCTTCCTAGGTGAGGTTGAACACCAAGGCAAGCGCATTCCCATTTTAGATCTGGGTAATCTGGTATTTGAACAACCCAGGGCGGATGATGTGGCTAAACTGCCATCGGTTATCCTGCACATCGGTGACGCGCAAGTTGGCTTGTGTGTAGACAGCATTGTTGAAGTAACGGAGATAGAGCACTCCCATTGTATTGCCAATATGGCTAACCACTACACCGGAAAAAAGTGGGTAGACAGTTTGCTACCAGTAACATCGGTACAATCTGAATCTTTGGCGCTAGTGAATATCAACGCCCCACTGATCATGCTGATTAGCGCGAATTCAATCGGCCACCTCGACGAAATTAAGGGCACCGCAATGCTGTGCCGTGAGATGTCGGGCAAGCTCACCAAAACACAATTACAACGAGATTTATCGAAAGAAAAGCAGGGCCTGTTTTTTGATATTGGCTCACCAGTGATCTCTGATATGAGTAATATTAGCGAAATTTTGAGCTGGGAAACGCCCATGATCCCACTAACGGATAATGGCTATCTGCTTGGCATGATCAAAGTAAATAATGAAGCTGTCCCGGTTTATGATTTTCGCCCCTTGTTTAACAAGGGATCCGATTACGTTGACACCCCTTCCCAGGACACGCAATTGGGTAACGATTCAAAACGTCTTCTGCTTGTTCGTGATGACCAGGGTGCGTTTGCATATTGCGTTAACAAATTACTCGATGTGGTAACGTTTCAGTCATTGGAGCAGTCATCCGTGTCTATAGAATCGGAACAGGATATTCACGATGAACTCGACACGGTTTCCTTTTTGCTAGGTGAAAAAAGGCACTATGCCAAGCAAATGACGTCTCAATTTTTGCGGCGACAGATTTCGTCGCCGCTGGTAACTTAATAACGGCGACCAAGGGTTAGAATGGCATAGGATAACGCTTCATGACCAACTGAATCTGGCGTAGCGTGTCGTCGCTTAAACGCATGTCAAATGCCGCCAGGTTTTCTTTTAATTGCGCAATCGTAGTACCGCCAATAATGGTAGACGTAACGCCAGGTACCTGATTTACCCAGGCAAGTGCCAGTTGCGAAGGTGTAATCTGAGCACGCTGCGCCACTTCCACATACCTGGCGGTTGCTTCATGCGCGGTTTCTGTATTACGGAATAACCCCTGACGCTGCACAAACGTCCATCGACTCCCCGCAGGACGCGCATCATTCAGGTACTTGCCCGACAACATCCCGGTGGCTAATGGCGACCAAGGCAGGTAGGCCACGTTTTCAAACGCACAGGTTTCAATTAAATAGGGCCAGTCCTTGATATGTAGCAAGCTGAATTCGTTTTGAATAGACACCGGCTTTGGCACGCCCAGTTCATTACACAAGTTCAGGTAAGTATGGATACCCCAGGGTGTGTCATCAGAGAGTCCCCAATGACGAATTTTACCGCTTTCAATGGCTTTTCCTATGCCTTGCACGATATCCCGCATGCCAGCGCGCTCCTTGGCGACATCGGTATCATTGGGGTTCGTGCGCCACGGCCAGTGCTTGGCAAAATGCGGCGACGTGCGATTTGGCCAGTGCAACTGATACACATCGATATAGTCGGTTTGTAAACGCTGTAGCGATGCATTAATGGCCTGTTCAATTGTAACTGCAGAAATCTCAGAACCCTCGCGAATATAACGAATACCACTGCCTGCAATTTTGGTCATCAGTACAATATCGTTACGCTTTTGCGGGTTGGCTGCCAGCCAGTTGCCAATAAGCCGTTCAGTATCGGCATAGGTTTGCTCATTGGGAGGAATAGGGTACATCTCAGCCGTATCAATAAAATTAATACCTTCGCTGTGTGCCCAATCAAGCTGTTCGCTGGCGTCTTGTTGTGTATTCTGAATACCGAATGTCATGGTGCCCAGACACACGCGGGATACGCGTAAATCGCTGCTACCCAATAACTCGTATTGCATGCTAAACCTCTGTGTATATTTACTCAGCTGACGAGGCCGAAGCGTTTTGCTCTGCCGTGGCCAGTCGCCGCTCAATCTTACGACGGGACTCCACCATTTCATTTGCCAGCTCGGCTAACGACCGAAACTCAGAAAACCCCAGTTTGCGGGGATCGATATGTTGATATTGTCGCTTACAGCGATAAAAGAACAGCATAAAGTTAGCAAAAGACCGGTGAAAGGTCGCGAAACTTTTGACCAACAGCAAAATCAATGCGACTGATGTCGTCACCGCAATCACAGTTCCAAATACCGTAGCGCGCTGTTTTTGCTTGTCGATAACCGGTAGCAAGGTGTCATCAAGGCGTTGTAAAGCAGCTTCTGCATGATGTGCCTGCTCCCTGAACTTCATTCTTAATCCATCGGATTCGCGCAAACCAATTTGCTGACGTACAGACACCCACTCCGATAACGTGTTCATGTAGTCGTTCAATAAAGTCTGATCTTCAGGGAGTAACAAATGAGACTGTGTGATGACCTGAAACAGCTGATTTAATTCAACCAGCGAATCAGCGCGAAAGGTATACTGATAATCAACAACCAAAAATTGGAACCGGGATAATTCTGCCTGTAGCTGCGGTTCATAGCGTTGCCCCTGTATATAAAGCTGCTCAGCATGCCGAAACAACACCTTGTTCAGGCCATCTTCCGGGGTAAGTCCAACCTGCTTCATCAGTAGCACTAAGTTAAAAAAGCGCTCTGTATAAGCTTGTGTACTCTGCGCGATTTCGCCTACCAGCGATACGGGCAGATTGTGTGATTTTACCGTGTCATCCAGTTCATTTAATGCGTTAACAAAATGCGTCTGCTGATGTCGAAACTGGGTAAGATACTCGGGATTCTTGCGCAATAAGAAGTCCTTCTCGTGGCGGCGCAATTGCAGCAGATCCTGCTTTAACTCCAACAACCGTACCCGTTGCTCACCTAAGGTAATAAGTGCCTGGTTAAAATAGTGCTGACTGGCTACCAATAACGTCATACCCAGCACACAGACTGCTGTCATAAATAATAAGCGAAATTTTATCGAATCCCATTTCATTGCAGGCCCCGGTCAATAGTGAAGTCAAACGACGCTATCGCATCGGGATGTCATTTCCATGACAAATGGGCATTCTTGGCACTTCAACCCTGGCTATGAGCAGATGTGCTTCCGCGTGAATTTAGTGGTACTCTTCATCAGTATATTGTCTTGAACATTACCTTTCCAATAAGAACCCATAGTTAAGATAATGCATTCTGAATCATCGTCAGGCCCCATTTTCGATTATTTATATAAACACATTAGCACCCTGCAAATTGCACCGGGCGAAAAATTATCGGAAAACCGCTTAGCTAACCAATTCAGTACCAGTAGAACCCCTGTAAGGGAAGCCATTGCAAGACTGGTAAGTATTGGGTTGGTTGAGGTAAAACTGAAGAGTGGCACCTTTGTTACCCGGCTGAGTACCGAAAAAATAACGGAAGCGCAGTTTATTCGCGAAGCCATAGAATGCGCCATTGTGCAGAAGGTGGCGGCCGATAGCCCACGCAACACTATTGCGGTATGCGAAGCCGTCCTCAAACAGCAACAACAAGCCGCTGTCGACAACAATTTTGAGTTATTCCGGCAAATCGACGACCAGTTTCATCAGGCATTGGCCGACTACACTCAGTTTCGAAGGGCTGCCCACATTGTCCAGTTGGAAAAAGCCCATTTAGACAGGCTTCGGCATGTAAGCCTAAAAGAGATTGGCAGTCAGTACGCCAGGGTTTTAGACCAACACCACCGCATTCTTGCCGCCATTAAAGCCGGCAACAGCGAGGTAGCCGCTCAGATAATGCGTGAACATACCCGCGAAATTCTAGGTGTACTGAATGAAATAAAAACCAATCACGCCGACTACTTTGTGCAGCCCTGATTGATGCACTATCAACGCTCCTGAGGATATTATGGCTTCACTTGCCGCAACGCTACTGTACCGTCGGTATTTGGCAGAGCCTCAATAGCAAAATCAAAACGGTCGATATCCAGGCAAAAGTGTAAGTCTGATTCGGGATTCCAGGGTTGTGCCGGGTCCAGAAAGCGAGAGGCGCAAGGCGATGCAAGCAATCGCGCTTTCAGTAGTGCGGTGTCAACAGGCTCCTCACGTAAACAGTGCGCTAAATACTCAGCGCACAAATCATCTTCATCAGTGCGTTCTTCCGCCTTCCAGCCCATTCTTACCAGCGTAACTACGGTTGGATTGAGGCTGCGAATATAGTTCGCCGTGGCACTGGCATTCACTAACGCGCCGGTAAGAATTTTGTCAGCTTTGAGGGCGTTTACCAGCCCCTGTGTACCGGCATGGGTAGTATGCGCAATATAGCGGTTTTTCAGCGCCTGTGATGCCAGTTCCGTGGGTGAGTTTCCCACATCAAACCCCGGTAGCTTTTTCCCTTCCCGCTCACCTATCAGTAAGGTATCCGGTCTTTTCGCTTTGAGTGCCAGGGCCTGCTCTGCCTCGCCCACTGCAATAACCTGCCTGGGAGATTGTGCCAGACAATAACACGCCACGGAAAATGCGCGAAATACATCAATGATGACCACGATGCCTTCGGCATGTTGCGCACCTTCGATAAAGTCTGTTGTTACAATTTTCACGCTGATAGTCCCTGCCATCTGATTATTCTCATTAATCGACCAATAATAAACCGGTGCATGAATTTGTCGACTTTCATAGCATTAGTTCACTTATCCATTTACCAACAAGCCCATTTTTAATGTCATTCCCGATCTGGGGTGAAACCCCTATATCCGATTAAAACTTACCCAGTCAAACTGACCCTGTGTTTTCACAAAACTATTGTGACAAAAAATTCCCACCCAGGAGTAAGTTATGAAGAAGTTCGCACTCACTACACTAGCCGCTGCCATGCTGGCAGCGCCAACCAGTCAGGCTGTTGCAGACGCCTACATTGGTGAACAAATGCAAAGTAAACTGGCAGCACTGGACGCGGTAAGTTCAATCATGGCAGTGGTTACTTACGACCAGATGGAACCCTTGTCGGAAGCTCAGCTTAGTCAGCTACTGGGATTGGGTATTACCGAAGGCGTACAGTTTAAATCGCTCCCTATCATTGGCGTTGTTGCCAATAAAGCGCAAATCGAACAAATTGCGGCGCTGGATGGGGTGAGATCGGTATTTGCAAACCGGGAAATGACCCTGTACAACGCGGATGCACGTGAGATCACCGGCGTAGCCGATTTACAAACCAGTGGCTTTGCACAGCGCAACGGCAACAATTACACTGGTAAAGGCATTACCATCATGGTGAATGATTCAGGGGTTGATGCCTCTCATCAGGATCACTTTTTCGGTGATACGGTTGTCGAAAACGTGCAGGCCCTTACCCACGCTTCAGCCATTAGCATTACTGGTGTAACCAATGGCCTGGTGCTTACCGGTCAAGTCAATACCGACACTAACTCAGGTCACGGTACTCACGTAGCAGGTACCATTGCGGGCAACGGTGCCATGTCGGGTGGAAAATACGTGGGAGCTGCTCCTGATGCCGACCTGATTGGCTACGGTTCTGGCGGAGGCTTATTCTTGCTGGACACCATTGGTGGCTTTGATTTCGCAATCAATAATTTATATTCCTACAATAGCCCAATTCGCATTATCAGCAATTCCTGGGGTTCAAGTGGCAAATATGAACCACTTGGGCCCGTTTCCATCGCAACTTACAAAGCGCACAAACTGGGCATTCTGAGTGTCTTCGCAGCCGGTAACGATGGTCCGGGTGAAGACTCACATAATCCCTATGCCCAAATTCCCTGGGGGATTTCAGTCGGTGCAGGCGACAAATTTGGCAAGCTCGCCGGGTTTTCATCACGCGGCCTGAAAGGCGAGTCTGGCGATTTTACCATGCCAGACGGCACCGAATGGACCTACACCAATGAGGTAAGCATTGTTGCGCCTGGAGTAGATATTATTTCAACCCGCGCAGTGACCAACCTGGCCGCCAACGGCGGGGATGCTGACATTGATGCCATCGAAACTGAAAATGTGCCGTTTTACACCATGATTTCAGGTACCAGTATGGCAACCCCTCACGTGTCAGGCATTATCGCACTCATGCTGGAAGCCAATCCTGAACTGGATAATCTGACTATCAAAAAGTTATTGCAGGAATCGGCTACCAACATGCCAGGCTATGAGCGCTGGGAAGTGGGCGGCGGCTACGTGAATGCCCGTTCAGCGGTAGCTGCAGCACTGAATTACGATATGAACCACAAAGTAACAGTAAACAATTTGGATGGTAAAACCTTTAATGCAAATGCACTGGTAGCCACTTCAGATGAACAGCTTAATTTGGAATTGTTCTACTCACCGGTAGGTACGCCTGAAATGCAAACCTTTGAAGTGGGTAGTAACGTGGCCGTGGTTAAAGCCTCTGCCAGTACCCTTGCCAACCTGACCAAACTGGTTCTGGTTGCACCTGATGGTACAGAGTATTTCGGCAATTTAACCACCCCTGTGCTATCTGAAAATATGCGCGTTTCCGCACCTGGTATGGCTGGGACCTGGCGTATTTACGTGTACGGCCTGACGTCACTCTCTGGTGTGAGCGCCGATCCGCTGGGATTAACCAATGGTCCGGGTCTGCCTGAATTTTTCGATGTTGCTGTTAACTTTGAAATTAGCGGTGGTTACAACGGACTTGACGATATTGACGGACACCCACAACAGGGCGCCATTGAATTTGCCGTAAGCAACCGGTTAATGGATTCATTGGGCAAAAACTTTTCGCCAAACGCTCACTTACGGGTTAAAGACTTTGCGCGGTATGCCATGATGGGCGGTGCAATTCGCCAGTATCGCGACTTGCTTAATGAGCCGGCACCCGCCGTGTCATCACCAGGCGCAGATAAACCCTATATGGAATCAGTCTCGGTTCAGGGTGGCGCGCTGAAAGATAACCTGCGCACACAAAGCCCGGTATTGCTGGATGCTGTTCAGGGTCAGGTAAGCGCGTTTGCCACAATGGATAAACTGGACATCAGTTATGCCATGGTGCAAATGCTAGGTTTACAAGGCCTGGCAGACGAATTTAACCCTGCTGATGATATTGTTGTGGACTATAAGGGGCAATCGGTTGTGTTGCAGGACCAGCACCTGATCCCGGCAGCACTGAAAGGCCACGTACAACTGGCAATCAACCTGTCGCTAATTAACGTACACTTCGACGTGAAGCAAAGCCCATTTGCCCTGGAGCCAACTATTACAGCGAGCTTCGCTCCGGATACTAAGATCACCAGAGCACATTACGCGGTATTGGCCGGTAGAATGTTCGATTACTACTACAACTAAAGTGTAAAGCATTTCCACTCCTTTTCTTGAAGGAGTGGAAATATTGGTGTATTTTTGAACAGTCAAGAGAGGTAAATATGATGAAGTACTCTACCCTGCCCCGTGCACTAAAAGGCTTTGTTGCAGCGCTTGTGCTGTTCACGCCCACCAGTTTTGCTCAAGTTGTTCTACCGCAACAGATTTCCTTCGACGATAACGAAATTGAAGCGACGATCGCAGTTTCAAGTACCATTGAAGTCGACATCAAGATTGAATTCGATAACGCGGTAGGTTTGAACGCCAGCAATATCGATATCAGTGCGGAGTTACTGTTACCCACTGACTTATCACTCGTGAACCGCTTACCCTCGTCACTGGTTACCGCAACCAGTGGCTTTCCGGTTGTGATTTCTATCTCGCCCAAACCCAATGCGGGGTTTGCCTTTGAAGGCATGGCAATGATAGAGCTCTACACCAAGGCATTGCACTTCAATCCGGCGTTGCGTCTTTTCCGTTCTCATGCCAATGGTCAGTTTGAAGACATAACGCAATTAACTGCGGCTGGCAGTATTCGCTCACGCGGAAATACCGGTAGTTTTTCTGACTTTATGATCCTGATGGATCTGCGCGTTCCGGAAGATGTGATCGAGTCAAAATACGCTCGCATAGAACAGTTTATAGCGGATCAGTCTTCACATATATCTCCAGTGATCCTGTCGGCGCTGAACGCACAACTGAATTTCCTACACGATGATCTTTCCGGTGCAGACTACACCGCAGCGTTGGGTGTAGTGGATACCCTGATCGATTTGGTAGAAAACTGCAATGGCGACTTTATGGCAGACGTATGGCGTTCATCCGATGATCTGGTAAACGTGAAAGGCGAGCTGCTTACCCAATTGCATACCCTTCGATTTAGTTTGCGTACATTGTAACGTGCTTTGTAACGTTGCTTGTAAAGTACCTCAACAAGCAGGGCGCCCGGTATGCCACTACAACTTGCTTATGCCAACGAACAAGGCGTGATCACAGAACACCTTATGTATGAGGGAACGTCATACCGGTTGGGGCGTTCCCGTCAGGCTGACATTGTTATTCAACATCCGCAAATATCGCGTCTGCACGCCACCATTAAAACCGACACACACAATAGTCACTCCCATTGGACGATAGACGATACCAGCAGTAACGGTTGCTTTTTGGGCGGACGGGCCATTAAGCATGAAACCCTGCCCGACAATACGCTGGTGTTTTTAGGTCCCGTGCCATGCCAAATCAAACGTCTGAGCCTGAATGACCTGGCCCAACAGGACAGTGTGTACTTTTGGCGTAAACAGCAGTTGCGCCAGTTTGAGAAAACCATTTATCAGTCACGCGACACCTCAGCGATGCTGGACGTAGCGCGACATTCAATGATCCAAACTCTGGGTTGTGAGCGTGCTGCCCTGCTGCTATTTAACGAGCAGTTCGAAATAGGCTCGGCGATGGGGCACGAAGACTGGATGGATACCACACAATTCAGCGGCAGTCGGACGGTTATCCGCCATGCCATTGAGACCCGACAGCCCGTTGCCATTGGCGATGTGCAGGCCGACCAACAATTCAATGCCAGACAAAGTATTGTACGATTTGGTATTAAAGCCGCCTTGTGCGTACCAGTGATTGCCGAAAACCGCGTAATTGGTGTGCTTTATGGTGACAATACCCAAGGCAGACAATATTTCACTGTTACGGATGTTAAGTTGACACAATTACTAGCAAATATGTTGTCTTTACGTTTGTTATTCCACTCCATAGAACATAATATTTCTTTAGTGACAGAAATTTAGCGATGTGCCAGTGGCACAAAGTAGGAGTGGATGAGTGTCGGGTTCGGAAGTTGAAAACGAACAGGATCTTGCTACCCAGCAGTTACATGACGCGCGAATATTACTAGCCGGCACGCAACTGGCCGGGCGCTTTACAATTAAAAAACAGCTGGGGGCCGGCGCGCAGGGTCATGTTTATCAGGTACATGACGAGCTTCTGGCTGTAGACGTTGCAATTAAGCTTTTACCCACCCAACTCAGTGCTCCTCAGCAACTTGAACAAATCCGCCACGAAGTTAACCTTGCCCGCCAGCTACAGCATCCTAATATTGTGCGTGTTCACGATGTATTTTGTGATAGTACGTCGCTGTTCTTCACCATGTCACTCATTGAAGGCGAGCCCCTGCTTGCCCGCATCCAACAGCCGGTGTCAGTTGCCGAATACCAACGCTGGGCAGAGCAACTGCTTGACGCCATTAAGGTATGTCAGCAAAAAGGCATTTTTCACGGTGACATTAAGCCAGACAACCTGCTGATTAATGCGAATAATGACTTGGTATTAATCGATTTTGGGATCGGCCAGCACACGAGTGATATCAGACAACAAACCAGTGGTCATAGTGAATATTCAGCGCCTGAAGTATTGCAGAGCGGAATAACCAGTCAAACGGCCGACCTGTACAGTGTTGGTATAGTGCTGAAGCAAATCATTGACGCCGTCCACGTTAACGCTAGTAAAAAGAAAGACCGGGCATGGCGAGAGACGCATAACCGATTTATCGCTACGCTGACACATCAGCATGCCAGTCAGCGCCCATCACCTGACGCTGCGCTGGATACCTGGCATACTCTGTTTTCTGATCCCCTGACACGTAAACGCGTTGAATTACCCTTTGGATGGTTAGTCGCAGCCAGCGTATTGGCTGTGCTTATTGTAGCGCTGGTGTCATGGCAGTACCGCTCACCATCAATCGATATCCAGGCCAAAACACTGCGTGTCGGCTTAATTGCTGATCATACTTATGCGCCAACCAAACTACTGGCTAACCTGCTTGAGTACCCGGTAGAAGCCTCACAAAAAATCGCCCTGGCAGACCGGCATGCTATAGAGCAACTGATTACCAACCTGGGTCTCACACCCGCCCAATCCGCGGATGATCGCAACACAATAAGCACTACGCTTGGCATCGATATTTTACTGTTACTGGATGCGGCGCCCTTATCAGAGTCACAATATCAGGTATCCGTAGCAGCTGTCCTCATGCCTACAAACCAATACCTCTTTGAAGTAAGCAATACGGTAAGCAATGCGGGACTAGGAGAAGGTGTTGCCCAGTTGGGCAAACACATTACCGGGCAACTATTGGATGCCATTGAGCAACCTGGTGCTGCGCCTGATTTAAGCTATCTGGAGAATATTGCATCGGTTATAGACAGCAGTGCGGAAGCCACACCCGAGATTCAAATTGCACAACTGCAAAAGCGTTTGCCTGACTATCCGGGGGGCTGGTTAAAAGGCGCAGATTTAGAGTTTCAGAACGGAGATTACAGTGCCGCCCAACAACAACTGTCGGCCTTGTTTGCGCTTACAGACAGTAATGAGTACTGGCAACTGCGCGGAAAAATAATACAAGCCGAAATCACCGATGATTTGGATCTCGCCGTTCAGGCAAGTGAGCGCTTGCTATCACTATATCCAGAGCATGTTGAAGTATTGTATTCAGGTGCCCAAATCGCTGAGTGGGCAGATGCCCCTGCAAAAGCCATGGCGCTGTATCAACAGGCTCTCGCCATCAATCAAAACAATCCACAACTGTGGTTTGAACTAGGCCGCTTGAATATTATTCAGGGTAATATCAGTGAGGCGTTAGCCGGAGAATTAACCCAGGCATTGGTGGCTGCCAGACGACTTGGCGACACGCAGGCGGAAGGGCTGATTCTGAATGCCTTTGGTGTAGCGCATTTACGGTTGGCCGACTACGCCCAAGCAGAACGGTATTTTAGCGATGCGCTGGTACTTCGCGATGCCAACAATATGCCAGAAGACCGGGCAACCACACTGGCAAATCTCGCTAATGTAGCTGCCATCAACGGCCATTTCGACAAAGCGGAAGAGGCGCTACACGAAGCCTCTGAGCTATTGAGCAAGCTGGGCAATCTCACTCAGCAGGCTCACATCATTGACACGCTTGGTTTTATGTATGAGGAGAAAGGGCGTTATCAGAAAGCACTGGAGTATTATAAACAAGGTCTCGATTTGCGAACCCAGTCTGACAACACCGCGAAACAAGCAGAGAGTATGTCCAATGTGGCGTACATGCACTTTCTGCTGGGAGACTATTCCCTTGCCGATATTTACTGGAATCAGGCCTTAAATCAGTTTGAACGAATCAACGATCAAGCTCATCTTATGCGTACCCATCAGAACCTGGCATTAATGAGTATGGTAAAAGGCGATCGCCGGGCCGCAGCCAAGCATTTAATCAAGGTAGACACCCTCCTTTCGGTTAATCAAACTCAGGAGCAAATGATCAATCAGCTGTTCTACAGCTATCTTAATTTTGCGCAAGGCAAGCTCAAAGAGGCAACGCGGAATGTTGACGAGGCCAGGAAACTTGCCGAAAAATCCAACGACAGCAGAGCACTACTGGAAGTGTATTTATGGCATGGTGAAATGTGCCTGCGCATTACTGACTGGGCATGCCTGTCTGACCAATTGGCGTTAGCCGCCCCCTTCATTACTGACGACATGCTGGAATACTCAACGCTGTTTGGCTGGCTTAACAATGCCTACGCGCTCGAAGTAAACCAGCTTAATAGCAACCTGATCCAACCTTTTATAGACAATCTGCCCTATGGGCAAATCCCGTTGACGGTTGAACTCAAGGTACTCTTGGATCTTCAGGAAAGATTAAAGCTGCCTTCAAACAGTGAGCTGATGTTACGTGCCAACCAGTTGGTGAAACCCATTTACTATCAGTCTTACATGCAGTGGTTATACTTAAACAGTGAACAGGACACGGAGGCCTTAAGAAAACTTAAGATCCAGTTACAGGGACACCCCGAACACTGGCGTAATCATCTGTACCTGACGCGATTCACCGATGAATACTCCAGGCAACAGCAAAACATGGCGTTGCAACAGTGGCGTAGTCAGCTAAGTGCTGAGCAGGCCAAACAGTACGAGGCACATTACTTTTGACTAGCAAGCACAACGAGCAAGCGGCCTTAATTGAACGTATTCAGCTGCAGCAGGAAGAGCTTAAACGCCGTTTGGATGAAGAACAGATTAACCTGCGGGAATTAGCCCGCCGGCTGTGGACACAACAGGAAAGTGAGAAAGCGCGCTTGTCCCGAGAATTGCACGACGGCGTGGGGCAACTGCTCACAGGACTTACGCGTCGGTTACAAGGTATAGCGAGCAACCAGCCTGAGTTCACCGAGCTCTATGATATTGCCGAAATGGCATTGGCTGACGTCCGCCAGTTGTCTCGCATGATGAGCCCAACCATTCTTGATGACCTGGGCCTCAAACCCGCACTTAAATGGCTGTGTCGCAACTTGTTCGAAGCCGAAGGAATACAGTATGCTTGTGATATTAACCTGAAGGGTGACATCCCCAAGGTGCAGGCCATTCTGGTATTTCGAATCGCACAGGAAGCGCTGGTAAATGCGCTTAAGCACAGTCGGGCCGACACTATTACTGTTAATCTTGCTCAGCATCATCAGGTGTTACGGTTGGACGTAATTGATAACGGCGTTGGGTTTGACGTTGAGAATATAGAGCGAGGCATCGGTATGTCCAGCATGCTCGACAGAGCCAGTGCCTTTGATGCAGAGTTAACTTTTCAGGCACGCCCTCAACAAGGCACTCACATTACTTTAACGGTAGCGTTATGACGATAAAAATAGTACTGGCAGACGACCACGTGCTGATGCGACAAGGGCTTAGCCAGGTATTGAATGCCGATGCCGGTATCGATGTTATTGGAGAATGCGGCGATGGCGTTGAGCTTATTGAGTTGGTAATCCGGCTAAAACCAGACGTAGTGGTAATGGATATTTCCATGCCCAGAATGAGTGGATTGGTGGCGATCGACAAGCTGCTGGCGCAGCGCCCCGACTGTAAAATTCTGGTGCTTTCCATGCACAACGAACTGGAATACATAGAAGCTATGCAAGATGCCGGTGCTAAAGGTTATGTATTGAAAGAATCATCAAGTGACGTATTAATTGACGCCATCCGCAGTATTTATCATGGCCGCACCGCGTTTATTGCCGCACATCAACGAAATGATACCGGGAAGCCTGCCAGAGTCAGTCCGGTTGCTGCGCTGACACGCAGAGAGAGAGAAGTGTTTTTTCTTGTTGCTGCCGGAAACACCAGCAAGCAGATTGCAGAATTACTTACCATGAGTTTAAAGACCGCAGAAAACCACCGCAGTAATATCTATAAAAAACTCAATGTGAGCAGTTCAGCTGAATTGATTCGACTCGCAGGTAAGGCTGGGCTTTTGGAATAATTCCAATTCGTATAGAAGCAGTGTTACAAGGAATAGATATAAAGAAACAGGGCCAGCGATGCTGACCCTATTAGTTTACGATGAAAAATTTTGCAAGAATGTCTCATCGCTGAGGAACATTTCTGTTAACTACTTCCGTGGTTCACATATTACAAGTTACTCAAATTGGTTACCGAGAATGCTGCTTCGCCACGTGTTACTGCTGAAGCAGGATTAAAACGAGCATGAAGCTTGGGCTCAAAATCGAATGGCCCTTGCGTGGTATATACTTCAACTGTCATAAGACCAGCCGCCAGTGCTTGTTGCACATGCCCGCGCAGAGCAGGATCAATCAGATGTGAATCTTCCAATTCGATAGCTTCACCAAACACAATGGCGGTTACGGTGTCAGCAGAGTTGAAGGCTTCAGCTTCACTTTGCAGACCCAAAGCCTGTACCAGTGAATACGCTAACTCTTCTTTGCTTACCCTGCCTTGCGGGTGAAAACTACCTGAGCCTGCACCGGTCATAACGGGAGCGTCACTCATTGTAAGGTCAGACAATACACTGCCTGATGTCGTAGCTGAGTTAATTGCTGCATTAAACTGGCTGCTGCCGGTATCAGTATACGCCGTCATATTACCGATTTGAGCCTGGCGAAGATTGGCGGCCAGCGTCAGTGTATCGGCAAGCTCTTCACGGGTGAGGTAGGCATCAGGTGCAAAACCATCACCACGTGCATCCATTAATTGCTTACTTACTACGTTCTCAATAAACGATTGAGCCGGATGACCTATCGCGTCATCAATACCAGAGAAGCCTGACGTGACTAACAGGCGCACGTTCACATCAACCGTACCGGGTACGCCAATTCCATTAGTAACGCCAAGCGGATCAACTGACACACCGCTAATGCTGCCGATACCACGAACATACAACTTCCACGTACCTGGCATACCTGGCGCCGATGTCCCTACTGAGGAGCCCAGTACCGGTAAGCCAATCCCCGATCCGTAGCGGTTACCTACTGGGTCTTCCAGCACAAAAGCCGTTGCGGATTCAATGGACGCGCTGGCAACCACCAGAGACACATCCGGGCCTACCTCAAAAGTTTCAACCGGCGACTCTCCAACCGGCAGGTAGGTCGCTTGCAAGGTAAAAGCATCGCCCTCTGCAACATTGGCAAAACCGTTAAACTCACGGTCTTTCTTCACGGTATCGCCGAACACTTCAACACCATCTACCACAGCACGAACGGCCGCATGTGCGTTGATATAGCCAGCACCCACTTCCCAGGCTTCACGGGCTGCCATTGGCGTAGCCGTTTGCTGGACAATACTTTTTACTTCGCGCCAGGACATTGAGGGATCTGCTTCCAGCATTAACGCTACAATACCCGACACATGCGGTGCAGCCATCGAAGTGCCACTTGAAACTGTGTAGTAAGGTAAATGCTGAGGCTCGATCATCTCTGCGTCATCAGTAGCGCTTAACGCGCCTAAGCTTGACAGAGAATCGCGTGCCGAGATGACATCGACACCAGGGGCGGTAACCGTTGGGCGGTCTTCCCACGTATAGACCTCACCATCGACAACGACCTCTCCCCCCTTACCGCTAACACCACGAGAACTGAAGTCAGCAAGCTCGCCGTTTTTGTCACCCGCAGCAACGGTAATTACCCATGGTGCCTTCTTGAAGTTCCCCGTAATGGTAGACTCGCCCGAACCAGAGTTTCCTGCTGAAAACACGGTAATTACGCCGCGATCTGCCAACATTTTAGTAGCAATGTTAGTAGGGTCGTCCGGATTAAATTCGGTGCCTACATCACCGGTATTACCAAATGAATTGGAAATTACACGGATGTTGTAGGTAAATTGATGTGTTAACGCATAGTCAAAACCGCCCAGCGTATCCAGAATAAATAAACCTGCGCCCGAACCATAACCAATGATATCAGCGCCGGGAGCAACACCCGCATGCAAACCTGAACTCATTGCACCATTTCCACCTACAGTACCCGCAACGTGTGTACCATGTCCGCCCAGAATATCCGTATTGATCACATCTTCCTGATACGTGATTGGCAAGATGCTGCTAAAGCTGTTCAGGTTAGTTTGTGCCAATACGTTTTGTACAACGTGGTCTGGGAATGACAGATCACCGTGTGTGCCGTCGATACCGGAATCATTTACTACTACGCCAATCCCGCGACCTGAATACGGAATACCGTTATTGCGCAGGCTTCTATCTGCTTGCATAGCCTTAACGCCTGTAATTTGCGTAGATTCATAGTTTTCAAACGTCAGTTCATCGTTGTTCCATACCGACACAACGTCTTCACGTTTATAAAGCGCCTCAACCTGCGCTTTAGTAGCAAGTACGCCTATAATTGGCATACTCTTCATGCTGATACCCGTTTCTATGCCCAGTTCGCTAAGTGCGTTGATTTGGGCAGCGGTGGGGGCGCTATTACCATTAAAGGTAACGATTACCTGTTGCAGTTCAAATGGAGACTCAGCAAGCCTGGCCGCTAGATCTGCATCGAAAGTTTTTGCGTTTACATAAGAAGCAGGTAGCGCCAACGCTACTGCTGAAGCTAATAAAGTTTTACGATTAAAATGTGTCATGAGCTTTACCCCTTGTCATGGTTACAGCTTCAGTATTGGCTAATTCCTATGCAGCCTCTATGGGGAGTTCCCCCTAGAAATGCGCCTGTTCAAACAAAATCACAGATTTCCCAACAGATTGTTTTACAGACAAAAAAAAGCCCTCACGCTGAGGGCTAAAATGAAGAAGAGGAACACGGGTACTTCTTCATGAGACTAACTGCGGCGGCGTCTTAATCCGGCAATTGCACCTAATCCGGCCATTAATAAACCCAACGCCCCTGGTGATGATACAGCTGGCGAGTCAGCCTCGATGACGGTTGATGTCAACTCAAACAATGCTTCAGTACACAGCATGTTTTCGTTGTCGTAATAACAGGTATCATCGCCTACCGAACCGTATTGTCCGGTTACTAGGCTAACGTCGCCAACAGTGATTTGAAAACCTTCATTTGGATTATCGCCAAAAACCAGATTACCGATGGAGAATGAAAAGCTATCGGGATTGGTTAAATCAGCTATTCCAGCATTGAACGTATAGAGGGGCCCATCCATAGCAACAAGTAAATCAAGCAGTGCATCACTACTATCGTTGTAAACAAAATAGCCGCCAATCCTATGGGCATCGCTGAATGTTTGAGTATTAAAATCATACCGAATTACCCCAGCAGTAGTACTTGCAGACATTAATAATAACGACATTAAAACAACAGACTTCATCTCACACCTCGGATACTGTCGAATAGATGATCTAAAGGTAATGAATCAGGGGGGAGGTCGATATAGGGGATTCCCCCCAGACTGCTGAGCGGACCGGAAAAAAATATGTGTTTTGAGAAAACAAAAAAGGCCGCTTACGCGACCTTTTTCTATGATACTTAGCGGTATCTAAGATTAAGCAAGAATCTTAGCTACAACGCCTGCACCTACTGTACGACCACCTTCACGGA
>NZ_VHIP01000010.1 GCF_006494365.1 Aestuariibacter sp. GS-14
ACAAGCCTAGCTAAAAAGCCTGCCAGTGTTGCTGAGTGGGTAAACTTCTATGCGAATTGGTATAGAGGGAATAGTTGTCGTTCAGTTTGCCGGCGCTTAAAAACAAAAAAGGCCGCTTACGCGACCTTTTTCTAAGATACTTAGCGGTATCTAAGATTAAGCAAGAATCTTAGCTACAACGCCTGCACCTACTGTACGACCACCTTCACGGATTGCGAAGCGCAGACCTTCGTCCATCGCGATTGGAGCAATCAGTTCTACTACGAACTTCAGGTTGTCGCCAGGCATTACCATTTCTACGCCTTCTGGCAGCTCTACAGCACCAGTTACGTCAGTTGTACGGAAGTAGAACTGTGGACGGTAGCCTTTGAAGAATGGAGTATGACGGCCGCCTTCATCTTTAGACAGTACGTATACTTCTGCTTCAAACTTAGTGTGTGGCTTGATTGAACCAGGCTTACACAGTACTTGACCACGCTCTACGTCGTCACGCTTAGTACCACGTAACAACACACCTACGTTCTCACCTGCACGACCTTCGTCAAGCAGTTTACGGAACATTTCTACACCAGTACAAGTAGTAGTCTGAGTCTCGCGGATACCTACGATTTCTACAGTCTCACCTACTTTAACGATACCTTGCTCTACACGGCCTGTTACTACTGTACCACGACCAGAGATTGAGAATACGTCTTCGATTGGCAGGATGAACGGCTTGTCGATTGCACGCTCTGGCTCTGGAATGTATGAATCCAGTGCTTCGCCCAGCTCAACAATCTTCGCTTCCCACGCTGCGTCGCCTTCAAGGGCTTTCAGTGCAGAACCTTTGATTACTGGCAGGTCATCACCTGGGAAATCGTACTCAGACAGCAGTTCACGAACTTCCATTTCTACCAGCTCTAACAGCTCTTCATCATCAACCATGTCACATTTGTTCATGAATACGATGATGTAAGGTACGCCTACCTGACGACCTAACAGGATGTGCTCACGAGTCTGAGGCATTGGGCCGTCAGTCGCAGCTACTACCAGGATCGCGCCGTCCATCTGTGCAGCACCGGTGATCATGTTCTTAACATAGTCAGCGTGTCCAGGACAGTCTACGTGTGCGTAGTGGCGGCTTGGTGTGTCGTACTCTACGTGTGAAGTAGAGATGGTGATACCACGTGCTTTTTCTTCTGGTGCGTTATCGATTTGATCGAATGCACGAGCGTTACCACCGTAAGTCTTTGCAAGAACAGTAGTGATTGCTGCAGTCAGAGTGGTTTTACCGTGGTCAACGTGGCCGATAGTACCAACGTTTACGTGGGGTTTCTTACGTTCAAACTTTTCTTTTGCCATTTT